>NBTC02000002.1 GCA_002082245.2 Yersinia enterocolitica | reverse complement strand
TTTGGTCGATGCACCGGCAATAAGTTGGTTGATCGAACTTTCAATGAAAATAATTGACGTAATCACCATCGCCAACAACTGCACTGCTTTTTTATTGGTAACAAACTGAGTTTTTCTGTTAAGGCGCGAACTAAACTTCGAACGCCCCCGGTCACGACAATTAAGCGCATGATCCCGCCAATCATCACCATAAAAATAACGGTACGAGTATTACCTGGAGAAGAGAATATATCAATAATTCCATTTAAAGTGCCACTGATCCCCTGAAGTAGATTGTGATCATTAATAACCGTAAATCCAACAACTATCCCCATTAATAACGACAATATTACCTGCCGAGTAAAAATCGCCAAACAAATAGTTACCAGTGGAGTTATAATTGTCCACACGCCATAATCATGCATATGACTACCCTATTAATTATTGTATAAAGGAAAGGGCTTGCTCTGTGTCTGCTATTAAATCATTAATATCTTCGATACCGATTGAAAGCCGTAGTGTTGTATCGTATATGCCTATATTTTCCCTCTCGTTTTGAGACATAGAACCATGCGACATTGAAGCAGAATGGTTAACCATACTTTCAACGCCCCCAGTGATTCGGCTAAAACAAAATAATTTAGCTTGGCAAAAAGGTTTTCACCGCTGTTATATCGCCTTTTAATCGGATACTGGACTACCGCCCCGCCAGAACGCATCTGTTTTTTACACAATTGATATTGAGGATGTGATTCCAGACCAGGGTAATGGACATCTAGTACCTTAGAATGTTGTGCTAAAAACTGCGCGATTTTAAAGCATTACTGCATTGACGTTCCATACGAACATCAAGTGTTTCATGCCGCGTAATGCCAAATAGGCATCAAACGGCGAAGCAATAGCCCCAACGGTGGTTTTACAAAAATCCAGTTGGTCAGCAATATTCTGCACATTGGTAATAACTGCACCACCAATTAAATCTGAATGCCCACCAATATATTTACTGGTAGAGAGCATAACAATATCAGCACCTAAAGTGAGCGGCCGTTGGTTCCAGGCACTGGCAAAGGTATTATCCACGCAGCTCATTATTCCCCTGCTTTTGGCAACCTGGCATACCACTTCAATATCAACTATTCCAACAGTGGGTTAGTGGGCGTTTCAATCCAGATTAAAGCTGTATTCTTCTGAATATGGCTATTTACTGACGCCAGATCGTTAGATCGACATAACTGAATGTGGTGCCTGAAGTGTGTTTACGCAGACGTTCAAACAACCGATAAGTACCGCCATAGACCCTTTCATTACTAATACATGGGAATCTTTAGGTAGCAACTCCAATATAAGTGCAGTTGCTGCCATACCGGAAGCGGTCGCTGTGGCATAGATACCACCTTCTAACTCAGCCAAGGCGGTTTCATACGCATATCTTGTCGGGTTACTGCAACGGGAATAACAAAACTCCCCTTCTTCGCCTAAATTGGGTTGAATGAAAGAACTGGCAGTAGTAATTGGTGGAAAAAATAGCATTATTGCCCCGGTCAACTTGATTCCGGCATGGATAACCAGAGTCGCGATCGATTTTGACTTATTCATTATTGTCCCTTTAAATTTTTACGATAACCCACCGATCATTATAATAATGACGTTAGGCACGCAGTTAAACCGTAATATTATTTACGTGTCATTATACTGATAATTTCTTTATCTGTTTGCCTCATCGGCGATAACACTAATTTACATAAATTGTTGATAGAACCTTCAACATTACAAGAAACAATGCCATCACGCTCCCTGCAACGCTATTTTGTTGCGCCATCAACACCGACTTAAATGCGCAGGCGGTGGCAGTAGACACTTTCATCGCACAACTATTTGATGCACCATCACAAATAATCCCACTGATATCACTGATCATATTACTGACCGCGTAGGAGATAGTCTGAAAATCTTGGGTCAATAACCAACTCATACCTGCCGCTGCGCCCATTGCTGCCGTTGAAGCCGCACACAATGCAGACAATCGGGTATAACGCATATGAATTGAAATTGCAGCCAAATGAGCCAATGCTAATGCCCTGGCCAGGGTTTCATCATCGGTATTTAGATGTCTGGCAAGTGTCACTACCGGCATTGTCACGGTAATCCTTGATTACCTGAGCCATAATTTGACATCGCGGGTAAGGGTGCGCCTCCATACGGCATCTGACGCCGCAGTGGTGTTGATCAACATTTGGCTCAGTAAGTCAGTGCTGATAAAGCCGTTTTTCCTGGCCTGCGACAGCGCCCCACTCACGTTCAAACCATAGCTCTTCCTTTGCCCCTCATCAGAAAGCGCAGTATTAATCTCAGCACTTTTCAACATAAACATAATATCTTTAGCACCAACATCGGTCACAAATTTAAATGCGTCGTTAAGTGAAAATTCGGGTAGTGCGCCCTTTTCATTGTCGGTGATTAAGTCTCGGGCTAATATTTGTTTTATATTATTAATATATACTTGCGTGACATTGGTATGGCCACCTTGAATCACAACCCGGCAGTGTTCATCAAGGCTATATAACGTAATATCAATAAAATAAAGTCCGCAGCATCTACTGCGTTTAAACACACTTTACCTGATTCATTGAACATATAAGCTTGGGTAATTTGTGCCGCAGTAATGTCTTTCAATACTTCTAAATCGGCATCCGCGTTACCGCCAATAGCCCCTATCGCCGCCGCAAGAGTCACTCCGCAATAAGTTGTTCCCGGGATAGTGACCCCATCGCATTTTTATACAGATTCTCCGATATCTCCCCCGTTATTTTTAATATCGGTGCGTTGAGATATTTGGCAGCCACCGCAGCAGCATACGCAATAGCAATAGGTTCAGTACAACCTAATGAAAGTTTTACTTCTTTTCTCAACCAATCGAGCAACTGTTGATGCGTAATTTTTTGCATTTGAAATAATTAATCAGTGATTTTATTTATTTTTATCTTATGGTTTTAATGGGAGAAATACTTTTCATATTTTCCTGTTGTTTTTAATAGCTGGAGAATATTATTCTCTTTAATGAAAAATTAAAATACAGATAAATTTAATTAAAAATACATGAAATACAACAAGTTAAATAATTTACTTACCATAAGTACCACACCCAATGAGATACTAGTCACAAAACAATAAAGAGAATATTTTCCCCCTTGGGCGAGATTCTTTCTCTGAATCCATAAACCGCCGATTAAAAAGGCGAGTTAGCTACTGCCAACTCGCCTAAAATAAAACCTAAGCTATCACGATATTCTCGCTTCAACCTGTCCTAGTTTGATAACCCGTGCTACTGAGGAGACTGCTGCATGGTCCAGTTGAGCACTTGGGTGGCTAACTGGTCACTGGCCAGGCCAAAGGCCTGAATCACCTCATTCATCTCGCTACCTGTTATCGGTTGGCGAATTTCAAACTGGCGGGTCGCAATAATCCTACGGTCCGAAATTCTTACCAGCCGGGCATCAAAGCGGATCAGCACTTCGCTGCTACCAACATGATATACCCCTTGGAACGCAGACAAATCACCACTCAACTCCACATCAGCCTGTAGGCTGTCATCATCGCTACTGACTGCGCGGATTCGTCCATCACTACGGAACGCCTGAATAAGACGATTGCGCACCAGAATCGGCGCTGAATCACTCCAACGAGAGTTTTTATAAACTGCAATCTCCTGGCCCTGAGGCTGCACCGCTATGCGTGAGCTATTAAGAAACTGGTTCGTCGCCGGTTGTGAAACCCGTAATGACCAGTTTACTGTCTGCGCGCGCGGCGCACTCACTGCTGGTGGCACCGGCAGAAGATAAACTTGTGATACGGGGGCCGAGGGTAAAATGGTACAGGCAGAGAGCAGTATCGCCCCGCCAGATATCATCAATAGCCACACACGGCGGCCTGCATAGCGCATTAGATTAAGAGAGAGCATTAAGGCGTAAACTCCTGTGTTCTTTCACGGCCGCGCAACAAGGCCGCTGGGTTTTCTTCCAAACGAGAAACGGCGGCACGTAATGTCGCTAATGTTCTGCGCAGCTCATCCACAGCCGGCCCCAGCTCATTCATCCCTTGCATCCCGTTATTGAGTGAGGTTTTATTTTCATTCACCAATTTATTGAGGATGGTACTGGTATTTTGCAACGATGCCATGGTCTTGGCGGCATCATTGACCAGTTGTTTCCCCTGCCCATCCATTAAGCCGTTAGCATTACGCAGCAGGCGATTAGTTTGGGCCAGTGTCTCATTAGCCTGTTTACTGGCCTGCGCCAACTGCTGTAACAGGGTACGAAGATCGCCACGTTGATCAGCCACGGTTTGAGTGACCAGCGCGAGATTATCCAGTGTCGTTATCAGGCGCTGCTGGTTATCCGGTGCCAGCAGCTGGTTCAAGCGCACCAACACTTCATTCGCATTGGTCATGAAATTCTCACCGTTAGCCAGTAACTGACTCATCGGCGAAGGGGTGGCAATAATGATAGGAACATCGCCATCTTTGCCTTCCAACAACGGGCTGTCCTGGCTGCCACTGCTGAATTGAATATTTGAAGTGCCGGTAATACCCGCAACTGTCAGGCGGGCTTGAGTATCCTCGCGTATCGGAGTAGATGCAGAGACGCGGATACGTGCCCAAACCTTATTAGGATTCTCTCGGTCCAACCGCAATTGTGTCACCTCACCGACTCGAATCCCGCTGTACTGAACGGTGCTGCCCTGTGACAGGCCACTCACCGGTTCATTGAAAACGATATCGTACAATCTGAACTGGCGGTCAGAACCGGAATTTGTCAGCCATAGGCAAAACAGCAGCGCGGCACTCACCACAATAAGAGTGAACAAACCAATAACAACATGATGAGCACGGGTTTCCATATTACCACCTCTCTCCACTGTTAATTGCCGCTGCCTGATAAGCAGCCCGGCCTCGTGGGCCATGAAAATACGCCTGAATCCAGGCATCATCAGTCGCCGCAACTTTATCCAGAGTATCAACCACCAGCACTTTTTTCTGCGAAAGCACCGCCACACGATCACACAACGTATACAGCGTATCCAGATCGTGAGTTACCAAAAATACCGTCAGATTGAGGGCATCCCGCAGGGTGCGGATCAAACTGTCGAACGCCGCCGCACCGATGGGATCAAGGCCCGCTGTCGGTTCATCAAGAAACAGAATATCTGGGTCCAGCGCCAAGGCACGGGCTAACGCAACACGTTTGACCATGCCACCCGACAGTGATGCCGGATACTTACTGCCAGTGCCCGGCGGTAACCCGGCCAGTGCCAGTTTAACCTGAGCCAGACGCTCAGCCTCAGCCCGGGTAACCCGGCGTTTTCTATTAATGGCAACGCCACGTTTTCGGTCACGGTTAGAGAGCTGAACAGTGCGCCTCGTTGAAATAATACGCCAAATCGGCGCTCGACCATGGAGCGGGATTGACCTGACAGTGTCATTAAATCTTCACCAAAAACATGAATTTGCCCGTCAGTCGGACGACGTAGCCCAACAATACTGCGTAACAGAACCGATTTACCGGTACCCGAGCCGCCAACCACGCCCAAAACCTCGCCGCGCTTAACATCAAGATTTAACCCTTGATGCACGCACTGTGCGCCAAAGCAGTTAACCAGAGAGCGAATTTGAATAATTGCATCTTGCGTCATTTGGCTCACCACCCCATTTCCATGAAAAATAGCGCTGCCACGGCATCAAGCAAAATCACCACAAAGATCGAATGCACCACACTGGTGGTGGTATGGACCCCGACAGATTCAGCGCTACCCGTCACTTTGAACCCCTCCAGACAGCCAATAATAGCAATCAGGAAAGCAAAAATAGGGGCTTTGCTTATACCCACCAGAAAATGCTGCAACCCATTACTGTTTTGCATAATCGACAAAAACATGGTTGGAGAGATATCCAGTGTTAAGGCGCACACCACCATGCCACCAAAAATACCACAAACCATACCAATAAAGGTCAGCATCGGCAGAGAAATCAATAGTGCCAAGACGCGCGGTAGCACCAGCAATTCGACCGGATTCAAGCCCAGCGTCTGGATAGCATCAATCTCTTCATTGGCTTTCATCAAGCCAATTTCAGCGGTAAAAGCACTGGCTGTCCGCCCTGCCATCAGGATAGCGGTAAGCAGTACCGCAAATTCACGTAAAAAAGAAAATACCACCAAATCGACGGTAAAAATGCCCGCGCCGAAGGTAGTGAGTACGGTGGCACCGAGAAAAGCGATAACTGCCCCCACCAAAAAGGTGAGCAACATAATGATCGGTACAGCATTGAGGCCAATCTGTTGAATATTGGCAATTAATGAGGTAATGCGCCAGCGTGAGGGCCGAAAGAGTGTTCCCAGCAAGGTTTCCAGCGTCAGGCCAATAAAGCCCAATAGTGACTTAATATCTTGCCATAAGTTATCTACCGAACGGCCGGTGTTAGCCAGCATCTCCAGCCAAAATCGTGCGGGTTTTTCTGACGGCTCAGGCGCTAAGTCAGGCAATACATGGCTTACCGTTTCAAGTAAGGTTCGCCGTTCTTCTGGCAATTTAGGCGCAAGTTCGCGTAAATTTGCCACACGATTCTCACCCAGAAGTAGAGCTAGCAACGTTGCACCGGCGGTATCTAACGCCCCGAGTTGGTTGAGGTCAAATACCACGCCACTGGGCATATTCGCGCGCAACTGCGCCACTTGGGGTTCCAAAAAGCGATAATGCGCCAGTACCCAATCCCCCCTGATATACACTATGGGAGGCTGAGCCGCGCTATCGAGATCAAGTTGTACGGAGGACGTTTGCTCAGTCATTGCTCAGACCTTACCTATTTCAAACCCTAATGTTTCAAACCCTAAATAGGTATATCACACAGTTAAGTAAGAGTAATGACTGTTTAATTAATGAAGTGTTAACCACCCGCTAATCAGTGAGGTGTGGCACTCTGTTTGCCCAATTGCCGTATTTTCTTCCCCGGCAGGGTAAACCACACCACCACCGCCAGCAGAATTAACAGTGCGCTGGCAGTACCTAATACCAAACTATGCGAGGCAGAAAAGGCAAGTTTGGCGCTGGTCAGTAGATGCTCATTCCCACCAAGGCTATTGACCACCTGAATAGTTTCACTGATAGAAGCACTGGCCTGCTCAACGAGATCAGCAGGTAAATCTGCTGGTAATTCAATAGACGCGGTATAGGCCCGCGATAACATCAAACCAAATATTGCCACCCCGAATCCCGCCCCCAGCTCATAAGCCATACCCTCAACCGCCCCTGCCGCACTGGCTTTTTCCGGGGGAGCCGCACTCATAATCGCCGCAGTAGAAGCTAATAACGAGGCTTCAATACTGAACCCCAGCACTATCATCCATCCCCATGCCAGATAAACTTGCGTGGCAAAATCGGTCCAGGCCAGGCCGAGAAAACTCAATGAGCTAAATGCAATACCCGCGCTTGCGACGGTACGTAACCCCAATTTAGCCACCAGCCAACCGGATATCGGCCCGCTAACACCACTGGCAATCATCAATGGCATTAGAAATATACCCGCTTCGAGTGGGCTTTTACCTAACACAAACTGCAATTCCTGTGTCAGCAGCAATTCAAAACCAACCAGCGTTATCATTGCCGTCATGGCCATTGCCATACCAACAGCGATCACCCGCTGGCTTATCAGGCGAAAATCGATCATTGGAGCTGTCGTTGATAACTGGTGACGAACAAAAGCAAACAGCATCGCGCCCCCGATACACGCGGTTAGGAAAGTTACCCTCATATCTCCCCCGCCGCGCAGCCCGGTTTTCGCCGCATAGACCAGCAATAGGATCGCAGTAATCAATACCAGTGCCGGAGCCAATCTCCATGACTGTTCCACCCGCACTGGCTGGCTCGGTATAACCAGCAGCGTGGCAATAACCACTGCAATAATAATAGGGATATTGATCAGGAAGACTGAACCCCAGTAGAAATATTCCATCAATAATCCACCAACCAGTGGCCCCATCGCGGCACCCGTCGTTCCGATGGCAACCCATATCCCCAGCGCCAATGCCCTTTCTCGTTCATCGGTAAAGATATGGCGCACCGCCGACAAGGTTGCCGGCAGGATCATCGCCGCACCTATCGCCAAGAAAGCGCGTGCCGCAATGAGCGCGGCAACCGATGGTGCAAAAGCCGCCGCCAGTGAAGCAAGCCCGAACAGTACCGACCCCAACAACGCCAACCGTTTGAAACCGATGCGATCCCCCAGCGCCCCCATTGGCAGCAGCAAACAGGCCATAACCAGTGAGTAAATATCAATAATCCACAGCAATTCACTGCCCGTGGCTGACAGTGCAATACCCAGCCGTGGGGCGGCCACATGTAATACAGTTGCATCAATAGAAACTGGGAGATACATCAGAATAATAACGTAGAAAATCATCCACTTTTTAGACATACAAAACGCTCAAATAAGGCATATATTAATGTTGAACACCTGTTCAATATGTCAATAATAGCGGAAAGTTGAACTAGCGTCCAATTCATCACATAATGGCTGAAACACTAATAAGTCAGATAAGGAGTCTCTTTGGCCTATTTGAACCGTGAGGAACGCCACGACACCCTTTTGCAGGCTGCGATGCGTGTCGCGATAAGTGAAGGGATGGCGGCAACCACTGTACGTCGTGTTGCCAGCGAAGCCGGCGTGGCTGTTGGGCAAGTTCATCACCATTTCACATCAGTCTCACGACTACGCGCAGATGCTTTTCTACTCTTAGTTAAACAGTCGTTATCTGCTTTTGCGCTAAACAGTCAAAACTTACCTGCCGTTGAACGGATACAGCAAGTGTTGGGCTATCCACAAGATGAAGCCGGCCGAAGAGAAACCCGGTTGTGGAATGAAATTTCAATGCTAGCCGAGCGCGATGAACTTATTAAGGAAGCCTATGCGGCGTCGATGTCAGACTGGCATGCGGCTACCGTGGCGGTGATCCATACCGGCATTACCTGCGATGAATTTCGCTCAGATATCAATGCCAGTGATGTTGCCTGGCGGCTGATCGGGCTGGTGTGCGGTCTGGATGGTCTAACCCAGTTTACCGAGTTAGGTTTTTCAGAAGCAGAAATCTTGCGCCATCTGGCCGCAATGATGAGAAGCGAGTTATTGAAAAACCATTAATAGATTCTCACCTTGGCCGGTACTTAACTCAGAGAGTTTTCCCTGATAGGACAGGCTATAATGATTATCTGATTCCTCAAATCCCCAACGTCATTGGCGTGGCAGCACAGCAACCAATCCCGATGAGCTGACAGAGGTTAGCAATTCAGGTGATAAACATGCCGGGAGCAGCTAACGTCAAGGAAGAAGGGACATATTATAAAGTACATAACATGACTAAACAGACTCCTGTCGCCGACAGTATTTATTACAACGGCACAATTTATACGGCAGATGCTGATAATACGGTTTGCAGTGCCATCGCCATCGGCCAGGGCTATATTCTGGCCACGGGCGGTGAGGAGATCAAACAGCAATTCGCTAGCGCGCATACTCAACTTATCGATCTGGCGGGTAAGTTTATGATGCCCGGCCTGATTGACAGCCATATGCACCCGTTTTGGGGCGGGAAACAACTGATTGGTTGTAACCTCAATTACGCTGCGCTAAGTGTTGAACAGACACTGGATATTATCCAGCAACACCTCGATAGCGATCCTTTTAACGGTGAAAATGACTGGCTGACCGTGCGCGCCTGGCAGCGTCAGGCGATGACACCCGTCGGCGCTGATATGAGCCGAAAGGCCTTGGATTCGCTCAATACCTGCCGTCCAATCGCATTGTTCTCCAATGACTGCCACACGCTGGCGGCCAACAGCCGCGCGCTGGAATTGCTGGGTATTGATGAACACACCCCAGTACCGCCAGATGGCAAAATTGCCAGCGATACCCACGGTAAATTGACCGGTATTTTGGAAGATGCGCCCGCCATGCGCGCCTTTGACAGTATCCCCTCCGCCACAGCGGAAAAGAATGTGCAAATTGCGGCCCATGTGCAGCAAGTACTTAATGCGCAAGGTGTCACTACCGTGATGGATACTCGTGTTTTTGCCGAACAGTTACTGGCTTTCCGTCGCTTGCATGAACGTGACGCATTAACCTTACGGGTACTGGGTGCTAAAGAAGTGACCCCTGATAGCCTGCAAGGCCCACAGGACGCCGCTCGCGTGGTACAAGAGGTGCTAGAGTTCGCCCACCAATGGGGAAGCCACGCATGGACACCCGCACCGAGTTTCGCCGTCGATCACCTGAAATTGTTTATCGACGGGGTATTGCAACCCCCAACCATGACCGCTGCATTACTGGAGCCGTATCGTGCCAACCAGGGTTCAGCACAACAACCTGACTGGCAAGATACCGAGCGCTATGGCGACCTCTATTTTAGCGCGCCAGTAGTCAATGCCGTGATTCTGGAGTGCGCCCGCGCAGGTCTTCATCCACACACTCATACCGTGGGTGATGGGGCCATCGAGATGGTGCTGGATGCAGTGGAACAGATGCGCGCCGCCTTGCCGGGCAAAGATATCCGCCCAGGATTAGCACATAACGAGCTGGTTGCCCCCCATCAATATGATCGTTTTGCCAAACTGGGAGCAACAGCAGTGCTTTCCTTCCAGTGGGCCGGCTTACCGGGGGTACTAATTGATGAAGAGCGTGAGATGTTGGGCGAGGCCCGTTTCCTGCATATGGAGCCAGCAGCACGCTTCCTTGATGCTGGCGCACGTATTGCGTATGGCAGTGACTGGCCCATTGACAGGCTAGATGAATGGTACAACCTGCAAGTGGGTATGACCCGTCGTGCATGGGATCTCGACGGTCATCCGGCTGGCCCACGGCTGGATAATGATCGTGACCTGACGCTGATTGAAACATTACGTTCTGCCACTATTGATGCCGCTTATATGATTGCCAAAGAGCAATATATCGGCTCACTGGAAGCAGGGAAGTTCGCCGATATTATCATTCTGAAAAATAACCTGTTTGAGCAGTCGCCAAACGCTATTTACCAGACACAGGTGGACTCTACGCTGATCGGCGGTAATGTGGTTTATCAAGCCTAGTGAATGCCCCGCATCATTGATTCACGTCGGTGATGCGGGGGGCAAATCTGTCAGGAGCAGAGTTGAGCACGACAACATAGGCTAAGAAGGAAGTCATTGGCGTTACAGCGACCCTTATGTCAAAATCCGCTCCTTTATGTTCTATAGCTGCATAAAAATGCAGCGTAACGGTGCTTTTTCTCACCAGGAGATGATACGGTAATGCCACAAAACATTCAGTTGCGCAGAGTGCTTAAAACCCCCGCGCTGGTCGCTTTCGGGCTTGCCTATATGGTGCCTTTAGGCGTATTCACTACCTATGGACAGGTGACCGTATTAAGTCAGGGGCATTTGCCCGTTGCCTATCTGGTGACTGTTGCCACCATTCTGTTTACCGCCCTCAGTTATTGCCGGATGACCAGCGCCATGCCGCTGTCTGGCTCCGCCTATTCCTATGTTCAGCGTAGTTTTGGCGGGAAAACCGGTTTTCTGGTGGGTTGGGCGCAAATTTTGGATTATCTGTTCCTGCCAATCCTTAATTATTTAGTTTTAGGCATTTTCTTGCATGAGGCATTTCCGGCTATTCCCGCTCCGGTATTTATTATTGCGTCTATCATCAGTGTCAGTCTGCTTAATATTCTGGGCGTGCGTTTACTCACCTCAGTTAATTTCTCGCTGATCGCAGCACAGATGGTCTTTATCATATTATTTATTGCGCTCTCTTTCAGTCAGGCCGATTTAAGCCCGGAAGCGTTAATGAAGCCGCTGCTGGTGAATGCCGGTGACCTATCCGGGTTACTCTCTGGTGCGGCAGTGCTCTGTTTGGCCTTCCTCGGTTTTGATGCCATCGCGACCATGGCCGAAGAGGCGCACGACGCCAAACGCACTCTGCCACGGGCCATTCTCTTTACGGTGATCAGCGCCGGTGCTATTTTTATCGCCGTTTCCTATGCTGCCCATTTGGCCTATCCCGATTGGAAATTGTTGATTCCACATCAGGATACCGCCAGCCTGATTATCTCCGAGCATGTCGGTGGTAAGTGGATGTATAACTTCTTTATGGCCACCTATTTGACCGGCGTTTATGCCTCCGCAATGACCGCGCAGACCAGTGTGTCGCGTATTTTCTATGCCATGGGGCGTGAAGGCGTACTACCACGCAAAGTGTTCTTCCATCTGCATCGCAAATTCCACACACCGTGGCGGGCCATTTTATTCGTTGCCACCATCTCGCTGCTGGCCCTGTTCCTTGACCTGAACTTAGTGGTATCGATGATAAGCTTTGGTGCCCTCGGTGCCTTCACCTTTGTTAATTTGAGTGTGATAAAGCATTTTATTATCAATGAGAAACGCCGCGGTACTGCGGCTATGTTTAAGTACGGGCTATTACCCATGATGGGATTCGTCATGTCGGTGTGGCTGTGGGTTCACCTTGAGCAACGGGCGCTTGAAGTCGGCTTATTGTGGCTATTGGCAGGCTTTATCTACTTGCTGTGGCTGACTCGCGGCTGGCGTAAATCGCCGCCATCCGTTAATCCAGATGATATTTCACACCTGTTGTAAGAAGCACCAACCACTAATAGAAAAGGGCCACATCGTAACATGTGGCCCTTTTACTACTTGCCATAACGACGCTAACCGTCGGCAACGCCTTTCACTCACCATTTACTGTATTGAACGTGCCCTGCCTACTGCCTCACCTAGCTGCCATACCGCCATCGCGTAATGGGTGCTGTGGTTGTAGCGGGTAATCGTGTAGAAATTGGGTAACCCGTACCAATACTGATAACCGGTGCCGACATCCAGACGCAGTAAGCTGGCCTCTTGATAACCCTCTAGCGAACCAGACGGGCTTAGCCCTGCGGCAGATAACATCGAGATAGGGTATTTCGTCTTAAAGCCATTATCAAGGTACGGCGCTTGCCCATTAGCGGGCACCGCGACCATCGCACCTTTGGTCCAGCCATGGGATTTGAAGTAGTTAGCGACACTGCCGATGGCATCTTCCGGATCCCATAAATTGATGTGGCCGTTACCATTAAAATCAACAGCATAGCTTTTGAATGATGATGGCATAAATTGGCCGTACCCCATCGCGCCCGCATAAGACCCCCGCAAGCTGAGCGGATCATTACCCTCCGCACGAGCCATCAACAGGAAGGTTTCCAGCTCGCCAGAAAAGTACTCAGCACGGCGTGGATAAGCAAAGGAGAGTGTTGCCAGGGCATCAATGATGCGCGTTTTACCCATCACCCGGCCCCAGCGAGTCTCAACCCCAATGATTCCGACGATAATCTCTGGTGGCACGCCGTAAACCTCATAGGCGCGTTGCAACGCCTCTTGATGTTGGTTCCAGAAGTTAACACCGTTTTGCACATTATCCGGGGTAATAAACTGTTTGCGATAGCGGTTCCACGCACCATTAGGGCCGGAAGGACGGCCTGCCGATGGCGCTTGTTTATCCATCAAGCGGATAACAAAATCCAGTTTTTTAGTTTGGGCTAATACATCATGCAGTTGTTGAGGCTCAAAACCGTGTTCACGCACCATTTTGTCAACAAATCGGGCTGTGTCGGCGTTATAAGCAAAATCACCGTTTTGCAAATGCCCCACATGTTGCGGCTCAAGCAAGAAACCGCTCTGTATCAGGCCCGCCGATGGCTCGGCAGCAACAGGAGGTGTCGGTTTGCTACTACAGGCAGAGAGCAACGTAAGTAAGGGAACAATAATAGCCAAGTAGCGCATCGAATACCCATAAACCATACAAAAAAGTGATAGCTATGTTAAGTCATTGTCTGCCACGAACAAACAGGAAAATTCGAACAATAAAGGAGGTACGATGCATTTATAAATCAGAACCCACGGCCACAACTGGCGATTAAGGAAAGATGACTGGAGCCGCTCAGATTTACCACCAGGCAGAAGATCGAAGTGATCACAGAACTGGGTCAGTTGATCATACAACAGGTACTATGGCTAAGCGTGATTGTAAGTCAGAACAGGCAGCAACTGAAGAAAAAGAACATAAGCCAATGATTATACAGTGTATTATTCACCTAGTGGCGGTAAAAAGCACCCTCAGCCTAAACTTATCCTGAGCGGTAAGTGGCTGGAAGCATTGGGATTTACTACCGGCTAGCACGTTACTGTTACCCCCGAACACGGCCAGTTGATTATCCGCACCGCGCCCGCCACGGAGGGGAATGTATGAACATCACTTTTACCCCTGAGCCGATCCCTGAACTGACGATCGAAAGCGTGACGTTGGCCAAACTCGGTTTTACCGCTGCAACTGACGCTCCAACATCACCAGCTCTGGATCACTGTCGTCACCGACGCCACCACCTGGGACGCGCTGTGCGAAGCCAGCCAAGACCGGCAAGATTTGGGGGCGGATTGGGTGCGGGAGAACGGCGAGGTGATTATCGGCAGGGATTGGATCACCGATTCTGGGATCACTGACGCGGAACAACTGGAGGTGACCGCCGCGCCCGGTGTTATTCGGTTGTGGCGGCGGGAAGTGTGGGGATTTAGGGCTTAGAAGTAGTAACCCCCAGCCAAGGCTGGGGTTGCTACTTTTAGTTGTAGTAGCTTAGACCTGATCTAACAGTCACCACCATTTAGGATAATCATTAAACGCTGCATATATTGCAGATTTCGCATCGTCCGTTAACTTTTCTCTGCCTTTTGATACTGTGGTATATCCATGCAGTTCTTCTTTAGCACATGACCATTCAAGCCATCCTAAAACTGGATTTACAATCAACTCAAAACATCCATTCATATCTTTAAGATGGGCTATATCATCATTCCGTATATTGTCGATAAATTCATCAAAGCATTGGCATTCAAGCCATACCTGGGAACTGACATTCAAACTATAACTAAATTTATCTACTTGAATCGCCAGATTAAACTTCAATGATGGAATATGTTCATCAAGTTCTATTACGTCCAATGTGATATTGATCGGACTTGTAATTTCTATATCCATTTAATTTGCCCCTAGATAACGAGCATGAATGACTGTTGGCAACTCACCAGCAGCACGTGGAGGTTTGATTTCCAGTTGCCAACCATCGACTGTTATACGCCCATATGACATACCGTTCTTTGTCGCGGTATCTAACGCAGCTTGAAAACTTCTGAGTTCTGTCTGGCTGGCAAGTCTGACCGCCTCTGGCGTATTAGTTACGGCTTTAGATGCCGCATATTCTGCCATGTGTTCTGTAGCATTGCCATGTACCCACACTTTTTGACCGTTAGGTAGTGTCATTTCAAAAGATTTCGGTATAACAGAACCAGGGTAAACAGGCTGGGTCCCTTTTATAGAATCAAATACAGTACCAGTTTTGCCTATATCAGCAGCAATAGACTCGGCCTTACCAGCAACACCATCAGGTAGTTTCTTGCCTGGTAGAAGAATACCTGCCAGCATTCCACCTGTGGCTTCCAGAGCAAGCTGGTTACCTTGAGCCGCTTCTTTCACCTGTCCTGCAACCGCTGACCAGGTTTCACTCTTCATCAGGGCTTTCAGCGTATCTGCCGCTGCCTGATTTTTACCCGCCAGATCGTTCAATGCCTGAGTGCAGTAACTGTCTCCCATGGCGCATGAGGTGAGCGCCATCGCCGCATCAGCACCGTAATCCGCTCCACCTAATAACGCATCACCGCTATCTGCCGCCGCACCGATAATGCTGTTAACAATAGCAGACAATGTCCCTTCACCAAGTTTATCCCTGACCTGATCTTTCAGGTTGGCCGTCACCTGTTTAACTGTTTCACGCGCCGCATCACCACTCAGCGAGTTATTCTCCACCGCGTTCTTCCCAGCCTGCGCGCCGATGAGAAGGCCGGTGCTGCTATCAGTACTTAAGCCACCCAGGATACCGGCAGTTAAGGTACTAATCGCACTAATAATTCTCTTATCAGGTTCGGACAAATCAGCGATTTTCTTGCCTGGATGCACCTCATCCATATAGATGTTGGCTGCCCACACTACCAGTGGCGGAAATTATACAGACACTGCGCAAAACCTGTAAGTTACCGAACCGTAAGCAGCAGTCCACTGATTTTATTGAGATGATGCTGGCTAAGAAACCGCCTGGCAGGAAGTGGACTTGATGAGTTGACTGGCAGGTAAAAAAATCCCGGCTTGCATTTGTCTGGGATTTTTTATTATGAACCGAGTTACCCATACAAAAAATAGTACTGAAAATGAAACATTTGGTAGCAAATAACGCGAATGATTTTCACTATCATTGTTAATTTCTTTCTATACAATTGCTCTGTTTTGCGGTTGCCTGACAATCTCGTTTTCTTCTTTGAGCTTTTAAAAGGATCTCAGTTTATGAAGTTACGTTTCCCCTCTTTCGGCCCTGTCGCCCTACTGGCTTCCTCAATGATGCTGGCGTTCTCCGTCAATGCCGCATCAAATGATGAAGGTATCGTGATTTATAATGCTCAACACGAAAATCTGGTGAAATCCTGGGTTGACGGTTTTACCAAAGATACCGGCATCAAAGTGACTCTGCGTAATGGCGGCGACAGCGAGTTAGGTAATCAACTGGTTCAGGAAGGCAACTCATCTCCCGCCGACGTTTTCCTGACTGAAAACTCGCCGGCAATGGTGCTGGTCGATAACGCCAAATTGTTCGCACCACTGGATGCCGCCACACAAGCACAGGTTGCGAAAGAGTATCGCCCTGAACATGGTCGTTGGACCGGTATTGCGGCTCGTAGCACCGTGTTTGTCTATAACCCGGATAAAATCAGCGAAGCCGAATTACCTAAATCCATTATGGATTTGGCAAAACCTGAATGGAAAGGCCGTTGGGCTGCCTCACCATCGGGTGCCGACTTCCAGGCCATTGTCAGTGCCATGCTGGAATTGAAAGGCGAAAAAGCCACGTTGGAATGGCTAAAAGCCATGAAAACCAACTTCACTGCTTACAAAGGTAATAGCACCGTGATGAAAGCGGTGAATGCGGGCCAAATCGATGGCGGAGTTATCTATCACTATTACCGTTTCGTCGATCAAGCCAAAACAGGTGAGAACAGCGGTAAAACCAAACTGCATTATTTCAAACATCAAGACCCTGGCGCATTTGTGAGTATCTCCGGCGGCGGTGTTCTGGCATCCAGTAAGCACCAGAAACAAGCGCAGGAATTCGTCAAATGGATCACCAGCAAATCAGGCCAGGATATCTTGCGTACCAACACCGCATTTGAGTATGCCGTTGGTGTCGATGCCGCTTCAAACCCTAAATTGGTGCCACTGAAAGACCTGCAAGCACCGAACGTTGAGCCGTCTAAACTCAACAGTAAAAAAGTGGTTGAGTTAATGACTGAAGCCGGTCTGCTGTAATAAGGACAACCGACTGATAGAATGCATTTTTAGCCCGTCACATCACTATGGCGACGGGTATTTAACAAGCCGAGCGCCTTGACTATTATGGCTAATATAAGCACCGATATTGTATCGGTTCCACTGCATAAGGCAGCCCAACGGCAGTATAACCATCGCCCGGGGTTTGGGATTGTGGCTATTGCGATTCTGTTGTCACTGCTATCCCTGCTGCCATTAGGGTTTGTTATTGGTATCGCTATTGATACCGGTTGGCCAACAGTCAAAGCCCTGGTTTTTCGCCCCCGCGTGGGCGAACTACTGATTAACACCGCGCTCCTGGTGCTCTTTACCTTACCGCTTTGTGCCATTATTGGCGTTGCACTGGCATGGCTGACCGAGCGTACGGCCCTGCCCGGCAGGCGGATTTGGTCACTATTGGCTATTGCACCGCTAGCCGTACCTGCTTTTGTACAAAGTTATGCATGGATTAGTCTGGTGCCATCAATGCATGGCCTTGCCGCTGGCGTGTTTATCTCAGTAATTGCCTATTTCCCCTTTATTTATCTGCCCGCATCCGCTGTATTACGCCGCCTTGATCCCGGCCTTGAAGACGCAGCATCATCATTGGGTAGTCCCCCAACAGTGGTCTTCTTTCGCGTGGTTCTGCCGCAACTAAAATTAGCCGTATGGGGCGGTTCGATACTGATTGCGCTGCATCTATTAGCGGAATATGGCTTGTATGCCATGATCCGTTTCGATACTTTTACCACCGCTATTTTTGACCAATTTCAATCCACGTTTAATGGTCCGGCGGCCAATATGTTGGCAGGGGTTCTGGCGTTATGTTGCCTGGGGCTATTGTTAATCGAAGCCACCAGCCGTGGCTACAACCGCTATGCTCGGGTCGGCTCCGGTAGCGCCAGGCGCCAAACTGCATATTCAATGGGTACAACCATCACACTACTGTGTCTGTTATTGCCATTGGTACTCACTGCACTCTCGCTGGGCGTGCCCTTTATCACGCTGGCCCGCTGGCTCTATATTGGTGGAATTGATGTGTGGCTGAATCCTGAACTGCTACCAGCCTTGAAGCAAACACTGGCATTAGCACTGAGCGGTGCGGTTATTATTACATTGTGTGCCGTCCCCATGGCATGGCTATCGGTGCGCTATCCGGGGCGCTTGCACCGTGTGATGGAAGGCTGTAATTATGTCACCAGCTCGCTGCCCGGTATCGTGGTCGCGCTGGCGCTGGTGACCATCACTATCCGTGTTGCTCGCCCGCTGTATCAAACAGAATTCACTATTTTGCTGGCTTATTTATTGATGTTTACCCCACGCGCTTTAATCAGTTTACGGGCCGGGATTGCGACCGCCCCGGTCGAATTGGAAAACGTGGCCCGCAGCTTGGGCAAAACACCCACTCAAGCCGTATGGAGCACCACCATGCGCCTTGCTGCTCCTGGCGCCGCTGCCGGGGCGGCACTGGTGTTCCTCGCTATCTCCAATGAGCTGACCGCCACACTATTACTGGCCCCGAACGGCACCCGAACACTGGCGACTGGTTTTTGGGCGTTGACCAGTGAAATTGATTATGTCGCGGCATCACCCTATGCACTGCTGATGGTGGCACTATCTCTGCCGCTAACCTGGCTTCTTTATTCTCAATCGCAACGTACGGCAGGATTATGAGCACGCTTGAACTTCAGCAAATCGGTAAGTCTTTCCAGTCTGTTACCGTATTAGACCGAATTGACTTGCAGGTTTCCGCCGGCAGTCGCACCGCAATTGTTGGGCCATCCGGCTCAGGCAAAACCACGTTGTTGCGGATTATTGCCGGGTTCGAAACCCCCGATCACGGTAAAGTTATTCTGCAAGGTCATCCGGTATTCGACAATTCAACCCACGTGCCAGCGCACAAAAGAGGGATTGGTTTTGTACCGCAAGATGGTGCGCTGTTCCCCCACTTTACCGTCGCGGGCAATATTGGTTATGGACTAACAGGGACCAAGCAGGACAAAGCCCGCCGAATTGATGAACTGATGGAGATGGTCGCACTGGATCGGCGGTTATCACAACTTTGGCCCCATGAGATTTCGGGTGGGCAACAGCAGCGGGTCGCTCTCGCCAGAGCGTTAGCACAGCGGCCGGTACTGATGCTGTTGGATGAACCTTTTTCAGCTCTGGATACCGCCTTACGCGCCTCAACGCGCAAAGCGGTGGCTGAACTGTTGGCACAGGCAAATATTGCCTCCATTTTAGTGACGCATGATCAAACCGAAGCATTATCATTTGCCTCGCAAGTCGCGGTAATGCGGGCGGGTAAACTGGCGCATGTTGGCCCGCCGCAAGAACTCTATTTGCGACCGATTGATGAACCTACAGCGACTTTCCTTGGCGAAACATTGATTCTTTCCGCCAATATTGATACCGGATGGGCTGATTGTGCACTGGGCAGCGTCAGGGTTGATGATGAGCAACGCCATGGATTGAGCCGGATTATGTTACGGCCAGAACAGATTACTATCACCCCTTTGCCCGCAGATCATCACTACACCACTCATTGTCTGGCTAAGGTTATCAATATTGATTTTGCGGGTTTTATCTCAACACTCACCCTATATCTGGTTGAAAGTAATGAAACGGTAGAGGTTAAAACCATCAGCCGCGAAGGTATAAGTATCGGTTTAATGGTTGACCTGACAATTATTGGCCAAGCGCATATTTTTGCTAACTGAGTAACCTCACAGGGCATTATAACCTTGGTTTTTGGTTCGCATTGCTCAGTATGGCCTTCATCTGGCTAAGGGGTTTTATGCTGCTGGCGTAATCTTCGATACTCCAGCAACGTCAACACAATAACCACCACATCCAGCGCAGTTATTACGATCAATAACACCGAGTGAGTGAAGGTATAACGATAGAGTTGATAGATAATGAATAAGCTGAATATGACTATTGCCGCCGGATAATAACCCAGCTTTTTGCGCCATAATCCAATAATGACCCACAACTTAACCACGCCGTGGATGAGCAGATAAAATGCGGCAAAATGCAGACTGCTGATTGAGAGATTTTGTGCCGCATGCAGTAAATAATGGGCTACCACATCGCCACGGTCTTCAATAAATTCAACTTGCGTGATGCGATGCAGAATATTTAGCAAAAACTGCGGCGTCACAAAATAGGTTAAAATACCGCTGATAATCTCCATCACGGCTAAGATTGCTTTCAGTAATAAGCTCAGTTCAAAAACTGCGTGAATATTCCTTTCACCTAAGATGTTGTTACCATCGAATCTGTTTTTCATATTCAACATCACGCTGATTCTCTACAATATAATACTCGATGGAGAATAGCGTAACAGTTTACGTGGTGCCAGTTAAAGCACCACGTCATAGCCGTATTATCTGCAATACAGGCGAAATTTAGAATGTAATAACTGTTTTTAATTCGGTTCCCCATACATCTTGCGTTTGGCTTACCCCTGCTGGTGAGTGCCAATATTGTAGATCAGGTTGTAATTCCAGCCATGAAGTGACACGGAAACGATAATACAGTTCGGCAGCAACCGAATACCCAGCTATTGGAGAGTAACGTGGATTATTATAATCAGAAACATTATTGATTTGATTCAGATAGCGTTGATTATCTTTATAATAATCACTCAGTTTAACCATTGATACGCCGAATCCCAACCAATCTTGTGGGCGGCTATCAAATAAGCCGCGATAACGGATGCCTGCGGAGGTAGCGTAATGCATGTAATTGGTCCGTTGGTCCGCCAACGACATGCTGTAAAACACACTTAAACCACGGTTGGCGTCATCCTGATGTTTTGTTACCTGCTGATTGAATCCACTGTAAAAGAACCAAGTATTATTATGGTAACGATAGCCACCTGGATCAGTCGCTCCGGGAGCACCAGAGACCCCGTTATAAAGATCCCGTTGGTTTCATTATTTTCCATTTTTAGAATAACCCGCACATCTAATAATAAATACTCGGTACTTCCCCAAAAATAAGTCGTGTTGCAGTGAGGCAAAACAGTTGAGAGCTGCTTATATCACTGCAACATACAAACGTCGCTATTAGCGTTTCAATGCCTCGCCATTACTCTGAATCACATCGCGATACCAATAGAAGCTCTTCTTACGACGGCGTTCCAATGTGCCATTACCACTGTCATCGCGATCGACATAAATAAAACCATAACGTTTGGATAATTCAGCTTTTGAGGCGCTAACCAAATCAATCGGCCCCCAACTGGTATATCCCATCACCTCAACGCCATCTTCGATAGCCTCACCGACCTGGACCAGATGGTCATTGAGATATTCAATGCGATAGTCATCTTCAATATGGCCATTAACATCCGGCTTATCTTTCGCTCCCAGCCCATTCTCAACAATAAACAGGGGTTTTTGATAACGATCCCATAATTCATTGAGCAAGATACGCAGCCCGTCAGGATCGATCTGCCACCCCCATTCCGAGCTGGCCAGATGCGGGTTCTGCACCATGCTAAGAATATTACCTCGGGCTTTACGGTTTAACTCTTCATCGGCGGTCACGCAGCCGCTCATGTAATAACTGAAGGAGATAAAATCGACAGTCTGTTTTAATGCCAGTTTATCTTCAGCAGTAATTTCAACACTAATGCCGTGCTGTTTAAAATAACGAGCCATATAAGAGGGGTAATAACCGCGAACCTGCACATCGCCAAAGAATAGCCATTCACGATTCTGCTGTAATGTTTCCAATACATCGGCAGGCTTGCAAGTTAGTGGATACATCAGCCCACCCAACAGCATATTTCCGATTCGGCCATCAGGGATAATTTCATGCAATGCAGCAACCGCTTTGGCACTGGCAACCAACTGGTGATGGATAGCCTGATACACGGCACTCTTACTGCTTGCTTGCTCTAATCCTACTCCGGTGAATGGCGCATGCAGCGACATATTGATCTCATTAAATGTCAGCCACAATTTAACCTTATGCTGATAACGCTGACACACGGTGCGGGCATAATGTTCAAAGAAACCAATTGTTTTACGATTACCCCAGCCACCATAATTCTTAACCAGCCCATAAGGCATCTCATAGTGGGATAATGTCACCAATGGCGTAATGTTATATTTCGCCATTTCATCAAATACACGGTCATAGAATGCCAGACCTGCCTCATTAGGCTGCTGCTCATCGCCCTGTGGGAAAATACGTGTCCAGGCAATGGATATCCGCAAACATTTAAACCCCATCTCAGCAAATAGTGCGATATCCTCTGGGTAGCGATGATAAAAATCGATAGCTAGATCTTTGACATAACTGTCACCACTCACCCTAGGAATGATATCGCCAAAAATACCATGGGGTTGTAAATCAGAGGTAGATAGCCCTTTCCCCTCAGCAAGATAAGCCCCTTCTACCTGATTAGCGGCAATCGCACCGCCCCAAAGGAAATTATCTGGAAATGCATGTTTCATCGGTTTTCTCCTAAATCAGTATTAACGAATTACGGTTAATAACGGGGCTTGCTCAGTAATAGAGGTGCCTTTAGCACACAGGACATCCTGATAATTTTCACTGTTGCTGATAATTATCGGCGTCGTCAGGTCATAACCTGCTCCGGTAATCGCCGCACAATCAAACTCCAGCAGTAAATCACCTGCGCTGACCCGGTCACCGGCTTTAACATGAGCGGTAAAATATTTGCCATCGAGTTTGACGGTATCAATACCAACGTGGATAAGGACCTCAGCACCAGAATCAGATTCAATGCCAATCGCATGGTGGGTTTTAAACAGTGACGCTACAACGCCATTAACCGGTGACACGACCCGCCCTTGTTGTGGAATAATCGCAATTCCCGCCCCCAATAAACCACTGGCGAAAATACTGTCACTGACATCCGCTAGCGCTAACAATTCACCACTGATCGGGCTGAATATCACTTCGCCCATACCACTGTGGTTATCGGTGATGGATGAGGTGTGAGACAAATCCTCTGTTTCTGCGGTGGCAACAGGCGCTGGCAGGCCAAAAAAGAAGGTGCTGATGGCAGCAAAGATCAACGCAATCAGGGTGCCAATAATGGCGCCCCATACGCTGGCATCGACACCTGTAGCGGGAATTATCTGGGCAAAAGAGAAGATACTGGCAAGGCTGAATGAATAAACATGGGTCTGGCAGAAACCGACGATGACACCCCCTATCGCCCCGCCTACGCAGCCAAAAACAAACGGTTTTTTCGACGGTAAGGTCACCCCATAAACAGCGGGTTCAGTAATACCGAATATCCCCGCAGTAAATGCCGAACCAGCCAGCCCCTTCATTTTTGCATCGCGAGTACGTAAAAAGACACCGAGCGTGGCCCCCACTTGCCCCATAACTGCCGGTAACAACAGCGGCAACATGGCGTCATAGCCCAGTACACTCAGGTTGTTTATCATCAAAGGGACCAAACCCCAGTGCAGCCCAAAGATAACGCAAATCTGCCATAGCCCGGCCAATACACCACCGGCAACAGGAGGAGCAGCCGAATAGATAATTTGGAACCCCGACGCCAATAAATGGCTAAGCCAGGTTGCCAGCGGGCCAATCAGTAAAAAGGTGGCTGGAACGGTTATTACCAGACACAGTAATGGCGTGAAAAAGTTCTTAATATTGCTGTGTAACACCCGGTTAAACCCTTTTTCTAACCGACTACTAACCCAAGCCGCTAATATGATAGGGATAACCGACGAGCTGTAATTGATAAATGTGACCGGAATACCAAGGAAATAGACCTCAGAAGCCCCAGGTTGCCCGGCTGCGTTAAATGCAGCGAGCATCAAGGGGTGTACTAATGCACCACCAATCGCCATGGTAATAAATGGACTGCCACCAAACTTCTTACCTGCGGTATAACCCAATACCAGTGGGAAGAAATAAAACAGTGAGTCACTGGCAGCAAATAAAATTGTATAGCTGCCGCTGTCGGGTTGTAACCAGCCGCAAACAACACTCAGTGCCAAAAAACCTTTAAGAATACCGGAGGCGGCCAATACACCGAGCAAGGGGGTGAAAATACCCGAAATGATATCGATACAGTGACTGAACAAACTCTCTTTTTGATTACCTGACTTGTTATCATGCTCTTCAGCATCAGCCAACCCCGCTTGGTTCACTAACGCCTGGTAGACCTCACTAACATGGTTTCCGATAACCACCTGAAACTGGCCACCACTTTCCACTACCATAATAACGCCAGGATTATCTTTCAGCGCTTGGGCATCAGCCCGCGCCATATCCTTGAGTTTAAAGCGTAAACGGGTAGCGCAATGTACTACGCTATTAATATTACTCTGCCCCCCTACTCCGGCGAGGATCTCGCTGGCGACCGTTGTGTATTGCATCGTGTTTTCCTTCGGTAACACTCTTGTTTATACAGGTAAAAATTCGGGCAAAAAAAAACCTAAACGCACTCCGCACCGCGACCCAGCGACACAAGTACATTCAGGTTTTGCCTGCCGAAGCAGTAACAATCCAGTTTGGCTAAATTCTCTTACTACTTAGAACCCTTCCCTTTTAAATCATTTAATCTGGCAGATTAAAACTTTCCCGGCGAACGCGTTCAATATGGATAGTCAAAAACATCCGCTCTTCTTTGCTCAAATCTTGTTGATACTGCAATTTCATATGCTGCTGAATCTTACCCGCACAGCGGTAAGCCTCGGCATAATTATCTTTCACTGCATCGTGTAAGGAATCATCATCACTGGTGACCCCATTACGGCCCAACATTCGCTGTGAGAAAAATTTCAGATGGGTAACAAAACGGTGATAACTCAGCCCGTCCTCATCATATTCCAGCTTAAATTGGTACTTCACGATATGCAGTATCTCCTGCATTACCTTCGTCACTTGCATTACTTCAGGCATTTCACCCTTCAACTGAGCATTCACCAGATGGAGCGCGATAAATCCAGCTTCATCTTCACGCAATTGCACCCCAAGGCGTTGTTTAATAATCTGCAAGGCTTCACGACCCAAGGCAAACTCTTTGGGATACAACCGACGAATCTCCCACTGCAATCCATTCGTTATATCCAAACCTTGTTTATGCCGCTCAATCGCATAGAAACAGTGGTCAGTCAGCGAAATGTAGAGGTTATCCTGCAACTTACCCAGTTTTGCCGTTGCCTGCGTGATGATACAGTCACAAGCAATCATTACTTCTAATGGAATACAGCTCAGCAACTCACTCAGCCGCGAAACCAATTCATTGTCTTTTAGAGCAAACACTTTTTCGATCAATGTGTTATCTAGCGATTCACCTGGGTGTTTTTGAAAGCCAAGACCACGTCCCATAATGACTTGTTCCTGACCATGCTGATCGAGAACAATAACTACATTGTTGTTAAGTATTTTAGCGATTTGCATGCTTTAGCCCTGAAAACAAAAAAACCCGACTCAGCAGCATTCATCATGCTACTCAATCAGGTTTTGCCCGCCATTGACGGTAACAATCCAACTATTCGGTAAACTACCATGTTAATGCACGACTGCAAGCTGGAAGAGATAAGAATCGTGATGCAGATCTCTTCTTATCTGGATAAATAGATCAGCATGTCATTTTAGCCATTATTTAGTTAGGGTTAATACCACCAACCATTGCCGTTATGGTGATAAAGAATAGCGGTAAAAACAGCCGTTTCTTTATTAAGACTTTTCTTAAGATCATAAAGATAAATTAAATTAACCCATAAAATAATGGAAATAATAACAGCACCCGGTCATTTGAGATTGATTCTTTATTACAACTACTAACTTTATATAAATACATTAATTTTATGTATAGGGAATGGTTAATATCTTACGGTAAATTATTAATAACCTTCGCCTCACTCACAAAAAACAGCGCGATATTTCCGTTATATCGTCTTAATTGATTTACATCATATAAAAGTAACAAGTTATTTCCTAAGGTGAGACATTGCCGCTCAACCCTAATTTTCTTATTTTTCATTAAAAAAGTGTCCTCCGCAAAGGTAATGTCGATGAATAACAATAAAAGACCTATCACCGGCTCACTAAGCCGCCGTGAATTTATTCAAACATCCGCCGCAGTCACCGGGGCTGCGGCTATTGCCAGTTCTATCACCCTTCCTTTTTCAGTACATGCCGCGCCAGAAGAGCACGCAGCAACAACAGAGGAAACCGTTAAATACAGTGCTTGTCTGGTCAACTGCGGTAGCCGCTGCCCACTAAAAGTGCATGTGAGAAATGGCGAAATTATTAAAATTGCTAATGAAGCAATTTATGATGACTCTACCTTTGGTGAGCATCAAATTCGCCCCTGTTTACGTGGCCGATCGGTAAGATGGAAAACATATAACCCGGATCGGGTCAAATATCCCATGCTGCGTGTTGGCAAACGCGGCGAAGGTAAATTTAAACGTATTAGTTGGGATGAAGCTACCACTATTGTCGCTGATAATCTAAAAAGAACCATTGCACAATACGGCAACGAAGCAATTTATTATCAATATGGTTCTGGTTCGACCGGCGCTAATTTACAAGGCCGCAATGCCTGTAAAAGAATGCTGAGCTTGCTGGGTGGTTTTCTCGATCAACACGGTACTTATTCCACCGCCCAAATAAATACGGTAATGCCGTATATCTATGGCAATGCAGACGAAACTTTGCTGGATGAAATTAAAAACTCAGATCTGGTGGTTATGTTTGGTCATAATCTGGCAGAGACTCGGATGTCGGGCGGCGGGCAATATATCGAAACCGTTCATGCTCTGGGGCAAAGCAAAGCCAAAGTTATTATTATCGATCCACGCATGACCGACAGCGTAACGACCCTCAACGCAGAATGGCTCCCCATCTTCCCAGGTACCGATGCCGCGCTGGTGGCCGCATTAGGACATGTATTAATTAAAGAAAATCTGACTGATGAAGATTTCCTGGCACAATATTGTGTCGGCTGGGATGCCACAACACTACCCGCCTCAGCCCCCGCCAATAGCTCTTACAAAGATTATATTTTAGGTAACGGCCACGATGGGGTAGAAAAAACACCGCAATGGGCCAGTGAGATAACCGGCATTGCACCGACACAGATTATTCAATTAGCCCGTGAGTTGGGAAATGCCCGTGCAGCATGGATATCACAAGGTTGGGGGATTCAGCGCAGTGCTAATGGCGAGCAGGCGGCACGCGCCATTATGATGTTGCCATTGATGACTGGTAATATTGGCCGCGCCGGAACCAATACTGGAGCCTGGGGCGGGAATGTGAAATATCCGGTGCCGGGATTCAGTATTCCGAACCCAGTGAAGACTGCTATTCCCTGCTTTATGTGGACCGATGCTATTTTTCGTGGCACTGAAATGACAGCGAAAAATGCGCATGTGAAGAATAAAGATAAACTTGATACCAATATTAAGTTTATGTGGAACTACGCCAGTAATGTTATCGGCAATCAGCATTCTGATCTGAATAAAACCCACCGCATTTTACAAGATGAATCACTGTGCGAGTTTATTTTGGTGTGGGAAAACCACATGACCAACTCTGCCAAATATGCTGATTTATTACTGCCCGATGTCACCTCAGTTGAATCAAATGATTTAATTGATAACTCCTACGCTAGTGGGGCTTATCACTACGTCACGCGGTTGCAAAATGCGATCGAGCCGCTGTGGGAGTGCCGCCCGTCTTATGATGTGTTAGCCGAAATTGCCACCAAGTTAGGAATTGGCGATGCCTTTACCGAAGGCCATACCCAGCAAGAATGGATTGAAATCAGCTATAACAAAATGCGTGAGAAAAACCCCGCCTTGCCACCTTTTGAACAGACCAACGACCAAGGCATCATCGATCGTATTTATGCCGACAGCAGTCAATATATCGCGTTAAAAGATTTCCGTGATGACCCTGTGAACCACCCGTTGAAAACCCCGTCTGGCAAAATTGAGATCTACTCAGAAGCGCTGGCAACATTGGAAAAAGAGTGGCAACTGGCACCCGGTGATCGCATTACCGCTGTCGCTGAATATTGCCCAACCTTTGAAGGTGTTAGCGATGTAGAAACCATGAAAAACTACCCTTTGCAGATGACAGGCTTCCATATCAAAGGCCATACCCACTCCTCTTATTATAACGTAGCCATGCTGCGGGAAGCGGTACCACATCAGTTTTGGATTAACCCCATTGATGCCCAGCCTCGCGGTATCCAACAAGGGGATATGGTCGAAATTTTTAACAGCCGAGGCCGCATGCGTATTGCAGCAAAGGTTACCGAACGGGTGTTACCGGGGGTTATTAGCGTGCCGCAGGGGGCATGGCGAAATACCAATAAGGACGGCATTGATGTGGGAGGGTGTATCAATACCTTAACAACACTGCGACCGTCACCACTGGCAAAAGGTAACCCACAACACACCAACCTCGTTGAAGTAAAACGTATATAAGGAGTTGAATAATGAAGCAATATGGTTTTTTTGTCGACTCCACCAAGTGCACCGGATGTAAGACCTGCCAAATCAGTTGCAAGGATGAGAAGAAGTTGGATCTCGGACCGAAGCTGCGTCGGGTTTACGAATATGGCGGCGGCAGTTGGACTCAGCAGAACAATATCTGGGTACAAAATGTCTTTAACTACTACCTCTCTATCGCCTGTAACCACTGCTCATCACCTACCTGCGTAACGGGTTGCCCAACCGGTGCCATGCATAAACGCGAAGAAGATGGTTTGGTGGTGGTTAATCAGGATCTCTGTGTCGGCTGCCGCTATTGCGAGATGCGCTGCCCGTATGGTGCGCCGCAATTTGATGCCAAGAAGAAACTAATGACCAAGTGCGATGGCTGCTATCAGCGGGTTGCCGCAGGTGATAAGCCAGTTTGTGTCGAATCCTGCCCGCAGCGGGCGTTAGATTTTGATGAAATCACGCTATTGAGGGATAAATACGGTGAAGAGAATGCCATTGCGCCATTGCCGCACGCGCATCTGACACACCCCAATCTGGTTATCAGAAGCCACCGTGATGCCAAGCCATCCGGTGATACATCAGGCTGCATCCAAAATCCGGCGGAGGTATAAAATGCATGAATTACCCTTGGTGTTTTTTACCGTACTGGGGCAAACCGCTGTCGGGTTGTTTGCACTGGTGCTACTGAGTCACAAACTCGGTATGACCACGCCACTACAACTCAAACAAGCCAATATCATCGGTCTGCTGCTGATGATGGTAGGCCTGATCGTTGGCACACTGCATGTTGGGCAACCATTGCGCGCCGCCACCATGCTATTGGGTGTTGGTCGCTCGCCGATGAGTAATGAGATAGTGCTCAGTGGATTGTTTGTCGCCATGGCCTGTGGCACCGTATTTTTCTCAACCATAGCCAAAAATACATTACTGGCAATGCTGTGCAATGTGGCAACGGTTATCTTCGGCCTGGTCTTTGCCTGGTCAATCACCCAAGTTTATCAACTGACAACCGTGCCTAATTGGGATACCTCGTATACCTCGCTACAACTGTGGATGACGGTACTGGTTGGCGGTGGCGCTTGCGCTATTCTGACCGGCGCTCGTCAGCTTGGCGCATCAGCGGTGTTGGTCGGTGCCATTGTGACCTTGGTGAATAAACCAGGTTACCTCAGCTTTCTGGGTCAAAGTTCAGCGGAACTGAGTAGCCAGCAGGCGCTGTTTTGGGGAATTCAAATTCTGCTGCTAACGCTCGGTATCTTTGTTGCTGCCGCAGCATTACTGAAAGACAGGATCCCTCGGGTTACGCTCGCGGTCAGTGCCTCGGCGCTGGTTATCGGTGAGTTGGCCGGGCGTATCGCTTTCTACAATCTCTGGCAAGTGCCAATGTAAATTAACATATTGATTCTATTGGCCTACTGACAAATAGCTGCTTAGCCGTGATACCTGCGGCTAAGCCGTATTGAGATAGCTGGACCTGAAGAGAGAAAATTTTGATGTTACTGAACACCACTCTGCCGAGGATTTTAGGTGCCTGTTTTTACTATCCACCACAGTCCGATACCGTACAGCGCCTTTGGCCACTACTGCCACAGATTGCTGAGATTTTTCCGTGGCCGAATCCGGCTAAAATTGTACGATATTGCCAACAGATGCCGAGTATCCAACCCGAACAACTGGAATATGATTTCTCGATTTTGTTTGAGGGACAAGGTGAAATGCCCGCCCCACCTTGGGGGTCTGTTTATCTGGATAAAGAAAATATCTTGATGGGGGCGAGCACCCTGCAATATCGCCAATTCCTGTCAACATTCGGGTTGGTAAATCAAAGTGCGATACGTGAACCGGAAGATCAATTTGGCCTCATGTTACTGGCATGGGTTCATTTAATTGAACAGCAGCCGACAACTAAGCCCCCATCGGATAAAGCCGCGCTAGCACTGCTCACTGAGCATTTACTGCCGTGGGCCTATCGCTATCTTGAGCTGGTAACCAACAGCCAAACCGAGTATCAGGTATATCCGTTGCTGGCAAAAATCACCGAGTGCTACCTGAAAACCTTACAAACTGAACTGGGCCTATTTCCTCAGCCCCGTGAGCTATTTCGATGATAAAAGACGAGCGCTACTACAAGGCGTATCTGGAAAACCGCACCATCAGTCGCCGTGGGCTATTTCGTGGCTTGCTAAAAAGCGCCCGCCAACAACCACTTACCCTCCCATCGGGGAGCGCAATCAGGCCACCGGGAGCCATTGTTGAAAGTGCTTTCACGCAAACGTGTACGGGTTGTGAAGCCTGCATGCACGTCTGCGGCGAGCATCTGATAGTCATGGTCGAGCAACGGCCTGAGTTGGATTTTTCTACCCAATATTGCAGCCGTTGTCTGGCCTGTACCACTGCTTGCCAAACCGGTGCTTTATCACCCTCTACCTACCATATTACGGCGCACCCTCGCGTAGAAAACATCTGTCAAAATACCTATATCTACTGCGACAGTTGCGCCGATTACTGTGATAAACAGGCTTTGGTGTGGCAGCCCCACCAGCCGCCGACACTGGCTTTAGCGCAGTGCGATGGCTGCGGTGAGTGTGCATTCAGATGCCCGGCAAGGGCGCTGGAAATGCGGCTGACATCACCCAAAATGGCCGATTGAATCAAAGTGCTACTACGTTAAATAAGTAACCCCGACCTGCTGATGTCAGTACAATGCCACTACCTTTAGTAGCTTGTACCCCACAGGAGTGACACCGTGTTCCATTACCCAGCCCATTATGCCCTTGATGAAGCCAGCGGCGAGTACCACATCCAGTATCGCGACTTCCCTGAATTGGAATCAGTGACCTACTCTCAGGAGGATATTGAACTGGAAGCACAGGACGGTATTAAGAATGGTATTGCAGCAGAAATGGAAGAGCGCCGCCCCGTCCCCGCCCCCTCAGCGCTGCAACCGGGTGATATTGCAGTTCATGTGCCCATTCTGGTGCGACTGAAAGCTGAATTACACAATGCCATGTTAACCACCAATACCCGCAAAGCAGATATGGCGCGCAAGCTCGGTTTGAATGCCGCACAGATGGATCGCCTGCTGGATGTGTACTACGCTTCCAAGGTTGAAGCACTGGAACAAGCCCTGTATTTACTGGGCTTTGAGGCCAATATCGGGGTAAAAAAAATAAGCTGATTGTCTGGACCTCGACCAGATTGGCTTAGATTGTAACCAAGAGAGTAACAAATTGTTATTTAGCGATAATTTAAAAAAACGTTAATAGCTTCACACTTCAATGCATTGGCTCACAATATTTGCGGTTTATATACGAAAACGTGATCTAATGCATAAAATTACAGTATTGAAAGTTTCTCCCTGTTGGGATTACATTAGCCCGATCCTGTCGTATACCACTGAGTTAGCTCAGGCTGGCACGACAATTCGGATGTATCTCAGATTGATAGCTGGCCAGTTGTGATGAAATGGCTACCATTGATTAAAAACGTGATTCGTCCACATTTAATACCCAAAGAACTTGGCATTACAGTCAGGCAGAACGTGAGTTGATACCGACAAGCTGACATCAGTCAGTGACTCGGGTGAGTGAACGTAGCGAACACCACTGTAATTTTAAGTAACAAGGGTAAACGTAGCACAGCAATTTGGATCGTTACTGGCGAGGTAGCTCCAAGGGGAGTTGTTCAGTGAAATATTTCTTTATGGGTATCTCTATTATGTTGGTGGTTTGGGTTGGCACCTTCATGATGATGGTCGAGTAATATTAACTCGAACCATCCACAATCTGACATCGTATAGAGGGCGCATTCGCGCCCTTTATCATTTTCCTGGCATCATTCGGCGTAATGTATCATCCCGGCGAATATAGTGATGATAAAGCGCGGCCAGTGCGTGAGCGCCAATCACAAAATAGCCTAAATTGGCAATTAGCTCGTGAGTCTGCTTAAGATAACCACGCGCGACATCATCCGGTGTTACCCACTGCGGTACCTGCCACCCCAGCAAGAACCAGGTTTTCCCACCATAAGCCTGAGCCAACACCCCCAGCACCGGTAATGATAAGAACATTAAATACAGACCCCAATGCATAATCTGCGCCCCTAACAACTGCCAGTTAGGTAACCTTGGGGTGATCGCTGGTGTTATATTGCGCTGGCGCAACCACAGTCGTACCAACATCAGTAGCCAGACAGAAATACCAAAATTGAAATGCAGATTTTTCACTAATGTACGATCTTCATCCGGTACCGTGTCACTGAGTAACATGGCGGCATAAGTCAGAATGATCATCACTAGCGTCAGCCAGTGCAGGGTTATTTGGGGGAGTGAATAGCGATTTCTCATTGTGGTGCTCCACTGACTTCATCAAGTTAATAATCAGTATGGTGCAAAATAGATGAAGAAAACATTAAGGAGGGCGGATAACGTTTTGAACACAAGGTACTTTATTCTGACCGGACAGCGTGGGTCGCCGGTCAGAATAGAGAGTTAGCTATTTAGTTGATGGTAAGCGCGGGGTTAGATACCGTCACCTGAAACCGCTTTACTCGGTTTCAGCAAACCATCAGTACGAAACATACTCTTAATTCCGCGCACCGCCTGACGGATCCGGTCCTGATTCTCAATCAAGGCGAAACGGACATGAGTATCACCGTAATCACCGAATCCTATCCCCGGCGAAACGCAGACTTTTGCCTCAGACAACAGGCGCTTGGCAAACTCGAGTGAGCCTAAATGGGCGTAAGGCTCTGGGATTTTCGCCCAGACATACATCGACGCTTTGGGGTTTTCAACCATCCAACCAGCCTCATGCAACCCACGTACCAACACGTTACGCCGCTGGCGGTATTTTTCAGCGATATCACGAACACACTGTTGGTCCCCTTCCAAGGCAGCAATTGCCGCCACCTGCAACGGGGTAAAAGTGCCATAGTCGTGATAGCTTTTGATGCGAGCCAGCGCATTAACCAATTCCGGGTTACCCACCATAAAACCAATACGCCAACCGGCCATATTGTAGCTTTTGGATAAGGTGAAAAACTCAACCGCAATGTCTTTTGCCCCAGGCACTTGCATGATTGACGGCGCTTTCCAACCATCATATACAATGTCGGCATAGGCCAAGTCATGCACCACCAGCACGTCGTATTGCTTCGCTAACGCCACCACCCGTTCAAAAAATTCTAGCTCCACACATTGTGCTGTAGGGTTAGACGGGAAGCCGAGGATCATCATTTTCGGTTTAGGAATGGTTTCACGAATCGCACGTTCCAATTCACAGAAGAAATCAATGCCCTCGGTCAATGGGACCGAGCGAACTTGCGCCCCTGCAATCACCGCACCATAAATATGAATCGGGTAGCTAGGATTCGGCACCAATACTGTATCACCGTGGTCCAGTGTCGCCAGCATCAGATGAGCCAGCCCCTCTTTCGAACCGATAGTGACAATAGCTTCAGTTTCAGGATCAATATCCACTTGGTAACGCTCGGCGTACCAGTTGGAAATGGCCCTACGCAGCCGCGGTATACCCCGAGAGGTTGAGTAGCCGTGGGTGTCTTCACGTTGCGCGACACTGCACATTTTCTCAACGATATGGGGTGGTGTCGGACCATCGGGATTACCCATACTGAAATCAATAATATCTTCACCGCGACGGCGGGCCGCCATTTTCAACTCAGCGGTAATATTGAAAACATAAGGGGGCAGGCGATCAATACGGGTAAAACGACGCTTAGCAGGGAGTTCAGCCATAATTTCCTCGAGGATACGTTAGCGCCCGGACCGTCCGAGCGACGCTGACCATCAGATGGTCTGTTTATGAACATATCCCAGCGCTAAAGGGCTGTCGAGTGGCTGGTAACAAATATCTAACTCATCGGAGAAGTTACTGAGAATCAAACTCACTCGCCAGCATCCCTAATACCCAGTCATCACACCATTGCCCGCCAAGTTGATAATTATCACGCAACGTCCCTTCCAACTGAAAACCACAGCGTTCCAGTAACCCGCGTGAAGCATGGTTGCCCACAGTAACCGTGGCTTTCATTTTATGAAACTGACATTGCTGGAAACCAAACGCCAATACAGCCAACAAGGATTCTTTGGCAAAACCTTTGCCCTGGCAGGACGGTAACATGGCATAACCCACTTCAGCTTGCTGTAATGGCAACCATTCAGCCAAAAAGCCGGTAAGCCCCATGCTCTGTCCGCTGGCGCGTTCACGAACCACCAGACATAGCCAATGGTTGGAGGTCTTTTCCCAAGGGGTTAAACGTGATTCAAAACGCTCACGAATCTCGGCCATATCCATCGGATCTGCCATATAACGCTGAACCACAGGATCTTGGTATAAGCGTAAAAACAGCGGCCAATCCTGCTCTTTGAGGCTCTCGAGCACCAACTGTGGTGTTCTCAGAGAAATCGGCGAGCTACTGAACATCGGGATCACTGGTGACATTTTTCCCTCGAATTGAAGATGTTAGCCATAAACAGAACGCAGAATATTAAAGAGGAAATTTTTCCATAACCTCATCCCTTTATTCTTCTCCATTTTACTTAAATAATGTTCACTTCAAGATAACAAAAAACAAACAAATGGTCAGCATCGCGCGCGCCATTACCACGGCCCTCCCCTACAGCTATCGGAGAATCAGTATTATGGCTTCATTACAAATAAACGATATTCCCGCAGCAATCAAAGCGGTGAAGCAGCAATTACGTCAGGCGCTGCCTGATTATCAGCAGGTCTTCCAAGCCGTGGAAGAGAATATTCGCCAGCAAGTCACCGAAATCCGCCGTAGTTTGGCGCAGGGTGAGAATCCTGTTCCCCAAATTCATGCCGATGATATTATCAATGGTAACGTTACTGAAGAACAAAAAGCACAAATAAAACAACGAGGATGCTGTGCCATTCTCGGTGTCTTCCCAACGGAAAAAGCAGCAGCGTGGAACCGTGAAATCGGTAACTATCTCGAACGTAATAATTTCGTCGAACGCCTGAAAAATGCTGCGGAAGATAACTATTTCGGTACGCTGGCTGCCAGCAAACCGCAAATTTACGGAATTTACTGGTCAACACCGCAGGTTGAGGCTCGCCAGGATCAGCGCATGAATGCGGTGCAGGTATTCTTAAATAATCTGTGGCGAACCGAGAGTAACGGCAAGCAGCATTTTGATGCTAACCGGGTGGTGACTTATGTCGACCGGACCCGTCGCCGCCCGCCAAAATCATCGTCACTGGGCCTATCACCCCACGTTGATGGTGGCTCCATAGAGCGCTGGTTGGATGAGAACTTCCGTCATGTGTACCGCCACGTGTTCTCGGGTGACTGGCAGAAGTATGACCCATTCGCCGCTGAAGGCCGCCCACAAGTGCGCGAATTCCCCTCACCGGCAGTGTGCTCGATGTTCCGTACCTTCCAAGGCTGGACGGCCCTGACACCACAGCGAACCCATGCGGGGACGCTGAATGTTATCCCGATCGCTAATGCCATGGCCTATATCCTGCTGCGCGCATTACAAGATGATGTTGCTGACGATGATCTGTGCGGTGCAGCACCAGGGCGCGCTTTATCCGCCTCTGAGCAGTGGCATCCTCTTTTAATGGAAGCCATTTCCCCTATTCCAGATTTGGAAGCAGGTGATACGGTATTCTGGCATTGCGACGTGATTCACTCAGTGGAAAATGAGCATAATGGTGAGTTTGACAGCAACGTCATGTATATCGCGGCGGCGCCATGGTGCGACAAGAACGCCGCATACCTGCCACGCCAGTTAGCCAGTTTTATTGATGGCCGCTCACCACCAGACTTTGCCGCCGATGATTTCGAGGTGGATTTCAGTGGCAGAGCCACCGCCGATAACCTAACCACCCTCGGCAAACAACAGTTGGGTATGGCTGAATAACATTCCTATCAATCCCGTGTTTCTCTGCCAATAAGAACGATATAAATAATCTCCTCAACGTTATCTCTGCTGGCGCGACCCGCCAGCAGACTCCCCTGCAATCCGCCGCATCGATTTACCGGATAACGCGGATAAAGTGGCAGTTGCCGGTCATTTTCCTTATAGTTAGCCGCTTATTCGCCGCCGAATCTGATGGTCCCAAACTAAGATTCAAGGCTATCGCCAAGAGAAAATAGTGTGCACCAGATATTTGAAATGCTACTGGCGGTGTTTGATCGTGCCGCATTAATGTTGATTTGTTTATTCTTTCTGACCCGCACCCACCTGTTTCGTCAGTTATTGCAAAAAGAGAAGCACACACCACTGGAACTGGCAGCGGTAACCGCTATCTTCTCGTTGTTCGCTATTTTTGGTACTTATTCCGGTATTAACGTCGAAGGTTCATTAGTGAATGTTCGGGTTATTGCTGTCATGTCTGGCGGTATTTTATTTGGCCCGTGGGTAGGTATCATTACCGGACTTATCGCCGGCTCTCACCGATATTTAATTGATATTGATGGAATTACATCAATCCCCTGTCTGATTACCAGCATTATAGCCGGCCTGATGTCCGGCTATATAAATCTGAAAATAAAGAAAGAGCGGCAATGGAGTATCGGTATTCTGGCAGGCATGATTTGTGAGTCACTCACCATGCTATTGGTGATTATTTGGGCCAGGCCGACCGCATTAGGTATTGATATTGTGTCTAAAATCGCCATTCCTATGATCTTAGGGGCGGTTTGTATCGGGTTAATTGTCCTGCTGGTACAGAGTGTCGAAGATGAAAAAGAGGTTATTGCCGCGCGGCAAGCAAAACTGGCACTGGATATCGCCAATAAAACCCTGCCCTATTTTCGCAATATCAACGGCGAATCACTGCGCAGTGTGTGTGAGATTATTCGCACCGATATTAAGGCAGATGCTGTCGCCATTACCGACACCCAACATATTTTGGCTTATGTGGGGGTGGGCGTTGAAGCCTATAATATCGGTCATGAGATCATCAGTGATATTACCAAAGAGAGCATTCAGTGTGGGAAGATTACTATCCGCAATAATGATGAAGTCCATCGCACGCCACAAATTCACTCCCTCATCATTATTCCGTTATGGGAAAAAGGTGAAGTCACTGGCTCACTGAAGATCTACTATTGCCATGCACATAAAATTACCTATTCACTGAAAGTGATGGCGGTCGGCTTGTCACAAATTATCTCAACCCAGATTGAAGTCTCCCGTATAGAACAACTGCGTGAAATGGCAAATAAAGCGGAAATGCGCGCACTACAAAGTAAAATTAACCCGCACTTCTTATTTAATGCCTTGAATGCTATCTCGTCCTCAATTCGTATTAATCCAGATACCGCGCGCCAATTGATCATCAATTTATCCCGTTATCTGCGTTATAACCTTGAGCTGAATGACGAACAGATTGATATTCGCAAAGAACTACATCAAATTCAGGATTATATCGCCATCGAGCAGGCCCGCTTCGGCAGCAAGTTAACTGTGATTTATGATATTGACGACGATATTGCGCTGAAAATACCCAGCTTGTTAATTCAACCCTTGGTTGAAAATGCCATTGTGCATGGCATTCAGCCGTGTCGTGGTAAAGGTGTGGTGGTCATTGCGGTTAAAGACAGTGGCGACCAAATAAAAATTTCCGTAAAAGACACCGGTAATGGTATTAACCCAGAGACAATTGAGCGCGTGGCGAATAATGAAATGCCGGGCAATAAAATTGGTTTACTCAATGTGCATCATCGGGTGAAGTTACTGTATGGGGAAGGTTTACAGATACGCCGCATGGAACCGGGCACCGAGATCTCTTTTTATATCAGCAAAAATGGCGGCAAAATCCATGCTGACCCCCATATTCCAGCCGGAGTCTAATCCGTGAAAGCAATCATTGTTGAAGATGAGTTTCTGGCTCAAGAAGAGTTGAGTTACCTGATTCGCCAGCACAGCAACATCACCATTGAGGCAACCTTTGACGATGGGCTGGATGTGCTTAAATACCTGCAAAACCATCAGGTCGATGCTATTTTTCTCGATATCAATATTCCATCATTGGATGGCGTGTTATTGGCACAAAACATCAGTAAATTTGCCCATAAGCCTTATATTATCTTTATCACAGCCTATAAAGAGCATGCCGTTGAAGCCTTTGAAATTGAAGCATTTGACTATATTTTAAAGCCTTATCATGAGTCTCGTATTGTCACTATGCTGCAAAAACTCGAAGCGCTGCATAAGCGTGAGCACCAAAATAGAGAACAGACCAGCAGTACCAACCACCGTTCTGCGGCGCATACCATCAATTTGATGAAAGATGAGCGCATTATCGTCACTGATATCAATGATATCTATTATGCCGCAGCACAGGAAAAGGTCACGTTGGTCTATACTCGGCGCGAAGAATTCATTATGCCGATGAATATTACTGAATTTTTCAGCCGCCTACCGGAGGAGTACTTCTTCCGCTGCCATCGCTCCTATTGTGTCAATTTAGCCAAAATCCGTGAAATTGTGCCGTGGTTTAATAATACCTATATTCTGCGGCTCAGTGATTTGGACTTTGAAGTCCCTGTCAGCCGCAGCAAGATAAAAGAATTCAGGCAACTGATGCGTCTTTAAATGCATTTCATTCCGCGTGGAATGCAGCTCATTCCCCTTTCGATCTATAGTGATTAGCCCGCCCGTATACTGGTTTCATTCGGCGGGCTGATAACACCTCAAGACAAGATTTCCGGTGCCCCATCAGCGCGTAATCTTTGGCTTCCGACGCTATTGCAAATCATTGTTATGTTCGCAATAGCCATATTCGGGCCACATTGCATTGATGTTTAAGGAGTCCGGCATGAGCAGTAAACCGGTAAATCGTTGGCTAATTGTTGCGGGTACCATCATTGTTCAAATGGGGTTGGGAACTATCTATACCTGGAGCTTATTTAATCAGCCACTGGGAGAGAAGTTCAGTTGGTCGTTAGGGGCAGTTGCAACCACATTTTCCATTACCAGTTTTTCTCTCGCTATTGCCACTCTGTTTGCTGGCCGCCTGCAAGAGCGCATAGGTATCCGTAAACTGACGTTACTTTCCGGTATCATTCTTGGTTTGGGCCTGATTGCCAGCTCTTTTGCCACATCATTAGGAATGATTTATCTATTGGCTGGTATCGTGGTCGGTTTCGCCGATGGCACCGCCTACATCACCACCCTGTCGAATCTGATCAAATGGTTCCCGGAACGTAAAGGGCTGATTTCCGGTATTTCAGTGGGGGCATTTGGTACCGGCAGCTTATTGTTCAAATATGTAAATGCCAGTCTGATTGCCAACCAAGGAGTGTCGCTGGCATTCTTCTACTGGGGCCTCATCGTGATGGTATTAGTAGGGGCTGGCTCTTTCCTGCTACAAGAGAAAGCAGTGGCCCCACAGGTCAATAACAGCCTGCAAACCGCCCGTGCCGGGCGTGATTTTAGTGTCAAAGAGATGCTGGCGGTTAAAGAGTCTTACTTCTTATTTATCATCTTCTTCACCGCATGTATGAGTGGCTTATATCTGATTGGTATCGTGAAAGATTTAGGCGTACAACTGGCAGGAATGGACTTGGTGACGGCAGCCAACACCGTTTCAGCCATTGCCATCTTTAATACCGCCGGGCGCATTATCCTTGGCGCACTATCAGACAAAGTGGGCCGTCTGCGCGTAATCAGCTTCACCTTGCTGGTCACCACATTAGCGGTATCCGTGTTGAGTTTTGTTCCACTGACTCATGCGCTGTTCTTCTTGTGTGTCGGGGCGATAGCCTTCTGCTTCGGCGGCAATATTACGGTGTTCCCGGCGATTGTCGGCGACTTCTTCGGTCTGAAAAATCACAGTAAAAACTACGGTGTCATCTATCAAGGGTTTGGTTTGGGTGCTCTGGCAGGTTCGTTTATTGCCGCACAACTGGGTGGATATCAGGCGACCTTTATGGTTATCGCGGTGCTGTCAGTACTTTCCTTGCTGCTGACGTTGATAATCAAACCGCCAAAAGGTGCAGCAACCGAGACTGAAAGTACACCAACAGCAACAGCGGGCGTAACTGCCCGTAGCCATGCCTAATAGAGGGTGACACGGCCCACCATAACTAATACAACTCAGCCAGAGTTTGTAAAGTATGGGGGCTGGTTTAAAGCAATGATGTAAAAAAGCAGAGCCTTGGCTCTGCTTTCATATTTCAGCGATAGCGAATAAAAACCTTATAATTCATGTCCTAATGTCTGACGCAAGTAAGCGCCCGCCCCCAGCAAACCCGGTTGCTGATTGGTAATCATATAAACAGGAATATCTTGCAGGAAATCTTTGAAACGGCCTTTATCTTCAAAAGCACTGCGAAAGCCCGAAGCTGTAAAGAAATCCATAAAGCGTGGCACGATACCGCCAGCAATATAAACGCCGCCAAAAGTGCTGAGATTCAATGCCAGATTGCCGCCAAAACGGCCCATAATCACACAAAACAGTGATAAGGCGCGGCGGCAGTCAGTACAGCTATCCGCCAGAGCGCGTTCAGTAATATCTTTCGGTGCCAGATGTTCCGGTAGGCGTGCATCAGAAATCACGATAGCTCGGTATAAATTAACCAACCCCGGCCCGGAAAGTACTCGCTCGGCAGAGACATGGCCCAGTTCCTGACGCAATACCGCCAAAATAGAGTCTTCTTCTTCGCTGTTCGGGGCGAAGTCCACATGACCGCCCTCTCCCGGTAAGCTAATCCAACGGCGGCCCACATTAACTAAATGGGCCACACCCAGCCCAGTACCTGCACCATAAACCGCCACTGGTTTACCCGCTTGAGGCGTTGTGCCACCAAATTGCAACACATCCTGTTCGGACAACACCGGAATCGCCATCGATACTGCCGTAAAATCGTTGATCACCTCCAGATGATCCAACCCCAGGCTTTGCTGCATAGCTGCAATAGAAAATGCCCAAGTATGATTGGTCATCGCCACCCAATCCCCGGTAATCGGGCAAGCAATAGCGATACAGGCATCCTTTACGGTGACTGTATGCTCTGACAGATATTGCTTAATGACATCTTCCAGACTGTCGAATTCCAACCCTGAATATGTTTTTGCTTGTGATATTTCGCCCGTCGCCACAGCGCAAAGCGCCAAACGGGCATTAGTGCCGCCAACGTCACCCACCAGGGCATAGCTTGTCATCAGAAACTTCTCCGTTACAGGGATGCTTAACTTCAACTATGTCCACTGTAAAATCAGGCTGGAGAAACAACAATATCAATGCGCTAAACCCTTTCGCTTTGCGATAAAGATCACATAAAAACGTTTCAGCAACAGCAAAATACCGCTGCTGAAGGTGAAAAATGACGTAAATATTTAGCGTGAATTGCGCCCTTCCTCAGAAACCGGCTGCAATGTCGCAAGCTGGCGCGAGCGGATAACCCGCATCCGCAGGCTGTCATAGGCCCAGTTGTAACATACGGTGTAAGGCAGGAAGAACAAGAAGAAACCGATCTCCAACATAAATGCCTGTAATAGCGAAACACCCAACGTGAAAGCCGCGATAGGTAAGCCTATCAGGATAAAACCACCCTCGAAGCCCAGCGCATGGAGTACCCGCACGAGCAGAGTCTTTGCTACCCGACTGACTGGCCAGAAGTGGTCGAACAGACTGTTGTAAACAATATTCCACAGCATTGCCACTGAGGAGAGGATCAAGGCCAATGTTCCCATTTGCAGTATGGAGCGATCCAGTAACCATGCGCCGACGGGCGCACAAATGGCAACGGCAATCACTTCAAACCCAACGGCATGAATAATCCGCTCCAAGAGAGATCGGTGATGAACTTGCATAAAACACCTACTTAAATTAACTGATGACAGATTGTTAGAGGTGATTATCATCGTTTTTTAAGATAGATTAAAAATAGAACCCATCGATAAAATAGATAGTTTATGCATTATTCTCCCGAAGCCTTAATTGCATTTGTTGAAGCCGCAGCCCTTGGGTCCTTCTCCGCGGCAGCCCGTAAGCTACGCAAAAGCCAATCAACTATCAGCACCGCCATCGCCAATCTGGAAGCCGATCTGGGTTTGACCTTATTTGACCGCCAGGCGCGCCAACCGGTATTAACTGACCATGGTCGCCGGGTGCTATCCCATGTGCAGGAAATTCTGGCGGCCAGCGAACGGCTGGATAATCTATCAATACGTCTGGCAGGTCAGGTTGAAACCCGACTGACTTTTGTCCTTTCTGATACTTATCAACCAACACATCATGAGGACTTACTACGTCGCTTTGAGCAGCGTTACCCTGATATCGAATTTGAGTGCCTGATTGCCGAAGAGGGCGACGTCATTGACCTGCTGCAACTACGGCGAGCGCATATCGGTGTAGTAGAAGTTCAGTCGTACTATCCACCGGATATTGCGGCCAGCCGATTAGCCGCACAGACTGAAATGGCGATATTCGTGCAGCAGGGTCATGCGCTGGCAAAGCTCCCTCAGGTTCACCCCGAACAACTGGCTACCGCCCGGCAACTTTGCCTCAATACTTACAATCGTACTGAGCGCAACCAGTCGCAAGGGCTAATGTGGTCTGCCCCCAGCTACTTAATGTTGTTAGAAATGGCGGAGCAAGGCTTCGGCTGGGCGATTTTGCCACGCTGGCTGGTGGAGCAATACAGCCGTCAAAAACTGGTCGCGTTGCCCACCATTGGTTGGCCTAAAATGATCTCTATTGATGCGGTTTGGTCGAAAAAAAGCCCACCGGGGCCAGCGGGCTATTGGTTGTTAGACCAATTAACCGGTCGTAATGGTATCGATAAACCAGATGCCTAATTAGCTACCACTGTAATTATTTTCTGACATCCCTTTCTCCGCCTTATCTTGTGATCCCGTTAGCTTACGTCGTCGGTGAAAACGCATACACTAAACTGTCGTTTACTCTCGTTAATAAGGGTCATCATGGTCTATCAGGCAGCTTCCTCCCGTTATCAAGAGATGAAGTATCATCGTTGTGGTCGTAGTGGATTAATGCTTCCGGCAATTTCTCTTGGCCTGTGGCATAACTTTGGTGACAGCACGCTGTACGAAAATAGCCGCAATTTAGTGCATCGCGCTTTCGATAGTGGTATCACCCATTTTGATTTAGCCAATAACTATGGCCCGCCGCCCGGTTCAGCCGAGCTGAACTTTGGCCGCATCCTGCAACAAGACCTGCGCCCCTATCGTGATGAACTGATTATCTCTTCCAAAGCGGGATACACCATGTGGCCCGGCCCTTATGGTGACTGGGGTTCGAAGAAATATCTGGTAGCCAGTATCAACCAAAGCCTACAACGTATGGGGCTAGATTATGTAGATATTTTCTACCACCATCGCCCGGATCCTAATACACCATTGGAAGAAACCATGGCCGCATTGGACCTGCTGGTGCGCCAAGGTAAAGCGTTGTATATCGGGTTGTCCAACTATCCAGCGGCGCAAGCCCGTCAGGCCTGTGAAATTCTGGCAAATCTCGGTACGCCTTGCCTGATTCATCAGCCTAAATACTCTATGTTCGAACGCTGGATTGAAACCGGGCTGCAAGATACTTTGGATGAGTATGGCGTAGGATCTATTGCCTTTTCTCCGCTGGCAGGCGGCGTATTGACGGATCGCTATTTGGCGGGTATTCCGCAGGACTCAAGGGCTGCCAGTGGCAGTAAATTCCTTAATCCCGAGCAGCTTACCGCAGAAAAACTGGCCAAGGTGCGCCAGTTGAACGCATTGGCCCACGAACGCGGTCAGAAGTTGTCACAGATGTCTTTAGCCTGGGTATTACGTGGCGGGCGGGTGACTTCAGCACTGATTGGTGCCAGCAAAATCAGCCAGATTGACGACGCGGTTGGTATGCTAGCCAACACTGATTTCAGCACCGAAGAAATCAAACGTATTGAAGATATTCTGGTGTAAACGCTCTCTCCAAAGTCCCCAACAGGGGCACTCCGGTGCCCCTAATCCATCATTATTACAGATAAATCTCAATTTTTTATTTTACAGTTTTATCTGAATCACAGTTGCCGAACCGCAGTTTAAGATAGGCCATAGCCAATAAAGCTGCGCAAGGATAAATCATGTCAAAAGTGGATGTTTTGAAACCAACGATATTTAGACCTATTGCGTTAAGACCACTGTTATTAGTAACGATATTAGCCTGGTTTCCTCTCGTTCCTATGGCAAATGCCGAAAGTATTGAGCTACTCCCCAGTGTTTCATTGCAGATCGGTGAGCAAGATCGCCGTGGCAATTATTGGGATGGTTATGACTGGCGCGATCAACGATGGTGGCAGGATCATCAGGGGCAGGATTTAGGCGAACGAAATCGCCATGGACATTACTGGGATGGGCACCGCTGGCAAAACAGAGACTGGTGGCAAAAGAACTATTATTACCGTGAAGGGCGCTATCAGAAACACGATAAACATTATGACAACCACGGCAAGAAACATCATCGAGGGAAAGGGCATGACCGCCATCATGATGATGACTAATTAAAAAAGCTTCTGGCGGATGATTGGCTATCGATCCCGCCAGTATGAAGAAGTTAGAGCAAGCTAATCAACAGATAAGCATTTAATCCAACCACCACTAACACAATCATCTTCCCCAAAATCTGAATCAATTTTGAGTTAACCATCTCTCCCATCAATTCTTTATTGCCAGTAAAGACCAGCAATGGAACTAACGCCAACGCAATACCAAAACTCAGCAGTACCTGGCTCATCACCAAGATCCGTGTTGCATCCATACCCGCCAGAATGACAATAAAGGAAGGCAACATCGTGACCGAGCGTCGCACCCAGATAGGGATATAAAACCGGACAAAGCCTTGCATGACGACCTGCCCTGCCAAGGTCCCCACCACTGTCGATGACAACCCAGCGGCAACCAGACTCAAACCAAAAATAGTGGCTGCGGCATTACCTAACAGGGGTTGTAGTGTGAGGTACGCTTGCTCGATTTCAGCAATACTGCCATAACCATTGAAATGGAAAGCCGCCGCCGCCGTTGCCATCATAGCCAGATTCACAAAACCGGCAATTGTCATGGCAATCGCCACATCCAATTTAGTCGCAGCATAACGGGATGCCTTGGAGTTTTCTCCCGCCGTTTGCGTCAAGGATGAATGCAGATAAATAACATGCGGCATAATCGTGGCACCTAATACCCCGGCCGCTAGAAACACCGCGTCACGGTTAGGCAAGTCAGGAACCAACATACCGCGACCCAACGCCGCCAGTTCTGGTCGGGAGAAAATAAGTTCTACAATATAAGCCGCCGCTACAAATAACAGCAACCCACCGATAACCAGTTCGAGAGGTTTTTGCCCACGCTTTTGCAGCATAAGAATCAGGAAAGTGGCAATGCCGGTCAGGACAGCACCTTCAAGCAGGGTCACACCTAGCAGTAATTTAAACCCGATTGCCGCCCCAATAAACTCGGCCAGATCCGTGGCCATGGCGATGATTTCGGCTTGTACCCAGTAGGCCCATACCGCAGGCCGTGGAAAACGATCACGGATATGCTCAGCCAGATTTTTACCAGTGGCAATACCGAGTTTAGCGGACAGTAATTGGATCAACATAGCCATGATGTTGGCCCAAACCACCACCCACAATAAGGTATAACCGAAAGAGGCCCCCGCCTGAATATTGGTTGCGAAGTTACCGGGGTCGATATAACCGATGGCCGCGATAAAAGCAGGCCCCATCAGGGAGAGTTTTATCCTCCTTGATGTACGGCGGGATGTATCGACAGTACGGCTATTCAGCATTCAGTATTACCCTTGAAAACTTACGTCTACTTTCTTATCAATAATAATATCTAAATGATAATAATTATCAAGCGCACTTGGCGTGGTAGAACTTATCTCTCTGATAGCTAACACCGTATAATCAGCCGTGTAGCAATCACCCGTGGTAGCTTTCTGAAAAGTTGGGTTAAATGTTCCATCGCCCTTTTCGTAACGAATGACTACAATTGTTCAACCTAGCATATTTAAACTACTTCCGTAGCAAATTATTAACATCCTATTTTTTGTGATCCACTCCACTAATTCGTTTGCATTAGTGCAAGTGAATTTCTATATTTGCTGCCTACATCTCGTTTTTAATGTAGCCGTTACATAAAATGTCCACCGAAATCTAGCCTGCCTCAAATTTGGAGCACACATGTCCCATATTCTGCAGTTTGCGTTGGCCTTAGTCGTGGTGGCCATATTAGCTCTGGCGATCTGTAAGGATCGTAAAAGCATCCGCATTCGGTTTGTTATTCAATTGCTGGTAATTGAAGTGTTGTTGGCGTACTTCTTCCTCCATTCGGAAGCTGGATTGGGTTTTGTGAAAGGATTCGCCGGTTTATTCGACAAGTTGCTTGGATTTGCCGCCAACGGTACCGACTTTGTCTTTGGCAATATGGGTGATAAAGGTTTGGCGTTCTTCTTCCTGAGAGTGCTGTGCCCTATCGTCTTTATTTCTGCTCTGATTGGTATTCTGCAATATATCAAAGTTCTCCCCGTCGTTATTCGTATCATTGGTACTTTGCTGTCTAAAGTTAACGGCATGGGTAAGCTGGAATCATTCAACGCCGTCAGCTCACTGATTCTGGGTCAATCTGAAAACTTCATCGCCTATAAAGACATTTTGGGCAAAATGTCTGAAAAACGCATGTACACCATGGCAGCAACTGCGATGTCGACAGTTTCTATGTCAATCGTGGGTGCATATATGTCAATGCTGGACGCGAAGTTTGTGGTTGCGGCGCTGGTACTTAACATGTTCAGTACCTTTATCGTGTTGTCATTGATCAACCCGTATAAAGCAGAGGACGAGGAAGAGTTGCAACTAAGCAACTTGCACGAAGGCCAAAGCTTCTTTGAAATGCTGGGTGAGTACATTCTGGCCGGTTTCAAAGTTGCTATCATCGTTGCAGCCATGCTGATTGGTTTTATCGCGTTAATTTCTGCGATGAATGCCTTATTTAGCTTGCTGTTCGGTATCAGCTTCCAGGGTATCTTGGGCTATGTCTTCTTCCCGTTTGCCTGGGTGATGGGCGTACCGACTCATGAAGCCTTACAAGTTGGTGGCATCATGGCAACCAAACTGGTATCTAACGAATTCGTGGCAATGATGGACTTGCAGAAAGTGGCATCAGAACTGTCGCCACGCAGCGTGGGTATTCTGTCAGTGTTCCTGGTTTCATTCGCTAACTTCTCCTCTATTGGTATCGTAGCCGGTGCGATTAAAGGTTTGAATGAGCACCAAGGGAATGTGGTTTCACGCTTTGGCTTGAAGCTGTTATACGGCTCTACGCTGGTCAGTGTGCTGTCCGCCTCTATTGCGGGCCTGGTACTCTAAGTATCAGAAAAAAATCTCTAAAGAGGCGCTACGGCGCCTTTTTTTATACCTGCGATTCATACCCGGACTATTTACACGGATGATGACTCTTTGAGTAATCAAAGGCTGGACAACTTTAGTGGGTAAGTTTAATGCCGCGACTGATGTGATATGCCCGTTAATAAGCAATAGATGACGTTCTAAGTCAGGTAGTAAATATAATGGTGGGTCGTGCGGGATTACTCGGTCTCTGACCTCGCCCTTCGGGTCAACGCTCCCGCGTTGCTGTCTCGCTTCGCTCGGCTCGAACCTGAACGCAGGGTCTCACCCACACGATTTCGTGTAGTTTTTGAGTTTTTAAATCTGGGGAAGTTAATACGGTACTTGATATAATGGTGGGTCGTGCGGGATTCGAACCTGCGACCAATTGATTAAAAGTCAACTGCTCTACCAACTGAGCTAACGACCCATTATATAGATTTATTCGACATTTTTAACACGAGTCATGCGGGATTACTCATCCTGCGGATTCGCCCTTCGGGTCAACGCTTACGCGTTGCTGTCTCGCTTCGCTCGGCTCGAACCTTTAACCAATTGATTAAAAGTAACTATTCTGCCAACTGAGCTAACGACCCATTATATGGTAATACGAAGTAAAAGAAGTGGTGGGCGATACCAGATTCGAACTGATGACCCCCTCCGTGTAAAGGAGATGCTCTACCAACTGAGCTAATCGCCCACTTCTACTACCTTGAATCTTAATACTTTTAACAATGAGTGATGAGTGGTGGGCGATACCAGATTCGAACTGATGACCCCCTCCGTGTAAAGGAGATGCTCTACCAACTGAGCTAATCGCCCTCATCTATCTCATTTATTGCATAACACGTCGAGTTTGGTGGGCGATACCAGATTCGAACTGATGACCCCCTCCGTGTAAAGGAGATGCTCTACCAACTGAGCTAATCGCCCCGCCGTGTTGTTGGAGTCGCATTATAGGGATAGTTCGAAGTGAGTCAACGGTTTTTAAAACGAAAACAATCGTTCGCCGCAAATTTAAACAGGATGCGATATTTATCGCCGCTATGAACCTTTATTAAATGATCCCCAAAATATTTCAAGGTGCAGGACGGCGGCAAACAAATGAACCCGATGAGCTTACCCAAGGATGTGATTCGGGTGAGTGAGTGCGGCCAACACACCTGCAATTTGAAAGATGACAGGGATATCATCAATTGCATACCGGTAACATCGTTGAGGAATTACTACAGGGTGGTAGAATGTCGCCTACTTTTTCAAATTTCGAGCAACTGTCAGCTTTTGCTGACCGGCGTAGCGTAATAAGGCATCGATTCCAATGAAGATCAAAACCCGTTTTGCACCCAGTCCTACCGGCTATCTCCATGTAGGTGGCGCACGCACCGCATTGTATTCCTGGCTGTTCACCCGTCATTTAGGTGGTGAATTTGTTCTGCGCATTGAAGATACCGATCTTGAGCGCTCAACTCAGGAAGCCATCGACGCTATTATGGACGGTATGAACTGGTTGAATCTGGATTGGGATGAAGGCCCGTATTTTCAAACCAAACGGTTCGATCGCTACAATGCGGTGATTGACCAAATGTTGGAAAAGGGCACCGCTTATCGCTGCTATTGTTCTAAAGAGCGCCTGGAAGAGTTGCGTGAAACCCAAATGGCCAATGGCGAGAAACCTCGCTACGATGGTCGTTGCCGCGATAGCCAGTGCACTCATGGCGCTGATGAGCCATCAGTGGTACGTTTTCGCAACCCGCAGGAAGGTTCAGTCATTTTCGACGACAAAATCCGTGGCCCTATTGAATTCAGCAATCAGGAACTGGATGACTTAATCATCCGCCGTACCGATGGTTCACCAACCTATAACTTCTGTGTCGTCATCGATGACTGGGATATGGAAATCACCCATGTTATCCGTGGTGAAGACCATATCAACAATACACCGCGCCAGATTAATATTCTGAAAGCATTAGGCGCGCCAGTGCCTGAGTATGCTCATGTATCAATGATTCTGGGTGATGACGGTAAAAAACTGTCGAAACGCCACGGGGCTGTTGGTGTTATGCAATACCGCGATGACGGCTATCTGCCAGAGGCACTACTGAACTATTTGGTGCGTTTGGGTTGGTCTCATGGTGATCAGGAGATTTTCTCTGTGGCCGAGATGACCGAGCTGTTTACCCTCGATGCAGTCAGTAAGTCAGCCAGTGCATTCAATACTGAAAAATTACAGTGGTTGAATCATCACTATATCAATAGCCTGCCACCAGAGCATGTTGCTGTTCACCTGTCATGGCATGTTGAACAACTGGGGCTTGATACCCGTAATGGCCCTGAGTTAGTTGAAATCGTAAAACTGCTAGGTGAGCGCTGCAAAACGCTGAAAGAGATGGCCGAGTCCTGCCGTTACTTTTACGAAGAGTTTGACGAGTTCGATGCTGATGCGGCTAAAAAACATTTGCGCCCAGTGGCCCGCCAGCCACTTGAAGCAGTTAAAGCCAAACTCGCCGCCATCAACGCCTGGACCACTGAAAACGTTCACAACGCGATTCAGGGCACGGCTGATGAGTTAGGTGTAGGTATGGGTAAAGTGGGGATGCCGCTGCGTGTCGCAGTCACTGGTGCGGGTCAATCGCCAGGAATGGATGTCACTGTCCATGCTATCGGTCAGGCACGCTCACTGGCACGTATTGATAAAGCATTAGCCTTTATCAGCGAGCGCGAAGCACAACAATAATACGGTTATTGTGCGTTCAATCAGGCGGCTATTCAGGCCGCCTTTTTATTATTATTCGTTAGATAGTGTGAGCGACATTTAATATTTAATGCTATTTACCCGCTGATTTGGCGGCTTTTTCAGCGCTTAACGCGAGAAATCGAATTAGCCGTTGACACTGTTTCAGTGGTTTCATATCATGCGCCCCGTTCACACGATTTATTATGTGCACATTGGGGCTATAGCTCAGCTGGGAGAGCGCTTGCATGGCATGCAAGAGGTCGACGGTTCGATCCCGTCTAGCTCCACCAAATTTTCTTGTTTGATTGCATCATCAGGCCAGAAAAGGGTGGCATCATAGATAAGTCAGTACGAACAACCACATTTGTGGGGCTATAGCTCAGCTGGGAGAGCGCTTGCATGGCATGCAAGAGGTCGACGGTTCGATCCCGTCTAGCTCCACCACTCTTTAAAAAACCGGCTTATGGCCGGTTTTTTGCTTTCTCGCGCAAGCCTCCCTCACTCTTTGTCATTTATCTCTGTTATCCTGCGAACTAATCAAAGGTATTGATTACGGTGGAAATAGGCATGAATCAGCAGCAACAAATCATTCAATGGCTACAGGCTGACCCTCATCGTATGCAGGCTTTGTCGATTGCCCGAGAGCTCGGGTTAAAGCAGTGGTGTCTGGCGGCAGGATTTGTGCGTAATCTGGTGTGGGATCAATTGCACGGGTACCCGTTAGCGACCGCGCTCAATGATATCGATTTAGTCTATTTCGATAAGCAACATGCCCACGAGCAGCATGACTTACAGCGAGAAGCGCAGCTACAGCAAAAGAGTGCGGCTCAGCATCTCTCCTTCCCCTGGTCAGTAAAAAATCAAGCCAGAATGCACCTGTATAGGGGTCGCCAACCTTATACCAGTACCGACGATGCTATTAGCTACTGGGTTGAAGTAGAAACAGCAATCGGTGCCAGGCTCAATGCGAGCGGCGATATTGAGCTGGTGGCTCCACTGGGTTTGGGCGCACTGTTTACCCGAACGATCACCTTGAACCCGAAAAACGGTGAGGTCGATACCTACTACCAACGGGTAAATAGCAAAGGTTGGCTGCAACATTGGCCTGAACTACGTTTGGTAATTTAACGTTTCAGAACCGTGTGGTAGCGTTTAAAAAAACAACCAAGTGATAAGCAAGTGATAAGATTGTGTAAAGCAGCCCTCAAAAGTTAAAGGTTAATATCCTCCCGTCGATAAGCATTACTCCATCCAGGTTTTACTAAGGAATAATGATGTCGAATACTATCTCTGCAGCATCCGTGTCAGTGAGCAGCAGTAGCTCTTCTGACAGCAGTGCGGCGGCACAAATTAAATCCATTAATCAGCAGATCCAAAAACTGACCGAAAAATTAAGTACCTTAAAAGATTCCGGTTTGACTGCAGATGAATTACAAAAGCAGCAGCAACAGATTCAGAGTCAAATTGCAGCGCTGCAAGCTGAGCTTGCCCGTATTCAGGCCAAGGAAGCGGATAAAACCAAAGAAGGTGACAACAATGCGGCAACTGCGCCCGCCGGTGATGGAGTAAACCGCCCTTCCGCACAGAACCAGATTGACGTTTATATTTAATAACATTGATATTCGGTTAAACAGTGATAGGGCGATGGCAACATAACGGCTATCGCCCTGTTTTAGAAAGTAAAATCAACCACGCTTGAGGGGTTTTACCAAACCATCCAATCCCTCGATTTTAATGGTCAGCGTCAGCTCCATCAACATACCTAACTTGCCTGGTGGGAATTCCCCTTTGCGGGCGAACCAGAGCAGGTACTCTTCAGGTAAGTCGATTAATACCCGCCCTTGGTATTTACCAAACGGCATCCGGGTATTGGCAATCTCAATCAAATTCTCTTTTTCCATACAGCCCTCTGGCGTTACCACTATTCACCCAGCAGACGAATCATTTCCGCTTCATCAATGACTGTAATCCCAAGCTCCTGCGCTTTCGCCAGTTTTGAGCCAGCCGCCTCACCAGCAATAACCAGATCCGTTTTTTTGGAAACACTGCCACTCACTTTGGCACCTAAAGCAGCCAGACGATCTTTCGCTTCGTCCCGTGAGAGAATGGTCAGTGAACCCGTCAACACCACTGTTTTCCCAGCAAAGGGGCTATCAATCTCTTCAGCAACAATTTGCTGTGGCTCAGGCCAACTGATCACTTGCTCTAGCGCCTCGATCACTTTCTGATTGTGTTCTTCACCGAGGAAATTCCGCACATGCCTGGCCACCACTTCCCCTACATCCGGCACACTTTTTAATGCTTCGATATCTGCCGCGCGCAGATTCTCCAGATTACAGAAGTGAGCCGCTAAATTAGCCGCAGTCGCCTCGCCGACTTCACGAATACCCAAGGCATAGAGGAAGCGGGCGAAGGTTGTTTGTTTCGCTTTCTCTAACGCCGCAATCAGATTTTGTGCCGACTTTGGCCCCATCCGATCTAAACCGGTCAGTTTGCCAGCGGTCAACTCAAATAAATCAGCCGGGTTCTCGACATACTGTTTCTCTACCAGTTGCTCGATAATCTTGTCACCCATTCCGTCCACATCCAACGCCCGGCGGGAAACAAAATGCTTCAACGCCTCTTTACGCTGCGCTGCGCAGAACAGACCACCGGTGCAGCGGGCAACCGCCTCACCTTCTACCCGCTCGATATCAGAACCACATACCGGGCAGTGCTCCGGGAAAACTATCTCTTTGGCATCCTGCGGGCGTTGTTCCATCACCACACCAACCACTTGCGGGATCACATCTCCAGCGCGGCGAATAATAACGGTATCACCAATGCGTATACCAAGACGCTCAATTTCATCGGCGTTATGCAGTGTCGCATTACTGACAACCACGCCAGCCACCTGCACCGGTTCCAGACGTGCGACCGGGGTGATAGCACCGGTGCGCCCCACCTGAAACTCCACGTCGCGAACTTGAGTTATCTGTTCCTGCGCCTGAAATTTAAACGCCGTAGCCCAACGGGGAGCGCGTGCTACAAACCCCAATCTTTCTTGCAAGTCGAGTGAATCAACCTTGATAACCACGCCATCAATATCAAACCCCAAACTGGCACGGTCCTGTTCTACCTGACGATAGAAGGCAATGACCTCATCACTACCGGTGCATAACTTCACTCGATTACTGACCGGCAGACCCCAGGCTTTAAATTGCATCAGGCGCTGAATATGACTGCGCGCAAGCTCACCGCCATCGAGTAAACCCACACCATAACAGAAGAACATTAATGGCCGTTTGGCGGTGATGCGGGGGTCGAGCTGACGTAACGATCCGGCAGCAGCATTGCGTGGATTGGCAAAAATTTTACCGCCTTTGCGACGCGCCTCTTCGTTAAGTTGCTCAAAACCCGCTTGTGGCATAAAGACTTCACCGCGAACTTCCACCCGCTGTGGGATATTCTCCCCATGCAGGCGCAGTGGAATGGCACGGATGGTACGCACATTCGCGGTAATATTTTCACCCGTGGTACCGTCACCACGGGTAGCAGCTCTAACTAACTCACCATTCTCATACAATAGGCTGACCGCCAGGCCATCGAGCTTCAGCTCACAGCAGAAGGTCAACGGTTCAGCGGTTTTCAGCCGGTCATGCACCCGTTTGTCAAAAGCCAGGTAGCTCTCTTCATCGAAAACGTTATCAAGAGATAACATCGGCACTTCGTGTCTAACCTGTTCAAATGCATCAAGCGGCGCAGCACCAACCCGCTGTGTCGGTGAATCATGAGTAATCAATTCAGGATGTTGTGCTTCCAGGGAACGTAATTGCTGCATCAAACGGTCATATTCAGCATCAGGGATCTCAGGGGCATCCAACACATGATAAAGATGTTCGTGATGGCGCAATGAGGTTCTTAGTTGATTAATTTGCTGAATTATCGATTCCATGGCTCACCATCAAAGATAAAAAACCCCCGGCATGCGGGGGTTCGGGTTAATTCGATTCATTGCGAGGTAACGTTATCAGGCGCTAGCGTTTGCATCCAGCACTTCACGGATACGCGCCTTATACGTTTCCAGCTTCTGCGGGGTCATCATGCGGCGATCATCATCCAACACTACACCACCGACATCATCAGCAATGCGTTGGGCTGATTGCAGCATTAATTTAAAGTTCTGATTGGCATCACCATAAGACGGCACCATCATAAACATTGAGACACCCGGCGTTGAAAAATCAGACATGGTATCAGGGTCGAAAGAACCCGGTTTTACCATATTCGCCAAACTGAATAATACTGGGCCACTGCCTGCCGGGCTAAGATGACGATGGAAAATACCCATCTCACCAAACTGGAAACCAGACTGAAGAACACTCTGTAGCAGCAACTCGCCGCCAAGAGCGCCACCATGATGCGCAGCAACATGCAGCACCAAAACGGTCTCTTTCAGTTTCTGTGGTTTCACCTCTGCTGCCGGAGCGACAGGCTCTGGTTGTGATTCCACATGTTGTGGTGCCACACGAGGTGCAGGTTCTGCCACATGCTGTGGCTCTGCGTGTCGCGGTTGCGAATACGACTCTTCAACCGATCCAAGCAAAGGATCACGCTGTGATGCATGCGGTGGTTGCTCAGCCGATAGCCCACCCAAAAGAGGGTCGTCATAGTCTGTTGGCACTGAAGCAAAAGGCTTGTGACGAGGTTCCGTCTTGACCTGAGCCGGTTTGGTATCAGTATGCTGAATAACCGGCATGTCTTCGTCGTCGTCATCAATATGACTAAACGAAGGCTTCTCCTGTGGATGAGCAGTGCGGACGCGCACTTCTCCTACCCCTTCATCGAGACTCTCGATCGGGGTTTCAACACGTTCTTGTTTCGGACGTTTAACTGGGCGATCGCGAAAAAGTGAAGAGCGTTCTTTACGGCTGGTCCATAAACCATGCAATAACAACGCTATTATGGCGATCGCGCCAACAACGATTAATATCAGACGCAAATCCTGCATCATTACTATCTCTGTTGTTCCAATACATTGCCACCGCGGCAAACATTCACCCTTTAACTCTATTTGCCAACGAACACAAGTGCAAGTCCGTGCTCAATTTTCTTCGAAGAAAGATGATTATGCTAGATGTTTCGCTCGTTTTTTGCACAATATGTGACTATGCAGTGGGAAATCATACCGATATGATACGTGGGTCAATAGACTTACAGAGAACTGAATGGCATGGCGTATACGCAAAAAGCGGTAAAAAAGGTGAGTGGTGTCCATTATTTCGCCCAAGGATGGCAATTAATTTCCCGTCCGGGTATCCGGCGATTTGTTATTTTGCCCTTACTGGTAAATATTCTGCTGATGGGGGGCGCTTTCTGGTGGTTATTCAACCGTATAGGTGATTGGGTTCCACAATTGATGAACCATGTTCCCGACTGGTTACAGTGGCTGAGTTATTTGTTGTGGCCAGTAATGGTTATCTCGGTGCTACTGGTATTCAGTTACCTGTTCAGTACCCTGGCCAATATTATTGCAGCCCCCTTTAGCGGCTTGCTGGCTGAGCAACTGGAGGCCAGTCTGACGGGTAAACCACTGCCAGACACCGGTATATGGGGAATAGTTAAAGATTTGCCGCGCATCATGGCGCGCGAGTGGCAAAAACTGGCTTACTACCTGCCCCGGGCATTAGGGCTACTGCTGCTCTACTTTATCCCTGGCATTGGTCAGACCGTTGCGCCGGTATTGTGGTTCTTATTCAGTGCCTGGATGCTATCAATTCAATATTGCGATTATCCCTTTGATAACCATAAAGTGAGTTTCCAGCAGATGCGCAGTGCATTGCGACAAAATAAAGTCGATAACTTGCAATTTGGTGCACTGGTGAGCTTGTTTACTATGATCCCATTCCTTAATCTGGTGATTCTGCCGGTTGCCGTTTGCGGAGCCACCGCAATGTGGGTAGATCGTTACCGCGACCAGTTTACTCAACCACCTCGTTAATCTCCTTTGGGCGTGCCAGCCACGCCCTTAAAGCTATTGGGATTAAAACTTATTTCCTAATAACATATCGATATACTAATTACTTACTTCCATAGCCATACTGTTAGCGTATGCTTTGAACGTTTCCTACATTTTCATAGAGTTAAAGGACGGGCTATGAGCAAGATATATGAAGACAACTCTTTAACAATCGGCCATACGCCGCTGGTTCGTCTGAACCGTATCGGTAACGGGCGCATTTTGGCGAAGGTTGAATCACGCAATCCAAGTTTCAGCGTTAAATGCCGTATCGGTTCCAATATGATTTGGGATGCCGAAAAGCGCGGCATTCTGACCGCAGGCAAAGAGCTGGTAGAACCTACCAGCGGTAATACCGGCATTGCTTTGGCATTTGTTGCCGCCGCTCGCGGTTATAAATTAACCCTTACCATGCCAGAAACCATGAGCATTGAGCGCCGTAAGCTACTAAAAGCGCTCGGCGCTAATCTGGTCCTGACCGAAGGGGCCAAAGGGATGAAAGGAGCCATTGCTAAAGCGGAAGAGATTCAAGCAACTGACCCTGACCGTTACCTGATTTTGCAGCAATTCAGTAATCCAGCGAATCCGGAAATTCATGAGCAAACCACCGGCCCGGAAATTTGGGAAGATACCGATGGTGAAGTGGACGTCTTTATCGCAGGTGTCGGTACCGGTGGTACCCTGACCGGTGTTAGCCGCTACATTAAAAATACCAAAGGCAAAGCGATTATCACTGTGGCGGTTGAACCGACTGACTCCCCGGTTATCACGCAAGCGTTGGCTGGACAGGAAATCAAACCCGGCCCACATAAAATCCAAGGTATCGGTGCTGGCTTTATTCCCGGCAACCTCGATCTGAGTTTGGTTGACCGCGTAGCGTTGGTAACCAATGATGAAGCTATCTCAATGGCTCGCCGTTTGATGGACGAAGAAGGTATTTTGGCCGGTATTTCTTCCGGTGCAGCAGTTGCGGCAGCAGTCAAACTTTCCGAAGAAGATGGCTTTACTGACAAAACAATTGTGGTTATTCTTCCCTCCTCGGGTGAGCGTTATTTAAGCACAGCATTGTTTGCAGATTTGTTCACTGAGCAAGAGCTGCAACAGTAGTCAGGCTGTCGCACTAAATGCTAAAAAAGCACCCTCATGGGTGCTTTTTTTGTGGCGCACTTCAAAGTTTTTACTACATAAAGATTGATTTTACCCTCTGGGTTTAGTATTTAACCGGTCAATTATTTTGATACGCGAAATTAATCGTATCTTGAGTGAATCTCTGGCTGAATCGATTTAACAATTATGCAATGCGACAAAAAATGTCATCACCGAACGTGGATTGAAGACATAACGCAAAGAGAGCATTATTCTTAGATACGACAGTGTCGATTTTAGACCTGAATTCAGGTTGCATCAGAAACTGTCTTTGTGACTTGCCGGTGGTTGAGGCATAGTCATGCGCAAGTCAGATGGTCTTGTTATACGCGCACCAATACAGGCTAAAGTTTGGGTTCTACACTAAACTTTAGCTCCACAACATAAATCCAATAAGTTGGGGAAATACAATGTTCCAGCAAGAAGTTACTATTACTGCACCAAATGGTCTGCATACCCGCCCGGCTGCCCAGTTCGTAAAAGAAGCAAAAGGCTTTGCGTCTGAAATTACTGTGATCTCTAACGGTAAAAGCGCCAGCGCCAAGAGCCTGTTTAAACTACAAACTCTGGGCCTGACCCAAGGTACTGTTGTTACGATCTCGGCTGTTGGTGAAGATGAGAAGAAAGCTGTTGAGCATCTGGTAAAACTGATGGCTGAGCTTGAGTAATCACGCACGCTTTTTTAGTTAACACCAGTCAAGAGTAAGGTAGGGTTATGATTTCAGGCATTTTAGTATCACCGGGTATCGCTTTTGGTAAAGCACTTTTGCTGAAAGAAGATGAGATTGTCATCAACCGGAAAAAGATCTCTGCTGACCAAGTGGAGCAGGAAGTCGAACGTTTCAAATCTGGGCGGGCCAAAGCGTCTGAGCAGTTAGAAGCGATTAAGACCAAAGCTGAAGCAAGCCTCGGCGAAGAGAAAGCTGCCATCTTCGAAGGGCATATCATGCTGTTGGAAGACGAAGAGCTTGAGCAGGAAATCATAGCCCTCATCAAAGATGAGCATGCCTCTGCTGATGCAGCCGCTTATTCAGTGATTGAGGGGCAGGCAAAAGCCCTGGAAGAACTGGATGACGAATACCTGAAAGAACGTGCGGCTGACGTGCGTGATATCGGTAAACGCCTGCTGAAGAACATTCTCGGTCTGACCATTGTTGATCTGAGTGCCATTCAGGATGAAGTTATTCTGGTTGCCACCGATTTGACGCCATCAGAAACCGCACAGCTTAATCTGGATAAAGTGTTAGGGTTTATCACCGATTTAGGTGGCCGTACCTCTCACACTTCGATTATGGCTCGTTCGTTGGAACTCCCTGCTATCGTCGGCACCTCCGATGTGACCAAACAAGTCCAGAATGGCGACTATTTGATCCTTGATGCAGTAAACAACAAAGTCTATTTAAACCCAACTGCCGATATTATTGAGCAGTTGAAAGCGGTGAATACTCAATACATCACCGAGAAAAATGATCTGGCCAAATTAAAAGACCTGCCTGCTATCACCCTTGATGGCCATCAGGTTGAAGTGGTTGCCAACATCGGTACTGTGCGTGATATCGCCGGTGCTGAACGTAATGGCGCTGAAGGTGTTGGTCTGTATCGTACCGAATTCCTGTTTATGGACCGCGATTCTTTGCCTACAGAAGAAGAGCAGTTCCAGGCATATAAAGCCGTTGCTGAAGCGATGGGCTCTCAGGCTGTTATCGTCCGTACCATGGACATCGGCGGCGATAAAGATTTGCCGTATATGAACCTGCCGAAAGAAGAGAACCCATTCCTGGGCTGGCGCGCTATCCGTATTGCTATGGATCGCAAAGAAATTCTGCACGCACAGCTGCGTGCAATCTTGCGAGCCTCAGCATTTGGCAAATTACGTATTATGTTCCCGATGATTATTTCGGTTGAAGAAGTACGTGAACTGAAAGCAGAACTTGAACTGCTGAAAGGCCAATTACGTGTAGAAAACAAGGCCTTCGATGAAACTATCGAGGTCGGTGTAATGGTTGAAACACCTGCGGCGGCGGTTATCGCTCGCCATTTAGCTAAGGAAGTTGACTTCTTTAGTATTGGGACAAACGATCTAACTCAGTATACTCTGGCAGTAGATCGTGGCAATGAGCTGATTTCTCATCTCTATAATCCAATGTCGCCATCGGTATTGGGCCTGATCAAACAGGTTATTGATGCATCTCACGCTGAAGGTAAGTGGACCGGTATGTGCGGTGAACTTGCTGGTGATGAACGTGCTACACTGTTGCTATTGGGCATGGGGCTGGATGAGTTCAGCATGAGTGCGATTTCGATCCCACGCATCAAGAAAATTATCCGTAATACGAATTTCGAAGATGTGAAGGTGTTGGCAGAGCAGGCATTAGCTCAACCAACAGCGAAGGAATTGATGGATTTGATTACCACATTCATCGAAGAAAAAACACTCTGCTAATTCCACGATACTGGAACGCTGCCCGATATAAATACTTAGGAGAAGATCATGGGTTTGTTCGATAAACTGAAATCACTGGTTTCAGATGACAAAAAAGACAGTGGTACTATTGAAATCGTTGCGCCATTGTCTGGTGAAATCGTCAACATTGAAGATGTTCCTGATGTTGTTTTTGCAGAGAAAATCGTTGGTGATGGTATTGCTATCAAGCCTTCAGGCAATAAAATGGTTGCTCCTGTTGATGGCACCATCGGTAAAATTTTCGAGACTAACCATGCTTTTTCTATCGAATCAGACAGCGGCATTGAGCTGTTCGTCCACTTCGGTATTGACACTGTTGAACTGAAAGGCGAAGGCTTCAAACGCATCGCTGAAGAAGGCCAGCGCGTCAAGAAAGGTGATGTGGTTATTGAGTTCAATCTGGCCCTGCTGGAAGAGAAAGCCAAGTCTACATTGACGCCGGTTGTTATCTCCAACATGGACGAGATCAAAGAACTGATTAAGTTGTCCGGTAGTGTCACCGTTGGTGAAACACCAATTATTCGTATCAAGAAGTAATCTCATACGAATAAAAAAACGGCGCCTAAGGGTGCCGTTTTTGTTTTCTGCTATTACCGTTACTGTCAAACTACTCCACTGCAAGCCAACGTGGAATCCGTAGTGTAATCACCAATCCCCCCTGCTCACCATTGCGTGCTTCAACCTGCCCGCCATGGGCCTGAATCACCTTACGCGTAATGGCCAATCCCAAACCATAACCTTTGCCAGACATCGCCGACTTAACGCGCACAAAGGGGTCAAAAATACTGGATAACTTGCTCTCTTCAACGCCTGGCCCTTGGTCAGCAACCTGAATCTGATAACTCTTATCCACCAATGAAAGTGTCACTTTTACCTGTTGCCCATGAACGGAGAAACGCAGCGCATTGCGGACAATGTTATCAATAGCCCGTCGCATCAATTCAGCATTACCTCTGACGGTGTACTCGATAGGGGGCAACACCTGTAGCAAGATCTCAACGCCCGGCACCTGCGCCTCAAAGCGCGCATCATTTACCACCACTTTGACCAGCTCATGCAAATCGAAATACTCGTCATCGTCAGCAAGATCGTGGTTTTCAGCTCGTGAAAGTGCCAGCAACTCACCAATCATCTTATCCAACCGTTCCGATTCATGCTCAATACGCTGTAATGAGCTTTCAACATTGCCAGGATTCTGGTGCGCTAAGCCAATCGCCAGTTGCAAACGCGCCAGCGGGGAACGCAACTCATGGGACACATCATGCAGTAGTTGTTCCCGCGCACTGACTAGAGCTTCGAGCCGTTCGGCCATTGAGTCAAAGTCACGCGCAACTTCAGTCAGCTCATCATGACGCCGCCGCATTACCGGCAGCAATCGTACCGACAAATCCCCCTGTGCCACCCGTTCAAAACCGGCACGCAACTGGCGCATCGGCCGCGTTAGATTCCAGGCTAATAACGCGCTAAAGAACAAACCGCCTAATACGCCCATCCAAATCATAGGGATAGGAATATTCAGTATTTCATGGCGCTTTTCATCGGGGCCACCCTGCTGATTAACGGGGCGCAAGCCATCGATGTCGTAACTGACACGATAGTTTTGTCCATCAGGGCCTTGGGCCCAAGTGGTAACCTCACGACGATAAAACTCAGGTTCACCGCCTTGGGGAATCGATTTCCCGGTAAGCGCCTCTTCAGTCAGCGGTGGCAGCGCCGCCACCGGTAATACAGAAAAATGGGCTTTATCAGCCTCCGACCAGTTAGCTGTCATGGTACTTAGCGCAGGCAAACCACCGGAATGTAATACCGACGCCGCCGAGGCAACCTGTAATTTGGCAATTTGCCGCACCATTTCACGCTCAGGGGGTTCATGGCGATTGCCATAAAAGGAGAACACCAGCCACAGCATCTGGGTCATTAAAATAAAGGTAAACCAAAAACCCAGCAGGATTTTCCAAAACAACCGTCCGCGCATAAGCAATCTCACTCCACCCAAGGCTATTATCTGATGCGATAACCAATACTACGTACCGTTTCAATATTCAGATTGTTCCCCGGCAGGGCTGCAAGTTTTTGACGTATATTGCTGATATGCACATCAACACTGCGGTCATAGGCTTCCCGTGGTCGGCCTAATCCTTTATCGGATAACTCATCTTTGGTAACCACCCGCTCTGGTGAACGCAACAGCAGTTCCAACAAGTTAAATTCCGATGCAGTCAGATCAAACGGTTTACCCTGCCATTCACTGCTGCGCGTTGACGGGTTGAGTGTGAGGTCGCCATGGCTGATGATACTGTCATCGGCTGACGGCACCTCAGGATGTTCATCAAAGCGGCGCAATACTGCGCGCAAGCGGGCGACTAGCTCGCGGGGATAACAGGGTTTAGGCATATAGTCATCTGCCCCCATTTCCAGACCGATAACCCGGTCAATATTATCCCCTTTAGCGGTTAACATAATGATCGGTAAGCGACTTTTTTTACGCACTTGCCGCAAAACATCAATACCACTCATATCAGGCAACATAATATCGAGGATCAAGGCGGTATAGTCTCCAGATAAGGCTGCGGCAATACCCGCTTTACCGGTTAATACCAATTCGGCATTAAAGCCCTCACCGCTCAGGTATTCTCTCAGCATAGTGCCCAGTTCCACATCATCATCGACTAACAAAATCTTCATTTTTAACTCTCCTGCCTGATTTCGGCTATTTTCATGCCTATTTGACTCGCGCGCAGCCGGTTTTACTCAATCCTTACATATTCTTGAATCTCACTTAACTCACACTCATCGGTGTTGGCGGTAAATTATCCCCCTGCATTTGGTTTCACCGTTCTCTTCATTGTGGTTCAAGGATCTTTGATTGATTATGCAACAGGTTACAAGGTCGAAACGACGCTTTATCGGGCTGGCTGTACTGCTGCTGATAGCGGGCGGCGTGCTGCTATTCAGATTGATTTCACCGGCGGATAAACCCGCTTACATCACCGCCGCCGCCGAAACTCGCACTCTGGAACAAACTGTCTTGGCTGATGGCACCATCAAGGCACAAAAACAAGTCACTGTTGGGGCTCAGGTTTCAGGGCAAATCAAAGCGCTCCATGTCACCCTAGGACAGCAGGTTGAGAAAGGCCAGTTAGTGGCTGAAATTGATGACCTGACTCAGCAAAATACCCTGAAAGATGCCGAAGAAGCGCTGAAAAATGTGCTCGCCCAACGAGCGGCGAAAGTGGCAACACAGAAAAACAACCTATTGACCTACCAACGGCAGCAGCAAATTTTGGCCAAAGGTCTCGGCGTACGCGCTGATTTTGATAGCGCCAAAGCCACATTAGAAAGCACTCAGGCGGAAATTACTGCGCTCGATGCCCAGATTGCACAGGCGGAAATTGCCGTCAGTACCGCCAAACTCAATCTTGGGTACACTAAAATCAGCTCACCCATCACAGGTACAGTGGTGGCAATCCCGGTTGAAGAGGGGCAAACCGTCAACGCAGTACAAAGTGCGCCAACGATTATCAAAGTCGCTCAGCTCGACACCATGACGATAGAAGCACAAATTTCTGAGGCTGACGTGGTGAAAGTTAAAGCCGGTATGCCGGTTTACTTCACTATTTTAGGTGAGCCGGAAGAACGATTCAGTGCCACGCTGCGGGCAATAGAACCGGCGCCTGATTCGATCAACGATGAAACCACCACCACCTCATCCAGCTCAAGTAGCAGCTCCAGCTCCAGTAGCACTGCCATTTATTATAACGGCCTGTTTGATGTTGCTAACCCAAATGGCGCGTTACGAATTTCAATGACCGCGCAGGTCTACATCGTGCTCAACAAAGCCGAGAACGCCATCGTTATCCCCGCAACCGCATTAAACAACGTAAAAGGAAAGTATCAGGTCCAAGTGGTGAGCAACAACGGCAACATCGGTTGGCGTGAAGTGACCGTTGGGCTAAATAACAATGTTGATGCACAGATCCTCTCAGGCCTGCAAGCCGGAGAACAGGTGATCGTCAGCCAAGGCAGCAGTACCACCGCCAACAATAAGGCCCAACGTATGGGGCCACCGATGGGGATGTAACTGATGCCAGACCTCAACCACAGTAAGATCTTACTTCAGCTTGATAATGTCAGCCGTGAATTTATTAATGGCGAACAGACGGTTCAAGTGCTGAAAAATATCAATCTAACTATTTACAGCGGAGAAATGGTGGCGATTGTTGGCGCATCAGGCTCCGGTAAATCAACGCTAATGAATATTCTCGGTTGTCTGGATAAACCCAGCGCAGGCGAATATCTGGTCGCTGGCCGGATCCCACAACATTTGGACCGTGATGCGCTCGCCGAACTGCGCCGTGAACATTTTGGCTTTATCTTTCAGCGCTACCATCTGCTAAATGATTTGAGTGCGCGGGAGAATGTGGAAATTCCGGCAATTTACGCCGGTATCAATCGCGAGGAACGTCAAAAGCGAGCCGCCAGCCTGTTGTCTCGCCTCGGTCTGGCCGAGCGGCTGGATTATCGCCCAAGCCAGCTTTCCGGGGGGCAGCAGCAGCGGGTCAGTATTGCCAGAGCACTAATGAACGGCGGGGAAGTTATTCTGGCCGACGAGCCCACCGGAGCACTTGATACTCACAGTGGTAATGAAGTCTTAAATATCCTGAAAGACTTACACCAGCAAGGCCACACCGTGGTAATTGTCACCCACGATATGTCGATTGCAGAACATGCGCAGCGAATTATTGAATTGAGAGATGGCGAGGTCATTGCTGACCGACAAATGCAGTCGACAAAATCAGTAAGTACAGCAACCGTCGAACAAGAACCAGACATTGCCAGTAAACCACTACTCACCTCGTGGAAAGCGCAGCGCGACCGCCTACAAGAAGCGTTTAAAATGGCAATACTGGCGATGGCCGCACAGCGTTTGCGCACCGTACTGACCATGCTGGGGATTATTATTGGCATTGCCTCGGTGGTATCGGTGGTGGCACTAGGAAAAGGTTCGCAACAACAGGTTTTGGCGAATATCAACGCGATGGGGACCAGCACGCTGGAGATTTTCCCTGGCAAGGATTTTGGTGATATGCGCTCAGCGGCAATCCATACTCTACGGGCGACCGATGCGGATGCCCTGGCACAACAAGGTTATATTCACAGCGTGACACCAACGGTTTCGACCAGCACCACGCTACGTTATGGTAATAAATCGGTCAGTGGCACCGTCAATGGGGTCGGTGAGCAATATTTTCTGGTGCGTGGCTACAATATCAACCAGGGAATGGCCTTTAACCGCGCTAGCGTCGATGGCCTGATGCAAGAGGCAGTCATTGATGAAAACACCCGCGATAAGCTGTTTGCCCAAGGCGAAAACCCCATCGGAAAAGTTATCTTACTTGGCGCTCTGCCCTGCCGCGTGATTGGTGTGGCGGCCAAGAAACAAAGTGGTTTTGGTAGCGACGAGAACCTCAATGTGTGGATCCCCTATACGACGGCGATGAAACGTATGCTCGGCCAATCTTATCTAAAGAGTATTACCGTGCGGGTGAACGATGATATTGACCTGGCGAATGCTGAACAGGGTGTAACAAAATTGCTCACTCAACGTCACGGGACACAGGATTTCTTCGTGATGAATACCGACAGTATCCGTCAAACCATTAAGAAGACCACCTCAACCATGACATTGCTGGTATCAATGATTGCGGTTATTTCCTTGATCGTTGGTGGTATTGGAGTGATGAATATTATGTTGGTATCGGTCACCGAACGTACTAAAGAAATAGGTGTGCGGATGGCGGTTGGTGCCCGTGCCAGCGATATTATGCAGCAGTTTTTGATAGAGGCGGTATTAGTGTGCTTATTGGGCGGTGGCCTTGGCGTAATATTATCGCTAGCAATCGGCCTGATATTCAGTCAGTTCAGTAGTAACTTTTCAATGGTTTATTCAACAACATCCATCATGATGGCCTTTATATGTTCTAGTTTGATTGGGATTATTTTTGGTTTTTTCCCTGCCAAACGGGCAGCCGAGATGGACCCTATCAGGGCTTTAGAGCGGGAGTGAAGATGATTGGGGATATTAGAATCATCATCTATATCCCCTTCAATAGACTAACAATCAATACAATCTCGATATTATTTATCGATAAAATAGAGAAACATAAAAATAACAGCAGCCTATATCAACAACAAAGTAAATCATGACCAACCAGAGCATCAGATATAATTCAATCATAACCGCCATATTATTATAAGACAATTCCCGCAAAACAAGATTGTTCTTAATAATAGCAAATTAACTTTATTAAATTTAAGCTAACAGCCTGAAGAACCTTTACACCTCTAATTACCTACGGTAATGTGTGGCTATACATATTAAAATACCAGACCATGTTTGGCCTAGTATTATCTATTTTTTATAATACACGTATAAATATCTCTATCCTTTTGGCGTAGTTATTTTCGTCATATTGGTATTCCACAATCTATTTTTGCTTTCAGCATACTGGGTGCTGTAAATCAGGGGCGGTAGCGTGGACAAACCAGATTAAATTTTTGGACAACAACAGATGGCTCGTAGTGGTTTCGAAGTACAAAAAGCTGCCGTTAACGCTTTGTTTCTAAGGGAAATTAAAACTAGATTTGGCAAGTATCGGCTGGGTTATCTTTGGGCGGCGCTAGAGCCTATGGCTCACATGCTCATGCTACTAGGCATTTTCGGCTACATTATGCAGCGTACCATGCCAGATATTTCCTTCCCGGTTTTTCTGATTAATGGGATTGTTCCCTACTTCGTATTCATTAATATCAGTAACCGGTCGATTGGTGCTATAGAAGCCAACCAAGGCTTATTTAACTATCGTCCGGTAAGGCCGATAGACACCATCATTGCCCGCGCTGTTTTAGAATCATTAATTTATGCGGTAGTTTACATCTTACTGATGGCGATCGTCGGCCTGCTTGGCGAGGAGTTTGAAGTCATTAACCTTATTTCGCTGGTTCTAGTCTGGTTAATGCTAATCATTTTCTCCTGCGGCGTCGGTCTGAGTTTTATGGTGATAGGAAAAACCTTCCCCGAAACCGAGAAGTTTCTACCCATTCTGTTAAAACCGCTCTACTTTATTTCCTGCATTATGTTTCCGCTCCATTCAATTCCAAAGGATTACTGGCCGTACTTACTGTGGAATCCGTTAGTCCATGTCGTTGAGCTATGCCGTGAAGCCGTCGTTCCGGGTTATGTCAGTGAAGGTGCCAACTTATACTATCTGGCCTTCTGTACGTTGGTCAGTCTGTTTGTTGGGCTTGTGTTGTACCGTAACGGTGAAGAGGCGATGCTAACCTCATGATCAGAATTGAAAATCTAACCAAATCTTATCGTACCCCTGCTGGGCGCCATTATGTTTTTAAAAATCTGCATGTCGAGTTTCCTGCTAATAAAAGTGTGGCCTTAATTGGTCGCAATGGTTCAGGTAAATCAACGTTATTACGTGTCATCGGTGGTATCGACCGGCCTGATAGCGGCAAAGTTATTACCGATAAAACGATCTCCTGGCCAGTAGGACTAGCAGGTGGATTCCAAGGGAGTTTGACCGGGCGTGAAAACGTTAAGTTTGTCGCCCGCCTGTATGCAACAGACCGTGAATTACGAGAGAAAGTAGCCTTTGTTGAAGAGTTCGCCGAACTCGGCAAATACTTTGATATGCCAATCAAAACCTACTCTTCCGGCATGAAATCCCGCCTGGGTTTTGGCCTGAGCATGGCATTTAAGTTTGATTACTATCTGGTGGACGAAGTCACCGCTGTAGGGGATGCGCGCTTTAAACAAAAATGTGCAGACCTGTTCAAATCCCGCCACCAGGAATCAAGCTTTCTTATGGTTTCCCATAGCCTCGGTTCACTGAAAGAGTTCTGCGATGCCGCGCTATTTATTGGCCGAGATAATCAGGTGAAATATTTCGAGTCAGTAGATGAAGCGATTGCGGTTTATAAAGTGGATGAAGGGATATAGTTTTGTTGCTTTAGTTTTAAGCAAATAAGATAAATTAAAACAACCTGTAAATTTAGCCTCAGGGTTTTGACTATACTCCCCATTCAGGATACAACTCATAAATGTCATCCGCATGACAATCACGATTTTTAATCGTAGATAATAAAATGAAAAAAATTAAAAAATTCCTTAAAAGTCCTGGGGTATTCTTTCGTGACTATTTTAATAAAAAATACCCTATAATTAGAAATGAAGTTTTTTGTCCAGAAATTGAAGAAGAAATTCTTATCCGTCATGATCTGTCAATGGAAAAATTAATTCATATCGATTTTCCTATAGATGTCGTTTTTACATGGGTCGATGATTCTGACATCGAGTGGCAACAGCGCTATCAAAAATATAAAAGCCTTACTGACTCAAATACTCTTGGTAAACACGCAACAGATAAGGCCAGATTTAGTAATCATGATGAATTACGATACTCTATTAAAAGTGTAGAACTATACCTACCTTGGGTTCGGCACATTTATATTGTCACAGATAACCAACGCCCTCAATGGCTACAAACTGACGAACGCATAAAAATAGTTGACCATGGCGAAATAATTGAAAGCCACTATCTACCAACCTTTAACTCACATGTCATAGAGGCGTATTTACATAAAATTCCAGGGTTAGCTGAGCATTTTATTTACTTCAACGATGATGTGTTTGTTGCAAGACCATTGCCTGCTGGGCATTTTTTTAAAGGTAATGGTCTTGCCTCATTATTTCTCTCCCAAAAAAGCTTAACCAACATGCAAGCTAGGGGAACTGATACTCCCACACTATCAGCCTCGCATAATGCAGTAGAAATTTTTGACAAAGATTTTCAGATAGCAATTGATACACCGCTAGTTCATACCTATGTCCCACTCAGGAAGAGTATTTTCGAAAAAAGTTGGAAGCTTTATGAATATGAAATAAGAAAATTTTTACCCAATAAATTCAGAACAAATAATGATATGAATCTCGCGACTTTCTTCGTCCCTTGGATGTCCTATATTCAAGGTGAGGCCACTCCAGTACGGGATATTTGCTACTATTTTAATATTAGGTCTACCGCTGCAAGAAGTAGTTTTAAGGCATTGAAGATTGCTAAAAAAGAGGGGTGTATGCCTCATTCATTTTGTGCTAATGATTTTAATACTCAGAAAGCACCGTTTGCAAACTATAAGTCATTATTAAATACCGAACTTAAATATCATTTTGAATCAGAGAAATAAAATGCTTACCAGAAAGTTTAAAAAATTAATACGCAATCCAAAATTATTCTTCTCGGACATGTTAGTAAAGCGAGAAAATAAAATAAAAAAAATAATGCTAAAAAAATATAATGGCACCCATCAATATACTATAATCTCAGCAGTATATAATGTCGGAAGATATCTAGATGAATACTTTAAAAGTATTATTAATCAACACATGGATTTCAAAAAAAGCATTCACATAATTTTAGTCGATGATGGTTCAACTGATAGCTCAGCACAAATAATAAAATCCTGGCAAAAAAAATACCCATTAAATATAACTTATATATATAAGGAAAATGGTGGGCAAGCATCTGCACGAAACCTTGGTTTAGATCATGCTAATACAGAATGGGTAACGTTCATTGACCCTGATGATATAATTGATCAAAATTATTTTTCGTCAATTGATATTTTCATTAATAAAAATATCAATAAAAAATTAGATTTAATAGGTTGTAATCTAATATTTTACTTTGATGCTACAAATCAATATAAAGACACTCACCCATTAAAATATAGATTTGCAAAAGAGGAAACGTTAGTTCCAATAAATAACTTAGGAAAACAAATTCAGTTATCTGCAAGTTCTGCTATTTTTAGACTGTCTAATATCAAGGATAACAATATATCGTTTGATGTAGATATAAAACCTAACTATGAAGATGCTCACTTTATAACAAAATATCTTTTTCCTCTAGATTATGGTAATGCAGCATTTTTAAAGAAAGCCAAATACTATTATCGAAAAAGAAGTGATGGTACATCCACTTTAGATAGCTCATGGGAAAAACCAGGGTTATACGATATAGTTTTACGAAAAGGCTGTATCGAGTCAATGCAGCGCTACCTTCAATCAGGTAGACCTATTCCAGAATCACTACAGCTTCAGGTTTTATATCATATTTTTTGGTATCTAAGAAGATTTATAAACCATGAGTATAAACTTTCATTTTTAGATAATGAAAAAATTGAAGAGTTTGAAAAAAATATATATGATATTTTCTCAATGATCGATGATAAGATCATTATGCAGTTCGGACTTGCAGGGTGTTGGTTCTATCATAAGGTTGGTATGTTATCATGCTTTAAAAAAAGTGAACCTCCATTTCAAATAGTATATATAGAGTCATATGACAAAAATAAAGGTCTTGCTCAATTACGCTATTTTACAGATAAACATGAACTTGAACATGTAACCATCAATGATGTTGATACCATCCCAGTTTTTATAAAAAATATAAAACATAAATTTCTCTCTAACGATTTCGTCAACGAAAGAAGGTTATGGGTTAAATTTGAGTCAAAGTCAGTTATAAAAATAAGTATTTGTGGTAAACCTGCACGAATATCTCTTTCTGGGAAACAGGAGAAAGATGGCGTCCGTGGCGATGCGATTATTAAACATTTTAACGCAATAATACCAAAATATAAAACATCAGAAAAATATAAAAATTCATGGATACTAATGGATCGTGATACCCATGCTGATGATAATGCTGAACACTTATATCGCCATATTAAAATTAATCATCCCGAAATTAAAATGTTCTATGTACTAAGGTCTAGTTCTCATGACTGGACACGCCTAGAACAGGAAAATTTTTCTTTACTTGATTTCGGTAGTGAGGAACATAAATCTGCACTAGAAAGTTGCTCAAAAGTAATTAGTTCTCATGCGGATTATTGTGTGACTAATTTCCTTGGACCAAAAATGTTATCCGGTAGGCACTTTATTTTCTTACAACACGGAGTAACTAAAGATGACCTTTCTGGATGGCTAAATCAAAAAGAGAATATAGACTGTTTTATCACAGCATCGAAACCTGAGTTTGACTCTATTACCTCTAACAACTCGCAGTACAAGTTTGGTAAAAAAGAGGTTGTTCTTACCGGTTTTCCAAGGCATGATAAATTATTAAAATCAGTCTGGAATAGTAATAAGAAAATATTGATCATGCCTACATGGAGATCCTCTATTGTCGGAAAAGCAAATAAAGAAGGCTCAGAGAGGGAGCTTAATCCTCTTTTCATGAGTTCTTGTTATGCAAAGCATTGGTACAACCTACTCCATTCACCTGATTTATATCGGATCTATTTGAAATATGGCTATGAGGTAATTTTCTATCCTCATGTGAATATCTTGCCTTATCTGAGTAAATTTAATATCCCTGAATTTATAAAAGTTGGTAATCAAGACAATAAAGGAATGCAAGAGTTGTTCAATGAGGCTTCATTGTTAGTTACAGACTATTCTTCCGTTGCTTTTGATATGGCTGTGCAATCTAAACCAACAATTTATTATCAGTTTGACGAAGATACTGTTTTCCAAGGCTCCCATACGTATGCCAAAGGATATTATGATTATCGCAAGGATGGATTTGGCCCAGTAGTCACTAACAAGAATGATTTTTTCTTAGAGTTAAATATTCTTCTTAAAAATTCAGCAAAACCCTCGAAACAAATTAAGAAACGTATCAATGATACATTCCAAAATCGCGATGGGAATAACTGCGAGCGTGTTTTCAACGCTATTGAAGCGCTGGATAAGCCTTTGCCAACTGATTTTATAGATGTGGATATATTATTTGAATATGCTACTCATGCAAGTAATAGCAAAAACTGGAATCTTGCGCTTTCTCGCTGGTCATTAGTTTTAAATAGTGGGAATGAGCAGCAAAAAAATGAAGCAACAGTTCAAAAAATAGTTTCACTTAATAACCTTGGAAATATTAATTTAGCGCTGGAAGTAATTAATGAATATTATGGACACGATAAATCCATTTGGCCAGAGCCGGTACTTCGTGAATATGCTTTCATTCAGATGAAACTTCAACAATGGGAACTTTCCGCCGAATGCTGGGCAATGTTACCCAACCGTAGTAATGAAGACACTATTTATTTCCTGCAATCTATTGCAGAGCAATCAAACGCAGCAAAATTTGATCATATTTATAAAAGGCTAAACTTTGGTACTAGCGAAAAACATTCTTTGCTCAGTAAATCTTGGTATTATATCTGTCACGGCGAGTGGTCAAATACTATTGACCTTATAGAAAATAACTCTGTAGATTTTATTAATTGTGATTTTTCAAGATTACAAAGCTATATCATGCTAGCCCGCTGCAATAGAGAAATGGGTAACTATGACATCGCAAGGAAGAAACTTGAGTTAGCATCAAAAATACCAGGTGATAAAATAGCATTAAATTATGAAAATGCGAAAATTTCTTTCTTAGAAGAGAAATGGATTAAAGTAACCCAACAAATTAATAATAAAAATATTGATATAGTCTCTATATCTGATGAACTTATCATCACCTACATAAAAGGATTGCGCTTACAAGGAAATAATTCAGAAGCAGCAGTGGTTCTTGATAAACTCCCAATTAAAACTTTCGATAACCAAGAGTTTTTATTTGAACTAGGAGAAATTAACTACTTATTAAAAAAATGGGATGCTTCTGCTAAAGTCTGGTCAAAATTACTCACTAATTATGATATTGCAAACTACCGTTTAGCACATTCTTATAGAATGTTGGGAATGATAGAAGAAGCAATAACTTTAATCCAAAATTCTAAAAATAGGTTCCCAGACAGTATAGATGAATGGATTTTGAGAGCCGAATTAGCTCAACTTTGTTGCAAATGGGATGAAGCAATTCACTGTTGGTCGTCAATACTTCATTATTACCCTGATAACGCTCCGCAAGACAGTTGGTCAAGGCTTCATAATTCTCAAATGATGCTAATACTCTCAAAAGTTGCTGAGTAAATAAATTTTAGCAGCCCCCCTAGTAGTTAATTTAATGCTTGTGGTATATCCGCTCACTCTATTTTATTTAATATACACCCTGTAGCATTTTAATATGTGAGTTGCAGACAGTATGAAGTACTATATCTGTCTGTATACTCAGTACGCATATAGCAATCATTGTATTATTGAAAAATCTTATCGGTAGTATTTTAAATTCACCCATAAAATAAGTTAGCAAAACCAAAAAGTTTAAACTATTTATTTCATATTCCCCACCCCCTCATCTTTAATATCTACACGAGTGCCAATAAACTTATTCCCTTCCAGCACATTGTTATCGGCGTAGTCAGCAAAGTACTGACCAGAATTATCTTTGGGTTTATCACCACAATCAAAACCAGAGAGATCTCTGCTTTGGCGGGAGGCTAGCCAAATACCGATCTGCTCGTCGGTAAAGGTGTTATTGCGGATAATATTGTGGTCGCTGTGCTGCCAGCGGATAACAGAGTTCCCACTGCTGTAATGCTCGCCACAGTTCTTATACAAAAACACACCACCCGCACCATTGCCTTTAAATAGATTCCCCTCTATCAGATTATTGGCGGATGAATCCACCGCTAATCCTTCTCGCTTGCCCCGCCCCAGACTCTCATGACCATTATTCACTATACGGTTATTAATAATCCGGTTGTTGCGTGATGAGTGTTCCAGATATATTCCCGACATATAAGACTGCTGAACAGTAGAATTACTGAGAGTGGAGTCAGTCACGTAATCATCAAGATAGATGCCCACTCGCCCACTGCCGGTCACCACTACCGCGTCGATAAGAATCCCCATCGGCGTTCGGTGATAATTAATCTGGTGATCGGTGCTAAGTTGATTAGCCGGAATATTAGAGGTAATACGGATACCACTGCGACTAAAGTTGCGGATATGGCAATTTTTGATGCTGACGTTTTTTAGTGGTTTGCCTTTGCTATTGACCATTATGCCAAAGGGTAGATTATTGTCCCCTTCCAACGTCGCCCCTTGACAGTCGAGATGAGTATTGCTGTGCGATATCAGTAGGGATTGACGATAAATACAGTGCGGCTGCAAGCTGATATTCCCCTGTAACGCGGTGGCATCAGGCAAATAGCATGTCAGTTGAGCAGCTTGTAGCGATAATGTGTATGAAGTGGCTGTGGCTAATACTAACCAGAGGTGGCAGCGCAACAATAATCGGAAAATGGTTACAGCAGTATTATCTGTATTATTTATCGGCATCAGCAATAATCATTTCTCCGCCCCATCCTGAAAAGTATCCCCAAAACTCACTAAACCGGGATCCGGTAATATTCGTCTTTATATTCGGTCTTTACCGTAGGTATCAGTTCAAGCTGATTATCACCATAATAAACCGCATTAATCTGGGTGTTTCTCAGTATATATAGCCGGAATTTTTTGAATAACTTCATATCTGGCTTGAAATCAGACTGCCAAAATTGATTGAGGTGCCCCTGAAACGTTAACCCTTTCATGTCATACAGGGCGTTTCCCATCACGATCAACGGTTTATTATGGATCAGTGCTGATAACCCGGCAGTGCTATTAATCGTTACCACCGCCTTGGCGTGAGTCAGCAATTCCGGCATCGGCAAATCGTGTACATATTTTACTCGCTCACTGATGTTGTACTGCTTACCCAGTTTCCGGATTAATGGCCCGTACAGGCGATGCCCCCGGTCCATAGGGTGATGTTTGATAACTAACCACTGGTCACTACAGGCTTTTTTTGAAAATGAATACATTACGTCATTGATGTAATCACGCACGTCGTTGTATGGGCTGTGGTTGCGGATCTGGCTATCATTGTAGACCTGTAAAACCACCAGATGGTAGCGCTGGTCAAGCTCGCCCTGTAGTTGACTCAGCACTTTTCGTTGCAAGAATCGGTACCACTGTTTACGCGCGGCAGCACGTATCCAGCAACGGGCTTCGTACCAAGGTGAAAAGGATTTATGGTGACGATATTGTGGAAATTGGTGGCGGTAAAACCAGCCAGCCAGATAATAACCGATGCAACGGCGTACCCGCAGACTAAAGCATGATGTCAATTTTTTGGCGACCGGTGCTTTAATTTCTGGCAACTTACGGTAGAAATCAGGATTACGTGGCAAGGCGGAAAACGCATTCACCCCGCCCTCTTCGAGGGTAATAAAATGCGGGCGGAGGTAGCCTTCCTCAAACGCCAGAAAACGCACCCCTTTGGTCTGCGCCCAAAGCCTGGCAACTTGGTGTAGCGGGCGGCAATCACCAAAACACAAAATAGTGTCGAAGTGGTAATCTTGCCAGGTATCTTTCAACCAGGTGGGGAACTCTTTCGGCGTCTGCCTGAACACCAAATAGTCACGCTTACGGCAATAAAACTTGTCACCGCCGTTGAATACCACGTTCACCGCTTCGCCCCCCTGAGATTCAAGCCACTCAGCGGTATCACTGAAATAAGGTCCCATCGGGCCTTGTAACAGTAGGTACTTCTTGCCAGCAAGAAGTGTTGTCAGTGCACGGCAATCTGTAAGCATAAACACGTCACCATTATCATTTAACAGACTGATTTATAAGTTCATTGTCACTTTAGTTAGCATGAGCAGTTTTCTATAATTACGCATAATCCTGCCCGATTTTTTTTTGCTAAATTGCATTTCAGCACGTGGCTGAGCCGCCAAAATGTCTAACGCCCGTTCTGCGGTTATTGCTTCACGCCGAAGAGGGTCAACATAGGTCGGATAAGCGATCAACGCCTGATATACCAAGTCATCCAGCGTCAATGTGCGCTGCCGGCGTGGTGCAGAATGTTCGTCCTGTGTCAGCCCCCACCCCGCATAAAAAGGTATGCCGTAGCAAAATACCTGCTTCCCATGCAACAGCGCTTCAAAGCCCGAAAGCGACGTCAAAGTATGCAACTCATCCGCAGCCTGAATGCATTGGATGATGTCGGCATCCTGCGCCTGAGTGTTAGCCCAACGCGCAATATCAGCCGCAGGAATATGCCCTTGCCGGTTGCCAACCAATACGTCTGGGTGCGGCTTATAGATAATGAAAGCGTCCGGGTTACGCTGGCGCACCGTTTTCAGCAGTTCACTATTGGTACGAATACTGATTGTTCCGCTCAAAATGGATGCATCGTCTTCCACCTGGCCGGATACCAGCAAAATGCGTTTGCCACTGGCTTGCGGCGGCAGACTGAATGGCGCGCCAATGTTGTATTTACTGATTTTGCCACTGACCAATCGCTGGCGAAGCTTTGCGGCCCGCACTCGCTGTAGGTCAGTTAACCGGCTGCTGTTGAGTAACGACTCAAGATCACTCGGCCGGGTGGCATCGTAGTAAATGCCGCTTTTATCCAGCACCAGCGACAGCGGCGGATGCAAGTCAGAACCCAGCCCCGATGAGCGTATAAACCCATCTTCCATACGCCATACCGGCACTTTTTGCGCCTGAGCCTTTGCTTGCCAGCGCTGTTCGCCTTTATTGCCCCACACCACACAAGCCGTGTTCGATGTTTTACCGTCTCTGAAAGAGACGTTGTTCAGTGTGGTTTTTAAAAACAGTAAAAAAATGCTGCGTTTCCAAAGTGTTAAACCCGGCGCCCATAACTGACCCTGGCGTTGTAGTTGATGGTTTTTTTGCATCAACAAACCGTCTAACACAGCAAATAATGTCGCCGGCTGGCCACTACAGGGATCGATATAACGGCTGTAGCGCAGATAGGCGGCGCTGAATAAATCCAACAAACTGGCCTGCCCACGTCGTGCCGATAACCCATCAGCCTGCGAGTGGCGATCGTCAGTCAATCCCCAACCGGCATACCAGGGTTGACCAAATACCGTGACAGATTTACCCGCCAGCAACGCTTCAAAACCATATTGCGAAGTCACCACATACACACGACTGACCTGGCGCAATAACGACTGCGGGCTGACATTTTCTGCCAGCAACTTGATGCGTGGATTTTTTGGTATTGCCTTGAAGTAGCCTGCTTTCTTGCCCTGTAAAACATCGGGATGAATTTTCAGCCAAACCTCTGCCTGTGGGTTTTCATTCAGCGCGGCATCTAACATGGCCTCAAAGTCTGCCGCATCGGCATTGCCGTATTTAACCGCCATGTCACCAAAAGTCTGGTCCACGACCAACACCGCATCACCTTGCGCAGGCACGCCGCTGAATGCCGGTGCCAAGTTATATTTCGACAAGTCAGCATCAACAATTAACCGCATTGCCTCTCGGGCATCGGCATAAAGTGGCTGGTTACCGGCCCGGTCAAGAATCAGCCTTTCCAGCGAGCTTGGCCGGCTGGCGTCGTAATAGATACTCTGAGTATCCACCACCATCGACAACGGCGGGCAGCCTGACACGCCCAACCCCAACGAGCGGATAAAACCGTCTTCAAGACGCACAACAGGCAAGCTGGAAGCTCGCGCCAACGCAACCGCTTTATCACCACTTGGACGATGGCCCCACACCGCCACCGCACTTATCTGCGGTGGAATTGAGCGCAACGATGAAAGCTTGCAGCAGGGTTCAGCCAGAAAGTTTTCCAGATGCTCGATACGATAAATCCCTGCCGAAAAGATGCCTATCATCAGAGTGTTAGCACCACTTTAGCGGCAACTGCCAACTGGTAAAGAATGGTCGAAATTCCCCGTGTCACTTCAATGTTCTTCGATTCAAACTTCGGTAATACCATCAGTTCGTCACCCGGTTGTAGCGTTTTGACGTCTTCAGCATTCAGTGCTTCACCATTCTGTTTAATCAGAATGACTTTGGTGTTACTGGCTTTTTGCGTGTAACCGCCAACCTTGGTAATGTAATCATCCGGGCTAAGACCTTTCTGCCAACTCACCGCATTCGGGAACATTACTTCGCCATGGATCATGACCAGCGAGGTCTTTTCAGGGATCTTAATTACGTCACCGTCCTCCAGAATCACCTGATCAAGATTACTTTCGTTGAGCACCACTTCACCCTTAGGTACCACGTTGCGGGCTTTGGTAACAAAGCGACTGATAAGCTGCGCTTCTTGCATTCGCAGACGGGCCTCTTCTGAAGTGGAAGACTGTGCTGATAAAGAGGCTTCTTCAAGTTTTTGCAGTGACAGGTCAAGCATCTCTTTCTGACGCAGCGCGACCGAGCGGCGATACAGTTGGATCGAGTCCATTTGCGACATGCTATTAGGGCGGATTTTTGCCAGCACCTGACGCATAGTCGCACCATAAGGCAGTACCATGGCATGCTCGCCGGAATGCGCCCCTTCGATTCGAACCTGAATGGTTCCTGAGTAGCGATCAGTGCTGATAATCAGCTTATCGCCATCTTGTAATGAACGCCCCGGTGCAGAGCTAAGTGGATAGTATTCACTGCGCTTAATCGTACCCTGCTGGCGGATAATGGTCATATGTGTGGCCCCCGGCTTAGGGCGTGCCCAACTGAGCGCTTCACTCACCGGAATCGTGCTGTTGCGGAATTCAAAGTCATAGCTGTTGAACACTTCGCCTTCGACACTGAAAGTGTGCTGGCGTGGGCCGACTACGATGGTATCGCCGTCAGCAAACTGTGATAGCCCCAAATTGCCGTTAAGGAGAAAGTCGTACAAATTAACCTGTGAGCGCACGCGGTTACCACGTTTGATGCTGATATCCACATAGCTGCCTCTCTGAGTATCGACACCACCGGCTTTACTGAGATAGGAGAGTAACGAGTCAGATGCCACCCCGCCGTACAATCCGGGGTTATTAACGTAACCGGTGACAAACACTTTGACCGGCTGGGCCTGTAATAAAGAGGCGTAGACATTCACATTCGACTGATAGACCTGTTTGACTTTGGCAGTCACCACACTGTTGATCTGGCTATTCGGGATGCCAACTACTTTCAGCGGGCCAACGTTTGGCAAGAAGATATTGCCTTTCGGGTCCACACTCAGCGCACCTTCAAAGTTAAATGCGCCCCATAACCGTATCTGAATCTGATCCCCCAAACTCACTACGTAGTTTGGATTGAAACCGATGCTGGAACCACTATCTGCCGCCGAGACCGAGGTAAAGAGTTGCGCGCCAAACATCCGACTCATCACCACCGGGATCACCGGAGGGGGGGTATCGTCAAACTGGCTATCGCTATAAGGTCTCTGGCTTTGACCTGAAATAATCGACGGTAACGGTGCGGCCCCGGTCATCTTGGGATCGGCATTCAGATCAACGGCCTGAGCGGGTGTTGCCTGTATGGCAATAATCAGAAGAACAGATTTCAATAATTTCATAGCATGCTCTGAGTTACTGCCTGCGGTGTCATTCCGACAAGCTAGAAATAGCGTTAAAACGGCGTCAATCTTTATGATCGTCAATCACCGCCAGCAATAATTTGACAGTACCAAAAAGTAAGCCACAAACCAGTAACCAACTGATAAGCAGATACAAACTGTTGGGGAACTTTGACTCCTGCGGTAGCTGAGGAGAGCTGATCACTGACAACATTTTCAGTTTTCTTGCCGCATCAACACGGGTTTTTTCAATCGATGTCAGGGTCAATTTGTAGATATCAGTATCGAACTGTACCTTGGCTTTAATCTCTTCAAAATCTACCGCCATACGGTTCAATTTGTGACCATCGGGCGCAGTAATTTTGCTTTTTTCATTATCAATCTGGCTGGAGAGCGACTTGAGTGCGTTCTTCGCACTGATGACCTGAGGTGCATCTTCACGGAGAAAAGTCAGTAGGTTACGCAATTCTGCTTCCATCTGAATGCGTTGGCTAACCAAGGTGTTAATCAACGTAGTGGCAGCCAAAGCCTGAGCTTCAGGGTCAAGAATATTATTGCTGTTCTGGTAAGTGAGTAGTTCGGTTTTGCTGCTATTCAAACGAACGCGCGCTTCCTGCATTTCGTTTTCGGCAAACAGCAACTGCTCGCGGGCAATTCGGTGTGAGATCTCATTGATAAATCTTTCGGATTCTTTCAAAACAGCCTGATTGAACCGTTGAGCAAATTCAGGCGAGAATCCTTGGGTACCAATGGTGAGCAAACCTGTTTTGTCATCGTAAGAAACGGAGATACGGTTACGGTAATAATTAAGGAATTGCTCGCGAGTGGCACTATCTGACAAATGATAGAAAAAATCCCAGCCGCTATGACCGAATGCCTGACGAAAATCGAGCTGTTTATCCAAGACCGCCAACATATCAGGAGAATTAATATATTCCTTCAGATATAAGGCATCTTCCGCAGAACTAGGGCTGCCAGCACCCATCAGCAAAGCGACATTCAGATTACTGCCATTGATATCGTTGGAATGTTTGATGGCGACTTTAGATTCACTGAGATAGCGTGGTTGGCTAAAAATTAACAAGTAGAGAATCAGCAGCAACATCGGTATCAGAATCATAACCTTACCTAAATGGCGCTGTAGCTTGGACAGAGTTAAGTGTGACATGCGCACGCGCTTCAACATATCACCTGGCCAAGCCGACTTTATTTTTTCAATAAACATGGGTTTCATCATTTGTTATTTGCGCGGGCATTTCCCCATCACGTCTAATGCAATCATCAACAGAAAATTCGAGTAATAAAATGATCATTACCCAGCTCAGGTAAATTAAGTTCGTCGATCGTCCGTATCATGTTCAATCAACACATGTCGCAACATACGACTAGCCCAGAGGAATAAGCCCACATTGGGCTAAAATACAGACGTTTTGCCAGCAAAACTCTAAATGAAGGGGTAAATCAATAAAAATTGCGGCTACAACACTGTTGATAATTATAATTTACATTTAACGAGTTTTAATAAATATTACAACCCGTTAACTTGCTAAAATCAGTGAAATAAATACTCATACAACTAAAACATCAAATAAAATCTATATGTGATTCCAATAGAAAATATAAGCAAAATACGAACAGCAGCAGTATAGGAAGAATAGACAGCTAACACCAATTGGTTAAATGTTACAGAATGTAACCATTGATAGCCAAATAAATTAGATATAGTTAGTTGATTTATAAGAAATTTCTCAAAATTAAATTAAAATACCCTTATAACTCATACCTGTAAACAACTCACATTCAAATTCACCACGGAATCAATGAAGCTAATTGTACGAATATTCCTACAATATTTATTCTAACAATGTGACGTGAATTAACTATATTAGCAAAGCAGGCTTGTACTAATAGCCACAGTTGATTGCATAAATTTCATTTACCACTAGATAGCCTCTAGCAGACAATTTGCTTACAGGGAAAGGACAGCAACGGGGTTCTGAGGCTTTTAAATATGATTAATTATAAATCAAAATCTCTGGCACCAAAGCTCCGTTCCTTTTTATAATTTATAGGTTCAAAACTATAAAAGTTGAAGTATTGCGAGGAAGGCAAAATATCATATCAACCCCATCTGATAGCGCGATCAGATAGAGTTGATACGTAACGCTCGGCCTACTTAATCAAAAACACCTGTCGACAAGTATCGGTCACCACGGTCACAAATAATCGCCACGATCACCGCTGCGGGGTTCTGTGCCGCCACTCGCAGCGCGCCGGCAACCGCACCGCCAGAACTGACACCACAAAAAATGCCCTCTTCCGTGGCCAGCCTTCGTGTCGTTTTCTCTGCTTCGCTCTGGGTGATATCCAGTACCTGATCAACCAACTCCGGGCGGAAAATCCCCGGCATGTATCCCGGTGACCAACGGCGGATACCAGGAATACTACTTCCTTCTGCCGGTTGCAGGCCGATAATGGTAACTTGCGGGTTTTGGCTTTTCAGATATTGGCTAACGCCGGTAATCGTCCCGGTAGTTCCCATGCTGGACACAAAATGGCTCACTTTACCCGCGGTTTGTTGCCAGATTTCTGGCCCAGTACCGGTGAAATGTGCGTAGGGGTTATCGCTGTTATTGAACTGATCCAACACCTTACCCTGCCCTTCAGCCTGCATCCTTAGCGCTTCATCGCGCGCCCCTTCCATTCCTTGCTCACGACTAACCAGAATTAACTCCGCACCGTAGGCACGCATTGCGGCCTGCCGCTCTTGACTCATATTTTCCGGCATCAGTAGCTTTAGCTTATAGCCCTTCATCGCGGCGATCATCGCCAGCGCAATACCAGTATTGCCGCTGGTCGCCTCGATCAACACATCACCCGGAGCTATTTCTCCACGTAATTCTGCCTGCCGGATCATGGTTAGTGCCGCACGGTCTTTGACCGAGCCTGCCGGATTATTTCCTTCCAATTTGACCCAAATCTGCGCATCCAGCCCTTGGCTTAAACGTTGCAGTTTGACGAGTGGGGTGTTGCCGATGCATTGTTCGAGGGTTGTCACTGTAAATACCTATTAAATACCCTTCCTCCTTGAAGTGGCAGCTATGTTCACTGCTCTCACGAACCCGAATCACTTACTTATGTAAGCTCATCGGGATTCGCTCGTTAGCTGCCTTGCTGCCACTCCAATGACGTTGGGTATAATTCTATGTTTACCAAAAGAAGAAAAACTTATCAGGCGCTTTGGGCTAAAGCAATGGGTTGTAATAATTGGTCGCCAGAATATAAGCGTGCATTTAACCCGCCCACATAATAACGGTTACCGCGCACCGGGGCGTCAATTTCGCCTTCCGGCAGTACCACGCTGATAGGATCCTGATGCCAACCAATAGGTTGCACCGTCAGTTGCCAGAAGTGACCACGCGGGCTGACTTCAAGCACTTGTACTGGCAGTGGGCAACGATCACTGGCGTGTGTATTGACTTCCATCTCCCACGGACGCAAGAATAAATCAACACTGCCCTGATGCATTGGGGCCAAATCCAGCGGCCAGTGGTGCGCGCCAATATAGAGTTGTGAGCCTCGAATCTCCCCACTCAAGCGATTAACTTCGCCCAGGAATTCCAGCACAAAGCGGGTCGCAGGGTAGCGCCACACTTCATCTGGCGTCCCGACCTGCTCGATATTACCCTGACTCATCACCACCACCCGATCAGCAACTTCCATGGCTTCTTCCTGATCATGAGTGACGAAGACGCTGGTAAATTTCAGCTCTTCATGTAACTGACGCAACCAGCGACGTAACTCTTTACGCACCTGTGCATCCAGCGCACCGAATGGCTCATCCAGCAACAGAATTTGTGGCTCGACGGCCAACGCCCGCGCCAGGGCCACACGCTGTTTCTGCCCACCAGAAAGTTGTGATGGGTAACGGCTGGCAAGATGACCTAATTGCACCATCTCCAACAGTTGCTCCACCTTCTGTTTGATAGCTGCCGCATTCGGCCGTTCACGGCGCGGTAACACCGTCAAACCAAATGCAATGTTATCGAATACTGTCATATGGCGGAACAAGGCGTAATGCTGAAAAACGAACCCGACACGTCGATCACGGGCATGCAGGCGGCTAACGTCAGTGCCATGGAAACTTAAACGTCCAGCGTTCTGGTTCTCCAGCCCGGCAATAATGCGCAGAAGGGTCGTTTTCCCCGAACCGGAAGGACCAAGCAAAGCCACCATCTGGCCAGAAGGAATATCAAGCCGGATGTCATTCAGTACCTTGGTGCGACCAAAATACTTGCTGATATTATCAATCTCAATGCTCATGCTTTTGCTCCTGTTCGAGACGAACAACCTGACGCGCTAAGCGCCATTGCAGGCCGCTTTTCAGAAAAAGGGTCAATATTGCCATCAGGGTCAGTAACGCCGCGGCGGTAAATGCCCCGGCAGTATTGTAATCCTGATGCAACAACTCAACTTGCAGTGGCAAGGTGTAGGTTTCGCCACGAATAGAACCGGATACCACCGAGACTGCCCCGAACTCGCCAATGGCGCGGGCATTGGTCAACACCACGCCATACAATAATGCCCAGCGAATGTTCGGTAACGTTACCCGGCGGAACATCTGCCAGCCGGATGCACCCAGTAATACTGCGGCTTCATCTTCCTGGCTGCCCTGACTCATCATCACCGGCACCAGTTCACGCACCACAAATGGGCAGGTGACGAAAATGGTGACCAACACCATACCGGGCCACGAGAACATCAATTGAATGTCGTGAGAATCTAACCAGCCCCCCACCACACCATTTGAACCGTAAAACAGCAGATACATCAGGCCGGCGACTACCGGTGAGACCGCAAACGGAATATCAATTAGGGTCATCAATAGCTGGCGGCCGGGAAATACAAACCGCGTCACCAACCATGCCAGTACCACACCAAACACCAAATTCACCGGCACCGTAATCAGTGCCACCAGCACTGTCAGCCAAATGGCATGCAACATGTCCGGGTCTAATAAATTCTGCCCGACCACCGCTATCCCTTTGGAAAAAGCAGTGATAAAGATCCACACCATCGGGATCACTAACAGTAAAAATGAGAACACCGCGCCGATGGCGATCAGGGTCCATTTACCCCAATTGATGGGTGGGCGAGCTACGCCGTTAAATTCAGTGATATCAGCCATCAGTGCCCGCCTATCCGCCGACCAAAGCGGCTTTGTAACGTGTTAATACCAAACAGCAATACCAATGAAACGGCCAGAATAACGGAAGCAATTGCACTGGCAGCCGGGTAATCAAATTCTTGTAGTCGGATGAAGATCATCAGCGAGGTCACTTCGGTCTTCCAGGCAATGTTACCGGCGATAAAGATAACTGCGCCAAACTCCCCCAGACTGCGGGTAAAGGATAAAGCAGTGCCTGCCAGTAATGCCGGAGCCAGTTCTGGCATCACCACCAGCCGGAAGCTCTGCCAACGGCTGGCGCCGAGAGTTTCCGCGGCTTCTTCATATTCGGGACCCAATTCTTCCAACACCGGTTGTACTGTGCGCACCACAAACGGCAAGCTGGTAAACGCCATCGCCACGGCAATCCCCAACCAGGTAAAGGAGACTTTAATCCCCAGTTCGTTCAACCAGGCACCGTACCAACCGGTGGTCGAAAATAGCGTTGCTAATGTCAGACCCGCCACCGCCGTGGGTAAGGCGAACGGCAAATCCATCAAACCATCCAACAAACTGCGGCCGGGGAACTGATAGCGGGTCAGAATCCACGCCATCAACATACCGAAAACCGCATTAAATACGCTGGCGACGCCTGCGGCCAGTAAGGTCACTTTATAAGCAGCGACCACTTGGGGGTTAGTAATCACCTCCCAGTACTGGGTCCAACTCATCTGTGCAACCTGCATGACTAACGCGCTGAGCGGTAATAATAAGATCAGGCAGGTGTAAAGCAGGCTGCTCCCGAGACTGAGGGTAAATCCGGGCAGAACCCGTTTACTGGATGCCGACAACATTACTGATGCCCTTGCGCTAACAATTTATCCAGCACGCCGCCAGTCACGAAATGGGTACTCATCACCTGCGGCCAGCTACCGAATTGATCTTCAACACGGAATAGTTTGGTTTGTGGGAATTGAGACTTGGCCGCTTCCATTGCCGCTTTGTCGTAAACCCGATAATTAAAGCTGGTGATCACTTGCTGTGCTGGCGGACTGTAGAGATAGTTGAGATAAGCTTTAGCCGCTTTCTCAGTGCCATTCTTCTCGACATTTTTATCCACCCAGGCCACCGGGAATTCAGCCAAAATATCTACCGGCGGGACAATTACTTCGTATTTATCACTGCCATACTCTTTACGGATATTGTTAACTTCCGATTCAAAACTGATCAGTACATCACCCAACCCGCGTTCAACGAAGGTGGTGGTAGCACCACGGCCACCAGTATCAAACACCACTACATTGGTCAGGAAACGCTTCATCCAGTCGCGGGTTTTAGCCTCATCCTTACCATTCGCTTGTTGGGTAGCACCCCATGCCGCCAGATAGGTGTAACGGCCATTACCGGAAGTTTTTGGATTCGGGAACACCAGTTTGACGTCTTCACGCACCAGATCATCCCAGTTGTGGATATTCTTTGGATTACCCTTACGTACTAGGAATGCCATGGTGGAATAAAACGGTGAGCTGTTATTAGGTAACCGCGCCTGCCAGTCGGCCGGGATCAGATTGCCCCGGTCATGTAGGATCTGCACATCGGTGACTTGGTTATAAGTCACCACATCTGCTTTCAAGCCCTGTAAGATAGCCAGTGCCTGTTTAGACGACCCAGCATGAGATTGTTTGATGGTCAGCTTGTCGCCGGGATTTTGCTGCTCCCACTGTTGCTGGAAGCCGGGATTGAGGGCCGTGAATAACTCGCGGGAAACATCATAAGAGCTGTTAAGCAACTCAGTAGCAGAGGCAGTTGCACTGCCGAAAATTAACGCGCTTAATAAGGCAACACGGTGCCATCCTTTACGTGTACCGTTCTTCACTGAAGTCTGTTTCATGCTGCACCTTATTCACTGAGTTCATCCGACAGGCATGTCATTAAATGTGAACAGTGCCTTTAATATCTTCAGTGTATTTATAACTAGGTGCATACCTATAATGCTTTTATATACCGTTTAGTGATGTTCAAGTATCAAATGCTCTAAGCCAGCAACAACGCTGGTCGCAAGCCACTCCCTTTTGCCCATTAAAAAACCCGGCCAACCGGCACCGGGTGATAGAAAAGACTTATTGAGTAAAAATTGTCGGTTGCGAAAAACCGGCCCTTCAGCCTTTCGTCATTACAACGATAATAATTGAGTCAGCGACGGTGCGAAGTAATAACTACCGGTCACTGGCTTACTGAAACCTAATAACAGATCGTGCTTACCGTCTATCGAGCCAAACATACTTAATAATTGTTGTTCGATATTATGTAAGCGTGCGCAATAAGCAATAAAGTACAAACCGTGTTTGCCACTGGCGGTACCGTAAGGCAAGCTTTGACGCAGAATTTTCAATCCTTTGCCATTTTCTTTTAAATCGACCCGGCTAACATGGGAGGTCTCCGGGCGCTTATCTGATGGCAATTCTTCGCTGGCATGCTTGGTACGCCCAACAATTTGCTCTTGCTTATGTTCAGGAATACGCTGCCATTTTTTCAGGTCGTGCTCATAACGCTGTACTAACACATAGCTGCCACCGGCATCTTCTTCACCGTCCGCAATCACCGCCACTTCCGAGCGGCTATCCCCTTGTGGGTTTTCGGTGCCATCAATAAAACCAGTAAAATCACGTTCTTCTACCCAGCGAAAGCCATGTGTCTCTTCTTCAACGGTGATCACATCGCCAAAAGCAGCCATCGCGGCCTGGGCTAAAGTAAAGTTGATATCCTGACGCAATGACTGAATATGAATCAATAAATCGCGTTGTGTTGCGGGGGCAACCATTGGTGCTTTGCCTAATGGCACAAAAGGTTTTAACTCATTAGCCCCTTTACCACCGGATAGGTCATGCCAAATATCAGAACCAAAAGCAATCACAGCACCTAAATACTCGTTAGGAAATTTTTGCTGTAACTCCTGCAATGACTGACAGAATTGTTTGCACCCCTGACGAATAGCATCTAGCTCGCCCTGTACTTTTGCTTCCATAAAAATGGCAAAACGACAATGTTCCATCAGAATGCCACTCTGAACTTGAGTCATGTTTGGTTCCTCACAAAATATCGGTGTTAATTATGGCGAATATAATAGCTGAACCGATTAGGATTACCTTGCGGCAACGCAAAATAAATTTAGGCGGAGGAAATGAGACCAAAGGTGGGAATATTATTAGCTAATTCACAGAAGAGAGCCAAAGTAATGATAAATCTGCCAGAAGCCAATTTGGACGCGGTTTGCAGCGGCCTCACCTTCAGATGCCCAAATAATGGGCCGAGTAATGAGTGCCGCTAACACTGCTATAACGTCAGGAACTAAGGGATGGTTATTCGCCTTTAGCTCGCCAGATAATCTTGCTCACTTTCCAACTTTGCAATGTATCATCGGATGGCATTAAACCTTCAGGACCATGCCAGTCGCCATCAAATAAATAGCTGACGTGCTTGCTGTCCGGTGCCGCACACTCTATTTGCGCACTATCATCACCGCTACCTTTGCGGCAAACACCAAAGGCTTTTTTATATAGTTCACTAAATGGTGTACCAATCGTAACACCCCATTGGCTGGGAATAGACTTATCCAAAACATCAATGCGCTCTACTGTGCCTTTCGGTTGCCCTGAGATAACCAGTTTGATTTGGTTCTCTTTCATCGCCTGATAGAAGGAAATCAATTTACCGTCGTTGGTCGCCATACCGCTACGCAGCCGGAAATCGCCTTTTAACCCCTCTTTGATGTCACTCTCAGTCAACGCAGTAGTGGCGGTAATTCCGCCAACACCCTGATCAGTCACCTGCATACTGCTGCTGCCAAACCAATTCAGTGGTGACAGACTGGACCAGGAAAAACCTGACATGGTTGAGCACCCGGCTAACAACAAAGGGGCACCCAGTAATAACAATCTCACCCCAGATAACCGTGGGCGAATATTCATCTAAAGCTCCTTATAAAACCACCGCATCCGGTAAGCTGTTCTGCATTGTACAAGCTACAGAGGGCATCTACATGCGCAGTTTAAAAATGATAACCAGTGGTTTGAGTCCACACAGCTAAAAAAGTGCCATAACACTACCGGCTTTAATTGTTATAACCAATAAATAGGTCTAATCGGATAGACTCGCGGCCATCGTATTGCAATACTTCAGCACGCCTTAACGCAAATTTGGTCTACTATTGGGTACCACAAAGGCTTGTGTAATTTTTGTTTTCAAACCTAATAATTCATGCATTGAAGGAGCAATAAAATGAAGAAATTAACCTTAGCGGCAGCCTTGGTTATGTTATGCAGCACGCCATTGCTGGCACAGAGTGCCACAGCACAAGGGGGCTTCGATGGCCCGGCAGCAACACAGACACAACCGACGACTCAGGGCGGATTCTCGGGTCCAAGTGCGACCAATACTACGGTAGATAAAGTCAAAACCATGCGTGATGACACCCATGTCACTCTGCAAGGGAATATTGTCGAGCGCCTTGGCCACGATACTTACACCTTCCGCGACAACACCGGTACCATTACCGTTGATATTGATAACAAGCGCTGGAACGGTCAAACCATCTCGCCACAAGATAAAGTCCAAATCGAAGGCGAAGTTGATAAAGACTGGAACTCGGTAGAAGTTGATGTGAAAAGTATTACCAAGATTAAGTAATTAATCTTTACCCTATCCTCTGCGGCTTTATCAGCTTTTGGGGATAGGGTTATTGCCATATTAAGGGTGAGGCCAATAGGGCGACCTCAATATTCCTGATCAACAATCAGCCGTTTGCCCAACATGATGCTGTCTTGGGTTTCATAATCCAGCTTTTCATACATGCCGATCACCGCGTCATTGTCTTCGCGCACCATGATATTCAGCTTCGGGCAGCCACGGGCGATAAGTTTCTTCTCGAGGCGGCTGATCAGCGCATTGGCAAAGCCAATTTAAGCTCTGGTGTAAACTGGGGTTAAGACTATATTTTCAATAAAAATCAAAATATTATATAAACAAAGAATTGCAGAACACGAGGTTGAATTGCAGTATTGTGCGTTGTAAGTGTGGCAAGATTGTGGCGTAGTAACATTAAGATTTAGTGTAAGATTTTCCCTATTCCTCTACCGCGATGTCTTTTAATCACTCTGCAAATATTGCACTCATCTGAAACCCGATGCGATCCAATGCAAGAAGCATGGTCGCAAGATGGAGTGCTTATGCAAGACTTAATGACCGCCGAACAACTTTCTAAAATCATCCATAAAACTGTGGCCAGTATCCGCAGCGATGCCACACGCAATCCTATTTCATTACCACCTATCTGCCGATTACCCAATACTAAGCGCTTATTGTGGCGCTTGGAGGATGTAGAACAATGGTTGGCTTGCCATGTGTGTACTCCACAGCAACCTCCCCTACCCAGCTCAATAAATCTTGTTGTTCCTGCCAAGCGTGGCCGCCCAACAAAAGCGGAGCAAATCGCCCGCAACAAAAAAAGATCGGTATTAGCAACAGCTCTGAATACCAAACGGTAATCTTGTGAGCCATATCAACGCTAAGCCTATAGGTATCGATGCTTATCTTATTCATAAAGATAAAATCGCACGGCTAGATAAAAATAATATAAAACAGAATGATAGAACGCTATCTCTACCAAATATCGGCGAGTCATATCGAATAATGCCGAATCATATCGCTCGTTCAAGCCTGTTTGCGCCAGTTAATTCAAAAAATAATCTAGTGTATGCGGGTACCACACTTGTCAGCCGCGTTGATGCTGTTATTAAATTTTGGGGAGAGCAACTTGATGAATCCCAAGCTGATGTATGGATGCAAGCTATGTATGAAGCCTCAAAGCACTCATTAGGCGAACCCATTGTAATCAGTCGCTCAAAATTCCTACGCGCTATAGGTCGCAATACCAGCGGTGCAAACTATGAATGGTTACACCGAAGCATGCTATGTCTTGAACAAGCAATGTTTTCTATCGAAACCAATAGGTTCGCGACGGGTTCACAATCTCCTTTACATATGATTGATAAATTTGAATACGACAATGAGATTAAATCTCATATATTTCAAATAGATCCACGCTGGATAAGAATGTACTACAACAACGAATTCTCCTTAATTAATTGGAACCAACGCCTTAGCTTTTTCCACAATCAAGATATAGCGAAGGCTTTGCAACGACTCATTTCAACCTCAAATGAACAGCAGCAAAAACACTCACTTGAATGGTTGAAAAGCAAACTAATTTATACTGGGCGGCTCAGAGACTTTAAAAATTCAATTGAGAAGGCTGGTGCTGAACTAAAACGTGTCGGCATCATCTCAGACTTCTGTATTGAAGCCGGTAGCAAGGGAAAACTTCAGGTCAGCATGACTAGATTGAAGCAATCATAACCATCTGAGGCTGTTATCGTAGTCATATCGCTATTTTATCGTAGTCATATCGCTTTTTTCGTAGTCATATCGCGTTTTATCGTAGTCATATCGCGCTTTCTCGTAGTCATATCGCGCCGAATTCTCCGCAGCCCGCATGTAGCCTGCTTTCCAGAGCAGCGAAATGTCCTCTACCTTATTTCTACCAATAACTACCCTGACTTAGAGAAAAATTAGGGATAATAAATGCAGGTTTGGGAGTGAGAGTGGTGACTCAAATCCCGTTTCAAGACGTTTTACGCCAGAGAAAGGCGCTATGATGGAGCTAACGCGAATACCCACATTAGGTTGATCAAGATGAAACAGACGATATCAGTCAAGATCGCCCCAGAAATGAAAGACAGACTGGCGCAGCTTGCTCTCACGAAAGACCGCTCAATACACTGGTTATTGACGCAGGCTATTACGCGCTATGTAGAACAAGAGGAAAGGAGGGAATCGATCAAGGCTGCATCACTAGATGCCTGGATAAACTTTCAAATGACAGGGGTTGGAGTTCCATCAAAGGATGTTTGTGATTGGTTGTCCGATTTAGCACAAGGGAAATATCGAAACCCACCGCTCTGAGATGATAAATAAAGAAGTCCTCTCTAGTTTAGTTATCAACATACTTCGGCGGAAGAAACCAAATTTCGAGAGGACAGGCAGGTATTAACCCACTAACAATTATAGTGCTGAGTTTTTGCAAAGCAATTTCTGTAGCACAGAATGCAATCCAATTTTAAAAGTGAAAATCAAAGGCACCTTATTAAGGGTTTTATTTTGCCATCATAATGCTAAATTTTAGCGGCTAAAATTTAAGTTTTGCTGGCAAAATGAATCAATATTAAAAGATGAGTTATATTTATCATCTTTCCTGCTCTCTAATTCTAATTTATCAATTTCGCTCGTTATAGTGGATAAAAGGTCTAACTCAATAAGTTCTGGAGTTAATAATTCATTGTTTAAAATGTTACGAACATTCTTGAAATAAATATCACAGATATAAATGCCTACACCTTCAAGTTGAGTTTTTCTGTCTGTTATTAAGTGGAATCTATAAGCCGCTACAGCTCTGGCTAAATCTGCAATGGTCAATGTCTCTGTATAACCCAAATTTGCCGATATGGTTATTGCCGTTGAAAACTCTTTTAGTGGTGATGACGCCGATATCATTGGATGCGTTCGCATACAGGCCACCAATTGGCTGGTATGCCCCCACAGAGCCGCCCACAGCCCTCCTGGGCCATATTGGTACACTATCTCTATGTCATCAAAGAACATTTTGAGATCAGCTAAGGTCTTCTTTGTTATCGATTGATCGCCTTTAGCTATCGGATACCACTTCTTCGATGTTGTTGTTTCAGGAATCTCTTTCCCATCGATTCTCATACTCTCAGTACGCAGATCAAACCATTTGGCGAATTGATTTGGATTGGTTGTATTAGTTCTTCGCATTAACTCTTGCATCAGAAAAGTAGTACGAACCTTATCCCTTTCGATTAACTCTTTTTTCGAAAACATATAGTGAGTTCACTCATAAGGTGTAGGAATTTTAAATAATACTACCATGCAAACTAACCAAGTCCAGATAATAATAAATCATTCAATGTTAATTGAGCCAAGTTTATGAAAAGTAATTTCGATATATTGATTGAAACGCATGGAGCAGTGATAACACTGGAGCAACTCGCGGCCATTTTAAGTAGAAAGCCGGAGGGTCTAAGAATGGCGTTATTGCAACCCAAAGAGCCTTGGGCCAAGAAGTTAAATGACAAGAAATTTTATGTCGGCAGAAGAATGTATTTTCCAACAGAAACAGTTTCAGAGGTAATTTCAGGCGATTTTCTATCACCATGAAAAGTTAAATTACGATATATCGTTTGCTCATATTTATATCTTATTTAATTTTCTTGGATATATCTTGGATTAATCTTGATTTCATCTTGGTTCTATCTCGGTTTTATCTTGCTCGAATCTTGGTTTTATCTTGATTGAGAAATATGTCTTGAAAACAAACTGGCAGATACGAGGGCAAGATAGGTGAAGTTAGCTAACCAGCAAGCTGGTTATCAATCTTCACTCTCCCTTATTCGCACCTTCGGCGCTCAACGGGGATCTTGCTCTGCGAGGCAAAAGTATTGGGCCTGTTATCTCCCGACACATGCCCTCATCACAGCGGAGAAAAATATGCATTGCACTAAGTTAGCGATAGCAACCAAGTTCACATTAGTCATCTTCATGGCGTCAACTGCCGTTTTCCCTGTTTCAGAAATTCAAGCGGCAGGGGCGGGTATCCCAGTGATGGATGTCACCAACCTCTCGCAAAACATCATGACCGCGATGGAAAGCGTGGCTCAAACGCTAAAACAAATTGAGCAATATAAAACCCAATTACAGCAGTACGAAAACATGCTGCAAAACACCGCAGCACCTGCGGCATATATCTGGGATCAGGCCAACAGCACCATCAACCAGTTGATGGGCGCAATTGATACTCTGAGTTACTACAAACAGCAGGTCGGCAACATTGATGCTTACTTGGCTAAATACCAGAACATCAATTTTTACCGAACATCCCCCTGCTTCAGCAGCAATAGCTGCACACCCGAACAGATGCAAATCATGCTGAATTCGCAAACCTATGGCTCAGAAGCACAAAAGAGGGCCAATGATGCAGTGCTTCGTGGTGTAGATCAGCAGCAAACCGCCTTACAAAATGATGCACGCCAATTAGTCCACTTACAGCAACAAGCTCAGGGCGCGACTGGACAGATGGCTGCAATCCAGTACGCCAATCAGTTAGCCAGTGCCCAAACTAATCAATTACTGCAAATCAGGGGGCTGTTAGTCGCCCAACAAAATGCTGATGCCACCCGTTCCGCAGTTATTACAGATAGGGAAGCCCAGCAAGCAGCTGCTTCCCTTCATCTACGCAGAGGCTCATTTAAGAAAAGCCCCCCTGGAAGCTGGTGAGGACAACACGATGATCATAAAAATCGGTTTTGCCGTTGCGGTATTAGTCCTTAGCGGATGCGATAACTCAAAAAACAATCAGTCATGCAGTGATGTGCGCCACATGGAGGACTCCCCCCAACGTAGGGAGCTAGCTTCCAAATGTCTTCGTAAGGGCGAATTCAAGAAAAGCCCTTCCCAAAGTTGGTAATGGAGCAAATAAAATGAAAGTGAAAATATGTTCTAAATGGATGTTAGCGTTAGCCAGTTTCCTCATGTGGTATTCCGTTAACGCCACAGCAGCAATTGATAACTCAGGGATAATGAATACGGTATTAGACCGCTTTCAGAGCGCGGCCAGTGGTTGGGGGGCTGTCATGGTTCAATACGCTTCATGGTTATTCTGGGGAATGGCTTTATTAAGCATGGTTTGGACTTTTGGCATGATGGCATTAAGAAAAGCAGATATTCAGGAGTTCTTCGCAGAAGCATTACGTTTTCTGTCCGCCACTGGCTTCTTTTTCTGGATATTGGTTAATGCCCCTTCGATAGCAATGTCGATCATTAAATCGACTCAAATGATCGGAGCTGAAGCCGCTGGCTTAGGTAGCCAACTACAGCCCTACGCTATTGTTGATATGGGGTTTGATATTCTCTTTCGTGCGTTTGATCAGTCAACTTTTTGGGCACCAGTCGATGCAACCTGCGCCATTCTTTTCTCGCTAGCCACATTACTGATTTTAACGCTGATAGGTGTACAAATGCTGCTACTGCTCGTGACCAGTTGGATACTTGCATACGCAGGTATTTTTCTACTGGGTTTCGGTGGTAGTCGGTGGACATCAGATATCGCCATTAACTACTACAAAACAGTCGTGGGAGTCGGGATACAGCTAATGATGATGATTTTACTGGTTGGTATTGGCAAAACATTTCTGGATGAATATTACGTCAAGTTGAGTGATACCATCAGTTTAAAAGAAATGGCCGTAATGCTGGTTGTCACGGTCATTTTATATGCGCTCATCAATAAAATCCCAACGCTACTGGCTGGGATAGTCGGCGCAGGTGCGATACAAAGTGGTATCGGCACTTTTGGGGCCGGGGCTGTAATGGGAGCCGCAAGCATGGCCGCTGCCGCAGTTTCTACAGCTGCATCAGGTGCAATGTCGGCAGCAACCAGTGCCGCAGGTGGCACATCAGCGCTTCAGGCAGCATTTGAATCAGCGCAACAAAGCATTGACGCTGGTAGTAGCCCTAGTGGAGAAGGACGTAGCTCTTCAGGTGGCAGCTTTTCAGAAGCAATGGGAAGAACGGGCAGTTTTGCTAAGTCGATGGGATCAAGCCTTGCCGATGCTGCCCGTGATATTGCTCAAGAAAAAGCTGGAGCTATAAAAGACTCTATTCAGGAAAGAGTCTCTGAAACCACTGGTGGAAAAATGGCTTACTCGATCCGTGAAAGTAGCGGAATGAATAATGGAAATGATAGCAGTCAATTTGATGGTGATGGTCTAGGGGCTGGAAACAATGCGGGAAGTCGCGCTTCTGCACCAGAAACCGACGAAGAAATGATCGATAACTTTGTTAATAAAACGCCAAGGGATGATAGCTAATGAACAACTCACAACCAATCAAGCAGGTTGAAAATTTCATACCCTTTTTAAATGAGTTAATAACAATTATCGCTACACCAGCTGAAAACACTCAGCCAAAAAGCCAAGCCATAGCTTTTGCAGACCTACTGGTTGATATCAGTGTTATGTTGCACTGTCACCTTAGCGGTGGCCCTGCGGTATCAGCACTACAAATTGATGAACTAAGAGCTGATGCCAGGCAAATTATAAGATAGTCGAGTAAAACGATTATTCAGCAAATCCAGTGTAGTAATCAGACGCTGGTTTTTTTATTTCGTAATACCCACCGCTCATGGTTATCCTGAACGTTAAACCAAAACTCGGGATTTGTATCGAAGAATGCTGCTAGTAGAGATATTTCCTTAGCATTTATCCGATCAGTTCCTTCACAGATCGCCCTAACCCGCTCAATAGAAAGTCCAAGCCCTTCAGCAAGCATAAGCTGACTAATATTGGTTGGATTCATAAACTCCTCAACCAGCATGACAGCTACAGTTGTCGGCTCTCGTGAAATAGTATCCATATCGCTCCTATCAGCTTGTATTTATACTAAACAGTGCTAGGTTAGTATCTATTAACCTTCAAGGGAGAACAATATGGCAAAGTCTATTATCGACCTAATTGGCAAAGAAGAAGCCAACAGGCTGATGGCCTCAGCTGTAGCCAAGGCAGCTCAAGCGAATAGAGATCTTGGATTGCCGGAACCAGTGAAGGTTAATGGGGTGTGGTTTAAAAAATTTCCAGATGGAAGCATACAGAAAATATAAAATTCGGCTTAGACTCTATCAACTTATTTGGATTCAAAAAATAAAGAAATGAATAATATTCAAACATCAGATAGCTTAGTTGTTGGCCAGGTCTATACAAGAAATGATCTCAAAAAGCTTTTTAATATTACAGATGCGACAATCAATACTGGGATTTTTCAGCCCAAAAATCATACATCTATATGGTTATTTATCACAGAAGACAAGACAACTGACCGAACCCAGTATCATGATTTATTGGAAGAAGATACTCTTTCCATGCAAGGACAAACTAGTGGGCGTAAAGATGATCTCATCATATCCCATATGAAGAATGGACTCGAAATCATCCTATTCTATCGAAAAAGAAAATATGAGTTCGATAAAGCGGGCTTTCGCTATGAAGGTAATTTCTCCTATAAATCACATTCAGGTGAAAAACCTGCTACATTTTTGCTTAACCGTGTTAACAATAAAAAATTTAAGCATGGAAACAAACGCACCTGGGAATTAGCCCTCGATGCAATCACTTCCCTAGGTGGAAGTACTGCTCAGCAAGATATACTAAAGTGCATTAGTACTCAGCATTCAGATTATATCCCATCCAATCTAGTACCTGATTTAACTATGCTATCAGTCAATCAAAATTCTAGAATAAATTTCTCTCAAAATGTTAATCCTAGACGAACTGATAGCAATAACCAATTTGATAGATTATTTAAATTAGGCTCTGGGGTAAATGCTAAATATGAGCTTTACGACCCCACTGTACAGGGTGTCTGGGAGATTTATCTAGAATCTGAAAACAACAAACTCGCTGTTCGTTCACTTAATGATGCAATGACAGCAAAAGCAATAGAACACGCGCAGAAAGAAGCAGAAGCAAGTCATGTATTTGATGCAACAAGTGTTGAAGATCAAAGAAAAAAAGTCCTCAGCAACATCGTGCGTAGGCAAGGGCAACCCGCATTTAGAAAGGCTCTACTAGAAGCATATGAAGGGAAATGCGCCATTACTGGCTGTGCCCTGACTGAACTTCTTGAGGCAGCCCATATACATCCGTATAAAGGAACACATACGAACGTTGTGTCAAACGGTTTGCTGCTTCGAGCAGATATACATACTCTTTTTGATTTAGGATTGATTAATATTGATCCAGATAGTTTTAATGTGCATATATCTGAAAAACTAGTCGGAACAGATTATGAGTATTTACAAAATGTTCGAATTAGGTCGCCGAATAAAAAGATAGATGCCCCTAGTTATGATGCATTGATATGGCGTTTATATTTAAAAAATCAAATAAGATAATTATAATAATGCACATGACGTTATAATTTCTTGAGTAAACAAAGCCTTCAATAATACATTACATTCTATTGAAAATTAATATTAAATTTAACATTTTAAGTTATCCACCCTAAGTAAAACAGATATAGAATCCCTATAAAACATCAACAAAAGCAATGTAATTTCTAATTAACACTCAAGAAGAAAACTAAAAAATTACCAATGGTACTAAATAAACAGGAGAGTTAAAGTATAGAAAATAGTTAAAAAAATTAATAGACTTCGGCGTTTTTTTTAAATAATACCTATACTAATTAACTCTAACAATAAAGTTTTTAACTTTACCTAAAAGTAAAGAAATAAAATTTAGAATTTCCATTACAATAGAAGTTTCTGCATTATTAACATCTTCCTTAATTTCTTTATCTTTTAGTAAAGGAATCCAATATTTATCCATAAAACCATTTTCAAAAAATGAACTATGTCCACCAACAAAAAACCTATTCATGATTTTATTATGATGTAAACCTTTGAAACCTAGCCTCCCTCCCATACCCGCCCCTGGAACTAAAGCTTCACTGAATAATAAAGGTATATCATTTACAGCACAGTCATTAATGATTTTCACATTAATACTGTTCTGTAAAGAACAAAAATCATTATCTCTGCGGAGAACACTACCAGCAAGAACTATCAGATCTAAATTTTTTAACTTAGTTTTATCTTCGATACTCTCAATGCCTTTAATTAGCACATATGTACCAAAACTATGAGCAAAACAAACTATACGCCTGGTTCTATTCTTATCTAACCATTGTTCAAAATCAAGTTTGAACTTCTCAACTACTTTACGTCGCAAATATGGAACAAAAAATCTAGCTGTATTTGTAAATGCCACTTTAAAACATAAATGGGAAACCTTTTTATCGACATTAATAGTTCTAATCTCATTAGCTAAAGTTTCCTGCCAATTACCAAAAGTTCTAATCCCATGAACTGTAACAATAGCAATATCTATACTATTCCTTTCAAAATTATCGCCATACTCAGAATAATATTCAATAATACCACTTATTTCACCTAGCCAAGAATAATCAGAATTAGTAGCATAACAAAACTTAAAACCACGATTATCAAACTCTTCTTCTAACTCTTTAACATTCTCTTCCAGAGCAGTAAAACCAACTACATAGCTTGGTTTTCTATATCGATTACCTCTCAATGTAGTAAGTAGATCAACCCCAGAATTATGTTTTGGTTTTTCATCTTTATTTTCTGGCAGAGACATATCAATAAAGGCAATGGAATAATTTGTATTTCTAAAAAGAGTTCTAGCCTCTTTGGTACAACAAGCTAGATCTATATTATCTTCAGGTATTTTATATTTTGAAATTAAAATTTCTTTAATTTTACTTCTGCGGAAATAGTCATCATCAACGATTAGATACATATTCATAATGCTTCAATCACCATTCGTAGTTCATCTTTCCATGAATAACCAGCGTGCTCGTAATAAATACATCCAGCATATGTTTCCGGGTACTTATCTCGTACAGTTTGATCAACATCTTTCAAATCAATGCTCTTATTATCATATGAAAATGAGGTGTATTGAGTTAAGAATATAAACTTCAAAGAAATATTTCTCCTTTTAATTTTTCTGGCGATATCTATTCCGCCATACACTCTAAATTCCCCTCGTAAAGAACCTGAATCATCATCGAATGTTGGTAAACTCATATCGAGAATAGCTAAATTATAGAAGCCGTCAACAATAGCCTTTAATCCAGAAGAATATGATCTAAATATATCGATAGTAATATTATTATTTATACTTAGTAAAAACTCTTTAACCCGGTCACTTTTATATTCGTTATCTTCTACAATGATTATTTTCATTATTTAATCCAGAGTAAAACCTATTGATTGCACAAATGAAAGGTTTTCTTGGGCGATACTAAATTCGGCAACGCCAAACCCATCCTTAATATTTCTATAAACTTTATATAGACCGGTCCCACCTTCAGTTATAAGTTTTTCGGTATAGTGCTCGCTATCATAATTTTCAACCTCTTTAATAATACCATTATTAACTATTCTTTTCTTTGTTTCCTCATTAATCTCATTTTTTATGATAATACTATAACAATAATCATCCTCGATAACCTTTAAAAAAACATCTGTTTTTGCTCTATTAGCCCCATGTTTAAAGCAATTTATATAAGATGTAACTAGTGCCCTAGTTAAATATAAAGACTGCTTATTACTCAACTCATTGTTATTTACAATTTCATCAATAGATAAATGTATGGTTAATACCTGCGGATCATATATCCCTTTAACACAATCAATTGATGCATTTACCACATCGATAACTCGGTATTTTTCATCCATTATTCCTTGTGGTCTTTTAAACCAACCTTCAATGTTAGCTACCTTTTCAATAATTTCATACTGTGCGGTTTTTATATTATCAATTAATTTTTGTGGCTTTGAGCTTATAGGTAAAACAGCCAACTTCTCTATAAAGTCAGTACATAGTTTGTTAAAACCATCCTTGAGATTTAAATTAAACCTCTCTTTTATATTTGCAAAACATTGATCTAATTGTATCCATATGAAATTTTCGCAAGCATTAAACATTCTATTTATATCATCATCTGAAGTTGCCTCATGGCTTTTGTAATCTATTGTTTCTTTAATAGCCAAATAAAACTCATACGTTTTATCATCATCAATAATGAAGTAAAAAGATGATTTGTCATCTTTATTACCTAGGGCTACTTCACTCCAAACAGTTACTGGTTTAGTCCAAGAGTTTGCTTTGTTTATTAATTCATCAACTCCACCACAGAACCAATCTAATTGGTTCTGTATATACTCAATATCAAGAGTTGGAAGTTTATCTAAATATGTCTTAGCCCAATATTCATTTGGTGAATATTTTCCTGATATACCTTTTTCGGTAACTAAACTCAACGATTCGAAAACACTACGCATCTGATTAGGCATGACACCATGTCTAATTTCAGAGCTTAGGTATCTAATTAAACCATAATCATGATCCATTATAAAATCATTAATAACCTTAGAATAAAAATTACCATAAAAATATAAAATAGATATTTCAGAATTTACATCTTCATCTTCTATTAAGATGGAATCATTTATTTCCTGATCAATAGTCGAACTATCATTAATTTCTTCCTCATCATTTTCCTCATCAGGAAAATACTTGGTTAATAGATTTGTATTAAATAATGTCACTTCAGATAAATTTTCATAAAATGATTTATACTCTAAATATTTAGCCCCCTTAAGCCCCTCAGAATCAATCATTATCTTATTACTTTCATGATGCTCTTTTATATTATTAACAAGAAGGAAATTGAATATTTCGTTTTCCTCACTTTCGAGTGATTCGGATGTATAGTCAAACTTTTCATGAAGTAATGAAATTATCTTAAGTCTTTCCAACATAGTCAGCTTTGATGAATTCAATTCCAAAATACTACCTAAAATTTGTTGATTACATACTTTGTCAAAAAACATCTCATGTTCATAAAGATTAGGAAGATTTGCAATTAACTCGCTAGGAACCTTAACATTATTTACTAGTAAATAATCCTCTAAGTAGTCGGCAGTCGTTTCTTTATAGCTTTTATCAATATTTATGTAATACAAATATGAAAATATTGCCGCATTTAATTTATTTGATATATTCTCAGACTGAGAATTTATTACTTCTGCAATATAATGCGCCGGAAACAACATCATATCATTGATGTTTTTATTACATACTTTATTTATTTCTTTGATTAAAAGATCAAATTGACATAATTTAATATAAGCTATAGCTTTTATTTGATTTAATTCAGCTATGGTCACGTCATGCATATTTTCAAGTTTACTCAATAAGTTATCTATTTTTATACTATCAGGTGAGTCTGACTTTATTTCACTCTCTATATATAATCTAATTTTTCTACTATCTGACAATTCAATTGCATCAGTATTATCATGTTCAAAAGAGTTCAACTCTCTATCACTGAGCATTAGTTTCGCATTATACTTTGGAGTTATAAATGTGTAGCCGCAACTCAGTAATCTACAGTATCGTCTTAATTCAATCTCATTGATAAATGGATACGCTGCATAAAACATCGCACATATACTATGTGTAAAGTTTAAATTTGAGAATTTAAAGGACAATAAATCTATATTTTCTTTAACTTTTTCATAATTATTTGTACTAACATATAGCATAAATTGGCTATGAATCAATGTTTCAACTAACGTTTTTCTTTCATTTTTATTTACTTTATCAACCGCTGAGTTAGACAGATAAAACAATGCCTTAGAGTATATATCTATCACTGACAATTCTGTAGGATATCTATTTATAAAAGCATCGCATAAATTAACAGTAGTTAAGTAGTCACCTTTGGAATAAACATTAATTATACTTTTTATTTCTTCATTAATTCTTATAGTTGGTTCTGAGTTAATCAGTTTTTTTATATTAATCCATGATTGATCTTTTGAAACTTTAGACATGAAATGAATGAAATCATGATAAACACTGTCATTTAGATCACTTTTCCTACTGGATGAGATATAAGATGATATCGCTTTTTTTATTATAAATAACTTATCTATCGGATATAACTTCTGAGAAAAAATAATTACATCATCTATTTTAACTCGATTGTTTAAATTATAAGGTAACAAAATCAACAATAAAAACTCAGAGAATGAATTAAAGTTTTTGCTTTTTAATTCACTAACTGTATGATTTAATATCTGTTGCTGAAATGCTAGTGCGCCTCTGGATAAATGCTTCTGCTGTAATAATGATGATATATGGGCTAATCTATGTTTTCCTTTTATATTTATTTTTTTAACATCCTCACTAGTTTTATATTTTCCTGTAATAGCCATCCTAGCATCTAGTGACCAGATACTTCCACCATACTTTAGATCTATGAAGTCCAATAATTTTATAGCATCATCAAATTTTTCTAGAATGACTAATTTTTCTAGTTCCTCCATATTTTTTTCAATAACATTAAAAATATCGATATTACTTGAATAAAATCCATAAAATGAAGATAGAATAAAGTCTATTGGTACTTTCCTTTCAGGTAAAAGATCTATAAATATATCTCTTTTAAAGAAACCAAGATTTATTATCTCTCTTATCTGAACGTTTTTACTGCATGCGATAGAGAAACCTCGAACATACCGTGGTTCTATATTATCTAATGCTCGCCTCAATCGAATAAAAGCATTCCTTTTATTTTTATATTTAGGGTAGTTCCCAACAATTTTTTTAATATCTGTTAGATATTTGATTTGATTAAACATACTTCACCTAATGAGAGTGATAATTATTATCATAAATGCGTATATTGTAAATTCAGAATTTTCCTTTTAACTAAAAATAGCTACCGCACAATCTTGTATGAATTGCAACAAGAAGGATCTAAATATAATTGTTTGATTACTAGTCATTTAACTTATTTTTATGTTTTTAGTCTTTTCTATTCAATCTAAAAAATTAGCAGAATACCACTATAACCAATACAATTATGTCCGCTAAACCAACTTCTTAGCCAAGTCCTCTGCCCTAGGATGATAGTATCTCATCAGCATTCTAGGATCTTTATGACCCGTTATTTTTGTGAGTTCGTGCATGGGAAAGATTTCAGCTAGGCGTGATGTGGCTTCATGGCGTAAATCGTGGAACCGTAAATCCAGCAAATAATCTGAGTTGGCTTTCTTTCCTAAAGCAGCACATTCTTGCTCATACAACTTACGAGCGCGCTTTCTGGCCCTATCGAATGCACAGCTTATTGCGTCAACTCGGGCTTTAAATACCCGATCATCAGTTGAATTCTCGTCCTCTTCCCTGGCCTCCGCGATAACCTTTAACTTTTCTAATGCTGCCACCGCCTTTGAAGAAAGCGGCACATCACGCGAATCACCATTTTTTGTTTTGGGCAGATGAGCAACACGCAGCTTTAAATCGACATATTTCCAGCGTAACCCAACAATTTCACCACGTCGCATAGCCGTTTCCAACGCCAGGCAAACCGCTGATGGCAATATCGGAGATTGAGTATTGGTAATAATTCGCTCGATTTCGTCCTGAGCGGTATTTCTTGGCGTTTTAACCTCATTACCAGATTCATCTACGGCTTGAATAGCTTCAACAGCTATACGCCGTGTACGTGCATTATCGGGTTGGGGTTTGCGGATCAGATCAACAGGATTAATCAGGCTTTCCATTCCCCACTCTTTGCGGGAAATATTAAATAAGTGGGAAAGCAGAGATAAGCGACGTAGCACCGTAGCCGGCGCATAGTCTTTTAGCCATTCGTCTCTTAATTTGGCGACATCGGCACTACGAATACTGGCCATATAACATCTGGCTAATGGTTGCCGTTTAAAGATACGGATAATAGACCTATCTTGCACCGCACCCTTTTTGTTGGCGACAATTTCATTTTCATAACGCACAAGCGAGTCATATAGCGTTGTCGATTCCGATTCGCTACGACTAAGCCACACGCCGCGAGCCATTTCCGACTCAACCATTTTTGCCCAGGCATCAGCCTCGGCTTTGGTATTAAACGTTTTAGTTTGTGACGGGAAGCCACGTTTACGGATTTGAGTTTCCCATTGATAGGCACCACGCTTGCGGATCGTCGCCATTCTGCACTCTTTTATTTCTAACTGTGGCAAGAGTGTGGCAAAAAAGATTTTATTTATCTATGCGCATAGATAAGTTATGGCAAATAAGGTCGATTTGAGGAGAGAAAAACAGCTGGAAACAGAAAAATTGGTGGCTGAAATTTTTTAGATAAAGGCTGAAATCACCTTATCTGTTGCTCGGTCATTTCAGCCAGTGGCGCTATCGAATCAAAAGTGAATTTAAAATCAACATCCTTTAAATTCAACTAACTAAACTCTCAATACTCCTGATCCACAATCAGCCGCTTGCCCAGCATGATGCTGTCTTGGGTTTCGTAATCGAGCTTTTCATACATGCCGATCACCGCATCATTGTCTTCGCGCACCATGATATTCAGCTTCGGGCAGCCACGGGCGATAAGTTTCTTCTCGAGGCGGCTGATCAGCGCATTGGCAAAGCCACGGCCACGGAAGTCAGGATGGACCCCCAGATAATAAGCCGAGCCACGGTGGCCATCGTAACCGCCCATGATTGACCCTACAATCGCCCCACTCACTTCCGCTACTAAAAACAGTTCGGGCGAGTGATTCAACTTACGCTCAATATCCATTTCTGGATCATTCCAAGGCCGCAGTAAGTCGCAATGCTCCCACAGCAGAATCACTTCTTCAAAATCGTCTTGCTGGAATACGCGGATTTCCATGGATGTTCGCACCCTTGAGTAATATGGATATTCTGATTATCGTGGCAATATTATATCACGCAATATTAAAGTGATATTTCCCACCGTGATAGTGAGTAATGATATTTGAGAAGAAGCAGATAAATCTTGCCGATCTTGTAGCTTAATAGCCGCTAATCCACACAGAAAGTACAATAATGGCGGCGAATCGGGGTATACTTGGCCCCTAAATATTTGCAAGCTAATAGAACCCTCGCTGATGAATTCACCCGATATCACCCAAATCAAAACCTACCTGCTAGCTTTGCAGGATAAAATCTGTGCCGCACTGACACATGCCGATGGCGGTGCAAGCTTCACAGAAGAGAGCTGGACCCGCGAAGAAGGCGGCGGCGGGCGCAGTCGGGTATTGGTTAATGGGGTGGTATTTGAACAGGCGGGGGTTAATTTCTCTCAGGTATCTGGTGCAGCATTACCCGCATCCGCTACTGCGCATCGCCCCGAATTGGCCGGTCGTAGTTTTCAGGCACTTGGGGTGTCGCTGGTGATTCATCCACTAAGCCCTTATCTGCCCACCAGCCATGCCAATGTGCGTTTCTTTATTGCTGAGAAACCTGGCGAAGATCCAGTGTGGTGGTTTGGTGGCGGTTTCGATTTAACCCCTTACTACGGCTTTGAAGAAGATGCTATTCACTGGCATCAGACCGCCCATCAGTTGTGCCAACCTTTTGGTAAAGAAATCTACCCACGCTATAAAAAATGGTGTGACGATTACTTCTATATCAAGCATCGCAATGAAGCGCGAGGCATTGGTGGCCTGTTTTACGATGACTTGAATAGCCCTGATTTTGATACCTGTTTCCGCTTCACTCAGGCGGTAGGTGATGGTTTCCTTGATGCTTATATGCCAATTGTTGCACGGCGCAAAGCATTGAGTTGGGGGGAGCGCGAGCGTCAGTTCCAACTTTATCGCCGTGGCCGTTATGTGGAATTTAATCTGGTGTGGGACCGTGGCACCTTGTTCGGTTTGCAAACCGGTGGTCGTACCGAATCTATTTTGATGTCGCTACCACCCCTGGTGCGCTGGGAATATAACTATCAGCCGGCAGAAGATAGCGCTGAAGCGGCGCTGTATCGCGATTTTCTGCCCGTAAAAGAGTGGCTAGCGACCGGAGAACAGCACTGATGCAAATTTGGGTTGATGCGGACGCCTGTCCGAATGTGATTAAAGAGGTGTTATTTCGCGCCGCAGATCGTACCGGCATGATGGTCACGCTGGTGGCTAATCAGCCATTGAAAACCCCGCCATCAAAATTTATCCGTACCTTACAAGTCGCCTCCGGTTTTGATGTTGCCGATAATGAGATCGTGCAACGGGTGGAGAAAAATGATCTGGTTATCACGGCAGATATTCCCCTGGCCGCCGAAGTGATAGACAAAGGCGGTATCGCCCTGAATCCACGGGGTGAGCGCTATACGCCAGATACCATTCGTGAACGGCTGAATATGCGTGACTTTATGGATACCATGCGCGCCAGCGGTATTCAAACCGGTGGGCCTAACACCTTAAATCAGCGTGACCGCCAGCAATTTGCCAACGAACTGGATAAGTGGTTACAGCAAGCAGCCAGAAGCCTATAAGCAAAAACCCGCCGAAGCGGGTTGAGGTTAGTAATAGTAATACTCAAAGTCATTGGCATTGCAGTCAGGCAGCAGTTGAGTAAATCCCGATGAGCTTACACAGGTAAGTGACTCGGGTGAGCGAAAGCCGCTAACAACGCGGCAATGCCAAGGATAAAGCATATTTATAAAGGCTCGGTTTGTGCTTCAACCACCGCTAACGCCACCATATTCACGATCCGACGCACTGAAGCAATTGGCGTCAAGATATGCACCGGTTTCGCCACCCCCATCAGCACTGGCCCAACCGTCACCCCTTCCGATGATGTCACCCGCAGCAGGTTGTAACTGATACGTGCCGCTTCCATATTCGGCATAATCAACACGTTGGCAGCACCTTTCAATGGGCTGTCTGGCATCAGGTTATGGCGAATACTTTCCACCAGCGCGGCATCACCATGCATCTCACCGTCAATTTCCAGCTCTGGTGCCATCTGATTAACCAATTCCAACGTGCGGCGCATTTTACGCGCGGCTGGGCAGTCTGAGGTGCCAAAGCTGGAGTGAGATAACAGTGCCACTTTCGGTTCAATCCCGAAGCGACGCACAGTTTCAGCGGCCATTAAGGTAATCTCAGCCAACTGCTCTGGTGTCGGATCATCATTGACATAAGTATCCGCAATAAAAGTGTTACCGGTGGGTAGCAACAGTGCATTCATCGCACCCGCCACATGAGCACCTTCACGGAAACCGAATACTTTCTCTACCACATCGTAATGTTCATGGTAGGTACCGATAGTGCCACAAATCATTGCATCAGCTTCACCACGATGCACCATGATCGAACCAATCAGTGTGGGATTACCAATCACTGCACGACGGGCTTGCTCTTGCGAGACGCCACGACGTTTCATGATTTGATAATACTCTTGCCAGTACTCGTTAAAACGCGAATCGGATTCATTGTTAACCACCTCAAAGTCTTTACCTGCTGTAATTTGCAGGCCCAACTTCTTCAGTCGGGTCTCAATCACACTCGGGCGGCCAATCAGAATAGGATAAGCCAGTTCCTGCGAGATCAACTCCTGAGTAGCATGCAGCACCCGCTCTTCTTCCCCTTCCGCCAATACCACCCGTTTCATCTCTTTCTTCGCCTGCGAGAAGATAGGTTTCATAAACAGGTTAGTTTTGTAGACAAACTCAGACAGCTTTTCGATGTAAGCACTAAAATCGGCAATTGGCCGGGTTGCCACACCAGAGTCCATCGCCGCTTTGGCCACTGCCGGTGCAATTTTTACAATCAGACGCGGGTCGAATGGTTTAGGAATTATGTACTCAGGGCCAAAGGAGAGGTCTTGCTCACCATAAGCGGATGCCACCACATCACTCTGCTCAGCCAGCGCCAGATCCGCAATGGCATGCACACAAGCCAGTTTCATCTCTTCATTAATGGTGGTGGCACCGACATCCAGCGCGCCACGGAAGATGAATGGGAAGCACAGTACGTTGTTAACCTGATTTGGATAATCCGAGCGGCCAGTGCAAATAATCGCATCAGGGCGCACCGCTTTCGCCAACGGCGGCAGGATCTCTGGTTCCGGGTTCGCCAGTGCCAAAATCAGTGGGTTCGGTGCCATGGTTTTCACCATGTCCTGAGTTAAAACCCCCGGGCCAGAACAGCCGAGGAAGATGTCCGCACCTGGCATCGCATCACCCAGCGTGCGTTGACCGTTATCTTCAATCGCATACGCCGCTTTGGTTTGTGCCATATTGGCCTCACGGCCTTTATAAATCACACCTTTGGAATCGCATGCAGTAATATTGTGATGTTTTAATCCCAGCGCCACCAGCAGGTTTAAACAGGCAATCGATGCCGCCCCTGCCCCTGATACCACCAGTTTCACATCGCTGATGTCTTTCTTCACTACCCGCAGGCCATTGAGTACCGCAGCGGTGCAGATAATCGCCGTGCCATGCTGATCATCGTGGAATACCGGGATCTTCATGCGTTCACGCAATTTTTGCTCAATATAGAAACATTCCGGTGCTTTGATATCTTCCAGATTAATGCCACCGAATGTCGGTTCCAGCGACGCGATAATATCAATCAATTTGTCTGGATCGAGTTCATCCACTTCAATATCAAATACATCAATACCTGAAAATTTCTTAAACAGAACGCCCTTACCTTCCATTACCGGTTTACCGGCCAATGCGCCAATATTGCCCAGTCCCAGCACCGCAGTACCATTGGAAATCACAGCAACCAGATTGCCGCGCGCCGTGTATTTGTAAGCAGCCAAAGGATCAGCGGCAATTTCTAAACACGGAGCCGCCACACCAGGCGAGTAAGCCAGCGCCAAATCCCGTTGGGTTGCTAGCGGTTTGGTTGGCGACACCTGAATTTTCCCTGGGGTTGGATATTGGTGAAAATCAAGCGCACTCTGTTTCAACTGTTCGTCCATTGTAGGTTCCCTTTGATTTTATTCTTCGAGGTTATACCCAATAAACTTGAAATTGCAGGTAGGCAGCAAGTGAACCAATCCCGATAAGCGCACGATGATAAGTGATTCGGGTCAGTGAACGTAGCTAACACCACGGTGGTTTCAAGGTCGAAGGGTATATATGACCAATAACAGAACCAGTATAGTGAGTGATTTATCACAATCTATGAAGCAGGCCATACTCTGCATAACATTTTTGCTTCAATTGAAGAATTTACTTATCAATCAGAGAGGATGGTCAACAATCGGGGGAGTGAATGCCGCTAACATCACGGCAATATTGGTAAGAAAGGTATTTATTTGAACCAATTATGAATTTGGGCGTATTGCAATAACATAATCGTCTTACCATCTTTAATGCGGCCATCAGCAATCATGGCAATGGCTTCGCTAAACGATAATTCAACCACGTCGATCACCTCATCCTCCACGCCGACATCATCAGTAATTTTCTGATCTGGATGATATTCCGCCGCAAAGAAATAGACGATTTCAGTCACGCCACCTGGCGACATATAAGCTTCAAACAGCTTCTGCACTTTATCAACCTGATAACCCGTCTCTTCCATCGCTTCACGGCGGATACACTCTTCCGGTGAGTCGTTATCCAGCAAACCGGCACAGGCTTCCAGCAACATGCCACTAGGATTGCCATTCACATAGGTTGGCATGCGGAATTGTTCAATCAGTACCACGGTACCCTTCTGGCGGTTATACAGCAGAATGGTTGCGCCGTTACCCCGGTCATACACTTCGCGAATCTGTTGTACCGGAGTCCCGTTATCAGTTATTAAATCAAAGGTGTATTTGTGTAGTTTGAACCAGTTTTTGGATAATAATTCACTCTGAATATTTTCAATTTTGACTGACATAAACCCTTCTCTAATCTGGTTAATAGTCATTAGCGTAATCGGTCACTTGCAAGGTTATACACCTCGCTACGATCTCTTTTTCCTACTGCAACCACAGCAACGATCAACACATCATCGATAACTTCATACACTAATCGAAATCCAGAGGATCGTAATTTAATTTTGTAGCAGTTTTTCATACCACGTAGTTTAGCGCTTTCAATATGTGGATTATCGCTGCACTTTTTTAATTTCTTGGCAAATTGCTGTTGTATCGTCTTATCCAGTTTGTGCCATTCCTTTAGCGCTTCTTCTCTGAACTTAACGGCATAGGTCATAGATAGCTATCCAAATCGATATCAAGCAAGGGTTGATGGCGCCGCCTGTTAACCAACTCAGCTAATTCGTGATCATCAAGCGCTTCCATTATTTGTTCATACAGTTCTGCGGGTACACAATAGAATGCGGGTTGATTGCGGTTCAGGATAGCTACGGGGAAACCGGCCCCAGCGTTCACTGTTGCCATTGGATTTTTTTTCAGTTCGCTCACGCTGGCACTGGTATCAGTCAAAATTATACTTGGCATAGGCACCTCAAAAAGACCTGTTAACAGGTCTCATTATGCAAGCAGTGACACAATAAAGCAATAAAAATGCCCTGTCGACACAACGTCAACAGGGCATCTCAACAGCGAAAAGCACGACGAAAGAGGTCGGTTAGAAGCCGGTAGGAATATCCTTCATATCCGGTAACTTATGGGCTATCCCTTTGTGGCAGTCGATACAGGTTTTCCCTTCGGTTATCGCCTTACTGTGCATTTTCGCCGCGACCGTTTTTTGTGCGGTGAAGTCCATATTGTCGAAATTATGGCAGTTACGGCACTCTTGCGAGCCATTGGCTTTCATTCGCGCCCACTCATTTTCGGCCATGGTTAGGCGGTGAGCCTCAAACTTTTGCGGGGTATCAATCAGGCCGAAAGCCTTGGCATACAGCTCTTTACTCGCCTTGATTTTACGCAGCATCTTTGGCCCCCACTCATGGGGAACGTGACAATCCGGGCAGGTCGCCTTCACACCACTGCGGTTGCTGTAGTGGATGGTCCCCATATATTCCTGATAAACGTTATCTTTCATCTCATGACAGCTAATACAGAATTTCTCAGTATTCGCCATCTCCATGCCGGTGTTAAATCCACCCCAGAAAATGATGCCACTGACAAAGCCAATTAGCAGTAAAGTCCCGAGCGCCAGCCGGCTTGGCCTGCGCCACCACTGCCATGTACGTCTGATAACACCGGGCTTTTTAGTTTCGCTCATAACTTATCTCGCTTATCGCTCATTTCGGTTATTGGCCAAAGCCAGGGGCTGGCTGGAAGCTGTTACCGACAATCGGTGCGGCATCGGTTTGTGGCACATGGCATTGCAGGCAGAAATAGCGACGTGGTGAGACTTCACTCGATACTTTGCCATCACGGTCAATAAAGTGAGTTGGGCTGACACGCGGTGCTCCAGTGGTGCGATAGTGCTCCACACCATGGCATTGCAGGCAACGGTTGGTATTTTTACTGACTTGATAGCCATCCACGCTATGCGGGATCAGCGGGGGTTGGTTAACATAGTTCAATGCCATACGCTGTTGTTGTTTCGGCATTTTCACTTTGCCTTCAGCCGTGCCAGAGACTTCTGGTGATTGAGTCAAGTCCATTTCGACATTGCTGGCAGCAGTGGCTGCACCGGTGATCACCAACACCGCCAGCAGCGATATAACTGACAAAAACCGGCGGTTTAATGATTTAAAAATCGTGTTATTCATTATTTTCTCCTGAGTACACCGTCTTTATCCTGAGCATCCCTGGATGAGGGTTATAACTGGCTGCTCATGCCTGCCCCGCAGGGCAGGCAATCTCAATTACGCCACTACCCGTGCCAACTTCACTGCACATTTTTTGAAGTCAGTTTCTTTGGATAACGGATCGGTGGCATCCAGCGTCAGGTTATTGACCAACTGTGCAGCATCGAAGAACGGCATATACACCAGTCCTTGCGGTGGGCGGTTACGGCCACGGGTTTCCACCAATGAGGTCACTTCGCCACGCCGTGAAATCACTTTCACTTTGTCACCACGCCGCAAATCACGGGCTTTGGCATCCAGTGGGTGAATGAATAGCACCGCTTCAGGGAAAGCGCGGTGTAACTCAGGGACGCGACGGGTCATGGAACCGGTATGCCAATGTTCCAGCACACGGCCGGTAGAGAGCCACAAGTCATATTCCTGATCCGGGCTTTCAGCCGCAGGCTCGTAGGGCAGCGCAAAGATTACTGCCTTGCCATCAGGTTTACCGTAGAAACGCACGTCTTCGCCTTTCGGCACGAAGGGATCGAACCCCTCACGGTAACGCCAGAGCGTTTCTTTACCATTGACTACCGGCCAGCGCAGACCGCGCTCTTGGTGATAACGGTCAAACGGCGCTAAATCATGGCCGTGTCCGCGACCAAAATCGGCATACTCTTCAAACAGCCCTTTCTGAATGTAGAAGCCGAAATCGCGTGCTTCGTCGTTCAGTTGGTCGGCGGGTATTTCACTCAGTGGATATTTGCTGACCACATCGTTGGCAAACAGCACGTCATACAACGTCTTACCGCGATACTCCGGTTTTTTATCGACCAACTCAGCAGGCCAAACATCTTCCACTTTGAAGCGTTTGGCGAACTCGACAATCTGCCATAAGTCAGATTTCGCCTCACCTGGCGCTGGGACTTGCTGACGCCAGAATTGGGTGCGCCGCTCTGCATTGCCATAAGCACCCTCTTTTTCCACCCACATCGCAGTCGGTAAAATAAGATCAGCAGCCAGTGCACTGATAGTGGGATAAGGGTCAGATACCACAATAAAGTTGCGCGGATCACGCCAACCCGGCATGCGCTCTTCATTGATATTCGGACCCGCTTGCATGTTGTTATTACACATCACCCAGTAAGCATTAAGGGTGCCGTCTTTTAGCGCGCGGTCTTGCGCCACCGCATGCAGCCCCACTTTCTCAGGGATAGTGCCGGCAGGCAGTTGCCACTTGGTTTCAGCAATCTGGCGATGTTTTTCGTTGGTCACCACCATATCTGCCGGTAGACGATGGGAGAAGGTCCCCACTTCACGGGCTGTGCCACAAGCAGAAGGCTGGCCGGTCAGAGAGAATGGGCCAGACCCCGGTTTAGAGATTTTGCCGGTTAACAGGTGCAGGTTGTAGCACATGTTGTTGGCCCAAACCCCGCGGGTGTGTTGGTTAAAACCCATGGTCCAGTAGGAGACTAATTTTACTTTCGGATCGGCATACAACTGCGCCAACGACACCAGTTGGTCCTCCGGCACGCCGCTCATTTTAGCGGTTTTCTCTAGGGTATATTCCGCGACAAAGGCTTTGAAATCATCAAAACTCATCGGCTCGGAGGCATCACTACCCGGATTCTTGGCGGCTTTTTCCAACGGATGGGTTGGGCGCAGACCATAACCGATATCGGTGGCACCACGGCGGAAATTCACATGGCGGTCGAGGAAACCCTGATCAACAGCATTATTCTGGATAATGTAATTGGCGATGTAATTCATGATGGCCAGATCGGTCTGTGGCGTGAAGACGATCGGGTTATCTGCCAGCTCAAAACTACGGTGCTCAAAGGTAGAAAGGACGGCGATCCTGACATTGTCATCGCTCAGGCGGCGGCTGGTCATGCGCGACCACAAAATCGGGTGCATTTCGGCCATATTGGATCCCCAGAGCACGAATGCATCTGCTTCTTCAATATCATCGAAGCAACCCATAGGTTCATCCATACCAAAGGTACGCATAAAACCCACCACCGAAGAGGCCATACAATGACGAGCATTCGGGTCCAGATTGTTGGAACGGAAGCCTGCTTTCAGCAACTTGGAAGCCGCATAGCCCTCCCATACCGTCCATTGGCCGGAGCCGAACATACCCACCGAGGTTGGGCCTTTTTCTTTTAGCGCGTTTTTGAACTTCAGTTCCATGATATCAAAGGCTTTTTCCCAACTTATCGGGGTAAAATCACCTTCTTTATCATACTGACCGTCTTTCATGCGCAGCAGCGGTTGAGTCAGTCGGTCTTTGCCATACAGGATTTTCGGCAGGAAATAGCCTTTGACGCAGTTTAGCCCACGGTTAACCGGTGAGTCGGGATCCCCTTGCGACGCCACGATACGGCCATTTTGTGTTCCGACCAATACACCGCAGCCCGTGCCACAGAATCGGCAAGGTGCTTTGTCCCATTTTATTGCATTTGTTGTTTCACCCACCACGGCTTTAGCGACAGTAGGTATGGTCAATCCGGCGGCGGCGGCTGCGGCTACCGCAGCATTGGCCTTCATAAAATCCCGGCGGCTGAGTTTCATGGCATTTCCTCACCTTGGCTTTCCTGCTGGTGATAAACCAGCGATACAGCCAGCACACCATCCAGATTACGTGCTGACTCAATATGATTCAGGAGCACGTCTGAGCGCGCCGCCTGCATAACCACCACCAACTTGCCCAGAGTGGCATCACTGGTGGGTATTTCTGTTCCCGGGATAGCCAACAGGTCGTCGATCAGTTGTGCAATTCGCGCCGGTTTGGCTTGCAGCACCAATCCACAGACATGCCATTCTTTATCGTCCATCTTCACTCCGGGTAAGGGTTACTGCCTGAACCGGACAACTGGGCACACAGGCACCACATCCGTTACAAGCAGGAAGGTCTAATTCGGGCTGAGCAATGCCGTTTACGCGCGGACGAAATCGAATTGCCCTACTCTCACAGCTATCCTGACAGCTACGGCATTCAATATTGTGGAAAGGTAAACAGCGCTCTGAAATGTTGATTTTAAGTCGCCAGGGCGTCAGAGCTGTTGCGGTAAAAACACCCGCCTCACACACCTGTACACAGGCCTGGCAAAAACTACATTCAGCACGTTGGAAATCTATTTCGGGGAATCCGCCACTGCCAACCACCAATACACCGGTTTCACAGGCAGTCACACAGGCATGACAGCGGGTACAGCCAGCAATAAAATCGGCTTCCATCACCGACCAGGGGGGCCTATGCGCTGAAAGTTCTCGTTTATCTGCTTGCCAAAGGCCAGTCAGCAATTTACGCCGTGATAAATCAGTCATACTGATATCCTTAACATCTACTGGCGCGCCCGCATGTGCGATAGAGAGAGTTCATTCAAAGCCCAGAGGTTTACATTGGCTGGTGATAATAATTCTTATTTTTATTAAAGGATTTCCCCAGTGTTTAGGTATTAGATACAGAATAATGAGTAATAAAATAATTACTCTTTAGGGTTAATCGGTGGTAGATATTGAGCAAGATCAATTAATTTAGTGGTTATTTACGCAGTTTGTCACTGTTAAATCTATTTGCGTTATTACCTTTTTTATATAACGATTTGTTTAATGAGAATAGCTATCAAACAAGATGATACTTTGGTAATTATTTCTTCAGGTAAACTGTTGCGGTTAAATGAATTTGGCCTCAGTTTTGAGGTACACTTAGATCGCAGTTTTACTAACAATAATGGATAACGTAGCCTGCTAAATTGGCTATCGAAAATAATCTGTATTCAACAGCCAAAATATTTAACGTCTATACCCAATAGATTACAAAGTGCAGGAAGGCGGTCAGGAACAGATGTGCTCACCGCTCACAGTGGCCGAGTAACATCAACCGCCAATCCTCCGATGCAATTTGCAAGATAATGGGCATATATCGGTTACAGGGACATTACTTATATGACCAAAAGTCACACCATTATGATCGTTGATGACCATCCCCTTATGCGCCGTGGTATTCGGCAATTACTTGAGATGGACCACAGTTTTGATGTCGTTGCCGAAGCTAACTGCGGCAGTGAGGCTGTTACCGAAGCGGCCAAATGTCAGCCGGATGTCATTCTGCTCGATCTGAATATGAAAGGGATGTCTGGGCTAGATACCCTAAAAGCATTACGACATGACGGGATTGATGCGCGAATTATCGTGCTGACGGTTTCTGATGCGCGCAGCGATGTATATGCCATGATTGATGCCGGTGCTGATGGTTATCTGCTCAAAGATAGCGAACCGGAAGTATTACTGGAAAATATCCGTCAGGCAGCGCGTGGCGAGAATGTATTCAGCAATGAAGTTGCACAATACTTATCCTCCCGCCATGAAGAGATTAATCCTTTCTCCGAGTTAACCGAGCGCGAATTAGATGTGCTGCAAGAAGTGGCGCGCGGTATGTCCAATAAGCAAGTCGCATTTGAATTACACATTTCAGAAGAAACCGTAAAAGTACATATTCGTAATTTATTACGTAAGTTAAATGTGCGTTCGCGAGTGGCAGCAACCATTCTGTTTTTGGAAAATAAAAAGTACTAACCACCACCCAATTATTTAATAGCCACCAAACTACTCGCTGGCTATCAGGCTACTCAATGGCCGCTAAAATAAAATCATGGTTATCGTATATCCATTTTTTGTTCAGTGGCCCCCAACTATCTAACTGGTAATAACCCGCGTTATTGCGCACGCCACACTGCACAAAAGTCAGAGTGATACCCAAACCGGGTAGCGCCTTCAAGACATCTTGCAAGGTGCGCCGTGGCCAGCCGGTCAATTCCATCAAGCGCGGTACATTAAGCGAGTCACCACTGCTGATTAACCAGCAGAGATAGATACGGCGGGCAAACACTGGATTTAGCTCCATAAAAATTCCTATTTTGAGTGACTGCTATTCCCTACCCATTTAACATCGCAACAAGGCTGCCACGCTAAATTCTTGGGATATAATCAGTTTACCTGATGCCAGAAAAAACACCTGTTTATCATTATTTTCTACATTGAGGTGGATTAACTCAGTTTTATCGAGGTTTTTTACAGGTTCTCCATATTTTCTTCACGTTTCCACCCGCATTCCCGCGTAAAGTGCACAGTAGATTCTGCTGGATATGATTTTTTATTTATAGAGGCTGGCACTGCATGGCTAATTTTTTCATCGACCGCCCGATCTTTGCTTGGGTATTGGCGATAATTTTGTGTCTTACCGGGGCTTTAGCAATCTCGACGCTGCCTGTTGAGCAATACCCGAATCTGGCACCACCTAATGTCCGCATCAGTGCCTCATATCCAGGAGCCTCGGCACAAACACTGGAAAATACCGTCACGCAGGTTATCGAGCAAAGCATGACCGGCCTTGATAAGCTGCTGTATATGTCATCGCAAAGCAGCAACTCTGGCAGCGCATCAATAACCCTGACATTCCAAGCGGGTACTGATCCTAACGAAGCGATGCAGCAGGTACAGAATCAGTTGCAGTCTGCCATTAAAAAACTGCCACAAGATGTGCAACAGCAAGGGGTTTCAGTCTCGAAATCTGGTGATAACACCTTGATGATGGTGGCCTTTGTCTCCACCGATGGCAGTATGGATAAACAAGATATTGCCGACTATGTCGCCAGTAATCTGCAAGACCCACTTAGCCGTATCGAAGGGGTCGGTAGCATTGATGCCTTCGGTTCCCAATATGCTATGCGTATCTGGCTCGACCCCAATAAACTCAATAATTATCAACTGACCACCCAAGATATTGTCAGCGCTATCCAATCGCAAAATAGTCAGATTGCGGTGGGCCAATTAGGCGGAACCCCTTCCGTCGATAATCAGGCATTAAATGCCACCATTAATGCTCAATCTCAATTACAGACACCAGAGCAATTTAGGGAAATCACGCTGCGGGTCAACCAGGACGGCTCGCTGGTCACATTGGGTGATGTGGCTAAAATTGAGATGGGTGCTGAAAGATATGATTATCTGAGTCGCTTTAATGGCCAGGCGGCATCAGGGATGAGTATCAAGCTCGCCTCCGGTGCCAATGAACTGCAAACCGATGAGTTGGTTAAGGCCCGGATAGCAGAACTGGCCCCGTTTTTCCCGCACGGTCTTGAAGCCAAAATCGCTTATGAAACCACACCGTTCGTTAAAGCCTCAATCAAGGATGTGGTAAAAACATTGTTGGAAGCCATTTTGTTGGTTTTCCTGGTGATGTATCTCTTTTTGCAGAATTTCCGCGCCACCCTTATCCCAACAATCGCCGTCCCAGTGGTGCTATTGGGCACGTTCGCAGTACTGTCGGCGTTCGGATTCAGTATTAATACCCTAACCATGTTTGCCATTGTATTGGCGATCGGGCTGTTAGTTGACGATGCCATCGTGGTGGTGGAAAACGTCGAACGAGTGATGAGCGAAGAAGGACTAGGGCCACGCGAAGCGACTCGTAAGTCTATGGGGCAAATTCAGGGCGCATTGGTGGGTATTGCGCTGGTGCTGTCTGCCGTGTTTATCCCGATGGCATTCTTCGGTGGGACCACCGGGGCCATCTACCGCCAATTCTCCATTACCATCGTTTCTGCCATGGTGCTTTCGGTGCTGGTCGCCTTAATTCTAACCCCAGCACTTTGCGCCACCATGCTCAAACCCATTCAGCAGGGCCATCATCACGCCAAGCGTGGCTTTTTCGGTTGGTTTAACCGTATGTTCGATAATAACACTCGCCGTTACGAGAAAGGTGTGGCTCAGGTGTTACATCATAGTCTGCGCTATATGTTGCTCTATTTTCTGCTGTTGGGCGGGCTGGCTCTGTTGTTCATCAAGTTACCGACGTCGTTCTTACCATTGGAAGACCGTGGTGTGTTTATGGCGCAAGTCCAGCTCCCAGTGGGATCAACCCAGCAACAGACACTGAAAGTGGTTGAAAAAGTAGAGAACTACTTCCTGACGGAAGAAAAGAATAATGTGTTGTCGGTATTCTCAACGGTGGGGTCCGGCCCAGGTGGTAACGGCCAAAATGTGGCACGCCTCTTCATCCGGCTGTCTGATTGGGATCAGCGTAAAGAGAGTAATAACTCTTCTTTTGCCATTATTGAACGTGCCACCAAAGTATTTAATAAAATTGCCGAAGCCAGAGTGTCAGTCAGTAGCCCGCCGGCCATTTCAGGCTTGGGTGGCTCATCAGGTTTTGATATGGAATTACAAGATCACGGCGGTTTGGGCCATGACAAATTGATGGCTGCTCGCGATCAGTTATTACAGATGGCGGCTAAAGAGCCAGCCCTGACCCGGGTGCGACATAACGGATTGGACGATAGCCCGCAGTTGCAGATAGATATCGATCAACGCAAAGCACAAGCATTGGGCGTAGCACTGGATGATATTAATAACACCCTGAAAACGGCCTGGGGTTCGACTTATGTTAACGACTTTGTTGATCGTGGGCGGGTGAAGAAAGTCTATGTGCAGTCTGAGGCCACCGCCCGTATGCTGCCGGAAGACGTTAACAAATGGTATGTCCGTAATAAAAGCGGCAGCATGGTGCCCTTCTCGGCGTTCTCTACTACCCGCTGGGAATATGGCTCACCACGATTGGAGCGCTATAACGGTTATTCTGCACTGGAGATTGTCGGTGAGGCGGCACCAGGTATCAGTACCGGTACTGCAATGGATGTTATGGAGAATCTGGTCAAACAGCTACCGAATGGTTTTGGTCTGGAGTGGACAGGCATGTCCTATCAGGAGCGGCTATCGGGTTCACAGGCCCCGGCCCTCTATGCCATCTCGTTACTGGTGGTGTTTTTGTGTTTGGCGGCATTGTATGAGAGCTGGTCAATACCGTTTTCTGTGATGTTGGTGGTGCCTCTCGGGGTTATAGGTGCGGTGGCGGCCACTTGGATGCGTGGGTTGGAGAATGACGTTTATTTCCAGGTCGGGTTGCTGACCATTATTGGCTTATCGGCCAAAAACGCCATTTTAATCGTCGAGTTTGCCAGCGAATTAAACAATAAAGGTAAAGATTTAGTCGAAGCCACTCTTGAGGCTTCCCGCCAGCGGTTGCGGCCTATTTTGATGACCTCGCTGGCATTTATCTTTGGTGTATTACCCATGGCTATCAGCCAGGGTGCAGGCTCAGGTAGCCAACATGCCGTAGGTACTGGTGTGATGGGGGGGATGATTTCAGCTACCGTGCTGGCGATTTTCTTTGTACCGCTGTTCTTTGTTCTGGTGCGTCGTCGCTTCCCAGGCAGGCCACCGCGCGCGAAAGAGTAACGAGAGCCGCTACCCCCCAAGGATGGGCCGGGTAACTAGAGACGCCAACACACCTACGGTTGGAAAGATGACTTCTGATTATGCCCAATAGATTTCAAGCTGTAGGCAGACGGCAAGCAAGAGAATCCCGATGAGCTGACATCAAGTCAGTGATTCGGGTGAACGAGAGCCGCCAACACACCTACGGTTGGAAAGATGACATCTGATTATGCCCAATAGATTTCAAGCTGTAGGAAGACGGCAAGCAAGAGAATCCCGATGAGCTGACATCAAGTCAGTGATTCGGGTGAACGAGAGCCGCCAACACACCTACGGTTTGAAAGATGACGGGCATAAAAAAGGCAGATCCAATATGGTCTCTGCCTTTCTGGCGAGCGATTTTTCGCCCCTGGGTGTAATAAGTCAATCGTTAAAACAACAAAAAGATAGTTACTCTTACTGCCGGTTTATTCGCTTATGCCTTACGCAGCATAGCATCGATAAACTCTTTCCACGTGCTTAACTCAAATTCAACCATAACATCCTCTCTAATTATCGCGGCCAATTATACGCCTATTTTTTGAACAGTCAAAATTGAAAGTAAGCTACCTAACGGTTGAAATGAGATCTGTCGCAGAGATCTTGAATTTTGCCCTGTCACTGAGTTTCCTCAGCCAGCATTACATCACTTGCCTGTTTTATCATTCGAGAGTAGCGTGCTCAGATATATAGGGGTAAACGCCGTTTTTGACAAAACCCGTTATTGGCAAAATACAGAGCACAACCATGAAACACTCCATCGACTCATTAAAAGAGCTGGGCCGTTATGATGATGCGGTGGCAATGGCGCTGGACTTACTGCGTCGTTCACCAGATAACGCCAGTCTGCTGTATAAGATTGCCTCACTGTATGATGTGCAGGGGTTGGAGTTGCAGGCAATCCCATTCTATCGGGCCGCTATTGAGCACAATCTGGTAGGTAAAGAGTTGCAGGAGGCTTATTTGGGGCTGGGCAGCACTTATCGCGCTCTGGGGTTATATCAAGAGTCACTGGATACATTTGACCGCGCGTTAGCCCATTTCCCACAAGCGAAAGAGATTACCTTATTCCGCGCCATGACACTGTATAACCTCGGTGAAACCAAAGAGGCAGTCGCTGCGTTATTGATATTGCTGGCTGAAACCTCAAACCATCAGGACATCAGCCTCTACCAAAAAGCAATTCGCCAATATGCCGCTAACCTTGACCGTATTGGCTAAATCAACAGCTCAGTTCTGATTACCGCCGCGCTCAACAACGCATAGCCGTCTGGATTCAAATCACATTTTCCCGCATTATGGGCAAATTGCTCCCCTTGAGCCGGGCAGTCGTCTATACGGCTGACCTGATTTGCCATTCTAGCCGAGGTATTATTTTTCCATGTCAGATAGCCTAGCCACTCCATCATTGCGCCTTTATGGCATTAAAAATTGCGATACCATAAAAAAGGCCCGCCGCTGGCTGGAAGAGCAAGGTATTGCCTATCAGTTTCACGATTATCGTGCAGACGGATTGAGTGACGAACGCCTGCAAGGTTTTATCGATCAACTGGGTTGGGAACCATTGCTCAATACGCGCGGTACCACCTGGCGTAAATTGCCACAAGCCCAACGTGATGCAATAACCGATGCTCTGGCCGCCAAAGCGCTGATGCTAGAACAGCCAGCCATAATTAAACGCCCGCTACTGGAAGCCACCAATGGCGAAATGCTGCTGGGCTTCAAAACTGAAAGTTATCAACTTTTTATTCAACAACATAATATTAAACAACACGTTATCGAGGTGCAATAACATGATCTGTCCGGTAATCGAACTGGCCCAACAATTAATTAAACGCCCGTCGCTCAGCCCTTCTGATGCGGGCTGCCAGGCGATCATGATTAAGCGCTTAGAGGCTATCGGTTTTACGGTAGAACCTATGAATTTTGGCGATACCCTTAATTTCTGGGCCTGGCGCGGCGAAGGTGAAACCTTGGCATTTGCCGGTCATACCGATGTGGTCCCCACCGGTGATGAAAGCCATTGGAGCAGCCCACCGTTTGAACCGACCATTCGTGATGGCATGCTGTATGGCCGTGGTGCCGCCGATATGAAAGGTTCACTGGCTGCAATGGTGGTCGCCGCCGAACGTTTTGTCGCGGCTCATCCAGAACATAAAGGCCGGCTGGCATTTATGATTACCTCCGATGAAGAAGCCAAGGCCATTAACGGTACGGTCAAAGTCGTGAATGCGTTGATGGCGCGTAACGAGCGGCTGGATTACTGTCTGGTTGGCGAACCCTCCAGTACTGACCGAGTCGGCGATGTGGTGAAAAATGGCCGCCGGGGTTCTATTACTGCCAACTTGCGTATCCATGGAATTCAAGGGCACGTGGCCTATCCTCATTTAGCGGATAATCCGGTTCACCGTGCCATGCCAGCCCTGAATGAGCTGGTTGCTACACAATGGGATGAAGGCAATGAGTTCTTCCCCGCCACCAGTATGCAGATCGCCAATTTGCATGCCGGAACCGGCAGCAATAATGTGATTCCCGGTGAGTTCTATGTGCAGTTCAACTTCCGTTTCAGTACAGAACTGACTGACAGCATGATTAAGCAGCGCGTAGAGGCGCTGTTGAAACGCCATCAACTAAATTACACCCTCGAGTGGGTGTTGTCTGGTCAACCCTTTCTTACCGCAAGGGGTGCGCTGGTCGATGCAGTAATTAATGCTGTTGAGCACTACACTGAAATCACGCCGCAACTGTTAACCACCGGGGGCACCTCTGATGGCCGTTTTATCGCGTTAATGGGTGCTCAAGTGGTGGAGTTAGGGCCGGTTAATGCCACTATCCATAAAGTGAATGAATGTGTTCACGCCGCTGACTTGCAACTACTGAGCCGGATGTATCAGCGAATTATGGAGCAGCTCATCGCATGACAGCTAATACATTAACACCAGAGATGCTTACCGGCCGTTCAACCGATCATCTGACGGTGTTAAGCGGCAACCATCGCCTGCAACCACAAGCTGTTGCGGCCTTTCAGGCTATGCAACAAGCCGCTAAACGAGCGGGGTTTGATTTACAACCTGCCAGCACTTTTCGCGATTTTGACCGCCAATTAGCGATCTGGAATGGTAAATTTCGTGGTGAGCGACCAGTATTAGATAAAGACAGCCAGCCGATAGAGATTTGCCAACTTGATGCTCAGGCTCGTTGTGAGGCTATTTTACGCTGGTCTGCCCTGCCGGGAGCCAGCCGCCATCACTGGGGCAGTGATCTGGATATTTACGATCCCTCCCTGTTGCCCGCAGAGACTAAATTACAGCTGGAGCCATGGGAATACCAAGCGAGTGGCTATTTTTATCCGTTGACCCAGTGGCTGGATGTTCATATGGCTGAATTTGGTTTTTACCGGCCATTTAGCGAGGATAACGGCGGTATTGCAGCAGAACCTTGGCACCTAAGTTATCGCCCGTTAGCTGCGGCGGCGGAACATTTACTGACACCCAACATTCTACTAGAAGCTTGGCAATCACAGGATGTGGCAGGCAGTGAGTGGCTGACAAGCCATTTACCCATGATTTTTTCGCGATTTATTCATACCCTATAGATTCCAAGATGCAGGAAGTCGGCAAGCGAGAATAAGGTTGATTAATCCCGACGTGCTTACGCAGTCAGGTGATTCAGGTTCTTGAGTGCAGCCACACCGGCAGTTTGAAAGATGACAGGTATATCAACGGAAGGAACTTAACCATGCACTGGTTAGCAGATTATTGGTGGATCATACTTATCCTGCTTGCGGGTATTATCTTAAACGGCATCAAAGAGTTACGCCGTCTTGATCATAAAAGCTTTTTAAAAAACAAACCAGAATTACCACCTCATCGCGATAACAATGCGCAATGGGACGACGATGACGACTGGCCGGATAAGAACAAGAAAAAATAAGTAAAGCTCGAGTCACATCAAACGAAGGGGCCAGCCCCCTTCGTCAGGGTGAATTACCTCGCTGCAATATCGTCACGCAAATGGTCGATAGCCAGTTTGAGCATTGGTTGATTAATACCATGCCCAGTATTGGCATCCAGACTCAGTGTTACGCGGCAGCCCAAAGCCATTAAGCTACTGGTTGCAGCCTTGGCATGTTCCACACGAATCACCCCATCCTGCTCACCATGAATAAAATGGATCACCACGTCAGCGATGGGTTGCTGTGGTAACGTCGCAAAACGGCCACTAAACGCAATAACTTGCCCGGCTAACTGCGGCTGAGCTTTCACCCCCTCCAATGACATAATCGTGCCCTGCGAAAAACCGACCAGGGTGGTCTGCTGTGCCCCAAGGCCACTCTTCTGTTGCCAATAACGTATAATATCAATGAATTGCGACATCACCGCATTAACTCGCTCCTGACGATTATCCTCAGTAACACCTTGCACTGAGAACCACTGACGCCCACTCCCCATGTTGCTGGCGAATATACCATCAACACTGACGACCAGCGCCTGAGGAAAGGCTTGTGCAAAATGGCTACCGACCGGTGCCATTCCAGCGGCGCTATCACCAACACCATGAAACAATAATATTAATTGTTCTGGCGTTGCCGGTTGCTGCACTACGATAGAAGTCTGATTCATCAAGCGGCCTTTAATCATTAAATGACAATAACGTTACTATACGCTGCAGGTTTCGGAGAGATATTGGGTTTTATTGATGGAGTTGGTGGGAATTATTGAAGGTAACGGCGGATGCGGGATCTGACTCGGTGGATAGTCGATTGCTCGAGTAATTTATTATCAACAAAACAGGCCAATTAGCCTGTATTCATTATCATTATAAGCAGATGAGATCAAAGCGGTTTTACTATCACTTCACCTTTGCGCTCAGCAACTTCTTTAGCAGCCATAAATCGTTTGAACATTTCGACTTTGCCATCATGAATCGCTTTAAAATCAATTTTACCCTTCGTGTGGGTAGTGCCGCGTTCGTATCGCATAACAAGCCCCATCATTTAGGTAGGTGAGATTACGCTCTCTGGCAAACCGCTTAACATACCTTGGATATATCGTATTAAGGCTTCGTTCTCAGCAGAGAAATACAGACGTTGTGTGCTTTCAATGTCAACCACCCTAAGCATGAAGTCAACTAACGCGCTATAGAGATAATGTAACTCATGTAGCAATAGGTCAATTGAGCCTTCAGGCTTTGCAAATATCTGTGTCGGGTTTAGCTCTTCCTGCTGCCACAGGATCTAAAGAGGGGGGGGACAGAACATTAGCCTCACGGTGATGGAACGTTTTTCATCTCCCGCAAAAACAAATTCAATATCAATGTACCCCATGCCATCTTCAATTTTTACTAATCCTTCAGTGACCAATCTGTGCGTGTGCATCTAGCCTGGTATCCTCGCTATACTCATCCTGAATATGGCGAATACCTTACCTTAAGAGCCTCTTCGACACATCATGAGAAATTGAGTTTTAAGACAATAAAAGATAACTGTCATCAACCCTCTGCCATCCCCTCGGCTGCCTCTTGCCGCCACCGTGCTACTAATGCTTTTCGCCCTGTGAGGGCTAGATTATTAACAATCTGCGCGGGCGAAATACCTTGCTGTAAATAATACCGTAATGCAGGAAGGGGTAATTGGCTGCGTAATAATAAACGCTGTAGAGCGGGTAAGCTCGCTTCTAACGGCCGAAAAGCAAAGGCAAAACCAGCCAGTTCACGCCAGTCGTCGTCATTTAAGGAAATGTCAGGTTGTTGAGGCGGGGATAACGATAAGGGCGTTGGGATGTCTACCCATTGTTGCAACCAATACCAATCACGCTCTAATTGCTGCCGTGCTGCCTCACAGAGCGATTGCCCCGCCGGACTCAAGGGTGATACCGCCATTGCCGCGTAACAGCCGCTGCTGGCTTCCTTATGGCTACCAATACGCACCAGATGAAAGCCACAGGCACGCCAGAAGCATTCTAATTCGGGGGTATAACCAAAACTGACTGAAATATAATCAAGCCTCTCGCGCAGCCCACACGCAAGCTCGGCGGCAATCATCTGCCGGGCTATCCCCTGCTGCCGCCATGACGGTGCGACGGCGACTCGACTGATTCGCCGCGACCGTAAGGTGGGTGCATGCCATTGCCCACTATGTGCCGCCAGTGACTGAGCCACCAAACTCCCCTTTGGCCGCCGTTTCCCTGCCCAAACGGCATGGGCTAATGCACTGCTAAGCCCCCCCTCATCCACCAGCCACAGTGCACCAATGACTGAATCAGCCACCTTGGCCGCAGAAAAATGCATCCCCGGCGCATCCATCAAACGCCGCAAATCAAGAGGGGTGGTGCGATAATGCGCACTGGCAAGCAAACCATAAAAACGTCGCAGCAATTCGGGGTAGTGCAGCCAATCGCGCTGCTTACAGGGCATAATATCGACTGACGCTGAGAGAGATTCGCGGCACGGTAGCTCATCGTCAAATAGCATAACTTCATCCACGACACGCTCTAGCGGATCACCGCTGGCCCAACGAATAGGGTCTGTTAGCGCCAAAGGGTGCCAATCGTGTAGTGTTGTACAGAACTTCAACAAGAAACCACGCCCGGTGCCTTCGTAACCCTGTACGGTGGTGGTTAATAATGCCCGTGGGAAGTACACCAATAACGCCGATAGGAGTGTGGCAGGGATAGCCGCAGCCTCATCAATCAATAACCAGTCAATGCCGCTGACATCGTTTAACCGACAGTAGTCTAATAGTGCATCCGGCGCCCAGAAGTGCGCTCGTTCTCCCGCGCACTGATTCAGCACTTGTGTGGCCGCTTTACCCGGCCCGGTAACCCAGCAGCGACCGGGCCACTGCGCTACCAACATACCGGCCAGCGTCGATTTACCGCGCCCACGGGCTGCCGTCAGCACCCAAGTGCCGCGTTCTGCCTGCATTAGGCGTTGAAGGATAGTTTGCTGTTCCGTGGTAGGAGAACCGTCGGGCTGCTGCCAGTCTGGGCGAGAGTACACCATAGGCATAGCTAGCGGCTGGTTCTGTTGCCACAAAATAACATCAGGATCAGCCTGAAGTTGACGTTGCAGATGGTGAATAAAATTCGGTGTAGTGATGGGGGTTAGTTGTTCACTCCAGCGCAAACTATCAGCGTCTGGTAAGCACGGCCACCTATCCCACTGCGGCACTAATAGCACCAGCCAGCTCCCAGCTTGCAATGCGCCGGCCAGCACCGCCAGTGCTTCGGTATTCAAACCATCGGTGGCATCAAATACGCCATGTAACCCTTCCTGCCCGAGTAAGGTTTTTGCCGCTGTCGGGTGAATTGCATTGCCAGTGTCAGGGGCCTGTTCTGCTATCCATAACCAATCACCCGGCAATTGCTGACGCAGATTTAATGCCTGCTGGCGCGACCAATCCGCGCAACCGCTGAGGACCAGTAAACGCCGTATCCCCTGCCGTGCCATTAGTGGTTGGCTGAGCACAATTTGATGGATCACGTTACGATTTACCGATCACCAGTGAAAGCAAGCCCGCGGCGATCAACGGCCCAACCGGAACGCCTCTGAATAACGCAACCCCCAGTACCGTTCCGACCAATAGCCCTGCCACCACGGACGGTTGGTGAGTCATCAACGACACGCCACGCCCGCCTAACCAAGAGACCGCAACCCCGACCACAATGGCTAATATCGATTTCCACTGCACAAAGGAGTGCAGCACCTCGCTGGCGCTAATTTTACCACTAGCAATCGGCGTCATCACGCCAATGGTCAGAATCAAAATACCGATGGTTAAGCCATACTTTTCTATCCATGGGAAAAACTGATTTAACGGAGTAATACGAATGGCGAGTAGTGTCAGAATAGCTAATGTGACGGTCATATTGTGGCTAATGATGCCAAGCGCAGCCAACGCCAATAGAATCAATAAAGTTGGATCAAGAGCGGCCATGGTTATCCCTGCCTTGCAATAAATGCCGGCAGCTAGCGTGCCGGTAAGAGGAAAGTGGTCTTATGATAATCTATTTATACTTTTCGTACCTGACGCTACAGCGCTGTTCGCTGTAACGCCAATGATTTTAGCTGATCAGTTTAACGGGTGGAGAACGTGTTGCAGCTATTAGGATCACCGCTATCGAAACCACGTTTAAACCAGGTATAGCGCTGTTGTGATGTGCCATGAGTGAAGCTATCGGGGACGACACGCCCTTGCCTTTGCTGCTGTAAGCGATCATCCCCAATCGCCTGTGCCGCATTTAGTGCCGCTTGTAAATCACCCACTTCCAACACCTGCTGGTCTTCCATCGCTTTGCCCCACACACCGGCAAAGCAGTCCGCCTGCAATTCCATTTTGACCGAGAGACGATTAGCTTCAGCCTGAGATGCACCCTGCTGCTGCTGACGCACTTTAGTATCAATACCCATCAAATGCTGCACATGGTGGCCAACTTCATGAGCAATCACATAGGCCTGAGCAAAGTCGCCCCCCGCCCCCAGTTTATTCTTCATATCTTCATAGAAAGATAAGTCGATATAAACCGTGCTATCTGCTGGGCAATAAAACGGCCCCATAACGGACTGACCGGTACCGCAACCGGTGCGCGTTGCACCACGATACATCACCAGTTTAGGCTCCTGATAGGTGCGCCCCATCTTTTGGAAAATAGGTTTCCAGGCGTCTTCTGTATCCGCCAGAACGACCGAGGTGAATTTGGCATATTGGTCATCTTTAGTGCTGACTGAACTTGGAGAACGTGGCTGTGTTTGAGTTTGTGACATCGGATCACTGCCATTTAACAGCGGGGTCAAGTCAACCCCGTAGTAGCCCGCAACCAACACCACAATCAGAATAACAATACCGCCCTTGCCGCCAATCGGAGGCCGGAACCCACCACCGCCCCCGGATGCGTCCCCGCGCCTATCTTCTACATTGTCACTTTCACGACGACCTTGCCAACGCATAGCAATACTCCCAGATATTTTCCTTACATATTATCGTAGGAAATCTGTCGAGCTAATACCATTAAAAGCTTAAATGATTGGTGTTATTAGGGGAGTTGGGCATTCAAATACATGCTCAAAGTACTTAGCGGCACAACCAGACGGCAAGTGAGAGACAAATCTGTCTGGAGCAGAACTAAACGCTGCTTGCTGCGGCTGGCCCAAAGAGGGGCTGAGTGGTGAACATAGCTAACAATGCTGTAGCGTTAAGAAAGAAAAGCATGGGGGAGATAGCGACTATCTCCCCTGCGCCAGACAAAACGGAATCGATTGCGCGGTTAGTCTAATTTTACGCCGATACGGTGTGCAACTTCTTCGTAGGCTTCAATCAAACCACCCAGGCTTTGACGGTAACGGTCTTTGTCCATCTTGTTCAGGGTTTCCTTATCCCATAAACGGCTGCCATCAGGTGAGAACTCATCACCCAACACCACTTCATCACCGAACAAACCGAACTCCAACTTGAAGTCCACCAGGATTAAACCGGCATCATCAAACAGTTTACTCAACACATCATTCGCCAGATAGCTCAGCTCTTTCATGCGGGCCAATTGTGCTTCTGTCGCCCAGCCAAAGGTCTTGCAATAAGACTCATTGACCATTGGGTCATGCATGGCATCGTTTTTCAAAAACAGGTCGAACAGTGGTGGGTTTAGTTGCAAACCTTCTTCTATTCCTAAGCGTTTTACCAACGAGCCTGCGGCACGGTTACGGATAACACACTCAACTGGGATCATTTCCAGTTTTTTGACCAACACTTCGGTATCTGACAGCAAGCGTTCCATTTGCGTTGGAATACCGGCTTCTTCCAATTTAGTCATAATGAAATAGTTAAATTTGTTATTTACCATTCCTTTACGATCGAATTGTTCAATGCGCTGACCATCCAGTGCTGACGTATCGTTACGGAACTCCAATACCAATAGGTCAGGATTTTCGGTGGTATAGACGGTCTTCGCCTTCCCACGATACAACTCAGCTAGCTTTTGCATCTTATTACTCCAGTGATATGCGATAAACAGACCTTTCGTGCTTGAAGCCGCAGGGGTTAGCGCGTTCGCTCACCCGAATCACTTACCGATGTAAGTTCATCGGAATTTGTTCACTTGCCGCCGTCCTGTAACTCCAGTTACTTTAGGTATAAATAAGGAAAGGGGCCGAAGCCCCTTTGATTTTATTTGGTACTTGTAGCACCAGTTTGGCTAAATGCTGCCTGGAACACCGCGACCAGAGCATCGTTCTGAGACTGAGTCAGAGTATGCCCTTTCGGACCGATGAACTGTAAGCTACTGCGGTTATCGAGATCACCGACCTGTAACTTATAATCGCCTTCTGGCAATTCAGGGTCTTTGGCACCCAACGCATCCCAACTGCCGCTACTCATGGATTTATTGGTAACGTTAATCGAACCTTGTGGGCGGCTACGATCAGTAACCTTCATGCCAATCTTCTCAAGGGCGGCTGGCAGACGTTCCCACAATACAGCATAAGGGGCACGTACAATCAGTTGCGGTAAACCAGTATCATCGCTGCCGCTTTGAACATCTAGCGTGCCGACTTTACGGGAAGCCTGACTGCTTTCGCTATCAGAACGCACCTTATCCAGACCTTCGATAATGGCATTCAGCATTGCACCGTTGTAGCGCTGGATTTCGGTATAGCTGGTGACCGGTTGCCCACCTTGCTGTAAAGCAAGAGATTTCACCACTAACACCAACTGATAACCTTGCTCCTGCACGCTTATCTGATAACGGCCTTCAAACTGCACGTCTTCATCTGCACGGTTCCATTTGACCCAGTCAGTTGTCAACGTTTGGCTGGCATCCTGACGGCTGGCTATCGCCCAGTTTTTATCCTGTAGAACGCGGGTAACTTGCGCCCAAAGATTACGGTTTTGCGGGCTATTCTCTAACAATAGCTTACTGGTATCGTTAGCATTTTCAGCGCGAGAACCGCTAAGCAATGCCAGTGGTTGTACCGGAGGACGGATGTCCAACTGTTTGCCCACAGCACCTTGAGAGTTGACGGAACGGATATCAAACTCACCATTTTGTATCGGCAGAATCATCCCTGCTGGTGAGTTAAGCGGCTTTAGCCCCGGAGCTTCAAGATAAGACTCGTCACCGCCAACCTGGCGTTTGTAGCGTTGGTCAGTGGAGCAACCTGCCAGCAGCATTGCCAGCGAAACACCCACTACCGTTACCACCGTCGACTTTTGCAATGTTATTGCCATCAAATTTCCCTAAGAGTTACAGCAAACCAGCGCTTTTCAGCGCATCTTCCACAATCCGTTTAGCCGGGTCAGTCAGTGGGGTCATTGGCAGACGAAGAGTGTCATTCGCCATTAATCCCAGCTTCTTCGCGGCCCATTTCACCGGAATTGGGTTTGCTTCTACAAATAAATGCTGATGCAACGGCATCAAGCGCTGATTCAAACGGCGTGCTTCTGCAAAGTTACCCTGTGCAGCCAAGGCACAAAGTTCAGCCATTTCGCGCGCAGCAATGTTAGCTGTCACCGAAATAACCCCTTTACCGCCCAGTTGCATAAAGTCCAGTCCGCTCGCATCGTCACCACTGAGCAGGATGAAATCTTCATCATCAACCAGCACTTGGATCTGACTAACCCGACTTAAGTTCCCTGTTGCTTCTTTAACAGCAACAATATTTTTAATTTTGGCTAAGCGAGCAATGGTCGGCGGTAACATATCGCAACCGGTACGCGAAGGCACATTATAGAGAATTTGTGGCAAATCGGTACTTTCAGCAATCGCTTTGAAGTGTTGATATAACCCTTCCTGCATTGGCCGATTATAATATGGCGTGACAGTCAAACATCCCACCACACCGGTATTATTAAACCGTTGGGTGAGAGAAATTGCTTCGGAGGTGGCATTAGCGCCGGTTCCGGCAATGACTGGGATTCGGCCGTCGGCCAGTTCGAGCGTCTGCATGACCACATCGACATGTTCGTCATGGTTCAGTGTTGCAGACTCACCAGTTGTGCCCACGGAGACAATCGCCGCAGTACCACTGGTTACATGGTAATCAATCAGTTTCTTCAGGCTTGCACGATCGACCGCACCTTTGTCGTCCATCGGCGTTACCAGTGCAACTATGCTTCCTGTAAACATTGGACTTCCCGTAAACATTGCCCACCCCCTCCTTAAACAAGTTCCTCATGGTACTTTTGACCTCTATCCAAAAGCAAGCAAACAACTGTGTTGTAAGCGCTTGGCAGCAGGTTTTTTTTATGTTTACCATGGTAACCCCAAAGAGCATGACAGGAAGAGCGATTTTGCCGCAGCTTGATGAACATTATCTGGTCATTACCGCACTGGGTGCTGACCGCCCAGGAATCGTGAATACCATCACCCGCCATGTCAGTAGCTGCGGTTGTAATATTGAAGATAGCCGGCTAGCCATGTTCGGTGAGGAGTTCACATTTATTATGCTGCTTTCAGGCAGTTGGAATGCGATTACCCTACTGGAGTCCACCTTACCGCAAAAAGGGGCAGAGCTTGATTTGCTAATTGTGATGAAGCGAACCAACGCTCAGGACCAAAAAGCAATGCCTGCCACAGTATGGGTAAAAGTTGAAGTCAATGACTCCCCCCATATTATTGAACGGTTTACCAACTTGTTTCATTGTCACAATATGAATATCGCCGAGTTGGTTTCCAAAACTCAGCCGGCTGAAGGCGGCAACCCCCCTCGGTTGCATATCCAGATTAGTGCGCACAGTCCCGCCAGCCAAAACAGTTCGATAATTGAACACGCTTTTTATCAGCTATGTACAGAACTCAACGCGCAAGGCAGTATTAGCGTTGTGAACTATCCACAGCATGACTCACGAATGGAGAGTTAGTAATGAGCCCATTGAAAGCCGGTGATATAGCGCCGAAGTTTAGTTTGCCCGACCAAGATGGCGAGCAGATTAGTTTGGCCGACTTCCAGGGACAACGTGTCTTGGTCTACTTCTACCCTAAAGCCATGACACCAGGCTGTACTGTTCAGGCCTGCGGTCTGCGCGACAACATGGATGAATTGAAGAAAGCGGGTGTCGAAGTGCTCGGTATTAGTACCGATAAACCTGAAAAGCTGTCACGTTTCGCTGAAAAAGAGCTACTGAACTTCACATTGCTGTCTGATGAAGATCATCAGGTCGCAGAGCAGTTTGGTGTCTGGGGCGAAAAAAGCTTTATGGGTAAAACCTACGATGGTATCCACCGTATCAGTTTCTTAATTGATGCCGACGGTAAGGTGGAGCATGTGTTTGATAATTTCAAAACCACCAACCACCACGATATCGTAGTGGATTACTTGCGCCAAAGTGCCTGAGTGATTAGTTAGTCAGAAGAGCAAAAAAAGAGCGCTCAAACGCTCTTTTTTATTCGTCATATCTTCATATACTCTAAATAATTCGAGTTGCAGGAAGGCGGCAACTAAGTGAAGCCCCAAGAGCTTACATAAGTAAGTGACTGGGGTGAACGAAGGCAGCCAACGCAGATGCAGCTTGAAGTATGACGAGTATAAGTTAATCTGCGTCGGGGATAAACTCCTCCGGCCAGGCATGAATAACCGCTTTCACCAGCGTAGCTAACGGGATGGCAAAGAATACCCCCCAAAAGCCCCACATGCCGCCAAAAATGATCACTGACAGAATAATCACCAAAGGATGTAGGTTTACGGCCTCAGAGAACAGTACCGGCACCAGCAAGTTACCATCCAGCCCTTGTACTACCAGATAGGCGATAAAAAGTGTCCAGAAATCGGCCCCAACCCCCCACTGGAATAACGCCACCAACACTACTGGAATAGTGACAATCACTGCGCCAATATAAGGGATCAGTACCGAGAAGCCGACTAACACCGCCAATAACAGCGCGTAATTCATACCCATAACAAAGAACACTAAATACGTGGCGATGCCAACAATCACCATCTCCAATACTTTGCCACGAATATAATTGGTTATCTGCTGGTTCATTTCCAGCCAGACTTGTCCAGCCAGACCGCGATTACGCGGTAAAATACGCCGTACTGCATTCAGCATCTGCTCTTTATCTTTGAGCAGGAAAAACAGCATCAGTGGCACCAGAATCAAATAAATTGCCAATGTCAGTAAACCTATCAATGAAGCGAGAGAGATTTTAACCACGGACTCCCCCATCCCCGACAGCTTGCTTCGCAGATTTTCTGCCATCATATCGACAATGCCGGCATCCACCAGCGCGGGATAACGCGAAGGTAATGTCTGAGAAAACGCATTGAATTTATTAAGCATTTTCGGCATATCTGATATCAGATTATTGCCCTGTTGCCACACCGTTGGCGCCACAACAAATACCGCCAGTAGTGTGATACCACCGAAAATCACCAGTACGATACTGGCCGCCCATGGGCGCGAACAACCAATACGTTGTAATCGGGCGGTTGGCCATTCTAACAAATACGCCAACACGATCGCCGCCAGCAGAGGAGCCAAAATGCCACTGAAGAAGTAGAGAATGCAGAATCCAGCCAACAGAATAACCAATAAAGCGATAACCTGCGGGTCGGTAAAACGCCGACGATACCACTGTAACAACAGCTCTAGCATCCGTAATTGCTCCTTAAGTGCCATGAGAGATCGACAAATTAGTCGATCCCTTTAACCGCCCCGACATGCAGGGACATAACGAAGGTAAATTGTTTTCGTCAGACGTTCCCTTATCTCCACATGCTGGCTAAGATAGTTGCGGGCCTCAGCACGGATGTTGAGCTTAACCTTTGACGTATTTGATGCTATTTATGTGATCTATACCCAATTGTACTGGAGAGTAGAGTAAGGAAGAAGAACTCTTACACATCTCGGAGTCTAATTGTCATTACATTAGCAAGGGCAGCCTCGTTTATGACTTATCGGTTAACTAAAACAGGTCGGTTAAGTAAGACAATGATCGCCACACTACTCAGTAGCTTGCTGCTCACTGGCACAATACCTGCCAGCGCTGAGACACAAGACCTGCTGCCCGATATTGGTACCTCTGCGGGTGCCACTTTGAGTATCGATCAGGAAAAGGCAATGGGGGATTTTTATGTCCGCCAAATGCGCGCCAGCACACCGCTGATTTATGACCCGCTATTGACTCAATATATCAATACGCTGGGTAATCGGCTGGTCGCCAATGCCTACTCAGTACGTACGCCGTTTCATTTCTATTTAGTGAATAACGATCAAATTAACGCTTTTGCTTTCTTCGGTGGCAATGTGGTGATCCACTCTGCCCTGTTCCGCTATACCGAAAACGAAAGTGAACTAGCATCTGTATTAGCACATGAAATATCTCATGTGACTCAACGCCATCTGGCGCGCGCGATGGAAGAACAGCAAAGAATGGCGCCGCTGACGTGGGTCGGGGTACTAGGTTCTATTCTGTTAACCATGGCCAGCCCACAAGCAGGGATGGCGGGTTTGAGCGGCACGTTAGCAGGCGCTCAACAAGGCGTCATCAGCTTTACTCAAGGCAACGAACAGGAAGCTGACCGTATAGGTATTCAGGTATTACAGCGTTCGGGGTTTGATCCGCAGGCCATGCCTAACTTCCTGCAAAAATTAGCCGATCAGTCACGATATACATCAAAACCACCGGAAATGCTGCTGACTCACCCCTTACCAGATAGCCGTTTATCTGATGCGCGTAACCGTGCTAATCAGATGAAACCGCACCCTATCGCGTCATCACAAGATTACTTATTCGCCAAAGTTCGTATTCTGGGCATGTATGGCTCAACTGAGAACAGCCTCACGCCAGACCTGCTGGAAACATTGAGTAAAGGCACGGTGCGCGAGCAATTGGCGGCCAAATACGGTCAGGCCATTTTATGGTATCAGGCCAAAAAGTACGATGAAGCCCGCAATCTGTTACAGCCCCTGTTAGCGCAACAACCGGGCAATATTTGGTTCCTTGATTTGATGACTGATATCGATCTGGGGCAAAACAAAGCCGCCGCCGCCATTGCCCGCCTTCAAGCGGCAACCGCTAAACAAAATGATGAGCCGGTGTTGCAATTGAACCTGGCCAACGCTTATGTCCAAGGTGGCCAACCGGCGGCAGCAGTCAAGATACTAAATCGCTACACCTTTGCTAATCCAAACGACCCTAATGGCTGGGATCTGTTAGCCCAGGCAGCAGCTGCACTGGGTTTACGTGATCAGGAACTGGCTGCTCGGGCAGAGAGCCTGGCTTTGAGCGGCAAATTGCCACAGGCCATCGGCCTGCTCAGCGATGCCAGTGCTCGGGTGAAATTGGGGAGTCTGGAACAGGCGCGTTATGATGCGCGCATTGACCAGTTACGCCAGCTAGATAAGCGCTTCCAGAAATACCAGAAGTCTTAAGGAAATTTATCATGAAAGATGTCACGTTTTATCATAATCCACGCTGCTCTAAAAGCCGGGAAACCCTCGCGCTGGTTGAACAGCAGGGGATTCAGCCACAGGTCATATTATATTTAGACAATCCACCGTCTGTGGCGGGGTTAAAAGCGTTACTGCAACAACTCGGCTTTCATGACGCGCGGCAGCTTATGCGCACCAAAGAAGATCTCTACCGAACACTGAATTTGGCAGATGAGACACTGACTCAGGATCAGTTACTGCAAGCGATGAGCGATAATCCAAAACTTATCGAGCGCCCAATTGTGGTTTATAACGGCCAGGCACGTATCGGCCGCCCGCCTGAGCAGGTGCTTGAGATTTTACCGTAACTTGATTGCAACCCATGATTGAACGCTGCGTATCGAAGCGAGGCCGATGGAAGGACCGAGTCACCAACGCAGCGCCCCCTACCACTTGCCAAAGGAAGGGGATTAAAGGCTAAGAGTTTCTTTTACAAAAGGAATGGTGAGCTTACGCTGGGCGGTGATAGAGGCCCGATCAAGTTGATCCAGGGTCATAAACAGTGTGCGCATTTCCCGATCCAACCGTTTTAGCAAGAAACGGCCGACGTCTTCGGGTAATTCAAAACCACGCAATTTGGCACGTAACTGTAAAGCCTGCAATTTTTCATCATCCGACAACGGCTGCAATTTATAGATCTGCCCCCAATCCAAGCGTGAAGCTAAATCAGGCAAACCGAGATTTAATTGCCGTGGTGGGCGATCACCGGTAATCAATAAACGGGTACGGCCGGTTTCAACAATGCGGTTATAGAGATTAAAGATCGCCATTTCCCACTGCTCATCGCCCGCGATACACTCAATGTTATCAATACAAACCAGCGCCAACTGCTCCATACCATCTAATACTTCGGGTACAAAATAGGCACGTTTATCGAGCGGGACATAGCCTACCGCCTCGCCTTTTTGCGATAACTCCGCACAAGCTGCATGTAATAGATGGCTCCGGCCACCGCCTTCGCGCGACCAAAAATAGATATAACTGCCGTGGGACTGATGAACAGTGGACTGGATCGCCGCTAACAGGGACGGGTTCTCCCCCGGATAAAAACTGGCAAAAGTTTCATCATCGGGAAGATAGAGTGGCAGTGAAAGCTGTGCCGGCGTATTCAGAAGCACCTCAACCAACAAAACGGGCGGGAAAACGTGGCAAGCTTACCACAAAAATTAACAACAGCATAAAAACCTGATCTGAAGCGAAAAACTGGCCGAACCCACAATAACTGCCCGGCCAGATATCACTTTTTATTGCACCGATATTAACGTGTGGACTCGTCTTCCTGGGCGTCAATAATCTCTTCTTCAGGGCGAATCAGACTGATCACTTTAAACAGCAAGCTCAAGCCAATCCCCACAACCGTTGCTAAAGCCATGCCTTTCAGTTCTGTTGCGCCGATGTTCACTTTCGCGCCACTCACCCCGATGATCAGGATAACGGAGGTTAAGATCAGGTTTTGTGCTTTGTTATAGTCAACTTTTGACTCGATCAGCACGCGGATACCTGATGCGGCAATAACACCGTACAGCAGTAGTGAAACACCGCCCATCACCGGTACTGGCACCGCTTGAATGGCAGCAGCCAATTTACCGATACAAGACAGCATGATCGCCAGAATCGCCGCGCCACCTATCACCCAAGTACTGTAAACACGAGTGATCGCCATAACACCGATATTCTCACCATACGTGGTATTGGGGGTTGAGCCAAAGAAGCCGGAAATCACCGTCGAAATACCGTTGGCAAACATCGAGCGATGCAGACCAGGGTCACGAATCAAATCCTTTTTCACAATATTCGCCGTGACCACTAAGTGCCCAATATGCTCGGCAATAACCACCAGCGCCGCAGGCAAGATGGTTAAAATAGCGAACCATTCAAAACGTGGGGTATAAAACGTCGGTAAGGCAAACCAATGGGCCTGACTAATCGGGGTTAAATCAACCACCCCCATCACGAATGACAAAGCATAACCGACCAACACACCGATCAAGATAGGGATAATGGCGAAGAAGCCACGGAACAGCACCGATCCCAGAATGGTTACCCCTAACGTCACCATTGAAATGATAATAGTGGTTGAATCTACTGTCACACCTTGGGAGGGCAATAATCCGGCCATACCCGCAGCAACGCCAGCTAACTCAAGGCCGATAACGGCAACAATCGCCCCCATCGCCGCGGGCGGGAACAGCACATTCAGCCAACCCGTTCCGGCTTTTTTCACAATCAGCGCCACCAGACAAAACAGCACGCCGCACATGATAAAACCACCCAAGGCAACTTCGTATCCCAAGGGCAATAGCAGCAGTACCGGTGAGATAAACGCAAAACTTGAGCCGAGGTAAGCCGGGATTTTTCCCTTACAAATAAACAGATAGAGCAAGGTTCCGATACCGTTGAACAGCAGCACCGTGGCCGGGTTAATTTTAAATAGAATAGGAACTAAAACGGTGGCACCAAACATGGCGAACAAATGTTGAAAACTCAGGGGGATCGTCTGGAGCAGCGGTGGACGCTCGCTGACACCAATGGTGCGACGGCTCATTTCTCTATCCTCTTAATGGTGTGTTTAAAAATGATTATGCTAAAAGTTATTCAAAAAAAAGCCGACTATCGAGTCGGCTATCATCAGTTATTTGGTTCCGAAAATCTTATCCCCGGCATCACCCAAACCTGGAATGATATAACCGTGTTCGTTCAGGCACTGATCGATGGCGGCGGTATACAGCTCTACGTCTGGGTGCGCTTCTTCTAGCGCTTTGATACCCTCCGGTGCGGCAACCAATACCAACACTTTAATGCTCTGGCAGCCGGCTTTCTTCAGCAAATCGATAGTCGCAATCATCGAACCACCGGTTGCCAGCATAGGGTCAACAACCAACGCCATACGTTCGTTGATATCAGCAACCAGTTTCTGGAAATACGGTACCGGTTTTAGTGTCTCTTCATCACGATAGACACCCACCACGCTAATGCGGGCACTCGGTATATTTTCCAACACCCCTTCCATCATGCCTAAACCAGCACGTAGGATCGGCACCACCGTAATTTTCTTACCTTTAATCTGTTCAATCTCTACCGGCCCGTTCCAACCCTCAATGGTGACTTTCTCAGTTTCCAGATCGGCGGTTGCCACGTAAGTCAGCAAACTCCCTACTTCAGACGCTAACTCGCGAAAACGCTTCGTGCTGATATCATTCTCACGCATCAAACCAAGTTTATGTTTTACTAGCGGGTGTTTCACCTCAACGATCTTCATTATTTTTCTCCTGGTTAGGCGGTTGACGGCCAAAAAAATCGCGAGATTATACCGCCTTTTTTTTTGAACGCCACAATGAATAGCCTGATTCAGATCAATAGAAAATCAATCTTAAGTCAAGAAAGCTAAAAATCAGCGTGATATCATAAGCTACTCGCAAACGTTTGCCTGCGCTGTTAGAATTGTCGCGTTTTCTTCCTATAGCCAAAGTAATTGGCGTTGCAGGTAGGCTGCCAGCAAGCGAACTGCGATGAGCTGACTAAGTCAGTGATTTGGATAAGTTCGTGCAGCGAGCCCTCTTGCGGCTTCAAGTATGAAGGATATAAGCTCAAACAGCCAACCGCCGTGGGGACCTCGCTGTGACCAACAAAACCTCTCTCAGCTATAAAGACGCAGGCGTAGATATCGATGCCGGTAATGACCTTGTTGATCGCATAAAAGGTGTGGTTAAACAAACTCGTCGCCCAGAAGTGATGGGTGGATTGGGCGGGTTCGGTGCCCTGTGTGCTTTGCCACAAAAATACCGTGAACCTATTTTAGTCTCAGGCACCGACGGCGTAGGCACTAAGCTGCGCCTGGCGATGGACCTGAAACGCCACGATACCATTGGTATCGATTTAGTGGCCATGTGTGTCAATGACCTGGTGGTTCAGGGTGCTGAACCGCTGTTCTTCCTTGACTACTTTGCCACCGGTAAACTGGATGTGGATACTGCCGCCAGTGTGATTACCGGTATCGCCGAAGGGTGTAAACAATCAGGTTGTGCACTGGTTGGCGGCGAAACCGCAGAAATGCCGGGGATGTACCACGGTGAAGATTATGACGTTGCCGGTTTCTGCGTTGGTGTAGTTGAAAAGTCTGAAATCATTGATGGCAGCAAAGTGACACCGGGTGATGCGTTGGTTGCCTTAGGTGCCAGCGGCCCGCATTCCAATGGTTATTCACTGGTACGCAAAATTCTGGAAGTCAGCAACACCAATCCTGAGCAAACTCAGTTGGATGGTAAATCGCTGGCTGACCATTTGCTGGAACCGACCAAAATCTACGTTAAATCCATTCTCAGCCTGATTGAGCAGCTTGATATTCATGCTATTGCTCATCTGACTGGCGGCGGCTTCTGGGAAAACATCCCACGGGTATTACCCGCAGGGACTCAAGCGGTTATCGACGAAGCTAGCTGGCAGTGGCCTGCGGTATTTAGTTGGTTGCAGCAAGCCGGCAATGTCAGCCGCCACGAAATGTATCGTACCTTTAACTGTGGTGTCGGCATGGTTGTTGCGCTCCCGGCAGAACTGGCTGATATTGCCGTTGAGTTACTGACCGCATCCGGTGAGAAAGCCTGGAAAATCGGTGTGATTGCGGCGGCGACTGACGGTGCAGATCAAGTCATCATCAATCCATAACATTGCTGACTCAGCCTGCAGCTTCAAAATCCCGATGAGCTGACTCAAGTCCGTGATTCAGGTGACAAATCTGCCGGGAGCAGATTTCAACGCTGCTTGCAGCGGCCTCAACGAGGCGAGGCCCACGGATGGGCCGAGTAATGCGCGCAGCCAACACCCCGCAGCTTCAAGTACGAAGGGTATATGAAAAAGATAGTGGTTTTGGTCTCCGGCCAGGGCAGTAATCTACAAGCGTTGATCGACGCCCAACAACAAGGGCGTATTTCAGGCACCATCAGTGCCGTGTTCAGTAATAACCCTGATGCTTATGGGTTGGAACGTGCTGAATTGGCGGGTATTCCCCACCATGCTGTGGATGCCAAGTCCTATGCGGATCGCGCCAGTTTTGATTTGGCATTGGCGCAAGCCATTGACTACTATCAGCCTGACTTACTGGTGTTAGCCGGTTATATGCGCATTCTCAGTGCAGAGTTTGTTCAGCACTATGCTGGCCGGATGTTAAATATCCATCCGTCACTGTTGCCGAAATACCCCGGTCTGCACACTCATCGTCAGGCACTGGAAAACGGTGATCCGGAGCATGGCACCTCAGTGCATTTCGTTACTGAAGAGCTGGACGGCGGCCCGGTTATTCTGCAAGCCAAAGTACCGGTTTTCAGTGAGGATAGCGAAGAGGATGTGGTCGAAAGAGTACAAACTCAGGAACACAGCATTTATCCGCTGGTAGTCAGTTGGTTTACCGATGGCCGTCTTGCTATGCGTGATAATGCCGCCTGGCTGGATGGTGAACGCCTACCTGCCCAAGGCTACGCGGCTGAATAAAACAAGTTAATAAATATTGATTAAAGGCGCGGCCATTAATGGTTAGCGCCTTTTTTAATTCCCCTGTGCTTACCTCTTGTGCTAATAGTATAATTTTTAGGGCAGCAACCGCTGTCGCCAATGAGGAATATGTATGTCTACCACTAACAGCGTCAGGTTACGCCCACTGGAACGGGATGACTTGCCGTTTGTTCACCAGTTAGATAACAATGCCAGCGTGATGCGCTATTGGTTTGAAGAGCCTTACGAGGCCTTTGTTGAACTGTCTGATCTGTATGATAAACATATTCATGACCAGAGTGAGCGCCGCTTTATTATTGAAAGCCAGGGGACAAAAGTCGGTCTGGTGGAGTTAGTTGAAATTAACCATATTCACCGCCGTGCTGAGTTTCAGATAATTATCGACCCGGCTCATCAGGGTCAAGGCCATGCAGGGGCTGCCGCAAGACTGGCGATGGAATATGGTTTTTCGGTACTGAATTTGTACAAACTTTATCTGATTGTTGATAAAGAAAATCAAAAAGCCATCCATATCTATACAAAATTAGGCTTTGAAATAGAGGGTGAATTAAAGCAAGAGTTCTTTATCAATGGTGAATACCGTACTGTAATTCGTATGTGCATTTTCCAACCACAATATTTGGCAAAATATAAAACACCATCGATAAAGAGTGCTTAATCCACTGGGGCCAGTTCAGTTGGCCCCAATATCAATTCAACATATTCAGTAAAGAAAAATCATCACTTTCATTGACTTTATCTATGTTAGATAACAGGATACTTTGAGCATTACTCTTGTGCAGCTTAAAGATACTGTATGAATAGACGATATTAATGATATCATCTTCACTCAACGTGCCATTGTGTATTACAAATGCACTGATAACTGATTTTATAATAAAAAAATCGATAACGTAGGAATGAAAATCCTTATCAATATCATCAGTTTTACTAAGTGCAAACTGATTATGGTAGAAATTATACTGAAAAAAATTACGTAGAATATGGGGGTGTTGGTTAAGCAACGGCATAACTCTGTCATTCCAGGTAGCGCTTAACATCGCCATACGTTCTTCTAGCTGGTTAACATCTACTTCATTCATCAAATGATGAATGAGAAAAGCCATATAATTAAATAGCGTTTTATGTCCCCTAGTACCCATAGCGCTAACCGTATTCCTTTGATATATCATTAGGAAATGCCAACGTGCGTTAGCATTAAAAGTGATCTTTGCAACCTCTTCTCGTATATCGCCAGCCTGCAACTTGGCTCGAATGGTGGTATATAATTCAAATATCATCTGTAATTTGTCATCGACGGTGCTATCGATATTTTTACAGCAGTGCATAAAAACATGAACCGCATAAATATTCTCTTCAAAATTATCATTCGGCATAGTCACTATTTGGTTACAGTAATAGTGAATAAATTGCCCCTCGGTGTTTATTTTTTCGTCATTGAAATACTGTTTTTGCTGAACAGTTTCCTCATGCAGAGTAAATGCATGCGGATTAAACAATACCAACCGGGTAACCTCTGGGCAGGAAAGTGTCAAAGTATTAAATTGTTCTGTTTTGTACTTATGGCTACTGCGTGGATATGTCGAGCAAGTATGACTAAGCGCCTCGCTCCCCAAGCGTTTATGTACTTCACACAGACGAGACTCGTCAAGATAAGGGCAGTTGCCATCGCTTTTAAGGCGTATTTTAGCCCAATTGGATGGGTTTGTTCGTGTAACTGTAATATTCTTAACTGCTATGTTTCTAATACTTTGGTTTTGGCTATTTTTATATTTTCGGTAGGTGTTTTTATCGAGACTGATACTCCAACCACTGCAACAGTGGTCACGGCAGTCTGACCCAATACAACTGAAATTATTAACGAATTCAGGTTGGATAATCTGTAATTCCTTCACTGAATAGATCCCTATTAGTTACTGATAATTTACAGATAACAAACGACACAATCCGCCACTAAGTTAAATACTATTTCACGCCAACAACGATAATAATGAAAAATCTTCTTTTAGCGCCCAAGCCATAACGTCTTGTTTAAATTTCTGGCTTGAGCTGTCCGTGGATTCCCGACACGCATGATAAGAATAGATAATACCAATCACGTCATCTTCGGTTAGCTCCCCATGCTGGCTGGCATAGGCTGAAATGAGTGCTTTCAAATAGAAGAAATCTATAGCTTGTAGATTAAATACTGTAACCGCCGCTTGCTCATCCCCCATCGCCAATTGGTCATGATGAATGCGTAACAGAAAATAATTGCGCCATACTGACGGGTATTTGGTAAAAAAGGGCAATGCATACTGTTGCCATGCATTGTTTAATTGTTGCTTATTATTATTTTGCTCAATCAGGTCATTAGTGGCGTAGCTCAGCAACGGTTGAGCATAAGCCGCCAGTGTATTTCGCCCCCGAATATCAGCCAGTTGTGCAATAAAATCAGCCAAGAAATTTAATCGCTCATCACCGATAGTCGGCTCTCTCTTCGCCGCAGCCAGTTCATGGGCTGCTTGCCCCACCATCATGGTGGCGATAAGTTCAGTGCGCAGGTTGTCTATCTCAACCATTTTAATTTTGCTCACGTCATCCCAGGCTTGATAATTATGTAATAAACAATTTATCGCCCAAAGATTTTCTTCAATATTCGGTTGCTGGCTGGCTGCAATTGCCGCACAAGCGCGATTAACCAACCGCTCTTCAATAACAATATCCGGTGCTTTGTAATAGTCATATTGGTTGATAGTAGAAAAACGCAACGTTAGCGCGTCATCGGAAAATAACGCCTGCCGGGTTACTTCAGGGCAAGAGAGTGACATACTTTTAATTTTCTGATTTTTATAAACATGTTCAACGCGGGGGAAAGTTGCGCAACTGTGACTCAGTGCATGAGCGCCGGCATGTTTGTGAATTTGACATAACCGTTGTTCATCAAGAAAGGGGCAATTCCCCTGACTATCTGGGTGAATATTGGCCCAAGAGGCAAGGCTGGCTTGAGTAACAGAAATCTGGTTAATGGCAATACGTTTAATTTCTGCGTAAGGGCTTTTAATGTATTTTTGATAACGATTTCTATCAAGCGTGACATTTTGGCCTTTGCAGCAGTGTTCGCGACATGCTGTGCCGACACAACTAAATGTCTCCATAAAATCAGGCTGAGTTATCAATAGCTCTTTCACTTAACGCTTCCATTCAATAGTCACCTAAATAACGAGCGGCACATGAAAGTGTAAACTTAAATCGCAATTGATAAATAAAGCAAACACCTTAGAAACTGCTGTACTGGCGCTAAATGTTCAACCGTAACGCCCGGTAATATAATCTTCCGTCCGGCGCTGACGCGGTGAAGTGAACAACGCATCGGTATCGTTATATTCCACCAGGCTCCCTTGATGAATGAAGGCGGTGTAATCCGAGACTCGCGCCGCCTGCTGCATATTATGGGTGACCAGTACCACGGTGTACTGCTGCTTGAGTGTGGTTATCAACTCTTCGATGGTTAGGGTGGATATTGGGTCCAGAGCGGATGTCGGCTCATCGAGCAATAACACCTCAGGTTCAATAGCAATGGCTCTGGCGATGACCAAGCGCTGCTGCTGGCCGCTGGAGAGGCGAAAGGCATTTTCCCGCAACCGGTCCTTCACTTCATGCCACAATGCTGCGGCCCGCAATGAGCGCTCAACAGCATCATCAAGCACCCGACGGTCACGAATCCCCTGCAAGCGCAGGCCATATACCACATTCTCATAAATTGACTTAGGGAATGGGTTGGGCCGCTGAAACACCATGCCAACCCGCCGACGCAATGCGGCAACGTCAGTGGTTTTATCGGTGATAATTTCACTACCTAGCCGGATTTCACCCTCAAGATGGCAGTTATCCAGCAAATCATTCATGCGGTTAAAGCAGCGCAATAAGGTAGATTTACCACAACCAGACGGGCCAATCAGCGCAGTAACACGGTGCTTAGGCACATTAAATGAAATATCGTGCAACACCTGTTTGTCACCATAAAATAAATTGAGCTTTTCGACCGCCAGCGCTGTTTGCTCGTCGGTCAATTGCTGCACATCAAGCAGCGGCAGCGAATCTGGCGTCAAAAGTCCCATATTTCGTCCTGCGGGTTAAAAAGTTCAGTCACAACAATAAACCTCGATATTTTTCACGCAAATGATGGCGAATACCAATAGCCGCTAAATTAAGGCCGACCACAATGATCACCAGCAGCAGAGCTGTGGCAAAGACTAATGGGCGAGCCGCTTCCACATTGGGGCTTTGAAATGCCATATCGTATATCTGGAAGCTCAAATGCATGAACTTACGTTCTAAATGCAGGAACGGGAAGATACCATCGACTGGCAAGAGCGGCGCTGATTTCACCACCCCTACCAGCATCAGCGGCGCGGTTTCCCCCGCAGCCCGTGCCACCGCCAAAATAAGCCCGGTAATCATCGCCGGTGCCGCCATCGGTAACACAATATGCCACAGTGTCTCAGCCTTAGTGGCTCCCAGCGCTTGCGAGCCTTGCCGCAAGCTGGCCGGAATGCGTGATAGCCCCTCTTCGGTGGCAACAATCACCACTGGCAACGTCAGCAGTGCTAGCGTTAACGCCGCCCATAAAACGCCAGGGGTACCGAATGTCGGGTTGGGGAGCGCCTCTGGGTAAAACAGTTTATCCAGTGATCCACCAATCAGATAGACAAAGAAACCGAGGCCAAACACGCCATAAACAATAGAGGGCACCCCAGCCAGATTCACCACAGAAATACGGATCATTCGGGTCAACCAGTTTTTGCCGGCATATTCATGTAAATACACCGCAGCAATCACCCCTAATGGCATGACCACGATAGACATCAATATCACCATCAGTACCGTACCAAAAATCGCTGGGAACACACCGCCCTCGGTATTGGCATTGCGCGGATTATCGGTCAGGAATTTCTGAGTTTGTGCTGCCCAATGATGTAGTTTTTGCCCGAAAGTCATGTCATTGGGATACCAGGCGCGGTTAATCTGGCTAAGTGACAGTGGGTGGATTTGCCCATTCATGTCGCGCAATAACAGCGTGTAGCGACTTTGCTCGGTTTGTAGCTCGCGTAATGTTTCCATCATGGCTTGATGGCTACGTTGCAGCGCCCCCCACTCCGCCTCGATACGGTCCTGCGATTTACTGTCAAGGTCGCCATTCATTTGTAGCCGTTTCTTCTCTAACCGCAACGCCTCAAACTGTTGATTGAGCATATTCATTTGGCGGAACTGAATATCCTGCGCGCGCTTGACCAGACCTTGTATCACAGGAATACGTTTTTGCAGTTCCTGAGCCAAATCATTGCCCACTAACGGTTGGCCGTTATCCAACATGCCAGCGAGGAAACCGTATGCCGTACCATTGTTTTGGCGATCCAGCACCAGCAGATCTTTAGGCAAAGTGCGTTGCTGGATATCACTGTCCAGCAGGCGATGGAAATCCTGACTCTGAATCTCACGGTTACCGGTTTTAATCAAATAGCGGGTTACTGTCTCACCGGCCTGCGACGGTAACATCACGCCGGCTTGTTCTAATTGCTGACGTGACAGCGTCTGCTGTTGATAAATTTCACCAATCATTTTGACCGGGCCTGCCGCCGTTTGCTTAAGCTCAAACAGATAGACCGGGGCGGGCCAGAAATATCGCATCCCTTGGCCTGCCAACAATAATATGATCCCAAGCAACGCCAGCAGGCTGATACTGACAGCACTAGCGGTTAGCCAGATCCACGGGGAACCCGATGCAAACCACTTTTTGGTCACGCCAGACACATTAGGCTTAATGTTCATCACGCCGTCCGCTCCATCTGATAGCGTTCACGCAACCGCAGACGAATAGCCTCGGCCAGTGTATTGACTAAAAAAGTGAAGCAAAACAGCACCAGTGCGGTCAGGAATAGCACCCGATAGTGGCCGCTACCGACGACCGCTTCCGGCATCTCGATAGCGATATTGGCGGCCATCGCCCGTAACCCCTGAAAAATGCTGCCATCAATAATGGGTGTATTGCCGGTCGCCATGAGCACAATCATGGTTTCCCCCACCGCACGGCCAAAACCAATCATCAGTGCAGAGAAGATACCAGCGTAGGCTGAGGGCAGAATGACCCGGGTTAACGTCTGCCACGGGGTCGCCCCTAGTGCCAATGAGCCTTGGCTGAGTGACGGCGGCACACTGAATAGTGCATCCTCTGCCAGCGAAAAGATGACCGGGATCAGAGCAAACCCCATGGCGACACCGACCACCAGCGCATTACGTTGAGAGTAGTTGTCACCCAACCACTCATGTAACGGCCCTCCTAGCACCCACTGCGCCAGTTGTGGTCCCAACCATAATGCGAACCAACCGGTCAGCAGGATAACCGGCAACAGCACAATCACGTCCCAGCCCGCAGGTAACCGCCATTGTGTCTTTTCCACCAGACAACTACTCCCCCAGCCACACAATAAAATAGCCAGCGCCAACAGCGGCGGAAGTAGCAGAATTCCCGTCAGATAATGTTCAATTACCGGAGCCAACCAAATACCAGCAATCAAACCTATAACCACGGTTGGGAATGCCCCCATCATCTCAATGGCCGGTTTAACCACTCGCCGCAAACCTGGCGACATAAAATAGGCCGTATAAATTGCCCCCGCCAAGGCTAATGGAACGGCGAATAACATGGCATAGGCGGCCGCCTTTAATGTGCCGAAAATAATCGGTACCAAGCTGAATTTAGCCTGATAGCTTTCTTCGGCCGAGCTTGATTGCCAAACATAGGCTGGCTCAGGGTAATTCTCATACCACACCCGTTGCCACAAGCTACGCCAGCCAATGTCTGGATAGCGATTGTCCAATTGATAGGTAGACCAACCGGCAGCATTCTCAAGCAGCAAACTATCTCCCCAAGGGGAGAACGCGGCGTCGGTAACGCCGTCAGCTAATTTATGTTGCAGCAAAGGCGTTGACTGGATACTGGAGAAGAGTGATAGCTCGCCTTGTGGCGATAATGAGGCAAAGACCCGACGCGCGCGCTCCGTGGTCAATAAGCCCTTACCTGTTGGAGTGAAACTGCGTATGCGCGTCAAGTGAAATTGATTATCCGGCCCTTTCTGCACATCAAACCATTGGCTGATTACGCCGCCCGGCGCTTGCACCAGCAACGACTTGCCACCTGGTAGCAAAGAGAGGGTCAATGGCCCATCAGACGCATGCTGGTCATCCAGTAACGACACAGTTTCACGCAATTTCAGTTCTGGGCCAAATTGATAGATAGATAACTGCTGGCCGGATAACAGATAGAGCAAACGCCCGTCAGGTGCCAATAACAGTTGACTGACCGTTTTCGGCACATCCGTCAGTTCAGTAACCTGCTGCCCTTGGGCAGTAAACGTCCCTGCCAGCAAGCGGCCATCATCGGTAACGGCGGCAATGGTAAATTGCTGTGGTTGCGGTTCAGCCAGCACCAAATGCTGCAAGCGTTGGCCTTTCAAATCCATAAAACGCGGCTGTTCACCCAGCGGAAATTGCCAGCGTGGCGGTGTGGCTGAGAAATCGGGTTGCAGTAGAGTAAGACGGCCATTGCTCAGGCCAACGCCATACAAAGGTTGCCCATTGGCTGCACGGCTGATTGATACCGGTGGGGGCGATAACCGCTGTTCGCTTATCAGACTACCTGCTGGGGATGCCCCCAGTGCATTGAGCCGAATAAAGTAGCCATAGCCTTGATTATCAATGCGATATCCGATCTGCCCTTGAATATCAATACCCAGCGCGGCCGTCGGCGCACTGCGAGTGACAGCGAACTGATTATGCAAACTGATAGAGGCCGGTTTAAACAACGGTAATACGGCATACAATAGGTAAACGAAAATCAACATCAGTGTCAGCAGCACTAACAAGCCACTACTCGTCACCGCCATGTGCACTAAACGATCAATGGCAGCCCGGCGCTTATCTCTCCCTGATGGTGTTGCTTTGCCTGTTCGCTGCATACTCTTCGATTGCCCCATGCCCCGTCTACTATTATCAATCCAAGCGTATATCTATACCGCCAGATGACCGAGCATCTTATGTCACTTTTGTGGCGTTTGCATGACAATGTTTTATACCCACCATCTTTCAAAATGCAGGTGTGTTGCTCAAACCCGTCTTTGACCAATCTGTCTGTTACTTGCCGCTTTCCTGCAACTTAAGATCGATTGGGTATAAGGTTTAACGGACAAAGTTAACTAATGATATCTGTTGGACTTTCTTGTCAAACTTTCGCAATAATGATTGAGGACACTAAATACTCCCACAATAATCTTACTGGAGTTGCAATGGGTCAGGAAAAGCTCTACATCGAAAAAGAACTTAGCTGGTTATCTTTTAATGAGCGGGTATTGCAGGAAGCAGCAGATAAGAGCAATCCACTCATCGAGCGGATGCGATTTCTTGGCATTTACTCCAATAATCTGGACGAATTCTATAAAGTCCGATTTGCCGATCTGAAACGGCGCATTTTGATCAGCGAAGAGCAAGGCTCTGCCGTGACCTCTCGCCATTTGCTGAAAAAAATTCAGAGCAAAGTGGTGAAAGCCGATCAAGAATTTGATGGGTTATATAATGATCTTTTACTGGAAATGGCGCGTAATCAGATCTTCCTGATTAATGAACGGCAGATTTCCGAAAATCAGCAAGCCTGGCTAAAAATCTATTTTAAACAGCATCTGCGCCAACACATTACGCCGATCTTGATTAACCATGACACCAACCTGGTGCAGTTCTTAAAAGACGATTACACCTATCTAGCGGTGGAGATTATCCGCGGGCAGGAAATTGCCTATGCCCTGCTGGAGATTCCTTCAGATAAAGTCCCGCGTTTTGTCAATTTGCCACCAGAAGCACCTCGTCGCCGCAAGCCAATGATATTACTTGATAATATATTGAGATTTTGCCTCGATGAGATTTTTAAAGGCTTCTTTGATTACGATGCGCTAAACGCCTACTCCATGAAGATGACCCGTGATGCCGAATATGATTTGGTCACTGAAATGGAATCCAGCCTGCTGGAGCTGATGTCGTCGAGCCTTAAACAGCGCCTGACGGCAGAGCCGGTGCGCTTTGTTTACCAACGTGATATGCCCGATGAGATGGTGGAATTACTGCGCAATAAATTGGGTATCTCTAATGATGACTCGGTTATTGCAGGTGGCCGTTACCATAACTTCAAAGACTTTATCAGCTTCCCGAATGTGGGCAAAAGCAATCTGGTTAACCGGCCAATGCCGCGCCTGCGCCATATTTGGTTTGATAAATTCCGCAATGGCTTTGATGCTATCCGTGAACAAGATGTCCTGCTGTATTACCCTTATCACACCTTTGAACACGTATTGGAATTACTGCGTCAAGCCTCTTTCGATCCCAGCGTATTAGCGATTAAAATCAATATTTATCGGGTCGCCAAGGATTCACGCATCATAGAATCGATGATCCATGCCGCCCATAACGGCAAGAAAGTCACGGTAGTGGTAGAGTTACAGGCGCGCTTTGATGAAGAAGCCAATATCCACTGGGCCAAAAGCCTGACCGCCGCTGGTGTACACGTTATTTTCTCAGCACCTGGTCTGAAGATCCACGCCAAATTATTCCTGATTTCCCGCCTTGAAGGCGAGGAGATCGTGCGCTATGCCCATATCGGTACCGGCAACTTCAATGAGAAGACCGCCCGAATCTATACCGACTACTCATTACTGACCGCTGATGCCCGTATTACCAATGAAGTACGGCGGGTGTTTAACTTTATCGAAAATCCTTATCGCCCGGTCAAATTCGATAATCTGATGGTGTCACCGCAGAACTCGCGCTTAATGTTGTATCAATTGATTGATCAGGAAATTATTCATGCTCAGGCCGGAGAAAGCGCCGGTATTACCCTGAAGATAAATAATTTAGTAGATAAAGGTCTGGTAGATAGGTTATATAGCGCCTCCAGTGCTGGGGTAAAAATCCGATTATTGGTACGTGGCATGTGCTCGTTAATCCCCAATATGCCGGGGATCAGCGATAATATTCAGGTCACCAGTATCGTTGACCGTTTCTTGGAACATGACCGGGTCTATGTGTTCGAGAATAAAGGCGACAAACTGGTGTATCTCTCTTCAGCTGACTGGATGACCCGTAATATCGATTACCGTATTGAAGTCGCGGTCTCATTGCTGGATCCGAAATTAAAACAACGGGTGCTAGATATTTTAGAGCTGTTATTCAACGACACGGTAAAAGCCCGTTATATTGATAAAGAACTGAGTAATCGTTATGTACCGCGTGGTAATAGGCGCAAAGTACGTGCACAGATTGCCATCTATGATTATTTAAAAGCGCTGGAACAACCAGACGCATCGAGCTAAAACTATGCCGCTATCCAACAGTTCATCGACCACCAAGCCGCAGGAAATTGCAGCTATCGATTTGGGTTCTAACAGTTTTCATATGGTCATTGCCCGGGTCGTCAACGGCGCGCTACAGGTTTTAGGTCGCCTAAAGCAGCGCGTACATCTGGCTGATGGTTTGGACCACAATAACATGCTTAGCGAAGAAGCCATCGAACGGGGTTTAGCCTGTTTGGCGCTGTTTGCAGAACGCTTGCAGGGTTTCTCACCTGATAATGTGTGTATTGTTGGCACTCATTCGCTGCGCCAAGCCGCTAACGCAGAGGCATTCCTCAAGCGGGCGGCGGCGGTTATTCCGTATCCGATCGAAATCATTTCCGGCCAAGAAGAGGCCCGTCTGATTTTTATGGGCGTCGAACACACTCAGCCGGAAAAAGGCCGCAAGCTGGTCATTGATATTGGTGGGGGTTCAACAGAGTTAGTTATTGGTGAAGATTTTGAGCCTCTGTTGGTAGAGAGTCGCCGTATGGGGTGCGTGAGTTTTGCCCAGCAGTTCTTCCCACACGGTGAGATAAGTAAGGCCAATTTCAAACGTGCCCGTCTTGCGGCAGCACAGAAACTGGAAAATCTGGCATGGCAATACCGCATTCAGGGTTGGCAATATGCGCTGGGGGCATCCGGTACCATTAAGGCCACCTATGAAGTGTTAGTGGAAATGGGCGAAAAAGACGGTTTGATAACACCAGAGCGCCTCGAAATGCTGGTTGAGCAAGTGTTACAATTCAAACACTTCTCAGCCCTGAGCCTGCCGGGATTATCAGAAGATCGCCAGTCGGTATTTGTACCAGGCCTGGCTATCTTGTGTGGGGTATTTGATGCGTTAGCAGTCAAAGAGTTACGCTTATCCGACGGCGCGCTGCGCGAAGGCGTGCTGTATGAGATGGAAGGCCGTTTCCGCCATCAGGATATTCGTCAACGCACGGCAAAAAGCCTGGCGGAACACTATAATATTGACCGCGAACAAGCCCGCCGAGTGCTGGAAACAACCGAACAACTTTATACCCAGTGGTTAGCGCAGAACACCAAGTTGGTGCAGCCGCAGCTAGAAGCATTGTTGAAATGGGCGGCAATGTTGCACGAAGTGGGTCTGAGTATTAATCACAGTGGGATGCACCGCCATTCTGCCTATATCCTGCAAAACACCAACTTACCGGGCTTTAATCAGGAGCAACAACTGCTGCTGGCAACGTTGGTACGAATGCATCGTAAAGGCATCAAGCTGGATGAATTACCGCGTTTAAATTTATTCAAGAAAAAGTATTATTTACCGTTAATTCAGTTATTACGTTTGAGTACGTTACTGAATAATCAGCGTCAGTCGACTACCACGCCAGAGAGTCTGCGTTTGATAACTGACGATAGCCATTGGACATTACGTTTCCCCGTCGGTTATCTGACACAAAATAATCTGGTACAACTGGATTTTGAGCGTGAGCAGGCATACTGGGATGATGTAGTAGGCTGGAAGCTGATCATTGAAGAAGAAGAACCAGAAGCAGCGGATGTGGTTACCGTCAAAGAGTAATCAGAATCAACCCCGATGAGCTGACTGTAGTCAGTGATTCGGGTGACAAATCTGCCGGGAGCAGATTTGAACGCTGCTTGCAGCGGCCTCAACGAGGCGAGGCCCATGGATGGGACGAGTAGTGAGAGCAGCTAACACCGCTGCAACGCCAAGAGCGAAGGGTAGGAAGGTAAATGATGAGAAGACGGCCAACAGCACAGCTAACAAAAATAATCCTACTGGTGAGCTTTCTCATTCTGTTTGGCCGTTTATTGTATGCGGCGGTCGCTTCTATTTCCCATCATCAGGAGCGCAGGCAGTCACAGCAACTTGAACTGACTGTAGAAGGCGAACCACCTGGCCCCCATGAGAGCGATCTCAGCCCCTAGATGTTTTGTCGTTAATGTTTTAGTGCCTATCCCTACGACTTCAGGGGCAAAGGGTCGTTTTCGAATTAAGGACACACTATGCCAGTGCCGATTATTCCTGTGCCAATTTCTGCCGTTATAAAGAATAAAACTAAAAATAATACGAAAAAACTGGCTGAAATACGCAACCGGATACTTTCTCTATTATTGAATAATAAGGCTTTGGTTGATGGCATTCTTGGCCGTCAGGAAGAGAAAGAAAAGCTCAGCGATGAACAACTGTCCGAGCAAACGTTAGAAATCAGAAGTCTACTTGATGATCTGCATGCTGCCGACCTTGCTGACTTACTGGAGGCGTTGCCTCATGACGAACGTTTGGCATTGTGGCGGTTGGTCAAAAATGAGAAACGCGGCCAAACGCTGGTTGAAGTCTCTGAAACAGTGTGGGATTCGCTGATTAAAGAGATGAGTGATAAAGACCTGTTGAGGGCCATGCGCACTTTGCATGTCGATGAACAGGCTTATTTGGCTGAATACCTGCCACGTAATTTGATGGGCCGCCTGCTCACCTCGTTGGACCCGGATCAGCGCGCCCGAGTGCGGGAAGTTATCCAATATGCCCGTGACACTGTCGGTCAGATGATGGATTTCGAGCTGGTGACGGTACGTGCCGATATTACGCTGGCAGCCGTGCAACGCTATTTGCGTTATCGGAAAAATATTCCCGATGCCACGGATAAAATCTTTGTGGTTGACCGCAAAAATACCTTGCTTGGCGAGTTACCATTGACCTCTATCCTGCTCAATGCGCCCGATGCTAAAGTATTTGAGGTGATGGATAGCAACCCGACCACGTTCCAACCCGAACAGAAAGCAGAGGATGCTGCCGGTGCTTTTGAACGTTATGACTTAATCAGTGCCGCGGTAATTGATGCCAAAGGCAAACTGATGGGTCGTTTGACCATCGAAGAGATTGTTGATGTGGTCAACGAAGAGAGCGACACCACCCTAAGACGCATGGGGGGCTTAAGCCCGGAAGAAGATGTGTTCTCCCCGGTAGGCCGCGCGGTTCGCACCCGCTGGTCATGGCTGGCAATCAACCTCTGTACGGCATTTGTTGCCTCACGCGTGATCGGCTTATTTGAGGACACCATCTCACAATTAGTGGCTCTGGCAGCATTAATGCCGATTGTGGCCGGTATTGGCGGCAATACCGGTAATCAAACCATTACCATGATTGTCCGAGCGTTGGCATTACACCATATTCAACAAGGTAACGTGACCTTCCTGATGTTCAGAGAATTGGGCGTAGCGTTGATTAATGGTCTGGTATGGGGCGGGATTATGGGGGTAGTAACCTATCTGCTCTATGGCGATCCGGCAATGGGAGGGGTGATGACATTAGCCATGATCCTTAACTTGCTGATGGCAGCACTCATGGGGGTTATTATCCCGATGACCATGGCTCGGATGGGGCGTGATCCGGCTATCGGATCGAGTGTTATGATCACCGCCATCACAGATACCGGTGGTTTTTTCATCTTTCTGGGACTGGCAACTATATTCTTGGTCTGACTATTATGCTAATAAACAAATCATTAATTAAGCACTGAGAAGAGGAATAACACTCTACAGTGTTTATCTATACTAAACTTTTGAATATGACCGTATTTTAACGGCGGTATATTCTTTATGTGATGGGTTTTTCCTATCATAATCTAAAGCTGTATGAGCAAAATAAGGCGTTATATGGATCTCAGTGCGTCCGAAAGACCGGCACCTGACAATAGAACCATTATCCACATTACTATCATCAGCATAGTCGTATTTTTGCTCGCACTCTTTTGTATCCAGCTTTCTGAACGGTCAGAAAACCTTGCCCCATTATGGTTCCCGACGGCAGTATTAATGGTGGCGCTGTTCCACCATCCTATGCGCTACTGGTTATGGCAATTATTGGCCGCAGGGATATGTATTGTTGCTGCTAATTTTATTTTATATGGCCTCAGTTGGTTCCCGTTACCTCTAACATTTATCAACCTGGCAGAGGCATCCGCCGGGGCCTGGTTACTGCGTAAATTCCTGCAAACCAAAGACCCGCTCAATAACCTGCTCAGTTGGCTTAAATTCTCGGTTTGCACTGTGATTGTGGTCCCTCTAGCCAGTGGGCTGGCAGCGGCTTGGTATTTATCCCCACAAAACGGGGGCTTTACCCAAGTGCTCACGGTGTGGTTTATGTCCGAGGCGGTAGGCATGTTGGCCTTAGGGCCGGTCGGGTTACTTTACCGTCGAGGTTACTTCAATATCGCGACCAAATCCAAAGCGCTGTTTGATATGATTTTTATGATGATAATATCACTATCAGCTTGTTATATCGGACTGATTTATCTGCCTTTCCCCTTCACTTTTGTCATCATGACGTTGATCTGGACCTCAATCCGCTTACCGCGTTTTGAGACATTTACCATCTGCTTTATGGCAACATTGCTGATTGCATTGATGCTTAATTTCAAGCTGTATACCATTAATTCCGATACTAACCTGTCAATTCAAGCGTTCTCCTTTATTCCTTTATTAATGGTGTTAATTCCGCCCCATGCCATGGCAATGGTAATGCACTCTTTTCGCATGGAGAAAGAGCATATTATTGAAAGCGAAAACCGCTTTCGTAACGCGATGGAATATTCAGCCATCGGTATGGCCTTGGTCTCACCGCAAGGCCAATGGATGCAGGTCAATCAGGCCTTATGCAAGTTATTAGGCTATTCCCAAGAGACATTACTGACCCTGACTTTCCAGCAAATTACTCATCCAGACGATCTCTCTGCGGACCTGAAATTACTCGACGACCTGTATCATGGCCGTATCCCCAGCTATTCGATGGAAAAGCGCTATATTCGCAGCGATGGTGAAATCGTGTGGGCACTACTGGTGGTCAGTGTGGTGCGGGATCACCAACAGCAACCGCTCTATTTCATCTCGCAGGCTGAAGATATCAATGAGCTGAAAAAAACCGAGATTATTAACCGCCGCCTAATGGAGCGTATTACGCTGGCTAACGAGGCTGGGGGGATCGGTATCTGGGAATTGGATATCAAAACGCAGGTTATCAGTTGGGATAAGCGGATGTATGAACTCTATCATATTCCTTTTAATACCCAGGTTGATGAGCGTGTTTGGCAGAAATACATTCATCATGAAGATATCAATCGGGTTAATCGCGAATATAGCGCCGCCCTCAAGCAGCGCCAGCCATACCGTCTGGAATTCCGGCTGTTATTACCGGATGGTGAAATTGTCCATCTGCGTAATCAAGCCAATATGATATGTGATAAAAATGGCAATATTCTGCGTCTGATTGGTACCACGCTGGATATGACGGAAATCAGAAATCTGACGGAAGCGCTGCACGAAGAGAAAGAGCGACTGCATATCACGCTGGACTCCATCGGTGAAGCTGTGGTCTGTACCGATCAGGAGATGAAGATTACCTTTATGAACCCGGTGGCCGAGAAAATGACTGGCTGGGCAAATACCATCGCATTGGGCCAACCGGTCAACCATATCATCAAGTTGACTAACGGCGTAGACGGCGCGGAGATTGATAACCCGATAGAGCATTGCCTTAATCATCGCCCCTACTCTTCGTTCAATGAGTCAATGGTATTACACCATCGTGATGGCCAGCATTATGATATTCAGGAGTCGGTCGCGCCGCTGAAAACGTTGGAAGGGGACATTGTCGGGGCGGTACTGGTGTTCCAGGATGTCGGCGAATCGCGCGCAATGATGCGCAAACTCAGCCACAGCGCCTCTCACGATAATCTCACAGGTCTGCCAAACCGCGCCAATTTTGAGAATAAATTGAAAGCGGCAATCCAAATTAGCGTCGAACTTAACCAACAACATGCATTGGCTTTCCTTGATTTAGACTATTTCAAAGCCATTAATGACACTGCCGGGCATCCCGCAGGAGACGCATTATTGAAAGAGTTGAGCCAGTTGATGCGCCAGCACTTACGTAACAGCGATTGTGTTGCACGCCTCGGCGGTGATGAGTTTGGCTTACTGATGCTCAACTGCACCCTACCCCATGCCAAAGCCATTACCCAAAGTCTGGTATCACTGATTAATGGCTATCATTTCTACTGGGAAGATAAGCTCTATCGTATTGGGGCCAGCGCCGGTGTGACGCAAATAAGTAGCAATAACAATCAGCGCAGTGAAATTATGGCACAGGCAGATATCGCCTGTTACACCGCTAAACACAGTGGGCGCGGTCAGGTTTATCTCTATCAGCCACGGCAAAAGCAGCTATTAGCACGCCAACACGAGCTGTTGAGCAGGGAAGATGTTGAGAATATTCTCAATGATAACCAACTGGTATTGCAACTCACCCCAACCGCGCCCCCCAGAACGCCATTGTCTGTCTGTTTCTATCAAATCAGTTTCGAGGTTAATCGGCCACATGGCCTTAACGTCAGCCAGGCTGAGTTTCAGGAAGCCGCGCTGCTCTATAGCTTGCTGCCGCAGATTGATAATTGGGTCTGTGAGCAACTGTTAATGACACATGCCCAAGCTATCAAACATAAAGGGCTGGCGCTGGCTATCCCGCTGTCAGAGGCGGCGCTGCTCAAAGAAGAGTTTCGCCAATCATTGCTGACCTTGGTGCGGCAAACCGTACTGCCAACACAAAGTCTCTATTGGATGGTCGATGAATCCACCTTACTGCAATACCCCTTCGCGATTGGCAATTTTCTCGCCAAATTGCAACAACTGGGCTGTAAACTCATCGTTAAAGAGTTTGGTCATAACCTGAATGATTTCGAGTTACTGGCGGATCACACTATCGATTATCTTAAGTTTAACAGCGAGTTAATTTCCCATATCCATATTAACCAGATGGATGAAGTGCTGGTCTCTATCATTAATGGTACCGCTCAGCGAGCCAATATCGCCACTCTGGCTGGGCCAGCAGAACTCCCTCTAACGCTCAATAAACTGATAACCATCGGTGTCGATTTAGCTGACGGTGAAACCATCAGCCCGCCGCAACCGTTGTCTGATTTACTCGACAGTGGCTATTTTGCGATTAAATAACCGGCTCGTCATGTTGCATCCTCAACCATGATTAAAAAATCACTAACATGACGATTGCCCCGCTGCCCACTCTCGGGTAAAGTCGCACCCCTTTATTTGGCCTGGGGGGCAATTATGTTCATTGGTTTTGACTACGGCACAGCAAACTGCTCAGTTGCCGTGATGCGGGATGATGCTCCCAACTTACTGGCACTGGAAAATAATGACGTCTATCTGCCCTCCATGTTGTGCGCGCCAACACGGGAAGCGGTCAGTGAATGCCTGCACCGCCACTGGCAGGTACCCACCGGTAGCGACGAAAATCAGCAGCTATTACGCCGGGCCATGGCATTCAATCGCGAAGAGGATATTCCGGTTGCCGCCGACAGTCTGACATTTGGCCTGTCTGCCCTCGCCCACTATATCGAAGACCCTGAAGACGTATACTTTGTAAAATCACCTAAATCCTTCCTAGGTGCCAATGGGCTGAAACCTCAGCAATTGGCGCTGTTTGAGGATTTGGTCTGCGCCATGATGTTCCATATCAAACGTCAGGCAGAATCCGTACTGGCATCAGAAATTAGTCAGACCGTAATTGGTCGTCCAGTCAACTTCCAAGGCTCTGGCGGTGAGGATGCTAACCGCCAGGCAGAAGGGATTTTACTGCGCGCCGCCCAACGTGCCGGTTTTCGCGATATTGCTTTCCAGTTTGAACCGGTCGCGGCAGGGCTAGATTTTGAAGCGACGCTGACAGAAGAAAAAACCGTACTAGTGGTGGATATCGGTGGTGGTACCACTGACTGTTCGGTGCTATTGATGGGGCCTAAATGGCAGGGGCTGGCAGACCGTCAACAAAGCCTGCTGGGTCACAGTGGTTGTCGCGTTGGTGGTAACGATCTGGATATTATGCTCGCGTTTAAACAACTGATGCCGCTGTTTGGCATGGGGGGCGAAACCGAAAAAGGGATTGCTCTGCCGTCACTGCCCTATTGGAATGCCGTTGCGACTAACGATGTTCCGGCACAGAGCGATTTCTACAGCACGGTTAACGGCCGCTTCCTGCGTGATTTGATTCGTGACGCGGCCAATCCACAGCAAGTAGAGCGCCTGCTGAAAGTGTATCAACAGCGCCTGAGTTATCGTTTAGTTCGGGCGGCGGAAGAGAGCAAAATCGCGCTATCCGAACAAGTACAAGTAGCGACTGCACTGAATTTTGTCGAGCCAGAGTTAGGCCAGACTATCAACCAGCAACAGCTTGCTGAAGCCATATCTCAGCCACTACAACGGATTCAGGAACAAGTCAGTTTGGCATTATCCACCAGCCATATCACTCCAGATGTCATTTATCTGACAGGCGGCAGTGCTCGCTCCCCGTTATTGCGAGCCGCCCTGCAACAGCAACTACCGGGTATCCCGTTGGTGGGTGGCAATGACTTCGGCTCAGTGACCGCCGGTTTGGCCCGTTGGGCGCAGACCCTGTATCGTTAATGCTATTTTGATTACCCACTGCGCAGTGGGTAATCAAGAAACAGATCACATCACTTAATCGAATATCAACCGCAACCAAACCCTATCAGTTTTGAATCCTAAAATTATAAAAACCAAAATCCCACATACCCTGACACTACTTCCATATTTCCTCCATTTTTATCCGGTAAATCCCCGCTAAACTAGTAACATATCAATACCCAATTGATTGCATCTATGTGCGCATAGCAAAATAAACAAAAAGGACTCCCGCCATCATGAAAGCTCAATCCAAACGCACTTCCAGGGTACTGATGTTACTCGGGGCGGTGGTGGCGATTACTGTTGCTATATTTGCCTGGCGCTATTTTAGCGCGGCCACCACCAACACCGCGCCAGGTGCGCAGCACACCGCTGGCGGGACGACAACAGCCCGCTCCGGTGGCCGACGTAATATGCCCATGTCGCCGGTACAGGCGGCCACCGCCACCGAACAAGCCGTACCCCGTTATCTTACCGGCCTAGGTACCGTGATTGCCGCCAATACCGTCACCGTGACCAGCCGGGTCGATGGCCAATTAATGGCAATCCACTTTACTGAAGGGCAACAGGTCAACGCCGGTGACTTACTGGTGGAGATCGACCCACGCCCTTATCAGGTACAACTGACCCAAGCACAGGGCCAACTGGCAAAAGATCAGGCCACGCTGGACAATGCCCGCCGTGATTTAGCCCGCTACCAAAAATTGGTGAAAACCGGGGTCATTTCACAACAAGAGCTCGATACTCAAGCCTCGTTAGTGCGCCAAAGTGAAGGCAGTGTTAAAGCCGATCAAGGCGCTATCGACAGTGCCAAACTGCAACTGACTTATAGTCGAATTACCGCCCCAATATCTGGCAAAGTGGGCCTAAAACAGGTCGATGTCGGTAATTACATTACCAGCGGTACCACAGCCCCCATAGTGGTGATCACTCAGACACATCCGGTTGATGTGGTCTTTACGCTGCCAGAAAGCGATATCCCCGCTATCATGCAAGCGCAGAAAAATGCGGCCAAAAATAACACTACCGTGCCAGTAGAAGCTTGGGATCGCACCAATAAACAGCGACTGGCGCAGGGCTATTTGCTCAGTATTGATAACCAAATTGATACCACCACCGGCACCATTAAGCTGAAAGCACGCTTTGCCAATAACGATGACATCCTGTTCCCCAACCAGTTTGTCAACGCCCGTATCAAAGTCGATTTACTGCAAAATGCTGTGGTGGTGCCAACCGCCGCCGTACAAATGGGTAACGAAGGGAGCTTTGTCTGGACCCTAAATGATGAAAATAAAGTCAGTAAGCATCTGGTCACTACCGGTATTCAAGACAGCAAACAAGTGGTTATTAGCGCCGGCCTGAATGCGGGTCAACGCGTGGTCACTGACGGTATTGATCGCCTGACCGAAGGCTTACAGGTCGAAGTGGTAACACCACGGGCCGCAGCAGCAAACCAAACGGGTGTCGCAGAGAAAGCAGCCACGGAGGAGAAAGCCACACATCGGGGCAGAAGAGCGACGAGTAACACTGTTCCTGCGGAGAAATCCTGATGCAAGTGATGCCTCCAACACCTGGTGGCGGGCCGTCACGGCTGTTTATCCTGCGCCCGGTTGCCACCACATTATTTATGATTGCCATTCTGCTGGCCGGGATTCTCGGTTACCGCGCGCTGCCGGTTTCTGCCCTGCCGGAGGTTGATTACCCGACGATTCAGGTGGTGACACTCTATCCTGGGGCCAGCCCGGATGTGGTGACATCATCCATTACCGCGCCGCTGGAGCGCCAGTTTGGCCAAATGTCCGGCCTCAAGCAGATGGCATCACAAAGTTCGGGTGGTGCGTCAGTGATTACGCTGCAATTCCAGCTTACTTTGCCACTGGATGTAGCAGAGCAAGAGGTGCAGGCTGCCATTAACTCCGCCACCAATCTACTGCCCAATGATCTGCCTTACCCCCCGATTTACAGCAAAGTGAATCCGGCTGATCCGCCGATTATGACCTTAGCCGTGACCTCCACTGCCATCCCGATGACGCAAGTAGAAGATATGGTCGAAACCCGGATTGCGCAGAAAATATCGCAAGTCACCGGGGTCGGTCTGGTCACTATTTCCGGCGGACAGCGCCCCGCCGTGCGGGTGAAACTGAATGCCCCGGCGGTCGCCGCATTGGGGCTGGACAGCGAAACCATTCGTACTGCCATCAGCAATGCTAACGTCAATTCTGCCAAGGGTAGCCTCGATGGCCCCACCCGTTCGGTGACATTGTCGGCTAATGACCAGATGAAATCTGCCGAGGATTACCGTGATCTGATCATTGCATACCAAAATGGAGCGCCGATCCGCTTGCAGGATGTCGCCACCATTGAGCAGGGCGCGGAAAATAACAAACTGGCTGCATGGGCCAATACCCAGCAGGCGATTGTGTTGAATATCCAGCGCCAGCCGGGGGTCAACGTCATTGCCACCGCGGACAGTATTCGCGAGATGCTGCCGGAGTTGATCAAAAGCTTGCCCAAGTCGGTTGATGTCAAGGTACTAACCGATCGCACTACCACCATCCGCGCCTCCGTCAGTGACGTGCAGTTTGAGTTATTGCTCGCCATTGTGCTGGTGGTGATGGTGATTTATCTGTTTCTGCGCAATGCCGCAGCCACCATTATCCCCAGTGTCGCAGTACCGCTGTCACTGATCGGGACCTTTGCGGCGATGTATTTTCTCGGGTTTTCAATCAATAACCTGACGTTAATGGCGCTGACCATTGCCACGGGCTTTGTGGTCGATGACGCCATCGTGGTGATAGAGAATATCTCCCGTTATATCGAAAAAGGCGAGAGACCGCTGGATGCGGCGCTGAAAGGGGCCGGAGAGATTGGCTTTACCATTATTTCACTCACCTTCTCATTAATTGCAGTGTTGATTCCGTTGCTATTTATGGGCGATATCGTGGGCCGGCTGTTCCGCGAATTTGCCGTAACACTGGCGGTGGCGATCCTGATTTCAGCGGTAGTTTCGCTGACGCTGACCCCAATGATGTGCGCGCGGATGCTCAGTTATGAGTCACTGCGTAAGCAAAACCGCCTGTCACGCGCCAGTGAGAAGTTCTTTAACTGGGTGATCGCCCATTATGCCGTGGCACTAAAAAAAGTGCTTAATCATCAATGGATAACCTTGGGTGTAGCGGTGAGCACACTGGTCCTGACGGTGCTGCTTTACTTGCTGATGCCGAAAGGTTTCTTCCCGTTGCAAGACAATGGTCTGATTCAAGGAACCCTGGAAGCACCGCAATCCGTTTCATTCAGTAATATGGCGGAACGCCAGCAACAAGTGGCCGCCATTATCCTTAAAGATCCAGCGGTAGAAAGCCTGACCTCATTTGTCGGCGTTGACGGTACCAATGCCACGCTGAACAATGGCCGGTTGCAGATTAACCTTAAACCACTCAACAGCCGTGACGATCGCATCCCACAGATCATTACCCGCTTACAGGAAAGCGTTACCGGCGTCCCAGGGATTAAACTTTACTTACAGCCGGTACAAGATCTGACCATTGATACGCAACTGAGCCGGACACAATATCAGTTCACCCTGCAAGCCACGACACTTGAGGAGTTGAGTACTTGGGTACCGAAGCTGGTTAGTCAGTTGCAGCAACAAGCTCCCTTCCAGGATGTCACCAGTGATTGGCAGGACCGAGGATTGGTGGCGTTTGTTAATGTCGATCGCGATAGCGCCAGCCGTTTAGGTATCACGATGGCAGCTATCGACAGCGCACTATATAACGCCTTTGGTCAACGCCTGATTTCCACCATTTATACCCAAGCCAACCAATACCGCGTGGTGCTAGAACATGACGTGCAGGCCACGCCGGGCTTGGCGGCGTTTAACGATATCCGCCTGACCGGCAGCGACGGTAAAGGGGTGCCGCTGAGCAGTATTGCCACCATTGAGGAGCGCTTCGGGCCATTATCGATTAACCATTTGAATCAATTCCCGTCAGCCACTATCTCCTTCAATCTGGCACCGGGATATTCCTTGGGTGAGGGGGTAAACGCGGTGACACAAGCTGAGCAGGCAATTCAGCTACCGGCGGATATCACCACCCGCTTCCAAGGCTCTACGCTGGCATTTCAGGCCGCACTCGGTAGCACGCTGTGGCTGATTATCGCCGCGATTGTGGCGATGTATATCGTGCTCGGCGTGTTATATGAAAGTTTTATTCATCCGGTCACTATCTTGTCAACTCTGCCCACCGCCGGTGTCGGTGCCTTGCTGGCGCTGATGCTGACCGGCAATGAGCTGGATGTGATTGCCATTATCGGTATTATTCTGCTGATCGGAATTGTAAAGAAGAATGCCATCATGATGATCGACTTTGCACTGGCCGCAGAGCGGGATCAGGGGATGACCCCGTATGATGCTATCTATCAGGCGTGCTTGTTACGTTTCCGCCCGATTCTGATGACCACATTGGCAGCGCTGTTTGGTGCATTGCCATTAATGCTCAGTACCGGGGCCGGGGCCGAGCTACGCCAACCGCTGGGTGTGTGTATGGTCGGCGGGCTGATTGTCAGTCAGGTACTAACCCTGTTTACCACTCCGGTTATCTATCTGTTGTTCGATAAACTGGCACGCAACTCCCATGGCAAAAATCGCTATCGCCATCAGGATACTGACACACCTGAATTACCCCATGGGCAGGAGCAGCCGTGAAATTCTTCGCTCTGTTCATCCATCGCCCGGTGGCTACCACCCTGCTGACACTGGCTATCACCCTCAGCGGAATTATCGGTTTTAGCTTATTGCCGGTATCACCGCTGCCGCAGGTGGATTATCCGGTGATTTCGGTGAGTGCATCGATGCCAGGGGCCGATCCTGAGACCATGGCGTCCTCAATTGCCACACCGCTGGAACGCGCACTGGGCAGAATTGCGGGCGTCAATGAAATGACCTCTACCAGTTCATTGGGCAGCACGCGGATCATTCTGCAATTCTCCCTCAATCGAGATATCAACGGTGCGGCCCGTGATGTGCAGGCAGCGCTTAATGCCGCGCAAAGCCTGCTCCCCACCGGCATGCCAAACCGCCCGACCTATCGCAAGATGAACCCGTCGGATGCGCCCATCATGATAATGACGCTGACCTCGGATACCTTTACCCAAGGTCAGTTGTATGATTTTGCCTCTACCAAATTGGCGCAGAAAATTGCTCAAACCGAGGGGGTCAGTGATGTCTCGGTGGGAGGCAGTTCCCTGCCTGCGGTGCGGGTTGAATTGAATCCTGGGGCGCTGTTTAACCAAGGCGTTTCGCTGGATGCGGTGCGACAAGCAATCAGCGCCGCCAACGTTCGCCGCCCACAAGGTGCTATCGATTCCAGCCAACAGCACTGGCAGGTGCAGGCCAATGATGAGATCAAAACCGCAGAGGGTTATCGCCCACTGGTGATTCATTACAACAATGGTTCAGCGGTACGGCTACAGGATGTCGCCACGGTGGTGGACTCAGTGCAAGATGTGCGTAACGCCGGGATGTCCGATGGTAAACCGGCGGTGCTGTTAGTAATCAGCCGCGAGCCGGGGGCAAATATTATCGCCACCGTCGACCGGATTCGAGCAGAACTTCCGGCCCTGCGTGCCTCGATCCCCGCCTCAATTCAGTTGACTATTGCACAAGATCGCTCGCCGACCATTCGTGCTTCGTTAGATGAAGTGGAGCGCTCATTGATGATAGCCGTAGCTTTGGTGATTCTGGTGGTATTCCTGTTTCTGCGCTCCGGCCGTGCCACGCTTATTCCCGCGGTTGCCGTGCCGGTTTCGTTGATCGGAACATTTACCGCTATGTATCTGTGCGGTTTTAGCCTGAATAACTTGTCATTGATGGCATTGACCATCGCCACCGGCTTCGTAGTTGATGATGCCATTGTGGTGCTGGAGAATATTTCCCGCCATCTGGAAGCGGGGGTAAAACCAATAGCCGCCGCCCTGCGCGGGGTGCGCGAAGTGGGCTTTACCGTGTTGTCGATGAGTATTTCGCTGGTGGCCGTATTTATTCCACTGCTGCTGATGGAAGGGTTACCGGGCCGTTTATTCCGCGAATTTGCCATAACACTGTCGGTGGCTATCGGCATCTCACTGGTCATTTCCCTCACCTTGACGCCAATGATGTGCGCCCATTTGCTACGATCACACCCGGTTGGTCAGCAACCCCGGATTCGCGGGTTTGGTAAAATGCTGCTGTCTATTCAGCAAGGTTATGGTCGCTCACTCAATTGGGTACTGGGTCATACACGTTGGGTGATGGTGGTGCTGCTTTCCACTATCGCGCTCAATGTTTGGCTCTATATCAGTATCCCGAAAACCTTTTTCCCCGAGCAGGATACTGGCCGGATGATGGGTTTTATTCAAGCTGATCAAAGTATTTCGTTTCAGTCGATGCAGCAGAAGCTGAAGGATTTCATGAAGATAGTCAACGATGATCCGGCGGTCGACAATGTCACCGGCTTCACCGGTGGCTCACGCACGAATAGCGGGTCGATGTTTATCTCGCTCAAACCCTTGAGTGAGCGCAGTGAGAGCGCTCAGCAAATTATCACTCGTCTGCGTGCCAAACTAGCCAAAGAACCGGGGGCGAGCCTGTTCCTTGCACCGGTGCAGGACATTCGCGTCGGTGGCCGTCAAGCCAACGCCAGTTATCAATTTACGCTGTTAGCAGACGATTTAGCCGCACTACGTGAATGGGAACCCAAAGTCCGCGCCGCGCTGGCTAAATTGCCGGAGCTGGCAGATGTTAACTCTGACCAGCAGGATAAAGGCTCGGAGATGGCACTGACTTACGATCGCGAGACCATGGCGCGCTTGGGGATTGATGTGTCCACAGCCAATGCCCTGTTAAACAACGCCTTTGGTCAACGGCAGATCTCCACCATTTATCAACCGTTGAACCAATACAAAGTGGTGATGGAAGTTGCCCCCCAATACACTCAGGATGTCAGTTCGCTCGATAAGATGTTTGTGATTAATAGCAGCGGTCAGTCAATTCCATTGTCTTATTTCGCCAAGTGGCAACCGGCCAATGCACCACTGTCGGTTAATCATCAAGGCTTATCCGCCGCCTCGACCATCTCATTTAACTTACCGGAAGGCGGAAGTTTATCTGAAGCAACCGCCGCCGTTGAGCGGGTAATGACGGAACTGGGGGTGCCTGCCACCGTGCGCGGCACCTTTACTGGTACCGCGCAGGTATTCCAGGAAACACTGAAATCGCAGTTGTGGCTGATTATGGCCGCTATCGCTACGGTGTATATCGTGCTCGGGATGTTGTATGAGAGCTATATTCATCCACTGACCATTCTGTCCACACTGCCCTCTGCTGGGGTGGGCGCGCTACTGGCGCTAGAACTGTTCGACGCCCCCTTTAGCCTGATCGCACTTATTGGCATTATGCTATTGATTGGTATCGTGAAAAAGAACGCCATTATGATGGTGGACTTTGCCCTCGACGCGCAACGTAATGGCAATCTCAGCGCCCGCGATGCTATTTTTCAGGCCAGTTTATTGCGCTTTCGGCCGATTCTAATGACCACATTGGCCGCCTTGTTCGGGGCGCTGCCACTGGTGCTAAGCAGTGGTGATGGGGCAGAGTTACGTCAACCACTGGGGATAACCATTGTCGGTGGGCTGGTAATGAGCCAACTGCTAACGCTGTATACCACACCGGTGGTTTACCTCTATTTTGACCGATTACGCAGCCGCTTTAGTAAGCAGCCGCTAATGAAGCTGGAATAGCCTATGGCGATATACCCAGGCGGCAAGCGAGAGAGTCCCGATGAGCTGACTTATATTTTAAGGTCAAAACCCGTAAGTGATTCGGGTAAGCGAATGCAGTCAACACAGCAGCAGGTTGAAAGATGACGGGTATACGCTGGCAACTGTGGATCGTTGCCTTCGGTTTCTTTATGCAGACGCTGGATACCACCATCGTCAATACCGCCCTGCCCTCGATTGCGGCCAGTTTGGGTGAAAACCCATTGCGTATGCAATCGGTCATTGTGTCGTATGTGTTGACGGTGGCTGTGATGCTGCCCGCTAGCGGGTGGTTGGCTGATCGTGTCGGGGTTAAATGGGTATTTTTCTCAGCAATCATTCTGTTTACCCTTGGTTCACTGATGTGTGCGCAATCTGAAACCCTGAATGAGCTTATCGCCTCTCGCGTGATTCAAGGGGTCGGTGGCGCAATGATGGTACCCGTGGGCCGCCTGACGGTGATGAAGATCGTGCCACGCGAACAATATATGTCGGCGATGGCCTTTGTCACCCTACCCGGCCAGATTGGGCCATTGGTTGGCCCGGCGCTGGGGGGATTTCTGGTGGAATACGCCAGTTGGCACTGGATCTTCTTGATCAACCTGCCAGTGGGGGTGATTGGCGCGTTAGCTACTCTGATGCTGATGCCTAACTACACCATGCGTACCCGTCGCTTTGATATCAGCGGCTTTATCATGCTGGCTATCGGCATGGCAACCCTAACACTGGCGTTAGATGGCCATAAAGGGCTGGGTTTGTCACCGCTGGCAATTGCGGGTTTAGTCTTGTCTGGGATGTTGGCTCTGGCCGGATATTGGTGGCATGCCCGAGGTAATAACGCTGCGCTATTTTCACTGCGATTGTTCAAAAACAAATCCTATGCCCTTGGCCTGACTGCAAGTATGACTGCGCGCATTGGCAGTGGCATGCTGCCCTTTATGACCCCGGTTTTCCTGCAAATCGGGCTGGGATTCACGCCGTTCCATGCAGGTTTAATGATGATCCCGATGATTATCGGCAGTATGGGCATGAAGCGAATTATCGTGCAGGTGGTTAACCGCTTCGGCTACCGGCAAGTGTTGGTCAGCGCGACATTGCTGCTGGCGGTGGTTAGTCTGAGCTTCCCACTGGTGGCACTGATGGGCTGGCTATGGCTACTGCCGGTGGTGCTATTTTTCCAGGGAATGGTTAACGCACTGCGCTTCTCCACCATGAATACCTTAACCCTGAAAGATTTACCAAACCGCCTTGCCAGTAGCGGCAATAGCTTGCTGTCGATGGTGATGCAACTCTCCATGAGTCTGGGGGTCAGCACCGCCGGGATATTATTGGGCGTGTTTGCGCATAATCAGGTGGTAACCAATACCTCGGCCACCCACAGCGCGTTCTTGTACAGCTATATGTGCATGGCCATTATCATTGCTCTGCCCGCCCTGATATTTAATCGCGTGCCACCGGATACCGGCACCAATCGTAATCTGGCCCGCCAACCCATTAAACCAGCCAACCGATAGAACAGGTGAAAACATAATGAGAATCGGCATTACCGGAAAACTGTTTATGGCGATATTTGCTACCTGCATGCTGGTGTTGATCACGATGCACTGGGGGGTTAGAGCCAGTTTCGAGCGCGGTTTCATTGACTACATCAAACAGAGCAATGAGCAGCGCATCGCCATGTTGGGAGATGCGCTTGAGGTACAATATCAACGTTACGGTAACTGGGATTTCCTGCGTAATAATGATCAGGTGATTTATCAGATCATGCGCTCTTTCGAGCAGAGCAGTGATAACAGCCGCAATCTGCCGCCACGAGGCTGGCGCGCTCAGTTCTGGGTGGTCGATAATCACAATAATCTACTGGCCGGGCACACCGGTCAGGTGCCGAAAGAAGCCAGCCGTCGCGCCATCAAGGTGAATAAACTCGTAGTGGGCTGGGTGATGTCGACTCCCCCCGAAAAACTGACGCGTAATGCAGATATTAACTTTGACCAGCAACAGCGCCGCACCAGTTGGATTATTGTCGGCTTATCAACCCTGCTGGCGGCAGCGGTGACCTGGATTTTATCCCGCGGGATGTTGGCACCGGTAAAACGGCTGGTGGAAGGCACTCACCGCTTAGCTGCCGGTGATTTCAGCACTCGAGTGGCGGTCAGTAGCCGTGACGAACTGGGCCGTTTGGCACAAGACTTTAACCAACTTGCCAGTTCGTTGGAGAAAAACGAGCAAATGCGGCGCGACTTTATGGCCGATGTCTCGCATGAATTACGCACGCCACTGGCGGTACTGCGCGGCGAGTTGGAGGCGCTACAGGATGGTGTGCGGCAACCAACACCTGAATCCTTGATCTCACTGCAAGCCGAGGTAGGAATTCTGACCAAACTGGTCAACGACCTGCATCAGTTATCGCTCTCAGATCGTGGTGCACTGGCCTACCGTAAAACCCAACTGGATGCCGTGCGTCTGTTACAAATCGCTATCGCCAGCTTCCATGGCCGTTTCCAAAGTAAAAATATCACCATTACTGCCCATCTGCCTGAACAGGCAATAATGTTCGGCGACCCCGACCGATTGAATCAGCTATTTCATAATTTACTGGAAAACAGTCTGCGTTATACCAATGAAGGCGGGCAGCTTGAGATTATCGCACTGCCAGAAGAAGAAACATTAACCCTACACTGGCAGGACAGTAAACCGGGCCTTAGTGATGAACAGCTGCAACGTATTTTTGAGCGTTTTTATCGCACCGAAAGCTCACGTAACCGCGCAAGCGGCGGCTCAGGACTAGGGCTGGCGATATGCCACAATATTGTCGAGGCCCACGGTGGCAAAATCAGCGCCGAACATTCACCTTTGGGTGGCCTGCGGATTACGGTAGTATTTCCGCTATTCCATTCCATAGGGTAATTCATTGTAATGCACGAGCCGCTTCAGTCTGCCAGCCAATCTGGCTCCGTATTGATTGTTGAAGATGAACCGAAGCTCGGCCAGTTATTGGTCGATTACCTACAGGCTGCGGGTTATCAGACCCAATGGCTCACCAGGGGTGACGAGGTAGTGGCGGCAGTCCGTCAGTCGCCACCGGCCATTATTTTGCTGGATTTAATGTTACCCGGTAGCGATGGCATTACCATTTGCCGAGAAATTCGCCGTTTCTCTGATGTGCCGATTATGATGGTGACGGCAAAAACCGAAGAGATTGATCGATTACTGGGGCTGGAGATCGGTGCTGACGACTATATCTGCAAACCCTATAGCCCGCGGGAAGTGGTGGCGCGGGTCAAAACCATTCTGCGCCGCTGCCGACCGCTACCGCAGCAGCCAAGTGATACGGTGCCACTGCTGATTGATGAATCCCGCTTTCAGGCCAGTTATCTGGGCCATCAGTTGGAATTGACCCCGGCAGAATTTCGTCTGCTGAAAATACTGGCAACTCAACCAGGCCATGTGTTTAGCCGTGAGCAACTGCTGAATAATCTGTATGACGATTACCGCGTAGTGACGGATCGCACTATCGATAGCCATATCAAAAATCTCCGGCGCAAGCTGGAATCACTCGATGGCAAGAAGCCATTTATCCGTGCAGTGTACGGTATGGGGTATCGCTGGGAAGCAGAGATCTGTCGTTTACTGTAATGCCGTCTTTGCCAAAGGTGCGTTATGTTGGTGGTGCATAGCGCATTGACCTGACATCCGGTCAACGTTGACTACACTCATTAGAGGTATCACAACCAACAGGAGAACCACTATGACCATGGGTCACTATGAGCTTAATAAGGCAAAGAATGGGCAGCACTATTTCAATCTAAAAGCCAGCAATGGCGAAACTATTCTCTCCAGTGAGATGTACGCCAGTAAGGCTTCGGCTGAAAACGGCATATCATCAGTGCAGAGTAACTCGCCACTGGAAAGCCAATATGAGCTGAAGCACAACGTCAAAAATGAACCTTATTTCGTTTTGAAAGCGAAAAACCATCAGGTTATTGGCGTCAGTGAATCCTACAGTTCTGACGCTGCTGCCAAAAAAGGCATTGCCTCCGTAATAAAAAATGGCCCGACCACCATAATTAAAGATCTGACGCTGTAATTTTTATTTATCTGATAGTGCTATTTTACCTACATTCGTTGCTTAAAGGTACCCGCGCGGGGCGAGTGACCGCGCATCTCATTTCAAACGCTCCTGATCTTCGGTTACCGCTGCAAACTCTTTCGCCAGCATTTTTTTCAATACTTGCTGGTTACGTGGCAATAAACCTATTTTCAAACCAAAAGGCCGAAAAACACGCCCAAGCACAGATAACGTCTGGCCCCCTTTATCAGTTTCAATATCAGACAGAGTACGTCGGCTGATATTAACCAAAGATGAAAACTCGTCCTGAGACATGGTTAGCATCTCTTTTCTAAGTTTGCGCAGTAATTCCCCTGTAGATATCTGTTCACTAAATAGCTGGCTTAGTAACATCAGTAACAAGTTCTCACGCTCTTGCGGTGAAAGTTTCACTTTCATAAATGTGCCCAGCGTTGTAATTTTTCATCCAAATAATCAAAAGCCATTCCCGGCATATTAAGAATGCTGTCCGGTACTCCTCGCATTTTAAGACGAACCTTCAAACCTATTAGATTTTCAGCCACTTGCTGGAATGCCAAAAAGACACTGTCAGGGTCAGCAAGATCAGATAACTCAGTAATAATACCCTTCCAGTCGAAATTCCCTCCCTCTTCATAAGGCGACCCCCATTGAGTCACTCTGGGAATACCTTCAGGATCTGCTTTCATCGGGGCAAAATCATAGATAGGCGAGAGCCAGATCCCCTCAGGCCGTTTAATTAATGCAGTATTGCGGCCATGATTGTCAGAATTACCAAAAGCGACGTTTAATAAATCTCGCTTAATCATTTCAATAACGAGAGCTTCAACATTTAAAGGCCGACCTAATTCATTAACTTGATACTGAGAAGTCAGTTTTTTTACTAAAGTTCGGATTACCTCAAAATGATTTAAATAGCTACCCGAAGCAACATCCATAACTGAATAAAGTGACTCCAGACCATATTGAACTCGCTTATTCTCAATTGAATCAATATCAAAGCGAGGTAACCATAAAGAAGGATAATTATCTCCCTCTATCAGCCTCATCTTTTCAGTCTTTATCGTATCGATACCAATGCTTGCCAGTTCCTGATAAAAGTGATACTCAGTACGTAAAATATCGCAATCAATAGTGCTACGCTTCCCTCTTGGGAATTTAATTAAATAATGAGTATCTTGGTTACTGATGCCATCCTGGAAAGTATCAATCCAGATTTCATCATTATCTGAACAACATAATAGTAGCTTCGGCGCTTCGCCACCGGCCCCTGTCGCCCCCCCTGCCGAGGCCCCTCTTTGCTGCGCATATTCCAAAAAAGATGAGTCACGCTCAACTACGTCCTGCAATGTAAAGCGGATATGGTTTAACTGGCTATCAGGATGTAACTCAGGTATTGCATCTTTTATTCGCATATTGCCAACAGGGGCGATAGTGCCCGTTTTCAGCAAAATATAATCCTGCTCGCTCGCTGACATTGATTGCAGACCAAGTTGGTTAACCCAATAGCGGCGGCTTGCGCCTGCGGGCATTATATCGTCAATAAAAGCAAACCAATGCTTAGACGAATAGGTGTGAGCTAATTCAACCGGTAAATTTATGCTACAACTGAATTCATCATCACGATACATCCACTCAATAGCATAATCGCCGTCATAGCCTAGCACTGCCGCGCCTTGCCTTCCACGAGCCGGCTCTGTAAAAGTCAGTTCAGCAGCATCATGCCAAAGGCCGTGATTGAAGATCTGTATCGTTAGTTTAGCCACAAACACCTCTTGAGCAAAAAACTGCTCATATAAAGAATAAATCAGTATTTATGTGCAAAATATTACTCAAAGAAAATCATTTAGTCAAAAAATGAGCAAAAAATCGCTCAATTAACGAATTTTTCCTTTATGCTCCAAGACATTAAAATCCGCTTAAACTGATCCAGATCATTTAAACCTTACAAAAATTGTGCGATGGCTGATTTTCCTGATTGGCAAGGTTACAATCCCCGGCTTTTAACCACCCCTTCGGGCGTGGTTCTGACTTGAACTCAGACTGAGAGCCACTTATATGTCTTCATCTATTCCTTTTACCCCGGAATTATTATCGCCTGCCGGTACCCTTAAAAACATGCGTTATGCCTTTGCTTATGGGGCAGATGCGGTTTACGCCGGCCAACCACGTTATAGCCTACGGGTGCGTAATAATGAATTTAATCACGAGAACCTGGCATTAGGTATTCAGGAAGCGCATGTCCTCGGTAAGCGCTTCTATGTGGTCGTAAATATTGCCCCCCACAACTCCAAACTGAAAACCTTTCTGCGTGATTTAAAACCGGTGATCGATATGGGGCCGGATGCACTGATTATGTCGGATCCCGGCTTGATCATGATGGTACGTGAGGCATTCCCGCAGATGGATATTCATCTGTCAGTACAAGCTAACGCCGTCAACTGGGCTACCGTCAAATTTTGGCAACAGATGGGGTTGACCCGCGTTATTCTCTCCCGCGAGTTATCACTGGAAGAAATTGCAGAAATACGCGCACAAGTTCCTGATATGGAACTGGAGATTTTTGTCCACGGCGCACTGTGCATGGCCTATTCCGGCCGTTGCCTACTATCTGGTTATATCAATAAACGCGACCCGAACCAGGGAACCTGCACCAATGCCTGCCGCTGGGAATATAATGTTCAGGAAGGCAAAGAAGATGAAATCGGCAACATCGTGCATATTCACCAACCGATTGCGGTAAAGAATATCGAGCCAACACTGGGTATCGGTGCACCAACCGATAAAGTGTTTATGATTGAGGAAGCACAGCGCCCTGGTGAGTACATGACCGCCACCGAAGATGAGCACGGCACTTACATCATGAACTCAAAAGACCTACGCGCTATTCAACATGTGGAACGCCTGACGCAATTAGGTGTGCATTCACTGAAAATTGAGGGTCGGACTAAATCCTTCTACTATTGCGCGCGTACCGCACAGGTTTACCGCCGTGCTATCGATGATGCCGTTGCGGGTAAACCTTTTGATCCAACCTTGTTGACCACACTGGAAGGCTTGGCTCACCGGGGTTATACCGAAGGCTTCCTGCGCCGTCATGTGCATGAAGAGCAACAAACTTACGATTACGGCTATTCAGTTTCTGAACGCCAGCAATTTGTCGGTGAGTTTACCGGAGTGCGTCGTGACGGCTTGGCTGAAGTGGTGGTCAAAAACAAATTCTCGGTTGGTGATAGTGTTGAGCTGATGACGCCAAACGGCAATATCCAGTTTATTCTCGACAGCATGCAAGATAAAAAAGGTCAGCCGGCAGATATTGCACCGGGTAATGGTCATATCATGTATTTGCCCATCCCCGCGGACATTAACGTGGAATATGGCTTACTGGTACGTAATCTAAATGGGACAAATAGCCGAAATCCCCATGAAAAAGCGTAACGTAAAGCGATAAAAAAATAATGCCATCGCCAAGATGGCATTTTTAGCAAATATTAGAAATGGATCACATCAATTATAATTACGCTGGGGTAGCATAGCTCGAGTACAATCAAGAACTAAAAAAGTTTTACAGCAAGACTAGGAACCACCTCCTTGGCTAGCCCAATCTCCCTTGGGCTGGCCTTTTCTTTTTTATGGCCCTATCCATCTGATTACTATTAATTTTTCCTAAATTTTATTATTAATGATTCTTGTTAAGCTATTAACTAATAATAAGAAAGCCTGTTTTATGAATAACCTCACCATCAAATAATAATTATCTCCGTTAAATAAATATCCCAACAAAAATAAAACCTCTTTTTATTAAACTTAAAGATAATTGATATTTGCAATATTGTCGGAATAATCTCATATAGCTAAAGAAGCCAAACCCACTACCAGCAAGTGATTCGCGCTGCATTTATGCTAGCCCCTCACTAATCCTGATGAGCTTACGCAGTCAGGTGATTCGGGTGACAAATCTGTCAGGAGCAGATTTGAATGCCGCTAACCCCGCTGCAAGTTCAAGTAAGAAGGGGATAGGTAAATTAAACAGCTATGGGTTACTGTTACTCCTATCGCAGAAACGATTGGAGCACGTTATGACCTCAATGCCACGTACCCTTCTCATCTTGAACGGTAAGGAATCGGGTAATCTTGAAGTTCGCAATGCCGTCAAGAACTTGCGTGATGAAGGCATTATGCTTCATGTTCGAGTCACTTGGGAACACGGGGATGCGAAGCGTTATGTTGGCGAAGCTGCCGGTCTGGGGGTCGATACGGTAATTGCCGGGGGTGGAGACGGCACTATTAATGAAGTCGCCAGCGCGCTGATGGCCCTGCCCTCCTACAATCGCCCCAATTTAGGTATTGTGCCCTTAGGTACAGCCAACGATTTTGCCACCAGTTGTAACATTCCCCTGCACATAGAAAATGCATTTCAATTGGCAGTCAAAGGCCGGGCGGTCACCATTGATATCGCGCGAGTAAATAGCGAGCACTACTTTATCAATATGGCGACCGGTGGCTTTGGCACTCGCATTACCACTGAGACACCGGAAAAACTCAAAGCCGTACTGGGTGGGGCTTCATACTTTATTCATGGCCTGATGCGCATGGATGCGATTAAAGCAGACAGTTGTGAAATACATGGGCCGGATTTCGAATGGGCGGGTGATGCACTGGTAATAGGTATCGGCAACGGTCGGCAAGCCGGTGGTGGACAGCCTCTCTGCCCCGATGCACTGATTAATGATGGCTTGCTGCAATTGCGGTTGCTGACCGCAGAAGAATTACTTCCTGCCCTACTGACCAGCGTGTTCAGTGGTGAGAAAAATAAAAATGTAGTGGAGGCTACCTTGCCTTGGCTGGAAATCACAGCCCCCCATGACATCACTTTTAATCTGGATGGCGAACCACTGGCAGGCAAGCATTTCCGTATCGAAATAATCCCCAATGCGATTGGCTGCCGTCTGCCGCCAAATTGTGAACTGCTGGGCTAAATATCAATCTGTGGGCTATCTTCGGTTAGCCCATGATTCTTCTAGATTTTATTACCCTTATCGCTCTGCCTAACTCAACGTTGACCTGGCTTTAGCTCGAGTTAACGCATTTTCTTACGCAAAAACCTTTCATTTCAAACCTCTTTTCTTTTACATTTAATTTTCACTTTGAAAGGTTTTACTTTCAAAGTGTGATCCATATGCAATAAATAGATCTAAAAAATGATTATGGTAGTTCACATGGCGACAGACAAGATGCTGAAGTCCATTCTGGAACCTCAGTATTTTGAATACCGCTTTATCACGCGGTTCCTGAAGTTTCTTTTCAAAACAAAAGTTTATAAAAACAGCCATAACCTCGATTACAGGAGAAAAAAATGATTGACCTCATAACCCATGGAGCCGAGTGGTTTATCGGACTCTTCCAAAAAGGGGGCGAAGTTTTTGTTGGCATGGTCACCGGGATCTTACCTTTATTAATCAGTTTGTTAGTAATCATGAATGCACTGATCAAGTTTGTTGGTCAGGATAGGATTGAACGATTGGCTCAACGCTGTGCCGGTAACCCTGTTTCCCGTTACCTGTTGCTGCCGCTGATCGGTACCTTTGTATTTTGTAACCCGATGACCTTAAGTCTCGGGCGTTTTATGCCAGAAAAATATAAACCAAGTTATTACGCGGCCGCCTCTTACAGTTGCCACTCAATGAATGGTTTGTTCCCACACATTAACCCAGGTGAGTTGTTCGTGTTCTTAGGTATTGCCAGTGGTTTAACCACACTGGGCTTACCCCTCGGCCCGCTGGCTGTTAGCTACTTCCTGGTTGGGTTGTTCACCAACTTCTTCCGTGGCTGGGTTACCGATCTGACGACCTCCATCTTTGAACGCAAAATGGGCATCCGTCTGGACCGTAACGTACAACTTTAATATGTAAATTAAATACATACTGTGTGGAGCAGAGCATGAGTGAATTCATCAGGATTGAAAAAGGCGAAGGCGGCTGGGGTGGCCCATTAGTGTTGCCAATCGTACCGGGTAAGAAAATTGTCTATATCACCGCGGGTACCCGCCCGGCCATTATTGACCGTATCAGTGAACTGACTGGCTGGGAAGCGGTGGATGGGTTCAAAGAAGGTGAACCACCAGCCGAAGAGATCGCCGTGGCGATTATTGACTGTGGTGGCACCCTGCGCTGTGGCCTGTATCCGAAACGCCGTATTCCAACCGTTAATATCCATTCAACCGGTCAATCCGGGCCGATGGCGCAATACATACTGGAAGATATTTATGTTTCCGGTGTGCGTGAAAAAAATATCCATAAAGTCAGTGGAACCGATCACGCCACCGCAACGGCTGCACCAGCAGAACCGGCAACCGCAACCGCAAGCAAAGCTGGCCGTGATTACGATACCAGCAAGAAAATTACCGAACAAAGTGACGGGTTACTGGCGAAAGTCGGGATGGGGATGGGGTCTGTTGTGGCGGTATTCTTCCAGTCAGGCCGCGACACCATCGATACCGTACTGAAAACTATCCTACCGTTTATGGCCTTCGTTTCGGCGTTAATCGGCATCATTATGGCATCCGGTTTGGGCGACTTTATCGCTCACGGCTTAACACCGCTGGCCAGCAGCCCGATAGGCTTAGTGCTCTTGGCACTGATCTGCTCCTTCCCGCTGTTGTCACCGTTCTTAGGCCCAGGGGCCGTTATCGCACAAGTTATCGGCGTATTGGTTGGGGTACAAATTGGTTTGGGGAATATTCCACCGCAATTAGCCCTGCCAGCGTTATTTGCAATTAATGCCCAAGCAGCATGTGACTTTATCCCAGTAGGTCTGTCTCTGGCCGAAGCGAAACAAGATACCGTTCGTGTCGGTGTCCCTTCGGTTCTGGTTGGCCGTTTCCTTACCGGAGCGCCAACAGTATTGATTGCCTGGGCAGCATCAGCCTTTATCTATCAGTAAGCACTAAATACAAAATTATCTGTAATACATTCAACGGTTAAGGATGTACGTATGAATACTATTTATCAGACAACTATTACCAATATCGGCGACAGCGCCCGCGAGGCGCTGCTTGATGACATGCTTATCACCTTCCGCGAAGGGGCACCCAAAGATATTGAAGAGTTCTGTTTTATCCATCAGCACAGCGACACCGATGGAGAGCTACAGGCTGGCAACATTATGGAACTGGCTGATCTGCGCTATGTCATCACCGCAGTTGGCGAGGTGGCAACTCAGAACCTGCGTGAATTGGGTCATGTCACCATTCGTTTTAATGGTGATAAGCAACCTGAGTTCCCCGGTTCTATCCATGTAATAGGGCCAACACCCGATGATATTCCTATCGGTAGCTCACTGAAATTTATTCGTTAATTTATTCATTTATACCCGATGTCATTAGCATCGCAGTTAACCCTGCGACAACTTCAAGTACTAAGGGTATTAGCCGAAGTAATTGGAATTGCAAAGGAAGTAGACGAACAAATCCCGATGAGCTGACTCTCGTCAGTGATTCGGGTGAGTGAGTTCGACTAACACCGCTGCAGTTTCAAGTACCAAGGATAATTTTGGAGGTAGTTATGTCACAAGTAGCAGTAGTTATTGGCGGTGGACAAACATTGGGCGCATTCTTGTGTCATGGTCTTGCCGAAGCAGGGTATAAAGTTGCAGTTGCTGATTTAAATTCAGATAACGCACAGTTAGTCGCTGATCAGATTAATGCCGAATACGGCGCAGATAGCGCCCGTGGTTTTCAGGTTGATGCCACCAATGAAAGCAGCGTGCAGATGCTGGCAAAAGCAGTAGATCAAAGTTTCCATCAAACTAACCTGCTCGTTTACAGCGCAGGCATTGCCAAGGCCGCACCGATTACTGATTTCCCACTGGATGATTTTGACCGTTCACTACAGGTCAATCTGGTCGGTTACTTCTTATGTGCTCGTGAATTCTCTCGCCTGATGATCCGTGATGGCGTTGCCGGGCGAATTATCCAGATCAACTCCAAATCAGGTAAAGTGGGCAGTAAACACAACTCGGGTTACAGTGCTGCCAAGTTTGGTGGCGTTGGTTTGACCCAATCATTGGCTCTGGACTTGGCTGACTACGGTATCACGGTACATTCCTTGATGTTAGGCAATCTGTTGAAATCACCGATGTTCCAATCTCTTTTACCGCAGTACGCTGCAAAGTTGGGTATTCAACCGGAAGAAGTTGAAAAATATTACACCGATAAAGTGCCACTAAAACGGGGTTGTGATTATCAGGATGTGCTTAACATGCTGTTGTTCTACGCTAGCGATAAAGCCGCCTATTGCACCGGACAATCAATTAATATTACCGGTGGTCAGGTGATGTTTTAAGTTTGATGTTGTCTGAAAAAACAGTTTGTCATCCCAGCAAGCTAAGGGGACTGTTTCTAGCGGTCTCACAGAGGCGAGGCCCAAGGATGGGCCAAGCAACGAACGCAGCTAACACTGCTGCAACGTCAAGTAAGAAGGATAAAAATATGTCTCCAACATCAGCACTGATCACTATTGTTATCATCGCCTGGGTGCTGCAAATCATGCTTGGCTGGTGGCAAATCAATCGGTTTAACCGTGCTTTTGATCGCCTGTGTCAGCACAGTAAATCAGTTGGTGTTGGCCGATCTGGTGGGCGCTTTAAGCCCCGCGTGGTAATGGCGCTGGCTTTCGATGAGAATATGCGGGTCAGTGACAGCATGATCATGCGTGGCATTAGCGTTTTCGCCCGCCCACGCCCATTACCTCAGCTTCATGGCTTACATCAGCAGGATTTAATCCCGGATGTGATCTTCCCTACGGATAAAGCATGTCAAACTGCACTATTATTAGCGATTAAACCGAAATCATGATATTTTCACAATGAAAGCTATTCTTTTTCATGTGAAAGTTATGCCTGAAAAAGAGGCAATGGAAATACTTGAGCGGGGATCGTTATGAAGCCAAAGCAGCGACAGGTTGCAATACTGGAATATCTCCAACAACACGGAAAGACGGCCGTCGATCAACTCGCCGCACATTTTTCAACCACCGGTACCACAATTCGTAAGGATTTAACCAGTCTTGAAAATGAAGGGGCGGTTATCCGTACCTACGGTGGGGTTGTATTAAATCGTGATGATATAGAACAACCCATTGACCGTAAAACTCACATTAATACCGATAAGAAAAAGCAAATTGCTCAAGCTGCCAGCAAACTGATTAAAGACGGTGATAGCCTGGTTTTTGATGCCGGTAGTACCGTGTTGCAAATGGTTCCCCACCTGACAAAGTTCAACAATATCACGGTGATGACCAACAGCCTGCATATCGTCAATGAACTGGTTGAGCTGGATAACGATCAAACTATCTTGATGCCGGGTGGCACTTACCGTAAAGGTTCAGCCTCTTTTCATGGTAGTCTGGCAGAATCTGCATTTGATAATTTTAGTTTCGATCAACTGTTTATCGGTGCAGATGGTGTCGATCTGAAAGCAGGTGTCACCACGTTTAACGAAGTTTATCATGTTAGTACGGCGATGTGCCGTGCCGCTAGCCGCATTATTTTGCTGGTCGATTCCTCCAAATTTGGCCGTAAAAGCCCAAATGTAGTGTGCCCGTTAAGTGCAGTTGATATCCTGATTACAGATAAGGGTATTAGCCCAGAATATTTGCAAGCGCTACAGGACATGGGCATTAACATCATTCTGGTTGATAAAAATGACTAATCCATTGATTACCTATGCCCGTGAAACACTGGAAATTGAACTGACAGAAGCGCATAAGCTGCTGTCACGTTTAGATGATAATTTTATCCGCGCCTGTGAGTTATTATTAGCCTGCACCGGTAAGGCTGTAGTTTCAGGGATTGGCAAATCTGGCCATATTGGTAAAAAGATTGCTGCATCACTGGCCAGCACTGGCACCCCCTCCTTCTTTGTACATCCGGCGGAAGCATTGCACGGCGATTTGGGCATGATTGGCCCTCAGGATGTGGTGATTTTTATCTCCTACTCAGGGCGCGCCAAAGAACTGGACCTGATTCTGCCCTTGTTGGCGGATAGCCAGATCCCCGTGATTGCCATCACTGGCGGCAAAGAGTCCCCGCTGGCGCTGGGTGCTGCCTGTGTATTGGATATCAGTGTCGAACACGAAGCTTGCCCGATGGGATTGGCTCCTACCTCCAGCGCGGTTAATACCCTGATGATGGGGGACGCTCTGGCAATGGCATTAATGCGCCATCGCGGTTTCGGTGCAGAAGATTTTGCCCGCTCACATCCTGGCGGCAGCTTGGGCGCAAGGCTACTTAATCGAGTCCATCACTTAATGAGAACCGGTGATCGCCTGCCGATGGTGAATGAATCCGACAGCGTAATGGAAGCCATGTTAGAACTGAGCCGTACAGGACTAGGGCTGGTGGCTGTATGTGATCCGGAGCAACGGGTTGTGGGGGTATTCACTGACGGTGATTTACGCCGCTGGCTGGTAAAAGGTGGCACCTTACAGCAACCCTTAGAAAATGCCATCACACGGCCAGGCTACCGATTACCTGAGCAATGGCGCGCAGGAGAAGCGCTGGAGGCACTGCATCAGCACCATCTCAGTGCCGCACCGGTGGTGAATCTGGATGGGAAACTGGTCGGAGCCATTAATCTGCACGACCTGCATCAAGCTGGCGTTGGTTGATATCCCCGTCATCGTTCAAGTTGTAGCTGTGTTGGTTGCATTCACGATTCAGGCCTCGCTGCTGCGAGGCCGCTGCAACCAGCATTCAAATCCGCCAGTGACATCTTCATCAATATAATCAATTAATCTAGATAAATTTACTTATTAGCGGCCTGCCTCAATCAGTGCCAATTAGGATCTTGCTGTAACTGCTTTTTGAGCATGGCCTGGATACTGTCATTGGGACGACCGAGCCATTGATAGGTCGCGAACTCACTCGGTTTATCAAGTGCTTGTGGCTTGTCTGCCACGGAAATACGCATTCCCCATGCCTGCCATACTTGTTTTTTATCCTGACTAAACGCCACCCACATAAAGTTATTACTGCAATCATGAGGTTTACAAATTCGCCCCACCTTATATTGCTGCCCTTGCCAATTTATCACCTCATAAGGTGCTGACGTCCCCACCCCTTTGCGTGCCCAGGCGGGGAGATTCTTTTGGCTTTTCACCATTTTTTGCCAGCTATTTTTATACACCGGCTGTTGCAGCAGATCCGCCGTGGTCGGGCGGCTTTTGACAGGAGAAGTCTGGGCAACTGACGTGGCTGTGACAGTTGTGGTGGCTGGCTGCGCGAAAGCCCAGGAGCTGACACTGAGCATCACCGCAGCCACAAGACAATGGCGGGTTTTGTTACCTTTCATTATCGAAATCCTTATTATCTGATTAATCTACTCGCCGGACAGTGAGCCAGGCTCTGTGCAACGGCTTAGCGGGCGTGGTATTAGCTTGCCTGTCTATGACCATCAACCGGCGAAAAAGTTGATCCATAGCACGAATTTTCATCCTAATTCCAGTTATATCACAATCTGTATGACAGCTTGAGTTAAGCTATGAACCAGATAGCTATCAGCCGAGCCCACCCGATAAAAGGCCATGCCATGTTAACCGTTGAGTTACCCGAAGAACCCGAGAAGCTGTATTACTCTGCCGGGGATGCCCACCCGCTGGCTAAGCTTGAAACGGATAAAATTATCCAGATGGTTATCGATCTGGATGTTGCCAATTCCGACAGCGAGCATTATGTCACTGGCTGGATGGGGCTAAATAGCGTGGTGGTGGTACGTAATTACCAAAATAAGCGCGGTACAGCCAATGGTTTTGTGGTGAATAAAGGCGATCGCTATCGTCTGAGCATTCAATCCATTGAATTTCGCATTCCGAAGGCCGTGTTGTGGATGAGCTTTCGCCGTAAACCCCGCACCATGGAGTTAATCACCTACGAAACATTGGGCGAACAACCCAGCGGTATGCAGCAGTACCGTAATATCCTCGATGAAGAGTTGCTACAGCAACTCGATGCCGATTGGCGCGAATTGAATGATTATCTTGGTGCAGCCTGCTGGCAACTTGAAAATGACACCCCGCTGTGGCAACAAACCCGACAACAGATAACGCCCGAGACTATCCGTCAGTTAGTCGATGCGCCTATTTTTCGCACCAAACATCTACAGGCTGATGGGGATTACGCCGGGTTCTGGGCCGGAGAGTACTTTTTTGCCGTTCGCCAACCTAGCGCAGGCAACCCATTACCTGCGGTACAAATCTCCTGGCGTGAAGATGAAAAAGATATCGGCAGTTATCAATTTGATCTGATTAACGATGAAACAGGCGAGCCAAAACTCTCACTGTGTATCCGCCCACGCAAAGGCGCGGACAGCTATCTGCTTAACCGTTTTGATGCCCATCACTTGCAACGTGCTATCGCGATGTTTGCGATGACTCAGCGCTATTTATTGGCATAAAAATCTCTGCCATTTCAATAAATAAGGCATGCACTTCGTCATTGGAGCTACAGGTAGGCGGCAAGTGAACACATCCCGATAAGCTGACTCAAGTCAGTGATTCGGGGGGTGAGCGCAGCTAACACCCCAGCGACTTCAAGGACGAAGGATCCCCAAAGTCATTGGAGCTACAGGTAGGCGGCAAGTGAACACATCCCGATGAGCTGACTCAAGTCAGTGATTCGGGGGGGTGAGCGCAGCTAACACCCCGGCGACTTCAACGACGAAGGGGATTACCACCACCGGTGAAAATGATGCACCGGCCCGACCCCCTGTCCGACTTCAAGGGTATCGGCTTGTTCTAATGCACCTTGCAGATAGTGTTTGGCGGCATTCACTGTATCTGCCCAATCGTGGAGCCGTGGCCGTAAGGCCGCCAATGCGGCCGATAAGGTGCAGCCGGTGCCGTGGGTATGGCGAGTATTTACTCTGCGGGTAACAAAACGCTGTTCGCCTTGTGCCGTAAACAGCCAATCGGGGCTATCTTCACCGCTCAAATGCCCTCCTTTCATCAATACTCCCTGACACCCCAGAGCCAACAGTGCTCGCCCCTGTTCACACATTTGTTGCTCATCGCGCGCAGGCTGGCAATTGAGTAGCGCGGCTGCTTCTGGCAGATTCGGGGTAATCAAAGCCACTCGCGGTAACAGCAGTTGACGTACTGCGTCTACGGCCTCTGGTGCCAATAATGGATCACCGCTTTTGGCGACCATAACGGTATCTAGCACCACAAATGGGATGGGATAACGTTGCAGTTGTGTGGCAACAATCTCGACAATGTCAGCATTAGCCAACATACCGATTTTCGCGCTATCGATGCGCACATCACTGAGAACAGAATCGAGTTGAGCTGCAACAAACGCCGGTTCGATGGGATAAACTGACTGCACACCACAGGTATTTTGTGCCACCAAGGCGGTGATCACACTGGTGCCGTAAGCTTGCAAAGCAGAGAAAGTTTTCAAATCAGCCTGAATACCGGCCCCACCGCTAGGGTCAGTTCCGGCAATCGTGAGTGCATTAATTCGCTTCATGAATATCTCTCCACACTCATATCAATGGGAGATCGAATGGCAGCAACAGCGAGAATAGCTAAAGAGAAAACGGCAGGTTGAACGAACATATTCCTCCTAACCGGCGGTCAAGAAGGCGGAACCCTAAGGTGCCGAGACTTCCCTACGCTGGCATAATCCAGATCAGGTAATACGGGTAATATCTCAGCCATGCCACTGTTTGTGGCAGGCACCCCGAGTCAGAATTGTTATTATCATGGGCAGATGGTAGAAGATCAATCATGTATTGGCTCAACCAATGATCAATTTCGCAAAAGCACCCTGTTTTGGAGGTATAACCATAGGATGAGTATCAAGATTCGTCAGTATCAGGAAAGTGACCGGCCATTCCTGCGCACCTTGTATCTGGCATCACGTAAAGCAGCCTTTACCTGGCTGGACGTTGAACACTTTAGGCTGGAAGATTTTGATCGCTCAACCATTGGTGAAACTGTGCTGGTCGCCGTTGATGGCGATCAACACTTAGGTTTTGCCTCAATTTTTATGGAAGAGAGTTTCCTGCATCATCTGTTTATTGCCCCTGAACTACAACAGTCCGGTACGGGAAAAGCCTTATTGCAGGCAGCACAACAGCTATTTACCAGCCACGGCTCACTCAAATGTCTGGCAAAAAACCAGCAGGCGCTGGCGTTTTATCAAAAACAGGGGTGGGTAGCTATTGCCACCGGCATCAGTAATGATGGCGAATATACATTAATGCATTGGCATAATGAGAAGGTTAAATAAGAACAATATTGATAATATTAGTTAAAAAATAAAATTTAATATCTAACTTACTATCAAACATCGCTGCATCGTTATATGGGTTATTTTCCCCTCACAGATAAATCAGAAATAAGCACAAGGGAACTGGGTTTCCTTGTGCTTATTTTCTATTCCCCGCGCAGCGCCTTCACATCATCGGCTTTTATATTCAGTGCCGGTTGTCCGAATTGCTGTAGCAGATAATGACTCAAACTAACAACCTGCTCATCGGTTAAGGTGTTAGCAAATCCGGGCATAAATACTTCACCGTCATTGGTTTTGCGTGACACACCGTGGAGAATCACATTAATCAGGTTATTGGGCTCGGATGCCCCGACCACCGAGTTTTTCATCAATGAAGGGTAATAACCGTCTTTCACGCCCTCACCGGTGAAACTGTGGCAACTGGCACAGTTCCCCAAATACAGGCGCGCGCCGTCAGTGTTGTTATCTGCCGTGAAAGGCATACCGCGTAAGGAATTAACACTACTTGCCGCTTGCCCCCAATCCGAACGACTCTTGGTTTCGTCATCTGGATTTAATGGCTCCAGGGTACGCAGATACACCGCCATGGCATTGAGATCACTCTCGCTCAGGTGGCGAGTACTGTTCTCAATAACTTCAGCCATCGGCCCGGCAGCTTGTGCTTTACCGTCAACATGGCCGGTGCGCAGATATTGCACCACCTGCTGCTGACTCCAGCCGCCAATACCGGCATGTGGATCAGAGGTAATATTAAACGCCGTCCAACCATTAATCTCTGCCCCCCCATAGGCTTTGCTCTCTTTCATCCCCATGGTGATATTACGCGGGGTATGGCACTCAGCGCAGTGCCCCAATGCTTCAACAAAGTAAGCACCCTGATTCCATTGTGCATCTTTAGTGTTGTCCGGCTGAAAGCGCTCCCCCTCGAAATTGACCAAATTCCAGAACCACAATCCCCAACGCTGGTTGAATGGGAAAGGCATGTCATTTTCGCGGTTAGCTTGATGCACTGCTGGCAGACTAAACAGATAGGCTTTAATGGCTTTGACGTCAGCATCCGTCAACAAGGTATATGAGGTGTAAGGGAATGCTGGGTAGAGATTCTCACCATTTTTCCCTTTCCCTTCATGTAATGCGCGCAAGAACTCTTCATCCGTCCAATTGCCAATTCCGGTCTCTTTATCGGGCGTGATGTTGGGCGAATATAGCGTGCCCATCGGCGTCTTGAAGGCAAGTCCACCGGCAAAAGGCTTACCGTCTTTGGTGGTATGGCAGGCCACACAGTCAGCGGCCTTAGTCAGGTACTCACCACGTGCAATTAGGTCAGCATCAGCACTGGCATACCCAGTTACGGCTAAACCTAATGCGATAAGCAGGAGATTCACTGAACAGCCCAAGGTTTGTTTTCTCATCTTACACCTCGGCCTTTAATGTTTCAGCGATACGCAGCGAGAGTGCGGCAATCGTCAAAGTACAATTAACTGAACCGACAGTTGGCATCACACTACTACTGGCGATAAACAGGTTTTTATGGTCATGGGTGCGACAATCGCTGTCCACTACCGAGTCTTTCGGGTCACTGCCCATAATGGTGGTACCCGTAATATGATTGTTATTGGCGAAGTTATTGTTGAATTTAACCTCGGTTCCCCCCATCAACTTTGCCGCCTCGGCATAGACCTGCTGAGTGTGTACCGCACTTTTTCGCACATAATCATCCATTGCATAGTAAAACTCGGGTTTCGCAATGCCGATGGCGTCTTTCTCGCTAGCGCTGGGGATAATGCGATTTTCGACATGAGGCAAAATCTCGTGGAAGCTGTCGAATTGTACAAAACGCGCGGCCCTGTCACGGATTTTGGCCTCAAGCTGTGGCCCGAGTTGCAAATCCCCCTGTTTGAGTAATTCAATCGTGACTTGATCGGTACGTGACAAATTGGATAAATGAATTTTTTTCGCTGCAAAATCAGCACGAAATGCACCATCACGGAAGCCGATCATCGACGTCATTTCCTGCGGCCCACGCCCTGGCCACAAGGGTTCACTGGCCATAAAAGTCACCCCGGTTCCGGGGTGATCCATTAGATTGCGCCCCACCATATCGGAACTATTACCCACTCCCCGTGGATTTTTCTCATCGGTGGACATCAGCATCAGTTTCGGAATTTCAATCCCATTAGCGGCCAGTACGAAGTATTTACCCTCAGCCCGATGCTCATTGCCTTGTTCATCTTTAAACAGTGCCGCAGTAATCTGTTGTTTATCATTAACTTCTAACTTATAAACCACAGCTTTGGGGCGCACGACTGCCCCCGCCTGCTCGGCTTTTTCGACATGAGTGATACCGTTATACATGGCGCCAATCGGGCAAATAGGCATGCAGTTGTTATTACCACAACAGGTTGGCCGGCCATCATAAGGTCGACTGTTACGGGCGACCGGTTCAGTGACCACATTGAAACTTCCGCCGTTAAAGCTGCCACCGTTAAAAACATGGCTATTTAACACCGTCTTGATGCGCTGTTCATTCCACGATAATGGCAATGGTGCCATCGGATAGGGTTCACTGCGGGGTGATCCTAGATCTTCATCACTTGGCCCCCAAACACCTAATTCCTGTTCAGCGCGCAGATACCACTTTTCCAACACGGCATACTCAATTGGCCAATCTCGCCCGACGCCATACACGGTTTTCAGTTTGAAATCGTTAGGCAAAAAGCGCCACGCAGAAGCCGCCCAGTGCCAGGTTGTGCCACCCACTGCGCGGATATATTGCACATCATACGGATGTTCACCCTTTTGAATCAGATAGTTATTATTTGGGTTAGATTCAGGATGAGGCGCATACGCGGTGGAAGGATATGGCGCCATGTTGTCTGATTTATCCGGCTGATTACGGAAGTTTTCTACAATTTCCCAGCGAGAGAGGCGCGGACCTGCCTCTAAAACCAGTACTGACTTGCCAGCCATGGCCAGTTGATGGGCAACCAGCCCTCCTGCAACACCCGAGCCAATAACGACGATATCCGCCTTTAGTGTGTCAGCCATAAATGTATTCTCCAAAATTATAAGGCGACATCAGGCTTTACAGCCCAGTATCCGGGTTTATTCGGGCAATAAGAGCGAATAACCAACACATCGGATACCGCATCGAACATCAACGCATTCTCATAGCTGATTACCGCCGCATCGGTTCCCTCACCGATCACGCCGATATACCAGCCTTGCAATATTTGCCGGGCGATTTGTTGTTGCAGGGGTAGCCATTGCTGAGGTTCACCCGAAGGCAACGGTTGTAACAAGGAGAGTTTTTGGTCAAAACCGCCTATTTTCCCGAGCAGAACCTGATAGATTCGTTGACCAATCTGCGCATTAAGCTGGCGCTTACCGGTCAATGCGCGTGATACCAACATGAATCTTTCTAAATTCTGCGGCGAGGTTTGGGTCGATGCCGCGAAAGCATCTAGTGAAAGGGGACTCATCAGGCTACTGACTAGCCCGACGCCGATATATCCCAGCAGACGGCGGCGTGAAATACCCCGCACCTGAGGTATCGGAGAGAGATTTACCGACATGTTTTTTCTCCACAAAACAGCACGCACGCAGTATTCATCCGTTGTATTTAGGAACATGCTGCTAATCGGCATGTGCTAACAGATGCGGGCTACTGCGAGCTAAACTACCCTGCGTTTTACACAGCGGCAGTGGCAATCTTGACTAATAATGAATGGACTTCTCGTCTTATTGACGATGTAAGTTATGAGATGCGGATGTTAAATATTTAGTTGAGTTGTAAAGATTCGTCAAGATTATACCTCATCAGTGAAGGGGTAAAGCAAAACGTGATTCATATCACATTTTGTAACTATAGAGCCGGATCATGCCTTCACCTCAATCATTACTTCAATACGATTAAGGACATATGCCACTTGATGCCAAACTTGCTGATATTCGGTTGAGTTATAGGTACGTAAAAACTCCACCAGCAGTGTTTTGGTTTGTTGCCATATTGCATCATCGACCGGATGCTCTTTATTTGTCTCAAAGAAGGTTTCCAGTGTTTCAACTTTTTGCAGGTAAGCATCCAACGCAGCAGTCCATTCACTTGTATGCAACTTGTGAGAAATTTGCGCCAGCAGCCAGGGCATATAGTCGCGACTGAGGCTAACATCCCAACTATCAGCATCTGTTACAGACCATGTGGCACTTAGATCACCACAATGTGTGCCTTGATCATCGGTAAATCCGTGCAATGCACAAATAGCCTTTTCTACATCAAGCACATAGCCTAAGGCCGGATTATTAATGAATACAGCATCATGAGGGGTTCGCTCATTAAAATTCACTACAGCACCTATATATTCACCTAATTTTGGCCCCGTCAGCACACCTTTGAAGTTAATATATGATGTTTTTTCATTCATATAAAAATGCAAAAGTTTATTTTTATATCCATTAACGAGATAATGATATTCCCAGTCAGCCATAAAGTACCATTTTTTGCTGTATATATTATAAGCTACTCCATTATCACAACGGTACTCTAAACTATTATCACTGTAGTTACTGCGATGGTAGGTAAAGCTAATCGCCGAAGGTTGGTCAGTGCCATCATTCAATAATGAAAGGCACGAGGACTCTATTAACGCTTTACCCTCACTTAATTTATTATAAGCCATCAGTAATTGAGTTTCTGCATTATAATAAATATGATTCCTACCTTTTTTACTCCCCAAATAAATATAGGTATCATCTGGTTGGTCCAAACGATGGGTTATTACCTCACGTTGGTCATTTACACCCCTTGATTCAAGCGTTTCCTTATATTGTAAAAAGGGTCTTACTGCCTTTTCCTGCCACGTTTCAATAGTAGACGCATCAAACCATAGAGTGTATTTATTCACGGTCCCCTGCTGAGAATGTTGTTCCCTGCCATGTAGAATATTAATCGGGCTAGTATGTAAGCTCACATAGAAACCGATTTGATCTAATGATAACGCGGTACCCGTCCCTTGATTGACTAATCTTATTTCATTTTCTACCACCTGAGGGAACCAATACTGGCCAGAATTATTAAAATCACAATAGGTAAATGCCACATCAGCATCAAGCTGGGAACTACGCCGAACCACCGGTGACAAACAGTAAAGGTTGCGATCAAACCCTTGCCCGATAAAGGCCGTCATTATCTGCCCTGCATGACTATAAAAGAAGTAAGAACTTTGTCCATCAGCACCAATAGGCTGACTTTGCTTGGTTAAAAAGATGCTATGACCATTGTTAACATAATAATCATAGCTGAAATATTTTTCAGCTAAAATGTCTGAATGGTAATTGAATGTCACCCTCTTATTCTCAGGATATAAACTCTTTGGTAATACACGATAAGAACTGATATCTGCTGTTAATCCATACTGAGCCAACTCAGCCGCATTGGTGTTTTTATAAAGCGAAGCAGACTTCCCCAAAAATGAATAATCACTAAAAACCTCAACCCGTAAATTTAGCGGAATTTTTATTGATGCAATATTATTATTCCATTGGCTAAATAGCCATTCATCCTCGGTATAATAAGGCACGCAAAATTTTGTGCCGTCCTCCTTTTCAGAGTAATTATCTTTTGAATAAAAACAGACATTATCTTCATTATTATGCTCTGCTATTGTGGATATTGATATAAAGATCCAAGGAACAATCAAAATACTAATTTTAGCATTCATATTTCACCTGTTAATTATAAAGAAACCAAATATAATCTTTCACATCAAATGGGAAGGTAAGCGTTACAATTTTTATATTCACATATAGTAATCTTACCTAAAAGCGATACTCACAAAAGCATCGTTCATTTTTTATTTATCCGTGAAGGTAAAATATAAATTTTTATTTCATCGCAGCCAAAATAAAAAGCCCCCGAAAGTTCGGAGGCTTAATTAATGTCAGAACACTATCTTATCGACGAGTGATAGTATTTATTCCCACTCAATGGTAGCTGGTGGCTTGCCACTGATATCGTAAACTACACGGGAAATACCATTCACTTCATTGATAATGCGGTTTGAAACGCGGCCCAAGAAGTCGTATGGAAGATGCGCCCAATGTGCGGTCATAAAATCAATGGTTTCTACTGCGCGCAGTGAAACCACCCAATCGTATTTACGCCCATCGCCCATCACACCAACAGAACGCACTGGCAGGAATACGGTAAAGGCTTGGCTCACTTTATTGTACAGATCAGCTTTATGCAGCTCTTCGATAAAGATGGCATCAGCGCGGCGCAGCAAGTCACAATACTCTTTTTTTACTTCGCCCAGAACACGTACACCCAAACCTGGACCTGGGAATGGATGGCGATATAGCATGTCGTACGGCAGACCTAATTCCAGACCAATTTTGCGTACTTCATCTTTAAACAGCTCTTTCAGTGGCTCAACCAGCCCCAGTTTCATCTCTTTCGGCAAACCGCCCACATTGTGGTGAGATTTAATTACGTGTGCTTTACCAGTAGCAGACGCTGCTGATTCAATCACATCAGGGTAGATGGTGCCTTGTGCCAACCACTTCACTTGATCTTGCTTACACGCTTCTTCATCAAACAGTTCGACAAACACGCGACCAATGATTTTACGCTTCGCTTCAGGTTCATCGACACCAGCCAGCGCTGCAAGGAAACGATTTTCGGCGGCAACATGAACAATATTCAGGCCGAATTTATCACCGAACATTTCCAGCACTTGGTCGGCTTCATTCAACCGTAGCAGCCCGTTATCGACAAACACACAAGTCAGGCGGTCACCAATAGCGCGATGCAGCAGCATTGCCGTCACAGAGGAGTCAACACCACCGGACAGGCCAAGAATCACATGGTCTTCACCAATTTGCTCACGCAGACGAACAATGGCGTCTTCGATAATGGTGGCCGGGGTCCATAAGGCTTCGCAGCCGCAGATATCCAACACAAAGCGCTCTAACAGGCGTTGGCCTTGTTTGGTATGTGTGACTTCTGGATGGAACTGCACGCCATAAAAACGCTTCTCTTCGTTGGCCATAATGGCAAACGGGCAGGTATCGGTGCTGGCAACCGTCACAAAATCAGCAGGGATGGCAGTGACTTTGTCACCATGGCTCATCCATACATCCAATATTGCTTCGTTGGCTGGATTGATAGCATCTTTGATATCGCGGATCAGTGCGCTGTCAGTTTTGATTTCCACCTGCGCATAACCGAACTCGCGCTGATTTGAACCTTCAACTTTGCCCCCCAGTTGCATCGCCATAGTCTGCATGCCGTAGCACACACCTAATACCGGGACACCCGCAGTGAACACGTAATCAGGCGCGCGTGGGCTGTCGTGCTCAGTAGTGCTTTCAGGACCGCCAGAAAGAATGATGCCGCTTGGATTAAATTCGCGGATCTGAGCTTCGGTTACGTCCCACGCCCATAGTTCACAATAGACACCGATTTCACGAACGCGTCGCGCCACCAGTTGGGTGTATTGCGAGCCGAAATCAAGAATAAGGATGCGATGCTTATGGATATTTTTTGTCATGTGCGGCGTATTCCACAGAGAAATAATAAAATTAAATAGTTACCATAATTATTTATGAATCATTCCAGTCGGCGAAGCCAAAAAGTTAGTTACCGCCCGCAGCACAGCATACGCAGTTGACACTAAGTCAATGAGCAATGCGAGCCGCGAACGATGACCAAATTCGCCGGTTTAAGCCCCTGGAATTAGCCCATGCGATAGTTAGGGGATTCTTTAGTGATAGTCACATCATGCACATGGCTTTCTTGAATCCCTGCACCACTGATGCGCACAAACTCAGCTTTGGTACGCAATTCATTGATAGTGGCACAACCGGTAAGCCCCATGCAGGAGCGCAAGCCCCCCATTTGCTGATGTACAATCTCTTTCAACAAACCTTTGTATGCGACACGACCTTCAATACCTTCCGGTACCAGTTTATCGGCAGCATTGTCAGTTTGGAAGTAACGGTCAGAAGAGCCTTTGGACATCGCGCCCAGTGAGCCCATACCACGGTAAGATTTGAATGAACGGCCCTGATAGAGTTCGATTTCGCCCGGAGACTCTTCAGTCCCTGCCAGCATAGACCCCACCATGACACAGGAAGCACCCGCGGCAATGGCTTTAGAAATATCGCCAGAGAAACGGATACCGCCATCGGCAATCACCGGAATACCGGTACCTTCCAGTGCTTCGACTGCATCAGCAATCGCCGTTATCTGTGGCACACCTACACCAGTCACAATACGGGTGGTGCAGATTGAACCTGGACCAATCCCTACTTTTACGGCACTTACACCGGCATCAGCCAAGGCTTTTGCACCCGCGCCCGTCGCAACGTTACCGCCAACGATTTGCAGGTTAGGATATTTGGCACGGGTTTCACGGATTCGTTGCAGAACACCTTCAGAGTGACCATGGGATGAGTCAATCAGTAAAACATCAACACCCGCGGTGACCAGCGCGTCGATACGCTCTTCATTGCCAGCACCGGCACCCACAGCAGCCCCAACACGCAGACGGCCATGCTCGTCCTTACAGGCGTTAGGCTTGCGCTCTGCCTTCTGGAAGTCTTTTACAGTAATCATGCCGCGCAGATGGAAGCTATCATCAACAACCAATGCTTTCTCGACACGTTTTTCATGCATTTTTTGCAAGACAATTTCACGAGCTTCGCCTTCCTTGACGGTAACCAGACGCTCTTTCGGTGTCATCACCGCCGTCACGGGTTGGTCTAAGTCAGTCACAAAACGCACATCACGGCCAGTGATAATGCCAACCAGCTCATAATCTTCGGTTACCACCGGGTAACCTGCAAAACCGTTACGGGCAGTCAATTCTTTCACTTGGCGCAGGGTGGTGGTTGGGGTAACAGTCTGCGGCTCGGTAACAACGCCACTTTCGTGTTTTTTCACGCGGCTGACTTCTTCAGCCTGGCGCTCAATGGACATATTTTTGTGAATGAAACCTAAACCGCCCTCTTGTGCCAGCGCAATGGCCAGACGAGCTTCGGTAACGGTATCCATGGCTGCGGACAGCATAGGGATATTTAGGCGGATAGTTGCGGTCAGTTGAGTGCCAAGTTCGGCCGTATTAGGCAAAACTGTGGAGTGGGCTGGAACCAGGAGAACGTCGTCAAATGTCAGAGCTTCTTTCTTGATACGTAGCATGGGCAATATCTCACCAAGGTGGATGTGAAAAGATAAAATATTGCCGTGGCATTATACAGAGCGTAATCGGTTGCCTCCAGCACTTTCTCATAATTTTTCTTGCCAACCGGTCTGAGGTAGGTAATATCGATCAATTAAGTGCTTGTTTTAAAATTTGATCCAGGTCACATGTCACAATCTTCCGCATCAACAATTTTTACTGTTAGCCGTCTTAATCAGACGGTGCGACAACTGCTGGAAATGGAAATGGGCCAGATTTGGCTCACGGCCGAGATATCCAATTTCTCCCAACCGTCATCCGGTCACTGGTATTTCACCCTAAAAGACGCCCAAGCGCAGGTGCGTTGCGCGATGTTTCGCAACACTAACCGCCGTACTACGTTTCGCCCACAAAATGGTCAACAAGTGTTGGTTAGGGCATCGATTACCCTGTACGAGCCGCGTGGCGATTATCAGTTAATTGCGGAAAGCATGCAGCCTGCCGGTGACGGATTGCTGCAACAACAGTTTGATCAACTCAAGCAACAACTGGCGACAGAAGGGCTATTTGATCAGCATCATAAACAACCGTTGCCAAGTCCTGCCAGGCAAGTTGGCGTCATCACCTCTGCCAGTGGTGCGGCGCTGCATGATGTTCTACAGGTTTTGCAACGCCGTGACCCATCATTGCCAGTAATTATTTACCCAACAGCAGTGCAAGGCGTTGATGCTCCATTGCAGATAGTCCGTGCCATTCAGTTAGCTAACCTACGTGCCGAGTGCGATATATTAATCGTCGGGCGCGGCGGCGGGTCGCTGGAAGACCTGTGGAGTTTTAACGACGAACGGGTCGCCCGCGCTATTTTCAATAGCCACATCCCAATAGTCAGTGCAGTCGGCCATGAAACCGACATCACTATTGCTGATTTTGTTGCTGACTTGCGGGCGCCAACACCGTCTGCTGCCGCAGAATTAGTGAGCCGTAACCAGATTGAGCTGGTCAGGCAAATTCAAGGACAGCAGCAGCGGATGGAAATGGCGATGGATTATTATCTGGCACAGCGCGGCCAGCAATTCACCCGCCTTGAACACCGTTTACAGCAACAACACCCACATTTGCGACTGGCACGTCAGCAGACCCTGTTATTAAAGCTGCAACGCCGTCTGGAAGAGAGCGCGCAAAACCAAATCCGCTGGTTAAGCCGGCGCACCGAAAGGCTCCAGCAGCGCCTCGCGCAAGTGCAACCGCAAGGGCAAATTCACCGTTACAGCCAACAAGTACAGCAGCAGGAATACCGTTTGCGCCAGGCATTAGAGCGCCAGCTTAATGGTTACCGGCAGCGTTTTGGTATCGCCTGCTCGCAGTTAGAGGCCGTCAGCCCATTAGCAACCTTGGCCCGTGGCTACAGTGTCACGCAGACTCCGGCTGGGGTAGTGCTGAAAACCACTAAGCAGGTGCAGGCTGGTGATAAGCTGACCACCCGATTGCAGGACGGTTGGGTAGAAAGTGAAATCACCCAAATCAATGTGGCGAAGAAGGCTCGTCAACGGAAAGCGGCAAAAGAGTAACGCCGCCTGGCTCAATTGCTGCCAGTCAAATCGTCGGCAAGTAACTAAAGTGAACGCGGCTTTTCGAAATGAGTCCGTGACCGTGCTGGCAGAAATAATCAATCGCGCCACACGCCTTCAGTACCTGCAACGGTTTGACGCAATCAGGGCACTCTGCCTGTTGCTGATAGTTGCCATGGCAATTAGAGCAATGAAAGTGGCCACTTACTTCGGTCATCAGTTTTTGGCAAACCGGGCATAATGCATCCATCGACTTCTCCTTAAAAACTACATCACCCCGAGCGATCGTAGGAAGTAAATCCCCAGCGCGGTGGTAAAGAATGAACCGACCGTGGTGATGGCAATGATATTCGCCGCCAGGGTGGCATTGCCTCCCATGGCGCGGGTCATAACATAACTGCCAGCCGCCGTTGGGGTGGCAGAGAACAGAAATATAATCCCTAATGTCGCCCCACGAAAGCCCATCAACAAGCCACCAACGGTCATCAATATTGGCACCACAAATAATTTAGCTGTTGAAGATAACGCTGCCACATTGGAAGAACGGAACATCGCGTGCCAGTCGAGGCTCGCTCCGGTGCACAACAGAGCCAATGGTAATGCCAAAGCAGAGATATAACTCCCCGTCTGGACAATCACCTGAGGAAGAGGTAATTGCGTTTGTGCGTAGAGTAAACCGCACAGTAGCCCAATTATCAGCGGATTAGTCACAATACTGCGTAACAGTGCCAATTTACTGATTTTGCCGCCCTGCCCAGCTTGCAGACTGCGAGTCAGGGTGATCACCGACAGCATATTAAATAAAATCACTGTCACCGTCAGATACATCGAGCCGAGTGCCACCCCTTCGGCACCATATGCCGTCATGGCAAAAGCCAACCCCACGATAGCGGTATTGGCTCTGAACCCTCCCTGCACGAATACACCACGCTCTTTTGGGTCTTTTACCAACCACTTGGCGGCGACTTCCAACAGCAAGAAGGTCACCAACGTACCAATAGCGCCATAAACAACCAAGGGTAGGTTATCCAATAAGCTGACATGATTGGTCGCGACACTAAAAAACAGCAGACAAGGGAGGGCGAGATTGAAGACCAGCTTGGTGGCACCATCGCAGAAACGATCATCCATCAAGCCAAAGCGCCGTAACAGCACACCGAGTAACATCATCAGCAAGTTAGGCATCGTAACACTAAATGCAAAACTCCAGGTTTCCCAAGACATGACTGACTTTCAACTCCCTTTGTTTACGGTTAAGCGGCCAAAGCTGCGTTTTACTGACGGCGGTCGTTAAATGTGCAAAAAGCGCGGAATGCCCGCGCTTTGCTGTTACTACTTACCTTTTTTCAGGTGCGACATCAAACGTTTACGTTTACGCATCTGATTTGGTGTTAATGGATTGCGCTTACCCGCGAATGGGTTCTCGCCCTCTTTAAACTGGATGCGAATTGGCGTACCCATTACTTTTAGTGAACGACGGAAGTAATTCATTAGGTAGCGTTTATACGAATCCGACAGGTCAGTAACCTGGTTGCCGTGGATTACGACAATCGGCGGGTTGTAACCCCCAGCATGGGCATACTTCAATTTGACGCGACGGCCACGCACCAAAGGAGGCTGATGGTCTTCTTCGGCCATCTGCATAATGCGGGTCAGTAAGGAAGTGCCCACACGTTTGGTTGAGCAGTCATAGGCTTCTTGAATAGATTCAAACAGATTACCCACGCCACTGCCATGTAAGGCTGAGATAAAGTGAATCCGCGCAAAATCGACAAAACCAAGACGCAGATCCAGCATATCTTTAACCTGCGCACGCGCTTCTTCTGTCATGCCATCCCATTTGTTCACCGCAATAACAAGTGAGCGCCCACTATTGAGAATAAAGCCCAACAGCGACAGGTCCTGATCCGAAATACCATCACGAGCATCAATAACCAACAGTACAACATTGGAATCTTCGATTGCCTGCAAGGTTTTAATTACTGAGAATTTTTCCACCGTTTCGGTGATTTTGCCGCGTTTACGCACACCCGCAGTATCAATCAGGATATATTCACGCTCATCGCGGGTCATAGGAATATAAATGCTGTCACGCGTGGTGCCCGGCATATCATAAACCACCACCCGATCTTCACCGAGAATGCGGTTGGTTAGTGTGGACTTACCTACATTAGGACGCCCGACAATTGCCAGTTTGATTGGCAGAGTCCGTGGGTCAAAATCATCTTCTGCGTCATCTTCAGGAACAGCGTCGTCCTCAGCTTCCTGTGCGGCCCAATAAGCCGCATTCGCTTCTTCATCGGTCAATTCAACTTCAGACTCTACAGCATCCATATAAGGTGCCATAACATCTTCAATCAACTGAGTCACACCACGACCATGGGACGCCGCGATAGCATGAACTTCACCTAAGCCCAATGAATAGAAATCTGCTGTAGCAGTATCTGGATCAATACCATCAGTTTTGTTGGCAACCAGGAAAGTCGCTTTTTCACGACTGCGCAGATGCTGGGCAATCCCCTGATCCGCAGGCATCAAGCCTGCACGGGCATCAACCATAAACAGGACAATATCGGCCTCTTCAATCGCCAATAACGATTGACCTGCCATCTTGGTTTCTACGCCATCTTCTGTGCCATCAATACCTCCGGTATCGATAACAATAAACTCATGCCCCTCGACCTCGGCACGACCATATTTACGGTCACGCGTTAGCCCGGGAAAGTCCGCAACTAACGCATCACGGGTGTGCGTTAAACGGTTAAATAGAGTGGATTTACCCACATTCGGGCGCCCGACCAGCGCGATGACAGGTATCATTGTTGAAGCCTCATTACTTAATTTTCAAATCATTACAGCGCTGTACCAAACCTGCAACAGCGCAGTTTTTAGAAGACAAACGGCCCCTGAATCTCAGGAGCCGCTTAAAACCCTGCGTTTTGAACGTTGCTGCGATATTAGCGGCATTCACTAACCCGAATAACTGACGGTATCAGTTCATTAGGGTTCATTCGTTTGCTGCCTTGCTGCAACACCAATAACTTTGGGTATTGACCTATTATTGGCCTGTTAAACAGGCACTAAATCAGGATTAACGGGTGAACGCGTATACCGTGCCGCCTCTCGCCTGAACCAGCAACTTATCGCTGGCAACCACTGGCGCACTCAGGAAGCCGGAGCTGTCTACGCTCTGTTGAGCTACAAAACGGCCATCATCGGTATTCACCCAGTGCAGATAACCTTCGGCATCACCTACAACCAGATACCCATTATACATCACAGGAGCTGTCAAGTTACGATGTAATAAATCGCTTTGACTCCAAAGGGTTATACCGCCATCTGTTTTCAGCGCAACAATTCGGTCATTTTGATCGACCAGATAAATGCGACCCGCGTCGACAATGATGTCATTCACTGATCCCATTTCACGCTTCCACAGGATCTGGCCGGAACGCAGATCTAATGCAGTCAAGTTACCATTGTATGCCAAAGCATAAACCACACCATCAACAACCACAGGCGTGGTATCAACGTCGTTCAGGCGGTCAATTTCAGTGGTACCTGTCACTTGGGAAATACGCTGTTGCCAGATCAACTGGCCCTGTTCCATCATTACCGCACTGACGCGGCCATTGTCACCACCGACAATCGCTGCACCGAATGCGACTGCTGGTGCAGATTCACCGCGCAGAGACAGCGCTGGTGTATCGAGGTTTAATGTCCACTTAATCGCACCGTCTGATTCATTCAGTGCTTGCAGCATGCCATTTGATGTATGGATCAGTACCACCCCATCGCTGACAACCGGACGAGATAATGCTTCACCCGCCACCACGGTCTGCCATGCAACCTGACCATCATCGGAATTAAGCGCATAAACTACCGCTTTCTCGCTGCCGACATACACATGGGCACCTGATGCAGTGACGCCACCAGATAACATTGCAGAACGGTTGCTGGAAAGGAAGTTGGTTTTTTCAGACAAATCGGTTTGCCAGATTTGCTTACCGCTGTCGGCGTCCATGGCTTTCACCAAGCCTTTACGGTCGGCGGCAAAGACAGTCGTCCCCTGCCAGGCTGGGCGCAAATGGGAGTAATAATCACCGACACCACCACCTACTGAGGTACTCCACACTTTAGTTGGTGTGAATTGATTCTCAATTTTTGGCAGTGGTGACATGGTAACCACATCTTCTTCACTGTTAAACAGTGAACAACCGCTCAATAGGGCAACAGATACCAGTCCTACTAAGAGTGTTTTACGCAATTGCATGGGAATACCCCTTAGCTGGACAAATTATTCAATTTCATGCGCAGCAAAGCTTGCAGCGCCTGAGAAGCATTTGATTCGACGCCTTTGCTGTAAGCAGCTCGCGCACCTGCGGTATCACCTTTACTCAATAGCGCATCGCCACGGACATCCTGAGCCATCGCAGTCCAACCATCACCCTGCACCGCATCCAGCGTTTTCAATGCGTCGTCTGGTTTCTTCAATTGCAATTGCAGACGTGCAAGACGCAAATTAATCAGTGACAACAGATTTTCATCTTTGGTCTGACCCAGCGCCTGAGTGAGTTGTTGCGCCGCTTTATCAAACTCATTTAGCTCAACAAAGTGATGAGCCAGCTCTAACCCGGCCAGTACGCCGTAGTTATTGCTATTGCCCTGAACAAATTTTTCAGCAAGAGCAACACCATCAGCACTGTTAGCTGACAAAGCATCACTGGCTTGCTGATAGGCAGAGGAGGCTTCCGTCAAGACAGTGTTCTGATGACTCTGCCAGTAACGCCAACCCACTAATGCACCAATCCCGAGCACCACACCCACGGCCAGCGCTTTACCATTCTCACTAAAGAAACGGCGCACTGCATCAACCTGGTCATTTTCAGTGGTATAGACTTCCACGGTGTCTCTCTCCTTAACCCAACATCAAAGCCAGACGCGCAGCAACATCCGCTTGCGCCAGCGTTTCTTGTTCACCATTTCGCAAATCTTTTACGACCACTTGCTGTGCTGCTACTTCGCTTTCGCCAAGCATTAATGCAACACGGGCACCCCACTTATCAGCGCGGGTAAATTGCTTTTTGACATTACCACCGCCGTAATTGGTCATTAATTTCAGCGTTGGCATGGCATCACGCAGGTTCTCAGCAAGTAGCATTGCAGCACTTTGCGTATCCTGACCAGACGAAATGACATAAACATCTACTGTCGCTGGTACCTGGAAGTCAGCATTTACGGCCTGCACTAACAGAACCAAACGCTCAAGGCCCATGGCAAAACCAACCGCAGGCGTTGCACGCCCACCGAGTTGTTCAACCAAACCGTCGTAACGCCCACCGGCACACACAGTGCCCTGGGCGCCCAAGCTATTGGTGACCCACTCAAATACCGTACGGTTATAATAATCTAAACCACGAACTAAACGCTCATTGACGGTATATGGGATGCTGGCCTGGTCTAAAAGTTCACACAGACCTGCAAAATGTTGTTTTGACTCTTCATCCAGATATTCAGATAGCTTAGGCGCATCATTTAGCAGCAATTGAACATCGGGATTTTTGGAGTCCAGCACTCTCAGCGGATTACTGTACATCCGGCGCTTACAATCTTCGTCCAGTACCTCAACGTGTTGCTCGAGGAAAGTCACCAGCGCTTCACGGTAATCAGCACGCGCATCCAATGATCCAATGGAGTTCAGTTCAAGTTGCACATGCTCTGAGATACCTAAAGCACGCCACCACCGGGCAGTCAGCAAAATTAATTCGGCATCAATATCCGGCCCTTGCAGACCGAAAACTTCCGCACCCAACTGATGGAATTGACGATAGCGGCCTTTCTGTGGGCGCTCATAGCGGAACATCGGACCGATGTACCACAGACGCTGTTCCTGATTGTACAGCAGACCATGTTCAATACCTGCACGTACACACCCTGCGGTTCCCTCAGGACGCAGTGTCAGACTTTCGCCATTGCGATCATCAAAGGTATACATCTCTTTTTCAACCACGTCGGTGACTTCACCGATCGCGCGCTTGAATAACGGGGTCTGCTCTACAATCGGCATGCGAATTTCGCTATAACCGTAGCCTGCAAGTACTTGCTTCAAGATACTTTCAATGCGCTGCCATACTGCCGTATCGGCTGGCAGGTAGTCGTTCATACCACGGATGGCTTGAATGTTCTTTGCCACGTCTGTTCTCTGTAGTTTTATACCCTATTTACTTGAAGCAGCAGCGCCGTTCGCAGCCACTCTAATTACTTTGGGCATGGTGCAAAAAATAAAGCCGATTATAGAGGCTTGCCACCCATATATTCAATGATGACAACTTGTTACCCCTACAGGCGCAATGTAAAGCGGGCTAAAACCCGCTTTTGTGCTGACCGACAACCCATGACCAACGATGTTTATTCATCATCCAATTGATTGATAACAATCCGATTATTAGCATCAAGCATTGATGCTTTAGCCCGAATTTTGGCTTCCAACTGGTCAATCATATTTTTGTTATCAAAGCGTTCTTTTTGACGAACACCATCTTCGTAGAAACCGCTTTTGTTATGAGCACCGGTCACACCGATAGTCGACACTAAAGCCTCACCCGGGCCATTGACCACACAACCGATGATAGAGACATCCATAGGTGTAATCAGATCTTCTAACCGCTGTTCTAAAGCATTCACAGTACCGATAACGTCAAACTCTTGGCGCGAGCATGTTGGGCAAGCGATAAAGTTAATCCCACGGGCACGGATACGCAAAGATTTAAGAATATCGAAACCGACTTTGACTTCTTCAACCGGATCAGCCGCCAGCGAGATACGCAACGTATCGCCAATACCTTCAGACAGCAACAAACCTAATCCAATGGCAGATTTAACTGAACCACTGCGCGCACCACCCGCTTCGGTAATACCCAAATGCAAAGGTTGGTCGATTTTTTTGGCTAACAAACGATAGGAGTTTACCGCCAGGAAAACATCTGAGGCTTTAACACTGACTTTAAACTGATCAAAATTGAGGCGGTCAAGAATGTCGACATGCCGCATCGCGGATTCAAGCAGGGCTTCCGGCGTAGGTTCACCGTATTTCTCCTGAATATCTTTCTCCAGCGATCCACCATTGATACCGATACGGATAGGGATGTTGTAGTGGCGAGCGCTAGCAACCACGTCTCGGATACGGGCTTCGTTGCCAATATTACCGGGGTTAATACGCAAGCAATCAACACCGTACTCAGCCACTTTCAGGGCGATACGGTAGTCAAAATGAATATCGGCAACCAGCGGCACAATGACGTCTTTATGCTGCTTGATTAATTTAAACGCCTCAGCCGCTTCCATGGTGGGTACTGAGACTCGCACGATATCCACACCAACACGTTGCAATGCTACGATTTGGGCAACAGTCGCAGCAACATCCGTGGTTTTAGTATTGGTCATCGATTGCACTGCAATCGGCGCACCATCACCAATTGGCACTTTACCGACGTAAATCCGGGTAGATTTACGTCGGATAATTGGGGGTTCGTTATGCATTACACACTCTCCTTTACAGTCGTGTAGTTTATACAACAAAGCAGTTTTTCAAAACTACAGTGGCGGTTTAGCTGAACCACAACATAGTTTGTCAAAACCACAATATTACTCTACACCGACAGTCAGGCGGGCTACGCGATTAGCCTTAATAAACTTACTCAAATCAACCGGATTACCCTGATATGTGATTGTCAGCGCACCAGGTGCACCGATAGTCAGTTTATAAGGGGATTTCCCCGATAGGTTGAGGGTCGCGCCTCCTTTTTGGATACCGCTAAACAATGTTTTTCCACTCGCATCAACAACCTGTAACCAGCAATCAGCTTTGAAGTTCATTACCAATGAACCCACAGATGATGCCGCACCATTTACCCCAGCGTCTGCTGTAGGTAGTGGTGATTGCGCGGTAGAAGCATCAGGCACAACTGCCTGACTCGGGGAAACGACCACAGACTCCGCCGGAGTCGCTCCCTGATTAGTTGCTGTCTCGACACGGTTATTTACCGTATCCACAGGTGCTGTACTGTTTGTTACCGGTGCAGTACCACTTGCCGTAGGTGTAGAGGCAGGCTGACTATTCGCAATCGGAGCCTGGGTATCGGTCGGCGCGTTAGGATCGCTATTCTCATCAGACAGCGGCACAGATTGCCCGCCATTTTGCAACAGCTGGGCAGAGGATTGATCAGCCATAGTGGCTATCTCTGCTTGCTGCGCCTGATGATTTTGCCACCACCATGCTCCTGTCAACCCCAGCACAACCAACACAATAAGCCAGGTGAAACTCATCAACCAGCCATCACGTTTTTTATGCTTTTTCCCCAATGAAAAACTTTGCATTGGGGCCACTTTTGTTGCCCTGATTGGTGCTTGTTTTTCCAACATGGGTAACAGTTCATCTTCAGGGAGGTGAACCAATTTGGCGTAAGAACGAATGTAACCACGGTGGAATGTTGAGGCGAGATTAGCTTGCGCTTTATCCTCCTCAAGATCACGGATTGTGGATACCTTCAGACACAGACGTTCTGCAACCGTCTGCTGAGTTAGCCCTAGAGCTTCGCGGGCTTGACGCAGGCGCACACCTGTCGTCTCTGGAACTGTTTGATCTTGGGAGGCTTCAGTATTCATTAGCTAGAAAATGCTGGTACTGTTTGGATTGTGGAAAACTTCGCGCAAGCTGCTTGCCATAGCGTTGAACACTATCTTGACGGCCTGCTAGCGCGGCGAAACGAATTTGTAACCATAAACTTTCAGCACTGGCCGGAAGTGTATGTTGGTAAACATCCAGTAATAGTTGCGCCTGAGCGCGATTCCCTTCTCCAAAATGCCTTTGAGCTTCTGCAAGCAGCGGCTCACCTTTATCAGGATCATACTTCAATGCCCGACTCAACAGTATCCGAGCCTGGTCATTTTGATTGGCCCGTAAAAAGCAATATCCAGCGTTTTCCAGACTATCTGCCACCTGACCGTAATCGGGCAGCAGCGCTGCTGCGCTAAACTGTTGTTGGGCCGGTACATACTGCCCTAAACCACACAGAAACGCACCGTAATTATTCAGTACCGTGCCATTTCCAGGTGCCAGTTTCATCGCTTGCTGATAACGCTGCTCTGCGGCACTGTTTTCACCGATACGTTGTTCGTAAAACGCCATACCCAATTGAGCGCGATAATCCTGTGGATCAGCCTCTACAGCCTTCTCAAGATTCTGCCGCGCGGCATTAAGATCACCCTGCGCCAAATACTCTAAACCCAGTTGTAAACGCGTCTGCCCGGCGGCGGGTTGGCTAACCTTTTCCGGCGATGAACCGGAACAACCAGCCAATACGGTCACAATCAGGCAAACTCTCCACAGTCTTGTCAGCTTCATGCTTTCTCAATTGTCCTTATATGTGAAGATACCTGTCATACCTCAAGCGTCATGCACGTTCGCAATACTCACGACTTGAATTATTTAGGGTATAGCTTTTTCAGTATTGAGCATCTAACAAATTATAAGTTAAATAACAATTAGTTATATAGAACAAATCAATACTTTCAATCAGACTGTCTTAATAGCGATAGGTTCACCGGCCATTTTCTTTTTCAAGGTACGCTTGGTGCGGTCAATCACCTCACCCGCTAACTGCCCACATGCAGCATCTATATCGTCACCACGCGTTTTACGAACAATGGTGGTAAAACCATATTCCATCAATACCTTAGAAAAACGATCCACCCGGCTGTTTGAACTACGGCCATAAGGTGCGCCAGGGAACGGGTTCCATGGGATCAAGTTAATCTTACATGGTGTGTCTTTCAGACATTCCGCCAGTTGATGAGCTTGTTCCACGCTGTCATTGATGTGATCCAGCATAACGTATTCGACGGTAACCCGCCCACCATTGGCTTTGGATTTATCCAAATAACGCCGTACCGCAGCCAGGAAGGTTTCAATATTGTATTTACGATTGATTGGCACGATTTCATCGCGGATATCATCGGTCGGCGCGTGCAATGAGATAGCCAACGCCACATCAATCATATCACCCAGCTTGTCCAACGCCGGAACCACGCCGGAAGTAGACAAGGTCACACGGCGTTTAGATAAGCCGAAACCAAAGTCATCCATCATGATATCCATGGCCGGCACCACGTTATTCAGATTGAGCAAAGGTTCACCCATCCCCATCATCACCACATTGGTGATTGGGCGGATACCGGTGGCTTTTACTGCGCCGATAATTTTGGCCGCACGCCATACCTGACCGATGATTTCCGATACCCGCAGGTTACGGTTAAAGCCCTGTTGTGCCGTGGAGCAGAATTTACACTCCAGTGCGCAGCCTACCTGAGATGACACACACAGCGTTGCGCGGTCGCCTTCTGGGATATAGACGGTTTCAACTTGCTGATCACCCACTTTGATGGCCCATTTAATGGTGCCATCCGTTGATCGCTGCTCTTCAGTCACTTCCGGTGCACGGATTTCTGCTACCCGCTGCAATTTGGCGCGTAGCACTTTATTAATGTCGGTCATTTGCTCGAAATCATCAAAGCAATAGTGATATATCCACTTCATGACCTGATCTGCACGGAAAGGCTTCTCGCCCATTTCAGCAAAGAATTGGCGCATTTGCTGGCGATTTAAGTCGAGCAAATTAATTTTGCCAGTGACGGGCGCGGCAATGGCGGGCGCGTTGTCTGGCGTAGGGACAGCATCAATTGGTGCTGATGAAGTTAATAATTGTTCAGACATGAGTTGTCGTGGCCTCGTTGTTACACTTTACGGCGCTGCGTGTTAAACCGGATAGGCTTTCGAAACGGCGATAAATAAATAATAGAGCGCCCCGGGAGAGATGTCTCCACCGGGGCGCGGCATTGTACGAATTTTAGAGCATGGATTCCATGATTGGAAAGGCGTCCGGGCAACTTTATTGTTTCAGTTGATTAAATCCTGGCCATTTCTACACAGAATCAACTCATTAGCGACGAGAAATAATCTCATCCGCAGCGAAGAAATAGGCAATTTCACGCTGAGCTGATTCAACCGCATCAGAACCGTGTACTGCGTTAGCGGTAAAACTGTCGGCAAAGTCAGCACGCAGAGTGCCTGCTAGTGCGTTAGCTGGATTAGTTGCCCCCATGATATCACGGTGGCGCTGAACGGCATTCTCACCTTCCAGAACTTGTACCATAATTGGGCCAGAGGTCATAAATTCAACCAAACCATCGAAGAACGGGCGGCCTTTATGTTCTGCGTAAAAACCTTCTGCTTGTTCTTTGGTCAGGCGCAGCATTTTTGCAGCAATGATTTCGAAACCAGCACTTTCAAAACGCGCATAAATAGCACCAATGTCGTTATTGATAACAGCATTGGGTTTGATGATGGAGAAAGTACGTTCTAAAGCCATGATAACCTCTATTGAATTTCTAATATTGACCGGACGTGGAACCCGCCCCGCTAACTACCCTAAATAAGGATATAAACTTGGCTGGCGAACGGTTCCTTTACTACAAAATTATGCCGACCCCTGTACAGTGGCCGCCGATTATAAGTGCGCGATTAACGCTTGCATACGGGAATCACAACATTTCATTAAAAAATATTTATCTTAATTACTCATTTTTGCGTACAACTCACACTTTGTATAAAAAACCGTTTGCCATACTCGCAGTGCTTTGCAGGTAAAACGTTATTAATATCAAAGTTCATTGATAAATTGAAAGCCCACCTTCTTTTTCACAATGGCTGAAGGTTGGCTGATCACATCCGATACCAGTGCGCGTTTCCCTTTTTTGGCTAAATAGTCGGCTAATGCTCTGATAGCCGCTGTACCTGCGCCTCTGATAACGCCTTCAGCCGTTGGATATAGCACATAAGCTGGATGAGTCAGCGAGCCGGCGACACCAACATCAAACTCATTAATATCAACGGCCAGCGTGATGCTAATAACCTCTCCTGATAGACGAACGATCACATAGATATAATCATCACGAGGTGTTATTAGCCAACTCAGCACCACGTCACTCACCAAATTCGAGGCAGAAATAACCACATCCATCCCCTCATACGGATTGAGATTGCCAATATTTTCAATATTCGTTGCGCTTTTTAAGGTCTGCGCGGCCTCACTGTAGCGCCGTTGCCATTCTTCGATATCTGCGAGGACATGTTGCCTGGCAGCCAGCGTGCCTTCGGTTGCGCCGCTAATGATTTCAATATCAAAGTGCATTTCAGGCTGTTCTAGCCATTGATTGTGTTGCCGTCTTCTGGGGATGGTTTCGACAAACTCGAAATTTTGCAGTGCCAACTCATAGCGCCCTTGAGGTAGTAGCTGTGCTACTTGTGGTGTTTCGACATTAAAATCCAGATTATTGTGATGTAAATAAACAGCATAGCTAAGTTGTGAAAAATCAAATGCTGTCTTTAACAGGGCGATATTATCAATATTCTCCGCGATATAGGTTCGGACACTTTCAATAAACCGCGCATCGGTCGCTGTATCTAATGCCGCATAGCCGGTATCACCTGAGCTGATAATCCGCGCAATAACCCGACCAAAATTTTCAGCGTTCCAACTATCAAGACTGTCACCAAAGAGCAGTGTAAAATCAGTCAAAATATTCAATGTCCAATCAATGCAGGGGGGAATAAGCTGGCGGCGAAAGCGTAAATGAGGGAGCACTTCATCTTTCATTGAAACTTTACAGGCCCGTGCACTGGCCGGTACTGTCAATGATTTACCGTTCATATCAGAATTAATTTGAGTCAATATACCGACCGGCTCAGTTGACAACTCCGTCAAAAAAAACATCAGCAGACAACGCTTCATTCGTCATTAATTTAGGGAAGGGCTTCGAAGAACCGGATACTTGTAATATCTTATTGTTATCGCCATTGAAAAAATCATAAGCATTAGTGACAAACCGGTCTACCTGATTACACCGCCCTTGGATAACATAATTATAAATATTAAGCAGGGGAACTAACCAACAAGCGGTTTTTCCAACCAGACTTCGCCCTGCCCTACTTTTATTTTTTTCAGCCGTCAACACTATTTTATTTATAATTAATGGTTGAGTTTCATTTGCGTTATTAATAAAAAACTTAACACTCGTTTTATCCGCATCAAACAAATAGGTGATCAGTGGATAGTAATAGACTACCTGTTCACCAATAGACTCCATAAATTGAACTTCGAAATAGCCACCATTAAATGTCGATAACATTGACAATGTATCGCTTTCATTGCTCAATTTGAATATAGAACTATTATTTCTGCTTTCATGAATAAAAAAAACCTCACGATCTCTTATTTTAAATATACCACCGCCGATTATTTCTATAGAATAATCACCTTGATCATTCAAATCAAAACTGACCAAAGCTTGTTTTGGACCTATTCGTTCATCACCCCAATATCGACCAAAGGTGTATTGTATCGGGATAATAACTCTATCTTTTACAGCACAATATTGATCGCAAATAAAATATTCTTGCTGAGAAACATGAATACTGCTAATTCCATTATCCATGCCTATTTTTTTTAAGTCAAAAGTTAAGTAATCATCAGTCAGAGTAAAATAATCACCACTATAGTTATCATTTTTATAAACTGTTACTTGGGTATTTTGTGGTAGTTTTATCGAACTAATTTGATCATTAAGTGGGTTTAAAATATGTGATTGCTTCCTACGGCGATCAGTATTATTAAACAGATCAACGTACTCGTTACCAGAGAGGCAAATTGATTCACCTAAAAAGTTATCTTGCTCATAAAAACAGGCAGCGCTTCGAACTCTAAAGGAGCTAATCTCATTATTTAAATCAGCCCAACTGCGAGAGGAAAATAAATCAACATCATCTCTAAATGTCAATAATTTTCCTGAGAAATCATTATTTTCATAAACCGTGACAATCATACCTGAGGGAACAAAAATAGATGATATTTTGTCATTCCATTCATCCTTAAGATCACTTACTTCTTGCCCCTGCCCCGCGCAAATTGATTTTCCCGTATAGTTATTATTAGCAAAGAAACACACTTTTCCCTGTTGAGCAGAAACGTTTTCAGTTAATATTAGCGTGAAAAATATCATTAAGTAATTATGGTTCATCTAATAATCCCCAGCAATAAGTAGCAGTGCTAAAAACCATGATGTAATTACTTTATCTGGCTAATAAAAGCATTGATATCATTTTATTTATCACAGGGATGTTATTTTAATGATAAATACAAAAATTAATTAGCCATTGTTATTAATTAATTTTATCAGTATGACTATTCCATACGGAACATTATATTACCCACCTGGCCACTTTCATCCAATACATTAAGCTGATAGCCGCCCGGCACAGATAAGCTTTGTACCCATGACTGATTATTCTCGGTTACCGCCACCTGCTCCCCATTGAGGAACCACCAATGTTGACCTCTCCCGCCTTGCGCCACCAGGCGCAGATCAAGGCTATTATGACCAGGTAAGCGCTTAACTACAGCACCATCACGTATACCTAAAATCAGCAATGGTGCAGCACTGCCTTCCCCTTGCGGTGGACATTGCTGGCTTGCTGCGGGTAACCGTTGATTACGCCGTTCAGCCAGTGGCAACCATGGTTCCAGTGGCAGTGGCCACAAGGCCACTTGCGTTGGCTTGGCTCCTAAGCAATCCGCGGCAACCCGCTCGCCTTGCTGATTTAGCCAGATACTGAGTTGACTACCCTGCATATTTTCCTGGCCGGGTGCGGTCAGTGTGGGCGGTACCGTGCCATCGAGCACCCAGCTTTGACGCCGCTGTCGACAGTTGCTATCACCAACCGCTAGCGGTTGCCCACCCGGCCAACAAATCTCTTCCCGACTGACTGACGATGGCCTTGGATCTGACGGTAACCTGCGAATGCTTTGCTGTAACCCTGCCATCAACAGGTTATTGACCTGATTAAGTATCGGTATCGCAGTAGCATAACCAAACTGCCCGGCAACCGGAGTGCCATCTGGACGCCCCACCCACACGCCTATTGTATAACGCGCATTGATGCCAATAGCCCAAGCATCACGATAGCCGTAGCTGGTACCGGTTTTCCATGCCAGTGGCACGGTAGCTGGCAAAATGTCATCCGGTAATGGTCTGGCTTCACCGGCCATAATGCGCCGGGTAATCCATGCCGCTCCCGGTGAGAATAGTCGCCGTTCTTGTATTTGTTGCTGCGGTTCAAAACGCAATGTTGCTGCCATTCCGCCACGGGCGAAAGCGCTATACGCGGCAACCAATTGATCCAACCGTGAACCGGTTCCGCCTAAAATGACCGCCAGACTGGGTTCACTGTGAGAGGGGAAACGTAAGTTCAGACCACCATTGCGTAAATTGGCGGTAAAACGTTTTGGGCCGTAGGCTTCCAGTAATTGAACCGCCGGTAAATTCAGCGAACGCACCAGAGCTTCACTAGCACTGACCGGCCCATGGAATCCGGTATCAAAATTGCCAGGCCGGTAATCACCAAAGCGACGTGGCACGTCCTGAAGCAGAGATTCAGCATGGATCAGGCCGTCATCCAGTGCCATGGCATACAGGAAAGGTTTGAGTGTCGACCCCGGTGAGCGCCATGCACTGACCATATCCACATGACCAAAGCGGCTGTTGTCCTGAAAATCCACCGACCCAAGATAAGCACGCACCTTCATCGTGGTATGGTCAACCACCAGCAAGCCTAGCGAGGTTTTCTCAGGTAATTGATGACGCCAACTCGCCGCCATATCTTCCAATTGGCGCTGTAATCCGGTATCAAGTGTGGTGTGGATCACTTCGCGCTGATTACCACTGGTTAAACGGCGAGCCAGTAAAGGAGCCAATTGTGGCATCTGACGCGGTGCCAGCCAGACCTCTTCTTGTTTAATATCAGCCACATCCTTTGCTGTCCAAACCTGATAATCCGCCAGTCGGGTTAACACTTTGTCTCGAGCAGCCTTTGCCCGTAGAGGATAGCGATCGGGACGTAGCCGACTAGGGGCTTGCGGTAATGCTGCCAGCAATGCGGCTTCTGCCGCGGTTAATTGAGAGGGCGGCTTAGCTAAATAGGTCCAACTGGCAGCGCCAATCCCTTGTAGGGTGCCACCAAATGGAGCGCGATTAAGGTAGATTTCGAGAATTTGAACTTTGGAAAAATGCCATTCCAACTGAAAAGTACGCCAGACTTGACGCAATTTGCCAGCTAACGTGCGCGGATGTGGGTCGATCAAGCGGGCAACCTGCATAGATAGCGTGCTGCCACCTGAAAGTATCTTACCAGCGCGCAGATCCTGCCAGGCGGCACGCGCTAGCGCCAATGGGTTTACCCCGGGATGAGAGTAAAACCAGCGGTCTTCAAAAGTGAGCAGTGCTTGTAGATAATACGGCGAAACCTGACTCAACGTCACCGGATAACGCCATACGCCGTCAGCATCGGCAAAACGCCATAACGGTGTACCATCTTCACCAACCACTACCCGCGCGACCTGGACCTCGGCCAGAGGCAATGGCCAAAGTCTATCTGCCAGCCAAAGAGTGGCCGGAAACAACACCAAGATAAGCACCAACGCCCAGCCCATACGCCGATAGCGGGAATAGATATTTTTGCGCATGAATCGTATTACTTCCCCCGACAACTGTTTCGTCGCTCAGGGGAAGTGAGTATTCACTTAACGATTTCAAGCTGCGCTGGAGTACTCCCTAGCGCACGCCAATCGGGTACATACATCGATTCTACTTGTGGCGCAGGTACCTGGTAGAGGCCTGGCGTGACCGCCCGCGCCAGATAGAGCAACGTGGTGTGACGGTAACCATCGACATTGACGGCAGCGACATAACGGTCATCACGAAACTCCTGATGTTTGATATCCGATTGCTGCATATCCTGTAATAGCTCAGTCACGCTGCTGGCACTCTCTCCCAAACTGGCGCTGCTATCGCCCAGATTCTGGTTTTCCAGTTCCAGACCAGCAGGCAGCAAATCAACCACCAGCGCATCCGGTACCCGCCTATCGGCCCAAACATCCAGATGCACCAAGACTAACTCACCACTTTTCAGTTGTGATAACTGCAACGGATTGCCATCTAGCCCAATGTAACTCCGGGTGATATGCAAATTATTACTGAATCGTGCCGGGGTTTGCTGCGGATATCCCACCACTGCAACGCGGCTATACAATGGTGTATCACCCCGATTTTGCAGTTGCATCCCCGCAGCCAGTTGTGATGCCGACCAGTTTTGGTTTAACGCGGTACTTTGGGTCAGCGTCACGCTATCCGCAATTGGCTCAGCTTGTGGCCCGATAGCAACCTGCCACGGCGTTTCAGCGCCATTCATCAAGGTGCGCCCCGCAAGGAATATAGCATTGCTCTCCTGCGTTGACAGGTAGTTGCGGCTGGTCAAGGCATCAGACAGGGCCAACAGACGACTATCACGTGCTTGCGGCAGTAGATTGTTGTCGGTTAACAGTGCCAGAATAAGGGCATCATCGCGTATCGGGCTACCGTAATCCTCCAGCCAGTAATCCTTATCACTGCGTATGGTATTTAGCCCCTGAGTGATGGCTTCTTTGGCACGCGGCATGTCGCCCATCAATTTCAATGCCACACCCAACTGCACCAGTGGTAAGCCAGAACGCGCTTCACTGTTGCGGCTATATAACTGCCGTAATGCGCCGAGCGAAGCCTGCTGCTGCTGCGCCAATACCAGCCCCGCATAGGCTTGCACCGCAAAGCGGGTATGCTTGGTTTGCTCGCTGTAGCGAATTTCAACCTGATTAGGATCCTGTAAATAACGCTGTAATCGGGTATTCGCCGCCGTCAGTGCCGCCGCAGGCACGCTGTAGCCTTGTTGGCTGGCACGATACAGGAAGTCAGTGGCATAGGCGGTGAGCCAGAACTCTTCCGGGCTGTCGTTGCTCCACAAACCAAAGCCGCCGTTGTAGCGCTGCATACTGAGCAAATGCTCAATCCCGACATCAATCGTCTGTCGCCGTTTTTCATCGCTATCGGCCTTAATACCCAGCGCAGTCAACTGTGCATGGTTGCTGTACAGTGAGGGATACAGTCCACTGACTGTCTGCTCCAGACAGCCATAAGGATAGGCGTATAACTCGCTGATATAACGAGCCAAGTTGAGAGGTGGGCGGCTGGTTATCAGCAGTTGACCTTGCAATGTTTCAGCACTCAATCCCGCCGTAGCCTGCTCAGGCAGGCTCCAGCTTTCACCACTGCGCAGCACATTAGTGAAATGGCGCGTTTGGGCCGGATAGGCTGGCCGCACGCCAATTTTCCAATGATGCTGGTAATCTGGCAGTTCTTCATTTGGCAGTACCATGCCACTGATCGTCAGACCAAGATCACCCTGCCCAAACCCGTTCAGCGCCCGAACCGGGATCAGTACCGTTTTACGCTCACCGTTCGCCAGCGTAACGGACTGAGTTTGCGCGCCATTTAGCGCCAGTAAATCACTGGCGGCCAATTTCAGCGCTAAGGTTTGTGCCTGACCAGATAAATTACTTAAGTCCAGAGCCAGTTGGGTACTGTCGCCACCGGCCAGAAAACGTGGCGCTGCCAGTTGAGCAATCAATGGTGCTGCCACCACCACTTTCGACTCTGCTTTGCCAAAATCTTCATCACTCCAGGCTTGGGCCATTAAACGTAACTCACCGTTAAAATCTGGAATCGCCAGCTCAACGGTACCCTCACCCTGCGCGTTTAATGTCACCGGTTGGGCTTGCTGCGCTACAATAGTCACTTCGGTAATGGGTTTCTTGCCCCCACGGGACAGCGCATCTTCCTCATCACCATCACCACCAAAACGTAAGCTGGCTAAACGCCCTTGCCCTTCTATCAATTGCCCATAGACATCATAGCGATCGGCGCTGTAGCGCTTACGGCCAAAAAAGGCATCGTAAGGATCTGGCGTGGCGTAATCCGTAATATTCAAGATCCCGCTGTCAACGGCTGACAGTAAAACTTGCACTTTCTCCGGCAACGGCGCGCCACTGCGGCTGGCCTTCACTTTTACCGTTAAAGTTTGATTGGGCCGGATACGCTCGGGGGCATCCAATTGCAATGCCAACTTGCGGGTTTCATCCACCAACGGCAGATGCAATAAACCAATCGCTCGTTTTGGCGTCGCCTGTTGTGATTTATCACCGGGGCGAATCACTGTGGCACTGAGATACAGGTCATGCCGATTCCACTCTTTGTTAATCGGCACTTCGACCTCTGCACCACCCGCAGGAATAGTCACTTCCTGCCACCACAGCGGGCCGTCGCTGGATTCCACCAGCAGATAGCCATTACCCGCCGCTGGCGCTTCAATATGTAACTTCACTTTTTCGCCTGGGCGGTAAGCGGGTTTATCCAATGTTAATTTGACCTGATCAGGACGCACCGCACCACTGCCAGCGGTATTATCCTGCCAACTGTAACCGGCCCAGAAACGAGAACTGCTGATCAATTCATTATCTGGGTTACTCACCTCAATGCGGTATGCGCCCCACTCCACCGGGAAACTGACTTTAGCGCTCCCGTTGGCGGCGATATTCACGCTTTGCTCTGCCAGAGTCAGATCTTTTTTATCAAATAACGACTGCCAGCCATCACTTTCTGACCACTGCCAGTAGTAATCACGCCGCTCACGTACCAACTTCACTTTAATACCATTGGCGGCCAGTTTTTCGCCGCTGGCATTTGCATAGATAATTTCAAAATCAGCCTGCGTATCCTGATCCACCATCGCCTGTGATTTATAGCTGTCACTGCGGTAATCATAAACCTGCTGTTTATTGAACAGCGGGCGAATCCCCACCAACGCCTCAGCAGGCCACACTGCTTGCTCCGCACGGCGAGTGACTGGCCGGCCCCCCGACTCCAACAAGCTGGCCTGTAATATCAATTTCAGCGGCGATTGGGCATGCTGCCAACTGTTATCCACCGCAATATCTGTCTGCCCCTCGTTATCTAAGGTGGTATCAAACTCATCTAAGGTGCGGGAGAGGTTCTCTTCGATAATCGAACCAAATTCAAAACCGGGCAGTGTGGCAACAGCTTCACGAAGTGGGCGCAGGAATAATTGGCCTTGCAGACGGTTGCCCGAGGCCGGGGCACCGTATAAGTAACGGCCAGTGACGGCAAAGTTAGCCTCACTGTCAGTGGCGATCGGTTCTTTACTGGTGGCAATATCGAGCGCCATACGCTCTGGCAGAAAATCCTCTACCTTGAATTTGTACAATCGTGGCTGGTTATCACCCACATTCAAGCGTAGTGACCACTCGCCAGTTGGGCCACCTTCAGGTATGGCATATTGGTATTGATACAGGCCATCCTGTGGTTGCCAGGTAAAGCTGCGCACCACTTGATTATCCGGTTTGAGGATATCGACTTTAACTGGTTGGGTTGTTAGGGGTTTACCGTCAGCATCGCGCAGTAACCCATTAACAATTAAGGTTTCACCTGGCCGATACAGGTCACGGGGGCCAAAGACAAAGAACTGCTTCTGGAAACCCTCTGGACCGGCAATATCAAACTCGGCCAGATCTAAAGCGGGCGCATTAAGGTCGATCAGACTGGTCTGCCCATTTTGCGCGGCGAGTAGCAGTTTGGCGTTAGCGTTTTTTTCCAACTGCGCATGGCCCTTGCCGTCGGTTTCGGCCTGAGTCAACACCTGGCCTTTATCATCCAACAGTTGCAGTGACACGCCTTTCAATGCCGCACCACCGGCTAATGCCTGAGTGAACACATCCATCTGGTTATGGTAGCTATGTAGCGAAACACCGATATCACTCAGGGTAAATAGGGTAGCAGCATTGGTATAGCTGTAGTGACCGGCTTGCTGCATGACAGCCAGATAGACGCCAGATTCTTGTAACGGCTTGATATCGGCTAAGGGCAGCAACAGCTTTTCACGGGTATTAACCGCAGGATTGAGATCAAAACGGCCGGTATAGACTAAATCAGCCATTTTCAGCAGTTCGTCCGATTCCCAGTTAGAGAGCGCACTGCGGTTCTGCCAGTTAGCGAGGAAGTTAGCCAGGCTGCTTTGCTTAATGCGAAAGAAGTTAACATCGACGCTATCAACATTGAGCGCCATCACCGGCAAGCCCTGCGCCAGTTTGCCCGGCAGCAAAGAGCCTTTGCTGGCAAAGCCGACACTCGGTTTAATATCACGCGTGGTGATTTGTTGCTGTTGTTGTGCACCCAGTTGCGCGCCACCTACCCCTTGCAGCGTGCTGTCGACAGTCAACAGCAATTTACGCTCCGGTTTGAGATGGCGTAAACGCAGCTCCATTAGATTATCGGATAGCTCCCAGGCACCGTCGATGTTGCCACTGACAGTATCAACCAAATGCACCTGCGCGGCGAAGTCCTGATTTGGATTCAGTGGTTGCGAGAAGGTCAGTACCATGGCACTGGCCCCGTCAAGTTGCAGCTCAGAGGCATCCAGCAAGGTGAGCGGCTGACCAGCATGGCGTTTTGCCAGCTCCGCCAGTACCACCGTATCTGTGGGTTTACTCGCCGGTGTTTTTGCCGCCGAGGTACTGGCTTGAGCCGCAGGCGGTGTGACCACGCCCTTATTATTGCTGTCATCACAAGCGGCTAATAACAACGCCGCAGCGAGCAATATAGCCGCCCGCCCCCCCTTAATTCCTGACATTAACCGACGCAAACCATTGTGATTCATATCTTGCTCCCTGGCTGATAGCAAGATTATAGCATTGGTATGAAAGGGAATATAGGGAGGGAAGAGTCAAGTGATTATCTTCATAAAAAAATGCGCATTGGCTCGCATTTATATCGCCCTTTCTAAACAACGCACACCAAAAACCTATTTAATATTTTTTTAATAAAAATTAAATTATTCAATCCGCCAATGAAAGACAAGGCAGAACATAAAATAAAAACCAATAAAATCAACATAAAAACAAGGAAATCCTCACAAAAAAATAAAATTAAAAATCAAATTAATATAAACCACCCGAATTAATATTTTAATAAATAGGAATGGGTAGCTTACTTCTTTATATTTCATCCAACATTTTGTCGTCATTACCCCTCTTGAGTATTTCGTCTTTTAAATTCATCTGTAAATAGGAATGTATAAAACCATGGGTCATCGCAACACATTAAACACACGTTTATTGCCGTTATCTATTTTGGTCTCATCATTGATATCTGGTGGGGCAATTGCTGCGTCAACATCTACGTTTATACCCGGTGCAACTCTCGGTATGGGCAATGCTGGCAGCTTTTCCATACCCGCTAACACCCCGGTGGTTAACACCAAAGCCCCTGAAGATATCTTGCTGGAAAGCATCTTTCCTGAAAGCCCAAAAATCACACCAAAGATGATTGCCGAGGCTGAGTCGCAAATTACAACAATGCGACAGGATCACCAGCAGCAGATTAAGGATATTGAAACCAACATTGCTGCATTAGCACCGGCACAAAAAGAACAAGCGAACAAAGAACTAGACTCATTTAAAGGTGTATTTGAAAAAAATATCACGCAGTTAGAAGCCGTTGTTGCTTATGCAAAAGACGATACCGAAGACAACAAGAACAAACTCAATGCAGCAGCAGCAGATGCTTTTACAGCCTCGCTCAATAGCAAAGCACCGGGCCAGTTCACCGCTGAAGAAGCCAACTCACTGTTTACTGCGTCATTAACCAACGATAACTCAGCTATTTCGCCAGAACTTAAGCAAAAAGCCACGGCAGTTACACAGCGGCAACAAGCAAGCCAAAATACTCTGACTAAGGTACAAAACTACCTGACTCAAGGTGTGATTAGCCAGGAACAAAAGGAAAAACTGGCGGCTTATTTTGCCGATAAACAAGTTAAGTTCAACGAGCTGGCTGTTGCTGAACAGGCAGAGGAAGAAGCCAAAAAAACAAATACCAAGGCAAAAGCTGATGCTGCAGTCCTGAATGTTAAATCCGTTCTTCTTAAGACAAGTGTTGAAAACGCTGAGAAAGAAAAAATTCAAGCTGAAGATAACTTAAAACAACTTGATACTGAAAAAACCACGGCAATTAAAGCTGTCAATGCAGCCTGGGATGATAAGACACCAGATCTCGTCAACGAGCTACAAAAACTGATTGATGATACAAGCACGCCTGTGGACAAAAAAACTGAGGCTGAAGCCGCGCAAAAGGCCATCAAAAATGCAGCGGCAGCACAGCAGGTAGCTGATGACGCAACCAAGAAACATCAGTCTGCCGACGCTGATTTTAATAACATTGAGCTTAAGGTTACTGCTGCCAATAAGATTAAAACTGACGCTGCGGATAAGCTCGCCACCAGCGCCACAGAAATGAACAATGCGGCAGCAGCATTAGCTAATTTAGAGACAGTAACGACTACGACTATTGATATACCTGCATTTGAGCAAAAAATTGCCAGCACTGAGCAGCAAACCGTCGCTACCGGAACCTTTGCAGTCGATACCCAAGTATCAGGCGGCACACAAAATGTGGAAAAAGACGGCGAAATCATTAACAGCGTGATTAGCGAAGATGGCACCGTAACGTTGGCGCTTGGCGCGTTGGCAAATAGTACTGTTATCACCAAAGGCATTATGGAAAATAACGGTGGTACGGATAAAAATACCAATATTGGTGCAGAAGGTCAGTTGAGCCTTAAAGGGATAAGTGAGACTGAACGAGCCAAATCAGAAGGGGCTATTGTTGCCAAAGGCGGCCAGGTTACAGCGGGAGATTATTCTTTTGTCAGTGATATGGTCAGTGAAGGTGACATTACTGCCAAAGATAAAGCTGTTATTTCTAAAGCCATCATCAACGGTGGGAACTTAACCCTGCAAAGCCAAGCTATCGCAGCAGATACCACGCTGAATGGCGGTGTTTTCACCGTTGAAGCTGGTGCGGGAGCGATACGTACGACTATCAATGATGGCGAATTCGCGGTTAATGACAAGGCGAGTGCTTATAAAACCACACTTGAGAACGGTACCTTCACTTTGGCGAGCGGTGCCACAGCAGAGTATACGACGGTTAATGGCGGCAAGTTCATTGTTAACGATGGTGCCACGGCCGAGCATACCGAACTGAATAACAGTCATTTCGAGCTTGCTGGTAGCGCAAGCGCCCATTATACCACGGTTAATAACGGTGCAGAATTCACCGTTATTGGCGATGCGAAAGCTGACAACACCACGGTAAACGGCGGTATCTTGAAGCTTAAGTCGCGCATGCAAGCCAATAAGATATTGGTTGAAGACGGTTATGCGCTGATCTACAGTTCGCTGAAAGACGCGGAGTTAAATGGCGGTACCACCATTTTCACCCAAACTGCCGCAGTCGAAGGGACTATTGATGCCAACCAAGGCAGCTTCCTGAGCGTCCATGACGGTGCAGTAACCCAGAATGCAGACCTGAATTTAGCCGGTAACATGGTGCTGGTGGCCGAAGATGCACCTTATGTCAGGCTACACCCAACTTCCCGTGCGGCCTTTAGCGCCATGAATGGCAAACCCGCTAAATTCGCCTTTAAAGATGTCACGCTAGCGGGCGGCTCTATCGATATGAGCCAAACAAAAGCGCAACTGACCATGAACTCATTGGCAGGTAACGGTAGCTTTAACTTAGGTTCAGCCCTGCACAGCCATACCACGGCACCACTGAATGTAACGGGTGATGCCAATGGTGATTTCAACGTTCAGATCGATGCCAGCGGTGTTGCTCCGGCTAACCTGAATGTCGTTGATGTACAGGGTACCAATAACGCGCGCTTTGCACTGGCTAATGGCCCGGTAGATCTGGGTAACTATAAGCACAACCTAGTCAGTAATGGTCAAGGCGGCTTCAAACTGGTAGCCGATAAAGCAGCTCTGACACCAAGCACCGCTGGTGTGCTGGCTGTCGCCAATACCATGCCGGTTATCTTTAATGCTGAGTTAAGTTCAATTCAGAATCGTTTGGATAAGCAAAGTTCGTCAGCTAACGAAAGCGGTGTGTGGCTCACTTACCTGAACGACAGCTATAACGTGAAAGGCACAGCAGCCAACTTCAACCAGAAGTTGAATGGCATGACTTTAGGTGGCGATAAAGCCATTGATTTAGGTAATGCCGTATTCAGTATCGGTAGCTTCGCCAGCTACAGCAGCTCAAATATCAAATCTGATTACCAGAGCAGCGGCAGTGTGGAAAGCAACTCATTGGGTGCTTACGCGCAATATTTGGCTAACAGCGGTTATTACATTAATGGTGTGCTGAAAACTAACCAGTTTAAACAGAACCTCAGTGTGACTGCTAAAGGCGGCAGCGCCACCGGCAATACTAACTTCTCCGGTCTGGGTCTGGCCATGAAGGTAGGTAAACATATCAATATCAATGAGATGTATATCTCTCCTTATGTCGCGCTGAACACCTTTAGCTCCGGCAAGAGCCAGTACCAACTGTCTAACGGCATGGAAGCACAGAGCCAAGGCGCACGTTCTACCACTAGTACTTTGGGGATGAACACCGGTTATCGCTTTGTGTTGAATGGTGGTACTGAAATTAAGCCTTACGCTATCTTCTCAGTGGATCATGACCTGATGGCCAGCAACAAGGTGATGGTTAACAACGAAATGTTTGATAACAGCCTGAAAGGGACCCGAGCTAACGCAGGTGTGGGGGTCAATGTAAACCTGACCTCTAACCTGTCAATCGGTTCTGAAGTGAAAGTCTCTAAAGGTAAAAACATTGCGACCCCAATGACCATTAATATGGGCGTTGCTTACACCTTCTAAATAACACGTTAAGTTCTTCATGTAGCAATGAGAATGGTGTGTCAAAAAAGGGAGCCTGTTACGGCTCCCTTTCCTATATCTAGCTAACCTGACCCGCCAACAGCGAGTTAATGGCTGGTCGAGGGAATCACATTTCTCAGCCAACTGCCCCAGCGGCGCTGATAAAACGCCTGCGTATGGGTCATCAGATAGTGGCTTACCCCACGCTCTTTCTCATTAACCAGACAGAAATCGACCGGGCGATCATCCGGTGCATGGTCACTGGCCACATTGCCCGCTTCCTGAATTAGCTGGTCTATCTCTTCGGGCGAACCATCCACTTCTAACCCAATCAGTAAGTTAGCTTGCTCATCCACACTTTTATCATGCATCAATGCTAGAAAAGCACGCCGCACCGGTTTGCGCTGGCTGAACAGTTGGATCAACGCATCAACCATCGCCGCCGGATACTCTTCCGGCTGGCCCAACAAGATTTGGCTCTCTTTATCCACCATCATTTCAGCCGGTTGGGCTAAACCGCCATTTTCCAATAGCATCGCCACTTCTTGCGGCCAAAACTCTTTGCCATGTTCTGATTTCGGGTTCAGGAACAGATGTGCACCCTGTGTCATTTCAAATAACACTCGTACTGGCATAGCAACAAAAGGCTGCTTTTCGAGGTCAGTTTGCTCATCCTCAGCCTGGCTCAGCGCCTGTTGCAATACTTCTGGCGAACTGAAGAAAGGAATAACTGATTCACCATCCTGCTTTTCCCAATGCAGAATATTGACCCCATTGCCCGCAGTGAAGGTCATCTCGCTATCCTCACCGCCCGGTTCTGAGCCGGCCACCAGCACTAACACCGTGGCGTCCAGTAACGTGCGGAAAAAAGCAGTGCGATAAATTGACTCAGTTGCCGCCAATTTTAGCAACGACTCCAGACTCTGGTCCTCATCATGGTGGTGATCATGGTTATCATCGGCAGGTGGTTGTAGCAAACTCATCTTGTACTCCGAAAAACGTCAAGCAGATCGAACAAAGGGACGTAAATGCGCCCCATTAGTAGCTTACAAAGCCAAACGAAGGGGAAGCGCGCCGTTCGGGTCGTAGCGGCATGAGCCGCCGGAGTGCCCGTGGGTGTGCTAGCCCCTTCATTCACCAAACTTACTGTTTTGCTTTCGCCAACAACAAATTAGCAATGGTACGAACACCTAAACCTGTAGCACCGGCAGACCATTGTTCAACCGCACTTTTACGGTAAGTGGCAGAGCAGTCAATATGGAGCCAACCTTGTTGGTAGTTTTTCACAAAATGCGACAGGAATGCGGCGGCAGTACTGGCACCCGCACTGTAGGCAGCGCCCGCCACATTATTCAATTCAGCAAAGTTAGATGGCAACTGGCTGCGATGGAATTCCGCCAGCGGTAAACGCCAGAAAGGTTCATGTTCACTTTGCGCGCTGTTCAGCAGCGCTTGTGCCAGTTCATCATCAAAGCTGAACAGAGCATGGTAGTCGTTACCCAATGCCGTTTTGGCCGCACCGGTTAAAGTGGCAGCATCTATAATCAGCGGTGCGTTTTGTTCAGCGGCATCAATCAGGCCATCAGCCAGTACCAGACGCCCTTCAGCATCGGTATTCATGATTTCTACAGTTTTACCATTGCGGTAACGGATAATATCACCCAGTTTAAAGGCATTACCGCTAACCATATTGTCGGCACAACACAGATACAACTTCACACGCTGTTTCAAGCCACGCGCCGCCGCCAGGGCCAAGGCTCCCGTCACGGTGGCTGCACCGCCCATATCGGATTTCATCGAGTCCATGAACGCACTCTGCTTCAGGCTGTAACCGCCGGAATCAAATGTAATTCCTTTACCTACCAGACAGGCCATTACCGGCGCATCAGGATTACCGGTTGGGTTATAATCCAAGGCCAGCAATACCGGTGCACGATCAGATCCACGACCCACGGTATAGATCCCAGCATAACCCTGCTCGCGTAGATCTTCGCCTTTGGTAATACGGTAACTGACCGCATCGCACGAGACGGCACACATCAAATCAATGGCATTTTTAGCCAATTGCTCTGGACCTAAGTCTTCCGCCGGTGCGTTGATCGTGTCGCGCACCCAATCGATAATTTTTATGCGTTGTTTCAGTTCAGTTTTTTCGTTCTCTGGCAGTTCTGCCCACTCCACGCTGCGCTGACCTTTTGGCCCACGGAACCCTTGCCAAAATGCCCAACTTTGCTCCAACCCCCAGCCCTCGCCAGCCAGTTTTATGTGCTTAATTCCCTGCCCATCTATTTTGCGCGCAGCACGTTGAATCGCACCTAATTGACCGTTGTCCGTCAGGTGGATAGTCATCCCTTCAGCATCGGTACTCAACAGCGCTTTCTCGCCCCAACGGGCATCTGCCGGATTATGCGACAGGGATACTTGCATCAATTCTGTTGTCATTATTACCTCGTTATTATTTTTTGCTGTTATTCAGCTAGTTATACGCAGCCCTGTGTTGACTGCGGCGGACCCAATAATATTTCTTTGTATAAGGTATCAGATCAGGTACAAAAAAGGCCGCTTTCGCGACCCTACGATACTCACTCAAACTCATCCAACCACACTAATAGAATGGCCTCTAGCACTTTTTCATTCGATTTCTGCGGATCGTCGTCAAAATCTTCCAGAGAGCAAATCCATTGATGCATATCGGTAAAACGCACAGTTTTCGGATCGGTATCCGGGAATCTGTCGTAGAGTGCTTCACCGATTTCCCGAGTATCTTGCCACGTTAAGCCCATATCAATGCTCCCGCGCATGGTTAATGGTATAACGCGGGATCTCAACTACCAAGTCTTCGTCGGTCACTCTGGCTTGGCAGCTCAGGCGACTCTCCGGCTCCAGACCCCAGGCTTTATCCAACATATCATCTTCCAACTCACTGCTTTCTGGTAAGGAATCGAACCCTTCACGCACCACGCAGTGGCAGGTGGTGCAGGCACAGGATTTCTCACAGGCATGCTCAATATCGATCCCATTGCGCAAGGCAACGTCGAGTATCGTCTCACCTTGGGTTGCTTCCAGTACTGCACCATCCGGGCAAAGGTCTTTATGGGGCAGAAATACTATTTTGGGCATGATTAAACCTCATCCACTGAATGACCAGCCAACGCACGGCGAATGGAAGCATCCATCCGGCGCGCAGCAAAATCTTGCGTTTGCGCATCTAACGCTTTGATCGCAGCTTCGATTGCGTGTGGGTCGTTACCCTGCATCTGCTGCTGTAATAAGGCCATCGCCTGAGCGATAGCGGTACTTTCTTGCTCACTGAGTAATGCTGCATCTTCTGCCAATGCGCCTTGTAAACTCTCCAGCACACGGGATGCTTCGACCTGTTGTTCCGCTAACTTACGCGCACTGACATCACTTTGCGCATTCGCCATCGAATCTTTAATCATATTGGCAATTTCATCATCAGATAGTCCATAGGATGGCTTAACCTGAATCGATGCCTCAACACCGGTGGACTTCTCCATCGCGGTAACACTCAATAAACCGTCAGCATCTACCTGGAAAGTAACACGAATATGCGCACCACCTGCAGGGAGTGGCGGTAGGCCACGCAAGGTAAAGCGGGCTAATGAACGACAATCTTGCACCAATTCACGCTCGCCTTGCAGCACATGGATGTTCATCCCACTCTGCCCATCTTTAAAGGTGGTGAACTCCTGCGCGCGGGCCACTGGAATAGTGGTATTGCGCGGAATAACTTTTTCCACCAGGCCGCCCATGGTTTCCAGCCCCAATGAGAGCGGGATAACGTCAAGCAGCAGCATGTCACTATCGGGCTTATTACCCACTAAAATATCGGCCTGGATGGCGGCACCGATTGCCACAACTTTATCGGGATCAATCGAGGTTAGCGGCGTGCGGCCAAAGAATTGCCCGACTTGCTCACGCACCAGCGGCACACGGGTTGAACCACCAACCATCACCACTTCCAGCACCTCATCAGGAGTCACTGCGGCATCTTTCAACGCACGGCGACAAGACATTAATGTCCGTTTGATTAACGCTGCAATCAGCGATTCAAACTGCCCACGGGTTATTTGCCCCTGCCAGCCAGCAACAGAGACATCTACAACCTCGGCGTCACTCAACGCGATTTTAGCCGCGATCGCTGCATCAAGTAATTGCCGCTGAATACCATGATCATCACGGGAGTCAATACCTGCTCGTTCACGCAGCCAATCGGCTAATAGATGGTCAAAGTCATCGCCCCCCAGGGCAGAATCACCACCGGTTGCCAACACTTCGAACACACCACGGCTCAAACGCAAAATAGAGATATCAAAGGTGCCACCGCCAAGATCATAAACGGCAATCACCCCTTCCTGACCTGAATCCAGGCCATAGGCAATTGCCGCTGCGGTCGGCTCATTAAGCAGACGTAATACATGTAGCCCCGCCAGACGTGCCGCATCTTTGGTACCCTGACGCTGAGCGTCATCAAAATACGCCGGCACAGTGATCACGACACCATCCAGATCACCACTCAGTGCCGCTTGGGCACGTGCAGACAATACTTTAAGAATATCAGCAGACACCTGGATCGGATTCACCAACCCGCTGGCAGTCTGGATCATCGGCAAGCCATTTTCGCTGGGCTGGAATTGGTAAGGCAGATTAGGATAGCGCTGTACGATATCTGCCAAAGAGCGACCTATCATACGTTTAATTGAACTGATGGTATTGACTGGGTCCAATGCCGCCAAATTGCGGGCATTCCAACCAACATCAATACTATTTGCTTGATAATGAACCACTGAGGGCAAAAGATCCCGCTGTTGCTCATCAACCAGCGTTTGTGCTTTACCGCTACGCACGGTGGCGACCAATGAATTGGTCGTACCTAAGTCTATGCCTGCGGCCAGCCGACGTTGATGCGGCTGCGCAGTTAAACCAGGCTCACTAATTTGTAATAAGGCCATGTTGAGCTTCCATCAATCTATACTCGTCATACTTCAAGCTGCATATTCGTTGGCTACGTTCGTTACTCGGCCCATCCATAGGCCTCGCCTCTACGAGGCCGCTGCGAGCAGCGTTCAAATCTGCTCCCGGCAGATTTGTCACCGGAATCATTGACACCCGTCAATTCATCGGGACTCATTCACTTGCCGCCTTCCTGCAACTCGAATTATTTAGAGCATATAAAAACGTTAGTGACGCGCCCTAATAAGAAGTAGCTGGGCATTGCAGTCATCAATAAATTGAATTTTATTTATTCTTATCAATTAGATACAATTTCATTACCTTATCAGGCACTCAGGAAAAGTCATCAAACAGGCGCTCTTCAAGTTGTTCAACCTGCTGTTGTAACTTATCCAAAAAACGCAATTTACGCACAGTATCAGCCGCCAGTTCCCACTGTTGCTTATCCAGTTGCTCCACCATTTGCTGACTGCGCGTTTGTGTCATCAATGCTAAGCGGCTACCGAATGCAGCAAGCTGCGTTTCAGCATCGGGTTTGCGTTCAATCTCATCAAGCTCTTCACGCAGTTCCAACTGCTCTATCAGAAACGCAGTATCACGCATGGTGTGCTGTTCATTGCCTAAATCAAAACCCTGCAAAGATAACATATACTCGGCACGTTTTAACGGATGCTTGAGGGTTTGGTAAGCGTCATTGATGGTTGCGGCTTGTTGCAACGAGGCTAAACGCTCGCGTTCAGGCTGGTTAGCAAAACGGTCAGGGTGGAATTGACGTTGTAATTCCTGATAGCGGGTAGTGAGTTGGTTGCCGTCAACCAGATAGCGGGGCGGCAGCCCGAACAATGTGAAGTAATCCATAGCATGCTCTGGAATATAGTGATGACTTAGCAAATATTATACAGCCCTCTTGTTATGCAAGAGAGCTGTATGAAGCACAAGTGCCTGAGGTAGAAACAAAAACAGGAGTCAGACGTTAAAGCTTTCACCACATCCGCACTCACTTGAGACATTCGGATTGTTAAACTTAAAGCCTTCGTTCAGCCCTTCCTTGACGAAATCTAATTCGGTGCCATCAAGATAGACCATGCTTTTGCCGTCGATGATCACTTTCACACCTTTGTCTTCAAAAATGACGTCATCGTCGTTCATTTCATCAACAAATTCGAGTACATATGCCATACCAGAGCAGCCCGATGTCCTTACGCCCAAGCGCAGACCCAAGCCTTTACCACGGTGATTTAAAAAGGCACTGACCCGTTGTGCAGCACTGTCGCTGATTGATATCGACATACACCTTCCTCAACTCTGCTAACAATTGATAACCTATGTTACAACTACTTGGCAGTATGTTTGCTTTTGTAGTCGGCGATAGCTGCTTTAATGGCATCTTCTGCCAGAATCGAGCAGTGAATTTTGACTGGCGGTAACTCCAGTTCTTCAGCGATTTGAGTATTTTTGATCGCTTCAGCCTGATCGAGAGATTTGCCCTTCATCCATTCAGTTACCAGAGAGCTGGAAGCAATGGCTGAACCGCAACCATAAGTCTTGAAACGAGCATCTTCAATAATACCGGCTTCGTTGACTTTGATCTGCAATTTCATGACATCACCACAAGCGGGTGCGCCAACCATGCCACTACCAATAGTAGGGTCTGCGTTGTCGAATGAACCGACGTTGCGTGGATTTTCGTAATGATCGATTACTTTTTCGCTGTAAGCCATGTGATTACTCCTGAGTCTTAAAGTCTGGAATTAATGGTGAGACCATTCAATGCTGCTGATATCCACGCCCTGTTTGAACATATCCCATAACGGGGACAAATCACGCAGACGGCCAATAGATTTACGCACCAGTGCAATGGCGTAGTCTACCTCTTCTTGAGTGGTGAAACGCCCCAGAGAGAAACGAATTGAACTGTGAGCCAGTTCGTCGTTCATCCCCAACGCACGCAACACATAAGAAGGTTCCAGACTCGCGGAGGTACAGGCTGAACCTGATGAAACAGCCAGATCTTTCAGTGCCATGATCAGCGACTCACCTTCAACATAGTTGAAGCTAATGTTCAGAATGCCAGGTGCGCCATTCTCTAAATCGCCATTCAGGTAAACTTCTTCGATATCTTTCAAACCATTCCACAAACGCAGGCGCAGTGAGCGCAGACGCGCAGCTTCGCTTTCCATCTCTTCTTTGGCGATACGGTAAGCTTCACCCATACCGGCTATCTGATGGACTGGCAAGGTGCCTGAGCGCATACCACGCTCATGACCACCACCGTGCTGTTGTGCTTCGATGCGAATGCGTGGTTTACGGCGAACAAACAGCGCGCCAATGCCCATCGGACCATAAACTTTATGGGCTGAGAAGGACATCAAATCAACTTTCAGTTTGCTCAGATCAATCGGTAATTTACCAACACTTTGCGTTGCATCGACGTGGAAAATGATCCCGCGACTGCGGCACATTTCGCCGATTTCAGCGATATCCTGCACCACACCGATTTCATTATTCACGTGCATGATAGAGACCAAAATGGTGTCTTCACGCATGGCCGCTTCAAGCTGTTTCAGGTCGATAATACCGTTTGACTGTGGTGCCAGATAAGTCACGTCGAAGCCTTCACGCTCCAGTTGACGACAGGTATCCAGCACCGCTTTATGTTCGGTTTTACAGGTGATGATGTGCTTGCCTTTCTTTTGATAGAAATTAGCCGCACCTTTTATTGCGAGGTTATCAGACTCAGTTGCACCGGAGGTGAAGACAATCTCACGAGGGTCAGCACCTACCAGAGCAGCAATATCATTACGTGCAATATCAACGGCTTCTTCTGCCTGCCAACCGAACTTATGAGAACGCGAGGCGGGGTTACCGAAAATACCGTCCAGAGTCAGATACTGCATCATTTTTTCAGCGACACGAGGGTCTACCGGGGTGGTTGCTGCATAATCCAGATAGATCGGTGTCTTTATTTTTGATTCGGTCATTGCTCTTATGCTCCGTACATCACTTCCAAAACGTAAAATTCCGCAGATTCTGCTTATGCGCGCAGATTGACGTTAATCGTCTCTTGCGGTCGGCCATTAGCCGTACGGCGCGTATCGTTATTCTGACGATCCGCAACCTCTAGGATATCTTGGTTATTCACCAGCTCTGCCAGCGTAATATTGTTGAGGAAGCTGCTGATGCGCTCACTCAGATCACGCCACAAGGTGTGAGTCAGGCAACGATCACCGCCCTGACAGCCTTCTTTACCCTGACAACGGGTAGCATCGACAGATTCGTCTACGGCGGTGATTACTGCACCTACCGCGATTGCTGATGCATCTTTGCCCAGCAGGTAACCGCCACCTGGACCACGAACGCTGGCAACTAAGCCATTTTTGCGTAACCGTGAAAACAGTTGTTCCAAATAGGATAATGAGATCCCTTGGCGTTCAGAAATATCTGCCAGAGGAACTGGCCCGTCCTGGGAATGTAATGCCACATCAAGCATGGCGGTCACGGCATAACGGCCTTTGGATGTCAGTCTCATAGCTAAAATTACCTGTTGGTGAAAACAAGCCAGAATTCTGACATTCTTGACTGTTTTAGTCAACTATTTAACCTAGTAATTTACTCAAGTATTATTAACCTATTCCATTTTGAATAATATGGCAGGATTTTAATAATAACCAATTGATATAAAACCTTATTTTTTGTTATCTAACGCACTTTCACCCGCATCATGCTGTGGGTATTTATCCTGTTTTTCAATGGATGTCAGCATACCGCGCAAGATATTTAGCTCTTGAGCCTCTGGGCGTGCACGGGTAAACAGACGGCGCAATTTACTCATAATCTGGCCTGGATGTGCCTGTCGGATAAAACCAGTATGGGATAACACCTGCTCCAAATGCAGATAAAAGCGCTCCAGATCATCTACCAAAGGATAAGGAGCTTCCTCTTCTTCTATTACCGGTGCCGCAGCCGGCTGGCGATCAAGGAATGCTACCCGCACTTCATAGGCTAAAATTTGTACCGCCATCGCCAAATTTAATGAACTGTATTCGGGGTTTGCCGGGATCGCCACATGATAATGGCATTTCTGTAGTTCATCATTCGTCAGCCCTACCCGCTCGCGGCCAAATACCAATGCAACCGGAGCATGTTCTGCTTCGTGGGCGCTGCGCACACCACATTCACGCGGCTCTAACATTGGCCAAGGCAAGGTGCGTGAACGGGCACTGGTACCGACAACCAGACTACACCCAGCCAATGCTTCATCTAAAGTATCGACAATAGTAGCATTACCAATGACATCACTGGCGCCGGCAGATAGCGCAATCGCCTGCGAATCGGGTTTGACTAAAGGGTTAACCAGATACAAGTTGGTTAATCCCATGGTTTTCATGGCTCTGGCTGTTGAACCCATATTGCCGGTGTGCGAGGTTTCGACCAAAACGATACGAATATTGTGTAGCATACAAACTCTGAAGATAACGGGGAATCGCCATATCTTAACACAGACATATACCCAAGCTACTTCGAGTTGCAGGCAGGCGGCAACCGAGTGAGTCCCTGGGAGCTTAGATAACTAAGTGACCAGGGCAAATAAGGGCAGCCAACACCTCTGCATCTTGAAGGGTGACGGGTATAGGCATTTATCAGAACCCCTGCTATACTGCGCCCCGTTTCTCGTTCTTTAACATCCTAGTGGAAGATACCCATGCATCCGATGCTGACTATCGCCATACGCGCTGCGCGTAAGGCCGGTAACCTGATTGCCAAAAATTATGAAACCCCGGACGCTGTCGAAGCGAGCCAGAAAGGGACTAACGACTTTGTTACTAATGTAGACCGTGATGCAGAGCGCCTGATTGTCGAGGTCATCCGTAAATCTTACCCAAAACACACCATTATTGGTGAAGAGTGCGGTGAGTTGGTTGGTGAAGACGATGATGTACAATGGGTTATTGATCCACTGGATGGCACTACCAACTTCATCAAACGCCTCCCTCATTTCGCTGTTTCTATCGCTGTACGCATCAAAGGCCGTACCGAAGTGGCAGTCGTTTATGACCCAATGCGTAACGAATTGTTTACAGCCACCCGTGGTCAGGGCGCGCAATTAAACGGTTATCGTCTGCGCGGCACCAATGCTAAAGATTTAGACGGCACTATTCTGGCGACCGGCTTCCCATTCAAAGTAAAACAACATGCGCCAGCTTATCTGCGCGTGGTGGGTAAACTGTTTGAACAGTGTGCAGATTTTCGTCGCACCGGTTCAGCGGCGCTGGATCTGGCTTATGTGGCCGCTGGCCGTGTTGACGGTTTCTTTGAGATTGGTCTGAAGCCATGGGATTTTGCTGGTGGCGAACTGTTGGTACGTGAGTCTGGCGGTATCGTGACTGACTTTGCTGGCGGTCATAACCATTTCAGTTCTGGCAATATCGTAGCCGGTAATCCACGTATTGTTAAATCTATCGTTCAAGCGATGAGCGATGAGATTAGTGATGCATTGAAACGTTAATATCATATACCCGTCATCTTTCAAATTGCAGGTGTGTTGGCTGCTCTCGTTCACCCGAATCACTTACTCGAGTAAGCTCATCGGGGTTCTCTTGTTTGCCGCCTTCCTACACCTTGAAATCTATAGGGTATATACGCATCCAGCCATATAAAAAAAGCCAGTCGGCTAATCCTGACTGGCTTTTTTCATTGTTAACTTTAGCGGCCAAAGGGCCGTATGCCGCCGATAAACTCCGGCTGACTAGAAAGATAGAGCAGCACACCGGCAAACAGCAGAATAATCCCGCCGGTTAATGCCAGAGTAGACCACGCAATAGCCCCCCAGGCTACCGGTGCACGATTACGGCTTAAGTACACCGCCAGACGCCGCGCATAATGGACAAACAGCGCCAGTAGCGAAATGGTCAGGGATGTTCCGATTGCCATCGCTATCGCTGACAAAATCCCCCACCCGTAGACGCCGATCACTTTGGCAAATAACAGCACCATAATCGCGCCGGAACAGGGCCGCATCCCCATCGCCAGAACAATCGCCAGACGAGTGCGCCAGTCATCACCAGCTTGTAGCTCTTGAGCACTAGGGAGATGGCGATGCCCACAACCACAATGGTCACTATGAACATGGTTGGCAGGCAACGGTTGTATACGTTGGATGCTGACTTTTTGCGGTTTGAGCAGTTTAATCTGCTGATAAAGACGCTTTAAGGCCCGTAAACACAGCAAAACCCCCAGTGCGATAACCAGCAGAAAACTGCCCTTCTCCAACCAGAAACTGCTTTGATGCAAATACCGTGATGAGAGTTGTAAAACACCCAGCAGTAACGTTACCAACAAGATAGCCACACCACCTTGCAATAGTGAGGCGGCAAAAGTTAGCTTCAGACTCTCTTTTAATTGTGCCGGATGGGTCGCCAAATAAGTGACAATCACCACTTTGCCATGCCCCGGCCCCATTGCATGCAATACGCCATAAATCAGGCTAAACATCATCAATGTAAAACCGGTCTGATGGGGATTAGCTTTAACTTGTTGCAGTAATTGGGCCATCTGCTGATGCATGCTTTTCTGCCAAACGACTGTTTTGAAAAGCATCTCAGGCCAATAAAGCCATGCCAGCTGGGCTGCACCGGCTAAGATCAGTAAAAACAGTATTAGCGGCCATAAATTTATCAGCCAGTGCCGGGGGCGTGAAACTGCCGTGATACCTACTGACATTGTACGGTAACCCGCTGTGCAAACTGTTTTCCTAGTTCCATGTCTTCTCCTGGCGAATCACTTTTATCCAACGATAATGCATACGCTTGTAACGAAGCATTGGGATCTGGGGTAAATAAGGTTAACTGGCAACTTTTATCCATGTCAGTTGATAACCTTACCGCCTTGTTGCCCGCATAGGTCATGTCAACAAAATAGGTCGGGTCGTAAGTGGAGATGATGAAAGGCTTCCCCGCCAACGGTTGGGGTTCTGCCAGTGGCAAAATAAACTCTAAAACTGCCTGATGCCCCTTGCGGGATAAGTGATACTCTGTTGGTAAGTTTTTATATTTCACCGGTTTACCGTCACGATAAATATCGGTGAAATAATGCTGCCCCAGCACATTAGCCATCACTTCAGCCGCCAGTTTTTTCCAGATTTCAGAGTCACTTTTGGCATTTTCTGCATCATATAACAGATCGGCAGATGTGATTTCATCCATAGTCCATACCATTTTCATCCCCACCAGCATCTGTTTATCGCTAACGAAAGTGGCATCCATATCAATAAAACTGTGCGGATGGGCCTGCGCCAACTGGCTATAAACAAAAATCCCCCCCGCCAGCAGCAAAGCTATCAGTCGTTTAACCATCATATTGTTATAGTATAACATATCACACATTAATCAATCCTTAGATATTTTATGATGTGCCAAAAGTCATTGGTGTTACCGGCAGGCAGTCAGCTAACGACCCTATAGCTCAAGCACTGCGGGGAAAACTGTGATGTAAGTTATAAGTCGATGTAAAAGCCCAGAGCCCCACTAAACCGAATAGAATCTCTTTTGCTATGCTTAAGCCTGATAAACAACAACACATTCATCACGGAAGGTTATATGAGCTTGGACACTCCCTCTGTGCCCCAGTTATCCGATCAACCGCTATCCGGTCAACAACGACGCTGCCATATGGTGCTGATGCTATTCATGCCTGCACACAAGGTACAACTGGACACCATCAGCCAATTCAATGGCGTCGGGCTAGCGACTACCCGGCAAGATATAACCGAGGTTGCTAATGAAATCCAGCGTTTCTACCATTTGCAGCTTAGCGCCGATAGTGACGATAGTTGTCTGATTCACGGTAGCCATCTTGATAAAAGGCTGTGCCTAATTCATTGGCTACGGCGTGGGTTACGCTATTGCCCGCATTTCGTTGAGAACCAGTTTGCTCCCCACCTGTATCAGGCTTTGTCATGGGATAACACGGTGCTATCGCAGCATCTGCCACAGATAATCAGCCAATGTGAACCCCATCTCAGTCGACAGTTAAATGAAAAAGACCGTCAGTTTTTACAACTGTATTTGGCTTATTGTGCTTGGGAAAATCGACAGCAGGTGTTGCCGGAATTATCACCCACTCAGCAACAGTGGTTAGAATGCAAACCCGCACTGGCGGCGGCTGACAGCTTGTTTGATTCATTTAATCCGTTATTAGGTCATGCGCTGAATAGAGTTGAACGGGATATGCTGATTCTGATGCTAACGATGATTAAAGCACACAGCTATCACAGCACTCAATCAGCGGAAGATGCCCGTCTAATCAACGCCATTCACCAATTGATCACGCATTTTCAGCAACTTTCGGGGATGACACTCAGTAGCAATGAAGCACTTATCAGCCAACTTTTTGCCCATCTCGCTCCCGCAATTGAGCGCTGTTATTTCAATATCGGGATTGATAATTCTTTGTTGGAAGAAGTTATCCAAAAATACCCGCGGCTGTTACGAACCACGCGACAGGCGCTGGCTACTTTTGAACAGGAATATCAGATTCAATTTTCTGTCGACGAAGTCGGTCTGATTGCCATTAGCTTTGGTGCCTGGCTGATGCAGGAAAATGCATTACAGGAAAAGCAGATTTTACTGCTGACGCGGAATAACCCAGAATTGGAAGAGCAAGTGGAACAGCAGGTACGTGAGTTAACCTTACTGCCATTACATATTAAATATTTGCCCCACGACGTTTATCTGCAATCGGGTGCCCCGCCCGGTACTACTGTGGTGCTCACACCGTATGCCGTACGGCAACCTGAATCAACGCCCCCGCTGATTCAGGTACTACTACCGCTCACTGAGCAACAAAACAAGCAGTTACGCAGTGTGTTGGAGCTGCCTTAACTGGCAGACTCTGGCTGACTCGGCACTACCCGAGGGCGAATAAACAGTGCCGGGATCACAATCAATGCCATAACCCAGAACACCCCTCCCTGATAATGCTCAAACAGGAAACCGGAGATCACCGTCATGACCGCAATTCCCCCGCCCATCGCCAGTGCAGAATAAACTGACTGTAAACGGATCACATCCGGCCCACGTCGCGCGGCAATAAAACGCATGGCTGCCAAGTGGCAGACAGTAAACGAGCCACAATGTAAAATCTGAATCAAGATCAACCACGGCAATTCGGTGGTTGATGCCATTAAGCTCCAGCGCACTATCCCGGTGATCGCCGAAAGCAGTAATAAGCTGCGGGCAGTCCAGCGGCGAAATAGTACATTGCTAAATGCGAACACCAGAATCTCAGCGACCACGCCCAACGACCATAAATAACCAATGGTGGCGGCGGAATAACCAGCATCTTTCCAGTAAATAGAGCTAAAACTGTAATAACCGGCATGCGCACCTTGTAATAGGGTCACGCAGAGTAAAAAACGCCAGACCTGTGGCTCAGACAGTAATACTTTCCAGTGGGTGGCGACAACATTACGATGTTTAATCTCACCCTGCGGCATAATACTGGGTTTGAGGAGCGCCCCGAGTAACATGGCGGCGATACCGAAAGTCAGGCTATAGAGAATAGCCGTGTGGCCCCAAACAGAGACCAGCTTACCGGTCAATGCCGAACCGATAACAAAAGCCAGTGACCCCCACAGCCGGACCTTGCCGTAATCCATGGTTATCTGTTTCTGCCAGGTGGCTGCCAACGCATCGGTCAGTGGCACTAGTGGGCCAAAAAACAGGTTAAAACCCGCAATAACCACCATCAACCAGGCCCAACCATTACCAAACCAAAAACCCACCGCAAAGGCCAATGTCAGTAGTGCCAAAATTCGGATTGCTGTCACCAGATGAGAAGGATCTTTGACGCTGGGGGCAATGATCAGACTGCCAAGGAAACGGGAGATTAAACCGGCACCCAGCAAGATACCAATGGTTTCCGGTGGAATGCCTTCCCCTTGTAACCAGATGCCCCAAAAAGGCAGGAAAATGCCATAAGAAAAAAAATAGGTGAAATAGCTGAGCGACAGCCAACGTGTTGATTGCAATACCATGAATCCCTCCAGGCTCAGCCCGATACTGTGACAGAGGCCTCTTCCGCTGGCAACGTTGTAATTATGCAAACATACAGTTTGAGATGAGCTTCACATTTAAATAGGGTAATTTACAAAGTAACAACAGATTGCGCGGCCGCTATCGCATCGTTACATTCACGCTACAGATATCAATATCAGATATAAAAAAACCCGCATTCGCGGGTTTTCATTACAGCTTAACGATATCCAGCAATATTATGCGTAAACCGGTAAGCGGGCGCAGATAGCCAGTACTTTCTGTTTCACGCGCTCAATGGTTGCTTCATCGTTGATGTTATCCAACACATCACACATCCAGCCAGCCAGTTCGCGAGATTCCGCTTCTTTGAAGCCACGGCGGGTAATCGCTGGGCTACCGATACGCACGCCTGAAGTCACAAACGGACTTCTTGGATCATTAGGTACGCTGTTTTTGTTCACGGTAATATTCGCACGGCCCAAAGCGGCATCGGCGTCTTTACCGGTGATCTCTTTATCCACCAGATCCAACAGGAACAGGTGGTTCTCAGTACCACCAGAAACCACTTTATAGCCGCGCTCCTGGAACACTGACACCATCGCTTTGGCATTGTTAACTACTTGTTGCTGGTAAATTTTGAACTCAGGCTCCATGGCTTCTTTCAATGCTACCGCTTTACCGGCAATAACATGCATCAATGGGCCACCCTGGTTACCAGGGAAAACAGAAGAGTTCAGTTTCTTGTACAGATCTTCATCACCGCCTTTCGCCAAGATCAAACCGCCACGTGGGCCAGCCAATGTTTTGTGCGTGGTCGTGGTAACGACATGTGCATGTGGAACTGGGTTAGGATAAACGCCAGCAGCAACCAGACCTGCTACGTGAGCCATATCGACAAAGAACCATGCGTCGATGCTATCAGCGATTTCACGCATTTTTGCCCAATCAACGATACCGGAATAAGCGGAGAAGCCACCGATAATCATTTTTGGTTTATGAATTTCGGCCTGACGCGCCAGATCTTCATAATCAATCTGACCAGATTCATCGATACCGTAAGGTACGATATTGTACAGTTTACCGGAGAAGTTAACCGGTGAGCCGTGGGTCAGGTGGCCGCCATGGGCCAGGTTCATCCCCAATACAGTATCACCGGGTTGCAGCAATGCAGAGTAAACAGAGACGTTTGCCTGAGAACCGGAATGTGGCTGAACGTTAGCGTAATCGGCACCGAACAACGCCTTAGCACGGTCAATGGCCAGTTGCTCAACAACGTCAACATACTCACAGCCACCGTAGTAACGTTTGCCTGGATAACCTTCAGCATATTTATTCGTCAACTGAGAACCTTGCGCCTGCATAACACGCGGGCTGGTGTAGTTCTCAGAGGCAATCAGCTCAATGTGCTCTTCCTGGCGCACCACTTCTTGCTCCATTGCACGCCATAAATCTGCATCATAATCGGCAATGTTCATTTCACGCTTTAACATCCGGCTCTCCTGACTTAGCTAACAAGTTATACCTAGTGGGCTACCCGTTTGGGTTCTAGCCCACAGTGTAAACTGTTTCCCCCCCGGTAAGATAGGTCTTGACAGAGGTTTTTACGCAAACGATTGGCTTCAGACTGCGTAAGGCTTTGACCTGTTCAGACTTCATCCAGTGCAACGGAATTATCCTCATATTCATCATGTGATTTTTTCACATTCTGTGAGCTGACACGTCAAGGTAATCCCTTATAAGTGGAATCTGCATTTACAAATTAGGGTGCAATCTATAAGATGCATTTAAAATACATGTATTGATTTACACACTATAATACCCAAAGTAATTAGCGTGACAGCGAGGCTCGTAGATGGGCCGAGTAACAAAACCGCTGTGACGCCGAGTACCACGGGAATAAGGAGCACACCATGCTAGATAACCAAACCATCGCTACCGTTCAGTCCACCATTCCGTTACTTGCAGCCACCGGCCCCAAACTCACTGCACATTTTTATGATCGCATGTTTGAGCACAACCCTGAGCTGAAGCACATTTTCAATATGAGTAATCAGTTTAATGGCGATCAGCGTGAAGCTCTGTTTAATGCGATTTGCGCCTATGCAGCCAATATCGATAATTTGGCTGCACTACTGCCCGCTGTTGAGCGTATTGCTCAGAAACATACCAGCCTGAATATTCAACCTGAGCACTATGCCATTGTCGGCCATCATCTGATCAGCACTCTGGATGAGATGTTCTCCCCCGGCCAAGAAGTGTTAGATGCCTGGGGTAAGGCCTATGGTGTGTTGGCAGATGTTTTTATTCAGCGAGAAAGTCAGATTTATCAGCAGGGAGAGGCCAGCACCGGTGGCTGGCGGACCTTACGCCGTTTTCGTATCATTAAAAAAGAGATGCAGAGCGAGGTGATTTGCAGCTTTGTGTTAGCGCCGGAAGACGGTGGCCGGGTATTGGATTTCAAACCGGGGCAATATCTGGGGATTTATATTGAAGATGAACAACTTGAATATCAGGAAATCCGCCAATACTCCCTCACTGCGGCACCCAATGGCAAGACTTACCGTATTGCGGTGAAACGCGAAGAGCAAGGCACAGTTTCTAACTATTTACACCAGCAACTGCACGAAGGAGATAGTGTACGTATCGCTCCCCCTCGTGGCGATTTCTTTCTCGATATCTCACCAGAAACGCCTGTTGCATTGATTTCTGCCGGTGTCGGCCAGACGCCAATGTTAAGTATGCTCAATACCCTTCATGATAACCAACATGCAGCGCCGATACATTGGCTACATGCCGCTGAAAATGGCCGGGTACACGCGTTTGCCGATGAAGTCGCGACCCTTGCACAGAATATGCCGAATCTTAGCCGCCACGTGTGGTACCGCGAACCCACCGCTCAGGACCGTGCCGGTGATGATTATCACAGCCAAGGGCTGATGGATCTCAGTTCACATCAGTGGCTGGCGGCCGATCCCAATAGACATTATTATTTCTGTGGCCCGCTGGCATTTATGCAATATGCTGGCAGCCAGTTATTGGCGCAAGGGGTAGCATCCGCGCATATACATTATGAATGTTTCGGCCCACATAAAGTCATCTAACTATTGAATTTATCATCGAGAGGCTGCTCAGCCTCTCCTCTATTTCTGTTCTAAAAAAACCATCTGGTTATTACGTTTAAATTTGGTAGAACGTGATACAGATCTCATATATCCTACCTTAATATTGCCACGATGAGACATTCGGATGAATGTCTAGCTATCCATACAACTAAAATTAATAGTGTGGCTACAATTATCCCCTTACTATTTATTACTCGGTAATAGATTTTATTGCTGAGTGAAATAAGGCTGAATTGACCTACCATGAGTAAGAAATTCATAAAAAAAGAAGGGTTGGCATTGGTATCCATGGCGCGCTATTTAATTGGTGAGCGCCCCGGTAATCGACTTAAAACCATCGATGAATTATCAGAAGATTTCGGTATCTCAGTCGGTGTAGTTCAGCACGCATTAAAAGTACTGGAAGCTGATGGGGCGATCATCGTTGAGCGTCGAGGCCGTAATGGTACCTTGCTTATTGACCTGAATATGCCGCAGTTACTGCAACAGGCTGATTTAGGCAATATGGTATGCGCCATGCCACTGCCCTATACCAAGCTTTATGAAGGCTTGGCCAGCGGCTTAAGAGAACAATTCACCCTACTTCCGCTCTATTTTGCCCATATGCGCGGGGCCGAAGTACGTATCGAATGCCTGATAGATGGTGTCTACGATATGGCCGTCGTATCGCATCTGGCAGCGAAAAGTTATCTGAACGAAGGGAAAGTGTCACTGGCATTAAATCTGGGTAATGGCTCTTACGTGGACGGCCACCAGCTTATTTGCCGCCCTGGTGAGCAGCACAAAATTCGGCGGGTGGGATTGGACCCGCGCTCACCCGACCAATGTTTGCTGACTGACATTAAATTTGCTGGCCAACCCATTGAGCGGGTTGAATTACCTTATAGTGACTGTATCGCACATATTAACCGTGGTGATATTGATGCTGCTATCTGGAATCTGGCCGAAGATATTCCTCATGAACACTTGCAGGCGATCAAATTACAAGGTGATGAGCGATATATTCAGGCTTCGCAGGCGGTGATCCTCATCCGGCCAGATAACCATCCAATCAAATTATTACTGGAAAAAGGCATCAATGAGGCATTGTTGCTTAACCATCAGCGGGCAGTACAAAATGGCGAGATAGAGCCTCGCTATTAATATTATTTGCCTGGCTGCAAACTAAGCCATTTTCAGGAGGTCAACTCTTTGGAAATTTGTATTGATGCGCGTCTTAATATTCTGTGTCAATCAGGGGTTATCGATACCGACATTGGTCAAGGTTTAGACCAAGTTATCAACCGCTTAGAGAATTTTTGGCAACTACCGGTTAGGGGTGAGCAGGGCATGATGGCCATTACCCATATGGCGAATGCATTAATGCGCACCCGCCGGGGCGAAGAGATCCATGCCCTGGATCCGGCGATATTAGCGGAAATTACCCAAAGTGAAGAAATTTACTATATCCGTGAGATCAATCAGGATTTATTGGCCTATTTTTCACTAAAACCGACAGAAAACGAAATAGGATATTTACTCGCGAACCTTTACGGTCTATACCTTTCTAGTGACATACCTCCGCTGCGCTGAAATGAGCTTCGCGGATGTGTCGTTAAACAAACAACATCAGGGTCTTTTTTCACTAAATATTCAAAATAATAATAATTTAGCAAAATAATTCTGCCTCGGGCGCCCTTAGGACATCAAATGTTTTTAAAAACCCTTTTAAAACAAAATACTAAATTAATCGATGCCGCTATCTCATATTGGCAACAGGGGGAAATTTATCCAGACAGCTATGTTATTGACGTCGAACAAACTGAGGCCAATGCCCGTCTACTGGTTGAAACCGCCAGTCGGTACCAGATAAAACTGTATCTGATGAGTAAACAGTTTGGGCGTAACCCTGAACTATGCCGCCGTCTGCTGGCATGTGGTTTTCAGGGAATGGTCGCGGTTGATTTTAAGGAGGCGCGGCAACTATACCGCCATGCTATTCCTGTCGCTCATGTAGGTCATTTAGTACAGCCGCCCTCAGCAATGGTCGAGGAGATAGTGCGCCAGCGGCCAGAGGTCATTACTGTTTTCTCGTTGGAGAAGGCACTGGAGATCTCTCAAGCCGCGTACCGCCAACATACTATCCAACCGCTGATGCTGAAAGTATCTCAGCCCGGAGACGTACTGTATGCCGGGCAGGAAGCCGGTTTCGCCTTAGAAAATTTACCCGTAACTATTGCTGCCATCAATGAAATGCCAGCCGTGCGCCTGGTCGGGATAACACACTTCCCTTGCATGCTGTATGACCCCCACTCGCGCCAGACCTTGCCGACCGCTAATATGCATACCTTGCTGGCGGCCCGCGATATCCTGTTGGCACAAGGCGTTAACATTCAACAGATCAATGCTCCGTCAGCCACCAGTTGCACTACCCTGCCCCAATTGGCTCAATTAGGCGTGACACACAGTGAACCCGGGCATGCCCTCACCGGCACTATCCCCGCCAATCAGCATGCTGACCAACCAGAACAGATTTCTATGCTTTATCTGTCTGAAATCTCACACCATGTAGCTGATAGCAGCTATTTTTTTGGCGGCGGTTATTATCGCCGTGGCCATTTGCAAAACGCATTAATTTGGCATGACAATCAGTTCAGCCAACGCGCGGTATCTCCGATTGAAGATAGCAGTATCGATTACTGCCTGCGTTTGGCCGGTAAATTCCCAATTGGTAGCCCAATTATCATGAGTTTCCGCACTCAGATATTTGTTACCCGCAGTGACGTGGTATTGATGGATGGAATTCAGAGCGGAAAACCCCGGCTACTGGGCTGTTACGACAGTCAGGGTAATCAACTCAGGTAAAACAAGAAGCCAATGCTTTAGCCCTGGTAATAGGTTCTAATGATGGTCTTATTGAATGATATGGCCGATAAACAATATTGTTACTGTACTGATTGATAAAACTGCCGATATATTAGTTGTCGATATCGTAAGCACTACTAATGAAATTATGCATTCAGTAATAAAAAACTGCCGATATCTGGATGAAATTTCGCCCCTATACAAACCCTCTTCGGAGCCTACCCGATGATCAATCCTAACGGATACACCTACGCACACGAGCATCTCCACATTGATTTGTCTGGATTTAAAAATAATCTGGACTGTCGCCTCGATCAATATCAGCCGATTTGTGACGAAATGCGTGAACTGGTGAGTAAAGGGGTACTGAACATCATCGAAGTGACCAACCGATACATGGGCCGTAACCCTCAGTTTTTATTGAATCTGATGCGTGACAGTGGCATAAATATCATCGCATCAACCGGTTACTACACTGACAGTTTTTACCCGCCGAGGGTGCGTGAAAGTAGCGCACAGCAATTGGCACAAACCATGATTGATGAGATCGAGACAGGTATTGATGGCACGGCACTAAAAGCGGGCGTCATTGCCGAGATAGGGACCAGCGAAGGGGTTATTACCCCTGATGAGGAGAAAGTGTTTCATGCTGCAGCATTGACTCATCATGCAACTGGCCTGCCCATCTCAACCCATACCAGTTTCAGTACCATGGGATTGCAGCAAATTGCACTACTCAAACAACATGATGTACCGCTCGATCGCGTCGTTATCGGCCATTGTGACCTGAAAGAGCAAACTGATCTTATTGTGCAAATGATCGAGATGGGCGTGTATGTCCAATTCGACACCATAGGTAAAAATAGTTATTTCCCGGACCAACGCAGGGTCGCGATGTTAGTGGCGTTGGCTGAACGCGGGTTGCTGGACAGAGTCATGTTGTCGATGGATATCACCCGTCGCTCACATTTAAAAGCGAATGGCGGTAGCGGGTTTAGTTACTTAGTTGATTCGTTTGTTCCCATGTTACTGGCCGCAGGGATTTCCCACGCTCAGGTGGAAATGATGTTGCGCCACAATCCTAATAAATTTTTCGCCACGCAAGGAAAGTGATTATGAAGAAGATTGGCATTGCCGGGCTGCAACGAGAGTTAATACGCGAAATGATTGAGCAGACGGCACCTAATACCTTTGAGACATTTATTCTCTCGGACATGGATGCGGCTATCAAAGTGAAAGAAGGTCAATTGGACTATTATATCGGTGCCTGTAACACTGGTGCTGGAGCGGCATTATCAATGGCTATCGCGATTATTGGTTATAACAAAAGTGCCACTATCGCCAAGCCTGGAATCAAGGCGAAACCTGAGCAAATAGAGAAGTGGGTGACTGAGGGCAAAGTGGCATTTGGCTTATCCGTCGAACATATTGAACATGCAATCCCACTACTGATTACACAGTTGCGCTAAAGGGGACACCACCGTGGATTATATTCATATTGTTGTGGTTGCTCTGCTGACAGGGATGACCGCGCTGCTTTCTCACCGTTCCGTTGCCGTGTTTCATGACGGTATCCGCCCTATTTTGCCACAGTTGGTTGAAGGGAATATGAGCCGCCGTGAAGCGGGGAGTATTGCTTTTGGTCTGAGTGTGGGTTTTATCGCCTCAGTCGGTATCTCATTTACCCTCTCGACCGGCTTACTTAACTCCTGGTTACTGTTTTTGCCAACTGACATCATTGGTGTGCTGGCAATCAATAGCTATCTGGCATTTGCTCTGGGTGCTGCGTGGGGTATTTTGGCCCTTACCAGCTTACCGGCAGTTAATACTGCGCTCACCTCATTACCAGTGAATTTTATCGGTTCTCTGGGGGAGTTGAGTAGCCCAGTGATATCCGCCTTTGCCCTATTCCCGTTGGTGGCTATTTTCTACCAATTTGGCTGGAAGACTGCGGTTATTTCCGCCTTTATCGTGCTGCTGACCCGTCTGCTGATTACCCGTTTCACCGGGCTATTCCCTGAATCAATTGAAATTTTTGTCGGTATGATTCTGCTTATCGGCATTGCCATTGCCCAAGACTTACGGGCAAAAACCCACCTGGGAGGTGGTGGCGGACACTCGGTATTTGAAGAGCGAACCCAGCGAATTATTAAGAACTTGCCGATGCTGGCGGTAGTGGGTGGATTAATTTCAGCCGTCGCCAGTATGAAGATTTTTGGTGGTAGCGAAGTATCAATTTATACACTGGCAAAAGCTTACGCGCCGGGTATCACGCCGGAAGAGTCATTGGCATTAATCCATCAGGCATCACTGGCTGAGTTTATGCGTGGCCTCGGATTTGTGCCGCTGATTGCTACTACGGCACTGGCGACCGGTGTTTATGCCGTTGCAGGTTTCACTTTCGTGTTTGTGGTCGGTTATCTGGTTCCAAACCCCTTACTGGCAGGGATAATCGGCGCGGTGGTGATATCACTGGAAGTGCTAATGCTGCGTTCCATCGGAAAATGGTTAGGCCGCTTCCCATCAGTACGTAATGCGTCTGATAATATCCGTAACGCCATGAACTTGCTGATGGAATACGCGCTGTTAATCGGGGCAATTTTTGCGTCGATCAAGATGGCCGGTTATACCGGTTTCACTATCACTACCGCCTTATATTTCCTGAATGAAGCTATTGGTCGCCCGGTGATGAAGATTGCCGCACCAGTGGTGGCGGTGATTCTTGCCGGTATCGTGTTGAACCTGTTCTACTGGCTGGGGTTATTTGTTCCAGCATAAATCCTTGGTACTTGAAGTTGCAGGGGTGTTCGCTTGCGGCCTACCTGCAACGCCAATTACTTCGAATTTAGGCGTAAAAAAAGCCCGCTTGTGGAAACGGGCTTATTATCACGTCAATAGATGGGAAAAAGTGCCGAATGGGTCGTAGCAGCGTGCCCATCGGTGCCGTCTCTCCACCAGTCGCCAAATTTAAATCGCTTCTTCGTCTTGCTCACCGGTGCGGATACGCACCACACGAGAGACATCAAATACAAAGATTTTGCCGTCGCCAATTTTACCTGTCTGGGCCGTTTGCATAATCGCTTCAACGCAGGTATCGACAATATCGTCAGCAACCACAATTTCTATTTTTACTTTTGGCAGGAAATCCACCATATACTCAGCGCCACGGTACAGTTCGGTATGCCCTTTCTGGCGACCAAAACCTTTTACTTCTGTCACTGTCATCCCGGTGATACCGACTTCAGCCAGTGCCTCACGGACATCATCCAGTTTGAATGGCTTAATAATCGCGTCAATTTTTTTCATGGTGAATCCCTGTTTTACCAATTCTTGCGGCCAAAGCCTGATGTAATCGGATAGCGTCTATCTTTACCAAAATTGCGGGCAGTAATACGTGGCCCGACAGCCGACTGACGCCGCTTATATTCATTGATATCTACCAGGCGAATGACCTTACGCACGATAGTTTCATCAAAACCGTCTGCGACCAAATCAGCCACCGACTTATCCTGCTCGACGTACCCTTCGAGAATAGCGTCCAAAATATCATAAGGTGGCAGACTGTCCTCATCTTTCTGATCAGGAGCCAACTCAGCAGACGGTGGACGAGTAATCACCCGCTGTGGAATCACATAAGAGACGGTATTACGGTATTCCGACAGTTTAAACACCAAGGTCTTTGGCACATCTTTCAATACATCAAAACCACCGGCCATATCACCGTACAGCGTGGCATAGCCCACCGCCATTTCACTTTTGTTACCGGTAGTTAATACAATACTGCGACGCTTGTTAGACAAGGCCATCAATACGACACCGCGGCAGCGTGCCTGTAGATTCTCTTCCGTGGTATCGCGCCCTGTTCCGGCAAACATCGGTGCCAGTTGGCCCATAAAAGCATCAAACATCGGCTCGATGGACAGCACATCAAATTCAATACCGAGAATTTCAGCTTCTTCTTTAGCATCCGCAATACTGATATCGGCGGTGTAGCGGAACGGCATCATCAATGCCTGGACTTTATCTTTGCCCAGCGCATCAACTGCAATCGCCAGTGTCAGCGCCGAGTCAATCCCACCGGACAAGCCCAGTACCGCGCCATTAAACCCATTTTTGGTCACGTAATCACGCACCGCCAACACCAGCGCTTCATACACTTGCGCTAATGGCGGTAACTCTGCGACAGGGGCCGTCATAGGGACCACATTGCACTCATTCAATTGCAATAAGGTAGTCTGTTCCGCAAAAGCCGCCAAACGATGCGTCATATTACCCGCCGCATCGAATACCTTGGAGCAACCATCAAAAATCAGCTCATCCTGCCCACCAATCTGGTTGAGATAGACCAATGGCAACCCGGTACGCTGGCAATGTGCTGCCATCAGAGTTTTACGAATATACGGTTTTTCACGGTTATATGGCGAGGCATTGATCGACAATATCACCTCTGCACCGGCAGCTTTAGCGGCATCTACCGGGCCATCGAACCATAAATCTTCACAGATAAGCAGCCCCAACCGGTAGCCATTCAGTTCCACGACACAGCTTTCATGACCGGCAGAGAAATAACGTTTTTCGTCGAACACACCGTAGTTAGGCAATTGTTGTTTAAAATAGCGCCCTAGCAATTTACCATCAGCAAACAGGGACAATGCGTTATACAAGTTGCCCTCTTCGCGCCACGGATGCCCCACCAGTATCGCCGTATGCTGCGTTGCCGCCTGCAAACGATCCAGTTGCGCTTCACAACGTTGATAAAAATCATCACGATACAGCAGATCTTCTGGCGGGTAACCGGACAAAGCCAGCTCGGAGAACATAACCAGTGAGGCACCCGCCTTCTGCTGCTCATTTAAGGTTTGCAACATACGTTCAGTGTTGCCTTCAATATCGCCAACCAGCCAATTCAACTGGGCTAACGCAATGGAAAGTGATCTGCTCATTTGTATTTAAACTCTATTTCAGCTTTATCAGGGAATAACTATTGCCACGCATTCACAATAATTATTCTTTAAAATCATTGGCATCCAGCTCATGGCGCGACAATAACTTGTAAAACTCGGTACGGTTACGCCCCGCCATCCGGGCAGCCTGGGTCACATTACCGGTGGTGATTTGTAGCAGCTTACGCAAATAATTCAATTCGAACTGATTACGAGCTTCAACAAAGGTTGGTAATGCCGTGTTTTCCCCTTCCAGTGCCTGCTCAACCAATGCTTCACTAATGACCGGAGCTGAGGTGAGTGCCACACATTGTTCAATCACGTTGACCAATTGACGCACGTTACCCGGCCAACTGGCGGTCATTAACCGCTTCATAGCATCAGTTGAGAAACTGCGGACAAAGGGCTTATGCCGCTTAGCTGATTCACGTAATAGATGATTAGCCAGCAGCGGGATATCTTCTGAGCGCTCATGCAGTGCCGGGATCTTCAGATTCACCACATTCAAACGATAGTAGAGATCTTCGCGGAATTCATTTTTTGCCATGGCTTTAGGCAAATCACGGTGGGTGGCTGAAATGACCCGCACATCGATACTTAAATCACGGTTACTGCCCAGCGGACGCACTTTGCGTTCTTGCAGCACTCGCAGTAATTTAACCTGTAAAGACAGTGGCATATCGCCAATTTCGTCTAAAAACAGCGTGCCGCCTTCTGCGGCTTGAAATAGCCCTTCACGGCTACTGACCGCACCGGTAAACGCGCCTTTAGCATGACCAAACAGTTCTGACTCCAACAACTGTTCCGGCAATGCACCACAGTTAATGGCGATAAAGGCTTTTTTCGCCCGAGGGCTGGCAGCATGGATAGCTTGCGCCAGAACCTCTTTACCGGTTCCACTTTGCCCGATAATCAGCACACTGACGTCAGATTGCGCCACCATTTTGGCCTGCTCCAGCAGGCGCAACATAACCGGGCTGCGGGTCACTATCTCTTCACGCCAGGTATCATCACCGGCAGGAATAGAAAGCTCTAAAGCTGCATCAATGGCTTTATACAAAGCATCGCGATCAACCGGTTTGGTCAGAAAACTGAACACCCCTTGCTGGGTGGCAGCCACCGCATCAGGGATAGAGCCGTGGGCGGTCAGGATAATCACTGGCATACCTGGCTGATGTTTCTGAATTTCGACGAACAGCGCCATGCCATCCATTTCATCCATACGCAAATCACTGATAACCAAGTCTATCTTTTCACGCATTAACAAACGCAATGCTTCCTGGCCGCTTTCAGCCGTGGTGACATTAAACCCTTCGCTGGTTAAACGCATCCCCAGTAACTTAAGTAAGCTGGGGTCGTCATCAACCAGCAGTAGATTGGCCGGTTTGCGTGGCGTCATGAGATTCCTTATTGGTGGCAGGTGGTACATCCGTTGGTGGTACCACTGGCGGAGTATAAGTATCAGCCGGTTTTTCTACCGATTGTGGGGCCGCTTTAGTATCAGCTTGAGGCGCTGTCGGCTTGGTTTCTGCCGGTTTGGTTTCAACCGGTTTAGCTTCAGTCGGTTTGGCTTCAACCGGTTTAGCTTCGGTCGGTTTGGCTTCAACCGGTTTAGCTTCAGTCGGTTTGGCTTCAACCGGTTTAGCTTCAGTCGGTTTGGCTTCAACCGGTTTAGCTGGCTCAACTTTGGGCTGTGGTTTAGCTTCTAGCGGTTTCGGCACGATGGCTGGTTTGCTATCCACATCCGTTTCTGGAATTTCATTCTGCAACTGCTTGCGTGATGAAAGCTGCCGTTCGATATCAGTCAGGTTTTCCAGCTTACGGGTAGTATCCAGTAAGTTATATTGCAACCGGACCTGGCTTTCTCGCAGGCGATCAATCTGGGTGTCCGATTCGTCCTGTAAGCGCTGGTAGCGAATGCGCTCTTCTGCCAGAGAGATGCGCAGCACCTGTTGCTCACGCCATAGCTGAATCAGTGGGCGCACAGCGCCAGGGACGCTTTGGCTATAACTGTTCAAACGCTCAACCACTTGACGACGTTCCGCCATTGAAGGCTCGGCACTGCTGACTAAAATGCCCTGCTTGAAGGCCGAAGGCCATGCCACTACCGGCAATGACTTCGCTAATGCTCGCGCTTGAGTAGACCCCATACGCTCTGCACAGTCCATTGCCCGTAGCCAGTACAGGGAGTTTTCCAGTGTCTCTTTATCATCAAGATCCCACAGCACATCGCAGGATAAGGTCCGATAATCAACGATTTTCGTTTCCGGTATGACCAACTGCACTGCTTGTGAAAAACGGCTACTGGCGGGATTATCAGTACATCCGGTAAGTAAGAGTGGGGCCAGCAACAATGCTCGCCAAAAAATACCCGTACCAGATTTGCCCGCGGGCATAGCTGCCGCAATTGATGTCGGACATGATAAAAGGACGGTCTTTTTAATAATGCGGCTCATAGACCATTTGTACATTATTCATTCATTCTCGGCGGTTAATGGCAATTCAACACGAAAGCAAACCGCAGCGTAATCAACAGCTACCAGTTGCAAGTCGCCCTGCATACGTCTGATGCAGTCCTGAGCAATACTCAGCCCCAACCCACTACCTTTGACGGCCCCTTTTCGCTGATGGCTTCCCTGATAAAAAGGCTCAAATATCATGGTTTCTTCAGAACGCGGGATCGGCGCCCCGGTATTGGCAATATCAATTTGTACGCGGTTATCTACCCGACGGCTGCGAATCCAAATGGTACCGGATTCCTCGCCATAGTGCACCGCATTGGAGTAGAGATTATCCAATACCCGCATTAATAATGTCGGATCTGCCCAACAAATGTCCGCTTGCAGATCCGTCTCAGTATGTAGAGTCTTGGCCCGTGCGGGTAAACTATGGGCTGAGATAACATCCTCAACCATTTCCGCCAGTTCAACATTCTCATGTTCACCGGGGCCGTCTGCCAGTTTACGGTTATAGTCTAATAATTGCTCAATCAATAATTGCAAATGACGACTGCTGTTATCAAGGATTGCCACAACTTCTTTTTGATCTTGCGTCAATGGCCCGGCAACCTCATCCGCTAACAATTCGGTCCCTTCGCGCATACTGGCGAGTGGTGTTTTCAATTCATGAGAGATATGGCGCAAAAACTCGTGGCGCTGTGACTCTAACCACGCTAAGCGCTCGCTGAGCCAAATAATACGCTGTGCCAGTGAGCGTAACTCGCGTGGCCCTTTAAATAGCGCCGTATTACCTAATGGTCGCCCTTCACCTAAGCGATTAATCATCCGCTCAATGCCTTTAACCGGCCCGATTATCATCCGGGTGAATAACACCACTAACAGCACACTGACCAAAAACAGCAACAGGGATTGCCAACCAAAGAATTGCCCACGTTCGGCAATATCTTTTTGTAATTGCTGACCGCGGGAGAAAATCACATCGCGCGTTGCCTGTACCATTTCGGCATTGGAGCGGGAGAACTGCTCTAATAGCGTTGACGCATTTTGTTCCGGGCCACTATTTTTACATTTAATATCAGAAAGTTGTGTCAGTAAACTGCTCAGAGTCTGATAGTAACGGGCATCTGGCAGGATAGAGGCGTGCGCATCAAGCATTTGAGCGTACTGTTTACGTTGGTGCTGATATAACTTTGCCAGTGTTGCATCATCTAATACACAGTACTGGCGATAACTACGCTCCATTTCGAGCGCCACACTGGTCATCGCCTCACTGCGCCGCGCATCTGCCAGCGTAGTACGATTAATGTCGGCCGCCTGCGTGCTTAGATGGTCAAGGCTTTGATAAGCCTGATATGCCAGCACCAATAAAGGTAACAGCACCAACAGAAATGCCATGAGCACCAATTGACGTAAAGAACGGGGGAATAAACGCCATCTTTTCAACGAAATCATCTCATTACCTATCATTCTGTGGTGATGCTAACTGACTGCGTGAGGATTACAATGCTTGTGCCCCAATTACCCGTCATATTTTAAGTTGCAGGTGTGTTGATTGCACTCAATAACCCGAATCACTGACTGATGTCAGCTCATTGGGATTAATGAGCCTCATCCTTGAGGCTCACCCTGCGGGCTAGCAGAAATGTTGTTCAAATCGGTTCCCGACCGATTTGTATCTCGTTTGCCGCCTGCCCACAACTTGAAGTCTATTGGGTATGTACCAGGAACAATGTCTCTTGATTGAGATAAAAAAAAAGCACCTGGCTTTGAGCTAAGTGCTTTTAATTAATGCGGCTTGTCCATTATCGTCAGAATCATCATCAGACCTGCTTTTATTGTTATTTGCAGTAAAAACGGCGAGCGTAGCGTATCTTTGACCATAATATACCCTAAATAATTCGAGTTGCGGGAAGGCGGCCAGCGCACATGCAGCTTGAAGTATGGCGGGTATAGATGTGACAACGGGGCAATAAATTGCCCCGTCGCAGAATATGTGGATGCCCTTAAGCATCGTCTCCAGTTTGATGAAGCCGAAGCAATCATCGGGAGGATGAGACGAATAGCATCCAAACATGTCCAAAATTGATGAACCATTCATCACAGCAGGACATAGGCGGTACCTCACTCAACGTGTCGTCCGATGTTTGATAAAGTGAATTCACACGATATCGGTTTGGTGGACGATAGGTACCAGTCTTAGGCATCATTCGATGGTTTATGAAGCGCATATTCCGCTTAACTGCGGGACTATCATAATAAGTTGAATGAGCAACTGTAAGTAATAATGCAGCTTGCGTGCCAAGTTTATTAAAAATAAATTAAGATTATGATTTAAAAGAAAAATAAACTTATTGAGCCGATTATTATCCACGTAATGCCCGCCAACTTGCATCAATTACTGCTGTTTTGTCGCCAATCCCCGACAGCAATCCCCTTATTAAATAAAAATGATATAAATCAAATATTTATATGTCTCCTATTTGAGACAGGTTGCAGGGCTTTTGTCGCAATTTACCGACAAAACAATAAAGACATTTAAAATCAGTAAGTTAAAAAATATAGTGGCATTTAATTATCCGTGCATCTTTTGACCGCCCGTTACTCTTCCCTTTGGAGGCATGCTGTTTAAATCATTATTACTTTATAAATTATGAGGTTTGATAACTCACAAATATGAGTAACGTTGATTACTTGACTCAGGTACCGACAAGAAATTGCCAAAATGCAGCAAAAGAAAACACAGACAGCGACACTTATTGATAATCGCTCTAAAAATATGACCTTGTTTTTAGTGAACTTGCCACCTGGGAACTATCGATTAGTCGTTACAGGATTGGCAACCGACCACCAGATTTCTAGCAAAACCTTTCATATGACATTAGCGAATCAGACCACGGGGTATGACTCAATTTATTAAAGATAAATGAATATATCTTAAGCCCTTATCAGCATGCGTAAAAAAGGGGCATCAACTGATGCCCCTGTTATCACAATCAAAGCCGATTCACTTAACCTAATTGCTTACGCGCATTACGGAACATACGCATCCACGGGCTATCTTCGCCCCACTCTTCTGGATGCCAGGAGTTACTGACGGTGCGGAAGACCCGCTCTGGGTGCGGCATCATTACTGTTGCCCGCCCATTGGCGCTAGTCACCGCAGTAATCCCGTGAGCTGAGCCATTCGGGTTAGCCGGATAAACCTCGGTCACCTCACCCTGATTATTCACAAAGCGCAATGCCACCAGATTGTTCTGCTCAAGCTGCGCCAGATGGGCCGCATCACGCACTTCAACCCGCCCTTCACCGTGAGAAACAGCAATTGGCAGGCGAGATCCGGCCATATCTTGCATAAACAGCGATGGGCTATTGGCCACTTCAACCAAGCTGAAACGCGCTTCAAAACGATCAGACAGGTTGCGGACAAAGCGTGGCCAATGTTCAGCCCCTGGAATAAGTTCACGCAGATTAGACATCATCTGACAACCGTTGCAGACCCCCAAGGCCAATGTTTCTGGGCGATGGAAGAAGGCTTCAAACTCATCACGAACCCGGTTGTTAAACAGTATCGATTTTGCCCAACCTTCACCCGCCCCCAGCACATCACCGTAAGAGAAACCACCACAGGCCACTAAGGTCTGGAATGATTGCAAATCAGTTCGGCCGGCCAGCAGGTCACTCATATGTACATCGATTGCATCAAACCCGGCACGATGGAAGGCGGCAGCCATTTCTACGTGGGAGTTAACCCCCTGCTCACGCAATACGGCCACTTTTGGCCGAACCTGCTTGATGATATAAGGTGCGGCAATATCTTCTGCGGGATCAAAGGTCAGTTGGACATTCAGGCCCGGATCAGTTTCAACCTGTTTAGCTTGATGCTCTTGATCAGCACAATCAGGGTTATCGCGCAGCCGCTGCATTTGCCAGGTAGTTTCTGCCCACCACAAGCGCAGAGTACTGCGTTTCTCGCGGTATACCACCTCAGTGCCACTGCGAATATCGAAGCTATCCCCCTCAACAGCACGGCCCAGATAGTGAACACAGTTTGCCAGACCGTGGTCTGCCAGAATTTTTTCCACCTCAGCACGCTGTTCAGCACGTACCTGAATCACTGCTCCCAGCTCTTCATTAAACAGCGCCGCCAGCGCGTCATCACCCAAGGTGTGAATATCAACCTGCACCCCACAGTGACCGGCAAAGGCCATTTCAGCCAGTGTCACCAGTAAGCCGCCGTCAGAGCGATCGTGATAGGCCAGTAATGCCTGAGAGGCCACTAAGCACTGCATCGCATTAAAGAAACCTGCCAGTTGCTGTACATCGCGCACATCAGCAGGTTTATCACCTAACTGACGGTAGACTTGCGTCAGGGCGGTTGCACCCAGGGCATTGTGGCCAGCACCTAAATCAATCAGTAACAGCGCGTTATCGCCTTTATCAGTGCGTAACTGTGGTGTCACCGTATGGCGAACATCTTCGATACGGGCGAAAGCAGTAATGACCAGAGAGAGCGGTGAGGTCATTTCGCGCTGCTCATCACCTTCCTGCCAGCGGGTTTTCATCGACATGGAGTCTTTGCCCACCGGGATGGTAATCTCCAGCGCAGGACATAGCTCTTCGCCCACCGCACGCACCGCCTCGTACAAACCGGCATCTTCACCCGGATGACCGGCTGCTGACATCCAGTTAGCTGACAGTTTAATGCGCTTTAGCTCACCAATCTGAGTGGCCGCGATATTGGTCAGTGCTTCGCCTACCGCCAGACGGGCTGAGGCGGCAAAGTCTAGCAATGCCACTGGCGCACGTTCACCCAATGACATCGCTTCACCATAGTAGCTGTCCAGACTGGCACTGGTAACCGCACAGTCGGCCACCGGAATCTGCCACGGGCCAACCATTTGATCACGTGTCACCATGCCGGTCACACTACGGTCACCGATGGTAATCAAGAAGGTTTTCTCTGCCACTGCCGGTAAATGCATCACCCGTTTGACCGCATCAGCGATGCTTATCTCAGCACGTTGCAATGCATCACCCTGTGCCTGAAGGCGGGTGACATCACGCAGCATCTTCGGCGTTTTACCCAGCAAGACATCCAAAGGCATGTCAATTGGTTGATTATCGAAGTGGCGGTCATTCAGTGTCAGATGTTTTTCTTCAGTGGCTTCACCTATAACGGCATAGGGCGCACGTTCACGGCGACAAATTTCATCAAACTGAGCCATCTGCGCGGGGGCAACAGCCAGAACATAACGCTCCTGAGACTCGTTACACCACACTTCCAGCGGGCTCATGCCCGGCTCATCATTGAGGATGTCACGCAGCTCAAAACGGCCGCCACGACCACCATCACTGACCAGTTCTGGCATGGCATTAGATAAACCGCCCGCACCGACGTCATGAATAAATAGAATCGGGTTGTGGTCACCTAACTGCCAGCAACGGTCAATCACTTCCTGACAGCGGCGTTCCATTTCCGGGTTATCACGTTGTACCGAAGCAAAATCCAGATCCGCATCTGACTGACCCGATGCCATGGAAGAGGCCGCGCCGCCACCCAGACCGATATTCATCGACGGGCCGCCGAGCACCACCAGCTTGGCACCGACTGTTATCTCGCCTTTTTGTACATGGTCGGCCCGAATATTACCGATGCCACCGGCCAGCATGATCGGCTTGTGGTAGCCACGTAACTCAGTGCCGTTATGACTGTTGACGCGCTCTTCATAAGTACGGAAGTAGCCCAGCAGCGCCGGACGGCCAAATTCGTTGTTAAAGGCCGCGCCGCCCAGTGGACCTTCGGTCATGATATCCAGCGCAGTCACAATCCGATCCGGCTTACCGAAATTCTCTTCCCACGGTTGTTCAAAACCGGGAATACGCAGGTTAGAAACAGAGAAACCCACCAAACCGGCTTTAGGTTTAGCGCCACGCCCGGTAGCACCTTCATCACGGATTTCGCCACCAGACCCGGTAGCAGCACCCGGCCAGGGTGAAATTGCCGTCGGATGGTTATGAGTTTCTACTTTCATCAGGATATGCGCCGCTTCCTGATGGTAATCATAAACGCCATTATCAGGTGCAGCAAAGAAGCGCCCGACCTGAGAACCTTCCATCACCGCCGCATTGTCTTTATAGGCTGACAACACGTAATCCGGCGTGTGTTCAAAGGTATTTTTGATCATTTTAAACAGTGTCTTAGGCTGAGAAACACCGTCAATTATCCAATCTGCATTAAAGATTTTATGCCGACAATGCTCAGAGTTTGCCTGAGCAAACATATACAGCTCAATATCCGTCGGGTTACGCCCCAGACCGGTAAAGGCGGCCAGCAAATAGTCAATTTCATCTGGAGCAAGAGCCAGGCCCAGCTTAATATTAGCCAGCTCCAGTGCACTGCGGCCCTGCGCTAAGATATCCACCCGTTGTACTGGGGCAGGTTGATGATGAGAGAATAACTGCTCTGCTTGCTGCAAATCGGTGAATACCGTTTCCATCATGCGGTCATGCAGCAGCGCCGACAATTGCTGCCATTGGCTTTCATTCAGGTCTGGGCCTTGAATATAGAAAGCCAGGCCACGTTCCAGACGCAGAACCTGTGGCAACGCACAGTTGTGCGCAATATCCGTCGCTTTGGAAGACCACGGAGAAATGGTCCCCGGCCTTGGCGTAACCAGTAACAAACGCCCTTCTGGCGCATGTTCAGGGAGAGAGGGTCCATACTTAAGCAGCCGTTGGAGCCTGGCGTGTTCATCAGCACTTAACTGAGCGCTAACATCGGCAAAGTGAACATATTCGGCGTAGATATCACTCACCAAAAGGTGAGCATCCAGGCAACGGGACAGCAGTTTGGTAATACGAAAAGCCGACAAAGCGGGCGAACCACGCAGTATTTCCATAATCTAAGTTTCTCTCTCTTCGAAGCGACTGGAACAGCACTTCATTGGGCGCAGCATTTATTGGCGCAAAACAGGGGAAAACGCGGGCATTATAGTGAATCTACGCCTCCGACGAAACCGTTTGCGTAGCTATTATTAATAATTGAGTCAGAAATTGTCGTTATCTAGAGAACACCAATACTGAATAAATAAGCTCGCAATAAAGTTGCACACTGACGATTTGTTGCGCAAAATGCCACTCCACTGGGGTTTTAACCATGTCGATTCTTACTTCACAACACACACATAAAGAGCGCTGCCGAGAGATAACTATTTGACGCGCATAAAATTAAATTACTTTGTTATCGGTGTAGTTGCCTTACTTCTGGCCCTCGCGCTGTGGCCCAATATTCCCTGGCGCAGTAGTCAAGAAGGACAACTAGACCGTATAAAAGCCCGTGGCGAGCTACGTGTTAGCACGATTAGCTCACCACTTATCTACTTTACCGGAAAGGATGGCCCTTCCGGTCTTGACTATGAGCTAGCCAACCGTTTTGCGGACTATCTGGGGGTTAAGCTCGTCATTACCCCTCATCATAATATTGATGACTTGTTTGATGCACTTGATAACGATGATGCAGACATGCTGGCTGCCGGGCTAATTTATAACCGTGAGCGTCTTAATCGGGCGCGTACTGGCCCTGCCTATTATTCAGTCTCGCAACAGTTAGTATACCGATTGGGTAAACCACGACCAAAATCATTCAGTGATCTAAAGGGTCAATTGATTGTCGCCTCTGGATCGGCCCATATGACCACCCTCAAACAACTTAAGCAGAGCAAATATCCCGATCTTAACTGGGGATCATCCGTTGATCGTTCTGGCAAAGAGTTACTGGAACAGGTCGCGGACGGCAAACTTGACTATACCCTGGGTGATTCGGTGACAATTGCCCTACTGCAACGCATCCATCCGCAATTAGCGGTTGCCTTTGATGTTACGGATGAAGAGCCAGTAACTTGGTATTTCCAGAAAGGGGACGATGATAGCCTGTATGCCGCCATGCTCGATTTCTACAGCCAGATGGTTGAAGACGGTAGTCTGGCGCGGCTGGAGGAAAAATATCTCGGCCATGTCGGTAGCTTTGATTATGTCGATACCAAAACCTTCCTGTCAGCCATCGACAGTGTGTTGCCCTCTTTCCAATCCTTGTTTGAAAAACATGCCGGGGAAATTGACTGGAAACTGCTGGCGGCGATTGCTTATCAGGAATCCCATTGGAACCCACAAGCCACCTCACCGACTGGCGTGCGGGGGTTAATGATGCTAACCCGCGCCACAGCAAATGGTTTAGGGGTTAAAGACCGGGTTGATCCTGAGGAAAGCATTAAAGGCGGTTCCATTTACTTGCAGCGGTTAATGCAAAAAGTGCCGGAGACCATTCCAGAAGATGAGCGTATCTGGTTTGCGCTGGCCGCCTATAATCTGGGTTATGGTCATATGCTGGATGCTCGTCGCCTGACTAAAAATCAGAATGGTAATCCAGACAGTTGGGTTGATGTAAAAATGCGCCTACCGATGTTGAGTCAAAAGCGCTACTACCCAAGTACCACTTATGGCTACGCCCGTGGCCATGAGGCTTATAACTATGTGGAAAACATCCGTCGTTATCAGGTCAGTCTGGTGGGATATTTGCAGGAAAGAGAGAAAAAAGCAGCCCAACATGCCGCTATCGAAGCTGAGCTGGGTAAAGCTTATCCGGTTGTCGGCCCAGGCTGGTCAATCAATAACTAACATGATGCGAAAACACGTAACTAACCAATAGATTTCAATATGCTGCCAGCAGTGGCCTCCTAGACGCAAGGCCCACGGATGGGCCGAATCATGGCTGCCGCGCGAGTTTCAACGCCTTTTGCTGCTCACGTCGTAGGCGGAAAAAAGCACTTAATTGGTGGGAACACGTCTCTGCCAGTACCCCGGCACTGACCTCTATTTGATGATTCATCCCCGGATGGCGCAAGATATCCACCAGCGAACCGGCAGCACCGGTTTTTAAATCATTGGCCCCATAGACCAAGCGACGGATCCGGCTGTGTATCATGGCTCCGGCACACATTACGCATGGCTCCAGCGTCACATATAGCGTGGCTTCCAGCAGACGATAGTTCTGCACCACCTGCCCGCCTTGCCGTAGCGCCATGATTTCTGCATGAGCGGTAGGGTCGTTATCGCGAATAGACTTATTCCACCCTTCGCCAATCACCTGGTTGCCCAGCACTAACACCGCGCCAACCGGGACTTCTCCCTCTTCTTGTGCCCGCAGAGCCAGCGTCAACGCCCGTAGCATCCAGTACTCATCACTGTATTCAACAGGTAAATCAAATTCAGAAAACAAACTTTTATCAGCAGACACATTAACCTCTCTGGTACTTTGGCGGCGTGCATTATACACAGCCAGCGACAACCGCTATACCCACTATCTCCAATATAAAGTAGCTCAGTCCATAATGATCGGTTAATGTTCCGGCAGGATATAAATCATTCCTGATATAAATTATCAGCATATGGAAGCCAGCTACATGAAGCTCAGCAAGAAAAATGCCGCGGTAGTACGTAAAACCCTGAATGGATGGGCCAGTGAAGGCGTTATCCCTGAGGAAGAGCATCAACGTTTGTTACAGAATATCGATGTTCAACCGTTTGACTGGCGCAGATTAGCCGGTTACGCCTTTCTTGCCGCACTGGCTTCGCTGGTTATCGCCATTGGCAGCCTGATGGCTGATACTTTCTTACTCAACTGGATAAGCCAGTTTTTCCGCTTTGATCCCCCGGTACGGGTGGTGGTCACGGCGATATTGGCCGCCGTATTTTACGGCTGGGGCTTTAACCGCCGCCGGCGAGATCCCAGTAAGATCTACAGTAATGAAGCCGTACTCTTTCTCGGCGTAATATTTACCGCAGCCGCCATCGGCCAACTCGGTGAGTGGTTGGATAATGGTAGTGGCCGCATCTCAGTATTACTGCTGTTGGGTACCGTCATCTATGGTGTGGTGGGCTGGTTTGGTCGTGCGCCATTAGTATGGCTATTTGCCTTGCTGTCACTGGGTAATGCGTTTGGGGCAGAAACTGGCTATTTGTCCGGTTGGGGTGCCTACTGGCTGGGAATGAGCTACCCGATACGCTTTATTGCTTTTGGCCTGCTACTTTGTGCAGCGGCACTGGTGTTGCAACCGCAGTTGGCACAACGTCGGCTAGATCGGGTGTCACAGGCGATGGGGCTGCTTTATCTGTTTATTGCCCTGTGGTTATTGTCTATTTTTGGCAATTACGGTGACCTGGACTATTGGTATCAAGTGCGCCAGATAGAGTTGCTGCATTGGAGTCTATTGTTTGCCATTGCCGCCAGCGTCGCTATTTGGCTGGGACTAAAACGAGATGATGCCATGTTGCGCGGCTTCGGCCTGACATTTTTGGCCATCAACTTGTATACCCGTTTCTTTGAGTTCTTCTGGGATGCGATGCCGAAAACTATCTTCTTCCTGCTGCTCGGCATTAGCTTGTGGTTACTGGGTCGGCATGCCGAACGAATATGGCGGCTCGGCCACCATGATAATGACGTCACACACTAGAGCCAAAACCACTTAAAATGGCGAATGACTGCAATGGGCGTTTATTCTAATTGCTGTAATTCGCCGCTTTTACTGACCCGCCAGCGATGCTCGCAAAAATACAATAGTGGGTTATCCTGCTTGCTGTCCGAGTATCCGCTATAAAGTTTCAGCGGCGATCCCAAACGCTGTTCCAGTTGCACCACTTTCTCTGGCCCCAAACAGCGCAGAGGTAGTACCCAGCCGCCATTACGCCGCGCCATGCGGCTACCGACCAACCGCAAACGGTGAATAAACGCCGAATCATGATAAACCTGCTCCACCAGCCGTTGCGGCGAGCCAGTTATCAACCATACCTGTGCGTCATGGCTCTCCAAATATTGGCGCAAACGCATCACGACCACGGGAAATTCGGTAACTTTTTGGCGAAAATCATTCACAAAACGTAATTCCAAATCTTTCAAATGCGCTTCGCGCCGACCGAAGGTTATCGCCCACAGTAACAGGCTCATTGGCCAACGAGCGCAACGACCGCCCTGCAGCAATCCCAACCCAATCACCGGCAGTAATGGGACCACCAGCAACAGATTTAGCGGCAAATGTCGCAACAAAAAACGCAAAAAACTGCCAAACATGTCCTGTTGATGTAACGTGCCATCCAGATCAAAGAATACAATGCGTTTGGCGTTTTCTGATAATGCCTCGGCCGTCCCCTCGCGGTTACTGTCAGTTTGCTCAAAGGTCGATGTGGCCTGCTCTGCGCTCAAACGTTACTCCTCAGGATCATTGAATCCCATAAACCAGTTAAATATGAAACCTGCAAGTATGGTGACAATCATCGCGACTAAATACAACATCACTTTGCCTGCGGCATCGAGGCCAATTATCAACGAGTGCTAATCCCCTGAGTGTGAGTCTTACAATGCTGCACGCAAATAGCCATTATGTTGCTGTAGATCCTGGCGAGCCTGCTCGGCACTCACGCCTTTCAGAATCATCAAAATGGCTGGTTTTACGTCAAACTCGGTTTGTGATAAGGCATTTTCAGCCTCTGCACGGCTGGCCCCGGTGGCTTCAACCACAATACGACAAGCGCGATCAACCAACTTCACGTTGGTCGCTTTCACATCTACCATCAGATTTTGATAAACCTTACCCAGTTTCACCATCGCCCCAGTGGATAACATATTCAGCACCAACTTTTGTGCAGTACCCGACTTCATACGCGTAGAGCCAGTGAGGGCTTCCGGCCCTACTACCGGTGAAATCGCAACCTGAGCTTCTTGCGCGATAGGAGAGTCTGGGTTACAAGAAATAGCCGCCGTTGGGCACCCAAGTTGGCGGGCATAGCGTAGCGCACCGATGACATAAGGCGTGCGACCAGAAGCTGCCAGCCCGACCACCATATCAGTTGCCATCAGCTTTAAATCTTGCAGATCCCGCACACCGAGCGCGATATCATCCTCAGCACCTTCCACCGCTTTGAATAAAGCACCCGGGCCACCGGCAATTAGACCAATCACCCTGCCATGAGGCACACCAAAGGTCGGTGGGCATTCGGAAGCATCCAGCACGCCGAGCCGACCACTGGTACCGGCCCCCAGATAAATGAGCCGACCACCTTGCTTTAAGGACTCCGCGGCTAAATCTACCGCTTGAGCGATAGCCGGTAACACCAAACGAATGGCCTCCGGCACTTTGCGATCTTCATCATTAAAGCAGGTCAACATTTCGAGCGTAGAGAACTTATCCAGCTCCATCGTGGCCGGATTACGACTTTCTGAAATCAATGATCCTAGATTCATGACATATTCCTCTTTGAATATTTAATTCGTAAAATTAAATATATAATTGAATATTATATTCTATAAAGCGACTGTTTTCTTGCGCCATTCATCGAATGATCAGCAAAAAAGGGTGCTATGCTCCATCACTTGCCCTTTATCTTGAGTCTTTCCGGGTATTATTAAGTTCTCCCGCATTCAGGAACTGATTTATGAGTAGTCTTCTTCGCATTCGTCAGCTTTATCCAACGCTGGCACAAAATGACCGTAAGTTAGCCGATTTTCTGCTAACCAATCCTGAGCAGGCACGTCATCTTAGTTCGCAAAAGTTGGCGCTGCAAACCGGGGTTAGCCAATCTGCAGTGGTTAAATTTGCCCAAAAATTAGGCTATAAAGGCTTCCCGGCGCTAAAACTAGCCCTGAGTGAAATTGTCGCGGCCCCTGCACAGGCAGTGACACTGCATAATCAGATCTTGAGCACTGACAGTTTAAAAATCGTTGGGGAAAAACTCCTGAGCGAGAAAGCCGCAGCACTACGGGCTACCTTGGATATCAATAGTGAAGAACGACTTACGCAAGCATTAGAGATGTTATTGTCGGCACGACGGATTATTCTAACCGGTATAGGTGCTTCGGGGCTGGTGGCAAAAGATCTGGCTTATAAGTTACTGAAAATAGGCATTATGGCGGTCTCCGAAACCGATATGCATGCACAACTGGCCGCCGTACAAGCATTGGATGCACGGGATTTACTGCTGGCTATCTCATTTAGCGGCGAACGCCGTGAGATAAATCTGGCGGCTGAAGAGGCACAGCGTTGTGGTGCCAAAGTGCTGGCATTGACCAGTTTTTCCCCCAACAGTTTGCAGCAACGTGCCGATCATTGCTTATATACCATTTCGGAAGAACCCGCGATTCGCAGTGCCGCGATCTCCTCTAGCACCGCGCAATATGCTCTGACTGATCTATTATTTATGGCGATGATCCAACAAGACTTGGAAAGAGCGCAGGCGAGTATTAAGCACAGTGCGGCACTGGTAAAAAAACTGGTCTAAGGATACCAGAGGGGTATAATCCCCCGCAGTTGAGAATACCCGACCTAAGGTAAGAGAAAGCATGGCCCTGTTGATCACTCGTAAATGTATTAATTGCGACATGTGCGAGCCGGAATGCCCTAATGAGGCAATTTCCATGGGTGCAGAGATCTATCAGATTGATCCGATGCGCTGTACGGAATGTGTCGGTCATTACGAAACACCAACCTGCCAGTTGGTCTGTCCTATCGATAATACGATTGCTATCGATCCTGCCTGGGTTGAGAGTAACGAACAATTGTGGGATAAGTTTGTCCAACTGCATCACGCCGAACGTTTGTAATCCCCGCAGCAAGACTCGTTTTTAATACCAACAATATATTCGCGCATAACAAAAAGGGCGGCATTCGCATGCACGCCCCTGCTCTCTTTCACCACTATTCGCGGCTAAAACGGGCCTAGCTTTCAATAATTACGGTTGCGCAGGCATAACGTCGTTCATCGGCCAGCGTTACATGTAAGGATTTGACACCCAGCTCAGCGGCCAATTCTGCCGCGCGCTGATGTAAACGCAGCGTCGGCTTACCCAGTGCATCGTTAACAACTTCAAACTGATTAAATGCCAAGCCATTACGAATACCAGTACCAAATGCCTTGGCCGCGGCCTCTTTAACGGCAAAGCGTTTTGCCAGAAAACGAATTGGCTGCTGATGCTGCTGATAGTGCTGCCATTCCGATGGGCTAAGGATACGCCGCGCCAGTTTTTCGCCACTGCGCTCCACCACCGCTTCAATCCTTGAAATTTCAACAATATCAGTGCCTAACCCCAAAATCGCCATTAACGACGCGCTTCCCGCATTAATACTTTCATCTCAGTAACGGCAGCCGCAAGGCCCGTCATTACTGCCTGACCAATAATTGCATGGCCGATATTCAGCTCATGAATCTCTGGTAAGGCTGCGATCGGTTGCACATTGTGATAGGTCAGGCCATGACCGGCATTCACTTTCAACCCTTTGCCTGCGGCATAGGTCGCAGCTTTGGTGATACGCACTAATTCAGCTTGACGCACCAAATCGGTGGTGGCATCTGCGTACGCGCCGGTGTGGATTTCAATATAAGGGGCACCCACAGTAACGGCTGCATCAATCTGGCGCATATCGGGATCGATAAACAGTGACACCAGAATGCCGGCCTCAGATAATCGGCTCACCGCAATGGTCATTTTATCGAGTTGACCGGCAACATCTAGCCCGCCTTCGGTGGTAACTTCTTGGCGTTTTTCCGGCACCAGACAGCAAAAGTGCGGTTGTAACTCACAGGCAATATCAACCATTTCATCGGTAACCGCCATCTCCAGATTCATGCGGGTCTGGATAGTTTGGCGCAAGATGCGTACATCTCGATCAGTGATATGGCGGCGATCTTCACGTAAATGCACGGTAATACCGTCGGCACCCGCTTGCTCGGCAATAAACGCGGCCTGAACAGGGTCGGGGTAAATGGTCCCACGTGCATTTCGTAATGTCGCAATGTGATCGATATTGACGCCCAACAACAAATCAGCCATGACAGCCCTCCAGATATGGATGCATCTTTAATAGGTCAGTGAGCACGCAAAAACCGGCCCTTAAACGCATAAGTGCCTTGCAGTTTACACCGACTAGACTGTCAGCGGATAGGTTACTGTACGGGAAAGTTGATGATGGGCAGTTTAAAAATGAAGGTATTGCTACTACGGCACTGGATCCGCTGGTGGCTTAATCACAAACTGACGAAACAGTTCGCGACTTTTTAACGGTTTACCCCCCAAATAGGGTTTGAGGGCGATGCGGGTGAAGCGCTTGGCTGCACGTAAAGTATCGGCATCAGGAAATTCACGGTTAGCCAAAGCCGATAATTGGCGGCCAGTAAAGCTATAGTGATCAACCACCAAGCTGGCGATAAATCCTTTTTCTTCCCGATAGCGGTAGGTCATGGTCTCAGACACCGGCTGACCACTCCCCGCACAGTGGAGAAAATCCACACCATAGCCAAGATGAGCCAATATCGCCAATTCAAACTGGCGCAGGGCATATTCGGGCGATCCATCACTGCCTGCCAAAGCCTGTAAGCAATGCAGATAATCGAAGAATAAAGCAGAGTAATTGGTTTGATGTTCTAACACGCGGGAAAGCAGCTCATTGACATATAAACCGCTATACAACATAGAGCCAGTCAATGGAAGAGCCAGTGATACTGGCTCAGCACTGCGTAAGGTTTTAACTTCACCACGCCCGGTCCAGCGAACCAATAATGGCGTAAAAGGCTGCAAGCAGCCTTTTAGATTGGAGCGGCGACCCCGCGCACCTTTGGCCAGCACCCGCATGCGGCCCTCTCCTTCAGTAAATAAATCCAGCATCAAACTGGTTTCACTGTAGGGTCGCCCATGCAGGACAAATGCGCGTTGCCAACCGTCCATTGGCAAGTCTTACTTCAGATCGTCGGTATAGCCTAAGCTGCGCAATGCACGTTCGTCATCTGCCCAGCCTGATTTCACTTTCACCCACAGCTCAAGATGCACTTTTGCTTCGAACATTTGTTCCATGTCCTGACGGGCTTCAATACCAATGGTCTTGATTTTCGAACCTTTATTACCGATGACCATTTTCTTCTGGCCTTCGCGTTCAACCAAAATCAGCCCATGGATGTTATAACCACCGCGCTCATTTGGGACAAACTGTTCAATTTCAACTGTGACTGAGTAAGGTAATTCCTCACCCAAGAAGCGCATCAACTTTTCGCGAATGATTTCTGACGCCATAAAACGCTGAGAGCGGTCAGTGATATAATCTTCCGGGAAATGATGACCCGCTTCCGGCATAAGCTTGCGCACGATGCCAGCGATGGTATCCACGTTCATCCCTTTCTCGGCAGAGATTGGTACGACGTCCAGGAAATTCATCTGCTTACTTAAGAACTGAATATGGGGCAACAGCTTGGTTTTGTCTGTTACGTTATCAACTTTGTTGATCGCCAATAATACCGGGCATTGTAAACTGCGCAGCTTATTAACAACCATTTCATCGTCGGCAGTCCAATTGGTGCCTTCGACTACAAAAATCACTAATTCCACATCACCGAGAGAGCTGCTTGCCGCGCGATTCATTAAGCGGTTAATCGCGCGTTTTTCTTCAATATGCAGTCCCGGGGTATCAACATAAATGGCCTGATAAGGCCCTTCAGTATGGATCCCCATAATACGGTGGCGTGTGGTTTGTGGTTTACGTGAAGTGATGGAGACTTTTTGCCCCAACAGTTCATTTAGCAAAGTAGATTTACCCACATTCGGGCGACCTACAATTGCAATAAAACCACAATACGTTTTTTCTACTTCGCTCATTCAAGCTCCAACTGTTTCAGCGCTTGTTCCGCTGCCGCCTGCTCAGCTTTACGGCGACTTGAGCCGGTACCTATTACCGGTTCATTCAAGCCACTCACCTGGCAGTGGATAGTAAATTCCTGGTCATGTGCTTCTCCGCGAACCTGCACAACCAGATAAGAGGGCAATGGCAGATGACGGCCTTGCAAATATTCTTGCAAGCGCGTTTTCGGGTCTTTCTGCTTATCACCTGGGCTGATTTCTTCCAACCGACTGCGATACCAGTCGAGAATCAGCCGTTCAATCATATGAATATCGCTATCGAGGAATATACCGCCAATTAAGGCTTCGACGGTATCTGCCAAAATTGATTCACGGCGGAAACCACCACTTTTCAATTCACCCGGCCCAAGGCGTAAACATTCACCGAGGTCAAATTCACGGGCCATTTCAGCGAGTGTATTTCCTCTAACCAATGTGGCACGCATCCGACTCATGTCCCCTTCATCGACACGGGGAAAGCGACGATACAGCTCATTGGCAACAACGAAACTTAATATAGAGTCACCCAGGAACTCCAAACGCTCATTGTGTTTGCTACTGGCGCTACGATGAGTCAGTGCTTGCAGCAAGAGCTCCTGCTGTTGAAAAGTGTAGCCCAGCTTCCGCTGTAGCCTGTTTATTACGATGGGGTTCATGAGTTACCAATAGATCAAGAATGCGTCAAAAACTACAGCATACGGAACAGGTCTGATCCGCCAATATTGCAGGACAAAACTGTTTCGTTTGCAGTGGCTCCCATAAAGAAGCCAACTTTTATCGCTCGAAGGGTTATTCTACAACGAGTGGAAATATAATGCTGCGTTTAAATACCCTGCTTACTTGAAGTTGCAGCAGTGCTAGCGGCGTTCAAATCTACTCCCAGCAGATTTGTCACCCGAATTACTGACTTTTGTCGGTTCATCGGGATGTGCTCGTTTGCTACCTGGCTGCAACTCCACCATCTGGGTATAGCCGATACTAATGAATTCCACCAATTCGACTTAAACGAACACCCGTTGGCCATTCACCTTCTTGCTTTTCAAAACTCATCCAAATAGCAGTGGCCTTGCCAACTAGATTACGTTCCGGCACAAACCCCCAGAAGCGGCTATCTGCACTGTTATCCCGGTTGTCGCCCATCATAAAATAATGACCTTCCGGCACCACCCAAACCCCTAAAGGCTGGTTAGGTTGTTGATAATAAGCGCCTATCTGCTCCTGACGCCCAGGGACGGTCAGAATATGGTGTGCCACCGGTCCAAGAGTTTCGGTGCGCTCACGCAAACGTACCCCACCATCAGGCACTGCCTGATTTGTCGGGATTTGGAAGAAGCCAGCAGAAGCCTCGCCATTGCCGCTATAGCGGAATGTCTGCACAAAATCGCTTGGCTCAGATGCACTGTAAGTAATTGGCAACGCACTATCACAAGAAGTACCGGTATTACATGCAGGCTGCACCGTCACTTCCTTGCTGATTGGATTATAGCTAACGCGGTCACCCGGCAAGCCCACTACACGTTTGATATAGTCCAAACGCGGATCGAGCGGATATTTAAATACCGCGATATCACCACGTTTTGGATGTCCCGTAGGGATCAGCGTAGTTTGCGTGATGGGATCTTTAATACCATAAGCAAACTTCTCAACCAGGATGAAGTCACCGATCAATAGCGTTGGCATCATCGAACCAGAAGGGATCTGGAACGGTTCGTAAATAAACGAACGAACGATAAATACCAGAGCTAACACCGGGAAGACTGAAGCACAAGTCTCTATCCAGCCAGGCTGCCTTGCCGCCTGTGCTAAAGTCTTATTATCTACAGCACAACCCGTTTGTGCCTTGATCGCCGCAGTTTGCGCATTAACTGCCGCAATTTTTGCCTGGCGAGCCGGTCCCCATTTAAACCGCTCGAAGCACCAGATAATCCCTGTCAGCAGTGTTGCTATCGCTAAAATCAAGGCAAACATGTTAGCCATCAAAACTCCTTATTTACTGTCTTTTCCAACGTGCAGAATAGCCAGGAAAGCCTCTTGCGGTAATTCAACGTTACCGACCTGTTTCATACGTTTTTTACCGTCTTTCTGTTTCTGCAAAAGTTTCTTCTTACGGCTAACGTCACCGCCATAACACTTCGCCAGTACGTTTTTACGTAACTGTTTCACAGTAGAACGGGCAATGATGTGGTTACCGATAGCAGCCTGAATTGCAATATCAAATTGCTGGCGCGGGATCAATTCTTTCATTTTCTCAACCAGATCACGGCCACGGTATTGCGCATTATCACGATGGGTAATAAGCGCCAGCGCATCTACACGCTCGTTGTTGATTAACACATCAACACGCACCATGTCAGAGGTCTGGAAACGTTTGAAATTGTAATCCAGCGAGGCGTAGCCACGGGATGTCGACTTCAGGCGATCGAAGAAATCGAGCACCACTTCAGCCATCGGAATTTCATACGTCAGCGCCACTTGGTTACCGTGGTAAACCATGTTGGTCTGCATACCACGTTTTTCAATACACAACGTGATGACGTTACCCAGGTATTCCTGCGGCAACAGCATATGACACTCAGCAATTGGCTCGCGTAGCTCTTCGATGTTGTTCAACGCAGGCAGCTTGGATGGGCTATCAACGTAAACAGTTTCCTGACTGGTGGTGATCACTTCATATACGACCGTCGGTGCGGTGGTGATCAACTCCAGATCGTACTCACGCTCCAGACGCTCCTGAATGATCTCCATGTGCAGTAAGCCAAGGAAGCCACAGCGGAAACCAAAGCCCAATGCGGTGGAGCTTTCTGGTTCGTAGAACAAAGAGGCGTCATTAAGACTCAACTTGCCCAGTGCATCACGGAAAGCTTCATAATCGTCTGAACTAATAGGGAACAGACCTGCATAAACCTGTGGTTTTACTTTCTTAAAGCCAGGTAATGACTTCTCCGCCGGGTTACGGGTCAGAGTCAATGTGTCGCCGACCGGTGCGCCTAAAATGTCTTTTATCGCACACACCAACCAGCCAACCTCACCGCAGTTCAACATATCGCGATCTATACGTTTTGGTGTAAAAATACCGAGGCGCTCAGCATTATAACTCTGCCCGGTACTCATTACTTTAACCTTATCGCCTTTACGCAATGAGCCATTTTTAATACGAATTAACGATACAACACCCAGATAATTATCAAACCAGGAATCGATAATTAGCGCTTGCAATGGACCATCAGGATCACCCTCTGGCGGCGGAATATCACGCACCAAACGCTCAAGGATATCGGGTACACCTACACCAGTTTTCGCTGAGCAACGTACCGCATCAGTCGCATCAATGCCCACGATGTCTTCAATTTCTTCCGCAACACGCTCAGGGTCAGCAGCCGGCAGGTCGATTTTATTTAAAACAGGAACCACTTCCAGATTCATTTCCATCGCGGTGTAGCAGTTCGCCAGCGTTTGTGCTTCAACGCCTTGCCCTGCGTCAACAACCAGCAACGCCCCTTCACAAGCCGCTAAGGAGCGGGAAACTTCATAAGAGAAGTCAACGTGACCAGGGGTATCGATAAAATTGAGCTGATAGGTTTGACCATCTTTAGCATGGTAATCAAGCGTCACACTCTGTGCCTTGATGGTAATACCACGCTCACGCTCCAGATCCATAGAATCCAGTACTTGAGCGGCCATTTCACGCTCAGATAATCCGCCACAAATCTGAATAATACGGTCCGACAGTGTCGACTTACCGTGGTCAATATGGGCAATAATAGAAAAGTTTCTTATGTGCTTCATTTATATGAATTTTTCTCTAGTCGTTGTCTTTAATTAATTATTGGTGGACACAGCGATGGACTCAAACCCAAAACTACCCACATAAATATGCACGCATCTTACACTGTAAGTCTGCCTCGTGAAAGGCATCACACTTAGCTTGTTAGCTGATTTATCCTGTAAAAATGTATCAACGCCTTACCTTACATCGCTATTGATAGTACATACTCTTAGCGCTGTTCCGTGCTGATATCCCGGTAAAAATAGTTTAATACCAATAACTTTATTGTGCCTATCGCTTATGAAGCGTGCTAGTGTCTATTATTTAACTGATTATAATCAGCACGATAGATACCCTATCCGCCTAATTTAGGGGTGCATATATTTCTATTTTGTCGAACTGATGATTAATTCATTTTCGGAAAATGCTCATTTACCCGGTTGGATAATAATTTAAAGTATTCATGTGACTTTATAACAACCAAGTGAAATATCCTCTTGGCGGCCATATGGAGAATATTATGATTGATGAAGGAAAAATACTGAGCCGCCATGAGTTTAGAAAAAATAACTCCAGAGCCACTATCGTCGCAATAATACTTATATTAGTATTTAGTTTTATAATAATTACCTTATCAATAGCGACATCTATTTTTTCAACCCCATCAATTCTTTCGATCTTATGTGTCGCTATTGCAGCTATCTCGCTGAGTACCTTCCTGTATTTGCGCTTACACTGTAATCCAATGTTTACCTACTTTCTTTATGAGAAAGGAGTACGGGTCTTCAATCATCACAGTGGAAATGTCTATTTTATTACATTTAATAAAATACAATACATTCATAAATACCATACAGGAGTAAACCCTAATGGCAAAATTAACACAATGGCATTTCGCACCTCTAAATTGCAGCCATGGAATATTATAATTAATAATATAACTAATGCTTACCCGCTGATAAACACAATAATCCATCAACAAGTCATGCATGTCGGGATAGTAAGTTTAAACTCTTTATCCCGAGGAAAAAAAATAGTATTTGATGTAATTAAAAAGAATGACAACTGGCTAAAATCACTCATATACCATGGTCTTTTAAATGTAATCATGGTGAAAAATGTTCAGATAGATACAACTCCACTTTCACTTAGTGCACACTCATTAATTACAACAGACGGTATTATCAGCATTGAAGACATCCTGCGTGTCGAGACGTTACGCGAGAAAGATCATGATAAAATACGCTTATTTGATGCTAAAGGTAATATACTTTTCTCAGTAGATTACTCAGCGCTTATCAGTGCCGATCTTTTTATTGCTTTAGTTGAACATATGATACAGAACCGTATTCCGGCCTATCATGGGTAAGAGGAAAGGAATTATTCTGTTACTGAATTCGTATAGTCGTTGGGGGTAAACCAATCTGTAGAATCATTGGTTGATAGTCACTCTGTCCTTCAATTCTGCTGGCTAATGTTCTGGCGAGCAAAAAACCTAGCCCCGCACCTAAAATAGCGCCTAGAGCAGTAAAAGCATCGGTGACAAATAAAGCCTGAAATAAACCGCCACCCGCAATCAATCCGGCTAAAGGCGTTAGATAAACCAAAGAAGCAGAACGTAATAAACTCCCCTCACTAATACCGACTTCAACCTTTTGGCCAGGTTCAAGCGGTTGCGAGATAGCTATTTGTAATTGGTGCTCCGACTCCGGCCCCAATTCATTTAATAAATGACTACCGCATCCAGTGCGCGCATTGCAACTCCCACAACCAGACTGTGGTTCACAACGCAATAGAGCAACACCATTTTGCCACGAAATAACTGTAGCCCATTCTTTCATCATTTTGTTGATTCCAAAACAATACTGTCAGCGATACGTTTTGCAGTTGTAGGCGGAAGCTCGCCAACTATGGTAATTTCAACATTATTACGAGCTTCAGTATGCACAGTTCTACGACCTTGACGTAAGGATTGCTCTGAAGGCGCATCTTTACCTGCCGGATTTATATTTACTGAAAAACTGAATAACCCATCAGAATATAATCGTGATTCTGTTGGTGCCTCCATATTCGGTAATGTACGGCGACTGCGTGAAATCTCGGAAACACCTTCCGGCAACCAACGTGGGGCCCAGGTAAAATCAACCTTGGTTTTAGCAGGTAATGCAAGTAATGGCGGTAAAGAGAGCTTTACCAGACCTTGCAAAATATCCTGAATAGGTTCACCGATAGCAAAAGAAATCACACGAAATTGCTCAAGTGTTTCACCATCACGATCTAACAAATCTACCCGCATTGGGAGTTTGCTCGTTTCATCCATCCAAATAATATAGCTGTATCGGGTACTGTCACGGGCGACTACCCGAATAACCTGACATGGTCGGTCTGCAATACGGGCACGGCCAAGTGCAATATAGTTATAGTATTTTGACAGTTTTTCAAAATCGGGGAATACGATAGACGGTAATGCATCAACTATATGTTCACCCGCCAGAGTGAAAGCATCGAAACCAGGTTCGAAATAACTTATTTCATTACCACGCTGTAAGATCTCAGTACGTGGGCCATCCATACGCAGCAATTGCGCAAAGGTTTTTTTATCTAAAATAGCATGTCGATAGCGAAGAGAATCAATCCCTTGCTTATTAACATTAATGTAGGATAGCTCATAGTTGAGCGACTGGCTGGCACTGCTCATTTCCTGCAACATTGCTATCGGCGTCGTTTCCGCCGAAGCAATTGTTGGCATGAACAGGCTGCCCGTCATTAAACAGACGGAGAACCAAAGTTGCTTCATTACTGCTGCTGCATTCCTAAGGACTGAGTTCCGGGAACCTGAATAGCGGCTTGTGTCGATGTTGAAGGCTGCTGCAACACGTCAGTTTGTGGCAAGCGGCGTTGCAATTCAAAATCTTGCAATTGAGTCATCATATTGACTCGCCGACGTTGCTCCTGAACCTGATGCTGTTGAGACGTTCCGAAAGAACCATCAGCAGGCACACCAAAACTTACTGGCGAGGCTTTACCCATCATCGGTAAGGTATTAAATGCAGGTGATTCTGGTTGCAAATTACCTGATTCGGGCTGGTTGTATTGTTGAACCCCAACAATTACCGCTAGAGAAACACACGCGGCAACCCCAACCTGAGTAATCTGGCTGGCCCATGGGCGAACTTTTTGCCAGAAAGGCATTTTCTGCCAGACATGAGGTTGTGGCTGAGATTCAGGCACAGCAATAGGTACAAAACGAGCAGGCTCGTTTTTGAGTGCCTCTGCGACTCGGCTGGCGATATCCAGATGCAAGACTTCACCAACATCCCCCCGCAGGGTATCACGGATTAAATGGTAGCTCTGCCAGCTTTGCTGCAATGCTTTATCTTTCGATAAAGAACCAAGCAGCTCACTATCAAGAGTTTCTCCGTCCATCAGAGCGGAAAGCTTTTCTTTCTGCATGCCAAATACCCTTTATGTGTCCGCTTATCGCTGAATTAGCGGCTGAACTTTATTATCGATAGCCTCTCTGGCACGGAAGATACGGGAACGAACAGTACCGACCGGACAGTCCATAATCACAGCTATCTCTTCATAGCTTAGACCATCTAACTCCCTGAGTGTAATTGCCATCCGCAGATCTTCAGGAAGTGACTCTATGGTTTTAAAAACTATCTGCCTCAATTCTTCAGACAACATTAAGTTCTCAGGGTTCGATATTTCTTTCAATGCACCCGCATTTTCGTAATTTTCAGCATCATTTGCATCCACATCACTGGATGGTGGGCGCCGCCCCTGAGCAACTAAGTAATTTTTTGCTGTATTCACAGCAATACGGTAAAGCCACGTATAGAAAGCGCTATCGCCACGAAATGACTCCAATGCACGATAAGCTTTGATAAAAGATTCCTGAACTACATCAGGGACATCACCCTGAGGCACATAGCGGGATACAAGGCTCGCAACCTTATGCTGGTATCGAATTACCAGTAAATTGAACGATTGCTGATCACCTTTCTGGACCCGTTCAACCAGCATCTGATCCGTTAACTGCTCGCTCATCCGAGGTGAACTCTCCCGAAATCTATCCTCACGCTAAAAGTAGTACTGCCAGCCATATCTTTATTTTCCTGAGCAAGCACACGCTTGGAGTTTATAAAAATTGCAAAGTTCCATGTTGCCAGATTATTTGTCTGAATATTCTTTAGACATCTTATAGCCATAGCTTTTGCTCTGGCAGATAGGCTAACATGAATTTCACTCTTCTTCTGCACACATCATACGATATGCAATCATCATCTGAACACGTTAGCGATGTATTGATCATCGGGAGTGGCGCTGCCGGTTTGTCATTGGCTTTACGCCTGGCGCCACATTGTAAAGTAACTGTTCTCAGCAAAGGGCCACTTAATGAAGGTGCCACTTTTTATGCTCAGGGAGGTATTGCTGCCGTTTTTGATGAAACTGACAGCATTAGTTCACATGTCGATGACACCCTGATTGCTGGGGCCGGGCTTTGTGACAAAGACGCCGTAGAGTTTATTGCCAGTAACGCCCGCTCTTGCGTGCAATGGCTTATTGATCAAGGCGTCCTGTTTGATACCGAAACCAATGCCAGCGGCGAAGAACGTTATCACCTTACCCGTGAAGGCGGCCATAGCCATCGCCGTATACTGCATACTGCTGATGCTACAGGTAAAGAAGTAGAAACTACCCTGGTAGGTAAAGCAAGGACCCACCCTAACATTTTAGTGAAAGAACGCTGTAATGCTGTCGATCTTATCACGTCCAATAAAATTGGTCTGACGGGCACTAAACGTGTGGTCGGCGCTTATATCTGGAACCGGGAGCTTGAGAAAGTTGAAACTTTTCGGGCTAAAGCGGTCGTTTTAGCTACCGGTGGTGCCGCCAAAGTTTACCAATATACCACTAACCCCGATATCTCTTCTGGCGATGGTATCGCCATGGCATGGCGTGCTGGGTGTCGTGTCGCTAATTTAGAATTTAACCAATTTCATCCTACCTGCTTGTTCCATCCGCAAGCGCGTAACTTCTTACTGACCGAAGCATTACGTGGCGAAGGTGCTTACCTTAAGCGCCCTGACGGCAGCCGCTTTATGCTTGATTTTGACCCCCGAGGGGAGTTGGCCCCGCGTGATATCGTCGCCCGCGCCATAGACCATGAGATGAAGCGCCTTGGTGCTGATTGTATGTATCTGGATATCAGTCATAAACCGACTGATTTCGTGATGCAACACTTCCCGATGATCTACGAAAAACTACTGTCGCTCGGTATCGATCTGACCAAAGAAGCCATTCCTATCGTACCTGCTGCTCACTATACCTGTGGCGGTGTAATGGTAGACCAACATGGGCGTACTGACCTGGATGGTTTATATGCGATTGGCGAAGTCAGCTATACCGGCTTGCATGGCGCTAACCGCATGGCTTCTAACTCTCTACTCGAGTGCCTGGTGTATGGCTGGTCTGCCGCTGAAGATATTCTTATGCGCTTGCCACATGCCAAATTGGCGAAACATTTGCCAGACTGGGACGAAAGCCGTGTTGATAACTCTGATGAACGTGTCGTCATTCAGCATAACTGGCATGAACTGCGTTTATTCATGTGGGATTACGTCGGTATTGTGCGCACCACCAAACGCTTAGAGCGCGCTTTACGCCGTATCAACACATTACAGCAGGAGATTGATGAATATTATGCCAACTTCCGTATCTCCAATAATCTGCTGGAATTACGTAACCTCGTGCAGGTCGCTGAGTTAATCGTGCGCTGTGCCATGGAGCGAAAAGAGAGCCGTGGTTTGCATTATACGCTTGATTATCCTGATCAAATAGAGAATCCACAGCCTACCATTCTCCATCCATAATAGCTTTTCAGGGCGCGTTTCACTATCGCGCCCTGCTTATCCTGATTTTTGACTTATCACTACAACCACTTATCACGATAACTAATAGTTGAGATAAAACTCGCTGATCAACTGACAAAATTCAGGGGAATAGACCCCTTCAGATTGACGCAAAGCTAAATGCTGATACTCCGTCTCTCCCGTCTGGCGCGATAACGTCAATAACATTCTATTTAGCGGCTTACCAGGACGATCCCTGATGTCTACTTGGCAGTGAACGAACCAGTTTTGTTGAATAGCAAGGCGGGAGAGTTCAATTCCCAAGTCATGAGGTAAAACCACACAAAACGCACCGCTCGGTGTGATAAGCTTCTCAGCACAGTTTAGTAAAGCATCATGCGTTAAGGAGCCGGTGTAACGCGCAGTATCGCGGGCCTCATCCCGGCAGGCGACCGCCGGAGCAAAATAAGGTGGATTGCTGACAATCAGATCATACTGATGAGGGTGGTTTTCAGCAAACTGGTGCACGTCCTGCTGATAAATACGAACCCGCTCAGCCCAGGGAGATGACGCCGCATTGCTGCTTGCCTGCCGTGCGGCTTCTGGCTCCAGTTCAACGCCATCAATCAATACCTCAGATGTTGAACGTTGAGCAATCATTAGAGCAATAAGTCCACTGCCACAACCGATATCCAGCACTTTACGGGCTTTTTCCACCGGCACCCAAGCCCCAAGTAGAACACCATCAGTGCCTACCTTCATCGCACAGCAATCATGTGCCACAAAGAATTGTTTAAAAGTGAAACCACCACCACGTAACACCGGTTTTTTTTTCAATTGTTCGCCCACATTAGTCACCAGAATCCATAACCGGCGTAGCATAGGACAATATGATTGAAGGGAAAAGACATCATTACAGCTTAAACAGGTGAAGAATTCGGCTAACCCGTCTATAATCGGCGCCCCAAGTAGAGGAAGACCATGACTGTAACCAATTTTTCCGAACTCGATCTCGATGAACGCCTGATTGACGCACTGCGCGACAAAGGCTATGAGCGCCCTACCGCCATTCAAGCTGCGGCTATTCCGCCAGCTATGGATGGGCGCGATGTATTGGGTTCGGCTCCAACAGGTACTGGCAAAACTGCCGCCTTTTTGCTGCCTGCCTTGCAGCATTTGCTCGATTTCCCACGCAAAAAATCTGGCCCGCCACGGATACTGATCCTGACGCCAACCCGTGAATTAGCCATGCAAGTTGCGGATCAAGCCCGTGAATTGGCCAAGCATACACAACTGGATATCGCCACGATCACCGGCGGTGTGGCTTATATGAACCACGCGGAAGTGTTTAGTGAAAATCAGGATATCGTTGTTGCGACCACTGGCCGCTTGTTGCAATACATCAAAGAAGAGAACTTTGACTGTCGGGCAGTAGAAACCCTGATTCTGGATGAAGCCGACCGTATGCTGGATATGGGCTTTGCGCAGGACATTGAAACCATCGCCGCAGAGACTCGCTGGCGTAAACAAACCTTACTGTTCTCCGCCACGCTTGAAGGTGAAGCTATCCGTGAGTTTGCGGAACGCATCCTGAATGAGCCGGTAGAGTTGGAAGCCGATCCATCTCGTCGCGAACGTAAAAAAATTCAGCAATGGTACTATCGTGCTGACAATATCGAACACAAAACCGCGCTGCTAGTGCATCTGCTCAAGCAACCGGAAGTGCAGAAATCCATCATTTTCGTCAGAACCCGTGAAAAGGTACACCAACTGGTCAGTTGGCTACGTGAGGCCGGAATTAACGCCTGGTTCCTCGAAGGTGAAATGGTTCAGGCGAAGCGCACCGAAGCCGTTATTCGTTTAGGCGATGGCCGGGTTAACGTTCTGGTTGCCACTGATGTGGCTTCACGCGGCCTCGACATCGACGATATCAGTCATGTATTCAACTTTGATCTGCCGCTGACATCTGACGTCTATCTGCACCGTATTGGCCGTACTGGCCGCGCCGGGCGCAAAGGTGTTGCTATCTCATTAGTTGAAGCGCATGACCATCTATTGCTGGGTAAAATTGGCCGTTATCTGAACGAACCATTGAAGCCACGGGTTATTGATGAATTACGCCCGACCAGTAAGGCACCAAGCGAAAAAACCACCGGTAAGCCTTCTAAAAAGGTTTTAGCAAAGCGTAAAGAGCTAAAAGAAGCCAGCAAAGAGAAGGTAAAGGTTAAGGTACGTCACCGCGATGCCAAAAATGTTGGTAAGCGGCGTAAGCCAAAGGAAAAACCTGATACCAAGAGTGCTGATTGATTTAGCATTCTTGCGAAGAAGCCGCTTACAATAGCGGCTTTTTTATTATCAGCACGATGGCGACAACCTTACTGTATTTCGCACTCAAGTTGCGTTTTAGCCTATCCGGCTAATATTCTGCTACTGCTGATAAATCTCAGCGAGTTTCTTCCCGCGCAGCCAGGTATTCAATTGCTGGTGTTTTTGTTGCATTTCAGCACTTTGAATATTCAAAGGCGTCATGGCAAAATATTGTTGAAAGGTCGCCCCCTGCTTGTTGCGTAATTCAGGATCAGCACCGGCTTTTAATAGCCGCAATGCCAGATCTGGCGCATTGGTTTTGCCCGCTAAATGCAGTGGTGTATCCCCCATCCGATCAGCCATATTCGGATCGACCCCAGCAACTAACAGCAGGATAACCTGAACTCCGCGCCCCGCCATAACAGCCGCAGCCAATGGCGTCGCCAGTGTCACACTATTGCGCGCATTAGGTTTCATACGACCTTCAAGTAAAATTTGCAGGTAATGCGCATCTTGCACACTAGCCGCCGTATGCCAGGCGGTATCACCCTGCATGCCCGACTGAAATGGATCAGCATGCTCTTGCAGCAACGCCGCTAAACTTTCTGGCTGTTGGTTGAGAATAGCCCACTGCATCAGGGTTAGCGACCGATCACCTTGCTGCTGCAACAACTTTTCATTTGCTAACTGATGGATCTGTTTTACATCTCCGTGGACAATCGCATCAGCGATCGGTATTACAGTCGGATCAGTAAAAGCTGTATTAATATCTGTCATCGCCTGCCCCTCAAAACTTATTAATGGCATCAAAACACCGTAGATGGCATAACGCAAATGGCGCCTCACCCTCATTGCCAGTGTCGATTCAGGCATACTGCCGCTCCCAAGGTTGTTGTTCACTCATTGAGCTGATCACTTTATCAATACTGTGTGCCGATAAGCGGCGTTCAAGGTGCTTATGTGGCAGCCAATCATCTATCCCTGTGAGTTTGTCACTATTTGTCAGAGTGATTTTATGGCCTACCGCATCAGGAATTAACCACGTAGATTCCTGTGCATCTGTCAGCAAATCATATTGTTCGCTATAGCAGCGCACACCACCGTTTCCTGCTGAAATCCGTGCTTGAGTGGGGTCCATACCAAGGCGATTTATGGTATGGTCTGAAACACCCGCGGCATTAAATGTCACCGCAAATGTTCCACTCGCTAATGCTGCGGTCGCCGCCAAACCGCCCCCCAATGAGTGCCCGGTAATCACCAGCGCATCACCAAATGCCATTTTTGCTGTTTTCCCTACAGCAACGGCTTGATTATACTGTACATCATCGTAGCCAGTGGCTTGCCGGATGTTACTTAGCCAATCATTTACATCATTAGTACCGGCAAAGGATAAAACATACTGCTGATTATCATGATAAATCCCAGCCTGAAATCCTGAAGCACTATTAAATAAACTCGCCGGATCTATTCCCGCAGCCAGTAACTCACCATCACTCAAACGTGTAAACCCGCCGATGCTCCCAGCAGCAGGAGCGTAAACATCTTTAGCGAGTAATGCTAATGAATAGTCCCCTTGCTGTGATCCTTGTCCATTTGATATCGCAACATGCTCACTCCCCGTCGCAGATCCGTTACTTCGTGTCAGGCTAACGTTAGCTTGCATACTGTAACAAAGCTCATTACCTGCCAGCGTTGCTGCTGTATGATGAGTCGGTTGTCCCACTGAAGGCTTGTCCGCGGTGGTGACATCCCTCTTTGGCAGTTCCGATGGGTTCACTTGACTCATTAAACCTACTAATGCAGTAGGCCCAATCAAACTGACAGGTCCACTCATGCCAACTCCTTGTCGAAAGATAATCCAGATAATTAGTTCGGCGTTATGGGTTTATCTATCGACACATCGGATGAGTTCTTAAATGGAAATGATAAGATTTACTTATAAATATAGAGAAGTGTGATCGTTATCAAATTTATCGACCACTAAATAGCAGAGATGAAAAAGGGAGCCGAAGCTCCCTTAGAATTTTTGAATGACTTAAACGTTATGACAAAAATTACAGACTTTCAGTGAAAGTACGAGTAATCACATCACGTTGTTGTTCTGGTGTCAGGGAGTTAAAACGCACTGCATAGCCAGAAACACGAATCGTCAACTGAGGATATTTTTCTGGATTTTTCACTGCATCTTCCAGTGTTTCGCGGCGCAGAACGTTAACGTTCAAATGCTGACCACCTTCAACACGCACTGTTGGCTGCACTTCCAGTGGAACTTCGCGATATTCAATCTGGCCTAACTCACTGGCAGGAACTATCTGATCTTCGGCATAACCCGCTTTAGCGCAAACGCAGCGCAATTCAGATTTTTCATCATCCAACAGCCAAAAAGAGTTCAGTAAGGCTTCATTGTTAGCTTTAGTAATTTGAATACCAGTAATCATTTGGTGCCTCCATAATGCGGATATAAATTCCAAGGGGGAGAAACTATCTTGGTTATTTGGTAAAACCATTGTTGTCTTATTGTTCTGTATACCAGTCAGACCGTCGCAATTCTTTGACTTAAATCAATCTTTCGGCCATGTCAGTAATAACTCCATCGGCAAATTTATGTTTTATATCAATTTTATCAAAACAACTGACAGCAAATATTTTTGTAAATTTTCAACATTTCTTTGCATAAAGAGGTCAAAAAATCATCATTACGTCACAGAGTCAGGTTTAACGGTTTCACTCACCGGTTTGAACCGGTAAGCTAACGCACATCAATACTTTGCAGAAACCAAGGAGAGTGTTTATGTCTGCCTCCCTTACCTGGCACGATGTGATCGGCCTGGAAAAAGAACAGCCTTACTTTAGAGATACACTGGCCTATGTGGCAGCAGAACGCAGTGCTGGCAAGACTATCTATCCTGCGCAAAAAGATGTATTTAACGCATTCCGCCTGACTGAATTGGATCAGGTTAAAGTGGTTATTTTAGGGCAAGACCCCTACCACGGCCCCAATCAAGCACATGGATTATCATTTTCTGTGTTACCTGGTGTGCCGGCGCCTCCCTCTTTGGTGAACATGTACAAAGAGTTGGCTACCGATATTCCAGGCTTTGAGCGCCCCAATCATGGCTTCTTGCAAAGCTGGGCCGAACAAGGGGTATTGCTGCTCAATACCGTGCTAACCGTTGAAGCAGGTAATGCGCACTCTCATGCTAACCTTGGTTGGGAAACCTTCACTGATAAAGTCATTGCAGCCCTGAATGAACATCGTGATGGGGTGATTTTTATGCTGTGGGGAGCACATGCCCAGAAGAAGGGCCGGATCATTGATACCCAACGCCACTTTATTTTAAAAGCGCCGCACCCATCGCCGCTGTCTGCCCATCGTGGTTTTCTTGGTTGTAAGCACTTTTCACAAGCAAATCAGCTACTGCAACAGCACAATCAACAAGCTATTGATTGGCAACCAAAACTACCAACAGCAGATTAAAATACCAAGATAGTTAAATAAAAAAAGGCACCCGAAGGTGCCTTTTTCACGTCAGGACACCTTAAGCTTTCGCTTTAGATACCGCAACCATTGCCGGGCGTAGCAAACGGCCATTTAGCGTATAGCCTTTTTGCATCACCATCATCACATGATTTGGTTCATGATCAGCAGATTCAAGCATCGTCATTGCCTGATGAACATCAGGATTAAACGGCACATGGGTATCAGCGACAACCTCAATGCCGAATTTACCTACTGCATCGAGCAGTGATTTCAGCGTCAACTCGACACCTTCAATCATCGAAGTCAGTTCGGCATTGCTTTTATCAGCAGTATCCAGTGCACGTTCCAGATTATCGATCACTGGCAATAATTCAGATGAAAATCTTTCCAGTGCAAACTTATGCGCTTTTTCAACATCCAATTCAGTACGACGACGGATATTCTCAACTTCAGCCTTAGCGCGTAGCAAGCTTTCGCGCTCACGCTGTACGGCTGCAGCCAACTGCGCTTCAAGCTCGGCAACACGCGGATCTACACCTTCACCCGTCTCTTGTGTCGCTTCCACTTGCTGCTCTGCTGCATTTTCCATTTCTTCCGAGACTTGCTCGTTTGGTGTTTTCTGTTCTTTACTACTCATGGATATCTCCGCGTTTTAGCATTAATCTCGCTACTTGGCTTATTATGGGGATCAAAACCGGGGATTCAAGGGAACCGGTCATAATGTGGGGTAAAAGACGCCCCAGTAAGGAAAATCACGGCAATGAATAATAAAAGATTCAATTGTATTGGTATTGTCGGTCACCCACGGCATCCGGCGGCACTTGCCACCCATGAGATGCTCTACCACTGGTTAAACGCCAAAGGTTATGACGTGATGGTTGAACAGCAGATCGCCAAAGATCTAAATTTAACCGATGCCATTACCGGCAGCTTGGCTGATATTGGCCAAAAAGCCGATTTAGCCGTGGTGGTCGGGGGCGACGGCAATATGCTCGGTGCCGCGCGAGTACTCGCTCGCTATGATATCAAAGTCATCGGTGTCAACCGAGGCAATCTGGGCTTTCTGACTGATTTGGACCCGGATAATGCCCAACAACAACTTTCAGATGTACTGGAAGGCGAATACCTAAGCGAACAACGCTTCTTACTAGAAGTACAAGTGACTCGTACCAATCAGCAAAGCCGCATCAGCACAGCAATCAATGAAGTGGTTTTGCATCCGGGTAAAGTGGCACATATGATTGAATTCGAAGTGTATATCGATAACCGCTTCGCTTTTTCTCAACGTTCAGACGGCCTGATCATTGCCACCCCTACCGGCTCGACGGCTTATTCGCTCTCGGCTGGTGGCCCAATCCTCACCCCCACCCTAGACGCCATCGTATTGGTCCCGATGTTCCCACACACTCTAACCGCCAGACCTCTGGTCATTAATAGTAGCAGCACCATCCGATTGAAGTTTTCGCAAATCACCAGCGACCTAGAAATAAGCTGTGATAGCCAGATAGCACTACCGATTCAGGAGGGTGAAGAAGTATTAATTCGCCGTAGTGATTTTCACCTTAATCTTATTCATCCAAAGGACTACAGTTATTTCAATACGTTAAGTACAAAACTAGGCTGGTCGAAAAAATTATTCTAAAAAGTGCCGCAAGGACTTTACTGTATATAAAACCAGTTTATACTGTATTCAAATACAGCCATGTGTTTATGTACAGGAGATTTACCATGCTGGCCCAATTAACCATCAGTAATTTTGCAATTGTGCGTGAGTTAGAAATCGATTTTCAACCCGGGATGACAGCAATTACTGGCGAAACAGGGGCAGGTAAATCTATCGCCATAGATGCATTGGGGTTATGCCTTGGTAGCCGCTCAGATGGCAGCATGGTGCGTTTAGGTGCAACGCGTGCTGATATTTGTGCTCGCTTTTCACTGACAGACACCCCATCGGCCCGACAGTGGTTGGAAAATAACCATCTTGATGACAGTAATGAATGCCTATTGCGGCGGGCTATTGGAACCGATGGCCGCTCAAGAGGCTTTATTAATGGTACGGCAGTCCCCCTGTCACAACTGCGAGAGTTAGGCCAACATCTCATCCAGATTCACGGCCAACATGCCCATCAGTTGCTATTAAGACCAGATCATCAAAAACAGCTATTAGATGCCTACGCAGATCAGTCTGCTTTGCTGAGCGAAATGAAAGCAGCCTATCAAATCTGGCACCAAAGTTGCCGGGCACTGGCACTCCATCAACAGCAATCTCTGGAACGTAACGCCCGAAAGGAATTATTGCAATATCAGTTGAAAGAACTAAATTCATTTGTCCCACAAGCGGGGGAATATGAACAAATTGATATCGAATATAAGCGTTTGGCAAACAGTGGGCAGTTGTTGTCACTCAGCCAACAAGCCTTACAATTGCTGTCGGATGATGAACAGAATAACATTCTCAGCCAGCTCTTCTCAGCCAAACACCAGTTAACCGAACTGGCTGGCATGGATGAACAATTTAATAATTTATTAAATATGCTAGAAGAGGCTTCTATCCAAATCAGTGAAGCCAGTGATGAGCTACGCCATTATGCGGAGCAATTTGATATGGACCCTAACCGTTTGTATGAATTGGAACAACGGTTATCTCGTCAATTAAATCTGGCCCGTAAACACCATGTAGCACCAGAAGAGTTACCCTTGTTTCACCAGCAATTGCTGGATGAGCAAGAACAGCTGTCACGGCAAGAAAACGACCATGAGCAACTCAGCCACGCGGTAAATACTCACTATCAACACGCGTTAGAGATAGCTAACCGGTTGCACCAAGAACGCCAGCATTATGCTGATGAATTGGCCGCGCTAATTACCGAAAGCATGCATGAATTATCAATGCCACATGGCCAATTCACGATTGACACCCATTTTGAGCCAGAGCACCTCAGTGCTGAAGGGGCGACCCGCATTGAGTTCTGCGTCACTACCAACCCAGGTCAACCGCTACAAGCACTGGCCAAAGTCGCCTCCGGTGGTGAACTGTCTCGCATCGCATTGGCGATTCAGGTGATTACAGCGCGTAAAATGGATACTCCTGCGCTTATCTTCGATGAAGTTGATGTTGGTATCAGTGGACCAACGGCAGCCATAGTGGGCCGCCTGTTGCGTCAGCTTGGTGAATCGACTCAGGTTATGTGTGTGACCCACCTTCCACAAGTTGCGGGTTGTGGCCATCAACATTTCTTTGTGAGTAAACAAACCGATGGCACTGAAACCGAAACCCATATGCATCGGCTAGATAAAAAAGCCCGCTTGCAAGAGTTGGCGCGCCTTCTGGGCGGCAGTGAAGTGACGAAAAACACCTTGGCAAATGCAAAAGAATTGCTCGCAGCATAGAAAAGATTAACTTTTTTCCTTTCCAGAGGTCATACAGGTGCCCTGTAAAGGTTTCCAACTGCTGCAAGGTCTATTATCATCGTCATCCTACGCCCTAAAGGAATGTGATTACTATGCGCTGTAAAATGCTGACTGCCGCCGCTGTGATGCTTGCAATGCTTACTGCGGGTTGTTCAACGCTGGAGAAGGTGGTCTACCGGCCTGATATTAATCAGGGTAACTATTTATCACCTAATGACGCGTCCAAAATTCATAAAGGTATGACCCAGCAACAAGTGGCATATACCTTAGGCACACCAATGCTACAGGACCCGTTTGGCACCAAAACCTGGTTCTATGTGTTCCGCCAACAACCTGGCCACCAGAAAGTAACACAACAGACGTTGACGTTGACCTTTGATAGCAGCGGCGTGCTGACTGATATCAAAAACGAACCAACATTAGCAGGAAATTAATTTATCCGAAGATTGCAGAACAGATGAAGGGAACGAATACTGATTATGGTTTTAGGCAACAAGCCGCCTAATGCTTATGCAACCATAGGATGGCGTACGCTTTTTCTTCGATAGCAGTTCAGGGCTACAATAAAAATAAGGCACAGACGGTGCCTTATTTTTTTGCCTGTTCGGCGCGTTGTCGGCGTAACTCTTTAGGGTCTGCGCTCAGAGGGCGATAAATCTCAACACGATCACCCGTGGAAAGCTTATCTCCCAGCTTTACCGGGCGGCTGTAAACACCCACTTTATTTTTTGTCAGATCAATATCTGATCGTAACTCAAGTAAACCTGATGCTTTGATAGCATCCTCAACAGTACTGCCAGCCTCAAGTGAAACAGTCCGCAAATATTGGCGTTCAGGCAAGGCATAAACCACCTCAACGCGAATCTCAGACACTGTATACCTCTTTAGCACGTTGAGTGAACGCCTGCACCATATTGCCAGCTAATTCCTTGAATATTTTACCAAAAGCCAACTCAATCAGCTTATTGGTAAATTCAAAATCCAGGTGCAGTTCAACTTTACAAGCATCTGCACTTAATGGGGTAAAATGCCATCCGCCCATTAATTTCCGAAATGGCCCATCTACCAATTGCATATTAATGCTCTGGTTATCAGTCAATGTATTGCGTGTAGTAAACGTTTTACTGATACCAGCCTTGGCGACATCAACTGCGGCCGTCATTTCATTTTCAGTAACATCAAGCACCCGGCTGCCGGTGCAACCAGGCAAAAATTCTGGATAAGAGCGAACATCATTAACCAGTTGATACATCTGTTCTACGCTAAACGGAACCAACGCAGAGCGGCTAATCTGTGGCATAACATTTCCTGTGAGACATAAAACGCGCTGATAATACCATTTATCTACCGCCAGACAAAAAATCTGCTAGGCATTCTACGCAACAAATGAGACAAAATGCACAGGCATCCTGCGGGAAAGGATTTCATTCGCCTCCGCATACAGTATAATGATCAATACTATGACAAAGAAAAAAGCATACAAACCCGGTTCCGCAACCATTGCGCAAAATAAACGAGCCCGCCATGAATACTTCATTGAAGAAGAGTTCGAAGCGGGTCTTGCGCTGCAAGGTTGGGAAGTAAAATCTCTGCGTGCTGGCAAAGCCAACATTAGTGATAGCTACGTAACCTTTAGAAATGGCGAAGCCTTCTTGTTTGGCGCCACCATTACGCCGTTGAACGTTGCGTCGACTCATGTTGTCTGCGAGCCAATGCGTACCCGTAAACTGCTGCTAAACAAACGCGAGCTGGATTCGCTGCTCGGTAAAGTTAATCGCGACGGTTTTACCGTAGTTGCCCTTTCCGTATATTGGAAAAATGCTTGGGTTAAAGTTAAAATCGGTGTCGCAAAAGGTAAGAAAGATCACGATAAACGTGATGACATCAAAGATCGTGAATGGCAGGTCGATAAAGCCAGAATAATGAAACACGCTAACCGTTAAGTCTCTGGCTTATCAGCGTATAGTTCTGGTATACTATAGAAGTTCTTTGGGGCTGATTCTGGATTCGACGGGATTCGCGAAACCCAAGGTGCATGCCGAGGTGCGGAGGCCTCGTAAAAAACCGCAAAAAAAATAATTGCAAACGACTCGCAATACGAATCTGCTGCTTTAGCAGCTTAATCAGCCTAAGAAACTGAAGGTTCCCTCTCTCCCTAGCCTCCGCTCTTAGGACGGGGATCAAGAGAGGTCAAACCCAAAAGAGCTCGTGTGGAAACCTTGCCTGGGGTTGAAGCATTAAAACTAATCAGGATAGTTTGTTAGTGGCGTGTCCGTCCGCAGCTAACCGGCGAATGTAATGACTGGACTAAGCATGTAGTGCCGACGGCGTAGTAATTTCGGACGGGGGTTCAAATCCCCCCAGCTCCACCACTTTTAGTTTTACCGAAGTATAGTAAAGTCTACTAAGCCCGCATGGAACCAGCCTTGTGGGCTTTTTTACGTCTATAGTAGTCTACCGAGAATTGCTAGAAACCACTACTTATGGCACCCTCCTTGGGACCCAACACAAAGGGTCCAAAACTTGAGGGTCCCAAAATGGCAAAACTCGCAAAAAAACTCACGGATACTGAAATCAAAAGCACTAAACCTTCAGACAAAGAAATCAACTTGTTTGACGGTGATGGCTTAATGCTAAGAATCGCCCCCCTCTCAAGGGGTGGAAAGAAAAATTGGTATTTCAGGTATGCAGTGCCAGTAACTAAAAAGCGAACAAAGGTAAGCCTCGGAACCTACCCCCACCTCACGTTAGCAAGAGCAAGAGTTTTGCGGGATGAATACCTATCCTTACTTGCCAATGGCATCGATCCACAAGTCCATAACAACGATAAAGCTAATGCATTAAAGGATGCTACTGAGCACACGCTCCAAGCCGTTGCTCGAAAGTGGTTAGATGAGAAGGTAAAGACATCAGGTATATCCAAAGACCATGCAGTAGACATCTGGCGTAGTCTTGAACGAAATATCTTCCCCGGATTAGGCAATGTTCCTATCAAAGAGATCCGGCCTAAGTTATTGAAGCAGCATCTTGACCCAATTGAACAACGCGGTGTATTGGAAACCCTGCGCCGAATCATTTCCCGCCTGAATGAAATCTTCCGCTGGGCAGCGACAGAAGAACTTATTGAGTTTAATCCTGCTGATAACCTCGGTCAGCGTTTTAGTAAACCTAAAAAGCAAAATATGCCCGCCCTTCCCCCCAGCGAACTACCAAGATTTATGGCTGCACTGGCGAATGCTTCCATACGGCTGGAAACACGTATGCTGATTGAATGGCAATTGCTTACTTGGGTTCGCCCCGGAGAGGCTGTTCGTGCGCGTTGGGCTGACATCGATACAGAGAACAAAATCTGGAACATACCCCCCGAATTTATGAAGATGAAACGTCCTCATAAGGTGCCGCTCAGCAAAGAAGCTCTTCGTATACTCGAAAATATGCAGCCTATCAGCAGCCATCGAGAGTGGGTATTTCCCAGCATAAAAACCCCACTGACCCATATGCATGAGCAAACAGCCAATGCAGCGTTGATCCGTATGGGGTTAGGTGGTGAATTGGTTGCCCACGGTATGCGATCTATCGCAAGGACAGCAGCAGAGGAATGCGGTAAATTCAGGACGGAAGTTCTTGAATCGGCTTTGGCTCATACTAAAAGCAGTGAGATTATAGCCGCTTACAATCGTGCAGAGTATCTCGTCGAAAGAGCAGATCTTATGCAATGGTGGGGGGATTATATTCAAGTGCAAAAACATAAGGCTATTGCTGCGTGATGATATTGCTCCCATGCACTACTTTAACTCACTCAAAAGCCTATTCTTCTCTTAATGACTATGAATAAGGAGCATGAGCGACTGGCTATAGAAGCATAACATTACGACAGCGCAGATTATTTAAATTGCAAGTATGCGATTGAAATTATTCCATTTGATTGACCAATATCTTGAAAAAGATAAGGTTCAATAGGCAGATTTCAAAGAGAATGTTACTTTAAAATTTCTATAGTATAGTGACATAACCATACTCTTTAAGGTGTTTTTATGAATACTACACACGATCCTATCCGTCATATAAAATACTTAAGGCAGTCCCTATCTCAAGATAATGAAGCTATAGGTTTCTTCCTTTCCGCAGGGTGTCCACTGTCAGTCGATATGCCTGAAGATGAATGGCCATTAATACCTGATGTAGTTAATCTTACAAAACACATCCACAAAGAATTGATTGATAATCAACAATATACAAAACTCATAACGGAATTAGTTAAAGCTGAAAAAGATAAAGATAATATCGAAGATATTCTTAGTTTTTTGCGGGGGCTTGTTTCTGTTTCTAAAGGAGGAGAAGTTAGAGGGTTAAGTGAAGAACATCTTGCAGGCCTAGAGAAATTGATATGTGAAAAGATAGCAGTAAAAATAGATGTTATTCTGCCAAATGAAGAAACTCCATATCACAAACTGGCTAAATGGATACGTTCTATTGATAGAAAAATCGCGGTGGAAATTTTCACAACGAACTATGACCTTTTGATGGAACAATCGCTTGAGGAAATGGAAATACCATATTTCGACGGCTTTGTTGGTGCCAACAATCCATTCTTTGACCTAAGAGCATTAGAAGATAATTTAATACCAAAACACTGGTCAAGACTTTGGAAAATTCATGGTTCAATAAACTGGTGCCAAAAGAATATAGGTAATCAAAAGAGAGTTTATAGAACTCATCCGAATCATAAAGAATCATCCCATTTAATATACCCTTCACACCTTAAATATGAAGAAAGTAGAAAAATGCCATATTTGGCTCTATTGGATCAATTGAATAGATTCATTAGAAAAAAATCATCCTTTCTTGTCTTATCCGGTTATTCATTTAACGATGGTCATTTGAATGATGTCATTGTAAGTGCACTAAAGTCAAACCCTACAGCTATGGTTTTAGGATTAATGTATGGTGATTTTAATATTAATGGAAAAGAAAAATATCCTGAAGCATATCGATTAGCTAAAAATCAACATAACTTAAATGTGTGGACTAACGATGCTGCCATTATTGGTACAAATTATGGAAAATGGTTTTACAATGAAAACAATGATGATGACAAAGAGATTTTCAGTTTTATAAAAAGAATTAGCTCAGAAGAGCATAACCAATGTAACTCAAATGTTAGCTTTGGTGATTTTAAGGATTTTACTACATTCTTACAAAGAATCATTGGTTCTATTAAGGATTGAAACCATGTCTGATAAAGAATCTTATTTAGGTAAAGTTCAAGATGTAAATGGAACAACTGTAAGCGTATCATTATCAAAAGACTCACTGAGTGGTTTCATATATATAGATGGTCAAGGATATAGAGCCGGACAAATAGGTAGTTTTGTCAGAATACCAATCGGGTTCAATAATTTATTTGGAATAATCAGTAAGGTCGGAGCAAGCGCATCTCCATTAGATACTGATGAAAATACACAAGTAGATAATAGATGGCTTAGAATACAACTTATTGGTGAAGCACAAAGAAATGGTTCATTTCAGAGAGGACTATCACAATATCCAACTATCGGTGATAACGTTCATCTTGTATCAGAAAAAGAATTAAAACAAATTTATGGACAACCCGATGAAGGATATTTCGTCAAGATTGGCCACATATCAAATGCAGATTCAATACCCGCGCTCATTGATATTAATAAACTCATAACCAGACATTCTGCAGTAGTTGGCACTACAGGCTCAGGAAAATCTACTACCGTTGCCAGTTTAATTTCCGCATTATCTGAAAGTGAAAAATATCCGTCTGCTAGAATAATTATGCTTGATCTACACGGCGAATATGGTCGATGCTTAAAAGATAGGGCTAATATCTATAAAGTCAATGCAGACCCAATCGTAGGAGAAAAAGAGCTTTATATACCTTATTGGGCACTGAATTTCGATGAACTTTCAGAAGTCTGCTTTGGGGGGATTGACTCGGAAAAAGAAAGAAATATATTACTAGAAAAAATACAAAAAGTAAAAAGCGAATCACTTAAAAGGAAGCCACGAAATGGCTCAAACCAAGATACCCTAAGTGCTGACTCACCGATTCCTTTCAATCTACATTGTTTATGGCATCAGTTATATACTGAAACCTTTGGAACATACATTAAAACACAAGGGAAACAACCTCTTGAAACCTTAGCTTATGAAACATTGATCGATGGTTCAGAGCTAAAGGGTAATGCGTTATCTGGAGTTCCCCCTATATTTAAGAATGTATCAAACGAAGCTGGCGCGACTAAAATAAATTACTTACCAACGCCACTTACGTTAGGTAAGCAGTTACAAGCCTTAGGTTCAAAGCTCAGAGTCCCTCGGTATGATTTTATTTTTAAACCGGGTCAGTGGACTCCATCAATAGATGGAGATATACAAAAAGATTTGGATGAATTACTAAAGGGATGGATTGGTGATAAACCAGTAACCATTCTCGATTTGTCTGGCGTTCCTTCTGATATATTAAAAACCATCATAGGTGCTGTTTTACGAATATTATATGAAGCACTTTTTTGGGCAAGAAATCTATCTCAGGGTGGTAGACACCGACCTTTACTAATAGTTATGGAGGAAGCTCATAACTATTTAAATAGTCAAAATGATAGTATGGCATCACGAATGGTGAAAAGAATTGTCAAAGAAGGAAGAAAGTATGGAATAGGGACAATGGTTGTAACTCAACGCCCTTCAGAAATTGATTCAACAATACTTTCACAATGTGGAACTTTCTTTGCCCTACGTCTTAATAACGCTTCAGATCGCAGTCATATAACCTCAGCCATGTCAGATAATCTTGATGGATTAACCAGCATGCTCCCAATTCTCAGAACGGGAGAATGCATTGTGTTAGGAGAAGCAGTCAAATTACCAATGAGGACATCAGTAATCCCTCCCCCCAAAGATCGACGACCCGATAGTCAAGATCCTATTGTATATGATATTCTACCGCAAGACGATTCAATGAATCCCGGTGGTTGGAATATATATCCGGAAAAAGAACCAAACTATGCTGAAGTTATCGAAGCATGGAGATCTCAAAGTCCAAGAATAAGTAAAGTAAAACTATAGAGGAATATATGAATAGACAACCGGTAGTGTCAAGTAATATCCGTAGCGTTGGTTATGACGCTAATGATTCAACCTTAGAGATTGAGTTTAATAACGGTGCTATATATCAATACTTTGATATCCCTCAAAATATTTACTCGGATCTAATACATTCAGATTCTGTTGGTGGGTATCTTGCCAGACATATCAAAGGACACTTTAGATTTTCTCGCGTATAGGTCAAACACTAAAAAGGGCCATTTGGCCCTTTATCCTTCAGTTAAAGGGCCAAATGGAAAAATAACACCCCAAATTTGTGGCAACTATATCAACTCATAGAGCTGTAAATAACCCCCATCCACTGACATATTAGATACGCCATTGAAATACCCCCACTTAAATAATTATTCGCATCTAATAATATTTAAAATATTTACTCTTGCTTATCAATATTTTTCAAGAAAATATATCACCCGCTAATTTAATGCGAATTTAACCTTTGCCTCTAAAATGTTTCGAATGTAATAACAAACTTAGCATAAATTTTTTATCTATATTCATAACATAATAACAGACTGCTATATCAGCTATATCTACTAACTACACGCTGTTGCTGACCATGATGCAGAATAAACCATATGACATTTTTCCCAATTTACGCACGATTCGCAGGAAGGTGTCGTGACTCCAGCCCAGCCAGTTTGTAAGGTGCAATAATTGCCATAGTTAGAACCTCCCGGTTGCGTCCAGTAGCGTGCTACAGGGATTTTATTCGCTGAACATACAGGATTACTCCCGTAAATAACTTCGACCTTTCCACCTGACCCCCAAACACCGGATTGACAAGACAGCATATCCCCTGCACTTGAGCGGCCAATAAGTCCATTGGGTGAGCAAGCAGCACCAGATACAGCAATCCCATTTATCTGCACATACTCATCTGATGTAATACGCCCTGTCGATTGAATATAACCAGAATAAACACGCTTACTGTTAATATCCGAAGTCGTATTGATATTACCGGTTGCGTTAATAACATTATTAACCTGAACCACACCGCCGTAGGTTGAAGCACCACTGACCGATAAGGTAGATCTTACTTCTACAGGGCCAGTCAAAGTCGAATTCCCTATAACAGTTAAGGCATCGCCAACATTGGTTGACCCTGTCGATTTTAATATCTCAGCCATCACAGTGCCTGCAGCGGTAATATCTTTGGCGTTATTAATACTTTTGCTGCCCATATTCAGATCTCCCGTCATTGGCAATGTGCCATCACGGCGCAAATAAACCGAATACATTGATGAATCATAACCCACACGATAGGCCAATAAACCTTCTGTAGTAATATTGCTGTAATCAGATGATTTTTCATTCCATTGACCACCATAGCCAGAAGCTACAGTGGGGGATCGGGTCATTCCGCTGTCTATTCCTGCCGATTGCATCGCTTTACCAAGGAGATCATATCGAACTTTTCCTCCTTCATTCCATATTGCCGTTGTCATCACAAGGCCGTTAATCACATAGTTTGGGGCAATACCTGAACGTTTCAATAAAATCTTATATGAAGATTTATTTGCATTTATCCCGGTATAACTGACAGGCAATAGTCCTTCATTAATTAATGTCTGATAAGTGATTTCACAACCATTGGATGAACAAACTCTTGGCCCCGGATCATTGGATTGACTGGTGCTGCTTGTCAGGGTTGAAAGCTTGTCATAGCGAATACTGATATAGCGGTTAACCGCTTCACCGACTTGCTTTATCTGCGCTCCTACCGTATTAGCGATAGCAACTTCTTGCTCATTTTTCATATTCTGAAATTTAATAAAAGCCATTGCAGTACCAACTCCTAAAACCAATACCAACTCTAATAAGGAAAATCCTTTTTTATATTGTTTAATCATTTTCGCGTCCTTTTTTATTTTCACGTAATCATTAATTAACAAAAATAAAAAAGAGGTCAATAGTGATGGAGGACATAATGAGGGAAATAGTGAATTAATTTAACTACCGCGCCCTCTGGGGCTTGGTCAACAGTTCACCGACCTAAAAGTAAATTTTAAGTCGGTTCACCGTTTGGACGTGAAAGGATTATTTATTGATAAAGGTATTAATGTAGATTTTTCCTTGCTGTTTGAGTTTTTCGATATCACTCTCACGAAGATTAGATATGTTAAGTAAAATACCATACACTAACTCTTTATCTACATAACCAATATCACATCCCAAGACTTTGGCAACCTCTGCACCAAAAATTATTTTCTGACGCGTATTTTCTTTTTTTGTTTGTTGTTTCTTTTTTGCTTCCAAGAAATATAATCGTTCTTGTGCTGCGGCAATTTGTTGTTTAATTGTCTTTTCTGTCATAAATCCCCCTTAGTATTTATTTTTATTTCTGTAAGGGATATTCACACTTTCATGATCAGAACTCAGTTGTTTCTTTATTGATTTTATCTTCAATCGAAACTTACTTTTCTCTTGTCTCTCTTTTGCTTTTTCCCTTATATATATTATTGTTTTTTCTGCTTCTAAATAGGCTTTTTCAAAATCAGTAAAGATCCCGTCATCAAGCAGCCTTTTGGCTTCCAAATCGATAGCCTCATCGTTTTTTTTAAACATATATGCCCCTTGTATTTTACTCCTTTTTTATTCATTAGCATATTTACAATAAAAATCAATATTATAAGTGATATTTATTTCACTATCCATAAGCTCAATAGTCCAATATTAATTCCCCACATTATTGCATTAACGCCAAGTAAAATTAATGCCACGTCGTCAAGTTCACCAAGTCTCATATTATTTCCTTTTTATATTCTCTCTTTATTATCTACATCATATTTATTTAAATAACAAATTATTGATAACATTAACTGCCATTAATCCGCCATGAAACGTATTTATGCAACACGATTTTAGATAATAGTTATTTACGAAACCTCTTACTCACCACGTTACTTAATTTATCTCATTAGTTATTTTATTTTCATAGCCTAATAGATAACTCGTCTTGTCCTTCGGGAATTCATTGGAAGGCATCTAATATCATTAACGGATGACATCTTCCTTTAATCTATATTGCGCCGCTTAATTCGGCGTTTTGTTTTCTCTTTATTTACAGCCTTTCATATTGGTTGTATTAATTAATAAGGAGAGCTTTTACATTGTTATCAAAACAATGCCCACTTATACACTCACTTCGTGAGTGTGTGGGGTCTACCGACGGTTGCCTGCCGCAGGCTAAAAGAAAAACCAAGGTCAACACAAAAGTTTTTCTTGCGAAAAACTAACAGCAGCATGGTTATATTTGAGGTGTATATTTTATGGCTATTTTTCATCTGGAGTTTAAAATTGTGAAACGCTCAGAGGGCATGTCTTCCTGCAGAAAGGCAGCTTACCATGCGCGTTGCAGAATAACAGATGATCGCACTGGCAATACCTATGATTTCAGCCACCGTTCTGATTTATTCCATCATCAGATATTAGCGCCTGTTTCAGCCCCCTCTTATATTACTGAAAGCTCAACAGCCCTATGGAATGAAGTTGAAAGAGTCGAGCGCCAGAAAGATGGTCAGACAGCCCGTTATTTTGATGTTGCTATTCCCTGTGAGCTAAACAACGGGGACAAAATAAAACTGGTGTTGGAATACTGCCAAAATAATTTTGTCGATAAGGGAATGATTGCCGATATCGCTTTCCACGATCTGGACAGTAATAATCCCCATGCACATGTGATGTTGACGTTAAAGCCAATTACGGCTGAAGGCTTTGGCAAAAAGGATAGAGGTTGGAATGAGAAGAAAAACGTGATCCTATGGCGCGAAGCGTGGTCTACCCTCACCAATGGTTATCTTGAAGCCGCTGGCACTGAAGAACGTATTGATCACCGTTCTATTGATGCTCAACACAATGAAGCCTTGGAAAATGCCGCTATTACCTTGGATGTTGAAGACAAGGCGTTATGGCTTGCCAAGGCAACGTTAACCAGTCGTCCCCCGATGCAGCGTATTCACCGTGCTAAGTGGAACAACAAGAGTGTTCAGGAAAACCGTGCTGCTGAACAGGCTGTTCGTGATGAGATGAAACAGGAAGCTCAGGTTACCTACCGAACCTTTAAAGATCTGGACCAACAGATCATTGTTGACCTCAGAAGCTTCACCGTGTCCGAGTTGCCTGAGCCTGTTGAAATCGTATTGCCTGAAACGGGTTCGCAGTCATCATCAGAAGACCAACAGCCAGTTCTGGTTGCCCCAGTACCTCATGCCCGCACTAAATTGAGAAACCCATCCTCAGCAAAAACCAGAGTTGGTAAACGCGCTCCTGTTAAGTCCAAGAAGAAAAAAATTGAACCTCGTCAGGATGGTATCTTCAAGCGTTTTACTCTGTTGGTCGTGGATTTCTTCAAGGAGAAATTTATTTGGGCCAAGAAGAAGCCTGTTGCTCCTGATGTTGAGCACGATAAGCGCATTGCTGAAAACTATGTCTTTGATGAGGTGCTGGGTATCTATGTTCCCCGTGTTGAGTTTGAGAAACGAGCAAGGTTTAACAGTGATGACTATCTACCGACGAAGGAGGAAATCAATCGTTTTCCAAGTCGCTACAAGCAGGAAAAACAAGATATTGATAACCGCATGAAACTCACACCATCCATGCAATCAAAGCAAACCGGAAAGAGCAATGTTTCAAGACTACGACCTCCGGGTTATAGGGATATATAACGATCGTAGACAATACAATATTCTTTTTAATTCATTGGCAATAATGTATCATTAATAATGAATTATACCTTACAACTAAGGATCATATTTTGTTAACCATTAACGAAATAAAAAAAGAAGCAATTAGGTTTCGGGAGTTGATCGAAAAATGTGATAAAGATAACACCTGTCTTGTTATCGATTCTTTTCCAGTTATGAGTTGCAAATTATCCTCAATGCTTCTTTCCTATCATTTTCTGACATTATGGCCTGAACTTGAGTTAAGAGGAGTAAGTGCTACGACTGGAAAAAATAGCCAAATAAGTCACTATTGGCTAGAGATTAATGACTTTGTAATTGATATAACAGGGGATCAATATAACCTTATTGATGACATAGAGCTAAACAAAAAGATTATACAAAGCAGACCATTCCCTGCCGTACATGTATCACATATCAAAGAAAGCTATCTCTATAAATTATTTAAAATTAGAGAAAAAGAGTGTTTAGTGTGCGGATTTCCTACAATTAGAGAGTGTTTTATAGAAGAAATGGAACGTGGGTATAGCCAATTATTGAATCAAGAAAATGGATGATAGTAATAAAATGGCATCTTACTTTAAAAGTTATCGTTATTATCTTCAGCTTAAAGTTAGCTGAATACATAGGGGAGATGGGCGTGATTTTTGTCGAACAACTTGAGTCTCATACTGGTTGTGGGATTGCGGTAGCAGCAATGCTAATGTCGAAACCTTATTCTGAAGCCAGTGACGTTGTTAAAAAATCAAGCTTTGTAATTCAAACCTTAAAATTACAGTAAGTCAAATGCGGCAGATTCTCAATCATATATTTAATGTGAGAATCCAAGGGCGTCAAGTCTCATCATTTGTTATAAATAAAAATTATGTTTGCTATTGTAGGTATTTAGGATCAAAAAGCTACCATTGGATAATATATACAAATGGTAAATATTATGATCCCTTAGAAAAAGGACCAGAAAAATTCACTAAACATATGATAACATCGTTATTCGAACTTCCTGATAGCTTTCTTTAAAATCAACACCTATTTAACTAACTTTGCCATACAATACTAGTCTCAGTCATAGAAATAATAAAGCCATGCATCACAAAACCATTTTATCTCTTCATATTCTGATAAATACTCATAACCAATAATATTTTCTTTTAGATATGATTCTTGTAGTGGTGTTAACTCCTTAAGCAGGATGTGCATTAAATCCTCTGAAGGATATTTATCAAACTCATCTCTTTTTATTCTTGTCTTATTTTCAATAATCACTAATGCTTTTAATATTTCATCTAAAACTTCATTTTGCTTATCACTCATTATTAACTCCTTTGTTTATTATTATATACATTGCAAGTGAAATGAATGTCAAATATATCACATGATATTTTATTGTTTATTTTAAGATTGAACATTTATTAATGAGGTTATGAACGCTATGTACCACATCAAAAAACCACGCCTGCTTAATAAGACGTGGTTCAGGTTTACTCGAAATACTGATATTACATTCTTCGCCTGAAAACAATATTATCTTTAAAAGCGATCTTACCTACAACAAACCCTACAACAGCAATTATTGGCATACTGATTACAGTTCCGGCAATCCCTGCTGCCATACCTATAAAAGCAGACAGTCCAAAGGACAGCAGGATAATGAAAAAGGCATACCAACTGGGATAAGTGCCATACAATACTGAAGCTTGGCACCCTGTGCAGACGTGAACTCCACGCAAGCTCTCTTTGAAACAGTACGGGCATTTAATTGTATTATTTTCCATTTATCAATCCTTCTTAAACTTCACACCCTGATATATGATGCCACCATTGACTTTTTCGATTTTAAAAGTCCAAGCACCGAGATCTTTATTTTGTGTTTTGGCAACATAGACAGGCTTTTGACTTTCATCCCAGCTTTTCACGGTGAATACTCCGTCTTTGAACTTGATCACGTCTTTCTGAATATCAAGCCTCACGCCATATTGAGGACTTTCATAACTGCCATAGATACCATTATCACCGCAACCGGATAACAGAGCCGCAAGACCAACAACGAATAAAAAATTACGCATAGATTTAATCCTTAATTAATGGTTAATAGTGCCGTTGCTCAATACAACGAGACGAACCGGCATATCGGCATTGTTTGCCGTTGCGAAACCACGAACTTCGAAATTATTGATAGTCCCGGTAATACTGACCTTCTGACCCTTCTTGTAAGTCAGAACAGCATCATCCAGCCCGGAGTAGTAATTGATCCACACCATACCGCCGCAATAGCTGGTATCTGATGTTTTGAAGAGCAGGTAATAGTTGGCATGAGCGGCTTTTGGCATACCATTGAGCATATCGCTGGCACTCCTGCCTTTAGTAACTTCAAGAACAGTGGCATTAGCAATTGAGATCCGTTTACCCGTCCAGTTCTTTTCTGCTGCCATGGCATTTTCTTCATAGTCCTTACAGACAGGACCAAGGCCAGCAACTGAGGATGCCGGGCCGGTATCTTGTTTTGCTGTGGAAAGACCTAATGCGTTATCTACTGTTCCGTTCAATGAGGATAACGAGGTATTAATCGCCCCATTGACCTTATTCACGCCTTCATTAAGTTGCTGGCACCCTGATAAAGCTATAACCGTCAGTGCCAGCGATAGCGCAATGCTTTTACTCATACACACCCTCGAAAGAAGTCAGTTTGAGAGGATAAAGGCCGTTCCGGCACCAATAAGATGGCTCTATACGAGGCATCGATTGATACGAAGGAACAAACCAACTTTTTAACCAATTGATAGGATTAAATTATTTTTGTTTTTCGTCATATCGTTTGTAACGATCAAAATCAAACTTATGATAGGTTTTACCTATCACATATAAATTATCGATCGTTATTATCAATTAAAAACCCGATCGATTAGAGTTTATCAATCGTTAAAAACTATCGATATTGATTTATAGATCGTTTTAATCGATCATTTTCTTGCTATATTGAAAGTGGATGAGTAGAGTGAGCTGAAACTCAGAGAGCGATTTAATGGCTATTTGAGTAAAACAGATGAAAAAGTCATCTGATAATATGTAGTTATTCATACAATATCAGGGAAAGTTTTAACAACTTAAAGATCATGATTTATATAATGACTTAATAACAAGAAAGGCCAGCATTAGACTGGCCTTATTAAGACAAGAGATGTTTCAATTATTTCCTCCTCAAATTTGAGTTTTATCTAAGCATTTAATATGTTTCATAAAAATAAAATATTACCAAAGCACTGCAAACCAAATACATTGAGTGATTTATATTTATTGGTATTTTTATCTTTAAATTTAACACCCGGTTTTAGAAGAAATTTCCTGATATCATTGCTCTCTTCGTTTTAGCAGAAACTTATTGAGATCTTTTTTGAAAACATCTTTATCTTATGAGCTAAAGCTCATGGTGCTGTCGCACGGCTACGCCCCAACGATGATATCAAAATTTTTTCTTCACTCGGTGAAGTAGTTTGCATCTATTTCAATGCTAAATATGAAGGTAAATGAAACAACAGTGAAGAAATAGTATCATTATCAATAAAAGATTACTCTTAATCCCATATATCGGAAAAATATCAATTGATAGCAGCGCTTTGTGATTGTCATTAACAATCACTCTGCTGTGAGGAGCTTGCCTCCGATAATGATGGATTTATCCATAAAAAATCGCGGCGTAGCCGCTAATGCAATAACACGGAAAAACAAATTAACAGAACGTCATTGGGTGCCATTTTATTCGGTACTCGATAAATAAAAAGAAAATCCCGTCATCTGTTATAAAAATCTAGGGCGAACGCCAAATCCTCTTATCTCTTATATTTCTTATACTTCTTAAGGGGGAATAACTCATTTAGTAACAATAAGTTAGAAGTCTACTTTCTTCATTATTGTAGATCTTTCTTCACGATTGTAGATTTTTCTTCGTGATTGATGGTGATTACTTCATTATTGATGGTATTTACTTCATTACTCCTATAAGAAATGAAGATAAAACTTCAAACTATATTTGACATTTCTGTTAAAAATATTATATAGATTAAAACATAATAATAAAAAGGAGTATTTATGGCTGGGAAAACATTTAACCAAAATCCATTTATTTTCGAAGATGATATTGAAATAGAAACCAGAGGCCGAAAAAGAACTGTGGCGCGTGGAGAGAAGTTTCAAACACCCGAAGGTGATAAATATGAAAAAGTCATCCACTCGATACAAGAAGTGGATAAAGCCAAGTTCGTAAAAATATTCATATCACGAGTCCGGGTGTTATTTGATCTAACCCTTACCGGCAACAAGCTTTTTTATATTTTTATGTTCGTGATGTCTGACGTCATTGGTAAGGATGAAGTCTATATGAACTTTGAAAAAGCAAAAGACATTGCAGCTCAATGTGACTTTAATTTATCTAACCCTGTTTACTATAGGGGCATCAAAGAACTTATTGATAAAAAGATCATCGCACAAAGTAAATCAAAATATATCTATTACATTAACCCTGCAGTTCTTTTTAATGGTGATAGAGCCAAGTTTATTGAAGAGATTAGAGTCAAGGAAGAAAAAAAGCTAAAGTAATGTATAATACAATACTAAGAAAAACCGCAGATTATCTATACCGGCCTCGTTAGAGGCCAGATATCAATCATAATGGTTAGACTAACCCTTCACTTATTTTTTCTTTCAGGATAACACAGAGCGTCTCTATGACTTGGTCTAAATCTACCTCATCAAGGTTTTCGTTATATCCATAGGTCTCAACCATATTTTCAAAGTTATTGAATATATACATAACGATATTGTTTATCAGAAGTTTCAATAAAACATCGTTGTTTAATGAATCAGTTCCATTACCATTATAATAGCTGCTGATTTCATCAATACTTTCCTGACATGCTATTAAGGATACTGCATAGAAGAAAAATGAATCTTTATTTTTAAAATCTTTGACAGTTAATCTATTTTTCATTTAACACCTCATTATATTTAGTTCAAATTGATGGCGTAGTTCTATCAACCCCTTTCGGGGCTAAATAAGCATTGATGGTATTTTTATTAACTTACGACATTCGTTAATATATGACTAATGTTCTTATTGAAAATCAGCACTCGTTTATTTCTAATACCTCTGTGTGAGTTTCAAACAGTGCTCTTTTCACTGCTTTGAAATCAACATCTGCTAGTTTTTCATCTGCGCCATAACGTTTGACATAGTGATTAAAGTTTTTCTCTATGAGACTTATTATTTCTGAAAAGAATGCATCCATAAATGGAATATTCATTGCTCGATCACAAAATACACTATAACTTTCTTCTGTATCACTGACCGCCTCTATATAAATCTTCATTGATAACACATAAAAAAACTCTGTTGCTGTATTTTCAAAAGTTTTAATCTTCATATTTATCACCTTATTTTAGTTAAAAGAATTCCATACAGTTTTCATCTGTATTTTTATAACGATATTTTTATTTTACGATATTTAAATATCAGGCCGATTTATTTCGGGATAAATCAATCATCTGATCAATCCATTCATCTATTTCACTCTCGACAAATGCTATTGCACGCTCACCAAGTTTTATAGGTTCAGGGAAACGATCTTGACTAATAAGTTTATAGATCCAAGCTTTGCAAAGACCCGTTCTTTTCAGTACTTCAGGTAAACGGATAAATCTTTTTCTTTCTGTCATACATTTCTCCATTGTTGTTTTGATGGAGGTAGTATCTTCAGATCGCTTATGACGATCAACTCTCAAAAAGCACGAATTGATCAAGATATGGGGGATTTTTAGATAGATTAGAGATGGGAATAGCGAAAGCCAGTTACCGTGGGCTTTGAAGCATTTTTGCAAAAAGTGCTATTTTTTTACTCTATTTGAAGTTATTTAATATTTTGTTATTTATCATGCAGTTAATTTCTTTGAGTTTAAATTCTGAACTATCATCTGTTATTCATCTTGCTTCAGGCTATAAAAATGTTTGGGTAGGTGTAAGATTTATCACTGAACGTTAAACATGCTATCTCTGACCCTAATAGGTTTTGATGCTTGTCGTGAGTTCAACTCCTCGGCATCAATGCTATCGATGATTTTAACGCTGAAAAACGACACAACTTTGCTCATGTTGTTTCTTTGGTCCCTTCATTGAACCCTCAATTAAATATAAAAACAAAATAGTTATAAAAATCAATTTATTATAAGTTTAATTACAGGGACCCCAGCACTTTTGATAGGACAGTGACCGGACAGTATCATATAAACCAGTGACTTATGATAAATGACCGGATGAAGCACTGACCTAGTTTGGACCAAAAGGATACGTAAAAAATACGCGGCTCCTTTGAAGATTAAAAAGCCTCTGCTAACCCAGAGGTTTTTTTTCGCCTATAGATCGCCGTCATGGGGTGTCGGGGGTCGGAGGTTCAAATCCTCTCATGCCGACTAAATATCCCAAAGAAAACCAATCCGTTAGGGTTGGTTTTTTGTTTGTGGGATTTGGCAATGGTAAATTAATGGTAAGAGAATGGTAAAACTCCGTCTATATTTGGTCGCTATGGCTCAATATGTCTATTCAGTGTTGAGCCCCATTCACTACTTACCACCTTCATCTCACAACCGGTAATTCAGCCCACCCGGGATAGCATCTCACGTTTCATCTGCCATGCTTTCTGTATGCCTTGTCCGGCAAACCACACCTTTCCTTTGTCTGACCTATTAATATCGTCTAGCGCAGCCATCAGCACTGCACTGTTAATTTCTGGCTGATTATCATCAAATAATCCTAATTGAGCGATGCCCTGGCTGTAGAAATTACCTAGCATTACCCCGCTATTTTGATAACGATAGCATTTCCTATATTGCTGATAATATGGAATCAGGCTGGTTCTGCTGTAAACCGATAACCGGTAGTATCACTACTGAAAAAACTAAATTTTATGCCATTAAAAATGGTTGAGCTTGGTTCATTATCTTTTGTGCTGCTCTTATTCATTGCCATCAGTTTCATCATTATTATTCCTGGCTCACCCGTTTTCATCGTATTTTCTCCCAGCGTGGCGGAGAAAGCCGAAACAACCACAGCGCCAATATCTATACCAGACTTAGCAGTCCCATCGCCGCTTGTTATCAGGGTTATCTCTGATAATTTTTGACTGGGTTTGTCGATCGTTCCCACAATAACCAAATGATCATTAAAGGCATAATTGAACGTATTCTTAACTCCATTTTTTTTAAAATTAATTTTTAGTCTAAGCGAACTATTAGATGTTTCTAAGTTGGCATTCATTCTTTTTTCAAAAATGTCCGGGCTAATACCCAACGTCTTTATGCTTTCATTATTATCAGGATTGCGAGGTTCCTCTATAAGCACTTGAGGCGCGATTGATTTCGTCTTTTCTTCATGCTTATCAATTGTTTTTTCTGGTATAGTCGTTGTGACGGATGAGCGAGAGTTGGCTGATGTCAATATTGTCTCTTCCGGTATCGGGATTACCACAATAATCAAAAAAGTAAAAGCAACAACTGTACCAACAATAACCCCACTTGTTTTACTCATCAAGTCTCGATGCCCTTTATGAATGAAATATTTAGCTAAAAATTTAGCAACAATCACCCAGATTACTAGTGTTGCTATTAGTATTAATAGTTCTTTCATTTAGACTCCATTCGCTATTATTTGGCTTTAATCTGTTTACCACTCTGAATATTTAAGGTGGGTTTAATATTGAATTAACTCAGAATTAAAGTCTGTTTTGCTGTGATATACCATTCCATAACAGCAGAGATCTACCATAGATCTCCGTCCCAGTCATTGAATTATCGTTATTTGAGCTTGTGCTGATATTGCCTATCCGGTTCCTGCAGACAAACGACTTGCTGTCATTGAAAGCTTTGCCGGTGTGTCGTGGAACATCCCGCAGCCATAAGTTGTATGATCCGGTATAGTCTAAGTCCCGCCAGAATGTTAGCTTTCTACAGAAAGTACCGATACTTCGATCCACTAGATAAATATTTCAAATGAAAAGCCACCGGCTTATAAGGCCAGTGGCTTAAACTCGTAGGTGGTTAAAATCTCTGATGAGTATCCTTCTTTGGATACTTAATCGAATACGCCATTTATTACTGATGCAACAATCGCTGTACTTAATGTAATAAGTACTAAGTCATTGCCAACTATACGCCACTCATATCCTGGGTAAGCAGGTAGCTGCCCCAGTAAAGATGCAGGAACTGCTTTCTTAGCGATGCCTGGTGGAAGCGGCTTACCCCGTGCCAGATTTTTAGCGATACCGGGAGGTAATGACTGATAACCAGTCAATCCGTAATTAACAGCTAATGGGCGCACACGGTCATAGGTTAGATTTACTGAAACTAAATTATCACTACCATTTTTGGCTTTACTCCCCTTATTAGCGGGTCCATTGCCCCCACTATTACCGTGGTTTCCGCCACTGTTTCCGTGTCCACCGCCATTCCCATTACCGGGATTAGCTATGGAAGGGGCTGAAGATAACGATAGAGAAGCAATCAGCGCTAATGCGATCACAGACAAACGGTGCTTAAACATTTTCTATTACCTTTGCTAGTCGCTATATATAAATTAAATCTAGTTAATCCTATCTATATAAGCCATATAGAATGGTCTTATTTCATACAATGAAGCGGTAGCTGTAAAATACTAAACCTAAGAACACCACCATTAGCAATGGTAACTAATCAACATCGCGCCATATTTTTATCCCCCACCTTTTGGTGAGACAATTATTCAGGCATGAGGAATATCCTCATAATTTCCATATTGAACTTTATTTGCTATAGGAGTTAACTGAACGTACATATTGAGATAGAGGACCCTGTTATGCTCATTTATGGTGTTTTTGGTCGCCGCTTGGGTGTTAAAAGTGTTGCCAATGAATGGCAGCTATTCCGAGTAGATTGCAATGAGGGGAAATCATCTCGAATATATGACGTCATTATTCCTTCATTTTTGACTGAGGAGGAAATAGCTGCGTGGTTAGCTGATATCTACCATGAAGCCGCGAGTGAAAAACACCCCGATGTAAAAAGGATAAAATGAGTCGCTACAAGGGATGTTGGACAGAAATAATTGCCGCAGCGGAACAAATACCACCAGCCAAGCTAGCCTTAACTTTTGCGGTCATTTATACCTCGGCCTCGATTTTTTTTAATGCTTTACCAATTACCTCAACAGTCGCTGGGCGTTTATCCCCGCATCACTTTCCTACATGAGGATACGTTTAGGAATGCGACACGGATCTTAACTCAATTTTCATCAAAAAATACAATATATTCAAACGCCCAAAAACATAATAACGAACTCTCTTTATTAGTTAAAAAGCCTCAAAAGCGAGGCCTGAAAAGTGATTGCTAATACTGTTAGTTTATTAAAATTTAATGAATCAAATATAGATATCTATATTGCCATCTTGTGCTTTTATCTGGTCTACGTTCTCAATAGCACTACTTTTCCCATCATGCTTTTGCTGCGCTTGTTGTGCCTGACGACGTAACAACTCAGCCAGTTGCTGCTGTAACATCGTTAATTGAGCTTGAATACTTTTTCGCTGATCTTCTGACATATCAATGCCATCTTTGAGTTTTTGCGTAACCTCAGCGATTTTTGCTATTACATTCTTTATCTGAGATGCCAAATCATTTCCTGCACTTGCAGTATTCTTGCTGCCATTTCCCGTCGTTGCTGCTATTGGTAAACTCGCATTTATACCCATCGGACATATCCTTATCACTCGCTAAGTCAGTATAATGATTATCGGCAAAGGGCGACTTTATGTTAATAATTTCAGCAATCCAAATATGACCCCAATCTATAGCCACGCTGCTCAATGGCTTGCTTTAATGCCGGCGACGTCAGCACGTCCAACTCGGTCAAGCGTGGATAACAATAGCCGCTGGTCATGAGGATGTTATCAACAAACGCCGGATGGCACATAATCTCAAGTGAGTTAATTGCTTTTTGACTGGCATTTTCCAACAACCGCAAAAATGTCTGCTCAGATAAAGCCTCACCATAAAAACCGGCATCGAACCACTCACTGCTTCGCGGGTTATTAAGCACAATCTCATGCCGCTGTACTTCATTGCGATCAATACGCAGTGGAAGAGATTTCTCGTGGGCAAAAGCAACAACCAGCGGATAAATTTGCGGCAACATATGTATATGATGATGGCTGTCGATGTGAGTGGGTGCACGGCCGAAGACAGCAACAAACTTATCAAACTGAGCCGCCAACTCCCGAGCTATCTCGCCAGGATTCAGCTCACCCGCTTCGGCGCGTTGCCACAACCATTTGCCCAGAGCACCGCTGGCATCAACTAATGATGGCATTGACGTTAACGGCCGCCCGTAAGTGAGAACAAAATGCATCCCCACAGCCAACGTTGGATTTTGCTTACTCAGTTCCGCTGCATGATAGATATCCGCACAATTCATCATCGCTGTAGTCGATGAGACAACACCATGCCGGAATGCTTCAATGATTCCGTAATTTTGACCTTTGCATAGACCAAAATCATCAGCATTAACAATAAGTAACTTTTCCATTGAGGGTACCTTGTCAGGCCATTCCAGTAGCAGCTATCTGGCCGGAAGCTAATCGGATAACCCCTCTCTGACGCAGTTGAATTTTTTGCGATAGTTCCCCGGCGTAAAAGAGGTGAGTTTTTTGAAGTTTTTAATAAATAACGTGGTATCGCTGTAACCTGCTTCAAAAGCAATGTCAGAGACCAGATAATTTGTCATTTCAAGTTGAGTTTTAGCAAAGTTAACTCTGATTTCATTGATAATCTGCATCGGCGTTTTTTGGTAATAACGCCGGGTAGCGCGGGTCAAATACTCTTGGGTTTTGCCAGACAGTTCGATCATATTCACCAGCGCTTTTTCACCAAACATCGACTTATCATGCATTTTGTCGATACTGGTCTTCAGCCACAGTGGAATATCGTCGTTAGTGTCACTTTCTTTATGATGGCTGATGCGGTTAGTAACATAAAAAGTCAGCAGTTCTACCAGTTCAGTAAGCTCATCGTCCCTAAAGTGTGGCGCAGAAATTGCCGATTCAATATAAGAGAGAAAATCACCCTTTAGGCGATAAGCCTGAGAGGCCACAATAGGCCGCGATAATAGATGAGAATAGTGCTCTTCAAAGAAGGTTTTACTTATTCCCACATTCAGAATACGGGTAGCACCAAACTCATAGAAACTTTTATGATGGGACCCCATCGGAATAAAAACAAAATCGCCGCGCTCTAAAAAGACTCGCTTACCGTTTATTTCCTGATAACACATACCGGTTAATATCAACGTATATTCATAATAATCATGCTGATGTAAGCCGGTGGCACTTTCCGTTTTGTTATAAATAAACAGATGGAATTCTTTTCCGTTAAAAAAGTCTTTTTGACGTACTAACCTGACTTCCATCTTATTTACCTTCACCCTCGTTCAAAATAGCCAATGTGTTAGACAAAGTTCACTGTAACTTTCGATGCAATTCGATCAACTCATCAATTAACTCTCTGGCTAACATTGCCGTCATCAAATGATCCTGAGCATGTACCAGCACCAATGTTACTTTGGTTTTCCCCTCACCTTGATCAGCTTCAATCAACCTGGTCTGAACTAAATGTGCTTCATTCAGCGCCAGACGAGATTGCACCATCAGCTCATCCGCTTGGGAAAAGTCACCCGCCTTGGCTTGTTTCAGAGCCTTGTAGGCCAAACTTCTGGCTTGCCCGGCGTTGATAATCAGCCCCATAACCACATCTTCCATCTCATCGGTAGGCTGCACCTCACCCACGATTTTATCTAAATCAAACATGCTATTGTTACTCCGTAAATTAAAGCCATTAATTAAAACCATTCTGCCTGGCGACATCAGCAAACCAGTAGCCACTTTGTTTCAATACTCGCGTCTGGTCGGCAATATTCAACCGAACTAAACCATAGCGGTTTTTGTATGCATTGAGCCAAGACCAGCAATCAATAAAGGTCCACAGATGATACCCTTTACAGTTACTGCCCTCTTGTAATGCTTGATGTAGCCACTTCAAATGTGCACGGATAAATTCGATGCGATACTGGTCATCAACCCTACCTGATGGCGTGATAAACTGCTCTTCGCCCTCAACACCCATGCCATTCTCAGAGATATAACACGCAATATTGTTATAATTCTCTCTTAGATTTTTCAGGATGTCATACAGCCCTTTTTCGTAGATTTCCCAACCACGATGCGGGTTGATTTTGCGCCCTTGCATCGCATAAAAACTGAACAAATCCTCCAGCGTTTTCACCAGCCCTCGAGGGGTTGGGATATCTTTCGCCTGAACCCGTCTTGGCTGATAATAGTTAACCCCTAACAGATCAACGACGCCCGCCGCAATGCACTGGCAATCACCGTTTTCAATTTGTGGCAATAAGTCGTGCTCTCGCAGCAACGTAATCAGTTCATCAGGGTAAACCCCCTTGGTGACGGGATCGAGGAAGCTACGGTTAAGCAATAAATCGGCATGATTAGCTGCAATCAGGTCTGGCGCACTGTCGGAGCGAGGATAGGTCGGGGTGAGGTTCAAAATGATACCAATTTCCCCCCCCTGCTTTAGCTCTCGGTAGTTTTGCACCGCGTTGGCATGGGCCAATACGCTGTGATAAGCAACAGTCACCGCACGTTTAAAGTCAACCACACCAGGGTAATGCAGGTCGTTCAGGTAGCCGGCTTCAACAGGCACAATCGGCTCATTAAAAGTAAACCAATGCTTTACCCGATCACCAAACAACATAAAGCAGCTTTTAGCATAGCGGCCATAGGCTTCCACAACCGCACGATTTTCCCAACCGCCTTTCTCTTGCATGCATAACGGCATATCAAAATGATAGAGATTGATGAAAGGGGTAATGCCATTCGCCAGTAGGCTATCGATCACCGCGTTATAAAACGTGACAGCTTTGGGGTTAAGCTCACCGTCACCCTTTGGTATCAGCCGCGACCATGAAATCGATGTCCTGAACGTGTTATGGCCCAGTTGCTTTAATAGCAAAATATCTTGCTGATAGTTATCGTAAAAGGTGGAGGTGTTTTCAGGACCAATCTGACCATGAAAACGTTCCGGTGCAATTTCGTACCAATAATCGAAGATGTTCTTGCTCTTGCCATCCCGCAGTGACGCCCCTTCGGATTGGGCTGCGGAGGTGGCACTGCCCCACCAAAAATCATCGGGAAATTGATATTTCATACCGGCCTCCAGCCTTATACGATAAACAGATTTAACGCTTAGAATTTCAAGCTATCAGCAATCTCTTCTTCACTTTCAACCTGACGATCTATCTCGCTCTGCGCCTTATTGGCAATTATTACGAATGGCAAATACATCAATGTCGCGATACCTAAGTTGAATAAACTTAATAACATCGCGGCAATGCTGCCGTTGGTATTGAAGAAGGCACCTAAGCCGACCGGCATGGTCCACGGCGCAATATTGGTGATTGGCGGAATAAGGCCGGTGTAATACGCCACTGAAGTGATAATTGCTAATACCGGTTGAACCAAGATGAACGGAATAAAGAACAGCGGGTTCATTATGACCGGCAAACCAAATAGGATAGGTTCATTAATCTGGAAAATACTAGCCGGTGCACCCAATTTTGCTACCTGACGATAGTCTTCACGGCGAGAAGCAATAAAGATGGCAATAACCAGTCCAAGTGTTGCGCCAGTGCCTCCCAAGAAGATATAGGAGTCAACAAACGGCTTAGCCCACATATGGAATTCTTTACCGGCAGCCAGCGCCGCAGCAACAGAACCATACTGGGTATAGGTTGCGACGTTCTCCAATGCAAATGGCATCATAATGCCACTTTCCAGTGCAGATAAGGCCATCGCACCGTGTATCCCGAAGAACCACAACAGTGAGGAGCACATGACATACACCCATCCCACAACACTGCCCATTTTCGACAACGGTGCTGAAATGGTGTCCATAATGATCTGGTGGAAGTTGGTGCCATGCAATCCAAGGGCATAAGCAATCACGCCCATGATGGAAAGAATGATAAACCCGGGAATTAATGCAGAGAAAGAACGGGAAACTGATGTCGGCACACTGTCTGGCAGGCGGATAACCCAGTTACGTCGCACGATAAAGGTAAAGAGCTCTGCAACCACCAAACCGATGATGATACCGGAGATAATATTCGCCCCTCCCAACCAATTAGCCCCGACGGCATAGGCCTCGCCAACACTGTATGGCGTCACGGTCATAAAGGCAGCAATTGCCAGCAGGGCCGCAGCCAGAGGATCGACCCTTTTCTCTTCAGCCAACGCCATACTGATAAAAAATGGTGTCATTAACGACATGATACCGAGAGTACCGTTATAAACGTTGCCGCCTATCGCTTTAAAACCATTGAGCATGGTAATGGTATCGGCATCTAACCGTACGCCCATTGAGAAAAAGAACGACCCTTCGCCAAAACTTAAGAAAACGTTGTTGATCAGTACAAACATGGCACCCGTCAGGGTTAACGGCATCAGCCGAATAAACCCATTCTTGATAGCATTAATATGTTGCTGTCTGCCTATTTTAATAGCAAAAGGCAAGATGACCCTTTCCAGAGAATTAATAAATGCGCTCACAGTGCACCCCTTATTGTTTTGCTTTTTTTATTGCGGCTACGGCAGCTTTTAATACCCCCAGACCGTCGACTTTGCCGTATAGGAGCGCGTCGATCACTTCAACGGGTTTATTGGGGAACATTTTTGCAACTTCAGGCAACATGTAAGCGATTTGTGGTCCTAACAAGATGACATCCGCTTGGGCACCATGTTCTGCGGCCAGGGCCTCGGGGTAAGCATTGATAATCACTGGCACCTCATACTTCTCTGCTTGTACTTTCATTTTGGAAACCAGTAGCGAGGTAGACATACCGGCTGAGCAAAATAGATAAATTTTTTTCTTTTCCATACCCAACACCTTTTGATGTTCAAAAGACACACGTTAACTGTATGCCAGTGCAATGGTGAATTCCCTTTATCTGTACTTTATCGTGCCCCTTGCCCAGCCCCATTGTTTCTGGTTGTCGGCAGTATATGGCGTTGATAGTTAAGACAGTAATTCAACTAGTCATATAATCGTCTCTAATTGACTTTTCACATTGATGCTCTTCACATTTCTAAGCAAATGCAATGTGATGTTTATCGCAAAATTATGATTCTTTTTCTAGGCGAATTAAGTTTAATGTAGTTATATATCATTAAGTTAATGATTATTCACTCATCAATTATGGATTTCTCGTACTCGCAATAGCCATGAGTGGCTGGCAGCATCATTAATTAGGACACCTTATCGGTTTGCAGAATTGTCTGAACTTAGCCTTTGCCACTTTTTCGTCTGCTCAGCTTGTGAGCTTTTTTTGTGAAACGAAATCAGAATGCACTCCTCAGCATGGCACTGGCTACAGTAATGTAGTCGCTGATTTTACTGGTGTTATTCGCTGACTTGCCCTTAATACTCTAAAGTTAACAGTTGTTGGCATTTTAAAGGAGCAACTGATGACAATATTGGGAAATAGAACACTGGGCTATAGCTTGAGTGGCCTGTTATTTAGCGTATTTGTTTCGATGACCGCCCTTGCCGCTCCGGCGGTGACCGTAACGGAATTACAGGATGGATTGGATCATCCATGGTCACTGGCATTTCTGCCTGATAATGGGGGAATATTAATCACTGAGCGTTCTGGGCAATTACGTTTATGGCAAGCAGGGAAGCCACTATCAGAACCTTTAAAGGGGGTACCAGAAGTCTATGCCAAGGGGCAAGGTGGTCTGCTAGAAGTGGCATTATCACCGACATTCTCTCAAGATCGCCGTATATACCTAAGTTTTGCTGAAGTGGGAAAAGAGGGTAAAGCGGGCACCGCCGTGGGTTATGGCCATCTTAATCCTCAGGGGACAGCCATTGAAAACTTCAAGGTATTCTTCCGCCAGCAACCCAAATTATCTACCGGCAACCATTTTGGTGGCAAATTAGCCTTTGATAAACAAGGCCATATCTTTATTACTCTGGGCGAAAACAATCAGCGCCCTACGGCTCAAGACTTAAGCCTACATCAAGGTAAAATCGTACGTCTGACACTTGATGGTAAGGTAGTAAAAGATAATCCATTTGCCAATAAGTCTCCGGCAAAGCCAGAGATCTGGTCCTATGGCCATCGCAATCCACAGGGTCTGGCGCTTAACCCATGGACTGAAGTAATGTGGGCTAATGAGCATGGTCCTAAAGGCGGCGATGAAATCAATATCCCGCAGGCCGGGAAAAACTACGGCTGGCCATTAGCCACTCATGGTGTTAACTACTCAGGTTTAGCCATTCCAGAGGCGAAAGGTACCCATGTCGAGGGTACCGAGCAACCGGCATATTACTGGGAGAAATCACCCGGTATCAGCGGCATGGCTTTCTATGACGCAGCCCGCTTCCCCACCTGGCAACATTCACTATTTATCGGGGCATTGGCACAGAAAGAGTTGATTCGCTTGCAGTTGGATGGTGACAAAGTGATCGCAGAGGAGCGTTTACTGGGTGATCGCGGTGAGCGTATCCGCGATGTCCGGGTCGGGCCAGATGGTTATGTCTATCTGCTAACTGATGAGAGTGACGGCAAACTACTGAAGCTAGGGCTGGCGGCGGACTCATCACCCAAAGCAAAATAAGGGTTTTGCCCCTAAAAAAGCCGGAGAACATCTCCGGCTTCTCACGTTATCACCGGTTAGCGGTCCGAAGAGGCCTGCCATAAATTAAGCTGACCCTCGGCCACATGCTGATCAATCTCACGTAACTCTTCAGCGCTGAAACTCAGGTTAGTCAGGGCTGCACAGTTTTCCTCCAACTGCTCTGGGCGGCTGGCACCGATCAATACCGAGGTCACACGATTATCTTTCAATAACCAGCTCAATGCCATTTGTGCCAATGATTGCCCACGTTGTTGAGCTAATGCATTCAGTGCCTTGATACTGCGCAGATTGGCGGCTGATAACATATTTTCCTTCAACGAGCCGCCCGCTTCTTTTTTCATTCGAGAATCATCGGGAATGCCATTGAGGTATTTCCCCGTCAACAGCCCTTGAGCCAATGGGGTAAAAGCAATACAACCCACTCCCTGTTGCTCCAGCGTATCTAACAAATGAGTCTGCTCAACCCAACGATTCAAAATATTGTAGGAAGGTTGATGAATAAGCAGCGGAACCTTCCATTGCTGCAATAGCTCGACCATTGTGGCGGTACGCTCAGAAGAATATGAAGAAATCCCCACATAGAGTGCCTTGCCACTTTGTACCGCCTGAGCCAGTGCCGAGGCGGTTTCTTCCATTGGCGTATTTTCATCTACACGGTGCGAATAGAAGATATCAACATAGTCCAGCCCCATGCGCTGTAAGCTTTGATCCAGGCTGGCAAGCAGATATTTGCGCGAGCTGCCCGCACCATACGGGCCAGGCCACATGTTATAACCTGCTTTGGTCGAGATTATCAGCTCATCACGGTAAGGCTTAAAATCGTCGTGCAGCAATTTACCAAAATTTTGCTCGGCAGAGCCAGGAGGTGGGCCATAGTTGTTGGCCAAATCAAAATGAGTAATCCCTAGGTCAAAGGCTTTGCGCAATAATGTACGTTGCGATTCTAATGTATTGTTAAAACTGAAGTTATGCCACAGCCCAAGCGATAACGCCGGAAGCTGTAAGCCACTTTTTCCACAAAAACGATATTGCATTTGGTTATATCGGGAAGGGTCTGCTTGGTAGGGCATGATGGCTCCTGTCTCTGCTTATCGGATTTCTGAAACGGCATTTCTATTTTAACGCTATCCTTTGTCCCTGCAAGTGATACCCCCCACGCAATCGGTATAAAGTGCTATCGTTGGCAGCAATAGCAATATAGTTTCACTAGGGAACAATACAGAAGATGAACTATATTAACTTCCGGTTATCTTCTTCACCGATCTTCATTTTATTTATATTAGTTCCGCGGATTAAACTCGAATAAAACATAATACTTAAGGCCGATAACTCGCCATATTCGAACGATCACGTAGTTTATTTATACTACAATTATTCTTATTCTGACGAATTACCATTGAGGGGTTTGTTATGACTGCAATCGATGTAATGTGGGTTGGATTTGGTGGCGGTATCGGATCACTTTTACGTTGGTGGATAGGGCTGAGGGTTGGCAAAATATATCAAGGTAATTTTCCCCTAGGTACTTTTTTGATTAATATTTCTGGTGCCTTTGTTATTGGATATTTGAGTATTCTCTTTAGTGTTGACTGGCGTGATCGCTATGGCGACTTAATCAATGCAGCGGTACTAACCGGTATTCTTGGCGGTTATACCACCTTTAGTAGCATGCAATTGGATGCAGCAAAACTGGCCACTGCTCGTGGTAGAGCAATGGCTGCTGGATATTTAATTATTTCTGTCATCGTCGGTCTGTCAGCAGCGGCATTGGGTGCCTGGTTGGCTTATTAATCAGAGGGAAATGTTATGCTAAATCTTATTATTTTAGTCTTTGTTGGTGGTGCTTTTGGTGCCATGTGTCGCGAGTTTATTATGTTATCCGTGCCGCGACTGGCCGACGGCTTCCCAATGGATATTTTTGTCGCCAACATTATTGCAGCATTTTTATTAGGGCTGACTACCTCTTTATTTAAAAAAGATAAAATTAACCAATATGTGCATTTGATGGTCGCAACCGGGATCATGGGCGGTCTTTCAACCTTTTCCAGTTTTGTCTTTGGTGCGGTCGAAATGATGAGGAACCCTACAGGAATTTTAGTCTCAATCTGTTATTTGGTCGCCAGCCTGATCATAGGCTTCATCGCTGTTGAATTAGGTTTGATGATTGGCCCTAAAGAAAAACCAAAAGACCCACATGCAGCTACCCAATAAAATACTCTCCAACAATAAAACACCCTCAATGCTGAGGGTGTTTTTGTGTACTACTGCAGATTAAGCTCGCCAGATCAATCTAACTTCTGACAGTTACCAAAGAACATCTCCGTAATAAGATCGTTATTAATGGTATCGCCATTCAGAGTCCTAACCAGTAGTTCACTGCCAAGCAACGGCAATGAGAACACCATATCAGGATTTACCCGTTTAACTTTTTTCATATTCTGGCTTTCATTCACTAATGCCAGCGTCTTGGTGGACTCACCCGCAATTTCTTTGGCAGCTAAAATGGTAAAGGTATTATCAGCATCACTGTTACATAAGGCGATAATATATTTTGCTTTAGCCGCACCTGCCAGTTGCAATGTCGCAACCGATGATGGGTCGCCCTCGATAATATCTGCATCGGAAGGAAATTCATGCTGGCTACCGACGGCGCAAACCACAGTAACCTCATCACCCCGGTCACGTAGACCATTATAGACATTCAGTGCCAGGGAGTTGGTACCGACAATAATAAAATGATTTTTACGTTCCACGTGAGAAATCCTACCTTTAACTATACGTTTGATATTATTACTGATCATCGGTCCGGCAATAGAAGAAATTGAAGCAGCAAAGACCGTTATACCGGAAATAATCACCGTAAGAGTAAACATCCGTGCCAGCGTAGAGTGAGGAATAATATCCCCGAATCCCACTGTCGACATACAAACGATCGCAAAATAGAAAGCCGTAGGTAAATCGGTAACGGCCGGAGCAAACTCATCCCCCATATAGAGCGTACCGAGCATGCTATAGACGATCAATGATGCAATACTGACGACCGCAAAGAAGGTACCGCTGCCGAGGCTGTGATAATCAAAATCGCGCCAATAAAAAAGCAAGGCAACAATAATCACAAGAGAATAAGTCGTCAGCGTATTATGATCTTTAAGAATAAAGAGATTGATAGCAACGATAGTAAACAGCAATAACACGGTGAAAAACCATGCAATGCGGGTTCTCATCGAAAGTGCGATTGCCATCAATATCAATACCAGACCGATCATAAATCGAGGAATTTCAAATAATTCAAGAAAACTTAATGCCTCCTTCCATGTACTGAAATTGTTTACAGCATCGGTTGAATGAGATATCGCCCGCAACAGCACTGGGCTTAAGACCAGATATCCATTTATTGCCACCAGAATAGCGAGGCAAAGTGGTATCGAAACTTTAGACTTAATTTCCTGTAATATTTTCATCAATAGAGTGACTAAAATTGTTATAGGTGAATTAAGTATAGATAAAAAATGAGAAAAATCATGGTTAAGTAGAATTATTTTTGATGAAAATCAAATAATAGTTGTATTTAATCGTGGGTTATTTGCCCTCATTTGTAGCTGCCTAATATTCACGGAGTGTAATTAAAATAAAGTAGTAAAATAACATTCATTACCATTCCTAGATAGATTACATCTATAATATATAAAGCCCACTTTACACATTGTAAAGTTATCCATACTGGATGACCAATTATATAATACGTTTAATTAATGGCGTTAATGCCATTAATATATAATAATACAGCAGCACTCAGGAATAGAACATTATCCTGAGTCGCCATAGCTGAGTGATATACATCACCCTTAGTTTAACTTTGTAAATATTCAATGATATTTGACAAATAAATAAGGAAATAAGCATGTCCTTCAAATCACTTCGTAATATTGCATTGACTGGTTTACTGCTTTCCGCTGCCGCAACAACCTTTGCAGCAACATCTACAACCACTAAAGCAACGGGCACGACCCCGAGTGATATGACCTGCAAAGAATTCCTCGATCTGAATCCTAAGTCATTTACTCCGGTTGTGTATTGGGTATTGAATGATGATACTCAATATAAGAAAGGCGATTATGTTGATCTGCAAGAAACTGATACTGTCGTGACACCGAAGGTAGTTGAAGTATGTAAGAAAGCACCTGAAAGTAAACTTTCTGAAATTAAACAGGATATTGTAGGTTTCGCTAAGAAACATATGTAACTTGTAGGTGCGCAACGTTAAACACAGAGTCGCGAAGTAAATAAGGCGCTAATTAACTTTAAATGTTTAATTAGCGCCTTATTTTTGTGATAAATGTAAAGTTAACGACTAACACTCAACTTATCATAACCTCGCACATAATAATTAACAGCCGAAATTATCCAGCATAATATAAACATGCCTATTATCCAGTAACCAATCTCGCCTAAATTCTCACTAATATTATTAATCGGCGTCCAGACTCCTCCGGTTAAATTCATTTTGTCTGCAATCAATCCTAACGCTTCAATCCCACCGATAAAGAAAGCAATAATAACCGACGCTGCCGTAATGGTAATATTATAATACAATTTTCGCACCGGTTTAGAGAAGGCCCAACCATAGGCACCAATCATGACAAAATTATCGAGTGAGTCGATCAATGCCATACCCGCTGCAAATAAAATTGGGAATACCATAATGGACCACAAGTTCATGCCATGAGTAGCACTGGCGGCAGAAATCCCTAACACCCCCACCTCGGTCGCCGTATCAAAACCCAAGCCAAATAAAAACCCCACCGGATACATGTGCCAACTTTTATTGACCATATTAAATACGCGTCTGAAAACTCTGGCCAGCAGCCCCCCATTGTTGACGACTAAAAGATCCAGTTCTTCTTCTTGATAAACATGGCCCGCTTTGACTTGTTTAAATTTTTTATACACTGAAAGCAAGATAGTTAAATTGAGAAAAGCGAATAGTAATAAAAATACCGATGACACCAGCGTACCAATCAACCCACCGGTTTCATGAAACCACGCCATATCATCTTTAAATGCCATAGCCGTCGCGGCAATAGCCAGCGAGGCTAATATCACAATAGTAGAGTGGCCGAGCGAGAAAAAAGTCCCGACAGCAATCGGCGTTTTACCTTGTTGCATAAGCTTGCGAGTAACATTATCAATAGCCGCAATATGATCCGCGTCAACAGCATGGCGCAGGCCAAAACTGTATGCCAGAAAAGCCATCCCCATCAGTACCGCATTATCATTAAATTCGGTAAAAGCCCAAACCCAAGCTAACCCATTAACTACCAGCAAACCGATAAGCAGATAGATGGCGTGGCGTTTGGTTTGCTGATTACCAAACGCCACTCTTTTTTCTGTCACTGTCGTCATGTTCGCACTCCAGATTATTTTCAGCCGTATAGCGATCAAATGTTCAGAGCAAAACGTCCAGAGCGGAATAGTTATTGTCGATGTGCTGGCATCACATCTTTATTCGGAACCAAGAACAGCCATGAAGCTAAAACAAACGGCATGGTCAGTGTTGGAATACCAATCGGTAACAATAAGGTATTCAGCGCCCCCTGAACCAACACGGTAAATATAACCCCCACAATGGTGTAAGCCAGCACACGCCAACTGGGTTTATTAAAGGTCGAGCCCAGAGCTATCGCGGTCAATACCGCACTGAAAGCATAAAGCCCGGCGTTAATATCATGGGGATTAGCATCTAGAAAAGCGGCGGTGAGGATGGCTAATATCGCACCACAAATGGCAAAAATAGCCGCCCACAAAGATTCCACCGCCAATCCGATAACAAATAGAATCCCTCCGACCAGGCTACTGAATAAGAATACCTGAGAAATACCGTTAAACATGCTGACAAAAGTATTGCCGCCACCAAAGATGCTCCCGGATTCCAATATAAATTGATGTGGCAAAGCCGGTGTGGGTAATGCGCTACTGTGCAAACCGCTAAAGGCGTAACTTGCCAGCAGAATCATCCAAGTGGTGAACACGAAGGGTGCCGTTAATGCCGCGACTTTCCAGGTTTTTAAAATATCGGCAATACACACGGTGGCGATTACCGACACGATACTGCCTAGCACAATGCAAGCCCATACCACCGGAGTTGCCATTAAAAATGTCGGGAGAGCCGCGCCAACCAAGCACCCATTATAGCCATACAACCCCGCACGCCATGATTTACGGTCACGCATGGTTAAACCGGTAAGGGTGGCAACCACCGTACCTAACACACAGCCATAGGCAACAGCCGGGTTACCTTCACCATAAGCACCGACAAATATGGCAATAAAAAAGAATAGCCCGGTGAGTGGATTATTCTGGAACATTACCTGAGCACAGCCACGCAGAGTTGTATCAATAAATTCAATAAAAACATTCGAAGCGGCCAGTTGTGTCCAGCCAGATTGGTTATCTGTTTTTGCATTCATTATCTTTACCCTTCTTACTTGAAGCTGCAGCGGTGTTAGCTGCTCTCACGCACCCGAATCACTTACTGATGTAAGCTCATCGGGATTCATTCGTTTGCTGCCTTGCTGCTCTCGTTACTCGCCCATCCTTGGGCCTCGCCTCCATAATGTTGATTACCCAGCCTGAGTATTAGCGCCACAAAAACTGCGCCGGCAGCGTGATACCAAGAATCTCCTCACGAGCTATCTTCCAGAACTGGCGAATCTCCGCCTTCACTCCGCCGCTGTCGATACCCAGTGCTTTAAACACTAAACCACAGTCATTAGGTAAGCGTGTTGCCCCACTGGCGATACCGGCTTTAATGTCAAAATGGGCCGCCACCCGAGCCAGAATGCGGTCATGATGCTCTTTCGGGGTTAATAAAATCACGTTGCCGAAAGCATCAAATGTTTGCATCACACCAACAGCATCAAGACTCTCTGACTTCGGCTCCAGAACATATTTCTCAACAAATAGCTCTTTTCCTGCCAAATCATGGGCCGCCACTTTCGACGAATACACATCAAAGCCGAACCGTTCTTCGGCATGATGGTATTTACGCCCTGACATCAGTATTTCTGAATAAATTGCGCTTGCCGTCGGATGAATATTAATAGTGGTATCAGTAATAAAACGTGAATTACGATGTGGGATCAGCGGGTCCGGCATAAACTCCAGATAGCCTCCCTCTTCCACGGTGAAATTCTGTATCTGCGAGGCATAGTTCGCATTCATCATATGAACTTTGGTGGCCGACTGTGTGGTAACATGCGCGCAAGCTCCAGCCTCCACATGTATATCAGTTGCCAGCCGGTCCCCTTGTAAAATACACCCCGAGGTCGAAATCATGGTGACGCAAGGTAATTCAGGCATTTCTTCATCCCAGTACAGTGCTTTTTGTACCATCGACGGCACCCGTCTTTCCATTTCGGCCAAAATACTGCGATGCTCACGTTTGGCAAATCTCAGTTTGAGATAACCACTTTTCCCTACGGCCCCGCTACGCATCTGCACCGGTTCATCCTGATATCTCGCTAATTCCGGCGCGTTAACACCTAATGCGTGAGCGCGAACCCGTGAAGGTGTCTCCACGATATTCTGGCTCTGCGATGTCATGCATTTGCTCCTTCAGGCTGTACGTGAGTAAACAGAAAATCACGCATAATCATATCCACCAGCTCTTCAATCCCCTGACCGGTTTTACAGTTAGTCAAAATATAAGGGCGCGTACCACGCACCACTTTGGTATCACTTTCCATCACATCCAAACTAGCGCCGACATAGGGGGCAAGATCAATCTTATTGATGACCAGAATGTCTGCCTGAACCAGTCCAGGGCCATTTTTGCGCGGAATTTTTTCCCCTTCAGCCACATCGATAACATAGATATAGAAGTCAGCCAGTGCCGGGCTGAAAGTCAGTGTCAGGTTGTCACCACCACTTTCAATCATAATCAGGTCACTGTCCGGGAAACGCTCTTCCATCTCTTCTACTGCGGCAATATTCATGCTTGGGTCTTCACGCACCGCGGTATGCGGGCAGGCACCAGTTTCAACCCCAAGGATTTTCTCTTCATCCAAAATGCCTTTCAGGGTACGTTTCACCTGCTTGGCATCTTCTGTTGTCACAATGTCATTAGTAATAATCAGTGGCTTAATCCCCCGTTTAATCAGAATCGGGGTGATCACTTCGATGATGGCGGTTTTACCTGAACCTACCGGGCCACCAATACCAATGCGGGTAATCTTTTTGCGTTTATCGGTTGAATGGCTATTCACGGGGTAATCCTCTTAATTTTGATCTGGCTTTAGCTCTGCACTCGGTTAATACAAAACCAAGCACTCAGAATACAATTTATTAATCAGTTAGTTACTAAATAATCTGACGTGTGCTTTCACATGCACCGCCGCCAATACATCCACAATCGGCACATAAGAAGACATCTGGTCAATATCACCTATCTCGGCAATATCACAGAACGTCTCAATGTCATGGTTCAACTCAAACAAGATGCGCTGGGTGTCGAAATGGGTCACGCGCATCAAACGCATAGCCGCACTTAATATCGTCATCGCTACACCGTATTGATGCATAACCACCACTTCCCGCTGCCTTATCCCTTGTGCAGCCATAACTACCGCCTGAGTCACCGGATAGGTGCCTGCGGTATTGCCACTTTTTATCTGCCCCAGCCACCAACTGATCAGCGGGTGCTCCACCACATGGATAGACATCTCCGCCAATTTTTTCCCCATTCGGGTTGCCATCAAGCGGCTTTCTTCATTTAACTTACGATTATTTACTGCCCAGTCAGCACGGATGATGCCATCACTATCATCCGCCATTACGGCCCGATGGGCCGCGACAACCCCCATACCATCACAGCTCGCTGCCTGCTTTAACGCCGTCAGGACAAAGCCTTTTAATGTGGGCACGTCATGAACCACGCCGGTTTGAATGGCTGATTCCACACCATTGGAAAACGTAAAGGCCCCGACCGGCAGTACGGAATCACCAAATTGCATGATACGAATCAGATCTGATGCATTCATTGCGGTGCCTCCCTGCCTCAATCAGTGTTTATGGTCGCTATCATGATCACCATGACTGTGATCGTGGTCGTGGCTATGGCTATGACCTTCACCATGAGAGTGAATACTGTGAATATGTAAGCCAGAACCATGGGGTTCATCCAGAGGGCTGGCAACATGAACATGGGTATCAGTGTCTTCAGCGCCACCAAACAACAGCCGTGCTTCAGAGTTGGTCAGCAATGGCAGAATCTCTGCCCCTTTAACAAAACGGAAAGGTAAGTGCTGGAAGCCATGTGTTCGCATGACCGAGTCCATCATGGTGGTAGCAACCGTTAGAGGTACGTACACCTCATTATTTTTAGTCACCGCTTTCCAATGCTGATTACCCAATGCGTGGCCCAGTTCGAAGCAGGTTTTAATCAACTCATCCGCTGAACGGTTTTTCAGTTCACTCAAATCAATCACCATCACATCGCGCAAATGGATCTGCACCACTACTGCTACGTTGCTTTCTTCATCCCATGTCAGCACATCACCATCAGCAAGTACCACGTTCCTGTCGAGAGAAATACCGAGATCCAACCCCTGCATGGTGGATTTACGGCAGCGGCTTTTTTGCGCTTCCCGTTGATCCAAAACCAACAGATCAACAGTGGCATTTTTAAGTTTCGCCTGCCAAACCGGATCCTTTTTCACATTGCCAAGAATGTGCTCTATCAAAATCATGTTGTTGACTCCTTGCCTGTGTCAGATTGCCCACAGTAATGAAATCCTTTTCTGTATCATTCATCCAAACGCGCCCCCTCCTTGGCACTAAATAATACTTACTGTGGGCAAGCTGAATTCTGAAGTAACGGATTAGCGTCCAAACTTCCTATTAACCAAAGAAATAGCGCTGGTTCATTGATGCTGTTTCGATAGGTTCACAGGTGGCATGTACGCCATCCACTTTCACCGCAAAGGTTTCAGGGTCCACTTCAATATTGGGGGTTTGATCATTACGCACCAGATCATGTTTAGAGATGGTACGGCAGTTTTTAACCGCCATAACCTGACGTTCCAGCCCAGCTTTCTCTTTCACGCCATCGTCGAGAGCGGCTTGGGAAACAAAGGTGACGCAAGTGTCTTGCAGGGTTTTGCCCATCGCACCAAACATTGGGCGATAGAATACCGGTTGTGGCGTTGGTAATGATGCGTTCGGGTCACCCATCGCCGCCCAGTTGATCATGCCACCTTTGATAACCATTTTAGGTTTAGCTCCGAAGAAGCGCGGATCCCACAGTACCAGGTCGGCCATTTTACCTACTTCGACTGAGCCGATAACATGGCTAACACCCTGTGCAATTGCGGGGTTAATAGTGATTTTTGCCACATAACGTAGTACACGGAAGTTATCGTTATTCGGTGCATCTTCTGGTAATTTCCCGCGTGATGCTTTCATCGCGTTAGCGGTTTGCATTACACGTAGCCAGTTTTCCCCGACGCGCCCCATGGCTTGCGAGTCACTAGAGAACATGGAGATAACACCCATATCGTGCAGAACGTTTTCTGCTGCGATGGTTTCCGGACGCACACGGCTTTCAGCAAATGAGACGTCAGCTGGCACATTTGGATTGAGGTTATGACATACCATGATCATGTCGAACAACTCAGCCTGACTGTTGACACCGTATGGTAGAGTTGGGTTGGTTGAGCTTGGCAACACGTTAGGTTGGCTGGCGACGCGGATAATATCGGGTGCATGCCCCCCACCCGCACCTTCAGTATGGAAGGTGTGAATAGTGCGGCCTTCGAATGCATCAATGGTATCTTCCACATAGCCACATTCGTTCAAACTGTCGGTATGTACCGAAACCTGAATATCCATCTCATCTGCCATGCGCAATGAGTGGCGCAGGGCATTGGCGGTCGCACCCCAGTCTTCATGGACTTTATAGCCAACCACACCAGCAATGGCTTGTTCCAGCAGTGGACCACGTCCGTAGGAGTTACCTTTACCCAGAATACCCACGTTGACAGGCAGACCTTCGATAGAACGTAACATCTGGCGAATATTCCATGGCCCCGGCGTCACAGTTGTCCCGTTGGTACCATCGGTTGGGCCAATCCCGCCACCAAAGAAGGTTGCCACACCGTTGGACAGTGCATGATAAGCCTGCTGTGGGGAGATTAAATGAATATGACTATCAATACCGGCAGCGGTCAGAATCAAATGCTCACCTGAAATGGCATCAGTACTGACACCGACCACCATTCCTGGTGTCACCCCATCCATCACACCTGGGTTACCACTTTTACCGATACCGGCAATTTTGCCATCGCGAATACCGACGTCAGCCTTAATTACCCCTAAACGAGCATCAACAATTGTGACGTTGGTTATCACTAAATCCAGCACACCATTATCGCGGGTCAGATGGTTATTCGCCCCCATCCCGTCACGCAATGACTTGCCACCACCGTAAACGGACTCTTCACCATATCCACGCAGGTCTTTTTCGATTTCGATAAACAGATTGGTGTCACCCAAACGGATTTTATCGCCAGTCGTTGGGCCAAATAGACCCGCGTATTCTTGCCGAGAAATTTGAGGCATCTGTCGCTCCTTTCTTTTTCCGGTACGTGTAACTATAGAGTTGATTACACATATATAGCTGATTACACGTATGTGAATTTCTATATTATAAAGGTGTCATTTAGACGATTTGAAACCACGCTCAGCCGCACGACGGATAGCCTCTAGCTTATCTGGGCGTTCGCTATTAGGCACCACGCCTTCACCGGTCCAACCATCCACCAGATTGTTAAAGCCATACAGTGTTTGCTTGCCACCGAAAGGGATCAGCGGAACTTCGGTTTCATCACCGGGTTCAAAACGAATTGCGGTGGTTGAGGAGATATTGAGTCTCTTGCCATAAGCCGCAGCACGGTCGAACTCCAGTGCACGGTTAACTTCGAAGAAGTGGAAATGCGACCCCACTTGAATGGGTCGGTCACCGGTATTGCGAACTTTAACTTTGGTTACTGGCTTATTTTCATTAAAGGTGATCGGTGTATCAGCTAAAATACAGCCCCCGAGAGGGGTATTCTGTTCTGCATTATCTTTAGTGCTTTTCTTTGCGCTCATGCTTTAATCCTCTGCAATAATCAGTTCAGGTTTTACTCGCATGCTGCCATCGGTGTTATTTAATAGGATCGTGCACCGTGACCAACCGGCTACCGTCAGTAAAAATTGCCTCAACCTGAACATTCGGAATCAGATCAGCTACCCCGTCCATCACATCATCTTTAGTGAGAACTTTGCTGGCTTCTTTCATGACATCTTCTACCGATTTGCCATCTCTGGCCCCTTCCATTGCAGTCACGGTGATGATAGAAACGGCTTCGGGATAATTGAGTTTCAAGCCACGCGCTTTGCGTTTGAACGCCACATCAGACAGCGTGTAGATCATGAGTTTTTCAACTTCTCTTGGGGTGAGCTGCATAAGCCCTCCTGTATGGTGTTAAGAAAGTGAAAGTGAGAAAAACAACCTACTAGCTCTATAACTGCTAGCCCTCTAATTTGCCTTGTCAGTAAAGGGTTATCCCTTGTTATTACTGATAAAATAGGCTTTTGATGCCAGTTAATTAGTATATTTCAGAATTTAAGCGCATCCTCCTGCATATCTTGTTAGATTCTTCATTTGAGTTCTGATTTTGCGTTTTAACCACCCTCAATATGCTGCCCGACATTTGCGCTGCAACTTAAAATATCGAAAGAACGACTGCCGCCCGTTATACAGCAAGATATTACAATCGTGTATAAAGGTGTTATCCCGCTGGATTGATTTGTATGATGAATTTTTGATGGGTATTTTTTACCGCTTTTAGTTATGCCAATCAATAGGTGAATGGCATCCGCTAATATTTTTTTACTAAAACAGAAAAGGATTACTGCATTTATCCACAGTAAACAACAAACGGATGAATCGATTAAACGTTTGCTTCCCATAGCTAACCAATCCCTTATTCAGCGCTCAGTTTCGGTATGTTCTTTTTGTAGCATAGATAATTATAAATCAATATGTTGCTATAAAAAAAACACCTCTAACCAATATAGACCAAAAACTGGAAAATTCATCATTAATTACCAACTTGATAAAAAACACTGTAGCGATGAGGGTAGGGTAATTAAATGTAATTGAAAATCAATTAGTTAGGTGTAAAATGATGCGGGTTTATATTCATCACAAATAAAGAACACCAGAACTCCCACCAAGAATAGATGTTAAGTCGGCATGCTGAGACAGAAACAAAATCACACAAACCCTAAGGGGTGTTAGCCTGATAAGAATACGTTAAAATACTAATCACTGTGTATAGAATATCCACCTACTTCAAGTTAATATTGAACGCTATCTCAATTTATTTATGTAAAGTTATCTTACCGTGATGTTAATTATCATCTCCACTGTATAACCCCGCGTTTTTATCATTATTTAAACAGAACATGATCCTAATCAATAATTCTATTTTCACTTGGAAATAAAACATCTCATACATTGAGTGACTATCACTCTAGATAATTATTTAATCGATTACATTTTAATTTACCGTTATTAACTCATCCTGTTTTTATCAATGCCAAACCAATTTGAGGCTTAACCACTGGTTTTTGATAAAGAGGGATTTTACTTTCACGCTCTGGTATCCATATACGTGAACACACCTTTTCCAATAAGGATTTATTGTGGCTGAAAACAATGAGCCCCAATGGGCGGTGTGCCGCTTCGTCTAATAAAACGCGCCAAATTTGTGCCTGAACATGTGCATCCAGTTGTGCCGTTACTTCATCGGCAATCAAGTATCGGGTGCGCGGATCCAGTGCCCGCAATAGTGCGATACGCGCCAACTCGCCCCCCGACAATTCATCAGGCCGGCGCTTCAACCAATCAGGATTAACGGCCATCCGCTCAAGCCAATGTGCTGCGGGTCGCCAGGCATCATGCAAGCTCTCCCCCGTAGTCCGGTAAGGATTGAAACTTTGTTCTGGATGCTGTGGCACTAACTGAATAGGACAATAACCTTTTTTTGCCAGTGGCGCGCCACCGAGCAAAATCTGGCCGGAAGTGGCTGACTGCCATTGTGCTAATACCCGGCCAAGGGTCGTTTTACCAAAACCACTGGGAGCCGAAATACCTAAGCGCTCTCCGGCTGTTAGAGAAAATGAGATGCTATCCCACAACAGTTTGCCACCTTGAACCACCGTCAGATTATCGACACTAAACATATTCGCCCACCTCCGACAAGGCTATGTGCTGACTGACAAATTGTTGCTCCGGTAGCGCCGCCCATAGTGACTGTAGCCAGGGGCTACCACCGTTATTCTTCAATTCTTCAGCACTCAGCGTCTCATGTAGCTTACCCTGATGTAACACCGCAATCTTATCGGCAAAACGTGCCGCCAATGCCAGATCATGAGTTACCCATAAAATGCCCCGCCCTTGTTGGCAAAAAGCCCGCAGGTGAGTCAGTAACTGGCAGGCATGCTCATCATCGAGCCACGAGGTCACTTCATCAGCCAAAATATAGCGGGCATTGGTCAGGGTGGCACAACTGGTCAGCACCCGTTTTGCCATGCCGCCAGAGAGTTGGCGAGGGAAGTCATGCACCAACCCTGGCGCAAGATTGTAGGTTTGCAGTTGCATTGCCACATCTTCTAGCCGCAGTTTTACACCACTAAGCTGCGCGGCGCGGGTCATTTGTGAGCCGACTTTAATTAATGGATTTAGCGCACTGACCCCTTGAGGGACGTAACATAACGTTTTTCCGCGCCGTTCAATTTTGTCTTGGGCGCACAACACCTCACCATCAAGGATAATCTCGCCATGACAACGCATATTGTCTGGCAATAAACCCAATGCACTTTGTAACAACAGACTTTTGCCTTCACCGCTACCGCCAACTAACGCCACCAGTTCCCCCGGATTCACCTCCAAAGAAATATTACTCAGCAGAGGATGCCAGGTTTTTCGCCCCAGCCAGCGGTAATGAGCAACATCAATAGCAAATTTTGCAAATTTCAACATCAGGTTATCCTCACCCAGAGTTGTTGCAGCGACCGGGCAAACTGGTCAAATACTAATACCAATCCCACCAAAATCAGGCCAGGGAAAAAAGCCAGCCACCATGCCCCACTGCTCAGGTAACGCAGTGCATCCGCTAATAAGATCCCCAACGACGGCTCATGAGGTGACAGCCCAAACCCAAGAAAACTGAGCGCTGCGCTGTGTAACACCGCATGGGGAAACATCAACAGTGTGCCAACAATCCATTGTGGCAGTAATAACGGTAGCAGATGATGACGCCAACGGTAAAAATTACTGTTACCCAACCGATGAGACAACATCACATAATCAGTCTCGCGAATACGTAAGATTTCTGCGCGTAAAATCAGGGCAAGCTTTGGCCAATGGGTGAGGGCTACCGCCAGAATAACGCCTTGTTTCCCGCCCCCCAAAGTGAAGCAGATCAGCACCAATAACAGCAAGTGGGGCAATGCCAACATACTGTCAATTAATCCGCGAATGATATAATCCAGCGTTTTATTGATAGCACACAAACTGGCAGTGAGCATCGCCAGCAGCCCACTGGCAAAAGCAGCAATCAGGCCAATTTGTAAACTGGTTGTCATGCCCTGAAAACAGCGCAACCACAAGTCGCGCCCCAGACTATCAGTACCAAACCAATAAACCGGTGATGGCGGCTGGCGGCGCGCCATCAGATCCATCGGAACTTCAATGGGATAAATAACCCAGCCATAAACAATTAAAATGAGTAATAGCGCCAATGAAACGAACAGCCGAAACAACGCCCGGTTTGGGTTATAAGTCATAATTGCCGCGCAGCTCCCCTATTTAAGCGGTGTAACAGTGCGTTGGCAACGCTGTTACCGCAAAAGACCAATATGGCGCAAAACATGACGATCCCCATCAGTAACGGAATATCGCCGTGAAGCCCGGCATCAATAGTGGCTTGCCCTAAGCCGGGATAGGCAAAAACTTTCTCCGCTAATAGCGAGCCACCCAGTAATTCCCCCACAGAGGCAAATTGCAGACAAAGCGCTGGCGTAATGGCATGGCGTAAAATATGGAAGTGAACCAATGACCAGCCCTTATCTCCCTGAGCACGTGCATAGCGGATAAACTCGCTATTCATCACCTCAGCAACCCTGGCGCGGGTATGCAACGCAATATTGCCAACCCCCAATAATCCCAAGGCCAGCATCGGCAGAATGAGATGACGCAGTTTGTCGCTCCAACTGGCTGTTTCAGCATTGCTTCCAGGTGCCCATGCACAGCAAATCGGCGCCCAATTCAGCTTCACCGCAAATAATGACAGCAACAATAAACCAATCCAGAAAGTGGGTAGCGAAGCTAATAAATATGACAGGGTTGAGATCAAACGATCAGGCCAGCGATTAAGATAACGCCCCGCAGTCAGCCCCAGCAGTAGCCCAACAATGCCGGAGAATAGCCATGCCGAAAGCAGTAACGCAAACGAGGTGGCAAAACGTTCACCAATGACCTGTGAGACCGGCGCGTTATACAGCATGGAGTAACCCAAATCACCTTGCAAAACCTGAGTAAACCAATGCAGAAAACGCTGCCACAAAGGCAGATCCAACCCCCACCGCGCCGCAATCAGCGGATATTGTTCCGGTGGAACATGCAGCAGCTCACTGCCAATATAGGCGCGTATTGGGTCTACCGGGGAAAAACTCAGCAGCGTAAAAGTGCCTACTGCGGTGATTAGCAGCAGGCAAATTAAACGCAGAGTAAATAGCGAGACCCCCTTCATTACTGACAGGTCCATTTCCAGCTATCCAGGCTATTAAGCAGTGACCAGGAACCATGGATTTCCGGTGCCCCCTTACCTAAATCAACGCAATCATTAGCCAGGTAAGTATGCTGAATATTCAATAACCACGCCCACGCCGCATCACCGCGAATACCGGCACCGGTCGTTCCATCCCAATCAACCTGTTGCCAAAATGGCACTGCTTGTTCCCAGGTTGGCGCATCCAGTGCCTGTTGCAGATGTTTATCAACTACCGGATTCTGGTAGTAGCCTGGATTATAATATTCAACACCGGCAGCTTTACTGCTGTAGTGATGGTACAGCTCCATGGGATCAAGGCTACCCCAGCCAAACAACGTGGGGTTAGCATGCATATTACGTTCAACGGTTTCCCAGCTACCGGATTTCAAATCAACATCAACACCAATAGGTTTCAGCATCGAACGCAGCGCCTGGGCTAAATCGCGGCGCGTAGTATCACCGCTGGTATACCAAAGCGTGATTTTGGCCGGCACCCCACTTTTTTCTCGAATACCCTCACTGTTCAGCGCCCAACCGGCCTGTTCTAATATCTGTTTGGCTTTTTCGCTATCACCATCTTTAATGGCCGAATCTGGGTTATTCCATGGCAGCCCCTGTACACCTGTATAGGCAGGAATAGCATGACCCTCCATAATTTGGTCGGCCAGGAGTTGGCGGTTAATGGCATAGTTAATGGCACGGCGGATAGCAACATTAGCCGTTACATCATTACCAATCGGATAACCCTGAGCATCTTTCTTACCCGCCGGAGTGGTCGGGAACACGATGCCACGGTTTTCTACACTTGGCCGCACCCATAACTTCATGTTATTGACCGGACCTGCCGCCATCGATGGTGGAATGCGGACGACCCCTAACTGCCCACTTTGCGCCGCGGCAAAGGCACTGTCTTCATCAAGAAAAACAAAAATCAGTTTATCGAAATCATTCTTATTACCGGCATAATGAGGATTGGCTTCCACGATCATTTGCTGACCAGGTTGGAAGCTCACCAAACGGTACGGGCCAGCACCAATAGGGTTTTGTGCATAGGTTTTGGCATTATATTTATCAGCAGAAACGATCCCCAGCGATCCCAACACATTTACAAAAGTACTTTGTGGCGCTTTCAATTGGATTCGAATATTGAGGGGATCGATTTCTTCGGCGCGGAGGAAATTACCCATATCGACTTTACCGCCACTGGCAGCAGCATTGTTATAGGTAAACACCACATCTTTGGCCGTCAGAGGAGATCCATCAGAGAATTTGAGGCCCGGCTTGAGCGTCAGAGTCCAGGTTTTACCGTCGTTGCTGGTTTTATACTGGCTCAGCAGAAAATTATTCCAGCTAAGATCTTCATTTTGTTTTAGCAACGGGCTATGCAATAGCAGATAACTGCCATGACTCCAGCCTAGCATTGGGTCAAAGCCTTCGGTGGGTTCATCACCGATAGCCAGTTGCAGTGTATGTGTTGCGGCACTAACGGGAACAGAAAAAACACTGAGTAGGGCGGCTGTGAGTAAGGTAGTTCGGAGCCATAGACGTTTAGACATGAATCATCCTTTGATAAATTAGCCAGTGAATATAGGGCATTGCCTGTCAGGCAAAGATTCAACAAATAATTAAGCGTAGCACTAAACATTAATATGGGTAATAGATGTCTTTTTTAGTATTAAAGACCAATTTCACAACTTTAGTTAGAACTTAACAGCATTCAACTAACAAAAATCAGGTTTAGATGAGGTAAATCAAAAAAAAACAAGACAGATCTAAAATTGATTATAAATAAAATTGATCTACATCTATAAAAACGACAAAGATAGTAAATGAAATAGTCGATATATTCCTTATAATATCGCCTTGCAACAAGATTCGCCGATTAGTACCCACAAACCAAGAGATATAGCCTATTAATTCATGGCCGCGTTATTTTCAATCAAGAAGATTAATTATCGAGCCATTGGTGCAATTTTTATTTTTCCGTCAAGCATCGGAACACTGCGAGGATATTAAGATAAGTTCCAATCGGGAATTATTACCCATTGAGGGAAATCTATCATAATAATGAGAGAAAGAGAGTGATTGAGTAGACATTCTTTCGCACCAGAATAATTTTTCTGACACAGATTATCCCTCACAGCCCTTTACACGCCCACCCACCTTGAAGGTAAAATACTTGAATATCTGGGTATACATATCGATGGACATATCACAGACCTTGTCACGATCAACATCGGGTGTAGCTGGATTTTCGGACACCTGTAAATCATTTCATGCACGAAGCCGCTCTGTCGCCAGTTCGGATTAATATACTGGTAATAAATAATGCTCCCAATCCCAATTAGAATAATACCCGCAGAATAGCACCCATATTATTACATTTATTTCTGTTACGTAATGCCGTTGCGATATCTGACAAAACCACACCGATACCTGGATATCATAACCTCCATCTAATTCACCGCTAAATCCTTTATGCGATAAATATTAAAGTAATGAAACTATACTACTTACACGTATATTAAAATTCACAATATGCAGTAGCTATTCTAGCGAACACACAAATTTACAGTGAATACTTAACCATTAGGCTGGTAGGTCATCTCGTAAAAATAAGCGCTAAACGGCAACTCATACAAAACTTGAGTACTCTCCAAAAGCGAAGGGAGGATTTTTGGCTCGCAGCGTGAATAGTCTTCTGTAGGATATTGGCGCTGACAGTATCCCCGAGGGCTATCGATAAAATCCATCTTAGGAATGCGTTTAAGCACTAAAACTTTCCCTTCACTGTTCCCCATTTGAGGTTCAATAAAAAAGAAGCTGAGCTGAGATATGAGCGCCGTAATGCTAATAGCCACTACGACTATCCACAGATAAATAGAACGCATACAGAATTCCTGCAATGAGTAAACACGATTACTCTATCAGCTAACCTATAATGAACGCCAAGAATAATAGCAGTGGTTGTCCATCGCAGGAGAAAAAGCACTTTTATATTCAAATATTGCAGCCACAGCTCACTGGATCCCTGGGTTTATCTATGTCCGTGATTTTCGTGTGCAGCGGTAACCCCTCATCACGCCAGCCGGTGACACCTCCTATCATCTCTTTAACCGCATAGCCAAGTTTGCTCAAATTAACGGCGGCGCGGTGAACACCGTTGCAGTGGGGACCAGCACAGTAAATCACAAATAATGTCTCTGGCGGATAGAGTGAAAGCAAAGTGGTATCCATTAATCGATGAGGAATATTGATAGCTCCCGGTAGGTGTAGCGTGGCAAACGCCGCCTCACTACGCACATCTACCAACACAAAATCTACATTACCTTGCTGCTGGCTGGTATAGACATCTGAGCAATCAGTTTCAAATGCTAAACGCTGGGAAAAGTACTGTAATGCGCGTTCTGCACAAGCCGCTGGGATCTGACTGACTAAACTGCTCATATGATTTCTCCATTCAATATTATGAAGCATCACTTTATGAAATGGCATTAGCCGATTACAGTGGCAGAAATGACAATAAACCACTGAGATACGCCAATGAATATTTCAACTGCATCAATATCTGCCAACAGACCAACGGAGGAGCCGGGATTAGTGGTGACGCTGGCTTACGACGGATTGTGCCTATTTGAGTTTGGTATTGCGCAGGAAATATTTGGTTTAGCTCGCCCTGAATTTGATTTTCCCTGGTACCGGCACCAAGTGGTCGGTGTAGAACAACACATCACTACGGCCAATGGCAGCCTACATATTCAAGTTGATACCGATTTGTCCCTACTGGAACAGGCTAAAACCATTGTGATACCCGGTTGGCGCAGCCCTGACGCCCTCCCTCCAACAGCACTTACCGAGGCTTTGCAGCAAGCAGTTGCACGTGGTGCACGCATTATATCCATCTGTTCTGGCGTTTTTGTACTGGCGGCTGCGGGGTTATTACAGGGGAAAAGCGCCACAACTCACTGGCGCTATACCGATTATCTGGCACAACACTATCCTGACATTCATGTCGATGCCAATGTCTTGTATGTAGATGAGGGGCAAATTATCACCTCTGCGGGTAGCAGTGCCGGTATTGATGCCTGCTTACATCTGATTACCCGTGATTTTGGGGCTAAAATCGCCAATCAGGTAGCACAGCGGTTAGTCATGGCTCCCCAGCGACGGGGCGGGCAACAGCAATTTATTCCGCTGCCGCTTGCCAAAGAAACGCATCGGGATATGGCAAAAATGATGCAGCAAGTGCGCGGGCAACTGGCCCAAAATTGGAGTGTCAGCCAAATGGCCGCCGAATTGGCGCTCAGTGACAGGACATTTTTACGGCATTTTTCTGCCGCCACGGGCCAATCACCCAAAATATGGTTACAGCACGAGAGAATGCACAAAGCGAAAGAATTACTAGAAAGGGATCAGATGAGTATTGCGAGGATTGCCGAATATTGCGGATTTCAGACCATTGAAGGTTTTAGAAATGCATTTCGCCAAAAAGTAGGGATCACACCTGCGGTGTATCGGCGGAAATTTAAATATAACTAAGGGGGATATTCCAGAGTAATGAATCAATATCGACGATTTTAGAAAACTAAAAACCCCGCCGTGGCGAGGTTTTTAGGTTGTTGGTTAATCTTATTTTAGAGATAAGAATAATATTATTGAGGATATTATTGTCTGCTCCGGCTTAGGCCATCATCGCTATCGCAACTTTCCAACAATACTTTTTACCAACAATACGTTTACCAAAAAAAATCTGACCTGAGCCAGATTTAATTACAGCTAAACGTGATAGATAGCAGTGTAAATTACAGTGCTACTACGTTTACAGCTGAAGGGCCTTTCTGGCCTTGCTCGATGCTGAACTCTACGTTCTGGCCTTCATCAAGAGTTTTGTAATCAGTGCCCTGGATTGCAGAGAAATGTACGAATACATCTTTGCTACCGTCAGCAGGAGAAATAAAACCAAAACCTTTACCAGCGTCAAACCATTTTACTAAACCAGTCATTTTATTAGACATAGAGATATTTCCTTCATTATTTGTGCCAAAACGTGGCAATTGTGGTCTGCTGATCAAGAGTTACTTATGGGGGCACTAAAGAAGGAAATTCGTCGGAGAAGTGATGTCTAAAAAATATCGCTTTAACTAGGAACTGCTTTACTTAAATGGCTTACATAAATAGGTCTGTGCTACAAACCGATGAAGCTATTAACGCATGCTGAGATATTAATAGCAAGGCTTATTTATTTTAAGTATTAAATGAATGATAAAAACAAATCGTGCATAAATTATGATATACCCTAAATAATTCAAGTTGCAGGAAGGCAGCAACGAAATGAACCCACGGAGTTGAAATAACTCAATGACCTGGGTGAGTGATGGCAGCCAACGCACATGCAGTTTGAAGTATGACGGGTATAAAACCAACTGTCATACATCGTCCGGTGGCATCCTGTGCCGGGATAGAAAGACAGATTCTAGCGGGTGAGGTTATGCTCAGACTTCGTTATAATGCCAATGAAAATCGGAAGCCGTCATAAAGGAAAAGCAATGACAATGCGTGAGCTTGAAGTACAGTTTCTTAATGCAATGAGTGAGTTGCAGTCAACTTTTGAGAAGCAGCATCAGACATGGCAGGCAAGCTACAATGCATTGCAACATGAACTGGAGCAGTCAAAAGCACGGGAAACAGCATTGCGTGCTAAAAATGATATGTTGCTTAGAAAGCTTAATACTGCCAACACCTTGCCAGAACAACATTCATTAGTTAGGCAGATTAAAGTGTTAGGTGCACATCTTGATGCTCTGGCGAAAGATGCTGCCGCTTTCAATCATCATCTGAATAATCAGCAACAAAATAGCGATAATTTCAGTGGCGATAACCCTTAAACACTTCGTTGACTTTATCTACTCAGGCGATTTAACAGCCAGATAATTTTACGTTGTCAATTACACCTTTTATGGCGCAAAGAAACATTCAATGACGTGGATAATTATTGCTGTTTTGATCGTAGTTTTTATTGTCGGCTACCGTGTGTTGACATCAGATACCCGCAAAGCGGTGGATACACTGGCCAATTTACTGAAGATAAAACCGATTTACATTGAATCCATGTTGCAAGAGATGGGGCAACGTCAGACACAAATGTTTATCCGCTCCACCAGCAATGGCTATGCCGAGGATGTGAGAAAGGCAGCTTATCTGGTCTTTATTTACCAAACCTTTATCAAAGACTCTTCCGATGAAAATGTGATGCAATGGCGCAATACGCTGATTCGCTCACATATATCCCCAATGCTAACGGCCGAACATACCGAAGCGGCTTTGTTCTATTTCGCAGAACTGGATTTAGATGCCTTTGAATTGGCGCAATTCCGCCGACAATATAATATGCAGTTTAATCAGGAAGCTGACGCCGTATTGCATTGATTCTGGCGCTACGGCGCGGTGACATTTATTGCGCCAAGTCGAGCTAGTTTTACGGGTACATACTGTTTAGATAACGCAATAACATTTCTCTTGAGCTAAAACCGTGGGCAATACCGTAGCGGTCATCAGCTTCACCGGCCAGATAGAGCGGAAACTCCACATACTTATCACTGATACGAATAGTTGCCGTGGGTGTGGCAAACAACAAGCTTTTATCTTTATGCGCTGGGTGAATAACCAATGCTGTCCTGCCCATTCGGGCTTCACGGTTAACATAAACGTAATGCTCCGCTTTACGATAACCGTAAGCCTGATCAACCGTATAATCCCGATCAAAACCGGCATTCTCCAGGACCTTAGCCACTTCATCTGGCCGTAAATACATTTATTTCCCCTCTTTTTGACTACTATTGAGCGACCTTACCGTAATAAATAAGGGAAACCACGTATTTATTGGCTCAAAACGACTATTTCGGAATAGTCTACACGCCATGTTCATCTCATCAGCGTTGTTTCTACTCGACTGGCGCGTTAATAATCCGTTGCTGGCGTGGTAGCGTCGCACGCCAAAACCACCACAAAAAGAGGCTGACTGAGTTACGGATAATAAAATCTTATTCCGCCCCCAGTGAGGGCTTGTTTTCACGCCATTGCGATGGGGTAATGCCCTTAACTCGCATAAACTCGCGATTAAAATTTGATTTAGTCTGGAACCCCGCCTCTAGCATAATATCGATCACTAGCAGCTCCGTACGCATCAATAGCATCGCGGCATGATCGACCCGCAACTGATTAACGTATTGCGAAACATTTTGCCCCGTTTGCTGATTAATGGCCTGCGACACTTTGCGCGGGGCAACACCAACTTTGCGCGCCAACGTTGATAAGTTGAGTTGACTCTCCAGATACAGATTATTTTTCTTTAAGGTCAATAAGATGACAGAGAAAAGCGCCTCCAGCGATTCAGCTAATGGCTTATCATCCATTACCGCCAACTCAGCCGACACCGCAGCAATCGGCTCTTCACGATGTGCGCTGGTCGCTAGGGTGTAGCACATTGCCAACGTAATCAAAAGGTTGCTCAAGCTGGCTATTAACCCAGCCTGATTTCCGGCAAAAAATGCATAGTCAGCACTGATAATGATATCGCCCACCCCCGACCCAATCAGCAAGATAGCCATCAGAAGCCATAACCGGTAGCTAAGCCAAATTCTTTCCACAGAGATCTGTTGCAAACGATCCTCACCAGGGCGCAAGTAAACCAGCACCGCAAGGCCATAAGACAAATAACTGATAATGACCATTGCATCGAGCCACTGCGGCGCGATCCAGACACAAATTGCCGTACCGATAGGGCCTAAAGCATGTATCCCAAGCTGGCGAATACCCGCCCTCCTCTCCCCGGTTGTACTGAGGAGTGCTAAATAAGTCAGCGGGGGGATAGTCATAGCGACGATAGGTTGTAAGCCATTAAACAGGGCAAGATGATAGCCATAGCGCAAGCCAATCAACCCGCTTTGTAATGCACAAACCAGCAATAGCAGCAGTAAGAATCCTCTCTGCTTACCGGATTTAATCAAATGATAAAACAAACCAATACATAAAATTGATAACAGAAAAGAGACGGGGATCAGTGGCATAACCCTTGCCTTAACAAGTGGATATCGTGAATAACGGTTTTGTAGTGTAGACAGCCAGATAAGCGAAAACAAGCAGGTTCAGGGACTGGATCATGATCGAGGTCGCGGCTAAATGCTCTTCCCTCTAAGGTGACAAATAACTCAATCAGTCAGGATATTAAATCATGAAAAATGCTGTGCTGTGCTTCTGTTTTTTGCTGTTTTTCCCGATGGTCAGTTATGGCTGGCAAACAGCGGTTACTCACATTTCATTCAATGACACTCAACGCCAGCGCCAACTTGATAGCTTAATTTATTATCCAACGGCGAAACAGGGAACAACGTCCCTACTGGGTGATAGTGCCGTCTTCAACGGTATCTCGGTTTTACCTGATGCCCCCCTTGCCACAGGCCAATTTCCATTGATTGTCCTCAGCCACGGCAGTGGTGGCAACAATACCAGTATGGCGTGGTTGGCAGATAAGTTGGTGCAGCAAGGTATGGTGGTAGTCGCAGCCAATCACCCAGGCAGTACCACTGGTAATTCTATTCCGGCCAAATCGGCACAGCTATGGTTACAAACTGAAGATATCTCTTTTATTATTAGCGCATTACTGTCTGATTCGCGCTGGAAGTCGGTACTGGATAATCAGCCTATTGGAGTAATTGGCCATTCGAAAGGGGGTTATAGTGCTATTGCGGCATTGGGTGCAACGCTTTCATTTCCACGTTTCATTGCCAGCTGCCAACAGCAGCCCGAACAAGCCAACTGCCAGTTTTATACCCGTGCGGACGTAAAATTAAAGGCACTTCCAGTGCGGAAATTTGAAGGGAATTATGCCGATAAACGTTTACGTTTTGCGGTCGCTTTGGACCCCGGCATGGTGCCCTTTTATCAAAACAGTAGCCTGTTTCATTTAACAGCCCCACTGCTTCTGATTAATGCTCACTATTTTATCTCACCGAATATGGCACTAAATCTGGGCGGGAGCGAGTGGATAAAGCAGCTTAATCCGCCGGGTATAACCACAAGAACCTTAGCCCACAGCGGACATTTCGATTTTCTGCCAACCTGTAAACCGGCAGCCCGCGCAGTTCTGGCAGAGGAAGGCGAAGACTTTATCTGTGCGACGTCAGTGACGGAAAGAGAAAAGTTACATCAACAAACGGTTCAACAGATCGTTGCGTTCCTTCATCAACAACATATTTTGCGCTGATATTGCAACACTATTAGGGTGACGCACATGCCATCCAGACTCTGCGAGACTAAATAAAGGTGTCGGTAAGAAACAGCACACAGGCAAGTGATACACCACATAGGGTCATCACACTGAAAATCAGCTCGAACAGATAACGATTGATCATGATGGTTAGCCTATAAAAAAAGACACCCGGCGTTAACCGGGTGTCTGGAATTGGCTAGACTGTGCGGTACTTAGTAGCCCGCATTCCGGCATAATTATGCTGCTGGCGCTGTTGCTGATTTTTTAACAGCTTTATGGTGTTTTTTAGCGGCTTGGGCTTTCTGAGCTGGCTGAGCTGGCGCTTTTTTCACGTGTTTTTTAGCGGCCTGTGCTTTTTGAGCAGGTGCTTTTTTCACATGTTTTTTAGCAGACTGTGCTTTTTGTTCTGTGGTTTGTTTGGTTGCTTTATGTTTTTTATGGTGAGTTGCTTTAGCTGGTGCTGCATTTTCTGCGGCAGGCGCAGCAGTAGTGCTGGTTGCAGCTGGTGCTGCTGTAGCGGCCGCAGTAGTTTCAGCAGCGAAAGCAACAGAAGACAGACCCATGGTTGCAGCAACGATCAGCGCTAATACTTTTTTCATTTTAAAATCCTCAGAGTTTGTTTCGCTAAGCCCCCGGTGGGGCCGTTGAAAGAATCATAGAGGAATCAATTTTTCCTTTCCGTGAGTCATTGGTTTCGCTAAGTAACCAAATGTACAAAGTAATAGTGATTATTATTTACGCCATACATTATGAATCACGCTATTTAAAAGCAGCCCTGTTCGGGAGGCATGGTGGTTAATTCTCCCCTCACCTTCGGATTAGTCCTGAAGCGCATGTCACAGCGACGTGATGGACTATGCTTAATGTTCATCAGGCAAAACGGAGAGTCAAATGTTCAAGAAATCAGAAAAAATTGAAAGAGATCTCAATCAGGACGTGACCCTTCTGGCAGATACTCTTGACGATGTATTGCGTTCATCAGGTGAGAAAACCAAAGAGGAACTGACCAAAGTGCGCCACAATGCCGAAGGTGTATTACGTGATGCGCGAGCGCGTTTCAACGGTTCGACCAGCCTAAAACAGCATGCCCGAGATGTTGCAGGTAACGCAGATGACTACATCCGCGACAAACCATGGCAAGGTGTCGGTATTGGTGCTGCGGTCGGTATCGTTCTGGGTGTGCTGTTAGCACGCCGTTAAAAATAATCTGATAGCTGATAAATCGCCGGTATTTTATCCCCCTCATTGCTGTGTCTACTTATAGGGATGACGATATCTGGCAGTTTGGTTAATCGGTGGCCCCAGTGATAATAGATGCACTGCGGGCCAATTCATTTACTCGGTAAATGGTGGTTATTAAGCAGACATAGAAGTAATAACTTTGGCCAATAGGGTCACCAGCCGATCAGTTTCTGCCACAGAAGTGAGATTAGTAAATCCCATCAACAATCCATTTCTACCGGTTACCTGGCTCGTTTCCGCCAACGCCCAATCTGATAGCGCCTGAACCGCTAACCCTTGCTGCCGCGCCCGTATTGCTACGGCATAATCAGCAAAACCCTTATCCAATCGCGCCAGTAATTGTATCCCTCCAGCTTGCTGTTCAACCTCAACAACGCCTGCCAACTGACGCCTCAGACTTGTCGATAGCATCTCACGCCGTTCGGCATATAAATGACGCATACGTTTCAGATGGCGATAAAAATGCCCCTGATTGATAAACTCCGCCACACTGGCCTGTATCAGTGGTGGGCTGGTACAAATGCGTAACTGGCATCGCTGATTAAATAGTGCCATCCGTTCTGCTGGAACGACCAGATAAGCCAGCCTCAGTGCCGGAAACATCACTTTGCTGAAGGTACCGGCATAGAGCACCCGCCCCTGCCGGTCCAACGTTTTCAACGGTGGCAGTGGCCGCCCTTGATACCTGAACTCACTGTCATAGTCATCTTCAATAATCCATGCATGCTGCTGATCGGCCCAATCCAACAGGGCAATACGTCGTGCCAGACTGAGCGCCACCCCTAACGGGCTTTGATGGGCTGGGGTGACGATGGCAAAACGTGCCTGGGGGCAGTCGTTAATTGCCGCACCGACATCCATTCCGTCCTGATCAACTGCGACCGGATGCGGAATAAGCCCAGCTTCGCGAATCAGTTGCCGTGTCACAGGATAGCCGGGGTCCTCCAACCAGCCACGATCGCCCGGTTGCAGTAAGGTACTGATCACCAGATCCAGCAATGACTGATAGCCTGAGCAAATAAAAACTTGTTCAGGCTGGCAACTCACCCCGCGTGATAACTGTAAATAATGTGCTATTGCTTCGCGCAATAACGCAAGCCCGGTAGCGGGGGGATGTCCAAGGGATGATGCGGTGAGATTATGTAACTGTTTGGCCATGATTCGCCCCCATTGCGCTCGGGGGAAAGCGTCCAGCGCCGGTAATCCTAGCTCGAAGGGCCGCGCCACCGGACTAACCGTTGAGACTTTATTCACCACAACAGGCTGCGCACTCTGAGTTAATGGCAGCAAAGGGGTATCACGTAACTGAGCGGAAACGTAAGTCCCACTCTGCCCACGACTTTGCAAATACCCCTCGGCAATTAATTGACCATAGGCATTTTCCACCGTACCTCGTGCTACCCCCACTTCACTGGCTAGCACCCGAATCGAGGGTAACCGCGAGTCAGGCAGCAATGCTCCTTGCACGATGGCATCTTTAATACGCTGATAAAGCTGACGGTAGACCGGCTCGTTTTGTTGGCTATCCAGGCTCAGAAGATGTGAAAAAGACCTCATCATGACCCACTAAAATAAGTAATTTATGGCTCTATAGTATAGGTCATCACAGCGCTAGAGTAGCGCCATACTCTACGGTACCTCACAGGAACATATCATGGTTGAACAACGTCTTTATTTTTCCGAACTTTCACCTACAACCTATAAAGCACTGGTTAATGCGTCTCTCTCGTTAGATAAGAGTTCATTACCTAAGGCATTGATAGAAATGATTTTTATGCGGGTATCACAAATCAACGGCTGCGCATTCTGCTTGAATATGCACGGTAAATTCTTGCGTGAGAACGGTTTTGATAATGCCAAAATGGATGTGATAGCTGGCTGGCGACTCAGTAATGCATTTACTGAAGCAGAAAGAGCAGCATTAGACTGGGCAGAAGCGGTGACTTACATCACCACCAGTGGCACACCTGATAATATCTTCGACGCCTTAAAAGTACATTTTACCGATGCTGAAATTTCCGATTTAACTTTTGCTATCAGTATCATGAATGCCTTTAACCGCTTAGCCGTCAGCCTGCGCCAGTAAATCATCTTGCCCGCAACAACTCCGCAATAGAAATATTTTTATCCTCCTTATTATTACTAAATCTACCGCCAGCCCCGTGCTGGCGGCCCTGTCGCTGAACAATGCATAAATTCTCAATAAATAACTACATGTAGTGTGGTTGAATTAAATAAACACTAGATATAGTATTTGTTTTATCACCTACGGAAATGAAACCGCAGTTGATTATCAGAGGCAGGTCGTCGCGGCACCTTAACAACCTGACTAATCCGCCTTTCCTCATTAAAAAAGGTAAATGCGAATCATGAGTATTATTATTTACAGTAAACCTGATTGTGTCCAGTGCAATGCCACTTACCGAGCATTCGACAAACAAGGAATATCCTATCAAACAATTGATTTAACAGCAGATTTGCAAGCATTAAATCATGTGAAATCTCTTGGTTATCAGCAGGTGCCAGTGATTATTGCCGGCAATGAACATTGGTCCGGCTTCCGCCCTGACAAAATTAACGCACTGGTTCAGGCCGTCAGTGCCTGATGGGGGGACAAGATGAATCCGCTGGTCTATTTTTCCAGCTCTTCGGAGAACACTCACCGTTTTGTCGAAAAGTTAGCACTCCCGGCAATACGCATCCCCATTGCCGGTGCGCGAGGGAAACTACAACTTGAGCAACCCTATATTTTATTAGTACCCAGCTATGGCGGCGGCAGCACGATAGGAGCAGTACCGATACAGGTTATTCGATTTCTAAATGATCCACACAACCGTTCATTGATCCGCGGCGTTATTGCGGCGGGTAACACTAATTTTGGCGACGCCTATTGCCTGGCAGGGAAAATCATCTCCCAAAAATGTCAGGTTCCTTATCTGTATCGCTTTGAACTACTGGGTACAGCAGAAGATGTGGCTAACGTGCGCAAGGGAGTAACTGAATTTTGGCAACGACAGAACTGAATATCACTGATCCATCCAGTAGCGAGCTTGACTATCACTCACTGAATGCGATGCTAAACCTCTATGATGCTGATGGACGTATCCAGTTTGATAAAGACCGGTTGGCGGCACGTCAATATTTCTTGCAACACGTCAATCAAAACACCGTGTTCTTCCACAATTTGCAAGAAAAACTCGATTATCTGGTCGAAGAAGGATATTACGAGAAAGAGGTGCTGGCTCAGTACGATTTCAGCTTTATCAAAAGCTTATTCCAGCAGGCCTATAGCAAAAAATTTCGTTTTCCCACTTTCCTTGGCGCCTTTAAATATTACACCAGCTATACCCTGAAAACCTTTGATGGCAAACGTTATCTGGAACGCTACGAAGACCGTGTTTGCATGGTGGCGCTGACACTGGCAGCAGGTGACCCGACACTGGCGCAAGAACTGGTAGAAGAGATAATCTCTGGTCGATTCCAACCGGCCACCCCGACATTCCTCAATTGTGGTAAAAAACAGCGTGGTGAGCTTGTCTCCTGCTTCTTGTTACGCATTGAAGATAATATGGAATCAATTGGCCGCTCCATTAACTCAGCGCTGCAATTGTCCAAGCGTGGCGGCGGGGTCGCTTTCCTGCTAAGTAATATTCGTGAAGTCGGTGCGCCAATCAAACGGATTGAAAACCAATCCTCCGGCGTCATCCCTATCATGAAAATGCTGGAAGATGCCTTTTCTTATGCTAACCAGTTGGGCGCACGGCAAGGTGCGGGGGCAGTATATCTCCATGCCCATCATCCCGATATTTTACGTTTTCTGGATACCAAACGCGAAAACGCCGATGAAAAAGTTCGTATAAAAACCCTCTCATTAGGTGTGGTTATCCCGGATATTACCTTTGAGTTGGCGAAGAATAACGAAGAAATGTACCTGTTCTCTCCTTACGATGTAGAACAGGTTTACGGTTTACCGATGTCAGAAATCAGCATCAGCGAAAAATACCGCGAGATGGTCAATGACAAGCGCATCCATAAAAGCAAAATCAAGGCACGCGAGTTCTTCCAGATTCTAGCCGAGATCCAGTTTGAATCCGGCTATCCCTACATGATGTTTGAGGACACAGTTAATCGCGCCAATCCGATTAAAGGTCGAATCAATATGAGTAACCTGTGCTCAGAAATTTTGCAGGTTAATTCACCAACCGAATACAATGACGATCTTAGCTATCGCCATATCGGTAAAGATATCTCTTGTAACCTTGGTTCGATGAATATCGCGCATACCATGGATTCACCAGACTTTGGCAAATCGATTGAAACCGCTATTCGTGGGCTGACTGCCGTCTCCGATATGAGCAATATCCGCTCAGTACCTTCTATCGAGAAAGGTAATCAAGAATCCCATGCCATTGGCTTGGGGCAGATGAATCTGCACGGTTATCTGGCCCGCGAGCGTATTTTCTACGGCTCTGAAGAGGCGCTCGATTTTACTAATATCTACTTTTATAGCGTGGTATATCACGCCATCCGCGCCTCGAACCAACTGGCAATAGAACGAGGCCACCACTTTAAAGGCTTTGATGAGTCAGATTATGCCTCGGGTACTTATTTCACAAAATATATCGAGCAGAGCTGGCTGCCTAAAACCGCCAAAGTACAGGCACTATTTGCTCAGGCAGCTATTGTACTGCCCGACCAGCAAGATTGGGCCGCGTTACGCCAATCAGTGATGGAACACGGTATTTATAACCAGAACTTGCAGGCGGTGCCGCCTACCGGTTCTATTTCCTATATCAATCACTCGACATCGAGCATTCACCCGATTGTCTCACCGATTGAGATTCGTAAAGAAGGCAAGATTGGCCGAGTCTATTATCCCGCACCTTATATGACTAACGATAACCTTGAATATTATCAGGATGCTTATCAGATAGGGCCGGAGAAAATTATCGATACCTACGCTGAGGCAACACAGCATGTCGATCAAGGGCTATCACTGACCCTGTTCTTCCGTGATACCGCCAGTACCCGCGATATTAATAAAGCGCAAATTTATGCCTGGAAGAAAGGGATTAAGACCATTTATTACATCCGGCTGCGTCAGATGGCGCTTGAAGGCACTGAAGTCGAAGGTTGTGTTTCTTGCTCGCTGTAATTCGCGGCACTGAATGAATAAAAATGGTTGATAAGGAAAATGATATGAACGCAGTAAAACCGATAACACACGTCAGTGCCATTAACTGGAATAAGATTGAAGACGATAAAGACCTAGAAGTATGGAACCGCCTGACAGCTAATTTCTGGTTGCCGGAAAAAGTCCCACTATCAAATGACATTCCCTCTTGGGCAACGCTGACACCTAATGAACAACAGCTTACGATTCGGGTTTTTACCGGCCTGACACTGCTGGATACTATTCAGAATACATTGGGTGCGCCGGCACTGATTAAAGATGCCATTACCCCTCATGAGGAAGCGGTATTCTCAAATATCAGCTTTATGGAGGCGGTCCATGCTCGCTCTTATAGCTCTATTTTTTCTACTCTTTGCATGACATCTGATGTGGACGATGCCTATCGCTGGAGTGAAGAGAATGACCCACTACAAAATAAAGCCAATATTATCTTACAGCACTATCATAATGATGACCCACTGAAGAAAAAGATAGCCAGTGTATTTCTGGAATCATTTTTATTCTATTCCGGTTTCTATTTACCGATGTATTGGTCCAGCCGGGCAAAATTAACCAACACTGCCGATCTTATTCGATTAATCATCCGTGACGAGGCAGTACATGGTTATTATATCGGCTACAAATTTCAGAAAGGGTTGGAGAAAGTCGACAATAGTCGCCGCCAGGAAATAAAGAACTTTGCCTTCGATCTGCTGCAAGACTTATATGACAATGAGGTGCGTTACACCGAGGATCTGTATGATAAGGTTGGCTGGACCGAAGATGTCAAAAAGTTCCTTCATTATAATGCTAATAAAGCATTAATGAATTTAGGTTATGAAGCCTTATTCCCTACCAGTCAGGCAGCAGTCAGTCCGGCCATTCTGGCGGCATTATCACCAAATGCAGACGAGAATCACGATTTCTTCTCCGGTTCTGGCTCCTCTTATGTGATTGGTAAGGCAGTCAACACCGAAGACGAAGATTGGGATTTTTAAGCGTTCCCTATCGGTGCCCCACCCTCACTTTTATGGCATAAAAATGAGGCGATCCACATCCACTGGCAGCCGCAGCAAGGCTGCCCTCTATTTGGTGATGATTTAATGCCTCAATCACCTTGTAAACTCACCACCACTCATCCGCTATATTTACCTACGCAATGAACAGAACCACAACTAAAAACTGAAATTATTACCTGACTACTAATTTAGGCGCAGGCCAGTATATAAGGGGGATTCAGCATGTCTCTTGTGACGATAAAAATGTCATATCAGCACGATGACGGATGCTCAAGCCCAAGGCTGACCACAAGAAAAATCGAGGGAATATAATCAATAACAGTATATTCAATAGAATGAATATATATGGACAATATTCACGCTATTAACTGGCTAATTATAGCCCACTCAGCATATCAATATTAAGCAAGATGTGAACATCAAAAAACCACAATATTAACGTATATAAATTAACAGATTAAAAAGATATATCCTGGGATAAGGTCTATTACAATTCAGATTATAAGAACATTGAGGGTTGTCTCAGATTCTCATTGTGTTAGGGTATATGGCGCTCTATTTTTTCATCAGGATAACATTGATCGAATAAACATAATTCAAAATTGACAGAGGAATACACCAGCTGCATGGCAATTAAACTCGAAGTAAAGAATCTATATAAAATATTTGGTGAGCATCCAGAACGGGCTTTTAAGCTGCTTGAATCAGGTAAGAATAAAGAGCAGATATTTGCCAAAACTGGTTTGTCCGTTGGCGTTAAAGATGCCAATCTGGCCATTGAAGAAGGCGAGATATTCGTCATCATGGGGTTATCCGGTTCTGGTAAATCCACCCTGGTACGCCTTCTCAATCGTCTGATAGAACCCACCCGTGGAGAAGTACTGATCGATGGCGAAGATATTGCCAAAATATCTGATAGTGCCCTGCGCACCGTACGCCGTAATAAGATCAGTATGGTCTTTCAGTCCTTTGCATTAATGCCCCATTTGAATGTTCTCGATAACACCGCATTCGGTATGGAGCTGGCTGGCGTCCCTTTGCAGGAACGTCACGACAAAGCGCTGGAAGCACTGCGTCAGGTGAGTCTGGAAAGCTACGCCCACTCCTACCCCGATGAACTTTCCGGCGGGATGCGTCAGCGCGTCGGTTTAGCCCGGGCGATGGCCAATAACCCTGACATCTTATTAATGGATGAGGCCTTTTCAGCGCTAGACCCCTTAATACGTACAGAAATGCAAGATGAGCTGGTCAAATTACAGGCCAAACATCAAAGGACCATTGTCTTTATCTCTCATGATTTGGATGAAGCCATGCGCATTGGTGATCGTATCGCCATTATGCAGGGCGGCGAAGTAGTACAGGTCGGCACCCCGGATGAAATACTGAATAATCCGGCTAATGACTATGTGCGCACCTTCTTCCGTGGCGTCGATATCAGCCACGTCTTTAGTGCCAAGGATATCGCGCGCCGTCGCCCGGTATCATTAATTCGTAAAACTCCGGGTTTCGGCCCTCGTTCAGCGTTAAAACTGCTTCAAGATGAAGACCGCGATTATGGCTATGTGCTGGAACGCGGGCAGAAGTTTATTGGCGTGGTATCGATAGATTCACTGAAAAAAGCCTTGGCGGAGAGCCAGTCGCTGGATAGTGCCTTACTGGCCGATCCAGCGCCGGTTCCCGCAGATATGCCCCTCAGTGAGTTGATTTCACTGGTTGCCCAGGCCCCGTGTGCGGTCCCTGTGGTCGGTGAAGACAACAGTTATATCGGTATTATTTCCAAAGCCATGCTGTTGCAGGCTTTAGATAAGGAGACGCCAAATGAGTGATCCAATTCAAAGCAGTACCCCCGTAGACAGTAATCCTTGGGCGACGGATGCGGCAGCTTCAGCAGCACCGGCGGCAACAGATACCGCCCCTCAGACACTGTCAGCCGCTGTTGACCCGTGGGGAGCGAGCATGGCTGAGGGTAGCCATGCCGCCAGCAGTACCAGCCATGAGGTTGCTTCTCAGGCCGTTCAGAGCACTGCGACACAAAGTACCGATTGGTTGAATAGTACTCCGGCCGCTGCTCCCGAGCATTTCAGTCTGATGGATCCGTTTCATAACACCTGGGTGCCACTGGATTCCTGGGTCACCCACGGTATCGACTGGGTTGTGCTGCATTTTCGCCCCCTGTTCCAGGGCATTCGCGTGCCGGTTGATTTTATTCTCAGTGGCTTTCAGCACCTACTACTGGGTATGCCAGCACCGATCGCCATTCTGGTTTTCGCGCTGATCGCCTGGCAGTTCTCCACCTTAGGAATGGGCGTAGCAACCCTGATATCACTGGTTGCTATTGGCGCTATCGGTGCGTGGTCACAAGCAATGGTGACACTGGCGCTGGTTCTGACTTCGCTGTTCTTCTGTATTCTTATCGGGCTACCGATGGGGATATGGCTGGCACGCAGTAATAATGCCGCACGTATAATTCGGCCGTTACTGGATGCCATGCAGACTACACCGGCATTCGTTTATCTGGTGCCCATCGTCATGCTGTTCGGTATCGGTAACGTCCCCGGCGTGGTCGTGACCATCATCTTTGCTCTGCCACCCATTGTTCGTCTGACCATTTTGGGCATCAAACAGGTACCAGAAGATCTTATCGAAGCCGCTGAATCCTTTGGTGCCAATCCACGCCAATTACTGTTCAAAGTGCAGTTACCGCTGGCGATGCCAACCATCATGGCGGGTGTGAACCAAACCCTGATGCTGGCACTGTCGATGGTAGTCATCGCCTCGATGATTGCTGTAGGGGGCTTAGGTCAAATGGTACTGCGCGGTATTGGCCGCCTTGATATGGGGCTGGCCGCAGTCGGCGGTGTCGGTATTGTGATTCTGGCGATCATCCTTGACCGCCTGACCCAATCATTAGGCCGCGATCGCCGTACCAAAGGCATTGGCCTCTGGTATACAGCCGGCCCGATTGGTCTTATCACCAAACCTTTTAGAAATACTAAGTAATTTCAAATTATTACGCTCAAATTTAAGCGTAATTGTCGCAGGCAGTTTGGACATGGACAGCGCGCAATCACCGCAATGTACACATAGTACGTAAGGATGATGAGCACTGTCCTCGTTCAAAATGGCAAGTAAAATAGCTTAAAAAGGAACAACTATGCGTTCGACAGGAATCTGGGCCTTGGCCCTCACCACACTGATCAGCACTCAGTTATCCGCCGCAGAATTACCGGGCAAAGGCATCACTGTCCAGCCGCTGCAAAGTACCATTTCGGAAGAGACCTTCCAGACCTCTCTGGTCAATAAAGCCTTGGAAAAACTCGGTTACGATGTCCAACCGACCAAAGAAGTAGATTACAACGTCGCGTATTCAACTATCGGCGCAGGTGATGCCACCTATCTGGCGGTAAACTGGGAACCACTGCATAACGACCAATATAATGCTGCCGGTGGCGATGCCAAATTTTATCGTCAGGGTAACTATATTGAAGGATTGGCACAGGGTTATCTGATCGATAAAAAAACCGCTGATAAATACCACATTACCAATATTGAGCAGCTAAAAGATCCGAAAATCGCCAAATTGTTTGATGCTAATAACGATGGTAAAGCCGATCTAACCGGCTGTAACCCAGGTTGGGGCTGTGAAGCGCCGATAAATCATCAGATCAAAGCTTATGGTCTGAGCGATACCGTTATCCATAATCAGGGTAACTATGCCGCGATGATTGCCGATACGATTACACGTTACAAAGAAGGCAAACCAATCCTGTATTACACCTGGACACCTTATTGGGTCAGTGATGTATTGGTGCCGGGCCGTGACGTAGTATGGTTGCAGGTTCCATTCTCTTCCCTGCCAGATAAAACTATCGACACCAAGCTGTCTAACGGTGCGAACTACGGCTTCCCACCGAGTGTGATGCATATCGTGGCTAACAAAAAATGGGCTGAAGCTAACCCGGCCGCCGCTAAGCTGTTCTCTATCATGAAATTATCGATTAATGATGTGAATGCTCAGAACATGCGGATGCACGCGGGTGAATCGTCAGATGCCGATATTGAACGTCATGTGAATGGTTGGATTCAGGCCCATCAGGCCACCTTTGATGGTTGGGTAAAAACAGCCGCGCAAGCAGGTAATGCGAAAGCTACGCAGTAAATTCTAAATGGGTTTATTGATGTGTTACCCAAGGGGGGAGTTCTATTATTTTGCCCCCCAGCGGCTTCAAGTACCAAGGGTATACCCAAAGTAATTGGAGTTGCAGGTAGGCAGCAAGCGAATGCATCCCAATGAGCTTACACAGTCAAGTGATTTGGGTAAGTGAGCGTAGCTAACACCCCTGCAGCTTCAAGTGCCAAGGGTATAGATACAACGAAGCCCTGAGTTAGCAATAACTCAGGGCTTCTGAATGTTGGCGGTGCGGACGGGACTCGAACCCGCGACCCCCGGCGTGACAGGCCGGTATTCTAACCGACTGAACTACCGCACCACGCTGCTGTTCCGGTTAAGAACGAGACGGATATTACGTATGGAATGCAATCTCGTCAATACTTTTTCCAGCAAAATAAGCCGGTTGCGCAGTTTTTCATCTGGAAATCATTTTATTCTGCATTTGCACTATCTTCCGATTCAAGCGGCATCCGCCACAAACAACTGCCGCCCTTCTTCATCACCAAATCCAGACGCGATTCATGGGCTGACAACTCCTCTTCAGCCGCATAAATTACTTTCAACGCAGATGCTGGCCGGGTAATACGCTGGATATTTTCAGAAGAATCATTCTGCGACTGATCACCTTCCATAGAGAAAGACAGAGACGTCTGGCCGCCGGTCATCGCCAGATAAACTTCTGCCAGAATTTCGGCATCGAGTAATGCGCCGTGCAACGTTCGCTTGGTATTATCTATCAGATAGCGATCGCATAACGCATCAAGGTTATTACGCTTGCCGGGGAACAGGCGGCGCGCCAATAACAGGCTATCGGTGATGGTACAGAAGGTTTCCGTTTTCGGAATATCCTGCTGCAACATACGGAACTCGTAATCCATAAAGCCGATATCAAACGCCGCATTATGAATGACTAGCTCAGCACCACGGATAAACTCGAGAAACTCCGGTGTAATATCAGCAAATGTGGGTTTATCGGCCAGAAACTCATCACTGATACCATGGACACCGTAGGCCTCTGGGTCGACCAGACGGTCCGGTTTCACATACACATGGAAGTTTCTGCCGGTCAGACGGCGGTTGATCACTTCAACAGCACCGATCTCAATAATCCGATGGCCTTCATAATGAACGCCCAGCTTATTCATACCAGTGGTTTCAGTATCCAGAACAATCTGTCTGGTCGGGGTAACTTGCATATTGCCAGTGCTCATAGCGCTCGTTTATGTCAGACTTAACGTTTAAACAGATAGGAAGAGTCTACCAGAGATGACTAAACAGGTAGAAATTTTCACCGACGGATCTTGCCTTGGCAATCCTGGCCCCGGTGGTTATGGCGCAATTATGCGTTACAAACAACATGAAAAGACCTTTAGTGCTGGCTACCGTTTGACAACCAACAACCGTATGGAGTTGATGGCTGCTATCGTCGCCTTGGAGGCATTGACATCACCTTGCCACGTGACGCTCAGCACTGACAGCCAATACGTGCGTCAGGGCATCACACAATGGATCCACAACTGGAAAAAGCGCGGGTGGAAAACCACAGACCGCAAACCGGTACGTAACGTCGATTTATGGCAACGGCTGGATCTGGCAATCCAAGGCCATACCGTACAATGGGAATGGGTTAAAGGCCATGCTGGCCATCCTGAAAATGAGCGCTGCGATGAACTGGCACGTCTTGCGGCCAATTCACCGACACAAGACGATATTGGTTATATCCCCAACTAACTCTTCTTACCTGACGTTGCCACGGTATTAGTGGCTTTCACACACCGAATCAAGGTTGGTCGCGATAACTTTTGGTTGCGCCAACCGCACGGCTAAACCAAGGCTTACGTGCACCAAACTTCATCGGATTAAATGTCAAAGGTATGGTGCGCTTACGGGCCACAATCAGGCTGACACACCCCAGCGCATGTAGATGGGTGCTGATAAAGCGCCCACCTTCTTTATGCCAGGGTAAAACGTGAAAGCACGACATATGCATAACTTCATAATTCAGCAAACTCAGCCAATCCAGCAAACGCATCTGAGTAAACATTCGGCTAATATAAGGCTGCCGCTGGCGTAATATTGGCACCAGCTTGCCGGCACCCAGCACACTCATCGGATTGAAGTTACTGATAATCAACCAGCCGTCATCAATAAGCACCCTATCTGCTTCACGCAAAATACGATGTGGGTCAGTGGCATAGGCTAAAGAATGAGATAACAGACAGGCGTCCACTGACTTTTCAGCAAAAGGTAACTGGTATGGGCTGGCCAGCACCTGCATATTAGTACCTTGTTCCCCCACATTAACCTGATGGGAGATAGCACATTTATCGCTGGCGATTTCCGCACTCAACTGGCCTATTTTCAACAGATGAAAACCAAATAGCTTCGGCCACCAAGGTTGTAATTGCTGTTCGAGCGCTGCGCGATAATACTCTCCCCAAGGTAACTCCGCCCAAGATGCAGGCGCATCGATCTGTTGGTGTGTTTGCGCTGGTTTCATGTTTCTACCCAATAGATTTCAAGGTGCAGGAAGGTGGCAAGTAAGTGAACCCCGATAAGCTAACCCCCGTAAGTGATGCGGATGAACGGGAGCCGCCAATACACCTGCGATTTGAAAGATGACGGGTATATTATCTTCTTTCACACTCAAGCGGTTGCCAACAAAAAAGAGGTATCCAATGAATCTTATCAGTATTCCGGCATTTCAAGACAATTACATTTGGTTATTGGCAAACCCACAAAAACACTGCGTTATTGTTGATCCGGGTGAATCAGCGCCGGTGCTGTCTGCACTGGCACAAGGCCAATACACTCCTCAGGCCATCCTGCTCACCCATCACCACAACGATCACGTCGGTGGTGTGGCACAATTACACCGCCATTTCCCCAATATTCCCGTCTATGGCCCGCAGGAAACAGCAAATAAAGGTGCGACAGTTATCGTAAATGGGGGTGATCACCTGACAATTGATGGTCAAAACTACACCATTATCGCCGTCCCTGGCCATACCCTTGGGCACATTGCATACTACAGCGAACCTTATCTTTTCTGCGGCGACACGCTTTTTTCTGCCGGCTGCGGCAGACTATTTGAAGGCACACCAGAGCAAATGTATGCGTCAATTCAACGGCTGGCGCAGCTTCCCGCTGAAACCTTAATTTGCAGCGCGCATGAATATACTCTCGCAAATCTTAAGTTTGCCCGTTTCATTTTGCCCGCAGATCAAGATATTGCTACATATCAACAACAAATCATGCAATTACGGGCAAAAAACCTACCTAGTTTGCCGGTAAAATTGCAATTAGAGCGTAAAATTAATGTTTTTTTACGTTGCAATGACATTGATTTACAAAGGAAAATAGGCGTTATCTCGCCACCAGCCTCACTTGCTTCAGTTTTTTCCGAATTACGCGCCCAGAAAGACCGCTTCTGAGCTTTTAGTTGTGTTTTTTGTCGAAGCAAAGTATGATTGGTCGTCTTTTAAGCAACTGACATTGACACACACATGAAGACCAAAGCGATATTTCTCGCCTCAGTCTTGCTTGTTGGGTGCCAGACGTCCAAGCAGGACGTACAGGTTCCCGTACAGCATGCGCAGAGTTTGTCTTCAGCAGGTCAAGAGAGTGAAGCAGGAGAGTACACAAATAGCGTCCGAGAGGGCAGCGCGCGATGGCTTGATAGTGAAAGTGGCCTCGCGCAGCAAGATTTGTGGAACTTCATTAGCGACGAGCTGAAGATGAAGGTTCCGGAAAATTCCCGGATCCGTGAACAAAAGCAAAAATACTTAAGAAATAAGAGCTATCTCCACGATGTAACATTACGGGCAGAGCCGTACATGTACCTGATAGTCGAGCAGATTAAGAAACGTAAAATGCCGATGGAACTGGTACTGCTACCCATAGTGGAGAGCGCTTTTGACCCACACGCGACATCATCCGCCAACGCCGCAGGGCTATGGCAGATAGTGCCGAGTACAGGTCGAAACTATGGCTTGAAACAAAACCAATGGTATGACGGCCGCAGAGATGTGGTTGCGTCTACCAAAGCAGCGCTTGATATGATGGAGCGCCTGAACAAAATGTTTGACGGTGACTGGTTGTTAACAGTCGCTGCTTATAACAGTGGTGAAGGCAGAGTCATGCAAGCGGTTAAGGCTAATAAGGCAAAGGGTAAACCGACCAACTTTTGGGCATTGTCGCTTCCACGTGAAACGTCAATTTATGTTCCAAAAATGCTGGCCTTGGGTGATTTAATCAAGAACAGCAAAAAGTACGGTATAAACTTGCCAGAACCCGACAAAGACCGTGCATTAGCACGTGTTGATGTAGGTCAGCAGATACAGCTAACTCAGGCGGCTGAGATGGCGGGGATGTCACTTACTAAGTTGAAATCCTTTAATTCTGGGTATAAGCGCAATGTAACGGCACCTGATGGACATGGTCCTCGTTATATTATGTTGCCAAAGGCCCATGCTGAGCAGCTTAAAGATTCATTGGCAGATACTGATATTGCCGCCGTTCAACCAACCAAGTTGGCACAGAACAGCTCAAAATCAGCATCAGGTTCGCAGTATAAAGTTCGCTCCGGTGATACCTTATCTACGATTGCCAAGCGGTTGAATATCAAGACCAGCGATTTGCAGAGTTGGAACAACTTACGTGCCAAGAGCACCTTAAAAGTTGGGCAAACCCTGCAACTGGCAAGCAATACAACGACCAGCAACAGCATCACCTATCAGGTTCGTAAAGGTGATTCTTTTGCCAGTATTGCCAAGCGTCACGGTGTAAACACCGACGATGTGATGCGATGGAATTCGGTAGTCAGCAAGGCTAATAGTTTACAACCAGGCTTGAAATTGACGTTGTTCGTTAACGGCAAATCGACCCCGGATACGTAGAGTCAGAATCGCGATTAAAGCTGTTAAAAAGCACCCTTCGGGGTGCTTTTTTTATGGCTGGAATTCAACCAGCAGTGGATTGTGATCAGAGGCTCGGGTCACTAATACCGATGCATCTGCCAGAGTAAGACCCCGATAAAAGACAAAATCAAGCGGTCGGCCAAACGCACGGCTACGGTTATCAGCCCGGAATTCAACTTCAGCTAACCCCACCACTTGGGCAAAACACTGTAAAGCATTAACCCGCTGTCGGCTCCAGGCATTAAAATCCCCCGCCAGAATCACCGGGCCACGATGCATCGCGATTTGTTCCCCAATGGGCTCGAGTTGTTTACTGTAAACATCAACACCAAGACTGAAATTCACCGCGTGAATATTCACCACCATCAATAAACGGCCGTCATGGATTGGGTAAACAGTAATTAAGGCCGATTTAGACAACCGCAGTAACGGCTCTCTCTCACGCAGGGGGCAACAGTAGACCGGATGGGTGGCTGCAAGCGTCATCACACCTGAAGGGTGCTGAGGCAGTGCAAAGGCAGGAACCTGATCGGCGGCCTGATAGTGAGACGTAGCAAACCGCACCAGCTCAGGTGTTGTTTGTGCTTCTTGCAGTAACATCAGTTGAGTATCACGCCCGAATTCTTTGAGCACCGAGAGCCATTGCGCCCGCTGCTGCTTAAAGATATTCCACACCATCACCCGCAAAAATTCAGATGTTGGCAATGGCGCGCCTGGCGGTAACCCCAGCCCCAGTTGCTTAGCAGAACCTGGGAAGATTTGTTCAACCGGTTGACCTGCAACATATCGCATTGCATATGTTCGTTTCGGCACTTTGATGGCCTATTCCTTATTCGAAATCACTCTGGCTCGAGAGGTAACAACAGCCGGTAGTTCACTGATTATACGCCCAGATGCTCCTGTCAGTAATTTCTTTTAGCCACGATATTATTCTGATGTTGGGATACACAAGCAGAGATTCAATCTATGTGATTCATAATGCACTAATAAGCCTTCTATTAACAAAGAAGCCCACAATCGCGGGCTTCAATAGATACTGGCAGGGATTTAGCTGACAGCAACTTGCCGTGGGTGCTTCTTATCCAGCTTGCCACTCAGTGTCACCAGTAATAGCGCACCAATAACAATCACGCCACCGATCCAAGGGGTCTGAGCCAACCCAACCCGGATAACTGTCTGCCCACCAATAATCGATCCTAACGCGATTCCGACATTAAACGCCGCGATATTCAGGCCCGAAGCCACGTCAACGGCATGTGGCGTATATTCTTCCGCTTTCTGCACCACATAAACTTGTAAACCGGGGACGTTACCAAAGGCAAAAATCCCCATGACCAGCAACGTAATTAATGCCGCAATACTGTGGTTAGCACTGAATTGGAAAACAAACAGTAAGACAGCAAGTGCGGTAAAAATAAAACTCAAAGCAGGTACTGCACCATGGCGGTCTGCGAGTTTACCGCCCCAGATATTGCCGATAGCGACCGATACCCCATACGCCAGTAAGATCCAACTCACTGCGGCAGGTGAGAATCCTGCCAGTTCTTGCATCACTGGCGCGAGGAAAGTAAACATGGTGAAGAAACCACCGTATCCCAAGGCGGTAATGGCATAAATCAGCAGTAAACGTGGGTGGGTGAGCACCTGTAGTTGCTGCTTTATACTGGCTGAAGCCTTATTGGGGATATTACTGGGAACCAAAATGGCGCTGGCAATAATGGCAATGACCCCAATCAGTGACACCGCAAGGAAAGTCTCCCGCCAGCCAAAATGCTGGCCGATAAATGTCCCGAGCGGAACCCCAGTCACCAGTGCCACCGTTAAACCACCAAACATAATAGCAATCGCCGACGCCGCTTTCTCCTTTGGCACCAAACTGGTAGCAATAGTCGAACCAATCGAGAAGAACACACCGTGAGCCAGACCGGTGAGTAAACGAGCAACCACCAGAGTCTCATAACCAGGTGATTGCCAGGCTAATAAGTTCCCTAGGGTGAACAAGACCATCAAGCCAATCAATAGCATTTTACGCGGTATGCGCCCGGTTAATGCGGTTAACACTGGAGCACCAATAGCAACGCCCAATGCATAGATTGAAACTAATAAACCGGCGGATGGCACAGAAACTGCCAGTTGTTCTGCGATGGTCGGAACCAGCCCGACAATCACAAATTCAGTGGTACCAATAGCGAATGCACTGATGGTCAGTGCCCATAATGCAAGTGGCATAATTACTCCAGAAATACGGGTCAATTTGATAGCGGCTATTATGTACCTATGGTTAAATGACAAAAATGCTCAAAATATCAAAATATTTTTGCTGGAGTGGCAACAATGAAAGCGCATTCAGATGAACTGATTACTTTTGTTACCGTAGTGGAATGTGGCAGTTTTAGCCGTGCGGCAGAGCAACTCGATCAAGCTAATTCAGTCGTCAGCCGGACAGTAAAAAAACTCGAAAGCAAGCTAGGGGTGACGCTGTTAAATCGCACAACCCGGCAAATCAGCCTGACACAAGAAGGCGAGCACTACTTTCGGCGAGTGCAAAATATTCTGCGGGAAATGGCCACGGCGGAAAACGAGATACTCGATAATCAGTTAAATCCCAAAGGATTGCTGCGTATCGATGCTTCTACTCCAGTGGTGTTGCACATTCTGGCTCCGCTGATGGCGGAGTTTCGTCAGCGTTATCCGTTGGTGACATTATCACTGGTTTCGTCAGAAACCTTTATTAACCTAATTGAAAGAAAGGTTGATATTGCTATCCGGGTCGGCACGTTACAGGACTCAACCTTACGAGCCAGAAAGCTGATGACCAGTTATCGCCATATTTTGGCCTCACCTGCCTACCTAAAGCAACATGGTACCCCGCAAACGGTGGCTGATTTACAGCATCATTTATGTCTGGGGTTCAATGATTTACCGGTGCTAAATCGTTGGCCGCTCGCAGGTGCTGATGGGCAACTTTATGAAATAAATTCAGATTTAACGTCAAATAATGGGGAGACGCAACGCCGCCTTTGCCTTGAGGGAAATGGCATTGCTTGCTTATCGGATTTCATGATCAGAGGCGATCTACAACGCGGGGACTTAGTGCCGCTACTGGTAGAACAGACTCTACCCGTCGTTATGCCGATTAATGCGGTGTATTACAGTGATCAGGTCGTCAGTAACCGGCTGCGTTGTTTTATTGATTTTATCAATGAACGTCTGGCACAAATGTTCCCTGCAAAATAAAAAACCACCCAACATAGGGTGGTTCAGATAATGGTTTAAAGCGTGATCAATCCCATGCAGGTGCCAGGCCTTCAGGGCTGACTAACCTCTCACCACGATCCAACGACGCTATCAGTGCCATATCTTCGGCACTCAAGCGCAATTCCTGCGCTAACATATTACTGGCCAGATTAGCGGCTTTGGTCGATGACGGGATCACACTATAGCCCAGTTGCATCGCCCAGCTTAAAATCACCTGAGCGGGAGTGGCACCATGTTGCTCCGCAATCGTTTTAATCACGGGTTCTTCTAGCGCTTTACCATAAGCCAGCGTCATATAAGAAGTGATCGCTATGCCATTTTCTCTCGCAAATTCAACGACCTTACTGTTCTGCAATAAGGGTGACAGTTCGATTTGGTTAGTAGCAATTACCTCGGCCCCCACCGCCGCAATGGCCTGTTTCATTAAATCGATGGTGAAGTTAGAAATACCAATCTGCCGGGTTAAGCCCAGCTCTTTGGCTTTCACTAATTCAGCCATAAATTCAGCGACGGGTACTTCATCGTTTGGTGAAGGCCAGTGAATCAATGTTAAATCCACATAGTCTGTTCTCAGCTTCTGCAAGCTCTCTTGCAGGCTAGGGATGAGCTTGCCCTGCGCTAAGTTAGCAATCCAAATCTTAGTGGTGATAAATAACTCATCACGCTGGATGCCGCTTTGCGCAATAGCTTGGCCAACAGCTGCTTCATTTTCATATATTTGTGCGGTATCGATAACACGATAGCCCGCGGTTAATGCCTGACTCACTGAATCAATAACAACTTGATCTTGAAGACGAAAAGTTCCCAGGCCGAATGCAGGTACGCTCATAGTAATTCCTCATTTTGAATTTTTATCGTGCTTAGACATGTTTAAAATTGGCTGATTACCGGGGGCCATTTACCCGAGCCACCCGGTAAAAATCTGAACTGATTATGCCCAGAGTTTTATTGCCAAAAAATGCCATATTCAACACAATACTTTTGATAAAAAATCAACAATGAGGAAAGCAATGGCGGTTACGGCCAGCGACGGATCACCAATGAGGTGTTAATGCCGCCAAACGCGAAGTTATTTGTCTGGAAGAATTCGGTATCAATATAACGCCCCTCGCCCATCAGGTAATCCAGGTCACCACAGGCAGGATCAGGGTCGGTCAGATTAATGGTTGGTGCGAAACGCCCGGCCCGCATCATCTCCAGACTCATCCAGGCTTCAAGAGCACCGCAAGCCCCTAAGGTATGACCAAAATAACTTTTCAAAGAGGAAATGGGGGTCCGGTTACCAAAAACAGCCGCCGTAGCCTGGCTTTCTGCAATATCGCCACGCTCAGTCGCGGTACCATGAGCACTGATATAGCCAATATCAGTGGCAGCCAGGCCCGAGCTTAGTAACGCCTTTTCAATGCAGATTTGCATGGTCTCTTTTTGTGGTTGAGTAATATGGCTGGCATCGCAATTAGTATAAAAACCAATGATTTCACCGTAAATAGTGGCACCACGTGCTTTGGCGTGATCCAGTTCTTCCAGAATCAACGTGCCAGCCCCTTCACCAATAACCAAACCATCACGTTGGCGATCAAATGGCCTTGGTGATAATTTTGGTGAATCATTTAGCTGGCTAGTAGCAAACAAGGTATCAAATACCGCCGCCTCGGAAGGACACAGTTCCTCTGCACCACCAGCAACCATCACTTTCTGGTAGCCATGACGGATTGCTTCATAGGCATAACCAATTGCCTGACTACCTGACGTACAAGCACTTGAGGTAGGAATAACCCGCCCGCGCAACCCAAAAAACAGCCCAGTATTCACCGCCGCCGTATGCGGCATCATTTGCACATAGGTCGTGCCGGTAATATTGTTGGTGTGTTTTTCGGTTAACATCGTGGCAAATTCACTCACCGGCTTAGTGCTACCGGTAGAAGAGCCATAGGCAATCCCAGTATCCCCATTGGTAAGTACATCCTCCCCCATCAGACCCGCTTGCTCTAGCGCCAGCTCAGTGGCTCTGGTGGCCAATAAGGATACCCGCCCCATCGAGCGGATGCGTTTACGGGTGTAATGTGCGGGCACCACAAAATCATCAATCGGCGCACCTAAATGGGTATTCAACCCCTGATATTCTTCCCACTGCGGCATATATTGCACCGCATTTTGACCGGCATAAATACGTGCTGAAATATCCGCCCAGTTATTGCCAAAGGCAGTGACCCCACTCATGCCGGTAATCACAACTCTATTGATGGCAACCATCCTGCTGCTCATACCATTCCTCCATTAATTGAAATCACCTGACGCGTGACATAACCGGCGATATCTGACATCAGGTAACTGGCTAAACCAGCCACCTCTTCAGCTTCTCCCATCCGTTTAAGTGGGATCATCCGCATGGCTTCTTGCAGCGCGATAGGCTCCATATTGATCATGCCAGTATCAATCAACCCAGGTGCAATACAATTCACGGTAATCTTGCGTTTAGCCAACTCCAGCGCCAAAGCCTTACAAGCCCCGATAACCCCCGCTTTAGCCGCACTGTAATTCACCTGACCACGATTCCCCACCACACCGGAGACCGAAGAAAGCGCAATAATGCGCCCGCCGTTACGTAAACCGATCATCGGCATTACGCAGGGGTGCAACACATTATAGAAACTGTCCAGATTGGTATGAATGACGCCATCCCAATCTTCTTGCGTCAATGCTGGGAATGCACCATCACGCGTAATACCGGCATTGTTCACCACACCGTAGTAAGCGCCATGAGTGGCGATATCCTGCTCGAGTACCTCTTTACACTGCGGCCTGTCGCTGATATCAAAACAGATCAAGCGCCCTTCACCACCCGCCTCAATAATCTGAGCCAGTGTCGCTTCACCGCCAGTAAGATCTTGGTGATAATGAACAACCACTAAAAAACCATCCGCAGCCAGACGGTGTGCGATGGCCCGCCCGATCCCTTTGCTGGCCCCGGTGACTAAAACAGAACGCTTCATGCGCCTTTCCTCAATGTGAGTTTTTTTATTTCTTCGGCATCTGGCTGATAAGTATTTAGCCGACCACGAGCAACCTGCTTTCCAGCCATGTTGATACTGCACTCGAAACTGCCAATTTTTTCATCTTGCAGGATTAACTGGACACAAACCTGAAGTTCGCTACCCGCAGGAAATGCCGGTAATTCACAGCTGATAGCTCGCCCACCAAGTAGCATCCCTATCGTGGGAGGTATCGCTTGCGCCAAGCCATGCCAGCCACGCCACACGCCGATAGTTTGTGCCATTAATTCGATAGCAAACCAGTTGGGGAGGCAGCCCTGAGCATCGAGGAACGGCGCAAGCACCCCATGCTTACTCAAGGTGACCCTGCATTCAGCCCCGTCCTCCCCTACCCAATGGACGTTATCCAGCATCACCATTGGTGATTGATGTGGGAGGTAATGTTCAGCGGAATACGCCATCAGCCGGCTCCTAATATCACACACGCATTGTTGCCACCAAAAGCGAATGAGTTCGACAAAATAACCGGGGTTTTAAGTACTTCCGGCTTGGTGACCAAATTAATCTCGGCCAAAGTAGTATCCCAAGAAGCATGAGAAAAATCTTGTACTGGTAAGGGTAGAGTCCGGCTTAACATCAGCCAACTGAGTGCCGCCTCTGTGGCCCCAGCGGCCCCCAGCGTATGCCCGGTAAGATGTTTAGTTGAACTACAAGGGGTCTGATGACCAAAAACCCTATTCACGACCTGCGCTTCTATCTGATCATTTAACCGCGTCGCCGTGCCATGTAGATTGATGTAGCCCACATCAGCGGGCTGCAACCCTGCCTGACGTAATGCCATCCTGATAGCCTGTTCCGCCCCATGCCCTTCAGGATGGGGGGCGGACATATGCCAGGCATCGGAGGACTCCCCAACCCCGAGTAACGCTACAGGTGAAGGTTCACGTGATAATAAAATCAACGCCGCTGCCTCACCCACGTTGATCCCTTTGCGCTCGGCGGCAAAAGGGGTACAACGCTCAGCCGAAAGTGACTCCAGGCTATGAAAACCGTTGATGGGCATACGACATAAACTGTCAGCGCCACCGACTATCGCCGCATCGACTATTCCAGACTCAATCAAACGTTTACCGCTGATAATCGCCCGTACACTGGAAGAACAAGCCGTAGACACGGTATAACTCGGGCCATTCAGCCCCAAATAACGCGAGAGGAAGATGCTAGGATCGCCTAACTCCTGCTGTTGATAGTGATACCCTGGCGGAAACTGCCCGGCGACGTCACCAGAACCAGGCTGATATTCTCTAACCGCCCGTTCCCCCTCAAAAATACCTGAGGTGCTGGTTCCCATAATCACAGCAACCCGTGATACGCCATAGCGAAGAATGCATGCGGAAACCTCAGGTTGAATCTGCGACAATGCCGCCAACAACAGGCGATTATTCCGGCTATTGTGCTGTGAAAGTGGCTCGGGCAAGGTAGGCAATTCAGTATTCACCGCACCCAGCCAAATCGGCGAATCACCCAAGAGCCACCCTTGCTGGGGAGCCATGCCTGGGGCTAACCCGGCACGAAGGCTCGCACTCACTTCAGACAATGAGCTACCTAACGCATTAACCATGCCAACAGCAGAGAAATAGACCATCGCTGTTACTCCTCCACATTTTGGATAGTAATACGGTAGTGAAAGACAAATTGCTCAATAGTGATTGGCTTACGGGTGTTACCTGATAGCTGGTAGCGAATCTCTGTCACTATTTGGTTTTTGTCATCATAGAGTCTGCGTGTATCCCCTTCATCCACCAACCGCCAATTTCCGGGTAATAACGGACGCCATGATATGATGGGCCAATAACTCAGCATAATATCGGCAAGAACCTGATTTGCTGGAGGTAATCCAACAATTTTCATGGTTTGCTCTAAATGAATACCTTGCAGGTCATAGGAAACCTTGAACAAGCGGATCCCAAGCGGCGACAGCCCAACCAAGGTTAAGCGCTGCCCATCAGCCTGAAGTAACACTAATAATGACTGCTGCTTCCCCTGCGCTGTTGCAGTCAGTAATTGCTGCTGATTGATAGGTTGTGCCAAAGTCGGTTGCGGCAAAGCGACCCGCACCCCGGGCTTAAGCCAGGCTTTAGGCTGTGTTTGGTCCGGCGAACTGGCACACCCTACAATCAATAAGGCTAAAACGAGTAACACCCCACAGCGTTTATAATTCACTCAGGCTCTCCTTTTGGCTTGGGCAGCGCCAGAGGCGCTAATAAGAAGGCTGTAAACACACCACTACTCAGCACAATGCCAAAGCTACTGATGGCTTGGGTGTGGCTAAATACCAGCATGCCGAAAGTCAGTTGCGTGGTGAACACCGCCATAAAAATAGCAAACATTGAGGTGCTAGGCGTCCCTCGGGGATTGGTAAAGAACAGGGTATAATTGATACCAATCCCCAGAACCAATATTAATGCCAGCAACGAGAAGAGATTTAACGAGTGGCCGGTAAGAGAAAGTACCGCCAGCCCCATCCCCAATGAAAGTAACGTCGGTGCCACACAATAGAGGCCGCGACGCAGACCCAGGCGCCAGCAATAGACTACAGCTATAGCAACCACTGCAATGAGTAACAACCATGATAGATAGGCGCGGTAGAGAGAAAATAGCGCATTGAACTCTGTTTTCCTGTCAACCCAAGTCACTCCTGGCACGGACTCCGCTAACTGTTGCAGTGCCGCCGGATTACTGACACCACTTACCGGCACCAACATCGCTGTGCGCCCATCAGGTAATGAGAGCCAAAGCAATCGCCAGCCCTCACTGACCACCGAGCCAAGCCATTGTTCCGGGGTCACCCATGTATGCTGGTTGCCTTGTGCTGGCAAATCTGGCAGAGAAACGCTAATACCCGCCTGTTGCAATTGGTGGATAATAGTTGGCGCGGTTTGTTCAAGTAATGCCAGATTTTGTTGCTGCCGCAATAATGATGGCAGCGGCAACACACGATAACTTTCAATCCATCCAGCCTTTTTCGCCTGTGATAGCTGTGGAGAGAATTGCTCCAGACGTTGCAATGCCTGTTCAGCATTATCACCATACACAACGAACCATTTTTGATCGCTGTGCTGACCGGTAAGTGCCGCAATGCGCTGTTCCTGTTGCTGGAACTCACGCGGCATCGCCTGCAATTCACTGATATCGTCATTAATTTTTAATGTGGCTAACCCACTGATAGTCAAAATAGCAATCAGGGCCGGCAAGCCTAAACGTAACATTCGGTTGTTTTGCCAACTCTCTAGCCACAGATAAATAAGCTTTAGGCGCGGAACCGGGCGCACCGGCAACCGTTTAGCCAATATCGGATACCAACACATCACCGTGATACAGGCGGCGGTTAGACCTGCGGCGGCAAAAACAGCCAATTGCTGCAACCCAGGGAAAGGCGCAATAAGCAGAATCAGATAGGCAATTACGGTGGTGAGTAGCGCCATTGACAGGGCTGGGAAAAGTTTTGCCAGGCTCTCCAATGGCGTCGTTTGGCCACCGTGCGCCATGCGGTCTGTCAGGTAATAAAGCGTGTAATCCGCTGAAATACCAATGATACTGGCACTCAATACCAGCGTCATAACATGGACTTCGCCAAAGACCAGTAACGTGGCAACCGCCCCAGCCAATGCCCCAATAGTTATTGATAAAAGGCATAAGGCGAGTGGCAATAGCGATTTAAACATTATCAATATCAGCAGGAATACACCGGCGACGGAGATCAAACCAATGGTCGAGATATCACTTTCAGCCTGCTGACTCGCGTAATTACTGTAAAAAAGGGTGCCGCGTTCCAAGACTTCAGTACCGGGCCAACGCTGCTGAAGTTGCTGCTTTAATTCAGCCAATGACTCAACGGTGCTACGGGCACTGGCCATATCATAAGATGAAGCGCGTAATTCACCGTGAATCAAATACCATGGGCGGCCCTGGCTATCTTTCGCCACCAGCCAGCCCTTACTGATACTTAATGCCCCACTGTTTTGTTGTTGTGCTAATTGAGAGCCACGGACCAACAGTAAAGGATCATACTGCAACTCTTTACCACTCACGCCAGCAAATGCCGAATACGCCTGCCCCAATATCCACTGAGCCTGTGCCGCTCCACCATGGCTTAATCGCAGACGGGTAGCCTCATCCAACAATACATTACGATGCTGAAAGAAAAAGGCGCCCCACGCCTGTAAACGTTGAGCAGTCATCTCACCACTGACCTGATGCAGCGCAGGCATTTTTTGTAACTGCTGCAACCACCAGTTCACCGGAGCCAATTGGTCTTCTGCTGGGCTAACCAGCCACACTAATTGGCGATCAAGACGCTGATTAAACCCTGCGGTTAATTCGACAGGTACGCCTGCCAACTCCTGCTTGGGCAATAGTGCCAAGACACTGCTGTTAATCTGACTACGAGGGATCAGCCAGAGTAATGTTGCCAGTAACAGCAAACAGATAAGTAACCAGCCGATAGCCAGTTTTCGATGGCAATCAGTGCGCAAAAAGCTGCTGTTCGGCATGGCTCAGTATCTTAGGTTCAGTTAATTGGTTGAAAAACCGGATGTGGGTCCCATCGCCCTGCATATCTTCAATATCGATAGTTTCCAGAAAATATTGACCGTGCAACGTGATGCTTTTAAAGAGCTTATCCAATGGTGTGGTTTTCGGGGTGAGCACTAACACCCAACGATCTTGACCACTATCAGTGAAAGCTAAGGTAAAATTCTGCTCCAAAATCGACGTATCAGCATGAAATAGTGCCGTTAATAAGTGATTAAATTGGAACATTTGCGGATTGCTGTCAGCAGTAATAACCTGCGCAGGCTGGCCGGCCATGGTTTGCACCATGCGCTTATCGTCGAGTAGCAGTGTCAGAACGAAAGGTTGCTGCTGTGACCACCACAGCCCTTTATCCTGTGAAATCAGTAAATTACCACTTGATTTTAAAGGTTTATTCATTCCACTAATACTGCGCTGCTGTTCAAATTCGGCGCGCAACACCGGTTGTTCGCTGAATCGTTGTTGTAACGATGCCAACGTTACCGCATGAGCGCTGATACTGAGACACAGTAAGAGAACGGTGAATATCGATTTCATGAGACGATACCCATTCTTTCCAGCAGTACCGGCGGTGAAACAAAGCTCATTTCTTTCGTGGATGCTTTAACGGCAACCTGAATGGTGTAGCCGGTTGTCATGCGCTTCGCGCTGGTCGCATCATAAATCTGGTAACCGATACGTAAGCGGTTCTCATATTCTTCAATAGAGGCACAAATATGAATACGCTGTTCAAATTCGAGCGGGGCAATGTATTTCACTCGCGTATCAACTATTGGCCACACATAGCCTGACGCCTGCATCGCGCGGTAACCATAATCAATTTGATTCAGTAAAGCCTCACGAGCAATTTCAAAATAACGGAAATAATTGCCATGCCACACCACCCCCATAGGGTCAATATCATGAAACGGGATATTGTGAACTATCCGGGTAGTAAAACGCGGGTCATCGGGTAAATTCATGTCACTGATTTCCTTGGTTTGGCTTTTCATCGTTTAAATGCCAAAAATCATAAAAATTAAACCAATCGAGCGGCGCTAATAAACTGTAGTGCTCCAGGCGGGCGGCGTAACTCTCCACTGCCTGTTGCAATGCCGACTGACGATTTGCTCGCGGTAATATCAATGGATCGGCGAAAGGTTCAAAATAAACATGTAATCGGGCAGCAGATGCGGGATCAATAACACCTGATGGTGCAGCCTCCTTCCCCTGCCTACCGAGTTTTAAACCAAACATCAAAAACACCGGGCAGCGCAATGCCGCAGCTAACGCAAACGGCCCAACCGGGAAAGGTGCTGGGTGGCCTAAGAAGGTGCTCCAAATGACTCTTGGTTGGTTATCTCGTTGATAAGGGCTGACGGAGGTTCTATCACCAACAATCGCGACCCACTCCCCTTCATCCAGCTTCTGGCGCAATAAAATGGCAGTATCAGGTCCAATAGAGGTTACCTGGATAAGGTTAATCAGTGCGTGTGGGTTAATCTCCTGCATGACCTGATTAAAACGGGCAGCATGCTGGGTAAAGACCAATGCATTAACTTTTACACCAACAGATAGCTCAGCCAAAGCGCGACAAGATTCAATATCACCTAAATGCGATGCCAGAATTAGCGCCCCCTGACGGCTGGCGATTTGTGCCTCACAGCGCTCACGCCCAACCAAAACCACATCTTTACCCATCACTAAATCCCCTTGCCAGCTCGCCAGTTTATCGAGCATAGACTCACCAAACCGCATGAAATGGCGGAAGCTGTTTAAGGATGCCGGTAAGGGGTGATTTTGCTGTTTGGCGAAAGCCGTAAGGTGTTGTAAATAATGGTTTGATGCCTGGCGCTGACGATGTCCGGTAAGCCAAAAATAGCCAATAACAGGATATAACAACAGGTTAAAAGTTGTGCGCCCCAGAATTTTATAACTGCGTAACATCAAGCGCATCCCCCACAAACCATTGCGTTCTTTCGTCTGGGACCAATGGTGCTCGGGCTTTTGCATATTACGCTTTAGCAACGCAGGAATACGCGGCAACATGCCAAAAAATAGCCGGGTATGCATCCACGAAATACGTAAGTTGTCATGCAGCGCATCAAAATGTGAAATACCTTCTGCGGGATAGGTGACCTGTGTTGGCAAGAACCGGCTCTCAGTTCCCTGCCAATATAATCTCACCATCACCTCAGTATCAAAATCCATTCGCACACCCAATGGGTGCCGGGCAGCCAAAGCCTGTGTTTCGGCAATCGGATAAACGCGAAAACCACACATACTGTCTTTCAGCGACAAAGATAAAGTTTCGATCCATACCCAGAAGTGGGTGATATAGCGGCCATAAAGCCGCGCCTTCGGTACAGACTCATCGTAAACCGGTCGCCCTGAAATTAGATGATGGGGGTATTTTTCCGCCTCGCCCAGCATTATTGGAATATCAGATAATTGGTGCTGGCCATCAGCATCGACTTGTAGCGCATGGCTGTAACCCTGCTTTTGTGCCACGGTCAGTCCATTCAGAACGGCATGCCCCTTCCCCCGATTTCCGGGTTGTGTTATTAGCACCACCCACGGGTATTTCGCCGCCAGGCGTGTTAGCTCATTGGCAGTATCAACATCACTGCCATCATCAATTATCAGACATGGCAATTGATACATAGCCAACTGAGATAACACACCCGCCATGGTCTCACCATGATTGAAACAAGGGATAACCACGCACGGCGCGAAAGTGGTTACTGACATAGAGATATTTTTCCACTACTGGCAGTTATTTCGCCATGGACAAGGTACTTAAACATCAGTTTATGATTTGTTCGTTGCCAATTAAGTACGAGAGTGACTTCATCATCAGGCATCAGTGGCCGCTGGAATTTTACGACATCGATACTTCTCACGACCGGCAACGGACCCAGTAACTGATTGGCGTAGTGCATAACCCAATTGATTTGTGCGACGCCGGGCAATATTGAACAGGTGGGGAAATGACCACTAAACCACAGTAAATCAGCAGGTAATAAGAGATCGATGCTGGCAAAGTGATCACCTGTTATTTGCTGACTGACGACGACGGGCAACATCATAAGAATAGCTCCTGTAAGCGGGCATAATCACGCTTCCCTTGTGGATTCAGCGGGATAACATCAATCACACGTAAACGACGAGGAACAGAGACCGGCTCAAGCCAGTGGCGCAAAGTATTGCGTAAGCTTTGAGTAAAAGACCTCAATGATTCTGCTGCAAGTTGCTCTTTACCTGTGTCGGTCAATACCACAACAGCAGCAATGTTCACTCTTTCGTTTTGGCTTAAGACCAATACCGTCGCATCTGCAATTTCAGGAAGTGACATTAAGCGCTGTTCTATCTCTGTGAGTGAAACACGCTTCTCTTCTATTTTAACTATTCGATCTTTACGCCCCAGCAGATAAAAACGCTGCCGGTTATCGGATAGCTCTATAATATCGCTCATTGGTATACCTGTTGATTCAGGTATCAAGGCAGAGTAAACAGTGAAAGTATTGTCGCTGTTGATGTCCAAACTGACACCGGAGAAAAACTGCCATGCTTGTTCAGGTGCTGATTGGTGGCGATAAGCAATAACACCGGTTTCAGTGGCACCATAAATCTCTGTTGGCAATGTACCCAGTGTATTTAAAGTAGATTGCGCATCCTGATAACTGAGCGGCCCGCCCGCGGAAAATATCTGTCGACACAAAATCGGCGACAATTTTGTATCCATGCGCTTTAGAAATGCCGGACTGCTAATAAATATTGGTGAGCAAGATTCAGGTAGTGACTGAAGTTGTTCATGATAACCAATCAACTCAGCCTGAAAGGGAATACCCAGCGAGAGGGGTAAAAAGATACGAAAAGTCAGCCCGTATAAATGTTGATGAGACACCGACGCAACAATTAATGGGTTATTCTTTCTATCAAAGCGCCCTCCCCATTGAACAGCCAGCCAATGGCTTTCGGTATCCAAACTCGCAACAGATTTAACGACTGCTTTTGGAGCCCCCGTAGAACCCGAGGTGAAGAGGATTAATGACGCAGCAGAAGGCCAATCAGGTAATGGATGATAGGCAGTCTCACTAGAGGCATGGCTTGCGACTATAACGCTTGGACAGGCAAGATTCAGTAATTGATCCGTCAGCAGGCCATCAAACTCATGCAATTGCTCTTTGAGAACGGCCTCACGTGCATGGCCGAAAATTACCGGCGTTTTTTGGCAATACAGCGTAGCCAGCAGCGCAACAGTAAACCAATAGCTATTTTCAAAACATAATGCCCAGCGCTGATTGGGTAAAAAATTAATTTTATTAAATAGATAGGTAACATCGCACCTGAATTGACTCAAGGTTATGGTCTTTGCGCCACACATGGCGATAACCTGGTCATCATCCCGAGAATGATCCAACCAATTCGCCATGGGTAGATTTACTGCTGTTGAACCCTTTTCCTGATTATCCATTCCAGACCCATCAAAGAACCAATAAGTAAATAGCTCAAGCCACCGTTATATAAAGCCCATATATGCATATTGCCGTATAAACAGGTCGCCAGAGCAATAGTGCCATTTACTGCAAAAAATCCGCACCATACCTGTGTCACCTTTCGGGTATAAGCCACCGCTCGGGAAGATAATTCAGGCTCGGACAGCCTTGCCAATCTTTCAATGATGGGTGGGGGGCGAAATAAAGAATAGGAAAACAGCACCAGTAAAATGATGTTTACCGCGACAGGATAAAACAACAACCACTGCGCCTTGCCTAAACCCCAGCTTGCCAAAGACAGAATAATGCCAGCAAGCGCCAGCGCTTTACCTAACCAAAGTTGTTGCTTAATTTTGCTGCGCACGGCAAAGAGGCGCAATGTAAACATTAATAACAATATTGGCGCTAATACCTGCATTCCCCAGCGCGATAAACCAAACCATACCGCCAGTGGGTAGGCTGTAAGTGCAATAACGGTGAGGATTTTGAGCAAAACAGTCAGGCGACCAATGAATAAATTACGCTGATTAGCTGTCACCTGATTTCACCATTTACGACTTGGTGTTTAATAAATTATCGACGGCATCGACAATATCTTGAACCGTTCGAACGGATTTGAACATTTCCGGCATTATTTTTTTACCCGTCACTTTCTGCAAATGTACAACCAGATCGACAGCATCAATACTGTCTAGCTCTAACTCTTCATAAAGCCGTGATTCTGGTTTGATGTCAGCTTCATCAATTTCAAATAGCTTAACCAGAAGAGCTGTAATTTGCTGATAAATTTCTTGTTTTTCCATTATGACAATATCCTGTTAGTTACGCTGTTGAGAAATAAATTTCGCGAGCGTTTCTACCGAATAAAAGTGCTGACGCATATCTTCACTCTCAGCAGAGAGTACAACGCTATATCGGTTTTTGAGTGCTAATCCCAGTTCTAGCGCATCGATTGAATCTAAGCCTAAACCGTCACCAAATAATGCAGCCTGTGAGTCAATATCATCCACCGACATACCTTCCAGATTTAGGGCATCAATAATTAGCTGTTTAATCTCACAACTTAGTAATTCCATTAACTCTTTCTCTTAGATTCAGGCATTAATGCACAGGTTAAATGTTTAGTAAGTCGTCGTGCAGCAAGTGCTAACGATAAATCGCTATCTTGAATAAAGTCATTACTATTGATTTTATTTTGAACAATAATATTAAATTGAGGTTTTACCGGCGGTATATTATACCATTTTAGTTCTTTCGTCAGCATTGGTGGGTTGCAATCAATATATACTACGCGAATATCACACCCACTATGTAGCGCGATATTCGCCGCTCCTCGTTGCAAATTCAGTGCACAACCTGCGGTTGTTCTGGTCCCTTCAGGAAATATAAGGATACTTCCTCCTCGGCCTAAACGCGCTTTACAGTGTGCTAATAATTTATCTGATTCAGCATTAACTAAGTATCCTGCGGATTTAATCACACCGGAAACAAATATGTTATTTAACAACGCTTCTTTGACAATACAATCACATCTTGGCATGTGTGCTGCCAACAGCACATAATCTAATAAGCTAGGATGGTTAGCAACAATCAGACACCCCGAGTCCTCACAAAACAGCTCATTATTTTCTATTTGATAATCAAAAACACCCAGAAATTTAGCAATACGCAAGAACAGTTGAAAACTATAACGAATACTTTGCTGAGTGATCTGGTTACGCACTACTTCAGAGCGAACAATTAGGCGCAGAGAGGTAAACCATAGAATAGATAATAACAGCCCACCTAGGCCAAAAAGTGCAAAACAAAAACCGGTTGCAGCCACTCGCCATAACCGATTTAGCAAAGAAGAATGTTGGGGTGCAGTTTGTACTGCAAGAGAACTGTCCATCACTGACTCCAGTGCCAATTATTATGCTGGCCTTGTATAACGAAAGAACCCTTTTTGCTCAACCAATTACGTAAAAAACTAAGACCCTGAGGCAATTCAGAATTATTAACATCAATCTTAGAAATACGTTCACACTGTAAATCATCGCCGGTGGTTAACACTAATGCCAAGGCATAGGGCAACCCTATTGGAGAAGTCTGAGAATGATAAAAATCAGGCATTACTCCATCGAAATCGACCAATAACACACGCTCAGCGCCGCAAGCCAGCATCCCCATAGCTTCGACTATACCTTGTTGAAAACTATCTATGCCTGCGGCAAGAGACGTCACTGGCATGGTATTGCTCGCCATGATAGTTAACCAGCCGGAGGCAGTATTATGCACTGACATAGCAAAATCTGTTGGCGAAATATTCTGCTGCTGATGGAGGGATTGCAATATTTTATAAGTGCGCTCTAATTCCCCATGGCGACTGGTAAATATCGCCATATCAGCCGTGTCTTCCTCTAGTAACGAAAGCCCCGCTTCAACGGCTAGTCGGCTGCCTGTACTCATTCTTCTAGCGGACATCATAGGGATATGCGATGACTTGGGTAAATCCCCTTGCCATGTCGCCGAGAGTGCCTCCTCCTGTGCCCAGGCAAGCCAGTGCTCTTGCGACTCCATACCAGGAGCCAAAGCACGCCAGTTCAATACATTCAATGAATGAGCCACGATATCAGAACTTCCAGACAGCAAAGCGAGATAATTTATTCTATTTTTAGGTAAAAAGCATTTAAAAACTTTATCTATTATCTTTTGGTTTAATTATCGGCCATTCATATCGCATTTTTTAAAAAATTAAAAAGTAAAATATTTTATTTATCGGCATAACTTCAACATTCTTTAGATAAAAACTTAATAAAAGTAATTATTATTTTAAAATAAAAATGACGCAAAATAACAATATAAATTTTACATTTATTTAAAACAAAACAAACATAAGAATATTTGTGTATTAGAATAAGTCAGAGTATTTTATCTCTGCTATTTAGCATTCTTCCGTTACTCCTATCATGGGTTAACATGAAAATCATTAATTAATTGGATCATCATGAAACTATTAAAAGCACTCTTGGTCGGGTTGGTATCTATCACATTTATTGTTGGATGTGCAGGTACGACGCCTATCCAAAACGTTAACCAAACGATAATTGGTAGTCACACGACTTCAGAAGTACAAAAAGCGATTCTGGCTGGTGGGATAAACCGTGGTTGGGTAATGATACCTGGCGCTGAAGGCGTGATTAACGGGAAGTTAATAAATCGCGATCACACTGTTGAAATCCAAATTAATTACAATGCTAATAATTACCAAATCAAATATATTGGCAGTACTAACATGGATGCCAAAAATGGGAAAATACACTCAAAATATAATCGCTGGATCGCTAACTTGAATAAAGATATCCAGATTCAACTAAATCGCCTGTCAATATAAAAACATTATATAACAAATAGTTATCTTAATTTTATGCTCACCATTAAAGCTGAATAATGCTAAATGGTGAGCTATTACCTGAATTACGAGGACGTAAGCTTGCGCTACGGATATGATAAAGACCAAATTAGTGCTTTGGCGGCAATCACTGAAGCTCAGAAAATAGCTTTTGCCCCTATGCTATTTCAAGCTGCGCTTAACCTGAGAGAGTCAGGAATTTTAGCTGCATTAGATGAATCAGGTAAAGGTGGTATTACACTCGATGAGCTTCAGACTCATTGCACACTAAGCCGATATGCAATCAGCATCCTGCTAGACATGGGGCTTAGCGGTAATATCCTCTACCAACAGGAAAACCGATTTTATCTGGGCAAGGTCGGTCACTACTTATTGCATGATCAAATGACCCGCGTAAATATGGACTTCACTCAGGACGTTTGTTATCAGGGTTTATTCAATCTAAAAGAAGCACTAGAGACAGGAAAGCCAGCCGGATTATCCGTATTTGGTGAATGGCCTACTATTTACCCTGCACTAAGCGAGTTGCCGACTGCCGCACGTGAAAGTTGGTTCGCCTTTGATCATTTTTATTCCGATAATGCCTTTCAGCTTGCGCTAAAAGCTATTTTTGATCTTGAACCAAAACATATATATGACATTGGTGCAAATACTGGGAAGTGGGCTTTACAGTGTGCGGCCTATGACCCTGATGTGAAAATAACATTGCTGGATTTGCCACAACAGTTAGTCTTAGCTAACGAGAACGTCAAAAGCAAAGGCTATAGCGGCCGTATCAGTACATATCCTGTGGATCTGTTATTAGCTGATCGATTGCCAGCAGAAGCAGACGTTTGGTGGATGAGTCAGTTTCTAGACTGCTTTAGTGAAGAACGAATCGTCCATATTCTTAAGCTTATTCATCATGCAATGAAGCCCGATAGTTACGTATGCATCATGGAGATATTTTGGGATAGGCAACAATTTGAAGCTGGTGCATTCAGTTTGAATGCCTCATCTCTTTATTTTACATGTATGGCTAACGGTAATAGCCGTTTTTATCATTCAGATACTTTTTACCAGTGCTTATCTACCGCTGGATTCTACGTTGAGAAAGATATTGATGGTCTTGGTATTGGGCATACATTATTAATTTGCCGTAAAGAACCCGCATAACATTAAGCCCTCTGTCTGAGGGCTTACCCCATCAAGAATCGATATTTCCTTATTCCTATAGTGTATCCAGGCTGCTCTTAACCATTCTGTTCTGTTAAAAGTGTGGTAAATAACCCATTGAATTAAAATTATAAATAGCACAGAGAGCCAGATGGTGGAGTCGCAAACTGACAATAAGAGAGTTGTGGTTGGGTTTTGTCGCAGAAATATATCCAGCAGATCAACAATATATAAAAATTACAATGCAAAAAACCCTGAATCAGAGATCCAGGGTTTTGCAATAAGTGGCGGAACGGACGGGGCTCGAACCCGCGACCCCCTGCGTGACAGGCAGGTATTCTAACCAACTGAACTACCGCTCCACCGATTCTTTTACGCGTATCTTCCCGATACTTACCCTTGACAGGGCCAGCGCTCCGCGCTGTGCAAAACCGCTCTAAGCGATTTTGTCAGTTACCAGATGTCACTCTGGTAACTCGTGTTTGATGCCTGGCAGTGTCCTACTCTCGCATGGGGAGACCCCACACTACCATCGGCGCTACGGCGTTTCACTTCTGAGTTCGGCATGGGATCAGGTGGGACCACCGCGCTATGGCCGCCAGGCAAATTCTGTCTAAACTAACCCGCTATGTAATCCTACACACAGCCAGCCAGCCCAATCTCGGAACTTCGCTGAAAATTTCTATCTCTCAAATCTAAAACACCTTTGGTGTTGTAAGGTTAAGCCTCACGGATCATTAGTACTGGTTAGCTCAATGCATCGCTGCACTTACACACCCAGCCTATCAACGTCATAGTCTTTAACGTTCCTTCAGGGGGCTTAAAGCCCCAGGGAAGACTCATCTCGAGGCAAGTTTCCCGCTTAGATGCTTTCAGCGGTTATCTCTTCCGAATTTAGCTACCGGGCAATGCCATTGGCATGACAACCCGAACACCAGTGATTCGTCCACTCCGGTCCTCTCGTACTAGGAGCAGCCCCTCTCAATCTTCCAACGCCCACGGCAGATAGGGACCGAACTGTCTCACGACGTTCTAAACCCAGCTCGCGTACCACTTTAAATGGCGAACAGCCATACCCTTGGGACCTACTTCAGCCCCAGGATGTGATGAGCCGACATCGAGGTGCCAAACACCGCCGTCGATATGAACTCTTGGGCGGTATCAGCCTGTTATCCCCGGAGTACCTTTTATCCGTTGAGCGATGGCCCTTCCATTCAGAACCACCGGATCACTAAGACCTACTTTCGTACCTGCTCGAGCCGTCACTCTCGCAGTCAAGCTAGCTTATGCCTTTGCACTAACCTCACGATGTCCGACCGTGATTAGCTAACCTTCGTGCTCCTCCGTTACTCTTTGGGAGGAGACCGCCCCAGTCAAACTACCCACCAGACACTGTCCTCACCCCGGATCACGGGGCCGAGTTAGAACATCAAACATTAAAGGGTGGTATTTCAAGGTTGGCTCCATGCAGACTGGCGTCCACACTTCAATGCCTCCCACCTATCCTACACATCAAGGCTCAATGTTCAGTGTCAAGCTATAGTAAAGGTTCACGGGGTCTTTCCGTCTTGCCGCGGGTACACTGCATCTTCACAGCGAGTTCAATTTCACTGAGTCTCGGGTGGAGACAGCCTGGCCATCATTACGCCATTCGTGCAGGTCGGAACTTACCCGACAAGGAATTTCGCTACCTTAGGACCGTTATAGTTACGGCCGCCGTTTACTGGGGCTTCGATCAAGAGCTTCGCCTTGCGGCTGACCCCATCAATTAACCTTCCAGCACCGGGCAGGCGTCACACCGTATACGTCCACTTTCGTGTTTGCACAGTGCTGTGTTTTTATTAAACAGTTGCAGCCAGCTGGTATCTGCGACTGGCTTCGGCGCCGAGAGCAAGTCTCTTTACCTAATGCCAGCGTGCCTTCTCCCGAAGTTACGGCACCATTTTGCCTAGTTCCTTCACCCGAGTTCTCTCAAGCGCCTGAGTATTCTCTACCTGACCACCTGTGTCGGTTTGGGGTACGATTTAATGTTACCTGATGCTTAGAGGCTTTTCCTGGAAGCTTGGCATCAACTACTTCACCACCGTAGTGGCTCGTCATCACACCTCAGCGTTGATAAGCAACCGGATTTACCAAGTCACTCCGCCTACATGCTTAAACCGGGACAACCGTCGCCCGGCTAGCCTAGCCTTCTCCGTCCCCCCTTCGCAGTAACACCAAGTACAGGAATATTAACCTGTTTCCCATCGACTACGCTTTTCAGCCTCGCCTTAGGGGTCGACTCACCCTGCCCCGATTAACGTTGGACAGGAACCCTTGGTCTTCCGGCGTGCGGGTTTTTCACCCGCATTATCGTTACTTATGTCAGCATTCGCACTTCTGATACCTCCAGCAACCCTCACAGGTCACCTTCAACGGCTTACAGAACGCTCCCCTACCCAACAACGCCTAAGCGTCGCTGCCGCAGCTTCGGTGCATGGTTTAGCCCCGTTACATCTTCCGCGCAGGCCGACTCGACCAGTGAGCTATTACGCTTTCTTTAAATGATGGCTGCTTCTAAGCCAACATCCTGGCTGTCTATGCCTTCCCACATCGTTTCCCACTTAACCATGACTTTGGGACCTTAGCTGGCGGTCTGGGTTGTTTCCCTCTTCACGACGGACGTTAGCACCCGCCGTGTGTCTCCCGTGATAACATTCTTCGGTATTCGGAGTTTGCATCGGTTTGGTAAGTCGGGATGACCCCCTAGCCGAAACAGTGCTCTACCCCCGAAGATGAGTTCACGAGGCGCTACCTAAATAGCTTTCGGGGAGAACCAGCTATCTCCCGGTTTGATTGGCCTTTCACCCCCAGCCACAAGTCATCCGCTAATTTTTCAACATTAGTCGGTTCGGTCCTCCAGTTAGTGTTACCCAACCTTCAACCTGCCCATGGCTAGATCACCGGGTTTCGGGTCTATACCTTGCAACTAGACGCCCAGTTAAGACTCGGTTTCCCTACGGCTCCCCTATTCGGTTAACCTTGCTACAAAATATAAGTCGCTGACCCATTATACAAAAGGTACGCAGTCACCCAACAAAGTAGGCTCCCACTGCTTGTACGTACACGGTTTCAGGTTCTATTTCACTCCCCTCGCCGGGGTTCTTTTCGCCTTTCCCTCACGGTACTGGTTCACTATCGGTCAGTCAGGAGTATTTAGCCTTGGAGGATGGTCCCCCCATATTCAGACAGGATGTCACGTGTCCCGCCCTACTCATCGAGTTCACAGCAAGTGTGTTTTGGTGTACGGGACTATCACCCTGTACCGTGCGACTTTCCAGACGCTTCCACTAACACACAAACTGATTCAGACTCTGGGCTCTTCCCCGTTCGCTCGCCGCTACTGGGGGAATCTCGGTTGATTTCTTTTCCTCGGGGTACTTAGATGTTTCAGTTCCCCCGGTTCGCCTTGCATGGCTATGTATTCACCATGCAATAGTGCAACGAATTGCACTGGGTTTCCCCATTCGGGTATCGTCGGTTATAACGCTTCATATCAGCTTACCGACGCTTTTCGCAGATTAGCACGCCCTTCATCGCCTCTGACTGCCTAGGCATCCACCGTGTACGCTTAGTCGCTTAACCTCACAACCCAAAGGTGTTTTTCGTTATTGGTGTGGCTGTGAACACACTCTGCTATGTTGTGCAGTGCGCGCAATCCTCATGAACGTTAAGTTCACTCCGGTTGCTGTGCGCTGTACGCCTTGCTGAGTGTCTTCTCGCTCACACTGCAACAATGATTACCCATTGGCATTGCGATTATTTGAGAGACTCTATTACAGATTACTTTTTATCTCAGTACATCTACGGAGAGATAAGTTTCAGCTGTAATGTTTCAATTTTCAGCTTGTTCCAGATTGTTAAAGAGCAATATTTCACAACACACTGTGCCTTACGACCGCAGTACGTTTTGAAATAGTTTTTTTATATGGTGGAGCTAAGCGGGATCGAACCGCTGACCTCCTGCGTGCAAGGCAGGCGCTCTCCCAGCTGAGCTATAGCCCCATATAAAAAGCAAAATACCTTATCGGCATAACTCATTCTCAGACAAGGCGCAGTCACGCGACGTTTATGGGTATAAACGAGTGTGTCTGTAACGCACTATGAGGATGAGTTGGTGGGTCTGAGTGGACTTGAACCACCGACCTCACCCTTATCAGGGGTGCGCTCTAACCACCTGAGCTACAGACCCAACAAGGTACTAAAGCCCGACTAATCTCTCAGTCCGGCCTTATTTGCTCGTTACTTTCTATCAGACAATCTGTGTGGACACTACGCAATGCGTATCGTTAGGTAAGGAGGTGATCCAACCGCAGGTTCCCCTACGGTTACCTTGTTACGACTTCACCCCAGTCATGAATCACAAAGTGGTAAGCGCCCTCCCGAAGGTTAAGCTACCTACTTCTTTTGCAACCCACTCCCATGGTGTGACGGGCGGTGTGTACAAGGCCCGGGAACGTATTCACCGTAGCATTCTGATCTACGATTACTAGCGATTCCGACTTCATGGAGTCGAGTTGCAGACTCCAATCCGGACTACGACAGACTTTATGTGGTCCGCTTGCTCTCGCGAGTTCGCTTCACTTTGTATCTGCCATTGTAGCACGTGTGTAGCCCTACTCGTAAGGGCCATGATGACTTGACGTCATCCCCACCTTCCTCCGGTTTGTCACCGGCAGTCTCCCTTGAGTTCCCACCATTACGTGCTGGCAACAAAGGATAAGGGTTGCGCTCGTTGCGGGACTTAACCCAACATTTCACAACACGAGCTGACGACAGCCATGCAGCACCTGTCTCACAGTTCCCGAAGGCACCGAAGCATCTCTGCTAAGTTCTGTGGATGTCAAGAGTAGGTAAGGTTCTTCGCGTTGCATCGAATTAAACCACATGCTCCACCGCTTGTGCGGGCCCCCGTCAATTCATTTGAGTTTTAACCTTGCGGCCGTACTCCCCAGGCGGTCGACTTAACGCGTTAGCTCCGGAAGCCACGCCTCAAGGGCACAACCTCCAAGTCGACATCGTTTACAGCGTGGACTACCAGGGTATCTAATCCTGTTTGCTCCCCACGCTTTCGCACCTGAGCGTCAGTCTTTGTCCAGGGGGCCGCCTTCGCCACCGGTATTCCTCCAGATCTCTACGCATTTCACCGCTACACCTGGAATTCTACCCCCCTCTACAAGACTCTAGCTTGCCAGTTTCAAATGCAGTTCCCACGTTAAGCGCGGGGATTTCACATCTGACTTAACAAACCGCCTGCGTGCGCTTTACGCCCAGTAATTCCGATTAACGCTTGCACCCTCCGTATTACCGCGGCTGCTGGCACGGAGTTAGCCGGTGCTTCTTCTGCGAGTAACGTCAATCAACCGTGCTATTAACACGACTGCCTTCCTCCTCGCTGAAAGTGCTTTACAACCCGAAGGCCTTCTTCACACACGCGGCATGGCTGCATCAGGCTTGCGCCCATTGTGCAATATTCCCCACTGCTGCCTCCCGTAGGAGTCTGGACCGTGTCTCAGTTCCAGTGTGGCTGGTCATCCTCTCAGACCAGCTAGGGATCGTCGCCTAGGTGAGCCATTACCCCACCTACTAGCTAATCCCATCTGGGCACATCCGATGGCGTGAGGCCCGAAGGTCCCCCACTTTGCTCTTGCGAGGTCATGCGGTATTAGCTACCGTTTCCAGTAGTTATCCCCCTCCATCAGGCAGTTTCCCAGACATTACTCACCCGTCCGCCGCTCGCCGGCGAAGTAGTAAACTACTTCCCGCTGCCGCTCGACTTGCATGTGTTAGGCCTGCCGCCAGCGTTCAATCTGAGCCATGATCAAACTCTTCAATTTAAGATTTGTTTGATTTGCTGCTAATAAAAGCAGCGATGCTCAAAGATTACTTTCTGCAAATATGCATTCGAACCGAAGTTCAAATGTGTACTGCTTTGGTCACTCTTCAAGACTTTGATATTTCTTCTGCCTGTCGAAACAGGCTTCGATATCGTCTTGCGAGTGCCCACACAGATTGTCTGATAAATTGTTAAAGAGCGTTCGTTACCCGTTTGCCTTTCGGCGAATCTTACGGTAACGCGGGAGGCAGATAATACGCTTTCCCGCTACAGAGTCAACCACTTAATCAGTTAATTTTCTCTGTTCTTCCCGGCCACTCTGTGAAGTTGCTCACAGCGCCGTGTCGATGGATGCGCATTATAGGGAGCCGCCTCAGAATGGCAAGAGTTTATCTTAAAGTTTTTTCCAACTGCTGATTATTTGAACGCAAAGACTACTTATGACGCGTTTTTATCGCTTTTGGCAGGTCAGCCAGACTATTTAGCACCCAATCAGCTAGCGCCTCTCCTTCTGCGCTAACAGGCTTACCAGTGCGAACTAACACTTTAGTGCCGACATTAGCCGCTAATGCTGCCTGCATATCTTCAATTTTGTCACCAACCATATAAGAAGAAGCCATATCAATGTTCAATTCGCTTTGTGCTTGCAGTAACATGCCAGGCAGCGGTTTACGGCATTCACATGTTTCACTGAACTCCGCTACACTGCCATCGGGGTGATGCGGACAGAAGTAGATGCCGTCCAGGTCAACACCACGGTCAGCCAGAGACCAATCCATCCACTCGGTGAGACTTACAAATTGCTCTTCGGTAAACATACCGCGTGCAATACCTGATTGATTGGTTACCAATACCAAAGCGAAACCCATTTCTTTCAATTCACGACAAGCATCAATAACACCGTCTATAAACTGGAAGTTATCAATTTCGTGGACATAACCGTGATCAACATTAATTGTACCATCACGATCTAAAAATATTGCGGGGACGGGCTGAGTCACTTATCTGCTCCTGAGGGCTGTAAACCCCACTAGTATCGCATGTTTCATTACCGATTGAGAATGGAAGAGAATCGGTGTTGCCAGTTGACTTGGCCGTCTAGACGCCTTAACATCCAATCTATACTTTGGTTCCGCTGAAGTTTACTTTTTATCTAGCCACGGAAACGACGATAAAATAAGAATAATATGATTAAACTTTCTCACATCAGCAAAGTGTTCCAACAGGGTTCGCACACTATTACCGCACTTACAGACGTGAGTCTACACGTCCCTGCTGGACAAATTTATGGCGTTATCGGTGCATCAGGTGCGGGTAAAAGTACACTGATTCGCTGTGCCAATATGTTAGAGCGCCCTACCAGCGGCCAGGTTCTGGTTGATGGGCAAGATCTGACAACCTTATCTGAAGGTGAACTGACGCGCGCGCGTCGTCAAATCGGCATGATTTTTCAGCATTTCAATTTACTGTCATCTCGCACGGTGTATGGCAATATTGCGTTGCCTCTTGAGCTGGATAACACGTCACGCGCAGATATAAAGAAGAGAGTTACCGAACTGTTGGATCTGGTCGGTTTAGCGGATAAGCAAGATGCTTACCCGGCTAACTTGTCGGGCGGTCAGAAGCAGCGTGTTGCTATCGCGCGTGCTTTAGCCAGTAATCCAAAAGTCTTGTTGTGCGATGAAGCCACCAGCGCATTAGACCCGGCAACCACTCGTTCGATTCTGGAGCTACTTAAGGACATTAATCGTCGTCTGGGGCTGACTATTTTGCTTATTACTCATGAAATGGATGTGGTGAAACGCATCTGTGATCAGGTTGCTGTAATAAGTGAAGGCAAATTGATTGAGAAAGACAGTGTCAGTGAAGTGTTCTCGCATCCGAAAACTCCGCTGGCGCAACAATTTATCCAATCAACACTCCATTTGGATATTCCAGAAGATTACGCCCAGCGTATGACGCAGGAACCAACTGCAGATCGCGTTCCACTGCTGAAATTGGAGTTCACCGGTCAGTCCGTTGACGCACCACTCATTTCACAAGCGGTGCGCCGTTTCAATATTGATATCGGGATTCTCAGTTCGCAGATGGATTATGCCGGTGGCGTTAAGTTTGGTGTCATGTTAGCAGAGCTGCATGGCGACGATCAGGATGGCCTCGCTGCCATCAAGTTTTTGCAAGATCATCATGTAAAAGTAGAGGTTCTGGGTTATGTCTGAGGCAATGATGTGGTTAATGGGCCGAGGCGTCTGGGAAACTCTAATGATGACTTTTGTGTCTGGTTTCTTTGGCTTTGTGCTAGGGCTACCGGTTGGGGTGCTGCTGTATGTCACCCGCCCAGGGCAAATTATCGCTAACAATAAGATTTACCGCACCCTGTCTGGAGTTGTGAATATTTTCCGTTCCATACCTTTTATTATCTTATTGGTGTGGATGATTCCATTCACTCGAATGATTGTCGGTACATCGATTGGGTTACAGGCGGCGATTGTGCCACTAACGGTCGGTGCAGCCCCCTTTATTGCTCGTATGGTGGAGAATGCCCTACTAGAGATTCCATCTGGTTTGGTTGAGGCTGCCCGTGCGATGGGAGCGACCCCAATGCAAATTATTAAAAAGGTGTTGTTGCCCGAAGCCCTACCCGGCTTGGTGAATGCCGCCACTATTACATTAATTACCCTGGTCGGTTATTCCGCGATGGGTGGTGCAGTCGGTGCCGGTGGCTTAGGCCAGATCGGTTATCAGTATGGTTACATTGGCTATAACGCCACGGTAATGAATACTGTATTAGTATTATTAGTAATTTTGGTTTACCTGATTCAGTTCAGTGGCGATCGGATCGTAAAAGCCGTTACCCACAAATAGTTCTTAACACATCAATTACCCAAAGGAATTGATGTTGCAGGTAGGCGGCAAGCGAACATATCCCGATAAGCTTATTCAAGTAAGTGATTCGGGTAAGTGAAAGTTGCTAACAACCCTGCAGCGCCAAGTACCAAGGGTATAGCGACTGCCTCACACAGCGGCGCATCTTAACGAATGTCTATAGAGGAAGGGATATGTCTTTAAAATTCAAATCTATCGCGGCAGTCAGTGCACTGATTGGTACCTTAGCTCTGGTGGGTTGCGGCCCGGCAGAGAAAGATCCAAACCACATTAAAGTTGGTGTCATTGTGGGTGCCGAGCAACAAGTTGCTGAAGTTGCTCAAAAAGTGGCAAAAGATAAATATGGTCTGGATGTTGAACTGGTTACCTTTAACGACTATGTATTGCCAAACGAAGCATTGAGCAAAGGTGATATTGACCTGAATGCCTTCCAGCACAAGCCTTATCTGGATCAGCAAATTAAAGATCGTGGCTACAAGTTAGTGTCTGTGGGTAACTCATTCGTTTATCCAATTGCTGGTTACTCTAAGAAAATCAAGTCATTGGAAGAGTTACAACCGGGTTCTCAGGTCGCACTGCCAAATGACCCGACCAATCTGGGCCGTTCTCTGTTGCTGCTGCAAAAAGTGGGGCTGATTAAACTGAAAGACGGCGTTGGTCTGCTGCCAACCGTGTTGGATGTGGTTGAGAATCCTAAAAACCTGAAACTGGTTGAACTGGAAGCCCCTCAGTTACCACGTTCTTTGGATGACCAACAAATCGCCTTGGCGATTATCAATACCACCTACGCCAGCCAGATTGGCTTAACACCTGCTAAAGATGGCTTATTCGTGGAAGATAAAGAGTCACCTTACGTCAATCTGATCGTAGCCCGCGAAGACAATAAAGATGCGGAAAACGTGAAGAAATTCGTTCAGGCATATCAGTCTGATGAAGTTTACGATGCAGCAAACAAAGCATTCAACGGTGGTGCAGTAAAAGGCTGGTAAGTGTTAATTGGCTATTTTGCTGAATATGGCGTTAGCTAAAATCAGTGTTTGCTAAATATATTGCAAGACGGGCCATGGCCCGTCTTGTTATTTGCATCATAGATTGCTTCAATAGCGCCTCTTAAATAAAAAAGGCTGAGGAATCTCTATGCGTGCGTTACCTCTGTGTCTGTTAGCACTTTCGCTAACTGGATGCTCCATGCTTCAATCAAAGCCATCCACCACAGAAAGTCCGGTTAAGCAACCACCTCCGGTGACTAAACCCAGCCCAACGGCAGCCCCTCGTCCGGCACCAGTAAAACTTTATAAAAGTGCTGAAGAACTTGTTGGCAAGCCTTTCCGCGACTTAGGCGAAGTATCCGGTGAGTCTTGCCAATCTACCGTTCAGGACTCTCCAGCCAGTATCGCCACCGCCCGTAAGAGAATGCAGACCCGTGCTTCTTATATGAAAGCCAATGCGGTGCTGCTACACGGATGTGAAATACAAAGTGGCGTTCCTGGCTGCTATCAACAAGCGGTGTGCCAAGGTTCTGCACTGAACGTTTCATCAAAATGAGTGTATTTTCCTTCAATCAGATCGGGGTGATTCGCTCACCCTATAAAGAAAAGTTTGCGGTGCCAAGACAGCCCGGTCTAATTGAAGATGGCGGTGGTGAGTTACAGTTAGTGGCTCCCTATAATCAGCCGGAAGCCGTGCGTGGGTTATCTGACTTCAGTCATGTATGGGTGATGTTCGTTTTCCATCAAACCATGGCGGGGGGTTGGCGTCCGACGGTTCGCCCGCCACGTTTAGGCGGTAATACACGGATGGGCGTATTTGCCACTCGCTCCACTTTCCGGCCAAATCCTATCGGCATGTCGTTGATTGAGCTGAAAGGGATACGTTGCCAGGGCGCAGAGGTGATTCTGGAGTTGGGTAGTCTGGATCTGGTTGATGGTACCCCGGTGATTGACATTAAACCCTATCTGCCTTTTGCAGAGAGCCAACCACTGGCGCGCGCTGGTTTTGCGCAGACAGCCCCAGATGCAGGTATGCCGGTGTGTTTCTCCGCCACCGCTGAGCAACAGTTAGTACAGCAGCAGACGCGTTATCCACATTTGCGGCGTTTTATCAGCCAGGTTTTGGCACAAGACCCCCGCCCAGCCTACCGTAAAGACGATAATGAAAGTCGTGAATACGCGGTTCTGTTGCTGGAATTTAATGTGCGTTGGCGGGTTATGGGCCAGCAAACAGAAGTGTTGTCGCTCGACCCACGCTAAATTTCAGCCAGTTCTCTTTTGACAACCCGTACTCGCTGGTAAACTAAACCACTTTTTACTTTTTGGACTGCCTCTACTTGTTGCAGTGCTAATGGAACCAAAACATCATGCGTACTAGCCAATATCTGCTCTCCACTCTAAAGGAGACACCTGCCGATGCTGAAGTGATCAGTCACCAACTGATGCTTCGTGCCGGGATGATCCGTAAACTGGCATCAGGTCTTTATACCTGGTTACCGACCGGAGTTAGGGTGTTGAAGAAAGTCGAAAACATCGTGCGCGAAGAAATGAATAACGCCGGTGCTATTGAGGTTTCAATGCCCGTCGTACAACCGGCTGATTTGTGGCAGGAGAGTGGTCGCTGGGAACAGTATGGTCCTGAGCTATTGCGTTTTGTCGATCGCGGCGAACGCCCTTTTGTGCTCGGTCCAACTCATGAAGAAGTAATTACTGACCTGATTCGCGGTGAGATCAACTCTTACAAACAGTTGCCGCTGAATTTTTTCCAAATCCAGACCAAGTTTCGTGATGAAGTTCGCCCACGTTTCGGCGTGATGCGTGCTCGCGAGTTCCTGATGAAAGATGCTTACTCTTTCCATACCACTCAGGAATCGTTGCAGGAAACTTACGACGCGATGTATGCGGCCTACAGTAAGATTTTCTCTCGTATGGATCTGAATTTCCGTGCAGTTCTGGCAGATACCGGTTCAATTGGTGGCAGTGCATCGCATGAATTCCAAGTGCTGGCCGAGAGTGGCGAAGACGACATTGTGTTCTCAACCGGTTCTGATTATGCCGCTAATATTGAGTTTGCTGAAGCAGTGGCTCCTGGTGAACCACGGGCTAGCGCCACGGAAGAGCTGCGTATCATTGATACCCCGAATGCAAAAACCATCGCTGAATTGGTCGAGCAGTTCAACCTTCCAATAGTGAAAACAGTGAAAACCTTATTGGTGCATGCTCACGAAGAGAGTGGTCACAAGCTGGTTGCGTTGCTGGTTCGCGGTGATCATGAACTCAATGAGATTAAAGCAGAGAAACTGCTACAAGTCGCCAAACCACTGACCTTTGCCAGCGAAGAAGAGATTCGTGCAGTGATTGGCGCAGGTCCAGGTTCATTAGGCCCGGTTAATTTGCAGTTGCCAATCGTGATTGACCGCAGTGTGGCAGCGATGAGTGATTTTGGTGCTGGCGCGAATATCGACGGCAAACACTACTTTGGTATTAATTGGGAGCGTGACTTACCGCTGCCACAAATTGCCGATTTACGTAATGTGGTTGAAGGCGATATCAGCCCTGATGGCAAAGGCACATTACTTATCAAGCGTGGTATTGAAGTCGGTCATATCTTCCAGCTAGGCACTAAATACTCGGAAGCGATGAAAGCCACGGTTCAGGGCGAAGATGGCCGTAACCAAGTGATGACCATGGGTTGTTACGGTATTGGCGTATCCCGTGTAGTAGCAGCGGCCATTGAGCAGAATCATGACGACCGTGGCATTATTTGGCCGGATGCGATTGCACCGTTCCAGGTAGCCATTTTGCCAATGAATATGCACAAATCTTTCCGCGTGAAAGAGTTGGCGGAAGAGCTGTATGCCACTCTGCGTTCCCATGGTATTGACGTGATTCTCGATGACCGCAAAGAACGCCCAGGCGTGATGTTTGCCGATATGGAGCTGATTGGCGTGCCACACAATATCGTGATTGGTGACCGCAATCTCGACAGCGAAGAGGTGGAATATAAAAACCGCCGTATTGGTGAGAAGCAGATGATTAAAACCAGCGAAATCATTGAGTTCCTGCTGGGCCAAATCAAGCGCTAATTGACCCTAAGTAAACCGCTGAGCCGCTGGATAGTTAACTCACTACCAGCGGCTTTTTATTGCAGCAACGGATAGATTCTATTTACTGCCGCAACTCTTACTGGCATTAAACTTAATGTTATCAGCCGGAATCAGCGTTTTGTCTGATTGCCCTTCTTCCATCGATGGCCGCACATCAAAATGGCCATTAAGGGTTAAAAATACCGGTTCACCGACCTTTTTACGGGCTTTTAAATATCCGGTTTCCAGTGCAATATTATTCTCGACTGGGAAGGTTCGGCCGGTAGCACAATCGGTAAATACGGCAGCATCAGCAAAATACTTATACATACCGCTCAACGGCATCGGCGTTTTGGGTAACGGCTGATCACTCGGGGTAAGCTGATAATTCAATGCTGACTGAATCGCCAATCCTTGTTGGTCGAGCATCACCAGATTTTTACCTACCGGCCGAAAGTAGCGTTTCTCCCCTTGCCCATTAGTAAGTACCAACTTATCAGCAGTACGCGCCCACTGACCGTATTCAGCAAAGGTTTGATCGCTCTCGTTGTTATCGCCAGCATGAGCAGTGCCACGATAAATTTCCTTCAGGATAAAAGTCCCATCGCTATCAAGGAACAGTGAGGTATCCAAACCACTGCAATCCGCGCAGGGTAATACGCCCTGATAGCTTTGCTGCATAGGTTGTAAAGCCTGTTCAACCGGTTGATGTCGATTGTTGCAACCTAATAATGACAGTGCACCTACTGCCAAAAATAGCGTTATTGTTAATTTTTTCACAGTCATTCTCCCATACTGTGTCCGATATATAAGGAATGAAGCCACATTAGTCACAATGTATAAATCACAGGCTAAATAATGGCATCACTCCTGATGTATTTTGCCGCGCAGTGCTTTGGTCGCACCTTTGCGGACTTTGCCCTCGACTCGCCTTATTTTTGAGCCTTTGGTCGGTTTTGTCGCCCGACGAGCCTTTTCTACCACCATTGCCTGATGGATTAATGCCACCAGCCGCGCCAATGCCGCTTCGCGGTTCATATCTTGGCTGCGGTATTCTTGCGCTTTGATGATAACGACACCCTCTGCCGTCATCAAATGGCTATTTAGCAATAATAACCTTTCTTTATAGTACTCTGGCAGGCTTGATGCCTTAATGTCAAAGCGCAAATGAATGGCAGTTGAGGTTTTATTGACGTGCTGTCCCCCCGCGCCCTGCGCCCGGATCGCCGTCAGCTCAATCTCACTGTCAGGTAGACTGACATAATTAGATATAATCAGCACGCTTATTGCCCGTCGCCTTGCCATTCATCAAAACTAATTTCCAGATTATTCTGAGCATCCGACAACCAAATAGTTCCCTCTTGCAACGTAGCCTGTAACGACATATTACGATTCGCAAGTGCCGCCAACTTGGCCATCTGTTCATCACCCAAGAAGCGCACCCGCAAATTACGGTGCCCGGATAACTTATCTCGGGCTTGTGGCCACCACACCTTGGCGGCGCGTTCACTGTAGGCATACAGCACCACTTGCTGTGACTGATTACAGGCTTTACGCAGACGTTTCTCCTCTGGTAACCCCAGCTCAACCCACAATTCAATACCGTTATGGTCATTATGACGCCAAATCTCCGGCTCATCGTCAGCGCTCAGACCTTTAGTAAACTGCAAACGCTCATCAGCATGGCAGATCCATGCGAGTAACCTCAGCATCATACGTTGGTCAGTTTCGGAGGGGTGCTGCGCGATAGTCAGGTTAACATCCTGAAAAAAATTACGATCCATATCCGCAATGTTAACAGCAGCTTTATGGATGGTTGCTTTTAGTGCCATGGGTGACCTCTTAATTATCTGGCAGACAGTGTACTTGATCCAGTCTGCCAGCAGCCAGCCAACCCTGCATAAAGAGAACGATTAGTGGCATCAATGCGAAAAAGAAACCTTGTGCCACACTCTAATATCTCTATCACTCCTGTGCTATAGTCCTTATAAGTTCAGAGTTTATCTTCGTAGGTTGACAGTGTGTCGCTTCCGCTGAGAATCTACTGGGTTAAACTTTTCCAGGAGGATTACTGTGCAGCAATACTGTGAATTAGTACGCCGTTTTTATGCCCAAATTGGAAGTGGCGATCTGGGTTACGTACCAGACGCATTGCGCTGTGTATTGAAAGCATTGGACGAAGTTGCGGCTAACGACGCACTACCGTCCTCCGTTAGAGAACAGGCGGCCTTTGCCGCCGCTAACTTATTGGTGAGCGATTATGTCGATGAGTGAAGAGTATCAACCCATCAATTGTGATGACTACGATAATCTAGAGCTCGCCTGCCAACATCACCTGATACTGACGTTGAAGTTGAGAGGCGGTGAGATCGTAGAAGGTAAAGCCAGCGATCTGCTGCTGAGAAAAAAGGTCGAATACCTGATTATCGAGCAAGAAGGAACAATGCGCGAGTTGCGTCTGGACTATATTGCCAGCTTCAGTCACCCCGAGATAGGGACTGTTGTGGTGAGTGCATCATAGCTTCATCCCATTATATTGATGACGGGCCGCTGAAGAGTGGCCCGTTTTGCATTCAGGGCAGACCAAACCGAATCAAGGTTTTAAACTGGCATAGTAAGCCGCCAAATCAGAGAAATCCTCGTCGGTTAAAGGCACAACATAAGCCTGCATCACTCCAGCTTGCCCACCAGTACGCTCTCCTTTTTTATACGCTTTTAATGATTGTTCTAAATACATGGCATTTTGCCCAGCCAGATTAGGATACATCGGCACCGAAACCTTACCTTGTGCACCATGACAAGCCACACAACTGGCAGACTTAACTCGCCCCGCTTCGATATCATTTTTTGCCAACGCCGAGAAACTACTCAATCCCCATAACATCATTATACTGACGACTAATTTCATTATTGCTCCTCAAAATAGACTGTTCTGCGTGTTGTTATTTTATTATTCCGCGTTGGTCCAATTTAGGTACCAACAAGGTTCGCCTTCTTTTGCCTGGCCTGCCTGAGCCACAAACACTCCAGCCGCAGCAATTAATTGTTCGCCAAAGTAGAGTAGCGGAATACGCTCCCGTTGCCACGGCGGTACCCCCAACTCTTGCCAAATCTTTTTGCTATGGCGCGAATGATGCCGCCCGACAATCTTGATATCACCTTGTAAACCGAAACGGATGCTGATTACCTCGCCGGTTGCCGCAGCCCTGACCGCTTGCCCCCCTTCAGTAATAAAACTCAATACCCCCAGATTGGCAGGTAGAATCAAAGGGCCAGGGGGGATTGCGACATGATTAGGCCCAGCCTCAATGTTGGCCCAAGGTAGATGCCGTATATTTATTTCAGCCAGCGGTGGCAATAGATATAAATATTGCCGGAAGCGGCGAACCTGATGTGCCCCCAAAGTAAGCTGAGGCTCTGCATCTTGCCTTGCCATAGCAACTTCTAACCACAAACGTTGCAGTTGGTTTTGCGATGGCATCACTGCTCCCCATCTAGCCAGCCAACGGCGTAATATCGCCCCCCGTTTGGCTTCTGAGGCCAGTAATAACCCCTCAATAGAAAGCGCGCCATCCAGACTTTGCAGTTGTTGCAGATTATCTGCCAACAACTCATCCAATAATTGTTCCTGCTCAGCGCACAGACTTGCACTGCGCGCCGTCGCTTGAGCAAAATGCGGCCAGCGCTGATGAAGCAGAGGCAACACATTTAATCGCAAGAAGTTACGATCGAAACGATGGTCCTGATTGCTGTCATCTTCAATCCACCGTAGTTGTTGTGCTTGAGCATAGTTCTCAAGCGTTGCGCGGGAAAAGGCCAACAATGGTCGCAACAACTGGCTATGGGCAAACGGCATTCTGCCTGCCATTGAGGACAGCCCCGCCGGACCACTGCCCCGCTTAAGTGCCAGTAAGAAGGTTTCACACTGGTCATCCAGATGTTGAGCCGTAAGTAGCACTTCATTGGCAGCTAAATGTAAGGAAAATGCCTGATAGCGAGCCGTTCTAGCGGCAGCCTCTATTCCATTGTGTCGCGGATCAATCTTCACTCGCACCACTTCAAGTGGAACTTCCCATTGATCACACTGCTGCTGGCAATGTTTTACCCAACTGTCTGCCAATGGGTTTAATCCGTGATGAATATGAATCGCACGAACTTTCAGCTCAGGGAGCAATTGTTGGCGCAGGCTAACCAATAAATGCAGTAATACACTGGAATCCAACCCACCACTGAACCCCACCAGCACATGGCGATGATCACCCAATTGTGCGAACAAAGGATTGAGTAACACATTAGGCATAAAGGTGGCTGAGTTCATGTCATTCCAGCGTTATTTCGTATAGCTCCAGAGGTAAACCATCTGGATCAGTAAAGAAAGTAAAACGTGATTGGGTATAGGGATCAATGCGAACCGCTTCGCAAATCACACCGGTAGCCCCCAGTTCACTGACTGCCTGCTCAATATTATCAACCTGAAAAGCCAGGTGACGTAAACCACAAGCCTCTGGGCGGCTAGGTCGTGTTGACGGGGAGGGAAAAGAAAACAACTCGATAGTATATTGCCCATTTAAGGCTAAATCAGCTTTCCATGAGTCGCGTTCTTCACGATAGACCTCGCTTATCAAGCTGAACCCCAGCACCTCACAGTAGAATTTTTTACTGACCTGATAATCTGAGCCAATGATTGCAATATGATGTATCTGACGTATTGCTAACATGTATTACTCCAGTTTAATCATTTGTCTTCAGCACATTGACCCAATAGCGACCATCATCATCACGTTTAGCTCCGTGAATGTCGGTTTCAAACCCAGGATAATGCGCGCCAATGGCACACAGCATCAGCAGGAAGTCCAAGACTGCGCGGCTCTCTTCACTGATCATTTCACCTGGCATAACCAACGGTACCCCCGGTGGGTAAGGCAGGATCATGTTGGCCACGACTTTGCCTTTCAAATCACACATTTCGCAGGCCGCTATATTACCGCGAATCTGCTGTTGGAACATGTCATACGGCGTGAGTTTCATCTCTGGCAGTACATCAAAAGACTGGCGCATTAAACGGGGTAAGTCATGTTTACGGATCAATTGGTGGATACCGGCGGCCAGATCTTGAATGCGCATATGACGGTAAAAATCGGGATCTTCAGCAAACAGATCCGGCAGCATGTTTTTAACCCGCAAGTTAAGATCATAAGCGCGCTTAAACTCCATTAGGCCGCGCAATAAGCTCATCGCCTTGGTTTTATCAATACCAATACTGAACAGGAACAGCAAATTATATGGCCCGGTTTTCTCTACCACGATGCCGCGTTCATCGAGAAATTTAGCGACTAATGCCGCAGGGATCCCTTCGTCTTCAAGTTCCCCTTCACTGCTCATACCCGGCGTCAGGATGGTCACTTTGATCGGATCCAGATACATATGGTCTGCATCCGCATTACTAAAGCCATGCCACTTTTGCCCCGGTTGCAACGGCCAACAGGCTATTTCGTCAATATCTTCTGGCTGCCAGACATCAAAGAACCAGTTGTCACTTTGTGAACGTAAACGGCGAACTTCTTTGCGAAAATGCATCGCACGCTCAATGGAGCGCATAATCATGCGCCTGCCCGGTTTACCACGCATCATTGCTGCGGCAGTTTCCATTGATGCCACAATGCCGTAATTCGGAGAGGTGGTGGTATGCATCATATAAGCTTCGTTAAAAGTGCCTTCATTATAATCACCTTTAATATGAATCATCGAAGCTTGAGAGAATGCGGCCAACAATTTATGTGTCGATTGCGTTTCATAGAAAACTTTACCCGCAATCCGTTCCCCGCTCATGCCACTTTTCCCTTCATAAATCTCATGGAAATTGGTATAAGGCACCCAGGCGGAATCAAAGTGAATTGAAGGGACGTCCAGTGTCTGCTTAATATAATCAGTATTATAGAGCAGCCCATCATAGGTCGAGTTCGTTATCACCGCATGCACTGGCCAGCTGGCATTCTTGGTTTGTGCAATTTTCTCAGTAATAGATTCGCGCGTAAATTCGTGCTGCGGGATGCCGCCCAAAATACCGTAAGCATTACGGGCCGGGCGCAAATATAGCGGAATGATATTGGTCATCATCAAAAGATGTGTCAGAGACTTATGACAATTACGGTCAATCAATACCGTACTGCCCGAAGGGGACGAATACATGCCAATGATTTTATTTGCCGTTGATGTCCCGTTCGTCACCATATAACTCTGCTCAGCATTGAAAGTACGGGCAATATACTCTTCGGCTTCCAGATGCGGGCCACTGTGGTCTAATAGTGATCCGAGTTCAGTCACTGAAATCGACACATCAGCCTTGAGGGTATTAGCACCAAAGAAATCATAGAATAAGCTGCCTACCGGGCTTTTTTGAAATGCCGTCCCCGCCATATGCCCCGGCGTACAGAAGGTATATTTCCCTTCTTTGACGTAATTAAATAACGCCTTGGTTAGCGGCGGAGTGATGCTATCCATATACTCAGCGGTATATTGTTCAATATGCTGGGCAATATCATCTGCCGCATTTAACGTATATTCAAAGAAATAAAGAGCCATGCGCATTTCATTCAAACTGACATCCAATGAGGAGGTCGTATTGATAAATGCGTAAAGTGGGAGATATTCGTTCAGATCATTAATTTCAGTGCAAAGCTCATTACTGTGCTGGTCCCAATCGAAAATCACACCAATAATCCGCGCATTATGCTCGATCAGTTTAAGCAGATCACCACGATCCTGAGGGTAGATCAACTGAAAACCTTTAGCCAGCAGGGCATCGTTTAACTCACGAATAGGTTCATCTTTGTAGTAAACCCCCATCGGCCCCATGATTGCGATGATATTCATCGGTGAATCCTCATATTGTTCGCCAATTACCTATAACAACATGAAATTAAATTTTTGCCAAAATTATTATGGGGTTAGATATTATAACTCAGAATCTATAAGTAAAAAATCCGGCTCATAATATATGAGCCGGATTTCAATATCTCTCTGCGATGCCCAATAAATCGGGCATGCTTAATCAGCAATAACCGTAATTCATCAGACGCTGATAACGACGATTCAATAATTCTTCGTCATTCAAAACATCCAGATCACTAAGATCAGCCAACAGTTGCGCCTTCAAAGCAGCAGCAATAGTGATGTAATCACGGTGTGCGCCGCCTAAAGGTTCAGGGATAACCGAGTCAATCATCTTTAATTCTTTCAGACGATGAGCCGTAATACCCATGGCCTCTGCGGCTAACGGTGCTTTATCAGCACTTTTCCACAGAATAGATGCACAGCCCTCTGGGGAGATAACGGAATAGGTGCTGTATTGCAGCATATTCACTTTATCGCCAACACCAATGGCTAATGCGCCGCCTGAGCCACCTTCACCAATAACGGTACAAACGATAGGAACACTCAGGCGTGACATCTCACGCAGGTTACGTGCGATGGCTTCAGATTGACCACGCTCTTCTGCGCCAACACCAGGATATGCCCCCGGTGTATCAATGAAAGTAATGATTGGCAGCTTAAAGCGCTCAGCCATCTCCATCAGACGCAGTGCCTTACGATAACCTTCAGGCGCTGGCATACCAAAGTTACGGCGAATTTTTTCTTTGGTTTCACGGCCTTTTTGATGACCAATGATCATCACCGGGCGACCATCCAGACGAGCAATACCACCGACAATAGCTTTGTCGTCGGCATAAGCGCGATCACCCGCCAGTTCTTCGAAATCAGTAAAGATATTAGCGATATAATCCAGGGTATAAGGACGACGAGGGTGGCGTGCCAGTTGGGCAATCTGCCATGCGCCGAGGTCCGAGAAAATTTTCCGCGTCAGCTCAACACTTTTCTCACGCAGACGCTGGACCTCTTCATCCAGATTAATATCTAATTTTTCGTCTTGACGGCTGACTGCAGTCAGCGAGTCAATTTTCGCTTCCAGCTCTGCAATCGGCTGTTCAAAATCAAGAAAATTCAGACTCATAGCATTCCTATTTTAGTCAAATTCCAGTTCCACCTGCTCATTACCTACCAGCGTTCGCAAATCTATCAATAAGCGATCGGTGGGCGTCACGCGCCATGTGGCTCCAAACCGCAGCCGGGCGCGAGCATCTTCCCGTTGGTAATAAAGATGCACTGGGATCGTCCCCGCTCGATGGGGTTCCAACGACTGACGGAGACGGTTCAAAAGCTGGTCATCAATTTGCCTGTCGGTCAGCGATATAGCAAGCCCACGGGCATATTTTTCACGAGCTTCACTGATGTCCATTAACTCACGGGCGGTCATTTTAAGTCCACCACTAAAGTCATCAAAGCTGACCTGTCCAGTGGCTATCAGGATACGGTCTTTTTCCAATAAATGCTGATATTTTTCCAATGCATCGGTGAATAGCATCACCTCCAGACGCCCGGAGCGGTCATCCAAAGTACAAATACCAATGCGATTCCCGCGTTTTGTTACCATAACCCTTGCAGCGATTACCAGCCCTACCGCAGTGGTCATTTTGCCCCGATCCGTCGGATGCATATCTTTCAAACGCAGCCCGCCAGCATAACGTTCGATTTCCTTTAGATATTGAGTAATCGGGTGGCCGGTTAGGTATAACCCCAGCGTTTCCCGCTCACCGTCTAAAACAATTTGTTCCTGCCACCGCGGCACATTAGCATAAGATTGCTCAACCTGCTCAGGTGCATCAGCCAATACGCCAAACATATCGGCCTGACCAATGGCCTCTGCTTTCGCATGTTGGTCTGCGGCTTTTAACGCTTCGCCTAAGGAGCTCATTAATGCGGCACGGTGCGGCCCCAAACGGTCAAAAGCACCGGACATGATTAACTTTTCTAATATCCGCCGATTCAGCTTTTTCGTATCGACGCGGGCACATAAATCAAACAAATCTTTGAAGTGACCGCCCTCTTTACGCGCCTCCAGTATCGCGTCGATCGGCGCCTCACCAACCCCCTTGATAGCACCAATCCCGTAAACAATTTCACCCTCATCATTTACATGGAAGTGATACAGGCCACTGTTAATTTCTGGTGGCAGAATCTTCAGCCCCATACGCCAACATTCATCAACCAGGCCAACGACTTTATCGGTGTTATCCATATCGGCGGTCATTACCGCAGCCATAAATTCAGCCGGATAATGTGCTTTTAACCACAACGTCTGGTAGGACACCAAAGCATAAGCAGCGGAGTGAGATTTGTTAAAACCATAACCGGCAAACTTCTCTACCAAGTCAAAGATTTTTATCGCCAATTCACCGTCAACGCCCTGACTTTTGGCCCCATCTTCGAATACCGAACGCTGTTTTGCCATCTCTGCTGGGTTTTTCTTACCCATAGCTCGACGCAACATATCCGCGCCGCCAAGGGAGTAACCAGACAGAACCTGCGCAATCTGCATAACCTGTTCCTGATACAGGATGATGCCATAGGTCGGCTCCAGTACAGGCTTCAGGGATTCATGTTGCCATTCGATATCAGGATAGGACAGTGCTTCACGACCATGTTTACGGTCAATAAAGTTATCTACCATCCCTGATTGCAGCGGACCGGGGCGGAATAATGCCACCAGAGCTATCATATCCTCGAAGCAGTCTGGCTTCAGCCGCTTGATAAGATCCTTCATACCTCGGGATTCAAGCTGGAATACTGCTGTCGTTTCCGAACGTTGCAGCATATCGAAGCTTTGCTTATCTTCCAGCGGAATAGAGGCGATATCTATCGGTTCTAGCCCAGTTTTGGCGCGCTTGGCATTGATCATCTCCAGCGCCCAATTAATGATAGTTAGCGTACGCAAACCGAGGAAGTCGAACTTCACCAGACCGGCATATTCCACATCATTTTTATCGAACTGAGTAACCGGGTTTTTGCCTTCCGCATCACAATATAGCGGTGCAAAATCAGTAATTTTGGTCGGAGCAATAACCACCCCACCGGCGTGTTTCCCAGCGTTACGTGTTACCCCCTCCAGCTTACGCGCCATATCAATCAGCGCCCTAACCTCTTCATCGGCTTCATAAATTTCAGGAAGTTGCGGTTCAGCGGCAAAGGCTTTTTCCAGCGTCATTCCAGGATCTGGTGGCACCAATTTTGAGATACGATCGACAAAACCATAAGGGTGGCCCAGCACGCGACCCACATCGCGGATAACCGCTTTGGCAGCCATCGTACCGAAGGTAATAATCTGAGAAACTGCATCGCGTCCATACATTTCGGCCACATGTTCAATCACCAGATCACGTTTCTCCATACAGAAGTCAACGTCGAAGTCGGGCATTGATACACGTTCAGGGTTGAGAAAACGTTCGAACAGCAGGTCAAATTCCAGCGGATCCAGATCGGTAATCTTGAGCGCATATGCCACCAGAGAGCCTGCACCTGAGCCTCGCCCTGGCCCTACCGGAACACCATTATCTTTAGACCACTGGATAAATTCCATTACTATCAAGAAGTAACCAGGGAATCCCATCTGGTTGATAACTTTTAGCTCAATATCGAGCCGCTCGTCATACTCTGGCCGTTTTTGCGCCCGCACTTGCGAGTCGGGGAAGAGGAATTCCAACCGTTCTTCCAAACCTTGCTTTGATTTTTCTACCAAAAAATCTTCCGTGCTCATCTCACCGGTAGGGAACTGCGGTAGAAAGTATTCCCCAAGGCGGATGGTGACGTTACAACGTTTGGCTATTTCAACACTGTTGAGCAGCGCTTCAGGAATATCCGCGAACAGCTCACACATCTGTTCTTCATCGCGCATAAACTGCTGAGGACTATAATTTTTAGGCCGCTTAGGATCAACCAATGTAAAACCGTCATGAATAGCAACGCGGATCTCATGGGCGTCAAAGTCAGACTCAACGATAAAACGCACATCATTGGTCGCAACAACTGGCAGGCCGCGCTCAGTCGCTAGCGCGACTGCCGCATGAAGATAGTTCTCTTCGTCTGGCCGACCGGTACGGATTAGCTCCAAATAGTAACTGTCAGGGAAATGCTCTTGATAAAACTCAAGACACTGATCAACCTGAGTCTGATTACCGCGCAGCATAAACTTGCCGACATCCCCCATCCGGCCACCGGATAGCAGAATCAGCCCCTCTTTATGCTTGATCAGCCAATCGCGATCAATTATCGGACCAGCTGCGCCATAACCACGTTGATAAGCTTCGGAGATCAATAAGGTAAGGTTTTGATAACCTTCATTATTGCGTGCCAACACAGTAAGGTGAGCCAACTCATCACCCAAGATTTCACTTTGCACGTAGAAATCTGCGCCAATGATGGGTTTAATCCCAGCACCGTGGGCGCTACCGTAGAATTTCACCAAACCACAAAGGTTAGTGAAGTCAGTAATGGCCAGAGCGGGCATACCTAATGCAGCAGCTCTCTTCACCAAGGGTCCAATCTTGGCTAATCCATCGATCATGGAGTAATCGCTGTGAACACGCAGGTGGACAAAACGAGGTTCGGCCATATCCAGATACCAGAAATTAGTGGATTGAATCACACCCGCAGAACAGAGTGTCTGAGGGCATCATAACTATGAGTGTCTTTCAGCGACAATACCGGCTTATATCAGCCCTAGCACGCGCTTAACCGGGCCAAAGCTGCGCCGATGGTGCTCAGTTGCGCCTAGTGCTGCCAGCCGCTCCAGGTGGAATGCTGTCGGGTAGCCTTTGTGCTGCGCAAAACCATACTCGGGGAAAATGAGATCCAGTTCAGTCATTTCACGATCACGGGTCACTTTAGCCAGAATAGAGGCGGCACTGATCTCTGCAACTCGGCTGTCCCCTTTTACAACGGCTAATGACGGCATCGCCAGTTTTGGACAGCGATTACCATCAATCAACACATAATCGGGTGTGATATGTAATCCTGCTACCGCTCTTTGCATTGCCAGCATTGTTGCATGCAATATATTTAGGTGATCAATCTCTTCTGGCTCAGCGCGACCAAGGCTCCAGGACAGGGCCTTATCCGTAATTTCGTCATAAAGTGATAGACGCCGCTTCTCACTCAGTTTTTTCGAGTCTGCCAAACCGACAATTGGCCGTGTCGGATCGAGAATAACCGCCGCAGTGACAACAGCCCCCACTAATGGGCCACGGCCAACTTCATCCACACCGGCAATAAAATTCGCCTGCGGGTATATAAAAATATCTGTCATCGACCTGCTAACTCCAATACCGCCTGTGCTGCCTGTTCATCCGCGCCACAACGGATGCTCTGATGCAAAATCAGGAAACGTTCTTTTAACGCCTCAACTGCATCACCACCTTGTAATAGCGGTAACAATGCATCGGCTAATGTTTGTGGTTGGCACTCTTGCTGCAACAATTCTGTCACCAGCTCTTCGCCTGCCAACAGATTCGGTAATGAGACATAAGGTGTTTTAACTAATCGTTCTGCTAACCAGAAAGTGAAGGGTTTCATACGATAACCTACCACCATGGGGCATTTAGCCAACATGCATTCCAACGCCGCAGTGCCCGAGGCGAGCAAGGTAGCATCACTGGCAATCATCGCCACCCGGGCATTGCCATCTAATAAATGGACGGATAAGTCAGGGGCAATTTCAGCTTTAATTCGTTCGAACTGCTCACGACGCTTGCTGTTAACCAATGGAACCAGCACTTCCAGCTCAGGCAGCTGTTGCCTCAAGATGGCAGCAGTACGCAGAAAATCGGCACTGAGCATTTCCACTTCTGAATGGCGACTACCCGGCAACAGGGCCAGACATGGCGCATGTAACGCAATCCCCAATTCTGTTCTTGCCGCTTGCTTATCAGGGATTAAAGGCATGGCATCAGCCATGGTATGACCAATAAAGCGACATGGAACATTGAAACGATCGTAAAACGCTTTTTCAAAAGGAAGAAAAGCCAACACCATATCGGTCGCTTTACCAATTTTGAAAACGCGTTTTTGTCGCCAGGCCCAAACAGAGGGGCTGACATAATGAATGGTTCGGATGCCACGCTGTTTCAAACGCCCTTCGAGGGTGATATTGAAATCAGGCGCATCGATACCCACGAAAACATCTGGGGAGAGTTCACTAAAGCGTTGGGTCAGATCTTTGCGGATCTTGAGTAACCGTGGCAAGCGTTCTAATACTTCAACAACGCCCATCACTGCCAACTCTTCCATCTCATACCAGGCTTCACATCCCTCAGCTTGCATCAACGGCCCAGCAACACCAACAAAGCGGGCATCGGGAACCTGAGCTTTCAGCGCACGAATCAACCCAGCGCCTAAGATGTCGCCAGAAGTTTCTCCGGCGACTAAACCGATAGTTAAAGGACGCCCGGTATTCGACGGACAATCAACAGCTAATGGGCTATTTTGCATAAGTTAGCGAATAATGCCGCGAGTAGAGCGCGCAAAGAAATCACTGAATGCCTTAACCGCCGGAACCTGCTCCGCCAATTCGGCAATTTCTGGTTTCACTTCATCCAGCGTCCGACCACTGCGGTACAACAACTTGTAAGCATTACGGATCGCATGAAGTGATTCTTTGTCAAAACCGCGACGTTTTAACCCTTCAATATTGATACCAAATGGTGTTGCATGGTTGCCCTGAGCAATGACATAAGGAGGCACATCCTGAGCAACGCCTGAACAACCGCCCACCATCACATGCGCACCAATCACGCAGAATTGATGGATAGCCGTCATTCCGCCAATGATGGCAAAATCGTCAATTTCCACATGACCACCCAAAGTTGCATTGTTCGCAAGAATGCAACGATCACCAATGATACAGTCATGGGCGATATGGGCATTAATCATCAGCAAATTGTCGCTGCCTACTTTAGTTAATCCACCACCTTGGACCGTACCACGGTGGATAGATACGCTTTCACGGATACGGTTACGCGAACCGATCTCAACGCGAGTAGGCTCGCCTGCATATTTCAGATCCTGATTCGCCTCACCAATGGAGGCAAATTGGTAAATCTGATTGTCACAGCCAATCTTGGTTACACCATTAACGACGACATGGGATTTCAGTTCCGTGCCAGCGCCAATTTCCACCTGAGATCCGACAAAGCAGAAGGGGCCAATACGAACGCCGGCACCAATAATGGCACCTTCTTCGACGATAGAACTTGGATGGATAATGGCGGTTTTGTCAATCACGTATCAGGACTCCTTAACTGCGGGTTCGACAACAACAGACTTTGCAACAACAGCTTCTGCTGGTGGGGTTACTGGTCTGCTACGAGCACACATCATCGTGGCAGTACAGACGATTTCACCATCGACTTTCGCAACACCAGTAAAACGGGTCAGACCACGGCGTTCTTTAACGAACTGAACTTCCATGATCATTTGATCACCAGGCACTACCGGACGTTTGAAGCGAGCTTCATCAATGCCAGCAAAATAATAAAGTTCACCCGGCTCAAGTTTACCGCGGCTTTTAAATGCCAAGATACCGGTCGCCTGCGCCATCGCCTCTAAAATCAGCACGCCTGGGAAGATAGGTTTACCCGGGAAATGGCCTTGGAAAAATGGCTCGTTGAAAGAGACGTTCTTCACTGCACGCAGAAATTTTCCTTCTTCGAAATCAAGGACACGATCTACCAGCAAGAACGGAAAACGGTGCGGGAGTAGATCCAAAATCTCTTCAATATGCAGAGTATGAGTGTCAGTAGTCAAAATACTCTTCCTGTCTAAAAAACTAATGCTATCAACAACACGGCCTGCACTGCCCCAAAAGGGAGGCATTAGGCAGGCCGCAAATTAGGAACTCTGTATACCCTTCGAACTTGACGCAACAACGGCGTAACTGCACGTATTTACCTGAATCACTTGACCACATAAGTTCATCAAGATTGATTTATTTTGTCAGGCTGCGACACCAATTTCTTTAAGTATCTACTTTTGGCATCACTTGCCAATAAGCTTAATTATTGACTCAGAGTATCAGTCTTGAGTGACTACTCTTTATCGATTTTACGCTCAATAGCTTTTAAGCGTTTATTAATTCCATCGATATTCATCACTAAAGCAGCGGTCTTGCGCCAAACTTTATTTGGTTGTAACGGAATGCCGGAGGAGTATAACCCAGGTTCAGTGATTGGGCGCATCACCATTCCCATTCCGGTGATGGTGACTTTGTCACAAATCTCCATATGACCATTGATCACACTCGCGCCGCCTATCATACAATAGCGGCCAACTTTCAGACTGCCTGCCATGATAACACCACCCGCAACTGCGGTATTGTCGCCAATCACAACGTTATGTGCAATCTGACATTGGTTATCAATGATGACGCCATTACCAATAATGGTATTATCTAGTGCACCACGGTCAATCGTGGTACAAGCGCCAATCTCAACACGGTCACCAATATGCACTGAACCGAGCTGTGGAATTTTTATCCAATTACCACGATCATTTGCATAACCAAAACCATCTGCACCAATGACCGTACCGGATTGAATCAAGCAGTTCTGCCCAATAACAACTTCATGATAAACGGAAACATTGGCCCACAAACGGCTACCAGCACCAATGTGAGTATTCTTGCCAATAAAGCAGCCAGCACCGATAACCACATTATCGCCTAGCACAACACCGGACTCTATCACTGCATTTGCACCGATAGAAACCTTCTCTCCCAACGTTACCAGTGGAGCGATAACTGCACTCGGTGCAATATCCTGGGCCGGTTGAGGTGTGGTATCCATTATCTGAGCCATACGTGCATAGGTTAAATACGGATTTTTAACCACTAGAGCTGCAGATTTACAGAAAGGTAAGTCAGCCTCAGTCAATACCACCGCACCTGCATTACAAGTAGCGAGTTGTTCTTGATAGCGGCTATTTGACAAAAACGTGATTTGCGAAGGCTCGGCGGAATGCATAGAAGCGATGCCGGTGATGACGAGATCGCCATCACCGTACACCTGTGCATCCAACTGCTGAGCTAAATCAGCCAGTCGAATTGAAGGCATGTTTTATTTAACCTGTTTCAGCACGTCAGCAGTGATATCTTTAGAAGGGTCTGCATATGCAACAGCATTTGCATCAATCACCACATCATAACCACCTTTGCTAGCAACAGATTTAACAGCATCCTGAATACGGCTCAGAATTTTGTTACGCTCTTCCATCTGACGACGGCGATTATCTTGCTCAAAAGCCTGGGCTTTAGTAGAGAAAGTTTCACGCTGTTTCATTACGTCGCTTTCCAGCTTGGTACGATCACTGGCTTTCATGGTAGAACCGTCACGTTGCAGCTTCTGCATTTTAGTTTGCAGGTCGCGCTCCATTCCTTGCAGTTCGGTTGCACGGCCTTTGAATTCATTCTCCAGCTGCTTAGCTACGGTTTCACGCGCAGGTAATTGTTGGAAAATGCTGGAAACGTTAACAATAGCAATCTTGTCAGCGGCTTGAACGCTGGCAGAAGCTGCCAATGCTAAACCAAGACCTGCGGCACACAACCACTTTTTCACTATAAACTCCTTACCATTACCCGTTTGTGTCAGAGACACCTTGAAGTGCACTTAATACTGAATAGTGCCTAAAATAGCGCCAAACTCACTAGCGCTACCTTAGGTTATTTCAACTACCAGTGCTGTCTTTAAAATTCAGAACTACTTTGCCAATCAATTACCAAGTCTTACCAATGTTAAACTGGAATTGCTCTGACTTATCACCTTCGTAATCTTTAACCGGTTTAGCATATGAGAACACTAATGGACCCAATGGCGACATCCATTGTAATGACACACCGGCAGACACACGAATATTACTCGCCTTACTGTAATCAGGTACACCAGCAGCACGCGTCAGTGCGGTATTTTCCCAGTTAGTATCCCATACAGTACCTGAGTCAATGAAGAAGGAGGTCCGTACAGAGTTTGAGTATTTTTCACTGATAAACGGCGTCGGTGTAATCAGTTCTAAACTGGCCACCGCCATCGCGTTACCACCAACCGCATCGGTTGAATCTCTGATGGTCCCATTAGCATTATAGTATGCCGCTTTAGGACCGATATTATTTGATCGGAAACCACGGACAGTGCTGGAACCACCGGCATAGAAGTTCTCATAGAATGGCATCTCTTTCGAACCGATACCGTCGCCATAACCCAAGCGACCACGGCCTAAGAGCACCCATGAATGATCTTCATCTAACGGTTGGTAAGCAGATGTATCGAAAGTGATTTTATAGAACTCGTTATCAGAGCCAGGTACCGTCACTTTGGTATTAACTGATGATTTAACCCCTGACGTTGGGAAGAAACCACGGTCAAGGTTGTTATAAGTCCAACCCAGATTCAGTGTGAAGTCATCCGCTGTGAAGCTGGCACGATCAGTCAGATTAGGATCTTGACCAACAGAGTCAAGATATCGCCACATCGCGACTTGTGGTTCCATGTCAGACAGGGAGTTATGGACGTAACCTAAACCAACCCGTAATGAGTTATTCTCATTAATTGGGAAGCCTAAAGTACCGTCAATACCATAACTGCTGTTGGTATAGCCAGACAGGTCTGCGTTATCTGCTTTAAAATCATTATAGAAGATACGCCCGCCCAGACTTACACCATCAACGGTGAAGTAAGGGTCAGTTAAGGTAAATTCAGCATAAGTCTGATAGTCGTTCTTCGTACCATTAATACCGACGGTATTACCAGTACCCAACCAGTTATCTTGCTGAACCCCAACCTGGAAGCTGACACCACTTTCTGTGCCGTAACCAATACCAAAGTTTAAACTACCGGTATTGCGTTCCTTGACTTTATAAGTGACATCGACCTGATCAGCAGTTCCTGGAACACGTTGAGTTTCAACATCAACGGTTTCGAAATAGCCCAGACGGTTTAAACGTTCTTTGCCCGCTTCGACCTGATCATTACCCAACCATGCACCTTCCATCTGGCGCATTTCACGGCGCAATACGGAGTCTTTACTGGTGTCATTACCTTCGAAACGAACATTGCGGACATAGAAACGGTTACCCGCATCTACGTTGATATGCAGTTTGACTGTTTTATCAGCATCGTTAATTTCTGGTTGAGAGACCACACGCGGATAAGCATAGCCATAGCGGCCCAACATCTTCTTGATGTCTTCTTCAATGCGTGTGACTTTACTGCCGTTAAACAATTCACCCGGTTCAATCGCTGCCAGCTTATCCGCTTCAGATTGATGCCCTGCAAGATTACCGCTCACAACAACGCTATTAAGCTTGTATTGATCGCCTTCGGTAATGTTGATGGTGATATAGATGCCTTTTTTATCTGGCGTCAAACTCACCTGAGTAGAATCGATATTAAATCGGGCGTAACCGCGATCTAAGTAGAAGCTGCGCAAGATTTCGAGATCACCGGCTAGCTTCTGCTTCTGATATTTACGATCACCAACCACGTTCCACCATGGCACTTCATCACGCAATTGGAAGCGTGAGATAAGCTCATCAGTTGTGAAACTGTGGTTACCTACGATGTTAATCTGCTGAATTTTTGCAGAGACACCTTCGGTAAAGACCAGTTTGATATCAACACGATTACGCGGTAGCGGTGTAACAACAGCCTTCACTGAAGCGCTGTATTTACCCACACTGTAGTAGAAGTCTTCGAGTCCTTTTTCAATGCTGGATATAGTGGTACGGTCCAGGGCTTCGCCAACCCGGACGCCAGAGGCTTCCAGATTCTGCTTAAGCATGTCATCTTTCACCGCTTTGTTACCGGAGAAAGTGATGCTGGCAATCGTTGGGCGTTCTTTGACTTGAACAATCAGCGTATCACCATCGCGCAGGACACGAACGTCCTCGAAGTTGCCTGTAGCAAACAACGCACGGATAGTTTTACCGATGTCATCATCACTGACGGTATCGCCTACGCGAACCGGCATATTAAGTAACGCCGCACCGACGGCGACCCGTTGCAGGCCTTCGAAATGAATATCTTTCACTACGAACCCGTCTGCACCGTATACGGTGGCGCTGCCAAACAGCAGCGACGCTATGAGCAACTTTTTCATCGCCATCGTTGTTATGCGTTCTTCCTAACCTATCCCCAGCCGTTAAAGACGGGAGAAATCATTGAAAAGTGCAAGCCCCATTAATAACACCAGCAAAATCGAGCCGATGCGATAACTGAAGTCCTGTACTCGCTCAGAAACCGGCCCACCCTTCAGCTTTTCTATCGCCAGGAAGAGCAGATGTCCACCATCTAATACCGGTAACGGGAACAAATTGATAATGCCCAAGTTGACACTGATTAGTGCCAAAAACATCAGGTAATACACCAATCCGTACTCAGCTGAAACCCCAGCGCCTTGTGCAATAGATATCGGGCCACTCAAGTTATTCAGTTTAACATCACCAGTAATCAGTTTACCCAACATGCCTACCGTCAACCGCATCAACTGCCAGGTTTTATCCCCAGCTTGGTAGAGTGCCGTGAACGGGCCATATTGGCGAATCGTTCTATATTCATCCGGAAGCGGTATAACTTTCGGCACTACACCCGCAAAACCTTCATTGCGGTTTTCTCCAACCGATTTTGTATCTGGTATTAAGGTTAAAGACAAGGGGGTACCACCCCTTTCAATATCTAACACCAGTGGCTTACCGGGGTTATCACGAACCTGTAAAACAAATGTTTGCCAACGATCCAGTGGCTGACCACCAACTTTAACTATCCTATCCCCTGCTTGTAAACCTGCCTTTTGTGCCGCAGACCCGGTTTGAACTTCAGCCAAGACAGATTCAATCTGCGGGCCTCGTGGAATAATACCCAACGCCACGACAGGATCTTGCTTATCAGGCTCGAACTGCCACTGTTGTAGATCCAGTGTCTTTTGCACCACATTAGCAGAACCAAATGGTGCCACACCCACCTGTGTTTGTTTATCACCGATTTTGCCGACGAGGGCCAAACGAACAGAATCCCAGTCAGGCGTTTCGATACCATCTACAGACTTAAGTTCCATTCCTGGAGAAATATTGGCTTGTGCAGCAATGGATTGTGGCGAAATGTCACCCACTACCGGGCGCACACTTGGCACACCAATGATAAACACCAGCCAGTAAGCAATGACAGCAAAAAGGAAGTTGGCAATAGGGCCCGCGCTGACGATTGCCGCGCGTTGCAAAACAGTTTTATTATTAAAAGATTGATGACGAAGCTCAGGAGCAACAGCTTCAACACGCTCATCTAGCATCTTAACATAGCCGCCCAGCGGGATAAGGGCGATAACATACTCGGTACCTTGACGATCCGTCCGACGCCACAGCGCTTTACCGAAACCAATCGAAAAGCGTTCGACACGGACACCACAGCGCCGCGCCACCCAAAAGTGACCGAACTCATGCACTGTAATTAAGATCCCCAGTGCGATAATAAACGCGGCCAGGCTCCAGAGTATGCTCATCATATTCCCTAAACTCCCCGTCAGTGACGGATTAAAACACTAACAGCATTAAGCAGGCAAATACCGGCACAGCTGCGGTCAGGCTATCGATACGATCCAGTATCCCACCATGACCAGGAATCAGATGACCACTGTCTTTGATTCCCGCTTCACGTTTAAACATACTTTCGGTCAAATCGCCAAGTACTGAGGCCAATGCAGCCACCACGGAACAGATTAACAGTTTTTCCGGGATGATATCCAACGGAGCATAACGACCGAACAACCATGATATCAGAGCTGATGTCAGTAAACCGCCAATTAATCCTTCCCAGGTTTTACCTGGTGATACTTTAGGCGCTAATTTATGTTTACCGAATAATTTACCAAACATGTAAGCGCCAGAATCCGCACCCCATACCAAAAGCATCACATACAGCAGCCACCAGGCGCCGATATGGTGGTTCTGCTCATAACCATACTGACGTAATGCCACCATGCCCCAGAAAAAGGGAACAATAGTCAGAACGCCGAAAATTATACGTAACAGACGTGAATCGCGCCACAACGCCGCAGAGCGTGGGTAAGTAAGCACCAACAGCAATGCTGCGACCCACCAGCCCATAGAGAGCCAGAGAGGGACACTCACTTGTGGTAGATGAGCAGAATGCTGATAGGCAGGAAGGCTAAGCAGCATTGAGATCAGTAGAAAACCACAAAGTATGGCTAACCAAATACGCTGAGAACGACTGGCGAACCCAGCTAATTGCCCCCACTCCCAGGCTGCAAGCATACAGACAAAGAGAGTAACAATAGCAAAACCAACCGGCGGAAGCAGGAACAGGGCACCAATGACAACCGGAATCAAAATCAAAGCAGTTATGAGACGATACTTCAGCAAAAGTTCCCCCTAGGATGCAGTGGCATCGATAGGTGTAGTTCCCCCGAAGCGACGCTCGCGTTGTGCAAATGCATTCAGCGCACCTTCAAAGACATGTTCATCAAAATCAGGCCAGAGTACATCAGTAAAGTAAAGTTCAGCATAGGCAATTTGCCATAACAAAAAATTACTGATGCGATGTTCACCACCGGTTCTGATCACTAAATCCACCTCAGATTGCTCATGCAGGCAGATATGCGAGTTTAGCGATTCTTCACTGATATCTGTGGGCTGCAACTCACCTTGCTGTACTTGCTCAGCTAGATGGCGCACACCCTGAATAATATCCCAACGGCCACCATAATTGGCAGCGATGTTGAGTTTCAGACCGTCATTGTCGGCAGTTAGCGCTTCTGAGCGACGGATCCGTTGTTGTAAACGTTCACTAAATCGACTGATATCACCAATAACAGATAAACGAACATTATGTTTATGCAGACTTTTTACTTCACTGTCCAGCGCACGAACAAAAAGCTCCATCAGAGCGGTGACTTCCTGAGCAGGGCGATTCCAGTTTTCACTACTGAAAGCATAAAGCGTGAGCGCATCCAAATGATGATTGGCAGCAAAACTTACTGCACGACGAACTGATTTCACTCCCGCTTTATGACCGAAGACCCTTAATTTACCCCGATTTTTAGCCCAACGCCCATTACCATCCATAATGATAGCGACATGACGCGGAATCAGGGGGCACAAGTTAGCCCTATCTTCATTTACAGACGACATAATGCGAACTCATTTCCTCAATAAATCAATTGTTCGTCCCGAACATTAGGCAGTAAGCCCACAAAAAAAGCCGTGTACCAAGTCACGGCTTCTTAAGTGACAGCCAAAATAGACGGTTTAAATACCTATTGGGCCACTAATCAACAGTCTATCTATCTATTGACGGTGCAGACTATACCATCTCAGCCTTGCCCTAACAAATTCCCAAAACAGCCAATACAACTTAATGATTCAATTTTTCTATTGCTTGAGCTGCCGTATCACGGGCTTGACGATCAATGATCAGCACCTCATCCACACTAGTGGGTTCAGCCAATGATAACTGTTCCACAACCCTAAGGTTGATGGCTGCAATATCAGTGAAACGAATGCGTGAAGCTAAAAATGCCATAACGGATATTTCGTTCGCGGCATTCAGTGCCGTCGTTGCTGCCTGGCCTGCATTAGAAGCATCGATTGCCAATTTTAGGCAAGGATAACGCTGATAATCCGGCGCAGCGAACGTCAGTTCGCGTATCTGGCAAAAATCGAGTGGTGCAACACCAGAATTAACCCGCATTGGGTACGCCATCGCATGTGCAATCGGGGTACGCATGTCTGGGGTCCCCATCTGGGCCAGTACACTACCATCGTGATAACGCACCATCGAGTGAATGACAGATTGAGGATGTAAAATAACCTCTACCTGCTCTGCGCTGGCATTAAATAACCAACGGGCCTCGATATATTCAAGCCCTTTATTCATCATAGTCGCAGAGTCGACTGAAATTTTGCGCCCCATAGACCAGTTTGGATGAGCACAAGCCTGATCTGGTGTGACATCGGCAAATTGCGATAAAGGTATTTCACGTAGTGGGCCACCCGAGCCAGTTAAAATAATGCGCGAGACGCCATTCTCACTTAGTGAAGAGTAGCCTAGTTTACGCTGAATTTTCTCAGGTAAACTCTGAAAAATCGCATTATGTTCGCTGTCGATTGGCAGCAGTTGTGCATGGCTGTGTTTCACTTCATCCATGAAAAGCTTGCCGCAGGTAATCAGTGACTCTTTGTTAGCCAGTAATACCTGTTTACCTGCACGAATAGCCGCCAGCGTTGAAGACAGGCCTGCCACACCGACAATTGCCGCCATCACTTGATCAATATCGTCTAACGCAGCCAGTTCACCGGCCGCTTTTTCACCATGAAAAACTTCGGTTTTCGAACCGTGCTCAGCCAATAACTGGCGCAACGCTTTGGCCGATATTTCATCTGACATCGCGGCATAGCGAGGAGAAAACTCGAGGCATTGCATTGCCATCTGCTCGACATTGCGACCAGCCACAAGTGCAGTAACGTTGAATAATTCGGGATTAGCGCGGACAACACCCAAAGTGCTGTTACCGATGGAGCCAGTAGAACCAAGAATAGTCAGTTGCTTCATGAGAGTGCTCTGAATAACTGTTTTTATGATAGGCGAGAGCGCAACCGACCCGAATAACAGGTGGTCTAATAAATATCCTCGGCCCAATTTTATAGCGTATTACTGCCGATATCGCATGACTCTACTAACCTAGTGAATCGGCAAAATAGTGATCCTGCTAAAAACAAAGCGCCACCTAAGCGACGCTCTGTTTTTTGTCAGTCAGAATTAGAAATCCATCAACTCAGCTTCTTTAGCCGCTAATGCAGTATCAACTTTCTTGATAAAAGCATCGGTCAGTTTTTGGATATCATCCTGAGAACGGCGGTCTTCATCTTCACTGATCTCTTTATCTTTCAGCAAAGCTTTCACTTTTTCGTTAGCATCACGGCGCACGTTACGAATCGATACACGGCCCTGCTCTGCTTCTGCACGAACAACTTTGATCAAGTCTTTACGGCGCTCTTCTGTCAATGCTGGCAGTGGAACACGAATAACGGTACCCGCGGAAGAAGGATTCAGCCCTAAATCGGAGGTCATGATCGCTTTCTCAACCGCGGCGCTAAGGCTGCGGTCAAACACGGTCAATGCCAGAGTACGGGAGTCTTCAACCACAATGTTAGCCAACTGGCGCAATGGCGTAGCAGTGCCATAATACTCAACCTGAATGCCATCAAGAATACTTGGAGAAGCACGACCGGTACGGATCTTACTGATATGGTTTTGGAAAGCTTCAAAGCATTTTTCCATACGCACTTCAGTATCTTTTCTAATTTCGTTAATCACGTTGTGAACCCTTGGAAACTGGTTACTTGGCAGGCCATAGCATGAGTATAGCCGGTGAATATACAAACCAACAGTTGCAGGCATTGGGGGCATATCTGAAAGCCGCATGCCCCTGACAATACAGGCTGCCGCTTATTTAGCGATCGCTGTCACTTCTTTAGTGATCAACGTCCCTTCATTCTCACCCATCACCACGCGACGCAGAGCGCCAGGTTTGTTCATATTGAAAACACGAATTGGCAAGTTATGATCACGGGCCAAAGTGAAGGCCGCCAGATCCATAACTTTTAGCTCGCGCTCCAGAACATCCTGATAGGTTAGCTGCTCAAACAGTGTTGCGTCAGGGTTTTTAACCGGATCTGCGGAGTAAACTCCATCAACTTTCGTCGCTTTCAGCACCACATCAGCTTCGATCTCGATACCACGCAGACAGGCCGCGGAATCGGTGGTGAAGAAAGGGTTACCTGTACCTGCGGCAAAAATCACCACACGGTTATGACGCAGCAAGCTGATAGCTTCAGCCCAACTGTAATTATCACACACACCATTAAGTGGAATAGCAGACATCAGGCGGGCGTTCACATAGGCACGGTGCAGTGCATCTCGCATTGCCAGGCCGTTCATTACGGTAGCCAGCATTCCCATGTGGTCGCCCACTACGCGGTTCATCCCAGCCTGTGCCAAACCGGCACCGCGGAATAGGTTACCACCGCCAATGACCACACCGACCTGAATGCCCAATTCGACCAGCTCTTTAACTTCTTGAGCCATGCGATCCAAAACGCTTGCGTCGATACCAAAACCTTCCGCGCCTTGCAGGGCTTCGCCGCTAAGCTTAAGCAGGATACGCTGATATACGGGTTTTGCATTGGTTGCCATGGTGTTCTGTCCTAAGCAGCAGTAATAAATATTGGGAACTTGACCGTCAAATGTTCAAAGCAATACCGTGCGCTGAAAACTGACAGGACTAAGCTTATACCCTAAATAATTCGAGTTGCAGGAAGACGACAACTGAGCGAATCCTCAGAAGCTTACATAAGTAAGTGACTGAAGTGAACGAAAGCAGTCAACGCACCTGTAATTTGAAGTATGACGGGTATCGAGTGGATAAAATGGAACCGCCGATTGGCGGCCCCATTTTTAGCATTAAGACTGTTTGCTCATTGCTGCAACTTCAGCAGCAAAGTCAGTCTCAACTTTCTCAATGCCTTCGCCCACTTCGAAGCGGATGAAGTTTGTTACGTCAGCTTTGTTCTCTTTCAACAAATCACCAACGGTTTTGCTTGGGTCCATAACGAAGTTCTGACCAGTCAGAGAAACTTCGCCGGTGAACTTACGCATACGGCCTTCAACCATCTTCTCAGCAATTTCACGTGGTTTGCCGGATTCGATAGCAATGTCCAACTGGATTTGGTGCTCGCGAGCAACAACTTCAGCAGGAACATCGTCTGGCTTAACATATTCTGGTTTGCTTGCAGCAATGTGCATAGCAATGTGCTTAACCAGCTCTTCATCAGCGCCAGTTGCTGCAACCATAACGCCGATACGAGCGCCGTGCAGATAAGTACCCAGAACATCGCCTTCCAGAGCAGCAATACGACGAATATTGATGTTCTCGCCGATTTTAGCTACCAGATTGGCGCGTTGCTCTTCAAACTTAGCTTTCAGAACGTCGATATTAGTGATTTTGTCAGCCAGAGCTGCGTTGATAACTTCTTCGCCAAATGCTTTGAAGCCAGCATCTTTAGCAACAAAGTCAGTTTCGCAGTTCAGTTCCAGAATCACACCGAACTTACCGTCGGCTGAAAGTTGAGCCAGGATGATGCCTTCAGCAGCGATACGGCCTGCTTTCTTAGCAGCTTTAGCCTGACCAGATTTACGCATATTGTCGATGGCAAGCTCGATGTCGCCGTTAGCTTCAACCAACGCCTTTTTACATTCCATCATGCCTGCGGCAGTACGCTCACGCAGTTCTTTTACCAAAGCAGCGGTAATAGCAACCATTTAAATTTCCTCGGTTCTCTTGTGAAAACAAGATCTCACATTAGATACGCAAAGGGGGCCTATAAAGGCCCCCTAACCAACATATTTCAATACCTGGTTAATAAGGGCTCCAACGAGCCTGACTTATTATTCAGCTTCTACGAAGCTTTCTTCCGCTTGAACGGCCAGATCTTGAGAACGACCTTCAGTGACGGCAGTAGCAACGGCGTTCAGGTACAGTTTAACTGCACGGATCGCGTCATCGTTACCTGGGATGATGAAGTCAACGCCATCTGGATCGGAGTTAGTATCAACGATAGAGAATACCGGGATACCCAGGTTGTTAGCTTCTTTGATAGCGATGTGTTCGTGATCAGCATCAACAACAAACAGAGCGTCTGGTAAACCGCCCATGTCTTTGATACCGCCCAGGCTGTTTTCCAGCTTGTTCAGTTCACGAGTACGCATCAGCGCTTCTTTTTTGGTCAGCTTGTCAAAGGTGCCGTCTTGAGACTGGATTTCCAAATCTTTCAAACGTTTGATGGACTGACGAACAGTTTTCCAGTTAGTCAGCATCCCGCCCAACCAGCGATGGTTCACGAAGAACTGGTCGCAGTTGTTGGCAGCGTCTTTTACCGCTTCGCTTGCTGCGCGTTTAGTACCAACGAACAAGATCTTACCTTTACGGGAAGAGATCTTTTTCAATTCAGCCAGAGCTTCGTTGAACATTGGTACGGTCTTTTCCAGGTTGATGATGTGAACTTTGTTACGTGCGCCGAAGATGAAAGGCTTCATTTTCGGGTTCCAGTAACGGGTCTGGTGACCGAAGTGAACACCGGCCTGGAGCATGTCGCGCATGGAAACAGTTGCCATGATTAAAACCTCTATAGTATCAGTTGGGGTTATGCCTCCACGTGCCCCATAACGCCGACCCCATAAGAAATTGATAATCATCAAAAACTTTAGGGCACCCCGGCGTATGTGTCGACACGTGTGTGTTATTTACACATATGAGTGCGATTGGTATTACTCAGCTAAACAGCTACCTGCCATCAGGACATGCCCTGAAATCGGACCTGAAACGACAACATAATAGTGCGGTTTGCCGGCGCGCTTTATACCATAAACAGCCGCAACACACCAACTTTTGTTGCATTTAGTGTCGTCACTGCAAACGAAAGTTTGGCAGCTAATTGCAGGGCTGGTACCATTAGCGACAGGTTATTTAGGGTATATGATATTTATTACCTGCTTATTCATATTACGGCGGCTGGTTGGTATTCACAGCCCCTACGGACACTTTTGCATGGCAATCTCAATAAAAACACCTGAAGATATTCAAAAAATGCGCGTTGCTGGCCGCCTGGCTGCTGAAGTGCTGGAGATCATTGAACCTCACGTAAAACCGGGGGTAACCACTGGTGAACTCGATCGTATCTGCCACGATCATATCACCAACCATCAGCAGGCTATCTCTGCTTGTCTGGGTTACCACGGCTTTCCTAAATCGGTTTGTATTTCCATTAATGAAGTTATTTGTCACGGCATTCCAAGTGATGAGAAAGTGTTGAAAGACGGTGACATCGTCAATATCGACGTGACTGTTATTAAAGACGGTTTCCATGGCGATACATCAAAAATGTTTATCGTCGGCAAACCGACCATTTTAGGTGAGCGCCTGTGCCGCGTCACTCAAGAGAGCCTGTACCTGGCAATCAAAATGGTCAAACCGGGTATCCGCCTGCGCACTCTGGGTAAAGAGATCCAAAAATTTGTGGAAGCAGAGAACTTTTCTGTGGTGCGTGAATATTGTGGCCACGGTATTGGCGAAGGTTTCCATGAAGAACCACAAGTGCTGCACTACGATGCAGACGACGGTGGCGTAATCCTACAAACTGGTATGGCTTTCACCATTGAGCCTATGGTCAACGCAGGGGATTACCGAATTCGTACCATGAAAGATGGCTGGACGGTAAAAACTAAAGATCGCAGCTTGTCGGCACAGTATGAGCATACTATTGTGGTAACCGATAACGGCTGCGAAATAATGACGTTGCGAAAGGATGACACCATCCCCAACATCATAACGCACGAGTAATAATGACAAGCCGGCAGCCGCCGGCTTTTTTATGGGCTGCGTCTTTTTATCAGGTCGCATTTATCGGGTAAACATATGTCTGACAATCACACCGAGCACTCTGTATCCCCTGCGGTACCGAAGGTCATTCCTGAGCAGCCCGCACCACCGAGCACTTATCTCGATAGTGACCTTAATTGCCCGATTCTCAAACAGCGGCTTGAGACTTTCCAACTTTGGCAGGCGGAAGCATTCAATGGCGGAATCAGTGCCGAGATATTAATTGCTGCGCGCAGTGATTACATTGACCGCCTGTTACGGCGGCTGTGGACCTTCTATGGCTTTGATGATGTGGCTGAAACCGCGCTGGTTGCTGTGGGCGGCTATGGCCGTGGTGAACTACACCCCTTATCAGATATTGATGTATTGGTTCTCAGCAGGCAGCGTCTAAGCGATGAAGATGCGCAACGCGTCGGCCAGTTGATCACTTTGCTATGGGACCTGAAACTGGAAGTCGGCCACAGCGTGCGCACACTGGAAGAGTGTTTGCTCGAGGGGTTAGCCGACCTCACTGTCGCCACCAATATGATTGAGTCACGCTTGATTTGCGGTGATGTAGCCCTGTTTTTACAGATGCAGAAGCACATTTTCAGCGACAATTTCTGGCCCTCTCCGCAATTTTTCCATGCCAAAATCACCGAACAACAAGAACGGCATAAACGCTACCATGGCACCAGTTATAACCTAGAGCCTGATATTAAAAGTAGCCCTGGTGGGTTACGGGATATCCACACCCTACAATGGGTAGCCCGCCGCCATTTTGGTGCCACATCCTTAAGTGAGATGGTTGATTTCGGTTTTCTGACCAAAGCTGAGCGCAATGAGCTGATTGAAAGCCAGAGTTTTCTGTGGCGCATCCGTTTCGCGCTGCATTTGGTATTAACTCGCTACGATAACCGCCTGCTGTTTGACCGCCAACTGAGTGTGGCTCAGCTTTTGCAATATCAGGGCGAAGGCAATGAACCGGTCGAACGGATGATGAAAGATTTTTATCGTATGACGCGCCGGGTCAGCGAACTGAACAACATGCTGCTACAACTGTTTGACGAAGCCATATTGGCGCTGGGTACCAATGAAAAACCACGTCCACTGGATGATGAATTTCAGTTACGCGGGGATTTGATAGATCTGCGTGATGAGAACTTATTTATCCAGCAGCCTGAAGCTATTATGCGCATGTTCTATCTGATGGTGCGCAATCAGGATATCAAAGGCATATATTCCACCACAGTACGCCGCTTACGCCATGCCCGGCGGCATCTGAAACAGCCTTTATGTAACATTCCTGAAGCCCGCAAGCTATTCATGGCCATTTTGCGCCACCCAGGTGCGGTTTCCCGAGCATTATTACCGATGCATCGCCACAGCGTGCTGTGGGCCTATATGCCACAATGGGGCAGTATCGTTGGCCAGATGCAGTTTGACCTGTTTCACGCCTACACCGTAGATGAGCACACTATCCGCGTGTTACTTAAACTCGAAAGCTTTGCCGATGAAAAAACCCGGCCACGCCATCCTCTCTGCGTCGAGCTTTACCCACGCCTGCCTCAACCTGAATTATTGTTGCTAGCAGCGCTGTTCCACGATATTGCCAAAGGGCGTGGGGGCGACCATTCAATACTGGGCGCTCACGACGTATTGGAATTTGCCGAGCAGCACGGCCTTAACTCGCGCGAAGCTCAACTTGTGGCTTGGTTAGTTCGTTGCCATCTCTTGATGTCAGTGACAGCTCAGCGTCGGGATATTCAGGACCCTGCGGTTATTCAGCAATTCTCCGCCGAAGTACAAAGCGAAACTCGCTTGCGCTATTTAGTCAGTCTGACGGTGGCTGATATTTGCGCCACCAATGAAAATTTGTGGAATAGCTGGAAACAGAGCCTGTTACGCGAACTTTATTTCGCTACAGAAAAACAGTTACGCCGTGGTATGCAAAACAGCCCGGATTTGCGCGAACGTGTCCGTCACCACCGGCTACAAGCTCTGGCGCTGCTGCGGATGGATAATATCGATGAAGAAGCATTGCACCGCATCTGGAGCCGCTGCCGGGCTGATTATTTCCTGCGTCATTCACCCAATCAATTAGCCTGGCATGCCCGCCACTTATTAGAGCATGACTCAACCAAGCCACTGGTGTTAGTTAGCCGTCAGGCAACACGGGGGGGAACCGAAATATTCATCTGGAGCCCTGACCGCCCATCACTGTTTGCTGCGGTGGTCGGTGAGCTGGATCGCCGCAATCTGAGTGTTCATGATGCACAGATTTTCACCAACCGTGATGGTATGGCGATGGATACCTTTATCGTATTGGAGCCAGATGGCAGTCCACTGGCTCAAGATAGACATCCCATCATTAGTCATGCCTTAGAACAAGCGATGACCCAGCCGAATTATCAACATCCGCGCGTCAGGCGGTTATCACCTAAATTACGGCATTTCAGTGTACCGACTGAAACCAATTTCTTGCCAACCCATAACGAGCGCCGTACTTATCTGGAGCTAATTGCACTGGACCAGCCGGGCTTACTGGCTCGGGTAGGTGGGATATTTGCAGATTTAGGGTTATCGCTGCATAGCGCACGTATCACAACTATTGGCGAGCGGGTGGAGGATTTATTTGTATTAGCAGACAAAGATCGCCGCGCTTTAAGTATTGAAACCCGCCGCGAATTAGCACAACGGTTGACAGATACCCTCAATCCGAACGATAAACTGTGATACAAATAACTTTTTAGTCATTAATTTTTCTTACAACCCATTTTGAAGGGAACAGGATGCAGCAACTACAGAACGTTATTGAAACCGCCTTCGAACGCCGTGCAGATATCACGCCGGCCAACGTTGATACCGTAACCCGCGAAGCGATTAACCACGTGATTGATCTGCTTGATACCGGTGCACTACGGGTGGCAGAAAAGATTGACGGCCAGTGGGTTACCCATCAATGGCTGAAGAAAGCGGTACTGCTGTCTTTCCGTATCAATGATAATCAGGTCATGGAAGGCGCAGAAACGCGTTACTACGACAAAGTACCAATGAAATTCGCCGGTTACGATGAAGCGCGGTTCCAACGTGAAGGCTTCCGTGTCGTACCACCAGCAACCGTACGTAAAGGCGCATTTATCGCTCGTAATACCGTACTGATGCCTTCTTATGTGAATATTGGCGCTTTCGTTGATGAAGGCACCATGGTCGATACCTGGGCAACTGTCGGTTCTTGCGCGCAAATTGGTAAGAATGTGCACTTGTCCGGTGGTGTCGGCATTGGTGGCGTGCTTGAGCCACTGCAAGCCAACCCAACCATCATTGAAGATAACTGCTTTGTCGGTGCGCGTTCAGAAGTGGTTGAAGGGGTTATCGTCGAAGAAGGTTCCGTTATCTCTATGGGCGTATTTATTGGGCAAAGCACCCGTATTTACGATCGTGAAACTGGTGAAATTCACTATGGCCGCGTTCCGGCCGGGTCTGTTGTCGTTTCCGGTAACCTGCCCTCGAAAGACGGTAGCTACAGCCTGTACTGTGCAGTTATCGTGAAGAAAGTTGACGCGAAAACCCGTGGAAAAGTCGGTATTAATGAGTTATTACGCACCATCGACTAAGATGAATATAGCGGGCTAATCACCCGCTATTTTTTTGCTTTGTGAAGTTATCGCCTGCAATCACATACTTTGGCGAAATTTACCGTCATAATCATAAACTGTGGAATATAAAATCAAAAAGGTGGCGCTATGTATGACAATCTGAAAAGCTTAGGAATCACACAACCAGAAGATGTCGATCGCTATAGCCTGCGTCAGGAGGCCAATAACGACATTCTGAAAATTTATTTCCGCAAAGATAAAGGCGAGTTTTTTGCTAAGAGTGTGAAATTCAAATATCCACGCCAACGCAAAACTGTAGTGGCGGATAACGCTGGACATGGTTACAAAGAAATCAATGAAATCAATCCTAATCTCCGTTACGTCATTGATGAGTTGGATCAACTGTGTAAGCGCGATCAGATTGAAGTGGATTTGAAACGCAAAATCCTGGATGACTTACGCCATTTAGAAAGCGTTGTCGCCAATAAGATTTCAGAAATTGAATCAGATTTAGAAAAGCTGACCAATGGCCGCTAAATCTAGCTGAACACGTATTGTGGCAGCACACTGCACGCCACAATACGTCATTGAGCAGAAGCTATGTTACTTAAGCAAGCGGCCCCATTTTTCTACCCACAACGCTGAAACCACTTCTGGCTCAGGGTGTTCCATCGCGTCAATATCCAGTCGTTCACCAATCCGGGTCGCCCCTTGCTCTTGCAGCAGTTCATCAAATGCTCGCCCTGCGCCGCAGAAATTATCATAACTGCTGTCACCTAGTGCAATGACGCCATAACGTAGCTCTGGCTGAAACCCTACCTGATCACGAACAGCGACGAACAGTGCTGCTATGCTGTCAGGGAAGTCGCCTTGTCCGGTAGTAGATGTGATAACCAGTGCATAATGTTGACGATAATACTGCCAGGCTTCTAAAGTCCCCTCTTCAAACAGTGTTACCTCATGCCCCTGCTCTTTCAGTATGTTTTCAGCTTCTTCCGCCACTAACAACGCATTACCGTAGACAGTGCCGACAAAAATCCCGACCTGAGCCATAAAAGATATTCCCTTTTAACCAGAAAAAATTATTCACTATCCTGACCTTCGGTCGCCGGAAACTCAACCCTTTCAAGATAAGGGGTAATACCCAACCAGCCAAAGTGTGACATCAAGCCTTGCCAGGATTCATCCCAACGCGCCGTAAGCGAAAGCACCTCACCAGTAACTGGATGATTCAATTGTAAATGGCTAGCGTGCAACATGAGCCGTGAGCAATCAAAGTGTTGGGCAATGCCTCTATTCTGACGCAAATCACCGTGGGCACTATCACCAATAATTGGGTGGCGTATATGTGCCATATGTCGCCGTAACTGATGCTTACGCCCTGTTTCCGGTTTCAGCTCCAATAAACTGAAGCGTGATGTGTCATAGCGCCCAATAGCAACAGGAACTTCCACTTGAGCCAAAGGCTGATAGTGGGTAACTGACGGTTGTGGTGCTTTATCTTGTTTGGAATGTTTATCCGCGATTTTATCCAGTTCTTCGCTCATCGCGTAATCAACCGTACCACCTTCCAGCACATAGCCACGAACCACCGCATGGTATATTTTCTGAATCTGGTGCTGTTCAAACTGCGCCGAAAGAGCACGGGCAACATCACTGGATAACGCCATCAGCAGCACACCTGATGTTGGGCGATCCAGACGGTGGACGGTATAAACATGCTGGCCAATCTGGTCGCGCACCGTTTGCATCACAAATACGGTTTCATTACTGTCCAACCAACTACGGTGAACCAGCCAACCGGCGGGTTTATTCACCGCAACTATATATTCATCTTGGTAAATTATTTCCAGCATTAGTTACTTTCTTTATTCAACAGATCATCGAGACACTGTAATTGTGCCAGCAGTATGGTGCAATCTGGCCGACTATCACCACTTAATGCCTCTTCAAAGTATGGCGTAATGGCGAAACGTGTCGGAAGTGGGTTATTCGATTCCAGCAATGCATACATTCGGGGAATCAGTACCCATTGCAACCACTGCTCGGCATCCATGGTATCGATACTGAAAGGCTCATTACTTTCGAAGGCTGCCGCTGGCGGTGGAACAACTTGCCAAAGATCAATTGCTCGCATGGCAAGCTCAATATCCCGTAAGTTCTGACGCACCTGATTTTCTATACTCATGATTATGCTCTCAACCAAAAAACAGCCATTCGCCGGGCTGGTCCAACGGCGGCCAAGCATACCATTGAAGAAGGCGATGCCCAAACTCACGCCATAGACAACAGAAGGATATTGGGCAAAATAAGCATAAAAAAAGGGGTACTGTTTTACCAGTACCCCTCAATTCGTTTCATAGCTATCCCGCTAAAAGTGATGCTCCCTGCTCAATCCATGAAAACTTTTCCGTGTGGTTATCCTAACCAGCAATCCGTCGCAGTGTCCTACACCATCCCGATGCTAATCCTGAGGTTATCCTAACCCACCATTCATCCTGAACCGGCTCTCAATCTCCATCCTGGAGGTGTCCTTTGTTCCATCCTGAAACATCCCTTCACTCGTCCTAAGCAGTCCCAGTGTTCTTCATCCTGAAGTGGTAGCATCCAGATACCGTCCTTCTCCGCCAGATCCTATCCGGCGATTAGAAGGATCGCTTAATCGACAAAGGGTGGCAAGGCACTGTAAGAATAATGATGCTGATACTTTTACATATAAAAAATGAACGTTTATAACAAAATGATTTTATTGAAGATAAATTTGACACAAAAACTTTACAGTTAAAGAATAGAAGTTATGTCTCACAGCCGGTGTGAGAGATCTCGCACACCGACTTGACTAGAATAAACAATAACCACTCGCTTATTCAGGTAATACTGGACGCAATGCATCAAGAAAATGTATGAGAGTCGATGCCAGCAGGGTGCGCTTACTACTACCAAATTGCTCTAACACCACATTACCTGTGACATTGCACAATGAAGCCATTGTCATCTCTGACTCGGTGGTTGCTAAAAACAGCGTTGGCGAGAGTTTCAGCCTTTTTTGCGTGACCAGATGACCAATTAGATTCTCCTGTAAACGGATAAAATCATCTTCGCTCCACACTTGTAGCAGCGTAAAACGGTGATCACCTAAATCAGCCATCATGTCGCCAGCATATTGGCAGGTGTAAAACGCATGAATATCCGGGTGAAGCTGAATCTCCAACGCCCGTTCAATATTAGCCAATGTGGCATCGGCAACCGCTGGCTGTGGCAACCAAAATACCTGGCTGTCCTGAGTTTCCACGATGCAAGGTGAAGGAACACCATAAAGTTCTTCACTGGCGGGCAGATGCCCGGTCTGCTGCTGCCATAGATTGATATAACGTTGGGTAAAGCTATTCAGTGCCGTTGAAACATTCTGGTCCATTCTCGATTCTCAGTATCGCGGCGGCTTGCGCTGCATTTCTGAGTGTTACCCCCACTCAGAAATGCAGTTAAACGCGGCATAAATTGATAAACTAAAGCTATTGTACCTTTCTCTCATCATGGGAACAGCATGTCTTCATATCAAGACCATAAGGCTCTGGCGGAACTGACGCTGGGCAAACCAACCGCTTATCGCGATCACTATGACGTCACCTTGTTGCAAGCTGTGCCACGCAGCATGAACCGTGAACCTCTCGGTTTATATCCAGATAACCTGCCCTTTCATGGTGCAGATATCTGGACGCTCTATGAATTGTCTTGGCTAAACAGTAATGGCCTGCCACAAGTTGCCGTGGGTGAAATCAGCCTGAATGCGGATAGTACTAATCTGATTGAATCCAAAAGCTTTAAACTCTATCTCAACAGTTTTAACCAAACCGTGTTTGCTGATTGGGAAAGTGTTCGCGCCACATTGCAACGCGATTTGGCGGCCTGCGCTCAAGGTGATGTCAGTGTCACGCTATATCAACTCAATGAAATAACACATCAACCCATTGCCGATTTCTCGGGCGAATGTCTCGACCAACAGGATATTCGTATCAATAGCTATGAATTTAGCGCCGATTATCTGCAAGGGGCTACCACGGCCAACAGAGTAGAAGAGAGCCTGGTTAGCCATCTGCTCAAATCCAACTGCCTGATTACCCACCAGCCAGATTGGGGATCAGTACAAATCAGCTACAGTGGCCCACAGATTAACCGAGAGGCACTGCTACGCTATCTGGTCTCTTTCCGGCACCATAATGAATTTCACGAACAGTGTGTAGAGCGTATCTTCAACGACATAATGCGTTTTTGTCAGCCTGAAACACTGTCGGTCTATGCTCGTTATACCCGCCGTGGCGGACTGGATATCAACCCTTGGCGCTCCAATACTGATTTTGTTCCATCAACTGGCCGTATGGCCCGGCAATAAATATATGCGTACATGTACGCAACATTTAAACACAACGCACGTTAGTATTGGCAAAAACCGAGGGACAACGTTAAGGTTAATTACCGTATCTTCACGCTATTTTTCAGTAGAGAAATCAGGGATAGATACTTAAATATCTCTATGATATTCCACGGCAAAATAGAAAGCAGCATTCTGATATACCCAAAGTAATTGGTGTTGCTGGTAGGCAGCCAACACCCAGCAACGTTAAGTACGAAGGGTATACACGGACACTACCACCCTCTGGGGTGTAAAGGAGTAACTTTGATTACACATGTCAGCCCACTCGGCTCAATGGATCTGTTATCACAGCTCGAAGTGGATATGCTCAAACGTACAGCCAGCAGTGATCTGTACCGTTTATTCCGTAACTGCTCCTTGGCAGTTCTCAATTCAGGCAGCCTAACCGATAACAGCAAAGAGCTTTTATCGCGTTATGAAACTTTTGATATCAATGTATTGCGCCGTGAACGAGGTGTAAAACTCGAACTGGTAAATCCACCAGAACATGCTTTTGTTGATGGCAAAATTATTCGTTCATTACAGGCAAATCTGTTTGCGGTGTTACGCGATATTTTGTTTGTGAATGGTCAAATTGTTAGCGCTGGGCGTTTTCAACATCTCGATATGGAAAGCTCCAGCCATTTGACCAATCTGGTCTTTTCTATTTTACGTAATGCCCGAGCCCTCCATCTTGATGAAGACCCCAATATGATTGTGTGCTGGGGCGGCCATTCAATCAATGAAACTGAATACTTGTATGCCCGTAAAGTGGGGAGCCAACTGGGTTTACGAGAGTTAAATATTTGCACTGGCTGTGGGCCAGGAGCGATGGAAGCACCGATGAAGGGTGCCGCCGTTGGCCATGCCCAACAACGTTACAGAAATGGCCGTTTTATTGGTATGACTGAGCCTTCCATCATTGCAGCAGAGCCACCTAATCCGCTGGTCAATGAATTGATTATCATGCCGGATATTGAGAAACGGCTTGAAGCGTTCGTCCGCATCGCGCATGGCATCATTATTTTCCCAGGTGGCGTAGGGACAGCGGAAGAGTTGCTCTATCTGCTAGGCATATTAATGGATCCAGAGAACAGTGAGCAGGTACTGCCACTTATCTTAACCGGGCCAAAAGAGAGCGCGGATTATTTCCGAGTGGTGGATGAGTTCATCATGAACACTCTGGGTGATGGCGCGCGCAAATACTACAAGATAATTATCGATGACCCGGCTGAAGTCGCCCGTCAAATGAAGAAAGCGATGCCACTGGTGAAAGAAAACCGCCGTAATACGGGGGATGCTTATAGCTTCAACTGGTCTATCCGTATCAAGCCAGATTTACAGCATCCGTTTGAACCGAGTCATGAAAATATGGCGAATCTCAATCTGTCTCATAACCAGCCCCCTGAAGAACTGGCTGCGGCACTACGCCGTGCATTCTCAGGCATCGTTGCGGGTAACGTAAAAGAAGTGGGAATTCATGCCATCGAAGCCTATGGGCCTTATAAATTGCATGGCGATCCACAATTGATGAAACAAATGGATAGCTTACTGCAAGGATTTATTGCACAGCATCGAATGAAACTGCCTGGCACTGCTTATACCCCTTGCTACGAAATTTGCAGCTAAGCCTTAAATAGTAATACCTCACCGGGCAGCGCCAGCACTTAGTCGTGTGGCTGCCCGACATTAATCTGGCTTAATGACTATATAAGACAGGCTATGCAAATCCATCTTCTTATCGTTGATGCACTTAATCTGATTCGTCGCATCCATGCAGTACAAGGTTCACCTTGCATTAATGCCTGCCAGCATGCGTTGCAACAGCTTATTTCACATAGTTTACCCACCCACGCTGTCGCCGTGTTTGATGAGGATGATCGTTCCGATAGTTGGCGTCATCAATGCTTGCCTGATTACAAAGCTGGCCGCTCACCGATGCCGGACAACCTGCAACAAGAAATGCCGCAGATCCGTGAGGCGTTTAGTTCACTCGGGGTCGCTTGCTGGCATTCTCCTGGCAATGAAGCCGATGATCTGGCGGCAACTTTGGCGACCAAAATTGGTGGAGCCGGCCATCAAGTGACGATCGTTTCCACCGACAAAGGTTACTGCCAACTGTTAGCGCCAAATGTACAGATTCGCGATTACTTCCAAAAACGCTGGCTGGATATGCCATTTGTAAAACAAGAGTTTGGTGTATTGCCACACCAACTGCCTGACTATTGGGGGCTTGCGGGCATCAGCAGCAGCAAAATTCCAGGCGTCGCGGGGATAGGTGCCAAAACTGCCGCACTGCTATTGCAGCATGCCAGCAACCTTGAAGTGCTTTATCAAGATCTGGAATCAGTGCCGGAGAAATGGCGGAAGAAATTGCAGCAACACCAAGATATGGCATTTATCTGTAAGCAAATCGCTACACTGAAAACCGATTTGACATTAAGCGGTAATTTGCAACAACTTAGGTTACCTTAAAATTAAGGGGCCAAACGGCCCCTTGCGGATAACACGATACTCATATTCCAGTAATTGGAGCCACCGCTAAACCACTGCGGCTGCAAGTACCAAATATATATGACTATTGACGCTCATCCCGACGCCCCGGAACACCGGACCAAATACGACGCACATGCACCGTCACTTCTTCACGGTCATGATAGAGCTGTTTAGCTTGAATATGGGCATTGATACCGTTTTCTTTCAACTGTTCATCCATCATTTCCATATTTTCCAAAACGATTTCAAAACGTTTTTTCATCGGTAATTTCAAGTTGAAAATTGCCTCACGACACCAACCGTTTACCAACCACTTGATGATAAGTTGCGTCACTTTAGCCGGCTTTTCTACCATATCGCATACTAACCAATAGATATTGCTACGCGTTGGCTCATATTTAAAACCATCGACGCGATGATGGGTTACCTGTCCGGTATCCATCAGGCTTTGTGCCATCGCACCATTATCAATAGCCTGAACCATCATGCTGCGCTGCACTAATTGGTAGGTCCAACCACCGGGGCAAGCACCTAGATCAACTGCATGCATACCACTGGCCAAACGCTCCTCCCATTCATCCGCAGGGATAAACACATGAAAAGCTTCTTCCAGTTTTAAGGTTGAACGGCTTGGTGCGTCAGATGGGAACTTAAGACGGGGGATACCCATATAGAACGGCGAGTTATTATTGCTGTAAGAGTAGCCAACATAACAGCAGCCAGACGCGATAAAGAACACGTGTACTACTGGCCGATGAGGATTTTCACGGGCAGAAAGAATTTTTTGTTCCCGCATTGCGCTGCGTAAAGGTACCGTTAACTTACGGCAAAACTTAAGCAACTCTTTGCTTTCATTGGTATCAGGAACTTCAACACGTAACTCACCGGCTTTTTCAATAACACCGACTAACATCCCCACAATCGGTGAAACACGGTCTTCCGGCGGCAAATCTTTTAATAACTCACCCACCACCATCATCTGGCGGGCAAAAATCAACTCACGAAAAGGCACTTCACGAATCAAGCGATCGGCATCTTCCAACTGATAGCACTCAAACAGCACATAACCGCTGTTTTCTTTTACTCGAGCGAAACCAAAGATTTCAAGCTGTGCCGCTTTCGCGGTAATTTCTGCCGCACACTCTTTCTCAAAGCCAGAGCGGCAATATAAAGCAATTTTATTATTCATGGCGTTCTGCCCTTTTTCTTAGACGCAGCGCGCCAATCAACATCAAAATCCATCCCGCCAGAAAACATACGCCGCCGATTGGCGTGATATATACCCACAGTTTCAGGTGCGATAGAGCCAGGCAATATAAACTGCCGCTAAAGAGTAGCGTTCCGAGCGCTAACAAGGCACCACTCCAGTAAAACCAAATACTTACTTGCCGTTGCATCGCAACAGCTAACGCCAGAATCGCCAGCGTATGGAACCCTTGGTACTCCAGCCCAGTACGAACCCAGGCCATCTCATTCGGCCCCAGTGAGGCGCTCAATACATGAGCACCAAAGGCACCAAAAGCGACATAGAAAAAACCGCTCAGTGCGGCAAATATCAGCATTAAACGACCATTCATCGTCATTAACCTTAAATTAGATAGAGTTATACCCTTCGTACTCGACATTGCAGAAGTGCTAGCTGCGATTCCAATGACGTGGGTATATCGTTATATCGCCCGACAATAGCCCATTTTATCGTAGCGGGTTACCATCGTGAATGGGTTGTCATTACTACGCAGAATAGGGTGATTAATCAGTTCTCATAGCGAAAGCGTAACTTTTCTTGCTCGCTGGCAGCTCTTGCCAATATCCACTGACGAAAGGCGGCTATTTTACCTAGTTCTGCCTGACTGTCATGACAAACCAGATAAAAAGCATTTTTACTCACCAAAACATCATTAAACGGGCACACCAAGCGCCCTGCTTCAATCTCTGCCTGAGCCATGACGTTATTCACTAACGCAATACCTTGGCCGTGAACGGCAGCCTGAACCACCATCGCACTATGGCTGAATATCGGACCTTGTTGCACATTAATTTGAGGAACACCCAGTTGACGGGTATAGGCCATCCAATCCCGGCGGGAAGTATCATGCAACAACGTATGATTAGCCAGATCTGCCGGTACTTTTAATCCATGCTCACCCGTTAATAAAGTAGGCGCACAAACAGGAAGTAAGAATTCTGCATACAAACGCTCAGTACGCAAACCAGTCCAATTACCCCGGCCATAGAAAATAGCCACATCAACGTCATCAGCAAGTTTGTCCTCCTCCCGATCTACCGCCTGAATCCTGACATCGATCCCCGGATAAGCCGCATTAAATCCAGATAGACGAGGGACCAGCCATTGAATAGCAAAGCTAGGAGGGAGGCTTACAGTGAGCGCGCCTTTCGCGCTACGCGCCTGCAATTTACGAGTTGCTTCATTGATGGAGGTAAAAATCTCTTTAATATCGAGGTAGTAGCTTTGCCCCTCCTCAGTCAGTAACAGCGAGCGGTTACGACGGCGGAACAGTTTTAGCCCGAGAAAATCCTCCAGGGACTTTATCTGGTGACTAACAGCCGCTTGCGTGACAAATAATTCATCAGCAGCTTTAGTAAAACTCAAGTGGCGTGCGGCCGCATCGAAAACCCGCAAGGCGTTCAGGGGTGGTAATCGTTTTGACATGAATTGGATACTTTTTTATAACGGCTCATCCTTAGATGAAACCCTTTGTTTACTTATTAGTTTTTATAATCCGAGACATTATAAATTGTCCGTTGATGATGCGCCAGCAAATACCTATAGTGGCGGCACTTCCCAAGCCGGAACGAAAAGTAGGTTTAGTATCCAGGTACTGAAATGCTTTTGGCTTTGTGGTTGTGATGTTGTGTTTGCAAATGGTCTGGTAGTCCAGACATAGTAGCTAAGCTACTGTTTTTTTTCACTTCCTGTACATTTACCCTGTCTGTCCATAGTGATTTTATGCAGCACCGCTATTTTAGCGGTGCTTTTTTTTACCCTATTTTCAGCGCTTAAATTTAAACGCGACTTTGCATTGCACATAGTCAGAGCTTAAATTTAAGTTGTTGCAGAGGGTTTGATTGCCGTATTAGGCATCTTTTGAACGGTGACTTCGCGTTAAACTACTTACCCTCAGCCATTTCTTTTACTTCTGAACGGTTAATTTGCTGCTCGGTGCCGTTGGCATCGGTGTAGCTTATCATCCCAGTTTCATCATCTACTTTAGGTTTACCATCAGCAACGATAGTGCGACCATCATTGGTATGCATAACATAGTTGCTTGAACAGGCTGCTAAGGTAAAAGTGAGCATAAGTGCAGAAATTACGGCAGCTGTCTTTTTCATGGGTGACTCCTTGCAGATTAAAATGCTAAAAAACTCATTTTCATTACCAGACAAATGGTTATGTCCGTTACTATTTAGCATAACTCACTTATGACATATTTCCAGTGAACCGAGCCATTAGCGGGCAAATTATGAACAAAATGAGTCAAAATGAGACAGTTCCGAAGTAACCCAAAGGATGAGAACAACAGTATGAAAGCTTTTAATCCCACGGATTTTCGTCAGGAATTCCCGGCTATTAGTGATGAGATAACCTATCTGGACAGTGCGGCAACTGCGCTGAAACCCCGCGCCATGATTGAGGCGACACAACAGTTTTATCAGCAGGACTCCGCAACAGTACATCGCAGCCAACATCAATCAGCATTGTCATTGACGGTTCGTTTTGAGGAAACCCGCCAACAAGTGGCTGACTTTATCAATGCACCCGCAGCAGAAAATATCATTTGGACCAAAGGCACTACCGAAGCCATTAATTTAGTAGCACAAAGCTATGCCCGCCCTCGTCTGCAAACGGGTGATGAAATTATTGTCAGTGAAGCTGAACATCATGCCAACTTAATCCCCTGGCTTATGGTTGCAGAGCAGACAGGGGCCAGAATGGTTAAATTACCCATCGGCCTTGATCATCTCCCCGATTTACAGCAATTACCGCAATTGCTTAATGATAAAACACGCATATTGGCGCTGGGCCAAATGTCTAACGTCACGGGTGGTAGCCCCGAGTTAGCTCAGGCAATCGAACTTGCCCATCAATATAACTGTGTAGTGATGGTAGATGGGGCGCAAGGTGTTGTGCATAACCCGGCAGACGTTCAAGTGCTAGATATTGATTTTTACGCTTTCTCAGCCCACAAGCTTTATGGGCCGACCGGCATAGGCGTGCTGTACGGCAAGTCTGAATTACTCGACGAGATGCCAGCCTGGCACGGTGGCGGTAAAATGCTCACTCATGCTTCCTTCGGTGGATTTACGTCCCATGAGGTGCCATACCGTTTTGAGGCTGGTACGCCAAATATTGCTGGCGTCATTGGTTTCTCTGCCGTTCTTAGTTGGCTCGAACATATTGATCTGACAGAAGCAGAAACCTATAGCCAAGATTTAGCCACATTGGCAGAGAATAAACTGGCTAAATTACCGGGTTTTCGCAGCTTCCGTTGCCAGCAATCCAGTTTATTGGCGTTTACTTTCGATGGTGTGCACCATAGCGATTTAGTAACGTTATTGGCCGAACAGGGCATCGCACTGCGCGCCGGGCAACATTGCGCACAACCACTCATGGCAGCATTAGGGGTGAGTGGCAGCCTGCGTGCCTCATTCGCACCGTACAATACCGCGAACGATGTTGATATATTGTGTAACGCGATAGCTAAGGCTCTGGAACTATTGCAAGATTAAGAACTAACAGATAATAATTTCGCCCAATAACCACCGGTCTAATTGAGAAGATGATGATTGCCCCACACCCTTTTGGTCACGATATTACTGCTGCTAAACTGCTGGAGACATTCAGCGTTCATAAACAGTGGGAAGATCGTTATCGTCAGTTGATTTTGCTGGCAAAACAGCTTCCGTCATTACCGGAGCCACTAAAACAGAATGAACTGGAGCTAACTGGATGTGAAAATCGAGTGTGGCTGGGGCATCAACGCCTGCCGGATGGTAGCTTACATTTTTATGGTGATAGCGAAGGCCGCATTGTTCGTGGATTACTGGCGGTTATTTTAACTGCGGTGGAGGGGAAAACCCCACAGCAGGTATTAGCAGAAGACCCATTGGCGCTGTTTGAGCAGTTAGGGCTACGCCAGCAGCTAAGCACCTCGCGCGCCAGCGGTTTACTGGCGCTGGCACAAGGTGTAAAGGCTATCGCCGCCCAATATATAGAGTAGGGGTTATTTCACCTGACGGGCTGCTTTCGCCATCATTTTTTTCAATGCATGGGACACAGCAACAAAACCAAAGGTCGCAGTAACCATGGTTACCGAGCCAAAACCTGAAGTACAGTCCATTTTTTTAGGTCCTTCCGCTGTACTGCGCGAAGCACAAACTGATCCATCAGCCTGGGGATAAACCAGTGGTTCGCTGGAAAAAACACAATCGATCCCCAGTTTACCTTTGCTGTTTTTCACCACATTAAAGTCACTTTTCAACCTTTCACGTAGCTTAGCCGCCAGCGGATCCTGAATGGTTTTTGCCAGATCTACTACCTCAATACGTGTTGGATCGAACTGCCCACCTGCACCACCGGTGGTGACTACTGGGATTTTATAGCGGCGACAATAAGAGAGTAGTGCCGCCTTAGGCCGTACACTATCAATTGCATCAATGACATAGCTAAAATTGTCATTTAAAAGCTCCGCGACATTATCCGCAGTAATAAAATCATCAATACACGTCACGCGGCATTCAGGATTGATAGCCAGAATACGTTCCGCCATCACTTCGGTTTTAGCTTGGCCGACATTGTGCCGTAAGGCATGGATCTGACGATTAGTATTGGTTACGCAAACATCATCCATATCAATCAACGTAATCGCGCCGATACCAGTGCGCGCCAGCGCTTCCACTGCCCATGAGCCGACACCGCCAATACCAATGACACAGATATGCGCCTGCGAAAACAGTTCCAGCGCCTGCTGACCATATAGACGCGCTATGCCACCAAACCGCTGTTGGTAAGCTTCGGAAAAGGCTGTGTTCATCAATGTGTTACCTTAATTGCTTCGAAATGACGTTAATAATATCGATGATATGAAGACAAAAGCGGCCAATTGGCCGCCTGATAAAGAGTGAAACCGACCGTATACCGGCAATTGCAGGTAATAAGGAAACTTACTGACCCTGATTATTTACCAGTAATGATGAACCATTACCCGCTGGCGCGACTGTTTTGCCACCTTGATAAGCGGTAAATAGCGGTCCGCTGCTTTGGGCATTTTTCAGTACCCAAACCCGACCATAATGATTGTAGTACCCAGCAGCCTGCCCAGCTTCATGGCCAATCCCCTGATAGATATCAAAGTGCTGACCTTTAATCGCACCACCAACATCCAATGCCACCATCAGGCGCATCTGATATTGACCCGTGAATTTGCCCTGATTATCCAGCAAAGGCACTTCAGCTAGTAATGTGGTGCCTGGCGGAATCAAGGAACGATCAGATGCAACTGACGCTTTGGCAATCAATGGAACCGCACTGGCCCCTTTCACCGGCGCGTACATTTCTGGTTTAAAGAACACAAAGGACGGATTCTGCTCTAAAAGCTCTCTGACCTCAGCTTCACTATGGGTTTCAGCCCAGTGGCGGATGGCTTGCATCGACATATCTGCTTTAGCGACTTCGCCACGATCAATCAGCACTTTGCCAATACTACGGTAAGCATGGCCATTTTTACCTGCATAACCGAAGAAGGTCAGTGGTCGCCCATCGCCATAATCAACATAGCCGCTGCCCTGCACTTCCATCATAAAGTTATCCACCAGCGAATTGGTGTATGCGATAACTAAACTGCGGTTATCCAATGCACCTGCATAGATAGCAGCGCGATCGGGTAAACGGCGCTTTCCTTTAGCAGGCATCCGATAAAGTGGGTGGCGGAATTCACCTTGTGGCGTATAACGGGCCTGAAGCACCGGAGTGTAGTAGCCAGTAAACTGTACGTTACCGAAATTATCGACCCCCTCCATCTGATAGGCATTCAAACCAAATAAACTTAGCTTGCTGGTATCGGCCCCTGCCAACATCCAGTTTTCGACCGCATTGAATGTATTACTATTGCGGTTATAGAGACCCGGTGAAGATTGGTTAATCACTTTCACCTGATCAGAATAATCTTTTGCGTTAACTGGCTTACCTGTTGCATTTGGTTCATTCACCAGTTCCAGTGATTGCTCCAGACGCCCATCCTTATATTGCTGCCCACGATCGGTTGGCCGCGATTGGCACCCCGCCAGAACAGCAATCATTATTCCACTTAGTAGGTATTTGCCCCAACGACTTGTCATTTCACGCCTTCTTTTACTCATTTTATCTACTGGCGAACGATAACAAACGCCTATAGATAAAGGAATCGGCAGGTGGAAAAAAATCCTCCTGACCCCGTTATGGGGAAAAAGGAAACAGATAGTTGATAAATTAATCGAAAAAACCTATTTACCCTAATTAAGTGGCAAAAATACTTGCAACAGATCTCATCCAGAGTATAGTGCGCTCAATCGGACGCGGGGTGGAGCAGCCTGGTAGCTCGTCGGGCTCATAACCCGAAGGTCGTCGGTTCAAATCCGGCCCCCGCAACCAACCGATACTGGCTACCAGCAGTATCAAATGTCGTTCGATAGTCTTGAAAGTTAAGACGAATTAGGTAGAATAGTAGTGAGAAGCAAATAAAGTGTAGTGACGGACGCGGGGTGGAGCAGCCTGGTAGCTCGTCGGGCTCATAACCCGAAGGTCGTCGGTTCAAATCCGGCCCCCGCAACCAATTACACGACTAAGTAGTAAGATAGAAAATAGTATTAAGACGGACGCGGGGTGGAGCAGCCTGGTAGCTCGTCGGGCTCATAACCCGAAGGTCGTCGGTTCAAATCCGGCCCCCGCAACCAATTCTTAATCATTTTCATATCAACATCAGACACCCTCAAGGGTGTTTTTTTGTTTCTGGCTTTATACCCGTCATACTTCAAACCGCATGTGTGTTGGTTGCTTTCGTTCACCCGAATAATTGACTAACGTCAACTCAGCGGGATTATCTCAGTTGCCGCCTTCCTGCAACTCGAATTATTTAGGGTATATATCTCAATCAATAACAATGCCCTACGCGTTAAAGTCGGGCCATCGCCCCACCATTAGCAAAATAGGCTTTGATGCCAGCAAAAATAGATTCTGCGACTTGTTGCTGAAAACGGCTGGTACGTAGTTTGCGCTCTTCTTCCAGATTACTGATAAATGCTGTTTCAACCAAAATTGAAGGAATATCAGGTGCTTTCAATACAGCAAACCCCGCCTGATCGACACGGTTCTTATGCAGCGTATTAATCTTCCCCATGCGATTCAGCACTTCTTTACCAAACTTCAGGCTGTCATTAATCGTCGCCGTTTGCAGTAAATCAATCATGGTATGGTCCAGATAGCGATCACCACTTTTGCTAACCCCCCCAATCTGGTCGGCCTCATTCTGTGTCTGGGCCAGGAAACGCGCGGCGGTACTGGTTGCGCCCTTGGTTGATAGCGCAAAAACGGAGGAACCTCTGGCCGCCTGACTGGTAAATGCATCCGCATGAATTGAAATGAATAAATCTGCTCGCAGTTTGCGCGCCTTCGCTACCCGCACTTTCAACGGGATAAAAACATCTTCATTACGGGTCATAAACACCCGCATATTGGCTTCTTTTTGAATTAACGCCCGTAACCGACGGGCAATTTGTAGCACGATGTCTTTTTCACGGGTTTTATTTCTACCAATAGCACCGGGATCTTCTCCGCCGTGACCAGGATCCAGCATGATAACTATCGGTCTATCGCGCCCTGCTTTGCCTGCTTTTGGTGTCTCTGCGGGTAAGCTACGCTCCACGTCGCCTTTATTATAATCTTCCAATAATGCCAACAATGGATCGTCCTCAGCAGAGTTGTTGCCCTGAGCGGGATATAAATCCACCACTAAACGATTTCGAAATTCAGCAAAAGGTTTTAGAGTAAATAGCTGGGGGCTGATGCTCTGCTTCAACTCCAAAACCAAACGGACGGTATTTTTATCAAACTGCCCTACTCGGGCTTGCTTCAGATAAGGGTCACCGGACTGAACCTGATTAGTTATCTGTTTCAGGACGCTATTTAAATGTACCCCTTCAATATCAACCACAATACGATCAGGATTGGTAAGAGCGAACTGACGATACTTCAGCGGAGTATTGGATTCCAGCGTGACTCGGGTATAGGTTGAAGAGGGCCAAACCCGGACTGCAATAATATGTGAGGAAGCAGCAAATCCAACTCGACTAACACTCAGCATCCAGGCGCTCGCAGCACCTTGCAACAGACGACGACGCCCAGGATTATGATTTGAATCTGCCATGTAACTCCAAAGTAACTACCAAAATATGAATAAAAAGCGCACAAAAAAATTTATGTGCAAAAACTTTAACGAATCAATCCCACGCTGTCATTAGAAAAACATTTTTATGTTATTCAATTTATTAATACAGATACGCCATACATATGCATTTGATAGTAATTTGGTGCTTGCCATCTTGGTCAAAAAAGAATAAAAATACAAAAATACCGAATAAAAATTCAAAGAGGGTCTGCCGTGAAGGAACGTAGTACTGAACTGGTCCAGGGATTTCGCCACTCAGTTCCCTATATCAACGCGCACCGTGGCAAGACATTCGTTGTCATGTTGGGTGGCGAGGCGATTGAGCATGAAAACTTCGCGAATATCGTCAATGATATCGGTTTGTTGCATAGCCTTGGGATCAGGTTGGTCGTGGTATACGGTGCGCGCCCACAGATCGACAGCAATTTGGCACAGCATCATTACGAACCTATTTATCACAAGCATACCAGGGTAACAGATGCCCGAACTCTGGAAATGGTGAAACAAGCAGCCGGCCTATTGCAGTTGGATATCACTGCAAGACTATCAATGAGTCTCAATAATACCCCGCTACAAGGCGCGCATATTAATGTAGTCAGTGGCAACTTCATTATTGCTCAGCCGCTGGGGGTGGATGATGGTGTGGATTATTGTCATAGCGGGCGTATTCGTCGTATCGATGAAGAGGCAATTCACCGTCAATTAGATAATGGCGCAATCGTGTTACTAGGCCCGGTTGCTGTATCGGTGACCGGCGAGAGCTTTAATCTCACATCAGAAGAAGTTGCCACCCAGTTAGCTATCAAACTGAAAGCAGAAAAGATGATCGGTTTCTGTTCATCCCAAGGGGTGACTGACAGTGAAGGTGACATTATTTCAGAGCTGTTCCCAAATGATGCTCAAAAACGGATTGAAGATCTGGAACAAGAGGGTGATTACAACTCCGGTACGGTACGCTTCCTACGTGGTGCAGTGAAAGCTTGCCGTAGCGGTGTGCGCCGGAGCCATTTACTGAGTTATCAGGAGGATGGAGCGCTAGTCCAAGAGCTATTCTCCCGCGATGGTATCGGTACACAGATTGTTATGGAGAGTGCTGAACAAGTGCGCCGCGCTACCATCAATGATATTGGTGGCATACTTGAATTGATTCGCCCGCTGGAACAACAAGGCATTCTGGTGCGTCGTTCGCGGGAACAGCTTGAAATGGAAATCGACAAATTCACGATTATTGAACGGGATAATTTGACGATTGCCTGTGCAGCGCTCTATCCGTTCCCTGAAGAACAAATAGGTGAGATGGCCTGCGTGGCAGTACATCCTGACTATCGCAGCTCTTCTCGGGGAGAAATGCTATTAAAGCGCGTTGCTAATCAAGCGCGACAGATGGGGCTTAAAAAATTGTTTGTACTCACCACCCGCAGTATTCACTGGTTCCAAGAACGCGGTTTTACACCTGCCGAAGTAGAGGTTTTACCGATTCAGAAGCAGGAACTGTATAACTATCAGCGGCGCTCAAAGATTCTGTTGGCTGATTTGTAGCCGTATTGATTATAAATATTGCGACCAAATGCTTTATCAGGGTTTTATTTAATTTATTCCCAACATAATTAGCGTTATAGGGAGGCCGCAAGCAGCGGCCCCCCTTGCCAGACCAAGGAATGGTCCGTGTAACGTGTTCCTTGTGGCTTCAAGCAGCAGCGTATAACTCACGTCAATGCATTCAAACGATCCACTAACCCACTCAGACGAAGAGTCGGTGTGCGTATCGCATTGCCCAATATCGTATCGCTACAATACAGAGTTAAACGCTGGCGGGCGCGAGTGATCGCGGTATAAACCAATTCGCGCGTTAATACCGGCATAAAAGTATTCGGTAATACCAGGGCGGTATGTTCAAACTCTGATCCTTGCGACTTATGAACTGTCATGGCATAAGCCGTTTCATGGCTGGGAAGACGGCTGGGTTGCACCGATTTTATGTTGCCATCCGGCAACTGGAAATGCACCCGTAGCTCTCCTTCATCGTCATATAACGCGATACCAATATCGCCATTAAAGAGACCTAACGCACTGTCATTAAGCCCGATCATCACCGGCCGACCGGCATACCAACGCCCAGATGGGCTAGGTGCACGCTCAATTAACCTCTTGCGATGCAACAACTGCTCAATCCGTTCATTCAAGCCACTGACACCAAATGGCCCACTTCGCAATGCACACAACAATTGATAACGACCAAATGCCGCCAGCACATCCACAGCATGCGCACCTGTAGCTGCCAATTGGAGGTAATGCTGATAGCCCGCAACGCAATCCTCCAGCAACCGTTGGTAGTCATCTGAATCCGTCAGAGAAAAATGTTCAACATCTGAATAGGCCCCCTTTAATACTGATAATGCATCCCGATACTTGCCTGCATTAACCGCTAAAGCGAGCTGCCCGATACCCGATTTCTCATCAAACCGATAGCTCTTACGCAATAAACACAGGCTATCACGCACATTGACCGTATCCGTAGAGACTGATCCAATCGGTATATTTCCGGCCAATGTGCATCCTGTCAGCCGTGCTAACTGTTCTGCACGAGCCTTGCTATAACCCAACTCAGCAAAGCGACAAATATCCCCTAATACCGCCCCGGCCTCAACCGAAGCTAACTGATCTCGGTCCCCGAGGAAAATGACTTGAGCTTTAGCGGGCAAAGCGGCAATTAGCCGCGCCATCATGGGTAAATCCACCATAGACGCTTCATCTACCACCAGCACATCAAGATTTAGTGGATTACCTCGGTGATAACGCAAACGTTGACTATTTGGTTGAGCACCTAATAAACGGTGCAGAGTGGATGCTTGATCTGGGAATAACTTGCGCTCGGCGTCTGTAAGTGTGAGTTGGCGGATGGCATTCCCCAATGACTCAGTCAGCCGCGCAGCGGCTTTACCCGTTGGGGCAGCAAGCTGGATACGTAAACGCTGCCCTTGGCTAAGCTGTATCAGCGCAGTTAATAGCTTGGCTACTGTGGTGGTTTTCCCCGTTCCCGGCCCACCAGAAATCACCGAGATACGGCGAGTAGCGGCTACTGCGGCGGCCACCTTTTGCCAGTCAATCTCCGTGTCTGATCGACCAAATAGGCGGTCCAGTGTCTCTGTTAATAGGCTTTCGTTAATCCCCCTGGCCTCATTAACGAATAAAGCGGTATTGTCACTGGCAATAAACCGCACCACATCACCCTCGTACTGCCACATCCGTTGGAGATACAAACGTTCATTTTGCAACACCAACGGCGTTGGTAATGAGCCATCACTGACCGCTGGGGAATTATTTAATCCTTGTATCCAACGCGACAGCTCTGGAGCACCAGCAGCCAGCCATAATGCTTGAGATAACCCAGCCTGCCGCCCACCAAACAGTTGTTCTGGTTGCAGATAACTTAATGGCAGGCACACATGCCCGGCTCCCGCCTCGGCGCTGAGAATAGCCGCCGCCAATTGCAGCATAGGCTCATCATCCCCTGCAATCATGCGAGAAAATTGAACATCCAGAGGGCGTAGTAAGTGGTCACGAACCGCTTGGTCCAGTAGAACCATCATCTTGATGAATCCTCATCTGCCTGAGCTGTACCACTTTCATGACCTGAAAGTAGAACGACCTCATTGCCACTGAATAAACAATCCATTCCTTCAATCAGCTCCTGTTCAGGGCGACAACTAAAGATACCATTACCCGGATGTTGTTTATCGACACCACGCAAGAAGAGATAAATGACACCCCCGAAGTCCCGTTGATAGTCATAATCGCCCAAGCGATGACGTAAATAACGGTGTAAAGCCAAGGTATAAAGCTGATATTGCAGATCATAACGATGCTCAGCCATCGCTTGGGCCATCAATTGTACGGTATAAGCACTACTGTCTTCTCCCAGCCAGTTAGATTTGTAATCTAATAAGTAATACTTACCCTGCCAGCAGAAAACCAAGTCAATAAAGCCCTTAAGCATCCCTCTGACTTGCTGAAAATCTAACACCGGACACTGACGTGAGAGCGGGTCATAATGCTTGATTAAGGCATCTAATTGATTAGCGCGTAACAAAGTATCGATAGGCAAATAAAACTGTAGTTCCGCCTGCTTACTCTCCGGCGTCAATCCCGCCAGAGTTACGCCCGCATCGTTAAGGGGGACTTGCATAATGTCACTTAGCCATTGATACAACATTGGCGACCATTGTTCACCAAAGCCCTGTTGCTGTAGTTGCTGCGCCAGCCAGTCTGGCTCAATAGGTTGGCTAAAATCTAATGGCTCAAGTAAATCATGCAGGAAAGTCCCCGGTGCCGCCCCCCGCGGGAAGGTATGGGGCGTTAAATCAGCTGCGGTGATGAGTGCCTGCTCACCGACGGCATCACTATCTAGCCGTGGCAATAGCTCCTGTAAAGGGAGATTCAGAACCTGCGATTTGGCACCATGCTGCTGTAGGCCGGAATAACTGGTAACCCGCCAAAAGTCGTGCATTTGTCGGTTAAACTGGCGCGCGGCGAGTTCTGGCAAAACTTCAGGCCGTGGCTGCCAAGCTGTAGCGTCAGGACGTTCCGCCAGTGAGACCGAAATATCACCGCCCGAAAATGTGGTTAGCTCCGCCAACTTATCCGCCAGATATTGCGCGTCGCCAGCTTGTCCATGTTGAACCAAATAGCCTAAAGCGCTAAGGTGCATGTCGCTTTCGCCCTGTTTTTTCCGCCCGCCTTTAATCAGCGGCGCAATACCGATACTGCAATGATAAACCGCGCGGGTCAGCGCAACGTAGAGTAACCGTAAGTCTTCTGCCAACCGCTCTTCTTCCGCCAAAGCCTGGCTCTCTTCATCAGCATTCAGATCAAGCAGAGCCTCAAAGCTATGACGATCGTGATATAGCACGTCCTGCTGCTGACGGAAATTGCCGACAAAAGGGAGCCAAACCAACGGATACTCCAACCCTTTTGATTTATGAATTGTAATCACCTGAACCAAATGGCGATCACTTTCCAAACGCAATTGTTGATTATCTGACTGATGATTTGGTTGTGCTATTTGTTGTGCCAGCCAACGGATTAGTGCGTGCTCACTATCAAGCTGTGATGCGGCCTCTTGTAATAACTCTCCCAAATGCAGTAAGTCTGTCAGCCGACGCTCCCCACCAGGGGTCGCCAACAAGTTTTCAGCTAAATGACGCTGTGCCATTATTTCTCGCAGCATAGGAAGCACACCACGGCGCTGCCAATGTTGGCGATAGCCATCGAATTCATCGACCAGAGAATCCCAAGCCCGTTCATCGTGATTCAATGCATCCAGCATCTGTGCATCCAACCCTAGCATCCCGGTAGCCATCGCACTGCGTAAGGCTCTTTCCTGCTCAGGGGCCAATGCAGCTTGCAATAACCACAATAGATCTTTGGCTTCTGCAGTATCAAAAACACTGTCGCGATTGGATAAGTAAACCGATGGAATAGCTAAGGCACTCAGTGCATCTCGAACCAGCGCAGCCTCTGCCCGGCTACGAACCAAAATAGTAATATCAGATGCCTGAACCGGCCTTGAGCCTGTCGTTGTCACTAATTGCGCCAGCCCATTCTGCCCATCCACCAGCCAGTCACGGATTTGACTGGCGCACTGCCTGGCCATCAATTGCTGGTATTCACTAACCCCAACCCCTTCACCCGGTTGCAGCCAAAAAGAGATGGCTGGCTGTTTTTTCCCTTTAATTTCAAAAGATAGACAGCTATTTTTTTCAGCCGCCGCCACCTTGATAAAAGGGATTTGTTCAAACAGAAAGGGAACCTCAACCGAACTAAAAAGCCTGTTTACTGATTGAACCATCGGGAAAGAGGAACGCCAATTGGTCTCTAACGTGTAGTGGGCACTTACTTCTGAACGAGCACGAATATAGGTAAAGATATCTGCGCCACGGAAAGCATAAATAGCCTGTTTAGGGTCGCCAATCAGTAATAAACCACACTCACCTTGGTTACCATAAAGCGTGTGGAAAATACGGTATTGCTGAGGATCGGTATCCTGAAACTCATCAATCATTGCAACTGGATAACGGGTACGAATAGATTGAGCTAACAACTCACCACCTGGCTGCTGTAATGCCACATCCAATTTACTGAGCAAGTCATCAAAACCCAATTCTGCCCGCTGCCGTTTCTCCTGCTGGACGGAAGTTCGTATCTCGCTAATTGCGCGGGCTAAAATCAAATCTCTTAGTGTCAAAGGTTGTTCGAAGATGCGGTCTATCGCACTGAACACCGAGTGTTGGGGGATCGCACCTTTTTTGGTTTTCTCAGATAATATCGATTGGCGAAACTTTTCTAGCTCTTTAGGTAACTGATAATCACCGGTTTCCTGCTCTGCCCATATAGCGACCTTTTCTAGCCAGTTAGGTAAATATCGGCTGCTATAGCTGCGCTTATCAACGCCAGATGCACTAATTAAAGCTTCCAACTCATGAGCCACCGCACGCCATTGCGCTTTGACAGCATCAATTTGCACAACTATTTGCTGATGCCGGCTGAGTATCGTTTCATCATCACCTGGTGCTTGCCGAAATTTTGGTGTTTCACCTTGTAAATAAGCAGCAAGGTCTTTGAGCAATGCCTCCGGCCCGCTCCATTCCTGGCTGACTGCGCGTGCAACAGCCAACGGAAGCGGATAGCAATGACGCCGCCAAAAATCGGCACAGGCCTGTCTGCGTAAGGGCTGTTCATCCTGAACCAATGTTTGTTCAAACAAGATGCCAGATTCAAAAGCATTGTTCGTCAGCATTCTCTGACAAAAACCGTGAATAGTATAAATTGCGGCTTCATCCATCTGACGCTCAGCAGTAAGTAACTGTGCTGCGGCCTCGCCCAGATCACTAATTTCAGTTAATAAAGCCTTATGCATTAGGTCATCACTGACTCCCCGTACGCAAGCAATACGCAACCCATGGATATTGTCGCGAATTCGCCCCCTCAACTCTTCAGTTGCCGCCTCAGTAAAGGTCACCACCAGGATTTCCTCTACTGTCAGGGGACGACTGAATGCTGCCTCCCCTCCCAAACCAAGCAGCAATCGCAGATAAAGAACCCCAATGGTAAAAGTCTTACCAGTACCGGCAGAGGCTTCAATCAGCCTCTCACCGTATAAGGGGAGCGTCAGCGGCTCCAGCCGCTGGGGAGTCATTGATGTCATGGAGCTAATACCTTCTGCGGCAGGGTAGCCTGCAAGGCAGATGTTGTCGGATAGGTCGTCCATCCTTTAAGCACCGCATATCCGCCAGCCGTTTGCCCCTGACCTTTAACTTGAGAAAGCAGTGCCAGACCTTGCGGTTTAATAACCGCTTGCTGGAAGAAATCAGCTAATACAGTGCTATTAAGTTGCTTCACCTGAGCAATCATTTTTTCGCGACTATCAAACGCAAAATTATTACGATTGAAATCATTACTGTAACGACTAGCCTCTTCATCCAGAGTTTGTGGTCGTTGCAGTAATTGGTTAATTAGCCCTTGTTTATATTGTTCAAAATCAGCAGGTTTCATTTCACGCAGGCGCTTTTCTGCCTGTGGATAGAAGGCAAGATAGCGTTGATAAAGGTAATCAGGTTGCTTGCTGTTACTTTGCAGCAAGAACCCCAAGCCCCACTGTCGGCCAACCGACATCGGGAAGGCAAATACTGCATAGCCGAGTTGCTCTTCGGTTCGTAATTGATCATAGAACCACGGTTGAACAATTTGCCCCAGCAAAGCACTACGCGCCATACCATCAATTTCCGTATAACCGGTTGGAACATAGACTGCCGCCAGCGCAGCATCAGAACTGCTGCCAAGCCGCTCCATATTGGCCAGTTGTGCCTTATCAACAACAACATCCTCGCCGGTCCACCAAGTAGTTCCCGTCAAAGCCAATTGTTTTTTCAACGATTCCGCCAGAGTGGTAACTTGCTGGGTAGTCATATTACCCACTGCCAATACTTCCAGCGCAGATTGCTTCAGCAAGCTATCACGATAAGTCAGCACATCTTGCACGCTGATAGTATCAAGCAATTTGCGCCGTTCGCTGCGTTCAGAATAAGGAACATGAGACAGCAATTTCGCTGGCTGAATCGCCAGTTCATAAGCTTTGCCTTTCTCAGCCACGTCCAACTGCTCGCGATACCAAGATTTAGCCTGCACTAATTGATCTTCTGTTGGCGTAAAACTGGAATAACCTTCAACCAGCGTGGTTAGCAATTGTGGCATCCGCTGTGTGAAGCCATTAGCACTGACATATAAACCGTTGTTAGGGGCGGTTGAGAAGCTGATTCCGCCGATCGAAGCCTGATAGCTCAGTTCATCCAGTGAAAGGCCGGCCAGATAATCAGTCAGGGCGAATAGTACCTGATGGCGGGCGGTATCCAACGCATGAGGATTGCGGAAAGCCAGCGCGATATCGGCTTTCGGTTCATCAGCAAAATACTGACTTGGCATGTAAAACACCCGTAACCCCGGTTGTTCCGCAACATTCTGTGGCCGGGTGATATTTTTATCTGCTTTGATCAGCGTAAAGTCATCTGGGATATAGGGGTTAAGTGCCGGTAGGCTCAGAGTGATATTCTCCCCAAGTTGTTGCCAGTCTTTCATCTCTTGTGGGCTAATTTTATTGACCTGATAAGGGGCATCAACAAAATAGGCCACTTTATTGTGAGGCTCTTCAGGGCTGACAAACCAGATCCGCGCATTCTCTGGCGTCATTTCAGCCAACCGGGCAGCAATGGCCTTGGGATCATAATGATCCGCCAGATAGGGCGCATCAAGCACATGTGCGACAGGTACTCGCAACATCATATCCACCAGCCACTCGATGTAATCCATATCTCGCGTGATTGAGGGATAACGGAAATCCAGATTTAAAACATGGGCTATCTCATCGAAATAGCTCTGTTTAATGCCGTCTTTTTGCAACATTTTGATGTAATCAAAGATAGCGGCCACCACGACGTCACGTTTGGCCAAACCTTTATCCGTAAGTGATACCGAAATAGAGAACACCCCACCATTACGGTCTACCATTGGATCGGCACCAGCATTAATAGCATCTGCCAGCCCCTGTTTTTGTAGCCAGTCGGACAACGTATCTTTACTGCGATTACCAATCAAATAGCTAACATAGGTATCTGTTTTTCTGCGAAATTCTTCGCTATTGTTCTCAATGCGAAAGTCTATTTTTAACTGTTTACGCGGTTGGGCTGGAACATAATGAATAATAATACCGGTTTGGTCCGGTGTTACAGCAGGTACCGTAATTGGAGGGACTTTTGCCTCCCGATTCGGAATCTGGCCAAAGGTATCAGCCGCTAATTGTGCCAACTGCTCCAGAGACTGATTGCTATACAGCACCCCCACCATCAAATTGGCAGAATAGTAACGATGATAAAAACTCAGCAGCTCATCATGTAATTTGCCATCAGGCTTGTCTTTCAGCGTATCAAGATTACCCCCCGAAAAACGCGCACTAGGGTGTGCTGGATTAAGCGTTTCAGCATTAACCTGCGCCATGCGCATCCCATCGCGCGAGCGGGCCATCGTCAATTCAGCATTGACCGCATTACGTTCACGATCAGCATTGATAGGGTCTAACAAAGGCTGTGCAATAGCATCGGCTAAACGCTCAACTGCCGGAGCTAATGCATCATTTTCAATTTCAAAATAAAAAGCGGTTCGATAAGAAGCCGTACTCGCATTATGGCTACCGCCATGCTTTTTCAGAAACTCGGCAAAACTGCCTGGTTCAGGAAAACGCGTAGAACCCATCAATAACATGTGTTCCAGATAATGAGCTAAACCCAACTGGTTATTGGGATCTTCCAATGATCCGACAGGCAACGCCAGTGCTGCCAAGGATTTAGGTGCTTGCGCATCAGAAACTAGCAATACCGTCATACCATTAGGCAACTTTATTGCCTGGTATTTACGCAGGTCATGTTCACTTTTGTGAATGGCTTCTGCCAGAGGTTGCCACGCAGGCGCAGCAGCCCAACTGAGAGGTGCCAGCAAACCTAATAAGAAAAATATACCCATGATGCGAGCAAACTGTTTATGCATTCCGTTTCTCCCCTAACCCCTTAAAAATTACCGCTTAAAGCCGCAGCCAACTTTCTGGTATTGATATGTATGAAAGCCTGGTTTGGCCATCAGCAGTTCTCACGCCTTATTATGGCGGGCAATCGGTAATAAATAACGTTCCGTTTCATGTAATATCTTGTCGAGATGTGGATTATCCATCAGGCGGAACACCCTTTGCACATAGCTATCCTCACCTTCACCTGCAACTCGCTGATCACCCTGCCAAACTTGTAAAAGTTTCATGCGGGCTTTAGTTTGTGTTTCTTCATCCCACAAAATCTGACCTGACTCGCGTTCAAAGCACTGGCTCAGCCATGCCCAACCACTTTTGCTCAGCAATAACAGTGGTTCACACATTCCTTGCTGATACCCACTGATTAACTGTTGTAAATAGTGATGAGCCTCATCACGGCCCAAAGAATCATAGCGCCATGCAGTTCCTTTGCGACCATACATCCGGCTTTGCCCATCACCTCCACCAGCACAATAGACCAGATGTTCAATCCATAATAAAAGCCCGTCTATCGCCGTTAATGCCGCGGGACGCCAACGAATTAATCCATCTTCCTGAACCTGATGAATCCAACCTGTAAGGGTGATGTCACCCAATTCGATATTTAGCTCAATGCTATGATGCTCAAGGCGCTCGCTACGAATCTGTTCAGCTAATGGCACCATTTCCTCTTGTTGGCTTTCCCAATAAAGCTCACCGAACGATCCATAAGGCAGGCTACCGGCCGCTCGAGCTCGGGTAAACACGCTATTGATGTCTCCCTCATCTATCAATGCATTCAGTAACTGAGTATTAAACTGATAGCGGTTGAGGTTATCTAAAGTAAATGGCTCTTCATCAGGTAATTCTGTTTCTTCAATAACAAAATTCACTCCTAGCCGGAGTTGGAAGAATGCCCTCACAGGGTGGCGATAGAAGCGGATTAACTCATCCAATGTAATTTCAGATAAAGGTTCAGGCGATAATGGCTGATTAAACTCTGGATGCGGTCGCCCTTTGGACTCAGCAGAGGGTAGCCATTCAGCAGCGTAACTCTGTAACTCGCTATGCTGAATAAAATTTTCTGCCGCAAACGGCATCCGCGCATGCCAGCAGAGTAAGTGCTGAATCACCCGCTGAGCGCTCTCATCAGCATTGAGCATTTCGTCACCCGGTAAATGATAACTTTGTGAGATATATTCAATCAGTTCACTGACCAACACTGATGGATAACGCTTACTGTTATCCTGGATAGAGCGCCCGATATAGCTGATATAGAGCTGTTGCTGAGCCGAAAGTAGCGCTTCGAGGAACAGATAGCGGTCATCGTCACGGCGGCTACGGTCACCACGGCGAACCTGCTTTGCCATCAAATCAAATCCCAGCGGCGGCAGCGTTCGTGGGTAAACGCCATCGTTCATCCCCAATAAGCAAACAACTTTAAATGGGATCGAGCGCATAGGCATTAGAGTACAGAAGTTGATTGGCCCGGCAAGGAAACGCTGGCTGATGCGCTCATTATCCAAGCGCGAAGCCAGTTCATCCCGTAACAGATTAAGTGGCACCACATCGGGATATTGGGCAGCAATACCATAGCTGATAACCTTCTGCCACTGTTGTTCAATCAGCACCAACACCGCTTCAGTGTCATTATCGGGTTCAAAGAAGGTATCCAATAATTGGCGGCACAGGGGTAACCATTCGCTGAGTGCTCGGGGTTCACTTAATTGCTGCCGCCATTGGCTTAGTTGCATCAACATATCTGCCAATTGCCCAGCGAGTTCAGCAGCTAAGCCACTCGACTCATCATATGGCAGAACACCCTGCCAATCTCCGGCGGTGCTATCCATGGCATAACCCAGCAACATGCGGGTGATACCAAAGTGCCAGGTATGCTGACCCGTTGCGGGTAAGGAGAGTTCCCGTACATTGTCATCATCCAGCCCCCAACGAATACCCGATTCCCCCACCCATTGCCGTAAGCGGCGCAAGCCATCTTCAGTAATACCAAACTTACTGGCTAAAGCAGGTACCTCCAACAGCGCCAACACTTGTTCAGAGGTGAAACGGCTTTGGGGGAGATCAAGTAAGGTAATAAAAGCCTGTAGCGCCGGATGGGCCTGACTGGCTTTACGGTCAGAAATCGCAAACGGCAGATAGCGGTCCCCTGTCGCATTACCAAATGTGGCCTGAATATAAGGGGTATAGCTGTCAATATCGGCAACCATCACAATGACATCGCGTGGAGTAAGTTCAGGATTAGTTGAGAATAAATTCAATAGGTTATCTTGCAAAACCTCAACTTCTCGCTGAGGACTATGGCAAACATGCAGGCTAAGAGATCGATCACTGAGATCTAATCGACGCTTTTGGTCGCTACGCGCTAAGGATTCCGCCGTGATGCCAATAATTGCGTGGTCTTCCAGCTCCAACATATCGTGCTGAATACCATGTAGTAGATTGTCAGGGTCAATATCAACAAAAGCGTGGACCTCTTGAATATCATCAACCTGAGATAATAAATACATATGATCCCGCCCGAGCCGCCCCCACGAGGCTAATAATGGGTTACTGAGTTCTTGTTCACCATTCGCATTAAAGAGCTGTTCAGCCTGCTCTGGCTGGCGGAACAGATTGACTTCAATTGATTCGCGATAATGTCTACGTTTGCGGCTTTGCAATTTAGCCAAAAAAGCATAATCCTGAATATCGCCCCAAAAATAGCGGCAAGGATTCGTAAACATCAGATGAATATCAATATGTTTACCCAGCGCTTGTAGAGCTTGTAAATAGATAGGAGGTAATGCCGATATGCCGCAAATAAATACCCGCTTGGGTAACCCAACGGGGCAGACATTCGCTTCAAGCAGGGTGCGGATAAACCGCTGGTAGAGATTGGCACGGTGCCATTCGGGCTGTTCCAATTGGCGGGTATAATTGGTCAGTTCCACCCACAACTTGGCTTGCCACAGTTGAGCATCGTCCAGATTGTCAATGAGTTGGCCCCGTTCCCAACTGGCAAGCCATTCAGGACGATACACTAAATATTGGTCGAAAAGGTCAGCAACCCGTGCTGCAAGTTGATGGATTTTGCGCTTATCATTATCGTCACTTAAATAGCGTTTCATGGGAGAAAATACCGGGCTTTCCAGTAAATCTGGCAGCAACCACATAAGTTTCCATGTCATGGCGTCTTTGCTAAATGCGCTTTCTTTTGGGATTCCGGGCAAAACACGGGTAAACATATCCCAGATAAAGGTTGCGGGCAGCGGAAACTCAATATTAGCTGCAATACTAAATTGTTGTGCCAGTTGCATTTGTAACCATTGTGCCATTCCTGGGCTTTGAACTAGCACCACTTCTTGCTGGAAAGGGTTATCCAACGGCTCTCGTTCTATCAGCGCAGTCGTTAGCGCTTTGAGTAAATCTAATTGATTAGAATGATAAACCGTGAACATGATTACTCCCTTAAGGCACTATGGAAAATAGCCATAAGTGATTAAACCAGTTTATTATCACTTGTGGGTAAATCCTGAGGCTTAATACTCTAACTTGATAATGAATGAGCGCAATAGGTTATCTCTATTATAAGACCGATATAGTCGCTCATCTGTATACCTCGGCGGTTCATCAATCAGGATCCCCTTGTTTGCCGCCTCAGCAACGTCGTATCTATGGGGGATAACTATGCCGTTAGCCACTTCCATTCGTAGAGCAAAACCAACGGGTTAACTCTGCTGACAGGTTTTTCCGTACCGCAAGAGTGAAATTAAGCTCGGCGCATTCCCCTTCAATTCGGCTAATGGACTGACGATATAACCAGTTAGGTTTCATTCCCGATATGAATCCCCTATCAGGTCTAGCCTCCCCTGCACTGTCAATATGTTGATGAAGCAGAAACCAAGCCTGACGCTGTTGCCACACAGAAGAGAAACCCTGTAAAAGAGTCTGATGGTATTGCAACAACCCCAGTAACGAGACAGAGAAAAACAGTGCCGCAATTAAGGCTTCAGGCAGGCTAAACCCTCGTTGGTTGCGAGGATCGCATTGGTCACTCCGTTTCATCAACAAGCACCTATTGCAGCATTTTAGTAATCGCAAAACTGTGCATCCTTATCAGGACAGAAATCCAACCAGCCATGAGCTGCCTTAACCAGTTGATAGTGACCCACAGACCCTTTGCCAATATTCAGCATGACCCGTTGATATAGCATCAAGGGTGGCTGTGAACCGAGGAGGTAACTCTCCCCTCTGAGAATAAAAAAACCGCTTAGTGATGCTGGTTTAACACAGGCCTTTAAGCCATATTGCTGCTGCTGAATGCAATACCATGTTGAACCTGTCCGCCATGGCAAACTGAACGACCAATCCTGACGTATCCCCCAGTTCAGTGATGATGTTGCCTGATTAAAAGCACGTAAATAGTGCTGTTCTTCAGATGTAATCTGTTGAATATTATCCAATTGACGGTGTAGTGCTGACAGCAGAAATAAACCAAGAGCGAAAAGTGTAGCGACGGCTGCCAATGTACTGGTCCCCCGTTGATGATTCAGCTTCATAGATTGTTCCCGCGTATCGTATAAGTAAGCTGATGATGGATTACCGGATTACCTGTTTTTTGCCCCGCTAATTGCACCCGATAAACCTGATTTGATGTTTGCTGAGGTAACCGACTAATAGAAAAATGGGTTATCGTTATCTCTTGTGGATCAAGCAGCTTTTCCCACCCACTGCCAGCGCAATTCAGTTCACCACGTTGGACCTCTAATGCTTTATTACGCAGGCGGTAGCCAAAGTATTCGGACTCCTGATGTTTCTCCCCTTCCCATCGACCATTTCGATTGAGATCGTAAGCAACTATCAGACACGAATTTGTCGCTTCTGCGGGATAATGATGGGTTGTAACCGCTTTTCCCTGACACTCGCCATGGCAAAATCCTGCACGCCGCAGATCTTTTTCTAGCACAACCATAACCTGACTCAGTGCCAACTCCAGATAATAGCGCTGCTGCAAAATTGATATTTGTTTGCGTAGCTTAGGGAAAACCTCTGCGGCACCAAGCATAATCAAACTACCAATGCTCAATGCCAACATCATTTCCGGTAGCGTAAAACCTGTTATACGTTTCCGCCCAGAACAGACCGATGCTGGCATATTTTTGACCATTATTAGCATATATGAATACCTGACATTGGCTGGCCCTCACTACACAGTCTTAAGCGCCCTCGACTGGAAATAACTAACCGGATAGACCCTGCCGGGTTACTGAGCATGATATTTCCTGCCTGTGCCGTATTCCTCACACCAAAGAAGCCCATCTCTTTTTGCAATGAAGTCGCAATAGCGACATCTGGGTAAGGTGGAATAAACACGCCGTCGGTAAGTGCCGAACAGCGAGCCGTAGGTTTATCACCACTTCCCAGGCACCCCTGGCCATTCTGCTGTATCCACAGCAATTCTGTGTCATTGCGACGATTAGCCTGTGCTTGTAAGTGTGTTAAGAAGGCGAGTAACTGACGAGCACTGTCTGCGAGCCGTTCCCGCTGCCGGTAATGATGCCAACTTTGCGCCCCCCAAAGTGCTGTTATACCCACTAATACAATCACCAGCAGCAATTCAATCAGGCTGATACCTTTTTGTTTTTTAAGAGAATTCCTACGAGTCAGGTAAGTTTTCGTTAATCTTATATTGGTGTCCATGGCGTAAGTTTACGTGGCTGAAATTTGAGGTCGAGTGACGAATTATCAGGGCTGGAAACGGTGCGCAAAATTTTATCTACGACGACATAAATGCAGAAAAGAGTGCGGCGCAGCTCGCATTTTTATTGCAGGAAGGATGCTGGTAGCAAAGAAAAGGGTTTGACGAAAATATACCCAATAGCTTTCCAGATGCAGGGAGGCAACAAGCAGAGGCAAGAGCTGGATATGGGAATGGGAATGGGAATGGACCGAGTAAACAGGAGCAGCCCCCTGAAACTTGAAAGGTGACGGGTATAAAACCGGAGCCATTGCGGCTCCGGTCTAAAGATTAGATAGCAATCGGCGCTTTAATTCCTGGGTGAGGATCGTACCCCTCAATTTCAAAATCCTCAAAACGGTAATCAAACAAAGAGTCAGGTTTCCGTTTGATAATCAGTTTCGGCAATGCACGTGGCTCACGGCTTAATTGCAGATTTGTCTGCTCAATATGGTTGCTGTACAAGTGTGTATCCCCCCCTGTCCAGACAAAATCACCCACTTCCAAATCGCATTGCTGCGCCATCATATGTACCAGTAAAGCATAGCTGGCAATGTTAAATGGCAAGCCGAGGAATACATCACAAGAGCGCTGATACAGTTGACAAGAAAGCTTGCCATCTGCCACGTAGAACTGGAAGAAAGCATGGCACGGCGCCAGTGCCATTTGCTCCAGTTCACCCACATTCCATGCTGAGACGATGATACGGCGTGAATCGGGATCCTGCTTAAGCTGTTTTACCACGTTGCTGAGTTGGTCAATCTTACGACCATCTGCAGCCCCCCAAGCCCGCCATTGCTTGCCGTAAACCGGGCCAAGGTCGCCGTTTTCGTCAGCCCATTCATCCCAGATTGAGACATTATTTTCCTTCAAATAGCCAATATTAGTATCGCCATTGAGGAACCATAACAGCTCATGGATGATGGAGCGCAAATGGCAGCGCTTAGTGGTTACCAGTGGGAAACCGTCTTGTAAATTGAAACGCATCTGATGCCCGAAAATCGACACAGTACCGGTACCGGTACGGTCAGCTTTTGGAGTGCCTTCTTCCAGCACTTTTTTCATCAAATCCAGATACTGTTTCATGTTACCTCACGAAAGTTGTTGCGCAGGACGGCGATACGCCCAAATCATCATAATGATACCGGCCAGAATCATAGGTACAGAGAGTATCTGCCCCATGCTGATCACGCCATCGAACAAGCCGAGTTGAGCATCTGGCTGGCGGAAACACTCCACAATAATACGGAACGCACCATAACCAATCAGGAATAGGCCAGAAACACTGCCCATAGGACGCGGCTTACGGATAAATAGGTTCAGGATGATAAATAACACCACCCCTTCAAGAATCATTTCATACAGTTGCGAAGGATGACGCGGCAGTACACCGTATTGATTGAATATCGCCTGCCATTTCGCCGGGTCAGCAGCAACGATGGCGATATCTTCGCCACGAGAGGTTGGGAATAACATCGCCCACGGGGTATCGGTAGTCACACGGCCCCACAACTCGCCGTTGATAAAATTACCGAGCCGGCCCGCGCCTAAACCAAATGGAATAAGGGGAGCAATAAAGTCAGCGACCTGGAAGAAATTGCGTTTAGTGCGGCGGGCAAACCACAACATCACGCAGATGACACCAATCAAACCGCCATGGAATGACATACCGCCATCCCATACCTTAAACAGGTACAGTGGATTATCGAGGAACATCGGCAGGTTATAAAACAGCACATAACCGACACGGCCACCGACAAATACCCCGAGGAACCCCGCATACAGCAGGTTTTCGACTTCTTCTTTGGTCCAGCCACTACCCGGTTTATTTGCCCGACGAACCGCCAACCACATGGCGAAGACAAAACCCACCAGATACATTAAACCGTACCAATGAAGGGAAACCGGGCCAATGGAAAAAATGACCGGATCAAATTTAGGAAACGCCAGATAGCTATTGCTCATCTATCACCACGAAATGTCTCATATTTTGAGAAAATTAATGTTCTTGCCCGGTTAGGGCTACAGGTTGCGCATAATAGCATAGGCTTAGGCCGGTCTGGGCTGCACCAAACAGAAAAGTTCTGTAAACAACACAACCCCAGAAAGTGAATGTCACTCGCAAACAAACCAAAAAGCCTTGGAATAGTCGCCAGTGACTGGCACTAACAACGCTATAGCGCCAAGGGCCAAGAGCCAACGGGATACGCTTACTTCCCGCCGCGGATCAAGCCGCCTAAGCCCCTGCGTTCCATAAACGCTGCTGTTAAATGACGCACATCAGTGGTCATTTGGGCGCTCAATACTCGTTCGGCCAATGCTGCCGCATCTGCTAAATCGATATTGCGCAGCAGGTATTTAATTCGTGCCACACTGCGACCGTTCATACTGAGATTGCGATAACCCAGCCCGACCAGCAACAATGCGCCCATCGGGTCACCCGCCATTTCACCACAAAGGCTCACCTGCAAACCCGCTTGTGTCGCCTGCGTCAAAATATGGCTAAGCACCTGTAGCATCGCCGGATGCAGGCTGTCATACAGCGACGCAACGCGAGTATTATTGCGATCTACTGCCAGCAAATATTGGGTCAGATCATTGGTGCCAACTGAGATAAAATCTACTCGCGACTTGAGGTAGGGCAGCATAAAGATCATCGCGGGTACTTCTATCATTACCCCCAATTTAGGCTGTGGCAATTTATAGCCCAAGACTTCTTGAACCTCACGCCCAGCACGATCGATCAGGCGTTTAGCTTCATCGACTTCTTCCAGGCTGGTGATCATTGGCAATAGAATACCCAAATTACCGGTTCCGGCATTGGCACGCAGCATCGCTCGAACCTGGATCAAGAAGATCTCTGGCTGATCGAGCGTTACACGGATCCCGCGCCAACCCAGGCATGGGTTTTCTTCGCTGATGGGCATGTAGGGCAACTGTTTATCGGCACCGATATCCAAGGTACGTAACGTGACGGGTTTGTTGGGATAAAGCTGTAACATGCCTTGATATTGCGCAACTTGTTCCTCTTCCGATGGGAAGCCGCTTTGCAACATAAAAGGGATTTCAGTGCGGTATAGACCAACACCATCAACCCGCCCACCCAGCAATTGCTCATGTTCCGGGCTAAGACCCGCATTCAGCATCACCTGAATCCGCTCACCACTTTTCAGGGCCGCAGGTTGTTCGACATCGTCTTCAGCCAGCTTGCTGAGCTCAATCTCTTCAGTAACCAGCCGCTGATACTCTTTGACCAGTACCGGTTCGGGATCAACCAGCACCTCACCACGGTAGCCATCAACAATCAATAGCCGCTGGTTCAGCAAAGCAGGCTGGATATCAGCGCCCATCACCGTTGGGATGCCCATGGCGCGCACTAAAATCGCGGCATGCGAGTTAGCGGCACCATCACGCACCACCACCCCCGCCAGACGATCTTGTGGCACCTCGGCTAATAGAGTGGCGGTTAACTCATCGGCAACCAGGATAAAACGCTCAGGCCATTGGCTGGCCCCAGAGGTGCTATCATCGAGGTGGAACAACAAGCGCTGACCTAATGCCCGCAGGTCACTGGCTCGCTCACGCATATAGGTGTCTTGCAGGCTGGCAAATTGGGCGGCAAATTGTTCAACCACTTGTTTAACGGCCCATTCAGCCACCGAACCGGCGTCAATTTGCGCGAAAAGCTCACGCTTCAGGCGAGCATCATTTAACAGGTGCGAATAGAGATCGAAAATTGCCGCGCTCTCTTTTTGTGAGCTGGCAGCAAAACGCTTACTGAAGCGACGGAATTCTGCCGCAGCCTCTTCCAATGCCTGAGTCAGGCGTTCACGCTCCTGAACAGTATCGAGCGTTGAGGCCTCATAAACCAAATCAAGGGACGGTTGTGAAGTATCCTGCCAACCTTCCGCCACTGCCACGCCAGGAGCCGCCGCCAGCGCGCGGATTCGTGTTTGACGATATTGGCCAAAAATCGCATTCAGTTGCGATTGGGAGAGGATCCCCGCCAGTTGTGTGGCCAGCGTAACCATGAACGACTCTTCGCTCTCATCAAACTGGCGATGCTCGCGCTGCTGTACCACCAATACACCCAGCAACTGTCGACGATAAATAATAGGTACCCCGAGAAACGCCCGGAAGCGATCCTCTTTAACTTGTGGTACATATTTAAAACTGGGATGACTCTGAGCATCGGCCAGGTTAATGGGTTCGGCCAAACGCCCCACCAGCCCGACGATACCTTCGTCAAAAGCCAGCGTAATGGTGCGACCACGGGGCTTTTTCAAACCCCGTGTCGCCATCAGGTAGTAACAACGGCGGTCATTATCTGCCAGATATATCGAGCAGACTTCCGTGTCCATCGCCAGACAGGTTTCATTGACCAACAGCTCTAACGCATCCGTCAGGCTGGTTGCCATCGCCACTTTCTCAACTATTTCTCGCAAACGCATGAGCATGATCGGCTTAACTTAACCTCTTTTACGGCGATAAGCGGGCGGTACCCGTGGTGGAATAACCTCCTGCACAGGCATTACGGTTGCAGCAAATTCTTTCATCACACGACGATAAACATCACGTTTAAAAGAGACCACCTGACGCACCGGATACCAATAACTGACCCAGCGCCAGCCATCAAACTCCGGGGTACTGCTACGTTGCATGTTGATATCGGCTTCATTACACATTAACTGTAGTAGAAACCATCGTTGTTTTTGGCCGATGCACACCGGCTTTGTATCCCAACGCACCAAACGCTTTGGTAATTTGTAACGTAACCAGTTACGGGTTGAAGCCAGAATTCGGACATCCTTTTTGTTAAGTCCTACCTCTTCAAAAAGTTCGCGATACATTGCCTGCTCTGGTGTTTCACCGGGGTTTATTCCCCCTTGTGGGAACTGCCAAGAGTGCTGACCGTAACGCCTGGCCCACAACACTTCTCCCTGCCGATTACAAATTACGATACCCACGTTCGGGCGGTAGCCATCATCATCGATCACCGGACTACCTCGATAAGCTTAAAACTCAAAGATGCTCTGATTGTTTCACACTAGCAACAGGCGGTAAACCACTGCTTATCAGCCAGCTAAACCTGATAACTCGGGGATAACTCACAGATATAAGCAAAGTTATGAACACCCTCAGGGCTACGCACGACATTTTATTCACTTTTTCTGTGGATATAGGTGTGTAGAACTCTAGGGAAAAGTAGGTACAACTCATTTTAACGCAATTATACGACAAAAATATCTAAAAAAATAAATGATTAATTTCAACAAAATAACAGGTTTCCCACAGGTTTTCACGGCAGTAATATGTGATCTATCTCCGTTTTGGATCTGTAGCTGGCTAAAGATCCATCAATGTAGTTTTTATCCACAGATAATGCGTCAAAGTTATGCAAAAAAGAGTAAAACTCGCAAAAAAAGCCGTCGTCAAGGCTGTAAATTGAACCAGTGATCGGGATTTATTGGGGTTATCCCATAAATCTGTGGATAAATAGGTGTAAGATCCTGTTCATTATCGCTGTCAGTAGGTGCACAAGATAATTAGAATAAAAGTATTTCATCCATGAGAGGAAAGAAAACTTCCGTTAAATCATGCTATTATTCATTCCATCCACAATGCATAACAATACATCTAGCGTCACTTTTAATTCAGCTTGTTTTTTAACCGACTTTAGCAGGTTTATCCCCATGTCTGTTTATTCACTGCCACCGGCACCACCCACTGATGAACATCAACTTTTTCAACGTGCTCAAGCTTTGTCAGGTTTTACCCTTGGCGAATTGGCAGCGCGTGCTCAATGGGTTATTCCGGCGGACTTAAAGCGGGTAAAAGGTTGGGTTGGTATGTTGCTGGAGTTTTATTTGGGGGCCAGTGCTGGCAGTAAACCTGAACAGGACTTTGCCGACATCGGCATTGAGCTGAAAACCATACCTATCAGCGCTCAGGGCAAACCATTGGAGACCACCTTTGTTTGTGTCGCCCCCCTGACCGGCAACAGTGGCATCACTTGGGAAAGCAGTCATGTGCGGCATAAACTGGCCCGAGTATTGTGGGTACCCGTAGAAGGAGAGCGGCAGATCCCGCTCGCGGAACGTAGAGTCGGCGCGCCTTTATTATGGAGCCCGAATGCGCAAGAAGAAGAACTACTGCGGCGTGACTGGGAAGAGTTAATGGACCTTATCGTTCTTGGCAAAGTAGAAACCATCACCGCTCGCCACGGTGAGGTACTCCAATTGCGCCCGAAGGCCGCCAATAGCCGTGCGTTAACTGAAGCCATCGGTGAAAAAGGGCAACCGATCATGACACTACCCCGTGGTTTTTATCTGAAAAAGACCTTTACTGGCCCGATGCTGGCCCGTCATTTCTTGTTGTAACCAGTGCGCTAGACTCCCTACTGCAACACCAATTACTTTGACTCTGTTCCGATTAATAAATAAAAGCGTATAATTGTATTTTTGTGTTTCCGTAAGGTGTATAGGCGCAATGTTTGAATGGGTTGCCGATCCAAATGCCTGGTTGGCGCTAGGCACGCTGACTATCCTGGAGATTGTTCTTGGGATAGACAATATTATTTTCCTCTCTTTGGTGGTCGCAAAATTACCTAAAGCGCAACAAAACAGAGCCCGCCGTATTGGCTTGGCTGGGGCCATGTTAATGCGTCTCGCATTACTTGCTTCTATTGCCTGGGTTATCCGCCTGACCGAACCTCTGTTTACAGTGGCAGGCCACGGTGTCTCTATGCGGGACTTGATCCTGTTGTTAGGGGGGCTGTTCCTTATCTGGAAAGCCAGCAAGGAAATTCATGAAACCATTGAGGGGAGCGATACTGAACACACCAGTAATGTCAGCTCTTTCTTTGCGGCTATCGTGCAAATTATGCTGTTGGATATCATCTTTAGTCTGGATTCAGTGATAACAGCAGTTGGGCTGTCAGATCATCTGTTTATTATGATGGCTGCCGTGGTTATTTCTGTTGGCGTGATGATGTTTGCTGCCAGACCAATTGGTGAGTTTGTTAATCGCCATCCATCAGTCAAAATGCTGGCGCTCTCTTTCCTGATATTGGTCGGCTTCACGCTGATGTTGGAAAGTTTCCAGATCCACATTCCAAAAGGCTACATTTACTTCGCTATGTTCTTCTCAATGGGGGTTGAAACCCTGAATTTGATGCGCGGAAAAAAGAGTAAGCCAACTGATAAAAAAACATCTACTCAATAGATTTAAAGGTGCGAGAAGGCTGCTTGCAATAGAGAGGCCCAAGGATGGGCCGAGCAATACACTTGCAAGATAGCGGGTTCAACACCTTCCAGGAGCAGTTCACGGCCCCGTTTCCCACTTTTTTCTGTACTTTTCCCTTACACGCTTCCCCCAACTGCGGTGCTTCGATATAGTCGAATAAGGCAAGTTTTACTTATACCCAAAAAATTGGTGTTTCAGTAAGGCCAAACGAACACATCCTGAAGCAGTTATTCAAATAGAAAATTCGGGTGCGTGGGCGTAGCTAACGACGCTGCAATACCAACTACCAAAGGTATGGCCTGATAATTTCAGACATTAAGGAAGGTCGGCAATGCAATATCATCGTATCCCCCACAGTTCATTAGAAGTCAGCCTGCTGGGTCTGGGCACCATGACATTTGGTGAACAAAATAGTGAAGCCGATGCCCATGCGCAACTGGATTACGCCGTTGCGGCCGGTATTAACTTGATCGATACCGCAGAAATGTACCCAGTGCCCCCAAGGCCAGCAACCCAAGGGTTAACTGAGCAATACATTGGTAACTGGATAAAAGCACGCGGTGAGCGTGACAAAATCATTTTAGCCAGTAAAGTCTCCGGGCCATCACGCGGCAGCGATCAACCGATTCGCCCCAATATGGCACTGGACCGGAAAAATATCCGCATCGCGTTGGAAGATAGCCTTAGACGCCTCAATACTGATTATCTCGATATTTATCAGTTACATTGGCCACAACGTGAAACCAACTGTTTTGGTAAATTGAATTATCGCTACAGCGAACATACTGCAGTGGTCACCTTGCTTGAAACACTGGAAGCCCTGAACGAGCAGGTGCGGGCAGGGAAAATCCGTTATATCGGTGTATCAAATGAGACCCCATGGGGGGTGATGCGCTATCTGCAACTGGCAGAAAAACATGATTTACCGCGTATTGTCTCAATACAGAACCCCTACAGCCTGCTTAACCGCAGCTTTGAAGTTGGTTTGGCCGAGATAAGCCAACATGAAGGCATTGAGCTATTGGCTTATTCCAGCCTGGCCTTCGGCACCCTGAGCGGCAAATACCTTAATGGCGCAAAACCTACCGGCGCACGGAATACATTGTTCAGCCGTTTTACACGTTATACCGGGCCACAATCCGAGTTAGCGGTAGCGGAATATGTGGCACTGGCAAAACGTCATGGGCTGGACCCCGCACAGATGGCGCTGGCTTTCGTTCGCCAGCAACCGTTTGTGGCCAGTACACTGTTAGGTGCAACCACACTGGAACAACTGAAAAGTAATATTGATAGCCAGAATGTCGTTCTGGAGCAGGAGGTGCTTAATGCATTGGAAGAAATCCACACCCGCTTTACCTTCCCTGCACCTTAAATTCAGTTGAGTTCAAATAGCAAAAAGGCCGCTAATGCGGCCTTAGACTACTGACAATAAATAATGCCGCACTCGGTGGCATTGATATTGACTATTATTCCATCATTTAGCCGCTTTACGGCGCAGTTGCTGCCACTGCCAGCCCCATAGCAACGCAATCGCCAGCGCGAAGAGCACACCGAAACCAACGCCAACCGCGACGACCGGCGCACCCAGCTTTACTACCACCGAGTACAGCCCCAGCATCAACAACATTGCGGTATTCTCACCCAGATTTTGCACTGCAATGGCATTCCCGGCGCCCACACTTTGTTTGCCGCGCTCTTGTAACAAGGCATTGAGCGGTACGACAAAGAAACCGCCTAAGATCCCGATAATAATCAACAGTAAATAGGCCATTGGCATACTGTGTTGCAGTGAGAATGCCGCCACCACCACACCAATTAATACCCCCGCCGGTAAACAGCGTTTTACTGTTTTAAGTGTCACGAAACGTGCCGCAGCACCCGCGCCAATCACAATCCCAATCGCCACCATGGCATTTAACAGCGTCGGGGTGCCGTTATCGGCAATCCCCAATGCTACCGGCACCCATAGCACCAGCAGGAAGCGCAACGTGACCCCTGCGCCCCAGAACAGGCTGGTCCCCGCCAGTGAGAAGCGAGTTTCGCCATCCCGCCACAGAATGCGGCATGCGGCAAAAAAACTGCCGGTCATGGCCCGTGGCCGCCATGAGCTGCCGGTTCGGGCAGCAGCCAGATGTGGGATAAATAGATTAGCCACCACCGCAATGGCATACACCAGCGCACAGACACTCAATGCCGCGATCAGATGCCAATCAGCCAGCACCCCACCGGCGACTGAACCGAGTAAAATAGCCGCAATAGTTGATGCCTCCATCATACCGTTGGCTTTAACCAACTGCTCGCCGGAAGTGATTTCTCCCAAGATGCCATATTTAGCTGGTGAATAAGCCGCGGCCCCGACGCCAACCAGGCTGTAACCAAGAAATGGATTCAGACCAAAACAGATAACTAATGCACCAGCCAACTTCAGGCCATTCGCGACCATCATCACACGCCCTTTGGCAAAGCTATCAGCCACTTGCCCGACAAACGGAGCCAGGATGATATAAGTGGCCACAAAGGCCATTTGCAAGATAGGCTGGCTCCAGTCGGGATATAACTGCTGCTTAATTAATGCCAAGGTGGCAAAAAGCAGTGCATTATCACCAAAAGCTGAGAAAAACTGAGCGCCAAGTACAGCGATCATTCCTCTGGAGAGCAAAGGCTTATCTGACAATGCTTGCTGACTCATTCGCTCATCTCCGCATCTTGTGCCATTTTAGTTAACGTAACAAAGTCAGGTTTACCACTCCCCAGTAGGGGTAATGCTTTCACCACTCTGATATCACGTGGAACTGCCAGTTCTGGCACCCCACCCTCACGTGCGGCTTTAATCAGCCGTTCGCGGGTAATTTCACTGTCAGTGGTAAACAGCACCAGTGCTTCTCCTTTGGCGCTGTCGGTTTTAGCCGCTGCGGCATGTTGCCCCTCGGGCGAGATACGTAATGCCAGTTGTTCGACACTCTCCAGTGATACCATTTCACCAGCTAATTTGGCAAAACGCTTCACCCGCCCGCGAATGGCGCAGAACCCCCGCTCATCGAGGGTGACAATATCACCGGTATCGTACCAACCCTCCTCACGCTCACCCTGAGCATTCTCCGCCGCCGGTTGTTCCAACACCCCCGGATGCTCTACGCGCAGATAACCGCGCATAATATTGGGGCCGCGCAATTGCAAACGCCCACCTTGCTCGATTCCCGGCACAGTTATCAAGCGCGCCTCCATACCAGGAAGAATGCGCCCAACGGTATTCACTTTCGCTGCCATCGGCACGTTAATCGCCACTACCGGCGCACATTCGGTGACGCCATACCCTTCCAGAATACGAATACCGAATTTGTCCTGCCAAATCTGTTTGGTGCTATCAGCCAGTTTTTCAGCCCCAGCCACCACATAACGCAACCGAGCAAAATCATAAGGATGAGCAAAGCGAGCATAGTTGCCCAAGAAAGTTGACGTGCCAAACAGCACGGTGCAGTTACGGTCATACACCAATTCTGGCACCACCCGATAATGCAGCGGGCTGGGATAAAGGAATACTCGGCTACCGGTCATCAGCGGAGTGAATAACCCCACCGTCAGGCCGAAAGCATGGAACAGCGGCAGCGAAGACATAAAGCGATCACGCGGGGTGAAATCAGCAATGGTGCGGATCTGCTCAACGTTAGCCAATATACTTGCATGAGAATGTACTACGCCTTTTGGGTTCCCCTCCGAGCCGGAAGTGAACAAAATCAGTGCGCTATCATCCGCCTGTTGTGGCAACATCGCCCGGCGCGGACAACATAAATGGAATAAAATCCACAATTTGTCGGTCAGCGTAACCGTGTCTTTTAAATCTTCCAGATAGACCCAATTTGCCTCAGTAACCTGTTCGGGCAAATGTGTCAGTTTGCCTTTTTCCAAAAACTGGCGCGAGGTGACGATGGTTTTCAACGACGCCGCAGTAATTGCACTCTTCAACCCTTTGGCACCCGAAGTGTAATTAAGCATTGCCGGAATACGGCCACGCAGAGAAGCACCAAAGATCGCCGCCGCAGTAATCGTCGCATTCGGTAATAACATCCCAACATGCTCGCCCTGCGCGGTGAAGCGTTGCAGGATACGGCTGACACCGAGGATTTTTTTCAGTAGCGTTTGATAACTGTCTTCTTTAAATGAAACATCCTCAATACAGGGTTTAAAACGCCCATAACGAGTTTGTGCCGATAACAACGCTTCAAACAGCGTTTCCCGTGGCACGATAGCCATACGCGCGGCCATCATAATGGCGTGTAAGTGTTCACCCGCCAACACCCGACGGTCACGGGCACGCGGCGCTTGCGGCATGGGTAACGTGGTCGCAGGCAAAACATGAATGCTGATTTTTGGGAACCAGCGGAGTTTGAGCACATCACCCAAACGCCCAAAATGAGTAAATTCTGGCCCTTCCAAACGGATTGGGACGACCGTAGCGCCTGATTTGGCGGCAATAAATGCAGCACCATCATAGATTTTCATCAATGAGCCGGTCACGGTAATACGCCCTTCAGGGAACACCACGACTGGCCTGCCTTGTTCCACCATCCTGACCAAATGTTTGATAGCCATTGGCTTGGTAGGATCAAGTGCGACAAAATCGATATAAGGTTTTAGCCAGCGCATATACCAGCTCTCAGAAACACTGGTATAGACCGCAAAAACCGGCTTGATCGGCAGAAATAATGCGAGCAAAGCCCCATCAAGGAAAGAGACATGATTCGGCGTAATTATCAGTTTTTGATGAGTAAACTGATCCGTCACACCATCAATGGTGACACGAAATAATCGACGAAAAAGAGCACGCAATAAGCGATAACCCATGTTTATTTCCCTATAAGACAATGAATATGAAAAAGAGAGAATACTATAATAGTGGCTAAAATATTGCTAAGAGGGGGCTGATAATCGCAACAGCAGGAAGAAATAAAAAAAAACCTACGCATCTGCGTAGGTTGGTGCAAATAAAAAACTGGCTTTTAACACACAGCGTATGTTGATTACTCACCAATTAATACCTCTGGGATGAACACTGTATCCGTTTCAGTGAAGCCACAGCCAGCAAGCAATCGCAACATTTACGTGCAAAGTGTAACCAGTAGTGAACATTGTCAGAAAGACGAAATAGGTTTGTAATTCATTGAGGTGCATTGCCAAAATAATGGGTGCTGCCGCTATCCCACCGGCAACACCCTAAGCCTGGCTAAGATAAAATTAGTACCGCGCCACCTCAACCAGACAACTCATTGCATTCGGGCCTTGAGTTAAACGCGAGGTACCAATGTCTAGCGTCAGAACGTTGGGGTTACCTGATTGTTCAACTTTATGCTGCTTGCCGCCGAAACCGGGATCAAACCAGGCCCCTGTTGCCATTAACACTACCCCTTGAGTAACACCATCAGTAATACGCACTCCCGCCAGACAATGACCCCGTAAGTTGCTGACCTGAACCTGACTGCCCTCAGTAATGTCACGTTTGGCTGCATCTTGTGGGTGCATATACAGCGTTTCACGGCCGGCAGTTTTATTCCCTTGCGCCAATGGTGCAGGATCAAGTTGGCTATGCAGACGATCCTCGGGTTGAATAGAGATCAGATGCAGCGGCCACTGCTCAGCTTGTGGTGCCCCTAACCACTCAACCGGTGGTTGCCACTCGGCATGAGGCGCAAAATCCTCATAGTGATAGCTGGCGATTTTCTCACTGAACAGCTCAATTTTGCCACTTGGCGTTTGCAGCGGATTAGTCTGTGGGTTTTCGCGAAAAGCATCAAAGAACACGAACTCCTTTGGCGGAGCAGGTAAATCAACATGGCCCCGTTGCCAGAAAGATTCAAAATCAGGCCATTCCACCCCGTGTGGCTGTTGTGCCACTCCGCACTCCTGGTAGATATGCCGAATCCAGGCCATTTCATCTCTATTTTCGGTAAATTCACTGCGATAACCCAGTCGTTCGGCCAGATCAGCGAAAATATCAAAATCGTTACGGGCCTGATGTTGTGGCGCAATCGCCTGATGCATCGCCAATACATAGCGATCCCGTGACGAGCCACCAATATCATTACGTTCCAGCGAACTGGTCACTGGCAGCACGATATCGGCCATTTTAGCCGCAGGTGTCCACCAGATATCCTGCACAATCACGGTGTCCGGCTTTTGCCACCCCTCCACCAGCCGATTCAATTGCTGATGATGGTGGAATGGATTGCCGCCAGCCCAATGCACTAAATGAATATCGGGGTAGGTATGGGTTTCCCCTTGGAACTGATACGGCTGCCCCGGTTGCAGCAACATGTCACAAATGCGGGCCACTGGAATAGCCAATCCAGAGGGGTTCTTACCCACTGGCATGCTTGGCCCCGGCGTGTCTATCCGCGGGTTACCCACACCGTTCATCGATCCATGACCAAATGAGAAGCCACCGCCGGGCAGCCCCACTTGCCCCAGCATGGCTGATAAGGCAATCACCATCCAGTAAGGTTGCTCACCACGGTGCGCGCGCTGTACTGAATAGGAACAGGTCATAAAGCTGCGAACACCGATAAGTTGCTGGGCTAACAGGGTAATTCTTGGTGCGGGAATACCGGTAATCTCGCTGGCCCACTCAGGGGTTTTAGCAATACCGTCATTCACCCCACGAATGTAATCAGCTAATTGCTCATAGCCCACGCAATGAGTAGCCAGAAAAGCCTCATCCTGCCCGTCAACACGTTGGATTTCATAAGCCAGCGCCAGCATCAGTGCTACATCTGTATTGGGACGAATCGGTATCCATTCGGCATTCACAAATGCCGGGCAATCATCCCGCATCGGGCTGATGTTAATCACTGGCGTGCCTTTTTGTGCCAGTTTTTCCAACCAGGGTTTTAATGAATGTTCCGCCGAGCCACCGGAAGAGACCTGAGCGTTTTTCAGTGCCAACCCGCCGAACGCAATAAACAGTTCACAATGCTCAACCACACTCGGCCATGATGTCACCCTGCCGGTCAACGGGCTAAAAGTACCAATCACATAAGGCAGAAAAAACTGTGCCGAGCCCCAACTGTAGTTGCCCAGTTGATCAACCCCGCCGCCGCCGCTGAAATAGAAACGCCGGACTAATGAACGCGCGTGATGTAAACGCCCGGCAGAAGACCAACCATAGGAGCCGGTAAATATCCCTGACGGGCCATAACGGTCCCTGACCCGGCGATTCTCTTGCGCCACTAAATCCAGCGCGACATCCCACTCCACCTCAACAAAGTCTTCCCGACCACGCAAAGTTCGATCACTTTTCTCTCGCTGCTGTAACCACGATCGGCGTATCGCCGGTTTGCGAATACGTTTATCGGAATAAACCATGGGTGTAATGGATTCCAACAACCGAGAAGGGTTGGGATCATTGGCAAATGGCTCGCAACGGATCAGTTTGCCATCTTCAACAACAGCGGTAAAAGCGCCCCAGTGGGCAAGCTGGGGGTAACGGATGATGGACATGGCTATCTCAGGCAATTAAATAGATCATAAAAATAACATTCAGCGGGCAGTAAGACCAAAGCACAATTTAGACTAAACATAATCGTTTTGTACTAACCGTTTCATTTGATGCGCTGGGTTAACCAAGGCAAGTCAAATCGAAACCTGTGGCTTGCGAAAACCACAGGTAATCGTGCTAATTGCTGTTTCTGTGATTTTTTCTCACCAAGTTGCGATCTTCCCCCCTTGCGGGCAACACCGTTTTCCGCAAAACTGAGGGATGTAAGCGATTACCCTGAAAATCTCTGGAAGAAAAATGGCCACTATTAAGGATGTTGCCAAGCTGGCGGGTGTTTCCGTCGCGACGGTATCTCGTGTTATCAATAATTCTCCCAAGGCCAGTGAGACATCACGTATGGCGGTCTGTAACGCCATGGAACAACTGCAATATCACCCAAACGCCAATGCGCGGGCGCTGGCCCAGCAATCAACTGAAACGGTAGGCATGATTGTTTCTGATGTGTCAGATCCATTCTTTGGATCGATGGTCAAAGCTGTCGAACAAGTGGCCTATGCCACCGGAAATTTCTTGCTGATTGGTAACGGTTACCATGACGAAGAGAAAGAGCGTCAGGCCATCGAACAACTGATTCGCCATCGTTGTGCCGCCCTGGTGGTTCATGCCAAAAAACTGTCCGATGAAGAATTGACATCATTAATGGAACAGATCCCCGGTATGGTGTTGATTAACCGCACATTACCGGGTTTCGAAACCCGCTGTGTCGCATTAGATGACCGTTATGGTGCCTGGTTGGCAACCCGCCATCTGATTCAGCAAGGGCATAAACGCATCGCTATTATTTGCTCTAATCACCAAATTTCCGATGCCATTGATCGCCTACAAGGCTATTTGGACGCACTAAAAGAGTTTGAGATTCCGGTTGATGACCGCTTAATATCCTACGGTACGCCAGATGAGATTGGCGGCGAACAGGCCATGACCGACCTGCTCGGCCGTGGTAGACACTTCACGGCAGTTACCTGTTATAACGACTCCATGGCTGCTGGCGCATTGTCTGTTCTCAGCGACAACAGCATCGAAGTGCCGCAAGAGATCTCACTGATTGGTTTTGATGATGTATTAATTTCTCGTTATCTGCGCCCCCGGCTGACCACCATCCGCTACCCGGTCGTTGCGATGGCGACACAGGCCGCAGAATTGGCGCTGGCGCTGGCCAACCATACCCCGTTGCCAGAAATCACCAATATGTTCAGCCCAACGCTGGTCCGCCGCCATTCTGTCGCCAGCCCGCAAACGCCCGCAGATGACTGAGAACTGTCGATAACAAAGAGCTGCAACCCGCCTGCGCTATGCTAAACTGCCGCGATATCCGGCAGTTATGCCACAAAAATCGCCCACTACGCCGCACCCAACGAGAGTGCCACGCCCGGCAGTTATCGTGTTATGACACGGGCCGACTGGGGCAATAGCTACCCAGCCAAGAGGTTTACGATTGATGATTACCATGTTGGATGTCTCTTTGCGCGCCGGTGTTTCCAAGGCCACTGTCTCCCGGGTATTAAACGGCACCGGGCAGGTGAAGGAAAGCACCCGTGAGGCGGTGTTTAAGGCGATGGACGAACTGGGTTACCGCCCTAATTTTCTAGCACAATCACTGGCCAACAGAAGCTCCAACAGCATCGGGTTAGTGGTTTCGAACTTTGAAGGCCCCTACTTTGGCCGTTTACTCCAGCAGGCTGCGAAACTGATTGAAGCCAGTGGTAAGCATTTGATCGTGACAGATGGCCACGATACGCCACAAGGCGAACAGCAGGCAGTTCAGTTACTGGCTGACCGTTGCTGTGATGCCATTATTCTTTACACTCGCTCAATGTCTGAAGCTGATTTAATGCAATTGCTTGCCAACGTTGCCGCCCCCTTGATGGTTATTAATCGTGATTTACCCCAGGCCCGTGAGCGCTGTGTGTTCTTCGAACAGCAACAAGCTGCATTTAATGCGGTTAATTATCTGATACAGCAAGGGCATCGTGATATTGCCTATATTACCGGGCCAATCACCACCTCCACGGCCCAATCCCGCCTTGCCGGTTATCAGCAAGCGCTGGAGGCGCACGGAATCGCGCTGAATGAAGATCTGATTATCCATGGCGATAGTGGCGTACCTGACGGTTATCAAGGATGTCAGGCGCTATTGGCACGCGATATTAGCTTCAGCGCGCTGTTTATCTACAATGATGATATGACTATCGGGGCGATGAAAGCCCTTAATCAGGCGGGGAAAAAGCTACCACAAGATGTTTCGTTATTTGGTTTTGATGACGAACCTACCGCACCTTACCTGCAACCGGCACTCTCAACTGTGTATCTGCCGATTGATGCGATGATTGAAGCCGCCATTACTCAGGCGTTGAAGCTGATTGCGGGCAAACCGGTGCTACCGCTGCCCCCTTTCATCGGTGAGTTAAAATTACGTGATTCGGTGGTACCAGGGCCCTATTACCGCTGAGGACGTTTGTATCAAATGCAAATAGGATCAAATCCAGGTAACCGATAGCCTTGAGTTATGTCTCTGGCTATCGGCTGAGGACTTTTTTGTATAAGCTAATTCAACCTATCCTTTTGATAACAAAGTCGTTAAATCTGCTCTAATGCAATAAGTTCTTCAATGGTTTGCCGACGGCGAATTAAGCGTGGCTGCCCCTGTTCGAACAGCACTTCCGGCAATAATGGGCGGCTGTTGTAGTTCGAAGACATCGACGCACCATAAGCCCCGGTATCGTGGAATACCAAATAATCACCAATTTTAGCGGCTGGCAATGCGCGAGTTTCCAATCCACCACCCGCTTCCTGGGTGAATACATCACCTGACTCGCACAGCGGGCCGCCAACTACCGTATCAATCAACGGTGCCGATGTGAGGTCGCGCTCATCAGCAGGCAGCAACGAAATATGGTGATAACTGCCATACATTGCTGGCCGCATCAAATCGTTAAATCCGGCATCCACCAACACATAGTGGCGACGGCCCATATTTTTAACAGCCCGCACCTGCGCCACCAAAACACCTGACTCTGCCACCAGAAAGCGGCCGGGCTCAATTTCCAGACTAACCGGATGACCGAGATAGGCAGCAATTTGCTCTCTGGCTTTATTCCATAAGCCATAATAATGTTCGGTATCAATCTCATCATCACCAAATTGATAAGGGATCGATAACCCACCACCGGCAGAGATAGCGCTGATATCCTGCCCCAGTGCAATCACCTGCTGAACCATGGCATCACAAACTTGCTCCAGATGTTGATAATCAACACCAGAACCAATATGCATATGAACACCCACCAGCGTTAAACCATATTTTTTAATTTTCTCAATAGCTTGTGGTAAATCTTGATGCCAGATACCGTGTTTGCTGTTCTCACCGCCAGTATTGGTTTTTTGGCTATGACCATGGCCAAAACCCGGATTTATCCGCAACCAAACGGGGTGCCCTGGGGCATGTTGCCCCAGTTGATCTAGCATGTCGATTGAACCGGCATTGACCGGAATGTTTAATTCAGTCACCCGTAATAACGTGGCCTGATCCAGCAGATCTGCGGTAAATACGATCTCGGCCGGTTCCTGCCCCGGCTGGAAGCCAGCATGTATCGCACGTTCTATCTCACCCAACGAGACTGAATCGACTTTGACACCCTGCTCACGCATCAAACCGAGAATATGAATATTCGAACAGGCTTTCTGGGCAAAACGAATAACATCAAAGTTTCGTAATTGGTTGATTCGTTTAACAATAATCTCACCATCATACGCCCACACCGGGCAGCCAAATTGCTCAGGCAGAGCCAGCAGATTGTGGGCAGTCAGTGCCGAAGTGGTGTCATAAAGTGTGCGCGGCATAGGTTTTTCCTAATAATTGTTCATCAATATGTTGGGCGAAAAAAATGATTTCGCTGATACCTCATTATTAGCAACTGAATACCTGTTAGGAAAATATCTATTTACCGTGAGTCTATTCATTTATGATATGGCTTTCAGTAAACCGTCGCCACTTCAGGAGTGTTGTGATGCCCACCATTTCCCTACGACAAATCGAGATTTTTCATGGTGTCATGACCACCGGTAACCTGACTGAAGCCGCCTTATTACTCCAGACATCCCAACCCACCGTTAGCCGTGAACTGGCCCGCTTTGAGCAATTAGTCCAATTAACACTCTTCGAGCGTGTACGTGGCCGCCTCTATCCCACAGTACAAGGCTTGCGGCTATTTGAAGAGGTACAACGCTCTTATTACGGTCTTGATCGCATCCGACAAGCTGCTGAGGGTATTCGTCAATTCCAACAGGCGCAGCTTTCTATTGCCTGCCTACCGGTCTTTTCTCAATCGCTGCTACCCGCCGTGTGCAAACCCTTTATTGACCGCTACCCGGAAGTCAGTCTGAGCATCATCCCGCAGGAATCGCCCCTACTGGAAGAGTGGCTTTCAGCTCAGCGTCATGACCTTGGTCTGACAGAAAACACCCAGACTCCTGCCGGTACGTTGCGCCATCCTCTGATGACCGTGAATGAGATTTGCGTATTGCCCAGTGACCATCCGTTGCGGGATAAATCACTACTGACACCACAAGACTTCCAGGGTGAAAACTTTATCAGCTTGTCCGTTACCGACAGTTATCGCCAATTATTGGATAAACTATTTATTGAACAAAGCGTTAGCCGAAGGTTAGTGCTGGAAACCCACAGTGCTGCATCGGTCTGCGCCATGGTACGGGAAGGGGTGGGGGTATCGATTGTCAATCCACTCACGGCATTAGACTATATTAGCAAAGGGGGCGCTGAAGGTGTGTGCGTGCGGCCATTCAGCGTCGAAATCCCTTTTACTATCAGTTTGATACAACCGAAACATCGCCCATCATCTACTTTGGTAGATACGTTTATCGAGCATTTAAAGCAGCAGGCCATCACTTTCCAGCAGCGCCTAACCCAAGTGATTACCCAACAATATTAAGTTTTCGCAACGGGCCTAAACAGCTTTCACCTTACCGGCCCGCGCCCGGGAGAAGGTAAACAGACACAGTAGCAGCCCCATCACCGCCAGTGCTGCGGCGGCAAAGGGCACTGCGGTTAAACCTAACCCACGAGCAATCACCACACCACCAACCCATGCCCCTAAAGCATTGCCGACATTAAAGGCGGCAATATTCAGGGTCGACACCAGATTAGGTGCTTTTTTACCATAGGTAACCACATTGATTTGTAGTGCAGGTACTGCTGAGAAAGCTGCCGCTGACCATAGAAACAGCGTCACTTCTGCTGCCAATAATGAATAGCTGGTCCAACTGAACAAGGCAGAAAACAGCGCGATTAACAGGAAAGTCATCGTCAGACTGACGGAAAGGTGCCAATCGGCCAGCCGCCCCCCGACAATATTGCCCAATGTCAGACCAACCCCCATCAGCAACAATGTCCAACTGACACCATGTTCTGAAACCTGCGTCACTTCTGTCAGAATGGGGGCGATGTAAGTAAAGAGAGCAAACATAGCGGCGGCAAAAAAGACCGTCATCAATAAAGATAGCCAGATTCCCCCTCCGCGCAATGCGGCTATCTCTTTACGCAGTTCGGTCGGGGCCTCCTCCTGAGAAGAAGGTAATTTGCTGTAAAGGGCGGCCAGTGAGAATAAACCGATGACTGAAACCACCCAGAATGTTGAGCGCCAACCGAAGGCCTGCCCCAGCGCGGTCCCTAGGGGCACGCCCAACACATTGGCCAGCGTCAGGCCAGTAAACATCAGTGCCACCGCCGAAGCTCGTCGATTCGGCGCCACCAGATTGGCGGCAACCACGGCACCAATCCCAAAGAAAGCACCATGACACAGCGCCGTTATCACTCTGGCCAGCATCAGGAAATCATAGTTGTATGCCAGAGCACACATCAGGTTACCGATAATAAAGATCACCATTAATAGTAATAATGTCTTTTTACGAGGCAACTTTGCGGTCAGAACTGCCATGATAGGTGCGCCAATTGCCACTCCCAGCGCATAACCACTGATTAACCAACCGGCAGTTGGAATCGAGATATGTAAGTCACCCGCCACCTGAGGTAGCAGCCCCATAATGACAAATTCGGTGGTACCAATAGCAAAAGCACTCAGTGCCAATGCCAGCAGCGCAACAGGCATAATACCAGCTCCCAGTCAGACAATATCAGCTCGCAGTAGATAGCGGGCAAAACAAATTGTTGCCGATAATGGTTAATTAACCGGCACCATGTAGTGAGTCACAGAAGAGGCGAAACCGTGAGCATCGCCAAAAAGGCAGTAATAACCTTATAAATTATAATTGTTTATTTTCTTAACTAACTAAATAGAAATAGCATGAGTTGAGGAATACTGACTAGTAGTGAACAAGGTTATAAATAGCGGAGTAACTAAAAAGGCAGCATTTGCTACGTATAATGCTATGAAATAAAAAGTAATTTATAGGCATCACCGATCACAAAAATATGTTTGAGAATGTAACTCACCGCTATAGCGTCAAGAAAGCAGAGTTAAGCCAATGGCGATTGGTTGCAAACCACTCCACGAGAAAATCTAGCATTGTCCTTAATGTTGCTGGCATGTGCCGCCGTGAAGTATAGATACCGTAAATACCCATTGCTTGCGGCTGATAACCCGGTAATAAGCTGACCAAATCGCCTCGGGCGATATAGGGGGCGGCAGAATAACTGGGTTGCAGAGTAATCCCGGCCCCTTCCAACGCACCACTTAGCAAAACTACTGACTCATTGGCACTCAAATTGCCACTGACTGCAACGGCTGATTTTTCGCCCTGTAAATCAAAATGCCACAAACTTTTGCCAAAATATGAGTATGTCAGGCAGTTATGTACTGCCAAATCATAGGGTGTTTTGGGTATTCCGTTGGCTGACAGGTAGGCCGGAGAGGCACAGACAACGGAATGGCACATGGAAAGTGGCCGTGCAATTAAATTCGGGTCTAACTCATTGGTTATACGCAATGCTAAATCAATGCGTTCTTCTACCAGATTGACTGCCCGGTTATTGATTTGTAAATCAACCGCGACCTGGGGATAACGGCGTAAATAGTCAGTGACAGCAATCACCAAAGCACTCTGCCCAAGAGACTGAGAACAACTGATTCGCAATAAACCGCGCAATTCATCACTGCCTTGCCCTGCAATCACATCCATCTCTTGGGCAAACTCAAGCATACGTCGGCAACGTTCAAGGGTGGTTTCGCCAGCATGGGTCAGGCTCAGTTTTCGTGTTGTCCGATGTAACAGCCGCGCCCCCGCCCACTGCTCCATCTCAGCCAGATAGCGTGTCACCATCGCCCGTGACATCTCTAATGCTTCGGCGGCAGCAATCATACTGCCACGCTCGACAATCGCGACAAAAACCTCAGCAGCAGTGATCCTATCCATTATTAGCTCGATTTAAGCAACAAACAGTTGCTCATTATCAGGTTTTTCTATCGAACGATGCAATCTATTATCTAACCCATACCCCAGTCATCCTCAGGAAAACCGATATGTTTAACAAAACGCTATTACAAATGACCTTTGCCGGCCTGGCAACCTTCGCAGCCGTAGCAAACGCAAGTGCTGTCGAACAACTCAAAATGGAAGTCTATAATCCAGGCGAAAAGAGCATCTTCCCAGTCTCTTCTGAGATTATCAGCGGCAAAACCGAAGTGGTTCTGATTGATGCGCAATTTCAGCGCAATGACGCCGAAGCACTGGTGAAGAAAATCCAGCAAAGTGGCAAAAAACTGACCACCATTTATATCAGCCAAGCCGATCCTGATTTCTATTTCGGTCTGGATGTCATCACAAAAGCATTCCCACAAGCCAAGGTACTAGCCACACCCCAGACCATTGAAGAAATAGAAGCGACCAAAGACGGCAAAATGGCCTATTGGGGACCGATTCTAAAAGAAAATGCGCCTACCCGGATAATTGTTCCGCAAGCACTACAGGGCAAGAGTTTCACTATCGATGGGCAAAACATTGATGTTGAAGGGCTAGACGGCCCATCACCTGAAAAGACATTTGTCTGGATCCCATCCTTGAAAGCTGTTGTTGGCGGTGTCGCTGTCTCCGGTAATATCCATTTATGGGTCGCGGATACTCAAACCGCAGAATCACGCCAGCACTGGCTAACAACATTGGAAAAGATTAAAGCACTCAAACCAGTGACCGTGGTTCCTGGGCATTATCTCGATAACGCGCCACAAACATTGGCATCAGTGACCTTTACTCAGAACTATTTAACCACACTGAATACAGAGATTCCTAAGGCGAAGGATTCCGCAGCACTGATTGCGGCGATGAAAAAACACTATCCAGAGTTGAAAGATGAATCTAGCTTGGAGTTAAGTGCTAAGGTACTGAAAAACGAGATGAAATGGCCGCAATAAGCGGCGCTTAAAATGAATCAGTACGGCATTACCCTGTCATCAACCAAAGTGCCAGAAGGCGGTAACTTGAATGGTGACGGGGACTAAGAGGAGAACATAATGACCCCGCTAACTTTACATTACATTTTCGACCCTTTATGCGGTTGGTGCTATGGCGCAGCGCCATTGGTGCAAGCCGCACAAAGCATTCCTGATCTGACACTGGTACTGCACGGTGGTGGGATGATGTCTGGACCGAATCGTCGCCAGATAGATAGCCAATGGCGTGGTTATGTGATGCCTCATGACAAACGTATTGCCGAACTCACCGGACAAACGTTTGGTAAGGCTTATTTTAATCACTTGCTGAATGATACTTCAGCGATTATGGATTCCACGCCACCTATTGCCGCCATTTTAGCGGCTGAACAATTGGCCGGACAAGGCGCGGATATGCTCCATCACATCCAGCAAGCTCATTACGTAGAGGGCCGCCGTATCGCCGACACCTCGGTATTAATTGAACTTGCCACTGATATTGGGTTAAGCCGGACAGCATTTATCAACGCATTCAGTTCCGCCCAGACAGCATCGACTCAGTATATTGCTGATAGTCGCGCCTTACTGGCGAGGGTGCATGGACACGGCTTCCCAACCTTTGTGCTACAAGATAGGCAGGGAAAACTGTCCGCCCTACCCGCAAATGAATATTACGGTGATCCAATTGGATGGACCAAGATGCTGAAAAGCATGCTGGTGCACTAAAAGTTGGCAGGGGCCGCTTCATAACAACCTTGAGCCGACCGCCCAGTAGTCGGTAAACAAAAACGAGCAACAGATTGATTGAGCTGGAATGCTTGTTTTTGTAATACCTCCGATGCACCGGTGGATTGCTGGGCTAACTCAGCATTCAATTTTGTCACTTCATTAATCATCCCCACTTGTGTGGTTATCCCCTCAATACCTTGACTCTGATCGTGTGATGCAGCAGATATTTCCGCCATCAAATCAGTCACCTTTTTAACTGCATCAATAATAGCCCGTAAGTTATCACCTGACCGCGCTACCAAACCGCTCCCTGTGGAGATAGAGCTGGATGAATTATGAATAAGCCGCTTAATATTCAGCGCGGAATTGCCACTTTGATGTGCCAACAAGCCAACCTCTCGTGCTACAACGGAGAAACCGCGCCCATGCTCACCGGCGTGCGCTGCTTCAATGGCAGCATTTAATGCTAAAATATTGGTCTGAAAAGCCACCGATTCGATGAGCGTAATAATTGCCGTTATTTCCTGCGAACCGGCAGAAATATCAGCCATTGATACCACGACGCTAGACATCATTTCCCCGCCTTCACGGGCGATAACGCCGGTTTCATTAGCCAGAAGATTGGCTTGATCGGCACTCATCGTGTTCTGTTTTACCCGGGTAGTGAGCTGATACATGCTTTGTGTTGTTGCGGCCAGTGATTGTGCTTGCGACTGTGTTTGCTCAGCAAGACGATGGCTATCTGCGGCGATTTGATTAACACCTGTCAGGATGATTTCTGCACCTGCGCGAACCTGACTCACCAAGACAATTAAGCCTTGTTGCATTTGGCATATGCTATCAGCCAATTGACGAGCCTCGCGGCTGGTAAACGATGAATATGTAATCTGGCGTGATAAATCACCGGCGGCAATAATGTTAATATGGGAAATAAGGTCATTAAGTGGCCGGATAATTAAGCGTGTAACACCGAGCCAAACCGAAAAGGCAAGGCACAGCAATACCGCCAATGCTGTAATAACCCCCTGCTTTGCTGACGATAAGGACGATAATAGCTGGCTATCCATTACAGCCCGATTACTCTCACTTTGCTGCAAATAGTGGTAATACTTTTCGGTAAAATCACTTTGAAAGCCTTGTATCGGGACTTCAAAAAACCGATCAATATTACTGTTCTTTGACAACCCCTGCCCAAGCTCAGTCAAACCTTGATATAACTGCTGATAACTTTCCTTTAATGCAATGAATTCTGGTCGTTTATCGTGAACAGAAAGAAGTAATAACTCACGATAATTTTGCTGTGACTGCTGCATAGATTGCAGTGCTTCATTCAAAAGACTATGCCAGCTCCCCTCAGAACCGGTCTCTTTGTCCTCCATATAATAGATACCGGCCCGATTGAATTTGTCGCTAGCAATTAATAGCTCCATTCTGGCGCGATCCATCAACACTTCTTGCTGATGGCTATAGTGCGTTTTTTCAACATTAACGGTGGTACTATCCAATATATGAGATAAATACCCGATGGAAAATAACTGCAATAAGGAGAAAAGGCTAATAACGAGTATTAGACCAAACAATATACCGATTTTTCCATCGGAGATTGGGCCTAATCCTTTAACATGCGAGAGAAGCCTTATAACAAACAACCTGATGTGATATAACATTATTTTTACACCGACGATAATTAATATACCAACATTACTCGCCAAATATTACAAGTATATTTCAGGAGATTACATCATGTATCACTGCGTGTTAATAAGCGAAAATTATGAATAGGATGCCCCTGGGATTGTTCAATCAAAATAGTATTTTCATCTAATTTATAGAAAACAGGGTAACTTATTGCATAGGGTGTATTAAGGAAATCATATAAACAATTATCGTCATTATTATATATTGATAGAGATAACACATCACCGATAAAAACTCCTTTACTCGCATCAACCACACGAAAGACAATATTACGCCGTGCTTTCAAATCATGATTTTCACCATACACATCGGCAGATGAGTTTATCTCTCTTCCCATAATATTAACTCTGGAGTAAACATGATAAGTGTTAGGTGAATGATTAAAACAATAGTTAACCTCCCAATAGCCTTCAATCTCTTTCATTGGGTGAATATAAGAATATATACGCCCAGCGCCATACCCTAGCCCTATTGATATAAAAACACTAAAGATCAAAATAAATATTATTTTCGCTCGCATATCAGCTCCCCAGTTTGATATTTACAAGCAATATACTCCCCCTGTTTTGTTTTCTTTAAGTAAACGTAGGGTGCCTTGCGGTATGTGGATAAGAAAACTTCATCTAGCGTGTTATCCAAACCTATCAATATAGGCATGATTGTAGGATGTAATATCTTAATTGTATGGGAATTTAATGTCACATATAACGAAGTAAAAAAACAACTTATAAACACTGCCAGTAAAACAACTTTATAACGAAAACCAACGCCGGATAAAATATATTTATTATTTTTAACAACATCAAGACAATCTACTCCTCCCCCACCACCTCTTTCTTTTTCTTTTTCTTTTTCTTTTTCTTTACTTGAAATAAAAATCGGTTTAATACCAATGCAATATCCTTTTTTGGGGATAGTCGTCACTAATTCATGTGCTTTATCATCTAATGCATTACGCAAGTTACTAATTGTTTGTGTTAGTGTGTTATCTGTTACATAGCTACCTCCCCATATCTCCTTCTCAATATCATCGCGGGTGAGAGAGTCTGGATAATTATGGCATAATAAAAATAACACTTCAGACTCTTTATTCCTCATTTTTATGAAAGAACCCCCTTTATTGATTATTCTCTTTTGTGGAGTAAAGAGAATATCTCCAATCATTATTTCATCCATTTCCTTCCCCACATGGTAGTCATCACTAAATAAAATAGCAGAAATAGTGTTACCTGACAGTCTCCTTCAAACATTAATAAAGTTAAATTCGTTAGTTTTAAGCGAAAAATGATAGAGAACATAAGAATCAATAGCAAAGGTGAAAGTCTATCAATAAATATTGATAACCAACAAAAAATATCCACCATGAAAATTACATTTTTGAGATATTATTAGTAACAATGAAAAATCAAGAAGGTGAATGATCATAATGAAACTCAGGGTGATTTTATTTTTCACACCAATTATTTTTGGATGCCAAACACACAAAAATGAAAATTTAACTCAAAAAGTAAAAATAGAACAATTAACTGCATTAACGGCTGGGATGCGTTATCTAAAAGAAATATGTGGTATGGAAAAGTTACCAAGTGAAGAGAAAATAGTGAATAGTGCCATAACTATGATGAATTCTGATAACTCTCTCAGTTTACAGCAGAGTAGTCATTCGCGGTCAGAACTAACAGAGGTAAGATATGAAAAATTAAAAAATGACGGTATGAATAACGATTACAAATGTAAAGAGTTGAGCGAAATATTAAATAAATTCATTATTAAAATAAGCTAATAACCTCCCCTAGAAATAGATGAGCCACACTAGCCAGACAAATATAAGGGCCAAAGGCGATGTGTTTTACTTTCTTCTTTGACAAGAGAGAAATCACCATAGAGATAATGATACCTAAACTAGAGGATAACAATATCAACATGGGTATTGCTGATACACCAAACCAAGCTCCCATAGCTGCCATTAATTTAAAATCACCATATCCCATTCCCTCGACACCCTTAAATAACTTAAATAACCAATAGGGTAACCACAAAAAAACATAACCCACTACAGCACCTAGCACTGCAGATGACAGAGAACAAAAAACATTATTTATATTAAAAACAAGTCCTATCCATAATAATGGCAATGTAATACAGTCTGGAAGTAAGTAACAATCAAGATCGATAAAAGACAACGTAATCAGCGACCAAATTAAAAGTAAACAGGCAACTGTTGAATAATCGCTTTCAGCCCAAAAGGCAACAAGTAAGGTTAAAATAGCCGTCAATAACTCTACAATTAGATAACGAGGATTAATTCTCTGATGGCAGCACCGGGATCTACCACATAATAATAACCAACTGACTACGGGGATATTGTACCTAATAAGTAACTGGCTATTGCAATTTGGGCAAAATGATTTTGGAAAACATAAATTAATGTTGTCTTTGAGGCTATCATCCTTAATTCGTCGACTGACGACCCTATGTTTGGGTGCAGTAGCAGAAAGCATAATTGGTAGCCGATAGATAACAACATTCAAAAAACTCCCTATGCATAGCCCAACAACAGTATAAAATAAAAAACCGACCAGACTATAAGTATCAATCATAATTTAATTATATTCCTTTTGATTCTCGCTTTACAAAATAAATATTCCCCATTACATACTCACCACTTTCACTGTCATTACGATAAATATTCACATCACTAATATAAATATTATAGTAGTGAGACATAAAATGAATCACATCTAGTACGTTAGAAAATTTAACCCCATCAAATTTTATAGCAGCAGTTCCATCGGATAATGTCGATATCTGCAAGATGTTATTCCCGCCGTTAAAAATATTAATAATCTCTTTATCAAATTTGTCATGTGAATAATAATCATGCCATACCTTATACTGCCGACGTAGATTTAGATTTGTAGATTCTGTAGAATAATGAAGAATTTCATCCCTTAATAGCACCTGTTTCTGCCGTAATATATTACAATCCACCAAAATTTTAATTGTATAAAGTACCACAATAACCATCAATAAGAATGATAGGATGGTTCTTAATTGCCAAAAATAGTATAGAATAGAATGTGAATTTAACTTCATGGTGTATTATTAAAAATAATATCATGCGTACTATGGCCATTGGCTATTTTATTTAAAATCACTCCTTTAAGACTTTCATTTCCTTCGTTTAATTCAATTGCTATAGCATCAGGTTCACTTGTGGAGATATTATATGACATCATTTGTGTATCTCTATTAAAATTAACACTATTTACATGCAAATTAAACCTATCAATAACAACACCTGATTTGTGCATTAAATCAAGAAAGCTGGTTTTTGATAACATATCTCTATGATGACCGATGTAATCATTAAAATGACTTATATCATCAATGTCACTTTCATTAACTGGAAAAAAATTAGTATAAAAATATGTAGATTCTACATTTAGCATATCAATATCCTTCATTATTTTATATCTATCAACCCCATAATTTATGGCATACAAAAATAGATAGAAGCAAACACAGAAAAATAGGTTTAAAAATAGGTTGGCACTTAATAATTCTTTTAAAGAAATTATTATACTTACCGCAGAGAAGATTAACATCAGTATGAGCGACATTTTCAGCCATAACTCGGAGCACATCGCAATATTGTGTTGATTGCCAATTGATAGCTTTACTGCTAGCCGGATAAAAGGTATTTTTATGAACAGATGACAACCTTGAAGCATATATTTTTTCTAATATTTCACTACAAATTGAAAAGCCTGACATTTCACTATCTCTGATCAACCATTCATGGTCTAATTTTACCGCAAACCATTGTCCAAGACTAAATGGTAGAGCCAATACATCAGGCACAATAGTTTTTGCAGTGATATCAGCATCCTTTAACCATCCTATCCAGCGATTCATTAATTGATGTTCGACAGCGGCTACATAACAGAAATCATCATCACATTTTAAATTAATAGTATGAAATTTATCTATATCATCCACAATTGATTCCTCAAGTAAAAAAGAAATAACTTTCATATTTTTACTTGTTGCCACTCCTTTGATATCAATTCGTCTGAATATTATACAACTTGCTGGAACTAATATTTTAACGGTATATTTAGGATCTAATTTTAGATTTTTAATTTCAGTATGACTCTTGAGTTTACCATAACTACTCTTTTTACCATCATGCGTTTTGATATACCAATAAACAGAATCGTGCTCATAATTCCCGAGTCTAATCAGTAGAGTAGCCCGAAAGGCAACACTATTCATTATATGGTTAGCCAATACCATACATCCGCTGCAATACCGTAACTTGTTTCTTTTTAATATGAAGGAAGTTACTTAATTGATAATATTCATCCTTACCATCAAGACCAAATGATAATGAGATAAAATACTCATCTGTTGCAAAGTTTGACATGGAAATATCTCTTATCTTTTGTCTATCATTGATTGCCACCACTGAATTATTTAACATCGAATCAAAGAAACTTTCAACATTACCCCAGCCAGTTGCTGGTTTGGATAATATAACCCTGACAATATCTTCTTCACTAAGAGTATTCATGAGCATTGCCTGAACGAGCTTGGCATGTTGTATTTCAAGCGTATTTATATTAACTAATAATACGTTGTCATTTCTAGTACAGATCAGTGGTGTCAGTTGTAAAAGTAACTTATTACTATAATCGGGTAAAAAAACAGCTAAATCATCATTGGAATTAGTATACTTTGGCCTAAGTATTGAACCAGTATAGATATTATATTTGTTATTTTCGCAACAATCACGGTTAATAAAACCAGAGATATATTCCATAATATTATTTATTTCTTCTTTTCCTCCCCCTGAATTAATTAACATGTTTTTAAAAACCGTCCTGGCATAAGATTCCACTGTATTATTGCATGACTTATATTTAATAAAGTAAATATTTAAGCAGTTAGTTCTATCAACCAAATTATAATATATATCATTCTCGTTTATTTTAATGGTTTTGGGATGGGTCAAACTGTGACCTAACTCATCACCTATATATTTAGAATTTAATAGAGGCCCAATGATTCTGTTTAACATCTCACCTTCAATTTCTAATAATATCCATTTCTGTGACTTTCTTATTTCACTTATCTTAAATAGATTATATAAATCAGACCAGTGATAAAGTGACGTGAAAGCCATTGTGCTAATCAATAATAGAATAGATAATACTAGCAATAGTGCAGCACCATGCTGTGTCTCTAAACTATCCACAATTATAAAACTCCACTATTCAATAAAATAATAACTCGTCTTACCATGCCAATACCTCCCAATTCTATGGTAAATTCAACGGCGTGAGGTAAGACAACGTCGCTCCGCCACTCATTTAGCCATTTTCTTTCATGATATATCTGCATTCTAAATGCTGAGACTCCATCTATAGCATCTAAAATCTTGTATTCCGGATCTTCTATGCAACCAATTTTAGTATAAGATAATTTTTGTAAAACTTTATTTTTCAACCTATAGCCTATACTTTCTGGCATATAGTCAAAATCGTATTTTAAATTATCATTATTATTTAGTAAGAAATAAACCCCAAAATCATCACTTCCCAAAAGCCCCTTCCCTATTTGGAAGGAAACGCCTTGGTAATCATTTGAAATAAAATTTTGATATGTTATCGCGTGAGATATATCATCTTGAAGTTTTTCTATTACTTGGTATATTCTATATAATATTTTTGCCTTACTACTCGCGGCGGCACTTCCTTTCGCAATAACAATAACAGCCTGATAGATAGTTAAACTCATCATGGTAAAAATAATAACAGCAAGTAGTACCTCTAACAATGTAAAGCCATAAGATAAACGTTTAGTCATTAGTAATCCGGTGTCTTTGTACTATATAATTAGGATGTTCGCTATTTTCCTGACTACGAATTTCAACGATAACTTCATGATATCCTTTACTATGATTATATACTTCCTTCGTTTGCCAATACCAAAATTGGTTAAGCATAAAATGACGTCCCTTCGCCAAATCTCCGCTTTGTGTAACATTCATTATTTTAATTTCAGCTAAAACGTTATCTGCAACCCAAGAAGATGCCATCTTATCTTCTAACGCTTTGGTCAAAATTAATTGTTCACTAATATTTTTCATAATGCTGATACCCGCAATAGCAAAAATAGCTAATGAGATCATAACCTCTAACAATGTAAAACCTGTATAATATCGCAAGTAATTACCTATGCGTTGTCGGGACTCAAGTTACTACGTATATCTGTTTTAATTATGATGATACACTCCAGTTGCCAATATCATCTTCACTACCTATTTCTCTATCCGGTCCTGCAGAAAATATATCTATCTCTCCATTCTTTCCGGGATTACTCATTTGGTAAGCGTTTCCCCACGGATCTTGCGGTAATCGCCGAATATAACCATATTGAGGATAAATTCTCGGGATGGGTACCTCTGTTGGTTTGACAACCAATGAATGAATACCTTGTAACTCTGTAGGGTAATGGCCATTATCCAACTTATACATGTCCAATGCATTTTCTAAAGCAACAATATCGCTTAATGTCTTTTGCCGGTCAGCTCGGTTTTTATTAGACATCAGACTGGGTATCGTTAAGCTAGCCAAAACACCCAAAATCATGATAACCACCATAATTTCCAGCAATGTAAATCCATCCGATTTCGTCTCCTTCATCATCCATCCTCGATATATATTATGAAATTAGGCTGTTAATCTGCAATATTGGTTGAAATATTGACAAAACAATAAAAAAGATAAATGCAGCCATGAAAATCATTATTGCTGGCTCTAGTATTGTTATAAATATATTTATCTTAACCATCAGTTCATCTTCTTGGACAGCAGTCACTTTTTCCAACATAACATCCAATGTCCCAGTTCGTTCACCTGATGCAATCATATGTATTATCATAGGTGAGAATACTCGGCTAATAGTTAAAGAAGACGATAGACTACTGCCTTCGTTAATTAACTTAGCGGTGCTTTTTAACTGTGATTTAATATATTCATTTGTCAATGCAGAGTTGCTTATTTTTATTGCCTGGATTAAATCAACGTTATTGCCGTTTAAAATAGTTAATGTTCTTAAATAACGGGATATGTTCAACCTAATAATCACCTCTCCAACCAGAGGGATCTTCAAATAATAATATTCAAAGAGTTTATTTACCTTCTTTATTTTCAATATTCTATTAATTACAATTAACACAGAAGAAATTAACATTAAAATAGTCAATATGTTATTTTTTATCACGTTGCTAACTGTCATGAGAACTTGTGTAGAAAAAGGCAATGCATTACTCTCTAAGTAAAACTGCTCTACTATATTAGGGACAACTACCGATAAAAGGATAATAATCACACTGAGAGACATTAAAATTAGAATAATCGGATATATAAGTGTTTGTCCAAGTTTTCGTTTCACTTTCTGCGCTTGTTCTATATGGTCTGCAAGTCGAGACAACACCATACCTAAATGCCCCGATAGTTCACCAGCAGTGATCATTGACCTATATAATGGATTAAAAACATTTGAAAAATTTGAAAGTGAATCTGAAAATGAATAGCCTTCTATAATCTTCATCCTTATGTCATATATTATACTATTCATTACATTCATTTTATTTTGCTTCTCGATAATTGCCAATACTTCGTCTAATGGTATTGCTGCATTCACTAATGTCGACATTTGTCGAGTAACTAACACAAGATCATCATTATTAACAGTGTTAAAGTACTTCATTACTCTTGTAAAATAATTTAATTTTATGATATTAATCTTTAATAAATACCATCTTCTTTGATAGATAATATTCCTGGCAGCCAACATACTTTCGGCATCAATATTACCTTTTATTTTCACTCCGTTATTATTGATAGCGACATATTTAAATACAGGCATGCTTGTCCTCTAAGCTTATCCTGACCACTTCTTCAATTGTTGTTAAGCCAGTCATAACTTTATCCACCCCATCTTGTTCAATGCTGCGTATAGTTTGCTGCGCCAACTGGACAAGATCATGCTCACTATAGCCTTTATAAATACCTTCCCGTAAGCGATTATCAACAACTAAGAGCTCATGCAAAGCTATTCGCCCGCGATAACCGGCCGCATTACATTTGTCGCAACCTATCGCACGATGCGTATTTCCTGCTATGGTCATTCCATAATTTATGCCCAAGCTGTTTAGTTGCTCCGGCATAAATGTATACTCTTGCCGACACTCGATACATAGTCGGCGCACCAAACGTTGAGATAATACTGCCAATAATGAGCTTGATAGCATAAAGGGTTCGATCCCCATATCTCTCAGCCTGGTTACAGCACCAACAGCACTGTTAGCATGTAACGTTGATAAAACTAAATGGCCGGTTAAAGAGGCTTGTACTGCTATTTGTGCAGTTTCCACATCTCGTATTTCGCCAATAAGAATAACATCAGGGTCCTGTCGCAGTATTGCTCTTAGGCTTCGAGAGAAAGTCATGCCAATTTTTGAATGAACCTGTGTCTGAGATATACCATCAATATCAAACTCGATGGGATCCTCGACAGTCATAATGTTCCTTTCACCTGAATCTATTCCCATTAGAGCTGCATAGAGTGTAGTACTTTTGCCTGCACCCGTAGGGCCAACAATCAATATAATACCATGAGGCTTGAGCACCAGTTTTTTCATCAAGCCATAGTTTTTTGCTGACATATCTAAAGATTGTAAGTCCAACTTAATACTGCTTTTGTCCAGTAAGCGCATAACTACGCGCTCACCATGATTTGACGGTAGAACAGACACGCGAACATCTAAAACTCGCCCGGCCAAGTTCAGTGCAATACGTCCATCTTGGGGAATACGCTTCTCTGCAATATCTAATTTCGCCATAACTTTAATCCGAGAAACTAATAATAGTGCTACACTGTGTTTCAGTTCTAATATATTTTTTAATACTCCATCAATACGAAATCTGATAGCCAGTTTTTTTTTCGAAAGATTCTATATGGATATCTGACGCTAAATTTTTAATTGCTTCTGTTAAAATGGTATTGATTAGTCTTATTACTGGAGCCTCATTATCTGAGTCCAATAGGTCTTCACTGTCAGACAATTCACTAGCAAATGAATAAATCGCGATCTCATCACTTATTGCATTCATTATTTTATGTGACTGCATTGAACTATTTTGATACGTGGCCGTCAGAGTATTATTAAACTCATCATCAGTAACAAAATCAAGGCCCATAGGTTGATAGGCGACTCTATTCCCTTCAAGTATTGCCTCAAGCGAAGCTGAATGGCGGCATATAATTTGATATCCATTTTCTACTGGGAGTAAGATAACACCATTATCTTTAGACCAATTCAATGTTAATGGTACTAACTTCTTCTCATCTTGGTTCATAACTCAATCCCTACGTCACGGTAAAATGCCCTTATATCCTTTTTAAGTTTATTGAAATCATCATGATTTCTTTTTTCTCCCCCCCTCTCCTTATAATACTTTAGAGCACTATTTATAAAAGGCTTATTTGTATTCCCATGATTATATTCAGTGTATTTCTCTGCGGTCACCAAGTTATAGTCATTTGTTTCCCTGAGTATTGTTGGCTTAATGAATAAGATAAGGTTACTTTTTTCAATTTTCTCTTTTTTCTGCCTAAAAAAACCACCAATAAAAGGAATATCCCCCAAGATAGGAACTTTATTTACTGTTTTATTTATCTTTTTATCTAATAGCCCACCCACAACAACCGTCTCACCACTTTTTACCAGAACTGCATTATTAACGACTCTCTTGTTAAAAATAGAGCCTAAATTATTAGCAGTGACGTCAGAACCGTCAGCAATACTTGATACCTCCTGTCGGATTTCAAGAAGAACCGAATCACCTTTGTTTATCTGTGGTTTCACTTTCAACATGACACCAACATTTTGCCTTGAGATTGAGTTATAGACCCTATCTGTAGATGTTGTTTGTGTCGATGTCAGTACAGGAACCTCTTGACCTACATTAAACTCAGCCTCCATATTATCCAACGTGACAATACTCGGTGTTGCCAGAATATTATTATTTGAATTAGTTGCCAGGGTAGTAAATAAACCACTCCAGTTACCTTTATAAAAGCCTGCAGTTAATCCTGTAATTGCCATGGGCAGTAGACCGTCACTATTATTTCTTGTCCTTCCTGAGTTTGGGATAAAGTTGACCCCACCAGAAAATTTATTTTCCCATTGTATGCCAAGGTTTAATCCCTCTCCATTTTGGGTCTCAACTATGATGGCCTCGACCAAGACTTGAGCTCGTCTGATATCTAACTTTTCGATAACCAAGTCTAACTCTCTCATCATTTTCGGTTCAGCTGTAATGACCAAAGCATTTGTTTGATCATATGCCTTAATGGCAATATTTCCACTCTGTTTCTTGCCTGTCGAGTTTGTTTTTTTGTTACTGAGAAAACCTTGGCTAATGCCAGTTAGCACCTCCAAAAGTTTCGATGCTTGAGCATATTTCATATATATAACTTTTGTGTTTCCATAACTATTCTGTTGATGGTCAAGCTCCTTTATCATTTTAATGGCTTTTTTTCTGATATGGCTATCACCACTCACCAATACAGAGTTAGTCCTATCATCAGCAATCATTCTTCCTAAATTGAATGGCTCTTGTTTGTTGGAAGTTGTTTGATTTATGATTTCATTGACTAGTTTAGTCACATCAACAGCATTAGCATGTTTCAATTTATAGTATTCAACATCTATATCTCCGGCTTGGTCGAATGTATTGATTATCGAGTACAAGCGGTTTACTACAGCAGCGCGTCCCGTAATTAATATAGTATTTGATGGCTCATAGTGAATAATATTACCAGATTCAGAATTATCATTTAATTGGCGCAATAGTGGGGCAAGACTCTTGGCAGAGATATGTTTAAGTGGGAATATTCTATTGATAAGTTCATCCCCATAAGTTTCCCCCGATTCTCTTAGTGTAGGAACAACTGAACCTTTAGCTCGTTTTGATGGTATTACCTTCAAGATATTATTAGGCATTTCCACTACGGTATATCCGTAAACATCGAGTACATTAAGAAAGAATTGATAGTATTTATCTTGATCTAATAGTTCATAACTACGGACGCTAACCAAACCTTGAACTTTAGGATCTATTATTATAGTTTTATTGATATTCTTGCTTACTGTATTAATAAACTCTTTTATATCTGCATCTTTGAACAGCGCAGAGAAACTTTCACTATTTACACCTAGTGGTAAGAAAACTAGCACTATAGTTATTTTTGATAGTGTCAGTGATGTGATTTTAATAAAATAACAAAATATACGACCATATGCCAAGAAGACATTATTGATATGCATTCACACTCCCCTTACATTTTAATTCAGGGCGTACTCACTCCAATATAACCAGTGAATAATAAACCTCATCATCACTAATAATTACTTTATCCTTAAGTATTTTTACAATAATAACACTATTAGTACCGGCTACTCTATCATGAGTAAAGTAGGTTTCTTGTGCCACGCCAGAGTCTATTATGGCGATAGATTTTGACTCGTCTGCATGTTCGAGTATACCAACCAGTTTCAGCCTCCCCATATACAAAGGAGCATTAGCTATATCGTTAGTAACATTGTTTTTTTGTATGTTATCTTTAATGCCCTTGCTAAATAACTTTAACCTTTTGATCTCTTTTATCATTATTTCTTTATTTTTTACCTTATCATTCTCACCATTGTAACCTTTATATAATATTGGAACTGGCATTTCATTTTGACTTGACACTGCATTAATAAGCATTCCGAGGCAATATAAAATAAGTAAGATTAAGAGCACATCTAGCAAATTTATTTTATTACTAAACAGAGTTTGGCTGGGTGTTATAACTATCTTCTTAAAAAATGATAACACCCTAACCTCTCATTTATAATGAGGAAAACACAGATGTGACAAGTCTATTTTAGTAGCCAATAAACCTATCATTCATTTTGTTTGATACCATATTTTTTAATATCCCTGCATCTAATCTAAGACCGTATCTGTTTATGGTTTTAACAATGCCATCAGGTATCCCTGCACTTTTTAAATGTGCTCTAAACTTATGTATTAATTGATGATAATTATTATCTGAAATACTTTTATGATTTTCATACCATACTACTTTTATGATATCTTGCTTACGGTTGACATCACTAAATAAACACATTACCAATCTCTTTTGTTTTTCATTAATATCAATTGTTAGCTTTTTAGTATGAAAATGAATCTTGTTCATACAGCAATCCAGTGATATCTCTTTTTCATAATCAATCACTCCTTTCCCATTGACATCAATAAATTTACTGCCAGAGACAACAGAGACTGTATCGACATACATAAATAACCCCTCAAATACATTCACTCGGTTAATAAAGACCAATCACATACAACATTGATGTGATAAGAAAACAAGTGATTATTATTACTTTTGTTTAATGAATAAAACAAATTAAATTATATATTATAATTATATTTTATATTAAACGATAATTTAATACATATATATAATTCTTAACGAATAAAGTCACCAGATAATAATTGATCAAGTCAATAATTAGACAAAAACCATTAGTCATGAAAATGCATTATTCATAGTAATAAGATAATACAGCATCATGATGGTATCATTCTTATTGAAAATGTTTGAAACTTGTTTTATTCATCCCAAAAGAAACATGCAACCACAGAGGTTAAAATACAATAAAGGCGAAAAACTTCAAGAGATAAATACCATTTAACAATATGAAAGCAAGTTATTTACTTAAAAACAAAATTATAACAATTATATGCTTTGCCTTTACAAATATTCATATACTTATTTTATGCACCCGCGATTCAATTTAAAAAATAATCTTTACTAGACACTCTGCTATCAGCCGTTGATTATAACACCGTCTCATTTATATAAGCATAAATACTATTCTTAGCCAAGCAGGTGTGTGTAATAAAAAAAATAACAGGATATCTAATTTAATACCCTATCAGAAGTAATTATTATTCCCCTTGACGTTTATCAAGGGGAATGGGATAGAATTAAAGCAAACATATTACATAATGAACTCGACCACACCACCATTTAAGTTGTACATGCTACCTACTATTTTTACTTTCCCTTCTTTTTCTAAGTTTCTAATTATTTCGCTATTTTTACGTATCTCATCTATGGTGTGTTTGACATTATTCTTCGCTACAGCATCGACGTATTTTTCATTTTTACTGCTTTTCTCTCCATCAAATTGCGTCGACTCAATTGCTGGCTTAATCTTATTAAGCAGACCAGTCAGGTTGCCAAGTTCAACGTTATCAATAGCTCCCTTGATTGCACCACAAGCCGTGTGCCCCATAACCAGGATGACTTTAGCTCCCGCAGCAGCACAAGCAAATTCCAGGCTACCTAATAAATCATCATTAGAGATGTTACCGGCAATTCTGGCATTAAAGGTTTCACCGATCCCCGTATCCAGCACTATCTCTGCTGGTGCGCGGGAATCAATACAACTCAAAATGACAGTGGTAGGGAACTGCCCTTCTGCACTACTGCGTTTTTGTGCAAGATAATCATGTTGTTGCATTTTACCAGAAACAAACCGCTTATTGCCCTGTTTTAAACTCTCAACTATTTGATCTGGCGTTAACTTATCACGTTCTTCTCTGGTCATAGCCGCTGCATATGATATTTGGGGTAGCCCCAAACCAATCCCACCGATGACGCTCGCAGCAGTGATACCCAATGCAGCTTTTAGTACATTCCGTCGGCTATTCGGGTGGTTATCTTCTGAACAACAACTTGGTATTTTACTCATACTCTCTCCTTGAAACTATTGTTGCCATTTTTGTTACTGCCGAATTAGTGAGCAGTCTTTTAAATGTAGTACATACAACTTGTATTACGCGACTGCCAATAGCGGAATTGAGAAAAAATAGGATCTTCTTGGCACGACAATAATCCTAGTCACTCCTTGCCCTTGAGGGCTTGATGATGGTCTCTCATCCATTGGGCCAACGAATCCAATGTTGGCTGTAATGTTTTGCCCAATGACGTAATTTCATATTCAACACGTGGGGGAACTTCGGCATAGATCTTGCGATAGACCAAACCGCGTTGTTCAAAAGCACGTAATTGCCGGGTAAGCTCTTTTTGGGTGATAGGCGCAATTGCCCGCTGCAACTCACCAAATCGGATAGGAGCCGCAGTGACGATCAAACGATAAAGAATTGGGATAGCCCACTTCCCCGCGATAAGTTCGACAAATTGCACCATCGGACACTTTTCTTCCACAATCGAATTGCCCGGCTCTAATTTATTTTTTGCTGTCAGCGGCTGATAGGTTGTCATTGCTTTCCTGTTGCATCATTAGTATCCAATTGGTACCTACTATACTTTAGATACTTTTGTATTAAAAATGGTCTTCCATTGTTATTAATGAGAAGACTCACCATGAATCGTTTAAATGATAAATATGCACTAATTACAGGAGGAACCAGTGGCATCGGGCTGGAAACTGCTCGTCAATTTCTGGCTGAAGGTGCAACCGTAGCAATCACGGGTAGAAATAGCGCAGCCTTGCAGGCCGCATATGAAGAGCTTGGCGACCAAGTTTTGCTGCTAAATAGTGATGCCAGTAATATTGCCGATCAATATCAGCTAGCGACAAAACTTACCCTGGTTTGGCCACGTCTCGATATCGTCTATATCAACGCAGGCGATGTTACTCATCGTTCGATAGAAGAGTGGGATGAAGAAAGTTTTGAGCGAGTATTATCAACTAATCTGAAAGGCCCTTTCTTCCTGTTACAAGCACTGTTGCCACTGCTGGCTAACCCTGCCTCGGTGATTCTTTGTGGCTCCGCCAGTGTTCATATCGGTTTACCGCAAAGCAACGTTTATGCCGCCAGCAAGGCGGGGTTACTCTCTCTTGCGCGAACCTTGTCAGGCGAGTGGGCAGACAGAGGAATCCGGGTCAATGGCTTGAGTCCTGGGCCGACACAGACGCCGGCACTGCAAAAACTGGGATTATCCGGCAGTGAACAAGAGCACCTTGCTGAACAAATCCGCCAACTGGTACCGATTAAGAGAATGGGAACATCTAGTGAGATTGCCCATGCTGCGGTCTTTCTCGCCTCAGATGAATCCAGTTTTATCGTCGGAACAGAATTACGGGTAGATGGAGGCGTCAGCAGCCTTTAAATACCTTATCTAACAAGAAAATTAGTCACTTACTGGGCATATTGTCTTCATAATAAATTGGGTGCAGATTGGTGACTATTGCTAAATAGCACACTAATGTGAGGTGACACGATGAAGGCTGCAATAGTAGAGGCATTGGGTGAAGCGCCGGTTGTGGGGCAGTTTGTGGAGCCAACACCGCTGCACGGTGAAACGGTGATAAATGTTGCGGTTGCTGGTATCAAACAACTTGATCGCGGTATCGTTAAAGGCACCCATTATTCCAGCCCGAAAACATTACCTATCGTTCCTGGTACTGATGGTATCGGGCATTTACCTGATGGTTCACGTGTTTATTTTGCTTCATTTCGCCAACCTTTTGGTGCCATGGCCGAACGCACAGTAGCATCCTGGTATGTTCCGGTTCCGCCAGAAGTTGACAATGCGACTGCGGCAGCCTTGATTAACCCGGCATTGGCTGCCTGGTTACCGCTTTCCTGGCGGGCCAAGATCCAACCGGGTGAATCCGTGCTTATCCTTGGTGCGACGGGCACCTCAGGCAAACTGGCCATCGCAGCAGCACGTCATTTAGGGGCGGGCAGAGTCATCGCCGCCGGGAGGCGTCAGGATGTATTGGCAACACTGGGGGCCGATGCCACAGTAGACCTGACATTGCAGGGTGCGGAATTGACGCAGGCATTTACTCAAGCGGCGGGTCCCGCTGGGTATAACGTGATTGTGGATTATATCTGGGGGCCTGCTACCGAGGCTCTCTTCGCCGCACTGACCCATCATGACCTTGCCTCTCATGCTGGTGGCTCTGATCAAGGCATACGTTTAGTCAATGTTGGTTCCATGGCATCTCCAACACTACAACTCCCCGCCGCGGTGTTACGCAGCGCAAATTTGCACATACTGGGTAGGGGTACAGGTAATTTCCCAGCGATCCCTGAATTAAAACAAATTGTTTCAGATATTTTCGTTCTGGCGGCACAACAAAAGCTCGCTATTGAGACCCAGCTTCATTCACTGGATGATGTCACGGCAGTCTGGGATATCAATAAAAACAGCGATATCCGCTCGGTGCTATCCATCGGATAATATCTGAGATAGAAAGAGCAAAATACGGGTTGGCCGAAATGGGCACAACCCGTGCTATCGCATTAAGATATCTGCAAGAAACGATCGAGCTGCCTGCGCAGTTGGTCATTTTCTTTCTTTAGCTGCTCAACCCTTTCCAGCAATGTTAGGGTCATTGCTACACCAGACCAGTCCAGATCCAACTCATTTTGTAGCCGCTGGGCGCGTTGAAGGCAACTCAGTGCATCAGCGTCAAAAATCCAGACGCTGTCAGCAGGCTCAAGTGGCACAATCACACCCAACCCGACCACCTCGACCAGTTCATCCTGCATTATTCCTGTTGACTGACATAATTCAGTCACGGTATAGGTGATTTCTATTTCAGCCATAATCTGTTACTCCCACCCGGTGCGAGGATTAAACGATGCCTGATCTGACAGTTGTTGCCAGAGCGCTCGCATTTTCTCGTCCGGTTTTGGCGGCATCACTACCTTGAGGATCGCGTACAGATCGCCGGTGCCTTTTTTGCTGACTAGCCCCTTGCCTTTGATACGCAATTTCTGACCACTTTGGCTACCTGCCGGGACCGTTAACGTTATTTTGCCCGTCAGTGTTGGCATCTCGACATTGGCACCTAATGCTGCTTCCCATGGGGCTAACGGCACCACTATTTGCAAATTCTGACCATCAACATCAAACAATGGATGCGGCGCAATACGAATAACCAGGAATAAATCGCCATTGGCTCCCCCGGCAAAACCCGGTGCACCCTGCCCTTTAAGACGAATACGCTCGCCATCTCCCACACCCGCAGGAATTTTCACTTTTAGCGTTTTGGCGGTCTCCGCTCCCGGATACCCCGAAGCATCAACTGTCGGTATTTTATAAGAAATAGAACGCGTCTGTTCCGCTAAAGTCTCTTCTAAAAAGATGGGTAACTCCATCTCAAGATCCTGGCCGCGTACACCGCGAGGTGATCGCTGAGAGGTGTGATGAGCGGAAGCACCACGGTTGGCAAAGAAAGATTCAAAAAAGTCTGAGAAATCTTGGGAACCGGCACCCGCACTGCTGTGCCATTGTTGATTACCTGAATTATAGGCAGCCTGTTGCTGTGTAAAACGCGGGTCATTACGGTGTAGCCTTAACTCGTCGTATTCGGCGCGCCGTTCAGTATCTTTTAATACCTCATAGGCCTCAGCGACCTCTTTGAACTTACTTTCAGCATCGGGTTCAGAGCTGACATCCGGGTGGTATTTACGCGCTAACTTGCGATAGGCCGTTTTAATATCTTTCAGGGAAGCGGTTGGTTCTACTCCCATCACGGCATAATAGTCTTTAAATTCCATGCGGTAATATCCTTAAATTCAATGTGCTATACCCAATAGATTTCAAGGTGCAGGAAGGCGGCAAGAAAAAGACAAATCGGTGGTGAACCGATTTGAACAACGTTGATACTCGCCCCGTCAGGTGAGCCTTAATCAGGCTCACTAATCCCGATCATGCTCACTCACGACAACTCAGTGATTAGGGGGACAAATCTGTCGGGAGCAGATTTGAACGCTGCTTGCAGCGGCCCAGAGGCAAGCCCATGAATGGGCCAAGTAACGGGAACAGCCAACCCACCTGCATTCTGAAAGATGACGGGTAAGATATAAGATATCCCCATCTGACTTATATAAAACTCATTTATGCATATTTCTCTCTTTGCCCGCCGTAAACAGTGCAAAGCTAACTGTAAACTATAGCGGTAATTGCTATTTTATGAGATAGACATTGATGATTTTCCATACTAAGAATTACAAATCATATAACTGATCCAATGGCTTATTTGCCGTAGACATCACTCTTTTCTGATTGACCTGCTTGACCGAAGCACGAGCCACTAATTTGCCCTGCAATAAGGTATTACTGAAGGGCGCATCTGGGCGTAATAAGCGTCGTTGCAATAACTGTATAGCTTCAGCCCCCAACTCATCTCGGGGAACATGCACCGCCGTCAGTGGAACATCATGAATCTCTGCCAGATTAAAACCATCCATACTCATAACGGATACGTTATCAGGCACGTTCATGTTCAGTTTATTCAATGCATTAACCGCACCAACCGCCATATAGTCCCCCCCGGCTAAAATGGCTGTCGGCAGTTGGCTCTTATCTTCACAACCTATGATAAAAGCGGTTAACGCTTGCTCAGCCTCTTCCGCGCCAAAGCCATGAGTGGTAATCAGATGCTGCCCATCATCAAAGCGCATATTGTTATCGGCGAAAGCCTCTTTTATTCCCACCAAGCGCAGTTCCATTGTGTTGCGGCGTAAACATTGCAGGGTCAGAATGCGCCGATGCCCTTGCTGTATCAAGTAGTTGGCAGAAAACTCACCAATCAGTTGGTGGTCTGGCGACACACTATCCAATGACATTTCTTTGTCACGGCAATTAATTAACACCGACGGCTTATGCACCCCAGCTGCTAATGTATGAATGCGTGGATCGTCGATACCAATAATGATTGCTGCTTCGGTTTGAGGATGGGTTATTTTTTCCAAAAATAACCCAATATCACAGTGAGTTTCGGATAATCCACAGTAGCGAATCATGACTTCATGTTGGCTGACCGCCTCAATAATCCCCTGAATAACTTTGTAGTAAAAAATATCGGTACGTACATCAAAGGCGCGATGAGGAGCAAATACCATAATATTATTTAGCATCAACCGCCCGCTGGACAAATTCTGCAATATCCCCTGCGACTGCGCATACGCCATTACCTGCTGTTTTGCTTTCGCACTGGTATTGGCTTTACCGGCTAATACTCTCGATACCGTGCTAATTGAAAGGCCAGTCTGATTAGCAATTTCTTGTATTTTTAGCTTTCCATTCATTTTGTGATCTCTCTCAAATTAGCAAATGAAAAAATTCTCATAGCCGGTGAATAGCTTATTCAGGCCGTTATTCAATATAAATGCTGAAATATTGCCCAGCTTATGAAAATCCTTTCAAAAAAATGCGTATTAAAGCCAATTTAAGCTAGCTACCTTGTTTTGGTAAACCAATTTTAAAAACTTATCAGTCCGGTTAACTTTGATTAAACATACAAAAAACAAATATTATCAATAAGTTGAGTTTTTTAAATCGAGTTTAATGTGAACGGAGTCACATTAAAACTCAGCGTAATCTTAATAACCGAGAATAGATCATACCAAAACAATAAGTTGGTCCGGTTAATTTACTGCCGACTAACATCAGGAGGCTGGGATGAGTGTTGAGATTAATCAATCCGCTAAAGTTGTCGAGCGGCGAAAAATAAAATCATTACGCTGGTGGATGCTGGCACTATTTCTACTCGGGGTCACCGTTAACTATATTACCCGTAACTCTCTAGGTATTCTGGCCCCTGAGTTAAAAACCAGCCTGAATATGACCACTGAACAATACTCGTGGATTGTGGCGTCTTTTCAGTTGGCTTACACCGTCTTCCAGCCACTCTGCGGTTGGCTGATTGATGTCATCGGCTTGAAAATGGGGTTCCTGATCTGCGCCAGTGTCTGGGCGGTGGTATGCATGATGCACGCAGGGGCTGGTACCTGGTTTCAATTGGCGGTGCTGCGCTTCTTTATGGGTAGTGCTGAAGCGGCGGCAACACCGGCAAACGCCAAAGCGATTTCTGACTGGTTCCCGAAAAAGGAACGCCCCATTGCTGCTGGCTGGGCGGGGGTGGGGTTCTCTATTGGTGCGATGTTAGCCCCACCAATTATCGTATTGGCTCATGTGGCTTTCGGCTGGCAAGGTGCATTCTTATTCTCCGGTGCTTTGGCTATGGTTTGGGTTGTGCTGTGGTGGCGTTTTTATCATTCACCTGACACCCATCCAAACCTGAGTAAGGAAGAGTTTGAACTGATTCACCAAGACAATGAACCGGTACTCCCTCGACTGCCTTTCCTTAAATCATTGGCTATTCTGAGTAAGAATAAGAAATTTTACGGTATCGCTATCCCGGCATTTTTAGCCGAGCCAGCATGGGCAGTATTTAGCTTCTGGGTTCCACTTTATTTGGCAACCGAGCGGGGCATGGACCTGAAACAGATTGCCATGTTCGCCTGGCTCCCCTTCCTGGCGGCAGATATCGGCAGTGTTGCCAGTGGCTATTTAACCAAACTCTACCAAAAATGGTTCGGTTGCAGTCGTATCAACTCAGTGGTTGCCAGCTCCGTAACCGGTGCCTTTATGATGGTTTCACTGGCCTTTGTTGCCATCACCAAAGACCCTTATCTGGCTATTGCTTTAATCTCTATTGGTGGCTTCGGTCATCAGGTTATCTCTTGCATGCTCAGTGCGTTAGTAGTTGATTCTTTTGATAAAAACCAAGTGGCCACCGTCAATGGTCTGCGCGGCTCTTCCGCCTGGATTGCCAGCTTCCTGTTTACTTTATTGATTGGGGCCGTATCCGACACCATTGGCTTTAACCCGCTGTTTATTGCTATGGGTTTCTTCGATTTGATTGGTGCTGTGTTCCTGGTTGCCCTGTTTGCTGAGCGCCGCAATAAAACACAACCGGTTGCCTGATGCTATTAACCCGGCAACGGTGCACCCGTACTGTTGCCAGAAAAAAGATGAGCTGTGATGAAAACATTAAAAAACTGGCAGTTAATAAATCAATATCCCGACCATTTGGAATTACTGGTCGATGATCATCATATATTTTGTCTGTATATATTAGAGCAAAACCTCTGCCGTGTGCTGATTAAAAAGAATGGTGAACTGGCCTTAAACCGCACCTGGAGCATTGCCCCACAAGGCGATGTGCCATGGTCTGGCCGTGACCGACTTAGCCTGGACGGTTTCTCCATCCCAGGTTATCAATTGGAACACCATGAACAACAGTTGATAGTCACCACTGAATGTTTGCGAGTGACCATTTATCAACCGCTATATCTGGCATGGGAATATAAAAATCAGCACGGCGAGTGGCAGCCACTGGCGGCGGATCGGCCCACCAGCGCTTATTTACTCAGCCCCCATGGAGAAGCTATTGCTCACTATCAGCGGCGATATCCCAATGAGCAATATTACGGATTAGGTGAAAAGGCCGGTGATCTTAACCGTGCGGGTCGCCGCTTTGAAATGCGCAATTTAGATGCTATGGGTTACAACGCCGCCAGTACTGACCCACTCTACAAGCATATCCCGTTTACCATCACTCGCCGTGATGATGTCAGCTTTGGTCTTTTTTATGACAATTTAAGCAGTTGCTGGTTAGATTTAGGGAATGAGATTGATAACTACCATCTGGCCTATCGCCGCTATCAGGCTGAAGCTGGCGATCTCGATTACTATATGTTCCTCGGCCCGAAAGTGTTGGATGTCACCAAGGCATTTGTCCGCCTGACCGGCAAAACCAAATTTGGCCCCAAATGGAGCCTTGGGTACAGCGGTTCAACCATGCACTACACCGATGCTCCCGATGCACAGGTGCAATTGCAAAAATTCATTACACTCTGTCAGCAGCATGATATTCCTTGCGACTCTTTCCAGCTCTCATCGGGCTATACCTCAATCAACAACAAGCGTTATGTTTTTAACTGGAATTACGACAAAGTGCCGCAGCCCAAGGTGATGAGTCAGGCTTTCCTGCAAGCGGGCATTAAGTTAGCCGCCAATATTAAACCGTGTCTATTACAAGATCACCCACAATATCAGCACGTTGCCGAACGCGGATTATTTATTCGTGATGGCGAAAGCGGGTTGCCAGAGCGCTCTTCATTCTGGGATGATGAAGGCTCCCACCTTGATTTTACCAATCCGGCAACCGTGGATTGGTGGCAGGAGAATGTGACCAAACAACTGCTGGAGATGGGGATCGGTTCTACCTGGAATGATAATAATGAATATGAAGTGTGGGATGGTGAAGCGCGCTGCAATGGATTCGGTGAATCTATCGCTATCAAACATATCAGACCGGTAATGCCTTTGCTGATGATGCGTGCCTCAATGGAGGCTCAACAAGCATTTGCACCAGATATACGCCCGTATTTAATATCACGCTCTGGTTGTGCCGGTATGCAACGCTACGCCCAGACCTGGAGTGGTGACAACCGTACCAGTTGGCAAACGCTGCGCTATAACATCCGCATGGGGCTGGGGATGAGCCTGTCAGGGTTATACAACCTCGGCCACGACGTCGGTGGTTTTTCGGGTGACAAACCCGAAGCCGAGCTATTTATTCGCTGGGTACAAAATGGCGTGATGCATCCACGATTTACTATTCACTCATGGAATGACGACCACACGGTAAACGAGCCCTGGATGTACCCTGCTGCCACGCCGATGATTCGTGATGCTATGGCGCTGCGTTATCGGTTACTGCCCTATTTTTACACCTTACAGTGGCAGGCCACCCATGATGATGAGCCTATGTTGCGCCCTACTTTCCTCGATCATGAGCACGATAGTGGCACGTTTACAGAAAATGACGACTTTATGCTGGGTCGCGACTTGTTAGTTGCCAGTGTGGTAGAAGCCGGACAACGCCTGCGGGAAGTGTACTTACCTGATAATAGCCAGCCTGATAATAATGGCGGCTGGTATTGTTTCCACACCGGCCAATGGTATGGCGGCGGGCAAAAGATCATCCTTGATGCGCCACTGGAGCGTTTGCCACTATTGGTACGAGCCGGCGCAGCGCTGCCGCTGTCACGCCGCATCGCCTTTGTTAATGCCAAGTTGGACTCACAACGCGAGTTGGCACTCTACCCCACCAAGGGCGCGGGGCGATCGAGTGGAATGCTGTTTGAAGATGATGGCGAAAGCCACCGCTGGCAGCAGGGCCATGCATTGTGGCTGAGTTGGCAGGTGACTACCGATAATCACCGTATTGATATCACCTTTGCGCGCACCGGCAGCTATCAACCGGCGTGGCGTGAATTATCCGTTAGCCTGCCCGCAAATGAATATCGCAAGTTGTATATCAATGGTGTCGCCGGTAACGTATTGCAATTAAGCCAGTTAACTTAACCCACTGATAGCCAATAAAGAAACGGGTTCCATGCCAGAACCCGTTTTTTTTCCATTGATAACCGACCTGACTAGCGCAGCAGTTTTAACGCGCCAGTCAATGATCGAATCCATTTTTCTGGCCCGACCAATCCCAAACCATCGAGCTGTTCATCACAGAGAGAGTGTTGCGGGAACGCATCTGCATAATCCTGAAAGCTGTGCATTGCACGCGCAAATGCCGGGAAAGGCACAATTGCCCGTTCATTGGTCGCCGCCAATGCTTTCAACAACACCTCTCTCATCTGCGAAGCATTTGCCTGTAAAATAGGTACCGGTAATTTTGAGCTAACATCAATTTCTTTCCCCCCTGAATCGGACAACATTGTCCCCGCCAGTTGCGGAAATTTTGCTGCTAAACCAATCCCTACCGCGCTGGTGGTATTGGCAATTAAACCAACAGGGAGTTCAGGGTTAACCATAATCGCGATCCGCATTTGCTCTGCCATAGCCACTGTCCTTTTACCGATAATATATGCTCATAATCATATCCCTCGCTGGTAGATAAGTGCTTTCTTTTATCACCTAAATTCAGCTAATATTGGTAATACATTCCCAAATAAAATAACAATCAGGTAGAAAATGCCATCATCACTCATAACACCGGCAGATATTAAAATACTGAAACAGTTACAGCATGCTGGCCGTATGACGAACCAGGAGCTGGCCGATAAAGTCGGGATGGCAACCTCCCCCTGCTGGCGGCGGGTAAAGCAATTAGAAGAGAGCGGAATTATTACCGGTTATCAAGCCAATATCGATCGACGAAAAATTGGTTTGGGAATCTTGGCATTTATTCGGGTGAAAATTGACAGCCACAGTGAAGAAGAAGCCAAGCTATTTGAAATGCAGGTAGGGGAGTTAACGCCGGTTATCGCTTGCTATGCTGTCGCTGGAGATGCTGACTTCCTGCTGCAAGTGGTCGCGGAAGACCTCGATAGTTTCTCCACTTTCGCCATGTCAGTTATCCGCCGATTATCGGGCATTAAAGAGATGCAAACCACCTTCGTCCTGCGCGAGGTAAAACCACTCGATCATTTGCCGCTGGAATAGATAAATGCTACGACCAGGCTATGGTGTTCGTATAGCGGCTAGTTATCGGTAAAGAGAGGTCAGCTAATCCCCCACTTATCGGCCTATGCCGCCAGCACCCTATTTCGCCCTGCCGCTTTTGCACGGTAAAGAGCCTCATCCATGCGTTTGAATAAGCTATCAGTATCTTCGCCAGCCTGATGTTGTGCTACACCAATGCTTACAGTGAGTCGCGGCATATTGGGTTGACAGACTAACTGAACAGCCTCACGAATAGACTCCGCCACTTGTAATGCGCCCGCTAAATTGGTTGAAGGAAGCAGAATGGCAAACTCTTCGCCTCCCCAGCGGAAAATCATGTCACTTTCACGAATGCGAGATTCCAGGGTTCTTGCCAGTAATATCAAGACTTCATCACCCTTATGATGCCCGTGCAAATCATTTACTTGCTTGAAATGGTCTGCATCAACCAACATCAAGCTGAAGCCTTGTGCATAACGTTGGCTTTGCGCATTAGCATGTTCAACAAGATTAAAGAATTGCCGCCGATTCCCCAAGCCAGTCAGTGGATCCCGTAAGGCCGCATCTTCTAATGCCTGTTCAAGGCGTTTTTGTTCAGTAATGTCATGAATGATACAAAGCATTAACCGCATACCATCCAACTCAACGGGGCCGGCGTAAGTTTGCACGTGGCGGGTATTTCCATCGGCTAATTTATGGATGAAGTTGAGAGGCTTGTGCCCACCAGGTAGCTTGGCCACTTCACGCATTACGGGCAAAACATCCTTACCCATGGTATTAATTTCCCAAGTATGTTTCATACACATCTCATCCCGGGAATAACCATAGAAACGGGTTGCTGCTTGATTAGCATCCACAATTTGGCCATCGTCCGATGGATCAATCAATAACATCGGGGCGGTGTTGGTGTCGAAAAATTGCTCATAAAAACCCCGTTCGTCGCGACAGTAGGGTTTAGAGCACAATCGACCGACATTGGGGCGAGTAACCTCCGCACCTGCAATATAAAGCCCTTCGAAAACAATAACGTCTCCGTGCGGTTCCAATTGTGTCAAAGAGAGCCGACAACTCAGGGGAAAGCTATTGCCTGCTGTTTGAATAGTCCAGATTTCAACGATTTGATCTTCTTCTGCCAAAGCCGGCAGGTATGCATCCAAATGCTGCTGTGCATGTGCTGAAAACCGGCCATTGCGCAGTAACTGGAGTGGGCTATCACCTGCAATTGTTCGGGCTTCCTTGTTAGCAAAAAGTATTTCCTGATTTTTGGGTAAAACGACCCAAACAGGCGTGCTCAAAATATTTAACGCATCTAAGTAGGCTATCAACATAGGGAATACCGATAGATATTTGGCATAAGAACAGAATACAGTTAATTACTTTGGTTTCACTACTTTTTAACGGCCGGCAAACAAACAGATCAGAGAGAATCACACTTCCTTCTTTTGTAGGTTATTCAGCGTAAAAACAATCACCTTCTAGCCGTAAATAGCGAGTGAATGTGATCTTTAAGCGATCTGATTCGTCACAGGCTATTACCAACAGAACTGAACGTATCGGGTGTTTTATCGTTCCTAGTGTTTTGGCTGGTTTTGAAGTGAGGAGCATAAAGAATCGCTCCTTTCAGTATGGCGATATCTGCGTTAACGTGCTCACGGTATCGAGCGTAATTTCATATTCCGAGAAGAGGTTTATAAAATAAAACAATAAGTTAAAAAGAAAAAATACAATCGAATCAGATTAATAATGCGTTTTCTCTCACATCTTTTCCAGAAAGTGCTCGCGTAGGCCCCTCTCCGTTGCCAAACTCGCTGAATATCCCAACAACTAGGGAGGGAATTCTCATGGGTGTGCCACAAACCAAATTAGAACTCCTATTAGCAATAGACAAAAACTTTAATAAATTGTCAGGTTATCTCGCATCAATTCCGCCCGAATCAGCATCAGATGAATCAATGGAAGGACATGCGAAAGACACTGTAATGAGCGTTTGCAATCTTGTCTCCTACTTACTTGGCTGGAACAATTTAGTTATCAAATGGATAACGCTTGATGAAAAGGGAAAGCCTGTTGATTTCCCGGAAACGGGTTATAAATGGAACCAACTGGGTCTTCTCGCCCAACGGTTTTATCGCGACTATAGCTATTTGGATTTACGCTCGCTAAGCAGCCAACTACAGAACGCTAAAAGCGAAATCGTTGAATTGATCAATAAGCGATCTGACGATGACCTGTATGGAAAAGCTTGGTATGGCAAATGGACCATGGGAAGAATGATTTCTTTCAATACATCTTCCCCCTACTCCAACGCCTGCGGCAGGTTAAGAAAATGGGCAAAGGAAAACAGCCTCAAGCTATGAGGGAAGCTGCCGGGAAAGTGGGGCGCGGGAAGTGGTTCTTCTGGGTTTGGTACCTCCTCTCAGGTATAGCGTTCAAAAACTGCGACGACGTCCTTATCTCTGCACGACAAACTGGTTACCAGACTCAACCAGATGGCTATGTGCGCTTTGACTGGCGCGGTAAACCTATGGAAGGGGAGTTTTACCGGTATGAGTCGTTTGGCGCTGAAATTGATCCTAAACTTGGATATGTCCGGCCATTTGGTAAAGCGTTCAGACAGCAACTGGTTGATAATTTGCAGGTAACTCAGAGATAGCCTTAACTCCACACCATGACTTTTCATTACCCGGAATTAAAAACGTGCCAGGGAGGCTCCCGGCGGCGTTTGGTGCATGTTATGGTTTATGTCTGCAACGTGCATTGACGATAGCTGGTATGAAACAACCGGGCGAACCAATGGCGAGTTGAAACTGCGGGTAACTTTTGGGTGGTACAATTTGATACCCCCATATATACCCCCCGCTATAAGTAGATTTAAATAGACGAACATGTATATAGGAATAACTAGATTAGCCTGAGAAGTGCGAATTTACTGGGTTTGATGTACTTCGGGAGATACTGCAAGACGTTAGATTGGAGCGGGTGAAGGGAATCGAACCCTCGTATAGAGCTTGGGAAGCTCTCGTTCTACCATTGAACTACACCCGCTTCGGTGTGCGGTTTGCATTATAACCGGTTCTTTCTCGTGGGCAAGCGAAGATATGGTCTAAGCGCCGGTATTTTAAGCGATTAGATTAAACCAAGTATAACTATGGCGGTTTTTGCTTAGTAAAAAGGGTGCCGTAGCACCCTTATAGATTACCGCTACCACAATAAACTTATTTAACCGGACGCATCGCTGGGAACAGGATAACGTCACGGATGGTGTGGCTGTTGGTAAACAACATCACCATACGGTCGATGCCGATGCCCAAACCAGCAGTGGGCGGTAAACCATGTTCCAGCGCGGTGACGTAGTCTTCATCGTAGAACATCGCTTCATCATCGCCAGCTTCTTTAGCACTAACCTGATCAGCAAAACGCTGAGCCTGATCTTCAGCATCATTCAACTCTGAGAAACCGTTACCAATCTCACGGCCACCGATAAAGAACTCAAAGCGGTCAGTGATAAACGGATTATCATCATTACGACGTGCCAGCGGAGAAACCTCTGCTGGATATTCAGTAATGAAAGTAGGCTGAATCAGGTGGCTTTCTGCGGTCTCTTCGAAGATCTCGCATTGAACGCGGCCTAGGCCCCAGCTCTTCTCAACTTTAATGCCTAATGACTCGGCGATAGCCAAAGCTTTGTCCATATCGTCCAAATCTGCCACATTGGTTTCAGGGCGATATTTGCAAATGGCTTCTTTCATGGTCAGTTTGGCAAAAGGCTTACCGAAATCGAATGTCTGCTCACCATACTGCACCACACTGCTACCCAATACGGTTTCAGTCAGAGTGCGGAACAGCTCTTCAGTCAGCACGATCAGATCTTTGTAATCCGCATACGCCATATAGAGTTCCATCATGGTGAACTCTGGGTTATGACGCGGGGAAACGCCCTCATTACGGAAGTTACGGTTGATTTCGAATACACGTTCAAAACCACCCACAACCAGGCGTTTCAGATACAGTTCTGGCGCGATGCGCAAGTACATATCGATATCCAGCGCATTGTGATGAGTCACAAACGGACGCGCTGAAGCACCACCTGGGATCACTTGCATCATAGGGGTTTCGACTTCCATGAAGCCTTTTTCCACCATGAAGCTACGAATACCAGACATCACCTGCGAACGAACTTTGAAAGTATGGCGAGATTCATCGTTAGCGATCAGATCCAAATAACGCTGACGGTAACGGGTTTCCTGATCAGCCAAGCCGTGGAATTTATCCGGCAGCGGACGCAGCGCTTTAGTCAACAGGCGCAGTTCGCTACAGTGGATAGACAACTCACCGGTTTTAGTTTTAAACAGCTTGCCACGAGCACCCAGAATATCGCCCAGATCCCACTTTTTGAATTCTTCGTTATAAACGCCTTCCGGCAGATCATCGCGGGAAACGTACAACTGAATACGGCCACCGACATCTTGTAGTGTGACGAATGATGCTTTACCCATAATACGGCGAGTCATCATACGGCCAGCCACGGTGACTTCGATATTCAGCGCTTCTAACTCTTCATTCTCTTTACTGCCGTACTCAGCATGTAGCTGGTCAGAGAGGTGCTCACGACGGAAATCATTAGGGAACGCAATTCCCTTTTCCCGCAGCAAGGCCAGCTTTTCCCGACGAGCTTGTAACTCACTATTGAGTTCTGGTTCTTGCGCTTGCTCAGCGACTTGTGGTTTTTGCTCTGACATCTAAGTTCCTCATAGCCCGGCTTTCAAACTTGCTTCAATGAATTTGTCCAGATCACCATCCAGTACCGCTTGCGTGTTACGTGTTTCCACGCCGGTACGCAAATCTTTGATACGGGAGTCATCCAGTACATAAGAACGGATCTGGCTACCCCAACCGATATCAGACTTATTGTCTTCCAGAACCTGTTTATCAGCATTTTTCTTTTGCATCTCAAACTCATACAGCTTCGCCTTCAACTGTTTCATCGCTTGATCTTTGTTCTTATGCTGAGAACGGTCATTCTGACACTGAGTCACGATATTGGTCGGAAGGTGGGTAATACGTACCGCAGATTCCGTTTTGTTGACGTGCTGACCACCCGCACCGGATGCGCGGTAAACGTCAATACGCAGATCTGCCGGGTTGATTTCGATATCAATATCGTCATCAACTTCTGGATAGACAAAAGCAGAACTGAAAGAGGTATGACGACGGCCACCGGAGTCAAACGGGCTTTTACGAACTAGGCGATGAACGCCAGTTTCAGTACGTAACCAGCCAAAGGCGTAATCGCCGATGATCTTAATGGTGGCAGACTTCAGGCCTGCAACATCACCATCAGATTCTTCGATGATTTCAGTTTTGAAGCCTTTTGATTCAGCCCAGCGCAGGTACATACGCAGCAGCATGCTGGCCCAGTCTTGGGCTTCAGTACCGCCAGAACCCGCTTGTAAATCCAGGTAGCAGTTGGCGCTATCATATTCACCAGAAAACATGCGGCGGAATTCGAGCTGGCCCAGCTTGCCGTCAAGGATCTCTAACTCGGCAATGGCTTCGTTAAAAGTCTCTTCATCGTCAGCTTCAATCGCCAATTCCAGCAAGCCGGAAACGTCTTCCATACCTTGATCCAATTGATCAATGGTCGAGACAATCTCTTCTAGCGCAGAACGTTCTTTACCCAGCGCTTGCGCACGCTCAGGTTCATTCCAGACGTCGGGCTGTTCCAGCTCGGCGTTTACTTCTTCCAGTCGCTCTTTCTTGGCATCATAGTCAAAGATACCCCCTGAGAACGTCTGTCCGATCAGACAGGTCCTGAATTCGGTTTTTTACCGGGTTTATTTCAAACATGGTTTTGAGTCTTACGTTGAGTCGTAGATGACGGAATGTCATTATACCCGTCATACTTCAAGCTGCATGGGTGTTGGCTGTCTTCGTTCACCCGGATCATTGACTGACGTCAACTCATCGGAATTTACTCAGTTGCCGCCTTCCTGCAACTCGAATTATTTAGGGCACAGAATTGGTAATTCTAACGGATCTGTCCGGCGGTTTATAGCTCGTTGACTATATTTCCTGCTTACTTGAAATCACAGTGGCGTTAACGCGACTTATTCACCCGAATCACTGGCCTGAGCCAGCTCATCGGGCTTCATTGGAATGTTGCCTAATAAGGCCACAAATGCTGGACCAACAACTGGACACTACGATTACCACGATATTCATTGATATCGAGTTTGTAAGCCAGCTTAACCTCACGCACACTGCTGTCCGGCCATAAGGTGGTATCGATATTAAACGCAATACCATCGAGTAGCGGACCGCCATTTAGCGGCTCAATCATCAGTTTTAGATGACGCTCCCCCACCAGCCGTTGCTGCAAAATACGGAATTTGCCATCAAATGTCGGTTCTGGGAAAGACTGCCCCCAGGGGCCACCATCACGCAACAACTCCGCCGTTTCCAGCGATAATTCGTTGCCTTTCAGTTCACCATCGGACCAAATAACGCCTTCCAATTGTGAGGCATCCATCCATTCACCGACTAAATCGGCAAAACGCTGACGGAACTCATCGAATTTATCTTGTTCCAATGATAATCCCGCCGCCATTGCATGGCCGCCAAACTTCAGCATCAATCCTGGGTTCAATGTATCCAGTCGCTCAAGAGCATCGCGCATATGTAACCCAGCCACACTGCGCCCCGACCCCTTCAGTAACCCCTCACCCGCTGGGGCAAAAGCAATGACTGGCCGATGAAAACGTTCTTTGATGCGCGAGGCTAAAATCCCTACCACACCCTGATGCCATTCTGGATGGTACATCGCAATGCCGTAGGGCAATGTCGTGCTGGTACGTTCCAGTTGGTCGCACAGTTGCAGCGCCTCAACCTGCATCCCCTGCTCTATCTCTCGGCGCGCCTGATTAAGGGCATCCAAATCGATTGCTAAAGCTCTGGCCTGAGCGATATCGTCAGTGAGAAGAAGTGCAACCCCAATAGACATGTCATCGAGACGACCAGCAGCATTAAGCCGTGGGCCAAGGGAGAAGCCGAGATCATTGGCAGCCAATTGACGGGCATCACGGTTGGCGACTTCCAATAGTGCACGGACCCCTGGACGGCATTTCCCCGCACGAATACGGCTTAATCCCTGATGGACCAGAATCCGATTATTGGCATCCAGTGGCACCACATCCGCAACCGTCCCCAGCGCCACTAAATCCAATAGTTCAGCCAGATTGGGCACGGCTAAAGCTCGTTGCTCAAACCAACCACTCTCTCGCAAACGGGCGCGCAATGCCAACATCAGATAGAAGGTAACACCCACCCCAGCCAGTGATTTGGAGAGAAAATCACAACCAACCAGATTCGGATTAATGATAGCTTCAGCCGCTGGCAAGGTTTCACCCGGCAGATGGTGGTCGGTAACCAGCACCTGAATGCCCAAGGCATGGGCCAAATCCACCCCGGCATGAGAAGAAATACCGTTATCAACCGTGACGATCAATTCCGCACCACGGGCAGCGACCTGTTCAACCACTTCCGGGCTAAGCCCGTAGCCATCGTCAAAGCGATTGGGCACCAGGTAATCAACATTACTGCCACCCATGCTGCGCAAAGCCAGTACTGCCAGTGCAGTGCTGGTGGCACCATCGGCATCAAAATCGCCGACAATCACGATACGCCGTTTGTCAGCCAGTGCTTGCTGTAACAGGGTAACCCCGGCATCAATGCCATCGAGTTGCTGCCAGGGCAATAGACCTTTTACGCCTCGTTCCAGTTCTGTCGCAGTTTTAACCCCACGACTGGCATAGAGGCGGCGCAGCAACGGATGCAATTGCGCCGGTAAATGGTTGTCATCCGTCGCCTCACGACGACGAAGTTGAGTTTTGAGTGTCACGGGTGATTAACCCGCCGCTTTTAAGGAAGCCTGATGCTTATTCAGCATTGCCAACATCTCTTTCGGCTCCAGATAACCGGGAACGATAGTGCCGTTTTGCAGCACAATCGCAGGCGTGCCCTGAATACCAAACTGCACGCCGAGCTGGTAATGCTTGCTAATGTCTGTTTTACAGGTAGCCGGTGATATCTCGGTACCTTTCATTGCTTCATCGAACGCTTTATTACGATCAGCCATACACCAGATGGATCGCATATCTTTTTCTGCCTGAGAACTTAAGCCCTGACGTGGGAACGCCAGATAACGCACAGTAATGCCCAGCGCGTTATAGTCTTTCATCTGCTCATGCAACTTATGGCAGTAACCACAGGTGATATCGGTAAACACCGTAACAACATGTTTTTCCTGCGGTGCTTTATACACAATCATTTCACTGCTTAATGCTTCAAGTTTTTTCACCAACATCTGATTGGTCACATTGACTGGCTGGCTACCGCTCACATCATACAGTGGCCCTTGCAACAGATGCTGACCGTCGGCTGAGATATAAAGCACTCCGTTTTCGGTCATCACCGTGCTCAAACCTGGGATCGGCGAAGGCTGGACATCAGCTTGCTGAATATCTAATTTTTTTAGCGTCTGTTGGATAGCGGCATCATCTGCGTTAACCGGGCCGGCGAATGCGGCGATGAACACCGGCAGTAACAATAAACTTTTTCTCATTTATGAATCCTATCTCTTTCCACACAACATCGTTTTTCTACAAAACAATCATGCACGTGGATGATGCTGTTGATGTAGCTGTTTCAAACGTTCCGTAGCTACATGAGTATAAATCTGGGTTGTCGACAAATCGCTGTGGCCCAGTAACATTTGTACCACACGCAGGTCAGCACCGTGATTCAGTAGGTGCGTGGCAAAAGCGTGCCGTAATACATGGGGTGAAAGCCGTTCACTATCAATACCTGCAAGGATCGCATAGTGTTTGATGCGATGCCAGAAAGTCTGTCGGGTCATTTGCTGGCTACGATTGCTGGGGAACAGCACATCTAGTGACTGGCCATTAATCAACCATGGACGCCCATGCTCCATGTAGTTTTCAATCCAGTACACCGCTTCTTCGCCCAATGGCACCAGCCGCTCTTTATTTCCTTTACCAATAACCCGCACCACCCCCTGACGCAGGCTGACATCACTGATGGTCAACCCCACCAGCTCCGATACCCGCAAGCCCGTGGCATAAAGCACTTCCAGCATGGCTTTATCGCGCAATTCTAGCGGAATATCAACATTGGGTGAGTTGAGCAGCCTATCAACCTGTGCCTCACTTAAATCTTTAGGTAAGCGTTGCGGCAATTTAGGTGATGAGAGCAGAGCCGTCGGATCATCTTCACGCAGCTTTTCGCGGTATAAATATTGGAACAGACGACGCATCGCACTGAGTAAGCGTGCCGAACTGGTCGCTTTATAGCCGCCTTCAATGCGCTCAGCAAGAAAGGATTGCAAGTCCTGCGAACCTGCACGCAATAAATCACTGCCGTGATGTTCTAACCATCCGGTTAATGCATGTAAATCCAGACGATATGACGCTAGTGTATTCTCAGCCAGGTTTCTTTCCAGCCATAAGGCATCAAGAAACTGTTCAATCAGCGGGTTATTTTGCTGTTGCATTGTTGTTTCTCTCTTTGATTGAACTCAAGCGCCATTATGCCTGATGACGAGACAAATCTGGTACACTCGATGCTATTCCTTATTAGTAATGCTATGGCTATACATCATGAAGATTGGTCTCTTTTACGGCTCCAGCACCTGCTATACCGAAATGGTGGCAGAAAAAATCCGCGATATTCTTGGCGAAGATTTGGTTGATTTGCACAACCTGAAGGATGCCAGCCCCCAGTTAATGGAAGCCTATTCCATCCTGATTTTAGGTATCCCTACCTGGGATTTCGGCGAATTACAGGAAGACTGGGAAGCCATCTGGCCACAGTTAACGCAGCTTAATCTGAAGGGAAAGATTGTCGCCATGTATGGCATGGGCGATCAATTCGGATATAGCGAATGGTTTCTGGATGCTCTTGGTATGCTGCACGATCATATCGCCCCACTGGGAGTGGAGTTTATCGGTTTTTGGCCGACGGAAGGGTTTGAATTTACTAGCCCAAAACCACTCAGCGCCGATGGTAAACACTTTGTTGGTTTAGCATTGGATGAGGTCAATCAATACGATTTGAGCGAAGAGCGCATCGAGCAATGGTGTGATCAAATTCTCTTAGAGATGGACGCGCTGCTGTAGTCAGCCAAACGGGCACCTGATGTGCCCGCTTCTGTATCCCTTGCGTTATATCAATCCCATAAGCGAAACGCGTCGGTACTGCTGCCCTCTACTGCTACCGGTTTATTCACCGTCTTATCGGTATTGGCTTCGGTCGATTTCTGCCCGGTCAATAGCTGTGGGTTAGCCACTTGATACCAATCTAAATGCCGGGTTAACACCATCACTGCGGCCAGAATAATAAATAGCAACCCTGCGCCGAGTAACAATGCATTGTCTTCCGATTGCAGCAAGCCAAACAAAACCCCGTACAACAGCAATAAACCACCAGCAAACAATCCGCCTCGCCGCCACCCGCCCAGCACCGCACTCAGGTAGATAGCGATCAACAAGCTGCAACTCAAACTGGCGATAGTATAAGCCAGCGTGAAGCCAAGATGTTCAGAGAACGCCAGCAACATTAGGTAGAACAGCACCAGGGCGGCCCCCACCAGCAGATATTGAATTGGATGCACACGCAGTGAGGTTAGACTTTCAAACAGGAAGAAGCTGAAGAAAGTGAGGCCAATAAACAAAATGGCATACTTAATGGCTCGTTCGGTTAACTGGTAGTGATCGACCGGTTCAATCAAGCTGGTGCTAAAAGCGGGTAACTCATTGAAGTCGACATGTGGGTCATCACCCGCAAAGTTGATATTTATGTTGTTGGCCAGCCAGTTAGTGCTCCAATGGGCACGAAAGCCTTTTTCGTCCACCTTGCGCTGCAACGGTAAAAACTCGCCGACAAAATTAGGATGCGGCCAATTGCTTTGTAAGGTTAGCTCACTGCTACGCCCGATAGGGACTACCGACAGACTATTGGTGCCAGTCAGCGTCAGTGTAAAGCTAATATCAAATTTTTTCTGTTGAATTTGCGCTAATGAAAGCTCTGCATGAACACCTTGCGCAGTCCGCCCCAGGAAAGCACCGGGTTCGAAGTTAATTTTTTGGCTGCCCACCGTGAGTGGCGAAATTTGCTGTATACCCCGCGAATCGCTCAGCGCCACCACCAGTGACGGTCTACCGATAGTGACGCCGTCATGTATCAAGTCGTCCAATGCCGTAGCGTCAAATTGCGCGTTGAAATTAAGCGCCCCCTGATAGACTTGCGCTTTATAAATACCCAATCGCCGCACATCAACATCCGGCGCACCGCTAACGGTCATGACCTCCGGCAGTATGTAGCGACTGCGATTAACCCACTCTCTCTTTTTTTTGCCATCAACTTCGCTTTCTACCCATTCGCTATAAGGCACCACAATTAGCGGACCAAGGATCTTCTGCGATCGGCTGGTGCTGTCACTGACTTTATCGATAACACTTTGCCGATAACCACTGCGTTCAGAGATAACGTTCAGTAACATCTCTTTCGGGATCATCATCAATAGAATTAAGCCCAGCAATGTGGCTATTTTCCAAAACAGTACGGACTTGAACATGACTTGCGCTCCTTTTAAGGTCAGGAGAGCAGCTTAAGTCAGTGAAGTGAAAGCAGAATGAGGCTATGTGAAGTGAAGGTGAAGTCAGCCAATCATGTGGCATCCAGCGGCAACGTTAAATAGGCACTCACCCCTTGTGGCAAGCGGTTCTCCAGCGAAATCCGCCCGCGATGAATAGCGGCCACCTCGCGCACAAAATTCAGCCCCAAGCCAGTACTTTTCGGGCTATCGGCCCTTGGTAATGAATAAAAACGGTCGAAAATTCTCTCTTGAGCGTAATCGGGAATACCGCTGCCATTATCTTCAACCGTTATCAGATACTCCCCCTCATGCCGATCGCCACTGAGTATCACGGCCCCGCCCAAAGGCGTGAAATCCAGTGCATTATCAATCAGATTGGTCAGCGCCTGACTGAGTAATAACCCATCCCCGGTTAATATTGCGCTATCGGCGCTTTTTAGTTGCAGGCAAATACCGCGGCTGACAGCTTGTGCCTCTTTCGCACTGAAGGTTTGCTTGAGTATGTGACTGATATCCAATGGAGAAAATTGTAAATCAACCCGGCTCTCGAGCCGTGCCTGCACCAACATTTTATCTACTAGTTGCCGGATGCGTGCACTTTGCTGCTCAATATTAACAATAAACCGCTGGGCGGTGGCTGGCGGGGGCGACTCACGTAGCAGTTCAGCTGCACCGGTAATGGCGGCTAATGGGCTTTTCAGCTCATGAGTCATGGTGTGAACATATTGTTCGATGTAGGCTTTGCCATCCAATTTAAGACGCATACTTTCCAGTGCGCGGGCCAAATCATTCAACTCGCTACTGCCGATCGCTGGCAGCGCCACAACCTGCCCCTCGGCCACCCGCTCAGCGTAATCTACCAATTTGCCGATAGCGCGGTTTATCCACCATACGAAGCCCAAGCCAATCAGCAGAGCAATACCGAGCAAGACACCACCAGCCAACAAGATCTTACGCTCACTGCGTTTGATAACGGGCGCCATGGAAATATTGGGTTTACCCACACTGAGCACCCCAATGATTTTGTTTTCAGCAATGACCGGTGCCGCCACATACATTACCGAACTTTGTTCATCTGCGGGATTGGTACGGGTGCTGCGTGCGCCATATTCACCGCGTAGCGTCAGCCAAACATCATTCCAGCGCGAATAATCTTGCCCTACCGCTTTACCCGATGAATCAAAAATCACCCGTCCGTCGGTATCCGTCAGATAAACGCGATATTCGTTACGATCCTTGCGAATACCTTCAATATTGGCACCTATTGGCCGCAAATTTAGCGAAGCAAACGCTTGTGCCAATTGACCACTGGCAACGTTATCCAGCAGCATATCTTGCCGGGCAAACTGTGCCAGTAGTGTGGCGGTATCCACTAATGTGCCTTCGGTGGCGCGCCGGACGCCAGGTTTCACCTCTTGTACGAAAATACGAATAACAAAATAACCGGCAATGGCCACTATCAGAAAGTAACCTAGCAGTAAGCGCACGCCGATTTTCATCGCTGACTCTTCATCATCGGTAACTCAGACTATAGCCCAACCCACGATGAGTGCGGATTGGTGACTCCTCATCGTAAGCCATACGCAATTTTGAGCGCAGGGTTTTAATGTGGGTATCGACAGTACGGTCCTGACTCTCTTCTGCCTGCGCCCAAACAATATCCATCAGTTGCTGACGTGAAAATATGCGCTCGGGGGCCAGTAATAAGGTTTTCAGTAACAGATATTCATAGCGGGTGAGCCAGAGAGGCTGCTGATGATAGGTCACCCGCGCGCCGGCCTCATCCAGGGTGAAATCACCGAATTGATGCACCATAGCAGAGGCGGCCAGAATTTGTGATTTTTGTAAGCGCCGCAATACCGTGCGCACGCGGGCACTCACTTCACGGGGTGAGAAGGGCTTAGCAATATAATCATCGGCACCAATCTCCAGCCCGACAATGCGATCCAGTTCTTCACTACGGGCGGTAAGAAATACCACCGGCAGCGCGGGTTCGCGCGCCAATAGACGGCGGCACAGGTCAAAACCATTGATATCAGGTAAGCCAACATCCACTATCGCTAAAGCGGGCCGGCCATCCGCCAGTGCTGCCAGCGCCGGTTCCCCCCGGTCAAACCACCGGAGGGTAAAACCTTCGCTTTCTAAGGTATAAATCAGCGTATCAGCGATACTTGGTTCATCCTCTACCAGCCAGATTAAGGGTTTCATTGATTCATCCCCTCATCTGAGCCAAATGAATGCCGCAATAGCTGACATAATTGCCGCCACTCATCTTCTGACATACTGTCGGCGGCCAGCCACAACCGCTTACGGGCTGAACGGCTGCTCGACTGCTGTAGATTTAATAACACGCCATAACGGGTAATCCATGGCTGTTTGGCCACGATCCATTCGAGCCTTTTCCATAGTACCAAATTGCCGGGTTTCAACCGGATCTCGCCTTGACAGGACGTAATATTTTTCTGGCTGCGGATACACTCAAACACTACCAGCGTCAGCAATACCAACCACAATGCGGTATACCCTTGAGGCCAAGGCGCAACCAAGGTAAGTATCACTAAAACACCATGAGACAATAAAGAGAAGAGTTGAGTGTGCCAGGATACCCGCAAATCACATCGCCACTGGGCCACGGGCTTTATTTCGTGTTTGAATCAGTTTGACCATCTGACGCAGCTCGCTATCCTGCGGCTCCCCGTGATTCATCAGCCAGTTGAATAAGTCTGGGTCATCGCACTCAAGTAAGCGAATAAATGCCTGCTTCTCGTTATTACTCAAGCCATCATACTCATGTTCAAAAAACGGCATGATAGAGATATCAAGTTCACGCATACCACGACGGCACGCCCAGTGAATACGGGCCTTATTATCGATTTCCATGTCCTGATTGACTCCTCAGTGAAGGATATTATCCGAACCCGGCCGCCAATAAGCGCCTGATTCGGTGCGTTGCTAGAGTAACAATTTGATACATCCAACGGGAAGATTATCACCGTTGAATTGTCATTTTAAGATGCTAAATGCTCAGCAAATGCTGTTTTTTTCAAACACCTTTAACATGCTGTTGCAGAATCTGCGGTCATTGTACCTCAGATGTCGGTTAATTTAGATATTGGATAATAATGACCAATCCGTGGAATAACTGCTTGCAAAGCTACTCCGCTATTTTACCATTGGGACATAAGCTCACGGCACCGCCTTGGCAGGTGCTATTCATTGGCAGATACTTTTCATTTGCAGGTAAGCATGGCACATAACACTCCGTTCTCTGCACAACCACCGGTCGCCTCTTCCGGGCTGCCATTAACACTCATCTCGCTCGATGACTGGGCGCTCATTACCTTAACTGGCGCTGACCGAGTGAAATATCTGCAAGGGCAAGTTACTGCGGATATCGATGCTCTGTCCACCGACCAGCATATCCTGTGCGCCCATTGTGATGCTAAAGGGAAAATGTGGAGCAACCTGCGGCTATTTTATCGTGGCGAGGGGTTGGCATTTATTGAGCGCCGCAGCCTGCTGGATAACCAGTTAAGCGAACTCAAGAAATATGCCGTGTTCTCTAAAGTGGCTATTGCTGCACAGCCTGACGCCGTTCTGTTAGGCATTGCAGGGGCAGAGGCGAAAACTGCGCTGGCTGAGGTTTTTGCCGAATTACCGAGTGCCGAGCATCCGGTGACCCAGCAAGGTAATAACACACTGTTGCATTTCTCACTCCCCGCCGAGCGTTTTTTGCTGGTAACTGATGCCGCGCAAGCCCAGCAACTAGTAGAAACACTGGCCGACCGCGCGCAGTTTAACAACAGTAAACAGTGGCTGGCGCTGGATATTGAAGCAGGCTTGCCAATTATTGATACTGACAGCAGCGCGCAGTTTATTCCTCAAGCCACCAATATTCAGGCGTTGAATGGCATTAGCTTCAGTAAAGGTTGTTACACCGGGCAGGAGATGGTGGCCAGAGCCAAATACCGCGGAGCCAACAAACGCGCGCTGTACTGGTTAGCGGGTGCTGCCAGCCGTGTACCGGCAGCCGGTGAAGATTTAGAGTGGCAATTAGGTGAGAACTGGCGTCGTACCGGTTCCGTGTTAGCCGCAATTCAACTCAGTGATGGCACTGTGTGGGTGCAGGCGGTGTTGAACAACGATCTGGCGGCAGACAGTGTGCTACGAGTGCGCGATGATGTTGGCAGTGTGCTGACTATTCAGCCGTTGCCCTACTCACTGAGTGATGAGAAGTAGTCTTACTCGAACCAGAGGCCGGTTATCCGGCCTCAATTTATGCATGTGGCTACAGCATCAAACGTACAAATAGATCGCCATAAAGTGGCAGACACTGCCACCCAACACAAAACCATGCCAGATAGCATGACCGAAACGGATACGCTTAGAGGCGTAGAAAACCACCCCTAAAGTGTAAAGCAAGCCGCCAATAGTCAGTAATGCCAACCCGCCAATTTCAAGTTTCACCGCCAGCTGATAAATCACAATCAGTGATAACCAGCCCATCGTTAGGTAAGTCACGAGCGACAACACCTCAAATCGATGAGCAAAAGCCAGCTTAAATATCACACCGAACAGCGCCAGCCCCCAAATGACCGCCATTAACCCTCTGGCCAGTGGCGAATCCAATCCCACCAGCAGAAAGGGGGTATAAGTGCCGGCAATCAAAATATAAATGGCACAGTGGTCAAACTTCTGTAGCCAGAGCTTCGCCTTACGGTGTGGCACGGCGTGATACAGTGTTGATGCCAGAAAAAGCAAAATAATACTGCCGCCATACAAGCTATAGCTGGTTAGCGCTTTGGTATCAGCACCACTGTCTACTGCCTGCACCAAAAGCAACACCAGCCCGATAATTCCAAACACCACACCAATACCATGGCTAATGCTATTAGCTATCTCTTCTGCCCATGGATAGGCTGGGGTCGTTGTGGCCGGTGACAATATCGAGGGGGCCGCAGAAGTAGGTGGTGTAACTGTAGCAGAGGGTGTAACTGATTTATTATTCAATACTTATTATCCTGAATATTAGCTGTTGTATACCCAAAGACATTGGCGTTGCAGTCAAGCTGCAAGGTAATCAATCCCGATGAGCGGCACGGTAGGTAGCCAATTGCGCAAATATACTGCACTCAGGTTAACTGAGAATGATTCCAGTGTACACGTGTAAGCTTAAATATTCTGTCAATACATGTAACTCGCCATGTCTATCGCCAGATGAAGCAAAAAGAACAGAGTAATTGCAGATAATCAGGTAACGTATTACCGGTCTACCTTTATCTGATTTGAGGGTTGTTTGTTATGTCATTAACACTGCCAGTTCTGGATTTTGGCCCCCTGACCGAGACTGTCCAGTTTCTGATGGAAGTTGATAAGCTAAAAGATATACAGCGCCGCACCAAAGTGATTGCCAGCTTACGGCAGGAAAACTCCGCTGAGCACAGTTGGCATTTTGCGGTGGCGGCAATGAGTCTGGCCCCCTATGCAGGCCCGGATGTTGATATCAACCGCGTAATTCAAATGGCACTGCTGCACGATATTGTTGAAATCGATGCCGGTGATGTCATCGTTTATGATTTGGCCGCCAGAGCCGCCATTCATGAACAAGAAGTGGCCGCGGCTAAACGGTTATTCGGTATGCTCCCTCCCGCTTTAAACGCGCAATTTACCGCGCTGTGGGACGAATATGAAGCAGAAGAAACCGCCGATGCGTGCTTTGCGACCGTGCTGGACCGCATTTTGCCAATGCTGATTAACCTGCATACCGAAGGGCAAAGCTGGATAGAAAATGGTATCCGTTTGCAACAAGTGCTGGATCGCAACCAACGAGTCGCTGAGCGCTATCCTCAGATCTGGCAATATTTACTGCCCCAGTTACAGGCTGCGCAGCAAAAGGGCTGGCTGAAATAATCATGTTGAAGTACATGCGGTTAGGCCAGCTATGTCAATCGACTGGCAAACCGCATCTGTTTTATTTTCCGCCCGCCAGGTCCAATACACTGCCGGTGACATAAGAGGCACAGTCTGACAGCAACCAAACAATCGCCTCAGCAACTTCATGTGGGTGACCACCCCGTTTCATGGGTAACAAGCTTTGGATCCGGTCAACCCGCCCGGGTTCACCACCACTGGCATGGATATCGGTATAGATAACACCTGGCCGTACCCCGTTAACCCTAATCCCCTCAGCCGCCACCTCCAGCGACAAACCGATGGTCAGTGTATCAATAGCCCCTTTGGAGGCCGCATAATCCAAATATTCCCCCGGCGCACCAAGGCGGGACGCGGCAGAAGAAACATTAACAATTGCCCCACCATGGCCACCATGGCGCATAGCCATGCGTTTAACCGCCTCGCGACTGCATAAGAAATACCCTGTCACATTGGTCGTTAGCACTCGGTTAATACGTTCGGCGGTCAAGCCTTCAATACTGGTTTGTGGGAACAGAATACCGGCATTATTCACTAATGCACTGATTGGCCCCAGTTGCGCCTCAAGTTGTTCAAACAGCGCCACAACCTGTGATTCATCAGCAATATCCGCCTGTAACGCAATCGCCAACCCTCCCGCAGCCGCTATCTCCGCCACCACCTGCCGCGCGGCCTGCTGGTCATTGATATAATTGACCGCCACCCGATAACCATGTTTTGCCAACAGCAATGCGGTCGCACGACCAATTCCCCGGCTGCCGCCCGTCACTAATGCAACTTTCTTATTCATATCCCGGTTCCCTATGCTGCGATAAAGAGTTGCCAAACTAGCATGCCAATACTGGCGAGATAATCAACATAGCAAAAGGGCCGCATACGCGACCCTCAGATTCATGCACAACTTATCTCTATTTTAAATTACTCATAATCAGCAATTGGGACACATGAGCAGAACAGATTACGGTCGCCGTACACATCATCCAAACGTTTCACCGCTGGCCAGTATTTGTTCTCCATCACACCTGCAACCGGGAACACAGCCAGCTCACGGCTGTAAGGGTGCTGCCAGTCCCCCACCAGCTCCGCCTGAGTATGAGGCGCATTCACCAGCGGGTTGTCTTCCAGCGGCCATTCGCCTTGGGCCACTTTGTCAATCTCGCTACGAATCGCTAACATCGCATCGATAAAGCGGTCCAGTTCCACTTTGCTTTCTGATTCTGTCGGCTCCACCATCAGTGTTCCGGCAACCGGGAACGACATGGTCGGCGCGTGAAAACCGAAATCGATCAGGCGTTTAGCGATATCCATTTCACTGATACCGGTCGCCTCTTTTAGCGGACGAATATCCAGAATACACTCATGTGCCACACGGCCATCGTGACCGGTATACAACACCGGATAGGCGGCTTTCAGGCGGGTAGCGATGTAGTTGGCATTCAAAATAGCCACCTGACTGGCTTGCTTCAAGCCATCAGCGCCCATCATGCGAATATACATCCAACTGATAGGTAAAATTGATGCACTACCAAATGGCGCGGCTGAAACGGCACCTTGCTGAGTGGTCATACCGTCGATTTGCACCACACTGTGACCGGGCACAAAAGGTGCCAAATGGGCTTTGACGCCAATTGGCCCCATGCCTGGTCCGCCACCGCCATGTGGGATACAGAAAGTTTTGTGCAAGTTAAGATGCGATACATCAGCCCCGATATAACCCGGCGTAGTGATGCCAACCTGCGCATTCATGTTCGCGCCATCCAGATAAACTTGCCCGCCAAACTGATGAACGATTTGGCAAACTTCACGGATGGTTTCTTCATACACGCCGTGGGTTGACGGGTAGGTCACCATAATGCAAGACAACTCATCACCCGCGTCTTCTGCCTTTTGGCGCAAGTCATGTAAATCGATATTGCCTTGCTTATCACAGGCTACCACCACCACCGACATACCGGCCATTTGTGCTGACGCGGGGTTAGTGCCGTGGGCTGAGCTTGGTATTAAGCAGATATGGCGACTCGCCTGATTGCGACTTTCGTGGTAACGGCGGATAGCCAGCAAACCGGCATACTCTCCCTGCGCACCTGAGTTTGGTTGCATACACACTGCGTCATAACCCGTCAGTTGCACCAACCATTGTGACAGTTGACCAATCATCTGCTGATAACCGGCCGCTTGCTCCGGCGGGCAGAATGGGTGTAACTCAGCGAATTCCGGCCAGGTAATCGGGATCATCTCGGCGGCAGCGTTCAACTTCATGGTACAAGAACCCAACGGGATCATCGCCTGATTCAGCGCCAAATCTTTGCGCTCTAAACGATGCATATAACGCATCATTTCGGTTTCGCTGTGGTAACGATTGAATACCGGATGGGTCAGAATCGGCTCTTGGCGCAGCATCGTAGCCTGTATCGACTGGCTGCTCTGGCTGACTTTTGCGTCAAGCTGGTCAATATCCAGGCCGTGGCTATCACCGGCTAACAGGGCAAAAAGGGCCTGAATATCTTCGCGGGAGGTGGTTTCATCCAGCGTGATACCCACAGCGCCATGAATGTCAGTGCGCAGGTTAATACCAAAACTCAATGCACGAGCCAATACCGTAGCTTTGTCTTTGACTTCAACTGTCAGGGTATCGAACCAGTGCTGGAAACGGAGACTCAGGCCTACTTGTTGCAAACCCGCAGCCAGGATATCGGTCATCCGGTGAATACGGCCAGCGATACGCTGCAAGCCCTGCGGGCCATGATAAACCGCATACAGGCTGGCAATATTGGCCAGTAGCACCTGTGAGGTACAGATGTTGGAGTTAGCTTTCTCGCGGCGAATATGTTGCTCACGGGTCTGCATCGCCATACGCAACGCAGTATTACCGGCAGCGTCGCGTGATACCCCAATAATGCGGCCCGGCATCGAGCGTTTAAATTCGTCACGGCAGGCAAAGAATGCAGCATGTGGGCCGCCATACCCCATCGGCACACCAAAGCGCTGAGCGGAGCCAAATACCACATCGGCACCTTGTGTCCCCGGCGCAGTCAACAGCACCAGCGCCATAATATCGGCAGCCACGCTGGTAATGATTTTACGTTTTTTCAGTTCAGACAGCAGCGCGCTGTAGTCATGCAGTTCACCAGTGGTGCCTACTTGTTGCAGCAACACACCAAAAACACCATCCAGCTCCAGCACTTTTGCAGCGCGGTCGACAATCACTTCAAAACCAAAAGTTTCAGCGCGAGTTCGCACCACATCCAGCGTTTGTGGATGAACATCATCAGCCACAAAGAAGCGATTAGCGTCCTTCAGCTTACTGGCTCGCTTGGCTAATGCCATCGATTCTGCCGCAGCAGTAGCCTCATCCAGCAAAGAGGCAGAAGCCAGATCCAACCCCGTCAGGTCTTGTGTCAATTGCTGGAAATTCAACAGCGCTTCAAGGCGGCCCTGAGAAACTTCTGGCTGATAAGGTGTGTAAGCGGTGTACCAGCCTGGGTTCTCCAGCATATTACGCAGGATAACCGGCGGGGTCAGTACCGGGCTGTAGCCCATGCCGATGTAGGATTTATAGCGCTGATTCTGGCTGGCAATCCCTTTAAGTTCCGCCAGCGCCTGGTGTTCAGTGGCGGCATCACCCACTTGTGGTGGGCTTGGCAATTGGATATCTGCCGGAACAATCTGCTGGATCAATGTACTTAACGAGTTGGCACCAATGGCGGCCAACATCTGTTGCTGTTGTTCAGCAGAGGAGCCGATATGGCGCTGAATAAAAGCATCGTTATGTTCAAGCTGGCTGAGATTCTGAGTCATTTGCTACACATTCCTGAATAGGGCATGGGACGGGAGATATTTGAGATTAACCGCGCCTTGGAGAGGTATTAGAAATACTCACAAAGCCGAACTAAGGGGAAACACGTCGTTCGGGTCGTAGTGGCGTAAGCCACCGGAACGCCCGTAGACGTGGTCAACCCTTAGCTCATTGCACTTCACTCACCTCAGGCTTTTTTTCATTTATTCTTCAATGGTCGCCAAATACGCCTCGGCATCTAACAAACCTGCCAGCTCACCTTCATCAGAGGCTTTGATGCTGAACAGCCAACCATCGGTATAAGGTGCGCTGTTGACCAGTTCTGGTGAGCTTTCCAGCTCAGTATTAACCGCAACAATTTCGCCGCTGATCGGGGCATAAATGTCGGAAGCCGCTTTAACTGATTCGGCAACAGCACAATCACTACCAGCTGAAACTTCACTGCCCACTTCAGGCAAATCAACAAACACCATGTCGCCCAGTAGCTCTTGCGCATGCTCAGTGATACCGATGCTATAGATGCCATCGCCATCGGCACGAACCCACTCATGAGATGACGCATATTTTAACTCTGCTGGTACATTGCTCATTGCTGCTCCTTAAAAAGAGATAGAGCCAAAAGTTTAGGCTCTTATAATTCGGAAGACTTACAGCGCGACCGGCTTACCCGCCCGCACAAAACCGGGTTTTGTGACCCGCACTGGCATTTCACGGTTGCGGATTTGAACCACCGCACTCTCACCAATTCCCGCAGGCACACGGGCCAGCGCAATGCTGAAACCCAATGTAGGCGAGAATGAACCACTGGTTATCACACCGACATGTGAGTTACCCAGCGCATCAGAAAAATGCACGGGCAACTCATTACGTAATACGCCTTTTTCGGTCATGATCAAGCCGACCAGTTGCTCAGTTCCGTCCGCACGTTGCTTTTCCAGTGCTTCGCGGCCGATAAACTGACGGTCTTCTGGCAACCAGGCTACCGTCCAGCCCATATTGGCGGCTAACGGAGAAACACCTTCATCCATTTCCTGACCGTAAAGGTTCATACCCGCTTCCAGACGCAAAGTATCACGCGCACCAAGACCCGCAGGCTTCACCCCAGCGGCGAGCAATTGCTGCCAAAATTCAACAACTTGCTCTTTTGGCAGTGCGATTTCATACCCTGATTCACCGGTATAACCGGTAGTCGCGATAAAGAAATCACCCGTTTGAATACCAAAGAATGGTTTCATGCCCGCGATCGCCTGCTGCTGCTCAGGAGTCAGTAAAGTAGCCACTTTCTGTTGAGCCGTTGGGCCTTGTACCGCCACCAGGGCAAGATCGTCACGCACCGTCACTTCAACCTGGTAAGGTTCAGCATGCTGGATTATCCAGGCCAGATCTTTGTCACGGGTAGCGGAGTTAACCACTAAGCGGAAATAGTCTTCTTGCAGGAAATAGACAATCAAGTCATCGATAACACCGCCGGACGCATTCAGCATCCCGGTGTAAAGGGCTTTGCCCGGTTGGGTTAGTTTAGCAACGTCGTTGGCTAACAGGTAACGCAGGAACTCACGGGTACGGGCACCGTGCAGATCAACGATAGTCATATGAGAGACATCGAACATACCGGCATCTTGACGCACGATATGGTGCTCGTCGATTTGGGAACCATAATGCAATGGCATCATCCAGCCATGAAAATCTACCATGCGCGCACCGCACGCTACGTGCTGATCATACAGCGGGGTCTGCTTAGCCATCTACTCTCCCTCAATATACCCTTCGCACTTGAAGCCGTAGGGGCGTTGGCTACGTTCATTCACCCGAATCACTTACTGGTGTAAGCTCATCGGGAATTCATTCGCTTGCCGCCTACCTACAACTCCAATTGCTTTGGCTATAACATGTCATGAGTGTTTTATACCGGCTTCATCCCCCCTAATAAACAGGCATGAATACCGTTACGCAAACGATACCTTTTGCCCAACGTTATCACCGAACTCATCAGGTAACCATAAGCTAAAATAGGCAATAGCACGCCCTAAGAGGACAAAAGGCAGGGGTATTGTGCAGAGTTTTCCACTGAAAAAATGCGCACAGAGGCACATTATTAACAATTAATCAGTAAAAATTGCGATGTTATATAACCAAATAACCAAAACCCTGTCAGTTTCAACTTTTCAGGCTTTGGTTATCAGTGAGAAAAACTAATGCGAAAATAGGGCTGAAATTAGATTATTTCAACTAAGGGAGGTTTAGTGACTCACAAGACTACTCATCTAGCCAATCGGGTAAATCATGTAATCCCATGGCCTGCCGCACTAACGGTGGTTTTACCCCCGGCAAGTTATCAGCCAGCGTTAAGCCAATATCACGCAAGAGCTTTTTGGCAGGGTTACTGCCCGCAAACAGGGAGCGGAAACCCTGCATACTGGCAAGCATCACCGCAGCACTGTGCTTGCGGCGACGTTCATAACGCCGCAGATAGAGATGCTGACCGATATCTTTGCCTTGGCGCTGTAAACGGCGCAGCTCAGAGACTAACTCAGCGGCATCCATAAAGCCCAGATTGACGCCCTGCCCGGCCAACGGATGCACAGTATGGGCAGCATCCCCCACCAGCGCCAACCGGTGTGCCGCGAAGCTACGTGCATAGCGCCCCATCAGCGGGAAGGTCTGGCGCTCACTCTCAAGCTGGCATTGCCCCAAACGCATATCAAACGCCATGCCCAGTTCGCGGTTGAATTGCTCGGCAGGTAGCGCAGCTAACTCGGCAGCACGCTCAGGAGGAAGTGACCAGACTATCGAACTCAAGTGTGGGGAGCTAAACGGCAGGAAAGCCAGAATACCATCACCATGAAATACCTGACGCGCCGTTGCCTGATGTGCTTCTTCCGTGCGGATGGTCGCTACCAGCGCATGGTGGGCATAGTCCCAAAAAGTCAGTGGGATATCCGCATGCTGGCGCAACCATGAGTTAGCGCCATCGGCCCCAACCACCAGCCGCGCACTGAGCATACGGTCATCAGTTAGCGTGATAAAAGCTTCGCTTTCACCCCATGCCACCTGTTTGAGGCTGGCCGGTGCCAACAGCGTAACCTCAGCTAATTGGCTGGCACGCTGCCATAGCGCCTGCTGAATCACTCGGTTCTCAATGATATGACCGAGATGGCTGAAGCCATATTCATCAGCATGAAACGCTATTTTGCCAAAACTGTCTTGGTCCCACACTTCCATGCCGCCATAGGGGCTGGCCCGTAGCGCCAAAATGCTGTCCCATACCCCTATTTTTTTCAATAAGCGCTCACTGGCAGCATTGATCGCCGAGACACGTAGCGCCAACTCATCAGTCAGCGGTGCAGTGAGAGGTTCTGGTGCGGGCTGATGCTCCAGAATAGCGATGCGCAAGCCACTGCCCTGTAAGCCACAGGCCAGCGCCAGACCGACCATTCCGCCACCGGCGATTACCACGTCATATGATTGCATGCCAATATATTCCCATTAAATACTAACGCTCTACCCATCCCAATGTCTGCCGGGCGAAAGTATCACGTATTGCAGGCATCAGCTCCATTGACATCAGAGCAAGGTTACGCCCAACCACCAGTGGCCCATAGCGATTGGCAAACAGACGAATTAAACCATCAGTGACACCAATAGTCGCCTGTTGATCCCCTTGTCGCCGCTGCTGATATTGGCTGAGAACCGCATACTCACCGGGGTCGCCCTCCGCCTGCGCGATAGTTTCAGCCAGCGACATCACATCACGCAGCCCTAGATTGAAACCCTGCCCGGCAATGGGATGCAGTGTTTGCGCCGCATTACCCACTAACGCCAGACGGTGACTGATATGGCGCGAAGCCGTCAATAATTGCAGCGGGTAGCTGTAGCGCTTACCCGCATGGAGAATTTTACCCAACCGCCAACCAAAAGCTTGCTGCAATTGCGCCACAAAACGGGCGTCATCCCAACTATCGACCTGCTGCTTTTCGTGTTTAGCGTGACACCAGACCAGCGAGCTACGCCCTTCAGACATCGGTAATAATGCCAGCGGCCCATTGCGGGTAAAACGCTCAAAAGCCCGACCTGCCGGTAGTTCGGAAGTCGTAATATTGGCAATCACGGCGATCTGTTGATAGTCCTGCTGCTGCCACTGAATATTACAAGCCCGCGCCAGTGCCGAATGAGATCCGTCGGCTGCCACTAGCAGCTTTGCACTCAGTTGTTGGCCGTTATCCAGCGTCACACCGGCTGATGCAACAGTACGAACCACATCTACCACTTTAGCCGGGCAATGCAGCGTCACTCCCGGCGCTTTCTGCAATAAGGCAAACAGCCTTTTACCGGCATCATGTAGCTCAATAACATTACCCAGTGCCGCAACACCATAATCAGCGGCGCGTAAGTTAACAAAACCCGAATGACCGCTATCACTAACATGAACATGTTCAATGGCGGTGGCACAATCAACCAGATGCGCCCAGATACCAATGCGCTCCAGTTGTTGGCAGGTGCCTTGTGCCAAGGCAATCGCTCTGGCATCAAAACCCGGATGCTGCCTGCTATCAGGAAGTTGTGCTTCAACCAAAGCAACCGGTACCCGCCCTTTGGTGAGGGATGAAATAGCCAGCGCCAGAGTTGCTCCGGCCATACCACCACCAACAATGATTACGCTCATCAGTTATCTCGCTGCCGCCATCAGGGCTTCAATGGCATCGGGATCTTTCACCACACCGGCGGTCAGATTTTCATTGCCGTCAGCAGTAATCACGATGTCATCTTCGATACGAATACCAATACCACGGTATTCTGGCGGTACATCAGCATCTGGGGCGATATAGAGACCCGGCTCAATGGTCAGCACCATTCCCGGTTCCAAAATGCGGCCACGGTCACTATTGGTATAATCACCGACATCATGCACATCCAATCCTAACCAGTGGCTTAAACCATGCATAAAGAAGGGGCGATGCGCTTTTTCAGCGATCAATTGCTCGATATCACCTTTTAGAATGCCCAAACCAACCAGACCCGTAATCATAATGCGCGCCACCTCCTCGGTGACTTCGCGGATACTGGTACCCGGGCGGAACAATTCTATTGATTTATTAATCGAGGCCAGAACGATGTCATAAATCTCACGTTGTGCTGGCGTGAATTTGCCGTTAACCGGGAAGGTGCGGGTGATATCACCGGCATAGCCACGGTATTCACAACCTGCATCAATCAGCACTAACTCACCATCCTGCAATTCACTCTCATTTTCGGTGTAATGCAAAATGCAGCCATTCTCACCACCGCCAACGATAGTGTTATATGCCGGGTAACGCGCGCCATGGCGGGTGAACTCATGCAGAATCTCCCCTTCCAACTGATACTCAAACATACCTGGGCGACATTTTTCCATCGCGCGAGTATGGGCTAGCGCACTGATTTCACCGGCGCGGCGCATCACAGTAATTTCTTCAACTGACTTAAACAGGCGCATTTCATGCAACCATGGACGCCAGTCAGTTAGCGTGGCCGGTGCACGTAAATTTTTACGAAAACCGTTACGTAATCTTTCCAGCGCGGCAAAAACAATTTTATCTGCATAAGCATATTGCCCCTGCGCGTGATAAATCACATCAAGGCGATTGAGCAACAAATAGAGCTGTTCGTCGATTTCATCGAAGGATAATGCGCGGTCAACACCTAACTTGAGGGGGGCCGCATCTTGCCCTAAACGGCGGCCAAACCAGATCTCGGCGGTTAAGTCCCGCACCCGGTTAAACAACACGCTGTGGTTATGGGTCTCATCGCTTTTTACCAGAATCAACACCGCCTCCGGTTCATTGAACCCCGTCAGGTAGCTAAAATCGCTATTCTGACGATAAGGGTATTCGGAATCCGCACTGCGCGTAGCCTCCGGTGCGGCGAAAAACAGTGCTGCACTGCCCGGGGCCATCTTCGCCAACAGCGCCTGACGGCGGTTCTGGTATTCTTGCTGAGTCATCACACCCTCCTGGAACATCCGATTTAATCGACTTAATTCAACATATTACACCATATCATTTAATGTAGTGTTGGCTTACGCATCTCTGGTGCAGTCGGCTTCTGTTGAGTAAATTCGATATGGCACAAAATAGCCGCCACACGCACATACTCAATAACTTCTTCTAATGATTGAGCCAGCTCTTCTTGATCTTCATCTTCGTCGTAGCCTAATTGGGCAATATTACGTAAATCATCAATGGCTTCACCCACTTCATCTTTCACCTGCGCCAATTTCGGTTGCAACATACCCAAACCTAACAGGAAATGGTTGACCCAACCTGATAATGCGTCAGCACGGTCAAAAACCGAGATATCGTCCCCTTCAGGGATAAGCAACTGGAACATAAAACCTTCGTTCTCCAGCGCTTCTTGTGTTGCTTCATGTAACTGTTGTAACGGCAATCCCAACGCTTGTGAAAAGGCAACGCCCTCATTGGTCAGGTCATGTACCAGCGTGCGCCAGCCATTGTCTTTACTGCCACCACAGAGCATGCCGCTGATCAGGCCATGCATTTCTGCGGGGGTTAATGCTACCGCTTGCTGGCTTAACGCCAAGGCAAGTGATTGGTAAGTTGGTAATGTATTCTCTATAGACATGCGTATTGGTCATCGTTGGCAGGATAAGTTCGTGTTATGCTACCACCAAGAAAGGTCGCTATACCAGAAAACGCAACGCGCTAGACCCTAATACCCAACGGGTATTAGGGGTTGAATCTTGGTATCGAGATATATATAGTGACGCCCGCTTTGCAACTACGAGCATTTTGCCTCTGGTTTACAAGGTTGGCGCGAAAATTAGTCAGGAAGGTGGCATGTCTGCACAACCGGTAGATATTCAAATTTTTGGTCGCTCGTTAAGAGTCAATTGTCCGCCAGAACAACAAGACGCGTTGAACATGGCAGCAGAAGATCTTAACCAACGGTTGCAAGATCTCAAAGTTCGCACTAGAGTCACAAATACTGAGCAGTTAGTTTTTATCGCAGCATTGAATGTCTGTCACGAATTAGCTCAGGAAAGGTTGAAAACCCGTGACTATGCATCCAATATGGAGCAACGTATTCGGATGTTACAACAGACCATTGAACAGGCGTTGCTTGAACAAGGTCGCATCTCTGAACGTCAGGATGCACAGTTTGAATAAATCTCTGTTGAATGATAGATTCAGCAGTGAGTAAAAAATTTCTCTGAGGTGTTTGCCAGCGGGCCAGTCCCCTGAGCCGATATTTAATACCAACAGAATGTAGTGACTCCGTAACTGGTGCGCATGCTCGGTCCGCCGAGAAGCCTTAAGGTTGCGACGCTGCGTTCACCTTGAACCATGGGTTCAAGGGTTACAGCCTGCGGCGGCATCTCGGAGATCCCCTCTTTATCGATTAACCAGCATTTGGGGTTATCACGTTCGTTTTACATTGGCTGTCTACTGGCATCAGCAATATATCTTCCGAATCAATAAAATGTCTTTTTAATCAAAAAATTATCCTTTAAATTAACAACATATTTTTGAATAAATAATATGCCTTTGACTGCGCAATATGCCCTTGAGCGACAAAAGATTCGTAGTGAGATTCGTGAACGTCGGCGTCTGTTGACTGCGGAACAACAGCATCAGTCAGCGCATCTGGCGGCAAAGCATATCGCTGAGCATGACAGAATCCGTCAGGCTAACACCATTGCCGTGTTCCTCTCCTTCGATGGTGAACTCAATACCCGCCCCATTATTGAGCTGCTATGGCAGCAACAAAAACAGGTTTATCTGCCGGTTTTGCACCCTTTCAGCCCCGGTAATTTATTATTTCTGCGTTATCGCCCTGATAGCACGCTTATCCGTAATCGCCTGAAAATCCTTGAACCACAATTAGATGTGCGAGAAGTTCTGCCACTAAACCAATTGGATATAGTAATAACCCCGTTAGTGGCGTTTGATAGCCTCGGGCAACGTTTAGGTATGGGTGGTGGCTTTTATGACCGTACGCTGCAACACTGGCAGCAAGGGCGCCCTTATCCTATTGGCCTGGCCCATGATTGCCAATGGGTAGAGCACTTGCCCTGTGAGCTTTGGGATGTACCATTGCCAGAGATAGTGACACCAACAAAAGTGTGGCAGTGGTAAGAGATAATCCTGCAAAATAAAAAAACACCCGATATTTTATAGATAGCGGGTGTTTAGTCATTCAATACAAATAGTTATTAGTAAAGCAAACGAGCACGGATAGTTCCCGGGATCGCCTTCATCGCCTGCAATGCTTTTTCTGCATTTTCCGCATCATCAGTCTCAACATCAATGACGACATAACCGATTTCAGCACTGGTTTGCAGATACTGTGCCGCAATGTTGACATTCTGTTCGGCAAAGATTTTGTTAATGCTGGTCAGGATGCCTGGGCGGTTCTCATGGATATGCAACAGACGGCGAGTATTATCGCCGTGAGCAGGCAGAGAAACCTCAGGGAAGTTGACCGCAGACAGCGTTGAGCCGTTGTCGGAATACTTCGCCAGCTTACCTGCCACTTCATCACCGATATTTTCCTGCGCTTCCTGAGTGGAACCACCAATATGTGGTGTTAGCAACACATTATCAAACTCGCACAAGGGTGAATTGAACGGGTCCTTATTAGTTGCAGGCTCTTCAGGGAATACGTCGATTGCCGCGCCTGCCAAATGATTGCTGGCCAACGCATCACATAAGGCCGGGATATCGACCACGGTACCGCGTGAGGCGTTAATCAGCATCGCACCCGGCTTCATCAGAGCCAACTGTTCAGGGCCAATCATGTTTTTAGTGGAGTGGTTTTCCGGCACATGCAGGCTAATCACATCACTCATATTCAGTAGATCAGACAGGTGACGCACCTGCTGTGCATTCCCTAACGACAGTTTATTTTCGATATCGTAGAAAAATACTTTCATCCCGACACTCTCTGCCAGAATCCCGAGTTGGGTACCGATATGACCATAACCGATAATGCCCAGCTTCTTGCCACGGGCTTCATAGGAACCCACCGCCAGCTTGTTCCACTCACCACGGTGAGCTTTGGCGTTAGCCGATGGAATGCCTCGGAACATCAGCAGTAACTCGCCCAGTACCATTTCAGCTACCGAACGGGTATTGGAGAAAGGTGCATTGAATACCGGCACACCGCGTTTGGTAGCCGCTTTTAAATCAACCTGATTGGTACCGATACAGAAACAACCTACCGCGACTAATTTTTCTGCTGCCGCAAAAACTTCTTCAGACAGATGCGTACGCGATCGAATGCCGATGAAGTGAGCATCTTTGATCGATGCTTTCAGTGATTCGGTGTCTAAGGCACCTTTATGATATTCAATATTGCTATATCCGGCAGCACGCAGATTATCAACCGTGCTCTGGTGCACCCCTTCCACTAACAGAAACTTAATTCTGTCTTTCTCCAGTGATACTTTTGCCATGTCCCCGACCCTATTTTCAGACTTCAGATGTGGCTGCCGCTATCGAATGAATCCGGTCAGCACCCTGTCAACATAACAAATATTACGCGGGCAGCAATACAAACGATTGCCTGCCGGCTAGCATAACAATCAGTGTCAATGTTCATTTATGGAATAAAAAACTGGCGTGAAGAGGGTTAATGGCAGGTTAATAAAACGAAATGAAGAAATGTGATATATATCACCAAATTTAGCGATTTTAAGAAAAGATATTTAAAGGCAAAAAAACTTTCAGGATGAAGTAGCGAACCTCATCCTGAGAGCGAGTTAACCGATCACTTTAATTTTATGGTCTTAACGCCGTCGGCGGTGCCAATCAGTGCCACATCAGCCCCCCGATTAGCAAATAGGCCGACCGTAACGACACCGGCAATACCATTGATTTTATTTTCTAACGCAATGGCATCCAAAATACTCAGATTGTGGACATCCAAAATAACGTTGCCGTTATCAGTCAGGACGTTCTGACGATACTCCGGTAAGCCACCCAGCTTAACCAGTTCACGAGCCACATAAGAGCGGGCCATTGGGATAACTTCAACCGGCAGCGGGAACTTACCCAGTATAGCAACCTGCTTGGACGCATCCGCGATGCAGATAAACTGACGAGCAATAGCAGCAATGATTTTCTCGCGGGTCAGCGCAGCACCACCGCCTTTGATCATCTGCATCTGGTCGTTAATTTCATCAGCGCCATCAACATAGATATCCAATACATCCACTTCATTACAATCGAATACGTGGATGCCGTAACTTTTCAGTTTGGCAGTAGAGGCATCAGAGCTGGAAACCGCCCCCTCTATCTGGCCTTTGATGGAGCCAAGTGCGTCAATAAAATGTGCTGCGGTCGAGCCAGTGCCGACCCCAACGATGGTACCAGGTTTTACATAATCTAATGCTGCCCAGCCCACTGCTTTTTTAAGTTCATCCTGAGTCATGGTAAGTTCACGCCTTGATGTGAAAGAAAACCTGAGGTCATTATAGAGCATCCGCAGTGGTGATTGTGTGAATAAAGCCAACTCGCGTGGTAGTTAATTCTAGCCGGATCACAGTTATGCCGGTTTATTTGTGGCTGACACCTTGGCATCCTGTCATAACAAACTGGCTAAAATGTGGCATAGTGCTGTATCGACTTAATATTTGGAGAGATGACTCCGATGAAACGCCCAGACTACCGTACGCTACAAGCGCTGGACGCGGTGATCCGTGAACGCGGTTTTGAACGCGCTGCACAAAAACTTTGCATCACCCAATCGGCGGTATCTCAACGCATCAAGCAGTTGGAGAATCTGTTTGGACAACCGCTGCTGGTGCGCACCGTGCCACCACGGCCTACCGAACAAGGGCAGAAACTGCTCGCGTTACTGCATCAGGTTGAGTTACTGGAAGAAGAGTGGCTGGGCAATGATAATGGCGGAGATACACCACTGTTATTGTCGCTGGCAGTGAACGCCGACAGTTTGGCGACCTGGTTGCTACCGGCATTGAAACCGGTGCTGGCTGATTCCCCTATCCGGCTGAATTTACAAGTCGAGGATGAGACTCGAACTCAGGAACGGTTACGTCGCGGCGAGGTTGTGGGTGCTGTCAGTATCCAGCCTCAACCGCTACCCAGTTGTCTGGTTGATCAACTCGGTGCGCTGGATTACCTGTTTGTCGCCTCCAAACCTTTCGCTGAGCGTTATTTCCCCAATGGTGTAACCCGCTCGGCATTGTTGAAAGCACCAGCGGTAGCATTTGACCATCTGGATGATATGCATCAGGCGTTTTTACAGCAGAATTTTGATTTATCACCGGGCAGTGTGCCCTGCCATATTGTTAACTCTTCCGAAGCTTTTGTGCAGTTAGCACGGCAGGGAACCACCTGTTGTATGATCCCGCATCTGCAAATCGAGAAAGAGCTAGCTTCAGGCGAATTAATCAATCTGACGCCAGGATTACTGCAACGACGAATGCTGTTCTGGCACCGGTTTGCACCGGAAAGCAGAACCATGAGAAAGGTGACTGACGCCCTGTTGTCTTATGGGCGTCAGGTATTACGGCAGGATTGATTTATTTAGCGGTACTGGTCGCAGTTTGGAGTTCAAACACGACATCAACCTGATCATCAAAATGGATGGTCTGCTGTTCGTAAGTTTGTGCGGCATCGGTGGCTGGTGCCGCTTCAGCGCTTTTAAACATGCGTGCTACCGGCATAGGCTGGTAGTTAGCGACGTGGTAACGAATGCTGTAGACCGGCCCAAGTTTAACTTTGAATCCATCAGCCAATGATCCTGCCTGGCTGATAGCATTTTCAATGGCTTTTTTACGCGCCTGCTCACGGTATGTGTCCGGGTTTGCTACCCCGAGTTCCACCGCACGGATCTCGTTTAGACCAGACTTCAGCGCACCATCTAGCAGCTCATTCAACTTATCCAGTTGGCGTAATGTTACCTGAACCTGGCGCACGGCACGGTATCCCTTCAAGACCGCTTCACCGCTTTTCTGGTAATCGTATTCAGGTTGAGTACGAATATTGGCAGCATTGATATCTTTCTTTTCAATGCCACTTTTACGTAAGAAATCAAAATATTGCGCGACCCTGGTATCCGCCTGTTTTTTGGCATCTGCCGCATCTTTGGCAGATACACTGACTTCAATAGCGATAGTGGCAATATCCGGTGTCGCATCAACACTGGCGGTACCGGAGGTGACAACATGCGGCCCTTCTGGCACTTCGGCTGCCTGAACTTGTAGCGCCAAAGGTAACGTCCCTAATCCCATCATTGCGGCCAAAGCCAATGTCTTCAACTTCACAGTGCCTCCTAAGATATACATGGCAAATTATTTATGACAACTCAGTCGACCTCAGCTAGATAACCAGTGAATTCAATCAGCGACAAATACATTTGCAGTTAATTACACTCACTCGAATCTCATTGGCAGCGTGATTAATTTGCTGTCGGTAACCGGATTAACACATCAACCGTAGCATATCTTATGAATCATGGGATTCGGATTAATGATAAAAACTCACAGATTTAGTGCTTGTTGCGCTAGCTGAAAAGCAATAAACCACATTACCCCTCCGACCAACAGATTAATCACCCGCTGCGACGTTGGGCGGTTAAGCCACGGTGATAACCACGCAGCCAATAGCGCGAGGGCAAAAAACCAGGCAATAGAGGCACTCACGGCTCCCAAAGCGAACCAAGGCCGGGAGTCGGGTAATAACTGGCTGCCAAGGCTACCGAGCACCACAAAGGTATCGAGATAGACATGCGGATTGAGCCAGGTTACCGCCAGTAGGGTTATAACTATTGGCCAACGCCCTTGCGCGCCGGTTGCGGCTGCAGATGAGGAGCCCCTCCCACGCCAAGCTGCCATCAATGCGCCCCAGCCGTACCACAGCAGGAAAGCCACGCCGCCCCATGTGACCAGTGCCAGTAACAATGGCGAACGGCTCAGCAAAGCACTGCCGCCAAAGATCCCCGCACAAATCAAGATAATGTCACTCAGCGCACAAAGTGAGGCACTCATCAAATGGTGCTGACGCTTAATCCCCTGGTTCATCACAAAGGCATTTTGTGGCCCGAGAGGTAAAATCATCGCAGCACTGAGGGCGAAGCCCTGTAAATAGACAGCTAACATACTGTTACCTTTAAATAATACTCAAAACGGGCCGAGAGAATTGGAGAGGAATTAGCAGCATATTACGGGGAGAGCAGCATCAGAGGAAATTGATATTTCTTATCAATAATAAGTAAAACTAATAATGGCTAAGCAAGAGGGAAAACAAGGATGGAAAAAGGAAAAAACGGGCCGATAACGACCCGATTTGACATGGCTATAGCCAAATTGTAAACAACACTACAGCTTCAGGTACGCAGACTAATCTGCCTCAGTTTTTGCTACCTGATGCAAATGCACGTCCATCTGCGGGTAAGGAATGCCAATTTTGTTAGCATCCAACGCACGCTTGAAGTTTTCCATCAGATCCCAATACACATCCATCGCATCGCCATTGGTAGTCCAGACGCGCACCGTGAAGTTAAGGGAAGAGGCAGCCATCTCATTCAAACGCACGGTAACCCCTTTGTCATGCATGATACGTTTATCTGCGGCAATGATGTCACCCAGCACTTTCTTTACCACATCAATATCAGCATCATAGGCAACACCGATGACCATATCGGTACGGCGATTCGGTTCACGGCTGGTATTGATGATGTTATTAGCAATAATTTTGCCGTTGGGTACCACGATGATTTTGTCGTCGACCGTCCGTAGGGTCGTTGAGAAAATTTGCACCTGAACCACAGTACCGGCTACACCGCCCAGATCGACATATTCACCTGCCTTAAATGGACGGAAGGCCACCAGCAGCACTCCGGCGGCAAAGTTTGATAGCGAGCCTTGTAGCGCCAAACCAACAGCTAAACCCGCGGCACCGATAACGGCAATCACCGATGCAGTCTGCACACCCAAACGTCCCAGCACCGCAACGATAGTGAAAGCCAGAATGCTGTAACGCGCCATTGCTGCCAGGAAGTCTGCGACGGTGACATCAATGCCACGTAACTTCATGACCCGACCAAGCATCCGTGACGCAATTTTGGCGATGATTGAACCGACGGTTAAGATAAGTAATGCTGCGACCAGATTAACCGCGTATTGAATCAGCAAATCTTGGTTATTCACCAACCAGGTACTCGCTTCATTGATACCATCAACTACGTTTAATTCTTCCATTTGAATCATCCTACAAAAAGCTCCCTGCGGGAGAGATTACGCAAAAAATCACCGCAAAATGCTGACGGCTACAACTGACAGCCTGTTTAGGGTAACTAACAATGAGCCTGTTGCCAATTTTGGCAGAGAAATTTACGCTGAAATATCAGACTACTCAGTCAATCAAGGCGGCGGAAATGAGGTTAGATTCGTTTTTTGCAAAGAAAAAAGGCCCCAAGGGGCCTTTTAAGTCGGTCAAAGCAGTATCGAATTACAGAACGTCTTTGGCGTTCAGTTCTTCAAAAGCTTTTTCCAGACGAGCAACCATAGTCACCTGTGCAGCACGCAGCCACGCACGTGGGTCGTAGAATTTCTTGTTCGGCTTGTCAGCACCTTCTGGGTTACCCAGTTGGCCTTGCAGATAAGCTTCGTTCTTTTTGTAGTAGCCCAGAATACCTTCCCACGTTGCCCATTGGGTATCGGTGTCGATATTCATTTTAACTACGCCATAGCTAACCGCTTCTTTGATTTCAGCAGCAGTAGAACCTGAACCACCGTGGAATACGAAGTTCAAGCTGTTGTGCGGCAGATTGTGTTTCTTGGAAACATAATCCTGAGAATCACGCAGAATAGTTGGGGTCAGTTTCACGTTACCTGGCTTGTAAACACCGTGTACGTTACCGAAAGAGGCAGCGATGGTGAAACGTGGGCTGATAGCGTTCAGTTTTTCGTAAGCGTAATCAACATCTTGTGGCTGAGTATACAGAGAAGATGCGTCCATATGGCTGTTGTCCACGCCATCTTCTTCACCACCGGTGCAACCCAGTTCGATTTCCAGCGTCATACCCAGTTTCGCCATGCGAGTCAGGTATTTGCTACAAATTTCGATATTTTCTTCCAGGGACTCTTCAGACAGGTCGATCATGTGAGAAGAGAACAGTGGTTTGCCGGTAGCCGCAAAGTGTTTCTCACCTGCGTCCAACAAGCCGTCTAACCATGGCAGCAATTTCTTGGCGCAATGGTCGGTGTGCAGAATAACAGGAACACCATAGTGTTCAGCCATCTGATGGACATGATGTGCACCAGAGATAGCGCCCAGGATTGCAGCACCCTGACCTTCTGCTTTAACGCCTTTACCTGCGATAAATGCTGCACCACCGTTAGAGAACTGAACGATAACTGGCGCACGCACTTTGGCTGCTGTTTCCAGCACTGCGTTAATAGAGTCGGTGCCGACACAGTTAACTGCTGGCAGAGCAAAGTTGTTCTCTTTGGCTACTGCGAACACTTTCTGAACGTCATCACCTGTGATGACACCTGGTTTTACGAAATCAAAAATTTTAGACATGTACGTTGTCCTGTTTCGTCGACTGAAGATAGCAGCTATCCGGTGAGGATAGGCCCTAAATGTAAATCGCCTATACCCGTCATACTTCAAACTGCATGTGCGTTGGCTGCCATCATTCACTCAAGTCATTGAGTTATCTCAACTCCTTGAGTTCATTTCGTTGCCGCCTTCCTGCAACTCGAATTATTTAGGGTATAAAGCCCGCGAGCTTCATTAGCTAAAAGCGAAACGGGCGGCTTTCGCCCCCCGTTATCTAAATTACTGCTTAGCGCGCTCTTCCAGCATCACCACCGCTGGCAGTTTTTTCCCTTCTACGAACTCAAGGAATGCACCACCGCCGGTAGAAATGTAAGAGATTTGGTCAGCAATACCGAACAGATCGATTGCTGCCAGAGTGTCACCACCGCCCGCGATAGAGAATGCGTCACTCTCTGCGATGGCACGAGCGACTATCTCGGTCCCTTTACGGAAATTAGGGAACTCGAATACACCAACCGGGCCATTCCACAGAATGGTTTTGGCATTTTTCAGGATCTCAGCCAGACGTTGTGCAGACTCGTCGCCCAGATCAAGAATTTGTTCGTCATCTTTGATTTGGTTAGCTGGTTTCAGTGTCGCAACAGCAGTTTCAGAGAATTCGGTTGCAACACGCACATCGGTAGGAACCGGGATATCACAGGTTTCCAGCAGGCGCTTGGCTTCTGGAATCAGGTCTGCTTCGTACAGAGATTTACCCACATTGTTGCCTTGAGCTGCAACGAAGGTATTGGCGATACCACCACCAACAATCAGTTGATCGGCGATTTTAGACAGTGCGCCAAGCACGGTCAGTTTGGTTGATACTTTAGAACCACCCACAATGGCAACCATTGGGCGTGCTGGGTTACCCAGCGCTTTACCCAGTGCTTCCAGTTCTGCTGACAACAGCGGGCCGGCACAGGCGATAGGGGCAAATTTACCCACACCGTGAGTAGAAGCTTGTGCACGGTGAGCAGTACCAAACGCATCCATCACATAGACGTCACACAGCGCCGCATATTTCTTAGACAGCGTTTCGTCGTCTTTCTTCTCGCCTTTGTTAAAGCGAACGTTTTCCAGCACAACCAACTCGCCTGCTGCAATTTCAACGCCGTCCAGATAGTCTTTCGCCAGACGTACCGGAGAAGACAGTTTGTCTTTCAGGTAGTTAACTACTGGCAGCAAGGAGAACTCTTCGTTGTACTCGCCTTCGGTCGGGCGACCCAAGTGAGAGGTAACCATTACTTTAGCGCCTTGCTTCAGTGCCGCTTCAATCGTCGGCAGAGATGCACGGATACGCGCATCAGAAGTCACTTTGCCATCTTTTATCGGAACATTGAGGTCCGCACGGATCAGCACGCGTTTGCCAGCCAGATCCAGATCGGTCATCTTAATTACAGACATGGTGAATCCTCTTGTTGATTCTCTTTAAAGTTGCATAAGCTGCACATCAACGCTGATATAACCGCAGTAAAACTGCGGAAAAACAAGACGTTAGCATGCCATACTAGAAACCACTTCGGGCCATCGCCAATGTCGTATCCAACATTCTATTGGCGAAACCCCATTCGTTATCGCACCATACCAAGGTCTTAATCAGGTGCTGCCCACTGACCCGAGTCTGCGTGCAATCGACAATTGCACTGTGCGGATCATGGTTAAAATCGGTCGACACCAAGGGTAATTCCGTATAGTCAACTATACCACGAAATGAACCTCTTGCTGCCTTTTGAAAAAGCTGGTTAACCTCAGCGACACCAACCGGGTTTGTCACGCTAACGCTTAAATCGATAGCGGTTACGTTGATGGTTGGCACCCGTACCGAGATAGCTTCAAACCTGTCACAAAACTTCGGAAAAATACGGGTAATCCCTGCCGCCAGTTTAGTATCAACCGGGATAATTGACTGACTTGCTGCCCGGGTACGGCGTAAATCCTGATGATAAGCATCGATAACGGGTTGATCATTCATTGATGAATGAATGGTGGTCACAGTGCCAGACTCGATGCCATAAGCGATATCCAACAACTGAATAATAGGAATAATGCAGTTCGTGGTACAGGAAGCGTTGGAAACAATCCGGTGCTCCGCCAGTAAATCTTGATGGTTTACACCATAGACTACTGTTGCGTCTAAATCATTGCCGCCAGGATGGGCAAACAGTACCTTTTTGGCACCGGAGGCAATATGAGCCTCGCCATCGGCACGGCTGCCATACACGCCGCTACAATCTAGAACAACATCAATTCCTAACTCACCCCAAGGTAACTGCTCTATTTCTGGCTGATGTATCAGCCGGATGATATCGTCACCGACGTACAAATTGTCACATTCCTGACGAACATCCCAGGCAAACCGGCCATGGCTGGAGTCATACTTCAGTAAATGGGCCATCCCTTGTGCATTAGCCAACTCATTAATAGCAACTACTGAAATTTCTGCCCGGCGACCCGATTCATACAATGCGCGTAAAACGCTACGGCCAATACGGCCAAAGCCATTTATCGCTATGCGGATTGTCATGTTACTCCCTGTTTCTGGTTATTATCATGCAACCCCATAGCGTACTGCACCGTACCCTAAGATGTTAATCGTCTTATCACAATTCAGCCAGAATACTTCCGGCTTTTTCCTCAGCTAATTTTACTGAAACTGAAAATCAATCATGACTGAAACGCTTCAGCCAGAATAAACCAAACTAATCATAAAAGGAATATCTGCCTGATAAAGGGCACAATACATCCATCAATTGGCGAAAAAAAAGACCGCAGAAGCGGTCTTTTAACAGGTGTATTACCGGGATTGTCATCACCGTTTACACCCGGTATACCCTTTGGCTTGGAACTGCTGGAATGCTAGCGGCACCACCAAGTTTTTTGGGCATATTTCATAGTAACGCAGTCTCTTATTTCAATAGCGCCTGAGCTTTCGCTACCACGTTTTCAACAGTGAAACCAAATTCTTTAAACAGCAATTCTGCTGGTGCAGATTCACCGAAGGTGGTCATACCAACCACCGCGCCATTCAGGCCAACGTATTTGTACCAGTAATCGGCAATACCGGCTTCAACGGCAACGCGCGCGCTAACCGCTGCTGGCAATACAGATTCACGGTAAGCGGCGTCTTGTTTGTCGAATGCATCAGTTGATGGCATAGAAACAACACGCACTTTGTGGCCTGCGCCGGTCAGTTGATCTGCTGCTGCCACTGCCAGTTCAACTTCAGAACCGGTAGCAATGAAGATCAGTTCAGGCTGGCCTGCACAATCTTTCAGTACATATGCGCCTTTAGCGATATTGGCTAACTGCTCAGCAGTACGTGGCTGTTGTGCCAGATTCTGACGGGAGAAGATCAGTGCACTCGGGCCATCTTTGCGTTCCAGCGCATACTGCCATGCCACCGCAGACTCAACCTGGTCACAAGGACGCCAGGTGCTCATGTTTGGTGTTACACGCAGGCTGGCCATCTGCTCAACCGGCTGATGGGTTGGGCCATCTTCGCCCAGACCAATAGAGTCATGGGTGTATACGAATATGCTGCGGATTTTCATCAGAGCAGCCATACGCACCGCGTTACGGGCATATTCCACAAACATCAGGAAGGTTGCGCCGTAAGGAATGAAACCACCGTGCAGAGCAATACCGTTCATGATGGCAGACATACCAAATTCACGGACACCGTAGTGAATGTAGTTGCCCGCCAGATCATCGCTCAGTGATTTAGAACCAGACCAGATAGTCAGGTTACTCGGTGCCAGGTCAGCAGAGCCGCCCAAGAATTCAGGTAATACTTTACCGAAGGCTTCCAGCGCATTTTGTGATGCTTTGCGGCTGGCAATCTTGGCAGGATTAGCTTGCAATTGTTCGATGAAATTCTTGGATTCAGTCGCCCAGTTAGCAGGCAATTCACCGCTGACACGACGTTTGAATTCAGCAGCCAGTTCTGGATAAGCTTTGGCATAAGCTGCGAACTTCTCGTTCCAGGCAGCTTCTTTTGCCTGACCGGCTTCTTTAGCATCCCACGCAGCATAGATATTTTGTGGGATTTCAAATGCAGGGTATTTCCACCCCAATGCTTCACGGGTAGCAGCAACTTCATCAGCACCTAATGGTGCACCGTGTGAGTCATGCGTACCGGCTTTCTTCGGTGAGCCAAAACCGATAATGGTTTTGCACATCAGCAGTGAAGGTTTGTCGCTAACTTTGTGAGCTTCTTCGATAGCCGCTTTGATTGAATCAGCATTATGGCCATCAACACCACGAACCACATGCCAACCGTAAGCTTCGAAACGAGCCGCCGTGTCGTCAGTGAACCAGCCTTCAACGTGACCATCGATAGAGATACCGTTGTCGTCATAGAAAGCGGTCAGTTTGCCCAGCTTCATGGTGCCAGCCAGAGAGCACACCTCGTGGGAGATACCTTCCATCATGCAGCCATCACCCATAAATGCGTAGGTGTGATGATCAACAACGTCATGGCTTGGGCGGTTAAACTGTGCGGCCAGCGTGCGTTCTGCAATGGCGAAACCAACAGCATTCGCAATGCCCTGACCCAGCGGGCCAGTGGTAGTTTCTACGCCAGCGGTATAGCCATATTCAGGGTGACCAGGCGTTTTAGAGTGTAACTGACGGAAGTTTTTCAGCTCTTCCATCGGCAAATCATAGCCAGTGAGATGCAGCAAGCTATAGATCAACATGGAGCCGTGACCATTCGATAACACGAAACGGTCGCGATCAGCCCAGTGTGGGTTGGTTGGGTTATGGTTCAAATAGTCACGCCACAAAACTTCGGCGATATCTGCCATACCCATAGGGGCGCCGGGGTGGCCGGAATTCGCTTTCTGCACTGCGTCCATGCTTAGTGCGCGGATCGCGTTGGCAAGCTCTTTACGAGAGGACATGTTTTACTCCAGGTCGGATTAAAAAAAAGCGTTCAAGTTTACCATTTTCTCAGACTCAGCATTGAAACGGCAATCACTAAAACTAAATGAGCTAAAACTTCCATATTTTCAGAATAAAGCTATAGCTGTAACGATTGAGTCGCGTTACCCTCGCTGCGTTTTTAGCCACACAATGAGTGTATTAACCACTCTGTCGGCTGGCAGTGTTCGTTTTTGCAAACAAACCGATATAAACCATACGTTGCCACGAATATTTCGGGCAAGACCTATTGCCGACAGAGTAGAACAACCGTCGTCGATTCAACAGCGATTAATGCAATAGTTAATAAGAATGCAACAGTGACTGTTGGCGAATAATGATGGATAGATAACGCAACTGATACGTTATCATCACGAAGAGAACGGTCCTCTCCAATAATAAAATGGCATAACCACAGGAAGAAAGTGTTATGAAAATTCGTACCTCAATGATTGCACTGAGCCTTACAGCGCTGCTTAGCGGCTGCCAGAATATGAATACTGATGGCTTAATGCAGTCAGGCGCACAGGCATTTCAAGCGGCAACCTTGAATGATGCTGATGTAAAAATGCTCAGCGAAAAATCTTGCGCTGAAATGGATCAGAAAGCGCAGATAGCGCCAACAGACAGTACCTATGCCAAACGGTTGGTGAAAATTTCAGCCGCATTAGGCGATAACATTAATGGTACGCCAGCTAACTATAAGGTGTATGTCACAAAGGATGTGAATGCCTGGGCCATGGCAAATGGTTGTATTCGTGTCTATAGCGGCCTGATGGACATGATGACCGACAATGAAGTGGAAGGTGTACTCGGTCATGAGATGGGCCATGTGGCATTGGGGCATACCCGTAAAGCGATGCAAGTGGCCTATGGCACGACAGCCCTGCGTACCGCAGCCAGTTCCGCGGGCGGGATTGCCGGGCAGTTATCTCAGTCTCAGTTAGCAGATATTGGCGAGAAATTGGTTAACGCTCAATTTTCACAGAAACAAGAAAGCGAAGCGGATGATTACTCATTCGATTTGTTGAAAAAACGCGGTATCGATCCAAATGGTTTAGTCACTAGCTTTGAAAAATTGGCAACCATGGAAGCAGGCCGTACTAGCAGCATGTTTGACGATCATCCGTCATCACAAGCGCGGGCTGATCATATTCGCCAACGTATTGCTGCTGAGAAGTAAACCCCGTCAATTATCACTGTATAACGCCCGTGATTTTTGCGGGCGTTACTCTCTTATTACTAAATATTACCCGCCACTATCTACGTCCAGATTTACCTCAATCTGATCACCTTTAATGCGCACTGGATAGGTTGCTAAATCCCTATCGCCTGGCTCACGCAAGCACTGGCCGGTCCGCACATCAAACAATGCACCGTGTAATGGGCACTCAACGGTTTCTCCATCCATAAAGCCCTGACTTAACAATGCATTGGCATGAGGGCAAATGTCTTCCATCGCAAAATACTCACCATCAATGACATAGACGCCAATCCTTTTATCATCAATCTGCGCTGAGAAAGGAAAATCGGGCTTGACGTAATTTACCTTACAAACACTGACCCATCCCATTCAAGCACCTCTCAGATAAGCATCATAAATGACCAATATTAGTGTGGTTGATATTTGGACAATCACCAGTAACAGGGGCAAACAAAAAGGGCAAACCTGAGTTTGCCCTTAATATAGAGAGACTTCTTGCGTTGAAAAAGCAGCCGTTAGCCGTTATTCATCTTCGAGATAAGTATAACCGTACAGACCTGCTTCGAACTCTTCCATAAACTGCGCCTGCAACTCGGTATCCAGATCAGTTTCTTTCACCTGATCACGGAATTGGTTCAACAATTTCTCTGGGTTCAACTGAACATATTCCAGCATATCTGCGACGGTATCACCTTCGTCAGTCTGCTCAACTTCAACCGTGCCGTCTGGGAATACATACACATCAACCGCGGCAGTATCACCAAACAAGTTATGCATATTGCCCAGAATCTCTTGATAGGCACCAACCATAAAGAAGCCCAACAATGGCGGGTTTTCAGCATCATATGGCGGCATCGGCATGGTGGTTGCTACCCCATCGCCGTCAATATAATGGTCGATAGTACCGTCTGAGTCACAAGTAATATCCAGCAATACCGCGCGGCGTTCTGGTGGCTTATCTAACCCTTCCAGTGGCAACACTGGGAATAACTGATCGATACCCCAGGCATCCGGCATAGATTGGAACAGCGAGAAATTCACGTACAGCTTGTCGGCCATACGCTCTTGCAGCTCATCAATGATTGGCCGGTGTGCACGGTTGCTTGGGTCCAGTTGCTTCTGGATATCATTGCAGATACTCAGGTACATCTGTTCCGCCCAGGCACGTTGTGTCAGGTCCAGTATCCCATGGGCATATTGACTATGCACATCATGTAAATCCATTTGACTGTCGTGCAGCCATTCGCGCAGAGAGCGGCGGTTTTCCGGCTCTTGCATTTCCAGCCAGGTATCCCACAGGCTTATCAGCGCACGAGGTGCATCTTCTTCCGGTGGCTGTGGCTCATTAAATTCATTGCGTTCTACGCCGATCACATTGGAAACCAGCACGGTATGGTGCGCGGTGACTGCGCGGCCCGATTCCGTAATCACGGTAGGATGCGGCAGGCCATGTTCATTACAAGCATCACCAATACCCCAGATAACGTTGTTGGCATATTCATTCAGGCCATAGTTTACTGAGCAATCGGACTGAGAACGCGTCCCTTCGTAATCCACCCCCAAACCACCACCCACATCGAAGCACTGGATATTGACACCCAGCTTGTGTAATTCCACATAGAAACGTGCAGACTCACGAACCCCGGTGGAGATATCACGGATGTTGGATAGCTGAGATCCCAAATGAAAATGCAGTAATTGCAGGCTTTCGAGACTATTGGCGTCACGCAGCATATCAACCAATTGCAGCACTTGGGTGGCAGACAAACCAAATTTAGATTTCTCACCACCGCTGGCCTGCCATTTACCGGAACCTTGTGATGCCAGGCGCGCACGAACACCCAGGCGCGGAACCACATTCAAGCGTTCGGCTTCTTCCAATACCATTTTGATTTCTGACATCTTTTCGATGACCAGATAAACCTTATGGCCCAGTTTTTCGCCGATTAATGCCAGACGAATATATTCACGATCTTTATAGCCGTTACAAACGATAACCGAACGGGTCATACCTGCATGGGCCAAAACCGCCATCATTTCAGCTTTAGAGCCAGCTTCCAGCCCCAACGGCTCACCAGAATTGACTAAAGACTCAATAACCCGGCGATGCTGGTTTACTTTAATCGGGTAAACCAGGAAGTAGTCGCCTTCATAGCCAAATGACTCACGCGCACGTTTAAATGCACCGTTAATTGAGCGTAGGCGATGTTGTAAAATTTGTGGGAAACAGAATAATGCAGGCAGACGTTGCCCCTGCTCGAGCTGCATTCCTTTGACCAGTTGCGCCAGATCGACACGCGCCTCACGAACATCTGGATCAGGGCAAACGCTGATATGACCCAACTCGTTGACGTCATAATAGTTGCCACCCCAATAGGCGACGTTATACGTGCTCAGCATCTTGCTGGCATTACGGTCATTCATGGCAACCTCCTGCATAGAGCGTAAAGAAACATGTGCGCCCGCTGCTGACGGACGGCCAATCAAGTTATCATCAGACATAATTCGCCTCTATTGCGATACTGACGATAAAGTCAGCCACTATCGCAGCTACAACCAGCAAGGACAACCCACGTGGACGCCGAATCGGCAGAATATTACGCTGCAAAGCGCTATCCACAAGTGGTTTATCACTCAGCTATTCATTACCCAAAAGGGTAAAACACGTTTAAATGGAAAATACGTTCGACTGTAAATACGTATTGAGATTTTGTGAATCGGATTAGCCGCAAAGTGGTCAGGCTAGCCGAATTCAGTGCTTCAGGCGGCTGTTAACCTGCCCGCGAATCCTGAGACGCACCCATGTGGGTGTAACATCGCCTTGATGGAGTACAAGAAAGGAAGGTTGCAAAGGGGGATTGAACGTCAGAACGACGTAGCTGTTGATGTGCAGCAACCAGTTGACAACGGATCATTAATCCAACCACCTCCACGCATGCCGCTCAGATTGAACGGACAAGACTTTAAATAAACCCGTCATCTTTCAAGTTACAGGGGAAATAGCTGCATATTGAAATCTATTGGGTATAGACAGATTAAGTAACAGTTTGATGACGCCGCTATTTTCATGCCCATTCACGGTTAAACACCTGAGTGCAAAACTCTGAAAATGTAACAATGAGCTAATGTCATCCTCTGCCATCTTCATCATTGCATATCAAATAAGCTGCGCGCGCAGTTTATACCTATAACGCGAGCAAAATGCAAAATGAAAATAGCGTGTATACCCTAAATAATTCGAGTTGCAGGAAGGCGGCAAGCGAGATAATCCCGATGAACTTACTGTCGCAAGTGATTCGGGTTATTGAGTGTAGCCAACGCACATGCAGCTTGAAGTATGACGGGTATAACTGTATCAAGCGGTAAATAAACACCATGACAACCAAAGCAAGAAATATCTTGATGCAAAAAGGGCTGGCATTAAGAGTAAAAGCTGACCTAAAATAGACGTCCAGATGTTAATACATCCAAACATTTTAATTGCTAGAATGCTACGTGTGCGACAAATCATGCAAGGCTTCTAAATTTATACGCCCAAAAAACTTGGCGTTGCGGGTGGGCAGCAGACGAACCAGCCCGATGAGCTTACTCAAATGAGTGGTTCGGAGGACTGCGTGCAGCTAACAACCAGGCAGCTTCAAGTACGAATGGGATCGACTGCTAAAGGCTTTGCCTAAAGAGGCGTTGTAAAACGTCAACGTATCAGAAGACCTAACCAAACGTAGGCTTCTGTTGCCTGGCACCCAACGCTATGCAGTGACTTTTCACTTGTATTCAAGGTAAAGAAAATAATGGCTAAACACTTATTTACGTCGGAATCTGTTTCTGAAGGGCATCCAGACAAAATTGCTGATCAGATTTCAGATGCGGTACTGGACGCAATTCTTGAGCAAGACCCAAAAGCGCGTGTTGCCTGCGAGACCTATGTCAAAACGGGTATGGTATTAGTTGGCGGTGAAGTTACCACTAACGCATGGGTAGATATCGAAGAGATCACCCGTAAAACCGTGCGCGAAATCGGTTATGTTAATTCTGAGATGGGTTTTGATGCTAACTCTTGCGCCGTTTTAAGTGCGATTGGGAAGCAGTCACCTGATATTAATCAGGGTGTTGACCGTTCAGACCCCTTAGAACAAGGCGCGGGTGATCAGGGCCTGATGTTCGGCTATGCCACTAACGAAACCGACGTTTTAATGCCTGCACCTATTACCTATGCACACCGTTTGGTAAAGCGTCAGGCTGAAGTGCGTAAAAATGGCACCTTGCCATGGCTGCGCCCGGATGCAAAAAGCCAGATTACCTTCCAGTATGATAACGGCAAGATTGTCGGTATTGATGCGGTTGTTCTGTCGACGCAGCATTCAGAAGATATCAGTCTGAAAGATTTACAAGAAGCGGTGATGGAAGAGATTATCAAGCCGGTTCTACCTGTTGAGTGGCTCACCGCAGCTACCAAATATCATATCAACCCGACAGGCCGTTTCGTTATCGGTGGCCCAATGGGCGACTGTGGTCTGACTGGGCGTAAAATCATTGTTGATACCTACGGCGGCATGGCTCGTCATGGGGGCGGTGCATTCTCCGGTAAAGATCCATCCAAAGTTGACCGCTCAGCAGCATATGCTGCCCGTTATGTAGCGAAAAATATTGTTGCGGCTGGCCTGGCTGACCGTTGCGAGATTCAGGTTTCATACGCCATTGGTGTGGCAGAACCTACCTCCATCATGGTGGAAACATTCGGCACGGGTAAGGTCTCTGAGGATCAATTGATTACCTTGGTACGTGAATTCTTCGAACTGCGCCCTTATGGCTTGATTCAGATGCTGGATCTGTTGCATCCGATCTATCAAGCAACCGCAGCTTATGGTCACTTTGGTCGTGAAGAATTCCCTTGGGAAAAAACCGACAAAGCCGCCTTGCTGCGTGAGGCTGCTGGCTTGAAATAAGTTTCAACCGTTAAGCGCTGAACAGCAAAAACCCCGCCTGGCGGGGTTTTTTATATCTAACGAGCACGCTCTAGTAGGCTAAATATTGCCATTCCCGCCACCATCGCGGCGACAAAGATAACCCCTTTGAACATCCCTGCGCCCAGCAATACCAGTGCCGGCCCAGGGCATATCCCCGCCAATCCCCAACCGACGCCAAACAACAGGCTACCGCCAATTAACCGCCGATCAATACGATTAGAGGTTGGCAATTGCAAGGGTTGCCCCAGCAAACTGACTTTACGTTTTTTGGCCCAGGTAAAACCGAGTAGCGCGATAGCCACTGCGGCTGCCATCACCAATGCCAATGACGGGTCCCATAAACCTCTAATGTCGAGAAAACCTAAGACCTTGGCAGGGTTGGCCATACCTGCAACTATCAGGCCCAAACCAAATATCAGCCCGGCCAACAGCGAGAAAAATAGATTCATATTCTGTTCCTAAGCAAATAGATGGCGAACCAGCCCCACAGTGATAAAGCCGGTAAACATAAAGCTCAATGTCGCCACCAGTGAACGTGGCGAGAAACGAGCTAGCCCACAGACGCCATGCCCACTGGTACATCCGGCACCATAGCGCGTCCCAATTCCTACCAGCAATCCGGCTAAAATCAGAGTGGGCAAAGCTGCATCAATTTGGATAACCGGTAACACGGTAAACAGCGAATAAACCAAAGGTGAAATAACCAAACCAATGATGAATGCCATACGCCAGCCGCGATCCCCTGCTTTTGGCGAAAGTAAGCCCCCCAAAATGCCACTAATACCAGCAATCCGGCCAGTGGCTAACAATAGAAACGTTACTGCAACGCCCAATACTGCCCCTCCGGCCAGTGCACTGTAAGGGGTAAAGTTAATCCAATCGATAGTCATATTGCCTCCTTCTCTTGTGGGCAATAAAGCTGATAGAGCAGCTCCAACAGTGCCAAAACTTTACTATCGGCGATTGAGTAAAATATCCGCTTACCGTCGCGGCGAGTGTTCACTAGCCCATCACTACGCAGCACACCAAGCTGTTGTGATAACGTTGGTTGATGAATCCCCAATGCGGCTTCTAATTCACCTACTGCTTTTTCTCCCTGGCTCAATTGACACAGTAAGAGCAAACGATCCTCATTTGACAGCACCCGTAATACATCACCAGCCGCTGCTGCCGCTTGCCTCATAAGATCCATGCTGATCATTTGATGGTTATTCATAAGCCCTTCGGATAACTAGATTTCATTATATATTTTTATATTATATGTTTTTATATAATAATCTACTCAAAATAGTCCTGCCTACTGGCTTGCATCTGCTTATCGACCGTTTTATTCTTCGGCGATATGAGTACACAACGAATCCCAATCGCGTTACAGCAAGCCGTTATGCGCTGCCTGCGCCACAAATTGCAGTTAGCGAATCAACATCTTGGCACCGCCTACTCGGAGCCGAAAATCAATTATCATCAACGCGGCACTAGCGCGGGTAGTGCCTATCTGCAATCCTTCGAGATTCGTCTTAACCCTGTATTGTTACTGGAAAATCAGCAGGACTTTATCGAGGAAGTGGTGCCGCACGAACTGGCTCACTTGCTGGTTTATCGCCAATTTGGCCGAGTTGCTCCCCATGGTAAAGAGTGGCGCTGGATGATGGAGCAGGTATTGCAAGTCCCCGCCAGCCGCACCCACCAGTTTGAAGTCGCCTCGGTGCGCAGTAAGACCTTCAATTATCAGTGCAAATGCCAGCAACATGCATTAACCATTCGTCGCCACAATAAAGTACAGCGCGGCGAGAGCGAATATCGCTGCCGCCACTGTGGTGAAAAGCTGCAATTTAACGCGCTAAAAAGCTGTTAGGAATTGGTGTTACTTGTTATAAAACAGCATGTTAATTTGCTATCCATCAGTATTATCTATAACCTGCCTGCTTTTCATCATCGGGCTGTTTTGAGATATGTTACGCAATATTCTATTCTTGCTGGTTTTATCCTCCTCGTTGCTTCCTCTGGTCAGTCACAGTCAAAGCATTAATAACTTTTCTCAGGCCAAAGCGGTCGCTGTAAAAATTAATCAGGATGCCCCCGGCAGTTTTTACTGCGGATGCAAAATTGATTGGCAAGGTAAGAAAGGTATTCCTGACCTGAAAAGTTGTGGCTATCAACCAAGAAAAAACGCCCAGCGAGCAGCAAGGATCGAGTGGGAGCATGTGGTTCCGGCTTGGCAATTTGGCCACCAGCGCCAATGCTGGCAACAAGGTGGCCGCAAAAACTGCACTAAAGATCCCATCTATCGCCAAATAGAAACTGATCTGCATAATCTGCAACCGGCTATTGGCGAAGTGAATGGTGACCGCAATAACTTCATGTATTCCCAATGGAATGGCGGCCAGGGCCAATACGGTCAATGTGATATGAAAATTGATTTTAAAAATAAACTGGCAGAGCCGCCAGCGCGTGCTCGCGGAGCAATTGCCCGCACCTATTTTTATATGCGCGATCAATATCAACTGCGACTTTCCAGCCAACAAAGCAAGCTGTTTGAGGTCTGGAACCGCCAGTACCCTGTCACCAACTGGGAATGCCAACGTGATGAGCGGATAGCGAAAGCTCAGGGTAATCATAACCCTTATGTACAACGGGCTTGCCAGCAGCAAAAAGGCTAATCTAGTATATGGGTTGATACTTCCCTGCCTCTGGTCTCCTTAGGCACTTATTTATTTCGCGTGGCACCACTCGCTGCGCGGTATGTTTTCGTTTCAGGACTTAGAGCAACCCATGCGCATACCCCGCATTTATCATCCACAGCCTTTGCAGGCGAATACCGAACTGGCGTTGAGCGATGAGGCAGCCAATCATGTAGGCCGCGTGCTCCGTATGGTTGAGGGGCAAAGCCTGCAACTATTTGATGGTAGCAATCAGGTCTTCGCTGCCGAAATTGTCCGCTCAGATAAAAAAAATCTGCGGGTTCGGCTTGGTGAAGGGCAATTGGAAGACCGTGAATCACCACTGAGCTTACATTTGGGTCAGGTGATCTCCCGGGGCGAGAAAATGGAATTTACCGTGCAGAAATCGATTGAGCTGGGTGTCAATGTGATTACTCCGCTGTTTTCTGAACGTTGTGGGGTTAAGCTCGATGGCGAGCGTTTAGTGAAGAAACTCCAGCAGTGGCAGAAAATTGCTATCGCTGCCTGCGAGCAGTGTGGCCGCAATAGGATCCCGGAAATCCGCAACGCCATGCAACTATCAGACTGGTGTGCTGAGCAGGATGATAGCCTGAAACTGAATCTGCATCCGCGCGCCAGCAACAGCATCAATACCCTTCCCCCTACACTCAACAACGTGCGTTTGTTGATTGGCCCGGAGGGCGGCCTCTCTGCCGATGAAATTGCCATGACCTCGCGCCTTGGATTTACTGATATCCTGCTAGGTCCACGAGTTCTACGTACCGAAACTACAGCTCTTACCGCAATCACTGCTTTACAGGTGCGGTTTGGTGATCTGGGATAAAATTCGTTCCCATTAGGAGAGAAGAATGATCAAGCTCGGCATCGTAATGGACCCAATCTCGTCCATTAATATCAAGAAAGACTCCAGCTTCGCCATGCTGTTGGAAGCACAGCGCCGCGGTTGGGAACTGCATTACATGGAGATGGGTGACCTGTACTTACAGGGTGGTGAAGGCCGAGCCAGTACCCGTCTACTCAGCGTAAAACAGGATAAAGAGAGTTGGTTCAGTTTCGGCGCTGAACAGGATATTCCCCTGCACGACCTTGATGTCATCCTGATGCGCAAAGATCCGCCGTTTGATACTGAATTCATCTACGCCACCTATATTCTGGAGCGCGCAGAAGATAAGGGCACACTGGTAGTGAACAAGCCGCAGAGCCTGCGTGACTGTAATGAGAAGCTGTTTACCGCCTGGTTCCCTGAATTAACGCCGGATACTCTGGTCAGCCGCAATAAAGACCGCATTCGTAAATTCCATCAAAAACACGGTGATATCATTCTGAAACCGCTGGATGGTATGGGGGGGACCTCAATCTTCCGTGTGAAACAAGATGACCCTAACTTGTCGGTGATTATTGAAACTCTGACCGAATTGGGCAACCGATTCTGCATGGCACAGAACTTCCTGCCAGCCATCAAAGAAGGCGATAAACGGGTCTTGGTGGTTGACGGCGAGCCGGTGCCTTACTGCCTGGCACGTATCCCGGCGCAAGGTGAAACTCGGGGTAATCTGGCAGCTGGCGGCCGAGGCGAAGCCCGTCCACTCAGTGAGAGCGACTGGGCGATTGCCCGCGCTGTCGCGCCGGTACTGAAGCAAAAAGGCTTAATTTTCGTCGGGTTAGATATTATCGGCGATCGCCTGACTGAAATTAACGTCACCAGTCCGACCTGCATCCGTGAAATTGAAGCTGCCTTCCCGGATGTGTCCATTACCAAAATGCTGATGGATGCAATCGAAGCGCGGTTAGCTAATAAATAAACCAGATACCCTCCCCAAAGTCATGGGTGTTGCAGGCAGGCGGCAAGAGAGTAACAAATCGGTCAGGAACCGATTTGAACAGCATTTATGCTAGCCCGCAGGGTGAGCCTCAAGGATGAGGCTCATTAATCCCGATGAGCTTACGCAGTCAAGTGATTCGGGTGCGTGAACGCAGCCAACACCCCTGCGGCTTCAAGGACGAAGGGGATCCGTGACTTTATTGGCATTTATCCGCATACTGACAAAAGTTCACCCCTTAACTCAGCGAATCCCCTATATAACATAATGAATTTACAGCATCATTTTCTTATCGCTATGCCTTCACTCCAAGACCCCCTATTTATGCGCTCGGTTATTTACATCTGCGAGCATAACCAAGAGGGCGCAATGGGCTTAGTGATAAACAAACCTATGGAACAGTTCACGGTAGAAACTGTGCTGGAAAAACTGAAAATCAGCCCTTCACCGCGAGACCCGGCGATACGTCTGGATAAACCGGTATTAACCGGTGGGCCACTGGCAGAGGATCGGGGGTTTATCCTGCATTCACCACGGGAGGGATTCGGCTCCAGTATTCCTATCTCAGCCGATACGATGATAACCACCTCCAAAGATGTATTGGAGACCCTAGGGACGCCAGAACAACCTAAAAATCTACTGGTGGCATTGGGTTATGCAGGCTGGCAAAAGGGGCAACTAGAGCAGGAATTGCTGGATAACACCTGGTTGACGATTGAGGCTGATACCAACATTCTGTTCCACACGCCAATTGCAGAACGTTGGCAAGCTGCGGCCAACAAGTTGGGTATCAATATCTTTAATATTGCTCCGCAAGCAGGACACGCCTAATGGCTAATCGCACGATTGTTGCCTTTGATTTTGGGACTAAAAGTATCGGCGTAGCTATTGGCCAAGAAGTGACCGGCACTGCCCGCGCACTAACGTCATTTAAAGCGCAGGATGGCACGCCAGACTGGCAGAAAGTCGAAAAACTGCTGAAAGAGTGGCAACCTGATTTAGTCGTTGTCGGACTGCCGCTGAATATGGATGGCACCGAGCAACCCCTAACTACCCGCGCGCGCAGGTTTGCCAACCGCTTACATGGCCGCTTTGGTGTACAAATAGCCTTACAGGATGAACGCCTCAGCACCGTAGAAGCCCGCGCCAACTTATTTGACAGTGGCGGCTACCGTGCTTTGGATAAAGGCAGTGTCGATGCTGCATCTGCGGTCATTATTCTGGAAAGTTGGTTTGATGAACAGGCTGGCTGAATAGGTTTTTATTCAGCTTCAGATACGGTTACCCAGATTATGTTTCCACCGTCTGGTTTGGCAATCCCCCGCATATCGTGACACCTGTACCCACAGGATTGTATACTGAACCTATGCCAATCAGCGGCTCAAATATTGCACACCCCATGCGGGTGTTTTTTACATTTATTGAGGTTTTCTCATGACAAAAGTGACTGTTGCTGCGACCCAAATGGCTTGCTCTTGGGACCTACCTAAGAACATTGAAAATGCCGAGAAACTGGTACGTCAAGCGCATGCCAAAGGTGCACAGATCATCCTGATTCAGGAGCTGTTTGCCGCACCTTATTTCTGTATTGATCAAAGCCCGGAACACTATGCACTGGCCCAAGAGCTGGATAGTAGCCCGTTAATTAAGCACTTCGCCAAGTTGGCAGCCGAGCTGGAAGTAGTGTTACCGCTGAGCTTCTTTGAGAAAGCCAACAATGCTTATTATAACTCGCTGGTTATGATTGATGCTGATGGCTCGGTGTTAGATGTATACCGTAAGACCCATATTCCTAACGGCCCGGCTTATCAGGAAAAACAATTCTTTATTCCGGGCGATACCGGTTTTAAAGTCTGGCAAACTCGTTATGCCAAAGTAGGCGTTGGCATCTGTTGGGATCAGTGGTTCCCGGAAACGGCCCGTAGCCTGGCACTGCTTGGTGCGGAAATCATCTTCTACCCGACCGCGATTGGTTCTGAACCTGCCTATCCTGAAATCGATAGCCAACCACACTGGACCCGCGTACAGCAGGGCCACGCCGCTGCAAACCTGGTGCCCGTAATTGCATCTAACCGTATCGGTACCGAGAAAAGTAAATTTATAGCGGGCCTGGAAATGACCTTCTACGGATCTTCGTTCATTGCTGACCAGACTGGCGCTCTGCTGGCTCAGGCCAACAAAACGGATGAGGCTGTTTTGGTACATGAATTTGATTTACAAGAAATCGCTGCCCAGCGCGCTTCATGGGGCTTGTTCCGCGATCGCCGCCCAGAAATGTATCAAGCTTTAGCCACTTCTGACGGCAAGACCCGGAGATAATTTATGTCTGCACAAGATGCGATTTTACAAGCTTCAGCTTCACAAGCCCTACCCGGCACACCACAGCAGGATGGCTTCTTTATGCCTGCCGAGTGGGCAAAGCAGGATGCGGTCTGGATGCTGTGGCCATACCGTCAAGATAACTGGCGTGGCAAGGGGGCTCCCGCTCAGCAGACGTTTGCCAAAGTTGCTGAGGCCATCAGCGGTACAACCCCCGTATTTATGGGCGTGCCAGCTGAATTTATGGCTCAGGCTAAAGCAACCCTGCCTGCTAACGTAACATTGGTCGAAATGGCCAGTGATGATGCCTGGATGCGTGACACCGGCCCGACGATGGTGATTAACGGTAGCGGTGAACGCCGCGCTGTGGATTGGCAGTTCAACGCATGGGGCGGCCTTAACGGTGGCCTGTATGCCAACTGGCAACAAGATGAGAAAGTTGCCGTTCAAGTGAGTGACTTCCTGCATAACGCCTATTACAGCGCCCCACTGGTATTAGAAGGTGGTTCGATTCATACCGATGGTGAAGGCACTTTGCTAACCACCGCTGAATGTTTGCTGAATCCAAACCGCAATCCGCATCTGAATCAAGCACAGATTGAACAGTTATTGCGTGAATACCTGGGTGTTACACACTTCATCTGGTTGCAAGATGGCGTCTATAACGATGAAACTGATGGTCATATCGACAATATGTGCTGTTTTGTTCGCCCGGGTGAAGTTGCCCTACATTGGACCGACGATCAACAAGATCCACAGTACGCACGATCAGTTGCTGCTTTTGATGTGTTATCCAATGCGGTTGATGCCAAAGGCCGCAAGCTAAAAATCTGGAAACTACCGGCTCCCGGCCCACTGTATAACACCGAAGAAGAGACTTTCGATGTGCTATCCAGCGATGCGGTTCCCCGTACCGCTGGTGAACGACTGGCTGGCTCTTACGTCAACTTTTTGATCAGTAACCAACAAATCATTTACCCGTTGTTAGATTACCGTACCGATGGCGTGGCGCAAGATCTGTTGCAGCAGATGTTCCCAGACTTTGTGATTACCGGTGTTCCCGCCCGAGAGATCCTGCTCGGTGGGGGGAATATTCACTGTATTACTCAGCAGATCCCGTCAGCATAATTACCCTTCTTACTTGGAGCCGTGGCAGTGTTAGCGGCTCTCATTCACCCGAATCACTTACAGATCGTAAGCTCATCGGGGTTTATTCGTTTGCTGCCTTGCCACAACCCCAATTACTTTGGGTAACTTCTTCCTACCTGGAGCCGTGGCAGTGTTAGCGGCTCTCATTCACCCGAATCACTTACTGTTGGTTAGCGGCGCTATGTTAATTGGCTAACATTATTCTCTGCCAATATCCCCTGCCTCTCCCGCCGCACCATCCCTTGCTCAAAGGTTTGCATCCCCCATTGCGCGCCAGCTTGTATCACATTCGGGAGCTGATAGGATTTACCTTCACGAATCAAATGGCTGACGGCAGTGGTTTGTATCAGAATTTCAAAAACGGCAATGCGCCCACCGGCTGTTTTATTACATAACTTTTGTGCGATAACCGCACGTAAGCTCGCTGCCAATTGTGCCTGAATAGTGGCTTTCTCTGCCGCAGGGAAAACATCTACCAGCCGATCAATTGCCTGTGTTGCTGTACGAGTATGTAGCGTAGCCAGCACCAAATGCCCCGTTTCAGCGGCAGTCAGAGCTAAACGAATCGTATCCAGATCACGTAACTCACCCAACAAAATGATATCGGGATCCTGACGCAATGCTCCAGTTAAGGCATGACTAAAAGATTGGGTATGGCTCCCCAGCTCCCGTTGCTGGATCAAACATGAAAGACTGCTATGAACAAACTCAATCGGATCTTCAAGCGTAATGATATGACGAGCCTGATGCTGATTGATGGCACTGATCATCGCGCTTAATGTCGTGGACTTACCACTGCCTGTCGCACCAGTAACCAGAATCAACCCATTATCTTGCTCAACGAGTTGGTGAATAATCGGTGGGACATCCAACTCTTCCAGTGATGGGCATGCCGCAGAGATAATACGAAAAGCTACCGATTGCCCCTGCTGTTGCTGAAAAATATTAGCCCGTAGCCGTTGTCCACTAATTGTCGTATAAGCACAATCCACCTGCCCCATTTCCCGCAATCGGCGATACTGCGCCTCGCTTAATAAGTGCCGACTGAGCTTATTGAGCCAGTTGACACTCACCCGTGGCCAGTGAGTGAAGGTTTTCAGTACGCCATCAATACGTAATACCGGGTGATAACCGGTACAAAGGTGCAGATCCGATGCGTTATGATTTACACTAGCCGCCACCTTATTCGCGAAGTCCTGTTCATCAAAGCCATCATCGGTATGTTCGGGGCTTTCTAAGTCAATGCATTTAGCTGTGCCATCGCTAAATACAGGGTTATCCTGGTCTGTGTTTTTATCATCCAGACTGGTGAAATCCATATCAAACTCCTGGGTCCATATGAGCACAATTGAGCAGAATCTACAGGATGTCAGAGCGCGGATCGCAACAGTTGCACACAATTGCGCACGCTCTCCAGAAGAAGTGACATTGCTTGCAGTTAGTAAAACCAAACCTGTGAGCGCTATCGAAGAGGCCATCGTGGCAGGGCAATATGCTTTTGGCGAAAACTATGTGCAGGAAGGGGTAGATAAAATCCACTACTTTGCCAATAGCGCCGATCTTGAATGGCACTTTATTGGCCCGCTGCAATCCAATAAAAGCCGGTTAGTGGCAGAAAATTTTGCCTGGTGTCATACCGTTGATCGGCTGAAGATAGCGCAGCGCCTAAGCACTCAGCGCCCAGCAGCAATGCCCGCACTGAACGTACTGATTCAGGTCAATATCAGTGATGAGCAAAGTAAATCTGGGGTTGCCTTAACAGAGCTACCCGCATTAGCAGCCAGTATTAGTGAGCTGCCTAACCTGAATTTACGCGGATTGATGGCTATTCCGGCACCGGAAAGCGATTACCCGCGACAACTGGCGGTATTTGAGCAAATGCATCAGGCTTTCTTGACTTTAAAAGCCAGCTACCCTCAGATGGATACGCTTTCTATGGGCATGACAGATGATATGGCAGCCGCTATTAGTGCCGGAAGTACATTAGTGCGTATTGGTACCGCCATTTTTGGTACCCGCGCTTAACCCCCAAAGTCAGTAGCGTCAGAGCCGCTAATGTTAATTAACACCTTCGGGCTGCGGCTTTAAGTACCAAGGGCATAGGAGAAATTGATGCAACATCGCAACATAACATTCATTGGCGCTGGCAATATGGCTCGCGCAATTATTGCAGGGTTGGTTGCCGGTGGTTATCCCGCTAAAATGATCAGCGTTTGCGCACCTTCAGCTAAAAATCGTGATGCTCTGGCCGCTGAATTTGGTGTCATCAGTAGTGATGATAATAACACTCAAGCACAAAAGGCTGGGGTGATCGTCTTAGCGGTTAAACCTCAATTAATGGCCGATGTATGTCAGGCATTGCGAGATAATGTCGATTTCACCGGCAAACTAGTGCTTTCCATTGCTGCAGGTGTTCAGGTTGCACGTTTCTATGCGCTATTGGGGGATAAACTCAATTTGGTGCGTATTATGCCTAATACCCCATCTCTGGTGGGTAAAGGGATGAGCGGCCTATATGCACCAGAGCAGGTTTCACAGGACGATCGTAACTTTACCGCCTCGCTGATGAGCTCGGTAGGAAAAGTCTGTTGGGTGAATGATGAAAACGGCATCAACAACGTTATTGCCGCAGCAGGCAGTGCACCGGCCTATTTCTTCCTGTTTATGGAAGCAATGCAACAAGAAGCCGAACGGTTAGGTTTTGATAGTGAAACCGCACGCCTACTGGTGCAACAAGCCGCCTCTGGAGCGACTGCACTCGTGGAAGCTAACCCGCAATTGCCACTTTCGACACTACGTAAACAGGTGACCTCGAAAGGAGGGACGACGGCCGAGGCAATTAGGGTATTTAACGAGCAGCATTTACCAGAAACTGTTGCCAGCGCCATGCAAGCCGCTATCAAACGGGCGAAAGAAATGGAAAAGCTGTTCTAACTACGACAAAATTTACAAAATCCGACACTACCCTTATTGCTTTCTCGTTAAGATAGGGGCTTATAAAGTACGCTGATAGATTCTCTATTTGTGTATATCCAATATTAAGGATAAGGACTAAAGCAACTCATGCTAACGCTGACTTTTTTGGCCAAAACGGTCATTGACCTGTATGTGATGGTACTGCTGTTGCGTATCTGGATGCAGTGGGTTCACAGCGATTTCTACAACCCATTCTCACAATTTGTGGTGAAAATTACCCAGCCGATTATTGGTCCATTGCGTCGGATCATTCCTTCCATGGGGCCAATCGACAGCGCATCACTGCTGCTGGCATACCTGCTGATGACCATTAAGTTCCCACTGTTGCTGCTGATTGGTAGCGGTGCTATCTCACTCAACCCTTATAATCTGCTGTTTGGTGTTATTGCACTGTTTAAAGCTGCCGGTTACCTGATTTTCTGGGTAATGATTATCCGTGCATTGATGAGTTGGGTAAGCCAAGGCCGTAGTCCGATGGACTATCTGCTGTATCAGTTGACTGAGCCTTTAATGGCTCCGATTCGCCGCATCTTGCCTGCCATGGGCGGTATCGATTTTTCGGCGATGATCGTTATTCTTATCCTGTATCTGATCAACTTCTTAGGTATGGATATGTTAGGCGAGCTTTGGGTTATGCTGTGAGTGCAGTAACACCCTTGCTGGACGGGCTGGTTCTGAGGCTATATATTCAGCCCAAAGCCAGCCGTGATCAGATAGTCGGTTTACATGGCGATGAACTGAAAATCGCCATTACCGCCCCACCGGTAGATGGCCAAGCTAATACCCACTTGATCAAGTTTATCGCTAAACAATTTCGGGTAGCGAAAAGCCAGGTAGTTATCGAAAAAGGTGAACAGGGGCGGCACAAACAGATCAAAATTGTTAATCCGCAACAGATCCCGCCAGAAGTTGCGGCACTGCTCGAGTGATAGAGACTTCCGCAAGAATAACTGTCAGCTCTAATAAAATTCAGGATCCCTCCATGCAAAAAATAGTATTAGCCACCGGTAACCCCGGCAAAGTGCGTGAGTTGGCAAATTTGCTGGCCGATTTTGGTTTGGATGTGGTCGCACAAACCGAACTAGGCGTAGAATCCGCCGATGAAACTGGCTTAACTTTTATCGAAAATGCCATATTAAAAGCGCGCCATGCCGCACAAATTACCGGTTTGCCTGCTATCGCCGATGACTCGGGCCTTGCTGTTGATGCGCTAGGTGGCGCACCAGGGATTTACTCCGCACGCTTCGCGGGTACTGATGCCAGTGATCAAGATAACCTCGAAAAACTGCTAGTGGCGTTGAAAGATACCCCTGATGTACAACGTGGTGCCCAATTCCACTGCGTGCTGGTTTACATGCGCCATGCAGAAGACCCAACACCTTTAGTATTTCACGGCCAATGGCCGGGTGTGATTGCCCATCAACCTGCTGGTGCGGCTGGATTTGGTTATGATCCTATTTTCTACATCCCGGCGTTGGGTAAAACCGCCGCAGAATTAACTCGTGAAGAGAAGCATGCAGTATCACACCGTGGTCAGGCGCTGAAACTGATGTTGGATGCGCTGCGTAATGCTTAAGTTACCGCCGCTCAGTCTCTATATTCATATTCCCTGGTGTGTGCAGAAGTGCCCTTACTGTGACTTTAACTCTCATGCACTGAAAGGTGATGTTCCTCATCAGGAATATGTAGAGCACTTATTAGCGGATCTTGATGCCGACGTACCACTGGCCAGTGGTCGTGAAATTAGCACTATTTTTATTGGTGGTGGCACCCCGAGTTTACTCAGTGCCGCAGCGATGCAACAACTGCTTGATGGTGTGCGTGCCAGATTACCCCTTACAGCCGGTGCTGAAATCACCATGGAAGCAAACCCAGGCGCTGTCGAAGCTGACCGCTTCAGCGGCTATCAACGCGCCGGTATTAACCGTATCTCCATCGGCGTACAAAGCTTTAGCGCACAGAAATTAACGCGTCTTGGGCGGATTCATGGGCCAGATGAAGCTAAACGAGCCGCAGAGCTGGCAACCTCACTGAACTTACGTAGCTTTAATCTGGATTTAATGCACGGCTTGCCTGATCAAACACTGGAAGAGGCGCTGGATGATTTGCGCCAAGCTATCGCACTGGATCCGCCACATTTATCTTGGTATCAACTGACGATTGAGCCTAATACTGGTTTCAGTTCACGCCCGCCGGTTTTGCCAGATGACGATGCACTGTGGGATATTTTCCAGCAAGGACATCAATTACTTACTGATGCCGGATATCAGCAGTATGAAACCTCGGCCTATGCCAAACCGGGCTACCAATGCCAACATAACCTCAATTACTGGCGCTTTGGTGATTATCTGGGAATTGGCTGCGGGGCGCACGGTAAAGTCACGTTTAGCGATGGCCGCATCCTACGGACGATAAAGACCAAACATCCCCGTGGCTTCATGCAGGGTAAATATCTGGATAAACAGTATGAAGTGGAAACGGCTGACCGGCCTTTTGAGTTCTTTATGAACCGTTTCCGGTTATTAGAAGCCGCACCACGGGCAGATTTCTACCACTTCACTGGTCTGGCTGAAAGCACTATTCGCCCACAGTTAGACGAGGCATTGGCCAAAGGGTATTTAATCGAAACAGAGGAGTACTGGCAAATTACCGAGAAAGGAAAATTATTCCTTAATTCACTGCTAGAACTGTTTTTGTAAATCTATGCGTAAAAAAGCAGGTTCAGGCGAAGCCTACAACCTAAACCTGCTTTAGCTAACCCACAATGGATTGAATATCAAGGGGATTTAGTTCAGCGCCTTAAGTAAATCCTTACGCTGCTGCTCCAGTGTCGTCACCCGCCCACAGACTTCATGGCCAAACTGCTGGAACTCCTGTTCCTGATTATTCCATTCGTTCTGAATAGCCTGTTGTAACCCACCCAGATTGCCCATAATGGCTTGCAACGGATTATTACCACCACTACCACTAGTCGCCTGCTTAACCCCCATCTCGTTCAAGCTATCTTGCAACACACCGCCCATACTTTGCTGCACCAACTGGCGACCATCTTTTTCTACCTGATCGATGGCCTGATGATGGAAGGTTAAACCATCGCTACGTTTCTCAATGATACGGTTCATCTGTTGCTTTAGTTGATCATTCAATGTGGTGAGTCGGTTGCGCACATTACTGCTGCTCCCCAGTTGTTGAATAATCACTTTATCCAAAGAAACTCGTGCTTTTTCAAGATGCTGTTGCGCGCCCTGATCTATCCACGGCAAATCTTTGCGCAACGCAGTCTGGTAGCGGAACGCCTGTTGGCGCTGCGCATCGGTCAGCGTCAGTGTTTTACCATTACGGGTAACATCGCCATCAGGCGAAATCTGCAAATTACCGCTGGCTCCCACTATCTGCACAGATTGCGGGCTGATAATCACATCATCCTGCGGTTTTACACTGCACTGATATTCAGCTTGCACCTGTCCGGCAGTCAGCATCAATACCGTCAGGGCTGCCGTTCGTAATGCTTTCATTTTATGTAACATAAGACTCCTGAAGCGCTGTTTTAATGTAAGTCCCATTTGATAATGTCACTTTTTAGCTAGTTTATAATGTCACCCAGATACGGCGCATTTTCCACCTTTCTGGGAGATCTCTTCTGATGCTGGTAACCATGTCCAATAAAGAACTTCACCGCTTGCCGGTGATCCAGGCCGTTGTTGAAAAGCGCCTGCGTCGCCGTGATGCCGCCTCTCAGTTGGATCTCACAGAACGTCAGGTACAACGTCTGATGAACCGCTTCAGGGAATCCGGTGCTGCCGGGCTGACGAACAGCCGTCGCGGTTTGCCCGGAACTCATCGCATTGATATTGCACTGCGCCATCGGATACTGACGCTGCTACGTGAAAATTACGTCGGTTTCGGGCCCACACTTGCCGCAGAAAAGCTTCAGGAGCGCCATGGGATTTCCGTTTCTGTCGAGACGTTGCGCTGCTGGATGACTGCCGACGGTCTCTGGGTGCCGCATGCCCATCGGCGACCGCGAGTTTATCAGCCCCGTTATCGACGCGACTGTTTGGGTGAACTCATTCAAATCGACGGTTCACACCACGACTGGTTTGAAGGACGTGCCTCCAAGTGCTGCCTGTTGGTTTACATCGATGATGCCACCGGTCGCCTGATGCATCTGCGATTTTGTCAGAGCGAATCAGCCTTCGACTACATGCTGGCAACGCGCGAGTACGTGGATAAACACGGCAAGCCGGTGGCGTTTTATAGCGACAAGCATGCTGTGTTCAGAGTCAGCCAGGCTGAGACTCGTCGGACCGGCATGACTCAGTTCGGACGTGCGTTGCATGATCTCAATATTGAACTGATATGTGCTAACAGCAGCCAGGCTAAGGGGCGCGTCGAGCGTGCCAACCTGACGCTGCAGGATCGGCTGATTAAGGAGATGCGGCTGGAAAACATCAGTGGCATTGACGCGGCCAATGCGTGGCTGGACGTTTTTATTCGCGACTTTAATCGTCGATTCGCCAGACCCGCAACCTACCCGAAAGACCTCCATCGACCTGTCAGCGAGAACCGCTCAGAGCTGGATGATATTTTTGCCTGGCAGACGCTGCGTACGCTCTCAAAATCGTTGACCTTTCAATATGATAAGATGCTTTATCTTGTTGAACCCTCGGGGGAAAATGCGCATATTGCGGGTGAGAAAATCCTGGCTTTTGACTATCCGGACGGCACGCTGGCGTTCCGCTATGGCAACAGAACGCTGAAGTATCAGGTATTCGACAAGCTGGCCTGTATCGATCAGGGCCGCATTGTGGACAACAAGCGACTGGGGGCAGTTCTGAAATTAGCGCAGGAAAAGCAGGACGAACTCGAGACAGCGGGGAAAAGAAATCGCAGCCAACATATGCCTAAAAGGCGTGCTCAGGTTCAGGAACAACTGAGGGCAATGAACCCGGTACTTGCCGACCCGCCCCTGTTCAAACCCAGTCTGAAAAGATGACCTGACTGCCCTTTTCTCTTCAGAATTTGGATAAAAAGTGACATTCAAAAATGGGAAATCAGGGTGACATTTTAAACTGGGATAGACATTTAAAAAATGGAGCGGCCAATCCGCTGTGCCAATAGCTCTAAGGCAGCAGTTCCGGCAAGAGAGTTCCCCGCATGGTCCAATTCTGGTGACCACACCGCAATACACAACTCATCCGGCACAATGGCGATAATGCCACCACCTACCCCGGATTTGCCCGGCATACCAACGCGGAAGGCAAATTCACCCGCCCCATCGTACATGCCACTGGTAATCATCAAGGCATTAATTTGCCGCGCCTGTATCGGCGTAATCAGCGGGCTATGCCTACCAATACTGCGCCCCTGATTCGCCAGATAGACAAAACAGCGAGCCAGTTCGACACAGCTCATGCGCAGGGCGCAGTAGTGGAAATAGGTCTGCAGTACCGTCAGCACATCGTTATCAAAATTATCAAAAGACTTCATCAGATATGCGATAGCCGCGTTACGATCTGAATGTTCAAACTCAGAACGAGCCACTCGAGGATCGTAGCTGATGCTATCATCGCTCACGAGCTGGCGCACCACTTCCAACATCCGCTGTTTCGGCGCACTCAAGCGGCTTTGTAACATATCGCATACCACTAGCGCCCCTGGATTAATAAAAGGATTGCGTGGTTTACCTTTCTCTAATTCTAGCTGAACCAGTGAGTTAAAGGGCTGGCCGGAGGGCTCTTTGCCTACCCGCTGCCACACCTCTTGCTCGCCGTAACGGGATAATGCCAGAGTCAGACTTAACACTTTCGAAATCGATTGGATAGAGAAGCGTTCATCAGCATCTCCGGCTTGAAAAATCTCGCCATCCAGAGTACACACAGCAATGCCCAGCTTATCTGCCGAGACCTCCGCTAATGCGGGAATATAATCAGCAACCTTCCCCTGACCAATCAGCGGGCGAACCTGCTGTAAGATATCTGCCAGTAAGGCATTATTTAAGATTGTTGCTACCTCTAAAATTTTTGCCAAAAAAATGCTCCCAATAGAACTTAGTAACAGCTTCCACTAGCCATGCCTGATAAAAACAAAGGCGCCTGCTTAGGCGCCCTTATTAATTATCTGCCGTTAAACCGGAAGATCAATCCCACCAGATATCAAATAACTCACTGGTTTCTACATTTTTCAACTTGCGAGCTTCCAGCCATTTAGTAACCAATGCACGGTGCTCATCAGTGCAATGACCGATCTCTTGCAGGCAAATCAAACCTTCCCACTGCAAGTAGCCACTACCATCAAATGCCAGACCATTGGCTTCAATGACTTCATCGATAAAAGCATCGACAGTTTTATCAATTACATCAACACCAGTCCCTTCAGGGAAGGTCCACTGTACGGAAAAACCCAATTCCTGAAACTCGTCGATATGCATCTTCTTGCGTAAACGACGACTACGATTGTTAGCCATTATTCTTTCCTATTTGATTTTAATGGTATTTTTAAGCGCGTAGAGTAAAATCTTAATTTCAACCTACACTTTAATAACCATCTGATTTTCAGTAGCTTATCAATATCACGAGTTTAGCAGATACTAGCAGCATGCGCCTAGCTTACCCTCACTCACTTGAGGTTGCCACTGTCACCAAGCCTTGATTCCATTGGAATCAATTTTAATCGACCTCTAAGGCTTTATGGCAACACCACCTGTTAATATCTACCCAAGGACCTCACTCACCCCGATTTCTGCGTGCTCATCGCGTTACACACTGCAGTTCAGGATAAATTTGTCACATCCCCAATGGCGGAACACCCTTTTCACATCCACTGGTTGGTTGACGGGGGATTTCGAGCATGAAGGAACCCATATCACTCATAGAGAGCGGCATCTATTCCAAGGGACAGGTCAGTCATATTTGGAGCGATGCATCGCACTCATCAGTTTTGTGATCATAACTACTAATAAATTTTCTTTTTATGCATAATTGAGCGGTTTTAGTTAAGAACTCTCACTAAAATTAAATAGGCAATATTAAATATAGTGTTTTTGTTAAGAATTAAAAGGAGAATATCTCTATTAAAAAGAGACATATATTATTTATCCTTGCCGATAAATGCCTATAATTGATTACGTTTTAAAATAAAAAACAAGACTAATTTACATAAGACTTTCATATCATTATGAGATTATTCCTATCCAAGAAATTAAATTAATCTATTGATATATAAACCTTAATTGTTAGCTCCTCGTCCGCCGTGGGATTATTCCTACAAAAGTAGTCTTTCTCTCCTATATATATGTATAACCCCGTACGTTTACTATAAGTACCAATAATGCAACATCAGATTTAAAGCATTCACCAGTGGCAGTTCACCAACACACTTACTTTTTGGTTAAGTGAAAAATGTTGCTCGTTAATTATAACCCAAAATAAATAGAGAAAATTGAGCGTTTTATGAATCGAGTATTTAAAGTCATTTGGAATAGTGCCTTAGGTCGCTACGATGTTGCATCTGAGTTTTCTAAATCAGGAAAAAAGATTAAGTCATTTTGCTCAGGTGCAGAAACTGTCGATACAACTTTAGGTTTAACGACACCCTCTCGCCTGAACCAGATTGCCATTACCTTGATGTTTACATTAGGGACGAACTCTGCTTTTGCTGCAGATATAAGTGTTCCCGGATTTACACCTGAAGTTCAATTTGAACAGATCTCCACAGGTTCAGGTAATACCTTGTCGGGGAGCTTTGCGAACATAGCTAAAGGCCAAAACGGTTATATAAGCACGACCTTAGGGGCACTTGATCGGTCTCTGATTACATCTGGTGCGGAATTGATCGATTTCAATCGACTCATTATTGGTGCGCAAACAACAGCTATTGAATATGTTGACCCGATCACCGGCAAAAAAGTGAGTGTCAATGTTTACGATAGCAGTAAAATGCAAAGTGCCCCTGCTTCAGCGATTAATGTTACTACTTCACTTCCAGTCGGTGTTGATGGGCAATATGTCGATCGCCGATTCTTCGTGCTGCAACCTAATAGTGATATGACTGTAAATGTGGGTAGCACCGGCTCTAACTGGACATCAGACACTGCCAACTATTTTAATGCTATCTTAAAAGGTACGCAGAAGAAAACTGACACACAACAAGCAGCAACAACAACGTCAGTGTTCCATGTTGTCTCTGATAATACTTCGGTAAGTGATACGGTTCTTAACTATGATGGGAAAACTATTGTTAGCTTAGGCAATCGTAATAACAATATTTCCGATAGTTCAAGCTATGCGGCTTCATTTGTCATTGACGATTACACAGGCGAATTCACGAGTGTTATCGGTCAGCAAAACGTCACTAATTTTGCAGAATTAAAAGCCTATAATGAAGCGCTTATTCAGGCGATTAAAGATAACAAAGTAACATTGACTGACAAAGAGTATGCAGCTCAGTTGGCACTTGCTTTAAAAAATAATAATACCGCACAAAAAGTTATCTTAGATCCTAAAATCAGTGTTGATGACGCAGTTAATTATTTAGTTAATAAAGACCAGGTTGCCTTTATTCATGGCGAGGGTAAGCACTCTATTGTTAACGTAGGCACTGACGCAAATATTCAGGCATTCTACACTGATGCATCGTTAATCCGTTTAACCAACGGCGCAACATTGAACAATAATGGGACTATTGGCTCTGCTGCAGCTACCATTTCAGGTACCTATATTGTTTTCGCAACAAACAGCACGGTCAATAATAGTGTGACCGGGATTATAGATGCGGGTACCAATGACGAAATCAAAGACTTCGCTGCAACTCAAAAACGTGATGTGACAATCGGTGATCATACTGCGATTTTAGCCAATGGTAGCTCTGTGGTCACCAATGACGGCATTATTAACGTAGCCTCCCGTACCAGCAGTGCGAGCACTGCAGTGGCACTATTAAGTGATACCACCCAATTTACCAACAACGGTACTATTAATATGGCTTCCACAGCTGAGATTGGTGATGCGGCTGGTGGCTATTATAATCGTGGTATCGTTACTCAAGGTACTTCAACGTCTAATAATAATGGCCTGATTTATATTGGTCGTGAAGCACAGCGTCAAATTGGTCAGGTGGCAGATGATCTACTGATTAAAATGCGTTCCTATGCAGTATATCTTTCTGGCAACGGTACATTTAATAATAATGCCAGCGGACATATTATTATTGGAAGCAAGACAAGTAACAGCGTTGGTATCGATGCTCGCGGTGCTAATACTACTGTAAATCAGGCTGGTACTATTACTATCAATGGTGCAAGCAGCGATCCGACTGGTATTAACATTGGTATTTCCTCTACCGAGAAGACCCGTAACGTCAATAATACCGGTAAAATTATCCTCAATGGCACCAACTCAGTCGGTATCAAGGTATTTTCTGATGCCACAAAAGTGAATGATAGTGCTTCTGCCTCAAGCTCTGGTGAGATTGATATCAATGGTGGTGTCGATGCTTCAGGTCGGGCTAATTACGGTATCTGGGCCGAAGGTAATAATGCTGTAGCGAATCTGACAGGTAACGTTAACCTATATGGCGACGGCACCATCGGCGTCCATGCCCGTAATAATGGAACAATCAATGTCAGTGCTAATGGGCAGGTAGAATTTAAAAGTGGTAAAAACCAGATTGGTTACTATGCATTTGGCGCTGGTTCAACCATTAATAATAGCGCCGTGGGTAATGAAAAAGTCTCCACTGAAGGTTCGATATTATATCGTATTGATACCGGAGCCAGTTTCGCGGGGAGCAATGCTTCTACATTAGATGCTGACGGTATCAATTCAACACTTATCCAGGTTACCGGGGAGAACAGTACTTTTAATTCGGGTGCTTTGACAATGAACATCCTGGGCGAGGGCTCTACTGGGGTAAAAGTCGAGGGTGGCGCCAGCGGCACCATCACGGCAGATGCCAGCCTGGAATTGAGCGGTGATGGGGCTACTGCCGGTATCGTCGATGGCAACTACTACGGCCTGGATGGTATTGCCACCGGTGCTACCGGAAAATCTGTCTTAACCAGTTCGGCGGTATTGACCACCGGTAACACCGCGTCTGGTGCCTATGGCTATATCGCCCGTAATGGCGGTGAGCTTATCCACAATGGCTCCATTGATTTTACACAAGCAGGCAGTACTGGCGTGCTGGTAGACGGCGGGATTCTGACCAACCAAAACCTCATCACAGTCAATGGGACTGCGGTCAATATTCAGGGTGCTAACTCTACCGTGAATAACAGCGGTACCGTCAACGCAACCGACGGCACCGCCGCTTATCTGCTGGGTGCGGGGGCGAGCCTGACCTTATCCGGTAACGGTGAAACCAAAGCGGGCGGCACTGCCCATGGCGTACTGCTTGATACCGGTGCCACAGCACTGACCGTGGATGGCGCAACCATCACCATGACCGCGGGCGGCACAGGTAATGCGATTGAAAACAAAGCGGAAATTACCGGTATTCAGTTAAAAGACACCACGCTGACGGTGGGTAATGGTGCAGGTATTCGTACCGGTGCCTCCCTGGCGGCAACCAACTCTGGCACGATCAATGTCAACGGCAGCGGTACCGGTATTCTGTTTGCCAACACCGGCGACACCATCACCGATAATACGCTGGACATGTCCGACTCGGCCGGTCTGGTGATTAACGTCAATTCAGCCGCGGGCAAAGGGATTGTCACCAACTCCCGTCAGGATCTGAAAACCGGTGCCAGCGTAAACGTCAATGATGCCGCAGGCGGTGCAGCCCTGATTGTCAAAGGCACTACCGGCCGTGTCGAGCAGTCCGGTAACCTGATATCAACATCACTCACCAGCCCGGTGGTGGACATCAATAACGGTTATGTCACCAGCTTCGTCAACAGCGGTACCATTCAAGCCAACAGCGCCACGCAGCAGGCTGTCGTAACCAATACTGGGACGGGTCTGGCATTTACCAACGCCACGGGTGGCACAATTGTTGGCAAGGTGGATCTGTTAGCGGGCAACAACACCGTGACCCTGATGCAAGGCAGTAAAGGCACTGACTTCACCACCGGCAGCGGCGATGATGCCTTCATTCTGAAAGGGCTGACATTAGCCGATACCGGCGTGTTCAGCTCACTGAACGGCGGTACCGGCAGCGATACGCTGACGCTGGACAGTTCGCTGTATACCCTGAGTGATGCTGATGCCATCCAGAATATGGAATACATCAACCTGATCAATAACTCAACGCTGACACTGGACAATGTGCTGCTGGCGCTGGGTGACAGTCAGGATGACAATGCCAACACCGGTTTTAATCTGGGTGACGGCAGTCTGTTGCAGGTTAATAACCTGAATGCCGTGAGCTTTAACAGCAAGTTGAACGGCCTCGGCACGATGGCCGTTAATACCGCCGGTAATGCCTTTGATTTTACGGCCAATGCGGCACAGAACGCCTTTAACGGGGTACTGGCATTAGGTCACGCCACCTTTGAACTGGCGGCGGATAACACGGCAGCATTAGTGAATGCCACCCTGAAACTGGGCGCGGACAGTATCACCACCGTCGGTGACGGTGTGCAAACTATCGGTGGGTTGGCCTTTGACGGCGGTACGGTGAAATTTAACACCGGCACTCCGGGTGAGACGGTGGCGAAAAGCACTATCCATACCACCAAAGAGATGAACCTGCTGGGCACCGGGACGGTGGTGGTGGACATCGACAGCGTCGACAACAGCCAGACGCCGGTCAATCCGGTACTGCCCATCATGGAGCAGGATGATGCCAATACCTTGCTGCAACTGGCGGTGAGTGATGTGGTGGTGCAAGGCAATGGTGGCAATCTGGTGCTGAAAGACCAGGATGGCAATGTCATTACCGATGCCACCACGGCCGATATTGCACAAAATGGCACCACGGTCGCCAAAGGCACTTACGATTATCGCCTGAGCAGCGGTACGGGTAACGACGGTTTGTATATCGGTTACGGCCTGACCGAAGTTGAACTGCTGGGCAGCGGTGCAGATGCACTGGCGCTGTATGCCACCAATAAAACCGGTCCTGCGGCGGATTTGAGTGCCAAAGTGACGGGCAGTGGTGAGTTGGCGATTGATACCGGTGCAGGAAATACGGTAACACTGTCCAATCTGGACAATGATTACACCGGTTCTACCGATGTACGCAGCGGCACCTTGCAGATGCTGAATGATAATGTGTTGGGGAATACCTCGCTGTTATCACTGGCAGCAGATACCGCCTTTGACATGAAGGGTCACAGCCAAACCGTGGGCGAACTGAACAGTACTGCGGGCTCAACGGTTGATCTCAATGGTGGCAGCTTAACCTTGAGTCAGGGCGGTATGTCTGAGGGTGAACTGACCGGCAGTGGCGCGCTGACAATTGCCGCCAATGTGCTGAGCGTTAAGGGTGCCAATACTGGCCTGAGCGCGGTGACCACCATTGCCAGTGGCGCACAAGCGTTACTGAACAATGCAGCGGGTCTGGGCGATGGCAATATCGTTAACGCCGGTCTGCTGACACTGAAAGGGGCTGCGGGCCAGTTAGCAAATGCTATCAGTGATGCCGGCAGTGTGGTGCTGGAAGATAGCAGCGACATCACATTGAGCGGTGATAACAGCCTGTTCAGCGGCCTGTTTGCTATCACGAACGGCAGCCAGTTAACTGCTTCTCAGGCAGAACATCTGGGGACGGCGGCGGTCACCAACGACGGCGCATTGGTGCTCAATAGTGCGAGTGACTGGTTGCTGGCCAACAGCATTAGCGGCAGTGGCAGCCTGACTAAAAACGGCACAGGCACCGTATCGTTGACACAATCTGCGGCCTATACCGGCCAGACAGATATCAATGCGGGTGGCCTGATGTTAGGCAGCAGTGCTGACCCCATGACGCTGGCAAGCCAGCAGGTGAATATAGCCAGCGGTGCCTTTATGGGCGGTTTTGGTGGTGTAGCGGGCGCGGTTGATAACCAGGGCGTGCTGTTTGTGGGCAACCCAACGGCACCGGTGGTACCGGCGATGGGCCGTCTGGCTCGCCTGGCGCCGGCCAGTAATATCTTTACCGTTGGCACTGACTTAACCAACAGCGGCACGGTATTTATCGGTAACAAGACCAGTGACGGTACGGGCACCACCGGTAACCAATTAGTGGTCAACGGCAACTATATTGGCAACAACGGTCTGCTGCACTTCAACACCGCGCTGGGCGACGACAGCTCTGCCACCGACAGCATGATTGTGAACGGTAACACCAGCGGCACCACTAACGTAAGCGTAGATAATGCGGGCGGTACGGGCGCTAAAACCTTAAACGGTATTGAGCTCATTCAGGTGAATGGTCAATCCGACGGTGAGTTTGTGAACCCTGGCCGTATCGTAGCGGGTGCATATGATTACTCACTCGTACGTGGGGTGGGTTCAAACGCCAGTAACTGGTATTTGACCAGCCTGAGTAATTTGCCGATTGATCCAGAGAACCCGGTTGATCCAGAAAATCCAGTGGGCCCAGGCGAGGAAACTAAACGTCCTGAAGCCGGCAGCTACACCGCGAACCTGGCCGCAGCCAACACTATGTTTGTGACGCGTCTGCACGATCGTTTGGGCGAAACACAGTATATCGACGCCCTGACTGGCGAGCAGAAAGTGACCAGCATGTGGCTGCGTAACGAAGGCGGACATAACCGTTCACGTGACACCAGTGGTCAGTTGAAAACCCAAAGCAACCGCTATGTGATGCAATTGGGTGGCGATATCGCCCAGTGGAGCAACGATGGTCTGGACCGTTTACACCTGGGTGTGATGGCCGGTTACGGTAATAGCAAAAGCGACACCCACGCGAAATCGGGCTATAAGTCGAGTGGTTCGGTTGATGGTTACACCGCCGGGGTGTACAGCACCTGGTATGCCAACGACGAAGACAAGTCGGGCTTGTATGTTGACGGTTGGGCGCAGTACAGCTGGTTTAACAATAGCGTGCAGGGCGACGGTCTGGCGACGGAAGAGTATAAATCGAAAGGGATCACCGCGTCGGTCGAGAGCGGCTACACCTTTAAAATCGGCGAGAATAAGTCTAAGAACGAAACGTACTTTATCCAGCCGAAAGCCCAAATCACCTGGATGGGTGTGAAGGCTGACGAGCACCGTGAAGCAAACGGTACTCAGGTGAGTGGTCAAGGCGACGGTAATATCCAGACCCGTCTGGGGCTGCGTTCTTATATGAAAGGCCACCACGAAAGTGATAATGGCAAGGATCGCGAGTTCCAACCGTTTGTGGAAGCCAACTGGATCCACAACACCAAAGATTTTGGCACCAATATGAACGCGGTTGAAGTGAAACAAGCTGGCGCGAAGAATATCGGTGAACTGAAAGTGGGTGTTGAGGGGCAATTGAACAAGCAACTGAATGTCTGGGGTAACGTTGGCCAGCAATTGGGCGACAAAGGTTACAGCGATACTGCAGTGATGTTAGGGGTGAAATACAACTTCTAATCGTTATTAGCTCTCATCAATAACGGTGCTTCGGCACCGTTATTGATTCATGCAGATACAATAACTGCTCAAAGAAATTCAGCATTATATAAGCGGTACTGTTGCCAATGGCGGCTTTCATTCTTTGCCTACTTAAGTGTTTGCAGTTCAGCACCAGCCTGCGCTAGCGAGATATTAGGGAAGTGACCGATCTTAACTTGGGTGAGTTTGTGAGTTATGGGGCTGGTATAGCGGTAGAAGAAAGCTTTAATGCCGCTAGCGCACAAGTGATCCGTAATGGCGATTTTCGCCGGTATCAACTGGCCTTATCACCGGGTTTCATCGCGTCGATGGCTTTAGTTGATAGTGGTTTTTTTTCTGGTTTATCCACCTATTAGCGCCATGAGTGTCACTGTTATATGACATCCATTACACCACAGGTGGATTAACGAGCTACATTCTAATCTACAGTAAAATGTAGGATATCGTGGTTTTTAGTGTGATTTGATGAGATAACAAGAAACCCCACTAAATCACTTATTAATCAACAAAATAAAATAAACTTACTGTTAATTTCATCACGAATAATCAGATTGGAAACTATAATTAGCCATTATTCTTTCCTCTCAAACATCAGATCCCAAACGCCATGTCCCAGACGCTGGCCACGTAATTCAAATTTTGTCAGCGGACGCGAGTCCGGACGAGGAACATAATCATTTTGTTCTGAAAGGTTGCGGTATCCGTTTACACCTGACATCACTTCCAACATATGTTCCGCATAATGTTGCCAGTCGGTCGCCATATGGAACACGCCACCCACTTTTAATTTACTTCTCACTAATTCAACAAAAGGTATCTGGACGATACGACGCTTATTATGGCGCGCTTTGTGCCATGGGTCAGGGAAGAATAGCTGTACCATATCCAGTGAAGCATCTGGAATCATATTTTCCAGCACTTCAACCGCGTCATGACACATAATCCGCAAGTTGCTTAGTCCCGCCTCGTGAGCAGCCCCCAAACAAGCACCAACCCCCGGAGAATGCACTTCTATCCCCAGAAAATTCTGCTGCGGATTACTGGCAGCCATGGTCACCAGTGAAGTCCCCATGCCGAAACCGATTTCCAGTACCACCGGAGCTTCGCGGCCAAACAAGGCGTTTACATCAACTGGCGTTGCTTGATATTCCACGCCCATCACCGGCCAGTAGCTATCTAGCGCCAGTTGTTGACCTTTGGTCAGCCGCCCCTGACGACGGACAAAACTACGAATACGGCGTATGGCTCGGCCGTTTTCATCAAATTCCGGGGATATGACGTCATTTATCATGGTACTTTCTGTCTGTTGATTGCGTATGTGAACGCGCATTATGCAAAGATACGGTAGTTTATCAACTCTGGGCGTCATAAGTACAAAATTAAGCAGTAAATAACGTAGATATAACCAAAGTGGCCGATTAAAGTCAGTGATTCGGGTGCGTGAGTGCGGCTAACACAGTTGTAGCTTCAAGTACGAAGGGGGTTTACAGGGTGAGAACTCTATGCTGCAATCCAGCTCTAATTTATTACCTGCCGGATATTGATACCAACTTATGATGCAAGCGCAACAGTTCGCGCACGAGGTACTTGAGTGGTACCAACGCTTTGGTCGCAAAACCTTGCCGTGGCAATTGGATAAAACACCTTATCAGGTATGGTTGTCAGAAGTGATGTTGCAACAGACTCAGGTTGCGACCGTCATTCCCTATTTCCAACGTTTTATGTTGCGCTTCCCTGATATCAGTGCGCTGGCTGCGGCACCGTTGGATGAAGTTCTGCATTTATGGACCGGGCTGGGTTACTACGCCCGTGCCAGAAATCTGCATAAAGCCGCCCAAACGGTTGTTGAACGCCATCAAGGCGAGTTCCCTACTACTTTTGACGAGATTCTCGCACTGCCAGGGATTGGGCGCTCAACTGCGGGCGCTATTTTGTCGCTCTCGTTAGGGAAACATTTTCCTATTTTAGATGGTAACGTCAAACGAGTGCTGGCCCGTTGTTACGCTGTTGAGGGATGGCCCGGTAAAAAGGAAGTCGAAGGCCGCCTGTGGCAAAGCAGTGAAGATGTTACGCCAGCCAAAGGCGTAGGTCAGTTTAATCAGGCGATGATGGATTTAGGTGCCACGGTGTGCACCCGTTCTAAGCCCAAGTGTGAGCTTTGCCCACTGAATACCGGTTGTATGGCTTATGCTAATCACAGTTGGGCACGCTACCCCGGTAAAAAACCCAAACAGACATTACCGGAAAAAACAGCTTACTTTTTGTTGATGCAAAACGGATCGCAGGTATGGCTCGAACAGCGCCCGCCAGTAGGTCTATGGGGGGGGCTATTTTGCTTCCCGCAATTTTCTGAACAAGCCGAACTGGAGCGTTGGTTGCAGCAACAAAGTATTGCCAGCAGCAGTTTGCAGCAGTTAACTGCTTTTCGTCATACCTTCAGCCACTTCCATCTGGATATTGTCCCCATGTGGCTGAATACGGCGTCATCCCGTGGATGCATGGATGATGGTGCAGGTCTCTGGTATAACTTAGCACAACCACCCGCGGTAGGATTGGCGGCCCCAGTTGAACGCCTATTACATCAGTTGGCAAAACAGCCGAGTGACCAACATAGCTAACCCCCTGCAACTTCAAGTATGAAGGGTATAGCGCCATAGAAGAGGATTTAGCATGAGCAGAACAATTTTTTGCACATTTTTAAAACATGATGCTGAGGGGCAAGATTTTCAGCTCTATCCAGGTGAGATTGGCAAACGTATCTATAACGAAATATCAAAAGAAGCTTGGTCACAATGGATAACCAAGCAAACCATGCTGATTAACGAGAAAAAACTGAGCATGATGAATGTCGAAGACCGCAAACTGTTAGAGCAGGAGATGGTTAACTTCCTGTTCGAAGGGCAGGATGTTCATATTGAAGGTTATACTCCACCGAGTAAGTAACCACACGGGGTCTGCGCTGGCCCCGTTGTTATTCCTCATCAAGATATGGCTTGTAAGATGAAGAAAATTTTAGCTTTGCTGATAGTTGCACCATTGTTAGTGTCTTGCTCAGGCAATAAGAATCAAACAGAAAACGAAGCCTATGTCAAAGATACCAACGGTTTTGAGATTTTAATGGGCCAATTTGCCCATAACATTGAAAATATTTGGGGATTAAAAGAAGTCTTAATCGCGGGTCCAAAAGATTACGTTAAGTATACGGATCAATATCAAACCCGCAGCCATATCAACTTCGATGCCGGTACGATTACGGTTGAAACCATTGCCACGACAGATCCGGCGGCTCACTTGCGTCAGGCGATTATTACCACACTTTTAATGGGTGATGATCCTGGCTCTATCGACCTCTATTCGGATGTTAACGATATTCAGATCAGTAAAGAGCCCTTCCTCTATGGGCAGGTGCTAGATAACAATGGCCAGCCGATCCGTTGGGAATGGCGCGCGGCCCATTTTGCTGATTATCTGCTACAAACCAGAATGCAAAAACGCACTTCCGGCCTGCATGTTATCTGGTCGGTCACCTTGCAATTAGTCCCTAACCATCTGGATCAACGTGCCCATAAATACCTGCCACTGGTGCGCCAGTCAGCGGAGCGTTATGGCGTCGAAGAGTCATTGATCCTGGCAATTATGCAAACAGAATCTAGCTTCAACCCATATGCGGTCAGTGGCTCTGATGCGTTGGGCCTGATGCAAGTTGTACAGCATACTGCCGGGCGAGATGTGTTCAAAATGAAGGGTAAAAGTGGCCAGCCAAGCCGTAGCTATCTGTTTGATCCAGAAAATAATATTGATGCTGGTACGGCATATCTGTCAATTCTGCAAAATACTTATCTAGGCGGAATTCAGAATGCCACCTCACGGCGTTATGCTGTTATTACCTCTTATAACGGCGGAGCTGGTAGCGTATTGCGGGTATTCTCCAGCGATAAGAACCAGGCTGTTAATATTATCAACAATATGGCTCCTGGTGATGTATTCCAAACGCTGACCACTAAACACCCTTCAGGCGAATCTCGCCGTTATCTGGTGAAAGTGAACAGCGCGCAGAAGAGTTATCGCCGCCACTAGTTTTATTTATAGCGGATTTTATAGCCCAAGAAATTGGCGTTGCAGGTGGCTAATCCCCCCCTGCAACGCCAACCAAGGGAAAACTGAAATGACAGGCTCCACCCACAGTGTCATTTTTTATGTCTAAAGTGTGATTGCCCGACAAAAGTGCACATTTGAATAACAACCATTCTCAATAAAATGTTTATAGTATCGCTAATCATCCTATCCCTACTATCGGCAGATTGAACAAATGGACTTTGGACTTACCCTGTTTGAAATGGTGGTAATCTTCTCCACTATGGTCATCGCTTATATCATCTTTGGTATTACAGGATTTGGTTCTGCATTAATTGCCAGTCCGATATTAGCGCTATTTATTCCTGTCGCTAAGATTGTCCCATTATTGGCAATTGTCGATATGTTTGCAGCCATTACCAATGTAGCTCGCCATAGCCGTCATGCCGACCTTGCTGAACTTAAGCGATTAGTCCCACTAATGATTATTGGTAGTCTGATCGGCGCGACGTTACTGCTACGTACTCGCCCTGATATTTTGCTACTGGCGCTCGGCATATTTGTCATTTTATATGCCATTTACGCCCTTAGCCGGCGTAAACCACAAGGACAATTCAAACCTGTTGCCGCCATTCCTTTTGGCTTGATTGGCGGTATTTTCAGCGCGCTATTTGGCAGCGGCGGGTTTATTTATGCTATTTATTTATCCGGCAGAATAGCCAGCAAAGATAATTTGCGGATTACCCAGACCACGCTTATCGGCCTGAGTACCCTCACGCGAGTTATTTTGTTTACGCTAGCAGGGGTCTACATGGACCTATCTATTTTATGGATGGTACTACTGTTGGTACCGGGGATGTTAGTTGGTTTGGTTATCGCCAATAAAATCAGTTTGGGGATAAGTCGCGACCAGCTTATCCGATTAATAAATATCTTATTGCTGATTTCCGGCACAGTTTTAGTCGCACGCTATTTAGGTTATTGATAAGCCTAATTTGTAATAACTTATTGTGAGACAGCCGATGCTCTCATCGGCTGTCTATCAGTACCTCAGTTTACGGCGTAATGACATAACCAAAGATACGCCGCCACTCTACATCACCTTTTTCGATATAAACGCCCTGCAATTCAGGCGAGAAGCCGGGCAATAAATTAATCCCCTCTTCCAACGCCAGGAAATAACGCTGTACCGCCCCGCCCCACATTTCACCCGGCACCACGCACAATACGCCTGGTGGATAAGGGAGTGCGCCTTCAGCAGCAATGCGCCCTCCAGCCTCGGCAATAGGGATTAGCTCGATATTATCGCGAATAAACTGGATATTGGCATCTTGCGGGTTCATTAATACCGGCGGTAAGCTGGCTTTGCGGAACATATCCTTTTGCAGTTGTTTAACATCATAGCTGACATAGAGATCATGCATTTCTTGGCATAACTGGCGTAGAGTGTAGCCGCGATAGCGCTCTTCATTCTTACGGTATATCGTCGGTAATACATCACACAATAAAGCATCTTGCTCCACGTAGCGCTCAAACTGAACCAGCATATCAACCAGATGTGCCATTTTTGCTGGATTTTCTGCCGGTGTTAGCAGGAACAAAATTGAATTCAGATCGCATTTTTCCGGCACAATACCATTTTCACGCAAGAAGGTAGCCAGTATCGCTGCCGGAACACCAAATTGGGTATATTGGCCGCTGTTAGCATCGATACCCGGTGTCGTCAGTAATAACTTACAAGGATCAACCAGATATTGGTCTTGGTTATACCCTTCAAATCCATGCCAACGTTCATTAGGCACAAAATTAAAGAAACGTGTGTCATTGGCAATAACGTCCGTATCGTAATCTTGCCAATTTTTACCACTGACAGTGGGAGGAATAAATGGCCGCAACATTGAGCAGCGTTCTAATAATAGTTTACGCGTATCGATGCCCAACTTGACACAATCCATCCACATGCGGCGGCCACTGTCACCAGAATGAATTTTGGCGTTAATATCCAGTGCAGCAAATAATGGGTAGAACGGGCTGGTTGAGGCATGCAACATAAATGCATTATTAAAACGTTTATGATTACAGTGCCGTTTTTGCCCTTTGATATGATTATCTTTTTTATGTACCTGCGAGGTTTGGGAGAAACCAGCCTGCTGCTTGTGCACTGACTGAGTCACAATAATCCCAGGGTCATTTTCATTTAAATCCAGCAATAGCGGTGAGAAATCCTTCATCATCGGAATAAACTGTTCGTAACCTACCCACGCAGAATCAAATAGAATGTAATCACACAAATGACCAATAGTATCAACCACCTGACGTGCGTTATACACCGTGCCATCGTAGGTACCCAACTGAATGATCGCCAATCTGAATGGCCGCGCCTCTTCTGCTCTTTCTGGGGCAACCTCCCGCAATTGCTGACGTAAATAACGCTCGTCGAAACAATGAGCATCAATACCACCAATAAAACCGAACGGGTTGCGGGCCGTTTCCAAATAGATTGGTGTCGCCCCAGCCTGAATCAGCGCACCATGATGGTTGGATTTATGGTTATTACGATCGAACAATACCAAATCACCACGGGTCAATAAGGCATTAGTCACGACCTTATTTGCAGCCGATGTACCATTCAAAACAAAATAGGTTTTATCCGCATTGAAGACCTTAGCTGCATATTTTTGTGCATCTTTAGCTGCACCTTCATGGATCAGCAAGTCACCCAGTTTGACGTCTGCGTTGCACATATCTGAACGGAAAATGGTCTCGCCATAAAACTCAAAAAACTGGCGACCGGCAGGATGCTTACGGAAAAACTCGCCACCCTGATGCCCTGGGCAAGCAAAAGTTGAATTATTCATCTCGACATATTTTTTCAATGTTGAGAAAAATGGCGGTAATAGATTTTTTTGATATTCACTGGCGGCAGCTTCTACCTGAGCATTGTAAAAAGCTTTGTTTGCTTCGCCGAGCGTAATAATCCCCTTAATCAGAGGCAAATAATCGGCAGAAACCGTCTGTTGTGCCGTGACAGCAACAAAAGTAGGAATAGCAAAACCCAGATCATGCAACTTTGACAATATACCGGCATTGGCATCTTCAACCGACATCACCACAGCGGCAACATCAGTAAAATCAGTTTGATTGAGGTATACCATTCCCCGCTGGCTTTCTATATAAGAAGCCAAACGAGCACTTGTTGCTATTTTTAATAGTGTCATGTCACTTACTCTCAAACGGTCAGGTATGAGGCTGCCATTTTGGCATGTATATGACATCGCATAAGGTGAAGATTTTATGCAATGCCGGCAAATTGATATCTATTACGCACACGATCACTCGCTCAAATAGAAGCTAGAATAGTGAGTTAACTGGTCTTCGCATCGACCAATAGACATCAGTAAAATCAGAGATCCAGCTCTATTTTTAATAATGCCTAACAGTGAACGACAGATAGCCTTACCGCATGGAAGTAACAAGGAACTTAACAGCAGATAAACAGGAGAAATAGCATGAGAAGCGCTCATTATGCATTGAATAGTCTACTATTGTCATAACCGCCTCCTGCTTACTTAATCGAAATGATATGGATTAGAGGGATGAATAGTAACGCTAAATTTTCGCAATAATTGCATGTTTTGCCGGTAGGTTCAACCTTTCAGGCCAATAAAAATGCACTTTTAGTGAATATCTAAGCCATTGTTATTTAACACACTAAAAAATAAAAAATCTATAAATCAAGTAGATGAAATATGTAGATGCACCATAAAAATTAACTTCCCAACAGTTTTCTCGCTATTTTTGCATGAAAAGAGAGCAACCGATCGCCTTTATAAGAGAAACTCATTGACGACTTGCCGCCAATACGGTTTAATGCGCCCCGTTGCCCGGATAGCTCAGTCGGTAGAGCAGGGGATTGAAAATCCCCGTGTCCTTGGTTCGATTCCGAGTCCGGGCACCAAATTCATAACCTGCTTGTTAAGAACTAAGATTTTTAACAGGCATGACAAAGTACCCGAATCATCATCGTGAAAGTAGGCTGTAACTGCTACACCTTGGTTGAACATAGGGGAACAATAAACCGGAGAATGTCGATGACAAACTTCGGTTTTATTGTGTCTTAAGGCGGAGGAAATTGACAGTTTTTCAGCGCACCTGTCAATATTCTGTTAAGGAAAGCGGTAATTTTTTCTTTCTGTTATGCCGATTTTTAAAAAAAACCTCTTTTCTCTCAAAAGTCTCTTCCAACGCCAGTCTGAGGCTATCTATATGGACTGTTGCAAAAATCTTGTGATGATAAGCTAAAGCACCATTTCGGCTGAAGGAGTAGCGTATGGCCCCATTCAAAGGTCGGCATTTTCAGAGTGCCATTATCCTCTGGGCCGTTCGCTGGTATTGTAAATACGGCATCAGCTATCGCGAACTCCAGGAAATGCTGGCTGAACGGGGCATCAATGTTGACCACACCACGATTTATCGTTGGGTTCAGCGCTATGCACCTGAAATGGAAAAGCGCCTGCGATGGTACTGGCGTCATCCGACCGACCTTCGTCCCTGGCATCTGGATGAAACCTACGTCAAAATTGGTGGCAAATGGGCTTATCTGTACCGGGCCGTAGACAGCCACGGTAGAACGATTGATTTTTATCTTTCGTCTCGACGTAATACCCAAGCGGCTTATCGATTTTTGAAGTAGATATTAGGTAACTTACGGGATTGGGAACAGCCACGACGCATTATTACAGATAAAGCACCCACCTATGGCAGAGCGCTCGCGTTATTGAAACGGGAAGGCAAATGCCCGCCAAACGTGGTGCACCGTCAGGTGAAATACCTCAACAACGTGATTGAATGTGATCACGGTAAGCTGAAGCGGATAATCAATCCGATGTTAGGCTTCAAATCCATGAAAACGGCTTATGCCACGATCAAGGGTATAGAAGTGATGAATGCGTTGCGTAAAGGTCAGGCTGAACCTTGGTATTATGGTCATCCTCAGGGCGAAGTGCGTCTGGTGAACTACGTTTTCAGCCTCTAATGTTTTTTAGCCTAAGGGAGTGTTGACCCTAACGGGCTATTTGCAACAGTGCCTTAAATATTCTGCCAGATACAGTTGTTGGCGGGTACAGATGATACACAAAGGATAACTTCATCATCCTGCTAGCGACGGATTGTTACCGGCAGAACAATTTTATCTGTTGGCCGCTATAAAAAAATAGGCAGTGCTATTTTGCGGACCTCGATCTGTTAATGCGACATAACTGATCAGAATAGTGGTGTTTTGAGCCTCCAGATCAAAGATGATTGATGAAAAATTCAGCAATACTGACATTTTCCTAGACTGCCTTGTTAAGGCTACTACCTTATAAGTTAATAAAGCTTATGAAACGCTTAAATTTTTCTGAATATTAATTAACATGATATATCATGTTAATTATAGGAGAATCCTTAAAGACAATCAATATGAATATTATACAATGTTCATATTGTAAGTTATTCCATTTTATGAAAATTAATAATTTAATTCCTCGTCTAAATAGATTGTTTTTAGATGACGTATTAATCATTGCTCTATGTTAGTAAAAACACAATATAGAGGTATGTAATTACTGATACTTTTTGTATTTATTTCAATGTCGTTGATATTATGAGGTAGTCATGTCTAAAAGGTTAGCTGCTGAGTTTTTTGGTACTTTTTGGTTAGTATTTGGTGGGTGCGGTAGTGCTGTATTGGCGGCCTCGTACCCTGAGTTAGGTATCGGCTTTACTGGTGTAGCACTGGCATTTGGTTTGTCTGTTTTAACCATGGCTTACGCCGTAGGGCATATTTCCGGAGCGCATTTTAATCCAGCCGTTACTTTAGGTTTATGGGCTGGAGGCCGATTTAAAACTAAAGATATAGCCCCTTATATTTTTGCTCAGGTCATTGGTGGTATCATTGGGGCCTCTATTCTATTTTTTATAGCCAATGGTAAAACTGGTTTTGATGCATCAGTAAATGGTTTCGCCTCAAACGGCTACGGCGCATATTCTCCCGGTAGCTTCTCTATGCAGGCAGCCATTGTTGCTGAGGTAGTATTGACGGCATTTTTCCTTATCGTTATTCACGGAGTGACCGATAAACGAGCTCCGGTTGGATTTGCTCCATTGGCAATTGGCCTAACGTTGACACTTATTCATTTAATTAGTATTCCAGTTACTAATACATCCGTTAACCCTGCACGTAGTACGGCAGTGGCTATTTTCCAGGGCGGTTGGGCATTACAGCAATTATGGTTGTTCTGGATAATGCCTATATTAGGCGGCATTATAGGCGGCCTTATTTATCGTAACTTACTTAGTGATAAAAATTAGCTATTCATTTAACTTAAAGTGATTTAACCTAATTAGAATAGGTAGCCATTACTTTTATGGCTACCTATTCTAGTTGTTGAACCATTGGGCACTGTTGCAAATATCCAGTGGTGATAAACGATTGTGTCGCATTAAGGTGCAGTCCGGTAACATGCTGTTTTTTTTTGTGATGTTACCTGCCCATGTCTCTAATCCGAAACGCCTTCCGTCGACTGCATTACCCCGCTGATGTTATCGCTCAGTGTGTTCGCTGGTATCTCGCTTATACCCTGATCCTGCGCAATCTCGAAGAGATGATGGCAGAGCGCGGCATTATCGTTGACCATTTCCACATTTCACCGCTGGGTTAGCTGGGTTATCCGCCTGGTGCCGTTGTTGGATAAGGCGTTTCGTCGGCATAAGCGCACAGTGGACCGTCGGTGGCGCATGGACGAAACCTACATAAAAATCAAAGGTCAGTGGAAATATATGTACCGTGCGGTCGATACTGCGGGTCAAACCATTGACTTCCTGCTGACCGCCAGGCGAGACGCCGCAGCCGCATTACGTTTCTTTCGCAAGGCCATTAGACATCACGGCGAACCGGAAGTAGTGACCATTGATAAAAGTGGCACCAACACGGCAGCGCAACTTTTGCTGACTAGCCTACGTTAATACGGCACAACCCTATACTGCACTGGGGATTGAAATGAAGGGAAAAACCGCAGAAGCTGGGCTTTGTGTCGCTGATGAAACAATTTACGAATGTAGATCCGTACCAGTGTGTACTGTGTGATAGCCGGATGGTTTTTAACAGTGCGTGGGCCGGTATCCGGGCAGAAGAGTTGTTGCCCCGACGTCGGCTGGAGTTCAAAACAGAGCGATGATTACGATAGGCAGCATAGGGAAGATCTGCCTGAAATTTGGATTGGTTATCAAAATGGTGTTTATTTAAATCAATCGTCAACCTCACGCTACCTGATCTGATGAAACTCATGGCCCAGTCCCCCTCTTTTGATTCTGACCTAAGGGAAAAAAATGGATCCAACTTCCTAACCATCAAGCGGACCCCTTCAACGACACAACAGCCGCTCAGGTAAGCAAATTCTGACAATCTGAAAGCAGATAAAAAGAGATGTGATACTGGAAAGCTATTTGAAATACCGTGATTGGGGACTTTATATAAAAGTACCAAAATTCAATGGAGTAAAGGCCTTCGTCATTGAACGATGGCCTGAAATTAAATTTTTCTATAAAACATCAGTGAATACTAAATTTGATTAGCATTTTGTACCAAATGGAATCCATTTACTTTGCTGAGCAGTATTACCATTTTTATAATATACTGTTCGATAGCACGTAATTGATATAAACCCATTCTGGACCTTTTTCCAAGGACCATAGATGGTTTTACCACCGCCTCCAGCATTGAACGGAACATTTTGTGCGTAGGCAGGGCCAGATGCAGCGATGCCAAAAATCATCCCAGAAATTAAAATGGATAACAGTTTATTTTTCATTAAAAATCATCCTTAATTAATATATCTACTTATGATGCCATAATAAATAATGGTTAACTTCGTTCAACTGTTCGTTGCTCAACAAAATTGATACATGCGTACTATTTTATTTTGTGACGTAACGTAACGGCCATTTTTGTAATAGTCGCGACTACAATATCTCATAAGTGGCATGTTTTTCGATAAAACCACTCTTTTCCAGGACGTCCAGCCAGTTTTCCCCATTTTCCCGCTACTATCAAAAGGAACGTTCTGAGCAAAAACTGGAGCCATTGTCCCCATAATTACACCAGATACTAAAAGTGATAATAAAAACCCTCTCATCCTTGCCTCTTTTTCATCCAATTAAATTGTAAAATATAAAAACCAAAAAGAACGCGACTAATTTAAAACTAGAGTTTAAATTACAAAGCTAAATTTCAGTCGTATATTACCCTCCATTGGAAAGTTAAGCACTACACTCAACATGAAATAATTTCACTTATTGATAGGATAATGGCTATTAGATAATAATTCAGACAATTCCAATCTCTGCACTAAGCACTAGTTAAACTTTTATACGTCCCGTATAAATAGCTATATTTAAGATCGACGTATTCTTATTTTCCCCACGAACTGTGGATGAATGACTAAGTGAAGTTATGTTTTTAAACTGTTTTGGCTCTGCTGGTTAGCCCAGTGGAAGCTAAGTGGCTCTGTTGCATGAAGCTGTCGTCGGTTAACATACAGTTTTAAGGTGTTATTTGAAATGTCTCTGATAAGAAAAGCCTTCAAACGTCTGCACTACCCGTTGATATCATCGCCCAATGTGTTCGCTGGTATCTCGCTTACGCCCTGAGTCTACGCAACCTAGAAGAGATGATGGCAGAACGCGGTATTATCGTTGGCCATTCTACCCTGTATCGCTGGGAACCCCTTTGCTATATAAGGCTTTCAGTCGGCACAAGCGCAGCGTGGGACGTCGGTGTTTACGGCCAGTGGAAATACCTGTGTCATGCTGTGGACTCCAATGGCCAGACTATCGACGCTCTATTGACCGCCAAACGTGATGCCCCCGCAGCCCTGCGTTTCTTCGGCAAGGCCATTCGTCACCAGGATAAACCCTAGGTAGTCACTATCGATAAAAGTGGTGCTAACACCGCAGCTTTGCCCACGCTCAATGCCGACAAACCCGATGAGGAAGCGATTACCGTCAGGCAAAGTAAGATCCTGAACAACCTTGTCGAGCAAGATCACCGGAATATCAAACGTCGGATACGCACGATGCTGGGATTCAACTCCTTTCGACGGGCACAGACCTTGTTGGCGGGTATTGAGCTGGTACAGATGATACGCAAAGGACAACTTCATCATCCTGCTGGCGACGGATTGTCACCGGCAGAACAATTTTATCTGTTGGCCGCTATAAAAAAATAGGCAGTGCTATTTTGCCGACCTCGATCTGTTAATGCGACAGGGCCAATTATCCCACCCATCGATGAGGAGAGTCACCGGCTCTCATTATTTGCAACAAGCCCATGGGATCGTCGCCTCTATTCTTCTGCTGTCTGAGTAATAAACCAGCGTAATGAATTCAACACTTTAGTTTCAGACATCTTGGCTCTGTTCTCATCAACCAACTTCATTAATACTAATCTTGCAGTATAAATATCCAAATGCGCTTTATCAGCCAACTCTCTGGTTTTTGGCCAACTGCCCACTGGGGGGACAGATCCACCAAACTGTTCTTTCAGAACATTACAAGTTTCTTCCAATATGCCCATGACTTCTTCTTTACGTAGATTATTAGGTTTCATTGACCTCGCCTCAAACAATATATTTATTAAAAATGCATTGTTTTTATTATTTATATTTTCTATACCCGCGCAAAACATTCCCTGTAAATTTAAAAGATAACTTTCAAATCCAGCGAGAACTTAACTTATTTACTTCGCATGGCTTTGTAATGCTTATTTAATTGTCATGACTCCCAAATCAGAATTAACAACTAAGCACAGTTTTAGTACCAGCGTACAGACCAGAGAATAATAGCACTCTGAAAATGCCGACCTGTGAATGGGGTCGTGCTTTACTCCTTCGGCCAAAATGGAGATTTATCTTACCATCATCTTATTTTTGCAATAGTGCCGTATTGGATTTAGTAACTAATTAACTTTTTGACTAATTTTGTTCGATGAAATTTTTTAGGAGGTTCACTTGAAGTTAAAAAAACAATTAACATGTTTTTAATTGTTTTTATAGATGCTGTCTTACAAAGTATACAATCAGCCACAACGGACAAATAGCTATAGCCTCCCATCTTTTCATTTTTTCTACCAAGCACTATAATAAAAGAAAGGGGACTTGACTTCCTTATTTTTTCAATGGTTTTAAATGAATCAAAAAGAGAGCTATTATCTACATCCAGGATATATATATCTCTCTCATCTTTTTTTATATATTTGTTATCTATCAATACATATTTATCTGCATTAATACTTATTTGTTTTTTTTGGATTGACATTATTTCTTTAAGGATTATCTCTAGTGAAAAGCGTGTCAAACTACAATAGCCTGAAATAATAACCCGCATAATACGACGCATCCTTTCTCTACTATTCTATCTATATTAAAAATGGACTATAACTTATTTTCGGTGGATGAATAGTGGCACCGAAGTGCCACTATTCAGCTTGTGTCACTCTTATTAGAAGTTGTATTTCACCCCTAACATCACTGCAGTATCGCTGTAACCTTTGTCGCCCAATTGCTGGCCGACGTTACCCCAGACATTCAGTTGCTTGTTCAATTGCCCCTCAACACCCACTTTCAGTTCACCGATATTCTTCGCGCCAGCTTGTTTCACTTCAACCGCGTTCATATTGGTGCCAAAATCTTTGGTGTTGTGGATCCAGTTGGCTTCCACAAACGGTTGGAACTCGCGATCCTTGCCATTATCACTTTCGTGGTGGCCTTTCATATAAGAACGCAGCCCCAGACGGGTCTGGATATTACCGTCGCCTTGACCACTCACCTGAGTACCGTTTGCTTCACGGTGCTCGTCAGCCTTCACACCCATCCAGGTGATTTGGGCTTTCGGCTGGATAAAGTACGTTTCGTTCTTAGACTTATTCTCGCCGATTTTAAAGGTGTAGCCGCTCTCGACCGACGCGGTGATCCCTTTCGATTTATACTCTTCCGTCGCCAGACCGTCGCCCTGCACGCTATTGTTAAACCAGCTGTACTGCGCCCAACCGTCAACATACAAGCCCGACTTGTCTTCGTCGTTGGCATACCAGGTGCTGTACACCCCGGCGGTGTAACCATCAACCGAACCACTCGACTTATAGCCCGATTTCGCGTGGGTGTCGCTTTTGCTATTACCGTAACCGGCCATCACACCCAGGTGTAAACGGTCCAGACCATCGTTGCTCCACTGGGCGATATCGCCACCCAATTGCATCACATAGCGGTTGCTTTGGGTTTTCAACTGACCACTGGTGTCACGTGAACGGTTATGTCCGCCTTCGTTACGCAGCCACATGCTGGTCACTTTCTGCTCGCCAGTCAGGGCGTCGATATACTGTGTTTCGCCCAAACGATCGTGCAGACGCGTCACAAACATAGTGTTGGCTGCGGCCAGGTTCGCGGTGTAGCTGCCGGCTTCAGGACGTTTAGTTTCCTCGCCTGGGCCCACTGGATTTTCTGGATCAACCGGGTTCTCTGGATCAATCGGCAAATTGCTCAGGCTGGTCAAATACCAGTTACTGGCGTTTGAACCCACCCCACGTACGAGTGAGTAATCATATGCACCCGCTACGATACGGCCAGGGTTCACAAACTCACCGTCGGATTGACCATTCACCTGAATGAGCTCAATACCGTTTAAGGTTTTAGCGCCCGTACCGCCCGCATTATCTACGCTTACGTTAGTGGTGCCGCTGGTGTTGCCGTTCACAATCATGCTGTCGGTGGCAGAGCTGTCGTCGCCCAGCGCGGTGTTGAAGTGCAGCAGACCGTTGTTGCCAATATAGTTGCCGTTGACCACTAATTGGTTACCGGTGGTGCCCGTACCGTCACTGGTCTTGTTACCGATAAATACCGTGCCGCTGTTGGTTAAGTCAGTGCCAACGGTAAAGATATTACTGGCCGGCGCCAGGCGAGCCAGACGGCCCATCGCCGGTACCATCGGTGCCGCTGGGTTGCCCACAAACAGCACGCCCTGGTTATCAACCGCGCCCGCTACACCACCAAAACCGCCCATAAAGGCACCGCTGGCTATATTCACCTGCTGGCTTGCCAGCGTCATGGGGTCAGCACTGCTGCCTAACATCAGGCCACCCGCATTGATATCTGTCTGGCCGGTATAGGCCGCAGATTGTGTCAACGATACGGTGCCTGTGCCGTTTTTAGTCAGGCTGCCACTGCCGCTAATGCTGTTGGCCAGCAACCAGTCACTCGCACTATTGAGCACCAATGCGCCGTCGTTGGTGACCGCCGCCGTCCCCAGATGTTCTGCCTGAGAAGCAGTTAACTGGCTGCCGTTCGTGATAGCAAACAGGCCACTGAACAGGCTGTTATCACCGCTCAATGTGATGTCGCTGCTATCTTCCAGCACCACACTGCCGGCATCACTGATAGCATTTGCTAACTGGCCCGCAGCCCCTTTCAGTGTCAGCAGACCGGCGTTAACGATATTGCCATCGCCCAGACCCGCTGCATTGTTCAGTAACGCTTGTGCGCCACTGGCAATGGTGGTCACCGCGCTCAGGCCAGTATTGGCACCCTTAACGCTCAGCACATTGGCGGCAATTGTCAGCGCGCCACTGCCGGTCAGTTCACCCTCAGACATACCGCCCTGACTCAAGGTTAAGCTGCCACCATTGAGATCAACCGTTGAGCCCGCAGTACTGTTCAGTTCGCCCACGGTTTGGCTATGACCCTTCATGTCAAAGGCGGTATCTGCTGCCAGTGATAACAGCGAGGTATTCCCCAACACATTATCATTCAGCATCTGCAAGGTGCCGCTGCGTACATCGGTAGAACCGGTGTAATCATTGTCCAGATTGGACAGTGTTACCGTATTTCCTGCACCGGTATCAATCGCCAACTCACCACTGCCCGTCACTTTGGCACTCAAATCCGCCGCAGGACCGGTTTTATTGGTGGCATACAGCGCCAGTGCATCTGCACCGCTGCCCAGCAGTTCAACTTCGGTCAGGCCGTAACCGATATACAAACCGTCGTTACCCGTACCGCTGCTCAGGCGATAATCGTAAGTGCCTTTGGCGACCGTGGTGCCATTTTGTGCAATATCGGCCGTGGTGGCATCGGTAATGACATTGCCATCCTGGTCTTTCAGCACCAGATTGCCACCATTGCCTTGCACCACCACATCACTCACCGCCAGTTGCAGCAAGGTATTGGCATCATCCTGCTCCATGATGGGCAGTACCGGATTGACCGGCGTCTGGCTGTTGTCGACGCTGTCGATGTCCACCACCACCGTCCCGGTGCCCAGCAGGTTCATCTCTTTGGTGGTATGGATAGTGCTTTTCGCCACCGTCTCACCCGGAGTGCCGGTGTTAAATTTCACCGTACCGCCGTCAAAGGCCAACCCACCGATAGTTTGCACACCGTCACCGACGGTGGTGATACTGTCCGCGCCCAGTTTCAGGGTGGCATTCACTAATGCTGCCGTGTTATCCGCCGCCAGTTCAAAGGTGGCGTGACCTAATGCCAGTACCCCGTTAAAGGCGTTCTGTGCCGCATTGGCCGTAAAATCAAAGGCATTACCGGCGGTATTAACGGCCATCGTGCCGAGGCCGTTCAACTTGCTGTTAAAGCTCACGGCATTCAGGTTATTAACCTGCAACAGACTGCCGTCACCCAGATTAAAACCGGTGTTGGCATTGTCATCCTGACTGTCACCCAGCGCCAGCAGCACATTGTCCAGTGTCAGCGTTGAGTTATTGATCAGGTTGATGTATTCCATATTCTGGATGGCATCAGCATCACTCAGGGTATACAGCGAACTGTCCAGCGTCAGCGTATCGCTGCCGGTACCGCCGTTCAGTGAGCTGAACACGCCGGTATCGGCTAATGTCAGCCCTTTCAGAATGAAGGCATCATCGCCGCTGCCGGTGGTGAAGTCAGTGCCTTTACTGCCTTGCATCAGGGTCACGGTGTTGTTGCCCGCTAACAGATCCACCTTGCCAACAATTGTGCCACCCGTGGCGTTGGTAAATGCCAGACCCGTCCCAGTATTGGTTACGACAGCCTGCTGCGTGGCGCTGTTGGCTTGAATGGTACCGCTGTTGACGAAGCTGGTGACATAACCGTTATTGATGTCCACCACCGGGCTGGTGAGTGATGTTGATATCAGGTTACCGGACTGCTCGACACGGCCGGTAGTGCCTTTGACAATCAGGGCTGCACCGCCTGCGGCATCATTGACGTTTACGCTGGCACCGGTTTTCAGATCCTGACGGGAGTTGGTGACAATCCCTTTGCCCGCGGCTGAATTGACGTTAATCACCAGACCGGCCGAGTCGGACATGTCCAGCGTATTATCGGTGATGGTGTCGCCGGTGTTGGCAAACAGAATACCGGTACCGCTGCCGTTGACATTGATCGTGCCAGAGTTGGTTGCCGCCAGGGAGGCACCGGTACGAATACCTGCACCATTACCCACCGTCAGCGTGGTGTCTTTTAACTGAATACCGGTAATTTCCGCTTTGTTTTCAATCGCATTACCTGTGCCGCCCGCGGTCATGGTGATGGTTGCGCCATCCACGGTCAGTGCTGTGGCACCGGTATCAAGCAGTACGCCATGGGCAGTGCCGCCCGCTTTGGTTTCACCGTTACCGGATAAGGTCAGGCTCGCCCCCGCACCCAGCAGATAAGCGGCGGTGCCGTCGGTTGCGTTGACGGTACCGCTGTTATTCACGGTAGAGTTAGCACCCTGAATATTGACCGCAGTCCCATTGACTGTGATGAGGTTTTGGTTGGTCAGAATCCCGCCGTCTACCAGCACGCCAGTACTGCCTGCTTGTGTAAAATCAATGGAGCCATTGTGGATAAGCTCACCGCCATTACGGGCGATATAGCCATAGGCACCAGACGCGGTGTTACCGGTGGTCAATACCGCCGAACTGGTTAAGACAGATTTTCCGGTAGCACCGGTGGCAATACCATCCAGGCCGTAGTAGTTGCCATCGACGATACCGGCAGTAGCCCCATCACCGCTCAATTCCAGGCTGGCATCTGCCGTGATGGTGCCGCTGGCGCCACCCTCGACTTTTACCCCAGTAGAGCCCTCGCCAGACAGGACCATATCTAACGCGCCGGAGTTAAATGTACTGCCAACACCGGTGACTTGAATAAGAGAAGAATCTTTACCGGTGGCATTCATGGTTGAGGCTGTGGTCCCGATAAAGCTGGCACCCTTATCAACGCGATACAGTGTAGAGCCTTCGGTTGAAACCGTTTCATCACCCGTGGCAATGTTATTGACGCTAGAGCCCGTACCGTAAATCAGGTAGCCCACCTGTTTTTTACCTGAAACAAACTCAACCTGACCGGTACCGGAGACATTAATGGTACCTTTATCTTCAGCAACCACCCCAATAGCACCATCGCCCGCCAGCTTTACCTCACCAGAGAGATTAGCCACCGCGCCCGCACCAACCGCCTGAATACCGTAGTTCGCCAGTTTAGTGGCAGCATCAAGCCCGTTATTTACATAAACGTTACCGGCGTTAGTGGCTGAACTGTTGGTCAGTACTTTGATACCGACGGTATTGATACCATTTATAACGATATCACCATTATTGAAGATATTCGTGGCGTTAGCGCTGGAAGAGATACCGATATTCTGCCCTGCATTTTGTCCGGATACAGCACCAGCACCGTTGAGCTCAATAGTGCCGTTTTGATTGACTACTGTTCTCGCTCCTTGTGCAGCAATAGCTGTAGAGTTTTCAGTTTTGCTGCCAATCACGATTTTACCGGTCGCACTATTGGTAAAGGTAGCGATATTGCTCAAGTTAACGGTATCTTGCAGTAATCTAACTGCATAAGACTGAGTCTTAATGGCCAGGTCAGTGACTACATCAGTTAACGAACGTTGTGATTGACGGCCCACATAGACGGTACCGTTATTTTCAAAGGTAGAGCCTTTCTGAACACTCACCCCCTCATTCAAATAACCTGCTGCAGGAGACAAATCGATAGTTGAAGCAATATTGATCGCGCCGTTATTGACGAAGGTCGAGTTGCCATCGATCACCGCCGCGCGAGTATAAGCGCTTGCCCCACGAGAAGCGGTATTAATCACACCATTGTTGGTAACTGACGAAACTCCATTAGCTAAAATAGCGGTATGACTGCCGTTAGCTATGTACAACGGCAATGTTGAGGTAGGTGTGGGCTTGAAGTCCAGCATCTCAGGATTAGTCCCTGCATCCAGTACCCCAGTAGTGTCAATAATAACCGTACTGTCAGTGGCAAAAATAATATTGGTACCACGAACTGTTGCAGAAGTTGACCCCAAAGTCCCGGCGTTATTCAGGGTTGCACCGTCTTCCAGCCGCACCAGTGAAATATCCGTATTGAACGCCTGAATATTGGCATCAGCACCAATATTCACAATGGCATGCTGACCATCACCATGAATAAAGGCAACACGGTCAGAATCGACAATGTGATTTACGGCATCATTAGCATCAATCCCCATATCAAGATAGATCGGGGTGACTTTTGGTGAAGTATTGGAACCGTTAGTGAAATAGGCCCGCGCCAGCTCGGCTTGATAACCTTTGCTGTCCAGCACGATCGCACCACTTTTAATACCTGCAATCAAGTCATTGTTGTATTTTTGGAAATCAGCAAAATTTTGAACATTTTGGGCCCCTAAATAGGGACTGGTGAAGGTACCGACGAAGTCATCAAGCACCGAATTGGCCACCGCGGTACTACTATCGCGAATGTTATTATTGTTATTACCCAGGTTGACTACAGTTTTGGCGTTATAATTTAAGACTGTATTCTGGGCCGATGTAGTAGAGTCAACATAGAATCCTGAAGAAGTTGTTGTCGCCGCTTCACTTTTCAGGCTGCCTTTAAGAATGGCGTTAAAATAGTTATTGCTGTCATTAACCCAACCTGCGGCCGTGCTACCGACAGCCACGGTCAGATCACTGCTATCCTGCACATGGAATAAGTTGCGATTCACATACTGGCCATTTTCACCAACCGCATAAGAAACAGGTACCACAAAATCGGCAAGCGGTTTAATTGACATCGCAGTACTGCTATACACATTAATAGTAATTAATGCGCCAGTGCCTTTCGGGTCAAGGAAAGTTTCAGTAACCATCTCACCTAAGTTGAAAATGTTTTTACTGATCAGATTCTCAGCACCATAGAGGAAGTTCCCCGGGGGAATATCACCCAGTTTACTGTTTTTAAAACCAATATCTCCCTTAGCGATATTGCTAAAACTGCCTACTAAGGTATTGCCAGTCCCTGTGAAGGTCTGTTCAAATTCTACATCAGGCGTAAATACCGGTACGCTAATATCTGCGGCAAAGACAGAACTCGCCCCTAATGTAAACATCAAGGTCATTGCAATCTGGCTCAGGCGAGAGGGGGTTGTTAAACCTAAGGTTGTATCGACAATTCCTGAGCAAAGTGACTTAGTTTTTTTTCCTGATTTAGAGATTTCAGATGCAACGTCATAGCGGCCTAAGGCACTATTCCAAATGACTTTAAATACTTTATTCATGGTGTACTCTCATTAGATTTAGGCCTGACAATTAGTCATACCTATAAATAGGTATGACTTAATATTCACAGGAAAAATTAGAATATCTCATTACTGCTTTTAAGCTATTCGATATCCTGAATCTACTTAATACATATAGATATTAATATAGGCGAAAAGGATGAATTTAGTAGGAAATTTCCCACAAGATGTATTTTTTTCAAATAAATTATTAATTTATTTGGAGTTTTTGTAATAACTCTGCATTAGTTCTCACCCCAATTTTTTTCATTACCGATCTCTTTTGAGCACTTACTGTTTTTTCACTCTTGTTTAGTATTTTTGCTACAGCATGTCCGGGTAAACCACACTTAAAATAAGTGATTATAATAACCTCTTGTTTTGTTAGATTTATTTTTTTTATGTAATTACTTAATGTTAAATCACCAAGTGAAAAACTTAACTGATTGGTATACTTTTTCTTTCGCTTAAGGACTGACATGATTTTTTTTTCTAAAATAGATAATGGATCATCAAAACAGAGAAGTGTAACCTTTCCTTTTGTTTCCATCTCAATGAAAAAACGATTAAAATCATAATCATACCTAGATGTTATGATGAATACTTTATCAAATAAAATACTATTAGCTGCACTACTCAATACATTAAATCGGTCAATGTTACTGACATCTATGAATAAAAAGTCATTTTCAGAGTAAAATTGAGGTTCTACATTAACAGCACCTTCATAGCCAGATTTTTGTAATACATGATTTAACAATTCGAATAGACCTAACTCTAAGTATTTATTATTAACGACAATAGAAAAATTCTGCATACATACACCTTACCTCCTCCCTCAGATAGCAAGGAAAGAAGCTGAATTAAAACATTCAGACCAGAGATTGGTTTTTAAAAATAGTTAAGCACTATAAAACATTGTTTAAAAAAGAGATACACCGACAACTTTTTAACTTAAAAAAATTAAATCCCGAACCAATCAAAAAAAATGAATTATATAACTTTCATTTCATTCTAGAGCAGGATTTAAAACCAAAAGCAAAGCCTTTAATATTGCAATTGAACTGTTAGGCATTATGGAGTGGGAATGTTCTTAAAAATCATTGGGCACTGAAAAAGAATGGCTGCATTTGGTGATTATATTAATAAAAAATATAGTTATTATGCAAATAGAGATAAGTATATCTTATGTATAGAAATACAGAATGATTCTTATAAATCAAGTTTTTTGCATTTTATTCAGGGTATTAATACATAATACTTTAGGTGTACCGACTATGTAGAAACCATTTTATGAAACTTTATTCTGGCAGTTTCTGGAGCCTGCTTGCATCCCCTATGACCTACTCCCCGTTGATTAGTACACCCCGATGTTAGTAATGTCTTCATTTTGACCCGCTATCTCTTGAGCCAGCGATTACAACAGGAAGGTACCATTCGCGCGATGACTGCCTCCCCGAATGACTCGCGTCTCATGGAGGAGGTACTGGATACCCGCAAAGTGTGTGACAAGACGACGTGGACACTGGCGAGCAGAACGGATGGCAGTGTGCAAGTGATCTATCAGTGCTATATGCCTGTGGCCTGGTTCCAAACGATGTTCGCGCAGCAACTGGAAATTGGAAGGAACAAGGACGGCGAACGCTTGCTGACATAGTGACCAGAAATAAAGTACTGAAAGCAACTGTGCGGGAGAAGAAAAAGCGGGAACCGCTATTGCTTGCAGAAGCCAACGCATTGTTTGAGCAACTTCAGGTCCGTGGCGACCTGGACCGCTATAAATCACTGGTCAAATATGCTTCGATGGGTAATCAGAGTCTGGGAACAGTGAAGGCCTTCTTTGACAGCGAAAATGGGCAGGCGTAGCTGGATACGTATCCCAGGGCCGAGGCGGCGCTGGGCCACCACTGCCACGGAACACAGCTCTTTCGGCATTACCGGCCAATGGCAAAACATTGGCCGCCGGTTGGTTAATTCGAAGGATTTCAAACAAGTGCGGTCACATATTGTGATCTATGAGCAGGGCAGTGGCACTGCATTTAAATCCTTCCAACACGCAGACCATAGCCCTGAACGTGCGTGTCAGCTGCGCGCGGGGCAAAACCGAACTCTTCCACCTCACAATCGCTCAGCGAATGCACAGTCAAATTGGCCACAGCTCCCGCGACATCATTCAATGGGTTGCTCAGTTCAGCACCGAGATTTCTGCTATCTCCGCGAGCTTTCCACCACCACAGTTGATAACAACTCGCGTCAGGTCACGACTCATGTCAGGTACTTCAGTCTTTACCGAATGGGGTGTAATCATCTGCGATACCATCGCGTCGGCGGGCGGCGGGACGACCTTCAGTTCCATCATTACGATAGCTGGATTGAGACCAGCCCCGCCACGCTCAAGCATGACCTCATATCCACCGGTAGAAGTTTCAACCTCGCCTGACACTATAAGCCTGGGCGGCTGCGCATATACAGATGCCTTCCACTCGCCGGATGACTGGATCCGGCATCCCGCCGGTATTTCAGCCGCGACTGTCACAGCCGATGGTATATTCTGTTCAATCGCCGTGGTCGGCAAGACCGCCTGCTCGCGGGATTGTATATTTCCAACCGCAGCAGTGCTGGCACCGGAATTCTGGTTACAGGCAACCAGCATCAAGGATGCCGTCAGCGCGCTAACGCGTAATAATGCAGACTTGTCCAACATAGTCGATGTCTCCCGTGCAATCGCGAGTGATTAATTTTGCAAACATATCATGATTGAACCAAATTTATTGCAAAAAAATGGCTTTGTAATGAAAACTTAGGCTATTCATCTATTATTCAGTGATCCCCATGAAACTCGCTACAGACATGTATCCCCCAAATGGGGAGCTGCGTCCAGATGGGGAAAAATTGCTTGGCTGGGTCTGATTGTGGGTTTATATCACATTGATAACTCACCAGTCTGGGACGTGTAAAAGTCATGTCCCCCTAACCGAACCTTCAAAAAGGGATAATCTCGTGACCAAAAGCATTAGGCTCACTGTCGCAATAACACTGCTTACTGCGACACTGCCCATATTAGCTAAAATGCCAGAAAATTTTGTCTATACCAGCTCTGGCGACCTCGAAGCGGCATCAGTCATTATCGCACGTAGCGATATTGGCGGTGCGCAGATCGTTTACAATTGGCGTTCACTCGAACCTGAGAAGAACAAATACAACTTCTCGCAGATTGAGAAGGACTTGGCTCGTCTTAAGGTAGCCAATAAAAAACTTTTCATCCAGATCCAGGATCGGTTTTTCGAACAGAATGCCCGGTACGTTCCTGATTATCTGATGAATGATGCCAGATACGGTGGGGGGATATCGCCACAATTTGATAATCCTGGCGAAGGAAAGCCGAGTGGTTCGGGTTGGGTGGCACAGCAATGGGATCCTGCTGTGCGCCAACGTTATCAGGCTCTGTTGGCAGCGATTGCAGAGCGTTTCGATGGTCGAGTCTATGGTGTGAACCTACCCGAAACAGCCATTGATCTTGACGAGAAAAAGCTACCCAAGGGATTTTCCTGCGATAACTATTTTGCAGGCGAAATGGAAAATCTCACCTTTGCGCGAAAGGTGTTCACCAAATCCCATGTGGTGCAATATGTCAATTTCTGGCCGTGCGAATGGAACAACGACCACAATTACATGGGCCGGCTGTTTGAGTTCGCGAGTGCCAATAATATTGGACTTGGCGGCCCAGATATTGTTCCCAACCGCAAAGCGCAAATGAAGAACTCATATCCGTTCTTCAACAAATACAAAAGTAAGCTAGCACTCATTGCCATGGCAGTGCAGGAGCCGACCTTGACCTACAAGAACCCCAATACGGGTAAGCCATTTAGCAAGGATGAGTTTGTACAATTTGCCGACAATTATCTTGGCGCAGATATCATCTTCTGGAGCACTACATCTCCCTGGCTGACTAAGAAATAGGTATTAATCGCTAGGGACAGAAAGCCTCACTGCGAGATCATGTATAGGTTCTTTTTCCGGATAAAATCGCGCCAGCCGTCGGACAACAGCACTGATAACCCGCGTAAGTAATGGTGCAGACTGGTTCGAATGTTGGCGCATTTACACAGCGGAAATTTCTGGGGTTCCAGCTTAGGCCCCCTCCTCGGGAACTGATTGCAACATTCAGTTGGGTTCAGTATGAAAGCACCAAGGTATAAATTTAAAACCCATTTTCAGCCCTAAAAATGCCCCAAATATTTAGGGCATTGAGTTCAGTTCGTTGCGGATTTTCTTTGTTAGCTAAACGCGTTGCCCACGCATCCAGGCCACGAGCTGGTATCCGGTTCATTACCAACTGATAGGATGATGCGAACTCTTACAAATATAGTCATACAGACGTTGAGTATCTTCCAATGAACAAAGGCGAGTGCCAAGATTAAGTGTTGCCGCGCTACCTGCTGCAACACCAAAACGTACAATCTCAAACAGGTCTGCACCCTTTGCCAGTTTCAGCGTCATTGCGCCAACCATACTGTCCCCTGCCCCAACGGTACTCATCTTCTTCACCGGCGGGGGAACGATTTGTACCCAGTTATCACGATCGACTGCCAATGCTCCCTGTGGCCCAAGCGACACCACGACTCGCTCGGCAGCGCCACGGTTAACCAACTCCTTAGCAGCATGGCGTACATCATCAGGATGCTTCAACTCCCGCCCTATAAGGGCCGATAGCTCATTCTGATTAGGTTTTACCAAGGCAAGCCCCCCCAAATCTAAGCTCGCTTTTAATGCATCGCCAGAGCTATCAATGATGCACTGCAATCCCATAGCTTTAGCCTGCTGAATCAGGTGAACTAATTTTTCAATACCAGTACCTGGCGGCAAACTACCGCTAATAACCAAAATCGATCCTGAAGGGATGTTTTGCACTTGTAGTACCAGTAGATCAAACTCAGCATCACTCAATCGTGCCCCTGGCATAACAAAACGATACTGTTCACCACTGTTGTCTACGTGGACATGCATGTTCTGCCGTGTCCAATCCTGCGTTTTCAGCGTTTTCGTCTCAATACCTTCCCGATCAAGCAATTCTTTCAAGTGCTCCCCTGTAGGGCCAGCAATAGGAAAAATTGCATGAGCTTGACCACCAAGATAAACAACAGCACGAGCGACATTAATACCGCCACCACCCGGCTCAAAAATAGGTGCTGTGCAACGTAGTTTTCCTTCAGGGTAGATTTTGGGCGTCGTTGTTGCGCTGTCTAGCGAAGGGGATAATGTTAAAGTGAAAATCTGAGTCATGATAATACAACCTTCCTTTTTGGTTTTTATTTCGCAGATTCGGCAAATAAAAATAGAAATTGTGTATTGATGACGGACTTAGAACAGCCACATTAGCGACCCAAAAGCCCGATAAATAACTGACTGTAACCTCAGTAAATACAATGACTACTCTAAGTAAAGCACATAATTCAGTACGTCGTAGTATTAAGATTCAATTGAATAATAGGCTTTATTTATCATTTTATCTGACCATAACGGGGGCTATCGCTGATAAACGATGAAATTAATCGCGATGTTAACATCAGTGAAATTGAGATAATGTTATACGCTATTGAGAATAACAAACGCTCTCATCGAGATTCGTCATCGTTGTTATTTACGCGACAGGATCAATCACAACACCATGGCGAAAATATTAATAAATTGAATCGCTCCTTTCATCGTTAAATCTCCTCTTCACATACTTTACTCGATGAATTATTGCACCCAACAACAGAACGTTAGCTTTTCTTTTCAAAAAACAGTGTCACTTTGGCGACTTCAACACCAAATTTGCGCAGTGATGTCTGGTTGAACAAATGGATATCATCCTGGCGATATAGCCAGTCATCAAAGTGTAGTTTTATGCTGCCGTTCTCTGTTTTCACGTCCATATCATAACGCCAGTTGAAAGCATTACCTGCGGTATAACCATGGGCTACGCCAATGATATCCCCTGCCGTCCCCTGATAGCTGCCATCAGCGTTTCTGATGATGCGCCAGATTCGGGTCTGGCGCTCGCCATCAGCAAAAACAAACTTCTCATTGAGCGTCAGGGTATTGCCGACAACATCGCCCTGGATAACCACCTCAAAACGGCGAGTCTGTTTATTCTGATAATTCTGCAACATTCCCCAGGCGCGGGTTTCACCGCTGAAGTAGCCGAACAAATCGAAAGTAGGTTTATTGTTTTGATAGTCATTGATATCTGCACTGCATCCAGCCAGTACAAACAGGAAAGCCAGTAACAGGCTTTTGATATTCATCAGATACCTCCAGTCAATTGTTGCCGCAAGTCAGGATATTGTGTCGTCGGTGACAACCAGATAGCGAGAAATGCATCTCGGAAAGCACGGTCGAAACGATCACCAATCGGCTTAATATATGGATTAGATGGCGCGCGATAATAAAATTGTCCGCCAGTATTATCACCCACGAAAGTGAGTTGGCTGCCAGAGGTTACTGCCGGCCATATCGTCGCTATCTGCTTGAGCCAACGCTGCTGCTGTGCTGCAGACACGCTGATTTTCATGGCTTGCCATTGTTCTTGTGTAGCGTTCACCAGCTCTTCTTGGGTAATAGAACGCTGATAGTTAATACTCAGTGCCTGCGGCCATCCCCCCTCCTCATAGCGTCCGCTCGGTGTACGCAATACTGAAAAATAAATATCAAAGGGCCCCCAACGTAGCGTGGCACTGCCTACCGTCGGCCACGTGCTCCAATCGCTGGCCTGTGCCACCTGAGTACTCAGACAAAGAAGAAAAGTTAACAGCATCTTCATTCAATTCTCCTGCGTAGTATTGGCCAACTGACAACTGGCAGATAAATAGCCCACCCTAAAGATAGGGTGAGGATCATCATTTCAGGTGCGATTTGTGGGGTCATCGCATTCAATTTCCAGCCGATGACATAGGCTAGTGGGCCGGTAAGCGCACCTAACAACACAACTGTTTTCACCGTCGGGATAATCCGTCTCAGTAGCCAATAAAACCAGCTAGTGAAAGTAAGCCACAATGCGCACATCCATATGGGAACACCGCCCCCGCCAGCAAATTTAAAGATATCGAGATAGCACCAAAACGCATCCATGGTAATACCCAGTAGCGCCGCTAACAGGACCCATATACGCTGTTGCCGCGGGGTAAATATCAGTGCCAGCGCAGCGCCCAGAAGTAGAAAAAGCATTACTTGTTCACGCCAAATAATGGCCAGCGTCCAATAGGCATCAAAACCGAGCGTAGTTAGCCAAAATCCGGTGCCCAATCTCATCGACGCTCAGCACTCAGTTGTACGGTGCTGATGGATCGCGCCAGAAAACCAGCTTCGCAATAGCACAGGTAAAATCGCCACTGGCGCTGAAAACGTTCGTCAAATCCCTGATTCTGTAATAAAGGCCAATTCTGCTCAAAACGCTCACGCCATTGTTGCAGCGTGCGGGCATAGTCACGGCCAATATCGAATAGGTCACACATCACCAGATCGCTATGGCGTGTGAGGGTATCGCACAGCGCGGTTATCGATGGCAAGAAGCCTCCGGGGAAGACGTAACGCTGGATAAAATCCACATTGCTGCTGTATTGCTGATAACGCTGGTCAGTAATGGTGATCACCTGTAACACCATTTTGCCTTTAGGTTTCAGTAACTGCTGGCAACATTTGATAAATAGAGGCAGAAAACGTTTGCCTACGGCTTCGATCATTTCGACCGAGACCAGTTTGTCATATTGCCCCGTCAGCTCACGGTAATCCTCAAACAACAGAGTAACGCGATCCTCTAATCCAGCTTGCTTAATACGCTGTTGGGCATAAACGTACTGTTCCTGCGAGATAGTCGTGGTGGTGACGCGGCAGCCATACTCACGCGCGGCAAATTCCGCCAGCGCTCCCCACCCAGTACCGATCTCCAACAGATGATCTTGTGGTTGCAGATCTAACTGTTGGCACAAGCGACGCATTTTAGCCTGTTGCGCCTGTTCCAATGTCATCTCCGTTTCACTGTACAACGCGCTGGAATAAAGCATTTCACTGTCGAGAAACTGCTGATAGAAGCGGTTACCCAGATCGTAATGTGCGGCAATATTGCGCCGTGCCTGCCGCCGACTATTATCACGTAGCAGGTGCACCAGCCGATGCCAAGGGGCGGTCAGCCAACTTAAACGGGCCTCCATCTTATCGACCAACTGCATGTTACTGGCCAGCAACTGAAGCAGGCGAGTTAGATCAGGACTGCTCCAATAACCGTCAATGTAGCTTTCTCCACCAGCAATGCTGCCACCCAACAGTATTCGGCGGTAAACTCGGGGATCATAAACCTCGATTTCAGCCTGTAGCGGGGCTTGGGTATCACCAAACTGGATTTCACCGACACCTGCTTCACGCAGCAATAATCCGCCCCCTTGCAACTGCTGTAGCAAGGTAAAAATAATGCGACGAGCACCTTTATTGTGACCCGAAAAAGGGGTGCTATCGGCGAGGGTGTATTCTGAGGAACTCATCGTTCATCCTTGCCGCCGGCGGCGGGGTGAGGGTAAATAGGGGTGCGTTTCAGCCATAACTTCAGTGCTTGCCAGTAAATGGCGGTGGCAGTTTTCAGTGTCATTAGAGGCAGAAGCCATAACTGTCGGCGCAACGTTGCCCGCGTTAGAGGGTGTCGATAAAGCAGTAATGTCGCGTCAAATTCGCGGCTGACACGGTGATTTTCGATATGAATGCGCAGTCGCTGTGCGGGGGCAGAGAGCCGCCAGTGGTAGGTCATGTCCATCGGGTTAAACGGTGATACATGAAAAACTTTATCTATGGTTGAGGTACCTTCTGGATTTACGGCATAGGTATGGCGTTCATTCCACGGGGTATTACGAACTTCGGCCAACAACCAACACAGTTTGTCATCATCGTTATACAAATAGTAAAAGTTGACGGGATTGAAGTAACATCCCAGATAGCGCAACTGGCACAACAGCATAACGCGGCCATTCAACTTTTCGCCGGTCAATTGTGCAATACGTTGCTGCGCTTTGTGTTTAATATCGCCACCACCCAGATAATCGCCACGATAAAACGACGCTGGGGCAAAGCGTTCCAACGCAATACCCAGCGCGGGCAATTGTGTCAGTTCATCAAGATCAATCAACGGCATGAAGATTTGGTAATCAAAGCTGTGTTGGACCGGGCTGAAGCGACGATGGCGCACATGTCCTACATAAAGGGCGCTATTCATGCGGCGTTCTCCTGCAACAAAACCTGCGTGACGTCCAGCGCACTGCGTACCCCATCCTCGTGGAATCCGTTATACCAGTAAGCGCCGCAGAACCAGGTATTGTGCTGCCCGTTTATCAGCGAACGCTGCTGTTGTGCCAGTACAGTAGTCTGATTGAATACCGGGTGGTGATAACTAAACTGGCGCAGAATTAGCGCCGGTTCAATCGGTTGCTGTGGGTTGAGTGTGATACAAAAGGTCTGTGGCGCATCCAAGCCTTGCAGAATATTCATGTTGTAAGTCACGCTGGCGAGTTGATTCTCTGCATGCTCGTCGCTGGCTGGTAAGCGATAATTCCAACTGGCCCAGGCACGGCGTTGGCGTGGCAGCAGACGAATATCGGTATGCAGGATGACTTCATTCGCTTGATAGCCCAACTGAGCTAAAACACGTTGCTCCTGCGGGCTGGCATCGGCCAGAAGACGCAGTGCCTGATCGGCATGGCAGGCAAAAATCACCTGATCAAAATGTTGTTGCCCCAAGGCGCTATGAAGTATCACCCCTTGTGGTTGGCGTTCAACCCGCAGGACTGGCATATTCAGGTGCAATGTCAGGTTGTCTGCCATTATGGCCAACATGCGGCGCACATATTCACGCGAGCCGCCTGGCACTACAAACCATTGTGGGCGGTTGGTGATGTCTAACAGACCGTGGTGATCGAAAAAGCGCAAAAACAGTGCTAATGGAAACTGGCGCATATCAGTCATTGAAGAAGACCAAATAGCGGCCCCCATCGGTAACAAATAATGCTGGGCAAAATAGGGGGAAAAACCTTCCTGTTGCAGAAAATCGTCCACCGTTTGAGCCGCAATACCACCATTCGCCAGGTTTTTCTTACATTGGCGATTGAAACGCATAATCTCTGCCAGTAGGCGATAAAAGCGTGGATTCAGCAGGTTACGGCGTTGGGCAAATAGAGTATTGAGCGTATGGCCGTTGTACTCCAGTCCACTGCGAGGATGCGTAACCGAGAAGCTCATCTCCGTGGCTTGCCCACTGATGCCCAATTCAGCCAACAGAGCAATAAATTGCGGATAGGTCCGCTCGTTATAGACGATAAATCCGGTATCGATAGCGTAGCTGCGCCCTTCCAGCGTGACGTCCACGGTCGCGGTATGCCCACCGGGATAATCATTGGCTTCAAACAGTGTAACCTGATGTTTTTTAGCTAACTTCCATGCACAGGTTAAACCGGAAATCCCGCTGCCGATAATGGCAATTCTCATTGGATTACCTCACCAAACGCTTGGCAAGCCAGCGTTGTAGAGCTTGTGGAAGTAGAGCTGTTAGTCGTAACAGCGCGGCGAACAGTGGGGGAAAAGCAATTTCAGCGGCCCCTTTTGCCAGACCACGGCGAATATAGTGCGAAGCCTGCTTAGGGGTGATTATCATCGGCATGGCAAAATCGTTGCGGTCAGTCAGCGGTGTGGCAACAAAACCGGGTAATATCAGCGAAACATTAATACCGGATTTTGCCAAATCCACGGCCAGGCTGCGGGCAAAATAGGCAAGTGCAGCTTTTGAGGCACCATAAGCTTCTGCGCGCGACATGGGGATGATGCTGGCTGTTGACCCCACCAATGCGATCCTGCTCCCGGACGACAGTTGTGGTAACAGGGCATCTAAGCAATTGATCGGACCAAGAAAATTAGTATTAAGCACCCGTGCAACCCGTTCAGCCTCGACGACACCGTTATCAAGGTATTCACAGGTTCCAGCACACAAAATAACCAGATCGGCCGGACATTGCGCCAACGCGCTACGCGTAGCAGACAAATCGGTTATGTCGAAATGATGCGCCGTAATTGCCGAATTATGCGCGCCAAGTGCCATCAACCGGGCTTCATCACGTCCACAGGCGGTCACCTGCCAGCCCTCGGCGGCATAATCGAGCGCCAATTGCTGCCCAATACCGGAACTGGCTCCGGTGATCACCACGTGTTTCATGCTTGTAGCCTCTTCTTCAATTTGACAACAATCCCGCCGAGCAGCGGTATATGTTCATACAGCATGGCACCCAGATCGTAGTAATCACGCTGATAGATAACCCGCTGTTCAGCAAAGCGTAACTGGCTGATACCCTCTAAACTGAGCAAGCTGCCACGGCGCAGACGGGGATGGGCATAAGTCATATGCCAGCACACAGAGGCTTGTTGGTCATGGTGCTGAATGTCAGTGAGGGTAAAGCTACAAGTGCTTAAGTTACTGAGCAGCAATTGAAAATAAACTTCAAGTGAACTCAATCCCTGATGTTCTCCGACGGGATCGATAAAGTGGATATCGCGATGATAAACATCAGATAGCTCGACCAGACGTGCTGTATCCAACGTGGTATAGAATTGTGAAAAACGTGCCAGCAGTGCTTCAGCGTTACTCATGGTAGTGCTCCGAAGCAAGGATTAGCAGAGCATGGTTATCGATAAGCGTAATATTCAAGCCTGCATCGCACCAAGCTGCTAATTGCCGCCGCTTGGCAGTATTGAGTACGCCATCGGTGCAGAGAAAGTAGCGTTCGGCCTTAAACATAGCCAATTGCGGAGCTTCCAGCGATCCCGGCAAAATATCGATATGCATATTGTTTTTCGCCAGAACGATGGCGGCCATCCACAACTCGGTAGGATCGATGTTTCCCCATCCCAGTAGTAATACATTCTCGCCTGGCTTCTTGCGTGCACCCAGCATACAAAAAGTCGCGTATTCAATGATCACGCCATCCAGCAGACGACTCAGCATGTGCAGCAATTGATGTTCATTCTTAAGCTGTGAACGTAATGGTCTTAGCACATATTCAATCAGGGCCTGAGGTGGATATTCGCGCCCTAATTCAAAGATACGACTACGGAGTTTATGCGGTGCGGGAGCCTGAATCAGCGCCAGTAACTGTTGTTGCAGTGTTACCCAGTTAGTGCTGTCGCCAGGTGCTGTGCCACCGTCGAGTAAAGGTTTGATCTGGCTAACTGGGACGCCGCGTTCTATCCAGCGCACAATAGTGCGGATACGGACAATATCGTCGTCATTGAACTGCCGATGGCCACCTTCAGTACGTTGTGGTTTTAACAAGCCATAACGCCGTTGCCAGGCACGCAGTGTTACTGGATTAATACCACAAAGTTGCGCCACCTCACTGATACTGTATGTCGCCATGCCATTTACCTTGCCGAAAACACCTATAGATTAACCATAGCGGGTTAATACAAACTTGTACAAGAAAATAATAATTGTACAAGTTTGAGCAAGAAACGAAGAAAGGGATTACGGTGGTGAAATTAGGCTGATGCAGCTTTCTACATGTTAAGCCAATTCGCAGCAGAGAAAGATGTATCTGTTACCCAATAGCTCTTTTAACTAGCTGAAATGAAACGTTCTATTATCAGGATTACTTGTCAGATCCGCCCTATTCTGATTTCAGCTTGTGACTGAACCAAATAGCATGCCAACCCCCGATGATACCCCCATCGCAAGCGCACTCCAGAAGGTAATTCGAATAATACCTGGCCATATTGGCGCTCCGCCTGCTTTCGCGGCAATCCCCCCCAGAATAGCCAGAGAAGCCAATGCTGACAGGCTAATGGCTGGAATTGCCCAGTCAGCCGTGACAATAAACGCCACCAACAAGGGCAGTATTGCGCCCGCTGAGAAGCTCATCGCAGAAGCCCAGGCCGCTTGTAATGGGCGAGCGGTAGTGATTTCAGATATCCCCAATTCATCACGGGCGTGAGCACCTAACGCATCATGGCTCATCAGTTTTTCAGCCACTTGCTTGGCCAGTGCTACATCAAGGCCGCGATGAACATAAATCGAGGTTAACTCACGATATTCACCTTGAAAATCGGCGTTCAGTTCTGCTTGCTCTTCCGCCAATGCGGCCTTTTCTGTATCTGACTGAGAAGATACCGAGACATATTCCCCTGTTGCCATCGACATCGCACCCGCAACCAGACCTGCAATGCCGGTCAAAAGAATACTTTGATGTGTGGCATTGGCTGACGCGACACCCAATAACAAACTTGCGGTAGAGACAATCCCATCATTAGCACCAAGAACTGCGGCCCGCAGCCAGCCTATCTTTTCTATACTATGCCGTTCTCTGTGCATCGTGGCGCTACCTTTTAGAGTGAAACTTCAGAGTTTATCAAGTCGCTGTTGAATGTCCTGATGACGGCCTTTATCTGCCAATTCTCGGCCTGAACGTGCTGGGGCCGCCAGTGCTTTTTGTAAATAGCCTTTTGCATCCGCTTTGCGCCCTTGCTCCAACAGGAAATCACCATAGAAATAGTTGGGATCTATGCCGGTTGGATTCACCTGTAACGCTTTTTTTAACAACAGTTCGGCTTGTTTTTTATCGCCAAAACCAATAGGCCAACCAGGAACCTGATAATAGAGGGTTCCGAGGCTGGTATAAGCAGAGCCATCCAACGCATTAGCATCGAGTTTTATTGCCAGCTCCAGCTTAACTTTCGCGTCCTTAACCAAATCCAACGCTCCCAGCCCCCCCTTCTCTCCTGCCCAACTGCTTTTAACGATAGCAGACCAAATTAATAGATCAGCACGTGATCCGTTGGCTGAACTGGCCTTATCTGCAATCGTACTGAGTTTTTCCAAACAGGACTCTTTCTGTTTTGCCACCACCTGATATTGGCAAACAGCCCATTGATTTTGGATATCGACCAACTCACTTTGGGCATAAACAGCGGTACTGCCAAAAACGGTAAGTAATAATACTAACGTCTTCATGGTGAATCCTTCTTATCACTGGAAGCCTGAGCATAGCGGGCAATAATAGCGTGTTGCTTCGCGAGAGCTTTATCAACAATGCTGGGGAAAATTGCATTTAATTTGACAAAGAACCGCTCCGGCCAGCCAAGCCAGCGCCGTGTTACTTCTTGATTCAGCGCAATAACTACCTGTTTAGCCACAAACTCGGCACTGTCACTTTTTGTCCCCAATTCTGCATTCATGGCATAAACAGCCGTTGAATTAAGTGTGGTTTGTGTGGCTCGGGGTGCAAAATAGAGAACATTGATGGCCGAACCGCTTAATTCCCGGGCCAGTGCCTCACTAAAGCCACGAAGGGCGAATTTACTGGCGCAATACACGCTATATCCGGCATAACCAATACTGCCAAAGCTGGAACCAATATTCATAATAATGCCGGGATTACTGATATAGGGTAGTAAAGCTCGAGTCAGTAATATCGGCGCCTGAATATTCAGTGATAACTGCTGTACTATCTGTTGCTCACTTTGATCCTCAAGCCACGCAAAGTGATTGGTGCCAGCATTATTGATTAAAATATCAATGCTGGGTTGATCCCTAAGCACTTCAACCTGTTTTGCCAATGCCGCCGAGTCACAAAGGTCGGCTACCCATACTTGATGATCCTCGGGATTAGGTAATGCATTCAAAAGCTGTGTAAGGGCAATTTCATTGCGCCCGTGCAATATCAAACACGCGCCCTGTTTCGCCAATGCATGGGCCAGTGCCCGGCCAATACCGCCACTGGCCCCGGTCAGTAGAACTCGGCTATTATTGAGTTTCATTGCGGTTGATCCATCAGGCCACGCAGCATGTCCCCATAAAGCTGGTAAACCACCTTGGCAGAATGAATAATCGCCGCACGATCTTCGACTTTTTCAACCTGGTTCATTAATGATTCAAAAAAAGTCAGATGTTCTTTATCCAGTTCACCGTGTGAACTGAGGTAGCTCGTGGCTTTTTCCGGTAACCCCAGCCCTTGTTTGAGCTGTTGGGCAACCGTTGTTGCGATAGCAACACTGGTCCCTTCCAGGACGTGCACCATACCAAAAATACCCATCGGGTTAAGGCGGGAGGCATGATCGTAGAGAAACGCTATCATTAACTCTATCGCCAATACTGGCTGACCATGACGAACGGCCTGCGCATCACCGCCACAAGTGCGAATATCATTTAATATCCATTCCTGGTGCCCATATTCTTCATCAATATATTCGGCGATAGCCCCACGAACCCACTCATACTCTGAGCTCATCCGGCCACCCGCCGTCATCAGTAAAGGGACGGTATGGCTAACGTGATAGAAAGCCTGGGTCAAAAAGGCGATATACATTTCGGCGTTAATATTCCCACTACGACAAGCCTCTATAACCGGAGCAGAAAGGAGTTTCTCTCTATCCGCCGCAGTATCATGCTGTAATTGTTGATAGAAATTCATACCCTACCCCCTGCAATTAATTGATCGATACGGAGGTGATACTCGGACAGAATTTGCTGCCTTTTCGGACGCCCGTTATTGGTTAATAACCCGTTTTCTACACTTAGCTGGGCCAGAAGATAATGGTGAACCTGTGCGTAATCAGGCAGCCGTCTATTAAGTTGAGCTATTTGATCTGCAAGACTATTTTCATAACCGGGTGTCGGTTGGATCAAGGCGACATTGGCGGTTAACCCATCACCAAAGATGACAATACGAGATATCGCCGGAAAAACTTGGGCTTCGGCTTCAACCCATTCTGGGGAAAAATTCCGACCAAATGCTGTAATCTGAACATTCTTTTTACGGCCAGTAATATGCAGAAAACCTTGGTTATCAAAATGCCCAAGATCACCAGTCGTCACAGCTTGTGCCGGTGCCGACTCGCCCAAATAGCCAAGCATTGTTGAACCAGAAATCAGAATTTCCCCATCTTGCGCGATGCTTATCTGACAATGCGCTAATGGTTTACCCACTGAGCCGGGCAACATATCCCCCTGCGTATTTAGGGCAACCACCGAACCACATTCTGATAACCCATATCCTTCATAAACCGGCAATCCTAATTGATGTGATTTAGCCACTAAATCCGTGGCAACCTTGCCCCCGCCAACAGCAACAAAACGTAAACTCTGTGTCAGATCTGGATTTATGGCACATAACATCACCAACAAGCGTAATAGCTCGGGTACCAGTACCAAGCTGTGCGGGCGCCACTGTTGAATTGCTTGGGCAAGGATCTGATAGGAGAATTGGCTGGAGCCGGTAAAACCCACTTCAGCAAGCGGCGGTATACGGCTACATGCCCCGCTTAACAGCGGAACATACAGTCCGGTAATGTTTTCAAGTAATGTTGAAAGGGGCAGCAATGTCAGATGCTGTTCAACATTGGCAGGAGCCACTCTGTCGATAAGCGATAGACTGACTTGCATCTGATGATCCCAACTCAGGCATACCCCTTTGGGATGGCTCGTGGTCCCCGATGTATAAGTGATTTTTGCGGTATGCGGTGGTAACTCGGGCACCGCTATCGGTTGGCGGCGTTGCAGAGCGTATTCAAATGATGTGGTAGTTATCCAATCCGCGCGTGCAGGGCCAATCAAAGCATCCGCACCGCTACTATCCAGTAGCCAATTCTGCTGTTCATTACTGAAAAAAACCGGCACCGGTATCATAACAATATTGGCTAATGCGCAAGCCAAATCGATAATGGCCCAGTCAATGCCGTTATCCAGCAAGAGTGCCAGTCGCGCTATTTTCTGGTGGCGGAACCTCTCTGCCAATGCCGCTATTTTGGGCAGTAATTCACCGTAGTTAATCACCTGATAACTATCGCACAATGCAGGGCGCAGAGGGTCTTGCGCCGCCATTTTCGCCAACTGTTCAAAAAGGATCATCGTTGTGTCCTCCTTTGAAAAGTAAAAATGCTGGGCATTGGCGCAAACAAGGAAAGTAATAAGCTGGTTTTACTCAGCACTTGGCGGCCCTGATTTAAGTCCCCCACCATCACACAGGGTTGGCTCTGGTAGTATTCCCCCCATGCAAAAGCCTCTTCACCGAGACGATTTGCCAGCGCAGGGGCCAGTTCCAGTGGTTTTAAATTCAATCGGTGAAAAATATTGCGTAATTTTCGGGTACCGGTAAACACCACGTAATCAAGCTGGTTCTCACATAACAACCGGCAAATAGCCGCAAACATAATTCGTGCATTTCCCGATTCCGAACAAGCAAAATTACCTATTTCAACCAAACGATTACGTAAAACTGAATGCCCTGTTTGCGTTGCAATGACCACCTCAATAGGTGCGTCCAAATAGTGCTCAAGATAAAGTGCCCCGAAATCACCACGATTCAAGCCACAGGCACCAATAAGGACACCATCGGCACGATACAGTCCTAATAAATGAGGTAAAAAATGTGGGATAGTGGCATTGAACTCACGGCTATACTCCCGCTGAATATATTGTTGCAGTTCGTTTTCTTCTTGCTCATTCTGAGCAAATAACAACTGGTAAGGTGCCTGAATATTCATGCTCATAATCGCTCCTTTTACTGATAATAAGGAGTGTAATGATGGATACTTAAGAAAAACTTAAATTGATAACAATATTGGGTTTAGCCGTTAAATGCCTTTATATCCCCAACCCGCACACGTGGGTTTTTCTCCTTAACTCATTGATACTCATTGATACTCATACCACAAGAAATATCTGGAAATGCTCACTATTGAGCAATAGCAAGCTACATTCATAAGCACTATTCAGCTATTCCATATAGTGTCTAAATGAAAATGTACCAAAAATCATATTTGAGGAGATAAACATGTCACAACCCCCAATCAATCAATCAGATATTAAACATTCCAAACAACGGCGCTCACTATTAAAAACTGCGGTAGGAATGTCGGTGCTTGGTATCGCCAGTGGATTAACTCTAGCCACACCAGGGATATCTTACGCAGCAGCATTAACGCGTGAAGAGCGAGATAAACTCACTCCGGAGCAAATTATTGCTGGCATGAAAGAAGGGAATATCCGCTTTAGAGCAGGCAAGATGCAACAGCATGATTATTTGGCTCAAAAACGGGCCAGTGCTGAAGGTCAATTCCCCGCGGCGGTTATTCTCAGTTGTATTGACTCACGGGCTCCGGCGGAAATTCTTTTTGATACCGGGATTGGTGAAACGTTTAATGCCCGTATTGCCGGTAACATTGCCAATAACGATTTGTTGGGCAGTATGGAGTTTGCCTGTGCGGCCGCGGGAGCAAAAGTAGTTCTGGTCTTGGGGCATACTTCGTGTGGCGCAGTTCGGGGGGCAATCGACGGCGTAGAACTCGGTAATCTGACCGGCTTGTTAAATCAAATTAAGCCAGCAATTGACGCAACCCAATTTAACGGAGAAAGAACCGGTAAAAATGATCAGTTTGTCGATGCCGTTGCTAAAACCAATGTTCAGCATACGATCAATGAAATACGGAGCCGGAGTAGTATTCTCAATGGATTAGAGAAAGAGGGGAAAATTAAAATAGTTGGCGCAATGTATAATCTCAATGGCGGGGCCGTTGAGTTTATTAGCTAATAGATTACAAGCTCCGGGCTTTATCGCTCGGAGCAAATTCATAATGATATCGAGCCGCTATTTTCTGTGGTGGTAGGCAACTAATAAGTGATGCCAGATTCCATTATCTATTGTTTAAACAACATGTTATACAGAAAAGCATCACCAAAGACACAGGATAAAAGAAAGTCGTGCTACGCTTTAATTAAGCGATAACGTTAATTTAGCTATTCTTTATGCTAATAGAATTCCTACACGAAAAAGTTCCTTAGCCTCACCGTTATCAGGAGCGTCACCATGAATCCTCCAATATATGTTTGTTAGCCCTATTTAAAAAACTTAAATAACAGATCACTATTTTACCTGTGTGGGGCCTCGATATGTTTCACTTTGATGCTTATGGTACGCTCGTTGCTGCAACGCTGGTGCTATTGCTAGGAAGGCAATGTGTCCAGAATATTCCTCTACTACAAAAATATGCTATCCCGGAACCTATTGCGGGTGGTTTGCTGTTCGCATTACTGTTTCTGCTTATTCATCAGACAACCGGTTGGGAAGCCAGCTTTGATACATCACTACGTGATCCGCTAATGCTGACTTTTTTTGCCTCAATTGGCCTTAATGCGAATCTGGCAAGCTTAAGGGCTGGCGGTAAGGTATTGATAAAGTTTTTTGTGGTCGTTATTGGTTTGCTGTTACTGCAAAATATGGTTGGCATCGGTATGGCCAAAATTCTGGGGCTGGAGCCACTGATGGGGCTGCTGGTGGGAACCATAACACTTTCTGGTGGGCATGGCACCGGTGCGGCTTGGAGTGCCGTATTTGCGGAGAATTATGGCTTAAGTAATGCTACGGAAGTTGCCATGGCCTGCGCAACTTTCGGTTTGGTATTAGGTGGCTTGATCGCCGGCCCTATTGCCCTTTATCTCATTAAACATTCCGCCACTCCCAATGGCAGAGCCGAAGATGCCTTGCAACCCACAACCTTCGAGAAACCTCAGTCAGGGCGGATGATCACTGCGCTGGTATTAGTAGAAACTATCGCCATGATTGCCATTTGTTTGATGGCTGGTCGCTATATCTCGGGGTTACTGGCGGGATCTCTATTTGAATTACCGATCTTCGTCTATGTCTTATTTGTCGGGGTTATTCTTAGTAATCTACTCACTTATACCGGGTTTTATCAGGTTTTTGACCGTGCAGTCTCCGTAGTTGGTAACGTAAGCCTCTCCCTTTTTCTGGCAATAGCGCTGATGAGCCTGAGATTGTGGGAATTGGCGTCTCTGGCATTACCGATGTTGGCGATTTTATTGGTGCAGACGCTAACCATGGCTCTGTATGCCATATTTGTCACTTATCGGATTATGGGAAAGAATTATGATGCGGCCGTTCTTGCTGCTGGGCATTGTGGTTTAGGTTTGGGGGCAACTCCAACAGCAATTGCGAATATGCAAGCGATTACCAAGCGTTTCGGACCATCTCACGTTGCGTTTCTGATTGTACCGATGGTCGGTGCTTTCTTCCTGGATATCGCCAATGCAGTAGTGATCAAACTGTCTTTGTTATTACCGATGTTTACGCAACTTGGCTAAAAGCCAGTATTCATGGTGGCATCAACCGGCCAGAAGACGGAAACCCAGTATAAGCCGGCACATACCCTATAGTATGTGCCGGTGTTTATTCACCACGCACCTCTAACGCGCTAAATCCCCTCCCCCCTCGCGCCATGCTCTTCTTAAGTGATAACTGTTGATCTAGCATTGATTTCATAAGGTATTGCCGGTATAACTAACAGCCATTTAGAGATATAGACGTCTAAACGGATAAAATATCATGCACTCACCTGTTCCCGTCGAAGGGCAGTTCAAACGTACAATGAAGGCCCGGCATCTGGTGATGCTCTCTCTCGGGGGCGTGATTGGCACCGGCTTATTCTTCAACACCGGCTATATAATATCCACCACGGGTGCCCTCGGCACACTGTTGGCCTATATGATAGGTGCTGTGGTGGTCTATCTGGTAATGCTCTGCCTGGGTGAACTGTCGGTAGCAATGCCAGAAACCGGGGCTTTTCACGTGTATGCTTCCCGCTATCTTGGCCCAGCCACTGGCTATACCGTTGCCTGGTTATACTGGCTGACCTGGACAGTAGCCCTCGGTTCCAGTCTGACCGCCGCTGGGTTCTGTATGCAGTATTGGTTCCCTCAATCACCGGTGTGGTTATGGTGCCTTATCTTTTGTCTGGCTATTTTTCTGCTCAATGTGGTCACTACCCGCTTCTTTGCCGAAAGCGAATTCTGGTTCTCACTGATCAAGGTCGTCACCATTTTGGCGTTTATCATTTTGGGCGGTGCGGCGATGTTCGGCCTATTACCGATGAAGGACGGCACACCTGCCCCCTTCCTGCACAATCTGACCCAATCTGACTGGCTGCCAAACGGCACCTTACCGATCCTGATGACCATGGTGGCGGTCAATTTCGCTTTCTCCGGCACCGAGTTAATCGGTATCGCTGCGGGCGAAACAGAGAAACCAGAAAAAGCGATTCCGTGGGCAATCCGCACCACAGTGATCCGCCTGAGTGTTTTCTTTATCGGTACGGTATTTATTCTGGCTGCGTTGATCCCGATGGATCAGGCCGAGGTTGTCAAAAGCCCGTTTGTACTGGTATTTGAACGTATCGGTGTACCCTATGCCGCCGATATCTTCAATTTCGTGATCCTGACTGCCATCCTGTCAGCCGCTAACTCTGGTCTTTACGCCTCTGGCCGCATGCTGTGGTCATTGGCCAATCAGCGAACACTGCCTGCTTATTTTTCCCACATCAATAAACGCGGCATTCCTATTAATGCGCTGATCTTTAGCATGCTCGGCGGCTTGTTGGCACTGTTGACCAGTGTTATCGCGCCAGATACGGTGTTTGTCGCACTATCAGCGATTTCTGGTTTTGCCGTCGTCGCAGTCTGGCTGAGTATCTGCGCAGCCCACTATGTTTTTCGCCGCAACTACCTACGCAGTGGGCTGCCAATCGAGGGACTGAAGTACCGCGCGCCGGGTTACCCGCTGACGCCGATCGCAGGCTTCAGCCTGTGCCTGTTAGCCTGTATCGGTCTGGCCTTCGATCCTGAGCAACGTATCGCCCTATACTGCGGGCTACCCTTTGTTGCCTTGTGCTATATCACCTATTACCTGACCCATCGTGCCGGGAAAAACCAACCATTGGGAGAGAGTCATGCCGGTTAACAACCCTATCTCTGCGCTCTTAAGCGCTGATCGCACATTGATTTTGGATGGCGCATTAGCCACTGAACTGGAGGCGCGAGGTTGCTCTCTTAGTGATCCGCTGTGGTCCGCTAAGGTGCTAATTGAGAATCCTGAACTAATTTATCAGGTTCACTTGGACTATTTTAACGCAGGGGCACAATGTGCCATCACCGCCAGTTACCAGGCGACCCCACAGGGTTTCCTGCGCCGTGGCCTCGACCAGCAACAATCGTTGGAACTCATTGCCAAAAGCGTTCAGTTGGCACAGCAGGCACGCAACGACTTTTTGAATCAGCACCCGCAAGCTGAGCCGCTGCTGATTGCCGGTTCCGTTGGCCCATACGGCGCTTATCTCGCAGATGGATCTGAGTATCGAGGCGATTACCGGCTGCCACAGGATGAGATGATCGCCTTCCACCGGCCACGTATCGCGGCACTGGCTGAGGCTGGGGTTGACCTGCTGGCCTGTGAAACACTGCCATCGTTCGATGAGTTGCAAGCGTTACTAACACTACTGCAACAATTCCCTACTTTGGGTGGCTGGTTCGCATTCACGCTACGCGACAGCCAACACCTGAGTGACGGTACCCCCCTGACCGAAGTTCTGGCGCTACTGCGCGGCAATCAGCAAGTACTGGCCATCGGCATAAACTGCATTGCGCTGGAAAACGTGACCCCGGCGCTACAGCAGTTTGCTGCATTGGCTGACAAGCCACTGTTGGTGTATCCAAACTCAGGGGAACATTACGATGCTGTAAGCAAAACCTGGCATGCCTGTGGTGGCGGACACAACCACCTGATTGATCTGGTTGGGGAATGGCAGCGCCTGGGAGCACGACTGATTGGCGGTTGCTGTCGTACCACACCAAAAGATATTCGCATCATCGCTGAGCACTGTAAGCCGTAATCCCCCAGTGATATTGTAGCTAAGCGCCAACAGTATCACTGGATAAGCTTTGCCGCCTGATGAACTGCGGCAAAGCCTCTAAATATGCTGCTTCACCTGAGCGGCATTATTTAGTCGCCTAATTGCCGGCGTCAGGCTAGCGGCGATAGTCGCTATCACGACAGCAACGGCTGAAGCCAGCAAAACGGCCCGGCTGCCATAATGCATAGCGAGAGGCCCCGCAGCAAGTTCCCCGATAGGAATTGCCACAAATGACCCCATCGCATCATAGGCATAAACACGCGCGAGTTTCTCGGGTGGAATATGGGTTTGTAGAGAATGTGCCCACACAACACCGAATTGCCCAAAACCGACGCCGGCAATAAAAAATGCCCCCATAAGGATGGCAGTCGAAGACACCATACTAAGGAGAGTGATAGGGACTGCACAAAGTGCAACCAGAAGGACACCAATAAACAGATCGCGTCGTGGCCGCCAGCGGAGTGCAATAAAAGAACCGGCAATCAGGCCAATACTTTGTGCGGCAACAATAATCCCCCAACTGGCACGCCCAAATGAAGCATCAGCCACTATCGGGCCAAGGATCATCACTACGCCGCTAAAAGCGGCATTAACAATAGTGAACTGGGCAACAATAGTCCACACCCACGCACGAGCAATAAACTCCTGCCAGCCATCCCGTAGATCCTGCAAGATATTGGTTTGCGATGTGAGGAGCTGTGCCGAGGCGGTTCGAATCAAGAGATAAAGCGGTGCTGAAGCGGCAAACCCCAAGGCATCGACGGCCAATCCCCAGCCAGGCCCAATGGCAGCCGTCAGAACCCCGCCCAGTGAGGCGCCAATCACCGTCCCGCCATAGATGCCCAACTGGATAAAAGCGTTTGCTTCCCTGAGGTTACGTGCTGGTACTGTTTGTGGAACCATTGCTGAAGAAGCAGGAAGGGCAATACCCGCTGCCGCGCCGTTAATCGTCCCAAGGACCGCTAACCACATAATTGTGGCTGTTCCATCCAGCACCAACCAGGCAACAATCCCTTGAGATAAGGCGGCAATAACAGATGAAGACAGCAGAACCTTACTTCGCGAGTAACGATCCGCAAGTACTCCACCAATCAATAAGAAGGCAACATTGAAAACAGAACGTGCAGCTACCACCAGACCTAAATCTGCTGCGGAACCGCCGATATCCAACACTGCGAAAGCCAGTGCAATCGGTGCGATTCCATTACCTAATACCGTGAGGAGGCGGGCAAAAAACAAGTTTCGAAACGGGGCATAGTGAAATACATGTCGGGAAGATGGGACCGTGGCGTTCGCGTTCACTCACTTTTCTCCGCACTGATTTCAATACCTTGCAGGCTCTCACTGCTATCTTTCAATGGGGCTATTTCATACTTTTTTTGTTTATTCATTTTGGGCAACTTTTCATCACATGACGCGCTTGTAGCAGGGGGGCCGCCGTGACATCCTCTGCCTTCACAAATACCATTGCCAAATATGTGTCTTTATCTGTATGAATGCCAAGATTAATTGATTTGAATGTATAAAATTATTCAAATCATCTGATGAAAACCCTAACTTTGTCAGGTAGCAGATTTATTACACCGTTACCCCTAAGTTGCTATAGGGATAACGGCGGTCTCAGCTACGGGTGCTGTTCCGTATTGGGTAACGCCAGCAACGCATAGCGGTTCAGCAGTTGACTAAACCGACTGTCAATCTGTTGGCGCAGTGCCGATGACGGAGTCTGCCCTGACTCGGACTGTACCTGATACTGACGCAACAACTCTTCCAGCGGTAAGGTTTTTGCCAGCGGCTGTTGTATCGCAAACACCACCGTTTTCAGCTCCGAAACCGTCATATAGCGTCCCTTCTTTTCATCCAATCCATTCAGTCGCTCTGCCAGTTGCCGCAAACGCTCTTGTGCCAATGCATAGTGTTTCAACTCCACCAATGGCGCAGCACCGGCTTCTCGTTGTTGTTGCCATAATGCACTCAGTCGGTTGACTTCTTGACTGGCGGGCCACAGTTGCTGCGCTTGTGATAACACCCCATCCCCCCGCATTTGTGCCCATAACGGCGGTAACTGTGTCAGTTGTTCCAACTGTGTGCCACTGCCTTGCAATACCGGGCCAGCCAATCGTACCAACTCAGCATCTGAGGTTTGTTTTCTCAGTTCATCGATTGATTTGGCTGCCAGTGGCGCAGGTAATGGCGCGACGCTGGTCAGCAATGCCTCGCGCAATGGATTAGATGACAGCGACTGCCAGATAAAGAAACTGCCCACCATCAAAACGGCCATCAGCGATAGCCCGGCGACAAACCCCTGCCCCGCTTTCCAACGTGGTGGGGGCGGCAAAGGCGGCGACAACTCCACCTCAACACGCGCCGGGGCCGGTTCGTTGACAAGATAAACCAGTGGTTCGCTGACCGCAGCCGACGAGAATGTCGGTTGTGGCTGTCGTTGTGGTTCAGAGACACCGGCATGCCGTACTGGAATACTTAATCGGTCTGGCGTATCAGCGGCGGCCTCGGCGCTCTCCAGACGTAGTGCTGCGTTATGCAACATCAGGCGCACCCCATCCAATTTACTCAGATGTTTGAGCTCTAGCGTTTGCAACTGCGTGCACAACTGTTCCAACGCACGCTCTGCCCGGTACACCTGAGCCAGGTCACCGTAGCATAACGTCATGGTGCGCCAAACTTGCTGCAACCGGTCACTCAACCAGGCCAATAACGCCACCCGGGCATGTGTTTGCAGCGGCCATAATGCACTCCACTGATGAGACAGCAAGCCCGCCAACAGCTCCAACCCTTCACACAACCCGGCAAGACCGGCAATGTGCGTACGTGCCAAGGTAAAATCTACCGTGGTCTGCAACTCAACCCCGTTCTGGCGAAACAGCGCCAAACAAAGCTGCTCGACCCGCCCCCAGTCAACATCCGGGCGAGCTGGATGATGTAATTTGCCGATTTCGTCACGTAAGGCACTAAATTCAGCAAAATGGCGGGGGTCACCGCCGGTTTTAACCGTGCGCTCAGTATTCGATATCATGTGTTTGTCTTCCCTGAATAGGCGTTAAGATGACTCACCCGGATTGAGATAATGTTGTTGTTTAAGATGACGTATCAGCACCCGGCCTTCCGGCATAAATGCCGTGCCGTAACGCACCAGTCCTAGCCCTTTCAGTTCCGCCTCAATGGCATACTCCAGATGGCCAGGAGCGGATTGTGGCAGTAGCAGCACGTTGATACTTTTCAACCGTGGCTCATATTTTAGCAACGTGGCTGAGAGCGTAGTCAGCAGCGCGTGCGCACTGCCCGGCAATCCCTGTAGGATCTCGCTCATATCCGGCAGACCATAATCGGGCAGATGACTGAGTGTACCGGCGCGGCAGTTGAGAATGCGCTGCATATTGTCGAGCACCGAGAGAATGACCTGGTTAGCTTCACTGACCTGATGTAGTTCAAGCCCGCCAGTGAAATTGCCCAGCAATTGCTCATACAGTGACGGCGAGGAGGCGTCCGGCATTACTTTGTCTCCGCCCGCAATGTCAGGCTGTTATTACCCAATTCAAGGGTCCGAGGCTTATCGGGATGCAGGTCGTCCAGCGTCAGAATCAGACGCCAGTGATCTTTGGCCATATCTGGATGGCGGAACAGCGCTACCACCGCCACAAACCGGGTATCTTTTTCCATCGGCATATCCAATGTTACCGCACCGCCCGGTTTCACTATCACGCTGCGGCTGGCCAGCAGGTCATCTTTAAGTGCCGCCTCCCCGTCGCTCGCCAGTTGTTGATACACCGTTTTTAAGAAGGTTTTATCATCACGTAACTGATAAACCCGCACCATCACCGGCTCCGATGACGAGTTCGCTTCGTGCTCATCGGTATTCAGAGCCTCACGGGCGGTAAAATCCAAATGCAGTACCTTTATCTGCTTATAAAACAGTGATTTTGTGGCCGATACGGTGCCATCAGTCACTGCTTGCGTCAGCCCACAGCCACTGAGCAATAAAACCAATGCTGAGATGCAGATTTTATTTTTCCAGGCGGCCCAAGTTTTATTTTTCGAAGTACAGATTTTATTTTTCGAAGTAATAGCTAACACGTCGGTTTCCTTCTTGGTATTTCTGTGGAGTCAGTCCACTGTAGTGTCCCAGCTCCACGGTATAGTATTCAGGTATATCGTCTGACAGCGTATCGTCATCCAGCCCCAGCACCCCGGTCAGTCCCAATCTTACCGGCGTCTCATCCAACACCAACGCCGGCAGCAACCGTGTTGCGACAGTCAGTTGAATACAGGCTCGATAGCGCCAGCCCAGATACACCCGCAACAGCACCAGAAAATCGGTATACAGCGGGCCATCCGGTAACCAGTCACCGGCCTCGTCGCGGTCTGCCGTCTGCAGAGAAATCAGTAACTGACTGTTGGCATCGATGGCCTCATCGCCCAGTACGGTGTAACCGTCCAGCCAGTTGCCCCCTTCGTCGGCAAATGTCATCTGTGAGGTCAGACGAACCGTACGCAGGCAATGGGGCGTCACATCAGCCTGCGTAAAGGGGGCCAGCAGTCGGACCAGTGCCTGTACCCCTTCGGCAGTTCGCCCCGGTTGACGCATCACCCCCAGCAGGGCCAGAAAGCGTGATGTCGGGGTGGCAAAATGCTGCTGCGAACCTGGAATACCCATGCCAATCAGCCCCAACAGGCTTTGGGAGGTGCTATCTTTGCCGCCCGACTCAAAAGTGGCCGGATAGGAATATTTGCGCCAAATGCGATAAAACTGCGTCATAAAACGATGGTTGAAAATATCGAGGAACCCTTCCAGCGCCTCATGCCCTTCGCGCTGCTGGGTGATATCGTCGATATAGGCTGTCGGCAGTGGCGAATCCACACCGTACAACCCCATAAAGGTGGTGCGCGCCGTCAGCGGGGCATCAGGCTGCGCCGGATCAGTTTCCAGCGCCTTCAGCTCACTGACCGGGAACCCCATGCCCGGATGCGGACGAAAGCGCACCGGATCATCCGCTGGGCTATTGGTACTCCCCAGCGGCAAGGTTCCCGGTTGTTGCTCCAGCAACTGACAGAAGCGGTAAAAATTGATCTGTCCGATATCCCGCTTAAGCCGAGTGATCAGCCGGGAATGCGGGTCGTGTGATTCTCTTCCCATTCCAAACGTTCTCCTGTCGGTTGCAGTATCAGAGTCAGACGATTAAACAGATGAATATCGGTATACAGGGAAAAGAAGCGACTGAGCATTTCCCCGAACAGACAAATATCCCCGGTACCGGTAAAGCCGTTGCTGTCGAGAGTGATTTCAATGTGCACCCCGCGCAACAGATAGCCCCGCTCAAAGCGTTCAATCTCGCTATGTTTAACCTCGGCGATAGCCTCCAGTCGACGTCGGTTCATTTCGTTGTCCGTCCAGTCATACAGCGCCAGCGTTCCGCGCAGCACTTCAGCGTTATCCATCATCCACAAAAAACTGCTACCCAGATGGCTCAGTACCCGCCAATGAAAACGGTCACGGTTGGGCGGATAGCACGGCAACGAAGGCGCCGACAGATTACGCACCCGAACCTGGGCACCGGTAGACTTCACCACAGTATCCAGTACCGTGCTTTGTAGCGCTTTACGCGGTAACTGCCCATTGGTGCCGGTCAGGCTCAGTGACAAGTTTTCATTATCCGGTACGCTGTGGTTATCAAACGCCTCCCCCCCCAGCACCAACCAGGTATCGTGTAATCCCGAAGGCCCGCGTTTGACCCGCGTATGGTAGTAATACTCAGGCGCATCATGGCGCAACATTCCGCCCTTGTGGCGGAAACTGGTGAAAGGGACATAGACCTGATGCCCACTATGGCGGGAAGAAATCACTGAATCTACCGAATAAATTTCGGTATAGCCGTCCTGAATGCGCATCGGGCGCAGCTGATATTCAGTCTGTAATGAAGAGAGCGACAGTGGGTCAGATTCCAGCGGGAACAGGTTAATCACCGGCACACAATGCAGGCGCAGATTCTTTTCGGAGAATGAAAAATCATGTTCCCAGCGTTTTTCCAGCACCACATCAATCTCAAACCAGGGCAGTTCCGCTGGTAGTTCGACCCCCTCCAACCCCTTCAACGCAACAAACATAAACTTTTCGCGGAAGGTGAAATACTCCAGCAGGAGCTGATAACCACTGAACGCGCTGTCTGCCTTCGGCCACAAGGTATCCTTCTCACCGAACCCCAGCGGGGCAAAATAGCCGTCCAGCGGCTGGCGATCAGCCTGCCCCGGCAGACGGATCCAGAGTTTGGCGGTATTCAGGGTCAGCGCCTCATGCAGGGCGCAAGCCAGTGGCGCATCGGCATCAAAATAGAGCGGCAGGCGGCTCAGGTTGATACGGCTCCAGTCGGCCAGTGCGCTGCAATCAAAGCGCAGCCGGATAACCGATCGGCCATCTGGTTCGCTGTCCAATTCGGCACGGCGTAGTGTCAGCGGGAGTAAGTCCATATCCTGCGTGGTGGTGTAGCGACAGCGGGTTTCACGCTCCCCAATGGGGCGGGAAAGCACTTCAAAACCTTTGCTCACCCCCATACGCTCTTTCATCCCCTGCCATTGTGGGGTGAACTCCACAATAGAAAGCGACGGAATGGTACGCAGGTAGTGCGGCCACAGCAGGCTGACCAACCCTTCAGTCAGCTCCGGCAGGTCGTCATCCAGTTTTTCCCGCAGTCGGCCCATCAGGAAGGCAAAGCCTTCAAACAGACGTTCCACATAGGGGTCATGCGCCCCGACTTTATCCAGATTTAATCCGGCAGCCCGATCAGGGTGCGCACGAGCAAACTCTTCGCCCGCTTCGCGTAGGTAGCGCATTTCGGCGTCAAAATAACGCAGGGTTAAGTCATCCATAATGATATTTTTCATTGTGCTAATGGAAAGGGTGAAATACAGGAAAACAGTGTTTCAGAAATGGCGTGGAGCAAGGAAAAACACGTTTTTTATGCAATATTTTTCTTTTCGGTTATCCGCATAATACGGCCGCACGGGCCGGGTCAAGGGCAATAAGCCCACTGAGCAGGCTTTCCATTTCGACATGCAGGCGGGTTTTGTCACTGTCGCTGCGTTGTGCTTTCATCCGCAGCAGCTTCAGACTTCGGGCTTTGACTTCAAACGCCAGCCCCGGCTCCCACTGCGGCAAGGTTAGCAATGCGCCGCTGCTATCAAGGTCAATCAACAGATGCAGTGCCATATCGTTCTTGCCGTACTGCTCCGCCACGCGGGCCATCACCAAACGCAGCAGCCACTGATGGCGGGCAGTGGTAATACCCGGACGGGATTGCAACCAGTTAAGTGCGGCTTCAATCCCTTCACTGTCCGCCTGAGCCAGAGCTTCTGGCTCCAGCAACAGAATGCCATCTTCACCGGATGACACCACGGCAGCAGGCTCGCTGCCCCAGCCCGACACCGACTCCAGCACCTGCTGGTTTATCCACCCCAGCGTCACCTCATCAGCAAACGGCGTGCCGTCACTCCAGCATAGCCCTTCCAGCCCTGGTAGCCGGGTCAGTAACAGACGTAAATCCTGGGTGATACAAGCTGCCCAGCCATCGAATGGGGCTCCCGCTTTACTGAGTGCCTGATGCAGATACCACTGCACATCGAGCCAGAAATGGTTGACCCCTTCGGCAAATATCGATTCCGCCTGTTCCAACAACTCCAGCCAGTTTTGTTGCAGATAAAGACGCTTGAGCAGCGCGCGATATTCCGGGCGCGGCGGTACCAGTCTGGTTCGTCCACTCACATCCAACGGCGGTGACTGGTGTACCGTATCCCAGCGCACGCTCTTGATAAGATGATGCCCAGAGAGCCATCCCTGCGGCTGGTTACGCAGGTATTTTGCTAACGTTTTAGCCTGGTCGAGCAGGTCACGCCCCGACTGGACTGGCCGCAACTCCGGTGAAACCATAGCAGTCTGGCCCTGACTCCCTGCCGATGATGACCCGCTGCTGTTTTGTGGCACCACCGCATTCGGTCCACCGGACTGCGCCAGACGATGTTCCAAGGCAAGATACAATCCACCAAACTGCGGACGGGATGCGTCATCCCAGCAGCTAAGGCTCTGTTCGATTAACGCCAGTGCGCCAACGATGCGTGCAAAATCCGCATTATCCACTTCAGGATAGAGCGACAAACTGTCCAGCACGCGAGAACTCGATAGCCATTCCAGCGCAGTTTTCCGACTGGCTGCGCGCAACGGATGCAGGGTTTCACCAAAACGGCTGATAAGCCCGGCCAGCAGTGCCAGTCCATCCGCCAGCCCAGCCTCGCCATCACGGTGTAAACGCGCCCAAATGTAATAGGTTGCCACCCGCACATCTTTGCCATGCAGGGTTAACAGTTTTTCTGCCAGCTCGCTGGCTAACGTGGTATCAGCACCTGAGAGTTTATTGACCTCTTCACGCATCTGCTGGAAGTCGTCATTGTAACTGAGGTCTTCTCCACTGTGCTGGTCAGTCGTCACCGGCTGCAACCAGCGCTCCCAAAGTGTAACCTGTTGTTCTGCCTTTAATAACAGTGAATCAGGGGCCGCGGCACAGGCAGTGATCAGGGTATTTAACGTCGCCATCATGGCTCCTGTTGGTCAATATCAGGGGGTGACAAAAGAGATTAATCCTCTGCCATATCCTCATCATCGGTCCGATCAGATGCCGCTGGAGGGGCGTTCTGTATCAGAAAAATTTGCGCAGGCAGGGTGAAGTTACGCAGTTGCAGCAGACCTAATGGGCCTTTGCCCAGCTCGGTGCGTAATATCCATTGCAGTGATTGGTTATCCATGGTGGTGAAGGTCAGTTGATAACGCCCTTCATCCAGCTTTTTCTGTTTTGCCTGTTCCAGCCAGCGGATCAATCCCCATGTCCCCTGATAATCACCGTATAAACGGGCCCCGGAATTCACGCCAGTCCAGGTCAATAGCGTGCCGGGTTTGTAGGTATCACCCGGCCAGCGGAAACTCTGCCAACTTTCCATCTGGTTGAAATAATGCAATTTCTGTCCATCAATCGCTAAATTGGTTTCCACCACATTCGGAACTGGACGTGCCAGTAGCTCAAAGCGCAGCCCCTGACTGCCGTCAGTGAACAGAATATCGGAGACTTGACTCAGTTGATTAATGGCCGCCAGAAAGTCCGGGTTAAACGTTAGCCCCTGGCTGTTCACTTTACTCGGAACCCAGCGTGTCCCTTCTTTATGCAGCACGCCACCCAGCTCACGGGTCAGGAAGCTGTCGATACGCCCGCTATCCTTACGAATAAATTCGGCCAGCATCGGCAGTGAAGCATCGCTTTTACTGGCGGCAAACGGGTAACGCCCGTCAAAGGCTGATTTCCAATTGGCCACCACCGCGTTTTTCCACTGGTCGTTAAGGCTGGCCGACGAAGGTTGCAACACGGTCTCCCACGCCTGAGTCAGCGGCTGAACAAACATCGTCTGCCCAAAACTGCTCCATTCCTCTCCCAGACTGGCGGCAATCAGGCTGCCGTACTCCTGCGTGTCCGTCAGGTCGACACTTTTCCCTTGGAAAACGGTCTGGGCCAGTACCTGAGTCATCTCTTGTGGGTTCGAGGCATTAACCACTTGCTGGAGCTTAAGCCGTACCCTAGTCACGCGGGTGAGTAACGTTTGCAGGCTCAGCGAGCTGTCGGACGACATCCTGTTTTGTGCATCACCTTTGCCCATCAATGCCAACAGCGGGCCAAAAGTCTCGTCCAGCGGGCCTACTGGCCCATCGGCACTCTGGTCAATGGCCGGGGTCTGATCTTTATGCATCAGCGCCTTGGCGGACTTCACCAGAGAATCCGATAACGCCTGATTCTGCTGCCCAGTCTGTCCTTGCCACGCCAGCGTGTTCATCAGCGCAATCAGCGGCGACTGGCGTACATCACTCATCAGCGTCAGTTGGTCAATCACATCCGACAAGTTATGCGCCTCATTCCAGTGCAAACTGTTGAGAAAACTCAGCCAACTCCCAGCAAAATCGGTGAAATAACGTTCCGTCAGCCGCTTTTTCAACGCTTCCGGTGAAATGTCTTCTGATACCGCACGGCGGTTATCACTCAATACCCAGTCAATTTCTTCGCGACGGGAGGCCACCGTTTTATCTATTGCCTGCTGAATTTGCTCATCCCAGGCCTTGCGGGTAAACATACCGGGCACAGATTCCGAGGTCTGGAACAGACGCTGAGCATCAGTGTCGCCGGTCATGTCCGTCAGCGTCATGTCGGCATAGTTGCGACGCACCGATAGCAGCATGTTTTCATACAGCGTACTTTCTGCATTGCGCTGACCAATCTGCCCCAGCAAGACCTGCCGTACCTGGCTTACCAACCCGGTATCCGGTTTAATTTTCCAGTCCGGCTGAGCAGGCAGATTTTGCGCATAAAATTGCCATAAGTCTGGGGCCAGACTCTGCCACAGACCAGGAGACACACCGGCACGCGCAGGCTCGGTGGTCTGCATCACCTGTGCATAAAATGCAGCATCGGCTTTTTCCGGGCGTGACATCATCAAATAGGCCTTTAACTGGTCATAGCCTGTTTTTGCCAGTGCCGCACGTTGCGGGCTGTTAGCCGGCAGTTCCGCCAGTTCACTGAGTTTCTGATGCAGGCTTTGCGCGGTGGCATCCCTAAGAATGCGGTTGTTGGCCTGGCCATACCACGGCATCAGGACCTCAAGCAGCGGCGCATTATGATCCAGGCCAAAGCGCTGATACCAAGGTGCCCCCTGCGCCACGCGAGATTGTAAGCGCCCGATATCATTGCGCAGGGCTTGTAGGGCCATGAGTTGCTGGTCAGAGACCGCTTGCGACTGCGCCAGTTGCTGTGCCTGCTGCGCGGCAGAGACCATTTGGTGACGGTTGACCGCAAATGACACCACACTGCCCACGCCCCACAGCACTATCAGTGCCAGCAAGCTGTAGCACAATGTCTGCTCCCACGGCAGCCCGACACGGCGTCCACGGGCAGAACGACAGTCATCCAGTACCCCCTGCCAGCGGTCAGATGCAGTCCAGTTTTTCTCGTGCACACGCGCCGCCGATGTTGATACCGCCGGCAAACTGAACATCAACCCACGCAGGGGAATACGCGTCGCATACTCGGTAAACCACGGTGTCAGGCGCTGCCGCCAGCGGGTGGCGTCACCCTGCTCCAGCGACTGCGCCAGGCGCAACAAAAAATCGTGGTGTGGTTCGACAGAGAGCTGCTGCATCCCCTGCTCACGTAACTGAGGCAACAGAGAGCGCAGTTGAAGCTCAACCGCCTCTGGCGTGGCTTTCGCTGGGAACACCACCCCGACTGGCTGCTCCACCCGCGTATCCTGAGCCCACTCGCTGTCGCAGACCTGCCACAGATATACCGGTGGTTGATAACGCAAGGTTGCACCCATTTTTTCCAGGGTTCGCAGGCCGTTGTCCATCCACTGTGGAGTGCCACTCTGCGCGGCGGTTATCGCCCAAACAATGCCATCAAACGGGCGGCCACGGCGCAGTTTACGCCACTCACTCAGCCCCGCTTCATCAGCCGAATTTTGCACGCTACCACCGTGGATCAGCACCGTACGCTGCCCTTCCAACCAGCCCTGTTCCGCCAGTTGCGGTGCCAATGCGGCGATTTCGTCAGGTTCACCCACCACCATCAGCAGCCGGACTTTGTAGCGCCAGAACAGACCGTAACGGCGGCGCAGACGGGTTTTTAGCTTAATGGATTCAGAGTAGGGTGTTTTCTGTCGAGTGGCTTTAAGGGTACGTTTGGGGCCCTGAACTTTATCTTTGATGAGCTGACGGGCGGCAATAAAACCTAATGTCAGTACGCTCAGCGAGATAATCCAGATAAAGAGACATATCATCACCAGATTGCGCACTACATTCCAGTCGGTAGATTTTTGCTCCCCCCAGAACCACCATGCCAGCCCTCCCAGAAAGATGACCAGCGTCAGCGTAGTGATAAAGATAACAACGGTAAGGGCCACTGATATTTCAGTAGGCTTATTTTCCTGATCCATAGGGTTTAACAATTCCAAGCGCGAGTGTGTGATTAGGATCGCGAGCCAGCCAGCCACAAGGCATTGCATGGTGTTCCGCGAAGAAGGCGGCAAGCGTTTGAGCCACCATCGATTCAATCTCAGCAAGCTCACCCCAGTTGAGATCCTGAACATGCTGAGTCACATTCCACCCCGTTTCGTTCAGGTCAGGAATAGGGGGTTGTGAAAATAAAAAGCTGGTATCGGGGGGCTGAGTTAATTCACTTTGATCTAATGCTCGCTGGGCAACAGCGACGATACTCTCATCAGGGGAAGGGTTATAAACCTCTCCACGCGAGAATTGCACTTTACCTGTCTGGCCCAGTAGCCACAAAACAGCGGCTTCCCCAGCCGGTAATCGGCTTTCATGTGAAGCCGGGAGTGAGCAGCATCCCGCACAGAGAAAGAAAGACTCAGGTGCCGAATGCGTAAGCTCATCAATGATTTCTGTCATGCTTTCCTCACCTCGCCACACGACAGGGTGCGCGGGTAACACGACGTCGGGAAAGGACAAGGCCATTTGTGTGGAAAAAACTAACCAGGACGCCACTGAACCTGACCAGTAACAACGCAGCGGCGTTATTGCCAGTGGCCCCTGATGCTGCTCGCGCCATTGTAATACCAGGGTTTTCGCCAGATGCTTTTCTCTTTCCGTGATATCGACGGCAAACGAGTGCAGTAAGCGCAGTGCCTTGCCACCGGACTCAATACGGACGTCCGGTTGACGGTGATCGCGGTTAATCAGCCGTTGCCACTGGGTTAACGTTGTTCCGGCCGGCCCGATTAAGACCGCCTCGGTCAACGCGATATGCTGGCAGTGCCGCGCCCACCATTGCTGCTGAACCTGTTTCACTTCATGGTGATATAACTGCGCGTTATGCGTCGCCATGCGATAAAACAGGACGCGTAGCCCCCAGACCAACGCACTTAGCACGGTAATAAAGCCAATCACCATGACCACCTGGCCGTACCCTGCTTCCGGGTGACGTAGCAGTGCAGCGATACCGCCGGTCAGCAATAACACGGTTGCCCCGGTAGCCAGCCAGCGTTTACCTGTCGGTGGTCGGGCATGACGGTAAGCGGGAAAGGTTGGCTGGGGTCTCATTGCTCTATCCCAACATCGGGGAAAGAACTCACCAGCGTGCAGCCACAGGCGCAGCGGTGCCCGTGTAACGCGACAGGCTGCCCGTCAACCTCTGAGATGGCACTGCCTTCCACAATGCGGGTCATACCATGGCGGTGACACAGGGCTGCATCTCCTTTGCAGGCGATACCTTTACCAAAGCACTGGTAATGCCCCCCCAACACTTTGCCACCGTATTCCCGCAGGCTATCGCCCTGTCGTATGATATTTTTCATGGTTTAACTCCTGACTACGACGTCAGTAATGACTCCGCCTGTGCCCAGCGCGAGGCAATCATTGTTTTTGCCTGTTCGAGCTGTTGTTCACCGAGGAGCTCTTTCTGCAGACTGGCCACGGCACCAGGTACCTGCGTGAATGCCGTCAACAGATCGGCTTCCGGCAGCATGGGAAGTGGCTCTCCGGTAATTAAATCCAGCGCTTTGGCTTCCAGAGCCATCACACTCGCGGTACCTGCCAGTCCTGACAATTTTCCCGCCAGTTTTTTCTGTTTAAAGCTAAAGATGACTCCGCCAACCAACGTGGCCACACCCACCACATTGCCCGCAATGGTCAGCAGTGACAGTTCTTTATTGCAGTTGTCGCCGAAGTAGACCATTCGGTCGCGGAAATAGCCGCCCCAGGGCTCGCGGCTACCAAAGGTGGCGTGCAGGAACCACGCACGGGAGTCATGAACTTGGTCGTCATATAAGTCACGAAGTAAACCACTGGGTTGCTCGGCATTGCTCGCTTCCCCCTGCGGCGGGAACAGCACCTTGACATGCGCGTCGCCATCGGCTTTCATCCGTTTGAATTCTGCCCGCTCGTCATCGGTATTGATCAGGAAAATGGCCGTTTGTGGGATTTTATCCAGCACCAACTGCCAGGTACTGGTCAGGCTGCGTGATTCGCCACGATAGTCATGACCAAACTCCTGAGCGGCTTCAGCCAATTGTGTCTGGGCGATATCCGGGTCAAAATCCTTCACCCCCGGTGGCAGGGGTTTGGACGGTTCACCCTCTCGCTGTTTTGCCAACTGGTCTTTGCGTTCTCTTTCTATCTTGGCTTGATCGGCATCCCGTTTCGCTTGGGAAGCCTTACGGTCTGCCGGGTACTTATCTTTATCGGTTGCATCTAGATAGAAACGGGTCTTTTTCAGCGTATCACCGGCATAACGGTTAATACGCCAGGCAGTGATCCACCCCATCTGGTTATTCACCGCTTTTTCAAGCGTGACGCTGGCACGCACCGGTTCAAACTGTGCAGCCTGTTCAGCGGTTAACTCTTGTGTGGCTGGTGGCAGATTTAGCGTGACCTCACGCCAGGCGTTGAAGCGATTGATGAGGTCTGGGGCAACGACAAATTGTTTACCTAGATCAAAAGGCATTCCTCGCCAATCATCTTGAGATAAATTTTTAGGCACAGCCTCTTTTGGAACCTTTAATGGCGCTCCCACAGCGAAAGCTGCAGCATACATTTCATGTAACGCAATCTGTGATAATAAAATCCCATCATGTTTTTCATTTGCCTTGCCCTGATCGCCGGGAGGATAACCACCACCTAAATCGGAATGCATACCTGGATAAACCACTTCCACGCTGTTGGATGGGTATTTGCCGTCGGTATGGCGGATAGAGTCCAGCGGGAAGCATAACCGCTGTTCATTAGACGAAATCAGATGCACACAACGTTTGATAAATCCGCCATAGGTGGCCTCATCGGGCAGTTCCTGAGTACCGTCGGCCCAGGCCATATGCCCTTCGGCAACCGGTGCCACATGGGCAATACCCACCGATGCTACCGTATCCAATAGACCAAGGAACTCGACACTCAGTGGGATTTTTAAATCATTTATCGCCAGACATTGTTCCGGCTGCAGGCCTTCGGCTTCTGGTTTTGGCAACAACTCACTCAGCCAGCGGACAAATGCGCGCGCCTCGGCGGCGCCACGGGAAAAACCGTATACATAGAGTTTAATACCCAGCAGTTTCGGCTTGCCCGGCTCCGCCGGTGCCAACGCAGTGCGCAGCTTCGATTCAAGCTGTTTGAGCTGCTTACTGAACTCTTCGTAGCGGTTATGTGACCCACCGAACCCAAGGGACGCCCAGGAGGTATTCATTCCTTTTATCGCCAACAGGCAAGCGCTGTCATCCAGCTTGCCCATACCCATGGTCCGCATCAGGGCATCAATCAGCCGCAACAACCCCCAGTTGATCCGGTCTTCTCCGTAGCGTGCCCCCGCCAGCCCGGTCATACTGTATTCAAGGTCATTAATCTCGGGGAATGGGGTACCAACGCCGGGAATATAGTATTTGAAATATTTTTTGCTGATGCTGTCGCTGCTATCCAGCGGTTCTTTTTCTGCACCCCCGGCATAGCCGGTGCCGATGGTGGCACGGAACAGCCGGGCAATATTGGTCGGGTGTTTAGGGTCGGACAAATACTGGTCGTTGTTAAGGTTATTGCCGGTACCGTCGAAGAACAGGCTGATATGCAAGGTGTTACAGCATGGCGGTTCGACCCGCCGGTCTGCGGCCAGGCACAGCTCCTGCCGATAGGCACGCTCCTGACTGTCCTGCTGATGGCAGTTTTTCCCCACCAGTGCCGCCTGGGTCGGTAACCGCCCTTGAGCCGGAAATTGCGCCGGATACCAGGCAATATCCTTTTCTGTGCTTATTTCGGACATACTTTAGGCTCCGGCATCTTCAACGGTTCTTTAATCGGGTAATTAGGGCTGTTGTAGGTGGCACAGGAGGTGGTGACTTTTACCTCATCACAAGGCATAAAGTGCACCGTGATACCGCAGGTTTTTTGCCCAGTATAATCGGGTACAGGCACAACCTTGCTATGCTGACGGTTTTGAGACGTCATTTTTTTTTCCCATTCCAGATACTTATCCCACTTGTCATAACCTGGAAACCCGTCCATATCACCCACCCCTGTTTCCCAATCAACTCTGACCGTCATTCCCGGTCGCCATGGCCCAGAGACGCCATAACAGCAACCGCCGCCACCGCCCTGATAAGGGCCGATAATGTCGATGCCCGACTGGCCATCGACGCTGAAGTTATTAATAGCCCAATGAGTGTGATTGATGGCTTCGATGGTGCCGCCCCCGCCGCCCTGTGCTTCAGCGCCGGGCTGGGTACATGCTGAGAGCAGAAAAAGCCCCGCCAGCAGGCTGAATTTGTTGAGTTTCATGTCACTGTTCCTTCCGTTGAGGTAAGACTGATGAATACACGTGGCTTAGGATTTACCGCTCGCCAAGAAATCAGGAAATCATAAACGCTGTTTTATCAATTAGTTAAGGGATAAGTCGTTAACCGAGAGACTTATTTCGGACATACTTTAGGCTCCGGCATCTTCAGCGGTTCTTTAATCGGGTAATTAGGACTGTTGTAGGTGGCACAGGAAGTGGTAACTTTTACCTCGTCACAAGGCATAAAATGTACTGTGATACCGCAGGTTTCTTGCCCGGTATAGTCGGGCACAGGTACCACTTTGCTATGCTGCCGGTTATTGGCACTCATTTTTTTTCCCATGCCAAATACTTAGCATCATCACCGAACCCTGGAAATCCCTTCATACTGCTTTCACCACTTTCCCAGTCAATTCTGACTGTCATTCCCGGTCGCCATGGCCCCGGTACACCATAGCAGCAACCGCCGCCCCCTCCCTGATAAGGGCCGATGGCATCAATGCCGGACTGACCATCAACACTGAAGTTGTTGATGGCCCAATGGGTGTGGTTGATGGCTTCGATGGTACCGCCCCCGCCGCCCTGTGCTTCAGCGCCGGGCTGGGTACATGCTGAGAGCAGAAAAAGCCCTGCCAGCAGGCTGAATTTGTCGAGTTTCATGTCACTGTTCCTTCCGTTGAGGTAAGACTGATGAACAACACGTGGCTTAGGATTTACCGCTCACCAAGAAATCAGGAAATCATAAGCACCGTTTTATCAGTAGGTTAATAGGATGAAGAGTCCTCTGGGATACTTATTTCGGACAGTCTTTTGGCTCCGGCATCTTCAGCGGCTCTTTAATTGGGTAGTTAGGGCTGTTGTAGGTGGCACAGGAAGTGGTGACTTTTACCTCGTCACAAGGCATAAAGTGTACCGTGATACCGCAGGTTTTTTGCCCGGTGTAATCAGGTACGGGTACGATTTTGCTATGCTGACGATTATGGGCTTTCATTTTTTTTTCCCATTCTAAATACTTATCCCATTCGTCAAAACCTGGAGCACCTTTTGAGCCACCCATCCCGGTCTCCCAGTCAACTCTGACCGTCATTCCCGGTCGCCACTGCCCCGGTACACCATAGCAACACCCGCCACCGCCTCCCTGATAAGGGCCGATAATATCGATGCCCGACTGACCGTCGACACTGAAGTTATTGATAGCCCAATGGGTGTGGTTGATGGCTTCGATGGTACCGCCCCCGCCGCCCTGTGCTTCAGCTCCGGGCTGGGTACATGCTGAGAGCAGAAAAAGCCCCGCCAGCAGGCTGAATTTGTTGAGTTTCATGTCACTGTTCCCAAGAGGCGTTGCTTGACGAAATCCTCCCTTTCGTCATCCATCAATAACCCTGCCTCCGTGGCCGCCATCATTCCCTCGTAACAAACAGAGAACAATGTTTCCTGCCCCATTGTTAAGGTATCTGGAACAGTGAGGTGTCTGAGTAATAGGTTCACGTCACAGACACACATTAAATTTTCCAGTTGCCTGTCGTCGAGGATCAGCATAGATATCTCCTCCTCACGTTTGAGCAATGCGCCATTCCCTGCGATTTGACGGGGTTGGCTATCTCTGTCCAGCCAGCTCCAAAAAATAGCCGGGCGCAGAAGATGAGCTTGCTGGTTGGCATCGAGAATATGCGAAAATAGCAAAGGAAAAATCCGGGAGTCATAGAACCGAAAAATCCCCTCCTGGCTGCCACAGACCACGTTAGTACAGCGAGTTAAGTAATCAGCGAGACTGGCGAAGGGCCAGACCGAACAGAGCATTAATAATTGCCCTGTCCCGGCTAACTGCATGGCCAATTCAATCATCCATTGCCGCTGTAGCGTATTGTCGAGATCGATACGGATCAACAACGGCGCATCCTCCAAAAGTATTTCTTCAGGAAGGTCTTTAAACAGAGAGTCCCATTGAATGGCAGTTTCAAAGTTTGTGAGTGTCGGGAGCAACGAAAAGTCACTTCCCGCCTGATCGATAATCATATCGATGTGTTTTATTTTTAAATCGCTACAGGATGACTCAATTAATTCAACCCACTTAATAACCTGCTCGTTATTCATTGTTATGCGCTCCTTGGCACAAAGCCTTGCGCGAGTGCCTGTGCCTTTTTAAGGCACTCTTTACACACCGAATTGGGTAATTCTGGCAATGGGAAATCCTGGCTCGCCGGGGACTCCATTTTATGCATCCCTTTGAGGCTTAATAGTCCTGGCCCGTGGATTTCAATTTCACCCTGTGGTGTTAAACGGATATATGCCCCACCGCACCCCAGTGTAATGCCGTTCTTGGCGGTCAATTGCAGATGCCCTTGAGTTGACTGGACAGTGACATCTTTTAATGCTGTCAGGGAAAGTACATCGCCGTGTGACTCAACTTCTAATGGCCCTTTGCCTGAGACCAGCCGCATCCCTTCCTGTTGTGAAAGCAGAGAAACCGCTTGGGAGGCATTTGCCGAAAATCGCTGAGAGCTGGTCAGGTTTATTTCCCCCTGACTTTGCAGATACATTGCTTTGCCACTTTGCAGCAACAGACTTTCTGGCGTAACCGCGCCAATACCTTGTGGCGCACTCATCAGCAAGACAGGACCTTTAAGCTGGGTTGAGTCAGTCAAAAGCTGCTTCAAACTGCTGTTCTCTGGCGGGAAATTATGATGCGTCTGAGTAATGCTTCCCCATTCCGTCATCTGGTTTAGTGCACCTTTCATCAGACTGATAGGTTGCGCCATCTCCAGCACCTGCCCCTGAGCTTTGGCCTGACCGTCGGCACTGATAAAGAGGCCCTTTTCTGCACGCAATGCACCAAAACTGTCGGTACGCAGCTCAAAACCTTCACCCCGTGGCTGTTTCTCGTTATCAACCAAATGCCCCAGATTCAGTTGGCTTTTGCCGCCGTATTCGGTGCTGAGCTTGATGTGCTCTTTACCCCGTTCATCCTCAAGGCGCAGTTTGTTATTCGACGGAGTACGCAGTACGTTGCGTTTGTAATTGCTGATGGTGACATGGTCGCCGTGCGCCGAGTCGTGCAACACAGAGGCAATATACGGCCGGTCCGGGTTGCCATCCTCAAACGCAATCGCCACTTCGGTGCCCGCCAGCAGCGGCAGGTGCAGACCGTAGGTGTCACCCGCATACGGTCGAGCCTGACGAACCCACAAGCTTTCGTAACCCGACTCCCAACTGTCACGGTCGAACATCAGGTTGACACGGTAGCGCCCGTCTTTGTCGATATGACCATAAGTGTCGTTCGCCGTGGTACTGGTCACCCGCGCCGGCAAGGTCCCGGCCATGGTCGGCTTGCGGATAAGTGCTGGACGGAAGCAATAATCTTCGGAGTAAGGGATGGCCTCAAAATGCACTTCATAGCTGCGGTCACGGCGGGCATAGCTGGTGATGCGGGTGATTATCACCCCTTTACCAAACTGTGCCGGCACATCGTTTCCGGTGACTTTCAGTTCCTGACCCGGCCCCAGTGTCGCCGCATTGGCTACCCCCGAAAAGCGCGCCTGATTGTTCAGGTAACGTTCATGGCGCAGGCGGGCATAAAACGCCCCACTTTCACTTTCCGGCTCACGCCCTTCGCTGCCTGCGGTCAGGTAGTTATCGGCGTAATGATAAGCTTCGCCGTAGGTGGTGGTATCACCCCGAGTGATATCGGCCCCGGCCGTCATATCGGCAGTGGCGGTGCGGTAGTTGTAATCGCCGGTACTGACCGATTTTTCAACCACCTGATGAGCACTGGACAAGTCCCAGACCGACTCCACGCCGCTGTCGTGCATTCCCGAAGGTGGCACCGCTTGTAGCGTCAGCCCTGGCGGGTAAAAACGTTGGTCGTCGTAAAACTCCACCACATCAATATTAAGCTTGGGGTCAGCGGTAAAACGAAACCAGATCCCCACTTCCGCCAGCAGGCGGCTGATAAAGGTCAGGTCATCTTCGCCGTATTGCATCACCTGCTCGCGGCGCGGATATTCACGGGCCAGCGTGAAGACAAAATCCTGACCGCGCATGTCATGGCGCTCACGCAGAATTTTTTCCACAATCTGCGGCACCGACATGTCCTGATAAATCCCGTTCTGATGGCTGCGCGACAACAAAGCCAACCGCGGTTGCAGACTCAGTTCGTAACGGCATTCATCTTTTGAAGCAGACAGGCGTTTAAATCCGGTCACCACGCCGTGGATCACCCGCTGGGTCTGCTGAACCGTCACGCCAAAGGCTTCGGCCACCGGGGCCGCCAATGTCAGTGACGCGTCCTGCATCAGCATCGTGGCCGGGTCAATCGCCTTGTCTGCGCTGGTGAATTGAATGTCGTAACAGAACGGCTGGCTTAAACTTTCGTGACCTTCAAAGCCCAGTACATCAACAGAGGCCGTGCTGTCGCGGGCCACCAGTTTGTGGTGGCTATGGTCAAACCGAATAGCAGGGAGAGAGGTATTCATTTTTCGCCTCCTTCAAATTCAAGGGTAATGCCGTCGGCTTCATCCCAGCCCAAGGTCAGCGAGGTGGTGCGCTGTTGCTCACTCATGCGGCTTAACAGTTGTTGGCTCAGCACCGGTAAAATCTGCTGATTGAGCAGGCTATCGATGTTGCGCGCGCCAGTGTCCGGCAGCAGGCAGGCGGCGACTAGCGTGTCGTACAGGCTTTCTTCAATCGAGCAGTGCAAGCCGTAATGTTTGTTCAGGCGTTTAGCGACCTGTGCCAGTTTCATCTCGACGATGGTACGCAACGCGGTGGCATCCAGTGGGCGGTAGATCAGGGTCTGGAAGCGGGCCAGCAAGGCGGGCTGGAAGTGGTCACGTAGGATCGGGCGCAGCAGTTCATGCAGATCGCTATGGGTCGCTTCCGGTTGTTCATCCAGTAACTGCATCAGATGATCACTGCCCAGATTGGCGGTCATCAGGATCACGGTGTTACGAAAATCAATTTCGCGCCCTTCACCGTCGCGCATAAAGCCACGGTCAAATACCTGATAGAACAGGTTAATGACATCAGCGTGCGCTTTCTCAACTTCGTCAAGCAGCACCACGCTGTACGGGCGCTTGCGCACCGCCTCGGTCAGAATGCCGCCCTGACCGTAACCGACATAGCCCGGTGGCGAACCTTTCAACTGAGAAACGGTGTGCGCCTCCTGATATTCAGACATGTTGATGGTGATCAGCGATTTCTCGCCACCGAACAGTGTGTCGGCCAGTGCCAGCGCAGTCTCGGTTTTGCCCACCCCACTGGGGCCAACCAGCAGGAACACCCCCAGCGGGCCATTTTCGGACGTCAGGCCGGTTTTGGCGGCGCGCAGGCGTTGTGCCATCTCAACCAGCGCCGCATCCTGACCGACCACGCGGGTCGCGAGGTGGTTTTCCAGTTGCAATAAATCGGTCTGTTCGTCTTTCAGCAGGCTGCTCAACGGCACGCCGGTCCAATCGGCGATAACCGTTGCCACCGTGCGCACATCAACATCCAGCGACAGCAGCGGCGCATTACCCTGAATCTGACTTAACTCTTCCTGCAACCTGGCCAGATGTGCCGCGTTGGCGATATCCTGACGCGCGTCGATAATCAGGGCGGTGAGGCGTTTCTCTGCTGCATATTGCTGTTCAAGCGTTTGCTGCCCAACCAGCAGTTCTGCGCGGCGTTGCTCAATCTCAGATAAGCGGGTTGAACCGATACTCGGCAGCAGGAGCAAATCCTGTTCGATGGCCTGTTGCTCCATCGCCAATGCAGCCAGTTCGGCGTTAATTTCCATCAGCGCTTCGGGTAGCGTGTCGATGCTCATGCGCACGCGGGCACCGGCAGTATCGAGCAGGTCCACCGCTTTATCCGGCAGTTGGCGACCGGTCAGGAAGCGCCGCGACAGGGTAACCGCAGCGGTAATAGCAGAATCCAGAATATGCACGCCGTGGTGCTGGGCGTAGCGGCCCTTTAAGCCGCGCAGCATCAGGCTGGCTTTGGCGTCGTCCGGCTCGTCAACTTTCACCATCTGGAAGCGGCGTTCTAATGCGGCATCACGCTCAAAATACTGTTTGTACTCCGACCAGGTGGTGGCAGCGATGGTGCGCAACTCGCCACGCGCCAGTGCCGGTTTCAGCAGGTTGGCGGCATCTGCGCCACCGGCCTGATTACCGGCACCGATGATGGTGTGGGCTTCGTCGATAAACAGCAACACCGGTGTTGGCGATTGTTGTACCGCCTCGATAACATTTTTCAGCCGCTGCTCGAACTCACCTTTGACCCCAGCCCCGGCTTGCAACAGGCCCAAGTCCAGGGTGCGCAGGCTGACGGTTTTCAGGCTATCCGGCACGTTACCTTCGGCAATGCGCAGCGCCAGCCCTTCAACCAAGGCGGTTTTACCCACACCCGGTTCACCGACCAGAATCGGGTTGTTTTTACGGCGGCGCGACAGGATGTCGACCATCTGGCGGATCTCGCTGTCGCGACCAAAAATCGGGTCAATCTGCCCGGTTTTCGCTTTAGCAGTAACATCGAGGGTAAATTTATCCAGCGCCGCTTGCAGGGCGTCATTGAGTTGCGGCTGGCCACTGATAGAGGTAGTAGTCGCTGCCTCATTGGTCAGATTGACCGGGCTGTCTGCCAGTGCCGCAGCCTGCTGAACCTCGGGACGTTCGTCGGATTGGCTGTCCAGCAAAGGTAACAGGCGGTGTAACTGGGTGGTGCTCAGGCTGAGCAACGGCCAGGCGGCATCGGCGGCCAATAATGATGGCGAATTTATCAGAGCAGATAACAGATGGGCGGAACGCACCGCATCAGCATTTTCCTGCAACGAGGCATCCAGCCAGGCACTTTTGATCAGTTGCTGTAACGCGGCTGACAACTGAGGTTTGCCCTGCACCGTGCGCGGCAAAGTATCCAGATGGGCCAGCAACCCCTGCCACAGGCTGTCCATGTCCCACTCATAACGACGGGCAATCACCGTAATATCGCCTTCACCCTGTTCCAGCAGTTTCAACAACCAATGTTCAACGGTTATCTCGGCATGGGCACGGGTCTGACACAGGGTTGCAGCACCGGCCAGTGCCTGCGCGCAATAGGGATTTAACCGACGTAATAAGTGTGCTGAATGCGTTGTCATAAATTCTCTTCCTTGTATGCGAAACCTGATACGTTAGCCGGTTTCACTGGCGTTATTGTCGCCGTCAGTTTGAACACGGACAGCGCGCAAGGCCCGGAGCGTACACGCAGTACGTGATGGCCCGAGCACTGCCCAGGTGCAAAATGGCAAGTAAAATAGCCAGATGAAGCTGGCGTCGGGCACGCTACCGCCCATAGCCATAAACCAAGGCCCATAAGGTCATCTGATAAAATGTGTGTGCGTTTGGCTGAATACCGATACCCCGATACTGAGCTAAAAACACAAAAAGCAGACGGCGAACCGCCTGCTGTAAGATCTTACGCAGTGGTACGTTCGTTCCAGGAATCGGAATGAATGATGTTGCCGTCTTTGTAAGTCCAGGTGATTTTTTCGTAACGCAGCTCAATGGCTTCGAGGTGATTGTGTTTCTCTTTGGCCGGATCCTTGATGTCGTGCATCTTCGGTGCCACTTTCACCAGTTTCACGTTCTCAAGCTTGGTATTGAAATATTCCACTTCCTGGCCCGCATCGTTAATGCGATACCATTTGAACTCAGCGGATTTCAGGGTCTGGCCGGTGGTTACCGCTTTGTACAGGTACGGGCTGGAAGAATCGATTTCCTTGGTGAACAGGAACGGGGTATGGATACGGGTGCCGGTCAGCTTGCCCGTGTTGTTGTCTGTCGGGATATACAGGTTATGTTCCTGTGCCACGATCTCAATACTGCCTTCGCGATCTTTAACATCTACGGAACCTTTAATGTCCGCGCCGCCATCATCTTTCAGCCACAGATAGACTGGAATTGCCATGGGTTACTTCTCCATTTCTAGGTTAATCACTCATCAATCATTTGATGAGTCTTGGGGGCTGGTGCTTTGCAGGCATCAACCTGCGGCACCAAACTAATATCGACACGACGGTTGAGCGCACGGCCTTCCGCAGTGTCATTTGTTGCAATCGGGCGTGTCGCCCCGTAGCCCTGAACCGCAAAGCAGGTGGGTGAGACGTCACTGGTTGAGAGCATCCAGTCACGCAGTGCTTCTGCGCGTTTAAGTGACAGCGTCTGATTAGCGTCGGCATCACCCGTAATATCGGTATGCCCTGCAACCACTATCAGCCAGCCCGGTTTGGCTTTAATGTCGATAAGCGCGTTGACCAGCATTTTGGTACTGCCCGGTTTGAGCTGGAACTTGCCCGTATCAAATAACGACAGCGCGTCGAGGCGCACCGTTGTTGCTACACCCACTTCCTCTATCGCTGGCGGTGGGATATAGGCTTGAACAGCATCGAGTAGAGGCTGGTGCAGACGTTCCCCCTGATACAGCCCCAATCCCATACGCAGTGGTTCACCATTACGGAACCACTCATTGAGCTGTGCAGCATCATGGCGTAATACCTCAACAGCTTTTGCTTTTGGGCCATAATCCGTCATGGCTATGCTGTGGTAATGGCGAATATCAAAACTCACACGGTGCAACAATTGTCGGTTTTGCCAGGCACTGCTGTACAAAGCCACTATTGCCGCCAGGGTCAGTAAAGTGACGCCATGGCGCAGCACCCGGCGACGTGACGACACACCACTGCCGAGGGGAAGTGTTGAAAAGACAAAATCTGGCAAAGGCAAGACGTCATGCGCAGCCGTCGACGGTGGATGCCAACCGGACACCTGTCTCAGCGAGGTATGGGCGGTTAGCCAATGTTGCCAGAGGGAGCTTTGCTCTATATCTGGCAGACCAGCAACCTGCTGCTGAATAATCTGCTGTACAGAGACCGGTGCCACATCCTCATTGCGCGCCTGCAACACCGGGAGCACTTGTGCTTTCAGCCAGTCATGATGGCAGCTGAACAACACCGTCTGTTTCAGTCGTTCCGCCTGTACAACATTGCTTTGTGCGCGCTGCCAGTCGGCCAGAGATCCCGGCGTCGAGATGGTTGACCAGAGCGTCAGCGGCGGAGTTTGCTGTTGTGACAACCAAACCGCATCATGGGCCATCAGTGTGGCCACCGTGCTACTCACCAGCAAGGGAATGTGATGGCGGCTATCGCTACGCAGTTGCATCAGTTGCCAGCGCAGCTCTTGCAGATCGGTGGCCAGCAGGCGCTCATCGCTGCGTTGCTGTGGATTCACCACCACCATCACCGCCAACTGAGAGGCCCATTCAGGCCGCTGCCACAGAAGCTGTCGGGTAAACAGTTGTAGGCTGTTTATCTCATCCACTCGCAGCCAGCAGCCTTGCGCAGTCTGCAGCATCCTCTCGGTGCCAAATAATGATGCCAGACCATCACCACAGACCAGCACCACCGGTAAACGGTGGTTTTCAGGTGGAAGCGGATTTTCGGATGGTAGGGAGAATAGCGGTTCAGAGAATGCCATGTTCGGTTGACGTCTAGCCCGCCCTATTCCCACCAAGCAAATAAGGGCAACCAGCAACAGCATAAGCCAGCCGACTAACAGAGAGAAAGGCAGGAACGCCAGACACAATATGACCGCCAGAAGACCCGCCCATAGCCATAACCCATATCGCCACAGCGGACTCATCACATTGGCCCCGGTAACAATGTCGGTAACAAACCAGATAGCCAGTGGTCAAGACCCCACCACAGCAGCGCGACCATCAGCGCAGCCAACCCCAGTCGCACTGGCCAGTAACGCAGCCAGACCCCAAGACGGTTACGGGATGAGGCAGTTGCCAAGATCCCACGTGATGGTGAAAAGCTGAACGCCGGTACCCGTGCGGTCAGTTGGCTGACCAGTTGTTCCCGTTCAGGTACCGCAATAGAGCGATATCCCCCGAGGAACCCCAACATCAACACCCGGTGAAAACAGGTCAGTACTGCACTATCTGGTGCGGGCTCACGCAACACGGTGCGCATCTGCTCATAAAGCTGGTTACCGGCATCTAGAGTGTTGAAAAAATGCGCCTGCAAGGGCGAGTGACACCACACAAAGTAGGCATCATCCTGTACACCGCGGCCTTTCACAGTTTCATCCAGCAGAGCACATTGTGCGTACCTGATGTGCTGGCAACTTTGTTCGCTGTGGCCGGCGTCTTTCAGCGCCTGATGGACACGTTCAATGTCTGCAACACAGCGTTGCCAAAATGCCTGCCCTTCACCTTCGGAGCAGGCCATTCCCTGACGCAGGCTGATCACCTGCAGCCAGGTATCCTGTAGTAATGCATCAATATTCCCCGTAGGGGAGTGTTCAGTTATTTGATGGTTCATGCGCGCAACACCGCAAACAATTCCAGTTGGATCTCACCCAGCGTACCAGGCACATAGAACACACAAGCCCCTGCCTCCATCATCTGCTTCGCAGCAGGGTGGCTGAGATCAAGGGAGAAATACTGATTTTCCAGGCGCAAGGGGATGGCGGCAGGGACATGGCTCAGGGGACGCAATGGGATCCCGCTCAGTGCAACATTCACCACATTACCGACATCATCCGGCGCTCCGGCTTTACACAACTGCGGGAACTGGGTTTGTAACTGCGCTGAAGACAGAGTGGAACGTACCGACAGATAGAAATCGGCCCCCTCACGCAAGCGAGGATCACGCAGGGTCGCTCGCCACTGATTGATACGCGGTTCATGCTCCAGCTCAATCGCCACCACCCGAGAAGGGAGGCTGGCTTCCAGCAGAATATTCAGCAAAGCAAATAAGGGAGGAAAGACGCGGGTCAGGTGTTCATGCTGATAGGCTGGGATCGCTGTCACCTCGTGTTCAAGGGAAAACGTTAGCAAACTGCCCGCCAGTCTTGCCAGTTCCTGATACAGCCGTTCTGGGTGGATCTGTGGATAACGCTGAAAATTCCCCAGCACCGGTTCAGCGCTGTTAAGGGCATTGAGCAGCCAGAACAGCGACACATCCGCGACAGCAAAATCGGCCATTCGTGCATTGCTTTCCCGGCGCATGCCCATCAGTCGCTGTAAACGCGCCCGAAGCTGCACCATCAGTAATTCCAACTGTTCGCCACACCAGGCACTGGCCTGCAGGCTCAGCATAGGCGGGATAAAACGTGGGTCCAGTGTCCAGCGACCTTGCGCATCCCGCAGCAAACGCGCCACCGGGCAGACCTGATAATCGCCGTTTTCCTGACTGTCCAACCGCAGGGTCAGTTGGTGGTACATCACCGCGACCTGCTTTTTATCATCCCCATACTGATTTTGTACATCGCGCCAGGCCTGACGATGGCGCACGGGCCGTTCGCCCCGCTCATCGGGTTGCAGACAGTTCCCCCCGTTGGCATACAGTTGTGGCATCGCCAGCATAACCGTGGCTTCGGTGGCCTCCGGCGGCAGATTGGCGGCCAGTGTCAGTGTCGGGGGCAACACATCAGCACAATCGGTGTCCACCAGGACACCGTCCTGAAAACGAAGGTGCAAACGTTCTGCTTTCAGGCGGCCCTGAGCCAATGCATCTAATGCAAAAGTGGCCTGAAGGACTCCCCAGGGATGCATGACGCCCATTTGTGCGATGCATTCATTGGTCCAGGCCTCCCAAGAAGCCTGTTGTTGAAATTGCTGCGGGGAAATCAAAACTCCGCGAGTCCACAGAGGACGTTCAATCTTCATGGGTACTTCCTTGCGTACAATCATGCCCGATAAATTTCAAATTACGGCAAGGGCATTCACCCCGGTCATTGACTGGGGTGAATGGGCGTAGCCAACAATGCTGCAGTTTGAAAAATGATGACAATCAGGCTTTCGCCTTCGGCATCTGGGAAACCAATGACAGATTCACGTCCATACCTTCAACCTGGAAGTGCGGCACAGCATACAGCTTCACGCGGAAGAAACCGGGGTTGTCTTCGATATCTTCCACCGTGACTTTTGCATCACGCAGCGGATGGGAAGCCTGCAAGTCATCACCCGGATCAGTCATTTCCGTCACCAACCCACGGATCCAGTTATTCAGCTCCAGCTCCAACAGACGGCGGTCTTTGGTGGTGCCGATGTTCTCGCGCTGAATAAGCTTCAGGTAATGGGCAATGCGTGACAGCAAGAAGATGTATGGCAAGCGGGCATTAATACGGCTGTTGGCAGTGGCATCAGCGGTGTCATACAGCGCAGGCTTCTGGGCAGAGTTGGCCGAGAAGAAGCACGAGTAATCACGGTTTTTGTAGTACGACAGCGGAATAAAGCCCAGATTGGCAAACTCAAATTCGCGCGTTTCCGGGATCATCACTTCTGACGGGATTTTGACCTGATTACCGGTACCCAAATCGTACAGGTGAATAGGCAGGTTGGTCACCGCGCCACCGGCCTGCGGGCCACGGATCTGCACACACCAGCCGTTTTTGATGAAGCTTTTCACCATATTGGCGGCAAAGGCAAACGAGGCGTTGGTCCACAGATAACGGTCATGGTCCGGCCCTTTCACCTGCTCTACGTAGTTAAAGCTGCGTACCGGCACCGTGTCCGGGCCGTAAGGTAAGCGCCCCAGCACGCGCGGCATGGTCAGGCCGATATAGCGGGAATCATCTGAGTCGCGGAAGGCTTTCCACTTGATGTATTCGGCACGGTCAAAGTAGTTACCGATATCTTTGATGGCGGCCACTTCTTCCATGTTCTCTTTACCAAAGAACTCTGGACCCACTGAGCCAATAAACGGCATATGGGCTGCCGCGGCGACCTTGGAGATATTGCGCAATAGCGCGATATCTTGCGGGCTACGGTCGAACTCGTAGTTGGAGATAGCGGCGGCAATCGGTTCGCCACCGGGGGTGTCGTATTCCTGAATGTAAGTCTGGGTGTAGAGACCGCTTTGCACGATTTCAGGGGCGTCTTCAAAATCCTGCACCAGATGATCTTTACTGATATCCAGCAGTTCGATACGCACGTTTTGACGGAAATCGGTTTGATCGATAAGGGATTTCACGCCACGCCAGGTCGACTCCACCCGTTGGAAATCAGGGTGATGCATCACCGCATCCAACTGGCGACTGATTTGATCATCCAGCGCCGCAATGTGGCCATCCAGCAGGGTTTTATCCAGCTTTTCCACTTTTTTCGACGACTGCTTCAGCAGGTCTAAAAAGACACTGACGGCGGCAGTGACACGCTCATCAGTAGTGGCATCCGCCATGGTATCGTTGTTCTGGAAAGCATCCAGACCCGTCAATGAGGAGACTGGGCTCAGGTTGATTTTTTCAAATAAAGAGGCATAAACCCCCTGGGCTACGGGACGGTTTTTCTCTAATACGGTCGTCGCAGTACCCTGCGCACTGTTTTCCTGTACAGACATCAGCATGTTCCTTTTCTTCTTTCTACAAGCAGCCAATCCGGCGATTAACAGTCTTTGGGGGCCAATGCCGCCAGTTCAGCACGCAGCTCATCGCTCAATGCTTCGTCTTTGAGGATGTTTTCCAGCTCACGGCGGAAGGTGGCGTTGTCCAGCAAATTGGACTTGAGATCACGCAGCAGATTGCGCATTGCCAGCAAGGCACGCAGTTGTGGGATTTGACGGGCGACACTTTCCGGCTCGAAATCTTTCATGTCGTTGAAGGTCAGAGATACGGCGGTATCGGTATTATCCCCTGCCAAAGTATCAGGCACCGTTAATTTCAGGCTCGGTTGGAACTCGGCCAACACGCTGTTGAAATTATTTTTATTGATATTAAGCTTTTCACGTTCGGACAGCGGACGCTGTTCCTGACCGTTGCTGTAATCGCCCATCACCAGAAGTTTTAAAGGTAGTTCGACTTTCTTCTGGGCACCGCCGGTGTGGAGGTCTAATTTAATATTAATACGCGCTTTGGGTATCTCATTTTGGAAGCTTGACGAGGCCATTGACTTTCCTTGTTAGAGGACGGGAATTTAGGAAATCCACCCCTGAAAAGATGCGTAAAAATAATCGGCATCACCTGGAACAATAGCCATCGCTCACCAATAAACCGTGGCAATGAAATTAAGGAAAATAATTGTTCGTAGATAACCTTCGCATTCGCAGGATGGCATAACACAGTATCTGACAGGTATTTTTCACACACATAAGTATATCGATTAAATACCCAGTGGCGGCAGTGTAAAAACATTAGCCAGGTAACACCAATGGGTTAAATGTTACAAAATGTAACTATTAGCATTTCAGAAAAAATGCAACATCACATTGAAGAATAAGAAGTTTCTTGTTAGGTAAGAAAAAATCCTTGTGCCTTAGCACGTTAAAAATCATCATGAAATTTAAACCAAGACTGCACGAAATGCATTGTAGGAATGGTCCTACATTTTATTTTTTTAAGAGTGTGATCTGACGCCAGAGTATTTCACAACAAAGAGGGATAAAGAGGAACCTAACGGTTATCACAATGAATCAGTTAACTGTTAATAACGTAAAAATGACTTATCGATATATAATTTCATTGAATGATACATGCAGTACCAGAAAATAGAGGTATGTGGCAGATTTATACCGATGAGAAACTGCTGTGCAGCGAAAAATACGATTATCAACGCAGTTGGTAATACAAGTAAAAAATGATATCCGAGAACAATCCGGTTTCGGTTGTACGGAGTTGACTCTCTCCAGCGTCAGCCACGCTAAGTGTATAGCTAGGTGATAAATGTATAAAATCAATTACATAGGTCAATAAGTTGATATTGATCACTTAATCAGCTCGCCTCAGCAAGACTAATCCTATGAAAATCATCACTGGGCGATCATTTTTAATACAGCCAAACCTGGCATTTGCCAGAAAAATCCGCCCCTCACTACTCCGATACCCATCAATTTACCTCGTCAGCATAATGCTGTACGGTCCGGTGGATTCAGAACGAAGGTTAAAAGAGAGCTGTACCATCGTAGCGACAAGTCCCAAATTATCGACAAAAAAACTCTCTTGATTTTGGCACCATCTAGATTACGCCAAACACGCCTCATTAATATGAAAACGATACGATTGTATTCTTTTTCCCATTTTTATCTTTTTCATTATTGAGTTATTATGTGCATTAACCGTTTTGATGCTGAGCTTGATTATCTGGGCTATAGTCACTGGGTTAATACCTAACTTTAAATAACACATAACGGTGCGTTCCTTGCCCATGAGTGCGTTCTCACTGGCCGGGTAACTCATTGCATTACTTTCAGCTTGTAACTCTTTTCCCTCCAGTAAACCAATAGTACTCTGGATTATATCGTCAATTATATTATTACTATAATTACCATATATAATGCCTGGGTTATTATTAGGTAATTTACCGTCGGCAGCTAAACCCTGACTATCATTCAAGAACACAATAAATAATGTATGTTTTTGTTACCCTGAGTATCCCGAACATGGCGTTCACAATAGCGTTGTGTATCCTGCTTTGAAACCAGCTTTAATACTTGTGTTTTTTAGCCAGAATAATAGAGAATCATTAAGTATTAATTCAGTTATCTTATCTAAATGCTTGGATAGTTCAGATTGCAATGCTAAAGAGAAAAAGATATTTTTTTATGAATAACCACCATAACGCATTTGTTCATAAACCCTCTTGGGAGATCTGCTGGTATCTCGGTAATTCTCAACATAAAAATTTAAATCGTATCGATGACACCTAAACACACCTAATGACAACTACAACAAACACCCTAAAAACAGCATTTATTCTATTTCAAGATCAACAATGCGGCAACATACGCCACAAATTAGCAGATATATAGTTTTTTACTCCAAAAATTAAATAAAGGAAGATGCTATACATCTTAAAATATAGCCAATAGTAGCTTGTACATTTTTTAATATCGGAATTCAAAAAAAACTTAAACCGCACTCAGCCATTCCCTAAAAATACAAATTGACAATAAATTATTTAAAGTTTAAATATGCGCTCACTATAACTACATTCAAAATTTATTATAACTCGCTGAGATCATCATTAATAAGAAAAGCCATGTACTTGCCGGTAGAATTGGGAAATGCATGTTGTATGTTAAGAACAACTCCACCTATCCTGCCACTGAGCAGCTAATCAACCACGTTAAAAACGATTTACATTAAGATGAAATAGACTGCAAAAATGATAATAACGAGATTTTTTATCTAAAAGGAAGTAATTATTATAAATTTAATCAACTTACCTTTATTGGTATCTGTGCAAAAAAAGAAGACAGTGATTACCCTTCTTGCAGAACGATCAGGATTAACTCGGGAGAAGCACGATGAAAAAAAGGTTACCTTACCGTGGTTTACCTGACGATATTAGCTGCCGTCGCCATTTTCTGGGTCTATCAACTATTGCCTAAAGTTGTTTTACAGTGCGATTCTGAGCTATACCTGAAAAAAACATTAATACCTATGATTCTGTTTCATTACTGGCAGATATGAGTATCTTTTTATCCCGCAATGGTGATGGTTTTATAAAACTCACCGGAACGGCGCAGGATAAAACATCATCATATATATTAAATCGCGCTCTGCCATTCAACTACACCACCTTGGATAATAACGGTGTTTATACAGTCAACTTCACCACTCAAATTATAAGAGCTATTGATGATGTTCCAGATAATGTCTGGTCGAAATTCATTCAGACAACACGTGATGATGTACAGTATTTTGTCAGTGTAAAAAATATAGATAAAAACCTCTATGTCATTAATGGGTTATCATCTCCTGTGTTAATTTGTGCAACCCCCTGAATGACATCCCCTATCGCCAAAAGAAAGCCCCTTTATTTCTATGATTAATGAAGCAACTCAAGAGGTTGTGAGGTATTTGTCATTTTACCCATCACAAAAGCCAGATTGGCAGCGGCGACCAGCGAAGCGGCGTGGGCATCGGTACTCATCTGTTGTGCATTCAACAAGCCATTGGCCGCTTCGTTAGCGACCGTGATGGTACCTACACCATTACGATAAGATTCCAGTGCAGCGTCATAGGTGATAAATGACGTTTTCACCAGATTGAGTGCCGCCTGATTAGACTCAAGTGCCGAGTGCAAAGTATCCGCCGCCACCACGATTTCACGCACCGCCAACTCCTGAGTTTTCTTAAATCCTTCCGCTGCAACTGCCGCACGAGACTCCGCCTCTTTGACCCGCGCCGCCCGTATCCCGCCATCGTAAAGAGGAACACTGACCCCCACCAAAATGCTAGAGGATGAAGTCTGCTGGCTAATCCCAGGTAGACCCTGAATATCAAAGCGCCCATCACCGCCTGCGACTGCTCCGGCAAGATAGACTTTTGGCAAAAAGTCGGCCTCAGTGGCTTTGATACCTGCCTTGGCAGCTTCTACCGCCGCATAGCTGGCTAACACATCAGGCCGCTGGGAAAGGGCCAGACGAATCATATTTTCGGTCGGCGTGCTGGCAACATCTGGCAAAGCGCGGTCTTCGGCATAAGCGATGTTGATATCTAATGAGGGAGAAACCCCCATCGCCCCCAGTAATGCCTGATAAGCATCACGTTCCGTACCTTTTGTCATCACGCGGCGCAGTTCAGACTGTGCCACCTGTTGGCGCGCCAACGCCACTTCGACGGTGGTGGCAATACCATTTTTTTGACGTTGTTCGGCAGCATCTTGAATCTTTAAGCTATTTTTCAGCGTTTGCTCTGCTATCTGCCTCTGGGTCTGCGCGGCACCATATTGGAAATAAGTCCGTGTGACATCGTAGATTAGCTTCTGATGCATCCCATTAAAGCTAACATTGGCGGCATAAGAGGTTTGTTTAGCTGCGTCAAGTAATGCACTACGCTGCCCGAAATCAAAGATAAGCCACTGTAATGCCAGCGCCGGAACAACTGCGCTCCCAGAGGTATTGACATCCTTATGGCTGCCAATCGCGTAAGGTAACGGTGTGCTGGTACTCTGGTAGCCACCAATAACACTGGCTGAAATGATCGGTAAAAATACCGCCTCCCCCATGCCGACAGCCAATGCAGCCTGTCGCGCTTGCTGCCAGGCAATGCGGGTATCTGGATTCTGATTCTGGGCAATATCAATCAGCTCAGGTAATGAGTAAAGATGTCCGCTCTTTATTGCCGGTGGCTGAGGAAGTTCTGCCACCAGCGGATTAGCTGGCACAGAGAAATTACCCGCGCCCGCAGCACTGCCCGTATTGGCATCCGCGACCCAAGGTTCGGAATAGGAGGCTGGCGCGAGGTCAAGTCGCTCAGTGGCACACCCCGTAATCAATATGCATAAGCCAGCCGCCGTGCAAATAAGGCCCATTTTGGCTATCCTGGCCATCAGTACCGCGTGAGTCGTCATGTCATCAAGTTCCCAGAAGTTCCCCGAGTCTTTTTATACGTTGCCCAATAGTCAGTTCAACTGGCGATAACCCCTGCCATGAAGATTCTCTCTCTGGCACGTGCTCGCCTTGTTGCGCGGTAATGTCACCGACAAGCGAGAGCTGACGCAGTTGTTCCACATCAGACGCCGACTTTTCAGTCGGTAGAAACAGCACTGGGCACAATTTACTCATTTCTGCCAGTATCGCGTACAAGCGTGCGCACTCTTCTCGTGAAGGGCGTAATTGTGCTGGCTCAAAGGGAACCAGTGCCAGCTCTTCTCGCGCTTGGGTAATCTCCGCCTCAATGGTTGTCGCTTCTCTTAGTGCCGCAGGCCGTGCATCAGGCGACAGCGCTGCCAAATTTGTCAGTCCCGTCAACGTGTTACTAATATGTATGCGCACCGCATCTACAATAGCCACCGGCCACAACCGGGTAAAAATCAAATACACCACCAGATTACCCAGTAAGATCCCAAGCACCCTATCGAGTGCCACCCCCAGATCTGTACTTGGCCCGAAGCCTTGCAACACCGTCAGCAGGAATGCCAGCCCAACCTGCACACCGGCATAAGCGATACGTTCGCTGCCACAGGAAACCCAAGCGGCCAATAGAATGCAGCCAAACACCAGCGCCATCAATTGACCAATATCACTCAGGTAGGGAATAATGAAAATGATCGCCAGAACCCCCATTAACGCGCCGATCAAGCACCCGATAATCCGCAGTACCAGTTTATGCACTGTCTCACCGGTGGTACCTAACGCCGCGACATAGCAGGTGATCATGGCAGTATGGATATCCTGCCAATCCAATGCGGTATAGACCAGATAGCAAATTAGGGCGGCGGCGGTGGTCTTTAGCGCAAAACGCTGATGAGCAGGATTGGTCAGTGCATCTGCGGCAAAGAATGAGGATTTCGGGGCAGCCAAATCTTGCCCATTATCCGCATTCGCCAGTGCTAGCAGTGCGTTTCTGATTTCATTGATCTCATCACCCGCATTCTCAATAGCAAAGTGAGGGGTAACAGCAAGATTGCCCGCCGCTATCGCCTGTGCCGCATCGCAACAGTAGCCCGCGAGTTCAATACGCTCATTCTCTGGTGAGCCAGCAGATAAAGCTGACGTTGCCAATAGCAGGCGATAACTGCTTTTTACGGCACTTTCCAACCAGGCTGCTTCAGACGAGGGGCGTAGATGGAAGATACGTACAAAAAGCGCCCGCTGTTGATGCTCATTTTGCCCTTCCTGTAGTAGCTCAGTTAGCTTAGCCATATTGGTGGCATCGGGTTGGCGCAATGTCTCGGCTACGGTGAAAAGTCGCTCGGCTAAACTGGCCCGCAATAACGTCTGGGGTGCCCGGCCAAAGAAAAGGTTAAAGCCAATAATCAGCAACATCGGGGAAACCGCCATTAACCAGGCATACAACAGCCCCCGCGTTGCTACCTCACCCATGGGTATATCACTGAGCAGCGTCATCACAAACGCAATAACCAGCGCAATAATACTCCCCACCGGACCGAGCTTACTGGCTGAGCCAAGATAGAGAAACAAAAACGAACTGACAATCAAGGCTGCCATGCGCAGTGGCGCGGCTTCCAACGTGAAATGAATAAGCAGAAACACCAGACCAACCACCAGCGACACCAGAATGGTGATAGCAATCGCCATCACCATGCTTTCTACGCCATCCGGTTTCATGACGAAAATAATCAGATAGCAACTGATCGCGGATTCCGGGATGCCATACACCATGGCAACCATAGCCATCAATGCACAGAGTGCAGCAACCCGCCAGGCCATCGCCACTCGCCCAGGGAAATAGGCTAAATCCGCTTTTGCCTGACGGATTATGCCACCGAGCGTACCGTCAGCAACCGTCGTCATTGCGCACAACAACCACAGCAGTCGCCCCGATTCGCATCAGGTCCTCCGGCGGTTTTTCCAGACTGATTCTCACTGGGAAACGCTGAACAACACGTACCCAATTTAATGATTTCGGGACATAAGGCAGACCACGTGGAATATTCAGCATATCCTCAGAGCTGACACCCCAACCAATCCCCTCAACTCGCCCCTGAATCGCACGCTGTCTGTCCGCCATGACATACACGGTAGCGCAATCCCCCACGTTGATATGCTTCAATTCCGTTTCACGGAAAAAGGCCGAGGCATGCCAATGTTCAGTATTGATAAGGGTAAAAATGGCCTGATCCGGGACGATAAACTCCCCGGCCGAGACCGTCAGCCCCACCACCCGACCATCATGGGGGGCACGTACTTGTGTATTCGCCAGCTCCCGTTCAGCAATAGCCAGCGCCGCGCGCCGCGCGACTACCAACGCTTCAGCGGCCGCAGTCGTGCTGACTAAAGCCTCCGCAGCAAATGACTGTTTTAATGCCTGTTTCAGGCTGACCTCGGCGTCGTGTTTCGCCGTCGCCGCATCATCGACCTGCTGGGCGGTGACATAACCTTTAGGGAGCAGAGGTTGTAGCCGGGCCAATGTCTGAGTCGCTAACTTGAGATTGGCTTGCGCCCGTACAATTTGTTCATTGGTAATCGCGGCATTGGATTGTTCAGCGACCACCGTCCGTTGCTGGGTATCGCGAGCAGCCTCTGCCATTTGCAATTCAGCTTGCGCCTGTGCGACTTGCAGCCGATAGAGATCCGGCTCGATGGTAAACAGCAGGTCACCCCGCCGAACTTTGCTGTTTTCCACGACATTAATCGAGATAATACGGCCAGGTACCGAACTGGCAACATGCACCACACTGGCCCCTAATTCTGCATCTTCAGATAATGGATTCAGTGTAGTCTGCCGCACGGAAAGCCAGCCTGATATCACTGCCGCGACGATGATAACGCCGGCGACGATAAGCGCCAGTTGCCGCTTACGCCCACTCCCTGATAGTTTATTCATATTCATCATTCATCGTGTAAACAGTAATAGGGAACTGATAAATGCCACAGCAAGCGCCAGGCAGACATACACCAACAGCCGCCATGGCAGCACCTCATCAATACCCATCCGAATAAACAGAATGCGAGCCATCACCGCCACAACTATTCCGATAAAAGCGCACGCCATCCAGGAAGGAAAGTAAGAGCCCACCAATGAAAATGAAGGCGCCGCTACGCCGGTGCAGCCGCTCAGAGCAATAACCGATAACAGAACTAACGACCCGCGCCATAAGTTCAGGTTGGTACTCGCTAACCCCCTGAAAAAAAACCACTCTGGCTTCCTAAGGGAAGTCATATCATTCATTATTCGGCCTCAGTTAATGTGGCGTTAACAGGCAGAAAAACAGCTATTCGATCATAAAAAGTCACTACAGATCGCTGCCCAACGTATTTTTGAAGATTTGCCCATCTTTCATAATGAGCCTGAATGCTTTCTCTGGCCGAGCAATGAGTTGAATATCACTCAGTGGATCACCATCAACCAGAATCAAGTCAGCCAGTGCGTCATTCTCTACCACACCCAACTTACCGGGATACGGGTTTCTTGGACCGGAGAAGGCACAGAGTTCAGCATTAACGCTGGTGGCCATCTTGAGAATTTCAAGCGGTGAGTACCAGCGAGTCAGCTTGGCCAATTGAGCACCCTGTCGGGTTGCCAGTCGGGCATCGAATAATGTATCGGTGCCCCACGCTGTCTTGATGTTATATTTTTTCGCCAACCTATAGGCCGTATCAGTACCGGCAACCATCTCAAGCTGCTTGGCACGTGATGCCGGACTGGCCATTGGCACCGCATCCTCGTCATCAAGGAAGGGTTGCAAGCTCCACCAAATGCCTTTTTCTGCCATTAACTGGACGGTCTCCTCATCCACCAACTGGCCGTGTTCGATACATTTAACCCCACCTTTAATCGCCATGGTGACCGCCCGTGCCGTATAAGCATGGACGGTGACATAGGTACCCCAATTCTCAGCCGCCGTAACTGCCGCTTGAATCTCTGGTACCGATCCCTCGGTCACACTGATAGAGTCATACATAGAGGCTACACCACCCCCTGCCATGTATTTGAGTTGCGACGCGCCTCGCATCAATTGTTCTCTGGCACGCAGTAACACCTGATCGGCACCATCGGCAATCGCCGTCATACCTACGCGTTCGGCATAACTCAAGGGGTCTGATGGCGTATGCGGTAATTCACCAATCAGACGGAAATCGCCGTGCCCACCAGTTTGAGTGATAAATGCGCCGGAAGGATAGATGCGTGGCCCGACCGTCACCTGCTCATCAATGGCGCGTTTCAAGCCAAAAACCGGCCCGCCCATATCACGCACCGTGGTGAAACCACGCATTATAGTCGCCTGCGCCTCTGCAATTGCCAGCGCCTGGATATAATTAAAATCTGCTGTCATCGCCGTCATCATTGATGGCCGAGCCATAATGGCGTGCCAGTGTGCGTCGATCAGCCCTGGCATCAATACACCGCCACCACCGTCTATCCGTTCCACATCCGGTGGCAATGCTTTATCAGCCGGCTCTACCGACTTGATCCTGTTACCTTCCACTAATACTTGCAATCCATCGCGCAAATGGTCTGAAACACCATCAAAAAGGCGAATATTAACAAAGGCCATCACACGCACAGTATTGGCCGCGACATCTCTTCTTTGCTGAGTCGCGCCTGGGATCGCCGCAGCAACGGTTGCCGCTGTTATAGGGGCAGAATGAGCAGCTTTCTGAGCAAACACCGTATTGATACGAACGAACGCCGGACTATGGCAAAGACAACAATCAGAATGAGTGTGGGGAAGCGCTATCAAAGGCATATGAGGCATTGTGTTCTCCTTATATGAACTCTCCCTCCATCAATAACTAGAGGGCCGGTTCTCAATCATAGAACAAATTTATTACGTAACGACTTATTTTAATGGAAAAAATCAACCAGAAATCGTGACAATGCTCTGATCCTGACATGATAAAGCGGATGTTGCCGTGAAGAACCGACCTAAGCACGCCCTGCAAGTAGAACGTGCTTTTTACTCATTTCTGCTGTGCCGCCCACCAGGATAATAAGCGTAAACAAGAGGAGTAATAGTCTTCTTCTGGTTGTAATACTGCCGTTAATTGAGCAGCATCACCTAAGGTAAGATCCCGTATCGCCAGCATCCCAGGTGTCAGTGCATATTCCGCGGTAGCCCCCGTAACAACATTGACCCATGCCGGTGTTTTTAAACGCGAAAAACCTTGCCAATAGCCAATAAAAGGCGCCAATGTACTGCCATTATGTCCTCCCCAACTGAGATATAATGGAATACGCACCGCATCAAAACTAAAACGTGCAGGCCAACCATTGGCTGGTGCGAAACTACCATCCGACTGCAATGACACCCAATCAGTCGGCAAATTGACTTTGCCAAGCTTCATCGCTGATAACTGCTGGATAGCATCGTCATTCAAGTCTTTCCATATTTTCAAATGACTGTATTGGTAGAATGCATTCCAGGCTGGAAATATGTAATAAGACGGGTTGATCACAACATAACTGGTATGATTAAAACTTGCAGAGCCTGGCAATAATACATGATAACCGGCAAAGTTAATGACCGTGTGCTTAATAATAGCATTCTGTATCTGATTAGATTGACTCGTATAGTCGCGATTGTGCCATTTATCCCCAGCCAGTAATAATGCCCAAGCAATCAATATATCGCCATCTGTAGCATTATTTTTATCCGCAACTTTTACTTTAGCATTCGGCTCATAACGCCATGAAAATAATCCGGTATCTGCATTGTATAATGTCTTTTGAGTCCAACCCAATAATGAATCAAAGGTAGGCCGGTCATCATTGAATACGGCAAGTAGCATACCAAAACCTTGCCCTTCGGTATGGCTGATATCATGGTTACCCGTATCAACAATTCGGCCATCGGGCTTAAGAAACCGGCTTTTAAATTGTTCCCAGCCGGGCTGATAAGCCTGTACCCCGGTGGAAAACAGTAGGCCAAATAGCACACCGGCGGTAACAACAACACGCATGACCTTCATAATTAGCATAATATGCCTCAAATGCCGTTTTTATAACGGAACACTAATGGACCTTCGGTTTTATTATCCAGCCAACGGACATTCACTTCTGACTGCCCTCCCTGCTGCCTGAGCCACTCCTTATAAATACCTTCCAAAAATGTTGCAAATGCAGTTTTCCACTGCGACTGTTCAGTCAGATTGTCCGTGTCCGGCCATGCACAGTGACTTAACTGCATTTCCTGTTCATTCGCGGCAATGCGCAAAAATCCCCAATGATATCTGGACCATAGATGATTAATTTGATCTTCAAACTCACCCACGGTCTGACTTATCGGTAAGGGGTTATGCTGTGCCAGTTGAGTCCCCATGTTGCGGATAAAAGCCCTGCCATCCGCACTGTCAGCATTAGCCTGAATACCTGAAAAAAGCACTTGCACCACATTTTGCCATCCCGGCTGATGCTGCTGCTGACGGTAATAATCCTGTTGTTCCGAAAGATAGTTATTCTCTTGCATGATTATTTCCCATCCAACAAATATCTGAAGTAGACCAAGGCGGTAGTTTCGGAGTAGTCGCCAAAAGTATCATAGCCAACCTGTCCGCCGATCTGCATATTCTTCTGTAAGTTGTAACTGCCATCAGCCTTGAAGTTATATCCGATGCCATTTTTACTTTGCGCAGCATAACGGGATTCAGTGCTATAACCATCGCGCACCAATTGCTCCAGTTGAGCCTGCAACTCTGGATTATTCGGGAAATATTTACTCTCATCCTGCGAATAGGATTGATAGCCTACCGCCCCACCCAATTTATAATTCCAGTTACCATAACGTTGGCTATACTCAACCGGGAAAGAGACACTGACATAATCTTGCGGGCTGAAATAGCCCCCTTGACCGTAACTGAAATAACTGAGATTTTTAGAGAAATTCATATAACTGATATTGATGCCCGTTTTTAATTCACGGTCATCATAGCGGTAAGGACGAATATACGCGCCGACTGAAGAGTTAATTGAACCATTACTCGGAACATTATCACCGATATAATTGTAATAATTTAATCCTGCATAAAGGCCGGCATCGCCATCGTCATAGCTCAGGTTTAAGCCACCCCCATTCTTAGTGACTGCCCCCCATCGCGATCCGCTGATCTTATCGGTTGCACCCACGTATGAAAGCAAGCTATCCGTCACTGGCCGACGTTCTACTGTCATCGCCAGTTTAGCGAATTCGCCAAGCTTAGGTGCCCATTGCACGCCGCCAATAAGGGCACTCATATCTTGCCCTAACGGCGTGGTACCAATGTCGGCTTTATAATCTTCCCCCGCCAAGGCCAGTGCCAGCTCTACCCCTGACTCACTTTGTGAGCCTGGGGAGTCGGCGGTGAAATCATTTGGACTAAAGGTTTGGGCTGTGACCAGATTATTAGCCGCCAGTTGTTTAGCACTGTTGGCATCATTTTCCACTACCCTGGCATCAACACAACCTTGCGTTCCAGCACCTGCGCCATTACACGCACTTTCTCTATCCGCCTGAGCCTGCAATTGAGCAGTTGTCGCCGCCGCTAATACCGCCGCTGAGTTAGTTGCGGCAAGTGCTGATGTCTCTGTCGCATTTTTAACTTCCAAACCCTGCTGCAATGCCCCGGTACCAAAACGATTACTGCCCGTACCTGAGGTTGAACCTGCATTGAGGGATACCGGCGTGACGGTAAAACTCAGGCGGGAGGTATCAAAAGGCACACCGGAAAAGGTGAGCGGGGCTTTGGCTTCAGTCAATTGACTCAGGCCCGATTCACCATCGCGACTGCGAATACTGATATTGGCCTGCGCCCAACTGGCAGTTTTATCCTGTAAAGTATCCAGCATCTGATCAACTTGCTTCAGGGTGCCGTTTTGCGCAACGTTAGCGGTAGGTGCCAGATTATTGACGCCCCCCATGGCAGCGCCTTCTGTGCCCGCATTTTGCCACGGCAACACCGCGCCATAGCTTGAATTGGTCCGCGGCTGCGTGCGGGTGGTCTGGTTAATAAACGGATTGTCGCTAAGTTGTAAACCAGCAATATTCGCGCCACCAACACTGTCTGCCCCTTCCAGCCCAATCATTTTACCTTTGGCGGAACGTAACAAAGCCAAAGCCTGCTCATGATCCCCTTCAGCTTCCGCGACCCGGGCAGCAAGCAATAAGCGCTCAGGGGTTCTTGGCCCGCGCATGCCCAACATCAATTGTCTGGCGCTCTGGACATCACCATTAGCCAGTGCCACGTTTACCGCCCCTACCCGCGCCCCTTCATTAGTAGGATCACGTTTTAATAAATAAGCATAAACTTTACCGGCTTCATCATTCATTTTACCGGATTGGTAAAGACGCCCCATCGCCAGCATCAGGTCAATATTTTGCGGATCACTTTGTAGCGCAACAATCAACTTGTCATACGCCGCAGCATACTGGCCTTGCTCACGCAATGCATCGGCCTGATTGATAGTGGTCCCTAGTCGTAATCGACTGATCTCTATCGGCGAACTGCCACTTTGAATCGCGGGATTACTCAATAAGGCTTCCGCTTCTTGCGTCAGGCCAGATTGCGTCAAGACACTGATTTGTGCCGCATAATCGCCCGCCTTGCCATGAATGCCGTTATTGATATTTTTACGCACTAAACTAACCGCCGTGGTGCTGTCACCGGCAGCCATCAAATCTTTAGCCAGATTACCGACATCGGCAGGGGCGGTAGGCGGATTTTGTGCCAGTCCGCGCAATATTACCGCAGCACTGGCTGAATCACCCTTTGCCAGAGCCGTTTCTGCTGTCGCTATTTTTTGATTGAACTCCACACGGTCAGCGAGCGCACGGACCTCTTTAGTTTGGCGGGCTGGCGGGATCTGATTGAGTAAAGCATTACTGGTTGCCCAATCTTTGTTTTCAGCGGCAAACAAAGCGGCAGCATATAGATTATCCGCCGGTGCGCCGGGAGCCGAAGCTTCAGCCATCAGACTTTGCGCCTGGGCTGTATTTCCTTGTTGTTGCAGTATTCTCGCCATATCCAGACGAACCCAGATATTCGATGGCTGCTTAGTTAGCGCCTGTTGTAACAGATTTAATGCCGCCGTAGGATCATTACGTTGCAGCGCTAATGCAGCCTCACGGCGAATCGGATCAACATTGATCCCAGCGGGCGCGGCGGCGGGTTTGAGATTGTTTGGCACGGTTTGTAGCACTTGCTGTGCCTCGGCATCATTCTTTTGCTGCCGCAATACATAATACAGCCCCAATTTCGCATCATTATTTTGCTGTTGCTGCGCCAGGATATTGCGGTAAGCCTGTTCAGCAGCACTCAAATCACCTTTGCGCCGCAACAAATCAGCCCGGAACAGCGCCACCGCAGTGCCTTTGTCCCCTGTGGCCTGTGCCAATGGGGCGCTCAATGCCAGCGCACCGTCAATATTCCCGCTGGCAAAGGCTTTTTTAGCTTTATCCAACTCGCCGTAGAAATGGGCATCTTGCGCTTGCGCCGCCAGTTGTGCGCTGTTTGCCCCACCTTGTTTGGCCGCCTGAGTCAGGTAGTTTTCTGCATTGGCGAAATCACCACTGCGCAAAGCGATAAATCCCAAACCCGCTAATGCATCGCCATCGTTAGGGTTGATCGCCAGCACTGACTCAAACTGGCTTTTCGCATTGGTTAAATCACCGCGATTAAGTTCACTGTAACCCTGGCCTTTTGCTGCTCCACCGATATTCTTTTTATAGTAATCGGCGACAACCTGATCATCGGGATGGCGTTGTTGATAGGCCTGATAAAGCCCTTCATCTGCCGGTTGCGGTGTTATCCACATCAGTGCCTGGCGCAAAGCAGCATCAGCTTCGCGGTTAGTCGCCGCCAGACTATTAAGCATGGCAATACCATCACGGCGGGTTGTCTGTTGGTAGGTCAGCACTTTACCCAGCGCCACGCGGGCTGCAACATCATTTGGGGACTGTGCTACACGTTGCTGTAATTCGGCGATAGCTGTTGGTAACGTCGCCGCATCCCCCGCCATGGTCAAATAATATTCTACCGCTAAATTATCTAACGGTTTATTACCGTTAAATAAATTCTGATAACTCTCAATCGCCTTGGGAATATTGCCCTGGCTGGCAAACTGGCGCGCTGCCGCTAATTGGCTCGGCGAAATGGACTGCATGACTTTGGCATTATCTAACGACTGCAAACGTGGGTCATCCGGGGAGGCCGCATTTAATTTTTTACGCCATTCAAGCGACTCGGCTTTATCCCCTTTTTCAGAGGCATAAAGGGACATTAGATATAAAGCATCAACGTTGGTAGGATCGACCATCAGGATCTTTTGCAGCGCGTTAGTCGCCAGATCATTATGGGCTTTCTCATGCCAGTAGGTGGCCTGATCTAACAATGCCTTTATCGCTGGCGTATTCTCTGCCGCCTGTCCCCAGACAGGGATTGCAGCAAATCCGACCATCCCAGTAAGCAACAGGGCATTAATCAATGGTGACTTTACATGACTTGATTTCATATCAACCCCGCTCCATACAATAGGCCCACATCATCAACAGTTTTATTATCATTCTTCAGGATCTTTGCCTAAGCGTATTGCTGCACGGCGTTTTAATAACCCAAACATGCTCACACCAATGATGACTGAGATCAGTAAAGCAAGTAACGCCAAAATCACGATATGCTGACTGGCATACCAGATAACCATTTGATACCAAGGCAGCTCACCACGAGGGAATTGCTCCCCAACACTAAAACTGCGCACACCATTTTCATTGGTAATAATTGCCAGATCGCCACGCACGCCGGCATTAACCGTCGATAACTTCAAATCGCCGTGAATACTCGCTAATTGATCATCACCTGTTGCGGTTGCCAGCACCACGACTTTCTGCGGATTCCAACCAGAACGGAAACTCAGGAAGCCGCGCCAGTTATCGGTCGATGAAAGGTAGCGATCGGCCTCAACTTGCTGGCGGAACCAAACCCCAGTGAGGTAATCCGCCAACTTTTCTAACGTCGACGGTTCTTTCACTGATAGCACACCATTTTCCAGGCCAAATGATGTCGCGGTTAATAGTGTTTGGCTGAAATCAGCATGGTCTAATGTCGACACCACCAAAATATCGTTATCAGCAAACAGTGAAATATCTTTTTCATTTGCGGACACGCCCAGCTTCACCTTGACGTGGATAACTGGCTTTCCGGTTGAATTACCGGCACGAGCCGCAAGACCAAGTAATGTACGAACTTCTGTTTTGCTTGGTTTTTCGGGCAATAATACCAAGGTTTGTGAGAAATCAGCCAAGCGGGTGAAAGGGAAGGATGCGCCGACAAAATACGAAAGATTAGGCAACAGGGTAAAGTGATGGGTGTGACTCAAGTCAATATAAGAATCAGGTTCGATACGGCTCTTAATATTATTGTTGTTTAGTAGATTACAGGGGGTTCCGGCTTTCGGATTAATCGCGAAATAGAACTCTAACTGGTTATCACCATAAATCAGATAAGGAGCCAAACGCAGGGTATAACTCTCCTGACGAGTATCGCCACCAACCGCCCGCCACAGGGACTCAATCAACCCCTTCTTATTTACCGGCAGGTTATACAAGAAAATATTGTTAATCGATACGTTAAGTTGGGAGCTATTTTCATCAATCCAGTCTTCAATCGGGAAACGGTAGCCGATATGGATGGGTATAGTTTCTCCATCCCACATAAATAGATCGGGTGCCGCCCGGAAATCAACATGAATACCGTCATGATAAATACCATTAGCAGTCAAAGCATCGAGATTTGGCACTAAAGATTTAAGTAATACGGGATGTTCAGTATTAATCCAGCGTGGAGCGTCATAGGGAATGCTACGCGGGATAGCTTGCGCTTTAACACTTAGGCTATTCGCCTCTGGCGGTAATGGCCCGGAAGTTAAACGCCATGCAGCCTGACGCAACTCCTCCTCATTATTGCCAATAACCAAGAGTAATTTAGCCACCGGATTGTGCGGGTTATCAATCAATTGCAGACTTGGGCCGGTGCTTTGCGGTAACACAAAATCACCGATATGCTCACCCGGCTTACCAAATAAAATACCATTACCTTCGGGTAGTGAATCAAATTGTACCGGGAAATCAATATCACGGTAATTAGCCTGATAACCAAACCATGAAGCAACACCGGCGGCAGCACCAATCACATCAGCACGAATATTAGCCGGGAATGCCATAACCACTTTGGTCTCTTTCATCTGCATAGCATCAAAGAATGGCCGGGGGAATAGTCCCAAATTCTTACCAATATTCAGTTGTTGCCCTTCTAATTGAATACTTGAGGTCGGTAAAATACTGACCCAAAATTTATTCAATTGATCTGTTTCACACTGCAATACCGTGTTGTCACCAGTAATACTCATACTCAGATTATTGGTCGCGACCACCATCGCCGCAGGGACATCAACTTGGTATATCGCGCTGTTTTCACTTGACGGCGTTAGTGGCAATGTCCCTAACGGCTGCCCGTTCAGCATTAACTGTAAGCTGTAATTCTTACCAGCCAGCTCTGATGATAATTTTAGCGCCAGAGATAGTTTTGCATTGGTAATCACCAAATCATTGGGTAACGTGAAGACAATGCCTGATTGCAATTGACCGCCACTTAACAGCAACCCATTGGGCTGCCCCATATCTTTAATGGTAATCGTGGTATTCACTATCGCGTTGTATGAGGCCGGGCGGGTCACCACTACCGTGTTATCAACTACGGGTGTCGGTAGAGTTGAATCATACAAAGGGCGGTTTTCAGGGGCGCTGGCGATTTGCGGGTAATTATCAACCGCAGGAGCCACTGCCCCAGCGGTTGAGTCATCACTGTTCGGCCGAGGTAATAAAGGGAAATCTCCCGCGGTGGCTGCATCTTCAGTTTGCTGTTCCTGGCCCGCGATACGATTAGTGTCTACAGCAAGCCCATTGATGGGAAAAAATGCCAGAGAGCACGCGGCCACCACACCTGTAAACCACAATGACGGCAATATCTTGCTCAATATCCCTTTCATGCCGCATTTCCTTTTTTCTGGAGGGCCAGCTTTCTTTTTCTAGCCCGACGTTGCTTCCACGGCAGATAAAAGAGTTCAAACGCACAACGAATAATGCTGAGTAATGAATGTAATGGTCGATCCTGAGGATAAGGCTCGGTAATCCAGGCATCTGCACGGGCCAACACAATACGAACCAGTTCCCGACGTTTAACCAGTGGAATATCACCAAACATCAACCGCACAGCACCGAGTTCAACATCAATAAGCGTGACAGGTAGACTGACAGCACCGCGTTGTAACATCAGCTCCACCTCTTCAATACCCTCAGTTGGGAAATGTTGGTCTTTAATCGCCAGACGAACCCCGCCCATTGACAAGTCCAGGGTGTGAGTACGCAGTGATATGCCATTACTATAATGAATAATGGCCGGTAACTGGACGTCAATGCGGATCGTTTTACGTGTCTGACGAGTCTCGCGCGCAACAGAAATAGCCGCAAATAATAGAATGACACTGAAAGTAGCCCAGGCGATATTAAGTGCAATTACATTCGGATTAACACCAAAATAATCTGGCAATGCTACGCGCACTAATCCCCATATAATGCCGAGCAACATCAGAACAACTGCAATAATATGCGGTCGAACAATATTGAAATCGAAATAACTCTTATCCAGTAGGTCGCCTTTATCCGTCACGTTAAACTTGCCACGTTTTGGTGAAATCATCGTAACGATGGTTGGAATAACCAAATGGAATGCCATTACGGTTTCATAAACTTCACCCCAGAAAGAGTAGCGGAAGCGGCCATTACTGCGTGAGTTGATGGCAATAGACATAATTAAATGGGGCAAAACATAGGCGAAAATCAATTCGGCTGACGAGGCAATAATACTCTGGTTAAAGAGAAGATAGCCCAGTGGCGCGAGTAAAAAGACCACGCGTGGCAAACCAAATTGGTAATAAATCATGGCGTTGAGATAACACAAACGCTGAGGAAGGCTCAGCCCACGCCCTAACAAGGGATTATCCACACGGAAAATTTGTGTCATCCCCCGCGCCCAACGGGTCCGTTGGATCACATGTAACGCCAAACGTTCAGTCGCCAGCCCCGCGGCGAGTGGGATGGAAATAAAGGCTGAGTTCCAACCTAAACGCTGTAATTTCAGCGCAGTATGGGAGTCTTCGGTGACTGTTTCTACCGCAAAACCACCAATTTCATCTAATGCCTTACGGCGAATAACAGCACAAGAACCGCAGAAAAATGCCGCATTCCAGTTATCGTTCCCTTGCTGAATAGGGCCATAAAAAAGGGCCCCTTCATTAGGAACAGAACGGCCTGTTGATAGATTGCGCTCAAACGGATCGGGGGAGTAAAAGTAGTGTGGCGTCTGGAGCAACGCCAACCGCTTATCAACCAGGAACCCACCCACCGTGGCCTGTAAAAAACCGCGGGTAGCTACGTGGTCACAATCAAAAACGCAGATTAACTCCCCCTGCGTAATCTTCATCGCATGGTTAAGGTTACCGGCTTTAGCATGACGGTTATCATTTCGAGTGATATAACCAACCCCTACATCCGCAGCAAATACAGCGAACTCAGTTCGTTTTCCGTCATCCAATACATATATTTTTATTTTTTCTTTTGGGTAATCAATACATTGGGCTGCCAGAATCGTATCTCTAACCACATCCAGACTTTCATTATAGGTAGGAATGTAAACATCAACCGTTGGCCATAAATCGGTATTCTCAGGCAGCGGTTCAATCGTTCGTTTTAATGGCCAAATAGTCTGTAAATAACTAAGACTTAGAATAATCCAGATGTAAAGTTCTGCACTATAAAGAAGTATGCCTAATATTGTCTCGGTTACAGAACCAAAATGAAGCGTTTCAGTCGTGCGCCAATAAATATATCGGGATGACATCAAAAATGACAATACTGTCATTACTATTGTTACTTTTCTGCTTTTACTTATGCCAAGTAAAAAGAACGCAGCAATGCTGAATAATGCAAAAATGTACTGCTTCTCACTGTCCATTGGTGTAACAACAACCAAGATAGCGATTGGCAATAACAGTAACAACAGAAGATAAAATTGAATTTTCTTCATCTTGAATTCAGCCAGTATTTAATAGAAGTCATGTTTAGGCGTAGAGTAAACCTCCCCCCCGCCGATCTTTATTCCCAAAATAGCTGCAACTTTTTTACTAATAAGCTCAATATCAAATGCGGCAGCTGACACGGGGCTGAAATCAATAATTGAACGTTGAGAAGCATTCGCTTCTGGCACACATTCATCCCGATGAATCATTCCTAACAATTTATCGCCCAGACGTTGCTCAAAGAATTGTGAGACATCATGGCTGAGTTGACGACGATTATCACTTTGATTAACAACAAAATAGGTTCCCATTTTGTTATCTAAAGGGGCGCCGATAAGTTTGCCTTTCTCTATTTGAGGTAATAAAGATAAAGATGCCGTGTCTGCCAACATCACCACCAAATGCATATCCGCAATCCCTTGCATCGCTTTTAACGCCGGGCTTGGTCCCGGAGGAAAATCAGCGATAACCACTAATCCAGGATAATTGAGGACTGAATGTAGCCCCCGTTGTAAAAAATGTGGATCAGCCGTTAATTCATGCTCGAAAGCCAGACGTTTCGCTTCATCCACCTCGCCATAAGGCAAGACAAAGGTATTCGTTCCCGCTTTAAGGATAAATTGGCTCCAGTCAGATGCATTACCTGACTCAGAAACATAACCACGTTCATCCGACAAAGGGACACCAAAGTGCAAGCGCAGAGCATTTTGTACATCGAAATCAATAAGTAGAACCTTGCTACCACTACGTGCCAGTGAGTGCGCCAAATTGGCTGCAAAAGTAGTTTTACCGACACCACCTTTCGGTGAACATACACAAACTAACGGCATAAGGCGATGCTCTCTAACAACGTTTGTAAAGGAATATCCCGCGATGACTCGGCAAAAACAACCTGCTCTTTTGGTGGTTCTTTTTGTGAAAAAATGTTTTTAAATTCAGTTTTTTTACCTGATTCCAACGGGCCAGTTGGTGAGGATGAAAATTGTGTCGTAAGTATAGGTTTAGAAACCGCTTGCGGTATAGCAGGTTCGTTTAAATTGACTGGCTGCGGAGCTAGAGTATGGGCAACCGGTGGCGCAGGAAACAGTGATCGCATTGCGGCTGGCCGGTTTGTTACCTCGGTATTTAGCAGAGGATCACTATTTATAGCGTGAGGTTCACTCATCACGTTTAACACATCAGGCTCGGCGAACTCAGTGGCTGAAACAAGCTGAGGTGTCGGCTGTATAGTTCGACCATTTTCTAAAAATGAATCATTGTCTTGTGAAGCCAACTGTTTAATAAGCGGCCATGAAAAAGCATCCGCTTGAACTTCTTTTTCAGAAATTTCTTTATAATCAATATCGTGCATGTCTATTTTATCTTTGAACTGCTTAATATCATCATATTTATTCATAAATAACACACCTATTTTGATACAAAGCTCTGCAAATAAATTTGCATCATGGGTTTATTTTTTAAGGGTCGCCCACTAAAAAACTCCCCTGAATAATCTTGTTGACTCTGGAACTGATGATTGGTATCGGTTTAATACTGACATTAGCATAATGTCAGTATTTATATAGGTTATTAATACATTACGCAGTTCGTAACATCGGTGTTTGCGAGGGGAGAGGGAAAGATATTTGAAATTGTCACTGCCCCGCCATTTTTATGACGGGGATTGAATAACTGGCCCAGAGGGGCTAATTTTACAGGGGCATTTGATATAGCAAATTGATTAACACCAGTACGCCATAAAGTTCACGCAAGTACGACCCAGACAGCGTTCACCAATCAGATAGCGGCGCAAAGCTTTCACTGTTGAGGATTCAGCCGCCACCCAGGCATAGAAACTACTGGCACCTTCGGCTCGCTCCCATAACACATCACCACCCAGACTATTCTCTGCTAATGATTGTGCCGCGACTTGCGCCGCAGCCGGAATTTGTACCCATTGACGTACCGCGTCAACTAACAAGCTGCCATGGGCGGGGTGATGCGGCGTATCACGTGGCAACCAGTAAACCTGCGCAAACGGAAATCGCTTAAGATTGATGCAATCACCCACCAGCGGTACCTCAAAAAAAGCTTGAACATGTGGAGGGTTAGCTTGTAATGCCAGCTGTTCCAAAATAGCCACCGCCGCCGGTAATGCTGTTTCGTCGGCAATCAGTAACGCCTGCATCATCTGCGCTGGCGGGATCCACTCATAACCGCCACTGTCAGATTGATACTCGGCATTCGGCGCAACAACCTGAATAGCATCGCCTGGTTTGGCATGTGTTGCCCAAGCCGATGCTGGGCCGGTCACGCCGTGCAAAACAAATTCCACGTCCATCTCGTTCTGCTCAGCACGCAATGCACGCAGTGTATAAGTGCGCATTATCGGTCGCTGCTCTTTCGGGATAGTCAGGTAATTACGATACCAATCGTCGCCTTTTGATACCTGAGTAATCAGACCGTTGTCTGCGGGCAATAGCAGCTTAATACGCTGATCTGGCGCTTCAAGTTTCATACGATTGACTTCTGGCCCTTCAAATACGCAACGTAACAGTGACGGTGAGATATTTTCTTTTACTTTCAATTTGATATCGAAAACTCGGTAGCTTGATGCGCCGGACATGACAGTTACTCTCCCGCAGAATGTGCTGTGACCCGATGCTGGCACCACAGCCAGCCACTTATCCCGCCCAACAGAACGGCCATCATCAGAGCCGCAGCAATCAACTGCGACTCACCGTAAAATTTTGCTACTAACGGCACCATCAACGCACTCATGCCATAACCCAATGTATGGCTGGTCGCTATCACCCCGGAACCTTTGCCCGTGGATAATTTATCGTTCAGCATCAATTGGTAACCCGGCGTTGCCATCGCCGCACCGAAAGAAGCTAGCGCACACCCCGCATAGAATAATACCAATGGCTGGGTACACATCAATCCTAAACCACCTACCATGAATAACGCTGCCACCAACAGAAGCTGAGAGGGGCTGAAACGTTGGGGGCGTACCACCAAAAACTGAGCCAACAAGGTACAACCTGCGGCCACGCTAAGCAAAATTGCCACATGGTGGCTCACCATGGTGGCTGAATGCCTGAATAATTGGTTTAAATGCGGTGCCAGACCAAGCTGCATCAGGCTGACAACTGCCGCCAGCAGCAGTGCACAGAGTAAATAGGGTAGCATGCTGAAACGTAAATGATTTTGTTGATGTGCAACCGGCGGCAATGGCGGATCATTGTATTGGCAACAGACCACCAACAGTGCGATCAATGGTGCTATTGCCATCAACCACAGCGGTGCCATTGGGTGTATTGAGAGGGCAAGAGCGGCACAAAGTGGGCCAAGAAGACGACCACAACTCAAGCCTGAACTGATGGTAGCTAATGCAGCCATGCGCTGCTCATACACTGCGCGCTGCAAGGCCCAGGTCTGGCAGGCGGGCACCATGCCTGAGACTGTCAGGCCATAGATAATACGTGCCACAATCAGCCCACCCAGCCCGACCATCTCCGGTAACCATCCCGCTGCTAAGCCCCATACCGCCAGCGTCAACAACACAAAACTTAGCAAGTAGCCAGCCAGCGCCATGATGACCACAAATTTACACCCACGAACCTCCGATTGCCGTCCCCACCACGGTGATCCGATCAAAAACAGCATGGATCCGAGGGTAAGTAAACCGGCCCACACCGACAGTGACAGATGTGTTCTGCTAACCAATACCGGTAACATGACCAATAAACCGTTCTGCCCAATCCCCAGCAAGCCGGCACAAAAGGCTAACGGCCAATTAGAAGAAGGTATATGCCCGCTTGAACGTGTTTCAGACTGTGATGAAATTTGCATTAAAAGTGAATTAACCGTTAATAACATAGGGGATTTATGCATATTTAATAGAAAAACTGTATCATAAGTTAATTGATAATGATAAATATTATTGATATAAGAATGATTCTCAATTGAATCAAGAGTGGCATGGAATAATGACTATCCAGTTAGAAACCGCGACAACCGATGTGGCTGCGCAATGTTTCCTCAACGCATTGATGCGTGAAACCCGGGACTGGCAAATCCTTCCGACAGCAAACAATCAACCCTATCCACAGCTCCATATCCCTCTTTCATCGTCACAAGCTATTCGTATTGCTTTACGCCATATATCCCCAACACAACATCATCACTATCTGTTCCCAGCCTATCTATATCAGCAGGACGATGGGGCGGGTACGGCACTTGGCATGGAACAGTTGGTGACCTTGTTGTTGGATAAACCCGCAGTAAAAGGTGACCTGTCAGATGAGGTGGTTACACGTTTCCGCCAGCGGGTTCTGGAAAGTCATGACAACACCCAACAGGCTATCAATATTCGTCTGGATTGGCCGTCACTGCGTGATAAGCCACTCAATTTTGCTCAGGCTGAGCAAGGCTTATTGGTCGGTCATGCCTTCCATCCAGCGCCAAAATCCCATGAACCCTTCAATGAAAAAGAGGCCCATCGCTATCTGCCAGACTTTGCCGCTCGTTTTCCACTACGCTGGTTTGCCGTGGATAAACGCTTTTTGCGCGGTGAGAGTCTCACCCTGACACTGCAACAACGTCTGCAACGTTTTGCCAGCGAGAGTGCACCACAGCTACTGGCACACTTTACCGATGATATTTGGCTGCTGCCGATGCACCCCTGGCAGGCTGATCACCTGTTGTCCCAAGAGTGGTGTCAGCAGTTGGTACAACTGAAAGCACTGCAAGACTTGGGTGAAGCAGGTGAACGCTGGCTGCCGACCAGTTCCTCGCGTTCGCTGTATAGCCCATCAAATCGCGACATGATCAAGTTTTCCCTCAGTGTCCGCCTGACCAACTCGGTACGTACGCTATCGGTAAAAGAAGCTAAACGTGGAATTCGCTTGGCCCGCTTGGCTCAAACCCCGCGCTGGCAAGCACTACAAACGCGCTATCCAACCTTCAGGGTCATGCAGGAGGACGGTTGGGCCGGTTTATGTTCCGCTGATGGCACGGTGCAAGAGGAGAGTCTGATGGTGCTACGCGACAACCTGTTGTTCAGCCAGCCAGATGCTCAAACCAATGTGCTGGTCACCTTAACTCAGGCCGCGCCAGATGGAGGCGACAGTTTGCTGGTTGCCGCAGTGCGCCGTTTGGCGGCGCGTCTAAATCTTCCGTTACGCCAGGCCACCCACTGCTGGCTGGATGCCTATTGCCAACAGGTCTTATTACCACTGTTCAGCACCGAAGCTGATTACGGTTTGGTGCTATTAGCCCATCAGCAAAACATTCTGGTAGAAATGCAACAAGACTTGCCGATCGGTATGTTGTATCGCGACTGTCAGGGCAGCGGCTTTACCCAAGATGCCACACCGTGGCTGGAAGAAATTGGCGAAGCCGGAGCGGAAAACCGCTTCACTGAACAACAACTACTGCGCTATTTCCCCTATTACTTGCTAGTCAACTCCAGTCTGGCAGTAACCGCCGCATTAGCGGCTGCCGGTTTCGACAGCGAAGAGAATCTGATGATGCGGGTGCGCGACGCACTCCATAACCTGCGGGCTACGGCTAAAAATACCCTTTGTTTAGATTACGTACTCGATAGCACGCATTGGAACTGCAAGGGTAATTTCTTCTGTTATCTGCATGACCACAATGAAAATACCATCGTTGATCCGGCAGTTATCTACTTTGATTTCGCAAACCCATTTCGTTTCCCTCACCAAGAGCGCCTGGGAGTTGCCCAATGATGCCACAAGCTAAGTTGATGCACTCCGCAGGCAGTTTTCGCTGTGAACAGTTGGAAAAAAATCTGACCCTCAGCTTAGGGTTGGACGGCAGCGCGGTATTGCACTCACCCGGACCATTGCCACCAGGCTGGCTGGTACCGGCATTGGATCAGTTGTTCGTTGCTGCACCGCAATTAACCGGTATTGCGTTGCCCTATGCAGAGTGGCGGGAAGAGCCGCAAGCACAGGCCGTGTTTGCCTTGAGCTATGGCGACTATCTGGCACGGGATCTATTTTATCAACTACCACTGTGGCTGGGAGCGGAACGCCATCGGGCGACTGATCAGATGCAGTATGACGCCGAGCGAGATATCTGGTTCCCACAACGTGCTGCGCGCCCTAACGGCGAAGTTTATCGCCGTTTCGATCCGCACATTAAACATACCCTGAGCTTCCGCTTACCGGAAATTGATCGCGACACAGAGCAGTTTACCCGCTGGATGAACTCGCCGCGCGTAGATGCTTTTTGGGAAATGAGTGGCCCGCTTGAGGTTCAGGCAGCGTATCTGCAACGTCAGTTGGATTCGCATTATTGCTATCCGCTCTTGGGTTGCTTTGACGATCAACCTTTTGGTTATTTCGAAGTTTATTGGGCAGCAGAAGACCGGATTGGTCGCCATTACCGTTGGCAGCCTTTTGATCGTGGACTACACATGCTGGTAGGTGAAGAGCGCTGGCGAGGAGCGCAATACATCCGCAGTTGGTTACGTGGCCTGACACACTATCTGTATCTGGATGAACCACGCACAACCCGGGTAGTAGCTGAGCCACGCGCCGATAACCAGCGCCTGTTCCGCCACCTGCCTGCCGCGGGCTACCACACCTTGAAAGAGTTTGATTTCCCGCATAAACGCTCGCGGCTGATAGTGAATCAGCGCGCAGATTTCTTCCAAGAGGGTACGGTATGACCACTGACAATTACGCCAACTGGCAGCGCGTTAACCGTCAGATGATCGCCAAGATCCTGGCTGAACTGGAATATGAACGCACCCTGCGTGCCGCGCCAGCAGGCCAGGCATGGATCATCACCTTACCGGGCGCGGTTTATCGCTTTAGTGCCGAACGGGGTATCTGGGGCTGGTTGCATATTGACCCCGCCTCATTGCACTGCGAAGGAGTGCCGCTGACCGCTGACCATATGCTACGCCAACTGGCGCAAGTGTTGCAGATGGACGATGCACAGGTTGCTGAACACCTGGAAGACCTCTATGCCACGCTGCGCTCAGACATGCAGTTACTCTCTGCCCGTCAGGGCATGAGTGCCGAAGATCTGATTGCCCTTGATGCTGATGCACTACAATGTCTGCTGGCTGGCCACCCAAAATTTATCTTCAACAAAGGCCGCCGTGGCTGGGGTCTAACCGCCCTGCATCACTACGCGCCAGAATATCAAGGGCAGTTCCGCCTGCATTGGGTCGCCGCCAAACGTGGCAGTTTTGTCTGGTGCGCGGATGCACAATTCCCGTTGGACAGGCTGCTCGACAGTGCGATGGATAGCTCGGAACGCCAGCGATTTGAGCGCCACTGGCAGCAGCTCGCGTTGAATGACGACTGGGTACCGGTGCCCTTACACCCATGGCAGTGGCAGCAAAAAATCGCCCTGCACTTCCTGCCACAATTAGCCGAAGGTGAATTGATCGAACTGGGTGAGTTTGGTGACCACTATCTGGCGCAACAATCATTACGTACCTTAACGAATGTCAGTCGCTGCGTACCATTTGATATCAAATTGCCACTGACCATCTACAACACCTCTTGTTATCGCGGCATCCCCGGTAAATATATCAGCGCAGGTCCTGCGGCTTCGCATTGGTTACAGCAAGTCTTTGCACAAGACCCTACGCTACGAGCAAGCGGTGCTGAGATCCTCGGAGAACCCGCTGCCGGTTATATGATGCACCAGACCTATGCCACCTTGAGTAAAGCGCCCTATCGCTATCAGGAAATGCTTGGCGTGATTTGGCGAGAAAATCCGTCCTGCTATTTACAACCGGGCGAACAGGCAATTTTGATGGCCACACTGATGGAAACCGATAATCAGGGGCATCCGTTGATTGCCGCCTATATTGCACGTTCGGGGCTGAGTGCCGAAGCCTGGTTAGCACAGATGTTTCGGGTGGTCGTGGTGCCAATGTACCACCTGATGTGTTGTTACGGTGTGGCACTGATCGCCCACGGCCAAAACATCACTTTGGTGATGAAAGACCACATTCCACAACGTGTGCTATTGAAAGACTTCCAGGGCGATATGCGCCTGGTTGATAAAGAGTTCCCGCAAGCGGCCTCACTGCCCAGTGTCGTGAAAGCCGTCACCGCACGCTTATCTGCCGACTACCTGATACATGACCTACAGACCGGGCATTTCGTCACCGTGCTGAGATTTATCTCACCACTGATGCATGTGTGTGGCATCAATGAACACCAATTCTATCAACTGCTGGCACAGGTACTGCAGCGCTACATGGCACAGCATCCAGACATGGTAGAGCGTTTCTCCCTATTTGATTTGTTTAAACCACAAATTATTCGTGTAGTCCTCAACCCGGTGAAACTCACCTATTCAGAGCAGGATGGTGGCAGTCGAATGTTGCCAAATTACTTGCAGGATCTGGATAACCCTCTTTATTTGGTCACCAAGGAGCTAGCCCAATGAATCAAACTTTAGATTTCATCGGCATTGGCATAGGCCCATTTAACCTCAGTATTGCCGCCCTCGGCAGCGAAGTTTCCGGCTTTAACAGCAAATTCTTTGAGCGTAAATCGCACTTTACCTGGCATCCCGGCATGATGGTGCCTGATTGCCACATGCAGACCAGCTTTTTGAAAGATTTGGTCAGTGCGGTGTCGCCAACCAATCCCTATAGCTTCCTTAACTACTTAGTCCAAAGGAAGAAATTCTACCGATTCCTGACGACTGAACACCGAACGGTTTCACGGGAAGAGTTTGCAGACTACCTCAGTTGGGCTGCCCATGGGTTGAGTTCGCTAGAGTTCAGCCAGGATATTCAGAGTGTGGATTTTGACGACCAGCAGCGCCATTTTGTCGTGACCACAACACGCAATGTCTACCATGCACGCCATGTTTGTCTGGGGATCGGCAAACGTATCAAGTTGCCGGAATGTGTCGGCGAGCAAAACGATCGCTGTTTCCATGCCAGTGAAATGGCACTGCGCAATCCCGATCTGGCTGGTAAACGTGTCACCATCGTCGGTGGTGGTCAGAGTGGAGCTGACCTGTTCCTCAACATCTTCCGCGCAGAGTGGGGCCAACCGAAACAGTTAGATTGGATTTCACGCCGGAATAATTACAACGCACTGGATGAAGCCGCTTTTGCCAATGAGTACTTCACCCCGGAATACGTTGACGGTTTCTATACTCTGAACGACAACGCCAAGCAACATATGCTGGCTGAACAGAAGATGACGTCTGACGGCATTACCAGTGAGTCGCTACTGGCTATTTACCGTGCTATGTACCATCAGTTTGAGGTGTTACGTGAAAAGCCTTGGGCGCGCCTGCTCCCTAGCCGCTCACTGACAGCGATGCATCCGCAAGGTAACGGTTACCAATTAGTCACCCATCACCATCTCGATCAGGGCAAAGAAACCTTTGACAGCGACGTGACTATCTTCGCGACCGGTTATCAACAGGAACGTCCGGCATTCCTTAAACCACTGGCCAGCCGCCTGATGACCACTGCCGATTATCAATACCGCGTGGCTCCCGACTTCACCCTCGATTGGCGCGGCCCACACGATAACTGCTTATTTGCAGTCAACGCCGGTATGCATAGCCACGGCATTGCAGAACCGCAGCTCAGCCTGATGGCTTGGCGATCGGCGCGTATTCTCAACCGGGTTTTAGGTCGTGAACAGTTCGATTTAACATCCACCCCGGCGGTGATCCAATGGCGCAGCCAGCCGCCGGCCGTTATTCCCCGCACAGATCCCCTCGTCCTTGAAACCGCAGGGGGGTTAGCTGCACGTGCGCGCGCAAATCACTTACTTGAGTAAGCTCATCGGGATGTGTTTGCAGGCTGCCTACCTGCAACTCCAATGAGTTTGGGTTTAAAACAATCGTTAAACCAACTTTAATTTTTAACATAACCTCCAATATGGGAAAAAGAGAATAACAATGAAACGCAGACACCTCTGGGTATTAAATCCGTGCCTGTTAGCTATGCTCGCGCCCGCAGCATGGGCAGAAGATCAAATGGTGGTTTCTGCCAGCCGCTCACACCGCAGCGTGGCCGAAATGGCACAAACCACCTGGGTGATTGAAGGTCAGGAACTCGAACAACAAGTTCAAGCTGGCAAGGAAATCAAAGATATTTTGGCGCAATTGATTCCTGGCATGGATGTTAGCAGTCAGGGCCGGACCAACTACGGCATGAATATGCGTGGCCGCTCAATGATGGTGATGATCGATGGCGTGCGCCTGAACTCTTCACGCAGCGACAGCCGTCAGCTTGACTCCATAGATCCGTTTAATATTGGGCATATAGAAGTTATCTCCGGTGCCACTTCGCTTTACGGTGGGGGTAGCACTGGTGGCTTGATCAATATTGTGACCAAAAAAGGTCAGGCAGAAAAACAGGTCGAACTACAAGTTGGCGGCAAAACCGGTTTTAACAGCCATAACGATCACGATGAGAATATCGGGGCTGCGGTGAGCGGCGGGAATGAGCAAGCATTCGGTCGTTTTTCTGTTTCCTATCAACGTTATGGCGGCTGGTATGACGGTAAAGGCGATGAGGTGTTGATCGATAATACCCAGACCGGCCTGCAATATTCCGGTCGCCTTGATGTGATGGGCACAGGTACCTTCAACATTGATGACCATCAGCAATTGCAGTTAACCACCCAGTATTTCAACAGCGAATCCGATGGCAAACACGGATTATATCTGGGGGAAAACTTCTCGGCAGTGACGGGTACCGGCCAGGCATCTAACAGCGGCAATCTGAACTCAGATCGTATTCCGGGCACTGAGCGCCATCTCATCAACCTGCAATACTCCAATACCGACTTCTGGGGTCAGGATTTGGTGGCACAGGTGTTTTACCGTGATGAATCATTGACCTTTTATCCGTTCCCAACCCTGAACAAAACAGGTACTGCGGTAACCAGTATTGGTGCATCACAGCAGAAAACCGACTTTTACGGCGGTAAACTGACGCTAAACAGTAAACCCATCGACAGCCTCACGCTGACTTATGGTGTCGACGCGGAGCATGAAAGCTTCAACGCCAACCAGCAGTTCTTCAATCTGGCACTGGCACAGCAGTCTGGCGGGATGACCTTACAAAATGCCTACAATGTTGGCCGTTACCCAAGTTACACCACCACCAATCTCGCGCCGTTCCTGCAAACCAGCTATGACATCAACCCCATCTTTACCCTGAGTGGTGGCGTGCGTTATCAATACACCGAGAACAAGGTCGATGATTTCGTCGGCTATGCGCAACAACAAGCTATTGCTAACGGCAGCGCGACCTCCGCAGATGCAGTGCCAGGCGGGAAAACGGATTACAACAACGTCCTGTTCAATGCCGGTTTGCTGGCGCATCTGGCACAAAACCAGCAGACGTGGTTCAACTTCTCTCAAGGGTTTGAGATCCCCGATCTGGCGAAATATTACGGCTCCGGGACCTATCAGTTGGTCAACGGCCACTACCAACTGCAAAAAAGCGTCAACGTAAATGACTCCAAGCTGGAGGGTATTAAGGTTAATGCTTATGAATTGGGCTGGCGCTATACGGGTGATAACCTGCGCACTCAAATCGCCGGTTACTACTCACTGTCTGACCAAACTATTGCCATCAACAAAACAGACATGACCATCAGTGTGTTGCCGGACAAACGCCGGATCTACGGGGTTGAAGGCGCAGCGGATTATTTCTTCGAAGACAGCGAATGGAGTACCGGAGCAACATTTAACCTGATTAAATCTGAGACCAAAACTGACGGCAAGTGGCAGAAACTCACTGTTGATACCGCCAGTCCGTCAAAAGCCACCGCTTATGTTGGTTGGGCTCCGGGTGATTGGAACCTGCGGGTACAATCCCAGCAGACCTTCGATGTGTCAGACAGTAAAGGCCGTAAACTTGATGGTTATAACACGATTGATTTCCTGAGCAGCTACACCTTGCCAGTGGGTAAAATCAGCTTCAGCATCGAAAACCTGCTGGATAAAGAGTACACCACCGTTTGGGGCCAGCGCGCACCAATTCTGTATAGCCCCACCTACGGAGCACCTGATCTCTATACCTATAAAGGACGTGGCCGTACCTTTGGTGTGAACTACTCTGTGTTGTTCTAATCACGGGATAAAAACGGGCGTAAATATATAGTTACGCCCGTTTTTCACCTTAACGATAATAGACCGCGATATGCTGATCTTGTACTTTTTCGATACGGATTTTTATATCGAAAATCTCTTCAAGAATATCGGGCTGCATAATCTCTGCGGGTGCCCCTCGATAAATAACCTCACCATTCTTCATCGCAATAATGTGGTCAGAATACGCAGAAGCAAAATTGATATCGTGGATAACGAGAATAATGGTTTTGTGCAATTCATCTGCGGCACGCCGCAATTGTTTCATCATCGCAACGCAATGTTTCATATCTAAATTATTTAATGGCTCATCCAGCAGGATATATTTTGTATCCTGACAAAGCACCATTGCTACATAGGCGCGTTGCCGTTGCCCCCCCGAAAGCTCATCAAGATAGCGATCCTTCAGCGGCACCAGATTAAGAAACTCCATCGCAGCATCAATATACTGACGGTCATTTTCGTTGAGCCGCCCTTTTGAATAGGGATAGCGCCCGAAGCCAACCAAATCTGCTACAGTCAGGCGGCTGGTGAAGTGATTTTCCTGACGTAAGACTGACAAAATAGTCGCCAGTTTATCGCCAGAGGTTTTCGCCACATCCAAGCCATTAAACAGCACACTACCAATATCAGGCGCCAGCAATCGGCTCATAATCGACAATAACGTAGATTTGCCAGCACCGTTTGGTCCAATGATTGAAGTAACACCACCAGAAGGAATGCTCTCATTTATATTATTGAGAACCGCTGTATCCTGGTATTTTTTATTAATGTCATTAATTTCAATCATACCGGAGCCTTTTTTATTAAAAGATAAATAAACAGCGCACCACCGACAAACTCAATAACCACCGATAATGTCCCAGACATATTCAGTAAGCGCTCCAAAATCAATTGCCCACCAACCAATGTAATGGTTCCCAGCAGAAAAACACCGGGTAGCAAATATTGATGGCGGAATGAACCAACAATTGGATAAGCCAAATTAGCGATAAGCAAACCTAAAAATGTCAGCGGCCCCACCAGTGCTGTAGAGATGGCGACCAACAGCGAGACCAGCAGCAAAATAGTGGTTATCTTTTTCTGATAGGCAACGCCGAGATTAATTGCGGTATTTCGACCAAGGGCGATAATATCGAGACAATGGCGCATGCGCCAAACAATAAGGCCCACAATTACAACTATCCCCGTAGAAACGGCAATAATCTCTGCTGGCGCTCGGGTAAAGGTGGCAAACACCCTCCCCTGCAATATGGCAAACTCCCCCGGCGAAAGAAGACGTTGCATCAGGCTCGATAGACTGCGGAACAACGTGCCACAAACCAAGCCAACCAGCAGCACCTTATGCAGATTGATCCCCACACCGGTCAGTAACCAACGGTAAAGAAACACCGAGAACAATAACAGCAGTGCCGACTCACAGAGAAATTTCCCCGTAATACCTAGCACTCTGAAACCATTGGCATCAACAAAAAACACCAACATGGTCTGGATGAGAATAAACAGTGCTTCTAATCCCATCACTGATGGCGTCAAAATACGGTTATTGGTTACTGTTTGGAATAAGACAGTAGCAACTCCCGCAGCAAAGGCCACCAACAGCATGGTGGCTAGAATAAGACCGCGATGCACCAGAATATACTGGATGTTGCTTCCCAGATTAATTGTCATGAAGATGACAATCGCAGCGACTGCAATAATGCTCAACAGTAACAACCGCTTTGCCGGTATGCTTAATGCCCGATTTGCGCCCTGAAGCCAATTCCCTTTTGATGAATACTCATTAACCTGCATGGCGTTTTGTCCTAACAATTAATAATAGGAAAACCAGTGCACCAATCGCGCCCAGAATAACGCTGGCAGGGATTTCAAATGGGTAGCTAATTAATCGACCAATAATATCGCATAACACGACCAGACCACCGCCACAAAGACTCACCCAAGGTATGGTTCGGCGCAGGTTATCTCCCATCGCCATACTGACAATATTGGGTACAATCAAACCGAGAAAAGGAAGCACGCCAATCACGACCACAACCACGCCGCTGATGATGGCTATAATAGACATTCCCGTCAGCATAACGCGTTGATAATTTAGCCCAACATTGACCGAGAAATCCCGCCCCATGCCTGCCACGGTAAAACGATCAGCGATTAGGCAGGCAATCAGCGTTAAGGCTCCCACTATCCACAACAACTCATAGCGACCCTGCAAGACACCCGAGAAATCACCAGACTCCCAACTGCCCAACGATTGCAGGAGATCAAACTCCATCGCCACAAAGGTTGTTACTGCACTAAATACCGCCCCCAGCATAATGCCGGTCAGCGGCACCATCAGCGCTGATTTCATCCGCATTCGCGCCAACAACATCATAAAAAGTGCCGTCCCCCCCATCGCGAATACCGTAGCCACCAACATTTTCACCATCACCGGAGCTGATGGACTGAAAACCATGACCAACAATAAACCAAGGCTGGCGGACTGGGTCGTACCCGCAATAGAAGGTTCGACAAAACGGTTCTGCGTCAGCATCTGCATGATGAGGCCAGCAACACTCATGGCGCTGCCAGCAAGGACTAATGCCAACGTTCGTGGCACCCGGCTAAGTATAAAGATGTCGCGCATATCGGGATCCGACCAGACATCGGCAAAAGTGACATGGCCGGCACCGATAAACAGGCTACAGATCATCAGGCCCAGTAAAATAACCAGGCCAACTAGAAAGCTAAGATTCTTCATCAGTGAGAATTACTGCGCTGGCGCTGATTTATCCAACACAGCACTGACCTTATCCATCAGTTTTGTATAACTCTGTACGCCACCGGCAATATAGAGCGAGGAAGAGTCGAGATAGATAACCTGATCATTCTGCCATGCTTTGGTTTTATGGATCAGTGGGTTATCAAGAATCTGTTGTGCCGATTGGCCTTCAGTACGCCCAATGGCATTGTCTCTATCCAGTACAAACAACCACTCAGGATTAGCATTGAGAATGAATTCAGAGGTCACTACATTCCCATGACTACCCGTTTGTTCGAAAGTGGCCGCAGGGGTGAAACCTAACTCATCAAACACAAAACCGAAACGGGAACCCGGCGTGTAGGCCGACATTTTCCCGCCGCTGACCATCACTACCATGGCTGATCCGGCATTAGCTGATTTTTGCTTTATCTCGTTTATCTGAGATGAGAATTTGCCCAGCAGTGCCTTCGCTTCTTCTTCTTTACCAAAGATAGAGGCCAGTTGCTCAGTACGCTGAGTCAGACTCTGGGTAAAGTGCTTGGTATCGACATCAAGTGCGATAGTCGGTGCGATAGCGCTAAGTTTGTCATAAGCATCATGAGCACGGCCACCGGCAATGATCAGGTCAGGTTTAGCCTGACTTAACGCCTCGTAATCGGGTTCGAATAATGTGCCAGCATTCAGGTATTCAGTGCCGCTGTATTTGGATAAAAATGCGGGTAGATGAGTACTGGTTTGCGGGACACCTGCCACCTTAATGTTCAGGGCATCGGCAGTATCGAGCACGGATGGGTTCAGTATGATGACTTTTTGCGGGTTTAGTGGAACCTGAGTAGTTCCTTGCGCATGTTCAATACTGATTTTGGCTGATTCTTCTGGCGCGGCAGATGAATCATCACACCCTGTCATCGCAACAGTTGCGGCCAGTAATGACGAAAATAAAGCTAGACGTAATTGCATTTTCTCTCCTGAAAAGTGGGGATGTAAATATCCTTGAGTGCTAACGCTAATGATTTGCATTACTAATGTCGGAATGATACCCATCTATGCATACGATGAACAGGTTCCGTCATCAAGCTTCTGATAAATTGACAGGATTAATAGATCGCTTAGATACATTTGGCAGAATTAATACACAGAAGAAAAAATCGTAAGATATTGTATTTACTTAATATAGTTACCAAATTAAATATGTTTATCATGACCTGATTATATTATGGAGAAATTATGAATTTTCTACGCCAATGCCACCAGTTCTCTTGCCCAAGGTAGATAGAGCTGCTCATCCGCCTATTCTTATCAGCACTAAAAATGGGCGAATGTCAGGCTTATAGGTCTATATTCAACGCGCAACAGCCTCTATTATCGATACGTAACTGCCGGTATTTATGATGCAGTTTAGTTTCAGATCGGCTCCGGCGAGTATCACTTTCAGCTCAGCTTCGGGGCGTTCTCTCCCACCGTCAAAGCTCCCCATCAAGAGCAGATCCATATTTTTCCCGAAGTGAGGGATATTACCTTCAGGAATAATGGTATCCATAATGAGGACTTTTCCATTAGGAAGCATGGCCTTACGACAATTATGGAGTATTAGTGTTGTCTTTTCATCCGGCCAGTCATGAGTGATATATTTTAATAAGTAAAAATCTGCCGGAGGACATGATTCGAAGAAACTGCCAGGCTGGAGCCTCCATCTTGAGTCATCCCCCAGTTCACCAAGACGATGTCTTTCCAGCACCGGAGCTTGATCGAACAAAATACCGTGCAGTGTCGTATTAGCCTGTAATACTTTTAGCAGCAATCCGCCTAACCCTCCCGCAATATCAACAACGGTGGCATGGTCTGGGAAATGATAGCTACGTACCAGAGCCAGGTTTTCCACCGCCGACATCCCGGTGTGAAAATCATATTCAGGAGAGCGAGTCTGTGGTTGCGACCAGTATTCGAAAAACGACACACCATACAGTTGTTTAAAAGCAGAGTGGCCGCAAACGCTTTCAACGATATTCCCCTGCGGGCCCCAAAATGTCTCATCGGTTAACATCAGTACAGCAGAACGAAGCGAATGCGAGGTCGCTGCACACAAAAACTTAGCCGCTGCCCGCAGTGATGAGTTGAAAAAGATGGAAAAGCTGACAGAGGTAATCATTATAGATTAAAATTTTTTCTCTATTTATCGCGTAAAAACTAATGTTCACATGCGATTATCTGGCAGATTGAGTCATCTCACCCAATAATAATCTCTGTAGGAATATGATGGCAAAGATTGTTATGGTGATGTTTATAAATGGTTATCTTATGTTTCGCTTAGTATACTTATTGGCATGTTATTCATAATTCTGGTGTGAGCAATATGTCGACTTATGCTGTGCGTAGTGTCATTTGGGTTGGGATATACCTTTTTTTTATTCTGGCCCCTCTGTTGGCATTATTAACCGGTACATTACCCCCAGCTCGAGATTTCTGGACGGAGTTTTCGATTGCCCTTGGTTATGCCGGATTGGCAATAATGGGGCTACAATTTGGTCTGACTGCCCGTTTTCGTTATGTCACCGAACCTTGGGGTGAGGATATTATCTATCACTTCCACCGCCGAATCTCTTTGATTGCAGTCGGGCTGGTTATCGCACATCCCTTAATCCTGTTTGTTGTTCGTCCAGAGTTATTGGCACTACTAAACTCCTTCGACGCGCCGTGGCGAGCCCGTTTTGCCGCCCTATCAACCTATGCATTAATTGCTTTGGTTATTACCGCATTGTGGCGAGTTCAACTAAAAATACGCTATGAAATCTGGCATTTATCTCACATTATTCTGGCCGTAGTGGCGGTTGTTGCCGGGGTCATGCATATGGTCGGCTGGGGGTTTTACCTCGACGACCCATTAAAAAGAGCACTTTGGGTTGGCCTGATTCTATTTTGGTTTGGTTTGCTACTGTATGTGCGGATAGTCAAACCGCTGTTTATATTGCGACGCCCCTATCGCGTGGTAGCAGTACGGCAGGAACGGGGTGATACCGCCACCTTAGTAATGATGCCCGATGGCCATGACGGTTTTCGTTTCACTCCCGGACAGTTCGGTTGGTTAACCATTTGGGGTAGCCCGTTTAACATTACCGCCCATCCGTTCTCTTTTTCATCCAGCGCACAGGTGAGTGACGGGCGCGTGGAAATGTCGATCCGCAATCTGGGGGATTTTACCTCTAACATACCTAAAGTCCCCATCGGGCAACGGGTCTATTTGGATGGTCCCTATGGAGCATTCACATTAGGAAATCCGGCAGACATGCATGTTCTGGTCGCCGGTGGTGTGGGGATAACGCCAATGATGAGTATGTTGCGAACACTGGCTGATCGCGGTGACCAACGGCCAGCCCTGCTACTTTATGGCAGCAAAGATTGGGAATCGATCACCTTTCGTGAAGAGTTAGAAGCATTAAAATCACGGCTTAATTTGGTCGTGGTTCATGTGTTGTCGAACCCCGCGCCAGACTGGACAGGGGAAAAAGGATTCATTGATGCCGAGGTGTTCAAACGGCACTTGCCCCCTCCCTATGCCAGTCACGAGTATTTTATATGTGGCCCCAATGTCATGATGGATGCTATCGAGTCTGCACTGAATGAAATCGGTGTTCCTATGTCGAAGTATCATTCAGAACGCTACAGTTTTGCCTGAGGAGTTTACCGATGCGACGTCTATTTGCTGAACGTTTAGTGATTGCCACGGCTGTGGTTGTGATTATGGTGGCGCTGCTATTTGCCTGGCTGCGGGTGGCTGGGTAACAGCATAAAAGCGGTCAAGAGAGCGCACGCCACCAGATGGCAAACCGCACCTTGGCCGCACTGTATTGTTACCAAAACCCACAACTGACGTCATTGGCAGCAAAAATTGCTATAATGGGGCATGTTTAGTGTCGATATCGTCTTGCAAGTCCCCTTTATCTGGGGAATGACCTTACATCTACCCCTAACTCACCCGCGTGTAGATGTCGGTCGCCCTGCACCACAAGGTAACCCTGTTAAAACACTGCAACATCCATCAACGGGCCGTTTTATCGTCAAATGGCCGTAACCTCAAACTGTACAGACTTAAATAGGATCTAACTTACACAGAGCCAGGCCCACCCGCCTTTTCAGGTGTGTTCAACCGTCGTTGAGGCAGTTCAACGATATGGGTCTTGCCACAACTGAGATTAACTATGCTGACTCTGCTTCATCTGCTTTCTTCTGTCGCCCTGCTGGTGTGGGGAACACACATTGTTCGCACCGGTATCATGCGTGTTTATGGTGCCGATCTGCGCCGGGTTCTGAGCGCCAGTATTCAGAAAAAACCCACGGCTTTTATCGCCGGTATTGGTGTCACGGCGCTAGTACAGAGCAGTAATGCTACCGCGTTACTGGTTATCTCATTTGTATCGCAGGGGCTTATCTCCTTGTCGCCGGCCTTAGTAATTATGTTAGGGGCAGATGTCGGGACGGCGCTGATGGCGCGGGTGCTGACATTTGATCTCTCCTGGCTCTCACCGTTGCTAATCCTGGGTGGGGTTATTGTTTTCCTCGGTCAGCGCAAAAGTCGGATTGGTCAGATGGGGCGGGTAGGCATCGGTCTCGGGTTGATTATTCTGGCACTGCAACTGATTGTCACTGCCGCCGGGCCGATTACGCAAGCAACCGCCGTGCAAGCCATTTTTTCATCTCTGACCGGTGATACCATTCTGGCATTATTGATTGGCGCACTGTTCGCCATGATCAGTTATTCCAGTCTGGCCGCAGTATTGCTGACCGCCACACTGGCCGCTACCGGTTTAGTTCCACTAAATATCGCTCTCTGTATTGTGATTGGCTCTAATCTGGGCAGTGGTTTGCTGGCACTGATCAGCAGCCGTGGGCAGAATGCCATCTCCCGACAAGTGGTGCTGGGCAGCCTACTGTTTAAAGTGATCGGCTGTATTTTAGTCCTCCCTTGGGTCAATATGTTAGGGCAATGGCTCATTAGCCGTAATTTGCCCGCCGCCGAAGTCGTCATTTACTTCCACGTATTCTATAACCTGCTGCGCTGCTTGTTGATGCTGCCATTTGTTGGAGTGATGACTCGTATCTGTAGCCGATTAGTCAGCGATGACCAAACTACCCTACAACCCTCGGCCCCGCGCTACCTTGATATTACCGCCATCGATACTCCTTCGTTAGCCTTAGCAAACGCAGTGCGGGAAACCCTGCGAATGGGTGATGTGCTGGAGCAGATGCTCGTGCGGTTTAAAGAAGTACTGGAGGGGAATAAACAGCAAAAGCATGAAGTCAGTTTGTTGGAAGATGAAGTCGACATGCTGTATAGCGCCATTAAACTCTATTTAGCGCAAATCCAGCAGGATGAGTTGGGTGAGATTGATTCCCGTCGTTGGGCTGAAATTATTGATACGGCGGTTAATCTGCAACAAGCCGGCGATATTATTGGCCGCATGACTGCTGATGTGGCAGCCAAGTCACTCAATGCTCGTAAGCCATTTTCGGCCGAGGGGTTTGAAGAGTTAAATACCCTGCACACCCGTCTGGTAGCCAATCTGGATTTAGGAATGTCGGTGTTTTTATCCCGCGATATCAATAACGCCAAACGCCTACGTCGTGCCAAGCATCGTTTCCGTTTATTAAATCGCCGCTATTCTCACTCTCACGTTGAACGCCTGCATCAACAAAATGTGCAGAGTATTGAAACCAGCAGTCTGCACATGGGGCTATTAGGTGATATGAAACGTTTGAATTCACTGTTCTGCTCAACCGCATACCATGTGTTAGAAGTGCAGGAAGAGGCATTAGATTAAGGTAATAGCGGAGTTTACATTGAGGAAGGGGGCTATATACCCCCTCCCCTGATAAGCTATTTAGCGGCAAACAAGCAGATAGTTCGGGTTAACTCATACGATTTTACAAAGGAGCTAATTGGCAAAAATTCAAACGGTGAATGGAAGTTATGGGCTCCGGTGAAATAGTTTGGTGTCAATAACCCCTGAGTCGATAACGCTGCACCATCGGTGCCGCCACGCATTGGGATCACCTTAGGTTCAATATCCAACGCGGCCATGGCAGAGAAAATCAAATCAATCGCCTGGGTATCTTCACCTATCGAGTTGCTGATATTGCTGTAAACGTCGGTGACTGAATGGCTGATTTTCGCTCGTGGATACTTCGCTGCAATCTGTGTAACCACCTCACCAATTCGCTGTTTGCGTGCCTCGAATAACGCATTATCAAAATCGCGAATCGCAATCTTCAGTTTGGCGTGATTGGGGTTGGCAACCACATCAGTAAACCAGACATACCCTTCCCGCCCTTCAGTATGTTCCGGTGTTTCCTGTGGGTCGAACTGACTGATAATGTCATAAGCTACGCGGATAGGGTTGATCAGCACATTTTTGGCAGACATAGGATGAGCCGTTACCCCAACAATATCAATTTCGGCTGAGGCGGCGTTAAAGTTCTCAAATACCACCTCCCCCAGTTCGCAACAATCAATCGTGTAGGCGAAATCAACATCAAACCGTGCCAGATCCAACGCTTTGGCACCGCGCAAACCAATCTCCTCATCCGGCACAAATGCCACCACGATATCCCCATGGCAATCATCGGCACTCAGGTTCTCCAACAGCGTCATCACCACCGTGACCGCCGCTTTATTATCCGCCCCCAACACGCTGGTGCCATCACCAAAAATAATTTCTTCATCTTGGTAACGAAGGATTTCCGGGTGCTCTGATGTGCGCAGATAGATACCCTGTTCAGGATTCAGGCAGAGATCACTGCCGGTAAAGCGCAACCGCTGCGGGTGGATATCAGGCGATAAACCAACATCAACGGTATCAATGTGCGTAATGAAACCAATTCGTGGTGCGGCGGGTTGGTTGCCGGGTTTACGGGCAGTTACCGTCGCATAGGCATCAATGACGATATCTTCCAATCCTAACTGGCGCAGTTCTTCTGCTAACATTTGCGCCATCTTATGCTGCCCGACCGTGCTGGGTAGCGTCATTGACGCGCCATCACTCTGGCTGCTCACCGCCAGATAACGGAAGAAGCGTTGGGTCAGTTGTTCTGAGAGTGCCATTGTCATTTCTTATTCCTTATAGACTTAATTCATATCATCAGCATTGCAGGTAAACAGGGGATTAACTGCCAGCCGGATAGGTATACCCACTCTGGAATCCTAGCGGGATACCCAACCCCCAGAACAGATATAGCATCAGGGTTAATACAATGGTCAGCCCAAGAGTATAAGGCAACATCATGGCACAAAGCGTCCCAACCCCGGTTTTAGAGCAATACTGACGGCAATACATAATGATCAACGGATAGAAGGCAAACATCGGTGTCGAGATATTCACCGTTGAGCTAACACGGAAACTGGCCTGGGTCAGTTCAGGGGAGATACCAACTGCCATCAACATCGGGACTAATACCGGTGCCAGAATCGACCATTTGGATGAAGCCGATGTGATAATAATATCTAAGGCGCAAGACAGCAGAATCACCCCAAGAATAGTGAAACCGGCTGGCATTGCCAGGGTGCGCAGGAAATCCGCCCCAGAGATTGCCAACAACGTGCCGATATTGGAATGGCTGAATGAATAAAGAAACTGGGCGCAGAAGAAGCTGAACACTAAAAACGAAACCAATGAACGGGTAATATTTTCCATGCTGCTGGTAACGTCTTTGGTGCTTTTGAAGGTACCGGCACTAAAGCCATAAATCAGCCCGGGAATGGCAAACATAAAGAACAACAAGGGTACTATCGCCTGCATAATCGGTGCATCAGGGCGGGTCAGGCTGCCCTCGGGCGAGCGCAATAAGGAATTTTCCGGGTAAAGCGCAGCCGCCAGGCCAATCAGCATCAACAACATGGTCAACCCGGCTTTTTTAAACGCTTTACTCTCTTGAGCTGTCACTTTTTGCAGTTCATCACTGTTGTGGAGCACGCTGAGATCGTCATTTAATGGCATCGACTTAACCAGACGTGGCTCAACAATTTTCTCGGTAATAAACCAACACACCAAAATCACCGCAAAGGTACTGCCAAAGCTCAGGAAATAGTTACACAACACATTGACGTTATAACTCGGGTCAATTATATGTGCCGCACCTTGGGTGAAGCCCTGCATGATCGGATCGATAATCGATGGCGTGTAACTGGCAGAAAATCCGCCGGCCAAACCCGCGAAAGCGGCGGCGATGCCCGCCAACGGATGGCGACCACTGGCATAGAACATCATGGCAGACACTGGCATCAAAATAACATACGCCGAGTCAGATGCGACGTGACTCACCACCCCGATAAATATTACTGCGGGTGTCAAAATTCGTTGTGGCGTGACGTTAAGCATCTTTTTCAGCATCACCTGAATAAAGCCACTGCCCTCAGCAACCCCGATCCCTAACGTTGCCACAATAGTGATAGCCAGTGGTGGGAAGTTGATAAAATTTTTGACCATAGTGGTAATAAAGGTCACCAACTCAACGGGTGCCAACATATTAGTCACTTTAATCTGATCACCCGTCAGAGGGTGGTAATAGTCGAAATTGATAAATGACAATGCAAAGGAGAGCGCCCAGCACACACCCAATGCATAAATAAATAACATAGTGATATCTGGCATCGCATTACCGATACGCTCGATGGTATTCAGTATTCCGGTCTGCCGGTTTTCCTGCGGTTCTATAGCTGACATATCCTGTCCTTTCCCTGTAAAGCGGCCGAGGCCAAAACGGACAAGAAATACGCGTGACTTCCTGTCGCGAGAGAGTGATTGCGGGGTGTGGGAGAAAACAAAGCCAATATCTAACGGGGTGAAAAACTGATAAACCCTGTCAATACAAAACCAAGAGATCAAACTAACTTAATGAATAATATAATATTTTTATATTCAATTTTTTATAACAAAAATCTTAAATCGTCAATTTAATTTCATTACACATTTAATTTAATGCAATATTAAATACCATAATTTAAATAATGATATTGATTTAGCATCGTACAATACAGGAAACTCAGCTTAATAAGCTGCCAACAAAATAAATTCAAAATATAAAACCAAAAGAATCAACTACAGCCACCACTGTCATTAATATTTTTCAGTACAGCTTTAACCATAAAAAAACGGCACATACCTGATGATATGTGCCGTTAATGGCTTATAACGGCTGGTTTCAGTTAGAAATTATATTTAACCCCTAACGTGATACTGCTGTCGCTGTAGCCATTATTACCCACTTGCTGGCCGACATTACCCCACAGATTCAGCTTGTTATTGATCTGGCCTTCGACACCCAATTTCAACTCAGCAATATTGGCTGCACCCGCTTGCTTCACGGTTATACCATCGAGGGTGGTGCCAAAATCTTTGGTGTTATGGACCCAATTGGCCTCAACATATGGCTTAAATGCCGGAACGTTGGCTTTTTCAGCGGTAGGTATTGGGCTGATAAAGGCCTTCACACCCAAGCGGGTTTGAATGTTGTTATTCCCCTCGCCGGAGACTACTGTGCCATTAGTTTCTGTATGAGAATCGGCTTTCACTCCCATCCACACCACTTGAGCTTTTGGCTGAATAAAGTAATTTTGGTTAACGCTCTGGCCCACTTTGAAGGCATAGCCACTCTCGACCGCAGCAGTGAACCCTTTCGAGTCATATTTCTCGGTGGTGAGATCTTGTCCATCAACCTGATTATTAAACCAACTGTATTGCAGCCAGGTGTCAACATAAGCACCGGTATTATCCTGACTATCAGCAAACCATGTGCCATATACCCCCACACTGTAGCCATCTACCGAACCGTTGGACCGATAACCGGTTTCCTGTGCCACAGAAGAGCTGCTGCTATTGGCATAACCCGCCATAACCCCGACGCGCCACAGATCTTGTGTGTTGCGGCTCCATTGCGCCACATCACCCCCCAACTGCATCACATATCGGTTATCTTGCGTTTTCAATTCGCCACTGTCATCACGGGAACGGTTATGGCTGCCTTCATTGCGTAACCACAGGCTGGTCGTTTTCTCTTCACCCGTAAAGACATCGGTATACACTGTTTCACCGGAGCGATCAGCCAAACTGGTTACAAACATTGAGTTGGCCGCGGCCAGGTTCGCGGTATAACTTGCCGGTTCAGGGCGGCGCTCATCTGCTTGAGTGCGCAGATACCAGTCACCATCGGTCGGCGAGCTAACACCACCTTGATACAAGAAGTACTCATAGGCACCCGCCACAGCACGACCATTCAGGGTAAACTGCCCGGCAGAATCGCCACCGACATCAATGATTTTGATGCCCTCAGAGGTCCGCGCACCATTACCACCAATATTGTTCACGGTGACAAAACTTTGCCCTGCGGTATTGCCAGTAATCAACAGCCGATCGGTTACTGATGAATCACCGGCCAGAATAGTATTGAAGACCACAGTGCCGTTATCACCGGTATAATTGCCATCAATAATGAAGGTCCCGAAATCGCCGCCGGTTAAGGCATTTGGCATAATCAGGTTGCCACGGTTTTCCACATTCCCTGTCACCTGGCCGTATCCACCTAATGAGCCGGTGTTAGTAATCAACACGTCACTGACCAGATTGACGACATTGGATGCCAGTGTGGCCACCAATGTACGGGCCAATGGTGACTCATTCACCGTCAGGGTCGAGGTGGCTGTTGAACTGCCCAGTTGCAGCAAACCGTTTTCAATCGTCGTCAAACTGGCACTGACTGTACCACTATCAATTTTTACCGTGCCGCTGCCACGTTTAACCAATGTACCGCTACCGCTGATCGCGTTGGATAAATTCCAGACTGACGCCGTATCCAAGATTAGCTCACCGTTGTTTGCAACACTGCTGCTCCCCAGATTGCCTGCATTATTGGCGGTCAACACCGTCCCTGCGTCAGTGGTAAATAAGCCCGAATAGCCACTATTGTCTGCGGCCAGTTGGACATTGGCACTGTTGGAAAGTTGGACGTTGCCGCTACCCGCCAACGCGTTCAGCAGCTCCCCGCTGGTATTATCCAGATTAAGCAGGCCGTTATTGTTAATCGCTCCCGAGCCTAGCCCTTGGACCTGATACAGATGTGCTGTCGCGCCACTGGCAATGTCAGTGCTGCCAGTAAAACCACTATTAGCTTGAGTGATACTCAGTAAACCGCCGGCCAGATCCAGCTCACCAACGCCCGTCAATACGCCATCAACCTGCCCGCCATTAGTGACGGTTAACTTGCCGCTATTGAAGTCCAATGTACTGCCGGTTTCAGTGGCTAACTGACCCACCGTCTGCTGAGTCCCGTTGAGATCCACATTCGTCGCCGTGCTCATCGCCAGCAGAGAAGTTTGCCCCAGTGCTGAATCCGCAGCCAGACGGACATTGCCTGCACGCACCCATGTCGCGCCGGTATAGCTGTTGGTCGAATTCGATAACGATGCAATGCTGCCGTCATTAGCGGAAACAAAGGCCAGGTCGCCACTGCCCGTCACCTGAGCGGAGAGATCATTAGCCTGTGTACCATTGTTTGCCAAGGTTGCCGTTAATATCAGCGCGTCATTACCTGTGCTCTGCAACTCCAACGCCTTCAGCCCATAATTGACGTACAACCCATCAAAACCGGTCCCGGTGGTCATGCCGTAATTAAACGAACCCAGTGCCGCCGGTGAGAGTGCACCAGGGTTAGAAATAGACTGATAAACGGTCGCACTTAACGGGTCACCAAGTGCATCAGATAACGTCAGCTCATGCCCGGTTCCGGTCGCAGCGCCGGAGGCCAAGGTCACAATGATCTCCCCTTCATCCAGTTGCATCACCGACAAACCGCCAAGATCTGGTGTGACATTCGCTGGTAAATTAACCCGAACCTCACCGCCACCGGTGGTATCGATATTATTCGCCGTGAGGGTTCCTAAGGAGCTGATGATACCTGAGTTATCCACCAGATTATTAAACAGCAACGTACCGCCATTGAGCGCCAGCCCACCGATATTCTGTACACCGTCGGCCACGGAGGCCAGACTGCCGCTGGATAATTTCAGTGTGGAATTCGTCAACGCTGTTGTATTCAAACCATCGATATTGAAAATGGTATTTTGCAAATTCACAATGCCGCTGAATGCGCCGCCCACTGAAGAGCCGAAATCAAATGCCGTGCTGGCATCATTCTTCGCCACATTCAGTGTGCCGCTGCCGGTCAGTACATGGTCAAACAGCGCGATATCAGCCAGATTCAAGGTGGCATCCGTGATATCCACCGTGACCGCATTGTCCACACTGTTGGTGTTATTCAGGGTCACATCACTGCTGTCGGTGACCTGCAAGATACCGCTGCCGGTGACCGTATTACCAAAGATGCCGTTAAAGCCGCTCAGCGCCAGAATATCCTGTGCGCCCGCCAGGGCCACAGAGGAAGCAGCCCCCAAATTATTGGTTGAGGCCACCGTCAATTTACTGCTGTCCGCCAGCGCATACTGACCGAGGAAGCCACTGTTATTGCCGGTCAGCGACACATTCGCACCATTGTTGATATCAACAGTCGAATCCGCCACGCCGCTGAGAGCATTGGCAACCGCGCCGCTAAGACCGTTCAGCACCAGATTGGAGGTGGCGGTATCCAGATTCACAGTAGCGGTTGAAGCACCGAGATTACTGGCTTGACCGACGCTCAACGTACCGGCAGCACCGATATGGTGTGCGCCGCTAAAGCTGTTAGTGCCGGTCAGGGTCACCGCAGCGTTGGTATTGATGTCGCCCGTGCCGCTCAGCACATTGGCCAGTGCCGCATTGGCCCCGTTCAGGTTTAAATCACCCAGCACATTAATGGCACTGCTGCCCAGCGTACCGGCCCCGTTCAGGGTTGCCGACGCGCCCGACGCAATCAGGGTCTGGCCGCTTAAGCCGCTGTTAGCACCACTGACTGCCAAGTCACCGCCGTTGATGTTCAGAGTACCCGCACCAGTCAAACCGCCGGTCGCGGTTGATACTCCGCCCGCCGCCAGGTTCAGTGTCCCGCCCGCAATATTCAGGCTACTGCTGTTGGACAGCGCCCCTGTACTACTCAGTACGCCGCCCGTACCCAACGTTACCGTACCAGCATTGGTCAGTGCGCCCACGGTTTGAGTGTGACCGTTGATGTTGGCGCTGGCACCGCTGGCGATATCCAGTAATGACGTCTGACCAAAGGCACCGTTAGCCCCCAGGATCAGCTCACCGGCATTGACCGTGGTCGTGCCCTGATAGCTGTTACTGCCGTTGGCCAGCGTCAGCGCCCCATTGGTGGCATCCACCTGCAAACCACCCACCCCTGATACCAGTGCATTCAGCTCTTTATTCGAGGTCGCGCTGCTGTCTGTTGCCAGCAACAAGGCATCGGCACCGTCCGTTAACAGTTCCAGCGCGCTCAGGCTGTAATTGACATACAAACCATTACCACCGCTGCCGTTGCTGCTGGTCAGACCGTAATTATGGGTGGCATTCGCTACCGTTGTCCCGCCCTGCAAGATGGCAGAGACCACGCCTTGCGCGGTGTCGGTGACCGTCGTACCGTTGATCATCAGATTAAGACCGCTGGCCGCCCCACTCACCGTACCGGCATTAATCAGCGCCAGCATAATATCGCCCCGATCCTGATCGAGGATCGACAGATTCGGTGCCAGCACCGGATTCTGGTTAGTCCAACTGTCAGTGCCCGTCACGCTGATGGTGCCGCTGTTCAGCGCCAGATCAGTGACCGTCACCACACCGCTGGCCTGTGACTGCGGCGCTGCCCCGTCAAAAATCAGGGTGCCGCCACTCAGATCCAAGCCGTGCAACGTGCGATCATCCGTACCAACGGTGGTCACGTTATTGGCTGAGAGTTTCAGTGTGGCATTTGCCAGCGCGGCTGTGTTGCCCGCGTTTAACGCAAAGGTAGAGTTCGTCAGGTTCACAATGCCGCTGAACGCACCGCCCACTGAAGAGCCGAAATCAAATGCCGTGCTGGCATCATTCTTCGCCACATTCAGTGTGCCGCTGCCGGTCAGTACATGGTCAAACAGCGCGATATCAGCCAGATTCAAGGTGGCATCCGTGATATCCACCGTGACCGCATTGTCCACACTGTTGGTGTTATTCAGGGTCACATCACTGCTGTCGGTGACCTGCAAGATACCGCTGCCGGTGACCGTATTGCCAAAGATGCCGTTAAAGCCGCTCAGCGCCAGAATATCCTGTGCGCCCGCCAGGGCCACAGAGGAAGCAGCCCCCAAATTATTGGTTGAGGCCACCGTCAATTTACTGCTGTCCGCCAGCGCATACTGACCGAGGAAGCCACTGTTATTGCCGGTCAGCGACACATTCGCACCATTGTTGATATCAACAGTTGAATCCGCCACGCCGCTGAGGGCATTGGCAACCGCGCCGCTAAGGCCGTTCAGCACCAGATTGGAGGTGGCGGTATCCAGATTCACAGTAGCGGTTGAAGCACCGAGATTACCGGCCTGCGTTACCGTTAATGCCCCTGTGGCACCGATATGGTGTGCGCCGCTAAAGCTGTTAGTGCCGGTCAGGGTCACCGCAGCGTTGGTATTGATGTCGCCCGTGCCGCTCAGCACATTGGCCAGTGCCGCATTGGCCCCGTTCAGGTTTAAATCACCCAGCACATTAATGGCACTGCTGCCCAGCGTACCGGCCCCGTTCAGGGTTGCCGACGCGCCCGACGCAATCAGGGTCTGGCCGCTTAAGCCGCTGTTGGCACCACTGACCGCCAAGTCACCGCCGTTGATGTTCAGAGTACCCGCACCAGTCAAACCGCCGGTCGCGGTTGATACTCCGCCCGCCGCCAGATTCAGTGTCCCGCCAGTGATATCAAGGATACTGCTGTTGGACAGCACGCCGCTGTTCAGCACCCCACCCGTGCCCAACGTTACCGTACCAGCATTGGTCAGTGCGCCCACGGTTTGAGTGCGACCGTTGATGTTGGCGCTGGCACCGCTGGCGATATCCAGTAATGACGTCTGACCAAAGGCACCGTTAGCCCCCAGGATCAGCTCACCGGCATTGACCGTGGTCGTGCCCTGATAGCTGTTACTGCCGTTGGCCAGCGTCAGCGCCCCATTGGTGGCATCCACCTGCAAACCACCCACCCCTGATACCAGTGCATTCAGCTCTTTATTCGAGGTCGCGCTGCTGTCTGTTGCCAGCAACAAGGCATCGGCACCGTCCGTTAACAGTTCCAGCGCGCTCAGGCTGTAATTGACATACAAACCATTACTACCGCTGCCGTTGCTGCTGGTCAGACCGTAATTATGGGTGGCATTCGCTACCGTCGTCCCGCCCTGCAAGATGGCAGAGACCACGCCTTGCGCGGTGTCGGTGACCGTCGTGCCGTTGATCATCAGATTAAGACCGCTGGCCGCCCCACTCACCGTACCGGCATTAATCAGCGCCAGCATAATATCGCCCCGATCCTGATCGAGGATCGACAGATTCGGTGCCAGCACCGGATTCTGGTTAGTCCAACTGTCAGTGCCCGTCACGCTGATGGTGCCGCTGTTCAGCGCCAGATCAGTGACCGTCACCACACCGCTGGCCTGTGACTGCGGCGCTGCCCCGTCAAAAATCAGGGTGCCGCCACTCAGATCCAAGCCGTGCAACGTGCGATCATCCGTACCAACGGTGGTCACGTTATTGGCTGAGAGTTTCAGTGTGGCATTTGCCAGCGCGGCTGTGTTGCCCGCGTTTAACGCAAAGGTAGAGTTCGTCAGGTTCACAATGCCGCTGAACGCACCGCCCACTGAAGAGCCGAAATCAAATGCCGTGCTGGCATCATTCTTCGCCACATTCAGTGTGCCGCTGCCGGTCAGTACATGGTCAAACAGCGCGATATCAGCCAGATTCAAGGTGGCATCCGTGATATCCACCGTGACCGCATTGTCCACACTGTTGGTGTTATTCAGGGTCGCATCGCTGCTATCGGTGACCTGCAAGATACCGCTGCCGGTGACCGTATTACCAAAGATGCCGTTAAAGCCGCTCAGCGCCAGAATATCCTGTGCGCCCGCCAGGGCCACAGAGGAAACAGCCCCCAAATTATTGGTTGAGGCCACCGTCAATTTACTGCTGTCCGCCAGCGCATACTGACCGAGGAAGCCACTGTTATTGCCGGTCAGCGACACATTCGCACCATTGTTGATATCAACAGTCGAATCCGCCACGCCGCTGAGAGCATTGGCAACCGCGCCGCTAAGGCCGTTCAGCACCAGATGGGAAGTGGCGGTATCCAGATTCACAGTAGCGGTTGAAGCGCCGAGATTACTGGCTTGACCGACGCTCAACGTACCGGCAGCACCGATATGGTGTGCGCCGCTAAAGCTATTCGTGCCAGTCAGGGTGATGGCAGCGTTGGTATTGATGTCGCCCGTGCCGCTCAACACATTGGCCAGTGCCGCATTGGCCCCGTTCAGGTTTAAATCACCCAGCACATTAATGGCACTGCTGCCCAGCGTATCGGCCCCGTTCAGGGTTGCCGACGCGCCCGACGCAATCAGGGCCTGGCCGCTTAAGCCGCTGTTAGCACCACTGACCGCCAAGTCACCGCCGTTGATGTTCAGAGTACCCGCACCAGTCAAACCGCCGGTCGCCGTTGATACTCCGCCCGCCGCCAGATTCAGTGTCCCGCCAGTGATATCAAGGATACTGCTGTTGGACAGCACGCCGCTGTTCAGCACCCCACCCGTGCCCAACGTTACCGTACCAGCATTGGTCAGTGCGCCGACAGTCTGGCTGTGACCATTGATATTAGTATTAGTACCCGCCGCGGTTGTTAATCCAGAGGTCTGTCCCAGCGCATTATCGCTGCCCAGATTCAAGATACCGCCATTCACCAATGTGCTACCGGTGTAATCGTTCGTGGCATTGTTCAGCGTCATTTCGCTGTTATCCGCGCCAATAGCTAAATTACCCGTACCAGTCACTTTCGCCAGCAAGGTGTGATCAGCATTCACCGCGCCCTGTGACGTCAGCGTCAAACTTTGGCCGGAAAGTAACGTCAACTGAGTCAGACTTGACGTCACACTTAAGCCACCGCCATTGCCCGATAATCCGTAGTTATAAAGTGCCTCAGCAACTATATTGCTCCCCTGAGTAATATCTTCAGTTGTGCCATTACCCAGGCTATTACCCAAACTGTCTTGTAATGTCAGGAGCGCCAACTCAGGTGTAGAGAGCGTATTATTACTGCTGATTAATTGGGCTGAACTGCCAGTGTCCTGATCAAGTAAATTCCCGCCAGTGGTGAGAGCCGGATCAACTTGGATGGTACTGCTATTCGTCACCGCCAACGTGTCAGTGACGATTAAGCTGCCAGAGCCAAATACTGTCGTCGCACCATTTAGGGTAAAGTTACCCAGTATCTGATTGCCACTGCCTACGGTCATCAACGTACCGCCAGAGGCCACAAACAACGCATTGCCCAATGTGCTGGTATTATCGCCACTCAGGGCAAAAACAGTGTTTTCCATATCAATCGTACCGGCGAATGCCGTGCCAGTATTAACACCAAAATTGAAAATGTTATTGGCAGTATCAATGTTCAGCGTGCCAGTGCCGGTCAGTACATGGTCAAACAGCGCGATATCAGCCAGATTCAAGGTGGCATCCGTGATATCCACCGTGACCGCATTGTCCACACTGTTGGTGTTATTCAGGGTCACATCACTGCTGTCGGTGACCTGCAAGATACCGCTGCCGGTGACCGTATTGCCAAAGATGCCGTTAAAGCCGCTCAGCGCCAGAATATCCTGTGCGCCCGCCAGGGCCACAGAGGAAGCAGCCCCCAAATTATTGGTTGAGGCCACCGTCAATTTACTGCTGTCCGCCAGCGCATACTGACCGAGGAAGCCACTGTTATTGCCGGTCAGCGACACATTCGCACCATTGTTGATATCAACAGTTGAATCCGCCACGCCGCTGAGGGCATTGGCAACCGCGCCGCTAAGGCCGTTCAGCACCAGATTGGAGGTGGCGGTATCCAGATTCACAGTAGCGGTTGAAGCACCGAGATTACCGGCCTGCGTTACCGTTAATGCCCCTGTGGCACCGATATGGTGTGCGCCGCTAAAGCTGTTAGTGCCGGTCAGGGTCACCGCAGCGTTGGTATTGATGTCGCCCGTGCCGCTCAGCACATTGGCCAGTGCCGCATTGGCCCCGTTCAGGTTTAAATCACCCAGCACATTAATGGCACTGCTGCCCAGCGTACCGGCCCCGTTCAGGGTTGCCGACGCGCCCGACGCAATCAGGGTCTGGCCGCTTAAGCCGCTGTTGGCACCACTGACCGCCAAGTCACCGCCGTTGATGTTCAGAGTACCCGCACCAGTCAAACCGCCGGTCGCGGTTGATACTCCGCCCGCCGCCAGATTCAGTGTCCCGCCAGTGATATCAAGGATACTGCTGTTGGACAGCACGCCGCTGTTCAGCACCCCACCCGTGCCCAACGTTACCGTACCAGCATTGGTCAGTGCGCCGACAGTCTGGCTGTGACCATTGATATTAGTATTAGTACCCGCCGCGGTTGTTAATCCAGAGGTCTGTCCCAGCGCATTATCGCTGCCCAGATTCAAGATGCCGCCATTCACCAATGTGCTACCGGTGTAATCGTTCGTGGCATTGTTCAGCGTCATTTCGCTGTTATCAGCGCCAATAGCTAAATTACCGCTACCAGTCAGTTGAGCAGTCAGCAGTTTATTGGTATCCAATGCGCCCTGTGACGTCAGCGTTAATGTCTGCCCGGAGATTATTGCCAACCGAGTCAGCACAGAGGTTATGCTCAAGCCGCTACCGACGCCGGATAAGGTATAGTTATAAAGGGCTTGTGCTACCGTACTCGCCCCCTGAATAACACTCATTGAAGTATCAGGACCTAAACTCGCACCCGACAAATCCATGAGTGTCAGTCGCGCCAAATCTGTTGCTGATAGGGTATTGCTACTGTCAATTAATTTGACTGAGCTGCCAGTGTCTTGATCGAGTATGTTTCCGGCGGTACTCATGGCCGGATCGACTCTGATATTGCTGTCGTTTGTTACCGCCAACGTGTCGGCAGTAATTAAACTGCCATTAGAAAATGCAGAGGTACCGCCGTTGAGAATAAAATTACCTATCGCCTGATTGCTATTATCCACCGCAACCAGAGCCCCTGCAGACGCAATAAAGGAGGCATTGCTCAATGCGGCTGTATTATCACCACTCAGGGTGAAAACAGTGTTTTTCATATCAATCGTACCGGCGAATCCCGTGCCTGTATTAGCACCAAAATTGAAGGTGTTATTCGCGGTATCAATATTTAATAAACCGGTTCCCAACAGGGAGTTGTTATACGTAGCCACACCATTCAAATTCAGTGTGCCATCCAGTGAAAGGTTACTCGTCCCCAACTGATTGCTGTTGCTGACTGTTAGAGTACCGCTCTGATTCACTTGCCAATCGCCAGCAAAAGTACTGGCCTGGCTCAACGAAACATTAGCACCGTTATCAACAATGGCTAAACCATCCCCGCCGGCAACATGGCCTAATGAGGCGTTCAGTGTGCTATTGAATGTGCTGCCAAAAAGTAACTCGCTACTCGCGCTGATATTAATTGCCCCGCTACCGACGTTATCGTCAGAATTCAGGGTAATTTGGCTATCGATAAGATTGATATTAGTAAAGCCCTGTAACGACGTACCACTCGCCAGAGAATCAAATGAGTTATTGAAGTTCAGGGTATTTGAGCCACTACCGGCATTTAGAGCACCTAAATAAGTGCTCCCCAGCGTCATATTATTAAGAGTAAAAGTATCGTCGCCTGTGCCTGTTGTAATGGAGGATACCTGTGCGCCATTCTCGATAGTGACATTGTTATTCCCGTCACCCAGATTAATCGCACCATTACTTTGCGATGTGCTACCAAGAGCTAATGTATCGCTGCCGGAACCTGTGGTTAATGATCCATTCAATATCGAGTTATTATTGATTATATTTGCCGCTGTTCCGGCAAATGTCACCGCACCATTAATCGTCCCGTTATTATTCAATGTCTTTGCTGTGGTGCCTGCGAAATTAATCGCCGTTGCACCCGTTGCATTGATCAGGGTATTCGCACCAATAGTGGTCGCCGTTACTGCACCATCGGCTACTTGCAGCCCGGTGCCAGCACTGTCGGTCACATTAATGTCCAAATACGCATTACTGAGATCGACCCCACCAACAGAATTTATCCCGGTCCCCGCACCTGTCACATTAATAATATTATTGCCATTAACACTGTTGGCAAATGTCAGACCGGCCAGGCTATTTAGCGCAGTGCCCGTCACCGTGTTGAAGATGATATGGTTTAATGCCAGATTAACACCCGCCGCCTTTGAGAAAGCGGCACCGGTACCATTCAGATTAAGAATCAAGTCAGTCAAAACATGGCTATTGCTAGTGCCAGCAAAAGTTAAAGCATTCGCCGCACCCGTCGTGGTAATCGCCCCACCGACCATATTTAGCAACGCATTGGTTAGAACATTAATACCTGTTCCAGCACTGGCACTCACTGTGCCACCAGTATTATCAATATTGATTGTTTGTGCCGTGGCAGCTGAAACTGCAATCCCCGCCGTGGTGCTAGTAATCGAACCACTGTTGGTCAAACTAGCCGTGCCACTGCCATTATGGGTAAGGACTATCCCGGCAGTAGTACTGTTGATCGTGCCCGCGTTAGTGACATTAACCGTCCCACTACCGGTATCAGTGACACTGATACCGGTTGCTTTTCTGATAGTACCCTCAGCCTCATTACGAACGACCACATTGCCCGATGAGGCAGCACTGATATTAATCCCAGTACCCGCGGTGGTATTTTGCGTGCCATCAGAGATGGTCGCCGCTGAACGGATATAAATATTCCCCGTCCCTGCAAGGGTTTTGCTGGCAATAATCCCATCATTGGCCGCTCCGGCAGCAACAACAAGATTTGAACCCGCGGCCAGATTGTAGATAACATCATTAGGCGAGGCCGGACCATTGTAAATATATGAAGTTGTTGTCGTACTGGGGGCATTACTGATGACATCACCCGCCAAGTTATTCATGTTAATCACTGCACCGGAACCAAATAATCCGGTAACCGGATTATAAGAACCTATCTGTACACCATAGTTAGCCACCCCTAACGGGTTTTGGCTATCGATAGTCAGGGTTAATTTGGCACCATCATCAATCATATAGTTATACGAGGCCACGCCAACACCAACAACACCGGGTCCATTAGTGAGCCGCGTGCCCGTAATATTAACATCGGCACCATTGGCAAAATGAAGCACGCTATTCGCTGCTGTATCATTACTCCAGAATACCGCCGGATAATCAGGGCTTGTTATCCCTGTTAAGTTGAAATGTCCCGTAAATGTAATATTACTGCCTAAAACTGATTGTCTATAAGTGCCAAAATTTAAGGTAATAGGCTGGGTAATATTGCCGAATATCACTCTACCGATCTTATTGGGTGCGACCGCAGCGCTATCAACACCCATCGCAACCAGTTTTCCATTGGGTACTGACTTGATGTTATCCAAAGTGACGTCTAACCGAGTCGTGTCGTCTTGTACATACACCAGTCGGGAAACTATGCCGCTTGTGATCGCAAGCGTTGACGTAATGTCGCCAAAGTTGACGAGTTGGAACGTTGCATTTTGCGAACTCCAGGCGGCATTGTTTGTGGTTCCTGCCGCCATGAGGAAAGCATAGTTCGCGTAGTTTAAGTTATAGCCACCACCATCAATCACCAGATTTTGCCGGGCATTTGCGGCTTGGTTTACTGTGATCCCCCCAGCATATGCAGTTGCAAGATTGATATCTGCTGTCAATAGGATCGTGGTGGCAGTACTTCCCGCCCCCGCACTACTTAATGCAGCGACTAAACCTGCCGCGGTTGATACCGTCACGCAGTTTGTGCCCATAGCAGCACAATCGCCGACACTGATAGCAAAAGCAGGTTGAATACCAAACACCCCCATCACGGCGGCGGCTACAATAGCTATTTTAGGAGAAAGATGTTTACCTGATTTCTCAAGTAAAGGTGTGGCTGTGGAGCCTCGCTGGGTAGTTTTTGATTTTTGTTTTCCCTTGGCAAACTCACCGACCGCAACCCATATACTCAAGGATATATTCCAAATAACTTTAAAAATTGCGTTCATATATATCCTTAAAAGATTAAAATCTTATTGAAAGTGTATTGATGGCATCGCACCTTACAAATCAGACGAAAGAGGAAAACGTCATAAACTAATGATTCAATAAGTAAGCGATTTTCGTTTAGAGGAGAGAGAGTCCCAGGCTATCAGTCGGCGAACACACCCAAGGTGCTTCGTTTTAAATCCAGCCATCTAAAGACTAAAATAAAGTTAACATCCAACATACCTTATCTATATGTCTTTATTTATACGTATATTTAAAAAATAGAACAAGATTTGTCCCATAAGAAAATATATTGAAATGGTTATTTTTATCGGAATAAAAAACCACAAATAAAGAAAAAGTCAGCATTTAAATCCAACTTAAGAAAAATATCAAAATCAATCACCAACTAGACTTCAATTTACAGATGTATATTTTTTATTGATTATCATCAAAAAAAGATTTATCATACAAAGAAAGAGAATAATCCTACAAGGAATTAGGAATTACATTACTTTAATTACAATGCATAGTCCCATAAATCTTATATAAAATACGCCATTCGTGTTCTATGAACACAAGATTAATTCTTGATATTTCTCTATTTTAAAGATAAAAAAACATGGATGGGTGATAAGAGAAAAGAATAATATCAGCGAACCTTACCAAATCATCAGTACCGTAGACGTAATCTGGATGGTGTTTACTTATTCCTACTCATCATTTTTATCTAGTGTATCGCATCAGACTATGGGCACACATCACCTAATAAAATAGTGCTAAGCGAGTATGCCCAGAGGAATTTAATCCAGCCAGTCAGCGAGAATCTGCTGCGTCGTTTTTACTGTGATACGGTTCCCCGGAATGGACAGCTCAGACCAAACCTCATTATGTTGCGCGATAAGCTGCTGAGCCGTGGCATATTTCCGGTCCGCAGTGGTATGGGCATCAGAAGCGATGGTCAGAGCATACCCTTTACTGGCGGCAATTTTGATGGTGGTATCAACACAGTAATCCGTGGCACAACCACAAATAGTCAGATGAGTAGCCCCTAGCTGGGCAATAATAGTGTCGAGCGAGGTAAGATAAAACGAATCACACGCTGTTTTGGTAACAGAAATAGCATTCTGCGGGTAATGTAATTCCGGTAGCAGTTGCCACAATTCACTCCCTTGTGTCATTTCATCTTCTGCATGCTGTATGAAAATGACTTGGTCAGCATGGTCGATCAACTGATTAATACGAACGACGCGACCTTCACGATCAAAACGTGGATTAGCAAAAACCCCATTTTGCATATCAATGACAATAACAACATGTTCTCTGGTCACCGCCAACCTCTACAATGTATGTGGACCCGCTGTTAAGCTACAAAGGCCTTAGGGGAAAAGCCTATGCTAAGTTAAAGATCCTGACTTACACAATGGCCTAATCATACAAAACCTAATGAAAAACAACTTGATCTCGACCACCATTCTTCGCTCGGTAGAGTGCTTTGTCGGCTGACTTAATCGCATCATCAAATGAGGTGTCTTTAACATATAAAGCTGCACCGATAGATATCGTAATGTTGAGAGAGTGGTTGTCCGGTGTAATAAACAGCGTATCGCGGATATGTGTAGTTATCCGCACCAAGATCTCACTGGCAATTCTGTTATCTGCGGTATGTATTAACAGCAAAAATTCTTCACCGCCATACCGCGCCAGAAAATCATTTCCTCTAATCACTGACGTTAGTTCCTGGGCGATATCATATAAAATTTTATCACCGGCAGAATGTCCATGATTATCATTAACCCTTTTAAAAAAATCTATATCAATCAAAGCAATAAAGCAGTCCTTATGCGTTTCTCTAAAATTATCCAAATGGTGATTAATACTGAATCTATTAGGTAATTTAGTCAGTTGATCCGTCGAGGATTGGAATTGCAAAATAGAGAATTTACTAAACGTTTTTTGAAAGCGGCTAAAAATAAAATAGAGTATCGAGAGTAAAATAATGCTCATCGCGGATTTAAATATTGAACGGGGAAGGTATCCTAAAGAGATTAGCCGTTCAAAATTCAAAGCAATATTTATACATTGTGGAATGAAAACCGAAAGGAAAAAAGTAGCATATCTTTTATTATCCCAAATTTTTAGCGCTATAGATAAAAACATGAAAGACATAATGAAAATATCATAAAATGGCGATAATCCAAATACAAATACCGCATGGATAGCATAGCTTATCAATAAGGGGATTGGGCCAAAAATTAATGCTGTCAGGACAATAGGACTAATGATTAACCCATAGAGTGTCGCACTGGTTTGGTTATGAAAATCAGCAAGATAGGTTGCAGTAAAACCGGCAATCACGCCCATTAGAATTTTATAATGTAACTGATTAGGTTTTTGTCTGGTAATAATATAAAGATAAGGTAATGATATGCAAAGATAGATAATACAGACCGCATTAAAGGAACTTGTCAAAACACTCTGCATCAATTGAAACATAATATAATCTTCTACACTTAATGAACTCGGCTATAGAGACAGGTAACCAAGTAAACAGAAAAAGGAAAGTTATAACGTATGCGGATAGGTTTCCTTTAATTTTGCGTATTTTCACCATAAAGGAGCGAACTATATCGTAAAAATAATAATTTATAAATAATTATATTTCTCTTAGTCATTTCATTTAGCATAACGTAAACTTAATATCACTTACGCCAGATATTATCCCTCGTCATAAGGAGTATAAACAGGATTTAATAATTTAAAAAATACTCGAGAGTGGCAAGAAAAACATCTATTATTACAGCCACGAGGAAATAAAAAACCAGCCGCTAAGCTGGTTATTATTATTCTATCGATTGTTAAGATTTGCCGTTAAGTCGTTTATTTTTTTAGTTGCAATGTTGTCATGCAGGTTTGGCTTTCAGCTTGGGTCGCAAAAGGTGATACAGCTTTGAGGCCTTGATAACTCACTTCGATAGTCCCTTCAGTATTGCGTGGCAACCACACACCAATAAAACCATTCTGATAGCTGGTCAGTGTATCTTGCAGGATAACTTTCCCGGCTTTATCGGTAATTTTCACATCAAATGCGGTATTCGCCAATTCACCACGACAGCCAGACAAACTGTGATTGAAGCATGGGTGAGTTTGGTTTACATAGGGGGCGAATGAGAGATAGAACTTATCACCCAAGGGAAAAGAATACCGCTGTTGTTCATCGGATAAGGTGAGTTCCGCACTCGTTACCGAAGCTGAATATGCCAAAGGGCGTTCTTGTTTGGATTGATCGATGGTCTCAATCATTTGCTCAGTAGTTTTTCCCGCTAAGCCATGTTGAGTCAAAAATTCCGTTTGTGTCGTCGCCGCGGCGAAATGGCTAAAAGTGACTGCAGCTAAAGCAACAATAGCCAGTCGGGCTGTTGTTGCAAATGTCTTTTTCACTGTCATGGTATCCTTCCAGTAAGAGGAAATGTTCTAGATAAGTTGGAATAATGACTGATAATCTAAACCCTCCCCTTGGGGGAGGGTCAAAGACAGATTTGAATAGAAAGGTAAACCATTGTATAGAAATGAATTTTATTGATATAAATCAAATTAACACTCTGACGTACCCCTCAAAACTGATTAATTAATATCAGGATGTTGAGCGATAAGATTCTTTCTCTTTTTCTCAAGTTCGGCTATTTCTTGATCAATATCATCAATGTTGTGTTCGATATGATCATGGTGTTCCTGCAATATCTCTCTGGCCTCCGCCCGATCAGACGCGGCTGGCGTCGCCCCTTTCAGTGGCATATTGGCAGTCTCTTTCATAAATATTCCAGTAACCAAACCAATAACCGCCACCACCATTAAGTAATAAGCGGGCATAAACAGATTTTGCGTTGTTTCAACCAACCACGCTGCGGCCGTTGGTGTCAGCCCTGCAACCAACACCGACACATTAAATGCGATAGCTAATGCGCTGTAGCGGATATGGGTTGGGAACATTGCGGGTAATATTGAGGCCATCACCCCCGTAAAACAGTTAAGCAAAATAGCCAGGATCAACAAACCACAAAATATCAAACCGATGATGCCGCTATTAATCAAAATAAAGCTGGGAATAGCGAGAATAAACAGCCCAATACTGCCACAAATAACAAAAGGTCTACGGCCGAATTTATCGCTCATTAATCCCATCACAGGCTGAACGAATAACATACCCAGCATGATTGCAATGATAATCAATACACCATGATCTTCAGAATAATGCAGACTATGGGATAGGTAGCTTGGCATGTAGGTCAGTAGCATGTAATAAGTGACGTTGGTGGCAATAACCATCCCGACACAGATAATCAGGCTTTTCCATTGTTTGGTTAAAATCTCACGGAAAGAAACCTTAGGTGGCTCGGCAATATTGTGGCGTGAATCATTATCAATTTTATCGACGTGCTGTTGAAAGGTCGGTGTCTCTTCAAGTGCATGACGCAAATAGATACCGATTAATCCTAATGGCGCAGCAACGAAGAACGGAATACGCCATCCCCACTCAAGGAAACTGGCTTCACCCACAATGCTGGAAATAAGCAGAACGACTCCAGCGCCTAATACGAAACCTGCAATGGAACCAAAATCCAACCAACTACCAAGAAAACCACGTTTTCTATCGGGTGAATATTCAGCCACAAAAATAGCGGCTCCGGTATATTCGCCACCAACCGAAAAACCCTGTGCCAGTTTTGCCAATAACAATAATATCGGTGCCCAAATACCTATCGAGGCATAAGAGGGAATCAGACCAATACAGAAGGTACTGACCGACATAATAATGATGGTGACGGACAGGACTTTTTGCCGCCCATATTTATCACCTAACGCACCAAAGAATAAGCCACCAAGGGGCCGAACCAAGAAAGGAACGGAAAAAGTCGCCAGCGCAGCAATCATCTGAATACCGGGATCAGCACCGGGGAAAAATACCTGACCAAGTGCAAAAGCGACAAAACCATACACCCCGAAATCGAACCACTCCATGGCGTTGCCCAACGCCGCTGCGGTGATTGCCTTCTTCAGTTTGGCATCATCAATGATTGTAATATCATTGAGTTGCATAGGTTTAACACTCTTTCTTCGTAGTCCCATTGTTTCTTCCTTATGTTCCCAATAGCTCCACTGCATAAAGCATGAAAATGATGACGCGGAGTAATACCTGTTAAAAATTCAAATTTAGTGAGATATTTATAAGAATAGTTGTAAAGCGAGGCGATGTGTAGGATAGAGCGGCCTGCAACATTTAGATAGAATAACTTAACATTATCCAAAATACATGTTAAAAGGCGAATTAAAAGCACAAAAAATAGCAATTTCCGCCATTAAATCGTAAACATCCAGACACATATACTACTCATGTTATCAGTGGGTAAATTGGCCTTACCCGCCCGTGCAAGGCCGAGTTATCGCTTTCATCCTTAAGCTGCACCCCCGATAAATGCCGTTGGAAAGATTGCTCCAACAACCAGGCTAACTTAAAAGCCGCCTGAGGATAATCCAAACCCTCTGGCCGGATATTAGAAATACAATTGCGCTCGGACTCCAACCGCCGCGTGTTCGGCCCCCAAGTCATATAAACCCCCAAACTATCCGGGGAAGAAAGCCCCGGCCTTTCACCAATCAACATGACAACCGCTTTGGCTTGTAAACACTCCCCTGCATCATCCCCTAATGCTACCCGTGATTGATGAGCCAACACTATCGGGGCCAGTGATAAGCCGAGCGTTTGCAAATAAGGTCGTAAGGCCATCACCAAAGGAATTGCCTGCCGGTGTACCGCTTTCGATGACAGACCGTCACCAATAACTAACAGAATATCGGCTTGCTTATCAGGCCATGCACACAACTGTTCACGGCTTTGCGACGATAGCTTTCGGCCAAGATCCGGGCGGCGCAGATAAGTTGCACGATCCGGCGCGGCACTGTTGACGGTAAGTGTCTGTAATCCTGAATCTGCCAGTTGATTAGCAAGATCCTCGCTGATAAAAGGCTGGTGCACGGCATCCCGTGCCTGCGCATGTGCCAAACCAAATTTCAACAGCTCTTCAGTAGGTAAGCTTGCTCCTGTACGGCCAAGAGCAATACGCGCCGCCGTGAACTGGCGCAAAACCGCCCACGAATTGCGATGTAACACCCCGTTTATTATCTCATTTCCGCTCATCAGAATGCCCCCATAGGTGGCAACTGTGCTAATAACGGATGATTGGCCGCGGTATCACGCAAGCGCCCCTGAGCATCCATAATATTCATTTTCTCTAGCCACAGACCAAACTCTGGTGCATGTTTCAGACCGAGCAATTGCCGGATATACAACGCATCATGAAACGACGTACTTTGATAATTAAGCATGATGTCATCAGCTCCCGGCACCCCCATCATAAAGGTCAGTCCAGCGGTCCCCAGTAAGGTCAGCAAGGTATCCATATCATCCTGATCCGCCTCAGCATGGTTGGTATAGCAGACATCACAACCGAGTGGGACACCCAGTAACTTGCCACAGAAATGGTCTTCCAAACCGGCACGGATAATCTGCTTACCATCATAAAGATATTCTGGCCCGATAAACCCGACGACAGTATTAGTCAGTAACGGTGAGAAGCGGCGAGCAATCGCATAAGCACGCGCTTCGCAGGTTTGTTGATCAACCCCGAAATGAGCATTACCGGAGAGACAACTGCCCTGCCCAGTTTCAAAATACATCACATTGTCACCGACAGTGCCTCGCTTGAGGCTCAATGCCGCACAGTGTGCTTCTTCCAACAAAGCCAGATTGATGCCAAAACCGGCATTTGCAGCTTCACTGCCCGCGATAGACTGGAACACTAAATCAACCGGTGCTCCGCGTTCAATCAACTTAATCGTGTTAGTAACATGCGTTAATACGCAGGATTGAGTGGGGATCTCAAAGCGACTTATCACGTCATCCAGCATATAATTAAGTTTTTCTAACAATGGCAAGCTGTCACTGGCGGGATTGATGCCAATCACAGCATCACCGCTGCCATACAGCAGGCCGTCAAGCATGCTGGCGGCGATACCCGGCAAACTGTCCGTGGGGTGATTGGGCTGTAGCCGCACACTTAAGTGGCCGGCAAGGCCAATAGTGTTACGGAATCGGGTAATAACACGGCATTTTTTCGCCACCAGAATCAAATCCTGATTACGCATTATTTTACTTACCGCGGCGGCCATTTCTGGGGTGATACCAGCACTGACTTGCGCTAGCGTCACACTGTCGGCCTGCTCGCTGAGTAACCAGTCACGAAAATCGCCGACGGTCAGATGCGCTATTGGCGCAAAAGCCTGCGGGTCGTGGCTATCAATAATCAGCCGTGTGACTTCATCCTGCTCATAAGGAATCAGCATTTGCTGTAAAAACGTTTTTAGCGGCAGATCTGCCAGCGTCATACGGGCAGCCATGCGTTCTTCAGCACTTTCTGCCGCAACGCCCGCCAGATAATCGCCCGAACGTGCCGGTGAAGCTTTAGCCATCAAATCGCGTAAATCGCCAAAGTGGTAACTACGATGGCTCAGTGTTGTCTGGTACATACTGCGTCCCTTAGTTGTTCAGGCTGCATAAACAGCCTGAACAATGATGACATTAATAGCAAGAATGGATCACTCGGCAGCACTGAGCTGTGGATCAAATGCGGCAGTAGCGCGTGAACGGTGGGTAAGACGAAAATAAATATAACCGACCAACATCATTCCAGCGAATATCAGAGCCAGCAGCGGGTTGTAATAGATCATCGCAATCAGACAGACAACCGCCAAAACTAACGCCAATGCTGGCGCAAACGGATAGAACGGCGCGGAGAATGGGCGAGTCAGGCGTGGCTCTGTTTGTCGCAGTTTGAATAATGACAACATTGAGATGATATACATCACGATGGCACCAAACACCGACATAGTGACAATATTTGCCGTCAGTGGCATGCCGCCAATAATAATCAACGAGTCAGAAAAAATAGCACCAATCCCGACAACACCACCAGCCAAAATAGCCAGGTGTGGGGTACGGAAACGGCGGTTTACTTTGGCCAGCGGCTTAGGTAAATAACCGGCGCGGGCCAAGGCAAAAATCTGGCGGGAATAGCCCATAATGATGCCATGGAACGAGGCTATCAGACCAAACAGCCCAAGCCATACCAGCATGTGTAACCAACCGCTGTCGCTGCCAACGATAATTTTCATTGCTTGTGGCAGTGGGTCGTTGATATTAGATAGCTTAGTCCAGTCGCCCACCCCACCGGCAAATACCATCACACCTAATGCCAGTAGCACTAAGGTCAAAATACCGCCAATAAAGGCGCGCGGAATGGTACGTTGTGGCTCTTTTGCTTCCTCTGCAGCCATCGAAGCCCCTTCAATCGCCAAAAAGAACCAGATAGCAAAGGGAATAGCGGCAAAAATCCCCGATAATGACCCGATACTGAATGTATCCGCGCCAGCCCAACCGCCTCTGACAAAGTTACTGATTTCAAAGCCTGGTGCGACCACGCCCATAAATACCAGCAACTCAAAAATGGCCAATATCGTCACCAACAGTTCGAAGGTTGCAGCAATACTGACACCCAGAATATTCAATGACATAAATATCAGATAGGCCCCAACCGCCACCCACTTTGGGTCAACTGCTGGGAATTGAACATTAATATAGGCACCAATTGCCATGGCAATGGCGGGAGGAGCAAATACAAACTCAATCAACGTCGCAAGACCAGCAATAAAGCCACCCGTTGGGCCAAAAGCGCGGTGAGCGTAAGCAAACGGCCCTCCGGCATGAGGAATAGCGGTGGTTAATTCGGTAAAACTAAAAATAAATGCCGTGTACATCGCGGCCACACCCAGAGCAGTAAACAGGAACCCTAAGGTCCCCGCTTGCGCCCATCCGTAGCTCCAACCAAAATATTCGCCGGAAATCACCAACCCGACGGCAATACCCCATAATTGAAAACTGCCCAACGTACGTTTTAATTCCGGTGCTTGTTTCGCCTGTGACATACCTTATCCCTATCAAAGAAATTTAATGGTAATAGTGCGGTCTATGGCTAAAGCAATGTTTGTACCAAATGCTAGATAACCGCTGAACAACGGAAATACCCGCACTTTAAGTAATGGGAAAAGGAGATGTAACGGGAGATAGCACTGTATGTGCGCTTTTCCCGCACTTTTTAGAGGCAAATGCACGAAGATGCAGCACCGCGAGGAAGGTACGCCTCATCCAGTCAAAAAAAACATCGTTTTGCTGCTGGGAGTACAGCACTCACTTTAATTTTCATAAATAATGCATTACGCAATGCCATAAACAAGACATAAATCACAAAATAAATAATTTATTAAAATTAAATATTCGTGATGCACTGCAAATTTAGGCTATTGCATTTTTATACAAATACTAATTTATATAAAATAATTGTGATCACAGTTACTGTTTTTCAGTGTTTGCATTTCATTAGTATCACAGATCACATTTTTTCATCGATTTGATTAAGCGCGTCGTCAAGAATAAGCTCAATTTCAGTTAATGCCCACGAGAATGAATTAATGGGTCGCCAAGATAAAATAATAATATAAGGACTCCCTATGCAGGCGCTTATCGATTTCTTTCCTGAAAATAGTATTGCGATATATCCTTCCGCCGAGCATTGGGAACACGCTATTGATTTATCAATGGCAAGCCTAATCGATAATCATGCGGTTAAACCTGAATATAGTCAGGCGATCAAAGATGCCACCCGTGAGATAGGGCCTTATTATATTTTGGCACCAGAAATAGCTATGCCGCATGCCCGCCCTGAAAATGGCGTGAACCACACCGCACTCAGCCTGACATTGCTGCGTAAAGGCGTGATTTTCGACGCTGACAGTGAACCGGTAAAATTACTAATAGGCCTGGCAGCAAAAGATGCGGACTCCCATATTTATGCTATTCAGGCATTAAGTGAAATGTTCTGTGACGATGAATCTATTACATCATTACTGAATGCTGCCAACACCGAAAATATAAAAGATATCCTTAAGCGTTATTAACCTATTCCGATAATACAATAACAAGGAATTAATATGGCTAATAAATCAATACGCGCCAAAGTACAATCCTTTGGCGGTTTTCTAACAGCAATGGTAATACCTAATATTGGGGCTTTTATTGCATGGGGGTTTATCACTGCATTATTTATCCCGACTGGATGGACGCCGAACGAACACTTCGGCAAGTTGGTCGGCCCGATGATTACCTACCTGCTACCGTTAATGATTGGTTCTACCGGTGGGCATTTGATTGGGGGTAAACGCGGGGCCGTGATGGGCGGTATTGGCACTATGGGGGTTATTGTTGGTGCTGATATTCCGATGTTTATCGGCGCGATGGTGATGGGGCCACTAGGGGGTTATTTAATTAAACATATCGATAAGCGATTGGAGAAACACATTCCAGCCGGTTTCGAGATGGTAATTAATAATTTCTCCCTCGGTATCAGCGGCATGTTGCTCTGCCTACTGGCCTATGAAGTGATCGGCCCGGCGGTGATGGAGGCGAATAATCTGGTCAAACAAGGCATCGAAGCACTGGTGTCTACTGGCTTCTTACCCCTACTGGCGGTGATTAATGAACCTGCCAAAGTGCTGTTCCTGAATAATGCCATCGACCAGGGAATCTATTACCCACTGGGAATGCAGGAAACTGCTATCCACGGCAAATCAATTTACTTTATGGTCGCCTCAAATCCAGGGCCAGGGTTAGGTATTCTGCTGGCTTTCTCACTATTTGGCAAAGGTATGAGTAAGAAGTCAGCACCCGGCGCGATGATTATTCATTTCCTCGGCGGTATCCACGAGCTCTATTTCCCTTATGTTCTTATGAAACCACTGATGATCATTGCCATGATCGCTGGTGCCATGAGTGGCATATATGTCTTTGAATTATTAGGTGCTGGCCTGGTTGCAGGTCCGAGTCCTGGTTCTATCTTCGCGTATCTGGCATTAACCCCTCGCGGTGGTTTCCTAGCTACCTGTGCGGGTGTCTTTACCGGTACTGCAGTTTCGTTCTTGGTGGGTTCCATCATCTTGAAAATGGACAAAGCCACCAGCGAAGAGAGCTTTGAAGAGTCGCAAACCGCCATGAAGAATCTAAAAGCCGAGGGCATATTGGCCAATCACCTCAACAATGATCATCCGGTACGGTTGATAGCCTTTGTCTGCGATGCCGGGATGGGGTCCAGCGCCATGGGAGCAACCACGTTTAGAAAAAAACTGGAGAAAGCCGGTTACCCGATTGCGGTAAAACATTACGCCATCGAAAACATTCCAACCGATGCTGACATCATTGTTACCCACGCCAGCCTTGAAGGCAGAGCACAGGGCGTGACGGACAAGCCATTGATTCTAATTAAAAATTATCTTGGCGACCAGGCTCTGGATATTTTATTCGAGCAATTGACTACAAGTGATAAGCCAAAGGAATCAGTATGAAAACGAAAGTGGCTGCAATATACGGTAAGCAAGATGTCCGCCTACGTGAGTTTGAATTACCCCCGATCAGCGATGACGAATTACTGGTTAGCGTCATTTCCGACAGCGTCTGCCTGTCGACTTACAAAGCAGCTTTGCTGGGTAGTGAGCACAAACGAGTACCGGGTGATGTGGCGCAACACCCTGCCATTACTGGCCATGAATGTGCGGGGGTCATTGTTGAAGTCGGTAAGAATTTAGCCACCCGCTATCGTGCTGGTGAACGTTTTGTGTTGCAACCTGCGATGGGGCTACCCAGTGGCTATTCAGCAGGTTACAGCTACGAATATTTTGGCGGTAACGCCACCTACATGATTATTCCCAAGCTGGCTATTGATCTCGGCTGTGTACTGCCTTATCACGGCAACTATTTTGCCGCCGCATCGCTGGCTGAACCGATGTGTTGCATTATTGGAGCCTATCACGCCAGTTATCACACCACACAATATGTTTATGAACACCGCATGGGCATTAAGCCCGGCGGTAATCTGGCCCTATTGGCTTGTGCCGGGCCAATGGGAATGGGGGCTATCGATTATGCCATCAACGGTGATATCAAACCGGCCCGCGTGGTGGTGGTAGATATAGATGAAGTCCGTCTGGCTCGTGCTGAGCAACTACTACCAAGAAAACAGGCAGCAGATAAAGGTATCGAACTGATTTACATCAACAGCAGCAAGCTAGATAACCCCATCGATACATTACGTCAACTCACGGGGAATCAGGGTTTTGATGATGTATTTGTCTACGCAGCTGTGCCAGCAGTCATTGAATTGGGTGATGATTTGCTGGCAGAAGATGGTTGCCTGAACTTCTTTGCCGGCCCGACAGATAAGCACTTTAAAGTGCTGTTTAACTTCTATCACGTCCACTACTCCAGTACGCATATTGTCGGTACTTCTGGTGGCTCTACCGGTGACATGGAAGAGGCACTTACGCTTTCTGCCCAGCGACGCATACAACCCTCTTTTATGATTACTCATATTGGCGGTCTGGATGCTGTACCTGAAACGGTGCTCAACCTCCCCCATATACCGGGTGGCAAGAAACTGATTTATAACGGCATTACCATGCCCCTCACCGCCATTGACGATTTTGCCGAACGAGGTAAAACGGATCCATTATTTGCGCAATTAGCCGAACTGGTCGCCGAAACTCATGGGGTCTGGAATGAAAAAGCAGAACACTATCTGTTAGCGCACTTTAACGTGGATATCGGAGTCGAGAGTGAAAACACTGGCATATGATATTTTCCGCACCACCGAACAAGCAGCAATGGCGGCCTGGCCACTGCTCGGCTGCGGTAACAAAAACCTTATTGATGGCGTTGCCGTCAGCGCCATGCGCGAGGCCTTAAATCAGATGACGATGCAAGGAAGCATTGTTATCGGAGAAGGCGAAATTGACCATGCGCCGATGCTGTATATTGGCGAACAACTCGGTGCCGGTGGACCACCTGTTGATATTGCTGTTGATCCTATTGAAGGTACCCGCATGGTCGCGATGGGGCAAGCCAATGCGCTGGCTGTGATTGCTTTTGCCCCACGAGGGATGTTGTTACATGCGCCTGATATGTATATGCGAAAATTAGTGGTAGGTGCACAAGCCAAAGGTTCCATTGACTTGCGCCGTTCACTGGCAGAAAACCTGCGCTGTGTGGCGGCTAAGTTAAACAAACCTTTAAATACGTTACGCATGATTACCCTCGACAAACCGCGCCATCAGCAGGCTATCGAACAGGCCAATGCACTCGGTGTTAAAGTTTATGCTATTGCGGACGGCGATGTGGCCGCCAGCCTGATGACCTGCTTATCCAACGGGCAGGTCGATGTGATGTATTGCATCGGCGGCGCACCTGAAGGCGTTATCTCGGCCTGTGCCATTCGTGCTTTGGGCGGCGATATGCAAGCTGAATTGATCGACTTTTGTCAGGCCAAAGGGGAAAGCGTGACGAATCGGGATATTGCCCTCACGGAGCACCAACGCTGCCAGCAAATGGGGGTTAACCTTAATCAGGTCTATTCTCTGACCGAATTGGTGCGCTCCGGGCAGATTATTTTTTCCGCAACCGGCATCACTCAGGGTGATATCGTCACCGGTATTAAGGAAAAAAATGGGGGCCAACTTCAAACCCAAACACTTTTGATTAACGGGCTGGATAACACCTGTAATATCATCAACTCCCTCCACTATCGATAATGGTGTTAAGGGTAGGATGACTGCATTAACTGAAGATGACGTACTCGAAAGGCTCGCCAGCCCTGAAAATCTCAATGATTTTCTGCTGAATGCCAATGAGATCTTATTTCAGGGTATTAAAAGCCTTCTGCCCTATTTATTTATCAATAATGATGAAGATATTCAGGAATACGCCGTCAAGCCTTTATTAGCCAAGTCAGGCCCACTGGACAGTCTGGATGTTTCTTTGCGCTTAATTTATGCGTTGGGGCAAATAACAAAAGCGGTTTATGCCGATATTTTGTTATTTTCTCAGCTCAGTGAGCATTTGCAGAAAACCGGAGATATTACTGAGTTTCATGACGATATCGTTTATGAATTTATGGGTAATCTCAATGCCGTGACCCAGAATAAAACCTTATTTCAAATGATTGAAAAGATGAAGTTTTCTGACTTCACCATTTTTAATCAGACCCGCTACGGGAATATGGTGAAAACCGGGCTGACGTTGGCAGTGACGTCATTATTACAGGAACTGACTTATGAGAGTGGAACTTAACATTAATGGGCTACAGAACAGCGCGCATTTTCCCGACCGCGATATTACTCATCTGCATCTGCCACTATTAGCCTCACTGTCTCAGCAACAACAGCAGCTTCAGCGCCGCATGGTGGTTTTTTTATGCGCGCCACCCGGTACCGGTAAATCCACCCTCGCCACATTTTGGCAATGGCTTTCCCAACGTGACACCACTCTAACACCGGTACAATGTCTGCCTATGGACGGCTTTCACCACTACAATCACTACCTTGATGCCCACCAGTTACGCAGTAAAAAGGGAGCACCAGAAACCTTTGATTTGCCTAAGCTACGTCAGGCTATCCACAGCTTGCAGCAACCTGGAGCGACCTGGCCTGCCTATGACCGCCGGTTACATGACCCGGTTGAAGATGCCATTATTGTCGACGCACCGATTATCGTGCTGGAGGGCAATTGGTTATTACTGCAACAACCCGGTTGGCAGCAGTTGAAAGCACTGGCTGATTACACTATTTATATTAATGCCGCCCCAGAATTACTGCGGGATCGCCTGATTGAGCGCAAGATCCGTGGCGGTTTATCGCCACAACAGGCCGAGGATTTTTACCTCGCCACTGACGGCCCTAATGTGTTCAAGGTATTGCAGTTCAGCCAGCCCGCCGACTGTCATTTAGTGATGGATAGCGATATGAGTTACCACAAAGCCTGAGCCACAATAAGGAAAAACCCGCCAGCGGCGGGTTTTCACTTTTACACATCGGCTCAAGGTTGCGGGTCGCTGCCAGAATCCTCTTTGCGGGTTTTCACCCATTCTCGCAGTCGCTGAATATGCAGATACAGTGCGGGAATAAACAGTATCCCCACCGCAGTGGCCATCAACATGCCACCAAACACGGTGATACCGATAATTTGACGGCTCATCGCCCCGGCTCCACTGGCAAAAACCAGTGGCATCACCCCGAGGATAAACGAAATAGCAGTCATCATAACCGCACGAAAACGCTGCTTAGCACCTTCCTGTGCCGCATCACGGATACTCGCGCCCTCTTCTCTGCGGGCTTTAGAGAATTCGACGATCAAAATCGCATTCTTAGCTGCCAGCCCTATCAGCAACACTAAGCCGATTTGCGCGTACACATCGTTGGCAAACCCCATTGCCGCCAGCCCTGCTACCGCCCCGCCTACGGCAAACACCACCGAGAGGATAACCACCAGCGGAATACTCCAACTCTCATATTGGGCGACTAAAAACAGATAGGCAAAGACCAATGCAGCAAGATAGATAAACACCACTTGCCCGCCGGTTTGCTGCTCCTGCCACGACATTCCGCTCCAGCTATAGCTGTAACCTGACGGTAAATTCTGTGCCAATAACGACTCCATCGCCGCCATTGCCTGACCAGAGCTGGCACCATCAGCCGCAGAACCGCTGATGGCTACCGAAGGGAACTGGTTGAAATTACTGATAAAGGGCGCACCCACCGAGGGGGTTAACGTCACCAGATTTGCCAGACTGACCAATGCACCATTGTCACTGCGCACATTCAGACTATTTATCTGAGCGGTGCGCTGGCGGAAATCCATATCATTTTGTAATTGCACCCGAAACATACGGTTATTCAGGGTGAAATCTCCCGCATTCATTCCCCCAAGTGACGTTTGCAAGGTTTGGAAGATTCGGCTGACCGGTACCTGTAGCAGCGCGGCGCGGTCACGATCGATACTCAGATTAGTTTCAGGCACCGAAGCGCTGAAGGTGGTAAATACCCGGCTGAGTTTCGGGTCCTGATTAGCGGCAAAAATAATTCCCTGGCTCACCTGCGCCAACTCTTGCGGTGACTGGCCTAACAGCGCCTGAATACGTAAATCAAATCCAGAAGCACTGCCCAACCCGGCAATAGCCGGTGGGTTTACTGCCATGATCATCGCCGAAGGGATAGCGGCCAAATTGGTCTGAATACTGGCCAGCACGCGATCAATATGAGGCCGTTGCCCCCAAGGTTTTAGCATCACAATGGCAAATCCGGCATTGGGCGAGTTGTTGCCGCTAAGCAAACTGAAGCCGGTGATTTTTATCACATCCTCGACGGCATCATTATCAGTAACCACTTGATACATCTGGTCCATCACCGTCTGAGTCCGATTAAGCGAAGCCCCATCTGGTAGTTGTAAACTGACAAAGAAGTACCCCTGATCTTCCTCCGGCAGGAACGAGGTGGGTAAACGCGTGTAACCCCACCAGGTTGCCAGCCCCACCAGCAGTAGCGCGGCGATACTGAATACCGCTCGGCTACTGATACGGCTGGTCAATGAAACATAACCGTCGCGGGCGCGATCAAGCCCACGATTAATACCGCCGAACAGACCGGTATCTGCCAATGTGCGCCGTTTCAGCAATACCGCACACAGCGCCGGACTTAAGGTTAATGCATTGATACTGGATAAAATCACCGCCGCCGACAGTGTTACCGCAAACTGCCGGTATAGCTCACCGATAATCCCTGGCAAAATGGCAATCGGCACGAATACCGCCATCAGTACCAGGGTGGTTGCGATAATCGGCCCGGCAATTTGAGTCATTGCCTGTCTGGTTGCTTGCGCCGGTGACAGATCAGGGTCATTCGATAATAAGCGCTCGACGTTTTCCACCACCACAATAGCGTCATCAACCACAATGGTTAGCGCCAGAATAATGGCAAACAGGCTCAGGGTATTGGCCGAATAACCAAAGATATACAGTACAGCGAAGGTGCCGAGCAGGGAGACCGGAATGGTAAGCGCGACGATAAAAGTCGCCCGCATACTTTGCAAAAACAGATACACCACCGCCAATACCACAATTAAGGTTAACGTCAGTGACACTGCGATTTCATGCAATGTTGCGGTAACCGGCAGGGTGGAGTCGTAATTGATTTCATACGTCAGGTCTGGCGGGAAAGAGGCTGATAGCCGAGCCATTTCATCCCGTACCCCATTAGCCACATTTAACGCGTTGGCACCCGGTACCGGATAAACTACTAAAAATGCCGATTCAGTCTGGTTTTGCGCCGCACTGACCTGATAGTTCTGCGCCCCCAGCGCCACGCGAGCAACATCACCTAACCGAATCATGCCGCCCTGAGGATTGCTACGAATAATCACATTAGCAAACTGTTGTGGGTCCGTTAGCCGCCCTTGTCCACTGATGGTCAGGGTTTGCTGCTGACCGGGCACCGACGGTGATGAGCCAATCTGCCCGGCAGCCGCCTGTACGTTCTGCTGTTGTAATGCTGCGACAATATCCTGCACGCTGACATTCAGTGATTCCATCCGTTGCGGATTGAGCCAAACCCGCATGCTGTAATCACGCGCGCCAAATACCTGCACATCGCCGACACCATTGATACGCGCAATGGCATCACGCAACTGAATACTGGTGTAATTGCTGACAAACAGCGCATCATGGGTTTGTTTCGGTGAAAAAACACTGACTCCCAGCAACAAGTTAGAGGCCCGTTTGCGCACGGAAATACCGTTTTCATTCACCTCCGCCGGCAGCTGAGCACTCACCTGAGAAATGCGGTTTTGCACCTCAACCGCCGCCATATCGGGGTCGGTACCACTGGCAAAGGTAATACTTAACTGATAACTGCCGTTATTAGCACTGGTCGATTCCATATACAGCATATTGCTGACACCGTTGACCTGCGCTTCCAGTGGTGAGGCCACGGCTTGTGCAACATCGCGGGCACTGGCTCCGGGGTAGACGGCACTCACGGAAACCACCGGTGGCGTAATATCAGGATATTGTTCCACCGGAATCACATACAACGACACCCAGCCAACAATGGTTATCACCAGTGCAATAACAATGGCAAACTTGGGCCGACGGATAAAGAAATGCAGCATCTGGCCTTCCCCTTAATTTACTGTCAGTGGTGTAGCAACGCTGGCGCTAACCGTCATCCCTGGCCGGACATGTTGTAGCCCTGCCACAATCACTCGTTCGCCCACTTTCAGCCCGTCAGTCACTTCATATTGTTGTTCAAACTGCTCACCCAACGTCACTTGCCGCACATCGACCTGATCTTTATCGTTCACCACCAAAACAAAGTGTCCCTGCTTATTCTGCTGCAATGCGGCAATCGGTATGACAGTAACCGGTTTTGCCATTTCTGCTGCCAGCGACACATTCACCACCCCACCGGGCAGTAATAAATGCCGTGGATTGGCAAAACGGGTACGCAGGGTAACGGTACCGGTCTGTTTATCAATTTGATTATCAACGGACTCAAAAACGCCGCGTTCCGGGTACTGCTTACCATTCGCCAGTTGAATACGAGGAGTAAAGTTGCCAAACGGCAATGTACTGTTGTCCGCAGAGGGACCTGCAACCGACAACTGATAGGTTGCTGTAATGTAATCTCGTTCATTCACTGCGATAGCTACCCGAATCGGATCAAGTTGGACAATATTGACCAACGTGCCGCTGGCAGGATTAATTAGGCTACCGACATTAAAACGGCTGTGACCAATCTGACCGGTTATCGGCGCGTAAATACGGGTAAAACTGAGCTGTAATTGCTGGATTTGCAGGTTCGCCTGCGCCTGAGCTACCGCCGCGCGGCTGATATCGCGCTGCGCTTGTGCTTCGTCAACTTCCGCCTGGCTGACCGAGCGATTACTTCCCAAACGCTGTAAGCGGGTGAGGTTCACCTGAGCATGATTAGCACTGGCAGTCGCACTGTCTAACTGCGCCTGGGCCTGCGTTACTGCGGCCTGATGCAACGCGGGATCAATTTCATACAATAGAGAACCCTGCTTGACCATCTGCCCTTCGGTAAACAACCGCGCAGCAATAAACCCTTCGGTGCGGGTCGTCACATCCACCGCCTGAATCGCCTCCACGCGCCCCAAATACTGTAACGCAGTATCCGGTGTGATTGAGGTTACGACCGAAACAGTAACCGCAGGCAACGGTGCTGCTGCAAAAACCTGATGTGTCACAAGACTCAACAGCAAGAGCAAATTCAGCCGAGTCCGTAGGATTCGTGGCACGTAATTGATTAGCGTGGACCAAACCAAATTCAGTGTAACCATGGTCATTCCTTACTCTCGGCAAAAAGTGATAATTTCATAAAGAGCGCGCAACCTTTTGCGGGCCAAAGAGAAGGTAACGTATTACACCTATAATGATAAGAGACTAAGATTATATTCATGTTAGTTTATATTTCTTCTGAGTCTTCACTTCCTGCTGATTAAATGGATGTTTTATCCTATTTAGGATCAGCCTAAATTTTGTAAGTGCCAAGGGAACTCACTATGACGGACTCCAGCCAGCCAGAATCACCATCACGGGCAAAAGGAGATAATGTTTTCTTTGCAAAACAAACTTTACAGGCCATGGCCTTGCTGGTTGGGGCAACCATCATTATTGCAGCGGTAGGCATTATCTATATCGCCTCGCAATTAAATGAACGAGCGACATCTCAAAGTCGTTTTCTGGTAGAAAAAGCCTGGAAAATGCGGCAAGACTCAATAAAAACCCGAATAAAAGACAATGCTTTCTGGGGTGATGCTTATGAACATTTGCATGTAAAAGTCGATCCTGACTGGGCTTTTGTCAGCCAAAATCTGGGGCCTTCACTGTATAGCGACTTTAATTATGAGGGAGTGTTTGTTGTTGATGGGCTAGGAAAAACCCGTTATTCGGTCATCAATGGGCAACTGAAAGATATTAGCCTGCCCGATTGGCTCAACAAAGATATAACCCCGTTGATTGACGCCGCCCGAGCGCGGGCAGACAAACAATATATTGCAACTGAAACCATCGACGTGGCTGGGCAACCGGCCATTGTTGCGGCTGCGGCCTTAACTACTGGTAGTGATCCACGCGTTAAAACAGTGGCTGGAGCACCCTCTGTTCTGGTGTTTATCGATTTACTGACACAGCCCGAGCTAAATACCTTGGGCGAAGATTATGGTATTCATCAACTGCGTACCCCTGAGGATGAAAAAGACGCGGCATCCAGCCCGTCAGTTCTATTATCTGCCAGTGATAACAGCGCATTGACGCTGCATTGGAATCAGGATATGCCCGGCGCGCAACTGCTCAACATATTACTCCCACTACTGACGCTGGTTGCATTGATTCTTGGGCTGACCGGCTGGTTAGTTCTGCGGCGGGCGATGTCAGAAGCACGGGTAGCGGATGAAAACAAATCTGCTTTAATCGCCAGCGAAGAACGCTTTCGTCATGTCGCCGAAGCTGCTACCGACTGGTTATGGGAAACCGATGCCGATTTACGCATCACCTACCTGTCGCAACGGTTTTTGACCATTACCGGATTAAGTGTGGAGCGCTGGCTGGGGCGTAATCTTGATTCACTGTTAAATTGCGATATTATCCCGCTGCGCTCTTGGTTACAGCACACCCATCTGACTGAATCTCGCAATGAGTTGCAATGCACTTATTTCTCCGCCAAAGGCGATAAACGCATTTGCCGTATTTATGCCAAACCTATCATCCAAAACAACGAAACCATTGGGTTCCGTGGCACCGCATCGGATATCACCCGTGAAATAGAAGCACAGGAACGGATTCAGCACCTCTCTCTACATGATGCATTGACCGGTTTACCCAACCGTCTGCGAATGAAAGAATTCCTGGAAAATAAGTTACGCCATTTAGCTGCGGCCCCCCACCCGCTGGTTATCCTCAATGTTGACTTGGATAAGTTTAAACCTGTTAACGACACTTTTGGTCATGTTACCGGTGATCTGGTACTGCATCAGGTATCTGAACGCCTAAGAAGTTGTTTGCGTGATCAAGATTTAGTCGCGCGTCAGGGGGGAGATGAATTTGTTCTAATTATCACAGGTCTTGCGTCACGCAAAGAAATTGAACAGCTTTGTACGCGCGTTATCACCCGAATCGAAAGTCCTTACGTGATAAATGATCAGGATATTTATATCGGGGCCAGCATTGGTATTGCACTGGCACCTCAAGACTCAATGCAAGCCGAAGAGCTATTACGATTTGCAGATATTGCCATGTATGAAGCTAAAAACAGTGGCCGTAACCGTTGGAGCTTCTACTCCAGTGAAATGAATGAGCGCCTGATGCAACGCAGTGAGCTAGAGCGTTTTTTACGTCAGGCCGTTAAGCACAACGAATTTAACCTTTATTACCAGCCACGCTACCGTATTGAGGGAACACAACTGACGGGTGCTGAAGCCTTGGTGCGCTGGAACCACCCGATTTTGGGGCTGCTGATGCCGGATCAATTTATTGCGCTGGCCGAAGAGACGGGGCTTATCACCTCAATTAGCGACTGGACCATGCTACAGGCATGTCAGGATGCATCGACATGGCCCTCGTCACTGATTGTTTCCGTTAATATTTCTGCGGTTGAATTCAGGAACCAGCGCCTGATAGAACGAGTGCGCCAAGTCCTGCTGCTCACTGGGCTACCTAGCCATCGATTGGAGCTGGAAATCACCGAGCGGATAATGATTGAAGATGCCGATGGTGCCTTTAAAACCATGACAGCATTGAAAACCCTGGGTGTGCGCTTATCGATGGATGACTTTGGTACTGGATATTCCTCACTGAATTATCTGCGCCGCTTCCCGTTCGATGGATTGAAAATTGATAAGAGCTTTACCGATGAACTGGCCGAGTCACATGAAGGCCAATCAATTGTCGAAGGAATCATTAACCTCGGCCATGCGCTGTCCATGACGGTGACCGCCGAAGGGGTAGAAACCGCCGAGCAGCTCGGGCAGTTACAGACTCTGATGTGTGATGAAGTTCAGGGTTATTTCTTGGGTAAGCCAATGAAACTGGATGATTTATTAGTTCTTATCCGTAATACACATTATGATTGAGGGCCGTTCAGCCGCTGGCGCTCAAGGCGATAGGGCTGAGCGGTAACGCTATTTTTAAGAGGTTAACCGGGGAGAGGCTATACCAGATCGCTTATTTTCAGTTGATAAAGGCCATCTAGAAAAGCTGGAATAAAGCTACCAGGGCCTGCCACCTGCTGAGATACCTGCCCGCCGACTTGTGACATCACCCGGCAAGCCGTTGCCACATGATGTAAACGGTCGCCTTCCAGTGCGCAAAATGCCGCTACCACGGCAGAAAGTGCGCACCCCGTCCCCACTACCCGGGTCATCAGTTTATCGCCACCGGTCACGGCAAAATCACGCAGGCCGTCGGTGATATAATCCACCTCACCGGTAACCGCAACCACAGTCTGCACCTGTAGTGCCAATTGGCGAGCAGCAGGCAGTGCACTCACCGAAGAATCGACACTATCCACCCCACGCCCCATAGTCGCCATACCGCTTAATGCCATGATTTCCGAGGCGTTACCCCGTATTGCCGCCGGTTTTAGCGCTAATAATTGATGGGCAAAATCAGTACGATAGACAAGCCCGCCGACCGCAACGGGGTCCAGCACCCAAGGGGTAGAGGATTGATTTGCCGCCTGGATTGCCGCCAGCATGGATTCGGCCTGAGCGCGGTGTAACGTGCCGATATTGATAAGTAAACTGTTCGCCATTGTACTAAATTGTGCGGCCTCTTCAGCTTCAACCACCATGGCAGGAAAAGCCCCTAATGCCAGTAACACATTGGCAGTGAAGGACTGTACTACCTCATTAGTCAGGCAATGGACTAATGGCGGTGTAGTTTGGAATTGTTGCAAACAGGCCGCCGCCAGTGCATCAGGGTACGGGAGAGGAGCGATTGAAAAGTCAGAGCGAATAGTATTCATGATATCCCCCACCGGCGAAGAAGAAGGGGGACCGTTGTTTATGGACTCAACAACGATACCGCGACTTCCCTCCGCTGGTATAATCCAGATCAGGTAATACGGGTAAAATCTCAGCCATTACGCATTTAGCGGCAGGCACCCCGAGTCAACGAGCTTTATTATTAACACAATTAGCGGTAATCAAACACCATTAGCCATAATCATCACTTATGGCATTTTGACGCAGCGGCAATCAGTGCTTGCCCTAGAGACAGCCCACCATCACCGGCAGGCAGACGCTGGGGCAGCAACAGTTGGAAATCATGCAGTTGTGCGCTAAGTAACTCACGCAGTAACCGGTTATGTAGCACCCCACCTGAAAAGACAATAGTATCAATACGATAATACTGGGCCGCCTGCCGCGCCAAAGTAGCAAATCCCTGGGCCAGAGCAAAATGGAACGCATAGGCCCGCTCAGCCGGAGTGGCATTATAAGCCAACCATTGGTGCCAGAAAGTGGCTAAGTCCAGTTGGTTATCGCACAGCGGCATCGTCACTGGCGGTACTGAAACCGCACTTTGTCGCGCCAGTGCTTCCAACTGGCAGGCGGCTTCGCCCTCCCAACTTATCGATAGCGGGGCAAGATTGAGTGCAGCCGCTACTGCATCAAATAAGCGCCCAGTTGAAGAGGCCAACGGCGCATTAATCCCCCGCTCAATCGCCCGCGCCAATACCCTACCCTCCGGCTGAGGAATCACCGCACTCTCAGGCAAATGTTGCCAATTGGGGACATAGCGCTGTAACTGGGCCAGCAGGTTACGCCACGGTTGACGCGAGGCCAGATCGCCACCGGGTAGTGCCACTGCGGGCAAGCCACCAATATATTCACAGCTCGTATAATCTACTCGTAGGCATTCACCGCCCCACAATTGACCATCAGCGCCATAACCCAGCCCATCCAATGCCACACCAATCACCGCCCCACCCTCGCGAGGCCAGCCATGCTCTGCCAGACAAGCCACCAGATGGGCATGATGATGTAGCACGTCAACACAAGGGATATTCCACTGTGCTGCCAGGGTTTTCCCTAATTGGTGGCTGACGTATCCGGGGTGAGCATCCACCGCTATCACCTGTGGTGTGAAATGGTAAATATCACAAAACAGCGCCACTAACTGCTGCTGTTGCTGTGCGATATCGCGGTCTTCCAGATCCCCCAGATGTTGACTCAACACTGCATTACCATCACGCAGCAGGCAAAACGTGTTTTTCATATCCGCACCCAGCGCCAGAACTGCTGGCTGCTGGCTAAATCCCGGAGGTAACTCGAAAGCATCTGGCACATACCCTCTGGCTCGGCGTAGCATTTCAGCACTGCTGCCGGTGAGTCGCACTAATGAGTCATCGGCCCGCTGCACAATTTGCCTATCGTGCAATAACCAGTGGTCAGCAATATCTCTCAGGGCACCTAGCGCCTGCTCATTACTCAATGCCGGGGGTTTACCACGGCCATTACCGGAGGTTATCACCAGAGGCCGTCCGACCTGTTGCAGCAGCAAATGTTGTAACGGATTGGCGGGTAGCATCACGCCAATTTCAGGTAAGCCCGGTGCCAGCGCCGTACACAGCGGGCTATCAGCCCGCGACGAAACCAACACAATCGGAGCCGCAGGGCTACGTAACACGCGTAATAACGCGGCGCTATCGTTACTTTGCACGCAGCGTGATAACCAGTCGGCGTGCGGTAACATCACCGCCAGCGGCTTGGAAGGCCGTTGCTTGCGCTGCCGTAAACGGGCCACCGCAGCAGCATTGGTGGCATCTACCGCCAGATGGAATCCTCCCAGCCCTTTGACGGCAACAATATCTCCTGCCAACAGGGCGGCTGCGGCTTGCTCTAGCGCCGCAAAGTTGTGCGCAATCGATTGTCCCTCTCGCCCCGTTAGCCACAATTGCGGGCCACAATCGGCACAGGCATTGGGTTGGGCGTGAAAACGGCGATCGGCCGGATGGTCATATTCTGCCTGACAGGCGGCACATAGTGGGAATTCGCGCATGGCGGTATAAGGCCGGTCATAGGGCATGCGGTGAATAATAGTAAAACGTGGGCCACAATGGGTGCAGTTGATAAACGGGTAGCGGTAGCGACGATTGGCAGGATGGTTCATTTCAGCCAAACAGGCGTCGCAGGTTGCAGCATCCGGTACAATTTGCGTATCCATCTGCCCGGCACCGCTGTGATGAATCACAAAATCCAGTGGCGGCTGCGCCCAATGGTAGGGCGAGGTGGTGACACTATCAATTTGTGCCAATGGCGGGCAATGACGCGGCAGTGCCTGTAAGAAATCCGCCAGCGCCGGTGATTGCCACAAGTGAATCGTCACGCCCGCACTGTCGTTACTGACATCGCCCCTTAGCGCAAAGCGGTGGGCAAGCTGCCAGATATAAGGGCGGAACCCCACGCCTTGCACCTTACCTTTTACCCGCAGGCAGAGGCCATTTTTATCCACAGAAACTCCTTCACAAGGCTGCCAGCAACCTGTTTTATAGCTCGGAGATTGCGGGGCGACTGCACCGATGGGCGCTTCGACGGCTCACGCCGTTACGACCCATTCGGCACATTTCCCCACTTATCAAATAGTTAATCGCCTGTCACTTCAAGTGCGAATGGGTTCCCAAAAGTCATTGGAGTTACAGGTAGGCAGCAAGTAAGCAAATCCCGATGAGCTGACATCAGTCAGTGATTCGGGTGAGCGAACGCAGCTAACACCCCTGCGGCTTCAAGGACGAATGGGTTCCCAAAAGTCATTGGAGTTGCAGGTAGGCAGCAAGTAAGCAAATCCCGATGAGCTGACATCAGTCAGTGATTCGGGTGAGCGAACGCAGCTAACACCCCTGCGGCTTCAAGGACGAATGGGATCAGCAAATACGGGGCAATGGCTCATCCAGAGGCAAATCCAATCTACGCGAAACACCATACGCACCGCATAAGCGCACTTGTTTATTCTCAGTCACCTGCCCGATAACGGCGGCATCCTGGCCGAGTGGATGGTTATGGAGCGCTGTTAATACCACTTCTTGTGCCTCTGGTGACACCACCAGCACCAGCTTACCTTCGTTGGCAAAGTTGAGTGCATCCAGCCCCAGCAATTCGCAAATACCCCGCACCGCCGGTTTCAGGGGGAGATCTGATTCGTTGATCTCCATGCCGCAACCGCTGGCGGCCGCAAATTCATGTAGGATCGCCGTCACGCCGCCACGGGTAGCATCACGTAACGCCCGCACTCCGGGAATAGATCGCAGCGGAGCGATCAACGGTGCCAATAGTGCACAATCGCTCACCAGCTCTGCTTCCAGCCCCAGCCCTTCACGCAGGTTCAGAATGGTCGCGCCATGATCACCTAAAGTGCCACTGACAACGATCCGATCACCAGCACGGATCATCGCGGTTCCCCAGTGAATATCTGCGGGGATCACGCCTATGCCGGTGGTATTGATAAAGATCTTATCCGCCGCGCCACGCTGCACGACTTTGGTATCACCTGTAACTATCTGAATCCCCGCCTGCCGCGCGGTAGCCGCCATTGATTGCACAATGCGCGTGAGAACATCCATCGGCAAACCTTCTTCCAGAATAAAACCGCAGGAGAGATAGCGTGGTGTTGCGCCACTGACTGCCACATCATTTGCTGTGCCGCACACGGCCAACTTGCCGATATCGCCGCCGGGGAAAAAGATCGGATCAATAACATAGCTGTCGGTGGATACCGCCAGCCGATCGCCCTGTACAGTTAGATCCGCCAGCGCGATACGCGCCTGATCTTCCCGTTCATTCAGCGCCGGATTGGAAAATTCCGCCAGAAACAGTGATTCGATCAAGCTCTGCATTGCCCGACCACCGCTGCCGTGGGCCAGAGTAATCTCTTTCTTATTCATTTAGTTGTGACCTTATTAATAACCCAAAGTCATTGAAGTTGCAGGTAGGTGCGGCAAGCGAACGCAGCTCCCCCCAGCAGCTTCAAGTACCAAGGGTTATCGATACTGATAATAAGCGGCGCAGGCCCCTTCGGATGACACCATCAGCGCGCCAAAGGCATTGTCTGGCGTACACTCACCGCCGAACAGTGAGCATTGATCAGGCTTGCAACGCCCAGTCAGCACATCACCACAGCGAGATCGTGGAGAGTCTGCCACCTGCTGCTGCTGTGGTTTGAAACGTAATTCGGCATCAAATTCGGTATAGTCAGGGCTGAGTTGTACGCCGGAATCCGCGATTTCGCCCAAACCACGCCATTCGCTGCTGGCTTTAGCAACAAAAACCTCTGTCATTGCCTGTTGTGCCAGTAAGTTGCCGCTGTCCGGCACGATACGCCGATACTGGTTCTCTACCACACAACGCCCGCTGACCATCTGTTCAAGCAGCATTACTAGCCCCTGCAAGATATCCAGCGGCTCAAAACCGGTAACCACCAATGGCTTGTGGAATTGGTCACAAATAAAGCCATAGGGCGTGGTGCCAATCACCATACTGACATGACCGGGAGCCAGAAAAGCGTCGATACGCACATCCGGTTGTTGCAGCAAGCTACGCAAGGTAGGAATGATGGTGATGTGCTGGCAGAACACAGTGAAATTGGTCAACCCGAGCCGTTTGGCTTGTTGCAGGGTTAAGGCACTGGCAGGCATGGTGGTTTCAAAGCCGAGGCCAAAAAACACCACTTGGCGATCAGGATTATGCTGTGCCAGCGTCAGTGCATCCAACGGCGAATAGACCACGCGAATATCCGCGCCGCGCCGTTTGGCATCCAGCATCGAACCATTGCGCCCTGGCACACGCATCGCATCACCGTAAGTGCAAAAAATCACCTCAGGATGCGTGGCGATTTCCAAACAGCTATCAATGCGGCCCATCGGCAACACACACACCGGGCAGCCCGGTCCATGGACAAACTCCAACCCCTCAGGCAGCAGTTGATCAAGGCCGAATTTGAAGATCGCATGAGTGTGCCCACCGCAGACTTCCATAATTTGTAGTGGCAAGCGCTGTTGATCCGCGATCTGCGGCAATAACTGTTCGATCCGTTGCAATAATGCGCTCACTAATGCGGGATCACGAAACTCATCAACGTAACGCATCGCGTGCCTCGCTTGCAGCGCTGGCATCCCAATCCAGCCCAACTGCCTGCATATGTTCCAGCGCGGCCAGTGTCTGTTGTGCCTCTTCTTCGTCAAGCAGGCTCATGGCAAACCCAACATGCACCAACACCCACTGACCTAGCAATGCCGCCGGGGTATCGTCGCATACCAGTGCGATATTGATTTCACGCTTCACTCCGCTCACTTCCACCCATGCCAGTTGGTGAATGTCTTCACCCACCGCCACAATTTTGCCGGGAACGCCTATGCACATCGCTGTGTCTCCAGCCATTCCAGCCACAAATCCATCCCCTCTCCGCTACTGGCAGACAGCGCAATCACCTGAATATCAGGATTCACCTGACGGGCATAGGCAATGCACTGTTCAATATCAAAATCCAGATAGGGCAGCAGATCGATTTTATTGATAATCATCAGGGTGGAAGCTGCAAACATATGGGGGTATTTCAGCGGCTTATCTTCGCCTTCAGTAACTGACAATACCGCCACTTTATGGCGTTCGCCCAGATCAAAGCTAGCCGGACACACCAAGTTGCCGACGTTTTCAATAAACAGCAGGCTATCATCAGCCAGAGCTAAACGGTGTGCCGCATCGTGCACCATCTGCGCATCCAGATGGCAGCCTTTACCGGTATTGACCTGAATCGCGGGTACGCCTGTGGCGCGAATACGTTCGGCATCATGGGTGGTTTGCTGATCACCTTCAATTACCGCGCAAGGCACTTGCCCGGCCAGCAGTTGCAAGGTCGAGGTCAGTAGCGTGGTTTTGCCAGAACCGGGGCTGGAAACCAAATTCAGCGCCAGAATATGTTGTTCGACAAAATGCTCACGATTATGGTGAGCTAACTGGTTATTTTTGCTCAGCACGTCTTGCTCGATTTGCAGCAAGCGGCGCTGACCCATGCCCGGTGCGTGGCTGCCAGCCTCGCCCTGTCCGTAATGCAGCCCTTGTTGATCGGCATGCACTTGTGGCGCAAAGGTTTCAGCTTCCGGCTGAGCTGATTCCGGTATCGCTACCGGTTCAGGCATTTTACCGTGGTAGTGATGATGAACATCGCCCTGATGGTAATAATAGTGATGATGGACAATGACCGGCTGCGTGCCTTTGGCAACATATTTATGTTTATGCTGAGTTTTTTGCGGCTGGGCATCGTTGGGGTGGTCATGATGGTGATCATCATGGTGGTGGCCATCGTGATGATGGTGGCCGTGACCATCATCATGATGGTCGTGGTCATGATGGTGACTGTCGTCGCCTTCGATCTTTGTTTCGCCGCTGGCGCAACCACAAGTCGTGCACATAGGAATTCACTCCTTCAGGATTATTCCACTTCTATCTGTTTTACCTGCAAACTGTCACCACTCTCCACTTGCAGAGCATGGCTGCCACAATGCGGGCACCCGGCATCGTGCCGTTCAATCTGAACACTGGCGCTACACTCCCAACACCAGGCTTGTGCGGGTAAATAATTGATATGCAATTGGCAATTAGCTGCCAATGTCTCACGGCTGGCCGCGTCAAAACTAAAACGCAATGCGCTCTCCTCAATACAAGAGAGCGCACCAATCTCCAGCCATACCGCCGTTATTCGTTTGGCCCCGTTAAGCCTGGCCTGTGTTTCAATCAGCTCCAGCGTACTGAGGCATAAACTGATTTCATGCATGCTGATTCGTCATTTGACTAAACAACGCCCGCCGCCGTGGATTAGCCGGTGCATCAGCATTGCTAATGGGCAGTGAAAGCACCATGCGAGCGCTCTGTTCTGCCAGCAGCAGCGCCTGTTCCGCTTGCAGCGTAGTGTCCAATGGCGACATCAGCGAGCGGCTCAGGTACTGGCCGCAACCGGCTATTTCGCCGAGCGTAAAACTGATGGTGCCGCATGGCAGTGCCAGCATCAAGCGCTCACCCACCACCCGACGCGGCCAGCTTTGCTGCGGCCCCGGTAATACCACTAAACTCAGCATCCACGGGGTTAATAACGCGCCCACCCATTGCTGCTCAAATAACTGAAAGCCACAGGCGCGTAGCGGTATGTGGTCACGGTAGAATGGCAAGCCGCGCATCTCATCCGCGGCAATCTGGCTGAAAACCTGCTCCAGTAAAGGAGCCGGGTTTTGCGTCAGCCCGATAATGCCAGTGTCGTCGAAGGAGTCAGACATGGTTTTGCTCCCGTGCGTTGAGCGTAATTCCGCTTAAGCGCAATGCGACCAGAATCTGTTCCAGCGCGGGTTCCATCGCCTGTATCACCGTCGGTGTCAGGCCAATTCCTGGCGCCAGAGATTCTGGCACCACGCCCACCAATGTCAGTTGGCGCGGGGATTCACCGGTCAGTTGCAGTGCCATCAACACATCGCATAGCCCCAACTGGTGGGGCGAGACTTTGCGGCTGAACATAGCCGGTATCTCTTTATCATGCAGCACCGCGACACTGCCCGGAGGCTGGCCGGTGAATACCGCATCAGCAACAATCAAATGTTCGCGGTTTGCCATCGCTTCCATCAGCTCTAAACCGGCGGTACCGCCGTCCAACACCTCAACACCTGGGGGTATCTCAAAGCGTTGTTCCAATGCTTCAACCAGACGTACCCCCACCGCTTCATCGCTGAGTAATAAGTTACCTATACCTAATACCAAAATCCCCATCACAGCACCTTGACTTTGGTCACTTCGTTGCCCGTTGTATCAACAATATGTACGGCACAAGACATACACGGGTCGAATGAGTGAATGGTCCGCACCACTTCGAGCGGTTTGGCCGGATCAGCAACCAGTGTACCCACCAGCGCTTGTTCGTATGGCCCGGGTTCGTCATTGTAGTTACGCGGGCCGGCGTTCCAGGTGGAGGGCACCACCGCCTGATAGTTGGCGATTTTGCCGTCTTTGATGACCACCCAGTGCGACAACATGCCGCGTGGCGCTTCTTCAAAGCCAACACCGCGGATTTCGCCAGTTAACGGAATATTCGGTTTGATAAAGGTTTCTACGTCGCCGGTACCGATATTGGCCACCAGCGCCGTCCATTGCTGAGCCAGCGTTTCATGCAGCACGCAACAATGCACTGCGCGGCCAATGATGCGACCCAGCGTCGATGGCAGTTGATCTTGAGTGATAGCCTGCCCGCTCAATTTCTGATAGGCCGCGCCAATATCGCTGAAATGCTGTTTAGTCGGCGCGTGGTCAGCCGCCAGACCGCACATCAACCATGCCAGCGGCCCAACTTCTACCGTTTTGCCGTAGAAAGTTGGCGCTTTTACCCACGAGTATTTGCCCTCTTCCTGCCAGCCGGTGTAGTTCGGGTTGGTTTTGCCCTCCCACGGTGCCAGCGGCTCGTCATCTTGATACCAGGCATGTTTGCCGCTCTCGGCAATCCCTTTGATCAGATAAGGATCGTTATGGTTGGCAATCGGCCGGAAAGTACCCTTATCCAGATAGCCGCCCGGCAGCAGGAAAGTCTCCCCTTTGCGATCGGTCGGTAGCTCCGGCACGCTGAGATAGTAATCCGCCCCTTTACCCAGATTGAGCCAACCTGGATAGTGGGCAGCGATCACCGCCGTGTCCACTTTATAAACTTGCTCGATAAAACTGCCCAGTCGGTCGATGAAGGATTTCACCAACATCAAGCGCTCCAGATTAAGCACACTTGGCATATCTAGATTGATTGGATTGGCAACGCCCCCTACAGCCAGATTCTGAATGTGCGGTGTTTTGCCCCCCAATACCGCCACAATGCGGTTGGCATCGCGCTGGCACTCCAGTGCTTGCAAATAGTGCGCTACCGCAATCAGGTTCACTTCTGGTGGCAACGCCATTGCCGGATGGCCCCAGTAGCCGTTGGCAAAAATGCCTAACTGCCCACTGGCCACCAGGTCTTTGATTTTCTGCTGTACACGGCTGAACTCTTCCGCGCTGTTCAGTGGCCAGCTCGATAAGCCACTCAACATGGCGGCCGCCTTCTGTGGCGAGGCTTGCAGCGCTGAGGTGACATCCACCCAATCCAGTGCCGACAGTTGGTAGAAGTGCACGATATGGTCATGGATGCTATGCGCCGCCAGAATCAAATTGCGGATATGTTGCGCATTGACTGGGACTTCCATCCCCAATGCATTTTCCACGGCGCGCACCGAGGCGATAGCGTGGATGGTGGTACATACGCCACAAATACGCTGCACAATCATCCAGGCATCGCGGGGATCATTGCCTTGTAAAATCTCTTCCATGCCACGCCACATGGTGCCGGAGGACCAAGCTTTAATGACCTTGCCGTCCTCAATTTCGCAGTCGATCCGCAGGTGTCCCTCAATGCGGGTGACGGGATCAATGGTGATGCGTTGGCTCATGCTTTACCTCTGTCTGATTATTCTTATGTAATTGCCCGTGAGCAGGCAGCACCGGCAATAGCCGAATCAATAAAATGTAGGCGCAGACCTCAATGGCGACAAAGCCAATTGAGATCAGGATTTCACTGGTGGTTGGGAAGTAGTTGTAGCCACCGCCGGGGCTAAAGGCCAGTAGCGAGTAGTTGAGCCGCCATAGCGCCGCGCCCGCAATCATGCACAGCGCACCGATAAACAGTAAGCGGCTATCTTCTCTGGCCCGCCGGATACGGAAGATGATGAGCGGCAAAGTCATCAGTCCGATTTCAGCCCAAAAGGCGATAGCGTAGCGGTCGAAATGCAGCAGATAATCTATTTTGTGCCGCACTACCACTTCACCCAAGCGCAGCAAGACAAATAGCAGCAGGAATAGGTCGATAATGGTGGTCAGCCGGGTAAACAGCGGTGCTTCATTGGCACCTCGCCCACGCAGTCCGGCCTGCACCAAAGAGCCTTCAAAGATGACAATAGAGAAGCCCAGAATGGCGGCGGTGAGCAATGAAAATAGCGGTAACATTTCATAGCTTTGCCACAGCGGATGAATCTTCGCACCTGCGGCAATCATCAATGAACCCATTGAGGACTGATGCATAGTCGGCAGCAGCGCACCCAATGCAATGACGAAAAACATCACTTTGTTCAGCCGCTTGAGCGAAACCTTCCAACCGAGGCGTTCAAACAGTGCGGGGGCAAACTCCAGCGCCATTACACCGATATAAATGGTCATACAGACGGCGGTTTCGAATAATACCGAATTGACGTTAAAGTAACCGGGGATAAAGAAGTAAGGCAGGTTCCAATAGCGGCCAACATCAATGGTGATCGACAATCCCCCCAGCGCATAGCCAAATAAACTGGCTAACAGCGCCGGGCGTACCAGCGGGTGATATTCGCCCCGGTTAAAGACATAAACCGCCCAGGCCAACGCCCAGCCGCCACAGGCCAAACCGGTTCCCACCAATAAGTCGAAAGCGATCCAGATCCCCCACGGGAAGCCGCCGTTCAAATCACTGACTGAACCCAGCCCGAGCACCAAACGTTTAACTATCAGCAGCGCGCATAACACAACAAAAGGCGCTAGCAGCATCACCGGCCAACTGACCAGCCGCCCACCCAATGGACTGGATTTATGCATCGTCATCTGGACCGTCCTTTTTATCGTGCGTGTCGGCATCACTGTCTTTGCGCTCATCGCGGGTATTGCGATGCACCAGCGCCGTCACACCGGCCAGTACCGCCAGCGGCAGGATCATGCCTTTGTACAGGGTGTGCTGAACATGCTCCGAACGCGCACCGGTTGCCAGTTCTGCCAACGGTGGCAAATCAAGTTTCTCGGTCGGAATACCCGCCAGTACCAACACCTGCGTACCACCGCCCTCTTTTTCGCCGTATACGTGCGGATCATAATGGGCAACCGGATGCTCGTATGTGTCGTTGGCACTGAGTGTCTGACGTGGGAAACGATAGTTCTCACCCGGTGTTAACGTCAGCCGCCGTTTGGCTTCTGACAGCAACGCTTCACGGGTACCAAATATCACCGCCCCGGTCGGACACACCTCAACACAACCAGGCAAACCGCCTTTGTCGAGCCGCTCCACCCCTTTCTGATTACACAACTCACATTTATGGATCTTGCCAAAGGGATTATCGTAATCGTATTTCGGCACATTGAACGGGCAGCCAACCATGCAGTAGCGACAGCCGGTACAGATATCCGGGTCATAGTGAACGATGCCGGTTTTGGCATCTTTGCGCAGTGCGCTGACCGGGCAGACGGAAACACAGTTGGGATCAACGCAGTGCATACACTGCTTTTTGATATAGGCGTAACCATCTTCCAACTGATCTTTATGGATACCTGCACCACTGGTCCACACCTGAATAATGTTGTTGGTATAGGGGCTAAGTTTGTCGTTATTTGACCAGATAGCATCACCACCGGCGTAGGTTTCACCGTGCGCGGCAAACTCGCTGTGATTAATCTCTTGGCATTTACTGACACACGCCTGACAACCGACGCATAACGTCGAGTCATACAACATGCCAAGCGCACCGGGGATCGGTGGTCGGTTTTGGACCTCAGCTTTACTGCTGGGGGAAAGTCCCGCCAGCAAGACACCGCCCGAGGCTAATTTGAAAAAGTGACGTCGGTTCACGGCTATTCCTCCCGCGATGAGTGATCGTCATCTTTACGGCGCTGCTTCTGTTGCCGCCCCAGCTCACGCACCGTCATCAGGCTGACACCGGCAACCAATCCCACCACCCCACCCAGCAACGCGGTGGCGGTGGTAGAAACCTTGCCACCTTCCACATTATGGATCTGTGGTTTTTCAGCGCGTGGTGTTGGGTTTTCGACATTGGCTAATTGAGCAATGCTTTTGGTAAAACCAATCCCCTCTTCGTTACAGCCGTAGCACGGATGACCGATGCCGACCGGCCAGATGCCACCACCAACATCGCAGAACTCTAGGGTTGGACAGTTACCGTAGGTCTCCGGCCCCTTGCAACCAAGGTGATAGAGGCACCAGCCCTGACGATGCCCTTCATCACCAAACTGACGGGCAAAACGACCGGCATCAAAGTGCGGGCGACGCTCGCAGTTTTCATGGATCAGACGGCCATAGGCAAAGGTAGGACGGTTCTTGGCATCCAACGCCGGCGGCCGCCCAAAGGTAATGATATGAGCGACGGTTGCCAGGAAGTTATGCGGATTCGGCGGGCAGCCGGGAATATTAATCACGGTTTTCCCCGGTAGCGCCGCTTGCAAACTGACCGCGCCGGTTGGGTTGCCACCAGTGGCTGGCACGCCCCCCCAGGCAGAACAGGAGCCAATGGCAATAATAGCTGCCGCATGTTCCGCCGCTTCGCGAATATGCTCGACAATAGGTTTGCCCGCCACCATGCAGTAAATCCCACCATCTTTCAGTGGGATAGAACCATCCACCACCAGTATGTACTTCCCTTTATGCTGTTCAATAGCGCGGTGCTTATTCTCTTCCGCCTGCTCACCAAATGCTGCTGACAGCACTTCGTGATACTCCATTGATATAACACTGAGCAGCAAATTCTCCAGGGTGGGATGCGTTGAGCGCAACAGTGACTCGGTACAGCCGGTGCACTCCTGAGCACCAATCCAGATGACCGGCGGCCGTTGTGGTGAACCGACCATATTGGCAATTTCTGCGGCAGCCTTACTGCTGAGCCCCATGGTGGCAGCCAGCGCTGCACAAAGCTTCATAAAATCACGACGGTTAACGCCATGCTGGGAAAGCATGTTTTTTCCCCTGTCATTATTATTATATTGTTCACATACCCGATACTAATGATGGGTATATCCCTATAAAAAGCATGGTCTTATATCCAATAGATTTCGAAATGCTGGGCGGCCGCAAACGAAAGAACCCCGATGAACTTACATAAGTAAGTGATTAGAGTAAGTGAGAGCAGCCAACACACCTGCACTTTGAAAAAAGATGAAGGATATTCTGTTAATAGTTTGTAACTCTGCAAATATAATTAAGTTGATCTTTATCAATGGATAATTGATTGAGTCTGAAAGGGGTAAATATCTGTGAACTAAAACCGTTTCAGCAAAACATTTCATTTGCCAGAAAATAAAAAATCTGTCAGGAGGTAATGCGGAGGATGCAGATGGAATTCAATATCATTAACCCAAAATAGTAAATTAATGTAATGACTTTAATTATATATTACTTACTTTAGTTATTTAACTGGAAATGGAAATTCCATCCAACTTAAAGATGAAATGCATCATTTACCTTTTTTAAGTGAATTTAATTGATCATCAGAATGTAATTTGCCATTGAAAACGTTGAATTAACACACTTTGAAATACGGTCAAAATGCGACAAACCCTTGCGGGGCCTGACGCTTGTCGATACTCACCACCAGCGGTAAAAATCTGTACGAAAAACAATCTTTAGGTCGCCATGTTGGTATCAATTATTAACTAAAACTGATTTTTTTAACATTTCATTAGGTTATTATTCTACCTAAAAAGTGTTAAGCATTAGCCCTTCCCTGAACATTTTATAAAAAATGAAACCAACCAGACCTGCGGATATAAATCATACAAGATGATTAGTTATTAATTTAATCATTATTCCTAGTGCGAATTGTTAAATCAGCCAGAAAATCGGATTCTTATCAATTTCATTCAGTTTGAGAACTCTAACAGACTGTTTTGTCATTTTTAATGATAAATCTTAATGTTACAAAATGGATCATGGCGATGACAGTGATAGCGAATACTTGCCAGAGGGACAATCTGTTATAGGTGTATTAGGTTATAAATTTCACTTAACGCAGAGTTAAATGTGTTTCCACTGCCGTGATTTTACTTTCGCCGGTAAATTGTCGGCCAGAGAGACGATAACATGCCCTCTGATTGGGGCTAATCGTCCTATAAAATTTGAGTTAACTCTACTTTTTATCTATCTATCAATTAATAAGCAAATAAGTCGTGCTATGATTATTTTACCGGTCAATATTCAATCGGTTATAAGTTAGCAACTTCAAGTAGGAAGGGTCTTTATGATAAAACCATTCATTGTTGTAACCCTCGCCATCGCCACTCTCAGTGGTTGCGCCAATAATAATACCCTTTCGGGCGATACTTTTAGCAGTTCTCAGGCCGGCCAGGCTCAAGCTGTAACTTACGGAACCTTGGTTTCTGTCCGTCCAGTCACTATTCAGGGCGGAGATGGGAATAATGTTGCGGGTGCGGTCGGTGGGGCTGTGGTGGGTGGTTTTCTGGGTAACACCATTGGCGGCGGTACTGGTCGCCGTCTCGGAACCGCAGCAGGTGCCGTTGCCGGTGGCGTAGTCGGCCAACAAGTCCAGAGTATGATGAATCGCAGTAGTGGTGTTGAACTGGAAGTGCGCCGCGATAACGGTACCACCTTCCTGGTGGTTCAAGCTCAGGGCGTTACCCAATTCCAACCGGGGCAACGTGTCACCATTGCTACCCATGGGAATACCGTCACTATCACACCACGTTAGGTTTTGCCGCCTGAACTCAGCGTGTAGGTATGGCAACTTAAGTTAAGTCATTGTATTAAAAAGCACCGCCCAGTCCTGAAGGTTCGAGGGTAGACTGGGCGGTGAAAAGATGAACATAACTATCCGGCTTTTTTCGCTGCCGGTTTCACTACATTCTCTCCGTGGTTGCCAAAGAACTGATATAAGGTGTCTGAAGCCGTTTTGGTTAAGACCATAATTTCAATACGGCGGTTTTTAGCCGCAAGAGGTTCGACTGAGTCCAATAGCATCTGATCAGCCATCGCATTGATTTGTAATACCCGACCGTCATCCAGCCCGCCTTTTACTAGCGCTTTATGCGCCATCAAGGCCCGCTCGCCAGACAAGTTCCAGTTGTTGTACAACACCTGATCACGGTAGCGGGAAGCATCGGTATGGCCGGTAATAATGATTTTATTGTCCATCTCATTAAATGCCGGAGCCAACTCAGCCAGTAGACGGCTGAAGAACGGCGTCAGTACAGCGCTACTGCGCTGGAACATATCGCGCTGCTTATCATCCTGAATCAAAATACGTAGCCCTTGTGGCACCACTTCCATTTGCAGGTTGGATTGCGCATCGTAGGCAGAAGTAATTTGCATAATGATGCGTGATAACTCTTCCATTTCTTTACGTGATTTATCCACCACCTCTTCCAGAGATTGCTCCGGTTCCGGCACCTCAACTGCCAGATTACTTTTGGTCTCTTTCGCTTGCTCCTTACCATCAATGCTGTCAGAGAACTTGCCGCCGCCACTTTTGCTTTTAGAGGGAATTGAAATAAAGGATTGCTGCGAAAAGATGGTTTGCCCATTCAGTTGCGCCACAATCTCTTGCCGCTCCTCTTCTGATACCACCCCGACAATCAACTTTGTGGTGGTAACCAAGGGTGCTGAGCGAATTTCTGAAGTGTCGGCCCGCTTTACCTTGGATGCACTGCCGGGTAAACAGATGGCGATTGATGCCGACCTTAATGCCGGGTTAATCAATCAGGAGCAAGCGCGCTTGCGCCGTAAAGAAGTGGCCAGCGAAGCTGACTTCTACGGTGCGATGGATGGAGCATCCAAGTTTGTTCGCGGTGACGCCATCGCCGGTATTATGATTCTGGTGATCAACGTGATCGGCGGTATCTGTATCGGTATCTTTAAATACGATCTCAGCGCCAGCCAGTCGTTTCAACAATATGTATTGTTGACCATTGGTGACGGTCTGGTGGCACAAATTCCGTCCCTGTTATTAGCAACCGCGGCGGCAATTATTGTCACTCGGGTGAGTGATGGCGGTGACATGACTGATGAAATTAAAGATCAGTTGTTGGCAAAACCGACTATCTTGTATGCTGCGGCATTCGTGATGTTCATACTCGCCATTGTGCCGGGGATGCCCCATCTTGCCTTTCTCAGCTTCACCGGATTACTCCTGTTCGCCGCTTGGCAGCAAAGTAAAAAAATTCAGCAAGCGGATGCTGAGCCCGATCTTACAATCCTCGACCAAGCCATTTCTGAAGATAATGCCCTGAACCTCAACTGGGAAAATATTCCGATAGTTGAACCTATCGGCCTGAATTTGGGCTATAAGCTGGTCACACTGGTCGATGAATCAAAAGGCCGACCGCTGATTCAGCGGCTGCGAGGGGTGCGGCAAATCATCTCCGAAACCTGCGGAATTCTATTACCGGAAGTCAAAGTACGGGAAAACTTCCGCTTAAAACCGTCCCAATACACCATCAATATTAATGGTGTCAAAGTCGCCGGTGGCGATGTTTATATTGATAGACTGATGGCGATTCCAACAGCGGAACAATACGGCGAGGTTGATGGTGTACTGGCAATCGATCCGACTTACGGCCTGGCCGTGGTATGGGTAGCACCGGAAGATAAGCCCACGGCACTAAACTTCGGTTATCAGGTGGTGGATTGTGCCAGTGTGGTCGCGACCCATGTGAATAAAGTGGTACGTGACCATTTATCTGAACTGTTTAATTATGATGATATAACCCTATTACACCAACGGCTTGAGTCGCTGTCGCCACGTTTGGCTGAAGATTTGGCTGGCGGATTGAATTTTAGCCAATTGCTGAAGGTGTATCGTCAGCTATTAACCGAAAATGTGTCGCTGAAAGATATTGTCACCATCGCCACCACCTTAGTAGAAAGTGCCACTATCACCAAAGATTCACTGCTCCTCACCTCAGATGTGCGTTACGCATTACGTACCGGTATCGTCAATGGTATCAATGGCGATGACAAAAACCTGGCGGTTTATACCATTAATAACGAATTAGAAAATATGTTGCTTGGCTCGTTGAATCAGGCGCAGCAAGCGGGGAAAGTGGTATTGGATAACTTCCCAGTCGACCCAAATATCCTGACCCAGTTGCAGCAGAATATGCCGATCATTAAAGAGCAGATGAAAGCAGAGAATCACCAACCTATTTTATTGGTAACCCCGCAATTGCGGCCATTAATTGCACGCTATGCACGACTATTCTGCAATGGGTTGAATGTGTTGTCTTATAACGAAGTGCCTGATGATATGGCGCTGAATGTGATTGGTACCTTAGAGTAAAAGTAGATGAGCCTCAAGAATGAGGCTCATTAATTCCTACCGCTTCAAAGGCAAAGGGGATAATTAGTTATCCATAAAGGTCTGCTGCCATTCAACAATCGTTTTGGGTCTTTTATCTTTATCTTCAGGCACATTGGTAAAATAGTGAACCCGCAGCGTGCCATTTTTTTCAGGCGCAACATACGCGGCCCACATCAAACCGGCACGGTTATACATAATGATTGATGCACGCTTATTGGCTGCACCTCGCACCCAGGTGGATAATACTTTTGCCCCCCGGTTATCCCGGTCATTGCTATAAATATAGACGTTGGCTGAGGCGACAAACTGGGCGTAATGGTCGCCGACTAACTCACGGAAAAGTTTATCGTTGTTGGTATCAGTAAAAATACCGACCGAGAGTAAGCTCGGAGTCTCACGCGGATCTTTTTCAGCCCGAATATACTGCCCGTCAATAAAGACATCTTTAGGCATCGAAATTCGGCAACCCCAACTGCCATTGCTGTGCACCTGAATTGAACCATCTTTTATCGGGATCAGTAATAACCGGCAGCTTGCTGTATTTTCAATAAGATCAACAACCGCCAACCCTTCAATTTTACGCGCTTCAGCTCTAAAATTACCGGTATTCTCACCGGACCAGGCGCGGCTATCGATACTAAATCCCCACTCAGCAACCCGGGTTATTTTGATAACGCCCCCCCGGTCATTCCCTTTGGTGACATTCCACCACTGCCCAGCCCAGTCAAATTTTTTGTCAATATCAGACATGGAGGCAATGCCCTGAAAATAGGCGCGCTGAATACAGCTATCACTGGTACAACTGTTAAGGGATTTTTCCCATATTTGTCGTTGCTGATACACTGTTTCTGTATCATATTTAACCAACATGGACTGATAGATATCGCTAAATGTCTGATCCAGCCAGTGTAAATCCTCATTACCACATACAGTATATTCAACCGGTGTCGCTGCACGCTGGCAGTTAATGGCAAAAGATGACGATGAAATAATCATCGCCAGTAAAAATAAAATGCTGCGAAAGTAAGCAATTCTCATTGTTTAACCCGATTAAAACATGAATTTTTTTATTATTGAAAGCTAATAACAACCTAGCTCACTATATCGTTTTTGTGGCTAAATACCTAAAACTGGTAATAGAAAACCACCAGACGGCGCTGACTCTTAGCGCAATCCGGTGGCTGTTCTCTACTATTTATTACGACAATAATTGTTATTTATTAAATTGAATCAAAGCGTAACTAAGAATGAGTGGCTTGCATATTATCTGATAAATTAAAAACAGAGACCGCTTCTGTCAGTTGCCGTGCCTGTTCTTCTAACGAGGCAGCCGCAGCGGCAGACTCTTGTACCAGGGAGGCATTTTGTTGTGTGACGCCGTCCATCTCGGCGACAGCTTGCCCAATTTGACCAATACCGCGGCTTTGCTCATCAGAAGCAGAGGCAATCTCGCCCATAATGTCGGTTACATTGGTCACCGCCTGCACGATGCTATTCATCGTCTCCCCTGCTTCAGATACTTGCTGTGAGCCAATATTCACTCGGGATACCGATTCACTGATCAACCCTTCGATTTCTTTCGCCGCTTGTGCACTACGTTGGGCCAAATTACGAACTTCACTTGCTACTACCGCAAAACCGCGCCCCTGCTCACCAGCCCGGGCCGCTTCAACTGCTGCGTTCAGTGCCAGAATATTGGTTTGGAAGGCGATACTGTTTATCACACCGATAATATCCGCAATACGGCGTGAGCTTTCCGTAATACTGCTCATAGTGGCAACGACATCGTTGACAATCCGCCCGCCATTTTTCGCTGTTGCAGAGGCATTCTCAGCCAACTTACTGGCTTGATGGGCGTTTTCAGCGTTCTGTTTCACCGTTGCATTCAGTTGTTCCATACTGGCCGCGGTTTCTTCCAGTGCCGCCGCTTGTTGCTCGGTACGGGAAGAGAGATCCGCATTTCCTGCTGCAATTTCACCGGCTCCGGTATAAATCGCATCGGTACTGTTGCGAATGGTTGATACCGTATTCACCAAACTATTTTGCATTTCACGTAAGTAAGGGATCAGTTGCCCGACGCAGTTACGGCCAAACTCAGGCATTGGCCGGCCTAACTGCCCTTCAGCTAAGCGTTTAAAGTGCACCTTGATCGACTCCAGCGGACGCACCAAATAACTGACGATATAGCGATCGGTTAAGAACAGAATGATAACACCGGCAATTAATGCAGCAAAAAGCGCCCGTTGACACCAGTCGACTAATGTCTCCACCCGCAAACTGGCAGCCTCTGTTGCAGTATCAACCGCAGAATTGTACTTCTCGACGGTAGCGCCAAACTCTCGGCTTAATGGTGGATAATCTTTGTTAAACAAATTGTTATAATCTTCGAAGCGATTCTCGGCCACCGCTTTAGCCATCGGTTCAATCCCATTACTCAATAATGTTGACCAGCTTTGAATAGTTTTATCTGTCAGTAATGGATCCATCGACTCATGAGATTGCAGTTTAAATTTCGCCAAACTCTCTTGGGTATTTTTTAGTGCTACACCGGCTGAAGCCAATTCACGATCAGCATCGGCAGTTGCCCCGCTTTGACGATATGCCGCGGCACGACTTAAACGAGTAACCACACGAAAATATTGGTCATTACCCCGATTAATAATATTAATGTTTTTTTGTTGGTTAGAACTCAGATGTAATGAATGCGTCAATTGGTTAAGTGAAAATAATGTAAAGGTCGAGACACCTCCCCAAAGCAACAAAAATATAACAAGAATAGATAATAACGCCATCCTGATGGTGATATGTTTTAGAAAATTCACGGGAATACCCCTGTGTCTTATTTTTTTAGTTTATTTCCTTGAGATTTCAAGGTGTTTATCGCTGATAATCCCCGCAGGGAAAAAGGTTAATTATCAGGACTCATCACCAAAATAGCATGAAACCAACACAAAAGATCAAGATAACCGATCAATATTAAACAACCGATTGATTTCACCTATTAAAATGTAAATAACGTTCGATAATCTTGATCGAAAACTGATTAACAACGTTCAGTAGTTTCCACATTATATGTATTTATTCTGAATATAAATACAGCGCCCCATTACCTATTAACTCTTAGAATAGTTAGCCAATCAATTAATTTACTTACAGATAGAGAATTACCTGTTTTTGCAATTGCAGAATTAAATATCTTATTAAATGCGATTGGGCGAGATAAATAAAATAATAACAAAAATCCATATCAAACCATCAGGCACGCGATACAGCAAAATTTAACTATTTATTTGCTATGGTTGATTCTGTATTTTTTTAGCAAGGAAACCAGGCTGGGGAAATAACAATTTTATTCATTGCAATATAGGCATGTGCTTAGCACGGCGACGGTGATACTAAAAGAAGAGCGGCCAACGATCACTGGCCGGTATTACACCTTAATTCGCGCTAGCCGCAGCCCCCAGAGGCCGGCTGAATTGGCTTAAACCATGCTAATGAGTCATGGCCAGCATGCGACTGATCGTCCTCTAAATGGTTTGACTGGTGCGATATTTCGCTAGGTTTCCTGTCTTGGAGATGAGCACGCCAATCCTCCCTTTCACTCACCACATTGCAAATAGTAATAGGAATAATAATTACTACCATTCATTTTATGGCATGATAAATTACGACCTAGCACCGTTAAATAGAAAGAGAAAACGCCGTTATGTCCCACTATATGCCTGCCTGTAAAACATCCCGTTCTCTGCCTGCCCTACTGGGCTTGCTGTGTCTGACATTTTGGTTATCCGGCTGCAAACCCGCGGAGGAGAACAACGCATCAGCGGCAGACGACAACTCACCAGCATGGTCCCGGACGGTGGAAACGGCTAAAGGCCCGGTCACATTAACTCAGCAACCTACACGGATTGTTTCCACCAGCATCACCATCACTGGCACCTTATTGGCGATCAATGCGCCGGTGATTGCCAGTGGAGCGACCGCGCCCAGCTCCACCGTCGCAGATCATCAAGGGTTCTTTACTCAATGGTCGGCTGTCGCACAGGCAAAAAAACTGGTACCGATATATCAGACTGAGCCAAACGCCGAAGCTGTTGCCGGCATGAACCCTGACTTAATTATTATTTCTGCCACCGGGGGGGATTCGGCAGTGAAATTGTATGAGCAGTTATCTGCTATCGCGCCAACCTTAGTGATTAATTACGATGATAAAAGCTGGCAAGAGTTAGCAATGATATTGGGGCAGGCAACTGGCCATGAAACCGATGCGAAAGATGTGATTGATAAATTTGCCAACCGGCTCAATGAGGTGAAACAGAGTATTACCTTACCACCGCAGCCAACGTCGGCTTTTGTCTATCAAGCCGCCGGTAGCACCGCGAACTTGTGGACTGAAGACTCGGCACAGGGCAAATTGTTGCAGGAGCTGGGCTTTAGGCTCGCTGAAATACCTGAAGCCGTGAAAGGTAACACCAGTATGGGACATCGTAAGGATATTATTCAGTTAGGTGGCGAGAAGCTGGCTGAAGGTCTGAACGGTGAGACTATTTTACTCTTCTCCGGTGATCAACCGTCAGTTGATGCATTGAAAAGTAATAAATTTTTAGCTCATATTCCAGCGATTGAGCACAACCGTGTTTATGCCGTGGGTTATGACACTTTCCGCTTGGATTATTACAGTGCGAGTAATCTGTTAGCCCGAATTGAAGGGATGTTTAAACCTGCTCATTGATTGGGTAAGTCCCGCTTCTGACGTTGAGCGCATTCAGGAATGTGACCGAGCACGCTAAATTTCCCCCTGCGTTACCACAGCGATGCATTCTAACAATAATGCGTGCTAACATATCTCACCCAAATAATAATGATAATCAAATCGATAACAATAATCATTTGTTAAAGAAGAGTTACAATGCCTGCTGATTATTCTCCAGATCAATATTCAATAAAACCGCTGACACTGGTGTCGACGTCAGAGGTACCAACAGCGCGCCGACGCGGGCTGTTGCTGCTGTTCAGCATTGTTGTGTTGCTATTGGTCATGGCTGCCAGCCTGATGCTCGGTGCCAAAGCCATCCCTTTCTCCGTGGTCTGGCAGAGTTTGCTCGGCACAGAGCACAGCGCCGATAGCATTTTGATCGTTGAATCACGTCTGCCGCGAACCTTGATTGGTGTACTCGCCGGTGCAGCGCTGGGGCTATCGGGTGCAGTCATGCAAGCCCTAACCCGTAACCCACTGGCTGACCCCGGTATTCTTGGCGTCAATGCCGGAGCCAGTTTTGCCGTCGCCGTCGGGATCATTTTTTTCGGCGTTAATGCCATCCAGGGCTATATTATTTCCGCTTTTATCGGTGCGATGTTAACCACACTGGTGGTGTATTGGGTCGGTGCTCAGGGCGGCGGGCGCGTTAATCCCCTGCGCCTAACACTTTCCGGTGTCGCGATTGGCGCTGTGTTAATGGGGATTTCCTCTGGCATATCACTGACACATCCACTGGTCTTTGATCGGGTGCGCTTCTGGCAGGCAGGGTCATTGGATATCCGCAGTATGTCAGTGGTATTGGCCGTCACTCCGGCAATCCTGCTCGGCGGTGTGATCTCCCTGTTGCTGGCTCGGCCACTCAATGCGATGCATATGGGAGAGGATCTGGCGGCCGCGATTGGGGCCAGAATTATCCAAACCCAATTTTGGGCGGTCATCGCCGTCACCTTGTTGTGCGGTGCCGCTACCGCAGCCGTTGGCCCTATCGCCTTTGTTGGCCTGATGGTCCCCCATATCGCCCGTTGGATTGTTGGGCCGAATCAATGTTGGATTCTCCCATTCACATTAGTGATGACACCTATCCTGTTGCTGGTATCTGACATTATTGGCCGCTTCTTGGTGCCGGGCGAGTTACGGGTTTCCGTCGTAACGGCATTTATTGGCGCGCCTTTGCTAATCTGGCTAGTTCGACGTAACAAAAGGATGACCGCGCTATGAAGTCTGTCACCTCGCCGTGGCTATTTGGTCGCCCCGATGGCGCGATAAATTTACGCATCCGACCACGCAGTTTAGTTGTTTGCAGCCTGCTGCTACTGGCCTGTTTGTTGGGCGCACTGCTGGCATTAATGGCGGGGACTCTGGCATTAATGCCTCAACAGGTACTTAATGCCTTGTTCGGGCAAACCCGCGGTGCAGTGGATATTATCGTCAATCAATGGCGCTTACCCCGCGCAGTGATGGCGCTTATTTTTGGTGCCGCACTGGGTATCAGTGGCGCAATATTTCAGTCATTAGTACGTAACCCACTTGGCAGCCCTGACATCATCGGCTTTAATATGGGTGCCTATACCGGTGCGTTAGTGGCAATTACGCTGTTCAATGGTAACTATTTCGAGATTGCCAGCAGCGCCTTGGTTGGCGGCTTACTGGCAGCTATTGCGGTGTATCTGCTGGCATATCGACAAGGGATTCAAGGTTTTCGGCTAATTATTGTCGGCATTGCCATTGGCGCGATGCTCACTGCATTCAATACCTGGCTGACAATCACGGCATCACTGGAGTCAGCGATGACTGCCGCGGCTTGGGGGGCGGGGTCATTGAATGGTCTGAGCTGGGCTAAGGGCCTGCCATCACTGATGTTTATCTTTGCCGCGACGATAGCCGCAATGCTGCTTAGCCGCCGCATGCCACTGCTGGAAATGGGCGATGATGCCGCTGGTGCCTTAGGGGTTCCCGTTGAGAAAACTCGCCTGAGCCTGATGGCGATTGGCGTCATTCTAATGGCCGCCGCCACCGCCGCCGCCGGGCCTATCTCCTTTATTGCATTAGCCGCCCCACAAATAGCACGGCGTCTGGCGGGCACATCTTCAGTGACGTTAACCACATCGGCACTGATGGGCGCCTTATTACTGGTTGCCGCCGATCTCTGCGCCCAACACCTATTTCCACCTAATCAATTGCCGGTCGGCGTGGTTACCACCAGCATCGGCGGCCTGTATCTTATTTGGCTTTTAATCCGGGAGTCCGGGCGATCATGAGTATTGTTACCCCTGCAGCCACCCTACACCACAGCGTTTTTTCCTCCCGCTTACAAGCCGACGCCCTAACACTGGGCTACGACGGTAAGATAATCAGCCAGAACCTGAGCATCTCCATTCCTGATGGTGAATTTACGGTGATTGTCGGCCCCAATGCCTGTGGTAAATCAACGCTGCTACGCGCACTGAGCCGTTTGCTGAAACCGCAAGCAGGTCAGGTAATTTTAGACGGCAAGAATATCGCCAGCATTGATACCCGGCAGGTGGCACGTCATTTGGGTTTGTTGCCACAAAGTTCGCAAGTACCCGACGGTATCAGCGTGTTAGATTTGGTGGCGCGTGGCCGTTATCCCCATCAGAAGTTATTACAGCAATGGACACAGGCCGATAAACTGGCGGTCAATAATGCTATGCAAGCCACCGGTGTCAGTGAACTGGCTGACCGATCAGTGGACGCATTATCTGGCGGGCAACGCCAGCGAGTATGGATAGCTATGGTATTGGCACAGCAGACGCCGCTGCTGCTGCTGGATGAACCCACCACCTATTTAGATATCGCCCATCAGATTGATTTATTGGAGTTATTCAGTAACCTTAATCAGCAACATAACCATACCTTGGTTGCTGTTCTGCATGATCTTAATCATGCCTGTCGTTACGCTACCCATATTATCGCCATGCGCGACGGGCAGGTAGTTACACAAGGTCACCCGCGCGAGGTGATCACAGCAGATTTGGTCGAGCAGGTATTTGGTATGCCGTGTTTGATCATTGATGATCCGGTTTCACATACACCATTGGTGATACCGAAGGGGCGATTTAAAATTTAATCCACAAGCGAGCAGAGAGCGAGTCTGCCCTCTGCTCGCCGAAGGCGGTTAAAACTCAGTCGATCAGGTTAACAGACAGCGTAATCCATCAATCAAGCCCCCCCGCCAGCATAGAGCATCATGCCCACCCGCATAGACTCGATACTGCAACCGATGCCCTGCCTGACGAAGCGCTGCACTCATGGCTTGATTGACCTGATAAATCACATCTTCACGGCGACCTGCTTCCATAAAGATATTCAATGGCTGACTCGCCCCCAATCCCTGATACACCTGCTCGGTCAGCCAGCCCTGACGTTCAGCAGTCCCCGCCGTCAGTGCCTTGAAATTATCAACATCAGGCCACCAGAACGAACCGGACTGACTCAACACACAACCAAAACGCTGTGGCCAATGTAATCCAGCGTACAACGATGCCAACCCGCCAAAACTCTGCCCGGCCACTACAGTACGAGACGCTTGTTCCGTAAAAGCCTGTTGCAATGCAATCTGCGGCAGTAATTCTGTTTGCAATGCCTGCCAGAAATCCTGATTACAAGGCAGCTCTTGCGAACGATGAGTCTGGTCAATGATGTCGATCAACACATAGACGCTAGCAGGTAAATGCCCTGCGGCGGTTTCACTATCCAATATGCCAAACACCGGCTGCCTGAGTGCCCAATATTGGCCATCCAGCAAGATAGCCAATGGGCGTTCGGCTTTATCTTCAGCACCGGTTGTCGTTGAGTAAATCCACACATTGCGACTATTGCCCAATAACTGGCTGTGCCAACTAATCAGTTGTAAACGTTGCGGTTCGGCGGGCAGAATTTTACCCGCATCGATTGGCTGCCAGGCCGTTTGCGGCAAAGCATCGGCTAAATGAACCGCAGAAAGTGGCATTCCGCGATAACTGCAATGCGCGGCGATCGGGTTTAACGGATCGTTCTCAGCGAGATCCATCAATGAGATCCACCAATCGCGCTGTGCCTGACGCTGTTCTTGCGGATTACCGGCCGGCAAATTCAAACATTTCTCTGCTGAGACGGGAATAAAGCTGTAACTGCCACGAAAATCAGACTCTACCTCTGCCTGCCAATACCAAACATCCGTCTGGCCCAGCCGAGTGAGCGATTCAGGATTAACACTGTGATGATCTGTCACGCCGTTAACATCGATATACACGCAGCTATATACCGAATCACGCGCCTTTCCTTGTCGGTCGCGCCACAGGAAAGTCAGCTTTACTTTGCCAGCTGCTGCCGGTTCAGTCAGGGGCGTTCCCCATTGTGCGATGCGCTGCCACCATGATTCACTGCCCGCCGAAGGATCCTGTAATAACTGCTGACTCTCTGGATATTCGCTCGCCACTCTCACACGCTGCCCTCTTTATGTCATCACACCGGTCACGGTCTATTTATGATTACGTCTTTATTCATTGATAGCGCAGCGACTGTGCGCCATCACAAATGGATATAAGACTTAATATATATAAGGTTATTACCTAAATACAAATAATATTGAGAAGTATTATTATTTGCAATAACATAGTAAGCATTCTCTCCAGTGTGCCAGCCTATCATCGTAATTTAGATATGGCCGATGTGCTATGCGACGGTTATTGGATTGGAATATAACGTTTTTTTGTAACAACCAAGCTAAATAGAGGCAAATAAAGCCCGGTTGGCATCAAGAACCTGACGTATGAGGTTCAAATACTTTCCATTATTGTACTTCCAGGTAGGGATAAATCATGTTTGATATTTCTGGCAAGAAGATACCAACAACATTGCCATTTCGCGCAGGCTGCACAGCAAAGACCTTATTATTCACCACCACCTTGATACTGATACCGTCACTCAACGCATTAGCGGCCACTGCGGCTAAAGAAGATAAATTAGTGGTTGTCGCCAAACCGGGCAGCGGCCAACAAGATGATGGTTTCGTCGCTAAAAACAGCGCCACCGCGACTAAAACTGACACACCACTGATCCGCACCCCACAATCAGTTTCAGTTATTACCCGCCAGCAAATGCAAGATCAAGGAGCGGCTTCTGTGGCACAGGCCCTGCGCTATACCGCCGGTGTCGTGCCGGAATACCGTGGCGGCTCGAATATGAATGACGAAGTGATCATTCGTGGTTTTGGCTATGCCCCGCGTTTTCTCGATGGCTTAAGCTACAACTCATTAGGTGGTGCACGCCGTGGAGGCCAGATAGACCCCTGGCTGCTGGAACGAATTGAAGTAATCCGCGGCCCAGCATCAGTGCTTTACGGCCAGGTGAACCCCGGCGGCCTGATCAATATGGTCAGTAAACGCCCAACAGCGGAAAGTATTCATAAAGTGCAGGTGGGTGCAGGCAATAATAGCCTGGCTGAAGCAGCATTCGACTTCGGTGGCGTGTTGGATGATGAAGGTAAAGTACTCTATCGTTTGAACGGGCTTGGCAGAACACAAGATGATGCCGTAAATACCTTTAAACAGGAGCGTTTTGCTATCGCCCCGGCATTAACCTTTATCCCGAACGAAGACACCACCTTTACCTTACTGACCAGTTATCAGAAAGAACCCAAAGCCGGTTCACGTAACTTCTTGCCAGCCACTGGAACCGTGTTTGGTACTGCATACGGCCATATACCTTACGATTTTAACGTTAGCGACCCGTCATTTGATCAGTCTGAACGCGAGCAGACCTCTGTCGGTTATGCCCTTGAGCATTATATCAATGACACCTTTAAATTCCGCCAGAACCTGCGCTACAGCTATAACAAGCAAGATTACAAGTATCTGGTCTTTATGAATTTGCTGCCAGATAACCGCACCATGACTCGCCGCCCGCAAATCGAGCGCCAGACCATGGCTGAGTTTGCCGTTGATAACCAACTGCAAGCTGATTTCTGGACCGGGCAGTTAAACCATACGGTGCTGACTGGGCTGGATTACAAACGTAGCCGTATTGATAGTCAGTTCTTTATGGGCACCGTGCAGACAAAATACAATCTGGATTGGGTATCACCTGTCTATGGTCTGAATATTAAAGAGAGTGACTTGTCACTCAATAGCAGTGATCTGACCAAACTCGATCAGGTGGGGGTCTATTTACAAGATCAAATTGAACTGGATAAGTGGAATTTCCTCTTATCCGGGCGCTATGACTGGTCACAGTTAAAAACGCTAAGCCGCAAAACCGCCACTCAGGATCAACAAGACGACCATGCCTTTACCGGCCGTGCTGGTGTGTTGTATGCCTTTGATTCAGGTATCTCGCCGTATATCAGTTACAGTACTTCATTTGAACCTAGCACCGCCAAAGGCGCGCCGGGGACTGGGGCATTGGACCCGGTTACCGCGCGTCAAGTTGAGCTTGGCCTCAAATACCAGATACCGGGCAGCAGCACCTTGTTGACGACCGCATTGTACGATTTACGCCAGAAAAATATCAGCCAATACGACCAGGCACTGGCCTACAACGTCCCAATTGGTGAAGTGCAATCTCAGGGGATCGAAACGCAGTTAAACAGTGAGATTAACGACAATATCAACCTGATTGCTGCCTATACCTACACCAAAGGGAAAGTGCGTGAAACCAAAACACTGGCTGAATTAGGCAAAATGCCAGCCCGCACACCAAGCCATTCCGCCTCACTGTGGGGAATGTATACCTTTGATAAAGGAGTAGTCGATGGCTTATCCACCGGTGTTGGTGTCCGCTATATCGGCACCAGTTGGGGTGATGCCAAGAACAGCTTTAAAGTCCCGGCGGTGACATTGTATGACTGGATGATGCGTTATGAACTGGGACAAGCTCTGCCAGCGATGAAAGGCATCAGTTTGCAGGTTAACGTCAACAATGTGTTCAACAAAGAATATGTTGCCAGTTGTGCACAGATGGCAGCTTGCTTCTATGGCAGTGGCCGTGTTGCCACCGCTACTGTCAGTTATGCCTGGTAAGGCTTAGGCTTATTCAGCCCACGCCGATTGATGCATAGCGGTGTGGGCTAATAACTCAGCGGGCGTTGGATAATAACTTAAAGAAAAGTAAATATTTCTTCTAATCAACCCCCATTGCGACTTCAGATATCGAAATAAATAGAATAAATTCAGCATACTAACGTTTTGGTAACCTTTCATTTCACTCAGTGCAACCCGATAAAACCATTCTAAAAACAGGGAGATGGTCCTATACTCGCTGGCAGCATTATTTAATATCACCACACATTCAGGTTAAACATGCCAGCATTTAGGGGAGTACCACAGCTTATGCACCGGATGCGCGCCAGTAAAATGCGCATGTGCGGTATGCTGCTGGTTGCCTGCTGGCTAATTCTCAACGCACAGTTGGCCATCGCCAGCCATCAGTGTGATATTGCCCCTTCTGCCTCGCCGGTATTTACCCAGCATCAAGGGCATATACAGCCTGACCCTTTAGCAACAGAAAACCAAATGCACGACATGCCATCAATGATGGATATGTCTCATGGTCAGGCGCAAGACTCCTTATGTGAAAAACACTGCATCCCTGACTCTGTCCAGTCTGACAGCGGCATGTTGGTGCTGGCAGCCTTACCCACCAATACGGAGCTAGTATTGGCTGATAGGCAACAAACACCACGCGTCCAGCGCGTTGACTGGCATACCCCCCCCATTGTCGGCCCCCCCACTGAAATCGCTTTCTGCCGCTTTAGAGAATAGATCCAGACATAAATAACCGTTTTCTTCAGGCCACTTAATCGTGGTGTGTTGTGCTTATTCTATGTTTTGGAGTTATTGCTATGCGTATCTTATTTAGCGCTGTATCTGCTGTATTACTGTTTTCTTCTCCGCTGTTCGCCGCCAGCCCGGCCATGAGTGAAAATAGCCCGATGTCTCATGATAGTCATACAATAATGGCGGATTCTGCGCCAGCAGAGAGCTATCACTCCCAGGGCCAGATAAAAACCTGGCATGCCACCCGCGTATCTATTGCTCATAGCGCCATTCCGGCATTGAACTGGCCACCGATGACCATGACATTTGACCTGCCGGAGAGCCTGGCCGCACAGCCATTACCCGCAGGTACATCCGTGACATTCAGTTTCCGCCAGACCGAACAAGGTTATCAGCTAACTGCCATTTCAGCACAGCGGCCATAAGGCGGGATAATGATGACCCCTTTACTGAATCACCCACAGCAGGTGCGCCCCACGGCTGCGCTGCCATTCGGATTTACCGCACTGTTAATGGCGGCACTTTTCACTCTGCCAGCGGTGAGCTACGCGGCAGATATCACACTGGAACAGGCGCTGAGCTCCGCTGAACGCTACTCGGCTGAGCTGTCAGCTAATCAGCATCAGGTCAATGCACTGGAAAATATGGCCAGTTCAGCCACGCAACTGCCCGATCCAAAATTGAAGTTTGGTATTGAAAACCTCCCCGTCGGCGGCAGTAATGCCCGCCGCTTCACCCGCGAGGGCATGACCATGCAGCGGGTCGGTATCATGCAGGACTATATCAGTAGTGATAAGCGACAAAGAAAGGCTGATACCCTGAGTGCTGAAGCGCGCAAAACGGCAGCAGGCAGTGAAACTATCCGCACCAGGCTGCAAAAAGAGACGGCTCAGGCGTGGCTTGATCTCGCCCTGACCGAACAGGCGGTGGGCGCAGCGCAAGTGCTGGTAAAAGAAAGCGAAAAACAGGTCGCATTGCAACGGGCCGGTGTTGCCAGTGGTGGTGCATTACCCAGCAGTGTATTGGATGCGCGCCTGACGTTATCTGCCATGCAGGATAGATTGACCACCGCACAACGTGATGTTGCCTTGGCACAAACCCAATTGACGCAGTTAACCGGTGTAGAGGTCAAGCATATCAGCGGCCCGTTGCCTCCTTTCGCCCGCCTACCGGCGGATATCACCGTGTTGCGTGATGCCATCCAACAGCACCCTGAAGTATTGCTTGCCAGCCGTGAAGCTGACGTTGCCAAAGCCCGCTCCGCACAATCAGCCATTGCCGCCACACCGGACGTTGGGATCGAAGTCTATTACGCTAAACGAGCTGACGAGTATGACGATATGGCGGGCGTCATGATCACTGTTGATTTGCCACTATTCCGCTCACAACGTCAGGATAAAGACTATGCCGCCGATGTGTCGCGCTCAATGGAAGCCAACGACCAGCTTACATTACTCACCCGCGACCACCGGGCGCAACTCGATACTCTGCTGGCGCAATATCAGGCCACACAGCAATTATGGCAGCGTCAGACTGATGAAGTTATACCACTGCAAAAACAACGGGTTAAATTGGTTATGGCGCAGTATCAGGCCAATAAAAGCGATTTAAGCAGTGTGCTGGAAGCACGGCGCTCCCTGCTCGATAGCCAGCTCAATACCAGTAATGCCGCCAGAGAGTTAGCCCGTACCTGGGCTGCCATCCGTTATCTGACCCCGCAGGAGAGCATGCGATGAAAAAGCTATCTAGTTTGACGCTGGTGGCCGTCGCCGTGATCAGTGGCGTTGCCGGTTATCTGTTGGCTAAACCCACCTCAGAGCACTCCACCACGGCAGCCATAGTGGTTGAAAAAACACCAGCAGAAAATAGCCGTAAGGTGCTGTATTGGTATGATCCTATGTCCCCCAGCCAGCGTTTCGACCAACCTGGCAAATCGCCATTTATGGATATGGAGTTGGTGCCGCGCTATGCCGATGAAGCCGTAGCGCAGGGCGGCGTTAGCATCAGCCCCCGCCAACAGCAGAATTTAGGCGTGCGCACTGCCGCGGTGGAAATGCGATCACTCAACTATCGTCTTGCCGGTTACGGCACAGTGGCAACCGATGAGCGCAGCGTGCAGGTTATCGCGGCGCGGGCTAACGGCATTATTGAACAATTGTATGTACGCGCCAATCAACAACCGGTCAGTAAAAATCAGCCATTGGCGCAATTATGGGTTCCCGATTGGAGTGCCGCGCAACAAGAGTATCTGGCAATCCGCACCTTGGGTGATAGCCAATTAACGGCCGCCGCTCGCCAACGGCTACAACTGCAATTTATGCCAGAAGAGGTGATTCGCAGTGTCGAAAAAAGCGGCCAGCCGCAAACGCGGGTCACATTACGATCTCCGTCTGAGGGTTATGTGAGTAAGTTGGATATTCGGGCCGGTTCACAAGTGACTGCGACACAATCACTGTTTGAGTTAGCCAGCCTTGATCCGGTATGGATAGTGGTGGACTATCCGCAATCACAAGCCAGTTTAGTCACTATCGGCAGTACGATTGCCGCCACGACCGCCAGTTGGCCGGGTGAAACCTTCCACGGCACCGTCAGCGAGCTATTACCTAATATGGATCTCGCTACCCGCACCTTAAAAGCGCGCATCGTCCTGGAAAACCCGCAACAAAAGCTGAAACCGGGCATGTACCTGAATGTACAATCCGCGCCAGCAGATAATCTAAAACCGGTATTGGCTATTCCACAAGAAGCCTTGCTGATGTCAGGCAATAGTAACCGGGTGCTGCTGGCTGAAGCTAATGGATACTTTAAGCCGGTGGATGTCAGTACCGGGCAAACTCAGGACGGCTGGACAGAGATAAAATCCGGGCTAAACGCCGGTCAGTTGGTGGTGACCTCAGGCCAATTCCTGATTGATTCAGAAGCCAGTCTGCAAAGCGCTCTGCCACAAATGGAGGATACCCCCGCCTTAACTGAGAATACCACGCCAACAGCGAATAACACTGCCGTAGCACCTGTTGATATCTACTCGGTGCAAGGAACAGTCACCGCTATCAACGGCTCAACAATCACCTTATCCCATGGCCCGATCGCGGCGTTGAAATGGGGGGCGATGACGATGGACTTCCAACTACCGGCAGAGCCGTTATCACCGGAAATCGTTGCTGGTAGTCAGGTTAATTTCACTTTCACTCTCAATGAACAAGGGGCACAAATCCGCCAAATCCAGCCGGTAACAAGCAATAGCAGCACCGATACCCACAGGAGCCACCTATGATTGCCGCCATTATCCGCTGGTCACTGCGCAATCGGCTGTTGGTACTGCTTGGCGCGGTGATGATGGCCGCGTGGGGAATTTGGTCACTGCAACAAACCCCGCTGGATGCGCTGCCAGACTTGTCAGACACCCAAGTGATCATCCGTGTCAGTTATCCTGGTAAAGCACCACAAGTGGTCGAGGATCAGGTGACTTATCCACTGACAACCACCATGTTATCAGTACCTGGTGCTAAAACCGTACGCGGTTTCTCGATGTTCGGCGACGCCTATGTCTATGTGCTGTTTGATGATGGCACTGATCCTTATTGGGCACGTTCACGGGTGCTGGAGTATCTCAGTCAGGTGCAGGCTACCTTGCCGGCTGAAGCCAAAGCCTCGTTGGGACCGGATGCCACGGGGGTGGGTTGGATCTATGAATATGCCTTAATCGACAGAACTGGCAAACACAGTCTGGCCGATCTGCGTGCCTTGCAGGATTGGACACTAAAATTTGAGTTGAAAACAGTACCCAATGTCTCTGAAGTGGCCAGTGTCGGGGGCATGGTGCGCCAATATCAAGTCGTTCTCGACCCGGAACGGATGCGGGCGCTGAATCTATCCCATCAACAAATTGCCAGCGCCATTACTGATAGTAATCAGGAAGGCGGTGGCTCGGTGCTGGAAATGGGGGCGGCAGAATATATGGTGCGCGCCAGCGGTTACCTGAAAACGCTGGATGATTTCAGGAATATCGTGATCACTGCTCGTGCAGGTATTCCCATTTTACTGTCCGATGTCGCTACCGTGCGGATGGGGCCAGAAATGCGCCGTGGCGTGGCGGAGCTTAATGGTGAAGGGGAAGTTGCCGGTGGCATCATTGTGATGCGCTATGGCAAAAATGCACTGGAAACCATTAACGGCGTGAAGGAGAAGCTGCAACAGATTCAGCGCAGCTTACCGGCTGGGGTAGAAATCGTACCGGTATATGATCGCTCACACCTGATTACTCAGGCCATCGACAGCTTATCATTCAAATTGCTGGAAGAGTTTTTAGTGGTGGCGGTGATCTGTTCACTGTTTTTGTTCCACTTCCGCTCAGCATTGGTGGCTATCATCACCCTGCCCCTGGGGATTCTTGGCGCGTTTATCGTCATGCACTATCAGGGGGTCAATGCCAATATTATGTCGCTGGGTGGGATAGCCATCGCCATCGGGGCTATGGTGGATGCCGCGATCGTGATGATCGAAAATATGCACAAAGTGTTGGAGCAATGGCGGCGAGATAACCCGGGGAAAACACCGGTCAGTCAGGATTACTGGCGCATTTCAGAGCAGGCGGCCATTGAAGTCGGTCCGGCGCTGTTTTGCAGTTTACTGATCATCACCTTATCGTTTATTCCGGTATTTACATTACAGGCGCAAGAGGGGCGGATGTTCTCTCCGCTGGCTTTTACCAAAACCTATGCCATGGCTGTTTCGGCGGGGTTAGCCATTACGTTAGTACCGGTATTAATGGGCTATTTTATTCGCGGCAAAATCCCTGATGAGAATGCCAACCCCATTAACCGTGGGCTAATCGCCCTTTATCATCCGGTGTTAACCGCCGTACTGGCGCGACCAAAAACTACATTGGCTATCGCGGGTATATTACTGCTGGCAACCCTGTATCCATTAAGCCGTCTGGGGAGCGAGTTTATGCCCGCGTTGGATGAAGGTGATTTACTGTATATGCCTTCTACACTGCCGGGGATTTCGGTACGCGAAGCCAGCCATTTACTGCAACAAACCGATCGTTTGATAAAAACCATACCGGAAGTAGCGACAGTATTTGGTAAAGCCGGGAGAGCAGAGACGGCAACAGATCCGGCCCCTCTGACCATGATCGAAACCACCATTCGTTTTAAACCCAAGGATCAATGGCGGCCTGGCATGACCATGGACAAATTGATCGAAGAACTGGACGCCACCGTCAAGGTGCCCGGTATCGCCAATCTGTGGGTGCCTCCGATCCGCAATCGGCTGGATATGCTCTCTACCGGCATCAAAAGCCCGGTTGGGATCAAAGTGAATGGCAAAAATGTGCACCAAATTGAGCAGGTGGCACAGCAAATCGAACAAGTGGTGCGCAAAGTACCAGGTGTGACTTCGGCCCTTTCGGAACGACTGGCAGGTGGCCGCTATGTGGATATCAACATTGACCGTCAACGGGCCGCTCGCTATGGCGTTTCAGTAAAAGAACTGCAATCACTGGTGGCAACCGTGATTGGCGGGCAAAACATCGGTGAAACCATTGAAGGGCGTGAACGTTATCCAATCAACCTGCGCTACCCACGGGAAATACGTGATTCACTGCAAAAATTGCGTGATTTGCCGGTAGTGACTGCCGGTGGCGGGCAAGTCGCACTGGCGGAACTGGCCGATATCAAGGTGACAGAAGGCCCACCGATGCTGAAAAGTGAAAATGCGCGCTTATCTGACTGGGTCTATGTTGATCTGCGCGGGCGAGATTTGAAATCAGCCGTTACTGAAATGCAGCAAGCGGTGGCACAACAAGTGGAACTGCCGGAAGGCGTCTCCCTTAGCTGGTCTGGGCAGTTTGAATACCTGGAACGGGCAACAGCAAAACTGAAAATTGTGTTACCGGTTACCCTGATGATCATTTTTGTCTTGTTGTATGTCACGTTCAGCAGTGTCCGCGATGCCGCATTAATCATGGCGACGCTTCCCTTCGCACTGATTGGCGGGGTGTGGCTGCTGTATGGCTTGGGGTATAACTTTTCCGTTGCCGCCGCGGTGGGCTTTATCGCCCTGGCCGGTGTGGCCGCTGAATTTGGTGTAATAATGGTGCTGTATCTCAATCAGGCGGTGAAAAAACATCAGCAACCCGGCATTGCTATGACGGCCAGCCAGATGAGTGCAGCTATTCATGAAGGCGCGGTGCTGCGGGTGCGACCAAAAGCCATGACTGTCGCCACTATTATGGCCGGCTTGCTTCCCATTATGTGGGGCGGCGGGGCAGGGTCAGAGGTCATGCAACGTATTGCCGCACCGATGATTGGCGGGATGGTGAGTGCACCACTGCTTTCGATGCTGGTTATTCCTGCGGTGTATATGTTGCTGCATAAAAAAGATAGTCAACAGCAATAAAACTCTCATCGCCCTTACTCTTGCCAGATAAGATTGAGGGCATTCTCACACTTTCTTATAACCTCTCAAATCAGCGAGTGCGACGGAAGGTTAAGTTAATTCGATAAGCGCCGGTCGTAGCGGAAAAACCGGCTTTCAATGGCAGTACACCGTGATAGTTCAAACGGGAAGGCCCACCCCAGACCACAACATCCCCTTCCGTTAATAAGACTCTCTGGCATTTAGCCTCACGCGTCAGCCCACCAAATTGAAATACTGCAGCTAGCCCCAGCGATACCGAAACTATTGGCTGACGCAGATCCAGCTCATCTTTATCCTGATGTAATGATAATTTAGCCCCTGCCTCGTAGCGATTTATCAGGCAGGCATCTGGCTCAAATTGAGAGAAACCCGCTTGTTGCGCGGCATCAACAGCTAATGTCATAAAACTTGCAGGAATGGCAGGCCAGCTTTTCTCAGTCAAAGGATCAACCGGGCTATAGCGATAACCTTGCATATCACTCACCCAACCAACCTGACCACAATTACTCATGGCAACCGACATCCGGTAACCACCGGGGGTGATGAGATGGCGAAAAGGCGCGGCAGTGGTGATAGCAATAACATCAGCAAATAATAATGCGGCCTGCTGCCGTGCATAATGATGTAAAACAACCGCACCGGGCGCTAACGTTTCAATCCAGGGATCATGAGGCAACTGATCAAATAAATCCATGGTCATAAAGGTACCTACTGTAGTTATCACTGTTTAGCGATTAAGACTTTAACAGTTTACTCTTCACCCCACACACTATCACTTGCGATCAATTCATATCGGTTAGCCCAGTTGTTATCGCCCTGCCAGAGAAATTTATCCTGCCAAATTATCGTCTATTAACTTTCGCCACCAATAAAAACAAATATTATATTTAATAGAGTAAAATTATAAAAATGAAAGACTAAAAGCAAAAACAGAAGAATAATAGCAAACTAAATTTATTTAACTCTTTAAATAAAAGGAAAAGAGAAATTCAGGTAAGAATATGTAATGAAACATAATAAACAACACCACAACAAAATTAATTAACTTCTTGTTAAGAATAATTATCAAATGCAAAAATACACACAAATAGCCTTTAAAGAAGATTGAGAATTAGAATAGAGACAAAGCATGGCACTCTTAATAATCTTAAATTACTGAAAGAACACATAACGTCTTATATAGGATAGGTAACCATCAGTATGGAGACAAATGAGATTATGTTTAAATTAGAAGGAACGGTGCTATTTTCCCCTACGCAACGTTGCTTAAATGGTCCTGACGGTTCGGTGGTAATATTAACTGAAAATAACCTTAGATTTTTACAACTGCTACTTAGTGGTGTAACAGAAAAAGAGCAGATTATTAATCAGGTATGGAAAGAACAGCGCGGAGCTGTAAGTGAAAGTAGCTACTATGGGCAGATCTATATGTTGCGAAAAGCATTTCTTCAGGTCGGGCTGAAAGAATCACTTATACATACCATCCCACGTAAAGGTGTCCGCTATACCGGTTCTGTTAGTCAGATTGTCATCAATGATGAAGCTGAACAACAAATGCACGCAGACCCCCTTATCACTGCTGCATCTAATAAGGAGCAGCTTGCGCCAGTAACCCAACCATTCAAGCCAGGGGCTAGCGTAATATCACCTATCGCGACACAACAAAGTTTTTTACACAGTTACCGTTGGAAGAAACTTATTTCTCTGTTGGCCTTTTTCTCTTTCTGCTGGCTCTCATTTCTCTCAACGCTAATTATTATTATCTTATTTAGTGGGGATAAACCGCACTTCTGATAGTGATAATAAGATGAGGGTGATTTAAAAAGATTAAATGATGGTAATAAAAAGGCCAGCAAGCGAAAAAAAACGTTAAATAGGTGTCACTACCAGCAAGGCTGATTATATCAAGTCGGATAGTAGCTAAATAAAGAGCAGTGACTCTTTACATTTAAAACTTAAAAATGGGGAATACTCCCCTACCATTTAACAGGAAAACGAACATGATGGATTTAATCAATAAAGGTTGTGTTGCTACTCTACTTAAAACCCGAGGATTTCTGAAAGATACCCGTGGTTCTATTATTGAGTACGTTATGGTGATTGCATTAGCGGGCGTATTTATTACGTTAGCAAGGCCAACCCTAATCGAGTTAGTAAATGGGGCCGTTGCTAGTGCTAGAACAGCAGTATCAGCGCCAGGGGGCTAATAGGGGTAACAGCGTCGCACCGTCATTCTAATATTTATCAGGATTTTCACATGGCAACTTATCGTTGCCATGTTTTTGTTTTAGGAAAAATGATGGATATAATAAAATCATCCTTAATACTACTGCTAGCATTACAGCTACTGTTCGTTTGTTATAGCGATATATGTAATCGAATTATCAGTAATAAATTTATCATTTCTATTATATTCAGTTCCATAGCATTGGGGTATACAACAAACAGCACGGTTAACATCACCATTCCACTTTTTTCCTTACTAATGGGCTATATAATATTTCATTTTAAACTTATCGGTGGTGGCGATGTAAAACTCATTACTGCATTGCTGCTGGCACTCACCGCAGAACAATCACTAGATTTCATTATCTATACCGCCATTATGGGCGGTGTGGTAATGATAATAGGTTTATTGATTAACAAACACGATATTCAACAACGAGGGGTTCCCTATGCTGCTGCAATTACCTCGGGTTTTACATTGTCGCTATTCACCTAAAATATCAAGCCACATTAACTTAATAATGACACAAGGTTATTTTAATGAATCGTAAGTTTCTTTTATTATTTTCAATTTTGATTGTCGCCATCGGGGCTGCCGGCATTATGATCAATACCAAGCCTGATGTGCATACACCCTATAATTTCGTCGATTTAAATAAAGAAAAAGAAGTTGAGATTGTCCTGGCACAGTCAACACATGATCTCTCTTCAGGTACCCTACTCACTCAAAACGATTATGCACTAAAAGCCATCATGGTACCTGAATCAAGTGAATTAATAAAAAGCAACATATCAGGAAAAACAGATATCAACAGTCATTTATTGAAAGTAAACCTTGTAGCGGGTTCTTATATTACACCCGTAGTTTTGGCTTCACCCGATAGTAATGAATTCAATTACCTTAATTTAAAGAAAGGTGAAATTATTTATAAATTCACTATTAGTCAGAAAAATGGGTATTTGTTAGATACATTGCAAGTAGGTGATTCCCTCTCATTTCAATTAAGAGTGCTTGAGACAGATAAAAATAAAGGCATGAGTAGTGGCACAGTCATTAACACGAAAGAATTGAGTGATAAAAAAAGTCAAACCTTTTCGTTGAATGAAATCATACCCGCCATGAGAATAATAAGAATAAAAAAGAATTCGACAGACGCATTACCAGAAAAAAACAACAAAAATCAAAAGACCGGAGAAGTCGTAACTGGTTATATATCCGTCATAATTAAAAGAGAGGAACTTGACATCATTCATATCGCAGAAAAGTCGGGAGATATCGTTCTGGCGCCGAGTATAGTTACTGGCAATAATCAATCAACAAATATATATGACATCATACCTAAACTACGCATAACAAGAGAGCTAAGAGGATGAGAACACCCAGGCCAGAATATATCAGTTGGAATAAACTGTTTTTACTCTTCGCCATTGCAACCTGCCAAATAGTTGTCAATCATGCATATGCCAAGCCTGTTTATTTATCATCAGGCGAGTCATATATAATAAAAACAGATGAGGCGATTGATACTGTTTTTGTCTCTGCCGCTGCTATTGCTGATTATGAACTGGTTGGTAAAAATAGCATTATTGTTTATGCAAAAAAAGAAGGAATAGCAGAGTTTATCTTATTTAATAAAGATAATAATCCAATGATAAAAACTGCCGTCATGGTAAATGACATCATTACTTCAGCATATCAGAGAATAAAAATTGAATATCCTGATAGCAACATAGAAATCAATAAAATTGGTAATGGCTATCTGCTGACGGGTAAGGCAGAGTCAGAAGAGGCGAAAGACACTATTGCAGCTATTGTCGGTGAAGCAATAAACAAGAAAAGAGAGAAAAATCGCGAAGACCAACATTTTAATAACCCTGATTACTTAGGGGTAATTAATAAGATTAAACTCCCTGAATCTAACCAAGTAAATGTGAAATTAACCATTGCTGAGGTGACTAAAGACTTTAGTGAGAATATAGGGGTAGATTGGAGCAGTATCAACGAAGCATCCGTTGGCTCCTTTCAATTTTTAAAGTTCAATGCCACCGGAATTAGTACATTAGTTCATGCCATTAATGATGACTCAATTGCACGTATTCTGGCCGAACCCAATCTATCGGTACTGTCCGGTGAAAGTGCCTCATTTTTAGTTGGTGGCGAAATACCACTTTTTAATACCACCCAAAGCAGCACCGTAATTAAATACAAAACTTATGGTATCAAGCTAAACATTGCGGCCAAGGTAAATGAGAAAAATCGTATCCGCATTAGTATGGAAGAAGAAGTCAGTAGTGTAGATAAAGTCTTTAGCGTCGAAGGGGGTAATGCTTATCCTTCATTACGCACACGTAAGGCAGCGACCACATTAGAACTTGGTGATGGCGAAAGCTTTATTCTAGGTGGATTGATCAGTAAATCAGAGCGGGAATCCCTTAAAAAGATCCCCTTCATAGGTGATATTCCTATTTTAGGGGCATTCTTTCGCAATGCACAAACGCAAAAAAATCAAACTGAACTGGTGGTCGTCGCCACCGTCAGCCTGGTGAAGCCGGTTGCCGGTTGCCGGAAAGGATGTGGAATTACCTGATTTTATGCACACATCAACATTGGAACGCTTATTTAATTTCACTCATATAATGGAAATAAAAAGGAAAAAAGTGGCTAAGGAATTCCTACGAAAAGGAGGTTTCATAAAATGAAACTATGGATAGTTAGCAGTGTTATTTTTTTCTCTAGCGTTGTGCATGCCTCATTTATTATCGAGCCAAATGAGAATGACCAAGCCTGTTCATTAGCTAAAAGAGACTTGTTAGCAACAGATAAAAACCAGTCATTATCTACACCTGTTTTGCAAAGAGATAACGAGCGACGATGCAAATATCAACGCAATGATTATCGGATGTCCCGGGATAGCGAAGTAGGATGCGCAGTAAATAAAAATAGAATTCTTTCAAAATAACGCAATCAAAGTAATTTCCTTTAATGGTGACATATGCAATTAATTCTTAACAAAGATGCAATAAACAAAAAAAATAATAAGATAAAAAACACCATTGCTATTATTTCCAGCAGGGAATGGCTGCGCGAAGAAACCGCAGAGAAAGTCAGGCTTGCCGATATTAAGGATATTAAATCATTTGATGAGAGTATTTTTCTCGTGCCAAAAATAAATTTATCCGATAAAACCATTGGTGCTATTATTGACATCGGGAGTAATGATAATATTGAAAAAACATTGGATTTAATAAAAATTCTTATCCCGCGTGACTGTTGGTGTGTTTTAGTTGGCGATATTGATTCAATTGGTATCGCCCAACAATTCATTCAGCGTGGCATATTATACTTAAATATAAAGTCGCAGTTGTCTGAATTGACGCAACATTTACTCAAAGGCATCCCTATCGAGTCTGAAAGGAAAGCCTTTTTTATCAGTATATTGGGCTGTAAGGGAGGCATCGGAACCACCCTGATCAGTTATCACTTAGCAACCGCGATCACACAGATAAAGCAATCACCAACTCTATTATTACAGGGCAATAATGGATCTCAGGATCTTGATCTTGTTACAGAAAAAAAGATGGTTACAGAAATAACCGAATATCAAAATAATTTATCTCTTATGTTTGGTAAAGGGCAAGATATAGCTGAAATTGATGGACACAGAGATATAAAGCACAATTTTATTGTATTTGATCAACCGATTCATAACGTACCGAAAGAAAAACTCACTGATTATATAGAACACGCTAATTGCATTATCGTATTGCTTGATAATAGTATGATGTCAGTCCGTGTCGCTAAAACGTTTATTGTTATTTATGAAAAATTTAAACGAGACAACAGGCAAGCAACCCGACTATTAGTCTGTTTAAATGAAAGCAGACCAATAACAAGAGATATGCTGGATACTTCAGATATCCCGTCATTACTTGGGCGTAAGATAGATATACGAATCCCTTTAATACATAAAACAACGGAATCATTAAGTGATAAAAATTACTTTGGCCGAAAGAAAACCATAATAACCGAATTGGCTAAATACACATTAGGCATAACCATTGATTTATCAAACAAGAGAAAATCATGGTTAAGAAAGCTTCTAAAAGGTAAAAATTAAAAATTAAAAATGAACATATCATTAATCATCCAAGAAGAAATACGAGAAAAAATGCTGGCTAACATTGATATCGATAAAGTAGAACATCTGGTTGATGATTATGACAAACTTTTTGGTTTACTTTCAATAACCTACGATGATTTATTTAATGACAATGAATATAGATTAAATACTCAGCAGCAAAAAGATATTATTGCAACGATCGCCGATGAGATTACCGGTTTTGGCCCGTTAAGAGAACTGATGGAAGATGAGTCTATTAGCGATATTATGGTCAATGGCCCTGAAAAGATATTTGTTGAACGTTATGGGTTGCTAACCTTAACCAACCGCCGTTTTATTAATAACAGTCAACTGACTGATATTGCCAAACGCCTGATGCAAAGAGTTAATCGCCGTATTGATGAAGGTAGACCGTTAGCAGATGCACGCCTAATTGATGGTAGCCGAATCAATGTGGCAATCGGTCCAATCACATTGGATGGCACAGCACTTTCAATTCGAAAATTCAGTACCAACAAACGAAAACTAGAAGATCTGGTTAATATGGGTGCTATGAGCAGTGATATGGCTAATTTCTTGATAATTGCAGCCAGTTGCCGGGTCAATATTATTATCTCTGGTGGCACAGGCTCAGGAAAAACAACACTGCTCAACGCATTATCAAAATATATTTCTGAAAACGAAAGAGTTATCACCTTAGAAGATGCTGCCGAGTTAAATCTTGAACAACCCCATGTGGTACGGATGGAGACACGACTCGCCGGGCTAGAGAATACTGGGCAAATCACGATGCGGGACTTAGTAATAAACTCACTGCGTATGCGCCCCGACAGGATCATTATCGGGGAGTGCCGTGGTGAGGAAACATTTGAAATGCTTCAGGCAATGAATACCGGCCATAATGGCTCTATGTCCACCTTACATGCTAATTCTCCCCGCGATGCTATTGCCCGACTCGAAAGCATGATCATGATGGGTCCAGTTAATATGCCCATATTTACTATTCGCCGAAATATTGCCTCCGCCATCAATCTTATTGTGCAAGTTTCACGCATGAATGATGGTTCACGAAAGGTACGCCATATTAGTGAAATTATGGGAATGGAGGGGGACAATGTCGTATTACAAAACATATTCTCATTTGAACCGTCCAAAGAGCGTGACGAACAGGGAAAAATCCAAGGAGAATTTATTAATCATGGTTTATTCAGCCGATCTGCTGTGAGGGTGAATGCTGATATATACAGCTTATCAAATGAACTAAGTAGTATTTTTTCCACGGTGAAATAATGATTTACAACATAATACTTTTATCTGGGATTCTATTACTTTTACTCATTAACTTAAAATGGATAAAAATAAAGAAGACCATAATTAAAAACCCAAAAAAAACCACTACCAATGATTTTTTCCTTACGTCATTACTAAAAAAAACAGCCAATGAATGGGTGAACTATTTATTAAGCATTGATATAAACAAAAATAAAATGCATATAGCCATACCTATCGGTTATGCAATATGCATTTACATTATAAATAAAACATGGGTTGGGATAAATACTCTGGTGGTATTGACATTTATTTTGTTCAGTATCATATTTTTTCAAATACACTTTTCGCGTAAAAATAATCACACGCTATTTAAAAGAGATTTCCCAGAGGTTTTGTTGATGATTAATATGGCTGCCAGTAGCGGTGCCAGCATTAACCAAGTATTAGAACGTTGTGGGAAAGAGGTAGGTGGGCCATTAGGGAATGAATTAAGCCTTATTTGCCGCCGATTGAATGTAGGTGAGTCTCCTGAAACTGTTTTTTATGATGCCTATCAACGCTTTCGTTACCCCGAGTTTTACTTTCTTATCACCATCATTTTGCTTAACTTGCAACAAGGTGGGCAATTAAGAGAACTGACCAGTCGTTTGTCCCAAGTGATCACAAAAAGCAAAACATCCGAACAGAAGAAAGCCGTTATGACGGCACAAACACGGATGTCAGTAAATATTCTCTCTATCATACCTTTTGTATTCTCTCTTTTTCTTTACTTTATGGATCCAACGATTATTGAGTCAATGTGGAACCATCCTACTGGTAGGATTATTTTTTATTATATTATCTCCAGCGAGATAATTGGGATAGCACTGATAAGGTCAATGCTTAGGAAAGCACTATGAATATAATTTTTATTGCCATGGTACTATTTGGTTTTATCTCATTACTCATTAGCAAGAAAAAATACAATAAGAAAGAAATATATAATAAAATTAACAATGACCATATTTTATCCTCTAAACGTGAAATAAAAAAGTCAAAAAATAAAAAAGAAATAGCGCTATCTTCTTTTATAAAATTACCTTATATACTTCATAAGGTGACTTATTTAAAGATATTGATTATTTCGCTATTTCTGATAGTGATGATTATATTGGTAAAAACTAGTTTCATAGCGACTAGTAGCATGAGTTTCCTTATGATTTGTTTGCTTATGCTGATAACAACTATATATCTACCAAAAGTTATTACCATAAATATGGTGAATAAAAAAATAAAAAAATGTTAAATTCGCTACCCTTTTTTATCGATATTACCGCTGCCTGTGTCCAATCAGGAATGACTATAGATAGCGCACTAAGCTATACGGCTAAAAGATTCAAATTAATAAATATCGATTTAAGTTTAATCGTAGAAAAAATAACTAAGCGCGCAGAAATTAATGGGCTAGAGAGTGCGATTAAAGAATTTCAACAACTATCAACCGAAACAGAAATAAAAATGTTTTGCAGTGCATTACAATATAGCATCAGTTTCGGCTCAACCGTTTATGAACAACTAATAAAACTCTCTCAAGATATGAGAGAAATGCAATTGTTAATTACAGAAGAAAAAAACAGTAAGCTATCAACAAAACTGACTTTCCCTATGTTTCTTTTTATTCTTATTCCTTTTGTTGTGTTAGTTATATCACCTAGCGTTTTGGAGTTACTCAAATATGTACAAACAATGTAAAAAAACTATTACCGTTTCACTTTTAATTTTTATGATAAGTGGTTGCTCCACGAATAGTGGCATAAGTAATAAAGAGTTTCTATATCGTGAGAGTATCTTGCTAAAGGCAAATAATCATGCCGGATTGGTCACTTTATACCGAACCAGATTAAAACAAAAAGAAGATGATGCGATAAGATTAAAACTGGCTAACGCCTACTATCTTACCGGCGACACCAAGTCATCTTTATATTATTTACAACCGATGATTAACAAACCGAGTGAGCCTGTATATATTTTGCAAGCCAAAAACTTGATTAACAATAATGACTCGACAAATGCTATAACAGTTATAAATAAATTATTAACTATTTCTCCTAATAATGCAGAAGCTCACAACTTACACGGCATTGTATTGGCTAATAGTGGTGAAGTGCATAAAGCAGAAGTGGCTATTGAAAAGTCGCGAGCCTTATTTATTTCTGATGGGACGGCAATGAATAATCTTGCTGTAGTAGCAATGCTTGATAACCGTTATAGCGATGCAGTGAGAATATTATTACCTGATTATTTGTCGGGTAAAAAAAACTCGTTAAGGTTACATAACCTGGTCTTTTCACTGATTCAACTCGGTGATACAACCTATGCAAAAAAAATCATTATTGCTGAAAAAATGGCTAAAGACCCGGATGAGTTAATACTCGCCCTAAGTCAAGTTCAGAGCCTTCAGCAAGAGAGATTAAGTGATAAAGGTGCGTAAATGAGTAAAATAAGAGAGCAATTCTCCCGTTCGAATGAGGGGTCGGTCACTATTGATTTTACGGTAGTCTTTGTTCTATTTTTATTGACGTTACTCTCTTGTGCAGAGATAGGCCGTTTGCTCTATATCTCTGCCAGTTTAGATCTGGCGGTTTCAGAAGCGGTAAAATCGACTAAGAATAGAGAGGGCAGTAATAGTGCCATATTGAGGCAAAGTTTAAATGCTCAGAATGGTATTTTAGGTGTTTTCATAACAAATAATAATGCGATTAATACTACTGTAGAATTTAGCAATAGTATATCTGACCTCATTAGTCAGATATATTCAGGCTCAGAAACGTCGCCACTGGCCAAATACACAGTAACTTACATCTATCAACCTCTTTTTTTTCCTATCCCCTCACGCTGGGCTAATATCCAACTATCTCGCGAGGTGATTTTTGTACAAGAAAATAAATAACATAGACTTTATTGGAAATAATAATGGTTCAGCTATTATTGAGTTTTCATTTGTCATTTTCATAATAATGCTATTAATAAAACTATTTATTTCAGTGACTGAATATCAATCAACCGTAGGTAAACTAGACCGGATATCATATTCGCTTGCCGGAATAATTCGGGAAAGGAACAGGTTATATTCTGATGATGAAATACTAACTCAAAATAATGTTAATGATTTAACAACTCTGGCGAGCAATATGCTATTAACTTCGGGTATATTCAGTGATAATTTCGCGATAAAAGTTGAAACATTACATTTTAATCCCGCTGAATCGGCAGCACCTGGTAATAAGATTATTAATGATACTAAGAGTGAAGAGTTTATCGTCGGTACTTGTCACCCCATTAGGTCATTGCGTGAAATGGCCGATTTATCACCTTACAGTAATCGTGGCCGATGGGTGCCACTGTACCAGGTAACCTTATGTTTACCTGCCCCCACAGGGTATCAAGCGTTGTTTAGCCAGATAGAACCCATCCCTATATTAAGGTCATCAGCGGTAACTATCGAGCGTTAATCCTAGCGAGGATGAACTTATTTATAAAAAAGGCTATTTATGATAAAAAATAGATTTACTCACATTAAAGTACGACTATTGGTGCCATTGATAAAGAATGAGCAAGGGGCTATCTTATTTCCCTTTATTATATTTTTGCCCTTGGTTATTGGGCTAATATTTTTTTCTTTTGAGCTCACTCATTTTTTACAGAAAAAAGCCAAACTCTCAGATGCAATGGAGCAAGCAACATTAGCACTGACAGTAGAAAATAACCATAGTACTCCGAGTTTAACTCAAATAGCGCAGAATAAAGCCATAGTGAGTTCTTATGCTCATGCTTATCTGCCAGCAGAAATATTTTCAACACCGACTATAGATATAATCAATAATAATGGCAGAATTGAGTATGCGGCTGAGATCAACATGAGCTACTCAGCTAGATTTTTAACTAACAATCCAGTAACCAATTTTAGTGCGATGATAAATGCAACAGATAGAGGAGCAGCAAGAAAAAATATAATCAGTGCACCGATAGAGAATATAGATGTAGTATTTGTCGCAGATTACTCTGGTTCAATGGATGATCATTTTAATCATAATGAATCCGAGCCAAAAAAAATAGATGCGTTGAGAGACATATTTAACCGCCTCAATAATAACATCTTAAAAAATGAGAATATACATACCATAGGGTTTATACCATTTTCATGGGGGACTAAACAGCGTATTGGGAACGGTGCACAAACGAAGGAGTATTGCCATTTACCTTTTGTGCCAAAGCAACATAGCCCAAATGGTGATTACCTTCGTAAATATACATTATCTGGGTTAAAAAAATTCCCTGGATTGGAGGGATTAGAAAATATTGACCATATCGCATATGGGAAAGTAACCAGCGAGATATATAATGACACTAAAAATAAAATTGATGAATTAAATATTGAAGATGCAGAGTCTGCTTATACATTCCTTTCCCGCTCACAAAAGATCCTCCAACAATTATATCAACTTGAAATAATAGGAGAGAGTATTGATTACGTTGCAACGATAAACTCAATACCACGCAACAGCGCAGTGATACCACCGAAAGTAATTAACTTTCCAGTTGATGACATATTCAATAGCTACGTTTGTTTAAATCGAGCAAACTCCTACTCATTAAATGAACATGATAGTAATGAGATTATCGATGATATGATTAATATGTCCCCTTTAGGCGGTACACTAATAAGTTCAGGGATATTATCTGCTAATAATTTGTTTAATGAAAGCAGCTCTAATACCAATAAAAATCTGATGATAATTCTTTCTGATGGTAATGATAGCTTTGAAAGTGCGCATAAAGAAAATAAAGGGTTTTATGTCACACAAAGCCTTATCAAAAAAGGTATGTGCGAAAAAATAAAAGAGAATGGGATCACCATGGTTTTCATCGCTATTGGATATAAACCTTTATATAACACCCGTTCGCCAAGATATATCGATTGGAAAGAGTGCGTAGGTGAGGAGAATTACTACGAAGCACAAAATACTCATGAACTGGAAGGCGACCTTCTACAAGCGTTGGGGGCGGTAGATACCAGTGAAGTGGGCCGTAATACGCCGAAAGATTAATGTCAGGCGCGGCAACCGTAACCGCGCCTGCGTTGCAGGCTATTTTGCCATGCCCGCTTCCATACCGACTAAGCCAACCTTGAGATAACCTGATTTGCGTAGCGCATCCATCACGCTCATCAGAGTTTCATAATCCACCACTTTATCCGCCTGGAAGAAGATAGTGGTTTCTTTATTGGATTGCGTCATTTTATCCAACGCCGCGGCCAGAGTGTCGCGGTCAACCTGCTGGTCACCGACATAAAGCTGATTATCGGCTTTAACTGTCAGGAATACCGGTTTTTCCGGCCGCGGCTGTGGTACCGCTGAAGACGCTGGTAAATCCACTTTAATATCGACTGTTGCCAATGGTGCTGCCACCATAAAGATTATCAGCAGTACCAACATTACATCGATAAAGGGTGTCACGTTGATTTCGTGTAATTCACCGCTTTCATCAAGATTGTCATTCATACGCATGGCCATAAATCACCCCGCACGCAATTGGTGAGGATGCTTAGATGACTTTGCCTCAGCGCTGCTCGCCAGATCAAGATCGCGGCTTAATAGCAGCAATACTTGGGCGGCAACGTCACCCACCTGTGCACGGTAACTACCAATTAAGCGAGCAAATATATTGTAGATAACTACCGCAGGGATTGCTGCGACCAGACCTAACGCCGTTGCCAGCAAGGCTTCTGCGATACCCGGTGCAACAACAGCCAGATTGGTGGTTTGCGAATGAGCAATACCAATAAAGCTGTTCATAATGCCCCACACGGTGCCAAACAACCCGACAAACGGTGAGATTGCACCGATAGTAGCCAGGAATCCATTGCCTTTACCCATTTGGCGACCAATGGCTGCTACACGGCGTTCCAACCGGAAAGCCGTACGCTCTTTAATGCCATTGTTATCATTGGATTCTGTCGACAATAGGCGCTCGTTTTGCGCTTCTCGTAGCAGTAAGGCACTAATGCTATCGGTGCTAAAAGCCTCCGCCCGCTCAGACGCGGTATCCATATCAGTCACAGCCCCGATAACTTCATGTTCTTGCTGCAAACGGCGGCGAGCACGGAATAATTCAGTACCTTTGGAGAACAAAATAGTCCAGGTTACGATTGAGGCTAACACCAGACCAATCATCACCCCTTTAACGACGACGTCTGCATGCTGATACATGCCCCAGACAGATAAGTCCATTGCCAACCCTTGTGGCACAGGTGCCGCCAGAGGCTGGACCATAGGTGCTGGGTTTGCAGGTGCAACAGCTTGTGCATTTGCAGCGACCGGTGTGATTTCCGGTGTAGGTAGTGGGGTTGACGTTGCAGTTGTTGGTGTAGCAACAGATGCAGCGACTGCACTGCTGTTGCCTGGCGCGGCCTGTGCATGACCTGCCAAACCGGCCACCAGCAATAATGCCATTACGCCTGCTATCATCCGGCCTTGCACGAATGATTTATCTTTAATCTCTTTGCCAGCTATTTTCACGCTGTGCCTCCACCCAATATGCATATCAATTTAAGGACGAAATCAGGTGCCGATCATATCAAACAAATCGGGAATTGATAGTAATTATCATTAGTATTTGAGACGATTTTTTAAGAATGAAAGAGAATTATTCTGATTGAAACAATTATGTAAATTAATAGAAATGATAGCGACCTTAATTATTCCATGCCGATAACATTAGATATAAAGATAAGAAGTGATTGATTGAACTAAAGAACTCTCACCAAGACTCCTTAATAAATCCCTTGTTTTGCCACTTACACAGAATTTCTCCATTACAAACCGTCAGAAAACAGCGCGTCACTCTCTTTAGTTTTTTTCATGGTGAAAGCTGCCCCCACATAACAATCATCATGCTAACGTAAGGAATATATCTCTAAAATGAATGCTGGCTCTGGAACTACAGCATATCCTATATAAAGGTGACGACACGATCATGTCTGCAAACAAAGAAACGACAGAAAAACTGGAAACAGCCTTAGTCAGTGCGGGCAGAAGTAAACGATTTACTCAAGGCTCAGTGAATACGGTGATCCAGCGAGCTTCATCGCTGGTTTTCGACTCGGTAAAAGCGAAGAAGCATGCCACTATCAATCGGGGAAAAGGCGAATTATTCTATGGCCGCCGAGGCACCCTGACTCACTTCTCGCTGCAAGAGGCGATGACAGAGCTGGAAGGTGGCGCAGGTTGCGTCCTTTATCCTTGCGGTGCCGCGGCTATCAGCAACGCAATTTTGTCATTTGTCGCAACGGGTGACCATGTGCTAATGACCGGTTCTGCTTATGAGCCGGCCCAAAGTTTTTGCGATAAAATTTTATCACGCATGAATATCACCACGACCTATTTTGATCCGATGATAGGTGCCGGGATCGACTCATTAATTACCCCAAAAACCAAAGTGGTATTCCTTGAGTCACCCGGTTCCATCACCATGGAAGTACAAGATATTCCGGCAATGGTACAAGCCATCCGGGCCGTTTCACCAGACATCATTATTATGATGGATAACACCTGGGCTGCGGGTGTGCTGTTTAAAGCACTGGATTTTGGTATTGATATCTCTATCCAATCAGGAACTAAATACATCATTGGTCATTCTGATGCGATGCTGGGGATTGCCGTTGCCAACGCGCGTTGTTGGGAGCAACTGCGGGAAGACTCTTATCTGATGGGGCAAATGGTTGATGCTGACACAGCTTATCTTGCTAGCCGTGGATTGCGCACACTGGGCGTGCGTTTAAAACAACACGAGAAAAGCAGTATTGAAATTGCTAACTGGCTGGCTCAGCGCCCGGAAGTTGCCACTGTCTATCACCCTGCCCTGCCAAGCTGCAAAGGCCATGAATTCTATAAACGAGACTTCACTGGCTGTAATGGCTTGTTCTCTTTTGAATTAAAAGAAGAGTTAAGTCAGCAACAGTTAGAGGCTTATCTCGACCATTTCACCCACTTCAGTATGGCCTTTTCATGGGGCGGTTTTGAATCCTTGATTCTGGGTTATCAACCGGAGAATATCCGTGCCATTCGTCAGTATGAAGGGGACGGGATAAAAGGCACACTGTTCCGTCTGCATATTGGTCTGGAGAATGTGCAAGATTTGCAGGACGATTTGGCCGCAGGATTTGAGCGCATCAAAACAGTGCAGTAAGGGTTTCTGAACGATTGATTTGTTAATGCGCGGTAACAATATCCGCGCATTAATCCTCTCTTACACAAATAGTCTCATCGACACGTATATATCCCTCAAAAATTCGATTATTGAGGATAAGATCAATGTGGATCCGCGCCATTACGGATACACTAGACCAGTCCTTACAACAATATCCTCACACGCTAGGCAAACAGGAACAGAAATGGATGTATTACGCGAAATCCTTCATGCCTTATGGCAGCAGGATTTTAGTAAACTTGCCGATCCGAATGTGATTTGGGTCATTTACGGCATTCTCTTTACCACCCTATTTTTAGAAAACGGTTTGCTACCGGCTTCTTTCCTCCCCGGTGATAGTTTGTTGCTATTGGCGGGTGCATTAATTGCCAAGGGAGTCATGGGGTTCTTACCGACCATGATAATTTTAACCACTGCTGCCAGCTTGGGTTGTTGGCTCAGTTACCTGCAAGGGCTGTGGTTAGGCGATACTAAAATAGTTAAAAGGTGGCTGTTACAGCTACCGGTTCATTATCGGCAACGCGCCCATACTCTGTTTGTACGCCATGGTTTGGCGGCCCTGATAATTGGCCGTTTTCTCGCTTTTGTACGGACTTTACTGCCAACGCTGGCGGGTATTTCTGGCCTGAACAGTGCACGTTTTCAGTTCTTTAATTGGTTAAGCGGGCTGCTATGGGTGGGGAGTGTCGTTGGGTTAGGTTTCGCGCTAAGTCATATCCCATTCGTTAAGCACTATGAAAACCAGGTGATGACAGCACTGATGATTTTACCAATAGTGTTGTTGCTGATTGGTTTGGTCGGCACACTGGTGTTGGTGTGGTGTAAACGTAAAAGTGTCACTGAGTAACCCTGTGTTTGCCTCGTGACTCAAGCAGTTAAACGGCGCTCACTGCGCCGTTTTTTATTGCCATTATTAGCTGGGCCGTAAAATCAGTTAGTCCGCAGTTTAGCGACCTCTTCACTGGGTGTGAGGCCAAAATAGCGTTTAAACTCACGGCTGAACTGTGAAGCACTCTCATACCCTACTTTGTTGGCTGCGGTACTGGCTTTTAGCCCATCGTGCAACATCATCATTCGTGCGCGATGCAACCGGTAAGATTTGAGATATTGCAGTGGCGAGGTATTAGTGACGGCTTTGAAGTTATGATGAAACGCCGAAACACTCATGTTCACATCTGCCGCTAATTGCTCAACATTCAGATTATCTGCAAATTGATTTTCAATACGCCGCAAGGTTTTGGTAATTTGATTAAAGTGCCCATGGCGGTTAACCAGCGCCTGCAAGGCTCCTCCGCATTGACCACACAGTACATAGTAGAGAATTTCCCGCACAATTTGTGGGCCGAGCACTCTGGCATCACGGGGATTGGACATCACATCCAATAAGCGCTCGGTGGCACACAGCATCTCTTCGGTCAGCGCCGATGAATTGACGCCAGAGGTATTACCGAACGGTTTATCCAGCTCATCATCACCTATATCTATCAGCAGATCCTGTAGCATCTGGCTGTCTATATGAATCGATATTCCCGCCAGAGGTATTTCAGGGCTGGCAAAAGTTTCACATTCAAACGGCAGTGGAACCGTCAGAATAAGGTAATTTTTCGGATCATACTGAAACACTTTACTGCCCAGATAACCCACTTTGTGCCCCTGGAATATGATGACTACACTGGGGGTGTACATTACCGGAGTGCGCGGCTGGTGCACTGTGGAGTACAAAATTTTCACCCGTGGCACAGCAGAGGGCGTTAAGCCATTCCCCTTAGCCAAACGTGTAATTTTTTCGGCCATCTGTACCTGAATATCATTAACCTCAACCATATACTCTCACTTACTGGAGTTATCTGAGATAATCTAGCAACTAAAACGATCAGATATAAATTGTGCAATATTTACCGCATTTTCTACAGTGCTTTGGAGAAATAGGCAAGAGCAAGGCAGAAATGTGCATTGAGGTATCGCGCTAAGTTGCCGACAATGGCTGCCAATGGTACGGCAATAAACAATCATTGCATCACCGGCTAATACGTCGCGTTTTGATTACCATAATTGTTCATCACCCATAAGCTGGAAGACAAATAATGCAAAACTTTACCCTCCATACCCCCACTAAAGTGCTGTTCGGTACTGGTCAAATAGCACAATTGAGTAAAGAAATTCCTGCTGATGCCCGCATCTTGATTACCTATGGCGGCGGCAGCATCAAACAAAATGGTGTGCTGGATCAAGTCCATCAGGCACTGAAAGGCTTTGATTTCCTGGAGTTTGGCGGTATTGAGCCGAATCCAACCTATGAAACCCTGATGAAAGCTGTTGCGCTTTGCCGGGCGGAGAAAATCGACTTCCTGCTAGCGGTGGGAGGGGGATCAGTATTAGATGGCACCAAATTCATCGCCGCTGCCGTCAATTACCCACAAGAACCATGGCATATTCTGCAAACCACTGGCAGCGATATTAAAGAAGCACTGCCAATGGGTTCAGTACTGACTCTGCCTGCTACCGGTTCTGAAGCTAACAATGGCGCAGTTATCAGCCGCCGTGAAACTGGTGATAAGCAGCACTTCTTCTCACCCTTTGTCCAGCCACTGTTTGCCGTGCTGGACCCGGTTGTCACTTATACTTTGCCACCGCGCCAAGTCGCGAACGGTGTTGTCGATGCTTTTGTACATACCATTGAGCAATATCTGACTTACCCGGTTGATGCAAAAGTGCAGGATCGCTTTGCTGAAGGGCTGTTGTTAACCCTGATTGAGGAAGGTCCGAAAGCATTGGCGGAGCCAGAAAACTACAATGTGCGCGCCAATATTATGTGGAGTGCCACTATGGCATTAAACGGCCTGATTGGGGCCGGTGTGCCACAAGACTGGGCGACACACATGTTAGGCCACGAACTGACCGCCCGCCATGGTCTGGACCATGCTCAGACGCTGGCGGTAGTACTGCCCGCTCTGTTAGTGGCGAAGAAGCAACAAAAGCGCGCCAAACTGCTGCAATACGCGGAGCGTGTCTGGGGCCTACGTGACGGTAGCGAAGAGCACCGCATCGATGCCGCAATTGAAGCTACCCGTCATTTCTTTGAAAGCATGGGCGTTGCTACTCGCCTGTCGGCCTACAAACTGGATGGCAGTTCTATTCCTGATTTGATTAAAAAACTGGAAGAGCACGGTATGACTCAGCTTGGCGAACACAGTGATATCACTTTAGCTGATAGTAAACGTATCTACGAAGCTGCGGTCTAATAATAGCATCAGCCCAGTTTACAGTTTTCAACACAGAAGGCATCGTTGAACAGGATGCCTTCTGTTCAACATCTACTTACTCTTTTCACTTACCGTTAAAAGGGTGCTATCGTTATTAACTGCTAGGCTTTAGCTTATTACCACGCATTTTGCTGTTCATCTCTCAGTGGCAGATCGCCGATAGATCTGTGCACATTTTGATACTTCTCACACATGATTAATCGCTAGCAAGATCATAAATAGAATGATCACGACTAAACTTACATTACGGGTAAACAGGGCAAACACAGCCCAATCAGTCAGCGAAGGAGATAGACATGGCAACACAACCCATTATCAAATTGCACGATGGCAACCTGATGCCACAACTTGGCCTTGGCGTTTGGCAAGCAACGATTGAAGAAACACAGCTTGCTGTCAGCAAAGCACTCGAGGTGGGCTATCGCTCTGTCGATACTGCGGCAATTTATAAAAATGAACAGGGTGTCGGCTCGGCACTGAAGGCGGCGGGTGTGGCTCGTGATGAGCTATTTATTACCACTAAACTGTGGAATGACAGCCAGCAGGATCCGAAAAAAGCACTAGAAGAGAGCCTGAGCAAACTTCAGCTCGATTATGTCGATCTCTATCTGATCCATTGGCCCAACCCAACACAGGATCACTACGTTAGTGCCTGGCGTGAACTGATCAAATTGAAAGAACAAGGTTTAATTCGCAGCATTGGTGTCTGTAACTTCCAGATTCCTCATCTGCAACGGCTGATTGATGAAACGGGTGTGGCGCCAACCGTCAATCAGATTGAGCTACATCCACTGCTACAGCAGCGCCAGCTCCATTCGTGGAATGCCACCCATCATATTGCAACCGAATCCTGGAGCCCGCTGGCCCAAGGTGGTGAGGGCGTTTTCGATCAAACCGTTATTCGCCAGTTAGCGCAAAAATACAATAAAACACCTGCACAGGTCGTGATCCGCTGGCATCTCGATTGTGGGTTGATCGTTATCCCGAAATCGGTAACACCGGCGCGTATCAAGGAAAACTTTGAAGTGTTTGATTTTAAATTGCATAAAGATGAACTGACGGCAATTTCGAAGTTAGACAGCAATAAACGCCTCGGGCCAGACCCGGATGTTTTCGGGTCTGACAACTGAGTTCAAGGCGATGTATTCAGTTTAATGATGCTTAGCTTTGCCCTTTGCGCCGGCAGCCGTCTGATTTGCCGGGGATTTTCTCGCCCCAGTTTTGCTTACTGACGGTTTTGCCACTGGCGTGCTACTGGCAACCTGCGGTTTTTTGCTGATAGCAGACGTTGTGCTTCGGCTACCTGGCTGACGCTGGCGGGTGATAGCAGTGTGCTTCGTCAGGGCCGGAGTATGGTGGCGCAGCGCCCGACGAGCTTCACGTTGTTCCTCGATTGTCGCTGCCGGAACCAGGCATTCCCGGCGGCCGCCAATCAGATGTTGCAACCCCATCTCCTCTAATGCAGTACGGATCATTGGCCAGTTAGCCGGATCATGATAACGCAGCAAGGCCTTATGTAACCGCCGCTGGCGATCCCCTTTCGGTACAACGACGTCTTCACTTTTATAATCCACTTTCGCCAGCGGATTTTTACCGGTGTAATACATGGTCGTAGAGTTAGCCAGTGGCGACGGGTAGAAGTTCTGTACCTGATCCAGACGGAAACGGTTTTTCTTCAGCCATAGCGCCAAATTGACCATATCTTTATCCTCAGTGCCCGGATGGGCAGAGATGAAATAAGGGATCAAATACTGCTCTTTACCTGCCTGCTTGGAATAGGTATCAAACAACTCTTTAAAGCGTTGATAGCTGCCCATTCCCGGTTTCATCATTTTGGAAAGTGGCCCTTCCTCGGTGTGTTCCGGTGCAATTTTCAAATATCCACCCACATGATGGCTGGCTAATTCTTTGATATAGCGCGGATCTTCTACTGCTAAGTCATAGCGGACCCCCGAGGCGATCAGGATCTTTTTAATCCCTTTAAGATCACGCGCCCGGCGGTACAAAGAGATAGTCGGCTGATGGTTAGTATCCATATGCGGGCAAATCTCAGGATAAACACAGGATGCACGCCGACAGGTCTGTTCTGCCCTCGGCGACTGGCAGCGCAGCATATACATGTTAGCCGTTGGGCCACCAAGATCAGAGATAATACCGGTAAAACCAGGGACTTTGTCGCGAATCTCTTCGATTTCACGAATAATAGAATCTTCAGAGCGGCTTTGAATAATACGCCCTTCATGCTCAGTGATAGAGCAGAATGAACAGCCGCCATAGCAACCACGCATAATGTTGATCGAGAAGCGAATCATGTCATAGGCGGGGATCGGCGATTTGCCATAGGCTGGGTGCGGCACACGCTGGTAGGGTAGCGCAAACACGCTGTCCATCTCTTCCGTACTCAGTGGAATAGCCGGTGGGTTAATCCAAATATAGCGATCACCATGTTTTTGCATCAAGGCCCGTGCACAACCGGGGTTGGTTTCATGATGCAAAATCCGCGAGGTGTGGGCATATAACACTTTGTCTGCCTTCACTTTTTCATAAGAAGGCAGCAAGACGTAGGTCTTTTCCCATGGTTTGGGTTTGGCGGCACGAACAGTAACCGGTTTAGCTTCGGATTCAGGAATGCTATCAGTGGCGCACGGCAGATCTTCACCGTACGGATTGGGAATGGCTTCAATACGCCCCGGTTTGTCCAGGCGAGTAGAATCAACCCCACTCCAGCCCGGTAATGCAGTTTTGCGCATCACAACCGTGTTGCGAACATCCTGAATATCGGCAATTTTCTCACCCGCCGCCAGGCGATGAGCCACTTCAACCAAAGGCCGTTCGCCATTGCCGTAGACCAACATGTCCGCTTTGGCATCCACGATAACCGAACGGCGCACAGTATCAGACCAATAGTCATAATGAGCAATGCGGCGCAAGCTGGCCTCAATACCGCCGAGCAATACCGGCACATGGCTATACGCTTCTTTGCAGCGCTGGCTATAGACTAAAGTGGCCCGATCAGGTCGCTTACCGCTTTGATTATCCGGCGTATAGGCATCATCGTGGCGCAACTTACGATCGGCTGTATAACGGTTGATCATCGAGTCCATGTTGCCAGCCGTAACGCCGAAGAACAGATTGGGTTCACCCAACCGCATGAAATCGTTTTTATTGGTCCAGTCCGGCTGAGCAATAATTCCAACCCGGAAGCCTTGCGCCTCCAGCATACGACCAATGATCGCCATGCCAAAGCTGGGGTGATCCACATAGGCATCGCCGGTGACAACAATAATGTCGCAACTGTCCCAGCCCAATATATCCATTTCCTCCCGTGACATGGGTAAGAATGGCGCGGTGCCATAACATTCAGCCCAATAAGGCTGATAGGAAAACAGGTCACGTTCTGGTTGGATCAAGCTGGTACTCATGGCAACACTCTTTGAATTGAGGAAAGTTGAGGTGGTTCGGGTTAAGAAATCATCACCGGGCGGCGATTATACGCATTTCTCCACGTAAAGAGGAAGGATATATCTTTTGATTACCAGGCTCACACCATCAAGTGAGTGAATGTAGAGTGGATTAGGTTGCGGTTGATATTCGCTCTTTGCTCATCTGAGGCCAAGTAAGCACTAATCTTATATCAACCGAACCCGGTAACCCTTAACCTAACGCCTTACCCAAGTGTTGGTGCGGCCTGTGTCACTAACTGCCCCGCAGAGCCACGATCCGCCATCTCAAGTGTCTGGCTGTAGTACAAGAACGGGAAGTGCTCAGAGGAAACCTGATTGAAATACACCAGTAGCTCTACATCACCATCAACCCAAACAGTATCCTTCCAGCCGCGATCCTCGGCCATCGCCGGCGCGCCGTTGACATTCTTCACCAGGAAGGAGACCCCTTGAATATGGAATGCCTGTGGCATGTCGGCATACAGAGTCCAGCGCTCCCAAGTCCCTTGCTGGGCCTGAGCATCCACACGGCTCATATCCCAAATAGCACCGTTAATGCCCGGTAAATCATCACCCAAACGGAACTCACGGGAACGAATCACGTTGCCGTCCAAAATCTGGTCGGCTAATAAACGCATCGGCAGATTATCGGTCACCAGCGGCAATAAACCGGTTGGTTTTAATGTTAGCACTAGCGTAGAAATCAAAATACTTGAGGGTTCGAACAGCCCACGGAGCCTATCCATGATACCGGCAGATTCACCCGCCGTGATGGAGACTTCATTGCCTTGTGACATATCAATCACCACTTCGCGCCGCTCACCGGGAGCCAGCGAAAGCTGCTGTACGGCCACGGGCGCAGGCAAGAAACCCTGATCACTGGCAACAACATGCAAAGGGCGGCCATCACTGAGTTGCAAGATGTAGCGACGAGCGTTAGAGGCATTTAATAGACGTAATCGAACCCAACCACGAGAGACTTCGACAAACGGGCTTTGCACCCCATTGACCAGCAATGTATCGCCAACAAAGCCACCTTTGGCTGGCGGGTCATATTCAGGCACGCCAAAATTATCAAGCCGCTTGTCCTGAATAATAATCGGGAAATCATCGACACCATAATGACTCGGCAATGGCATCGCTTTACTGACTTCATCTTCCACCAGCCACATCCCTGCCAGCCCGTTATATACATGAGGTGCCATACGGTTAGGGGTATTGGCGTGGTACCAACAGGTTGCGGCCGCTTGCCGTACCGGCAATACCGGCGACCAGTCAACACCAGGGGAGATCATACGTGCCGCGCCACCCATTAGAGTACCAGGAACCTGCAACCCACTGATTGTCATGGATACCGGTTCAGCCAGACGGTTGCTATAAATCAGCTTCACATCATCGCCGCTGAAAACCCTGACTGTCGGCCCCAGATACATGCCGTTAATCCCCCAGACTGCGGCTTTTTGACCGCCACTGAATGCCCAATGTGCACGCTGTAGCGTCAAAAACAGCGGTTGCCCACGACGAGACTCCAATAAGGGTGGAACCGGTAATGGGGGTTGCTGGGTACTATTAGCCTGTGCCCTCAATGGCAGCGAACCTGCGCCTAGCGCTAAGCTCGTAGCCTGAATGAACTGGCGACGACTGAGTGACATATCTTCTCCGTGAAAACCACAATCAAACCTACTGCAAAATTTTGCCTGACTGCGAATAACGCTGAAGGACGGCAAAACGCTCACGACCAGAGTCGTTTAAATGGAAATCCAAAATTTACTTTAAGCAAAACAAGCCGCGCAATAACCTATCAATAAAAGCCAATAGTATTATTTTCCCGCCGCTTGCTGCTCTGCCTGTTGGGCAATTTCGGCATCGAGCTGCTCAATTTTAGCCAGCATCAGGTTGCGGCAATGTTCCGATAATTCACGCACGCGCTCTTTGCCATAGCCACTGGTATCAACGGGCGGCATTATCTCTACAATGACTTTGCCATTTGACCAGCGGTTTAAATTGATATTATTGGTGCTGGACACGCAAATAGGCACAATAGGCACACCAGCAGCTATAGCGGCATGGAAAGCACCAGTCTTAAATGGCAATAACCCACGGCCACGGCTACGTGTACCTTCTGGGAACATCCAGATAGAAACATTTCTTTTTTTGACCTGCTCAACCACCTGAGCAATAGTGCCATGCGCCTTGGCGCGGTTATCACGATCAATCAGCAAGTTACCAGTCAGCCAATATAGCGGGCCAAACAGAGGCACCCATAGCAGGCTCTTTTTACCTACCGTGACCGTACCGGACTGAACCACATTCGACATGGTGACCATATCGTAATTATTTTGATGGTTGGCGATATAAATACAGGTACCGTAGTCCGCCGCTTCCTTGGGGATACGTTGTTCAACTGTAATCCCGAACAATACCGACATCCGACCGAACAGATGCGCAAACGTCGCAAGATTACGTGGGTTTCGCGGCCTAAACAGGCAATAAATCGAACCAAACACACACACCAGAATACAATATAAAACTGCCAGCACCGTGCGCAAAATTAATAGCATAACAACCTCTTAAACACTCACTCTTAGACATGCGATCGACGCTAGTATAACGGCTTACCCACAAAATACCGCGCAGATTCATCGCCATAATTATGTAACGCGACAACGCACGCAAATTGCGCCTGCCATCGATTACATTCACGGGGTGATGCCTGACTAACAATATAATAATGACCACCACAGCAACTCAAGCCGGGTGGTCATTCATTTCTAGCGACGATTACTCTTCGGTATTGGTTGGTACTGGCGGCGCATCAACATCAACCCGATCAATACGCTGCAAGCCACGTGGTAACGGCGAACCTTTCCGACCCCGCTCTGCCCGGAATTTCTGTAAGTCTTCTGGGCGCAAGGTGAGCTTACGTTTACCAAAATGAAGAGTGATGGAGGTCTGAGGTGGCAGGACAAACAACCATGCCAGACGATCTTCACCCGCAGCCGCTTGTGCCGATGGGATGGAGACTATCTTATTACCCTTACCTTTTGATAACTCAGGCAGATCCGCGACCGGGAACATCAACATACGACCGGCGGCAGTAATAGATAACAACATGTCATCCGGCCCATGAATTTCTAACGGCGTCAACGCTTTGGCATTTTCCGGCAAGGTTATCATGGTCTTACCTGCACGGTTTTTAGCAACTAAATCATTAAAGGTACAGACGAAGCCATAACCGGCATCCGATGCCATCAATAATTTCTGGTCATCCGGTGCCATCAATACCTGTTCAATGGTTGCTCCCGGCGGCGGAGTCAGCTTACCGGTCAGTGGCTCCCCTTGCCCACGCGCAGAAGGCAAGGTCAGCGGATCCAATGCATAACTACGGCCAGTTGAGTCAATAAACACCACCGGTTGGTTACTCATACCGCGAGCCGCAGCACGGAAACTATCACCCGCTTTATAACTCAATCCACTCGGATCAATATCATGGCCTTTGGCACTGCGCACCCAACCCATTTCAGACAGTACAATGGTAACCGGCTCTGAAGGGACAATGTCATGTTCGCTCATCGCTTTGGCTTCACCACGTTCGGTCAATGGTGAACGGCGATCATCACCGTAAGCGGCCGCGTCAGCTTGAATCTCTTTCTTAATCAGCGTGTTGAGTTTACGTTCTGATGCTAACAATGCCTGTAGTTGATCACGCTCTTTGGCTAATTCATCCTGCTCGCCACGAATCTTCACCTCTTCCAATTTGGCTAAATGGCGAAGTTTCAATTCGAGGATAGCTTCAGCCTGCGTTTCCGAAATGGCAAAATGCTGCATCAGCAGTGGCTTTGGCTCATCTTCGGTGCGGATGATATGAATAACTTCATCAATATTAAGGAAGGCAATCAATAAACCTTCTAAAATATGCAGCCGTTTCAGTACCTTTTCCAAGCGGTAATTCAGGCGGTTACGTACCGTTTGGCGGCGGAATACCAGCCACTCAGTCAGGATCTCTAATAGCCCTTTCACTGATGGGCGATGATCCAGACCGATCATATTCATATTGATACGATAACTTCTTTCCAGATCAGTGGTAGCGAACAGGTGGTTCATCACTTGATCCAGATCGACCCGGTTGGTACGTGGAACTATTACCAGACGTGTAGGGTTTTCATGGTCAGATTCATCGCGTAAATCCTCAACCATTGGCAATTTCTTGGCGCGCATCTGGCTGGCGATCTGTTCCAGCACTTTGGCACCAGAAACCTGATGCGGTAACGCAGTAATTACCGCGCTGCCGTCTTCTTTCTTCCACAATGCCCGCATACGGACTGAACCACGGCCATTCTGGTAAATTTTACGAATTTCATCACGCGGCGTGATAATTTCGGCTTCAGTTGGGAAATCCGGCCCTTGTACAAACTCCAGCAACTCTTCCAGTGAAGCCGTGGGTTTATCAATCAGTGCCAGTACCGCCTGTGCAATCTCACGCACGTTATGTGGCGGAATATCGGTTGCCATACCGACGGCGATGCCCGTAGTACCATTTAGCAGAATATTAGGCAGGCGCGCAGGCAGCATTTTCGGCTCCTGCATGGTGCCGTCGAAGTTTGGCACCCAGTCAACCGTCCCCTGCCCCAGTTCGCCCAGTAAAACTTCAGCGTATTTGGATAAACGAGATTCGGTGTAACGCATGGCGGCAAAGGATTTAGGGTCATCCGGTGCCCCCCAGTTCCCTTGCCCATCCACCAGCGGATAGCGATAGGAGAAAGGCTGCGCCATCAATACCATCGCTTCATAGCAAGCACTGTCACCATGTGGATGGTATTTACCTAACACGTCACCCACGGTACGAGCTGATTTCTTGAATTTGGCGCTATTGTTTAGCCCCAGCTCGGACATCGCATAGACAATACGCCGTTGTACCGGTTTCAAACCATCGCCGATAAACGGCAACGCCCGATCCATGATGACGTACATGGAATAGTTCAGATAGGCGTTTTCAGTAAAGGTGTGCAGCGGTAAGCGTTCTGCACCGTCATGAGTCAAATCACTCATTACTCAATTATCCTCAGACTCTGGGATGGCGATCACTGGCTTCAGCGGATCGGCACCGCAAGTTCATTGTCGATTTCTGCCCGCGATAGTACCTCATCTGCGGGGTTACTGTCACAACCCACAGATAAACTCAATCTTTCAGCTTTACAGCATTATCTTTCAAGCTTGCAACATCTGCCGCCCTTTCTATCAACGGGGTAACAAAACGATATCATCATGTAGCCTACCGCTTCTCTTCCCTTCATATACTGGCTATGCGCTGGACTTCCTTCCACTCTTACTTGCTCCCCCGATAACGGTGGTTGGGACGACGGCGTGCAAATCAACACACAGCGACAATGTCGTTTTTGCTTGCAGTCAATGTCGTTTCGCTTGCAATAGAAGTAGGAGAATACCCATGGCATCACCCAACATTCTGCTGTTACGCATCGATAACCGGTTAGTTCACGGTCAGGTCGGCGTGGCGTGGTCCTCATCTCTTGGGGCAAACCTGTTATTAGTTGCCGACGACGGTGTCGCGCAGGACAAACTCCAACAGCAAATTATGTCGATGACCGCCGAGTCCATGGGGTTAGGGATCCGTTTCTTCTCCATCCAGAAAACCATTGATGTTATTGGTAAAGCCTCTGCTGAACAGAAGATTTTTATCGTCTGTCGCACACCGGATGAAGCTCGCCGCTTGGTTGAGGGCGGGGTACCTATCCGCGACGTGAACGTCGGGAATATGCATTTTTCGGAAGGCAAACGTCCGCTAACCAAAAAAGTGTATGTCGATGATAACGATCTGGCCAACCTGCACGCAATTCAACAGCATAACGTAAATGTCTTTATTCAGGACACACCGAGTGACGGCAAAGATAAAGTCCAGTAAAAAGCCGCCGCATCAGGGTATAGCAATCTGAGAGTCTCGGACTTAATCCGATAATACCCTGCCCTACAACGCCTTTGGTGACGGAATTATTTATGCATGAAATAACAATGATGCAAGGTATTGGGCTGGCAATCATGGCACTGATTGTCGGGATCGATTTTTGGTTGGAAGCGTTGTATATCTTCCGCCCGCTAATCGTTTGTACCTTAACGGGTGCCATTCTCGGTGATATCCAAACGGGTTTGATTACCGGTGCATTGACCGAACTGGCCTTTACTGGCCTGACCCCGATTGGCGGTACCCAACCACCAAACCCAGTGTTGGCAGGTATTATGACGACCGTGATTGCCCACAGCACCGGTGTCGACGCGAAAACGGCCATCGGACTGGGCCTGCCCTTTAGCTTCTTAATGCAATACATCATTTTGTTCTATTACTCAGCATTTTCCTTCTTTATGCAGAAGGCTGACCGTTATGCAGAAGAAGCTGATGGCGCAGCTCTCGGGCGGCTGAACTTGTTGTTAACCGCCATTGTTGCTGTGACTTATGCCGCCGTGACATTCTTGTGCGCTTACGTTTCACAGGGCGCGATGCAAAGCCTGGTACGATCAATGCCAGTCTGGTTGACTCATGGCTTTGAGGTTGCCGGTGGTATCTTGCCTGCGGTTGGTTTCGGCTTACTGTTGAAAGTTATGATGAAAACCCCGTTCACCCCTTTCTTTATTATTGGTTTCCTGTTTGTCACCTTTATACCGGTACAGAATCTGTTGCCTGTTGCGCTACTGGGAACGGCTTTCGCTATCTACGAATATTACAACCAACAGAAAAAAGCCGCCCATGCTGCTGCCGCTCCTGAGGAGATGAATGATGGAATCTAATACCTTGCCAACAACGACAGATACCAACACTGAACCAACCACCAAGTTGACGCGCCGGGATATCACCAAATTGGGTTTTCGGTCAGCACTGTTACAGTCCGGTTTTAACTACGAACGTATGCAGGCGACTGGTTTTGCTAGTGCACAAGCCCCGTTGCTGAAGAAGATTTATGGCAATGACAAAGCCGCTCTGTCTGCCGCCATGAAAGATAATCTGGAGTTTATTAATACCAACACCAATGCGGTTGGTTTCCTGATGGGGTTACTGATCTCTCTGGAGGAACGCCACGAAAGTCGAGACCTGATCAAAGGGTTGAAAGTGGCGTTGTTCGGGCCACTGGCGGGAATTGGTGATGCTATTTTCTGGTTCACTTTATTGCCGATTGTCGCGGGGGTTTGTGCCTCTTTTGCCAGTCAGGGCAGTATTTTGGGGCCAATCATCTTCTTCGTGGTTTATCTGGCGCTATTTTTACTGCGCGTGGTATGGACCCATCTGGGCTACACCTTGGGGGTAAGAGCCATCGATAAACTGCGTGCCAGTTCGGGGGCTATTTCCAGAGCAGCGACCATCCTTGGTGTGACAGTCGTTGGTGGGCTGATTGCTTCGTATGTCCATATTACCGTGGCGGCAAAAGTCGCGGTGACCGCGGGCCACGAGGTCTCTATTCAGGAAGCCTTCTTTGACAAAGTCTTCCCAAATCTGCTGCCCATGGTCTACACCTTGCTGATGTATTACCTGTTGCGCGCCAAGAAAGTCAGCCCGGTTACGCTCATTCTGGTGACTTTTGTATTGTCTATCGCACTGTCATGGCTCGGTGTGTTGTAGCACCTCAATCAGTCTCAATCTTTAATGCGCTGGCTAACGGCCAGCGCCCAAGGACCTTTTATGGTAAGCATTATCATCACCGGCCATGGGCGTTTTGCCAGTGGATTGTATAACGCGGTGGAACAAGTCATTGGCCCACAACCGCAAATCATTGCGGTCGACTTTCCGGTGGGTATGAGTACTCAACAGCTAGACCATGCGTTACAGCAGGCACTGGATACATTACCTGTTGAGCACGGTGTGGTGTTCTTCACCGACTTGCTCGGGGGCTCCCCATTTCGCAGTGCAGTCCAATTGAGTGTGCATCAACCTCAATTTGAAGTGATTACTGGTACCAATATGCAGATGCTGGCGGAAACAGTGCTAGACCGAGATGAAATCCCTACAGCCCGCGAATTGGTTCAACAGGCACTGGCGGCGGGAAAGCGGGGAATCGTTCATTTTGTCGTTGACAGTGAAACACCCAACAATGAGGAAAATGACGAGCCGGAGGGAATTTAATAATCCCATAATTCAAAATAGATCAGGGGGCTGAAACTCAAGCGACGGATTATCTTAAGACCCTGATGATCACCCGGTTGGCTTCAGACACCAGATAATGGCGGCGCTAAATGGTTAACCATTTAGTTCGCGGATAAAATCAATAAACGCTTTGAGTGGTGAAGGGATAAGACGACGGTCGGGATAGTACAGATATGGGCCTGAAAACTGCTGCCACCAGGGGGTTAGAATTGCTTCAAGTTCGCCACGTTCAATCGCGGGTCGCAGCCACTCTTCAAATAGATAGATTATCCCACCGCCAGCAATCGCCGTTGCCACCGCAAGGTCAACGGCAGCACCAATGCTAACCATTAGCGGGCCATTTGGCTTAACTCGCACCACCTCGCCGTCTCGCTCAAACTCCCATTCAGGCACTATGCCGCTGGCATAACGGCCACGAATACAGAGGTGGTTAAGGAGTTCGCTCGGATGTTCCGGCCGACCATGCAGGTCGAGATACTCAGGAGCTGCGGCAACAGCAAAGCGCTGCTGACGTTTTCCTATCGGAAGCGCAATTACATCCTGCTCGAGACATTCATCATAGCGGATACCCGCATCGCAGCCATCACGGAATACGTCCTGCACGTTGCTTTCGGCCACCACTTCTAACTGAATGTCTGGATAACGTTTCAAAAAAGTAGGAACAATGGCAGGCAACACCAGCCGCGCAGCACTAACAGGGACATTTAGACGTAATGTGCCCGACGGGGTATCACGAAAGCGATTAACAATATCCAGTGCAGCATCAACTTCGCTCATCGCAGGCATTAACCGCTCCATCAGTGCTCTACCTACCTCAGTCAATGCCACCGTTCGAGTGGTTCGATGAAATAGCCGGACACCCAGTTGCTGTTCCACCCGCCGCACCGCATCGCTGAGATACGAAGGATTACTGCCTATCATGCGTGCAGCCTCACGAAATCCGCCAGCTTTTGCCACCGCGACCACCGCATGAAGCAGTGCAATATCAATTTGCATTGTCCGCCACTCCGTACAACTTGTCTTCATTTAGCCAGATAGTTGCACAGCTATAAGCCAGCTACAATCATTGCGTTACTTACTCAGGAGATATCCCATGTCACAACGTACTCTTACTTATCGACTTGGCGATCGGCAGATTAATCGCCTCGGCTATGGCGCGATGCAACTGGCTGGCCCAGGTGTATTTGGCCCACCCTCGAATGAATCTCAGGCGATTCAGGTGTTGCGCGACGCTATCAAATCAGGGGTCCAACATATTGATACCAGTGATTTTTATGGGCCGCATATTACTAACCAATTAATTAAACGAGCCCTCCATCCTTATCCTAATGATCTGTGTATTGTTACCAAGGTGGGCGCACTACGCGATAAGACGGGGAACTGGCTACCGGCATTCAGCGCCGATGAACTCACCCGCGCGGTCGAAGATAATCTACGTCACCTTGGGCTTGATGTGTTGGAAGTCGTGAATTTGCGTAGCATGTTTGCTGTCCACCAACCGGCAGAAGGTTCCTTGGCCGCCCCCCTTGAGACACTGGTCAAACTGCAAGCGCGAGGGCTGATTCGCCATATTGGATTGAGTAACGTGACAGCAAAACAGGTCACCGATGCCCAAAAAATCGCCCCCATTGTCTGCGTACAGAACTTGTATAATCTGGCAAATCGCAATGACGACCTACTTGTCGACGAGCTTGCTGCACAGAATATCGCCTGGGTTCCTTTTTTCCCGCTCGGTGGCTTCACACCATTGCAGTCGACACAACTCAGTGAAGTCGCACAGTCACTGGGGGCCACGCCAATGCAGGTTGCGCTTGCCTGGCTGCTGCAACGCTCTCCAAATATCATGCTCATCCCTGGCACGTCATCACCGCAACATTTACAGGAGAACCTGGCCAGTGCTGAATTGATACTCTCCGCTGAGGTGGTGGAAAAGCTAAATAGCATTGGCTAACATTGCTAACGGTCTAATTATTTTCGCACTCTCTAATTTTGCGCGTACTGCTTTGACGCCTTGAACTTAAGATTTTACCGCGATTAAGGCAGTATTGAGCTGCTGCACAGCCTGCTGCGGAGTCTGCTCTGGATGGATAAAAAAGGAGTTCAGTACGTGGAAGAAGATCTCTTTGGTTTGTGCATCTGTCGCCATCGAATGCGCCATACTCGGCAGCAATTTACCCGAGGCCTCCGCCTGACGGAACGCCTTGCCTGACTGCTGCGCGCAGGAGTCAAAATCCTGCAAAGAAACATCCATTCGGGCGGGGATCGAGCCTTTTAGTTTATTAAACGTAACCTGAAACTGCTTATCCATCAGTACATCAGCCAAATGGCGCTGGCCCGATACCACGACTGGATTACCGTTTTGCTGCAAAATAGCAAAGCTGTCCGTGTTATAAATAAAATAGCCCTGAGTACCGGGAGCCAGCGCACACAAAAACGCTTGGCCGGGATTATCACCATCCTGCATCATCTCGCCTTTGGCCCAGTCGCCCATAATCATCATGGCAGCTTTACCACTGCGCAGCATTTCTACCGACTCATGCCACGGACGATTGGCGGCATCGGGGTCGATATAACCTTTAAGCTTGCGAAACTTTTCCAGCACTCGCACCATCTTCTCGCTGGTAATGGCACTACTGCGCTGTTCCATAAACACCTGGCGGTAGAATTCCCCGCCTTCCATGCCTAACAGCAGATTCTCAAACACCGTGGCGTCCTGCCATGCCTGCCCGCCATGTGCCAATGGAATGTACCCGGCAGCTTGTAACTTATCGGCTACGGCAAAAAACTCATCCCATGTGGTAGGTACGGCTAATTTCAATTTGGCGAAAGGTTTCGGGTTAATCCACATCCAATTGATACGATGTATGTTTACCGGTACGGCAACATACTCACCACGATATTTAATGTTGGCTTTGATGGCGAGAGGCAAAGCCTGATCCCACTCAACGGTTTGCTCCGGCGTATAAGGGCTAGAGAGAAAACCCAGTCTGGCCCACTCCTCAATAGCCTTACCTTCTAGTAACGCCGCCCCGGGAGGGTTACCGGCAATAGCACGCGTTTGCAATACACTGTATGCACTCTCTCCTGCACCACCAGCAACAGCAAAATCTTGCCAGTTATCCCCTTTTTCGGCCAGCGCCTGTTTTACCGATAACAGTGCCGCCTGCTCACTGGATGAAGTCCAATAATGCAGGACTTCAACGTTAACGGCAGTGGCATTGGTCGCGACCAACAGCAGAAAAATAAGAGATAGTGTCTTTAACATGCGTATTAGACTCAGTTATAGCGTTGTAAACGGACTTCAACTATCAGCCCACTGGCGGGATGATTACGTAATGTCACTTCACCACCATGTGCTCTGGCAATGCTACGTGAGATAGCAAGCCCCAACCCACTGCCACGGTTATCCTGTTGCAAACGATAGTAAGGCTTAAATACTTTCTCCCACTGCTCCTCGAGAATTCCGGGGCCAAAATCACGGATAAACAGCATGATGTAATCTCGGTGATCTGACAGGATTATTTCTACTCGCTGCCCATAGTTCAGCCCATTCTCCACGATGTTATTAAGTAGGCGCTTAATCGCCAGAGGGCGGCCAAAGATCGGGCTGGCTTTACCGGAAACAGTAACATTGAGATAGGCGTCCATCGTTTGCCTTAGCAAATTCATGATATCTATGGACTCCATATTTTCATGTAAATCAGTATCCTTCATACTTTGCAGTGCGCCTTTGACCATCATTTCCAAGTCAGCGACATCCCGTTCAAATTTTTTCCCCAAAGTCTCATCTTCTAGCATTTCTACCCGCAACCGTAGGCGGGTTAGCGGGGTTTTCAAGTCATGACTGATAGCGGTAAATAGCATTTCACGATTATGCAGGTAAGCGCGCAGACGGCTTTGCATTTGATTGAAAGAACGGGTCGCGGTAACCAATTCTGCACTGCCTTCCTCTGGCAATGGTTCACTGTCCAGTGAACTATTGAGTTCAAGTGCGCCATGGGCTAGCCGTGCTAATGGTTTCAGTTCACGCCGAATCAGCCACCAGGTAAAAAGTAAAACCAGAAGCAAACTACACAGGGTAAAGCCGACCTGACGCAGGCTAAACAACGGGCTTTCTAACTGATCATAAGGCGGTGGCAGTGGTGCTGCCAGAAACAGCCATTCATTGGAATTCAGTTGTAACTGAATGACTAATACTGGCGCATCTTTATGGGATGTAGTGATACCAAAACGTACCCAGGCAGGGGGGAGATTATCAACCAGAACTCCAGCGTTAAAAACTTTCAGTTGATCTGCGGGTGTCAGGGAGATAATCGCCGCCTGCCGTTCCCCTAATTGTGTTCGCAGTTCTTGTTTTGCCTGCGAGACCACGGTTCTGGCGGCCTGACTGTTCAGCAATTGCACTTCATCCAATACATGGTTATTGATCGAAATAAAAAACTGCGAGCCACCTAACGCCAATTGTTGTTGCAACACTAAATGGCGATAGTTATACGGCAGAGATGACATAAAGTTGTAGCTAGTCAGCATCCCTTGCACCAGCCCTTTGATAGTACTTTCCAGACTGGCCTGATTGCGCAGACTAAACTGACGGTACCAAATTGAACCAGAGATACTTTCTGCCAGCAGCAGGGCAATCACCAGCATGCACAGCATGCGGCTCAAAAGTGAACGCGGCCAGAGTGGCCGGAACATATCCTGTAGCCAACGGACATAACGGCCCGAATCAATATTCACGGGTAACATCACAACACAGCATGTAACCCTGATTACGCAGGGTACGCAGTAGTAAGCGCTGGCTATCTTGTAGACGCTGACGTAAGCGGCTGATTTGCACATCAATCCCCCGCTCCAAAGGGTTATTTTCCCGTCGGCGGGTTATCTCAGAGATTTGATCCCGGTCGAGGATCTGATTGGGATGACGTAAAAATAACGAGAGCAACGTAAATTCAATCCCCGACAACGGCTCACTCTGCTTTTGCGGATCAATAAGCTCCCGCCGGACTAAATCCAGTTTCCAGCCGTTAAAACACAAAAATCGTGCCTCAGTGCCGGGGCTTTGCACAATTTGATTACGGCGTAATAACGCCTTAACTCGCGCCAGCAACTCGCGGGCACTGAACGGTTTAGCCAGATAATCATCTGCGCCTAGCTCTAACCCAATCACTTTGTCACTTTCATCAGATGCCGCCGTCAACATGATGATCGGCACTGCCGATACTTGCCGTGCTTTGCGGCAAAGGGTGAAGCCGTCATCACCAGGCAACATGACATCCAAAATGACTAAATCCACGGACTCCTGCTTCAATGTTGTCAGCAAATGTTCGCCATCAGGTAGCGAAAGCACACGAAAATTCGCTTTAGTGAAGTATTCCGTCAGCAAGCTGCGGATCTCTTCATCATCATCAATCACGAGCAAAGTATGAGGGGACATAATGGCGCTGACCTGAGTAAACGAGTGTCGCTAAAAGACAAGCAGTGTACCGCTATAACTTGGTACGCAGCTATATGCTACCAGGTATTAACTTCGTTCTGAGAGCTGCCTCAAAACTGTTGTTCTGCTGTTTCTGTCATATGAAATCCAATGCGGGGAGCTTCGCACATTTACAGCTTAAAAGGTTTAAATAGAGGGCTTTGTTGCTTATTTAGCAATAGTGTTGTGCATTATTGTCCATTTTTCTCTCGCGTAAAAACCATTAGCATACTCAGCATTCCGGGTAGGCCGCTGTTTTGGGTTATTAGCCCCCCGTTTCACAAGGATTATATCAATGAGTAATGTATTAATTATTAACGCCATGAAAGCGTTTGCGCACTCCAAAGGGGCGCTTAACCTCACGCTCACGAATGTCGCTGCCGACTTTCTACGTGAAAACGGCCATCAGGTGAAAATCACCACGGTTGATGAAGGCTATGATATTGAAAGTGAAATTGAAAAATATCTGTGGGCCGATACCGTTATTTATCAAATGCCCGGTTGGTGGATGGGTGAACCGTGGATTCTGAAAAAATATATTGATGACGTCTTTACCGCAGGTCACGGCAAACTGTATGCCAGTGATGGCCGTACCCGTTCTGATGCCACTAAAGGTTATGGTTCTGGCGGTTTGATTCAGGGTAAAACCTACATGCTGTCAGTCACCTGGAACGCACCACTTGCAGCGTTCAATGACCCGAAACAGTTCTTCCATGGGGTGGGCGTTGACGGTGTTTATCTGCATTTCCATAAAGCGAACCAATTCCTTGGAATGGAACCTCTGCCAACATTTATGTGTAATGATGTGATTAAACAACCAGACATTGAAGGTGACATCAGCCGTTACCGTCAGCATTTAGCCGAAAACTTTAACTATCAGGCCGTTTGATTTCCTATCAGAGATAAATAGAGGCAGTAATGATTACCGTTTTTGCAGAAATCAAAGTCAAACCAGGGCGCCGTCAGGCAGTATTACAGGCAATTGAGAAGCTTATTCCGGCGGTACTGGCCGAGGAAGGTTGTGGCGGTTATGTGCCGATGGTTGACGTTCCCACCCAGCTTGACTGGCAAAAGAACTCGCCGGACTCTATTTTCATGCTGGAGAAGTGGCAAAGTGTGCATCATCTGGAGTTACATTTGCAGATGGAGCATATGCATCAACACCGTGAAGTGATTAAGGATGATGTGTTGGATGTGAACATTCACATTTTATCTTAGCCTTCTTACTTGAAGCTGCAGCGGTGTTAGCCGCTCTCACTCACCCGAATCACTTACTTGAGATTCATTCGTTTGCTGCCTTGCTGCAACTCCAATTACTTTGGCTAATACCCTTCTGGCTTGAAGTTGCAGCGGTGTTAGCCGCTAATATCTGAGCCAATGGCTCCCCTGCAACTGAATCTGCTCACTCACATAATCGAGAAAACAGGTAATCCGCGCGGCAAGTTGTGTATTGCGATAATACACCGCATTGATCGGTTGCCAGGTTTCCAGAGTTTGATCCGCCATAACTTCAACCAAATGCCCCGCCAGTTGATCTTTACGCGTCATAAAATCAGAGAGTTCGACGATCCCTTCACCCTGTAAAGCCAATAAACGTAGCGTTTCGCCGCTGGAAGCCGCTAAATTCGGGATAATCGACGAATGCCCGCCTGGCAAATGAGGTAGCGACCATTGATTAAGGAATTCAGGCTGAGTGAAACCGAGCAGACTGTGATTTGCGAGGTCATCAATAGTGTGCGGGGTACCGTGACATTGCAGATAGTCGGGGCTGGCAAGAATACGCACCCGGCTGGCACCCAGCAAACGTGCATGAATAGTGGAGTCGCGCAAAGCACCAATGCGGATCGCGATATCAGTACGTTGCTCTAACAGATCGATATTAAGATCGTCGGTATTCAGTTCAAGAATGATTTGCGGATATAAGGCGCGAAAGCCGCTGATCATCGGCACGATAACGTGCTGCATAAAGGGGGCTGCTGCATTCACTCGCAACCGACCAGCAGGCTTCAACCGCCGCAGAGCAATCTGTTCCTCAGCATCATCCACCGCGCCAAGAATCTGGCGTGCATGGCTGAGAAACAGCTCGCCCTCTTCGGTCAATTCCAACCGACGGGTGGTGCGGCGTAGCAAAGTGGTCGCTAGCTTTTGCTCCAATCGGCTCAATGCACGGCTGATACCCGATGTGGTCTGGCTACGTTGCTCTGCCGCCGCGGTAATCGAGCCGCAGTCAACTACCGAGGTAAATGCCTGCAACTCTTCTAACGTCACTTTCATCTATTAAACCCTGCCATCGATCAAACTTCGATTTCAGCGGTATCCCCTTTCTCTTGCAGCCAATTGCGCCGATCTTCGGAACGCTTTTTCGCTAACAACATGTCCATCATTGCTAGCGTTTTATCAATATCATCATCACCAATGGTCAATTGCACCAGACGGCGAGTATTCGGATCGAGGGTCGTTTCACGTAACTGCAACGGGTTCATTTCACCCAACCCTTTAAAGCGCTGAACGTTGGGTTTACCGCGTTTACGCTTCAGTTGTTCCAGAACACCGGTTTTCTCTTCTTCATCCAAGGCATAAAACACTTCTTTGCCTAAATCGATGCGATACAGTGGCGGCATCGCCACATAAACGTGACCGTTGCGCACCAACGCCCGGAAGTGACGCACAAACAGGGCGCACAGCAGGGTGGCAATATGCAAACCATCGGAGTCCGCATCCGCCAGGATACAAACTTTACCGTAACGCAGTTGGCTCAAATCTTCGCTGTCTGGATCGATACCAATGGCTACCGAGATATCGTGTACTTCCTGCGAGGCCAGCACTTCATCTGACGAAACTTCCCAGGTATTTAGGATCTTGCCTTTCAGCGGCATGATCGCCTGATATTCACGATCACGTGCCTGTTTAGCCGAACCACCGGCGGAATCCCCTTCCACCAAGAATAATTCGGTCATGCTCAGATCCTGCGAAGTACAATCCGCCAATTTACCGGGCAATGCCGGGCCGCTGGTCAGCTTCTTACGCACCACTTTTTTTGCCGCACGCATACGGCGCTGAGCACTGGAAATGGCCAATTCAGCCAGTTGTTCTGCCGCTTGTATATTCTGATTCAACCATAGGCTGAAGGCATCTTTTACCACACCGGACACAAAAGCAGCACACTGACGTGAGGAGAGCCGCTCTTTCGTCTGGCCGGCAAATTGTGGGTCCTGCATTTTTACTGACAACACATAAGCACAGCGTTCCCAGATATCATCGGCCGAAAGTTTGACACCACGGGGCAAAATATTGCGGTATTCGCAGAAATCGCGCATGGCATCCAGCAAACCCTGACGCAAACCGTTGACGTGAGTTCCGCCCTGCATGGTGGGGATCAGGTTGACGTAGCTTTCTGTCAACAGTTCACCGCCTTCTGGCAACCACAACAGCGCCCAATCAATCGCTTCAGTATCACCGGCAAAAGAGCCGACAAACGGTGCTTCTGGCAGGGTAATCAAGCCATCAACCGCTTCCATCAGATAATCGGTCAGGCCATCGGCATAGCACCAACGCTGCTCGGTATTATTCACCAGATCTTTAAAGACGATTTCTACGCCGGGGCACAACACGGCTTTCGCTTTCAGCAAATGGGATAAACGCGAAACCGAGAAACGTGGGCTATCGAAGAATGAGACATCCGGCCAGAAATGCACGCTGGTACCGGTATTGCGCTTACCGCATGTCCCGATAACTTGTAGTTCCTGCACTTTATCGCCATTTTCAAAGGCGATACTGTAGATTTGGCTATCACGGCGCACCGTGACCTCTACTCGCTTGGATAAAGCATTCACAACTGAAATGCCTACACCGTGCAAACCACCAGAGAACTGATAGTTTTTATTCGAGAATTTGCCGCCTGCGTGTAACCGACACATAATCAGTTCAACGGCGGGAACACCTTCTTCTGGATGGATATCAACAGGCATGCCACGGCCATCATCAGTCACTTCCAGCGATTGATCGGCGTGCAGAATAACGTCAATACGCCGGGCATGGCCCGCCAGCGCCTCATCGACGCTGTTATCAATCACCTCTTGACCAAGGTGGTTTGGCCGCGTGGTATCCGTATACATGCCCGGACGACGACGCACTGGTTCTAAACCGCTGAGTACTTCAATGGCATCAGCGTTATAGCTGGATTCAGTCATGGTTGATTAATATTCGGCTAATGGTTGGAAGGCTGGCGGTGACATGCCTGGTGGGCCATCTCGGCCCCAGTGCAATACCCACTGTAGTAACGATACCCAACGGTAGTAATACCAAAATTGTAGTAATACCAAACCTACTGTATCGGTGGCACATATACGGCCTGTTATCAGGCAGTCGCTAGCCCTAAAAAAGTTACAATCGGGGAGAAATAGTGATCAAAGCCAACAAAGGCATGATTTCCACCTGATTCTACTGTTTGCCGGCAAGGGGTGTAATAAGCAACCGCTTGACGGTAATCGAGGATCTCATCCCCGGTTTGTTGCAATAACCAGAGTAAATCTGGGGATTCCAACTTTTCAATTTGCATGACCTTCAGGTCGTAAATATGTCGAGACTCTAACACATATTGTTGACCTGTGTAGGGGTTCTCATTCTCGCCCAGATAATCACTGAGCAGCTCAAAAGGCCGCACTGCCGGGTTAACAACCACCGCAGGAATGCTGAAACGCTGGGAAAGCCAGGTAGCAAAATAGCCGCCCAAGGAAGAACCAACAATACCAATAGATTGCCCCGCTTTATCCATCACAATGTTTTCCAACATTTCTGCTGCTTGTGCCGGATACGGCGGTAATTGCGGTGTCAGCATCTCAATATGAGGATGGTGCTGCTGCAACCAACTTTTAAAGGTGGTTGCTTTGAGCGAACTGGGGGAGCTATTAAAGCCGTAAATATAAAGAAGCGTACTCATCAATAACCATCCGAGTCCATGTCCGGGCAGAACTCATCACTGGCTAACCGACGAACCTCAGTTTCAAGTATTCCATCAGGCAGTAAGTCGAGGTAGCGCCATCCCGGGGCCACAGTATCAAGCGTAAAATTAGTACAGTGCGGTTTGAACTGCACACAAGTAGAAGGGCTGGCCAGCAGCCGTTTACCATACCAATCGAGATCCAAATCTTGATGGATATGGCCACACAATAAGGTGGTAACACGCGGATAACGAACCAGCACTGCCGCCAACATATGCGCATTACGCAGACTGTGTTGGTCAAGCCAAGTGCAGCCGGATGGCATTGGGTGATGATGCAATAAAATCAGCGTATAGCGTTCTGGGTAAGCCACCAGACAACGCTCCATCCACTCCAACTGATAATCGCTCAGTTCACCATAAGGAACACCGAATACCTGACTGTCCAATAACAGAATTTGCCAGTTATCACCAACCAGAACCTGCTTCGAAGGCGCAATGCCTGAATCCGCCAGTGCATCTACCATCGCCGGTTGAAAATCGTGATTACCGGGTAGCCATACGCAAGGCGCCGGCAAACGGGAAATACCCTTCGCAAAATTTTGATAGGCAGCAACCGAATGGTCCTGCGCCAAATCACCGGTTGCAACAATCAGATCAAATGGATGTTGCTCAGCAATAATCGCATCCAACACAGCGCGATAACTGCGGGACGTATTCACACCCAGCAAGGTCTCATGTTCACCTGCGAAGAGGTGGGTATCTGTTATTTGTAAAATTCTGACTTTGGCCCCACTCGCCATAGGCAGTTTAAACAGGCTTTCCAAATGGTGTCCTTGTTTTTGCACCCTTCCCAACCAGAATTATCACGATTCTTCACTCTCTGTAGGCAAGGTTATAAGTCTGTCTAACAAACCGGAACTGCCACCGCTCCATGCGCCAAACAATAGCGCAACCAGTCAGCAAGAAACTGGTTAATTTGATGCTTTTCGTCCCGCTGATGCAACTTTTTATTCGGATAATCATAACTTGCTTTGAAGCGGTAGATCTGCTGACTGGCACACACTTCCGCGACCTGTGCATCATGATAAAGCCGCACCACCATCGATGGCAGGCTCCAGTGACTCACCGCAGGCTCGGTTTGCACAATCTCTACTACCGAAGTGTAGCGGGTTGACTCAATAATTGTCAGCCTATAACTGCCACCATTAACCTGATAAGCCACGTTTTCGCCCACTTCATCGACGCGAGGTATCAAACGACGCAATTGTGCGAAGTTAGTTTCACATATCCGCATCATCTCAGGGAAATCAGGTGTATAGCGCTTACTCATTATTTTTTCTCTTTATGACTGCCATTCTGCTCTCAGCGATTGATGGTGCAACGCCAACCATTGTAATGCAATGATTGAGGCTGCGTTATCAATAGCACCTTCTTCAACCCAACGACAAGCTTGTTCACGACTAACAACATGCACTCGAATATCTTCATTTTCGTCGGCCAAGCCATGAATGCCCTTCGCCGTTGTCGCATCAACTTCGCCCACCATAATAGACAAACGTTCGCTGGTGCCCCCGGGGCTGGCTAAATAGCTGAGCACCGGCTTACAGCGGCCAATGTCAATTCCGGCTTCCTCCTGCGCCTCGCGACGGGCGACCGCCTCAACGGTTTCACCCTCTTCAATCATTCCGGCTACCATTTCTAATAACCAAGGTGACGGGCTACTGTCAATGGCGGCAATCCGTAATTGCTCAACCAATACCACTTCATCACGCACCGGATCATAGGGTAACAACACCGCAGCATGGCCACGCTCGAAAATTTCACGCTTAACTTCACCACTCATTTCACCGTTAAACAGGCGGTGGCGGAATCGGTATAAATTCAGTGAAAAAAAACCACTGTAAAGTGTTTCACGTGCAATAATTTCCACATCATTCTTGTCAAAGGTCACCGGTGAAGATTGTACTGACGTCATTAACTGTTCTCCTTACTTAAGTATCCAAGCTTAATTGTGATTTTTGATGACAGCCAAACTACACAGGCTATACCCTAAATAATTAGAGTTGCAGGAAGGCGGCAATTGAGCGACAAATTGGTTGTAAACCATTTTGCACAGCGCCTGCGCTGGCCCGTAGGGTGAGGCTCATAATCCCCCATAAGCTTACATAAGTAAGTGACTGGGGTTAACGAAAGCAGCTAACGCACATGCAGCTTGCAGTATGACGGGTATACAGGATTTTAAAATAGCAGGCATAGAGTTAGCCGATAGAAATGATTTTGATAAAGATTATTTGACCAAGATAGCTCGATACAGATGAGTTGTCTGAATACTCATTTAGCTTTGTGATAGATTTAAGTAAATTAAGGCGAGATGGCACAATCAGCCACCTTATCCCATTGGCAGACTCTGATAGAATCGGCAACAATATCGTCTATCGACAGCTACCATAGTAAAATTGCCGCACAAATGCTGCACAACAAGGACTGCAAATGAAGAAACTGCTCCCCCTTCTTATCGGGCTGAGTCTGGCTGGTTTCAGTACCATGAGCCAGGCAGAGAACTTGCTGCAAGTTTATAAGCAAGCCAGGGATAGTAACCCGGATTTACGCAAATCGGCTGCTGACCGCGATGCTGCATATGAAAAAATTAATCAAGCTCGCAGCCCGCTGTTACCACAGCTCGGTTTGGGTGCAGGTTACAGCCATACTAATGGTTTCCGTGATGCATCCGATAGCCCGGATAGCAACGCGACATCAGGCTCCCTGCAACTGACTCAAACTATTTTTGATATGTCTAAATGGCGCGCCCTGACCTTACAGGAAAAGGCGGCGGGTATTCAGGATGTCACATTCCAGACCGACGAACAGGCACTGATCCTGAACACGGCAACAGCCTATTTCAACGTACTCAGAGCGATTGATAGCCTGTCTTACACCGAAGCACAGAAGCAATCGGTCTATCGCCAGTTGGACCAAACGACCCAGCGGTTTAATGTAGGTTTAGTCGCAATTACCGATGTGCAAAACGCCCGTGCCAGCTACGATACCGTGTTAGCAGCAGAAGTGACTGCCCGTAACAATTTGGATAACGCGTTGGAAAACCTGCGCCAGATCACCGGTGTTTATTATCCTGAATTGGCATCACTGAATGTGAGTCGCTTGAAGACTGAGCGCCCACAAGCAGTTACTAACTTATTGAAAGAAGCTGAAAAACGTAACCTTGCCTTGCTTTCTGCCCGTTTGAGCCAAGATTTGGCTCGTGAGCAAATTAAGTCAGCAGAAACCGGTTATATGCCGACGGTCGATTTGACCGCCTCATCTTCTGTAACCAATACACGTTACAGTGGGGGGTCACCAACCAGCCAGCAAGTGAATAATGATGCTGGGCAAAACCAAATTGGTGTGCAACTGAGTTTGCCACTGTATAGCGGCGGGGCCACCAATTCTGCGGTGAAACAAGCACAGTACAATTTCGTCGGTGCCAGTGAACAGCTAGAAAGTGCGCACCGTAGTGTGGTGCAAACTGTACGCTCCTCATTCAATAATATTTCAGCCTCCATCAGTAGTATCAAGGCTTATGAGCAGGTGGTCATTTCCAACCAAAGTTCATTAGATGCCATGGAAGCCGGATACCAGGTGGGTACCCGTACTATTCTGGATGTATTGACTGCAACGACTAACTTGTATCAATCCAAACAGCAATTAGCTGACGCGCGTTATAACTATCTGATTAATCAGTTAAACATCCAATCCGCGTTGGGGACATTGAATATGGACGATCTGATGCAACTGAATGGCGTATTGGACAAGCCAGTGCCAACTTCAGCCACCAGTCTCGCACCGGACAATGCCAACCAGAATGCTTATGCTGATGGCGAAAGTGCTCAATCAGCACCGCGTGCTACTTCTGTAAGCCAACCAGCTACCGCAGCACCAGCAGCGGCGCGTAGTGGCAATCCATTCCGTAACTGATTTTTACGGACTCGGACTCTCCGGGTGCAGCATCAGGCTGTGCCCGGTTTCTATGCCCTACGTCTTCGCTGCCAAGCACTTTTTGCCAATGAAAAAAGCGAAGCTACTCGCAGCATTTCGTATAGCTTTGTAAAGTCTGCCGCTGGCAAGCCCCCACGCTTTAATTTCGTACATCTTTCCCCTATTCTAGAGCGTACTTACTGGGAAAGGGCACAAAAGCCCTGAAATGAGATAAATAATGATGAAACGGACTCAAAACATCAATCAAGAGACTTTCCGTAAATCCTGGCGCAATTACCGTCTTGCGCCCGTAGCTTTAGCTGTCAGTGCTGTATTTATGCTGGCTGGCTGTGAAAAAACCGATGAAACCGTCTCTTTGTATCAAAATGCTGATGATTGCTCTCAGGCGAATCCGTCCAAGAGCGCGGAATGTACCACCGCTTACAACACGGCATTACAAGAAGCGGCTAAAACTGCACCAAAATATGCGACCCGCGAAGACTGTGTGGCAGAGTTTGGTGAATCTCAGTGTACTCAGGCTCCTGCTCAAGCTGGCATGGTACCAACATCTTCATCATCTTCTGGCGAAACCACGGCGGCCGCACCACAACAAAGTGGCAGTATGTGGATGCCATTAATGGCCGGTTATATGATGGGCCGGATGATGGGCGGTGGTGCAAGCCAGCCACTATTCACATCGAAAGCGCCAAATAGCCCAGCGAATGGCAAGTTTGTTGATGCGACAGGTAAAAACTTTGGTTCAGCCACCACTGGCCGCACCATGAACGTGCCAAGAACCGCCATGGCACCCAAACCTGCGGTAACCAACACTATCACTCGTGGTGGCTTTGGTGAGTCCGTGGCTAAGCAGTCTTCTATGCAACGTAGTGCCGCGACATCATCTAAAACCAGCACACGCAGCATGGGTGGTTAAGGTCTGATTAATGAAACGTTTAGCGATTAGCGAACGCCCAGACTGGCGCGAGAAAGCCACTGAATTCGGTTTCCGTTTCCACACCATGTATGGCGAGCCGTACTGGTGTGAGGATGCGTATTACGAATTCACACTGGCACAGATTGAAGAGCTGGAAGAAACTACCGCAGAATTGCATCAGATGTGTCTGCAAGTGGTTGAGAAAGTGGTGAATAGCGATCAACTGATGGCAAAATTCCGCATTCCAAAACACTGCTGGGATTTTGTTCGTAGCTCATGGAAAACTCATCAGCCATCGCTCTATTCTCGCCTTGATCTGGCCTATGACGGCATCAATCCAGCAAAACTGCTGGAAAACAATGCGGACACCCCAACGTCATTGTATGAAGCCGCCTTTTTCCAATGGTTATGGTTGGAAGATCAGATCAACGCAGGCAATTTGAGTCAGGATTCTGATCAATACAACAGCATGCAAGAGAAGTTGATTGAGCGCTTTGTCGACCTGCGTGATAACCATGGTTTTAGCTTACTGCATCTGGCCTGCTGTCAGGACAGTGAAGAAGATCGTGGCACGGTGCAATATTTGCAAGATTGCGCGCTGGAAGCAGGTCTGCCAACTGAATTCATGTTTATGGAAGAGATCGGCTTAGGAGAGAAAGGCCAATTTACTGACCTGGATAATCAGGTTATCAGTAATTTGTTCAAACTCTATCCGTGGGAGTTTATGTTCCGTGAAATGTTCTCAACCAAGTTGGAAGATGCTGGCGTGCGCTGGCTGGAACCTGCGTGGAAGAGCATAATCTCTAATAAAGCCTTATTGCCGCTGCTGTGGGAGATGTTCCCAAATCACCCTAACCTGTTGCCTGCTTACTTTGCCGAAGATGACCATCCGAAGATGGACCATTATGTCACCAAGCCGCTGTTCTCACGGGAAGGTGCCAATATCCAGATAGTGGAAAACGGTAAAGAAGTTGCCCGAGTTGACGGGCCATACGGGGAAGAAGGCATGATTGTGCAGCAATTCCATCCGCTGCCTAAGTTCGGCGACAGCTATACCCTGATAGGTAGCTGGCTAGTGAATGATCAACCCTGTGGCATTGGTTTGCGTGAAGACAGAGAACTGATTACCCAAGATCTGTCGCGTTTTTACCCGCATATTATTTTGGGCTAAGGCTGCGCATAATTTAAGGGAAAGCACTCGCTTTCCCTCAGACTGCTGACAAGGTCAAATGAAGGGGAAACACTCCGTTGGGGCTACTTTTAGTTTCAAATACAAGTGTGTAAACCGCCTGAACGCCCGTAGGAGTGGTCACCCCCTGGCTCGCTGACTTTATCAGTTCAAACCTTTCTTTTTATAACGTCGAACTATCCAATTCTTACCGACAACATACTGAGCGATCCCATCTCAATCCCATCAGTGGGAATCGAAATCGGCTCGACGCCGTCCCAGCTCCCCAACACATACAAAAGTGGTAGATAATGCTCTGGTGACGGATTAGATAGCGCAGCCCCTTCATGTTGCATAAAGTTCACTAAAGGATGGTTATCACCTTGATAGTTAAGGTTGTCTCGCACAAATTGATTGAAAGATTCAGCCCAAGGATAAGGACTGCTATCACCCTGCCATCTAACCATACGCAAGTTATGCACGACGTTTCCGCTGGCGACAATCATCACGCCCTGCTCCCGCAGCACTGCCAGCTTGCGACCTAACTCATAGTGATAAGCCGCCGGTTGCGTACCATCAATACTCAATTGCACCACCGGAATATCAGCCTCAGGGTACATTTTAATCAATACCCCCCAGCTACCGTGGTCCAATCCCCATTCACTGGTATCAGCCCGCACAACGATAGGTGCCAATAATTGCTGAACTTGTGCTGCCAGATCCGGTGAACCCGGCGCTGGATATTCGGTATCAAATAACGCCTGAGGGAATCCACCAAAATCATGGATAGTCCGAGGTTGCTCCATTGCCGTCACTGCGGTACCACGGGTATACCAGTGGGCGGAGACGGCCAGAATCGCCTTAGGACGCGGTAAAGTCTCACCCAACGTACGCCATGCCTGAGTGTGACTGTTTTCTTCCAGCACGTTCATCGGGCTACCGTGGCCGAGAAACAGTGCAGGCATACGAGAGCTGTTCATAAGAAATCCTTACTGTTAAGAGAGAAAATGGCGCTTGAAATCATAAGAAATACATTACGCGCTTTTTTTTCATTGCACAGCCAGATAACAGTGATGAAGATATTCAATAAAATTGAATGGGGAAAGTCAGAGAAGGGTTAACTTAGGGGTCAAGACATGATAGGAAATAACCGGGCCGCACTCTATTCAGGAAAATAGAGGCAACCCGGTGTTTAAACCAACACCATCAGCAGGCAATATCCATTGATATCGCCACTCTATTAGCTGGCTTTTCTTGCCTGAGACTGGAGGTAATCAGCCAGGTCATCAATTGTCACTACCGGCATATCATGCAATTTAGCGAACTCAATAACCTCTGGCGCATGGGCCATGCTGCCATCGTCATTAGTCAGTTCACACAACACACCTGCTGGCTTGTAGCCCGCCAGTGTTGCCAAATCGATAGAGGCTTCGGTATGACCACGACGCGATAATACGCCGCCTACCTGACCACGCAGCGGGAATACATGGCCCGGGCGGTTAAGATCAGCAGGTTTAGCGTTGTCAGCAATGGCCGCACGAATAGTCGTCAAACGGTCAGCCGCAGAAACGCCGGTCGTAACACCTTTAGCCGCTTCAATTGTCACGGTAAATGCCGTCTGGAACTGGCTGGAGTTATTGGTCACCATCATCGGCAAATCAAGCTGCTGGCGGCGTTCGTCAGTGATACACAGACACACAATGCCACTACCGTGGCGGATGGTCAGTGCCATTTGTTCAACAGTCATTGCTTCAGCTGCAAAGACGATATCACCTTCGTTTTCTCGACTTTCGTCGTCTAACACCATAACGCCACGGCCATTACGCAGCGCGTCGACAGCACGTTCTACACGCTCAACAGGCGTGCCAAAATCTGATAGAAGGGTCTGATTCATGGTAAAAAACCTCATTAAAATTATGGATTACCAGAATCAGGGCGGTCTTGAGGAGTAAAAGGCCACTCTTTCATATATAACATTGCTTCATATATAAATAGAAATAGCCGAAATAACGCAAGCGAGCTATAAGCCCGGCAGATACCGTTACTCTCTCCCATCCGGACTATAACCGTCGGCCCCGGAATCACACCGGGTCTGCTGACCTCTACCTTGCCCTCTTTAACAAGAGAAACAACGTGAGCGCTCGCGGGCTTTTGCACCACGACACAGATATGCCGCACCACAATTTACCGCCGGTGGGGACTTGCACCCCGCCCTGAGAATAAGCCCTATGACTATAGCGCTATTGATTCGTCTGGGCAATTACCAAAATGTAGATGTTTGGAGGTTTATACAATCAACGTGAGGCATTACACTAATAAGCAGTAATCCATCTCATTAGGGAAATATCATGATTGACCCGAAAAAAATTGAACAAATCGCCCGCCAGGTGCATGAGTCTATGCCGAAAGGAATTCGCGAATTCGGGGAAGACGTCGAAAAGAAAATTCGTCTGGTGCTGCAATCGCAATTAACACGACTGGATTTGGTTAATCGTGAAGAGTTCGACGTACAAACTCAAGTGTTACTACGCACCAGAGAAAAACTGGCGTTACTGGAACAACGCGTGACAGAGCTGGAAGCCAAATTCAACAACGTCCCAGCCGTTATTGATGATAACAGCGGTGATGACAAAACCGGCGAGTAACGCTTGGTCGCATGTCAGTAGTGATAATCAGGGCGCAGTTCGATATCGCGCCCTGAGTTTACGAGGATATCGCCGCTGGCCGCATTCTGGAAAGCAGCACCCACAATAGGAAAAACATCAGTAAAGCGTATAAGCTTTTCCAACCTATCATCACCAGCAATACACAACACAGAATACTGCCAATCACCGACATCACCCGCGAGCGCCCGCTCAATAAGCGAATCCCCGCCAGCATACATAGCAAATAAATCAGCACAAAAATGCCATTGGCATAAACAATCAGCAGGTCCAGTGGCAGCGATAGCCAATAAATCAGTAACGCAAATACCAGGCAACTCCCCACCACGGCAGTAAGTGCGTTAACCGGCGTTTGCCCGGCAGAAAGCTGCGCAAGTTTGCTTTCAGGCCGAACCTGCGCCTGCGACCACACCATGCGGGCAAAACTCTGGGTATAGATATTGACGCTGGCAAAACAGGCCAGATAGCCAATAATGCACGCTATCCACAGTGCATGCTGACCAAAAAGTTGCACTACAATGCCCGGCAACGACGCCGCAGCCGCCTGTTGTTCGCCATAAGCATGGAAATGCAACACCGCCACGGTACAGCCCCAATACACCGCACCAGCAACGAGTAAGCCAACGATCAGTGCGCGTGGGAAATCACGTTCGGGATGGCGGAATTCTGTCGCCAAATGTGCAAAGGCTTCTAATCCGACAAAACACCAGAACATTACGGCCAACGCGTTGAACATATTCGGCGGAGAAATATCTTGTAGCTTTGGCCAAGGTATCTGTGATGGATGAATCTCACCCTGCCACCAAATAGCCACCACCAGCGCAATGACCAGTAATGCTATCAATGTTTGCACATTGGCGCTGGAACCTGCACTGCGCGTGCCAAGCAACCAAATAACCAGCAAAGTGACCAGTTGCACCATCAGCAACCCAGTATCGCTCCAGCCGAATGTTGCCTGCCAGAAACCGGCAGCAATTTGCAAGGCGGCGGGTAAACCAACAGGAATAACAGACAAGAATAGCCAACCAGTGACATTCCCCAACTTCGGGCCAAAGGCCATTGTCACAAAGTGGGCCGCCCCTGCGGCACTAGGGAAATGGCGGCCTAGCGCAGCAAACGCGATAGCAATCGGGAAAACCAGTATAATTAATATCGGCCAGGCCCATAGACTGTCGTCTCCGGCCAGCATCGCCGCCAATGCAGGAACGGCAAAAACGCCCGTTCCCAGCAGTGAAGTGGACAGCAACCCGACTCCCTGTGCCAGACTCAACTCCTGTTTTAGTCCACCCACCTACTAGCCTCGGCCATTCTTGATTGACTGAATAATATTGGTGGTGGAAACTCCATCTTCAAAATTCAGTACTTTAACCTCACCGCCTGCGGCCCAAACCTCGGCACTGCCCGCGATCTCATCCGGCTTATAATCACCACCTTTTACCAGCAAATCCGGCAGAATATCGGCAATTAAGCGCTGCGGCGTATCTTCTTCAAACGGCACCACCCAATCCACAGCTTCCAACGCACCTAATACAATCATGCGCTGATCAAGTGGGTTAACTGGCCGTTTTTCGCCTTTCAAGCGTTTGGTAGAGGCATCGCTGTTCACTGCCACAATCAGGCGGTCACCCAGCTTACGGGCGTTAGCCAAATAAGAGACATGACCCGCATGGAGAATGTCAAAAATGCCATTGGTCATGACCACTTTTTCACCACGCTGACGGGCCTGCGCAACGGCTTTTTTCAGTTGTTGCTCATCCATCACCCCAAAACCGGTTTCCGCACGACCACGGATGGCATTTTCCAGCTCAATCGGTGAAACCGTTGAGGTACCTAACTTACCAACAACGACACCGGCGGCAGCATTAGCCAGGAAGCATGACTCTTCAAGCGTATTACCCGCAGCCAGTGCCGCAGCCAATACCCCAATCACCGTATCACCCGCACCGGTCACATCGAACACTTCCTGCGCCTGAGTGGGTAGATGTAATGGGGGTTTCCCCGGTTGTAGCAGTGTCATCCCTTGTTCGGAGCGAGTCACCAACAGAGCTGAAAGCTCAAAGTCAGCCACCAGCTTCATGCCACGGCTGACCAGTTCTTCTTCATTTTTACAGTGACCGACGACGGCTTCAAATTCAGATAAGTTAGGGGTTAACAGTGTTGCGCCGCGATAACGCTCAAAATCGCTGCCTTTAGGATCGATAAGTACTGGAACTTTCGCATTACGTGCCAGTTGGATCATCGGCTGCACACTGTTCAATGCACCTTTGGCATAATCGGATAACACCAGTGCGCCAATCTGTGGCAGCGCCTGCTGGATGCGATCAAAGATAGGTTGCGGATCAACACCGTCAAAACCTTCTTCAAAATCCAGACGGATCAACTGCTGATTACGGGAAAGTACCCGCAATTTGGTAATCGTTGGATGGGTAGGCACCGAAACAAAGTCGCAGCGCACCTGTACTTCATTCAGCTTGTTGGTCAGCGCCCGCGCAGCATCGTCGATGCCGGTCAACCCAACTAAACGAGAGATAGCGCCAAGGGATGCGATGTTCATCGCCACGTTTGCAGCACCACCGGGGCGCTCTTCGATGGTATCAACTTTAACAACTGGCACCGGTGCTTCTGGTGAGATCCGGCTGGTTGGCCCATACCAATAGCGGTCTAACATGACATCACCAACGACTAATACACCGGCGCGGCGAAAATCAGGCAGCGTGACTTTCATACGTTAGCCCCCCAAAGTGAGCTGTTATTAACCCCGAAAACACACATCTCTTCGCTCCAATTTTGTGTTTGTTATACTCTAAATAATTCGAGTTGCAGGAAGGCGGCAAGCGAGTGAATCCCGACGAGCTTACTTATTTCTTAAGGTCAAGACCAGTAAGTGATTCGGGCGATTGAGCGCGGCCAACACACATGCAGCTTGAAGTATGACGAATATATGTGGTGCCGGATAATATCACAGACACCTTGCATACTATTAATAACCGACGTACCCAGTCATAACGGGCACTGCTGCACTTTATCTTATTCGCTGGCAACAATATCTGACGTCACCAGCCATTTTCGCCAACTGGCAGCAACTTGCTCTCTTTCGGTGATAAAACTGTCAGCAGAAACCTTACTGGATAGCTCCTGCAATGCCAGGTGATGAATCTCATCACGCATGGTGACATAAGCACGGGTCAGTGCTGCTGCCTCTTGCGGTGCCATGATGTCGTAATTAGCCATCAACTCAAAAATGCGTACATTATCTGACCAACGGGTCAACCGTGGCTCGCTGGCCGCATAGCGCAACACCAGATATTGCGCGATAAACTCAATATCGGTAATCCCCCCCTCATCAGCCTTAATATCAAAGATACCACGCTGTTTGCTGCCCAGATGGTTGCGCATTTTCTCTCGCATTTCGCGCACTTCCTGCTGCAATTGTGGGTCTTCTCGGTGGCGGCACAGAATTTGCTGGCGGATGGTATCAAACTGTTGATGCAATTGAGGATCACCATAAACGATGCGGGCGCGAACCAGTGCCTGATGCTCCCAAGTCCAAGCCTCATGCTGTTGGTAATCGGCGAAAGCTTCAACGGTGCTGACCAGCATGCCCGCCTCACCTGATGGCCGTAGGCGAGCATCCACTTCATATAAAATGCCTGACGAGGTGCGGGTGCTGAACAAATGCATCACCCGCTGAGCCAAACGCAGGTAGAACTGACGGCCGTCGATGCTACGCTCGCCATCAGTCATCACATCCAGCGGGCAATCGAGCAAGAACACCAGATCCAAATCTGAGCTGTAACCTAGCTCCCAGCCCCCCAACTTGCCATAACCAATCACGGCGAAACCACGGCCTTCTCGCTGCTGTAGATGGCTCGGCTGGCCATAGCGAGCCACCATCTGCCCCCAGGCTTGCTGAATAACCGCATCAATCATGGCCTCTGCCAGATAAGTTAAGTGATCGCTCACTTTCATTACCGGCAGTGCCTCGGTGATATCACCAGCAGCAATACGCAATTGCTGGGCTTGCTTAAATTGACGCAACGCCTCGAGTTGCTGCTCTTCGTCATCCTCCGGCACCCGCAATAAGTATTGGCGCAATTCATCGCGATAAGCACCGGGTTCCAGTGGTTGATAGAACGATTGCGGATCAAGCAACTCATCCAATAACAGCGGGTAGCGGGCCAATTGACTGGCCACCATCGGCGAGGCAGAACACAGGCGAATAACATGTTTTAGTGCCGCATGATATTCCACCAGTAATTCGAGATAAGTGGTGCGGGTAAGGATACTGAGCAGCAACTGAATCAAGCGGCTGAGGGCGACATTGGCGTCCGGGCGCGAGCAAACCTCGGAGAACAAGCGCGGCATCAGTTGATCCAGCACCTCACGGCCCCGAGGACCAATGGTGCGTTTATCAACGTCATGGCGGAAATCATTAATCGTCGTCAACAACTGCCGGCGGGCTGGTTCGTCTAAATGTGGCGTCAAAGGGGCTAAATCACTCTCTTCGAGCACATCCTGCCATAAGCTTTTATACAAACCATGACGAGGATCTTCACCGATATCGGGAGTATCATCGCCAATCAGGTCGTCAAATACCAACCGTACCGCCTGCATATGGTGTTCCAGTGCAGCACTCATTTCTATCCAGTCGGTATACCCCATGCCCCAAGCCAATCGGGCCTGATTCAGTGCATCACCGGGTAACGTTTGGGTTTGCTCATCAGCAATAGCTTGCAGCAGATTTTCCAAACGGCGCAAAAACAGATAACTGCTGCTGAGGTCGTTCACTTGTTGTGGTGGCAATAAACCCAGCTCGGCGACTGCCTGCAACGTCGGCAGTAAAGCCCGCTCTTGCAGGCGCGGTTCACGGCCGCCACGAATAAGCTGAAATACCTGCGTGATAAATTCGATTTCACGAATACCGCCGGCCCCCAGCTTAATGTTGTCTTTCAGGCCACGCCGCCGGACCTCACGGGCAATCATCCCTTTCATGTTACGTAGCGATTGGATCACGCTGAAATCGATATAGCGGCGGAAGACGAAGGGCCGCAGCATCTGGCGCAGCTCTTTACTGTAGTGGTCTTCAGCCCCGCCCATCAAACGTGCCTTAACCATCGCATAGCGTTCCCAGTCGCGCCCTTGCTCTTGGTAATAATCCTCCAGCGCGGCAAAACTCAGTACCAGCGGGCCACTGTCACCAAACGGGCGTAGACGCATATCCACCCGATAGACAAAACCATCAATGGTTTGCTGACCCAACGCTTTAATCAGCCGTTGCCCCAAGCGGGTAAAGAACTGGGCATTATCCAACTGGCGACGCCCACCCTGGGTCTGGCCGTTTTCTGGGTAGGCAAAAATCAGATCGATATCAGAGGAGAAATTTAGTTCACCGCCGCCTAACTTACCCATGCCCAAAATCAGCAGCGGCTGCGGTACCCCCTCGGCATTAGAGGGGGTACCGAACTCACGGCAACAAGCCTGGTACAGCCAATCGCGCGCCGCCAAAATCAGGCTTTCAGCCAACCCGCTCAGTTGTTGCAAGGTCTCAGTAGTCACACTGGTTTGCTGTGTTTGTGACCAGGCGATGCGCACCATCATCCGGCGGCGAAACAGCCGCAATGCGGCTAATAATGCCGCTTCGTCATGTACCTCGGCCAACGCCAGATTTAACCATTGTGGATAAAATTGCCACTCCTGCGGTTGCGGGGGTTGCTGATGCAACTCCTCCAGCCACTCAGGGTGAATCAGTAACATATCACTGACAAAATCACTCAACGCCAGCACAGAGATATCTTCCTCGTGTAAATCTGGCGGAGCCGGTAACTCATAAAAGCGCTGTCGTATATTCTGCGCCTGAATCTGTAAATCCGAAGAGAGTGGCAACATAAAGCATTCCTCAAGCTGCTATCTATTAACTAGCAGCACCGTTCAACCAAAAGGCTGCCTGCGCAAGCGCTTCCTTACGGGCGGTATCACGCCAGTGACCCTGACGGTGCATAATCTCCTGCTGTAAACCAAACCAGCCATCGATATACGGCAACCATTCACTCTGCGGATAGAAGCCTGAGAGCAATTGGAAAGACATGATCTGCCGGTTCAAGCGAGGGAGTTGCGCCAAATAACCATCGTCATCCAGATGCTGGCCAAAAGCGTCTTTCAGATCAGCAGCGCTGCGGCTCAACATGATGTCGCAGAAGCGTTTGAATGACCCTTCAAACTTGGTCTGTGCTTTGGCATCCATAAATGGCCGCCAGCCAGAGGTAACCAGCCAAGATGTGAGCGCTAACTTACATTTTAGGTAATCACTGCTATAGCAAAGCTGCTCAGCATCGACATTCTTCGGTTCTAACTGCGGTTCAAGCGCCAGCAGCCCGGCACGCAATTCAGTACTGGCTTTGCGCGGGACCAAACCACCAAAAATAGCTAATGACTGACGCACCATTGCCAATGCTTCAATGATCATAGCTTTAGCGGCCGGTTCGCCACGTAACCACAGCTCTTCATGGTATTGCCAATGGTCCAGGGCCATCTCCAGCCCTGCGACCATACCTTGCTCAACGGTGGATTTGGCCGCTGGCTGCAACACCAGTAACGGGCGCAATTCACGAGGTGGATTGCCTTGTGCTAAATGATAGCCACGGGCTGCTTTACTCAGATTGCCCTGCCGTAAACCGCCAATTTGTGCCAGTTCTGCGGCCAATGCCAGCAAATCTGCCTGATTGCCTTTTTTCAGTTCCAGCTCAATTTCGTGCAAGGGTTCCGACAGCTCACCGGCACTGATAGTGCCTTGATCAACAGCAAGCTCTATCTCGCTCTCGCCGTAAGTAATTACCCACTTCTCTCGAGTAAAATCCGTACGGAATAGCGGCTGTAGTTCTGCTTGTAATGTCTCAATCACCCAACCGTTCGGCCAGATATCGGCAGGGAAACGCGCCAAATCCAATTGGTCACTATCAATATCAACATTGTATTCAGGGCGTTGATGTAAACCACCGACCACTTTACCGCCGGTCTTAACCGTCATTTCGTAACGGCCATCATAACCACGGATACGTAAGCCAATATCATGTTGGCGCAGCCGCTTATCGGCAGTTTCAAAATAGATATTGGTCAGCGTCTGCGGCGCAGAATGCTGGCTTCGCCAGGATGTAAGCCGCTCGGGCAAAGCGGCAATGGCCGCAGGAGTAGCAATAAATTTTAATTCTATTTCAACGGTCATAATTTCATTCACACCGGTATGTTGCGAGTTTACGGGCATTATGCCTCTTTCGCGGCGGTTTGCCTGTTTTACACAGACTTCGCTATTTTACACAAAAAAACCGCGTGGCTACCCCGAGTCAGCCTCTATTTTAACAGGTCTGCCATAAGGCTTCATAAGACAAATTTTCAGCGTGGTTAAAATGAACAACAAAGTGGCTAAAGCCGCGCTGGCTATGAGAGTAAGATAGTTCTCATTCCGGTTTATGCGTTGCGTCGGCAAACTGAACACACTACTATCGTTCCATAAATTCACTCATAAATGACTCTCTAATGCTGAAAATACGCCTAATTTGCCTCGCGATGCTAAGTCTCAGTATCTCCTGGGGCGCGCACGCTGAAGAAAAACGCTACATCTCTGATGAGCTGGATACCTACGTTCATAGCGGTCCCGGTAACCAATACCGTATTGTTGGCACGTTAAAAGGCGGAGATGAAGTCGCCCTGATAAGTGTTGATGACAGCACAAATTACGGTCAAATCCGCGACAGTAAAGGGAAAACCACCTGGATCGCGCTGAATCAATTGAGTGAAACGCCAAGTCTGCGTATTCGGGTACCGGACCTTGAACAACAAGTCAAAATCCTGACAGATAAGCTGGCTAATATTGATAATAGCTGGAATCAGCGCACTGCTGAAATGCAACAGAAGGTCGCGGCCAGCGACAGCGTAATTTCCGAGCTGCAAAAAGAAAACGAGTCACTAAAGAATCAGTTAGTGGTTGCTCAGAAGAAAGTCAGCGCTGTGAATCTGCAATTAGATGACAAACAGCGTACCATTATCCTGCAATGGTTTATGTACGGCGGCGGTGTTGCCGGTATCGGCCTGCTCCTTGGTCTGGTACTGCCACATCTGATCCCAAGCCGTAAAAAGAACAATCGCTGGATGAACTGATAGCCGTTTAATAAGACTGTAAAATCGACGCGTTTGGCTGCCCGCCAGGGTGGCCTGGTTGTTTAATCTATTCTCATCCCCAACTATACTGAAACAAGCCTTTGTCGCCAGGCGGTAAAGTGTGATTCAAGTGAGCAGCTAACAACGCTGCAACGTCAAGAACGAAGGATTTATATGAAAATCTATCTGGTCGGCGGCGCGGTACGCGACAGCTTATTAAATCTGCCGGTCACCGAACAGGATTGGGTCGTGGTGGGATCCACCCCGGAACAGTTACTCACACAGGGCTATCAGCAGGTTGGTAAAGACTTCCCCGTGTTTCTGCACCCTGTCAGCCATGAAGAATACGCACTAGCTCGTACCGAGCGTAAATCCGGCGCAGGTTACACCGGTTTTACCTGCTATGCCGCGCCAGATGTCACGCTGGAAGAGGATTTGTTGCGTCGCGATTTGACCATCAATGCCATTGCCCGTAGCGCCGAGGGGGAATTGATTGACCCCTACCACGGCCAACAAGATTTGGAAAACAGAGTACTGCGTCATGTCTCCGACGCCTTTGGCGAAGATCCACTACGTGTGCTGCGGGTTGCCCGTTTCGCTGCCCGTTTTGCCCATTTAGGTTTTAGCGTCGCCGCTGAGACTCAATCATTGATGGCAGCAATGGCACAAAGTGGCGAGCTATCGGCTCTGACGCCAGAGCGAGTATGGAAAGAGACCGAGAAAGCGCTGAAAACACAAAGCCCGCAGATCTATTTTCAAGTGTTACGTGATTGCGGTGCGCTGGCGGTGCTATTTCCAGAAATTGAACGTTTATTTGGCGTACCAGCTCCCGAAAAGTGGCATCCAGAAATTGATACCGGTATCCATACGCTGATGACATTAGCCATTGCGGCTCAACTTAGCCCTGAGGTTGATGTCCGCTTTGCCGCTCTCTGCCATGATTTGGGTAAAGGTCTGACACCAAAAGAATTCTGGCCACACCATCACGGCCACGGCCCAGCTGGAGTTAAATTGGTTGAGCAGTTATGTCAGCGCTTACGGGTACCTAATCCGATACGTGACTTGGCGAAACTGGTGGCGGAATACCATGACCTTATCCATACAGTGAATAAGCTTCGCCCCGAAACTCTACTCAAACTGTTTGATGCCATTGATGTGTGGCGCAAACCGGAACGTCTTGAGCAGATGATTATGACCAGTGAGGCTGATGCCCGAGGCCGTACCGGATTTGAAGAAAATCCTTATCCGCAGGGCGATTATTTGCGCGCCGCATTCCATATTGCCAGCAGCGTATCAGTGCAGGAAGTAGTCGCCAGCGGGTTACAAGGATTGGCCATTCGCGACGAACTTAAACGTCGCCGCCAACAAGCATTAGTCCAATGGAAACAAACTCAAGTAATTGCGTCAGAATAAAGCCATTCATAACGAAAAAGCCCTGATTAATCAGGGCTTTTTTTATATTTCGCTGCACTTTTTATACCCTAAATAATTCGAGTTGCAGGAAGGCGGCAAGCGAGAGAACCCGATGAGCTTACATGAGTAAGTGATTCGGGTGATGAACGTAGCCAACGCACATGCAGCTTGAAGTATAACGGGTATGTTACATAAACACCCAATACACGGCTGCCGCGACCACAAAGCGATAGATGGCGAAAGGTACAAAAGAGATACGTTTAATCAGTGAAAGGAAGGTTTTGATAGCAATCAGAGCCACGATAAATGCCGTGATAAATCCGACGGCAAACATCGGTAAATCACCCAGCGTCAGGAAGTGCAGGCTCTTATAAAGATCCAGTCCACTGGCCCCGATCATCATCGGCACTGCGAGAATGAAGGAGAACTCAGACGCGGCATAACGGTTAACACCGACCAACATACCGCCGGAAATGGTGGCACCAGAACGGGAGAACCCCGGCCACAACGCCAGACACTGGAAGCAGCCAATCGCGAAAGCCTGACGGTAAGTAATATCATCCAAACCAACAGATTTAGGATTTTTAGGTTTGAACCATTCTGCGACTAGCAAAAGCACCCCACCCGCAACCAAGGCATACATGACATTTCTCGGATCAAACAGCGATTTGATGAGGTCATGGAATACCAACCCCAGCCCCACGGCGGGGATCATTGCCAGTAAAATATGGCCCAAAGTCAGGTGACCGCTGGTTTTCCCCTCATGAGGTACCGCGCCGAAATGGATACCAATCAGGCCAAATAACCGCCGCCAGAACACCACGACAACCGCCAGAATCGACCCTAACTGAATGATAACTTCAAAGGTTTTTGCCTTGTCGCCGGTAAAGCCCAATAGCTCACCGACGATAATCATATGCCCAGTGGATGACACGGGTAAAAACTCAGTCAATCCCTCTACCACACCTAAAACAACAGCCACAAACAGCGAATACATATCCGTCATCTACGATACCCAATGCCATGTAATAGAAAACACAAAAAACGGCAATGTTACAAAGCATAGGATTAACAAAACCATATGCTAAAAAAACAATGCCGTTCAAACTCGATAATTATCACACCAACCAATCAGACTACATTATCTATTCAGGGTTGCACTTTTATGTCATCACAACACACAAAAAATCAGTTAGGTCGTTGACCACGTTCAATGAGCACTCCGACATTACGGGCTTGTGCCACCGCCCCTGGTTTACTGACTTTAATCCGCACCCACGGCGATTGGAAACGGACTAATAGCAGCTCGGCTATCTCTTCTGCCACCCGCTCAACCAAGGCAAAACGCTGTGACTCTACATGTTGTATCACCGCATCACTGATATCTGCATAGCTCAAGCAATCATTCACATCATCGCTGGCAGCAGCTTTACGATTATCCCAACCCATTTCGATATCGAACACCAGCTTCTGCTGGATGGTCTGCTCCCAGTCATAAACACCGATGGTGGTTATGACACTAAGTTCTTCAATAAATACGATGTCCATCACGTCATTCTCTGTTTTTGCGCCTGCCGGATACCACTTCCAGCGGAATATGCGTATTATCCACTGATGTTGCGATTAAAACGATCATTATTCAACAGGGCGGTGTTATGAGTGCTATCGCGCTTGGCATGATTATCTTCGCGTATTTGTGTGGCTCTATTTCCAGTGCAATCCTGGTGTGTCGGGTTGCTAAGCTACCAGATCCGCGTGAACATGGCTCCGGTAATCCCGGTGCGACCAACGTGCTGCGTATCGGTGGTCGAGCAGCCGCAGCAACAGTGCTGATTTTCGATGTGCTGAAAGGCATGTTACCCGTTTGGATTGCTTACCTGCTGCACGTTTCCCCGCTGTATCTTGGCTTGACCGCTATCGCTGCTTGTCTTGGTCACATCTATCCGGTCTTTTTCCATTTTAAAGGTGGCAAGGGCGTTGCTACTGCTTTTGGCGCCATCGCCCCTATCGGCTGGGATCTAACCGGTCTGATGACCGGTACTTGGTTGTTGACGGTGTTATTGAGTGGGTATTCATCTTTAGGCGCAATTATCAGTGCGCTAATTGCGCCCTTCTACGTCTGGTGGTTTAAACCTCAATTCACCTTCCCAGTCGCCATGCTCTCTTGCCTGATTTTGATGCGCCACCACGATAACATTCAACGTTTATGGCGCGGCAAGGAAAGTAAAATCTGGGATAAACTCAGAAAGAAAAAGCAGAAAACCCCGGCCGAAGAAGCCGCAGAGTTGGAAGAGAAAGAAGATTGATTCTCCTCAAAACGAGAATGACTGAACGGGAGCGAGGCAAGGCGCAAGGAATGAAAAAACGGCGTGGACTCTCATCCATGAGCATTTTGAATGACTGCGGCAACAGCGCCGCAGCCTCGCTCAGACTTTCGGCACCAATCTTAGAATGGCTGAGCGGGAGCGAGGCAAGGCGCAAGGAATTGAGAGAGCGGAGCATACATCAGTATGTGAGCATCACGAGATGACGCGGCAACACCGCCACAGCCCCACTCAGACTTTCGGCAACTCGGCTAACGGCCAGCGCGGCCTAACCGAAACACTCAACTCACTGCTCACACCACTTTTCAGCCTGATCAACCCAGCATAGGCGATCATTGCACCATTATCAGTACAAAACTCTGGCCGAGCATAGAATACTTCACCGCCCCGTTTTTGCATCATCTCCGCCAATTTTGAACGTAAAGTGCGGTTTGCACTGACACCACCGGCAATGACCAAACGTTTGAAGCCGGTCTTATCCAGCGCTCGTTTGGATTTAATCGCCAACGTATCAACCACTGCATCTTCAAATGCACGGGCAATATCAGCACGGGTCTGATCATCGGTACCGTTAGCACGGATAGTATTTGCGGCGAACGTTTTCAAACCAGAAAAACTGAAATCCAGTCCAGGGCGATCGGTCATTGGCCGCGGGAAAGTAAAACGACCCGCCGTACCCTGTTGTGCCATACGCGACAGCATCGGCCCCCCAGGATAGTCCAGGCCTAATAATTTTGCAGTTTTATCAAAGGCTTCACCTGCCGCATCATCGACAGATTCCCCTAATAGCAGATACTCACCAATACCGGTCACGCTGATTAGCTGAGTGTGACCACCAGAGACCAGCAGAGCGACAAACGGGAACTCTGGTGCGTTCTCTTCCAACATCGGTGCCAGTAGGTGGCCTTCCATATGGTGGACCGGCACCGCCGGAACCCCCCACGCAAATGCCAATGCGCGGCCGACTGTCGCCCCGACCAGCAATGCGCCAACCAAACCCGGGCCTGCGGTATACGCCACACCATCGATGTCTTTAGCGCTCAGATTGGCTTCTTTCAATGCTGCCTGAATCAGCGGTACAGTCTTGCGCACATGATCACGGGAAGCCAGCTCAGGCACTACACCGCCATAATCAGCATGCAATTTAACCTGACTGTACAGTTGGTTAGCTAACAGACCGGCTTTATCGTCATATACTGCAATACCGGTTTCATCGCAGGACGTTTCTATACCCAAAACTCGCATTACATTTCCCATCATTCACGTGCGGCCGATAGTTTAGCATAACAGCGCCGCCAGTCATGATCTCTGACGGTAAAGACGGCATTTTCACGCTTTGAGCACCTAAATGTTGTTGATAGTGGTCATATTTGAAAAGAGTGTTGATTAATTCGATCAACAGCCTTGTTTAGTATATAATCAGCGGCCGTCGCACTCTCGGCACCAACTTTCTTGTAAAGAACGAGGGCGACATCACAGGGGCGTGCCTGTTTCAATTTGCTGTGGTGCTTTACAAAGCAGCATCCATTGAAGTAAAATTCCGCACCATTTTGAGAAGGCTGGCGATTGGCCAGCAGCAAACCGATTTCTATTGAGGTGAGAGGCACATGCCGGTAATTAAAGTACGTGAAAACGAGCCATTCGACGTAGCTCTTCGTCGTTTCAAACGCTCTTGTGAAAAAGCGGGTGTTTTAGCTGAAGTTCGTCGTCGTGAGTTCTATGAAAAACCGACTACCGAACGTAAACGCGCTAAAGCTTCTGCTGTAAAACGTCACGCGAAGAAATTGGCTCGCGAAAACGCACGCCGCACTCGTCTGTATTAATTCTTCGGGGGTAACCCCACCGCGTAGTTTTTTATGTTCTAAGAACGCGCAGATCGAGTAGTTGCATACGAAGGCCGTGCTTTCCGAAAGGAATGCGCGGCTTGTTCTCGTTTATGGACTGACCGAATAGGGGCTTATGGCTGGACGAATTCCACGCGTATTTATCAATGACTTGCTAGCGCGCACCGACATCGTTGATCTTATCGACGCACGGGTAAAGCTGAAGAAGCAAGGCAAAAATTACCATGCGTGCTGTCCGTTCCATCATGAGAAAACACCCTCATTCACTGTTAACGGCGAAAAACAGTTTTATCACTGTTTCGGCTGTGGCGCACATGGTAACGCTGTTGATTTCCTGATGAATTACGACAGACTCGAATTTGTCGAAAGTATTGAGGAATTAGCCACCATGCATGGGCTGGAAGTGCCTTACGAGGCAGGAACCGGCACCACCCAGATCGAACGTCATCAACGACAAAGTCTCTATCAACTGATGGAAAGCCTTAGCGGATTCTATCAACAGTCACTCAACGGCTCGAATGCCAATCAGGCACGCGAATATCTTAAGCATCGCGGTTTGAGTGAAGAAATCATCCAACATTTTGCTATTGGTTTTGCCCCCCCAGGTTGGGACAATGCCTTAAAACGTTTTGGCCGTGATGGTGAGAGCCGTACTGCGCTGAACGATGCAGGAATGCTGGTGACTAATGATACAGGGCGGACTTACGATCGTTTTCGTGAGCGCGTCATGTTCCCTATCCGCGATAAACGTGGGCGGGTTATCGCTTTTGGCGGGCGAATTCTGGGTGACGGAGTGCCAAAGTATCTAAACTCCCCAGAAACAGAAATTTTTCATAAGGGCCGCCAGCTTTACGGCTTGTATGAAGCGCAAGTGAATCATCCCAATCCAACGCGTTTACTCGTGGTGGAAGGTTATATGGATGTGGTAGCACTCGCGCAATTTGGTATTGACTATGCCGTTGCCTCGTTGGGGACCGCGACCACTGCGGAGCATATTCAATTATTATTCCGTGCCACCGATAACGTAATTTGTTGTTACGACGGTGATCGGGCGGGCAGAGATGCGGCATGGCGAGCATTAGAAACGGCGCTGCCCTATCTAAATGATGGCCGTCAGCTACGCTTTATGTTTTTGCCCGATGGCGAAGACCCAGACACTCTGGTACGTAAAGAAGGGAAAGACGCATTTGAACAGCGGATGGAAGGGGCACAGCCACTCTCAACCTTTTTGTTTGAAACGTTGATGCCACAGGTGGATTTGAGCAGCCCCGACGGGCGCGCCAAGTTAAGCACTCTGGCACTACCTTTAATCAGTCAGGTACCCGGTGAGACATTACGTCTTTATCTGCGCCAGCAGCTCGGTAATAAGTTGGGCCTGCTCGATGATAGCCAGCTCGATAAGCTGATGCCAAAACAGGCTGAAAACACGAATACCTACCAACCGCCCCAGCTAAAACGCACAACCATGCGTATACTTATAGGGCTACTGGTACAAAACCCACAACTGGCTACACTTATTCCCTCACTACAGGGCGTCGAGCAAGCCAAGTTAGCCGGTTTACCGTTATTTATTGAGTTGGTTGAGACTTGTCTGGCTCAGCCAGGGCTGACAACCGGGCAGTTATTGGAACTGTATCGGGATAATAAATTCAGCCAACAGCTTGAAACTCTCGCAACATGGAACCACATGATTGTTGAGGACATGGTCGAACCGACTTTTGTCGACACGCTAACGAGCCTGTATGACTCCATCTTGGAGCAACGTCAGGAAACCCTGATAGCGCGTGACCGGACACATGGATTAAACGCCGAAGAACGTAAAGAGCTTTGGTCTTTGAATCTGGCATTAGCCAGAAAAAAATGAAACACCCAACGGCTTAATTGCCGATAAATGTGGGGGCGACTCCCTACAATATGCCGCCATAGCGGGCAGCGGCGACAAAAAAAGGCCCCAAATGCTATTGTTGGCGGTTTCGCCGACCGACACCAACCCAAATACTCTGAAGTGTGGATACCGTCTTATGGAGCAAAACCCGCAGTCACAGCTGAAGCTACTTGTCACCCGTGGTAAGGAGCAAGGCTATCTGACCTATGCTGAGGTCAATGACCATCTGCCGGAAGATATCGTCGATTCCGATCAGATCGAAGACATCATCCAGATGATTAATGACATGGGCATCCAAGTGCTGGAAGAAGCACCTGATGCCGATGATTTGATGCTGGCCGAGAACACCACTGATACCGACGATGACGCGGCAGAAGCTGCTGCGCAGGTGTTATCCAGTGTTGAATCCGAAATCGGGCGTACTACCGACCCGGTGCGTATGTACATGCGCGAAATGGGTACCGTTGAGCTATTAACACGTGAAGGCGAGATTGATATCGCCAAACGTATTGAAGACGGTATCAATCAGGTTCAGTGTTCAGTTGCTGAATACCCTGAAGCGATTACTTATCTGTTAGAACAATATGATCGCGTTGAAGCGGGTGAAGCCCGTTTATCTGACCTGATCAACGGCTTTGTTGATCCAAACGCCGAAGAAGATATTGCGCCGACGGCGACTCACGTTGGTTCTGAATTATCCACCGCAGAGATGGATGACGACGACGAAGATGAAGACGAAGACGAAGAAGAAGACGACAACAGCATCGATCCAGAGCTGGCACGCCAGAAATTCAGCGATTTGCGCGAGCAGTACGAAAACGCACGCATGGAAATCAAGAAAAATGGTCGTAGCCACGCCAATGCTGCTGCTGAAATTCTGAAGTTGTCTGAAGTGTTCAAACAGTTCCGCCTGGTACCGAAGCAATTCGACTATCTGGTCAACAACATGCGTACCATGATGGATCGCGTTCGTACTCAAGAACGTATCATCATGAAACTGTGTGTTGAGCAGTGCAAAATGCCGAAGAAAAACTTCGTTACTCTGTTTGCCAGCAATGAAACCAGTGATACCTGGTTTGCCGCAGCAATTGCGATGGGTAAACCCTGGTCTGAAAAACTGAAAGATGTCTCGGACGATGTTCAACGTAGCTTGCAGAAACTGCGCCAGATCGAAGAAGAAACCGGTCTGACAATTGAGCAAGTGAAAGACATCAACCGCCGTATGTCTATTGGTGAAGCGAAAGCGCGTCGTGCCAAGAAAGAAATGGTTGAGGCTAACCTGCGTTTGGTTATCTCTATTGCGAAAAAATACACCAACCGTGGTCTGCAATTCCTTGATTTAATTCAGGAAGGCAATATCGGTCTGATGAAAGCAGTAGATAAATTCGAATACCGCCGTGGTTATAAGTTCTCAACTTACGCCACGTGGTGGATTCGTCAGGCCATTACCCGCTCTATCGCGGATCAGGCGCGTACCATCCGTATTCCGGTACATATGATTGAGACCATTAACAAACTCAACCGTATCTCACGCCAGATGCTGCAAGAGATGGGCCGTGAGCCAACACCGGAAGAACTGGCTGAACGCATGCTGATGCCGGAAGACAAGATCCGTAAAGTGCTGAAGATTGCCAAAGAGCCAATCTCAATGGAAACCCCGATCGGTGATGATGAAGATTCACATCTGGGCGATTTCATTGAAGATACCACTCTGGAACTGCCGCTGGACTCTGCAACATCAGAGAGCCTGCGCTCTGCCACCCACGATGTGTTAGCTGGCCTGACCGCTCGTGAAGCGAAAGTTCTGCGTATGCGTTTCGGTATCGATATGAACACTGACCACACCCTGGAAGAAGTGGGCAAACAGTTCGACGTAACCCGTGAACGTATTCGTCAGATTGAAGCCAAGGCATTGCGTAAATTGCGTCATCCAAGCCGCTCTGAAGTATTGCGCAGCTTCCTGGACGATTAATCGTTAGCGACAGCAGCAAACACACAAAAACCCCGGCGTGCCGGGGTTTTTCTTTTTGGTCCCAAACCACCGATTCTCAAGCCTGCATCCGCACGTAATTACCTGCTATGTGCGTAAAAAACCTTAATTTTGTGCATAAAACAGCCATCTGATTTATCAGCTCTAGACCGCAGTATAAAAACTACCGTATAATCAGCGCCCAAGTCTGGCCCCTTAGCTCAGTTGGTTAGAGCACGCGACTCATAATCGCTTGGTCACTGGTTCAAGTCCAGTAGGGGCCACCAAATTTTAGCTGTTAAATCAGTACATTAAGCCAACTTTCGAGTTGGCTTTTTTGTATCTGGTAACCTGTGTCGCAGCATTTTCTAGGGTGGGTTGCCATTCATGTACTAAAAATTTTATATCTTAGGCTTTGTTAGATTCACGCCATTCAGTAACCATTTCCTTGGTAACTTCTTTTTTATAGCAAATGGGGGAATAACCACCTGCCCGACTCCACGCGCTACGTTTTCCACAACTACTTCCATTGCTGGCAGAGTTAAAAGGACATGGGCAGTTGCCAGGGTACGACTCTATAGACTCGTTGATAATCATCTGTTTTACATGGTCATCAGATGAATTAGTCACTTTGGCGGAAGTAGGGAAAGAGAATAAAACAAACGCTAATGCCAGAATTGATATTGAATATTTCTTAGGGAAAAACATTATTTTGTACTTCCTTGTGAAAAGGAGAGTATTTGACTATCAGTAGAAATCCTTATTGATTTAGATTAATAAATCATCAATTTGATTATAAAATCCTTGGTTACACAAACATTAAAGTGACGCCGCGCTATATTTGCTCAACTCAATGAAGCATAACTGCACAATCTTGAATAGAGACTGTTGAATGGAATCTCACGGATACAATTACACTTTATCTGATTTTATCTGTCTCAGTGGCTAGCCAATTTAAACGAAAATTGTTCAATGCGGATTGGCTGGATATTCTAGTAGAAGAAGAGAAAAGCACCTTGAAATGGCGATAATGTCATCGATTCAGGTTATAGCAATTTACTCATCCCCCAAGCCTCTCGCTTTACCTAATTATCTTAAGATATATAGGTCATTGCTATTTTCTTGCCGAATATTCAATAGACAGTCCCTTCGTTGATGAAATGTTTTAGTCGGCTAAAATTCAACGCTACTTAACGACCTACAATAATTCTCGTACTATAAAATAGCCATCTAACTCTCCGCTGAGATCTGAAAATGTCTGTGCTTACTCACTTTGATATGCTTTTTCAATACAAGGCCTGGGCTGATAAAGAGATCCTCTCCGCTATCGCCAATGTTGATACCGCGGCTTATAAAGATAAACGTCATCTTATGATTCGCCTGATGAATCATATTTATGTAGTTGATCAAATATTTATCGCCAATATTCAGGGAGTTCCCCACCGTTATACTGCGCTGAATACGGTTGAAACACCGCCTCTAGAGGTGCTGAATAACGCCTTTGCTATCAGTGATAATCGCTATCTCGAGTATCTTCACTCTCTGGTTGAACAACAATTGGATGAAATGATTAACTTCAAATTTGTCGATGGGGGAAAAGGGGCAATGAGTAGAAAAGAGATGTTTTCCCATGTTGAGCATCATGGTGCTTATCACCGAGGCGCGGTGGGGTGGCTGCTGTCTGAATGTGAGGTGACACCACCAAAAGATGTGCTAACCCTTTTCTTACGCGACACTTATCAGGCAGAGCAATAATCAATCCCAGAGGCAATTAAATACGTTATCAGTTGATAACGTATTCAGTATAAGAATGCTATGAATTGACCAATTACGTTCTTAAAGCATCAATGGCGGCAGTTGGCATCGATATTACGGATTTGAGACTATTTTCAATACGTTCAACAATTGCCACCCGCGGGCCAGCAAGCCAGCCGTCACTGCTGTAAAAACGTGCCTCAGCATTCACTAATGCCTCTTGACTGTCAAAGGCACGCATCAGGTAATAAGCATCTGGGTCGTGCAGCGATTGACCATAAGCGACGACGTCCATCCCCTCCCTGGCGTGCAAGGGAATGCTGATCTCTTGCATAATTCGGTGGAATTCCACACCACTACCTGGCTTCAATGTGTATTGCAGTATTTCCAGTATCCGAGAATCCATTTTGCCTTTCCTGTCATTAATATCCATTGAGATTATGTTTCCCGCCGCAGATACCTTCCTTACCGCTTAATCACTTTTCCCCGATGGCATTCGCTGGCATCCAATACCTTACCTTTTTGTGAGGATACTGTCAGCTTACTGATGGGATGCCCACTCTGATTATCAACTAAAATAGAGTGCTTTTCGCCAACAGCAAACAAGTGATCTTCGCCCCATTGGCGCAAGCTGACCACAATAGGGAATAATTGGCGGCCTTTATCCGTCAACACATATTCATGGTAAGCACTGCCATCAGAGGCCGGGACTATCATCAGAATGCCGTGTTCAACCAACTCACGCAGGCGACCCGCCAAGATATTTTTTGCCAAGCCAAGGTTATTCCGAAATTCACCAAAACGGCGGATCCCATCAAAAGCATCACGAATTATCATGAGTGACCAGCGATCCCCCAAAACCTTAAGCGCTCTGGCAACCGGGCATTCTTCTGCCCCTATCTGGCCTTCACTCGTTTTAGTCATTCTTTTACTCCGATCATTTGCTGGATAAACTGGTTGCATATTAAAACCACCTCTGTTAAAAATCAATTAAGTGGTTTCAAATAAAAACCAGAAAGGCATCAGGTATTTTTATGTCCATCAGAAAAGAATCAGCAAAGAGTCGCACCCGGCGATTACCACAAACAGCTCTGGCACCACACCTCACATCAATAGTGGTGCCACTCTTGGCGATGGTATCCGCCATGGCGGTCGCCAATGTCTATTTTGCTCAGCCCCTACTCGATACAATGGCAACGGATCTTAACGTTAGTCCGTCGGCGATCGGTCTGGTGGTTACTCTGACGCAGGCAGGGTATGCCTTGGGGCTGATATTCATTGTGCCTTTGGGTGATCTGTGGGATCGCCGAAAATTAATTATCGGGCAGTTATTGTTATCTGCTGTGGCATTGATTTCGGTTAGCCTTGCCCCCACTTTTTCACTACTTTTGGTGGCGATGCTGATTATCGGCCTGATGGCTGTCGTGGTACAGGTGATTGTGGCTTTTGCTGCGGCACTGGCTCCAGAGCAACAAAGAGGCAAAATAGTGGGTAAAATCACCAGCGGTATCGTGTTGGGGATTCTACTCGCGCGCTTTATCTCAGGTACGATGGCCGACTTTGCCGGTTGGCGTTCCGTCTATTTTTGCTCCGCAGCAGTGATGCTATTGATGGTTATTATGCTTTATCGCATTATCCCACCCGTTGCCAAACCGGCTGTATCGTCATATCGGCAGCTACTGCTGTCGCTGTGGGGGTTATTTACCCGTGAGCGCGAGTTGCGTGTACGGTCTACTCTGGCCTTACTGATATTTATGGCTTTTAGTGTGCTGTGGACCGCAATGGTGTTACCACTCAGCAGCCCGCCATACGTATTATCGCCTAGTCAGGTAGGTTTATTTGGGCTGGCAGGTATCGCTGGCGCATTCGCCGCCGCTCATGCGGGGCAGTTGGCAGATCGAGGGTTGGGAGTGAAAACAACGCAAGTCGCCTTGGCGTTACTACTGCTCTCCTGGCTGCCGATCGCTTTTTTGCCTCATTCACTCTGGTGGCTGGTTATCGGTGTCGTGATATTAGATTTTGCCGTTCAGGCGGTGCATGTAACCAATCAGACCATCATATTGGCGCTACGTCCTGATGCCCAAAGCCGCCTGGTTGCTGGCTATATGTTGTTCTATTCCATCGGTAGCGCCATCGGAGCTATCAGTGCAACGATGGTATATGCGAATGCGGGATGGTCAGGTGTTTGTATTCTGGGGGGGATGATAAGTGCCACTGCAATGCTATTTGCACATCTGGCGTACAGGAAATATTCCACAGTATAATTAGTTGAATATCATTGATTTTATTTATACATCTATTGTTCGACCTATACTCATGATAGTTATCGATAACCTAGTTCAGACTATACAGGAGTCATCGTCATGCTGAATATAGATCGGAAATACCTTATGAGCCTTGATGAAAGTACCTTAAAAAAACAACGGATTATCATGCGGGTCATCGCAATCCTGCTATTACTGGGCGGGATCTTTTGCCTTATTAACCCACTGGCCTCCAGCGTTGTTCTCAGCAAAATTATTGGTGCCCTACTGCTACTCAGTGGGATTGCAATGATCGTGGGTATGGTAACCAACCGTTCCCATAATCTTTGGCCAATGGTGACCGGTATTTTACTCGGCATCGCATATATTGTGATGGGTTATGTATTTATTACCAATCCAGCAATAGGGATGATAAGTCTGGCAGTGGTGCTGGCGGTGCTGTTTGCCTTTGGTGGAGTGATGCGGTTGATAACCGGTTTTAGAACATGGGGAATGCCGGGGGCATGGCTACAAATCTTGCTCGGCGTCTTGGATCTGATTATTACCTATCTATTGGTGAGTGCTGGCCCACTGATGTCGATCACCATGGTTACGACTCTGGTCGGGATTGAGATGCTATTTAGTTCATTTAGCTGCTTTATGGTCGCTGGTTTATATAAACAGAATTAATAACACATTATTCGCAGCGGTATCCTGAATTGCGATACCGCTGTCCTGGAAATATTCTCATGTTCGCTACTGATTATCACTACTCAGTTTGTGAACTGCCACTGTGAAATAACAACAACCGACTAATTCTCTCACCCTAGGTAGGCTGCGTGAAACTAACTGATTTTTTAATTGCTCTATGCATTACCGCAATTTGGGGGGCTAATTTTTCGGTAATAAAACTTGGCCTGATTGCCGCAGACCCGCTTATTTTAGCCGGGATTCGCTTCACGCTCTGCGCCCTACCCGCAGTCCTTTTTATCAAAAAGCCTGATACTTCATGGCGATACATAATAGGTTACGGCCTACTGTTTGGTATCGGTTTATGGGGTATCGTCAATCTGGGTATTAAAGCGGGTGTCTCAGCGGGAATCGCTTCGTTAGTGCTGCAATTCGGCACGTTCTTCACCATGATCCTTGGCGCATTGCTGTTTCGCGAAAAACTCTCAAGATATCAATGTATTGGTATCGCCGTTGCGCTCTTAGGGCTTATCAGTATTATTTTCATCAGTGATGGTTCTGTCACGCCTACTGGCCTGATATTGGTATTGTGCGGTGCAGTGGTATGGGGGCTGGTGAGTATTATAATTAAAAAAGCCAATACCAAACAGGTTTTTGCCTTTCTAGTTTGGTCGAGCCTATTTTCCCCTATCCCACTATTTCTACTGAGCTATTTATTTAATGGCTCCAGCGGTTTTACTGAGTTAGCCACCCAGTTCGATGTAACCACGCTGTTCTCTATTCTATTTCAGGTCTATCCCAATACGCTGTTTGCCTATTGGATTTGGAATTCATTACTGACCAAATACCCGGTTTCCGTTGTCGCGCCATTATCGCTGCTAGTCCCGATTTTTGGCCTGCTAGGTTCCGTGATGATTTTTAGTGAAAGCATTCCCGCCGCGAAAATTGTCGCGATGATACTGATTATCAGTGGGCTGATTATCGGCCTCTACGGTAGGCGGCTTATCGGCTTGCTACAGAGGAAATTCTCAATGGCTCCCTAGTTTTGCTGCCACCCAGTAAAATGGCCTGACTGAAGGTGCTATAGTCAGCTTTTATACTCCGACGAGAGCTATTATGTCCCGCAGCCAGCGTCTGCTTGACCTGATTCAAGTGCTACGCCGCCATCGCTATCCCGTAACAGGTGCTGCGTTGGCGGAGGAACTGGCTATCAGTGTGCGGACACTTTATCGCGATATTGCCACCCTACAACAGCAAGGCGCTGATATTGCAGGCGAACCCGGTCTGGGCTATGTGCTGCGCCCAGGTTTTATGCTGCCGCCCTTGATGTTCTCCGAAGAAGAGATAGAAGCACTGGTATTAGGGTCGCGCTGGGTCAGCCATCGTGGAGATACCCATCTGAGTGCCGCTGCCCGTAATGCTTTGGCGAAAATCGCAGCGGTTTTACCTACAGATTTACGTGACGAATTAGATGCCTCGACACTGCTCATCGGCCCTGTCGGCCATATGCCTGACTGTGAACTGGCGCTACCGGTATTGCGCCGCGCAATCCGTGCCGAGCGCAAAGTGGATATTACCTATCAAGACCTGAAAGGGGCTAACTCATGTCGCCGCATCTGGCCTTTTGCTATCGGTTTTTTTGAACAGGTGCGCGTAGTGGTGGCCTGGTGTGAGCTACGCCAAACCATCCGTAACTTTCGCGCGGATCGAATAAGCGCTATTTCTCTTACGGATCAACGCTATCCTCAGCGCCGACAGCTGTTGCTAAAACAGTGGCGGGAAGCGGAAGGCATCGATGATCAGTCGCTGCTGTCGACACCACCAAAACCGTAGTTTTTTATTGTCACTACAAATCAATAATCACTACTGACAGAAACTGTCAGTATGCCCCGCTAGGATAGAACCCAGTTAAGCGATATTCGGTTAACAAAAAAACTATCCATTTGATTAGATACCTAAAGTATTTGGAATTTCAGGTAGGCCGGTCGAGCACCGATTTGGGCGCTGCAATTTCAAGTACCAAAGGGATAAGGGGAAAAACCATGGCAGATCCGAATTTCATTATTCTTTATGTTGATAGCCCGGCCAACAGCGCGACGTTTTATGGTGACTTGCTGGCAAAGGCACCGGTAGAACTTCACCCAACCTTTGCCATGTTTGCACTGGATTCAGGGGTAATGCTGGGCTTATGGTCAAAACATACGGTTGAACCGGCGGCGACAGCCACGGGCGGTGGCGGTGAAGTGGCTTTTGCTCTGGCCGATAAAGCGGCGGTGCAATCGTTATATAATGACTGGCAACAACGCGGCTTACCTATTTTGCAACAACCATTACAGATGGATTTCGGCTATACCTTTGTGGCTTTAGATCCTGATGGTCATCGTTTGCGGGTTTTTGGTGACTGATTAATAGCCAAGTTATAAATAGCCATCGCGAGAAACGAAGGGGATATACTTTATAGGTATAATTCCTTCGTTTAATACTTCATGTTACTGCCCCTTCCCTGATGTCATATTCATGACGGCTATCACAATCAGCACACTGCGATTTCCCAAGTTGCACAGCACCGTCTAAATTTGAATAAAAAATCTCATCCGACCACTTGCTGCATTCGGCCAGAGCGGCAGAGACATAACAATAACAGTTTGGTGATATTGCGCAGATTTACGTTGCTGCAATATAGCCAGAGTGCACCCGATGGAGACTGCAATGTTAGCTTACCCTCACCTGCTCGCGCCCCTTGATCTTGGCTTTACTACCCTGAAAAATCGCGTATTAATGGGTTCGATGCATACCGGGCTAGAGGAATTACCCGATGGACCTCAACGTTTGGCCGCATTCTATGCTGAGCGGGCCGCCGGTGGTGTCGCCCTGATTGTCACCGGGGGTATCGCCCCCAATAAGCAAGGCGTGGTGTATCAGGGGGCCTCAGTATTAAATGATGCGGCGCAAGTCCCCCATCATCAAATCGTGACGGATGCAGTACATCAGGCGGGCGGTAAGATCGCGCTGCAAATCCTACATGCCGGCCGTTACAGCTATCAGAAACACCCCGTGGCTCCTTCCGCATTGCAAGCGCCGATTAACCCCTTTACCCCACAGGCATTGAGTAGTGATGAAGTACGGCAAACTATTGCCGACTTTGCCAACTGTGCACAGCTTGCCAAACAAGCGGGTTACGATGGTGTCGAGGTGATGGGATCTGAGGGCTATTTGATTAACCAGTTCCTCGCCGCCAGAACTAATCAGCGCGATGATGACTGGGGCGGGGACTTTACTCGCAGAATGCGCTTTGCCGTAGAAATTGTGCGGGCAGTCCGTGAGGCGACCGGAACTGATTTTATACTGATTTACCGCCTTTCGATGCTTGACCTGGTGGAAGAAGGTTCCAGTTGGCAAGAAATTGAACAATTGGCGCAGGCGGTTGAACAGGCCGGTGCCACCCTGATTAATACTGGCATTGGTTGGCATGAAGCACGTATTCCCACTATCGCTACCATGGTGCCACGGGCCGGATTCAGTTGGGTGACGCGCAAATTGATGGGGGCAGTGGCTATTCCGCTGATCACCACTAACCGCATTAATGACCCTGCTGTTGCTGAGCAGGTACTGGTTGATGGTTGCGCGGATATGGTGTCAATGGCGCGCCCGTTCCTCGCTGATGCGGCGTTTGTCCAAAAAGCAGCACAACATCGGGCCGACGAAATTAACACCTGTATCGGCTGCAATCAGGCCTGTCTGGACCAGATTTTCGAAGGCAAACTCACTTCATGCTTAGTCAACCCTCGCGCGTGCCGTGAAAGCGAAATGCCCATACTCCCCACAGAAACACCAAAACGGTTAGCCGTCGTCGGTTCCGGGCCGGCCGGACTGGCTTTCGCCGTTACCGCTGCCAGCCGTGGTCATCAAGTGACGCTATTTGATGCTGCAACAGATATCGGTGGCCAATTCAACATTGCCAAGCAGATCCCAGGTAAGGAAGAATTTTATGAAACGCTGCGCTATTTCCGCCGTCAGTTGGTGCTCCATGGTGTTATTCAGCAGCTAAATACCTCGGTACAGCCACAGCAGTTGGCTGATTTTGATGAAATTATCCTCGCCTGTGGTATCCAGCCACGCCTGCCAGCTATCAAGGGGATTGAGCATCCGAAAGTCCTTACTTATCTGGATGTATTGCGCGATAAAAAACCGGTCGGTGAGCGCGTGGCCATTATTGGTGCGGGGGGAATTGGTTTTGATACCGCCGAATACCTCAGCCAATCCGGTGATTCCAGCAGTCTGGACAGTGCTGCATTCAGTCGCGAATGGGGCATCGATCAACATTTGGCACATAGTGGCGGATTATCCCCGACGGGGTCCAAAGTGCATCCGTCACCTCGACAGATTTTCTTGTTACAACGGAAAACCAGTAAAGTGGGTGAAGGCTTGGGTAAAACCACCGGTTGGATCCACCGTACCAGCCTGGCGATGCGTGGGGTGAAAATGCTTAACAGTGTGAGTTACGACAGCATTGATGATGAAGGTTTGCATATCACCCGTGCAGAACAGGCGAGCTGTTTACCCGTCGATACCATCATTATCTGTGCGGGCCAGGAACCGCGTAGGGAATTACATCAGCCCTTGCTGGATATGGGAAAAACCGTGCATTTGATTGGTGGCGCGGATATCGCCGCTGAGCTGGATGCACGCCGGGCAATTGATCAAGGGACGCGTCTGGCGCTGGTTATATAAGCAGGAATAAGCAAAACAGGGGGTGGCATGACCCCCCTGCGGCTTCAAGCAGGGAATACCCAAAGTAAGTGGAGTCGCAGGTAGGCAGCAAGTGAACAAACCCCGATGAGCTTACATAAGTAAGTGATTCGAGTGAGTGAACATAGCTAACACCCCTGCGGCTTCAAGTACGAAGGGTATTTAGAAATCGCTATACGACATATCAAGACTGCCGCTACCACCACCCTCGGAACGGGATGATGCCGTTTTCACTGCTTTCAGCACCATAAATTTCTGGTTTGAATCTAATGTTTCGCAGTTACCGAACAAACGTTTAAGTTTGTGGAAATAGTCCAGATGGCGATTACCCACAATCATCAGTTCCCCCCCCACCTTCAGACAACGTTTAGCATCACAGAACATCTGCCAGGCCACATGGTCACTGACCGCATGCTGTTGGTGGAACGGAGGGTTACATAGCACCAGTTGCAGGCTCTCACGCTCAACACCGGCCAAACCATGGCTTACCATGAATTCACAGCGTGGTAAGTCTTGTGGGCGGTTATAGGTGATATTCAGCTCACTGGATGCAACGGCCATATAGGACTCATCGACAAACAGCATTTCTGCCAATGGATTTTGTTCCAATGCAATTAAACCGACGACACCATTACCACAACCCAGATCCGCGATTTTGCCCGCCACATCATACGGCAGGATCTCCATAAAGAAGCGCGCACCGATATCCAAATTATTGCGAGAGAAAACGTTAGCATGGTTATGGATGACATATTCGGTATTCGCCAGCGGCCAATCGGTGGTTTCCGGCGCATCTGCCAGTGGAATATCTGCCAGTGGAATATCTGCCACTTCGCAGTGAATCAGGCGGGATTTCTTCCACGCCAGCGTGGTTTTGGTCGGGCCAAGAATTTTTTCGAACAATTGCAAAGTTGAATTATGCACATCGCGGGATTTCGCCCCAGCAATAATCACCGTATCTGGGGCTACGACCAGGCGCAATGCGCGTAATTGCTGCTCCAACAGCGCCAAAGCTTTAGGGATCTTAATCACCACCAGCTTAGGAGCGGCGGGTAACGCATCAATACTGCTTAATAGGGTAACGGCATTTTCATCTAACTGATTTAACTGCACGTTATGCGTCGTCGCCAACTGGCTCATATAAGAGTCACTGACACTGAATGGACGATAAGCATGTAAAGCGCAGGCCAGCGTTCCAAACTGATCATTAAATACCAGCACCGGGCGGCCATCAATTTGGCTTAAGTCAATGTTTTGTAGCAGATATTCATCTGCTGCTTCCCACGCCTGTAGGGTATTGGAATTTTCTTGTGGTGGAAAACGCTCAAGCTCAAGGCTTTGCGTTCCCAGTAAGAGTTGGCTCATCACCGCTCCTGAATAATAAATTTGGGCTGTTTATCCCCTAAAACGGGCGATCAGTAAAATGTTTTTTTGCTTAAATGACATTTTAGCAAGGCCAAAGCTAGCTAAAAGGCAGAAATGCCAGAGGCATGACCTGATAAGCAATCTGACCAATAGCTCAACATAGCTTAATCAATGGCGTATTTTACCCTGATACCAATCATTACCAAAGCTTACTTTCATGTTAACTCATTATCAAATGACTCAAATTCTTTTGGCTCAATATAAAATACCCAACCAGACGAACTTAAACAGTTTATTAATTATATATTATTATTTATTCACATAACAAATTAAATAATTAATATATCATTATTTAATTAAATCGCATCAAAAATTATATTTATTTTAACCAAATTCAAATGCAACACATTGAGAGGAAACCAATGTTTGTCGTTGGAAAATAATATATCTCGTCATTGATAAATTTTTAACATTAATTACCAGGAAGGTAAATAAAAAATGTATATGTCAAATATTACTCAGCCCGATAGTGGCAAAGAAACACTGCAACCTACTGACGCCCATTTATCACCTTATCGTATAACGCCTTGTGCTAAAGCTATTGGCGCTCTGTTATTAGTATTGGGTAGCACAACTGCCTGGGCTGATAGTAAAGATAGTTTACTCGATGAAGTAGGTGCTGTATTTACTGAAGCCAGCGATCTCTTCCAGGCGATAAAACCCGTTGCTGCTAAAGTGCTCTCCCCAGAGCCTATTGCTCAAAAACAACAGCAGCTACAAGAGAGAAAAAAACCGAAAGCAGGCATCAATATCCCACGAGCGGATATCGTAGACAATATAGCTAAATCAACACTTGTCATTGGCCACAATCCGCAAGCCGGTAGCTATCTTGCCAACCAAATGGCTGCACAACAGATGTTTATTACTGACGACCTACAGCATCGCCAAGGAGAAACTCCCTACATTGACCCAATGACGGGCGAGCAAAAAGTTACCGGCATGTGGTTAAACACCAATGGGGCGATAACCCGCTTTAGCTCCGGTCAGGACCAACTCCACACCAAAGGCACCCGCTATTCAACTCAATTAGGGGGCGAAATAAGCCAATGGAGCAGCGGTGAACATGATCTAGGAATTCTGGGAATAACTGCCGGTATCGGTAAAGCCAGCAGTCGTAGCAATTCCACCACATCTCAGCATCAAGCTAATGGGTCTGTAGTTGGCTATAACTTAGGGTTATATAGCGTCTGGCATGCCAACAACATCAGTCAACTTGGGCCTTATATTGGTTTACTTGCACAATACGGAATGTTTAATAATCAGGTTAAGGCACCAGAAGTCGTCACCGGTGCGAATTATAAGTCTTATATATTCACCTCGGCGTTAGAAACAGGTTACAAAATTCAATTAATCGAAAAAGAGAAGGCTAAGTTATTTGTACAACCGCAGGCGAAAGTATTGTTGCAACGTAGCAGTGGGCTGCAACATAAAGAACTCACCGGGCCACAGATAAAGATAGAAGAGCACAATACGGTTACGACCAAATTAGGATTACTTACAACGCTAGAACTTGGCACTGATACTTTATCTACTACTAACACCTTAAAAATCAAACCGTTCATTGAAACTAATTGGATAAATAGCAACGGGAATAAAGGGCTATTACTGGATGATGCCCATATTACACCGCAAGGAATTAACAACATTGCTGAGTTGAAACTAGGTGTTGAGGGCAAGTTCAATAACAACCTTAAGCTATGGAGCCACCTTGGTCAGCAGTTAGGTAAGCACAATTACTCAGATACCCAAGCGACTTTGGGTATCAATTACCAATTTTAAATTAGTTAGATACTAATTTCTTAACGAAAAACCAGTACCAGCAAAGTGTAACGTGATGCTGGTACTGATACTTTTTATTTAAGTCATTAGATTTGGCCCAACTGCACAATAGGATTTTGTCTAAACGATGGGAAAACGTTATTATCGGCCCATATCAGCCATCAATTGATTGACTAACTTAGCCAGAGCAAATACATATGCAGGAACTGACTTATCTGCAAGGTTATTCCGAAAACTTACAGTCTCAGGTACGCCAACTCATCACCGAGCAGCGTCTGGGGAATGTATTACGTCAGCGCTATCCACAATCCCATGATTACAATACGGATAAGATGTTGTATCAATACACGGTTGATTTAAAAAACCAGTATCTACGCAACGCTCAGCCGTTAAGTAAAGTGGCCTACGACAGTAAAATTCAGGTGATGAAGCATGCTCTCGGCCTGCATACCGCAATTTCCAGGGTGCAAGGTGGCAAATTGAAAGCAAAAGCAGAGATTCGGGTCGCCACTGTGTTTAAAAACGCGCCAGAAGCCTTCCTAAAAATGATAGTGGTTCATGAATTGGCGCATTTGAAAGAGAAAGATCACAACAAAGCATTCTATAGTTTGTGCTGCCATATGGAGCCGCAATATCATCAGTTAGAGTTTGACACTCGCCTCTATCTGACTCATTTGGATCTGTTTGGTGCGATTTATTAGTATTTGATTTACAAAGCCATACCGAATAGATTTCAAGGGGCAGACAGGCGGCAAGCAAGTGAACATAGCGCCCCCTGTAACGTCAAGTACGAAGGGAATTCGCCAAGAAAATCTCCCTGTGGGTGTAACCATCTGGCGGTTCAACGTGTTTTTCTTCTGTAGTAACGGAGTTCACTATGATTCGCTTCGCTGTTATTGGCACTAATTGGATCACCGCACGCTTTGTTGATGCCGCCCACGAAAGTGGCAAGATGAAACTGGTTGCCGTTTACTCCCGTAAGCTGGAACAGGCCCAAGAGTTTGGCGATGATTACAACGTTACTGACTGCTTTGATAATCTGGAAGCCTTGGCGACGAGTGACCAGATTGATGCGGTGTATATTGCCAGCCCGAACTCCCTACATTATCCCCAGGCAAGATTGTTCCTCAGCCATAAAAAACACGTTATTTGCGAGAAATCGCTGGCATCAAATCTGGCTGAAGTCGAAGCGCTGGTTGCCTGTGCCCGCGAACATCAGGTCGTGCTATTTGAAGCTTTTAAAACTGCCTATCTGCCTAACTTTATTCAGTTAAAGCAGGCACTGCCCAAGGTGGGAAAATTACGTAAAGTCACCATTAACTTCTGCCAATATTCATCACGTTACCAGCGCTACCTGAACGGCGAAAATCCCAACACCTTTAACCCGGCCTTTTCTAATGGCTCAATCATGGATATTGGTTACTACTGTTTGGCTAGCGCACTGGCATTATGGGGCGAGCCGAAATCAGTACTGGCCAGCGCCAGTTTGCTCCCCAGTGGGGTCGATGCCCACGGCACCGTCTGTATGAATTATGGCGATTTTGATGTGGTTCTCATCCATTCAAAAGTCAGCCAATCAGATATCCCCAGTGAAATTCAGGGGGAGGATGGTTCGCTGATTATTGAAAGTATCTCTGAATGTCTGTCTATCGCCTTTACCCCAAGAGGGGGCCATTCGGTGGATCTGACGCTGCCACAGCATATTAATACTATGCTGTATGAAGCTGAGGTTTTTGCCAATTTGGTGGAAAATGCGCAGGTAGAACACGCTGGTTTGCAGTTGTCGTTGCTCACCTCGCGTATTCAAACAGATATTCGCCGCCAGACTGGGGTTATTTTCCCAGCCGATACCCAGCCACCGGCTGTAAGTTAATTTACTTTCAATGATTGACCAGCAGCCCATTTTCCATTATTTTTGCGCGGCAAAGGGGAGTAACTTCATTGCCGGTCAGCCGTCATTACGGTGCGAAAGCACCCGGTTACCGGGCAACCTCATTATGTACTAGCACCTATGGGTGTTGTTACATTATCGGTGTTGTAAGTGAGACCTTGCCGGAAGGCGAGGTTTGCTTGCAGCTCAGACATAGCGGCTAGCGTCTTCCGACGTTGGCCGTTTTTGTTTTTAAGAGGTTTATGAATGATGAATACCGTGGGTACTCCCTTATTGTGGGGTGGTTTTGCTGTTATCGTGACGATTATGCTTGCCATCGATTTACTCCTACAGGGGCGTCGTGGTGCACAAACCATGACACTGCGTCAGGCTGCCTGCTGGTCTCTAGTGTGGATTAGTTTGTCTTTACTGTTTAATGCTGGTTTTTGGTGGTATCTGGCCGAAACAGTGGGGCGTGATATCGCCGACAAGCAAGCACTTGCCTTCCTGACTGGCTATCTGATCGAGAAAGCACTCGCCGTAGATAACGTCTTCGTTTGGTTAATGCTGTTTAGCTATTTTGCTGTTCCTGCCAATTTGCAGCGCCGGGTACTGATTTACGGTGTGCTGGGTGCGATTGTACTGCGTACTATTATGATCTTCGCCGGCAGTTGGCTGGTGTCGCAATTCAGTTGGATCCTGTATCTGTTTGGTGCTTTCCTGCTGTTTACCGGTATCAAAATGGCATTGGCAAAAGAAGACGATACTCCCATCGGTGAGAAACCACTGGTTCGCTGGATTCGTAATCACTTACGCATGACGGATGAGTTACATGGCGACCGCTTTACTGTGCGTAAAAATGGCCTGCTCTATGCAACACCACTAGTGCTGGTATTAATTCTGGTTGAGCTAAGTGATGTGATTTTTGCCGTTGACAGCATCCCAGCTATCTTCGCGGTGACCACCGATCCCTTTATTGTGTTGACCTCTAATCTGTTCGCTATTTTAGGTCTGCGTGCCATGTATTTCTTACTCGCAAACGTGGCCGAACGCTTCTCAATGTTGAAGTATGGTTTATCCGTCATTCTGGTGTTTATCGGTATCAAAATGATGATTATTGACCTGTTCCATATCCCTATTGGCATTTCATTAGGTGTGGTAGCCGGTATTCTGGCACTGACATTGTTAATTAATGTCTGGGTAAATCATCGTGCAGACCGCCGTTTAGCAGCAGATAAGACTATCCACAAGTAAGCTGCCTGACGCTACAATCTATTATGCGGGGGAGTAATAACCCCGCATTTATCCCGTATATTTCGCCACTCACCAAATGTTATTACGATCACATAAATGTAAACGAAATGTTATGCAATATTGATCCGTATTGGATTTTGCTGATTGTCTTTTTCCTCGCCAATAGATTCCCTTATACTGTCAAAGCAAACACACCCAGTTACAAATAATATTAAGTTACAGGTGTGAACATAAGCGCTCAGTCCCGTTCCGGTTTGAGTGCTAAATGGGTAAAAAAATAAAACAAGTTTAACTTGGGAAGAGGCATCACTGGAAAACTATGGAAAAGACACCATCTGGATTTATCGGGTTTATCGCCCGTGGTAGTTTAGTTAAACAAATACTGGTCGGTTTGGTGGCGGGTATCATTTTGGCCGTGGTCTCTACCCCTGCAGCTACAGCCGTTGGTCTGCTCGGTACATTATTCGTTGGTGCATTGAAAGCTGTTGCACCGATATTGGTTTTGATGCTGGTCATGGCCTCCATTGCCAACCATAAACAGGGGCAAAAAACCAGTATCCGCCCTATTCTGTTTTTGTATCTATTGGGTACCTTTTCAGCCGCATTGATTGCTGTGGTGGTTAGCTTTATGTTCCCATCCACCCTTATTCTGGCGACCAATACTGCTGAAATCACCCCTCCCGGTGGGATTGTAGAAGTACTGAAAGGCTTGCTGAACAGCATAATTGCTAACCCGATTCATGCGCTGCTCAATGCCAACTATATCGGCATTCTGGCCTGGGCCGTGGGCTTGGGTATTGCCTTGCGTCATGCTGCGGATACCACTAAAGCCTTAATTAATGATATGTCTGATGCGGTGACCAAAGTGGTACGAGTGGTTATCCGTTTTGCGCCGCTGGGTATTTTTGGCTTGGTTGCCTCCACCATGGCAGAAACGGGTTTTGGCGTGTTACTGGGTTACGCACAGCTACTCATCGTATTAATTGGCTGTATGTTACTGGTGGCATTAGTAATAAACCCACTGATTGTGTATTGGAAAATTCGCCGTAACCCATATCCACTGGTCTTTGCCTGCTTGCGTGAAAGTGGTGTAACCGCCTTCTTTACCCGCAGTTCAGCGGCTAACATTCCCGTAAATATGGAAATGTGTAAGAAGATGAACCTGAATGAAGACACTTACTCAGTCTCCATTCCATTGGGTGCCACCATTAACATGGCCGGCGCGGCAATTACTATCACCGTGCTGACACTGGCGGCGGTACATACGCTGGGTATTCCGGTTGATTTACCCACAGCGCTGTTGCTGAGTGTAGTGGCTGCGGTCTGTGCCTGTGGTGCATCCGGGGTTGCCGGTGGCTCGCTGTTGCTGATCCCATTGGCTTGCGGCATGTTTGGTATTCCAAACGAAATAGCAATGCAAGTGGTCGCAGTTGGTTTCATTATCGGTGTGTTACAGGATTCAGCCGAAACCGCCCTGAACTCCTCCACCGATGTGCTGTTCACTGCCGCAGCCTGCCAGGCAGACGATGCCAGATTGGCTAATCCAGATCCACTGGCGAACCGTAAAAGCATCTGAATCAGGATAGTGTCATAACCCGTGGGGGCGATTACAGCCCCCAGTTTTATTGGGCGGCGTCTTCTTTTACCGCTTTCTTCTCAACCCGGAAAGGGTCTATTCCTTTAAGTTGCAGGCGGCGGAAACGGATAATATTAAAACCGTTTAGCAGTAAGAAACTGCCTTCAATTAATGAGCCACCAATAGAGCCCAACCATACGTTATGGATAACCCAGCAGACGGTGGAGACCCACATCACACAACGGGTGGTCAGCCCATGGGTGCGAAACAGTGCCCAAGTACTAATTACCGTGCCAAAAATGGGCAATATTTCCACCGCATGTTGCATACGCCAAATACCAAAAGTCAGCGTCAGGATGATAAAGACCATCATCGCAATATTACTGCGCGTTTTAGCGGCTACCAGATTACGTAATGCGTTAAGCATGGCACTACTGCCGGCAGCACTGGCTCCCATCAGGAAGAAGTGGCAACCAATAATGGCACTGTATGCGGAAAGTTGAAGTTTGAAACGCCGTTCATCACGGTTGAAAAACATGGTGATACCGACAAAAAATGCCAGTACACCAATGGATTGAGCAAACCAATAGAAGGTCATGGTGGGGAGTCCTGAAGTGCAGTTACCCGCACTGAGTCTGACTGTTAATAATGAACCCCCTTCGTGCTTGAAGCCACAGGATTGTTAGCTGCCCTTTACTCGGCCCATCCATGGGCTTTATCTCGTTCAGGCCACTGCAAGCAGTGTTCAAATCAGCTCGGCAGATTTGTCACCCGAATCACTTACTTGAGTAAGCTCATCGGGGTTTATTCGCGGGCGGCCTACCTGTGACGCCAATTACTTTGGGTATCGGAGCTTATTTATAAAAAATAAAACACCGTTTCATATTATTCGAAAGACATACTATTTACAAGGTTACACCACTTTTAAAGATCGCCAGTTCGCGGAAATCATTCACTTCATTGCGCGCCGGTTTACCATTGGCAATGTCGACAATCAACTCGACAAACTCAGTCAACAAGGTATCCATTGAGGTGCCGTGAATCAACTTACCAGCATCAAAATCAATCCAATGTGGCTTTTTCGCTGCCAATTCACTGTTGGTTGCCAGTTTCACCGTCGGTACAAAACCACCGTAAGGTGTGCCACGACCAGTACTGAACAGCACCATATGGCAGCCAGCACCCGCCAAAGCACTGGTTGCCACCGCATCATTGCCCGGTGCGCTGAGCAGGTTCAAGCCGGGACGTTGCAAGCGCTCGCCATATTTCAGTACATCGACCACTTTGCTCTGACCCGCTTTCTGGGTGCAACCAAGGGATTTCTCTTCCAATGTGGTGATACCGCCCGCTTTATTACCCGGTGATGGGTTTTCATAAATCGGTTGGTTGTGAGCGATAAAGTACTGTTTGAAATCATTGACCATACTGACCGTCTTTTCAAAAGTCGCTTCATCGCGGCAACGGCTCATCAGAATACGTTCCGCACCGAACATCTCCGGTACTTCGGTCAGTACAGAAGTTCCGCCATTCGCAATAACATAGTCAGAGAAGCGCCCCAGCAGAGGGTTAGCCGTAATACCGGACAAACCATCAGAGCCGCCACATTCCAGACCAAATTTCAGTTCACTCAGTTTGCCCGGCACCCGTTGGTCATTACGCATCACCTGATAGAGCGCATGTAAATGCTCTAAACCGGCTTCAACTTCATCATCCTGCTGCTGGCAGACCATAAAGTGCACGCGATCTTCATCAACCTTGCCCAGCGTAGTTTGGAAAACATCTACCTGATTGTTTTCACAACCCAGGCCAATCACCAGCACCGCACCCGCGTTAGGGTGACGTACCATGTTTTGCAGCATGGTACGGGTATTTTCATGATCCTGACCCAGTTGTGAACAACCGAATGGGTGGCTGAACAGATAAACACCATCAATACCTTCTGCATCCTGAGTCTCTTTCAGGAAACGCTGCTGGATTTGGCGGGCGATGCCATTCACGCAACCAACAGTCGGCACTATCCACAATTCGTTGCGAATCCCCACATTACCGTTAGCACGACGGTAGATTTGTACCTCACGATCTGCCATTTGTGGTGGCAGGTCACTGAATTCCGGCTGATATTGATACTCATCCAGATCACTGAGGTTAGTCTTGGCATTTTGCGAATGAATATGTTCGCCCGGTTGGATGAGAATTAATGCATGGCCAATAGGCAAACCATACTTAACGATCATCTGACCCGGTTCGATCGCTGTTAAAGCAAACTTATGGCCACGGGCCACCGGCTGAGCCAGCTTAACGCTGAGCTCACCGGTTTCAATGACTTCATCTGCGGCCAGGTCTTGCAGTGCGACAGCAACATTATCCAGCGGGTGAATTTTTATAATACTTTGCATAGTTAAACCTTTAGCTATAGGCCGCTACCGCAGCTCTCATGCCACGATCAATGATTGTTTGCAGTTGCTCTGTCACCTGGTTGGCCAGTTGTGGAACGGCGGTCAAATCCTGCCCCCAATGGGTCGCATCAGACAGTACGCTGTTAACTAACTCAGCCAGAGTGATATCACTGTGTTTTACACCACTCCACAAGGTGGAAAAGCGTTCCAGCCAGTGAGCATCATCCTGCAACGGGTAAGTTTGACCCTCACGCTCACCACGGTAAAAGGCGATAAGGGCTGCCAGAGCAAAGGTCAGACGCGGTGGTAACTTACCTTGCTGCTGCTGGTAGGTTAGCAACTGTGGCAAAATACGCGTACGGAATTTAGTCATACCATTCAAGGCGATAGACAGCAGTTGATGCTGAATGAACGGGTTGCGGAACCGGCTTAATACCGCTTGCGAGAACGACAATAATTCGTCTTCTGGTAAATCCAATACCGGTACAATCTCTTCGGTAATGGTTTTCTCTACAAAGCTGCTGATTTGTGCGTCATCCATCGTCTGGCCGACAGTGTCCAGCCCAGAGAGGTATGCCACGGGTACCAGCGCGGTGTGTGCACCGTTCAGAATGGCAACTTTGCGTTCTTTATAGGGTTTGATGTCATCAACGATACGCACGTTCAGCTCAAGCTGATCGAGGCGCAGTTCCTGAGCCAGTTCTTTTGGCCCTTGAATAACAAACAGATAGAAGTATTCTGCGGTATCCAGGAAGCTGTCCTGATAACCCAGTTCGGTCTGTAAGGCAGCCACTTCATCACTCGGATAGCCTGTAACGATGCGGTCAACCAGCGTTGAACAGAAAGTATTGTTTTCCGTTAACCACTGGGTGAAAGCGGCAGGTAACTGCCAGTGACTGGCATAACGCAACACCAGTTCGCGCAGTGCTTCACCATTGTAATCAATCAGTTCGCAAGGCAGTAACACCCAACCTTTATCTGCGGCACCGGCAAAATGCTCGAAACGTTCAAACAGTAAACGGGTCAATTTAGCCGGGAAAGAGCTTGGGGGTGCGTCACTGAATTGGTCGGCTTCATTCCAGGCAATACCCGCTTCGGTGGTATTTGAGAACATAAAGCGGATATTGGCATCGCGGGCCAGCGCCAAATATTCATCGAACTGACGGTAAATATTGATCTCACGGTTAACTGAGCGGATCAGGCGGGATTCACGCACCGCTGCGCCCTGCTCATTCAAACCACGGATCACCGCAGTGTACAGACCATCCTGAGTACTGAGTGACGGTGGAAAATCAGTATCGATCGGGCGGATCACCACGATCCCGGCATTCAGATCGGTGTGTTCATTGAGTAAATCAATCTGCCAGTCAACAAAAGCACGCAGGAAGTTACCTTCGCCAAATTGAATGATCTTGTCAGGGTGGCTACGGCCGGGAAAGTCACGACGGTTTAGAGTTTGCATCAGGGTTCACCTCATAACGCATACAGCCATGGACCGGCATTACTGACAGTCCGTGCTTTGCAGGCAATCCTTTCTTTGTAGAGAAGGTCTTTACCGCAGTGCAGCCGGGCGTTAAATAAATAATGAGTTAGAGTTATACAGAGCCGCTAACCGGCCCTGTTATTTGTTATTCAAAGCGATTACAGCTCGATGGCAAAATATTGCTTCGCGTTATCGAAACAGATGTTTTTCACCATTGAACCCAGCAGTTCAATATCTGCCGGAGCTTCGCCATCTTCCACCCAGCGACCAATCATCTGGCACAGGATGCGACGGAAGTATTCATGGCGCGTATAAGACAAGAAGCTGCGGCTATCCGTCAGCATGCCAACGAAGCGGCTTAGCAAACCAAGTTGTGCCAGTTGGGTCATTTGGCGTTGCATGCCATCTTTCTGGTCGTTAAACCACCAGCCGGAACCGAACTGCATTTTCCCCGCAGCACCTTCGCCCTGGAAGTTGCCAACCATCGTGCCGATAACTTCGTTATCACGTGGGTTCAGGCAGTAAAGGATGGTTTTTGGTAATGCATTACGCAGGCCCTGAGCATCCAACAGACGGGACAGTGGCTGCGCCAGTGGTTGGTCATTGATGGAATCAAAACCGATATCCGGCCCCACCAGGTTAAACATGCGGCTGTTATTGTTACGCAGAGCGCCGATGTGGTATTGCTGCACCCATTCACGGCGGTGATATTCGCCAGACAGGAATAGCAACACTGCGGTTTTAAACTGGGCGATCTCTTCAGTAGTGGGCTGATTACCGGCCAGACGGCGCGCCAGAATCGCATCCAACGTGGTTTCATCTGCTTCACCGTAGACCACGACGTCCAAGGCATGATCCGATACTTTACAGCCGTGCGCAGCAAAGTGGTCCATCCGTTTGTTCAGTGCCGTGCACAGATCGGCAAAGCGGCTGATAGAGGTATCAGCGGCAGCTTCCAAGCGTTGCATGTAGTCATTAAAACCAGCGGCTTCAATGTTGAAGGCCTTATCTGGACGCCAGCTTGGCAACACTTTGATGTTGAAACTGCCATCAGCAGCAATAGCTTTATGGTGGCGTAGGTCATCAATCGGGTCATCAGTGGTACCGACCATTTTTACATTCATCTGCTGCATAATGCCGCGCGCAGAGAAACTGTCCTGAGCCAGTAATTCGTTACCGCGTTGCCAGATCTCTTCTGACGTTGCAGGAGATAATAATTTACCTGTAATACCAAATGGACGGCGCAATTCAAGATGAGTCCAGTGATACAGCGGGTTACCAATAGTATGTGGAACCGTGGCAGCCCAAGCTTCGAACTTCTCACGATCACTGGCATCGCCGGTACACAAACGTTCTGCTACACCATTAGTCCGCATAGCACGCCATTTATAGTGGTCACCTTTCAACCAGATGTCATACAGATTCTTAAAGCGGTAGTTTTCTGCGATCTGTTCAGGGGGTAAATGGCAATGATAATCAAAGATCGGCTGATCTTTTGCGTAGTCATGATACAGACGACGGGCGAATTCGGTGTCCAGCAAAAAGTCTTCGGTCAAAAACTGCGACATATTAGGTTCCTCACTTGAGTACATCTTAGAGCACTGCTCTCTGTTATCGCGAAGTTATCACACCAATTTCATCTATCGTCCAGCATTTTTTTATCGATAGAGATCGCAAAAACCTAACAAAAAGAACAAATACTCAACATTTATAATCTATTTAGCCCCTTGCGGCACTAAGTCTGTCGGGTTCTATTATTCCCTAATTGAAAAGTGGTTTTTGTGATATCACTCAACTTTTAAATCTGTATGACAAGTTATTGTTGCGTCGCCCTCTGTCATCTCATCCGCATTGCTCTATCAAATGCGCTGATTTGACCCAAGCGGGAAGACACAAGCAAGAATGAGAGCAGCTACAGCACAGTTGCTCTCAATAGGAAGGGATACCCAAAGCAGTTGAAGCTCGTGACAGCACGTAGCCTCAACGCCAATAAGAAGGTATGACCCAACGTAATTGGTGTTACAGGTCGGCGGCAAACGAGTGAATCCGGCAAAACTGATTCCAGTCAGTGATGCGGGGGAATGAGAGCAGCTAACACCGCTGTAACGTCAATTAAGCAGGGTCGGGTACCACCACATGCACAGCGATGTAGGTTGGACCAAATTGCGCCATGAGACGCCGCTACAGGTCGCGCTTCATAGCAGTAATCTTAGACTGGGAGAAAGTTATAAATGATGCGTAAAATTAAAGGCTTACGCTGGTACATGATCGCTTTGGTCACCGTCGGCACCATATTGGGTTACTTAACACGTAATGCTATTGCGGTTGCCGCACCGACGTTGCAAGAGCAGTTACATATCACGACACAGCAATACTCTTACATCATTGCCGCTTATTCTGCTGCTTACACCCTGATGCAACCGGTAGCCGGTTATGTTCTGGATGTGATGGGCACCAAAGTGGGCTATGCCATGTTTGCCATTATGTGGGCCATCTTCTGTATGAGTACCGCGTTAGCCAGCAGTTGGGGCGGTTTAGCTATCGCTCGTGGTGCGGTAGGTATGGCAGAGGCTGCTATGATCCCAGCGGGCCTGAAGGCTAGTAGCGAATGGTTCCCGGCAAAAGAACGCTCCATTGCTGTAGGTTATTTTAACGTCGGTTCCTCTATCGGCGGCATGATTGCACCACCACTAGTGGTGTGGGCTATCGTGATGCACAGTTGGCAGATGGCATTTATCATCACCGGTGTGCTCAGTCTGATTTGGGCTATTGCCTGGTTAATCCTCTACAAACACCCGAAAGACCAGAAAAAACTGACTGATGAAGAACGTGAATACATCCTCAGTGGTCAGGAAGCACAGCACTCCACTGCTAACGCGAAAAAGATGTCTGCATTGCAGATTATCCGTAACCGTCAGTTCTGGGGCATTGCGATCCCGCGTTTCTTGGCAGAACCAGCTTGGGGAACATTTAACGCTTGGATCCCGCTATTCATGTTTAAAGCCTATGGCTTTAACCTGAAAGAAATCGCCATGTTCGCCTGGATGCCAATGCTGTTTGCCGATCTAGGCTGTATTTTGGGTGGCTACCTGCCGCCGTTGTTCCAGAAACACTTCAAAGTTAACCTGATTGTTTCCCGTAAGTTGGTGGTAACAATGGGTGGTCTGTTAATGATTGCACCGGGGACTATCGGCCTGTTCACTAGCCCTTATGCCGCTATCGCACTGCTGTGTGTTGGGGGCTTTGCTCACCAATCACTGTCCGGCGCACTGATTACGCTATCTTCCGACGTATTTGGTCGTAACGAAGTGGCCACCGCCAACGGGTTAACCGGTATGGCGGCCTGGACTGCCAGTACCATGTTCGCTCTGGTGGTGGGTGCGTTGGCAGACACCATGGGCTTCAGCCCGCTGTTTGCTGCACTGGCGGTATTTGATGTGTTAGCAGTAGTGGTTATCTGGACGGTACTGCAAAACCGCCCGGCGGTTGAACCTGCAATCGATCCGATACAACAGGCACCTGCCGGACAGAACTAATCTGACTAGTCATTATTGAGCCATTGGTTCGACTCCAGCCCGGTAATCATTTACCGGGCTTTTTACTTCTTCTTTGCCCTGAGTTTAGGGCGTATTTTCCATCACAACTGTGATAGCAATGACTAGAACCCAATAGGGATAAGTGGTATAACAAGTCCAATTGTATCTCGTTCGGGATATCATGCCTTCCAGACAAAATGAGCCGCAAAATTTGCTGCCTCAATTGATCCCAAGAGCCTTAATCATGGAATTCACAGAAACCAGACGGTTGTACCAGCAGTTAGCCGCAGAGTTAAAGCAGCGCATCGAAGCGGGTGTTTATCCGGTGGGGGATAAATTGCCGGCAGAACGCTACATTTCAGAAGAGATGAATGTCAGCCGCACCGTGGTCCGTGAAGCGATTATCATGCTGGAAGTAGAGGGTTACGTCGAAGTGCGTAAAGGCTCCGGCATCCACGTGATGTCGAATCAGCAAAAGCACCTCGTGATGCCCAACCACAGCATTGAATTCGCCACCGCAGGCCCCTTTGAGCTATTACAGGCCCGCCAGTTGATCGAAAGTAATATTGCTGAATTTGCCGCCACTCAGGTTACGCGGCAAGATATCGTGCAATTAATCGAGATCCAAAAGCATGCGCGCCAGGAAGATCGCTTCCGTGATTCACAATGGGATCTGAAATTCCACGTGCAGGTTGCTCTGGCCACCCAAAATACCGCCATGGCAACGATTGTCGAAAAAATGTGGAGCCAGCGGGTACATAACCCTTACTGGATCAAATTGCATGAGCATATCGATGATAAATCGATCGAGAGCTGGTGCGAAGATCACGACAGGATCCTTGAGGCACTGATGCGTAAAGATCCTTACGCCAGTAAACTTGCTATGTGGCAACATCTGGAAAATACCAAGCAGATGCTGTTTCGTGCTACTACCGATGATTTTGAATTTAATGTGGATCGTTATTTATTCACAGAAAACCCCGTTGTTCATCTCGATAATCTGATGATGAATAACAATATGGTCGCGAATAGTAAAAGCTGATCCTTGCCCGGATTGTTGCAGGCCATGGGAAGAGAAACTGATTCTTTTCTTTCTCTTCCCGGTCTGATTATGCTGCTTTGTAGTCAGTAAATGTCGACTTCTGTCAACAAACGTCAGTATCAAGCCTATTTTTAAACCATTGCTTAATAAACACCCAGTAGGTCTCTATATTTCCCTGTTTCATATCCCGCTATTTTGCTAAAGTGGCAGCACTTTTTTACTTGGGTGCTTTGGGAGCGAAACGCAAAAACATGCGCTGGTTGTTTGCTCTATTTATTGCAGTGTCTGGCTGGGCCGGTTCGGTCTCCGGCAACCTGCTATCGCCCACTCATTCTACCCCATCCGGCATGGCGCTCTCAGCGCTGAGTTCTGTTTATCATGACCACCACGATGTTAGCGACACGCCATCATCTGTAAGTGCATTCTCACCTTACCTGCACCTGCAAAATAAGGTCATCTCCTCCCAATTACGTCTGATGGGTTTGCCGGTCAAAAAAACGGCCATAAAGAATCGGCTGGGTGCCACCAAGTTTACTGGCTCAGCCAATCCGTCGTTGGCCAATAACTCATGGTCTGGGGCATATCTGCCGATGTCTCGCAACAGTCGGGCGGATGAAATATATAAACAGCCGAGGCAATCACTGCCACTGCTTAACTACTCCAACTGGATGTTCCATGTATCGACACAGCAAAATCGTGTGGGTGGCTGGAAAGAGAGTAATATTCAATATAGCGGGATGCTTACCTACCACCATGATGGTCAGTTGTCGTAGCTGTCCAGGCAGTTACAGCGAGAAGTATATTTACCTATTGATATCAGCGAATTGGTTTGTTTTTAACACATTTATCAAAACCATCGCTTAAACACGAAAAGCCATCCGTTATTTTTGCGAGTCGTGTTTATAAACTAACGAATATACCCAAAGTAATTGGTATTGCAGTCAGGCAAAACGAACGAATCCCGCCCATTGATTAGCATCTCAGTGATTCGGGTAAGAAAGCGCCGCTGCAACGTCAGGTAAGAAGGGTATACAACAATGACGTTTTAGGAATACCAGATGGATATCATTAAAGAACTCTTACATGCTCTATGGGCACAAGACTATGAGACACTCGCGAACCCGTCTCTGGTATGGGCCATTTATATCCTGCTGTTTGTCATACTTTTCCTGGAGAATGGCTTGCTGCCAGCAGCCTTTTTACCGGGCGATAGTCTGCTGATTCTGGTTGGTGTACTGATTGCAAAAGGTGCAATGAGTTTCCCTGTGACCCTCGTGGTATTGACTACTGCCGCCAGCCTTGGATGCTGGGTCAGTTATATTCAGGGTCGATGGCTGGGGAATACGAAAGTAGTACAGGGCTGGTTGTCTCATCTACCCGCTCATTACCACCAGCGCGCCCATAATTTGTTCCATCGCCATGGTTTATCAGCCCTACTGGTAGGCCGTTTCTTGGCATTTGTGCGTACCTTGTTGCCAACTATTGCCGGACTTTCAGGCCTGAACAACGCCCGTTTTCAGTTCTTCAACTGGATGAGCGGTTTCCTGTGGGTATTGATCCTGACAACCATGGGCTTTGCCTTTGGTAAAACCCCCGTATTCCTAAAATATGAAGACGAAGTGATGTTCGTCCTGATGTTATTGCCACTGGCACTATTGGTGATTGGCTTGTTTGGTTCTTTATATGTGCTTTGGCGCAAAAAAAATACGCCGCCGGTTGCCGATAGCAATGACAATAATAAAGGTAAGCCAGAGTGATCAACCTCAGGGGCCGTTTCGGCCGCCCGGTCTGGCACTATCTTATCCTGCCAGTTACAGCGTTGTTGCTGGCAGCCCTGTTGTTTACGCCGATCATTTTGCGCACAGAAAGTGCGTTGAAAATTCGACCTAACCAACAGGGGTTGTCCTTGCCTGATGGGTTTTATCTGTATCAACATCTCGATCAACGTGGAATTCGGATAAAAAGCATCACTCCAGAGGATGATAGCCTGGTGGTGAGCCTGGAATCCCCAGAACAGCAGAAAGAAGCCATTGTCGTTTTACAGGATATCTTGCCGAGTGGTTATGTGATTGTCTCGAGCGAGTCCAAGAAACGTCAGCGTCTGTTGCCTGCATTCAGAAATACCCCACAGAAAGTGGGATAATTATTGCTGCGGGGAGCGAAATCCCCGTAGTCATCTCTTGTTTTTCGTCCATTTATTCCGCTGATATCTGATTAATCTATAAAAAATCCTGTGGTAAACTTGGGTATCACATAATTCAGCGCTATGCTTAAACATTCACGGCAACCTGTTTCGTCCCTGACTCTTGCTGTAAAAGGAAGCAATACTATGTTGTTACGTCACTCTCTCCTGTTGGTTTTACCCATTGTCGTGTTTTGTAATGTTGCTCAGGCAGTGGTAGACAATGAATGCGATATAAAAGCCAAAGAAATCCAACAACAGATAGATTATGCCAAACAACATGGCAATACCCGCCGCGCTGCTGGTCTGGCAACAGCCTTAAAAGAAGTAAAGAGCAATTGCACGGCGGAGAGCCTAAAGGCCGAACGACAACAAAAAATCAGACAAAAGCAGCACAAAGTCACTGAGCGTCAGCAAGAGTTAAAAGAGGCTCAGCAAAAAGGTGATGCTAGCAAAATTACCAAGCAGCAGAAGAAGTTAGTGGAAGCACAAGCTGAGTTAAAGCAAGCTCAGGCACAAAAGTAGCAACTCCGGTTTTAAATACGAGAATGGCGACTCATCAGGGTTATTTAAGATTATTAACCTTTTAACCTTGTAAAATATTCGCTACGTTATGTATTCACCTCAGTTATGTTAAGGAGCTATTACATGCCACAAGATAAAACCTCTGAACATTTACGCGCTGAACTTAAGTCACTGGCAGATACTTTGGAAGAAGTGCTGCAAACTTCGACCGATAAGCCGAAAGCTGAGTTAGAAAAGCTGCGAGCCAAAGCGGAAAGCGCGTTGAAAGATACTCGCGAGCGTCTGAGCGAAACCGGCGATAAAATCGCAGCCCAAACTAAAGAAATTGCTGATAAAGCAGATACCTATGTTCACGACAATCCTTGGACTGGCGTAGGCATCGGTGCTGCTGTCGGCGTGGTGTTAGGCGTTCTGTTGTCTCGCCGCTGATTATGGCTGAGCTTCCTCACACTCAGGGCCCCGGTAAAGGGGTCCTCGATACTGTTCATCGTATCGCTACCATTGTGGTAGGCATGGTTGAAACCCGTGTACGTCTGGCTGCTATTGAGCTGGAAGAGGAAAAAGCAACACTGGTTCAGTTGCTGATGATGGCAGGGATTACCTTGCTGTTTACCGCTTTCGGGTTGATGAGTCTGCTGGTATTAGTCATATGGGGTATTGATCCTGCCTATCGTTTAATGGCGCTTGGCACTACCACTGCCGTGCTATTAGCACTAGCGATAATCGGTATTATCTGGACTCTCACCAAGGCGCGCCGCTCCACACTGCTGGGTTCTACCCGTAAGCAACTGGAAACGGATCGCGAGTTATTGGAGAAAGAGCGTTGAGCCGCCGTAAATTAGCACAGGAAAAGGCCGCATTGTTACATGAGATCCAGCAGCAACGTCTGGATCTCGCCAACAGCGCCGCACATTGGCTTGAGGTCACTGCACCTTATGATCGCGGTTGGGCACAAATCGTCGGTATGCGAAAATATTTGATGATTGGCTCCAGCCTGGTCGCGCTATACGGTATCCGCCACCCGAGTAAATTCATCCGCTGGTCGCGTCGGGCGGTTGGGTTATGGGGAACTATCCGATTTTTTCGTAACACTTTTCTCTTACGTTAACCTGCCGTTACTTCACTTGGTGGCATATCGGTATCTCATGCGGGCTACTGACTGCCCTTCCCCATTTCTTATGCCTAAACAGACCGTTTTTCGGCTTTAATCTGCTTACACTTCAGTTTTTTTGATAAAAACAGACAGTTTTACTTGCTAACAACTTCTCAACTTCTCAACTAACATTCTCTCATCAACTCAGGGAGTTTGCGGGATAACACCGGCAAGCGACCACACACAAGCACCTTTGATTAACCATTAACGCCCGCAGATGCCAGGCATTAATAGAACAACTTTTTGGAGAAGTCGTCGATGAACAAATTACAAGATACTGGCCTGTTGGTAGCACGCATTCTGATGCCGATTCTGTTTATTGTAGCCGGTTACGGCAAAATGGGTGATGCCTATGCTGGCACGCAACAATATATGCAAGCGATGGGTGTCCCAGGCTTCTTCCTACCATTGACCATTTTGCTGGAATTTGGCGGCGGTCTGGCAATTTTGTTTGGTTTCCTGACCCGTACCACTGCACTGTTCACCGCGGGTTTCACTATTCTGACGGCACTTATCTTCCACACTAACTTTGCGGAAGGGGTTAACCAGTTGATGTTCATGAAAAACCTAACCATCGCTGGCGGTTTCATTGTGTTGGCGGTTGCCGGCCCGGGTGGTTTCAGTATTGACCGCCTGCTGGGTAAGAAGTGGTAAGGCTATACTATAAAATGCAATCCCCAAAGTAATTGGAGTTGCAGTCAGGCAGCAAGCGAATGACAAATTGGTTTCCAATTTGAACAGCATTTATAGGCTAGCCGTAGGGTGAGCCTCAAGGATGAGGCTCATTAATCCCGATGAACTTACTCAGGTAAGTGATTCGGGTGAATAAGAGCAGCTAACAACGCTACAATTTCAAGAACACGGGGGATTGGATGGGACAGCTCGTAGACGGCATGTGGAAAGACATCTGGTACGACACAAAATCTACCGGTGGCCATTTCAAACGCAGTACCTCACAGTTCCGCAATTGGGTGACTGCTGATGGGCAGGCGGGCCCACAAGGTAAAGCTGGCTTTAAAGCCGAAGCACACCGTTACCATCTGTATGTTTCTCTTGCCTGCCCATGGGCACACCGCACTTTACTCATGCGCACACTGAAAGGCTTAGAGTCACTGATTTCAGTTTCTGTGGTACATCCACTGATGCTGGAGAATGGCTGGACCTTCGCTAATGATTTCCCTGCCGCCACCGGCGACGAACTCTATCATCTTGACTATCTCTATCAGCTTTATCTGCGCGCCGATGCAAATTATAGCGGGCGGGTAACCGTTCCGGTGTTATGGGATAAGCAGCAACAGACAGTCGTTAGCAATGAATCTGCCGATATCATTCGTATGTTCAATACTGCTTTTGATGGCGTCGGCGCCAAGGCGGGGGATTATTACCCTACAGCGTTACGCAGTAATATTGATGATATCAACGGGTGGGTTTACGATCAGGTCAATAATGGGGTGTATAAGGCGGGATTCGCCACTACACAGGAAGCCTATGACGAGGCAGTTAATACCTTATTTGATGCATTGGCCAAGCTGGAACAGATTCTGGCGAAACAGCGATATCTGACTGGAGGCCAACTGACGGAAGCGGATTTGCGTTTATGGACCACATTGGTGCGTTTTGATCCGGTATATGTCACTCATTTCAAATGTGATAAGCGCCGTATCAGCGATTATCTCAGCTTATATGGCTTTTTACGCGATATTTATCAAATTCAAGGCGTCGCTGAAACAGTAGATTTTGCCCATATCCGCAATCACTACTATCGCAGCCACGGCACTATAAACCCTTACGGGATTATCTCCATCGGCCCACAGCAAGACCTGCTGGAGCCACATGGACGAGATACACGTTTCACTTTATTAACAGATTAACGCGCAGTAGCCATAACAGCTTAAGGCGTAGCGAGCTAAGTCAGACTAAGTGCGTACAGCGCGGAAAAACCGGAGCGTACACGTAGTACGTGAGGATTGTGAGCACTGCACAATCTCAGTATGACGACGCGCAGTAGCCGTTTACTTATTAGCGAACAATCTAGGGATTTCTCGCAGGAACCACGACTTAGCCTCCCCCATACTGTCGCGCCGCCATGCCATAATAATATCGGCCTCACGGCTGAACTCTGGCCCGACAACCCGTAAACGGCCCGCTTCAATGTCTTTTTCTACCATTTCATAGGGCATGGTCGCCACACCCAAACCAGCTAATAAGGCCCGCCGCTTATCTTCGATGGTGCTGACCGTCAAACGTTGCTGTTTATCCAGCAATTGCACCGTGATAACTGGCCGCTCACGAGCGGTATCCGCTACAGCGACACCACGGTATTTCACTCGGGTCAGTTCTGACAGAGGTTCTGGTTCCAAATGAATGGGGTGGTCTGGGCTGGCAACATAGACACTGGTCACTTTGTACAGTTTACGGCTGTTAATCTCTGAAGATGCACGGAAATGCATATCGGGCGCAATGACGATATCAGCCCGCCCTTGCTCCAACCGTTCCCATGCCCCGGCCAATACTTCGGTAAATATGGAGACCTGAGTATTAGCTTTGAGCGCCAGTTTGTCGATCAACGGGAACAGTTTCCATGCCGGAGACAATGCCTCACTGACAATCGTGATATGTGTTTCCCAGCCGCGCGCCAGTGCCTCAGCATCGGTAGTCAGTTTGTCTGCGGCCTCCAGTAACACCCGCCCGCGATCCAGTAGCATCCGCCCAACATTGGTAAATTTGGTGCGATGCCCGGAGCGGTCGAACAACACCACATCAAGCTCATCTTCAAGTTTCTGCATGGTATAGCTCAGCGCAGAAGGTACCCGTCCCAATTCATCAGCCGCCGCGGCAAAACTACCACGGCGGTCAATAGCATCCATTACTCTCAATGCTTCTAACGTTAGCGCCCGATCTTTGGCCATCATTTTCTCAATCAGGAAATTTGAATATAGCGACCAGATTAACTGGCTAACAATCCGTCGTCCAGACGCTTACCATCTCTTTATCAATTAATATCAGGATAGGGCAATCATTGTCATGATCACATGCAGAACAGCAAAACAGTGCGGGCAAGCTGACTATGGTTGGCTCCAAGCCCGTTATACTTTCTCATTCGGCCACTATTTTGACCCGAAGCTATTGGGTTATGCCTCACTGCGCGTTTTGAATCAGGAAGTGTTAGCACCGGGATCCTCATTTCAACCACGAACTTATCCGCAGGTTGATATTTTAAACCTGATTTTACAAGGTGAGGCTGAGTATCGAAATAGTCTGGGTAACTATGTGCGCGGTAAAACTGGCGATGTGTTGCTCTTTTCTGCTCAATCAGGTGTCAGCTATAGCGAGCATAATTTGAGTACTGATAAGCCATTAACTCGCATTCAGTTATGGCTCAATGCCTGCCCTGAGCAGGAAAGCAATCCCGCCCAGCACCTGTCATTATGCACGCAGCCACTAAGGCTACTAGCGTCTCCTGACGGTGAGCAGGGCAGCCTAAAACTGCGTCAGCAAGTATGGATTCATCATCTGGATTTAGCCGCGGGCGAACAGTACACCATTGACCTACACGGCCCAAGGGCTTATCTGCAATCCATTCACGGAACAGTAACGGTGGATGGGCCGCAAGCCAGTGAAACTCAGCGCCTGACCTGCGGTGATGGTGCTTTTGTACAAGAAGAACGGCATCTGGTGATTAAAGCTGAAACGCCGCTGCGTGCCCTGCTCATCGATTTGCCTGCGTGAATATGGGCGAGCACGCCAGCTAAGATTTAATGGGAAAAGTGCGAGGTTCCCCCCGCGTGACTCCCAGTATAATTACGGTTTTAACGACGCCATATCGATCACGAAACGGTATTTCACATCGCTTTTCAGCATCCGCTCATAGGCGTCGTTGATATCCTGAATCTTGATCATCTCTATATCTGAAGCAATGCCGTGTTCAGCACAGAAATCGAGCATTTCCTGTGTTTCAGCAATGCCGCCAATACATGAACCGGCCACCGAACGCCGTGCCAGAATCAATGGCATGGTGTTTATCATTGGGCTAAGATCACCAAGAAAACCAACAAATACCAGGGTGCCATCCACATTCAGTGTCGGCATGTACGGGTTGATATCATGGACATAAGGCACGGTATCGATAATCAGATCGAATTGCCCTTTGGTCGCGTCCATTTGTGCATCATCGGTGGATAACACAATATGATGTGCACCTAAACGACGAGCATCAGCCTCTTTACTCGGTGAACGGGTAAAGAGCGTCACTTCAGCCCCTAATGCATTCGCCAGCTTTAATGCCATATGACCCAAGCCACCCAAGCCAACTACCGCGACTTTACTGCCTTTACCCACTTTCCAATGGCGCAGCGGCGACCAGGTGGTAATACCGGCGCACAGTAGTGGCGCGGCAGCTTGCAAATCCAAACCAGCAGGCATTTTCAGCACAAAATCTTCAGAAGCTACAATGGATTGTGAGTAGCCACCATAGGTTGGTGTATGGTCGTGACGATCAACACCATTGTAAGTTTGCACATTGCCCTCTGCACAATACTGCTCCAGACCCTGTTGACAGGGTTGGCACACTCGGCAGGAGTCCACCATGCAGCCAATTCCGGCAAAATCACCCACCTTGAATTTCGTGACACTTTTACCCACGGCGGTGACTTGCCCAACCACTTCATGCCCGGGTACCAGCGGATAGCTGCTGAACCCCCAGTCGTTACGCGCCTGATGCAGGTCTGAGTGACAGACACCGCAATAGAGCACATCCATCACCACATCATCAGGACGCGGATCGCGACGGGTAAACTCGAGTGGGGCAAGGGGAACTTGTGCGGATTTGGCTGCATAACCGAGAACTTTTATCGTCATGATGTATCTCCGGTATCATAAACACTGTGATTTGAAGCTCGATAAACCTTAAAAAACGTCGAGGGTAAACGGTTTGAGTATAGGGAAAGTTAGTTTCAAGGAAATTGCTACCTAGAGAGTATAGGCCTGTAAAGTAGCAATCCTGCCTCTATTTCTGCTCTGATATTAAGCGAACAAATTACAATCCAGTAAGCTTCTCCAATGTTTCGGGATAGCGATCACCCATTATCGTTACTTGTGCAGCCGCGTTATTAATCTGTTGCAGATCAGCAGTGGTCAACTCTACATTCACCGCACCAATATTTTCTTCTAACCGATTCAGTCTGCGCGTACCGGGGATCGGTACAATCCAGGGTTTCTGCGCCAGCAACCAGGCAAGAGCGATTTGCGCAGGCGAGCTACCCTTTTGGTGAGCGACCTGCTGAATCAAGGTGATTAACGCCTGATTAGCGGCCAAGGCTTCGGGAGTAAATCGTGGTAACGTGCTACGAAAATCATCACTGGCAAACTGGGTTGATTGATTCATGTTACCCGTCAGATAACCTTTACCCAGTGGGCTATAAGGCACCAAACCAATGCCAAGTTCTTCCAGCGTTGGTATGATTTCTTGCTCCGGCTTACGCCACCATAATGAGTATTCACTTTGCAGGGCGGTTACCGGCTGAACAGCGTGAGCTCGGCGAATGGTCGCCGCCCCAGCTTCAGATAAACCAAAGTGTTTTACTTTACCCTCTTTGATTAAATCCTGTACTGCACCGGCCACATCTTCAATGGGTACATTGGGATCGACGCGATGTTGATAAAACAGATCAATAACATCCGTTTTCAGCCGTTTGAGTGAGGCTTCCGCCACTTTTTTAATATGCTCTGGTCGGCTGTTTAAACCGATCCATTTTGGCCCGCCGTTCGGATCAGCCTGAAAACCAAATTTGGTCGCAATCACCACTTTATCGCGCAGAGGTGCCAGCGCCTCACCCAATAATACTTCATTGGTGTAAGGCCCGTAGACCTCTGCGGTATCGAAGAATGTCACGCCAAGGTCCACCGCTTTGTGCAACAAAGAGATCATCTCCTGTTTATCGGCGGCCGGACCATAACTGAAACTCATCCCCATGCAGCCTAAGCCCATGGCGGACACGTCGAGATTACTGCGACCCAATGTGCGCTTTTGCATTTCTTTTACTCCTACTTGTAATTTATTTGTCATTACGAGGCATTCATTAAATAAATGTCGGTAGCAAAAAAGGTAGCAAATGTCCGAGCAGAGGATTAGATGGATAAATGCGCATGTGTATATGAATTTAACTCATAAATTTATTTATACTGGAACACACAGGCAGATAAACAGGTATAGAGACTGATGTTAAAAGAGAATTTTAACGATTTAATTTCCTTTCTTATGGTTGCCAAGGAGCGAAGCTTCACCAAAGCGGCGGCAAAACTGGGGGTTTCACAATCGGCCTTAAGTCATTCCATTCGTGGGTTGGAGGAACGACTTGAGCTTCGCTTATTGACCCGCACGACTCGCAGCGTTGCCCCGACAGAAGCGGGCGAAAGACTGGCAAATAGTCTGGGACCACGTTTTGCAGAAATTGAGAGTGAGCTGGATGCCTTAAGCGAAATGCGCGAGCGGCCTGCGGGGAATATTCGCGTTACTGCTGGCGAGCATGCCGTGGACTCGACCCTCTGGCCGGTACTGAAATCATTTCTCGCCGATTACCCGGACATTAATGTGGAAATCACGGTCGATAACACCTTAACTGACATTGTCAGCGGGCGGTTTGATGCCGGCATCCGCCTTGGAGAACAGGTAGCAAAAGATATGATTGCGGTACGGATTGGGCCGGATATGAGTATGGCTGTCGTTGGCTCACCTTCATATTTGGCTAAATATGGCATACCCACCACTCCGGCAGATCTGCAAAATCATCGTTGCATCAATATGCGCCTGCCGACAATGGGGGGCCTTTATGCGTGGGAATTCGAAAAAGAGGGGCATGAATTAAGAGTTCGTGTTGATGGGCAACTGACCTTTAACAGTTTGCGACAACGCATTGATGCCGCCGTCATGGGTTTTGGTCTGGCATTCGTACCAGAGGATGCGGTAAAAGCTAAAATTACCAGTGGCAATCTAATCAGGGTGCTGAAAGAGTGGTGTGAGCCTTTCCCCGGTTATTACCTCTACTATCCGAGCCGCAGACAGCATACCACCGCATTTTCGTTGTTCGTGGATGCCTTACGCTATAAGCGTTAAGACCAAACAAAAACCCCGCCGAAGCGGGGTCTTGTAGAATGAGTGGAGTTGACCGGTAAGCCGGGTTCTGTCGTGGACAGTCATTCCTCTAGGCCAGCAATCGCTCACTGGCTCAAGCAGCCTACCCGGGTTCAGTACGGGCCGTACCATGTGAACCCCTATTTGGCCTTGCTCCGGGTGGAGTTTACCCTGCCACGAACTGTTACCAGCCGTGCGGTGCGCTCTTACCGCACCCTTTCACCCTTACCTGATCCCACTTACGCGGGCCATCGGCGGTTTGCTCTCTGTTGCACTTGTCGTAGGCTTGCGCCTCCCAGGCGTTACCTGGCACCCTGCCCTATGGAGCCCGGACTTTCCTCCCCTTCACCTGTCCCCCCCGAAAGGGACGGCAGCGAAGCGGCGACTGTCTGGTCAACTCCGCGGCGGATTATAATCACATTACTGTTGAATGTCATCTTCCGCTTGCTCTTGAGCACCATCTTGCAGCTCAAGTGCGTACTTATAGAGCGCATTCTTTTTCACGCCATGAATCTCTGCCGCCAACGCTGCGGCTTTTTTCAGCGGCAACTCTTTTTGCAATAATGCCAGAGTACGTAACGCAACGGCCGGTAAAGCATCATCGGCTTGTACTTTATGTCCTTCGACAATCAAGACCATTTCGCCTTTGCGGCGGTTTTCATCTTCCTGAACCCAAGCCAACAACTCGCCAACCGGTGCGCCGTGGATAGACTCCCAAGTTTTGGTTAATTCTCTGGCGAGTACCACATAGCGTTGTGGGCCAAGTACGGTTACCATGTCCTGTAAACTTTCCAACAAGCGATGCGTTGATTCGTAGAAGATCAGTGTTCGAGGTTCCTCAATCAGCGCTTGCAGAGTATCCTTACGTCCTTTGGTTTTCGCAGGCAGGAAGCCTTCGTAGCAAAAACGATCCGAGGCAATACCGGCGGCAGAAAGTGCTGTAATCGCCGCACAAGCGCCCGGGAGTGGCACCACCCTGATGCCCGCTTCACGACAACGGCGCACTAAGTGGTAGCCCGGATCGTTGATAAGTGGCGTACCTGCATCTGAAACCAGTGCAATACTCTGGCCTGCTTGCAGTTTCGCCAGCAAATGATCGGCTTTTTGTTGTTCGTTATGGTCATGAAGTGCAAACAGGCGGGCGTTGATCGCAAAATGCTGTAATAACAACCCTGTATGGCGTGTATCTTCTGCCGCAATCAAATCAACGCCTTTCAGTACCTCTAACGCCCGGTGGGTAATATCCCCTAAATTACCGATTGGGGTGGGTACCACATAAAGCGTAGATGCAGAAATCACTGCTCGATCGTGTTGATTCATTGTTTCATCCGAATTACCGATTTAATATTGAGCATCTTGAAAAAAACATCACTGGATACAGTATGCTTTCCTCAACATTCGTTCGTTCCAAAGCAGGGCTTGTCCCTGTAGTTCTGGCCGCACTGATTCTGGCAGCCTGTTCAGGCAGAGCGCCACAGACGCCGCCACCCGCAAATATACAGGACGAAGCAAGCGCGAACTCTGATTATTATCTGCAACAGTTGCAACAGAGTGGTGATGATAACAAGGCTGACTGGCAATTACTCGCCATTCGTGCCCTGTTACGTGAAGGGAAAACGCCTCAGGCGGCAGAACAGCTCGGTACACTACCGGCTAATCTGAGCGATACGCAACGTCAGGAACAGCAATTACTGACCGCAGAACTGCTGATTGCGCAGAAAAATAACCCTGCTGCTGCTGATATTCTTGGTAAGTTGGATGCGACCCAACTCTCGGCTAACCAGCAAGTTCGTTTCTATCAGGCGCAAATTGCCGCCAATCAAGGTAAAGCCACTCTGCCACTGATTCGTGCGTTTATCGCTCAGGAACCGTTACTGAAAGATAAAGCCCATCAGGACAATATTGATGGCACCTGGCAATCGCTGGCACAACTGACACCACAAGAATTGAACAATATTGTGATTAATGCAGATGAAAACGTGCTGCAAGGTTGGCTGGATTTACTGCGTGTGTATCAGGATAACAAACAAGATCCCGAGCTACTGAAAGCCGCTATTAAAGACTGGCAGAACCGTTATCCTCAAAACCCGGCAGCGAAAACCCTGCCAACGGGATTAACGCAGATCAGTAACTTCAGCCAGGCCTCGACGGCGAAAATTGCACTGTTGCTGCCACTCAGTGGCCCGGCACAGGTATTTGCCGATGCTATCCAGCAAGGTTTCACTGCCGCTCAAAATGGGTTACCGGTAGCCGCACCTGCTGCTGCGCCCCCCGATACAGCAGCAACCACGCCAACTGATACCGCCGCTGCAACACCTGCTGAGGTAGCACCGATTACCACACCGGCGCCGGTAGCTGCTCCTGTTGCCGCCAACAATGCACAGGTAAAGGTCTACGACACAACAACGCAGCCTATTGCGGCATTACTGGCACAAGCCCAGCAGGATGGCGCGACTTTGGTTGTCGGCCCACTGCTTAAACCTGAAGTTGAACAACTGAAGGCCACAACAAGTACATTGAATATTTTGGCATTAAATCAGCCGGAAGCCAGTACTAACAGTCCCAACATCTGTTACTTCGCCTTATCGCCAGAAGATGAAGCCCGCGATGCCGCGCATCATTTATGGGGACAGGAGAAAAGAATGCCATTGTTGCTGACCCCGCGCGGTACTTTTGGCGATCGTATCGCCAAAGCCTTCGCTGAAGAGTGGCAGAAGCAGGGTGGGCAAACAGTATTGCAGCAAAACTTCGGTTCAACTGCTGAACTGAAACAAGCTATCAACAGTGGTGCGGGTATCCGGCTAACTGGCCAGCCAGTTGCCGTTTCAGGCACGCCTGCTGCGGCACCGGCATCTGTCACCATTGCAGGCCTGACAATCCCGGCACCACCAGTAGATGCGCCCGTCGTTTCCACTTCCGCTGGTGGTAACATTGATGCAGTTTATATCATTGCGACTCCGGCTGAACTGACACTGATTAAACCAATGATTGATATGGCCACCAGCTCGCGTAGCAAACCGGCGCTATTTGCCAGTTCACGTAGCTATCAGGCCGGTGCTGGCCCGGATTACCGTTTGGAGATGGAAGGCATTCAGTTTAGTGATATTCCATTGATGGCCGGTGCTAATCCAGCACTAATGCAGCAGGCGTCGGCTAAATATGCCAACGACTATTCGCTGGTGCGTCTGTACGCCATGGGGATCGATGCGTGGACATTATCGAATCATTTTGCGCAAATGCGCCAAATTCCTGGTTTCCAGGTCAGCGGTACAACCGGTGATTTAACGGCATCAGCCGATTGTGTTATTACCCGTAAGCTGCCTTGGTTGCAATACCGTCAAGGTATGGTAGTACCGGCGGCGTAAAGTAATTCGGGTGACAAATCTGTCTGGAACAGATTTGAACGCTGCTTGCAGCGGCCTCGCAGAGGCGAGGCCCATGGACGGGCTGAGTAACGAATGTAGCTAACACCCCTGCAACTTCAATTATAAAGAGTATTCCCAAAGTCATTGGAGTTGCAGGTAGGCAGCAAATGAGCGAGTCCCGATGAACTTACTCAGGTAAGTGATTCGGGTGACAAATCTGTCTGGAACAGATTTGAACGCTGCTTGCAGCGGCCTCGCAGAGGCGAGGCCCATGGACGGGCTGAGTAACGAATGTAGCTAACACCCCTGCAACTTCAAGGACGAAGGGAATATGAGCCAACGGAACACTGGCACACATTACGAAAATCAGGCCCGCAGCTATCTGGAGCGGGTTGGTTTAATTTTTCAGGCGGCTAATGTCACCTACCAATGTGGTGAGATTGACCTTATTATGCGCGACGGGGAAACTTGGGTGTTTGTTGAGGTTCGCTTTAGGCGTAATGCCCTATTTGGTGGCGCTGCTGCCAGCGTCACTCACAGCAAACAACAGCGGTTACTCCGGGCTGCCACCATTTGGCTGGCACAGCGAGGCGCCAGTTTTGCCACAACATCGTGCCGTTTTGATGTTTTTGCCATCACGGGTAGCCAAGTAGAGTGGCTGCCTAATGCTTTCAATACGGATTAACAATTTTTCCGGTTTACTACCGGGCTATGCCCTAAGACGTTGGAGTCGCTGGTTGCCGGCAAGAGAATGACAAATTGGTTGTAAACCATTTTTAACGTCACTTGCATTGCTCCACTGGCTGAGTCGAGTAACGAACGTAGCCAACACCCCTGCGGCTTCAAGTACCAAGGGCATATTAATTTTACTGAGTGGATTAAATCAACGTGCTGGATAGAATCAAAGGCTGCTTTACAGAAAGTATTCAAACCCAGATTGCCGCGGCTGAGGCTTTGCCTGATGCCATATCCCGTGCAGCAATGACGTTGGTTCAGTCACTGCTCAACGGCAATAAAATTCTCTGCTGCGGCAATGGGACTTCAGCGGCTAACGCGCAGCACTTTGCCGCCAGCATGATAAACCGTTTTGAAACAGAACGACCAAGTCTGCCTGCAATTGCGTTAAATGCTGATAATGTTGTTCTGACCGCTATTGCCAACGACCGTTTACATGATGAGGTCTATGCCAAGCAGGTACGAGCACTCGGCCATGCTGGTGATGTTTTGCTCGCTATTTCCACTCGTGGCAATAGCCGTGATATTGTGAAAGCGGTCGAAGCAGCTGTAACCCGTGATATGACCATCGTTGCCCTTACCGGTTACGATGGCGGTGAGCTGGCTGGCCTGTTGGGTCAGCAGGATGTTGAAATCCGTATACCTTCGCACCGCAGTGCACGCGTTCAAGAATTGCACATGCTCACAGTGAATTGCTTGTGTGACTTAATTGATAACACTCTATTTCCTCATCAGGACGATTAAAGGAGCACGAATGAAGGTTGGTTATATTTTTGCCATGCTATTCAGCGCCCTGCTATTGCAAGGCTGTGTCGGTGCCGTGGTTGTCGGCAGCGCAGCCGTTGCGACTAAATCTGCCACAGACCCACGCTCTGTCGGCACTCAGGTAGACGATGGCACACTTGAGGCCAGAGTCGTCAATGCGCTGAGCAAAGATCAGCAGATAAAAAGCCAAACACGCTTTGTGGTGACCGCTTATCAAGGGAAAGTTTTGCTGACCGGGCAGTCGCCAACCGCAGAGCTGTCTAACCGCGCCAAACAAATTGCCGCAGGTGTCGATGGCGCAACGGAAGTGTATAACGAGATGCGCTTAGGCAAGCCGGTTGATCTGACTACCGCCTCAATGGATACCTGGATCACCACCAAAGTTCGTTCACAGTTACTGACCGCAGATTCAGTTAAATCTTCAAATGTGAAAGTCACCACCGAGAACGGCGAAGTGTTCTTGTTGGGTCTGGTGACTCAGCAGGAAGGGCAATCAGCGGCACAGATTGCCAGCCAGGTTAGTGGCGTTAAGCACGTCACCACTGCGTTTACTATTGTAAAATAATCAATTAGTTAGAAAGAGCAATCCTATTATGGGCCGGGAGAAATCCAGGCCCATTTTTAGCTATCCAAAACATCAAGCCATTAATCTAAATCATTCGCCTGTATGAAGTCTTTCCCACCCAACTGCCGCATCTGGCGTAAAATCCACTGCTGGCGGGAAATAACATAACCTGATGGCGCATTAACCTTAAAACGCAGTGGATTAGGCAGGACCGCTGCCAGCAAGGCGGCTTCTGAAGCACTCAATTTACTGGCCGGTTTATTAAAGAAATGGCGTGCAGCGGCTTCCACACCAAAAATGCCCTCACCAAACTCGGCAATATTGAGATACACCGTCAGAATACGGCGCTTGGTCCATATCAGTTCGATACCGGCGGTCAATCCCACTTCCAACCCTTTTCGCACCCAGCTACGCCCGTCCCAAAGAAACAGATTTTTCGCTGTTTGCTGTGACAAAGTCGAGGCACCTCGGATACGATTTTGATTGCGCTGATTATGGGAGAGTGCCGATTCGATAGCACCCACATCAAATCCCCAATGCTCGGGGAATTTTTGATCCTCAGCCGCCATCACTGCTAGCGCCATGTAAGGCGAAATTTCATCCATCGGCACCCAGTCAGAGTGCGCTACATAGGAAAAATCACCGGTCAACCAGGCGCCCAGTTGCCTTTCGATCATCACCATGGAAAAAGGGACCGGCAAAAAAGCGAAAATCAAAATGCCCGCCAACCACAGTGTGACGATGCCGATCACGCCCCGTTTTCCCCAATACCATAGCTGGTTTAATCTGCGTCTGGCTAACGTCATTCGGTTAAATCCAGTACCTTAGTTACCAACTTATCAATCCCTTTAGCCGCTTCAGAAATTGATGTTGCCAACATATAGGCAGGTGTGGTGACCACTTTATTCTCAGCATCGACCACCACGTCATCGGCAGGGCAAATAACATGCTCTCCACCCATAACTTCAATTGCATCAATAGTATCGGGATCGTTACCAATTGTCAGACGGATCGGTTTACCCAACAGTTTTGGCAACATCACTGGCGCAATACACATAAAACCAATTGGTTTACCTGACTTATGCATTGATTGAATAAGTTTATATAAATCTGGGTCAATAACACATTCAGAACCTTGAGTTGCAAAATCGCAGAGGTTCTTTGCGGCACCAAAACCACCGGGTACAATCAAGGCATCCAATTGCTCTGAATTGGCTAAAGAAAGAGGCTTAATCTGGCCGCGAGTAATGCGCGCCGACTCCACTAACACATTCCGTTTCTCGACCATTTCTTCGCCGGTAACATGATTAATAACATGCAGTTGTGGTTTATCGGGGGCGAAGAACAAAACACTTGCGCCCGCACGATCTAATGCCAGGATTGTTAAGACAGACTCATGTATCTCAGCACCGTCAAATACCCCACATCCACTAAGCACTACACCGACCGTTTTCATCACACCTCTCCTTTTCTTACTCTGTCAATCGCTTAACCCGTTCTAGTGACAAAGACGAATCTCTATCACAAATTTTAATGAATCTTGTAACAAGAGCGCTTACATTTGCTATGTTGTTGCTTGTATGATGTATGGAAGAATCCTTACAACCTGCGAATCCACTCGAAATCGAAATAATATACCCTAAGTATTTCGAATTACTGGAAGGCGGTAACTGAGCGAATCCCCAGCGGCTTACATAAGTAAGTGACTGGGGTGAATGAAATCAGCCAACGCACATGTAACTTGAAGTATGACGAGTATCGCAGGTTGACGATTTCCCTGGTGTTGGCGCAGTATTCGCGCACCCCGGCCTCGGTCGGGGTTATTTTTTTTCAGCTTCCGCCGCCCACTCACGTAACACCTGCACATCATTGCGCCATTCTAATTTTAATTCATCGACCCAATCTTGCACGTTATCCCACCATGCTGGCAGTGTCGGGGTTTGGATCTGCTGTGCAAGCTGCTGGATATGACGCAAACCGACAGAACCGGCAGCACCTTTAATCTTATGCGCCTCTTCGGTAATACCCTTTTGGTCCCGTGCCGTCATGTTTGAGTCCAACACCGACAAATAGCTGGGCATCATCTGTTCAAACATTTCCAGGCTTTGATGAATTAATTGTGGGCCAACCAAATCGATGTATTGCTCCAGCATTGCAGTATCAAGTAACGATTCATGGGTTTGCATCACTTTATGCTCCTGTTTTTTCGCCGAGGTTGAGGGCTTATGATCCCAAAATTGCTTAATCATCGCCGTGAGCGCAGGAACTGACAACGGCTTGCTCAGCACGTCATCCATCCCAGCATCTAAATACTCTTTTTTGTCTTTAAGTACGTTGGCGGTCAATGCCACCAGTGGTGGTAATGACTCTGCCACATATTCCGCCCGAATTTGGCGCGCAATGTCCAACCCGCTCATATCCGGCAACTGGATATCCAACAGCACTAAATCAAAATCATCAGGTTTAAACATCGCCAGTGCATCATGGCCATTCATTGCCACCTCAACGCTGTTGCCTAATTTCTCCAATACCGAGCGCGCGACAATGACGTTCAGCTCGATATCTTCCACCAGCAATACATGCAACGCAGGCAGAGGTATGTCATCGCCTGATGGCACACTCGCGGCTTGCTGCACCGCAGGTGCTTTAATGGTCAAGGTAAAGCATGAACCGGCCCCTTGGGTACTTTTCACCGTAATATCGCCCCCCATGCTTTGTGCCAAGCGTTTAGATACCGCCAGACCAATGCCAGTACCGGTTGCCGGGCGGCCACCATTGCGATCTTTCACCTGATAATACATGGCGAAAATCTTATCCTGTTCATCTTCGGGGATGCCCATACCTGAATCTTCTACTTCAAAGATCAAACGGTCACTCCCCTCACGCCGTACCCGCACCACAATTTTACCTTGCTGAGTAAATTTCACGGCATTGCCGATTAAGTTCCACAGAATCTGGCGCAAGCGGGTGCCATCGGTAATCACTTTCTCCGGCAGCGGCAATTGCGGTTCCATAATGAACTTCAACCCTTTTGGCTGAACCAACAGGCCCGAAAGGTTCTCAAGATCTGCCATAAAACCTGTAAAATCAATTGGCTGATTATCAAGCTGGACTTTACGCCTTTCCAATTTATCCATCTCAATAATATCGTTGAAGATATTCCCAAGAGTAATAGCACTGACATGAATGGTTTTCAGATACTTTAGCTGTTCGCTGTCTAATTCGGTATCAAGCAGGATACGGCTTAGGCCAACAATGCCATTAAGCGGCGTACGCAGCTCGTGGCTGATTGTTGAGATGAAGGTAGTCTTATCCCTACTGGCGTTCTCCAGCGCATCCTGATAGCGCTTACGCTCGGTTATATCACGCCCAAACCCCATCAATCCGTGCCGTTTACCAACACGATCATAAAAGGGCACTTTACGCAGTTCAAAGCAGGCTTTGCGGCCATCGGGATAAACCAGCCACTGCTCATAGGTAAGAGAGACGTTATGGCGGAAGACTTTCTCGTCGGTTTCCATCACTTTTTCGGCGATATCCGGCGCATAGACATCTTTGGGCGTCAGCCCAACCAGCTGTTTCTCACTCTTGCCCGTCAACAGCTCCATCGCCCGGTTGCAGCCAGAGAACTCATTATCTTCATTGCGGTAATAAACCAGATCTGGCGACGCATCCAAAAAGGATCGCAATAACGCCGACTGCTGCCCCAGCTCAACCTGCGCCTGCTCACGGTGCCCCATCTCTTCTTTTAGTTTATCAACCACTTGTAGGTGCGCTTTTTCCGCTTTTTCACGCTCAACAATTTCCTGATTGAGTTGAGCAATATTTTCGGTCAGTTGTTTATTCAGCTCTAAATCGCGATAACGCATCACTTCAAGCTTTTCAACCAGACGCGATAAGCGCTGGCGCGACTCTTCCAATTGCTCAACCACTACCGACAAGAAATAGACTGCCCAAGGCGTAATCAACAAACCAAAGAAAATGGAACGTACCAGATCGAGGGTTTCAACAGAGCCACTCAGCACCAACGTCACCGCCATCTGCACCACCATGGCCAGTAACACCAGCACAGAGGCCAGTAGCAGTGAGAAGCGAACCAGTCCTAACTTAACCATTAAATCAACGTAGTACTGGGCTAATACCCTGATTTGCTTCATAGCAACCCCTGTCAGTGTTTCTGAATATGCCTTGGAATCTACACCCAAAGTCATTGGAGTTGCAGGTAGGCAGCCAGCAAGCGAATCCCGATAAGCTTTTTCATGTAGGGTCAACTACAAGTAAGTGATTCGGGTGAGCGAGCGCAGCTAACAACTCTGTAGCTTCAAGGACGAAGGGTATAAATCATACCGTAAAACCGCCAAGAGATAAGATGGCTTGCTTAGAAGTGTGGAAAAGATTGCAAATCACGGTGAGAGATTGGGAAACAAACTGATTATCTACCAATAAACGGTAGGCATAGCCAAAATAAGGCGGGGGTCAAAACTTACGGCGTAGCGAGCTAAGCCAGACTGAGTGCGTACAGCGCGGAAAAACCGGAGCGTACACGCAGTACGTGAGGATTTTGAGCACTGCACAATCTCAGTATGGCGACGCGCAGTAGCCGGTCATAAAGCAGAGGCCTGCCCGCCATGGGCCAGCATATAATTATTCAGCTCATTCATACCGGTCCAGCGATTCTCGCACCACAACGGGGCCAACAACGTGGGTCTGCGCGCACTGGCAGAGATCCGATGATAGACAATCTGCGCTGGAGTATGGCGGATCATTTCACCCGCAGTCACAACATATTGTTCCAACGCCAGTTCCGCCAACCGCCCTGCCCGCCATGCTTTTCCCATCGTGCTACCTTCCACGATATGGAGCGGATGCAGTTTTAACCCATCAACACCGGTTGCCACCACTTGTTCTAGCGTTGCCATATTCTGTGGCTTATCTTCGCTGGGTAAGCCGACAATCAAATGACAGCATACTTTCAGCCCACGGGCACGGGCGCGGCGGGCTGTTTGCTGATAACAGGCGAAATCATGCCCACGGTTAATACGCTTGAGCGTTTTATCATTAGCGGTCTGTAGCCCCAACTCCAGCCAGACTTCATAACCTTGCTGGTGATAACCACTCAATAAATCCAATACCGCATCCGGGACACAATCGGGCCGGGTTCCCACACACAAACCGACAATGTCAGCTTCGGCTAAAGCCTGTTCATACATCACAGCTAAAGCATTAACCTCTGCATAAGTACTGGTATAGGCCTGGAAGTAGGCCAGGTAACGTTTTGCCCGATTAGTTTTTTTTGCCTGCGCCGCTAGCTGCTGCGCAATACTCTGTTGCTGCATGTTCTCATCGGCAAATGAAGCCACCTGACAAAAGGTACAGCCCCCTCGACCGAGTGTTCCATCACGATTAGGGCAACTAAACCCGCCGTGCAACGTGAGTTTATGCACTTTTTCACCGTAACGGCGCTGTAAATCCGCACCAAACATATTGACTAATTTCTGCAACTGCATAATCTTGGCACTGCCTGTCAAAAAGAGCTTAAGGCTACCCGCTAGCGATGCAATTCGCGATGACAGAGATCAACTCCCACGCCCTTGGGTGCAACCTCGCATAACCATTCATTATAAATGCAAATAAAATCACTTGACCAATGATTAAATTTTCTTATTTCCACCAACCTGTTAGCGCTTCTATTACAATTCAGTGAAAAATAGTTTAATAAACCAATAAATATTTAAATAGCAGAGTTTAATTCTAACATCCCCGCCAGCACTAGCATGGTGCAGAGATTTGTCGATTGCACTATAGTGAGACAGCTCACAATTTCACGCCTATCTCATTGAGTATGAGATGGGTTAAAAGTACCAATAAATATATATTTTTCATTGTGATAACCCCATTTATTACCTTAAAGATATATCTTAAGCCTATATTTGACCTGAGTATTCTTTCTCGCTAAGTTGGAGGTCCGCTGGAAGCTTTCTAGACGGGCAAACGTCTAGTCATAATTATGCAGTAATTTAAGACTCCCTCTTAAAACAAGTCTTATACCACTTGTGAGAACCGTCACAAGAGGCCATTGGCGGAGGGCGGAAAAGCAGATTTGTCGCGAAATACGCGGCTCTCAGCCCACCCCGCCTGATGTAACCATGTCCTTCTGGAGTCGGTTTGTGAGAGTCTCGCAGAGCCTGGGGAGGTTCACTGATATGTTGTACGATAAATCCCTTGAGAGGGACAACTGTGGTTTCGGCCTAATCGCCCACATAGAAGGCGAACCTAGCCATAAGGTAGTGCGTACCGCTATACACGCACTGGCCCGCATGCAACACCGTGGCGCGATACTTGCTGATGGCAAGACCGGCGACGGTTGTGGCTTGTTGTTACAAAAACCGGATCGTTTTTTCCGGATGGTCGCTGAAGAACGCGGATGGCGTTTGGCCAAAAACTATGCCGTAGGCATGATGTTTCTCAGTCAGGACGAAGAACTCGCCAAGGCAAGCCGCCGCATTGTAGAAGAAGAATTGCAAAACGAAACGCTGTCGATTATCGGCTGGCGTGAAGTGCCGACCAACCCGGATGTTCTCGGTGAAATTGCCCTCTCCTCCCTGCCTCGGATTGAACAAATTTTTGTGAACGCCCCTGCTGGCTGGCGTCCACGTGATATGGAACGCCGCCTGTTTGTGGCGCGTCGCCGTATCGAAAAGCGTATTTCAGAAGATAAAGATTTCTACGTATGTAGTTTCTCTAATCTGGTGACGATCTATAAAGGCTTGTGCATGCCTGCGGATCTACCGCGCTTCTATCTTGATTTGGCTGATTTGCGCATGGAGTCGGCAATCTGCCTGTTCCACCAGCGCTTCTCAACCAATACCGTGCCACGCTGGCCACTGGCTCAGCCGTTCCGTTATCTGGCCCACAACGGCGAAATCAATACCATCGCCGGTAACCGCCAATGGGCGCGTGCACGTGCTTATAAATTCAAAACGCCATTAATCCCGGATTTGCAGGATGCGGCTCCTTTCGTCAATGAGACCGGTTCTGACTCCAGTTCACTGGATAACATGTTGGAACTGTTCCTCAGTGGCGGTATGGACTTGATTCGTGCCATGCGTCTGTTAGTGCCACCGGCCTGGCAGAACAACCCAGATATGGATACCGACCTGCGCGCCTTCTTTGACTTCAACTCCATGCATATGGAGCCGTGGGATGGCCCGGCCGGGATTGTGATGTCAGATGGCCGTTATGCCGCTTGTAACCTTGATCGTAATGGCTTGCGCCCTGCGCGCTACGTTATCACCAAAGATAAGCTGATCACTTGTGCTTCTGAAGTGGGCATCTGGGATTATCAGCCCGATGAAGTGATTGAAAAAGGTCGCGTCGGCCCCGGTGAACTGATGGTGATCGATACCCGCAGCGGTAAGATCCTCCATTCAGCCGAAACGGATAACGATCTGAAAAGCCGCCACCCGTATAAAGAGTGGATGGAGAAGAACGTTAAGCGTCTGGTGCCGTTCGAAGATCTGCCAGAAGATCAGGTGGGCAGCCGTCAGTTAGATGATTCGACACTGGAAACCTACCAGAAGCAATTTGGTTACAGCAGTGAAGAGCTGGACCAAGTCATCCGTGTGCTGGGTGAAATTGGTCAGGAAGCCACCGGCTCAATGGGCGATGATACCCCATTTGCGGTGCTATCCAGCGGCCCACGTATTATTTACGATTACTTCCGCCAGCAATTTGCGCAGGTCACCAACCCGCCCATCGATCCACTGCGTGAAGCACACGTTATGTCACTGGCGACCAGTATCGGTCGTGAAATGAACGTGTTCTGCGAAGCAGAAGGTCAGGCGCACCGGCTGAGCTTTAAATCGCCGATCCTGTTGTTCTCTGATTTCCAACAGTTAACCACGTTGGAAGGGGAACATTATCGTGCTGATCGTGTGGATTTGACCTTTGACCCTGCCGAAACTGACCTGGAACAAGCAGTTCTGAGATTATGTGAAGAAGCAGAGCGCAAAGTCCGTGACGGTGCCGTGATGCTGGTACTGTCTGATCGTGCCATCGCCCCTAACCGCCTGCCGGTACCCGCACCAATGGCTGTCGGCGCTATCCAGACCCGCCTGGTTGAGAAAAATCTACGCTGCGACGCCAACATTATTGTTGAAACTGCCAGTGCCCGCGACCCGCATCACTTCGCCGTGCTGCTCGGTTTTGGTGCGACTGCGATTTACCCTTATTTAGCTTATGAATCATTGGCTAAATTGGTTGATAGCCAAGCGATTGATAAGAAGTATCGCGATGTGATGCTTAACTATCGTAATGGGATCAACAAGGGCCTATACAAAATTATGTCCAAAATGGGCATTTCAACTGTGGCCTCTTACCGCTGTGCCAAGCTGTTTGAAGCGGTTGGCCTGCATCGTGATTTGTCTAATCTCTGTTTCCAGGGCGTGGTCAGTCGTATCGGTGGAGCTAGCTTCAGTGATTTCCAACAGGATCTGCAAAATCTGTCTAAACGTGCCTGGCTGAAACGCAAGCCGTTGGATCAGGGCGGTTTATTGAAGTTTGTTCACAACGGCGAATACCATGCGTATAACCCGGATGTGGTCAGCACCTTACAAAAAGCGGTTCACAGTGGTGAATACAGCGATTATCAGGTTTATGCCAAGCTGGTTAATGAGCGCCCGATTGCCACACTGCGTGATCTGTTAGCCATTAAACCGCAAGGCACCCCGATCCCGGTGGATCAAGTGGAACCGGCTGAATCACTGTTTACTCGCTTTGATACGGCGGCAATGTCTATCGGCGCACTTAGCCCGGAGGCCCATGAATCATTGGCTATCGCCATGAACAGTCTGGGTGGCTTCTCTAACTCCGGTGAAGGTGGCGAAGATCCGGCCCGTTACGGTACGAATAAAGTTTCTCGTATTAAGCAGGTGGCCTCTGGTCGTTTCGGTGTGACACCGGCGTATCTGGTAAATGCCGATGTTATCCAGATCAAAGTGGCACAAGGTGCAAAACCGGGTGAAGGCGGCCAGTTACCAGGTGATAAAGTCACACCCTATATCGCCAAACTGCGCTATTCCGTACCGGGAGTAACATTGATCTCCCCACCACCGCACCATGATATTTACTCAATCGAAGACCTGGCACAGCTCATTTTCGACTTGAAACAGGTCAATCCGAAAGCTTTGATTTCGGTGAAACTGGTATCTGAGCCGGGCGTGGGTACCATTGCTACCGGTGTAGCGAAAGCTTATGCCGACCTGATTACCATTGCTGGGTACGACGGTGGTACCGGTGCCAGCCCGCTCTCTTCAGTGAAATATGCCGGTTGCCCGTGGGAGCTGGGATTAGTTGAAACGCAACAAGCGCTGGTTGCCAACGGCCTGCGCCATAAAATCCGTCTACAAGTGGATGGTGGCTTGAAAACCGGCGTCGATATTGTTAAAGCCGCGATTCTGGGTGCAGAAAGCTTCGGCTTCGGTACCGGGCCTATGGTGGCACTCGGTTGTAAATACTTACGTATTTGCCACCTGAATAACTGCGCCACCGGTGTAGCAACTCAGGATGAAAAACTGCGTCGTGACCATTATCACGGCTTGCCTGAAAGGGTGGTTAACTACTTCCAGTTTATCGCGCGGGAAACCCGTGAAATCATGGCTGAGTTGGGTGTAAGCCAACTGGTTGATTTAATTGGTCGTACTGACATGCTGCTGGAGCTGGATGGCATCTCAGCCAAACAGAATAAACTGGACCTGTCGCCGATGCTGAAAACCGCTACGCCACATCCGGGTAAGGCACTATATTGTACCGAAAGTAACCCTCCGTTCGATAAAGGCATACTGAACAAAGAGTTACTGTCGCAAGCTGAACCGCACATTGAAGCGAAACACAGCAAGACGTTCTACTTCGATATCCGTAATACTGACCGTTCCGTAGGTGCCGCGCTGTCGGGCGCGATTGCCACTAAACATGGTGATCAAGGTCTGGCAACCGACCCCATCAAAGCTTATTTCTCCGGTACTGCCGGTCAAAGCTTTGGTGTCTGGAATGCCGGTGGCGTTGAGTTAACCCTGACCGGTGATGCCAACGACTATGTCGGTAAAGGGATGGCCGGTGGCCGTATTGCAGTGCGCCCTCCTGTCGGCTCTAACTTCCGCAGCCATGAGGCCAGCATTGTCGGCAACACCTGTCTCTATGGCGCGACTGGCGGCAAATTATTCGCCGCAGGCCGTGCAGGTGAGCGTTTCGCCGTGCGTAACTCTGGGGCTATCACCGTTGTTGAAGGTATCGGTGATAACGGTTGTGAATACATGACTGGTGGTATTGTCTGCGTACTGGGTCGCACTGGGATTAACTTCGGTGCTGGTATGACCGGCGGTTTTGCTTATGTTCTTGATGAAGATGGTGAATTCCGTAAACGTGTTAACCCTGAGCTGGTGGAAGTCCTGGATGTTGATCAATTGGCAATCCATGAAGAGCATCTGCGTGGGCTGATCACTGAGCATGTTCAGTTGACCGGTTCTAGCCGTGGCGAAGAAATTCTGGCTAACTGGCCAGAGTGGGTGACCAAATTTGCTTTGGTTAAACCGAAATCCAGCGACGTGAAAGCACTGTTGGGCCACCGTAGCCGTTCCGCAGCCGAGCTGCGGGTTCAAGCGCAGTAAGGGGTTGAAATGAGTCAGAATGTTTATCAGTTTATCGACCTACAGCGCGTAGATCCGCCAAAAAAGCCGCTGAAGATCCGTAAAATTGAATTTGTTGAGATTTACGAGCCGTTTTCGGAAACCCAGGCCAAAGCACAGGCAGACCGCTGCCTGTCTTGTGGTAACCCTTATTGCGAATGGAAGTGCCCGGTTCATAACTACATTCCTAATTGGCTGAAACTGGCCAACGAAGGACGCATCATGGAAGCGGCGGATCTGGCCCACCAGACCAACAGCTTACCGGAAGTGTGTGGCCGTGTGTGCCCACAGGACCGTCTGTGCGAAGGGTCTTGTACCCTGAACGACGAATTCGGTGCGGTGACTATCGGCAACATCGAGCGCTACATCAGCGATAAAGCCATTGAGATGGGCTGGAAGCCTGATATGTCGCATGTTCACCCGACCGGTAAACGTGTCGCGGTGATCGGTGCTGGCCCTGCCGGGCTGGCCTGTGCCGACGTATTAGCACGCAACGGCGTACAAGCCGTGGTATTTGACCGCCATCCAGAGATTGGCGGCTTGCTGACCTTCGGTATTCCAGCCTTTAAGCTGGAAAAAGAAGTGATGATTAAGCGCCGTAAAATCTTCTCCGAGATGGGTATCGAATTCCAACTCAATACTGAAATCGGTAAAGATATCACCATGGATGCGCTGCTGAAGGAGTATGACGCGGTGTTCCTCGGTGTGGGTACTTACCAATCGATGCGCGGTGGTCTGGCAAATGAAGATGCCTCGGGTGTCTATGATGCGCTGCCATACCTGATTGCCAATACCAAGCAGTTGATGGGCTTTGATGCGACCGTCCACGAGCCATATATCAATATGGAAGGTAAGCGTGTCGTGGTGTTGGGCGGCGGTGATACCGCAATGGACTGTGTGCGTTCATCGATTCGCCAAGGGGCAACAGATGTGGTGTGCGCCTATCGTCGTGATGAGGTCAACATGCCAGGTTCCAAGCGGGAAGTGAAAAACGCCCGTGAGGAAGGAGTTGAGTTTAAATTCAACTTGCAACCATTAAGCATCGAAGTTAACAACAACGGCAACGTCTGTGGTGTGAAGATGGTTCGTACCCAACTGGGCGCACCTGATGCACAAGGCCGCAGCGTGGCTGAGCAGATCCCAGGGTCTGAACATGTGCTGCCAGCAGATGCAGTCATAATGGCATTTGGCTTCCGTCCACACAGCATGGAGTGGTTGGCGGCGCATGACGTGGCATTGGATAAGCAGGGCCGCGTAGTGGCCCCTGATAGCACTGATAATGCGTTTCAGACTAGTAACCCGAAAATCTTTGCCGGTGGCGATATCGTCCGTGGCTCTGATCTGGTGGTGACAGCCATCGCCGAAGGCCGCAAAGCCGCAGATGGCATCATGAATTATCTGGAAGTCTGACAGTAAAAGTATCCTGCCATAGACTTAACACTAGAGGGCTGGTTATCCAGCCCTTTTTACTGCTTTTTTTCCACGCACATCCACTTCAACTCAAGATTTTGTAACAATCTCAACCACCTTATTTGCAGCAATTTATAGCTGAAGCGCTATAGTAAAGGCCGAGCTCCGATAGGTTTATGCTTTCCGTACTTATACTTTCTGTATCTATGTTTTTTGGCCTGACCCCATGGCTAGCCTTATTATTACGCCTTGTTTTAAATAAAGGATTATCTGTTATGAAATCTCACTTACTTTTTATTGCTGGCGGCTTGCTGGCGATCAGCAGCAGCGCATTGGCTATGTCTTTGAATTATCAAGAAGTTGGTTATAATATTGAGGCGCGTGGCGCGCGCGCTGTGGTAGCCGAGCTGGCAAAAGCGGGGCAACTGCCTGCGGTAGAAAATAATATTAAGCTGGGTGATGACAACTGGATTGCCATGGCCCCTAAACTGGTCGATGCCGGTAATGCGAATTTCACTGCTGGGGTGAAATCGGCACTCTCTTCTGCACTGATTTATAACCCGGCCGCAGTACTAAAAGCGGTGAGCGACAGTAAAACACTGACAGTATCAGATATTTGTACCGCACCGGCAGATGTCAAAGACAGTGCCGCCAAAGCCAGCTTCCAACAGCGCGCATCTCATACCTTATCGACTATCAGAAATAGCGATATGATGAGTCAACGTGATAGTTGTCTGGCTGAGTTGAAAAAACTGTCTTAATTATTGGTTATTTGGCAGAAATAATAAGGGCGGCTAATGCCGCCCTTATTGGGTATGGTAACGCTTGGTGCAAGAGAACAGTGTTGTTCGTTACTTAACAACCCGTAATGCTGGGCGACCACCGCTACGTGGCGGTTTTGGTGGCTCATCATCCGGGGAATGACTATCGTCCTGTGATACCTGAGTATCACCAGTGACTAATGTCAGGTTCTCAGCCGGTGCCGTCTCGCTGCCTTCCTCTGTGAAAGCCTCAAAATTGCCATCAGCATCAGAATCGTAAGCTTCTTCAGGCTCAAACATAGTGCCAGAGCCGTTTTCACGCGCATAGATAGCCATTACCGCAGCCATCGGCACGGTAACTTGACGAGGAACGCCACCGAAACGGGCATTGAAACTTACACCCTCGTTACCCAGCTCCAAATTACCCACGGCACGCGGTGCTACATTCAATACAATCTGCCCATCACGGGCAAATTCCATCGGCACCGAAACACCCGGCCGGGTGACATCCACAACCAGATGCGGAGTCAGTTGATTATCAATCAACCACTCGTAAAATGCGCGCAACAGATAGGGACGGCGCGGAGACATATCCGACATCTCCATAACAGTTAACCTCGGGTTTTCAGGTGCATTTCACGTTCAGCTTCAGTCAGGGAAGCCAGGAACGCATCACGCTCAAACACACGTGTCATATAACCCTTCAACTCTTTAGAGCCAGCACCGGTTAACTCGATACCTAAGACAGGTAAACGCCACAGCAGCGGAGCCAGATAGCAATCAACCAGGCTGAATTCTTCGCTCATAAAGAAAGGCATTTCATTAAATACCGGCGCGATAGACAACAGAGCTTCACGTAGCTGCTTGCGGGCTGCTTCAGCTTCCTGAGCATTACCTTGTTCGATCTTATGCATCAGGGAATACCAGTCTTTCTCGATGCGATTCATCATCAAACGACTGCTACCACGTGCAACAGGGTATACCGGCATCAATGGAGGATGAGGGAAACGCTCATCCAAATACTCCATGATGATACGGGATTCATACAATGTTAACTCGCGATCAACCAAAGTAGGAACGGTCTGGTAGGGATTGAGGTCAATCAGGTCCTGCGGCAGATTACCAGCTTCAACCTGCTCAATCTCAACACTGACACCTTTCTCCGCCAGTACGATACGTACTTGATGGCTAAAAATGTCGGTCGGGCCGGAAAACAGCGTCATTACCGAACGTTTGTTGGCAGCGACAGCCATGAAAACCTCCAAGATTATCTAGAAAACAGTGCGAATAGCCCACGGTTAGGTTGCTATCCTGAGTCGTTTTACCGCCGGTTCGTCATCTCGACAGCTGTTGCCGTAAATAAGCCTTGGTCGAGATAGTTATTCAGCCAGGGAGATACACGGACGCCAACAGTTCGCCGAACAGGCACAAAAGTGGGTGATAGTTTACCAGATTTTGCATGTTTTGTGGGGATGGTGCTGCGATTTCGTGATTAATTGTTTATCAGACAACGGTTTAGCAACGAAAATATAATATGTGATGCTATGGAAAGTGGTTTTTCAGGCATAAAAAAACCCGGTGAGACACCGGGTTTTTGCCATTAATCTGATGCCATAAAGGCAAAAAATTAACGTTTGGAGAACTGTGGACGGCGACGTGCTTTACGCAGACCCACTTTCTTACGCTCAACTTCACGCGCATCACGCGTTACGAAGCCAGCTTTACGCAGTTCTGGGCGCAGAGTCTCGTCATATTCCATCAGTGCACGGGTAATACCGTGACGGATAGCACCAGCTTGACCAGAAATACCACCACCTTTAACAGTGATGTACATGTCAAACTTGCTAACCATATCTAGCAGTACGAGCGGTTGCATAACAACCATACGGCCAGTTTCACGACCGAAGTACTCTTCGATGCTACGTTGGTTAATAACGATATTACCGCTACCCGGCTTAAGAAAAACGCGTGCAGCAGAACTTTTGCGGCGACCAGTGCCGTAGTATTGATTTTCAGCCATTGCCATAATCCCGATTAAATGTCCAGAACTTGCGGTTGCTGCGCCGCATGATTGTGCTCAGTACCTGCGTAAACTTTAAGTTTACGAAACATTGCACGGCCCAGCGGACCCTTCGGCAGCATGCCTTTAACCGCGATTTCAATCACACGCTCAGGACTGCGGGCAATCATCTCTTCAAAGGTCGCTTGTTTGATACCACCGACGTAGCCGGTATGACGGTAATAAATCTTGTCTGTACGCTTGTTACCGGTTACAGCAACTTTTTCTGCGTTCAGAACGATGATGTAATCACCAGTATCAACGTGCGGGGTGTATTCCGCCTTGTGCTTGCCGCGTAGGCGACTAGCCAGTTCAGTAGCGAGGCGACCTAAGGTCTTACCGTTCGCGTCAACAACATACCAGTCACGTTTTACAGTTTCTGGTTTCGCTGTGAAAGTTTTCATTATAAAAGCTTACCCAATTAATAAGTTACACGTTGGTGAACACCCAAACGTTCAAAAACAGTTGAGGCTCACACGACCATCAGTCCAGCAAACCTACCCCTTCGAATAGCCAATGCCGGCACTATCAAAGTTTTTGGGAAAAAAACTTTGTTGTAACGTGGGGTCGCAAGATTATAGAGAAGTCGACGTTAAAAATCGAACTGTTTTTGACGAGAAAGGTATAAATTAAACATGTTAAGTTAGGGCGAAGGAAAATCGCCCACCACAGAATAGCATTTTAGCGGGTCAGAAGTGAATAACGGTCGTGCAGATTATCCCTATGGCAGATGCGGTAAAGAGAGATACTCTTCACTTTGCATCTCTTGTAACCGCGATAAACAGCGTTGATATTCGAATTTAAGGCGCTCACCGCAATAAATATCGAACATTGATACTTCTGCCGCAATAATCAATTTTACCCGCCGTTCATAAAACTCATCCACGAGTGCCAGAAAACGCCTGGCCGTATTCTCATCTCGCGTCTCCATGCGGTGGACGTTGTGCAGTAATACCGTGTGATAGAGTTTGGATAGCGCAATGTAATCCAACTGGCTGCGGGCTTCTTCACACAATGTATGGAAATCTACCGCCAGAACACCCTGTGCTGAACAAATAGCAGGCAATGGCCGATGATTTACTTCCAGTATCGGCGCTTGGTCCCCCTCTTTACCGGCCAGTTTGACAAAAATATCGTCCATCGCCTGTTCAGTTTGTGGATTCAAGGGCGTCAGATAAAGATTTGCCTGAGTCAGGGTCCGCAGGCGGTAATCAATCCCCGCATCGACATTCATCACATCACAATACTGTTTAATCAATTCAATGGCTGGCAAGAAGCGGGCACGCTGTAAACCGTTATGATACAAATTATCCGGTGGAATATTGGAGGTGGTAACCAACGTGATACCTCTGGCAAAGAGTGCCTCCAGCAATGTCGCCAGTAACATGGCATCAGTAATATCCGAGACAAAAAACTCATCAAAGCACAGCACATCAGTCTGCGCTTTGAAACCGTCGGCAATAATCTCCAGCGGATTTTCATGACCTTGCAGCTCAGTCAGTTCTTGATGTACCCGTAGCATACAACGATGGAAATGCAGTCGCAGCTTGCGCTCACCCGGCAAGCTGTGGAAAAACAGATCCATCAGCCAGGTTTTACCCCGCCCAACACCGCCCCACATATATAGCCCCTGGGCGGGTCGTATGGGGGTCCGGGGTACAGCTCGCCCAATCAAACGGTTCAGCCGCCCGCGCAGACTCGTGCTGGTCGGCGCTATACTCTGGCGTTGATTTAGTTCCTGATAAAGCCTATCCAACCGTGCTACAGCACGCCGTTGTACCTCATCAGGTTGGTAGTCGCCAGCATCAAGTGCCTGCTGGTAAAGTGCTGTAGGTGTACTTGGTTGCATGTTTATCAACAATCCCTGATAAAATAGTTATCTACTTTTTGCGCGACTTTGTTGCTGATTTATCGGGCAATCGCCGCATTTACCGACACTGCCACTGCGAAGAAAGCCTGATAACCATAAGCAAAGTTGCATCAGGATTCCACTCCGACAAGGTTAACGGTTATAGTGGGTATTATTAAGTGAAAAAGTCCTGCTGAACAATGAAGTCAAAAAAGGAGTCATCATGACCTGGGAGTATGCGCTTATTGGGTTGGTTGTTGGTATCGTGATTGGCGCGGTGGCTATGCGCTTTGGCAACCGCAAATTGCGTCAGCAGCAAGTGCTGCAAAATGAGCTGGAGAAAAGCAAAACTGATTTGGAAGAATACCGTCAGGAACTGGTTGGGCATTTTGCCCGCAGTGCTGAGTTGTTGGATAATATGGCTCGCGACTATCGCCAGCTCTACCAACATATGGCGAAAAGCTCCAATAACTTATTACCGGACTTGCCACTGCAAGATAACCCGTTCCGCTACCGTCTGACTGAATCTGAAGCAGATAATGATCAGGCACCGGTAAAAATGCCACCTCGGGATTACTCTGAAGGCGCATCGGGGTTATTACGCCCGGAGCATCAGACCCGCGATTAAGCACACGTTTAGCTATCATACTGACTACGGTGGGGTGTATCTCACATTACCGTGGTCAGTACATTTACACTTCTATACTTACCTCTCCTTGAATTGCTTCATAGCGAGCCTTATATCAAGCCATATCTTAGGATGCTTATATTTAGGACAGCAGTAGCCTTTTGAAATAAGTGAATTTTTTAGCTAATCCAGAGTCTTAATTTACAACGGGCCTGTAACAGCCATCCATCCTATTCATTCACCGTTAGGTATTGAGAGAGTTTAAATCAATGAAGAAAAAGTCATTATTTCTTAGTGCGCTGGCATTGAGTGTCGGCTTAGGTCTCGCGTCTGTTCCAATGGTGAACGCAGCAGCTCTCCCAGCGGCAGTAGCAGGGCAGGCAGTCCCTAGCCTGGCACCGATGTTGGAAAAAGTTTTGCCCGCGGTAGTCAGTGTTCATGTGTCAGGAACACAGGCACAACAGCAACGTTTGCCAGAAGAATTCAAATTCTTCTTTGGCCCGAATGCACCCGCCGGTAAAGAAAGCAGCCGTCCATTCGAGGGGTTAGGGTCGGGTGTTATCATTAATGCCGAAAAAGGCTATGTGCTGACAAACAACCACGTTATCAATAATGCGGATAAAATTCGCGTTCAGCTCAATGATGGTCGTGAATATGATGCGAAGCTGCTAGGACGTGATGAACAAACCGATATCGCGTTATTGCAGTTAACCGATGCCAAAAATCTGACCGCGATTAAAATGGCCGATTCCGATAACCTGCGAGTGGGTGATTTTGCCGTTGCTGTCGGTAATCCATTTGGTCTGGGGCAAACAGCAACATCGGGGATTATTTCAGCCTTGGGTCGTAGTGGCTTGAATTTGGAAGGGTTGGAAAACTTTATCCAGACCGACGCCTCCATCAACCGTGGTAACTCTGGCGGCGCGCTAGTTAACCTCAATGGTGAATTGATTGGGATTAACACCGCAATTCTGGCCCCAGGTGGCGGCAACATCGGTATCGGCTTTGCTATTCCAAGTAACATGGCGCAAAACCTCAGCCAACAATTGATTGAGTTTGGCGAAGTGAAGCGCGGGCTATTGGGCATTCGTGGCAGCGAAATGACCGCTGACATGGCCAAAGCCTTTAATATTGATGCTCAGCGTGGTGCTTTTGTCAGTGAAGTGCTACCAAAATCAGCCGCATCTAAAGCAGGCATCAAAGCCGGTGATGTGTTGGTTTCTGTTGATGGGAAACCCATCAGTAGCTTTGCTGAGTTGCGGGCCAAAGTGGGCACCACGGGGCCAGGTAAAGCCATTAAAGTTGGCATGCTGCGCGATGGGAAACCGCTTGAAGTCACCGTAACCCTGGAAAACAGCAGCCCAACGTCAACTAGCGCAGAAACCTTATCGCCATCATTGCAGGGTGCATCCCTGAGCAATGGGGAAATAAAAGGGGGCAGTAAGGGCATCAAAGTTGAGAGCGTGACCAAAGGCTCACCTGCAGCGCAATCTGGTTTGCAGAAAGATGATGTGATTATTGCTGTAAACCGTGTCCGGGTTCAGGATATTACTCAGTTGCGCAAAGCCCTTGATGCGAAACCGGCGGTAATTGCACTGAATATTGTGCGCGGTGAAGAGAATATTTACCTGTTAATACGCTAATTTGCAGAAAAATCGGACACAGCACAATGCTGTGTCCGCCAAACTCATGCTATCCTCCTGTCATCCATTCATTTACGCCTTAAACCTCATGTTTCTTAAGCTATTGCGTTCTATTATTTTGGGGCTAATTATTGCCGGTGTCTTGCTGGTCGCAATACCTATGCTCCGTAGTCCGGGCCATATCTTTTCCGGCAAGAGCAATAGCATAGATGAAGAGGCTCCAGCCAGTTATAACCAGGCGGTACGCAGAGCTGCCCCTGCGGTGGTTAATGTCTATAACCGTAGCCTAAGCTCGACACAAGATGGACTGGCTATTCGTACATTGGGTTCTGGCGTAATCATGAGTGATAAGGGATATATCCTTACCAACAAGCACGTTATCAATAATGCTGAACAGATAATTGTGGCACTACAAAATGGCCGAGTATCCGAGGCATTACTCGTGGGTTCCGATGGCTTAACTGATTTAGCGGTACTAAAAATTGATGCGGTGAACCTACCAGTAATTCCAATCAATATTAATCGTGCCCCCCATATCGGTGATGTCGTGCTGGCAATTGGTAACCCTTATAACCTTGGCCAAACCGTCACCCAAGGGATTATCAGCGCCACTGGGCGTATTGGTTTAAGTGATTCCGGGCGACAAAACTTCCTTCAGACCGATGCTTCAATCAATCAGGGGAATTCTGGCGGTGCGCTGGTGAATACCTTGGGCGAACTGATGGGAATTAACACTCTGTCCTTTGATAAGAGCAGTAACGGCGAAACACCGGAAGGGATTGGTTTTGCGATTCCGACAGCACTTGCGACCAAAGTGATGGAGAAACTTATCCGTGACGGTCGAGTGATACGTGGCTATATCGGAGTTACCGGCGAGGAATATCCGCCCTTCAATGCCAGCGGCAATAGTACGGATCGGGTGCATGGGATTAAGGTCAATGACATATCAGCTCATGGCCCCGCAGTAGATGCAGGTCTGCAAATTGGCGATATCATCCTTAGTGTTAATAATAAACCGGCGACATCCGTTATCGAAACTATGGATCAGGTAGCAGAAATCCGCCCCGGCACCACCATCCCTATCTTATTGTTACGTAACGGCCAACAGATGACGGCACAAATCACTATCAGCGAGTTAGATCAAAATGCCGTGCTAGGTCATCAGACAACCCCACAACCGTAATAGTCATCTTGAAATTCGGGTAAAAAAGCAGCCAACTGCACTTACGTCGTGATAGAAGAAGAGTTTAGCCATAAAAAATGCCAGCGCGATATCATCGGCTGGCATCTGTTTTTCTTGCGTTTTAGCGGGTTTATTCGCCTTTTATACGCTCAATCTTGGCACCCAAGGCACGCAATTTATCTTCGATACGCTCGTAGCCACGGTCGATATGATAAATACGATCAACGATAGTTACCCCGTCAGCAATACAGCCCGCTAATACCAAACTGGCTGAAGCACGCAAATCAGTGGCCATCACCTGGGCACCTGATAGTTGCTCAACACCATAACAAATCACGGTATTGCTCTCGATTTCTGCATGTGCGCCCATCCGAATAAGCTCAGGCACATGCATGAAGCGGTTCTCAAAAATGGTCTCAGTGATAACACCGGTTCCTTCCGCCACCAAATTCAATAAGCTGAATTGAGCCTGCATATCGGTTGGAAAACCAGGGTGCGGCGCAGTGCGTAGCGTAACCGCTTTCGGACGCTGCCCGTGCATATCAAGGCTTATCCAGTCGTCGCCAATCTCAATATCAGCACCCGCTTCACGCAGTTTAGCCAATACCGCATCCAGCGTATCAGGCCGAGTTTGACGGCACACAACCTTACCACCAGAGATGGCCGCAGCAACCAGGAAAGTACCGGTTTCAATGCGATCAGGCAGCACACGATAAACACCACCACCCAAGCGAGCAACGCCCTCGATGGTAATTCTGTCAGTACCTGCACCACTGATTTTCGCACCCAGCGTATTGAGGAAATTAGCCGTATCGACAATTTCTGGCTCACGGGCCGCATTCTCAATTACGGTGGTGCCTTCAGCTAATGTGGCAGCACTCATAATGGTAACAGTCGCGCCAACGCTGACTTTATCCATGACGATATGCGCGCCTTTCAGGCGGCCATCGACGGACGCTTTAACATAGCCCTCTTCCAGCTTGATTTCAGCACCCAGTTGTTCCAAACCGGAAATATGCAAATCAACCGGACGCGCACCGATAGCGCAGCCGCCGGGTAAAGAAACCTGGCCTTTGCCAAAACGGGCAACCAGTGGCCCCAACGCCCAAATAGAGGCACGCATGGTTTTGACTAAATCATAAGGAGCGCAAAACTCATCCACGCCGCTGGCATCAACAAAAACTGAACCAGAGTCATTACGCTCAATTTTTGTGCCTAATTGGCTGAGCAGCTTAATGGTGGTATCAATGTCTTTTAGCTGTGGGACATTTTGCAACTCTACTGGTTCTTCAGCCAGCAATGCAGCAAACATTATTGGCAATGCGGCGTTTTTCGCTCCTGAAATAGTGACTTCACCGCTTAGGCGAGTCCGCCCCTGCACACGAAATTTATCCATTGTGACCACTCTCTGTTGTCAATTCGAATTTACTGCCCGCCTTAGAACTGTCGACGCTTCGTTAAACAGCTCCCGGGCCAACAGCATTAAAAGCCGTTTAGTTTGCGATCCCGTTGCCACTCTTGCGGCGTATAGGCCTTAATTGATAAGGCATGAATACGGTTATCAGCGATATATTCCATCAAAGGCGCATACACAGCCTGCTGTTTTTTCACCCGGCTCATATCGGCAAATAACTCACCGACAGCAATCACCTGAAAGTGGCTGCCATCACCGGTAACATGCGCTTCTTGTAATGCTAATGCTTGCATCAGCACGTCTTTAATTTCGTTAGTATCCATAAGATTCATTCTATTTTAAGAGGATCGTTATTTTTAAGTGAAGCATAGCCAGCCAAACATATTAGTGGAATACGGCGAGCTCCGAAACTAAAGAAAAGCCCCTGTTTCGTTGTTACGCACAGGGGCCTTTGAATATCTTTGGCTTTTATACCCTTCTTACCTGGGTATAGCTTTTGGTATAGACGACACAGAAAGCCGCGAACTTAACTAACGAGCCATTTCTACCGGAATGATGTGCTGGAGGTTGTACAGCTCAATTAGAGTAGACAACCGATCACTGACACCAGTAATCGTTAATGAGACACTTTGTTTGCCTGCCGGTTCATGAAGAGAATGCAGTTCGCGAAAGTGCACCAGCAATGCCAGACCGGATGAGTCGACACGCTGTAATTGGCTGACATCAATATGAGTCTTACCCGCCAATAACGCCTCACGCTGCTGCCAAAGTGGTAACAGTGTTTCACGATCTAATTCACCTCGCAGCACCAGCGTTTCTTGCTGTGACTGCCAGCTCAATTTATCTACCATAATTATTGCTTATCTAACGTAATTGGCTGTTTCGCGGCGATCAACAACTGCTTAGTCAGGCCATCAACCCCTTGCTGACGCAGGATAGAAGCCCACTCATTTTGCTTAGTACTAATCATGCTAACCCCTTCGGCTATCATGTCATACGCCTGCCAGTTACCGGTTTGGCTATTTTTACGCCATTGAAAATCTAAACGCACAGGTGGTCGGCCATTTGGATCAAGAATAGTCACGCGAATAGCAACAATATTGGCATCACCCAGTGGTTGGTCTGGTGCAACATCGTAAGTTTGGCCGTGGTACAGCGCCAATGCCTGACCGTAAGCCTGTTCCAGATATTGACTGAACGCATTGAAGTACGCTTCGCGCTGCGCAGGGGTCGCCGCTTTATAATAGCTACCCAGGACTAACGCACCGGCGTATTTGATCTGGACAAATGGCAACAGTTCTCCACGTACGATGGTGCGCAAATAGTCTGGGTTCTGTTTGATCTTAGGTTGTTCGGTTTTTAAGCGCGTGAATGTTCTTTGCGCGGCTTCATCCATCATTCGGTATGGATTAGTTTGATCGACAGCATTCGCCAGTGGTGCTACCACCAGCAACGCAACCATAAGTAAACGTTTAAACATTCAGAGACCCTCTTAAGGATGTTGAGTTGCAGGTAAGCTGCCGTTATCTGTCGGAGTGGGCGCCGCTGCCGTTGGGGCTACTGGCTCACTTGCTGGCGCATCAGAATTACCATCCCCGCCACTCTTGTACAAGAACTGGCCGATAAGATCTTCCAACACCAGTGCAGATTTGGTGTCTTGAATTATACCGCCATCTTTCAAAATAGTGGTGCCCATATCCGGGTCTTCAAAACCGACATTTAGTGCCAGGAACTGTTCACCCAATAAGCCAGAAGTGCGTACCGCCAAAGAGCTGGTATCCGGGATATGGTTATAACGTTGCTGAATATCTATCGCCACACGTGGGCTGTAGTTTTTGGTATCCAGCGTGATGTCAGCCACCCGCCCCACCACAACACCGCCAATTTTGACCGGCGAATTGGTTTTCAGACCACCCACATTGTCAAACGTTGCATAAATTCGATAAGTCGGCTGGTTGCCTACTGATTTGATATCCGCAACCTTCAGGCAGAGAAATACGACCGCCAGAATAGCAATCAGTATAAACAAACCTACCCAGACTTCACTTTTCTTCGTTTGCATCGACTCAATTCCCAAACATCAGTGCTGTCAGCACAAAATCCAATCCCAATACCGCCAGCGATGAATGCACTACGGTACGGGTCGTTGCCCGGCTAATCCCTTCAGATGTTGGGATCGCATCATAACCATTGAACAGCGCAATCCAGGTCACAGTAATAGCAAATACCAGACTCTTAATTAGGCAATTCAGTAAATCGGTACGCCACTCCACAGCATTTTGCATCGCCGACCAGAAGAAACCGCCATCGATCCCTTTCCAGTCAACCCCCACCACAGAGCCACCCCAGATACCGACGGCAACAAAAATAGCGGTTAATAATGGCATACTGATAAGACCTGCCCAGAACCGGGGAGCCACCACTCGACGCAGCGGGTCGATTGCCATCATTTCCAAACTGGAAATCTGTTCAGTGGCTTTCATCAAGCCAATCTCCGCGGTTAGAGCAGAACCGGCGCGACCGGCGAACAACAGTGCGGTTACCACTGGCCCCAACTCACGTAGCAGTGATAAAGACACCATCATCCCAAGACTGGCTTCAGCACTGTATGTGGTGAGGATCAAAAAGCCCTGTAACCCCAGAACCATGCCGATAAACAGACCGGAAACCACGATAATCAGTAGCGATTGCACACCGACGCTATAGAGCTGTTTAACCAATAATGGCCATTGTTTTCGCGGTTCAGGCCGCCCGACAAGGGCATTGAATAACATTAAACCCGCGCGACCAAAGGATGCGCTGACATTAATGCCCCTACGCCCTAAAGACGCTAACGCCTGTACTAACATGAATACTCCATCAGCCTATCTCCTTCGTATTTAAAGCTACAGGGGGTTAGCTACGATAACTCCCGAACCACTTAACCGAGTAAGTTCATCGGGGATAGCTCGCTTACTGCCTACCTGCAACTCCAATTACTTTGGGTATAACAGCTCAGTTTTATAATCACCGGCTGGGAAACGGAAAGGCACCGGCCCGTCGGCAATACCATCAAGGAACTGGCGCACCCGCATATCGCTATTGGCTTGCAACTGTTCCGGTGTTCCTTCGGCAATAACATGCTGATCGGCAACAATATAGGCATAATCAGCAATACTAAGGACTTCAGGCACATCGTGGGAAACCACCACACAAGTCACGCCTAATGCATGATTCAGCTCATCAATCAGTTTTACCAGCACCCCCATAGTTATAGGGTCCTGACCCACAAATGGCTCATCAAACATAATCAATTCAGGATCAAGGGCAATGGCCCTTGCCAGTGCAGCACGCCGCGCCATACCGCCGGAAAGTTCGGCAGGCATCAGATTAGCCGCCCCACGCAGCCCCACGGCTTCCAACTTCATCATCACCGTACTGTGCAGCAATTCCTCCGGCAAACGGCTATGTTCGCGTAATGGGAAAGCCACATTCTCAAACACGGTCAAATCAGTGAATAACGCACCAGATTGAAACAGCATGCTCATTTTCTTACGCACATCATACAAACGCTGACGTGAAAGCGCCGGAATATTATCACCATCAAACCAGATTTCACCTGCATCCGGTACAAGTTGCCCACCGATCAGGCGCAACAATGTGGTTTTACCAATTCCTGATGGCCCCATAATCGCAGTCACTTTGCCGCGGGGGACCGTCATGTTGATATCGGCGAATATCGGACGCTCACCACGGGTAAAACTCATCCCGCGGATCTCTATCAAATTCGACGACAATTGCTTCATTATCATTCGTCCCTTTAGGCCTTTAATTACTCATCCGAGCGCCAATGCTACATCAAATGGCGGCAACGAGCACAATGGGAAGTATTTTGGCAACTTATTGTCACTTTTTCGTAGCCAAAGTTGCCATAAGTTTTACTTTTCTGGCACTCACAGTCAAAATTAGGGTTAACTCAAAAAAGAGCGTAAAACGCTGTTAGTGGTTTTTACCCATGGGCTAGCTGTTTTCCACCGAAAATGGGTTACCAACAGTCAGCTTCTACCAACGGATCGGGATTATACCTAATAAAGGACTCTGCATGCCTCTTGCGATAACACTATTAATCATCGGCTTGGTCTTATTAGTGTATGGCGCTGATCGATTAGTTTATGGCGCCGCTGTGTTATCCCGTTCTTTCGGCATCCCCCCCCTTATTATTGGGATGACCATCGTCGGTATCGGCACATCGCTACCTGAGTTGATCGTTTCGGTGACTGCAGCACTGAATAATCAAACCGATATGGCGGTTGGGAATGTGCTTGGCTCTAATATTACCAATTTACTGCTGATTGTCGGTGGTGCAGCCCTTATACGCCCATTAACAGTACGATCAGAGATTTTACGCCGTGAATTACCGTTGATGCTGGTAGTGACGGTGCTATGTGGTTTCCTGCTGGCTGATAACCATCTCAGCCGTGGAGATGGTATTATTTTGCTGGTAGCAGCAGCGGCGTTTATTATTCTGATGCTGAAAATTGCCCGTCTGGCCCATGTGGAAGGCAATGACATCCTGACTCGCGAACAGTTGGCTGAATTGCCTCAAGACAGTAGCAATACCGTCGCTCTTTTGTGGTTAGTGTTAGCTTTCATTATCTTGCCACTCTCGGCCAAAATGATTATCGATAATGCCACGGTCATTGCCCGGGTCGCAGGTGTCAGTGAACTGGTTATAGGGCTGACTGTTATTGCCATTGGCACCAGTTTGCCTGAACTGGCTACTTTTATCGCTGGCGCGCTGAAAGGGGAAGATGATATGGCGGTCGGCAATATCATCGGTTCGAACATTTTTAATATTGTGATTGTGTTAGGTGTACCTGCTCTGCTCTCCCCTGGCGATATTAATCCAGAAGCTTTCCAGCGCGACTATTGGGTGATGCTCGGTGTCAGTGTGATATTTACCCTTCTTTGCCTGGGGCGTAAACATCGCATCGGTCATATGGCAGGTGCTCTGTTATTATGTGGGTTTATCGCTTATCTAGCGGTGCTGTTTTTTGCACCCTTTAATGTGGCATAACCATGTTCATTCAATGGGAACCAAGTATGTCTTCTTATGATTTACAGCCAGCAACTGATTCACCGTCGGGTATTAACTCATTGCCAAGAGTGGATTTTCAACAGGCGGGAAAACAGGTGCTGCAGATTGAGCGCGAAGGACTGGCACAACTCGATCAATATATTAATGACGATTTTGCCAAAGCCTGCGATGCAATATTTAACTGCCATGGCAAAGTTGTGGTTATGGGGATGGGCAAATCTGGCCATATTGGTTGCAAAATTGCCGCCACCTTCGCCAGCACGGGAACACCTGCCTTTTTCGTCCACCCCGGTGAAGCCAGTCATGGCGATCTCGGCATGGTCACGCCACAAGATATTGTGCTCGCCATCTCTAATTCAGGGGAATCTAACGAGATCCTCGCTCTCATCCCGGTTCTAAAGCGCCAAAAAATTCCGCTAATCTGCATGAGCAATAATCCTGAAAGTAGCATGGGTAAAGCGGCCGATATTCATTTGTGCATCAAGGTCCCACAAGAGGCCTGCCCATTAGGGTTGGCGCCGACCACCAGTACCACAGCCACCTTGGTGATGGGGGACGCGCTTGCAGTTGCATTGTTACAGGCCCGAGGCTTCACTCAAGAAGATTTTGCTCTCTCCCATCCAGGCGGAGCACTGGGGCGCAAGTTACTGTTGCGAATCAGCGATATCATGCACACTGGTGCAGAGCTCCCGCACATCAGTCCCGATGCGTCATTACGCGATGCGTTACTGGAGATTACTCGGAAGAATCTGGGTTTAACTGTCATCTGTGACGATTTGATGATGATTAAAGGTATCTTTACCGACGGTGACTTGCGCCGAATATTTGATTTGGGTGTCGATCTGAATAACGCGAAAATTGCAGATGTAATGACCAGTGGCGGTATTCGAGTCCCTCCAACCATGTTGGCTGTGGATGCACTCAACCTGATGGAGTTGCGCCATATTACCGCCGTATTGGTCGCAGATGGCGATCAGTTGCTGGGTGTGGTGCATATGCATGACATGCTGAGAGCCGGCGTGGTCTAACCGTGGACTGTCTGGTGAATAAAACAGCTAACAACGCCGCAACGTCAAGTAAGAAGAGTTTCCCAAATTAATTGGGGTTGCAGCTAGGCTGCAAACGAATGCATCCCGATGAGCTTGCATAGTCAAGTGATTCGGGTGAGAGAGAGCAGCTAACAACGCTGCAACGTCAAGTAAGAAGGGAAAAATGAGCGACACCGTATATCAGGACACATGCTATGGACCAGTAGCCGACACTGTGATGTCACGTGCGGCGAAAATTCGCCTACTGATTTGTGATGTCGATGGTGTGATGTCCGACGGCCTGATTTATATGGGTAATCAGGGCGAAGAGCTGAAAGCTTTCAACGTGCGTGATGGCTATGGTATCCGCTGCCTGATAACCTCAGGTATTGAAGTAGCCATTATTACTGGCCGTCGCGCAAAATTACTGGAAGACCGCGCCAACACCTTAGGCATTACCCACCTTTATCAAGGGCAATCTGATAAGCTGGTGGCCTATAACGAATTGTTGGTAGCATTAGCATGCCAGCCTGAGCAGGTTGCTTATATTGGGGATGACCTGATTGATTGGCCGGTCATGGCACAAGTTGGGTTATCTGTTGCAGTCGCGGATGCCCATCCGTTACTTCTTCCCAAGGCACATTATGTGACGCGAATCCATGGCGGGCGCGGTGCAGTACGCGAGATATGTGATTTGATATTATTAGCTCAAGATAAACTTGAAGGTGCCAAAGGATTGTCGATATGAGTAAAACAAGACTATGGATAACATTATCCTTGGCACTGATTGCTTTGGCATTGATTGGCTGGAATATATCCGGCTTTAATCAGCAGGACACACAAACCGTGGCCACTGATAATGAGCCTTCTTCGCAGAGCCAGCATACTGTGACCGTGGTATTCAATCCGGTCGGGCAATTGAATTATAAATTGGTGGCAGAAGACGTACAAAACTTCAGCACTCAAGAGTTAACCTGGTTTACCAAACCGGTCATGACTCTGTTTGCGGAGAATGCAGTCGCTACTTGGACAGTGCGCGCCGACCGCGCCAAACTGACCAATGATAAGATGCTGTATTTGTATGGTCATGTTGAAGTTGATAGCCTGACACCAGACGCACAGTTACAAAAAATTAAAACCGATAACGCCCAGGTTAATTTGATCACTCAGGATGTATCCTCAGACGATGAAGTTACCCTCTTTGGTGTTGGATTCACATCTAACGGCATGAAAATGCGTGGGAACTTGCGGGACAAAACCGCTGAGCTGATTGAAAAGGTTAAAACCTCTTATGAAATCCAAAAATAAACTTCGTCATTTTTTGCTTGCCAGTTCACTTTTGGCCGCAAGCCTGCCCGCTCTGGCGTTAACGGGTGATACTGATCAGCCCGTCACGGTTGACTCCGTTAAACAAGCGTTAGATATGGAGGCCAATACTGTCACATTTACCGACAATGTGGTTATCAAGCAAGGTACCATTGAGATTAAAGCTGATAAAGTCGTGGTTACGCGCCCAGGCGGTGATCAAAGCAAAATGGTCATTGAAGGTTATGGTAATCCAGTCACTTTCTACCAGATGCAAGACAGTGGCAAACCCGTAAAAGGCCATGGGCAGAAACTGCGTTATGAAGTCGCAAATGATTTTGTGGTGTTGACTGGCAATGCTTATCTGGAGCAACTTGATAGTAATATCAAAGGTGATCGCATCACTTATCTGGTGAAAAAACAGCAGATGGAAGCCTTCAGTGATAAAGGCAACCGCGTCACCACCGTGTTATTACCGTCCCAATTACAAGACAAAGGGCCAGCAGCTTCAGGCCAAAAGAAGAGTAAGTAATCATTTATGGCAACATTAATCGCAGAAAAGCTGGCTAAGGCGTACAAAGGCCGTAAAGTGGTCGAAGACGTAAGCCTCAATGTGAAATCCGGTGAGATAGTGGGCCTGCTTGGGCCGAACGGCGCAGGGAAAACTACCACTTTTTATATGGTCGTCGGCATTGTCCAGCGTGACGCCGGGCGTATTGTGATTGATGACGAAGATATCAGCCTCTTGCCTCTCCATGAACGCGCTCGTCGCGGTATTGGTTATTTACCGCAAGAAGCCTCTATTTTCCGCCGCCTGAGTGTATTTAACAACTTAATGGCGGTGCTGGAGATCCGTAAAGACCTCTCTGTTGAGCAGCGTGAGGAACGGGCTGATGAATTAATGGAAGAGTTCCATATCACCCATTTACGTGACAACTTGGGGCAATCGCTTTCCGGTGGTGAACGCCGCCGTGTTGAAATAGCCCGTGCACTGGCGGCAAATCCTAAGTTTATTCTGCTGGATGAGCCTTTTGCCGGGGTTGATCCGATTTCCGTTATCGATATTAAAAAAATTATTGAACATCTACGCGACAGTGGTCTTGGCGTTCTTATTACCGACCATAACGTGCGTGAAACGTTAGACGTCTGTGAGCGGGCTTATATCGTAAGCCAGGGTCATTTAATCGCTCACGGTACGCCACAGGAAATCCTGGCTGACGAACAAGTTAAGCGTGTTTACCTCGGTGAAGAATTCCGTCTCTGACCTTTTTCCAATACCCAATAGATTTCAAGGTGCAGGAAGGCGGCAAACAATAAAATCGGTCATAAATCGATTTAAACAGCATTTATGCTAGCCCGCAGGTGCGGCCAAGTAACCGGCAGCCAATACCCCTGCAATTTGAAAGATGACGGATATTCCTTCATCTATAAAGGAAAATTGATACCGCATTATGAAGCAAGGTTTGCAACTCAAGTTCAGCCAACAACTGGCTATGACTCCGCAGCTTCAACAGGCTATTCGCTTGTTGCAGCTTTCTACACTTGAACTCCAGCAGGAGATTCAGTTAGCGCTGGAGAGTAACCCCCTGCTTGAGCAAACTGATCTTCATGAAGAGATAGATGCAAAAGAGACCGTAGACAGTGAATCGCTTGATACCCGCGAGGCGCTGGAACAAAAAGATATGCCCGAAGAGTTGCCACTTGATGCCACCTGGGATGAGATCTACACCGCAGGCACGCCATCAGGAATGGGCAATGATTATAGCGATGATGAGTTGCCGGTTTATCAAGGGGAAACGACCCAAACGCTACAAGACTACCTGATGTGGCAAGTGGATTTAACCCCATTCTCTGATACTGATGTTGCCATTGCGACCTCTATCGTGGATGCGGTCGATGAAACCGGTTACCTTACGGTGCCACTGGAAGATATTCTGGAAAGCATGGGGGACGAGAACGTCGCACTGGATGAAGTAGAAGCGGTGCTTAAGCGGATACAACACTTTGATCCTATTGGTGTCGCGGCACGTAACCTGCGTGAATGTCTGTTGGTACAGTTGTCACAATATGACAAAGATACCCCCTATCTTGCCGAAGCACGTCTGGTGGTTAGCGATTATCTGGATTTGCTGGGTAACCATGATTTCCGTACGATGATCCGCTTGAGTCGGCTAAAAGAAGATACACTTAAAGAAGCGATCGGCCTGATTCAGTCTCTGGATCCGCGTCCGGGTCAATCCATCAATACCGGGGAGTCCGAGTACGTCATTCCCGATGTTTTGGTGCGTAAAGACAAAGATCAATGGACGGTCGAGCTGAATGCCGATAGCATTCCACGCCTAAAAATCAACCAGCAGTATGCGGCGATGGGTAGCAGTACCCGCAATGACAGTGACGGGCAGTTTATCCGTAGCAATTTGCAAGAAGCAAAATGGTTGATAAAAAGTCTTGAAAGCCGCAATGAAACACTGCTGAAGGTGGCGCGTTGTATTGTAGAGCAGCAAGTAGCGTTTTTTGAGAATGGGCCTGAATTTATGAAACCCATGGTACTGGCCGATATCGCCCAGGCTGTGGATATGCATGAGTCGACAATCTCTCGCGTGACCACGCAGAAGTTCCTGCACAGTCCACGGGGTATTTTCGAGCTAAAATATTTCTTCTCCAGCCACGTCAATACCGATAGCGGAGGTGAAGCTTCTTCCACTGCAATTCGTGCACTGGTGAAAAAATTGGTTGCAGCAGAAAATCCTGCTAAACCTCTTAGTGACAGTAAACTGACCACATTATTATGTGAACAAGGCATCATGGTGGCACGGCGTACCGTCGCGAAGTACCGAGAGTCGTTATCCATCCCGCCGTCAAATCAGCGTAAACAGTTGGTTTGACCTGAACTGAGAAGGAAGACACTATGCAGCTCAATATTACCGGACATCATGTCGAAATAACCGAAGCATTACGCGAGTTTGTTACCACTAAATTTGCCAAACTTGAGCAATATTTTGATCGCATTAACCAGGTATATGTGGTTTTAAGTGTTGAGAAAGTAAAACAAATTGCAGAAGCAACGGTACATGTGAATGGAGGCGAGTTGCACGCAAGCTCAGAGCAGGAGGATATGTACGCCGCAATTGATATTTTGGTTGATAAACTGGCCCGCCAGTTGAACAAACATAAAGACAAATTGAAACAACACTAAGAATCCTTGCGACTGTTATACCCAAAGAACATGGCGTTGCAGGTAGGCAGCAAACGAATGACAAATTGGCCAGAAACCGATTTTAATCGTATTTCTGCAAGCAGGCTTATTCATCTCGATGAACTGACTAAAGTCAGTGATTCGGGTAAGTAAACATAGCGAACAACCCTGTAGCTTCAAGTACAAAGGGTATATTCACCCATAAAGGTTCTACACTCGCTACATAACCGTTTCCAGCGTCGGGAGTGAATCTCCGCCGGAAACGGTTTAAAACAGCGCTTAAGTGAAAGATGAGATGATCAACGATCCAGCATTGCAATTAAGCTCGGTATTAAATATCGAGTGCACCAAAAGCTCCGTACATTGCTCAAGTAAAAAACGGGCTTTGGAAATTATCAGCGAGTTGGCTGCCAAGCAACTTAACCTACCTTCACAGGTGGTTTTCGATGCTGTCTTAACCCGCGAACGTATGGGCAGCACCGGTATTGGTAGTGGTATCGCGATACCTCATGGCAAGTTGGAAGAAGACACACTGCGTGCAGTGGGTGTATTTATCCGTCTGGAACAACCTATTGCCTTCGATGCTATTGATAACCAACCGGTTGATCTGTTATTTGCCTTGTTGGTTCCGGCAGATCAATGTAAAACTCACTTACACACTTTGTCTTTAGTGGCCAAGCGATTAGCTGATAAAACAGTGTGTCGGCGTCTGCGTGCAGCACAAAGTGATGATGAGCTTTATCAAATCATTACTGAATTACCACCGGAAACGGCGTAATTGGGAAAGTGGAAACTATTTTATCCGTTATGCCCGGATCTTGTAGCCGGAATATAGGGTTCTAATGTATACCCAATAAATTTCAAGATGTGGGCAAGCGCTCAACACGCCTACAACTTGAAAGATGACGGGGATAAATACCAAGGGGAGTTACTCACATGGTGCTGATGATTGTCAGCGGCCGTTCCGGTTCAGGGAAGTCTGTTGCTTTGCGCGCATTGGAAGATATGGGCTTTTATTGTGTCGATAACTTGCCTGTGGTTCTGCTGCCGCAATTGGCGAGTACACTTGCCGATAGGAATATCTCTGCCGCAGTGAGCATAGACGTACGTAATATGCCTGAATCACCTGAGGTATTTGAACATGCCATGACTCAACTGCCGGACAGCTTTTCACCACAGTTGCTGTTTTTGGATGCCGATCGCAATACCCTGATTCGTCGCTATAGCGATACCCGTCGCTTGCATCCGTTATCGACCAAAAACCTGTCATTAGAAAGTGCTATTGATGAAGAAAGTGACCTGTTGGAGCCTCTGCGCTCACGGGCTGATCTGATCATTGATACCTCTGAAATGTCAGTGCATGAATTGGCTGAGATGCTGCGTACCCGCCTGTTGGGTAAACGTGAACGCGAATTGACGATGGTGTTTGAGTCTTTTGGCTTTAAACACGGTATCCCCATCGATGCCGATTATGTTTTCGATGTGCGTTTCTTGCCAAACCCGCACTGGGACCCTAAATTACGCCCAATGACAGGTTTGGATAAGCCAGTAATCTCTTTCCTGGATCGCCATACCGAAGTACATAACTTTGTGTATCAGACCCGCAGCTATCTGGAACAGTGGCTGCCGATGCTGGAAACCAATAACCGCAGTTATTTGACGGTTGCCATTGGTTGTACTGGTGGTAAACACCGCTCGGTTTATGTCGCTGAACAGTTGGCCGATTATTTCCGCGCTCGCGGCAAAAATGTCCAATCACGCCACCGTACTCTGGAAAAGCGTAAATAATGACAATCAAGCAGACCGTTGAGATCAAAAACAAGTTGGGGATGCACGCCAGACCCGCAATGAAATTGTTCGAACTGGTTCAGAGTTTTGATGCTGAAGTAATGTTACGCAACGATAGCGGTACCGAAGCTGAGGCCAGCAGTGTTATTGCACTGCTGATGCTGGATTCAGCCAAAGGCCGTCAGATTGAGGTTGAAGCGACCGGCCCTGATGAAATTCAGGCGCTGGCGGCAGTGATTGAGTTATTTAATTCCGGCTTTGATGAAGATTGATTTTCACCGCTCAGGTGAGCGGTGCCCAAACAATCACTAATGGCTGAAGCACACCACCTTTGCTATTCAACATTTTCACACCTATCCCCCTTAACCATCGTTCACGCTGACCGATTCACGTGATTATCGCCTTTTGGTGCTATCCCGGTCCTTTCAATTAAATACAGCGCCCACCCCTTTTCACTGCCAGAAAACCCATGATGCTAACTGATGGCCACCACCAACAGCATGACGCCCATACCAGCACAGATACTCCTCCCTTTCAGCGGCATCGATAAATCGTGGTGTTCTTGTCTGTTGGCCGATACAACCGAGTTTCCTGTTACATCAGTGCCGGTCACACCTGTTACCCTCTATTCCCTATTGTTCCTCCATTTATAACTCGCTCTAGCTGGATTGATGTTTATTTTTGTGAAAATTTGAATTTTAAATCCACTTTAAATCAAAGCATTACATTACCTCCTTTACCTATTGTTAACAATTGTGAGTTTAATCGCATTTACTTGCTGAAAAAACCCTTACTTTTAACTTTATTAAACATTAAATAACTAAAATTAACATCCTCTATTTCTGTACAACGCCAGCGCGATAACCAAACGGATTTTCGCTGAACCTTGTTCCCCTGCAAATAACTAAAATAAGAGGCTCCATCATGTCTGAATCACCCACTGAACAATTAGTGATACCTAACGTGGTCCCCGCAGAGAACCATGCCTATCGCAAGGCTGCGTGGCATATTTTACCCTTACTGATGCTGTGCTATGTCGTCGCTTATTTAGATCGGGTTAACGTTGGCTTCGCCAAATTGCAGATGGCGGATGACTTACAATTTTCAGAGGCGGTGTATGGATTCGGCGCCGGGATCTTTTTTATTGCCTACTTCTTTCTGGAAATCCCCAGTAACCTGATGCTGCACCGCGTAGGGGCACGGTTGTGGATTGCGCGTATTATGATCACCTGGGGCATCATCTCGGCAGGGATGGCTTTTGTCACCACACCGATGTCATTTTACGTAATGCGTTGCTTGCTGGGAATTGCAGAGGCTGGATTCTATCCCGGCGTCATTCTTTATCTTTCTTATTGGTTCCCAACTAACCGCCGTGGCCGCATGTACGCCTTATTCGCCACCGCCGTTCCATTATCCGGCGTGATAGGCGCACCGTTATCGGGTTGGATCATGGGCGCATTTAATGGATTCCATGGCTTTGCAGGTTGGCAATGGATGTTTATCCTGGAAGGTATCCCATCCGTTTTAATCGGTATTTTGGTGATTTTTAAACTGACTGACCGTATCAGTCATGCCAAATGGCTAACCGACGAAGAGAAAAAGATCTTACAGACCAACATTGATAACGACACACAACATCATGTCCACAGCAGCCTGAAAGAGATTTTCCTGCAACCCCGAGTCTGGTTGCTCACGCTTATCTATTTCTGCCTGATTGCAGGTTTCTACACTATCGGCTTCTGGTTACCGACACTGATCAAAGAGAGTGGGGTAAAAGACGTACTGAGCATTGGTTTGTTAAGTGCCATTCCTTACGGTGCCGCCGCTCTGACCATGATCGTAGTATCACGTAGTGCTGACCGTTTGCGCGAACGGCGCTGGCATCTGGCTTTAACCGCGACATTGGGCGGGATCGGGATGATTATTTCCGCCAGTTTCAGTGACAACATCGTTATTGCCATGATGGGCTTAACTCTGGGTGCCATGGGGGCATTGAGTACCTTGCCACTATTTTGGAGCCTGCCAACTGCGTTCCTCGGTGGAACCGCAGCCGCAGCCGGCATCGCTCTGATTAACTCCTGGGGCAACCTGGCAGGCTTTGTCGCACCTTATATGATGGGCTACCTGAAAGACCTGACCCAAAGCACCACTACCGGAATGCTGATTATTTCCACCATGCTATTTATTGGTGCGGCGCTCGTATTTTTAGTCCCGGCCAAGACAGTAAACCGCTAACAATGCAGATAAAGGATAAGACGATGAACATAATGGTAACAGGAGCTGCGGGCTTTCTTGGTCGTCGGTTGATTGAACATTTACTGACACAGGATTATCTAACCGACCAGCAAGGTCAGCAGCGTCGGATCAGTAAAATTATAGCCTGTGATGTGGTGCCTCTGGAGGCGATTACAGATGAACGGGTACAGGTTTTTTGCGGTGATATCGCTGATCCGCACTGGCTTGCCAGCGTTTTTAATCAACACGTTGACACCGTTTTCCACCTGGCAGCGATTGTCTCCAGTCAGGCAGAAGAAGATTTTGATTTGGGTATGCGGATCAATTTTGATGCTACCCGCAGTTTACTCGAGCGCGCTCGTCAGCTTGGACACTGCCCTAAAGTGATTATCACCAGTTCAGTAGCGGTATTTGGCGGTGAGTTACCGGCTGTCGTGCCGGATGAACAGGTATGGTCGCCTCAGAGTTCCTATGGTACGCAAAAAGCATTAAACGATTTATTGTTAGCAGACTATAGCCGCCGGGGATTTGTTGATGGTCGTAGCCTGCGTATGCCAACCATTGTGGTACGCCCAGGAAAACCAAACCGCGCGGCCTCCAGTTTTGCCAGCGGCATTATCCGTGAGCCGTTGCAAGGTATTGACGTGGTTTGCCCTGTTAGCCTGCAAACACCGTTATGGCTGCTATCGCCGAAGATGGCAATTAATAATCTTATCCATGGTCACCAATTGGATACCAGTCAACTTAAGGGTGGGCGGGTGATTAATTTGCCTGGGCTATCTATTACCGTACAGCAAATGATTGATGCATTGCGGCGTATTGCAGGTGACGCTGTCGCTGATCACATTAAGATTCAGCAAGATCCCTTAATTGAGAAAATCGTAAGCTCTTGGCCTGGGGATTTCGCAGCACATTATGCCAAAGCATTAGGCTTTAAGAGCGATAAGGATTTTGACAGTATCATCAATGATTTCATCCTCGGTAATTTACCTGGCAAGCTAGTCAAATCACTTGAATAGCGGGCGACAAAATCAGGTTGTATTCCCTCCGGTGATAATGCCATCCAGAGGGCGGCCATTGGCGTTAATCATCAGATAATTGAAACCAATCCTGATGAGTAATCGTTTGCTAATCGCAAAAATGCGGCTTTTACCCCTTGCAGAGAAACCACACGCGAGTATAATTCGCCACAATTTGCCGGGAGATATGATGGAAAGCCAAGTGCGTTTTGTTGAAAATGACCCTCTCGATGGTCGACAAAATTGCCTGCCAACAGGCAGCCAACTGCCGTTCTTTCTCCCGTTGCTAAACCGATCCCGTAAGGCCCCTCGTTGAGGGGCTTTTTTTTGTCTGCTGATCGGTGCCGAATTAAGCATTATCACCAATTAAAATATATACCCTAAATAATTCGAGTTGCAGGAAGGCGGCAATTGAGTAAATCCCCAGGAGCTTATTTATTTTAAGGTCAACGACAAGTAAGTCACCGGGGTGAGCGAAAGCAGCCAACACACATGCAGCTGGAAGTATAACGGGTCATAGAGGAGAGCGAAAAATGGCCAACACGTTGTATCACAAACATATCATCTCAATTAACGATTTATGTCGCGACGAACTGGAGTTGGTGCTGCGTACCGCCGCCAGCCTGAAAAGTAGTCCGCAACCTGAGTTGCTAAAACACAAAGTGATCGCCAGTTGCTTTTTCGAAGCCTCGACCCGCACTCGTTTGTCATTTGAAACCTCCATACACCGTTTAGGTGCCTCAGTGGTCGGTTTTTCTGATAGCAGTAATACCTCCCTTGGCAAAAAAGGCGAGACACTGGCAGATACTATGTCAGTCATCAGTACCTATGTGGATGCCATTGTCATGCGTCACCCACAAGAAGGGGCCGCCCGTCTGGCCGCTCAGTTCTCGGGGAATGTACCGGTAGTTAATGCCGGTGACGGTGCAAACCAGCACCCGACGCAAACGCTGCTCGATCTGTTCACCATCCAGGAAACCCAAGGCCGGCTGGATAACATCAATATCGCTATGGTCGGCGACCTGAAATATGGCCGTACCGTGCACTCACTCACGCAGGCGCTAGCCAAATTCACCGGCAACCGCTTCTTCTTTATCGCCCCGGATGCTCTGGCAATGCCTGCTTATATTCTGCAAATGCTGGCAGAAAAAGGTATCGAATACAGCCTGCACGAAAGCATTGAAGAAGTGGTGCCAGAACTGGATATTCTCTACATGACCCGGGTGCAAAAAGAGCGCCTTGACCCGTCAGAGTATGCCAATGTCAAAGCACAGTTTATCTTGCGGGCGGCTGATTTGAATGGCGCGAAAGAGAATCTCAAAGTGCTACACCCGCTGCCAAGAATTGATGAAATAACCACCGATGTCGATAAGACCCCTTATGCCTACTATTTCCAACAGGCAGGTAACGGGATTTTCGCACGTCAGGCACTGCTGGCACTGGTTTTAAACGCAGAATTGGCTCTTTAAGGGGGATTGAACATGACTCAGGATTACAAACTACAGGTTGAAGCGATTAAATGTGGCACTGTGATTGACCATATTCCGGCACAAATCGGCTTTAAATTGTTGTCGCTGTTCAAACTGACCGCCACTGATCAACGTATTACTATTGGATTGAATCTACCGTCTAAACGGTCAGGTCGTAAGGATTTGATTAAAATAGAAAATACCTTCCTGACAGAGCAACAAGCCAACCAACTGGCGATGTATGCACCGGATGCTACCGTTAACCGCATCGATAACTACGAAGTGGTGAAGAAACTGACCCTAAGCCTGCCAGAGCAGATCGATGGCGTTCTCACTTGCCCAAACAGTAACTGCATCAGCCACAATGAGCCAGTCGACTCCAGCTTTAAAGTAAAAGCACAACAAGGTGAAATCCACCTTAAATGTAAATATTGCGAGAAAGAGTTTGATCACCAGGTAGTGCTGCAAGCGGATTAAGTGCTGCAAGCGGATTAATGCTCGGCTTAAGCGAATATTGCTGCCCGTTAATATTTACAATAGTGGCAATATTCGCAGCAATGCAACATCGCAAATTTGATTCGCGTGGGTTGCCGTAACCCACCCCATCTTTATAATATAGAAATAATTAAACCCAATAGATTTCATGGTGCAGGAAAGCGGCAAACGCTGGCCCGTAGGATGAGGCTTATAGTCCCGATGAGCGCAGCCAATATACCAGCAACATGAAAGATGACGGGTTCCTTCCGCATTACGTAACCAGGAGTCAACATGTCACGCAATATCAGCACTGAGCTCGCCCCTGCCGCCATCGGCCCTTATGTTCAAGGTGTCGATCTGGGTAGTATGATCCTCACGTCAGGCCAGATCCCTGTTGATCCAAAAACAGGTTTGGTCGCCGATGATGTATCAGCACAGACGCGTCAGTCACTGGAGAATGTAAAAGCTATCGTTGAAGCAGCGGGTTTGAAAGTTGCCGATATCGTGAAAACCACTGTATTTGTGAAAGATCTGAATGACTTCACCACAGTTAATGCCACTTACGAAGCTTTCTTTACTGAACACAATGCGCCATTCCCTGCGCGTTCATGTGTTGAAGTTGCGCGTCTGCCAAAAGATGTGAAGATCGAAATCGAAGCTATCGCGGTACGTCGTTAATTCTGATGTCATTGCGTCTACGGCTGGTGATTACCAGCCGTTTTTTATTGTTATCCTGCTAATATTTTCTCTGTGCCTTTCACAATGCGCTATTGCAGATCATCATGATCATGATGTGGCAACTTTCTGCTCGGTAATAATGCACTACACTCACTAATTGCACCCTAATAGGGCTGAAATCGCTCTAATCCCCTTTATTTTGCCTGTTTTACGAGCTGGCACAGTTTATGCGTGATCACCAATACAGCCTGTTCTGTTAGCGAGGTGATAATGCTGAACATCGACCTTTCCGTATCACGATTTTTCGATGAAATGTTACTGGCTGAGGGCCAACACCGAGGCCATTACGATGCCTATTGGCAATGGTTACAACAGGCCGATCAGCTAACCATTGCGCGTAAGCGTGAAGAAGCTGCACTGCTATTTCACCGGGTAGGCATTACCTTTAATGTGTATGGTGACGATGATGGCGCAGAGCGATTAATACCGTTCGATAGCGTGCCACGCATTATTCCCGCCAGCGAATGGCAAATGCTGGATCGCGGCATTCGCCAGCGCGTACAAGCGTTGAATGCGTTCTTACATGATATTTACCATGAACAACATATCCTGAAAGCGGGCATTATTCCGGCCGAACAAGTGCTGGCGAATGACCAATATCAGCCCTGTATGCAAGGGGTTAACCTGCACCGTGATACTTATGCACATATCATCGGTGTGGATATGGTCCGCAACAACGATGGTCTCTATTACGTGCTGGAAGATAACCTGCGTACCCCGTCCGGCGTCTCGTATATGCTGGAAAACCGTAAAATGATGATGCGGCTCTACCCGGAGTTGTTTGCACAACAACGCATCGCACCTGTTGAGCGCTACCCTTCTCACCTGTTACAAACGCTGCGCGAAAGCACACCGGTCAACGACCCCACCGTCGTGGTGCTAACCCCGGGGCGCTTTAACAGTGCCTATTTTGAACACAGTTTTTTGGCTCAACAGATGGGGGTTGAACTGGTTGAAAGTGCTGACTTATTTGTCAAAAAAGGGGCAGTATTTATGCGAACTACCGCAGGCCCCTGCAAAGTCGATGTTGTCTACCGGCGGGTGGATGATGCCTTCCTCGATCCGCTGGCTTTCCGCCCTGACTCCATGCTCGGTGTCCCCGGACTACTGTCGGTATATCGCGCAGGTGGGGTGGTATTGGCTAATGCGATTGGTACTGGCGTCGCCGATGATAAATCCATCTATCCTTATGTCCCTGAAATGATTCGTTTTTATCTTTCCGAAGAACCTATTCTGGCGAATGTTCCCACCTGGCAATGCCGTCAACCCACTGATCTTTCATATGTATTAGCTAATCTGGATCAGATGGTAGTGAAAGAAGTTCATGGCGCCGGGGGATATGGCATGTTGATTGGCCCTGCGGCGACACAAGCTGAAATAGCCCAATTCCGCCAATTACTCTTGGCGCGACCACAAAATTACATCGCACAAGAAACCCTCGCCCTTTCTACCTGCCCGACCTTTGTGAATAGCGGACTTGCACCGCGCCATATTGATTTACGTCCTTTTGCCCTGTGTGGTGCAGAAATTCGTTTAGTGCCTGGGGGCTTAACCCGAGTCGCACTGGCAGAAGGGTCGTTGGTCGTTAACTCTTCGCAAGGTGGCGGAACCAAGGATACCTGGGTATTGGAGGACGATGCATGCTAAGCCGAACAGCCAGTGAGCTTTATTGGATGGCCCGCTATCTGGAGCGGGCAGAAAACATCACCAGGGTGCTGGATGTCACCAACCGGTTATCGATGATGCCAACCAGCAATCGGGTGAATTTTGATCTACTGGTGCCACTCAGCCTGAGCAACACCCAGACACTGTTTATCGAGCACTATCCGCAGGTCTCGATGACCCACCTGTTGAATTTCTTCGTGCTCGACAGCAACAACCCCAGCAGTATTTTTAGTTGTTTGCAGATGGCGTGGAACAATGCCCATGCAGTACGCGGCAGCTTATCGTCCGAGGTTTGGGAAAGTATCAATGCCACCTGGATTGAGATGAAACAGCTACGCCGCCAAGGTATCAGCGCTACCGGAATTGATGCCTTTTTTGATTGGGTTAAGGAGCGCTCACATCTATTTCGCGGTGCGGTATATGGCACCTTGCTGCGCAGTGATGCACTGTATTTTATTCGATTGGGTACCTTGATTGAACGGGCTGACAGCACCGCGCGCCTATTGGATGTGAAAAACCAATTACTGGATAGCGACGATGACCCGGTACGCGAATACTACCGGATGGACACCTTATTACGCGCCGTCAGTGCTCGGGAGGCATACCACAGTTTATATAAGCAGCAACTGAGTCGGGAGGCGATTGCTGAGTTACTGATTTTACGCAATGAGATCCCGCGTTCGCTGCTGGCTTGCATTAACGATATGGAACAGCAGTTGGCGTTGATTGGTGGCAATCGTAGCAACCAACCTCGGCGGCTGGTCAATATTTTGCTTGCTGAGCTGCGATTTAGCAGCATTACGGATGTGATGGCCGACGGATTACACAGCTATCTGATGGATTTTTTAGGCAAGATCAACGCTATCGCTGACAGCATCCGCCAAACCTATCTGGAGGTCCAATGAGACTGAATGTCGATCACAGTACCCATTACACCTATGCACAACAGGTGCAACACAGCACCCAGTATCTGCGCCTGACCCCACAGGATTCGGCCCACCAGCGCATTTTATCCTGGCAACTGACCTTACCGGAAGAGGCCATTTGTACCACGGATGCCTTTGGTAATGTGCTACATGTACTCACATTGGATAAACCTCATCAGGCCATCACCATTCAAGCTCAGGGCGTGGTAGAAATTGCGGACAATGTAGAAGATGACAGCGGCGACCACCTCTCTCCACTGGTCTTTCTTCGCCACAGCCCATTGACTCAGCCGGATGCCGCCATTCGCCAGTTTGCTTCAAGTTATTGTCAGGGGGTTACCCATGCCGATGCACAATTAGACTGCCTGACGCAAATGATGGGAGAATTGCTGGCAAAAATGCCCTATAGCCCCGGCACCACCACGGTGCAGGACAGTGCAGCACAAGCTTTTGCCGCCGAACAAGGGGTGTGTCAGGATCACACCCACGTCTTTCTCGCCTGTTGCCGGAGTTTAAATATTCCGGCACGCTATGTGAGCGGCTATCTTTATACAGAATCCTCCAGTCATGTCGCGACCCATGCATGGGCAGAAGTGTGGCTGAATGGGTATTGGCAGAGTTTTGATGTCACCAATAATACCTGCCAACCGAACCAGCATTTGAAACTGGCGGTAGGCATTGATTATCTGGATGCCTGCCCAGTGCGGGGTATTCGCCGTGGTGGTGGTTATGAAGATATGCAGACCATCGCAGCCGTGCATATGTTATCTAATCCGCACCGCGATATGTCGCAATAACCCGCGTTTCTGACAAATAAAATAGCCCTAATGAGATAAGGCTCTAAGGATACTGTGTTATGACCTACTGTGTGGCCATGCGGCTGTCATCCGGGTTAGTGTTTGCCTCTGACTCCCGTACCAATGCCGGGGTGGATCATATTTCCACTTTTCGCAAATTACACCTGTTTCAGCAAGAGGGTGAACGAACGCTGGTGGTGCAAAGTGCGGGGAATCTGGCAACCACACAGAGTATTGTCAGTTTGCTGCAACGCCGCTGTCTGGACCCGGAACAAACTAACCTGCTGAATGTGCGCTCGATGTATGAGGCCGCAACACTTCTGGGCGAGACGGTGCGCGAGGTGATTAACCGAGACAGCGGTGCGCAGCAAAACAGCGGCGGAACCGATTTTAACTGTAACCTGTTGTTAGGCGGGCAAATTAAAGGTGAAGGACTGCGGCTGTTTCATATTTATCCGCAGGGTAACTTTATTGAAGCCACGCAGGACACGCCCTATTTTCAAATTGGCGAAAGTAAGTACGGCAAACCGATTATTGATCGGGTGTTGAATTACCACACCACGTTGGATCAGGCCATGCAGTGCGCGTTGATCTCGATGGACTCAACCTTGCGCAGTAATTTATCCGTCGGTTTACCGCTAGATGTGATGATCTATTCACTCGATAGTTTCAGTACCGAACAGCAATATCGCATCACCGAAGATCACCCCTACTTTATGATGATCCGTAAGGGCTGGGGCGAGGGGCTAGTGAGTATTTTTGCGCAGTTACCCGCGCTAAAGCTGGGAGAGTGATTTAGTTTTGGTGATGGATAGGCTCTGGTTTCGGTTGATATGCATTCAGTGTTCACCTAACCATTGCGGCCTCCATCCTCGTCGGCAATATTCCTGATTACGCTCAACGTCAAAAGAGATTCAGAATCAAAACCATAGCGTTTTGTTTTGAATTGGCCTTTGAAGTTAAAAGCACATTTGAGCTGCCGAGCAAGGAGAGAAGCCACTGATCTGAACTAAATCATTCCCTCACCCAATAAATCCCCTCATATGCCCGCAACACCATCTCCTGCGGCTGGAAAGCACTTTCGCCGTAGCTGCTCATCAACAATTGCCAGTTACCGTCCAGCGCAATCTCCTCTGGCTGCCACTGTTGCGGTTCACCGCTCAGGTTAGCCACCACCAACAACTGTTTACCCTGCCAGTGGCGCAAGTAGCACCACAACTCTGGATGTTGCGGGCAGAGATCACGATAGTCACCAAAAGTGAACACATCATGTTGTTTACGCAGGGCTATCAAATATTGATAGGCATAAAACACCGAGTCAGCATCAGCCAGCGCGCTATCAACATTAATTTCAGCATAGTTACTGCAGGGTTCGATCCATGGGGTTCCCTGACTGAAACCGGCATTACGGCTGCGATCCCATTGCATCGGGGTACGACTATTATCACGAGATTTGGCTGCCAGAATCGCTAATAACTCGTCAGGATCGCGATCTTGTGCACTCAGCTCAGCAAACATATTCAGACTTTCGACATCACGGTATTGATTAATCGAGGTAAAATTAGGATTGGTCATGCCAATCTCTTCGCCTTGGTAGATATATGGCGTACCTTGCATACCATGCAGCACCATTGCCAGCATCTTGGCCGCTGGCACGCGCAGTGCACCTTCGTCACCAAAGCGCGATACAATGCGCGGCTGGTCGTGATTACACCAGAACAACGCGTTCCACGCACGGTTATGCATCCCCTGCTGCCACTGGTTAAATATCTGTTTGAGTTCCACCCGATCCGGCGGCATTAGCGACCATTTGGCCCCATTAAGATAATCCACTTTTAGATGATGGAAATTAAAGGTCATCGACAGCTCATCCCCGCCCAATGCGGCATAACGCTGGCAATGCTCAAGGCGGGTGGACGACATCTCGCCAACTGTCATCAGGCCGCGCGGTTGAAACACATCACGGCTCATTTCTTGTAAAAATTCGTGGATACGGGGGCCATCGGTATAGAAACGGCGGCCATCACCCGCAAAATCATCCGGGAAGTCTTGCTGTTTGGATACCAGATTAATTACATCCAGGCGCAAACCATCCACACCAATATCAGCCCAAAACTCGCACACTTTCTTCAGTTCATCACGTACCGGCTGGTGCTCCCAATTAAGATCCGCCTGCTCGGTAGCGAACAGGTGCAGATAATATTGGCCGCTTTCAGCATGCCATTGCCAGGCATTACCACCAAATTTCGAGCGCCAGTTATTCGGTAAATTATCACCCTCACCATCACGCCAAATATAGAACTGACGGTACGGGCTGTTGCGCTCCGCTGATGCTTTAAACCAGGCATGTTCAGTCGAGGTATGATTGAACACCATATCCATTACGATACGAATACCCCGCTGATGAGCAGCCGCAACCAAAGTTTTGAAATCATCTAAGCTGCCGTAAGCAGGGTCAATGGCACAGTAGTCGGCAACGTCATAGCCGTTATCCACTTGTGGCGAGACATAAACCGGTGTCAACCAGAGGGCATCAACGCCGAGTTTGTGCAGATAATCCAACCGTTGCGTCACGCCAGCCAGGTCACCATAGCCATTACCGGTGCTATCCTGAAAACTCTTCGGGTAAATCTGATAAATGACGCCGTTTTGCCACCAAGGGATAGGATTATTCATAGCAGACTCTTATTCGTAGTAAAAACAGAGAAAATTAAAGAAACAGCTCCGCCACAGGATAACCTTTGGCGGAGAAATACGATTTAGACCGGTAATTCGCCACGACTCTCTTTACGTTTGTAAACCAGTATAGTCAGCACCAATGGCACCACGATCGCCACTAACATTGCCACAGCATAAATCGCCCAGAACTGTGGTTTGATGGATAAAATACCAGGCAGGCCACCGACACCAATACCGTTCGCCATCACCCCAGTCAGACCACAAATGAGGCCCGCCAACGCAGAACCAATCATGGCGCACAACATCGGGAAGCGATATTTGAGGTTGATACCGTACATTGCCGGTTCTGTGACACCCAGATAGGCTGAAATTGCCGCAGGTACCGATATTTCGCGCTCATTGATCTTGCGGCTAATGATAATAATGCCCAATACCGCAGATGCCTGTGCGATGTTAGACAGCGCAATCAGCGGCCATACCGGTGTACCGCCCATGCTCTGAATCATCTGCATATCAATGGCTAACGTGGTCTGATGCACACCGGTAATGACTAGCGGCGCATACAAGAAGCCAAACAGTGCGGCACCAATCGGCGCGAAGCTGCCTGTCATAACAGCTTTCACTCCCCAGGCCACACCATCACCAATCATGCGACCAAATGGCCCGATAAGCGTATGGGCGAGGAATACCGCCAGCAACAGGGAAACTACCGGCACCACCACCAAATAAAGATAGGCTGGAATGATTTTCTTCAGATTAGTTTCAATCCAACCCAGCGCCAAACCCGCCAAAATTGATGGAATGACCTGTGCCTGATAACCTACTTTCTCAATGGTAAACCAGCCAAAGTTCCAAACTTCGGGGATCTGTTGCCCCAGCAGGTAGGAATTCATCAGTTGTGGTGATACCAAGGTGATACCCAACACAATCCCCAATACCGGGGTGCCCCCCATTTTCTTCACTGTCGACCAGCAGATAGCCACCGGTAGGTAGAAGAAGATGGCTTCGCCCAGCAACCAGAGAAAGTCGTAAATGGTTTTCCATGCCGGATACATCTGTGCCAGCGTTTTGCCATCAGACATCGGAATATCGCCAATCACATTACGGAAGCCAAGAATCAAGCCTCCGCTGATCAGCGCTGGCAGCAACGGGAAGAAAATCTCGGCAAAGTGAGAAATACCACGTTCAAACCAAGTCATGTTCTGCCGTGCAGCCAGTTTGGTCTGCTCTTTATCCACTTCATTCAGGCCAATTTTAGCAATCAGCGCTTGATAGTAATCGTCAACTTCAGGCCCGATAACCACTTGAAATTGCCCGGCATTAGTAAAGCAACCTTTAACCATCGACAGATTTTCAATTTCTTTAGGTGAAGCTTTAGAGGGGTCATTCAACACAAAGCGTAGCCGGGTAATGCAGTGGCTGACGGTGGCAATATTATCTCTGCCTCCCACCAGTACGATCAATTGATCGATATCTTGTTGTTTTACTTTGCTCATTTCAACGTACCTTTCGTAAAGGTGAGATAACGTGCGACTTATTCGTTTTTCTTAATAAAAGCAGTAGGGTCAGTCTTAAAGAAAAAATACATCGATAGCCTGTTAAATATACAGCTCATTAAAGATTAGCTATGTATTGATTTTTATGGAATGGGAACGTTCCCAACTTGCGTTAGAGATCACAATTTGACAACTTTTTATGATGTTATTGGCCGTAAACCATGGGTTCGCCCATCACGCACTCCCACCACACAGGGTGGGATTTCAGATAGCATCACGTCGAGAAAAGAAGAATCAGGCCAGTTGACCAGGAATGATAATTTGTTGAATTGATTGACTATGATTAAGTTGATCAAGTAATTGTTGGGCGGCTTTCACTCCTGCGGTGCCATAACCCAGCTCGACTGACAGGGTATTTGGGAACAAAAAGTGCAACAGCGGTGTATTACCAATGCCGCAGACCTGAATGTGTTGCAGGCTCTGCTGTTGTAAATACTTACTCACCCCCATAGCGATAGTGTCAGAGGCACACACCAGCGCCGAGGTATCGGGTTTTATCACCTGAGGTGCGAGCTGGAAGCCACTTTGATAACTCAGTTCACCCAGTGCAACTGTCGGTAGCAGGCCATGTTGTTGGCTGTAATCAAGATAAGATTGATGACGACGCATACCGGTAGTGGCATCCGACGGCTGCACGCCAATATAGCTAATATGCCGATGCCCCGCGTGACGTAATTTATCCATTAACAAGCGCACTGCCCCGTCGTCGTCGTAGCATACGGAAGAAAAACCCGCATACTCGCGCGCCAGCACCACCATTCGTTCCTGCCATGGCGAGAGCATTTCTGCGGTTAACCCAGTGAAACCAAACAAAATGACGCCATCTACATGGCGCTGTTGCAACACATGTAAATGTTCACTGACTAATTCAGGATCAAACTGGCTCTCCATCAGGATAGGGTCATAACCTTGCTGATAGAACAGTGGCAGCATCGTGCGCACCGCCTGATTTTCAGATGGCGAATCCAGACGCGAGACAATAATACCCACAACTTTATCACTCTGACCCCGCATGGCTCGGGCTGATTTGGACGGGGTAAATCCCTGCTGACGGATGACAGCTTCCACTCGTTCACGAGTTTGTGGACTGACGCTACCTTCGTTATTCAATACCCGTGAAACCGTGGATTTTCCAACTCCACTCATGCGGGCAATGTCCTTTATGGTCAAACGGTTTTGCATGGTTTACCTAATGTTTAGGTTTGGAAACATATAATAAACTGATTATTTATATTACCGAAGTTGTGGGAAGTCTAGCATGCGCAGAATCAGACTCAGCGCATGATATCCCAATGACTCGCAGCATATTACTGCCCTAACGGCATATCTTACCGTCGGGGTGGTCTTTGGCGTGGCGAGAACAGTGATGCGGTTTAATGTCTGTTTAGCTGTTAGACAGCCGCTAACAATCTTTAAATAAAACCGGAGGTTAATTACCCAGTGGACCCTGTTCCCTCGACCTACACCTTTTGGTGTGTCCGGTAAGGTAATTCCCCATTCAGGGTGGCTGCTTTATCGGATAACAATCTGATAAGCGGTCACTACGCACGTCCTTGCGTTAGTTTCTGCTGATGATGTTTTTGCTCTCTCTACGGCAGATTTGCCGTGGGCGCAACATAAAGACCGTCCGACAAACGGCTTTGTGACATGACAGTAAGGCTCAAACCATGCAAGTTAAAAATTTCACCCGGCAGTTGCTCAATGTGTTGAGCCGTAACCTGCCTCGCCGCCTAATTCGCCGGGAAACCATGTTAGATGGCTTGCCGCAGGGAAGTGCGACAAAAGATTTGCCCGCAGCGCTGACTCAACAACGTTTGCAGTGCGCGAATGAAACGCCACCACAACTTTATCTGCGTTTTCAGAGCCACCCCGAAGGGTTAACGGAACAAGAAGCAGCAGCCATTCGCCTGCAAAATGGCAGTAATCTCATTGAAAATCAGCAAGCTACCAGTTGGTGGGTCCACTTATGGCACTGCTATCGCAACCCGTTTAACTTGCTGCTCACCATTCTGGCTCTGATTTCCTACGCCACCGAAGACCTGACCGCCGCATTGGTGATTGGTGCCATGGTGTTAATTTCCACCCTGATGCATTTTATCCAGGAAGCACGTTCTAACCGCGCTGCGGATGCTTTAAAAGCCATGGTCAGCAATACCGCAACCGTGGTGCGCAGTGATGCCCATACGGGCAAGAGCGAGCATCGTGAGCTACCGATCTCTCAGTTAGTGCCTGGCGATATCATCAAACTATCTGCGGGCGATATGATCCCGGCGGATTTACGTATTCTGGTGGCCAAAGATCTGTTTATCAGTCAGGCCGCCTTAACCGGTGAGTCACTGCCGGTTGAGAAAGTGGCGCAATGCCGTGAGTGTGAGGAACAAAATCCACTCGAACGAGACACGCTGTGCTTTATGGGCACCAATGTCGTTAGCGGTTCGGCACTGGCTATCGTGGTGGGCACCGGTAACCAAACCTATTTCGGTCTGCTGGCAGAGCGTGTAACGCATCAGGATGAGCAACCTAATGCCTTCCAGAGTGGCATCAGTAAAGTCAGTTGGTTGCTGATTCGCTTTATGTTAGTCATGACACCTATCGTGTTGTTGATAAACGGCTTTACCAAAGGTGACTGGTGGGAAGCCGCGCTGTTCGCGCTCTCGGTTGCTGTGGGTTTAACCCCGGAAATGCTGCCGATGATCGTCACGTCGACGTTGGCAAAAGGGGCGGTGAAACTGTCCAGGCAGAAAGTGATCGTCAAGCGCTTAGATGCTATTCAGAACTTTGGCGCGATGGATATTCTGTGTACCGATAAGACCGGCACCCTGACGCAAGATAAAATTGTGTTGGAAAGCCACACCGATGTGTTTGGGGCCAATTGTGAGCGGGTGCTGCACTACGCCTGGCTCAACAGTTATTACCAAACGGGATTGAAAAATCTGCTGGATGTCGCGGTGTTATCTTCCATGGTTGAGTCAAAAGACTCAGAATCTCGGGCAGCCGATACGCTGGCGGGTTACCGCAAAATCGATGAAATCCCATTCGATTTTGAACGCCGTCGCATGTCAGTGGTGGTCAGCGATAAAGCAGATTATCACGAACTTATCTGTAAAGGCGCGCTGGAAGAGATGTTGTCCATTTGCCGTCATGTCCGCCAAGGGAGTGAAATTATCCCATTGACCGACGCGCTGTTGGCAAGCATCCGCCGCATTACCGATGAACAGAACCAGCAAGGACTGCGAGTGGTGGCGGTTGCCACCCGTATCATGCCAGCTTATCAGCAGGATTATGCTGTTATTGATGAATATGACCTGATCTTGGAAGGGTATATCGCCTTTCTCGATCCGCCGAAAGAGAGCACAGCGCCGGCGCTGCTGGCACTAAAACGCAATGGCGTTAACGTTAAAATTCTTACCGGTGACAACGAGTTAGTTGCGCGTAAGGTATGTAAAGATGTTGGATTATCTGTCGAGCATGTCTTGCGTGGCAGTGATATCGAACAGATGACGGAGACACAACTGACGGAGGCCACCCGCACCACCACGGTGTTCGCCAAGCTGACACCAATACACAAAGAACGTATCGTACAGAACCTGCGTAATGCCGGTCATGTGGTCGGTTTTATGGGGGATGGCATCAATGATGCACCGGCACTGCGTGCTGCTGATATTGGGATCTCGGTGGATTCAGCAGTAGATATTGCTAAAGAAGCCGCCGATATCATCTTGTTGGAAAAGAGCCTGATGGTGCTGGAGCAAGGGGTAATTGAAGGCCGCCGCACATTTGCCAACATGCTGAAATACATCAAGATGACTGCCAGCTCTAACTTTGGTAACGTCTTCAGCGTCCTGATTGCTAGCGCATTTTTGCCCTTCCTACCCATGCTGCCACTCCATCTGTTAATCCAGAATCTGCTGTACGATATTTCGCAGATTGCTATTCCATTCGATAACGTTGATGAAGAGCAACTGGCAAAGCCACAACGCTGGAACGCCGGCGATTTGGGGCGATTTATGGTGTTTTTTGGTCCGATAAGTTCTATTTTTGACGTACTGACTTTTTGCCTGATGTGGTGGGTATTTAAAGCCAATACGCCAGAAATGCAGACATTATTCCAATCCGGTTGGTTTGTTGAAGGACTGCTGTCCCAGACCTTAATTGTGCATATGATCCGTACCCGTAAAATTCCCTTCATCCAGAGCCGTGCCTCTTGGCCGCTGTGTCTAATGACACTGGCGGTGGTGGTTATTGGTATCGGGCTAACCTTCTCTCCACTGGCTGGGTTCCTGCAATTACAAGCGCTGCCACTTTCTTACTTCCCATGGCTGATAGTGATCCTAACCGGCTATATGGTGACAACGCAGTTGGTTAAAGGGTGGTTTGTGAGGAGATATGGCTGGCAGTGATTTGATTATTAACCGCGTGAGTGTTGCGCCATCCACGGTGCAGCGGCTTGTCTCCTGTCACTCCGCGCTTTCACCGGAAATGGCTGTGAAACTGACGGCAGTTCTGGGAAGCACTCCGGCAATGTGGCTCCGCCTCCAGGCGGCTTACGATCTAGGGAAAGCAGAAGAGAGCATCGATATTTCAAATCTGACTAAATTGTACAAACCAGAACCCGTATCACTACATAGCTGATACGCCCCAACGCCCCTCGGTTTTTCAACGGCTGTCTACCACTCACGGATAGCCTTTTCTATTCCATCGCTAGAAATTTGCTTTGGCATAACTCAAATTCGACTCAAACAATCAATCGCTATCGCCTTGAAGCTATCAAAATGCTGACTGCTCAATAAACGGCTCATTGAACGCTCTCGCACAAAAGTAACGAACAAGTCGTAAATCGCCATCGCTTCTTCATAGTCAGTTTTACTGATAGCTAACAGGAAAATGACATGGGCTACCTCACCATCACCCCAGGCAATGCCATTGGGAGCCAACAGGGTAACCACCACGGTCTTTTTGGCTAACAGGCCGAGTGAGTGTGGCAGTGCAATCCCCTCCCCCAGCATAGTGGAGACAATCGCCTCACGCTCCACCACCGATGGGTAAAAGTCCGCATCAACGAACCCTTCCTCTTCCAACTGACTGCACACTTTTTTAAATAACTGCTCTTGTGTCATCGGCTGGTCGATAATCATAAAATGATTACTGTCGAAAAACTTTTCCAACATATAAGGGCGAGTGCGATCCACTAGCACCAACTTACCCAGTTGTTCTAACTGATATTCAGTCGGAAACGGTGACATTACTACCACCGGCTTATTCTTTTCCGCCAGACGTGAATTAGAAATAATAAAATCTTCGTCGATATGGTCGAGATTTTCGTAATCACGCAGGGAAATGGTTTGTGTCATCACGATCTGCGGATACTTACGAACAATCTGTGCCTGAATCATTCGGGTAGTGGAGTTACCGGTATCACACACCAACATCACCTGTGGGTGACGTTGATAACCAATATTGTAATGGCGTTCCAACCCAACACCAATGTGCAGTACCAGATAGCCTATCTCATTCTCACTCAAGCTATAAGGCGTATATTTGCCCCAACTGGATACCGCCGCCAGTGTTACGTCATAAGCCATCGGATAGTGCTGTTTTATATTGGATAACAATGGATTAGGGATAGTTATCTGATACTTCACCCGCGTAATCATGGTCTTGATATGGGTGAGTAAATCAATTCGTAACTGCTTATCGCCCTGCAAATTGTAGTTATAGTGGGCGTTGATATAAGAGAGGATGTAATCCACCAATGTCTCTTCATCATCGGCGTTGATTTCACTGGGGCGACTGGTACCAGGCTGACTGACTTGCACTCGGCGGGCGGCAATATTGACCCGCAAATACGCTTCTTCTGCTGCCGAAATGTCTTTGCCCGATAATAGTTTCAACTCATTTGCCAAACGGCCGGAGGCGAGTTTGACCGCCTCATCCACATCTTCGGCATCAAAATCTGATAACGGATAACCGTCGGCGATGCGTTTTATCGCCACAGCACAGTAGAAAATAAGGTAGTGCTCACCCTCATCAGTTAGCCGTACCGCATATTGCGCCAATAGCTCATGCAGCAATCCCGTTAATTCGGGGATAGTCTGAATGTTAAGAAACTCATTTTTTAATAATGGGTTATCAGCATCTTGCAGATGTAGCTGAAACAAAAGGTCGGTCAAACACGTGCGGACAGCCAACTCGGCACCAAACAATTTCATGCCGTAGCGTGGCTTGGTTTCAATCGTCAGATGGTATCGGTTTAGCCTTTCTCTCACCTCAGCCATATCATTTTGCAATGTGCCACGGCTAACGAACCATTCATCAGCTAAATCTTCCAGCTTCAATGAAAAAGCAGAGGTCAGAAAACGGATTAACAGGTAATGCACTCGCTCATTGGCAGTTCGCGGGGTTAGGTGCATTTTGCGGTTTTGCTGCTGTAGAGCACGAAAGCGTTCAGCATCATCGATCATCAATCGGTAGCCAAAGCCACGGTTATGGATAAAGTGCGCACCATAATGTTCAAGGATCTCATTCAACGCCGTAATATCTGCCCGCACGGTACGTGTCGAAACCGCAAAACGTTTCGCCAGCTCATCCTGAGGCAGCGTTTCCGATTGCAATGCATCGAACATGTAGGCCAGACGTTGATAGGGAAATCTCACTGCTCCACTCCGTTATTCAGGGTGTATGGGCATCCCCCCGCCACCATGGCCAGAGGGGGAGCGTTATCTCACACGGCAACACAGGCCTTCACCGCTAGTGATTTTATATAAGGTAAATCAAATAATTACGGTACTATTTTTTTCACGATAGCTAATAAGGTTCGCACATCTTCTGGGCGAGTATTGCCCGTTTTGCTGTCGATTATCGAACTGTAGATATGCGGGATAATTTTCGTTACCCCAGCATCCAGTGCAATTTGTACGATTTGTTCAAAATTATCCAGACTGATGCCGCCGGTGGGTTCCAACCAGAAGCCGGTAGCAGCACAAGCCTCAGCCACAAAACGGTATTCATCGATAGAGTCCAGCCCGTTCATTGGGAAAAACTTTAGCGAACTGCCGCCCATATCTTTCAACATAGCAATGGCGGTGGTCACTGGAACAATCGCTTCCTTTTGCTGTGAACTGAGTGGCCCGGTGGAGATATTTACGTAACCCACTTTGCCGGTCGGTGAAATCAAGCCATTCACCACAGTATCATGCTGCCCCAATAAAGCACGACTTGGGCCAACACCAGTAAATACCTGATTCACATGTTGCGGTTGCACCTGCTGTGAAATCTGGCTGACCATTGTTGATTGCTTCGGATCCCCCGCGCCCAACCCTACCGACAGGGCATTATCGATAACAGCCGCGTATTCGCGCATATCTTTGACTGCGCTGTCGACATCAGAATAGTTCTTCGATAGCACCCCCACCAGGACATGGCCTTCAGCGGCTTGATAAATCTCGCGTGCATTCTCTTTTGAACCGGCTAACACATTCAGGCACACCCGGTCACGGTAATAATTCGGGGTCAGTTTCATTGGTCAGGCTCCCTTAGCCAGGCGGTTAATGCAGGTATAAATTATCTCGAGTTGTGATGGCGTGACACTGCGCACATCCACTTCAATTTTGCCTTCATTAGCTTTATAGGCGCGGAAGTAGATAGCAATATCGCCATTTTTCAGCGCATCCACCAGATCCGGTGTCGAGCGCCCCATTTTAGCTTCATCAAAACTGATTTCAGTACGGGCAATATCACGCCCGGCAGCATCCCAAACCACTTTCGCAGACACGCCGTCAATGGTATTTAACTGACTGATAAATGGTGTCATTTTTTCTACCATTTGCTGGCCGGTCTCTTTTTCCAGCGTCATATAGCTTTCAATAGCACGGGTCAGGCCGAGAATACCCTCTTTACCCACTTTCATCGCCCGGCCAATACCACTTGATTGCAACTTCACCCAATCAATATAGGTTTTCTTGCCTAACACCAGCCCGCTGGTTGGCCCTTCAATAGCTTTGGCACCGCTGTAAATCACCAAATCTGCACCCATCTGGTAATAACATTGCAAGTCTTCTTCTGCGGCCGCATCAACAATTAATGGCAATTGATGCTTGCGCGCAATCACTACCGCTTGCTCAACGGATAGAATGCTTTTTTGCACACAATGGTGGGATTTTATATACAAGATCGCCGCAGTATTTGGCGTGATCGCCGCTTCCAACTGTTCCGGTAAACATTCGTTGGCATAACCGGCTTCCACCACTTTGCCTCCCCCCAGCGTCACCATGGTATCGACCGGCGCACCGAAATTAACGTTATGGCCCTTCGGCAGAACAATTTCGTGTGGCACTGCGCGCGGGGCAGCATGTAGATTAACCAGTAAATTGGCATCATCTTTCACGATCACCGCAGCGACCGACTGAGCAATACCGGCAGAAGCACAGGAGACAACCACCGCGCTCTCAACATTCAGCAAATCAGCAATGTAAGCACCGGTCTTATTGACCAAATCTTTCATTTCGAAGTAATGGTTTAGGCCCAAATCTACCGCCTCAACCACATCCTGCCGTGGCGTTGAAACGCCCAACATCGTCATGCGACCAGAAGCATTAATTACATGTTTTAACTGGTATTTTTCATAGACTGAAGACATCTTTTGACTTCCCTTCGTCAGTTAATACTACGTCACCAGCAACGACCGCCGCCAGTGGCACCAGATATGTCTCACCGGTAAGCGATTTACCTTCTGAATCACTGAATAGCTGAGGTTGCTGTTTCAGCTCAAAAATCGTCAGGTCAGCGTCATAGCCCGTTGCCAGCATCCCTTTGTGAGTCAAATTCAGGGCTTGCGCGGCATTTTCTGTCACACAAGCAATAACCTGTTTAAGGCTCAAACCGAGGGTGAAAAATTTGGACATCACCGTCGCCAGGCTGTGCACTGGCCCATTAATACGGTTGCGACAATAGATGTCGGAGCTGATGGTGTGCGGGTAAATACCTTGCTTGATGGCCAGTTCGGCAACATCAAAGCTGAAACTGGCACTGCCATGCCCAACATCCAGTAATACACCGCGTTTCAATGCGCGTTGAATAGAATCACGCAAGGTCCCGGCAGGGGTCAGAATACGATTGGGCTTACCGTTATAGCAGTGAGTAATAATATCGCCTTGCGTTAACAAGTCGGCAATCTCATCCAAGTCCGGCGGGTTATTGCCAATATGTACCATCAAGGGTAGCTGATTATTTTCTTGTTGAATCTCTTTGGCTCGCACCAACGGTTTAATGCCGTTTTTACCGACCACGCTGCTGCTCATGCGGGCTTTAATACCGATAATAAAACCAGGATTACGGGCAATAGCCTGACTGACACTTTGCTTATCAATCTGCGCCATATCCGCTAATTCGTTTTGCGTCACGATGCCGGTTTTCGCAATATTCAGAAAAGCATAAACATGGGTTTTGGCGGTACGGGTTAGGCGGTAAAAATCATCCACATCATTGGCACCAGTGCTGCCGGCATCCACCACCGTCGTCACGCCACTGGCGACTCCGACCAAATCAGCTTCGTCATGATAAATAGGAGATGCGGGGTAACAATGCACATGGGAATCAATCCAGCCAGCACTGATGTAATATTTCCCGGCCAAATCCAACATTTTTTTAGCGCAAGAAACTGAAGGCTCGGCTTGATTATTATCTTCAGTGGTAATAGCCGCATCGACGGCCACAATTTTTCCATCATTAATTACGATATTAACCTGACGGCCGTCAACTAATAGTGCGCGTGTGATAATAAAGTCATACATTATCTTTATTCTCCATTATGTCCTTCTTACTTGACGTTGCAGCAGTGTTAGCAGGGTAAATATCCGGTAATTTGAATATTTACCCCTGACATCATGAAATAGCGACTGGGAAAATAGACCCTAAAATCATGGCACCCAAAATCGCCCCGCCGGTAATTGGTTTATTCCACAGATAAAACAGTAAAGCGCCACCTAAAGAACCAATCCCAATTGGAATTGATGCTGTTATGGCTGACAGGATAATCAATGGCCCGAGGAAACGGCCAGAGGAGTTACCGGCCCCCATCATAACGTCGGCACCATAAGTAGAATTACTTTGGTTAATCGTAAATTTACGCGCCAAAATAATCAGATAGCCGATAGCTAAACCAATAATCAGGCCGGTTACCAGTGAGGCGGCAAAATTAGCCACCGGGAAGACAAATCCGGCGCCCAGTAATAATGCTGGCACACCCAGACCAACACCGGTTTGAATCGCGCCACCAATATCTAAAATACCGACAAGCGAACCTTCAATAATACGGGCGAATAAGAAGCTGGCACCAAATGCCGCCACCGCACCATAAACACCGGTATCCATACCAGCACGTAGCATTGAAACAAATGCCACTTCGTTAAATGCACCGATACCATATAAATAATACATATGAGTACCCGCAAATACGCCGGAGGATAATAATCCTACAAAGATCGGAAATGACCAGTCGGCATACCAGAAATTATTCTTGGTTTGTTCATCCATCATCAAGCTCCTCTCGTTGTATTATTTTCCGCTCAATGCGTTATGAATGGTATCGAGCCAAACCGGCGCGCTCAGGCTAAATGACTCCAGGAATTTCAGATCGAATCCGCGGAAGAAACCACTGAGCACAAATAACAGAACAATCACTGTCATCATGATCTTAGTCACTTTATTCCAGCCGCTTTCCTCAACACCTTTACCAATTAAAATACCCAACACTAGACCAGGTACAGCGTTACCCATAATTAGCTGAGCCAACCCGCCAAAAATAGTGGCCCAGAAACCAGAGCGACGCCCGGCATCAATAGCCGCCAGCCAGAAAATAACCGGCATCACGGTGTTAACCAGAATATTTGCTGCTGGTACCAATACTTTAATGGCCGTAACCTGTAATGCTGCTGGTACCGCAGAAGCAGTGGTGTTTAGGAAACTGACAACAATAACCCCGATAATCCCGCAGGCAATTGCCATCTTTTTCGGGTTATGCATGGTTTCCGCTACATTACGATTTTTAATCATTAATGCGGCGGCACCCCAGTTAGGAATGATGCGGTGGTCGACGTCCTGAGTAAAGGCACCTGCTGCCACCGAAGAGGCCCAGGCGTTGAAGAAGAAACCTAATCCAAAGGAGAAGTGCGATGCAGGATCTCCCTCGCATGAGTTCAGTTCGCCCAGGGTACGAAATGCCCCCATCCCCTGTATTGTCGGTGCATGAAACATACGGGCGGCCCCAACACCTACCCCCACACCGACCAGTCCGCCGATAATAATCGACTTAAAAAGAATGATTAGAAACATCAGTATATCCTTTTCATTTAGATATGAAGACGACCTTATCCGTATTAATAATTGTCACGTTCACGGTAATATCTAATTCAACGCTATATGTCTTTCTTTCACGCGGCAGGAAAAAGAATAAAAACTTCTCATTTTTAACTGATAATTCTGCGTTTAATACTTTTACGTCTTGTGGCTCAATCCGTAACAGAATATTTTGTGTCGATTTCAACACCGTATTCTGGACATTACCGAGTGCATTAGCGAAAGCTTTTTCCTTAGTATCGCCTTTACCTTTCACTTGCACCTGAGTGGTATATTGCTCTTTCATTACGGTTGACCGTATTTCTTGATATAAGCGTCGACTAATCTCTGGCCTAATTCTTCTTTATCCATAAATCCGAAGCCCAGCACTTTGCAGCCTTCATTTATTGCCGTCACGCCTTCTTCAACAGAACGCATGCCGTATTTTGCTTTGTAACCATATTTATTTTGCGCCGTAATAGCGCCCGCACCGCCACTGCCGCAGAATGAAATGCCAAAGTCAGCTTTTTCACTGTTCATCACATCACCCAATTTCATGTCTGCGGCAACACCGGGAATAACCACTACGCGGCCACCAGCCAATTCAACACCCTGGCCCACTTTTTGGCCTTTACCTAAACGGTCGCCAATCACAACGGTAATTTGACTCATAGTCACTTCTCCAGATCACTGTTTTATGGGTTATTGTCTTTCGCTACTTCAAAATGCACCGACAACAAATAGGCTTCTTCAATGGGCAAATTGGCAAATTTATCGACCACTTGCTGGGCCATTTGCATCGAATGTGCTGAAATCTCATCAAATAATGATTTATCCACTTCAGGTAATGGCTCACCAGTTATGGAACGCAATACCATGGCACGGATATGTGATGTCAACATTTGTTGCTGAACTTTATTGGTAAAAATATTTTCACTATTTAACATTGCGGTAATTTCAGCTAATACCCGCTCAGTAATAATCATTACCTCTTCTTTTCCAGGTTCCTCGGCGGCATTTAATGCGGCTACATCATTCACGCTGGCAATCCCCTATTTTTGCTATATCCGTCATACTTCAGGTTGTAGGGCCGTTGGCTACGTTTTCTCGCCCTAGTGATTTACTTCAGGGACTCACTCCTTTGCCGCCTACCCACAACTCGAATTATTTAAGGTCTGTAACAACTTTCTGATGATAAAGATAAGTTCAGTTATCTTCTCTCTGCGCTGTAACATCACCCTACCTGCAAGCGGAATAGCTGTGTAGCGGCTTTTTTTCCAGTTCAAAGTGGAAATGTAATGTACCGGTGGGATCACTTTCGCAAAAAACGCCTGTTAGATAGTTAACTTAATCATTAACAACAAAATAACTTTTATATAAATACGTCAGTGCGGTTTGTAGTGGAAAAAAGTTCGTGATCCTGATCTCTTTCTTTTCTAGTCAGAAGCGCCTAATATCAGATCAATATTAAGCTATTTTCTAACACCCCCTCTCCTATGGCGTGGGGGTGTTGTTTTTATGTTTTGCTGAAATTGAATTGGAGAGTGGTATGACCAAGCCAACCATCACGATTAACGAGCTGGATGCTGAACGTTTGGATGCGTTACTGGCGCAACCGGCTTTTGCCGGTACAGTGGTCGCTCAAGCGCTCAATGAAGAACTGGATCGTGCAGAAATTCTGCCACCAAACGCCATTCCGGCAGATGTGGTGACCATGAATAGCCGTGTGCGTTTTCGCGATCTGAATAACCAGGAAGAGCATATCCGCACGCTGGTGTATCCGGCATCGCTACAAGACAGTAACGAACAACTTTCCGTGATGGCTCCGCTGGGCGCGGCATTGCTGGGGCTGCACGTCAATGATGAAATTAGTTGGAAGCTACCAGGTGGGGATGAAGCCCGCATTACTGTGTTAGAACTGCTGTACCAGCCAGAAGCAGCCGGTGAATATCACCGCTAACACTATTACCAAAGCCATTGGCGTTACCGCCAGGCGGTAAATGGACAAGCCCCGAATCACTGACTCAAGTCAGTGATTCGGGTGAAAGGGATTATTAACGATACTTTTTATGGTAGGTATCGCGGGTCGGTTTAAAGTCTTGCGCTGCTTTTTTAGCTTCATCGAGCTTGCCTTGATTCGCTAATGCCAGCGCACCATCAATCTGCCCGATAAATAAGTCCAAACCATGACGGAAATCCTTCACCTCCGCGCTACCCTCGCCTTTACTCTTCAACTTGGTAGGTATGCCCTTTTGTGCATCCTGCGCCGCTGCACGCATCGCCTGCAAGCCTTGCTTCATCACATCAGTAGAGTCAGCCTTCAACACTTTGCCGTAATTATCAGCAATGGTTTCCATGTTATCAGCCACGCTGGCAGCCATCGCTAAAGTGCTGGCGCTGAGTAACACCGCCGCCATTAACGCCATCATTTTCTTACCCATGCTCACATTCCTTCTATACCCTTCTAACGTGGTGTTGCAGCAGGGTTTCGCAGCAAGACCAAATTGGGGATGGGATTATTGTTATTGAAATACTGATCATTAGTACATTGCTCACACTTAACATAGGCAATAGACACTGAAACTGACAATGATTTCTTGTAATCAATTAAGAAATGAGATGAGGGCTGAATAAAAATCAAAAAAAAAGCCAGCAACCAATGCCAGCTTTAGGTGTGAAGCTACACGATGTTATTCGCCCGCAATCTTCATCGCAGGTAATAAAACAGAGCCACACTGAATGTTACTGCGGGTTTCGATATCACTGCCTACGCTGACAATATTACGCAGCATATCTTTCAGATTACCGGCAATCGTTATCTCACTGACTGGATACTGAATCTCACCGTTTTCAACCCAAAAACCTGCCGCGCCGCGGGAATAGTCACCGGTTACGGTACTGACTCCCTGGCCCATCAGTTCAGTTACCACCAAACCTTTGTCCAATTGCTTCAGCATCCCGGCGAAATCCTGCCCCTGACCGGCAATACGCCAGTTATGGATACCACCAGCATGACCGGTACTTTGCAGCCCCAGTTTACGGGCTGAATAGCTGGTCAACAGATAGGTTTGCAGTACCCCATCTTTAACGATTTCCCGTTGTAAAGTACGCACACCTTCACTATCGAACGGGGTCGAAGCCAGACCACGCAGTAAATGTGGGTGCTCTTCAATAGTTAACCACTCAGGTAAAATCTGTTTACCCAAATGATCGAGCAAGAAGGTCGATTTACGGTAGATATTGCCGCCGCTGATCGCCGAAACCAAGTGACCAAACAAGCCGGTCGCCACTTCAGCGGCAAACAGCACCGGTGATTGCATGGTCGGCAGTTTACGTGGCGATAAGCGGGATAAAGTACGACGAGCGCACTCCTCACCAACCCATTCCGGGCTGGCTAAATCTTCCATCCGTCGGCCAATGGTATAAGCGTAATCTCGCTCCATATCACCATTATGTTCAGCGATAACGCTGCTGGAAAGCGAATGGCGACTTGAGCAATAGCTCTGTAACATGCCGTGGCTGTTACCAAACACCTTGATGCCATAATGGCTGTTAAAACTGCCACCTTCGGTATTGGTAATCCGCTTATCGGCCTGCAATGCAGCCTGCTCCGCCCGGGCGGCCAGCAAGATACCTTGTTCTGCATCCAAATCGCTCGGATGGAACAGGTCCAAATCAGGCGCCTCAAAAGCCAGCAGCGATTTATCTGCCGCGCCAGCGTAGGGATCAGGTGAAGTGTAACGAGCAATATCCAGCGCAGCCTGCACCGTGCGGGCGACTGCATCTGGATTTAAATCGGTGGTAGACGCGCTACCTTTACGCTGCTGGTGATAAACAGTAATTCCCAGCGCACCATCGCTGTTGAACTCCACATTTTCCACTTCACCAAAGCGAGTGCTGACACTAATTCCGGTGGTTTTACTTACAGCGACTTCGGCCGCATCAGAACCCACACGGGCCAATTCCAAAGCCTGTGCAACCGCTTGTTCCAGCGTTTTACGCTGTTCTGCAACTTGAGTGACTACTTTCATCAGTCTGCCATAATTAATGAGATAATCGTTCAGGAAAGAGTCGTAACACGACGACTTACACGGATACAATATAGAACGCCATGGTTCTGAGTCTATCAGAGATCTTTGTACTATTTCGCAGAAAGCCAACAACCTGCTACGATTAGCCTCTTTTTAAGGAATTTGACCATGAACAAACAGCCCGAAGATTGGCTAGATGAAGTCCCAGAAGATAAAGACGAAGATGACGATGAAATTATCTGGGTCAGTAAAAGTGAAATTAAACGTGATGCCGAAGCGCTGAAAGAACTCGGCACCGAGCTGGTTGAGCTGGGTAAAAATGCGCTGGAGAAAATCCAACTGGATGAAGATCTGCTGGCAGCCGTTGAACTGGCACAGAAAATCAAGAAAGAAGGCCGCCGCCGCCAGATCCAGTTAATTGGTAAAATGCTACGTGCCCGTGATGTAGAACCTATCCAAACCGCATTGGATAAGCTGAAAAATCGCCATAACCAACAAATCTCGCTGTTCCACAAGCTGGAAATGCTGCGTGACCGTTTGGTTGAAGAAGGTGATGTCGCGATCCCTACGGTGTTGGATCTATATCCAGATGCGGATCGCCAACAACTGCGTAGCCTGATACGTAATGCCCAGAAAGAGAAAGCCACTAACAAGCCACCGAAATCATTCCGTCAGATCTTCCAATATCTGCGTGAACTGTCTGAAAAGCAGCAATAATCGGGCGGGGCCGGGTCTGACTCGGCTCCCGACTCAAGAAGGCTAATTCACACTATATTGAAACGCAGGCTGCCTGCTAACTCCTCTTCCGCTTCCTCAAGCAGCAGCACAATCGCACCGAAGCGGCGTTTGTGGCGGTGATTGAAATGAATAAATTCAATCTCTACCGGTAAGGCTATCTCACCTGTGACCACATCCCACAGAGCATCCAGATTGGCGCCAAAATCTTCGCTCAGCGCAAATTTTTGGCAAAATGCGCGGTAAAATGCAGGAAGATCGGATATATGGTCAAAATCAAATACCACTTTTACCATCTTCTCACTCCATCCGAATGAAACGCTTGTAGTGATCCTGAGTTAGATAAATCAGGCCATCATTGGAGTACAGCAAACGATCGCTACCGCGATGCCCACAACGATAATTAACATCGGCTTCACGCCAGTTACGGCCTTTCGCCTCAGGCAGTTGGCGTTCACGGTTAGAAAAACGATCGCCGCCAATCGCTCTGCCTGGCAATACTTTACACAGATTGCCGTCTTTGGGATCCCAGCCCTGCGCACGCGCCTGCTGCTTGGTAAGGTAAAAATCCGGCAGGCGATGATGCACTTGTAGGTATTTAGCCACCTGCTGGTGCTGGGTCAATTGTTCAATCGATGCAGATGCCGATAAAGGTGGGCGTTCCAGATCCGCCGATTGACCGATATCACGCGCCGTGACACCGCCAATCCCCTGCAATGCCGCCACTGCCAGCAACAGTATTGCGCCCAGAATGGCCATAAGTCGTTTATTCATGGTTCTCCTTAACCCTCAGGCTGCCAATAGCTGTTGTGCTGCTCATTGCGATAACCCATGCCCACGTTTTATTCACCAATCCAATTTATAAATTACCCAAATGCAGGGTTTTGACTTCCATAAACTCATCTAACCCCAGCACTGACCCTTCACGGCCAAGGCCAGACTCTTTAACACCACCGAAAGGTGCCAGCTCAGTAGAAACTGAACTTTCATTGACACCAATCATACCGCTTTCCAACGCATCTGAAACCCGGAATACACGTTGCAGATTCTGAGTATAGAAGTAAGCTGCCAGCCCGAACGGCGTGTCATTAGCTCGTTTGATAACTTCCTCTTCGGTTTTGAAGCGGAAGCAGGCAGCCAGTGGGCCAAATGTCTCTTCAGAGGCGACTTTCATCTGCTCATTAGCATCGGCAATAACTGTAGGCTGGAAGAAATTTCCCCCCAGTTGATGACGACTGCCCCCCGCCAGCAGGCGACCGCCCTTTTCAAGCGCATCTTTGACGTGATCCTCAACTTTCTCCAGCCCGGCGAGATTAATCAATGGCCCCATATTGACGTCTTTATCCATACCATTACCAACATTCAGTTTTTTAACCTCAGTGGCTAAACGGCTGACAAACTCGTCATACACACCATCCTGAATGTAAAAACGATTGACGCACACGCACACCTGCCCGGCATTGCGGAATTTACACGCCATCGCACCAGCAACTGCGGCATCCAAATCAGCATCATCAAACACGATATACGGCGCGTTACCGCCCAGTTCCATGGAAATTTTCTTCATGGTGGCTGCGGCATTACGCATTAAGGTTTTGCCAACTTCGGTTGAGCCGGTAAAGGAGATTTTACGCACTTCCGGGCTGGCCATGATGGCATCACTGATGGCATGCGTATCGCCCGCAACACCATTGAGCACGCCAGCAGGCACACCGGCTTGCTCTGCCAATGCCAGTAAAGCAAAAGCGGATAACGGCGTGTTATTGGCCGGTTTAATCAATCCGGTACAACCGGCAGCCAATGCTGGCCCCAGTTTGCGGGTTAACATTGCCAGCGGGAAATTCCACGGCGTGATGGCCGCCACCACACCAACCGGTTCGCGAGTAGCCAGAATGCGTGCCCCCTCTTTGGCTGGCGGAATAATCTCACCATTGGCACGTTTGGCCTGCTCACTAAACCATTGAATAAAGCTGGCGGCATAGGCGACCTCGCCTAAGGCTTCTTTCAATGGTTTACCTTGCTCAGAAACCATTATCTCAGCCAATGATTGCTGATGTTCCATAATCAACAAATACCAACGCTGAAGAATTTCCGCCCGCTGCTTGGCGGGTGTTTTTCGCCAAGCGGGGAAAGCCGCACTGGCGGCCTTAATCGCGGCTTCAGTTTCTTGGGTACCCGATTTAGCCACTTTCGCCACCAACTGGCCGGTAGCAGGGTTATGTACGTCGAAAGTGTCCTGCGCCTGATGCCATTTACCACCAACAAAATAGCCGATATGGTACACACCGTCGCTGTGTCGTTGGTTTTGTAATGGATTGTGCAATGGATCGCGTAATAGATTTTGTGCTGACATCTTGTCGACCTCCTGAGGGAAAGGATGCCCCCATCAATGGAGGGCGAGGAAGGTTGCTTCACTATGAAGTATATACCCAAAGAACTTGGAGTTGCAGGTAGGCTGCCAGTGAACGCATCCCGATGAGCTGACTCAGGTCAGTGATTCGGGTCAGTGAGCGCCGCTAACAACCCTGTGGTTTCACTCTAAAGGGGATACTCAAAGTCATTGGAATCACAGGTAGGCTGCCAGTGAATGCATCCCGATGAGCTGGCTCAAGTCAGTGATTCGGGTAAGTGAGCGCCGCTAACAACCCTGTGGTTTCACTCTAAAGGGGATACTCAAAGTCATTGGAATCACAGGTAGGCTGCCAGTGAATGCATCCCGATGAGCTGACTCAGGTCAGTGATTCGGGTAAGTGAGCGCCGCTAACAACCCTGTGGTTTCACTCTAAAGGGGATACTCAAAGTCATTGGAATCACAGGTAGGCTGCCAGTGAATGCATCCCGATGAGCTGACTCAGGTCAGTGATTCGGGTAAGTGAGCGCCGCTAACAACCCTGTGGTTTCACTCTAAAGGGGATACTCAAAGTCATTGGAATCACAGGTAGGCTGCCAGTGAATGCATCCCGATGAGCTGACTCAGGTCAGTGATTCGGGTAAGTGAGCGCCGCTAACAACCCTGTGGTTTCAAGGACGAAGAGTATCGCTAGATAAGCGCACTCTGATAACGATGCAACATATCCGCCAACCGCTTTACCGGGCGGATAACAGAATCAGGCGATTGATAATCGACTAATTTTTGCTGATATTGATCTAATTCCTGTAGTAAACGGGCGAAGTAATAGCGCCGCTTCTGGTCATTTTTGGCATTAATAACCCGATCGGCGGTATAGCGGATCTGTTTGTGAAAAGCACTCAATTCAGCATTAACTGGGATCTCGGTGTTATTGAGCCGCTGATGGGCGATGATCAGCGTCAATGCCAGTCGATACTTATCAATATCACCGGGGAACATCATCAATAATTGATTCAGTTGTTGATACAACGCCGGTAGATGGTTTTCGCTGCGGCGGACTTTATTGGTGGTCAATGCCGATACCGCACTGTAAACAAAGCGGTTTAGCAAGGTTCTGCCGGTTCGGTCCTTGGCATTATCGCGGATCAACAACAGCACAATCAGAGAAACGAAACAGCCGACAATCTGCCCCAACGCACTGTCGAGGAACATACTGACATTAAACTCCATCGGGTTGCTCAACACCATGATATTGATAGTACTGGCCAATGTTCCCAGCGAGCCAAGACGGCGCTTTTGCACTTCGATACCAATAATAAATGCCAGTAATCCCAGACTGATGCACAGCAACAGCATACTTTGCTGGGTCGCAGGGATAATAAACATGAAATAGAGCGCCCCAATAGGCAGCGCCATAATCACCCCTAGCAGGAAGTCGATCGCCACCATCCGTGGATTGGGGGTGCGCATTGCCAGTGAGGTCACCACCGCAATCATGACCATACAGCCCGCCCCAGATGTCCAGCCAGTCCACAGCCAGAATAGGCCGCCGATCGCCGTAGCAATACCGGTACGCAAGCCATTGATCATCGCATGATGACCTTCGGCTGAAACATGTTTGATTGGCTCATCGCCGTCCAGAATACCCTCTTCCACCCGGCTGATACTGCTGTTGGTATGAATCCCTTTTGATAGCAATAAATAACGTGTCGCCGCCCCCACCCAACTGCTGATGGTCGCAGGGATCGCCGCACTGTGACTGCCGCCAATATATTGACGCAATTTCTTCATCTGCTGATGAATTTCAGCCGGCGTCTCTGCCGGTTCACTCAGCATCGCCTTCAGCTCGGCACTGAGTAAGTCGGGATGATTGATCAATACCAGATAGGTTTCGCAGGCTTGAGTGATCAGGGCTAATGACGCCGTGTGCAATACCCGTAAGCGGCGGTTACAGCGCTGCCAGCGGGAAGATTCCATCATCAGATAACTACGCATCCCATTCAGTGCCGTGGTATTTTTAACCAGATCATTCCAGGCCCGATCGATATCGTTTTTTTCTGCCGGACGAATACATAACTGCAATAATTTATATTGATCTACCAGCACCTTATCGACCAGACGATCAATATCCTGCTTGATCGATCGTGGTGAAAACAGCAGATCCGCCATCACCGCGCAGACGATCCCCAGCACAATCTCGCTACAGCGCTCGACAGCAAACTGCGGTGTCAGTAATGGCGTTTCACCGGTGGTGACAATGATAATCAGCGCAGTGTAACCCGCCAGCCCGAATGCGTAAGAGTTCTCAACCCGAACCAGTGAGGAGATCCAAGTACAAACGCCAGCCCACAAACAGCAAAGCATCAGGGTTAATACTGGTGCTCTGATAGTCAGAACGATGATAACCAAACCACCAATACAGCCGATGAATGTCCCGATAATACGTAACCAGCCTCGATGACGAATCGCACCAGAGAATGGCTCACCGCCCGCAGCAAATGCCGGGCCAGCAGCAACAATGGCCGCCGTCAGCACCGACCAACGTGGTGTTTCCAATTGCAGATGAAAGCCCAGAAACAGCGCGGCCACAATGGCAAAACTGAGTTTGAACGCAAAGCGCAGGCGAATAAATGTCGGGCTGTTCATCTTAACCAAACTCACGCAGGCGATGCATCAACTTAACAATCGGTGAAGCCTGATTAGGATTGCGATCAGTCGCCCCGGTTATCACCACGGTAGCCGTCGTCCCTGCGGGATAGGGATGCTGTTGATCTTCACTGTCCAAACGGATCTTCACCGGTACTCGTTGCGCCAACCGCACCCATTCCAGATTATTGTCAATCGTCGCCAACCCTTTGCTATCGACACTGCTGCTGCTGTTGGTGACACCGGCGGAGACACTGTCGACAGTACCGTGCAAAATACGGTTGCTGCCCAGTGGGGTGATTTCCGCCCGATACCCGGCTTTAACCCCCTCCAGCTTGGTCTCTTCCAAATAGGCCAAAATATAGAAAGTATCTTTTTTCACCAGTGCAACAGCGGTAGCGCCACGGTTAATAAACTCCCCGGCATGAACATTCAGATTCGTCACCCAGCCTTGTGCAGGCGCGCGCACGGTGGTGCGTTCCAGATCAAGTTTGGCTAAATCTCGTACCGCGATAGCTTTTGCCAACTGATGCCTGGCGGTTTGTAATCCGTTGTTGGACTGGTCAATTTCTTCTTGTGACATCGCCTGAATCCCCAAACGTTGCCGCCGGCCGGATTCACGTTGTTTCTCCGCCGCCAGTGTTTGGTAATAGGCCACATCGGCCTCGGCTTCAGCCAACGCCTGCTGGTAGCGCGGTTGGTCAATAACAAACAAAATCTGCCCTTTCTGCACCAGTTGATTGTCTTTTACCGGCACATCGGTGATCAAGCCACTGACATCCGGTGCGATAGCCACCACATCGGCAGTAAATTTAGCATCACGGGTCCAGGGTGATTCAGTATAAAAAGCCCAAACTTTGAAAATAGCGATAACCGCCAGTAAAACCACCAATAAGGTGATGCCGATACGGATTATTTTTAATGAAAAAGTACTCACGGCGACCTCAGGAAAAAAGACGGGATATTAAATAGAAAAGGCAACAATACAGCGCGGTATTAAAGAGTGCCGGATGCCAGACAAACTCATAAATACCAGTAGGTTGCAGTACGCGGCGCAAAACAAAAAACAGCGCCAGCGAAAGGAGCAACTCAAAAAATATTGGCGGAAAAGAGAGGCCAAATATCACCATCACCGGAAGCAACGTCATTCTGTAGATCCTTTCTATTATAGGGTGCCGGTGAACCAGCCATAAGACTAACTTATAGGTTAAACTTAACTAAGCAACATGACTGTAACCTTAGCGAGGCGAGATAACACTTCAACTGCGTGGCTTGCAAACCTAAAACGATTCTCCCGACAGCAGTATATTAGCCTGCTTATTATCACCTTATCTACGATGTGTGATCTAAATCACTTTTAAGCTACAGTTAACAATCAAGCGTTAGCAATCAACTCAGGGTGAACCATGGAAAGACTAAAACGGATGTCAGTATTTGCCAAGGTGGTTGAGTGTGGGTCTTTTACTGGCGCCGCACGGCAGTTAGAAATGAGTGTGTCGTCGATTAGCCAAACAGTGTCAAAACTGGAAACCGAGCTGAATGTTAAGCTGCTTAACCGCAGTACTCGCCGCATTGGTTTAACTGAGGCAGGCCGAATTTACTATCAGGGTTGTCGGCGCATGTTGCAGGAAGTACAGGAAGTCCATGAACAACTCTATGCCTTTAACAACACCCCAACCGGAACCTTACGCATCGGCTGCTCATCGACGATGGCACAAAATGTACTGGCAACGATGACAGCAGAGATGTTGAAAGAGTATCCCGGCCTATCCGTTAATCTGGTCACCGGCATTCCGGCACCGGATTTAATTGCTGATGGTTTAGATGTGGTGGTCCGCGTTGGTGCATTACAGGATTCGGGGCTATTTTCACGCCGCCTTGGTTCCATGCCGATGGTGGTCTGCGCCGCCAAAAGTTATTTAGCACAACATGGTACACCAGAAAAACCCAGTGATATGACCAATTTCTCCTGGCTGGAATATAGCGTGCGACCAGACAGTAACTTTGAGCTAATCGCGCCAGAAGGTATTACCACGCAAATATCGCCACAGGGCCGCTTTGTCACCAATGACTCACAAACCATGATCCGTTGGCTTAAAGCGGGGGCGGGTATTGCTTACGCACCGTTAATGTGGGTAATAGAGGAAATTAAACGCGGCGAGGTGGAAATACTGTTTAAAAAATACCATTCAGATCCGCGCCCAGTATATGCGCTCTATACCGAGAAAGATAAAATGCCACTTAAAGTTCAGGTCTGTATCGACTATTTGACCGAGTACTTTAAACGAGTGGCTGAGGTATATCAGGGATATCGCTGAATATACTATAGCTATTGGATGCCCAGTTGAGAACTAAACTGAGCATCCAACTATCAACCCCTACGCCGTGCCACCCACCGTCAGATTGTCTAACTTCAAAGTAGGTTGGCCGACGCCAACTGGCAGGCTTTGCCCCTCTTTGCCGCAAACGCCGACACCTTTATCCAGCGCCAGATCGTTGCCGACCATCGAAATCTGCTGCATGGCTTCGATGCCAGAACCAATCAAAGTGGCCCCTTTCACCGCACGGGTGATTTTACCTTTTTCGATTAAGTAAGCTTCGGAGGTTGAGAACACAAACTTGCCGGATGTAATATCCACCTGACCGCCGCCAAAGTTAGGCGCGTACAGGCCATATTCCACACTGGCGATAATCTCTTCCGGTGTCGATTTACCGGCCAGCATATAGGTATTGGTCATCCGTGGCATTGGCAAGTGCGCGTAGGATTCACGGCGGCCATTACCGGTCGGTGCAACGCCCATCAGGCGCGCGTTCAACTTATCCTGCATGTAACCTTTCAAAATACCGTTCTCAATCAGCACGTTGTATTGGCCCGGCACCCCTTCATCGTCGATGGCCAAAGAGCCACGGCGACCTTGCATGGTGCCATCGTCCACCACGGTACACAGTTCTGAAGCCACCAACTTACCCATTTGGCCGCTGAAGACTGAGCTGCCACGGCGGTTGAAATCACCTTCCAAACCATGACCGACCGCTTCGTGCAACAATACACCCGGCCAACCTGCACCTAAGACTACTGGCATAGCGCCAGCAGGGGCGGCAACAGCCGACAGATTTACCAGTGCCATTCTGACCGCTTCATTGGCAAAGTTATCAGCTCGCACTTCGCCATCCACAGTTTCGAGGAAGTAGTCATAACCAAAACGACCACCACCACCACTGGCACCGCGTTCGCGTTTGCCGTTGTCTTCCACCAATACGCTGACCGACAGCCGCACTAATGGGCGCACATCTGCCGCCAGCGTGCCGTCGGTGGCCGCGACCAGGATTTGCTCATAGACACCGGTCAAACTGGCACTGACTTCCTGCACCCGCTTATCAGCAGCACGGGCCACTTTATCGACCCGATGGAGCAGCGCAATTTTATCTTCGCGCGACAAGCTTTGTAGCGGGTCTAGCAAGGGATAAAGCGCCTGATAGTGAATCTCACCCAAGGTATGCACTTTACCGTTACCGTTATCACGCACAATACTGCGTGCGGCATGAGCACTTTGTTGTAAAGCATTCAGGGTGATTTGGTCGGCATAAGCAAAACCAGTCTTTTCACCGCTGACCGCGCGCACCCCCACACCCTGATCAATATTGTACGAGCCATCTTTGATGATGCTGTCTTCCAACACCCAGGCCTCGTGGTAGCTGGACTGGAAATACAGGTCAGCATAATCGAGGCGGCGTTCAGACAACTGCCCCAACACTGAGAACAAGTCCTGATGGTTCAGCTTGTTAGCAGCGAGTAACTGCTCACTGACAAACGAGAGGCTCATAGTTTTCACTCTTTAATTAGATGATGGTTTATGCGATGACGGCAACGGAGACGGCAGGAAGCGATTGTGCTGCAATACCGGCATCTGATTACGGATAATGTTCAAACCTGTGGTTTCAATTTTTACTTTTAAGGCAGCCACCGCATCTGGGTTCTGCCCTAATATTTTACCCCAGGCATCAACCGCCATAGTGTGGCCCCAGGTGCGGCGGGTGGCGCCATGACGCCCTACCTGTGCTGCGGCCAGTATCACGCACTGGTTTTCAATCGCCCGTGCGCGCAATAAAATCTCCCAGTGAGCTTCACCGGTCATTTTGGTAAAGGCCGCCGGCACCGAAATAATCTCAGCCCCCTGCGCCCGCAAAGCTTGGAATAAGCCTGGAAAACGTAAATCATAACAAACCGTCATGCCCAAGCGGCCTACCGGTGTATCAACCACCGTCAGTTGTTCACCCGGCTGATAAGTATCAGATTCACGATAGCGGCCATGAATATCGTTAATATCCACATCAAACATGTGAATTTTGTCGTAACGAGCTTTAAGTTCGCCCTGGTCATCAAACAGCAAGCTACTGGTAGTGATAAGCTCCGGTGACTCGCGGCTTATCATCGGCATGGAGCCCACTTGAATCCACACTCCGTAATGGCGTGCCATCTCGCGAATTTGCTGTTGCAGCGGCCCGTCATTATGTTGCTCGGCATGGTGTCGATAAGAGGCAGCATTGGCAAATAACAGTGCATTTTCCGGCGTCATAACCAGTTTAATACCAGAGTTTAACTGTTTGATCTGCTGCTCAATTTGAGCCAGATTGTCACGGGTATTTTCACCGCTGCATAACTGCAATAATGCAACATTGGCATTTTTCATGGCGCCTTACTCTCCTTTAGCTGGCGTAATACTTCATGGATGGTTGGTTGATCCAAGCTACCGGTAATCTGGTAACGAATCAGCGAAACCTTGCTCCATAATGGCCCTAATATCTTCGAGGCAGCAAATACCGCAGCCCCAACCACTGGGTTGATCGCAAAGGCTGTTGCGACGCCGACAGTGGCAGAAATCTCTGGTGTAATAACCGCTTCCATGGCTATCTGGCGTTTAACCAAGTCCACATTACCACTCATGGCAATATCGGCCGCCAATCCATCCACCACTAAATCATTGGTGTGCATTACACCATTTTTAATATTGGCCGTGCCCCGAATAGAATCAAACGCAAAGTCACGACTAAACGTATCACTAAAATCAAGCTGGAGCTTACGTAATAGTGCGTCAAAGCTGACCAAACGCAGTAACTGACCGGCGCGCCCACCACCGAGATCGCTCAGTTGGCCTCTGCCCAATCTACTCTTTAATGTCCCATTCAGGGTATTAATCTGTGGCTGCCACGGAACTCCACGCCAGTTAACATCGGCATTGATATCAAAAGAGGCATCTTTTATCGGTGTTGTCAGGCCGAAGAATGAAATGGTTTCATCGATCTTCGGCCCGCTCAGCGCGATATTAAGCGCGGTTTTATCGCCATTGCTGTCTTGCTGCCATTGGCCGGAAACTTTAGCCCGCCCATTGCCAGCCTCAATCAAGCCGTTAGTTAACGTCAGCACCGAGCCTTTCGGCGTCAGATCTGCGTTAATACGCCCAACATTTTGCCCCAGAATCCAACAAGATTTGCAGCGTAATTGCAGCGCAGGCCAATCACGGAACGAAATTTTACTGGCAGTTTGTGGCTCCTGCAACGCAGCTTGCGCCAGGGGATCTTGTGCTTCGTGCGTGGTCCATTGCGGGTTGTAATAAAGATAATCGATATCAGCATGCCATGGCCCATGTTCGGCCATCAGCAGGCTACCATCCACTTCCTGACCTTTTGCCGTGACGTGAGTACCGGTTAATAATGGCTCAACCAGCACTGTCAGTTGGTGCCAAGCCTGCCCACCAACCAAAAGCTGTGGCGTCTGTAAAGTCAGCCGGGTAGGAAGTATCACATTGGATTTATTGCCTTTTATTTTTGCTGGTACTGATGCGCTAAAAGGTGTGCTGACACTGGTAAACTGCGGTGCCAGCAACGCCAACCAACTCTCACCATCCAGTGCCGGTAGTTTAAGGATCAAACCTTTATCCTCCGGCAGTGACGGGACTTTTTTGCTGTCGGATTGCCAGATAGCCCGCGCCAGCTCTACTTGTTCTTTTTGCAACAACCATTGGCTGTTGAATGTATTGTTGCTGCCAGCACTGCCGGAGAGGGTAAACGCCTCCAGCCCCCCCACCACCTGTACATGCATGGGTAATGCCTGACCAATTGTTTTATCTAGTGGAGCAGGTAAGTGACTGCTTACTTTCTTCAGGTCAGCCGTCAGATCAATTTTATAGTCTGGCTTGCCATTTTTCGGTAATTGTACGGCGACTTTGCCTTGCCAATTGGCGCTACCACTGAGCAATTTCGCGACATCAGCGGGAACGCCGGGCAACTTGGCCGGTAACCAGTCACCACGCAACCCAACATTCACCAAAAAGTTTTTTGGCTGCTCTTGCGTAGTGAAATCAACCGTCAATGGCTGCCCAAACCAGTTAGCGGATAAGGTATCGCTATCAAGATTGCCATCGTTGAAGCGGAACTTGCCACTGATGTTTTCCAGTTGGCTTTGCAATGGCTTCACCAACAAGCTGTTGTTATTGAGCGTCACTTCGCCGCTGGCGTGGGTAATACGGTCTTCTTCCAACGGAATATCCAAATGTAAGCGCCCACTAACTTTACCGCCGACTTGCAGCTCTTCCAGAGTTTCCGCCACAGAATCATGCAGTGGTGTCTCCGTAAAGTAGTCATGAATATCACGCCCTTCGCCAACCACTTCGGCGTCGACATACAGCTTTTCTTTCAGATAGTCAGGGATAATCGCGCTGATATTACTGCCAGTGACCTTACCCAACATCGCGTGAGGGGCATCCATCCACAAACCTTTGTTGAGGAAATTGAGGTCGATTGCCAAATTCTCTAACGCAGGCCAATCTGGTTGGAATTGGAAGGTGGCGTTACGCAGTGGCACATAAACCTGGAACTGGCCTTCTTTATGTTTATAAGGAAAATCATGAGGATTGCCGTTATAAATAAGTGTTGCGTTGTCTACCTGCCCACCCTGTAACGCCTCGGTCAGATAATCTGCCAACTTCTTACCCATCAGCGGTTCAGGGAAATAGCGCCATGCATCGGCCGCATCATACAGGCGGATGCCGGCCAGGATTTTCAGCCATGGCTGCCCAATATCGGGTTGCTGATAGTGGAAGCTGCCGTTGCCCCACAGCGATTTAGCTCGGACATCGAGCTGGTCACTCCACAGTTCCCAGCCTTTATCATCAATCTGCCAATTGACTGCACCACTGGCCTGACTAACTTCCAGCGGCGCGCGGAACATATCACCATAAGGTAATAGGCTGTCTTTGAGATTGATATCCAACCGCCCACGCGCTGCGGAACCACTCAGCGCACCGGCAAAATTATTAACCCCCGGCAACAAATCCCATTGTTGCCAACTGATATTGTGCCATTTAGCCTGAAAACGGGTTTTTTCTGGTTGGCTGATAGGAATGTCCAATGCCAGTGCATCAATATTCCCTTGTGGCCGCAAATCCGCCCAACGATTCATCAGCTCAGGGGTAAAAAGTGACAAGGTCGGTAACAGTGGCCCCACCCGCTCCAACTGAATATTGGCGGCGCGAATGCGTAACTCCTGGGATTGGTCTGGGCCAATAAACTGCGTGTTCTCCGGTAACCACAGGGCAGATAAATGCCCTTTAGGCCATGCCTGACCATCGGTTTTCAGTCTTAGCTCCGGCGCATCAACCTGCCAGCCATTACCCTGACGGCGACCTTCCAACACAAAATTATCTACCGCCAACTGATGTGATTTGCCCGCGACAGTCCAATTGGCCTGCCCCTCACTGAGTAACACATTGCCACTGTAAATAGTGCCACTCTTGATACTCAGCCAGGCCGCCAGACTAAATTCCGCATTGTCCAGCCCGGTATTGGTGTGCAGCCAGCGGCTGATCCACGGTTTCAGGTCGATCTTGTCGGCCTGCATATAGACCATGCCATTATTTAGGATGCCCTGATTATCGTGTAGATCCATCCGCACCTGCACCACACCGTGCTGACCATTAATGGTCGACAGGCTGATCTGCCCCTCGGCGCGATGCCGGTTCCGGGAGTTAAGCCAAGTGAGTTGTGGAATCTCTAATTCAGCGCGCGGGCCAGATGGGGTGAGGAATGAGACACGACTGTTACGCAGATCAAAGTGATCTAATTGACGCAGGAAGATATCAGTCAGATTACTCGCTTCAAGATTGCGGCTGCTGTTTTGCTGCATATCCAGTGTGGTGTTCAAATCTAACTGTAACTGATAGAAGGTCATATCGCGGAACTGCCAGCGCCAGTGCAACAGTGACTGCCACACATCAAGCGCAAGGGTCACCCGCTGCACCTGCCAATCGGCTTTCGGCAATTTAGCGCGAATATCGCGCAATTCCAACGTTGGGCCGAACGGTTCCCACGATCCCTGCATGAACCCCACTTCCAGTGGAATACCGCTGATGGACTGAACCTTGGCCACGATTTGCAGACGATAGTCGTTGATGAGAGGCAGCATCATGCGTAGCCCACTGACCAACAGTGCCACCACAACAATCATTGTGGCGCCTGTCGCAAATATTATCCTGGGCAGTCGCCTCACACATCTCTCCTTGCTATCCGCTGCAAGTGTGGCAGCGGGAAATCTTACATCATCACCACATCAAACTGTTCTTGGTTATACAGTGGTTCAATCTGCACTTTGACCTGCTTGCCGACGAAGATCTCCACTTCAGCCAGAGCATGCGACTCCTCACCTTTCAGTGCTTCTCCTACCGCTGGAGACGCATAGACCAGGAAGCGATCAGAATCGTAAGCGTGGTGCACTCGGACAATTTCACGCAATATCTCATAGCACACGGTTTCTACCGATTTAACGGTGCCACGGCCACGGCAGGTTGGACATTCGTTGCATAAAACATGCTCGATGCTCTCCCGCGTGCGTTTGCGGGTCATTTCGACTAAGCCTAGCTGAGAGAAACCATTAATACTGGTTTTTACCCGATCTTTACTCAATGCCTGTTCTAATGAATGCAATACACGACGACGATGCTCTTCATTACTCATATCAATGAAATCAATAATGATAATCCCCCCCAAATTACGCATGCGTAGCTGGCGGGCAATGGCCTGAGTGGCTTCAATATTGGTATTGAAAATAGTCTCGTCGAGATTACGATGCCCCACAAAAGCACCGGTGTTGATATCCACGGTGGTCATGGCTTCAGTTTGATCAATAATCAGGTAACCACCTGATTTTAGCTCAACTTTACGTTCCAATGAGCGCTGGATTTCATTTTCAACATCGTAAAGATCGAAAATTGGCTGTTTGCCCGAGTACAAATCCAGCTTTGCAGTCATTTCAGGAATGTATTCGCTGGTAAATTCCACCAGCAGGTCATAAGTCAGCTTGGAGTCGATTCGGATTTTATCCAGTGCCGCACCGGCAAAATCACGCAGTACACGTTGCGCCAGTGCCATCTCGCCATACAACTTATATTTGGTGATATTGCGTTTCTTCCGCTCCTGGACTTTAGTCCACAGGCGCTTGAGGAAGGCAGCATCGGCTGATAGCTCTTCTTCGCCAATTCCTTCAGCGGCAGTACGGATAATAAAACCGCCCTGTTCATCGCAGTAAGCCGCCACGGTTTTTTTCAGACGTTCGCGTTCGACTTCACTTTCAATTCGCTGCGACACCCCAACATGGGCCGCTCCTGGCATGAGTACCAGATAACGAGAGGGTAGAGTGATATCCGTGGTCAAACGTGCGCCTTTGGTGCCGAGGGGGTCTTTCACCACCTGCACCATTAAATCCTGTCCCTGGCGCACCAGTTCAGCGATATCGCGCACATTGAAATTTTTCTGTTCATCCCCGGCCACGCATTCGGTGTGGGGCATGATATCGGAGGCATGGAGGAAGGCGGCCTTATCCAGACCAATATCGACAAACGCCGCTTGCATGCCCGGTAAAACCCGGCTGACACGACCTTTGTAGATATTACCGACGATCCCTCTTTTCGCTTCTCGCTCAATGTGTATTTCTTGCAAGATGCCACCATCAATGTAGGCAACTCGCGTTTCAGACGGTGTGATATTGACCAGTAATTCAGCTGTCATGTATTCCTCTCACATTACGTAGCGCAATGAAATTACTTAGTAATTCATGGGTTTCTACCAACGGCAGCCCCACTACGGCATGGTAACTGCCGGTAATGGTTCTGACGAAACAACCACCTTTCCCCTGAATACCGTAAGCGCCCGCTTTGTCCATGGGTTCACCGGTAGCAATATAGTCACTGATTTCCAACTGGGATAACACACGAAATGTCACATCTGTCACCACCATGGCAGATAATACATCTTGCCGATCAGCCAGAGACACCGCAGTAATCACCTGATGTTGCTGACCGGACAGCGCATTCAATATTCGCTGCGCATCGGTTTTATCCCGTGGTTTTTCTAAAACTTGCCCATTTAACACCACGATGGTATCGGCCCCTAATACCGGCAGATCCTGTGGTGCGACCTTCACCCCAGCCTGAGCTTTCTCCAACGCTAAGCGCCGGACATACTCTTGCGCACTCTCCTCTGGATGGCGTTGCTCTTCGACCTCGGTTTTCAGTACCTCAAAAGGGACATCAAGCAGGGCCAGTAATTCACGGCGACGCGGAGAGCCAGAGGCAAGATACAGGGCAGTCATGGGTCTTAAGTCCTTATTGCACCGCAAATTGGCGGCGAATTTTACGCATTAACAAGAATAGCCAAGGCCACAAAATACCGTTAATTACACTACTCCAGAATACTTCTGGGCGGAATGAGACATTAATCACTAAAAACTCAGACCAGAACACCACGACATCCATGGTGAGTGAAAGCAGCATCACGATGAGTGCCTGCTGCCACAGTGCCATATTGCGGAATAGTTGAAACTTAAAAGCGACCAGATAAGCAATAATACTGAGTGCCAGCGCTCGAACCCCAAGTGTTGAACCCAAAATAAGATCCATAATCAGCCCGAGAACAAAGCCGGTGCCAACATTCACACGGTGGGGTAATGCCATCACCCAATAAATTAATACCAATGCCAGCCATGACGGTCGGAACATATAAATCTGTTCCGGCCACGGCATAATTTGCAGCACCATGGCAATCAGGAAGGATAACCAGATAACCCAACGGCCATTGCTGCTGTAACGGTTCATGGCGATACTCCCGGCGCAGTCACTGCTGTTGGTGTGGCGGTTGTAGCGGCCGATGGTGCCGGTGGCCCCATAGCATCTGCGGCAGGCAGCACTTGTGACATCATCGGAGCCAGTCGTTCATTGGCTACGCGGCGAACTTCAGTTGGCGGCAATGGCATCTCGCCATTACGGTCGGCCCCCCACAATAACAACAAGTAGCGTAGGCGCTGTAAATCAGCGGTTGGTCGAGCCTGAATCACGGTATAAGCCCGCTGATTATCAACTTTGACAGAAGAGACCACCGCGACCGGATAACCTTCAGGGAAACGTCCACCTAACCCGGATGTCACTAATACATCACCAACGCGAATATCTGTATTACTGGGTAAGTGCTCTAGTAATAAATCATCGGTACAGCCACTCCCTGCGGCAATCACACGAATATCATTACGCAGCACCTGAATCGGTAGCGCATGGGAGGCATCACAAATTAATAATACACGGCTGGTTAGTTTACTCACCGCGACAACCTGGCCGACGACACCACGGTCACTGATAACCGGCTGGCCTTCGTATACCCCGTTGTTAGAACCTTTATCGATAACCACCTGATCACTGTAAGGATCTGTCCCGCTGGACATCACCTGCGTGACCATTTTTTGTTCATCCTGACGCAAAGGAGAACCCAGCAATTCACGTAAGCGGTTATTTTCCTGCTTAAATTGCCCGAGCAACTGAAGATCAGTATTTTTAAGCAACAACTCTTGGCGTAATGCACGGTTTTCCAACTCTAGCTGTTCACGGGTAGCCAGAGTTTCAGAAACGTTGTCGAGAACTTTGCGTGGCCCATTGGCCAGAAAATAGAAAGGGCTAACGGCAGTGTCCATATAGGTACGTATTTTGACAAACGTGCCCAATCGGCTATCAGCGATAACCAAAACAATGGCTGCAAGAACGGCAAAGAACAGTCGCAATTGCAGGGATGGACCCCGGCTAAAAATCGGCTTCATAAATTATGCGTATTCCTCGACGACAAAAGGAGGCGCTAAATCGGACGAATTTATCCTTCTTACGTTGAGTAAGCTGGATATCGATTCATCTGATCTAGTTCTCCTCCTTTTTGGCTGACTATTATTCTTCGCTGAACAAATCGCCGCCATGCATGTCGATCATTTCCAACGCTTTGCCACCGCCGCGAGCGACGCAGGTCAATGGATCTTCTGCCACCACTACCGGAATACCGGTCTCTTCCATCAGCAGGCGGTCCAGGTTACGCAGCAATGCACCACCACCGGTCAGCACCATACCGCGTTCAGAGATGTCAGAGGCCAATTCTGGCGGACACTGTTCCAGCGCAACCATTACCGCGCTAACGATACCCGTTAGCGGCTCTTGCAGCGCTTCAAGGATCTCATTGGAGTTCAGTGTAAAGCCACGAGGTACACCTTCAGCAAGGTTACGACCGCGCACTTCAATTTCCAGAACTTCATCACCCGGGTAAGCAGAACCGATGCTGTGCTTGATACGTTCGGCAGTCGCTTCACCAATCAATGAACCGTAGTTACGGCGCACATAATTAATGATCGCTTCATCAAAGCGGTCGCCACCGATACGGACAGAAGAAGAGTAAACTACGCCGTTCAGAGAGATAACGGCCACTTCTGTGGTACCGCCACCAATATCCACAACCATCGAACCGGTTGCTTCAGAAACCGGCAGCCCGGCACCAATAGCCGCAGCCATAGGCTCTTCAATCAAAAACACTTCACGAGCGCCAGCGCCCTGAGCGGATTCACGGATCGCACGGCGCTCAACCTGAGTAGCCCCGACCGGTACGCACACCAATACACGCGGACTTGGGCGCATAAAGCTGTTGCTGTGAACCTGCTTGATAAAGTGTTGCAGCATTTTCTCGGTAACAAAGAAATCGGCAATAACGCCGTCTTTCATTGGGCGAATAGCTGCGATATTGCCGGGGGTACGCCCAAGCATCTGTTTGGCATCATGGCCCACAGCCGCAACGCTCTTCGGTGAACCGGCACGATCCTGGCGAATAGCAACCACTGAAGGTTCATTCAGTACAATGCCTTGTCCTTTAACATAAATAAGGGTATTGGCGGTACCCAAGTCGATGGACAAGTCGTTGGAAAACATGCCACGAAATTTCTTAAACATAACGAAAGGATAATCCTGCAAGCTGGGGGCGGAAAATAAAATCCGCCTACTTTACCAACCACACGAAGCAGCGACAAGGCGCAAAAACGTCCTGATTCGGTGAAAAAGTAGCTGCGTTGTTGACATCTCGTTCCATCACGAACCCATATCGCTTGAAAAGGTTGAATAAACCCTCGGCACAACACAGATTCTGCGTAACGACCGGCGTAACACAGCACATAAAATCTAACATTTAACCTGATTCTCGTCGGAAGTAAGCGCCCACCAACGATTTACGGAAATGACTGGCACATTCTACGTTAATTTTTGCTCAACGATCAGGCTAAACATAGCCCTAATACGAATATTTTTTCTTTCCGGGGTTCAAAAGTGTTGGCGGAGCAAAAAAATTGCCCTGTCCACCATAAATCCCCTTATCCTTCAGCGTTTGCCATTCTTCACGGGTAAGCACTCCTGCGGCAAAAACTTTTGTATCCGTCCCCGCACAGGCACCGGTCAGACTTTCCACAAACAACTGATTTTCATAACGTAAATTAATGCTTCTTACTAACCCAGGATGAAGTTTAATCATTTCAACCCGCAGTGATTTGATGTAAGAGGTGCTAACAACCGTTAATCCGGCCTGCGACACCATCACCTTGCAGCCCACGCCAAGCAATAAACGCATCATCGGACGGATTTGGTCGATATGTTGACACACATCTGCCTCTGCAAGTTCAAAGATAATTCGCTTTCTATCAGACTTTCTGCATTGTAAGAGCGTATCACGCAGCCAACGCTGGAAAGAACGCTGCAATAATGAATCAACGCAGATAGAAAATGCCAGAGTTTCGTCCGGCCATAAAGCTAATAAAGGAATTATCCGATCAATTTTTTGACGGTCATAACGCTCAGCCAGACCGAGCAACTGCACTAATGGTGTAAATTCAGCAGCCAACAACTCTTGCTCACCATCATATATACGGCTGATTATTTCACGGTGATGAATTTTACCGTCAACAGTAATCACCGGCTTCTGATAAAGCCTTGGCCCGCCGTTAGCCAGCGTCTGCTCCAGTAAAGTGCGCCATTTGACACTACCACGCCCTTTTTCTGACACTTGAGTATCGAATACATACCAGCCATTCCCCCCATACATCGCCGCATTTTTAGTCGCTTGTCCAGCATTATCCATAATCTGTTCAACGGACTCACCACTGCGATACGCCACAATCCCCATATGCAGCAATGATTCGCGGTCAATAACATGGGGTTCAGGTAACGCCCCGACCGCATGAACCAATTGGGCAGCCATAACATCGGCATCTTTCAGCGTCTTATGGGGCAGCAAAATCGCGATATCACTCTGATGGTAACGCGCTAATAGTGCAGAGGGATGACGAGCAACAAAAGAAGAAAGCAAGTTAATCAACGAATGCATCAGTTCTTGTACCTGCTGATGGTCATCCGTATCATTTAAACTATCAAAATCAGGCAACTGCACCATGATTACTACCCCATGGGCGCCCTCTTCCTCCAATTGGGTAGTCAGTTGATTATCAAAAAACTGGCGATTACTGAGACCGGTTTTGGCATCTCGGGCGGCAAAAGCGCGAATCAGTGTATCAACACGGTTACGCTCCTCCCTCACCTCTATCAATTCGGCCAATAGCCGATCAATGGCACGACTGGCGCAAGGCGGCCATTCATGTCCGTCGCTACTGATAGCATATTCACGTTCGCCGTTAAGAATACGCCTCGCTCGGCGCTCCAGTTTTTCCTGGCCTGCGGTCTGATCACGCAACCAACGAAAACTTAGCAGTAGCATCATGGCAATCACCACAACCACCAGCGATAAAACAGCCGCAGCGTACAGAGAGCGGGCGTAGCTGCTCAAAGGGTCAATATAGGTGAAATGCATCGAAGCCCCGGGTTGATGCAGCATCGGTACCACCAGGTTGCGGTGCCTGCTTTCGCTATTCCAGGGTGTATAAATTGCAGGGAGCTTGAGATGATATAGCGTGTTGGCTTGATCCTGAATGCTAAGCTCCACCACACCAACTGTTCGCATCATAATAGGCAGCCACTCTCGCGCTTTATCCGCCGGTTGCAGCAGAAGCGACTGATCATAAGCTGTCACGATACTTTGGAGACGATGCTCCATTTTTTTCTGGCACAAATAGAAGAAACTTACCGTGCTACCCAGTAGCACTAAGCACATAGCCGAGACGACCAGTAGCGTCATAAACGCAGAAAGTTTGGTTGTAAATCGCATCCCTTAGCCTTGCGAAGCGCAATTAAGTGAAGAAAAGTCCTCATTTCCCTTGAGGAGCACACTATATGACAAAAATAGGCTATAAAACTGACTTTTTACTTCATAATGCGACAATAACACAATATTTTCGCCCCTTTCCCTGATGTTCGATTAATCCCTCTTCAAAGGATAGCCATGATAAAAATCAATGAATTGATTTTTGTTCTTGATCAGGCTCGAAGGTTGCTGTTACCGCTATATTAGCTCACTCTTAACCCATCCCTTTTTTGAATTATCCACACTATTTATAACCAACGTTATTGGCGTTGCAGAAAAATATATCGGGAGAGTGATACATGCGAGCACTTGTACTTGAGCAAATTGAAGGCCGTACTGTCGCCGAAGTGCGTGAAATATCGCCCTCGCAATTGCCAGCCGGTAATGTCACGGTTGATGTCAATTGGTCCAGTCTGAATTATAAAGACGCGCTAGCCATCACCGGTAAAGGGAAGATTATCCGCGAATTCCCTATGGTTCCAGGCATTGATTTTGCTGGCACTGTTCACAGCAGTGAAGACCCACGTTTTCATATCGGTCAGTCAGTGTTACTGACCGGCTGGGGGGTGGGCGAAAATCATTGGGGCGGTTTAGCCGAGCAAGCGCGTGTTAATGGCGACTGGCTGGTCCCCATGCCTGAAGGATTGGAACCCCGAAAAGCCATGATTATCGGTACCGCAGGGTTCACCGCCATGTTGTGCGTCATGGCTTTGGAAGACGGTGGTGTCATCCCTGAAAGTGGCGAAGTGGTGGTCACTGGGGCCAGTGGTGGCGTAGGTAGCACTGCAATTGCCTTACTGTCGGCGCTCGGTTACCAGATTGCGGCGATCTCGGGTCGTGACAGCAACAGTGACTACCTGAAAAGTCTCGGTGCGCATCGGGTGCTCTCCCGCAATGATTATCTTGATGCGTCGCGCCCACTGGAAAAACAGTTGTGGGCTGGTGCAATCGATACTGTCGGCGACAAATTGCTGGCCAAAGTGCTGGCACAGATGAATTACAACAGCACCGTTGCCGCCTGTGGCTTGGCGGGTGGCTATACTCTGCCCACCACCGTGATGCCATTTATTCTGCGCAACGTGCGCTTGCAGGGCGTGGATTCGGTGATGACACCTCAACCGCGCCGCCAGCAAGCCTGGCAGCGGCTGCTGAAAATCTTACCTGACAGCTTCTATCAGCAGGCATCACAGTCCATCACGCTGGCAGATGCGCCAACTATCGCCGCACGCCTGCTGGCGAATGAAGTCACTGGCCGGACGTTGGTTAAAGTTCGCTAATTATTGATTTTACAAAAGTCACCGGGTGGATATTGCTACCACCCGGCCCTATCACTCCGCTCTCAGAAATTTCATATTTTTCCCAGCAGCCTCGCACTTGTGTCCATAAGCCGCCATGATTAATACCATAATGGTCAGTATGACTCCCCTGCCCGATGGAGTAGGTCTATGCACAACTTGTTCTCTCATTCAAAAAATAGTCTCCGTGGTAGCAGTACCAAACCACGCAAGCTGACCGAAGCTGACGTCACGCCGGAAAGTATTTTCTATCAGCGCCGCAAGGTGTTGCAGGCGTTGGGGATCACGGCGGCGTCACTGGCCTTGCCCACCGCGGCACAGGCCGACTTGTTGGCATGGTTTAAAGGCAATGATCGCCCTAAAGCGCCCTCAGGTAAGCCACTGGAGTTTACCAAATCAACGGTGTACCACCCGGATCTGGCGATGACGCCGGAAGAGAAAGTGACTGGTTACAATAACTTCTACGAATTTGGTCTGGATAAAGCTGATCCCGCCGCCAATGCTGGCACGCTAAAAACTGAGGGTTGGCAGATACGTATCGACGGTGATGTGGCTAAACCAATGACACTGGATATCGATGACCTGATAAAACGCTTCCCGCTGGAAGAACGCATTTATCGTATGCGCTGCGTCGAGGCCTGGTCCATGGTGGTGCCATGGATTGGTTTTGAGTTAGGGAAACTGCTCAAGCTGGTTGAACCGACCAGTAATGCCCGCTATGTCGCATTTCAAACGCTGTATGCACCGGATCAGATGCCGGGACAGGAAGACCGTTTTATTGGTGGCGGGCTAAAATATCCGTATGTCGAAGGCTTACGACTGGATGAAGCTATGCATCCACTCGCCTTTATGACTCTGGGGGTGTATGGCAAAGCCCTGCCACCGCAAAATGGTGCCCCGCTGCGGCTTATCACACCGTGGAAATATGGTTTTAAAGGGATAAAATCTATCGTTCATATTCGCCTGACCCATGATCAGCCGCCCACCACTTGGAACCTCAGTGCGCCTAACGAATATGGTTTTTATGCCAATGTGAATCCCCATGTCGATCATCCGCGTTGGTCGCAAGCTACTGAGCGTTTTATCGGCGCCGGCGGTATCCTTGATGTGCAGCGCCAACCTACTCTGCTGTTCAACGGTTATGCGGACCAAGTTGCATCCCTCTACCGTGGCTTGGATCTGCGGGAGAATTTCTGATGCGCCTGAGTCTACGGCAGATTAAAGGGTTAAAAGTGGCTATCTGGCTGGCAGCAGCGCTGCCTTTGCTGTGGCTTATTTTATCGGTTAATCAGGGTTGGCTCAGTGCCGACCCCGCCAAAGATATTCAGCATTTTACCGGCCGCATGACACTGAAACTATTGCTAGCTACTTTAGTGGTCACGCCGCTGGCGCGTTATGGTAAACAGCCCCTGTTGATCCGCTGCCGCCGGTTATTAGGCTTATGGTGTTTTGCCTGGGGAACCCTGCATTTAGTCAGCTACTCTTTGCTGGAACTGGGCCTGAGTAATATTGGCCTGCTGGGGCGCGAGCTGGTCACCCGCCCCTATCTGACATTGGGAATTATCAGTTGGTTATTGTTACTGTCACTGGCAGTCACCTCCACCTTGTGGGCGCAACGAAAAATGGGACCCAACTGGCAAAAACTGCATAATTTGGTGTATGTTGTCGCCATCCTTGCGCCAATTCATTATCTTTGGTCGGTGAAAACGCTTTCGCCACTGCCGATTATCTACGCCGTGGCGGCGGTTATATTGCTGGCACTACGCTATAAAAAATTTCGGCAATGGTGCCGTTAGTGGCCGGAACTTATCATGATTCTCCCCGTCATAAATAATGCTGAACGCACAGTTCGCACTCTTTTCTATTGAATATCTTCGCTGATAAGACCAGTATTTAGCTGCTAATTGCTACGATATCATTATAATGCCCGACCTTAGTGCCGATCGCAGTGTCAAATTCGTCGTAAAAAGGTGACAAATCGGTGACATCAGGTTATTTTTTACGATGATGGACTAATTGCCGGAGATACCAGCACAATGTCGGATAAGTTGCACATTTTGCTTCTGAATGGCCCTAACCTGAATCTGCTTGGAACGCGTGAACCGGAAAAGTACGGTTACACTACATTGGCTGAGATTGTCAGTCAGTTAGAGGCTCAAGCTCAGGGATTGGATGTGGCGCTGTCTCATTTGCAGTCAAATGCAGAACACGCGCTGATCGATAGAATTCATCAGGCACGGGGTAATACCGATTTTATCCTGATCAACCCAGCAGCGTTTACGCATACCAGCGTGGCACTGCGTGATGCATTGTTAGGTGTACAGATCCCGTTTATCGAGATCCATTTATCTAACGTGCATGCCCGGGAGCCTTTCCGTCATCATTCATATCTCTCTGATATTGCAGTTGGCGTAATCTGTGGACTTGGCGCAGATGGCTACAACTTTGCTTTACAGGCAGCGGTAAATCGCTTGTCAAAATCCAACTAATGCAACACACAAAGAGTACGGAATCACACTCATGGATATTCGTAAGATTAAGAAACTGATCGAACTGGTTGAAGAGTCCGGCATTTCAGAGCTGGAAATCTCAGAAGGCGAAGAGTCAGTACGTATCAGTCGTGCTCCCGCCGCACCAAACTACCCAATGATGCAACAGCCATATGCTTTTGCTGCACCACAGCAACAGCCCGCACTGGCTGCCGCCGTTGCACCAGCACCTGCTGAAGCGGCTGCACCAGCAGCAATCAGTGGCCATATCGTGCGCTCCCCAATGGTCGGTACTTTCTACCGCACCCCGAGCCCGGATGCTAAAGCCTTCATTGAAGTAGGTCAGAAAGTTTCTGCTGGTGACACTCTTTGCATCGTTGAAGCGATGAAAATGATGAACCAAATCGAAGCAGATAAATCCGGTACTGTAAAAGCCATTCTGGTTGAAAACGGTCAGCCGGTTGAATTCGACGAGCCTCTTGTCGTCATCGAGTAACGAGGCGTTCCATGCTTGATAAAATCGTAATCGCTAACCGTGGTGAGATTGCGCTGCGTATCCTGCGAGCTTGTAAAGAGCTGGGGATCAAAACTGTGGCAGTTCACTCTACTGCGGATCGTGATCTTAAACATGTGTTATTGGCTGACGAGACTGTTTGTATTGGTCCCGCGCCTTCTGTTAAAAGCTATCTGAACATCCCGGCAATCATTTCTGCGGCTGAGATCACCGGCGCGGTGGCTATTCACCCCGGCTATGGCTTCCTGTCTGAAAATGCTGATTTTGCCGAACAGGTAGAACGTTCAGGTTTCATCTTTATCGGCCCACGTGCCGAAACTATTCGCCTGATGGGTGATAAAGTTTCAGCAATAAGCGCGATGAAGAAAGCTGGTGTACCTTGCGTACCTGGCTCTGACGGCCCATTGACTGACGACACTACCAAGAATAAAGCCTTTGCCAAACGTATCGGTTACCCGGTCATTATCAAGGCATCAGGTGGTGGTGGTGGTCGTGGCATGCGTGTGGTTCGTCATGATAAAGATCTCGAGCAGTCCATCAACATGACCCGTGCGGAAGCCAAAGCGGCTTTCAATAACGACATGGTTTATATGGAAAAATACCTTGAGAACCCACGCCATATCGAAGTTCAGATTTTGGCTGACGGTCAGGGTAATGCTATCTATCTGGCTGAGCGTGACTGTTCTATGCAGCGCCGCCACCAGAAAGTGGTTGAAGAGGCACCAGCACCGGGCATCACCAGCGAATTGCGCCGTTATATCGGTGAGCGCTGCGCGAAAGCCTGTGTAGAGATCGGCTATCGTGGTGCGGGGACTTTCGAGTTCCTGTATGAAAACGGCGAGTTCTATTTCATTGAAATGAACACCCGTATTCAGGTTGAACATCCGGTTACCGAAATGATCACCGGTGTGGATTTGATCAAAGAACAACTGCGTATCGCTGCGGGCCAACCTCTCTCCATCAAACAAGATGAAGTGAAGGTACACGGCCACGCCGTGGAATGCCGTATCAACGCCGAAGACCCGAATACCTTCCTGCCAAGTCCGGGTAAAATTACCCGTTTCCATGCGCCGGGCGGTTTTGGTGTGCGTTGGGAGTCTCATATTTACGCCGGTTATACTGTGCCACCATATTATGACTCCATGATCGGCAAGCTGATCACTTACGGTGAAAACCGTGACGTGGCGATTGCTCGCATGAAAAATGCGCTGGCGGAACTCATTATCGACGGTATCAAAACCAACGTTGAGTTACAGCTGCGCATCATGAACGACGAAAACTTCCAGCACGGTGGCACCAATATCCACTATCTGGAGAAGAAACTCGGGTTACAAGAAACCTGATATTTCGCCCTCCATGCTGTTAGTCTTTTATATCAAGGCCGGTTAATCACCGGTCTTTTTTCTTTTGAGACTTTATTTCGACTTATCTATCTGAAGTTATTGGTGTTGTAGTCAAGCGGCAATCTAATGAAATCCGATAAGTAAATTCGGGTGGGTGAGAGCGGCTAACAATGCTGTCGCGCCAAGTACAAAGATATTATTACCCACAGTAATGGGCGTGGCAGCCAGGCAGCAAACGAACACATCCCGATGAGCTGACTCACGTCAGTGATTCGGGTGGGTGAGAGCGGCTAACAACGCTGTCGCGCCAAGTACAAAGATATTATTACCCACAGTAATTGGTGTGACAGCCAGGCAGCAAACGAACACATCCCGATGAGCTGACTCACGTCAGTGATTCGGGTGGGTGAGAGCGGCTAACAACGCTGTCGCGCCAAGTACAAAGGGTATGGGGAGAACAATGGAAACAAGATTCATACAAGCCCACAAAGAAGCGCGCTGGGCCTTTGGTTTAACATTGGCTTATCTGGCTGGCTGGATATTGACTGCGTATTTACCCGGTAATATCCCCGGCATGACTGGCCTCCCGGCTTGGTTTGAAGCCGCCTGTATTGCGCTGCCACTGGTGTTTATTGTGTTGTGCGCTCTGATGGTGCGTTTCGTCTTCCGCGATATTCCGTTGGAGGATGAGAATGCAAACTGATGTTGTCCTGCCATTAGTGGGCTATCTGGCAATGGTATTTGGCTTATCAATTTATGCCTATACCCGCCAAAAAACCGGAAGTTTTCTAAACGAATACTTTATCGGCAATCGCTCGATGGGAGGATTCGTACTGGCAATGACCCTGACCGCCACTTATATCAGTGCCAGTTCATTTATTGGCGGGCCGGGTGCTGCCTATAAGTATGGCCTTGGCTGGGTGTTATTGGCGATGATCCAGTTACCTGCGGTCTGGCTGTCGCTGGGTGTTCTGGGCAAGAAGTTTGCCATTCTGGCGCGCCGCTATAACGCTGTAACCCTCAACGATATGCTGTATGCCCGCTATCAGAGCCGATTGCTGGTGTGGCTGGCCAGTATCAGTTTGTTGGTGGCGTTTGTCGGTGCCATGACCGTGCAATTTATTGGTGGTGCACGTTTACTGGAAACTGCGGCAGGCATTCCTTACGATACCGGCTTATTAATATTTGGTATCAGTATCGCGTTATATACCTCTTTTGGTGGTTTCCGCGCCAGTGTATTGAACGATGCCTTGCAAGGGCTGGTGATGTTGATCGGCACTATTTTGCTATTGGTTGCAGTGATCCATGCCGCAGGCGGGTTGCATAAAGCCGTCGATACACTACAACATATTGATCCAGCGCTAGTTTCACCGCAAGGTGGTGACAAGATCCTTGATTTGCCGTTTATGGTCTCGTTCTGGATCCTGGTGTGCTTTGGCGTGATTGGCCTGCCACATACTGCCGTGCGCTGTATTTCGTATCGTGATAGCAAAGCGGTACATCGTGGCATTATCATCGGCACCATTGTGGTCGCCATCCTGATGTTCGGCATGCATTTGGCTGGCGCATTGGGCCGGGCTATCCTGCCGGACCTGAAGATCCCCGATCAGGTGATCCCGACACTGATGATCACCGTGTTGCCGCCCTTTGCTGCCGGGATCTTTCTGGCGGCACCCATGGCGGCGATTATGTCGACCATCAATGCCCAGTTGCTGCAATCTTCTGCAACCATCGTGAAAGATTTATATCTCAATCTGTGGCCAGAAGAGTTGAAGAATGAACGCAAGTTGGCGCGTATTTCCAGCTTATCGACGCTTATTCTGGGACTGTTACTGTTACTTGCTGCCTGGCGGCCGCCAGAAATGATTATCTGGCTGAATCTGTTGGCCTTTGGTGGTCTGGAAGCGGTATTCCTCTGGCCATTGGTGCTGGGGCTGTACTGGGAGCGCGCCAATGCTCACGGAGCCCTTAGCTCTATGATTGTCGGTGCGGTATGCTATACGGTATTGGCCAGTTTCAATATTAAGATAGCCGGCCTACACCCGATAGTGCCGTCACTGGTGCTTAATCTGCTGGCGTTTTATATCGGTAATCAGTTTGGCGACAGGGCTAGAGCGCGGCAGCCCGTGGTAGTTAGCGCTGATTAGAAACGATTAATTTATATCAGCTCAATTATATACCCAATAGATTTCAAGATGCAGGAAGGCGGCAAGCGAGGGCATCCCGATGAGCTTACACAGTCAAGTGATTCGGGTGGCGTGAGCACAGCCAACACCCCTGCGACTTGAAAGATGAAGGGGATTGAGCTTTTGAGAGAAAAGTCATGCCTTGGATTCAACTAAAATTAAACACCACCGGCAATCAGGCCGAATCCCTTGGGGACGCATTGATTGAAAGTGGCGCGGTGTCAGTTACGTTTCAGGATACCCACGATAATCCGGTGTTTGAGCCGCTACCAGGCGAAACTCGACTGTGGGGCGATACTGATGTGATTGGCCTGTATGATGCTGAAACGGAGATGGCCGCAGTGATCGCCATGCTGGAATACAACCCGCAACTCGGTAAAGGCTTTATCCATAAGATTGAGCAGTTGGAAGATAAGGATTGGGAACGTGAATGGATGGATAATTTCCATCCGATGCGTTTCGGTGAGCGCCTGTGGATCTGCCCGAGCTGGCGTGATGTGCCGGACCCAACCGCGGTCAACGTGATGCTGGACCCCGGTTTGGCATTTGGTACCGGTACCCATCCAACCACCGCATTGTGTCTGCAATGGCTCGATGGCCTCAGCCTGGACGGTAAAACTGTTATCGACTTCGGTTGTGGCTCTGGCATCCTGGCAATTGCAGCGCTAAAACTCGGTGCAACGCGCGCTATTGGCATCGATATCGATCCGCAGGCCATTCAGGCCAGTCGTGATAACGCACAGCGTAACGGCGTTTCAGAGCGTCTGGAGCTGTATCTCGCCAAAGACCAGCCAGCAGACTTATCTGCTGATGTGGTGGTCGCCAATATTCTGGCAGGCCCCTTGCGCGAACTGGCGCCACTGATTAGTGTACTACCGGTAACCGGCGGTCATTTGGGTCTGTCTGGGGTACTGGCGACCCAGGCTGTGGGCGTCGCACAGGCTTACGAGGATAAGTTCACCCTCGACCCAGTGGCAGAGAAAGAAGAGTGGTGCCGTATTACCGGTATCAAGCAGTAAACGCGCAAAAACCGACTCCCCTGCCAGGGCTGTTAAACCTTAGCAGGGGCCATCACATCCCTTGCTGAGTTAGCATTTCTGGCAATCCACCACACTCTCTTTTTAATCAAAATGGGAGGTCTGACTCATTTCCATCTGTGCTTTATCATTGATTTGATGAATAAATCAGCACTTTCGACCAGACAGATGTAGCATAACTAGTCGATAATTGTGATGTTTAGGAGAAAATCCTGAAGCGCACAAATTAATCAATTTTAGTTAACACCATGTTATATATGAATAAATAATTAATTAGCACAGCTTGGCGGGTATTTTATCGCTCTTTTTTCATCAATTGGTCAAAGTTTGGCCTTTCATCTGGGCGCAAAAATGCGTAATATACGCGCCCTTACGGACACAGTGTGGTCATTCTTTGTCTATGCGTATTGGACACTTCCAGCTTACAAATTGCCTGATTGCCGCCCCGATGGCTGGTATAACAGACCGCCCCTTCAGAGCGCTATGTCATGGCATGGGGGCTGGGATGACGGTATCTGAAATGCTCTCCTCGAATCCCGAGGTCTGGCGGACGGATAAGTCACGTTTGCGTATGGTTCATAGCGATGAGCCTGGGATTCGTACCGTGCAAATTGCCGGTAACGACCCGGATGAGATGGCAGCAGCAGCCAGAATCAATGTGGCTAATGGTGCACAAATCATCGATATCAATATGGGATGTCCGGCCAAGAAAGTGAATCGCAAGCTGGCAGGTTCTGCATTATTGCAACATCCTGATTTGGTTAAACAAATCCTCTCCGCGGTGGTTAATGCGGTAGATGCGCCAGTAACGCTGAAGATCAGGACGGGTTGGTCGACCGAACACCGTAATTGTATAGAAATTGCCCAACTGGCCGAAAATTGTGGTATACAAGCCCTGACGATTCATGGCCGAACCCGTTCTTGCCTGTTTAATGGTGAGGCGGAATACGACAGCATTCGGGCAGTTAAGCAGATTGTTTCCATTCCCGTTATCGCGAATGGCGACATCACTGACCCGCATAAAGCCAGAGCGGTGCTCGACTACACTGGGGCTGATGCTCTGATGATAGGACGTGCCGCTCAGGGAAGACCTTGGATCTTCCGGGAAATCCAGCATTATCTGGACACTGGGGAGCTGCTGCCACCGATGCCACTTGGCGAAGTGCAGCGCTTGTTAAACGGGCATATACGGGAATTGCACGACTTTTATGGTCCAGGCAAGGGATTTCGTATTGCACGTAAGCACGTCTCTTGGTATCTCCAGGAGCACGCCCCTAACGACCAGTTTCGGCGCACATTCAACGCCATTGAGGATGCCAGCGAACAGCTGGAGGCGTTGGAGGCATATTTCGAAAATCTTGCGTAAACAGAAAAAAGAGCTGACAGAACTATGTTCGAACAACGCGTAAATTCTGACGTACTGACCGTTGCAACCGTAAATTCACAAGATCAGGTGACTCAAAAGCCTTTGCGTGACTCGGTTAAACAAGCACTGAAGAACTATTTTGCTCAACTGAATGGTCAGGATGTGAGTGACCTGTATGAGTTGGTACTGGCTGAAGTTGAACAGCCATTGTTGGACATGGTGATGCAATACACCCGTGGCAACCAAACCCGCGCTGCCCTGATGATGGGCATCAACCGTGGCACGCTACGTAAGAAATTGAAAAAATACGGCATGAACTGATACTAGTCAGTTAAGTTGTTGTTTAAAAAGGCGTACTCCACACGGAGCGCGCCTTTTTTATTACGCAATCTCTACCCGATTGCGCCCTTGCTGTTTCGCTCGATATAGGGCTTCATCCGCCAGTTTGAGCGAATCTTCCAGCATACCCTCGCCATTCCAGTACGCCACGCCTAGCGAAATCGTAATAGGATGAATGTCCGATATCACCATCCTTTCTACATTTTGACGCAGCCGGTTGGCGACCTGTGTGGCCACATCCAACGTAGTACCCGGCAGCAACATCAGGAACTCCTCCCCTCCGCTACGACACAAGATATCCGTGTCACGGGAGCTATCGCGGATTTGGACTGCCAATTGCTTAATAACCTCATCACCAACGTCGTGGCCGTAAGCGTCATTAATCGACTTAAAGTGGTCAATATCCAGTGCAATAACCGAAAAATGCTGCCCAAGCTGTGAGATAGGCTCGAGGGTGATGGCCAATCCACGCCGGTTAAACAGGCCAGTCATGGGATCAGTTTGTGCCTCAAACTTCAATTTACCGATTTTCTTTTGCAACAAACTGATGCCAATCAATAGCGCCCGTTTGAGTTGGGTCGATTCGAAATACCAGGAAGGAATTTCCTTGATGCTGCTGGCAATATCGGGCTTATCCATATGGTTGGCACTGCCGGCGAGCAACCACAGCGGGCGGGCAATTAACCGGGATAACAGCCAAACACCCAGCAAAGTGAGTAGCGCCAATGGCGTGATATGACCAAGCCCTTTTAGCATTAAACCTTCCAGTGGCTTCAACGTTGACGCTTCGGGCCGCAAGGTAATGATTTCCCAACCGGAGGGTTCGACAATGGCATAGCCCGCTAGCATTGATTCGCCGCTAGTACTGGTAACCATCAAGCTGCCGTTAGTGGAGGTTTTTATCGCTTCCGTGATGGGTTTAGGTTCAAGTATTTCCCCGATACGGCTGGTATCTTGGTGATAAAGGATGCGCCGATCGCTGTCGAGCACCACGATATAGGAGCCATCACGATAATAATGCTCACCCAATAGCTCATTTAAAATACTTTGCTTGCGCAGGTAAATAGTACCGCCGATATAACCGCGATAACGTCCATCCGGCGTAAAGATGGGGGTCGAGATATTGATAACCAGATTATTTGCTGCCGATACATAAGGCTTACTAATTACCGGGCGACGTAGTTTTAACGCCTCCACTGACCCTGGTGATGTCAATACGTGACCTAATAACTGGAGATTGTCCGGGGATGTTGCGCGGATAACACCATGCGCATCCGTTATTACCACCGAGTTAAAACTATCGGTTTGGTATTTTAGCCGTGCGGTTTCCGCTTGCAGCGCCTCATGATCATCAAAATTCTTGGCGACAATCATACTGCTGTAATGCAGTTGCTTTTGCGCGCTTCTCAGGAAAATATCCGTACTGGATGCCAGTTTAGTCGCATAGACACGATTGGCTTCGAGTGTGTTATCAATCAGTAGCTGCCGCTGTACCCGATAACTGGCATAGAAACTGTTCGCTAGCGTCACAAAAGCGCTCATTACAGCTAGAATAAGGATTAGTCGACCTAAGTCGAGGCGGAAAATTTTGGCGGCAAGAATAGAGCGTAGCAAGACAGCCTTCCTGAGTCGATAAATGACTATGTTTAGCATGACGGTAACATGAAAATAAGGCGAGAATCCGCCTATATGTACACTGCTATCATATTTATCTCCTCAGATTAAGAGTTCTCACGCTATAGTCATTGTTAACAATTATCTATACTCAAAGTAATTGCCGTTACAGTAAGGTAACAAGCGAATCTCGTTGAGCTGACCAAGGTTCAGAGTGAAAACAGCTAACACTGCTGCAACGTCAAGTAGGAAGGGTATTGCTGACGAAGTCTGATTTGTACCGATAATAGGGGTTTGATTATGAATAAGCTGGTCATTGCCGTAGCACTTACAGCGACAGTATTAAGTGGATGTGCCAACAACAGAACTGCGTCTGGTGATACTTTCACCGCCTCTCAGGCACGACAAGTACAGACCGTAACCTACGGCACCGTTATCTCTGCACGGCCAGTCACCATTCAGGGCGGCAGTGAAAATAATGTGGCCGGTGCCATTGGCGGTGCTGTAGTCGGGGGCTTCTTGGGTAACACTATAGGTGGTGGCCGTGGTAATAGCCTGGCAACGGCAGGTGGTGCGGTAGCCGGTGGTATGGCAGGTCAAGGCGTGCAAAGCGCCATGAACCGTAGTGAAGGTGTACAACTGGAAATTCGCCGAGATGATGGCAGCAGTATCGTCGTCGTACAGGCACAAGGGCCAACGCGTTTCAGTGCAGGTCAACGCGTCATGATTGCCAGTGACCGTAGCGGCACAGTAACAGTTTCTCCCCGCTAAATTAACCAGCCGGGGGGATCCCCCTCCGGCTATGAGCGCATTAACACAAAATATTACCCCACAATTTAGCAACAACTTTTATCGGTGTAATAGGCTGTTTAGTAACATAAAAGGCATTACGTCGCACCCCATTCCAGATGAAAAAACCATTGATACTGATTATGATAGTCAAATATTGTGTTGCCACGAGGAATGTGTTGTGGTTAAATAGCCTCATCGGTTTGGAACACAGACCTTATGAAAGCAGTTTTAGTAAAGCAGTCCTCAGTTCAAGCGTTATCCATAGATATCCCTTCTCCGTGAGTCTCCTCCTAAGTGCCCAAATAAGTAATCCGCTGAAAAACAGACCACGTTCGCCGCACTATTGTGGCAAAAAATAATTGAAGGAAGTATCCCTATGTCTAATAAAATGACTGGTTTAGTAAAATGGTTTGACGCTGGTAAAGGTTTTGGTTTCATCACCCCTGCTGATGGTAGCAAAGATGTGTTCGTACACTTCTCTGCCATCCAGAGCAATGATTTCAAAACGTTAGATGAAGGTCAAAAAGTTGAGTTCTCTATTGAGAACGGCGCTAAAGGCCCATCAGCGGTAAACGTAGTCGCTCTGTAATACAGCGTGATTAGGGGAGCAGGTTGCCGATAGCGATGACGGCCAGACCCGAGCAGTGTAACCCGCTCTCCAAATAAAGTAATAAGCAGTACCCGGTTGACAGTAACATTTATGCAAGCAGTTTTAGTAAAGCAGTTCTCCGTATTAGCGTTATCAGACAGATACCTCTTCTTCGCGAAATTCCTTCTAAGTGCCCCATAAGTTGTACCCAAGCCTATCCGTTCGCCTATGGCGGCAATCAAAAATAATTGAAGGAAGTATCTCTATGTCTAATAAAATGACTGGTTTAGTAAAATGGTTTAACGCTGATAAAGGTTTTGGTTTTATCTCTCCTGCTGATGGTAGCAAAGATGTGTTCGTTCACTTCTCTGCCATCCAGAGTAATGATTTTAAAACCTTAGATGAAGGCCAAAACGTGGAGTTCTCTATTGAGAACGGCGCTAAAGGCCCAGCAGCGGTAAATGTTATTGCGCTGTAACAGCCAATAATAGATACCAAAACTATTGGAATAACGTACGATAGATGAAGGTGATAGCTCTGAGCAGTTACGTTATTCTGAATAAAAAGAACCCGCCTTGGTGCGGGTTTTTTTGTTGCCAAAAATAGAGCTACACTCAGAATAATATTCAATTGTCAGTAGGCAAAAAGTAATAAATCCAATAAGCAACGTTTATGTATTAATCTTTACCAATAGATTTAATCTGTCCGACGTTCCTCTACTCAGATTTACCCTGGCTTTACCTTCTCGTCTATTAATGCAAAATCACGTTGTTTTAACAGATAAAATCCCGCATAGAATAATTAATAAAGTAGAGTAACCGCTAAATTTCGTCTGAATTGTTCTCGCCAGGATAATATATATCTCCCGCTACGCATCCCCACCACTAACAATATAAGAATGACTTTGATCAAAATGACTACGTTATTTTGTCTATACAGTTATTTCATATAACCATCACCTTAATCATCTCATTATTACCGTTTTTTTCACTGGCGATGATTAACACTGCACATAAAATAGCATCAGGGTAAATAATCATGTCGATATTCAAAACACGTATAGGAAGGATGTTACTTATCCTATTTATTGGGATAGGTATCTGGTTTAGCCCCGTCCCGGAATCGGTAGACCCGCGCGCCTGGCACCTCATGGCGGTTTTTGCAGCGACGGTTATCGGCCTGATCTTGTCGCCATATCCGTTAGGCGCAATGGCGATATTCAGCCTGACAGTCGTTGCGGCTACAGGCTTGCTGAGTATCAAAGAAGTGTTAGCCGGTTTTGCTGACCCGACAATCTGGATGATCGCTTGCGCCTTCTTTATCTCACGCGGCTTTATTAAAACAGGTTTTGGCCGCCGGGTCGGTTATCTGTTTATCAGTAAGTTGGGCCACAGCTCGCTAGGTCTGGCTTATGGTTTGGTGCTGACCGATTTGCTATTCGCACCGGCGATGCCGTCTACCTCCGCCCGATGTGGTGGCATCATTACGCCGCTGTTTCGCTCAATTTCTGAAGCCTATGAATCGACACCAGAACGCGGTACCGAACGCAAAATCGGGGCATTTCTGGTGCAATGTATCTTCCAGTGTAATGCCATTACCTGTGCGATGTTCCTGACCTCAATGGCCGGCAACCCAATGATTGGCAAACTGGCCGGTGAAATGGGGATTACCATTACCTGGACCAGTTGGGCATTGGCCGCCATCGTCCCTGGTTTAATCTCTTTGGCAGTAATCCCGTTGTTGCTGTATCGCTTCTACCCGCCAGAAATAAAGAAAACCCCGGAAATGCGCGCCTTGGCAATGGTGAAATTGAAAGAAATGGGGCCAATGAGCCGCAACGAATGGATTGTATTATCTGTCTTCGTCGGGCTGGTGACGCTGTGGGTATGTGGCGCAGCACTGAATATTGATGCCACCATGACCGCCTTTATTGGACTGGCAATTCTATTACTGAGTGGCGCGCTGACCTGGGATGATGTGATTGCCGAGAAAGAAGCCTGGCATACGGTGATTTGGTTTGCGGTACTGCTAACACTCGCCAGCCAACTGAATAAGCTGGGTTTTATTACCTGGTTTGGCTCATCAATTGCCGGTTCAGTGCAGGGGATGAACTGGGTGCCAATGATGGGAATCCTGCTGCTGGCGTACTATTACAGCCACTATATGATGGCCAGTGCCATCGCCCATATCAGTGCCATGTATGCCATTTTTGTCTCCATTGCTATTGCAGCAGGTGCTCCGCCAATGCTGACAGTATTGGTATTTGGTATGTTCAGTAACCTGTATATGGCAACTACCCACTACTCTGGCGGCCCGGCCCCTATCCTGTTTGGTTGTAACTTTATCCCACTGGCGACCTGGTGGAAGATTGGTTTCCTGATCAGTCTGGTGGTTATCCCTATCTGGCTGATCATCGGTAGCGCCTGGTGGAAAGTGCTGGGTTTCTGGTAATACATTGAAATATTGAGAATAAAAAACACCGCGCGATGACACTGGCGCAGTGTTTTTTATCGGTTAATTACTGCTGTTTACGTAATTCGATACCCACATCTCCACCAGGGTGCACCGCCAGTAGGGCCTGTTTAGTAAAACCTCTGCGTGCCATCAGGCAGGCACAGATAGCATCGAACAGGGCTAATACCAGAACAATAGATGTGGTTGCTAACATATTCAGCGGGTCTATCTCTTGCTTCACATGTGTTTTCAGCACCAAGGCAGATACCTGCGCGATAGCCGACTGCTCGTTTTCCGTTACACTGATAATCTGCACTTGCTTGCGTTGCAGCGTTGGCAGCAACCGGGTCAGCTCATCGGAATTCCCGCCACGAGAGATCAAAATGATGATGTCCTGTGACCCGAGGAAACCCAAATCGCCGTGCGCTGCATCAGTGGCATTCAGGTAAATCGCCGGTTGCTCTACGCAAGCCAGCATATGAGCAACCTTTCGTGCGGCAATACCTGATGTGCCCACCCCAGTTACCGCGATTTTGCCACGGCACCCAGCCAACATCTCCAGCACCTGCAACCACACCTGCGGATCGACATTATCCTTTAACGCCGCCAACTCGCGGCTATAAGTCATCCATGCGTCACTGGCTATTTGCCATTCATCACTCTGGCTCATCCTTCCTCCTGCATCAGTTCCTGATAACGCATATGGTCGTGATACATCTGGTGGAACACGCGGTATTTACGGTCGTAATAGGCTTTGATTTTGTTAGTTTGCGGTGTGACCGTTTTACCAATGCGGCTCATGGCAGCCATCGCCTCCGGCAGCGACTCAAACACACCTGCTGCGACCGTGCCCATCATGGCGCTGCCGAGCAACATGGCTTCACTCTCTTCCGGCAGTAGCATGGCACAACCCGTCGCATTAGCGTGTTCTTGTACAAAGATCGGGTTTTTAGTTCCGCCGCCGCTGGCCATCATAGTGTCAATGCAATAGCCGTTCTTATTCATGGTTTCGATGATATGCCGCGTTCCCAGCGCCAGCGCCTGAATGGTCGCCAAATAGCGTAACGCCATATCTTCAAAGGTGGTAGACAGCTTCAAGCCGGTAATAATGCCCGTCAGATTCGGATTCGCGCGCGGTGAACGATTACCGTGGAAGTACGGCAAAATGTGAATATCTTTGGTGAGGAAGGCGATATTCTCCGGTTCACCGGCAAGCTGGCGCAGAATATGATTTAGCGCCTCGTAAATAGTCTCACCTTTGCTTTTGGCCTGTGCCAACAGCTCTGGGTAACACGGATGTGTTTGAATAATATGGTCAATTAATGCTCCCGTCGCCGACTGTCCGCCCTCATTTAGCCAGTACTCCGGTAGAATAGCCGAATAATAGGGTCCCCAGATGCCGCCAATAAAATGCGCGGAACGTGACATCGCCATATGTGCCGTTGAGGTACCACCAATCAGCGCAATGCGCCGATCAAAATTGGCATTTTCGCCAGTCACACCACTGGCACCGAGGATGCCAATAGTGCCAGCATGGGCATCAATAATAGAAACACTGACCGCAGTACCAGGGATCAATCCCATTTCTGATGCCGCCCGTTGGCTAAGTCCACGGCCCAACGGCTCGCCCATCGGTTTAACGCTAGCACCGATTTTCGCCGCATTGTTGTCCAGCAAATCAGCCAGCCCGACCAATTTAAAATAGGACGGATCCCAGCGATCCTCATGGCCCAGATAAGTCCATTTACACACCGTAGAACAAAGCGAACGGGTTTCGTCTTTGGTCGCTCGCCAGGTGAGAAAATCCGGTAAATCAAACAGATGACCGACATTGCTCCACGTGGTTGGCATATGCTGTTTCAACCACAGCAGTTTTGGAGTTTGCATTTCAGGTGAAATCACGCCGCCAACAAACTCCAATACCGGATGTTTGGTGGCATTAATTCTTTCAGCCTGGGTAATGGCACGATGATCCATCCAGACAATTACATTCTGTTCGCTGCGCCCCGACGGGCTAACGGTCAACGGGTTGCCTTCTTTATCCAGCACCACCAGCGAACAGGTGGCATCGAACCCCAGCCCTTTCACTTGGATCGGGTTGATATCAGCCTGATTCACCGCATCTCGTACCGCATTACACACCGCCTGCCAGATATTATCGGAAGACTGCTCAACAAAATCCGCCTTGGGCTTAAACATGGTAATTTCACGGCTGGCCTGCCCGACCATGCGGCCCTGCAAATCGAATACTCCGGCCCTTGCGCTGCCGGTCCCTACATCTACGCCGATAAAGTAACTTGCCATTGTTGTATCCCTCAATTCTTAAGCCTTACGATTCTGTAATGCGATAAAGAGGATCAGCACCCCACCCCATAACGCCATGGTCAGGTAGCTACTCACCCCCAGCAAATTCAGGCCACTTTCCAATAGTTGCAGTACCACCAGCGCCAGGATCAAGCCGATGATGCGACCAAAGCCGCCATCCGGGTTAATGCCACCCAATACCGATGCCAGAATGGTGACTAATAGATAGGATTCGCCGTAACCGGCTTTGGCCGAGTTAAATTTCGCCATCATCAGGATAGCCGCCCCCCATCCTAATATGGCTGACAGGATATAGACCGCGACCTGTACCCGATGGGTATTCACGCCACTAAAACGGGTGGCCTGCTCATTGGAGCCGACCAGATAGATGCTACGCCCCAAGGTCGTGTGTTCCAAAAGCACCCACAGCCCAGTGGAGACCAGTAAAAACAAGATCATCGCGACTGGAATACCGGCGATATCACCACTGCCAATGTATTGAATCACCGGTGGGAAATCAGAGATCACGTCACCGTTGGACAATAAAATATTCAGGCCGGTAATCAATGTCATGGTGCCCAACGTCGCCAGAATTGGCGACACCCCGACCACTGAAATCAGTAAGCCATTCAACGCACCAATCACCACCGCCACCAGCAAGCCAGCAACTAATGCCAGTAACAGGAACAGCGGCTGATCAGGGTGGCTGACAATGATGGCAGCCATGACTAATGAGCAAGCGTTCGCTCCGGCAATAATGGATAAGTTAATACCGCCGGTCAGCATGGTCAGCCCCATCCCCAGCGCCAGCATGCCTAAAATCGGCAACTGCGAGGAAATAGACTGGAAGTTACCCAAGCTGAAGAAGCGTTGGCCCAAGGTCAATGAGAAGGCCAACATCACTGCCACCAGAATCAATAATTGCAGGCGGATAATGCGGTCGTTAGGAATAATTCGGTTTAGCCAGGTCATATCAGTGCTCCCTCAGCAATTTGCGTTTTTCATTCCATGCGGTGGTACTGATACTCACCAAAATGATTGCGCCGCTGAAAACCGTATGCCAGTAAGAGGAGACACTCAGCAGCGTCAGACCGTTTTGCAAAAATGCCAGCAACATCACGCCGAGCACGGTGCCACTGAGGGATCCACGGCCCCCCGTCATACTGGTGCCACCCAAGACCACGGCGGCCAGCACGGTCAGCTCAAACCCCATCAATGAGTTAGGTGCCACTGACTGGGAAATCTGCGCCTGTACCACCGCCGCCACCCCTGCCAGCATGCCCATGTAGCCATAGACGTAGAGATGCAAACGCAGAATATTAATGCCCAGGCGGGAAGCCGCATCCTTATTGCTGCCCATGGCAAAGATCTGCCGCCCAAGACGGGTGTAGTTCATCAATACACCTGTGAAAATGATGGTCGCCGCCAGGCAGAACAGCGGTAGTGTCAAGCCATAGTCATAGCCGTCACTGCCGGTAAACGAGAACCAGTTAATCCCGGTCATAAACCAGTCAGGGAAACCGTACAACCAGGTACCGTTGGTGAAATAAACCAGCAGGCCATAGAACAGATTCAGTGTGGCAATGGTGATAATTATCGCTGGGACTTTCAACCAATACACCAGCAACCCATTGATCAGCCCCAGCACTAAACCAACTGACATGGCCAGAACAAACGCTAGCGCGAAGCTGCCGCCATGGGTAATCACCCACGACGCCATGACATATTGCGCAATAGCCGTTACCGCCGGAAAGGAGATATCAATACCACCGGCAATCAGCACCACAAACAGGCCACAGGCCAGAATACCCAAAATGGCATAACTGGTGGCGACATCGGTCAGATTCCCTAAGGTCAGGAACTCCGGGCTTTTTACACTCAGTCCGATGACTAACAGTAATACCAATAGCCCAAGATAAAACTCATGTCGCCCCGTCAGTTGCCGCAGTTTTAGCTTATCCATTGACCACCTCGGCTACCTGTTGTTCGGTGCACTGATGCGGGTAAAACTCGGCCACCAGTTCACCTTTGCGCATCACTAATATCCGGTGACTGTTGTAGTAAGCCTCCGGGATCTCGTCACAAATCATCAATACCGCCATCCCCTGCTCTGCCAAGGCTTTGGCAATATGGTAAATCCCTTCTTTGTTGGCGATATCTACGCCGACGGTCGGAGAATCGAGGATCAAAATACGCGGTTGCGTCGCTACCCATTTAGCAATAGCGATGCGCTGTGCATTACCGCCCGATAACGTTTTGACCGGCAGGGCGGTATCGGACACTTTGATGTTCAGATCTTGCACCAGTTTTTTCACCAGCGCTGCGGCTTTGGCATGATCCAACAACCCACTGCGGGTATGTAATTTGTCAAAAACGGACACGATGGTGTTGTCATAGATCGATTGCTCCATGATCAATCCCTGTGTCAGGCGATCTTCAGAGACATAACCGATCCCGTGGCGGATCGCATCACGGTTGTTACGGAAATGCACTTGTTCACCGGCGACCCACACCTCGCCACTATCGGGTTGGGTCATGCCAAACAGGCTCAGACACAGTTCAGTACGCCCCGCCCCCAGTAACCCGGTGATCGACACAATTTCGCCCTGATGTAGGGTCAAATCGATGTTACGAAACTGCTCGCCACGACTCAGTTTTTTGATTTCCAGCAACGGCGTGGCTTCTGCCGCCAGTGGCGGTAACTGGCTGTAGGTAAAGCGCTGGCCGGTCATTAGGAACGCCAGCTCATGGCTGTCCAGTTCGCTGGCCGGCCAGGTACCAATTAGTTGGCCATCGCGCATGACACTGATTCTGTCGGCCACTTCCATCACTTCATCCAGCCGGTGGCTAACAAACACCACGCAGATACCTTGTGATTTGAGATCACGTACCACGTCCAGCAAGCCTTTCACTTCCTGACTGGTTAGCGAGGCAGTAGGTTCATCCATAATCACCAAGCGGGCATCGGCAGCGATAGCGCGGCAAATCGCCACTAACTGGCGGTCAGCAATAGAGAGCTGTTCAACTTTTTTATCAGGATCAAGGGTGACACCCACTCGCTGCATGGCGGCTAACGCACGCTCACGCATACTTTTACGCTTCACCCAAAAATCACCACCTGGTAGATAACGGTGGACGGCAATATTTTCCGAAACGGTGAGATTAGGAAATAGCGACAAGTCTTGATATATCACCTGCACGCCATAGAAGAATGAGAGTTGCGGCGTAAACTGATGGAACAGCTTGCCGTCTATCAGGATACTTGCGCCTTTCTCTGGCTGATAAACTCCTGAAATCACTTTGATAATGGTGCTCTTGCCGCAGCCGTTCTGGCCTGCCAGACAGTGCACTTCTCCTTTATTCAGTGTGAGATTCACCTGATCCAGCGCCAGCACGCCGGGGAATCGCTTACTGATATTTTCAAGAGTGATAAATGCGTTGGCCTGAGTCATGACAATACCTTCCCTAACGCCATAAGCATGGCGCTATTTTTACAGCAATTCGGTGATGATGGTGAGGGCAACGGGGATGCTCTCCCGCTGCCTGATTTACTGCCAAGCACGGCTCGTTAGCCGGTAATTCCCTGGTGTGGCGTCTGAAAATCAGAAACCTAATGTTTTCGCATTATCTTTAGTGACTTCAAGGATCTTGTTGAAACGGATCACGCCTTTCTCGCTATCCACATCGGCTTTACCCAAGCCTTCGATGGTCAAGTCTGGCGTGATTTTTTGGCCTTTCAGTAATTGATCTGCAATCTGCACCACAGCAAAACCGGCGTCTTTTGGATCCCACAACAGGGCTTTTTTGATATCACCACGCATCAGGTATGGCGCTGCCTGTGCAGGCATAGCGATACCCACTACCGCGATTTGATCTTTCGCGCGTTTCTTAGCCACTGCTTGACCGGCACCAATTGGCCCCAGTGAACCAAAACCAATGATCCCTTTCATTTTCGGATAGGTTTTCATCAGATCCAGAGTGGTGGAGTAAGATTTATCAATGTTCTCAGCCACTGGCAGGCGTGGAGTGACTTCGAACATATCGGGGTATTTTTCTTTCTGGTATTTGATAGCATAATCCGCCCAAGCGTTATGCAATGGCACAGTCAGGGAACCCACATAAATCGCATAACCCCCTTTGCCCCCCATGGCTTTCGCCAGTTCGTCCATGTTGGCCTGAGCATATTTTTCACTATCGATGGTCTCAACATCCCACTGCCCGATACGTTGATCAGGAGATTCGTGAGTTAACACCACAATGCCTTTCTCTTGCGCTTTTTTCAGTACTGGTTCCAGCACTTTGGCATCGTTCGGCACCACAATGATGGCATCTACATTTTTGGCAATAAGGTCTTCAATGACTTTAACTTGTTGCGCCGGGTCTGGCGTGGCAGGCCCAACCTGATAAGCATTAACATCCAGTTTTTTTGCTGCTTCATTTACGCCAACTTCCATACGGGTAAACCAAGGAATACCGGTAACCTTCGCGACAACAGCAATTTCATATTTTTTCTCTGCCATCGTTTGCGTAGTGAACAGCATGCATGCGGAAACGACACATGCATTCAGTAATGCGAGATTAAGTTTCATAGCAATACCTTCTTGTTTTCTTTCAGATAACGGGTTGGTTGCGAGGTGAGAAGCCCGTAGTGTGACACCGTGACTGTTTTATTTTCATGTGACTGCTTTTCACACACATGAGATTAACAAAGGAACACAATAGGCTGCGCGACGAGTCAGAGTGAATTGTGATGAAAGCCCAAAAAAGTAAAATTTAATGATTTATTATGTTAATAATTGGTTAATTAAATATAAGAAAGAATAAATGTGATCAAATACAAAGATAATAAACACAAATAAACATCAAATTAATAACATTAAAAACACAAATTGAATTTATAACTCCCTCTGTGGCACGTCAATAACCCAAAAATAGAACAACGGTAACAATAATTAATCGAAATTGAGATGAGTCTCCCATTTTCCAGCCAGTTGACTTATTTTTCCTCGATTCTAAGGCACCATTTTCTGCGATATGCCGAACAGTAACGCAGTTTATATCGCGATAATTCCGCCAGCACATCTAGCGTTGATCTTTTTCTTTCATTTATCGCGAATATGGTATAATCCTCTGAAAGCCCCCATCGCTTATAGATAGCCTGCCTTCATGACCATCCCCTACGCGACCCCGCTTTTAATGTAAAAATTATGTCAATTGTCGTATTCACCAAAACGATAGTTGACCACCGGTGTCTGAAGAAATGTATCGCTATCGAGTTACATCCATATGCGTTACAAACCCGCACTTAACGCATAACGATAGAGTTCATATGATAAAGCCGCAGAAATTCCATATCTCACTGCTCCACCCGCGCTACTGGCTGACCTGGTTTGGCCTGGGGGTATTATTTCTGTTAGTCCAACTCCCCTACCCGCTGTTAAACAAGTTAGGAATTTGGTTGGGGCGTACCTCAATGCGCTTCCTGAAACGGCGGGTATCTATCGCCCGGCGCAATCTGGAACTTTGTTTCCCTGATATGGATAAGCAGACTCTTGAACGGACTATCGTCGGTAATTTTGAATCCTTAGGCATGGGGTTGCTGGAAACCGGCATGGCCTGGTTTTGGCCCGATGCGCGCATTAAGCGCTGGTTTACCGTGACGGGTCTGGATAACCTGAAAAAAGCGCAGCAAGGACAGCGCGGCGTACTGGTGATTGGCGTCCATTTTATGTCGCTGGAACTTGGCGGCCGCGTAATGGGGCAATGTCAGCCAATGATGGCGATGTACCGCCCGCATAACAATAAAGTGATGGAATTGGTGCAGACCTGGGGCCGTATGCGCTCGAATAAGGCCATGCTGGACCGTAAAGATCTTCGTGGCATGGTGCAGGCATTGAAAAAAGGTGAGGCTGTGTGGTTTGCACCGGATCAGGATTACGGCCCACGTGGCAGTGTGTTTGCACCACTGTTCGCCGTCAATCAGGCCGCGACCACCAGTGGCACTTTTATGTTGGCCCGGCTAGCCAAACCGGCACTGTTGCCATTGGTTTTACTGCGTAAAACAGATGGTAGCGGCTATGACTTGCTGATCCAGCCAGCATTAGAAGACTATCCGCTTGATGATGAGATAGCGGCCGCCAGCTATATGAACAAAGTTATCGAAAAAGAGATCATGCGCGCACCTGAGCAATATCTGTGGCTACACCGCCGCTTTAAAACCCGCCCAGCCGGTGCGCCATCGCTGTATTAAGCATCAACAAGATCTGTCATAAAAACCCGGCCTATGTCGGGTTTTTTATTAGCTAAAATCCACTCAATATCGCGGAGCTATAACTGCGCTTCAGCTTCATCGGGATCATCTATCGCATCGTCTGGTGTGATAAGCGCACGCCCTGGCAACGTTTTGCATGCAGGCCCACCGGTAGGAGGGGCTGTAGTGGGATAACTCTCCTGCGGCGAGACATAAACTGGCGTGGTTGCCACGAAGCCATCATTGAATGTGGCCTCGATAAAGGTCGCCTGCCAACCGGTAGCTGGCGTGCTAAGTGCAACTTCAAGGGTATTACCCGGGGCCACAGCCAACGGAAATGCGCTATATCTTACATCGCACGCATAGCGGAAATCGCGAGCATCGGTGTGGCTTGCCGTAAACGGTTAACAAAGGTGATCAACGACTGTTCGCTAAATGCTTTAATACCGGAGTGACTAGAGTTAGGTGCCACCCGCAACGTTTTATCACCGGGTAATTTGTCATAATAAAAATGCGTATTATCAGGCACGTAGAAATCATCACCACTGGCATTAATAATGTATTTCGCAATACTGAGCCGGGGTTGATACTCGCTCGTCAGGTACTGTAGGGGATCCATAATCTGCATCAGTTTGGCGAAGCCGGGGGTACTCAGTTTCTTATCAATCTCTTCCTGATAGTAGGGGGTGAAGGCTATAGGCCAGTTGCCACCATAAGATTGATACATATGTTCCAATGCGGCGCGGGTATCCAGCAGATCAATCACAAAAGGCACAATAGCCTCCACACGTGAATCCGCAATTGCCGTCAGCCAACTAGTCCAGCCACGCTTGGATAAACCAGTGACAATAAAACTGTCTAAGGCTTTTTCCGGCAAGGCTTGTTGCGCCATGGTCATCGCCTGAGAAATCGCCGCCACCATCGGGACATGTAGCGGTAATATTGAACGGGCTTCTGGGGCATCTATAAATAAAGTCCAACTACGTGCAACACTATAATCTTCCTTACGCGGATTCCCATCTTGTTGATATTCAAGGTACTGATTGGGAATGGTGCTAATGGCAATCACCACCGTGTCAGTCGAGCGGGCAATATTTTGCAAGGTCTCGATAGCAAAATCGCTAGGACCGGAGGGAGGAATGGTTTCAGTACCATAGTTGGTACCATTATTGATGACCACCAGCGCCTTGGTGGACGTGCTATTTTCGGGAATAAAGATCTCCACTTCATGCTGCCATGCAGCAGGGGAGACCAAGCTCTCCGGCGACCAATTCTGCGAGGTCAGTTGGTAACGGCGCCACTCCAACCCCGGCAGGTTTTCCTGACTGAGCAAGTTATAGATAAGTGGCTCTGCGGCCAGCTTTTCTCTGTAACAAGACAGAACCTGAGTAAAATCGGTATCACTGCATTTTGCAGTTTCAATATTCACCTGTGCCAGACAACTGGCGGTAAACAGCAATGGCAGCCCGCACATCAGGGCGGTTAAATAACGAGGCATAATCCTTATCCTTCTCTCTAATGTGTTTACGTTAAAACACTCCCAAGAGGATTAGATAACGGATCAGAGATTTAAAAAATCCGAATTTCACCTGTCTATGCCGCTTTTTATGTTATTACATTGACGAAATGTATACCTCAGTCTGGTTCAATTACTCTTACCTCTCGTTCATCGCTGTATATAAGAATTTTCTGCACTAAAAAGTATCAATCCGCCGTTAAATGCGCCATTTAAGTGCATCCTACCCGGTCAGAAATTACCTACAAAGAGTTAACGCTAAGTAATTACTCATATCATCAATGAAATGCAACTCTGGCATCCCATTTGCTAATACCAAACTGGCTACACGCCAACAGACAGCGACGGTGCATCACTGGTGCGCTACAAAATTAAAATAGGCTCGACTTTGCCTCACAGGACGCTTTCATGAAGAAAATAATGATTTCAACACTGGTTGCCGCCGCCTCATTAGTGGCATTAGCAGGTCAGGCCCACGCGGGCACTACTTTGGATGCGGTGAAGAAAAAAGGTTTTGTACAATGTGGTATCAGTGATGGATTGCCCGGCTTCTCCTATGCAGATGCCAGCGGCAAGTTCTCTGGTCTGGATGTCGATGTCTGCCGTGGCGTAGCTGCTGCCATCTTTGGTGATGCAGAAAAAGTAAAATACACCCCGCTGACCGCAAAAGAGCGTTTTACCGCCCTGCAATCGGGTGAAGTTGATATTTTGTCACGTAACACCACCTGGACTTCATCCCGTGATGCTGGCATGGGGATGTTATTTACCGGAGTGAACTATTACGACGGTATCGGCTTTCTGACCCACAATAAAGCGGGGCTGAAAAGCGCCAAAGAGCTGGACGGGGCGACGGTGTGTATTCAAGCCGGTACAGATACTGAGTTGAACGTCGCTGATTACTTTAAAGCCAATAAAATGCAATACACTCCAGTTACCTTCGACCGTTCTGACGAAAGTGCCAAGGCATTGGATTCCGGCCGCTGTGACACATTGGCCTCTGACCAATCACAACTGTACGCACTGCGTATCAAGTTAGGTAAACCAGACGAATTTATCGTATTACCGGAAGTTATCTCTAAAGAACCACTGGGGCCGGTTGTGCGCCGGGGTGATGAGGACTGGTTCGCCATCGTGCGCTGGACACTGTTTGCCATGTTAAATGCTGAAGAGATGGGTGTGACGTCGAAAAACGTCGAAGCACTGGCAGCAAAACCAACCACACCGGATATGGCACATCTGTTAGGTCAGGAAGGCAACTATGGTAAAGATCTGAAAGTGCCTAACGATTGGGTGGTTAAAATCGTGAAACAAGTGGGTAACTACGGCGAAAGCTTCGACCGTAACGTCGGTTTGGGCAGTGAGCTGAAAATAAAACGCGGCCAGAATGCGCTGTGGAACAATGGCGGTCTCCAGTACGCGCCTCCGGTTCGCTGATTACTGATTACCTCTCCGGCAGGCCCGCCCTGCCGGATGTATTATCCAGACCGAGGCCCACACTATGTCACAACGCCCAACCGTCAAAGGTGTCTTTTCGCTGACCAATCCAGCGGTACGCGCCTGGTTGTATCAAATTATCGCGCTATTGATACTGATCGGATGCGGTGCGTATCTTTTCCATAACACCATTACCAACCTGTCGACCCGGGGCATCACCTCCGGCTTTGCTTTCCTGAATAACAGCGCCGGTTTTGGTATTGTTCAGCATCTTATCGATTATGAGCAAGGTGATACCTACGGCCGGGTGTTTTTGGTCGGGTTATTCAATACCTTGCTGGTATCAGTATTATGTATTTTCTTTGCGTCGATCCTCGGGTTCTTCCTTGGGCTGGCGCGTTTATCTGATAACTGGCTGTTACGCAAACTGTCCACTATCTATATCGAGACATTCCGTAATATCCCGCCCTTGCTGCAAATCTTCTTCTGGTATTTCGCGGTATTACGCAATCTACCAGGGCCACGACAGAGTCTGGATGCCTTCGGTGTGGCTTTTCTCAGCAACCGTGGCTTGTATCTACCATCACCGGAGTTTGCTGCCGGTTTTATACCCGCCATACTCGCTGTGCTGCTGGCCGTTGTTATCACCGTGGCGCTGTATCGCTATAACCATTTCCGTCAGTTACATACCGGTCAGTTTCACCGCACCTGGCCGATTGCCTTACTACTGTTGATAGCCCTACCAGCAGCGGCCCATTTTCTGTATGGCTCGGCACTGCATTGGGATCTACCGCAGTTACGCGGCTTTAACTTTAAAGGTGGCCTGGTTCTTATCCCTGAATTGGCGGCCTTGACCTTGGCACTGTCGGTTTATACCTCGACCTTTATTGCTGAGGTGATTCGTTCAGGCATTCAGTCCGTGCCCTATGGTCAGCATGAAGCAGCCCGTTCACTGGCGCTGCCCAACACCGTCACCTTGCGCCAAGTTATTCTGCCACAGGCGTTACGAGTCATCATTCCGCCACTCACCAGTCAATACCTGAACATCGTCAAAAACTCCTCACTGGCAGCCGCTATCGGCTATCCAGATATGGTGTCGTTGTTTGCCGGCACAGTGCTGAACCAGACTGGTCAGGCGATAGAAACTATCGCCATTACCATGTCAGTCTATTTGGTTATCAGCCTATCCATTTCATTTTTAATGAATCTCTACAACCGGCGGATCGCGCTGGTAGAGCGCTAAGGGAAGCGAATGACGATGACACTAACCCGTGAACCACCCAGCACAGTACGGCCGGGCAACCCGTTAAGCCGGATGGTGTTTTGGGCGAGAAAGAATTTGTTTTCCAGTTGGACTAATAGTCTGCTGACGCTGCTGTGCCTGTGGCTGATGTGGCAATTGATCCCGCCATTACTGAATTGGACTATTTTTAACGCCAACTGGCTAGGTACATCGCGCACTGATTGTACCCGTGAGGGTGCCTGCTGGGTGTTTATTCATGCGCGCTTTGGCCAATTTATGTATGGCCTTTATCCTATTGAGCAGCGTTGGCGCATCAACACCACCTTGATCATCGGATTGCTGACGCTCATTCCATTGTTCTGGCGCGCTATGCCACATCGAGGCCGCTATTTGGCGGTGTGGATGGTAGCGTACCCACTGCTGGTATGGTTGATGTTATATGGCGGTTTCCTCGGGTTAACCCGGGTTGAAACCCGCCAGTGGGGCGGCCTGACACTGACGCTGATCATCGCCGCAGTAGGTATTGCCGGTGCGCTACCGCTGGGGATTTTATTGGCCTTGGCCCGCCGTTCGAGTATGCCAGTGGTGCGTATTCTGTCAGTGGTATTTATTGAGTTCTGGCGCGGGGTGCCGCTAATCACCGTGCTGTTTATGTCCTCGGTGATGTTGCCACTGTTTATGACCGAAGGCACCAGCATCGACAAACTGATCCGTGCCTTGGTCGGGGTGGTGTTGTTCCAATCAGCCTATGTGGCAGAAGTGGTGCGTGGCGGGTTACAGGCCTTGCCCAGAGGACAGACCGAAGCCGCCGAGTCACTGGGGCTGGGCTATTGGAAAACCCAAGGGCTGGTTATTTTGCCACAAGCCCTGAAGATGGTGATCCCCGGGTTGGTAAACACCATTATCGCCCTGTTTAAAGATACCAGTCTGGTTATCATCATTGGTCTGTTTGATTTGTTCAGCAGCGTGCAGCAAGCCACCGTCGACCCTGCCTGGTTGGGGATGTCGACCGAAGGCTATGTCTTTGCCGCCGCTGTCTATTGGGTTTTCTGTTTCAGCATGTCGCGCTACAGCCAGCATCTGGAAAAGCGCTTTCACACCGGACGTTCCACACATTGAGGCATAACATGAGCGACAATCAGCCAACTCCAGGCGATAAAATGATGATTACGCTGGAAAACGTCAATAAGTGGTACGGGCAGTTCCACGTATTGAAAGATATCAATTTACATGTGCGCCCTGGCGAACGCATCGTACTTTGCGGTCCTTCTGGCTCAGGTAAATCTACCACTATCCGCTGCATCAACCATCTGGAAGAGCATCAGCAGGGGAAAATCATGGTGGATGGCATCGAACTTAACGATGACCTGCGCAATATTGAACGGGTACGTACCGAGGTCGGCATGGTGTTCCAACACTTCAATCTGTTCCCGCACTTAACGGTGATGCAAAACTGCACGCTGGCACCAAGCTGGGTACGTAAGATGCCCAAGAAAGAGGCCGACGAATTGGCAATGCATTATTTAGAACGGGTGCGGATTGCAGAGCACGCCCATAAGTTCCCCGGCCAACTTTCCGGTGGCCAGCAGCAGCGGGTGGCAATCGCCCGTTCGCTGTGTATGAAACCCAAAATCATGCTATTTGATGAACCAACCTCGGCGCTGGACCCTGAGATGGTGAAAGAAGTGCTGGATACCATGATCAGTCTGGCAAATGAAGGCATGACCATGTTGTGTGTAACCCACGAGATGGGTTTTGCCCGTACCGTTGCCGATCGGGTTATTTTTATGGACCGTGGGGAGATAGTGGAACAAGCACCACCCGCCGAATTTTTCTCTAACCCGAAATCAGAGCGCACCCAGGCGTTTCTGGCGCAGGTTATTCATTAACTAATTCATTACGTTGGGTTTTCCATTGAGTACTTGCGGGTGAGGGTATCCTCACCCTTTTTTTGCCTTACTCTGCCACAATATCGTCAAACAGGATTCGGTCACGAGTGATATGCGATTGCGGACACAAGAATATGAACTCGACGTCGGTTTTCGCTGCCAGTTGATGCGCGGTATTAGGGTAGATGCAAAATACAGAACCTTTAGCAAAAACATCTACACGCTTATTTTTTAATTCTCCATCAATGACATCCGCAGTCCAGATAGCACCTTCACCCGAGAGAATAATATACCACTCCTCATCTTGAGCATGACTATGGCAACTCACGCGCTTGCCTTGCTCAACGCGAGTTCCATAAGCCTGCAAACCTTCTTTCTTAAACATTTCTGCAATTGAGATCCCAACGACGGGATCTTCTATAGCATTATCATAATTAAAACCGGATATATTGATCATGTAACACTTCCTTGTGGAAAATAGAGTAAATAATAAACTAGACTGCAAAGGGTAATCGTTATTTAATAACTTAACAACCCCCATTAATACTAAAACATTACCAATCATTAAATAGTAAATTAATTAAATGGTGAAATAATGAAAACTAACTTATTAGAGTCACTTAACGTTTTAATTCGCTTTTGGGCACAGAGTTCAGAGCCTTGGGGAGCGAAAGATAATAATTCAATATTTATTTATGCAAATAAAAAATACCATGAATTATTATCCTTACCGGATAAATTCAACGTAGAAGGACGACTCGATGGCGAACTCCCGGCATCAACATCGGAGTTTCAAAATGAATTTCAACAACATGACCGTAAGGTAGAGTTATCGCAAGATCGTATAACGTCAGTTGAAATACATGCATTTGAGGGGCACCCCTATTTTCAACCTTGGTTTTTTGATAAATATCCATTAATTGATGAAAATGGCGTATCTGTAGGAACTATTTTTCATGGTCGAGCGGTAGATAATATGATATTAACTCATTTAAATAAAATAAAAACACCCACATCTCTTGTATTCACACCACCATCTGACTTATTTTCCAGAAGAGAGTGGGAAGTGTTATTTTATCTTCTACATTCATTTTCCCATGTGGATATCGCCAGAAAAATTCATCTATCACCCAGAACCATCAGTAATACCATCCAAAGTCTCTATAGAAAAACAGGGGTTTCCAGCAAACGACAAATCATAGAATACTGCCATGAGAAAAATATCAATAATTATATTCCTCAGAGTTTCTTTGAATACACAGGTTCCTTCCCATTAACATAAAACCAATATCGAGTGACTCGTCCTTAAGGGTTGCTATTACCATAATAGAATATTCTATTGATTAGTGCGGGCCGCAAAGTTGATTCCGTTAGATAAACCGGCCACCGAACGGCAGCCGGATTTAAGAAGCATTAACCCTCTTTTTCGATCAGTAACGCTTCCAGCAAATCCAAATCGTGCAGCAGTTTTTGCAGCGTTTCATTGCTGATTTTCTGCGTCGCACGCAGGTGATACAGTTCCCCACGCTCGGCTCGTAATGCGGTTAAACGAAAACGCCGCTCCAGATTCTCAACCAGCAAGGTGTTCTCAATTTCATCCTTACTGCCGGTACGCCGTCGCAATGTTCCGATAACTCGTGAACTGATCTCTTTTAGCAACTCCGGGTCAATATTCTCCTCGCTGCTGGCTGCCAGCCGCTCTTCCATTTTATTCAGGCTAACAATTGCCACCTCGGCAGTCGCCGCCCGAGCGAAACGCACTTCTTCACGGCTGGCACTTTTATCTGCTACCACCACACCACGCAGCAATGGCGGCAAAGCAATCACCCCGATAATAACCGACAGCAGAATCACGCCGGTGGCGATAAATACCAACTGGTAACGGGATGGGAAGGCTGAACCATCGCTGAGGAATAACGGAATAGAGAGGACACCGGCAAGAGTAATCGCTCCCCGTACCCCTGCAAACGATGCCACCCACAGTTCACGTGTGGTGTAATTGCCAAACTCCAGTGGCCGTTTGGTCAGGATGCGTTTACTGATTTTCTTCATCGACCATAGCCAGCTAAAGCGCAGTACCAACAACGCACCATAAATAATGGCAACATCCGCGAAGAGGTTCCAGGTTTGAATGGTTGGGTCCAGTTCAGCCTGTATGATTGATGTTTCCAAAATCCCCGGTAATTGCAGCCCCAACAGGATGAACACCATGCCGTTAAACACAAACTCCAGCATCGACCACACGCTGTCGGCACGTAACCGCATCGTCAATGGTGCGTTTCGGATAACCCCGGACTGACTGATGGTCATCCCTGCCGCCACTGCGGCCAGAATGCCGGAGACGCCAATATGCTCAGCAATCAGATAAGAAGCGAATGGCAACAGCAGCAGTAAGACAATTTGTGTTGCCGGATCATCACCACTCCAGCGGCTCATCAGGCGCAGTGACTTACTGTATAGCCAGGTTACCGCCACACCAGCCAGCAGGCCACCAATCGCCACTTTTAGGAACTCAAGTGTGGCACCAGACACGGTAAAGACCATCGTCCCCATTGCCACCGCAATGGCAAACTTTAGCGCAACCAGACCAGAGGCATCATTCATCAACGCCTCCCCTTCTAATACGCCCATAATCGATTTAGGTATGCGCCCTTTCCCCACAATGCCGGATAATGCCACAGCATCGGTTGGCGACAATACCGCCGCCAGTGCAAACGCGGCTACCAGCGGAATACCCGGCACCATCCAGTAAATCAGATAGCCGATACCCACCACGGTGACCAGCACCAATGCCAGCGCCAGACCAAATATCTCCCGCCCATGGTGAATAAACTCTCGTGTCGGTGTTTTCCAGCCGTCGGCAAAGAGCAGCGGTGGAATAAACAGCACCAGGAATAATTCCGGGTCAAAATCGACATGCAAACCAAAGTGGGGAAAGGCCAACAAGGCACCACAGACAATCTGCATCAGAGGAAGGGGGATTTGAAACGGCAACATCCGAGTGACAACGCCGGAAAGCGACACCACCAGAATCAGGATGAGGATTGTAAAAAAAATTTCCATGCTTTCCTTAGACTCAACTCAACACAACTCAATATAAGATTTAACCTCACCCGCCCGTAGACAGGGCCGGAGTTTAGCTTTTGATAGTAGATCACTTTTTTGTTAAACGGGGAAAAAACCTGTAACTGATGGCAGGAAAAAACAAAGAAAATAGGGTTATTAAAAACCGCTGTGGCATCGGGACAGCGTCACCCCGATGCCAGCAAAAACTCATCGCTTAGATTGCCCAGCCACCCGCATAGAATGCCACTAACGCGATAGCGATAATCACGGTACCGATATTCAGTTTACGCCATTCACCGGAACAGATACGGCCAATAACCAGCGAGCTGAAGCCCAACATAATACCGGTGACGATATTACAAGTCAGCACGATAAACACGGCACAAAGCAGGCCAGACATCGCATCAACAAAGTCTTCGAAATCCAGTTTGGAGACGTTGCTCAACATCAGCAACCCTACATACATCAGAGCCGGTGCCGTCGCATAAGCCGGAACCAAATAGGATAGTGGCGACAGGAACAGCATCAGCAGGAACAAAATACCTACCACGGTGGCGGTCAAACCGGTTTTACCACCAGCGGCAGTACCGGCGGCAGATTCGATATAAACCGCAGCAGGCGCAGCGCCCACCAAACCAGCAAAAATGCTGCTAACGGAGTCAGATGTCAGAGCTTTACCGCCGCTAATGATCTGGCCGTCTTTATCCAACAAATTAGCCTGACCCGCTACCGCGCGGATAGTCCCGGTGGCATCAAATACAGCAGTCATCACTAATGCCAATACACTTGGCAGCACCACAGGTTTCAATGCACCCATGATATCAAGGCTGAAAATCAATGAATTACCGTTAGCATCCGCCAGGCTAGGCATCGCAAACAGCCCTTGATAGGTCACACTCGGATCAAAAATCAGGCCGATAACCGAGATGGCGATGATCACCAGCAGAATGCCACCCGGCACTCGCAGTTTTTCCAGACCGAAAATCACCGCCAGCCCTAGCAAAGTCATTATGACCGGGAAAGAGGTAAATGCACCCAGTGCAACCGGTAAACCTTCAATCGGGTTTTTGATAACCAGGCCGACACCGTTTGCTGCAATCAGCAACAGGAACAAGCCGATACCGATACCGGTACCATGTGCCACGCCCATCGGCAAATTACGCAATATCCATGAACGGATACCGGTCACAGAGATAATAGTGAACAGCACCCCCATCAGGAATACTGCCCCCAATGCCACAGGAATACTGATGTGTTGCCCCAGCACCAAGCTGAATGCCGTAAACGCTGTCAGTGATATGGCGCAACCAATCGCCATCGGCAAGTTGGCCCACAACCCCATCAACAAAGAACCAAGACCGGCAACCAGACAGGTTGCCACAAACACCGCTGTTGGTGGGAAACCCGCTTTGCCAAGCATACTTGGTACAACAATGACCGAGTAGACCATGGCGAGAAAGGTTGTCAGGCCAGCCAGCACTTCCTGGCGTACATTACTGCCGCGTTCACTAAGCTTGAAAAATGCATCAAGCGAACCTTTTGGCGTTACTGCCCGGTTCACTTGAGGGTTGGTGCTAGACATGGTTATGTCCCCTGTGTGTCATTTTAAAGTAGTCAGCAAGTCAGGCGCCCTTCCCTACGTAATCGTTTCCGTTTTTGCCGATTAACTCGACAACGCCTCCAACATCTTCATGGTGGAGAAAATAGCAAACGATTAGCTGGAAGCACGCATGACTGAAAAAAATCGAAGAAAAACTACAATAAGCGTCATTGTTGCAGGCAGTTTGGACGCGGCCAGCGCGCAAAAACCGGAGCGTACACTCGGTACGTGAGGATTTTTAGCACTGCCCAAGTTCAAAATGGCAAATAAAATAGCCTTATTGTAAGGCAAACGATTATCTAGCTATTCGTAGCGACTAATCAACACCAGATAGCGACATTTATTGCATTTTTTTACATTAATTTGTCGGGGGAGCATTAATTTGACGGGAAACAAAAGTGTGAGTAGCCTCACACTCATTTACTTTGCGTGGCAATGATGCCGAATCATCGGTTATCAGCCTTCCAGTTTGTAGGCTCCGCCCTTCTCAATCGCCTGTTGGTAGGCTGGGCGCTGATGAATGCGCACTAAGAAATCTTGCAGTTTCGGGAACCCCTCAAGACCACCACGGGTGTTGATTGCCTCGATAGGAAAACTCATCTGAATATCCGCCGCGCTGAAATCACTGCCAGCAAACCACTGATTATTCGTCAAATGCTGTTCCAGATAATCGCGGTGAGTAGCAATTTGCTTATTCAGATAACTTTTCTGTACGCCATCACCCAGAGCCTTGGCAACCGGGCGAATAATCCACGGCACAGGCGGCCCACCCAATCGGCTAAAGATAAGTTTCATCACCAGCAATGGCATCAATGAACCTTCGGCATAATGCATCCAGTAACGGAACTGTTGACGATCATAGTGACCGGTGGGTTTAAATAGCCCCTGTGCATCATAGGTTTCCTGTAAATACTCAATAATGGCACCAGACTCCGCCAAGGTGAGATCACCGTCAGTAATCACTGGTGATTTTCCCAATGGATGGATTTTTTTCAATTCTGGTGGTGCCAGTAAGCTGCCGGGGTCGCGCTGATAGCGCTTCAACTCATAAGGAACTTGCAGTTCCTCCAGCATCCACAAGATACGTTGTGAACGTGAATTATTCAGATGGTGAACCGTGACCATGACCAAGCTCCATATGATGAACATAAGAGTATTGATTATAGTGATAAAAGAATTTTTTGGTTTGCAAAGCTGCCAATACCAATTTTAAGAAAGCAAAACAGATATATCGAGGTATAAAAATCTCATCCCTCAGGCGCGGCTTAAAACCAACAAAAAGCCCCGCCAAGGCAGGGCTTTATTTTCCTAATCAGCACTGTTGTGCTTAAAAAACAGCGCAATCAGAACGGGATATCATCATCGAAATCCATTGGTGGCTCATTGCCGCCTTGTGGTTGTGCTGCTGGTGCAGACTGGGCCGGACGTGAAGTCTGACCGCCGCTGAACTGGTTACCACCTTGTGGCTGCTGAGGTTGACCCCAACCACCTTGCGCCCCGCCGTCTTGTGGTGCACCACCACCTGCCGGAGCAGCGCCGCCCTGACGGCCACCCAGCATTTGCATGGTGCCGCCCACATTAACCACAACTTCTGTGGTGTATTTCTCAACACCAGCCTGATCTGTCCATTTACGAGTTTGCAGTGCGCCTTCAATATAAACCTGAGAGCCTTTACGCAGATATTCACCCGCCACTTCTGCCAGTTTGCCGAACAACACCACACGGTGCCATTCAGTTTTTTCTTTCTGCTCGCCGGTGGCTTTATCACGCCAGCTTTCGGAAGTGGCCAGGGTGATATTGGCAACAGCTCCGCCGTTTGGCATGTAGCGGACTTCCGGGTCTTGGCCCAAATTCCCGACCAAAATCACTTTGTTTACGCCTCTGCTGGCCATGTGAACTCTCCTGATGAAGTAAATTTTGTACAGTATAAACGAGTAAGTTTAACACGCTAACTGCTAAACGGCACAGTAGATCATAACTGCGAAATGTGTTGCAGTTTTATCATGACATCTGCCTTAATTGCACTCGAATACTGGATATCCATTCAGGTTTTTTTGTGTCATAATTATCCGTTTCGTACTGGCTGTGTCCTTTTTTGACGTTGCAAAATGCGTCTATACATTACTCAAAGTAATTGGAGTTGCAGGTAGGCGGCAAGCGAGCGAGTCCCTATGAGCTTACAGCCAGTAAGTGATTAGGGTGAGTGAACGCAGCCAACAACCCTACGGCTTCAAGTACGAAGAGTAAAAAAGGGCGCGGGAGAGGCTCAGTTTACATCCGGGAAGTGTTTGAATGGATAATATAGAAGTTCGGGGCGCTCGCACCCATAATCTTAAGAATATCAACCTGATTATCCCGCGCGACAAACTGATCGTGGTCACCGGTCTATCGGGTTCAGGCAAATCCTCACTGGCTTTTGATACCTTGTATGCCGAGGGGCAACGCCGTTATGTTGAGTCTCTTTCCGCCTATGCGCGCCAATTTCTATCGCTGATGGAAAAACCGGATGTCGACCATATTGAAGGTCTGTCACCGGCAATCTCCATTGAGCAAAAATCAACTTCGCATAACCCACGCTCGACTGTGGGTACCATCACTGAAATCCATGATTATCTGCGTTTGCTGTTCGCCCGTGTCGGTGAACCACGCTGCCCAGATCACGATGTTACGCTAGCCGCGCAAACCGTCAGTCAGATGGTGGATAACGTCATCAGTCAGCCGGAAGGCCGCCGCTTGATGTTACTGGCTCCGGTGGTAAAAGATCGCAAAGGCGAACATACCAAAACGCTGGAAGGTCTGGCTATGCAGGGCTATATCCGGGCGCGGATCGATGGCGAGGTGTGTGATCTGTCTGATCCACCGAAATTAGAACTGCAAAAAAAACATACCATTGAAGTGGTGGTCGATCGCTTCAAAGTGCGTGAAGATCTGGCTCAGCGTCTGGCTGAATCATTTGAAACGGCACTGGAGCTTTCTGGTGGTACTGCCGTCGTTGCCGATATGGACGACCCTCACGCCGAAGAGTTGCTGTTCTCCGCCAACTTTGCCTGCCCGATTTGCGGCTACAGTATGAGTGAGTTGGAACCACGCCTGTTCTCCTTTAACAACCCGGCGGGGGCCTGCCCAACTTGTGACGGCTTAGGGGTACAGCAGTTCTTTGATCCAGACCGTGTATTACAGAATCCAGAGCTGTCGCTGGCGGGTGGTGCCATCCGTGGTTGGGATCGCCGCAACTTCTATTACTTCCAGATGCTGCGTTCACTGGCAGATCATTATAAGTTTGATATCGAAACGCCATTTAACTCGCTCGATAGCGCGATACAGCACGCCGTTTTATACGGTTCTGGCAAAGATACCATTGAATTCAAATACATTAACGATCGGGGTGATACCACCGTTCGCCGCCACCCATTTGAAGGGGTGTTGCACAATATGGAACGTCGCTATAAAGAGACGGAGTCCAGTGCAGTACGTGAGGAACTGGCCAAATATATTAGCAATCGCTCCTGTGCTTCATGCCACGGTACTCGCTTGCGCCGCGAAGCGCGTTATGTGTTTGTCGAAAACACCACTCTGCCCGAGATTTCTGAACTGAGCATCGGCCACGCACTGACCTTCTTCCAAAACATGAAACTAAGTGGTCAGCGGGCGCAAATTGCTGAGAAAGTGCTGAAAGAGATTGGCGATCGGCTGAAGTTCTTGGTTAACGTCGGGCTGAATTATCTGTCGTTGTCCCGTTCGGCGGAAACACTGTCTGGTGGTGAAGCGCAACGTATCCGTTTGGCCAGTCAAATTGGCGCCGGCTTGGTGGGTGTCATGTATGTACTGGATGAACCGTCCATCGGTTTGCACCAACGTGATAATGAACGGTTGCTGGAAACATTGATTCATCTGCGCAATCTGGGTAACACCGTGATTGTAGTGGAACATGATGAAGACGCTATCCGCGCAGCCGACCATGTGATTGATATTGGCCCGGGTGCGGGTGTGCATGGTGGTGAGGTGGTGGCCGAAGGGACCGTTGAGGCCATCATGGCTGAACCTAAGTCACTGACCGGTCAGTTCCTTAGCGGCAAACGAGAAATCGCCATACCTGCGCAACGCGTGCCGGGGGACCCAACCAAAGTGTTAAAACTGATTGGCGCCAGCGGCAATAACCTGAAAGATGTCACGCTGACACTGCCGGTCGGGCTGTTTAGTTGTATTACCGGGGTTTCTGGCTCAGGTAAGTCAACGCTGATCAACGACACCTTATATTGTATCGCCCAGCGCCAGTTGAACGGCGCGACCAGCAACGAACCGGCGCCATTCCGTGAAATTCAAGGCTTGGAGCATTTCGATAAAGTCATCGATATTGACCAAAGCCCGATTGGCCGGACGCCGCGCTCTAACCCGGCGACTTATACCGGTATCTTTACCCCCATTCGTGAGCTGTTTGCCGGTGTTCCTGAATCACGTACCCGTGGTTATACGCCAGGCCGCTTCAGCTTTAACGTCAAAGGGGGCCGTTGTGAGGCCTGCCAGGGCGACGGGGTGATTAAAGTCGAAATGCACTTCCTGCCCGATATCTATGTGCCATGCGACCAGTGTAAAGGTAAGCGTTATAACCGTGAAACGCTGGAAGTAAAATACAAAGGTAAAAGTATCCACGAAGTGCTGGCGATGACTATCGAAGAGGCTCGCGAGTTCTTTGATGCGGTTCCGGCACTGGCGCGTAAGCTGCAAACACTGATGGATGTGGGCCTGTCCTATATCTGTCTGGGGCAATCTGCGACTACGCTGTCGGGTGGTGAAGCGCAACGGGTGAAACTGTCGCGTGAATTATCAAAACGCGGCACCGGTCAGACGCTCTATATTCTGGACGAGCCGACTACCGGCCTGCATTTTGCTGATATTCAGCAACTGCTGGCGGTGTTGCATCAGCTGCGCGATCAGGGCAATACCATTGTGGTCATTGAGCACAATCTGGATGTGATTAAGACTGCTGATTGGATTGTCGATCTGGGGCCAGAAGGCGGTAGTGGCGGTGGCGAGATTCTGGTCGCCGGTACACCAGAGACTGTTGCAGAATGCGCCGCGTCACATACTGCACGCTTCCTCAAGCCAATGCTGCAACGTAAGTAGAGCATCAATTAATCTATCAGCATCCAAAATCATTGGAGCTGCAGGTTGGCAACCCGTGAACAACAAATCAGCCAGGCCCAAGGATGGGCCAAATAATGAACCAGGCTAACAACCCTGCAACTCCAAGTACCAAGGGGGTATCAAACAGCCAGCTCCTGTCGCCTATGTTCCGGTAACCCCTGCAATACCAATTGATAAGAGCGGTCAATTAACGAGTAAAATTGTGAGTTCGGTAATTGTCCATCCAGAAACACCGTGTTCCAGTGCGCTTTATTCAAGTGTTCACTCGGCACGATCTCCGGATGTTGCTCTCGCAAACTCTCCGCCAACTCAGGGCTGGTTTTTACCGAAATAGAGGGCCGCCCACCAATTTCACCCACCATCGCAAACATCACATCGGCTACTTTAATCTGATTGGTCTGCCATTCCTCATGATCACTCTGCTCTGCCCCCGGTTTAGACATGCAGTATTCCAATAATGCTGAATTATTCATTGGGTTATCTCCTGTAATGGGCCAGTGCCGTCTAGCGAAAGGGCCTCATAGCGTATTCATTCCATCGGATACAGCAACATGCTGAAGTATTAGCTTGCACTTATAACAGAAGATTTACTGTGAGCGATGAATGATCATTGGGCATGGGTCTGCCACCTTATTTAGTATATTCTTTAATCGATTTACAGCCATTGGCGAAGAGCTAACCAGACAGGTTATGTAGATAAGTGACGGAAAGATGGTGGAAAAAATAAAGCAAAAAGGCGATATTTCTATCGCCTTAAACAGTTCGTCGTGTTAGATAACGCGATAACTAATTACTGTACTGCCGCAAACGCAGCCGCTACTCGCTGAACATTACTGTGGTTGACACCTGCCATACACATCCTGCCGCTGGCAATCAGATACACGCCAAACTCGTCACGCAGACGATCCACTTGCGCAGCACTAAAACCGGTATAGCTGAACATGCCACGCTGTTGCATTAAGTAATCAAAATTGCGATTGGGTAGTGCCGCCTTCAAGGCTTCCACCAACGTGCTGCGCATTTCAATAATACGCCGACGCATCTGCTCCACTTCAGCCTGCCATTGCGCCCGTAACTCGCTGTCATGCAGTACTTTTGAAACAACCTGTGCACCAAAGTTTGGCGGGCTGGAATAGTTACGCCGCACCGTGGCTTTCAGTTGCCCCAATACCCGACCAGCAGCTTCTTCACTTTCACATACCACGGAAAGGCCACCGACCCGTTCGTTATACAGAGAGAAGATTTTAGAGAAGGAGTTACTGACCAGACAGGGTAATTCCGCTGCCGCCATGGCTCGAATCGCATAAGCATCTTCATTCAGCCCAGCACCAAAACCCTGATAGGCAATATCCAGGAACGGGATCAGATCCCGGTCTTTAGCCACGCCAATAACCTGATCCCACTGTGCATTCGTCAGATCAGATCCAGTTGGGTTATGGCAGCAAGGATGGAGCAAAACAATGCTTCTGGCCGGTAACTGCTGCAACGTTGCCAGCATTTGATCGAATTTTACGCCCAGCTTGTCATTATCAAAGTACGGGTAGGTATTCACCTTAAACCCTGCGCCACTGAAAATAGCGACATGGTTTTCCCACGTAGGGTCACTGACCCACACCTGAGAATCTGGGAAATAGGAATGAAGGAAATCAGCACCCACTTTCAATGCACCGGAGCCACCAACAGTTTGGATAGTCGCTACTCGTTGCTGAGCCAGCATAGGGTGATCGCTGCCGAATAGTAGCTGCTGAATAGCAGTACGATAAGATTGCAGACCTTCCATCGGCAAGTAAACCGGTGTCCCATGTGGCTGAGCATTCAATTGGGTTTCAGCGGTATCCACTGCCTGCATTTGCGGGATCTCACCCTGCTCATTGTAATAAAGCCCGATACTCAGATTCACTTTATGTGCTCGGCTATCGGCTTTAAAACTCTCCATCAATGACAGGATCGGGTCACCTGCATAGGCATCAACATTTTGGAACACGGCGCTGCTCTCCTAGATTGATAATAATTGTCTATACCTTGATTAGTCAGCTTACCTTATTCCCCTAAATATTCCATCGCTACACGGGAGGTCAGCTTGGTGATCAATTCATAGGCACTGATACCGGTGTAAGCTGCGATCTTCTCAACCGGTAAATCCGCCCCCCACAACAGCACTTCATCACCGACTTTGTCGCTGCTATCTGGCCCAAGATCAACTGAAATCATGTCCATCGATACCCGCCCCACAATGTGCACTTCGCGGCCATTGACCCACATCGGCGTACCCGATGGTGCGCTGCGCGGATAACCGTCACCGTAGCCAATCGCCACCACACCCAGGCGCGTATCACGTTCACTGACCCAAGTTCCGCCGTAGCCCACGGGCTCACCGGCTTTATGTTCACGTACAGCAATCAGGCTGGATTTTAATGCCATCGCTGGCAGTAGACCAAAATGGCTGGCATAAGGTTCATCCAGCGGCGAAACGCCATACAGTATGATACCGGGACGAACCCAATCACGATGCGCTTGCGGCCACAGCAAAATACCGCCAGATGCAGCAATAGACTGTTTACCCGGTTTGCCAATAGCAAAGGCGTCAAAACACGCCAGTTGCTGGCGGGTAGTATCCACTTCAGGTTCGTCGGCACGACTGAAGTGGCTCATAATATTAACTGGCTGACTAACGTTGCCACAAGCACATAGCCGCTGGTAGAAGGCTTCGGCCTGCTCAGGACGGACGCCTAAACGATGCATACCGGTATCGAGCTTCATCCAGACATTGATCGGAGCAGGGAGATTGGCCGCTTCCAGCGCTTCTAATTGTTCAATACTGTGTACTGCGGTTTCAATCCGGTTAGCCACCAGAATAGGCAAGTCCTCTGCGGTAAAAAACCCTTCCAGCAGTAGAATAGGTTTTACAATTCCGCCAGAACGTAGCATCAGAGCTTCGCCGATGCGCGCGACGCCATAGCAATCGGCATCCTGCAAAGTATGTGCTGTTTCTAATAACCCGTGGCCATAAGCGTTTGCTTTCACAACAGCAATCAGGCGGCTTTGTGGCGCCATGCGCCGTACCTGATGCAAGTTATGTCGCAGAGCGCGGCGGTCGATTACTGCTGTTGCCGCTTTCATTTCTTATCCTTAATAATTGATGTTATACCCAAAGAACCTGGTGTTGCAGGTCGCCGGCCAGCGAGGGTTCCGCGTGAGTCATCGCCGCTAACAACCCTGCAGCGTCAAGGACTAAGGGGAAACTATTCGTCGTCGTACTGTGGACCGGCATAGTTATCAAAGCGCGACCATTGACCGTTAAATTTCAGCCGGACAGATCCGATCGGACCGTTACGCTGTTTACCCAAAATAATCTGCGCGATCCCTTTCTCATCACTGTTCTCGTGATACACCTCGTCACGATAGATAAACATGATTAAGTCCGCATCTTGTTCGATAGAGCCGGATTCACGTAAGTCGGAGTTAACGGGCCGTTTATCAGCACGTTGCTCCAAACTACGGTTAAGCTGTGATAACGCCACTACCGGGACTTGCAACTCTTTCGCCAGAGCTTTGAGTGAGCGCGAAATCTCGGCGATTTCCAACGTTCGGTTATCAGAAAGAGACGGCACCCGCATCAATTGCAGGTAGTCGATCATAATCAGACTCAAACCACCATGTTCGCGGAAAATACGCCGCGCGCGGGAGCGCACTTCTGTCGGTGTCAGACCGGATGAGTCATCGATGTACATATTGCGTTTTTCCATCAATATGCCCATGGTGCTGGAAATACGCGCCCAATCCTCATCATCGAGTTGGCCGGTTCGGATACGGGTCTGGTCAACATGTGACAGCGACGCCAGCATACGCATCATGATCTGATCGCCGGGCATCTCCAAACTGAAGATCAATACCGGTTTTTCCTGCATCATCGCGGCGTTTTCACACAAGTTCATCGCAAACGTGGTTTTACCCATTGATGGACGCGCGGCGACAATGATCAAATCTGATTTCTGTAAACCGGCGGTTTTTTTATCAAGGTCGGTAAAGCCGGTTGAAACACCGGTCACCCCATCATGGGGCCGCTGATAAAGTTGCTCAATTCGCGCGACCGTGGCTTCGAGGATTTGATCGACACTTTTCGGCCCTTCATCTTTACTGGCGCGGCTTTCAGCTATCTGAAACACTTTGGATTCAGCCAAATCCAGCAGATCTTCACTGCTACGCCCTTGGGGATCATAACCGGCGTCAGCTATCTCATTGGCGACCGAGATCATTTCACGAACTACCGCACGTTCGCGCACAATATCAGCATAGGCACCAATATTCGCTGCACTTGGGGTGTTTTTCGATAACTCTGCCAGATAGGCAAATCCCCCCACCGAATCCAGATCGCCTTTTTGCTCTAGCGACTCAGACAAGGTGATCAAATCGATAGGTTTGCTGTTTTCCAGCAAACGCTGCATTTCAGTAAAGATTCGGCGATGCGGGCGGCTGAAGAAGTCATTGCTGGCAACGCGTTCTGACACATTATCCCAGCGTTCATTATCCAGCATCAAACCGCCCAACACGGACTGCTCTGCCTCCAGCGAATGAGGCGGGAGTTTCAGCCCTTCCATCTGGCGGTCTCGTGGCTCTGTCATATTGTTGGTTGGTTTTTTTGCGGCCATGAAGAGTGTTCTTTACCTTTGTTGCGATAGGAAAATATCGAATAGAAAATATAACGGCCTAGTATATACACAAAGTAATTGGAGTTGCAGGTAGACCGCAAATGAATGGAGCTGATGAGTTCAGAAAGTTCGCTGATGAGGAAAAAAAAAACCGCCCACATTGCCGCACCGTCTTATTCGCAGAGGTAATAATATTCCCTATTACATATCGGTATTAGCCAGATCTTGGCACTCCGTGCAGAACCCTGTAGGGTGAAAATACACCTATCTATAGGAGCTACCATGGCAAAGCATATCCAATTCAGTACCACTGGCGGGCCGGAAGTGTTGCAATACCTTGACTTTACCCCTTCTGACCCTGCAGCACATGAAGTTCAGGTAGAAAACAAAGCGATCGGTATTAACTATATCGATACTTATGTTCGCAGTGGGCTTTATTCACCATCACAGTTTCCCAGTGGGTTGGGAACAGAGGCGGCGGGAATTGTCACTAAAGTTGGTTCGTCGGTTAACACAATCAATGTCGGTGACCGGGTGGTATATGCCCAATCAGCTCTCGGGGCTTACAGCGAAGTGCATAATGTTGCGGCAGAGAAGATTGCCATACTTCCTGACAACATCTCTTTCGAGCAGGCCGCAGCATCATTCCTCAAAGGGCTGACCGTCCACTATCTGTTGCGCCAAACCCACGAGATAAAACCGGGTGAGGTATTCCTATTCCATGCGGCGGCGGGTGGTGTCGGACTAATTGCTTGCCAGTGGGCGAAAGCGCTTGGTGCTAAGCTTATCGGCAGTGTTGGCTCTGATGAAAAGGCCGAATTGGCAAAAGCCTCTGGCGCCTGGGCCACGATTAACTATCGTACAGAAAATATCGCCGAGCGGGTGGCAGAGCTGACTAATGGCGAGAAAGTGGGTGTGGTGTATGACTCGGTTGGGAAAAGTACCTGGCTGGATTCGCTTAATAGCCTTAAGCGCAGAGGCTTGATGGTGAGTTTCGGTAATGCCTCCGGCCCAGTGACAGGAGTAGATCTTGCCATCCTGAACCAAAAAGGCGGGCTATATGTTACTCGCCCCTCCCTCAACACTTATGTCACCAATCGGCAAGAGTTAGCAAGTGCCAGCCACGAACTGTTTTCACTGATTGCTGGCGGAGCCATTAATGTCGATGTGGCAAAAGCACAGCAATTCCCGTTGCGTGATGCTCACCGTGCCCATCAAATCCTAGAAAGCCGCCAGACCACAGGATCCAGCTTGCTGATACCCTGAGTTGTTTGGCCATTCCTAAGGTAATATTGTTGAAAAAACAAAGGGCTCCGATTAGGGAGCCCTTCTTTACAACGCTTTCTTTGATGCACATGTAGGGGTACAGCAGCGTATTCTGTCAGAGCTAACTGCCGTTTATACGGCTATTTTTACCTCTGGCAGGGATGAAAATGCGATACCAAATCGTATCGGTTAGCATCCTAGCAAGCACGCCCGAGAAAAAATACGTTTTCCCTCTGATTCGCCCCACTAATCTTTCAGGCTGTGATCGCTACCGCAAGAAAGGGAAATTTTAGTAACGCCGGACTATCGGTTTCTGCATCGAACGCCATATCCAGACGGCCACAACCGCCAGAATCAACCAAGGTAGCAGCTTAATCATCATGACGAATAAGCCCCCTACCATCATAAAAGCAGCAGCCACCAGTAATGCAGCGAAGATCCCTAACAGGGAAATACCGGTTACCATCAGCATGATAAAAAAGCCGATAACAAAGAGAATTTCAAACATGGCTGGCTCCTTAATAATTGTGTATGTCCCACAACCACATCATTAAATATAACGAACAAATCGGGGATTTTATAAGAAGTATTACAAGAAGCATGCCAACTTTAACATATCAGCTAATTCATTGAATTTAATGATTAAGTAATATTAATACCTACCAGAAAAATGGATAGGCATGGTCAATTTGACTAACTTATAGCTAATTTACTATTCTATTATACTCAAAGTAATTGGCGTCGCAGGTAGGCAGCAAGTGAACGCATCCCGATGAGCTTACACAGTCAAGTGATTTGGGTGACAAATCTGCCGGGAGCAGATTTGAACGCTGCAAGCAGCGGCCTCGCCTTGCGAGGCCCACCGGATGGGCCGAGTAACTAGCGTAGCTAACAACCCTGCGACTTCAAGGACGAAGGGTATAAGGCCGAGTGACCAGCGCTAAGGCTTGCTCTACTACAACAACGCCAGCACCAGGCTTATGGGCATTTTCGCTTAGATGGCGACGCCATTGACGCGCACCAGGAATTCCCTGAAAAATCCCAAGAATATGCCGGGTGATGTGGCCCAAATAAGCGCCGCGAGACAACTCCTGTTCGATATAAGGATAAAGCGCTTCAATCGCCTTAATGCTATCGACCACTGGGGCATTTACATCAAATAGTTCGCGATCCACTTGGGTCAAAATGCTTGGATTTTGGTAGGCTTCACGGCCCATCATTACCCCATCAAGATGTTTAAGATGCTCTTTGGCTTCAGCCAGCGTTTTCACACCACCATTAATGGCAATAGTCAGTGTTGGGAAATCACGCTTGAGCTGATAAACCCGCTCATAATCCAGCGGTGGCACTTCACGGTTCTCTTTCGGGCTAAGCCCTGAGAGCCAGGCTTTGCGAGCATGAATGGTAAAGATATCGCATTCGCCACGGTCCGCCACCGTTTGCACAAACTCGCATAAGAACTCATAGCTATCCAGTTGGTCAATGCCGATACGAGTTTTAACGGTGACAGGAATAGAAACCACATCGCGCATAGCTTTAATGCAGTCAGCGACCAGTTCAGCCTCATCCATCAGGCAAGCGCCAAAACGACCATTTTGTACCCGATCAGACGGGCAACCCACATTTAGGTTTATTTCATTGTAGCCGCGTTGTTCAGCCAATTTGGCACAATGGGCCAGCGCCTGCGGGTCACTGCCTCCAAGTTGCAGTGCCACCGGATGATCCTGTTCGCTATAAGCCAGATAGTCAGCTTTACCATGAATAATGGCACCGGTGGTGACCATTTCGGTATATAACAAGGTCTGCTTGGTTAACAAACGATGAAAATAACGGCAATGACGATCGGTCCAATCGAGCATCGGCGCGACGGAAAAACGTTGTAGAGGGTAGTGTGGCTTATTGGCCGGGGTGCTGGAAAAAGTCTGGGCTGCGTGCATTTACGGTGATTTCATCGGTTATTATTTCATCAAATACCCTTTAAAGTTGCCCGCCGAGCGAACCCTACAAAGGGATGGAATGAGTAATTATACCATAGAAGCTGACCATAGCTGCCTGTGTGATAATTGAACTCTACGACTGATCGTTCTGTCATCGAATCCTGTGAATTAACAAAAGTGTGATACCCACCTTCCCCTCGTTTTTTCACCTATCGGCGATTAACGCTAAATATGGTAAAATCATTTCAATTCAAATGCTGCGGGATGGATATCATGAAACCTATCGATGAGGAAAAGCTGCTGGCTCAGGCTGAAAGTCTGTGTCAACAACGTAACGTCCGGCTGACACCGCAACGTCTTGAAGTACTACGCTTAATGGCACAACAACCTGGCGCAATCAGTGCCTATGACCTGTTGGATTTGTTGCGTGTGTCTGAGCCACAAGCCAAGCCTCCAACTGTTTATCGCGCATTGGATTTTTTGCTGGAGCAAGGGTTTATTCACCGCGTCGAGTCAGCTAATAGTTATGTGCTATGTCATCATTTTGAAGAGCCAACCCATACTTCAGCGCTATTTATCTGTGATCGGTGCAAAATAGTCACTGAACGCACCACCGTGGGCATTGAAGAGGCATTGTCACAGTTAGCAAAACAATCAGGTTTTGTGCTGCGTCACAGTGTGGTTGAAGCGCACGGTTTATGTGCTGAATGCGGGGAAGTTGAAGCATGCGAAAGCCATGAGCATTGTGACCATGACCACTCTATTGTTACTAAAAAGAAATAGCTGCGTACCTAATTGAAGTTGTAGCAATGTTAGCTGCTCTCCAATTACTTTTGCCTTATACCCGTCATACTTCAAGCTGCATGTGTGTTGGCTGCTCTCAATAACCCGAATCACTTACTCATGTAAGCTCATCGGGATTAATGAGCCTCATCCTTGAGGCTCACCCAGCGGGCTAGCATAAATGCTGTACAAATCGGTTACCGCCTTCCTGCAACTCGAATTATTTAGGGTATAGATAGAGATCCCTGGTGGGTATATATCGGTTAGCAAAAAGTAGACTGCCGCGAGCAATGCGACAGGGTAATAATTAATAATAAGGCACGTCCTTGTGCAGATGTAGATATAAATACAGGTGAGCTAGAATAGCTTTTATTAAAATAACCTCACCGCTTCAATATAATTGGAGTTGATACACCAATAACTAGACGGGGTTGATTAACAATGCATATTCTATGAAACGAGAGACCCGATTAATTTATATCAATATCAGTTTAATTCCATTTAATGCTGTTACCAGCGATATTTGCTGTGGTCTTCCCAGGCTTTGACTTCTTTCTCGGCTTGCTCTTTCTGATAGCCGTATTTCTCCTGGATTTTACCCACTAGCTGGTCACGCTTACCTTCGATTACCGTTAAGTCATCGTCAGTCAGCTTGCCCCATTTTTCTTTCACTTTACCTTTAAACTGCTTCCAGTTACCGTCGGCTTGATCTTTATTCATAATATCTCCGTTACCTTGGGATTAGTCAGTTTATTTAATTCAATACGATAAACGTTCTCTATTGATAAAAACAACCACATTTAAATTAGTCACTCACAGTCATAATTTAAAATTAAACTTCGTTGTTTCGCTTACCGTACGAATAATTATAGCAGAGGATACTAGCAATTAAAGTCAGGATAATATTAATCACTGAGATTATAGCTATAAAGTAAAAATAAGCACTGATATTATTCAGTTAAAACAGTAGGTAATAACTTATTGTCGGAATCGTCTCAATCTAAATAACTTTTCCATACTTGGAGCTGTAGCAGGCTAGCTGTACTTGTTACTTGGCCCCTTCCCAGACATCACCTCTGAGAGGCCGCAGCAAGCAGCATTCAAATTTTCTCCCCGCAGATTTGTCATCCAAATCATCAACTTGTCGTTAGCATTGATCGGAATTAGCGAGCTTCTTTGCGGCTGCCTGCCTGCAACGTCAATTAATTTGGGCGTCTGAATCGTTTAATGGGGTCATTAATAATAAAAAGCCGCTCCTGAGCAGGAACGGCTTATCAGTTCAATATAAAACGCTAATGTTAGATCCAGTCACCATTACGGATAACACCGACGGCCAATCCTTCAATGGTGAAGCTTTGTTCGCGCAGATCGACAATAATCGGTTGGAACTCACTATTTTCTGGCAAAAGCTGTACGATATTACCTTGTTTTTTCAAGCGTTTTACCGTCACTTCATCATCAATTCGTGCCACTACAACTTGCCCGTTACGCACATCTTGCGTTTTATGCACCGCTAATAGGTCGCCATCCAGAATACCGATATCTCTCATCGACATCCCATTAACCCGCAACAGAAAATCTGCACTCGGTTTAAACATTGATGGGTCTACTTTGTAGTGCCCTTCGATATGCTGCTGTGCCAGCAAAGGTTCACCTGCGGCAACCCGACCAATCAGTGGCAGGCCATCTTCTTCTTCCATCAGCAAACGAATGCCACGGGAAGCGCCAGAAACAATCTCAATGACGCCTTTACGGGCCAGTGCTTTTAAATGCTCTTCAGCGGCGTTAGGAGAGCGAAACCCCAGACGCTGCGCAATTTCGGCACGGGTCGGTGGCATGCCGGTTTGCGCTAAGTGATCGCGAACCAGGTCATAAACCTCTTGCTGTCTGGTAGTAAGTGCTTTCATTCCGCCCCCTGTTTGTTTATACAGTCTTGCTGTGAGTATATACAGGTAAGCGGGTGTTGGGAACCAAAGAGTGAATAAAAACAGGGATTAATCACAGCTTATTTCTGCGGCATTGTTCGTCATAACATTAACCGGCATGCTGCCAAAGTACGGTTATCCAAACAAATAACGCTAACAAGATAGCGAGGAATACCGCCGCGGACCCCATATCTTTGGCGCGGCCCGATAGCTCATGGAACTCACTGCCAATCCTGTCCACTACCGCCTCAATCGCACTGTTAATGACTTCGATAATTATCACTAAAACCACGCTACCAATTAATAAAAGGCGTGCGATAGCATCTACATCCAGCCAGAAGGCCAGTATGATAGCGATTATGGCAGCAACAGCTTCCTGACGAAATGCCGCTTCGTTTTTCCAGGCAGCCGTTAAGCCTTTCACAGAATAACCGGCCGCTTTATAGACTCGGGCCAGCCCTGTTGATTGATTCGCCATGTTTTATTGCCTTTATCTTAAGTTAATGATGATTTTTGCCGCTTTCTGTTGTCTTATCACCACAGATCTCAAAACCAGTTTCTGGTATCCTTGCGACGAATTGCTAACAAGAGGCTTCATGTAGTTATGTCAGGTTGGCGTAAAATATATTATAAGTTATTGAATTTACCACTTAAAATGTTGGTAAAAAGCAAGGTTATTCCGGCAGACCCTGTGACTGAGTTAGGGCTAGACCCCTCTCGTCCTATTCTGTACGTTTTGCCTTACAATTCTAAGGCTGATTTGCTGACTTTGCGAGCGCAGTGTCAAGCACAAGACCTGCCCGACCCATTGATTCCATTGGAAATCGATGGAGTGCAACTGCCCAGCCATGTGTTTATCGATAATGGCCCGCGGGTCTTTCGCTACTACGCGCCTAAACAGGAATCGGTAAAGCTGTTCCACGACTATCTGGATTTGCACCGCAATAATCCCGAGTTAGATATCCAGATGTTACCGGTTTCCGTGATGTTTGGTCGTTCGCCGGGGCGTGAAGGCCACGGAACACCCCATCTGCGCGTGCTTAACGGAGTGCAAAAATTCTTCGCGGTATTGTGGCTGGGTCGCGATAGTTTTGTGCGTTTCTCTACCACAGTTTCACTGCGCAGGATGGCCAGCGAGCACGGTACCGATAAAACTATCGCCCACAAACTGGCTCGCGTAGCGCGGATGCACTTCTCCCGTCAACGCCTGGCAGCGGTTGGCCCTAGTCTGCCTGCCCGGCAGGATCTGTTCAAAAAGTTGCTGACATCAAAGGCGATTGAAAAGGCCGTCGTCGATGAAGCGCGGACCAAGAAAATCTCCCATGAGAAAGCACAGCAAAATGCCATTACGCTGATGGAAGAGATCGCAGCCGACTTCTCATATGAAGCCGTGCGCCTGTCTGACAGAGTATTGAGCTGGACGTGGAACCGTTTGTATCAAGGTATTAACGTCCATAATGCAGAACGGGTGCGGCAGTTGGCGCAAGATGGCCATGAAATCGTCTATGTGCCTTGTCATCGCAGCCATATGGATTATCTGCTGCTCTCCTACGTGCTTTATCATCAAGGGCTGGTGCCGCCGCATATTGCCGCTGGGATTAACCTTAACTTCTGGCCTGCCGGGCCTATCTTCCGCCGTTTGGGCGCGTTCTTTATTCGTCGCACCTTTAAAGGCAACAAACTCTATTCAACGGTTTTCCGCGAGTATTTAGGTGAACTGTTCACCCGTGGTTATTCAGTTGAATACTTTGTTGAAGGAGGCCGCTCACGTACCGGCCGCCTGCTGGAGCCAAAAACTGGCACACTGTCGATGACCATTCAGGCGATGTTGCGTGGTGGCTCACGTCCAATCACTTTGGTGCCGATTTATATCGGTTACGAACATGTGATGGAAGTGGGTACCTATGCCAAAGAGCTGCGTGGTGCGACCAAAGAGAAAGAGAGCCTGTTGCAGATGCTGCGGGGCTTGCGTAAGTTGCGTAACCTCGGTCAGGGCTATGTCAACTTTGGTGAACCGATCCCGTTGACCACCTATCTGAACACCAATGTACCGCAATGGCGTGATGCCATTGATCCGATTGAAGCTCAGCGCCCAAGCTGGCTGACACCGGCGGTAAATGATTTGGCCGGTAAGATCATGGTGAGAATAAATAATGCGGCAGCAGCGAATGCCATGAACTTGTGTTCTACCGCATTGTTAGCCTCACGTCAGCGTTCACTCACCCGCGAGCAGTTGCTTGAGCAACTTGATTGCTATCTGCAACTGATGCGTAATGTGCCTTATGCGAAAGATGTCACTGTGCCGGATAAAACACCGGAAGAGTTACTTAATCACGCCTTGAATATGAATAAGTTTGAGGTGGAGAAAGACAACATTGGTGACATTATCATCCTGCCACGGGAACAAGCCGTGCTGATGACCTATTATCGCAATAATATCCAGCACTTACTGATGCTACCGTCACTGATAGCCAGCATGGTGATGTACCACCGCCGCATTACCCGTGACGAATTGTTGCGCCAAATCAGTATGATTTATCCGATGTTGAAAGCTGAACTGTTCCTGCATTACAGCAAAGAGCAGTTACCACAGACGCTGGACACGCTGATAGATGAACTGGCCCGCCAGCAGTTGATTTGTGACAAAGGGACCGAACTAGTGCTTAATCCGGCCCGAATTCGCCCACTGCAATTACTGGCCGCCGGTGTGCGGGAAACCCTGCAACGATACGCGATTACCCTGTCGCTGCTCAGTGCCAATCCGAGTATTAACCGTGGAGCGCTGGAGAAAGAGAGCCGTATCATGGCGCAGCGATTGTCTGTTCTGCACGGGATTAACGCACCAGAATTCTTCGATAAAGCGGTATTTTCAACACTGGTCGGTACCTTGCGTGAAGAGGGATATATCAGTGACAGTGGTGACGCGGTTCAGGAACATACGTTGGAAGTTTACAATATGCTGAGTGCGTTGATGACGCCGGAAGTGAAACTGACTATCGAGAGTGTCAGTATGCCAGCCGAAACCAGCAATCAACGGCCAGAATCCGAGGCAGAGGATAAATCGGAAGATTGATTCCTCAAGCCGCTAAACAAAAATGGCCGGATTCATCATCTGGCCATTTTTTTGACTGTTTTCCAGAAACGTATTTACTGCCAATAACTAATCAGAATCCCTAAAAACAACACCAGCCCTACGTAATTATTATTCAAAAACGCACGGAAGCAGGCGTCGCGGTCACGCTGCACAATCATCTTTTGTTGGTGGATAAACAAGGCACCCGCCAGCAGGATTGACCAATAGAATGCGCCGCCCAACCCCATCAGCCAGCCGATAGCAACCATCAACACCAGTGTAGCCAGTTGCAGTAAACCTATAATCAGCTTGTCATGTTGACCAAATAAAATCGCCGTGGACTTAACTCCAATTTTCAGGTCATCGTCGCGATCAACCATTGCGTATTGCGTGTCATAAGCGACGGTCCAGCAGATGTTCGCCAGCAATAACAGCCAACAAACCAAGGGTAAGCTCTCACTCACCGCAGCGAATCCCATCGGAATTGACCAACCAAAAGCTGCGCCTAATACCACTTGGGGTAGATGAGTGACCCGCTTCATAAACGGATAAATCCAGGCTAACGCCAGTGCTGCCAATGATAACCAAATGGTCATGCTATTAAGGGTTAACACCAGACCAAACGAGAGCAGTACCAAAACGACAAACAGGATTTTGCTCTCTCGTTCACTGATAATGCCACTGGGTAACGGGCGGGATGCGGTGCGTTTTACAAAGCCATCAATATTTCGGTCAGCATAATCATTGACGACACAACCAGCCGCACGCATAAAAAACACACCCAACACAAACACAATCAGTATTTTGGTTTCTGGGATACCCTGCCCTGCCAGCCATAATGCCCACAGCGTCGGCCACAATAGCAATAACGAGCCAATAGGCTTATCAATCCGCATTAAACGGCAATAAGCCTGCCATTTGGTCTGAACAGTACTTCCCTTCAATTTATCCATCTCCAAAATCTTACTACGGCTTAAACCGAATACAGTGGCGAGGCCGGTAAAAAAACTTCCGTCAGTAACAGGGGTTTGCCTGACAGACGCAGCAACGAGCGGCGCGCCCAAAGTTCATTCTGCCGCCCTACTTGAATATAATCACGGCTTAAATTGTCCCCACCAAATAAATAGCGCCCGAGTGGGAGGGTGCCCAAATCCACCAGCGCCCTATCCGGCCCAGACAGTGTCTGCTCGGGGATAACCGTGCGACCAAGCAGCCAAGGCTCATTATCACCACACAAAATGATTTCCCGCAGCCAATAGCGTTCGCTTACAGGTAAGTGCTCCGCATCTTCCCCTAACTCATTACGCGTAATAAAGCATTCTCGCTGGGGTTCGACATGAACCCGTTGGCAATGCTGCTCAAAACGCCGGGTCATCGACCCCAACTCCATCAACCAATCAGCGATAGCAGTTGGTAAATTCGGCTGCTCAATGGCACACCATTGGATAGGTTTTATAATTGATGCATCGCCGGTAGACATGCAGTTTGCTCCCTGCTGGGAAGAAAATATCGCCCCCCGCTAATTCGTAGATAAGGGGGCATTGTAGCGCAGATTAGCTCCCCAGCGACATCAGGTTGCTTTTTTTAATACGGCTAACAAACTAAACTCTTCAATATGTTCAAAGATAAATCCAGCCCGCATTTTTATACCCCGATCTGGCTTGCCACTGTTCGGTTCACTTAGTGAATAATACCCATCCTCAGCATCACCGAAATCGATAGGGTAGAAAGTGTTGGTTTTTTCATCATATAAAACATTATTAAAATTCAAGTCATTATGGATGATATTGCAATAGCCTAAATTGTCCAGCATACGTAAAAAGCTTTCCTTCGCACCTGGCGGGAAAACTTTAGTATTAATCTCTGCCAACGTTTTGCCTGGCACTCGGTACATTCTTATATAATGTATATCACCCTTGCTAATTAACTCCGCAGCGCCTTCGCCGTAGTATCGATTAAAAAACTCAACTTCTTTCTTGAATACCTTATCTATAAGGTATGGATCTTTCGTACCTATTTTCTTGAGAAGAAAACCGGGGTTATTGGCATCAAGATAGATTTCAGCTGTCAATCCGCTGCCAATTTTCTTGCCTAATTTAATGGCAGGATTAAATTCAGGATTAGTCGCTTTTGATAGCGTTGGCCCGCCCCCTGGTAACCTGCCCTGCCGGCTAAATTCAGGGCCTTGTTTCAAGACAACACCCACGTCCTTACCGGTGGTTAAGTCGACTTCCCAATAGGTCGCGCCGCCCCCCTGTCTGACCCAAGCTTCACGCATTCCACCAGAGACGAGTGGATCTTTTAGCTCAACCCATTGCACTTCAACTGGCTTTCCAGGCGGGCTTGGTATCGTCTGACGCGTTGGTATCACTTCGCCTTCCGCAACCGGCAAACGGGAAGGTATAACAGGCCGTGACGGAGGAGCCAAAGGACCCGATGGCTTTACGCCCAGTGGCGAATTTTCAATCAATTTCACCCCGCGTTCCATTCCCCTGAGCTGACCCGCCTCCATCACCATAGCCACCATACCCGCTGCCATATTTTCATTTTCGTTACGGGAACGCGGACCTTCGACTCTGGCGATAGTACACATCGGGTTAGGTAGTGGGAGTTTACACACCCAACTCTCTTCTAACGATGTCCAGGCCGTGCGCCAAAAACGCGAATTTTCAGTTTCTGGCCGATAGTCCTTGGCAAGGGCATTGATTTTATCTTGTAGCGCACCACTCTCTGGCCGCTGACCTTTCTCAATTAATGTTTTGATTGCCTGAGAGCGAACTGCCGGATGCGATTTTATCCACTCATGATATTCAGTTTTTTTCGCATCTAGCGTCTTATAAACATCAATCGACCTACCGTTCTTACCAGGCATCGACATATTGGCGACAAAGCGATTGCTTGCATCCCGACGCCGTTTAAATTCATTAACAGGTGAATCATTTTGCTTATGCGGGTCGCTATAACGGTAATAATAAGCTCTGGAATCATCGACTTTTTCCACCCCAGCCTCTGTCAGGATCTCTCTTATCGCCTGATCGTCATCAAAAGCGGCGGGAAGATGGCGATAGGCTAGACGCATATCGAGATAAGCGAGTTGTCGCTCTATTTTTTCTTGCGCTGTTTTATAAAGTCGATAATGCGCCAAAATATATAAGGGGTGGCTTTGCTCAGTAAGTTGAGCCAGCGATTTAAGGTCCGATACAAATCTTTCATGTTCCACGTCAATGGCTGTACCGGCAACGACGTTGTCTACCATTAGATTTATTCTATTAAAGGTGACTTGAGCTGACTCAGACAAATGGGACACATCGATTGATCCGGCTATTCTTTTGATGACACCAGCCGTTTGCTCTACGGTCAGAGGCTCGACTTCATTAGATTGGCTGAAGTGAGATAAGAAGATTGCCGTCGGACTGTAGCGCGCTCCACCGCTCTTATGTAATTGCTCTTCTTCCTGAAGTAATAATGTATACAGTTGCTCGGTATTCTTATCTACCAACTCATCAAAAGCCCTACCTTGCAATTGATAATGTAACTTAAGTGTAGTTTTGAGCGAAAACGCCAAACTGCCTACTGCGTGTTCGAAATCGATAAATTGAGTGAAATCCTGTTGGCTACAGGCATCAAATCCAATCTGTCCGCATCCGGTTAAAATCATTTCCCCCAATTCCAGCGACTCCTTTTTCAGATAGCTGCCCTGGGCATTTTTCGGTGCAAATCCATTAGCAAGATAGGCCTCTGGTGCTTGCAATATCGTAGGCTGAGCATCCATCCCTTCATGGATAACCCTTAACACCCTGGCCGCTCTGGAAACCGCTAGTTCCGGCGAATCTAGATGCTCCAGCCCCCAATCGTTTAAATCCGCAGTGGAAATTCCTGCTGTTTCACCATAGCGATTGCCATAATGGGAATGGTTATAAAGTATCGCCGCCTGAAGCTTGGTCTCTTTATTTTCAGGCCGATAAACTGCCATGGATAATTCAGCCAGCGTGGGCTGATACTCTTGATTCAACCACCAGGCAAGACTCAGGGCGGCGAGTGGCGTCAGTTTTTCTGCTGTGGATAGTGTCAGGCTCTTTTGGCATAACTTAAACAGGATATCCCGCTCCAGGCTGATAACACGAGCTTTTTCATACCCTTGAGCCGCGGTTAACCCAGGCCTTAAATGTGATAAATCATCTAAACTATTTGCAGACTCCAATCCCTCTACAGCATGGAGTTGTAGATAAAAATCCACAATTCGCCCGACTCGGGCGTCACTGATTGCTGGAAATTGTTGCGTCCACGTTTTCTGATCCAGGACTCTGGTACTATCAATTAACTGCATCGCCTGACTGAAAACAGGATCCGACGTCGAACTTACATTGGGCAGCTCTTGTGCCATCTTTTCTAATAACTCATGGTCTCTTGCCGTCACCTTTAATGGCAATATCTTCTCTTCCTGAAGGGATGTAAACTGAGCCATGATAGAACTCATAGTTAACAATGAAAGATTATCTTCTGTGATCGGCGGGGCCCACGGTTGCGCCATAAATGGAATCGGCCACGACTGTAGCGTGGCCGATAGGCAGAGTTGGTTTTCCTTCGGCATCAATAGCACCTTAATTTGAATGGATAAACAATAAACCGTCATTCAATTTATGATATCGGCGCAAGCTCAATCGCATGCCTTTTAAATTCTCATTTAATCTTTTTCTTTCTAGCAAAAAACTAAATAAGTGAGTTTGAGATTTAAAGCAGAATTAACCAAAACAAGGTGTCGCGAAGATAACCAATAGCAAAACGAGGCGTTGCGAGCGGCAGTAGCTGTATATAAGACCCAACGAAAAAAGGTGCGCCAAAGCGCACCAACCATCTAGCCATATTCGGCAGTGCCGGGATTTAACCCTTGCCTTTTACACTACCAATAAAGGTTTTTCGGGCTGAAGTTGAGCCCAAATGTTCCGCCTCGTTCAACAATTTCAGCGCCTTATCGACATCACCGGCTTTCACCGCATCTTTAATCGCCTGGTTGAAGTAGTTTTCAGTGTCGCTCAGCATTGGCTCCGCAGGTTTTATCGGTGCGGGTACTGCGGCTGGCGTAGGTTGAACCGCACTGCCGACCACGACTGGAGCCGAAGCCGGTGCTGACTGTATTAAGCCAATCATAACGTTGCCCATCCCCTGCTCAGCAGTTGCCTTGATTTTCAGGTTGCCTGTCGGGGTGTGTTTCGCAATAGGATCTGGGATATCCGGTACCGCATTGCCGACACCCATGGCATAAGCTTTAGCCGGATCAAGTAACTTGGTGGTTTTTGCTAAATCGTCACGGGTGGTATAAACCAGCAGATAAATTTGTTTCTGGCCCAGTGCCGGGGTCAGTTTCATCACCCCTTGCAGACGATCACTGGTCATAATGCCCGCTTTTTCATAAGTGAAATAGCTGGATGGATAGTAAGCCGCTGGGCGCATTTGCTCGTCCAGCACTAAAACGCTAGGGGAAAAGAGCTGATTATCAGTCACTAAACTGCTAAGTGTAATCTCCATCGATCCACGATCGGCGGGTAAAGCAAAAGCGGCAACAGCCCCTTCAATATTCCCTTGAGAGATTTGTGGACTCGCCGCAGTCAGTTTGATGTCCTGCGTAGTCGGTGGCACTAATGGCTGCCATGGTAACTGCTGTAAGGTGGCGGTACTGATCGTCGGCGCGATAGAAACATTCGCCGGAGAAATAGTTGACTCTGCTTGCACCGCCAGAGGTGCTGTAACCCCTAAAGCCAATGCCAGACAAAGTGACAGTAGATTCTTTTTCATTGTTATTACCCTCATACATTGAGCGTCAGCGCTAACTGTGCACAGGCAAGGTCGGCAGAGTTAACCAAATCCCCGTCATACTTCAAGCTGCATGGGCGTTGGCTGCAACTCGAATTATTTAGGGCATCTCACTTTTCTTGTTTAAACAATCAAACAGCCGCCCCAAAGGGCGGCTGCATCATGCTGTTACCACCAAGCTTCGAATTGCGCACCAAAGGTGACTTCGTTGCTCTTACCGCGGCTATCAGTACCGATAGTCCCGTTTTGTGCCAGACCGTTGTCCGCGCTACCGCTGACATCGTTATAGCCCCACTTCTCATCCCAGTTGGCATAAGTTGCGAAGACACGAATTGCCGGGCGTGACCAGATGCTATCGCCTGCCTGCCACTGTTGTGCCAGAGTCAGTTTGTACTGGCCGTTACGGTCACCGGTACGTTGTGACTTAACATTGTCGTAGCCCGCTTCCAGCAAGGTACTCATGATTGGGGTCCATTTGTACATCGGACGCACCCCCACGCTGTACCAAGTGGTGCCGTTTTGGTTGTCCCAGTCAGTGTCCTGATACAACGCGACGTACATCATGTCCCACTTCTCAGCCAGGTTGATGGCACCGTGGTCGATAACACGTAATCTGTTACCGTTGTTATTAACGTTTGCACCTTCAGAGTGACCTGATTGTGATGATGTCATTGAATCTGTTGCGTATTGCACCACGAACTTGTTAAAGCCACCCATCATGCTTTGGGTATGTTCAACCGTCAGCATGACACCATCTTTAGAGGCATCAGGAGCTAACGCGTAGTCGTCCTGAGTATTGGCGCGGCCATAATCCACACCAAACTCCAAAGTGCCGCCTGGGTTAGTTTCTAAACCGGCTAAACGCACATCGAACACATCATTAGCAGTGTGGTCAGCATCTTTACGGGCATTATCGATCCAGGCACTTGAACCACCCGCTTCTGAGTTACGGGTTGCTGCCAGAGATAACTTACCGAAGCCCAGATCAATAGCTTCTACACCTGCACCTGGACCTGAGATATCCCAGTAGTAGAAGTCAATCATATGGACGTCATGACGTTGATAGAAGCGTTTACCGGCCCACATGGTGGAACCCGGTAACCATTCGATCAGGTTTTTACCCTGCACGTTAGCCTCACGGAATGCAGGAGATGTTGACTCCCAGTCATTCTGTTGTGAAACGGAATACGCCACGTTGGTATCGAAGTAGAAGCTCTTGTCGCCTTCTTTCCACAATTCCTGGCCTAATTTAATTTCCGCATACGTTTCACACTCGTTACCCAGACGGTATTTACTTTGGGCGCCAGTGGCTTTGAAACATTGCTGTTCGCCACCGCTTCCTGTCCAACCGATACCGGAACGTGCATACCCGTGGAAATCAACAGCCATAGCTTGAGTAGAAAGAACACCAGCGGCAACAGCCAGTGCTATCGGTAACTTGCGCAGAGTAGTCATCAGTAATCTCCTGTTATATTTGCCTGTCGGCATGCGTGCTTTACATTCTGCTTTGGCTAGACGCCCAGTTCCTGGTACAACCGCTTACACGCAGTGCCGTCCTCACGGAACAGATGACAGCGTTGCGGCGGCAGGCCAATAGCGAATGTTGCACCTTCTTCTACCAGCACCACGTCGTTCTGGCGGTAGACCAGGTTCTGACGTATTGCCGGGATTTGGATGTGAATTTGAGTTTCATTACCCAGTTGCTCTACCACCTGAATCTCACCTTCCAGCGTGACTTCAGAGGCACTGCTTGGCAGCAGATGTTCCGGGCGAATACCCAAAGACATATTTGCACCGACCTGAACCTGAGTACCTTCCACCGGCAGCCACACTAACTGGCCATTTGGATTTGGCAGTTCAATCTGTACCTGACGAGGTTCAACGGCGGTCACTTTAACCGGTAAAAAATTCATTTTTGGCGAGCCAATAAAGCCCGCGACAAAGCGATTAGCTGGGTAGTGATACAGCTCCAGCGGCTTGCCGACCTGCGCAACATTGCCGGCATCCAGCACCACAATCTTGTCTGCCAGCGTCATCGCTTCCACTTGGTCATGGGTGACGTAAATCATGGTGCGTTGCAGGCGCTTGTGGAGGCGCGAGATCTCAATGCGCATCTGCACCCGCAGTGCCGCATCTAGGTTGGACAGGGGTTCATCGAGCAGGAATACATCCGGCTCAGCGACCAGTGTCCGGCCAATTGCCACACGCTGGCGTTGACCACCGGATAGCGCTTTTGGCCGCCGGTCCAGCAGGTGAGCCAGTTGCAGCACTTCGGCTACCTGATTCACCCGTTGGTTAATTTCGGCTTTCTTCGCACCCGCCAATTTCAGACCGAACGACATGTTCTCTGCTACCGACAGATGGGGATAAAGTGCATATGACTGAAACACCATGCCAATACCGCGTTCAGATGGCGGCACTTCGTTCATCCGTTTGCCACCAATCAGCAGCTCACCCGAGGTTATGTCCTCAAGACCGGCAATCATCCGCAGCAGCGTTGACTTTCCACACCCTGATGGGCCAACAAACACCACAAACTCACCGTCATCGATTTCCAGATTGATATCTCTGGAGATCACCGCCTCACCAAAGGCCTTATAAACGCCGCTCAGCGTTACATTAGCCATCTGTTACTCCTTTGCTTACGCAAACAACTTTTCATATGAACCTGAATGAAGAAAAATGGCGGAAGCAAACCCCGGCATAACCCATCGATTACTCCCAGCCCCTGATGACTCTCGCACTACGCGTCGTACCGCCATGCTTAGAGCAGGTTGCCTCGGACGACGTCGCGGCCTGAGTATAGGGCTGCACATTGCTTAACGCTTCAAGGTGCTGATCTGTCTGGGTGATAATTAACCGAACAACCACATTTTGTTGGCGACGGTGTTTCAATGCTGCCGATAGTGCGCGAGTGGCACTATTTGGTAATCATCCGTAACAAAGTTTTTCATGGGGGAGGAGATGGGAGGATGAGGGAACGACCCGCGTGGGCAGAAGTTCCACTGGAAAGACAAATACGTGATCTGGCTTGCAAATTTCGACCTGCATTAATGTGTCTGACACCACAGAATAGGCAGCAGTGTTAACTGGGTCACAATAACCTGCTGGGGGGCGTAGAGGGGGGGAGGATGATGGTATATCCGGTTGTGACTCAATATGTCGGCGTAGTGTTTTGGTCAGTGTAATAAATAATTTGCAGCCCAACATTTTTTGCAGCGCTGCCACACCCTCCTCACTTAGTGATTCACGGCTACACCAGCCTGAAAATGGGCTACAGAATTCGCAGCTAATGATTCACAAGAAAGTCGATACCCACAAAATTGGATAAAAGGATTGGATTATGACTCGCAGCTTCACAAAATCCGGCATTGGTAAGACCGCACGTGTTTTGGCTCTTTCAGCATTAGCCACGCTGGTGCTCTCTTCCTCTGCTTTTGCCAAGATTGAAGAAGGTAAACTGGTTATCTGGATCAATGGCGATAAAGGTTATAACGGGTTGGCGGAAGTCGGTAAGAAGTTCGAGAAAGATACCGGCATCAAAGTCACTATCGAGCATCCAGATAAATTGGAAGAAAAATACCCGCAAGTGGCTGCCACTGGCGATGGCCCGGACATTATCTTCTGGGCTCATGACCGCTTTGGCGGTTACGCACAATCCGGTTTACTGGCTGAGCTACACCCTTCTAAAGCCTTCCAAGATAAACTGTTCCCATTCACTTGGGACGCCGTTCGCTTTAATGGCAAACTGATTGGTTACCCGGTCGCGGTTGAAGCACTGTCTCTGATTTACAATAAAGACTTAGTGAAAGAAGCACCAAAAACGTGGGAAGAAATCCCAGCGCTGGATAAAACCCTGCGTGCCAATGGCAAGAGCGCCATCATGTGGAACCTACAAGAACCGTACTTCACCTGGCCGGTTATCGCCGCTGACGGTGGCTATGCCTTCAAACTCGAAAACGGTGTATATGATGTGAAAAACGTTGGCGTGAACAATGCTGGCGCGAAAGCGGGTCTACAATTTATTGTCGATCTGGTGAAGAACAAGCACATCAATGCCGATACAGATTACTCCATTGCAGAAGCGGCCTTCAACAAAGGCGAAACAGCAATGACCATCAATGGCCCATGGGCATGGTCCAACATTGATAAGAGCAAAATCAATTACGGTGTGACCTTGCTGCCAACCTTCCACGGCCAGCCATCCAAACCGTTCGTCGGCGTGTTGACTGCCGGTATTAACGCCGCCAGCCCGAATAAAGAACTGGCAACTGAATTCCTGGAGAACTACCTGTTAACTGATCAGGGTCTGGCTGAAGTGAATAAAGACAAACCTCTGGGCGCAGTGGCACTGAAATCATTCCAGGAACAACTGGCAAAAGATCCACGCATTGCTGCAACCATGGATAACGCCACCAAGGGTGAAATCATGCCAAATATTCCACAAATGGCGGCTTTCTGGTATGCCACCCGCAGTGCGGTACTGAACGCCATCAGCGGGCGTCAGACAGTTGAAGCGGCATTGAACGACGCAGCAACGCGTATTACCAAATAACAGTTTCACCTGCAAAAGGGCACGATTCGTCGTGCCCAGCACCACTTGCTGTAACACTATAACAATACTCAAAGTACGAAGGGAATATTATGCAGTTATCCCACACCGAGTTCGAAAGTCGTAAAAAGAAAACCGCCTGGTGGCAGAGTGATGTGCTTAAATGGCTGATTATCGGCACATTAAGTCTATTCACCTGCTACTTGATCGTCTTGATGTATGCTCAGGGTGAATATCTTTTTGCCATCGTGACGCTAATTTTGGTGAGTCTGGGGCTGTATGTCTTTGCCAATCGTCGCGCCTATGCCTGGCGCTATGTTTATCCCGGCGTGGCAGGTATGGGGCTGTTTGTGCTGTTCCCACTGATTTGCACTATCGCTATCGCTTTTACCAACTACAGCAGTACCAACCAATTAACCTTTGAGCGTGCCCAATCAGTATTAATGGATCGGCAGTTTCAGACCGGTAAAACCTTTACCTTTGGCCTTTATCCCAGTGATAACCAATGGCGTTTGCAGCTTACCAACCCTGATGACAGCTCTGTTCTGATTTCCGCACCTTTCAGCCTTGATACGACGGGTGAGAAAAAAATCACAGTCGCCCCCACCAGCACTGAACAGACCGGCGAACGCGCGTCACTGCGTATCATTACTCAGAATCGCCAGGCACTCGCTGAGTTGGTGGCACTGCTGCCCAGTGGTGGCGAACTGCGCATGAGTTCACTGCGCCAGTTTTCAGCGACCAGCCCGCTCTATAAACTGGGCGCTGACGGTAAAGAGCTGCTCAATCAGCAAACCGGGGTTATCTATCGGCCAAACCCTGATGTCGGTTTTTACCAAGCCATTAACGCCGACGGCCAGTGGCAAAACGAAAAACTCAGTCCCGGCTTTACTGTCACTATCGGCTGGAAAAACTTCCTGCGGGTGCTGCATGATGAAGGGATACAGAAGCCTTTTATCTCCATCTTTATCTGGACCATTATTTTCTCGCTACTGACCGTGGTACTGACCGTTGCCGTCGGTATGGTTTTAGCCTGCGTGGTGCAATGGGACTCGTTGAAAGGCAAAGCGGTTTATCGCGTGCTGTTAATACTGCCCTATGCGGTACCGTCGTTTATTTCAATCTTGATTTTCAAAGGGTTATTTAACCAAAGCTTTGGTGAAATCAACCTGATGCTAAGTAGCCTGTTTGGCATCAAGCCCGCCTGGTTCAGTGACCCTATTACCGCGAAAAGCATGATTTTGATCGTCAACACCTGGCTCGGCTATCCCTACATGATGATTCTGTGCATGGGGCTACTCAAAGCGATTCCCGAGGACTTATATGAAGCCTCGGCAATGGATGGCGCAGGCCCGTTCCAGAACTTCTTCCGTATCACGTTGCCACTGCTGATTAAGCCGCTGACACCGCTGATGATTGCCAGCTTCGCCTTTAACTTTAACAACTTTGTGTTGATTCAGTTATTGACCAATGGCGGCCCGGATATGATTGGCACCACCACGCCAGCAGGCTATACCGACTTGCTGGTCAGCTACACCTACCGTATTGCCTTTGAAGGGGGCGGCGGCCAGGACTTTGGCTTGGCGGCAGCGATTGCCACCCTGATTTTCATTCTGGTCGGCGCGCTCGCGATACTGAATCTGAAAGCCAGCAAAATGAACTTTGACTAAGGAGGAGATGCAAATGGCAATGGTTCAACCTAAATCCCAGCGTTTGCGTCTATGGGGCACTCATTTTCTGATGTTGTGCTTTATCGCGCTGATTATGTTCCCGTTACTGATGGTAATTACCATCTCGCTGCGGCCCGGCAACTTTGCGACCGGTAGCCTGATCCCAGATCAGATTTCATGGGAACACTGGAAACTGGCGCTGGGTATGAGTGTGACTCACGCTGATGGTAGCGTAACCCCACCGCCGTTCCCGGTGATGTTGTGGTTATGGAACTCCATCAAGATTGCGGTCATTACCGCCATTGGGATTGTCACGCTCTCCACTACCTGCGCTTACGCCTTTGCCCGCATGCGTTTTCGCGGTAAAAGCACCCTGCTGAAAGGCATGTTGATCTTCCAGATGTTCCCAGCAGTGCTGTCACTGGTGGCGTTATATGCTTTATTCGACCGTATCGGACAGTATCTGCCATTTATCGGGCTGAATACCCACGGCGGGGTGATTTTTGCTTATATGGGCGGCATCGCCCTGCACGTCTGGACCATCAAAGGCTATTTCGAAACCATTGATAACTCACTGGAAGAAGCCGCGGCACTGGATGGCGCAACCCCATGGCAAGCTTTCCGACTGGTGCTGTTACCCCTGTCGGTACCGATTTTAGCCGTGGTGTTTATTCTGTCGTTTATCGCTGCTATCACCGAAGTCCCGGTGGCATCACTGCTATTGCGTGATGTGAACAGCTACACGCTGGCGGTGGGTATGCAGCAATATCTGAATCCGCAAAACTATCTGTGGGGCGATTTCGCCGCTGCTGCGGTACTGTCTGCCATTCCCATCACCGCAGTCTTCCTGCTGGCACAACGCTGGCTGGTAGGTGGCTTAACGGCCGGTGGGGTGAAGGGTTAACGATATCATCATTCTAAATTTCATCACCCAATACCCAAAGTAATTGGAATTGTAGCAAGGCAACAAACGAGTGAAGCCCGATGAGCTGACTTAGGTCAGTGATTCGGGTGAGAGAGTGCAGTAAACAAAGCTACAATTTCAAGTAAGAAGGGTATTTTTTCCCTCTGGTACTGTGTCTTTAGGGCGGCCGTAATGGCCGCCATTTTTATTCTCTTTTTAATCTTTCGGTATTCGCCAAATACAACGTCACCACCAGCAACAATATCGAACCAGAATAAATTAATGTATCGATTGGGTTTTCATGATCAACGATGATCAAGCGGATAATCGCGGTGATGCCGATATAGATAAAATAGCGCAACGGGAAGTGATAACCCGACTCAAAATACTTAACAATCAAAGCAATAAACTCAAAGTACAGGAAATAAATTACAATCCCTTCAATCAGCATGTAAGAAGATGCATCCTGATTATTGACGAATAAGACCTTACCAAGATGGAAGGTTTCTTTTATCAAAAAGACCACCAAAATAGCGGCCAATGCAATCAACCCCACATTCAGTAAACGCTGTAGATTTTTGGCTATCCATTGAGAACGCGAATTTTTGGCCATAAATACTCCCATTGAAAGTAGGTGAAATAATCCGGGCCGAAAAAAAGCCCCTTACTGGGTAAGGGGCTAATAAGCACGGATCAAAGAGCTTAAGCCCGCAAGCTTAACGCCAGTTCTTGAAACGGTTAATCAACGCATTGGTAGAACTGTCATGACTGGTTACGTTTTTATCATCTGTCAGTTCTGGCAAGATGCGATTAGCCAGTTGTTTACCCAGCTCAACACCCCATTGGTCGAAGGTATAGATATTCAGGATAATCCCTTGGGTGAAGATTTTGTGTTCATACAGCGCAATCAATGCACCCAGGCTGAACGGCGTAATTTCACGCAGCAGGATGGAGTTGGTTGGGCGATTGCCTTCAAACACTTTAAATGGCGCGACATGAGCCACTTGCTCAGGGGTTTTGCCTGCCGCAGCAAATTCAGCTTCAACTTCAACTAGTGATTTGCCAAATGCCAGTGCTTCGGTCTGGGCAAAGAAGTTCGACAGCAGCTTCGCGTGATGATCACTCAGTGGGTTATGACTGATAGCCGGTGCAATAAAGTCACAAGGAACCAATTTGGTGCCCTGATGGATCAACTGATAGAACGCATGTTGGCCGTTAGTACCTGGTTCACCCCAGATAATAGGGCCGGTCTGGTAATCCACTGGGGTACCGTTACGATCCACATACTTACCATTAGATTCCATATTGCCCTGCTGGAAGTAAGCTGGGAAACGGTGCATGTACTGATCGTAAGGCAGGATAGCTTCGGTTTCTGCACCGAAGAAATTGTTATACCAGATGCCGATCAATGCCAGCAGGATAGGCAGGTTGTGCTCCGCAGACGTTTCGGCGAAGTGTTTATCCATGGCATGCGCACCACTCAGCAGTTGTTCGAAGTGTTCGAAACCAACCGACAGCGCGATAGACAAACCAATGGCGGACCACAGCGAGTAACGGCCACCAACCCAATCCCAGAATTCAAACATATTGTTGGTATCAATGCCAAACTCACCCACAGCTTTGGCATTGGTCGACAATGCAGCAAAGTGTTTGGCGACATGTTCCACAGAAACCGCAGTAGACAGGAACCAGTCACGCGCACTGTGGGCGTTGGTCATGGTTTCTTGGGTAGTGAAGGTTTTTGATGCCACCAGGAACAGCGTGGTTTCTGGGTTCAACGGTTTCAACGTTTCAGCAATATGGGTGCCGTCAACGTTTGAAACGAAATGCATATTCAGATGATTTTTGTACGGGCGCAGTGCTTCAGTCACCATGTAAGGGCCGAGATCTGAGCCGCCGATACCGATGTTCACCACATCAGTAATCGCCTTGCCGGTATAACCTTTCCAGTCACCGCCAATCACGCGGTCACAGAACTGTTTCATTTTAGCCAGCACCGCATTCACTTCTGGCATCACATCCTTGCCATCCACCACAATCGGGGTGTTAGTGCGGTTACGCAAAGCAATATGCAGTACTGCGCGGTCTTCAGTGCGGTTTATTTTTTCACCGGAAAACATGGAGTTAATCGCACCGGCCAGATCAGTTTCCTTCGCCAGAGCTTGCAGCTTTTCCATGGTTTCGCTGGTAATGCGGTTTTTGGAGAAATCCACCAGCATTTGATCATCAAAAGTGGCTGAAAACTTGCTAAAACGCTGGTCGTCCTCGGCAAACAGACTGCTGATGGTGACATCTTTCATCTGCTCAAAGTGTTGCTGTAACGCTTTCCAGGCAGCGGTTTGACTAGGATTAATATTTTTCATAGCGGCGCTCTTCTAGGCTTAAGGATAATGAAACGAATGGGTTAATTGTATCCTGTTCGGGTGTGATTGAGATCTCTTTTCTTGCGATAGGTGCTATCTCTCGAAACAACACTTGATCTCATCCCTGTTTTCGCAGTGTGTCATTGTCTAACAGTATCTATTGCCAAAGTAATGGTAGTGGCAGGTAGGCAGCAAGCAAACGCATCCCGATGAGCTTACTCGGGTAAGTGAACGTAGCTAACACTCCAGCAGCTTCAAGTACCAAGGGAATAGTCAATTTAGTGATATCACAGCGCATATTATTAAAGATGAAAATACCTCATAGCCATTTCATTGACAGAAAGTCGATAACCCGTTATTTCCTTGTACAGAGATAAATACTGATGCCCTCCAAGATGGCATCCCTGATACGAGGTTTTTTTAGATGATTCAAGCAGCACCCCAGCAGAGCCGCAGCGCCCCTTCTGCGACCGTGGTTGCCAAATTTGGTGGCACCAGCGTGGCAGATTTTGCTGCCATGAGTCGCAGCGCCGATGTGGTTTTATCGAACCCGGACGTTCGTTTGGTTATCTTGTCAGCTTCGGCTGGAATTACCAATCTGTTGGTCGCCCTTGCCGATGGCTGTGAGCCTGAAAAGCGTGAACTTCATTTAGCAGAAATTAGTCGAATTCAATCCGATATTCTAGCCAAACTCGGCAATCCGGTGGTTATCCGCGATGAAATTGAACGCATGCTGGAAAACATCGCCATGCTGTCTGAAGCGGCCAGTCTGGCAACGTCTGCGGCGTTAACCGATGAACTGGTGAGTCACGGCGAATTGATGTCTACACTGCTGTTTGTCGAGCTAATACGCCAGCGTCAGGTGGCAGTGGAATGGTTTGATGTACGTAAAATCATGCGAACCAATGACCGTTTTGGTCGTGCTGAACCGGATACCCAATTGCTGTCTGAATTAGCTCAAACGCAATTGGCCCCGCGTATCGCGCAGGCCATTGTTGTCACACAAGGCTTTATCGGCAGTGAAAGCAAAGGGCGCACCACTACCCTTGGCCGTGGCGGTAGCGATTACACCGCCGCGTTACTGGGTGAAGCACTGAATGTTGGCCGCATTGATATCTGGACAGATGTCCCTGGGATTTATACCACCGATCCACGGGTGGTTCCGGCAGCAAAACGCATCGATAAAATTGCTTTCGAAGAAGCGGCTGAAATGGCGACATTTGGTGCCAAAGTCTTGCATCCGGCCACCCTGCTGCCAGCCGTGCGCAGTGATATTCCAGTGTTTGTCGGCTCAAGCAAAGACCCAGCGGCTGGCGGCACCTTAGTCTGTAATGAAACCGAGAGTCCACCACTGTTCCGTGCCTTGGCATTGCGCCGCAAACAGACGCTGCTGACCTTACATAGCCTGAATATGTTGCATGCACGTGGTTTTCTGGCGGAAGTATTTAATATTCTGGCGCGCCACAATATTTCAGTTGATTTGATAACCACCTCTGAGGTGAGTGTCGCACTAACTCTCGATACTACAGGCTCGACATCAACGGCAGGCAGTCTGCTGACTACCTCACTGCTGACTGAACTCTCCTCACTATGTCGGGTTGAAGTGGAAGAGAATCTGGCGTTGGTAGCGATTATCGGCAATAACCTGTCACAAGCTTGTGGCGTCGGTAAGGAAGTATTCGGTGTCCTTGACCCATTCAATATCCGCATGATTTGCTATGGCGCCAGCAGCCATAACCTGTGCTTCCTAGTGCCAGGGAATGATGCTGAAAAAGTGGTGCAAACCCTGCATCACAATCTGTTTGAGTAACAATTTATTTGAATAATACGCTGTTTGAATAACACGGCTTGAGTCAGAGTAAAAACTAACTATACACTGCTAACAACAACAAGCTGATAACACTGACCGGGCGATTTCGTCCGGTTTTCTTATATCTGACACTGACGACTAAGGACTTTCGCTTCATGTTAGTAAAAATCACCCGGCTGTTCCCGCTGTGGGCGCTGCTGCTGTCAGTCGCGGCCTATTTCCGCCCGACCACCTTTATCGGTATCGGGCCTTATGTCGCCCCGTTACTAATGTTGATCATGTTTGCTATGGGGGTCACTCTGCGGCTGGATGATTTCAAGCGTGTACTCTCGCGCCCAGCACCGGTAGCCGCGGCAACTTTCCTGCATTATCTGATTATGCCGCTCACTGCCTGGATTCTGGCGATACTATTCCGTATGCCACCGGACTTGTCTGCCGGTATGGTACTGGTAGGCAGCGTTGCCAGTGGGACAGCATCTAATGTGATGATTTATCTGGCCAAAGGAGATGTCGCGTTATCAGTGACCATCTCTGCGGTTTCTACCCTGGTGGGGGTTTTTGCCACGCCATTACTGACCCGTTTATATGTCGACGCCACCATCAGTGTTGACGTCGTGGGAATGCTGAAAAGTATTCTGCAAATCGTGGTCATCCCTATTAGCGCAGGGCTGATTATCCATCACACCTTTACTAAAACGGTGAAACGCATTGAGCCTTATCTACCGGCGATGTCGATGGTCTGTATTGTCGCTATCATTAGTGGCGTGGTCGCCGGTAGCCAGAGTCATATCGCTTCAGTGGGTTTCGTGGTGATTATTGCGGTTATCCTGCATAACGGTATTGGCCTGTTAAGTGGTTACTGGGGCGGGAAACTGTTCGGCTTTGATGAATCTACCTGCCGCACACTGGCCATTGAAGTCGGTATGCAAAACTCAGGACTCGCGGCTACGTTGGGTAAAATTTACTTCTCGCCACTGGCTGCCCTACCCGGCGCATTGTTCTCGGTCTGGCATAACCTCTCCGGTTCACTACTGGCGGGCTACTGGTCAGGTAAACCAGTAGAGAAAGATAAAAAGTAATACCAAAGAGTATAAATGCCCGAACCATTCGGGCATTTTCAATTTTTCTGTTTCTTTTTATTCCCCGCTTTAGACAGAAAAACAACATCAATAACACCCAGCATTACCCTGATAATATTTAAAATAATTCTGAAAACAGTCACTCAATAACCGCTTAATATTAAAAAATTATTATCTTTCCCTTCTCTCTGAATATTCCTTAATTATTATCCTCAATCCGCCGTCTCTACTCTTTAGGGACGGTAATAGTGCTGCCCGTAAATTTGACTCAAGGACGGAAAGTACTGGGTCCACTCATCGCGTTATACCCAGGAAATTCCCCCCACAAACATCATGATAAAAAAACGTACCGCATTATGTTTTTTATTGAGCACGGGCGCTCACGCTAACATGACTCCGGGGGTAGATATTCCCTCTCCGATCAATGAATCACGCCAGAACTTACAGAACAGCAGCACTGAAATTAATCACTTAATAGAAGAGCGTCGTCTGCCTCATGTTAAACAGCCTGAGGCAGAGATAGAAACGCCCGAAAATAGTGCACCTGAATTAGATGATAACGCGCAATGTCTTCCCATTAGCGGCGTCTATATTCAGGGTATTACCTTATTGACTGAGGCGGATTTAGAGACTTTAAGCCCAATACCGGAGCAATGTATTGGTAGCGAAAACATTAATCTGTTGGCGCGTGAACTCACTCAACTTTATCTTAACAAAGGTTATATTACCGCCCGCGTCCAGTTTATTCCTCCCGATAACGAGGGCGAATTGGGTTTCGATGTAACTGAAGGTTTTATTGAGAGCATCGAAAGTGTTGACCCAGAATTAAACGGTGAAAATGTTTTCCCCAATATGATCGGGGAACCATTAAATATTAAACAACTCGACCAAGGGCTCGATCAAGCTAACCGTTTACCCTCCAATAAAATAACTGTTGATATTTTACCAGGAAAAGAGGCGGGCGGCTCAATTCTCAGATTGAGTAATATCCGGTCAAAACCCTGGCATCTGACAACATCCCTGGATAATTATGGTAATAAAAGTACCGGTAAATGGTTAAGCCGCAATGCATTTTCTTTCGATAACCCCCTTGGGTTATCAGATTCTCTCAGCTTAAATATCAGCAGTACCACCGATAATCCACAGAAAAACCATAGCCGCGCCTATTCACTGTTTTATTCCGTTCCTTATGGCGCATTGACCTTTAGTGGGTTTGGCAGTTATTCCGAATACCTTTATCCGGTGCAGTTACAATTCAATACCATCGAACTACAAGGTAAAACCCAGCAGCATGGCTTACGCACCGATTATGTTTTCTATCGCGACCAAGACCAAATTAATGGCTTAAGCGCACAACTAACCTATAAACAGGCTGAAAACTACTTTAACGAACAGAAAATCGCCGTCAGCAGCCCGACACTGACGGTATTTGAATTAGGTATTAATCATCTGCACATCCTGCCCACCGGCATATTCAATGTGAATGTCAGCATTGAACAGGGATTATCCTTATTGGGTGCAGATCAAAACATATCAGCCAGCTATCAAGACAGCCAATTCACCAAAGCTAAAGCCGCTGTGACTTCCAATCAATATTTCAAACTGTTTGATGATTTCTATCTGTTTAGCAATCAGTTCTATGGCCAATACACCCGTGACCGATTACCGGGCGTTGAATGGTTGAGCGTCACCGACAGCAACGCTATTCGTGGCTTTAGTCGCAATACCTTATCGGCGGATCGAGGCTGGTATCTCCAGAATACCTTGTCGCGCAACTTTACACTCGGCAACACCACCCTAACCCCGCGGTTAGGGGCAGATGTGGGTCGTATACAACAATCATCGCCAGGCTGGAGCAGTGCTATGGGGTTAAGTGCCGGCATCAATCTCAGTTACCGCGATATCAAACTGGATATTGAAGCCAGCCGTGGCCACTTATTGTCCGGTAAAACAGAGAATAAAGACCCTACTCAGATTCTGGCGCGCTTCTCTTATTCCTTTTAATTAATCCGCTGCCAGCGAAAGCCAATTTTTATCAATACCAAACTATATGACAAAAATGGAGAAGTAAAAATGAAACAAAATAAGTTCAAGCTCTCCCCGGCAGGAAAGCTGGCGGCAGCCGTTGCTATTATTTCAGTATCAGTGGCCACCTGTTATGCTGCTGGGATTGTCGGTGCCGGTGATCCTGCCCACAATCCAGCAATTAATACGGTAAATGGCGTCCCAGTCATCGATATCGTAAAACCCTCAGCATCGGGGTTATCACATAACCAATATAATGAATTTAACGTTAACAAAGCGGGAGCCGTGCTTAATAACTCTCTCAGTACCGGTCAATCACAACTTGTCGGGCAATTATCTGCCAACCAGAACTTAAATGGTCAAGCAGCCAGTATTATTTTGAATGAGGTTATCAGCCGTAACCCTTCATTATTATTAGGTAAGCAGGAAGTCTTTGGCATGGCAGCTGACTATATTCTGGCTAACCCTAATGGAATTACCTGTAATAGCTGTGGTTTTATTAATACCAATCGAAACTCACTGGTAGTCGGTAATCCGCTAGTAGATCAAGGTAATTTACAAGGCTTTGATACTCGCAATAACACCAATTTATTAAATATAACAGGTTATATATCAACAGTTGGGCCAATAGACTTAATTGCGCCACGTATTAATATGCTGGGAGATGTAGACTCCAGAGAGAGCATTAACATCATCCTCGGGAAAAATAAAGTTAGCGTTGACGGGGAGATATTAGAATCACAAAAATATGTGGATTCAGCATACGACAGTAAAATATTTGGTGGTATGCAGGCCAATAGAATTCGTATTGTTAACACCGCAGAAGGTAATGGGGTAAATATGTCAAGTGGGTATTCTGCCCGTGACTCGATAGAAATTTTAACACCGGGAAGATTGAATCTTGATGTTGATTCCGATCCAAATTTGAATTATAACCCGACCCCCGCCAACTTAAGCGGTAAAGATATCACAGTCAGCGCCGGTGATATCTTTACTTCAGGCGATATTATTGAATCATCTTCTGGCGGTTCGACAACACAGACACTCAAACGCACCAAAATTAAAGGCGCAAATATTTCAATTATTGCCAAGAAAAAAAATCATCTTAGTGCCGCCATCATTGATGGTAAAAACATCACTATTCAAGGTGGGGATATTAAACTGGATACAGAGAAACTCACTAATACACAGGCCAATGGCTATTCAGAAAAGGGTGGGTGGGGGCTACATAACTGGAGCAAATCTGAAGATAATAAAAACCAACAACAAACAGTTATTGGAACCACTATTATTGCGGAGAATAACATCTTTCTTAAATCAACCAAAGGGGATATAAAATTATCAAGCTCTTCTGTAAGGGCAGGCGATAATCTTTCAGTCAAAGCGGAAAAAGATTTACAACTCAAAGGCCAGATTGAACAAAGCTCAAAGCATGAAAAAGGCCATAACTATGTGCAAATGAGAGAGGATAAATCTTGGGACAATAAAGAAAACACTCAAACACTCAATAAAACCATGCTACAAGCCGATGGGAATTTGGGTTTAACGGCAGAAGGAAAAATTACCGGCAATGGTGTTAAGGCATCAGCTGGCGGCGATTTATTAATCAATGCCAATGAAGTCAAGATTGATGTGGAAAAGACCAAAAATCAGAAAACAACAAATGGTAAAAATGAACAAAATTTAGGGCTAGGGGGTATCGATCATAATAACAACAATAAGAATGCAGAAACCAATCACCGTTCTGAAATAATCGCTGATGGAACAATTCTAGTTATAGGTAATAAAGGTGTTTCCATTACCGGCAGTCAAGTCAAAGGTACCAAAGATGGTTATATTCAGGCAGATCAAGGCGGCATTAAGATTGATAACGCCATTAGTACCACCACCACTAAAATTGATGAGCGTACCGGTGTCGCCTTTAATATTACTGGCAGTTCCCATAAAGCCAATAATAGCGATGAAAAAGTTATCGGCAGCGAATTAGCGTCAGATGCTAATCTCAAAATAATCAGTAAAGATAATGTTGATGTTATTGGCAGTATGGTAGCAAGTGCCGGTGAACTGGGTATTGAAACGCTAGGTGAAGTTAATGTTAAAGCCGCTCAAGCCCAACAGAAAATTGATGAGCAGAAAAGCAAACTTACTATCTCGGGCTTTACCAGCGATGATGGTAACAACCAATACCAGGCAGGTTTGAAACTGAATCACAGCAGTGAGAGCGAAAAAACTGACAGCATCAAAAATCACGCTGCGTCACTGCAAGGTGGCACAGTCAAACTGGACGCCCAAAAAGACATCACATTTATCGGCTCTAACATCACTGCCACCAAAGGCGATGCAGAAATTAAAGGCGAAAATGTTTCATTTGTCGCTACGCAAGACACTCTCTCCAGCAATAAAACCAAAGAAACCGTTGGGGTTGATTTCCACTACACCGGCGGCATGGATAAAGCCGGCAGTGGTGTAAACGTAGGCTACGAAGATACCCAAACCAGCACTGACAAATCAACCTCCGTGGTCTCGGGTTCACAGGTAGCGGGTAATCTGAATATCACCGCAACACAAGACGTCACCAATCAGGGAACGGACCATAACGTCGGTGGCGCTTATCAGGCTCAGGGCAATAATATCCATAATCTGGCCGCTGAGAATAGTGAAAAAACGCATACCAAAACCACCAAGGTTGATGTCGGTTATGAGGCCAATATTGCTTATGGCGAAGTGACCCGCCCGGTTGAAAAAGTGATAGCCGATGGGCAAAAACTGGATATTGGCGGCATGGTTGAAGCGGTAGGCGAAGTGGGCGCGCCTAACGCTGGGATAGATCTTGCGGCTAAAGGTGGAACCAAAGAGACCCACCTCAACAGTAACCAATCTGTCGTAACATCAATCAAAGGCGGTAACATCGCGCTCAATGCCAACGGCGAAGTCAAAGATCAAGGCACAAAATATCAAGCGGACAAAGGAGCCATTACGCTGGATGCATCGCGTCATACCTTTGAAGCTACCGTTAATCGTGTTGACCAACATGTTACAGAAACCTTCGGCGAAGCAGATATTCGAGTTTACACCTCTACAGGCAAAGACATTACCCTTGATGGTAAGGGCAAAGGGGGATCGACAGATCAGCATATAAAAGGTGAAATTGCGCAAGTTGGTAGCATGAACGCAGCAAATGGCGTCAATATCAATGTGAAACAGGATGCGAGCTATCAAGGCACAAATATCAATGCAGGTAGTGGCAAAACTACGGTTAGCGCAGGCGGTAATATTGTTTTTGATCAAGTCACTAACCACACCAGTGAAAACCATAATAACGTTGAGGCTAATGCCAAAGCGAACCTTGGTACTAACGTCGGCAGTAAAAACTTCGGTGCCGGTTTAGGTGGCGGTAACAGTAAGGGGCAAAGCAGTACCTCCGTTGCCCAAGTCAGTCATCTGCAAGGCCAGCAAGGTATTGAGCTGAATGCAGGGAAAGATTTGACACTCACCGGCACCTCGTTCGACAGTAAAGAACAAGCTACCGGTGATATTCTGCTGGCAGCCGGTGGCAAAGTCGATATTCTGGCCGCGCAATCACAGGGGTCGAAGCAGGATATGACCTGGTCAGCCAGTGCCAATGCGGGTATGAGTACAAGCAGTGGTACCGATAAAAATGGTAAAGGGATAAAGGCAGGCGCAGAAGTTAACGTTGCTAATAAAGACGAGTCAGCCACCAAACATCAAGGCAGTGTGATTAACAGCAATGGCGCAGTCAACATTAAAGCTGGCGGTCACGATAACCAAGCCATCCATATGCAAAATGCCAATATCACCAGCCAGCAAACCACACTGACGGCAGATAATGGCGGCATCATGCTGGAGTCAGCACAAGACCAGGAACACAAAAACAACTGGAACTTCACAGCCGGCGCCAATGGCAACCAAAATAGCTCTTTCAATAAAGATGATAAAGGGGTGGTCGACAAGCAAAGTAGCGAAAAACTCCATAATATCAGCGCTAAATTGGATGTCGGTGTTGAAAAACTGAATGCTGTAATGCAACAAAACACCCATATCAATAGCAACAATATCGCCCTGAATAGCGCCAAAGACACTGCTCTGGCGGGTGCTATGCTCAAAGCTAATGATATTACTGGCACTATCGGCGGTAACTTGAAAGTGCAAAGCCGTGAAGATGTCCGACAGGAAGTTAATGTCAACACTGGCTTGAGTTTCAATCACAGTAACGAGAAACAAGACAGTATGATTAATCAGGTAGCCGATGCGACCCCAATCGGCTCGGATAAAGTGAAAAAAACCCTGACCACTAAATCCAATAAGTTATTCGATAAAGTTAAAAAGCAATATGACCAAGTTTCAAGCTACTTTGGTTCTAAAGAAGAAGATAACGTACAACCCCTCAGCTATACCAAAAAGGGGAGCAATGAAACGCTAACCGAGTCTAAGGAAGAAGCAGAAACCGAAGATAAATGGTGGCAGAAAGGTGCCAAAGCAGCAGGCAAAAAAATCAAAAGTAATGTTCAGGATGAACAAGTCAAAGGTGGCAGCGGCAAAGCTAAAGTTGAAGTGGAAGTCGTTGAAAATAAAGCGGTTGAAGAACAATCAGCCATTAGCGGCACACAGTCAGTTAATTTGAACGTAGCCGGTAAAACTGAACTAATCGGTGGAAAAATAACCAATAGAGACAGCGATGTAAACTTACAAACCAATGGTCTGGAATTACAGGATATCAACGGCAAACACACCCAGGGCGGAGCGAGAGTAAATGCATCGTCTAAAGTTACCGAGATAATTGGTGGTGGCGTCAGTGAAATGATGGAAGGCAAAACACCGCTGCTAGGCGCTCATGGTGGCTCCGAACAGAAAAATGCCGTAGCCGGTGTGACGCGAGGCTAAAGCGCGCAAACCACTTGGTTAAAGAGCATTAAAAAAGGAGATAGTCATCACGGCTATCTCCTTTCATTTTACTTAACAACTAACTTAACTATCAGTCGGCATCATAACCCAAGTTCGGGGCTAACCAGCGCTCAACCTCCGCTACCGGCATCCCCTTACGGGCGGCATAATCTTCCACCTGATCACGCTGAATCTGTGCCACCGCAAAGTATTTACTGTCTGGATGGCTGAAATACCAGCCTGATACCGAGGCACCCGGCCACATGGCGTAGGATTCGGTCAACTTCATGCCAGTGTGAGTTTCTACATCCAGCAACTGCCAGATTTGGCCTTTTTCAGTATGTTCCGGGCAAGCCGGATACCCCGGTGCTGGGCGAATCCCTTGGTAGTTCTCGCGCACCAATTCCTCGTTGCTCAGGTTTTCATTCGGTGCAAAGCCCCAATACACCTTACGTACCCGCTCATGCAGATATTCTGCAAAAGCTTCTGCCAGACGGTCTGACAAGGCCTTAATCATGATTTTATTGTAATCATCATGCTGAGCATCATAAGCCTCGGCCAAGGCATCTTCTTCCAAGCCACCAGTGACAGCAAATGCTCCGTAGTAATCAATCTTGCCACTAGATTTAGGTGCAACATAATCTGCCAGGCAATAGTTCGGGAAGTCGGTCTTCTCGGTTTGTTGGCGCAGATGATGGCTGACCACCAGCACATCCTCACGCCGCTCATCGCGATAAACTTCGATATCATCGCCGACGCTGTTAGCTGGGAATATCCCCACCACGCCTTTCGGATGCAGCAAGTTTTCTGCCGACAATTTATCCAGCAGTTCATTGGCATCGGCAAATAGGCGTTTAGCCTCTTCGCCGACCACCTCATCTTCCAAAATACGTGGGTATTTACCCGCCAACGACCAGGTCATAAAGAATGGCGTCCAGTCGATATAATTGCGCAGAGTTTCGATACTGGCCTCGACAGGCTGCACACCTAATTTATGGGCGACTGGCGGCGTATAACTTTCCCAATCGATTACGGTTTGGTTATCCCGCGCGATTTGTAAACTGACCGGCGGAGTTCGCGGTTTTTTACGTGCATGCTGAATACGGACGGTTTCATATTCTTTGCGCGTTTTTGCTACGAAATCATCACGCTGCGTGTCAGATAACAACGCTGAAACCACGCCAACGCTGCGTGAGGCATTGGAGACGTAAGTGGTGGAACCACTGTAGTTCTGTTCGATTTTAACCGCGGTATGGGCTTTCGAGGTGGTCGCGCCGCCAATCAATAACGGCAAGGTAAAACCCTGTCGCTCCATCTCTTTGGCAACGTTAACCATTTCATCCAGCGACGGGGTTATCAGGCCGGACAAGCCGATGATATCGACCTTTTCCTCCCGCGCCGTGCGCAGGATTTTTTCGGTCGGCACCATCACACCCAGATCGATGATCTCATAGTTATTACACTGTAAAACCACACCCACAATGTTTTTGCCGATATCGTGCACATCACCTTTAACCGTTGCCAGCAGGATTTTGCCCGCGGTAGTGCCTTTCTGCTTACTGGCTTCAATATAAGGTTCGAGATAGGCTACTGCCTGTTTCATCACTCGGGCAGATTTTACCACTTGTGGCAGGAACATTTTCCCTTCACCGAACAGGTCACCAACCACATTCATCCCGGCCATCAATGGCCCTTCGATAACCTCGATTGGCCGCTCAGCCTGCTGACGGGCTTCTTCGGTATCCAGCTCGATAAACTCAGTGATGCCTTTAACCAGTGAATATTCCAGCCGTTTTTTTACATCCCAGCCACGCCACTCCGCTTGTTGAATTGCCACTTCACCACTTTTGCTGCTGCGATATTTTTCGGCCAGATCCAACAACCGCTCAGTGCTGTCGCTACGGTGATTAAGGATCACATCTTCCACCGCATCACGCAGCTCATCCGACAGATCATCATAGATCGCCAGTTGGCCAGCGTTGACGATCCCCATATCCATGCCATTACGGATAGCGTAATAGAGGAAAACAGCATGGATCGCCTCACGTACCGGATCATTACCGCGGAATGAGAAGGAGACGTTGGAGACACCACCTGAAATCATGGCATGAGGGAGCTCAGCTTTGATATCGGCGCATGCTTCAATAAAGTCGACCGCATAGTTGTTATGCTCTTCAATCCCCGTCGCCACGGCGAAAATATTGGGATCGAAGATGATGTCTTCCGGCGGGAAGCCGACAGTTTCGGTCAATATCTTATAAGCGCGGCGGCAGATTTCGATTTTACGCGCACGGGTATCCGCCTGCCCGGTTTCATCAAATGCCATCACAACCATGGCAGCACCATAACGGCGCACCAGCTTAGCGTGATGGATAAAGGCAGCTTCGCCCTCTTTCATCGAAATAGAGTTAACAATTCCTTTGCCTTGAATACATTTCAGGCCTTTTTCGATCACATCCCACTTAGAGGAGTCGATCATGATTGGCACCCGGGCGATATCTGGTTCACCGGCAATCAGATTGAGGAAGCGCATCATCGCGGCTTCTGCGTCCAACATCCCCTCATCCATATTGATATCGATGATCTGCGCGCCGCTTTCAACCTGTTGGCGGGCTACATCCAGCGCTTCATCATATTTATCTTCTTTTATCAGCCGCTTAAAACGAGCCGAACCGGTGACGTTGGTGCGCTCGCCGACGTTAACAAATAGCGAGTTGGCATCGATAGTCAGCGGTTCCAGACCAGCCAGACGGCAAGCCACTGCAATATCCGGCAACGGGCGCGGAGTGACGCCAGCGACGGCTTTAACCATCGCCGCAATATGTCGTGGTGTGGTACCACAACAACCACCGACAATATTCAAAAATCCAGCCCGTGCCCACTCACCAATCTGTTCGGCCATCTCTTTGGCTTCCAGATCGTATTCACCAAAAGCATTAGGCAAACCGGCATTCGGGTGCGCACTGACATAATATTCAGAGATACGGGATAACTCCGCCACATATTGACGTAATTCATCCGGCCCCAACGCGCAGTTCAGGCCAAAAGAGAGCGGTTTAACGTGGCGCAGCGAGTTATAAAAAGCTTCTGTGGTTTGGCCTGATAATGTCCGGCCCGAGGCATCGGTAATAGTGCCGGAAATCATCACCGGCAACAGCACACCCATGGCTTCAAATTCAGACTCAACAGCAAAGGTAGCCGCTTTTGCATTAAGGGTATCGAAGACCGTCTCGATCATAATCAGATCAACACCACCTTCAATCAAGGCGCGGGTAGACTCCCGATAAGCCTCAACCAACTGATCAAAACTGACATTACGGAACGCCGGATCATTAACTTTAGGCGAGATCGACGCGGTACGGTTGGTTGGGCCAAGAACCCCGGCAACATAGCGCGGCTTTTCTGGGGTACGGGCGGTCCATTCATCAGCGCAAATCCGAGCCAACCGAGCAGCTTCATAGTTAATTTCGGCTGACAGCGACTCCATCTGATAATCCGCCATCGCAATGGTGGTGGAGTTAAATGTATTGGTTTCGAGAATATCAGCGCCCGCTTCAAGGTAGGCATTGTGAATGGCGATAATGACTTCCGGTTTAGATAGCACCAATAAGTCGTTGTTGCCTTTCAGATCACTTGGCCAATCAGCAAAGCGCGCTCCACGATAATCAGCCTCTTCCAGCCGATAGCTCTGGATCATCGTGCCCATACCACCGTCCAGCACCAGGATCCGTTGTGCCAGTTGCTGATGCAATTGCTTAACCTTATTGTTTAATACTGTGTCCACCACTGTCTGTCGCCTCTTTACCCTGTTGCTTTGCCATTACCCGACGCATCTTGGTTGTTTATTTGTATCAGACATGCTGAAAAATTCATCCCTATATACCCAATAGATTTCGAGTTGCAGGTCGGCGGCAACGAAATGAACCCAAGGAGTTGAGATAACTCAATGACTTGGGTGAGTGACGGCAGCCAACAACCCTGCATCTTGAAAGATGACGGGTATAAACCCGTCTGTCATCCTAGCACAAGTTATCAATGTAATGAGTCCGCTAGCAGTTGAGACTTTTTCAGGTAGAGAAACCGACTCATCGGATGAGCGTTTTCTATCGTTTGCATGCATAATTGAAAAACGAAAATGAATTCCATAAAAATAGATGAGAGGTGGATTTATGGCGTTACCGATTCCGATTAAACGGGGGAAAAAACCCAAGGCAGCTGCACAAACCACCCCGACAGCAACCGGTCAGGTTCAGTCATTAACGCGCGGGCTTAAATTACTGGAATATATTTCCGAATCACAAGGCAGTGTCGCCCTGACGGATTTAGCACAACAGGCGGGGTTGCCGAATTCTACCACTCATCGCCTGCTGACAACCATGCAACAGCAAGGTTTTGTCCGTCAGGTGGGGGATTTAGGGCTTTGGACCATGGGGGCTCACGCCTTTATTGTCGGCAGTAGCTTCCTGCAAAGCCGCAATTTGCTGGCCATGGTGCATCCGATGCTACGCCGTTTGATGGATGAATCAGGCGAAACCGTCAACCTGGCGGTACTCGACCATAGCGACTACCAGGCCATTATTATCGATCAAGTACAATGTACTGCGCTAATGCGCATGTCAGCCCCCATTGGTGGCAAACTGCCAATGCATGCTTCCGGTGCGGGTAAAGCCTTTCTCTCTACCCTGACAGATGATCAATTAGTGCAGTTGTTACATAAGAAAGGGCTGCACGCATATACCCAACATACCCGTACCAATCCAGCCAGCCTGAAAGAGAATCTGGCACTGACTCGCAAGCAAGGTTATTCATTTGATGATGAAGAACATGCCCTCGGCTTGCGTTGTATCGCCGCTTGTCTGTTCGATGAACACCATGAAGCCTTTGCCGCAATCTCTATCTCCGGCCCGGTATCACGCATTACCGACGACCGCGTCACCGAACTTGGCGCACTGGTTATTCATGCTGCGAAAGAAATCACTCAATCCTATGGTGGCGGGAATCGTAATTAGTTAAAAAATCGAATGCATAAAAACTTTTTCGTTCGGTGAGAACAGGCAGATGGTAAAGACGCCGTAGATTAAGCGCAATGATCAACGGGTTTACCGCGCCTCGGGGCGCTCCGGTCGCTTACGCGCTTGTATTCAATCAAGGCGTAGCGAGCGAAAGGAGTTTGGGTACGCCCTGCGCGCAGAACCCGGAGCGTATATGTAATACGTGAGGAGTTCGAGCACAGCGCAAACCCAAAATCCGCACGCGCAGTAGCCGTTAATTTAACGTCCGCTGTGAGAAGCGCTGCTTACGGCGATAGGCAAAAACATCCTCCACATGCCCGTCCTTAATACGCTGCTGCAACCCACGCCAATAGCTGGCGTGAAACAGGTCGCTGTGCATCTCCTCAAAAAAATGCCGTATTTTCAGATCAGTGCATAAGAAATGACGAAACTCTTCAGGGAATACATCATTGGGCGATACGCTATACCACGGCTCGCTGGCCATCTCATCTTCCGGGTAGCGCGCTGGCGGAATATCGCGGAAATTCACCTCTGTCATATAGCAAATTTCATCGTAATCATAGAACACCACGCGACCATGGCGGGTCACACCAAAGTTCTTAAATAACATATCACCGGGGAAGATATTTGCCGCAGCCAACTGCTTAATGGCATTACCATACTCCTCGATAGCATCCTTTAGTTGCTGATCATTGGCCTGCTCCATATAAAGGTTCAATGGCGTCATCCGCCGCTCCATATAGAGATGCTTAATAATGATTTGGTCGCCTAAATCTTCTAACTTTTCCGGCACTTCCCGTTGTAGTTCGGCCAGTAACTCCGGGCTTATCCGCTGCTTATCAATAACAAAATTCTCATACTCTTGAGTATCCGCCATGCGCCCGACGCGGTCATGCTCTTTAACCAATTGATAGCACTCTAAAACTCGTGCCTGGCTGACCTCTTTTTGCGGCGCAAACTGATCCTTAATGACCTTAAATACCCGATCAAATGACGGTAGGGTAAACACCAGCATCACCATGCCTTTAACCCCTGGGGCGATAATAAACTGTTCACTGGATTGATGAACAAAGGTGAGGTATTCACGATAACTTTCAGTTTTGCCGTGTTTCTGGCAACCAATTGCCATATACAGCTCAGCTGTCGATTTACCCGGTAATATTTCCCGTAGCCATTCCACCATTGCCGCTGGCAGCGGGGCATAAACCATAAAGTAAGAGCGAGCAAAACCGAACACAATGCTGGCCTCCGCTTTACCGGTGAGGCAAGTATCAATAAATAGGGCTCCAGATTCATTGTGATGGATGGGGAGCAGGAAGGGATAAACCCCTTCAGCCAACCGCAACTTACCGACTAACCAAGCCGCTTTATTGCGATAAAACAGTTCATTAGCGATTTGAAACCGTGCGCCTATCAGTTGCTCATCAGGGAATGCTTGCCGAAGAGCCTCTGTGATATAGCCGATATCACGCGGCAGATCTTCCCACGGCAAACGTAGCGGCAAATCACTAAGAACCATCTGCAACATGCCACTCAGATCCCCTTTTGGGGAAAAATCGCGCGCTAACGGGCGGGGGATCTCACGAAAGCGCCGCTCCGGTTGCGAGCTGAAAACAAACAGCTTATCCGGCGTTAAATCACGGTGCTTAAACAAGCGGCAGTAAACAGAATTAAAAAAACTCTCCGCAATTTCAAAACGCGGGTAATCCGGCAACAACTCGGTGTAGATCTCTTTTACCCGTGCCAGAAATTCTGCATCAAAACAGCGCTGATCGGTGATGTGCTTTAGTTGCTCAACCACCAGACCGACATGGTGGTCATAGAGGTGAATACGCTTCTTCATCGCCTGCTGAACGGCATGCCAGTCCGCCTGCTCAAAACGGTGTTGAGCGCTGGCAGTAACCTCTAGAAAGCGACCATATTGTGCATCGAAGCCCTGCAAGATTGTCTGAGCGATTAATCGTTCCAGTTTTACCGCCATACTCACCCCCGCCATACGGAACAGAGCCTGCATATGCAGGCTCCTGAAAGACACGCGTTCAATCAAACCGCATTTAGAATTGCTGTTCTTCCGTCGAGCCAGTCAATGCCGTCACCGATGATTCGCCACCCTGAATGATATTGGTGACTTTATCAAAGTAGCCCGTACCCACTTCTTGCTGATGGGATGCAAAGGTATAACCGCGCTCAGCTGATGCAAATTCTGGCTGCTGCACTTTCTCAACATAGTGCTTCATGCCTTCGCCCTGCGCATAAGCATGGGCTAAATCAAACATGTTGAACCACATGCTGTGGATGCCTGCCAGGGTAATAAACTGGTATTTGTAACCCATCGCCGACAGATCATCCTGGAAGCTGGCAATCTGCTGGTCGGTCAGATTCTTTTTCCAGTTAAATGATGGCGAGCAGTTATAAGCCAATAATTTACCAGGGAATTTCGCATGAATCGCCTGCGCGAAGCGTTTAGCCAGTTCCAGGTCCGGCGTAGAGGTTTCACACCAGACCAAATCAGCATAAGGGGCATAGGCCAAACCACGGCTGATCGCTTGCTCAATACCGGCATGTGTGCGGAAGAAGCCTTCGGCTGTGCGCTCGCCGGTCACGAATTCACTGTCATATGGGTCGCAATCAGAAGTCAGTAAATCAGCCGCATCAGCATCAGTACGGGCAATCAACAAGGTTGGCACACCCAGAACATCGGCGGCTAAACGGGCAGCAACCAATTTTTGAATCGCTTCTTGAGTCGGCACCAACACCTTACCGCCCATATGACCACATTTCTTCACCGCAGCCAGTTGGTCTTCAAAATGCACCCCCGCCGCGCCAGCTTCAATCATAGCTTTCATCAATTCAAAAGCATTCAGCACACCACCAAAACCGGCTTCAGCATCAGCCACAATCGGCAGGAAATAGTCGGTATACCCTTTGCTACCCGGTTCAATATTATTCGACCACTGAATCTGATCCGCGCGGCGGAAGCTATTATTAATTCTTTTAACCACCGCAGGGACCGAGTCTACTGGATATAACGACTGATCGGGATACATGCTAGAGGCGGTATTCGCATCGGCGGCAACCTGCCAGCCCGACAGATAAATTGCCTCAACACCGGCTTTCGCTTGTTGCAGAGCCTGACCACCGGTTAACGCACCGAGACAGTTGATATACCCTTTGCGCGCACCACCATGCAGTAATTCCCACAGTTTATGTGCTCCGTGCTGCGCCAGCGTGCATTCAGGATTTACTGAACCGCGCAGTTTAATCACCTCTTCTGCGCTATATGGTCGGGTGATACCTTTCCAGCGCGGCGATGTCCATTCCTGTTCCAACTGCTGAATTTGTTGAGTACGAGAGGTAGTCATGGCGATATTCCTTATTATTCAATTTTGTAGGGTTAAATAGGGTGTGATACCCAAAGTCATTGGAGTTGCAGGTAGGCAGCAAGCGAACGAATCCCGATGAGCTGACACAAGTCAGTGATTCGGGTGAACGAACGTAGCTAACACCGCTGCGGCTTCAAGGACGAAGAGTGTTTTAGGCCAGTAATGCATAGCCTGGTAGCGTCAGGAAGTCGATAAGCTCGTCTTGTGTTGTAATTCGCTCCATCAGACGCGCGGCTTCTTCAAACCGCCCGCCATCAAAGCGCTCTGCGCCAAGCTCAAGCTTCACTACCTGCATTTCTTCACTCAACATGCTGCGGAACAGTTCTTTGGTCACCGTCTGGCCATTACTCAAGCTTTTCTGGTGATGGATCCATTGCCAAATAGAAGTACGCGAAATCTCTGCTGTTGCGGCATCTTCCATCAGGCCATAAATTGGTACGCACCCATTGCCAGAGATCCATGCCTCAATATATTGCACTGCCACCCGAATATTGGCTCGCATCCCTTCTTCAGTACGATCGCCAGTGCAAGGCTCCAATAACTCAGCAGCCGTGATCGGTTTATCCTGCTCACGCGTGACCTCTAACTGATTTGGCCGTGAACCTAATACCCGATTGAAGACCTCCATCACGGTATCTGCCAGCCCTGGGTGCGCAACCCAAGTACCGTCATGGCCATTGCTGGCTTCCAACTCTTTGTCAGCACGAACTTTATCCAGTACCAGAGCATTCTTTTCTGCATCTTTATTCGGGATAAAGGCCGCCATGCCGCCCATCGCCAACGCACCACGCTTATGACATGTCTTGATCAGCAGGCGAGAGTAGGCACTGAGGAAAGGTTTCGTCATCGTCACTGACTGGCGATCCGGTAATACACGATCACTGTGATTCTTCAGCGTTTTGATATAACTAAAGATATAGTCCCAACGGCCACAATTGAGAGCAACAATATGATGGCGCAGGTGGTAGAGGATCTCGTCCATCTGGAATACTGCGGGTAATGTTTCAATTAATACCGTGGCTTTGATGGTGCCTTGTGGTAAATCGAAACGTTGCTCAGTAAAGTTGAAAACATCACTCCACCAGGCGGCTTCCTGATAGGATTGCATTTTTGGTAAATAAAAATAAGGGCCGCTACCTTTGGCCAGTAATTGCTTATAGTTATGGTAGAAATACAATGCGAAATCGAATAAGCCTCCGGGGATTGCTTCCCCTTGCCATTTAACATGTTTCTCTGGCAAGTGCAGGCCGCGAACCCGGGCAATCAATACGGCAGGATTAGGTTTTAACTGATAAATTTTGCCAGATTCATTTGCATAAGAAATTGTGCCTTTTACCGCATCACGCAGGTTAATTTGACCCTCGATAACCTTATCCCAGCTCGGTGCTAATGAATCTTCAAAATCGGCCATAAAGACTTTCACATTGGCATTGAGGGCATTAATCACCATCTTGCGCTCAACCGGCCCGGTGATTTCCACTCTGCGGTCACGTAAGTCTGTAGGAATACCTTGAATCTTCCAGTCACCATCACGAATGGAATTGGTTTCCGAAATAAAATCAGGTAAAGCACCCTGATCAATGGTCTGTTGCCACGATGCCCGTGCAGCAAGGAGTTTGTTCCTCGGCTCAGCAAACTTCACCACCAATTCGGTCAAAAATTCGATGGTCTCATCTGGCAAAACTTGCCGCTCAGCAGCATTAAAATGCGGTGTGAAAACTAACTCCGTGCCAACTAACTGTTGTGTCATTACCCTTCCCCTTACCAATCTCACTTCATTCACATCAACGCTAACGTAGCGTCACTCTTGGATTCTTATCGGGTAATGCCTTCCGGCTGGAAATTTAAGGCTGGATTTCATGGTTATTTTTCACCCCGACAGGACTAAGAATAATCAATTAATCATTAAAATCAAAAACGATTTCCATTTTTATTTAAAATATTTTTTTAATCTTTATTTATCATATTGTTAACATAGGTATGTGTTATAGACAGATAGGAATAGGCTTCCATTACTAGCGTTTTTCGAAGATAACTCATTGTTTAGCAAAGAGATCAGACCAGTTTATCGAAGGGGAATAAGCTTTTTTACTGGGGAATAATAGACAGGCGGCATCGATTCAGCCGCCTTTATTAACATTTGAGGTGATAAAAAGTCAGTCGAGCGTAGGATTCATATGGCGCAAATCAAATGGGGTGATTTGGTACACGTAGTAGTTCAGCCAGTTCGCAAACAGCAGATGACCGTGGCTACGCCACGATGCTTTTGGTGGTAAAGAAGCATCGTCATCAGGGAAGTAATTGAGTGGAACTTGTGGGTTAAGACCGGCGGCCACATCACGCTGATATTCACCCGCTAGCGTGTCGACGTCGTATTCAGGATGACCGGTAACAAAAGCCACTCGCTTATCTTTACTGGCAAACAAATAAGCTCCAGCCTCTTCTGATGAGACCAGGATATCCAAATCTGTATATTGCTTAAGCACCTCAAGTGGGAAATCGGCATAGCGAGAATGAGGTGCCAGGAATGTTTCATCAAACCCTCGGGTGAGCAGTGCCAGTGGCTCTCGAGTTTGGTGCTGGTAAATACCAGAGAGTTTGGCCTCGCGAGTCATCTTAGGAATGCCATACAGGATATTTAAGGCCGCCTGTACCGCCCAGCATACGAACAAGGTTGAGGTCACGTGGTCCTTTGCCCAAGCAATAATACGCTCGATCTGTGGCCAGTATGCGACGTCACAAAAATCAACTAAACCGAGAGGTGCGCCAGTCACGATCAACCCATCAAAATTCTGATCCTGGATATCTTCAAAGTCACAGTAGAAGTTATTCAGATGCTCTGCGGGCGTATTTTTTGACTCACGGCTATCAATGCGCAGCAATTGGATATCAATCTGTAAGGGTGAGTTAGAGAGTAAACGTAGGAATTGATTCTCCGTCTCAATTTTTTTAGGCATTAGATTCAGAACCAACACCTTCAGGGGACGAATTTCCTGAGTTTTCGCGCGCGATGAGGTCATCACAAAGACATTCTCATTGCGTAAGAAACTCACTGCGGGTAATTCATCAGGAACCCTAATTGGCATGCCTATATCCTCAATATATCCGTTTATACGTTTAGACTTCTAGATGCCTGAAGATAGCGGGTTTTCAGTAAAAAGTCGAGTGATCTGCCACAACCTGAAAATGTTTCATTACCACCATCTCAATAGCACTTAGTGCAGTGAACAGTCGGCATATATTTTCGATACTGCCAAAATGCAAAAACCCTCTACAAATGCAGAGGGTTATCATTTTCTATGACTCTATTTTTGAGGGCTATCTGTGATTTAGCTACATTTTCAGCATACAACAAACTCGTCACTAACATCTATTTTCGGATAGCACAAAAGCAAAAACCCCACGCTTTTGGCATGGGGTCTTTACTTGATTTGATACCTGGCAGTGTCCTACTCTCGCATGGGGAGACCCCACACTACCATCGGCGCTACGGCGTTTCACTTCTGAGTTCGGCATGGGGTCAGGTGGGACCACCGCGCTATTGCCGCCAGGTAAATTCTTTTCTACTACTACCGAACTTTAACCCATGTAACTGGTGCTGATACCCAGAGTCGAACTGGGGACCTCACCCTTACCAAGGGTGCGCTCTACCAACTGAGCCATATCAGCACAACTAAATTTGATGCCTGGCAGTGTCCTACTCTCGCATGGGGAGACCCCACACTACCATCGGCGCTACGGCGTTTCACTTCTGAGTTCGGCATGGGATCAGGTGGGACCACCGCGCTATGGCCGCCAGGCAAATTCTGTCTAAACTAACCCGCTATGTAATCCTACACACAGCCAGCCAGCCCAATCTCGGAACTTCGCTGAAAATTTCTATCTCTCAAATCTAAAACACCTTTGGTGTTGTAAGGTTAAGCCTCACGGATCATTAGTACTGGTTAGCTCAATGCATCGCTGCACTTACACACCCAGCCTATCAACGTCATAGTCTTTAACGTTCCTTCAGGGGGCTTAAAGCCCCAGGGAAGACTCATCTCGAGGCAAGTTTCCCGCTTAGATGCTTTCAGCGGTTATCTCTTCCGAATTTAGCTACCGGGCAATGCCATTGGCATGACAACCCGAACACCAGTGATTCGTCCACTCCGGTCCTCTCGTACTAGGAGCAGCCCCTCTCAATCTTCCAACGCCCACGGCAGATAGGGACCGAACTGTCTCACGACGTTCTAAACCCAGCTCGCGTACCACTTTAAATGGCGAACAGCCATACCCTTGGGACCTACTTCAGCCCCAGGATGTGATGAGCCGACATCGAGGTGCCAAACACCGCCGTCGATATGAACTCTTGGGCGGTATCAGCCTGTTATCCCCGGAGTACCTTTTATCCGTTGAGCGATGGCCCTTCCATTCAGAACCACCGGATCACTAAGACCTACTTTCGTACCTGCTCGAGCCGTCACTCTCGCAGTCAAGCTAGCTTATGCCTTTGCACTAACCTCACGATGTCCGACCGTGATTAGCTAACCTTCGTGCTCCTCCGTTACTCTTTGGGAGGAGACCGCCCCAGTCAAACTACCCACCAGACACTGTCCTCACCCCGGATCACGGGGCCGAGTTAGAACATCAAACATTAAAGGGTGGTATTTCAAGGTTGGCTCCATGCAGACTGGCGTCCACACTTCAATGCCTCCCACCTATCCTACACATCAAGGCTCAATGTTCAGTGTCAAGCTATAGTAAAGGTTCACGGGGTCTTTCCGTCTTGCCGCGGGTACACTGCATCTTCACAGCGAGTTCAATTTCACTGAGTCTCGGGTGGAGACAGCCTGGCCATCATTACGCCATTCGTGCAGGTCGGAACTTACCCGACAAGGAATTTCGCTACCTTAGGACCGTTATAGTTACGGCCGCCGTTTACTGGGGCTTCGATCAAGAGCTTCGCCTTGCGGCTGACCCCATCAATTAACCTTCCAGCACCGGGCAGGCGTCACACCGTATACGTCCACTTTCGTGTTTGCACAGTGCTGTGTTTTTATTAAACAGTTGCAGCCAGCTGGTATCTGCGACTGGCTTCGGCGCCGGGAGCAAGTCCCATTACCTAATGCCAGCGTGCCTTCTCCCGAAGTTACGGCACCATTTTGCCTAGTTCCTTCACCCGAGTTCTCTCAAGCGCCTGAGTATTCTCTACCTGACCACCTGTGTCGGTTTGGGGTACGATTTAATGTTACCTGATGCTTAGAGGCTTTTCCTGGAAGCTTGGCATCAACTACTTCACCACCGTAGTGGCTCGTCATCACACCTCAGCGTTGATAAGCAACCGGATTTACCAAGTCACTCCGCCTACATGCTTAAACCGGGACAACCGTCGCCCGGCTAGCCTAGCCTTCTCCGTCCCCCCTTCGCAGTAACACCAAGTACAGGAATATTAACCTGTTTCCCATCGACTACGCTTTTCAGCCTCGCCTTAGGGGTCGACTCACCCTGCCCCGATTAACGTTGGACAGGAACCCTTGGTCTTCCGGCGTGCGGGTTTTTCACCCGCATTATCGTTACTTATGTCAGCATTCGCACTTCTGATACCTCCAGCAACCCTCACAGGTCACCTTCAACGGCTTACAGAACGCTCCCCTACCCAACAACACCTAAGTGTCGCTGCCGCAGCTTCGGTGCATGGTTTAGCCCCGTTACATCTTCCGCGCAGGCCGACTCGACCAGTGAGCTATTACGCTTTCTTTAAATGATGGCTGCTTCTAAGCCAACATCCTGGCTGTCTATGCCTTCCCACATCGTTTCCCACTTAACCATGACTTTGGGACCTTAGCTGGCGGTCTGGGTTGTTTCCCTCTTCACGACGGACGTTAGCACCCGCCGTGTGTCTCCCGTGATAACATTCTTCGGTATTCGGAGTTTGCATCGGTTTGGTAAGTCGGGATGACCCCCTAGCCGAAACAGTGCTCTACCCCCGAAGATGAGTTCACGAGGCGCTACCTAAATAGCTTTCGGGGAGAACCAGCTATCTCCCGGTTTGATTGGCCTTTCACCCCCAGCCACAAGTCATCCGCTAATTTTTCAACATTAGTCGGTTCGGTCCTCCAGTTAGTGTTACCCAACCTTCAACCTGCCCATGGCTAGATCACCGGGTTTCGGGTCTATACCTTGCAACTAGACGCCCAGTTAAGACTCGGTTTCCCTACGGCTCCCCTATTCGGTTAACCTTGCTACAAAATATAAGTCGCTGACCCATTATACAAAAGGTACGCAGTCACCCAACAAAGTAGGCTCCCACTGCTTGTACGTACACGGTTTCAGGTTCTATTTCACTCCCCTCGCCGGGGTTCTTTTCGCCTTTCCCTCACGGTACTGGTTCACTATCGGTCAGTCAGGAGTATTTAGCCTTGGAGGATGGTCCCCCCATATTCAGACAGGATGTCACGTGTCCCGCCCTACTCATCGAGTTCACAGCAAGTGTGTTTTGGTGTACGGGACTATCACCCTGTACCGTGCGACTTTCCAGACGCTTCCACTAACACACAAACTGATTCAGACTCTGGGCTCTTCCCCGTTCGCTCGCCGCTACTGGGGGAATCTCGGTTGATTTCTTTTCCTCGGGGTACTTAGATGTTTCAGTTCCCCCGGTTCGCCTTGCATGGCTATGTATTCACCATGCAATAGTGCAACGAATTGCACTGGGTTTCCCCATTCGGGTATCGTCGGTTATAACGCTTCATATCAGCTTACCGACGCTTTTCGCAGATTAGCACGCCCTTCATCGCCTCTGACTGCCTAGGCATCCACCGTGTACGCTTAGTCGCTTAACCTCACAACCCAAAGGTGTTTTTCGTTATTGGTGTGGCTGTGAACACACTCTGCTATGTTGTGCAGTGCGCGCAATCCTCATGAACGTTAAGTTCACTCCGGTTGCTGTGCGCTGTACGCCTTGCTGAGTGTCTTCTCGCTCACACTGCAACAATGATTACCCATTGGCATTGCGATTATTTGAGAGACTCTATTACAGGTTACTCTTTATCTCAGTACATCTACGGAGAGATAAATTTCGGCTGTAATGTTTCAATTTTCAGCTTGTTCCAGATTGTTAAAGAGCAATATCTTAAACACGACTCGTTAAAGTCATCTTTAAGATATTCAGTTGATAATGTCTTTCACACATTATCGGAGTGGCGTCCCCAAGGGGATTCGAACCCCTGTTACAGCCGTGAAAGGGCAGTGTCCTAGGCCTCTAGACGATGGGGACACAAAAATTTCTACTGAATCACTGATTCAGTATTTTTGTGTAAAGGTGAAAATGTGGTGACACATTCGAACGACTGATGCAGTAAAAACTCGATACCGAGGTCTTATTACACAATCATCACCCTCATCAACAGGTGCTCTTGCTCATTTACATTCATCAGACAATCTGTGTGGACACTACGCAATGCGTATCGTTAGGTAAGGAGGTGATCCAACCGCAGGTTCCCCTACGGTTACCTTGTTACGACTTCACCCCAGTCATGAATCACAAAGTGGTAAGCGCCCTCCCGAAGGTTAAGCTACCTACTTCTTTTGCAACCCACTCCCATGGTGTGACGGGCGGTGTGTACAAGGCCCGGGAACGTATTCACCGTAGCATTCTGATCTACGATTACTAGCGATTCCGACTTCATGGAGTCGAGTTGCAGACTCCAATCCGGACTACGACAGACTTTATGTGGTCCGCTTGCTCTCGCGAGTTCGCTTCACTTTGTATCTGCCATTGTAGCACGTGTGTAGCCCTACTCGTAAGGGCCATGATGACTTGACGTCATCCCCACCTTCCTCCGGTTTATCACCGGCAGTCTCCCTTGAGTTCCCACCATTACGTGCTGGCAACAAAGGATAAGGGTTGCGCTCGTTGCGGGACTTAACCCAACATTTCACAACACGAGCTGACGACAGCCATGCAGCACCTGTCTCACAGTTCCCGAAGGCACCGAAGCATCTCTGCTAAGTTCTGTGGATGTCAAGAGTAGGTAAGGTTCTTCGCGTTGCATCGAATTAAACCACATGCTCCACCGCTTGTGCGGGCCCCCGTCAATTCATTTGAGTTTTAACCTTGCGGCCGTACTCCCCAGGCGGTCGACTTAACGCGTTAGCTCCGGAAGCCACGCCTCAAGGGCACAACCTCCAAGTCGACATCGTTTACAGCGTGGACTACCAGGGTATCTAATCCTGTTTGCTCCCCACGCTTTCGCACCTGAGCGTCAGTCTTTGTCCAGGGGGCCGCCTTCGCCACCGGTATTCCTCCAGATCTCTACGCATTTCACCGCTACACCTGGAATTCTACCCCCCTCTACAAGACTCTAGCTTGCCAGTTTCAAATGCAGTTCCCACGTTAAGCGCGGGGATTTCACATCTGACTTAACAAACCGCCTGCGTGCGCTTTACGCCCAGTAATTCCGATTAACGCTTGCACCCTCCGTATTACCGCGGCTGCTGGCACGGAGTTAGCCGGTGCTTCTTCTGCGAGTAACGTCAATCAACCGTGCTATTAACACGACTGCCTTCCTCCTCGCTGAAAGTGCTTTACAACCCGAAGGCCTTCTTCACACACGCGGCATGGCTGCATCAGGCTTGCGCCCATTGTGCAATATTCCCCACTGCTGCCTCCCGTAGGAGTCTGGACCGTGTCTCAGTTCCAGTGTGGCTGGTCATCCTCTCAGACCAGCTAGGGATCGTCGCCTAGGTGAGCCATTACCCCACCTACTAGCTAATCCCATCTGGGCACATCCGATGGCGTGAGGCCCTAAGGTCCCCCACTTTGCTCTTGCGAGGTCATGCGGTATTAGCTACCGTTTCCAGTAGTTATCCCCCTCCATCAGGCAGTTTCCCAGACATTACTCACCCGTCCGCCGCTCGCCGGCAAAGTAGTAAACTACTTCCCGCTGCCGCTCGACTTGCATGTGTTAGGCCTGCCGCCAGCGTTCAATCTGAGCCATGATCAAACTCTTCAATTTAAGATTTGTTTGATTTGCTGCTAATAAAAGCAGCGATGCTCAAAGATTACTTTCTGCAAATAAGCATTCGAACCGAAGTTCAAATGTGTACTGCTTTGGTCACTCTTCAAGACTTTGATATTTCTTCTGCCTGTCGAAACAGGCTTCGATATCGTCTTGCGAGTGCCCACACAGATTGTCTGATAAATTGTTAAAGAGCAGTGCGTTAGCAACCGGTGGTTGGTAACGCGAGGTGCGCATATTACGCTTTCCTCATTCAGAGTCAACTACTAATTTTGTTGAATTTCTCTGTTCTCTTTGCCGGTCACTTAACTACTTGATTCGTTGTGTGCCGTCTCGATGGATGCGCATTATAGGGAGTTCCGCGCCGCCCGCAACCGCTAATTTCAATAAAAATGACTGTTTGCTGCATTCCACAGCAAAACCCCGCTTTATACCCAGTTGTGCACAAACTTATCCACAGATTGAATCTGCACTCAAAATTGACGAGCATCACGCAATCGTTTTCGCTACAATTCCCCGCGGCGAAAAAGAGTGACCTTGTCGGCAAAATATCGATGACATGATGTGATTTTTTATAAAACTGGGGAATACCACTCAGGATAAAGCGTATTTTATTGTGGTAGAGGATGAATCGCCCTGCTGAAAGCAGCAAAGAGTGGCATTGCTCCCTATTTGGGACGTTATCTGAGTTTGTTCCTCTCTATATAGTTATCTATATAAGAAGGTAGGATTCAGATAACGCTCTATTGAATGATTGCGAAGAATAACTGCGACTCCAAAGCCAAGGGATAAAACCATGCAACAACGCCGCCCAATCCGCCGTGCTCTACTCAGTGTGTCTGACAAAGCCGGTATCATCGAATTCGCCGCCGCACTTTCTCAGCGTGGCATCGAGTTACTTTCCACCGGTGGAACTGCCCGCCTGCTGGCCGATGCGGGTCTGCCCGTCACTGAGGTTTCTGACTATACCGGTTTCCCGGAAATGATGGACGGACGCGTTAAAACGTTGCATCCAAAAGTGCATGGCGGCATCTTGGGGCGCCGTGGTCAGGATGATGGCATCATGGCTCAACATGGCATTCAGCCGATTGATATTGTTGTCGTGAATCTATATCCGTTCGCTCAGACAGTTGCTCGCCCGGATTGCTCACTGGAAGATGCAGTTGAGAATATCGATATCGGTGGTCCTACCATGGTGCGCTCCGCTGCCAAGAACCATAAAGATGTCGCTATCGTGGTCAAGAGTAGTGACTACCCCGCCATTATTACTGAGCTAGATAATAATGAGGGTTCGTTGACGTATCCAACCCGCTTTGATCTGGCTATCAAGGCGTTTGAACATACCGCCGCCTACGACAGCATGATCGCCAACTACTTCGGCGCGCTGGTGCCAGCTTATCATGGTGACACAGAGCAACCATCAGGCCACTTCCCACGCACCCTGAATCTTAACTATATAAAGAAACAAGATATGCGCTATGGTGAAAACAGCCACCAGCAAGCGGCCTTCTATATAGAAGAAGAGGTTAAAGAGGCATCTGTGGCTACCGCACAGCAATTACAGGGTAAAGCGCTCTCCTATAACAACATCGCAGATACCGATGCGGCGTTAGAATGTGTGAAAGAGTTCAGTGAGCCTGCCTGTGTGATCGTCAAACATGCCAACCCATGCGGCGTGGCGATTGCTGATTCTCTGCTCGCCGCTTATGAAAAAGCCTATAAAACTGACCCAACCTCTGCTTTCGGCGGCATTATTGCCTTTAACCGTGAATTGGATGCCGAAACCGCCAGCGCCATTATCAGCCGCCAGTTTGTTGAAGTCATTATTGCACCCGCGGTCAGCGCTGAAGCACTGGCATTGCTCGCCGCCAAACAAAATGTCCGTGTTCTGACCTGTGGCCAGTGGCAGGAGCGTGCTACCGGTCTGGACTTCAAACGCGTCAATGGTGGTTTGCTGGTCCAAGACCGCGATTTAGGTATGGTGACTGCAGCCGATCTGCGTGTGGTGTCCAAGCGCCAGCCGACGGAGCAAGAACTGCGTGATGCACTGTTCTGCTGGAAAGTAGCCAAGTTCGTAAAATCCAATGCCATTGTCTATGCGCGCGACAATATGACTATCGGTATAGGCGCAGGCCAAATGAGCCGTGTCTATTCTGCCAAAATCGCTGGTATCAAAGCAGCGGATGAAGGATTAGAAGTGGCCGGTTCTGCCATGGCCTCCGATGCTTTCTTCCCGTTCCGTGACGGTATCGATGCTGCTGCATCTGTCGGGATCAGTTGTGTTATCCAACCGGGCGGTTCAATCCGTGACGATGAAGTCATTGCTGCGGCTGATGAGCATGGCATCGCTATGATCTTTACCGACATGCGCCATTTCCGCCATTAATTAACCCGCTTAACGGAGTCATCTGATGAATATTTTGATTATTGGTAATGGCGGGCGTGAACATGCGCTGGGCTGGAAAGCAGCACAGTCGCCTTTAGCGGGCAAAATTTATGTCGCACCGGGCAATGCCGGCACAGCGCTAGAATCTGGTTTAGAAAATGTCGATATCGCGGCAACGGATATTGCGGGTCTGTTGGCCTTTGCCCAGAACCATGATATTGGCCTGACCATTGTCGGCCCGGAAGCACCGTTAGTTATTGGTGTGGTTGATGCTTTCCGCGCAGCCGGTTTGACCATTTTTGGGCCAACGCAAGCCGCGGCTCAGTTGGAAGGATCTAAAGCTTTCACGAAAGACTTCCTGGCGCGCCACAATATCCCAACTGCGTTTTACCAGAACTTCACCGAGGTGGAGCCTGCTTTAGCCTATGTTCGTGAAATCGGTGCACCGATCGTGATTAAGGCAGATGGGCTGGCCGCCGGTAAAGGCGTGATTGTTGCGATGACGTTGGAAGAAGCAGAAACCGCCGTTCATGACATGCTGGCAGGCAATGCCTTTGGTGATGCAGGCCACCGTATCGTGGTGGAAGAGTTTCTCGACGGCGAAGAAGCCAGCTTTATCGTGATGGTTGATGGTGAAAATGTATTACCAATGGCCACCAGCCAGGACCATAAGCGGGTTGGCGATGGTGATACCGGCCCGAATACCGGTGGTATGGGGGCATATTCCCCGGCACCGGTAGTCACTGATGAAGTTCATCAGCGAGTGATGGAAAGTGTTATCTGGCCGACAGTGCGCGGTATGGCGGCAGAAGGTAATGTCTATACCGGCTTCCTCTATGCCGGTCTGATGATTTCCGCTGACGGGCAACCAAAAGTGATTGAGTTCAACTGTCGCTTTGGTGACCCGGAAACTCAACCCATCATGCTACGCATGCGTTCAGACTTGGTTGAATTGTGCTTAGCCGGTGCGCAAGGCAAATTGAATGAGAAGACCTCTGACTGGGATGAGCGTCCATCGCTGGGTGTGGTGTTGGCCGCTGGCGGTTATCCGGCAGATTATCGCCACGGTGATGTCATTCATGGATTACCACAGCAGGAGGTAGCTGACGGTAAAGTGTTCCACGCCGGAACCAAACTGAATGGCAATAATGAAGTCGTCACTAGCGGCGGTCGCGTATTGTGTGTAACTGCGCTGGGTGCCACCGTCGCCCAGGCACAGCAAAACGCGTATCGGTTAGCTGAAAATATTCAGTGGGAAGGGGCTTTCTACCGTAAAGACATTGGTTATCGGGCGATTGCTCGCGGTAAATAAATCTACCCTTGTATTCTACGGGCGCAGCTTGCTGTGCCCTGCTTCTTATCAGGTCTCACAAACTACCGGCTGTCGGCTCCCAGCGGCAGAAGTCCTGATTGGCAACCAACAGCAATTGCTGACCCTCCGACGAATCCAACCACGCGACGCCCAGAGGTTGCGCACTGCCCTCTCCCCGTTTGCTCAGCCATGCCTGTGAGTTATCGTCAACTTTCAATCGCAACGTCTTCTTATCACAGGTGGTAACCACACCATCTCGCCACTGTCCCTGAATTAACCTGACATTTCCGGCGCGCAGTGCACTGCTCTGTTCGAGAATTCGTTTCGCTTCCAACTGATAGACCGCGATATTATCCGCAGAGAGCTGCTCACGCCGTTCGGCCAACTGGCGCTGCATAAAACTCACCTGTCCTTGTTCATCAAAACGCAGCTCGACGCTCTGCGGGTTATGACCCAAATCGTTGCGCCGAATTTCCCGCAAAATGCCATTTTGATATTCGTAGAAGGTTACGCGAGTGTTGTCCCCGGAATAGGGGCTGTAGACGCTCATCAGCACTTGTGGCTGCTGCTGCGCATTATCCTGACGCCATAAACGAACGACACCGCTATCGGCGATATATCCGCTGGCACTAAATTGAGGGGAACCTGACTGACTGCTACAGGCGCTGAGACCAAAGGCTAAACCGAGGGTCATCAGCACCCGCTGCATAAACAAAAGGGGCTTTGCCACCCCCCTGCTTATTATTTTCACTGACACACTATTAAGATTTAACAGAATCTTTCAGTGCTTTACCAGAAACAAACGCTGGCACATTAGCTGCAGCAATTTTGATTTCTTTACCAGTCTGTGGGTTGCGGCCAGTGCGCTCATTACGATGGTTTACCTTGAAAGTACCAAAACCAACCAATTGTACTGGATCACCGTCTTTCAGAGATTCGGTAATTGCAGCCAGTGTGGATTCCAAAGCAGCTTTAGCTTGTGCTTTAGAAAGGTCCGCTTTGTCCGCGATTACGTCAATCAGTTGAGTCTTATTCATAAGTTATCCTTACAGTGTGTTTATCGTTTGCAAAGCATCGAGTGCGACGGATATGCCGATGGACAGCACTCTCCTGCATACACGCACCGATAGCCACTTTTTTTCGCCCCCCAAATGTAGAACAGACAGGGGGCAGATGTGAAGCCTTAAGACGTGACAAATCAGGCGTTAAATCACGTTTTCTTGCCTTATTGCGTTAAATTTATGCCAATGTTGCTAACAGCCGCTTCCCGCAGGTCAGATCGTAGCCCTTTTATCAGATCTAAGTCGCGCTCTTCACAGTCAGCTAACAGACGGAAAATCTCCCATTGGATATCCCATTCTTCTTCAATCGCAGGCAAAATTTTCAGTTCTTCATCGGTCATTTCTTTACCGGCCAACGTCATTTCCAACATTGCAACGGTACGAATTGATGCTTCGCTGATAGCGACAGCATGTTCCAGTGTTTCACCACTCAAACGCGAATGGATGGCCTCGCCCAATGCAATACAGGCATCGATGGCAGGATAAACACCGTAGATAGCATAGTCATCGGCTGAAGGAATTGCCTCTTCCAGCTTCTCTAACTGGCTATCAAAGTTAACTTTTGCGTCTTTTACGACCAAAGTTTCCCAGATCAGGTCCAGAATGCGCCGGTAAACAGCCGGGTCGCCAAATTCAGTTTCCAGACAAAATTGCTGATAGTTGGGATACATCCGCTCGCATAAGCAAGCCATGAAAGTCAGGTGTTGCCAACTTTCTAGCTTCTCGAGACGTAGATGAATCGGATTACGTATCATTATAAGTTCTCATTATTCATTATCTGCGCGGCAGTGTACCCGAAATTAAATCATATCCCTATGGTTGCCAAGTAAATCAGGATTTTTCCGCACCCAACGCTGAAATTGCGGGCGGTTTGAGGCGATAGCATCAGCCCAACGGGTTGGCTCAGGCAAACGGTAGCCCGCCATGCAAGCCTGTACCCACGCCAAAGCACTGCTAACACTGACCCGATGACCGGGCGAGATAAACAGTGGATTGCAACGGACTTTGCTGCGCCACACCCAGCCAAGTTGCTCATCACCATCAATGAGTGGTTGTAATGCGCCGTTATCGCTCTCTAGCGGCAGAGAGTGCCCACACAGGCGACTTTTGGCGACACCAATGGTCGGGACATCAACCAACAGCCCAAAATGGCTGGCAACGCCTAAACGACGCGGATGTGCGATACCTTGCCCATCAACAAACACCAGTTGAGGCCGTTGCTGCAACTGCTCCCAGGCGGCTAATAATGCAGGATATTCACGGAAAGAGAGTAAACCGGGGATATACGGCAGTGAAGTTGCCACGCGGGCAACCTGATATTCCACCAGTTCTAGCGAGGGATAACGCAAAATCGCGATAGCAGCACGGGTAATCTCCCCCTGCTGCTCAAAACCAACATCCGCACCGGCAATAAAGTGCACTGACCCACTATCAAAATCATCGTGAAGAATAATTTCAGATGCTCGTTGTAACTGTTCTGCCCGTAACGCTTTGGTATCTATCATCGGCCAACCTCCCTCGAGCTTGAAGCTACAGTACGGTTACCTGCCGCCCCAATGACTTTGGGTATAAGCGATTAGTTTTGATGATAAGGCTTTGATAATGTATGCACTGCATCAACAAAAGCCCCTGCATGTTCTGGCGGGACATCCTGATGAATGCCGTGCCCCAGATTAAACACATGCCCTTCACCCTGGCCAAAACTTGCGAGAATAGTACTCACTTCCTGCTCAATACGGGCAGGTGGTGCGTATAGCACAGAGGGGTCCATATTGCCTTGCAGAGCGACCTTATCACCCACCCGACGGCGCGCATCGCCGATATCCGTGGTCCAATCCAACCCTAATGCATCACAACCGGTAGCAGCCATTGCTTCCAGCCATTGCCCGCCACCTTTGGTGAACAAGGTCACCGGCACCCGACGCCCGTCGTTTTCGCGGATCAGGCCATCGACGATTTTATGCATGTAGTTCAAGGAGAATTCAAGATAATCACGCCCTGTCAGTACCCCGCCCCAAGTATCAAACACCATCACAGATTGAGCGCCAGCTTTGATTTGCGCATTGAGATACAAGATGACGCTATCGGCCAGTTTATCCAGTAGCAGATGCAGGGTTTGCGGCTCGGCATACATCATTTTCTTCAGTTTGGTAAACGCTTTGCTACTACCACCTTCAACCATATAGGTTGCCAGCGTCCATGGGCTGCCGGAAAAACCAATTAATGGCACCGCACCTTTCAGCTCACGGCGAATGGTTCTTACCGCGTTCATCACATAACCCAATTCCTGTTCTGGGTCGGGGATGGGTAACTTTTCGACGTCGGCGCGACAAGTAATCGGGGATTGGAAGCGTGGGCCTTCACCGGTTTCAAAATAGAGCCCCAGCCCCATAGCATCGGGGATGGTCAGAATGTCTGAAAACAGAATCGCGGCGTCCAATGGATAGCGACGTAATGGCTGCATCGTCACTTCACAAGCCAGTTCCGCATTTTTGCACAGCGACATAAAATCCCCGGCAACCGCGCGGGTAGCTTTATATTCCGGCAAATAACGGCCCGCCTGACGCATCATCCATACCGGCGTTACATCTACCGGTTGACGCAATAAGGCTCGCAGATAGCGATCGTTTTTCAACTCATTCATGGTGGAGCTCCCTTAATTATCTGGCGGCCATCTTTTAGCGGACCATATTGTAGCATGTCAGATAATACTTTCCTGCTAACTGCCGCCGCTATTAAGGGCGTGATAATGACTCACTCTCGTGGGGTTTAAACTGCGTCGGCTATGAGGTTAGCGCTTCAGCACTCCCTTCTGATTAGATCAACTCACGGTGCTCGCGGCATAACACCACGGTATCTTCAATTAATCGTCGTGCTACGGTGCCTGGCGGCGGCAGTAATGGCAATTGGTCATAACGATACCAACCGGCATTTAGCAGCTCTTTAGGGTCATGTCGCAATTCACCACTGTCATACTCGGCCATAAACGCCATCATCAGTGAATGGGGGAACGGCCAAGGCTGTGATGTTACGTAGCGCAGATTTTTAATGTGAATATTACTTTCTTCTAAAACTTCACGGGAAACCGCCTGCTCCAGAGTCTCACCCACTTCGACAAAGCCTGCCAATACGGTATTAATGCCGCCACGATGCCGTACATGCTGCGCCAATAAAATTTCATCATCACGGCGAATGGCAACAATCACACAAGGGGCGACTTGTGGGTAATAGCGCTCACGGCAGTGATTACACAGACAAGCCCACTCGGAACGGCTGGCCTGCATTTGGTGACCGCAATAACCACAAAAACGGTGAGAACGATAAAACTCTGCCAGTTGCACACCACGCCCAGCCAATTGGAACAAGCCGCGATCCACATCCAGTAATTGCCGCACGGAACCCATATCAGTAGACATCATCTGACGGATCAACCATACCGCCTGCCCTTGCCATTCACCGATTTGCCTTGCCGCTGCGCCCTGCAATGACCAATTAGCGGCATTACCTTGTGGTAACTCCCCTTTCGGCAACCATAATTTGTTTTCATGACTGACAATCCACCAGCCACTTTCTTTACCTGTAAGTTGTAGTTCCATATCGTTGTTGCACAACCTCGACTTCACTGGCAATCTAGAATCCGGCTTGTTACATTTTTGTAACCCACTATTACTTTTCCTTACTCACGGAGTCGTTCATGCTCAACCGACTAGAAAGCCTGACTCAACGCGTTGGCGGCAGTAATGAATTAATTGATCAATGGCTTCATGCGCGTAAAGAACTGTTAGTTTCATATTGCACAGTGATCGGTATTAAGCCGCAAAAAGAAAAGCATACCCCGCTTAACGAAAAAGCGCTGGAGAACTTTTGCCATAATTTAGTGGATTATCTCTCTTCCGGGCATTTTCATATCTATGACAGAATTATCAAACAGGTGGAAGGCGCGTCTAGCCCAAAAATGGCGCTGACGACCAAAGTGTATCCTGCGTTAAAAAATAATACTCAAACGATCATGACATTCCATGATCGTTATACCAACATTGAGATCGATCAGGACAGTTGTATCGAGTTTCAACAAGCATTATCTGATATCGGCGAAGCCCTTGATGCCCGTTTCCGCTTGGAAGATCAATTGATTCAATGGGCAGCCGAGTCATGGCAAGCCGCCCAGCCAGTTATTCAAACAGGGCCGGTAAAATAGCCCGCTGAACAGCACGGGCTTGTAGTTTTAATTCAACCTCATATACTGGGGTTTCTTGTCGGAGTGCCTAGCACCTGTTTTCTTAGGAAAGCAAACGCAGGCTGAGACCGTTAATTCGGGATCCGCGGAACCTGATCGGGTTAATACCCGCGAAGGGAACAAGAGTAATTTATCGCTACAGGCCCGGTCTTTATCCTTACAGGTAGCTGCCGGTTACTGGCCAACATCGTTACTCCCGCCAAGCTCCAGACAAGCAATTTTCCCTATAAACCACACTGGTAGGAATTGCTATGTCTAATAATACAACCACTAAAAGTTCATCACGCCCACGTAAACCTATTCCACGTAAACAACAACGTGAACAAGCTCAACAGTTTATTGATACTTTGCAAGGTGTCACTTTCCCCAACTCCCAACGTATTTACCTACAAGGCTCACGGCCAGATATTCTGGTACCGATGCGCGAAATCCAGCTCAGTCCGACACTGATTGGCGGTGGCAAAGACGCACCACGCTATGAAGATAACGAAGCCATCCCGGTGTATGACACTTCCGGCCCATATGGTGACTCAAATGCCAAACTGGATGTTCACAGCGGGTTACCCAAATTACGCGATAGCTGGATAGCTGAACGCCAGGATAGCGCCGCACTGACCTCTGTCAGTTCTGGCTTCACCCAACAACGTTTGGCCGACGAAGGCTTGGATCATTTGCGTTTTGAGCATCTGCCACACCCGAAGAAAGCTATCACAGGCAAATGCGTCACCCAACTGCATTACGCCCGTCAGGGTATCATCACGCCAGAGATGGAGTTTATCGCGCTGCGAGAAAATATGGGCCGTGAACGTATTCGCGGTGAGGTACTACGCCAGCAGCATCCAGGACAGGCTTTTGGCGCTAACCTGCCAGAAAATATCACGGCTGAATTTGTACGTCAGGAAGTGGCGGCGGGCCGAGCTATCATCCCCGCCAATATTAACCACCCAGAATCTGAGCCAATGATTATTGGTCGTAACTTTTTAGTGAAAGTGAACGCCAATATCGGTAACTCTGCGGTGACCTCCTCCATCGAAGAGGAAGTAGAAAAACTGGTGTGGTCAACCCGCTGGGGTGCAGATACCGTAATGGATTTGTCCACGGGACGCTATATCCATGAAACCCGCGAATGGATCCTGCGTAACAGCCCGGTCCCTATTGGTACCGTTCCTATCTATCAGGCATTAGAAAAAGTAAATGGTGTGGCCGAGAACCTAACCTGGGAAATGTTCCGTGACACGCTGTTGGAGCAGGCCGAGCAAGGGGTGGATTACTTTACTATCCATGCCGGTGTGTTGCTGCGTTATGTGCCGATGACTGCCAAACGCTTGACCGGTATCGTCTCCCGTGGCGGTTCAATTATGGCGAAGTGGTGCCTTTCCCATCATCAGGAAAACTTCCTGTATCAGCATTTTCGCGAAATCTGCCAGATCTGTGCGGCCTATGATGTCTCACTGTCACTGGGTGATGGCCTACGCCCTGGTTCCATTCAGGATGCCAATGATGAAGCCCAGTTCGCTGAGCTGCATACCTTGGGTGAATTGACCAAAATCGCCTGGGAATATGATGTCCAGGTGATGATTGAAGGCCCCGGTCATGTGCCGATGCAGATGATTCGCCGCAATATGACGGAAGAGTTGGAACACTGCCATGAAGCGCCATTCTATACCTTAGGCCCGCTAACTACGGATATTGCGCCGGGTTATGATCATTTCACTTCAGGTATTGGGGCCGCCATGATTGGCTGGTTCGGTTGCGCCATGTTGTGTTACGTCACACCGAAAGAACATCTTGGCCTGCCTAATAAAGAGGATGTGAAACAAGGTCTTATTACTTATAAAATCGCCGCCCATGCCGCAGACTTGGCCAAAGGCCACCCCGGTGCGCAGATCCGCGATAACGCCATGTCGAAAGCGCGCTTTGAATTCCGCTGGGAAGATCAGTTCAATCTGGCGCTTGATCCAGAAACCGCACGAGCCTATCACGACGAAACCCTACCGCAGGAGTCCGGCAAAGTGGCCCACTTCTGCTCAATGTGCGGGCCGAAATTCTGCTCGATGAAAATCTCTCAGGAAGTCCGCGACTATGCCGCTACGCAAGAACAGGCTGTGACGCAAGAGCTAGCAGCGACACAAGAAACAGCAGCCCAACCGATCGAAATTTTACAATCAGGTATGGAACAGATGTCAGCGGAGTTCCGCTCTCGCGGCAGCGAGCTGTATCACAGCCCCGTTAACCTCAAGAGCGAGGCCAATAATGAACCTGTCTAATCATGCCTCATTTTCTGCAAAGAAAGGTTTCCCTGCGACGGTACAGCGTCTTGGTCTCTATCCCGTCGTCGATAGCCTACTTTGGATAGAGCGCCTGCTTGCCGCAGGTGTAACCACAATACAACTACGTATCAAAGAGTTAGATGATGCGCAGGTAGAACAAGACATTGCCGCTGCCATAGCGTTAGGCAAACGCTATCAGGCACGCTTATTTATCAATGATTATTGGCGGCTGGCGATTAAGCATGGTGCCTATGGTGTTCATCTGGGTCAGGAAGATTTGGAAACAGCCGACTTGGCCGCGATTCAGCAAGCTGGATTACGGCTGGGCGTATCAACCCATGATGAGCAGGAACTGGCGATAGCTAAAGCTGTCCGGCCCTCTTATATCGCCATGGGCCACATCTTCCCCACACAAACCAAGCAAATGCCGTCATCACCACAAGGGTTGACGGTACTCAAGCAGATGGTCGACAACACGCCAGGCTACCCGACCGTTGCCATCGGCGGTATCAGCATTGAGCGCGTACCGGCGGTCCTGGCCACGGGTGTCGGTAGTGTAGCGGTCGTCAGTGCCATTACCCTGAGTGACGATTGGCAGCAGGCAACAGCACAATTACTGCACCTGATTGAGGGCAAGGAGCTGGCTGATGACAAACAAGTATGAGTTGAGTGACAGCGAATTCTTGCGCTACAGCCGCCAGTTATTACTGGAGGATATCGGCCCTGAGGGCCAGTTGAAGCTGAAAAGTGCCTGTGTGCTGATTATCGGCCTTGGCGGCCTTGGTTCGCCTGCTGCGCTCTATTTGGCGGCAGCCGGTGTCGGTAAGCTATTACTGGCTGATGATGACCAACTGGAACTGACCAATTTACAGCGCCAAATCCTGTATCGCACCACAGATATCAGCCAAACATCCTCAGCTAATCAAAGTAAAGCACGGTTAGCCCAACGTCATTTGCAAAGCCTCAATCCGTTGATTGAAATTGTCCCATTTGATACGCGGCTGCTAGGTGCGGCATTGGCCGATGCGGTAGCTAACGCTGATTTGGTGCTGGATTGCAGCGACAACATGGAGACGCGCCATCAGGTAAATTCAGCCTGTATCACTGCACAAAAACCATTAATTAGCGGTAGTGCCGTGGGATTCAGCGGGCAATTGCTGGTGATTGAGCCGCCTTATTCTCAAGGCTGCTACACCTGTCTATATCCCGATAAAGAATTACCACAACGTAACTGCCGTACTGCTGGCGTATTGGGGCCGGTGGTCGGCGTCATTGGTACCTTGCAAGCACTGGAGGCCATCAAGATGTTGGCAGGACTGCCGTCGGCACTGAGCGGGAAATTACGCTTATTCGATGGCAAGCAGCAGAGCTGGAGCACCCTGCAACTGACTCGGGCCAAGCATTGCCCTGCCTGCGGAGGTGCACAGTGAAAACGGGTTATATACAGATTGTGCTCAATGATCAGCCATTAGAAGTGGTGAGCAATATCACTGCGGCAATGCTGCTCAATCAGCTCAAACGCCACCAGCCGGGTACGGCTCTGGCAATTAATCAGGTCATCGTCCCCCGCACTGACTGGGAAAAATGCCAGTTACACGCGGGTGATAACATTTTGCTATTCCAAGCGATTGCCGGGGGCTGACATGCTGAAGATCGCCGATACCACTTTTACCTCACGTTTATTTACCGGTACGGGAAAATTCTCCACCCCGGAACTAATGCTGGAAGCATTGCGCGCCTCGGGGTCACAACTGATTACTATGGCGATGAAACGGGTTGATTTACGGGCAGGGAACGATGCAATTCTTGCGCCCTTGCAACAATTAGGTGTGCGTTTGCTGCCTAATACCTCGGGGGCCAAAACTGCGCAAGAGGCTGTATTTGCCGCCCGTCTGGCGCGTGAAGCGCTGGGTACCCATTGGATAAAATTGGAAATTCATCCCGATGTGAAGTATTTACTGCCTGACCCAATAGAAACCCTGAAAGCCGCCGAAATACTGGTGAAAGAGGGATTTGTTGTTTTGCCTTACTGTGGTGCGGACCCGGTATTGTGCAAGCGGCTGGAAGAAGCAGGCTGCGCTGCCGTCATGCCATTGGGTGCACCGATTGGCTCAAATTTGGGCTTACGTACCCGCGACTTTCTGCAAATCATTATCCAGCAGGCCAAAGTGCCCGTGGTAGTCGATGCTGGAATTGGTGCGCCAAGCCATGCGCTTGAGGCAATGGAATTGGGAGCTGATGCCGTGCTGGTCAATACCGCAATTGCCGTGGCACGCTCACCCGTACACATGGCGCATGCTTTCCGTTTGGCGGTTGAATCCGGTGAATTGGCGCGTCAGGCGGGGCTTGGCAACCAACAGTTTGGCAAGGCCATTGCCACCAGCCCACTGACTGGCTTTCTCAGCCAGTTAGAGGAGGAGCATCATGTCTGAAGATTTCAGCCAACACTGGCAACAATTAGATTGGGATGATATTTCTCTGCGTATTAACAGTAAAACCGCCGCTGATGTTGAACGGGCCATTAATGCCGTCAAACCGAATCGCGACGACTTAATGGCGTTGATTTCGCCCGCAGCACTGGCTTATCTCGAACCGATGGCGCAGAAGGCTCAACAATTAACCCGCCAGCGTTTTGGTAACACGGTGAGTTTTTATGTGCCGCTCTACCTTTCTAATCTGTGTGCTAATGATTGCACTTATTGTGGTTTCTCGATGAGCAATCGCATCAAGCGCAAAACCTTAGATGAAGCAGAAATCATCCGTGAGTGTGATGCTATCAAAGCGCTAGGCTTTGAACATCTGCTACTGGTCACTGGTGAACATCAGGCAAAAGTAGGAATGGATTACTTTCGTCGTCACTTCCCAGTCATCCGTAGTCGATTCAGTTCACTGATGATGGAAGTTCAACCATTGGCGCAAGAAGAGTATGCGGAGCTAAAAACGTTGGGATTAGACGGTGTGATGGTTTATCAGGAAACCTATCACCCAGCGACTTACCAGCAACATCACTTGCGCGGGCACAAGCAAGATTTTCACTGGCGACTGGCAACCCCAGATCGTCTCGGTCGGGCTGGGATCGACAAGATCGGACTAGGTGCGTTGATCGGGCTGTCTAATAGTTGGCGCACGGACTGTTATATGCTGGCGGAGCATCTGTTTTATCTGCAACAGACCTATTGGCAAAGTCGCTACTCTATTTCGTTTCCACGACTACGACCTTGTGCGGGCGGTATCGAGCCTGCATCTCTGATGAGTGAGCCGCAACTGCTGCAATTGATCTGTGCTTTTAGATTGTTTGCCCCGGATGTGGAACTGTCGCTATCTACCCGTGAATCACCTTTCTTCCGCGACAATGTCATTCCGGTCGCGATTAATAATGTCAGTGCGGGTTCCAAAACTCAGCCTGGTGGGTATGCAGATAATCATCCAGAACTTGAGCAATTTGCTCCGCATGATAATCGCACACCGGAGCAGGTAGCACTGGCATTGACACAGGCGGGGTTACAGCCGGTGTGGAAGGATTGGGATCGCCATTTAGGGCGTTCTCTGCAATAAACCGGCCGTTTAAATCCTAAAAAAAGCAAAAAAAAAGTAAACGTCGCTGGTACCGCACCTTCCGCTTAACGCGATGAAACATCATGCTTGTCTTTGGAATTCACCGAAGATCAGAGGCAATATGGCAAAGACGAACCATCGCACTCCCGACGAATGGCGTGAACTGCTCGACGCACAACAACGCTCCGGTCTCAACCAAACTCAATTCTGTAAACGCCATCAAATCTCACGCAGCGCTTTTTTCAATGCCAAGGATCGCCTCGTTGCGCAAGCCAAGTCGCCGCCGCCCGCATTTATCGCTGTCTCTCCGCTCAAACAGGGTTCTTTGCCGATAACGCCGCCTGTCGAACCCACTCCCGCTGTTGCCGAACCTGAGCTACCTCCGGTTGAGTGCGATTCTATCAAACTGACGCTCGCACACTGCTCACTGCAATTTCCCCTCAGCCTTTCTCCATTTTGGCTGGCGACCTTACTGCGGGAACTCACGCCATGAAGATGTTTGTCGATGCCACGCAGATTTATCTTCACCGCCTTCCCGTGGACTTTCGCAAAAGCATCAACGGGCTCACGCTACTGGTTGAACAGCACATGGCGTTATCGCCTTTTAGTGGAGCCCTGTTTGTCTTCTGCAATCGACGGCACGACAAAATAAAGGCGCTGTACTGGGACACCACCGGTTTTTGTCTGTGGTATAAACGCCTTGAACAGGCGCACTTCAAATGGCCTTCCCGGTTGAGTGGCGATACGTTGACGTTGGATGAACAACAATGGCACTGGCTGTTAGAGGGGATAGACATCACAAAAATACAGCGGCATCCCCCTCTGCATTACACCTCGTTGAGTTAATAAAAAAGTACAACTACCGGTTAAATAACAATGTATTAAGGGGCAGTAAAGGGTATAATTCATACCATGAAAACACTGCCCGATACCCTGCCAAACTCGCCTAATGAACTCCAGCAAATACTGCAGGAGCGGGAAGCTTTTTGGCAGGCGCAGGTAGCCCAGTGGCAAGCACAAGCAGCCCAATGGCAGGAAAAATCGAGCCTGTGGCAAGCGCAATACCAAAGCATGGTCGAACAGTGGCTGCTGGCCCGTTACAAACTCTATGCGGCCAGTAGCGAAGACTACCCAGGTCAGGGAGCGTTGTTTAACGAAGCTGAGCAGACCGATGACCTTGCCACCCAGACGCCACCTCACGCCGAGGAAGAAGATAACGCTCAGGCTGACCCCGTCACACCCGAACGCAAAAGCCGTCGTCCACGGTTACCGCCTGGCCTTCCCCGGGAGGAGGTGCTTCACGACCTGCCAGACGAAGAAAAGACCTGTGCCTGCTGTGGTCATGCCCTGCATCGCATGGGCGAGGAATGCAGCGAGCAACTGGAGTTTATCCCGGCCAGCATCAAGGTCATGCGCCATGTTCGCCCTAAATACAGTTGCCGCCAATGTGAGCAGCAGGGGACCGAGGTCAACATCCTGATTGTGCCTGTACCTGCAACCTTATTACCCCGCAGCATCGCCACGCCCAGCCTGCTGGCCCAGATAATCAACAGCAAGTTCCAGTTCAGCCTGCCGCTCTATCGCCAGGAGCAATGGTTCGCCCAGTTGGGTATCGAGCTGAGCCGCCAGACCATGAGCAGTTGGATGTTGAAATGTGCAGAACGGCTGGCCCCGCTGGTTGAGTTGCTTCATCAACATTTACTTGAGCGTGAGGTAATCTGGAGCGATGACACCACGCTCAAGGTGGTGGAGGTGAAAAAGGATAAATGTTACATGTGGGTCTACGGCTGCGGCGGTGATAGCCCGGAGCCCGGTCTGCCGCCCGCTATCGTACTGTATGACTATCAGGATGGTCACGGCGCTGCCGGCCCTGTCGGGTTCCTCAACGGATATGAAGGTTACCTGCAGGCCGATGGTTATGCCGGTTACACGAATACCGACGCGACAGTTGTCGGTTGCATGGCGCATGCGCGCCGCAAGTTCATGGAGGCGAAAGTGGCCCAGCCGAAAGGAAAAGTTGGCCGTGCTGACTGGGCGCTGACGCATATCCAGAAACTTTACCGCCTTGAGCGAGAGCTGAAGGGGCAGCCGGCCGATGTCATTGCGGCCCGCCGCCAGCAGGAGGCCATCCCACTGCTGGACGAGTTCAAAGGCTGGCTGGATAAAACAAGGCCGCAGGTTCCGGAGAAACACTTGTTGGGCACGGCCGTGGTCTACAGTCTGAATCAATGGTCAAAGCTGGTGCGTTATGTGGAGCACGGGCAGTTGAGCATAGACAACAACAGGGCTGAGCGGGCCATCAAGCCGTTTGTCATTGGGAGAAAAAATTGGATGCTGTCGAATACGCGCAGCGGTGCGCGGTCGAGCGCCATCCTTTATAGCCTGGTTGAAACGGCGAAAGCCAATGGTCTTGTGCCCTTTGACTACCTGATGCAGGTGTTTACCAAACTGCCCACCCTCACCGCCGACGGTGATCTCGAGTCCCTCCTTCCCTGGAACATCACCCTACCTTAAACAACCACACAGGTCACTGTGTGGTTCTAGCGACGCTTACAAAAAAAACCGCCCCGTAAGGAGCGGTTTTTACGTTGGTGAACAACAAAGAGATTAGTCTTTGCTGTTACCAAAACCGGCGTTAAGCAATTCAGCCAGGTTAGCCGTTGCTTCATCCGCGCTAACTTGCGGTACAACGGGAACTTCACCCAGAGCTTTACGGCGTGCACGATCCTGATGATAAGCGTAACCGGTACCGGCTGGGATCAGACGGCCCACGATTACGTTTTCTTTCAGGCCACGCAGTTCATCACGTTTACCGGCAACTGCCGCTTCAGTAAGAACGCGCGTGGTTTCTTGGAACGAAGCCGCAGAGATGAAGGACTCGGTCGCCAAGGATGCCTTGGTGATACCCAGCAGGTCACGCGTGAACGTAGCCTCGATTTTGCCTTCGGCTGCCAGCTTACGGTTAGCGATTTTAACGCGAGACATTTCTGCCTGCTCGCCTTCCAGGAAGTCAGTGCTACCTGAATCAACGATGGTGCCTTTACGCAACATCTGACGAACGATAACTTCGATGTGTTTATCGTTAATCTTAACGCCTTGCAGACGGTAAACTTCCTGCACTTCGTTGGTGATGTAACGGGTAACTGCGTGAACGCCACGCAGACGCAGAATGTCATGTGGAGATTCTGGGCCATCGGAGACCACGTCACCGCGTTCTACAATTTCACCTTCGAACACGTTGAGCTGACGCCATTTCGGAATCATCTCTTCGTATGCATCGCTACCATCCAACGGTGAGATAACCAGACGACGTTTGCCTTTGGTCTCTTTACCGAACGAGATGATCCCGCTGATTTCAGCCAGGATTGCAGGCTCTTTCGGACGACGTGCTTCGAACAAGTCAGCAACACGTGGCAGACCACCGGTAATATCCTTGGTACCGCTTGATTCCTGAGGAATACGCGCCAGGGTATCACCCGCACCGATCTGAATGCCGTCTTCCAGCTGTACAATCGTTTTACCTGGCAGGAAGTATTGAGCAGGCATATCAGTACCTGGGATCAATACATCGTCGCCTTTGGCGTCAACGATTTTCAGTGCCGGACGCAGGTCTTTACCGCTACCGGTACGCTCTGCACTATCCAGTACTACCAGAGAAGACAAACCAGTCAGTTCGTCGGTCTGGCGGGTAATGGTCTGGCCGTCAACCATGTCCGCGAAGCGAATGAAACCGCTCACTTCGGTCACAACTGGCATGATGTGCGGATCCCAGTTAGCAACGGTTTCGCCGCCCTGGACTTCTGCGCCATCGCCTTTAGCCATTACAGCACCGTAAGGCACTTTGTAGCTTTCTTTAGTACGGCCGAATTCGTCGATCAGCTTCAGCTCGGTATTACGAGAAGTAATAACCAGCTTGCCCGCTGCATTGGTAACGAACTTGACGTTGCTCAGTTTCAAGCTGCCTTTGTTCTTAACCTGAATGCTGGACTCTGCTGCCGCACGAGATGCCGCACCACCGATGTGGAACGTACGCATCGTAAGCTGGGTACCCGGCTCACCGATTGACTGCGCTGCAATAACACCAACTGCTTCACCTTTGTTGATAATGTGACCACGTGCCAGGTCGCGACCATAGCAGTTTGCACACACACCAAAGTCAGTTTCACAGCTTACTACTGAACGAACTTTAACGCTGTCGACGGAGTTTTCTTCTAACAGATCACACCATTTTTCGTCCAATAGGGTGTTACGCGGAACCAGAATATCAGCCGTACCCGGCTTGATAACTTCTTCTGCGGTCACACGACCCAGAACGCGATCGCGCAGTGGCTCTTTAACATCACCACCTTCGATAACCGGGGTCATCACGATACCGTTATGGGTACCACAATCGTCTTCGGTTACCACCAGATCCTGTGCCACGTCAACCAAACGACGGGTCAGGTAACCGGAGTTCGCAGTTTTCAATGCGGTATCCGCCAAACCTTTACGCGCACCGTGGGTTGAGATGAAGTACTGAAGTACGTTCAAACCTTCACGGAAGTTCGCAGTGATTGGCGTTTCAATGATCGAACCATCTGGCTTGGCCATCAGACCACGCATCCCTGCCAGCTGACGAATCTGTGCAGCAGAACCACGCGCACCGGAGTCGGCCATCATAAAGATGCTGTTGAATGACACTTGCTGTTCGACAACGCCGTCACGGTTGACAACATCTTCTACAGACAAGTTATCCATCATCGCCTTGGCAACACGTTCGTTAGCCGCGGCCCAGATATCGATCACTTTGTTATAACGTTCGCCTGCGGTTACCAGACCAGATTGGAACTGCTCCTGGATCTCGGCAACTTCAGTTTCAGCTTCTTCGATGATCCCTGCTTTCGCTTCTGGGATAACCATGTCATCGATACCTACAGAGGCGCCTGAGCGTGCTGCGTAAGCAAAACCGGTGTACATGATCTGGTCAGCAAAGATAACCGTTGGCTTCAAGCCCAGGATGCGGTAACAGGTGTTCAGCATCTTGGAGATAGCTTTCTTGCCCAGCGGCTGGTTCACGATAGAGTAAGGCAGGCCTTTCGGGACGATCATCCACAAAATAGCACGGCCAACTGTCGTATCGATGATGCTGGTACGCGTAATGCTTTCGCCTTCGACATTACGAATTTCTTCAGTAATACGCACTTTTACGCGAGCATGTAGCGATGCCAGGCCACCACGATAAATACGTTCAGCTTCTTTCGGGCCAGTCAGAACCATGCCTTCGCCTTTGGCGTTAACACAGTCGCGGGTCATGTAATACAGACCCAATACAACGTCCTGAGAAGGAACGATGATTGGCTCGCCGTTCGCTGGTGACAGGATGTTGTTGGTAGACATCATCAACGCACGCGCTTCTAACTGAGCTTCCAGTGTTAGCGGTACGTGAACAGCCATTTGGTCACCATCGAAGTCGGCGTTATATGCCGCACAAACCAATGGGTGCAACTGGATTGCCTTACCTTCGATCAGAACCGGTTCAAACGCCTGGATACCCAAACGGTGAAGGGTTGGTGCACGGTTCAGCAGCACTGGGTGTTCGCGGATAACTTCATCCAAGATATCCCAAACCACAGCTTCTTCACGCTCAACCATCTTCTTGGCGGCTTTAATGGTGGTAGCAAGACCACGCAATTCCAGCTTGCCGTAGATGAACGGTTTGAACAGCTCAAGAGCCATTTTCTTAGGCAGACCGCACTGATGCAGACGCAGGTATGGACCAACGGTGATAACCGAACGACCTGAGTAGTCAACACGTTTACCCAGCAAGTTCTGACGGAAACGACCTTGCTTACCTTTGATCATGTCAGCCAGTGACTTCAACGGACGCTTGTTAGAGCCGGTAATCGCACGACCGCGACGGCCGTTATCCAGCAATGCATCTACTGCTTCTTGCAGCATACGCTTTTCGTTACGTACGATGATGTCAGGAGCCGCCAAGTCCAGCAGGCGCTTCAGACGGTTGTTACGGTTGATCACGCGACGATACAAATCGTTCAGATCAGAAGTCGCAAAACGACCACCATCCAACGGAACCAATGGACGCAAATCTGGCGGCAACACAGGCAGCACGGTCAGGATCATCCACTCTGGCTTATTGCCAGACTGTACGAACGCTTCCAGCAGCTTGATACGCTTAGTCAGCTTCTTACGCTTGGTTTCAGAATTTGTTTCGTTCAATTCTTCACGCAGGATCTCGCACTCAGCTTCCAGATCCATGTTTTTCAACAGGGCCTGAATCGCCTCGGCGCCCATTTTCGCGTCGAACTCATCACCAAACTCTTCCAACGCGTCCAGATACTGCTCTTCAGTCAGGATCTGACGACGTTCCAGGTTGGTCATACCGCCTTCAACAACCACATAGGATTCGAAGTACAGTACACGTTCGATGTCACGTAATGGCATATCCAGCAGTAAACCGATGCGGGATGGCAGCGATTTCAGAAACCAGATGTGCGCAGTTGGAGAAGCCAGTTCGATGTGACCCATACGCTCACGGCGCACTTTGGTTTGAGTCACTTCAACGCCGCATTTCTCACAAATAACACCACGGTGTTTCAAACGCTTGTACTTACCGCACAGGCATTCGTAATCTTTTACTGGGCCAAAGATACGGGCACAGAAAAGGCCGTCACGTTCTGGTTTGAACGTACGGTAGTTAATGGTTTCCGGCTTTTTAACTTCACCGAACGACCATGAACGGATCATGTCTGGCGATGCCAGAGCAATTTTGATCGCATCAAACTCTTCGGTCTTAGTTTGCGCTTTCAGAAACTTTAATAAGTCTTTCACGGATTGGCTCCTGTCGGAGTTAGACCTGATAGGCGCTCAAAACGAAATTTGAGCGCCCCTGTGACCAGTGCGAACCACCAGCAGACTCCCGGCTGTAAGAGTCTGCCGTCTGGCGAAGAGTTACTCTTCTTCCAGCTCGATATTGATGCCCAGCGAGCGGATTTCTTTCAACAATACGTTGAAGGACTCCGGCATGCCTGGTTCCATACGGTGATCGCCATCCACGATGTTTTTGTACATCTTGGTACGGCCGTTTACATCGTCGGACTTGACGGTAAGCATTTCCTGCAATGTGTACGCGGCGCCATAAGCTTCCAACGCCCACACTTCCATCTCACCGAAGCGCTGACCACCGAACTGAGCCTTACCACCCAGCGGCTGCTGAGTAACCAGGCTGTAAGAACCGGTAGAACGCGCATGCATCTTGTCATCAACCAAGTGGTTCAGTTTCAGCATGTACATGTAGCCGACAGTAACCTGACGTTCAAATTGCTCGCCGGTACGGCCGTCAAACAGAGTAATCTGACCAGAAGTTGGCAGACCACCTAGCTGTAACAGTTCCTTGATCTCTTTCTCTGTCGCGCCGTCGAAGACTGGTGTTGCAATTGGCATACCTTTTTTCAGGTTCTCAGCCAGACGCAATACTTCGTCATCGGTGAAGGTGCTCAGATCAACTTTCTGACAAACGTTGTCGCCCAGATCGTAGGCTTTCTGGATGAACTCACGCAGTTTGGCAACTTCTTCCTGCTTCTTCAGCATGGCGTTGATTTTCTCGCCAATGCCTTTCGCTGCCATCCCTAAGTGGGTTTCCAAAATCTGACCGATGTTCATACGCGATGGTACGCCCAGCGGGTTCAGAACGATGTCTACCGGCGTACCGTTTTCATCGTAAGGCATATCTTCGATCGGGTTAATTTTGGAGATAACACCTTTGTTACCGTGACGACCGGCCATCTTGTCACCCGGTTGAATCTGACGTTTAACCGCCAAATACACCTTGACGATCTTCAGCACGCCTGGTGCCAAATCATCACCTTGGGTGATCTTACGACGCTTGGCATCCATCTTCTTCTCGAATTCGGATTTCATTTCGTCGTACTGCTCTGCCAACTGTTCCAGTTGGTTTTGCTTGTCTTCGTCGGTCAGGCCCAGTTCGAGCCAACGATCACGTGGTAACTTGCTCAGCTTGTCAGCTTCGATGCCACCAGAAACCAGTACTGCATGGATACGTGCAAACAGGCCCGCTTCCAGGATCTGCAACTCTTCAGTCAGGTCTTTCTTAGCCTGCTTCAGTTGCATCTCTTCGATTTCTAACGCACGTTTATCTTTTTCTACACCGTCGCGAGTAAAGACTTGTACGTCAATAACCGTACCGGAAACACCGTTTGGTACACGCAGAGAAGAGTCTTTAACATCAGACGCTTTCTCACCGAAGATCGCACGTAACAGCTTCTCTTCTGGCGTCAGTTGGGTTTCACCTTTAGGTGTTACCTTACCAACCAGAATGTCGCCGCCAGTCACTTCAGCACCGATATACACGATACCGGACTCATCCAGTTTGGACAGTGCAGCTTCACCCACGTTCGGGATATCAGCCGTTATCTCTTCTGGCCCCAGCTTGGTGTCACGGGACACACATGCCAGTTCTTGAATGTGGATGGTGGTGAAGCGATCTTCTTGTACCACGCGCTCGGAGACCAAGATGGAGTCTTCGAAGTTGTAACCGTTCCAAGGCATGAACGCTACGCGCATGTTCTGACCCAATGCCAGTTCGCCCAGATCTGTTGATGGGCCATCTGCCAGCACGTCGCCGCGCTCGATTGGCTCACCCAGATTCACACACGGCATCTGGTTGATACAGGTGTTCTGGTTTGAACGGGTGTATTTGGTCAGGTTATAAATATCAATGCCTGCTTCGCCCGGATACATTTCGTCTTCGTTAACTTTAATAACGATACGGGATGCATCTACGTATTGAACCGTACCGCCACGTTTGGCTACAGAGGTTACCCCTGAGTCAACCGCTACTGCACGTTCCATACCAGTACCCACCAGCGGCTTATCAGCACGCAGAGTAGGAACCGCCTGACGTTGCATGTTCGCACCCATCAATGCACGGTTGGCGTCATCGTGTTCCAAGAATGGAATCAGAGAAGCACCAACAGACACCACCTGTTGAGTGGAAACGTCCATATAGTCTACTTGGTCGCGGCTAAACAGGCTTGATTCGCCTTTGCTACGACAAGTGACCAAGTCTTCAATGAAGCGGCCGTCTTCGTCCAGGTTGGAGTTCGCCTGAGCGATAACGAAATTGCCTTCTTCAATAGCAGACAGGTAGTTAATTTCATCGGTCACCACACCATCGCGTACGCGACGATAAGGTGTTTCCAGGAAACCATACTCGTTGGTCTGTGCGTAGACAGACAAGGAGTTGATCAGACCGATGTTTGGACCTTCTGGCGTTTCGATTGGACATACGCGACCGTAGTGAGTCGGGTGTACGTCTCGAACTTCAAAGCCAGCACGTTCACGGGTCAAACCGCCCGGGCCCAATGCAGAGATACGGCGTTTATGCGTAATCTCAGACAACGGGTTGTTCTGGTCCATAAATTGTGACAACTGGCTGGAACCGAAGAACTCTTTCACCGCCGCCGAAATCGGCTTGGCGTTGATCATGTCCTGAGGCATCAGAGTGTCGAGGTCACCCAGAGACAAACGCTCTTTAACTGCACGCTCAACACGAACCAGACCTACACGGAACTGGTTTTCAGCCATTTCACCAACGGAACGAATACGACGGTTGCCCAAGTGGTCGATATCATCCACTTCGCCGCGACCATTACGGATATCGATGAGCTTTTTCATCACTTCGGTGATGTCTTCTTTGCTCAGGATACCGGAACCTTCGATTTCGTCACGCAGCAGGGAACGGTTGAACTTCATCCGGCCAACCGCTGACAAATCATAGCGGTCTTCAGAGAAGAACAGGTTCTCAAACAGATTTTCAGCAGCTTCACGTGTTGGTGGCTCACCAGGACGCATCATGCGGTAGATCTCAACCAAGGCGCTCAAACGATCGCTGGTTGGGTCAACACGCAGGGTCTCGGAGATATAAGCACCGTGATCCAGGTCGTTGGTGAACAATGTTTCGATATGCTTGTGGCCAGACTGGCTCAGTTTAGCCAGTAAATCCAGTGACAGCTCCATGTTGGCTGCACAGATAAGCTCACCGGTGTTCGTATCGATATAGTCTTTTGCAACCACTTTACCGGCAATGTATTCAACCGGAACTTCGATGCGATCAATGCCGTCTTTTTCAAGCTGGCGAATATGACGCGCAGTAATACGACGCGCTTTCTCGACGTAAACTTTGCCATTCGCTTCAATATCAAAGGATGCCGTTTCACCGCGCAGGCGCTCTGGAACTAATTCCATCTGCAGCTTGTTGTCACGAATCTCAAAGACCACTTTCTCGAAGAACAGATCCAAGATCTGTGCAGTGGTGAAACTCAATGCGCGCAGAATGATGGTTGCAGGCAATTTACGACGACGGTCAATACGGACAAACAGGTTGTCTTTCGGGTCAAACTCGAAATCTAACCATGAACCGCGGTAAGGGATGATACGTGCGTTGTACAGCACTTTACCCGATGAATGGGTTTTACCCTTATCACTGTCAAAGAATACGCCAGGGCTACGGTGTAGCTGAGATACGATAACCCTCTCAGTACCGTTAATGACAAAGGTACCGTTTTCGGTCATGAGTGGAATTTCACCCATGTAGACTTCTTGTTCTTTGATGTCTTTGACCGTACCTTCAGGAGCTTCGCGCTCATAGATTACCAGACGCAGCTTAACGCGTAGCGGTGCGGAATAGGTCACACCACGGATCTGGCACTCTTTAACATCAAATACAGGTTCACCAAGACGGTAGCTAACGTATTGCAGCTCCGAATTGCCACTGTAGCTCTGAATTGGAAAAACAGAACGGAATGCTGCTTCCAGACCGTGCTGCCCTTCGGGATCTTGCTCGATGAATTTCTGGAACGAGTCAAGTTGGATAGAAAGGAGATAAGGTATGTCCAGAACTTGTGGACGTTTACCAAAATCCTTACGAATACGTTTTTTCTCGGTATAGGAGTAAACCATAGGGTTCCTCAGCTCGCTGAAAAGTCGACCCACTCTGTCTGCCCCGAACATAGGACAGTTCATGCAACACTATTATTTAGAATGAGAAGTTGAAACACTTCTCGAAATACTCTTTTCTATCACTCTTAAACCATTTCATCGCGTTACTTTGACTACCGAGCTACCCGAGTGGGTCGTAGCTGAGAACGCAGTATATTAAGTCGTAAATAGAAAGGAATATTGGGGGGTTAGTCAGCCGCTAAACAGTGTGAAATGCGACTAACGCCCTACAGCGCAAAAAGGCTGATGACTAAAAAGTCACCAGCCATCAGCCTATAAGTTAGGCTGCGAACTCAAAGCTAAACTTACTTGATCTCAACAGAAGCACCAGCTTCTTCCAGAGATTTTTTCAGAGACTCAGCTTCGTCTTTGTTCACGCCTTCTTTCAGAACTGCAGGTGCAGACTCAACCAGATCTTTAGCTTCTTTCAAGCCCAGGCCAGTTGCGCCGCGAACAGCTTTGATTACTGCAACTTTGTTGTCGCCGAATGAAGCCAGAACAACGTTGAATTCAGTTTGTTCTTCTACAGCTTCAGCAGCAGCAGCAGGACCTGCAGCAACAGCAGCAGCTGAAACGCCGAATTTCTCTTCCATAGCAGAGATCAGTTCAACGATTTCCATTACAGACAGAGCTGCAACGCCTTCCAGAATTTGGTCTTTAGTGATAGTTGACATAACAAGTGTTCCTAAAATACAGAAATAGTTTATACGTTAAAAAGCAGTGACTGACAAAAGTGAGGGCGATTAAGCCGCTTCAGCTTCTTTCTGATCACGCAGCGCAGCCAGAGTACGAACCAATTTGCCAGCAGCGGCTTCTTTCATGGTTCCCATCAGACGTGCGATTGCTTCTTCGTAGGTTGGCAGAGTTGCCAGGCGGTCGATCTGAGCCGCAGGGATTAACTCGCCTTCAAAGGCTGCTGCTTTAACCTCAAATTTTGCATTATCTTTAGCAAATGCTTTGAACAGACGAGCAGCTGCGCCCGGGTGTTCAGAAGAGAATGCGATCAAGGTTGGACCAACAAACGTGTCTTTCAGGCATTCGAATTGAGTGCCTTCAACAATGCGGCACAGCAAGGTGTTACGAACAACTTGCATGTGAACGCCAGCTTCACGACCTGCTTTACGCAGTTCAGTCATTTTGTCAACGGTAACGCCACGAGAATCCGCAACAACCGCAGACAGCGCACCTTTGGCTACTTCTTTAACTTCAGCAACAATCGCTTGTTTGCCTTGAAGATTTAGTGCCATTAGTTCTTGCTCCTGGATTAACCGGAGAGTAATTCCCCGGAACTCACGTCACCCAATCCACTACAAAATGCAATGAACGGGCGTTGAAACACGGTGAGCAGAATTCAGCAAGGACAATTCTTTATAGGAAAGAAAAAAATGCTTTAGGTTCTGTCACCGTCTACGCAGGAAATTAAGTGTCTTACGACACACCTGCGGTCTTGGACGGAGGCTTGGATAAGGCCAAGCTCCAACCGAAAATTCTGGTGTTCTGCTGATAAGTAACCCCATCAACAGAAGCATGGGCGTAAGATTCTAGACAAACCTTACGCCCACGTAAAGCGATAAAATCAATTCGTGATTAGATCACTACTGCTGACAGACCGCTTTGATCGATTGCAACGCCAGCACCCATGGTGGTGGAGAGGCTGATTTTCTTGATATAAACGCCTTTCGCTGTAGCAGGTTTAGCACGCTTCAGCGCAACAACCAGAGATTCTAAGTTTTCTCTCAACTTATCTGAGTCGAAATCAACTTTACCAATGGTAGTGTGGATAATACCGTTTTTGTCGTTGCGATAACGAACCTGACCTGCTTTAGCATTCTTAACTGCTTCAGCAACGTTAGGAGTAACAGTACCCACTTTAGGGTTAGGCATCAGGCCACGTGGACCCAAGATTTGGCCCAATTGACCTACAACGCGCATTGCATCTGGGGAAGCAATAACAACGTCGAAGTTCATTTCGCCTTTCTTGATCATATCAGCCAGATCTTCCATACCTACCAATTCAGCGCCTGCTTCTTTCGCAGCTTCAGCGTTTGCACCCTGAGCGAAAACAGCAACGCGTACTGAACGGCCAGTACCATGTGGCAACACAGTTGCACCACGAACGTTCTGGTCAGATTTACGTGCGTCGATACCGAGGTTAACGGCAACGTCTACACTTTCTACGAATTTAGCAGTAGCCAGCTCTTTCAGCAGGGCAACAGCTTCGTTGATATCGTATTGCTTAGTCACATCAACTTTGTCACGGATCACGCGCATGCGCTTGGTCAGCTTAGCCATTTATTAACCCTCCACTACCAGGCCCATGGAACGAGCAGTACCTTCGATTGAACGCATCATGTCGTCAATTGAAGCACCAGTCATATCCGCAGCTTTGGTTTCTGCGATTTCACGGACCTGAGCACCGGTCACAGTCCCTACTTTGTCTTTGTTCGGCTTGCCAGAACCAGACTTAATACCTGCCGCTTTTTTCAGCAGAACTGCTGCTGGCGGGGTTTTAGTAACGAAAGTGAAAGAGCGATCAGAATAAACAGTAATAACAACAGGGATCGGCAGGCCTTTTTCAATGCTTTCAGTCTTAGCATTGAACGCTTTACAGAATTCCATGATGTTAACACCCTGCTGACCCAAAGCTGGACCAACTGGTGGACTTGGGTTCGCCATACCAGCTGCTACTTGCAGCTTGACATAGGCTTGTACTTTCTTAGCCATTTACGATTTCCTCGATTTGGGTAGTATCGCCTCGCGTTCGAGGCTCCCCGTGTTTTGTCTCGCTATTATTTACGATGAAATAAGTTGCCACGGATGACAAAAAGCAAGACATCTAAAAACAAAAGGCGCGAAATTATATTTTAATTTCGCGCCTAAGACAAGACTCAAATTTCAATCACTGCTGAAAAATGAATCAGCCTTTTTCTACCTGACTGAAATCCAGCTCGACCGGTGTTGCACGGCCAAAGATAGAAACAGATACTTTCAGGCGGCTCTTCTCGTAGTCCACTTCTTCAACAACACCGTTAAAGTCGGCAAATGGACCATCGCTGACACGCACCAGTTCACCTGGTTCAAACAGTGTTTTAGGACGTGGTTTATCACCCACTTGTTGAAGACGATTCATAATCGCATCAACTTCTTTATCACTGATTGGTGCAGGGCGATCGGATGTACCACCGATAAAGCCCATTACACGTGGCACGCTACGCACTAAGTGCCAGCTGGCATCGTTCATCACCATCTGGACCAGTACATAGCCTGGGAAGAATTTGCGTTCACTTTTACGACGTTGACCACCACGAATTTCGACGACTTCTTCCGTTGGAACCATGACTTCGCCAAACAGCTCTTCCATGTCATGTAACTTGATATGCTCACGCAGCGATTGAGCTACGCGGCCTTCAAAACCGGAAAACGCCTGAACGACGTACCAACGCTTTTTTGGTGCTTCAGACATCTTAGAACCTCAGGCCAGTAATAAATGATACCAGGCGGACTAGGATACCATCTAGCCCCCATAGAATCAGTGACATTACAGCAGTTACCGCAGCAACGATTAACGTTGTATGCAGAGTTTCCTGACGGGTAGGCCAAATCACTTTACGCACTTCCGTGCGTGCTTCACGAGCAAACGCTACAGTGGCTTTACCTTTTGCCGTCATCAATGCAACAGCACCGGCAACAGCGATAATTACTACAACTGCCAACGCACGCAACGGCAGGCTGTAATCACGGAAATAATAGTTACCAACAATAGCTGTAACTAATAATACAGCAACGATTAGCCATTTAGCCGTTTCCAGGCCGCGTCCGCTCCCTGGAGCCTCGGTATTCGCACTCATAAACCAACCTGTCACTATGATTCAGAACAACAACTTTGCTTCGCATCGCAAAGCAAACCAAGCCGAAGGATGCTCTAGAGACTCTCTAATCGGCACCACTCGGCACTATTCGCCGTATTTCCAGAGCCCATCTCACCAGTAATTATGATGAAAAAACCACTGATGAGATAGGTTCTAGCATGACAACGTAGAAAAAGGGCATCAAATGATGCCCTTTTATCGCATGTCGCGTCAAATCTTATTCAATGACTTTAGCAACAACGCCGGCACCTACCGTACGGCCGCCTTCACGAATTGCGAAACGCAGACCATCATCCATTGCGATAGGCGCAATCAGGTTAACAATCATTTGAATGTTATCACCTGGCATCACCATCTCAACGCCGTCTGGCAATTCAATAGTACCGGTTACATCCGTTGTACGGAAGTAGAACTGAGGACGGTAACCTTTGAAGAACGGAGTATGACGGCCGCCTTCGTCTTTGCTCAGAATATAAACTTCTGATTCGAATTTAGTATGTGGCTTGATAGAACCTGGCTTAGCTAATACCTGACCACGCTGTACGTCATCACGTTTAGTACCACGCAGCAGAACACCAACGTTCTCACCCGCGCGGCCTTCGTCCAGCAGTTTGCGGAACATTTCAACGCCAGTACATGTTGTTCTAATGGTATCGATAATACCAACGATTTCAACTTCTTCACCAACTTTAACAATGCCACGCTCTACACGGCCAGTGACAACTGTACCACGGCCTGAGATAGAGAATACGTCTTCGATTGGCAGCAGGAATGGTCTATCGATTGCACGCTCAGGCTGTGGGATGTAGCTATCCAGTGCCTCAGCTAATTCAATAATTTTTGCTTCCCATTCTGGCTCGCCTTCTAACGCTTTCAGCGCTGAACCACGGATAACGGGAGTATCGTCGCCAGGGAAATCGTATTGAGACAGAAGTTCGCGGACTTCCATTTCTACCAATTCCAGCAATTCTTCATCGTCAACCATGTCACACTTGTTCAAGAAGACCAGGATATAAGGAACACCAACCTGACGACCTAACAAGATGTGCTCGCGAGTCTGTGGCATCGGGCCATCAGTTGCAGCAACAACCAAAATCGCGCCGTCCATCTGAGCAGCACCGGTTATCATGTTTTTAACGTAGTCGGCATGCCCTGGGCAGTCAACGTGCGCATAGTGGCGCGACGGGGTGTCATATTCAACATGTGACGTGTTGATGGTGATACCACGCGCTTTCTCTTCCGGAGCGTTGTCGATCTGGTCGAATGCACGAGCACTACCGCCGTAGGTTTTAGCCAGTACGGTGGTGATTGCAGCAGTTAGGGTAGTTTTACCATGGTCAACGTGGCCAATAGTACCCACATTAACGTGCGGTTTTGTACGTTCAAACTTTTCTTTAGACATCGATTGTCCCTCTAAGACACGGAATCGGTGGTTTCACCACATCAACCAAGCGCATGCTTGCTGAATCCATAACACAGAAAGAAAATCAGGGGACGAGAGAATGAGAAATGGTGCTGATAGGCAGATTCGAACTGCCGACCTCACCCTTACCAAGGGTGCGCTCTACCAACTGAGCTATATCAGCACATCTTGGAGCGGGCAGTGGGAATCGAACCCACATCATCAGCTTGGAAGGCTGAGGTAATAGCCATTATACGATGCCCGCATCTTAGAACTCGGCTACCTGACTTAATCTGCAGAAATTTGAAAGGAAGGGCTTGGCCACTTCACTCTTCATCGAGAGCGGTGCTCTCGCCTTGAGTGTGTATTAGGAGTTCGATCTTCTGAATCACCCTGAGACTCAAGGTTAAATATGGTGGTGGGGGAAGGATTATTCGTCACTTCGCTCCTCACCCTTCGGGCCGCCGCTGCGCGTCGTTGACTCGCTACGCTCGGCTCGAACCTTCGTCGAAGGTTTTCACCTTCCCCTTAAGTAACTCATTTAGATTCATGACACTGAATCGGCTTGAGACTCAAGAGTAAATATGGTGGTGGGGGAAGGATTCGAACCTTCGAAGTCGATGACGGCAGATTTACAGTCTGCTCCCTTTGGCCGCTCGGGAACCCCACCTAAATTTTAGTACTTGAATGGTGCCGGCACCAAGAGTCGAACTCGGGACCTACTGATTACAAGTCAGTTGCTCTACCAACTGAGCTATGCCGGCATCAAGTGCAGCGCATTCTAGGTAGAGCGAGCTTATGATGCAACAAAAAAATTGCATAAGTCGACCTTTCGCTCACAAAACAGCCACTTTTTAAAAGCCAGATGTATTATTAACCATAGTTAGCTCATTTCACATCCAGCACACCCGCTTTTGTAATCAACGCCATGAATGAAAAATTCCCCCTTAAATGAGTTCACCTCTCATTGTGCCACCAATTTTAGTACCACTGACTGAGTATAAATTTAGTTTTGCGCCTCAAAAAAGGGAGAGTGCCCCAATTGAGTGCATCTCGTCTAAAAAAATATTGCTCCAATGAGGGTAATCACACTACTCATATTTGGCTTGTTTATTGCTTAAACATAGACATAAGCATAGACCAGCAGCGGTTGAGGAGTTTTATCATGAAGATAGTTTTACTTAATGCGGCAACATTGCCTATATATCGCAGTGAGCTGGCAAGTTTACTGATTGATGCCGTAGCTCATGGGGCATCTGTAGGCTATGACTCCCGCTCTCTGTCGCAGAAAGAAGCTGAGAGCTATTACGATGGTCTGCGCCCGGCCATCGCCAAAGGAGCATTACTATTATGGATAGCACGCGATGAGATGGGGATTACTGGAACTATCCAATTAGACCTTTGCCAAAAGCCAAATGGTTTAAATCGAGCCGAAGTGCAGAAATTATTGGTGCATAGCCGTAGCCGTCGTACTGGTATTGGGCACAAATTGATTCTCGCGATGGAGAGTACCGCGGTTCAACTACGCCGTGGATTGCTATATCTCGATACTCAAGCAGGTTCTCCTGCTGAATCTTTTTACCGTGCACAAGGTTATCGTTGCATGGGAGAAATTCCGGATTATGCCTGCACACCCGATGGCAGCTATCATCCGACCGCAATCTATTTCAAACGTTTATTTTCAGTAAATCAATCACATACTGCCATAGCCAGTTGATGACCGTGATTGTTATCTATAAAAAGGGTAGAACCTACCATCTGTGTTCTTAATTGATTGGAATAGCAACGTACATCAAATAAATCACTCACTAAGCACAAAAATGTCTACGCCAAAAAGCAAGCTGCCTATAATATGCAGCTTGTTTCTTATCTGGAGTTGGCGTCCAGCGCCTTTCCCAACCTGCGTTAACAGGCAGAATTTGGCTTATGACAAAAAGAGATCAATCTTTAGCGACGCCTTATCTACAGTTCGATCGTACTCAGTGGGCAGCCTTGCGCGACTCAGTACCATTGACACTAACAGAAGAAGAAATCGTTAAACTCAAAGGGATTAACGAAGACCTTTCATTAGATGAAGTGGCACAGATATACCTGCCACTTTCGCGCCTGCTTAACTTTTATATTAGTTCTAATTTGCGGCGACAGGCGGTTCTGGAACAATTCCTTGGAACTGATGGCCAGCGTATTCCCTATGTCATTGGCATTGCAGGCAGTGTTGCTGTCGGTAAAAGCACCACCGCGCGCTTACTGCAAGCGTTACTGAGCCGCTGGCCGGAACATCGCAGTGTAGAACTGATTACAACAGATGGTTTTCTTTATCCCAATAAAGTCCTGAATGAGCGTGGGCTGATGAAGAAAAAAGGATTCCCACAATCCTATGATATGCATAATCTGGTGAAGTTTGTCTCAGAAGTAAAATCAGGGACAGGTTATGTTACGGCGCCGGTTTATTCTCATTTAATATATGATGTTGTCCCTGACGGTAATAAGATCATCAAGCAACCTGACATTCTCATATTAGAGGGCTTAAATGTTCTACAAAGTGGAATGGATTACCCTCATGATCCGCACCATGTATTTGTCTCTGATTTTGTAGACTTCTCTATATATGTCGATGCCCCTGAAGATTTACTTCAAAGTTGGTATATAAACAGGTTCCTTAAGTTTAGACAGGGTGCATTTTCCAATCCTGATTCTTATTTCCATAATTATGCTAAATTGCCTGAAGCAGAGGCAATCAAGATTGCCACTCAATTATGGAAAGAGATTAACGGATTGAATTTAAAGCAAAATATACTACCAACGCGTGAGCGTGCCAGTCTGATAATGACTAAAAGTGCCAACCATGCCGTTGAGAGTGTACGTTTGAGAAAATAGCCAAAGTGGGAGGTTCTAGCCTCCCATCTATTATAAGATTAAACGCCACGTAGAGATATTTCACCGCCAATATAAGGTTTTACATTGCCATTTTGCTCTAATAATAATGCACCTTGTTGGTCAATACCTCTAGCAATACCAAATATCTCTTGATTGCCAATAATCAATTTCACAGGGCGATCAAGGTAATTGTCCATTTCTCGCCAACGAGAAATAAAAGCAGATAAGCCTTCGTTTTCAAATTTAACGACTGCAAGTCGTAATTCAGATAACAGTTCAGCCGTCAGTTTATTACGATCAATATTAACACCCGCTTCCTGTAAGTTGATCCAATCCTGACTGATGACGTTAGTCGTTGATTCACGCATTGTTAAATTAATGCCGGCACCAATTACCAACTGAGCAGCATCTCCTGTTTTCCCTGTGAGTTCTACCAATATACCTGCCAGTTTTTTATCATTTAAATACAGGTCATTTGGCCATTTTACACGAACCTGCTCAGCTCCGAGTTTACGTAGAACCTCAGCCATAACAATCCCAACCACCAGGCTTAATCCCATTGCAGCAGCAGGGCCTTGCTCCAGCCGCCAGAACATAGATAAATAGAGATTCGCACCAAAGGGAGAGATCCACTGACGTCCCCGTCTTCCTCGCCCTGCATGTTGGTATTCAGCCACACAAGCATCGCCAGACTTCAATTCAGTAATGCGGTCTAATAAATATTGATTCGTCGAGTCGACGACAGGCAAGATAGCCACCTGGCCTGCGGGGAGATAATTTAATATTGTTTGTTCATTAAGCAGTTGAATAGGTGCAGGTAAACTATAGCCCTTACCAGGGACAGTAAAGACATCTAGTCCCCACTCTCTGATAGTTTGCATATGCTTGTTAATTGCGGCACGACTCATCCCAAAGGTTTCGCCTAATTGCTCTCCTGAATGGAAAGCACCATCAGCTAATATGCCAATCAACCGTAAAGGGATTTTAATATCTTTCACGACAAACACTCCACAGCATTAACCTCACCATTACTTGCGATAAATCGCACTTCTGGTTCCAACCAGATTGCAAATCTCTTAGCAACTTGCTGACGGATATAACTGGCAAGGCCTATCACATCCTGACCTGTCGCTTCTGCTAGGTTAATCAACACTAGCGCCTGCTGCTGATGCACCGCCGCACCGCCAATCTGATATCCCTTAAGCGCACATTGATCGATAAGCCAACCAGCAGCCAGCTTAACAGACCCATCGGGTTGCAGGTAATGGGGCGCATTGGGGTAGCGCTTTACAATCTCTTCAGCTACAGCGGCATCCACAACTGGATTCTTAAAAAAACTGCCTGCATTGCCGGTCACTGCGGGATCGGGTAGCTTACTACGCCGCATGGTACAAACTGAGTTGAATATCTCTTCTGCTGTAACTGTCGATGGATCCATTCGCGTTAGATCACCATAGCCCAATGTTGGGATCCATGATTTTACCAATTTAATGCCTACGGCTACGATGGCAAATCCATGACCATAGTGATGCTTAAAAATGCTGTCGCGATAGCCAAATTGACAATCTTTAGCGGAAAGGCGTAGCACTGTACCCTTATCCATATCAAGTAAATCAACGTATTCGCATACCTTTTGCAGCTCAACACCATAAGCACCAATATTCTGAATGGGTGCAGAACCGACACAACCTGGGATTAACGCCAGATTTTCTAGGCCTGGCATGTTATTTAGTAATGAATAACAAACCAATTGATGCCAATTTTCTCCAGCCCCAACATGCAGGTGCCAGGCAATATCATCCTCAGTAGAAGTGATACCCTTAATCCGATTAAGTAATACTGTTCCTGAATAGTTTTCAATAAACAGCACGTTGCTGCCTTCGCCAAGTAAAAGCACTGGCTGATGCTTAGAAACAGACTCATGCCAAGCATTAATCAATTCTTCAGGTGAGTTAACGCTAATTACTTTGCTCGCATAAGCTGCTAATGCAAAAGTATTGAGATGTTTTAGCGGGGAATGTTGATTCGACATGACATTGGATACTCATTCTAACTAGTTCTGGCGCTAGTCTAACCGATCATAATACTCATATTGTATTTTGTTTTAACTGAAGGTAAAAAAAGCCACCTATCAAGGTAGCCTTTTATTTTATTCATCGCTGTGACGGCCGGATTTGACTCACCTGCCCCTGCAATATTTGACTCGTCTGACTATGAGCCCTGCGACGCAACCACTCTAAGGTCACTATTTATACCTATTTCACTATTCTGCCCATAGCAAAAACCCCATGCTTTTGGCATGGGGTCTCGGCTTTATTTGATGCCTGGCAGTGTCCTACTCTCGCATGGGGAGACCCCACACTACCATCGGCGCTACGGCGTTTCACTTCTGAGTTCGGCATGGGATCAGGTGGGACCACCGCGCTATGGCCGCCAGGCAAATTCTGTCTAAACTAACCCGCTATGTAATCCTACACACAGCCAGCCAGCCCAATCTCGGAACTTCGCTGAAAATTTCTATCTCTCAAATCTAAAACACCTTTGGTGTTGTAAGGTTAAGCCTCACGGATCATTAGTACTGGTTAGCTCAATGCATCGCTGCACTTACACACCCAGCCTATCAACGTCATAGTCTTTAACGTTCCTTCAGGGGGCTTAAAGCCCCAGGGAAGACTCATCTCGAGGCAAGTTTCCCGCTTAGATGCTTTCAGCGGTTATCTCTTCCGAATTTAGCTACCGGGCAATGCCATTGGCATGACAACCCGAACACCAGTGATTCGTCCACTCCGGTCCTCTCGTACTAGGAGCAGCCCCTCTCAATCTTCCAACGCCCACGGCAGATAGGGACCGAACTGTCTCACGACGTTCTAAACCCAGCTCGCGTACCACTTTAAATGGCGAACAGCCATACCCTTGGGACCTACTTCAGCCCCAGGATGTGATGAGCCGACATCGAGGTGCCAAACACCGCCGTCGATATGAACTCTTGGGCGGTATCAGCCTGTTATCCCCGGAGTACCTTTTATCCGTTGAGCGATGGCCCTTCCATTCAGAACCACCGGATCACTAAGACCTACTTTCGTACCTGCTCGAGCCGTCACTCTCGCAGTCAAGCTAGCTTATGCCTTTGCACTAACCTCACGATGTCCGACCGTGATTAGCTAACCTTCGTGCTCCTCCGTTACTCTTTGGGAGGAGACCGCCCCAGTCAAACTACCCACCAGACACTGTCCTCACCCCGGATCACGGGGCCGAGTTAGAACATCAAACATTAAAGGGTGGTATTTCAAGGTTGGCTCCATGCAGACTGGCGTCCACACTTCGATGCCTCCCACCTATCCTACACATCAAGGCTCAATGTTCAGTGTCAAGCTATAGTAAAGGTTCACGGGGTCTTTCCGTCTTGCCGCGGGTACACTGCATCTTCACAGCGAGTTCAATTTCACTGAGTCTCGGGTGGAGACAGCCTGGCCATCATTACGCCATTCGTGCAGGTCGGAACTTACCCGACAAGGAATTTCGCTACCTTAGGACCGTTATAGTTACGGCCGCCGTTTACTGGGGCTTCGATCAAGAGCTTCGCCTTGCGGCTGACCCCATCAATTAACCTTCCAGCACCGGGCAGGCGTCACACCGTATACGTCCACTTTCGTGTTTGCACAGTGCTGTGTTTTTATTAAACAGTTGCAGCCAGCTGGTATCTGCGACTGGCTTCGGCGCCGGGAGCAAGTCCCATTACCTAATGCCAGCGTGCCTTCTCCCGAAGTTACGGCACCATTTTGCCTAGTTCCTTCACCCGAGTTCTCTCAAGCGCCTGAGTATTCTCTACCTGACCACCTGTGTCGGTTTGGGGTACGATTTAATGTTACCTGATGCTTAGAGGCTTTTCCTGGAAGCTTGGCATCAACTACTTCACCACCGTAGTGGCTCGTCATCACACCTCAGCGTTGATAAGCAACCGGATTTACCAAGTCGCTCCGCCTACATGCTTAAACCGGGACAACCGTCGCCCGGCTAGCCTAGCCTTCTCCGTCCCCCCTTCGCAGTAACACCAAGTACAGGAATATTAACCTGTTTCCCATCGACTACGCTTTTCAGCCTCGCCTTAGGGGTCGACTCACCCTGCCCCGATTAACGTTGGACAGGAACCCTTGGTCTTCCGGCGTGCGGGTTTTTCACCCGCATTATCGTTACTTATGTCAGCATTCGCACTTCTGATACCTCCAGCAACCCTCACAGGTCACCTTCAACGGCTTACAGAACGCTCCCCTACCCAACAACACCTAAGTGTCGCTGCCGCAGCTTCGGTGCATGGTTTAGCCCCGTTACATCTTCCGCGCAGGCCGACTCGACCAGTGAGCTATTACGCTTTCTTTAAATGATGGCTGCTTCTAAGCCAACATCCTGGCTGTCTATGCCTTCCCACATCGTTTCCCACTTAACCATGACTTTGGGACCTTAGCTGGCGGTCTGGGTTGTTTCCCTCTTCACGACGGACGTTAGCACCCGCCGTGTGTCTCCCGTGATAACATTCTTCGGTATTCGGAGTTTGCATCGGTTTGGTAAGTCGGGATGACCCCCTAGCCGAAACAGTGCTCTACCCCCGAAGATGAGTTCACGAGGCGCTACCTAAATAGCTTTCGGGGAGAACCAGCTATCTCCCGGTTTGATTGGCCTTTCACCCCCAGCCACAAGTCATCCGCTAATTTTTCAACATTAGTCGGTTCGGTCCTCCAGTTAGTGTTACCCAACCTTCAACCTGCCCATGGCTAGATCACCGGGTTTCGGGTCTATACCTTGCAACTAGACGCCCAGTTAAGACTCGGTTTCCCTACGGCTCCCCTATTCGGTTAACCTTGCTACAAAATATAAGTCGCTGACCCATTATACAAAAGGTACGCAGTCACCCAACAAAGTAGGCTCCCACTGCTTGTACGTACACGGTTTCAGGTTCTATTTCACTCCCCTCGCCGGGGTTCTTTTCGCCTTTCCCTCACGGTACTGGTTCACTATCGGTCAGTCAGGAGTATTTAGCCTTGGAGGATGGTCCCCCCATATTCAGACAGGATGTCACGTGTCCCGCCCTACTCATCGAGTTCACAGCAAGTGTGTTTTGGTGTACGGGACTATCACCCTGTACCGTGCGACTTTCCAGACGCTTCCACTAACACACAAACTGATTCAGACTCTGGGCTCTTCCCCGTTCGCTCGCCGCTACTGGGGGAATCTCGGTTGATTTCTTTTCCTCGGGGTACTTAGATGTTTCAGTTCCCCCGGTTCGCCTTGCATGGCTATGTATTCACCATGCAATAGTGCAACGAATTGCACTGGGTTTCCCCATTCGGGTATCGTCGGTTATAACGCTTCATATCAGCTTACCGACGCTTTTCGCAGATTAGCACGCCCTTCATCGCCTCTGACTGCCTAGGCATCCACCGTGTACGCTTAGTCGCTTAACCTCACAACCCAAAGGTGTTTTTCGTTATTGGTGTGGCTGTGAACACACTCTGCTATGTTGTGCAGTGCGCGCAATCCTCATGAACGTTAAGTTCACTCCGGTTGCTGTGCGCTGTACGCCTTGCTGAGTGTCTTCTCGCTCACACTGCAACAATGATTACCCATTGGCATTGCGATTATTTGAGAGACTCTATTACAGGTTACTCTTTATCTCAGTACATCTACGGAGAGATAAATTTCAGCTGTAATGTTTCAATTTTCAGCTTGTTCCAGATTGTTAAAGAGCAATATCTTAAACACGACTCGTTAAAGTCATCTTTAAGATATTCAGTTGATAATGTCTTTCACACATTATCGGAGTGGCGTCCCCAAGGGGATTCGAACCCCTGTTACAGCCGTGAAAGGGCAGTGTCCTAGGCCTCTAGACGATGGGGACACGAAGTTCCGATTAAACCGAGATCTAACCGTTTCGCATCAGCATGAGTCGAAACTCACGACATCAACAGGTGCTCTTGCTCATTTACATTCATCAGACAATCTGTGTGGACACTGCGCAATGCGTATCGTTAGGTAAGGAGGTGATCCAACCGCAGGTTCCCCTACGGTTACCTTGTTACGACTTCACCCCAGTCATGAATCACAAAGTGGTAAGCGCCCTCCCGAAGGTTAAGCTACCTACTTCTTTTGCAACCCACTCCCATGGTGTGACGGGCGGTGTGTACAAGGCCCGGGAACGTATTCACCGTAGCATTCTGATCTACGATTACTAGCGATTCCGACTTCATGGAGTCGAGTTGCAGACTCCAATCCGGACTACGACAGACTTTATGTGGTCCGCTTGCTCTCGCGAGTTCGCTTCACTTTGTATCTGCCATTGTAGCACGTGTGTAGCCCTACTCGTAAGGGCCATGATGACTTGACGTCATCCCCACCTTCCTCCGGTTTGTCACCGGCAGTCTCCCTTGAGTTCCCACCATTACGTGCTGGCAACAAAGGATAAGGGTTGCGCTCGTTGCGGGACTTAACCCAACATTTCACAACACGAGCTGACGACAGCCATGCAGCACCTGTCTCACAGTTCCCGAAGGCACCGAAGCATCTCTGCTAAGTTCTGTGGATGTCAAGAGTAGGTAAGGTTCTTCGCGTTGCATCGAATTAAACCACATGCTCCACCGCTTGTGCGGGCCCCCGTCAATTCATTTGAGTTTTAACCTTGCGGCCGTACTCCCCAGGCGGTCGACTTAACGCGTTAGCTCCGGAAGCCACGCCTCAAGGGCACAACCTCCAAGTCGACATCGTTTACAGCGTGGACTACCAGGGTATCTAATCCTGTTTGCTCCCCACGCTTTCGCACCTGAGCGTCAGTCTTTGTCCAGGGGGCCGCCTTCGCCACCGGTATTCCTCCAGATCTCTACGCATTTCACCGCTACACCTGGAATTCTACCCCCCTCTACAAGACTCTAGCTTGCCAGTTTCAAATGCAGTTCCCACGTTAAGCGCGGGGATTTCACATCTGACTTAACAAACCGCCTGCGTGCGCTTTACGCCCAGTAATTCCGATTAACGCTTGCACCCTCCGTATTACCGCGGCTGCTGGCACGGAGTTAGCCGGTGCTTCTTCTGCGAGTAACGTCAATCAATCGTGCTATTAACACGACTGCCTTCCTCCTCGCTGAAAGTGCTTTACAACCCGAAGGCCTTCTTCACACACGCGGCATGGCTGCATCAGGCTTGCGCCCATTGTGCAATATTCCCCACTGCTGCCTCCCGTAGGAGTCTGGACCGTGTCTCAGTTCCAGTGTGGCTGGTCATCCTCTCAGACCAGCTAGGGATCGTCGCCTAGGTGAGCCATTACCCCACCTACTAGCTAATCCCATCTGGGCACATCCGATGGCGTGAGGCCCTAAGGTCCCCCACTTTGCTCTTGCGAGGTCATGCGGTATTAGCTACCGTTTCCAGTAGTTATCCCCCTCCATCAGGCAGTTTCCCAGACATTACTCACCCGTCCGCCGCTCGCCGGCAAAGTAGTAAACTACTTCCCGCTGCCGCTCGACTTGCATGTGTTAGGCCTGCCGCCAGCGTTCAATCTGAGCCATGATCAAACTCTTCAATTTAAGATTTGTTTGATTTGCTGCTAATAAAAACAGCGATGCTCAAAGATTACTTTCTGCAAATAAGCATTCGAACCGAAGTTCAAATGTGTACTGCTTTGGTCACTCTTCAAGACTTTGATATTTCTTCTGCCTGCCGAAACAGGCTTCGATATCGTCTTGCGAGTGCCCACACAGATTGTCTGATAAATTGTTAAAGAGCGTTCGTTACCCGTTTGCCTTTCGGCGAATCTTACGGTAACGCGGGAGGCAGATAATACGCTTTCCCGCTGAAGAGTCAAGAGTTTCTTTGGTTTCTTTCGAAGTCAAAATCATTCTTTTCGCTTCCTGACCCGGCGAAGTCTGTTTCGTTGTTCCCGGTCAGTGGAGGCGCATTATAGGGAGTTCCTGACAGCCTGCAACCCCTAATTTGAAAAAACTTTTCAACCGCGTTTTATTTCAACGATTTGCCGTGATAAACGGCATTATTGCTATTTTTTGTACTGTAGCGCCAAGAAATCCTGAGAAAAACTGCTTACCTGTTGCCAATCCGTATATTCAACTTCTTTACTGGTATCCGTTTCGCCGCCCGTCATACGCATAATAAGTTGAATCATCACCCGGTCTATCCAGCGATAACGGGGATAACGCAAAGCGCCCGCAAATACCGTACATAGCGTTGGCTGCCACGGGGTACTGAGTAAGAACTTACGCACATAGGCATTGGTTTGCGGGGATCGCTTTTCCGGCTTGCGTGCTGTCAGATTCACTGCAAAGAACGCACTCGGCATCTGATTAAGTTGTTCAACGTGTTTGTTGACGAATTTACTCAATACTGGGCTGAAGTGCCCATAACGCACCGACGCACCAATCATGACTTGCTGGTATTGATTCAGATCGATTTGCCCTACCTGCGATAAGTCCTGTATTTCACAGGTAGCTGCCGCTGATAACTGTTTAGCTATATAAGAAGCAATAGTCTGTGTTTGGCCATCTCGGCTGGAGTAAAGAATCAGAACTTTCATTGCAATGTTCCTTATGCAGAATTACTCACGCCAGAATGTTGGAGTGAATAGAACCAGCAGGGTGAAAACTTCTAACCGACCAAATAGCATGGTGATCACCAATATCCACTTAGCGGCCGGGTTCATCGACGTGAAGTTATCAGCTACCACCCCCAGACCAGGGCCAAGGTTATTCAGCGTCGCAGTCACCGCTGCGAAAGCAGAGAACTCATCAACACCGGTCGCGATAATAGCCAGCATGCTAATAATAAATACCAGAGCATACGCGGAGAAGAATCCCCAGACCGCCTCCAGGATTCGTTCCGGCAGCGCCCGCCGCCCCAATTTGATGGTATAAACCGCATTCGGGTGGACCAGTCGCTTTAACTCACGCGAACCTTGCAGGTAGAGCAACAGAATACGGATAACTTTCAGGCCGCCACCGGTTGAGCCCGCACAACCACCAATAAACGCAGAACATAATAAGAGTATCGGCAGGAACAACGGCCATTTTGAAATACTGTCAGTGGTGAAACCCGCAGTAGTAGCCATTGATACTACTTGGAAAAATGCCTGATTTATCGTCTCCAGACCGGATTTATAGACATTATGATACCAAAGCACCAAGGTACACACGGCGACCAGTGTCAATTGGACAAAGATAAACATACGGAATTCAGGGTCACGCCAATAAACTTTTAAACTGCGCCCACTCAATACCGCGAAGTGCAAACCAAAGTTACAACCAGAAATCAGCAAGAAGATAGCGATAATGGTGTTAATAGTTGGGCTGTTGAAGTAACCGATACTGGCGTCATGGGTCGAGAAGCCGCCAATCGCAATTGTCGAGAAGCTGTGGGAGATTGCATCAAATACCGACATCCCTGCCCCCCATAAAGACAGCGCGCAAGCAATGGTCAGTAAGACATAGATAAGCCACAGGGTTTTAGCTGTCTCCGCAATGCGGGGCCGCATTTTATTATCTTTCAATGGGCCAGGCATTTCCGCCCGATAGAGCTGCATTCCCCCGACCCCCAAGATAGGCAGGATAGCCACCGCTAACACGATTATCCCCATACCGCCGAGCCATTGCAGCATTTGGCGATAAAATAGAATGGCTTTCGGCAGTGAATCTAACCCTACTAATGTGGTCGCGCCAGTAGTAGTCAGCCCGGAGAATGATTCAAAGAATGCATCCGTTAATGAAAGATTAGGCCGCTCTGAGAATAAGAAAGGTAATGCCCCTACACTGCCCAGCACCGTCCAGAACAGAACCACGATGAGAAAGCCCTCACGAGGCTTTAACTCATGCTTCTGTTTTCGGTTCGGCAACCAAAGAAAGAGGCCAATTGCCAGAGCAACAAAAAAGGTTTCGCTGAAGGCACGGCCGGCACCATCACGATAGATCAATGCCACCAGTCCGGGAATAAACATTGTTCCAGAGAATAAGATGACCAGCAGACCAACAATACGGGTTATGGCACGAAAATGCATTCCGGCACGTTCCTTAGCAATTCACTTGGATGGGGATTATTGCGAAATGGGCGTCAATTGCAACGTACCACGACTGAGATCACGCAATTTGTCCCCAACCTGACTGGCTTGAGTTGCTGGCAAAGAGAGATGAAGCGTTACGAATTGTGCGTACTCACTCCGTATAATCTGGCCTTCAACCTGCTGTAACAAGGTTTCTACTATGGCAAGCTGCCCATAGTCACACTGCAAAGTATATTCTACCTGTGGGACTTTATATTTTACTTCGATCTGTTTTAACGCTTGTTGAACACCGCTACCATAAGCCCTTACTAACCCACCGGTACCGAGTTTGATGCCACCATAATAGCGCACAACTACTGCGGTTATCTCACCAATGCCACTCCCCATCAGTTGAGCCAAGATAGGTTTACCCGCAGTACCTGAGGGCTCACCATCATCAGAAAAACCTAATTGCTGCGAATCCGTCGGCTTGCCGGCAACAAAAGCCCAGCAATGATGCCGGGCGGTGGGATGCTGCTGCTTAACCTGCTGAACAAAATCTTTCGCTTCACTCACCCCACTGGTATGGGCCAGCAAGGTGATAAAACGACTTTTTTTGATCTCTTCGCTGATAGTCACCGGACTTGCAGGGATTAGATAAGGCTGCATCAGGCCAGTTTCAGGTCACGTGTCATGTTCTCAACCCGGTTATCGTGAATAACGATATTATCTTCTATACGAATACCGCCATAAGGCTTCAGCGCATCAATACGTTCCCAATTGAAATACTTGCTGAACTCACCGTTACGCCAAGGTGCCAGCAGAGATTCGATGAAGTACAGACCCGGCTCAATAGTCAGTACCATACGCGGTTGTAAAATACGCGTACAACGCAAGTAAGGATATTTGGATGGTGCGCCAAGATGGGTGCCTTTATCATCTTGCATAAAACCAGCAGTATCATGCACTTGTAGCCCAAGAGGATGGCCTAACCCGTGCGGCAGGAATGGGCAGGTAATGCCTTGTTCGACCATGGCCTCTTCACTGATACCGGTAACCAGATGATGCGTACGCAATAACTTCGCAATGCGCTGGTGCATCTGGATATGGTAATCGGTATAGCGCTCACCACTTTTAATGGTTTTGATCAGTTCAAGCTGCTCGGTATTAAGGTCATTAACCAACGCGGCAAAATCGCTATCACTGTTTGCGGCGTAAGTGCGAGTCAGATCTGCGGCATAACCGTTATATTCCGCACCGGCATCCATCAAGAAACTACGCATTTCTGCCGGAGGCTGATGTTCGAACGTGGTGTAATGAAGTACCGCCGAGTGTTCATTCAGCGCAACAATATTATCGTAAGGGACATCAGTATCACGATGACCGGTAGCCATCAGATAGGCCAGATTGATATCGAACTCACTCATACCGGACTGGAATGCTTCATGTGCTGCACGATGGCCGACAACTGCCGTCTTCTGTGCTTCACGCATACAAGCCAGTTCATAATCCGTTTTATAAGAACGATAGAAATGCAGGTAATCCAATACTGGTTGCGGGTTAATGTTTTCAGCACTAAACCCCAGCGCCTGCGCACGTTGTTGGGCATAACCGATATAGGCCACACGCTCCCGTTGCACCGGTAATTGCTGGGCAATATCATCTGCATTGGCTAATGGCTGGATATCGATAGCCTTGGTCCAGAAGCTATCTGGTAATGGCTCAACACTGTGCCAATAATCAACTGGGGAATAAAACCATAATTTTGGTGTATTAACCCCATCGACCCATAACCAACAGTTTGGTACTTGAGTGACCGGCACCCAAGCTTTGAACTGCGCATTGGCTTTAAAAGGATAGTCACGGTCATCGAGAAAAATACGTTGTAACTCACCGGAATGAATCAGTAAAGCGTCTAACTGATGGCGTTCCAGCACATCGCGGGTGCGCTGTTGTAGAGTGGATAAATGTTCGTTATATAAAGAAGCCAGCGTTTCCATCACAGTACCCTTTGCTATTAGAACTTAATTTTTTTCATCTTATCATAGTCGCCAGAATCATGTTTTAGCGACCGCTTATCTGCCTATCAAATGCATTACCCGCCCCCCAAAACTGAATATTTCCCCCTCCAATCCACTGCGAATAAATATGATAGAAATCAATTACCCCATCTGAATGACTGTGATCTTCACTGCAAAAAATCAATCTCTTATTTGCAATTCGTTAACAAAATATCCACACTTCCTGAATATCTGGTCATACCAGATCACATGCGCTTATTCAGGAGATAGATATGCTCTACCAAAGCGAAACACTACAGCTTCACTGGTTGGAAAACGGCATTGCCGAGTTGGTGTTTGATGCACCGGGTTCAGTAAATAAGCTGGATACTAAAACTGTAGCCAATCTGGGTGAAGCCCTAACGGTGTTAGAGAAACAAAGCGAACTCAAAGGGTTGCTGTTGCGCTCCGCCAAAGCGGCCTTTATCGTCGGTGCCGATATCACCGAATTTTTATCCCTGTTTAATGCCCCACCAGAAAAGCTGCACCAGTGGTTGGTTTTTGCTAATGATATTTTCAACCGTCTGGAAGATTTACCGGTTCCGACCATTTCTGCGATCAATGGATATGCATTAGGTGGTGGCTGTGAATGTATTCTGGCCACAGATTTCCGTGTTGCCTCGCCAGAAACACGGATCGGTCTGCCGGAAACCAAGTTGGGCATCATGCCAGGCTTTGGCGGTTCTGTGCGGTTACCACGTTTGTTAGGTGCGGACAGTGCATTAGAAATTATTGCCGCAGGCAAAGATGTGAATGCCGCTGAAGCATTAAAAATTGGTTTGGTTGATGCCGTTGTCATCCCCGAAAAACTGGCCGATGCCGCCCTAATCATGCTGAAACAGGCGATTGACGGCAAGCTGAACTGGAAAGCCGCGCGTCAGCCGAAACTTGACCCACTGAAACTCAATTCAACTGAAGCGGCCATGTGCTTTACCATTGCTAAAGGCATGGTGATGCAAGTCGCCGGGAAGCACTACCCAGCACCACTGGTTGCAGTAAAAACCATCGAAGCTGCCGCTAAACTTGGCCGAGCTGAAGCATTGAAACTGGAAACCAACAGTTTTGTCCCGTTGGCAGGTTCCAATGAAGCACGCGCGTTAGTTGGGATATTCCTCAACGACCAATTTGTGAAAGGGCAGGCGAAAAAACTGTCGAAAGGTGTTAGTGCACCGAAACAAGCAGCAGTTTTGGGCGCCGGGATTATGGGGGGTGGGATTGCCTATCAGTCAGCACTGAAAGGTGTGCCAGTCATTATGAAAGATATTAATGACAAATCCCTGATTCTGGGGATGAACGAAGCGGCCAAATTACTGAATAAACAGTTGGAACGCGGCAAAGTGGATGGCCTGAAAATGGCAAACATTTTAGCGACTATCCAACCCACTCTGGATTACACCGGCATTGAGCGTGCTCAGGTCATTGTGGAAGCGGTAGTGGAAAATCCCAAAATCAAAGCTGCGGTGCTGGCAGAGGCTGAAGCACTGATCGGCGAAGATACGGTACTTGCTTCTAATACCTCTACAATCCCTATCGACCAACTCGCAAAATCACTTAAACGCCCTGAGAATTTCTGCGGTATGCACTTCTTCAACCCCGTGCACCGCATGCCGTTGGTTGAAATCATTCGTGGCAGCAAAACCTCAGATAAAACCATCGCTGCGGTGGTGGCATACGCCACACAAATGGGTAAAACACCAATAGTGGTTAATGATTGCCCAGGCTTCTTCGTTAACCGCGTGTTATTCCCTTATCTGGCTGGCTTTGGCATGTTGGTTAGAGACGGTGCTGACTTCCGCCAAATTGATAAAGTGATGGAAAAACAGTTTGGCTGGCCGATGGGACCAGCCTATCTGCTAGATGTCGTGGGTATTGATACCGCACACCATGCACAAGCCGTGATGGCCGTTGGCTTCCCTGATCGGATGAACAAAGATTATCGCGATGCGGTTGACGTGATGTTCGATAACCAACGATTTGGCCAAAAAAATGGCCAAGGCTTCTACCGCTATACCCAAGATGCAAAAGGTAAGCCGCGTAAAGAAAATGACGAAATTGTGGATAACTTGCTGGCAACAGTTAGCCAACCGATTCAGAAATTCAGTGACGACGATATTATTGCCCGCACCATGATACCGATGATCAATGAAGTGGTGCGATGCCTGGAAGAAGGCATTATTGCCAGCCCAGCCGAAGGTGATATGGCGTTGGTATATGGTCTTGGCTTCCCTCCTTTCCACGGGGGCGTGTTCCGTTATCTCGATACTATCGGCAGTACAAACTATGTCGAAATGGCCCAGCGCTATGCTCACCTTGGCGCGCTGTATCAAGTCCCCGCAGGGCTGAGAGCCAAAGCTGAACACAACGAAAGCTATTATCCTGTGGCAGCAGCGCTGCTTGATGTTTCTACCAGTCAACCGGCATGAGGTCTGAAAATATGGAAAATGTAGTCATTATTGATGCCGTCCGTACACCTATGGGCCGCTCCAAAGGGGGCGCATTCCGTCAGGTTCGGGCTGAAGATCTCTCCGCTCACTTAATGCGTGAGGTTCTGAGCCGTAATCCTGGGCTAAACGCGGCCGAAATTGACGATATCTATTGGGGTTGTGTGCAGCAGACATTGGAGCAGGGTTTTAACATCGCTCGCAATGCTTCTTTACTGGCAGAAATCCCCCATAGCGTACCAGCCGTTACTGTTAATCGCCTGTGTGGTTCATCAATGCAAGCTTTACATGATGGTGCCAGAGCCATCATGGTGGGTGATGCACAAATCAGTTTGATTGGTGGCGTAGAGCATATGGGTCATGTGCCAATGAATCACGGTGTGGACTTCCATCCTGGTATGGGCCGAACTGTGGCTAAAGCCGCCGGAATGATGGGATTAACTGCTGAAATGCTGGCAAAAATCTACAATATCAGCCGCCAATCTCAAGATGAATTTGCTGTTCGCTCTCACCAACGCGCTTATGCCGCGACTCAGACGGGGCATTTTGCCAGTGAGATTGTCGCCACCAATGGGCATGATGCTGATGGTATCCTGAAACGTTTTGATTTCGATGAAGTTATTCGCCCGGAAACTAATCTCGCAGGTTTGGCAGCATTGCGCCCAGCCTTTGATCCGGTCAATGGCACGGTGACTGCCGGAACATCATCTGCATTATCCGACGGCGCTTCTGCCATGCTTATCATGAGTGAATCCCGAGCTAAATCATTAGGTTTAAAACCGCGAGCCCGTATTCGCTCAATGGCCGTGGTGGGTTGCGATCCGTCAACCATGGGTTATGGCCCCGTGCCCGCTAGCCAATTGGCATTAAAACGTGCCGGGCTAACCTTGGAAGATATTGGTTTATTTGAATTAAACGAAGCGTTTGCAGCTCAGTCGCTGGCTTGCCTGAAAGGGTTGGGTCTGCTGGAAAGCATGGATGACAAAGTGAACCTGAATGGGGGCGCTATTGCATTAGGCCATCCACTGGGTTGTTCAGGTGCTCGTATCTCTACCACCTTACTTAATCTGATGGAACGCCGTGACGTGCAGTTCGGTTTGGCAACCATGTGTATCGGTTTAGGCCAAGGCATTGCGACCATTTTTGAACGCGTATAACCTCCAAACGAATTAATCTGAAAAATATTAAGGGCCTGAATACAGGCCCTTATAACCGCTGTACCTGGTGTTTAGTTGCCGTTTTCCCGCCTGTCAGGGGCGGGCTTTTTTTATCCGCGATACAAACAACAATATGGATAAAATTTTAATATACCCAAAATAATTGAAGTTGCACTAAGGCAGCTAACACCGATGCAGCTTCAAATATGACTGGTATATTAGATAAAGGCGAAAGCATCACCATAGATATGCGCTTCCTGAGCGCCGCGCTCAGCACAAAAACGCTCACGAGCAATTTTAGCCATTTCAAAACGGCCAGCGATATAGATATCTTGCTCAGCAAGAGAGCCATAGTCTTGTAATACAGCACTCAATACCGTTCCTGTGCGGCCACGCCACCCATCTTCCGGCTGCTCTACCACTGGGATAACTTTCAACTGTGGATACTTAATTGACAGCGCTTCCAGCTCGTTTAGATCATATAAATGCACGGCTTCGCGCCCACCCCAATAGATAGATACTTCACGGTCAGGTTGCTCGGCTAATGCCGCCAATAAAATTGAACGCACATAGGAAAAACCAGTGCCGCCAGCAATCAGGACCAATGGACGTTCACTACCCTCACGGAACCATGCTTCTCCGTGAGGAATATCCACATCCAGCGTTTTCTCTTTCAGAATACGGTCCATCACTGCCATGGCGTACAGATTCAGTTCCGACGCCCCGATATGCAGCTCGATAAAGTCTTGCTGCAACGGCGTGGATGCCATAGAGAATGGGCGCTTATCACGCTCGTCCATTACTACCATCAAATACTGCCCAGCACGGAAAGAAAACGCAGATGCAGGCACCAATTGCACCCGGTACACCGTATCGGTAATGGCCTCTACGGAGGTTACTTTACAGCTTAAAGTTGTCATGCCTTCCCTCTGTCGGGTCATCAAATGCAAAACCAAGGACAAAATCGACGCCGGTTAGCGTTTCGTCTCTTTGTCACTGAAAATGGCGAGCTCATCCCAAATAGCATCAATACGGGCGCGAACGTCTTCATCCATTTTAATTGGACGCCCCCATTCACGCGAAGTCTCAGCAGGCCACTTATTGGTGGCATCCAGCCCCATTTTCGATCCTAAACCGGAAACCGGTGAAGCGAAATCCAAATAATCTATTGGTGTATTTTCAATCAACACCGTATCGCGGGATGGGTCCATTCGGGTCGTAATTGCCCAAATGACATCATTCCAATCACGAGCATTAATATCATCATCACAAACAATAACAAATTTTGTATACATAAACTGACGTAAAAACGACCAAACCCCCATCATTACGCGTTTAGCATGCCCTGCATATTGTTTCTTGATGGTTACAACAGCCAGCCGGTATGAGCACCCCTCGGGCGGAAGATAGAAATCAACAATTTCCGGGAATTGCTTTTGTAAAATAGGAACAAACACTTCATTCAGCGCAACCCCCATCACCGCAGGTTCATCCGGTGGACGACCCGTATAAGTGGAATGGTAAATTGCATCTTTGCGCTGAGTAATATGTGTGACCGTAAAAACAGGGAAGCTATCTATCTCATTATAATAACCCGTATGATCACCATAAGGGCCTTCTGGCGCCATATCACCCTGCTCAATATATCCTTCCAATACAATTTCTGCACTCGCAGGAACTTCAAGTGAGTTGGAAAGGCACTTTACGACCTCTGTTTTATGCCCGCGCAACAAACCAGCAAAAGCATATTCAGACAGCGTATCGGGAACCGGGGTTACCGCAGCCAGAATAGTCGCAGGATCTGCGCCCAAGGCGACGGCGACGGGGAAACGTTCACCGGGGTGTGCTTCACACCACTCTTGATAGTCCAAAGCGCCGCCACGATGGGATAACCAGCGCATAATTAATCTGTTTTTACCCAACACTTGTTGGCGGTAGATACCCAGGTTTTGCCGTTCTTTATGCGGGCCACGCGTAATAGTCAGCCCCCACGATACTAACGGAGCTGCATCCTCAGGCCAGCAATGCATAACTGGAATGCGGCTAAGATCGACATCATCGCCCTGCCAAACTTGCTCCTGACAAGGAGCCGAACTCAAGCATTTCGTTGGCATATTCAACACTTGCTTAAATTTCGGCAGTTTATCGAATAAATCACGGAAACCTTTCGGCGGATCCGGCTCTTTCAGGAAAGCCAACAACTTGCCAACATCTCGCAGTGCGCTGACATCTTCTTGCCCCATGCCCATGGCAACCCGTTTGGCCGTACCAAACAAGTTACACAATACGGGCATTGTGTAACCCTTAGGGTTTTCAAACAGTAATGCAGGCCCACCGGCGCGTAAGGTACGGTCGGCAATTTCTGTCATTTCCAGATAGGGATCAATGGGCTGGCTAATACGTTTAAGTTCACCCCTCTGTTCCAGCAACGAGAGGAAGTCACGTAAGTCACGGTATTTCATGCTGATCATTTCGGCGGCTATGTGATGCGCCATTATAGGCTGTCTTTATAGCAGTTGCTGTCTTTTTGTTAAAAATGAATACAGGCTCACTCAAAAAAATATCATGCTGCAATTTATCGCTAATTATCATCAGTACAAATATGATTTTGTCGATATAAAATAGACTAAATCTTTGTATAACAAACTATATATCCTGACTGATGTATTCTTCCTCTCTATATATATCCTTCTACTTTTGTTATGCTGCCAAGTAGTACTTAAAGGCATGTGAAATTATGAAACACTGGCATTTATTATATTGTAAACGTGGTCAGCTTTTGCGCGCCAAAGAACATTTAGAGCGGCAAACTGTGGATTGCTGGACACCGATAGTGACTATCGAAAAGATAGTGCGAGGGAAACGCATTGAGGCGACTGAGCCCTTATTCCCTAACTATCTGTTTGTGGAGTTCGATCCTGAACATATTCACACCACAACAATCAGCGCAACACGTGGTGTAAGCCACTTCGTCCGTTTTGGCGCACAACCCGCGGTGATCCCAGCAATTGTTATTGCCGAGATGCAATCTCATACAACGGATAAAATCATTGCTCCAGAGGTGCCGGTTCCAGGCGATATCGTGACGATCACTGAGGGTGTTTTTGCTGGGTTACAGGCGATTTATACTGAACCAGACGGTGAAGCGCGCTCAATGTTGTTACTGAACATGCTTAATAGCCAAGTGATGCAAAGTTTGGATAATCGTCAATTCGAAAAGCAATAATATATCTGCCAAGGTAGGCACGCTCGGTACCTACCTTATCAACAACCATCCCCATGGCTTAACGTTGCATATGATCGTCATGTAACCATTGTGCGACTTGCTTGGCGAAATAAGTTAATACCCCATCAGCACCGGCACGCTTAAAGCACAACAGAGACTCCATAACGGTTGGTTTCTCTTGCAGCCAGCCATTCTGGAAGGCAGCCATATGCATAGCATATTCGCCTGACACCTGATAGGCGAAGGTCGGCACACCAAAGGTATCTTTCACCCTACGTACCACATCCAAATATGGCATCCCCGGCTTAACCATTACCATATCAGCACCTTCCTGCAAGTCCTGAGCAATCTCTTGTAAAGCCTCATCACTGTTGGCCGGGTCCATCTGATAGGTTTTCTTATTCCCACCTTTCAGATTACTGCTAGAGCCAATGGCATCACGGAATGGGCCATAGTAGCAAGACGCATATTTCGCTGAATAGGCCATAATTTGCGTATTCACCAACCCTTGTAGCTCTAGTTGATCGCGCACTGCACCGATGCGTCCATCCATCATGTCGCTTGGCGCGACAATCTCGGCACCAGCCTCGGCGTGTGATAACGCCTGACGGACTAAAATCTCTTTAGTTATGTCATTAATGACATAACCATCGGTATCAATTACCCCATCTTGCCCGTGGGTTGTATAAGGATCGAGAGCAACATCAGTAAGGATACCTAACTCTGGTACTGCGTCCTTTAACGCACGCACGGTTCTTTGTACTAAGCCATTCGGATTATAGGCTTCTTCGGCATGTAATGATTTCAAGCTAGATTCAATAACTGGAAACAGCGATATGACCGGCACACCTAGCTTAGCTATGGCCTCAGCTTCTTTCACTAGCAGATCGATCGTCATACGTGAAACACCCGGCATTGACGGGACGGCTTGCTGCTGGTTGGTCCCCTCCATAACAAACACCGGATAGATCAGATCATTGACTGTCAGCTGATTCTCTGCGACCAGACGACGACTGAAATCATGACGGCGCACACGGCGCATACGGCGACCAGGGAAGGTGCCCGGAAATGCATAGCTCATCTTGTTCTCCTAACTCAAACCAACCGGAAAATCCGGCGGGCGTTTTCATCAGTTTTCTGCCCCAGCCATTTAGGGTCTTCTTGTCGCCAGACAGCAACCTGCTGTACGATATGGGGTAGAAAGCAGGGTTCATTGCGGCGGGATGCCGGCTTAGGATGTAAATCCCTTGGCAATAAATAGGGGGCATCTGTTTCTAGCAACAATTGCTGAACAGGAATACGTGGCAGTAACGCCCGCAGCTCAAGACCACGACGCTCATCGCACACCCAACCGGTAATACCAATAGATAAGCCTAATGCCAGACAAGAGTCCAACTCATCAGCCGTGCCAGTAAAACAATGCACAACCGCAGCGGGGAGCTTATCTAGCCAAGGCGCAAGCAAGGCAATGAAACGTTCGTGGGCATCGCGGCAATGTAAAAATACCGGCAGTTCGAGTTCGGCAGCCAGCGCCAGCTGTGCTGTAAATGCGACTTCTTGTGCTACTGGAGTAGAAAAATTGCGGTTAAAATCCAGTCCGCATTCACCAATAGCGACTACTGCCGCATTCGCTGCTAATAATCTGATTTGCTGTTCAACATCTATTTGCCAACAACTCGCCTGATGGGGATGAACACCCGCAGTTGACCAGCAGTAGCCGGGATAGGCAAGGGTAAGCTCCAGTGCTGCCTGGCTTTCTTCAGCATCAGTACCAGTAATAAGCATACCGGTAACTGCAGCATTTTTGGCTCTGTTGACCACTTGATCGTAATCTTTGGCAAATTGCGCGCTGGTTAAATTCACACCAATATCAAACATGAACGTTCCAAAACAGAAGCCGCCTCAAAGGGCGGCTAAAATATCCAGGCATATACCCACAGATTTAAGGCACTTTCGGATGGCTATCCGCTTCTTCATCCTCTTCGTCAATATCTACCCGGCGTTGCTTACCCGTATAAAAACGAGCAAAGAACACCCCAACCTCAAATAGCAGATACATCGGGATCGCCAATAATGTCTGAGACAGCACATCTGGCGGGGTGAGAAGCATGCCGACAACAAAAGCGCCGACAAATACATAAGGGCGTTTTTTCTTCAATGCCTCGGGCGTTGTAACCCCTGCCCAGCACAGTAGAATTATCGCAATTGGGACTTCAAAAGAAATACCAAAAGCCATAAAGAGCGCCATAACAAAATCAAGGTATTTAGTGATATCCGTGGCAATCAGCACGCTTTCCGGTGCTGTTTTGGCAAAAAAACCAAAAGCTAACGGGAAAACCACAAAGTAAGCAAATGCCATACCCAGATAAAACAATAGGCTGCTGGAGATAAGCAGCGGCACCATCAGACGGCGTTCATGCTTATATAACGCTGGGGCAATGAAAGCCCACACCTGATAAAGGATCATCGGTGCGGAAACAAATACCGAGACCATCATGGTCAATTTAATCGGGGTAAAGAAAGGCGATGCAACATCTGTTGCGATCATACTGGCACCGGCGGGCAACTGTTTGATTAACGGTGCTGATACCAAGTGATAAATATCATTGGCAAAAAATACCAATACCAGAAAAACCACCAAAATAGTGATTATGCAATTCAATAGCCGCTTACGCAGTTCTATCAAATGAGTGATTAAGGGTTGGGTATCATCAACAGCCATGTTTACCGATCGCCGCCAGGTTGGTGAGTTCGAGATTGTTCAGTACTGAATGAATCAGTGCTATGGGAGTCAGTTGCGGTAGTTTGGACCTTGGTTACGGATGGATTCGTAACAGTCACAAGATCCCCGGCTACAGTAGGAATAGGCTTAACAGATTCCTCAACCTGAACTACGGGTTTCTCAACGCCAGCAGGCACAGTTTCAACAGTTGGTTTAATTGTCACCAACGCGCCCGCATTATCGACATCAGGAATTTGCGGTGATGCCGAAACTTGAGTTGCGGACTCCGCAGGCGTAACACCATCATGAATCGCTTCCGGCTCAGTCACCAGTGGATTATGGATAGTATGCGGTGCCTGGGAGCTAACGTCTGAGTGATAAGAACGTTTCAGCGCTTCTGCGGCTTCCTTAAGTTCATCCATCGAAGCTTTCAACTCCGGTGTCAGATTCTGCAAGCCAGCCTGTTCTGCTTTTTTCAGGCTGTCTTGCAACTCTTGAATCTTAAGTTCTTGTGCCAACTCGTTTTGTACGGTTGCCGCCAGTGAACGTAGTGTACGAATCCAACCGGCAACCGTTCTTACAGCAACCGGTAATCTTTCCGGCCCAAGCACGACTAGGCCGATCACAAGTACCAGCAGCAGTTCACTAAACCCGATGTCGAACACAGCTTATCCCTGCTCTTTGTCGTGACTCTTAGACTCTTCAGCTTTAACTACCGGCTGCTGTTTTTCAGTAATCGATTTTGCAAAATCAGCATCATTGCTGGTTTTATCAGTGTTAGTTGGAGGAGTCTGTGGATCATCACCAATTGCCTTTTTAAAGCCTTTGATGGATGCACCCAGGTCTGACCCCAAAGTCCGCAGTTTGTTCGTGCCAAACAGCAGAACGACAATCACGGCAATGATTAACAACTGCCAAATACTTATACCGCCCATCACATTCACCTCTATATTACAGGGGTTATTCCACAGAGGGCCGCATTATACGTCATACTGCCTCTTTGGATACTAATCTAACTTACCGCATTTTGAACTCGCGCATAGCGTTTTTAACTGATGAATGACTTCTTGAACAACTTTTACATAACACTCATACATAACGCCCAAGCTATGCTCTCGCCCATTAACCGGCACTCTTAGCAATAAACAAATTAACTGGTTCGTCGCCAACCGATAAACCAAGCCAATGCGCCTGCGATAATACATCCCGTAGAGATTTCTACCGCATCCGCCAAAAATAAAATGGTACCACTGACTAATAGTGTAGCGCCAACACCGAACAAATACCGTGACTGACCCTGACGTTGTTGCTGACCTTGCATCTGGGTGGTTAGTTTATCAACACTTTGCTGTAATAATTTATGTTGCTGCAAGCTGTCGTAAACCAATTCCGGCAACTCAGGAAATTTTTCTGCCCAAAAAGGTGCCTTTTCTTTCAATGCCCGGATAACAGCAGGCAGACCGACTTGATCCCGTAGCCAGCTTTCCAGGAACGGTTTCGCTGTTGTCCAGAGATCAAGCTGAGGATACAACTGACGACCCAAGCCTTCGACATACAATAAGGTTTTTTGTAGCAGAACCAACTGTGGCTGCACTTCCATATTAAAGCGGCGCGCAGTGTTAAAGAGATTCAACAACACATGTCCAAACGATATTTCGGCCAGTGGTTTTTCAAAAATGGGTTCACAAACAGTGCGAATAGCGAACTCAAAATCCTCAACATTGGTATCACGGGGAACCCAGCCTGAATCAACGTGCAGTTCCGCAACCCGCCGATAATCCCTATTAAAGAAAGCAATAAAGTTTTCAGCCAGATAGCGCTTATCTGCTTTGTTCAGTGAGCCTACAATACCGCAGTCAATACCGATGTAAAGTGGATCATGAGGATGCTCATAGCTGACAAAAATATTCCCCGGATGCATATCTGCATGGAAAAAACTGTCACGAAAAACTTGGGTGAAGAAGACTTGAACCCCACGTTCGGCCAGCAACTTCATATTGGTACCTTGGCTTTCTAAAGCCGTAATATCAGATACCGGAATGCCGTAAATACGCTCCATCACCAATACACTTTCCCGGCAATAATCGGAATAGACTTCGGGAATATAGAGCATTGGGCTGTTTTCAAAATTACGACGTAATTGGATAGCATTAGCTGCCTCACGCAGCAGGTTCAGCTCATCAAGCAGGGTTTTTTCGTATTCACGCACCACTTCGCGTGGCCGTAATCTACGTCCATCAGGCAACAACTTAGGTACCCAGCCAGCCAGCCGGTACATCAAGCGCACATCTGCTTTGATAATCGGCAAGATATCAGGGCGAATCACTTTCAGGACCACTTCCTGACCGTTCTCTTTTAAACGCGCCGTATGTACCTGAGCAATTGAGGCGGAGGCCAAAGCTTGCTGATCAAAATCGTCAAACCAGGTTTCTAATGGCCCACCCATTGCTATTTCAATATACTTTCGTGCGAGTGCGCCATCAAATGAAGCAACCCGGTCTTGTAATAGGGCAAGTTGATCGGCAATTTCCGGTGGGAAGAGATCACGGCGAGTAGACATCATCTGACCAAATTTGATCCAGACTGGTCCTAATTCTTGTAAGGCAAGGCGTAAACGCTCACCCAATGGCTTATCTTTATGTCGATTCGGCAACCAGAAAAACAGATGACGGCCAATACGTAGTGGTAACGTCAAACGGATATTCGGGATTAACTCATCTAACCCGTAGCTCAAGAAAACCCGAATAATTAGATACAGGCGCCGAAGTTCTCCTGGCGTCATTATTTTTTCTCCATGGTTGCCAATCTGGCATTCAATGCCTCAGTTGCACGGGCTGTGGCATCAACCTCTTCGTTAAACCACACCACTTCCAGCGGTGCTGGAGCCACTTTCCATTCTTCGGTTATTGCTTCAGCCAGATAGTGTTGTTGCTGCTGCAATTGCCCACTCAGAAAATAGCTACTTTTATGCACAACCTGCCCGATGGTTTCCGCGGCAATATCACCGATATAGGGCGCCAGCCACTCAGCCGGATCCCACTCAGCAAGATCCAAAAGCGCGACAACTTGCTGAACCACTTGTATATCGCCTTCAACAATCAGTTTACCGCTACGCATCAAAGGTGAAAGTTGCTGGCGATCCCGCAGTTTTGCCAACACAGCAACTTCCGTTTTAACTATGCAATCCGCATCACCATCCCATTGACTTAACACGTCAACCTGCCGTTCACTAAATACCAACAGCAAAGGAAAATTGATCTCACGTAACTCGATCCGCAGGACTTTCCCTACCAAGCGTAAACGTGCAGCCTTCATGCTTTTATCGCGAAACAGCACACTGTTTAATGATGTTTCTATCGCAGCAGTAATGAGTTGCGACAGCAACATAGGTTTCAGTGAGAAGGATTTAGATATCAGTGATTTTAGCGGCATAGCCATATTCCTGTTAAAACTTAAAGCCCCGATGTAACGCAACAATGCCACCGGTTAAATTGGAATAGGTTACGTTTTCAAACCCGGCATCTACCATCATGCCTTTCAGCGTTTCTTGATCGGGGTGCATCCGAATAGACTCCGCTAAATAACGGTAACTTTCAGAGTCCTGGGCCACAAGTTCGCCAATCTTGGGCAAAATATGGAAGGAATAAGCATCGTAGGCTTTGCTCAAAGGTTCCAGAAGTGGTTTGGAGAATTCGAGAACCAACAAACGACCACCGGGCTTTAATACCCGAAACATAGAGCGTAAGGCTTTTTCTTTTTCGGTTACATTTCGCAGGCCAAATGAAATGGTAATACAATCAAAGTAATTATCAGGGAAAGGTAAAGCCTCAGCATTAGCCTGCACATAACTGACATTACCTACAATACCTTTGTCACGTAGCTTTTCTCTACCCATACGCAACATCGATTCATTGATATCAGCCAGAACCACTTCACCCTGCTCACCCACAAGGCGAGAGAACTTGGCCGTTAAATCTCCGGTGCCACCCGCCAGATCTAATACCCGTTGACCGCGCCGAACACCACTACAGTCAATGGTAAAACGCTTCCAAATACGGTGAACACCGAACGACATCAGGTCATTCATCAGATCGTATTTGGCGGCTACGGAATGAAAAACTTCTGCCACCATGCCTTCTTTCTGTTCTTTGGCTACGGTGCGGAAACCAAAATGAGTGGTTTCCTTCTCCTGATCTACCATTTTCTGTGCCTGCTTTTCAGTCAATCTTTCGAGGAAGTGTACCAGAACTCCGATGAAAGCCCCACCTCACCTGGTATTAAGGTAACTGCTTATTCGCAGTATTCTCAACATCATACAGAAGAGGACCATGCAACTAACCCTGATACTTCAGCGGTGCCGAATCATTTATATCCTTCTTACACAAAACTACAGCGGCATTAGTAGCTCTCATCCGCGTCACTGATTATAAGCTAACTCAGCGGTGCCACTCATGTTGCCTTACTGCAATCCTGATTGCTTTGGATATGTCTCTGACTCAGCATCATCAGATAGCGCTAAATCGCCTTCTGGTTGATGCTCAGCGCTGGCTCTTTCTGCCAGTAATGGGCTAATAGGCCGTTTTACCTCGACCCCCAGAGTGCGAAAACTTTCTACTTGCCCAATCAGGTTACCACGGCCTTGCGACAGTTTGTTCATTGCCTGACGATAACTTAGGTGCGCTTTATCGAGGCTTTGCCCCAACGACTCCATATCATCAACAAATAAGCGTAACTTGTCATAGAGTTTGGCTGCCCTATCGGCAATACGCTGTGCATTCTGGCTTTGATGCTCGTAACGCCATAAATTAGTAATCGTCCGCAAAGCCACCAGCAATGTTGTCGGGCTAACCAACATAATATTGTGCTGTAGTGCCTCACTTATCAACTCTGGCTGGCGATCAATGGCCACCAGAAATGCAGGTTCCACCGGAATAAACATCAATACATAATCAAGCGACCGCAACCCCGGAAGTTGTTGGTAATCCTTACGGCCTAACATTCTAATATGGGCGCGCAACGATGATAAATGCTCATTGAGTGCTACTTCCCGCTCTGCGTCATCTTCGCTATTAAAATAGCGCTCATATGCAACCAACGACATTTTAGCGTCAATCACCACATCTTTACCCTGTGGTAAGCGCACAATGACATCTGGCTGCATACGACTGTTGCTATCAAGCTTTACACTTACCTGAGTTTGATACTCATAACCTTCACGCAGCCCAGAAGCTTCAAGCACTTTAGCCAGAACGACTTCCCCCCAGTTCCCCTGCGTTTTATTATCACCTTTCAGTGCTTTAGTCAGGTTTAGTGCTTCTCGCGCCATTTGAGCATTCAATTGTTGCAGACTGCGTATTTCATGGGTCAGCGTGTGGCGCTCTCTGGCTTCCTGTCCAAAGCTATCCTGAACCTGACGGCGGAAACCATCCAACTGTTCCCGTAAAGGCAGTAATAAGCGGTCCAGACTTTGTTTATTTTGTTCGTCCGCACGACGGCCAGTTTGTTCAAAGATGCGGTTCGCCAGATTTTCGAATTGTGTGGTCAGCCGCTGTTCACTGTTAATGAGAAGTCGCTGTTTTTCCTCGCCAGTCAGACGTGTTTCTTCCAAACGGATAGTGACTTCGCGCAGTTCCGCCTCTTGGGCGCTATTCACTTCTCTTTGAGCACGGAGTTCTTGATTGAGTTGATCACATTCATTACGCCAATGAGCTAACTGTTGCAGTTTTTCAGCATTTGCTGCCAATTGGCTGTGCAAACTACGTTGTTCCAATTCATCTTGCCGTAATTGCTGCTCATTGCGCTGTAAAGCAGTTTGTAGCTCGACAATATTCTGCTGCGCCTGCTGTAAGGACTGCTCTAGTAATCGCCGTTCTATATCCTGTTGCGCTTTATTCCGTTGCTGGTACAAGCTGGCAATTAGCCAACCAATAAGTCCACCGATAAGGCAGCCTGCCAGTCCATAAAATAAACTGATATCCACGGTTATCTCCCCATTAACCTATTGTCAGTCAAGGTAAGGGGATACTGTATGGATGTCCAGAGTGTTTTTCCGTTACATGCTATCTTGCGAAGCTGTGCGCATAAATAACACACAGTCCAAAAAACGCTCACCTTGCGACCCCAAATAGGTTAAAACAGCTATCCATTGACGAACGGCGTGCCACTTACGTACTTAATCTATCCAGTGAGATAGCCATTGAATGCCGAACGCGCCCGGAGCCAGAATACCGAAGGCCCAAATTAGAGCGGAAGTGATGTTGGCTAACTGAAAGTAGAACTTTGGCATAGCACAGATCCCGGCAACCAAAGGAACAACTGCGCGTAGTGGGCCAAAGAAGCGGCCAATAAACGCGCCAAAGAATCCCCAACGCTCAAAGAATGCATGGCCACGAACGAGTAACTGAGGATTGCGAGAAAGTGGCCACAAAGTGCCTACTCGGTCTTTGTAATGGACACCAACCCAATAGGAGAGCCAGTCGCCAAAGAAAGCACCTGCCGCAGCAGCGGCCCAAATGGGCCAGAAAGAGATACCACTTTCACCGATTAGCGCCCCCAATCCGAGCAAGATAACCGTTGCAGGTAGCAGTAAAGAAAGAAAGGCGAGCGACTCACCAAAAGCCAGAATAAAGACGATAGGAATCGCCCATGCTTCGTGTTCACGAACAAAATCGATAACGATAGTAATGACATCATTCAGGGTCACATGCATTTTCCTGTTAGCAACATAGTTGCTATTAGCATACCCAATGTGTCGTGATCTTTGTTTAACAAAAAATAAACGGCCGGAAGATTCCGACCGTTTATAGACTCAAGATCATTGCCGTTACAGCAAGGCTGCCAACGAACGAATCCTAATAATCTGACTCAAATCAGTGATTCGTTTAAGCCGGAGCCACTAGCCACACTGCAACTTCAAGTAAGAAAGAGTGCAGGTTAATACAATGAATCAAAGATATCAGGCGTTAGCCGTCACTACTTTATTGCCAGCCATTTCAGCAGAGCGGCGGATCCACAATTCACGCCATTTTTTCAGTGCTGATATCAGGATAATGACGCCCAGTGTCATCATAATAATCGAGATGATGCCATTGAACAGATTGTAGCCCTTAGCTGCTGAGTTGAAATACACGTGAGTGATCATCCAGTAACCAGCATAGTTTACGGTTACAAACAGATAGGCCAGTGGAATAACACAGGTCAGCATGTAAATACGTTTGGTTGCCAACCGCAGAATAATAGTGGCACCAATGATTAAACCAACAGAAGCCATTAATTGGTTTGATACGCCGAATAACGCCCAGACAGAGTTGATATCACCTGAGTTAAGCAGGTAACCCCACAGTGCGCAGGCAATAATACTGCATGCCAATGTACCTGGTAACCAATCAGTACGTTTCAGTGGTGCCCAAATATCACCTAAGAAGTCTTGCAGCAGATAACGAGCAACACGCGTGCCGGAGTCAACAGCGGTCAGAATAAATACCGCTTCAAACATAACAACAAATTGGAAGAAGTAAGCCGCCAGACTGCTGAACCATGGCACACGAATGAAGATATCCGTCATACCAACAGCTAAGGTTACCGCACCACCGGTACGACCATAGAGATCCAGGCCAATTTCCTGACTCAGTTTTGGCAAGTTCACCACTTCCATACCGAGCATGCTCCAGGCTTCAGCGGAAGAGTTAATCGCAAAGTAGTCAGCAGGATGCAAGGAGGTTGCCGCGATCAAGGCCATAACCCCAACCATACATTCGGCCAGCATCGCACCAAAGCCGACGGGTAAGATATCACTCCATTTGTCGATCTGTTTTGGTGTTGTCCCTGAGCCGATAAAGGCATGGAAACCAGAAATGGCACCACAGGCAATGGTAATAGAGATAAACGGCCAGACTGGGCCTGCCAACACCGGGCCTCCACCATGAATAAACTGGGTCAATGCCGGGAATTGAATTTCAGGGTTAATAAATACAACTCCAACAATCAACGCACCGAATACACCGATCTTCATAAAGCTGGAAAGATAACCACGAGGGGTTAATAGCATCCACACAGGGAGGGCGGTCGCAAAGAAAGCATACATTGGCAGGATGATACTGACGGTATCCGCTTTCAGCATTAACCAATCGCCCAGCCAGGTTCCTTCAATATAAGGGCCGACAAATACGCACACCATGATAGCAGCGATACCGACATAAGAAGCGCCCTTCATGCTGCCAGTCATGCGCTCCCATAAGCCAACGCAGATAGCGATAGGGATTGTCATGAACACGGCGAAAGTACCCCAAGGGTTACGTTCCAGTGCATGTACCACCACCATCGACAACCCGGCCATGGTAATAGTAATGATGAACAACATTGCCAGACCGGTACACCAGCCAGCAACCGGACCAAGCTCTGATTTTGCCACTTCCGACAGGGATTTCCCCTGATGTTTCATGGAAGCAAACAGCACAACCGTATCGTGAACCGCGCCGCCGATCACACAACCGATCAGCAACCACAGAAAACCAGGTAAATAACCATATTGGGCTGCCAGCACAGGGCCGACCAATGGACCAGCCGCAGCGATTGCCGCAAAGTGGCTACCAAAGTTCACCCATTTTTTAGTTGGAACGTAATCTTTACCATCTTCGAAGGTGTGGGAAGGTGTTACTTCACTGTCATCGACGCGCAAAACCTTACGAACAAAAAAGATACCGTATAAACGGTAGCAGATCATAAGGATACACGCTGAAGCGATAACAAAGGTAATCGCATGTTGCATGAGCATTCTCTCCAGGGAATTTGTCAGGCGTTAACATACGCCTGACCCCTAAGAGAAATATCAGCGATCTGGTTAAGCGGTAGTTTGTATCATTAAGCGGTTAAAAAGAGCCACCCAGTGGTGACTCAATATCATAAAGATCAGAAAGAGTGCGGGTAGATAAACCACTACTCTAAAAAATAGGACTGTAACTTTTTGCGCTCAGCGCTACCCAGGCCGAACTCCTGTTGCAACCACTGTTCACGACTACCATAACGCTGTTGAATACTACGCAGAGCAGTTTGAATAAACTCTTCTTTGGCCGATAAGACAAAAGCGAATTGCCCTAACGCTTGGTCATTCAGTTTGAGTGCCAACTCTGCCAGCATATGCTCACGGAAAGGGGCCAGAGTGGTTTCAGTCAACAGATAATCTTCCAATACCGTCGATTCATCGGCACCCAAGGCAAATAACACCAGTGCAGAACCAATACCAGTACGGTCTTTCCCGACAGCACAATGTTGTACCACACCCGCAGCAGCATGCTCCGAAGATGCGCAATTTTGCAACAATCCAACCAGTTGTTTATAGGCTTGATTATTAAAAGGCAGCCGGCGATAAAGCTCTAACATAAAACCACGGGCATCAAATGCCGCTAATGTCTCGTTAGTCAGTTTTTCCAAATTGGCATTGACTTCACTGCTCAGCGGGTTGGCCGGAATATTGTGATAACTGGCACCAGTCCACACCACATCTGGTTTAGCCTGAACTTCATCGGCATCGCGATAATCAAGAATTTGAGCGACGGAGCCACTACTGAGGAAATCACAATCTCTGGTACTTAAGCGGTCGAGTGAACCTGAGCGGAACAGCAATCCGCGCTTGATACGCCGCCCATCAGCAGCCTGATTACCGCCAAGGTCACGAAAATTAATACCGCCATCAAGTGCGATTAGGGAGGGATGGGATAGAGCAGTTTTCGTCATATTTTCCTCTTATTATTGTTCTTTATAAGAGTGATGACCTTAGCAGATAAACCGGAAAAATAAAAAACGGGCCAGAAGACTGACCCGATAACAGACCGTTTGTTGACTCGCCAATCGTCGCTATTAGCTCAGACGGCGGGCCTAGATCAAATGACGAGCTGCTTCTACCACAATTTTCACCGCGTCACTTTCAGTCGCTTTCATAGTTTCTTCGTTTGGGATCTCTTGCTGGGTGCGGTTTACAATTACCCCTGCGACCATGCCGGCGCGCAAGCCCTGGCTGGCACACATGGTGAGCAAGGTTGCAGATTCCATTTCATAATTCATCACGCCCATAGATTGCCATTCTTCCATGGAGCCTTTAAAACGGCTGACAACACGACCAGAGAAGGTGTCATAACGCTCCTGCCCCGGATAGAAGGTATCGGAAGAGGCGGTCACACCAATATGAGTAGTCGCCCCCACTGATTTGGCAGCATTAACTAATGCAGTGGTACAGGTAAAGTCAGCCACTGCTGGGAACTCCATCGGCGCAAAGTGCAGGCTGGCTCCGTCTAAACGCACAGCGGCGGTGGTAACCAACACATCACCAACATTAATATGTGGCTGAATAGCACCAGTGGTACCAATACGTAGGAAAGTCCGTACACCAAGCTGTGCCAGCTCTTCAACCGCAATAGAAGTCGATGGGCCACCGATACCCGTTGAGCAGACGATCACTGCTTTGCCATCCAATTCGGCGCGCCACGAAGTAAATTCACGATGAGAGGCCAAATGTACTGGGTTATCCATCAATTTAGCGATTTTCTCAACACGCTGTGGATCACCCGGAACGATAGCCAGAGTCGCCCCTTGCAGATCATTTTTAGTCAGGCCCAAGTGAAAAACGTCAGATTTAGCCATGTGTGAGAGTCCTCTTTCATGAGAGATGTTGTAGGGAGGTGCAAAGAAATACTTTACTCAAAATTATCACTTTATTTCGTGATGACAGTCACCTTGCCAAAAGAAATGAATTACACGATACATTTTAAATGTGACAAAAATCACATTTAATGGCAGTTAAGACTATTTTTTAGACAAAGCTGGCGAGAAATGACAATTATACCCAAGCTGATTACAGTTGCAGCTAACACCACTGCAACGCCAAGTACGAAAGGTATATTTCTCTATAAGCAGGAATGATAGACCAATATCCTGCTATCAATTGCTAACTGCTATCAATTGCTAACTTCTATCGATTGTTAAACTCTATCAACTATTAGTCTGAGTTATAAAATTCAAGATATGAATCACCAAAAATTATAATTACAAAAAACCTGATCTCATTAATCTCAAAGATTACCTATAGTTAAACTCGGCAATAGCAAAAATCGGGGAGTAATGGGTAATTCAACTCGGTAATTTTTTCTCATATCGCAAGGAGACTACAGTGAAAACTGATCAACTTATGACTCCCAGGCAGGCGGCAGACGGTTTCACCTCTGCGGTAGGCCCACTGGCCTCGACGACCCGCCATACCGATCAACAAGGCATTCACTGCACAGAAACCACCATTCCGTCTCAGGGCGATGAATTACCGGCCTATATTGCCAAACCGGCCCAGCAAAACGGGTCATATCCGGTAGTTATTGTCGTACAAGAAATCTTTGGCGTACATGAGCATATTCAGGATATCTGCCGCAGACTAGCGAAACAGGGGTATCTGGCCATTGCACCTGAGTTGTTCTTCCGCCAAGGCGATGCCAAAGAATATGATGACATCAATGCATTAGTGAAAAATCTGGTGGGTAAAGTGCCAGACCGTCAGGTTATGGTGGATCTTGATCATGCAGCGCATTGGGCATCACGCCATGGTGGGGATACCAGTAAACTGGCCATTACCGGATTTTGCTGGGGTGGACGGATTGCGTGGTTGTATGCGGCCCATAACCCACAGTTAAAAGCGGCAGTGGCTTGGTATGGCAAACTGGTCGGTGAAAAAACCTTACTGTTACCCAAATCTCCGGTTGATGTCGCGATTGATCTCAATGCTCCGGTGCTAGGGTTGTATGGCGGCAAAGATGGCAGTATTACGCAAGAACATATCGATACTATGCGTCAGGCATTACGTGCAGCAAATGCCGATGCAGAAATCATTGTTTATCCAGATGCTGGGCATGCTTTTAATGCTGACTACCGCCCAAGTTATCACGCCGAATCCGCACTGGATGGCTGGCAGCGGATGCTCGATTGGTTTGATCAACATGGTGTTGCCGCCAATCCCATATCTGAAGAAGTGAAATAACGGCAATAAAAAGGGCGCGAGATGCGCCCAGAATTTAACGATTAGACCGAGATAGCATCAGACTTGTTCTGCACGCAAACGTTGCGCAGCCAGTACCATGTTTGCCAATGCCTGGCGGGTTTCCGGCCAGCCACGCGTTTTCAAACCACAATCCGGGTTAACCCACAAACGTTCTGCCGGGATACGTTGAGCGGCTTTACGTAGTAATGCTTCAATCCACTCCACACTTGGCACATTCGGCGAGTGAATATCATAAACGCCGGGCCCAATTTCATTCGGGTAAGCAAAATCTTCGAATGATTCGAGCAATTCCATATCTGAACGAGAGGTTTCGATGGTAATCACATCAGCATCTAGCGCAGCAATGGAATCCATGATGTCATTAAACTCGCAATAACACATATGAGTATGAATCTGGGTGTCATTCTGCGCGACAGCCGCATTCAGTTTAAAGGCATCGACGGCCCATTGTAGATACGCTTGCCAATCGGCACGGCGCAGGGGTAAGCCTTCACGCAGCGCAGGCTCATCAATCTGGATGATACCAATACCGGCTTTCTCCAGATCTTCCACTTCATCACGCAGCGCCAGTGCAATTTGTTTGGCGATGGTTTCACGGCTAACATCTTCGCGCGGGAATGACCAACACAGGATAGTGACCGGGCCGGTCAACATGCCTTTTACTGGTTTGTCCGTCAGCGATTGAGCATATTTGGCCCATTCAACCGTGATAGCTTGCGGGCGGCTGATGTCACCAATAATCACTGGCGGCTTAACACAACGGGAACCGTAGCTCTGCACCCAACCATTTTGGGTAAAAACGAATCCATCCAGATGTTCGCCAAAATATTCAACCATATCATTACGTTCTGCTTCACCATGAACCAATACGTCCAGACCTAAACGCTCCTGTTCAGCAATGGCTTGCTTGATATGTTCGCTGATACCTGTGCGGTAGTTTTTCCCATCCAAACGGCCTTGCTTGAAGTCCAGACGCAGGCCACGGATCTCAGTAGTTTGCGGGAATGAACCGATAGTGGTGGTTGGCCAGGCCGGTAAGTTAAAGCGCTTACGCTGCGCTTCAGCGCGGCCTTCATAAGGCAGTTGGCGTTCAATATCCTGTGCAGTAATGGCCGCCAGACGTTGCTCCACCTGCGTATTATGAACACGATTGGAGGATTGACGGGCACGGATCGGCGCACTGTACGCAGCTAACTCGGCCAGTTTGGCTTCGCTCGGCGCGTTTAATGCTTGTGTTAATAATGCCAGTTCAGCGCATTTTTGCAGCGCAAAGGCAAACCAGCTTTTCACTTCTGCATCAAGACGTGTTTCTTCACTTAAATCAATCGGGCTGTGTAATAAGGAGCAAGAGCTACCCAACCATAATGGGCGACCATTAACCTGTGGTTGCAGGCGCTCGAACCAGTTGCTAAGGTCAGCACGCCACACGTTACGGCCATTAATCACCCCCAGCGAGAGCAGCCACCCTTTTGGCAATTTTGTATCCAGAACAGCAATATCATCTTTGCCTGCAACCACATCAACATGCAGACCTTGCACTGGCAACTCACGGATAACGTCAAGGTTATGGCCGATGCTGTCGAAATAGGTGGTCAGCAACAATTTAACCTTGCCTTCCAGCACCTGATAAGCCGGTTGATAAGCGCCCAGCCACTCTGGTGGTAACTCCAGTACCAGTGCAGGTTCGTCAATCTGTACCCACTCAATGCCACGTTTCGCTAATTCAGCCAGCACTTGTTGGTACACCGGGAGGATATCTTGCAGCAGAGAGAGACGGTCAAACTGCTCGCCTTTAACTTTACCCAGCCACAGATACGTTACCGGGCCCAGCAATACTGGTTTGATTTTGTGACCTAATGCCAGCGCTTCGTCCACCTCATCCAGCAGTTGAGTCCAGCCCAGTTTGAACTGCTGACCTAGTTGGAACTCTGGCACCATGTAGTGATAATTGGTGTTAAACCATTTAGTCATTTCCGCCGCTGCCGCAGGCTTACCGGTTGGTGCACGGCCACGGCCAATACGGAAGAGCGTATCCAAATCAATAGAACCATCCGTATTTTGATGGCGCTCTGGGACGTTGCCCAACAGCAGGCTGGTGGTCAATACATGGTCATACCACGCGAAGTCACCGACCGGCACCAAATCAATACCTGCTTGCTGCTGCTGTTGCCAATGGCGGGCGCGCAATTCACGACCCACATTGAGCAGTTCTTCTTGCGTGGAGTTGCCTGCCCAGTAACTTTCTTGTGCTTTTTTCAGTTCACGTTTCAGACCTACACGCGGAAAACCCAGTGTGTGATTTAAAATTGTCATCGTCATATTTCCCATTTAGCCATCCAGATGTTTACACATCCATAATCAGCAGGTACTGTATAATCCACAAGCGCATTTTGTTCACTGTCACTGTGAAGGACTCTCATGATCGAACTGAAACACTTACGCACCCTGCAAGCTTTGCGTAATACCGGCTCGCTGGCGGCGGCGGCAACGCAACTTCATCAGACACAATCGGCCTTGTCTCATCAATTCAGCGATCTGGAACAACGTCTGGGCTACCGTCTGTTTGTGCGTAAAAGCCAGCCGCTACGTTTCACTACGCAGGGAGAGATCTTGTTACAACTCGCAGAACAAGTGCTGCCACAAATTAAACAGGCACTGCAAACCTGCAATGAGCCGCACCAAACTGCGCTGCGCATCGCCATCGAATGCCATAGCTGTATTCAGTGGCTGGCACCTGCCTTGGATAACTTCCACAAAAACTGGCCGCAAGTGGCGATGGACTTCCAATCAGGCGTGACTTTCGATCCTCAACCCGCCTTGCAGCAAGGGGAGCTGGATCTGGTGCTGACATCAGATATCTTGCCGCGCAGTGGTCTGCACTATTCGCCAATGTTTGATTTTGAGGTGCGTCTGGTGCTGGCACCAGACCACCCATTAGCCAATAAGGCCCGCATCGAGCCGGAAGATTTAGCGCAAGAAGTGTTAATGATTTATCCGGTACAGCGGCAACGGTTAGATGTCTGGCGGCATTTCCTGCAACCCGCGGGGGTAAATCCGCCGCTGAAGAATGTGGATAATACTTTGCTACTGATTCAAATGGTGTCAGCACGCATGGGGATCGCCGCCCTACCACATTGGGTGGTAGAGAGTTTCGAACGTCAGGGATTGGTCGTCACTAAAACGCTGGGAAATGGTTTATGGAGCCGGTTATACGCGGCCGTCCGTGATGGAGAGCAGCGCCAACCGGTTACTGAAGCTTTTATTCGTTCGGCCCGGCAACACGCTTGCGAGAGTCTGCCGTTTGTAAAGAATGCGGAGCGACCCAACGCCGGTGTACCCATAGCGAAGCCATTATCACAATGGCCCCAATGATAAAACTGGGCCAATGGGGCTTTTCTTGCCAAATCGCCAGATTCACCAGCAGCCCAGCCGGAACATGCACGTTATTCATGATCCCCAAGGTGCCAGCATCGACTTGTGTCGCGCCATAGTTCCACATGAAATAACCTAGCGCAGAAGCCCCGACGCCCAGCCACACCAACACGCCCCACTGCAATTGCGTCGTGGGTAGTTTTTGTGGGTTACCAAAGGCAAACCAGGCAACAACCGCGACGGCGAAAGCACCAATATAGAACCATGAGAATGCCACATGCTGTGGGATCGGGTGGACTTCCATCAAGCGTTTGTAGCCCACTTGTCCGATGGCAAAACAGAGGTTTGCCGCCTGAACCAGCAGTAACCCCCACCAAAAATGCTCGCTCAAATGGTCGTAGCGAATGATAGCCGCCCCGACTACTGCCAGTAACGCACTCAGAGCATAGCCCCAGCGCAGACGCTGGCGGCGCAGTAAATCATAGATCAAAGTGACATACAGCGGGGTCATCACCGTGAACAGCAAGAATTCCGGTACCGTCAGGTAGAGATAGGCACGGAAGCTGAACAAGTACATGATACCTAACTGAATTGAGCCCACGGCCATGTACAGCAGAATCACCCGCCAGTGGATGTTTTTCCAGCGCAAGAACGGCAAAAAGACCAGCGCGGCTAGCCCAACCCGCATTAGCACAGAGAACCAACTATCCACCTGTCCTGCCAGATATTCGCCAATCAGGCTAAATGAAAATGCCCATAAAATGGTGGTAACGACCAGTAACAACACGATAGTTTGGCTCATTGAGAATGATAAAGTGCAATTGTAGCGGAAGCCACAACGCAACTTTGCACAAACTAGGTTTACATCTGCTCGTATTTAACCCAGTCGAACTATCTTCATCTCAGGTACTATTCCAATAATCACCTAAGAGTTACATTCCCACGCCGATAATGGTCAGGATTAACGGTGTTGTGACCGCGGCAAGCACTGTAGACATCACCAAACTGGCGGCGGCTGGGCCAGTCAGTACATTAAACTGGCGTGACATCAGATACACATTCACGCCGGTAGCCATTGACCCCAGTAATACCACCACCTGCGTTTCCAGCGCTGGCAGGCCCATCGCCCATGCCAATGCCCAGATCACCATCGGCTGAACAATCAATTTGAGAAAACAGATCGCACTGCTGATTTGCCAGCCTTCCGTGACGCGATATTCCGCCAGCCCCATTCCCAATACAATCAGCGACAACGGCGGTGCTACCTGCCCTAACATGGTTACAGGTTGATCAATAAACTGCGGTAATTGCAGGCCAGTCAGGCTGAATAAAGTGCCGGAAATAATTCCTATAATCAGAGGGTTAGTCAGCACGCTACGAGCAGTTTTCGCAAAGCCCTCCAGTGTTGGCGAGCCATTGCGCGCCCACTCCACCGAGATGGTGACTAATGTCCAGAGGATCAGGCCGTTAAACACCAAAACCAGCGCCACTGCTGGGATAGATTTCTCCCCCAACATAATGGTGGCAATAGGCAGGCCCAGCATCACGTTATTAGAGAAAATGCCGCCGAGGGCAAAAACGGAACCGGACACGCCATCCAGATGAAATATCCGGCTGGCAACAATCCGCCCGATAACAAACACCACTAGACAACTACCAAAAAAGGCAATCAGCAGGCGTGCATCCACCGCTGGGCGCTCAGAGAAATCGCACATCATACGAAACAGCATAGCGGGCAATGCGAGGGAGAAAACAAAGCGGGTCAGGCCATCAGTTATGGCAGAGGGCCACTTACCAAATCGTACCAAACAGTAACCCAGCGCAAGCAGCACAAATAACGGTGAAGACAACACAATCTGGTGCCAGAGCGAAATAACAAAGGCGGGCATGGTTCACTTCCTGTCAAGCCGGGCCAGGTCAGCCCGTAAATGTAAGAATGACTGACCTACTCTGTTTCCTGTTTTATTTATATCAAAGTCATTGGAGTTACAGGTAGGTATGCAGCAAGCTAACCCCCTGTAGCTTCAAGGACGAGGGCATATCAAATCTATACGGTCAGTACAGATACAGTCAACGCCCCACTTTAACAATTCCTGCGCGCGCGCTGGTTGGTTGACGGTATAGACCAAAATACGCAGCCCGGCGGCTTTGAGTAACGCTACTCGCTCCGCGGTCAACTGTTTGTAGTTAATGTGCAAAGAGACACAATCCAACTGACGGGTCATCGCCTGCCAGTTGTCATCCCATTTATCCAACAATAAACCACGTGGCAGCTCAGGTGCGGCCTGCTGGGCTGCAGCTAATGCATCAAACGAAAAAGAGGACAATAACGGCGGTATCGCCTGACCTTGCCACAACAAGCGGGCAGCCAGTGCAATAGCTCGGCCAGTGGCTATTTCAGTGCCAGTGGTGGGTTTAATCTCGATATTAGCAGCCATATCATGCTGTGCACAGCGAGCTGCCACTTCGGATAAAAGAGGCAGGCGCTCACCACGAAATGCTGTGCTATACCAGTCTCCGGCATCTAATTGAAAAAGTTTTTCCCATGACAAATCACCGGCAACTCCCCAGCCATTACTGGTGCGTTCCAGCGTATCGTCATGCAATAGAAATATCTGGCCGTCGTGCGATAATTTTACGTCAAACTCAATCATCTTGTGGCCATAACGAGCGCCAACATCAATGGCTGCTAAGGTGTTTTCCGGTGCCAGTGAACCACCACCGCGGTGAGCGACGATCGAAGGGTAAGGCCAGTTTTTACTCATGATTCCATCCGTAGTCCGCTATCTGAATCAAAAAAGTGCAGCGCCGTTGGTGGTAAATATAAATGTAATGTACTGCCCACCACAGGCATTTCCTCGTGGGATAGGCGGGCAATAACACTCTGTCCACCCCACTGACCATGTGCCAGATTATCTGCACCCAACAATTCCAGCGTCAATAGTGGCATCGGTATACCCTGCGCCGAAGTTACCTGCTGAATATGCTCCGGGCGAATGCCGAGGGTCAAGCGCCGATCCGCCCATTGTGGCCGAGGCTGTTCCAACGGCAGAGTTAGGCTATCAGATAAAATAAAGGCGTGCCCATCTGGGCTGACAGTGCCAGCTAACAGGTTCATCGCCGGTGAACCGATAAAACTGGCCACAAACAGTGTCGCTGGCCGTTGGTAAACCTCGCTTGGCGTACCAATTTGTTCGGCAACCCCTTTATTCATCACAATCACCCGCTGAGCCAATGTCATCGCCTCAACCTGATCATGGGTCACATATAGACTGGTGGTTTTTAGTCGGCGGTGCAACTGTTGCAGCTCAAGGCGCATCTGCACCCGCAGTTTGGCATCCAGATTGGAAAGTGGCTCATCAAACAAGAAAACCGCCGGTTCACGCACAATGGCCCGCCCCATTGCCACCCGCTGCCGCTGGCCGCCAGATAGTTCACGCGGTTTACGTTTTAGTAGCGGTTGCAGTTCCAGAATACGTGCGGCTTCATCCACTCGCTGGCGGATCTGCTCTTTGCCAAAACCACGAATTTTTAGGCCATAAGCCATGTTGTCAAACACACTCATGTGGGGATACAGCGCGTAGTTCTGAAACACCATCGCGATGCCACGATCTTTGGGTTCCATATGGGTAACCCGCTGATTATCAATATAGATATCACCACTGGTGGTGCGCTCCAATCCAGCAACCATACGCAGCAGCGTCGATTTACCACAGCCAGAAGGGCCAACCATTACGATGAATTCACCGTCGGCGACATCTAAATCAATTTGTTTAATCACTGGCGTGACGCCGTCATAAGATTTGGTTACTGCCTGAAGTTTTAAACATGCCATATCAGATTACTTCTCACTGTCTACCAGGCCGCGTACAAACCAACGCTGCATCAGAAGGACCACCGCGACCGGTGGAATTAAAGTCAGGATCATCGCTGCCATCACCTGATTCCATTGGGTTGGCGCACCTGAGCTAGAGATCATGCTCCTTATCCCAGCCACCGCGGTGCCCATAGAGGTATCGCTGGTAATCAAAATTGGCCAAAGATATTGGTTCCAACCATAGATAAAAGTGATCACAAACAGCGCGGCCAAATTAGTTTTAGATAGTGGCAATACGATATCCCAAAAAAAGCGCATCGCCCCGGCACCGTCAATGCGCGCCGCTTCCAATAGCTCATCGGGCAGGGTCATAAAGAACTGGCGGAATAAGAACGTTGCAGTGGCTGACGCCATCAGCGGCAGGGTCAACCCGGTATAACTGTCGAGCATATTCAGGTTCGCAATCACCTGAATTGTTGGGAAAATACGCACTTCCACCGGCAGCATCAGGGTCAGGAAAATCAACCAAAAAAACAGGTTACGTAGCGGGAAGCGAAAGTAAACGATGGCATAAGCAGACAACATCGACACGGTGATTTTGCCAACAGTAATCGCAAACGCCATCACGAAACTGTTAAACAGCATCAACCCGAAAGGCGCACTGTTATTCCCCACCCCGACATGCCAGATGTGGCTAATGTTCTGCCACAAATAGGGCCCGGGGATCAGGGTCATCGGTACCTGAAACACTTGAGTGTCATCCAGCGACGCGGCAACAAAAGCCACATACAGTGGGAACAGGATCAGTAACACGCCGATAATCAGCATGACGTGACAAAAAATGTCCAGCCCACGACGATTCTCAATCATTGGTAACGCACCTTACGTTCAACAAAACGGAACTGGATAACCGTCAGGCCAATCACCAGTAACATCAGCACCACCGACTGAGCGGCAGAGCTAGATAAGTCCAGGCCAGCAAAGCCTTCGCGATAAATTTTATAAATCAGGGTCGTCGTGGCTTGCATCGGCCCACCGCCCGTCGCCGCATCGATAACGGGGAAAGTATCGAAGAAGGCATAGACCAGATTCACCACCAGCAGGAAGAAACTGACCGGTGAAATCAGCGGCAGCACCAGATTAAAGAAGCGGCGTACTGGTCCGGCGCCGTCAATTGCAGCGGCTTCAACCAATGAGCGCGGAATGGATTGCAGCGCGGCAAGGAAAAACAGGAAGTTATAACTGATTTGCTTCCATACTGAAGCCAACACCACCAAGAACATGGCCTGCCCGCTGTTTTGCGCGTGGTTCCAGTTGTAACCCAATGTGGCAAGGAAATGTGTTATCAACCCCAGCCCCGGATTAAACAGGAAAATCCACAATACAGCAGCGATAGCAGGGGCCACCGCATACGGCAGAATCATTAAGGTTTGATAGATACGGCTGCCGCGCAGAACGTAATCCACCATGGCGGCCAGAAACAGCGAAACAATCAAACCAATACCAGCCACCAACGAGCTAAAAATCAGCGTGGTATAAAACGAAGCCAAATAGTATTCATCCTGAAAAAGCTGAATAAAGTTACTCAGCCCGACAAATTTATTGGAGAGGCCAAAAGGGTCCAACATTTGTACCGAGTACCACAGCGCCTCCCCGGCAGGCCACAGGAAGAAAACAGCGGTAATGGCCAGTTGGGGCAATACCAACAGGTAAGGCAACCAACTACAGGAGAAACCGGGACGGGAAGGTGACATAAAATTAACCGTTTCTCAGATGTGATATTGATTACACCAGCGTGCTAATTGAAAACGTGACGCCCTAATTTAATACCGCACAGTACTATTTGTTGGCGTTATTGGCGCAGGCAGTTTGGGTGCGAACAGTGCACCCAAACTGGCAAGTAGAGTAGCCAAATAACCTTATTGATTAGCTTGTTCAAAGCGGCGTAGTAACACATCACCACGTTTAACGGCGCTATCCAACGCTTCTTGAGCTGTCTTCTTACCGGTCCACACCCCTTCCAACTCTTCATCTACCACGGTACGGATCTGTGGCATGTTGCCCAGACGCAAGCCTTTGGTGTACGGCAATGGCGGTTTGTTCAACATCTGGCGAGTCGCCACGTCAGCACCTGGGTTCTTATCATAGAAACCTTGCTGTTTAGTCAGCTCATAGGCTGCCGTCGTAATCGGTAGGTAACCCGTCTTCTGATGCCATTCAGCAGCAATTTCCGGTTGAGCCAAGTATTGCAGGAATTCAGCGACACCTTTGTAAGTATCTTTATCTTTGCCATCCATCACCCACAGACTGGCACCGCCGATAATGGCGTTTTGTGGTACATTTTTCTCGTCAGAATCGTAAGGCATCATGCCAACGCCATAGTTAAATTTGGCGTAATGGCGAATATCCGCAAGGGAACCTGAAGAAGCAGTGGTAATGGCACAATCACCGTTATAGAACTTGGCAGTGGACTCATCTTTGCGGCCAAAATAGGTGAAATCGCCTTTTTTATTCATATCTGACAGCAACTGGATGTGCTTAATCTGTACTGGCTTATTGAATTCCAGTACCGCATCGGTGCCATCAAAGCCATTGTTACGGCTGGCAATAGGTTGGCCGTGCCAGGCACTGAAGTTTTCAATTTGAATCCAACCCTGCCAGCCGCTGGCGTACCCACAGCTTGAACCCGCAGCGCGCAGTTTTGCAGTATCGGCCGCCAATTCCTGCCATGTTTTTGGCGGTTGATCCGGGTTCAGCCCTGCTTTCTTAAAGGCATCTTTGTTGTAGTACAACACGGGAGTGGAACTGTTAAATGGTTGAGATAATAAGTGACCGGTTTTGGCATCGGTGTAATAACCGGCCACTGTTGGCACAAACACCGATTCATCAAATTTGATATTGGCATCTTTAAATACTTGGAATACCGGCTTAATCGCCTTGCTGGCCATCATGGTGGCAGTGCCCACTTCATACACCTGCAAGATTGCGGGGGCTTTACCCGAGCGAAACGCGGCTATCCCTGCCGCCAGGCTCTGTTCGTAGTTCCCTTTATATACAGGTACGATTTTATAGTCGCTATGGGACTGGTTAAATCGGTCAGCTAATGAATTAACCTCGACACCTAACTCCCCTTCCATCGAATGCCAAAAAGGAATTTCAGTCACTGCCATCGTATTGGCACTAAATGCCAATGTCAGCGCAATACCAAGCGATGTCTTACGAATGATTTTATTAAACATATTGGCCCCTGAATAAATCCGTATAGCTCACATCAATGAATTACTGTGGACAAGTGAGCGAAATAAATCAGTTTTTGTTCGCAAGCAAACATGACACCCTTTCATGACGGAAATATAACAATTACATGACATAAAAATGACATAAAAATAAACAAGACATGTCAAAATCATTAATTACCCCAATAACACAAACCATTATAAAAATAAAATTACCACCATTTAAAAAACAATATTAAATTAAAAAAACTTAAAAACCCACACGTAAACACTAAAAATTCCATCAAGAATAAATATTAATAATATTACACCAGCCATCCATAACAATATTAAATTCAATATAATCAGCACAATAAAATAGGACTAACTCTTACTTGAAAAAATACCATTTAAAATGTTAGTGTTCTTTCCGGCTTATGTGGAAGTGTATTAACATGACTTTTAACACCCTCATTATCATCACCATAAAAGCCACAAGCATCATTAATCCCTTTCCAGTTGGATAAGGATTTTATATATAACGGACTATCAGGTATTTAATAATGAAAAAGACGCTACTTTCTATTATTACTATGGCGATATTAACCACCAGTGTTAGCGCCAATGCGAATGTAATGACAAGTTTACAATCTGGTATAAATAACGCTCAAATTCAAGGTATTCAGAGTATGAATCAGTCTGATCAGAGTGTATATTTCAAACCTGCATTAACGAAAGAGATTACGGTTGAATTAGAAGTACCTCAAATAGTCAAATTTTCCAAATCAAATGGTGACGAACTGAGTTTAATTAAACTTAGCATGAACTCCACCATGAACTCATACAAGGCGACAGAGAACATCCGAGTAGAATCTAATGGCGACAGTAAAGTTCGTATTGGCCTTGGAAAACCATTTGATTTAGTGTCTAACAATGGTTCAAGAATACAATCTACCCCTACCGTAATGATAGGTAATACGATGCTGAGTAGAGCTGCTAATGTTGGGCTTGGTGGTCATATGGCAACATTCCCCTTAACTAACTCAGTACTCGATACCACTCTAGACATTAGCGTAAACGGCAACGGACTTAAGTCTGCCGAAGTATACACTGGCACACTTAATCTAGTTATTGAAACGGCTGCATAACTCAGTAAAACATTATAATTTCCTTATTATTAACACATACAGTCAGGGGGTAAACTCCTGGCTGCATGCTCCTTTGAACCAAAAACATAACGTAATGGTGTAACCAGAACCATTACCATAGAAATATATTATTCAAAGGGAGAAGGCATATCGCAATAGTAGTTAACAGTGGAATGGAATCCTATGACAAACAATCTAATAATTAATAAGGCCACTTTACTTTTTTTATTACTTGCTACAATTATTTCAGCACAGGCAGAAGAGATAACGATCGAACAATTAATACCTGTTGGTTTTTCCGCTGTGGAAGAAAATAATACACTACAATTACTGGGTATATTAGAGGGCAAAACATTACCCAGTCCATTTTTTTTCTCGAAAAAAAAACAGCAGTTAAGTTTTGATCAACAACAATATCGCAACAACCATATTGATGAACAATCAATTATTCTATTAGAAAATATTTTACCCCAAATACCTTATTTGCAATGCCAGAATGGCTGCGATTATATCTTATCTAATCATCGCGTCACCGTAGATAAGGTCAATAATGTAGTAACGGTAACCAATAACAGCAACCGTTATTTAATGCCTGTCACCACTTGGGGATTGGTCCATAATCAATCCTTTGACCTGCGTATGACTGCAGAAAATTACCGCGCTATTTCAGGCCGAGGGCAAGGATATATTGGTCTACCCTTGCAATCTTTTGGCTTCGCTAATTGGTTTTATAACACTAGCCGTTCAAAAAACAGTTATCACGCCACACACCAGCCCCAATATCAACAGCAAACTCAAATAGGTATCGATAGTTGGTATTTGCAAAAGAACTTCCAAGCACACTACCTACGGGCAGGTAAACAAAATAATCTGGATAACAGTGCTGGCAGCATTCATACCCTGATTAACCCTGCTTTAGACCAATTCGTGACGCTGGGTAGCCAAAGTTACTTAACTATTAATAAGCCCTCCGCGGGCAGCTTAGTGCTATATGCCACCAGCGATGGCGATTTCGAAATCTATCGCGATAACCAACTTATCCGCCGAATCCCTGCCCAACTGGGCCGTAATGAAATTGATTACAACCAACTTCCCGGCGGCTATTACAACGTTGAGGTCCGGTTAGTCGACCGTACAGGGAAAGTCGTCAGCCAGGAAAGCCAAACCATCAGTAATATTAACACTCAAACCAATAATGGCTGGTTCCTGACTATGGGTAAAGGAATGGCGCGTAGCCATAGCTCTCCCCACCTGATGCAGTTTGGCCGCAGTATGAACCTGCAAAGCGTGCAAGCTAATATCACGCTACTCAAAGATAGCGCCAGCCACTGGGCAGCAGAAGGGAATATTTCGCGCCCCTTTATTTTTTCTGATCTCGACCTTACCCCTGCTCTGGGCGTGATGTCTGGCGAAAAACGTGATGGCGGATATCTGCGCATAACCGGTGGAAGCACCGTACTAGGATATGCCTCTGTATCCCGTTATCAAACACCAGGTGTGTCTATATACGCACCAAATGCGGGTAGCACATCAGCTTCTTATAGTCGCCAATTGGGGCCAATCCAACTGAGCTATCAATTCAATCAATTTAGCACCAGCCAGCAGCACCGTATCCAAAGCCGCTGGGACTGGCGACGGCCGCAATATAACCTTGCGCTGTCCCTTGGTGTACAAAAAGGCGGGCAATGGAACAACCAGAATAATTACGGTGTATTTCTTAATACCACACTCTCCTTTCTCAAAAGCAGCGCCAGCATCAACAGTGCCTATGATCAGCAGCAGTTGGTTACCAGTGCCAGTTATCAAAAAGAATTTAACGATAACTATGGCAACAGCACCTTGGGTATTGATGGCAGTGCCAGTGGGAAAACATCCAGCATCGGCAGCTTTGCTCATCGCAGTGGCAGCCGTGGTGATGTATCGGCACGAATGGGAGTTGATAACAAGATAGCCAATGGCAGCATCAGTTATAGCGGCATGCTGGCTATCAGCCCGCAAGGCATGGCATTAGGCCGCAGCAGCTACAGCGGAACCGCATTACTGATAGAGACACCGGACTTAGCTGGCACGCCATATAGCTTCAATGCGGAAGGCCATCCGATAACCGGCGCGGGTACTTACGCTATACCGATTCCACGGTATCAGGACCGTTTCTTTGTGCAAACACATATCGAACGCAATGACCTGGATATGAATATTCAGTTACCCGTCAATATTGCTCGCGCCCATCCTGGGCAAGTTTTTTCCAGTAAGGCCGATATCACATTGAACCTGCTTTACAGCGGTTTTCTCAAGGATGAGCACGGGCAACCTGTTAGCGGGGTTATTCAGGAAACTGGAGATACCGTCCACCCCAATGGACTATTTTCTATTCACTCTCGTGCCAAGCTGAAAAATATTCAGGTTCAAAACCACTTAGCCCGTTACCGCTGCAATATGAGCCAGCAACGCGATCATATTTATCTTTGTCACTTAGATTAATACCAACAGGAATTGTTATGAAATATGCCTATTTACTCTCCACTATCGCCTTCTTGTTGGTACCGATTACCGCCACTTATGCGCAGTTAGTGGCTATCCCTACCCGTACCACAGTGGAATCACTGGACCAACACCGGACAATCCAAGTCTATAACAGCGGTGATAAGCCACTGTATCTGGATATCACACTACAACGAGTAGACAACCCCGGGGTGCATCCTGAACAGAAAACACTGATAAGTGATATCTCGCAGCCTGAAATGATTTTTAACCCCAACCGGATTACTTTAGGACCGAAACAGAAGCGTAATATTAGACTATTGCCCTTAAAATCTCCGACGCAGGAAACGCTGTATCGGCTGTATATCAACCCGGTAGTCGATATCAAAGCTGTCGGTCAGCATGAGGACAAAAGCAAAATCCATGCTCCCATGACCATCAGTATTGGTTATGGTGTGTTGATTCATCATGTACCCCCTTTAACTGCACAGACTCGTCACTGGCAGCATCAATGCTTGCCGGGCGGTCATCTCATGCTTACCTCCAGCGGCACGGTTCATAGCAAATTTGAGCAACTGAACTCCGGCGACAAGACAGATAGCCTGAATCTATATCCCGGAACCCCCATCACCCTGTCAACCAAACGACTCAGCGGTAAGGTAGATAATGAAACGTTTACTGTTCATTGCGGCTAGCCTCCTGCCGCCCTCGGTTTTCAGTGCCATAGATATTCAGCCACATGTGCTGGAAATAGAGCAGGAAAGTACGGTGGTGACAGTAACTAATTACGGTTTAGACCCTGAGTACGTGACAGTTCAACTGTACCAGCTTAATAACCCAGGTGAGTCGCCAGAACAAGAATCACTAACCTCGGTAGGCGAACAGCGACATCCCGCACTATTTGCATTCCCAGCAAAACTGACTCTGGGACCAAAGCAGAGTGGGAGAATATTTCTTAAAGCACTTAGCACGCCGGATAAAGAGCAGGTATATCGACTCGCAGTAGTACCGGTTAATAACTTGCAAGTTACCGGTGGCCATACTGCCGTGTTGGGGGTGCAGTTAAGTTATATGGGATTGGTCAGGCATCTGGCGGCATCACCGCAACCCCAGTGGGCACACCGCTGTCTTGACGGGGGGATGGTGTTGGAGAATACCGGTAACACCCGCCTACAGTGGCGTCAGTTGAAAACCCAGGAACAGGATATAGAGGACTTTAATCTCTATCCCGACCAACATCGGCAGCTGGCGGTCAGTGATGTACGAGGAATGATCGAGGATAAGCCCTTCAACTTGCGATGTATCGCAGGGTAAAGATAAGGAACATTATGAATATCATAAAAATCATCGCCCTATCCCTATTACTCCCCTCACAGGCAAGGGCAGATTCAATTCCTCTGGGGAATATCGATGTCAGGTTAGAAGTGACAGCACACCCCAGGATCGAGGTTGAAAAGCCACAAGGGGGTTGGTATAGCAGTATAAAACTGGAAAGTAGCCCCGAAAATCACTTGCTGTATCAAAAGGAACTCCCAGTAGTCGTCAAGCTACGCAGGCAAGAAGGATTTCGAATTTCGGTGAAAAATCCACTGATACTGACTCGTCACTCTACTGTATTGACGGGAGCAGATCAGGCATTCTCCCCCGCGCAAGTGCGCTGGGGCACGGATCGCGCCAACCTGCGCGTGTTATCAGCCATCCCTGAGACATTCAACATAACCCAGGGTAGAACCCGCCAAACCAGTACCGACTATATATTACATATTTCAGCATTAGCGCCCAGTGGGCCAAATTCCGCAGGGAAATATCATGGGCAGCTAACATTAATATTTGAAACGAATAGCTGAAATAAATAACTGATAGTCATGGAGAGATAATCAAGTGAATGTTAAATACAGACTATTCCTTATGGGGCTATTATTGCTAATAATTCAGCCTATAGCTATGGCAAACCTCTATTTTTATCCCTACACCCAACAATACTCTAATTGCAAAATCAAACTAAACGCTGATGACAGCGTGGAGGTTTATTTTCGGGCGATGCTGAAAGATTTATATTCCTCATCAGGAACAATGGTAAATGGAAAGCATATATTAGCCTGGGGAAAATTACTAAATATCCCAACTGATGAGATGAGAAATATCGGGTTACCTAACCGGCGTGCGCTCCTGTCACTTTATTTCTATAAAGCTGATGGTTCACGAGATTTCAGTATTCAATTTAATGATATCACTAATCTTTCGCTCAATGGCGAAGCGCCCTCAGATTCGAATGATAATACTCAGGAAATACTGTTCAACCGTGATCTCAAATCATCACCCTTTGACAAGAAGTATTACTATGTTTCATTCAAGGTTGCCGCACATGTCCTCAAGGATATCAGAATCGGTGCAACTGTAGGAGGTGCGATCCATTACAAAGGGCAATATCACTCATTAATGTCATCTACTGGCGTTTCCTTTGGTCAGAATGGCAAACAATGCACACTCTTTAATCCTCAGGCAGACGTGGCACCAGAAGCCCTTAAAATTGATCCTAAATTCCGTATGGACGCAAAAACATGGCAATTGAAGTCTTTCGATTTAGATGAATTACTTGAGAAAATTGAGCGCGGCGCTAAAGGGAAAAGCGTACACGCGCCATTGATTAATCCAGTAGGTAACCGTTTTTGTATCCGCTATCGCGCCACCGGGATTCAACGGACGCGTTATATGATTAGCGCCACCAACCGAAATGGATTAGCAGCAAACACTGTACATTTTCAGTTAAAGGAAGCTGAGAGTGATAAGACCATCGGTTATACCGTGGAATTTCAAAGCCAAGCAGGTAATACGAAAAACTTTTTACTGCCAAAAGAGAAAAAGTTTATTCAGTTGAGAAATGATAATAACGGTGAAATGTGCTGGTCACCACGCATACGGCTTTATAATACCAAGACAACCGATAAAGGAAGTTATAGCGATACACTCAATTTCACTATTACACCACAGGCATGATGCCGAACAGCTAGAAGATAGCTTTATGATTAGCTAATAACTAAGGCCCGGAAACGGGCCTTCATAGATAATGAAAAACGACGATTTAACCGCCCAGATAAGCTGAACGCACGGCTTCATTAGCTAACAACGCAGCCCCCGTGTCCTCCAGAACAATACGACCATTCTCTAGTACATAGCCACGATCTGCTAACTTCAAAGCCTGATTCGCATTCTGCTCAACGAGGAAAATAGTCATCCCTTCTTCTCGTAATTGTTGAATAGTATCAAATATTTGCAGAATAATTATCGGTGCTAATCCTAATGAAGGTTCATCCAGTAACAGTAATTTTGGCTGGCTCATCAAGGCACGGCCTATCGCCAACATCTGTTGCTCGCCACCAGACATGGTTCCTGCTCGCTGAGCCCGACGTTCAAATAATCGCGGGAACAAGTCGTAAACCCGTTCAATACGTTGCTGATATTGCTGACGATCAGCGAAAAATCCCCCCATCGCCAGATTTTCTTCAACCGTCATCCGGGAAAATACCCGTCGGCCTTCAGGAACAATCGCAATCGCCTCACGCATAATGCGTGCGGTCTGCCAATCCGTAATATTCTGCTCACCAAAAACAATACTGCCCTCGGTCGCACGAGGCTCACCACACAATGTCCCCAACAGTGTGGTTTTACCCGCACCGTTAGCACCAATCAGTGTAACGATCTCACCTTGTTGAATATGCAGGCTAACCTGATGCAATGCCTGAATTTTGCCGTAATGGGCTGAAACGTTATTAAATGACAACATGTTATGTTTATGCCTCGCCCACTTTTTATTTACCCAAAAATACTTCTACTTAAAAATAAGTTATTCGCCCAAATAGGCCCGGATCACATCCGGGTTATTACGGATTTCGCTGGGTGTGCCTTGTGCTAACGGCGTTCCCTGATTGACCACATAAATGCGATCAGAAATTCCCATCACCAGTTTCATATCATGTTCGATTAACAATACCGAGACTTGGTGTTGGTCACGTAACTCCATAATCAACTGATTCAGTTCATCAGTCTCTTTGGGGTTCAATCCCGCAGCGGGCTCATCTAACATCAATAGCTCAGGGCGAGTCACCATGCAGCGGGCAATTTCCAGACGACGCTGCTGACCATAGGCCAAATTCCCCGCCTGTCGGTTTGCCAGCTCTAATAGGCCGACACGCTCCAACCAAGTGGCTGCACGCTCCAACGCGTCGGCCTCTGCTCGCCGAAAACCGGGGGTTTTCAGCAAACCGGCAAAAACCCCACTTTTAAGGTGCTGATGCTGAGCCACCAGCAGGTTCTCCACCACCGTCATTTCACGGAACAGACGCACATGCTGGAAAGTACGAATCACCCCCATTCGGGCAATCATCTGGCCGGGCAGCCCTTCAAGATGACGATCACGTAACTTAATCGTGCCGCCAGTCGGGCGGTAAAAACCGGTTAGGCAGTTAAAAATTGTGGTCTTACCTGCCCCATTAGGGCCAATCAGCGAGACAATCTCACCCTGATTGAGGGTCAGACCCACATTGTTCACCGCCAGTAACCCACCAAAACGCATGGACAGCCCTTCAACTGCTAACAAAGGTTGCGTATTCATACCTGCTCCCCTTTTTTAGCTTTTATCTCTGCGACTTTTAGCTTTAGCTGTGGCCGTTTCATTGGCAGCAACCCTTGTGGACGCCAAATCATCATCAGTACCATCAATGCACCTAACAGCAACATACTGTAAGCATTGAGGTCACGCATTAATTCCCGCGAAACCACCAGCAATACCGCCGCCAGGATGACCGCGAACTGCGACCCCATGCCACCTAACACCACAATCGCTAGCACGAAAGCCGATTCAACAAAGGTGAAGGATTCAGGACTAACGAAACCCTGTCGGGCGGCAAACAAAGTACCGGCAAAACCAGCAAACGCGGCACTGATAGTAAATGCGGTCAGTTTGATTTTGGTTGGGCTAAGGCCCAATGAGCGGCAGGCGATTTCATCTTCACGCAATGCTTCCCATGCTCGGCCCAGCGGCATACGCAGCAGTCGATTGATCACAAACAAGGTCAGGATCACTAATAACAACGCCACCATATACAAGAAAATGATACGGTCACTAGGATCATAAGTCAGGCCAAAGAAGTTGTGGAAAGTATCCCAACCGCCATCCTTCGCAGTGCGGCTGAACTCTAAACCAAATAGTGTTGGTTTTGGAATTTGGCTAATCCCATTCGGGCCACCGGTGATTTCCGTATTATTGAGCAGCAAAATACGTACAATTTCACCAAAACCCAAAGTGACAATCGCCAGGTAATCCCCCCGCAAACGTAATACTGGGAAGCCCAACAAGAAGCCAGACAGTGCTGCGACTATGCCAGCCAGCGGTAAACTCTCCCAAAAACCTAAACCGTAATAGTGATTCAACAGCGCATAGGTATAGGCACCAATGGCATAAAATCCACCGTAGCCTAGTACCAGCAGGCCAGATAGCCCCACGACAACGTTCAATCCCAACCCCAACATGACATAAATCAACGTCAGGGTCGCAATATCCACTGAACCTCTGGAGACCAGGAACGGCCAGGCGATTGCGGCGATAATAATTGCTGCGGCTAATAGTTTTTGACGGGGGCTGGTGCCATCAAAACTAGGCAATACCCATGCCGGACCAGAGACTTTTTTAATACCTTGCTGGATGTACGGGCGCACCAGTTGGAAGAAAAACACCACGATACAACCCGCGCCAATCCACAGCCAGCGGACTTCTGCCGCCCCTTGCACAATGAGTTTGGTGCCGTCTAACTGCAACTGCAAACCCATTACAAACGAGGCAAGGACGAAGAGCACAAAACTGGAAATAATGGCATTAACAAAGTTGAGTTGTTTCATACTTTTTCAACCTCTGGACGGCCTAAGATCCCAGTAGGCATAACAAGCAGCACCACAATCAGCAATGCGAATGAAACTGCATCTTTGTATTCAGTGCTTAGATAAGCAGAAGTTAATGCTTCAGCCACACCCAGAATCAAGCCACCGATCATCGCGCCAGGAATACTACCAATGCCACCCAATACGGCTGCGGTGAAGGCTTTCATACCGGCCATAAAACCAATATATGGGTTGATAACCCCATAGAACTGGCCAAGTAATACCCCTGCCACGGCGGCCATCAATGCCCCGATAACAAAGGTCAGCGAGATAACCCGGTCAGTATTAATACCCAGCAGGCTCGCCATTTTTAAGTCTTCAGCACAGGCACGGCAGGCACGCCCCATACGGGAATAGCGGATAAATAAGGTTAATGCCAGCATCGCCAAGAAAGTGACTACCCAGATGGTCAGTTGCATGGTGCTGATGGTCGCGGCAAACCCATTGGTTTCTGCCAAAGTCCATTGCCCAGTCACCAAACTCGGTAGTGCTAAATCCCGTGAGCCTTGCGTCAGGCTGACGTAGTTTTGCAGGAAGATTGACATCCCAATCGCCGAGATCAGTGCAATCAAACGCTTGGAGCTACGAACCGGCTTATAGGCCACCCGTTCAATACTCCAACCATAAGCACTGGCGATCACGATAGAGACGAGAAAAGCAGAGCCGATCAATAACCAGCTAGCGTCGATCCCCATCATCATCAATGCGGCGATCACGATAAACGAAACGTAGCTGCCGATCATATACACTTCGCCGTGAGCAAAGTTGATCATGCCGATAATGCCGTACACCATGGTATAACCAATGGCGATCAGCGCATACGTGCTGCCCAACGTAACACCGTTGAACATCTGTTGCAGAAAATAAAGAAACTGCTCTGACATACCCTAACCCTTTGATTCACTTGCCTGGCTGCCCTAGCCAACTGCGCCAAATCTACTGTGTGCAGAGAGGAAAATCCCCCCGAAACATGGGGGGATGCAGTTGGTAAAAGGGGCCGGGTTGCTGCGGGAGCAACCCTACAACTTAATGATTCTAATATTATTGTTATTTGACCGCAGTTGAAGAACCATCTGCGTGCCATTCAAAAATACCGAATTCAAACCCTTTCAAATCGCCTTTTTCATCCCAACTCAATGGCCCCATCACTGTTTCAACCGGCTTACCGGTTTTCAGATCTTTGACCAAATCAGCCGGCTCTTGGCTGCCGCTACGTTCCATTGCTGTGGTTAGCGATTGCAATGCAGCATAGGTTGTCCAAACAAACGGACCGGTTGGGTCAAGTTTCTTCGCTTTCAGCGCATCAACAATAGGCTGGTTAGTTGGCACCTGATCATAACGTTTCGGTAATGTCACCAGCATGCCTTCAGAAGCGTCACCAGCGATATTAGATAGTGAGGAGTTACCAACACCCTCTGGCCCCATAAAGCGAGCTGTCAGACCTGCTTGCTTCGCCTGACGCAGGATCTGCCCCATCTCTGGGTAGTAACCACCAAAGTAGACGAAATCGACATTCTCTTTCTTCAGACGAGCCACCAACGTAGAGAAATCTTTATCACCCGCGGTCACGCCTTCAAACAGCACCACTTCGGTACCTTGCTTTTTCAAGCTGTCACGTACAGAACGCGCCAAGCCTTCACCGTACTGCTGCTTATCGTGTACCACTGCAATACGTTTAGGCTTAATAGTCTCAATGATATATTTGGCAGCGGTTGGGCCTTGATCAGAATCCAAACCGGTGGTGCGCATGATCATTTTGTAACCACGCGTGGTCAGATCGGCATTGGTTGCAGCAGGAGTGATCATAATCACACCTTCATCTTCATAAATGTCTGAAGCAGGCTGAGTTGAAGAAGAGCACAGATGGCCGATAACATAACGAATACCGTCGTTAATGACTTTGTTGGCAACGGCGACAGCTTGTTTCGGGTCGCAGGCATCATCGTATTCCACGCCAACCAGTTTATCGCCTTTGATTCCACCTTTGGCATTGATATCAGCAATAGCCTGACGTGCGCCGGTAAATTCCATGTCACCATATTGGGCAACCGGGCCTGACATCGCGCCAACAATGGCGACTTTAATGTCTTTAGCCAGTACAGAGTGGCTCATCGCCATTGCTATACACCCAGCCAGCAACACTTTACCTTTTGTTAATTTCATCCGCGAATTCCCCATCTGTCATTGTGAACGTGCTTGTTGTGTCGGTCTTAACGTTTTATCGAATGTAACGTTTTATTCATAAGTAATAATGATTTAGTCTCAAAAGTAATAGATTTCTCTAATAAGACTTTATTTTTCATGTCATTAAACAGGAGTTTTATGCTGCAAATCAACTAGGACAAGCAGAAACAAGCGGTGTAAACAGCATAAAATTAGGATTAAATTGAATGGGTTTTACTCAAATGATAGTGGGTTGTGCTGGTTATGTGATCTTTTACTCCGGTAAAACTCGGAAAATGCAGTAGCGAAAAAACATTTTCCGCCGTGAACGTACAGAAAAACTTACACAACGCTCTGGTCTGTGATCTAGTACAATAAACCACAGCCCCATTACCCTTACTTTTTTGTGGTCTCTCGACGATGAAACTGACTATTGAACGATTAACAACCCTTACTCATCAGGATCTTATCGATTTAGCGAAGATCTGGCCTGAACAACAGCCAACGCTCTGGCAGCAGTGGATTAACGATGGTAAGCCGCTGTTTGGCGCGCGTTTTAACGAGCGTCTATTAGGTGCAGTCAAAATCACGGTGAATGGTCAGCAGGCTGAGTTTCAGGATTTGTATGTCAGAGAGGTGACTCGTCGCCGTGGCGTGGGATTATATTTGATCGAAGAAACGCAGCGTCAGTTACCGACAGTACAGCACTGGCAACTTAAGGATGAGCAGGTTATAGCCGAACAACATGAGGCGATGGATGGTTTTATGCACGCCTGTGGTTTTAGCCGTGGCACACAAGGCTGGCACAAATAGCCAGTATCAATAAAATAGCGATCTCAGCTCATTTGGTTTTGCTAGATAAAGCGGGTTTTGCTAAATAAATTTTGTTGATGAAGAGTGCCAAAAAAGCAAAAGGGCGACATTAATAAATAATATCGCCCTTCATGTTACGTCATATCCCGTTGTAACCTAACATCACAGTTGTGTTTAGCTGCAATGCTAATGGTTTTGGGTATATGTATTAGGCTTCAATCGCCATGCGTAATTTTTTCATCGCGTTTTTTTCAAGCTGACGCACACGTTCAGCAGATACACCGTACTGATCGGCCAGTTCCTGCAACGTTGACTTGTTGTCATCGTCCAACCAACGGGCGCGAATAATATGCTGGCTCCGCTCGTCCAATCCTTCCAACGCATAAGACAATTTATCTGCCGCATGGTTATCCCAGTTATCCTCTTCAATGCCATCAGCAAAATCAGAGGTTTTATCCTGTAAATACAGGACCGGCGCCATGGATTGGCCATCACGTGCTTCGTCATCTGGAGATGGATCAAATGTCATATCCTGTGCGGACATGCGTGATTCCATCTCGCGAACATCTTTACTGGTCACACCCAGTTCTTTGGCAACCAGCTCGACTTCATCCTGATTAAACCAACCCAGACGCTGCTTGGTTTTACGCAGGTTGAAGAACAATTTACGCTGAGCTTTGGTGGTTGCGACTTTGACAATTCGCCAGTTACGCAGAACATATTCGTGAATTTCTGCTTTGATCCAATGTACCGCAAAGGACACCAGACGTACCCCGACTTCAGGGTTAAAACGGCGAACCGCTTTCATCAAGCCAATATTACCTTCCTGAATAAGGTCAGCCTGTGGCAAACCATACCCGGAATAGTTGCGGGCAACATGAGCGACAAAGCGCAGGTGAGACAGGATAAGCTGTTTAGCCGCTCCCAGATCGCCCTGGTAATGCAGCCGTTCAGCCAGCTCCCGTTCTTCCTCTGCGGTCAGCATCGGATAGGCGTTGGCGGCCCGAATATAGGCTTCCAGACTACCTTGGGGTACTAAGGCTAAAGTTTGCATTTCTTTGGTCATTCAAAACCCTCTCATTGCATGTTTAGTGCAGTTTTGTCTCAGCGCAGATATTTTAGCATCTGCTTAAACAGATTCAAGCGCTGGGCACATTATCATTTCACTGTGTTATTGGACTGGTTATTGCCGTAAAAGTTCATACTAGATCACACTTTTTGACTCTGGATCTTAGCAGATAACCGGTCAAGCGGATCAAGAAGTGTAGATGGAATTCACTACAGCAAATACCTCTTTCCCTGCTTTAGTTCAACACCGCAGGGAAAGAGTATAACAAACATTCTTTACTGCGGTGTAAATCGACGTAAATGTTGGACCGTTGCCAGCCACGCTGCAATCCAGCCGATCATGGCAGAGATCAACACCAGCAACAGGCACTCATCCCAGCTCAAGCCATGTAAGGTAAATTGGGTACCGAACACCGCTGCCACCTGCGTAACCACCGAGCCAAGCTTCCATACCAGCCCTTCTGATAGGATCAGAGATAACACCGCACCACCAAATCCCAGCATTGCCCCACCGTTCAGGAACGGCCGCAGAATGAACCCATCCGTTGCACCAATCAACTTCATAACATTGATAGTATCGCGGCGGCTAAAGATACTCAGACGCACACTGTTACCAATTACCAGGAACACGGCAACCACCATCAAAACACCAATCATGGCCGCGACCTGCCCGACCAGGCCTGTCAGCGCGGCCAAACGGGCAAACCAGCTATCATCCATGCGGACTTCAGCCACCCCTTCCACCTTACTAACCCGATCACGCAGGGTATCCAGCGTCCCTGAGCTTTGGAAATCCAATTTAGGGGTGATGATGGCAACAGCGGGCAGCGGATTTTCTTCCAGCATATCCAGCGCTCCACCAAAACCGGACCAGTTGCGGAACTCACCCATCGCTTCTTCCCGCGACAGATAATTAACCTTCTCCACACCTGCTTCCGCTTTCAGCGTAGTCACCACGTTCTCAGCTGCGTTATCGTCCAGTGCTTTATCTAAATAGACCGTCAGTTGTGGGGTTGGATACCATTGATCTGCCGCCTGACTGACGTTCTTCCACACGATATAGCATACGCTTGGCAGTGTTAACGAAATGGCAATCACCATCACCGTTAACAGTGTCGCCAATGGCTGGCGCATCATATCGGCAATGGCATTAACCCACGAATAGCGCCACTGTTCACGCCAACCGCCTTTTAGCGCTTTGGTTTTTGCTTTCTGTGCGTTATTCGCCATGATGCGCTCCTAACATCCGCCCCTGACTCAATGTCAGAATCGGGTAGCGCCGCCGGGCAATCAACGACGTATCGTGGGTTGCCATCAACACGGTAACGCCCACACGGTTAAATTCTTCAAACAAACGCAAAATACCTTCGGATAATGCATCGTCCAGGTTACCCGTCGGTTCATCAGCCAGTAATACTGCCGGTTTATTCACTACCGCCCGAGCAATGCCTACACGCTGTTGCTCACCGCCGGAAAGTTGAATTGGGAAGTTTTTCGCCTTATCCAACAACCCTACTTTATCCAGTGCTGCGGATACTCTGCGGCGAATATCTTCAGTGCTGGCACCAGCAATAATCAATGGCATAGCGACATTGTCATATACCGTTCTGTCCAACAACAGGTGATGATCCTGGAAGATCATCCCGATCTGGCGACGCAGGAAAGGTACTTCTCGGTTTTTCAAGCGACTTATATCGTGACCACCAAACCATATATGACCGGCACTGGGGCGCTCGATACCACAAATCAGTTTCAGCAGGGTGCTTTTCCCTGCACCGGAATGGCCGGTCAGAAACGCCATTTCCGCTGGGCGCAGATGAAAATCGACCCCTTGGAGCGCCTGTCGTCCGCCCAGATAAGCTTTACTGACCTGTTCAAAGCGAATCATCCGTATTAGTCCTCTCGGGCAAAAAGAGCCTCAATAAAATCGTCAGCCTTAAATGGCCGCAAATCTTCTATACCTTCCCCAACACCGATATAACGGATTGGGATTCCGAACTGATCTGCGATGGCAAAAATCACCCCGCCCTTGGCGGTACCATCCAGTTTAGTTAGGGTAATTCCGGTCAGACCGACTGCTTCATTAAACAGTTTCGCCTGACTCACCGCATTTTGTCCGGTACTGGCATCTAACGTCAGCATAACCTCATGGGGGGCGTCGCCGTCCAGCTTTTTCATCACTCGGACAATCTTCTTCAACTCTTCCATCAGGTGGGCTTTATTTTGTAAACGCCCGGCAGTGTCCGCCAGCAGCACATCAATACCTCGGGCTTTCGCTGCCTGAATAGCATCGAAAATCACCGAAGCAGAGTCTGCACCGGTATGCTGTGCCACCACGGCAATCTTGTTACGATCCCCCCAAACTTGCAGTTGTTCTACCGCAGCCGCGCGGAAAGTATCACCCGCCGCCAGCATGACAGATTTACCTTCAGCCTGGAATTGACGCGCCAGTTTCCCGATGGTGGTAGTTTTCCCCACACCATTAACGCCAACCATTAAGATAACAAAGGGATTTTTGCCACTGACATCCAATGGCTTGTCTACTTTAGACAGAATTTCAGACATTTCCTCTTTAAGCTTGCCATATAACGCTTCGGCATCTTTTAGCTGCTTACGACTGGCATGTTCGGTTAGAGAGGTAATAATTTTACGGGTAGTTTCGACGCCAACGTCGGCGATCAGGAGCTGTTCTTCTAACTCTTCAAACAGATCGTCGTCGATTTTCTTACCACTAAACAGCCCCATAAAACCGGAGCCAAGATTCTGCTTGGTTTTAAGTAAGCTGCGTTTTAAACGAGCAAAAAAACCTTCTTTGGTTGGGCGTTCTTGTTCCTGAACCGCTACCGGCACAATTTCGTTTACCGCTTCAAGCTCTGTTTGTGACTCAAATTCTTCTTCAATTACTGCTGTTTCGCCGCTAACCTCGACCCACGGCTCTTCCACAATAGCTTGTGGCGTAGAGACATCGAGAACCAGGTTATCTTCTGTCAATGGCAGTTCTGGCGCACTGACGGTGCCTTCATCCCATTGAGCAACATTATCGTCTTCATTCTCATGTTGTGAGAAATGATGTTGTAAATACTGAGGATCAGAAGAGAAATCTATCGGTTCTTCAACCCCCTGCGCTGTAGGGTCTACATCCAGCTCAGGCAGAATTTCAGCCGCGGCTTCACTGACAACGGCGCTATCCCATTCACCCGGTGCGGCAGTGACATGCTCTTCTACCTCAACAGGTGGGTGCTCAGATGCTATCTCAATCTGTTTCTCACTGATGGCTTGCTCTTCAGCATGCTCAGCAACACCTTCTTTTTCAGTAGCCAATGGCTCTGTTGGTTGTTCTTCATTCTGACGGCCAAGGCCCAGCCAGGAAAAAAAACCACGTTTTTTTTCTTTTGCCATTTGCGACTACACTCCTCGCGGTTTAATCATGGCTTTACCCTTATGACTTCGGGTTTGCATAAAATAAGATAATAGTTTGCAAGTCTATCACTTTCCCCTGAACAGCAACACGCGCACGATGCTGGTTTCTATTGTGAATTCAGTCAACAAAGGTTTAACGTTTCCCCCACACAGCAGTCGTAGGTAGAATAGCGATTAACTCTTTTATTCAGCGCTGCAATACTGACCAACTTTCAAGCAAAGCAATCTATGGCAAAACGACCTACAACACGATCGACAACCCAACGATCTAGCGCAAAACCGGCGGTACATCAGGCAGCGGGGCAGATCCGCATCATTGGTGGCAAATGGCGAGGCCGTAAATTGCCCGTGCCTGATAGCCCAGGGCTACGCCCAACCACTGACCGGGTCAGAGAGACACTGTTTAACTGGCTGGCACCGATGATTCAGGGTGCCCGGTGTCTGGATTGCTTTGCTGGCAGCGGCGCATTGGGGCTGGAAGCGCTATCCCGTTATGCCGGTGAAGCCATATTATTAGAAGCCGATCGGCATGTCGCCAAGCAACTTGGCAGCAATCTGGCATTATTGAGTGCCGAGAATGGTCAAGTAGTGAATACCAATTCTTTGCAGTGGCTGGCTCAACCGGGGCAGCCTTTTGATCTGGTATTCCTTGATCCCCCTTTCCGTAAAGGCTTGTTAGCTGAAACCATCACACTGCTGGAGCAATATAACTGGCTGGCAGAACAGGCTTGGATTTACGTTGAAGCTGAGGCTGAAAGTGCCGCTGCGGATGTTCCCGGCAGTTGGCAGTTACATCGCGAGAAAATTGCCGGTCAAGTGGCCTATCGTCTCTATATTCGTAATGAACAGACTCACCAACACGCTGTATCAGCGGAAGAACTGGAGCAACACCATGTGGATTAATCTCGGCCGGTTATTGATGTTAGGGGTATGGTTTTTCTTACTGCTAAATCTGTTCCAACCCTTCCCTAAACCATTGAGATACTTTATTAATGTTGCCATGATATTTATGGTTTTGATGCATGGTTTGCAACTGGTTCTACTCAAATCTACACAACCTAAAGATCAACCGATCAGTGGCTTGCAGCAACTTAAAATCTTTGTGTTCGGTGTCTTTGAATTACTGGCCTGGCAAAAGAAGCAACCATCACTGCCTAAAAAATAAACTTATCTGCCGCCTGCAACTTCAAGTCTATTGGATATACCTTGGTTGTAGCGGCAAATTGTTGATTGCAGGCTGACTTATTTGGCGACAGATTTAGTCGGGGACTGACGTCGGGGTAAAACCAATATAGCGGGAGCCTTGTAAACGTAACGTTCCCTGTGCGCCTTGTACAATACTATTATACGCCTGCTGTGGCAGTATCACTTTGATTTCACGGTTACTTTTAACCTCAATACTACTGATAAGTGGCTGGAAAGTAACTTCATAGCGTTTTTCTTCTGCGACAATTTCTTCGCGCTGCCGTGAGCGACGATTGGGCGCTAATACTTCTCGTTTATTAATGACTTCAACTTGTAAACTGCGCACCAGCGCTCGGTCATTTTCTGTATCCTGCCGTTTTTTTTGCCAATACTGACGGGTCGCCAATACGGCTATCAGTACCACCACAGCAATCAATAATAACGGAGGTTTATTCATACACTACCCATCAGGACTTATTGCCCGGCAGATAGGGGAAACTCATCACATTACTGCCCAATTCAGAGATCCGAGCGCTGCCCTTTTCCGTCACGGCATCGATACGAATCACCGAATGAAGAGGAATATAGCTGCGGTTAACACCTGAAAATTCTGTTTTCAGTTTTTCAGTTGAAGGGTCCACCAGCAATGTTGATTGACTATCAAAGACAAAATCAGCAATTTCAATAAACCCAAACAAGTTACTCGGGCCTACCTCACGGACATAGAGCTGATAATTCTTACCGTTATTTATAAATTGAATACGATAAAGCAATTGTTCATTGGCCATGGCGCTACTGCCTCTATCCCTTGATTTAGCGAAAGGAAATCGGCCTTAACATAACATGTGGGCCAAACAACACCAAGATCTCCGCTGGCGGATGGTGCCGCTAAATCTGATTATGCGGACTGTTACGCATTAAGTGGCACAAATCATGCAAATCACAATAGCGTCGCTATCGCTCTTGGCTTCCATCCCTTACACTTGATGAATGTATACTCGGAGTCATTAGCATTACGGATTATCATTACAACACAGGTACTTTCACTAAAACCTGCATAGAAAAAAGGATAAATAATGAGCTGGCCATTCCTTGCCGTATTTTTTTCTGGTTGGTTGTTTGTTGATGCAACTTACCGAGGCCCACGCTGGCAGCGTTGGGTATTCAAACCTGTCACCCTGTTACTTTTACTGTTACTTGCCTGGCAAGCACCTATTCTTGGTCCTGTCGGCTATCTCATTGTCTTGGGCTTACTTGCGACTCTGGTAGCTGATGCATTATTACTGCTACCCAGTGAGCGCTTACTTTATGCTCTGGGCGCATTCTTCCTTTCCCATTTACTCTATACCATCAGTTTTGCCAGCCAGATGACATTCACGCTGTTCTGGCCTCTTCCATTGGTTTTGATCGTGATTGGCGCATTACTGATAGCCACTATCTGGACACGGCTGGAAGATATGCGCTGGCCAGTGATCGCTTTCGTTGGCATGACGTTACTGATGGTCTGGATGGCGGGCGAACAATACTTTGCCCGCAGCACAGATTTAAGCTTCTCTCTGCTGGCAGGTACCGTGTTACTGCTGGTTTCGCATAGCATTTGGCTACTGAATCGCTATCGTTTTTCATTCCGGGCTTCAGATGCAATTGTCGCTGGTTGCTACTTTGTCGGGCATTTCCTGATTGTCCGGTCGCTGTATTTGTAACTAAATCAGTACCGCAATACGTTTTTAGCCGTTTGAGCTGCGTGCTCCACCAAAGGGGCGCGCATTTCAATGCGCTGGATACGCTCACTTTAGTCATACCCTGCCAGGTAGCAAAAATCCCATTTAGCAATTACTCTCATTTCCCTCTTGACTCTGGAGTTGACTCCAAGGTGTAGAGTGCTGCAATACCTGTTACATGCTTTCCAGGAGGCACCATGCATTCACATTCTGAACATCAGCATCCAACGGATACACACAACAACTGTGGCTGTGGTCACACTCATGCCAAACAACAAACCGGTTGCAGCAGCCAGAAAATAACCAGTGCCAGCAATGACAGCTCAGACTCAGTGAGTGAACACTCACATAATGATGGGGGTTGCTGTAGTCAGGGCCAAAGCGATGAGGGTGATGACGAAAGCGACATACTCGCGCCAGCGATATCTGCAGATAACCAGCGCTTCAGTTGGCAGGTCAAAGGGATGGACTGCCCAAGCTGTGCCCGAAAAATTGAAAATGCCGTCAGTAATCTGGTCGGGATTGAAAATGTAAAAGTCCTCTTTGCCACAGAAAAATTAGTGGTTGATGCACGCACAGATATCCGCCCTCAAGTCGTGAATGCAGTCACTCAGGCTGGATTCACTCTGGTCGATACCCAATCAAGCGCAGGAAGTAAAGCCGCTGCGCCAGAATCACGCCTGCGCGAATACTTACCTATCGCATTATTAACCACACTGATGCTTATCAGTTGGGGGATCTCGTTATTCAGCCTTGAACTAAGTGAGTTTGCCTTCACTGCAACCACCATTGTCGGTCTGATCCCGATCACCGCCAAAGCCTGGAAGCTTATCCGCTCTGGGACTCCCTTCGCCATTGAAACCTTGATGAGCGTGGCAGCTATCGGGGCGATGTTTATTGGCGCAACCGCTGAAGCGGCCATGGTATTACTGCTGTTTATGGTCGGCGAACTGCTCGAATCTTATGCCGCAAACCGTGCACGCCGTGGGGTAACTGCCCTGATGGCACTGGTGCCAGAAGAGGCACTGTTGTTAAAAGACGGTGAGCGTAGGCAGGTTCCTGTCGCCAGTTTGCGCCCCGGCGATATCATCGAAATCTCGCCCGGTGGCCGCTTACCCGCAGATGCCGAACTAATGACCCCTTTTGCCAGTTTCGATGAAAGCGCCCTCACCGGAGAATCTATCCCTGTTGAACGTCAGCAAGGCGAAAAAGTTGCGGCCGGGAGCTTATCGGTCGATCGCGCCACTGAAATGCGAGTTATCTCAGAACCCGGCAATAATGCTATTGACCGTATTCTGCAACTAATTGAATTAGCAGAAGAACGCCGAGCACCCATTGAGCGTTTCATTGACCGCTTCAGTCGTATTTATACGCCAGCGATCATGCTGCTTTCAGCGCTGGTCATGTTAGTACCGCCTTTGGCTTTCGCCGAACCTTGGGAAACCTGGCTGTACCGCGGCCTGACACTATTACTGATAGGTTGCCCATGTGCGTTGGTTATCTCCACACCTGCGGCAATTACATCTGCATTAGCGGCGGCAACCCGCCGTGGGGCATTGATCAAAGGGGGAGCAGCACTGGAGCAGTTGGGCCGAATTCAAACGGTTGCCTTTGACAAAACCGGCACCCTGACCGAGGGCAAACCTAAAGTTACCGATATTCTGCCTATAGCCGGTGTGAGTGAAACCCGCCTGTTAGCGTTGGCCGCCGCCGTTGAAGCTGGCTCCCACCATCCGTTAGCGATCGCTATTATGCAACGCGCACAGCAAAACACCCCAATATTGCCACTGGCGAGTGAGCGTCGAGCTCTGGCGGGGGTGGGTGTTGAAGGTGTGGTTAATGGTCTGACGGTGCGCGTCAGCGCCCCCAGTAAGTTGCCCCCACAGTTATTGACTGCTGAGTGGCAAACACAGCTCGACCAGTTGGAAAGCAGCGGTAAAACAGCCGTCGCCGTGCTGGAAGATGAAACGCTAATTGGTTTATTGGCATTACGTGACACGTTACGAACTGATGCCAGGCAAGCCATTGATGCGCTGAAGAAGTTAGGTATTCAGGGGGTGATGCTCACTGGCGATAATCCACGAGCCGCAGCGGCAATTGCCGGTGAATTGGGGATTGATTACCGCGCCGGATTACTGCCCGCCGATAAAGTGCAAGCGGTTATGGCATTGAATGCGGCACAACCTACGGTGATGGTCGGTGATGGCATCAATGATGCTCCGGCGATGAAAGCAGCCAGTATTGGTATTGCCATGGGTAGTGGCACCGATGTGGCATTGGAAACAGCCGATGCCGCGTTGACCCACAACCGGTTAACCGGATTAGCAGAAATTATTCTGTTATCACGGGCGGCCAACGCCAATATCCGCCAGAACATTACTATCGCACTGGGCCTAAAGGGAATCTTCCTGGTTACCACACTACTGGGCTTAACCGGTCTCTGGTTAGCAGTATTAGCAGATTCCGGTGCTACCGCCTTAGTAACAGCCAATGCGTTACGGCTACTGCGCAAGCGGGATGTTTGAATCAAGCATCGGTTCTGATAATTGGGGCAGAGGCGGGTGTTACTGCGCTTTTGCCCCTTTCTTGACTAAATACCGATACGGCGTCTGCCCGATATCTTGTGCCAACAACTGATGGTCCATAAAACGGCAAAAACCGGGAATATCGCGGGTGGTGGCAGGGTCGTCAGCAATAATCAGTAGAGTTTGGCCATCTTCCATGTGCCGGACCGTTTTTCGCACCATCATCACCGGCTCAGGGCAGCGCAGGCCCAGTGCATCAAGTGTTTTGTCTGGATTGGCAAAAATATCGGTCATGGTGAGTCTCTTGTTGGTCGTTATGGGTTTGCTAGCAGTATAAAGATAAAATATAAGCCCGTGTGCGAAGGCGGATAGTTTACCCCGTCGATTTTTAGGCGCAAGCGACGCTAACGTTTGCGTTAAAATTAGCCATTGCATTCGTTGCGCAAACGCGTATTATGCCGCCGCGTCGCAGAAATTGCGGCACATTCTGTTTGGGTTCCCTCACCCCAATAACCAAAAAGGTCACATTTATGTTTTCGTTTACTGCCCAACAGCGGATGACCGCTTTGGTATGGCTGTCGCTATTCCATATTGTCATCATTACCTCCAGCAACTACCTGGTGCAATTACCGATCGCTATCTTCGGTTTTCATACCACTTGGGGCGCTTTTACTTTTCCGTTTATCTTCCTTGCCACTGACCTGACTGTACGGATTTTTGGTGCTCCTTTGGCGCGCCGGATCATTCTGTCGGTTATGGTGCCAGCGTTGCTGATTTCATATCTGATTTCAGCCCTGTTTTATCAGGGGAGTTGGCAGGGGTTACCGGCATTAACCAGCTTTAACTTGGTGGTAGCCCGTATCGCGATTGCCAGCTTTATGGCCTATGTACTCGGCCAGATTCTGGATGTTCAGGTATTTAACCGCCTGCGTCAGCGCAGTACCTGGTGGGTTGCCCCTACTGCTGCCATGTTCTTTGGCAATATCAGTGACACCATGGCGTTCTTCTTTATTGCGTTCTATCGCAGTACTGACCCATTTATGGCTGCAAACTGGGTAGAAATCGCTTTGGTGGATTATAGCTTTAAGCTGCTGATCTGCATGTTGTTCTTCCTACCCGCCTATGGCGTGATGCTCAATGTATTGCTGAAATATTTTGCCCGACAGACCGAACAGCAAGCACTAAAGCAGGCTACTGCCACTGAACAATAGATTGCTTTTAGCGTCTGAATAAGGTGCGATAAGGCCATACCCAGATTAGTTGGCGTTGCAGGGGTGTCACTAACCCCCTGTAAGTTCAAGTAACAAGGGGATATTAATCATCAATAAAGGGATTCCCATGCATAAAATAACCAAATTTCTTGCTGTCGGTCTGTTGGTTGCAGGATTAAGTGCTTGTGATGGCAACAGCAATAGTAACGTGGGCCAACCGGTCAGCCTGCTGGAAGGCAAAGTGGCCTTCAGCTTGCCGGCAGACTTGTCTGATCAAAGCGGAAAGATGGGCAATCAAGCGAATAACATGCACGTTTACGCCAATAAAACCGGCGATAAAGCAGTTATCGTGATTTTAGGTGATAACACCAATGAAGAACTGGAAGTACTGACAACGCGTTTAGCAGACCAGCAACGCGCCCGTGATGCTAACCTGCAAGTCGTCACCAATAAAGCCATTAAAATTGACGGACAACCGTTCCAGCAGTTAGATAGCATTATTACCAGTGGCGGCCAGAAAGCCTATTCGTCTGTGTTGATGGGTAAAGTCGATAACCATTTGATGACAATACAAATTACGCTGCCCGCAGATAATCAGCAGCAAGCTCAGACTGAAGCCGAATCGATTATTAGCACGCTCAAGCTAAAATAGTATTCCTTAACAGAGCGCGGCTCATCAGCGCTCTGCCTGCATTATCCTTTTCCAAAATTAAGCTAAAGCCAGTGCCAATAAAGTGATGGGATGTTCGCATTTTTTGCTGGTCGACATTTCAATCTGCCACTTACAGGTTTCACAATCGGTAATCACCAAATCAACCCCACTCTCCTCGATTTGCTGGAACAGTGAGGCACCAATCCCTTGCGATGTTGCGTAGTTCTCTGATTTAAAACCGTAAGTTCCGGCAATCCCGCAACACTGCGAATCCAATACCACCAGCTCAATACCGGGGATACGCTGTAGCAAAGCCAGGGTATAGGCCGTCCAGCCCATTTTCTCCATATGGCAAGGTGTGTGATAGGCAATACGCAACGGCGTATTGTTTGCCGAGAACAGCGCTTTCAACGGTAAGTCGCGCCCCTGATCCAATAAGCGGTAGAGATAGCGTGTCGCCAACTCCACTTTGTCGCGCACGGGTGCAGTATCAACATCTAACAAGTGCGGATACTCATCACGCAAGGTAAAGGTGCAACTTGATGAAGTTGCTACTACCGGGATATCCCGCCCGATAACCGCATCAGTCAGGGATTCCAGATTCACCCGTGCCTGTTTTTTCGCCTGCTCAATAAATCCATTAGCAATCAGGGGTACGCCACAGCATTTTTCCCGTTTAAGTAATTGAACGCCAATGTTCATCGCATTGAATACACTGACTAAATCTTTACCTAACTGGGGATGATTGTAATTTACGAAGCAGCCATGGAAAAATGCCACCTGTTCGCTATATTGCTGCTGTTTTTCAGCTTGTTTACGATACCAGCGGCGAAAGGTACCAAACGAGTATTTTGGTAATTCACGCCGATGATCAATTTTCAGCGCTTTATCCAACAAGGCACGCACCGGTTTCAAACCGGTGACCGCATTCACTACCGGTGCAAACGGTGTTGAGAGGGTGCCCATGATATCGGTATGACTGAGGATCGCATCGCGCAGTTTGGGTTTATTGCTGCTGTAACTGGCTTTAGCACGTTGGATGATGTCGCCGATTTTAACATCGGACGGGCATGCCACTTCGCAACGTTTGCAGTTCGTGCAATATTTCAATGCATCGTCATACAGTGCCGGATCTTTCAAACGTAAGCGCTCACCATCAGGGCCAGCCTGCTTCGGCCCCGGATAAAGCGGGTTAACCTTGGCGACCGGGCAATAAGTGGTGCACACCGTACACTTAATACAACTTTCAAAACTGTTATCCCGTGCCAAGTGTTTATCCTGCGGCAAATGTTGATTCTGAGAAAAAGTGTTGCTGTCTCCGTTCTGCGGTAACCACGTCATAATGTCACCTCCATTGCGTTGACAATCTGCTCTGCAACAAACAGTGCGCTGGTTAGTGAAACCCCTGCGCCACAGCCTTGTTGCAACGGATCGTATCCCCCCAGTACCGCACCGATAACATGTAGATTATCCAGTGCAATACCCCCACGTAGCGCCCGTAACCGGTTATCAGTGTTAACTCCAAATTGCAGATAAGGCTGGGGCGCAAACATATTGCTGCGGCTCCAGTCGGCACGGTTCGGTAGCGATAAAATATCCAGATCCAGTATCGGTTCGTAAACATGCTCAAAAGTGGCCACTAACCCATTGCTAAAGAAGCTACCGCTGGCCAGCACCATCTGGGCGGCACGCAACGGAATATCGCCATGGTTACGGCTATAAAGCCCAGTAATCCGGTCCCCCACCAGCTCAGCACGTAATACCGCATCACCGGGCATGACAATGCCCCCCAATTGCTGGAAGCGATGGCGCAGAGCCTGATGTAATCGCATACCAAGTAACGACGGTGGTAGCGTCGGCAGCAGTTGAATGGGTTTCCCGACTGCGGCTCGCAATGCTTCCAGTGGCGCAGACACATCCAGCCCGATACAAGCTGGCAGCAAAATCATTTCTGCTGCTGATGACAGACGGGATAACTCATCCGCCAGCGGTTGCAGGTTTTCTGGTAAATCCAGCACACGAGCAATATTGACCGCACGAAATTCGCTAGGGTTATCCCGCAGACGATCAAGCGCCGGTAAATGCAGATAATCTGGCGTCGCATCAACACCTTGCTCTTGTAAGGCGCTGGCAACCATTTGTGGTTGGAAATCGAGGAAACCTTCAATACCAATTACCGCGACTTTTTGCCACGGCAGCGGGCCTTCCAATGGTGCAACCGGGATATCCGCCGGGCTGAGCCAGGTTGGCCGGCAACTGCCCAACGGCGTAAGCCGCAGGTGGTTCTTCGCCGCGCTGCCCACCAATTTCAGGCCGCACCGCTGTAAAAGAGATTCAGCTTCTTGTGCTAATTCACCCACTTGTGCCACTTGCCCCATCTTGCTATAGGGGTGTTCAGGCGCTAATTCAGCCAAGGTCGCGAGTGCGGATAACGGCTGGCTGACTGCCTGCCCATCCGGTAATTTTGCCAATAGATCCAAAGAGCCGGAGGAAAAGTGCAGCGCATTTTGCCCGGCGCTGACAATCGCACAATATTTGCCTTGCTCAGCCAGGCGGATACCGCACGCCAGACCAGCCAAGCCACCACCGATGATAATGACATCAAATTTCATCTGGTTTCTCCTGAACGTTGGCCGCAGACGGGGTGTCATCCAGACCACACAGCCCTTGATAAACCCAGTGCGTAAATTCACTCTCCCGCAAAGCATCGCCCCAAGCTATCGGGCGCACACCTTTCCAACGCTCATTAAGAAATTGCACCAGCTGTTCACGGGATTGCTGCGGCGTGGTCACTTTAAAGCGGCTGAGTAAACCCGCGGCCCGGCAGGCACAGAGTTCACCCTGACAGGTCCCCATGCCAACACGGGTACGACGACGTAAATCCAGTAGGTTATTGACCGATAGCGATTCAATCGCATAGCGCACTTCGCCGGCAGTCACTGCCTCGCATTCGCACACCAGGCTATTATCCAGCCGGTTTCCGGCCAATAGTTGTGTCGCGCGATCCCCATGGCGATAAACCGCTGAGCCACGAATACTGGCAGGCAGAGAAATGACTTTGCTGAGAGTTTGCTCCGCTGATTGCTGTGAACCGGGTAGTGGCGCTTGGGCGGTGGTACAGGCTGCGGTAATACCTAATTTTTCACACACTTTATCTGTTGCCCACTCCGCCATCAGACGGTAGGTCATCAGCTTGCCACCGGTAATGGTGATAAAACCTTCCAGACCATCGCGGTTAGCATGATCCAGTAACACAATGCCACGGCTGACATTGCGCCCCGACGGGTCATCATCACTGGCAACCAGCGGCCTGACACCGGCGTAAGCACGTAAGATGCGCGTTTGCGCCAACTGGGGTGAAAGTTTTGATCCTTCGCGGATTAAGGTATCCACCTCTTGTGCCGTTACTACCATATTATCGATTTGATCGTATTCAATATGGGTTGAGGTCGTCCCGATCAATGAGATGGTGTCGCCCGGAACCAAAATATCAGCATCAGCCGGTTTACGACAGCGGTTGATCACCATGTTGTTGATCCGATGACCCAAGATCAACAGAGCACCTTTTGCCGGAAACATGCGGATACGAAGATCAGCATATTCAGCAATATGTTGCCCCCAGATCCCCGCAGCGTTGACCACTATTTGTGCATGAATATCATACTGGCGCTGATTCTTATGATCGAAAACGCGCACGCCGCTCACCCTATCACCGTGGCGTAGCAAGCCAATAACTTCGTGATAAGTCAGTACATTCGCACCGTGCTCACGCGCATCCAGCATATTCGCGGCAGTTAAACGGAAGGGATCGACGGTACCATCTGGCACGCGGACGGCAGCAATCAATGTCGGATTAGCAGCAGGCTCCAGCCGTAAGGCCAGCTTTGGATCAATGGCTTCGGCCTCGATACCGGCGTCCTGGCAGCGCGCGATAAATTGCTGCTGATATTCCAGCGAGTCTTCCGGCAACGTGATAAACAGGCCATCCGTTTGCTCAATACAATGGCGTGCAATACGTTTCAGAATACGGTTTTCTTCAATACATTCGCGGGCAGATTCGCCATCAGTTACCGCATAGCGTGCGCCGCTGTGTAGCAAGCCATGGTTACGGCCAGTCGCACCAGTGGCAATGTCATGCCTCTCCAAGAGCGTACAGGCTAAACCACGGCGAGCGCAGTCACGGGCAATCCCGGCACCGGTCGCACCACCACCAATGATGATGACATCCGTTTCTGTGTAAGGAGAACTGTTCGTCATGAAGGACCCCACATTATCAGACAGCCGCCTGGCGGCTAATTATGCGTCTATTGAGCCACAATCTTTAAGGTTATTGTTTGATAAGGAACAAAAACGAACGAAAAACGAAAGCAATGTGGTGTTTAAAAACCATGATTGTGATCAAAGTCACAGGTAATTTGTCATTGTGGGTTTCAAAATGTTAACCAATCGCTCAAAATTGCCGCCGCTTTCATATAACTGTAACAAATGAGCCATCACTCACAGATAAGTTATGCGAATTTATCTAGCATGGCGCTCGTTATGGAACATAAACGACAGCAAGTTAGCCGTTTAACTACCGGGTAGATACCAGGCTATACCGGGGTCAAAAACTACAAAAAAGCCATCGGAGGCACTCATGTTGAGTATTTTTAAGCCCGCGCCGCATCAGGCCCGGCTTCCAGCAGAACAGATTGATCCCACCTACCGCCGCCTACGCTGGCAAATCTTTATGGGCATCTTTTTCGGTTACGCCGCCTACTATCTGGTGCGTAAAAACTTTACTCTCGCCATGCCGTATTTGATCGAACAAGGGTTCTCTCGCGGGGATCTGGGCTTCGCGTTATCGGGTATTTCTATTGCCTACGGTTTCTCAAAATTCATCATGGGTTCGGTTTCTGACCGGTCTAACCCACGGATATTCCTCTCTGCCGGTTTGATTCTCGCCGCCGCCGTGATGCTGTTTATGGGCTTTGTGCCTTGGGCAACATCTAGTATCGCCGTGATGTTCGTGCTGCTGTTCTTATGTGGCTGGTTCCAGGGTATGGGTTGGCCGCCATGTGGCCGTACTATGGTGCACTGGTGGTCGAAGAAGGAACGCGGCAGTATCGTGTCAGTCTGGAACTGCGCCCATAACGTCGGTGGTGGCTTACCACCATTACTGTTCCTGCTGGGGATGGCGTGGTTTAACGACTGGAAAGCCGCACTCTACATGCCTGCTTTTGGTGCCATTCTGGTGGCATTGATTGTCTTTGGTCTGATGCGTGATACCCCTCAATCCGTGGGCTTGCCGCCGATTGAAGAGTACAAAAACGACTATCCAGATGACTACAGTGAAGAAGCAGAAGAAGAACTGACAGCTAAACAGATCTTCATGCAATACATATTGCCCAACAAACTGTTGTGGTACATCGCGATTGCTAACGTTTTTGTTTATTTACTGCGTTACGGCATCCTCGACTGGTCACCGACCTACCTGAAAGAAGTGAAACACTTCGCACTGGATAAATCCTCATGGGCTTATTTCCTGTATGAATACGCTGGTATTCCAGGGACGCTGTTGTGCGGTTGGATGTCCGACAAAGTGTTTAGAGGTAACCGCGGGGCCACCGGTGTGTTCTTTATGACTCTGGTGACTATCGCTACCATCATTTACTGGCTGAACCCGGTCGGTAACCCAGGTATCGATATGGCCTGTATGATCACCATCGGCTTCCTGATCTATGGCCCGGTAATGTTGATTGGCTTACATGCGCTTGAATTAGCACCGAAAAAAGCAGCAGGGACCGCAGCGGGCTTCACCGGCTTGTTCGGTTATCTGGGCGGCTCGGTAGCAGCGAGTGCCATCGTCGGTTATACCGTGGACTACTTCGGTTGGGACGGCGGCTTTATGGTCATGATCGGCGGCAGTATCTTGGCTGTTCTGTTACTGATCGTTGTGATGTTTAGTGAGAAAAAGCATCACGCAGAGCTGGCTAGAAAACAGGGCTTATAAGTTCATCTAGTTACGTTTTTTCAGGCTGTGTCGTTATTGATGGATTTATAGCGACATAGCCTTTTTCATACCCTGAGATTGATAAATGGAGCACTATCAATGCAAACCCACATCAAAACCCTGTTGGCGAGTATTATTCTGGCATCCTCAGTTACCGGTATGGCTCAGGCCACCGAGCAGTCATCAGTAGTCACCAAACCGTCGGCAAGCAAAGTTGTCATCGCACATCGTGGTGCCAGTGGTTATCTGCCGGAGCATTCACTGCCCGCTAAAGCCATGGCCTACGCACAAGGTGCGGATTATCTTGAACAAGATTTGGTGATGACCAAAGATAATGAGTTGGTGGTTCTGCACGACCATTATCTGGATCGCGTGACCGATGTGGCTGAGCGCTTCCCCGATCGCGCACGCAAAGATGGCCGCTATTACGCCATTGATTTTACGCTACCAGAAATTAAATCACTGAAATTTACCGAAGGCTTTGATATTGATAAAGACGGTAAGAAAGTGCAGAGCTATCCGGGCCGTTTCCCGATGGGCAAATCTGACTTCCGTGTACATACCTTCCAGGAAGAGATTGAATTTGTTCAAGGTTTGAATCATTCGACCGGTAAAAACGTTGGGATTTACCCAGAAATAAAAGCACCGTGGTTCCATAAACAAGAAGGGAAAGACATCTCAACCAAGGTGTTGGAAGTACTGAAACAGTACGGTTACACCACCAAGGGCGATAAAGTTTATCTGCAATGCTTTGATGCCAATGAATTAAAACGCATCAAAAACGAGCTGGAACCGAAGATGGGTATGGACCTGAAACTGGTCCAACTGGTGGCTTATACCGACTGGAATGAAACCTACGAACAGAAACCTGATGGCAAATGGGTCAATTACAGTTACGACTGGATGTTCAAGCCAGGAGCGATGAAGCAAGTAGCACAGTATGCCGATGGCATCGGCCCTGACTACCATATGCTGGTGGTTGAAACCTCTACGCCGAATAACATCAAGCTGACCAATATGGTCAAAGATGCGCATGCCAACAATATGATGGTTCACCCGTACACCATCCGTGCGGATAAGCTGCCGAAATACGCGACTAACGTCAATCAGCTATTCGATATTATCTACAATCAAGCGCAGGTTGACGGGGTGTTTACTGACTTCCCGGATCAAGGTGTGCAGTTCCTGCAAAAACAGGGGCAACACCAGTAAGTTGATGCTCTGAGATAACGGAATAAACCAGTGGCGCAATTATGTTTAATGCGCCACTTTTTCGTTTACGAAAAGTTTAATTTACTTCGTTAAATCAGTTAGTTATCTGTTCCTAAAAACATCTTACGCAAATAGTGTGGTACTGCATCATCGGCGTTTGAACCTATCACTTCCAGATTCGGTAACATGTCTTTTAGCCGTTGATGCGCATCACGCATGATGCAGCCTTTGCCAGACATCGACAGCATTTCCAGGTCATTCATACCATCACCAAAAGCGATACATTCTTTCAGTGAATAACCGATAATTTTGGCAACTTGATCAAGCGCATGCCCCTTAGAGACACCGCCGCCCATCACTTCCAGACAGGTTGGGAAAGAAAAACTGACATTAACTCGATCGCCCCAACGTGCATTGATGGCTTCTTCTAAAATCAACAACTTGTCATGATCTTCACAGGTGAAGTAAACCTTACACACACCATCGGTTGGCAGTAATGCAGGTTCAAATACCTGATAATTAAATACCGACTCACGGAAAAATTCTTTCTGTGCCGGGCTTTCACGGTTCATAAACCATTCGTCGTTCAGGTAGACGTTGGTCAGGATATCCGGGTTATTGTGCTCAATATTGTACAAATCACGCGCAATATCTGCATCAAGGTTATGACTAAAAATCAGCTCTCCCGCCGTGTTGTGCACCCGTGCGCCGTTGGAGGTAATCATGAAGGCACTGATTTCCAAGCTATCGCGGATTTGTGCCACATCGATATGATGGCGACCAGTGGCAAACACAAAATGCACGTCGCGCTGCGTCAGCAACTTGAGTGTTTCTTTAGTATATGGCGTTAAAAGATGATCAGGTGATAGCAGGGTGCCATCTAAATCGGAAGCAACAACATGATACATAGCGGTATGTTCTAACCTCTGGTGGCGTCGGAGCCATAATGGCCGACTGATGATTGATGTTGCGCGAAAAAGCGCAATATGGCGCTCAGCGCCTCGGCACGAAGCTGGTCCCGCTCGAACAGGATCTCATGGCGTGCACCTTGAACTCTCTTAGGTTGTCCCCCTTCGCAAGGGTGTCCTGCCAAAGTCATTGCCTGAGAAAAAGCATCATGAGCCGGGTTATGTACTACCCGATCCTCACTGGCTTGTAATAATAGAACCGGCGTGGTTATCTTTTCTGCTTGCGCGATAATTTGCTCACCCACCAGCAGACTTTCTCGGATCCAATGATAGGTTGGCCCACCAAGACGTATTTCCGGTGTATCCGCATATTGGCGTAAATAGCGGCGATATCGCTCACGGCTATGGGTTAACACATTGACCAGATAGGGCAGTGGCCGCCACTGGCCGGTACCAATAGCATAATAGTCGCGCAGCGTTTGATGCCTTTCGGCCCAGTCGACAATGCGGTGAGCCAGCCAGCCGGGCATCGGTAAGTGGATACCAAACATCGGAGCACATAATGCTACCGCATTAAACACATCCGGTTCTCTGGCCAGAAAACGCGTTAGAATTGCACCCCCCATTGAATGAGCCAGGGCAAATCGCTGCTGATAATGGCTATCAGTTATTTCGCGCTGCACTAACTGCGCAAAATCCTCAATATAATCATCAAACTTAATCACATGACCACGGTTACCATCCTCAAGCAAGCGACCCGACCGCCCTTGCCCACGATGATCCAGCACTATCACATCATAGCCTTGCTGAAACAGATCATAAGCCACTTCAGGATATTTAACGTAACTTTCAATGCGACCGGGCACCACCACCACCACTCGAGTGTGTTGTGGTGCACGAAAGCGGACATAGCGAATCGGAATATCATCGACGCCGATAAACTCATCCTCATCTCGCTGTTGCCAAAAATCTAACAGCGGCCCGTTAACAAAAGCAGCAAACTGCTCTTCACGCGTTAACCAGCTATTGTCTAACGGCATAGCGTGGCTCGATATAGCATGACCTTGTAAATCATGACTGATGACATCCTTTGACCGGAATTGCTCAATGTTCAATACACCTGATATTCTGGTAAACCCAGTCGTTCTGTGAGCCATAGCACAACTATTAGCAATAGAGTATTGTGGCATAAATTTATGCATTCAGGGAGCTTTGCCGATGACCTTAGACTGGTGGTTAACCTATCTACTGACCACATTGATCCTCAGCCTGTCCCCTGGTTCTGGGGCCATTAACACCATGAGCACCGCCATCAGCCACGGTACGCGCGGGGTTGTGGCCTCAATTTGCGGGCTGCAATTGGGATTAGCCGTGCACATTGTATTAGTTGGCGTGGGGTTGGGTGCACTGATTTCACAATCCTTGCTGGCATTTGAAATACTAAAATGGCTTGGTGCGGCTTACTTAATCTGGCTTGGGATTCAGCAATGGCGCGCTGCCGGTGCGCTGGATCTGCATGCGCTAGCCAACAGTATGCCGCGGCGAAAACTGTTTAAACGCGCGGTGTTTGTTAACCTTACCAACCCAAAAAGCATCGTTTTTCTAGCGGCATTATTCCCACAATTTGTGCTGCCACACCAACCGCAAGTGGCGCAATATCTGATTCTCGGCACCACCAGCGTGGTGGTTGATATTATTGTGATGATTGGTTACGCCACCCTCGCTACCCGAATTGCTGGCTGGATTAAATCACCACAACAAATGAAATTACTGAACCGGATATTTGGTGGCTTATTTATGCTGGTAGGCGCGTTATTGGCAACCGCCAGAAAAGTGTAATGCTAATTCAAACAAATGATTACCCAACCGGCATCATCTGCCAGTTGGGGCATTAATTAGCGCGATAAGATCAAATGGATACCAAAACCGGCAAACAGTACCCCCGCCAGTCCATCAATCCATTTTGATAAACGCTGATAGCCACGGCGCATCACCGGCAAGGCAAATACGCAGGCGACAATAGTGAACCAAACGAAGGTTTCACCAACAATCAGCACAAACAAGCCCCAGCGCGCACCCGCACTGACGTCATCGCCAACAAATAGTGAGAACACACTGCCGAAATAGATAACGGCTTTCGGGTTCGACAGATTAGTCAGGAAGCCGCGCAGGAAGGTCCGACCACGGGCGGGTAATGCAACTTGAACCACCCCCTCGCTACCATGACGTTTGGCTCGGGCAGATTTCAGCAGTTGCCACCCCATCCAGCACAGATATAGCCCACCACCGACCATAATAATCTGATGTAACCACGCCATTTTCTGCAAGATAAGGTTCAACCCCATCAGCGCCACACCAGCCCAGATAACAATTCCCAGCGAGATCCCGACCACCCCCATCATCGCCTCACGGCGCGAACGGCTGGCTGCAGTTTGCGAGACAAAAAAGAAATCCGGCCCTGGGCTCATTAATGCAACCAGATGGACCAGCGCAACGGTAAGGAATAGCATCAACATGATAGATTCTCATATACCCTGCGAACCGAAAATCGCAGCGGCGTTAGCGAAAGGCGACCGGTTAGTCGTCGTTGTTGTCTACATGGTCGCGGATCATCGCCATAAACGGCGCGCCAAAACGCTCCAGTTTGCGTTGCCCAACACCATTGACGCTCAACAGCTCGCTGGCAGTAATCGGCATCTGTTCCGCCATCTCCAGCAAGGTAGCATCGTTAAACACCACATAAGGCGGAATATTGCCTTCGTCAGCGATAGATTTACGCAACTTGCGCAATTTGGCGAACAACTTGCGATCATAATTGCCGCCATAAGATTTTTGATTAGCGCTACTGCGCACTTTCAGGCTCTGAATACGCGGCACTGCCAATTGTAACGGCAATTCAGCACGCAGAATCGGGCGAGCGGCCTCAGTCAGTTGTAACGCTGAAAACATTGCGATATTTTGGCTCAGCAACCCGAGATGGATAAGCTGGCGCAATATACTGACCCAGTGTTCGTGGCTTTGTTCGCGGCCAATCCCATACACTGATAACTTGTCATGACCCATTTCACGGATACGCTGGTTATTCGCCCCGCGCAGCACCTCGACAATATACCCCAGACCAAACCGCTGTCCGACACGATAAACACACGAGAGGGCTTTTTGTGCATCAGCCAGCCCATCGTAGCGCTTCGGCGGATCGAGGCAAATATCACAGTTACCACACGACTGCTGTTTACCCTCACCAAAATAGTTGAGCAGCACCAGACGACGACAAGTCTGCGCCTCCGCAAAAGCGCCCATAGCATTTAATTTATGCCGTTCAATATCTTGCTGTGCCCCTGCTGGTTTCTCTTCCAGACAGCGACGCAACCACGCCATATCCGCCGGATCGTACAGCAACATGGCTTCAGCAGGCAGGCCATCACGCCCGGCACGGCCGGTTTCCTGATAATAAGACTCGATAGTGCGCGGGATATCAAAATGCACCACAAAGCGGACGTTGGGTTTGTTAATCCCCATACCAAAGGCCACGGTCGCGACCACCACTTGCAGATCATCGCGCTGGAATGCTTCCTGCACCTGTCCCCGACGCTCGTTATCCAGCCCGGCATGGTAGGCCGCCACACTTAAGCCACGGCTCTGCAAACGGGCGGTGGTGTCTTCCACTTTTGCCCGGCTGTTACAATAGATAATGCCACTTTTGCCGCGTTGGTCTTGCACAAAACGCCATAATTGATCGAGCGGTTTGAACTTCTCTACCAAGGTGTAACGGATATTGGGGCGGTCAAAACTGCTGACTTGAATCAGTGGCTGATCCAGATTAAGCAGACGAACAATATCCCCCCGCGTCGCGTCATCCGCCGTGGCAGTGAGCGCAATAACCGGTAAATCAGGGAAACGTTGCTTTAACTGGCCTAGAGCACGATATTCCGGGCGGAAATCATGACCCCATTGAGAAATACAGTGCGCCTCATCCACCGCCAATAAAGCTGGCCGCCACTGATACAATTGATCGAGGAAACTCTCCATGACCAAGCGTTCTGGAGCAATATACAGCAGCTTAATCTGACCGCTACGGCAACCGTCCATCACGGCTAACTGTTGTTCACGCGTTTGCGACGAGTTTAAGCACCCCGCACCAACGCCGTAGGCCAGCAGTTGGTCGACCTGATCCTTCATGAGCGAGATCAACGGAGAGACTACCAGCGTCAACCCATCCGTCACCAGTGCCGGAATCTGATAACACAAGGACTTACCACCACCGGTAGGCATCACTACCAGACAGTCTTGCCCTGATAGGGTGGCGTTGATAATTTCCTGTTGTCCGGGCCGGAATTGCTGATAGCCGAAAGTATCTCGCAATACCTGCACTGCCAGTAATTCCCTATTTATCACTGCTGCGGTCGACACACTCTTCCCCAACTATAAGATCTGCACAGGCCGGTTAACCGGCCTGTGTCTGAAACTTTTCTAACGCCGGATGACGTTAAAGGACATCGTTTAACATGATACCCACACCCACCCGTGTTTGCCTAAAGTTATAGTCAATCATTGACTCACCATAGCCACTGAACACTTGGGTATAGAAACGAACATGCTTGGTGATAGGATAGCTCCAGCCCATTTCTGCGCCGCCGTAACCGGTATTCCAGTTATAATGGCCATCCACGCTGAATACACTGTCACCCAAGGCATAACCGACTTTCAGACGATAATAACCCATGTATTTATTGATATCCGGGTTGTCATCTTTCTCGTCGCTTTCTGGCAGACGATACCAAGGCTTCAAGTCAATTTCTAAATTGCCACGCTGTGCCATCACACGGGTGTATACACGATCCCAGCTACGTGAGGTTGGATCCGCTTTACCGTTAGACTGGTGGTTATAACCAAACTCTACTTCACGGAAAGTCCAGCCCGCCAACTCGTAATCAGTTGCCCATGCCAGGAACAGTTGCGGTTCATAGTTTGTTTCGCGGAATGGCGAGGACTCATCACTATTGGATGCCTGCCACCAAGAACGTTGCGTATAAGAAGCACCCAGTAATGAGTTATCACCGGCAATACCACGCCAAATAGGGAAACCTAAACTCAGTTGGAATTTAACTTCATCCCTCTTGGCATTTTCAGCCCAATCATAAGAGCTGATAGCATCTTTATTGATATTACTGGTATAGGTATATAACAGATAGTTTGTTTCATATGGATAAAGCAGAAACGGATTATCGTGATCCTGCAACATTGCCGCAATAATACTACCACGCACCTCAGGTGCATCATGAATCTTCTCAACCGTTGCAGCTTCTGCCTGTGCCAACGTTGGCACCAGTAACAGCGCTATCAGTATCCGCCAAAATCTTCCCATTATTCCCCCATCACCTTACGGATTATTTCTATTTGTAATGAAAACAGCTCATTCTACACACAAATGTTATCTGATATTAGTGTTGTTTATATTTATGGCTTAACGGCTGGAAAACAACAAAACAGAAGCATAAAATAAACAATTCGTTAACTTACACTATGATTGCTTATCGGCAACCAAGAAGAGAATAGGGAAAAATGCCAGTAACAACTTTAACGTTAGAGGATGCTCGCCGCATGATTGGCGAAGTATTTGTGTATCACATGCCATTTAACCGTGAGCTTGGTCTGCGATTAACCCGTTTCGAGCAAGATTACGCCGAGATTGCTTTCGATAATAATGACAAGTTAGTTGGCAATATTGCACAACGAATTTTGCATGGTGGCGTTATTGCCGCAGTGCTGGATGTTGCTGCCGGACTGGTGTGCGTTGGGAATAGCCTGGTACGCCATGAACCGCTCATTAAAGAACAATTGCAAATGAAGCTGGCTAAAATGGGCACTATCGATCTGCGTGTTGACTATCTACGCCCCGGCCGAGGCGAGCATTTTATTGCCAGCAGCAGTATTTTACGCAGTGGCAATAAAGTGTCGGTTGCCCGGGTTGAGCTGCATAATGAAAGCCAAATGCATATCGCTAGCGCAACGGCAACTTATCTGGTTGGCTGATTTGCCCGTCAGCGGTGATGATTCGTAACGCGAAGTTAAGTACACTCACCGCATCTCCTTTCTTGTCCCGAGCTACACCATGGATAAACAACGAACCCGTCAGGGCATTTTATTTGCTCTGGCAGCCTATTTTATTTGGGGTATTGCCCCAGCTTATTTCAAGCTCATCCAGCAGGTGCCGGCTGATGAAATTTTGACTCATCGGATTATCTGGTCATTTTTCTTTATGTTGATTCTGCTAACTGTTAGCCGCAATTGGCCACAGGTACGCAGTGCCTGTAGAAACGGCAAACGCCTGTTATTGCTAGCAGTTACTGCTGTGTTGATTGCCAGTAACTGGCTGTTGTTTATCTGGGCGGTAAACCACAATCATATGCTGGAAGCCAGTTTGGGCTATTTCATTAACCCGCTAGTAAATGTGTTATTCGGCATGTTGTTTCTGGGTGAGCGCTTTCGTCGCATGCAGTGGGTTGCGGTGGCATTAGCGTTCGGCGGGGTATTGATTCAATTATGGCAGTTTGGCTCGCTACCGATAATCGCCCTGGGACTCGCGATAAGCTTTGCTTTATACGGTCTGATTCGTAAAAAACTCGGGATAGATGCCCAAACCGGCATGCTGGTGGAAACTATGTGGCTATTGCCGATAGCAGCGGTGTATCTGTTCTTTATTGCCGATAGCCCAACCAGCCACATGAGCACCAATGCGTGGTCGCTTAACCTGTTATTGGCAGCAGCCGGGGTGATTACCACTATCCCGCTACTGTTCTTCACCGCCGCCGCCACTCGCTTAAAACTATCGACATTGGGCTTTTTCCAATACCTCGGGCCAACGTTGATGTTTATTCTGGCGGTAACCTTCTACGGCGAAACCATTGGCAACGATAAAATGGTGACTTTCGCCTTTATCTGGGCGGCACTGTTGCTGTTCACATTGGATGCGCTCTACACCCAACGTAAGCGCCGCGCCTAGATAGCAAGCCGACAAAAATGCCCGGTTACTCATCGAGTTATGATATTGGTAACCAAAGAACTTGAAGTTGCAGGTAGGCTGCCAGTGAACTCATCCCGATGAGCTTACACAGTCCAAGTGATTCGGGTGCGTGAACGCAGCTAACATCCCTGCAGCTTCAAGGGCGAAGGTTAGGTTAGGTTAGAGCCAGTTCTTGCGTTTGAAATACAAGTACGGTGCTAAACCCGCGATAATCATCAAACTGATCGCGCCCGGATAGCCAAATGACCAGCGCAATTCCGGCATAAACTCAAAGTTCATCCCGTAGCTGGATGCCACCAGTGTTGGCGGCAGGAACACCACCGATACCACCGAGAAGATCTTGATAATCCGGTTCTGCTCGATATTGATAAAGCCCATTGCTGCCTGCATCAGGAAGTTAACCTTCTGGAACAGGGATTCATTGTGTGGCAATAGGGATTCAATATCGCGCAATACCTCACGGGCTTGCTCCAGTTGACCACTCGGCAAGCGGGCTTTACGTACCAAGAAATTCAGTGCTCGCTGGGTATCCATCAGACACAAGCGCACTTTCCAGCCGATATCTTCCTGTTCCGCTAAGGTAGACAACGCGGCGTCATATTCATCACCTTGCTGCCCTTCCATAATGACGCGACTTAAGGCTTCCAAATCGCTATAAATGTTTTCGATTTCATCGGCTAGCTGCTCAATTTTGGTTTCGAACAGATCCAGCAACAGCTCATAGGCATTGCCATCAACCAGTGTTTGGTTACGCGCCCGCATCCGATATAAACGAAAAGCCGGTAACTCGCGCTCACGCAGGGTATACAGGCGACCATCACGGATGGTAAATGCCACGGTTGAGTTACCCGCATGGTCTTCAGCATCTTCATAATAGAAGAAGGAGTGGATATGTAGGCCATCCTCATCTTCAAAGAAGCGGGCGGAAGCCTCGATGTCGTCCAACTCTGGCCGGGTCGCCAGGCTTTGCCCTAACTCAGACTGGACGCGTTCGCGCTCCCCTTCTTCCGGTTCAACTAAGTCGACCCAAATTGATGAGGTCAGATCATCTGACTCATCTGATTCATCCAGCTCCAAACGGGATAAGCGATTGTTACTTAATTTAAATGCGCTCAGCATGTGCCAAAACTCCCTTGCGGTGATGGATAGGGATAACGCATTGAAGCACAGAAACAGCGAGGTATTGATAAATACTCTATGTTTCAGACCATAAGGAGATCTGACTCACAGCGACGGCTTAGCGGGGCCGCTGACAACCACGAAGGCTATCAGCAAATATGAGGATAGCCTTAGAAGTTGCACCATATGAACAGGTTATTGAGCCAGTATCTACTGGGTGTGTCCAAGGCGAATGTCCTCATCAAGAATAGTGCGCGCATGTTACGCCGAGAAGAAAAAGACTGTCAACCGGTTAAAAGTAGTTAATAGGTGAGCTTTATTTTTAGTTGTTACAGACACAACAGGCGATAACACATCTTGGCGGCAGCTATCTGGCATAAACTGGCTAAAAAGCAAAAAAAAACCGAAGCCAACATCGACTTCGGTTTTGTGTATCCTGCATCTTCATTTAGCCAAAAACCGGCAAAATTCACAAAACAGGCTTTCCCTTTGGTATTGGCAAAATATCAACGCTTTATATTTTTAAACTGTTTGGTGGTGTCCGTTAGTGCAATTTCAGTCGGCAGACGTTCCATCGAACTGGCACCATAAAAACCGTCACATTGCGGGCAGTTATCCATAATGTATTGGGCATCTTCTGGTGAGGAAATTGGCCCACCGTGACACAGCACAATGATATCTTCACGTACCGCTTTTGCCGCCGCAGCCCAGTCATTAATCAGAGGCACACAGTCCGCCAGTTTCAGTGCCGTGTCCGCACCGATGTTACCGCCAGTCGTCAGCCCCATATGTGGCACAATAATGTCAGCACCCGCTTGTGTCATGGCAACCGCATCGGCGGCACTGAAAACATATGGGGTGGTCAGTAAATCTTTTTCGTGAGCCAGGCGGATCATATCCACTTCCAAGCCATACCCCATGCCAGTCTCTTCCAGATTGGCACGGAAGTTACCGTCAATTAACCCAACGGTTGGGAAGTTCTGCACGCCAGAAAAACCCAATGCTTTCAATTGGTCCAAAAAGTGATCGAACTGACAGAATGGGTCAGTACCATTCACTCCCGCCAGCACTGGCGTATTTTTGACTACCGGCAGCACTTCTTTGGCCATATCGACCACGATTTCATTGGCATTCCCGTAGGCCAGCAAACCTGCCAGCGACCCACGCCCCGCCATACGATAGCGGCCTGAGTTATAGATAACGATAAGATCAATTCCACCAGCCTCTTCACATTTAGCTGACAGCCCTGTGCCCGCACCGCCACCGATAATCGGCTCACGGCGGGCAATCATTTCCCGAAATTTGGCTAAAATGGCCTGGCGTTGAAATTTTGGCATATATCTCTCCACGAATAAAATGGCCCTAATGGGATGGGCTCTTTGTTATTTCTTTAAAGTTTTCTACTGCGGCCTGGGCAAATTCTGGGTCATTGATGTTGAACGGATAGTGCACCAAGCGGCGTTTATCCGTTTGAATGACGGTCTCTTCCAGCGTATCAATAAAGGCTTTCAACGCTTTTTCATCCCAGAATGGCTGGCCCGGCGCATCCAATGCTGAGAATCCGCCGGCTGGAATTAAGAAGCGCACTTCACCCTGACAACGATTGAGCTTTTCACCAATCCAGCGTGCCATTTGAATATTCTCTTGCTCGGTGGTGCGCATCAGTGTCACTTGGGCGTTATGTTTATAGAACAAGCGATCGGCATATTTAGCCGGAATAGTTGCCGGGCTGCCGAAGTTGACCATATCCAATGCACCGCAAGAGCCGACATACGGGATGTTGCTGTGAGCAATAGCATCGAAGCGTTCCGGCCCACAGGCCAATACCCCGTCAAATAACAGGTCGCAGACCTCGGTGGTGGTCAGATCAAGTGCCCCCGCCAGCAAGCCACTTTCGGCCAGTTTTTCCATAGCTTTGCCGCCGCTACCTGTGGCGTGGAACACCAAACAGTCATATTCGTCTGATAATGCGGCACTGACGGCCTGAATACAGGGAGTTGTCACACCAAACATGGTCAAGCCCAGCGCCGGTTTATCATCAACCAGTAACTCTTCTTTGGCGAAATAGACTGCTCCGGCAATCTGGTGAGCGGCATTACTCAGTACACGACGAGAAATGCGGTTAAGCCCGGCAATATCGGTGACGGAATACATCATGGCGATATCACTGGCACCGATGTAACCTGAAACATCACCAGAAGCCATGGTAGATACCATCAGTTTAGGAATACCAATCGGTAAGCTTTGCATCGCCGGTGTAATCAGCGCGGTGCCGCCGGAACCTCCCAGACCTAATAACGCGGCCACATCATCACGGCTGGCAATAAAACGCTCAAAAGCGACGGCCATTGCACTTATCGCCCGCCCCCTATCACCACAGAACACCGCCTGACGCCCATCGGGGTGATGGCCCGCTACTGTCTCGGCAGAGATATCTGCGCCACTGGCTCGTTGGCCTTCTTTAGTCGATAAATCCACCGTGACCGTTGTTAGCCCGGTTGCTTTAATCAATTCACTGACATATGTCAGCTCTTCGCCTTTGGTATCTGTGGTAGTCGCGATAAAAATATGACGAGGCATCTGAACATCCTTCTATGAATGCGCGTGTAGCTCACTTCTTTTTATTGGAAGTTTATTTTCTACTTACAGCCGAACAACGAAGCGAGTTGGTTAAGATAGAATCATATTGAGACTAGAGTATCATTTTCGCAAAGGATACTACTGATTTTTGAGACTAGAGTCTCAAAATTAGTTTGCAGGTGAAATGCATTCATGGCGATTTGTGCGGTCGGTTTGTTATAGTGAGCGCAGATACTCGTTATTGACCATGGAGTGACCGTGCATAATCAGGATAAACAGGAGCGCGTCTCTCCATCACTGACCACCATCAAAGCCAGAACCCGACGGTTACTGATCGATACGGCGATGTCGATGTATGAACAAGGGACATTTCCGTCGATAACAGACGTAGCAAATGCAGCGCAACTCTCGCGCGCTACGGCTTATCGTTATTTCCCGACGCAAAGTGCGTTGGTTTCTGCCATGGTCGATGAAAGCCTTGGGCCGATATTGGCATGGCAGCCTACCCAACCAGATGCCCGGCAACGCATTGCAGAACTGCTCTCTTTTGCTTATCCACGCATGTTGCAACACGAAGGTGTACTTCGTGCCGCGCTGCATCTGTCATTGCAACAATGGGCGGCTGACCGCAGCAATCCTAACAGTGAAGAAAAGTTGGTGCGTGGTAACCGTAAGCGGTTATTGAAGCTGGCTGTCGAGCCGCTGGAAGGGAAGTTGTCACCGGAGGCCTTGCAACGGGTGATCTATGCTTTCTCGTTAATCTATGGCTCAGAAGTGTTTATGGTGCTGAAAGATATTTGGCATTTGGATGATGCGGGTATTCAGGATGTGACGCAGTGGATGGGGAAAGCGATTTTGTTGCAGGCTGAAACCGATGCCAAGCAAGCGCCTCAGGATGAGAGCCGCTAATGCCGCGGCTACATTAACTACCCAAAGTTATTGGCGTTGCAGCAAGACAGCAAATGAACGCATCCCGATGAGCTTACACAGTCAAGTGAGAGCCGCTAACACCCCTGCGGCGTCAAGACCGCAGGGTAAATTTATACGGCTTCTAATCGGGCGTAAGCCGCGACCAACCACTTAATCCCCTCTCCGGGGAAAGCAATTTGCAACCGGCTGTGTTCGCCGCTACCTTCCAGATTAACCACGGTACCTTCACCAAATTTAGGATGACGCACCCGCTGACCCAGTGAGAAACCACTGTCATTTTCATTCATCGGCGTCCCCATATTGCGGTGGTTAACCGGGCGAGAAACCGTTGCACGTAGCCGTACTTCTTCGACGCATTCCTGCGGCAGTTCGCCGATAAAGCGGGATGGCCGATGATTCACTTCTTTGCCGTACAGACGGCGGCTCTCAGCATAGCAAAGTGTCAGTTTCTGCATCGCGCGGGTGACCCCGACATAGGCCAGTCGGCGCTCTTCTTCCAAGCGGCCACCTTCATCCAGTGACATCTGGCTCGGGAACATCCCCTCTTCCATACCCACAATGAACACCTGTGGGAACTCTAAGCCTTTCGCGGAATGGAGAGTCATTAATTGCACTGCATCCTGATAAGCATCGGCCTGCCCCTCTCCCGCTTCCAGCGCTGCATGAGACAAAAATGCTTGTAGTGGCATCAGGTCCTGATCTTCATCCTGATAACTGTATTGGCGGGTCGCATTGACCAGCTCTTCAAGATTCTCAACGCGCGCCTGACCTTTTTCACCTTTTTCCTGTTCGTACATCGACCACAAACCGGAATCACGAATTACTCGGTCACTTTGGACATGCAACGGCATATCCGCCGTTTCATGAGCCAGGGAGTCGACCAGCTCAACAAACCGTTGCAGCGCAGAGGCTGCACGGCCTGCCAGCACTTTTTCCTGCAACATGGCACGGGTTGATTGCCACAGCGTTAGCTGACGGTCACGGGCGGTTTGGCGCACCACATCTAAGGTGCGATCGCCAATACCGCGAGTAGGTGTATTGACCACTCGCTCAAAAGCCGCATCATCATTGCGGTTGGAAATTAGCCGCAGATAAGCCAGTGCATCTTTAATCTCTTGACGTTCGAAGAAGCGCTGACCGCCATAAATACGGTACGGCATCGCGGTCTGCAATAGTGCTTCTTCCAAAACACGCGATTGGGCGTTGCTACGATACAAGATGGCACAATCATTCAGAGCACCACCGTTGTCCTGCCAGGCTTTGATGCGGTTAACCACAAAGCGCGCTTCATCCAGCTCGTTAAAGGCGCAATAGAGTGAGATCGGTTCGCCTTCGGCACCGTCCGTCCACAGGTTTTTCCCCATGCGGCCATCATTATTGGCAATCAGAGTATTTGCTGCCGTCAAAATATTGCTGGTAGAACGGTAATTCTGCTCCAACCGGATGGTTTCAGCGCCGGGGAAATCTTTCAAGAAGCGCTGGATATTTTCCACCTGCGCCCCACGCCAGCCATAGATTGATTGGTCATCGTCACCGACAATCATCACATTAGAACGGTCACCTGCCAGCAGACGGATCCAGGCGTATTGGATATTGTTGGTATCCTGAAACTCATCCACCAAAATGTTGGTGAAGCGTTCACGATAATGATTAAGAATATGGGGTTTGTTTAGCCACAATTCGTGTGCTCGCAGCAACAGCTCGGCAAAATCTACCAGACCGGCGCGGTCACAAGCTTCCTGATACGCCTGATAGATACGCAGCCAGGTGGCTTCAACCGGATTGCCATAGCTCTCAATATGCTGTGGCCGTAATCCTTCGTCTTTTTTGCCGTTGATGTACCACATCGCCTGACGCGGTGGCCATTGTTTATCATCTAAATTCAGTGCTTTAACCAAACGTTTTAATAACCGTAGCTGGTCGTCGCTGTCGAGAATCTGAAAATCCTGCGGCAAGTTAGCATCCATATGGTGAGCGCGCAGCAAGCGGTGCGCCAACCCATGGAAAGTCCCAATCCACATTCCGCCCTGACTGGTGCCAATCAAGTGTTCAATACGGTGGCGCATTTCGGCCGCCGCTTTATTGGTGAACGTCACTGCGATAATTGAGTACGGAGACGCATTTTCTACTGATAACAACCAGGCAATGCGATGAACCAGCACCCGGGTTTTGCCACTGCCTGCACCGGCCAGGACCAACAGGTTGCAGCGTGGCGCAGCCACGGCTTCGCGTTGTTTTTCATTCAGGCTGTCGAGCAGATCAGAAACGTCCATAGGCACCGTTTATCGGGTAAGGGAAAATAGCTAAATCGCCGAGTATGCGGGTATTTTGCCACCATTCCACTGTGAATTTATACAGATTTATTGCAGGGGATTATAGCAATGCTGTCAGGGAAGCCAACTGAGAAATCTCAATATGTGGCAATAAGCGGCTATCACTGGCCGTCATCAGGTTCTGTTGACGGTCATTAATCCAGCAAGCCTGCATACCGCAACGTAGCGCACCAGCGACATCGGTGGTCAAATCATCACCCACATGCAGAATCTGTTTGAGTGGGATATCCAGATGGTTTGCCGCTTTATGGTACATATCGCGGAAAGGCTTGGCACGGCCATGGGGGCCGGAGCGCAGCACAAACTGGAAGTATCGATCCAGACCACAGGCTTTAGGGTCGGCATTACCATTGGTGATAGCCACCAGCGGATAATGCTCCGCCAGCGCGCTCAAAGTGTCATGGGTGGCCGCTGGCACATAAATACGGCTACGCCATAGGGCAAAGTTCTCCATGGCTGCATCAGCGCCACATTGCGCCTCAGACTTACTTAAGCCATGACGTATCAAGCCCAGTTCAATCGCATGCCAACGCCACTGGGTAACATCGTGATAGATGCCCGGGTCCTGCGCCAGCAATTCAGCGCGAAAACGGTGAAAATCAGCAGCCTGTAACTGCGCCAGATTGGGATGATACTGCTGTAAGAATGCCACCGACTCTTGTTCAGTGCGGGTAATCACTGGCCGATTATCATACAGGGTGTCATCCAAATCGAAGCTAATGGCGGAAATACTCTCGAGTGGGCGATAAAAATGCATCAGGATTTGCCTCGTTTGGCGCGTGGATGAGCAGCATCATACACTGTCGCCAGATGTTGAAAGTCGAGATGAGTATAAATTTGTGTGGTCGTCAGATTGGCGTGGCCCAGTAGCTCCTGCACCGCACGCAAATCACCACTGGATTCCAACATGTGAGTGGCGAAAGAGTGGCGCAATTTGTGTGGGTGAATATGGCTGCTGACACCTTGCTTTACACCCCATTCGGCAAAGCGTTTTTGCACATTGCGCGCTGAAATTCGCTTACCGGTATTGGCTAAAAAGATAGCATCGTCACCAGGTTCAAATAACTCGCGCAGTTCCAGCCAATGCTCTAACCAGGTCACTGCGGTCCTGCCAATCGGCACTTTACGCTCTTTACTGCCTTTCCCCATCACCCAGACTTCACCGCTGGCTAAATCTACGTGTTTGCAGTTCATGCCAACCAGTTCGGATAGACGCAAACCCGCGCCATACATCACTTCCAGCATCGCCCGATCACGGACTGCCAAGGGATCATTGAGGTCGATATCCAACAGTTTATCGACCTCATCGACATCAATATTTTTTGGCAGATGGCGGCCTGAACGTGGTGTACTCACCCCTTTTGCGGGGTTGGCCTGCAATACGCCCTGACTCACCAGCCAATCAAGAAAGCTGCGCAAAGCTGAGAGGCGCAGCGCAAGGCTTGAGGAATGTAAACCGGCACGTTTACTGCGAGAAACCAGTGACCGCACCTGAGCCGCGTCAAGCTGCTGCCAGTGCACCAGGCCCATTTGCTCGCCCATTTCCATCAGTGCCTGTAGCTGGCGTCGATAACTGGTAATAGTCAATGGACTGAGCTGACGCTCAACTTTGAGATAACGCAAGAAAGCCTCTACCTGCTGGGCAAGTGAGGCACTGAATTCGGTCATACCGGCTCTATCCAACGCTCCAGCAGGCTCGGCAATAACGTTGATAACTGATTCAGCATCACGGTACCCATGCCCTGCTGATAATGTTGCGTATCACGGCTGCTGAAGATAATGACACCTAGATCGCCATCTTTGCCCAGTAACGAGAGTGCGACCGACCCTACCTGCTTGGCCTGAGGCAATAACAACAGCAGTTCCGGCCCGTTCAAACCGCCCAGATAATGGTTATCGCTCCCCAAACGCTGAATGCGTAGTGGCTCGAAGGCGTGACGGGCAAGTGCCAAATGGGTGAAATCAGACGGCGCACCAATATGCCAGCGGTCACTGAATAAGCGCACATTAGCACCTGCCAAGCCGAAGTCGCGTGCCCAGCGCTGCAAGCGATTAAGCATATCTTGCAAGCTGCTGGCCGCAGCCAAATTGCTTTGTAGTTGCAGCAAGCGATTAAACAACACTTCATTCAAGCCCGCCTGCTCCATTAGCAAGGTGATCTCTTCTTCCAACTGACCAATCTGATTACGTTGTCGCCCTAGCTGCCACTCCACCAGCGAGACACTGCCGCGAACAGGATGAGGAATATGCATCTGTTCGACCAGACGGGCATTGCGGATAAAAAAGTCAGGGTTTTGCAATAAGTACTGCATGACAGCATCGTCGTCCAACTCGATGCCAGCTAACGCCTGCTCCTCATAACTTTTCATTTAACACCCGTTCCTATAGCCAACGTAATTGGAATTGCAGGTAGGCAGCCAGCAAGCGAATCCCGATGAACTTACTTAAGTAAGTGATTCGGGTGAGTGCGCGCAGCGAACAACCCTGCAGTTTCAAGTACGCAGGATATTATAAATGAATGAAGCCATCATATACATGTGTTGCCGGCCCGGTCATATACAGTGGGTGGCCCGGCCCTTTCCAACTGATATGCAAACTGCCGCCTGGCAGTTCAACATGAACCTCTTCAGCCAACAACTCTTGCTGGATCCCCACCGCCACTGCTGCACAAGCACCGCTACCACAGGCTTGCGTTTCGCCAGCACTACGCTCATACACCCGTAAGCGAATATGCTCGCGGCTAACCACCTGCATAAAACCAATATTAGCCCGTTCGGGGAAGCGTTCATGGCTTTCCAATACTGGACCCAGCAAGGCAACATTAGCAACCGAAACATCATCAACCTGCATCACACAGTGAGGATTGCCCATTGATACCACGCCGCACAACACCGTATGTTCCGCCGCGCGTAAAATGTAGGTTTTCTCTGCTTTAGTTGCTCTGAAAGGCACCGTTTGCGGGTCAAAATTGGGCTCGCCCATATTGACACAAACCAGCTCGTCTTCAGTAACACTCAATATCATGCGGCCAGTTTGGGTACTCACACTGATATCACGTTTATTGGTCAACCCTTTCAACCGAACAAACCGAGCAAAACAACGTGCACCATTGCCACACTGAGAAACTTCGCTGCCATCGGCATTAAAAATACGGTAGTGAAAATCCAGCTCAGGATCATAAGGCGGTTCAACCACCAGCATCTGATCAAAGCCCACGCCAGTGTGCCGGTCTGCTAATCGACGAATTAACTCCGGCGAAAAGTAAACATTTTGGGTAACTGCATCGACAACCATAAAGTCGTTGCCAAGACCGTGCATTTTGGAGAACTGCATTTCATACTCCGCTGACTTTCATTTACCGGCTAAATTTGGCACGGGCAAATTAAATACTGACTCAATCTGGCTGCGATAAAAATAATTACTGCGGCCCGGCAATAGATTTTGTCTGGTTGGTACCTGACAGGTCCTGCTGGTTTCGCTCTACCTGACCACTATCCGGTTGCGCGGTTTCTACTTTTGGTTTGTCAGCGGGTGGAAAATATAACGGGCCTTTCAAGCCACAACCCGCCAGTGCGAATACCATCATCGCCGCCAGCGGCCAACATAATTCTTTTTTCATTTTTAACGCCTGTAAATTGTTTTAGCACCTATTATACCCAAAGAATCTGGCGTTGCAGGTTGGCCGCAAACGAATCCCAATGCACTTACATCGGTAATTGATTCGGGTGAGTGCACACTGCTAACCCCTGCGGCTTCAAGTATGAAGGGTATAATCGCATTAATACTTGTGATTCATGCGTCCATGCTCTCTATAATCGCAGGTGGATCATGAAAAGCAATAGGAATTGAATATGAACGATAGCGAGTTTCATCAGTTAGCCGATCAATTGATGCTTTACATTGAAGAGACACTGGATGGTTTTAGCGGCGATAGTGATGTCGATTATGAAACTAATGGCGGAGTGATGACCCTGACATTCGAAAATGGCAGTAAGATTGTTATCAACCGCCAAGAGCCACTGCATCAGGTATGGTTGGCGACTAAAGCGGGTGGTTACCATTTCAATTATCGTGAAGGCCACTGGTATTGCTCACGCAGCGGCGAAGAATTCTTCGCCAAATTATCGCAAGCGGCTAGTGCGCAGGCGGGTGAAGAGGTGAGTTTTATCTAGGCGCATGCGGCTTCAAGGACACAGGTCATTCCCCAAAGTCATTGGAGTTGCAGGTAGGCAGCCAGCAAACGCATCCCGATGAGCTGACTCAAGTCAGTGCTTCGGGGGACAAATCTGTCGGGAGCAGATTTGAACGCTGCTTGCAGCGGCCTCAACGAGGCGAGGACCACGGATGGGCCGAGTAACTAGCGCAGCTAACACCCCTGCGGCTTCAAGGACACAGGGGAAATTAATGTAACTGCAACTGCTGCGCAGGCTGGCTTGGCTCTTTGTCGACGATATATAGATGGGATAACGTGTTGCTGCGAAAAGGGATCACTTGGGTACGGCCATCTAATTGCACAATTTGGTAGAACTGCGGCAGGTTGAAGTTAATAAAGCTGGAGCCGTAGGTAAAACGGTCGTGAGACGATGAATAAAAACGGCTGACATCTCGCACCAACTCCTCTTTACTGCCCTCACAGTGGTGATAAACCTCAACGCGGTTTGATTCATCCAAAATATAAATGTTAAAGCCTTTTTCATCTGCGGTGCCTTCGAAGAAGAACTGAATGATCCCTTCGCTGGCAAAACCGTCCACCACTGGCGGCAGATGAATTTGATCGGTTTCTACCTGAATCGATAACCCATGCAGTTTGTTATTAGAAATCGCACCGTAAAATTCGACCGCATTTTCCAATTTTTGAACGGAAACACTCAGGCGTTCAAAGAACAAACCCCAGGTCTGGCCGGAAACTCGTACCGCTTTAAAACGGCCCGGTTCCTGACGGGTACTGGATAAGCGCAACTCAATACACTCGGAAACCAACTGCTGAATGCGGGTACGAATCAAACCACGCAAATGCTGGCTGTAACAGAACACATCCACTGACTCCGGCGGAGCCGCATCCTGATGCATTTTGCCTAAAATGGTTTTCAATGCTTCCAACACTGCCTGCTCACCACTGAAATGCAAGGTTCGAACTTCATTCCAGGAGTTGCGATACAGCAAATCGATACTGCCCACTAGACACTGCTGCTGCTCGCCAAAACTGAATACATCCAGTTTACGGAAATCAAAATGCACCACCTGATTGCGGAAAGCCGCTGTCGGGTCATGCTCTAAATTGACGATAATCGCCAAATGGCGAATCTCACACGGGCTATAGAGTGCTTTAGGTGTCGGTGCAGGCAAGCGCAACGGGAAGTGGTGAGAGATATCCGTCACCAATTCTTGCAATTTCACCGTATCGCACAGATTGGCGCTTTTAATATGTAGCCGTGTCTTGCTGGTCAACAGGCCGTTGAAATAGGCCCAGGACACCAGTTTGTTCAGGTAACGGTTATATTCCAGCGGCTGGTGACTCACAATCGCATCCATAGAGGGCGCTTGATTATATAAGTACCAACCCGCGCGGTTAGCACGACCTGCCGGAACATGAATGAAAGTCAGATGTTCTTCCGATAAATCCGGTGAAATTTGCGGGTTAACCAGCGTCACTTTGCCAGGTAAAGCTTCAAATGCCGCGTACAGTTTACGGGTCAAAACGCCGATATCCTGCGGACTGGCACTGACACTCAGATTGTTGCGCCGCGCGAAACGGATCAAATTGCGATAACTCTGCATCATCGCATCCAACAGCTCGTTATGCGCTTCACGTACCCGCTCAATCTTCCAGTTAGCACGGTTATCCAGCACCGCCAAACTCTCGTCACTCCAACCCCATTCACTGACCAGTTGGCTGAGGATTTCACGCCGCCAGCCGACACTCGCCGGGCTACGGGACAGTTTTTCGCACACTTTCAGATAGAAACAACGCCGCACCAAATTCAGACGGGTAGTGTCATTGATTTGGGTCAGATAGCGAGTGACGCGATCAAGCATCATGCAATAAGCATCAAGACCGAAGGCCACAATTTCACCGGCATGCAGGCGCTGTTTGATCTCCATCGCCAGCAATTGAGAATTGGGGTATTCCCACGAATACGCTTCCAGCAATAAGGTTTTTAGCACCGCCTTATAGGGCGAATCGATACTTTTATACAATTGCCACAAACTGGCACCGAAATACTCTTCGGCTGACAGGGTGCTCAAACCGCCCAAATCCAGCCACTCATTCGGTGTTAATACGCCCTGCGCATAGAGCGACAGTACGTAATCGTCATAATTATTTTCTTCTTCAACCGGAACCATATTCCACAGAATACGTTTCCCTGCCAGACGAACCGCGCTGCGGTAAAACTCATCCAGCAATAATATGTGTTGGGTTGAACCGCAATCTTCGCCCCCCAAGCTGCCACTGGCATTATGGCGGAAACGGTTTTCATCTATCAGGAAGAAGCTGACTTCAACACCCATTGATGCAGCCCATTTTTCCAGCAAACTGCATTTTTGTTGCAAGCGGTTACGCTCTTCAGAATCGAGCCAGGCCTGATGGCACACCCAAACATCAAGATCTGAAGTATGGCATTGCCCAATAGAGGAAGTGCTACCCATAGAATAGACGCCGGTAATCGGCAGTTCGCCGCCGACACTCTGTTGCAAAGGTTCGCCCCACTTGGCTTCAACCTCAGACAGATAATCCTGTTGCGTTTCATTGGACGTAAAAAGGCAGACGCCATGGGGAACGTTACCATCAAGGTAACCCGGCATCAGTGGATGATGATGATGTAGTAGGGTCGGTAGCAGACTGTAGACCTTTTGGAAGGCTGGCCCCATAGCCGCCAAGGCGCGATCGACTCGTAATTGGTTGATCGCATCCAGTCGCTGTTTCAGTGTCTCGATGTAGAGGTACAAGACGTCTCGCCTGGTTATTCCGGTGCTTAGAATTGTTCCGGTGCTTAGAAAAAAACCCGCGTCCCAGATTCGTTTATTACTTTTTTTGACTTTCAGCGAAAAATGTACTTTTTGTTGTACTGACCAAAAAACATTTTGTTTGAAGACATTTTGTTTGAATAACAATTAACGAATTATTGCTGGAAACGTGATCAATCTAACACCTTGCCGATTGACCGTAAAGCTATCCCTACAATTGTAATGTCTATCTATCCCTTTCTTAGCTGACATTCACAGGTAGCTTGGCTGATAACGACGCCGTGGTATTAAGGAAGAAGTTATCCCGCCATGTATTTGTTACAATAGCTGCTTTCTTGTGCTCTTATCCGTCGTCTTTATGTGGCTATCGCACTGACAGCATTCACTGGTCAATGATAGGATGGGCCGCAAAATATAAAACGGTAACAAGCAATGTTAGACAAAATTATTCGAATTGCCACGCGACAAAGCCCGCTCGCCTTATGGCAAGCACATTATGTTCAACATTTACTGCAAGCCAATCACCCCGGCTTGCAGGTTGAGTTGGTCCCAATGGTTACCCGTGGGGACATCATTCTGGATACCCCACTGGCAAAAGTCGGTGGTAAAGGCTTGTTCGTCAAAGAGTTAGAGCTGGCCCTACTGGAAGACCGTGCGGATATCGCCGTCCACTCCATGAAAGATGTGCCTATCGCCTTCCCTGAGGGCTTGGGTCTGGTCACCATTTGTGAACGCGATGATCCGCGTGATGCTTTTGTATCGCCACATTTTGCTCATCTCGATGATTTACCTGCGGGCAGCATCGTCGGCACCTCCAGCTTGCGTCGCCAGTGCCAATTGCGCGAGCGTCGCCCGGACCTGATTATCCGCGACCTGCGGGGTAATGTAGGCACTCGCCTTGCCAAGCTTGATAACGGCGATTACCACGCGATTATACTGGCGGTTGCGGGCCTCAATCGCCTGGGATTGGCATCGCGGATTCGCTACGCCATGCCCGCCGAGGAGTCGTTACCGGCTGTCGGTCAGGGTGCAGTCGGCATTGAATGCCGCCTGGATGACGATTTTACCCGCCAACTGCTGGCACCACTCAATCATCGTGCAACCGAGCTGCGAGTGTGTGCCGAGCGAGCCATGAACACCCGTCTCGAAGGAGGCTGTCAGGTGCCGATCGGCAGCTATGCTGAGTTAGAAGGCAACACGCTGTGGCTCCGTGGATTAGTCGGTGCGCCGGATGGTAGTGAGATCATTCGCGGTGAGCGCCGTGGCCCTGCTGAGAATGCAGAGCAAATGGGGATTGAGCTGGCCGATGAGTTACTATCACGTGGTGCGCGCGCAATATTGGCCGATGTTTATCAGGATAACCCCCCACTATGACCATTTTGGTAACCCGTCCATCTCCTGCTGGAGAGCAGTTAGTCAGTCGCCTGCGTGCGCTGGGCCGGGTTGCCTATCATGCGCCATTGATTGATTTCTCTCCGGGGATAGACCTGCCTAAACTACCGGCATTGCTCCAAGATATGCAAGCTGGCGATCTGGTATTTGCGTTATCACAGAATGCTATCCGCTACGCTAACCCACTGTTAAAAAGAAATAACCTGTTATGGCCAGCACAGTTATCTTATTATGCTATTGGCCGTACCACCGCATTGGCATTGCATACTGCCAGCCGTTTGCATGTCACCTTCCCCCCGATGGGGGAGACCAGCGAGATGCTGTTATCATTACCAGACCTGCAAACACTGTCCGGTAAAAAGGTGCTGTTACTGCGCGGTAACGGCGGGCGGGAACTGCTAGGCGAAAGCCTGGCACAGCGAGGAGCGGCAATTACCTACTGTGAATGTTATCAACGCAGCCCCATCTTTTATGATGGCAGTGAGCAAAGTGCGCATTGGCAACGTGCGGGGGTCAATATTCTGGTAGTGACTAGCGGCGAAATGTTACAACAGATCTATACTTTAGTTCCTGATTACTATCGTTCTTCGTGGCTGCTACGCTGCCGCCTGGTTGTAGTGAGTGAGCGTTTGGCTGCCCTGGCCGCCCAAATGGGCTGGCGTGATACCCGGGTGGCAGAAAATGCGGATAATGACGCGCTGATCCGCGCGCTACAAGACTTTCAATAAACCTGAAACCTGACTATGGGATGCCCAATATGACGGAACAAAATACCCCATCCGCACCAGTGGAAGAGACAACCACTGCGGTTGAGAGGCACCAACAGCCAGAACCTGAAGGCCGCCGGGAGAAACGAACCGGCCCAATTCTGGGTGCCATTGCTATTGCATTGGCTATCGCGCTGGGTGCCGGGCTTTATTATCACGGACAGCAGCAGGCTCAGTTACAAGATGTGGCGAATATCGCGCTACAAGAACAGTTGGCTGAACTAAAACAGAGCCAATTGCAGGAAAAACAGCAGCTTGAGTCATTACTACAACAGCAAGGCAAAGCGCTGGAAGCAGCAGATCGTCAGCAAACCTCGCTGATCCGCCAACTTAATGAATTACAGGAAAAAGTCGCTACTATTTCGGGTAGCGATGCCAAAACATGGCTACTGGCCCAGGCGGATTTTCTGGTGAAAATGGCGGGGCGCAAACTGTGGAGTGATCAGGATGTCGCCACCGCAGCGACTTTACTGAAAAGTGCCGATGCCAGTCTGGCTGACATGAATGACCCAAGTCTTATCGACGTACGCCGCGCACTCACCGAGGACATCAGTACCCTTTCGGCGGTAAGCCAGGTGGATTTTGACGGCATTATCCTCAAACTGAATCAGCTGTCGAATCAGGTGGATAATCTACGTTTGGCTGATAATAATACCGATGATTCGCCGATGGATGCCGATAGCGATGAGCTGTCCAGTTCATTAGCCGAATGGCGTCAGAATCTGACCAAAAGCTGGCACAGTTTTATGTCTGATTTTATTACTATCCGCCGCCGTGATAGTAGCGCAGAGCCACTGCTGGCACCGAATCAGGATGTTTATTTACGCGAGAATATTCGCTCCCGCTTGCTGGTCGCGGCTCAGGCAGTCCCTCGCCATCAAGACGAAGTGTACAAACAGTCACTGGAGACTATCTCCACTTGGGTTCGCGCTTATTTCGATGTGAATGACCCGAGCACCAAAGCTTTTCTGGATGAGTTAGAGAGCCTGAGTCAACAGTCAATCTCAATGGACGTACCTGATCAATTGAAGAGCCAGCCAATGCTGGAAAAATTGATGCAAACCCGGGTTCGTAACTTACTGGCACAACCGCCAGTTGCCGCTCAGGGGGAATAAGTATGCTGCGAGTTTTACTGTTATTCCTTATCCTGACCGCTGGCATCGTCCTCGGCCCCATGTTGGCTGGGCACCAAGGCTATGTATTGATTCAAACTGACAACTATAACGTTGAGACCAGCGTGACCGGTCTGGTGATTATATTGGTGCTGGTATTGGTCGCGTTCCTTATCATTGAATGGATACTGCGCCGTATTTTCCGCACCGGTGCCCGTACCCGTGGTTGGTTTATGGGCCGCAAACGCACCCGCGCTCGTAAGCAAACCAAAGCTGCATTGATCAAACTAGCCGAAGGGGATTTCAAGCAGGTTGAAAAGTTGCTCACTCGTAATGCCGATCATGCTGAACAACCGATGGTAAACTACCTGCTGGCTGCGGAAGCTGCCCAACAGCGTGGCGATGAATTCCGTACCAATCAATATCTGGAACGAGCAGCAGAAGTTGCTGATACAGATCAGTTGCCGGTAGATATCACCCGAGTGCGCATTCAACTGGCGCAAGGCCACGTTCATGCGGCCCGCCATGGGGTGGATCGTTTATTGGATCAAGCTCCACGTCACCCAGAAGTGCTGCGTCTGGCTGAACAGGCTTTCCTGCGTACCGGTGCTTACAGTTCATTGCTGGAAATTTTACCCGCGATGAGCAAAGTGCAGGTCCATACGCCAGAAGAAATCGCCGCATTGGAGCAGCAAGCTTATATTGGCATGATGAATCAATGTATGGCGGAAGAAGGCAGTGATGGTCTGAAACGCTGGTGGAAAGATCAAAGCCGTAAAGTCCGCAATGAGATCCCGCTGCAAGTCGCACTGGCAGAACATCTAATTGAGTGTGACGATCATGATGTCGCCCAGCAAATCATTCTGGATGGCCTGAAGCGTCAGTATGATGAGCGCTTAGTACTCCTGATCCCACGCTTAAAATCAGGTAACCCAGAGCCGCTGGAGAAAGCATTGCGCCAGCACATCAAGCAGCATGGCGCGACCCCGCTACTTAATAGCACCTTGGGCCAACTCATGCTAAAACACGGTGAATGGGAGAAGGCCCACGAAGCCTTTAAAGCAGCGCTTGAGCAGCGTCCAGACGGTTATGACTATGCATGGCTAGCTGATGCCCTGGATAAACTGCATCGCCCTGAAGATGCAGCGCAGGCGCGTCGTGAGGGGTTACTGTTGACCTTGCGGCAGAATGGTGAATCGCTCTGACCATTAGCAAAACAGCAATCTAAAGGCTCCTACGGGGCCTTTTTTCTGCTCCTGATTCGGGGGAAAAATCTGTCGGGAGTAGATTTGAACGCTGCTTGCAGCGGCCTCAACGAGGCGAGGCCCACGGATGGGCCGAGTAACTAGCGCAGCTAACAACCCCGCGGCTTCAAGTAGCAAAGAATACCCAAAGTAATTGGAGTTGCAGGTAGGCAGCCAGCAAACGCATCCCGATGAGCTTACTCAGGTAAGTGATTCGGGTAAGTATGCGCAGCTAACAACCCTGCAGCTTCAAGTACGAAGGGTATGCAAAAAAAAACGCTTGCCGGAAAGGCAAGCGTCTAAAATTTTCAGGTCTACAGACAACAATGTCGGCGCCTCACTCAACGTTATGCCCGGTATGTGATGAAGATATTCGACATCGTTTACATGGACAATAGGCACCCTAAAATCGGCTCTGCATCATCTCTGGGTTTATGAAGCTAATTTGGCTATAAACACCACGCTATCATAATAAGTGAGATGAGCATCTACAGGGTAGATATTGCACTTAGCGTGCCAACTCCATCTAACCGAGAGCAATTTCATCTAATTACCCGCAAGTAAGCGTTTAATTGACTGATAAATAATAAATTTATTTTCATCCTAATAGATGATGCGATACAACGCACCAGCCATCGCGCGACCAATACTGTCTAAGTGATCTGTCGCTACAAAACGACGTTATAACTCATCATTGTTTTTCTTTATGTTTATCATAATCTTATATGTCTCTGTTTGGAGACAAAGCCTCTGCCTTTTGTCGCAAAAAACCAACACCTATTCTTTTACCTGATAAATCACCAGTCTGGTCACCCTATAGGACTAATTTGATCAAAGGGTGCCAACAAAGGTTCTAATACAAGGAGGACAGACTGTGAGGTCGGATTAGCGACCGTCAATACAACAGGATGAAAAGAGAGGGCTATGATGGGGAATCGATATTATACCGACGAAAAAAAACCCCGCATTGCGGGGTTTCTTCTGAAATTGGTCGGCGAGAGAGGATTCGAACCTCCGACCCACTGGTCCCAAACCAGTTGCGCTACCAAGCTGCGCTACTCGCCGATTTCTTACTGTTGACTCTACATGGTCTTTCGACCTATGTCCATGTAAATATTAATGAATATCTACATGTTTGTGTGGTGCGAAGGGAGGGACTTGAACCCTCACGTCCGTAAGGACACTAACACCTGAAGCTAGCGCGTCTACCAATTCCGCCACCATCGCATGTTCCACAAAATTTGGGGTGGCTAATGGGGCTCGAACCCACGACAACTGGAATCACAATCCAGGGCTCTACCAACTGAGCTATAGCCACCATAACTTCTTTACAGCTTACTTCGTCGTACGCGGCAATCTTACCACCGCAGCTCTTGCACACAAAATTAATGGTGCGCCCGACAGGATTCGAACCTGAGACCTCTGCCTCCGGAGGGCAGCGCTCTATCCAGCTGAGCTACGGGCGCTTAGCGCCGTTGCGGGTGAGGATACTACGGTTTTAATACTTGGCTGTCTAGTGCTTTTTTAGAAGAAATGGTGTGTTTGCTTACGCTTTGCACACTCTGCCGCAAAAGTTAGCCATTAATAGCCCCCCCTTGCCTTGTTCGCTGGTTTTATAGACGTTTTATCCCCTTCATACTTGAAGCCGCAAGGATGTTCACTGCTCTCGGTACCCGACCCTTCCATGGACCGGGCCTCTACAAGACTACTTACTGCAAACAGCATTCAAATCGGTTCCCAGCAGATTCGTCATTCGCTTGCGGCCTACCTACAACGCCAATTACTTTGGAGATGTTTCAGCAACGTTGTGTTTATGCATTCTCAGTCCGAAATAACATGCCGACACCAATCCAAGGAAAATCACCCCGACTAACAAAGATAAACGGGTATCAGGGTTAATCCCCATCCCGACCAGTACACATATCAAGAAAGCGATAGTTAGATAGTTTACATACGGGAACATGATGGATTTAAACGGATGCTGCTTTAACGCTTCTTTATGTACCTGGCGGAAACGCAGCTGGCTAACGAGGACCACAAACCACGGCACCATGCCCGGTAATACACTGGCACTGTAAACATAGACAAACACCTGCTGTGGATTTGGAATAATGTAATTAAGGCTTGACCCCACCAGCAGACACAGAATCGTCACCGCAATACAGTAAACTGGCACACCGCTGGCCGACAGCTTAGTCAGGCAGGCCGGTAACTGGCGGTTTTTCGCCAGTGCATACAACATACGCCCGCCGCTATACATACCACTGTTACAGCCTGACAGTGCCGCAGTCAGCACCACGAAGTTAATAATACCCGCAGCTGAAACTATCCCAATCTTGGCAAATGTCAGGACAAACGGGCTGCCTTCCGTGCCGATACCATTCCACGGGAAGATAGTGACAATGACAAATATCGCGCCAACATAGAAAATCAGGATGCGCCATAAAATATTATTAATGGCTCGCTTTAATGTCACTTGCGGGTTTTTAGCCTCACCGGCGGTGATACCCACCAGCTCAACCCCCTGATAGGACGCCACCACAATACACAAAGCAAACATGAATCCTTTCCACCCGCCGGCAAAAAAGCCGCCATGGGCTGTCAGGTTATCAAAACCAATCGCTTGTCCGTGATTACCAAAACCGAAGAAGATAACCCCCAACCCCACCAGAATCATCACAATGATGGTGGTAACCTTGATCATCGCGAACCAGAACTCCAGCTCACCATATAATCTGACCGCCGCCAGATTAGCCAGCGCCACTATGGCCACCCCGGCAATCGCAGGTAGCCATTGTGGAATTTCTGGGAACCAAAACTGAACGTATACCCCAATCGCGGTAATTTCTGATATCCCTACCGCTATCCACATAAACCAATAACCCCAAGCCGTTAGATAGCCGAAATAGGGGCTAAGATACTTATGGGCATAGACGGCAAAGGAGCCGGCAACCGGCTCCAGATAAAGCATTTCGCCCATGGCCCGCATAATAAAGAATACAAATAAGCCAGCAATGATATAAGCCAGCAATACCGAAGGCCCGGCCCATTTTAGGGTGCTGGCGGACCCCATAAACAACCCGACGCCAATTGTCCCACCTAACGCTATCAGTTCGATATGCCGGGCTTCCAACCCACGGTGTAATCCTTTTTTCTCTTCGTTATCTGCCATATATCCTCTGTGAACTGATGATGTGTCTGCTCCGGCTTTCCCGGTTGTTTTTATTAATTAATCTATTGTTTTTATTAAAAATAGACGTTTTTCACACAAAAAAATCTAACGACTGCACCAACGTGTTCAGCCTAATGATGACTACTTTAATTTATGCAAGTTAACGAATAGGGAAACCACCCACAATAAAAGGCGATTATGAGCACATAACCCTAACCGGCCGGTATCCTTCCGTATCTGGGTCAGATTAGCAAACAGGAAACTAAAACTTTATGGAATAAAAATTAAAGAATCGATTCCAAAATGGAATTAAGGCGTGATGATATTGGTAGAAGGAATAAATGCGAGAGGTTTTATAACAGCAGGGTTGGTGAAACCCTGCCCAAAAGACAATATTACAGACGGCCGCTGTAATAATAACCAACAAACTTAAGCAACTTGAACTGACGCCGGATACGACTTGGTTGCGCCAGCAGGCGATAAAGCCACTCCAGCCCCATGTTCTGCCATATCTTAGGTGCACGTTTGACATGACCGGTAAAGACGTCATAGGTGCCACCAACGCCCATATACAGTGCATCGGGATAGAACTTACGGCAGTCACGCATAAACATTTCCTGTTTAGGCGATCCCATGGCGACAGTCACTATCGCCGCGCCACTAGCCGCTATTCTCGCAAACAGGGCTTCGCGCTGCTCTGGTGTAAAATAGCCATCCTGGCTACCCACCAGATTCACATTCCATTGCGCGCGTAATTTAGCTTCAGTTTCTGCCAACACGTCAGGTTTACCGCCCACCAAAAAGACCGGCGTCCCTTGCTGCCCGGCACGCTGCATGAGTGCTTCCCACAAATCTGCACCCGCTACCCGTGACAGCTTCGCCTGTGGGTATTTACGACGAATCGCACGCACCATACTGATACCGTCGGCATACAGATATTCAGCCTCGGTGATCAACTCACGCAACGCCGCATCATCCTCAGCTTTGAGCAGTTTCTCTGCGTTCATTGCCACCAGCGTTCCGGTCTTCACCGGGCCGCTGCTTAGCAAATGATCCAGCGTTTGAGCCATATCACGAAAGCCCCAAATCTCGAAACCACGGACATTATATTTTGGAATAACAGTATTCGGTTCCATTACGATCCTTACAGTTGGCGGCCCGTTTCAGGAGTGGATGAACGCTTCGGCTTGTTAACCCGACGCTGTAACTGTTGCGTTATCAAACCCGCGGTATCGAACAACCAATACAACAATTTTGCCAGTACCAGACAGGCACCAAAAATCACGCAGAAAAACACCACGCGTGACACAAACGAATCTAATCCTTCCCGTGCCAATACAATGATGTTAAATACCGCACCAAAACAGAAACTTTGCAGAATTGCCGCTTTATAACGGTTGTTTTCTGCTTTGCCTTGTTCGTAGAGCCAATCGAACCATTTAATGATTAATCCTACGACAATAGCACCCAGTGGAATAAACAGCACCCCGCCCATTACCACCAAAGAACCGATCAGGGTTGGAGAGATAGCCAGCCCGGAGTGATTATCCAGCACATCCCAAGTAAAGTAATTGGCGGTATTAAGTACCAAGTCTGGACGCTCCGGCCAAAGCGAACTGGGAATAAAGACATAAAAATCACGAATAATCGGTGCCAGCCCTTGGAAATCTATTTTGTCGTAGTTTTGTAGCAGCAGCCCTAGGTTTTCCCACGGCGAGAAGGTATCCCGTGTCAGGTAGAGGAAAGTGTAAAACGCCTCTGCGCCGTTCACATCCAAACCATAGCGTTTCAGGGCCAGCCAGAACATACCAACAATCCCAAAGACACCTGCCGCAGCCAACATCCACAAGGTTATCCAACCGCGAACGATACCGATAAACAGGAATAATGAGAACGCGATAATGATATTAGCGCGGGTACCGCCGACGATAACATAGGTCAGGATGCCAAACGCCACCGTGCTTGCCAGGAAGAAAAACCAGGCGCGCATATCTTGTTTCAAGAAATAGACCACCAACATCGCCGGGATAAAGAAGTAGAAAAAGCGCTTCAGTGCCACACCCGAAACATCACTGGAGAAGATTTTGCTGTAGGAATCGAGCTTAAACAACAGGAAACCATTTTGCATAAAGAAGATGCCGACAGTGCCAATAGCCACCAGTGCCAACAGTATCCAGGTCAGATTAGTTTCCACCCGATTCATGGTGAATACCGGCGCCCGTGGCTGGCTGCGCGGCTTAGTCAGGCGAGTTTTGTAACTCACATAATAAATGCCATAAAAGGCCGTGGCCGACAGCATTGCATACAATAAGTACTCAACCGGCACCACCGCGACCCCGAACTGAAACACCAGCATACAAGTCAATGGGAAGCCAAAATAGAAAGTCAGCAGGTAAAGCATTGAAAACAGCACATTGAAGTTAAAACGAACCCGCCGAAACTCCTGATAGGTTAATGTCAGGATAAAAATAACTGCCATCAGATAGACGCAGAAAAGACCACCAAATTGCCCCAGCGTCATGGGTGTTCTCCTGCGGCCAACGCCAGCGCCTGCTGCCAACCTTCGATATAATTTGGATTAAAGAAAGCGATAGATTGCTTATCCAGCCCGGCTAATTGGCGTTGTGCCTCACGGATCAACGGCTCATCCAATGAGTCACCATAGAAAAGTACCGGAATATGCTGCTCAGCCAAGTCTTGCCAGAAAGGGTTTTTGCGACTCAAGACAAAAGGCACACCAAATTGCGTTAATAAACATAAGGTGCCGATACCTTGCTGCCGATTAAAAATAAAATAGCCCAAATCGCATTCACGCAGGATATTCAGATAATCATCGAACGGGATCTGTTCTGTCAGGAGACGCAGATTTTCTGCGGCAAACAGCGCCAGCCCAGCTTGCCTGACCTGCTCGATATACAGCTCATTATTAGCCGGATACCCCATCGGCAGAATAACCCGGGCATCAGGGCCAAATTGCTGATGAATGGCCTGCAACGCCTCGATATGACGATTGGTGGTATCACCAGAGTTCCCCACCAGAATAGTCATCGGGCCAGCTAACGACTTTTCGATGTTAACCCCCGTCAATGCCGGATCCATACGGGTTGGGAAATAGAGCAACGATGCGGGCACCCGAGGATGACGCTGCTGAAAATGGATTAAGTCGCCACGGGTCGCAAAAACATGACCAACCCGCCCTTGAGCAATACGGCGCAACAGGTAAAACAGGCGAAACTTCCAGCTTTTGGCATCTTCATATAAATCAGCGCCCCAAATATGCCAGTAAACCTGGCGTGGCTTGATTTTGCCACTCAGTAGGGCCAGCCACAGGGTGGCATTAAACTGACCATGCCAGAAGAAGCGCGTGCTGCGATCAGCTTGTGCACGGGCGATAACCGCCTCAGCCAAAGCTTTCTTGCTGCTGTGCGTTTCGATATCCAACTGAGGGAATGACGAAAAAGGTGCTGTCTCTTTTGCCGCGACCATAAAATGCCGCACCTGTTCTATCGGCGCACGCGTTGCCAGCACGTCATTAAAGAAGCGCAGCACAGTCAGATTATGGTGCGGGATATCAGATCCCAGTACATGAATCAGGGTTGTCATTTTTTTCTACTGTAAAGAGTGTCTACGGTGATGAATGTCTACGATACATAATGAATACGCAGCTACAGAGCGCAAAATAGACGATATAAGTTGCCATATAGGCCTGTGCTGCACCTAAAGAGCCATTCATTGGAATTAACCAATGGGCAAACCCGGTCAACAGTAAGAACTGACTCACTTCCGTCAGAATGTAAAAGCGCAAAGAGGCTTTGGCAATCACCAGATAGCCAAACACATACGACCCGACTTTCAACACATCGCCCACCAACTGCCAGGCAAAAAGGTCACGCATGGCGGTAAACTGGTGCGAAAACAGCAGCCAGATAGCAAAATCACGTAACAGCCACACCATCAAACTGGCGGTCGCCACTGCCGGTAAGACAAACTTCAGTGAGCGCAGGATTTCACGAGAGATATCCGCTTTAGCTTTGAGCCTTGAGAGTGTGGGTAGCAAATAGACCGTAAATGACGCCGTAATAAATTGTAGATAAGCATCTGAAATACTGCTTACCCCCTGCCAGATCCCGACGGCATCCCAACCATACTGATCTGCCAGCAAGTTACGCATCATCACATAGGCGACTGGCAAGGTCACTGAGGTAATCAGTGCCATGATGGTAAACTTACCTAAATGGCTGGCTAATGCCTTGTCCCAGCTAAGTTTAAGATAACTTAGGGGGATAGTCTTGCGGCGAATCAGCATGGCTGCCGCAGGTATCACCACCAGCGCGGGGACTAATGCCAACCCCACTAATGCGCCGGGATAACCGCCGATACGAAAGCAAAGATAATACGCCACGACACCAATCAGACTGCCGCCTATCACCGCCAACGCATTACCCATGGCGTCGCGATAGCCTTTGAGGATCGCCAGAAACAGGTTGGCGTAGGCAATACCCATCTGGATAAGCGCCACTGCGCGCACCACATTCTGGTAATCCCCATGGCCGAATAACGCAAAACTAACAGGTTTAGCTGCCAGCAAAAAAATTAACGCCAGCAGAGTGGAGAACCCCAACACTATCGCTGAAGAGGTACCCAGCACCGCACGTAAACGTTCAGGTTGTTGATGATATTCAGCAACATACTTAGTAATACCGTTAAAGATACCCGCGCCGGAGAGCACGCCTAATACCGTAATTAGCTGGCGAAAATTACCTGCCTGCCCAACGCCGCTGGGACCAAAGGTCACCGCCAGCAGCTTAACCACTAACAACCCTACGCCGATTTTAATCAGCGTAGAGCCAGCAGTCCAAATCGATGCTTTTGCCAGAGACATATCAGGCGAAGAAACTCAGAACAGTATTAATGACCGTTTTCTGATTCACATCAGTCAGGTTAAAGAAGATAGGCAAGCGAACCAGACGCTCACTCTCCTTAGTGGTAAAGCGGTCTTCACCCGCCATACGGCCAAATGCCTCACCTGCCGGGCAACCATGCAACGGAATATAATGGAATACCGCCATAATCTCAGCTTCTTTTAAGTAGCTGATAAAATCAGAACGATCGTCAATATCGCGTAGTTTGATATAAAACATATGCGCATTTTGCGCCACATCACCGGGGATCACTGGCAAATCAATGCGCCCAGCATCAGCCAACGGTTTGAAAGCATCATAATAGGTTTGCCACAGCGCCAAACGGCGTTGGTTAATCTGTTCTGCGGCTTCCAACTGGCCCCACAGATACGCGGCCTGTAAGTCAGACATCAGATAGCTAGAGCCGATATCACGCCAGGTATATTTATCGACCTGCCCACGGAAGAACTGGCTACGGTTGGTACCTTTTTCGCGAATGATTTCAGCGCGATCTATCAGTAACGGGTCATTAATGAGCGTCGCGCCACCTTCACCGCCAGCCGTGTAATTCTTGGTTTCATGGAAACTAAAGCAGCCGATATGGCCAATAGTCCCCAACGCTTTGCCTTTGTAGGTGGACATCACGCCCTGAGCGGCATCTTCTACCACAAACAAATTATACTTTTTCGCCAACGCCATAATGGTATCCATCTCACAGGCAACACCGGCATAATGGACTGGCACGATAACCTTGGTTTTATCGGTAATCGCTGCTTCAATCTTGGTTTCATCGATATTCATGGTATCTGGGCGGATATCGACAAACACCATTTTTGCCCCACGCAGCACAAAGGCATTCGCGGTGGAAACAAAGGTGAAACTCGGCATGATCACTTCGTCGCCGGGTTTGATATCCAGTAACAACGCAGCCATTTCCAGTGAGGCGGTGCAAGAAGGTGTCAGTAAAACTTTCGGACAACCGAAACGCTGCTCCATCCACTGCTGACAGCGACGGGTAAACCCACCATCACCGCATAATTTACCGCTAGCCATCGCGGCCTGCATATAACCAAGTTCGGTGCCTACTACCGGTGGAGCGTTAAATGGAATCATCTCATCCCCTGCATAACCAATACGCGGTGCTCTCAATAGCAGCACCACTGCGAATATAAAGACGTAAAGCAGCAATATTGCTCATCTGTGTGGCTACCCGTAATCGCTGTAACCCATGACTCTGGCACCACTGCTTTGCCGCCGACATTAACGATGAACCAACACCTTTACCCTGTGCCTCGGGGAATACCGCCAACAAGCCAATACGCGCACTGCCATCTTGCAAGTCTCGTAGCGTCACAAACCCCGCTGGCTGGCCCAACGTATCAGTCACCAATAAACATTGATGGTCGAACGTGCCCAATACGGCTTTTTCTGCCCACAATGCATAAAATCGGCCACTGTCCTGCGGGTCATACCACGGCGCACGGAAACGACTTAATGCAAAGGCATTGGTGGCGACGCTGCGCAATTGCGGGATATCCGCCGCCGTTGCAACTCGGTGTCTGGATACAGTGACATCTGCCTCAGATAAAGCATTTTCCGTGCCAATTACATTTTTTACATCAATGGCTAACGAGAGATCGACTTCTCCTTCAACCAGATGGAAATCAAGTTGACCAAGAGAGTCAATGAGATCAAGGCGATGGGTAGGTACTTTAGCTTGGGTAAGCGTAAAAGTGTCCAACTCAGCCGGATTAAGCTGCGGGGCTGAGTCGGAGAAAATCAGTTTTGCACTGTGGCGCTGGAAAAATTCACTTTCCCAGTCCAAGGGCTCAATACTGGCGTGGACGGGCATGTAACAGATCCAATAGATATTTGCCGTAACCGGTTTTGGCTAGTGCAGTCGCCGCACGCCTGACACCGTCATCATCCAACCAGCCATTACGCCAGGAGATCTCTTCCAGACAGGCAATTTTGAAACCTTGACGTTTTTCAACGGTTTGTACAAAGGTACTGGCCTCAATCAGGCTGTCATGCGTTCCTGTGTCCAGCCAGGCAAAACCACGGCCTAAGAGCTCAACGGTTAATTCATCACGTTCCAGATACATCTGGTTGATACTGGTAATTTCCAGTTCACCACGCGACGATGGTTTAACTTTTCTGGCAAAATCAACAACTTGGTTATCATAAAAATAAAGCCCGGTCACCGCCCATTTGGATTTAGGCTGACTTGGTTTCTCTTCGATAGACAACGCGCGGAAATTGTCATCAAACTCCACCACACCAAAACGCTCGGGATCCATCACCTGATAACCGAAAACGGTTGCCCCTTTGGTCCTTTCCGCCACATGTTTCAGTTTCGGGCTAAAACCTTGACCAAAGAAGATATTATCGCCAAGAACCAAGCAGCAAGGTTCATTGCCGATAAATTCTTCCCCGATAATAAATGCCTGTGCCAATCCGTCGGGACTCGGTTGTGCGGCATAACTCAGATGAATACCAAACTCATCACCATTACCCAGCAAGCGCTGAAACGACGGCAAATCTTCTGGGGTGGAAATAATCAAGACGTCACGGATCCCTGCCAGCATCAGCACTGACAGCGGATAGTAAATCATCGGTTTATCATAGACGGGAAGCAGTTGCTTAGAAACGCCACGGGTGATGGGGTGCAAACGGGTACCAGAACCACCAGCCAGAATTATGCCTTTCATACGATCTCCTGAAACATACAATCTCCTGAAACCATCAGGCAGACGTTATACACAGGCAAAACATCATGCAAACTACTGGATGACGTCATCCCAGTGATTAATAGACTACGAACCTATCGTCAGTCACTTAAGCCCAAACGCTCACCCGCGTAAGAACCATCCTGAACCCGCCGCCACCACGATTCATTATTCAAATACCACAATACGGTTTTGCGGATGCCACTTTCGAAGGTTTCCTGTGGCCGCCAGCCTAATTCCCGCTCAATTTTGCCGGCATCGATGGCATAGCGCATATCATGGCCTGGACGGTCTTTGACATAAGTAATCAGGTCACGGTAATGCACAATTCCGGCCGGTTTGGCGGGGATAAGTTCATCCAGAAGTGTACAAATGGTCTCAACCACCTCAATATTTTTGCGCTCATTATGGCCGCCAATATTGTATGTTTCGCCCACCACACCTTCGGTAACCACCTGATACAAGGCCCGCGCGTGGTCTTCGACATACAACCAGTCGCGTACCTGTGCGCCATTGCCATACACCGGCAACGGTTTACCCGCCAGTGCATTCAGAATAACCAGTGGTATCAACTTCTCAGGGAAATGATATGGACCATAGTTATTTGAGCAATTAGTTACCAGCGTCGGTAGGCCATAAGTCCGCAACCAGGCACGAACTAAATGGTCACTGGACGCCTTAGACGCTGAATAAGGGCTGCTTGGCGCATAAGGTGTGGTTTCAGTAAACAGATCATCAGTACCGTGCAGATCGCCATATACCTCATCGGTCGAGATATGGTGGAAGCGAAACGCCTGCTTCGCCTCAGCACTCAGTTGCTGCCAGTAATGACGCGCCGCCTCTAACAGGGTGTAAGTGCCCACCACGTTAGTTTCGATAAAGGCCGCAGGGCCATCAATCGAGCGGTCCACATGGCTTTCTGCCGCCAGATGCATCACCACATCCGGCTGATAGTGCGCAAAAACCCGATCCAATTCGGCGCGATCGCAGATATCTACCTGCTCAAAAGCATAACGTTCGTTCTGGGCGACAACAGCTAGTGACTCCAGATTACCGGCGTAAGTGAGCTTATCCACCACCACTACGCTGTCTGAAGTGCCATCGATAATATGTCTTACCACCGCAGAGCCGATAAAACCGGCCCCGCCTGTGACTAGAATACGTCTCAACGCCATACTCCTTTGGTGTCAACAATCCACGATTGCTTCACATCTTCAGGTTTAATTGCTTTGAATTGGCGGTGATCGACCAACATCACCAGCACATCCGCTTGCTGCAACGCAGTCGCGGTGTCTTTCAGTGTCACGTGACCTGCCAGTGATTTTGGCAGTTGCTCAACATTAGGTTCAACTACCAATGTTTCGCCGATATGCCATTCGGCGATCAAATGGGCAATTTCGACTGCCGGGCTTTCACGCAGGTCATCAATATTGGGTTTAAATGCCAAGCCAAAGCAGGCAATTTTTACTTCAGAGGCGCGCTTATTGGTGGCAGCCAAACAATCAGCAACGGCGGCTTTAACCCGATCCACCACCCACAATGGTTTGCCGTCATTCACCAAACGTGCCGTGTGGATCAAGCGTGCCAATTGTGGATTCTGTGAAACGATAAACCATGGATCAACCGCGATACAGTGACCGCCCACACCTGGACCTGGCTGCAAAATATTTACGCGTGGGTGACGGTTCGCCAGGCGAATCAGTTCCCACACATTGATGCCCTGCTCATCACAAATCAGTGACAACTCATTGGCAAAAGCAATGTTAACGTCGCGGAAGCTGTTTTCCGTCAGCTTACACATCTCAGCGGTGCGGGAGTTAGTCACCACACATTCGCCTTCGAGGAAGATTTTATACAACTCACTGGCACGGGCGGAGCATTTCGGCGTCATACCACCGATAACGCGGTCATTCTGAATCAGTTCAACCATGACCTGACCGGGTAACACACGTTCAGGGCAGTAGGCGATGTTGATATCAGCATCTTCACCGGCTTGCTGTGGGAAGCTCAGATCCGGGCGCACTTCAGCCAGCCATTGGGCCATTTGTTCAGTCGCACCAACTGGAGAGGTGGATTCCAGAATGACCAGATCACCTTTTTTCAATACTGGGGCGATAGATTTAGCGGCTGATTCAACATAAACCATATCCGGTTCGTGATCGCCTTTAAACGGTGTCGGTACGGCAATAAGAAACGCATCAGCTGCCAGCGGTTTGGTCACCGCTTGCAGGTAACCGCCTTCAACAGCAATCTTCACCACTTTATCTAAATCCGGCTCCACGATATGGATAGCACCGCGATTAATGGTTTCAACAGCATGGGCGTTGACATCAACCCCAATCACTTTCTTCTTGCGCGACGCGAAAGCAGCAGCAGTTGGCAGACCAATGTACCCAAGACCGATAACAGAAATAGTTTCAAAACTCATAACGTCACCTGATGATTCTTTAAAGCTTCAAGGATGCGTTGACAGGCATGCCCGTCACCGTAAGGATTATGCGCCCGTGTCATTTGATGATAGGCAGTTTCATCAGTGAGCAAGCGGGTCACTGCATCGACAATTTTATTAATATTAGTGCCAACCAACAGAACCGTACCGGAATCGACTGCTTCCGGGCGTTCGGTGGTATCACGCATCACCAGCACCGGCTTACCTAATGAAGGCGCTTCTTCCTGAATACCGCCAGAATCGGTCAGGATCAGGTAAGCGTGGTTCATCAGATAAACGAATGGCAAGTAATCTTGCGGGTCAATCAGAATGATATTATCAATACCCTTCAAGATACGATTGACCGGCTCACTGACATTCGGGTTGAGATGCACCGGATAAACCACCTGCACCTCGGGGTGCTTAAGGGCAATTTCAGCTAACGCACTGCAAATCCGCTCAAAACCACCACCAAAGCTCTCACGACGGTGACCCGTGACCAAAATCATCTTCTTACTGGTATCAAGGAACGGGTAGCGTTGCGCCAGGCTGGAGCGTAACTCCGGGTTATTCATCACCCGATCCCGCACCCAGAACAGCGCATCGATCACCGTATTGCCGGTGACAAAAATGCGGTTCGCCGGTACCATCTCACGGAGCAGGTTTTGGCGGGAATTCTCGGTCGGCGCGAAATGGTACATAGCAAGATGCCCCGTCAGTTGACGGTTGGCCTCTTCCGGCCACGGAGAATAGAGATTCCCTGTGCGCAATCCAGCCTCGACGTGGCCGACAGGAATACGGTGATAAAATGCTGCCAGGCTGGTTGATAGTGTCGTGGTCGTATCGCCATGAACCAAAATAACGTCTGGCTTAAATTCTGCTAGAACAGGCTTTAACCCTTCCAAAATACGGCAGGTTATTTCCGTCAATCCCTGTCCCGGTTTCATGATATTTAAATCATAGTCCGGTTGAATCTCAAATAAGCGTAACACTTGATCCAGCATCTCGCGATGCTGGGCCGTCACGCAGACTCTCGATTCAAAGGCTTCATCCTGAGCCAAGGCATGCACCAGAGGAGCCATCTTAATGGCTTCAGGCCGGGTGCCAAAAACAGTCAACACTTTCACAGTGAATCTCTTTAAGGTCAGTTAGCCGCAGACAACGCCTGCAAGTTGGGCGCACAATGCGCCCATTAACGATTTATACTCTTTTTACCTGGCGCTGCTACATGGCCGTTTTACCCGACGGCAACGCCAATGAATTACGCTGGTATACTGGTACGACGAACCAACACCACCCCAGCCCCAACCAGTGCACCAATCGCACCCCACATAATCAGCAGGAAAATACGGCGCGGACTATCACGGGTAACTGGATCTTCCGGTGTACGTAAGTAGCGATATGTCTGGAACGTTTTATCCAACGTTGGACCGACGTTCAATGTTGCCAGCATGGCACGGTTCTGATCGTAATCAATATCAAAACTTGGTCCGGTAGCCTGTAATGTTTCCAAACGGGCTTCAAGCATCGGTTTACCCAGCATAAACATCTTGGAATCTGGTAACTGCTCTGCCGGAGTATCTGTTTGGTTTCGGTTAATTCCTTGCTGACCTGCGACTTTCAATGCTTGCTTAACTGCCGTCACTTCACGATCAAACACCGCTTGAGCGACCGCTTCTTGCCGTTTAACTTGTGCTTTCATCGATTGAGTACGAGCCGCCCATGCCCCTTGAATCTCATCATTCAAATGGCTAGCTGCACGCTGACTGGCAAAATCAATATAACCACGGAGTAATTTATTGGAATCACTGGCCGTTTCTGCCGTCAATTTAATGCTGTCATTCAGCATTTTCTTGTCATCGCGTGGGGTGAAAACAATATTGTTTATCAGCTCATCCAGTAATGCGGCATCAGCCTTGGCATCACCTTCCAGACGCTGTTTGTAGTAATCACTTTGCAGCCAGAAATCACGACGGGTATCGTAAGCCGCAAGTTGGGTAATAAACTCACCATAAGCTTCGTCAGAGATACCGGGTTGCTCACTGGCAACTCCGCTATTGATGCGAGTATCCAGATTACGTAAAAACTGCTGCTGAGAATAAAAACCACCCAAATTATTGACTGTTGGCCGGTCAGTAATGGCTGTTGCACTCCACTGTTGTTTCACCAGATAGGAAACACCCAGCGCGATTGCAGCAAAAAGAATTGCCATACCGATAATCCACACCTTACCGCGCCAAAGAGTACGGAACAGGCTGCGGATATCTAATTCGTTATCCACAGTAGGCTCATTATGGGTAGACCCTGTTTTATCAGTCGACATCGATTCTGGTTTCATCACTGCCTAAAAGCCTCAGGTTAAGATTCATGCTTATTTTGCGATGCACGACGCATCCGACGCTTCATCCGTTTGATAAAACGTGCCACACGCCATGCTCGTTTAATGCAGTAGCCATACAACAGAAATGCAAGCAAGAATAATGCCAACATCACCCATTCAGGGACAAATGTCAGCCTTTCGCCAATAACACCAATCGCCGCTAACAACGCTGCCGCCAGTGTAATTAAGACAAATGCCTGCCGTGAGGTAAAACCGGCACGCATAATCAAGTGGTGGATATGTTGACGGTCTGGTGAGAAAGGACTCATTCCTTTACGTAAACGTCGGTACATGATGGCAATCATATCCATCAATGGAATTGCAATAATCCATAATGCAGTCACCGGGTTAATCGGATGGGAATTCCCTTGTGTGGTTTGCAGCAACATCCAAATAGCGGTGAAGCCAATTAGCGTACTGCCCGCATCACCCATAAAGACTTTATAGCGACGCCCTAATAACCCAAGGTTTAACAGAATATAAGGCAAGATAGCGGCTATCATGGCAAAGCACCATAATGCCAATGCCATCAGCCCGCTTTGATACAATAGAATACCCATGGCACCGAAGGAGACACAAGACAACCCCCCCAGTAAACCATCAATACCATCCACCATATTGAAAGCATTTATCGCTGCCCACACCGCGAACAGTGTGACGACATAGCCAAATGGCCCTAATGACATCTCCCACGGACCAAAAGCATGTCCCAGGCTCCGCAAATAGAGCCCTGCGACTACCATCATGGCGATACCCACCAATGCCTGAACAAAGGCACGGATTTTTACACTGATATCAAAGCGATCATCTAAAGCACCAATGAACACCAATAAACCGGCGCAACCGAGATAGAGTCGGAAATGAGGGATCTGCTGATTGGTTATCAGAAAGGTAAAACAAATACCCGCAAACACGGATATTCCGCCCACTAATGGAATCAACCCTTGGTGACGTTTGCGATAATTAGGTTTATCAACAAGTCCGATTTTCTTGGCAACTTTGCGAGCAACAAATAAAAATGCCAGAGAAAACAGGAATATAACAAATATCTCAGTACTCATAGTGAGTAAGTTCACGTTTAACCGCTCTCTGCAAAAATGATACGACAGCTTAGCATGCGGCTTGGCACATACCATGCCTTCCCCACGCTTTCAGTTATTTCCGAATATGATGACAGCCTTGCTTGTTATTCCCAACTCTATTTTTTGCTATTTTCTCATTGGTAATGAGAATAACTACCAAAATAGCCATAAATTATGGAATGCCCATCACTTAATGGATAACAAACCCAACTATCGTATATTCCAAAAGCAAAAAACGCCACGACTGTGCGTGGCGTTTTGACTGATTTTACTCGACTTACGAACGTCTCATATTATCGAAGAACTGATCGTTAGTTTTCGCTGTTGCCAGTTTACTGATGAGGAACTCCATCGCATCGATTTCACCCATTGGATGAAGAATACGGCGCAAGATCCACATTTTTTGCAGCTCTTCAGTGGTGGTCAGCAGCTCTTCTTTACGTGTACCAGAGCGGTTGAAATCGATGGCTGGGAACACACGTTTTTCGGCAATTTTGCGCGATAAATGCAGTTCCATGTTGCCGGTACCTTTAAATTCTTCATAGATAACTTCATCCATTTTAGAACCGGTATCAACCAATGCCGTGGCAATGATGGTCAGGCTACCGCCCTCTTCAACATTACGTGCAGCACCAAAGAAACGCTTAGGACGATGCAAGGCGTTAGCATCCACACCACCTGTCAGCACTTTGCCTGAAGCAGGAACTACGGTGTTGTATGCTCGGGCCAGACGAGTAATGGAGTCCAGCAAGATGATAACGTCTTTTTTGTGCTCAACCAGACGTTTCGCTTTCTCGATAACCATTTCAGCTACCTGAACGTGACGGGATGCTGGCTCATCAAAAGTGGAAGCAATAACTTCACCCTTAACCAGACGTTGCATCTCAGTCACTTCTTCAGGACGTTCGTCAATCAGCAATACCATCAAGACGCAATCAGGGTGATTGTAAGCAATGCTGGTAGCGATGTTCTGCAACAGCATAGTTTTACCCGCTTTAGGCGGTGCCACAATCAGACCACGTTGACCGCGACCGATTGGCGAGGCCAAATCAAGTACACGGGCAGTTAAATCTTCTGTCGAACCATTACCACGTTCCATGCGCAGACGAGAGTTGGCATGTAATGGGGTTAAGTTTTCGAACAGGATTTTGTTACGGGCGTTTTCCGGTTTGTCGTAGTTAACTTCGTTAACTTTTAACAATGCAAAATAACGCTCACCCTCTTTCGGCGGACGAATCTTACCGGCAACGGTATCACCAGTGCGAAGGTTGAAACGGCGAATTTGGCTTGGGGATACATAGATGTCGTCGGGACCGGCGAGGTAGGAGCTGTCTGCAGAGCGGAGGAAACCAAATCCATCCTGCAATATCTCCAATACACCGTCACCGAAGATATCTTCTCCACTTTTCGCGTGCTGCTTAAGAATAGAGAAAATAATATCTTGTTTACGCATCCGGGCCAGGTTTTCCAGCCCCATATTTTCGCCAAGTGTTATCAGATCAGAAACCGGCGTGTTCTTTAATTCGGTAAGATTCATAATGGTGGGTTCTTAAACTCGGGGTATGTCTCGAACTATGGTCGTGAATGGTATGGCAGCGTCATCCGTGCCTGTTTAATGGGACATTCAATCACCGGCCTTGAACAAACTACGCAAGTAATGACTTACGCGGGATTTGCGCGACACAACGGTCAAAAGATTGAAGGTACCTTAGACTGATTTGTAAAACCGTTAGACTGTCAAAAAACTGATTGAGTTCATAATCATTCTCAACACACATTATTTCGACATAGAGTAAAGCTTTAGATTCAAACTATTTAGGTGCTACAGACTATTTATTAGATGCTAAAGAGTAAATTAGATACTAAAGAATAAGCTAGATGCTATAAACCCGGACTCGATACACAGGAATGTTCTATATGCAGTAGAGTAAACTTAACACGCTTCTTTGCAGGCGTCTAGCGGTCAGTGTGAGAAATCACAACTGCCGCTAAACATACCCTACAGCCTTGCAGCCACAGCCGTGTTAGCCGCTATTACAACTCAGCCCATCCATGAACCTCACCTCGTTGAGCCCGCGGCAAACAGTGCTCAAATCTGCTTCTGACAGATTTGTCGCCCGAATCACTAACCTTAGTCAGATCATCGAAGTTCACTTGCTGCAACGCCAACGACTTTGGGTATTGACGGCTAATACCGCTTACAGATTTGCATCCAAGAAGGCTTTAAGCTGGCCTTTAGACAAGGCACCCACTTTGGTGGCCACTACTTCACCGTCACGGAATAACAACAGTGTAGGGATACCACGGATACCGTATTTCGGTGCCGTGCCCTGATTATCATCAATATTCAATTTAGTGATGGTCAGTCTGCCTTCATACTCTTCAGCAATTTCATCCAAAATCGGAGCAATCATCTTGCACGGACCACACCATTCAGCCCAGAAATCGACCAGAACCAGGCCGCTGGCTTTCAGCACGTCAGTGTCGAAGCTGTCGTCACTCAGGTGAATAATTTTATCGCTCATGTTCTACTCCAAAGGATTGTGTCTACCTCGTTGGTGTAGCATTAACCAACAATAGGATGACTTTATTTCACCGGATACGCTTTCGTAAAGCAATAGTTAGCTGATATTCTACCACACTATGAGCAAAACACACTTGACCGAACTGAAGTTTTCCGACTTCGCCCTGCACCCGCTAGTTATAGAAGCTCTTGAAAACAAAGGGTTTCATAACTGTACGCCGATCCAGGCGTTAGCATTGCCACTCACCCTCTCTGGGCGTGATGTAGCGGGTCAGGCGCAAACAGGTACCGGCAAGACGCTGGCATTCTTAGCGTCTACTTTCCATTATTTGCTTTCTCACCCGGCTGAAGAGGGTCGCCAGACTAATCAACCACGCGCATTGATTATGGCACCAACGCGTGAATTAGCAGTACAAATTCACTCCGATGCGGAATCACTTTCCCAGATGACTGGCCTGAAATTAGGCTTGGCTTATGGTGGTGACGGCTACGATAAACAGCTTAAAGTGCTGGAAAGTGGCGTTGACATTCTGATCGGTACTACTGGCCGTTTAATCGACTACGCGAAACAAAATTATATTAACCTCGGTGCGATTCAGGTTGTGGTTCTGGATGAAGCTGATCGGATGTACGATCTGGGCTTTATTAAAGATATCCGCTGGCTGTTCCGCCGTATGCCTTCCGTTGATAAACGTTTAAACATGTTGTTCTCTGCCACACTCTCGTACCGGGTACGTGAATTGGCATTCGAACAAATGAATAACGCTGAATATGTTGAAGTGGAACCGTTACAAAAAACCGGCCACCGCATTCAGGAAGAGCTGTTCTACCCTTCAAATGAAGAAAAAATGCGTCTGCTTCAGACGTTGATAGAAGAAGAGTGGCCAGACCGCTGTATTATTTTTGCCAATACCAAACATCGTTGTGAAGAGATCTGGGGTCACTTGGCTGCTGATGGTCATCGTGTTGGTTTACTGACCGGTGATGTGGCACAGAAAAAACGCCTTCGTATTTTGGAAGATTTTACCAAAGGTGATTTGGATATTCTGGTTGCTACCGATGTTGCCGCCCGTGGCTTGCACATTCCACTGGTCACCCATGTGTTCAACTATGACCTACCTGACGACTGTGAAGACTATGTTCACCGCATTGGCCGTACCGGTCGTGCTGGCGAAAGTGGTCATTCTATCAGCCTGGCATGTGAAGAGTACGCGTTAAACTTACCGGCTATCGAGACCTACACCGGTCATAGCATTCCGGTAAGCAAATATAATAGCGATGCGCTATTAACTGATTTGCCGGCGCCAAAACGTCTGGCCCGTACCCGTACCGGGAATGGTCCACGCCGTAACTCTGCCCCACGTCGCAGTGGTGCACCACGGAATAACCGTAAGCGACCGAGCTGATAAATGATGCTAAGTTCCACCTCACTTTATGCTGCCATCGATCTTGGCTCCAACAGTTTCCATATGTTGGTAGTACGTGAGGTGGCAGGCAGTATCCAGACGTTGGCCCGAATCAAGCGGAAAGTCCGTCTGGCTGCGGGTCTGGATAGTCAAAACCATTTATCACAAGAAGCGATGGAACGCGGCTGGCAATGTCTGAAGCTCTTTTCAGAACGTTTGCAGGACATTCCTTTGGACCAGATCCGGGTGGTTGCAACTGCAACCCTGCGTCTTGCCTCAAATGCTGAAGAGTTCCTGCAAACTGCAATCGACATTCTTGGTTGTCCGATTCAGGTCATCAGTGGCGAAGAAGAAGCTCGTCTGATTTATCATGGTGTGGCACATACCACCGGTGGGCCGGAGCAGCGGCTGGTGGTGGATATCGGCGGTGGTAGCACCGAACTGGTCACCGGCAATGGTGCTCAAGCGAACATTCTCGTAAGTTTATCAATGGGTTGCGTCACCTGGCTGGAACGTTATTTTAGCGATCGCAATCTGGCAAAAGACAATTTTGAGCGTGCGGAACTGGCTGCTCGTGAGATGATCAAACCGGTCGCGAAACGTTTTCGTGACCATGGCTGGCAAATTTGTGTTGGAGCATCGGGTACGGTTCAGGCCCTACAAGAAATTATGGTTGCTCAGGGCATGGATGAACTGATCACGCTGGCCAAATTACAACAGCTCAAGCAGAGAGCCATTCAGTGCGGCAAGTTGGAAGAACTGGAGATTCCCGGTTTAACACTAGAGCGAGCGCTGGTTTTCCCCAGTGGTTTGTCTATCTTGATTGCGATATTTCAGGAACTGGCAATTGACAGTATGACACTGGCTGGCGGCGCGCTGCGCGAAGGGCTAGTCTACGGCATGCTTCATTTACCGGTCGAGCAAGATATTCGTAGCCGGACAGTGCGCAATTTGCAGCGCCGTTATTTACTCGATATCGAACAAGCCAAGCGCGTGAGCAAGTTGGCCGATAATTTTTTGCTACAGGTAGAAAAAGAGTGGCAACTCGATAGTCGATGTCGGGAGTTATTGCAAAATGCCTGTTTGATTCATGAAATTGGTCTAAGTGTCGATTTTAAACATGCTCCCCAACATGCTGCTTATCTGATCCGCAATCTAGACCTACCCGGTTTTACCCCCGCGCAAAAGCTATTACTGTCCGCATTGTTGCAAAACCAGAGTGATACTCTCGATTTGTCCCTGTTGAATCAGCAGAATGCATTGCCGGTGAATATGGCACAGCATCTGTGTCGAATCCTGCGTCTGTCGATTATTTTCTCCAGCCGTCGGCGGGATGATACCTTACCAGCCGTCAGGCTTCGGGCCACGGGCGAGGCTCTTTATGTGCTGCTACCCCATGGCTGGTTACAACAGCACCCTTATCGAGCAGAGGCGCTGGAACAGGAAAGCCATTGGCAAAGCTATGTCCAATGGCCACTGTCATTAGAAGAACTTAATTAAATTCTTTGCTGTTGGGCGGCCTGGGTCGCCCTATCCCCTTATCCTTCACACTGAAATCTCTACAAAACCATCAGATTGTGATCATCCTCAGCTTAAAAAAGAAACATTGTGTGTATTTTTATAAAACGACGTTTCTTTTTTGGAAGAGGTAACAATGCGAGCACAGCTTCAACGTCCACATAGCTTGGCTATGTTGGTAATGATGTCCAGTCTGATAGCCAGCACCCCAACGGCAATTGCAGCTAAAACAAGTGCCCACGATGCCCCTCAACAGCTTCAGGTTCCTACTCTCGCTTATGATGAGAGCACTATTGTATTAGTGTGGAAAGCACCAGAAGACACAGGTAAAATTGTCGATTATCAAATTTATTCTGCTGGAAAGCTGCTGGGTAAAGCCAGTGATAACAATAATAAATTCTCTCCCGCCAAGCCCTATATCGATCACTTTTATGCCAATGATAAAGATAATTTCCAGCATAAGATTGTGCTACAAAACTTCACCGTTGATGGCCTGAAACCCGATACCCGCTATCAATTCACGGTAAAAGCCCAATATGCTGATGGCTCGTTATCCGCTGCCAGTAATCTTGTTACGGCAAAAACCAGCGCCAAACCACAAATCGTCAACGTGCGCGACTTCGGCGCAGTTGATGATGGCAAGACATTGAATACCAAGGCGATCCAACAGGCAATCGATAGTTGTAAGCCAGGCTGCCGGGTTGAAATCCCCGCGGGTACTTTCAAAAGTGGCGCGCTGTGGCTAAAAAGTGATATGACCCTCAACCTGCAAGCAGGTGCAACACTATTAGGCTCAGAGAACCCTGATGATTATCCAGCGGGTTACCGTTTATATCCCTATTCCACCATTGAGCGCCCAGCCTCACTGATCAATGCCATTGACCCGAATAAAAGCACACCAGGGACTTTCCGCAACATCCGTATTACCGGTCCGGGGGTGATTGATGGTAATGGCTGGCAACGGGCAAAAACGGCTGAAGTGACCGATGAGCTAGGTCATCCATTGCCACAATATGTGGCGAGCAAAAACAGCAAAGTGCATGAAGATGGGATTCTGGCTAAAAATCAGGTTGAGAAGGCTGTTTCTGATGGTATGGATTTGAAAAATGCCTATGGTCAACGTCGCTCCAGCCTGATGACATTGCGCGGTGTAGAGAACGTCTATCTGGCAGGTTTTACCGTACGTAACCCCGCATTCCACGGCATTATGAATCTGGAAAACCACAACGTGGTCGCCAACGGTTTAATTCATCAAACCTATGATGCAAACAACGGTGATGGTATCGAGTTTGGTAATAGCCAAAATGTAATGGTGTTTAATAACTTCTTTGATACTGGCGACGACTGCATCAATTTTGCTGCCGGTACTGGAGAAAAAGCACAGCAGCAAGAGCCGATGAAAGGTGCATGGCTGTTTAATAACTATTTCCGTATGGGCCACGGTGCCATTGTAACCGGTAGCCATACCGGTGCCTGGATTGAGGATATTCTGGCGGAAAACAACGTGATGTATCTGACCGATATTGGCCTGCGTGCCAAGAGCACCAGCACCATTGGTGGTGGCGCCCGTAACGTGACATTCCGTAATAATGCCATGCGCGATTTGGCCAAACAGGCGGTAGTGATGACGCTGGACTATGCCGACAGTAATGCCAATATCGACTATCCACCAGCTAAAATACCGGCTCAATTCTATGATTTCACAGTAAACAATGTGACATTAGATAATATAACCGGCAAAAACGCTGCGATTGAAATCAAAGGCGATACGGCAAACCAAGCCTGGCACCGTTTGGTACATGTCAACAATGTGCAATTGAAACAGGTAAACCCAACCGCTATCAGTGATTTACGTGACAGTGAATTTAATAACGTGGTCTTTACTGAGTTACGGGGTGATACCCCTTGGCACTTCAGCGACGTGAAAAACGTGACTGTCGATGGCAAACCCGTAACGCCTTAGCGGGGTAAAAACGGGCAGACCAAGACACTGCCCGTTACTGTTTTCGCCTTCGTGGCAATTCTTAGCTTTCACTACTGTTTCTTCGCATTCGCTAATTGCGCACGAATATTGGCCAGATGACTCTGGCCTTTCTGCATCCGCTCTTCCGGGCTAACAGCTTTGCGCTCATCTTCCCATTTCAAGTCGTCTTGCGGTAACTCCATCAGAAAGCGACTGGGTTCCGGCCGAATCAGCTCACCATACTGCCGCCGCTCTTTGCACAAGGTAAAGAACAACTCACGCTGGGCGCGGGTGATACCCACATAGGCCAAGCGCCGCTCTTCATCTACATTATCTTCATCGATACTGCTTTGATGCGGCAGCAAGCCCTCCTCCATGCCAACCAAAAACACATAAGGGAACTCCAGCCCTTTGGAGGCATGCAAGGTCATTAATTGCACTTGATCCACTTCTTCATCACTTTCTCCCCGCTCCATCATGTCGCGTAGGGTAAAACGTGTAACGACCTGAGTGAGTGTCATCGGCTCATTCAGCTCAGAGCCTTCCAGCATTTCAGTCATCCAACTGAATAAGAGATTAACGTTCTTCATCCGCATTTCTGCTGCTTTTGGGCTGGGAGAAGTTTCGAACAACCAACTTTCATAATCGATGCCGTGAATCAGATCGCGTACTGCCGCCACTGGCTCACGTTCTACCAACCGAATAATACTATCTATCCAGTGCGTGAAACGCTGCAATGACTCCAGACCACGGCCTTTCAGATGCTCGCCTAATCCCAAATCAAAACTGGCTCGAAACAGGCTTTTATTACGTAAATTGGCCCATTCCCCCAGTTTTTGCACGGTCGTTGAACCAATCTCACGCTTGGGTGTATTCACGATACGTAAAAATGCACTGTCATCGTCCTGATTGGTCAATACCCGCAAATACGCCAATAGGTCTTTGATCTCTGGCCGCGAGAAAAATGAATCGCCTCCCGAAATACGATAAGGGATACGGTTTTGCATCAGTAGCTTTTCGAACAACCGCGACTGATGGTTACCGCGATACAAAATGGCGTAATCACTGTATTGAGTCTTTTTGACAAAGTGATGGGCGATAAGCTCACCGATCACTCTTTCCGCCTCATGATCTTCATTATTGGCAGTGATCACTTTCAGCTCATCGCCATAACCCAGCTCAGAAAAGAGTCTCTTTTCAAAAACATGGGGGTTATTGGCAATCAGAATATTTGCCGCCTTTAGAATACGGCCCGAGGAGCGGTAATTTTGCTCCAGCTTGATCACCTGCAATTGCGGGAAATCTTCATTCAATAAGACTAAGTTCTGTGGTCGCGCTCCGCGCCATGAATAGATAGATTGGTCATCATCACCGACTACGGTAAAACGCGCCCGGTTGCCCACCAGTAATTTAACCATTTGATATTGGCTGGTATTGGTATCTTGGTATTCATCGACCAGTAGGTATCGCAGACGATTTTGCCAGCGTTCGCGCACGTCCAGATTGTTTTGCAGCAGCAGTGTCGGCAGGGTGATAAGGTCGTCGAAATCCAACACATTGCAGGCTTTCAAATGGGCGTCATATAAGCCGTAGCAATGCACAAACAGCTTATCACGCTCGGATCGCGCCAGTGCCGCAGCCGCCGCTGGCGAGAGCAGATCATTCTTCCAGTTGGAGATCTGGGATATCAATTGTTGCAGTAACGTTTTATCGTCTTCCAACCACTTGTGGGTCAGATCTTTCAATAGCCCCAATTGGTCTTGTGCATCAAACAGCGAGAAGTTGGATTTCATCCCCAACGCCACATACTCTTTTTTGATAATCTCTAATCCCAGAGTATGGAAGGTTGCTATCATCAAGCCACGTGCTTCTTTACGCCCCAATGTTTGCGCCACACGTTCTTTCATTTCACGCGCCGCTTTATTGGTAAAAGTCACCGCCGCAATATGTTTCGGTTGATAGCCACACTGGCGGATCAAATGGGCAATCTTGTTAGTGATAACTCTGGTTTTGCCCGATCCCGCACCGGCCAACACCAGGCAGGGGCCAGTAACGAATTCGACGGCTTGTTGTTGGCTGGGATTTAATCGCATGGCACTCGGAAGCTCAGTGGGTTAACGGGGGAACAGGATTGTAGCAGAAAGCGGTCGGCGAAAAAAAACCACCTGCTGTTTTTGATTTGTAAAACGCTCGCCGCAGTGGCCCCATTACGACCAAAATACGCTACACTGGCGCGCTTCAAGCCCTATTGAAGATAACCTTCGTTCAAATAACTATGTAGTCTAAATAACTTAGTGGTGATTGTTACTATGGCAAACAAAGCTTCTGCACTGCACATTTTGGTTGATGATGAAAAGCAGGCAAACGATATTCTGGCGCAATTGAATAACGGTGCAAATTTCCAAGAGTTAGCGAAAAAATTCTCTAACTGCCCGTCAAAACGTAATGGCGGCGATTTGGGCGAGTTCAATAAAGGGGATATGGTCCCAGCTTTCGATAAAGCGGTATTTAGCTGCGAACTGCTGCAACCTTATGGACCGGTTAAGACCCAGTTTGGATATCACATTATTAAAGTGTTATATCGTAACTAAGTTAGTGATGCGCCACCTTTCTGGCGGCGCAATAACTCAGTTTTAGTCCAGTGGCTCTCATCTGACGTAATCCTCATGCTATAAGGTTATTTTTAATAAATAATATTATGGATATTATATCCCTCATGATTTTATCTATACTTTCTATACAAATACTCCACTAAACTTTACAAAATAACCAGTAAAATTATATTGAAAAGCTATTTTTAGGTGCTAGAAAACAGCAAAACCAAGATTTTTTAACAAAAACAACAAGAAAGATCCCATTAGTTGTTTTATTTTAAATAAAAAAACCATTTAAATACAATAAGTTGAGATATAATTTATAGACACACAGTTTTTGTAGGAATATTCCCACATAGATTGGTTCGTTTATCTGATGTGAAGTTAAGACAGCTTTCTATATTATCTCCCTCATCAAGTAACAGACGTGGCGGAATAATTACCACCGATTTACTTAAACGAAAAGAATGTGGAAAGCTGACAAGTATAATCGAATAACATTCGCACATATAGTCATTAACCCACTTCATATCTATTAAGTTAAGTATTCATTCATATTTAAATTCGAATGAATGCTCACCCACATTTAATTATTATATTGGAGTTTTAAATGAACAAGTTAACTTTGGCTATGGTGTTATTCTCAGCATCTACAACTATTGCAATGGCAGCAAGTAATAATACAATTACTTTCCAAGGTGAAGTCACAGCACAAACCTGTTCTGTTACCGTCAACGGTGTTGATGCCAACCCAATGGTATTGCTGCCAACTGTATCCAGCAGCGATTTGGATGCTTCAGGGAAAACAGCAGGTAAAACGGCCTTTACCCTGGGTGTATCTGGTTGTGCAGTTGGCCCTGATGATATTGATGTCAAAACTGTTTTCGTCGCTAACCAAGTCACAGCTTCCGGTAACTTAAAAAATACCGGCACAGCAGCAAACGTTGAGCTTCAATTGCTGAAAGACACAACAACGACTTCGGGTATCGATCTGAATAGTGGTTTGGCGCAAGATGGTATAGTGTTAAAGGCTGGTGATACAGCAGCAGAGCATGATTTTGCAGTTCAATATTTTGCAACTGGACAAGCAGGCGCTGGTTCTGTGATCGCATCAGTACAATATGCAGTTTCTTACCTGTAATACCTGCTTTGCCGAATAGGATATACTTTAACTAATTGGCGCTGCAATCAGGCAAAGTAAATGACAAATCGGTCATAGACCTTTTTGAATAGCATTTATGCTAGCCCGCAGGGTGAGCCTCAATGAGGCTCATTAATCCCGATAATCTTCACAATAGTGATTCGGGTAAAGTTCCCCGATGTGTATTCAGCAGCTTCAAGCACCAACAAAATAGCTATTCGGCCAGTTTCATTCAGAGGGTATCCCCATGATGGTTAACATACATAGCTACAGTTATCGTTATCTGTTCATCGCGTTATTAATTCTTATGGGCATCTCTTCTGCTAAAGCCAGCGTCATCATGACGGGTAGCCGAATTATATATTCGGCGGGCGAAAAAGAGCACAGCGTACAATTAACAAATAAAGACAACTTCCCCAATGCGGTTCAGGTCTGGCTAGACAGTGGTGATGCCCAATCAACACCAGAAACAGGCAAAGCACCCTTTATCGTCACACCACCGTTCTTTCGCATGGAAGCCAATGCGGGACAAACATTGCGGCTGAAATATACCGGTAGCGGCCTGCCAACAGATAGAGAATCCGTGTTCTATCTTAATTTTTTACAGGTGCCTCCCGTCAACAAAGCAGAAAAAAGTAATAAAATGTTAGTGTTGATGCGTAACCGCATTAAAGTATTTTATCGACCTGAAAGTATTACTGGCCGTGTTGATCAGGTCTCCAGCGCACTGACTTTCAGTGTGCGCCAACGTGGTAAAGATGTTGTTGTAACAGGGAAAAACCCAACAGGATTCTATGCCACCATTGCCAGTGGTGAAGTTGTTGGCAGTGGTAAAAAACTTAAAATGAAATCCGAGATGATTTCACCGATGTCTCAAGCAGAATGGGTTATCCCAAATTCATCTGTACCTTCTAATGCTATTGTTAATTTCCTGATAGTGAATGATTTCGGCGGGCAAGATACCGGAAGTTATCGTATTTAGCCGGTAAAGGAAGATTTATGAGGCTTGCACGCGCTTCTGTGAAGAGAAAATTCTTTGGACGCAAGAAAGCATTAACACTATGTATTGCTTTAATCTTACATGTTGATACGGCTTTGGCTCAGGATGAGCCACAAAACCTCGAGTTCGATGAATCTCTGTTTTTAGGGACCAATTTTGCTTCAGGTTTGAATCAACTCAATAAAGAGAATTCTGCCACAGCCGGAAATTACGATGCTGTCGATGTCTTGGTTAATAACAAACCGTTTAAACGCACTACCATTGAATTTATTAAGAACGCTGACTCATCAGAGGTTTACCCCTGCCTGAGTGATGAATTCTTAACTGCGGCTGGCGTTGTTCTTACTGGCAAAGACAGTACTGCAACCAAAGAACCTAATACGCTCAAAACAGAATCCGCCCCCTCGGATACTGCGGCTTCGTCTACAGAACAATGCAAGCCGCTGGCTGAGCGGGTAAAAGGTGCCTCTTTTCACTTTGACCAAGCCAAACTTCGTCTAGAATTGTCGATCCCACAAGCTTTGTTGCAAAACCGGCCCAGAGGTTATATCGAGCAAAGTGAATGGCAGGAAGGCGAAAAGCTCGCATTCATTAACTACAGTTCCAACTTTTATCGCAGTGAGACGCAGTCTCAGCAAAACAACACCTCTGATTACGGCTTTGTTGGCTTAAAAAGTGGCCTCAATCTCGGATTATGGCAACTGCGTCAACAATCAAACGTACGTTATTCCAGTAATGATAATAGCAGCGATACCCAATGGAATAATATTCGTACTTATGTCCAGCGCCCTATCCCCCAATTGGATAGTCAATTAACGCTGGGCGAAACCTTCACCGACAGTACATTATTTGGCACCATGTCGTTTCGTGGCGTTAAAATGGCAACCGACCAACGTATGTGGCCAGAATCCATGCGTGGCTTTGCCCCTGAAGTTCGTGGTGTTGCCAGTACCAATGCGCGGGTGGTTGTTAGCCAGAATGGGCGTGAAATTTATGAAACTACGGTTGCGCCTGGCCCATTCGTTATTAACGATTTATATAGCACCACCAGTCAGGGTGACCTCAATGTTGAGGTGATTGAAGCGAATGGTAGCCGTTCGACATTTACCGTGCCATTCAGTGCCGTCCCGGACTCAATGCGCCCAGGTGTTAGCCGTTATAATGCGGTGGTCGGCGAATCTCGTGATTTCACCAATATTGATAACTATTTCACTGACTTCACCTATGAGCGCGGTCTTACCAATCAGTTAACTGCGAACAGTGGCCTGCGTTTAGCGCAAGACTATACGGCACTCCTTGTCGGTGGCGTATTAGGTACCCCCATCGGGGCCTTTGGCCTCAATACTACCTACTCTCATGCTAAAGTTGAAAATGATGACACGCAGAATGGCTGGCGGATGCAAGCAACCTATAGCCAGACATTTAATCAAACCGGGACCACATTTTCATTGGCCGGATATCGCTATTCAACCAAAGGATATCGCGATTTAAATGACGTTTTTGGTGTGCGCTCAACGCAAAAAAATGGCGGGACATGGGATTCAACAACCTATAAACAACGCAGCCAGTTTACAACCTCAATTAACCAGACGTTGGGCAATTATGGTCAACTCTCTGCATCAGCGTCGACCAGTGATTATTATAATGATACGCAACGAGATACGCAGTTACAGCTAAACTATTCAAATAGCTACCAAGATGTCAGTTATAACCTTGCCATTAGCCGTCAGCGCACTGTTTATACCTCAACCCAATATAATTGGGATGACGATACGACGAATCAGACGACAACGCGCTACGGTAATACTGAAAATATTGCGACGCTAACGGTGTCTATCCCACTCAATATTGGAAATAAAAATCAATATTTATCGATGTCCGCTAGCCGTAATCCCAAAAGTGGTAATAGCTATCAGACGTCATTATCAGGTACCGCCGGTGAACGAAACAGCTTTAACTATTCAGTGAATGCCGGCTATGACGACAGCAATATCAGTAGCAGTTCAAATAACTGGGGGGCAAATGTGCAAAAACAATTCCCTAATGCGACCGTCAATGGCAGCTATTCCCGCGGCAATAATTACACCCAATATGGTGTTGGTGCTCGCGGAGCCGCAGTAATACATAGTAAAGGTATGACACTCGGACCTTATTTGGGCGAGACCTTTGGTTTAATTGAAGCGGATGGTGCTCAGGGTGCAACAGTACGAAATGCACAAGGGGCGAGAATTGATAATAACGGATTTGCCTTGGTGCCATCATTAACACCCTATAATTACAATACGGTGGGTTTGGATACTAAAGGTATTAATCGCAATACTGAACTGAAAGAGAATCAAGGCCGCGTCGTTCCTTATGCCGGGGCCGCAGTGAAAGTCAAATTCGAAACTCTGAAAGGCTATGCTGTGTTAATTCAAACCCAAACCAATGACGGCGGAGGGTTACCACTGGGTGCCGATGTTTATAACAGCAAAAATGAAATTGTCGGGATGGTAGGTCAAGGGAATCAGATCTACGTACGTGTAAAAGACGACAAAGGCTTACTTTATGTGCGCTGGGGTGAGAACAGCAGTGAGCAGTGTGAATTACCTTATACTTTTGATGGTCAAGATACCGAGCAGGATATTATTCATATAACAGGCAGTTGCCACCGTTAACAATTATGAGAAAAATAATGTTAAGAACAACAGAGCAGTTAATATCTTGCAAACTATCACGGCCAACAGCCACTGCCGGTCACCGCCGCCAGCGTATTGCGGCTGGAATGATATTATTTATAGGGTTATGCAGCACCTCAGCATGGTCAACCTGTACCCGGATTACGATACAAAGTCAGCTTGGTGTTGGCGATGGTACGGCAAGTGACTGGGCGGGTTCTCTGGATTATAATAATGGCTCACTCGGCTTGCCGGGCCTTATTGACCTTAGCACGGCGGCGAATTTTCAACCCGATGGGACATTATTAGCCGCAGGTACCTCTGACTTCACCACCTTTGCCCTGAACACCGGTTATGACCCTAATCGGGTGCTATTTCGCTGCGCTGCGGCCGATGTTGATCAACTCTTCGAAATGTATGCTACTAACGGAGATAATGACTTTGGTGGTAAAAATGAAGATGGTGCCATTGCCGGTAATGTTCCCTCTGGTTTTGCCACCTATGTCCGCAATGTTGTTATCAGGCTTACAAATCTATCCACTGGCGAGTATTACTCGCGCTTATGGAAAGGGCGGCGCTTAACCGACCTGGATAAAGACAGCAGTGGCCGTATTTTAGTCAAAGCCAAGAATTTCAGTAACCTGTATACCGAGCTGTTTCGTATTGATTATGCCCGTGCCAGCACTAACAATGCAGCCTCTTACCTGTATGCCTATACCCAACCCAATGCTTATATCGCGTTTAAAGGGCCAGGGATTAGTGGCCCTATTGAAGGAACTGACTCAGTATCAAACTGGCCCGGCTGGTATGCTACCTGGCCTGCCTCTATTGGATTGTACAATTATGTCACTTTCCGTCGCACCACGATTTGTGCGGTAACCAACTTTACCCCCACAGTGATATTACCGAGAATTTCTGTGGCAGAGCTGAACAGTGGCAGCACCACTTCTGCTGAATTTAAAGTAGACTTTCAGTGCCAGACCGGTGTGACATCAGGTGTCACTGCTGGCACGGTAGCGATGGGCTTTCTGGTACCAGCAGCAAATGCCGCTAAAGCGCAAGCTTTGGGATTAATGAACGGCAGTGGCGGGATCAGCCACTTGGTGTCAGATAGTTATGGTTCTGCCGGAACAGCAAGCGGTGTAGGCATCCGTATCTACCGCAATAATAGCCCGATTTATCTGCTATCAAAGAATGTAACTCAAACCGGTAATAACGCCGGCTGGTATGGCATCTTCCAGGGCGCCCAAGAAATAACCGGCACGGTGAGTGGGGGTAATAGTTACACTGAGAACTTTCGGGCTGAGTTAACTAAAATCAGCGGGCAAACTGTGACACCAGGAGCGGTGAATGCACATGCGCAAGTGGTTATACGTGTCCAATAATATGTTTTTCAGACACATAAATAGTGGGATTGGTGGGTTACTTTTGTTGCTTATGGTTACCAGTATACCGGCCACGGCAAGTGTCATTGCGGAAAGAACACGTATTATCTTCAGTGAAGGTAGCACCGAAGAGTCACTACAACTGGTTAACAGCAATAGCTATCCGGTGGCAGTGCAGGTCTGGGTGGATGACGGTGATTTGACCGCAACACCAGAGAAGTCTATTTCACCGGTATTAGTGTTGCCTCCGCTATTTCGGCTACAACCACAGGCACAACGTAGCCTGCGATTGATCTTATCGGGGGCCAGTAAATTACCCGTTGATAGGGAGTCTGCATTTTGGCTCAATGTTTACGAAATTCCACCGAAGGTGACCCCTAAAACTGAGGATGAATCTTTCGTCACGCTGGCCTTGCGCATGCAATACAAAGTATTTTACCGCCCTAAAAACTTACCAGCCCCAGGAGATACTTTAGGTAAGGCGTTAACCTTTACTCTTGAGACAAAAAGCGATACCGCCCTGATTCAAGTTGATAACCCGACGCCTTATTATGCATCATTAGCCTCACTGACATTAGGCTCAACTGAAAGCCTGCCAGATATGGTTGCTCCTTTTTCGAAGCTCGATTTTTCGCTCAATCGTTTACCCCCAGCAGGCAGCAAGACGGTCAATTTTGTCTTAATTGATGATTTAGGTAACCGAAAGGCATTTAGCAGCAATTTAAAATAAAAAATTAATGAATATAAACTGTCGCAGAGACAGTTTATATTCTGGTTTCTAATTACCACAACCAGTCATATGCCTTGCCCCGCCCTATTCCACGTCTGATTCAAGTCTAATTACCGATAATAAGATCTATTCTTGATTGCTCTATTCTATTAAAGCTTATCATGTTTATAAAAAATCACTCCACCTGCATTTCCAGTGAAATACCCAATTGCATTATGCATCCTTCAATAAAACTTTCAGCAACTTGTAATTGACGTCGAATCTCCCGTTCATTACATTTTTTCAATCGGGCAATAGAGGCTTTAGATTGCCCATACACATAATGTCGAAGGATAAGCTCCAGTTCTTTTTCTCGCGAGGCCCGCTGTAAATTTCCTATTGTTTTATCAATGGCTAATCCGTCATTATCGCAACATGACTCTACCTGTCTATTGCTCGTCACCAATCCCTTAAACCCGCTAGCGATATGAGGATAATCCAGATGAGAGTTATCCCTAGCCCATACACCCCAACGCGTCAAAACAGTTTGGATATCACTCATTACTGCTCTCCTTTTATATTTAAATGCCTTTTCATTTATTTGATTAATATCACCCACAAAAAAGACCTCACTAATTAGCAAGGTCTATTAATTAATAATATTGAGAAACAATAGATATACCCATAATGTGTATAACCACGATTAACACCTTACAAGATTTTTTTCGGGCCGGGATAGGATTAATTTAATAAATCTCACTCCCATGAAATACATAGGCATTAAGATAGAAAAGTTAACACATCCTCATCCGAACTTAGAGCTATTTATATCATATAACCGACTCATTAATTACAGAATTATAAATCATGCAAATATAAACCACCATAAAGACGGCCCATATTATTAATTAACGATATAAGTTACTCTTTGAATCCAGGCTTGCCATTTTCGGCTCGCCATTTTTTTATAAACTCAAGAATACCTTCGGGACTGTGTTCACTACCTTCCTCTGGATAGAAGAATAAATCTGTCCCCGCAGGATATTCTGTTATTTTAGCTACATGGCGAATAATATTATCGTGTTCTTCTTCTGAAACATCAATTCTCCAAATTTTCTCCAGAAGATTAAGAAATTCCATAGCTGTATATTCTTCCAACTTATTTTTTAATTCCATCTCATTTCCCTCTATTCTTAGAATGGATTTCAATGTGGAGCTTCGGTGTTGTTACCCGCAAATTGTCCACATCGTAAACGGCCCCATTATCTTTAATTGGAGCAACATGATGAAGCTCAAATTTATCACGTCCACCAACCTTTTCTTTAGATTGTGTAAAGGCGAATATCCTTTTTCTCTCATACGACGTTGGTTTAATTCGATAAACTGCCCAGACAGCTCAGGGTCATTCGCAACCTCCTGCCAAAACGCTTCCCTAAATCTATCAAAACTACTGAACGTCCTGCCACGATAATTTATCGGCAATCTGTACTGGGATCGGTGCTCCCAGCTACTAATAATCTGATGACCAAATGATATAATAAATGAGCGTTTATTTTTTTATTAACTAATTAATAAAATATAAACCGCCAGAAAGGCGGCCTATATTATAATTTTGGAAACCAAGTGGCCAATAGTTAAATTTTTGATATGGCCATTTTGATTTCTTCCAACAACTGGTTAAGGCTAAATCCTAAAGTGCTGGAGTAAATGGGATTCTCCCAGTCCTCATGTCTAATAGACATAACTTTAAAATAACCACTCTCGTCAAAAGAGGGATACCAACCAACATCAACAATAGAGCCATTCAGATATTTTATCTGTAGTAGATCCTCATCAAGAAGGTCAATAACATCTGACAACTTATCATCTTTTTGAATAGAATGCAGATCGTTATATATATATTCAGCATTACTTATATATAATACGTCATCAAATAATTTTAATTCTTTGTTCATTTTATTAATCTCCTGGATTCGGCTTCACCAATTGGATGAGAATGAATAGCACCCCCCGATTCTTTAGTTACTACCCAGCAAGTTTCCTTTCCTTTATATGCACCTTGAACATCTCTAAATTCCTTAACTTTCCAAGATTGACCATTAGTTACTGAAATCCCTGCCAACCAAACTTCTTGATCAACTTCAGGGATATTAACACCTTGTTTGAATTTTGCCGGACCTGATTTAGTCGAGTTAACAATATCGTCCCACTTCATATTCTTGGGAGGGTAATGTTTGAAACCATGAGAATACGACTCTTTAGATTTACTTAGATAAATATACACCGGTTCCAGCCCCGACGCTGCCGGGAACCAAATGATGTAATAAATAGAGTATTTATATTTCAGCAACTAATTAATAAAGTACTCATACTTATCTATTGTAATGATATTTTTAAAATGTGGTTGAATAGATATCATCCAGTTCTATGCTACTTCACCCCCGTAATTCATCGTATCATCCAAAGGAAGCTCTAATATCTCGATGATAGTATCATCACCCCCAAAATTCTTATAAAATCTCATGCCAACTAACACATCAGTTTTTATCAAACCAAATTAGTCGTAATTTTAGCCCCACAATTCATCTCATAAATATATTCACATTAATATCACAATCAGTAATCATAAAAAATAACCAGTAACATCCTTGTTCACTGATTATTAATTACAATAAATTTTTAGTAATGCTGAATACTATTCCGCATCGTATTTTTTATCGGTTACGAATTTCGGTTCTTTCCAGTTGGGACCTTTGAGTGTATGCCCTTTATCATCTTCAGCCAACTTACCTTCTTTTATTAACCTCTGATATGTAAATAAAAGATCTCGGTTAGCTACCACATCAAAATGATATTTCACATACATTCGATCAATACCTTGATATGCTGTATTAGGAGTGAAGGCTAATAGAACATCTTCGACTGTTTCATTTTTAATTATTTTTTCCATATTTGACATTATTTATCTCCTAAATATTTTTTAACTCTGCTTTTATATATGCATCCTCAGCTTCTGGCGTATATAAAGGCTGTTTTTTTTCATTAACCTTATAGTCCTCCAGAGTTGCGGTATGAGCGTCATTCCAAACAGATTTATCATTAACACCATCCGGCACCCCTAGCGCACGATATCGTTCTAGCTCTCTGATTTCATGAGTATAAAAGCGTTTATCAATATCAGTGGCCGTGAGTTCCCCCATCAAGATTCGCTCCAGCCGCTCGATCATCAGCTTATTATCCTCTAATTCATCAAAACTACTGAACGTCCTGCCACGTAATTTATCGGCAATCTGTACTGGGATCAGTGCTCCCAGCTACTAATAATCTGAGGACCAAATGATATAATAAATGAGTGTTTATGTTTCTATTAACTAATTAATAAAATATAACCCGCCAGAAAGGCGGCTTATATTATTACTTGCAGATATAACTTACTCTTTAAATCCAGGCTTGCCATTTTCGGCTCGCCATTTTTTAATGAATTTAATAACTCCCTCGGGGCTATCCTCCACTCCAGCCTCAGGATAATAAAGGATATCAGTACCATTAGGGTGTTCTGTAATTTTTACAATATGATTTACAAGTTCGTCATGCTCCTCTTCTGAAGAGAATTCACCAATAAATAATAAATTAATCAACTCTAGAAACTCATTTTCAGTATAGTCTGTTAACTCTTTTTTAAGTTCCATATTATTTCCCTCTATTTCCGGAGTGAATATTAATGTGCCGTTTCGGTGTCATGATTCTTAGGTTTTCAATATTGTAAACCTCTCCTCCGTTATTTATAAACTTAACATGATGAATTTCATATTTTTTCCTATCACCAATTTGCTCTATGGAAGGTGGGTATGGGGCTCGTTGATTTAGCATTTCGACGTAGTTAGTTTTATTAAACTGCCCAGATAGCTCAGGATCATTCGCAACCTCCTGCCAAAACGCTGCCCTAAATCTATCAAAACTACTGAACTTCCTGCCACGTAATTTATCGGCAATCTGTACTGGGATGGGTGCTCCCAGCCCCTTACCCGCCTCTGCCAACCAAACGCCTGCAACTTGCTGCCCACGACCGGTTACTTCACCCGGCTCATCCCGTGGCGTTTTAAGATAAATATACACCGGTTCCAGCCCCGACTCTGCTGGGAACCAAATGACGTAATCGTGGAAATCAATCTCCTCATGTGCAAGGAACGTCAGTGCTCGCTTTGTCGCCAGAAAAGTGATATCAGCCCCAGTATGCGACGGAACAACCGGCGCACTGGCAGGTTGTGGTAATACCGAGCTGATATCCATGCTGGGCGGTTGTACTGGAGTAAAAGTAAAGGTGCGTGGCGGCTGGCTGTCGGTGGTAAATGTATAAACACCATTTGACCTATCAAGCTGTGCTTGCCCGACCTTCACCTTAGCAGCAACATTTGCAGCTTGGGTTTTTACCGCATAAACACCGGTCCAATCATCCTTTTGGGCCATCAAAATTCGGACCGGAGAATCTACGTCACCTTGATGTAGTAACGGCGCGCCAAGGGATAATCCTATGTCCCTGAGAGAGAAACTACCGACTAATGGCGGCTGATTCGCTCCTTCCCTATCATTATCCGAATAGAAGCCCGTACCAATAATGACAGCCATTGGATCGGCCAACGAACTTGTGTCTATGCTGCGAAATCGCTCCGATACCCGCCGTAATGAGGTACCTAAATGATTAGCAACCTGAGGACTTAATGTTATAGCACCCGCACCGCCTGCGGCAAAACTGGGAGAATGTGCGCCCCCTGGCGGATGAGCAGGTAAGGAGAAGGTATTTTGGGGAGTGACAGCCTGCTGTCTGGCGAGGTAGGCTGCCGCCAGTCGCTCACGTTCAACACGCTGTCTGGCGGGTGCTTCTACAATCCACCGGGCTTCGGCCTCAACCAGTTGCGCCCTGACTACCTGTATATGCTGATCAGCATTGTTGACTTCATTCTTGGCCGTATTTAACTCATGCTGGGCCTGATTTATATTGTCTCGCGCCGTCGTTAAACGCCGATATATCCGTTCTAATGTCGCAATATTTGTATCACGGGCATGTTGCTCACCCTGACTTTCTGACTGAAAGGTATACAAAAGAGGGTACATGACCATCGGCCCCTTTTGTAAAAAATAGTCTCGCGCAACCGCTGAATTAATCGATATATCCATCTTAATGGTTGTTTTTGAGTATTCAAACCAAGCTATAAGGTATTCCTCCATCGGAAATTTTTCCGGGTTTAAGAATGACTTACCCTCAGCCGTCTCCTTGACTGCATGCAATATTGCCTCTTTTTCAGCCACAGTCTGAATGGCACGTTGTTTTTCAAATAGAGCCTGTTGCACTTGTGGATACTTCGCATCCCATTGTGCTTGTTTTTGCCGATTTTCCTCCTCCACCTGTTTAATCTGCTCTGGTATTAGCACTGTCGTGACTGAAATATAGACAGGGTCAGTGTTCGCTTCTGCGGGGAAGTAGACAATCGCGTCATGGCTGTTACTTCCCAGTGGAGAAAATACCGGTGTTACAGGGCTATCCCTCACCTCACTGACACCGCTTGGTTGCGCTGCCGTGGGAGGGGAAGAACTCGTATCAATATGGATGTGGATAGGTGGCATCCCATTGAGGATCTGAGCGGTAAATACCCCTGTCCGATCAGTGGGTTTAGCCTGTACTACTGGCACCGTAATCGGCACATGTTTGGATTTCACTACCGCGATTTTCTGCACACCATCCTGTACCACATCATGCAGCCGGACATTAGCCACTACTGCTGATTGTGTGGGTAATTGTGCCAATGGCACGCTGATGATGCGCTCGGCAGGCAGGGTGACGACCGTGCGCCGGGTCACTGACATATCATCTTTCGCGATTTCAGAGGGTGCCAGCAACATGCCAACAACCCCGGCGAACCGCCCGATATAAGGCGCCGCGTCCACAGCAAACATCGCCATCCGCGTAAGAGCCAGATCAAGTGCCGCAGCAACTACCTTTGGTTTAAGCAGCGTAAACCCCCCATTCACCAGCAACCAGTGATAGGGGAACGGCAACACCGGGGACTATTGCTACTTGTAGCTCTGGCCTTTGTGCCAGATTAGGGGGACTTGGAGGATTGCCGCGATGACGTGAACGGTTATTGCCACCTCGATTACCGCCAGAACGGCTACCGAACTTGCTTGGATTATAATTGCGAATAGCCCCATAGGGGGTTTGCGATACTCCCCACCCTCTACCTTTATTAGGATTTCCAGCACTAAGCCCTCTCGGCACGCCCTTGACGCCATCAGTTGAGCCACGGCGGCCCTGACCCATTACATTACTGTGTCCTTTTCCCATACTTTATTTCCTTATTTAAGTTTTTATAATTAACGAGAATATTGACTGCTAAACCTATTTATCTTTTTCACCTCCTTAACATTATTTAAATGTCATGAGTTTTATTCTTTAGCTTTGCCAGACCCACAAATAAAAACACCCCGCTAATTAGCGAGGTGCGTTATTACCTTCATAAGAATATTATGATTAATAGCGTTTAATACTGAGTTTGTCTGCGATGTGTTAAACCACGATTAACACCTTACAAGATTTTTTTCGGGCCGGGATAGCATTAATTTAATAAATTTTCGCCTGCAAGATATGGCTTAAATTTGAGATAAAAAAAAGCCGCTACCATTATTTAATGGCAGCGGCCTGTTTCACGCAGAGTTAAACGCCGCTAAAAACCTGACGGCGTCAAAGACAAAAGGGACTTAGCCCGCAACTGCAATACGCTTCATATCGGTCATATAGCCACGCAGTTTGTGACCTACGGCTTCAATTGGGTGGTTACGAATGGCTTCATTCACATCACGCAGTTGCGCGTTATCAACCGCAGTACCGGCAACGCTCTTACCCAAATCCCCTGCTTGCAGTGAATCCATGAATTTGCCTTTCAGCAACGGAACCGCCGCGTTCGCGAACAGATAGTTACCGTATTCAGCCGTATCAGAAATAACCACGTTCATTTCATACAAGCGCTTACGGGCAATGGTGTTGGCGATCAATGGCAGCTCATGCAGTGATTCATAATATGCAGACTCTTCGATGATACCGGAGTCAACCATAGTTTCGAATGCCAACTCAACACCGGCTTTCACCATGGCAATCATCAATACGCCGTGGTCGAAATATTCTTGCTCAGAGATTTTGCCTTCAAACTGTGGCGCATTCTCGAATGCTGTTCTGCCGGTCTCTTCACGCCAGCCCAGCAATTTAACATCGTCTTGCGCCCAGTCAGCCATCATACCGCTGGAGAAAGCACCGGAGATAATGTCATCCATATGCTTTTGGAACAACGGAGCCATGATTTCTTTCAACTGTTCAGACAGCGCATAAGCCCGCAGTTTAGCCGGATTGGACAGACGGTCCATCATCAGCGTAATCCCGCCTTGTTTCAGCGCTTCGGTAATGGTTTCCCAACCGAACTGAATCAGTTTCTCAGCATAAGCCGCGTCAGTACCTTCAGAAACCAGCTTATCGAAACACAGCAATGAACCGGCCTGCAACATACCACACAGGATAGTCTGCTCACCCATCAGATCAGATTTTACTTCCGCAACGAAAGAGGACTCCAACACACCCGCGCGATGGCCACCGGTTGCTGCCGCCCAAGCCTTGGCAATCGCCATGCCTTCGCCTTTAGGATCGTTTTCCGGGTGAACCGCGATCAGCGTCGGCACACCAAAACCACGTTTGTATTCTTCACGAACCTCAGTGCCAGGGCATTTCGGCGCTACCATCACAACGGTGATGTCTTTACGAACTTGCTCACCCACTTCAACGATATTGAAGCCATGAGAGTAACCCAGTGCTGCACCATCTTTCATCAGTGGCTGAACTGCCTGAACCACTGCGGTGTGCTGTTTGTCTGGTGTCAGGTTAACCACCAAATCAGCCTGTGGGATCAACTCTTCGTAAGTGCCTACTTTGAAGCCATTTTCAGTCGCTTTACGCCATGAAGCACGCTTCTCGGCAATCGCTTCTTTGCGCAGAGCGTAAGCCACGTCCAGACCAGAGTCACGCATGTTCAAGCCTTGGTTCAGACCTTGTGCGCCACAACCGACGATCACCACTTTTTTACCGTTCAGGTAGCTTGCTTCATCGGCAAATTCGTCACGTGCCATAAAGCGACACTTACCTAATTGCGCCAACTGCTGACGCAGGTTCAATGTGTTGAAATAGTTAGCCATGGTATTACTCCGTTCGGGTTCTGTTTTGTGGGTGCAGCTATTTATTTTGGTTACTGCAAACGAATATTGTGTTTGTGTAGCTAATGTTGTGTGTTGCTGTTTTTCACATCCCCTGTCTGGTCCGGGGATTATCTTGGATTCACTATATGACAGGAAACACATTGCTGAAATTGATATATTAACAATGTGACGTTGCAAATTCTGCAATACAGTTTATTTCTTATGCAATACAATAGCTCTTCTCACCTAAGAGGCTGTCTGTTATGGATTTACGTGACCTGAAATTGTTTCTGCATTTGGCTGAAAGCCGCCACTTTGGCCGCACGGCTAAAGCTACACACGTCAGTCCATCCACCCTATCACGCCAGATTCAGCGGCTGGAGGAGACGCTCGGACAGCCCCTGTTTTTACGAGACAACCGCACGGTGCAACTGACCGATGCCGGTACACAGCTCAAGGCTTTTGCTCAACAGACATTGCTACAGTACCAGCAGCTGCGCCATGCCTTGGGTCAGCACGGGCCATCACTCAGTGGCGAACTGCGGCTATTTTGTTCAGTCACCGCCGCCTATAGCCATTTACCCCCCATTCTCGATCGTTTTCGCGCACGTCATCCGTTGGTTGAAATCAAACTCACTACCGGTGATGCCGCCGATGCGGTAGATAAAGTGCAATCGAATGAGGCTGATCTCGGTATTGCTGGTCGCCCTGAAGTGCTCCCCACCAGCATCGCCTTTACCCAGATTGGCGAGATTCCGCTGGTTTTGATTGCGCCAGCCCTGCCTTGCGCAGTGCGTTCACAGGTCTCGGTGGAACAGCCCGATTGGGCCACGGTCCCCTTTATTTTGCCTGAGCATGGCCCATCACGAAAACGCATTGATTTGTGGTTCCGCCGCCAGCGCATCAGTAACCCATTGATTTATGCTACGGTTTCCGGCCATGAAGCAATTGTATCAATGGTAGCATTGGGCTGCGGTGTGGCACTGATCCCATCAGTGGTGGTGGATAACAGCCCGGAACCGGTGCGCAACCGCATTTCCTTGCTGGATGATATCTCGTTGGTCGAGCCATTTGAGCTGGGTGTGTGTGTGCCCAAAAAACGGCTCAATGAGCCGTTGATCGAAGCATTTTGGGGGCTGCTGTAGTTTACAATCGTGAAGCGTAATTTATGGCGGGAACAAGATTCCTCAGCCCCAGAGTTAAAGGATTACACATAGTCGCCTCCACAGGAGCAGGAGCGCTCTCTTTGGTAGGGAAACTGTTTATCGAATCGGTCAGTTGGCAGGTGTCGCTTTGCAAGTTGTTGGTAATGTTTACGTTGGGATAGGTATCAACCAGGTTATAAGTGATTTCACCAGCAGCATTAGTTTTCTGTTCAGCGCGGTGCGTTATATTATTTTTAGCATCGAAACTTTGTTTTACTACCACTGTTTCGCTCAATTGTACTGCCTTTTTAACTGGGTCATAACTAAAACTTTCAACGACCCTCTTAGTCATATTATTGTTAGAATCAAAGTGCTCGATAGCCTGATTTATCGTATTGGTAGCTGCATCAAAGGTTTTCATTTTAACCGTCTTATTGCTTGCAGCATCAATGTATTCTCTTGTTACAATTTGCCTAACGATCTCCCCTTTGCGACGCGTTGTTTCAATTGTTGTCGTCCCATCACGCATTGAATAAGACCGAATTGAGTTTTGCAGGGGATTCAAACGGTTACTTAGCGGTGTAGGGGGGATGTAGTCAGGCGCCGATGATTTAATTGATGCTTTAATCAAGGCTAATGTTTCACTCATATAAAAACTCCATATATTATTCAAACCATGAAAAATAATCATTCAACGACATGGTTATTAACTGCGATATTATTCATCTCAATTAATAAATCCACAGATGATATTACACTGCACTAATACTGAATTTCATTTGGAATGCTTATTTTTGAGAATATATAAGAAGATTAAATATAACTAAGTGGAAATAAAAAACTCAGCGCTTATTAGCCCTGAGTTTTATTGTGGTTGATAGGTATTCACCGCCACTTCATCCAGCCAAAACTTAACCCGCCAAAAAGAACTTAAACGCCGGGTTGTTGGTTTCATCATGGCAATCATAGCCCAAAGCGGCCAAGTGCTCTTCAAATTGCGGCTCAGAATCTGACAACTCAAACCCTGCCAATACCCGACCAAAATCAGTGCCATGGCTACGATAGTGGAACAAAGAGATATTCCAGTGCGTACCTAATGTATGCAAGAACTTCAGCAATGCGCCCGGTGATTCAGGGAATTCAAAGCTGTACAGCCGCTCACGCAATGGTTTGGAAGGTCGACCACCCACCATATAACGCACATGCAGTTTGGCCATCTCGTCGTCAGATAGGTCCACCACCTGATAATCTTTTGCCTGTAGCTCAGCCAATATCTCTGCCCGCTCGGCATAGCCGCGCGTCAAACGTACCCCTACGAAAATGCAGGCATTATCGGCATCCGCATAACGGTAGTTGAATTCAGTGACCGAACGCCCCCCCAGCAACTCGCAGAAACGGAGAAAACTGCCTTTTTTCTCGGGGATAGTTACGGCCAGCAAAGCTTCACGCTGCTCGCCCAGCTCACAACGTTCTGACACATAGCGCAGGCCGTGGAAGTTCACGTTAGCACCGGACAGCACATGGGCCAGACGTTCGCCTTTGATATTATGCTGCTGAACATACTTTTTCAGGCCCGCCAGCGCCAAAGCACCAGAAGGTTCGGCGATGGCACGCACATCTTCAAATAAATCTTTTACTGCCGCACAGATAGCATCACTGTCGACGGTTATCACCTCGTCCAAATACTCTTGGCACAGGCGGAATGGCTCATCGCCAATACGTTTAACGGCGACACCCTCGGCAAATAACCCAACACGGGCCAGGTCAACCGGCTTGCCCGCATCCAGTGCGGCACGTAAACAAGCTGAGTCTTCCGCTTCAACCCCGATCACTTTAATCTGCGGCATCAGTTGCTTGATAAGCACCGCCACACCGGCCACCAGCCCACCGCCACCGACCGGGACAAAAATCCGATCAAGGTGTGCGTCTTGCTGGAGTAACTCCATCGCCAGCGTCCCCTGCCCGGCGATAACGGCCGGATGGTCAAACGGCGGCACAAAGGTATAACCCTGCTGCTGGGATAACTCGATAGCTTTGCCTTTGGCTTCATCGAAATTGGCACCGAACAGCAGCACCTCACCACCAAAACCGCGCACGGCATCCACTTTGATGTCAGCGGTTGCTACCGGCATCACGATAAGTGCCTTGATACCCAGCTTACTGGCTGAGAGGGCGACACCTTGCGCATGATTACCGGCAGAGGCGGTTATCACACCACAGGCTTTCTGCTCTTCTGTCAGACCCGCCAGCATCGCATAAGCACCACGCAGCTTAAAACTGTGCACTGGCTGGCGATCTTCACGTTTAACCAAAATAGTATTAGCCAGGCGGGAAGAGATTTTTTCCATCACTTGCAACGGGGTGACTTGCGCCACCTCATACACCGGCGCGCGCAATATCGCCCGCAGATATTCTGCCCCGCAAGGGGCAGCAGATAAGGGTTGTGATACCGCCATGGGTATTAGCCTCCCAGCTTACTTTTGTCGCGCACAGCACCTTTGTCGGCGCTGGTTGCCAGCAGAGCATAAGCGCGCAGTGCATAAGAAACCTGACGTTCGCGGGCTTTAGGCGACCAGGCAGCATCGCCACGGGCTTCTTCAGTTTCACGACGAGCGGTCAGCTCAGATTCGCTCACATCCAACACAATGCCACGGTTCGGGATATCGATATCAATGAAATCGCCATCCTGCACCAGACCAATCAGGCCGCCACTGGCCGCTTCTGGTGAAACATGACCAATCGACAAACCAGACGTCCCGCCGGAGAAACGGCCATCAGTCAGCAAAGCACAACTCTTGCCTAATCCCATGGATTTCAAATAGGTGGTCGGATAGAGCATTTCCTGCATCCCCGGCCCACCTTTTGGCCCTTCGTAACGGATAACGACCACGTCACCCGCCACAACTTTACCGCCGAGAATCGCTGCTACCGCATCATCCTGACTCTCATACACTTTTGCCGGGCCACGGAAGGTCAGGCTCTCTTTATCCACACCGGCGGTTTTAACAATACAACCGTTCGCGGCGATATTGCCGTACAGCACAGCTAAACCGCCGTCTTGGCTGTAAGCATGTTCGCGAGTACGGATACAACCCTCTTCGCGGTCAGTATCCAGTGATGGGAAGCGGCAATCCTGCGAGAAGGCTTTAGTGGTACGAATACCCGCCGGGCCCGCGGCGTACATCTGCTTGACCCCTTCGTCACCGGTAAGCATCACGTCATAGGTTTCCAGCGTATCGGTCAGATTCAGCCCCAACACATTACGCACCTCGCGGTTAAGCAAGCCAGCCCTGTCCAGTTCGCCTAAAATACCCATAACCCCACCTGCACGGTGCACGTCTTCCATATGGTATTTCTGCGTGCTCGGCGCGACTTTACACAAATGAGGCACCTGACGAGATAAACGGTCGATATCGCTAATATCGAAATCAACCTCCCCTTCCTGTGCTGCGGCCAGTAAGTGCAGCACGGTGTTGGTCGAGCCGCCCATCGCGATATCCAGCGTCATAGCGTTTTCAAATGCGGCTTTGTTCGCGATGCTGCGCGGCAAGGCACTAACATCATCCTGTTCGTAATAACGTTTAGTCAGCTCAACAATGTGCTTACCAGCATCGAGGAACAGTTGTTTACGGTCAGCATGGGTCGCCAACAGTGAACCGTTACCTGGCAGCGCCAGACCCAGCGCCTCATTTAAGCAGTTCATCGAGTTGGCAGTAAACATCCCCGAGCAGGAACCACAGGTCGGGCAGGCAGAGCGTTCAATCTGCTCACTGTCGGCATCACTGACATTCGGGTTTGCGCCCTGGATCATGGCATCCACCAGATCCAGTTTGATGATTTTATCGGACAGCTTGGTTTTACCCGCTTCCATCGGGCCGCCGGACACAAAGATCACCGGAATATTCAAACGCAGAGACGCCATCAGCATCCCTGGGGTAATTTTGTCGCAGTTAGAGATACACACCATGGCGTCCGCGCAATGAGCGTTAACCATGTATTCTACGGAGTCGGCAATCAATTCACGTGAAGGCAGTGAATAGAGCATGCCGCCGTGGCCCATCGCGATCCCATCATCCACCGCAATAGTGTTGAACTCTTTAGCCACGCCGCCAGACGCTTCAATTTGCTCCGCTACCAGCTTGCCTAAGTCGCGCAAATGAACGTGGCCCGGTACAAACTGGGTAAATGAGTTAACCACTGCAATAATCGGTTTGCCGAAGTCATCATCGGTCATACCGGTAGCGCGCCACAGTGCACGAGCGCCGGCCATATTGCGGCCATGAGTGGTGGTATGGGAACGGTACTTAGGCATTGTCTCTTCACTCCAATGTATTCTGTGTTGCAGGTGGCGAACGAACCACCTGCTGATTCTGTCTGTCAGTTTTTATTGATTATTGATTGATTGGATCCAGCCAACCGTACTTATCTTCAGTTTCACCGGTGAACAGGCCAAAGAATGCTTGTTGGATCTTGGTGGTAACCGGGCCACGTTTACCAATACCGACCTGAATACCATCCACGCTGCGTACCGGGGTAATTTCTGCCGCAGTACCGGACATAAAGACTTCATCCGCCAAATAGAGAGATTCACGTGACAACACTTGCTCACGCACTTCCAGACCCATATCTTTCGCCAGTTTGATAATCGCATCACGGGTGATACCCGGCAGGGCTGAAGAGGTAAACGGCGGCGTGAACAGGATGCCATCTTTTACTTCAAATAGGTTTTCACCCGCACCTTCAGACAAGAAGCCATGAATATCCAGCGCAATCCCTTCCTGATAGCCGTGACGGCGTGCTTCGCTACCCACCAACAAGGAGGACAGGTAGTTACCACCGGCTTTTGCCGCAGTTGGAATGGTATTTGGTGCCACACGGTTCCATGAGGACACCATGGCATCAATGCCTTGCTCCAACGCTTCCGCACCCAGATAAGCACCCCATGGGAACGCGGCGATTATCACATCTGTTTTATAGCCATCTGGCGGGTTCACACCCATACCGACATCACCAATAAACACTAACGGGCGGATATACGCGCTGGTCAGATTGTTTTTACGCAATGTCGCACGGCAGGCTTCCATCAGCTCATCAACCGACTGGGAAACCGGCATACGATAAATTTTAGCTGAGTCATGTAAACGCTGCATATGTTCGCGGTGACGGAAAACTACCGGCCCTTTGTGGGAGTCGTAGCAACGGACACCTTCGAAGACTGACGTGCCGTAGTGTAACGCGTGAGACATCACGTGAACTTTAGCCTCTGCCCACGGAACCATGTCACCGTTAAACCAAATAAAATCAGCTTTCTTCGTCATTCTTTTCTTTCCTTGTGGCGCATCAGGCGCGTATCTGTAATGTATTAGGTTGTAGGATCTCGACGCAGGCGACATCCATAAGCTTACTTAACTGAGAAGACAGTAAATCGACAGGTCGCCCGCTGGCAACGGTCAATTCAATATTAATATTCTCAGCATTACTCATTGGCGACATATTCATAGCACAAACCTGGAAGCCACGGTGCCGCACAACCCGCAATACACGCTCTAACATTTCAGGGCGGAAGCGGGCTTGGATAGAGATTTGATGTTGGATAGAGGATTGATGGTGCATCATGAGATTTTCTCCAGCATGGTTTCATTACCTGCGCCTGGCGGCACTAACGGCCAAACGTTTTCGAGTTCGTCGATGGAAACCTGGAGCAGATAAGGGCCTTCGCTGTTAAACAGCGCATCCAGAGCGGCGTCGACTTGGTCTTTGCGGGTGATACGTTGGCCGGGGATATTAAACGCACTGGCCAGTGTGATGAAATCGGGGTTATCAGAAAGATTGGTTTCGCTATAACGTCCATCAAAAAACAGTTGCTGCCACTGTCGAACCATACCCAATCGCTGGTTATCTAATAATACGATTTTCAGCGGTAACTGTTTTCGTTTTATCGTGCCCAACTCCTGAACATTCATCATAAACGAACCGTCACCGGAGATACAGATAACCATGTCATCAGGACGGGCCATTTGTGCGCCAACCGCGGCCGGCACACCAAAACCCATCGTGCCCAAACCGCTGGATGTGATGAAATTCTCAGGTCGGGTAAAGTTCATATGCTGCGCCGTCCACATCTGGTGCTGGCCCACATCGGTAGTCACTACCGCTTGCGGTGCTTTGCGTTCAGATATCTGCTTCAGTAACAACGGAGCATAAATTGCCTGGCCAGGGTGATCGTAGCGCCAGCTATGCTGGTGTTTCAATGCCATGACCTCATCACGCCACGGCTGGATATCCAACGGTTGCTGTAATGCGGGCAGCAATACTTTCAAATCGCCCTGCAACGCGACATGCGCCTGACGCAATTTACCCAATTCAGCCGGGTCGATATCCATATGGATAACTTTTGCTTTTGCGGCGAATGTATTCAGCTTGCCGGTGACACGGTCATCAAACCGCGCGCCAACCGCTATCAATAAATCGCAATCCTGCACCGCAAAGTTTGCGGCTTTAGTGCCATGCATCCCCAGCATACCCAGATAGCACGGATGATTAGTATCCGGTGCGCCTAAACCCTTCAGAGTGGCAACCGCAGGAATACCCGTTACCTCGATAAAAGCACGTAAAGCAGGAACGGCCTGTGCCATGCCAACCCCGCCACCGACATACAACATCGGTTTTTGCGCGGTTGCCAGCATATCCCAGGCTTGTTGTAACTCGGCAGCAGAATCAACAAGATGCTCTTCAACTGGCATCAGGTGCGGGGTTAAATCACCCACAGCTAACTGAATATCCTTCGGAATATCGATTAAAACCGGTCCAGGACGGCCACTGGTAGCAATGGCAAACGCCTCCGCCATGATACCAGGCAACGCCTCTAATGATTCAACCAGAAAACTGTGTTTGGTACAGGCAAGTGACAAACCCAATACGTCAATCTCCTGAAAAGCATCAGTACCGATTAAAGCAGACCCCACCTGACCGGTGATAGCAATGACCGGCACTGAATCCAGCAATGCATCAGCCAAACCGGTGATCAGATTAGTGGCTCCAGGGCCAGAAGTGGCAATACACACCCCGACTTTACCGGTTGCACGGGCATAGCCAATGGCAGCAATCGCAGCACCTTGCTCATGGCGGCAGAGCAAATGCTCGACACCACCATCATACAAAGCATCGTAGACAGGCATTATTGCTCCACCCGGATAGCCGAATACCGTATCAACACCCTGCGCACGCAACGCTTGAACCACCCACTGAGCACCATTCATAGTTATTTCCCCGACCTTTCGCGGGAGGCACAGGATTTTATTCTGTTGTGCATTTTATGTTCCTCGCGTCTTTAACGTACCAATAAAAAAACCCCCGGACCTTTCGGTGCGGGGGTTCTCTTGAGATTAAGGCTTGATTTTTATGCCTTTATTCGTCCAAGTGCAGCCCCGCACGGTGGGATAATAATCACCACCACGCTAATTAGGACTAGGTTAATCACTTGGACAATCGCTTTCATAATTAGGTTGTTCATCTGTCAGTGTCGAACGAATACCTACAGAGTTATCACAGTTATTGGTTATCTGACAATATTTATTTAAATTATTATTCTGTGAGCCGCTACACGATATGACACAAATATATTATTTATCAATTAGTAATACTCATATCAGTAGTTTGGCCATTTTTTGCGTACCGTATCGCAATTTTTAATTTTGATACTTCCCTTGCAGCGAAATTTCTCGCGAGCGTTCGCAAATCAATTCTTTTTCGCTGTACTCAAAAAAGACCTAGGGCACACTGCTGCGGCTACCTCATATCTCAGCCCGGTCGATTAATAAAAGTCCCGGTAGCCCTAAGGACACATCACGGCAAAGGAAAGCAGCATGTCACTGGCAACCATTCATACCCGCGCCACATTAGGCATTCAGGCCCCACCGGTTACAGTAGAAGTTCATATCAGCAATGGGCTCCCCGGATTGATTTTGGTTGGATTACCGGAAACCACCGTAAAAGAGGCTCGAGATAGGGTTCGGAGCGCATTAATCAACAGTGGATTCACCTTTCCGGCGAAACGTATCACTGTTAGTTTGGCACCGGCAGACTTGCCGAAAGAGGGTGGCCGCTATGATCTCCCTATCGCTTTAGCAATACTGGCAGCGTCAGAACAGATTCCTGCGGATAAATTAACCCACTATGAGTTCTTGGGTGAGTTAGCTCTATCAGGGGCGCTAAGGCGGGTTAGCGGCGCAATTCCGGCAGCACTCGCCAGTAGCCAAGTTCAGCGGCAATTAATTCTTCCGGTCGCGAATAATCTTGAGATAGGTCTTATTCCACAAGGTAACAGCCGGGTTGCCGATCACTTGTTAGCCGTGTGCGGTTTTTTACAGGGTGAAAATACCCTTGATCAGGGCCAGCTAGTTGAATCTACACCAGAGTGGGATAGCAGCCTCGACCTGCAAGATATCATTGGGCAGTCACAGGCTAAGCGAGCCTTAGAAATTGCTGCGGCGGGGGGCCATAACCTGCTATTACTCGGGCCACCAGGAACGGGCAAAACGATGCTGGCAAATCGGTTAACTGGATTATTGCCGCCGCTGACGGATCAAGAGGCATTAGAGGCCGCGGCCATTAACGGTCTACTGCACAGTAACGTGCTACCCGCCCAATGGCGTTGCCGGGCTTTTCGCGCCCCCCACCATAGCGCCTCAATGGCGGCACTGATTGGCGGTGGTTCTATTCCACGCCCCGGTGAAATCTCATTGGCGCACAATGGTGTACTCTTCCTGGATGAATTACCTGAATTTGAACGTCGGGTGCTGGATTCACTGCGCGAGCCACTGGAATCAGGCGAAATTATCATTTCTCGTGCAGCGGCTAAAGTGTGCTTTCCTGCCAAAGTGCAACTGATTGCCGCAATGAACCCCAGCCCCAGCGGCCATTATCAGGGTGTCCATAACCGTACACCGCCACAACAGATTCTGCGCTATCTGGCAAAATTGTCGGGGCCGTTTCTGGACAGGTTTGATTTGTCGATAGAGGTGCCATTGCTGCCATCAGGTATGCTGGGGGCTCAGAAACATCAAGGGGAAAGCAGTGAAACGGTCAGGCTACGAGTATTGCAGGCAAGGCAGAGGCAATTGGATCGAGCAGGGAAGATAAATTCTCAGCTTAATAGCCAAGAAATTGCCGAATATTGCTCCCTCACTCCTGAGAATGCGGCCTTTCTGGAGCAAGTTCTGCTGACGCTGGGTTTGTCGGTACGCGCCTGGCACCATATTTTAAAAGTAGCGCGGAGCATTGCCGATCTCGCTCAGGAGAATTACATCCAAAGAAATCATCTTTCGGAAGCACTGAGCTATCGTTGTATGGACCGGCTGCTGTTGCAGTTACACAAGAGCCTGATGTAAATAGGGGAGAAAAAAATCCACTATTATCAAACACCTCTCTGATATCCAAAGTCATTGGAATCGCAGGTAGGCAGCAAGCAAACGCATCCCGATGAGCTTACTCAAGTAAGTGATTCAGGTAAGAGCGCGCCGCTAACACCCCTGTGGTTCCACTAACGAAGAGTATTATCCAAAGTCATTGGAATCGCAGGTAGGCTGCAAGCAAACGCATCCCGATGAGCTTACTCAAGTAAGTGATTCGGGTAAGAGCGCGCCGCGAACACCCCTGCGATTTCAAGGACGAAGGATAAGAGGGGATTAATCGTCGCTATCGGTATAATCTTCCACCGCATCCATCTGCGGCTTGCCGCCTGATAGAGTATGGAATCGTTTAGGACGACGAGTTCGGGTCACATATTTGGACCAGACTTTCTCCTCGGCACTGACGGGCTCACGTTCGCCGCGACAAACAGCAACAAACAACTGTTCTTCTTCCGTTACAGGCTGGCGTTTTCCGAGATCGAGTTCGTTGAAGGCGTAGCCATGGCGCTCTAGTAATTGCGCCTCTTTAATGGTGAAATCGCCGTGGCGCGAGAACCCGCGAGGATAATGCTTATTATCAAAAAAACGATTGGTCGTGATGAAGCTATCCGCCATCTGACACGCTCCTAATTCTCTCATGGTCGTGCTGTTTATGGCGCGGAGTATTAGATAGGCTTGACAGCGTGTAAAACAAAACATTTAAATCTTAACGACAAAAAAAATTGGAGATGGGTTTGGATACCGAATTACTGAAAACCTTTTTGGAGGTCAGTAGGACTCGCCACTTTGGTCGCGCTGCTGAATCTTTGTACTTAACACAGTCGGCGGTAAGTTTTCGTATCCGTCAGTTGGAAAATCAATTAGGTGCAAATTTATTCACTCGTCATCGCAATAATATTCGTCTGACACCTGCGGGAGAACGTTTGGTGCCTTACGCAGAAACACTGATGAGTACCTGGCAACTAGCCAAAAAAGAGGTTGCTCACTCACTACAGCATACCGAGTTGTCCATTGGTGCAACCGCCTCACTGTGGGAGGCATACCTCACTCCGTGGTTGCAACAATTATATAAACAACGAGAGGCATTGCGCCTTGAGGCGCGGATTGCACTGCGGCACTCGCTGGTGAAACAGTTGCACGAGCGGCAACTGGATTTATTGATAACGACCGAACCGCCTAAAATGGATGAACTGGCAAGCCAACTGTTAGGGCATTTTTCGCTGCGACTATTTTCTTTTGAGCCGATTGATTTATCGAAAGAAACTGAGCCAGACGCCGAGCATAAAAATGCAAATGAGGCACCTTACATCAAGCTTGAGTGGGGAGCTGATTTTCATCAGCAAGAGAATAGATTGCTGGAGAGCGAGCAAATGCCGGTATTAACGACCACATCGGCACATTTGACCCGGCAGCTATTGGAAACCACCGGTGGCTGTGCTTTCCTGCCCGAACACTGGCAAAAAGAATACCCTCAATTGGCCATGAACGCTGATATGCCAGCTATTGTGCGGCCACTGTATGCTGTTTGGTTGCAAAACAGTGACCAGCAAACATTGATTCGACAACTGTTAAAAACACCGATGAATAACGCAGCTCAGAGCGCTATACGGGATTAAGTGGCGGCGACTGAGGGCGAGCACGCCGGTTCAGATAAAAAGCACTCATCGCCTTCTGAATCGCAATAAAGCTAAATAATAATATTCCGATGACAATTTTGGTCCACCATGAGCTAAGTGTGCCATCGAATGTGATATAGCTCTGAATCAACCCCTGAATCAAGACGCCAAACAGCGTGCCGAAAACTGTCCCGATACCACCGGTAAGTAATGTGCCACCGATAACGACTGCGGCAATGGCATCTAGCTCAACACCACTGGCTGCTAATGCATAGCCAGCAGAGGTATAGAGTGAGAAAACGATTCCCGATAGCGCGGCTAACGTGCTCGATAACATATAAATTTTAATTGTCGTTTGCCTGACAGGAACACCCATCAGTCCAGCAGAAACGCTATTACCGCCAATGGCATAAACATTATGACCAAAGCGGGTTCGATGAGCCAACAGAATGCCAAATGCCACAACCATTAGCATGATGAAGGCTAATAATGTGAATCGCCCGCCACCAGGAACTTTCCAGGCATAATTCGCCAGCGTGGCATAAAGTGGGTGATCAATAGGTATCGACTCTTCAGAGACGATAAAACTCATACCACGAACGAAGAACATCCCAGCCAGAGTAATAATAAACGCAGGGAGTTTCAGAGAATCAATAATCCATCCCATCAATGCACCAAACATCGCCCCCATAACTAAGACAATGGCAAAAGCATACATTGGGTGAATACCATAAGTTCCGATTAACTTAGCCAATAACACGCCGGTAAATGCAATTACCGACCCAACCGATAAATCGATGCCGCCCGATAGAATAACGAAAGTCATCCCTACAGCGACGATGCCCAGAAAAGCATTATCAGTCAGTAAATCACACCACACTCGGGTGGAGGAGAAACTGGGGAACTGACTGAGACAAAAAGCGTATCCCAGAATAAAAACGGCGATAGTAATCAGCAAAGGAATATTGCGCTTTAACATTATTTTCGCCTCGTGAAGATATGGCTAAATGAGATCATCGGTGACTGCACAATCAAGACGGCTAATACCACAATAGCTTTAAGGACCAGGTTAAATTCTGGCTGATAGCCTGAAAGTAAGATCCCTGTATTCATCCCTTGAATAATCAAAGCGCCAATAACCGAAAGCAAAAGATTAAACCGCCCTCCCATTAAAGATGCACCACCAATGACTACCGCCAGAATTGCATCCAGCTCCAGCCATAAACCAGCATTGTTAGCATCGGCACCACGAATATCTGCCGTCACAATAATGCCAGCGACCGCTGCACAGATACCACAAATCACATACACGGCAATCAGCACCAAGCGAGTACTCACTCCCGCATTACGTGCTGATCGTAAGTTGATACCAACGGACTCAATGAATAGACCCAGTGCTGTTTTTCGGGTCAATAACCACACTATAATCAACATACTAAATGCGATGACTACTGACATCGGCAAATACATCAGCGTGCTGCTACCCAACTTCGCCAAGCCACCTGTATCAAATGTAACAATCTGCCCCTCAGTAATAAGCTGGGCTATCCCCCGTCCTGCCACCATTAACATTAAGGTGGCCACAATCGGTTGGATTTGTAATACCGCCACTAAGAAACCGTTCCATAAACCACATAACGCGCCAACCGCAAGGGCGGCGACTAATACCGTGGGTAAAGGATATCCAGCACTGGTCAGTGTGGCTGCAGTTGCACCGGCTATTGCCATTACCGCACCAACCGACAAATCAATGCCGCCAGTAGCAATGACCAGTGTCATACCTAATGCCAGTAAAGCAACGGGAGCACCGCGATTTAGAATATCGATGACACTGCCAAACAACCGTCCATCCTGAATATGGATCGAGAAAAAGTTCGGGGCGACTAAACTATCAATCAATAAAATGACCGCCAGAGCACCAAATTGAGTGGCACCTTTCGGCAAGACCCATTTAACTTTGCGCGGTCGTTGCGGCATTGACAGGCTCCTATTAACCATGAAGTAACTCCTTATTGCACCGCGATCGCCTGCATGATGGCAGGAACGGAAATCTCATCGTGACCGAGTTGTGCAATATGTCGACGGTCACGCAGAACAATGACGCGATCGGCATAACCTGCCAATTCCTCTAATTCGGAAGAGATAATTAACAGTGCCAGCCCTTCATCACACAGTTTCTCAATCAGCCGAATAATTTCAGCATGCGCCCCCACGTCAATACCGCGCGTTGGCTCATCTAAAATCAAAAATCGAGGTTTTGTGGCAAGCCAGCGCGCTAATAAAACTTTTTGCTGGTTTCCACCGGAGAGATACTGAATTTGTTGCTCAGGGCCAGGAGTACGAATACCAAGCTGCTGAATGAATTGCTCAGCAATTTGCGTTTGTTCCCGCATTGAAAGTGGCCTTAGCCATCCGCGCTGGGCCTGTAAGGCCAGAATAATATTCTCCCGAACTGTTGCAGCACCGACGATGCCATCAGTTTTACGATCTTCTGGGCAATAGCCAAAACCGAATTTTGATGCCGTGCGTGGTGTTCGGATCTTAACGGGCTTGCCTTGTATTTTGGCCTCCCCAGTATCCGGTGTCGTAACACCAAAAATTAATTGCGCAGTCTCGGTGCGCCCAGACCCCAATAGCCCAGCAAGTCCGACAATTTCACCAGGAGAAACAGCCAAATCGAAGTTTTCCACCACACCCCGCCGACCATAGTTTTTAAACTCAACCAGTGGGTTGCTTGCCACAATATTATGTTCACCACGTTTGAGTAATTGCTCATCAAAGCTATGACCCAACATCATCTGAACCAATTCGATACGGGGAAGTTCTGCGGTTGTTTTAGTGCCAACAAGTTTGCCATTGCGTAAGACAGTAATACGATCACTGATCCGATAAACCTGATCGAGGAAATGCGTCACGAATACCATACCGATACCCTGATCTCGTAACTGACGCAAAATATCCAGCAACATACTGACTTCTTTAGCATCTAAACTTGCCGTTGGCTCATCCAGAATAAGTACTTTTGCTGATAGATCGACCGCACGAGCAATGGCGACAATCTGTTGTATTGCAATAGAAAAGTTAGCTAACGGTTGCTGCACATCTAATGTAAGACCATAGCCCGTTAGCAGCTTTTCTGCCTGTAGATTCATTGTGCGATGGTCAATTAGCCCCCAACGTAATGGCTCACGGCCAATGAATAGATTTGCCGCAACAGATATATTGGGCAGCAAGTTGACCTCTTGATAAACAGTGCCAATCCCCAGTTTCTGGGCATCCGCAGTATCAAGGGGACAAATGGCCTTACCATCTAAATAAACTTCACCGGCGGCCCGCTTATAGACCCCAGTTAATGCTTTGATTAAAGTCGACTTTCCTGCACCATTTTCCCCTAACAATGCGACAACTTCACCGCGAAGCAGAGAAAAATCGACAGAGTCCAATGCCTTAACACCAGGAAATTCAACTGACAAGCCACGGACTTCTAGCAGTGTTTCCATCAGATGTACCCACGTTCAAAAACGACTCAGATATTGCCCAAATACAGGTGACGAAAGCAGGCGGGGCAAGCCCCGCCATTTGAATCAATAACCAAGGCTCTTCTTAGATTCGTATTCCTGTTTAGCCGTATCAGGCTGTAACAGACGAGATTCTGTCTGGATAAACTTAGGCGGTTGGGTGCCATCTTTCTTCAGCGCAATTAATGCATCGAAAGCAGGGCCTGCCATATTCGGTGTCAACTCAACAGTAGCATTAGCCTCTCCGCTACTCATCGCTTTAAAAATATCAGGAACGCCATCGATGGATACAATTTTGATCTCTGAACCTGGTTTCAACCCGGCTTCTTTAATGGCTTGAATGGCACCTATCGCCATATCATCGTTATGTGCATAGACAGCACAGATGTTCTTACCGTTTTGCTCCGCTTTAATGAAACTCTCCATTACTTCTTTGCCTTTACTCCGTGTGAAATCCCCGGACTGAGAGCGAATTATTTTTACGTTAGGTGCCGACGCTATCCCGTCAGCAAAACCTTTCTTACGGTTAATAGCCACACTCGAGCCAACAGTGCCTTGTAGTTCAACAACATTACAAGGTTTACCTGCCACATCTTTCAGTAGCCACTCACCAGCGACTTTACCTTCATATACACTGTCTGAAGCCACTGCGGCGGTGTACAGGGAGGGGTCATTCACCTCTATCATTCGGTCAAGCAGGAATACCGGGATTTTAGCTTCTTTCGCTTCCTGCAAAACCGGTGTCCAACCCGTTGCAACCACAGGAGCAATAAAAATGGCATCAACACCCTGAGCAATAAACGATCTAACAGCCTTGATTTGGTTCTCTTGTTTTTGTTGAGCATCCGCGATTTTTAATGTAATACCGCGCTTTTCAGCCTCTTGTTTAGAAACCTTAGTTTCCGCAGAGCGCCAACCGGACTCTGAACCAATTTGAGAAAAACCCACGACTAGCGGAGCCGCTTGGACTGCACTACACATTGCCGCTGTTACAGCTGCTGCTAACAGTAAACGCCTGTACATATTTCTCTCCTCACTTGTCATCGTCGAGCCGCTGACTCACTACCATTCCGAAGAACAGTTAAGGTAATCATTCAGGTCATTTACTGTCCTGAGCATCGGCCAATTTGCAAATTATGTTGTTCTAAAAGCATATGATGTTTTTTAAGGTGAGCTTCCTGATAGCTAAAATGTTAATTAGTTTTAGTACATTTTGTAAAAGTAATAATGAGCAACGTCACACCACAGAATAACAATCGTTTTGTACATAAATTCAGCTAAATAGGTATGCATTGGGAACGTTACCTTTTAAAACTTTGTCAGGTTTAAAAAAGAACTGTTGTTAATGGCAGAATATTGTTCGAACAAAAAGATCTTTTCGGAATTGGTAAAATGGATGGAAAATATGAGGGAATAGAGGCCAGAACAGAGGTCAAGATAAAAGCAGAACTATGTTAAAGAAGTAGTGTAAGTGTATCGACGTATCGTAAATGTACTAATTACGATTTTTGGGCATAAAAAAACCCCTCGCTTTCGCGAAGGGCTATTTATATGGCAGGGGCGGAGAGACTCGAACTCGCGACACCCGGTTTTGGAGACCGGTGCTCTACCAACTGAGCTACGCCCCTAAATTATGCTTAACATTATGCCTGCTAAGATAAGCAGGCATAATTTAAATAAGTGGCGGAACGGACGGGGCTCGAACCCGCGACCCCCTGCGTGACAGGCAGGTATTCTAACCAACTGAACTACCGCTCCACCGATTCTTTTACGCGTATCTTCCCGATACTTACCCTTGACAGGGCCAGCGCTCCGCGCTGTGCAAAACCGCTCTAAGCGATTTTGTCAGTTACCAGATGTCACTCTGGTAACTCGTGTTTGATGCCTGGCAGTGTCCTACTCTCGCATGGGGAGACCCCACACTACCATCGGCGCTACGGCGTTTCACTTCTGAGTTCGGCATGGGATCAGGTGGGACCACCGCGCTAAGGCCGCCAGGCAAATTCTGTCTAAACTAACCCGCTATGCAATCCTGCACACAGCCAGCCAGCCCAATCTCGGAACTTCGCTGAAAATTTCTATCTCTCAATCTAAAACACCTTTGGTGTTGTAAGGTTAAGCCTCACGGATCATTAGTACTGGTTAGCTCAATGCATCGCTGCACTTACACACCCAGCCTATCAACGTCATAGTCTTTAACGTTCCTTCAGGGGGCTTAAAGCCCCAGGGAAGACTCATCTCGAGGCAAGTTTCCCGCTTAGATGCTTTCAGCGGTTATCTCTTCCGAATTTAGCTACCGGGCAATGCCATTGGCATGACAACCCGAACACCAGTGATTCGTCCACTCCGGTCCTCTCGTACTAGGAGCAGCCCCTCTCAATCTTCCAACGCCCACGGCAGATAGGGACCGAACTGTCTCACGACGTTCTAAACCCAGCTCGCGTACCACTTTAAATGGCGAACAGCCATACCCTTGGGACCTACTTCAGCCCCAGGATGTGATGAGCCGACATCGAGGTGCCAAACACCGCCGTCGATATGAACTCTTGGGCGGTATCAGCCTGTTATCCCCGGAGTACCTTTTATCCGTTGAGCGATGGCCCTTCCATTCAGAACCACCGGATCACTAAGACCTACTTTCGTACCTGCTCGAGCCGTCACTCTCGCAGTCAAGCTAGCTTATGCCTTTGCACTAACCTCACGATGTCCGACCGTGATTAGCTAACCTTCGTGCTCCTCCGTTACTCTTTGGGAGGAGACCGCCCCAGTCAAACTACCCACCAGACACTGTCCTCACCCCGGATCACGGGGCCGAGTTAGAACATCAAACATTAAAGGGTGGTATTTCAAGGTTGGCTCCATGCAGACTGGCGTCCACACTTCAATGCCTCCCACCTATCCTACACATCAAGGCTCAATGTTCAGTGTCAAGCTATAGTAAAGGTTCACGGGGTCTTTCCGTCTTGCCGCGGGTACACTGCATCTTCACAGCGAGTTCAATTTCACTGAGTCTCGGGTGGAGACAGCCTGGCCATCATTACGCCATTCGTGCAGGTCGGAACTTACCCGACAAGGAATTTCGCTACCTTAGGACCGTTATAGTTACGGCCGCCGTTTACTGGGGCTTCGATCAAGAGCTTCGCCTTGCGGCTGACCCCATCAATTAACCTTCCAGCACCGGGCAGGCGTCACACCGTATACGTCCACTTTCGTGTTTGCACAGTGCTGTGTTTTTATTAAACAGTTGCAGCCAGCTGGTATCTGCGACTGGCTTCGGCGCCGGGAGCAAGTCCCATTACCTAATGCCAGCGTGCCTTCTCCCGAAGTTACGGCACCATTTTGCCTAGTTCCTTCACCCGAGTTCTCTCAAGCGCCTGAGTATTCTCTACCTGACCACCTGTGTCGGTTTGGGGTACGATTTAATGTTACCTGATGCTTAGAGGCTTTTCCTGGAAGCTTGGCATCAACTACTTCACCACCGTAGTGGCTCGTCATCACACCTCAGCGTTGATAAGCAACCGGATTTACCAAGTCGCTCCGCCTACATGCTTAAACCGGGACAACCGTCGCCCGGCTAGCCTAGCCTTCTCCGTCCCCCCTTCGCAGTAACACCAAGTACAGGAATATTAACCTGTTTCCCATCGACTACGCTTTTCAGCCTCGCCTTAGGGGTCGACTCACCCTGCCCCGATTAACGTTGGACAGGAACCCTTGGTCTTCCGGCGTGCGGGTTTTTCACCCGCATTATCGTTACTTATGTCAGCATTCGCACTTCTGATACCTCCAGCAACCCTCACAGGTCACCTTCAACGGCTTACAGAACGCTCCCCTACCCAACAACACCTAAGTGTCGCTGCCGCAGCTTCGGTGCATGGTTTAGCCCCGTTACATCTTCCGCGCAGGCCGACTCGACCAGTGAGCTATTACGCTTTCTTTAAATGATGGCTGCTTCTAAGCCAACATCCTGGCTGTCTATGCCTTCCCACATCGTTTCCCACTTAACCATGACTTTGGGACCTTAGCTGGCGGTCTGGGTTGTTTCCCTCTTCACGACGGACGTTAGCACCCGCCGTGTGTCTCCCGTGATAACATTCTTCGGTATTCGGAGTTTGCATCGGTTTGGTAAGTCGGGATGACCCCCTAGCCGAAACAGTGCTCTACCCCCGAAGATGAGTTCACGAGGCGCTACCTAAATAGCTTTCGGGGAGAACCAGCTATCTCCCGGTTTGATTGGCCTTTCACCCCCAGCCACAAGTCATCCGCTAATTTTTCAACATTAGTCGGTTCGGTCCTCCAGTTAGTGTTACCCAACCTTCAACCTGCCCATGGCTAGATCACCGGGTTTCGGGTCTATACCTTGCAACTAGACGCCCAGTTAAGACTCGGTTTCCCTACGGCTCCCCTATTCGGTTAACCTTGCTACAAAATATAAGTCGCTGACCCATTATACAAAAGGTACGCAGTCACCCAACAAAGTAGGCTCCCACTGCTTGTACGTACACGGTTTCAGGTTCTATTTCACTCCCCTCGCCGGGGTTCTTTTCGCCTTTCCCTCACGGTACTGGTTCACTATCGGTCAGTCAGGAGTATTTAGCCTTGGAGGATGGTCCCCCCATATTCAGACAGGATGTCACGTGTCCCGCCCTACTCATCGAGTTCACAGCAAGTGTGTTTTGGTGTACGGGACTATCACCCTGTACCGTGCGACTTTCCAGACGCTTCCACTAACACACAAACTGATTCAGACTCTGGGCTCTTCCCCGTTCGCTCGCCGCTACTGGGGGAATCTCGGTTGATTTCTTTTCCTCGGGGTACTTAGATGTTTCAGTTCCCCCGGTTCGCCTTGCATGGCTATGTATTCACCATGCAATAGTGCAACGAATTGCACTGGGTTTCCCCATTCGGGTATCGTCGGTTATAACGCTTCATATCAGCTTACCGACGCTTTTCGCAGATTAGCACGCCCTTCATCGCCTCTGACTGCCTAGGCATCCACCGTGTACGCTTAGTCGCTTAACCTCACAACCCAAAGGTGTTTCTTATGTTCAAGTCGGTTGCGCGTCGTCAATACAGCGTTGTGCGGTACTCGGAATGCTCATGAACATGAAGTTCACTCCGCTTCCTCCGTGCCGTACGCCTTGCCTTCACTTAGCTCACGCGACTCTCTTCATCAGAATGCACATTGGCATTGCGATTATTTGAGAGACTCTATTACAGGTTACTTTTTATCTCAGTACATCTACGGAGAGATAAATTTCAGCTGTAATGTTTCAATTTTCAGCTTGTTCCAGATTGTTAAAGAGCAATATTTCACAACACACTGTGCCTTACGGCCGCAGTACGTTTTGAAATAGTTTTTTTATATGGTGGAGCTAAGCGGGATCGAACCGCTGACCTCCTGCGTGCAAGGCAGGCGCTCTCCCAGCTGAGCTATAGCCCCATATAAAAAGCAAAATACCTTATCGGCATAACTCATTCTCAGACAAGGCGCAGTCACGCGACGTTTATGGGTATAAACGAGTGTGTCTGTAACGCACTATGAGGATGAGTTGGTGGGTCTGAGTGGACTTGAACCACCGACCTCACCCTTATCAGGGGTGCGCTCTAACCACCTGAGCTACAGACCCAACAAGGTACTAAAGCCCGACTAATCTCTCAGTCCGGCCTTATTTGCTCGTTACTTTCTATCAGACAATCTGTGTGGACACTGCGCAATGCGTATCGTTAGGTAAGGAGGTGATCCAACCGCAGGTTCCCCTACGGTTACCTTGTTACGACTTCACCCCAGTCATGAATCACAAAGTGGTAAGCGCCCTCCCGAAGGTTAAGCTACCTACTTCTTTTGCAACCCACTCCCATGGTGTGACGGGCGGTGTGTACAAGGCCCGGGAACGTATTCACCGTAGCATTCTGATCTACGATTACTAGCGATTCCGACTTCATGGAGTCGAGTTGCAGACTCCAATCCGGACTACGACAGACTTTATGTGGTCCGCTTGCTCTCGCGAGTTCGCTTCACTTTGTATCTGCCATTGTAGCACGTGTGTAGCCCTACTCGTAAGGGCCATGATGACTTGACGTCATCCCCACCTTCCTCCGGTTTATCACCGGCAGTCTCCCTTGAGTTCCCACCATTACGTGCTGGCAACAAAGGATAAGGGTTGCGCTCGTTGCGGGACTTAACCCAACATTTCACAACACGAGCTGACGACAGCCATGCAGCACCTGTCTCACAGTTCCCGAAGGCACCGAAGCATCTCTGCTAAGTTCTGTGGATGTCAAGAGTAGGTAAGGTTCTTCGCGTTGCATCGAATTAAACCACATGCTCCACCGCTTGTGCGGGCCCCCGTCAATTCATTTGAGTTTTAACCTTGCGGCCGTACTCCCCAGGCGGTCGACTTAACGCGTTAGCTCCGGAAGCCACGCCTCAAGGGCACAACCTCCAAGTCGACATCGTTTACAGCGTGGACTACCAGGGTATCTAATCCTGTTTGCTCCCCACGCTTTCGCACCTGAGCGTCAGTCTTTGTCCAGGGGGCCGCCTTCGCCACCGGTATTCCTCCAGATCTCTACGCATTTCACCGCTACACCTGGAATTCTACCCCCCTCTACAAGACTCTAGCTTGCCAGTTTCAAATGCAGTTCCCACGTTAAGCGCGGGGATTTCACATCTGACTTAACAAACCGCCTGCGTGCGCTTTACGCCCAGTAATTCCGATTAACGCTTGCACCCTCCGTATTACCGCGGCTGCTGGCACGGAGTTAGCCGGTGCTTCTTCTGCGAGTAACGTCAATCAATCGTGCTATTAACACGACTGCCTTCCTCCTCGCTGAAAGTGCTTTACAACCCGAAGGCCTTCTTCACACACGCGGCATGGCTGCATCAGGCTTGCGCCCATTGTGCAATATTCCCCACTGCTGCCTCCCGTAGGAGTCTGGACCGTGTCTCAGTTCCAGTGTGGCTGGTCATCCTCTCAGACCAGCTAGGGATCGTCGCCTAGGTGAGCCATTACCCCACCTACTAGCTAATCCCATCTGGGCACATCCGATGGCGTGAGGCCCTAAGGTCCCCCACTTTGCTCTTGCGAGGTCATGCGGTATTAGCTACCGTTTCCAGTAGTTATCCCCCTCCATCAGGCAGTTTCCCAGACATTACTCACCCGTCCGCCGCTCGCCGGCAAAGTAGTAAACTACTTCCCGCTGCCGCTCGACTTGCATGTGTTAGGCCTGCCGCCAGCGTTCAATCTGAGCCATGATCAAACTCTTCAATTTAAGATTTGTTTGATTTGCTGCTAATAAAAACAGCGATGCTCAAAGATTACTTTCTGCAAATAAGCATTCGAACCGAAGTTCAAATGTGTACTGCTTTGGTCACTCTTCAAGACTTTGATATTTCTTCTGCCTGCCGAAACAGGCTTCGATATCGTCTTGCGAGTGCCCACACAGATTGTCTGATAAATTGTTAAAGAGCGTTCGTTACCCGTTTGCCTTTCGGCGAATCTTACGGTAACGCGGGAGGCAGATAATACGCTTTCCCGCTGAAGAGTCAAGAGTTTCTTTGGTTTCTTTCGAAGTCAAAATCATTCTTTTCGCTTCCTGACCCGGCGAAGTCTGTTTCGTTGTTCCCGGTCAGTGGAGGCGCATTATAGGGAGTTCCTGACAGCCTGCAACCCCTAATTTGAAAAAACTTTTCAACCGCTGAATCTTTAGTCAAAACGCCTTTAAATTGGCAGTTTTTGCAGCACCGGGAAGCCATAACCCTGCAAAACGGGTAATAAAACGTCAGTATCTGCATTCAACGCCATGCAGTAAGCAATATTATCTTCCTGAGAAGAAACTACATTTTCTTGAGAAGAGATGAGCCAAGCAGTGCGACGAGCAATTGCGGCACCGGAATCGACCATGCGAGTACCTTCAGGCAACACTTGCGCCAACTCTTCTACTAATAGAGGGAAATGAGTGCACCCCAATACAATGGTGTCCGGCGGCTCACGCATTGCCAACCATGGGTGGAGGATTTTCTTTAATGTTTCGATAGGTACAGCACCACCATGCAACTTGGACTCTGCCAGTTCCACCAGCTCAGATGAACCCAGCAATTCAATTTTGCAATCGGTAGCAAAGCGCTCAATCAAGTCCCGTGTATAAGAAGCATGTACCGTGCCACGGGTAGCCAATAAGCCAACAACACCATTGCGGGTTAATCGCACCGCCGGTTTGATAGCAGGAACAACCCCAACCACAGGGAATGCAAAGCGTTCACGTAAAGCAGGAAGTACTACTGTGCTGGCGGTGTTACAGGCAATGACGACGATTGCCAGCGGATGGCGCTGCTGCACCGCAGTGACAATTTCCAGAACGCGTTCAACGATAAACTCACCGGACTTCTCCCCATAAGGGAAAGCGACATTGTCGAAAGCATATATATAGTGGAGATCCGGCAACAACTGCCGAATCTCTTGATAGACAGATAGCCCGCCAACACCTGAGTCAAAAATCAGTGCTGTCGGGCGAGGGGCAGTATCAGCCTTAGAAGTTATAGCTTCCGGTGAGGTAATACTCTCGTCCAGCGGTTTTATAGCCATAAGCCGTTTCGTAATCTTTATCAAACAGGTTAGCAATTCTACCACGAACTGTAAGATGAGAAGTAACCGGATAACTCGCTGAAACATCTACCGTGCTATAACTCGGTAATTCACGTTGAGTCGAGCTATAGGCTGAGGTGCTATTGTCATAGCGTTTACCGTAGTACTGATAAGAAACGTCCATATCCAGATTGAACATTGTCCAATCTAATTGATACTTGGCTTGCTGTTTAGAACGACGGGCTAAAACTTCATTATTCTTATCATTACGCGGATCCATATATTGCAATGTGATCTGGTGATTGAAAATGCCGGTATCGACGCTACCTGTCCATTCAACCCCTTTTATCGTTGCCGAATCAACATTGTAATACTGCCCTTTGTATGTATTTGGGTCGGAGAAGTAATCGATCAGGTTTTCAATTTTGTAGCGATAAGCAGACAAACGCCAATCAAGTGGGCCAGTCAATCCTTCCAGACCTGCCTCCCATTGGCGGGACTCCTCAGGTTTCAAATCACTGTTTGATATGATATCAAAGCGCTGCGAACCATACTGCTGACCCAGTGACGGGGCCAAAAATCCTGTTCCATAGGATAGTGTCGCACGATAATCGGGGATAAATTCCCAACCTGCGGCGGTTTGCCAGGTCTCATGCCAGCCAAACTGCTCATCTTTATCTTCACGGCCCGAGGCTTCCAGCGTCACACTACCTATCTTCTGCTGCCCGCTAAGATACAAACCGGTATTATCCCGCTTATATGTATCAGAGATAGTGGTACTCGATGAGGTCAAACGCTGTTGCTGCCAGTCAACGCCAGCACTCAGCGTTGCACTCTCAAAACTGTATGTATTACCCCATTGCACGTTACGCTGATCCATATCGTCCAGCGTAGTCGCCTCGCCATAACGCCCATATTGGCTGCTGTAGTTATAATCTTTGTATTTCTGATAGCTACCGATTAATTGAGAGGAGAAAGCCCCCGCAGCATAACGTAGCCCTGCGTCATAAGTATGGTTATATAATCGCTCCTCATCGCCACTGTAAGCAGGGGAAGAAATACTGCCAACATCGTAATCAGTATTGTTGGTGTAACCATAACCTCTGACGAAACCGGATATATCTTGGTTGAACTGATGCTCTAGCCCTGCCCAAAAATTTTTATTACGAAAACCATCCCGATCGCTATCCACTGGATTAGGTGAGTCGGGTTTAATGTTAAAACCGTTCGTGGTTTGATAGCCGCCCGCTATCGTCGCTAAAGTATCACCAAAACGTTGGCGAACGCTGCCGTCATATTGCTGGTAACCTTTAGAACCAACCCCGGCATTAATCTGCCCACCTTCCTGGTCTGACTGTGTAATCACGTTAATTACACCACCAATCGCCCCAGAGCCATATACGGCAGAGCGAGGCCCGCGAATATATTCAACACGTTGCACCAGAGAGAGAGGTATTTGATTAAAGTCGACACTATTGATGATACCGGTTCGCGCCAGAGGAATGCCATCGATCAGCACTAATACATGGCGGGCTTCGGTACCACGGATATACATAGAAGAGCCTTGGCCTAGCCCCCCGGTTTGGGCAATATCCACGCCAGGTAGCCGGCGCATCACTTCATTGAGGCTTTTTGCCTGCCAGCGGTCGATATCATCACGCGTTACTACATCGGTGGGTGCCAATACCGTGGAAACTGGCTGTTTGAAACGGTTGGCGGTAACCACCATTTCGTCTTTATTACCTGTTGTGGTGCTGTCCTGGGCCCATCCAGAAAATGCCGTCACAGAAAGGGCTGTGATCAGCGTATATTTTTTAATTGTCATGAATACAAGCATCCAAACTCAATTGGCGGATGCCGCAGTGCCATGGCCGATAGTTCGCGACGACCACGCATATTGCGACGTAATACCGGCAGGTCTTCGGGCTTGGGATCTCTGATGTCACGTCTTCTTCATTACTTAAATGAATTAATACCGTGAAATAGAGCTGGCGATGACTTCCCGCCCTTGCGGACAGTGTCTGGTTGAAACCTATCGCCGTAACTTCCCCTTACCGCTGCGCGTCAGCTCCGGATTTACACCGGATTCCCTTTTAACTCGTAGGTGTTTAAGTAACAGCATGAGGCCGGACCGCAATGCTACGATCAAGTAAAATAGATGTCTAGACTTCCATCCTCGTTATAGGGAATAAACACAACAAAACTGGACATCACTCCCACTTTCCCTACAATCCGCAGCAATACCTCTCTTTTATAATGGCCAGACGAGAAGAAACATGACTCCCGACATCCTGCCAACAGACAGTTACGACCAACAACTGGCGGAAAAATCTGCCCGTATTCAGACGATGATGTTGCCGTTTCAGGCACCTGCTGCGGAAATATTCCGTTCTCCGGCAGAGCATTACCGCATGAGAGCCGAGTTTCGCGTTTGGCACGATGAAGATGACTTGTACCACATCATGTTTGACCAGCAGACCAAACAGCGTATCCGTGTTGAACAGTTCCCGGTGGCAAGTTTGTTGATCAATCGTCTGATGAGTGCGCTGATGACGGCCATCAGGGCCGAACCGATTTTGCGGCGTAAACTGTTCCAGATTGATTACTTATCTACCCTAAGCGGTAAATTGATCGCCTCTTTGCTGTATCACCGTCAATTAGATGAAGAGTGGCAGCAGAAGGCGCTGGAATTGCGTGAAAAGCTACGCGAACAAGGTTTTGATCTGCAACTGATTGGCCGGGCATCGAAAACTAAAATCATGCTAGATCACGACTATATCGATGAAGTGTTACCGGTTGCTGGGCGTGAAATGATTTATCGTCAGGTGGAGAATAGTTTCACCCAACCGAATGCAGCGGTGAATATTCATATGCTGGAATGGGCGATTGATGCCACTAAAAACGCCAGCGGTGATGTATTGGAGTTGTATTGCGGTAATGGTAATTTCTCGTTGGCGCTAGCACGCAATTTTGCACGGGTGTTGGCAACAGAAATCGCTAAACCCTCAGTGGCAGCAGCACAATACAATATCGCGGCAAATAATATCGATAACGTGCAAATTATCCGCATGTCGGCTGAAGAGTTTACCCAGGCAATGCAAGGTGTACGCGAGTTTAACCGTTTGAAGGGTATTGATCTGAGCAGTTATAACTGCGAGACCATTTTTGTCGATCCCCCGCGCAGCGGGCTGGATAGCGAGACAGTCAAGCTGGTACAAGGTTATCCGCGTATCCTTTATATCTCCTGTAACCCTGAAACGCTGTGCGCCAATCTGGAACAGTTACAACAGACACATAAAATCAGCCGATTAGCACTGTTCGATCAGTTCCCCTACACCCATCATATGGAGTGTGGGGTATTGCTGGAAAAGCGCGGCTGACAGGCAATAGATAAGTAAAAGGGCAACGCGATGTTGCCCTTTTTCGTTTTAAAATATGTCGTTTTAAAACATATCGCTTTCAGGTTATTGCGGCTGCTGGTTATCCGAATTATCTGGCTCAGATTCTGATTGCACCAACTTACGTGCTTTTAGCTTAAACAAGATCCAGAACACCAACACGACACAGAGAATAGAAGGAACGAAATTAGAACCAATTGCCGGATGCTCAACCCGAACAATCGCGCTATACAGCAAAATCCCGAGCAGGAAACACGCGGAGGCCAGTACTGGCAAGCCATGTGGCATGGCGAAATTGAGGTAGCGCTGATGCAAACAATATACGGCTAATATTAACGTTAGCAGCGGAAAAACTGAAAAAGGCACAAACGCGCTGAATAACGTGTTAAATGAACCATTTATTGCCAGGCCAGTAATCAACGCCAGCAGCAGGGTGCCGATTTCACGGCGAGACTGTTCCATCATTTTCCTTACCTTATTAAGTGCGAGATACGGCGAGTTTTTCCTGCTCGCGGCGATACCAATAATAAGCGCCCTTGGAGATCATCCGCAGTTGTAAGACCAAGCGTTCCTCTAACTGTCGCCGTTGTTCAATATCCACGTCCAGCACTTCTGCACCAGCACTGAAGACAATTGTGACCATGGCCTCAGCCTGAGCTTCAGTGAAGCTGCGTGGCATGTGGTTTTCCAATTCGAGGTAATCTGCCAGCTCAGCAATAAAATGCTGAATTTCACGTGCCACTGCGGCACGAAATGCGGCGGACGTGCCGGAACGCTCGCGCAGCAATAAGCGAAATGCATTCGGGTTATTACCGATAAATTCCATAAATGTAGATACGGAGGTACGGATAACACTGCCGCCCTTGGCAATCCGCTGGCGAGCCTGACGCATCAGTTGGCGCAACATCAGGCCGCTTTCATCGACCATTGTCAGGCCAAGTTCGTCGACATCGCGAAAATGCCGGTAGAAAGAAGTCGGTGCGATACCAGCTTCGCGAGAGACTTCCCGCAAGCTAAGGCTGGCGAAACTCCGCTCAGCGCTCAGTTGGCTGAACGCCGCTTCGATAAGGGAACGACGAGTCCGCTCTTTTTGTTGTGCTCTGACGCCCATAATCGTGCCCAAGGGATATCCAAATTCTCAATCTAAGATATATAGTCAGCAATATACCAAACTTTATAGTAACAACCGTTATACAAACGTATCATCCCAATACTGAATTGCCGCTTTACAACACACATCACGGTGATTTACCCATGGTTGATTGATTTATACCTGTCATCTTTCAATTTACAGATGTGTTGGCTGCATCTTGAAATCTATTGGGTATCTGGTTGGGATGATGTTAATGTATCGTTGTAATTTTGTATAAGAATAGGTCTCTCCTACATGCAACAGCACTTCCATTTTGATGCCATTGTTATTGGCTCGGGTCCTGGCGGTGAAGGTGCCGCTATGGGGTTGGTCAAGCAAGGTGCCCGTGTTGCCGTAATTGAACGGTATAATAATGTGGGCGGTGGATGTACCCATTGGGGCACTATCCCTTCCAAAGCTTTGCGCCACGCCGTTAGCCGTATTATCGAATTCAACCAAAATCCACTCTACAGCGACAATGCCCGAACCATCAGTTCTTCTTTCGCTGATATTTTAAACCATGCTGATCGTGTTATTAATCAACAGACACGTATGCGTCAGGGTTTTTACGATCGCAATCACTGCCATATGTTTTCAGGCGATGCCAGCTTTATTGATGCCAATACTATCAACGTGCGTTATGCCGATGGCACCAACGATACACTACGCGCTGATAACATTGTTATTGCTACAGGTTCACGCCCCTATCGCCCGGCGAATGTTGATTTTAGCCATGAACGGATTTACGACAGCGATACCATTTTACAGCTCAGCCATGAACCTCAGCACGTCATTATCTATGGCGCAGGGGTTATTGGTTGTGAATATGCTTCAATCTTCCGTGGTTTGAGCGTCAAAGTTGATTTAATCAATACCCGCGACCGCCTACTGGCCTTCCTTGATCAGGAAATGTCAGATGCCCTCTCTTACCACTTCTGGAATAACGGTGTCGTTATCCGTCACAACGAAGAGTTTGAGCAAATTGAGGGAACCCTTGATGGGGTTATTGTCCATCTGAAATCAGGTAAAAAGGTCAAAGCAGACTGCTTGTTGTATGCCAATGGTCGTACCGGTAATACCGGCGGTTTAGGGTTGGAAAACATCGGCCTGGAAGCTGATAGCCGTGGTCTGCTGAAGGTCAATAGCATGTACCAGACAGCGCTGCCCCATGTGTATGCGGTGGGTGATGTGATTGGTTACCCGAGTCTGGCCTCTGCGGCCTATGATCAGGGGCGTATCGCGGCACAAGCAATGATCAAAGGCGAAGCCAACGTTCATTTGATCGAGGATATTCCGACGGGTATTTACACCATCCCGGAAATCAGTTCGGTTGGGAAAACCGAGCAAGATTTGACCGCGATGAAAGTGCCCTACGAGGTCGGCCGGGCGCAATTTAAACATCTGGCGCGCGCGCAAATCGTCGGGATGGATACCGGTAGCTTAAAAATCCTGTTCCATCGAGAAACCAAGCAAATCTTGGGTATTCATTGCTTTGGCGAACGTGCAGCGGAAATTATCCACATCGGACAGGCAATTATGGAACAGAAAGGAGAAGGCAATACTATCGAATATTTCGTTAATACAACCTTCAACTATCCGACGATGGCTGAAGCCTATCGTGTGGCAGCACTGAACGGTTTAAACCGCCTGTTCTAGCTTTTCCTTTATAACATCTGGATTCATACGCGGTTGCATGTGTTCACGTATCGCCTCGGCCAGTTGCTCATAGCGGCCACGCAGTGGGGAACCGGGGCGGTACACCAACGCGATAGTGCGTTTAGGCACAGGCTTGTAGCACTCCAGATAGCATACGCCATCACGCTTGCGCTCATTCGGTACCGCCAACGACGGCAGCAAAGTAATGCCGCTCCCCGCAGCCACCATATTACGCAGAGTTTCCAAACTGGTGGCGCGGAAATGGGTGTCTTCCTCTGCACCGGCCTGGAAACAGAAGCCCATCGCCTGATCGCGCAGGCAGTGGCCATCTTCCAACATCAATAATTTCTCACCCGCCAGCTCATGCATTTGCACTCTGTCACGATCGGCCCATGGATGATCGGCATAAATAGCCAGGCTCATCGGCTCATCAAATAGCGGAACTTCGATAAAAGCTTCGGTCTCTTTGACCAGTGCCAGAATGGCACAGTCCAGCTTGCCACTGTCCAACTGAGCCAGAAGATTCTGGGTTTGTGCTTCATGCAGATACATTTCCAATTTCGGGAATGCCTTATGCAACATGGGAATGATTTGCGGCAACAAATAAGGCCCGACAGTAGGTATCAGGCCGATATGCAGTGGACCGGACATGCTTTCGCCCTGCAAGCTGGCCATCTCTTTCAGTACCTTTACTTCTCGCAATATAGTTCTGGCTTGTTCCACTAGCAACAGCCCAGCCTGCGTAAACAAGACCTTACGGCTAGTGCGCTCCAGCAACATCACGCCCAACTCATCTTCCAGCTTACGAATCTGACCACTTAATGTGGGTTGGCTGACATGGCAAGAGTCGGCAGCACGCCGGAAATGCCTGAATTCAGCCAGCGCCACCAAGTATTCTAAATCACGAATATTCATCTGTGCTCCGCTTTATGATAGCCATTGACGATAGATAAGATAGCAATCAGTGATTAGATCTATCAAGTGATAAAATGAATAATGTGCCCCAACGAAAAGATATTCATAAAAATTTAAATATTTTATTTTTTAATTAAGGAGTTACAGATGTTTACTAGCCAAGAAGGTAAAAAAATCCCACAAGTAACTTTCCATACCCGTCAGGGGGACCAGTGGGTTGATGTAACCACCGACGATTTGTTCAGCAATAAAACAGTGATTGTATTTTCACTACCGGGTGCATTTACCCCGACTTGTTCTTCCAGCCATCTGCCACGCTATAACGAACTGGCCGCTGTGTTTAAACAGCACGGTGTTGATAGCATTCTGTGCGTATCAGTCAACGATACCTTCGTGATGAATGCCTGGAAAGCTGACCAGCATGCTGAAAATATTACTTTCGTTCCAGATGGTAACGGCGAATTCACCAAGGGCATGAACATGCTGGTTGAGAAAGCTGATCTGGGCTTCGGTCCACGTTCATGGCGTTACTCGATGCTGGTGCGTAACGGTGTGGTTGAGAAAATGTTTGTGGAGCCAAATAAGCCGGGTGACCCGTTTGAAGTGTCCGATGCCGATACCATGCTGAAATATCTGGCACCCGACTTTAAAGTACAGGAGTCGGTATCTGTCTTTACCAAACCGGGCTGCCCATTCTGTGCCAAAGCGAAACAAATGCTGCAAGAACGCGGGATTCAGTATGAGGAGATCGTGCTGGGTAAAGATGCGACAACCGTCAGCTTGCGTGCTGTCACTGGTCGTGGAACTGTGCCACAAGTATTTATTGGTGGCCGTCATATTGGTGGCAGTGATGATTTGGAAAATTACTTATCTGCTTAATAATATTAATAGAGTGAAGATAATGTGAATACCCAAAGTCATTGGAGTTACAGGTAGGCGGCAAGTGAACTCATCTCGATGAGCTTACTTATTTTTAAGGTCAAGACCAGTAAGTGATTCGGGTGACAAATCTGCCGGGAGCAGATTTGAACGCTGCTGGCAGCGGCCTCGCAGAGGCGAGGCCCAAGGATGGGCCGAGTAACAAATGTAGCCAGCAACCCTGTAGCTTCAAATACGAAGGGTATACTTGGTAGGCTTCGGCCTACCCTTTTTATGTTAGGAGCAGACATGAAAACCTTAAACGTTGATGTCGCCGTAATTGGCGGCGGCACTGCCGGACTTGGCGCTTATCGCGCTGCCAAACTGTCAACCCCAAGTGTGGTGATGATTGAAGGTGGCGAATACGGTACCACCTGTGCACGCGTTGGTTGCATGCCATCCAAACTGCTGATTGCAGCAGCCGAAGCCGTACATCATATTGAAAAAGCGCCTAAATTTGGTATTCACCCGCAAGGCGATATTCTGATTAATGGCCGTGAAGTGATGAGTCGTGTTAAACGTGAGCGCGACCGGTTTGTTGGTTTTGTGCTGGAGGGTGTAGATAACATTCCAGCCGCGGACAAAATTCAAGGCTATGCCCGTTTCATTGATGATAATACGCTACAAGTTGATGATCATACGCGTATTGTTGCGCAGCGTATCGTGATTGCGACTGGCTCCCGCCCAACCTGGCCCACAGCCTGGGATGAGCTGGGTGACCGACTGATAGTTAATGATGATGTGTTTAGCTGGGATGACCTACCCGAATCTGTTGCGGTATTCGGACCTGGTGTTATTGGTCTGGAACTCGGTCAGGCACTGCACCGGCTGGGCGTTCAAGTAAAAATGTTCGGTGTCGGTGGTGGTGTTGGCCCACTGACTGACAGCATTGTACGTAATTACGCCGCGAAAGCCTTGGGTGAAGAGTTCTATCTTGACCCAGACGTGAAAGTGGAAGTCATGCAGCGTGAGGGGGATAAAGTCTTTATCCGCTATCTGGATAAAACCGGTAAACCGCAAGAGACCATGGTTGATTACGTGTTAGCTGCCACTGGTCGTCGCCCTAATGTGGATAAACTGGGTCTGGAAAATACGTCCCTCATTCTGGACGAACGAGGGGTTCCGCAAGCTGATCGACTTACCCTGCAAACCAGCGTGCCACATATCTTTATCGCCGGTGATGCCAGTAACCAATTACCATTACTGCATGAGGCTAGCGATCAAGCCCGTATCGCCGGAGTGAATGCAGGTGGATTCCCTGAAGTGGTTCCCGGCTTACGTCGCAGCCCTATCTCGGTTGTTTTCTCTGACCCACAAATTGCGATGGTAGGCTCAACCTTCCGTGAGTTATCACAAAAATTCAGTGCATGTGGTTGTTTTGAAATCGGTGAAGTCTCTTTTGAAAATCAGGGGCGCTCGCGTGTCATGCTGAAAAACAAAGGTATTTTGCGCGTTTATGGCGAACAGGGAACCGGCCGTTTCCTCGGCGCCGAGATGATGGGGCCGAGTGCCGAACATATCGCACATCTGTTAGCTTGGGCACATCAACAACAGATGACCATCAATCAAATGCTGGATATGCCATTTTATCACCCAGTCATTGAAGAAGGCTTGCGTACTGCGCTGCGTGATTTACAGTCCAAGTTAAGGTTGGGTACCGATGAGGCTGAACGCTGCCTGCGCTGCCCAGGTGACTAATTTAACTCGCGGAAGTTTTTTTGTTTTCCCACACCGGGCTTTATGCCCGGTTTTTTATTCCTTATTTTGCGCACTGCTTCCATGAATTGAATCATCCCGCTTGGCATCTGAAGCCGTAATGCCCACTATTTGTTCAATTCTAGTCGTTTTAAAACGGCACTAGTGGGTCTATCACTATTGATTTGATACCACTAATGATACTAAAATGGAGGTACTATGAAAGACATGGACAGTCGGGTTGCTCAGATTAAAGCTAACCCCGCTGGGGTTAAATTCCGCGAACTCGTCAAAATCTGTAATTTTTACTTTGGCTTTCCCAGGCATTACTCCAGTAGTCATCATGTCTATGGTACTCCCTGGCAAGGAGACCCTCGGATCAACATTCAAAAGGACAGCAGCGGAATGGCCAAATTTTATCAGGTAAAACAGGTGATCGCTGCATTGGCTAAACTCGAGGAAATGGATAATGGTTAACATCGAACACTATACGTATCGGATTACTTGGTCGGCAGAAGATAATGAGTTTGTTGGTTTGTGTGCGGAATTCCCTGGCTTGTCATGGCTTGCAAAAGAGCGCTTCGAAGCCTTGGCAGGTATCACTGCGTTGGTTGCCGATATTCTGCGCGACATGCAGACTCATGGTGAAATACCACCACAACCCTTGGCAGAAAAGCATTATAGCGGGAAACTGGTTCTTCGCTTACCACCGGAACAGCACCGGCGTCTGGCAATTAATGCCTCGGAGGAAGGAATTAGTCTAAACCGCTATCTGTGCGCTCGGTTGGCTATCTGAATAAGACTAAACAGGGCGAAGTTTATCCCCTGTTTAGCCAAACTACTCGCCTTATAGATTGCCGTGCTCGTTACCGCTATTACTCGCGTTTATTTTTTAAATCAAAACCAATGGGCAGAGCTAATGTTATTTGCCCATGCAATAACAACTCGGCAGGTGGTTTAGGTAATGGCTGAGCACGTTTAATAAGTGCCAATGCTTCATGATCTAAAATAGCGGCCCCACTGCTTTTTATAAGCTGAGCAGATAGAACATGCCCATCTTTATTGACCACAAAACGGATAGTGGCGATGCCTTGTTGTCGCTGTTTTCTGGCTCTGGGTGGATAGCGTTTAAACTCCACCAGATGCCCTTGCAAGCGGCTTCGCCAATTCATTTTAACCTTTTGTTTATGCACGGAATCACTATTTGCTGCGGCAGCAATTTGATGGCTCTCGCCAGATAGTGTTGTGCTGGCTACGGCTGCTGGCGGAGAAGGCTTATTGCGGTTTTCTGGTGTTTCCTCAATGACAGGTTTACGCGGTTTCATTACTTGCTGTTGTGGACGTTTTATTTTCACTGGTTCTTCTACAGGTTCTTCTTCAGTGATTTCCACCTCTTTCTCAACTAGCAGTACAGCATTAGGTTGCTCAGGTGCTGTCAGCAAATTACTCACGTCTTCTGGTTGAGCTTCCTGTTGTTCAACCTGCGGTTCGTTAAAAGTCTGTTGTATTCCCACCACCGGATTTTGTTCCACGTTTTGGGTGAACTGCGTTTCTGCCGACAAGGTAAGCATCACTGCCGCCGGGGCGTCATCAGGATGTTTAACCAGTACAGATTCGGTACTCAGCAACCAGAGCAGGTACATATGGGTGCTGCTGGTAAACATGGCACTCCCCCACCAAAGAAGAGTGCGGGTATTATTTTTTCTTATCATCATGAATTAAATCGCCATATTCCTTTATCTTCCATGAGTTACCAACAGTGACTCGCCAAAAGCGTTATTCTTCAGCAAATGCTACATGCAGGCGATCCGCTAACGGTTTAAACAGATAATTGAGTAATGATCTTTCCCCGGTTCGGATAAAGACATCAACAGACATACCGGGCCGGATGGCCAACTCGGTTTGAGACATATCAATAGCGACGGTTAAAGGGTAATAAGGCTGTGAGGTTTGCGGATGCTGTATACGGTCGGCCCCAACATGTAATACAGAACCGTATAATTTAGGGGTATTACTCTGATTAAAAGCAGAAAAATTGAGATCAACGGGTAAGCCTGCTCTGGCCTTATCAATTAGCTCTACTGGTAACTGGGCTTCAACTAATAATGGTTGCCCACTGGGGACCAGTTCCATTAATGTTTGCCCGCTACTCACCACGCCTCCCACCGTATGCTGAGCCAGAGCAATAACCGCACCACTGACTGGGGCATATATCCGGGTATTATCCAACTCATATTCTGCTATGCTCAAACGCTGCTTCAAGTCTTGGGTATTTTGCTGCGCTTTCGCTAATTGCTCACGATTCTCACTTTGATACTGTTCACGCCGTTGTGAAATATGCTGTTCGGTTTCATCAATTAGTTTATGAGCCTCTTCAATATCACTGGTATCCTGCTCTACCCGTGCATGGAGTGATATCGCCTGACGCTCCATATCCAGTAACTGATTGTTAGCAACATGACCATTTTTCGCCAACAGTTGAACACCTTGTAATTGTCGTTGGAATAAGTCCGATTGACGCTGATTATTACGCCGCATCGCCTGCAAGCCATTCAACCGGTCTTGATGACGCGTAATTTGTACGGATAAGCGAGCAATCTCACTCAATTGAGCCTGGCGACGGTGATGGAAAAGTTGTTGCTGCAAGACAATATTACGTTCAACCAGCGGTTGGGTTGGATGCAGGAGTAATGTTTCAGGAAAAATAATTTCACTCACACCATCCTGCTCAGCGGTTAAGCGAGCCTCCTGCGCCAAAGCACTTAAGTACTGATTTTTCAGGCTATCCCGCTGACTACGAATCACTGAATCATCCATGGTGATGAGTAATTGCCCTATGGTTACCTCTTCCCCTTCAGCAATATGTAACTGTTGGATACGCCCCCCTTGCAGGGGCTGGATAACTTTGCGATTTTCAGCAACCACAACCTGGCCAATAACCGCAATCCCTTTATCCAGTGGTGCCAGCGCAGCCCAAAGTAAAAAACCAATAAAACCACCGACAACCAGTAACCCACCAAGATTTAGATAGTAGCAACTATTTATCTGTGGCCGTAATCGGTTTTGCTGCTGATGGTTTTCATCAGTAACTGGAAAACGGCTTGATTCAGGTAGCATTGTTTTATCTCCCTCCGTGGTGTTTATTTTTGTGATGCGGTGCGAATGGGAGCAACGTCATATGACACCCCACTACCCCAGCCATTACGCGTGTTAAATGCTTTGGTCTCAGGTTCAACTGCTGCTTTATCTTTTATTTTCAATATGCTCTGAGTACGATCAAACAGCTCTATTTGCCCACTTTTTAAAAACAATAAGTAATCACTACCCGATAACAGTTCTGGTTTATGGGTGACCATCACAATCGTGCTGCCCTGCTGTTTTAGCTGGCAAATGCCAGCTAATAAGGCTTTTTCACCTTCTTTATCCAAACTGGCATTTGGCTCATCTAATACGATAAGCCTTGGTATCCCATACACAGCCCGCGCCAAGGCGATTCGCTGCCGCTGGCCGCCGGATAACCCTTCGCCTTCGTCTCCTAGCTGAGAGTCATAGCCTTGCGGTAGATGCAGAATCAAGTCATGCACATCGGCTAATTGTGCGGCAGCAATAACTTTTGCATTATCAATCGGGCCAAAACGCGCAATGTTTTCAGCAATTGAACCGCGAAATAGCTGAATATCTTGGGGTAGATAACCAATAAAGGCCCCTAAATGGCTTTTATCCCACTGAGAAATGTCTGCACTGTCTAGACGAACCGAGCCACTGAATGCAGATTGGCTTGCGACCAACAACTTCGCCAGAGTGGATTTACCACTGCCTGACGGCCCCAAAATGCCAAGCACATCACCGGGTTGCAGTTCAAAGTTGATAGATTGCAATACCGGAATATGTGTTCCCGGTTTGCAAACTGTAAGTTGTGTGACGCTTAATTTGCCCTGTGGAGGCGGCAAAATCATACCAGTAGCGGGTTGAGGCTGTTGCGCCAACAGATAAGAGAGACGTTGGTAGGCCAGTCGCGTGTGACTCCACTGTTTCCAAACCGCAATCAGTTGATCAATTGGCCCTAACACCCGACCGACCAAGATAGAGCCAGCAATCATCACACCTGCGGTAATAGCACCATCGATTACCAACAACGCGCCTAGCCCCAACATCATAGATTGCAACGCCTGACGGCTAGATTTGGATAAAGCCGTCACGCGGCTGCTTTTATCGCTGGCAACATTTTGCTGATAGAGAAATTGAGAGTGTTGCCTCAGCCAGCGTTCACGTAAGGCTTTTAACATCCCCATTGCTTGGATGGCATCTGCATTGCGCAAATTCGCATTAGCATGCTGTGTTGCTTGTGCCGTGATTATTGAGGCTTCTTTTAGCGGCTTTTTACATATCCAATGATTGAGCCAAGCCAAAAATATCAATATACAAGCGCCGGCGGCTGCCAGTGCCCCCAGCCAAGGGTGGAGGAGAAAAATCACCAGCAAATACAACGGGAACCACGGCGCATCAAAAAAGGCAAACAAAGCACTGCCCGTCGCGAACTGGCGCAGAGAAGTTAAATCATTCAATGCCTGAGCCGCAGGTGTTTTATGGCCCATAAGTTGGGAAGCAAAAGCAGCATTAAAGACTCGTTGATTAAGCTGCATATCAATACGTGTGCCCAGCCGAATAACTACCGCACTGCGAATCCATTCTAATAGTCCAATAAAGGCAAATATGCTCAATACTAGAATCGTCAGCATTAATAGCGTCATGGTATTCGCTGAAGCGAGAACACGATCATAAACTTGTAGCATGTAGATTGCGGGTGCCAACATCAGCAGATTGATTACAGCAGTAAATAGCCCTATACCCCAGAGACTTTTTTTATGATGGGCCAGAGCTGAGAATATCGTTGGCGATGCCGACGAAGAGCTAGCGTTTTTGCTTGATTCCATGGCATCAATTTCCATACAGAATGTATATTCTTCGTAATAATTCCTGCGACTGATATTAAATTAAAGTAATATATATTTATCAGAACAGATTGATGTTCAAAAGAAAGTCATTTTCAGAAAAGCAACAAAATGAACTACCGCCTATATAGTAATAAAAAGTGAATTAGAGGATATGGCGGTAGTATTATTTTTCTAACCAGAAAGTCATTTGTCGGTTGTCTTTATTACGCGGCTAATAATATGTCACTCCCGTCAGTTACACCAATAGTGTCAATAACCGGCATATCAACAATAACGTCAAACTGAGTGGCAGTCGCCATATCGTTAAGTGGTATGTTTACATCAATACCTTGGGCTTTGAGGAGTTCCAGCATAGGGGTAGCATTACCTCTCAATAAATTGTAAATGCCTTCACCCTCGCCACCTTGGTAAGGTTTTCCTGGCTCTGCATGCATCGTTCTGGACAATGAACATACCGAATAATAAAAATCACCGTCAATACTTAAACTATCTAGTCTCAACTGTACTTGATCAAGCTGCTTAGGGGTATTAGAGGTGTTATCTGCATTAGGAACAAATGAATTACCAAATTCTAAGGATTGGATGTAATTCCCCCGTTCCATGAAGCCATTATCGCCCAATAGAGTTCCACCAATAATTAGCGCGGCTGGCCCATCTGGGTTTTGAAACTCAGCCAGAGCGATTCTATTATTATTCATATCAGTGCCGCTGGAAAAAGTATAATTATCATGGATGTTGGGTATGTTAATTAAGTCACCATAAGCCGCAGCCCACTGGTGAGTATAAGAGGAAATAGTTTCATATTTAATTGATTCATTGTATTTTAGAGTTACTGTCATAATGATATCCTTTTAATTTTAAATAATATTTAATCATTGAACTATCTTTACTACTGAATAAATTATTTAATCCACTTAAATAATTTTAAAGTTAATATACGACACTAACTTTGTTAAACGTTAAGCGGCTAATAATAGCTCACTGCTATCAGCCACGGTGTCAATGACGGGTATATCAACAATAACGTCAAACTGACTGGCAAGCGCCAAGTCTTTGAGTGGCGTGTTTACATCTACACCTTGGGATTCGAGTATTTTTAGTATGGAAGCGTTATTGCCTCTCAGCAAGCCATAGACACCAAGATCCATATCACTCGGATAGCTATTATCTCTAAGCATTGCATAAAGGATCTCTAAAACAGAGATATCAATATCACTTGAGATATCTAATCCGCTGAATTTCAGTTGCACTTGCTGGAGTTGAAGCTGATGAAACTGAGGATCCTCCAAGTTAATATCAGGAATAGGAATTAAATTCGCACCAAATTGCAGACTTTCGTTTTCACCGGGGATTATGGGAGACACTTCGGATAACTTCACTCCGTGAGCTTCCATAACCATCGCCGCGTGTACTCCCTTAGATTCCATCACTATTGCAGCTTTACTTTGAGGGGAGCTATTTTGAATCGCGAGTTTTATACCAACGGTGGGCGAATTTGGACCAGCCGAGTAAATACTATATCCTCCGTCACCCGACTTTTGAGCTATATCACCAAAATCAGTGGCCCACCAGTAGGTATAAGAAGAGATAGTTTCATTTTTAAATTCTTCATGATACTTAATCGTCACAGTCATATTAAAATCCCTTTAATTAAAAATATCACTCATCATTAAGTTATATTATTCTGTAGGTAAATTAATCTGCGAATTTTAATCTAATATTTAAAATATCAATATGAACCACCGCCGCAGCCAAGAAGAAACCAGATCTACCAGAGTACGGTGGTGGCGCACTTATACTCATTACAAATACACTGACACATATTACACAGCAGCGAGAATCAACCAGAAAATCCTTTCCCGGCGGTTCTATTTATTAAGCGGCTAACAACATATCGCTGCTTTCAATCACACCAACGGTATCAATCATTGGTGCATCTGACGCCATAACGTCAAATTGGCTGGCGATTGGCATATCCTTCAGTGGGGTATTCACATCAATACCCTTAGCGGCGAGGATTTCCAACAATGGTTCTGCATTGCCTCTCATCAAACCGTAGGTGGCTTTATGCATATCCCCTTGATGGTTTTCTACCATTGTTTTGGTAGGGTCAAATTCACCGGTCAGATCTATGCCACTCAATTTCACTTCCACTTGGTCAAGCTGTTTACCAGTGATATCTGAGTTATCTTTCAAGTTTTTACCCAACTCCAAGTTTGCCATTTTCCCGTGGAAGGTATGGTGGGCCATATTATAGTTCAAATCACCCTCTACGATCATTGCAGTACTAGCACCACTATGAGAGCTGCCAATTGAATATTGGTTACCACTAAACCACCCCCCGCCAGAAAATTGACCAACGTCCTTGGCATAGCCTGGTGCCTGCGTGTCTTTTATATCACCATGAATGGTAGCCCACTGCTGAGTATAAGAGGTTAGAGTGTCGTTACTGAATTGGCTTTGATATTGGATCGTTACTGTCATGATAAATTTCCTTATTGTTAACAACCATTATATGACTCATCACTGAGTCAGTGTGACTACAGACGAAGTTATTATTCCATCTGAAGATTTTAAATTCATATTTAGTATGTTTATTTAAGGCTTCATATTTAACATTGATAACTAAAATTTATATTCAAAACCGCCCTGAATAGTTCGACCACGATTTGGCGCAAAAGAAAGTGAATCACCATAACTGACTATATAAGCGCGATTAGTTATATTTTCTATTGTGCTACGCAAAGTTAAATTATTAGTTACCTTATAACTAGCATAAAGATCAAATAAGGTATATTTCGGCCAATCCGCAACATAAGCGGTATTAGCGTGGCCGTAGCTATTAATAACCGATGCGTCTTGATGTCCTTTGTTATAGCGAATAATGGTGCCGAGATCTAGCTTTTTATCAAATAATCTTCCACCTAAAGTTAAACTGCCACGATCACCGGGCAAATAAGCAGAAGAACCAAATAAGTTATTCCCCGCCAAGCAATCAATCATATTGTTCATGTTATCATTTTCGAGAGGATAAATACCATCCTTATTAGATGTAAAGGTTTGCGCTCCACCTAACCAAGCCCTTTTAGAACAAAAGTTATTAACACCAATCATTCTGGTATAATTTAAACTGGTATAAAAAAAACCCATGTCATAGCTTAATTGATATTCAAGACCACGAAAACGGGCTGCCAATAAATTATTAATGTAGGTAGCATTTGCAAAGGAACCGTAACCTAGCAGTGGTTTGGTCTTGGATAATTCAAGATTAATATAATTGCTGACGCGGGTATCAAAGTAGGCCATTTTGGCCACCAGGCGGTCTTGTTCACTAAACAGATTACTGTGTTGAATATTAATGCCCGCTTCCCAGGCTTTGGAATGCTCTGCGGCCAGAAACGGATTGGGCAAAATCCAGCCGTGACCATGTGCACTGCCGGTCGCCAGCACTTCGGTAATCGCCGGTGGCCGCCAGGATTTGCCGTAATTACCAAAAAACTCCAGCCACTGCACACCAGGTTTGATACCGATAGCCAAGGTGGGCGAAAGCTGTTGTTCACGGCGATCCACATCCCAGGTCATTTTGACCGTGTTATTATAGGAGCACCGCCTGTTTTCAGCGAGATGTTGCTCATGTATCTTTGTGTTGCATGGGTTTTCACGGGAATAGTTGCTAAGGAAAGATTTGCTCTGCATCCAGGTATTACCCTTTAAGCGAAATTGATCATAACGCAGGCCACCTTCCAGCCGCAGCCAGTCTGCATGTTCGTAATTCAACTGGGCAAAGGTGCTGGTCATGGTGCGCTTGCCGGGTGGGGTGACACCCAGCATTGTTTCTTGAGTTGAGTTGCCGGTGGAGCGGTCACTAAACCACTCGAGGCCATATTTGACTTGTAATTGATGGTGGTCGGCGAAGGTAAAGTAATTGGTATTTTGCAGTTGTAAACCACGGGTGTTCAAACGGGTTTGAGTCCAAAACTTTTTACAAAAAACGGCATCAGAACACAGGGTATCGGTTTCATCATTGGTATCAACGTAATAGATTTTAGCCGCCACATCCAGCCAGGCAATATGTTCAGGCTTGAGGCTATAATCCAACCCTATACTACGGTTCAGCACATCACTTACGCTGCTCTTTTTCCAGCCCATTTTAATTCTACGGTAGGGATCTGACTTATCGACAATCTGCGTTAACATACTGGCATTGGGGCTATTTATTTGCGTTTGCAAATAGCTGAGTACCAGCCGTTGGTCGGCGGGCAAATTCCAGCCCAGTTTAGCGAGCCGTGAGCTCATTTTATAGTTGGCAAATTCAACTTTGTTATTTGTAATTTCTCTGCCTAAAACTGGGGCGGCTTCTCTGCCAAAACGAAGAGCACCAATATCCCCTTTATTGCCGGGCCAATAATCTTTTAGATTGCGCTCACTGGCAGCAATTAATAGATCACCATATTCATTACCCAGCGCCAGGACACCACCACCAATAAACTGAGTGCCATTATCACCGGTCATGGCACGTATTTGCCCCCCCAGTTCTTTGCCCGGTTCGAGGAAATCACTGGCATTGACTGTATTAAAGGTGGCAACCCCACCAATGACGCCAGCACCGCCCATACCGCTGGTGGCCCCCTTTTCAATCACAACACTACTCAATATTTCTGGATCGATATACATCACACCATGGCGCTGACCATGACCGCTTTTCATAAAGTTTTGCCGCATGCCGTCAATATTCATATTGACGCGGCCGTAGTCTTGGATACCACGGATATTCACGGAAAGCGCGGGGTCTTGCTGGCTGACGCTGGAATAGACACCGGGAGTTTGTTCCAATATATCTGCCGCATGGCGGGCAGGGCGATTATCCAATTGTTCGCGAGAGATTTCACTGACTGAGTGCAGCTCATCATATACCCAGTCACCGTCCTGGGAGTTATTCGCTCCTTCTACCTTGAGTTTATCCAATAGCATATCATTTTCAGCCGAAGGGGTTACCGTTGCCTCCGCACGAACTTTGCCAGAATAGCCTTGCGCTGTTGCCAGAGCTATAAATATACCAAGGGCAATTTTATTCATTGAGGTTATTATTTTTCTTTTATCTCTCACTATATTGTCCATTTATTAGATTTCATCCTTACGATATGAATATAATTAACCTGTTAACTATTTTAGTTCTTGAATAGCAGACGTGATAATGGCCAGCAATAAATCTAATGCCGGATAACCAGAGATGTTTGAACAAAGGAAAGTCATTATCTATTAACGATATGACTGACCTTTTTCAAAATAGAAAAATCATAAAGAATTAAATCTAATAGCAGCCCAGCCACTTTATTAATGGATCAGGTAATGCAGGAATAAAATAGGTTTTCGGCTATTTTGAATTATATGTCTCTATTTTTAATCTTAGTAGAGGTTTCACTACAACGCCACTGGTTGATAATGATTATCATAATCACTAAGAGGTATAAACTCAACTGAATATTAAAATTAAAATCTTATTAGGCTGAAAATATTGGTTTTATAACGTAGATTAAATAAGAAAAATAATCGTTAGAGTAACGTCAATCAAAATAAAACAATATGAAAAATAACATGTAAATTATTTCAAATACGTTTAAATGTAAAATGGGCCACTATAAAGCGGCCCATTATCAATATTAATAGCTAACTAATTAAATTAGGCGTGCTTTCGCTTCGACAATAGCAGAAGCCACTTGCTGTGGTGAGACCCCACCTTTAGCAACACGTTTATCCAGGCAAGATTGCAATGCCAGAATCGGATAAACATCATCGCCAATCACTGCGCTGAACTTCTGCAAATCAGCCAGCAAGAGTGCTTCCAGCGCTTTACCCTGACGAATAGCTTCAACGACCGCTTCACCAACAATATGGTGCGCCTCACGGAAGGGTACGCCCTTGGCGACCAGATAATCAGCCAGTTCAGTGGCATTGGCGTAACCCTGTTCTGCCGCTTCTTTACAACGTGGCCGTTTTACCTGAATACCGTCTAATACCAGCGCCGCCATATGCAGGCAATCGAGCCAGGTATCCAACGCATCAAACAGCCCTTCTTTGTCTTCCTGCATGTCTTTGTTATAAGCAAGAGGCAAGCCTTTCAACGTCATCATCATTCCGGTCAATGCACCTTGTACCCGGCCACATTTACCACGGATTAATTCCAACGCATCTGGGTTTTTCTTCTGTGGCATCAAGGAAGAACCGGAGGTCACACGATCCGATAAATCAACAAAAGCCGCTTCGCCACTGTTGAAGAAGATCAGATCCTCAGCAAAACGAGACAAATGCACCATGCCGATGCTGGCATCAGACAGTAGCTCTAAGACGTGGTCGCGGTCTGAAACACTGTCGAGGCTGTTGCGAGTGGCAGAGGCGAAACCTAACCAGCTAGCCAGTTGTTCGCGATCGATGTCATAGGCAGTACCTGCCAATGCCCCACTGCCCAATGGGCTGACATCCAAGCGCGTCAGGGTATCTTGCAGTCGGCTTTGGTCACGCGACAGCATTTCTGCATACGCCAGACACCAGTGAGCAAAAGTCACCGGTTGAGCACGTTGCAAGTGGGTATAACCCGGCATGACGGCATCCTGATTCGCTTCGGCTGTGGCAACCAGCGCCTGCTGCAACTGCTTAACCGCAGTTTGTAATTCAGTAATCTGGAATTTGCACCACAATTTCAGATCGGTCGCCACCTGATCATTACGGCTACGGCCGGTATGCAGTTTTTTACCTAAATCGCCAACTTTATCAATCAGTTTGGTTTCGACCCAACTGTGAATATCTTCAGCATCACTGTGCAAGATAGCCTGCGGATCGGCCTGCACTTCTTTTTGCAATGCATCAAGTGCCTGTTCCAGTTGTTGCTGTTCGGTAGCCGTTAATACCCCAACCGTCACTAGCGCTTTCGACCAGGCAACAGAACCGATAATATCCTGCTCCGCCAGCCGATAATCAAACCGCAGTGAATCGTTGAATTGCTTGAAACGCTGATCTGCCGCCTGACTGAACCGCCCGCCCCACAATGCCATAATCTTTCTTCCCTAGTTTCAGAATAAAAACTCATAATATACCCAAAGTAGTTGGAGTGGCAGCAAGGCAGCAAACGCACGAATCCCGTTGAGCTGACTCAAGTCAGTGATTCGGGTGAGTAAGAGCCGCTAACAGCGCTGCAACTTCAAATAAGAAGGGTATTTAGGCCAGAATACGTGTGCCAATTGGCTCACCATTAAACAGTGCCGGTAACTGATCCGCATGACGCCAACTGGCAATATCTACCGGGCGGCCTAGTGAGCGTGCTGCATCCAGTGCTGCGTTCACTTTAACTACCATACCATCGGTGATGATGCCTTGAGCAATGAGTTGCTCGGCCTTTTGCGCCGTCATTTCAGCAATCCGTTGGCCTTTACCATCCAGTATGCCACTAACATCAGACAACAAGATCAAATCTGCCCCAAGGGTGGCGGCTAACGCGGTGGCTGCCTGATCGGCATTCACATTCATCAGTTGGCCGTCGGCAGTAATACCAATGGAGCTGATAATGGGCATGTAATCCGCAGCCAGCAAGGTATTCACCAAAGTAGGTGATCCCGGCTGAGCATTACCCACATGCCCCAGCTCGGCATCCAGTAGCGTTACCGAGACGGTTCCACCATCGCCCAGACACAAGCCAACAGCATTAATATTATGTTTCACCGCCCAAGACAGCAGGGTTTTGTTAGCGGTGCCAGCCAGTGCGCCGGTAATGATATCAATCTGATCAGCAGGGGTGACGCGTAAGCCGTTTTTCTTCACTACTGGCAAAGCGAGTTTTTTCATCAGAATGTCAACCAGACAACCGCCACCGTGCATAATCACTAGCGGGCGCTCATGCTTTTCGCGATAAGTCACCAATGCAGTAAACAGGCGTTCCAGCGCTTCTTCGCTGTCGAGCAACACGCCACCTAATTTAATGACTAACGGATTCATCATTTTTGCGCCTTATTTAATCGGGTAAAATTTATGGGTTTACAGGCATGACCGCAACCAGCAATTTCGGCTAGTGACTTACCTTGCCCCACAACAGAGACTCGGTTTCTGTAAAACCAAAACGTATATTCATGCATTGTACAGCCTGAGCTGCCGCACCTTTCAGTAGGTTATCTTCAGTAGCGACAATAATTAAATGTTCGCCTTGCACCGAGAAACCAATATCGCAGAAAGGCAAACCAACCACCGCTTTCAACGCGGGAACACCCTGCTGATACAACCGCACCAGCGGTTTATCCTGATAAGCATGGTGATACGCGTCGGCAATATCTTGCGCCGTAATACCCGCGTTCAGACGGCAGGTAATGGTCGCCAAAATGCCCCGGGCGAAATTACCCAAGTGCGGGGTAAAAATAACTGGCGTGCCAAGGTGAGCCACAATTTCTGGATGATGACGATGATTAAACAAGCCGTAGGGCTGTAAACTCACTTCACAGAAACTGTTGCCGATACTGGCCTTACGCCCTGCGCCGCTGACGCCACTGACCGCATTAATCACCGGCCACTGTGCTTCATTCAATAATTTGCTATCAACCAACGGCTTAAGCGCTAATTGCGATGCGGTTGGATAACAGCCTGGTACCGCGATCAACTGTGCCTGCTTAATCTCTTCTGCCTGCCATTCAGCAAGCCCATAGACGGCTTTATCCAGCCAATCGGGATGTTTATGTTCAAAACCATAATACTGACGGTAAAACGCCGTATCTTTAACCCGAAACGCACCGGAGAGATCGAATACTACACAACCGGCAGCTAAAAATTGCGGCGCTAAATCATGGCTGACCTCGTGGGCGGTAGCGAGGAACACAACATCAACCCCTTTTGCCGCCTGAGCCACATCCACCAAGGGTTGCAGCGGGAGATCAATAATGCCTTTTAGCTGCGGATGCAGGTCAGAAAGTAATTTTCCTGCATCTGCACTTTGCGCTGAAACCGTTAAACCGGTTATGTTCATATGTGGGTGACGACTCAGGTAAGCCGTAAGCTCCGCTCCGGCATAACCACTGGCACCAACAATTAGCGTATTCAACATGGGTTCAGTTCACCTTACCCTGCTTACTTGACGTTGCAGCAGTGCTTATTACTCACTTGCCGCCTACCTGCAACTCCAAGTACTTTGGGTATAAAAATGTAATTCGGTATAAAGACATAAGTAGTCAAAACCGGTATTTGGGTTTTCAGCAAGGTTTTGCTGTTCCCCTCGTGATTGAGCGTTGACATTTTCGTAAATTTAAGGGTGTTTTTCGGTTCCCTTACGCTCAAGCTTAATGTATTTTTATTCATAATTACTGCATGAATATTGATACTATCCTAACCAAAGGCTGTCAACAGTGAAGATGAAATTACCTCCATTTATTGAGCTGTATCGGGCGTTAATCGCGACGCCATCGATCAGCGCAACCGATAGCGCTCTCGATCAAAGTAATGAGGCGTTAATCAACTTGTTGGCCGGATGGTTTGCAGACTTGGGTTTTCGTGTCGAGATCCAACCCGTGCCCGATACACGCCACAAATTTAATCTGCTTGCCAGCATTGGAGAAGGCAATGGTGGATTATTGCTGGCGGGTCATACCGATACAGTGCCTTTTGATGAAGGGCGTTGGACGCGCTCACCGTTCACCCTGACCGAACATGACAATAAGTTGTATGGTTTGGGTACCGCCGACATGAAAGGCTTTTTCGCCTTTATTCTGGATGCGGTGCGCGATATCGATGCCAGCAAACTGAGCAAGCCGCTGTATATTCTGGCAACCGCCGATGAAGAAACCACCATGGCAGGCGCGCGCTACTTTGCCGCCTCCAGCCAGTTGCGCCCAGATTTTGCCATTATCGGTGAGCCAACCTCGCTGCAACCGGTGCGGGCGCACAAAGGGCATATTTCCAATGCTATCCGAATTACCGGTCAGTCTGGGCATTCTAGCGATCCGGCACGTGGGGTGAATGCCATTGATTTAATGCATGAATCTATCACTCAATTGATGAAGCTACGCACCAAGTTGCAAGAGCGTTATCACAATCCGGCGTTTACTATTCCGTATCCCACCATGAATTTTGGTCATATTAACGGCGGTGATGCGGCAAACCGTATCTGTGCTTGCTGCGAATTGCATATGGATATCCGCCCGTTGCCGGGCCTGACATTAAGTGATCTGAATGAGTTAATGACCGAAGCGCTGACACCGGTAAGCCAGCGCTGGCCAGGCCGTTTGAGCATTGACGAACTGCATCCACCGATCCCAGGCTATGAATGCCCAACCGATCACCATATGGTAGGGGTTATCGAGAAATTATTGGGTGAGCGTACCGCGGTGGTGAACTACTGCACCGAAGCGCCGTTTATCCAGCAAGTGTGCCCAACTCTGGTGCTGGGACCCGGTTCGATCGATCAAGCCCATCAGCCAGATGAATTTATCGATATGGCCTTTATCGAGCCAACCCGCGAGCTGATTGGTCAGTTGGTTGACCATTTCTGCCAGCAGTAATTACCTCTTATGGGGTAGGCGATCAATTTTGCCTATTAGGAAGACTGATAACCTGACCTTGGTAATTAAATTTCAGCAATATCCCTAAAATTGATGTTTTTTTGCTAAAAATAGTGTCAATTGGAGTATGGAATTGAACGTGGCGAGTGGAATTGTCCATCTCGGCCTTTTGGGTGAAATTAATTTACAAAAAGAAACCATAAAAGTTTATACCCAAAGTCATTGGCGTTGCAGGTAGGCAGCAAGTGAAAGACAAATCGGTTGAAGACCGATTTGAACAGCATTTATGCTAGCCCGCAGGGTGAGCCTCTTTGAGGCTCATTAATCCCGATAAGCTGACACCGGTCAGTGATTCAGGTGAGTAAGCGTCGCTAACCACCCTGCGGCGTCAAGGGCGAAGGGGATATGGGTCAGGGGTCATATGAACGAACAATATTCCGCAATGCGAAGTAACGTCAGTATGCTCGGTACGCTACTCGGGGACACCATCAAAGAAGCGCTTGGTGAACACATCCTTGAAAAAGTAGAAACCATCCGTAAATTATCCAAATCTTCGCGTGCTGGTAATGAAGCGAGCCGTCAAGAACTGCTGACCACGCTGCAAAATCTGTCCAACGACGAGCTGCTGCCGGTAGCCCGTGCTTTTAGCCAATTCCTCAATCTGACGAATACGGCAGAGCAATATCACAGTATTTCACCACACGGTGAAGCCGCAAGTAACCCAGAAGCTCTGGCCCAGCTTTTCACTCGCTTAAAAGATAAAAAGCTGAGTGAGAAAGATATGCGCAGCGCGGTTGATGAGTTATCCATTGAGTTGGTGTTAACCGCTCACCCAACCGAAATTACACGTCGCACCCTGATCCACAAACTGGTGGAAGTGAATACCTGCCTGAGCCAGTTGGATCACAATGACTTAGCCGATTACGAACGCAACAAGATCATGCGTCGTTTGCGCCAGTTAGTTGCACAATCGTGGCATACTGACGAAATTCGTAAAATACGCCCTTCCCCAGTAGATGAAGCCAAATGGGGCTTTGCCGTGGTTGAAAACAGCCTGTGGGAAGGTGTGCCCGCATTCCTGCGTGAGTTTAACGAGCAGTTACAAAACTCGCTCGATTACCGCTTGCCTGTAGAGGCCGTGCCAATACGCTTCACCTCTTGGATGGGGGGGGACCGTGACGGTAACCCGAACGTTACCGCTGAAATTACCCGCCATGTGCTGTTACTCAGCCGTTGGAAAGCCACCGACCTGTTCTTGCGTGATATTCAAGTGTTGGTATCAGAGCTGTCCATGTCGGAATGTACCCCGGAACTGCGTGAATTGGCCGGTGGCGAAGAGGTGGTCGAACCTTATCGCGAATTAATGAAACGCGTCCGTACCCAGTTGACCAATACTCAGGCTTATCTGGAAGACCGTCTGAAAGGCGAACGTGTCTTGCCACCGACTGATTTGCTGGTGAGTAATGACCAACTGTGGGACCCACTTTACGCCTGTTATCAGTCTCTGAAAGCCTGTGGCATGGAGATCATTGCTAACGGCCAACTGCTGGACACCCTGCGCCGCGTACGCTGTTTTGGTGTGCCATTGGTGCGTATCGATGTACGCCAGGAAAGTACCCGCCACACCGATGCCATCGCTGAACTGACCCGTTATCTGGGCCTCGGCGATTATGAAAGCTGGTCTGAGGCGGACAAACAAGCCTTCCTGATCCGCGAGCTGAACTCCAAGCGCCCACTGGTTCCGCTGAAATGGGAACCGAGTGCTAATACACAAGAAGTGCTGGAAACGTGCCGGGTGATTGCCGAAGCACCACAAGGCTCTATCGCCGCTTACGTTATCTCCATGGCTAAAGTGCCATCAGACGTGCTGGCAGTACATTTACTGCTGAAAGAAGCGGGTTGCCCATTCACGCTGCCAGTTGCGCCATTGTTCGAAACCCTTGATGACCTGAACAATGCCGACGAAGTAATGACCCAGTTGCTAAATATCGACTGGTATCGCGGCCTGATCCAAGGCAAGCAGATGGTGATGATTGGCTATTCCGACTCGGCAAAAGATGCCGGCGTAATGGCAGCATCCTGGGCGCAATATCGGGCGCAAGATGCGTTGATCAAAACCTGTGAGAAGGCTGGTATCTCTCTGACGCTGTTCCACGGTCGTGGCGGTTCTATCGGCCGTGGCGGTGCGCCTGCACATGCAGCTCTGCTCTCTCAGCCTCCGGGTAGCTTAAAAGGCGGCTTACGCGTCACTGAACAAGGCGAGATGATCCGCTTTAAATTTGGGCTGCCGGAAGTCACTATCAGCAGTCTGGCGCTGTATGCCGGAGCGATTCTGGAAGCCAATCTGTTACCGCCGCCAGAGCCGAAGAAAGAGTGGGTTGAGGTGATGGACATTCTATCGGACGCTTCCTGCGATATGTATCGCGGCTACGTGCGTGAGAATCCTGAGTTTGTCCCTTACTTCCGCGCCGCGACCCCAGAGCTGGAATTAGGTAAGTTGCCATTGGGTTCTCGCCCGGCAAAACGCCGTGCGGATGGCGGAGTCGAGAGCTTACGTGCCATTCCATGGATTTTCGCTTGGACACAAAACCGCCTGATGCTACCTGCCTGGCTGGGTGCGGGGGCCGGTTTGCAAAAAGCGATTGATGCCGGTAAGAAAGAAGTATTAGCCACGATGTGTCGTGACTGGCCATTCTTCTCTACCCGTATCGGGATGCTGGAAATGGTGTTCGCCAAAGCTGATTTGTGGCTGGCGGAGTATTACGACCAACGTTTAGTGGATAAATCACTGTGGCCGTTGGGTCAGCAATTACGTGACCAGTTAGCCGCGGATATTAAAGTGGTGCTGGCTATCGCCAACGATGACCACTTGATGGCTGATTTACCGTGGATTGCGGAATCGATCGCGTTGCGTAATGTGTATACCGATCCACTGAACGTGCTGCAAGCTGAGCTGTTGCACCGTTCGCGCCAGCATGAGCACCCAGATGCCCGTGTTGAGCAGGCATTGATGGTGACTATCGCCGGTGTCGCTGCGGGCATGCGCAATACAGGTTAACCATTGATTTTGGGGGAAGCGATTCCCCTGATTATCTTTTGTTTACTTGATGATTATGATGAAAAGGGGCCAGCGCCCCTTTAACAACTTACGGCCTCACCCCAAGAGTATGGCAAATCGCATAACTCAACTCTGCCCGATTCAAGGTATAGAAATGGAAATCCTTCACCCCTTCACGGCTTAAAATCTTCACCATATCCATCGCCACTGAGGCACCCACCATTTTGCGCGTCTCAGGATCATTATCCAGCCCTTCGAAAATACTGGTCATCCAGTGTGGTACCCGCACGTTGGTCATGGTGGCAAAGCGCTGAAGCTGTTTAAAATTGGATACCGGTAAAATGCCCGGCACGATTTCAACGTCGATGCCGGTAGCCACACAGCGGTCGCGAAAACGCAGATAGCTCTCAACATCAAAGAAGAACTGGGTAATTGCCCGGTTAGCACCCGCATCAATCTTACGTTTGAGGTTGATCAGGTCAGCTTGCGCGCTTTTAGCTTCAGGATGGACTTCTGGATAAGCCGCCACCGAGATATCAAAATCCCCTACGTCTTTCAGCAAGGTCACCAAATCAGATGCGTACATTTCTGGTTTACCACTATCCGGTGGCAAATCCCCTCGCAGAGCAACGATATGACGGATACCGCTGTTCCAGTAATCGGTAGCAATATCACGTAACTGAGTCGGTGAAGCATCAATGCAGGTCAGATGTGGTGCGGCTTCCAGGCCAGTGCGCTCTTTTATCCCTTTGATGATGCTGTGGGTACGATCGCGCTCGCCAGAGTTCGCGCCATAAGTCACCGAGACAAACTTGGGTTTCAGGGTGCTCAGACGATCAATCGAACTCCACAGGGTCTCTTCCATCTCGCTGGTACGCGGCGGGAAAAACTCAAAAGAAACATTAATCTGACCCTGCAACTCTGACAGACTTTGATTCAGCGCTTCCCGCTGGTTGGCGTGGAAAAAACTCATACCCTGTTACTCCATTGTCGTTATGACGACTTATGTTATCTGTTACCGCTCATTTATGAGCGTCTATACGTTTAGACGGCTAAATAGAAAATGACGGAAGTTGGCTAAAGAGTCAACTTTTAAATAAGTTTAGGGTGATGATTAATCTTCACACGCCATACGCGGAAAATTCATGTAGACCTCTAACCCTTGAAGTTACAGGGGTTCGCGGTATTCGCTTACTGCCTGTCAGCAATATGCGCTCTTGGGGACCGGCATTAAAGAGGGGATGGGTTAAAGAGGCAGTTTCGCCTCCTCCGCTTAAGCAGAAGAGGCGAGTTAATGCAAATTACAGCAATTGAGACAGGCGGTTTAAATCAGACTGAATTGCACCAGCAGTAACATCACGCCCGGCACCTGGGCCACGAATGACCAGTGGGTTATCGCGATACCAACGGCTCTCAATGGCAAAGACGTTATCGCACGGCAGCAATGAGGCCAGCGGATGGTCAGCACGGACTGCTTCAACGCCCACTCGAGCCTTACCATTAGCATCAAAGCGTGCCACGTAACGTAACACCAACCCCATCTCATTCGCGGCTTCTAAGCGCTGAATCATTTGCTGATTCAATGCTTCGCCATTTTCAAAGAACTGATCTACCGACCCCACATCAGCACCAGCAGGCACCAGCGACTCCACCCGCACCTGATTCGGTTCAATGTCATAACCCGCTTCACGGGCCAGAATCACCAGTTTACGCATCACATCCTGGCCTGAAAGATCCACCCGTGGATCTGGCTCAGTCAGACCTTGTTGCCAGGCTTGATCTACTAATTCGGTAAAGGGTACCGTGCCGTCAAATTGCAGGAATAACCACGACAGCGTGCCGGAGAAGATACCACTGATCGCCAAGATACTGTCGCCGCTATCACGTAGATCACGCACCGTGTGGTTAACCGGTAAGCCAGCGCCCACCGTGGCGTTGTACAGCCAGTGGCGGCCGGTTTTGGCAAAAGCATCGCGAATTTGGCGGTAGTTATTGCTACTGGATGCTCCGGCCAGTTTGTTGGCGCTGATAACGTGGAAACCGTAGCTGGCGAAATCCAGATATTGTCCGGCCAGCGACTCACTAGCGGTCACATCCAGCACCACCAAATCATCAAACGGGTGTGCTCGCATCCATAAAAACAGCGACTCTTCATCCTGCTCTTTGGCTTCGTCATCATAAAATGCCAATGTCCGACTGGCATCCAGCCCATCGTAACTTAACAGGCTGCGGCGGCTATCCACCACACCTGCTAGCACAAACTCAAAACCACTGCGCGCCGAGATATTCTTCTGCTCGCGGGCGAACAGTTCCAGCCAGCGGGCACCAATATTACCTTTGCCAAACAGCATCAGACCAATGCGTTTTTCTGCACGGAACAGTGACTGGTGCAAGCCCTGAATCAGGTGTTCAGTCGGACCAAGGCGCAAAACGGCCACCATGCTGATCCCATCTTCTGCCTGCCAAATAAACTCAACTGGCTGATCTTTTAACTGTTGGTAGAACCGGTGGCTGTGCAGTGGGTTCTTGCAAACCCCCGCGCCCACCAGTGCGACCAGTGCCAGCCCTTCGCGTAGGGATAATTTACCCGGCAGCGCGGCATCTTCCAGCACTCTTAGTGCACTGTTAACTACTTCGGAGGTATAGCAGAGTTGCAACAGATTGCGATCGGGATGAATACCGGTGGCTAGCGGTTTGATTTGCGCACGTTTGAGTAGCAAATCAATCTCTTTCTGCGCCAGCGAGAAATCGTGATGACCGGCAATCTGCAATTCGATCAGGCAGACATCATCATGGCTGGTAACGATTTTCGCCCCCGAACCTGATGCCAGTACGCGCTCAATGCGGGTTGAACCCTGCTCTGGCTGATAACTACAACGCAGTTGTAAATCGATATCGCTGCCTGAAACCGGCTGTAGCGTGCGGGTATGCAGCACCGGTGCTGCCAGACGGGCCAATTCACTGGCTTCATCCAATCGTAGCAACGGTAACAGACAGGCATCTTTTACTTTGCGTGGGTCAGCACTGTATACCCCAGCAACATCACTCCAGATGGTCACGCGCTCGACACCCGCCAGCGCCCCGACTTGTGTCGCCGAGTAGTCACTGCCGTTACGCCCCAGCAGCACGGTTTCACCGGAATTACTGCGCGAGATAAACCCTGTCACCACCAAACGTTGATGTGGGTGCTGGGCCATTAATTGTTGTAACAGCGGGTAAGAACGGCCTTCATCGATTTGTGGTTGTGCCGCACGCTCTGCACGCAGGAAACTACGGGCATCCAGCCAGGTGGCGTTCATATCCTGCTTGTTTAAAACCGCCGCCATCAAACGGGCGGACCAAATCTCACCGTGCCCCACCACTTCGGCGTAAATTGCATCGTCGACTTTGTTATCCAGCAGGCCCGCCAGACGCTCCAAATCATGGATAAACTCACTAATCAGCGGTTCGGCCATTTCTGGAGACAATAAACCACTGATCAGATCATGTTGATAACGACGTAAATTTTGTTGCACCTGATGAGCAGAAAGACGATCACTTTGGCTCAGTTTCAACCAGCTAATCAGTTGGTTGGTGGTACTGCCTGCCGCAGACACCACCATCAGATCACCAGGATGACTGTAATTGGCCATAATATTGGCCACCCGCAGGTAACACTTCACATCCGCAAGGCTACTACCACCAAACTTATGCAGTTGACGGCCGGTCACCGCCGCTGCTACCGCTGTTGCATTCATGCTTACCTCGTTCCCGCCAACTGGAAAGCATTTTCCAAATCGGCAATCAAATCTTCGCTGTCTTCAATACCCACGGAAATGCGCAACAAGCTGTCAGTAATACCTGCGGCAATGCGCGCTTCTGGTGCCATACCGGCATGGGTCATGGTCGCTGCATGGGAAATCAGACTTTCCACACCGCCCAAAGACTCCGCCAGAGTAAATAACTCAAGGGCTGAGAGGAAGCGACGCAGTAGCTGTTCATCACCATCAAGCTCAAAACTGAGCATCGCACCGAAACCAGACTGCTGACGGCAGGCAATTTCGTGGCCGGGATGTTGTGGCAGAGAAGGATGATACAGCTTTTTCACTAAAGGCTGCTGCTGTAAATAACGAACAATCTCATCCGCGTTACGTTGCTGCTGAGCCATACGTGGCGACAAGGTACGCAAACCGCGTAATAACAGGTAGCTATCAAATGCTGCCCCCGTTACCCCGATATTATTCGCCCACCATGCCAGCTCAACCGCCAGCTCAGGATCTTTGGCAATTACCGCACCAGCGACCACATCAGAGTGACCATTTAGGTATTTAGTACAGGAGTGAACCACCAAATCCGCCCCTAAAGAGAGTGGCTGCTGCAAGGCAGGGCTGAGGAACGTGTTATCACAAACCGTCAGAGCACCTACTGCATGTGCCGCCTTGCAGATAGCGGCAATATCTACCACCCGTAGCAGCGGATTACTGGGTGTTTCAATCAATATAAGCTTGGGTTTTTCCGCCAAGGCCCGGCTCAATGCCGTTTCATCACCCTGATCGACAAACAGCACCCGATAAGCACCGCGCTTGCTCAGACTATCGAATAAACGATAACTGCCGCCGTAACAGTCGTGTGGGGCGACCAGCAAGTCACCCGGTTTTAGGAATGTGGTGCAAACCAAATGAATCGCCGACATCCCGCTGCTGGTCATGACTGCACCCGCACCACCTTCCAGTTCCGCCAGTGCACGCTGTACCACATCGCGCGTCGGATTCCCGCGACGTGAATAATCATGTGCGCGCGGCTGATTAAAATCGATAAAATTATAGGTACTGGAGAGGTGAATCGGGGGGACAACGCAGCCGTATTGCTCGTCATCGTTCAACCCGCTACGGACTGCTATTGTTGCCTGTTTACGCGTCATATGGATTTCCACCAGCCGGTTATCAAGAAAATGTTACGCCAGATTAGACGCACAAATTACGGACGTCAATACATCTGGACATCTAAACTTCTTTGCGTATAGATTGAGCAATGGAATAATAACCGCTAAAATTGTAGAGGCTTTAACTATCTTAATGATGTCAGTGAGTTTTCGGTGGTGTTTTGTTTAACCGCAAAGACCATATCGAAAGGTAACGGCTATCAATAAGTAGTAAAATGATTAAATGGGTGATGTTGCTCTAGTAAAATCGACATTTATTTAGTGAGAACAGCGAAGATCGGGCATAATTGGCCGGTTTTCAGAATTTTGTATTTTCCCGACAAATTTAAGGTGTCCCATGGCTGAGTGGAACGGCGAGTATGTCAGCCCTTACGCTGAACACGGTAAGAAAAGCGAACAGGTCAAAAAAATTACGGTATCCATTCCGCTGAAGGTGTTAAAAATCCTCACCGATGAACGGACCCGCCGCCAGGTGAACAACCTGCGCCACGCCACCAACAGTGAATTGTTGTGTGAGGCCTTTTTGCATGCATTTACCGGCCAGCCGCTACCGAATGACGAAGACCTGCGTAAAGAACGTAGCGATGAAATCCCGGAAGCCGCGAAAATTTTAATGCGTGAGTTGGGTGTTGACCCCGATACCTGGGAATACTAATCCCCAGCTACCACTCGGTTCATTAGTCATAGTGAACCTGAAATGTAGAAACAAAAAAGGCACCCGAAGGTGCCTTTTTCATCTGACGGGCAATAATTACTTCTTAGCGCCCGGCATGCTGAAACGCTTGTTAAAGCGGTCAACACGGCCACCGGTAGCAACATCACGCTGCTTGCCAGTGTAGAACGGGTGGCATTCGCCGCACACGTCCAGATTCAGGTCATGACCAACAGTAGAGTTGATCTTGATAACGTTACCGCAAGAGCAAGAAGCAGTAACTTGTTCGTATTTAGGGTGGATACCTTGTTTCATGGAAAACCTCTATATTTAGGCCGTGTCGCTATCCAGCCCTGTTCCGCCAGACACCACACGATTGATAAATAACAATTTGATTGTTAACGAACAGCTGCGGATAAAGTAAGCAACGGTTGTTAACAGGATTTGATATCGAATTATACCAAAGGCGGCGAATCATACAGAATTTGACCAAACCGCGCAATCGAATCCGCACATTGTGAAGCACGCAGTGTAAACTGTTCAATCTTTATTTAGACCCGTCATACTTCAAGTTGCATGTGCGTTGGCTGTGCTCAATAACCCGAATCACTTACTCATGTAAGCTCATCGGGATTTTCTCGCTTGCCGCCTTCCTGCAACTCGAATTATTTAGGGTATAGGCCAATTGTACTTATTTAGACCAATTTTAGTTATCAGGATGAAAACACATGTCCGTTGTTCAAGTGGCATTACCCGTACCGTTGGCCCGTAGCTTTGATTACCGTTTAGACAGCGCCATGGCCTGCCCGGTGGTCGGTGCTCGCGTTAGTGTGCCATTTGGTAAACGCAAAGCCATCGGAATTGTGGTGGGTATCAGTGATACCAGCACATTCCCCCTTGAACAACTGAAAGCCATTGACGCCGTTCTGGATGAGCGCAGCTTATTCCCACCCAGCTTGTGGCGCATTCTCTGCTGGGCAACCGAGTATTATCATTACCCGATAGGTGAAGTGCTGTTCCATGCTCTACCTATTCTGTTGCGCCAAGGGAAGCCTGCCCAATCTGCGCCGTTGTGGCAGTGGTTCGCAACCGAACAAGGGCGAGCCACACCACCGGAAAGCTTAAAACGCGCCCCGAAGCAGCAACAAGCGCTTGCCGCATTATTGCAAAAACCGGTCTATCGCCATCAAGTTAATGAAATGGCACTCACCGAAAGCGCATTGCAGGCATTACGCAGTAAAGGGCTAATTGACCTGCGGGCACAGGAAATCGCGACTACCGATTGGCGCAACGGCTTCGCCGTTCTGGGTGAGCGCCTGCGGCTGAATACCGAGCAGGCAACCGCCGTTGGGGCGATTCGCAGTGAAGATACCCAGTTTGCAGTCTGGCTGCTGGCTGGGGTGACCGGCTCCGGTAAAACAGAAGTTTATCTGAGCGTGCTGGAAAATATTCTGGCACAAGGCCGCCAGGCGTTGGTTTTAGTCCCTGAGATCGGCCTGACCCCACAGACTATCGCTCGTTTTCGCGAACGGTTTAACGCCCCCGTTGAGGTGCTCCATTCAGGTTTAAATGACAGCGAACGTTTGTCCGTCTGGCTACGGGCGCGTAACGGCGAAGCCGCAATTGTTATTGGTACCCGCTCGGCACTGTTTACGCCGTTTTCCCGCCTCGGGGTCATTATTATCGATGAAGAGCACGACAGCTCTTATAAACAGCAAGAAGGCTGGCGGTATCATGCCCGGGATTTAGCCGTATTTCGGGCCCGTGAAGAAGGCATTCCTATCGTGATGGGCACGGCGACCCCGGCGCTTGAGACCCTGCACAATGTGCAAATGGGTAAATATCGCCAGTTGACGCTATCTAAACGGGCGGGGAATGCCAAACCCGCCGTACAGCATTTGCTCGATTTAAAAGGCTTACCGCTTAAAGTTGGCCTCTCTCAGCCACTGCTAAAACGGATGAAAACCCATTTACAGGCCGATAATCAGGTAATTTTGTTCCTGAACCGCCGTGGCTATGCTCCCGCGCTACTGTGCCATGAGTGTGGCTGGATTGCTGAATGCCAGCGTTGCGACCACTATTACACCTTGCATCAAAATCACCGTCAGTTGCGCTGCCACCATTGCGACAGCCAGCGCCCGGTGCCTCAGCAATGCCCAAAATGTGGTTCAACCCATCTGGTCTCTGTCGGTGTTGGCACTGAACAGTTAGAGAACGAACTGGCTCCTCTGTTCCCGGATACTCCCATCACTCGAATTGACCGCGATACCACCAGCCGCAAAGGCTCGCTGGAACAGCATTTGGCTGATGTCCATCAAGGGGGATCGCGCATCTTGATTGGTACCCAAATGTTGGCTAAAGGGCATCACTTCCCTGATGTCACGCTAGTGGCCTTGCTGGATGTCGATGGCGCACTGTTCTCGGCAGATTTCCGTTCGGCAGAACGGTTTGCCCAGCTTTATACACAAGTTTCAGGTCGTGCCGGGCGCGCGGGTAAGCAAGGTGAAGTTATTTTACAAACACACCACCCTGAGCATCCACTGCTGCAAATTTTGCTGCAACAGGGCTACGATGCCTTTGCCAAACAGGCCCTAGAGGAACGTAAAAGCGTATTTTTACCGCCTTATACCAGCCATATCATCGTGCGCAGTGAAGATCACGATAACCAGCAATCCGCGCTGTTCCTGCAACAATTGCGTAATTTGCTGGAGGCCAGCCCACTCAAAGATGATGCATTGTGGATTATGGGGCCAGTGCCCGCATTGCAGGCCAAACGCAGTGGACGCTTCCGTTGGCAATTGCTGTTACAGCACCCTTCACGGCAATTGCTACAACGGCTGATTAAAACCTCTCAGCCGCTAATCAATACATTGCCGCAGGCACGTAAGGTTAAGTGGACGTTGGATGTTGACCCAATAGACAGCTAATTCCCCGCCTTAATTAATGCCAATAACGTTGAGTACTCTCTCTTTCACTTGGGGAATTTATTGTTTGATCTGTGCCACAAAGCAATCGATTACCCCGCTTTCTGCGAGCCAGTTCGAAAAAACCTACTTATGTCACACTTTTTATGCAAATTAGGTAACAAATTACCCCCACTATCTGTATAGAATGACGGAAAGCCTGCATTAAGCATCAGTGCTGGCTCGGAGCCAGAGCAAGGAGAAAGGCGTTGGAACATAAGAAAGAATTCACGATGGCTACCATGAAAGACGTTGCTGAAATGGCAGGTGTTTCAACTGCGACGGTGTCACGCGCACTGATGAACCCGGAAAAAGTGTCAACAGTAACCCGGCAAAAAGTGGAGCAAGCTGTTCTGGCGGTGGGTTATTCTCCTCATGCTTTGTCCCGCAATATTAAACGTAATGAATCGCGCACGATTCTGGTTATTGTACCGGATATTAGTGACCCGTTTTTTGCTGATATCATTCAAGGGATTGAGTATGCGGCAGCCCAGCAAGGTTATCTGATCTTAATTGGCGATTGCGCACAACAAACCCAGCAAGAGCGTAGCTTCGTTAACCTGATCATTACCAAGCAAATTGATGGCATGTTGTTGTTAGGTTCCAATCTGCCTTTTGATGCCAGCAAAGAAGAGCAGCGCAATTTGCCGCCAATGGTGATGGCAAACGAGTTCGCTCCTGAACTGGAACTGCCAACGGTACATATCGATAATCTGACTGCCGCTTATGAAGCGGTTAATTATCTACATGAATTGGGGCACAAACGTATTGCCTGTGTTGCCGGGCCGGAAAGTTTGCCGCTAAGTCATTATCGGCTCCAGGGCTATATTCAGGCACTGCGTCGTAATGGTATCGCTGTCGACAGTGACTATATTATGCGCGGTGACTTTAGCTATGAAGCTGGCGCAGAAACCTTTGCGGTGCTGATGGCATTACCTCATCCCCCAACAGCAATATTTTGTCACAATGATGTGATGGCGATAGGCGCGATGTGGCAGGCAAAGAGAATGGGACTACGTATCCCGCAGGATGTCTCGCTGGTAGGCTTTGACGATCTGAAGTTGTCACAGTATTGTGATCCCCCTTTGACCACCGTGGCTCAACCACGTTATCAAATTGGTCAGCAAGCCATGTTACTATTACTTGAGCAGCTACAAGGGCATTCAGTACAAAGTGGCTCCCGGTTGTTAGACACCGAGTTAATTGTCAGGGAAAGTACTGCTGCGCCTAAACGCTAGGCAAATATTCAGGGGTTCAGTAACATGACGGACTTATTCCATCATCAAGACGCAGCGAAACGATAGTGGCACAAAGAGATTATGTAAGCCGAGGGCGCTCAGGAGCGCGGCGCAAAAGCACCAGCCGGAAAAAACGCAGTGCGCCAGCAGTATCTAAAACCGTGGTGGCGCTGGCCGTCGCGCTATTAGTGGTATTTGTTGGTGGCCTCTATTTCATCACCCATAATAAGCCGGGTGAGCTTCCGTTATTGCCCAGCCATGATCCTCGTACCGGTAATGGGTTACCGCCCAAACCCGAAGAACGCTGGCGTTATATTAAAGAGCTGGAAAACCGTCAGATTGGCGTCCCAACACCTACAGAGCCCTCTGCTGGTGGCGAAGCCAATTCTAAAACGCAACTGACTAATGAGCAGCGCCAATTGCTAGAGCAGATGCAGGCAGATATGCGCCAGCAGCCAACGCAGTTATCAGAGGTTCCGTATAACCAAGGGATGACGGTGCCACGCTCTGCTGTGACCATCAAACCACCGGTCACGACCCTGCAACAGCAGCCGCTAACACCGCCGCGCCAGACTACCGCGCCGGTACAGCAGCAGACGCAGGTACAATCGCCTGTGGCTACCCCACAACGCGCGCAACCGGCAGCTCCGGTAACACCGGCCGTTACACCGCCGAAACCGGAAAAAGAGAAAGAAAAAGCACAACGTTGGATGGTGCAGTGTGGTTCATTCAAAGCCATCGATCAGGCCGAATCTATCCGCGCCCAATTGGCATTTGGCGGTATCGAAAGCCGCATTACCAGCGGTGGTGGCTGGAATCGTGTGGTCCTTGGCCCTTACAGTACCAAAGCAGCCGCTGATAGTACCTTGCAACGTTTGAAAGGCGCGGGTCAATCAGGATGCATTCCCCTCGCTGTAGGGGGTTGAAAAGTCGCAATCCTCCCCCATTTATAATCTCAATATACCCCGTGCTGTTTTTTGACAGGCAGTACGGGGACTCATTCAGTCTGCAACGAGGGTCCGCTCGTGACAACAATTGTAAGTGTACGTCGTAATGGTCATGTCGTTATTGGTGGTGATGGCCAGGTCACTCTGGGTAATACCGTAATGAAGGGTAATGCCAAAAAAGTACGCCGCCTTTATAACAATAAAGTGATTGCGGGCTTTGCTGGCGGTACTGCCGATGCCTTTACGCTGTTTGAGCTGTTTGAGCGCAAACTGGAGATGCATCAAGGCCACCTGACTAAAGCGGCTGTCGAGTTAGCCAAAGACTGGCGTACTGATCGTATGTTACGCAAGCTTGAAGCACTACTGGCTGTAGCGGATGAAACAGCATCACTCATCATTACCGGCAACGGCGATGTTGTTCAACCAGAAGACGACCTGATTGCTATCGGTTCCGGTGGGCCTTATGCCCAATCTGCCGCGCGCGCGCTGTTAGACAATACTGAATTAAGTGCCAAAGATATCGTTGAGAAGTCTCTGAGCATTGCGGGGGATATCTGTATCTATACCAACCGCTTCCAAACCATCGAAGAATTAACGTATAAAGCGTAAGGATAGAGTGACATGTCTGAAATGACCCCACGCGAAATCGTCAGCGAACTTGATAGCTACATCATCGGCCAGGATAAAGCTAAACGTGCGGTGGCAATTGCCCTGCGTAACCGCTGGCGCCGTATGCAGCTCAATGAAGAGTTGCGTCACGAAGTTACCCCTAAAAACATTCTGATGATCGGTCCAACCGGTGTCGGTAAAACTGAAATTGCTCGCCGTCTGGCAAAATTGGCCAATGCGCCATTTATCAAAGTTGAAGCGACCAAATTCACCGAAGTGGGTTATGTTGGTAAAGAAGTGGATTCTATTATCCGCGATCTGACCGATGCGGCTGTGAAAATGGTTCGCCATCAATCAATTGAGAAAATGCGTTACCGGGCTGAAGAGTTAGCCGAAGAACGTATTCTGGACGTGTTGATTCCACCGGCCAAAAATAACTGGGGCCAGCCGGATGAAACACAAGAGCCATCCGCTACCCGCCAGGCTTTCCGCAAAAAATTACGTGAAGGGCAACTGGACGACAAAGAGATTGAAATCGATCTGGCTGCTTCGCCGATGGGGGTTGAAATCATGGCACCTCCTGGCATGGAAGAGATGACTAACCAGTTACAATCTATGTTCCAGAACATCGCCGGTCAGAAACAAAAACCGCGTAAAGTCAAAATCAAAGACGCGTTCAAACTGCTGATTGAGGAAGAAGGCGCGAAACTGGTCAATCCAGAAGAGCTGAAACAGCAGGCGATTGATGCCGTTGAACAACACGGGATCGTGTTCATCGATGAAATCGATAAAATCTGTAAACGCGGTCAAACGTCAGGCCCGGATGTGTCCCGTGAAGGGGTACAGCGTGACTTGCTGCCATTGGTCGAAGGTTGCACCGTATCAACTAAACACGGCATGGTGAAAACTGACCATATCTTGTTTATTGCCTCCGGCGCATTCCAGGTGTCCAGCCCGTCAGATCTTATCCCGGAATTGCAAGGCCGCCTGCCAATCCGCGTTGAATTGCAGGCGCTGACCACCGATGATTTCGAGCGTATCCTGACCGAGCCAAGTGCCTCATTAACCGAGCAGTACAAAGCGCTGATGGCTACTGAAGGGGTTACCGTTGAATTTACTCGCGAAGGTATCCGCAAAATTGCTGAAGCAGCATGGCAAGTTAACGAGCGCACCGAGAATATCGGCGCACGCCGCTTGCATACCGTGCTGGAGCGTTTGATGGAAGATATCTCCTATGACGCTAGCGAAAGTAATGGTCAATCCATCACTATTGATGCTGTATATGTTGGTAAGCATCTTGATGAGCTGGTAGCAGATGAAGATCTGAGTCGTTTTATCCTATAATTCGCTTTATATCTTTATGCTGGATAAAATAGTCCGTCAGGACAATATCGAGTGGGAGGCATCGCCTCCCACTGTTGTTTTTTGACAGACATAATGTTTTTAACACGCCGATATGGGCGGACCAGACTCCTAATATAATAAAATGAAGCGAAACATGAGCCTATCAACCAACACCAGCCAGACCCAGGCTTGGCTGGAAAGCCTGCGACCACGAACCCTGCCACTGGCCTTTGCCTCAATCGTTACCGGTTCAGCCCTTGCTGTCTGGCTCGATAGTTTTAAACCTGCCGTAGCACTCCTCGCCTTATTAACTGCTGGCCTGCTGCAAATTCTATCTAATCTGGCTAATGATTACGGTGATGCCATCAAGGGCAGTGATACTGAAGAGCGTATCGGGCCATTGCGCGGGATGCAAAAAGGGATGATTACCCGCCAGCAGATGAAAGTGGCGCTGATTGTCACCGTTATTCTGACGATTATTTCCGGTATCGCACTCATTGCTGTGGCCTGTGAAAAACCCAGCGATGTTTTAGGCTTTTTATTGCTTGGGTTAATGGCAATTGTGGCAGCTATTACCTATACCGTCGGTAGCAAACCCTATGGTTATATGGGGCTGGGTGATATTTCAGTACTGGTCTTCTTCGGCTGGCTGAGTGTCGCGGGGACTTACTATCTCCAGGCTGGGCACTTTGACACTATCGTGATGTTACCCGCCACGGCCTGCGGTTTACTGGCAACGGCGGTTTTGAATATTAATAATTTGCGCGATATTGAAAACGACGCAGCTAATGGTAAAAACACGTTGGCAGTGCGTTTGGGGCCGGTGGTCGCACGTTATTATCATGCCATATTAATCGCGGCAGCAATTTTGTGCCTGGCAATATTCACACTTCAGAATTTGCATAGCTGGGCCGGCTGGATCTTTATTCTAGCCGTTCCGTTACTGGTCAAACATGCGCTGTTTGTACTGCGTGAGCCTACTGCTGCGGGTATGCGCCCAATGCTTGAGCATATGGTTAAAGCCGCATTACTGACCAACGTTCTGTTTGCTGTCGGTCTGGTATTCAGTTAATCCCAGCGGTTTGTTCTTCAAACCTTCTCCGGGCCACACCCCATAAAGGCCAGCCCGGATAAATTTAACAATTGATGATTTTGCCAACAGCAGCCAGAAAGGGATATACTTAATCTCCCAGCCGCAACCAGACGTTAATCCTATGAAATATGATACTTCCGAACTCTGTGATACCTATCATGAAGAGGTAAATGTGGTAGAACCACTGTTCTCCAATTTTGGGGGGCGCACTTCATTTGGTGGCAAGATTACTACTGTAAAATGTTTCGAAGATAACGGCTTGTTGTTCGACCTGCTTGAAGAAAATGGTCTGGGCCGTGTTCTGGTCGTCGATGGCGGTGGCTCAGTGCGCCGTGCATTAATCGATGCTGAGTTAGCTGAATTAGCATTGAAAAACGAGTGGGAAGGCATTGTGGTTTACGGTGCTGTGCGTCAGGTAGACGATCTGGCGGAGTTAGATATCGGTATTCAGGCAATGGCTGCAATTCCGGTAGGTGCGGCAGATGAAGGCATTGGTGAGAGCGACATCCGTGTGAACTTTGGCGGTGTAACATTCTTCTCTGGTGACCACTTGTACGCAGATAACACTGGGATCATCTTGTCAGAAGAACCACTGGATATTGAATAATATCCCTCTGATTTTCATAAGAAAGGGCGATATTGATATCGCCCTTTTTGCTACTTCGTATTTGCAGTAGCTACGTGACAAGCCGCCTTCAACAACCGATTACGGTTGCGTTAAGCCAGCTAGCACTTAGACTTCTTCCATCTTTCCCAACAGTGCCCGCAGACGATCCTGCCAAACATGCTGCTCTTGTTTTAGTTGCTCATTTTCGCGCACTAAGGCTTCACGGCCACCAGCAGCATCCTGAACTTCTTGGGACAGGGTGTTATTCTTCTCTTTCAGCTCTTCAATTTCCATCTGTAGCAAAGTGATGGTATCAATCGCCTGCTGAACTTTAACTTCCAATTTCTCAAATACTTCAAATGACATTCTTCGGTCCCCTTATGGTAGCAAGGCGTACATCTTTTGGTCGCAGTCATCATTCTTAGCCGACGTCGCCGTATTAACTAAGTCACCGTATCTACTGAGCTGACACTCGGCAGATGAAACTGCTGTGAATACTTATCGCGCTATATATCCATCGAACTAGGTGTAACAAGCGCTATGTTCTAACGCGTTCCTTTGCAGAGGCAACGCAGCTTGATAAAAACGATGCTCTTGATAAACCGATTGTATGTAGCCAGCCCCCCCCTGTCTAGCGCCATACCGGTACAAACCACACTCTGTAGCAATTTCGTGTCAGTAACTATCAGCAAAAACCGAAAAACCGCTATGACCCATCCTGTAAAATTATACATGCCTTTAACAACTGATAGCGAAACCACTGGTCTGATCACACTTTCAAAGTCCCTTAACAGCCGTGAATAACGCGAAATCGCTCATTTTTATGACACACCACACACATTTTGATTTCGCTATTTCTCGTTTGTGCTCGTTAACGATAAATTTACATCACTCCCTTCGCGGTTCGAAGGGCAAAAATAAGAAATACCCTATAAATCTCTGTCTGTAGGACATCTACTATGAGCCAAACCGCTAGTTCGACGTTGAAGGGCCAGTGTATTGCGGAGTTTCTCGGTACCGGTCTGCTGATCTTTTTTGGTGTAGGCTGCGTTGCTGCATTGAAGTTGGCTGGAGCCAGTTTTGGGCAGTGGGAAATCAGTATCATTTGGGGCCTGGGTGTTGCCATGGCCATCTATTTGACAGCAGCAATCTCAGGTGCACATCTTAATCCGGCCGTAACCATTGCATTGTGGTTATTCGCTTGTTTCGATCGCCGTAAAGTTCTCCCTTACATTGTGGCGCAGGTTGCCGGCGCATTTTGCGCTGCCGCGTTAGTGTATGGCCTCTATTACAACCTGTTTGTCGATTTCGAACAAACGCACCAAGTGGTTCGCGGTAGCGCCGAGAGCCTGAATCTAGCCGGAATCTTCTCAACTTATCCAAATCCACATATTTCTGTGTTCCAGGCCTTCCTGGTTGAAACAGTGATTACTGCCATTCTGATGTGTCTGATTCTGGCACTGACCGATGATGGTAACGGTATTCCACGCGGCCCACTGGCTCCTCTACTGATTGGTATCTTGATTGCCGTTATCGGTGCATCTATGGGTCCATTGACTGGGTTTGCATTGAATCCAGCACGTGACTTTGGTCCAAAGGTATTCGCTTATCTGGCAGGTTGGGGCGAAATTGCCTTCACTGGCGGGCGTGATATTCCTTACTTCCTGGTCCCTATTTTCGGGCCTATCGTCGGTGCATTACTCGGTGCTTTCGGTTATCGCGCCCTGATTGGCCGCCATTTACCGTGCGATGTGTGCGTGGTTGATGATGAAGAAACCACGGTAACGACCACAGAACGTAAAGCATAAATAATAGATACTACCCAATAGATTTACGGCAACTTAAAAGTAGGCTAACTATGACAACTGAAAATACTACTCAAAAGAAATACATTGTCGCGCTTGATCAGGGAACCACCAGCTCCAGAGCCGTGGTGCTGGATCATGATGCCAATATCGTGAGTGTTTCTCAGCGCGAATTCACTCAAATTTACCCTAAAGCCGGTTGGGTTGAACATGACCCGATGGAAATCTGGGCGACGCAAAGCTCAACACTGGTTGAAGTACTGGCAAAAGCCGGTATCAGTTCTGACGAAATCGCCGGTATCGGTATTACCAACCAACGTGAAACCACCATTGTTTGGGATAAAGTAACTGGGAAACCAGTGTATAACGCCATTGTTTGGCAATGCCGTCGTACTGCTGATATCTGCGAAAAACTGAAAAAAGAAGGGCTGGAAGAGTACATCCGTTACAACACCGGCCTGGTGGTCGACCCTTACTTCTCCGGCACCAAAGTGAAATGGATCCTTGATAACGTCGAGGGTGCCCGTGAGCGCGCTGAACGCGGTGAGTTACTGTTTGGTACGGTGGATACCTGGCTGGTATGGAACATGACCCAAGGCCGCGTACACGTTACGGATTACACAAACGCATCACGTACCATGATGTTTAATATCCGTACCAAAGAGTGGGATGACCGTATGCTGAAAGCGCTGAATATTCCGCGCGCTATGCTGCCTGAAGTCCGTCCATCCTCAGAAGTTTACGGCCAGACCAACATTGGTGGTAAAGGCGGGACCCGTATTCCAATCGCAGGGATCGCGGGTGACCAGCAAGCGGCCTTGTTCGGTCAGCTTTGTGTACAACCCGGCATGGCTAAAAATACCTACGGAACCGGCTGTTTCTTGTTGATGAATACCGGTACAGAAGCCGTTCAGTCTACTCATGGCCTGCTGACTACTATTGCCTGCGGCCCACGAGGTGAAGTTAACTATGCACTGGAAGGCGCGGTATTTATTGGCGGCGCATCTATCCAGTGGCTGCGTGATGAGCTAAAACTGATCAGTGATGCTACCGACTCCGAATATTTCGCCACTAAAGTGAAAGACAGCAACGGCGTATACGTAGTGCCAGCGTTCACCGGCCTCGGTGCACCTTATTGGGACCCGTATGCCCGAGGTGCGATTTTCGGCCTGACACGTGGGGTTAACAGTAACCACATTATCCGTGCAACCCTTGAATCGATTGCTTACCAGACGCGTGATGTACTGGATGCGATGCAGGCAGATGCCGGCGAACGTCTGAAATCACTGCGTGTGGACGGTGGTGCGGTGGCGAATAACTTCCTGATGCAGTTCCAGGCCGATATTCTGGGTACCCGCGTTGAACGCCCAGCGGTTCGTGAAAGTACCGCTCTCGGTGCTGCGTTCCTGGCAGGTCTTGCGACTGGCTTCTGGAGTGATCTGGATGAAGTGAAAAGCAAGGCAACGATTGAGCGCGAATTCCGCCCAGGGATTGAAACCACTGAACGTGATGTTCGCTACCGTGGCTGGAAGAAAGCCGTGGCGCGTGCCCAGGCATGGGAAGAGCACGAAGAGTAACGGCCCGCTTGTTTTACACTGTTTTTTGTAAACCAAAGGCGCCATCATTCCTGATGGTGCCTTTTTATTGTGAAAAATCTCATCCCGCCAAAAGACACCCCTACGGCTTTACTTCGCAAAGATGGTAGAATTCCTGCTTACATCCTTCTTCTATTACCCTAAATAATTCGAGTTGCAGAAAGGTGGCAAGCGAGAAAAGCCCCAAGAGCTTACATTAAGTAGGTGACTGGGATGAAAAATCTGCTTGCAGCGGTCTCGCCTTGTGAGGCCCATTGACGAGCCAAGTAACGAGCGTAGCCAACGCACATGCAGCTTGAAGTATGACGGGGATACAGGTCTAACCATGAAACGTGAACTAGCCATCGAGTTTTCCCGTGTCACCGAAGCTGCCGCGCTGGCAGGCTATAAGTGGCTGGGCCGGGGCGATAAGAATGCCGCCGACGGCGCTGCCGTACGGGCCATGCGTATTATGCTCAATCAAGTCAATATTGATGGGCAGATTGTTATCGGTGAAGGTGAAATCGATGAAGCACCGATGCTTTTTATCGGTGAAAACGTGGGGACCGGTCAAGGTGATGCGGTTGATATTGCGGTTGACCCGATTGAAGGCACCCGTATGACCGCCATGGGCCAGGCAAATGCGCTGGCGGTGCTGGCGGTGGGAGATAAAGGGACATTTTTACATGCCCCGGATATGTACATGGAAAAGCTGGTAGTTGGACCGGGAGCCAAAGGGGCTATCGACCTTAACCTACCGCTGGAACAAAACCTGCGCAATATCGCCATCAAGCTCAATAAACCCTTGAGTGATTTAACTGTTATCACACTGGCTAAACCACGCCATGACGGTATCATCGCTGAAATGCAGCAACTTGGGGTGAAAGTGTTTGCCATTCCAGATGGCGACGTGGCAGCGTCCATTTTGACCTGCATGCCAGAAAGCGAAGTCGATGTGATGTACTGCATCGGTGGTGCGCCTGAAGGTGTCATTTCTGCTGCGGTGATCCGTGCACTGGATGGCGATATGCAAGGCCGCTTGTTGCCACGCCATCAAGTTAAGGGCGATAACGAAGATAACCGCCGTATGGGTGAACAAGAATTGATTCGTTGCAAATCCATGGGTATTGAAGCAGGTAAAGTGCTGTTATTGGGGGATATGGCCCGTAATGACAATGTGATTTTCTCTGCAACCGGTATTACCAAAGGCGACTTGCTGGAAGGGATTTATCGTAAAGGCAACATGGCGACCACTGAGACACTGCTGATCCGGGGTAAATCCCGCACTATCCGCCGTATCCGTTCGACCCATTTCCTTGATCGCAAAGACTCAGCATTACACGAGTTCTTGCTGTAAACCGCCCCGTGAATCTTTTTCGTCCTCTTTGAGCAAAAAATAAAACGGGTACCGCATTAAATCAGTACCCGTTTTTATCTGCCGACTTAAGCATGATGCTCTTGTGGTTGCATCCGATGAGATAACGGCCACCAACACAGCAAAATCAGAATTGCCATGGCAAACATCAGTAGCCCCAAACTAAATTGCCCGGTTTGTGGCAGCATAGCTGACAACCAGGTAGCCAATCCTGATCCCATATTCTGCAATCCCCCCACTAATGCCCCTGCCGCACCGGCCAGGTATGGAAACGGCTCCATGGCACCGGTAGTTGCCAGTGGGAACAGCATTCCGGCGCCAAAGAAGAACAACGCTGCCGGTATCACCAGCGTCCAGATATTCATGATGCCGAACCAACCAGGGATCCACATCATCAACCCGGCCAGCAGGCAACTGATAACCGAATGCCACATCAGGCTGTGAAAGGTTTTACCTTCGCGCCCGGCATACCATGCACCGAAAAATGCGGCTGGGATCGGCAAAATAAACAGAATACTGACCATCATACCGCTCAGCCCCAGCCCCCCCCCCATCAACACGCCGGCACTGGCTTCAAATACGGCAATCCCGGCCAACGCTCCAATCAACATGATTAAATAGCAGCTAAAGGCCCGGTCAGAGAGTAACAGGCGGAAGCTGGCCAACATTCGCCGCTTTTCAGTTTGCTGTGGCCGAGTCTCCGGCAACCAGCGGAACATACAAAACGCCACACCACCACACAGAAATAGCAAGAACGCATAGCAAGCGCGCCAGCCAAATAGACTGGCCAGCACTCCACCGATAACCGGTGCCATTAAAGGGCTGACTAAAATACCCATATTTAACATACTGTTGGCGTAGCGTAGCGCCGTACCGGCATATAAATCCCGTGGCATGGTGCGTGCCATCACACCTGCAACTCCCGTCCCCATCCCCTGCAAAGCGCTGGCAGCAACCAACATGGTCAGGCTATCCGCCAGCCAAGCCCCAAGCGCCCCCAACATGAATATCATCATACCAACCAGAATCACCGGCCGGCGACCAACCCGGTCTGATAGCGGGCCATAAATCAATTGTGAAAAACCATAGGTCAATAGATACGCTGCCATCACGCGCTGCACCACTCCGGTGCGAACCGATAAATCACGGGCGATATCCGAGATAACCGGCACATAAATGGTTTGCGCCATCTGACCAACGGCAACCAGGAGGATCAACATAACCAGCAGGTGGAAATTTTCTATTTTTCTCATTGTCTTAACTAGTCTATTAGCCGGACTACGTGCCACATTGATATTGAAAAAGTGACACACCTCACTATTGGCGCATAAGCTAACAAATCTAGAAATTTTAGCGAGCCAGCACGACATATTGCCAAATAGCCAACTGGCAGATAAAAACACCATGGCCGTAAAGTAAACTGTCCAGATGAACCTTGATGGAGAAGAGATGTGTTTAAATATTGGAAAATAATTATACGATAAGCCTGTTTTTTGAACAGAACAGATCGTTATATTAGGGTGCTCCAGCGCGGTAAAGCATTTATGCGGCAATCGTGAATAATGGCATAACCTAAAAGCAATACATGGAGAGAGATAATTTAAAAGCGGTAATCATTGACGCTAAATAAATCTGTTGCGTATCGATAGTGGTTAAATAATGTTCTAAACGAATGGAAGGGACTTCCCCTGGATATGCGCCTGATTAACTCTTATGCAATCATGGGGTAAACATAGCCCCGGAGGGATTCGTTATGACCATCACTACTGTCGGTATCGATCTTGCTAAAAATGTGTTTGCTGTTCACTGCGTTGACCAACACGGTAAAACTGTTCTGGTTAAACCCAAAGTACCGCGTGCTGCGCTTCCTGAGCTGATTGCCAGTTTACCTCCCTGTGTTATCGGGATGGAGGCATGCTCTGGGGCTCACTACTGGGCAAGGTTGTTTCGGCAGTATGGTCATGAACCGCGCCTGATGGCAGCTAAATTTGTATCGCCTTACCGTATGGCAGGTAAATCAGGGAAAAATGATGCTGCTGATGCTCAGGCTATCTGTGAAGCTGTTCGTCGTCCGCATATGCGGTTCGTACCAGTGAAAGACGAAAGCCAGCAGGCCATGCAGTGTTTACATCGTACCCGGCAAGGTTTTATCGAAGAGAAAACAGCAACATATAATCGCCTGCGAGGGTTGATCTCTGAATTCGGCGTCATCGCTCCACAAAGTACAGATGCCCTGCGCCACATGGTATCTGAACAGAAGAAATCTTTGCCGCTTCAGGTTCAGCAATGTGTTGATGACCTGCTGAAACACATTGATCGCATTGAAAATAACGTTACTGAATATGACCGGATCCTGTCCCGCATGGCAAAAGCGGATCACCGCAGCCAACGACTGATGGAACTGAAAGGGATTGGCCCCACAACAGCCTGTGCTCTGGTCGCCAGTATCGGTAATGCACACGATTTTAAAAATGGACGACAACTGGCAGCTTGGCTGGGACTAACGCCATCGCAATATAGTAGCGGCGGAAAATCAAAGCTTGGCAGGATAACGAAGGCGGGCGATTCGTATCTACGAACGCTGTTGGTCCAGGGCGCTCGTTCAGTTCTGATTGGCGCCGAGAAAAAGACAGACTCATTCAGTCGTTGGGTTTGCTCGCTAGTTGAGCGCAGAGGATACTGGCGTGCCGTTGTGGCCATAGCGGCTAAAAATGCAAGACTGTGCTGGGCATCACTACATTATGGTGATGATTTCAGGTTGTACTCAGTGAGCTAAAGCACGAAACTGATTAACCATCTTAACTGCAACTCGTTGATGATAAAGGGTTAGACCCCGTGAGATATATCTGACTATTGTACAGGATATACGTATCCGTTAAACGAACAAGAATCTCACGAGCGTCTTTCATCAGGGTCCGAATCGATTACGATTCCTCATGACCGTTTATAGTACCGCAGTCTCTCCCCTTTAATTTTAATGACGAGCAGACAGGAACCGAAAAAACCGGTGTTGACATGCCGGGGAAGCCCTTATAGTACAATAATTTCCGTTTCCTGAGCGGACCTCAAAATTAGCAATTGTATTAATAGAGTTCTGAATAAAAATGTGACTAAAAAATACTATAAAGACCCCACAAAATAGTCTATACCAATTAATATCCCCCCGGTATCATTCAGCGAGTTTTATATTTACTGATACACTTTGTTTTTTATTAAATTATTTTTCATACAATAACATCATATTATGAGTAACAGGATTTAAAATCACCGGTTGAATAAGCCAAATCATCAATATAAGATTTATTTGCACCACTCATGGCTAATAAAGTCGATGGGTGAAATCTCAACCTAAAGAGGTGATATATGTCTAACTGGAATGATATAGCAAGTATATATAAATTAAGTATTTATATTTCCAATGGTGAGAAATCGACTTCTATCTATGCCAATGGTAATAATCAAATACCCGTAGATATAATTATTGAAGCTAGAGATAAAAAAAATAACCCAGTATTTTTATCCAGCGATGAAATATACGACCATATTAATCTCGTCGATTATAAAAATACGCCTATTCCCAGCAGGATATTAACCAAATCAAAAGTGGCTAGGGAATATGTTTATCCTGTTCTCAAGCAAATATCACGAGACAATCCCGGTAACCCTTGTCACTTCTATTTATCTGTTCCTAAAGTTTCAGAGTCCCCACTCAAAGTATATGTTCAGGTTTTCATTAACGATCCCAATACTGAGACCAAAATAGAGTATACAACGGCACAAATAAACAATAATAACAATGCAATACCTGACTATATATCAATGAGAATTCTCCCGGCGAGAATATTCACTGATAATGATTTGGACATTTTGACTAAACAAGAAAACCGTGTTGACGGCTATAACAGTATCTTGAGAAAGTATTACGTCCGATTTAAATCGACAGATAATACCATTACCCATGATGCTTTATGTGATCAGAGATACTGGTTCTATTATAGACAGCAAGGCAACTATAAAGGCTGTTCTACCTCAACTGATAGCTCAATTGATATTAGCTCAGCTAACTATACTGCCAAATTTCAAGTGTCGAACTCCTGGACCATTAGCGTTACCTCGAAAAATCATGAGGAACGCGGTATCTGTTTCTGGTCTTATCGCCTATGGTACGGTGCGCTATGGTCTTATAACGATTGGTCTAAATCTCTGCATTTCTTCTTACATGACCAATACGGTAACAGAGCTGATATTGACGTAAAATCTAATGGCGACCAGGACATATCCTTCCATGTCTTGGCTTAGTTCACCTTGCATTCATCCCATTGCTTAACCGTGATTTATTATTAAAAGTAGTTTCAGTTTTACCGACTGGGCTACTTTCATTTCAATATTAAAAAAACTCAATGGAGGTCATTTATATGACTCAAGTGGCTAACTATTTCACTCAGAGTGGTAATTTCATCAGTGCAGCCTTAGGCGGCGTTGACCCGAGAACCGGTTTATATTCATTTTCTTTTCCTATTGCCAGTGTGGTGGCTAATAACAATTTAGGGCCGGAAATAGATGTATCACTACATTATAATATGTTTGATAATAATAACATTGGCCTTGGCATGGGGTTTTCATTTTCTTTCTCACAGTATGATGCACTAAATAAAGTTTTGTATTTATCAACAGGTGATAAATACCATATTTATGAAAGTGCTAACGGCGTAGAAATTGAGCAAAAAAAATTAAGCTCTTTTAAATTCGAGCGTAATAATGATAACTATATTATTACTTATAAATCAGGTGTGGTCGAAATATTAGAAGGCAGGAATTCAGGTCAAAATATTAAAAATGTTATTTCAGTAATTTCTCCGTTAGGGCATGAAGTTCATTTTAACTGGATATTTAAAGGTTTCAAGCGTCTAGCCAGCATCCGAGATGCCAATAGAGAATTACTTAAAATAAATTACGACGATGCGATATTCCCTGAAATTACTATTTTTTCAGGGACGCAGGAACAGCGCACGCTACAATTTCAGTTGTTCAACAAACGATTGCAAAAAATAACCTTAGTTGATAATAAGTATCAATGGGTTATGGCCTATACTGGCGAGGGTTATATTGAACAGGTGACTTATCCATCCGGCTTAATTGAAAACGTTGATTACCAAAATAACTTGATGCGCTTTCCTGAGAATGCCGTGCCCGCGTTGCCTGCCGCCGTCAGACACACTATCACCCCCGGAACTGGGCAGCAAAAGTTGGTCACCCTCTACGAATATACCAACACGAACTATTTAGGCTTTGCCAGTGGCGTGAATTTCTTACCAAATAGCGATAATGCTTATCGGATCCTGACGGATTACCAATATGGATCAACGGAAACTCAACTCGGTGATAAGCACAATATTGTTATTACCCGTAGATACAATAATTTCCATCTGATTACGCGGGAAAGCACCCAACAGGGCAGCTGTTCATGTACCGTAGAAACTGAGTATTATGCCAAAAAAGGCATCCCTTTTGGCCAACAGCCCGCACAATTTCAGCTCCCCAAACAAACCACAACGACGTTTCTTGATACCAGCAAACCAGCAACCGAACAACGCCGCGTTGAAATAACGAAAACTGAATTTGATCTCTGGGGCAACCCAACGAAGGAAGAAAATCCTGATGGTTCGGTGGTAGTGACCCGTTGGTACGCCAACCAGGGGGAGGAAAACTGCCCAGCGGAACCCAATGGTTTTGTGCGATTTATGAAACAACAAAAACTCATCCCTGCCGAATCCGCTTATACCACGCCAATCCGGACCTGCCGTTTTACCTACCAAAGACTCGGCAATACTCCGTATGTGGTGCAAGAGAAGAAATTCTTTTATCGCGACGACCAGTTGTTGTCGCAACAGAACCTAATGTCAATAAGTGACGCTAATGACGCCGAGTTTGGGCGAATTATTGCCATTAACGAGGACATGTATGAGCTGTCAGATAGCGGCAAGCAATTCACCAGCACTCAGCGTTTTACAACTCAAATACAAAGTGGTTTATTAACTCAAATAGCAAAATTTATCGGCTCTGACGGTGTAACCAGTACGGTAACTCACACTCGCTCCGCTTATACTGGGCTGTTGTATGCAAAAACCGATGCTCAAGGTATTACTACGCATTATCAATACGATGAAATGGGCCGTCTTACCTCCAGAGTTACCTGCCCTGGCACTCGCTATGAAAATACGACCCGTTGGGACTACCTGATCGATGGCGAAGGGAAGCTTTCCACTACTGAAACAGATGCCGCAGGTAATAAGCTTCGCACCTATTTTGATGGTCTGGGTCGCACATTACGCCAACAGCAGTCGAATGCGGGAGAGACACCTTCTTGGTATGAAATTCAGTCTTATAGCTATAACCTGTTAAATGAAATCACCGCAGAGAAAAGCAGTGATTGGTGGATAGCGAAAAATCAGCGGCCTGAACAATATGCCATTAACTCGGCTCATACTTATGATAATTGGGGGGAAATAACTAAAGCCGCTGGCAGCGACGGCATTACGCGTTGGCAAGTGAATGACCCTATTCAGCTTACCCAAACTCTCCACCAGAGTGGTAACAACAATAACCGTGAGATCGACAGTGGTAGCAGCAAAATTCAATACGATATCAATCTACGCCCTCTGAGCACGACCCGTATTGACACTGCCGGAAAGCCACAGGGAGTGTGCCACTATGCTTACGATGGACTGGGCCGCTTATGCCGAGAAGAAGATGAACTTGGGCATGTCACTTTACATACCTATGATGCTTACGACCGGCTAGTCAGCCAAACTACAGCAGACGGCAGCATAGTAACCCGCACCTACCCCGGCTATTTAAAGGGCAATTGTGTAGCCTCACTCACCCTTACGGGTAAGAATTCAGCAGGAAAAACCCAGCATTGGCTACTAGGTACTCAGAATTTTGATAGCCTGGGGCGGCTGATCGAAAGCTCCAGCTGTGGCCGAACTACGTCCTATCGCTATCAGGAAGCATCACCCGTTCCGTTCAGTATCATCACCCCTGAGAAGGAAGTGATTAATCTATCTTACATTCCCGAACTGAATAATTCGGTGCAATCTCTCAACGCAAACGGTGTCACCCAAGAGTTTAGCTATGACCCTATTAGTGGCCGGCAGTTGGACGCCAAAGAAACTGACAGTGTCGATACTCAATTTTCCTGGCACCCTTCCGGCAGTTTGAAAACCGAAACAGTGATCCATCACCAAGATTCCCCCCGTGCCAGTCATTATCGCTGGACGCTGCGTGGTAGCAACACCACTTTTACCGATATCACCGGCGCACAAACCCGCTATAACCGAAATACTGACGGCAGAATAATTGAAGTTGCGGATGATGATCTGAATGCACGGCTAAGTTATAACCCGTTAGGCTACCTTGCCAGCTTGCTGATTACCGATGGAACAACGCAGAACAGCCTGAAAACTCAGCTAGCTCACGATGATTTTGGCCGGGAAACATCCCGTAAGGTGACTGATAGCAAAGGCATAGAAATCATCATATTACAAACATGGCTGGCAAACGATCAGTTGGCTACTCGTATCACCAAACACAATAATATCACCATTCACACTGAAAATTACGGCTATGATAAACGTAATCGTTTGGTCAGCTATGTCGCGACCGGAAGCAACCTGTCACCCGCGCCTAATGGCATGATGTTATCTGCACAACGCTACGCTTATGATGCTCTGAATAATCTGACCCACCTGGAAACCACTTTCTCCGATGGCACTACCGACAGTGTAGTGTACCGATATCTCAATGATGACGATCCCACACAATTAACCTCAATAACTCATACGCATCCTAATTATCCCGCCAGTATTGCCCTCGACTATGATGCCAATGGGCGCATGATTAAAGATGAATCGGGCCGCACGCTCACCTACGACGTAACCGGTCGTCTTATTGGCATAAACGGAGAGAATATCGCAGGCGGTAGCTACAGTTACGATGCACTGAACCGACTGGTGGCCCAGAACGTCAGTGATGGCGATAAGCGAGTGTTGTATTACCAAGGAAATGAGTTAGTCAACGAAGTCATAACATATCAGGCAAGTAATAATCGATTGATTAAACTGGGTCATGCCTGTCTGGGGGTAAAAGAGCTCAGCCATCTTACCCTGACGGCCACCGATAACCATGATAATTTGCTCTGGTCACGAGAGGTAGCTAACAGCAGCGGTACTCTCAACACTTGGTCACCCTACGGCTATGGCTACACGCCTTCCCCGTTACCGGGGTTTAATGGCGAACGCCTCGATCCGGTTAGTGGAAGCTACCATTTAGGTAACGGTTATCGTGCCTACAACCCTTTACTAATGCGATTCAACTGCCCGGATAGCCTCAGCCCGTTTGGCGCTGGCGGCATTAATCCATATGCTTACTGCGCAGGAGATCCTATTAATCGCCTAGATCCAAGCGGTCACCTGAGCGGAAGCGCCATTGCTGGGATCGTGTTGGGCTCTCTGGGATTATTGGCAGCTATATTTAGCGCCGGTGCATCAATAATTGCCGCTGGCAGCGTGATGACAGCAATCAGCTCAGCTTCAGCAATATCACTGGTGGTTGGCTCGATGGGCGTTGCTTCAGATGTAATATCTATTGTGAGCAACGCTATTTCCGATAGTAATCCCGAAGCATCCTCAGTATTGGGATGGATATCACTGGGAACAGGGATTTCCGGGCTGGCAGGAGGCGTGGGCCATGGCGTTTATAAAGGTATCTCCCGCGCCACATCGGGGCTGAGAACACGAACTGCTAATATTCTGGAAAAAGGCTTATCAGGCCGTGGTAGCCCAGTTGCGGCCAGAACATGGGCTTCTGAAGATCTGATGACGTTTTATCGCGGTGACGATCGTTCACCGGAGGCCATCAGAAAAGCGGGTGGATTCTACCCCAGAAGCGGTGATTCCTCGAAAGACGTGCTTACGCGATTTAAAAAAGCCTTTAGTGAAGACGCCGCTGGGCATTCCCAGGCGCATGTACGTCAAGGCAATCCTGATTATATTTCCTTTGGTACCGATCTCGATTCAGGCGGCTATGCTGACACCCGCAGCTATTTTTATGAAGTTAAAATTCCAGGCATGCGTCAGCAAAACATTACCGCTGAGGTGATCGGCACTCAATCGGTTAGAACCGGCCCCAAAGTCAGTGCGCCGCGATTGCTGCTTGACGGTCATTCGGTGGATACGTCTAATTTTGTTGCCATGTTACCAGCACGTACCGTCGAGGCCACTTTCGTAACACCAGTACCGATACAATTCATTAGCCGTTATCGAATGAAAGGTGGTAGTTGGATGAGTTTTTGACCTGAGATAGTAATATGATGCCCCTATCAATTTGGATGAAACGGCAGTTCCTGCAAGACAAGGGGGACGCGATGATAATACCAGTAGAAATCATAGCCCAGTGTCATTTTCAGAATGATGACAGAGGTCCAAGGACGAAAGGCATAACATTTTATCGATAATGTTTTTCAACCAAATGCTCTAAAATATCGCCATCGCTTTAGGCATCACTTCAGATAAGTATATGATGGGAAAGAATTATGGCTGAATGGGTTAGTGGCAAAATTACTCACATCGAACACTGGACCGACTCGTTGTTCAGTATTCGGGTCAATGCGCCAATTGACTCCTTTACCGCCGGTCAATTTGCCAAGCTGGCATTAGATATCAACGGCGAGCGGGTACAGCGGGCTTATTCCTACGTTAATGCGCCAAGTGACGACAATCTGGAGTTTTATTTGGTCACAGTACCGGAAGGCAAACTCAGCCCACGGCTGGACCAGTTGCCCGTAGGCGGTGAAGTGATGGTTACCAAGCAAGCGGCGGGCTTCTTTGTGCTAGAAGAGATCCCCGATTGCGATACCTTGTGGATGTTAGCCACCGGCACCGCGATCGGCCCCTATCTGTCAATTTTACAGGAAGGGCGTGATTTAGAACGCTTCAAAAATCTGGTGTTGGTCCATGCGGCACGTTTCGCCCGTGATCTCAGCTACCTGCCACTGATGCAACAACTTGAACAGCGCTACAACGGCAAGTTACGTATCCAAACAGTGGTGAGCCGTGAAGAGTCCCACGGTTCATTGACCGGCAGAGTTCCGGCCTTGATTGAGAATGGCTCACTGGAAGCCGCTGTCGGCCTGAAAATTGACGCGCATGACAGCCATGTAATGCTATGCGGTAACCCGCAAATGGTACGAGACACCCAGCAATTGCTGAAAGAACAGCGTGAGATGCGTAAACATTTACGCCGCAAACCGGGGCATATGACCAGCGAGCAATATTGGTAATAGACAGTATTGTCAAAGCTAACCAACTGATAGTAAAGGGCCATATGGCCCTTTTGGCTTTATCAAACCCTATTCACTGTGGTGTTTTATCAGCCAGAAACTTCACCGGTACCGCTTCTGGGCCAAAACGATTGTCACCCTCGGTACCGAGAAATGCGCCACAATCAATAAACATCATGACAATAATTAGTGTGGGAATAAACCGCCCAACACCCCATTGCCAGATGGGCGCTAGCATCTGCCAGTTACCGGCCATCAGCATCCAGGCCAGTACCACCAAAAATGCCCACCAACCGGCTTTATTACGGTCATGAAGCCGTTTAACCACCACTGCCGCCGTTGGCCACAGCAAAAAAACTATCGCAAAAGCCGCAGTCTGAATGGGTAACCAATCCTTACCTGCCAGCGTAAAAACAACCAGCATCGCCAACAGCCACAAACTAATCCAGATCCAAAAGTCCCGCCGCCCGATACGGCCTTTAAACGAGAAACACCACTGCTGTATTGTCATCAATGAACCGATCCATTTACCTGATATAACCTAAAGTTGATGTATACCCTAAATAATTCGAGTTGCAGGAAGGCGGCAACTGAGCGAGTCCCCAAGAGCTTACACAAGTAAGTGACTGGGGTGAACGAAGGCAGCCAACACACATGCAGCTTGAGGTATGACGGGTATACACAATAGAGTACCCCAATGCCGCAACTAACCTATAATCTTTGCAGTGAATTTTGACAATCACACTCAATTACCGCTTTAATCCCCTACACACACTTCTAACGACGGCATAAGTCATGAGAAAAGAGAGAGTCGCGATACTGGCAATACTGCTGCTAATAGCAACAGTTAGCCGCGCTCATGCCGACCCCGCAGACGACAGCGGTCAGCCAACGGAAGAGGCTCAGCCGACCGCGCCTTATCTACTTTCTGGCGCGCCAACTTTTGATTTAACACTGGTCAAATTTCGTGAAAGCTATAACCGCACGAATCCAACACTGCCTCTCAGTGAGTTTCATGCGATTACAGTAAAAGATGATCTGCCCCCACTGACTCGGGCTGCCAGTAAGATTAATGAGAATCTCTATGCTTCAACCGCACTGGAAAAAGGTACCGGTAAGATTAAGACCTTACAAATTACCTATTTGCCGATAAAAGGGAGTGAAGAGAAAGCGGCCCGACTAGTGGCTGTCAATTATATGGCAGCCCTGATGCGCCAGTTTGAGCCCACACTCACGCTCCAGCAAAGTCTTGATAATGTGCAGCAACTGCTGACACAAGGTAAAGGTTCGCCTTTCTATGCCCATCCGGTTGGCGCAATTCGCTATGTGGTAGCGGATAACGGCGAAAAAGGGCTAACTTTCGCTGTTGAACCGATTAAGCTGTCACTATCTGAAGCATAGTCTTGCCGCAATTAATGACGAAAAGCAAAGCCATTGCCACTAATCATCTCTATACTGTTGGACAGGTAAACTGCCTGTCGGGCAGTCATTATTATTGACCCTCGCGTCCCCTTGTTGGAGGAAGAAACATGCGTCATCCATTAGTTATGGGTAACTGGAAGCTGAACGGTAGCACTAACATGGTCAAAGAGCTTATCGCTGGCCTGCGTACAGAACTGAGCACCGTTGACGGTTGTGGTGTTGCTATTGCCCCACCGACTATCTATCTGAATCAAGCTAAGCACGAGTTGGCAGGTAGCCGCATCGCTCTGGGTGCACAGAATGTTGATGTGAACCTGTCTGGTGCATTTACCGGTGAAACCTCTGCTGACATGCTGAAAGATATCGGTGCGCAATACATCATCATCGGTCACTCTGAGCGCCGTACTTATCACAACGAAAGTGATGAATTCATCGCCAAGAAATTTGGTGTATTGAAAGAAGCCGGTCTGATCCCCGTTTTATGTATTGGTGAATCCGAAGCAGAAAACGAAGCGGGCCAAACTGAAGCAGTCTGCGCCAAACAACTGGATGCCGTGCTGACTACTTTGGGCGTAAAAGCGTTCGAAGGCGCAGTCATTGCTTATGAACCAATTTGGGCAATCGGTACTGGCAAATCAGCCACTCCGGCACAGGCTCAGGCAGTTCATAAATTCATCCGTGACCATATCGCGAAACAAGATGCCGCGGTTGCAGCACAAGTTATCATTCAGTACGGCGGTTCTGTTAACGACAAAAACGCAGCAGAGCTGTTCACCCAGCCTGATATCGATGGCGCACTGGTTGGCGGTGCATCACTGAAAGCGGATGCTTTCGCGGTTATCGTGAAAGCAGCAGCGAAAGCTAAAAAAGCCTAATTCAGGTTCTAAGTTACTGATTAAGCTGGGGCAGATGATGCTCCGGCTTTTTTATTAAAATTTTCATGAAACTCTTTTTTATATAAATCAATTCCGTCAGTGCCAATTGGGCCAAGAAATTTGCTTATTTCCGCGCTTTTTCCTGCAATATTATTAAGGTGACATTCAACATAAGTCTTTTTCTGCGCATCAAAAATGTAAGTCCCATTTGATAATGTCACTTTTTAGCTAGTTTATAATGTCACCCAGATACGGCGCATTTTCCACCTTTCTGGGAGATCTCTTCTGATGCTGGTAACCATGTCCAATAAAGAACTTCACCGCTTGCCGGTGATCCAGGCCGTTGTTGAAAAGCGCCTGCGTCGCCGTGATGCCGCCTCTCAGTTGGATCTCACAGAACGTCAGGTACAACGTCTGATGAACCGCTTCAGGGAATCCGGTGCTGCCGGGCTGACGAACAGCCGTCGCGGTTTGCCCGGAACTCATCGCATTGATATTGCACTGCGCCATCGGATACTGACGCTGCTACGTGAAAATTACGTCGGTTTCGGGCCCACACTTGCCGCAGAAAAGCTTCAGGAGCGCCATGGGATTTCCGTTTCTGTCGAGACGTTGCGCTGCTGGATGACTGCCGACGGTCTCTGGGTGCCGCATGCCCATCGGCGACCGCGAGTTTATCAGCCCCGTTATCGACGCGACTGTTTGGGTGAACTCATTCAAATCGACGGTTCACACCACGACTGGTTTGAAGGACGTGCCTCCAAGTGCTGCCTGTTGGTTTACATCGATGATGCCACCGGTCGCCTGATGCATCTGCGATTTTGTCAGAGCGAATCAGCCTTCGACTACATGCTGGCAACGCGCGAGTACGTGGATAAACACGGCAAGCCGGTGGCGTTTTATAGCGACAAGCATGCTGTGTTCAGAGTCAGCCAGGCTGAGACTCGTCGGACCGGCATGACTCAGTTCGGACGTGCGTTGCATGATCTCAATATTGAACTGATATGTGCTAACAGCAGCCAGGCTAAGGGGCGCGTCGAGCGTGCCAACCTGACGCTGCAGGATCGGCTGATTAAGGAGATGCGGCTGGAAAACATCAGTGGCATTGACGCGGCCAATGCGTGGCTGGACGTTTTTATTCGCGACTTTAATCGTCGATTCGCCAGACCCGCAACCTACCCGAAAGACCTCCATCGACCTGTCAGCGAGAACCGCTCAGAGCTGGATGATATTTTTGCCTGGCAGACGCTGCGTACGCTCTCAAAATCGTTGACCTTTCAATATGATAAGATGCTTTATCTTGTTGAACCCTCGGGGGAAAATGCGCATATTGCGGGTGAGAAAATCCTGGCTTTTGACTATCCGGACGGCACGCTGGCGTTCCGCTATGGCAACAGAACGCTGAAGTATCAGGTATTCGACAAGCTGGCCTGTATCGATCAGGGCCGCATTGTGGACAACAAGCGACTGGGGGCAGTTCTGAAATTAGCGCAGGAAAAGCAGGACGAACTCGAGACAGCGGGGAAAAGAAATCGCAGCCAACATATGCCTAAAAGGCGTGCTCAGGTTCAGGAACAACTGAGGGCAATGAACCCGGTACTTGCCGACCCGCCCCTGTTCAAACCCAGTCTGAAAAGATGACCTGACTGCCCTTTTCTCTTCAGAATTTGGATAAAAAGTGACATTCAAAAATGGGAAATCAGGGTGACATTTTAAACTGGGATAGACAAAAAAAATGAATAATATTACTGCCTTTAAATTTAATCACATTACAGGCATGCCCTTGTGTCGCCCCCGGTAACATGCGCAACATAGCTGGCCGATGAATCACAAGGACACCATTTAACTCGTCAGTGGGTTGATATTGCTGTAGCTGAGTCAACAGTTCATCAACAGACTTAGCACTCTTATCTAGCAACCCCATATTCCCTTTGACATCCCCACCTCTCAGTTCGGGTATTGCAAGATAAACCGTATTCTTCTCAAATGTTTCAGCCACGGCGGTGGCACAAGAAGCACAGTTAGTTTGCCCAAAACCATGAATGCCGAAGTATGCCAGCAAAGCAGCGAGTGGTCGTAGTAACAGAGGCGGCTTACCCTTACTATTGCCTATATTTAACAAATAGCCTGTTAGATAATTCTCTTTGGTACCAAAAATGGAGTAGTTACTGGGCTTAATGCCAAAGGAGGCTTTCTCATTTGTTATGGCTAATGTTGGTGGTGTATAGCTCTCAGTGATAACTGCTGAAGCGGCATCCCATTCATCAGGTTCACATATAATTGACACGTTACTATACAGTGATTCAGTACTCCCACCCCTCGATAATGCCCTCAATGGCGGACTTAATGGGTCCAAACCTGGATTATCTATCAAGCTCGTACTTGAAACGCCACGAATGCTCATAATTCTCTCCGCATAATTTGCCACATTTATTAGACCAAATAACTCAATAGCGCATTTAACACGTGCTGGCGAATTACGCGGTTTTTATCTGTAAGAAAGAGATGAATTGTGAAAATAATCAGAGGGTTAAAATGGTTAATAAAACAAAGCGCCCGCAAGCATTAACCTACGGGCGCTGAGTCTACTACGGCTATAAAAATGTTATTATTTTATCGTTTACTTATTTCATCAAACACGCCACCAGTGGCGAAATGTGTCTGCTGTGCTTTGGTCCAGCCACCGAACACTTCATCGATAGTAAACAACTTCAATTTCGGGAACTCGTTGGCGAATTTAGCCGCCACTGCCGGATCCCGTGGCCGATAGTAATTCTTGGCAGCAATAGTCTGGCCTTCTGGCGAATAGAGGTATTTTAAGTAAGCATCCGCCACTTCCCGGGTACCACGCTTATCAACCACTTTATCCACTACAGATACCGTCGGTTCAGCTAAAATAGAGACACTTGGCGTGATGATATCAAACTTGTCTTTACCTACTTCATTCACCGCCAGCAGAGCTTCGTTCTCCCAGGCAATCAGCACATCGCCAATACCGCGTTCAACAAAGGTATTCGTGGCACCACGCGCGCCGGAGTCCAACACTTCCACATTCTTATACAGCGTTTTAACGAATTCCTGCGCTTTAGCCTGATCATTATTGTTGTGTTCTAACGCATAACCCCATGCCGCCAGATAGTTCCAACGCGCGCCACCCGAGGTTTTCGGATTAGGTGTAATGACCGAAATTCCTGGTTTCACTAAATCTGACCAGTCATGAATCTGTTTCGGATTCCCTTTACGCACCAAGAACACGATAGTTGAGGTATACGGCGCAGAGTTATCAGGCAGGCGCTTAATCCAGTTTTTATCAATACGACCACGCTCAGCAATAGCATCGACATCATATGCCAGTGCTAATGTCACCACATCAGCTTCAATACCATTAATAACCGAGGTCGCCTGCTTACCGGAACCGCCATGTGATTGACGCACCGTCACCTTATCACCGGTTTGCTGTTGCCAATGCTTACTGAATGCCTGGTTATATTCCTGATAGAATTCACGTGTCGGATCATATGACACATTCAATAGTTGGATATCTTTTGCCATGGCACCTGATGCCAGCAGCAGTAATGACAGACCTACACCCCATTTACGCATTGACCCGCTCCCATAAATATTGTTATTAATTAAATAGTTATTAACCTATACCCTAAATAATTCAAGTAGCAGGAAGGCGGCAAGGGAGATAATCCCGATGAGCTTACATAAGTAAGTGATTAGGGTTATTGAGTGTAGCCAACACATACGCAGCTTGAAGTATGACGGGTATAAATTGTAATCAACTAAATTGGTTGACCTGATACTGAGCGTGCCAGAAACTTCCCGCGCAATTAAAGAATAAAAAAGTTTTGATTATATCAATACGAAATATACAGGCAGCACGACCAATAAATATCAAGCAATCGACACACCGGTGGTCTGAGAAATAGCAGGCATAAATGCAAAAAGCCCCCGGCATGCGGAGGCTTTTATATTGGATAGCAGACTGTTTTAGAACAATTTTTTAGCTGTGTCGTACCAATCTTCTTTAAATTTACTTTTCTTGTTCTCTGGCGCAATACAAACAGAGATAAGTTCATGCACCATTTTCTCGTTTTGTACGCCAACGCAGAAACCACCTTGCGTATAGTCGTGGTCTTCCAACAACAAGTCGACGGCATAAGCACCCATACGGGAAGCCAGAATGCGGTCATAGGCTACTGGTGCACCACCACGCTGAATGTGGCCTAATACAGTGCCACGGGTTTCACGGCCGGTTTCTTTCTCGATATATTTAGCCAGTTCGTCGATATCATCCAGTTTTTCAGTAATAGCAACGATAGCGTGCTTTTTACCTTTCGCGATGCCAGCTTTGATTTCATCAACCAAATCATCACGTTTGAATTCGACTTCAGGAATAGCAATAAACTCACAACCACCAGCAATGGCAGCCGCCAAAGTCAGGTCACCACAATAACGACCCATCACTTCAACGATAGAGATACGTTGGTGTGAAGAGGAGGTATCACGCAGACGGTCAATCGCTTCAACCACGGTCCCCAGTGCAGTGAAGAAACCGATGGTATAGTCAGTACCGGCCACATCGTTATCGATGGTGCCCGGTAAACCTACACAGTGGATACCACCCTCTTTGGTCAGCAAGTCTGCACCGGCATAAGAACCGTCACCACCGATAACCACCAGGCCATCGATACCCCGGTCTTGCATGTTCTTCAGGGCCACTTTACGTTTTTCTGGATCACGGAACTCAGGAAAACGTGCAGAACCCAGGAAGGTACCACCACGGTTAATCATATCGGACACGCTATAGCGGTCCAGTTTTCTCATGCGATTTTCATACAAGCCCAGGTAGCCATCTTCAATACCGTAAACTTCTAATCCTGCTGACAAAGCGGCACGAACAACCCCACGAATGGCTGCGTTCATACCTGGCGCGTCACCGCCGCTTGTTAGTACACCGATTTTTTTGACCATGACTACCTCTAAACTTGTAGATGCGATTTTTAAAATTCTTTATTTGCTAATTTTGTCTTGCACAAGAGACCCGTACAGAAAACCAGCTTTATGAGATTAATATCGGATATTATAGCAAAAACACCAAGCTGAATTGATTCAAGTCATGCCATCTGGCGGTATTTTCTTCAACACTGAACCATAATGTAACCACAGTTTACCTGTCGTTAATGAAGAAATTATAACTCCCAATGCGCATGGCGCTCTTTCGGCACCACAGAGCAGGGATCTTGATGGATAAGTACATCGGCACCGGGGAATCGGTGCAACAGTGCGCGTTCAACTTCCTCAGCTAAGATATGTGCTTCCATCAATGGCATCATATCTTCCATTTCAAGATGAAGTTGAATAAAGCGTGTTGGCCCCGATTGGCGGGTACGCAGATCATGAGCACCAATCACGCCCGGCCATGACATCACAATATCAATAATCTGCTGGCGCTCGTCATCAGGCAATGCCCTGTCCAGCAAGGCTTGAACCGCTTCATATCCCATACGTAACGCACTATAGAGAATATAAACACCAATACCCAATGCAAACAACGCATCAGCCCAGTGAAAACCATACCAACTTAATGCCAATGCAATAAGAATAGCACCATTCATCATGACGTCAGATTGATAGTGCAACATGTCGGCGCGAATGGCCTGGCTGTGGGTTTTTCGTATCACCCAACGCTGAAAAGTGACTAATATCAATGTACTGAATAATGCAATTAAGGTGACCCAGATACCTATACCTGGATCTTGCACTGGTTGCGGTGACGCCAAATGCTGAAAACCCGTCAGGAACAGGAATAACGCCGAGCCGGAAATAAACATGCTTTGTGCCAGTGCGGCCAGTGACTCAGCCTTGCCATGACCAAAAGTGTGCTCTTCATCGGCGGGTTGCAGAGAGTAACGCACCACAAAAAGGTTTGTCAGAGAAGCGGCCAGATCCACCAGAGAGTCAACCAACGCCGCCAACAAACTTACCGAACCGGTATGCCACCAGGCAAAAATTTTAATAATCAGTAAGGTTGATGCCAGCCCTGTCGCACTGAGCGCGGCAGCTTTAACCAAACGCGCATATTGCGGATCCATAACTTATCCTAAATGATATTTTAGAATTATGAGTATACGGAAATGGAATAAAAAAAGCCCTCCATCATGGAGGGCGAAAGACAGGGATGGTGTCTATGGCAAGGAAAACAGGGTATTACAGGGTACTACTTACTTCTGGGCAGAAGAGGGTTGTGCTGCTGGCGCCTGCTGCATTTTCTCAATGCGCTGCTGGTGCTTTTGGTTCAAGACAGCTTTTTGCTCTGGAGTGAGCAAGTTAAACATTTGGTTACGAACTTTGGCCATTTCGACCTGACGTTCAATCTGGTCCTTGGACATTTTCTCAGCCTGCGCTCTTACCGCAGCTTCATCGAATTTATCGGCGGTAATCAGCTTGTGCATTGCGTCTCTGTCCGCCATATCAAGGCGTGGCTGGCCTTGGCGAGACTGGCGCATCAGGTCACGCATTTGCTGACGCTGTTGTTCTGTCAGATTGACGCCGTCAAACATGTTATGGTGACCGCGACCATCTTTCTTGTTCATCATCGCACTATCACCGTGGCACCAGCTATCAGTGGCCCCGGTCTTATCGGCGGCGAAGGCGGCTTGAGAGCCTAGAACTAACATTGACGCCATGATTAACGTTGTTACTTTAGTTACTTTGCGCATTATTAACTCCTGGGTTCTGTCTGCTAAGCGATTTGCTGCTATGCGATTCAATGTGAAGCAGTCTATCGCTCCTGCTGCAAACAAGCGTCAGCGCATGTAAAACTGGGGTCAGTGCATGTAAAGCTAAGTAAAGTCATGGAATACCGGCAATTGTTAACGTATTTTGCGTCAAGAGGAGAAATAACCATGCATAAAATCCTATTAGTTGATGATGATCGTGAATTGACGTCGCTGTTGAAAGAATTACTGGAAATGGAAGGCTTTAATGTTGTTGTTGCCTATGATGGCGAACAGGCGTTAAACCTGCTAGATAACTCTATCGACTTGTTATTGCTAGATATTATGATGCCGCGTAAAAACGGTATCGAAACTTTGAAAGAATTACGTCAACATCACCAGACCCCTGTCATTATGCTGACTGCTCGTGGCAGTGAATTGGATCGGGTGCTTGGCCTTGAGCTGGGCGCTGATGATTATCTGGCAAAACCGTTTAATGATCGTGAGCTTGTGGCGCGTATCCGTGCCATTTTGCGCCGCTCGAACTGGAGCGAACAACAGCAAAATGTCGATCAAGGTGCGCCAACACTGGACGTTGATTGCCTGCAATTGAATCCAGGCCGTCAAGAGGCTACCTTTGAAGGCCAATCGCTGGAATTGACCGGGACTGAATTTACCTTGCTCTACCTGCTGGCTCAGCATCTCGGTCAGGTAGTCTCGCGGGAGCATCTCAGCCAGGAAGTGCTGGGGAAACGGTTAACACCTTTTGACCGTGCTATTGATATGCACATTTCAAACCTGCGCCGTAAGCTGCCGGATCGCAAAGACGGGTTACCTTGGTTTAAAACTCTGCGTGGTCGCGGATATCTGATGGTATCAGAAACATGATTAACAGTTTAACGACGCGAATTTTTGCTATTTTTTGGTTCACCTTAGCACTGGTATTAATGCTGGTATTGATGGTGCCAAAGCTCGACTCGCGTCAACTGACTGCCTTGCTCGACAGTGAACAGCGCCAGGGAACAATGCTCGAGCAACATATCGAAGCTGAACTGGCCAGTGACCCCGCCAATGACCTGATGTGGTGGCGCAGGCTTTATCGCGCCATCGAAAAATGGGCACCACCGGGCCAACATCTCGTGTTAGTCACCACTGAGGGCCGTGTCATTGGCGCTCAACGTCACGAAATGCAAATTGTCCGTAATTTTATCGGCCAGTCTGATAACTCAGATCAGCCGAAAAAGAAGAAATATGGCCGTGTCGAGATGGTCGGCCCCTTCTCTATCCGCGATGGTGAAGATAACTATCAGCTCTATCTGATACGCCCGGCCAGTAGCCCGCAATCTGATTTTATCAATTTGATGTTTGACCGCCCGCTGCTGCTATTGATTGTCACCATGCTTATCAGTGCGCCACTGCTGCTATGGTTGGCTTGGAGTCTGGCAAAACCGGCTCGTAAGTTGAAGAATGCCGCCGATGATGTGGCGCGGGGTAATTTGAAACAGCACCCTGAGCTGGAGTCCGGCCCACAAGAGTTTTTGGCCACCGGTGCCAGTTTTAATCAGATGATCAGTGCGCTCGATAGAATGGTTTTGGCCCAACAACGGCTGATTTCTGATATCTCCCATGAGTTGCGCACGCCACTTACCCGCCTGCAACTGGCGACCGCGTTGATGCGACGTCGTCATGGTGAGGGGAAAGAGCTGGAACGTATCGAAATGGAAGCACAGCGACTGGATAGCATGATCAATGATTTACTGGTGTTATCCCGTAGCCAACATAAAAACGAGCTACATCGCGAACCCATTAAAGCGAATGATTTATGGTCTGACGTGCTGGAAAATGCCCAGTTTGAAGCAGACCAAATGGGCAAAACTCTGGAAGTCACCGCACCTCCCGGGCCATGGACCCTATTTGGCAATCCCGCAGCACTTGATAGCGCGCTGGAGAATATCGTGCGTAACGCACTGCGTTACTCTCATCATCACATTGCGGTGGCATTCAGCTCTGATAATCAGGGTATTACTATCACTGTCGATGATGATGGCCCCGGTGTTAGCCCGGAAGACCGCGAACAAATATTCCGGCCGTTCTACCGCACTGATGAAGCGCGGGATCGCGAATCAGGTGGTACGGGTTTGGGATTGGCGATTGTCGAAACAGCCGTCAATCAGCATCGCGGATGGGTGCGGGCTGAAGATAGCCCATTAGGGGGCTTGCGCTTGATACTGTGGTTGCCGCTGCATCCACTTAAGTCTTAATCTATCGTACCTCTGCCCGATCATCTGGGATCGGGCAGATCTCTGCTATCACGGTTTGCTGACCTCTTCTCCCTGCCCCTCTTTTTCCAGCAACAGCTTTTTGCGCTCAATACCCCAACGATAGCCTGACAACGTGCCATCCTGGCGAATAACCCGGTGACAAGGAATAGCAATCGCCAGCATATTGGCAGCACAGGCACCAGCTACCGCACGCACCGCTTTGGGCGAACCTATTCTGGCGGCGATATCAGCATAACTGGCGGTCTCACCTACCGGTATTTCCCGCAGTGCCTGCCACACCCGCTGCTGAAAAGCGGTGCCCTGAATATCCAGTGGCAAATCTAGCCCGAGCTGAGGAGCCTCAACCAACCCCACCACCTGCGCGAACCATTGCTCAAACTCAGCATCGCCGCCAATTAACTCTGCTTGTGGAAACTTATCCTGTAGCTGCTGCACCAACAGCGCTGGGGAGTCACCCAGCAAGATGGCGCAAATACCCAGCTCACTTTTTGCCATCAGAATCGCACCGAGAGAACTTTCTCCGACGGCAAAATGCAACGTGACATCACGCCCGCCACTGCGGTAGCGGGTCGGTGTCATCCCCAACAACTGATTCGATTGCTCATAAAATCGGCCATTAGAGTTATAACCGGCTTCAAAGATAGCGTCAGTTACCGAGCCTTGCCCCGCTAATTGTGCACGAATACGCGCACTGCGCGTTGCACTGGCATATGCCTTAGGGGTCAACCCGGTAATGGCTTTAAATAAACGATGGAAATGAAAAGCACTGAGATTCACCTGCGCCGCTAGCTCATCAAGTTTAAGTGGCGTCTCGGCCTGCTCAATTAAGCGGCATGCCCGACTGATTTTGTCTGCATGCTGCTGTGACAGTGGTAATTCAGTGGGCTGACATCGTTTACAGGGCCGATAACCGGCCTGTTCAGCAGCATGATTATCGGCAAAGAATTCAACATTCTCTGCTTTGGCCTGACGGGACGGGCAAGAGGGGCGACAATAAACACCGGTCGTTTTCACTGCATAAACGAACTGGCCATCGGCTGTTTTATCCCGATTAACGATCGCATCCCAGAATGTATCTTTCGTCCGGATCATGGTAAATACCCCGTTGGTAGTGACTGTGGTAATCAGCATATAAAACCGCCACTGCTTACACTCTCCGCTGCTTGCTTTTAAATTATTGTGCGTGCTACTGACATTAGCAACCGCTGCACAGAGGGGAGGTTTCTGATATCCTGCGCCCCTCATTATTGGGGGACATATGCTTAATATCGTTTTATTTGAACCTGAAATTCCGCCCAATACCGGTAATATCATCCGGTTATGTGCGAATACCGGCTGCCAGCTCCATCTGATTAAACCTTTAGGTTTCACCTGGGATGACAAACGCTTACGCCGTGCAGGTCTTGATTATCATGAGTTTGCCAGTATTAAGCATCACCATGATTATCAAGCCTTTTTAGATTGTGAAAATCTCGACAGTGCGCAGCCTGCCCGATTATTTGCACTAACCACCAAAGGGACGCCAGCCCACAGTGCAGTAAGCTATCAAGCTGATGATTACCTGTTGTTTGGCCCTGAAACCCGTGGCTTGCCCGCCAGTGTTTTGGATGCATTACCTGCTCAACAGAAAATCAGGATTCCGATGCAAGCCGATAGCCGTAGCATGAATCTGTCAAACGCGGTGTCAGTGGTGGTGTATGAAGCCTGGCGGCAATTAGGTTATCCGGGTGCGTTACTGAGAGAGTCGTTGTTTTAGCCAAAATGTGTCGGTGATCAGCTAGCAACCCAATAGAAAGGTGTACATCCAAGGTAATTGGAGTTGTAGCCAGGCAGCAAACGAACTCATCCCGATGAGCTGACATAAGTCAGTAATTCGGGTGAGTAAGAGCAGCTAACACCGCTACAGCTTCAAGTACGAAGGAGATGATCAGATGCCGTCGCCGTACTCAAACCCATGGGTAATCCCATTGAAATGCTGGTCCATATCCAATGACGGCTTATCACTTTCGGGTTTACCAACGATGCGGGCAGGTACCCCTGCTGCGGTGGTATGAGCGGGAACCGCCTGCAATACAACGGACCCGGCACCAATTTTCGCACCGCGTCCAACCTCGATATTCCCCAAAATTTTTGCCCCAGCCCCAATCATCACACCTTCACGGATCTTCGGATGACGATCACCGCTGGTTTTACCGGTCCCCCCTAAAGTAACCGATTGCAGGATCGATACATCATTCTCAACTACTGCCGTTTCGCCAATAACAATACCGGTCGCGTGGTCCAACATGATGCCGCAACCAATGGTAGCCGCAGGGTGGATATCAACCCCAAAAGCAACAGAGACTTGATTTTGAAGGTAAATAGCTAACGCTTTACGATCCTGCGCCCACAACCAATGACCGATACGATAAGCCTGTAAAGCGTGGAAACCTTTGAGATACAGCAGTGGTGTAGAGTATTTATCAACGGCCGGGTCACGCAGCCGCACCGCCAGAATATCCCGCGCGGCCGAAACTATCATCTGAGCATCTGCACGATAAGCATCCTCAACCACCTCACGGATGGCAATAGCAGGCATGATCGGATTAGCCAGTTTATTCGCGAGAATATAACTCAGGGCACTGCCTAAATTCTCATGCTTCAATAATGTCGCGTGAAAAAAGCTCGCCAGCATGGGTTCACACTCAGCCAGTGCTCTTGCTTCTGATTTAATGCTACTCCAGACCAGTTCTAACTCTTCTGACGACATTACCTACTCCTGCCCATAAAAAATTGCCCAAGGGAACGACCAAGGCAACTATACCCATATTCGTTGAGGTCACCGCAGTGTTAGCGGCAACACCAATGACTTTAGGTATGTAATTATTATTTTATTCCGCCAAACCCGCGTAACCGATCAAATGCCGCTTTTCTCATCTTTTTTGGTCCGACCCAATAAGGTCAATGCCGCTTCACGGGCATTTTTGTGACAATAGAGCACTTGATAGATCTGTTCAGTTATCGGCATTTCAACACCATGGCGCTGGGCTAATGCCAGAACTTCTTTGGTATTGCGGTAACCTTCAACCACCTGACCAATCTTGTCCTGCGCTTCTTGTACCCCTAACCCTTGGCCCAGCATAATACCAAACCGGCGGTTACGAGATTGGTTATCTGTGCAGGTTAGCACCAAATCACCCAAGCCTGCCATGCCCATAAAGGTGGAAGGGTCGGCACCCAATGCAGAACCCAGCCGCGTCATTTCGGCCAAACCTCGGGTTATCAGTGCAGTACGGGCATTCGCACCAAAACCAATGCCATCGGACATCCCGGCACCAATCGCAATCACGTTTTTCACCGCACCGCCAAGCTGCACCCCGATAAAATCAGCATTACTGTAAACCCGGAAGCTTTTGCCACAGTGCAATAACTGTTGCAGGTCTTCGCTAAATTGCGCATCGGTTGATGCCAGCGCAATTGCCGTCGGTAACCCTGCTGCCAACTCTTTAGCAAAGGTTGGGCCAGACACCACCGCCAGCGGGATAGTTTCACCCAACACTTCGCGCGCCACATCCGCCAGCAAGCGGCCAGTTTCGGCCTCAAGCCCTTTGGTCGCCCAAACGATACGTGCATCTTTGCGTAAATGTGGTTTCAACTGATGCAATACCGCACCGAAGACATGGCTAGGTACCACGACTAACACATCGCGGCTGGCTGCCAGCGCACGTGCCAGATCGGTTTCCAGTAATAAGGTATCTGGGAAAGGAACATCGGGTAGGAAAGCTTGGTTACAACGATCACGTTGCAAAACCTGAATATGCTTAGGGTCATGACCCCATAACACGACTTGATGGCCATTACGCGCCAGCGTAATGGCTAATGCGGTGCCGTAAGATCCGGCACCGATTACAGTCATTGAAGCATTGATGGTGTTCATCAGGCATCCTGACGTTGTTCAGCACCTTCGCCGTCAGCCTGCTGTTGCAGATAGTTCATGAACAGGGCATCAAAGTTAACCGGTGCCAAATTAAGCTGTGGGAAAGTACCACGAGAAACCAGGCTGGTGATGCATTCGCGAGCATACGGGAACAAAATGTTCGGGCAGTATGCACCTAAGCAATGCGCCAACTGGGTACCATCGATACCCGCGATGGAGAAGATACCACCCTGCTGAACTTCACACAGGAATGCAGTTTCTTCACCCAAAGAGGCGGTTACCGTCACTCGCAGTACCACTTCATACACATCTTCAGCCAGTTGACTAGAAGCAGTATCAAGATCAAGTTTAACTTCTGGTTGCCAATCCTGCTGGAAAACCTGCGGGGCATTTGGTGCTTCGAAAGAGATATCTTTGGTGTAGATACGCTGGATCTGGAAAGCCATCTCTGTGTTGTTTTGTTCGGACATGTGTATAAATACCCTAAGTTAGACGTCTGTATTAAATAGCACTGCCGCCGTGGGCTCTGTCCATCAAATTAATGGGACCCACTGACGAGTTAAAGCAGCGGATCAAGCCCACCGCGCGCATCCAGGGCGTGTAAATCATCACAGCCACCGATATGCTGCCCATCAATAAATACCTGAGGCACAGTCGTCCGCCCACTCCGAGCAATCATCTCTTCGCGTTTGGCCGGATCACTATCAATTGCGATTTCATGGAAAGCAGCACCTTTGTGGTTCAGCAGTGCTTTGGCACGATGGCAGAACGGGCAGGTTGCTTTGGTATAAATCTCAATCTTCGCCATGGATACACCTCAGTTAACATTATAATTTATTGATATAGCGAATTTTTATAACAAATACGGGTACAGCTCAATACTCATATCACTAAAACGCAGGCAATATGATTACTTGCCGCGCGCCAGTGGTAGATTCTCGCCACTCCAACCGGAGATACCTTCTTTCAAGGTAAATACGCGTTCAAAGCCTGCTTTGTTCAGCAGTTCAGCCGAAGCACGAGAGGTTGTCCCAGTAGCACAAACCACAATGATAGGCTGTGTTTTGTGTTTTTCCAATTCAGCCAAATTACCGTTTTTAATGTCGCTTGGCAGCAAATTAATAGAACTGGCGATATGGCCTTTGCGATAATCATCACGTGTGCGGATATCAACCACAACCGCATCTTCTTTGTTAATCAGACGCGTCGCTTCACCACGGGTAATCTCTTTCACTTTAGAGAGAGAGGTTTTAAAGCTGGTGAAAATTACGGCGACGAACAACGCCACCCAAGCCAGACTCAAAACCGGATGCTGGCTAATGAATTGCATAATTTCTTGCAACATGGGGGTAAAAACTCCCGTTAGTTAGGGGATAATATTCAAGGTCACAGAGTATACCTGCGCGTTGCGGCAAATACAGCCAATATGCAAGTGCTATTGCAGAAACTGCGAGCCATTTCGGAAACTTTTGTCGTCTAAATGATGACAATTACGCAAAACCCCACGCCAATGTTGATCTCTTTGGGCTATTTTTAACCGGTTTTGTAGTAAATTACCGCCTTCGTTCTGGCGGTGTAAATACGTTAACGTAAATAGCCGAGTGTACATAGCCGCGCATATCGTTGGATGTTCGCTGCTATTTGACACTTGGACTTATAAGAAAGAGGTTATGCAATGTCGAGCACTAAAAAACCACTGGTACTGACTATTCTTGATGGCTATGGTCACCGCGAAGAGCAGCAGGATAATGCCATTCTGAATGCTAAAACGCCGGTTATGGACCGTTTATGGCAGCAACAGCCTCATACTTTAATTGCCGCGTCCGGTCTGGATGTTGGCCTGCCAGATGGGCAAATGGGTAACTCTGAAGTGGGCCACGTCAACCTGGGAGCTGGTCGCATTGTTTATCAGGACTTGACCCGTCTCGACAAAGAGATCAAAGACGGCGACTTTTTCACTAACTCAACCTTAACAGCAGCGATTGATAAAGCGGTTAAAGCAGGCAAAGCGGTCCACATTATGGGTCTGTTATCTGCCGGTGGTGTACACAGCCACGAAGACCACATTCTGGCGATGGTTGAACTGGCCGCCAAACGCGGTGCGACGGCTATTTATCTGCACGCATTCCTCGATGGACGTGACACTCCGCCGCGCAGTGCGGAATCTTCACTGAAACGATTCACTGAGAAATTTGCCGCGCTGGGTAAAGGTCGCATCGCTTCTATTATTGGTCGTTACTATGCGATGGACCGTGATAACCGCTGGGATCGCGTACAACTGGCTTACGATTTGCTGACTCAGGCAAAAGGTGAATTCACCGTCGATAACGCCGTCGCAGGTTTGCAAGCAGCTTATGCCCGTGATGAAAACGATGAATTTGTCCGACCAACTGTCATTCAGGCGGCTGGCGAAGCCGATGCGGCGATGAACGATGGCGACGCGCTGATCTTCATGAACTTCCGCGCTGACCGCGCCCGTCAAATCACCCGCAGCTTTGTTAATGCCGATTTTGACGGTTTCAAACGCGATAAAGTAGTTAATTTCGGCGATTTCGTTATGCTGACCGAATATGCAGCGGATATTAAAGTGGCCTGCGCTTACCCACCAGCATCACTACAGAATACCTTCGGTGAGTGGCTGATGAAGCATGACAAAACCCAGTTACGTATTTCCGAAACTGAAAAGTATGCTCACGTCACTTTCTTCTATAACGGCGGCGTTGAAGAACCATTTAAAGGCGAAGACCGTATCCTGATCAACTCACCGAAAGTGGCCACTTATGACCTGCAACCGGAAATGAGTTCAGCAGAACTGACTGAGAAACTGGTCGGCGCTATCGGCAGTGGCAAATATGATGTGATAATTTGTAACTATCCGAACGGCGATATGGTTGGTCATACCGGTGATTACGATGCTGCGGTGAAAGCAGTAGAAACACTGGATAATTGTATTGAACAAGTGGTTGCTGCCGTAAAAGCCGCCGATGGCCAATTGCTTATCACCGCCGACCACGGCAACGCTGAGCAGATGCGCGACCCGGCAACCGGTCAGGCCCATACCGCCCATACCAGCCTGCCAGTGCCACTGATTTATGTCGGCAATAAAGGGGTTAAAGCGGTGGAAGGTGGCAAACTTTCAGATATCGCACCAACCATGTTGTCACTGATGGAAATGGAAATCCCGCAAGAGATGACTGGTAAGCCGCTGTTCATCGTGGAATAATCCTTCGTTATGAAGGAAAAGGCGTCATTTGCAAAATTAATGGTTACGGAAGATGCCATTACCACCAGCCGAGATACAGTTTCTCGGCTGTCCGGTCAGTTGGTGCGTCGCCCGTGGTCAGCACTGTACGCCAGCGTTTTTTGCGCTGGCGTATTGCTATTGCCATTATCCGGCACGGCAGCAGATGCCCCCGCTACAGCAAAAACCGCACAAAGCAAAGACCAGTTGAAGACCATTCAGCAGGATATTGCCGAAAAAGAAAAAAGTGTTCAGCAACAAAAGCAGCAACGCAGTTCATTGCTGGATCAGTTGAAACAACAGGAAAATACCATTGCTCAGGCCAGCCGCAGCCTGCGTGACACCCAAGGTACCCTGACTGAGTTAGACCAAGAAATATCCCGTCTCACCTCCTCGATTGAGAAACTCGAGAGTAAACAATCCCAGCAACAAAATATTCTGTCTAAACAACTTGATGCTGCCTTTAAACAGGGCCAACACAGTGGTTTACAGCTTATTTTAAGTGGCGAAGAGAGCCAGCGCAGTGAGCGTATTCTGGCTTATTTCAGTTACCTCAATGAAGCACGACAGCAATCTATTGAAGAGCTGAAACAGACTCGTACCCATCTCTCTGCCGAGAAAAAAACGCTGGAGCAAAAGCAAAATCAGCAAAAAACCGTGTTGAATGAGCAGAAAACTCAGCAGCAAAAACTGGAACAAGCACGTACCGCACGCAAGAAAACCCTGACCTCGCTGGAAGCTTCACTGGAAAAAGATCAGCAAGGCCTGGCTGAGTTAAAACTAAACGAAACCCGCTTGCGTGATCAAATAGCCAAAGCAGAACGAGAAGCGAAAGCTCGCGCCGAACGAGAGGCCAAAGAAGCCGCTCGGGTACGCGAACAGATAAAAGTTAAAGAACAACAAGCCAAGAAAACCGGTTCTAGCTACAAACCAAGTGAAAGTGAGCGCTCATTAATGGCACGCACTGGCGGCCTTGGTCGCCCGGATGGGCAAGCTGTCTGGCCGGTCCGTGGTAATGTAACTCATCGTTTCGGTGAAGCCTTACAAGGTGAACTACGCTGGAAAGGCATGGTTATCTCTGCACCAGAAGGCAGTGAAGTAAAAGCGATCGCCGATGGCCGTGTCTTATTGGCTGACTGGCTGCAAGGCTATGGTTTGGTTGTGGTTATCGAGCATGGTAGAGGGGATATGAGTTTGTATGGCTACAATCAGAGTGCACTAGTCAATGTGGGTGCTCAGGTGAAAGCTGGTCAACCGATCGCCCTTGTTGGTACCAGTGGCGGCCAAGGTGAGCCATCACTCTATTTCGAAATCCGCCGTCAGGGACAAGCTGTTAACCCACAACCTTGGTTAGGACGATAGCGAACAACCTTAGGGAACTTGTATTGCACTATTTCAACACACGCCGATTTATCATTGTAACCGCCCTACTCATCGCTAACGCCGCACAGGCGGGCAAACTTTCTATTGTGATTGATGACTTTGGTTATCGCCCCCAGAACGAAAACAAGATTTTACAGATGCCACTGCCTATTTCGGTGGCTATCCTACCGAATGCACCTTATGCCAGAGAGATGGCCGTCAAAGCCCATAATCAAGGGCGCGAAATACTGATTCATTTGCCGATGGCTCCCCTAAGCAAACAACCGCTGGAGCGCGACACATTACAGCCATCAATGAGCAGCGAAGAGATTCAGCGCATCATGCGCCAGGCGGTGAATAATGTCCCCTATGCCAAGGGCATGAATAACCATATGGGCAGCGCAATGACCTCCAGTTTCTCCGGCATGCAGAAAGTGATGCGGGAGCTGGACCACTATCAGCTCTATTTCCTCGATAGCGTGACCATCGGTAATAGCCAAGCGAGCCGTGCCGCAGAGGGGACTCAGGTTAAGGTCATTAAGCGCAAAGTCTTTTTGGATGACCCACAAAATGAAGCGGCGATCCGCCAACAGTTTAACCGTGCGGTAGAACTGGCTCGTCGTAATGGTTCGGCTATTGCTATCGGGCACCCCCATCCGGCCACCATTAAAGTGTTGCAACAAATGTTGCCTCAGTTACCTGCTGATATCGTATTAGTCCGGCCAAGTGCACTTCTCAATGAGCCGGTACAAAACAATACGCAAAATAACAGTGGCGGCAGGTTGTCGGGTAAAACCAAACTACCTGGCTCAACCCAAGGCGATCGCCTGAAAGCTATCAAGCAATGCAAAGCGAAAGAGGGCTATGTAGCGGAGAAAATCTACGCAGACAGGATGTTTAGCATCATAGGTGAGAGCTTGATGCAAAGCCCTGCGGTGGTCTTTGTTCAGCGGCATTGGCAGCAATACTTCCCGCCAGTAGCGCCAGTTATTCCGGTGGATAAACCAAAATCGAATAACCAAGACGGCGATAAACCGAAAGCGGATAAGCCTTAATAAAACGGGGCAATCATCACCTGACTGCCCCGCTCTCAATCCTGCAGCTTCAAGGCCGAAGGGAATTCCCAAAGTCATTGGAGGTGCAGGTAGGCGGCCAGCAAACTCATCCCGATGAGCTTATTCATGTAAGGTCAACTACAAGTAAGTGATTCGGGTAACAAATCTGTCGGGAGCAGATTTGAACGCTGCTTGCAGCGGCCTCGCAGAGGCGAGGCCCATGGATGGGCCGAGTAACGCGCGCAGCCAACACCCCTGCAACTTCAAGGCCCGAAGGGAATATTTTAGTCCCAGCTTAAAACCACCTTACCCGACTTACCCGAACGCATCGCATCAAACCCTTGCTGGAACTCATCAATAGAGAAACGATGAGTGATTATCGGGGTTAAATCCAAGCCAGATTGAATTAGTGCTGCCATTTTGTACCAGGTTTCAAACATTTCACGGCCATATATTCCTTTGATAAACAGCCCTTTGAAGATCACCTGATTCCAGTCGATAGACATATCAGAGGGAGGTATCCCCAGCATTGCGATACGCCCACCATGATTCATTGAGTTAAGTAATGAACGGAACGCCGGTGGCGCACCTGACATTTCCAGACCGACATCAAACCCTTCAGTCATGCCCAGTTCAGCCATCACATCCGTCAGATTCTCTTTACTAACGTTAACGGCACGGGTTACACCCATTTTACGCGCCAGATCCAGGCGATATTCATTCACATCAGTGATAACAACATGGCGAGCGCCAACATGCTTACACACGGCTGCGGCCATGATACCAATCGGGCCAGCACCGGAAACCAGCACATCTTCACCCACTAAATCAAAGGATAACGCGGTATGCACCGCATTACCGAAGGGGTCAAAAATAGCGGCTAGCTCATCAGAAATATTGTCTGGAATTTTGAACGCATTGAAGGCAGGAATGACCAAATACTCAGCAAAAGAACCAGGGCGGTTAACCCCAACCCCCACGGTATTACGGCACAAATGAGTACGACCACCACGGCAATTACGGCAATGACCGCAGGTAATATGACCCTCGCCAGACACCCGATCACCAATATTAAAGCCTTTCACTTCCTGACCAATGGCGACAACTTCACCAACATATTCGTGGCCAACCACCATTGGGACGGGGATCGTTTTTTGCGACCATTCATCCCAATTATAAATATGCACATCGGTACCACAGATAGCGGTTTTGCGAATTTTGATCATGATATCGTTGTGCCCCAGCTCTGGTGGCGGCACATCGGTCATCCAGATACCTTCTTCGGCCTTCAGTTTAGACAATGCTTTCATGAACATTCCTTACGCAATAACGTTAAGTTGTTTGCCGATACGCACAAAGGCTTCAATAGCCCGCTCGACTTGCTCTGTCGTATGATCCGCCGACATTTGGGTACGGATCCGCGCCTGGCCTTTCGGTACCACCGGATAGAAGAAGCCGGTAACGTAAATACCCTCTTTCAGCAAGGCATTGGCAAATTTTTGCGCAAGTGCCGCATCACCGAGCATGACAGGAATGATGGCATGATCAGCGCCAGCCAATGTGAATCCGGCGGCACTCATTTTCTCGCGGAATAAACGCGCATTCGACCATAAGCGATCACGCAGTTCAGCGCCGTCTTCCAATAGCGATAACACTTCAATAGAAGCCGCTACTATTGCTGGAGCCAATGAATTTGAGAACAAGTAAGGCCGTGAACGCTGGCGCAACCACTCAACCACTTCTTTGCGGCCAGCGGTATAACCGCCTGACGCCCCACCCAGTGCTTTACCCAAAGTACCGGTGATAATATCAACGCGATCCATTACTTCGCAGTATTCATGAGTGCCACGACCATTAGCCCCCACAAAACCCACAGCATGGGAGTCATCGACCATCACTAATGCCTGATACTCATCCGCCAAATCACAAACACCTTTCAGGTTGGCAATGACACCATCCATGGAGAACACACCGTCAGTGGCAATCATAATATGACGCGCACCATCTGCTTTGGCTTGTTTGAGTTGGACTTCCAGTTCGCTCATATCGTTATTGGCATAACGGTAGCGCTTGGCTTTACATAACCGTACACCATCAATGATTGAAGCATGATTCAGCGCATCAGAAATAATGGCATCTTCTGGCCCCAGCAGGGTTTCAAACAAACCGCCGTTAGCATCAAAACAAGAAGAGTAAAGAATGGCATCTTCCATACCGAGGAAACTGGCTAGCTTCTGCTCTAACTCTTTATGTGTGTCTTGGGTACCACAAATAAAACGAACCGACGCCATACCAAAACCATGAGTATCCATGCCTTGCTTAGCGGCTGCGATCAACCTTGGGTGGTTGGCCAGGCCCAAATAGTTATTGGCGCAGAAATTAATAACACGGCTTCCATCAGCTACAGCAATGTCTGCTTGCTGGGCGGTGGTGATAATTCGCTCGTTTTTATACAACCCTTCAGCACGGGTAGTTATGAGTTGTTGTTCTAATTGCTGATAAAAAGGGTGTCGATTAAATGGCTGGGACATTCAGTTATCTCCAAGATGGGCAATTTCACAGTACATTTTACTGATTAGTGAGTGAACTGACGAGGAACCTTGTCTTATATTATAAAAAATGCAGTACATATCACGGTGAACAATCCTAAAGCGCATAGAAACCGTGAGATTAAGCCCCTTGCGGCTGTGCGCTATCCTATGAAATGTTATGATAACGCCAACTAGAGTGTGGGGCATTGTGCCCGACCAAGAAGATTAGCAAGGGTGAACCTGATGATTATCGTCACTGGCGGCGCCGGTTTCATTGGCAGCAATATCGTTAAGGCACTGAATAATATCGGTTATAAAGATATTCTGGTTGTTGATAACCTGAAAGACGGCACTAAATTCGTCAATTTGGTTGATCTGGATATCGCTGATTACATGGATAAAGAAGATTTTGTCGCCAGTATCGTTGCCGGTGATGACATGGGTGATATTGATGCTATTTTCCATGAGGGTGCCTGTTCTTCCACCACCGAGTGGGATGGCAAGTACATGATGGATAACAACTATCAATACTCTAAAGATATCCTGCACTTCTGTCTGGATCGCGGCATTCCGTTTTTATATGCCTCTTCTGCTGCCACTTACGGTGGGCGTACCGATAATTTCATCGAAGATCGTCAGTACGAACAACCACTTAACGTTTATGGTTATTCCAAATTCTTGTTTGATCAGTATGTGCGCGAGATTCTGCCGCAAGCTGATTCGCAAATTTGTGGTTTCCGTTATTTCAACGTTTATGGCCCACGCGAAGGGCACAAAGGCAGCATGGCAAGCGTTGCCTTCCACCTGAATAACCAGATCAATGCGGGTGAGAATCCTAAACTCTTCTCCGGCAGTGAAAACTTCAAACGCGATTTCATCTATGTGGGTGATGTGGCTGACGTTAACCTGTGGTTCTGGCAAAACAATGTCTCCGGCATTTTCAACTGTGGTACCGGTCGCGCAGAATCTTTCCAGGCTGTTGCCGATGCGGTAGTAGACTTCCACCACAGTGGACCTGTGGAATACATTGAATTCCCTGAAAAACTGAAAGGTCGTTATCAGGCATACACCCAAGCTGACCTCACCAAGTTACGTGCTGCGGGTTACGACAAGCCGTTCAAAACCGTCGCTGAAGGCGTCAACGAATACCTGGCCTGGCTCAATCGCTCAGTCTAAATTACTTGCTGCAAGGAATTGATAAACGGTATGAAAATACTGGTCATCGGCCCTTCTTGGGTTGGCGATATGATGATGTCGCAAAGTCTTTACCGTACCCTGAAGGCCGAATATCCGGCAGCAGATATTGATGTGATGGCACCTGCGTGGTGCCGTCCGCTTTTGGCCAGAATGCCAGAAGTGCGTCATGCAATCCCCATGCCCTTAGGCCATGGGGCTTTTGCTTTTGATGAACGTCGTCGCTTGGGTTTAGCCTTACGTGAAACCGGCTATGACCGTGCCTATGTGCTGCCAAACTCATTTAAATCCGCCCTGATACCTTATTTTTCAGGGATTAAGCAACGCATTGGCTGGCGTGGCGAAATGCGCTACTTCTTGCTCAATGATATGCGTATCTTGGATAAACAAGCCTTCCCTATGATGGTTCAGCGCTATGTCGCACTGGCCTATGATAAAGAAAAAATCCATTCAGCCGACGATTTACCGCAACCTTTGCTATGGCCGCAATTGCAGGTTCGGGATGAAGAAATTGCCGAGATTACTGCGTCATTCAATTTGACTGATAACCGGCCAATCGTGGGTTTCTGCCCAGGCGCTGAGTTTGGTCCGGCAAAACGCTGGCCACATTATCACTATGCTACGCTGGCCCAGAAACTGATTGATACTGGCTATCAGGTCGTCTTATTAGGTTCAGCTAAAGATAACGAAGCCGGTGAAGAGATCCGCCAGACTTTGGGCGAAAATTCCCGCGAATTCTGCCTCAATCTGGCGGGGCAAACCTCGCTGGAACAAGCGGTGGTATTGATTGCAGCCTGTAGTGCGGTAGTCAGTAATGACTCCGGTTTAATGCATGTTGCTGCTGCATTAAATAAGCCATTAGTGGCCTTATATGGCCCAAGCAGCCCGGATTTCACCCCACCACTGTCCGATAAAGCTACGGTCATTCGCCTCATTACCGGCTATCACAAAGTGCGCAAAGGCGATAGCGCGCAAGGCTATCATCAGAGTTTGATTGATATCCAGCCAGAACAAGTGATGGCGGCCCTTGAGAAACAATTATCGGCTCGCCAAAGCACTGTCAGTGAGGCCGATTAATGCATGTATTGATCGTTAAAACCTCTTCAATGGGCGACGTTTTACACACGTTGCCCGCACTGACCGATGCGATGAATGCTATGCCAGAGATTCGCTTTGATTGGGTGGTAGAGGAAGGGTTCAGCCAAATACCCAGTTGGCACCCGGCGGTGGATCGAGTGATTCCGGTTGCCATCCGCCGTTGGCGTAAGAATTGGTTTGGTAGTGATACCCGGCAGGAACGCTGTGATTTTAAACGTGTTGTGCAGCAGCGCCGTTATGATGTGGTGATTGATGCTCAGGGGCTAATTAAAAGTGCCGCACTGATTACCCGTATCGCCAAAGGGGTTAGACATGGCCCAGATTGCAAAAGTGCCCGCGAACCCTTTGCCAGTTGGTTTTATAACTGCCGTCATGAGATTGATACTAAACAACATGCTGTTGAGCGCATACGCCAACTGTTTGCCAAAAGCCTTGGCTATGACAAACCTGACAGCTATGGCGATTATGCTATCGCGCAGCGCTTTTTAAGCCAATTACCCAGCGATGCTGGCCAGTATTTGGTTTTTCTGCACGCAACAACCAGAGACAGCAAGCACTGGCCTGAAAGCCATTGGCTGCAATTGATCGAGCTGGTTGCACCCACCGGTTTAAAAATCAAGTTACCATGGGGGGCGGAACATGAGTATCAACGCGCGTTACGATTAGCGGAGCATTTTCCGCATGTTGAGGTCTTGCCTAAACTCAGCCTCCAGCAGGTGGCAGAGGTTCTGGCGGGTGCAAAAGCCGTCGTTTCCGTTGATACCGGCCTCAGCCACCTAACCGCAGCGTTGGATCGCCCCAATATTACCCTGTTCGGTCCAACTGACCCTGGGTTAATTGGTGGCTACGGGAAAAACCAGATTGCGGTGATTTCCGAACAAAAAAGCATGGATACTATTACGGCTGAAACTATTATGGCGCGATTGGAAGCACTGATTTCATAAGCGACTATTGTTTGTTTTCCGTGATTTATTCATGCCAGGAATTCTATCTGCCAGTATTTATCATGTAATAACAAGCGACTCTGGTAATTATCAGATTCGCTTGTTATGGGTTGTCTGATTATCTTTCTAACCTATTATCCAACAAGAGATGGCGGCTAATACATAGCTTCAATTAACATCAACACCTGACTGTTAAGAATTTCTAATTAATTATTTAAATAATTAATAACGCGACTCACTGATATCCTCCGAATAACGGCTCACCAATTTATCGGTCACACCATTAATTACTAAATATCATTCCATCAAAGTAGAGGCTTCAATAAATAGCGATATACCGCCAAAAATAGGCATATTTCCAGATAAAAATATCACCAAATAATAACTTACTGGTATCTATGGCTATACATTTAAGCGCAACAAGAAATAATGATAATCACTCTCATCTTTAAGCACGCAAAATCAATTTTATCGCTGCCCAATTACTGAAATTTGTTAAAAATTATATTCTTTTTTATGAATAGTCTGGCCCTACTCCGGCTATCAGGCTGGCCCAGTTGAAAAGAGCCTTTCTTGCTCAAATATGGTATTATTCTTAATAATCCATATTAATGAAATTGATAGAATGTTGCTGCGTTTATATCAGGTACTGCTCTACCTTATTCAACCTTTGATTTGGCTGCGGTTGCTGTTACGTAGCCGTAAAGCCCCCGCTTATCGCAAGCGTTGGGGGGAACGCTATGGTTTTTGTGCCGGTAAAGTTGTCGCTGGCGGTATCATGCTGCATTCAGTTTCAGTCGGTGAAACACTGGCCGCGATCCCTTTAGTCAGGGCATTACGTCATCGCTACCCATCACTGCCCATTACCGTGACCACCATGACACCTACCGGTTCTGAGCGTGTCCAATCTGCGTTTGGTAAAGATGTTCACCACGTTTATCTGCCTTACGACCTCCCCGGCTCGGTGAACCGTTTTCTTGATCAGGTCAATCCTAAGCTGGTCATTATCATGGAAACAGAACTGTGGCCGAATCTTATCAATGCGCTGCATCGTCGCAAGATCCCACTGGTGATTGCCAATGCACGTCTTTCTGCCCGTTCTGCCGCTGGCTATAAGAAAATCGGTAGTTTTATCCGTAATATGTTGCAACGCATCACACTGATTGCTGCACAAAATCAAGAAGATGGCGACCGTTTCATCGAACTGGGCCTAAGACGTTCTCAGTTGACGGTAACGGGCAGCCTGAAATTTGATATTTCCGTCACCCCTGAATTAGCAGCCAGAGCCGTAACATTACGCCGCCAATGGGCACCGCATCGCCCGGTGTGGATTGCAACCAGTACTCATGACGGCGAAGAAGCCATTTTGCTGGAGGCTCACAGCCAATTGCTGCAACACTTCCCGACATTATTGTTGATTTTGGTACCTCGTCATCCCGAACGTTTCCCGACAGCGGTTGAACTGACACAGAAAGCAGGGCTGAGTTATACCTTACGTAGCAAAGGTGAAATCCCTTCTGGCAGTACACAGGTTGTGATTGGCGATACCATGGGTGAACTGATGCTGCTATATGGTATTGCCGATCTGGCCTTTGTCGGTGGAAGCCTGGTTGAACGTGGTGGTCATAATCCATTGGAAGCCGCGGCCCATGCCATTCCGGTGTTGATGGGGCCACATACATTTAACTTTAAAGACATCTGTGCCAAGCTGGAGCAGGCTGAAGGGTTGATAACCGTAACAGATACCCTATCGCTGGTAAAAGAAATCACCGTGCTGCTAACAGATGAAGATTGCCGCCTCTATTATGGTCGCCATGCAGTTGATGTGTTGCATGAAAACCAAGGTGCACTACAGCGGCTATTACACTTGCTGGAGCCTTATCTGCCGCAACGGAGCCACTAAATGAGTGCAAGAAAACGCCTGTCAGTGGTGATGATTGCCAAGAATGAAGCCTCATTGCTGGCGGATTGCCTGGCATCAGTGAGCTGGGCTGATGAAATAGTGGTATTGGATTCAGGCAGTGAAGATGAAACCATCGCGCTGGCTCAGCAATATGGCGCTAAAGTCTACTGTAACGAGCAATGGCCGGGTTATGGTAAACAGCGGCAATTAGCTCAACAGTATGCCAGTGGTGATTATATTCTGATGCTGGATGCCGATGAACGAGTAACCCCTGAGCTTAAAGCAGCTATTGAAGCGGTACTTATCGCACCGGAGGAAGGCGCGGTTTATAGCTGTGCACGGCGGAACCTGTTTTTAGGCCGTTTTATGCGCCACAGTGGCTGGTATCCAGATCGAGTAACCCGGTTATATCCGCATCATCAGTTCCAATATAACGATAATTTGGTGCATGAATCGCTCAATAGCGGCTCAGCAAAAGTTATCCCGTTGAGCGGTGATTTATTGCATCTAACTTGCCGTGATTTCTTTGCTTTTCAACGTAAACAACTGAATTATGCAAAGGCGTGGGCCACTCAGCGCCATCAGCAAGGTAAGAGTTGCAGCTACTTCTCTATTCTCAGCCATACTCTTGGGGCTTTCTGTAAAACATGGTTATTACGTGCAGGTTTCCTCGATGGTAAACAAGGGCTATTGCTGGCAGTCGTAAACGCGCAATATACCTTTAATAAATATGCGGCTCTGTGGGCATTGAGCCACCAATATCAGAAAAGCGAGAACTCATGACCACCAAAGCCATCTATCCGGGGACATTTGATCCCATAACCAATGGGCATTTGGACTTAGTGACACGTGCCGCTGCCATGTTCAGCCATGTCATCCTGGCTATTGCCGACAGTTCCAGCAAAAAACCGATGTTTACACTGGCAGAACGCGTGGCATTGGCCAAAGAAGTGACCGCACCTTTGAAGAATGTAGAGGTTTTAGGATTCAGTGAACTGATGGCTGAGTTCGCCAGAAAACACGATGCTAATATTTTGGTACGAGGCTTACGCTCAGTATCAGACTTTGAGTATGAATGGCAACTGGCCAATATGAACCGTCACCTGATGCCAAAACTGGAAAGTGTGTTCCTGATGCCATCAGAAAAATGGTCGTTTATCTCTTCCTCATTGGTGAAGGAAGTGGCGCGCCATGGGGGAGATATCACGCCGTTCCTTCCGGTACCGGTCACCAAAGCGCTAATGAGTAAACTGGCCTGACTCTTTATTTACGCGATACCCTATATAGCCAAAGTTAATTGGCGTTACCGGTAGGTGGTAAGCGAACATAGCTCACAACCCAGCGGCTTCAAATACGAAGGGTATACGATTAATGCTGGCAGTGGCGGCAAAAAAACGTGCTGCGCTGCCCATGTTTCGCAATTTCAATCAGATGCCCACAACGGCGACATGACTCGCCTGCCCGCCCGTACACCTGCAACTCCTGCGCAAAGTAACCAGGCTTACCGTCTGACTGTAGAAAGTCGCGCAATGTAGTGCCCCCCTGCTCAATGGAATGCAGCAACACGGCTTTTATTGTGGCCACTAGCAGTACAATTTCAGCGTTGGTTAATGAACCGGCGGCACGGTCAGGCAAAAGACCCGCGGCAAACAAGGATTCACTGGCGTAAATATTGCCAACACCAACTACCACTTTATTATCCATCAGCCACTGTTTAATCACGGTGCGCTTATTACGTGATTTATCAAACAGATATTGGGCAGAAAATTCGTCGCTCAGTGGTTCTGGCCCTAAATGTGCTAATACATTGCTGGTTTCAAGGTCTTTTGCCCACAACCAGGCACCAAAGCGCCGTGGGTCGGTATAACGCAATATTTTGCCATTACTGATCACCAAATCGACATGGTCGTGTTTTTCAGCTTCAGTTTCTTCAGATAATATCCGTAAGCTACCTGACATCCCCAGATGGACGATAATCCAGCCAGTTGGCAGTTCTATTAGTAAATACTTGGCCCTACGCTGAACACTGAGCACCGGCTGATCACTCAAAGCCAGAATTTCATCGGATACCGGCCAACGCAAACGGGCATTTCTAACCACCGCGTAAAGAATAGTTTGGCCGACAAGATAAGGTTCGATCCCGCGTCGGCTGGTCTCAACTTCTGGTAATTCAGGCATGTAACCTCCCTAAACGTATCTCACTGAACTTTATATAATAAAAAACCCGGCCGAAGCCGGGTTTTCATAATCCACCAAAATTAAAATTATTTAATTTTAGCTTCTTTATAGATCACGTGTTGACGGACAACTGGATCGAATTTCTTCAATTCCAATTTTTCCGGCTTAGTACGCTTGTTCTTCGTAGTGGTATAGAAGTGACCAGTACCAGCAGAAGAAACCAGCTTGATCTTCTCGCGAACACCTTTAGCCATGATTCAGTTCCTTAATACTTCTCACCGCGGGCACGAATTTCGGCCAAGACCGTTTCGATACCCTTCTTATCAATAACACGCATACCTTTAGCAGATACACGCAGAGTTACAAAGCGCTTCTCGCCCTCAACCCAAAAACGGTGAGAGTGAAGGTTCGGCAGAAAACGGCGTTTGGTCGCGTTCATTGCGTGGGAACGGTTGTTACCGCTCACCGGGCGCTTGCCAGTAACTTGGCAGACTCGGGACATGTCTATTCTCCAAAAATCAAATCAGCTCGAGCTTCGTATAGGATTTGGCCGCCTCGTCAGGCTTTAGAGCCCATCTCAGCAAATTCACTGAGAAGACTCACTGTCATCAGGTCAGAAACCCCTGCCACCAGGCTATAAACCTGCTGAGATAGGCTCTTCACGCCAAACCCAAGATTCTCAAAGGTGGCGTAGTATACGCTCTGAAGCGTAAGTGCTCAAGTCCCGAACAGCTAAAGATCCTGAAAGGATCAATTATTATTGCTCTAAAGCCATCCCCGTTCAGCAAATGAGACACATTCACCCCGGCCAACCACTAAATGATCGAGCACACGAATATCTAATAATGAGCAGGCTTTTATCACCTGCGTAGTAATCAAACGGTCGGCTTGGCTCGGTTCAGCCTTACCCGAGGGGTGATTATGCGCCAGAATCAGCGCGGCGGCATTAACCTTCAGCGCTTCACGCACAATTTCTCTCGGATGGACCTCAACGCTGCTAATGGTACCAGTAAACATCTCCTCATGGCGAATAACACGATGCTGGTTATCCAAAAACATGACTAAAAAAATCTCTCGTTCGCGGTGGGAAAGAATATTTTGTAGAAACTTTTGGGTAATTTCGGGATTTTGCAGAACACTTTCCCGCATCAGGTGGGATGAAAAACAACGGCAGGCTAGTTCTGCAATAGCTTGAATTTGGCTGTATTTAGATGCACCAATCCCTTTTTGAGCACATAACGTCTGATAATCCGCCGACATCAGCCCATGAAGTGAGCCAAACTCTTCAATCAGATATTCAGCCATCTGCATTACGTGTACTCCCGGAATACCGGTACGCAGAAAAATAGCGAGTAACTCGGCATCGGTCAGCATGGCTGCACCGTATTTCAGTAATTTCTCCCTTGGGGCTATCTGCCCATACCATTCATCCATCCTTTGGCTCCTGTAATCCCAGAACAGCACATGCAGCATGACAGAAGGCTTTCTGCCTGGCGAACTCATGATTAAGTGCATGCGAAACGCTTCGCAAATTTGATGATTGATGACATCAAGCGACAGCCCGATAGCTAATCTACTCAGTGGTTATGCTAAAATATTGCCTCTTACAGCTTTCATTCGGACAATCATGATGACGGGACTTTCCGGCAAACATATTGTGCTCGGGATTAGCGGAGGTATTGCCGCGTATAAATCTCCTGAGCTGGTACGCCGCTTGCGCGACAGGGGCGCAGAAGTGCGTGTGGTGATGACGACCGCCGCCAAAGCGTTCATTACGCCGCTCACGTTGCAGGCAGTCTCGGGCTATCCCGTCTCAGATGATTTACTCGATCCGGCGGCAGAAGCCGCCATGGGCCATATTGAGTTAGGTAAATGGGCTGATCTGGTCATCATGGCTCCGGCTACGGCTGATTTGCTGGCCCGGGTTGCTGCGGGGATGGCAAATGACCTACTGACCACGGTTTGCCTGGCCACGGCAGCCCCTATTGCGGCTGTTCCGGCCATGAATCAACAGATGTACCGTGCTACGGCCACCCAAGCGAACTTGCAGACTCTCGCTAATCGCGGAATGTTGCTGTGGGGGCCGGACAGCGGCAGCCAGGCTTGTGGTGATGTGGGGCCGGGAAGAATGCTGGACCCGCTGGAAATCGTCGCACTGGCAGACAGTCATTTTTCTGCAAAACAAGACCTGCAACATTTGAGTGTCATGATTACCGCAGGGCCAACCCGTGAAGCACTTGATCCGGTGCGCTTTATCAGTAATCAAAGTTCGGGCAAGATGGGCTTCGCAATTGCTCAGGCCGCCGCCGCGAGAGGCGCTAAAGTCACGCTGATTGCAGGCCCGGTGAATCTCTCCACGCCGACGGGTGTTAATCGCATTGATGTTGTCAGTGCTCTTGAGATGCAGCAGGTCGTGCAGAACACCGTAGCCCAGCAGAATATTTTTATTTCTTGTGCTGCGGTAGCAGATTACCGTGCAGAGCAAGTTTCTGATGAGAAAATAAAAAAACAGGGTGATGAAATCACCCTTAAGTTGGTGAAAAACCCGGATATTGTTGCTGGCGTGGCTTCGATGGCTAAAAATCGACCATTTGTGGTTGGATTTGCTGCCGAAACCCAGAATGTGGAAGAATACGCGCGACAAAAACTAGTGCGAAAGAAGCTGGATCTGATTTGCGCTAATGATGTATCGCTCGCAGAGCATGGTTTTAACAGTGATACCAATGCCTTGCACCTTTTTTGGCTGGCTGGAGAGAAACGTTTACCGCTCAGCGATAAACACCTCCTCAGTCAGCGTTTAATAGACGAGATTGTCAGCCGTTATGATGAAAAAAATCGACATTAAAATTCTGGACCCACGTGTTGGCAATGAATTTCCTTTACCAACCTATGCTACAGAAGGTTCTGCCGGGCTGGATTTACGTGCCTGTCTGGACGAGGCAGTTGATTTACTGCCGGGGCAAACCACATTGTTACCTACCGGCTTAGCCATACACATCGGTGATAGTGCTTTAGCCGCCGTCATTCTGCCGCGCTCCGGTTTGGGGCATAAGCATGGCGTGGTATTAGGTAATCTGGTGGGGCTGATTGATTCCGATTATCAAGGGCAATTGATGGTGTCAGTCTGGAACCGTGGTCAACAGGCTTTTACCATCGAACCCGGTGAACGCATCGCTCAGATGGTATTTGTTCCCGTAGTACAAGCAGAATTCAATTTGGTTGAGGATTTTGACCAAAGTGAACGTGGTACCGGTGGTTTTGGTCATTCTGGGCGCCAATAACCTACCCTAGACCTCAATATCGTAAAAAAGCTATCACATAAGCCGCCGGGGCTTGGTACCCAGTGCGGCCGATATTTGGGTTTTTGTTATTAAGTCATTTTTAGCAAGGGTCTACTCGGACATGGCAGAAAAACAGAATACGAAAAGGAACAGGCGCGAGGAAATTTTGCAGGCTTTAGCGCAGATGCTGGAATCCAGTGATGGTAGCCAACGCATTACTACCGCTAAACTTGCCGCCAATGTGGGGGTTTCTGAAGCAGCGCTTTATCGACATTTCCCCAGTAAAACGCGGATGTTCGATAGCCTGATCGAGTTTATTGAAGATAGTCTGATGTCCCGCATTAATTTGATTCTGCAAGATGAAAAAGAGACGTTTAATCGCCTCCGGCTAATCCTGCTACTGGTATTAGGGTTTGCAGAACGCAACCCCGGCCTGACCCGAATCATGACCGGGCATGCACTGATGTTTGAACAAGATCGTCTGCAAGGGCGGATTAATCAACTATTTGAACGTATTGAAGTGCAATTGCGTCAAGTTTTGCGCGAGAAAAAACTGCGTGATGGGCAAGGTTTTATACATGATGAAGCGCTATTGGCGACTCAACTACTGGCATTTTGTGAAGGGATGCTTTCGCGCTTTGTCCGTTCAGAATTCCGCTACCGGCCAACACAAGAGTTTGACGCCCGCTGGCCACTGATTGTGGCGCAGTTGCAATAAGCTCAGTCGCGGCAGTCACAAAACCTATAAAAAAAGGGCCTGATGGCCCTTTTTGCTGGCTTAGCAATAGAGTGGCTAGATACCGTATTCCTTGCGATATTCACGCACCGCGGCCAGATGATCAGCCATTTCTGGTTTTTCTTCCAGATAACTTATCACATCACTCAACGTCACAATCGCAATCACTTTGCAGTGATAATCACGTTCAACTTCCTGAATCGCTGAAATCTCACCACGGCCACGTTCCTGACGGTCCAATGAAATCATTACGCCAGCCAGGGTCGCGCCCTGTGCATTGATAATCTCCATTGATTCACGAATAGCAGTACCAGCGGTTATTACATCATCCACCAGCATGACTCGGCCTTGTAACGGGCTACCTACCAGACTGCCGCCTTCCCCGTGATTTTTCGCTTCTTTACGGTTAAAACAGTAAGGCACATCGCGTTCATGATGCTCTGCCAATGCAACAGCCGTCGTCGTCGCAATTGGGATACCTTTGTATGCTGGCCCGAACAACAGATCGAACTCCACACCACAATCTACTAAGGCAGCGGCATAAAAACGCCCGAGTTTTGCCAGATCCAGCCCGGTATTAAACAATCCGGCATTAAAGAAATAGGGGCTAATCCGCCCAGACTTCAGGGTAAATTCGCCAAACTTCAACACCTGCTTGTTAAGCGCAAACTCGATAAAATCGCGCTGATAGGCTTTCATGGGTACTTCTCCTCTCCAGATTGTGACTGTTCTTGTTAACTGCTTTATTAACTGACTCGATATCTAAATTGCAGGCAAAAAAAAGGCGACTAGCAAGTCGCCTTAATCAATTATTGTGCTAACACTGCTTTCTGCGCCTGGAAAATAGTCTCTATTCCCCCACGGGCCAGAGCCAGCAACGACAAGAGTTCTTCGTGACTGAATGGTTCGCCTTCTGCGGTGCCCTGCACCTCAATCATCCGGCCATCTTCCATCATCACCACATTCATATCCGTTTCTGCGGCAGAATCTTCTACATATTCCAGATCGCAAAGGGCCTCGCCTTTAACGATACCGACAGAAACCGCAGCAACCAGACCTTTCATTGGGTTCGCTTTCAATTTACCCGCCGCGACCAGTTTATTCAGTGCATCGGCCAGAGCCACACAAGCACCACTGATTGAAGCAGTACGGGTACCACCATCAGCCTGCAACACATCGCAGTCTAAGGTGATAGTGAACTCACCTAATTTTTTCAAATCAACCGCAGCACGTAAAGAACGGGCAATCAGGCGTTGAATCTCTAAAGTACGGCCACCTTGTTTACCTTTCGCGGCTTCACGGGCATTACGGCTATGAGTAGCACGCGGCAACATGCCATATTCAGCAGTTATCCAGCCCTGCCCTTGGCCTTTGAGAAAGCGCGGAACACCCTCTTCGACCGTGGCGGTACACAATACTTTGGTATCGCCAAACTCAACCAATACTGAACCTTCAGCGTGTTTCGTGTAATTACGGGTCAGGGTGAGTGGGCGGACTTGTTGTGCTGCTCGGTCTGCTGGACGCATGGGCTTTCTCCGGCTTTAAATCGATATTGGTCGCGCATTATACGGCCTTAGTGATGTAATGCCTATCCTGCCTGCGCCTCGGAGGCTATAATCGCTGCATCTTTTCTTTAAAACGGGTACGCAACAATGATCCGCAGCATGACCGCTTACGCTCGGCGTGACATTAAGGGTGAATGGGGTAGCGCAGCCTGGGAGCTGCGTTCCGTTAACCAACGCTATTTAGAAACCTATATTCGCTTACCTGAACAATTTCGCAGTCTGGAACCAGTTATCCGCGAACGCATCCGTGGCCGCTTAACGCGCGGCAAAATTGAGTGCAACCTGCGTTTTGAACTGGATGCTAACGCACAAAGCTCTCTGATCCTTAATGAAAAACTGGCAAAGCAGTTAGTTGAGGCCGGTAACTGGGTCAAAATGCAAAGTGATGAAGGCGAGATAAATCCGGTGGATATTCTGCGCTGGCCGGGTGTCATGGCCGCTGAAGAGCAGGATCTGGACGCAATCAGTACCGAGCTAATGCAAGCATTGGATATCGTGCTGGATGACTTTATCGTTTCCCGCGAAACAGAAGGTGCGGCACTGAAAACCCTTATTGAACAGCGCCTTGATGGTGTTAGTGCGGAAGTGATTAAAGTCCGTGCGCATATGCCAAATATCTTGCAGTGGCAACGTGAACGCTTGCTCAATAAGCTGGAAGAAGCGCAAGTCCAACTGGAAAATACCCGTCTGGAGCAGGAATTGGTGCTGATGGCGCAACGTGTCGATGTTGCCGAAGAGCTAGATCGCCTGGAAGCGCACGTTAAAGAAACGCACAATATTCTGAAGAAGAAAGAAGCGGTAGGCCGTCGCCTTGATTTTATGATGCAAGAATTTAACCGCGAATCGAATACGCTGGCATCAAAGTCTATCAATGCCGACGTGACCAACTCCGCTATCGAACTGAAAGTACTAATCGAGCAAATGCGCGAGCAGATTCAAAACATCGAGTAATATTTCATAAGCTATCACTAGAACGCAAAAAACCAGCAAAGCCCGCATATAGACGGGCTTTTTTATTATCATTAGCTATCATAAAGACGCATTAAAGCGCATGATTACCGTGTACACAAAGGTGTACCCAATGCGTTTTGTGTACATCACTTTGGGTACACCCTTCTATTCAATGTTTAGGTAGTCGTTATGGCAAAACTCACAGACATGCAGATTCGGGCTTGGATAAAGGCCGGAGAACGATTTGAAGGCCGGGCAGATGGCAATGGGCTGTATCTGCGACACAGGGAAGCTGACAGATCACCAAGCTGGCGTTTCCGCTATAAGTTCTCTGGTAAGTCCCGCATCATGCTCATTGGTTCATATTCTGAAATATCACTGTCCAAAGCCCGTGACATAGTAAAAGAGCTATCAGCACGTGTATCGCTTGGCTATGACGTTGCTGGAGAGAAACAAGAGCGGAAAACGGAAGCGCTGGCGAAGATGGAAGCCGAAAAGAACGCCATGCGCGTTTCAGAGCTTGCCGCTGAATACTTTGAGCGCCAGATCCTTCCTCGCTGGAAGCACCCAGACATTTTGCGCCGCCGTATCGACAAAGATATAAACCCGCATATTGGCAGCATGAAGGTAGAAGATGTAAAGCCACGACACATTGACGACATGCTAAAGGCCATCGTAGACCGTGGAGCACCAACCATAGCCACAGATGTTTTACGTTGGACGCGGCGCATATTCGATTACGGTATCAAGCGTCACGCATTAGAAGTCAACCCATGCTCAGCCTTTGAGGTGGCAGACGCTGGCGGGAAAGAAGTGAGCCGCGATCGCTGGCTAACTCGTGATGAATTAATCCGGTTATTCCAAGCTATGCGCATGGCTAAAGGGTTCAGCCGTCAGAATGAAATAACATTTAAGTTATTGTTGGCTCTGTGCGTGAGAAAAATGGAACTATGCGCCGCCCGTTGGGAAGAATTCGACTTAGACGCCGCTATATGGCACTTGCCAGCAGAGCGCAGTAAGAACGGCGATGCTATCGATATTCCATTACCACCACCAGCGGTTGAGTGGCTTAAAGAGCTTCATACATTCTCATGCAACAGCGCATGGGTACTGCCAGCCAGAAAAATGCAAAACAGGATGATTCCCCATATCCAAGAAAGCACCTTACCCGTGGCATTGGCAAAAGTACGGGCTGAAATGGCGGACGTTGAAAATGTCACTATTCACGACTTCCGACGCACGGCTCGCACACACTTAGCCTCGCTTGGAGTTGATCCGGTAGTAGCCGAACGTTGCCTTAATCACCGTATAAAGGGCGTTGAGGGCATCTACAACCGGCACCAATACTTTGATGAACGTAAGGCAGCTTTGGCGCAATGGGCAGCGTTGCTGGTGGCACTAGAGAGGGGTGAGGATTACAATGTTACTCCTATCAATAGGACGCACAAAACAGCATAAAAGAACAGATTGAGCCTAGCTCGACGGAGTGAAAAGCGGAAAACCTTACCGCCCGGCTCAATCCACTTTTCAAAGGTTAGCGTATAAAGGTAACGCCATGAAAAATGGAAAAAATGAAAGATCAAAAAGCATATGGGAAGAAAGCGGAATTCCAGCACTCGAATACTGCCGGTTAAATAGGGCAGCAGAATTGCTAGATTGTAAAATTGACGATCTGCTCCATTGGGCTGAAATTGGAGCTATCGAACTTTGCTTAAAATTTAATGGTTTTGAATCAGTTATCCGTCCACCATTCAGCTATGAAGATAATCCCGATCAATGGATAAAAGAAAATTCGGGCATATCATCAATAATTGGCATATCAGCAAGGTATATCGGGGAGTATCCTCTTAGCGGTTTTAAACCAAAAGTAGATTTTAACCTTGAAGCTGAATCAGAAGATGATGCCTACCAATACCATTTTGAATATGAAAATCATCCGGCGCTAAAAAAACCGCTAGTCTATCTTGTTGGGTTATGGGCTATTTTCCCAGAATTTGACGGACACCTGTATTCTGTGTTGAGCGATAAAAATCACTACGCATTTAATGCTATAAATATCACACTCAAAATCGCTGACGAAACTAACAAAAAAGACATGATTACTGCTCATCCACCCACCGAGCAGGCTTACGATGAAAACATGAGATTAATTACCCCTGTAAAAACCTTATTTGAAATCACCACAAATGATTTATTTATAACTAAGCAACAAATAGAAACTATTCACTCAAGAAAGGGGGGATACCTTCCAAGTTTCATTAGTGGTGAGGTTAAAGGCGTCGATCGGGAACAGGGAAAAGAAATAATTACCGATAATACTAGAACCACGGCAAAGCAATCAGATTATATTGTTGGCTTGTTAAAATCACTCGGATTCAAAGATACTGATTTAACTGGCAGCATCTCAGAACTTAGGGCAAAAATTGCCAGACAATCCAAAAATAACCTATTACCAGACGTTGACGACAACACCCTCATAAGCTGGCTACGCAGAGGTGGGATAAATCGATAGCTGAATTATCAAAACTCCGCTGAATTTTCGCATAACCTCGCCACTTTGTTCTAAAGACACTCATTATTGACGCATACCCTATCAAGTAGAGGCATGAACAATAATGAACACAAATACAGAACCATCCTTTCCTATCAGCGGATACATTCGACCTAAGCGCCTGGCTAAACTGCTGGGCGTGAGTGAGGCCACAATCTGGCGCAAAGCCAAAAACGGCACCCTTCCCCGTCCTATCAAGCTATCAGAACGAGTAACGGCATTTGACGCGGTGGAAATCAACGCTTGGATTGAATCTAAGAAGGAAGCCGCATAATGCAAAAGAAAACCCGCAACGAGGCGGGCACTATCGGACAGGTTAGCGCCAAAGATAATACCGCTGTTCATCATATTAAGCCACCGCCGAAGAAACACCGCGCACGTTGCTACATGATGCGCACAGGCATTGAGGGCTGGACAGAAAACGATATTCTCAAATTTGCGCGTTTATCATCTGGCCGTAATTATGCGACTGAACTTGAGCGCCTTCTCAATATTCGCCTGGAACGCATTGACGAGCGCAACCCTGATAATATTGGTAGTCATTTCCGTTATCGCTTTGTAAGCCGCCATGACGTCCTGCTCGTTATTCAATTAGTTAATTACAACGCCTTATATAACGGCCACCAGCAATTAACCGAAAGTGAAATTAGCGATATTTTATATTTATACCCGGACACACCAGCCGCCGCATAACGGAGCATAAAAATATGAAAACTGAAAATGTGACCGAATCCGGTCAGGGACAAACTCACGCTAAAATTCAGAATGTAGTTAATTTTGCAGAACGCATCCCCGTACTGATCTGCAATATTGGCAACAAAGATATTCAATCCGTTAGTGGGAGGAAGTTGCATGTGTTTTTGAAAGTTGGCCGTGATTTCACCAACTGGATTAAAGGGCGGGTTAAGCAGTTCGGATTTATTGAAGATGTTGATTACGTCATTGCGGAAAATTTGAGCACGCCAAAACGGGCGAGCGCAAAATCACGCCAGCAGGTCGAGCATGATTACATTCTCAGTTTGGATATGGCTAAAGAGCTATCGATGGTCGAACGCAACGATCAAGGCAAAGCCGCCCGCCGATACTTCATCGACTGTGAAGAACGCCTTCGCCGTGTAGATCCAGAGGAATACAGCGCCGCACTGATGGATTGGCGCAAGAACCGTGTTGCGGCCTGTGAAGACCACAAAAGCATGTCTGAGGCCGTGAAGGGTTATATCGAGCGCACCGGCGACACACAGCATGGTTTCGCCTACAGCAATGAATGCACGTTTATCAATCGCCTGGTACTTGGTATGCACCCACCTGTATGGGCGAAGAGAAATGGTATCAGCGGGAAAGTGCGCGACCACATGAATACTGAGCAGTTGGCGCTGGTGGCCTATCTGGAAAGCCGTGATTGTGCGTTGCTTGATCTGGATACATCTACAGCCACTCGGAAAGTAAAGCTCACCGAACTGGCTCAACGTTGGCTTACTAAGCGACTGGAGGTATTGGCATGATGCTCACAACTCCAGCAGCCAGCCAGAATAAAGCCTTTCCCTTGGCTGGCTCCCTGAACCGACTATCTTTGAGCGAGTCGCATACTAACCTAGTAATTTCGGGCCAGTTGCACAAAACTTTGTGGGTGACTTTCGGCTACTCACAAACATCACGCAATTCATTGATTCTTGCACAAACCTGCCGCGCAGGGAGTCGGGAAATCAAACACCGCGATTCACCGAGTTTACCGGTACGCCGTAACCCGTTGATTAAACTTAATTGTGCTAAAACAAAACAATTACCTAACTCATTGATTCTTTCGAGGAACGCACAGTCCGTTTGTCGGGAAATCAAAGACGAACAGTATTCGGGTTCGGCTGAACATAAACATTGCTCAGGTTCGGCAGTCATTCAAAACGGATGTAACAACGAAAATCAGCAGGTTACAGGCAAAGAAAAAGGCGGTACTGAGAATACCGCGCTTTGGGGTTATGGGTTTTTCCATCATGAGTTAAATCAACATCTTGCAGCGCGGCAGGATTTGCAGCTAGTTAAAAACTATTTGCAAAACCCACACATGCTAAATGATAACGCAAATTTGCGTAATTATAAAAATCAACACCTTGCAGAACAGCCTGTTCGTATCTGCGAAACTTTCGTAGGTCACAGAGTTACTGTAAGTAAGCCTGTTCAGCCCTCTGGTGCTTCTTTGGCCTTCTTGCGTTGCTCACCCTTGAGTTTGCGGCCACAGGCATCGAGCACCCATGCGGAAAAGTTTGCCCCCGGATTATCTGCCTTTTCACGCTCTACGCTAGCGTCAATATCATCGATTAACTCATACGGAAAGCGAATTCCTTTAAAACTCGATTTATTGTTTTTGTTACCCGTTGCCATTAGAGCCTCGAAAATAAAACTTGATTTATGTTTACACACTATACGCAATAATTATTTATTTAAAAGACTTGACGTGTTTATACATCATAACCTATCGTGTTTACACACCTTATCCACAGGTGGCGCACATATAACGAAGCCCGGAAGTGTCTCACCACTAACCGGGCCTCTCACCACCAACGTTAACGCAAGTAACGAGGCAGCTATGTTAAATCATACCCCAACTCGCTTTAAATTTCTCTTTCTCGCCGTGTGCCGTTCTGACCTGAACGCCAAGCCGCACCGTGAATCAGTCACTGCCCATTCCGAACAAGATGCCCGCCGCTCTCTGGCTGGTCAGTTTGTGCTTTCTTTCGCTGGACGTCTGCCGGAGGTGAGTCATGCGTAAGCCTATTTCCTTGGAACTGGCGGCGTATCGCAGCGGTTTAGCCTGTTCGCTTTATGAAACCATTATGGAAAAAGCCAGTAATGAATGCTCAGAGCATCTTATCGACCTGATATGCCTAGATTGTGACATCAACCATGAGGTTCATCAATCACTCAGCGCCGCAATGGAGGTCACTCATGGATAAGCTGATTCCCTGTGAAGTATCTGACTTGCTGTTTAACCTCTCTCGTATGCTGGAAGTCGCTCAAATGCTGATAGGTGATCCTGAAGGTGGGGACATCGGTTGCGAACTTCTTGTATTTGTACAGCAACGTGCAGCAAAAGCGGCAAATAATATCGAGGGGGTGAACTATGCGCGAACCGCTTCCTAATGACCGCTATAAAGACCGCCAAGGCGATAAGGTCACTGTACAGTCCGTAGCTTTTAACCGAATAACCTTTAGCCGTGATGGATATCCAGCCCCTTGCACTGTGCCACTGGCGCGGTTCGTTGCTGAATTTACCTTTATTGGGAGTAATTAACTATGACTGATATCTATAACCACTTGGCGAGAAATGATTTCAGTCAGATGGACAGCAAGACGCTGAATGAGGTGCGTAATCAAAGTGAAGCAGCATTCGACGGGATTATGTCCGGCATTCAGAGTATGGGTAGTATGGCGTTCTGGGCGACAGGTGGTGAGAATTACAGCGATGATTTAGCCGCCAAAGATTTGCGCTCGCTGGGTGAGGCGCTGATGTATTTGCCACGTATTGCCGCGGCGTTAAACGATAACGCACAAAATGCACAGTTCGAAATCTGGCACCGTGAGGGCTTTCCCAAATGGTAAAAGATAACTTTGTTAATGACGTTCGCGGCAAGGCTAAAGGCCACTGGGAAGCTATTTTCCGGCGTCTGGATATTCCAACCAATCGTAGTGAGGCCGAATGTCCAAGCTGTGGCGGTAAAACCCGCTATCGATTTGATGATCGGGAGGGGCGAGGAACCTACCATTGTTCACACTGTGGCGCGGGTACCGGACTGGATTTAGTGATGAAGGTTAATCAATGTGACGCCCGTTCAGCGGCTGAAATGGTTGCGGGTGTGATGGCACTGCCCTTACCAGAACCGAAGCCAGCCAGAAAGAAGCCTCAATCCAATATCGCCATTGCGGACAAGGTGGCGGCGCTGGTGGCTAAAACGGTATCAGGTGAATCTCAGTACCTGCTAAATAAGGAACTTCCAAGCTCCTCGAAAGCCTTGCTCAGTGACGGCTCGCTATTATTGGTGCTGCAAGCGATGGACGGCACCACCACCGGCGCACAGGTGATAAACCCTGACGGTTCGAAACGGCTATTAGCGGGTACCACGAAAAAAGGTTCGTTTATTCCGGTAAGGCACCAACCATCAACGGAGGTCGAGCCTGTAACGGTGTTGATCACTGAGGGTTACGCTACTGGCGTTACCGTTTCGTTACTGGATGATGGGGTGGTCATTGCCGCACTAGATGAAGGCAACCTTATCCACGTTGCGAAAGTCTGCCGGGCAAAGTGGCCACAAGCAAAAATCATCATTGCCGCAGATAACGACTGGCACGAACCGGGAGAATGTGACGAAAAAGGCAAACCCAAGCAGAATATTGGCGTTATCTCCGCTGAAAAAGCCGCTATTTCCGTTTCTGGCTGGGTAGCCACGCCACCCACTGACCACAAAGCTGACTGGGACGACTATCGCCAACAGAACGGCACAGAAGCCACTAAACGCGCTTTTACTGAATCACTGTATCAACCAAAGGGGGCGAGCATGTCCGTTCAACTCAAAGCGATAGAGGGCGGCAAAAAAGACCGCCAACAGACTGACCCGCTCAAGCCTCATATTATCAGCCGGAAAGACGGGGTTTATTGGATCACGCCGAAGGTGGACAAAGAAAGCGGCGAGATTATCAACAATGAAAGCTGGTTGTGTTCGCCCTTAGAGGTAATAGGCACTGGCAGGGATGATAAAGACCAATACCTGATTATCCGTTGGCTACCGATAGGTGAAGATATACCGACTACAGCAGCAATCCCCTTGGCTGACATTGGTGAGCGTGAGGGCTGGCGCACTCTAAAGGCTGGTGGGGTGAACGTGACCACCAAAAGCACACTCAGGGCGATACTGGCCGACTGGCTACAGCGTAGCGGCTCCCTTGAAATATGGCGCGTTGCTCAGGCTACCGGCTGGCAGTGCGGGGCGTACATCATGCCGGACGGGGAAATCATCGGTACGCCTGAAAAGCCGGTTCTGTTCAATGGTCGCAGTGCTGCCGCTGCCGGGTACATAGTGAAAGGTACACAGGAAAGCTGGCGTGATTCGGTGGCAAGGCTGGCGCGGGGCAATCCATCCATGATGGCGGGGATAGGTGCCGCACTTGCCGCGCCGCTGATTGGCCTTGCTGGTGCTGATGGGTTCGGTATTCACTTCTACGAACAATCGAGTTCAGGAAAAACCACTACCGCTAATATTGCCAGCAGCCTATACGGTGAACCGGATGCCCTGCGTTTGACATGGTTCGGAACGGCGCTAGGTATTGCCAATGAAGCCGCCGCACACAATGACGGGCTGATGCCATTGGATGAGGTCGGGCAAGGCGCTGATCCTGACAGTGTCGCTAAGTCTGCCTATACGTTGTTTAACGGTGTTGGCAAGCTCCAAGGGGCCAAGGAAGGCGGCAACCGTGACTTAAAACGCTGGCGCACTGTCGCACTCAGTACCGGGGAAATGGACATTGAAACCTTTATCGCCAGCTCAGGGCGCAAGGTGAAAGCCGGTCAACTGGTTCGCTTGCTAAATATCCCACTGGAGAAGGCGCAACAGCATCATGAAACCCCCAACGGCAAAGCCCACGCCGATGCGCTGAAAGATGCCTACCAACACAACTATGGGGCCGCTGGGCGTTACTGGATTAAGCACCTTGCAGACCACCAGCAACAGGCCGTAGCCGCTGTTAGAGAAGCGGAAAGCCGTTGGCGCTCATTGATACCGGCTGATTATGGGGAACAGGTTCACCGTGTAGCGGCCCGTTTTGCAGTGCTTGAGGCGGCATTGCTGTTTGGGCGGGTTGTCACGGGCTGGGATGAGCAAGAGTGCCGAGATGCGATACAGCATAATTTCAATGCCTGGATAAAAGAATTTGGCACCGGCAACAAAGAGCACCAGCAGGTTATAGAGCAGACGGAAGGGTTTCTGAATGCTTACGGCCTGAGTCGGTTCGCGCCACTGCCTTATGACCCGCAGAGCCTCCCTATTCGTGATTTAGCGGGGTATCGGGACAAAGGCAAGCATGACCGTGACGCAATGGTGTTCTACACCTTCCCGGCTGCGTTCGAAGATGAGATAGCACGGGGCTTCAATGTAAAACACTTTGCCAAAGCATTAGCGGGCGCAGGGATGTTAACCCCACCAGCAAGCGGGCGAGGCTATCAGCGTAAATCACCGCGCATTGATGGCCGTCAGATCAATGTCTACGTGATCCAGCACATGCCGGAAAGCAGCCAGCCAGACGAATAATATTTGTCACATGCGAGGTTTTTATGTTGGTTCAGTTGGTTCAGTTGGTTCAATACGTAAAGATGTTTGTTTTATAAGGAATTTAATTTCCATTTTGAACCAACACTGAACCAACAAACAGGGCTTTTGAACCAACATTTGAGGCGGTGAACTGTGGGGGTCTTCACTGGCTGGCTAAGAATCACACAGCACATCCACTGAACCAACACGAAAATAGCGTTTGTTGGTTCAAAAAGAGGCTTTGTTGGTTCAAAGATTCACATTTTTTCTTTTAAAAACAATTGTCTTTACAAATTGAACTAACTGAACTAACTGAACCAACATACTTTTGCTTATATATACAAAAAATTTCTATAAAAATGGAGCAAATTAAAAATGACTGATGAATTATCAGTGTTACCGGTAGAGCGACGTATCGCAATACACGAGGCCGGCCATGCCGTTGCCGCTTGGTTTAACGGATGTCGTGATATAGAAATCGCCCTTGCCGATGCTAACCGTATCGCACGGTCTAAATCTACAAACGACATTGCTGATGATTGCCTTGCGGTTTGCTTCCATTCACACCTGCATTATTTAGGCGCCGCGGTGGTAAAAATATCAGAAATTACAGGTAGGCCAGTCCGCATACTTGAAACCGAAGGGAGATTGAGAAAATTAATGATTATACTGGCTGGTGTAGTAGCGGAGTCTCACTTTAATGGTAAAGATATTAACGAGATATTAGATAAAGGTATCGATAAAAAGGGTAGCGATAAAGCAATGGTGGTAGAAATGTTGGGTAAGTTCCACCAGCAAGGTGCAAGCGATAAGGACTGTATTGAGTTTTATGAAAAAGGGTTGGAACTTACCAAAAAACTCATCCACCTACAGTGGGACAGAGTTTATGCTATAGCTGACTTTTTTCAGAGAGAAAGACATGCTTCTTACTCTCAAATTAAAACCATAATGTATTTATTCGAGCAAAATACGATAAATGAAATTAGTTTAGAATTAGAAAATCAAGGCCAACTTATCATTCATGGATGCTAAAATGTCGCTACTTAAAACCACTAAGATATTAGCACTTGCGCTTATTCCGTTAATTATTACAGGTTGCGTAAGAGGACAACTCGACCCAAACCCAACGCTAACAGCCCTCCACTTAAAGAAAAGCGATGAGTATAAAAAGCGCCCGGGCTGGCAAGTGTTCGAGAGGCTGGCGACTGATGATTGCCGAGTTTACAAAAGCGGTGGCAGCAGCTTGCTCAAGTGGCAGGATCTACCTTGCGACGCAAGTGGAGGGATTAAATACATAAACGAGACACCGAGCGTTATACCTGTCTTTTATGCGGCATATCATGAATATGGCAGTTATGGCGTTGGTGCTTTGTCTTCATTTGAAGATTCTGGGCGATTGTCTGAGGAAACGGTAGGTTTTTTTGCCAATCTGGCTAAAGCACTCAACACTCCAACAAAGGTTGACGCCATATATGCAGATTATGAATCTGACCGTTGGAGTATGGGGCTTGACGAAATTAGCGAGTCCGATTTCAAAAAACATATTTCATCTTTCGCCGCTAAACAGCAAGAATTTATGTCTCAATATCAGAAAGCACAGAATGATAATCAGCTGCGATATAAGGCTGAACATGAAGCAGCAGACAAGCAAAAGCGCGAACAAAATATCGCATCAGAAAGGCCAATCAACTTAGTTTTATGGGATAACCCAACATCAGCACAGAAGCTGGTCACGAACGCCCTAGGCACGATAAAATTCACCATCCGTAATGATGGGGTGGCTTATGCAAATGGCCGTAGATTCATGAGCGTTAGCGGGCTTGAATATTTCAGAAATAGCCTAGATATCAGCCTGTCCTCTTGCGCTGATGTGGGCGCATACATAGGGGAAAACTCCATTGGGATGAGTTGTGCCAATGGGCTGGCACAAGATATCGTTGAATGGGGTAAGACTGCAAAGAATAGCTCTATTTCAGACCCTGCATGGAACGCCGCCGCCGTTGATAGCAGCATTAACTACAACGTTATCAAATACGAATTATCCTTTTCCCACTGGGTAGGAATGGCTAGGGTATATTCAGCAAGAGGTATGTAATCAGTAAGGTATTTCCATATTTGTACCGCAGTGCGGAAGATAAGTAACTGGCTGAAAGCTATAATATTGACACCCATTGAATGGATAGAAAATCCGCAGGCAGTCCGCAATCTTCCGCACGATATCTAATACTCATTTAACCTGTGAAGCGGCAAAGTATGAGTTAGTCAAACCCTAACGTTTATGTGCTTACTTACGCAGTCAGAATTGCGCACTGCGCAGAATACAGCGATTAGTGCGCAAATGCGCCAACCGATTGTAAAACAATAAAATAAAAGCAAAATAGTGTGCATTTAGTGCCAAGGGATACCCACGTTTCACGCGATGTTCTGCGCAAGAAATCGCTATTCCTCAGATTTTTAGTGCGCAGTGAATTACGACAAATTGCGACATTTTTCGGTGATGGATGGTAAGAAATGGTAAGGTTGAGAACGTTTCACTGTTGAAGGTAAGGCACTTTGCTCATAGGGTTTCGGGACAACAGAATGTATGCAAATGTTAACGTTTAAGGCCCCTCACCTAGCCCACCAGATAGCGACAAATATAGACATTCAAGCTCGCCAGATAGGAACGTAGAAGCGGGACGGATGATAACATTTGATAACGCTCAAGCCCTTTCACTGGCTGGCGGTTGCGCGTGAAACGATGGCAAGAATAAGGCGTGGTGTACGGTAAGAGGTAACGCTGAAAATGGCCTAAACCCTAATAGGGTTGCGGTAGTTAGTGCGAACCTGCGAACCAAGTCTAAACATCAACTTCTAAAATCAATTCAAGTTAAAAAATACGCCCATAATTAACGTAAGCCCTTACGGATAGGCTGTTGGGGGAATGAGATTAGATAACTGTATGTAACTCAGCATGAATAAATACGAACGATTGACCGGTATAGTGACTTTTTCCGATTGTATCGTTATGTCTCGCATGTACAGAAATGCTAAGGCTAATTTGTTTTTGCTGGTAGTTATTCCCATAAGATAGTAACTAATAGTAACGTTCGTTGCTGGTGCGCAAGCAGGTACGCAGCAAAATCATACTTTTGAGTGCGTCACTTAAAGCTGGCAACCGTCATGAATTTAAGACTGGTTATGACGGATTGGTAAGGCTAAAAGGGTGCCAGCCAGCGCCGAGCATAGCCTTGAACATGATTCACGCCCTGGCTCGTCAAAGTAAATTATATGGGTGGATTGATACCCTACGGCTCATTTGTGGTAGTTAGCATCTTCTGTGCTCTATCTCTGATGGGTTAGCCAATATTTGAGCGCGTGAAACAAAACAAACCACCACCAGAGGAAAAACCATGCTAAGTCATAACGCTATTGAAATGACGCTCATCAACGCAGCCAAGCGGCAAGGGGTGGATCTGGACAATAAGGATTTGCTGGATATACGCACTAAGGTAGCGGCAACATTGGCAGCTAAAGAACGTCACCGCCAGAGGATAAGTGCGCCAGCTTACCAGTGGACGAAGCCAGCACCTCGTAGGTAGCCACCAAAGGCAACATCTAATCAATCCGCACCACTTCCCCGTCGATTGCCTCACGCTTGCCTCCATCATCACGCATAATCACACAAGAGCCAGGCAAGCCATAACGCGAAACGTTACACCACACGCCATTCCCACCACCTGACTGTGTAGTATCCTGCCTTTGCTCATAGCTGGTTATCTTTTCCAGCAGGCCCGCTTTAACCATTGATTCCAGCGTTCGCCGAGTTGATTCGAGCTGGTGGCGCTTATCGAATGACGCCATGCCATTAATCAAATAGGTCACACCCGACACATCGAGAGGAGGCGGGCCAATCTCACCCGTTACCCATTCGAGGTTGTCCGGTTCGTAGAAACTCAATATCTCTTTTTTGCGGCTGGTCATTCTCATGGCTGGTGAATTCCTTAATGTGGGATACATCTATCCTACATTAAGAGCCAATATAGCGATATTTAAACATGAGGGAATTGGCTACCAATAGTCCACTATCAGAGATCCATAACAACAATAAAAATGCTATCTTATGCTTTGTTATGCACCTACCTTAAGGCGAAATATATGGCTAAAGACCTCACTACGTCAGCGCATGATAGACAAAATATTCTGAATAATTCTTATGCACTGAAACATGCAGAAAATCACCTCGCCTTAGGTGGGATCGAGTTTAATGGCGAGAAAGTCTTTACGAAGAATCAACTGAGTGAACTCTTTGGTATCAGTGATGCCACCATTGAGCGATATGTAACCAGCCATAGTGACGAGTTAAAAAACAATGGATACGTTCTCCTTAGAGGTAAAATATTAAAAGATTTCAAGGAGATAGTAGATGGTACCCTCGTCAATGAGGGTACCAAAACATCAATACTAGGAGTTTTCAAGTTCAGAGCCGTACTCAACCTTGCCATGCTTCTAGTGGAAAGCGAACAAGCTAAAGCTATACGAACCAGGTTACTTGATATCGTTATAGATACACTTGCTGAACGCTCAGGAGGACATACAAAGTATATAAATCAGCGCGATGAAAACTATTTGATGGCAGCTTTCCAAGAAGATAGCTATCGAAAACAATTTACTGACGCATTAGAGGAATGCGTTGAGGGCAATGACTGGAAATACGCTAAATTTACTAACTTGGTATATCAAAGCATTTTTCATGAGGATGCTGCTGAATACCGCAAAATTTTAAAACTTGCCCAAAAAGATAAAATTCGAGACACCATGTACTCGGAGGTATTAACTCTTATTGCTGGTTTCGAATCCGGCATTGCTCACGAACTAAAAAAAGAACTCGAGCGCCTTGGCAGAAAGCTAACTCAATCAGAAGCTGAATCTCTTTTTCATCAGTTCGAATCGCACCCATTATTCAAACCAATGATGCTTGATGCTAGGACTAAGATGGCAAGCCGTGATCTATGCTTTCGCGATGCCTTACATGAGAAACTCGAAGCATATGTACGGGCAGTGCCTGAGGGCGATTTCGAACGTTTCTTGGGCGAGAAGAGTAAATCGCTAGAAGAACGTTTGAACGACCCAGATACTTTAGAGGTGTTTAAAAGGCTAAAGGATCGCTAGGGGCTTGCTATGGATGAAATACAGTTTAATTATTTTGATATTCACCATGCAGTGAAAGTACACGACTGGATTATCGAGAATTCTGGTGGGCTTTCTGGTGTGAGGGATATAGGTGTATTAGAGAGTGCCTTATATCATATTCAAAACGATTGGTACTATCCGGGTTTCGTTGAAAAATTGAGTCATTTATTTTTTGCCATTAATAAGTTTCATACTTTTAGTGATGGTAACAAGCGGTCAAGTATCGCCCTTTCAACTTATTTCCTTGAAATTAATGGGTTCGGCCATTGTGTCAAACTATTTGTAACAGAGATGGAAAACATAGCTGTTTGGGTGGCGGATGGGGCTATAGATAAAGACCTTCTCAATCTGATTATCCACGACCTAGTTCTCTGTGAAGAACTGTTAGAAGGAACCAAGCTGGAAATCACATTAGCCGTATCAGCTCATCAACGCTAACCAACTAGCACCTCAATTTAGAGTGTACACAAGGGTGTACCTAAAGATAAAACGCATTATCGCAAACCCTTATAGAAAAAGGCTTAAAGCCACCTACTCTACAAACAGATTCAATATTGAGTAAGTTATCACGCTAGCACTCACTAAGTCTCACTGCCCCTCGAAGTACACCTCAAGCCCGTGTCACTACGGGCTTTTTTAGCGCTATAAATTTTTATGGTCGAATACTTTCTACAACCATATATTCCCCCTTGGGTTGATTGAATTTTCAGCAATGGAAATGTAAATTTAAGAAGTAACAACATGCGTACATATGCCTCAATCCAAGCCAGAGCCAATACTTCAGAAGTTCTGAACTCTGCAACTCACGATGAACCGATGGGAATTGCTTGCAAAGAGAGTAGCGCCGTAGTGGTGAAAAGGTTATTTAATGGTTTGTGATATACACTAACCACAGCTCATGCTTAGTATCACCCGTCCTAGGTTACTATTCAGTCTGAGTCAGGTGAATCAATGGGAAAGGTTTCCCCTCGCCATCCAATTCTGAGCGACCGATTTTTATAAATCCGCATTTTAGATAAAAAGTTAATGCCGCTGGATTTTGCTCATTCACATCCACACGCAACTTTCCCTTTAAATGCTGAGCATGAACCAGCAACGCTTTACCAATACCTTTACCGTGATAAGCGGGATCAATAAACAACGTTTCTACTTTGTTACTATCCAGGCCGATAAATCCTACGATCTCGGTACTATTTTCAAATAACCACACCTCCAGAGCAGGTAAATAGATATCCCGCACCTGTGGCAAATAAAACTGAATATCAGTTTCGGTTAAGAATAAATGTGTTTCTCTTACTGCGAGTTCCCAAACCTCAACCAAACGGGATATATCCGCAAGTGTCGCCTTTCTTATCATCTATACCTCAAATTTTCACCTCAGAGACAAGCGTAATTATCACTGACCGTAGAAGGATGAAACAAGACCGTATTTGTTCCAAACAACGCGAGGTGAGCACTTTTTTCCCTAGCCATCAGGTGTATGTTGAATAAATATAATCAGTTACTGATTAATCGCTTAATGATAGTCGCAAATAATACTCATGTCAGTGTAGAGTATGTAGGTAAGGAGAAAACATGCAGTTAACCGTATTAGTTGATAATAATACCTTGATAGATAAGTACCTTACCGCCGAACCTGGTGTCTGCTATCACTTACGAATTGACGAAAAATCATTTCTTTTTGATACCGGTTACTCCGATGTTTTTCTGAGTAATGCGGCCATTTTAGGCATTAACCTGACTGAGATAGACAGTATTGTCCTTTCTCATGGGCATAACGACCATAGCTGGGGGCTAAACCACCTTGCACAGCATCTTGATCGGGTAAACCATCAATATGCCAAGAAAATAAAGATTGTTGCTCATCCCAATGCTTTTCTGCCGAAATACTATGAAGATAAATCTATAGGGGCTAATTTACCGGCGGATGGTTATCCGATGCTTTTCGAACGGGTCGAACAGCCTGGGGTATATTACCTTACCGATAATTTACTCTTTTTAGGGGAGATTGCGCGTAACAACGATTTCGAAGGGCTAGAGCCTATTGGCGAAACTGTCGATTGCTGCGGCCATAAAGTTGAAGATTTTGTTACCGATGATAGTGCAATGGTTTATACCAGCCCTGAAGGTATCGTAATAATCACAGGCTGCTCTCACTCTGGTATCTGCAATATTATCGATTATGCTATTAAAGTTACCAACGATAAACGTGTGCGTGCAGTTATTGGCGGCTTTCATTTATTAAATGCCAGTAGTGAGATTCTATCCAGAACATCTGACTATTTTAAACAACTCAATGCTAAAGCAGTTTATCCCTGCCACTGTACTGATCTTAAAGCCAAAATAGCCCTAGCTAATACAGTTAATATTGAAGAAGTCGGCGTTGGCATGATACTGAACTTTTAGTAATTAAAGTGCCCAATTTGAGCAGTAATAACGAGAATCATCTGATTATTATAATTCCATAATATTTGTAAGTGTTTGTGTATGGCAAGAGGTTTAAAGCTAATGCATAATCCCTGCTGGAATTTTAACGCTCAAATAAGAAGGATTTCGTAATGCTTAAGAATGTACTTTTTTTCGATGCTTTGCTAACACCAAAAATTCTTACTGGTTTATATTGGCTTTTACTGGTGCTCATCATTATTTCCGGCGTATTTGTAATGATAAATACCAGCGTCATCGGCGGCTTTTTTAGCATCCTTGCTGGTGGCCTTACTTCTCGAATCTGTTTTGAAATGATCATGATCGCATTCAAAAACAATGAATATCTGAAAAGAATCGCAGAAAAACCATAATTGGGATTTGGGTATTCTTACTTCATTTGAAATGGAATACCCTAATTGCTCACCATTTTGCTGTTGTAGTGATGTTAACCCGCCCAAAGTCACACTTCTCTCCCTCGAACAAGCGGCTCTTCTTCATTATTTTATCAATTAAAATATTTTGTACAAATCAATGTAACAATATAAAAAATATGATGTTTTTTTATTTTTTCCATGCTTACCTTTCTTCTTATGCCACAATTTGAGAGCAGAAAGGGCATTTAATATGTTTATGACTACTATCTAATATCAGGTATGAAGAAATTACACATATACTTTATTGGTTGGTCGGTCTAGACAGGGTCGTTTTATAAGGGCCAGAATTACCACCATCACAGGGTAAGCCAGAAATAGCGTTGCTTAAATTTTCTGGCTAAGGTAAGTAAAAGACACATATACACTTTTAGGGGATCGCGTATGTTCGAAGACCAAAACACATCGATCCTTGATACCTATTTTGGTACCCATAGCCCTTTTTGGCGACTGGCTTTTGATAGTCAAGCTTTAGAGTTGTCAGCGATTAAAGGGACTACAAATATTGCTATTCCCCTTAATTCAGTTCAAACAATGAAAATTCGGGGCTTAACCGGCATTACTGCCAGTTTAGATATTGAAATCGAGATTTATGGTAATCCACTTCATTTACATCTGGTGGGCCGTAAAGTTAATGACAAAGAATGGGGCGGAACGGCTTCCGCGTACGCGGATACTGAATCAGTAGCGCGCGATTTAGTAATGGGGCTTTCCTTTGCAGAACAAGTGGTTTCTGAAGCTAACTCAGTCATTGTGATTCTCGATAAAGATGGTTATGTACAGCGTTTCAATCACCTTAGCGAAGAATATACCGGTAAAAAAGAACAAGATGTCATTGGTAAAAATGTTTACGACTTGTTTATGACAGCCAAAGAGGGAGCCTCATCACGTAAAAATATTGAGGGCTTCTTCCAGCGCGGTGCATCTTACGAAGTTGAGCGTTGGGTTAATACCGTAAAAGGAAAACGTCTCTTTTTATTCCGCAATAAGTTTGTTCACAGTGGCAGTGGCAAAAACGAGCGTTACCTTATCTGTTCTGGTACCGATATTACTAAAGAAAGGCGTGCTCAAGAGCGTTTGCGGATTTTGGCTAATACCGACATGATTACTGGCCTGCCTAATCGCCACGCTATTCATGAACGTATTAATAGCGCGATCCTAACTCGTGGTGATTCTTCGGTGGGGATTATTTACCTCGATCTCGATAATTTTAAAAAAGTGAACGACCATTACGGTCATATGTTTGGTGATCGCTTACTGAAAGATGTCTCACTCGCCATTTTAAGTTGTTTGGGTGAAAGTGAAATGCTTGCCCGGTTAGGCGGTGATGAGTTTATTGTTCTGGTCGAGAATGCCTCGATGAGCTTATTGGAGGCAACTACACAGCGTATTCTCAACCGCATGAAATTGCCCTTCCGAGTAGGATTGATTGAAGTATATACTGGGTGCTCTATCGGGATAGCACTGTGCCCTGAACATGGCGATACACTAGAGAATATTATCCGTAGCGCAGATACTGCCATGTACACCGCAAAAGAACATGGAAAACAGACCTATTCGATTTTTTCACAAGAGATGAATAAGAAAGTATCTGAATACGTCTGGCTAGATACCAATTTACGTAAGGGTTTAGAACAACATCAATTACAAGTTTTTTACCAACCCAAGATATCTGCCAAAACGGGTAAAGTTCATAGTGTCGAAGCATTAGTCCGATGGTTATCACCTGAGCGTGGTTTAATCGCCCCACTTGAATTTATCTCCTATGCCGAAGAATCCGGGTTGATCGGACCATTGGGAAAATGGGTACTGCAAACCTCAATGCAACAAGCGGTAAATTGGAAAAAACGTGGAATTAACTTGCGGGTGGCAGTCAATGTGTCAGCCAGGCAATTAATTGATGAAGCTATCGTAACCAGTTTTATTGAGTCTCTTGAATCCAGCGAATTAGAATCAAGTTTGGTTGATGTTGAATTAACCGAAAGTTGCTTAATTGATGATGAAGATGCAGCTATCAATATCATGAAACAACTACGTCACTTGGGTGCTCAGGTTCATTTGGATGACTTCGGCACTGGCTATTCTTCACTTTCTCAATTGGCCCGTATCCCTATTGATGCCATTAAATTGGATCAAAGTTTTGTTCGTAATATTGATAATAATCCTATTTCACAATCTCTGGTTAAAGCCATTATCGTTGTCGCTGAGGCACTTAAAATGCGGGTGATTGCAGAAGGTGTGGAAACTAAAGGGGAAGAAGAATTCCTAGATTCTATTGGCATTGATGAAAAGCAGGGATTTCTTTACGCCAAACCAATGCCCGCAGATGAACTGGAGCATTGGCTGGTAACACAACACCCTCACCTTTCATTGGATTAGGTGCATAACGTTATATTGCTTTTGGCATTGCCGAAGTATGCCGGTCTTGTAACGTAACCAACCGTTCGATATAGGCAATATCTTTCGGCTCAATAGAAAATGCAGAATCAACCCAATCCTCAGTGATATCCATCAGTTCTGAACGAGTTAATTGTAAAACACGTTGCCGGACCCTAATCATCGCTCTCATACCATTTAACTTCGGCCTGATCGTATCTATAAAGGTGCGAGTAGCAAGATAAGCATCTCCCGGCTGAAATAACTTATCAACTAAGCCACGACTCTCATACCATTCCGCTGCATGAGACTCACCCGTCCAAATCAATTGTTCAGCTACCCTCATTCCTGCTTTTCTGGCAACAAGCGAATACCCCCCCATGCCAGGAAATAGATTAAATGCAATTTCTGGGAATCCCATTCTGGCTGTAGTTTGTGCCAGAACAAAATGATGGGCTAATGCTGCCTCAAAGCCGCCACCTAACGCGCTGCCCTCAATCATCGCAATAGAGATAGCACCAGTATCAAAGCCACGGGAAGCCGCATGAACACAATCTACGCATGCACGCGCATATGCCATTAACGCTTCTCGTTTGCGGTTTTTGATCATATGCGCGAAAAAGTTTAAGTCCCCCCCTACATTAAACATATTGGGCACCACCGAACCCGTCACCCAAAAATCAAAAGGTAACTTTGATTCTTTAGCAGCTTGCGCGAGTGTCATAATATTTTCAATTAACTCCAGATTAAAACAAGGGCGCGGATGAGCGCGCAACAACATCCACATGGTATTACGCTCTTCTTCGTAATAGGCCGATATTTGAGATAAGTGGCCAGCCTCAGTAAAAGGGCGGCAGCTAGGAAGATTAATCATATTCATATTCCATCCAATGAGTTAGTTAAACACAAATAGTGCTATTTCTGCCGGATCCTCCTTGAGGACGCGCTAAACTTGCCGGAGTGATGGCAACTTAAGCTGGCAGATAAATAGTGAGTCACTCAATGGATAAATGATGAGAAAAGCAGTAAAAATTTTAACAATACGCATGTTTAGAGCTGTGTTAAGGCGCTAAATAGAATATATATTGCCAAGGCGGTAGAATTTCAGATGAAAAAAGCCTGCCGTTATGGATAAAATACTGGCTGAACTTTATCCCTGACGGATTTTTTATGCTGCAAATTCTGCACTTTCTTTTAGCGTTGATGACTATTGCAATACTGGCGTTGTTAGCCAGTCGTGACCGAAAAAATATTAGACTGCGCTATATTTTTCAGTTATTGGTTTTAGAAATTGCACTGGCTTATTTCTTTTTACACTCAGAAAATGGCCTGGGTGCGATAAAGTATTTTGCTGGATTATTCGAAACACTGATGAAATTTGCCTCAGTCGGTACTAGTTTTGTTTTTGGGGGAATGAACGAACAAGGCTTAGCATTTATATTCATGAACGTTCTTTGCCCGATCATTTTCGTTTCGGCACTGATTGGGATTTTACAGCACTTTCGTATATTGCCACTCATCATACGGGTGGTGGGCACGTTGTTATCCAAAGTAAATGGCATGGGGAAACTGGAGTCTTTCAATGCCGTAAGTACATTGATTTTAGGACAATCAGAGAATTTTATTGCTTACAAAGGGATTATTGCTGATATATCACCACGTAGAATGTACACCATGGCAGCAACGGCGATGTCAACAGTGTCCATGTCGATTGTAAGCGCTTATATGACTATGCTTGAGCCAAAATTTGTAGTAACTGCATTAATATTGAATATGTTTAGTACTTTTATTGTTCTTTCTATTATTAATCCTTACCCTGTTACTGAAGAACCCGAATTAAAGCTAAACAAACTTCATGAAGACCAAAGTTTTTTTGAGATGTTGGGGGAATATATTCTGGCTGGTTTTAAAATCGCTATGATTATAGCCGCGATGTTAATCGGGTTTATTGCCATAATTTCTGCTATTAATGCTTTATTTAGTAGCTTATTCAACATCAGTTTCCAAGAAGTGCTGGGATATCTATTTTATCCGCTTGCTCTGCTGATTGGCATTCCTACTCAGGATGCGTTACAGGCGGGGAGTATTATGGCTACCAAACTGGTGGCAAATGAGTTCGTTGCCATGATTGAATTAAAGAAAGTAGCAGCCGAAATGTCTCCACGTGGCTTAGGCATTCTTTCTGTCTTTTTAGTATCTTTTGCTAACTTTGCCTCAATTGGTATTGTTGCTGGTGCCATCAAAGGGCTGAATGAGCAACAAGGGAATATCGTTTCACGATTCGGATTAAAATTAGTCTATGGTTCAACCTTGGTCAGTTTACTTTCTGCCGCCGTTGCAGGACTTATTTTGTAATAAGGCAAGCTTTCATTCTAAGCCAAAAATAGGGCTATCAGCCTTTTATCTCTCGTAAATTGGAGATAAAAGGCTTGAAATGAATGTTAGAAATCTACGCACACAGTAGTATCAACTCGCATGACAGATTCTTGTGAAAACTGCTGTTTATAGCGGGAGCGTAGAGCTTCAATGGCGTATTCTTTGCCATCTTTATGAATAAGGACTAATGCCTTACTGCTTTCTTTGGCAACTTTCCCATCATTTCCCAACCATTGCCCCTTGGCATCAATTACGGTCAAGCCTTCATCGAAGCGGCTAGTCACATCATTATCGACAAAAGACTGCCATTCAGTGATAGAAATAGCGGGGCCATGAGGCCGATTCAAACCGAAGTAGAGTGTGGTTTGTGTCATTGACTCACCTTTAATACAGGTCGGAGGTACAACTTTCACCGCTACAGTGTTTGCATGACCAGCGTTATCAACACAACCGCCCAGTAATACCCCGATAGCAACCATACCGGCAAACAATGCCCCACGATAACGCAACGGATTAACACGATTGTCCATGAACAAATCTCACTGAAATAAAAGATAAAAACTACCATCCCCTGAATGACTCTGCAATCACGCAAGAGGATCATACAAGCGTACTAATGTACTCTCACAGAGCTTTAACCTACTATTTTTACCCTACAATTATTCATGCCTAATTATTAATACATTCTTTTTTTATTTATATTTATTAGATATATAATTAATAAATTGATTAGTTAAAGTAATCTTAAATATATGACTTAGAAAATCTCAGTCGCGACAACCAGCCTTAGTCACTACTCTGCGGCCTTTACTGCCCTTAAGAAATTTGATTCATTATGCTACTCAGTGTTCTTTATATTATTGGTATTACAGCTGAAGCCATGACCGGGGCACTGGCTGCGGGCCGCCGTCAAATGGATATGTTTGGTGTCATTATTATTGCATCTGCAACGGCAATTGGTGGTGGTTCAGTCCGAGATATGCTGCTGGGCCATTATCCGCTGGGTTGGGTTAAACACCCGGAATACATTGTTATTGTCGCCGTTGCTGCAATCGTCACAACTTGGATGGCACCACTAATGAAGCATTTACGCCATTTGTTTTTGGTGCTTGATGCAATTGGGCTGATTGTTTTCTCTATTATTGGGGCACAAATCGCTCTTGATATGGGCCACAGTACGATAATTGCCGCCATTGCGGCCGTCATTACCGGCGTTTTTGGCGGCGTCCTGCGCGATATGTTCTGTAACAGTATCCCCTTGGTATTCCAGAAAGAAATCTATGCTGGTATCTCATTCGCTGCCGCCTGGATCTACATTGCTCTGCAATACACACAACTGTCACATAATTGGGTTGTTATCATTACACTCGTCACCGGGCTAAGTGCACGACTGTTAGCATTACGATTCCGGCTGGGCCTGCCAATCTTCAAATATGACCATTCAGAGCATTAAGTCAGGTACGTGAAGGTTTACTCCTCAAGTTGGAACCCGCTAATATTCTGTTGCGATAAAAAGTCAGCCATAGCTTGCACCTCTGGGTGGTGTAAGAAATGAGTAATCTGTTTTGCTCGAATCGGCCCAATACCCGGTATTAAACTCCACTCGGCGATACTGCGTTGTTGTAGTGACCGCCATTGAGAATTGACAAGTGTACCCTGCGCAAAACCCAATGCCTGTAGCCATTGGGAAAAGGGTTTTTCCCTTGTGCTTTGAAATTGCTAATAAATATTTTCAGCACGGGCTATCCCTATGCCAGGAACATCCGCTATTTGGTCTTTCGTGAGAGATAGCCACCCCACCAAATCATTGATCAGCCCATGATGGATCAGCTCTCGCCAATATCCACTACTAACACTTTGTATATCTAGTCCTTTTTGGCCACTAAGCCATGTCAAACGAGAGAGAAGTTGCGGCTCACATTCAGGAGGGATAAGGCGAAAACAGCTCAATTGATGAAATTGATCCTCTGCTGGAGGAGTGAACGTCTGCCGTTGGCTTACCCGCCAAACAACACTATCCAACCGTGGAATACCATGCCCGGCCAGTGCGATAACGATTTGATCGCCAGATGTAATATCCCACTGCCGCCAACGCGCGACCGAGCCAACATTCACTCGCCGAATCCATTTGTCATCAATTTTTACTGGTGAAACCTGTAAAACGACTGTCACTCTACCAGTGCGGCCTATCGTGAAATGTATATCTTTAATTTCAGCAAGTTGCTGCTGTGGTGGATATTTCCACGCCACAACCCAGTGCCCCGGAACGGCCTGCCAGTAGCGTCCGGCTGGCTCCTGTTCCTGACGGATAACAACGCCATCAGTTACAAAAGGCAGCGGTGTTTGCAACCAGTGTTTGCGAAAGTGTGCAACATCGCGACTTGATACTATTGGTTTGCTGTATTTAGCGGTCAAGGGGAAGCCCATCGCTTGCAATAGTGTCCCTTTCTCCACCATGCTGCTTGGTCCATCAGGCCATGCCCATATAAAAATGCCCAATTGGGGTAGTAATGCCGCTGGAGACTTACGCATAAGTGCGCCAGCAACTGTCGCCCTGGCATTGGCACCACCAGACGATGCTTGTTGATGGTCGTCCATTTGCAGGAATAGCTCCCCTTGCAGCGTTAACCAGGGAGGAGCGGTAGCAATATATTGAGGAATAGCAGTAATAAATGGTGCTTTGTCAGTCCAGTTCTGGCCTTTCAAACCATTTCCTCGACTGAGAAGTTGCATCAGTTTTCCATCCTGATACACCAGTGTTACTGCAACGCCATCTATTTTAGGCTGCACCCAGAGATTTTTCCGCCCCACCATCCAATCAGCCAGTGCAACTTCATTTTTAAGTTTTTTTAGTCCGGTATGCGCAACCGGATGAAGAAACTTCCCATTACCAGGAGTAAGTCTGTTTTCCTGTTTGTCCGGCAATAAATGGCATGACTGCCATAACTGCAATTTTTCCTGCAATTGATCGTAAACATCATCGGCATGCACGCTAATACCTTGCTGATGGTAAGCCACATTCCACTTATCCAGTTGTTTCTTGAGTGAGTTAATTTCAACCGACATTCTTTCTGGCGGCCATTCAGGGCAGATAGCTTCCGCTCTGGAGGACCAATGTATAAAACTGACTATCAACAGAACAAATATTTTTAAATTCAGCATGCTCATAAGTCCCTTTCCTTGGTGGCCGGAAGTAAAACCTGAAATGTCTTATCCGTCGAAGACCAAAAAAATTAAATGCGGGCGCTACCGAAAAATAGTTTTCTGCTTACAGCAACAAATGAAAATTACGCAATCTTCGCCGCAAAATCAGAAAATCGAGCTGTTTACAGACGAAACATTCAGGTGAAATGTGTTGTAACGCTGCATGACGCGTAGCAGCCGTGTATACTGTGCGGAGATTCACACTTCTGCTTTCTATATACACCCAAAGTAATTGGTGTTGCGGATAGGTAGCAAGCGAGCAAATCCTGATGCGCTGACTAAAGTCAGTGTTTTTGGAGAGAGGGCTGCTAGCGCCGTTGCAACGTCAAGTAAGAAGGGTATATCAACCTAATCAACTGAAACGTCATCATGGTCCAAGGCACGCTATACATCGTTTCCGCGCCCAGTGGGGCAGGGAAATCAAGCCTGATTCAGGCTTTGTTAAAAACACAACCGCTGTACGACACGCAGGTTTCTATTTCCCATACCACGCGTGCAATACGTCCGGGTGAGAATCACGGTGAACATTACTTCTTCATTTCTAAAGAAGAGTTTTGCCAGATGATTGATGACGATGCTTTCCTTGAGCATGCCAAAGTATTTGAAAATTACTATGGCACCTCACGTTTGGCGATTGAGCAGGTTCTTGCAACCGGTGTCGATGTATTTTTAGATATTGATTGGCAAGGTGCGCAGCAAATTCGCGCAAAAATGCCCACGGCACGCAGTATTTTTATTTTGCCGCCATCCAAGGAAGAATTGGATCGCCGCTTGCGAGGCCGTGGGCAAGATAGCGAAGAGGTTATCGCTAAGCGAATGGCGCAAGCTGTCGCCGAGATGACCCATTACGCTGAATATGATTATTTAATCGTAAATGATGATTTCAATCTGGCTTTATCTGATCTGAAAACCATTATTCGCGCAGAACGACTGCGTTTAGGCCGCCAGAAACAGCGGCATGACGCTTTAATCACCAAATTATTGGCAGACTGAACCGAGTTTCAGTATCATGCCCCGTCATTTCGTCACCTGTGGAGTAGCAGAATTATGGCACGCGTAACTGTTCAAGACGCTGTAGAGAAAATTGGTAACCGTTTTGACCTGGTGTTGGTCGCTGCTCGTCGGGCACGTCAAATCCAGTCCGGCGGTAAAGACGCACTGGTTCCAGAAGAAAACGATAAAGTTACTGTGATTGCGCTGCGCGAGATTGAAGAAGGCCTGATTACTAATCAGATTCTCGATGTTCGTGAACGCCAAGAACAGCAAGAGCAGGAAGCCGCAGAGATCCAAGCGGTAACCGCGATTGCTGAAGGTCGTCGTTAATTAGACAGCGAGTCTGCCTTGTACCTGTTTGAAAGCCTGAATCTGCTGATTCAACGTTACCTGCCAGAGGAGCAGATTAAGCGCCTCAAACAGGCATATCTTGTTGCACGTGATGCTCACGAGGGTCAGACACGCTCCAGTGGTGAGCCTTATATCACTCATCCTGTTGCTGTGGCCTGTATTCTCGCGGAGATGCGGCTCGATTACGAAACCTTAATGGCGGCGTTATTACATGACGTCATTGAAGATACTCCTGCTACATATCAAGATATGGAGCAGTTGTTTGGGAAAAGCGTAGCCGAGCTGGTCGAGGGTGTTTCTAAACTCGATAAACTGAATTTTCGTGACAAGAAAGAAGCTCAGGCGGAAAATTTCCGCAAAATGATCATGGCGATGGTGCAGGATATCCGCGTTATTTTGATCAAACTGGCTGACCGCACACATAACATGCGAACGCTGGGTTCCTTACGCCCAGATAAACGTCGCCGCATTGCACGTGAAACCCTTGAAATATACAGCCCACTGGCCCATCGGCTGGGTATCCATCATTTAAAAACCGAGCTGGAAGAGCTGGGTTTTGAAGCGCTCTACCCCAATCGCTATCGCGTAATTAAAGAAGTGGTGAAAGCCGCACGTGGTAACCGCAAAGAGATGATTCAGAAAATCTTGGCGGAGATTGAAGGGCGTCTGACTGAGGCCGGTATTCCTTGCCGAGTCAGTGGTCGTGAAAAGCATCTCTATTCCATTTATTGCAAAATGAACCTGAAAGAGCAGCGTTTTCACTCCATCATGGATATCTATGCTTTTCGGGTAATAGTCAAAGAAGTCGATACTTGCTACCGCGTGTTGGGTCAGGCTCACAGCCTGTATAAGCCACGCCCCGGTAGAGTGAAAGACTATATTGCCATCCCTAAGGCTAACGGCTATCAATCGTTACATACCTCATTAATCGGCCCTCATGGGGTTCCGGTCGAGGTACAGATTCGTACTGAAGATATGGATCAGATGGCCGAAATGGGGGTTGCTGCACACTGGGCTTATAAAGAGCAGGGTGAGTCTGGCACCACCGCACAAATTCGCGCTCAGCGCTGGATGCAAAGCTTGCTGGAGTTACAGCAAAGTGCAGGCAGCTCATTTGAATTTATTGAAAGCGTAAAATCTGATTTATTCCCTGATGAGATTTACGTTTTCACCCCAGAAGGGCGCATCGTTGAATTACCTGCCGGTGCGACACCTGTCGACTTTGCCTATGCCGTGCATACCGATATTGGCCATGCCTGTGTAGGTGCGCGTGTTGACCGTCAGCCCTACCCGCTTTCTCAGTCACTGAACAGTGGCCAGACCGTTGAGATTATTACCGCTCCGGGTGCTCGGCCAAATGCGGCCTGGCTGAACTTTGTTGTCAGCTCGAAAGCGCGAGCCAAAATTCGCCAGTTGCTGAAAAACCTGAAACGTGATGAATCGGTGAGCCTTGGCCGCCGGTTACTGAATCATGCGTTAGGAAATGGTCGAAAACTGTCTGATATTTCTGAAGATAATATCAAACATGAACTGGACCGTATGAAACTGGCGACGCTAGATGATTTGCTAGCAGAAATTGGCTTGGGTAATGCGATGAGTGTGGTAGTGGCCAAAAACCTGTTGGGTGACCTATCAACGCTGGCGACCTCTGGCACCCGTAATCTGGCAATCAAGGGTGCCGATGGTGTCCTAATTACCTTTGCCAAGTGCTGCCGTCCTATCCCCGGTGACCCGATTATTGCTCATATCAGCCCAGGCAAAGGTTTGGTTATCCATCATGAGTCTTGCCGTAATATCCGTGGCTACCAGAAAGAGCCTGAGAAATTTATGGCGGTTGAGTGGGATCAAGAGACTGAACAAGAGTTCATTGCTGAAATTAAAGTCGATATGTTCAATCAGCAAGGTGCTTTGGCAAATCTGACTGCGGCAATCAATGCAGCCGAATCTAATATTCAGAGCCTGAATACTGAAGAGAAAGATGGCCGGGTATACAGTGCCTTTATTCGCCTGACTACCCGTGACAGGGTCCATCTGGCTAACATAATGCGTAAGATTCGTATCATGCCAGATGTGGTTAAAGTCAGCCGTAATCGTAACTAACGCCTATGAATCCTCAACGCTATGCGCGGATTTGTGAAATGCTGGCTACCAGGCAGCCGGACCTAACGGTTTGCCTGGAGCAAGTACATAAACCTCATAATGTATCCGCTATCATTCGTACAGCTGATGCTGTCGGTATCCATCAAGTACATGCAATTTGGCCAACGACTCAGATGTATACACGACTCTCTTCCGCGGCCGGCAGCAACAGTTGGGTACAAGTCAAAACACACACTCATATTAGCGATGCCATTGCTCATCTGAAATCACAGAACATGCAAGTTCTGGCAACGCATCTGTCTGATAATGCTGTCGATTTTCGTGAAATAGACTATACCCGCCCAACCTGTATTTTGATGGGACAAGAGAAGACCGGTATATCTGAGGAAGCGTTAGCACTCGCGGACCAAGACATCATTATTCCGATGATCGGCATGGTGCAATCACTCAATGTTTCTGTCGCGTCTGCGTTGATTTTATATGAAGCCCAACGGCAGCGGCAAAATGCAGGTATGTATCAGCGAGCAAAAAGTGTCTTGCCCGAAGATGAGCAGCAACGATTACTGTTTGAGGGGGGGTATCCGGTATTGGCACAAGTCGCCAAACGGAAAGGGCTACCTCAACCACATATTGATGAGCAGGGTCAGGTTATTGCCGATGCACAATGGTGGTCTGCCATGCAAGCCACGGAGTCTTAAATGAAAGGCCGCCTGCTGGATGCAGTACCCCTCAGTACACTTTCCGGTGTTGGCTCAAGTCAGGCTGGGAAGCTGGCTAAAATGGGGTTGGAAACCATCCAAGACCTACTGCTTCACCTCCCACTGCGTTATGAAGATCGTACTCGCCTGTATCGTATTGGCGATTTAATGCCTGGCCTCTCGGTTAATGTTGAGGGCGAGGTTCTACGTTCTGATATCACCTTTGGCCGCCGCCGCATGATGACCTGCCAAATCAGCGACGGTAGTGGTATTCTCACTCTGCGTTTCTTTAACTTCAACGCTGCGATGAAAAACAGTTTGTCTCCGGGCAAGCATGTTATCGCCTACGGCGAAGTCAAACGGGGCAATACCGGGGCGGAAATCATTCACCCTGAATATCGGGTGCATGGCGAGAACATTGGCGTTGAATTACAAGAGTCCCTGACACCCGTTTATCCCACCACCGAAGGGATTCGTCAGGCGACCTTGCGCAAACTTATCGATCAAGCGCTGGCGATGCTGGATACTTGTGTTATTGCCGAATTATTGCCGATTGAGTTAAGCCGCTCACTCATTAGCTTGCCAGAAGCTATTCATACCCTGCATCGCCCACCAGCAAATATTCAGTTGACTGATTTAGATCAAGGCAAGCATCCTGCACAGCGGCGATTAATCATGGAAGAGCTAGTCGCTCATAACCTCAGTATGTTGGCTGTCCGGGCCGGCGCGCAAAGCTATCGGGCATTACCGCTATTGGCAGAGCAACAACTCAAACAACGTTTTCTGGCCGCGCTACCTTTCAGCCCCACGCATGCCCAGCAACGGGTAGTGGCGGAGATTGAGCAGGATATGACCCATAACTTCCCGATGATGCGATTGATTCAAGGGGACGTTGGCTCAGGAAAAACATTGGTTGCAGCCCTGGCCGCGCTACGGGCAATTGCTCACGGCAAGCAGGTTGCTTTGATGGCACCCACCGAATTACTGGCAGAACAACATGCCTCCACTTTTCGCCAATGGCTAGAACCGTTGGGGCTGCAAGTGGGCTGGCTGGCTGGCAAGCAAAAAGGTAAAGCCCGTATAGCACAGCAAGAAGCTGTCGCCAGCGGTCAGGTTGCAATGGTTGTTGGCACCCATGCGATGTTTCAAGAACAGGTGCAGTTCTCTGGACTGGCGCTGGTTATTATTGATGAACAACATCGTTTTGGTGTTCATCAACGGCTCGCTTTATGGGAAAAGGGCGAGGAGCAAGGTTTCCATCCACATCAACTCATTATGACCGCGACCCCAATTCCAAGAACGCTGGCCATGACTGCCTATGCAGATCTTGATACCTCAGTGATTGATGAGCTTCCGCCAGGTAGAACACCGGTGACTACAGTGGCAATCCCTGATACCCGCCGCAGTGATGTTATCCAGCGAGTTAAAAATGCCTGTCTGGAAGAGGGTCGGCAAGCTTATTGGGTCTGCACACTGATTGAGGAATCGGAAGTCCTGGAAGCGCAGGCCGCCGAAGTAACTTGTGAAGAACTGAAAATTGCTTTGCCGGAAATTAAAGTCGGTTTAGTTCATGGGCGCATGAAAGGACCAGAAAAACAGGCAGTTATGCAGGCATTTAAACAGGGTGAGTTGCAGCTATTGGTGGCAACCACAGTGATCGAGGTTGGGGTCGATGTGCCTAACGCCAGCCTGATGATAATCGATAACCCGGAACGCTTGGGGTTAGCGCAATTACATCAGTTACGAGGCCGTGTCGGCCGTGGTGCTGTCGCCTCTCATTGTGTATTACTCTATAAAACGCCGTTGAGTAAAACCGCCCAGATGCGTTTGCAAGTGTTGCGTGATAGTAATGATGGCTTTGTCATTGCCCAGCGAGATTTAGAAATCCGTGGACCGGGCGAATTGTTGGGAACACGGCAAACTGGAAGTGCGGAGTTCAAAGTGGCTGATTTACTGCGCGATCAGGCGATGATTCCCGAAGTCCAACGGGTAGCTCGCCATCTGCACCAGCAATATCCTGAACATGCACGCGCATTGATTGAGCGCTGGCTACCAGAGCGAGCGCGTTACACTAACGCTTAATAAATAAGGGGCAGGTAAACCCACCCCTAAGTGCAGTTACCCTACCACCGCTGGGAATATTGGCAGTAAAAGATACAGCTTAATCACGATCGCATTAGCGATATCAATAAAGAATGCGCCAACCATTGGTACCACTAAGAACGCCAGATGAGATGGGCCAAAACGGTCAGTAATCGCTTGCATATTGGCGATTGCAGTCGGTGTTGCACCCAGACCAAAACCACAGTGCCCCGCCGCCAGTACCGCTGCATCATAGTTTTTTCCCATGATGCGATAAGTGACAAAGATAGCGTACAACGCCATCGCCAGTGCCTGAACTGACAAAATTACCAGCATCGGTAATGCCAGTGAAGCCAGCTCCCAGAGCTTCAAACTCATCAGTGCCATTGCCAAAAACAGTGACAGACTGACATTGCCCAGCACTGATACCGCACGATCAAAGACTTTATAGAAGCCGATTGCCGACAACGTGTTACTGAGGATAACCCCGACAAACAGCACACAAACAAAGATTGGCAGTTCAAACATCGTGCCCTGCAACCAACCCGCAATCACATTGCCTGCCATCAGGCAGATAGCTATCATGGCGATGGTTTCAACTAACACCAACGAGGTGATCATGCGCCCCGCCGAAGGCTTTTCAAATGCGGAAGGGACTTCGCTGTCCTCCGGCGTACCATCGGGTGTGGAAGAGCGCTTCACCAGGTAGCGGGCTACCGGGCCACCAATCAATCCCCCCAGCACCAAACCAAATGTTGCACAAGCCATAGCAACTTCTGTTGCATTTTCAAAGCCATAGCGTTCAGAAAAGAGTTTACTCCACGCAGCACCAGTACCGTGCCCACCTGATAAGGTAATTGAGCCAGCTAGTAACCCCATCAACGGGTCTAGCCCCATCAATTTAGCAAGCGCAATACCAATTGCGTTCTGCATGAGCAACAAACCAATGACCACAAACACAAATACGCTCAAAGCTTTGCCGCCAGCACGTAAGCTAGCCAGATTGGCATTCAAACCAATAGTTGCAAAGAATGCCAGCATCAAGGGATCTTTGAGCGACATATCAAAACTGATTTCCCAGCCAAGAGTCTTTTGCATCAGCAACATCAAGAAGGCAACCAACAAACCGCCGGCTACTGGTTCAGGAATAGTGTATTTTTTCAGGAATGGGACAGTTTGTACGAGTTTTCGGCCTAATAATAAAACCAAGCAGGCCGCGACTAGCGTGCCATAGGTATCGAGATGAAACATCTTGGTACTCCATGCGATTGAAATATCGATTAAAAATATGACGTTAGACAGTTCCTTAAAAACGCCAAAACAGTTAAGGAAGGGATTAGAAGAAAAAACGCCGCCCATTACAAGTTTAGTAATAGAAAAATGCAGGTGAGCACCGAATAGAATTATTTTTAAAAACGCAGCGCAACCGATTGCTTTTGTGAGCCGGATCATTAAAATGCCCTCTTTGCCGATCCGGGAATGCCACTCCATGTCTACGCAATCCGCCGAGCTTGATACTCCACAGCAAGCAGCCACTCGCCCCAGCGAATTGATTTACCGTTTAGAAGACCGCCCCCCACTCGCCCAAACATTGTTCGCTGCTTGCCAGCATTTATTGGCGATGTTTGTCGCAGTGATAACCCCTGGCTTATTGATTTGTCAGGCGCTGGGACTACCAGCGGAAGATACCCAACGCATTATTAGCATGTCGCTATTTGCCTCCGGCTTGGCATCGTTACTGCAAATTAAAACCTGGGGGCCAGTTGGCTCTGGCCTATTATCGATTCAGGGCACCAGTTTTAACTTTGTTTCGCCATTGATTATGGGTGGCCTGGCGCTAAAAAACGGCGGCGCAGATATCCCAACCATGATGGCGGCACTGTTTGGTACGCTAATGGTGGCGTCCTGCACCGAAATTATACTTTCCCGCTTCCTGCATCTGGCGCGCCGCATTATCACCCCACTGGTATCTGGTATCGTGGTGATGATCATCGGTTTGTCATTGATTCAGGTTGGGCTGACATCAATTGGCGGCGGTTATGGTGCAATGAGTGACCATACCTTTGGCGCACCGAAAAACCTGCTATTAGCGGGTGCCGTATTAGTCGTGATTATTCTACTGAACCGCCAGCGCAACCCGTATTTGCGTGTGGCCTCTTTAGTCATTGCGATGGCCGTGGGTTACTTGCTGGCCTGGTCGTTGGGTATGTTGCCAGAGAGCCGCCCGGTGGTAGATACCGCGCTGATCACTATCCCAACACCACTCTATTATGGCCTCTCCTTTGATTGGAATCTGCTGGTACCACTGATGTTAATCTTCATGGTGACCTCACTGGAGACCATTGGTGATATCACCGCGACCTCGGATGTCTCTGAACAACCTGTTCATGGCCCGTTGTATATGAAACGCCTGAAAGGTGGTGTGCTGGCGAATGGTTTGAACTCCATGCTGTCGGCAGTGTTCAACACCTTCCCTAACTCCTGCTTCGGCCAGAACAATGGCGTGATCCAGTTGACCGGTGTTGCCAGTCGTTATGTCGGTTTCGTTGTCGCACTGATGCTGATTGTTCTGGGCTTGTTCCCGGCGGTTGCAGGTTTCGTGCAACATATTCCTGAACCAGTGCTGGGGGGCGCCACGCTGGTGATGTTCGGTACCATTGCAGCTTCCGGCGTGCGTATTGTCTCTCGTGAAACACTCAATCGGCGCGCTATTATGATTATGGCTCTGTCATTGGCAGTTGGTATGGGTGTGGCACAACAGCCATTGATTCTACAATTCGCGCCAGATTGGGTAAAAACGCTGCTTTCTTCCGGGATTGCTGCCGGTGGTATTACTGCCATTGTGCTTAACTTACTCTTCCCACAAGAAAAATAATCTTTACATCAACACGTCAATGAAATGGCCGGTCGTAAACGATCCCGGCCATTTTTTTATCGCCGGATAACTGATTGTCTATTGAGCTCATGGACAAATTACGGCATAAACAGGGTTCCGTATCACCGACAGGCGTGGAAAGACCGGATGAAATTTCTCGGGAAAGTGCTGCTAACGTTATTACTACTACTGGTGCTGTCCGTAGTGCTGTGTTACGTATTGCTCCAAACCAGTTGGGCTGCCGGTTGGCTGAGCCGTTGGGTTAGTGATAATAGTGAATATCGCCTCTCTCTGGGTAAAATAGACCACTCATGGTCCCAACCGGGACAAGTCAGTTTCAGTGATATCACTCTGGGCCGGGCCAATCAGCCTCCGTTTCTTGTTGCCCAACAAGCGCTGTTTGGCCTGAGTTGGCGGCAACTGACCGAGCCTCGTCACCTTCTCAGTCTCAATCTGCAAAATGGTCGTTTAATCCTCAGTAACAGCCCATCACCGCTGCCATTACAGGCTGATACCTTGCAGTTGACTAATATGGCCCTCGATACCACTCTTGAGGCGAAAAACTCAGCAACTCAGTGGAAGATTGCGGGTCAGCAAGTGACTGGCGGTTTGGTGCCTTGGCAGCCACAACCGGGTAATAGCCTTGGCGAAAATGCTCAATTTCAGTTTAGTGCCGGTTCTTTAACCATTAACGGTATTACCGCGCAACAACTTTATCTGCAAGGCTCGATACAGAAAAATGCCCTGACCCTAACCAATTTTGGGGCAGATATCGCGCAGGGTGAATTGACCGGTAACGCCAGCCAAGCGGCTGATGGCAGTTGGCTGGTCGATCGCCTGCGGCTCAGCAATATTCGCCTACAAACACCAGCATCGATAGATGATGTTTGGAATACATTCTTACAACTCCCGCCGATTACGCTAAAACGGTTTGATTTAATTGATGCGCGAGTAGAAGGGAAAAGTTGGGCATTTAATGACCTGGATTTGACGCTAAAAAATATCACGTTTAAACAAGGCGATTGGCAAACAGAGGATGGCGAACTGTCCTTCAATGCCGGTGATATTATCAAGGGTAATATTCATCTGATTGACCCAATAGCAACATTTGCTTTATCTCCGGCTGGCGTCGCAATTAATCAGTTCTCAACCCGCTGGCAGGATGGTCTATTAAGAACTCAGGGGAATTGGGCGCGCGATACTCATCGCCTGCAATTGGATGAACTGACACTGGTCGCGCTGGTTTACACTCTGCCTGCCGATTGGAAGCAACAATGGCAACAAACATTGCCAAACTGGCTATCCGAGGTGTACGTCGGCAAGCTTAGTGCTAATCGTAACTTGTTGATTGATATCAGCCCTGACTTCCCCTTCCAGATTACATCGCTGGACGCCGCAGGCACTAACTTACTGTTGGCAAAAAACCATCAGTGGGGTGTATGGTCTGGCTCATTAATGTTGAATGCAGGTAATGCGACATTTAATAAAAATGATATTCGCCGTCCGTCACTGGCCCTCAATGCCAATGAACAACAGATTACATTTAGTGAGTTAAGCGCATTCACCAAAGAGGGCTTACTGGAGTCCACCGCCAGTATTGACCAAACGCCTGCCCGCGCCTTATCACTGGCGCTGACCGGCCGTTCTGTCAATCTGGATATCTTGCAAAACTGGGGTTGGCCAGCATTACCGTTGCATGGCCTGGGCAACCTAAAATTACAGATAAAAGGAAGTCTGGCTGCCGATACACCATTGAAACCTACTGTTAGCGGCTCTCTACAAGCTACTGACGGCAATGGGCAACAAGTCAATCAAACTATGCAGCATGGTGAAGTGCATAGCGTAGCGGGGCAATAAGGGCGTTTTACACTGCCCTACCAGATTGCTGCTGGGTGACAACGCCGATTACATGATATTTTTCATGTAATCGGCACAGAAGTTTGTCCTACATAAGAGGGAACGAACCCGAATATTCAAAGAAACTCTGCGGCACATAATTATTAATCTTATTTTCATAACAATACTCTATAACCTGCCGTTTACTGGTTACACCGGCTTTTCTATAGATGCTTTGGATTATATTGCAGACTGACTTGGTTGATAAATGGATTTTTTTAGCAATCTCTTTACTTGAGAAAGCATGTAAAATATAAAACAATACCTCCCATTCTCTTTTGGTGAATAATGCAGATGGAGGTGTAAAGATAAGTGATATCGGAACTTTTATTTTATTTAAACGCGTTAACATTATATCTTGTACGGGCCGCCCATGACAAATAACTCCTTGGGATATGCCATGTTCATCTATTAGTGGGTATTTGTCACTAAAATAAGGTGTGAAATATGAACGGCCATCATATAGCTGAATATCAACTGATGCTACGCGGTCCTGTGATAATTCTACCTGACGATCCTGCTGCTGAAATTCGTCCTGAAAATCTGCTGATGGCGTAGGAATCTCACCATCTAACCGACCTTCAAGGTTGTATTTTTCAGGTAAATTGAATAATTTATAAACTCGTCTATTGGCATAAATAAATCTTGATTGATTATCTTTTACCGCCCAAGGTTCAGAACTGTGTTCCCAGAACCGGATTAATATCTCAAGCGATTGCTTTAGGTTTTTTTCCATTTCAATCCTCCCATTATATTTAGTTTTACTTACCCAGCCAGTGGGAAGGAACCCGAGTATTCAAAGAAGCTCTGCGGAACATAATTATTTATCTTATTTTCATAACAATACTCAACAACCTGTTTTTTACTGGTCACACTGGCCTTTCGATAGATTTTTTGAGTTATATTACAAACTGTTCTGGTGGATAAATGGATTTTTTTAGCAATCTCTTTACTTGAGAAAGCATGTAAAATATAAAACAACACCTCCCATTCTCTTTTAGTAAATAATTCTGATGGCGGGGTAAAGATAAGTGAGGTGGGGACTTTTATTTTACCTAAATTTGTTAACAACATATCATGCACAGGTCTTACATGGAAAATAACACCTTGCGATATCCCATCGCTATCTATTAACGGATATTTGTCACAGAAATTAGGCTTAAAATAGGAAAGGCCATCCCACTCATGTATTTCAACCGCTGTTATACGATCCTGCAATAGCTCTACCTTACGGTCATGCTCTTGAAACTCAACCTCAAAATCTGATATTGGAGTGGGAAGTTCGCCATCAGACCGCCCCTCTACACAGTATTTATCCGGTAAAGCTAATAATTTATTGAATCTGTTATTTGCATAAATAAATCTTGATTGATTATCTTTAACCCCCCAAGGTTCTGAACTATGCTCCCAAAACCGTATTAATACCTCAAGCGAGTTTAGTAATGTCTTATCCATCATTACTTTCCCCTTAAATTTACGTTACCTTTCCCCGCAAGCGGAAAAGAACCTGAGTATTCAAAGAAACTTTGTGGTACATAGTTATTAATTTTCTTCTCATAACAATATTCTATAACCTGTTTTTTACTGGTCACACCGGCCTTTCGATAGATATTTTGAATTATATTGCAGACTGATCTGGTTGATAAATTAAGCTTTTTAGCAATGTCAGGGCTTGAAAAAGCATGTAAAATATAAAATAACACCTCCCACTCTCTTTTGGTAAATGACTCTGATGGCGGGGTAAAGATAAGTGAGGTGGGGACTTTTATTTTATTTAAATGCGTTAATATTATATCTTCTACTGGCCTTGCATGAAAAATAAGCCCCTGTGAAATGCCGTTTTTATCTATTAATGGATACTTATCACAAAAGTAAGGTTGAAAATAGGAACGTCGCTCAAATGCATGGATTTCAATCGTTGTCGCACGTTCTTTCGATAATATCGCCTGACGGTCATGTTCCTGAAATTCAGTCTGAAACTCTGCCGTTGGCGCAGGAAGTTCGCCATCTAATCGCCCTTCCACACTAAATTTATCAGGTAAGCCTAATAATGTACCAAACCTATTATTTGCATAAATAAACACTGACTTGTTATCCTTAACCCCCCAAGCTTCCGAACTATTTTCCCAAAATGGTATTAACATTTTAAGCGAGTTTAGTAGTTTTTTATCCATTTGAACCACCCTCTTAACGTTAGTTTTGCCTTACTCTTCGAATAATCATCCGCCCTCGATAATCGATGAACCTACTGGGCCATATCTCTCGAGGGGAAACACCGATAGCGTCTGCAATAATTACTTCTCCCTTGGGCCACGGGCGTGTTAGCGCGTTAGCTAATGTACTTGGCGAAAGCCCGCTCTCTCTTGATAATGCTGCTAGTGAGCCTTTTGCTTTCCGTATTGCAGCTAAAATATCTTGTCTATGCCAATCTCTATCCATTTTAATTCACTCCCATTAAAAAATTTATTATAAATTCCTTAATTAAATGACTCAGACTAGTTTAGATTTATCTATAGTTAGCTATTTAATAAATAATATTAAGGGTTGATTTATATTTATAAATAGCAAACAGCAGATGTTAATTTATTAAATAACGATTACGCTGTATGATCCAGTGCATTAGTTACTCTTTTTTAAAAAAAACCAAATAAAACAACCCTGCATTATTTAGCTAAACATAGATTATAGATAATTTAACGATGATAAATTAAAGAAAAGGTTAAGAAAGGAGGTTTATAAAATCACACTAAAAAATATTGAAGTAAACCGATAAACAACTCGATAGCACCGTTTATCGGTTTACTATTTCAAATTACTCATTAATTAACTAATAACTAGCCATAAACCAACAAATTCATAGCCACTGAGTTGTTCAAAGAGTTCAGCTGTTGGATTACCCCAATCATTATCACGAACTCCGGTGGCGGGATCGTAATAAAGTCCGTCGGAACCACGAGCTAACATGTGAAGAGCTTGCGGGCCGGAAGCCACACAAATCAATTGTACTTGCCCATGAGCCGGCTCTACATAAACAGCATCCGTATGTACATTTGGCTCCCCTACCACCGCCACACAGGCAGCTTGCTCAGCTGGATACAACGCCCCCAAGGCATATAAGCCAGCAGCGGTGATATTCACCGATACCACCCGTGCGAAATCTATCGCCACAGCAGCCATTGCCGCAGGTGAGTTATATCCGCCACCCGCAACGTTTGCCCCACCATCGGGGTTAAGTATCCCAGTCAGACCATAGATCTTATCCTTAGCGTTAATAAAATCATCGTCTTGTTGAATGACATTATTATTTTCTCCATAAGTGATAATGGTACTTTCCGGCCACAGTGCAAATGCAGCCAATGTGGCAGTTAATGCATAAGCACCACACTCATTACTGAGCGGTGGCTGAGTCAGTTGACTAACAGGATTCGGAAATTGGCCCAATAATAGATTTAGCGAAATACTGGTTGTTAGATTAGGCATATAGCCTCCTCATAGAAATAATAAATAGGGGAGTACAGGTACGGCACTGTTGATCAGGCAGGCCGTACACGCGTGTTTTTATCAAGCAGCGCTAACCGTCCAGGTGCCCTGAGGGTTATAAGTAACATTGAATGCGGTCACACCTTGGGTGGTATCACATATCGCGGACCCAACTGAAGACGTAGAGAAGTTAATAACCGTCCCCGCCTGATAGGTACCCGTTTGGACATAAAAACTCAGCACTGGCTGACAATCGATATTTTTGCTTGGTTCTGCATTGATGAAACTCGACAGTACGCTACTGCCACTGGCACTTTGCACCGCCAACCCCGCGTTAAATACATCTGTGACGGGGTTAAATGCAGGAGTGACAATACGATAAGCACCAGGTTGCACCCCCTCGGTATAAGTCGCAGGAGACAGACCAAGAGAAGGATCAACCGACATTACCGTGGTGTTTGCTGTTTGTACTCCAGCGGTAATAGAGGTCAAATCGACAGGCTGGCTTGAGGTGATATATCCTGAATCTTGCCCAACCAACAAGCTTGGTAGTTGAGATTGCGCTCCAGCATAAAATTGCATTAAACATTCAAAGGTCAGTACAGAACCCGAGCTGGCAAAAGGTGATAACACTTCCTGATAAATACTGTTGGAGTAAACTTTAGCGCCACCGGTATAAATCGCCGGTTTTTGGAAGAAAAAGAAATCCTGCGCTGTCGGGCTGTTATTGATTACGTTAATTGTATATAGAGTACTCATAGTGTGTTCCTTATAAATAAGAGGGAGACATCATTAGGTAGTACATCCGATATTCGCTCTACCCACAGTACAAATTGCAACCTGTGTGCCAACTAGATAATCAATTGATTTTTAATAATTAATTAAAATCTAAGGGGTTTAAAAACACCTAGGATGGACGATACTGTCCAAGTGAGAGACGGTGATTGGTCGAAAACGTCCATGCCCCAGAATGCCGCTTCACTCCGGCTTATCCAGTTCAGCCAGCAACTGAATTGCCCGGCTGACAAAAGGTGGAACATGGTGAGAGTCGATGCTTTTCAGAATGGAAGACAGCAAGGCAACCGCTTCAGCTTTTCGTCGCGATTGCCCTAACAAACGAGCCAGTTCACTGGTAGCAATAATTTGTGCGGGAATAATACCCAACGTTTGCGCACTCGCGATGGCGCAGCGAAAGCCTTGTTCAGCGCCAACAATGTCATTCAATGCCAGTCTGGCACGGGCTTTGACGACCATCAACTCACTAAGATAGGCGCGTTCTTGATACTTAAATGCCAAGTCCAATGCCTGTGACATCAGTACATCACATTGTTGCGGCTCACCTGATTGCAGCAATAACTCGCCACGTTTCCATGCCTGGAAGGAGTGAAAAAGCTTTCCTCCTTGGCACAACAGATGGCTATCATAACCCTCAATCATATGCTGTTCAGCCTGAACATAGTCATGCTGCATGAGCAAATAACACCCCTTCAGTACCTTCCCTAACCCCTGATAAAAAGTAAATCCATATTGCTGCGCCTGCACTGCTAATTCGTGGGTCAAGCGACCTAAACTGTCACGGTCTTCGAACAAGCAAGCAAGCCACGCCGCGCCCCGTAAGGAGATAACCCGATGAAAAGCAATAATGTCTTCCCCCATAGCACGTGAGGCCAGTTTTTGGGCTACCTCTCTGGATTTTTTAAATTCACCTAGTTGAAATAAAGCCAGCCCTTTCAGGGTCAGTGCCATGCCAACCAAATCCAATCCTTGTTGATCAGCATACTCGCAAGGGGTAGTCAGTAACTTACTGCGAGCTAAACATGTTAAGACTTCTTGATTATCCCCCAACCAAAATAGGGTACTGGCAAGAGCGATATGTGCTTCACTCCATATTGACGCGGTTTTTTCAGTCAGGCCCCATTGCAGTAACTCCTGAGCCAGAGTGCGGACATGCGGTAAATCAAGGGTCACCAACTGGGCCGACCAACGCCAAAAGAGTAATCCTGCCAGCTCAGACTCATCACCTGCTTTTTTACCTAGCGCGATGGCATCATTATGATATTTAAGCGCATCATGGCTTAACCAACCATAAAGTATTTGATAGCTGATACTGAGTTGGCGATAGAGCTTGTAATGAAGCTGTCGAACCTCTTCATCCAAGGTGATTCCCAGCAGTAGTTGTAACCCTTTCTGTAAATCAACGATGGCTTCATGGTAGGCGGAGCAATTCATTAACCGCATACCTTCCTGCAAGTGTTGTAATGCTATTGGCCGTTTATCCATCCGGCCATGAATTCGCCGTTCCACTGACTTACGACTAATCCCTAATAGTTGTGCCGCTGCTGTTTTATTACCGGTAGTACGCTGCAACGCTCGGTCTATCAATAACTGCTCCACCGCAACGAGCTTATCAGCCCCCGGCAATGCCAGCATGGCATCAGCAAGCAGGTCAGATGACACTTTCACTTCGAGTTGTGAGGTTGGCATAAAGGTATCCAACACCTCACGCGTAATTAAATGGCTATCAGATAATGCCGCAAGCCTGTCGACCAGATTGCGCAACTCCCGCACATTACCCGGCCAAGGATACTGCTGTAAGTAAGACATAGCCTGGGAATTGAAAACTAACGGGTGAGTTTGTAACCCTGAGAAATAGTCAATTAATGCGGGGATATCCTCCCTTCGCTGGCTGAGAGCAGGAATATCCAGAGTAATGACACCTAAGCGGTAATAAAGGTCTTCCCTAAAAACACCACTTTTTACCTGAGCAAGTAAATTTCGGTGAGTGGCAGCGACCACTCGCCCATTAAAGTGGCGAATGTCGCTGCTGCCGATAGGCCGGAAAGTACGAGTTTCCAATGCACGCAATAACTTAGGCTGTACTGACAAAGGCATTTCACCTATTTCATCTAAAAACAGCGTGCCATTACCGACCATTTCCAGATGACCACGCCGATCGCCAGAGGCACCAGTAAACGCACCTTTGACATGACCAAATAGCTCAGCTTCAACCAAATGCTCAGGGATTGCGCCACAGTTGAGATCAATAAATGGAGCTGAAGGATTTTTGCTACGTTGGTGTATCAGTTGGGCAATAACTTCTTTTCCACACCCAGTAGGGCCACAAATCAGTAAAGTTTGTTGTGATGGCGCAACCCGGTCAACTAAACGTAAAAGTTGCTTAAATGCTGCGGATGAACCAATAACATTAATTGATGTTTTCTCATTACATACCATCATAACTCCCTCCTTGACACCAAGGATGGGGAATCAAAATCGAACCATCTGGAGGTGATTGCTGTGATTCAAAAAGAAATAAGACAAGTATCTACGCATGATTTTATTTAATTATATCAATCATATTTAGTATATTGGTCAGTGGGTAACACTGAGAAAATTACTTTTTGATTCGCCTCCAAAAAATGATCAATCAGAAACATGAATATATAACTGTAAGTTATCTATTGAATATTGCACATACCACAGCAAAGAATTCGATAAATTAGTGCGAGGGGTCACAGGAAAAGAATGTATAGATAGAAAGCGGGAGGATAAAAGAAAGTTATAAATGTACACCCGCTCATCTGTTATCAGTAAAGCGGGCATAGCGGAGGGCGTGAATTAACTCACGGCATCCTCTCCAGCAGCAACTGGCAACACCATGTAAGTTCCTGAAAAAACAGCACCAGCATCTTCATCACCGAATAGATTCACGTCTAACTGCACTCTGGCACGACGGCCACGGGCCAATCTATCCAGATCACCACTCAGGGAGCTTAGCTCAGCCACTGCCCGGGGCCGACCAGTAACCGGCGCACTGTAACGAATGTGGGCATCAGCGAGAATAATCGTGCCGCCCAAATGGCGCTCACGCAATAATAGCCAAATCAAGCCCCAGCCCGTCAGGGTCGCCAACGAAAAAAGGCTACCAGCAAATAAGGTATGGTGAGGATTTTGATTACCCGCCTCTGGCATGGTAGTGACAAAACGCTGGCCGGTATATTGGCTGATGCGCACCCCCATTTTTTCACTAAGCGGAATATGGTCGTACCAGGCTTGCTGCAACTGACCGCACCAATCAGGGCGATGCAGAATATCGTCCATGGTCACAACCGGTTTTATCATTAAAAAGTGGCGCACAGGTGTGGTTTGCGGGGCGGTTATTTCCCCCTGGCTGACAAAGCCCAGCTTGGCGAAGAAATCTACCGCATCTTCACGCGCGCTACACACAACTCGCTTCACCCCCTCCTGCCGCGCAACTGACTCTAAGGTCATTGCCACCAGCGTTCCCAAACCTTTGGCGCGCACTGATGGGTCAACGGCCAAAAAACGAATCGCAGCCTCATTATCTGCATTGATATATAACCGCCCAATAGCGACAGGTTTACCCTGCTCATCCACCACCATTTGATGATGGGCCATCGCATCATAAGCATCTTTCTCTGAGCCAACCGGTTGGTGCAACGGCTTGCGTAACATTTCCCAGCGGAATTGATAATAATCTTTGAGTTCTTGTTCTGTTATGGGCACACGCAAGTGATACATAGAAGCATTCTCTCTTTAAAATTATCAATAAAATAACCCTCAGTTTTGGGCACTATTCTGCCTCTAGACCTGTAACCAGAAAGTCACTGGGCCATCGTTTACCAAACTGACTTTCATATCTGCGGCAAATAATCCCGTTTCCGTTTTTACACCACGCTCACGACACTGGGCAACAAAATACTGATAAAGCCGATCAGCTTCTGCCGGAACTGCACCACGGGAAAAGCTTGGTCTCATGCCTTTTTGCGTATCTGCCACTAGTGTAAATTGCGAGACGACTAGCACACTGCCACCAGCTTGCAGGACGTTGAGATTCATTTTATCGTTCTCATCGCCAAAAATCCGGTACCCCAAAACCTTTTCACATAGACGCTGTGCTTTTTGCTCGGTGTCCTCTTGTTCGACCCCCAGCAATATCAATAATCCAGGCCCAATCTCACCGACAATATTCCCATCTACGACAACACTGGCGCTAAGCGCCCGTTGAATCAACGCAATCATAATGCCTTACATCTCCTGACTCTGGTTTTCCTCAATGACCACTTTAGACCGCTGTGCTCGATACTCACCCAAGGTCACGGTGATTTCTGCCCCCAGTAACACGATGCACCAACTCCAGTAAACCCAAAGGAATAAGATGGGGATAACCGCCAGCACCCCGTAAATCAACTGATAAGACGGAAACAGCGTGATATACATCGTGAATCCTTTCTTACCCAATTCGAAGAGCAATGCAGCCACCAGCGCACCAATAAGTGCATCCCGGGCAGGCACCCGTACTGTCGGAACCACACTGTACAATAACCAAAAAGAAACCCAGGAAATCAAGAGAGGAAATAGCCGTAATGTCTCATCAATCATGCTGTCTACCTGGGCATTTGCCAGCCATTGCAATGAAAGCAGGTATGAGCTGATCACCATACTGGCCCCGACGAGAATTGGCCCTAATGTCAGTACCATCCAATAAACGGCAAATGAAAACACCAGTGACCGGTGAACCTTACTGCGCCAGATAATGTTAAGCACACTGTCGACGGAGTAAATCAGCAGCAGTGCTGTCACAATCAAGCCGCAGGTGCCCACCACCGTCATACGATTTGAGTTGGCAACAAACTGCTCAAGGTAGTTTTGGATAATATCGCCAGTGGCAGGCATAAAATTGGCAAATATGAAGGCTTTCAATTTTATGCTGATATCAGCAAACATGGGAAAAGCCGCGAACAGAGCAAAAATCACAGTGACCAATGGCACTAGAGAAAGTAATGACACATACGCCAGATGCCCAGCCAGCATGGTTAACCCATCTTTATCTATTCGGGTGTAAAGCATTCGCCCGAACGTAATGTAGGGTTTTAAAGATGCAGATAAGCGAAAACGCAGAAAACTCGCCATGTTTATCTCTCAGTCAATACCGGTGTTTAGGCTCGGTTATGGGTTAGCGTGATATTTAAGGCTAACCCATTAACGTCTGGAGTAAGAACTTATCAGGGAAAATAAGCAGGAATAACCTTTCGGTCTATGACATGAATTGCGGTGATACCTACAATTCTGGCTGCAACAACATTTGCTTCAACATCATCAAAGAATACCGCCTGCTCCGCCGGGATGTTTTCCGCACTCAGCACATGCTGATAAATTCTCGCTTCCGGCTTGCGCATGCCCAAATCCTGGGACAGATACATATGGTCAGCGGCAGCCACCACTTCAGGGTAATGTTGGGGCCAGTGATTACAATGCAGCCGGTTAGTATTGGATAACACCACCACCCGATGCCCTTCCTGACGCAACTTTTGCATAATGGCGATCACTTCCGGGCGCAAAGCGACAAATACCGCCTGCCAGCCTTCGGCAAACTGTTCAAAACTTAGAGATAGCCCCATCTCATCACTGAGCTGGTGAGCAAACTCTTCATCGCTAATTTCACCGCGCTCATGCTGCTGGAAGACCTCGCCCATGGTAAACCGCTCACTCAACGTCGCCAGCGGGACACTGCTTAATTTGCTCCAAACGCCCAATACGCGTTTGAAGTCGATATCGACAATCACATTACCTAGATCAAAGATATACAGCATGGCGCTCTCCCAATTAGATGGTGAGTTTCACTGTAACGGGAAAAGGGAAAACTGAACAGAGAGAGGAAGAAAAAGGAGGGGTCAGTCAGGAAAAATAATATTTTTATAACAATGGCAAAAAAATAGGATGTATCCTCAAAAACCTTGGAGTTGCAACAAGGCAGCAAGTGAACTTATCCCGATGAGCTTACTCAGGTAAGTGATTCGGGTTAGTAAGCGAAGCTAACACAGTTGCAGCTTCAAGGGTGCGGCGAATAGAACTCAGGGCGCAGCTAGCGCCCTAAGTATCAGCAGTACCAAGAAGAATTAACCTTCTTTAGGACCACGACCTGCACGCTTACGATCGTTTTCCGTCAAGTGACGCTTACGGATACGAATTGATTGCGGGGTAACTTCTACCAATTCATCGTCATCGATGAATTCCAGTGCCTGTTCAAGAGTTTTCTTCAAGAAAGGAACCAGAGTGGTTGCTTCGTCAGTACCGGATGCACGCATGTTGGTCAGTTGCTTACCGGTCAGGCAGTTTACAGTCAGGTCGTTAGAACGTGAGTGAATACCGATGATCTGGCCTTCATACACTTCAGTCGCGTGACCAATAAACAGCTTGCCGCGGTCTTGCAGTTTGTACAGTGCGAATGCCACAGCTTTACCCTGACCGTTAGAGATCAGTACGCCGTTTTGACGTTGGCCGATCTCGCCTGGACGCACATCATCGTAGTGACTGAATGTGGAGTACAGCAGACCAGTACCAGAAGTCATAGTCATGAATTCAGTACGGAAGCCAATCAGGCCACGGCTTGGGATCATATAATCCAGACGAATACGACCTTTGCCGTCTGGAACCATGTCCTTCACGTCACCCTTACGCTCACCCATGGCTTGCATTACTGCGCCCTGGTGCTGTTCTTCGATATCCAGAGTTACGCTTTCAAATGGTTCTTGATTACGGCCGTCGATAACACGGTTGATAACTTTAGGACGGGAAACAGCCAGCTCGAAACCTTCGCGGCGCATGTTTTCGATCAGAACCGACAGGTGAAGTTCACCACGGCCTGATACGCGGAATGCGTCAGCATCTTCAGTTTCTTCAACACGCAGTGCTACGTTATGAATCAGCTCTTTGTTCAAACGGTCAAGGATCTGACGTGAAGTCACGTACTTGCCTTCTTTACCACAGAACGGAGAGGTGTTAACGCAGAAATACATAGTAACAGTTGGTTCATCAACAGACAGTGCTGGCAATGCTTCAACAGCATTCACATCACAGATAGTGTCAGAGATGTTCAACTCGCCCAAACCGGTGATAGCAACGATATCACCAGCTTCAGCCATAGTTGCTTCGATACGTTCCAGACCCATATGGCCCAGTACTTTAGCGATTTTACCGTTGCGGGTCTTACCTTCGCTATCGATAACAGTAACTTGCTGGTTAGGCTTAACAACACCACGTTTGATACGGCCGATGCCGATAACACCTACGTAGTTGTTGTAGTCCAACTGGGAGATTTGCATCTGCAATGGACCAGTGCTGTCTACGTCTGGTGCAGGCACATGGTCGATGATTGCCTGATACAGCGGAGTCATGTCTGCCGACATATCATTGTGGTCTTCGCCCGCAATACCCATCAATGCTGATGCGTAAATGATAGGGAAGTCCAGTTGTTCGTCAGTGGCATCCAGGTTTACGAACAGGTCGAACACCTGATCGACAACCCAATCTGGACGCGCGCCAGGACGGTCAACTTTGTTGATAACCACGATTGGTTTCAGACCATGAGCAAAGGCTTTCTTGGTCACGAAACGGGTCTGCGGCATCGGGCCATCCATTGCATCGACGACCAGCAGCACAGAGTCAACCATAGACATTACACGCTCAACCTCACCACCGAAATCGGCGTGTCCTGGGGTATCCACGATGTTGATGCGGTAGTCTTTCCAGTTAATGGCGGTATTTTTCGCGAGGATGGTTATCCCACGCTCTTTCTCCAAATCGTTGGAGTCCATTACACGTTCAGTTGCTTCAGCACGTTCACCGAACGTACCAGATTGTTGTAGCAACTTATCAACCAGGGTAGTTTTCCCATGGTCAACGTGCGCAATAATGGCGATGTTACGCAGATTCTCGATCACAGCTTTTTTGCCTCAGGCATTTAGAAATAGCGCGCTATTGTACACGTATTAAGCGAGGGACTAAACAAGATCACAAACTTCTCTTATAAACAACCTGACGGCGGTTAGTTTGTGATCCCTTTCACGGTGCAAAAATAGCCTCTCGGCCCACCTTTGCACCAATACAGTGCCCAACGACGCAAATGAAGCACCAAAATAGTGCAATATAACTATCCTGGTGCATACTGAATATCAGCAGACCCCTATGATATGGCATAAACGGGGCGTTTGGAAAGTTGGCATAGATTTCGCAACAGACTTTATGACGCAGTTTAGCATGAATAACGGTCATGAAAAATCAGCATGAGCGTTAGCCTGAATAAAAAGATAACTGAACACCCAAACGATAATCGTTCCACGACGACTATGACAAATCCAGGAGATATAAGTATGTCCGCTGAACATGTTTTGACGATGCTGAATGAGCACGAAGTGAAATTTGTTGATTTGCGCTTCACCGATACCAAAGGGAAAGAGCAGCACATCACTATTCCGGCTCATCAGGTCAACGCTGACTTCTTCGAAGAAGGCAAAATGTTTGATGGCTCCTCGATTGGTGGCTGGAAAGGCATTAACGAATCCGACATGGTACTGATGCCAGACGCCAGCACCGCTGTTATGGATCCGTTCTTCGAAGATTCCACACTGATTATCCGTTGTGACATTCTTGAGCCAGGTACCCTGCAAGGCTATGATCGCGACCCACGTTCAATCTCAAAACGCGCAGAAGAATTCCTGAAATCTTCAGGTATTGCAGATACCGTGCTGTTTGGGCCAGAACCAGAATTCTTCCTGTTTGACGATGTTCGTTTTGGTAGCAGCATCCGTGGCTCTCATGTCGCTATCGATGACATCGAAGGCGCATGGAACTCCAGCACCAAATACGAAGGCGGCAACAAAGGCCACCGTCCGGCAGTGAAAGGCGGTTACTTCCCAGTTCCTCCGGTTGATTCTTCACAGGACCTGCGTTCTACCATGTGTCTGACCATGGAAGAAATGGGCCTGGTAGTAGAAGCGCATCACCATGAAGTGGCTACCGCAGGTCAGAACGAAGTGGCTACTCGCTTCAATACCATGACCAAGAAAGCCGATGAAATTCAGATCTACAAATATGTGGTGCACAACGTGGCACACGCATTCGGCAAAACTGCGACCTTTATGCCAAAACCAATGTTTGGTGATAATGGTTCAGGCATGCACTGCCATATGTCGTTGTCCAAGAACGGTACTAACCTGTTCGCCGGTGACAAATATGCTGGCCTGTCTGAAATGGCGCTGTTCTACATCGGCGGTATCATCAAGCACGCAAAAGCAATTAACGCCTTGGCTAACCCAACGACTAACTCCTACAAGCGTTTGGTCCCAGGCTACGAAGCTCCGGTCATGTTGGCATACTCTGCCCGTAACCGTTCAGCTTCTATCCGTATTCCAGTGGTTGCCAGCCCGAAAGCGCGTCGTATTGAAGCACGCTTCCCGGATCCAGCCGCTAACCCATACTTGTGCTTCGCAGCACTGCTGATGGCTGGCCTTGATGGCATCATCAACAAAATTCACCCAGGTGATGCGATGGACAAAAACCTGTATGACTTGCCACCGGAAGAAGAAGCAGAAATTCCAAAAGTTGCAGGTTCACTGGACGAAGCTATGGCTGCACTGAACGAAGACCGCGAGTTCCTGACCCGTGGTGGCGTGTTCACTGACGACGCTATCGATGCTTATATCGAACTGCGTAAAGAAGAAATGGACCGCGTTCGTATGACTCCGCACCCAGTTGAGTTCGAACTGTATTACAGCGTTTAATTTTAGTTTACCCAATAGATTTCAAGGTGTAGGAAGGCGGCAAGCGAGAGAATCCCGATGAGCTTACACCAGTAAGTGATTCGGGTGAGTGAGAGCAGCCAACACACCTACAACTTGAAAGATGAAGGGTTGTTGCCGTGGAAACTTTTGGCCCATCTTCGGATGGGCTTTTTTCTCCACTTTTCGTTTTCGTCATATTTCCTCTGGCTCAGTCACGACTGAACCGATTAGGATGTATTCACCAAAAGAGTGCAGGAGTCTGCGTAATGGCAACAGGCACGCTGCCCGATGCTGGGCAGATCCTTAATTCTCTCATTAATAGTATTCTGCTATTAGATGATGATTTGGCTATCCATTATGCCAATCCCGCTGCGCAGCAACTTCTGGCGCAAAGCTCTCGTAAACTTTTTGGTACACCCCTGCCCGATTTATTAGGCTATTTTTCTCTTAACATCGACCTGATGCGGGAAAGTCTGATCGCCGGTCAAGGTTTTACCGATAACGAGGTGACCGTAGTTGTTGATGGCCGCGCGCATATTTTGTCGCTGACAGCACAATCACTGCCAGAAGGTTTTATATTGCTGGAAATGGCGCCGATGGATAATCAGCGTCGGTTAAGCCAAGAACAATTACAACATGCACAGCAAGTCGCAGCCCGTGATCTGGTTCGTGGGCTGGCTCATGAGATTAAGAACCCGTTAGGTGGCTTACGGGGGGCAGCACAATTATTGTCTAAAGCATTGCCTGATCCGGCATTGTTGGAATATACCAAAGTGATCATTGAGCAGGCAGACCGCTTGCGTAACTTAGTTGATCGCTTATTAGGCCCACAACGGCCCGGTCAACACATCACACAAAGTATCCATCAGGTTGCTGAACGGGTTTGTCAGTTAGTCTCGCTGGAAAAACCAGATAATGTGACGTTAATCCGTGACTATGACCCAAGCTTGCCTGAACTGGCCCATGATCCAGACCAAATTGAACAAGTGTTGCTGAATATCACTCGCAATGCATTACAGGCTTTGGGGGGAGCTGGCGGCACTATTACGCTGCGCACCCGTACTGCGTTTCAGATAACACTGCATGGTATGCGCTATCGTTTGAGCGCTCGCATTGATATTGAAGATGACGGTCCGGGCGTTCCAACGCAATTACAAGATACCGTGTTCTATCCGATGGTAAGTGGTCGCGAGGGGGGAACTGGCCTTGGCTTGTCTATCGCCCGTAATCTTATCGATCAACATTCGGGTAAAATTGAATTCAACAGTTGGCCGGGACATACCGAATTCTCGGTTTACCTGCCTATTCGCCAGTGAGGTTTCTATGCAACGAGGGATAGTCTGGATCGTCGATGACGATAGCTCCATCCGCTGGGTGCTTGAACGTGCACTGACTGGAGCAGGTCTGAACTGTGCAACCTTCGATACCGGTAACCAGGTGTTGGATGCACTCGCGACACAAACCCCGGATGTGTTGTTATCGGATATTCGCATGCCTGGCATGGACGGATTAGCCCTGCTGAAACAGATTAAGCAGCGCCACCCGATGCTCCCGGTCATCATAATGACGGCACATTCTGATTTAGATGCTGCGGTCAGTGCCTATCAGCAAGGGGCTTTTGATTACCTGCCTAAACCTTTTGATATTGATGAAGCCGTAGCTCTGGTTGAGCGGGCTATCAGCCATTATCAGGAGCAGCAGCAACCGGCACGCAGCCAACCAGCCAGCGGCCCAACCGCTGATATCATTGGCGAAGCACCGGCGATGCAAGACGTTTTCCGTATCATCGGCCGCTTATCTCGTTCTTCTATTAGTGTGCTGATTAACGGTGAGTCGGGTACCGGTAAAGAGTTAGTGGCCCATGCGTTACATCGCCACAGCCCACGGGCTAAAGCGCCGTTTATCGCGCTGAATATGGCGGCGATCCCGAAAGATTTAATTGAATCTGAATTATTCGGCCACGAGAAAGGTGCCTTTACCGGCGCGAATCAAGTGCGCCAAGGTCGTTTTGAACAAGCCGATGGCGGCACACTGTTTTTAGATGAAATCGGTGATATGCCATTGGATGTACAGACCCGCCTGCTACGCGTGCTGGCTGATGGTCAGTTTTATCGCGTCGGGGGTTACGCACCGGTCAAAGTAGATGTTCGTATTATTGCCGCTACCCACCAAAATCTGGAGCTGCGTGTTCAGGAAGGTAAATTCCGTGAGGATTTATTCCATCGTCTGAATGTGATTCGGGTACATCTGCCACCGCTGCGTGAACGTCGTGAAGACATTCCGCGTTTGGCTCGTTACTTCTTGCAAGTGGCGGCTAAAGAGTTAGGTGTGGAAGCCAAAAATCTGCACCCTGAGACCGAAGTGGCGCTAACCCGTCTGCCTTGGCAGGGTAACGTGCGCCAACTGGAAAACACCTGTCGCTGGCTGACGGTGATGGCTGCCGGGCAGGAAGTACTGACTCAGGATTTACCTTCTGAATTGTTTGAAACCAGCACGCCAGATGCTTCAGGTCAGCGGACACCGGACAACTGGGCAACCCTATTGGCACAATGGGCTGAACGCGCCCTACGTTCTGGTCATCAGGATCTGTTATCTGAGGCACAGCCGGAAATGGAGCGCACGCTGTTAACCACGGCATTACGCCATACTCAAGGTCATAAGCAAGAAGCGGCACGTCTGCTGGGTTGGGGCCGCAACACCTTAACGCGGAAGTTAAAAGAGCTGGGAATGGAGTAGTTGGGAGAAACAGAGTAATTCCTGCCTAAATTCCCCCTCAAGGTAATGTTGACCATTGAGGGGGACATCATCAGATCACGCGTGAAAACTGCTGCTTGCGCGCCTGTTTCCGTAAATAGATATCGAAACACATACAAATATTACGAATCAGTAAGCGCCCGCGCGGTGTTACCCGAATGCCTTTATCATCCCGCTCCACCAGCCCATCGTGTTCGAAAGGCGCTAGTAGCTCAAAATCTTCAGCAAAATAATCTGCAAAACGAATACCATACTGCTGCTCAATCGGCTGATAACTGATTTGGAAATTACAAATCAGCGTTTTAATCACATCACGGCGCAAGCAATCATCTTCAGTCATCGCCAAACCACGCCACAGCGCATTGCCACGCTGCTCCACGCAGGAATAGTAAGTCTTCAAATCTTTTTCATTCTGCGCATAGCTGTCACCCAACATGCTGATAGCAGAAACCCCCAAACCGAGTAAATCACTGTCGCCTTGGGTGGTATAACCTTGGAAATTACGGTGTAATTCACCTTCACGCTGCGCAATGGCTAATTCATCATCTGGCCGGGCAAAATGATCCATACCAATAAATTGATAGCCAGACTCAGTTAAGAAACTGATGGTGTGCTGCAAAATATCTAGCCGCTGTTCGGCGCTCGGCAGATCGGCATCTTTAATTTTACGTTGAGCAGCAAACAGACTCGGTAAATGTGCGTAATTGAACACACTCAGGCGATCAGGATTCAGCTCTGCCACCCGTTTGAGGGTAAAAGCAAAACTCTCTGGTGTCTGTTTTGGCAAACCATAAATCAAATCGATATTGGTTGAGTTAAAACCAAGGGCTTTAGCGCGGGCAATCAGGGCAAAGATAAAATCCTCATCCTGCTCACGATTAACCAGCCGTTGAACCTCTTTATTAAAATCTTGCACCCCCATGCTTAGGCGGTTAAACCCCTCAGCACGCAGGTGATCAAGGACATCCAGTTCAATTTCACGTGGGTCTACTTCTATTGATTGCTCAGCACCGGGCAGGAAATCAAAGTTTTCACGTAGCAGATTCATCAGGTGGGTAATTTGTATTTTATTCAGGTAAGTGGGCGTACCACCGCCCCAGTGCATCTGGCTAACCTGACGCCCAACAAATAACGCCGCACGCTGGCGGATCTCTTTTTCCAAGACCGCCAGATACTCATCAGCTTTATGCTGTTGCCGTGTCACCAGCTTATTGCAGCCGCAGAAATAACACAGCTTATGGCAAAACGGGATATGCACATACAGCGACAAAGGCCGTTGTGGGTAACGCTTCACTGCCTGCTGAAAAGCAGATTCATTATAATCTTCACTGAATTCAAGCGCAGTGGGGTACGACGTATAGCGCGGCCCTGAATAATTATATTTTTGAATCAGGGATAAATCCCAAACTATAGCCTGCTCAGACATGTTCATTCCTTCCGATATTTGCGCCTACCGGGCCGGTTAGAGGGCAGATGTTTTCGTTGTCTGGCCGCAGTAGCACTGCGCAACCGCTTTCTTCGTTGCGACAGTAGCCATAGTTTACCCAATAACCACACTAGATAACATGTAAGCAGTAGGGCTATTATCAGGATCACCCAATTCATGGTTTAAAATGTATCTTTTGGGTTACCGCGTTTCAGCAATTGCAAAATGTCTTCCTGCTTTTCTTCTGGCGCTTCGTCATCTTCATCGTCGCCCAATTCAATACCCAATTGTTCCATTAGGGCATCAATACGATCCAACGTCAGATCAACATAAGCCTGATCTTCTTTGCTCAATACTTCATCATTATCCAGACGATCCAGCAATGCATCCAGACGCTCATCGTTTTCCAGCTTAGACAGCTCTTCTTCCGGCGTCAGACGTGGCTTAGCTTCAACTTTAGCCACCGGCTTAGTGGTTGGCTTAGCTTTAACCTTACTCTCAACCACCAGCGGCACGGGTACTTTACTGCCGATACGTGGATCTTTCTCTTGAGTCTCGGACTGGCCCTTCTTATTGCTGCCTTCTACATTGGTTCTCGCCCCTGAGCGATTGCCACTATGTTTCTTCTGACGTTTACGCTCGCGAGCTTCAATATCAAGCTCTACACGGGTCTTTCTAATACGCTTAGGCGTCGCGGTACCTTTCGGGGCCGCAATATTCGCGCGTGGTGCTTTATTTGGCTGCTTCATAACCTGTGCTCTTAAATGGGTAAATAAGTATGGGATCGGATTTAGTATAGGATTGGGCCGGAATCTAGCAGAAAGAAGAGAAAGAAAAAAGGCGGCAGATTAACCTGTCGCCCTTTTTCGCATCTTCTGCGGAAGGATATCCTTACAGCACACTCCCTGCACTGACATAACAACCGGATATCTCCCTCCTGCAATGCGCCATCCTTGCCATATCTGCGGCCCTCAAGGCAACTCAACCAGCGCGCCTGCCAGTATACCTGAACCCTGTTACTTGAAGGGTATAAAAGATAAACCCCCTTTTTTTTGCCTGATGCAGTTATAATCGCTGCATGTAAGCTATCTCTCACGGAGACGACAAATTTTGACTATTAGAAACTATAACTATCACATGACCCACTTCGTCATCAGTGCTCCGGATATCCGCCATCTGCCACGTGATGAAGGTATTGAGGTGGCATTTGCTGGCCGTTCAAATGCCGGTAAATCGAGTGCACTTAATACGTTAACTAACCAGAAAAGTCTGGCCAGAACCAGTAAAACACCCGGCCGTACTCAGCTAATTAACCTATTTGAAGTCGTTGACGGTATTCGTCTGGTTGACTTACCGGGCTATGGCTATGCTGAAGTCCCGGAAGAGATGAAACTCAAATGGCAACGCGCGCTGGGTGAGTATTTGCAAAAGCGTAACTGTCTGAAAGGATTAGTTGTGTTGATGGATATTCGCCATCCACTGAAAGATTTAGATCAGCAGATGATTACCTGGGCGGTTGCGGTTGGCACCCCGGTTCTATTATTGCTGACCAAAGCGGATAAGCTGGCTTCGGGCGCCCGTAAGGCTCAATTGAACATGGTGCGAGAAGCGATTATTCCATTTATGGGTGATATTCAGGTTGAAGCTTTCTCTTCTTTGAAGAAGATTGGCGTCGAAAAACTACGGGAAAAACTGGATACCTGGTTTAGCGAGATACCACCAGAAGTTATGATTGATGATTATGACGATGAAGGTGAGTGAATAAGCGCTAACAGCAGCCCGCAAGGGCTGTTATCCCCAAGGGTGATGTTTTATATCGCCCTGAGTTAATACCTGGCAATACCACTTCCCCCTAGAGTAAAAAAATCATCAACCCGTATTTTCACGGGTAATGCTGGGCTGTTTTCCTATCGGTTCGCGAAAAGTGCTCACAAATCCCAATAAAAAACGCCCCAGTCAATAAATGACTGGGGCGGCTAATATATAGCCAAATCCGATTACGTGAAGTAAAAGGTCTGAAAGATAGAACATCTTACCTCTGTACCCTACGTCTGTAACTCTACATCATTTTTTCGCGGGGCAAAAGAATTTTTTGTTGTATAGTTACACAAATTGGCACGATTCAGCGCACATCTTCCCCGCATAATGGCGGATAAATGTAGCTTAATTACATAAAATGCTTTATTTATCGCCACTTACCCACAAAGCTAGTGAGCCTGGTCCCAGTTATCACCAACACCGACATCCACCTTCAGTGGTACCGCCAGTTGCATACTCTGCTCCATCAGTTCACGAATCTTTTGTTCCGCGCTTTCCAATACACTTTCATGCACTTCAAACACCAATTCATCGTGTACCTGCATGATTACCCGCACCAATGGTTCTGGTTCCTGTTGTAACCAGGCATCCACTGCAATCATTGCCCGTTTGATAATATCAGCGGCGGTACCTTGCATTGGCGCATTGATAGCTTCACGTTCAGCAGCTTTACGGCGAGTTGCATTACGAGAATGAATGTCTGGCAAATAGAGGCGACGGCCATCCAGCGTGGTGACATAACCTTGATCGGCGGCTTGCTTACGTGTGCGCTCCATGTATTCCAACACACCGGGATAGCGCTCAAAATAGAGATCCATGTAGCGCTGCGCCTCTCCACGGGGAATGCTTAGCTGCCGCGCCAGACCAAAAGCGCTCATACCATAAATAAGACCAAAGTTAATCGCCTTGGCACTGCGGCGTTGTTCAGTTGTGACCTTTTCTAGTGGCATACCAAAGACTTCCGCAGCTGTCGCACGGTGGATATCTTTTCCCGCAGCAAATGCAGCTAATAGCCCTTTATCCTGCGACAAGTGCGCCATAATACGCAGCTCAATCTGTGAGTAGTCAGCCGCCATAATGCGATAGCCTTTAGGCGCAATAAAAGCCTGCCGTATACGACGCCCTTCTTCATTCCGCACTGGAATGTTTTGCAGGTTAGGATCACGTGAGGACAAACGCCCTGTCGCGGTCACCGCCTGGTGATAAGAGGTATGGACCCGGCCCGAAATTGGGTTAATCATCAACGGCAGCTTGTCGGTATAGGTACTTTTCAGCTTAGCCAGACCACGATATTCAAGGATCACCTTCGGCAACGGGTAATCTAATGCCAGCTCAGCCAACACTTCTTCATTAGTTGACGCGGCCCCGCCAGGGGTTTTCTTCAAGATGGGCAGTTTTTGTTTTTCGTACAAGATGGTCTGAAGCTGCTTAGGTGATGCCAGGTTGAACGGCTCTTCAGCCAATTCATGAGCCTGTTTTTCTAACTCATCAAGGCGGATAGTCAGCTCTTTTGAATGTGCGGCCAAGATATTCTGGTCAATCAAGACACCAGTACGCTCGATGCGAGACAGAATTGGCAATAGCGGCATCTCAATTTCCTGGAATACCCGCTTTAACCCTTCACTTTGTTGCAGTTTTGGCCACAGCACCAAATGCAACTGTAGCGTAACGTCGGCATCTTCTGCGGCATAAGGGCCTGCTTGTTCCAACGCAATTTGATTAAAGGTCAGTTGGTTTTTACCCTTACCGGCGATCTCTTCAAAGGTAATAGTTTTGTGGTTGAGATAACGTTCTGCCAGACTATCCATATCATGGCGACCAGCAACACTGTCTAAAACGTAAGATTCCAGCATAGTATCGAAAGCGATACCGCGCAGCTCAATGCCATAACGTGCCAGCATGCTTTGGTCAAACTTGAGATTCTGGCCAACTTTAAGGGCTTTATCGTCTTCCAGTAGTGGTTTTAGCGTGGCCAAAACCCAATCCCGGTCGAGCTGTACAGGAGAGTCCAAATAATCATGCGCCAAGGGTAAATAAGCGGCTTCGCCTGGTGCAACGGCAAAAGAGATACCAATTAAATTGCTGCTAAGCGTATCCAGGCCGTCAGTCTCAGTATCAAACGCGAAAACCTCTGCTTTTTTGAGGCGCTCAATCCACTCTACTAAGGATTTCTCATCCAAAATGGTCTGATAATTTTCTTGTGATAGTACTGCGGTGACCTCAACCGCATCAGCTGGCTCTACTGCCACAAAAGCTTTATTACTTGTTTGTGCCGTTGGCCGATCTTTTTTACCGTCCAGCCATTTGCCCGCTTCTACATCCACTAACCAGCGCTTAAATTCATAACGGCTGAATAACTGATGTAATTGATCATCATCTGGGGGGGAAACTTTTAGCTCATCACAAGTCACATCCAATTCAACATCTGTTTTAATGGTGGCTAATTTATAGGAGAGATAAGCAACATCTTTATTCTGCTCTAACTTGGCTGACATGGTTTTGGCACCACGGAATGTCAGTGTGGATATTTTATCCAAATTACTGAACAGCGCATCCAGCCCACCCAAACCTTGCAATAAAGCTTGTGCGGTCTTTTCGCCAACACCTGGAACCCCTGGAATATTGTCTGAGGAGTCCCCCATTAGTGCTAGAAAATCAATAATCAATTCAGGAGGTACACCATATTTTTCACAGACTTCCTGTGGCCCCAAAATAGCGTTATTCATTGTATTGATTAAAGTGATATTTGGCGTAACTAATTGCGCCATATCCTTATCACCGGTACTGATTAATACAGCATGACCTACTTTTTCAGCTTCCTGCGCTAAAGTACCAATAACATCGTCGGCCTCAACACCGGAGACAACCAATAAAGGTAGCCCCATTGCCTTAACCATTTGGTGCAACGGCTCAATTTGAGCTCGCAAATCATCTGGCATCGGTGGCCGGTGGGATTTATAGTCAGCGAAAAGCTCATCACGGAATGTTTTACCTTTAGCATCGAATACTACCGCTACATGGCTAGGACGATATTGCAGCAATAGACTGCGCAACATGTTCAACACGCCGTACATCGCACCCGTTGGTTCACCGCTGCCGTTGGTCAGTGGTGGGAACGCATGGTAAGCACGATAGAGGTAAGAGGAACCGTCAACGAGGATCAATGGGTTTTCTGCAATCTGGGCCATAGGGTTTCTTCATCTTTATTCAGCAAGGTCTAACGCTAAGAATGCCATAGCTGGCGACAAGAGACGAATTTTAGCGTCCATTGTTGTGCGAAAGAGAGCATTTTTACGTAGTGATCCTGAAGATCCAATCTGTGGATAACTTTGTGAGTAAAAGCATGTGCAGATTATATCTGCTCTACTTATTTTTTAGAGGTAATATTTAAAATTATAATAATCATATAGTTACATTCATTGTTTTTTTATTTTACTGTCATTTTTTCTTTATCTAAATTGTGGATATTACTTATTCAGTTACAGTCTTAAGGTAAATAAATTCCACGGGTGGATAATTTAGTGTTCTCTCTTTTTTATTACCCACCATCAAGTCGTTTTCTCTTTTTAGCATCGCTAATATCCGTATTTATCCATCACTGAAATAAATAAATCTATCGAAAACAACATGGAAAAAAATATAAAATCAGTATTTAGTCGTATTACTGTCACATTAGTAAATATGATGATTCCGTGGCAGAGATAGATACAGAATTGAAGTGCTGATGACAATGTAGGTATTGGATAAGTGAAAGAGGAGCTAACAAAAGCCAGCTCCTCCTTTTGTACAATTACTTTTGGGTCAGTAGGAACTTAACGACATCCGCATACTGTTTAACATAGGTATCCATTGAGCTGGTATCCATGCCATCATTCTTAATCATATATTTGCCATTAACAAACATGGCTGGCACACCACGTAATTGTAAATCTTCAGCCGCTTTTTGTTGTTGAGCAACCAGTGATTTAACGACAAAACTATTTAATGCTGCATCATAATCTTCGCCACTCACACCCGCTTTAATAAAGACATTACGAATATCATCAGGGGTTTGAACAGTTTGTGTTTTCTGTACACCTTCAAACATCAGTGGGGTGATTTTTTCCTCAACACCCAATGCCATGGCAACAGCCCATGCCTGAGTCAATTGCTTACCTAATGGCCCAAGGAACTCAACATGGTATCGAGTCATTTTTGTCCCTTCTGGCAGTGCTTTTTTTACTGCCTGAGGGATATGATAAACTTCTTCAAACTGAAAGCAGTGCGGGCAATAGAAAGAGAAAAACTCTAAAACCTGAGGCTCACCCGTTACTGGTTTATTTAACGTCTGGTACTGGGTTCCATCCGTAAACTGTGCGGCAGATGCACTGAATGCCATCACCATGCCAACGAGAGCTAACCATACATTTTTCATACTATAACAATCTCCATTATCTTAGCTTTAGTACATTGGCATCAGCTGCAAAGGGGGTACCTGCAACAGCTTAACCTGTTCTGTAAATGATGCAGTCTGCTGTAACCAAAAATCAGACTCCGCCATCCACGGAAAACTTTTCGGAAATGCAGGGTCCTGCCAACGTCTGGCGACCCATGCAAGGTAATAAACCATGCGCATTGCGCGTAAAGGTTCAATCAATGCAAGTTCACGCTGATCAAAATCAGCAAATTCACCATAAGCTTCCAGCAAGATATCCAACTGGATCAATTGCTCTCTGCGCTCGCCGTGTAATAACATCCACAAATCCTGAACCGCCGGACCATTTCTGGCATCATCCAAATCGACGAACATTGGCCCATCACGCCACAAAATATTACCAGGATGGCAATCACCATGTAGCCGCAACGGCTGCCAATCGGTGTGCCAATACTGCTTAATGGTGGCGATCAACAGATCGGTTGCCGCCAGAAACTTGTCTTTCTGTTTTGCCGGCACTAACACACTGCTGGCCAGTAACTGACGTGGCTCGGTCAGATATTCCTCAATACCCATCGTTGGCCGGGCAACAAAAAGTCCATCGCTACCCACCTGATGAATTCTGCCGAGAAAACGGCCCACCCACTCCAGTTGATCAAGATTGTCTATTTCATATTGCCGCCCACCGACACTTGGGAACACAGCAAAGAAAAAGCCGCCATGAGTATGCAAAGTTTCGCCGTTTAGCGCTAATGGGGCGATAACCGGAATCTCAGATTCTGCCAAATCAAGCGAGAACCGATGTTCCTCGATAATTTGTTCACTGCTCCAACGCTCGGGACGATAAAACTTCACCACATACCGTTTACGATCTTCATCCATAAACTGATAGACGCGGTTCTCATAACTATTAAGCGCGGTTAACCCTGAATCCACCCGTAATCCTACAGCCTCAAGGGCGTCCATAATCAGGTCTGGAGACAAAGTCTGAAAATTAAAAGCAGAATTGTTCATAACAACATTCAGTCTGTATAAGTAACAGCGGCGCGCTGAGAATAAGAAATAGTATCATTAAAGCCCCCTCCCTACGCAGACAGGAGTGTGACTAATCTTTAATGATGCCACGAGCTCTCAATAATGCTGTTTTAAAATCCTCTTCATAATCCTTTTTCAGTCCTGGAATCACTTCCGTTGATGCCGAGCCACGCATTTTCAGATGATAAATAAGAATATCGTCTGTCAAATCTGCGAAATTACCTTCAAAACCAGCTTCCTCTGACAATTTTTGTAAAAACTGCACCAGATTTAAATCAGGTTCTTGCTGCCAGGCCGGATGTAAAAGCTCAATCAGTTCATTAACACGATGACATTTCATAGCGAAGTTATCCTATTCAAAAATATGCTGACAAAGTAGCAGGGATATTCACACAGGGAAAGAGAGCCTATTGTCAATAAAAGTAAATCCTGACCTGTTCACCTATTTGAAGATACAATCCCATAGTCAGTTTAATACCGTGGAGTGATAGAAATGCGACCTAATATTACAGGCGTTATTCTTGCTGGAGGCCTTTCGTCCAGAATGGGCGGAAATGATAAAGGATTAATCTCCCTAAATGGAAAGCCACTGTATCGACATGTGATTGATAGGTTAAGACCTCAGGTTGAGAATTTACTGATTAATGCTAATCGTAACCAAGCCCTCTATCAACAAAGTGGCGTTCACGTCATTAACGATATCATTACTGGCTTTGTAGGCCCATTGGCTGGCATGCATGCTGGATTAAGCCATTCAACTACCGAATGGGTTGTCTTTGCTCCCTGTGACGTTCCTATGCTTCCACTTAATCTGGTTTCTCAACTCTGGCAGTCAAAAGGGCAGGCTCTTGCTGCTTATGTTAGTGATAACGAGCGTGAGCATCCAACATTAGCTTTAATGCATGTTAGTCTTAAACCAACGCTAGCAACGTATCTGGCAAAAGGGGAGCGTAAGTTAATGATATTTATGACGAGTATCAACGCGCAAAGAGTGGTATTCGATGAACAACCCAATCAATTCAGTAACCTAAATACTCCCGCAGATTGCGAGTTATGGGAACAAACTAAAAGAGAGCCATTATGAGCAGCAAGACGCCCCCGTTACTCGGTATAGCCGCGTACAGTGGTACAGGAAAAACAACCTTACTAAAACATCTGATCCCCTTACTTCAACAGCGCCAAATCCGCGTTGGCTTAATCAAACATACTCATCACAATATGGAAATTGATACGCCGGGCAAAGACAGTTATGAATTGCGTAAAGCTGGAGCCCATCAAACGTTAGTTGCCAGTGATTGCCGCTGGGCATTAATGACAGAAACACCAGAACAGCCTCCGATGGATCTTCACTATCTGGCTAGTCGATTAGATACATCAACTATCGATTTGATTTTGGTTGAGGGCTTTAAGCACGAGCCGATCAGCAAAATTGCTCTTTATAGAGCAGTTGTAGGTAAGCCTTTCGCTGGTTTGATTGATGAATACGTTATCGCTTTGGCAAGTGACGAGCCGATAGATACTGTAGTAAAGCAATTAGATATTAATCAACCAGATCAGATCGCAGAGTTTATTTATAGCTGGCTCAAGATGGATCAGTCAGAGCTATAAAAACAAAAAAAGCCACCTATCAAGGTAGCCTTTTGTTTTATTCATCGCTGTGACGGCCGGATTTGACTCACCTGCCCCTGCAATATTTGACTCGTCTGACTATGAGCCCTGCGACGCAACCACTCTAAGGTCACTATTTATACCTATTTCACTATTCTGCCCATAGCAAAAACCCCACGCTTTTGGCATGGGGTCTCGGCTTTATTTGATGCCTGGCAGTGTCCTACTCTCGCATGGGGAGACCCCACACTACCATCGGCGCTACGGCGTTTCACTTCTGAGTTCGGCATGGGATCAGGTGGGACCACCGCGCTATGGCCGCCAGGCAAATTCTGTCTAAACTAACCCGCTATGCAATCCTGCACACAGCCAGCCAGCCCAATCTCGGAACTTCGCTGAAAATTTCTATCTCTCAAATCTAAAACACCTTTGGTGTTGTAAGGTTAAGCCTCACGGATCATTAGTACTGGTTAGCTCAATGCATCGCTGCACTTACACACCCAGCCTATCAACGTCATAGTCTTTAACGTTCCTTCAGGGGGCTTAAAGCCCCAGGGAAGACTCATCTCGAGGCAAGTTTCCCGCTTAGATGCTTTCAGCGGTTATCTCTTCCGAATTTAGCTACCGGGCAATGCCATTGGCATGACAACCCGAACACCAGTGATTCGTCCACTCCGGTCCTCTCGTACTAGGAGCAGCCCCTCTCAATCTTCCAACGCCCACGGCAGATAGGGACCGAACTGTCTCACGACGTTCTAAACCCAGCTCGCGTACCACTTTAAATGGCGAACAGCCATACCCTTGGGACCTACTTCAGCCCCAGGATGTGATGAGCCGACATCGAGGTGCCAAACACCGCCGTCGATATGAACTCTTGGGCGGTATCAGCCTGTTATCCCCGGAGTACCTTTTATCCGTTGAGCGATGGCCCTTCCATTCAGAACCACCGGATCACTAAGACCTACTTTCGTACCTGCTCGAGCCGTCACTCTCGCAGTCAAGCTAGCTTATGCCTTTGCACTAACCTCACGATGTCCGACCGTGATTAGCTAACCTTCGTGCTCCTCCGTTACTCTTTGGGAGGAGACCGCCCCAGTCAAACTACCCACCAGACACTGTCCTCACCCCGGATCACGGGGCCGAGTTAGAACATCAAACATTAAAGGGTGGTATTTCAAGGTTGGCTCCATGCAGACTGGCGTCCACACTTCAATGCCTCCCACCTATCCTACACATCAAGGCTCAATGTTCAGTGTCAAGCTATAGTAAAGGTTCACGGGGTCTTTCCGTCTTGCCGCGGGTACACTGCATCTTCACAGCGAGTTCAATTTCACTGAGTCTCGGGTGGAGACAGCCTGGCCATCATTACGCCATTCGTGCAGGTCGGAACTTACCCGACAAGGAATTTCGCTACCTTAGGACCGTTATAGTTACGGCCGCCGTTTACTGGGGCTTCGATCAAGAGCTTCGCCTTGCGGCTGACCCCATCAATTAACCTTCCAGCACCGGGCAGGCGTCACACCGTATACGTCCACTTTCGTGTTTGCACAGTGCTGTGTTTTTATTAAACAGTTGCAGCCAGCTGGTATCTGCGACTGGCTTCGGCGCCGGGAGCAAGTCCCATTACCTAATGCCAGCGTGCCTTCTCCCGAAGTTACGGCACCATTTTGCCTAGTTCCTTCACCCGAGTTCTCTCAAGCGCCTGAGTATTCTCTACCTGACCACCTGTGTCGGTTTGGGGTACGATTTAATGTTACCTGATGCTTAGAGGCTTTTCCTGGAAGCTTGGCATCAACTACTTCACCACCGTAGTGGCTCGTCATCACACCTCAGCGTTGATAAGCAACCGGATTTACCAAGTCACTCCGCCTACATGCTTAAACCGGGACAACCGTCGCCCGGCTAGCCTAGCCTTCTCCGTCCCCCCTTCGCAGTAACACCAAGTACAGGAATATTAACCTGTTTCCCATCGACTACGCTTTTCAGCCTCGCCTTAGGGGTCGACTCACCCTGCCCCGATTAACGTTGGACAGGAACCCTTGGTCTTCCGGCGTGCGGGTTTTTCACCCGCATTATCGTTACTTATGTCAGCATTCGCACTTCTGATACCTCCAGCAACCCTCACAGGTCACCTTCAACGGCTTACAGAACGCTCCCCTACCCAACAACACCTAAGTGTCGCTGCCGCAGCTTCGGTGCATGGTTTAGCCCCGTTACATCTTCCGCGCAGGCCGACTCGACCAGTGAGCTATTACGCTTTCTTTAAATGATGGCTGCTTCTAAGCCAACATCCTGGCTGTCTATGCCTTCCCACATCGTTTCCCACTTAACCATGACTTTGGGACCTTAGCTGGCGGTCTGGGTTGTTTCCCTCTTCACGACGGACGTTAGCACCCGCCGTGTGTCTCCCGTGATAACATTCTTCGGTATTCGGAGTTTGCATCGGTTTGGTAAGTCGGGATGACCCCCTAGCCGAAACAGTGCTCTACCCCCGAAGATGAGTTCACGAGGCGCTACCTAAATAGCTTTCGGGGAGAACCAGCTATCTCCCGGTTTGATTGGCCTTTCACCCCCAGCCACAAGTCATCCGCTAATTTTTCAACATTAGTCGGTTCGGTCCTCCAGTTAGTGTTACCCAACCTTCAACCTGCCCATGGCTAGATCACCGGGTTTCGGGTCTATACCTTGCAACTAGACGCCCAGTTAAGACTCGGTTTCCCTACGGCTCCCCTATTCGGTTAACCTTGCTACAAAATATAAGTCGCTGACCCATTATACAAAAGGTACGCAGTCACCCAACAAAGTAGGCTCCCACTGCTTGTACGTACACGGTTTCAGGTTCTATTTCACTCCCCTCGCCGGGGTTCTTTTCGCCTTTCCCTCACGGTACTGGTTCACTATCGGTCAGTCAGGAGTATTTAGCCTTGGAGGATGGTCCCCCCATATTCAGACAGGATGTCACGTGTCCCGCCCTACTCATCGAGTTCACAGCAAGTGTGTTTTGGTGTACGGGACTATCACCCTGTACCGTGCGACTTTCCAGACGCTTCCACTAACACACAAACTGATTCAGACTCTGGGCTCTTCCCCGTTCGCTCGCCGCTACTGGGGGAATCTCGGTTGATTTCTTTTCCTCGGGGTACTTAGATGTTTCAGTTCCCCCGGTTCGCCTTGCATGGCTATGTATTCACCATGCAATAGTGCAACGAATTGCACTGGGTTTCCCCATTCGGGTATCGTCGGTTATAACGCTTCATATCAGCTTACCGACGCTTTTCGCAGATTAGCACGCCCTTCATCGCCTCTGACTGCCTAGGCATCCACCGTGTACGCTTAGTCGCTTAACCTCACAACCCAAAGGTGTTTTTCGTTATTGGTGTGGCTGTGAACACACTCTGCTATGTTGTGCAGTGCGCGCAATCCTCATGAACGTTAAGTTCACTCCGGTTGCTGTGCGCTGTACGCCTTGCTGAGTGTCTTCTCGCTCACACTGCAACAATGATTACCCATTGGCATTGCGATTATTTGAGAGACTCTATTACAGGTTACTCTTTATCTCAGTACATCTACGGAGAGATAAATTTCGGCTGTAATGTTTCAATTTTCAGCTTGTTCCAGATTGTTAAAGAGCAATATCTTAAACACGACTCGTTAAAGTCATCTTTAAGATATTCAGTTGATAATGTCTTTCACACATTATCGGAGTGGCGTCCCCAAGGGGATTCGAACCCCTGTTACAGCCGTGAAAGGGCAGTGTCCTAGGCCTCTAGACGATGGGGACACAAAAATTTCTACTGAATCACTGATTCAGTATTTTTGTGTAAAGGTGAAAATGTGGTGACACATTCGAACGACTGATGCAGTAAAAACTCGATACCGAGGTCTTATTACACAATCATCACCCTCATCAACAGGTGCTCTTGCTCATTTACATTCATCAGACAATCTGTGTGGACACTACGCAATGCGTATCGTTAGGTAAGGAGGTGATCCAACCGCAGGTTCCCCTACGGTTACCTTGTTACGACTTCACCCCAGTCATGAATCACAAAGTGGTAAGCGCCCTCCCGAAGGTTAAGCTACCTACTTCTTTTGCAACCCACTCCCATGGTGTGACGGGCGGTGTGTACAAGGCCCGGGAACGTATTCACCGTAGCATTCTGATCTACGATTACTAGCGATTCCGACTTCATGGAGTCGAGTTGCAGACTCCAATCCGGACTACGACAGACTTTATGTGGTCCGCTTGCTCTCGCGAGTTCGCTTCACTTTGTATCTGCCATTGTAGCACGTGTGTAGCCCTACTCGTAAGGGCCATGATGACTTGACGTCATCCCCACCTTCCTCCGGTTTATCACCGGCAGTCTCCCTTGAGTTCCCACCATTACGTGCTGGCAACAAAGGATAAGGGTTGCGCTCGTTGCGGGACTTAACCCAACATTTCACAACACGAGCTGACGACAGCCATGCAGCACCTGTCTCACAGTTCCCGAAGGCACCGAAGCATCTCTGCTAAGTTCTGTGGATGTCAAGAGTAGGTAAGGTTCTTCGCGTTGCATCGAATTAAACCACATGCTCCACCGCTTGTGCGGGCCCCCGTCAATTCATTTGAGTTTTAACCTTGCGGCCGTACTCCCCAGGCGGTCGACTTAACGCGTTAGCTCCGGAAGCCACGCCTCAAGGGCACAACCTCCAAGTCGACATCGTTTACAGCGTGGACTACCAGGGTATCTAATCCTGTTTGCTCCCCACGCTTTCGCACCTGAGCGTCAGTCTTTGTCCAGGGGGCCGCCTTCGCCACCGGTATTCCTCCAGATCTCTACGCATTTCACCGCTACACCTGGAATTCTACCCCCTCTACAAGACTCTAGCTTGCCAGTTTCAAATGCAGTTCCCACGTTAAGCGCGGGGATTTCACATCTGACTTAACAAACCGCCTGCGTGCGCTTTACGCCCAGTAATTCCGATTAACGCTTGCACCCTCCGTATTACCGCGGCTGCTGGCACGGAGTTAGCCGGTGCTTCTTCTGCGAGTAACGTCAATCAACCGTGCTATTAACACGACTGCCTTCCTCCTCGCTGAAAGTGCTTTACAACCCGAAGGCCTTCTTCACACACGCGGCATGGCTGCATCAGGCTTGCGCCCATTGTGCAATATTCCCCACTGCTGCCTCCCGTAGGAGTCTGGACCGTGTCTCAGTTCCAGTGTGGCTGGTCATCCTCTCAGACCAGCTAGGGATCGTCGCCTAGGTGAGCCATTACCCCACCTACTAGCTAATCCCATCTGGGCACATCCGATGGCGTGAGGCCCTAAGGTCCCCCACTTTGCTCTTGCGAGGTCATGCGGTATTAGCTACCGTTTCCAGTAGTTATCCCCCTCCATCAGGCAGTTTCCCAGACATTACTCACCCGTCCGCCGCTCGCCGGCAAAGTAGTAAACTACTTCCCGCTGCCGCTCGACTTGCATGTGTTAGGCCTGCCGCCAGCGTTCAATCTGAGCCATGATCAAACTCTTCAATTTAAGATTTGTTTGATTTGCTGCTAATAAAAGCAGCGATGCTCAAAGATTACTTTCTGCAAATATGCATTCGAACCGAAGTTCAAATGTGTACTGCTTTGGTCACTCTTCAAGACTTTGATATTTCTTCTGCCTGCCGAAACAGGCTTCGATATCGTCTTGCGAGTGCCCACACAGATTGTCTGATAAATTGTTAAAGAGCGTTCGTTACCCGTTTGCCTTTCGGCGAATCTTACGGTAACGCGGGAGGCAGATAATACGCTTTCCCGCTGAAGAGTCAAGAGTTTCTTTGGTTTCTTTCGAAGTCAAAATCATTCTTTTCGCTTCCTGACCCGGCGAAGTCTGTTTCGTTGTTCCCGGTCAGTGGAGGCGCATTATAGGGAGTTCCTGACAGCCTGCAACCCCTAATTTGAAAAAACTTTTCAACCGCGTTTTATTTCAGCAAAAATAGGCTAAAAGACCAATGTTTAAACAATTATTAAGCTAAACATTCACTACCAGTGTTAAACAGTAGAGTAAAATAGATATATAAGAAGACAGATAGGACAAATCACCATGCAACTAAATACCCAACAACAGGCCGCCCAGCGAAATCTCTCTTACCTGTTGGCTGAGAAGATTGGCCAGCGAATTCTCGCCGGAGAATATGCAGCCGGCAGCATACTGCCTGGTGAGATAGAGTTGGGGGAGCAATTTGGTGTTAGTCGTACTGCCGTTCGTGAAGCAGTAAAGATGCTGGCAGCAAAAGGGATGTTATTACCCCGCCCACGCATTGGTACCCGAGTGATGCCACAAACAAATTGGAACTACCTTGATCAGGAGTTACTCACTTGGTGGCTGAACAGAGAGAATTTCGATCAAGTGATGCAACACTTCCTTATATTAAGAACCTCACTTGAGCCTCAAGCCTGTTCATTGGCAGCCATTAATGCCAATGAGCAACAGCGAGCATTGTTAGCATCACTGATTGCAGAGATGCGTGCGTTAGATACTCACTTTAATCGTGAAAAATGGATTCAAGTGGATGCTCAATTTCATCAGTTAATATATGAAGCCAGTGGTAATCCGTTTTTGACCTCTTTCGCCAATTTGTTCAGTTCGGTTTATCACAGCTATTTTCGCGCCATTACCGGCGATGAAGTGATTAAGCTGCAATACCATCAGGATATTGTTGATACAATTTTGGCAGGTGACAGTCAGGGAGCCTTGCTGGCATGTCAGGTATTATTAACAGATAAAAATTAACGGCTAGCTGTTCTATCTATATATATAAAGAAGGTGCTCACACTCACCCCTATAATCAGGACGAACAATGATAAAATCTGCACGCAGTATGGCGGGCCTTCCTTGGCTAGCTGCCATGGCCTTCTTTATGCAGGCTTTGGATGCCACCATACTGAATACGGCACTCCCATCAATTGCTGAAAGCCTTAACCGCTCACCACTGACCATGCAGTCAGCAATTATCAGCTATACCCTGACGGTCGCGATGTTGATTCCAGTGAGTGGCTGGCTAGCGGACCGTTTTGGTACCCGACGGGTATTCATTCTGGCTGTATCTCTATTTACGCTAGGGTCATTACTGTGTGCACTTTCAGATTCATTGGCTTTTCTGGTGGCCTCCCGAGTTATTCAAGGGGTGGGTGGCGCAATGATGATGCCTGTGGCCCGGCTTGCGCTGATCAGGGCTTACCCACGCAGTGAATTATTGCCGGTTCTGAATTTTGTCACTATCCCAGGGTTAGTCGGCCCGGTGATGGGGCCACTATTAGGTGGATTACTGGTGACCTATACCACTTGGCATTGGATCTTTATCCTTAATATTCCTATCGGCTTACTGGGCATCTTTTATGCCCGTAAATATATGCCGGACTTCACCATGCCTAAACGTGCCTTTGATATTATCGGTTTCCTGCTATTTGGTAGCAGTTTGGTCCTGATATCCGTAAGTCTGGAGATAATGGGCCGACCGGATATCGCCAGCTATCTGCCAGTCACGGTGTTACTGAGTGGTTTATTGATGTTGCTCTTCTATATATTCCACGCCAAAGGTCATCCAAATCCATTGATTGGTTTACCGCTATTTAAAAACCGAACATTCTCGGTTGGGATTGCCGGTAACGTGGCCTCGCGTTTAGGGACTGGCTGCGTTCCTTTCCTAATGCCACTGATGTTGCAGGTCGGATTTGGCTATTCCGCTATTATTGCCGGTTGTATGATGGCCCCAACCGCCATTGGTTCGATGATGGCAAAATCTGCCGTTACTCAAGTATTACGTTCACTGGGTTATAGGACTGTATTGGTAGGTATTACGGTTATTATCGGAGTGCTGATTGCGCTATTTGCGCTGCAATCACCGGGCATGTCGCCGTGGATGATGATATTGCCGCTGTTTGTCTTGGGGATGGCAATGTCGACACAGTTCACTGCGATGAATACCATCACACTGGCTGACTTAACCGATAACAATGCCAGCTCAGGTAACAGTGTTTTGGCGGTAACCCAACAACTGGCCATTAGCTTTGGCGTTGCCATTAGTGCGGTGGTATTGCGGTTTTATGATGGGTTATCGTTTGGTGGCAATGTCGATCACTTCCACTACACCTTTATTACAATGGGAATAGTGACATTACTTTCATCCATGGTGTTCTTATTACTGAAACCAAATGATGGCGACAATCTAATTCAAGGCCGTAATAGCAAAAAAGCCACACAACCTGCGGAGAGTGAAGTTTAACAACTGACCACCGATCCCCGCTCGATTAGCTCGGGAGTGAGAATCAGAACTTGTGGTTCCGCTTCCGGGTTATTCAATCGATGAATCAGTGTATCAATAGCCAGTTCACCAAGGGAGTCTTTTGGTTGATGGATAGTGGTCAATGGCGGTGTCATATATTGTGCGATTTCAATATCATCGTAACCAATAACCGCCATATCTTGTGGTATCGATAACCCCGCCTGATGCAATGCCTGATAAACCCCAACAGCCATCGCATCATTACTGGTAAATACCGCTTCTGGCGGTTCCGGTAGCGCAAGCAACTGTTTCATGGCGACTAAACCGCCACAAAATTCAAAATCACCGGCAACTTCATAACCGGATGGAATAGGTAAACCTGCGCGATCCATAGCCTGACGGTACCCTTCCAAACGTTCTTTGGCAGGGGTTTTATCTTGTGGGCCAGCAATACAGGCAATTCGGGTATAGCCTCTGGCAATCAAATATGAGGTTGCCATTTCGCCACCCAATAATGAATTATCCTGAATCACGTCATTGACGCCCTCAAAGGGTGCCCAATCCATCATGATTATCGGTAATGACGGGTAGCAACGCAGAATATCTTGAGAAGGGCGGTGATTTTCAGTGCACATCAGTAGCAGACCATCGACGCGCTTTTGCATCAGAGTTTCAATGCTACGGCTCATGCGATCGATATCGCCTTCGGTATTGCATAGAATCAAACTGTAACCACGCTCATAGCAACTGCGCTCCACGCCACGGACTACTTCAGCATAAAATGGGTTGCTACTGGCGGTAACCAACATACCAATGGTACGGGTTTGATTGAGTTTCAAACTACGAGCCAGTGCTGAAGGGGCATAGTTGAGCTGTTTGATAGCAGCCAGCACTTTGTCGCGAATAGGATCACTGACAAAGCGGTTTTTATTAATAACATGTGAGACTGTTGACGTAGATACACCCGCCAGGCGGGCGACGTCTTTCATGGTGGCCAAAGTTATACCTGGCCTTGTAGGAAACTGTCTATCTCTGCACGCCACGGAATAGAGGGCTGCGCGCCGGGGCGAGTCACCGCGATAGCGGCTGCTGCGTGAGCAAAACGTACTGCTGAGTCCATTATCTGACCTTCCAATAACGCAGTTAATAATGCGCCATTGAATGTATCACCAGCAGCAATAGTATCTACGGCGTTAACCTTGAACCCGGCAACCAATTTCCCTTTACCTTGTTCACTAAGCCATACGCCACGGCTACCCAATGTAATGATTACGGTAGCGATGCCTTTATCATGCAGAATTTGCGCTGCTTGCGCTGCGTCATCATCCTGATCAATATGAATCCCCGTTAAACGCTCGGCTTCTGTTTCATTCGGAGTAATCATATCCACCAGCGTTAATAGCTCGTCCGGTAATTCACGAGCTGGTGCCGGATTAAGAATAACCTGTGTTTGATGCAGCTTCGCCAATTTAGCGGCAGCAATAACTGTCTCAAGTGGTGATTCCAGTTGCATCAATAATGCATCTGCATCGATAACTTGCTGCTGGTAGCGACCAAGATATTCAGGTGTAACTGCCGAGTTAGCACCGGCATTGATACCAATGACGTTTTCGCCTTCACCATTCACGAAAATCAAAGCAACACCGGTTGTGGTATCCGCTACAGCCTCGATTGGCGCAGTATCAATGTTATCGTTGGCTAATTGCTGGCGCACCCGGTCACCAATATCATCTTTACCCACACAGGCAATAAACGCGATGTTTGCTCCGCTACGGCCAGCAGCTACCGCCTGGTTAGCACCTTTGCCACCAAACGCCACTTTATACTGCTTCCCGATCACCGTTTCACCTGGGCGCGGAAACTGCTCAACATTCAGAATATGGTCGGCATTGATGCTGCCCAAGACCACCAGTTTGCCTGTTTTCATCGTATTTATTCCTTTGTGAATGACACCGCCACCCGTAACGTTTTGTTTTCCGTTTTAGGGTAGCGGCGTTATATGCCCTGCTTTTCGATATTATTTAGTCACTAATTTCAAATCAACCGGGATAACGGCCTGCACTTTCTCGCCTTTCAATACTTTATCAGCGGTTTGCACGCCAATAACACCAATCTGGTCAGGGCGTTGAGCGATAGTTGCGCCCAGTTTGCCGCCTTGAACGGCTTTAAGACCGTCGTCGGTGCCATCAAAACCAACCACTAGCACATCGGCTTTACCGGCTGTTTGCAAGGCACGCAGTGCGCCCAGTGCCATCTCGTCGTTCTGTGCGAATACAGCCTGAACATTCGGGTGGGCGGTCAGCAGGTTCTGCATCACATTCAAACCTTTAGTACGATCAAAATCAGCAGGTTGGCTGGCTAACAGTTGGAATTTATGTTGATCCATTGACTGCTTGAAGCCTTCACCACGTTCACGGGCCGCAGACGCCCCCGCAATCCCTTCCAACTGAATCACTTTGGCATCATTACCCAATTTTTTGGCAATGAAATCACCGGCCATTTTGCCACCAAAACGGTTATCGGAGGCAACGTGACTCACCACAGTGCCAGAGTTTGCCAAACGGTCGAGTGTGATAACCGGGATATTGGCCTTATTTGCCATTTTGACTGCGTTACCGACTGCATCGGAATCAGTTGGGTTAATCAGCAACAGTTTGGTGCCGCGAACCGTCAGATCCTGCACGTTAGCCAGTTCTTTCGCTGGGTTATTTTGAGAATCCAATACCACCAGGTTATAGCCGAGTTTATCCGCTTCTTTTTGCGCGCCGTCTTTCATTGAAACAAAGAACGGATTATTCAACGTGGAAACTACCAGTGCGATGGTGTCTTTTGCCAGTGCGTTAGCACTTACGGTGGCGCTCAGGGCAACAACAGAGATCAAGGTAGCTAGTTTCTTCATTTTCATGGTCGCAATTCCTGTAGGGAGTTAGGAGGTTATTTGCTGCTTTTATTGTCTACCAATACCGCCAGCAGGATAACCACTGCCTTTACGATCATTTGGTAGTAAGAGGAGACACCCAATAAATTCAAACCGTTATTTAAAAAGCCGAGGATTAACGCGCCAATCAGGGTGCCGACGATCCGCCCCTTACCCCCAGCAAGGCTGGTACCCCCAAGAACCACGGCTGCGATTGCATCCAGTTCATAGCCAGTACCGGCTGTAGGTTGTGCCGACGACAGGCGGGCCACTTCGATAATCCCAGCCAGTGCCGCTAACAATCCACATAATGAATAAACAATAATCTTAACTTTATCTACGCTAATACCAGAGAGCCGTGTTGCTGACTCATTGCCACCCAATGCGTAGATATAGCGGCCCAGGCGAGTGTGGTGCAACATGTACCACACAGCAATAAAGACGATAGCCATCAACCAGATTGGTGTTGGTATACCCAATGGGCGCCCGATACCGAACCAGCCAAAAGTATCAGCCACATCAGTAAAACCGGTATTTACTGGGCTACCATTGGTGTAAACCATAGTAACGCCACGTAATAACAGCATCATGACCAGAGTGGCAATGAACGCTTGTACCTTACCTTTAGCGACAATGACCCCGGTTATGGCACCAATAAATGCCCCTAACGCCAATGCAGCTGCGACGGCAACCAAAGCATTCACTTCCAACCCAACAATAGATGCCGCTACTGCGCCAGTCAGTGCCAATAATGACCCGACAGACAAATCAATACCGGATGTCAGGATAACCAGCGTCATACCCACCGCCATAATGGCATTGACAGAAGTCTGCTGGAGAATGTTAAACATGTTATTTAGGGTAAAGAAGTTCGGGCTTAGTGACGAAACCACAGCAATCAGCACCAGCAGCGCAATCAGTGATTTTTGTTCTAATAACCATTCTTTACTGAACCAGCGTTTTGTCTGGATAGCTTGGGAACTCATATCTGATTACTCCTGCTCTACTCGTCATATTTCAAGCCGCATTTGCGTTAGCTTCCTGCAACTCGAATTATTTAGAGTGTAAATAAATTATTTTTCAATAAATCACGCTTGCCAACGGCTGCCGCCATCAACACTTCCTGGGTAGCCTGTTCAATAGAGAACTCGCCGCTTAGCTGGCCTTCATGCATCACAAGAATGCGGTCACTCATGCCCAGCACTTCCGGCATTTCTGAGGAAACCAGAATGATGCTCAACCCTTCTTGTTTGAATTGGTTGATTAATTGGTAAATTTCTTTTTTAGCCCCGACGTCGACACCACGGGTAGGTTCATCAAGGATCAACACTTTAGGACGGGTCATTAAACCGCGTGCAATAGCCACTTTCTGCTGGTTACCACCGGATAACAAACCAATAGGTTGTTCCATGGAAGGTGTTTTAATATTAAATAAACGAATGAAATCCGATACCGCCTGCTGCTCTTCAGCATGCTTGAGCGAACCACCTGAACGGCTAAAATAACGCAATGCAGTCAAAGACATATTCTCTTTAACTGACATTCCAAGTACCAAACCATCCCGTTTGCGGTCTTCAGAAATATAGACAATGCCATTTGCCAGACCATCTTGTGGTGAATGGGTGACAACTTCGCGGCCATCCAACATCACAAAACCTGATTTACGCGGTAGCGCGCCATAGATGATTTTCATCAGCTCGGTGCGACCAGCCCCCATCAGACCGGCAACCCCCAAAATTTCGCCACTGTATAAAGTGAAACTGACATTTTTCACGCCCGGGCCGCATAGCTGTTTGACCTGCAAACGCTTTTCACCACGGGGTATATTCAAGCGCGGGTACTGTTCTTCCAGCTTACGGCCCACCATCATCTCAATCAGTGAGTTTTCAGTCAGACTATCAACCGGTTTTTCGGCAATAAATTGCCCATCACGAAATACCGTGACGTCGTCGCAAATCTCAAAAATCTCTTTTAACCGGTGAGAGATATAAACAATTCCGCGACCTTCCGCCTTTAGCTCTTTAATCACATTAAACAGAGAGGCGGTTTCAGTATCGGTAAGCGCATCGGTTGGCTCATCCATAATGATCACTTTGGATTCAAAGCTCAGCACTTTGGCTATCTCCACCATTTGCTGATCACCAATGGAAAGCTCACCCACTAGCCGATGGCTGCTGTAACTGATATTAAGGCGCGCCAGCAGTAAATCGGCTTCGGCATACATCTTTTTCCAATCGATGCTGCCAAAACGATTAACAAACTCACGCCCTAAGAAGATGTTTTCTGCGATAGTTAATTGAGGAATCAGGTTAAGTTCCTGATGAATAATGCCAATGCCCGCTTCCTGCGAGTCTTTTGGGCCATTAAACGCCACTTCCTTACCCATAAAATACTGACTGCCAGCATCTTTACTGTAGATGCCGGTCAGCACTTTCATCATGGTCGATTTTCCAGCGCCATTTTCGCCTACCAGTGCCATCACCCTGCCGGGATAGACACTCAGTGCGGCACCGGAGAGTGCTTTAACGCCGGGAAAGGCTTTATCAATCCCTTTAAGTTGCAGCAAAGGTTGCATAAATGCCTCAGAAGGTTACGCCGGAACAGAGAATGACATTAGCAAAGGGGGAACATTCCCCGCTACGGATCACTGCCCGGCTTTGTTTGGTTTGCTCTTTAAAAGCCTCATGGCTGATATAGCGCAAAACAATTTGGTTTCCCTGGTGCTGCTCAAGTTGTGATAGTTGCGCGAGTAACGCTTCATGGAGTTGCGGATTATTTTTAACGATCTCCTCCGCCAAGACTGCACTTTCAACCTGCATTTCTTGTGTTACCACCTCAAGAACCTGAAGAAATCCAGGGACGCCTCGTGTCAGTGCCAGATCGATACGTGTGGTGGTTGCCGGTATCGGCAGCCCCGCATCACCTATCACAACCTGATCGGTATGGCCCAGGCGGGAGATAACAGCGGAAATATCAGAATTAAGTAATGCGCCTTTTTTCATTTTCTACTCCAACAGCGAAACGTTTCGCTGATACTGAGTTTAGAAAAATAGCCGCAGAAGGCAAACCCAATTTGATGAAATTGTGATCGCCATCGAAACGTTTCGCTGAACAGTGGGAAAAGAAGAAGAATAGGTACAAAAAAGGCCGTTAATCATAACGGCCTTTCAGATTAAATCTCTACCTGCGTCCCAAGCTCAATCACCCTATTCGGTGGGATCTCAAACTGGTCAGCTGCACGCAGCGCATTCCGACTGAGCGCAATAAATAACTTACCGCGCAGGAACAGGTACCACGGCCGCTTGGTAAGGATTAGCGACTCATGGGACATAAAGAATGAGGTTTCCATCATCTGGCATGGCAACCCCTCCAGGCCGCAGCGATGGAAGATTTCTTCCACATTCGGTGTTTCACGCCAACCATAACTGGCCACCACTCGCCAAAACGTCGGGGAGAGTTGTTCGATGGTTACCCGGTTCACATTGTGCACATACGGCGCATCTTCAGTTCGCAATGTCAGTAGCACAACCCGTTCATGCAACACCTTATTATGTTTAAGGTTATGCAACAGCGCGAAGGGAATGACATTCATTGCGCGCGACATATACACAGCAGTACCCGTAACCCGCACTGGGGGGGATTTCTCCAATGAAGCAATCATCGCTTCCAGTGAATTACCGTGTTCATGCATACGGCGCAGCAAACCGAAACGTTCACTTTTCCAGGTCGTCATGATGATAAACATCACCAGCCCCAGAGACACTGGCAACCAACCACCGGAGAACAATTTCAACGCATTGGCAGAGAACATAGGGACATCGATAATCAGCAAAATCACCAGTAAGATGCCGACAAATACCCGATTCCAGTGCCAGTTTTTCAATGCCACGATGCAGAACAGAATACTGGTTATCACCATGGTACCGGTTACGGCGATACCGTACGCGGCCGCCAGGTTACTGGAACGTTCGAAGCCAACAATAACCAATACCACCGCCAGATAGAGAGTCCAGTTAATGACCGGGATATATATCTGGCCAGATTCCATTTCGGAGGTATGAATAATCCGCATTGGCGGTAAATAGCCTAGGCGAACCGCCTGCCGGGTGAGCGAGAATACACCGGAAATAACCGCCTGCGAGGCAATAACGGTCGCCAGGGTTGCCAGAATTAACAGCGGAATCAATGCCCAGTCAGGAGCTAATAAGAAGAAGGGGTTTTTGATGGCTTCAGGATTTTTCAGCAATAACGCGCCCTGACCAAAATAGTTCAGTACTAATGAGGGCAAAACCACGGTAAACCAGGCTAAACGAATAGGGAATTTACCAAAATGGCCCATATCTGCATATAAGGCTTCCACCCCAGTTATCGCCAGTACAACTGCGCCAAGCGCATAAAACGACACGGATTTATATTCAGTAAAGAAACCTATCGCCCATTTAGGATTCAGCGCAACCAATACTTCTGGATTCGCAATAATACTGCGCAAACCAAGTAGTGCGATCGTCAGAAACCAGACCAGCATCACGGGAGCGAATAATTTACCGACACTGCCGGTACCGTGCTTTTGAATCACAAACAGCAGGGTGAGTACCGCAATGGAGCAGGGAACAATATAAGGGTCTAATGCTGGGGCTGCTATTTCTAGCCCTTCAATGGCCGACATAACGGATATTGCCGGGGTGATGACCACCTCACCATAAAAGAAACTGCCGCCAATTAACCCGAGAATCACCAGTATTGAGGTGGCTCTGGAAGAGGTATTACGCCCTGCCAAAGACATTAACGTTAAAATGCCCCCTTCGCCGGCGTTATCGGCCCGCATGACATAGGTAAGATATTTAATCGAGACAATCAGGATAAGCATCCAGAAAATCAGCGATAAAAAGCCAAACACCACGTCCGGGCGGACATCAAAACCATAATGACCAGAAAAGCACTCTCTCAAGGTATAGAGCGGGCTGGTACCAATATCACCGTAAACTACCCCTATTGCCGCCAGGGTTACCGCCGATAAAGACTGTTTATGTTCTGTGCTCATAATTGATTTCTTTTTGCTAGAACATCCATAAGCTGATGCGTGCGTTTAAGAACCTTAATCCTCGGTTCTGTATTGTTTATACGCCCACCAAAAGGCGCACAGTATGCACGATTTCAATGGATTGCCTACTCTTAAATAGGCACCTAACAGAGCGAAAATTCATCAACTACAAATAACTGATGATATAAAAATTCTACGAATCAACGAACTATCTTATTAATAAAACCAGCGATCCCATGAAGAAAAGATGGTTTATTCCTTTTTATCAGGTAAAAATCAATCAACTAACGGAACATGTAGAACAATTATGGCGCAATCATCACAATTAGCAGAAAGAATCTCCCGCTTAAGCAGTGCCCTTGAAAGTGGTCTGTATGAAAGACAGGAAGCTATCCGCTTATGTTTGCTGGCCGCCCTCAGTGGCGAGAGTGTTTTTTTGCTCGGCCCACCGGGAATTGCCAAAAGCCTGATTGCCCGCCGCCTGAAATTTGCCTTCCGTAATGCCCGTGCATTTGAATATCTGATGACCCGTTTCTCAACACCGGAAGAGGTGTTTGGCCCCCTCTCGATTCAGGCATTGAAAGAGGAGGGACGCTATCAACGGATGACAGGCGGTTACCTGCCGGAGGCTGAAATCGTCTTTTTGGATGAGATCTGGAAAGCCGGCCCGGCAATTCTAAACACCTTGCTGACAGCGATTAATGAACGGCGCTTTAGAAATGGTGATCGGGAAGACAGCATCCCTATGCGATTACTCGTTACTGCCTCTAACGAGCTGCCTGACGCTGATAGTAGCCTGGAAGCACTTTATGACCGCATGTTGATCCGTCTATGGCTGGATCGCGTACAAGAGAAGCAGAACTTCCGCTCACTACTGCTCAGCCGACAGAATGAAAATCATAATCCGGTGGCAGAAAATCTCAGTATCAGCGATGAAGAGTTCTATCAGTGGCAACCGTTGATCGACAAAATCACCTTACCGGATCACTGTTTTGAGCTTATTTTTCAGTTACGTCAACGGCTCAGTGCGCAAGAACAAGCGCCCTATGTCTCAGATAGACGTTGGAAAAAAGCGCTACGCCTGTTACAAGCCAGTGCTTTCTTTAGTAGCCGCAGTGAAGTGACACCCATCGACTTAATCTTGCTGAAAGATTGCCTGTGGCATGACCTCAGTTCGCTTAAGCTGCTGCAACAGCAGCTTGAACAGTTATTAACCGAGCAGGGATATCAACAGCAAAGCCTGTTAATGAAACTACAGCATGTTCAGGGTCAGTGGTTGCAGCACCAACAACAGCAAAGTGACCATCAAGCGCTAACCGTCGTCAAACAAAGCGGTATGTTCAGCCGCAAATCCCAATATGCTCTACCAGACGACCTGACAGACAGCACTTTGACGCTTTTGCTGCAAAAACCGCTCAGCCTGCACGATATTCAAGTTACCCATTTGCAAATAGAAAAAGATGCCCTCGCTCAATGGTTGAACAAAGGAGGGAGCTTGCGCGCTAAATTAAATGGTGTCGGTTATGCCCAATCCATTGATGCAGAAATTGATGATAAATTGCATATCACAATACTGGATATCAGCCGCCAACCCTCCACACTTTCCCAACCGGGCACGGCAACTGTCAGTGTTCCCCCGGAATTGCTGGTGGAATTAACCACAGTAGAACATAGTCTTGCCGAACAACGGCGGCTATTCAGCCAACACCAGCCGTGTTTATTCACTCCCTCCTCATGGCTTGCCAAAGTCGAGGCCAGCTTGTTGCAGGTGGCAGAACAACTTAAACAGCAACAGCAAAAAATGCGCGGACACTGACAGATGCTCAGCCTGGCAACATTGGATATGCTGCTATCGATAAGTGAGGGTGAGCTTATCGAAGAGATGGTGATCGGGCTATTGGCGTCACCTCAATTAGCACTATTTTTCGAAAAATTCCCGCGAATTAAACGGGCGCTAATGAAAGATATTCCTGGTTGGAAGCAAAACTTACAGCAGCGTATCCGCGAGGCTAAAGCTCCGGCTACTCTGGCAAATGAGTTTTCCCTATACCAACAAAGCTTGTTGGAAAGTAGCCCACTATTTTATGTGCATCTGCCAGATATTGTGGCTCAGTTACAGCAATGGCAATCGCCCTTTGCTTCACAAGCCAATACATTGCTACAAACCGCTGATTTAGCCAGAAACCCTCAACCCGGCGATAGTTTACAAACCTTATTTTTACAGCGTTGGCGTGTCAGTCTAACGCTACAAACCATCACCATTCATCACCAGTTACTTGAGCAAGAGCGAGAGCAACTTCTGGCTGAACTCCAGCAGAGATTGGCGCTCAGTGGGGCATTAGAACCTGTACTGGCAACCAATGATGGGGCAGCAGGGCGGCTTTGGGATATGAGTCAGGGCCACTTACAGCGTGGCGATTATCAATTGCTACTGCAATACGGTGACTTTCTACAACAACAACCCGAATTACAACAACTGGCCGAGCAATTGGGTCGTAGCCGTTCAGCAAAGGCACAACCGACACCAGAGGCTCGCTTTGAACCTTATACTGTCATGGTTCGCCAGCCCGATACAGTGCCAGAGGAGGTCAGTGGCATTCATCAAAGCAATGATATTTTGCGATTGCTCCCGACGGAACTGGTGATGTTAGGGATGAGCGAGCTGGAATTTGAGTTTTATCGCCGTTTACTGGAGCGCCGCTTACTCACTTACCGTTTGCAGGGTGACAACTGGCAGGAGAAAACCTTACAGCGCCCGGTCAGTCTTAAAAGCAATGATGAACACCCTCGCGGCCCTTTTATCGTCTGTGTCGATACCTCAGGCTCCATGGGCGGATTTAACGAACAATGTGCCAAAGCATTTTGTCTGGCTCTGCTTCGAATTGCACTGGCAGATAATCGCCGCTGTTACATCATGCTATTTGCCACTGAAATAATTCACTACGAGCTATCTGCTGCCAGTGGTATTGAGCAGGCGATTCGTTTTCTTGGCCAACATTTTCGCGGAGGTACCGATCTGGCTGCTTGCTTAGCCAGCACATTAAATAAAATGGAAGATAGAGAATGGTATGACGCAGATGCAGTGATCATTTCAGATTTTATCGCCCAACGTTTACCAGACGAATTAGTCAGAAAGATTAAAATCCAGCAACAAGCCCACCAGCACCGTTTTCATGCTGTTGCCATGTCTGCGTATGGTAAGCCCGGTATCATGCGAATTTTCGATCATATCTGGCGTTTTGATACTGGGCTAAAAAGCCGCTTGATGCGCCGCTGGAAGCGCTAGTTAAGCAGGCCGGCTCCAACGTTTATCGACAACCCCAATATCGTCATATTAAAGATAAATGATAACACTGACTGCAAGAGTACTACGCGGCGGATATCTGACGTGCCGGTAGAGACATCGGCAGTTTGGCAAGCCACACCAATGGTAAATGAGAAATAAAGGAAATCCCAATAGGAAGGCGTGGTTATCTCTTTGGGGAAAAGTAACGGTAGAACCGTTTCTGATTTATCGCGGCGCATATAAAACAAATGTGCGTAGTGCATAGTAAAAGCGGTGGATAATAATAACCATGAAACCAATAACGTCAGCCCTGTCAGGACCAAATGGAACGCCTTGGCAGAGCCTGAGAGCTGATTCGCCGTGCTCAATTCAAATAAAATAACCAGAATACTGGCCAGACACGCCATGCTGACAATACTCAGCACCATACTGGCACTTTCATCCTGCACCCGGGCTATTTTGCTGATTTTCGTCGAATCAGTGCGTAATAATTGCAACCATAAAAACAGTAAATAAAGCCAGGCGGAAACATTCCAACTAACCATCAGACGCAGCAATACCGAGTAATGTGTTGGCAGCAGGAAATAAGTGACAACACCCGCGCCAACCGAAAACAACAATCGTGGCCGAGCGTGTAAATAGTGCTTTATAGGATGAAAAAGGGCCATAACATCAACAACCTTGCATATAGTGATATTTAAAATATTTATATATCACTACAGCATAGATTAAAAACCCACAATTATATTGGGAATCAATAATCCCCAATATAATTGGTCTTGTAGGTAGGCAGCAAGCGCACTCCCCCCTACAACATCTAGTATTAAGGGGATTTACAGCAGGCCTTCAACCTTCTCGCTAATTTCTGGCCCCCATACGCCACATTGAACCTGACCGATATGTTGCTGTTGCAGCAATAACATCACTAAACGAGACTGGCCGATACCGCCACCGATAGTTTGCGGCATTTCACCACTCAGCAGTGATTGGTGCCATTCCAGTTTCAGACGATCTTCATCAGAAGTCAGTGCCAATTGGCGTTTAAGTGCCTCAGCATCAACACGTATCCCCATGGATGAGATTTCAAACGCGTCTTCAAGAACAGGGTTCCAGACAATAATGTCACCGTTCAAGCCCGCAAAACCTTCAGCACTCGGCGACGTCCAGTCATCATAATCTGGCGCTCGGACATCATGAGATTTACCGTCAGCCAATTTACCACCGATGCCAATCAGGAATACAGCTCCCAGCTCTTTAGCTATCGCACGTTCGCGGCCTTTAGCATCCAGGTCAGGGAAACGCGCACGCAGGCTTTCGCTGTGGATAAACTGAATATTCTCTGGCAGGAATGGCTTCACACCAAATTCAGCACTGATCGCTACTTCAGTTTCTTTAATAGCGGTATAAATCTTGTTAACAGTGGATTTCAGATAAGCCAGGTTGCGTTCACCATCTCCCATCACGCGTTCCCAATCCCACTGATCGACATACACAGAATGAATAGCACTTAGGCGATCTTCATCAGGGCGCAATGCTTTCATATGAGTATATATCCCTTGGTCAGCACCAAAATCAAAGCGACCCAAGGTTTTGCGTTTCCATTTAGCTAATGAATGAACGACTTCAAAAGTTGCATCCGGCAATGTCTTCACTTTTACCTGAACGGCTTTCTCTGAACCTGAAAGGTTATCTTGAGTACCATCACCCACACGACTCAGGATTGGTGCCTGTACTTCAATCAGACCCAGTTGTTGTTCTAATTGACGGGAAAAGAATGATTTTACGAAGCTGATTTGTTGTTGTTTTTGGATAAATTGTTTTTTCATTGCCGTTTTCTCGATTCGTTATTACTGATTATGCTAATTAGGTTATGCCACCTGGCTTGACATCGATTAAGCAACATAATGAGGGTTAAATTCAATATCCAACAAATAATATTGCCTTTTCACTTTTAATAATTCATTTTTATGGGTCTTAAATTAAGTAATCGTTAAAAAAAGGAGGCAAATATGGGTGAAATTTATCAAATCGATAATCTCGATCGCGGCATCCTGAACGCATTAATGGAAAATGCACGCACACCTTATGCTGAATTGGCAAAAAATTTTGGCGTGAGTCCAGGAACTATCCATGTGCGAGTGGAGAAAATGCGCCAGGCGGGGATCATTACCGCGGCTTGTGTTCACGTTAATCCAAAAAAACTCGGGTATGACGTGTGTTGCTTTATCGGTATTATTTTGAAAAGTGCCAAAGACTACCCGTCGGCACTAAAAAAACTGGAAGGTTTAGAAGAAGTTGTAGAAGCCTATTATACCACCGGCCACTACAGCATTTTTATTAAAGTGATGTGTAAGTCAATAGATGCGCTCCAGCAGGTACTTATCAACAAGATCCAGACTATCGATGAGATCCAGTCAACGGAGACACTTATCTCCCTGCAAAACCCCATCATGCGTACCATTGTGCCTTGAGCACTAAATAACTATACCCACATTATCCACAGGTAGATCCCAGCTGATTCACAGCGTACAATACCGGCTCTTTACTTCGGTTGGGTTCTTTATGGCTGACATTACCTTGATCAGTGGCAGTACACTCGGCAGCGCTGAATATGTTGCTGAACATTTAGCTGAGAAATTAGAAGAAGCAGGTTTTTCTACAGAGACGCTGCATGGCCCTGAATTAGACGAGCTTACGCTTGAGGGTACGTGGCTAATAGTCACATCAACCCACGGTGCGGGTGATCTCCCAGATAACCTTCAACCATTATTAGAACAAATCGAACAACAGAAGCCTGATCTTTCTCAAGTGCACTTTGGTGCTGTTGGTTTGGGCAGTTCAGAATATGACACTTTCTGCGGTGCAGTGAGAGCATTGGATCAACAATTGATCGCACAAGGCGCCAAACGTTTGGGTGATATTTTAGAAATTGACGTCATCCAACATGAAATTCCCGAGGATCCGGCAGAGGTTTGGGTCAAAAATTGGATTAATTTGCTCTAATTTGATTAAAGATCACGCGAACGAATGTGGATAAGTATGCTTAAAAGCAGGGTAAAACCGGTACATATCCACATAACAACCTTGGCACCTCAAAGTGCCTGTGCATAACATGCCATTTAGATCCCAGCTTATACGCAATAGGATCACCGATCATTCACAGCAAACGATCTTCCTTAATACTATGATCTTCCATGTGAATAATCACTTATCCACAGAGGATCATGATCCTAATAAGAGATCTAATAAAGAGATCTTTAAATAAAAAGATCTTCTTTTAATTAAGGGGGATCCTAAGCCGCTTGGTCGAAAGTCTAAACTTGAGTAGAATCCCCCACCCCGGGGCAAACACAGAAATTCGCATAACGGCGAGGTGCAGTACCATGTTTTATCCAGATCAATTTGACGTCATCATCATTGGTGGTGGCCATGCCGGCACGGAAGCTGCAATGGCAGCGGCACGCATGGGACGTCAGACCTTATTGCTGACGCACAACATCGACACACTGGGACAAATGTCTTGTAACCCAGCGATTGGCGGTATCGGTAAGGGACATTTGGTAAAAGAGATCGATGCTCTGGGTGGTCTGATGGCCATGGCGACTGACCAAGCGGGTATTCAGTTTAGGATACTAAACGCCAGCAAAGGGCCAGCGGTAAGAGCGACCCGAGCTCAGGCTGACCGTGTGCTGTATCGCCAGGCAGTACGTACCGCATTGGAAAACCAGCCAAACCTGATGATCTTTCAACAGCCAGTTGAAGATCTGATTGTTGAAAATGATCGCGTTGTGGGTGCAGTCACCCAAATGGGTCTTAAATTCCGGGCGAAAGCGGTGGTATTAACCGTTGGTACTTTCCTCGACGGAAAAATTCATATCGGTCTTCAGAACTACAGTGGTGGTCGTGCTGGTGATCCGCCATCCATCTCATTGTCACAGCGTTTGCGTGAATTACCACTGCGCGTTAATCGCCTTAAGACCGGTACTCCACCACGTATTGATGCGCGGACCATTGATTTTAGCCAATTGGCTCCTCAGTTCGGTGATACGCCTATTCCAGTATTCTCTTTCCTGGGTCATGCCGATCAACATCCTGAGCAGATGGCGTGCCACATTACGTATACCAATGAAAAAACGCATGAAGTGATCCGCAATAACTTGGATCGTAGCCCAATGTATGCCGGGATCATTGAAGGGATCGGGCCACGCTACTGTCCGTCGATCGAAGACAAAGTTATGCGTTTCGCCGATCGTAATTCACACCAGATCTTCCTTGAACCAGAAGGTCTGACCAGTAATGAGATCTATCCGAACGGTATTTCAACCAGCCTGCCTTTCGATGTACAGATGCAAATCGTCCGTTCAATGAAAGGGCTAGAAAATGCCCGTATCATTCGACCAGGTTATGCCATCGAATATGATTTCTTTGATCCGCGTGATTTGAAACCTACCTTGGAAAGCAAATATATCCACGGTCTGTTCTTTGCTGGGCAAATCAATGGCACTACCGGCTATGAAGAAGCAGCGGCTCAAGGGCTGCTTGCAGGGCTTAATGCGGGCCGCTTCGCTAACGATGACGATGGATGGTCACCTCGCCGCGATGAAGCTTACCTTGGCGTGCTGGTGGACGATTTAAGCACCCTTGGCACCAAAGAACCGTATCGCATGTTTACCTCTCGCGCAGAGTATCGCTTGATGCTGCGTGAAGATAATGCGGATCTGCGCTTGACTGAGATGGGCCGTAAATTGGGGTTGGTTGACGATGCTCGTTGGGCACATTTCAGCAAGAAAATTGAGCAAATTGAAAAAGAACGTCAACGTCTGCGTGATATCTGGGTACATCCACACTCAGAAAACGTTTCTGAGATCAATGCATTACTAAAAGCGCCGTTGTCTAAAGAAGCCAATGGTGAAGAATTACTGCGTCGGCCTGAAATTGATTATCGTTTGCTGACAACCCTAACCTCTTTTGGCCCAGCATTAACAGATCCACAAGCTGCGGATCAGGTTGAAATTCAGGTTAAATATGAAGGGTATATTGCGCGTCAGCAGGAAGAAATTGAAAAACAACTGCGCAATGAGAATACTCTACTGCCGGCTGATCTGGATTATCGTCAGGTGTCTGGTTTATCGAACGAAGTCATCGCTAAACTGAACGATCACAAACCTAACTCAATCGGACAAGCCTCGCGTATTTCTGGCATTACCCCAGCAGCAATCTCTATTTTATTGGTTTGGCTGAAAAAACAGGGGTTGTTACGCCGTAGTGCCTAACAACCGACGTTTGCCTGCATTGCTAAGGGATAAGCAGTGCAGGTAAGTTCTTCTTTGCTTCAGGCCACAACTAACGGTTCAAACCACTGCCAAGCTAGATTATCATTCCTCATCCCGGCCCTTTTCATGCTGACTGAACGAGCTTAGTCAGAGGATATTGTTGTGTTAAAAAAATTAGATTCCCTGCTAAATGCCGCAGCTATTGTGTTACCTGAACAGCAAAAATTACAGTTGATAGGCTATGTAGAACTGCTGCATAAGTGGAACAAAGCTTACAATCTGACTTCTGTTCGTGACCCACAGCAAATGCTAGTGCGACATATTCTGGATAGTATTGTGGTTAACCCACATTTGCAGGGTGACCGGTTTATTGATGTGGGCACCGGCCCTGGGCTTCCTGGGATACCGCTGGCAATTGTACGGCCTACTGCGCACTTTACGTTGCTAGATAGCTTGGGTAAACGTGTACGCTTCTTGCGTCAGGTACAGCACGAACTGGGCTTAAATAATATTGAGCCAGTGCAAAGCCGAGTTGAGGACTTTGCCGCAAAACCGCCATTTGATGGTGTAATAAGCCGTGCATTTGCATCTCTACAAGATATGCTGTCTTGGTGTCACCATTTGCCAGCCAAGCCTGAAGGGCGCTTTTATGCGCTTAAAGGGGTGAGGCCGGACGATGAGTTAGCCGTACTGCCGGAGGGTATTAGCCTTGAATCGGTCGTGCGATTGCAGGTGCCAGAGTTGGAAGGTGAACGCCATCTGGTCATTCTTAAGTCAAACTAACTTTGTTATTTATCAAAAAAATGTAATAAATCCTTGGCGGATGGTAGGAAAATTATCGTATTTATTATTTTTAATATCGATAAGTATTTCTTCGCTTACTATCGTACCGGCAGATTATATTTTACGTGTTGTTTACAAAAACAGCGATAACAGATGGCATAACTATATTGAAAGCTGGCAAATAGTCACTTTAGTCATTACTTTAGCTGTGCCATCACTCTTTTTATGTAGACGAAGTGTTGCTTGATTATTATCTGAAATGTCAACGGGAAGTTTTTACTAAGTAGATAAGTTGTTCGATAATAGTTTAATTTTAACATTATGATTTATAAAACTTTTTAATGGCTCTTTTCGTTAAAGACAAACAGAAGCTTTATGGGATATAAATCAGTTTGTTTTAAGTTTTGTGATCAGTTGCACGCTTTATTGGTAATGGTTGGAATCGTCAGACAATTAAATGGGGGCTTTATTCCGAGGCTTTTCTTGTGAAAATAGTCCGAAAGAAGAAAATTTAAATAATTGTTCACCTTTTCGCTACTTATCGATTGAATTCGTTTGAGTGGCCCGTATAATTTGCTCGTTTTTTGCTGCTTGACTCAATGGGGTAAAAGGCAGTTTTATACCTCACTCAGCATACCCTTAGTGTGGTTCGGAGAGAACAAACGTCATGCCTGTATCCCTTTACAGTGGGAAAATCGCACGAAAGCTGCTGTTTTTGCAGTTAATGACTTTTGTTGTTCTCAGTGCTGCTTTTGGCTTTAAAAGCCTGGAATGGAGTGCTTCTGCTCTGGCAGGAGGATTGGCGGCTTGGTTGCCCAGCGCCATGTTTATGTTGTTTGCTTGCCGCCATCAGGCAAAAACAGCAGCTCCAGGTCGTGTTGCGTGGTCGTTTGCCATTGGCGAAGGGTTAAAAGTTATCATGACGATAATTTTGCTGATTGTGGCTTTGGGGCTGTTTAAAGCAGCGTTTGCGCCACTCGGTTTAACCTATTTGGCGGTGCTGATTGTGCAGATATTGGCACCGGCTGTGATTAGCGGCTACCGTACTTAACCGTTATCGTATTTAACTACAAAAAGGGTAAGAGGCATCATGTCTGCATCAGGAGAAATCTCTACTCCAAGGGACTACATAGGTCACCACCTGAATAACCTTCAGTTGGACCTGCGTACCTTTGAGTTGGTCAATCCCCACTCACCTGGCCCTGCAACGTTCTGGACGTTGAACATTGACTCTTTGTTCTTCTCTGTCGTGCTGGGGTTAGCTTTTCTGTTTGTGTTCCGCAAAGTCGCGGCAGGTGCCACCAGTGGCGTGCCTGGCAAATTGCAGACTGCTGTTGAGTTAATTATCGGTTTTGTCGATAACAGCGTGCGGGATATGTACCACGGCAAAAGTAAAGTCATAGCACCATTAGCCCTGACCGTGTTTGTTTGGGTTTTATTGATGAACATGATGGACTTACTGCCAATCGATTTACTGCCTTACATTGGTGAACATGTCTTTGGGTTACCTGCATTGCGCGTGGTACCTACTGCGGACGTGAGTATTACCTTGTCCATGGCATTGGGTGTCTTCATCCTGATTCTGTTCTATAGCATCAAAATGAAAGGTGTAGGCGGCTTCGTAAAAGAACTCACGATGCAGCCGTTCAATCACCCGATATTTATTCCAGTTAACTTAATTCTGGAAGGTGTCAGCCTGCTGTCCAAACCCGTTTCACTCGGTTTGCGACTGTTCGGCAACATGTATGCGGGTGAGTTGATCTTCATCCTTATTGCGGGTCTGTTGCCGTGGTGGTCACAGTGGATGCTCAGTTTACCTTGGGCTATCTTCCACATACTGATTATTACGTTACAAGCCTTTATCTTCATGGTTCTAACGATTGTCTATCTGTCGATGGCGTCCGAAGAGCACTGATTTTCTTAATATACCCTAAATAATTCGAGTTGCAGGAAGGCGGCAACTGAGCGAATCCCGAGGAGCTTACATAAGTTAAGTGACTGGGGTGAACGAAGGAAGCCAACGCACATGTAGCTTGAAGTATGAAGTGTATAACACTACTGCGTTTAACTGAAATAATTGGAGACTGTCATGGAAAACCTGAATATGGATCTGCTGTACATGGCTGCCGCTATAATGATGGGTTTAGCGGCAATCGGTGCTGCGATCGGTATCGGCATCCTGGGTGGTAAATTTTTGGAAGGCGCTGCACGTCAGCCTGACCTGATTCCTCTGCTGCGTACACAGTTCTTTATCGTCATGGGTCTGGTTGACGCCATCCCTATGATCGCTGTTGGTCTGGGTCTGTACGTGATGTTTGCTGTCGCGTAAGTAGAGTTTTCTCTACCGTGAACTACACCAAACTATTAACTTTTAAAGAGGCATTGTGCTGTGAATCTTAACGCAACAATCCTCGGCCAGGCCATCGCGTTTGTCCTGTTTGTCCTGTTTTGTATGAAGTATATATGGCCGCCAATTATGGCTGCCATCGAGAAGCGTCAAAAAGAAATTGCTGACGGTCTCTCTTCTGCAGAGCGTGCCAAAAAAGATTTGGACTTAGCGCAAGCCAATGCGACCGACCAACTGAAGAAGGCTAAAGCAGAAGCACAGGTGATCATCGAGCAGGCAAGTAAACGCAAAGCTCAGATCCTTGATGAAGCTAAAACTGAAGCCGAACAGGAACGTAACAAAATCGTGGCGCAAGCGCAGGCAGAGATCGACGCCGAACGTAAGCGTGCTCGTGAAGAGTTGCGTAAGCAAGTCGCGATGTTGGCTATAGCTGGCGCCGAGAAGATCATCGAACGTTCCGTGGATGAAGCTGCTAACAGCGACATCGTTGATAAACTGGTCGCTGAACTGTAAGGAGGGAGGGGCTGATGTCTGAATTTGTAACTGTAGCTCGCCCCTACGCCAAAGCAGCTTTTGACTTTGCTGTTGAGCACCAGGCGGTTGATCGTTGGCAGGATATGCTAGCGTTTACTGCCCAAGTGACGCGCAATGAACAGATCGCTGAATTGCTTTCCGGTGCTGTTGCACCAGAAACAATGTCTAAGACGTTTATTGCAGTCTGTGGTGATCAGCTCGATGAATCCGCACAGAACTTCATTCGAGTTATGGCGGAGAATGGCCGTTTACTGGTTCTTCCTGAGGTGCTACAGCAGTTTATTCAACTGCGTGCCTCGCTGGAGTCGACCGTCGACGTCGAAGTGAGCTCTGCGAGCCCACTGAAAGACGAACAGCTAGCTAAAATTGCTGCTGCGATGGAAAAACGTCTATCACGCAAAGTTAAGCTGAATTGCAAAATCGATAAGTCCGTAATGGCCGGCGTAGTAATACGTGCAGGCGATATGGTGATAGATGGCAGCGTTCGCGGTCGTCTAGAACGCCTGGCGGACGTCTTGCAGTCTTAAGGGGACTGGAGCATATGCAACTGAATTCCACCGAAATCAGCGAACTGATCAAGCAGCGCATTGCTCAGTTCAATGTGGTGAGCGAAGCTCACAATGAAGGTACTATTGTTTCCGTCAGTGACGGGATCATTCGCGTACACGGCTTAGCCGATGTTATGCAGGGCGAGATGATCGCACTGCCAGGCAACCGTTACGCAATCGCACTGAACCTGGAGCGCGACTCCGTAGGTGCTGTAGTTATGGGTCCGTACGCCGATCTTGCCGAAGGCATGAAGGTTAAATGTACTGGCCGTATCCTGGAAGTTCCCGTCGGTCGTGGCCTGTTGGGTCGCGTCGTCAATACTCTGGGTGAACCTATTGATGGTAAAGGTCCGGTAGAAAACGACGGCTTCTCAGCTGTTGAAGCTATCGCACCTGGCGTTATCGAACGTCAATCCGTTGATGAGCCTGTTCAGACGGGCTATAAGTCAGTGGATGCCATGATCCCAATTGGTCGTGGCCAGCGTGAATTGATCATCGGTGACCGTCAGACAGGTAAAACTGCTTTGGCGATTGATGCGATCATCAACCAACGCGATTCCGGCATCAAATGTGTGTATGTTGCTATCGGCCAGAAAGCCTCTACTGTTGCTAACGTAGTGCGTAAACTGGAAGAGCATGGCGCTTTGGCTAATACCATTGTGGTTGTAGCTACCGCCTCAGAATCTGCAGCATTGCAGTACCTGGCACCTTACTCCGGTTGTGCTATGGGTGAATATTTCCGCGACCGCGGTGAAGATGCGCTGATTATTTATGATGACCTGTCTAAACAGGCTGTTGCATATCGTCAAATCTCCTTGCTGCTCCGTCGTCCACCAGGTCGTGAAGCTTACCCTGGCGACGTATTCTACCTCCACTCCCGTTTGCTGGAGCGTGCTGCGCGTGTTAACGCCGACTACGTTGAAGCCTTTACCAAGGGTGAAGTGAAAGGTAAAACCGGTTCTTTGACCGCATTGCCAATCATTGAAACTCAAGCAGGGGACGTTTCCGCGTTCGTTCCGACTAACGTAATTTCGATTACCGATGGTCAGATCTTCCTGGAATCCAGCCTGTTTAACGCCGGTATTCGTCCTGCGGTTAACCCAGGTATCTCCGTATCTCGTGTGGGTGGTGCAGCGCAAACCAAGATCATGAAAAAACTGTCCGGTGGTATTCGTACTGCTCTGGCACAGTATCGTGAACTTGCTGCGTTCTCCCAGTTCGCATCCGATTTGGATGATGCAACACGTAAACAGCTGAGCCACGGTCAGAAAGTGACCGAGCTTCTGAAACAGAAACAATACGCACCGATGTCTGTTGCGCAGCAATCTCTGGTTCTGTTCGCAGCTGAACGTGGTTATCTGGGTGATGTTGAGTTGGCGAAGGTAGGTAGCTTTGAAGCTGCGCTGTTAGCGTTTGCTGACCGTGAGCATGCCGAGCTTCTGCAACAAATCAACCAAACTGGCGCGTACAACGATGAGATCGAGGGCAAGCTGAAAGGCATCCTTGATACATTTAAGGCAACCCAGTCCTGGTAACGCTATGCGGCCTTGCTTTTCATTAGAAAAGCAGGCCGTCTGGTAATGAGGAGAAGCAGAAATGGCCGGCGCAAAAGAGATACGTTCCAAGATCGCCAGCGTGCAAAACACGCAAAAGATCACCAAAGCCATGGAGATGGTCGCCGCCTCCAAAATGCGTAAATCGCAGGAACGCATGGCGGCCAGCCGTCCTTATGCAGAAACTATGCGTAGTGTGATTGGTCACCTTGCGTTAGGTAATCTGGAATATAAACATCCGTACCTGGAAGAGCGTGACGTTAAGCGCGTTGGGTATCTGGTGGTTTCTACAGACCGTGGCTTGTGCGGTGGTTTGAACATTAACCTGTTCAAAAGACTGTTGGCTGAGATGAAAGGTTGGTCTGAAAAAGGCGTTGAATGTGATTTAGCGCTGATTGGATCAAAAGCAGCTTCTTTCTTTGGTTCCGTGGGTGGCAAGATTGTCGCTCAGGTTACTGGCATGGGGGATAACCCTTCCTTGTCAGAGCTTATCGGGCCAGTCAAAGTGATGCTGCAAGCCTATGATGAAGGTCGTCTGGATAAGCTGTATATCGTTAATAACAAGTTTATCAATACGATGTCTCAGGAACCACGGATCATGCAGCTACTACCGCTTCCGCCTGCGGAAGATGGTGAGCTGAAGAAGAAATCCTGGGATTACCTGTATGAACCCGATCCTAAAGCATTGCTGGATACCCTCCTGCGTCGCTATGTGGAATCGCAAGTTTATCAGGGCGTCGTTGAAAACCTGGCCAGCGAGCAGGCCGCGCGAATGGTAGCGATGAAAGCCGCCACCGATAACGGCGGTAGTCTGATCAAAGAGCTGCAGTTGGTTTACAACAAGGCTCGTCAGGCCAGCATCACTCAGGAACTCACCGAGATCGTCGGGGGAGCCTCCGCGGTTTAACCAGGTTATTACCCTAAATAGTTCAGATTGCGAAACGGCGGCAACTGAGCAAATCCCCTGGCGCTTGCTAATAAAGTAAGCAACTGGGGTGAGAAAAAGCAGCCAACGCCCCAGCAATTTGAAGTATGACGGGTAAACGTATTACGTAGAGGATTCAAGATGGCTACTGGAAAGATTATCCAGGTAATCGGCGCCGTAGTGGACGTCGAATTCCCCCAAGACGCTGTACCAAAAGTGTACAACGCCCTTGAGGTTGAAGGCACTGCTGAGAAGCTGGTGCTGGAAGTTCAGCAACAGCTAGGCGGTGGTGTTGTTCGTTGTATCGCAATGGGCTCTTCCGATGGTCTGAGCCGCGGGTTGAAAGTCATCAACCTGGAACACCCAATTGAAGTGCCGGTTGGTAAATCAACTCTGGGCCGTATCATGAACGTATTGGGTGACCCAATCGACATGAAAGGTCCGATCGGTGAAGAAGAGCGTTGGGCAATCCACCGTGAAGCGCCTTCTTACGAAGAGCTTGCCAGCTCACAAGATTTGTTAGAAACCGGTATCAAAGTAATGGACTTGATTTGCCCGTTCGCTAAGGGCGGTAAAGTGGGTCTGTTTGGTGGTGCGGGTGTTGGTAAAACAGTAAACATGATGGAGCTTATTCGTAACATCGCGATCGAGCACTCAGGTTATTCTGTATTTGCCGGTGTGGGTGAGCGTACTCGTGAGGGTAACGACTTCTACCACGAGATGACGGACTCCAACGTTCTGGACAAAGTATCTTTGGTGTATGGCCAGATGAATGAGCCACCAGGTAACCGTCTGCGCGTTGCTCTGACCGGCCTGACCATGGCGGAGAAATTCCGTGATGAAGGTCGTGACGTACTGTTGTTCATCGATAACATCTATCGCTATACCTTGGCCGGTACGGAAGTATCCGCACTGCTGGGTCGTATGCCATCAGCGGTAGGCTACCAGCCAACGCTGGCAGAAGAGATGGGTGTGTTGCAGGAACGTATTACGTCCACCAAGACGGGTTCAATCACTTCTGTTCAGGCCGTTTACGTGCCTGCGGATGACTTGACTGACCCATCACCAGCAACCACCTTTGCTCACTTGGATGCAACCGTCGTTTTGAGTCGTCAAATCGCCTCTTTGGGTATTTACCCTGCGGTTGACCCACTTGACTCCACCAGCCGTCAGCTTGATCCGCTGGTTGTTGGCCAGGAGCACTACGATGTAGCGCGTGGCGTGCAGTCTATTCTGCAACGTTACCAGGAGCTGAAAGACATCATCGCAATCTTGGGTATGGACGAGTTGTCAGAAGATGACAAACTGGTTGTATCCCGTGCGCGTAAAATTCAGCGCTTCCTGTCTCAACCGTTCTTCGTGGCAGAAGTCTTTACCGGTTCACCGGGCAAGTTCGTTTCGCTGAAAGATACCATTCGTGGTTTCAAAGGCATCATGAACGGCGACTATGACCACTTGCCGGAGCAGGCGTTCTACATGGTTGGCACCATTGAAGAAGCAGTGGAAAAAGCCAAGAAACTGTAACGCTGTTGACTGGAGGGTGACATGGCTGCAATGACTTACCATCTGGATGTTGTGAGCGCAGAGAAGAAGATGTTCTCTGGCGTGGTACAAAAAATTCAGGTGACGGGTAGTGAAGGCGAACTTGGGATTTTCCCTGGTCACGCCCCACTGCTCACTGCCATTAAGCCTGGCATGATACGTATCGTGAAGCAGTTCGGTGAGGAAGAGTTTATTTATCTTTCTGGCGGCATCCTTGAGGTGCAACCGAGCGTTGTGATCGTATTGGCTGACACAGCTATTCGCGGAACTGATCTGGACGAAGCTAAAGCGCTGGAATCTAAGCGTAAAGCCGAAGATCATATCAACAACTCCCACGGCGACGTCGACTATGCTCAGGCATCCGCTGAATTGGCGAAGGCGATTGCGAAATTACGCGTAATCGAACTGACCAGGAAGGCGATGTAATTTTATACTAATGGGTTGCGTTAACTCATTGATTTATAAAATTACTATATATACTCAGGTCATTGGGGTTGCAGGTAGGTAGCAAGCTAACGCTACTGCAACTTCCAGTACGAAGGTATAAATAAAAAATAGAATGCCAGTCAGTAAATCTGATTGGCATTTTTTTTTACCTATACATCAGATAACACAGATACTCGCCTTTGGTTTATCTCCCTTAATCCGCTTTCCTACTATTTAGTTAAGCCTCAGCTAAACTCAAAGCGTTTCTTTCTGAAAACTCTTGTTTCTTGTCGTAAAATAAGTGGTTAATAGCGTAAATATGTACATGTGTTTTGACAAAAACAGCACGGGAAGCGTCGCTGATCGCAGACACTTTTCGCCCCATTTTTTCGTTACATGACGAGTAGCAACAACCCTTTAACCATGCGGGTTGAGTACATTTTTCGTTGAGAAATATGTAGTAATTATTTCGCTAAACAGGTTTACTTCCGTCTATTAAATTGGAGTTATCAGGTTGCTTATGTCTAACAGCTCAATGAGTGTAGTCATCCTTGCCGCAGGTAAGGGAACACGCATGTATTCCGACCTTCCTAAGGTGTTACACCCATTGGCAGGTAAGCCGATGGTTCAGCATGTTATTGATGCGGCCATGAAGCTGGGTGCAAAAAACGTTCATCTGGTTTATGGGCACGGCGGCGATCTGCTGAAAAAGACGCTATCCGATCCCTCTTTGAACTGGGTATTACAAGCTGAACAGTTGGGTACCGGGCACGCGATGCAACAAGCCGCACCGCACTTTGCTGACGATGAAGATGTGCTGATGCTATACGGCGATGTGCCGTTGATCTCTGTGGATACCTTACAGCGACTGCTGGCGGCGAAGCCACAAGGCGGCATTGGCTTGTTGACCGTGAAGCTGGATAACCCAAGTGGTTATGGCCGTATCGTGCGTGAGAATGGCGACGTGGTGGGGATTGTTGAGCATAAAGATGCCAGTGATGCACAGCGCGAAATTAATGAAATCAACACCGGAATACTGGTTGCTAATGGGCGTGATCTAAAGCGCTGGCTATCACTGTTGGATAACAATAATGCTCAAGGTGAGTTTTATATCACCGATATTATTGCATTGGCACATGCTGATGGTAAGAAGGTTGCTGCGGTTCACCCCGCTCGGTTGAGTGAGGTTGAAGGGGTAAATAACCGCCTGCAACTCGCTGCTCTAGAGCGTGTATACCAGTCTGAGCAGGCTGAGAAACTGTTATTGGCCGGTGTGATGTTACTGGATCCCGCGCGCTTTGATTTGCGCGGAGAATTAACACATGGTCGTGATATTACTATCGATACCAATGTCATCATTGAAGGTCATGTGACTTTAGGTGATCGGGTTCGTATTGGTAGCGGATGCGTACTGAAAAATTGTGTGATCGGTGATGATTCTGACATTAGCCCATATAGCGTATTAGAAAACTCACGCCTGGATACTGGCTGCTCTGTTGGGCCATTTGCCCGCCTGCGCCCAGGTGCTGAATTAGCTGAAGGCGCACATGTTGGTAACTTCGTTGAAATCAAAAATACCCGCTTGGGTAAAGGCTCGAAAGCGGGTCATCTTTCCTATTTGGGTGATGCCGAGATTGGTTCGGGCGTAAATATTGGCGCAGGAACCATAACTTGCAACTATGATGGAGCTAATAAGTTTAAAACTATTATTGGTGATGATGTCTTTGTTGGGTCCGATACTCAATTGGTCGCGCCGGTCACTGTTGCAAAGGGTGCCACTATCGCTGCGGGAACTACCGTAACTCGCGATATTGCGGAAAATGAGTTAGTGCTTAGCCGTGTTAAACAAGTCCATGTTCAGGGCTGGCAGCGTCCGGTGAAGAAAAAATAAGCTATACCCGTTATATTTCAAGCTGCATGTGCGTTGGCTGCGTTCAATCACCCCAGTTACTTACTGGTCGTTGACCTTAAAATAAGTAAGCTTCTGGGGATCTGCTCAATTGCTGCCTTCCTGCAACTCGAATTATTTAGGTTATATTAAAACAGCCCCTTCAATATCGTTTATTCTTTGAAGGGATGTTTTGCCCTGTGTTTTTGGTTTATCTATTGATGCTGAAAACACAGAGCAAAACATAATAATCCCCAACTCTACAGGCTCGGGGAACCCGGAAAATCCGGAAAATCAGGTCACTGACATCGACAAGGTTCTAAAAGAACCTTACATAGGAATAAAATAGATGTGTGGAATTGTTGGCGCAGTAGCGCAACGTGATATCGCTGAGATTCTGATCGAAGGTTTACGTCGTCTTGAATACCGTGGCTATGACTCTGCTGGTTTAGCAGTGGTTGACGCTGAAGGTAATATGACGCGTTTACGTCGGGTGGGTAAAGTACAGGCGCTGTCTGATGCTGCCGAAAATCAGGCTTTACATGGTGGCACCGGGATTGCACATACCCGTTGGGCTACCCATGGTGAGCCATCGGAAGCCAATGCGCACCCTCATGTTTCTGACTATATCTCTGTGGTACACAACGGCATTATTGAGAATCACGAACCTTTACGTGAATTACTGATTGGTCGTGGCTACCGTTTCAGTTCTGAAACAGATACTGAAGTTATTGCTCACTTGGTGCACTGGGAGCTACAGCAAGGTGGATCTTTGCTGGAAGTGGTTAAGCGTGTTATCCCGCAATTACGTGGCGCTTACGGCACTGTCGTTATGGATAGTCGTGACCCAAGTCGTTTGGTGGCTGCGCGTTCCGGTAGCCCATTAGTGATTGGTTGTGGTGTAGGTGAAAACTTTATTGCCTCTGACCAACTGGCGTTATTACCCGTGACTCGCCGCTTCATCTTCCTGGAAGAAGGTGATGTGGTTGAAGTAACTCGCCGTAGCATCGCAATTTTTGATAAACAGGGTAATGCTATTGAGCGCCCTGAAATTGAATCTCAGGTGCAGTACGATGCCGGTGATAAAGGTGTTTACCGCCATTACATGCAGAAAGAGATTTATGAACAGCCAATGGCGATTAAAAATACGCTGGAAGGCCGTTTAAATCATGGTGTAATTGATTTGTCTGAACTTGGCCCTAAAGCGGATGCATTATTGGCAAATGTTCAACATATTCAAATTATTGCCTGTGGTACCTCTTATAACTCAGGCATGGTTTCGCGTTATTGGTTTGAATCATTAGCCGGTGTGCCTTGTGACGTAGAGATTGCGTCTGAGTTCCGTTACCGCAAATCCGCTGTGCGCCCAAACAGCCTGTTGATCACCTTGTCACAATCAGGTGAAACTGCCGATACCTTAGCTGCTCTGCGCTTATCAAAAGAGTTGGGGTATTTGGGGTCGCTGGCTATTTGTAACGTCGCTGGCTCATCGCTGGTGCGTGAATCAGATTTAGCGTTAATGACCAAAGCCGGTACTGAGATTGGCGTAGCATCAACGAAAGCCTTTACCACTCAGTTGACAGTATTACTGATGCTGGTGGGGCGTATTGGCAAGCTGAAGGGCGCTGATGCCAGTCTGGAGCAGAATATTGTTCATGCGTTACAGGCTCTACCTGCTCGTATTGAACAGATGTTGTCTCTGGATAAAACCATTGAAGCGCTGGCTGAAGGTTTCTCTGATAAACACAATGCCTTGTTCCTTGGTCGCGGTGATCAATATCCGATTGCGATGGAAGGCGCGCTGAAACTTAAAGAGATCTCTTATATTCACGCTGAAGCTTATGCTGCAGGTGAGTTGAAGCACGGTCCATTGGCATTGATTGATGCTGATATGCCGGTCATCGTGGTTGCGCCAAATAATGAATTGTTGGAAAAACTGAAATCCAACATTGAAGAAGTGCGTGCCCGTGGCGGTTTGCTGTATGTGTTTGCTGATCAAGATGCCGGTTTCACTGACAGTGAAGGGATGAAAATCATTCAGTTACCACATGTAGAAGAGATTATCGCGCCTATCTTCTATACCGTGCCACTACAGTTACTCTCTTACCATGTCGCGCTAATTAAAGGCACCGACGTGGACCAGCCACGTAACTTGGCAAAATCAGTCACGGTTGAATAAGCTGCGATAGATATAGCACAAAATATTGTGGGCGGATGAAATAGCCGTTAACTCGAAAAGTCCGGTTATGCTGTTTAAAAGCATACCGGATTTTTTTATGACCAAATTAAAACAGTCATTGTCAGGAATCGGCAAAAGTTACGTTGCCGGTTTTTTAGATAGCTGCCGCTATCATCAGTTTATATATAAAAACACAATATATTACCCAACGACACTTTAATGCCACAGCGTCGTTGGGAGAGTGTCAAGGGACATAAATAATTTCGAAGGTCGAGGTTAAATCTCTAAGCTCTTTCCTTGCCCCATCCTGGTAATGAATCTGCACATCATAATGGTAGATCAGCTTTTCTTGCGGATTAAGAATGAGTTGCAAGGCCGACACTTTCACTTCTAAGGTTTTGGTAGGCTGCTCGCTATTCAGTGCTATCGTCTGGTGGTTGATACTGATTAGTATCTGTTCTATGGGTTTCGGGCCGGTGGGATCATAAGCACCCTGGCTGCTGATAAACTTCAGCGTTTTGACAATTTCAACTGGGGTGGAATTATCGATAAACAGCTGGGGATTATTTTTATATGCAACCGGCATCCTGAGCTGTACCGGGATATTGTCAGGGCTAAAGCCTTCCTGTTTAACTTCCAGCTCGCCATTGAGCAACAGATGCTGTGCCGTGGTATCAAACAGCGCATCCCAAATTTTTGCAAACTGCGCCGATGGCAGCGTGAACGAATCAATAATACCGCTTTGCAGGTTTACTATTGCGTTGGTTTCTTCGGTTTTCCCCGCCGGTAATGACAACCGTAGTTTAAGGCTATGCGCACTGGAAAAAGGGATCAACTTACCCTGTGGCTGGGATTGGATAAAGGTAGTTTCGGCGTCGCTAATGCGTTGTCTGCCCACCTTGGGTAGCAAGAAATAGTCAAAGGTCACATTAAACTGAGCCACCTCTGTTGCCCCTTCTGGTGCAGAAAAGGAGATCGACAACATGGGTTTATTATTGTCATTGCTGTTACTGGCCAGTTGAAACGTATCGGGTAAATAATAAAGATAATCTTTACGAATATTATCCTGATAATAGTTATACCAGTATTGATGATATTCTATTGGTGTGAGAATTAATTCAAGACGTGGATTCGGTGGCGCAATGCCGCGGTAGATATAAGGATAATAATTTTCCGCAAAATAAAATATTTTAGGATCAGTAATAGTATTCAGCAGGCCGGTATCAGATTTGATGGCGATCACCAACGTGGTTTGCGCATCGTAGTTGGATAAGGCTCTTAATAACGCATCTCGCTGCTCAAGTCGGGTTAGTTTTAGTTGAGCCTGATATTGCCGTTCAGCTTTGAGTGCCACGTCCTGAAATATCATTTCATTGAATTTGCCAAACTGATTGAAATTGAGCACTACATAAGGCATTTCCTGAATGTTTTTGTTGAGAAAAAAACTCAGTACCATCGTCCAACTAATGCCATCTGTTATGGTTTCAATCTGATAGCGTATTTCGCCAGAGACATTCTCGGTACTGACCTGTGCTATCAATTCATCGGATAATGGCGTTAGAGTTGTCCGTAATTTTCTGGTCAGATTAACATTGTCGGTAAACTGCTGCTGCGCGTTTTCCAGAATAATTTTGTTTAGCGTGACCAGATCATTGAGAAAGATGTTCATAGGTATCCTTCGTATCATAGAGAACAGAACAACGCCTTAGCGCTGATAAATAGGATGAGGTCCACAGATACTGCCCATCGTGACGACGATAGAGTGGTATTTCCCTAGCACTATTGGCAAGCTGCCATTTTTTTAACGGCGTAATAATGTCAGATAGTGTATCGATACCGATATTTTGGGCATATTCAAGTGTGGACAACCATTCGGCGGGATGAGCGTAGTAGGGGGTTAATTGGGTTATTCTCTGATATTCGTTTTGGCTCCAGACGACGGCTTTATTCAGCATGGTGATAATACGATAATAAGCCGGTAGGGTTGCGCATTGTTCGCCATAAAAACGATACAGTAAAATTAGCGCATTGGTATTAACACAGCAGTCGAGCTGGCTAATCTCATTATTTTGTTTCATCCAAGTGTGGAAGGTTTGACATTCAGCCCATTGATGCTGTGGTTCGGTAAGTCGGGCATCAACCTTCTGTAGCTGATAGCCATTCATCTCAATCAGCGTCAGGCGAACGGCGTCAGGCGAAATACGGCCAAATTTGTATAACATTTCGGTAATTATCGCCGTGTCATCAATATCGGCGTCAATCATCTGGCCGTTCATCCAACGGGGATGAGCGTGACGAGGCCAGAAACTGAAATGACCGGGGCGGGTTTCACAACTAGCGAGAAAATCCAGCGCGCGATCAATATAGGGAGCCGTTTGCTCGGTGTAGTCGAGCGTCCTTAATACCTGAGCAGTGACAAAAGCATTGGCATCCTGATGCCACTGGCCGTCGGGTGTTCTGACGCTGGACAGGAATGCCCCGTTTTCTGATTGCTGTTGTCGGAGGATTGCATCTGGCGACATGCCGCGCGGCGGCGGCGGGCTACGGTCTGGTAGGGCAACCTCGCGCCAAAGGTCGTTCTGCGGGCTGAAGGTACAACTGACGCCGCACCTTGCCTGTGCATCAACCGTAAAGCCGATGACATTAAACTGAAGAGGCACATTCTCCTTGAGCAACGCTTGTAGCAGCGGCATGGGCTGTGCCACGTGCTGCAATAGCTCACCAATCTTGATGGCAGCCTGCGCGTTGCCGCCTAAAAAGCGCGGCGCCATAGTAAACAGGCTAAAACTTTCCAACTGGCGTCGATGGTTATAGACCAGGCTGAAACCATAGGTGGTGGCGGGGAATTCATCTGGATTAGGCATGTTAGCTAATACCTGCCTGAGCAGCGCGGCCAGCGGAGGAAACCCACGTTCAATACCAAATAACCGCATAACGTTGGCAATGTCTGCCAGCGTTATTTCTGCGCTGTGCCACTGATAATAATATTCAGTTGGTGTGTCAGGGTTATCTGGGTAATAGCCAATCATCAACAGCGATAGTCCGGCTGCGGTTAACTGATGCAGGGGATAATCGCTATTGGCGTGATTTAGCGGGGAGGCATACAGAGCGATTAATGCTTGATTATTTGGCGGTACTTCGGAGTAAACCTTGGTTTTAATGCCGTCAGCGGTATATTTCCGCCCCAACCATGAGCCAAATTTTAGCGCTTGGGTAGGCGTATCCGGCCGTTGTATCCGGGCAATGTGTGCGAAGCAGGATGCAGACGAGTCTGACGAGGCGTGTGGGTAATTTTCCGCACTGAAGGCCCCAATATCACGAGCCTGGGTGAATAGCGGGAGAAAAGTATCAAACGTGCAAGCCACAGCCTGCGGTTTTATGCTGGATGTCGTGAACTCCAGTGGGCAACCGTTATAAGCCAATAGACTGGTATTAAATGCCGCAGACAGCAGCCCCGATGCCATCCGTTTCTGGCTAAAACGGTGAATGTCGGGTAATAGCGTGCCTGCTAAATCCGGCACATGATGGCATAAAGTGGTTACCAGGGCGTCCAATGCCGCTGGTAACACCGCAACGCGTTCAACCATGATTATTTACCGTAGCTCATGTCGGAATAACGATGGCAGGCGGATTATCTGTACCGTCGACCAACCGGGTATGCCCGCCGATCTCAAGATAGGTAATCGTATAATGAACCGTCCAGGGTTTCTCTGTCAGGCAGCGATACTTGAAGGTTTGCGCTTTGGTTTTATCGGGATTAAAGGAGAACTTCTTGGTTTTCTTTTGTTCTTTGTCATCAAGATAAGTGAGTTCAACCAGCACCTGATTGTATTTATCCCAGGAGAACTGGCGATCGAGGAAAATATCAATTTCATTGAAAGTGAGTAAATTACTCGGATCGAGACCGATGGTGGTAGAAGCGGTTTTGAATTTTGACTGATAGCTGCTGTTACCTTCCCAGCCGGAGCTGCTCGCTGATTTAAAAATAAACTCGCCTTGAATATCGAGTAATTCATTTTTGTCTTTGCTTCTGGCAATATTTTTCCGCCATTCTTTACCGTCCTCGGTAAAGGCATCACTGGTATAGACATTGTTATTGTAGCTGGCTTGAAATGCTGCCGCTTTGATACCGAACTCTTCAAAGCCATCAGGGCCGAAGATTTGCAGTTCGATTTTCTGAAAGAACGGATCATTGACGTTTACTTCAATAAAATAAGGTTTATCTTTTTGGGCTTTTAACGTGTCGGTGCCGATAAAGTTTTGTGGTACGGCGGCCTGAGTAATCGCTTTTGATGAAGTGTAGTTAAAGGATAAGGTTTTATGCTCGGTAATGTTGACCACTTTTAATTCCAATGATGCGCAGGGGAAAAGACCGCCTTTCCCTTTTTCATCTTTACTGCCAATCAATGATTCCAGAATGGAAGCGCTGGCTGATTTTGCCTGCTCATTACTTTCTGCGTTTGGTTTAATGGTTGCGTTGAAAAATATCTTTAGTAGTTCTTCTTTGACAAACTGTAATGCCCACTCTTTTTCTTTGGTCGCCTGATCGCCGGGCATACTTTCGGTCACTTTAATCACGAGTTTTTGATCTTGCTCCAGTTTCTTAATCACGCTGTCAAAGCCGAGCCAAAAACTTGCCGGTGTCTCGACCGGAATAGGAATATTAATGCCAAACTTAGCACCGAATTCCTTATAAACGCTGTCAAATTCCGCTGTAACATCCACTTTCAATGCTGGGGTGATACCGGTATAAGTGAGGTTGTAAGTCACCGCCGCTGGTGCCTGCGCTTGATTAAACGCAGCCTCCAGAATAACCGCCTGTTGTGGCGTCAGTTTGGCACTGAAAATGGCGGTGTTATTACCAAATAGGCTAGAGCTTTGTGCGCTAATCAACTGGCCGTTGGAATTTTGTGCATCCAGAACAAAAAAGTTCACAGTACCATTATTAAACGGTACTGGCGCTTTACGGGCATTTTTCGGCTTGATCTTCAGTTTATTCAGGTAATCGGTAAACGCGGTGTTGAGTTCGCCTTCATCGACGGCAGTATTGACCTCAAAGTTTATGTACCCGCCCTGTTGGTTGGCGTCATCACCGGTGTATTTAATTAATGAAAATACCGGTTTCCCATCGCGTACGGCAATATGAATATCACCGGGCAAATACCAAAATTGGTTTTCATCTGAATCATCAGAAAAAAACGTGATGTTTTTAATCGTGGCGGTTTTTTCTCTCAGTAATAACATGATATTTCCTCATGGTCAGTTAGTAATATTGATCTGTTCTTCATCGGTAATGAGTTTTTTATTTTCAACGCCGCCGTCATTATCAATAATCATGATGTCGAGATTAATAAACAGTAATGTCGGGTCGGTTTGATCTGCGCTAAATAATGCAGGTTCTGACTGGTCTTCAGAGAAATAAAATGCTTCCTTTAACGTGTTCATGGCGAATTGGTTATAGCAGTAAGTCACATTGACTAGAACCTGTGTGATTCTTTCCCAGTCAAAAGCTGGGGTGATTTTCAGCGTTCTTTGTTTATAGAGTCGTGAAGATATGCTGACATCCTGGCTGGTGGGTTGGTCTAACCTTACTGGTATATGGGGAGTGTTAGCGCTAATGCTATATTCTTTGATTACCGAAAAAGTATAGCATTCAGGATCTGGTAGCATGATGCTGTATTCTTCTGACGGTTTTTTCTCGGTGATGTGGAAGTTTTTTGATGTGCTGTTTTCTTTGTTTTCAATATGGGTACAGGTGATATTTACCAATATTGATGTATACCATGCCCAGTTGAATCTTTTTTCTGTGGCAATAACGAAATGATAACGGCTATATAACGATTCAATGTCTAAAAAAATTTCGGTTAAGGATGTGCTCATGATGGCTGAACTGACAAACATCACACCACCGACCGGATGGTTAAAATATAATGTGAACTGATACTCCACCGGCCAGGACATTTTTTTTGTTACAGGGTCGATAATGGCGGAAAAATGGAACGTTTTGGCCGCCATATTATTTCTGGAAAAAACTAACGGGGACCGCGTGTTACCATAAGTCAAATTGAGCGCCACCAATTGAATATTTTCGTCTAACTCAGATGTCAGCAGTTGAGCTTTTATGCTGCGGTAAGAGAAAAAATCATCCTGAAGCTCGTGATAGCTTACGACGTCGATGGCATCATAATGGCTCTGGCTAACCAATGTGGCAAAAAGCGCTTGAGGATAGAGAGATCGCCGTACTACCGTAGTTTCGGTGATTCGGGCACTGAGCGTGCGTTTATCAATATCTTTAACTGAGATGTTTTGTAATTGGAAACCAAATTTAGGCGCGGGGGCTGTTTTTATTTGACCAAATACTGGGGTGAAAAATTCGCAAGTCAGAATCGTGCTCAATTCAGCCGTGGCTTGTTTCATATAATGGTCGGGGTTGGTATTTCTTACCTTGATAGTAACCAGCTTATTACTGATTAAGGTTTCGGAAATATCATCAATATTAAAAGAAAAAATCAGCGCATTAAAACCGAATGAGATTTTCAGATATTCATATACCTGATCCCATTGGGCATCAAGTTCAAAGGTTGAGGGGGGTAATTGTTGCAGGTAGTCGATTTTATAACTGACGGCAATCGGTGCTGATTCCGGTTGCTGAAGCAGCGCGACGATTCGCTCAATATCATTCGTATCAGTCAGTGCGGCCATGATGTAGCAAAACTGATTATTCCCCAGCGAGGTGTGATTCAGCAGTTGAGGCATAGCTTGTGGAATACAGAGCGTGGCAGTGCTGGCAATAATTTGTAAGGGGAGCAGGGTCGCGTCCGGCGGAATATCGGGATTATCCCGCGCCGCTGCCTGTGCAGCAGCCATACTGCTGTTCAGTTGCGTCTGCAATGAGAGTATTGCGTAGTAAGTCGTCGGTTGTGCGGTGGCGCTGCTCCTGAATATTTGATAATGCACTTCGGGAATAGCCTGCTCATTTACCAAAATACTGGGTGCCAACGCGCTATAATAATAAACTTGGCTACCTGGCATTGCATTAATAAAACCGATAGTTTGTTCCGTTATTCTGTTATCCATGGGGGTGTCCATGTTGAATAAAAAACAATCAACCGAGCATCAGTCATCAATGCAATGACCGATGCTCTGCCTATCCAATAGTAATGAACACTGTTCATCACCGCCTCAACGGGAGGGCCGGTTCAGAGGCAGCACATCTGGCCGCCGCTACACCAGAAGAATGACGGGCCATTAACACTTCACCACCACCGCGACCGATGAACCGGTTACCTTGCCCTCAATTGGCTTGGGATCGCGCTCATCATTGTAAATAATGGTGCCGCTATAGGTGATTTCAGGAATGTCATCTGTGCCATCGGGTAAAAATTCGAAGGTAAGGTCGCGGCGGGTGGTGGTATCCACGAGATCTTTTTCTTCCAGATTAATCGATTTAGTCTGTTTAAACTTGTAGGTCTTATAGTTCACCATCATGTCGAAGATGATAATTAGTACATCTTTCTTCGGTGCGATGAAAAATATGGAGTAGGTCGTTTTCCTCGGTAAGGCATTCATTATTTGAATCTGGTTCGCACGGGTGCCACCATATCCGGGCAATTGCGGAGATGGTTCAATACCTGGTTCGATGTAAGTAAAATTACCACCATCCCGGGTATAATAACTGGTGGTGAAATAAATGGGATTCTCTGGCTTCATGCCTACTGGATAAATAAAAGGTTTTGGCTGCGTGGAAACATTCAATACCTGAGTATCGCTTTTTAATTCTACGCCATGCGCTGGATCGGAATATTGGGCTTTCAATAGCACCTGGTTGAATGTTTCCCATGCCTGTGTATCAAGTAACGAATCAATTTGCGCGTAGACAATACCGCATTGTGCCATGTTGATATATTGAACCAGACTATCAATTATATCTATTTTACCTGAATGATAGGGTTTTGAATGCAACCCTGAGAAATTCACCGTATATGAATAGCTGTAGGTGCGCCCCAGTTTTTTATCAATATACCATTTCTCGGTTTTTTGCGACGCGGTGTTTTTTCTGTCGAAGCGGAGTGTGCTGACATGGTTATCATCATATTTTGCGATAACAATAATATTTTCAATATCATATTTATCCAGGTCCTGACTGACATAAAATTCGGGTTGAATAAACTGAAAGAAGGGATCATCAAGATCGTATTCTTTGAAATAGTCATCGACCTTCTCAGCACCAACAATAGAGAGGATAGACGGCAACTGAGTCTGCGGCGCGATGGAAAAAGGAACAACACGGTTTTCTTCATATACGCGGGTGAAATCCTGCGTGTTTTTCAGACTTTCTTTAAATTTATCAAAACTACCCGCATCGTTCAGCAAATCCATACTCATATCCAGCCCTGTCTGGCTAGACAATATTTGTTGAAGTTGTGCTTGTCCCCAGTCCTCGAAGGTTTTTATCCAAGCGCTATATTGGTCATCTTTCATGCCCATTTCTTGCGCGCTGAGGCTGGTAATGACAGTGACCTTGGCGGCACCTTTCTCGGAAAATTCACGGGTGATTTCTTTTTCATCCGCAGACCAGGTATGCCGAGTAATGGTCTGCGTCACTTCTTTCATTTTCTCACTGTTGTAGGTGACAATAACTTTTACTGCCGGCAGAGAGGCATCCAGCGTGAAGTTATAACGAATCCCGACACTGGCGTTACTCGGCGTTCCTTTTAATACATTCTCAAACAGGGTTGCTCCCAGCCCCGTTAGCGACATGCTAAATACAGTATCGTTATTCCCCAAACCAGAGGGACTCAGTGGTGTGGGCATCTGACAGTAAAATACTTTGTTCTCATTGATGATCAATGAGGCCTGCGCTGAGGTATAGCGGGGTTGGCGCAATTCTATTTTACGCGCATTATCGGGCATCAGTTGACCAAGAAATTGATCGTCACCCGCGTCAGGGTTATAAGCGAGTATATATTTTTTTGCTTGCTCTTCGGTTAATCCAGAATTTTGAAAAGCTTTAATTTTGGCATCTTGATTGGCTTTATTGGTCGGATCGGAATTAAATAATTCTTCAGCTTTAATATACTGGACGATAAGTTTTGATTTCGCCACAAGTTGCGGTGATATCCCACTATAAAGCTGTGCTTTTATTTTGTCGGCTTCGCTTTCTGATGGCACAGGAAGTTTGACGGTAAACTGTGCGTATCCGCCTTGTTGCTCTTCTTTACGATATTTATAGAATAAGAAGTCAGGTTTATTTTCCTGACCAGAAAATACTGGAGTTTCAGGAATAACATAAAAAATATTTTTATCTTCGCTATCGCCATAGCAGGTATAGGTATATACCTTGACGCCTAAGTGTTCTTTGGTATCTATTTTAATCGAATGCTGGATGGCTGTGGTTAACATAGCTTATTCCTCTTAACTCATGGTTATTTTTTGTATTGAAGTTCAATACGGAATGAGGTCGATTGCTGTACACCTGAATCGTAATTTCTGCTTATAAATGACGACGTTTTTCCCTGCCAGTGGTATTCAATACGGCCATTCAAGCTATTTGACTGGGTATTGAGTAACCAAGTGGTTTGCCACTGCTGATCGGAAAATGAAAAATTAAAGGTAGCGCGTTTGGCCTGACCTTCTGGGACGTAATTGGCACTGCCTGAAATCGTCTTAAAATCAGATTGTAAGTGGCGGGCATCAAAGGTCACTTCATGAAACCCGATATCCTGAACGGTCAGGTTGATGTCTGCTTGCCACTGGCGCGTGATATTAATGAATGAATAGTCGGAAAAGGTGACCTTGATATTTATCTCATTCACGCGACTATCGGCGGTGACGGTGAGAGGAGGAAAGTTTGGCCACTGCATGGGTATTTTTTTATCCGCCCACGTCAGTTCAATCGACATAATCATAAATTTGCTGGCATTGAAATCCAGGCTGACTTTGCAGGTATGCTGTTTTCCCGGATCGTCAGGTTGTTTTCGTTGAGGCTCAGGCAGCGGCGAAGGGTCATAGGAAATAAGTTTATTGGCGATAAAGCCGCTAAATAGCGTCGCGATATCCTGTTCGTCGATCAGTTCATAAGATTGGGGCAGGCTGCTTTCGTAAGAAAAATCATAGTCAATTCTGGTGGGTATCTCATCAATATGCGAGATATTGGCGAGCGTATTACTGAGGATGCTGGCAGCGAGATCGACCAGATTTTTTCTCACGGTCTCTTTGGTCTGCGGCGACGGGGTATTTTTAAACTCCTCGTCCAGCACGACGATACCAGCAGTAATTTGCTTGTCGAGTAGCTGCGCAATAGCTTCTGGTGTGCGGGTTTTGGTGTTAAACGCCAGTATTAGAAACTGCCGCCAGTCGCTGTTGAGACGGGCATTAACCGTAGTGCTTACCGTGAATTGTGTGTGGGTGGCAAGAAAAACCCGCTTCGCGTTGCCCTGTATGGCCTCAGTCAACTCTATCCCTTCCGAATGGGTGGTCGACATAGAGTTTCCTTCAAACTCAACCAGATAGGGGGCGTCACCCAGCGGCTCATGAAAACGCAAGAAAATCGCCGTCTTCGCAGTACACTGCTTAAGGGTGATGTTACCGCCTGAGTGGGAGATATGTGTCTGAATATACTGTTGTATAGCTTGGGTATTGAGGGGAACTAACGGTGTAATCAGGATGACGAGGCCGCCTGCCGGACTGGTGGTAAGGTGAAAACCACTGGTTTTATTTCCCCGATCGTCATGAACTATCTCAGGCGTGAAGCAGCCGTAGGTATAGTCATTGGGCGGGCACCGCTGATCGTGAAAGACGAAAGCTCGATCAAGCAAAAAAAAGGACGCCAGATTTTTTTCAGGATTTAATGATTCAGTCTTCATTTTCAACCTCAAGTGTAATGGTTTGATTGCCCGTCACATAGTCCGACCATTGACCGTTACTGGTTTTATAACGAAACCCTGCCGCGTAAATCGATGTGACATTCCATTGATATTCATAGCAATTATCCTGCTGCGTAAACGTATGATCGCGCGTTTGCGTTTCACCCTGAGCTTGAAATCGTAACGTGACATAACGGATGCCAGTAGCAAACCGGGCGATAATGGTGGCGTGCTGCGCACCAAACTGAGGAAAACTATAAACACCGATGGTGGCTGACTGGATGATTGGCATATCGAGCACCACTGAGGCGGCGCTATCGTTATCCCAGGCGGTCAGCTTGGCATAGGCATCACGTCCCGTTATCGGATAACTGAAACAGGGCGAAGCCAGTGTGAGTTCAAAGGGTTCTGACAGGTTAGCGGAGGAGTAGTGGCCTGTGAGCATACTGTGTTGTGCGAATGTCGGATCGATATTGAGGGTCAGGAACTGACAAGGAAGGCTGGAATAATCCAGCGTCAGTATTTTGTTATTACTGGTTCGTTGCTCGCTGACGAGGGAGAGATATCCATTGGCGGTTGGGTAGCTAACGCGAATGTGGTACTGATATTCGCCATTCAAGCTGAACGTATTATTAATAAATGTGAAGGCCAAATAACTCTGACTGGGTATCAATAGCAGGGTTTGCTGTTGTCCAGCAGGATAAAGCTCGCCCGGAGGTAAAATGATTTGTATATCAATAAACGCCCCGTCTTTAAGACCCTGTGGGAAAGCGTAAAGGATGTTAATCCGCAGGCTACCGTCTGGCAGCGCAGGTGCGATTATCTGGTGGATAACCTGTTCGGGAGCCTCTTTGGCAATTTGTTGTGCCGTGGCAAAGGGATCCAATAAAAAGCAGATGGGGCGCTGGGTTAGCTCAACGCGTTTTAAATCAATTATCAGACGACGCTGTTTCTGGGGGAGCAACAGACAAATATAAGTAGTATTGGTGTTGGCGTTACCGATATAGGGCGATCCCAACGTGTTGAACAGACGATCGAGCAAAGCCTGCGCGAATAATAGCGCTTCTGCCGGGTTGGTTGAGGAGAAGGCTGGCGAGATTAGCAGCGGTAGCCGGGACAGATTTTCGTACATGTACTGAGTAAGCAACATGTAGGGAAACGCGATCCGGTTGTTGGACACCGGTTGGGCGTCTTTAATATTGGCCGCCAGTTCGGCAATTAACTGGCCGGGATCGCAATCTAGTGTGTAGTTCAGCCGTGGCGATACACCTTCGACAAAGCCATCGATACGAGCATTAAAGCCAACAATATTATCCAGCAACGTTTTTTTCATCAGTTGCGTGGTATCTGCATCAAGCGAGATCAAAAATTGAATCGACTGCGCCGAATACCAGGTCGGATCGTAATCCTGATGGGTTAATGCTGAATCATGGTCAGGTGGTGAGCGGAAACTTAGCTTATAGGGGATAACCGGCAAACCTTGGATAGCCTTCCCTGGGTGTTGGCGATTGAATGCCTCAAGTGCGCCGCCGCTGGCAAATTGTAGCTCAGCGGTAAAATCAAGGTCGCCGTAGATAATGTTGCTGCTTAGGCTGAGGATCACATCCAGTGCAAAGGCCAACGGATCACCAGCAATCAGGACGAAGGGTTCTGGATATAAATAATAGACATCAGACTGCTGACAGACGGCAACGACGCGCAGCTTGTCATCGGTGATAATTTGCTGAAAATCAGGATAACCAATAAACATATCAATCAATTACCTTATGGTTTTAATATGGTTTTGATAATCCTGACGCCATTCTTCCGGTAGCTGGTTTAGGATATTCACCGAGCGATGGTGGTAGGCCTCTTCGTAGTGATACTGCATCGTGCTATCGCCAACTAGCACGCCCGCGGCATACATGGTGCTGCTACTTTCTGTCAGATCTTTGATGGGGTCGTCAGTGGAAAGGTGCAGGTTGTACACCTCAATTTCGCCGTGTTGTTTGTTGATACGGCTGATAGCACAGTCACACTCTGGGGTTAGCAGTCGACTGGTCAGAGTCAATTCACTCGCCAGTTTCACACCGGTGGTAGTGCAAAAGGGGTGGCCCAGACTGGTGATAAGGGTTTTGAGCTGGCCGCTACTATCCCTGACTTCAATCTCAAGATAGTTTTGCTCCGTGCCGGTAATCACATCTTCGACTCTTAACGCTCGCCCATCCTGCGATTGCACCCATTCACCAATAAAGATGTCGTCAATGGCTTTTTCTTTACCATCCTGCATCAAAATGGGAGTGCCTTTACCTAAACAACCATAGGTAATCTGCATGGGTTTTAGTGTGTTGGTATTTAAAAAGCGCTGTTCAGGATCGAACGGACCGGGAGCATTGGTAATAAAACTGGCTACACTCGCTCCTTCAATTTGTAATGTCACTTTAAAGATATAATAAACCCGCTCACCGGAATCAAAATCGGGACGTTTGAATTTAAGCCAGTCTAGATCCCACGATAAAACGTTGCCATTAATTCGGGTTTTAGCGTCGTCAAAGAAATTAAAGTCATTGGCAGGGGTGATCGGATCGCCGCCCTGACGTTCGCGGACCAGATAAATTGAGTTATACGCGTTTATAGGCTTGCCATTATTTAAATCAATATTGCCGAAGTAAGTTACGCTGCCTTTTATCGGTACGGTGACATTGCCGTCAAAATTATTAAAGTAGTCACAGTCGCTTTCTTGACGGGCCAGACAGATTTTTATCAGATTATTTTTATTTAAATCAGCAGGAGAATCATTTTGAATTAATTTTGGGTAACTTTGTGTGGTAACAATTTCGGCCCCGTAAACTGTCTGGTTATTCACCGTTTGGGCGAAGGTATAGATGATATTAACCGGATAGCGGGTTTGTTTTAAACTGGCCGGGAAGGTGCCATTAGCCTGGATGGGGCAATTAGCAGTATAAATATAGTTCTTTTTACATTGTACTGTTCCCGCAGGGCTGCCTGATTCGTCAAAAATACCTAAGGTTTGCGTGATGTTTACGGCTGACACCGGCAACGAACCAATGGCATTTGCTGAGAACGTTTGCCCATCAGTAGAATCCAGGCTGACGATGCTGTGTACCTGTTGTGCGCTATCGCTATCCCCCATCGCCAGTGAGCTGACGGCATATTTAGCCAGTTTGTGGTTTGCCCAGAGCTGACTGAAATTAGGACAACGAACGAGGCTGATACCTGCCAGTCCCAGTTGAATATCATAAAATTTCACCAGCAGCGGATCGTTGGTATTAATTATAAATACACCGGTGTTTGCATATTTATTAATTATACTGCTAATAATATTATTTTCAGAAAAACTATTTTTTCCTGAGGGCATAGTTGCAGATTGCATAATATCATTTCCCAATGAGTTTACTGTGATTATCTATACGAAAATTCTCTAAAGCATCGGGCGTTTGATAGAATATAGAGACAAATATTCAGCGTAATAAAACAAGATGTTGGCTTAGTAACTCAAAAGCATTGACTGAAAATTTATATTTTCTATCTTTCGTATGCTGCCAGTTTTATGTAGGTAGCCGCGTTGGTTACTTGTTCTACCCGAGAGTCTGGCTCGGAAAGAGCCAATATGTTGTTAAGACAGAAATATTTTCTCCTGAGACGATGATTTTTTTGTGTGTAATATTGAAAATTTATTAAAATGGTGACGGTGTTCAATAGAGTAAATTAATTCAGTGTTACTCAGTATCGTAACCCTAGAAAATAATGTTAGCAGCAATGCAAAAAAAAACCACTGAGGAAATAGAGAATAGAGGGAAGCCGTCTGGGAAAATGTGCACAGCAGGATGGTGATGAGAATGAAATAATAGGCTTTATATTCGTATTTTTATTGAGTTTCCTCTCCTTATTCTTTTATCTTACGTTTACTCATCCAATTTGTTGAATATGCTCAGCGCTGAGCATAAATACAACATTATTCAATTGAATTCATTCGTTAATATAATGGATTAAACGTGATAAAAAACGACGTTATTTTATCAGAAACGATTTCGTCGTATCGAACCCACAGCGCAACGCTACTTGAAAGCGGTGACCAACCACGATCACAACTGAAGTTATTACAAATAAAAAGATAAAAAATAGTCTAATCTAATGATAAATAATGATTTTATTTTAACGCCAGCAGCTTGTCATATAACTGTAATATTTCATACATTTTTCTGTCATTAAACTGTCCTATTTTCCCTCCTGCACCATACTTAATCTGATGAAAACAATTTATACACTTGGTACTTGAGTTGCAGCGTTGTTAGCTTGGTTCATTACTCAGCCCATCCTGCAATACCAGGTTCTTTGGTATAGAGTTAATTCTAATATCCCATTAGGAGGGATTATGAAACTGATGCGTACCACCGTAGCCAGCATTGTGGCAGCGACTTTATCTATGACCACTGTGTCCGCGTTCGCTGCTGCAAGCCTGACAGGTGCAGGTGCGACATTCCCCGCGCCGGTGTATGCCAAGTGGGCAGATTCTTATCAGAAAGAAACAGGTAACAAAGTTAACTATCAAGGGATCGGCTCTTCAGGTGGCGTAAAACAAATCATTGCCAATACTGTTGATTTCGGTGCTTCTGATGCGCCATTAGCAGACGATAAGCTGGCGGCTGAAGGTTTGTTCCAATTCCCAACTGTGATTGGTGGTGTGGTGCTGGCCGTTAATATCCCTGGCATCAAATCTGGTGAACTGACTTTAGACGGTAAAACACTGGGTGATATTTATCTGGGTAATGTGAAGAAGTGGAATGACCCGGCGATTGTGAAGCTGAATCCGGGCGTTAAATTGCCAGATCAAAATATTGCAGTGGTGCGCCGTGCTGATGGTTCTGGCACTTCATTCGTATTCACCAGCTATCTAGCTAAAGTGAATGCGCAGTGGAAAGAGAAAGTGGGTGCAGGCTCAACGGTTAACTGGCCGACCGGTTTAGGTGGTAAAGGTAACGACGGTATTGCGGCATTTGTTCAGCGCTTGCCAGGTGCCATTGGTTATGTGGAATACGCTTATGCCAAACAAAATAACCTGGCTTACACCAAACTGGTTTCAGCCGATGGCAAACCAGTCAGCCCAACAGAGCAAAGCTTTAGCGCTGCGGCCAAAGGTGTAGACTGGAGCAAAACGTTTGCTCAAGACTTAACCAATCAGAAAGGTGATGATGTTTGGCCAATTACCTCTACTACTTTCATTTTGGTGCACAAAGAGCAGAAAAATGCGGCTAAAGGCACTGAAGTACTGAAGTTCTTTGATTGGGCATACAAAAACGGTGCTGAACAAGCTAATGCGCTGGATTACGCCACATTACCAAAAGAAGTGGTTGAACAGGTTCGTGCAGCTTGGAAAACCAATGTTAAAGACAGCAACGGTAAGCCAATCTTCTGATTGAAGTTAGTTTTGCCTGTAATAATTTATTTATAAGATATTGATTTAATATACCCAAAGTAATTGAAGTTGCAGGTAGGCGGCAAGTGAACGAACCCCGATGAGCTGACTCAGGTCAGTGATTCGGGTGAGCGAACATAACCAACAACCCTGCGGCTTCAAGTACGAAGGGAATTAACACCCGGATGAGAAGAGAGTCTATGGCTGATTATAAGCCGACTACCAAAGCACCGAGCAAATACGGTGACATCATTTTCAGCGCGCTGGTTAAACTGGCTGCGCTGATTACGCTATTTCTGCTGGGCGGCATTATCATTTCATTGATTGTTGCTTCTTGGCCAAGTATTCAAAAATTTGGTTGGGCTTTCCTGTGGACCAAAGAATGGGATGCCCCGGCTGAGCAGTTTGGTGCATTAGTGCCGATTTATGGCACAGTTGTCACCTCTGTTATCGCCTTACTTATTGCAGTCCCGGTCAGTTTTGGTATTGCCTTGTTCCTGACTGAGCTGGCCCCTAACTGGCTAAAACGCCCACTGGGTGTGGCTATCGAACTATTAGCGGCTATCCCTAGTATTGTTTACGGGATGTGGGGTTTGTTTGTTTTCGCTCCCTTATTTGCCCGCTATTTCCAAGAACCCGTCGGCAACGTGATGTCTGGCATCCCGATTGTGGGTGTGTTGTTCTCAGGCCCGGCATTCGGTATTGGTATTCTGGCCGCAGGTGTCATCCTGGCCATCATGATTATTCCTTACATTGCAGCGGTTATGCGCGATGTGTTTGAGCAAACCCCGGTGATGATGAAAGAGTCAGCCTATGGTATTGGCTGTACCACTTGGGAAGTTATCTGGCGCATTGTGCTGCCTTACACCAAAAACGGTGTGATTGGCGGTGTGATGCTGGGCCTGGGGCGCGCTTTGGGTGAAACCATGGCAGTGACCTTTATTATCGGTAACACCTACCAACTCGACAGTTTCTCACTCTTCATGCCAGGGAACAGTATCACCTCTGCGTTAGCGAATGAGTTTGCTGAAGCGGAGTCCGGTTTACATACTGCCGCGCTGATGGAATTGGGCCTGATATTGTTCGTGATTACCTTTATCGTGCTGGCGTTATCTAAGTTAATGATTTTGCGTCTGGCTAAGAAAGAGGGGCGCTAAGATGGCGACAATGGATATGCAAAGTGATGCGACGCTACTGGAAACCCGCCGTAAAAAGCAGGCTTGGCGTCGCCAAAAGAACCGTATAGCCTTACTGCTTTCAATGGCTACCATGGCGTTTGGTTTGTTTTGGTTGGTGTGGATTTTGTTCTCCACCGTGACCAAAGGAATTGACGGCATGTCTTTGGCGCTGTTTACCGAGATGACTCCGCCACCCAATACCGCGGGTGGTGGTTTGGCTAACGCCATTGCCGGCAGTGGTTTATTGATCTTATGGGCCACAGTCATTGGCACCCCTCTGGGTATCATGGCGGGGATTTACCTGGCTGAATATGGCCGTAAATCCTGGTTGGCGGAAATTACCCGCTTTATAAATGATATTTTGCTATCAGCACCTTCCATCGTGGTCGGTCTGTTTGTCTACACCATCGTGGTTGCCAAGATGGAGCACTTCTCCGGTTGGGCTGGGGTGATTGCATTGGCGCTGTTACAAGTGCCGATTGTTATCCGTACTACTGAGAACATGCTCAAGTTGGTACCAGATAGCCTGCGTGAAGCTGCCTATGCCCTGGGAACACCGAAATGGCGCATGATATCGGCTATTACGCTGAAAGCGTCTATCTCCGGTATTTTGACAGGCATCTTGCTCGCGGTAGCACGTATTGCCGGTGAAACAGCACCCTTGCTGTTCACATCGCTCTCCAACCAGTTCTGGAGCACTGATCTGAGCCAGCCTATCGCTAACTTGCCGGTTACTATATTTAAATTTGCCATGAGCCCATTTGCCGAATGGCAACAACTGGCTTGGGCAGGGGTGCTGCTAATTACCCTGTGTGTATTGTTACTGAATATTCTGGCTCGGGTTATTTTCGCGAAGAAAAAGTATTAATCGGCTGCGTAAGTATCAGCATTGAGTAATGAAAATACCGAATCGCCAATAAATTTCAAAATGCGGCTACGGCAGCATTGGCTAAAAGAGAGAAGTCTTGATGAGTATGGCTACTGACATCAATAACAGCAAAATCCAGGTTCGCGATCTGAACTTCTACTATGGCAAATTCCATGCGCTAAAGAATATCTCGCTGGATATTGCTAAGAACCAGGTCACAGCATTCATCGGGCCATCAGGTTGCGGTAAATCTACTCTGCTGCGTACATTCAATAAAATGTATCAGTTGTATCCTGATCAACGTGCTGAAGGCGATATTTTATTGGACGGTCAGAATATCCTGACTGACAAACAAGATATTGCGTTGTTGCGGGCTAAAGTTGGCATGGTTTTCCAAAAACCGACCCCGTTCCCGATGTCGATTTACGATAACATCGCCTTTGGTGTGAAACTGTTCGAAAACTTGTCCCGTGCTGATATGGATGAACGGGTGCAATGGGCGCTGACCAAAGCGGCATTATGGAATGAAACCAAAGATAAATTACACCAGAGTGGTTATAGCTTGTCAGGCGGGCAGCAGCAGCGTTTGTGTATTGCCCGTGGTATTGCTATCCGCCCTGATGTATTGCTGTTGGATGAGCCTTGCTCAGCGTTGGACCCTATATCCACCGGTAGAATTGAAGAGTTGATCAGCGAATTGAAGTCCGATTACACGGTAGTTATTGTGACGCATAACATGCAGCAAGCTGCACGTTGCTCAGACCACACTGCATTTATGTATCTGGGCGAGCTAATCGAATTCAGTGATACCGATACCCTGTTTACTGCGCCACAGCAGAAACAGACGGAAGATTATATTACTGGTCGCTATGGCTGATCGGCCTATCCCCGTAATACTTCAAGCTGCATGTGCGTTGGCTGCTTTCGTTCACCCCAGTCACTTACTTGAGTAAGCTCCTGGGGATTCGCTCAATTGCCGCCTTCCTGCAACTCGAATTATTTAGGGTATACATCAATTTCGCCTACTTACACGTACGGGAAGTATTATGGATAACTTGAATCTGAATAAACATATTTCCGGCCAGTTCAATGCAGAACTTGAACATATCCGCACCCAAGTATTGACCATGGGTGGACTGGTGGAACAACAATTATCTGACGCGATCACCGCAATGCATAATCAGGACGGTGAACTGGCGAAGCAAGTGATTGCAGGCGATAGAAAGGTCAATATGATGGAAGTGGCGATTGATGAAGCCTGTGTGCGCATCATTGCCAAACGTCAACCTACGGCCAGTGATTTACGCTTGGTGATGGCGATTATTAAAACTATCTCTGAGCTGGAGCGCATCGGTGACGTAGCAGATAAAATCTGCCGTACCGCGCTGGAAAAATTCTCTCATCAGCATCAGCCTTTGTTGGTTAGTCTGGAGTCTTTGGGCCGCCATACGGTGCAAATGTTGCATGATGTGCTGGATGCTTTCGCACGTATGGATTTGGACGAGGCTATTCGGATCTATCGCGAAGATAAAAAGGTTGATCAGGAATATGAGGGCATCGTGCGGCAATTGATGACTTATATGATGGAAGATCCGCGAACTATCCCAAGTGTACTGACTGCCCTGTTTTGCGCTCGCTCTATTGAGCGTATTGGCGACCGCTGTCAGAATATTTGTGAGTTTATCTTCTATTTCGTCAAAGGGCAGGATTTCCGCCACCTTGGTGGCGATGATTTAGAGAAACTGCTTTCCAGTAAGACTGAAAAATAACGATTTCCCCAATCATCCTGGCGAATTAGGCAGGTTGGGGATTGTTTTTTGTATTTGCCCTCCTTTTTTGAACAATATAAGATAACTCTATATTGTTTCATGTTTGTTTATATTCTAAATCCTAATTTGTTGACATAATAAAATAGCATTGTGCTTCTCTGTTTTTATATATTCCTGATAATTTTGTTATAGGTGGGAAATATATTTTCCTTTTGACGGAAGATGTATTTCCTATATCTAAATTGTTTTTGGTGATATTTAAATTTCAGCTTAACATGATTATTTTGGTATGTTTTTACGCGGGAGCGGGATAAGTGAACATGGGTCTGTATACACACAAAAATGTAACGCTTAGCCTATTTTGGTTGCTATGGATAGCATGTTTAGTGAGCTATATAGTCTACAATTTATTTTTTTATCTACTGCTTGCTCCTACTCTATTCCTTATCTTTATCTTGATAAAAATTATGTTTAAAAAGAAAACTAACAGTAATAATGAGGTGTTTCCTGTGACGAATATTCCCCATAAAGCCCATTCACCATTAACTGATTTGTCACCAGATACAACTAAAACAAATACCATTATCGCCGCAGGTACGCAATTAACAGGTGATGTTAGGCTTGATGGCGACATTCAAATTTATGGTGTAGTGGTCGGCGATATTATCGTTAGTGATGGCACCATAAGGCTGATGCGCAGTGGCAAGATTGAGGGTAATTTAACCGCACCACACATTACGGTGGATGGACGGATTGAAGGGATCTGTGTTTCTGATCATCTGGAAATTCTGGAAAATGGACGTTTAAACGGCATTGTGAAAGGCAGTAATTTCTCAATCAAGAAAGGTGGCGTCTTTATCGGTCAGTCTGAGATAACAGAGGAACCTGACAGCCAAAGCAAGGGTAAAGTAAAACCTGCTGTAATAGTGCCCCAGGAAAAGGCTAATACAGAAGAAGCCCGATCTGATGCCATTTCCAGTAGCAAATAATTCTGTCAGTTCACTTTTTTCTAATACATGCTAATAACACGATTGGGCTAAATTTTAGGGCTACGATCGTGTTACTTGCTCACTTTTTTGGGTGTTTTTTCATCGATTATTTTTTTATTTGCTGAATATACAGCATTTTTCAACCTACAACTTCAGAAACAGGCTTTGGGATGCACTCTAAGGCTCCCTATTCTCCTCATTTTCCTTTGCCACCGATCCCACTTTCTTTGCCAATATAATCAGACTAATTGACTGAGATTAATTAGTTATAAATATATCGTTTTATATTATTTCCTGACCTAACGCCGAATTGATAGCTTATCCACATCGCAACATCTCAATCATCTTAGGAGCTTTCAATGAAGCAATCTCTGTCCACAAAAAAAAGCGCACTGGCATTAACGCTGTTAGCGGGTCTGGCGACGCTGTCTGGTGCAGCCCACGCTGATAAACTGGATGATATCAAGCAAGCGGGTGTGGTGCGGATTGCTGTTTTTGATAGTAACCCTCCATTTGGTTATATCGACCCACAGACTAAAAAGCTGGTGGGATATGACGTGGACGTGGCGAATGCTATCGCGAAAGATCTCGGTGTAAAAGTAGAACTACGCGCCACTAACCCGGCCAACCGTATTCCATTACTGACATCGAAGAAAGTTGATCTGATTGCGGCAAACTTCACTATTACTGATGAGCGCGCTAAGGAAGTTAACTTCAGCCTGCCATATTTCGCTACGGGTCAGAAATTTATCGCGCATAAAGGTGTGCTAAAGACACCTGAAGATATCGGCAAATTACGTATTGGTGCGGATAAAGGTACGGTTCAGGAAATTACCCTGCGGGAGCATTATCCAACCGCAAAAGTGATTTCTTACGATGATACACCGCTGGCATTTACTGCTTTGCGTAATGGTAACGTTCAAGCTATCACCCAGGATGATGCGAAACTTGTCGGCCTGCTCGGTAACTTACCGGCGGCACAAAAAGCTGATTTTGAGATCTCACCGTTCAGTATTACCAAAGAGTACCAAGGGGTTGGTATTCCTAAGGGTGAAGAGCGCTTAACGGCAAGTATTAACGAAACACTGGTGAAATTGGAAAAAGATGGCGAAGCGGCGAAGATTTATGATCGTTGGTTTGGCCCAGCAACCAATGCAGCCCAGCCGCGCGGTGAGTTTAAATTTGCGCCATTGGATCAGCAACCTAAAGCCTAATATATCCTTCGTCCTTGAAGTGAGAACATTAAAGCCCTGCATTGTCACGATGTGGGGCTGCTTGCATTGTAATCCGTTAGTGATTAACACCATGGGGGATAGGTAAGATGGATTTTACAACACAGCTAATAATAACTATTGAGATGCTTTTAGCGCGATATGGGTATCAAGACCTATGAATCTACATCATCTCACTGATTGGTTGTTGGCCCCGCAATATCTTAACTGGCTGTGGCAGGGGTTTCTGCTTACGTTGTGGATTTCTGCCTGCACGGTGGTTGCTGCCACGTTATTAGGCTTTTTGCTCGCTGCCGCCAGAGATAGTGAACTTAAAGTGCTGCGGTGGTTTGCTGTTGGCTATAGCACGCTATTTCGCAATACGCCGCTGCTGATACAACTGTTCTTTTGGTATTTTGCTGCCAGTCAGTTTCTGCCTGCTTCCTGGGTTCCATGGCTCAATACGCCCCATGAAATCACCTTTATCGGACTCACGTTAAGTTGGCCTTCTTTTGAATTTTTAGCCGGGTTTATCGGGCTAACCCTCTATTCCACGGCGTTTATTGCTGAAGAATTACGTTCTGGGATCAGCGGTGTCGCTAAAGGACAAAAATACGCGGCACATGCGCTGGGGTTAACGGGCTGGCAATCGATGCGCCATGTGGTGTTGCCGCAGGCGTTGAAAATTGCCATGCCGCCATTGTTGGGCCAGTACATGAATATTATTAAAAACTCCTCTTTAGCGATGGCTATCGGGGTGGCTGAGCTTTCCTATGCTTCTCGTCAGGTTGAAACCGAAACATTGCGGACATTTCAAGCCTTTGGGGTGGCAACAGTATTGTATATCGCCATTATCGCGTTGATTGAAGCCTGGGGCATGTGGCGTCAACAGCGAACCACAATCAGGGGGCATTGAGATGGATTTTACAATTATTGCTGATAACTGGACTTATCTACTGTGGGGTACTTTCCCTGATGGCCCTCTGGGTGGGGCGGCATTAACCCTGCTGATCAGTATCATGGCTGGAGTGGCCTCCGCAATCTTAGGGACCGTGCTGGGGGTATTGCTGGCAATGTCTCGTGGTGTTTGGGCGGGCGTATTGGCGGCTTTTTTGGGCTTTTTCCGCGCCATCCCGGTGATAATGCTGATTTTTTGGACTTACTTCCTGCTGCCAATTGTATTTGGTGTGGATATCCCCGAAATCACCACGGTGGTGTGTGCACTGGCATTGATTGCTTCCGCCTATCTGGCGCACGCAGTAAAAGCGGGGATTGTGGCGATTGGTGCAGGGCAGTGGCAGGCTGGGTTGTCGCTAGGTTTTAACCGCTGGCAGGTTTTATGGTTTGTGGTCTTGCCGCAAGCATTGCGCATGATGGTGCCATCATTTATCAATCAATGGATTTCATTGATTAAGGACACATCGCTGGCTTATATAGTTGGGGTGAATGAACTGACTTTTCTGGCAACTCAGGTTAATAACCGCAGCATGGTTTATCCAATGGAAGTGTTTCTGTTTGTCGCGTTGGTCTACTTCGTTTTATGCCTGGCTTTGGATTTATTGGCAAATGGCCTTAACCGCCGTTTTAGCCCACAGCATGCTATTAAGAAACAAAGTGCCATTAAACGTTCATGGCGCTGGTGGAGTCATAAACCAGCGCCGTCGGCACACTAATGATGAGTAATCTGCCAGCCTCTTTCGCGCCACAAGTCAGGCAGTTGCTGCATATCATCAAACATGGTGACTAGCGGGTGGTGTATCGGCTGGTTGTGTGGATCGGCGCAGTAGTAAAATACCGGTATACCTGCGGCAATCCCAGCGTGGGTGCCGGCCGCGGAGTCCTCCACCAAAATGCAGTGCTCGGCGGCCACCTGCATCTCTTTTGCCGCGTGATAAATCAGCGCGGGATCAGGCTTCCAACGCTGAATGTCGTAACCGCTATAGAGGCGCGTATCAAAGAAAGACAGCAGGCCAGTCAGGCCAAGGGAGTGCTGCATTTTGCTCACTGGCCCGTTGGAGACCACGCAGACGGGCAGGGTGATTTGCTCCAATAGTGCTTTTGCCCCAGCAATAGGCTGTAATTCGGCATCAAACAGGCGTGCAACCTCAGCGCGGTAGAGTTTTTCCAGCGTTGCTATTGATTCATCCAGACCGTTTTCTTTACTCACCAGCGCGACTATTTCATTCAGTTTTACCCCTTTAAAACGCTTAATCACCTCTTCCAGCGACAGGTGAATACCGTAATGGGCAAACATCACGACGTATGCACGACAACACAGAACTTCACTGTCAACCAAGGTGCCATCGCAATCGAACATGACGCATTCAATGTTATTCACTCTACTTATCCTTAAATTGTGCAGATCTACGTTCACTTCACTTTAATCATCCTGAGTAAGAATGCGATGTTTATTGACCCTACTAGCAGAAAAACTAATAACAAGTTAATAAAATACAACGGGTTGAATAATATGCAGTCATAATGAAGGCGTTGTTGCGCAACAGTGAAGATAAAAAATAGCCAAAAAAGAGTGTGATCCCGCTCTAAACAATAGTTTTTTGTTATAGGATATCCCCCGACTATCACTCCCTTCTGTGGAACTCTTCGAATGAGTAAACCAAACCTTGATACTGAGCAGGGGCTGCTCGAACGTGTATTTAAACTGAAACAGCACGGTACCACGGCACGTACTGAGTTGATTGCCGGTATCACTACCTTTTTGACTATGGTCTATATCGTGTTCGTAAACCCCCAGATTTTAGGGGTTGCGGGTATGGATGTGCGGGCTGTTTTCGTGACAACCTGCCTGATTGCCGCCTTTGGTAGCATCTTTATGGGCTTATTGGCTAACTTACCGGTAGCACTGGCTCCGGCGATGGGGCTTAACGCTTTCTTCGCTTTTGTGGTGGTTGGCGCGATGGGTATTTCATGGCAAGTCGGCATGGGTGCTATTTTCTGGGGCGCAATCGGTTTCCTTTTACTGACCATTTTCCGCATCCGGTATTGGATGATTGCTAACATCCCACTGAGCCTACGGGTGGGGATTACCAGTGGTATTGGCCTGTTTATTGCCATGATGGGGCTGAAAAATGCCGGTATCGTGGTGGCAAACCCGGATACCTTAGTCGCGGTAGGTAATTTGACTTCTCACAGTGTGCTGTTAGGTGCGCTGGGCTTCTTTATTATTGCGGTTCTGGCCTCTCGCAATATCCACGCTGCGGTGCTGGTGTCGATTGTGGTCACCACGCTGATTGGCTGGGCGCTGGGTGATGTGCATTACTCTGGCATTTTCTCCATGCCGCCAAGTGTGACTTCGGTGGTCGGGCAGGTGGATTTAGCCGGAGCGCTGAATATAAGTATGGCGGGGATCATTTTCTCCTTCATGCTGGTTAACCTGTTCGATTCATCCGGCACATTAATCGGCGTCACGGATAAAGCGGGCTTAACCGACCACAAAGGCAAGTTCCCGCGCATGAAGCAAGCGCTGTACGTAGATAGCATCAGCTCGGTAGCCGGTGCTTTTATCGGTACCTCATCGGTGACCGCGTATATTGAAAGCTCCTCAGGGGTGTCTGTCGGGGGTCGTACTGGTTTAACGGCCGTTGTGGTTGGTATCTTGTTCCTGCTGGTGATGTTTGTGTCACCCCTGGCCGGTATGGTGCCTGCTTATGCCGCTGCCGGTGCGTTGATTTATGTTGGCGTGCTGATGACATCTAGCCTGTCACGGGTGAAGTGGGATGATTTGACTGAAGCCGTTCCTGCGTTTGTTACCGCGGTGATGATGCCGTTTAGTTTCTCTATCACTGAAGGGATCGCGCTGGGCTTTATCTCTTATTGCCTGATGAAGCTGGGCACTGGCCGTTGGCGTGAAATCAGCCCATGCGTAGTGGTTGTTGCGCTACTGTTTGTGCTGAAAATTGCCTTTGTTGATCACTGATAGCCGATCATAAAAACGCCCCCCTTTCGACACCGAGGGTGGGGGCGTTGTCGTTATAATCTTATGCTTTTAACTGAGCGCTGATTTGCTCCAGTGCCTTTGTCGCACATTGTGCGTCCAAATGCCCGCCCGGTGCACCGGCAACACCCACTGCACCGACCACCTCATCCCCTGCTTTCACTGGCACTCCACCCCCTAACAGCAAGAACCCTGGAATGTCTTTCAGGTTGTTGGCCGCAGGTGTCTTTTGGCTGTTTTCCATCACTTGCCCGCTTGGGGTTTTAGTCGATAGTGCCGTAAAGGCTTTTTGCTCGCTGGCTTTAACGGTGTGCGGACCGGCATTATCAGCACGTAATACAGTTTTGATGATCCCAGCACGGTCAACCACAGTTACCGCCACGTTGTAACCATCCGCCTGGCAAACAGCGAGGGTGCGGCTGGCCAAATCGGTGGCCAGCGCCTGAGAGATATTACGTTCAGTGTTCAGACCCGCAGCAGAGGCTTGAGCTATCAGGCCAATGAATAAGGCGGAGGTCAGGGCAATAGGCTTGATCATATAAAATCCTTATTGTTAGCGAAGTGATTTCATCACTGTGCCGCTATGTTACGGCGATAAGTGGTGAAAAAACATTCGGCTAACTACCCGTTTTACTCCGTACTTCTACCTATTCCCTTCGGACTTGGCGCCGCAGGGTTGTTATCTGCGCTCACGCATCCACATCACTTGACTGCGTAAGCTCATCGGGATTATGAGCCTCATCAGAGGCTCACCCTACGGGCCACGCAGGCGCTGTTCAAAATGGTTTACAACCAATTTGTTGTTCACTTGCTGCCTACCTGCAACACCAATTACTTTGAGTATATTATTGGTAGGATATAGGAGTAATTATGAATAAGTGATGCCAGCGAGTTGACCTCCAGCTTGGAGAATATATTCGCGCGGTGCGCTTCAACGGTTCGCGGTGAAAGTGACAACATATGGGCGATTTGCTTGCTGGTTTCCCCTTGGATAATCAGCGCGGCGACTTCCCGCTCGCGGGGTGAGAGCTGGCTAAGTAACTGTTGATAGCTCACTTGCTGCTTTTTCACTGCCAGCGCTTGCTCATGTTGCTCCAGTGCCATGCCGACCGCCTCGATCAGCACATCGGCGTCGATAGGTTTGGTCAAAAACTCCAGCGCTCCACCTTTAAATGCCCGGCGGCACAATTCAATATTACCGTGCCCAGTCATTATGATGACCGGAAGAGTGCTATCACGGCATTGAATGGCTTCTAATACTGCCATCCCACTCTTACCCGGCATTCTGATATCCAGGAGTACGCAACTTGGCTGGGTTATTGCCAATGTATCGAGGAAATGCTGGCCGTCACTGAATGCTTTTACTTCCCAGCCCAGGGTGGCGAGTAATGCGGTTAGCGCGGCGCGAACACCGTCATCGTCATCAATCAGATAAATGTGTTTTGTCATGCGTATTCTCGCCAATCAGGGGAAAGGTTAGGGTAAAACAAGCCCCGCCATATTCACTGTTTGCGGCTTTTATGTCACCTCCCATTCGCTGTACCAATGTCTCACACAGGGTTAGCCCTAATCCCAGGCCACTCTCGCGAGTGGTATAAAAAGGTGTGAACAGGTGGTCTAACTGCTGATGGCTTAGCCCCGGCCCATTATCTTCTATCTGAATTAGCCATTGCTGTGGTTGCAGGCGGGCAGTGAAATAAATTAACGGGGTCGCAGTATGTTGTACGGCATGGATAGCATTACTGAGTAAATTATGCAGAATTTGCTCCAGCCATAAAGGATCGGCCGAGAGTGGTGGTAAATTCGCTGGAATACTATTCACAACCGTTACTTTGCTGGCGGCTATCTCATTACTTAATAAAGCATTCACGCGTAACCAGATATCCGCTACCACCACCGGTTGTAAATTCACCTGCCCACGGCTGAGTAATGTGCGTAGCCGCTCCAGTAGCGCCGAAATCCGTTTGATTTGCTCAACTGACGCCCGTAGCAGTGGGGTAATTTTGTCGTCCTGTGCGGGTAATAACCGCAGAGCGGTTTGGTTATACGTCAGGGTGGCAGTGAGCGGCTGGTTCAACTCATGGGCGATACCTGTGGCAATTTCCCCCATGGCATTGAGTCTGGCTTGATCAGCAAATTTAGCCCGTTGTTCGGCGCGATTGCGGTATTGCGCCAACTGCTGCCAACGGTGCCAACCATAGAGGGTAGCTCCCCATATGAGTGAAAGCAGGAGGGCAGTTAACCAAGGCAGGTCACGCCAAAGAGGAGTTGCATAGCCAGTTAACGCAAAGGATTGAGCGCCCTCTCCCAATGGTTTTTGCCATTGCCAAAAGCTGTCTGGATTTGGCTTGCCCAGCACAGCTAGCAGATGTTGCTGATAGCGCAATGTCACGCTGTCGAAATTTTCTGGTAAACCCACTACCTGTAACAGTTTTAACCCATTAATCTGCAAGCCACTGCCATTGTATGAGTTCGATAGCTGATAATCACCGCCGTGAACTTGCAGCGTTAACTGGCCTGCTTTTGATTTGTCGGCTTTAGTTTGGCTAATTGCGACTAATTGCGGGAAATGGCGCTGTAGTTGCGACAGTTGGTTTGGTTCAAGAGTCAGAAACAAAATAGCCTGTTGCTGGGCTAATTGCTGGCTCAATTCACGGTGGGTAATACGAAATTCGGCCTCACGCTCAGCTTGCTGCTCATTTAAACCATACCAACCCAGCCAGAGAGTGGATATCAGGGTCAGGATAAGCCAGACAGTGATTTTAACGGCCATTTAGCAGCATCCAACATGTGTGGGTCAAGAGAGTAACCCCCAATCACCAGCGGCCAGTGGGGGTTTTGAATCATGGGTTACTTCACGCGGACACGATCAATATAGGTCGCAAAGGCTGCTAGTTGGCTGGTAAGGAAATCCAGCGTTCCTTGATCAATCAACGCCTTGGCATGCTCATCCACTTTGCTTTGAATCACGCCACCCATAAATTCAGGCTTATTCATCACCATCGCATCAAGGAAAACCAGGATCTGACGTAAGTGATACTGGCAACGTGCTCCACCCACCGGCCCCATTGAGCTGGTTTGAATAGCAACTGGCTTGCCTGCCAGTGGTTGGTTTGGCAAGCGAGACAACCAGTCGATCGCATTCTTCAATCCACCTGGCACCGAATAGTTATATTCCGGTGTGACGATGATAACCCCATCAGCTTGACGAATCTGCTCAGCAATAGCTTGAACTGTAGCCGGGAAGCCGTCTTCCTGCTGAACATCAGCATCATAAAGCGGAATATCACGAATAGAAGGCAGTGCTTCAATGGTGACGCCTGAAGGCGCTAATTTAGGCAGTGCGCGGGCTACCATCGCATTGTAAGAACCATTACGCAGGCTACCCAGTAGGGTAACAATTTTAAGGGATTGCTGTGGCATGACATACTCCCGTTCAGTAAATGGATGAGGCTTTATACCCGTCATCTTTCTCATTGCAGGTGTGTTGGCCTCTCACCTGCATTTTGAAATCTATTGGTTATTTGTTACCAGAGTAGGCCAAACTTATGCGACAAAACAATGACTATCTCGCGTATGACGACATTTAAACATCACTTAAATTGGTGTTAGGGGGGAATTATTACGCTGAAACTGTGACCGCAGGAGAGGAACGGAAAAATCGTTTTTATCAGTCATCAAGTCTGTGCGCAAAATGCCGTTAATAGATCTGGAGCTATCCAGCTCTCTTAATTGAGCGACACGATAATGCTAAAAACCACTCAAGCCCGCTTTACCTTACTCGTCAGTGCGTTTTTTATTTTATTACTGATAATCACCGTGGTGGTTATTCAGCTTTTTGTGACACCACAACTCAAACAATCTGAAAGTACCATTGTCGGTAATAGCGTTGACCAAATTGCGACGGCAATCACGGCGCAAATGAACAAAGTGGAAGCGCAAGCCCGCAGCATTACACAGGCTGTTGCCATTATGGACAGCAATACCATTGATCAACTATTACCGGGGCTGGTGGATCAGTACGGCGACAGTAATGTGTTTGGTGGTGGCATTTGGCCATTACCTAATAAACGTGAGCAAGGGGTGACTAAGTTCAGCACTTTCTTTGCCCGTAATGGAGAAAATAAGTTAACGGTCAACACCCATTGGAATTCACCAGAATCACAAAATTATTTTGAGCAACCATGGTACAAAGATGGCTTAAATGCGCCTAAAGGCTTCTGCGCGTGGGCTAAGGCCTACCAGGATGATGCCAGCCCACAGCCAAGAACCAACTGCGCGATGGCAATTTATAAAGGTGACGAGGCCTACGGTGTTTCAACCATTGACGTTACTTTAGGTTTCTTTAACCGTTTGGTTAAAGAAATGGAACAGAAAGTGAATGGCACTATTCTGATTGTCGAAGCTGATGGCAAGATTGTCGGCAGCAGTGCTCTGGCGGATGGCAAAGCCGAATTAAAAAATCTGTCTGACTTTGCGGCCAACTCGCCGATGGCGGCTGAAACCCAGCGGTTATTGCCGCAGTTAAAAGATCAAAAAGCACTGGAGAGTGAATTTGATGTCGACGGTACCTCTCACACCCTGTTTATTCGCCCGATCGCCAATAGCCCGTGGTATTTGGTTACTGACTTACCAACCAGTTTATTGGTGAAACAGAGCCACGCCATCCTGTTGCATCTGGGGTTAGTACAGATTCCAATTATGCTGTTATTGCTCTTGTTCCTGGTGTTTTCTATCCGCGTCTTTATGAAACGCTTAGCGGCTTTGAAAGAGAATATCACTGCATTATCGGCGGGAGGGGCTGATTTGACGCAGCGCTTACCGGAAAGCAATAGCCCAGAATTCAATGCAATTAACCAAAGTTTCAACAATTTTATCGACTATTTACAGCAAATGATGCGGCAAGTCGGTGAAAGTAGCCTAGCTATTGCCTCAGCATCGCGCCAGATAGCTAGCGGTAATCTGGACTTATCCGCCCGTACTGAAGATCAGGCCAGTTCAATTGAACAAACCGCAGCCTCAATGGATGAACTTACCAGCACGGTGAAACAAAATGCGGATAACGCCAGTCACGCCAACCAATTGGCGAGAGATGCTTCTACTGTTGCGGTGAAAGGTGGCAAGGTGGTGAAACAGGTGGTGGATACCATGGGTTCAATCAATCATTCATCGAAGAAAATAGTCGATATCATTAGTGTGATTGACAGTATCGCCTTCCAAACCAATATATTGGCACTTAATGCGGCGGTAGAAGCAGCAAGAGCGGGTGAACAAGGCCGTGGTTTTGCGGTGGTGGCATCAGAAGTGCGTAATCTGGCGCAGCGTTCAGCGACATCTGCTCGTGAGATTAAAAAACTGATCGAGGACTCGGTGGCTGATATTGCCATTGGTACTGGCTTGGTGGCTGACGCGGGAACCACTATGGATGATTTAATGAGCGGGGTGTCCAATGTGGCGGCATTAATGAATGAAATCATGTCATCCAGTCAGGAACAAAGTTTGGGTATCGAACAGGTTAATCTGGCAATCAATCAGTTGGATAATTCAACACAGCAAAATGCGGCGCTAGTGCAACAAGTTGCTGCTGCGGCTCAGGCGATGCAGGATCAAACTTTACAGTTGGAGAGTGTGATTAGCGGCTTTAAAGTTTAATTTTATACCTGTCATACTTCAAGCTGCAGGTGTGTTGGCTACGTTTAATCATCCGAATCACTTACTTATGTAAGCTCATCGGGATTATGGGCCTCTAATGAGGCTCACTCTGCGGGCCAGCGCAAGCGCTGTTCAACATGGTTTACAACCAAGTTGTTATTCACTTGCCGCCTTCCTGCAACTCGAATTATTTAGGGTATATATTGCAGTTATGCCAAAAATCTGACCCCTTTTGCTCGCCGAAAAGGGGTTTTTTTATCACTCACGGCGAATTTTACTGGCAAATAAATTACCCAGCGATTGGATGAGCTGTACCGTAATAATCAATACAATCGCGGTAGTGACAGTTACGAACGTATCAAAGCGCTGATAGCCATAGGTTATAGCCAGATCACCAATCCCACCGCCGCCGACAGTACCTGCCATGGCGGTAGCACCAATCAAGCCAATGGTGGCTGTGGTCAGTGCCAATATCAAAGATGACAGTGCTTCGGGTAATAGAAAATACCAAATCGCCTGAAGGGGCGTGGCACCCATCGATTTTGCTGCCTCGAGAATTCCGGGGTTAACATCCAATAATGAATTTTCTACTAATCGGCCAATATAAGGTGCGATAAAAATAATCAATGGCACGATGGCTCCTGGTGTTCCGATAGTGGTATTCACGATCAAGCGGGTAAGTGGGATAATCGCTACCATCAAAATAATAAAGGGCAGTGATCGGATGATATTAATCAATGGGTTAAGAATATTATAAAAAGTGCGATTGTTAATTAGCCCTCCGGGCCGGGTTACCACCAATAAGATTCCCAGTGGGATACCAATAAGAGAACCGATCACCAATGAAATACTGACCATAACCAGTGTGTCGTGTAGCGCCTGGACAAATTGGTCCAACGTAATTGCGGTTTCGATCATTAATGTATTTCCTGTATATCAATTCCTGTTCCAGCCAGGTGCGTGACGGCACTATCAATGAGGTTGTTGTCACCGCTTAACAGCAGCACCATATGACACAATGTGGTGTCTTGTATCTCCGACATGTTGGCAAATAGAATATTCACGCCCACATCATATTGCCTGATAAGTTGATTTATCACCGGTTGCGTCGCAATCGCCCCCATAAATGCTAAACGAAATTGGCGGCCAGCATGACTGCTATCTAACAGTTTTCTCACACTATCGGGCAGGCTGTCCTTGATCACGGTGCGGACGAAATTAAGGGTTGTGGGGTGAGTGGGGTGGCCAAAAACCGTTAATACCGAACCCTGCTCAATTATTTGGCCGTTTTCCATAACCGCGACCTTATTACAGATTTTTTGAATGACGGACATTTCATGGGTAATCAGCAACACTGTAATATTGTATTGCTGATTAATTTTCTTCAGTAATAATAAAATCTGGGCGGTAGTTTGTGGATCCAGTGACGATGTGGCCTCATCACACAGCAGAATTGATGGATTGGTTGCCAGAGCACGAGCAATACCTACCCGCTGCTTCTGCCCCCCCGATAATTCATTAGGAAAACTATGGCTCTTATCACCTAACCCAACAAAATCCAGCAATTCAGCGACGCGCTCCTGAATGAATTTTTTATTTTTACCTAATAAGATGAGCGGCATAGCTACATTCTTAAAAACAGTTTTTGACTCCAGTAAGTTAAAATTCTGGAATATCATTCCGATGTTTTTTTTAAGTAGCCTGAGTTGCTCATGACTAAAATCATGTAGATTATTACCATCAATAATCACATCACCGGATGTTGGACTTTCCAATGAGTTTACCATTCGTAATAAGGTGCTTTTCCCTGCACCGCTATAACCGATAATGCCAAATATATCGCCATCTTCGATGGTTAAACTAACATTATTAAGCGCTTGTAGCTTTACACCTTTACGTTCAAAGGTTTTAGAAATATGCTGAAGTTCAATCATCAGATTATTCCATTACTTAAGATAATCAGGCAGCATATAACCGGTGTATTTCTCATTTCCTAGAATGTATTTTTTGAACTCCGCCGAGTGGTATCCCGCAATAATATCCTTGGCAAATTCTGCATCTTTATTTTTACCGGCGACAGTTACCACATTCACAAACTGTGTGGTTGGTTTTTCAAGTTGCAGTGCTGAGCTGAGTTTTATACCGTTAGATACAGCAAAATTACCCTGAATAGCACCAAAGTCGACATCGGGTAATGCTCTGACTTGCTGGGCATTATCCATTTCTTTGATCACCAGATGGTACGGATTTTCTGCTATGTCTTTTTGCGAGAAGGTCGCTGGATCAATTTTTTCCTTTAGCTTTATCCAGCCGATAGATTGCAACAACAGTGCTGCGCGGTACTCATTTGAGGGCTGGTTAGGGACTGAAATCAAAGTACCTTCTTTGGGTTTTTGGTCTTTTTGGCTTTGCTGATATTTATCAGAATACAGTCCCATCGGTGGCGTTGGGACCTGAACAATACCGGTATTATCAATCCGCAGACGCTCATTTATCGCTTGCAGATAAATAGGGTGTTGCATGATATTGCCATCAATCTCGCCAGTGCTAACGGCATTATTAACCTGGATGCCATCATTAAAATCTTTATATTCGATGCGATAGCCTTTGTTGATCAGATAAGGGGCTACACCTTTTTCAAATTGTTCTTTATAAGGGCCAGGATTAAATCCCAATTTGATAACTTTATTTTCTTCACTATGGGCATTTAGTGAAGTAACAATAATTAAACTAAATAAAGGTATCGTCAGTGAAGGTATTCTCATCATAATTTCCCTGTGGAATAGTGTTAATTTAGTCTCTACCAGAGGCTTTATTTATTATGTTGCCGGTTATTCTTTTAGCTAAAAGCGGGATAACTAAGAATGAAATCATTCAAACATTGCGGGGATGAAGCGTAAACGAAGAAAATGATCTTAGCTTATCTATAATAGAGATAATGGATTTAGTGTTTTTTATTAGGCGATTGGGACGAAAGGCGGATTATCAACCCGCTGCGTACAAATTGCGCAGCGGGTTCTATCGCTATAACCGGGGTTTAGCCCTGAATCAGATTAGGGATTTTTACATCAGGATTTACGTCAGCGTCATAATCCACACCGTCGACGGCAAACCCAAACAGGTTTAAGAACTCAGTCTTATAACCGGTAAAGTCGGTCAATTGGTAGATATTGTCATTGGTGACTTGATCCCACAACGCTTGTACCTGGTTTTGAATTTCTGGTGCCAGTTCTTTGTAGTCAGCACGCAAACGGCCATCGGCGTCTAGATGCGGTGCCTCACCACACAAGCTGTCTTTATACAGCGAATAAACTTGCTCGATGCAGCCTTCATGAGTGCCTTTTTCTTTCATCACCTTGAATAGTAATGACAAATACAGTGGCATCATTGGGATAGCGGAACTTGCCTGAGTCACTACCGCTTTCAACACGGATACCCGGGCATCACCGCCGCCATGGGCAGCTAAGCTATCGCGGATAGTCAGAACTTTTTGGTCCAGATCCTTTTTGGCTGCGCCAATAGAACCGTTCCAATAGATATCATGAGTGATTTTTTCACCCAGATAAGTAAAGGCGGTAGTTTGTGCCCCTTCAGCCAGCACGCCAGCTTCCAGTAGTGCATCAATCCACATCTGCCAGTCTTCGCCACCCATCACTGCTACCGTGTTGTCTATCTCGGTTTGAGTTGCGGGTTGCAGCACAACTTCTTTGATAACTTCTTTATCGGTATCCAGGCCACGGAATTTAACTTCATGGCCGATTGGCTTCAGTGTGGAGTTAAACACTTCGCCGGTTTTTGGATGAGTGCGGCGCGGCGAGGCCAGGCTATAGATAACCTGATCAACCTGACCCAGATCTTGCTTAATAGCCTCGATGGTCAGTCGTTTGATCTCATCGGAGAAAGCATCGCCATTGATGCTTTTCGCATACAGGCCTTTCTGCTCAGCAAACTTGTGGAAAGCTGCGCTGTTGTACCAGCCGGAGGTCGCCGGTTTACCTTCTTCTCCTGGGCGTTCAAAGAAAATACCCAGCGTATCGGCACCACAACCAAATGCTGCTGTGATTCGAGCTGCCAGCCCGTATCCAGTTGACGCACCAATCACTAATACTCGTTTTGGGCCGTTAGCAATTGGGCCTTCTGCTGTGACATAGTCGATTTGCTTTTTGACGTTAGCTTCACAGCCCGCCGGGTGAGCAGTCACACAGATAAAGCCGCGTACACGTGGTTTTATAATCATGGATACCTCAGTTTATGAATAAAGTTAAGTGTTCGAGCTACCGTCGGTCGAGACTCTAACAGTTCGGACTCATAGAGTCAGATTATCAAAATTAGCGATAATCTGCTCCAGCTCTATAACATCACACTCATTTTCCGATACAAAAACTGGAGAAAATGCGCCCCAGTAAGTCATCTGAGCTGAATTCGCCGGTAATTTCACTCAATGACTGTTGTGCTAAACGTAGCTCTTCCGCCAATAACTCACCGGCGTAAGCGCTTACTAACTGTTCGTGGCCTTGCACCAAATGCTGGGCAGCGGCTTCCAACGCTTGCAAATGGCGTCGGCGAGCCAGGAAGCCACCTTCGGTGTTACTGGTAAAGCCCATACTCTGCTTAAGATGGCTACGCAGCAGGTCAATACCTTCGCCGGTACGGGCCGATAAGCGAATAAGTGAGTGACCATTCACTTCGGTTAACCCCAGCGATTCACCTGTGACATCCGCTTTATTGCGCACCACGGTGATGGGCAGAGTCGATGGTAGGCGGGCCATAAACTCAGGCCAGATAGCGGCCGGTTCGGTGGCATCAGTCGTCGTACCATCAACCATAAACAGTACGCGATCTGCTTGTTCTATCTCATTCCACGCCCGTTCGATGCCAATGCGCTCAACTTCGTCACTGGCTTCACGTAAGCCAGCAGTATCGATGATATGCAATGGCATCCCATCGATATGAATATGTTCCCGTAAAACATCACGAGTTGTGCCTGCGATATCGGTTACGATTGCAGCTTCACGGCCCGCTAACGCATTGAGCAGGCTTGATTTACCGGCATTTGGGCGGCCGGCAATGACCACTTTCATCCCTTCACGCAACAAGCTGCCTTGCCGTGCTTCAGTGCGCACCTGCTCAAGATCGGCCATCACACCGTTCAACTGGCCTTCAATCTTGCCATCAGAAAGGAAGTCAATTTCCTCATCTGGGAAGTCAATGGCAGCTTCGACGTAGATTCGCAAGTGAGTAAGTGCTTCCACCAATTGATGGATTTTAACTGAAAATGCACCCTGCAATGAATTTACTGCTGAGCGGGCGGCTTGCTCCGAGCTGGCATCAATCAGGTCGGCAATCGCTTCTGCTTGAGCCAAATCCAGCTTGTCGTTTAAAAACGCGCGTTCAGAAAACTCACCCGGACGGGCAATGCGCAGCCCTGGCAGCGCCAGAATGCGTTTTAACAGTAAATCCAGTATAACCGGACCACCGTGACCTTGCAGTTCCAGCACGTCCTCGCCAGTAAAGGAATTGGGGCCGGGGAAGTAGAGAGCGATACCTTGGTCTAATGTACTGCCATCAGTATCTTTAAACGGCAGATAATCGGCATAGCGAGGCTTGGGCAATTTGCCCAAAACCGCCTGCGCCACGTCTGCGGCAGCACGACCTGAAACACGTAAAATACCAACACCACCACGGCCTGGCGGGGTTGCTTGTGCCACGATAGTATCAGTGGTGCTCATGGTTATTTCTCTCTTTAAAAGAATAAGGCGGTCATATAGCTATGACCGCCTCATATACCCTTCTTAATTGCAGTCGCAGCGTTTGTTAGCTGCTCTCCCCCAGTTACTGACGTATGCCAGTGACTGGGGTATCTATCATGTTAAGACTGTTTCTTCTTATCGCGGCTATGTAAACCACGTTTTTCCAGACCACGATAAATCAACTGCTGTTGCAGGATGGTCACCAGGTTACTGACGATATAGTACAGTACCAGACCAGCCGGGAACCACAGGAAGAACACAGTGAAGATAACTGGCATAAAGGTCATTATCTTCTGCTGCATTGGGTCCGTCACGGTAGTTGGTGACATCTTCTGAATGAAGTACATGGTGATACCCATCAGAATCGGCAGAATGTAGTACGGGTCTTGTGCTGACAGGTCATGAATCCACAGGATGAACGGCGCATGACGCAACTCAACGGAACTCATCAACATGTAGTACAACGCCAGGAAGATTGGCATCTGAATGACCAGCGGTAAGCAGCCACCCAGCGGGTTAACCTTCTCAGCTTTGTACAGCGCCATCATCTCCTGACTCATACGCTGCTTATCGTCACCGATACGCTCACGCATGGCAGCCAGTTTAGGCTGTAGCAAACGCATTTTCGCCATCGAGGTGTATTGCGCTTTTGTCAGCGGGTACATGATACCGCGCACGATAAAGGTAATCACGATGATGGAGAAGCCCCAGTTACCGACAAAGCTGTGAATGAATTTCAACAGTTTGAACAGTGGCTGAGAAATAAACCATAACCAACCATAATCAACAGTCAGGTCCAGATGTGGCGCAATGGCCGCCATTTTGTCCTGAATTTCTGGGCCAACCCATAAGGTAGCACCCAGCTGTTTCTGCTCACCCGGTTGAATAATAACTGGCGCACCTTTAAAGCCGATAGCCGCCAGACCATTACCCAAATCAGAAGAGTAGAAAGTGTTGGTTTCATTAGCTGCCGGGATCCAGGCGGTTGCAAAATACTGTTGCAACATGGCTACCCAGCCACCTTTGGTGGTGATGTCCATATTTTTGTCTTCGATATCACTAAAGCTGTATTTTTTATATTTAGTGTCATCAGAAGAGTAAGCCGCGCCACGATAGGTGTGCAGCGCAAAGTTATTGCTGCCGGTATCACGGTGTTTAGGCAAATTGATGCTTTGCTTCAACTGACCAAACAGCGTCAGCTCCAGCGGGGCAGCAGAGGCGTTTTTAACGTGATAATCCACGCCAATGGCGTAATCGTTACGTTTTAGCACAAAAGTCTTGGTGAAAACGGAGCCATCTTTGCCGGTAAAGGTCAATGGAATACGCAGTTCATCCTGACCGTCAGCCAATACAAAGCTGGTTTGAGGCGCTTCAAACAGTGGGCGCTCACCGTTAGCTGGATTATCCGGGCCGCTTTTGCCTGTCAGACCGCTTTGCGCCTGATAGACGAAAGCTGGAGTGGTTTCCAGTAATTCGAAAGTTTTATCTGAACCCAGAGCATCCGGGTAAGCCAGCAGGTTAGCCTGCTCGATGTCACCACCACGGGTATTAATGGTCAGAGACAGCACATCAGTTTTTACAGTAATCAGTTGACCCTGACCACTGCCGGGCACAGCCTGGCTTGCTTTATCACCGGTAGCAGTATTCGCAGTCTGTTGCGTGGTCTGAGCGGCTGGTTGTGGACTGTTGTCCACTTGCCAGGCTTGCCAGATCATGAAAGACACGAACAGCAGAGCGATGAGTAGAAGATTGCGTTGCGAATCCATCGTTAGTGTTCTCTGTTATCGTCGGGTTTCGGCGGCACGGGATCATCGCCACCTGGGTTCAAAGGGTGGCATTTTAATACGCGTTTCAGTGTTAACCAACTGCCTTTTATCATCCCAAACCGGCGCAATGCCTCAATTCCGTAATGAGAGCATGTCGGATGGAAACGACAACGCGGCCCCAGCAGCGGACTAATCACGAGCTGATAGCCCCTGATTAGCCCGATCAGGATGCGGGAGCCTGGCGACAGTGGCGACGCCATAATTTTTCCAAAGCTTCCGTCAACGCACGGTTATCGAGGTCAGCCACACCCTTTTTCACCAAAACGACAAAATCCATAGACGGTAACGTATGCTGATGCAAACGGAAGCTTTCGCGTGTGAGGCGCTTTATCCGGTTACGTTCGTGAGCACGTTTGACATGTTTTTTGGCGACGGTAAGACCGATGCGGGGATGCCCCAGCTCGTTCAGGCGGCCGAGGATGGTGATTTGCGGCGTGCCAGCCCGTTGTGGCTGCTGGAAGACAAAAGTGAAATGACTGGGAGTTAACAAACGTAACTCCCTAGGAAATGCTAGCTTAACCACTGAGATGGTTAGCTTTTATTACTTAGAAACAGTCAGACGAGTACGGCTTTTCGCACGACGGCGAGCCAGAACTTGACGACCATTTTTGGTGGCCATACGAGCACGGAAACCGTGGCTACGGTTGCGCTTCAATACGGACGGTTGGAAAGTGCGTTTCATAGCGATTTCTACCTAAACTTAAAATAATTACTGATTCAGTAAACGCGTTTGGCTGCTCGGAGTGAAGACACCGACGCCTCAATCGCAACATATAAAGAAGCGGGATTGTAATAATTGTACAGTCCTGAGTCAATTGACATTGCGCCCGCCCGCACAGAAGTTTTCTGTATCGGGAGTTTACCAAGAGCCTGCCCGTGTTCACCGCTGGTTTCTTTTTGGCCAAAGCCATCAAGAACACAGGCATCACACGTAGGGCTGAGGATTATACGGACTCCCAGACAAATCGCAAGGATCGCCGTGAGATCCTTTGTGGATTAATGAGGATCAGTTGTTAGAAAAGGGGAAGGTGATACCAGTATATTCTGAAATATTTTGCGATCATTGCTGATGAGGGACACGAAAAGCTGTGCACTGGGTTACACTCCTAACAGAAGTTATGTCCTGTGGATAAAAAGGATCTAATCTGTGAGGAAGGGGAGGATCTATTGCTCCTTTTGCGCTATGATCCGCCATTCCGATCGCATCCGCTACTCTGGATCACTACTCCGGGATCGTAGGGGGATGTTAGTCGTAAAAACAACCGAAAAACGGTTCGCATGTCACTTTGGCTTGCTACAGGCCATATTGGCGTGTGTCAAAAACGATGAGTTACAAAAAATCCTGATTTCTTTCTTTTATTGATCTTGTTCGAGTGGAGTCCGCCGTGTCACTTTCGCTTTGGCAGCAGTGTCTTGCCCGATTGCAGGATGAGTTACCTGCCACAGAATTTAGTATGTGGATACGCCCCCTACAGGCGGAACTGAGTGACAATACTCTGGCGCTTTACGCCCCTAATCGTTTTGTACTGGACTGGGTCCGTGATAAGTACTTAAACAATATCAATGGCTTACTTAATGACTTTTGTGGTTCCGAGGTTCCTTTACTGCGTTTTGAAGTAGGGAGTAAACCGGCGGTAAGAACACACAGCCATCCAGTAACCGCCAGTGTTAGTGCACCTGTCGCTCCGGTTACCCGCAGCGCCCCTGTACGCCCGAGTTGGGACAGTTCGCCCGCTCAACCTGAACATTCTTACCGTTCGAATGTGAACCCGAAGCACACATTTGATAACTTCGTTGAAGGTAAATCCAACCAACTGGCTCGTGCTGCGGCACGTCAGGTTGCTGATAATCCGGGTGGCGCATATAACCCGTTATTCCTCTATGGCGGTACAGGTTTGGGTAAGACTCACCTGTTACATGCAGTAGGGAATGGCATCATGGCGCGTAAAGCCAATGCCAAAGTGGTTTACATGCATTCGGAGCGTTTTGTGCAGGACATGGTTAAGGCCTTGCAGAACAACGCGATAGAAGAATTTAAACGCTATTATCGTTCCGTTGATGCATTATTAATCGATGATATTCAGTTCTTTGCCAATAAAGAGCGTTCCCAGGAAGAGTTTTTCCACACCTTTAATGCCTTGTTGGAAGGTAATCAGCAGATCATTTTGACCTCAGATCGCTATCCAAAAGAGATCAATGGCGTCGAAGATCGTTTGAAATCGCGTTTTGGCTGGGGTTTAACGGTTGCCATTGAGCCGCCGGAACTAGAAACCCGAGTCGCGATCCTGATGAAGAAAGCGGATGAAAATGATATTCGCTTGCCCGGTGAGGTTGCGTTCTTTATTGCCAAGCGTCTGCGTTCCAATGTGCGTGAGCTGGAAGGGGCATTGAACCGTGTGATAGCTAATGCCAACTTTACCGGTCGGGCAATCACCATTGATTTCGTGCGCGAAGCTCTGCGTGACTTGCTGGCATTGCAGGAAAAGCTGGTTACCATCGATAATATTCAAAAGACTGTCGCAGAATATTATAAAATTAAGGTCGCTGACCTGCTCTCCAAACGGCGTTCTCGTTCGGTGGCCCGCCCGCGCCAAATGGCGATGGCGCTGGCAAAAGAGTTAACCAACCACAGCCTGCCTGAAATCGGCGATGCGTTTGGTGGCCGCGACCATACCACGGTGTTGCATGCTTGCCGCAAGATTGAGCAATTGCGTGAAGAAAGCCACGACATCAAAGAAGATTTCTCTAACTTAATCAGAACATTATCCTCCTAGCGCTATGAAATTTATCATTGAACGTGAGCATCTGCTAAAACCGCTGCAACAGGTCAGTAGCCCGCTGGGTGGACGTCCTACGTTGCCAATTTTAGGTAACTTGTTGTTGCAAGTGACCGAAGGCTCTTTGTTGCTGACGGGGACCGATCTGGAAATGGAGATGGTCGCGCGCGTGGCGCTGTCTAATCCCCATACCCAGGGAGCAACCACCGTACCGGCCCGGAAGTTTTTTGATATCTGGCGCGGTTTGCCAGAAGGGGCAGAAATCACGGTGGCGCTGGATGGTGATCGTCTACTGGTGCGCTCTGGCCGTAGCCGCTTCTCGCTGTCTACCCTGCCCGCGGCGGACTTCCCTAATCTGGATGATTGGCAGAGTGAGGTGGAGTTCACCTTACCGCAAGCCACACTGAAACGTCTGATTGAGTCCACTCAGTTCTCGATGGCTCATCAGGATGTGCGCTATTACTTGAACGGTATGCTGTTTGAGACTGAAGGTGAAGAGCTGCGCACTGTGGCGACCGATGGCCACCGTTTGGCGGTATGTTCCATGCCAATCGGGCAGACATTACCTTCACATTCGGTGATCGTGCCGCGTAAAGGTGTGATGGAGCTGGTCAGGTTATTGGATGGGGGTGATACACCACTGCGCCTGCAAATCGGCAGCAACAACATCCGCGCGCATGTGGGGGATTTTATTTTCACCTCTAAGCTGGTTGATGGCCGTTTCCCTGATTATCGCCGGGTATTGCCGAAGAACCCTGACAAAACGCTAGAAGCGGGTTGTGACTTGCTGAAACAGGCTTTTGCCCGTGCAGCAATTTTGTCAAATGAGAAGTTCCGCGGCGTTCGGCTCTATGTCAGTCACAATCAGCTCAAAATCACCGCCAATAACCCTGAACAGGAAGAGGCGGAAGAAATCCTCGATGTTAGCTACGAGGGAACGGAAATGGAGATCGGTTTCAACGTCAGCTATGTACTTGATGTGCTGAATGCACTGAAATGCGAAGATGTGCGCCTGTTATTGACCGATTCGGTCTCCAGTGTGCAGATTGAAGACGGTGCTAGTCAGGCTGCGGCCTATGTTGTCATGCCAATGCGTCTTTGAACTATAGCGGGCTATCTTACTTGCCAGCTTGGGATTGGGCAGTGCTCACCATCCTCACGTACATTAAGTACGCTCCGGTGGTTGTGCGCTGTCCGCACCCAATCTGTCTGCGACAATTACGCCCTCTTTCAGAGGTAATGCGATAACGCCCTTGATGGTTTGATGTTCAATAATGAAGACATTTGCAGCATGGCTCTGACACGGTTGTTAATTAAAGATTTTCGTAATATCGAATCGGCAGACTTGGCGCTGGCAGCGGGGTTTAATTTTTTAGTTGGCCCCAACGGTAGCGGTAAAACCAGTGTGTTAGAAGCGATTTATACCCTTGGCCATGGTAGGGCTTTTCGTAGTTTACAAGCAGGCAGAGTGATCCGTCACGACTGTGCCGAGTTTGTGTTACATGGCCGGGTTGATGTGAATGAACGTGAATCATCTATTGGGCTAAGTAAAAGCCGGCAGGGTGATAGCAAGGTGCGGATCGATGGCACTGACGGCCACAAAGTGGCCGAATTGGCGCAAATGCTGCCCATGCAATTGATCACCCCTGAGGGGTTCACCTTATTGAATGGCGGGCCAAAATTCCGGCGCGCTTTTTTAGACTGGGGTTGCTTTCATAATGAACCCGGTTTTTTTACGGCCTGGAGCAATCTAAAAAGATTACTTAAGCAGCGCAACGCCGCGCTGCGCCAGGTTAGTCGCTATGCGCAAATCCGGCCTTGGGATCAGGAAATTATCCCACTGGCTGAACGCATTAGTGAGTGGCGGGCGGCATACAGTGATGCAATTGCGGCAGATATTTCAGCCACATGCTCCCTGTTCCTGCCAGAGTTTGCCTTGAGTTTCTCTTTCCAGCGCGGCTGGGATAAAGAGAGTGACTATGGTGAGTTGCTGGAACGCCAGTTTGAGCGTGACCGCGCGCTAACTTATACCGCCATCGGGCCACATAAAGCGGATTTCCGCATTCGGGCCGAGGGTACGCCGGTAGAAGATTTGCTATCGCGTGGTCAGTTGAAGTTGCTGATGTGCGCACTGCGGTTAGCGCAGGGTGAGTTTCTCACCCGACAGAGCGGGCGGCGTTGCCTGTATCTGCTTGACGATTTTGCTTCCGAATTGGACACCGGCCGTCGTCGATTATTGGCCGAGCGTCTCAAGGCTACCCAGGCACAGGTTTTTGTCAGCGCAGTGAGTGCTGAGCAAGTTGCCGACATGGTAGGCGAAAAGGGCAAGATGTTCCGCGTGGAACATGGCAAAATAGAGGTTCAACCACAGGATTAAAAATGAGCGAGAAACGTTGATGTCGAATACTTATGACTCCTCAAGTATCAAGGTATTAAAAGGGCTGGATGCGGTTCGTAAGCGTCCGGGCATGTATATCGGTGATACTGATGACGGTACCGGTCTGCACCACATGGTATTCGAGGTTGTGGACAACGCTATCGACGAAGCCCTCGCTGGCCACTGTAAAGAAATTATAGTCACCATCCATTCGGATAACTCTGTTTCTGTGCAGGATGATGGCCGTGGTATCCCAACCGGTATGCACGAAGAGGAAGGGGTATCAGCCGCAGAGGTCATCATGACCGTGTTGCATGCTGGCGGTAAATTTGACGATAACTCTTACAAAGTTTCCGGCGGTTTGCACGGCGTGGGCGTGTCCGTTGTTAACGCCCTGTCTGAAAAGCTGGAACTGGTCATTCGCCGTGATGGCAAAGTTCACGAGCAAACCTACAAAATGGGCGTGCCTCAGGCACCGCTGAAAATGGTGGGTGAAACCGATCTGACCGGGACGACCGTGCGTTTCTGGCCAAGTTTCCAGACCTTCACCAATAACATCGAATTCCAGTATGAAATTCTGGCTAAACGCCTGCGCGAGCTGTCGTTCCTGAACTCCGGTGTATCAATCAAACTGAAAGACAAACGTAACGACAGAGAAGACCACTTCCATTATGAAGGGGGTATTCGGGCGTTTGTTGAGTATCTGAGCAAAAACAAAAACCCGATCCACCCGAAAGTGTTCTATTTCTCCACCATGAAAGATGATATCGGTGTGGAAGTGGCATTGCAGTGGAATGATGGTTTCCAAGAAAATATCTACTGCTTCACCAATAACATTCCGCAGCGCGATGGTGGTACTCACTTGGTGGGCTTCCGCACGGCGATGACCCGTACGCTGAACAGCTATATGGACAAAGAAGGCTACAGCAAGAAAGCGAAAATCAGCGCCACTGGTGATGATGCCCGTGAAGGCCTGATTGCTGTTGTTTCTGTTAAAGTGCCGGACCCTAAATTCTCCTCACAGACTAAAGATAAATTGGTTTCTTCTGAAGTGAAAACTGCGGTCGAAACGCTGATGAACGAGAAGTTGGTTGAGTATTTGCTGGAAAACCCAACCGACGCCAAAATCGTGGTTGGCAAAATTATCGATGCTGCCCGCGCGCGCGAAGCCGCGCGTAAAGCGCGTGAAATGACACGCCGTAAAGGCGCGCTGGACCTGGCAGGTTTGCCGGGCAAACTGGCAGATTGTCAGGAACGTGACCCCGCGTTGTCCGAACTCTACTTAGTGGAAGGGGACTCTGCGGGCGGCTCTGCGAAACAAGGCCGTAACCGTAAGAATCAGGCCATTTTGCCGTTGAAAGGTAAAATCCTGAACGTTGAGAAAGCGCGCTTTGACAAAATGCTTTCTTCGCAGGAAGTCGCAACGCTGATTACTGCATTGGGTTGTGGTATTGGCCGGGATGAATATAACCCTGACAAACTGCGCTACCACAATATCATTATCATGACCGATGCCGACGTGGATGGTTCTCACATCCGCACGTTGCTATTGACCTTCTTCTACCGTCAGATGCCGGAAATTATTGAGCGTGGCCATGTGTTTATCGCTCAGCCGCCACTGTATAAAGTGAAAAAAGGCAAACAAGAGCAATACATCAAAGATGATGATGCGATGGAACAGTATCAGATGACACTGGCACTGGATGGCGCTGCATTGCACGTCAATCCTGAGGCACCACCGCTAGTGGGCGAGCATTTTGAGAAACTGGTTGCTGAGCATTATAGCGTTCAGAAGACCATTGCTCGTATGGAGCGCCGTTATCCGCGTGCTTTGCTGAATAACCTGATTTATCAGCCAACCTTGAAAGAAGAGGATTTGAGCGATAAAGCAGTGGTGACACAGTGGATTGATTCACTGGTGGTGTTACTGAATGAAAAAGAGCAGCACGGCAGCAGCTACAGTTCTGTGGTGCGCGAAAACCGTGAGCGTCAATTGTTCGAGCCAATATTGCGTATCCGTACCCACGGTGTAGATACCGATTATGATCTGGACTTTGATTTTGTCCACGGCGGTGAGTATCGCAAGATCTGCCTACTGGGCGAAAAACTGCGTGGCTTAATTGAAGAAGGCGCATTTGTTGAACGTGGCGAACGCCGAGTTCCGGTTTCAAGCTTTGAAGATGCGCTGGACTGGTTAGTGAAAGAGTCTCGCCGTGGCTTGGCAATTCAGCGCTATAAAGGCTTGGGTGAAATGAACCCAGAGCAGTTGTGGGAAACCACCATGGACCCAACCAGCCGCCGTATGCTGCGAGTGATGGTGAAAGATGCCGTTGCAGCGGATCAGTTATTCACCACCCTGATGGGTGATGCGGTTGAGCCTCGTCGTGCCTTTATCGAAGAGAATGCGTTACGCGCAGCCAATATCGATATTTAATCCGATAAGCGATTGATCGGATAGAAAAGCCCAGGGCAGTAAGCTGCCTCTGGGCTTTTTTTTGCCTATTTGCACCCCATTGAGAATTCATCGGGTTATGACATTCAAAATCAACTCAAGAGCAGCAAACCAGGTTTACGCTATGTCGGATGTGCCAATGGGGCGATGTCAGTTTTGCGTGAAGCTAGCGTGCTGTTTGCCGTGGTGATAGGTTGTGTATTTCTTGGCAAATCGCTGTCCATCAGAAAAGTGGTGGCGTGCACCGTAATTGCTATCGGTTCGATCCTCATTAGGTAACGGTTGGGGGGCATGGAATATCCCAATCAGGTTGCCGCAGGACAGCATAGGATAATCAGGAGAATGAAAGATGTCTTTGAATCCAACCATTGCGCTTATTGGTCCGGGCGCTATTGGCACCACCATCGCAGCAGTACTGCATGAGGTGGGACGTACACCGGTACTTTGCGGTCGAACTGCGCATTCGCAGCTAGAGCTACGCTATGACGGCGGCCAGATTATTGTACCCGGACCAGTGCAGATCCATCCCGCAGCGATTACCCGGCCGGTCGATCTGGTTTTTGTTGCTGTAAAATCGACTCAGGTTGACGCGGCAGCGCCATGGCTGGCGACTTTATGCAATGAGAATACCGTGGTGTGCGCACTGCAAAATGGTGTTGAGCAGATGAGCCAACTTGCGCCTTACGTATGTGGCGCCACCGTTCTGCCTTCAGTAGTGTGGTTCCCCGCACAGCGTGAACCGGATGCTTCTGTATGGCTGCGTGCTAAACCACGTCTTACCTTGCCGGATTCTCCGCCGGCGAATTTGGTGCTCACCGCGCTAAGTGGCACCCGTTGCTTAGTCGAGCTGGCGGCTGATTTCACCTCTATCGCCTGGCGCAAGCTGCTCCAGAACGCGGTGGCGGGGTTGATGGTACTGGCGAATCGCCGTGCTGGCATGTACACACGTCCCGACATCACCGAGTTGGCACTCGCTTATCTGCGGGAATGCCTCACCATCGCGCGAGCTGAAGGCGCAAAACTAAGTGATGACGTGCCGCAGGAGATTGTGGATGGCTTTCATCGCGCCCCGGCTGATTTAGGTACTTCGATCCTTGCCGACCGTCAGGCGAATCGTCCGCTGGAATGGAATATTCGTAACGGCGTGGTGCAGCGGTGCGGGCGTGCGCATAATATTCCAACACCGTTCAGTGATGTCATCGTTCCACTTCTTGCGGCAGGCAGCGACGGGCCTGGGTGATCATGCTAATTGAGGATAAAAAACGCATCATTCGTACATCCGGTTTACGCAAAGAAATCTGTCACCCCAATACAAGATATATGGCGGGAAATTGTGCTGATGCCAGTTGCAGTGCCAGTCCAAGTCGGGACTGTATATGCGTCGTTACCTGATTGATTTCTCGCGCGTACGCTTTTATTCCATTGGCTCTCATACCCCATTCACTAGCATTTGAGCGCTGAATCGCGTTAGCATGAGGCATTAGTTAAATAAATGTGAGGACCTATGGCTATTGAACTGATCGCTATCGATATGGACGGCACGTTACTGAATCCGCAGCACGAAATCACTCCACGGGTAAAGCAGGCTATTGATGCTGCCCGGGCTAAAGGGGTCTGTGTGGTATTGGCCACGGGTCGGCCCTATATTGGGGTCCAACGTTATTTACGTGAATTAAATATGCAAAACAGTGGTGATTATTGCATCAGCAATAACGGTGCATTAGTGCAAAAAGCCGCCACGGGTGAGTGTATTTTGCAGGAAACTATCAGTTTTGAGGATTACCTCTATTTCGAGGCTTTATCGCGCAAAATGGATGTTAGCTTCCAGGCTTTTGATTTTGATACCTTATATACCGCGAACAAAGACATCAGCAAATACACCCTACATGAAGTGTTATTGACCGGTATTCCATTGAAATATCGTGCAATCGAAGAGATGGACCCAACATTACGTTTTCCTAAAGTGATGATGATTGACGAGCCAGAAAAACTGGATCGTGCCTTAGCGATGATGCCAGCCGAAGCTTTTGAGCGTTTCACTATCATGAAGAGTGCACCGTTTTATCTGGAAATCCTGAGTAAGCGAGTGGATAAAGGGACTGGGGTGAAAATGCTGGCAGATCACTTAGGCATTGCGCAGGAAAATGTGATGGCTTTGGGTGATCAGGGTAATGATATTGCGATGGTTAACTATGCTGGTGTCGGTGTTGCAATGGGGAATGCTATCCCTGAATTGAAAGAGATAGCGCAGTTTGTCACGTGCACCAACAGTGAAGACGGTGTGGCGGTAGCGATAGAGAAATTTGTACTTTGATATTTAACTGATGCAGTAGCTCATTAATTTGCTGCTCGGATCAGGTTTCGGTTGATATTCAATTTGTTGCTATTGCCGACCGTTATGCCTCAACCAAGCAAGAGGGCTGGCCGGCCCTCCTGCACCTGCGGCTTGCGCGAAATATTGTGGCTTCGCCATACCCTCCGGCAGCTTACCGGCTAATCGAACCGGTGCTGACTCGCTCCCAGCTCGACAGCACCTTTCGCCGCGTCCATGCGGCTCATTCGGCCTGTAAACTTTGTCGGCAATATTCCTGATTGCGCTCAAGGTCAACAGAGAAAATCTAAAAGCCTACCCTCTCTTTTATCACCCTAGAATCCCTTTCACTATTTGCACATCCTGAATCCCTAATCCGGTTAAATCCGCCAGAGTGATCTGTTGGTCATTATCTCTAAAAGAGATACCTTGCGCTAAAACTGAACCCACCTCAGTTAAGGTGTGAGTTGCTAATAGCCCTTGCTGGAATGCCTGCGAAATCTCACCAAATTCTGAGCATTGCGCCCATGAGTCCAGCAATATTTTATCGGCTTTAGCTACCAGTTCAGGGGATAGCTCATGTTTACCTGCACTATCTGCACCGACCGCCGTAATATGGGTTCCTGGCTGAATATCCGCCGCTTGCAAGATAGGTTCTCTGCTCGGTGTGGTGGTGATAATCAACTGGCATTGACGGGCTAACTTTGCGGCATTCAGTGTAGTATTAACCGCGAAACCTTCATCTTCAGCATACTGCCGATACTCCTCTAATGCCGTTTCACTGCGACCCCAAACCCATAGCTGACGGCATGCCACCACACTTTTTAGGTACATCAGATGTAGCCGTGCCTGCATACCGGTACCGATGATACCAATAGCACTGATATGTTTTGGTGCGCAAAGCTCGGCGGCAATTCGCCCGGCCAGCGCAGTACGCAGCGCAGTTAGCCACCCCTCATCGAGCAAGATAGCTTGTGGCTCGCCAGTAAGGGCGGAAAAGGCCATCATCAGCCCTTGATTACTGGCCAATCCTTGCGCGGGATTATCATAGAAACCGCCGGAAACCTTTACCACAAACTGACTGTCACCTTGCAAATACCCACTTTTAATACAGCAATCACCGTTGGCTTGCCCAAACAGCAAATGTTGCACTGGGGGCATTTGCACTTGCTGCTGGCTATATGCAATAAAGCCCTCTTTGAGCAGCAAGGTGATGGCATCTGCATCGAACTTGTCAAGAATTTGTTGCTTACTCAAAATTAGCATTCGGCGATGGCTCCCAGATATTTTTCCAGTACGATATTTTTACCGCACAGTACCACTGCCACTTTCTTACCTTGCCAACGTGGTGCCAGTTTCAACGCTGCCGCTAATGCCACACCAGCAGCACCTTCAATCATCCAACGGTCTGTGTGGGCAATCAAGCGCATGGCATCTTTGATTTCCTGCTCACTCACCAGGACTTTCTGATCGATCAACTGTTGGCAAAGTGCGAAGGTGATGGCTCCGGGTTCAACACCTCCGGCGGTACCGTCAGACAGGGTTTCCTGCTCTGCCACTTCCTGAATTTGGCCATTTTGCAGGCAGGTATACATGCTGGTGGCATTCGCCGGCCAGCAACCAATCACCTGTGTTTTATCCGATAATTTCTTTAAAACTGTCGCAATACCAGAAATCAGGCCACCACCGCCAACGGCAATAAACACAGCATCAAGGTCTGGTTGCTGTTCCACCATCTCCATGCCACAGGTACCTTGCCCGGCAATCACTTGCGGGTCGTTATAAGGAGAGATATAGACTTTGCCCTGCTGCTCTGCGGCGATACTCGCAGCCAGTTCGGCATTTAAAGCATCTCCTGCTACCAGTTCAATATGGCCGCCCAGTGCGCGAATAACTTCCAGCTTGATAGCTGCCGCTTGCTCTGGCGCATATATGGTGGCTTTCACTCCTGCCAGTTTCCCCGCTAGCGCCATAGCTTGCCCGTGGTTACCGGTCGAGGCAGTAATAACGCCGTTCTGGCGCTGTTCATCGGTCAACAAACGCAACTTGTTACTGGCTCCACGAAATTTAAAAGAACCGGTATGTTGCAGATGCTCGCACTTAAGATAGATTTCGCAGCCACTGTGCTGCGATAGCAATGGGCTATATTCCAGCGGCGTCACTCTCACTTGTGGGCGTAATACCTGATGAGCTTCTTTAATGGCATCGAATAATGTATTCATGACGGTTCCTTAAAATCCTTTAGCTGGTTTTTATATTTTTCAAATGGTTATAAACAGTCGCCCGACCAATGCCGAGGATTTTTGCCACGTAACCGGCTGCATTCTTACCGTTGAATGCGCCCTGTTGATAGAGGGTCTCAATGAGCATCCGGCGGCTAGCATTATTCAAAGCTGCTAGCGTGAGCTGCTGCTGCTGTAACCAATGATGGATATAAGTGTTGATGCGTTCCTGCCAATCATCCTGAAACAGCACATCCGGTTGTGGCTGTAGTTGTTGCCCTGACAGGAATAGCTCCAGTGCTGCTTTGGCACTTTCAAATACGGTGATATCCAGATTGATACATAACAATCCAATTGGCTGCCTATTGTCATCACGTAATACCGTGCTGATGGAACGCAGTTGACGGCCATCCCAATTACGCTTTTGGTAAGGCCCGATCACCTGTGAGTGCTGATCAAATCGCAACTCACTGAGATTGGAGTCTTCCCCTAATTCCCGCTGTGAATAGTTGTTGGCGATATAAACCAATTTTTGGCTGGTTAAGTCATGAATGACGACTTCTGCATAGGGAGAGAAAAGGGTGGCGATTGCATCGGCAATGGGCTGGTATCGATTAAGCATAGGTCATTTTATTTGGAATTAAAAATCCATATTAGACTTTTATTTCTAAATGCACAGGGGTTATGCCGTTTTTTTCATTCATTTTGTGATGGATTGCTTATTTTGCGATCCAAATTGTAGTACAAAAATAAAATATAGCTCTACAATCTGTTTGTGTTGAATGACAAAATTTGAAAATTGTGCGGCGTTGTGGGGACGGTTAATCAAGAGATGCGTAAAGTAAGGGAATCATTATTGGTTAACCTGAAATAACCGGAGCGAACATGACAAAAGAACAACTCAGTAAAACAGACCGCATTATTTTGGTTATTGGTCAGCAGATTGTTGAGGGCAAATATCCACCGGGCTCACCGTTGCCTGCTGAAGCGGAAATTTGTGAGGAATTTCAAACCTCTCGTAACATGATTCGTGAGGTTTTTCGGGCGCTGATGGCAAAGCGATTGATTGAAGTGAAACGTTTTCGTGGGGCGTTTGTCCGGCCCCGTAATCAGTGGAATTATCTCGATACCGATGTACTGCAATGGGCGCTGGCCAGTGATTATGACCCACGTTTAATCAGTGCGATGAGCGAAGTGCGTAATCTGGTCGAGCCAACTATCGCCCGCTGGGCTGCCGAAAGGGCAACCTCGAAAGAGCTGGCGGTGATTGAAACGGCACTCAATGAAATGATCGCCAATCATCAAGATAGAGACGAATTTAACGAAGCGGATATCCGCTATCACGAGGCGGTATTGGCTTCGGTACACAATCCGGTATTACAGCAACTCAGTGTGGCAATCAGCTCTCTGCAACGGGCGGTGTTTGAACGAACCTACATGCCTGATGAAGAAAACATGCCGCGCACATTACAAGAGCATCAGGATCTTTATGACGCTATTCGCCATCAAGATGCTGATGCGGCAGAACGGGCTGCGTTAACCATGATAGCCAGCTCCGCTAAACGGCTAAAGGATATTACATGAGTGAGCAGAGTTATGGATAAAAGCTATATCGCCATTGATTGGGGATCGACCAATCTGCGTGCTTGGCTTTATTTACGTGGTGAATGTGTAGATATGTTGCGATCCGAAGCTGGGGTCACTCGCTTTAATGGGCAAAGTGCGCAGCAGATATTTCAGCAGGTTATCGCGCCGTGGCGTGAGCAGCAGCAACAGTATGACTTGCCAGTGCTGATGGCGGGCATGATTGGCAGCAATGCGGGTTGGATTTCAGTGCCTTATCTTGCTTGCCCAACCCGTCTTACGCAGGTATCGCGTCAATTAACTTGTGTGGCGGAGGCTGAGCCAATTCGGGCATGGATTATCCCCGGTTTATGTGTTGATAAGCCAGATAACCGCAACGTGATGCGTGGTGAAGAAACCCAACTGATCGGTGCGTATAGCGAACGGCCTTCATCAGTCTATTTAATGCCGGGAACTCACAGTAAATGGGTGCAAATGCAGGGTGACCAGGTCATGGATTTCCGCACTCTGATGACAGGTGAATTGCACTATTTGCTGCTGAATAATTCATTGGTGGGGGCAGGGCTGGAGGCTCAATTACCGGACAATACTGCGTTTATCGATGGCCTGACGCAAAGCTTTAATGACAGCAATATCATGCGTTGTCTGTTTGAGACGCGTGCTGCCCATGTGTTGGGTCGATTGAAGCGAACATCGGTCGGCGACTGGCTTTCTGGCCTGCTGATAGGCAATGAAATCGTGCAGATGCAGCAGCAATATCCGCTCGCTGCTGGTGAGTGTATTACGGTGATTGGCAATCCTAAACTGGTTGAGCGCTATACCCAAGGGTTAGAGATGGCTGGGATGCTTTATCAGGTGTTGGATGGCGATCAGGCTTTTCAAGCGGGAATCAGGAGTATTGTAAATGAAATGGAATACTAACATGCCATTGATTGGCATTTTGCGCGGCATCACACCGGCGGAAGTTCATGACCATGTGGCCGCTCTGCTTGATGCAGGCTTTGATGCGGTTGAAATTCCGCTGAATTCCCCACAATGGGAAGTGAGTATCGCGCAAACGGTCGCGGAATTTGGTCATCGTGCATTAATTGGTGCGGGCACGGTACTGAAACCCGAGCAACTGGATGTGTTGCATAGCATGGGCAGCAAGCTGGTGGTCACGCCGAACACCCAACCGGCGGTGATCCGTCGGGCTGTTGAGTTAGGCATGACGGTTTGCGCTGGGTGTGCCACCGCATCTGAAGCTTTCACGGCGCTGGATGCAGGCGCGCAAGCCCTGAAAATTTTCCCCTCGGTCTCTTTTGGTCCCGACTATATCAAAGCATTAAAAGCCGTATTGCCCCCTGAGGTGCCGGTGTTTGCCGTTGGTGGGATTACACCTGAGAATTTGTCTATTTATTTGGCTGCGGGTTGTGCTGGTGCTGGTTTGGGCGGTGACCTTTACCGCGCAGGCCAATCGGTATCTCAGACCGCACAACAAGCGGCTGCGTTTATTAAAGCCTTTAAGGATGCTACAAAATGAAAATTACCAAGCTAACCACTTACCGTTTACCCCCACGCTGGATGTTTCTGAAAATCGAAACAGATGAAGGCATTATTGGTTGGGGTGAACCGGTAATTGAAGGGCGTGCTCGTAGCGTTGAAGCTGCGGTACATGAGTTATCGGAATATGTTATCGGGCAAGACCCGGCGCGTATCAACGATATTTGGCAGACATTATATCGCGGCAGTTTCTATCGCGGTGGTCCTATTCTGATGAGTGCTATTGCCGGCATCGATCAGGCGCTATGGGATATTAAAGGTAAAGCGTTGGGAGTTCCGGTTTACCAATTATTGGGTGGATTGGTTCGCGATAAAATTAAAGCTTACAGTTGGGTTGGCGGTGATCGTCCGTCTGATGTGATTAGCGGTATTAATAAACTTACTGAGATTGGTTTTGATACGTTTAAACTCAATGGCTGTGAGGAAATGGGCCTGATTGATAATGCCCGTAAAGTTGATGCCGCAGTAGCGGTCGTAGCACAAATTCGTGAAGCCTTTGGTAACCGTATTGAATTTGGTTTAGATTTTCATGGTCGGGTTAATGCGCCAATGGCAAAAATCCTGATTAAAGAATTGGAACCTTATCGCCCATTGTTTATTGAAGAACCCGTATTAGCTGAACAGGCAGAATATTATCCCCGTCTGGCGGCACAAACCCATATTCCTATCGCAGCAGGCGAGCGGATGTTCTCCCGTTTTGAATTTAAACGGGTATTGGCCGATGGCGGGCTGGCAATTATTCAACCTGACTTATCTCATGCTGGTGGCCTGACTGAGTGCTTTAAAATTGCCGCTATGGCAGAGTCTTATGATGTGGCATTAGCACCACATTGCCCACTTGGGCCAATTGCATTGGCGTCTTGTTTGCACCTTGATTTTGTCGCCCGCAATGCAGTCTTGCAGGAGCAAAGCATGGGGATTCATTACAACCAAGGTGCTGAGTTGCTGGATTATGTGATTAATAAAGACGATTTCAAAATGACCGATGGTCATTTCTATCCACTGACGAAACCCGGCTTAGGGGTAGAAATCAATGAGGAATTAGTGATTGAACGCAGCAAGAATGCCCCTGATTGGAGAAATCCGGTTTGGCGCTATCCTGATGGTGCCGTCGCCGAATGGTAAGTTGCCCTCGTTCGATTAATTAATAAATTATCTAATACAATTATCAGGGAAATAATCCTAACAAAGATAAAGCGTATATCAGCCGTTAAAAAACTATTTTCTTCCGGTTAATAATTCGGGTGGAAAAATAGAAATTATATTAAATAACAATTTATTGCGACCCTACACGCAGGAGTTCCCTTGCGCCCAAAATACGGTAATGCGACAGTGTTATCAGCAATTTGGGCAGGGAGCTTCGGCGTATATTAATCCGATTATAATTGGGATCATTACCATGGAAATGACCTTAGCTACTGCCCCAAGCAAAAGGCGCTATCTGACACTATTTATGATATTTGTCACGGTTGTCATTTGTTATGTTGATAGAGCCAACCTTGCCGTTGCTTCAGCCCATATTCAGGAAGAATTTGGTATCACCAAAACCCAGATGGGTTATATTTTCTCCGCTTTTGCCTGGACCTATACCTTATGCCAGATCCCCGGAGGCTGGTTCCTCGATCGCGTTGGCTCCAAAATGACGTATTTCATTGCTATTTTGGGGTGGTCAGTCGCGACCTTATTACAGGGGTTTGCGAACGGGCTGGGCACCTTAATTGGTTTACGTGCGATTACCGGTTTATTTGAAGCGCCTGCTTTCCCAACCAATAACCGCATTGTCACCAGTTGGTTCCCAGAGCAGGAGCGAGCCTCAGCAGTTGGTTTTTATACCTCAGGTCAGTTTGTCGGCCTGGCATTTCTGACTCCATTACTTATTTGGGTACAGGAAGTCCTCAGTTGGCACTGGGTATTTATTATCACTGGGGGGATCGGCGTTATATGGGCATTGATATGGCACTTTGTTTATCAGCCACCACGTAAATCCAAAGGTATTAATCAGGCCGAACTGGATTACATTCAATCGGGTGGCGGTATTGTTGATGGTGATGCGGCGAGCGAGAAAAAAGCCCGAACCCCCATCACCGCTGCTGAGTGGAAACTGGTATTTAACCGCAAACTGGTTGGCGTCTATATTGGGCAGTTTGCCATAACCTCGACGCTGTGGTTCTTCCTGACTTGGTTCCCTAACTATCTGACCCAAGAGAAACATATCAGTGCGTTGACTGCCGGTTTTATGACCACCGTACCGTTTTTGGCGGCTTTCTTTGGTGTATTGCTCTCTGGGCTAGTGGCCGATCGCATGGTGCGCAAAGGCAAGTCCATTGGCTTTGCCCGTAAAACACCAATTATCTGCGGTTTATTGCTTTCTACCTGCATTATGGGGGCTAACTATACCAACGATCCGTTCTGGATTATGGTGTTAATGGGGTTGGCTTTCTTCGGTAACGGCTTCGCTTCTATTACCTGGTCACTGGTTTCATCATTGGCACCAGTGCGGTTGATTGGCCTGACGGGTGGCGTCTTTAACTTTGTCGGTGGGCTGGGGGGGATCACGGTTCCACTGGTGGTCGGTTATCTGGCACAGGATTATGGTTTTGCTCCTTCCCTGATTTATATCGCAGCAGTGGCATTTATGGGCGCACTCTCTTATATCTTCCTGGTCGGAGATGTTGAACGGGTGGGATAAACCCTGACTCTGCATGTCGCTGATAGTGGTGATATGCAGAGCATTTGACCAGAGACAGAGCACCGGGTGGTGATATAATTCGTATAAATGATTTAGCCTTCCGTATCACCGGAGCCAAGATGACCTGTCAGCAAGATGCCCCTTCACAAGAACAGCAACTCACCTTTGATCCTCGCGGTCATCAACTCACTAATATCAATGTCTGGACCCCTGATAGCCAATGGTTGGCCTATGATGTGCGGCCCAATGGTAGCACTTTTAGTGGCTTAACGATTGAGCGGGTTAATTGTATTACTGGTGATATTGAGGTGATTTATCGCGCTCAGCAGGGGGCGCATGTTGGTGTGGTGACGGTCAGCCCAGACTCACCCGCGCGTTATGTGTTTATCCACGGGCCAGAGCACCCGGATAGCCACTGGCACTATGATTTTCATCATCGGCGCGGTGTGATTGTGTCCGAACCGGATAGAGAGCTGGCGGTAACACTGGATGCGATGGATATCACCCCGCCCTATACCCGTGGGGCATTGCGTGGTGGTAGCCATGTCCATGTTTTCAGCCCAGACGGCAGCCGCCTTAGCTTCACCTATAACGACCATGTATTACATGAATTAGACCCGTTATTGGATTGTCGCAACGTGGGTATTGCACTGCCGCTGCATGGCGTGAATCCACCTAAACAGCATCCTCGTGAATATGATGGCAGCCATTTCTGTGTTTTGGTCAGTCACACCACGCCCATACCACAAGCGGGCAGCGACCAGATAAATCGGGCATACGAGGAGGGGTGGATTGGTACGCAGGGGTATCTTAAAACGGACGGTACCCGTCAGCGTTGGGCATTGGCCTTTATCGGCGACACCCTTTCAGCACAGGGCGAAAAAATCCCAGAAATCTTTATTGCTGATTTGCCCGAACATGACCGAGAGTATGCCCGTGCCGGAACGATGCCACTTGAGGGGACGCAAAGCACGCTACCTGCGCCACCCGCAGGGGTGATTCAGCGGCGGCTAACTTACACCAGCGAGCGGCCTTTCCCTGGTCTTGCTACCAGCCCGCGTCATTGGTTGCGTTCATCGCCGGATGGCAGTGCCATTGCTTGTTTGATGAAAGATGATAGCGGTATCGTACAATTATGGCTGGTTTCCCCCAATGGTGACTCACTACGGCAACTGACATTCAGCGAGGGAGGGATTCAATCAGCATTTAGCTGGCATCCACAGGGCGGTAGTTTGGCTTTTGTCTGTGATAACAGTGTGATGCTCTGTGATAGCACCACCGGTCAACTGCGCCGTTTGACGGCTCGCAGTACGGTTGCGCCACTGGCGGATGCGGTGGTTTTTGCACCAGACGGTAATAAGGTAGCATTTATGCGGGAAATAGATGGGTGGGTGCAAATATTTACTGTGAATGTAAGCTAGGCCCCTTAGCTAATACGGTCAGGGGCTGGAGAGGCCACGAGCTGTGATTACTGTATCGGTGCACTGACAGTTTGTGTCGGTTGCTGATTTTGTGTTTCCGATTGACGGATACGCTCGCGCGGTGAGCTGGCCATTTTGTCTTCATTGTCTGAGCGCAGATAATCGTAGGGTAGGAGCAGGGTATCCATCACCGCAGAGAAGGGCAGATCTACTGCCAACAGGGGCCGTAGCGCCCAGCCGGTATTGTCATCTTTAAGCATCGCCACATTGGCTTCAGTGCCAGAGTAGTAGCCTTGACTGCTGCTGGTATGGGTCATAATGCTTGAGCAGCCACTAACGAACAGCAGAGAACAACCGGTAACAAAAGGGATAACTGTATTTCTCATTGTTGTACTCAGCTCTCATGATACCGTGATTAACTGACACGACACTATGTCAGGTTTTGTCGTAAATTGTTACACCCATTTACAGACACTTCCGATGGTCAAAGATTCAATCTTGTGGACTGATTTAACTTAAGTGTAAGTTATAACAGCTGATTTATCGAATATTAGTTTAATAAACATCCTATTGAGATTTTTCGTGTAAATTTTTTTTGATTTTACTCTTGAAAAAAACAAGACCGATACCATCTTATTATCAGGTCAGAGAGAATACGCCGATAGGGTATTCAGACCATTAGTCTGTCCATAGTGGAAGGCTTAATTAAAAATAGGATAACACCCTTGCTAATATATTTAGGAGGCAGTTTTTATGCGTAATTCCGAGCTTGCTCCATTGTATCGTTCAGCTATCGGTTTCGACCGGTTATTTAATCTATTAGAATCTGGCCAGAACCAAAGTAATGGCGGTTACCCTCCCTATAACGTCGAGTTGGTAGATGAAAACAACTACCGCATTGCTATTGCTGTGGCAGGCTTTGCAGAGCAGGAGTTGGAAATTGTTACTCAGGATAACATATTGATTGTTCGAGGGTCTCATGCTGGTGAGCCTGTAGCTCGCACCTATTTATATCAAGGTATCGCTGAGCGTAACTTCGAGCGGAAATTCCAGTTGGCTGAGCACATTAAAATTAAAGGTGCCAACTTAGTGAATGGCTTACTGTATATCGATCTTGAGCGATTGGTACCAGAAAGTTTAAAACCGCGCCGTATTGAAATTAAGCAATCAGCTTAATATGTTTTTTCAATAATATGGCTAAGTCACATTATTAATAACTGAGCCAAGTCTGCCGTAATCGGGGACTGACCGGCTTTCTATTATCTCGCTTCTTAGAAGGAGTTATATTTATGCGTAATTATGATTTGTCACCTTTACTTCGTCAGTGGATTGGTTTTGATAAACTGGCCAGCTCAATGCAAGGCAGTCAGGATGCCCAAGGGTTCCCGCCATATAACATTGAGAAAACTGATGATAACCACTATCGCATCTCACTGGCATTAGCCGGATTTAAGCAGAGCGAACTGGATATCGAAGTAGAAGGCCCACGCCTGACGGTACGCGGTAAGCCCGCGCCAGTAGAAAAACAGGTTGAATACCTGCATCAAGGCTTGATACGTAAAGAGTTCTCATTGACCTTTACTCTGGCTGAGCATCTGAATGTAGATAATGCTCAGTTTGAAAATGGCCTGCTGCATATTGATCTGCTGCGCCAAGTGCCAGAAGCGCTGCAACCACAGCGTATTACCATCGGCAATGCTGCACCTGCGGAGCGTCAAGTATTAGATAGCCCGGCGGCAACCGAGCAAACTGAACAGCAGTAATTATGATGACCGGTACCTCTGCGTGAGGTGCCGGTATACCCTTCTTACTTAACGCCGCCGCTTTGTTAGCGGCGTTTTCTAACCGAGAGTTTCCCCGCTCTCCGGTGCATTTTGTGGTGTATCACACATTCAACCGTTCCCCCTTCTGACAGAATCCCTACTAATTATATGTCCGTCATTCTTCAAGCTGCATGTACGTTGGCTGCGTTCAATCACCCGAATCACTTACTCATGTAAGCTCATCGGGGTTCTCTCGCTTGCCGCCTTCCTGCAACTCGAATTATTTAGGATATAAGAATTTAAGGCTATGTATGACATTGGTGATATTTCACATGGCCGACCGGTTTTTAAACTTAGGCAAGGAAGTGATTTATGAGTGCTATCGCCCTTACCGTCAGTATGTTGGCGCTGGTCGCTGTATTGGGGTTATGGATCGGTAATTGGAAGGTCTATGGTGTTGGATTAGGTATTGGCGGGGTGCTGTTTGGCGGCATTATTGTGGGCCATTTTGCACAAACCTATGACGTTGTTCTTAATGGGGACATGCTGCACTTCATTCAGGAGTTTGGTCTGATTCTGTTTGTCTACACTATTGGTATTCAAGTCGGACCGGGGTTCTTCTCTTCACTGCGAGTATCGGGGTTACGACTTAACTGCTTTGCCATTCTGATGGTGATTGTCGGTGGGTTAGTGACTGCCATTATTCACAAACTGTTTGCCGTGCCGCTGCCGATTATTTTGGGGATATTTTCGGGGGCGGTGACTAATACACCGGCACTCGGGGCGGCACAGCAGATCCTTACTGATTTGGGGTCACCACCTCAATTGGTTAGCCAAATGGGGATGGGTTATGCCATGGCATACCCATTTGGGATTTGTGGCATTTTGCTGGTGATGTGGCTGATTCGTTTATTCTTTAAAATCAACGTCGATCGTGAGGCCAAAGAGTTTGATAGTAGCCACGGGCAGAATCGTGAATTGTTGCAAACCATGAACGTTGCGGTGCGCAACCCTAATCTGAATGGTTTGTCAGTACAGGATGTGCCGTTGCTCAATAGTGATGAGGTGGTCTGTTCCCGATTGAAACGTGGTGATTTGCTGATGGTACCGTTGCCCGCCACGGTGATTGAACTGGGGGACTATTTGCATTTGGTTGGTCAGCGTGAAGCTTTAGAAAAAGTGCGGCTGGTGGTGGGGGAAGAGGTGGACGTTACGCTTTCCACTGCGGGGACGGCGTTGCAAACCGCTCGGGTGGTAGTAACCAATGAAGCGGTATTGGGTAAGAAAATCCGTGACCTCAATCTGAAGCAGAAGTATGACGTGGCTATTACGCGCCTTAATCGTGCGGGTATCGAACTGGTGGCCAGTAACAGTGCCAGTCTGCAATTCGGTGACATTCTTAATTTAGTGGGTCGCCCAGAAGCGATTGAGGCGGTATCCGCTGTCGTGGGTAACGCGCAACAGAAGTTGCAACAAGTGCAGATGTTACCGGTATTTATCGGTGTCGGTCTGGGGGTATTGCTGGGGTCGATACCGCTGTTCATTCCTGGGTTCCCGGCAGCATTACGGCTCGGGCTGGCGGGTGGGCCACTGGTGGTGGCGTTGATTCTTGGGCGTATTGGTAGCATCGGTAAGTTGTATTGGTTTATGCCACCGAGTGCCAACCTGGCTTTGCGTGAACTGGGGATTGTGCTGTTCTTGTCAGTGGTCGGGCTGAAGTCCGGCGGTGATTTTATTAATACGCTGGTTAATGGTGATGGGCTGGCATGGATTGGTTATGGCGCGATGATTACCGGCATCCCGTTGCTGACTGTGGGGATTCTGGCACGCATGTTAGCTAAGATGAACTATCTGACGCTGTGCGGCATGTTAGCCGGGTCAATGACCGATCCTCCGGCGTTGGCATTTGCTAATGGCCTGCACCCAACCAGCGGTGCGGCAGCGCTCTCTTATGCCACGGTTTACCCACTGGCGATGTTCTTACGAATAATGTCGCCGCAGATACTCGCCGTGCTGTTCTGGACATTGTAATGGATAGCCGATTATCCTGCGTATAGGGTGTTAATACAGTGAGAACAGGCAGATCGTAAAGACGCCGTCAATCCATCCCGGGAGGCTCGAGCCGCGCCATCCCTGGCGCGGACGCTTTACTCTTCTGCCTATCCTCACCGTATAAAGACTAAGGTGATATTTTCCAAAGGAATAGCAAGTTACGCAATTTGCTGCTTAATAATCACTTCGCTTCTTGAAATGCCAGCTCAATCTCTTCGGCCAGAATTGCGACACCCTTTTCGATCTGCTCAGGCGCGGGCACATAGTTCATCCGCATGCATTGATGGGTGTGCGGCCAGTCATGTTCCAGACCTGGGAAGAAATAGTGGCCCGGTACCATTAGCACGCCACGTTTTTTCAGGCGCTGATAAAGTAGTTCGGTGCTGATCGGCAGCTCTTTAAACCATAACCAGAGGAAAATGGCACCTTCGGGTTTGTGGATCAGGCAGCGTTCGGGCGGCAGGTATTTACGCAGGATAGCGATAGTTTGCTGCACCCGTTCAAAGTAAAATGGCCGGATCACCTCATTGGATAAGCGCAACAAATCACCACGCTCAATCATTTCGGCAGCGATCGCAGGCCCCATACTGCCGGGCGATAAGCTGATAATGCCATTCATATTGGTGATGGCCGAAATCACTTTCTCATCGGCAATCACAATACCGCAGCGGGAACCTGGTAAGCCCAGCTTCGACAGGCTCATGCACAGGATGATATTCGGATTCCACAATGGCGTAGCATCAGTAAAGATGATACCGGGGAAGGGCACACCATAGGCGTTATCAATCAATAGCGGAATATCACGTTGCTGAGCTATTGCATCAAGGCGAATCAGCTCTTCATCGGTAATCACATTACCGGTAGGATTGGTTGGCCGCGATACACATATCAGGCCAATATCATCGGTAATATTGAGGTGATCGAAATCGACGTGATATTTGAATTGGCCTTCTGGCAGCAGCTCAATATTCGGCTTGGCAGACACGAACAGGTCTTCATCCAAACCTGCATCGGCATAGCCTAGATACTCCGGTGCCAGTGGGAACAGCACTCGACGGCGGCTGCCATCAGCATAGCGACCAGCGAATAAATTAAATAAGTAGAAAAATGCGCTCTGACTGCCATTTGTCAGTGCAATATTCTGTGGCTCAATTTGCCAGCCCAACTCCTCGCGCAGCATTTTTGCCAGCGCTTTCAGCAGCAAGTCTTTGCCTTGTGGCCCGTCGTAATTACACAGCGCCTCAGTCAATTGCCCGCGCTCCAGCATCTCCTGACACAGTTGTTGGAAGTAGGCATCCATCTCTGGAATATGTGCCGGATTACCGCCGCCAAGCATGATAGAACCTGGGGTTCTAAGGCCGTCGTTGAGGTCATCCATCAGTCTGGTAATACCCGCGTAGCGGGTAAATTTATCGCCGAAAAGTGAAAACTTCATAAATGAAAATTTATTGTTATCCGTAAGTGAACAAGTACCATACGCGTAGATAAAAGTGGGTGCAATGCGGAAAGATTTCTTCCTGCCGATGGAAAGTGTCGGCAGGGAGTGTTTTTGCGGGATAATATTCTTATTTACTCTTTCTTGTCTCCGACCCAAACCACCAGCACATTATCCCCCTGATACTGGCGACTAAAAGCATAATAATCATCAGTTTGTTGGGATTGTTGTACTCCGGCACCAATCGCCGGATGGCGAGCGCGGAACTGACTGACTTTTTGCCAGTGTGTCAGCAGCGCACCTTTGGCACCGGTGAGTTCATTCCAGTTCATATCTGATCGGGTGCCCTGCAACGGATCTGAACCCGTTGGGCCGAATTGCCGCCCACTTTCATCGCCATAGAAGATTTGCACCGCACCTGGAGCCAGCAGCAGCAGTGAGCCCGCCCGTTGCTGTTTCAGTAATGACTGCTGGGCATCATCTTTGAAGAATAATCGGGTATCGTGTGATGACAGGTAACTCAATACATTGAAAGCTTGCAGTTTTTCAGCCATTTGCTGATAGGTGCTATCAATAGAAGAGAAGCACGCTAGCGCTTGTTTTGCTTGATCCTGAAAATCAAAGTTAATCATCGCATCGAAGCCGTTTTGGTAGTAATCGCTCTTCATCACACCGTGGCCCCACGCCTCTCCGGCCATCCAGAACGGTAAGTTATCCAGTGCTTGAGAGGGATGGGCCGCTTTCCATTCAGCCAATGCGGCAGTGGTTTGTTGTTTAAGCTGTTGCCATGCCGGCTTCTCCACATGCTTGGCAGTATCAACCCGAAAACCGTCGATACCGTAATCGCGTACCCATTGGCTTAACCAATGAGTTAGGTAATCACGCGGCGTGGCTCCAGCAATTTCCCGCGCTGCGGTATCACGTTTATGCCGATAAAACACCGGTAAGCCGCTGGGGTGAGTCGATTCTGTTTTGATGTCCGGTAAGAAAGCTAATGACATGGTTAGGTCGTCATAACCCGGTGAGTCGTAATCGCCAATATCGGTGCGGATCCACTGCTTACCCCACCAGTTGTCCCAACTGGCTTTATCACCGAAGTTGATGTAATCATTAAAACTATGCCAAGTTTGCCCTTTGCCGGGCGTCCAGTCGGTCCATTTTTTACCCAGTGTTTTTTCCAGTTGGTCGCCTGGCAAATAGAGTGCCCCGAACTGGTAACTTTGCATATCCGCTAAAGTGGCGTATCCCACATGATTCATCACCACATCAAATAGAACACGAATACCACGTTTATGGGCCTGTTCAACCAGTTTATGTAAATCCTGTTCGGTCCCCATATTGGCATCCAGACGGGTCCAATCCAGCCCGTAATAGCCATGATAGGCATAATGCGGGAAGTCGCCTTTAGTACCGCCCCCGACCCAACCGTGAATCTGCTCCAGTGGCGAACTTATCCACAAGGCATTAACGCCAAGTTGTTGCAGATAATCAAGTTTCTCGGTTAAACCCGCCAGGTCGCCACCGTGGAATGTGCCAATTTCCTGCATACCATCGCCATGGCGGCCGTAGCTGTGGTCATTGGCGGGATTGCCATTTTTAAAACGATCCGTCAGCGCAAAATAAACAGTCGCATTTTGCCAGCTAAATGGCGCGGCATGTTGAGTTTGGGCTGATTCCAGTAGTAATAAACCACCGCTTTCGGGGGCCGGTTGTAGCGTGATTTTCCCCAGCGAGACTGTTGCCGTTTGGCCGGAATAGAAATCCCGTATCGTTTCGCCTTCAGCAAAGGTTTTGCTCACATCTACGGTAACAGGCAAGCCATTCCAGCGCTGGCAACTGTGGGTTACGACTTTTGCCACTTCCGCCACAGGTTCTGTGAGGCTTAAAGTGAGTGTCGGCGTCCCGCTGCGGATATCAATGCGCGCCTGATACTGGCCATCACGGAACAATCGCCACTGGATATCGGCTTGATTCTGACAGGGTTGCAGCGAAAACGTCTGGTTCAACTTCACCGGCCCGGTGGGCTGCCAGCACTGTTTATTCTGATAAAACTTGAGCGGATATTCCCCTTTAGTCAGAGTGCTATTACTGACAAAAATACCACTGTCCTGCTCGGTGAATACCGGGAAATGCTGGAGTGACCAGTTAGCCATCGCTGCCGGTGAGAGTAGTAGCAGCAAGGATATTTTGAGATGTTTCATGGCACATCTTCCTATTTTGGGCGCGAGGTTTATTCGGATTGAGGCTGGTTTAGTGTGCCGTTTGGTGAGGAAATAGCCTCATCCCTGAGTGGATTTTATGGGGAGGAGACGTGCGGAGGAGTGGGAATTGGCCTGCTAGCAGGCCAATGGGCGTGGTTAGGCTTTCTGCAAAACCTGCGGATTCACGCAGTTTTCCGTCACGGTACCGGTTAGCGCGGCGATCAGGTTATCCACTGCACAGGCAGCCATGTTGTAACGGGTCTCGGTGGTGGCGGAACCAATATGTGGCACGGCAACGACATTGCGCAGTGAGAGTAAGGGCGAATCTATCGGTAGCGGCTCTTGTTCAAACACATCCAACCCAGCGCCATGAATCGTGCCATCTTGTAGCGCGGCAATCAGCGCTGGCTCATCGACAACCGGCCCACGGCCCGCATTAATCAGAATTGCGCTGGATTTCATTTTAGCCAGTTGGTCACGGCCAATCATATGGTAGGTCTGCTCGGTCATCGGCAGCGTAATACAGAGAAAATCAACTTCAGCCAATAAGGTATCGAGAGAACAGCGACGGGCATTAAAGCGTTTTTCGGCTTCTTCATGTGGGCGGCGGCTGGTATACAACACCGGCATACTGAAACCGAAATGTGCCCGCTGGGCCAGTGCCATCCCAATGCGACCCATACCGAGAATGCCGATAGTTTTGTGATGGATATCAACACCATACCAATCATCGCCAATGCTACCTTGCCATTCACCGGCTTTCACCCGTTCAGCCAATTCAACCACTCGACGGGCGCAAGACAGCACCAAGGCCATCATGGTGTCGGCGACGGTTTCTGTCAGCACCGTTGGTGTGTGCATCAAGGCCACACCACGCTGGCTCAGGGCATCAACATCAAAGTTGTCATAACCGACAGAAATGGTTGAGGCAGCGCGCAAACGCGGTGCTAATTGTAGAAAGTCCTGATCGATTTTACCGCCGGAACCGATAAGCCCCTGTGCCTGTTGCAACGCAGACAATAGCTCTGGCTGATTATCAGGCGCTAAGCCATCAAAACTGTTTACGGTAAAATGTTGGGCTAAACGCTGATGCAGATCGCTGGGAATACTTTTGTACAGCACAATAGAAGGCTTCATCGCAAACTCCAATGACGTTACCCTTCATACTTGAAGTCGTAGGGGGTTAGCTTCATTCACTAATCCGAATCACTTGACTGTGTAAGTTCATCGGGGTTTGCATCACTTGATGCCTGCCCGCAACCTCAATTACTTTGGGTGGGTGAAATTTAAAGCCAGCATACCAGTGATCACTATTGTGGGATCAAGCGCTAATCACCTTCGTCATGTTACAACGCATGAAAACCAACCTGCGTTGGCAGGTCGGTGACGTCGAATTATTGTGCTTCGCTGCGGGCGGTATTTTTAGCCGTCAGGGTATGCGAACTGATGGCAGCGCAACGTAGTGCGGTAATAATCGCCAATGCGGGTGCGATGGCAAACAGAATAAACAGCCAATGGGCGGTATTTTCTGCCCCCGCTACTCCCCCTGGGGAATTAAGGCCAGAGAGGTTGGCTACCATGCCAGCCATCGCCGCACCGAGTGCGGTGGCAAACATCTGAACTGTGGTAATCGAGGCTCCGGCAATGTCTTTATCTTCTTCAGCAGCCACTTGCAGAATACGGGTCAGCAAATGTGGCCAGCCAAAACCGATACCAAAACCGACCAGTGTTAATGCAATAGCGATCGGCACCATATGTTGCCAACCACCGAGTGAACCGGCTGGCATCAAGATAGACAGTGCCACTAACCCCACTAGCACAATAATTGGGCCGCTGATAATCGCCCAGCGGACGCCTGATTTCTTCCAACCCGCGCTCATTACTTCAGAAAGGGTCCAGCCAGCCGCCATGGTGGCTGCAATATAACCTGAAATCAACGGTGACTGACCATGGAGGATTTGCAGGAAGTAAGGGACGAATATCTCACAGGTAATGCCGATCGCTAGCAGAGAAATGGTGATATAGAGTGCTGCCAGCGGTGAGTTAAGGCGCAATGCATCTTTTGGCAGTAGCCGAGAGGTGGCACGTGACTCGATGCGCAGTAACAACAGCAACAGTAAGATGGCAAACACCATACCCACCATGTTTATTAGGCCGCTACTGGCAATACTGCTGGCAGAAATAGTCAAAACAATCGCGGTTAATAACATCAATTGCGTGACGGGTAATGCCGACGCTGTCGTGGTATTGGATCGGCCCGCTGGCAGGATTCGCCAGGTAAAAATGGCATAAATAAGGGTGATGGGGAGTAGCGTCCAAAACGCAAAACGCCAGGCATTCATTTCAGCAAAGATGCCACCAATCGCAGGGCCAACCAGGGTAGCAACACCCCACATACCTGAAATCAGCGCCATTGCCCGCGGCCATAACGATTGTGGAAATACCAGATTAATCATGGCGTAAGAAAGGGCAAACAGGAAACCACCCCCTAAGCCTTGCACAGTGCGGCCCAGCAGCATCAGTGGCATATTCGGTGCCATGGCACATAACGCACTGCCGAGCATAAAGATTAGCGAGGCAAACAGGTATGCGCTACGTGGCCCGTAGCCACTGAGTAAGCGCGCAGAAAGGGCAGAGCCGAGGATCGAGGCGGTAACGAATAGCGTGGTATTCCAGGCGTACAAGCTCAGGCCGTCAATATCCAGCACCACGGACGGTAAAATGGTGGTGGCGATGTAGATATTGATGGCATGTAACACCACACCACCTGACAGGGCTATGGCAAAGGCCGCATTTTTACCGGAGAACAGGTCACTCCAACGGCTTGCATCATTTATTATCACGTTTCTATCCTGCCAGAAATCTGGTTGTTGAGTTGAGTTGATTTGGTGGTTACGATAAAATTAAACAAGTAAATTCTTGGAATAACTTAGGGCAGTTACTAATAATAAGTCAAGCATGCGCTTGGAAAATGTTATGCTGGCATTGATTGATCAAAAATAAAAAACCTAGCAATGATACCGGGGAAGATATGAATATCGACCATACCACCAGTCAGCCACAATCGGTGGCGAAACGCCTACTGATGCTGCTTAAAACTCGTGGTCCGATGCAAGCGAGTGATGCCGGGATGATTTTAGGCACGACAGGTGAAGCGGCCCGGCAGCAATTCGTCAAATTGGCTAAGGAGGGGTTGGTGGTCTCCGAGGCGCAAACGCGCGGTGTGGGTCGGCCGATTCAATTATGGCAGCTAACCGAGGTGGGTAACGCGCAGTTCCCTGATACGCACAGCGAACTGACGGTACAACTCTTAGGTTTAATCCGTTCTCAATTGGGTGACAGCGCCCTTGAGTTGCTGATTGATAGCCGCGAACAGGAAACCCGCACTCAATATTGTCAGGCGATGGTGGGGGCAAATAGTGTGACCGAGCGGGTTGAGCGGCTGGTGGCCATCCGCAGCCGTGAAGGTTATATGGCACAAATGCAGCAGGAGGCTGATGGGTCACTCTTGTTGATCGAAAATCACTGCCCGATCTGTGCCGCAGCGGCCAGTTGCCAGGGTTTTTGTCGGGCGGAGTTAGCCGTGTTCCAGCAGGTGTTAGGGGTAGCGGTTGAGCGTGTTGAGCATATTCTATCCGGCTCGCGCCGTTGTACTTATCGCATTAGATTGGCGTCATTATGATGACCGATTGGCTGCTGTAATGAAAATGCGGATAAAGCCTGAGGCACTATCCGCAGAGAAAGTATTAAGAATCACAGCGGGCTTAAGGTGATTTCAACCCGGCGGTTTTGTGCTTTACCGGCGGCGGTGCTGTTGCTTGCGACCGGATTGTCCGGGCCTGCACCACTGGTGCGAATACGATTAGCGGCCACGCCCTGCACGATGAGTGCGCTACCCACGCTGTCGGCGCGTTGTTGTGAAAGGGTCATGTTATGAGCTCTGGCACCGGAGCTGTCGGTATAACCCGTCACATTGACGGCGGTTTTATCATACTCTTTCAATACCATCGCCACGCCGGTTAAGGTGTTGGCACCCGCGGGTTTCAGATTGCTGCTGTCAGTATCAAATGTGACATTATTTGGCATATTCAACACGATATTATCGCCCTGACGGGTGACACTAACACCGGTACCGTTCATTTTTTCACGCAGTTTGGCTTCCTGCACATCCATGTAATAACCGGCACCACCACCCAACGCGGCACCTGCTGCTGCGCCAATTAACGCCCCTTTGCCCCGATCGTGTTTCGATGATGACAACATACCAATGCCAGCCCCTAATGCCGCACCAATACCAGCACCGTAACCGGATTTTCCGGCTTGAGACTCGCCAGTATAAGGATTGGTAGTACAAGCGGAAAGCGTAAGCGCCACAGCAACGGCGGCCACCGTGGCCAGAATGCGTTTTTTCATTGAATTTCCCTTAAATGGCACTCTATTTTGGCGAAAAGATAGATAACGTCGCCCAATAGCAGATTAAAAAATCAGTAACCAGCATTAAGTCCTGTTGCTGGTTTTTATCTGCCATCGTTATCCGGTAAAAAGGGGGGGAATACCATTGAGAAAACTCTCATAGTGCTGTGGCGTTAGTCTAAATGCTGTGTTTGTCGGCAGAAAAAGCACAGAAAAGCGCTTTACTCGCTGCCGGGTATTTCAGGAAACCGTAAAAGTGTTAACTATCAAAACTCATCATGCTGGAAGCTGAGTTTTGTGGCTACTCGCGCAGCGGGCTGACTCGGGGTGCGAAAACGTAAAACTTTTACCCCATGTTGTTGTAGATAACGTGCCAGCCCGTGCAGTGCGGCGCTACCGGCCCCGCGAACACTTCCTTCATCATCAGGCAGCAGCACATAGTTGGGATCAGTCACAAAAAATTCGATGTAGTAGTTCTCGTGACTATTTTCAAAAGTCTCATCTCTGCGGGCTGCCAGAATGTTGACAATATCTCCTTGCAGCCGTATCGCCACGTACACATAGTTATTTTCGAAAGAGATCAATTCGCTATACAGGACGAAGTTGTTTATCCGCCCGGCTTCGATAGTGCGGTTATGTTCCGACCAGGGTTCGCTAGTTATGTGGTAATAGATGGGCGCCTCGTTATAAATGTCTGACCATGCGCCTACCGCCGCTAAGGCATCATCCATAAAGGCGGCATCGATATCTGGCCGTATCGGAATGGTGGTATCAAAAATATCGACATCAAAATATAAATCGGGGTGGGTGACCCACTGATCATTCTCAAGCACTCGTACGGTAGGCGGATCGGTGGGGTAATGATAAGAGGCTAAAGAGAGTGAATAGGTGCCTAATGGCAAGCGCTGTGCACCAGAGGGAGGGGCAGTAGCGGTAGGGTTATGTAGCAAATAACGTGCGTAATTTAATCTCGTATAATCAAAAGCCTGAGATAGTTGGCGGATGGTTTCATCTATTCCGAATTGACGAACAACTAACTGGACCTCATTCACCAGGCGACTTTCTGCTGCCGGATCACTGGCCGCATAGCCCGTGGTATCATTAGTATGGATTTGCATTAATACCCGGCGTAGAACATCCAGAGTCCAGTCGCGCAGTGAATCACCGAATAACAGCGTGAAATCGGCTAATACTCTTGCTACCCACAGTTGGCAGTTTAAATTTACGTCTCGGGGATAGCGCTCGGCGAGGATATTATCTATCGAGGTTTTACAAAATTGCGCCGCGGCGGGGAGTGTAAGAGCCTGATTATGTAGTTGGGTGTCGAGCTTGGTTAACATCAGTCCAGCGCTGTCACTATTTTCTGGGCGTTGTGGCTGTGGCTCAAGTAAGGGTGGCTTGGTGGTAATCACAACCGATTTATCTTTGTTATCATCAGAAAACCAATGTTTTACTTTACCCCACAGCGTATCGCCCTGATTGCAGCGGCTGTGAGTGACGTAATTATAAATCGCCAGCGCGGGAATAAAGGTACAACCCAATGTTCCGGCGGTATCCCGTTCGCTTCTGTGGTGCACAGGCTGAATATCTTCAGTGCTGGCAACCATCACTATTTGGTCGATGATCAGTGGCTGGCTGGCATTGTTATTAATGGTTAACCTTGCATCAAACTGGGAATTATTGAATGGGAAGGTGCCAAGTTCAATGGTGGGCGATAAGGCAATTTGTTCGGTTCCACGACTTTCCATATAATCTATCGCAATCCTGTTACTGTTCAAATGGAATGTCAGGGATAAACGATTGGCATCTGGGTGGAGATGGAAAACCAATGGTTCGTCACCAACCTGGCCAAAAATGGAAAGTTCTCTGTTAGATAACCATATGACTGGGGCTTGTGGTAAACCCACCATAAAGTCACTGGTATTATTAATATCGAAACTTAATAAAACCTGTTTGTTAGGGTGATTTATATTGTTCCAGTATGAGGCGAAAATTTTGGATAAAGGAAATTGCATTCGCTTTAAAATGATACAACGTTCACTACAGACTTTAAGGGGAGAATTAGCAACTATAACGCTGCTGATTTGATTATCCATATCCAAAGCAGCTAAATCACGCTGCCCGATTGACTCGGCTAAATTAAAGTAAGGCATATTGTAACTATCATTTTTATAGATGGTGGCGAACATGCCATTTGGAATGGAGATTGAGGATATACTGTCATTTCTAATAACCTCATCATCTTGATCGATAAAATCGATTCCTTGCTTATGAGATAAGCACATCGATTCTCCCTGAAAATCATCTTCATTATATAAACAAACCTTTGTGTTGTTTATTTGAGGGATATATCTGTTATTAGGTGATAAATGATTATGCTTAATGCAGTCGCGGTCCATTTCATGAGACATGGTCATCGGCGATAATATTATTAATGAAAGCAACATAAATTTATTAGTTATGACTTTTAATTTCATGGTTTTACCTCTATTCGTTTTCTCCGAAAAGTGGAAGGGGGGGAATATCAAAACTCATCATGTTTGAAGCCTAGTTTCATTTTTACTCGGGCAGAGGGTTGTGAAATAACGGTAGAACGTAGTGTTTTCACCCCCTTTTCTTTCAGATAACGAGCCAATTCATACACTGCTGCGGTACCTGCCCCGCGAATATTTCCCTCTGCATCTGGCGTTAGCACATTGCGCGGTGCGCTCACCGAAACATCGATATAGAACTCATCGTTAGCGTTCCCCTTCGCGGCCCCCAGCACGCTAACAATCTCGCCCTCAAGCCGCACCACCACAAACAGATAGTCATTACTGGTGTTTTCCAACTCGAGCAACAGCGAGGTACTGGTGGTGCGTGCGGCACTGATGGTGCGATCAAGGTCAGTTAGAGGATTGTCTTGCTGGTCAGTTTCTAATGGTGTGAAAAGATAAGTATTAAACCAATGGTCCATCACTGTGTGCGCACGAGTAATCGTTGATCTATCTGTGGTGCTGGCATCAATGATCTCCACCTCAAAATGTAAGTCGGGTCTGGTCACCCATGCATTACGCTGACGAATGCGGACGGTAGGTGGCTCGGCGGGATAGTGATAAGACTCCAGCGAAAGTGAATATTCCCCTAACGGAAGACTTTGTGCAGCGGCAGGTGATTGTGTGGCGTTGGGATTATGTTCGACATAATTGGCATAATTTAATTGGGCATAGCGAAATGCGCGGGTGATCTGCCGGATGGTTTCAGCCAAGCCCAATTGTTGGATAATCGCACGGACACCACTGACCAGATGACCCTCAGTGGCCTGATCGTTACCTGCATAGCCCGTCGTATATTGTTCATCAATCCGCGTGACGACATCCTGTAGTTGCTCTGGTGTCCAGTCCCGCACAGAATGACCGAATAACAGGGTAAAATCTGCCAAGACTTTTGATACCCAATGAGGGCAGTTTTCATCTGGGCTGCGGGGATAGCGCGCGGCGAGGAGATTCTCTAGCGAGGTTTTACAAAATCTTGCGCTGGCCGGTAATGTCAGGGCTTGATGATGTAATTGCGTATGAACTTTACTTAATATAAATGCGAGCGGGCTGGCTTGGTTATTGTTGTTTTCGCGGCGGGAGGATTGTGGCTCAAGTAAAGGAGTGTTGCCGGTAATCAAGACTACCTTGTCTTGATTATCATCGGAAAACCAATGTGATATCTGACGCCATAATTTATCCGCCTGATCACAATGGCTATGGGTAACATAATTATAAATCGCCAATGCGGGGATGAAGGTGCAGCCTAGCGTGCCTGCGGCATCCCGTACCTTTCTACTGCATCCACTATATTCAATGTTATCCGTTACGGCAGTATCAACTTGATATTTATCTTCAGAATATAAACAAACTTCTTTGATTTTAATGCCATCGGCAATGGCTAATTGGGAGGATGTTATTAAGAAAATTAAGGCTAATTGGATATTTAGCAATGTCCCTATCATATTAAATCCCTCACTTAATTCCCACAGGAAAATAGGCTCAGGAATAGAGTAATGCAATTATGGATTTGAACCGGTTATTAAAATTTGTCAGATGCAGGGAGAGTTAAAGCAGGGATGAGTTAAATGGGCGCTGCCAATGCAGGGTCAGGATAGTGTTTTTGGTCTCTGCATTATAGGTTTTCCCTACTACGGTAAAACCTTGTTTACGATAGAAGTGATAGGCACGCTGATTTCGTTGGTAGACCTCTAGAGTTAGCGCGCAGTAGCACTGTTGAACGTAATCCATCAACGCTTGCCCAATCCCCTTACCGTGCAAGGATTGGGTGACGAACAGCGCGCCGACCAGTTGTTCTTCGAGAATACTAATAAAGCCTGCAATGGGGTTAGCATCACCGGTAGTTTCCGCTGACAAATATAGCCAAGTGCGTGCCGCCGGGAGATAGGTATTCCGTACCAACGGGGCGCTCTCGTGCCAGTATTGTTCGGCCACAAAAGGATGCGCAGCAATGGTACTGGTCAGCCACAATTGCATCAGGTCATCGAGATCGCTTGGTTGGTAAGGTCGAATCATTTTACGGCGTTATCCGGGTGACAAAAACAGCTTGCCAGATGGTCGTTCACTAAACCGCTGGCCTGCATAAATGCGTAGCAAATGGTGGAACCGATAAATTTAAAACCTTTTTTTTTCAATGCTTTTGACATTGCATCTGATACGGGTGTGGTTGCGGGTGACTCCGCCAGACACCACCAATGGTTAATTTTTGGCTCGCCATCAACAAAACTCCAGATAAAGCGCGAAAAATCCTCACCGTTGGCTTCCATGGCCAGATAAGCCTGTGCATTGGTGATAATGGCCTGAATCTTACCGCGATGACGGATAATACCGCTGTCCAGCACCAGTTTTTCTACATCGTCTGGCCCCATTTTCGCCACACGCACCGGATCAAAATTATGGAAGCACTTGCGGTAGTGTTCACGTTTTTTCAGCACGGTTATCCATGACAGTCCGGCTTGTTGCCCTTCGAGGCAGAGCATTTCGAACAGCGCCTGACTGTCGGTCCGTGGGATACCCCATTCAGTGTCGTGATAAGCGAGATAGAGAGGATCAGAGGTGACCCAACCGCAGCGTTGTAGACTCATAACTCGTCTTCCTTTTTATTATCTGACTTAGCAGAGGATGATCGCTGTTCATTAGCTGATTAGCAACCTATCGACGGACTCTTTACCTTTGTTGGCGCAGAGCAGAATAATCAGTTGGAATACAGTGAAAGGCTCATTTTATCGACAAATCCATCTTGATTGTTGCATCTTGCCGGATTCTGGCTGTATATCTTACGGTCAACGGGTATACTGACTCATTCCATTTTAATCCACTTGTATCGCGTGCGAATCCAACATGCAAAAGTTTGATACCAAGACCTTTCAGGGCCTGATCCTGACGTTACAGGACTATTGGGCGCGCCAAGGCTGCACCATTGTTCAACCACTGGACATGGAAGTCGGCGCGGGTACCTCCCACCCAATGACCTGCCTGCGTGCACTTGGCCCAGAGCCAATCGCTGCCGCTTATGTACAACCTTCACGCCGCCCGACCGATGGTCGCTACGGTGAGAACCCAAATCGCCTGCAACACTATTATCAGTTCCAGGTGATCATTAAGCCTTCACCAGACAACATTCAGGAGCTGTATTTAGGCTCGCTGAGAGAACTGGGTCTGGACCCGACTATCCACGATATCCGCTTTGTCGAAGACAACTGGGAGAACCCGACCTTGGGTGCCTGGGGTCTGGGCTGGGAAGTGTGGTTGAACGGGATGGAAGTGACGCAGTTCACTTACTTCCAGCAAGTGGGCGGTTTGGAATGTAAACCGGTCACTGGCGAGATAACCTATGGTCTGGAACGTTTAGCGATGTACATTCAGGGTGTAGACAGCGTTTATGACCTGATTTGGTGCGACGGCCCGCTGGGCAAAACCACTTATGGCGATATTTATCATCAGAATGAAGTGGAGCAATCCACCTATAACTTCGAATACGCCGATGTGGATTTCCTGTTCTCCTGCTTTGAGCAGTATGAGAAAGAAGCTCAGTCGCTGCTGGCACTGGAAAACCCGCTGCCGCTGCCCGCTTATGAGCGCATTCTGAAAGCTGGCCATACGTTTAACCTGCTGGACGCCCGTAAAGCCATCTCGGTGACCGAGCGCCAACGCTATATTCTGCGCATTCGTACGCTGACCAAAGCTGTCGCCGAGGCTTATTATGCTTCCCGCGAGGCGTTGGGCTTCCCTATGTGCAAAAAGAATCAGAACTAAGAGGCTGTCATGACTCAACAGACTTTCCTGGTGGAAATCGGCACGGAAGAGTTGCCGCCGAAGGCTCTTCGTTCTCTGGCCGAATCTTTTGCTGCCAACTTTACTGCTGAACTGGATAACGCCAACCTGCCTCATGGTGAGGTGGTTTGGTATGCTGCGCCGCGCCGTCTGGCGGTAAAAGTGGCCGATTTAAGCGCGGCTCAGGCGGATCGTGAAGTTGAAAAACGCGGCCCTGCCATTGCGCAAGCTTTTGATGCTGAAGGTAAACCGAGCAAAGCCGCCGAAGGCTGGGCACGGGGTTGTGGTATTACTGTCGATCAGGCTGAACGCCTGGTTACTGACAAAGGCGAATGGCTGCTGTACCGCGCCCATGTCAAAGGCCAATCAGCACAATTACTGCTGGCAGATATGGTGAATAGCGCGCTGAGTAAGCTGCCTATTCCAAAACTGATGCGCTGGGGTGATAAAGAAACCCAATTCGTTCGCCCGGTTCATACTGTAACCCTGCTGTTAGGCAGCGAATTGATTCCAGGCACTGTGTTAGGTATCGATTCAGACCGCATTATTCGTGGTCACCGCTTCATGGGTGAGGCTGAGTTCACTATTGATAACGCTGACCAATACCCGCAGATTTTGCTGGAGCGCGGTAAAGTCATCGCTGATTATGAATCACGTAAAGCTATAATCAAGCGTGATGCAGAACTGGCAGCGCAGAAGATTGGCGGTATTGCTGATCTGAGTGAAAGCTTGCTGGAAGAAGTGACATCACTGGTTGAATGGCCGGTGGTGCTAACCGCCAAGTTTGAAGAGAAATTCCTAGCAGTACCTGCGGAAGCACTGGTCTACACCATGAAAGGTGACCAGAAGTACTTCCCGGTTTACGATGCTGCCGGTAGCCTACTGCCAAACTTCATTTTTGTTGCCAATATCGAATCTAAAGATCCTCAACAGATTATTTCCGGTAACGAGAAAGTGGTTCGTCCGCGCTTGGCTGATGCGGAGTTTTTCTTTAAGACTGACCGTAAAAAACGTCTGGAAGACAATTTGCCGCGTCTGGAAACCGTGCTGTTCCAACAGCAATTGGGGACGTTGCGTGACAAGACCGACCGTATTCAAGCATTGGCGGGCTGGGTTGCCGCACAGATTGGCGCGGACGTTAGCCATGCTACCCGTGCAGGTCTGCTGTCCAAATGTGACCTGATGACCAACATGGTGTTTGAATTCACCGATACTCAAGGTGTGATGGGGATGCACTATGCCCGTCACGATGGTGAAGCTGAAGATGTTGCTGTAGCGCTGAATGAGCAATACCAGCCACGGTTTGCCGGTGATGATTTGCCATCTAACCCAGTTGCTTGTGCATTAGCGATTGCCGATAAGATGGACACATTGGCCGGTATTTTCGGCATTGGTCAACATCCGAAAGGTGATAAAGACCCGTTTGCGCTACGCCGTGCGGCGTTGGGAGTACTGCGCATTATCGTCGAGAAGAACTTGCCACTTGATCTGCAAACGCTGACTGAAGAGGCGGTGCGCCTGTATGGCAGCAAGCTGACCAATGGCAACGTGGTCGATGAAGTGATTGAGTTCATGCTGGGCCGTTTCCGTGCCTGGTATCAGGATGAAGGTCACAGCGTTGACACTATTCAGGCGGTACTGGCTCGTCGTCCAACCAAACCGGCTGATTTTGATGCGCGGGTGAAGGCGGTGACCTATTTCCGTACCCTGGATGCCGCAGCGACATTGGCTGCTGCTAACAAGCGTGTATCGAATATTCTGGCGAAATCCACTGATACCCTGAATGACCATGTGCATGCCTCGGTGTTAAAAGAGCCGGCAGAGCTGAAACTGGCAACACATTTAGTGGTGTTGCGTGACAAACTGGAGCCAGTCTTTGCTGCGGGTCACTATCAGGAAGCGCTGGTGGAACTGGCAGCTCTGCGAGAAACGGTCGATGAGTTCTTCGACAGTGTTATGGTTATGGCAGAGGACGATGCAGTGCGGATCAACCGTCTGACATTGCTGAGTAAATTACGCGAGCTATTCTTGCAGGTTGCTGATATTTCGTTATTACAGTAATTCTGTACTTGGCTGGTCACAGGGGAGCGTATATCGCTCCCCTTAGCTATTCTTATTACTCACGTTAGATGATAAGAATGGGATTTTGTGAAAATAAGTACTTACTACAGGAGTAGTTTCACATGACTTTTGCACTGAATACAGCCCGATATTCACGTTGGTTAGCGCCATTACTGGCGTTACTGGTGGTGTTCCAATTGACCGCCTGCGGGGATAAAGAGCCAGAACAACGTAAGGCTTTTATTGATTATCTGCAAAATACAGTGATGCGTAGCGGGATGAAACTGCCAACACTGAGCGAAGATCAAAAACAGAAATTTGGCCCTTATGTCAGTGATTATGCGATTTTAGTCACTTTTTCACAGCAGCTTACCAAATCTGTTGATGCCAGCTTGAGCCCGGCGATTGCTCAAATCAATGAGATTCGCGTGGCGCAGGATTATCTCGCCAAGCGTGATGCATTACAGCAGTCCGCAGGTGCATTGAACTTGTTAGTGCAACAGATTCGTACGGCAAAAACACAAGCCGATAGTGCGGTTGCTGCATTGAAACAGCCTGATGATTTGAAAGTGGTATTTAATAAAGCTTTCGATAATATTGTGACTCAGCCAGCCAATGTGTTGATCCCAGCAGTGCCGGTGATTTCTGCTTTTGTGCAGGATCTGGCACAAGTTGGTGATTTCTTGCAGCAGCAGGGAACGCAGGTCACTTTCAATAATGGCGGCGTTCAATTCCAGACCCCACAGCAAGCAGCGCTATATAACACGATGATGGCTAATTTAGTCGCCAAGTATCCGGCGATGATGACGGCACAGAAGAGTGTTGCGAGTGTCATGCAGTGATGGTTTTGGTTGATTTGATTTGATTTGATTTGATTTGATTTGATTTGATTTGATTTGATTTGGTGATCGGTTCGGTTGTTAGGACTGATCGAGTTATTCTTTCGGTTAGTATTTGATAAGTGAATAAGTTCGGTTGTTAAAGTAACTGAATTTACTTAACCTGCGATGAACCAACCGGCAAAGGGGCCATAAGCGTGGCCCCTTGTGCAATCCCGCGCTTGCGCGAAATATTGCCCTGCGGGTAAACCGTCCGCGTCTTTCGGGCTGACGAGCCAGCGCGATTCGCTCCTGCTCAAGCGCGCTTTTCGCGGGCGTCCATGCCCGCTCACTCTACCCTCATTCCTTGTCGGCAATATTCCTGATTGCGCTCAACGTCAAAACCATCGCTTTAGGTTTTGATTTTCTCTTTTGACTTTAAAAGCACATTTGAGCTGCCGAGTGAAGAATGAAGTCAGCGAAATCCGCCATGGACGGCGGATTTAGGCGTCATGAGCAGGGATGCGACAACACTGCGAAGCAGTTTTGAACAACGCTTGCGTTGGCCCGAAGGGTAGCCTCAAAGAGGCCATAATAAAGCCGTCCCGCCAGCGTAATGATGAGCCGCAGGCAAGCGATACGTGCGCAAGCGCGGATTGTTAAGGCCCACGCTTATGGGCCTTAACTCGGTTGAGGCGACTGAGCTAAAATGACCTCTGAGCGTTTATCAACCGAAACCTGATCCGAACCTAAGCACTAAACCCATATCAACCGAAACCCGCTCCAATAATGTGCCCCCTTCCCCCTGTTATTTTATTACACATTTCTACCGAGAGTTGAGTCTGAGAGGTTATTAGCAGGGTGAATGTCTCATCTCCTCTCTACGAGCAAAAATAACTTGTGATTAACATCACATTTTCAAAACAAACTAACCCACGCAAAATGTGATTTATATCACTCTTATCGAGCTTTTTAGCTTAAAAATTCGTCGTCGTGGTTTTCTTACAGTCATTTAGTGTGATCTGCGTCAACAAACACACCCCTATAATAGGGGGTTTGGTGTGACTTATGTCACATAAATCCAGTGAGCTACGCGTGAATAAAGGAGCATGCTAGAGTTTGTTTTGCATACAGCGTGTTTGTATTCGATAGCACCGGCGGGTTTTGCAGAACTGCCTCAACAAAACAATTATATCGCGCTCTTATTGTTAGCGCGTACCAATAGGGGTGTTTTATGTTTTCACCAGACGCAAAGGTCAGAATTCAAAATTTTGGCCGATTCCTCAGTAACATGGTTATGCCCAATATCGGGGCGTTTATTGCCTGGGGTATTATCACCGCACTGTTTATTCCAACCGGCTGGCTGCCAAATGAAACACTAGCCAAACTGGTTGGCCCAATGATCACCTACCTGTTACCACTGCTGATCGGTTTTACCGGTGGCCGTTTGGTGGGGGGTGATCGCGGTGGTGTGGTAGGTGCTATCACCACCATGGGTGTTATCGTTGGTGCGGATATGCCAATGTTCCTCGGTGCGATGATTGTGGGTCCACTGGGTGGCTGGGCAATCAAACACTTTGACCGTTGGGTTGAAGGTAAAATCAAAAGCGGCTTTGAGATGCTGGTTAACAACTTCTCAGCCGGTATCATCGGTATGCTGTTGGCGATTTTGGCCTTTATGGCGATCGGCCCATTTGTAGAAGTGTTGTCTAAAGCACTGGCTGCTGGTGTGCATATCATGGTGCAGCTTAACCTGCTGCCATTAACGTCTATCTTCGTCGAACCAGCTAAAATCCTGTTCCTGAATAACGCGATTAACCACGGTATCTTCTCACCTCTGGGTATCCAGCAGGCGACTGAAACCGGTAAGTCTATCTTCTTCCTGATCGAAGCAAACCCAGGCCCAGGTATGGGTGTGTTGATGGCTTACATGTTCTTCGGTAGAGGCAACGCTAAGCAATCTGCTGGCGGCGCGGCTATCATCCATTTCTTCGGTGGTATCCACGAAATCTATTTCCCATACGTGCTGATGAACCCGCGCTTATTGCTGGCGGTTATTCTGGGCGGTATGACCGGCGTGTTCACTCTGACTGTGCTGAACGGCGGTCTGGTATCACCTGCGTCTCCTGGTTCTATCCTGGCAGTATTGGCGATGACACCTAAAGGTGCTTATTTTGCCAACATTGCTGCAGTTGCTGCTGCGTTTGCCGTCTCCTTCGTGGTATCCGCTATCTTGCTGAAAACCTCTAAAGTCAAAGACGACGAGGAAGACAGCCTGGAAGATGCAACTCGCCGTATACAAGATATGAAAGCGCAATCTAAAGGCGCACAAGCGGCGAATGCTGCCGCTGCCGCAGGCGACCTGACCACAGTACGTAAAATCATCGTAGCTTGTGATGCTGGTATGGGTTCTAGTGCGATGGGGGCCGGTGTGCTGCGTAAGAAAGTACAAGATGCGGGCTTGAGACATATCTCGGTGACTAACTGTGCTATCAACAACTTACCAGAAGATGTGGACTTGGTTATCACCCACCGTGATTTGACTGAGCGAGCCATGCGCCATGCGCCACAGGCACAACATATCTCGTTGACCAACTTCCTTGATAGCCAGTTGTACACCAACCTGACAGCACGTTTGGTGGAGGCGGCTAACACGACAGCAAGCACTCAGAAAGTGATTGAAACGCTGGACGATAGCTTTGAAGCCTCTGAAGCCAACTTGTTCAAGCTGGGCGCGGAGAATATTTTCCTCAATCAACACGCAGCCACCAAAGAGCAAGCTATTCGCTTCGCTGGTGAGCAGTTGGTGAAGGGCGGTTATGTTGAGCCGGAATATGTTGAAGCGATGTTGGAACGTGAAAAACTGACCTCCACCTATCTGGGCGAATCTATCGCGGTACCACACGGTACCATTGAAGCGAAAGACCGTGTGTTGAAAACCGGTGTAGTATTCTGCCAATACCCTGACGGCGTGCGCTTTGGTGACGAAGAAGATGAAGTGGCGCGTTTGGTGATTGGTATCGCGGCCCGTAATAATGAGCATATTCATGTTATTACCAGCCTGACGAATGCGCTGGATGATGAGTCGGTGATTGAGCGCTTAAGTAAAACTACCAGCGTGCAGGAAGTATTGGACTTATTGGGTGGCAAAAAGTAACCCAGCAATAACTGAATAGGGCCGTTGGGAGAAACGGCCCTTCTACAGCAAAAGGTAACGAATATGAAAGCATTACATTTTGGCGCAGGTAACATTGGCCGGGGCTTCATTGGTAAACTTCTTGCTGATGCCGGTGCGCAACTGACCTTCGCAGATGTTAACCAGCCGCTGCTGGACGAACTGAATAAACGTAAAAGTTATCAGGTCAATGTGGTTGGTGAGCAGGCGCGGGTTGAAGAAGTCAAAAACGTGAGTGCAGTAAACAGTAGTAGCCCAGACGTGGTGGCGCTGATTGCTGATGCCGATATTGTCACCACCGCTGTTGGACCGCAGATTCTGGCACGTATTGCCGGCACCGTGGCACAAGGCTTAGTCGCTCGTCATCAACAAGGTAATACTCGTCCGCTGAATATTATCGCCTGTGAGAATATGGTGCGCGGTACCAGCCAGTTAAAACAGCATGTCTTCGCTGCGTTACCGGAAAGTGAACAAGCGTGGGTTGAGCAACATGTCGGTTTCGTAGATTCCGCGGTAGACCGTATTGTGCCGCCATCAGAAGCGGGCAGTACAGATATTCTGGCAGTGACGGTAGAGACCTTCAGTGAGTGGATTGTTGATGGTACCCAGTTCAAAGGGCCGCCACCGGAAATTGCAGGTATGGAGTTGACCGACAACCTAATGGCGTTTGTGGAGCGTAAACTCTTCACCCTGAACACCGGTCATGCGATAACGGCCTATCTGGGGCAACTGGCCGGCCATCAAACCATCCGTGATGCCATTCTGGACCCAGCAGTACGCCAGACAGTGAAAGGCGCGATGGAAGAGAGCGGTGCAGTGCTGATTAAACGCTATGCTTTTGATCCACAAAAACATGCCGCTTATATCAATAAAATCATCTCCCGTTTTGAGAACCCTTACCTGCATGACGATGTTGAACGTGTTGGCCGTCAGCCACTGCGTAAACTGAGTGCCGGTGATCGATTGATCAAACCGCTATTGGGTACACTTGAGTATCAACTGCCACACACCAATCTGGTAACCGGTATTGCGGCGGCCATGAGTTATCGCAGTGAGCAAGACTCACAAGCTCAGGAGTTGGTTGAATTACTGGCGAAATTGGGGCCGAAAGCTGCTTTGGCGCAAATTTCAGGCTTACCCGCTGATGGCGAGGTTGTCGAACAGGCGGTGAGTGTGTATAACGCCATGCAGGACAAGCTGACGCACTAATTTTGTGATGAACAAAATGAGTTTGCGTTAGGTGATATACCCTAAATAATTCGAGTTGCGGGAAGGCGACAAGCGAGATACAAATCGGTCGGGAACCGATTTGTACAGCATTTATGCTAGCCCGTAGGGTGAGCCTCCAGGATGAGGCTCATTAATCCCGATGAGCTTACGCAGTCAAGTGATTCGGGTTATTGAACGTAGCCAACGCACATGCGGCTTGAAGTATGACGGGGATAAATACCGTGTCAGATTGCGCGGTATTTATCTTTTCGTAGCCCGATATTCTGAAACCACCTCAGTGACAAGCGATGATTGAAAAAACACAGGCATTTGAGAATCGGGTACTTGAGCATCTGAACGCAGGCAAGACCGTTCGGAGTTTCCTGATGGCTGCTGTCGAATTATTGGCAGAAGCGCTGAATATTCTCGTGGTGCAGGTTTTTCGTAAAGATGACTATGCGGTGAAATATGCCGTGGAGCCATTGCTGGTTGGCGATGGGCCGCTTGGTGAGCTATCTGTGCGACTAAAGTTGGTTTATGCCTTGGGTGTGATCACCCGTCATGAATACGAAGATGCTGAGCTATTGATGGCGCTTCGTGAGGAGTTAAACCATGATGGCACCGAGTATCGCTTTACTGATGACGAAATCCTCGGGCCATTTGGTGAATTACATTGTGTGGCTGAATTGCCGCCAGTGCCCACTTTCCTGCGCCCGGATGAAGCAGACGCGTCGCTGATTGCCATGCAACGCCAGCGTTATCAGCAAATGGTGCGTTCCACCATGGTGCTCTCGATTACAGAATTGCTCTCCCGCATCAGCTTAAAACAGGTTTCCAAGCTGTCACCACTCGGCCATGCCTGAGTTACGGCAACACACTGAGCCATTCGTCAACTAACAGCCACAATGCTGTTATTGCCATCAAGCCCCCCATCACTCCATTGAATAATCGTAGTTTCCAGTTAACCCGTAACGCATGGCGTAACTGATCCCCCATCACCGCCCAAACGGCCACACAAGGCAGATTTAACAGAGCAAAACCACTAACAATCAGTAGGGTATGGCTCAGCGTAGCACCTTCACGTGGTGTAAATAAGATGGCGACATTCATAGCCATCAGCCAAGCCTTTGGATTAATGGCCTGGAATAAAGCCCCCTGGATAAACCCCATTGGTTGCTGGCCATCTCTTGACTTCGGGCTACCGGAATTAAAAATTTTCCACGATAACCAGAATAAATATGCACATCCCAGCGTCACCAGTGGCAAGCGAATTACCCCCAGCCAACTGAGAATTAATGCCAACAATGTGGTCATTAATGCGCATTGCAACGCGCAGCCAAAGGTAATCCCCAACATCATTGGGAAGGTACGACGTAAGCCAAAATTGACACCAGATGCAGCTAATAACAGGTTATTTGGGCCTGGAGTGATCGACATAACGGTAACGTAACTGATGAAAGCACTGTCTAGCATGGGATATCCTCCCCTTTCGTACTTGAAGCTGCACGGGTGAGTAAGCTTGTTGCCTACCTGCAACTCCAATTACTGTGGGTATTATATTATTGATGTTATCGAGAGATTCAGCATAAACAGCAATCCGCTATGGCGTCAGAAGCAGAAGTTATCTATTGTTGTGGGTACAGTTTGTATAAGATTTAACTGTACCCATTGAACCTGCGGAGAACTGTCACCATGCCCGTTGTTATGAATGAAATTCGCTACTTGCAAGTGGCTGACAATCTGGCGCAGGCCATTAAGAAAGGCAGTTTGCTGGCGGGTAGCCGCCTGCCATCAGTGCGCGGTTACGCCAAAAACCATCAGGTGAGTATCAATACGGTGGTGGCAGCTTACCGTACGCTGGAGGATCGAGGCTTGATTGAAGCGCGTCCGCAGTCAGGGTTTTATGTTTGTAGTCCGTCAACGGCGGTGGTGCCAACAGCGACAGTCGGCAAACCGGTAAATGAGGTGCTGGATTTAATTGATACGGTATTTGCCGCACAACAAAACCCTCGCTTTACCAATATCTCGCTCGCCTGTCCACAAACGGCGGATTTTTACCCCAGCGCCAAGTTGGGCCGCATCATGGCATCACTATTGCGTCGTGAGCCGCAGTTAATCAGTCAGTACGCGTTGCCACCAGGATGCCAGCGCCTGCGTCAGCAAATCGCCCGCCGCGCCATGACCCTAGGGATGCTGGCTAATCCGGCAGATATCACTATTACGCATGGTTGTATGGAGGCGTTGCAGTTAGCGTTGCGGGTCACCACCAAACCGGGTGATTGTGTCGGGCTGGAATCGCCAACCTATTTCTATCTGATGCCATTACTTGCCAGCCTTGGCCTGAAAACCGTGGAGATTCCAACCGATCCACAGCAAGGTTTATCGTTGGATGTGTTGGAGTTACTGCTTCAGGAGGGGCGGTTGAATGCATTGATCGCTATGCCAACGGTGCAGAATCCGTTAGGTTTTACGATGCCACTGGCGGCGAAAAAGCGCCTGGCACAGTTGATGAACGATCATCAGGTGCCGCTGATAGAAGATGGCTTATATGCAGAAATACAATTCGGTTCTACTTTGTCCCCAGCGGTAAAAGCCTTTGACCGCGACGGTTGGGTGCTGTTCTGTTCCAGCTTCACCAAAACACTGGCCCCAGACTTCCGTATCGGCTGGATTGATGGTGGCCGCTTCGCTGAGGCATTACATAAGCTCAAAGCGGTGTCGTCGATGGCGGAACCGGCGTTATTATCAGAAACACTGGCACTGTTTCTGGAGTCTGGCGGTTACGACCACCACCTGCGCGGGCTACGGCGCCGTTATGCGCAACAAGTACAACAGGCGCAGCAACTCATTGCACAGTACTTCCCTCGTGGGACCAAAGTGACCCAACCAGCAGGGGGTTTTGTTTTCTGGGTCGAGTTCCCTGCCTGTGTCGATACCGTGGCGCTATTTCATCAATTGCTACAAGAACAGATATGCCTGACCCCCGGTACGCTTTACTCGCCGAGTGGCCGCTATCGTAATGCTTTTCGCCTCTCGTGCTGTTATCCGTTCAACCACCACTATACCCAAGCTTTGGTCAGGCTCGGGGAGGTTGCTTGTGAAATTAGCAGCCTACCGGCCGGCATGCAGTGGCAACCAATACAGGAGGCTGCTGCTGAAAAGCACGCATCCTGATACACTCTCTATCTTGATGCACAATCAGTGCTATCCTATCCCCAACTTTAGCGAAATATCGTGCCCATCAGTGGCATGTACGGGCCAATACTATGAAAGAACATGCAGAAATCAAACGTCTAAGCGATATGCTGGATGCGTTGAACCACAAAGACCCTACCGTGATCCAACAGGGTAATATGGATTTGATCGCGCAGCATATGAAAGAAAAAGAGAAACTGGCGGCTGAAATTCAGCGCCTGAAAGAAGTGCGGGTTAAAAACCTGAGTGCTGAAGCACAAAAGCTAGCTCAACTGCCGTTCAGCCGTGCTATTACTAAAAAAGAGCAGGCGGATATGGGCACGCTGAAGAAAGCGGTACGCGGTATTGTGGTGGTACACCCAATGACGGCATTAGGCCGTGAGATGGGCTTGAAAGAAGTGACCGGCTACGCGAAAAAAGCGTTCTAATTGCGACTTTCGAAATAACCGGGTGTGTGGCATGGCCGCTACCCGGTTTGTTGTGGGTTTTCATCTCTCTTGACATATGCTAAGCATATGCTAGTGTCTTTAGTGACACGATTATCAGGAGTAAAAATATGAGAACAGTCTCTATTTTCAAAAATGGCCAAAATCGGGCAATACGTTTACCAAAAGATATGGACTTTGCGGGTGTCACCGAACTGGAAATACTCAAAGATGGCGATAATATCATTTTAAGACCTATCCGCCCTACATGGGTATCATTCATGGATGAAGATAAAGCGGATAACGATTTTCTTACGGAAAGACAAGACGTTATCGAAGAGGGACGCTTCGAATTATGATGAAAAGAATATATATGCTCGATACGAATATTTGCTCTTTTATTATGCGGGAACGCCCTGCTGAATTAATTATAAAATTACAACAGTGTATTGAGCATCAGAATAAAATAGTCGTTTCAGCCATTACATACTCAGAAATGCGGTTTGGTGCAATTGGTAAGAAAGCATCACCGAAACATAACTATTTAGTAGATGAATTTGTGAAACGATTAGATGCTATCTTGTCGTGGGATGCAGCGGCTGTAGATGCTACCACTAATATTAAAGTTGAGCTGGCAAAGCAGGGTACGCCAATTGGCGGAAATGATGCAGCAATAGCCGGACACGCAATTTCGGCTGGAGCAATATTAGTGACTAATAACATTAGAGAGTTTGAAAGAGTTAAAAAGCTGCGAATTGAGGATTGGAGTAAATAATCATCATTTCTAATAAAATTTACAAATACAACCCAATCATATATTCAAGGTGGTGATTAAAATTACCTATTTAATTACTGCTCTTTCATATAACTTGCCGTCCTTGGCAAGATCGTGTGTTGTATTATTTGATAATTAATACATCAAGAACCTAATAACCGCCGATTGAAATCCTCGATCTTTCCTTGCGAAAGACGCGTTAGCATAGTTTTACTCCAACTGGTGGATAATCCTGATACAGCCAGCAAGCGGTGATACTGTTCTTTATCGAAAGGCATATGCCAGGCGATGGCAATCGCTTCTGCCACCGAGATATCACTGGTGCGCGCCAACAGCTCTAATGCATGGCCCTCACTAACAATACCGGTGGAAATTACGCGATACAGCCAGCCGCAATAACCGGTCTGCTGCATCAGTGCCGACATCTCCTCGATAGCGAAATGGAAGTTGAGCTTGTAACAAGGTGAACGCGGTTGAGTCACCTGAATGATTGCCCCTCCCCAGCGGTAGATATCCCCCATATAGACATTTTGTTCCGTCATGCCGAGGGTTGAGATATTTTCGCCATAGGCTGGTGCTGCGAAAATATCTTCCTGTGCAGGGAATCGCTCTATCCAGTGGGAGTAGTGTTCTCGTGGATAATGGCATAAGGCGCGGTCCGGCCCACCGTGAAAGCGGGTCTCGGCTTGTTCATCCCCTTCCAATCCCAGCGTCGTGAGCATGATGCCACCCTGAACCTGACGTTTACCAATCGCGCTCGGGGAACTGCCGTTATAAGGCTCGATTTTACCGATATAAACCTGAGGATACTTCATCTGCTCTCCTTGTCTGCGTTGGGAAGGGAGAATCAGAATACCCTGCCTGACCGCAGGGTTCCAAGGTAAAAGAGGTTATCGATAGGATTGAGCGAAACGACGAGATAGGCAGGAGTAACCGCATTGGCTACTCCTGCCGGGTAACGCGGTTTAGCGGATAATCAGAAGGTTTCCCAATTATCGTGCTGAGTGGTGCGACTGCTTTCTGTGCCAGAGCGAGGTGTTGGGGTACTTTTAGGTGCCACGGATGCACCGACGTTTTTCTGTGCCGATTCTGCCTCTGCATCGGATAGGCGGAACACGGCGACGGCCTGTGCCAGTAAAATGGCTTGTTCAGCCAGTGAGTCGGCGGCGGCGGCAGACTCTTCCACCAGGGCCGCATTCTGCTGAGTGGTGCTGTCCATTTCAGAGATAGCCTGGCTAACCTGCGTGATACCACGGCTCTGCTCATCGGATGCTGAGGCAATTTCCGCCATAATATCGCGCACATGGGTCACTGAGCGGACAATATTCTCCATCGTTTGCCCGGCATTTTGCACCAACGTGGTTCCGGCATTTACCTGAGTCACTGACTCGCCAATCAAGCCTTCAATTTCTTTCGCCGCTTGTGCACTGCGTTGTGCCAAATTGCGAACTTCGCTGGCGACAACGGCAAAACCACGGCCTTGCTCGCCGGCGCGGGCGGCTTCAACCGCAGCATTCAAGGCCAAGATATTGGTCTGGAAAGCAATACTGTTAATGACTGAAGTAATCTCAGAGATACGTTTGGAGCTACCGGAGATATCGTTCATGGTGCGCACCACATCGTTAACCAGCTTACCGCCCTGTTGTGCGGTTTGTGATGCCTCGGTTGCCAGTTGATTAGCATGGTGGGCATTATCGGCATTCTGCTTAACCGTGGCATTCAACTGCTCCATGCTGGCAGCGGTTTCCTCTACAGCCGCAGCCTGCTGTTCGGTGCGGGAAGATAAATCGGTATTACCGGCAGCAATTTCGCCGGAGGCATGAGACACCTGACTGACACCAATGCGGATCTCATCAATCATGGCGCGCAGGTTTTCATTCATCCGGGCGACGGCATTCATCAACAGGCCCAACTCATCGGTACGGTTTGATGTTGTCGCCGCAGTTAAATCACCGGTAGCAATGCGCTCTGCCATCGCCAGTGTGGTGCGCAGTGGTACCGTGATCTGGCGGGTCATGCGCCATGAAATCAATAGACCAAACAGCAGTGCGGCAATGGCAGCAATAGTTAACTGCAATTGCGCATTATTGATTTCTGCGTGGGTCCCTTGCAGCTCTTGGGTGAACAGATGGGTGGCCAGTTTATTCAATTCGTTGGCATTCGACTCCATCACTTTACCGGTCTCCAGCTCTTGCTGATAAGCCGGTAAATAGGCCAGTACGTTATCTTTATAGGTACTCAGGCTGGAGATAACCGGAGCCAGCAGCTTTTGCTGTTCGGCCGATAGCACCGGCATAAAAGCATTTGCGGCACTATTAGCGATATTGATTGAGGTAATCAGCGAGGACTCTGCATCCTGGTTGCGATCCAGCAATAAGCCGCGTGCGTTGTAGCGTACGGTCATCAACTTCTGGTTCATCTCTGCTAGCAGGATTTGGGTATTGGTATCTGCCCCTTCATTAAGTAGGCTTTGTTGCAGCTCGTTGAGGTTCTTCTGGGTTTCAGAAATATTCCAGCTTTTGCGCACATCATCTTTATGGGCTACGGCATTGACGAAGTTACTCTGCTGCTGCAGATACTCCTCTACCACATCGGAAATACTGCTAATGGTTTTGCGGTTATCTGCCGACCAACTAAGACTTTCGCTCTGGGTCAGAAGATTTTTTATATTATTGATATGTTGAGAATTTTCTTTGATGTATTGCAGAGAGTAGGTACGTTCATATAATGCGCGATTATATTTTGCCTGATTGGATTCATCGTTAACTTTGTAACTCAGGTCAACTTTATAAGCATGATCTTCAATCACGGAGAAATGATAAGCGGTGGTACCGGCGATGATCCCGACCAGCAACAACATCAGGAAAAAGCTTAATCCCAGCTTTTTACCGACTTTCATATTTTCAAAGCTGCCAAAAACGTTGCTAAATACTGCCATGTTCTTCTCCGTTATGCGGTGTCTCTGATGCAAATCAATCAGCGTAGGTGAGTTTGGGGAGGTCTAGTTATTAGAAGATTTTGGGGAGTTGGTGGTATGTGGGGTAGCCTTGGCAAGAGTACTTATCCCAAACGATATACCCGTCATACTTCAAGTTGCATGTGCGTTGGCTGCCTTCCTGCAACTCGAATTATTTAGGGTATAGTTCATGAGCTTTATATCCATGAATACCAACGCCCTTCTTGGACAATCTATCGGCAGAAATTGGCTAAACTTTAGCAATAAAAATGCCAGCAAGATGACCTTGCTGGCATGTATCCTTCGGACTTGAAGCTACAGGGTTGTTAGCTGCAACTCCACGTTCTTTGGATATGCAACATACGGTTTATGCGGCTTATTTGGCTTGAGTGAAACGCGCTGCTGCTTCGTCCCAGTTAACCACGTTCCAGAATGCTTTGATGTAGTCTGGGCGGCGGTTTTGGAATTTCAGATAGTAAGCGTGTTCCCACACATCCAGGCCAATAATTGGGAAGCCTGATGCGCCAGAAACTGCTTCGCCCATCAGTGGGCTATCTTGGTTAGCAGTAGATACAACCGCCAGCTTGCCGTCGTCTTTCAGAACCAGCCAAGCCCAGCCAGAACCGAAACGGGTTGCCGCAGCAGCTTCAAATTTCTCTTTGAAGCTATCTACGCTGCCGAAATCGCGCTCAATAGCGGCTTTCAGATCACCCTTCAGGGTTGTGTCCAGTTTCAGCCCTTTCCAGAACAGGCTGTGGTTAGCGTGGCCGCCGGCGTTGTTACGCATAAAAGTGCGTTTTTCAGCAGGAACTTTGTCCAGATCTTTGATCAGGTCTTCAACGCTGAATTTAGCCAGCTCAGGGAAGCTCTCCAACACCGTGTTTGCATTGTTAACATAGGTCTGGTGGTGTTTGGTGTGATGGATTTCCATCGTCTGCTTATCGAAGTGGGGTTCCAGGGCGTCATAAGCATAAGGCAGGGATGGCAGTGAGTAACTCATAATCATCGTCTCCGTAGTGTAGGGCGGCGCAAAAAAAGTAAGCGCCGCGTAAGCATTCGGATCATTATAGTTAATTAAATGATATTGAAAATGATTATCAATGCCGTACTAATTGTATGGTCTTTCTATTCGCTAATCCGCTGCGGATGGGTGTAAACCGTTGCTCTACCGGGTTTACTGAAGCCAACCAGCGTCAGATTACAGCGCTCGGCAACTTCAACCGCTAAGGTTGTTGCAGCAGAAACAGCAAATAAAATCTCTGCACCGCACATTGCGGTTTTCTGCACCATCTCATAGCTAGCACGGCTGGAAACCAGCACAGCACCTTGCTGCCACGGCTGTTTGGCCCGTATCCCCAGCAGCTTATCCAGTGCGACATGGCGGCCCACATCTTCACAACCACCCAACAATTCACCTTTCGGATTAATCCAGGCCGCAGCATGAGTGCAACCCGTCAACTGACCCACAGTTTGTACCTGCTTGAGTTGTGCCAGTGCGTTATCGAGTTGATTCAAATTAAAGGTCTGAGTGAAAGGCAGAGGGGTGATGGGGCGAAAAATATCATCAAGCTGTTCAATACCACAGACCCCACATCCGGTGCGGCCGGCCATAGCCCGGCGGCGCTCTTTTAAACCGGCAAAGCGACGGCTGGATAACTCAATGTTAACTTCTATGCCATTACAGCCTGGTGTCACATCAATGGCGTAGATATCTTGTGGGGCGCTAATAATGCCTTCTGACAACGAAAAACCTAGCGCGAATGCTGCCAGATCTTTCGGGGTTGCCATCATCACCACATGGGAAATGCCGTTGTAGACCAGCGCTACCGGCACTTCCTCCGCCAGCCAATCCAATTGCGGCTCGGCCATTTGATGGCGCTGTAGCACGTTAAGTTGTTTTGCACCGCAGATTCCGGTGGAGAGGTCAATTGTTGAAGGTTTGATCTGGCTCACTATGCGGCCCTGAAAGTTATAACCCATAATCACAATGTGGTAACATTCACATTAAGAATGGTATGGGTATAATTCTATTTCCAGAAGAATGTATCCCACACCGATAAAGGTGATATCGCGTAAGCGATTTTAGCGCTTCCGGTTTCGTTGAGGGAAGTGTGAACTGAAATAATGTGACAATGAACGAAGGAGAGACCCATGCAGGTCAGCAGAAGGCAGTTCTTTAAGATCTGCGCTGGCGGTATGGCAGGAACCACGGTCGCGGCACTCGGCTTTACGCCGTCAGTGGCGCTGGCGGAAACGCGCAATTACAAATTGCTGCGCGCCCGTGAGACGCGGAATACCTGTACATATTGCTCCGTTGGTTGCGGGCTTTTGATGTATAGCCTCGGTGACGGCGCAAAAAACGCCAAAGAGAGTATTTTCCATATCGAAGGGGACCCGGACCATCCGGTAAACCGTGGCGCGCTGTGCCCGAAAGGTGCAGGGCTGGTGGATTTTATCCATAGCGAAAGCCGCCTGAAATATCCTGAATACCGTGCTCCGGGTTCAGATAAATGGCAGCGAATCACTTGGAATGATGCATTTGACCGCATTGCCAAGCTGATGAAAGAAGACCGGGACGCTAACTTCATTAAGACCAACGACGCCGGTGTTACCGTCAACCGTTGGCTGAGTACCGGTATGCTGTGTGCCTCGGCATCCAGTAACGAAACGGGTTATCTGACCCAGAAATTTAGTCGCGCTCTCGGCATGCTTGCCGTAGACAACCAAGCACGTGTCTGACACGGACCAACGGTAGCAAGTCTTGCTCCAACATTTGGTCGCGGTGCGATGACCAACCACTGGGTTGACATCAAGAACGCAGACTTAATTATCGTCATGGGCGGTAATGCGGCAGAAGCGCATCCGGTGGGGTTCCGCTGGGCGATGGAAGCCAAAATCCACAACAATGCCAAGTTGCTGGTGATAGACCCACGCTTTACTCGTACTGCATCGGTGGCGGACTTCTATACGCCAATCCGCTCCGGTAGCGATATCGCGTTCCTGTCCGGCGTGTTGTTGTATCTGATGACCAACAACAAAATTAACCGCGAATACGTCGAAGCTTATACCAACGCCAGCTTGCTGGTGCGGGAAGACTTTACCTTTGATGACGGCCTGTTCAGTGGCTATGACGCCGAAAATCGCAAATACGACAAAACCACCTGGAATTACCAGTTGGATGAAAACGGCTTTGCCAAACGCGATGTCACGCTGCAAGACCCGCGCTGTGTGTGGAACTTGCTGAAAGAACACGTCAGCCGTTACACGCCAGAGGTGGTCTCCAATATTTGCGGTACGCCAAAAGAAGATTTCTTGCAGGTTTGCGAATATCTCGCCGAAACCAGTGTGTCCAATAAAACCGCCACATTCCTGTATGCGCTGGGCTGGACACAACACTCGGTTGGCGCGCAGAACATCCGTACCATGGCGATGATCCAGTTGTTACTGGGCAATATGGGCATGGCGGGGGGCGGTATTAACGCCTTGCGCGGTCACTCTAATATTCAGGGTTTAACTGACCTGGGTTTGCTGTCACAAAGCTTGCCGGGCTACCTGAATCTGCCGTCAGAAAAACAGCCGGATATTGACACTTATCTGAAGGCCAACACGCCGAAAACCCTGTTGCCGGGCCAGGTTAACTACTGGAGCAATTACCCGAAATTCTTCGTCAGTTTGATGAAAAGTTTCTACGGTGATAAAGCCCAGAAAGAGAACGGCTGGGGCTACGACTGGTTGCCGAAGTGGGATAAAGGCTATGACGTATTACAATATTTCGAGATGATGTCGCAGGGTAAAGTGAATGGCTATATTTGCCAGGGCTTTAACCCGGTCGCGTCGTTCCCGAACAAAAACAAAGTAGTAGCATCACTGTCGAAACTGAAATTCCTGGTAACTATTGACCCGCTCAATACTGAAACCGCGAATTTCTGGCAAAACCACGGTGAATTTAACGATGTCAGTCCATCGAAAATTCAAACCGAGGTGTTCCGCTTGCCATCCAGTTGTTTTGCTGAAGAAAACGGTTCAATTGTTAACTCCAGCCGCTGGCTGCAATGGCACTGGAAAGGTGCTGATTCACCGGGCGAAGCATTGAACGATGGTGCCATTTTGGCAGGTATCTTTAGTCGTCTGCGTGACATGTACCATCGGGACGGTGGTGCAGTGCCAGAACAGGTGCTCAATATGACCTGGGATTATCTGACGCCAGACAATCCAGAGCCAGAAGAAGTGGCACAGGAAAGCAATGGTAAAGCACTGGCTGATATCACCGATGCTGACGGCAAAGTGCTGGTCAAAAAAGGCGAGCAGCTCAGTACCTTCGCTCATCTGCGTGATGATGGTACTACCGCCAGTGGATGCTGGATCTTTGCCGGTAGTTGGACACCGGCCGGTAACCAGATGGCACGCCGTGATAACGCTGACCCATCCGGCCTTGGCAATACACTGGGCTGGGCGTGGGCATGGCCGCTTAACCGCCGCATTCTATACAACCGTGCCTCTGCTGACCCACAAGGTAAACCGTGGGATCCGAAACGCCAGTTGCTGGAGTGGGATGGCACCAAATGGGGTGGCGTTGATATCCCAGATTACAGTGCCGCGGCACCGGGTAGCGATGTCGGGCCGTTTATCATGCAGCCAGAGGGCATGGGCCGCCTGTTTGCCATCGACAAAATGGCAGAAGGACCGTTCCCGGAACATTATGAGCCATTTGAAACGCCGTTGGGCACCAACCCGCTGCACCCGAATGTGATATCCAACCCGGCCGCGCGCGTGTTTAAAGACGATTTGGCCGCAATGGGTTCTCATGAGCAGTTCCCGTATGTCGGTACCACTTATCGTCTGACCGAGCATTTCCACTACTGGACTAAGCATGTGCTGCTCAATGCTATCGCACAGCCAGAACAGTTTGTGGAAATTGGCGAAAAACTGGCAGCGAAAAAGGGCATTAAGCAGGGCGATACCGTGAAAGTCAGTTCCAACCGTGGCTATATCAAAGCCAAGGCGGTGGTGACCAAACGTATTCGTACGCTGAATGTTCATGGGCAGGAAGTTGACACTATTGGTATCCCGATCCACTGGGGATACGAAGGGGTGGCGAAAAAAGGCTTCCTGGCCAATACCCTGACACCGTTTGTCGGTGATGCCAATACGCAAACGCCAGAGTTCAAGGCGTTTCTGGTCAACGTGGAAAAGGTGTAACGGAGAGAACCTATGTCACTGCAAACCCAAGACATTATACGGCGCTCCGGCACCAACTCCCTTACGCCGCCGCCACAGGATCGTAACCACCAGCAAGAGGTGGCCAAGCTTATCGACGTCACCACCTGTATCGGTTGTAAAGCCTGTCAGGTGGCGTGTTCGGAGTGGAATGATATCCGTGATGAAGTCGGTCATAACGTCGGGGTGTACGATAACCCCGCAGATCTGACCGCTAAATCATGGACGGTGATGCGTTTTTCTGAAGTTGAAGATGAAGAGAGCGGCAAGCTGGAGTGGCTGATCCGTAAGGATGGCTGCATGCATTGTGCTGACCCCGGCTGCCTGAAGGCATGTCCGTCGGAAGGGGCAATCATTCAGTATGCCAATGGTATCGTCGATTTCCAGTCAGAACACTGTATCGGCTGTGGTTACTGCATCGCCGGTTGCCCGTTCGATGTGCCGCGCATGAACAAAGATGACAACCGGGTGTATAAATGTACCTTGTGCGTCGATCGCGTTGGTGTTGGCCAGGAACCTGCCTGTGTGAAAACCTGCCCGACCGGAGCGATTCACTTTGGCACCAAAGAGTCAATGAAAGAAGTCGCTGCGGGCCGGGTTGCTGAGTTGAAAACTCGTGGCTTTGATAACGCAGGGTTATATGACCCCGCTGGCGTGGGGGGCACCCATGTGATGTATGTACTGCATCATGCGGATAAACCGCAGCTCTATCATGGTCTGCCGGAGAACCCGACCATCAGTCCGACAGTCACCTTCTGGAAGGGGATCTGGAAACCACTGGCAGCGGTGGGCTTCGCTGCAACCTTTGCGGCCAGTATCTTCCATTATGTGGGTGTCGGCCCGAACCGGGTTGAAGAAGAGGAGAACGAAGACGATAAGCCGGATTCAACACCTGCTGACACGTCATTGCCGCCACCGGAGCAGACCACCGCTGAGCACTCAGACGACGGGGAGACGCCCAAATGAAAAAAGAAAAACGCATCCAGCGCTACAGCGCGCCGGAGCGCATCAACCACTGGATAGTGGCCTTCTGCTTTATACTGGCCGCTATCAGTGGTTTGGGGTTCTTCTTCCCGTCATTTAACTGGCTGATGAATATTTTTGGTACGCCGCAGTTGGCACGCATCCTTCACCCCTTTGCCGGGGTGATTATGTTCGCCGCCTTCCTGATCATGTTTTTCCGTTACTGGAAACATAATCTGATCAATAAGGAAGACCTGGAATGGGCTAAAAATATCCATAAAATCGCCATGAATGAGGAAGTCGGCGACACGGGGCGCTATAATTTCGGTCAGAAGTGCGTATTCTGGGCTGCTATTATCAGTCTGGTGTTGTTGTTGGCCAGTGGTGTTGTTATCTGGCGGCCTTATTTTGCGCCTTCCTTCCCGATCCCGCTGATTCGCCTGGCACTGCTGGTGCATTCGCTGGCGGCGGTCGGGTTAATTATCGTGATTATGGTGCACGTTTATGCTGCCCTGTGGGTTAAGGGCACCATTACCGCGATGGTAGAAGGCTGGGTACCGGCGGCGTGGGCGAAAAAGCACCATCCGCGCTGGTACCGTGAGGTTAACGCCAAAAGTCAGCGTCAGAAAAAACAGGAAGAGAAACCCTGATGAGTATTCGCATTGTCCCTAAAGATCAACTAGGAAAACAAAGCGAAAAAGGCACAACGGCGGGGAATATCCCGCCGTTACTTTTCGCGAATTTAAAAAGCCTGTATACCCGGCGCACTGAACGTTTACAGCAACTTGCGCTGGATAACCCGTTGTCCGATTATCTGGATTTTGCGGCTAAAATTACCCAAGCGCAGCAAAAAGCGCTGCATGACCATCCGCTGGTGTTGGATATGCAGGCTGAGTTGGAGCAATCCGCTGCCAGCGGTAAACCGCCCCTGGATCTGAGTGTTTTTCCTCGCACTGAACATTGGCGTAAGCTCCTGTCAGCACTGATTGCTGAACTACGCCCTGATGCCCCGGATCATATTGTGGCCGTATTGGATAATCTGGATAAGGCATCGGTACATGAGCTGGAACTGTATGCTGATGCGCTGTTAAACCGCGAGTTTGCCCAAATCGGCAGTGAAAAAGCGCCATTCATCTGGGCGGCTTTATCGTTGTATTGGGCGCAGATGGCCAGCCAGATCCCCGGTAAGGCGCGAGCTGAATATGGTGAACATCGCCAGTTCTGCCCAGTCTGCGGCAGTATTCCGGTCTCCAGCGTGGTGCATATCGGTACCCAAAACGGTTTACGTTATCTGCACTGCAACTTGTGTGAAAGCGAGTGGCATGTGGTCCGAATCAAATGCAGTAACTGCGAACAGACCCGTGATTTGAATTACTGGTCACTGGACAGTGAACTGGCGGCAGTAAAAGCGGAAAGTTGTGGTGATTGCGGCACTTACCTGAAAATTCTCTATCAGGAAAAAGACCCACAAGTTGAAGCGGTTGCTGATGATCTGGCCTCGCTTATTCTTGATGCCAAAATGGAAGGTGAAGGATTCGCCCGCAGCAGTATCAATCCATTCTTGTTTCCAGGGGAATAGGTTTCCGGGTCACAAAATAGAAGTATAGTTTGTATGGTTATTATACAATGGTCGCGCTCACATGTGATGGCCATTGTAACCACTGTTGGTTTTATTGACAGGCGCTACTCCATCATCCGAGCGATACGCTAACTTAAATAAGGATATTTATTGTATGTTGAAGATAGTCGCAAAACTGACGGTAGTGATGGTGTTGGTAGGTGGTCTGGCCGCGTGTGATAACAGTAAGGAGAGCAAGGAAAGCACCAACAATGCCGCCCCTGCATCGACCCCTGCTACAACACCCGCGCCCGCTCCGGTAGCCTCTACACCCGCAGTAACTCCGCCAGCAGCAACCACGCCAGCCGCTAAACTTTCCGCTGACCAGCAGCAGGTTAGTCTATTTGATGGTAAGGTTACCTTTGTATTACCAACATCATTTGTTGACCAAACTAAATTGGCGGGTGACGTAAACAATGAGCAAAATCAAACGTTGTTATTGATTGATGCTGCCGGTAAACAAATGGCCGTCACTGCGGTGACTAACCCGCCGGGCGTTGAATTGCTTGATACCAGTGATTTGTCCCTTGATGCGTTAAACAAAGGGTTATTGCAGGGGTTCAGTGCTCAGTACCAGAATATTAAACAAACCGGACAAAAAGACATCACCGTTGATGGCCATAAGTTCCGCCTGTTTGATACCAAGCAAAAAATACAAAATTCGCCGATGGTAGCGACTACAATCTTTACTGTGTTAGATAAGAAAGTGGTATTTATTCAGATGGTCTCTGCCGCTGAAAAAACCAAGCAACACCAAACGTTAGTGAATAGCGTGGTTGATTCTATCGCGCTACACTAATTACTCAGACCGAGCGCCGTACCATTATTATGGCGCTCTTTCGACCTTATTACCTGAGTGAGTATGAGCGCAGAACCCCATCAGTTATACAGTCAGTTACCCGCAATAGATCGCCTGCTACGCGAGCCAGATGTTGCCCCTTTAGTGGCTGAATATGGCCCTGTTTTATTGACCGATATTTTGCGTCAAATGCAGGTTGAGGCTCGTGAATATATCCGCCAATTTCATTCACTGGCTGATTGGTGCAGTGACTGGCCAACAGCATTAAAGCAGCGTTTACATAGCCGCCAATCCGCGTTAAAACCCGTCTTTAACCTTTCCGGTACCGTATTGCATACCAACTTGGGCCGTGCCCCATTGGCTGAATCAGCTATTGCTGCGGTGAATGATGCGATGCGTGGCGCGGTAACACTGGAATACTCTCTGAGTGGTGCCGGGCGTGGCCATCGTGACCGGGCTATCGCCGATTTGCTGTGTGAGCTGACCGGTGCGGAAGATGCTTGTATCGTGAATAACAATGCTGCTGCGGTGTTTCTCATGCTGACGGTAATGGCGGCGGGGAAACAGGTAGTGGTTTCTCGCGGTGAGCTGGTGGAGATTGGTGGTGCTTTTCGTATCCCGGATGTGATGCGACAGGCGGGGTGTGAATTGGTCGAAGTGGGTACCACTAATCGCACGCACCTTAAAGATTACCGCCAAGCCATAAATGAACACACTGGCCTGCTGATGAAAGTGCATACCAGCAATTACAGTATTGAAGGTTTCACCGCCTCGGTTGCCGAAGCGCAACTCGCAACATTAGGCCATGAATTCTCCATCCCGACCGCCACCGATCTGGGCAGCGGTTCGTTGGTGGATATGACCCGCTATGGTTTGCCAGCAGAACCAATGCCACAGCAATTGATTGCAGCGGGTATCGATTTAGTCACCTTTTCGGGCGATAAACTGCTGGGTGGCCCACAGGCCGGGATTATTCTTGGCAAAAAACAGTGGATTGAGCAGCTACAGCAGCACCCACTTAAGCGGGTGTTACGCGCCGATAAAATGACGCTGGCCGCACTGGACGCCACCTTGCGTCTCTATCAGCAGCCAGACCGGTTGACAGAGTTGCTGCCAACCATGAGGTTACTCACCCGGCCAACACAGGTTATCGCCGAGAGTGCACAACGGGTATTGGGTGCTCTAACCGCTCGTTATGGCACCGATTTCACGCTGGCGGCAGAACCTTGCTGGTCGCAGATCGGTAGCGGTTCGCTACCGGTAGACCGTCTGGCCAGTTGGGCGGTAACGTTCGCACCAAAAGAGGGGCGTGGAAGTGCTCTGGAAGCCCTAACAGCGCGTTGGCGCGGTTTGGCTAAGCCGGTTATTGGCCGCGTGGCTGATGGGCGTTTGTGGCTCGATTTGCGTTGCCTGGAGGATGAGGCGGCGTTGCTCAGGGAATTGGCTCGATGATTATTGCAACAGCAGGCCATGTCGATCATGGCAAAACGACACTCTTACAGGCTATCACCGGGGTGAATGCGGATCGCCTGCCGGAAGAAAAACAGCGCGGCATGACCATTGATCTGGGTTATGCCTATTGGCCCCAGCCCGACGGCAGCGTTATGGGTTTTATCGATGTCCCCGGCCATGAGAAGTTTTTAGCCAATATGTTGGCGGGCGTGGGCGGTATTGATCATGCTTTGCTGGTGGTTGCCTGTGATGATGGTGTCATGGCACAAACCCGCGAGCATCTGGCGATTTTGCGCCTCAGCGGTCGCCCCACGTTGACCGTGGCACTGACCAAAGCTGATCGGGTTGATGATGAGCGTATCGAACAGGCTCGCCAGCAGGTGCTGGCAGAGCTGGCGGCACAGGGCTGGCAAGCAGAGCAAGTCACTTTGTTCGTGACGGCGGCGGCGACCGAGCGTGGCATTAACGAATTACGTGAACATCTGGCGCAATACCACCAACAAAATGCACAGCACAGCCGGTTACAGCGGCGCTTTCGTCTGGCTATCGATCGTGCATTCAGTGTGAAAGGGGCTGGCTTGGTGGTAACGGGCACGGCGTTGGCAGGTCAGGTGGAACTCGGTGATACCTTATGGCTCACCGGCGGCGACTGTCCGGTGCGGGTGCGTGGTATCCATGCCCAAAATCAAAATACATCACAGGCGCAAGCTGGCCAGCGTATCGCCCTGAATATCAGTGGCGATATCAGCAAACAACAGATCAACCGCGGTGACTGGCTATTAACGCAACAGCCGCCGCAGGCCACGGAGCGGGTACTTGTCATTGTGGATGCTGATACACCGATCCAACATTGGCAACCTTTACATCTGCATCATGCCGCCAGCCATATTACCGGGCGTTTTTCGCTGCTGACCAATCCACAACCTACCGACGAGAACCCCCAGCCGATACTTGCTGAACTGCTGTTGGATAACCCGCTATCGCTGGCTGAAAACGATCGTCTTATTCTGCGTGATATTGCGGCGAAGAAGACCTTGGGCGGTGCTCGGGTGATTCATCTGACGGCCCCCAAACGCGGCAAACGGCAACCTGCGTATTTATCTTGGTTAACCGCGCTGGCCCAGGCAGCCTCTGACCGTGAAGTGCTAGATTTACATCTGGCCCAAGGGCCGGTTTCTTTGTCTGACTTCAGTTGGGCACGCCAGCTAACTGAACGTGATATGGCGGACTTACTGGCGCAGACCGATAGCGTTGTCGCCGGTGATATCGCACTCTCGCGCCCTCATGCTCAGCAAGGGCAACAAACCTTATTACATGTCCTGTGCCTGTATCATCAACAGCATGGTGATCAGTTAGGATTAGGGCGGGCGCGCTTGCGGCGTATGGCGTTGCCAACGCTGGATGAAGGGCTGGTATTCCGTTTGATTGATGATCTGCTGGCTGAAGGGGCGCTAAAGAATACCCGTGGCTGGCTACATCTGCCAGCTCATGGCCTGGCATTTACTGCCGAGGAGCAGGTTCAGTGGCAGCAGGTCGCATCCTATTTTGCCGATGACCCTTGGTGGGTGCGCGATTTGGCGGCACAGATGCAGATTGAAGAAGGTGAGATGCGCACACTATTGCGCAAAGCGGCACAACTGGGCTATATCACAGCAATTGTTCCTGATCGCTACTATCGCAGCCAGCGTATTGAGCAATTCGCTGATTTGGTACGTGAGCTGGATGCCAGCCAGGGCAGCGCCTGTGCCTCAGATTTCCGCGATAGACTGGGTGTTGGCCGCAAACTGGCGATTCAAATCCTTGAATTCTTTGACCGCAGTGGGTTTACTCGCCGCCGAGGTAACGACCATTTGTTGCGTGACAGTGGGCTATTTCTTAATACATCTCCTAATATGTAATTTTTACGATATCCAGCGCATGAGATGTATTAATTGTTGGGTGCTGCTTTTGGCGCTAACCTAATTCGCAAGGATAGTTATATGGCGTGACAGCTTTTCAGCTTTAAAGTTACGCTAACAAAAATATTTAGCGGGAGAAAAGCGCTGCTTCTCTCCCGCTTTAAAACTACTCCGCAGTAACCGCCTCCGGCTGACGGCGAATAAATATCATCACCAAGCCCAGCCACAGCAAGCCACTGATCAGATTGAACAGGTTAAAGATACCGCTGTTGCCCCACAAGTAAGCGATTTTGGCAAACTCAATGCCGAAGGTGAATACCATCATACTGATCATCCCCATGGCGGCAGATACCGTACCTTTACTGATATCACTGGCGAACAGTGTCAACCGCACCAAACCGGCATTAGCCAAGCCAATACCAAAGGCATACAGGCTCAGTCCTGCCGTCATCCACAGATAAGCATGGGATGAATAGAGCGTTGAGCCTGCGGCAACCAGCAAGCCAATAATCATCGGACCGGCACCGTAGCGGATAAGACGTGGAATACTGGTTTTGCCGCTCAATCTCGCCAGTGTCAGATTACCAATAATCAGTGCGCCGAAAATGGGCACCTGCAAAACACCATATTCAACAGTGGATAGCTGCTCACCGCTGATCAAAATGACAGGTGATTGCGCAATCCACGCCAGCAATGGCAGGCTGGCAAAGCCTAACGCCAGGGAACCACACATGAAACGGCGGTTGGCGAGCACCAGCTTATAGTCATGCCACATCGCTGCCACTGACAGTTTCTCCCCTTTCAGAGCGGCGGTTTCCGGCATGGCGCGCCATAAGCCCACAAATGAAATGGCCCCCAGCACGGCAAATAGCACAAACATTGCCTGCCACGGAGCGACATGAATCAAGGCGGCCCCCGCCAGAGGGCCGAGTAATGGGGCAATCAAGGCGACATTGGCCATTAACGCGGTAATTTTAATACAGACCGCTTCTTCAAATGATTCCTGAATAGTGGCGTAACCGACGGCACCAATAAAGCATAAGCCGATCCCTTGCAGGAAGCGCATGGCGATGAACTGTTCGATACTATTGACCAGCAAGATGGCAAGGCATGTCACCACAAAGAATGCGACACCGAACAACATTACCGGGCGGCGCCCACGGCGGTCTGACAACGGCCCAAGTAACCATTGCAAGAACATCCCGCCAGCCAGATAGGCAGTCATAGAGGTCGGAACCCACTCAATACTGGCATTAAAATCAGCCACTACGGCGAGCATACCTGGCTGGATCATATCGTTAGCGATATAAGCGGCAAATTCGAACAATACTAAACAAAGAGGGAATAAAAGCGCCCGTCGACCTAAACGTGTCGCGGGTGAAAATGAAGTTTGCATAAATTAAGCTATTAATAATAAACGTAAAAAAGGATACGGCTCAGGCAGGGTGTGCATTCAAAGCGCGTCAGGTCGGTTATTTTGCCGTCAATAGAGGAATATGGCAATGCCAATTATTTTGGGGATACGTTAAATTTACGTTATTGTTTGCAACCTGATTATTGATGCCGTAAATAGATCAACGCTTTTAGTATGCTGACAGGTGATAGAGAGTATGCATGACCAATAAGATTGGCTGGATTGATAATTTGCGGGCGGTGGCCTGCATTATGGTGGTCATGATCCATGCCACAACCTATTACGTCACCAGTGGTGCTCAGGTGGGTGAGGCTAACTGGGATATTGCCAATCTGCTCAATTCTGCTTCTCGTGCCTGCGTGCCCCTGTTCTTTATGATCTCTGGTTATCTGTTTTTTGGTGAAAAAAGTGCACAGCAAAAGCACTTCACCCGAATTGGGCTATGCCTGCTGTTCTACAGTGTGATTGCCCTGATTTATATTTCGATCCTGACGCCGATCAACGGTTGGAGCTCACTACAGAATATCCTGCAAAAACCGGTGTTTTATCATCTGTGGTTTTTCTACGCCATTATCGTGGTTTATCTGGTATCACCACTGATTAATGTCAAACCGGTGTCAGGCCGCTATCTGGCGGTGGTGATTTTACTGCTGGCAGTGCTAGCCAATCCCCAAGCCAGCAAATATTCGATTGGCGGTTTCCATTTATTGCCAATCAACCTCTATATCTACGGTGATACTTTTTATTACTTGCTGTACGCGCTGTTGGGGCGGGCAATTGGAATGTTGGAAACCAAAGGCAGGGTGATCAGTTGGGGGGCGGCATTGCTGTTTATCACCAGCGTAATATTTATTGCCATCTCAACTGAAAAGCAGACGCGGATTAATGGCAGTTTTGCGGATACTTTCTATATGTATTGTGGCCCGCTGGTGTTCGTTGCGGCGGTATCACTGCTGGTGTGGTTTAAAAACTGCATGAACCAGCAAATTGGCTGGCTAAGCTGGCTCGCCGGGCATTCATTGGCGATTTACGGCTTCCACGCGCTCATTATTCACTTTATTCGCACCCATCATTACGATTTTACGGGTTATCCGATACTGGATATTTTCTATGTTTTCGCACTGGCTCTCGCCCTGAGCACTTTGCTATCCATGGGATTACAGCGCATTGACCGGCGGCGTCTGGTCAGTTAACCACGACCTGCCCACGCTGTTGTGCGCGCCGAAGCTGGCGGCCGGAGGAGAACCCGGCAGCCAGTGCGGCTTTCTCCAGATTAAACCCTTCTTGCAGGCGAACTTCGGCCACTGCGACTCGCAATTGTTCGTGAAATTCACGCACACTGATCCCGACATGTTCGCGGAATAATCGTGTTAAATGGCGGCTACTGACATGTGCTTTCTGCGCGACCTGAAGCAGTGACCATTCGGCTTCCGGTTCTGCCGACATCACATCCTGCGCGCGGTGTACGGCGGGATGCAGGTGATTGCGGTAACGTAACCAGGGGGAAAGCTGCGGATCATCGCCAGACCGTCGAAAATAAACCACCATTTCCCGTGCGACTTCTAATGCAGTTTGTGGGCTGCAATAGCGGCTAATCAGATGCAAAGAGAGATCAATACCCGCCGTAATTCCGGCGCTGGTATACACGCCACGGTCTTCAACAAAGATACGGTTTTCTTTGGTTTGTGCGGCGGGTGCCTGCTGACGTAATCGCTCAAGTACATTGTGATGAGTGGTGCATTGGTAGCCATCCAGTAGCCCCGCTTGTGCCGCCAGTAATGCACCGGAGCAGACACAAACCAAGATTATTTTTTGCTGTGTAATGGCTATTTTTTGCTGTTGTAACCAGTGACGGGCCACTGCGGCCGTTTCGGTTGCAAAGTAGTGGCGTGAGTCGCTCACTCCCGGCACGACCAGTAAACTGCCCTCTGGCAAGCGGTCAGGCAGTGGTTGTAACTGGCCTAGCACCATGTCGGTGGAAGCCGTCACTTGCGGCAATGGACTGATATAGAAGAGATTAAATGACCCTGCCAACCGTAAGGTTTCAGCCGGGCCAGTTAAATCCAGCGACAGCACGCCGGGAAGCAATAGGAAATAGACATTTCGTTGCATGGTTAATCCACAGTTACCGTCAGATAACGGTTCAGATAAGCCGGAATATCCGGGGTGTGCTGTAGCAAAGTAGCAACAAAAGCATCGCGTTCAAAGGCCATAACCTGCAAATCCCACACACAGAACGATTCATCCCGTGCCGCACGCCACACTCCCTGCTCTTGTACCCAGACTTTCACGCGCAATTCATTCTCATTGTCCCACCATCCAACAATCAGGTAATTCAGTGTTTTCCCCTGATGCTCAATCACAAAACCAATGCCTGGGCGGTTCACCGTTTCTGCTTCTTCAGGTAACCACTGCCCAACTAACTGATAAGCGGGGGCGTAATATGGTGTGTCACCTTGGGCCTGCGAGTAACGAATAACATAGCGCTTCAACTGCCACTGCTTAAGATATTTAACGTCAGCAGGGGTGATATCTCGTGGCAAATAAGGCTGTGGCTGCCAGTTTACTGTTTTTTCTGCAACCACCTCTGACGGCCGAGTATCCAGAGCATCCAGTGTTTTCGCAACGGTACGGATGGTGGCAAACCGATCGACTAACACGGTTTCAGTGCGCAGCTTTAATTCTTCGCTACTCAATACCACACCATTTGGCTGCATCATTGGGAAGGTTAGCGTAGCTTCAGTCACGAAGGTCACTTGATAACCTAAATCCGATGCCACACGGGCGGTGGTTTCACAGCATTGCTCAGTACGCATACCGGCAATAATTAGATGATCTATCTGCCTTTCCTTTAGCCACTGATCCAGACCTGAATCAGTCAGCGCGTTATGTACCCGCTTTTGTACGGTAACATCTGCCTGATGGGAAACCAGCGACATTGGTTTAACATAGCCTGACGCCAGTGAGAAAGGCCCTTCTGGGGCGACATGAAAAACATCGACCAGTGCCACTCCTCGCAGTTTACAGCCGGTAATTAATAGATTCAGTGCCGCCGAGAAGGCGGGTAAGTCTTGCTGCTGCCAAAAAGATTTATGTTCGAAAGATTGTTGAACATCAATAATCAGTAATGCGCTGTTAGTCATTTCCGGCCCTCCGCCGTATGGATGTAGCTCAATCATGGGCTGGTTTTAACTAGAGCGGAATGCCAAATCCGGCCATCATAGGGTGTAAAAGGGACCAGTTAACCATTTGTTTATACCCCTTATGCTTCAACTTGCTGGTGTATTAGTTGTGCTAGCCTGCATTTTGCAATCTCGGGATATATATCATTTGGTTTCCAACATCTTTTTTATCGACAAAATTTGACATTAAAAATGTATTCATTGCTTATTATATACAATTTGAATTAATTAAAAGAATAGTTCTATTGATGGCGTATGAATATATTCCTATATTTTGTAGGATTTTTCCTTCAACATTGTTGATATCTCTGATTTGTCGAATAAACACAGATAAGATTTATTGCTGATATTATAAAAATATTTGAAGTATAACCTTGCTTAGTCAAGCCTATTTGGCATAAATAACTGGGTTTTGATCATAAACATGGCATAAAACACCAAATAAATTATATATAACGATCGATTTGGCCGATAAATTCGTATTTACTAGATAAAAAGATCGCGTATAGTCCTACCCATGTCCAGTCGGGGCGAGAACAGCCAGATAATATAAATACATGGGAGTTTATAAAGTATCGGTTACTATTTAATATAAATTACACTTTGATGATTATAATTTAAATATTGAGGATTAATTCTGGAATTTTTATTCTGGAATGCATTCCTATAATTAAATTTTAGTGTCATTTTGTGATTTCATCTTATTGCATTTTTACTTTCATGTTTTTTATTTATTTTATCGTGGTTATAGCCATCGGTAATGACGTGAGCCGTTGATGGCATTCCATCAGCGTATTCTTTAAATATGGTGTCTAAATAAAGGTTTTTTAATATGTCTAATTTTAAGAAAAGTGCATTGATTATTGCGTTGGCGTCTTCTGCTTTCATTTCCCAAGCATTTGCTGCAGATGAAGGTAATGGCCGTATTCATTTTACCGGTACTGTTATTAATGCACCATGCTCTATCGCGCCGAACTCTACTGATATCAGCGTAGATATGGGGCAGGTAGCGAATAAATTACTGGAAACCGGTAATAAATATTCTCAGAACGTTCAGTACAACATTGATCTGCAAGATTGCGATCTGACTGAACAAACCGCAGGTTCAGTAACTTACCCTGCAATGTCTAAAGTTACCGTAACTTTCGGCGGCGTTTCTGATGCAACCTCTCCAGCATTGCTGGCAAACACCGGTAGCGCAGGTGGTGCAGGTATTCGTCTGATCGACACTAACGGCGCATTGCTGAAAGTGGGTGATACCGGTGCTGATGTTAATCTGGTAACTGGCCCGAATCAGATAGTATTCGCAGCGCGCGTTGAAGCAACTGGCGCACCTGTAACAACCGGTACTATCGTGTCCCAGGCTACTTACGCGCTGAACTATAAATAAAATTACCCTTCGTACTTGGCGTTGCAGCAGCGTTAGCGGCACTTGTTTGCTGCTTTGCTGAAACACCAATTACTTTGGGTCATACCCTGCTTATTTGACGTTACAGCGGCGTATGTAGCTTCAATTTAAGGGGAGGATACTCCCCTTTATTAATACTTTGCCATAAGACAGTGATTTATTTATGCAATATAAATCTAGAAGAAAAGAAATGATCTTTCGAATGGTGCAAATATTAACATTGGCAGGTTTGAGTTTATTATTGCCTGGAATGGCTGCAGCAGTAGAGTTTAATACCAATATTATCGATGCAAAAGATCGCAGTAATATCGATCTGTCTCGTTTTGAGGTTGATGATTATACCCCTCCTGGTGATTATCTGCTTGATGTCCTGATTAATGGCCGGCTGTTACCTGAGCGCTACCTGATACCCTATTTACCTGTCGATGATGGGAAATTAACTAAATTATGCCTGTCTCCAGATTTAGTTGATCTGCTAGGGTTAGCTCCGGCTGTGCGTGAGTCGCTGACATTATGGAATGATGGCAAGTGTGTCTCTATTGATCAAAAAGAAGAAATTACGGCAAATTACGATAAAGAAAAACAATATTTAATTATCTCTATTCCACAAGCATGGTTAGCTTACAGTGATCCTAATTGGGTGCCGCCTTCTCAATGGGATGATGGCATTCCCGGCGCTATATTGGATTACAACCTGTTTGGTAATCGTTATGCGCCGAAAAGTGGTAGTAGTAGCACTAATTTTAGCAGCTACGGAACTGCGGGCGCCAATATGGGGCCATGGCGTATCCGTGCTGATTACCAATATATCAATAATGAAACAGAAGGCTCGCACTACAGTAATTTTGACTGGTCACAAGTGTATGCATTTCGGGCTATCCCAGCGATAGGGGCTAAATTTATTGGTGGTCAAACCTATCTCAGCTCCAGTATTTTCGATTCATTTCGTTTTCTGGGGGCATCACTTTCCAGTGATGAGCGGATGTTGCCACCGACACTGCGTGGCTATGCACCGCAAGTGATCGGCATTGCTCGCACCAATGCCAGAGTCATTCTGAGCCAAAATGGCCGTACCCTTTACCAAACCAACGTTGCTCCGGGGCCGTTTGTTATTCAAGATATTAGTGAGGCGGTACAGGGCAATATTGATGTCCGCGTGGAAGAGGAAGATGGTCGTGTAACCACTTTCCAAGTTAGCGCCGCAACCGTACCATTTTTAACCCGCAAAGGTGCCATCCGCTATAAAACGGCTTTGGGCCGTCCGATGCAGGGCAGCAATAACGCGGTAAGTGATCCGACTTTCTTTAATGGTGAGTTTTCATGGGGGGCATTTAATGATGTTTCCTTGTATGGCGGAGTGATTGCGACGTCACAGGACTACACCGCGATAGCCATGGGTGCTGGGCAAAATTTACATGATTTCGGTGCGCTGTCTGTCGATGTTACACATTCCCGCTCTCAGTTACCGCATGAAGGGAAGCAGAGTGGTGAAAGCTACCGGGTTAACTATTCCAAGCGTTTTGACCAGACTAATAGCCAGATTACCTTTGCCGGATACCGTTTTTCCGAAAAGAACTTTATGAGCATGAGCCAGTATTTGGATCGGCTAAATGGCAATAATTATCTACAAAATGATAAGCAAACATACACCGTGACCGCGAACCAATATTTGGCCTGGCCGGATATCACTATGTACTTATCTGCTACCCATAAAACTTACTGGAATGATGTATCCAGTAATAATTACGGTGTTTCTGTCAGCAAAATTTTTGATATTGGCTCTTTTAAAGGCATTTCGACGACAATCTCTGCCAATAAAGTGAAATACCAGTATGAAAGCGAAAATCAGGTGTTCTTCTCATTCAGCGTCCCGATTGGTGTTGGGCAGCAGGTCAGTTATGACGCGCAACGTGATAAGAACAACGGCTACTCGCAGAATATCTCCTATTTCAACAGCCAGGACCCGAGGAATATCTGGCGTGTCAGCGCCGGGGGCGCCAGCCCTGAAATACAGCAAGGAAATGGCGTGTTCCGTGGTGGCTATCAGCATAGCTCCCCTTATGGTGAGTTTGGTGTCGATGCCAGCCATAAAAATAATGAATATAACTCGTTGAATACCAACTGGTATGGCTCGATAACCGCGACTGCGAAGGGTGTTTCAGCTCACCAGAATAAATCGGGTAATGAGCCAAGAATAATGATTGATACCGGCAATGTTTCAGGTGTGTCATTGAATAATAATTCGGCGATTACCAATCGGTTTGGTGTGGCAGTGGTAAATGGCGTTACCAGTTATCAGCAGTCAGACGTTCGGGTTGATGTGCAAAGCCTGCCGGAAGATATTGAAGTCTATAGTACTGTTATTCAAAAAACCCTAACCGAAGGTGCTATTGGTTACCGTGAAATTAGGGCAGTAAAAGGTCAGCAAATTATGGCCATAATCCGCCTCAATGACGGTAGTTTCCCACCACTTGGGTCATCGGTTATTGCTGATAAAACCGGAGCCGAGGTAGGTATTTTAGGCGAAAGTGGCTTGGCCTATTTGGCTGGCTTAGAAGATGCCGGGAAACTGACGGTTCAGTGGGGCAAAAAGCAGTGCAAGATAGTATTGCCGGAAAATAACGGCATGAATTCAGGGAAAATTCTACTTCCTTGTCAGTAGGTTAGGCAGCAATATGGAAAAATATTAATTAAAATAGTTTATTGACCGAAAACTATTATTGACCGTAAATTATTTTTTACCCAAAACTGTTGCTTACTTAAAGCAGTTATTCACAGCATAACGATCTAATTTAGAGCGGAACAGAAAATGAAAGACCTTAATAACATGATGCTGGTTAGGAAGAACCAGCAGATAAATAATGCCATAGTAGGGATTGCCTTATTGCTTACCACGATGGTCAGTGAGGCGGCGATTAATCTTGACCGGACACGGATTATCTTCAACAGCAGCGATAAATCAGCCAGTGTTATTTTGCAAAATCAGAGTAAAACATCACCTTATTTAGCGCAATCATGGTTAGAAAATGCCGCTGGCCAGAAAGTAGATAACCCATTGGTTGCTTTACCGCCAATGCAGCGGATTAATGCCGGCCAAAAAAGTCAGGTGCGCATTATGAAACTGCCTGATGCTGATAAATTAGCTACAGATCGCGAGACGCTATTCTATTTCAACGTGCGGGAAGTACCACCAAAAAGTGAAATGACCAACGTGGTACAAATTGCGATTCAAAATAGAGTGAAGCTATTTTACCGCCCTACGGCGATAAAAGCAGATTATAACGAGGTCTGGCAGGAAAAATTACAGATTAGTAAGCAAGGTGAAAGTCTAAAAATTCATAACCCGACACCGTATTACATCACGTTAGGGTATTTAAGCCAGGATAATCGCGGTAATTTCCCCGGTTTCGATAGCCTAATGATCGCGCCTTTTGGTACTGAGATTGCCAAGACGCCAGGTTATAGTGGCAGTCGTTATAGCATTGGTTATATGGATGATTTTGGTGGCATGGTCATCCGTATTTTTAACTGCTCGGCTGTTGATTGCCAAATTCAACCTGCGGAAAAGAAAAAGTAATGCGCGCAGCCTGTTCCGGTACCGGTAAAGGAATGACAATGACTCATGCTATGTTAAATAAAATGGGCCGGATGGGTGGCTCGGTAGTTATTTTATTGGTGACGCTGCTGTTATCGCAGGCGGCCTATGCCCTTGATTGTGTTGAAAAGGGAACCGGTATTGTGATTAAGCCTGCGATACCTATCGGGCAATTAGCGATACCATCGAATGTTGCGGCAGGGACGAAAGTCTGGGAATCGAACGATATTACTGTTACAGCCTATTGCGATAACGTATTAGGCTCGACGGTTGACCAAGTGTGGTTCTATTTTAACCCGCTACATCAATCGTTGGGGCAGGGGTTGCAATTAGGTGTCAGTTATAATGGGCAGGATTTAGAAACTAACGCGGCCCGTTTAAATACCAATTCCTCTCCGATTGTTAAAGGGCAAAACGTTACCGTTACGGTGACTTTCCGGCTATATATTAAAGTGACCGGTAACCCACCTTCGAGCGGTTATTATGTGGGTGCAGATAACTTCACGGTATTCCAACTTGATGGTTCAACTGGGCTGAATCTGACCTCTGGGGCAAAGAACTTGCGCTATGCCTTATCAGGGTTAACGGGAGTACGGTTTATTGCCTGCGGTGCAGACTTGGTGGTATATCCAGAATCGCAAATCGTGAATTTTGGCGTATTCAATAAAGCGTTGCTACAAAATAGCGGCAATAATATTAGTCAGCCGTTTTCCATTACCGCAGTCAAACAAGGTTGCTTGTCCAATTTTTCTATTCAGGCGCAGTTCTCAACCACGAATCCGTTAGTGGGTGATAATGCCATTGATATGCAAAACGGCACGAAATTGACGATTTATAATGATGCCAGTCAGGCGATTGTATATAACCGTTATAACGAGTTCGCACAGTTGAACGATGTGAGTCAGGTGACAAAAAATTATACTGCCAGCCTGAATGCTATTGCCGGGCAATCAGTGAAATTAGGCCAATTTGATGCCACAGCCATCGTGAAAATCAACTATTACTAATACGCTCAGGGCTGAGGGGTATTACTCGCCAGCCCTGAGGTGTTATTTACTCACATAACGGCAGTAATTGCTGATAGAGCTTTTTGAAGATTGTCCGTTGAGCAGTGTAATAGTGATGGCGATCTGTATCAGGTAAATGGGTTTGTTCCAATATCAGTTCAGGTAATAAGTCCGCTAATGGCGTTTCTGGGTTCAGTGCAATTTGAGCCAACCGGGCTGCGCCCAACGCTGGGCCGATATCCCCCCCGGTACGATATTCCAGCGTTTGGCCACTGATATCAGCCAACATTTGCCGCCAATAGGCACTGCGAGCCCCCCCGCCAATCAATGTGACTGATGTCGGCTGCAATCCGCTGGCATGCACCGCATCCATCCCATCAGCTAAAGCAAATCCCACCCCTTCTAACACCGCACGGGCTAAATCTGCCCTGCCATGTTGGTGGGTAAAGCCCCAGAATGCCCCTTTAGCATTGGGGTTATTATGGGGAGTCCGTTCGCCAGAAAGGTAGGGTAAGAACCATACCGGGGTAGCCGCTGGCGGTGCTTTCTCCACTTCTGCTATCAGTGCAGGAACATTATCGACGCCGGTGAGTTGGCAAGCCCAGTCAAGACAGGATGCGGCACTTAGCATCACCGACATCAGGTGCCAGGTATGTGGTAATGCATGGCAAAAACTATGAACTGCGCTGGCGGGGTTGCTGAGAAAACCGTCACTGACGGCAAAATAGACGCCGGAGGTACCCAGCGACAACATCGCCTGTCCGGTCTGATACAGACCAACACCAATAGCACCGGCAGCATTATCACCACCTCCGGCCACTACCGGAATGGTGTTGATACCCCAGCGGTGGGCAATAGCTGTACTGACATGGCCGGTAATCTGGCTGCCTTCAAACAGTGCTGGCATGTGCTGGCGGTTTAAACCGCAGGCGGCCAACATCTCATCACTCCAGTCACGCTGCGCGACATCCAGCCACATAGTACCGGCGGCATCGGACATATCGCTGGCGAAATCACCACTGATCAGAAAACGAAGATAATCTTTTGGTAACAGTACCTTATCAATACGATTAAAAATATCTGGCTCATGCTCAGCCAGCCATTTCAGTTTTGGTGCGGTAAACCCGGGCATCATCAGATTACCTGTAATCTGGCGCGACTCGGGTACTGCTTGCTCCAGTGCCTGACATTGGGCAAAACTGCGGCCATCATTCCATAGAATGGCTGGGCGCAGCACCTGATGTTGTTTATCCAGTAAGGTTGCGCCGTGCATTTGCCCGGTTAACCCAAGGGCTTTTACCTGCTGCAAATCATGTGCTGCGGCCAGAGCCTGCATGGCCTGATCGGTTGCCTGCCACCAGTCAGCTGGGTTTTGTTCCGACCACAACGGGCGTGGGCGCGAGACGGATAAAGCGGCACTTTGGCTCGCAACTACTTGCCCGTTTTCGGCCAGTAGAATTGCTTTGACGCCGGAGGTGCCCAAGTCGATGCCAAGGTACATATACCTTCCTTATAGGTGAGATTGGGGCAGCGGGTGCCCCATCTTAAACATCAGCCGAATAAATAGCGGTTAACCAGATTTTCTAACTGCTCCTGATGACCACTCTGATGTTGCGGATTCAGGTTATGCTGTTCGGCATAGCGTGCCAGCTCTTCCAGCGACAGTTTACCTTGCAGAATTTGCTGACCCATCTCAGTATTCCAACCGGCATAGCGCTTGGCAACGCGTTGATCCAACTGACCATCTTCAATCATTTTGGCGGCAACTTTCAGTGCCAGCGCCATGGTATCCATCGCCCCAATATGGCCATAGAACAGGTCATATTTATCGGTACTTTGGCGGCGTACTTTTGCATCAAAGTTCAGCCCACCGGTAGTAAAACCACCCGCTTTGAGGATCTCAAACATCACCAACGCATTTTCTTCTACACTGTTTGGAAACTGATCGGTATCCCAGCCCAACTGTGGATCACCACGGTTAGCATCTACTGAACCGAAAATACCTAAGGCAATAGCACTGGCGATTTCGTGATGGAACGAGTGGCCCGCCAATGTGGCATGGTTGGCCTCAATATTTACTTTAATCTCTTTTTCCAGCCCAAACTGCTTGAGGAAGCCATAAACGGTAGCCACGTCATAGTCGTACTGATGCTTGGTGGGCTCCTGTGGCTTAGGTTCAATTAATAGCGTGCCCTGGAAACCGGTTTTATGTTTGTGCTCCACCACCATCTGCATAAAGCGGCCAATCTGCTCGCGTTCCTGGCGCAAATCGGTGTTTAACAGTGTTTCGTAGCCCTCACGCCCGCCCCATAACACATAGTTTTCACCGCCGAGTTTTTTGGTGGCATTCATGGCAGTAAAGACTTGAGTTGCAGCCCAACTAAAGACTTCTGGATCAGGGTTAGTGGCTGCCCCCGCGCCATAGCGTGGATGGGTAAAGCAGTTAGCTGTACCCCATAATAATTTTACGCCGCTGCTCTCTTGTTTCTCGGCCAATACCTCGGTCATAACGGCAAAATTATTAAGATACTCTTTCATTGACGCGCCTTCTGGCGAGACATCGATATCATGGAAGCAGTAATAAGGCACATTCAGTTTATGAAAGAATTCAAATGCGACATCGGCTTTGCGTTTTGCCAGAGCCAGTGCATCCCCCGGATGCTGCCACGGGCGATCAAAGGCATTGCTGCCAAACATATCGGCCCCGCCCCAGCAGAAGGTATGCCAATAACAGGCCGCAAACCGGAGGTGGTCGGCCATTCGCTTACCAAGAATAATTTCATCCGGGTTGTAATGATGAAATGCCAGCGGGTTAGCGCTCTGGCTGCCTTCGTAACGCACTTGTTCTAATTCATCAAAATAAGATTGCATGCAATACTCCTTGGAAGCTGGCCCCGCTTTTGCCGGGCTGATGAGCTTTTATCTTCGGAGTTGTTAGCGATTCTCTCAATTACGTTATTTCACACTTAAATTCAGAGAATTATTAATTGTGGTGTAGATCTCATAAATAACCGCTTAATTATAAAAATGCTTAGATATTCATTACACGGATAACATCCCGTAATGGAATTATGCATTTTATGAGGAAGAAAACATGATCGTTATCATAAAATTAACATTAAACCAAAAAACATAATTGGCGGATGAAAATCTGTAATTGCCGATGTGCAAATAAGCGTCAACAATCCCTATTGCAGTCGATGTTTACCGTTTCTCTTACCCTGCTTGCACAATAAGAAAGGTACCGAAAGATGAAATTTAAGAACATTTTACTCTCCGCATGTGCCGCTCTGGTGATGATTAGCCAGCCCGGATTTAGTAAAGAAATTAAAATCGGTATGGCGATAGATGATCTCCGCCTGGAACGTTGGCAGAAAGACCGCGACATTTTTGTTAACAAAGCTGGATCACTTGGCGCTAAAGTATTTGTGCAATCTGCAAATGGCAATGAAGAAACACAGATGTCACAAATAGAAAATATGATTAATCGTGGCGTTGATGTGTTAGTTATTATTCCCTATAACGGTCAAGTATTAAGTAACGTTATCGCCGAGGCTAAACGGGAAGGGATAAAGGTATTAGCGTATGATCGTATGATAAATAACGCTGATATTGATTTTTATATCTCATTTGATAATGAAAAAGTGGGTGAGTTGCAGGCGAAAAGCCTGGTTGAGCGGGTGCCGCAAGGCAATTACTTCCTGATGGGTGGGTCACCCGTCGACAACAATGCCAAGTTGTTCCGCCAAGGGCAAATGACAGTGCTTAATCCACTGATAAAAGAGGGGAAAATAAAAATTGTCGGTGATCAGTGGGTTGATGCCTGGTTACCAGAAAATGCCTTGAAAATTATGGAGAATGCACTCACTGCCAACAATAACAAGATTGATGCTGTGGTGGCATCCAATGATGCAACTGCTGGCGGGGCAATTCAGGCGTTAGCCGCACAAGGGTTGGCAGGGAAGGTGGCTATTTCCGGTCAGGATGCTGATTTGGCTGCAATAAAACGAATTGTTGCGGGTACGCAAACCATGACCGTATATAAACCAATCAGTAAATTAGCCAATGATGCGGCAGAAATTGCAGTCACCCTGGGTAAAGGTGAGGAACCAAAAGCCAACAGTAAATTAAATAATGGTATAAAAGATGTTCCTGCTTATTTATTAACACCGATTCAAGTTGATAAAAGCAATATTGATAGCACTATCATAGCCGACGGATTCCACAAAAAAGCAGATGTTTATTGATTGGCATATTGCTGATTGGACTTTGTAATAAACGGCCAGTTATTTAATTTATTAACATGGCCGTTATTTAATGTAGCCGCAATGCTATAAAATCAGCAGTATTAAGGAGGGGTTATGCCCTACCTGCTAGAAATGAAAAATATTACTAAGCAATTCGGTGTGGTTAAAGCCGTAGATAATATCAGCCTGACATTAGAGGCCGGACAAATATTATCGTTATGTGGTGAAAACGGTTCGGGGAAATCCACACTAATGAAAGTGTTATGTGGTATTTATTCCACCGGTTCTTATCAGGGAGAAATATTTTTTTCAGGCGAAATGTTACAGGCCAAAAATATTCGTGAAACAGAGCAAAAGGGCATTGCGATAATTCATCAGGAACTGGCGTTAGTGAAACAGATGTCGGTGCTGGAAAACATGTTCCTCGGTTCCGAATGGGGGCGCTTCGGCATTATGGATTACGATGCCATGTATTTACGCTGCCAGCGGATGTTGGCACAGGTCAAACTGGTCGTCGACCCTCACACTCCCGTCGGTGAGTTGGGCCTTGGGCAGCAACAGCTCGTTGAAATTGCGAAAGCGCTGAATAAACAAGTGCGGCTACTGGTATTAGATGAACCTACCGCCTCACTGACTGAAAGTGAAACCGCTATTTTGCTGGATATTATCCGTGACCTGCGAAACCACGGTATTGCCTGTATCTATATCTCGCATAAATTGAATGAAGTCAAAGCGATATCCGATCATATCTGTGTGATCCGCGATGGTCGTCATATTGGTACCCGCCCGGCGGCGACCATGAGCGAAGATGACATTATCGCTATGATGGTAGGCCGCGAACTGAAAGAGCTTTACCCCCATGAAGCCCACCATATTGGCGAAGAAATTCTACGGGTGGAAAATCTCTGTGCCTGGCATCCGGTCAACCGCCATATTCGCCGGGTCGATGAGGTCTCTTTCGTGTTGAAACGTGGCGAGATTCTAGGTGTTGCCGGGTTGGTAGGCTCAGGTCGAACCGAAACAGTGCAATGTCTGTTCGGCGTCTATCCGGGCCGTTGGCAGGGAGATATTTTTATTGATGGTAAACCGGTGACCATCAACACGTGTCAGCAGGCGATGAAATTGGGCATTGCGATGGTGCCAGAAGATCGCAAAAAAGACGGCATCGTACCGGTGATGGGGGTGGGCGCGAATATCACACTGGCGGCCTTGGATGATTTTACCGGTGCTTTTAGCATGCTGGATGATGCCAAAGAGCAATCCACCATTGCGCAGTCTCTGGCGCGGTTAAAGGTCAAAACCTCTTCATCAGAGCTGGCGATTGCCCGCCTTAGCGGTGGTAATCAGCAAAAAGCGATTCTGGCTAAATGCCTGTTACTGAACCCGAAAATTTTGATTCTCGATGAGCCAACTCGTGGTATAGACATCGGCGCAAAATATGAAATCTATAAACTTATCAATCAATTGGTCCAGCAGGGAATTGCGGTCATTGTGATTTCTTCTGAATTGCCGGAGGTTTTGGGATTAAGTGATCGGGTGTTGGTCATGCATCAGGGGCGCATCAAAGCTGATCTCATTAACCATAACCTGACCCAAGAAAAGGTCATGGAAGCCGCACTCAGGAGTGAAACCCATGTCGCAAGCTAATCAGTCTGAACTGAATACACCAGAAAATGGCGTTAAAAAGCCACTATTTCGGCTAAAATCAGTTAATTTGCAAGTTTTTGTCATGTTGGCCGCTATTGCCATTATTATGCTGTTTTTCACTTTTACCACTGAAGGGGCCTATCTCAGCGCCAGAAATATCTCGAATCTTCTGCGCCAAACGGCGATCACCGGCATCTTGGCGGTGGGGATGGTGTTTGTCATTATCTCAGCGGAGATTGATCTGTCGGTCGGTTCGATGATGGGGTTGCTGGGCGGTGTGGCCGCGATTTTTGATGTGTGGCTTGGCTGGCCGTTACCGCTAACCATTGTGGTTACGCTAGGCTTGGGGCTAGTACTGGGGGCATGGAACGGTTGGTGGGTTGCCTATCGCAAAGTTCCTTCATTTATTGTCACCCTTGCCGGAATGCTGGCTTTCCGTGGCATCTTAATCGGTATTACCAACGGCACCACGGTATCGCCAACCAGTAATGCGATGTCACAAATCGGCCAAAGCTACCTGCCTAATGGATTCGGTTTTGGTATCGGGGCGATTGGCCTGATGTTGTTTGTGGCCTGGCAATGGCGTCGGCGTAGTCACCGTATTCGGCTGGGTTTGCCGGTTGCGGCACCCCAGGGAGATGTTACTCGCCAATCTATTACTGCTGTAATAGTTCTTGGGGCTATATATTTATTGAATGATTATCGTGGTGTCCCTACCCCGGTATTAATTCTTACGGCGCTGATGCTGGCCGGTATATTTATGGCTACCCGGACTGCTTTTGGTCGCCGGATCTACGCCATTGGCGGCAATATCGATGCAGCCCGTTTATCTGGGGTCAATGTAGAACGCACCAAACTGGCGGTATTTGCTATCAATGGATTGATGGTGGCAATAGCCGGTCTGATTCTTAGTTCCCGCCTGGGGGCGGGTTCACCTTCTGCGGGTAATATTGCCGAATTGGATGCCATCGCAGCTTGTGTGATTGGTGGTACCAGCCTTGCAGGGGGTATCGGCAGTGTTGCTGGTGCCGTGATGGGCGCATTTATTATGGCTTCTCTCGACAATGGGATGAGCATGCTGGATGTGCCGACTTTCTGGCAGTACATTGTCAAAGGTGCGATTTTGTTGCTGGCTGTATGGATGGATTCCGCGACCAAACGCCGGGTTTAACCCTATCTTTTTGCAGAGAGATCAATGCCATACTGCGTTGATCTCTCTGCTTATTGAGTCTTGATATCCCACCTATTTCAGGAGCCATTCCCATGTTTGAGAAACGCTACCGGATAACCTTGCTGTTTAACGCTAACAAAGTATACGACCGGCAAGTGGTGGAAGGGGTCGGTGAGTATTTACAAGCTTCACAATGTGATTGGGATATTTTTATTGAAGAGGATTTTCGTTGCCGTATCGATAACATTCGAGATTGGCTGGGTGACGGTGTTATTGCCGATTTTGATGATCGGCAGATAGAGCAATTACTGGCGAATGTAGATGTCCCGATTATTGGCGTGGGTGGTTCTTATCATCAACCGGCAGATTATCCGCCGGTCGATTATATTGCGACGGATAATGCAGCGCTGGTTGAGGCTGCTTTTATGCACTTGAAAGAAAAGGGTTTAAATCGTTTTGCTTTCTACGGACTGCCTGCCAGCAGTGATAAACGCTGGGCACAGGAGCGAGAATATGCTTTCCGACAGTTAGTGGCGGCGGAGCAATACCAAGGGGTGGTTTATCAAGGAATGGCTACCGCGCCGGCTAACTGGCAATACACCCAGAACCGCCTGGCGGACTGGGTGCAGACCTTACCACACCAGACCGGGATTATTGCTGTGACGGATGCGCGAGCGCGACATTTGCTCCAAGTGTGCGAGCATCTGGATATTGCGGTACCCGAGAAGCTGAGTGTTATTGGTATTGATAATGAAGAGTTAACCCGCTATTTATCGAGGGTGGCACTCTCTTCGGTGGTGCAGGGAACCCGACAGATGGGCTATCGGGCAGCTAAGTTGTTGCATCAACGCCTTAATCAGCGTCAGAAACAACAAGAGACAGCGCCATTACAGCGCATTCTGGTGCCACCGGTTAAAGTCATGGCCCGCCGCTCAACCGATTTTCGCTCGCTACGTGATCCGGCAGTGATTCAGGCGATGCATTATATTCGCCATCATGCTTGTAAGGGGATTAAGGTTGAGCAGGTATTAGATGCGGTAGGAATGTCGCGCTCAAATCTGGAAAAACGCTTTAAGGATGACATTGGGCAGACCATTCATGGCGTAATTCATGAAGAAAAGCTTGATCGGGCGCGTAACTTATTGGCTGCCACTTCCTTGCCTATCAATGAAATATCGCAAATGTGCGGCTATCCATCGCTACAATACTTCTATTCGGTATTCAAAAAAGGCTATTCCATTACCCCGAAAGAACACCGCGATAAATATGGCGAAGTGAGCTATTAACTGATTCGGTACTCTCAATAATGTCTCATCCCACTCTTACTTGAGGGGATTATTCATCATGTTTATTGAATGGCTAGCACCATACAATAAACAAGCTATAATCACCGCCTTACACCATTCTTCCAAATGGAAGATCATCGTCCCCGGTGGGGCGGCTGGACTTCAAATCCAGATGGGGCCGCCAGCGGTCCCTGGCAGGTTCGACTCCTGTGATCTTCCGCCAAGGCCTATCTCCTGCTTTCTCTATTCGTCAATAAATCCTTTTATAATCATATGGTTATATGGAAAGTAGTCTGTCTGAATCTACCGTGGTCTACTGGTTTCTACCCTGTGCTGGGGGCATAATTGGGGGCATAAAAATACTGTCATTTTAGAGATGCCCCCAAATGAAACTCAATGCCCGCCAGGTAGAGACTGCAAAGCAGAAAGAGAAATCCTACAAGTTGACTGATGGGGGAGGGTTATATCTCGAAGTCAGTGCCAGTGGGGCGAAATACTGGCGTATGAAATACCGCTATGGCGGCAAAGAGAAGCGCATTGCTTTTGGGGTTTATCCCCATGTATCGCTGGCCGATGCACGTCAAAAACGAGAAACGGCGAAGAAGCTTTTAGCCTCCGGAACAGATCCCGGAGAGACTAAAAAAGCTGAGAAATTGGCGCAAAAAATAGCGATGGAAAATAGCTTTGAATTAATGGCGCGGGAATGGCATAAAAATAAAGCCGATCGCTGGTCATTGCGTTATCGCGAAGAAATTATCGATACCTTTGAAAAAGATATTTTCCCCTTTATTGGCCGTCGCCCAATAGCTGATATTAAACCAATGGAATTGCTGGAAACGCTCAAACGCATGGAAAAGCGTGGCGCATTGGAGAAAATGCGTAAAGTACGCCAGCGCTGCGGCGAAGTATTTCGTTATGCCATTATTACCGGGCGCGCGGAATATAATCCGGCACCGGATTTAGCCGGTGCTTTGCAAACCCATAAGAAACAGCATTTACCTTTCCTCACAGCTCAAGAGTTGCCTTATTTCTTACGAGATTTAGCGGGCTATACTGGCAGCATAATTACTAAAACTGCCACTCGGATTATTATGTTGACCGGTGTTCGCACCCAAGAACTGCGTTTTGCCCGTTGGGAGGATCTTGATCTCGATAAAGGCTTATGGCACATCCCTCCTGAGCACATGAAAATGAAACGCCCCCATGTTGTTCCTCTTTCTATTCAAGTTATTACCGCGTTTAAGCAACTCCACCCGCTGACCCATCATTATCCGCTGGTATTCATTGGCCGTAATGACCACCGCAAACCCATCAGTAAAGAGAGCATCAATCAGGTGATTGAACTGCTGGGTTATAAAGGGCGGTTAACTGGACATGGTTTTCGCCACACCATGAGCACTATCTTGCATGAGCAAGGCTATAACTCTGCATGGATTGAAACTCAGCTTGCTCATGTGGATAAAAACTCAATTCGTGGCACGTATAACCATGCTCAATATCTCGATGGACGGCAGGAGATGTTGCAGTGGTATTCAGATTATATGGATAGCCTTGAACTAGGGGGTAATGTGTTGCATGGCACTTTTGGTCAGCGACGATAAGCAGGGTTAAGATTCGGCGGCTTATAAAGAGATAACAGGAGTAATCTCATGATAAACCCAGCGGAAAAGCTCAAGGCAAAGCAGCAGGAATTTATCAGTATCAGGGAGTTGATTAAGCGAATTTCGCGTCTCCACCCCGCGATGAGTCAGGCGCAGATAGTCAACTGGCTGCTGATAGAATTGACAGATGCCAGGGCAGTTACACCGCCGTTATTGATTCAGGACGCGCTCGGCGTGATCCGTTCACCCAGCTTTGATGACCCCAAACTTTGCTATTTTGATCTGCTCTCGGCAGCGATGGCCAACCCTAAAATGGATGGAGCGCCTTATGATGGGTGGATACCTGAAAGTTATAAACCCAGCGAATTTAATCACCGGCCCGATGAGGAGGATGATCACGAACTTCCCTTCTAAGGTATTAACAGCATGAATTGTTATGATTACGTCGGATTTAACCGCACTGAAATAGAACAACTTTTGCAGATTAACCTGCGCGACAGTGACGAAGAATATCAAAATATTCTTAAAGATAAATTGCCAAAATGGTTAACGCCATTTCTATCCAGAATTAATATTACAATAAAAGAAACTGCGGCATTGATTGTTGGGGTAATGCCTTATTCTATTCAAACTGATGATATAGGAATGGTAATAATTAATTATGAGAACTCATTATGGGATGCAGTGGATTGCAACCTATTAAGTTGTCGAGATATTAGTTATACCAATGCGAATAAAGATATTCGGCATGACGGTTATTTATTAAGGGCTGAAGTGGAGGGCTGGCTTAAGGCCCATAGCTTTCACTGGCCACTGCCGTCCGGCGCTGCACCAGTGCCGGAGCAACGGCAAGCGGAAGAAAACTGGGGCGGTTTTGCGGGTAAAGAAACCGCGCTGGCGTTTATTGCCGGTATGGCTATCGCGTTAGCCAGGAACAACCCGCAGTGCCGGCGCGGCGTCAAAATGAATAAAACCGCCATCGCCCGGGTGGCGACTCAGGCTATGCTCAATGCGGGGTTCCGTAGGGAAATGGTGACCGAAAAGCAAATGAGTAACTTGATCAGCGAGGCGCTGCTTGTTTCTCTGCCCGAGGCCGATAATCCTTAGACCAGCGGAAATTCATTTCCAACTCGGCGTTATTGGTTTCCAACTATGGATATCCAACTAAGGTATTCGCTTCCAACTAACGTATTCGCGTTACGGATTGACCTAAAATCAGCGGAATAAAGGTTCTTATTATTTATTGGTCACTTCCCCCTATTACGACCTGATTTTGTTTCAATTAATTCAGTAGCCACCGAGAGATAACAGGAGTCATGGAATGACCTATTCATCATTAATCCGATTGCCAGAAGTATTAAAACGTACCGGTTTTAGCCGACCGTGGATTTATAAACTCCTAAAACAAAAGCGCTTCCCGCCACCGATAAAAATAGGCGGGCGGGCTATCGCGTTTGTTGAAAGTGAGGTAAATGACTGGATTGATCAGCAAATTGCACATTCACGGGAAAATAAGCAATGAACGCGCTGGAGCATTATTCGGAATGTATTTCATTGAGCGTTTCATCAATGATGGCGAAATCTTGGCGCTCCAACCGCTCGTATTCTGCCCTCACCGCCGGTTTCTTTAGCATCCGGGCGACCACTTGCTCATGGGACAGCTTCGGCGGTTGGCGTTTATTATCCAAATCGCAACTCCTTCATTCGTTTGGCGGCTTTGCCCTTTTCTCTCCACGGCATATAAGCCGTTTTTTGCACCACAATATGCAAAATAACAATCTGCCAGTCTATTTGCGCCATAAAAATGACGCGATTCCAGCCTTTCGGCTCAAAAAAACACAGCTCAAACACCTCTTCGTAATGCTTCGGGGTGGCATCAACCATTCTAACGCCGTAGCGCTTCATACGCTGAGCCAGGCTAATAAAATTGGCCTGCAAGCTGATGGGTTGGGCAAGAAGCTGGGTGATAACGTCGTCATCGTAATATTCAATGGTGTAGTTCATAGGCTAAAAAATAACAGAAACGTTATTTTCCTCCGGCTGCGGATATATCGAAAGGAACGCCCCGACAAGCCTCAATGCCATCGGGGCGTTTATCCACCACGGAGCAAGGGTGGCGCGGTGGATGTAGCGAGTCTACGAATATTTCTGCCGGGTTCAACTGCTGGATGGCAGAATCAGATTATCTGTATCTAATTGATATATAAATTGTATTTATAAAATTTAATACATTGCTATGGGTGTTAGAAATGGCCCGAAAATGGATTTTATTCGCCGGAAACCCGGCGTAAAAAGGAAGAGTCATGAATCAATTTATTGCCGGGGTCGCGGCTCAGGCGCGCGGGAAATGGGACTTTATTCTGGATGCGCTGGCGATCAGCCACAGCAAACAGCACTCCCCCTGTCCGGCTTGTGGCGGTAAAGATCGCTTTCGTTTTGATGACCGTCAGGGTGCGGGAACGTGGTTTTGTAATCAGTGCGAACCGCAATCCGGTGACGGTTTAGATTTGGTGAAAAATGTCCGACAATGCTCGCTAACTGAAGCCGCGCAGCTGGTGGCCGATATTCTCGGTATCTTACCCAAACCTAAAGCGCCGGATCTGGCCTCTTTGATGGCGAAAACCACGCCAGGGGAATCTCGCTATTTAATTAATAAAGGTCTGAGCGGCCATAAATTACCTATTCTGCCGGATGGCTCGTTATTGCTGACATTACAGAATATGGCGGGCGACAGCACCGGCGCACAGATTATCCGGCCTGATGGCACAAAAAAGCTGATCGCCGGTAGCCGCAAAAAAGGCGCGTTTATCCCACTCAAATCGCTGCCAGCACAGGCTGAGACCGTGGTGCTAGTCGAGGGTTATGCCACGGCACAAAGTCTGGCGTTGTTACTACCGGCCGCCGTGGTTATCGCCGCCATCGATGCCGGTAATCTGTTATCGGTGGCACTGGCATGCCGCACCCGTTGGCCTGGCGCGAAAATCATCATTGCGGCTGATAATGATGTGAACCCGCAAGGTGCTGCTAATACCGGCCAACTGGCCGCAGAAAAAGTGGCCAGCGTGGTCGATGGTTGGGTGACACTGCCGCCGACCCCGTATAAAGCCGATTGGGATGATTACCGCCAGCAAGCCGGTACCGGGCAGGCGCGTAACAGCTTCTATCATGGTTTGTATCAGCCGCCGCCGGAGAGTCAAGCGTCTGAAAATAAAGGGTTATATCCGACATTATCGCAAATGGCCGCCAGCCAGCGCGGGCAGTTATTGGCCGAACATTACGGGCAGATTGCGGTGCATACCGAGAGTGAAACGGTTTATCACTATGATGGCGAGCGCTGGGATAAGCTGCCCGATGGTGTGTTGCGGCGCGAACTGGTGATGATTTTCAACGCCAACGACACGCCTTATTCACCGGCCGGTATCCGCAATGCCATTGAAGCGATGAAGCTGCAAATCCCGATCATGGCCGAGCCGTCGCGCCACTTGATCGGCTTTCAGAATGGGGTTTATGACCTGAAAGCCAGACAGTTCCGGCCGCATTGCGCCAATGATTGGTTGCAGCATCATAACGACATCATATTCACCGAACCGCGACCAGACGAAAATCTGGCACGCCACGCCCCCCATTTCGCCAAGTGGCTGGCCCATGCGGCCAATGACGAATTACCCAAAATGGCCCGCATCAGAGCCGCGCTGTTCATGATCCTGTCTAACCGCTTCGACTGGCAATTATTCCTCGAGGTCACCGGCGAGGGCGGCAGCGGGAAATCGGTATTCACCCACATCGCCACCTTGCTGGCTGGCCGCCAGAACACCGCCTCCGGCAATATGGCGGCGCTTGATCAGGCCAGAGGGCGCGCGCAGTTTGTCGGCAAAAGCCTGATTACGTTGCCCGATCAGGTGAAATATGTCGGTGAGGGAGCGGGTATCAAGGCCATCACTGGCGGAGATTTAGTGGAAATCGACGGCAAATATGAGAAACAATTCAGCACTTTAATAACCGCCGTGGTGCTGGCGACCAATAACGAGCCGATGAGTTTCACTGAGCGGCAAGGCGGTATTGCCCGACGGCGGGTGATTTTCGCGTTCAACCATCCAGTGAAAGAGGCGGATAAAGATCCGCTGATCGGCGAGAAAATCGCGGCAGAACTGCCGGTGGTGATCCGCTGCCTGCTGGCCGAATTCGCCGATCAGGACAATGCGCGAAAGTTGCTACTTGAGCAGCGAGATTCACGGGAGGCGATGGGGGTTAAGCGGGATGCCGACCCGCTTTATGGCTTCTGCGCCCACATTGTCGAGCTGGGCGAAGCGGTCGGTATGTATATGGGAACGCTGGCAATTTCCCCGCGCGCTCCGCGTATTTATCTGTATCACGCTTATCTGGCTTATATGGAGGCTTACGGCCATCAGCGTTCATTATCGTTAACCAAATTCGGCAAAGACTTTCCCAAAGTAATGAAAGAATTCGGTGCAGAATACAAAAAAGCCCGGACCGACAAAGGCTTCCGCTACAACATGGATTTATCCGACACCGCCAATGACTGGCTCCCCGCCCTGGCACTGCCCCACCATCCGCAACCGGAAGAGCCACCCCACTAATTATTTTTCACCTCTGGCTTATTCAGAGTGTTCAGAAATAGATTTAATTAATTGAAATACAAAGATAAAAACCGACTGAATAGTTTACTAATAACTGTTCAGTCAGTATTCAGAGGTATTCATTAATTCGTGGATGGCAGGTATTAAAAACTGAACACCTGAACAGTTGCTGAAGAGTCTGAGGGGGAGTGTTCAGAGAGGCTGAGGCCAGAGCGGGCAAGGGTTGTGGGGGTGATCTTGTTGCTTGGTGAAGGGGGTGAATAGTGGGGATGGGGCCGTTACGTTATATAAATGTATTGAATTTATGTAAATTTTGCATATAGATGAAATATAGAATCTGTCTCAATAAGCTACTACTCAATTTATAGTAAGTTATTTAGAATAAATGATATATTAATGCCATCCTATTGGTATTCATGGATAGCATCCATAAAATCAAAAATAGCGAGAGAATTTATTCTCATCATCGCTCATTAAATTAATTAAATTATAATTAACAAAGAGCTTTTCTTTTCCTGAGTGAATTTCATGCAATATATTTATTTCACACAACTTCTTTAAATAGTTTGATGCTGTCTGCCTTTTTGCGATCCCATTACTCACTAAATTTTGTATTCTACAGTAGGGTTGCTCGAAAATACACTGCAATAATTCATAGCTATAAATATCGTTAATTTCATTTTTCATATGTGATGATGTATGTTCCATTAGTTCACGAATTGCATTTATTTTTTCTAACGTCCATTTTGATGTATTCTCAATCGCAGACAGTATAAATAAAATCCATGATTCCCAATCACCATCTTTTGTTACTTTCAATAATAAGGAGTAATAACTATTTTTATTTTTAATAATGTATCGACTCAAATAAAGAATAGGTAAGGTGATTAGATTTTTATCTATTAAAAACAATAAATTAATGACTCTCCCTGTGCGACCATTTCCATCAGAAAACGGATGGATAGCTTCAAATTGATAATGTGTAACTGCTAATTTAACTAAAGGATCAAGATCATCCTCTTGATGGATAAATTTCTCCCAATTTGAAAGTAACTCTATAATATTTCTCTCTCCAACTGGAGGTGTATAAATGGTCTCACCAGTAGCTTGGTTTTTTAATGCTGTCCCTGGAATTTTCCTGATCTCCATTTTTGAGTTTTTGATCGTATTACAAACCTTTAATGCCGTATTTACACATAGCGGCCTATCTTTTAATTCTTGATAACCTTCATAAAGTGCAGTCCTATATCTTAATGCTTCCTTTGTCATAGGATCAGCATTACTGTCCTCACTGGAATACTGGAATAACTTATCAGTAGTTGTCACAATATTTTCTATCTCAGAACTATCTTTAGCTTCTAAAATAGGAATTAGATTAATGAGAAGATTCTGATTCGGTAATAACTCGCCCGCCCGTTTTAACCCTTCAAGTGCAGTTCTCGCTTCAACGCATGCTTTTAGTACACGCTTAGTCTCAATTTCTTGTTTTGGCGGCAATCGTGGCAGGTCATTATACGGTTGTGTAGGGTTCCATATCATGTTCATTCCTCATCCTTTTATCGACATGAAAATACTATAAACCTAAATCTGCGAATTTCAAAGTCACATGTCGAAAAATATAAAATAAATGTACATGATATGAAAACATGTCGATGCAATCGACATATGTGATTACGTGTCTAAAATCATTGAGTAAATGTACATGTTGTGAATACATGTCGATACAATCGACATACTCTCACCATATGTCGAAAAATATGAGTCAAATGTACATAATATAAAGTGGCTGTTTTACTGAAACAAAAACTCAATGATCAATTCCCCTACAAATGCGGCCCCTCTCGCATCTACAAAAATGTTTGTCCTAATTTACTACTGGTTAATTGAACAGTAGAGAATGGCCGGATATAGTGCCCTTGCAGCGGCAAAATCCGTTGCTGGGTTTAGCAGCCCGAGACAAAACAGAGCGCACAACCGCGCAGGCGGTTACTATGTGCGGGTACAGTTACACCTGTGAAAAACAATGGTGGGCTGGACGGGGGCATCGAAAGATGCGCCGGGTTCTCTGTTGACCGGTCTGCTAACCCCGTTCAGTCCACCACCCAAAGGGATTAGCAGCTCTTGGTGGTGGGATAAAGCCATCAACTGAGAGGTTGTCATCATGGATTCGACGACTAAAGCCCCTTGCCGTATCGCTTTTCTTCACCTGCCAGCATCACTGGCCGCCACTCTCCGGCCGGAGGTGCGCCATGTACGATAACTCGCCCCGCGAAGTGGAAGACCTCATTGATCATTGCCGTGCGCTCATTTACGCCGTTGTCGTGCTTGATCAACCCGCTGCAAAAGAAATACTCAATCTCGTCCTATGGCAGCAAATAGACCTGCTACATCAAACTTATCATCAAGCTATCAGTGAGCCTCTCGAGGCCGAATAACCCCTAAATGCAAAAAGGCATCGTGAGATGCCTTTAAAGATTAAGAATCACTCCATCTCACTTCATTTGAGCACTTAACATACTAATCTCTTGATAGTTAACAAGATATAGATGCTCATTTATAACTTTAATTTTTTAAAGTAACTCATTGTTTTAAATTAAAAACAATCTATAATAAGCATTGATTTACCTATGAGTGCTTAAAGGAGGCAATCATGATTTTGAAGCAAAAACTGTTGCGCTCCATCGCCAACCGGAAAGGTATTGTTGTACTGCGTTCGGAGCTGGAACACTTGGGTAGCAAATCGCAAGTTAGCAAGGCATTGTCTGAACTCGTTAAAGAGGGCGTATTAATTCGGGTTAGCCTTGGCGTGTATGCAAAAACTAGATTTAACCGATTTGCGGGGAAAAGGACGGTAGCCGCACCATTTGAAACTGTTGTGGAAGAAACGTTCAAAAAACTCAACGTGAAAGTCACTCAGGGCAAGGCCTTAGAGGATTATAACGCGGGAAGAACGACACAGATCCCAATGCAGCTCCAAGTCAGAACTCCAGGAAGGAAAATATCCAGAAACATCACTGTTTCGGGTAAAAATGTAAAATATGAAAAAACTTACGGATGAGCAAATTGCTGATATTCAGGATGCGGAAGCTGCGGGCCTGCTAAATGGCCTGCCAGCATTTGTCGCTGAAAAAGATGTGCATGTAACAGATGCATTGCGTGTATTAGCTAACTTGAATGTAGTGCATGAGGCACAGTTAAAAGGATTTGACCCTAGAAGTAAAAAATTACCTGTTGAGCCAGTAAATATAGAGCTTCCTGTCCGATTAGTGTTTGCTGGCGGTACTTGCTTATCGAAAGCTTATAATTTGATTAGTCGGATGTCAGAAGATATTGATATAAAAGTCATTCTTCCAGAGGTTCCGAACACCTATAAATTAAAAAATGAATGCTCATCTGATAAAGCAAGACTGAAAGATATTCATAAAAAACTGACAACAAAGCTAGAAGAACTAGGTTTCTACCTTACTGATAAAGAAGGTGAAAACCCTGAAATTAATGATAAGCACCGTCATTATAATGTCGATTTAAGCTATCAAGGGAATTTCAGTAGCGGTGTTTCTAACCCTTTGCGTAGCTGTATAAAAGTAGAATTAATAAATCGCCCCATCAATTTACCTACTGAGAAGTTAAAGATTAATTATCTTTATCAACAATTAGTAAATGGTAAAAGCTACCCTGATTTTGATATCGAATGTATCAACATATCCGAGACTCTTGCCGAAAAGGTCTTATCTCTTCTAAGACGATTTGCAATGTATTGTGCTGGCGTGAGGCAAGCCGAATTTGATGAGGCGCTAGTACGGCATATTTATGATGTATGGCGCATATACACAATAAAACCCAAAGCGATTAATGCTGCTGCTAGTATGTTCGGGCACTCAGTAAAAACTGATATGGAAGAATATTCACAGCAATTTCAGGCATTCGTTGATGACCCGTATAGTGTCCTGAGTAAAAGTCTTGATGTCATAAAAAATACTAAAGATGGGCAGGGTAAATGGTTGAACCATTTATACATAACGAGGCTTAGCCCACTGGTTTATTCGCAGGAACCACACTCCTATGAAGAGGCGTTGGCAAGTTTTGTCGAGGTAGCTAACCACTTACTCCGGGCCTTAGCTGAAAAGTGAATATATAGATGTTCACTAGGCGTCTATCAGACGAATTAATTGGAAATACACTCAGAAAAACATTCATCAGCCATATGGTTATGGTATCAACATGAAGTAATAGCGTGTCGAAAAATACCTTAAAAATGTACCTGAAAGTTATCCTCTTACGGGCCAGCAGCAGCGGCCCGTTTCAATTCAGCGCCCTAGACATCAAGCAAAAGTATTTGGGGGCATAATTGGGGGCACATCTCAGGCGCGGGATTTTAAAATGTAGTAAATACAAAAGATTATCTTGTAATACCGACTCCTGTGATCTCCGCCAAAAATTTTTTTTGCCTATTCCTCAGCACTTACAAAATATCCCCATTTTAAGTAAATATGAAAAATAAGTAGAATCAGCTTGTTGAAGTTATGATGATTCGATACGGATGATTTTGTATGATTCTAAACCAATAAAATGCCAAGTTATTTTCAGTAGTACTGATAATAAAAACATGTTCTTAAAAACAGTATTGACATCTGGTACAGAACACGTAGATTGGAATTCAACACCGGTGCAATTAGTAACGAACTCTTTATTTAGCCGGTGTCCATGTAGTTGATTTAAAATAATGCGATAAAGGTCACGAAATATTTTTTTATGTGAGATTCGCGATGGGTTTTTAATAATGGACTCGTGCGATGATGATTTCAGGCCACGTAATAAATCTTTACGATCGCATATGTGGACCAAAACGCGATGAGTTAAGGCTTTGTTGTTAATAGTAATGTTCGCGATTTGTGTACGTAAGTATGAAGTCGAGGATATCGCGAAGAAAGTAAAGCCATGTAGTAAGAGTATATATCGCGAGGGTGATGTACTAATTTAGTCAGTGTTATCATAAGCATGGCTAAATGTAACAAACGGGAAATGTTATCATTCAGTTAATATATTGGAGGATAGAGTTAGTTGTAAGCACCAAATATTCCTGTAGAAATAGGTACATCTTTGTAAATAGTACTAAGATAAGTGTCACGTTATTAAGTTGATTAATGTTTAATTTTAAATCTGTAGTACCTTAAAAGCCCTGACTACTGTAGTCGGGGCTTTTATCATTGTGGCTTTATAAGGTTTTGTATTACTGCGTTTTATCGGGGCGATCCAATGCTGTTATCCCGATAAGAACAAAATAACCGCCATGAGGGCGCCCCAATCCCATCAATAACTGAAGCTTTTAACCCGCGCCAGCACATGCTCCCCTACCGGCATAGTAAGTGACGTACATCCTATATAATCGCCAACTAACCCCAGAAAAGACGTAAATGTCTTAAATACATTGATGGCTTCGTTTAATATTGTTTTCTTTCATTTTATCCGATGGGGTCACCGATGATCGCAGTTATCTTTGAAGTTGAACCGGCAGAGGGTGAGTACCACGCATATCTGGATTATGCCGGGGCACTGAAACCTTTATTGGAACAAATGGACGGTTTTATTTCAGTAGAACGTTTTCAGAGTTTAAGTAATCCGCAGAAGTTGTTATCGCTATCATTTTGGCGCGATGAGGCGGCCGTTAAGCAGTGGCGGAATATTGAACAGCATCGTAGCGCACAAGCCGCGGGGCGTGCGAGTGTGTTCGCCGGTTATCGCCTGCGGGTAGCGGCGGTGGTACGGGACTACGGCTTAACTGAGCGAGAGCAAGCGCCTGTTGATAGCCAGGTTCATCATAAACAATGAGTTATAGGTAACGACGGATACATTTTGTGTTTGGTAGCCCCCTAATGGTCAACCGCGGAACCGTATAGTGTATTTGGGACGATATCGCCGATTTAGTGTGTCACAATGTAAAATCCATGTGACGTATATGTGACTTCGTGCGCAAAAACACACCAATTTTATGCTGATTTCATCAGTAAAACCACGTTGAAAATCCTTCTACTCTGCCTTAACGCAGAACGAAATTAATTATAACTAATTAATTTAAAACACTATTCATAATATTATTTTTTTTGGGTACGGCAGAATATTGCCTTTTTACCAGAGCTTGATTGTACTTGTCTATACGAGTATATGTTAATAAATACTCAAGCTAAGTAATGTCGTTGATACCTGAAAAACTGGTTGAAGGAAATTGCCGTGACTGCCCCAAATAGATTCCGTGATACTGAGATTCGTGCCCCGCGTGGTACGCAACTTACGGCCAAAAGTTGGCTGACCGAAGCCCCGTTACGTATGCTAATGAACAATCTTGATCCAGACGTGGCTGAGAATCCAAAAGAATTAGTGGTTTACGGCGGTATCGGCCGCGCAGCCCGCAATTGGGAATGCTATGACAAGATTGTTGAAAGCCTGACCCATCTGAATGACGACGAGACGCTACTGATTCAGTCAGGTAAGCCCGTCGGTGTCTTCAAAACCCACAGTAACGCCCCTAGAGTATTGATTGCCAACTCGAATCTGGTGCCTCATTGGGCCAACTGGGAGCATTTTAACGAACTAGATGCCAAGGGGTTGGCGATGTACGGCCAGATGACCGCAGGCAGTTGGATTTATATCGGTAGCCAAGGCATTGTGCAGGGTACCTATGAAACCTTCGTCGAAGCCGGTCGACAGCACTTTGGTGGCAGCCTGAAAGGGCGCTGGGTATTAACGGCAGGTCTGGGTGGCATGGGCGGGGCACAGCCACTGGCGGCAACCTTGGCGGGTGCATGTTCTCTGAATATTGAGTGCCAGCAGAGCCGCATCGATTTCCGTCTTAAAACCCGTTATGTCGATGAACAAGCCACCGATCTGGATGATGCGTTAGCGCGAATCGAAAAATATACTGCGGCGGGTGAAGCTGTTTCTATTGCACTGTGTGGCAATGCGGCTGAAATTTTACCTGAGCTGGTTCGTCGTGGGGTTCGCCCAGATATGGTGACCGACCAAACCAGCGCACATGACCCGCTAAACGGTTATCTACCAAAAGGCTGGAGCTGGGAAGAGTATCGTCAGCGCGCCCAAAGCGAACCCGCATTGGTGGTTAATGCCGCTAAAACTTCCATGGCGGAACATGTTGAAGCGATGCTGGCCTTCCACAATATGGGTATTCCAACCTTTGATTACGGCAATAATATTCGCCAGATGGCACAAGATATGGGGGTCACTCATGCTTTTGATTTCCCTGGTTTTGTCCCTGCGTATATTCGCCCGCTATTCTGTCGCGGTATTGGCCCGTTCCGCTGGGCTGCGCTCTCTGGTAACGCCGACGATATTTATAAAACCGATGCCAAGGTTAAGGAACTTATCCCTGATGATGAGCACTTGCATCACTGGTTGGATATGGCCCGCGAACGTATCAGTTTCCAAGGGCTACCGGCCCGTATTTGCTGGGTAGGCTTGGGGCAGCGCGCTAAATTAGGTTTAGCTTTTAACGAGATGGTTCGCAGTGGTGAACTGTCGGCCCCGATTGTCATTGGCCGCGACCATCTGGACTCCGGTTCAGTTGCCAGTCCTAACCGAGAAACCGAAGCGATGCAGGACGGCTCTGATGCCGTATCTGACTGGCCGCTGCTCAATGCATTGCTCAATACGGCCAGTGGCGCAACGTGGGTTTCTCTGCACCACGGTGGTGGTGTCGGGATGGGCTTCTCCCAGCACTCTGGCATGGTGGTGGTCTGTGATGGCACTGATGATGCTGCTGAGCGCATCGCCCGGGTATTACATAACGATCCGGCTACTGGTGTTATGCGTCATGCAGATGCAGGTTATGACATTGCCATTAATTGTGCACAAGAGCAGGGGTTGAACCTGCCGATGGTTGCTGCAACTCAAGGTAAAAAATCATGAAAACAGTCAATAAAACAGTCAATAAAACAGTCAATAAAACAATGGTACTGCACCCTGGGCTGATGACGTTGGCGGATTTGCGACATATATACCAACATCCAGTCAACATATCGCTGGATGAAAGTGCTGATGCGGCTATCCAGCAGAGTGTGAAGTGCGTACAGGCAATATTGGCAGAAAAGCGTACTGCCTATGGCATTAATACTGGTTTTGGCCTGTTAGCATCGACTCGCATCGCTACCGAAGATCTGGAGAACCTGCAACGTTCGATAGTCCTTTCCCACGCAGCCGGCGTCGGAGAGCCGAATGACGACGCCATTGTGCGGCTGATTATGGTGTTGAAAATCAATAGCCTGGCGCGTGGATTTTCAGGTATCCGTCGGGAAGTCATTAATGCGTTGATTACGTTAGTTAACGCAGAGGTCTATCCGCATATTCCGCTAAAAGGATCCGTGGGTGCTTCCGGTGATTTAGCACCGTTGGCGCACATGAGCTTGCTGCTGTTGGGAGAAGGTAAAGCGCGTTATCAGGGCGAATGGCTTGATGCTCGCACGGCTCTGACGAAAGCGGGCCTGGAACCGCTCACCTTAGCGGCCAAAGAAGGGTTAGCATTACTCAATGGCACTCAGGTTTCAACAGCTTATGCACTACGTGGTTTGTTTGAAGCCGAAGATCTCTATGCTGCGGCGTCTGTCTTTGGCAGTCTCACCGTGGAAGCGGCTTTAGGCTCCCGTAGCCCGTTTGACGCACGTATTCATGCGGTGCGAGGCCAGCGTGGTCAGATTGACGCGGCCAATACTTATCGCCACCTGTTGGGCGATCGCAGTGAAATCTCTGAATCTCATAAGAATTGTGACAAAGTACAGGATCCTTACTCTCTGCGTTGTCAGCCGCAGGTGATGGGTGCCTGCCTGACTCAAATGCGTCAGGCAGCAGAGGTGCTGGCTATCGAGTCGAATGCAGTATCAGATAATCCGCTGGTGTTTGCCGAACAAGGCGATGTGCTGTCAGGCGGTAATTTCCATGCTGAGCCGGTGGCTATGGCAGCGGATAATTTGGCATTGGCACTGGCTGAAATAGGTTCATTAGCCGAGCGTCGTATTTCACTATTAATGGATAAACATATGTCGCAGTTACCACCATTCCTGGTGGAAAATGGCGGCGTAAACTCTGGTTTTATGATTGCACAGGTGACTGCTGCTGCATTAACCAGCGAAAATAAAGGGCTGGCATACCCTTCCAGTGTTGACAGTATTCCTACATCTGCCAATCAGGAAGACCATGTCTCTATGGCACCACGTGCGGGTAAACGCTTGTGGGAAATGGCCGAAAACGTGCGCGACATTCTGGCTGTTGAGTGGCTAGCGGCATGTCAGGGGTTGGATTTGCGCAAAGGTTTGAAAACCTCGGATGCATTGGAGCCTGCCCGCCAGCTATTGCGCCAACATGTAGCCTACTACGAGAAAGATCGTTTCTTTGCCCCCGATATTGAAGCGGCAAGCCAACTCATCGCGCAGCGTCATATGAATGAACTGATGCCTGCGCACCTACTACCCAGCCTTTAATAACGATTTGTCCACTAATAACCGTTCATCAACTAATAACAATTAATCTACTAATAACAACGGTCACCAGTTATTACATCAACCTATGGGTGGTCCCGATTACCGGGATCACCCTCTCTGAACCCCTGCCTGAAAAGGCACAAATTTTGCGAGAATGTACCATGAAAAATGATTCATCCACGCTCAAACGAGGCCTCAGTGCCCGGCATATCCGGTTTATGGCGTTAGGTTCCGCCATTGGGACCGGTCTGTTTTATGGCTCTGCCGAGGCGATTCGTCTGGCGGGACCAGCAGTTTTACTTGCTTACCTCATCGGCGGAGCGGCCGTGTTTATGGTGATGCGCGCGCTGGGTGAGATGGCAGTGCATGACCCGGTAGCAGGCTCTTTCGGTCACTATGCCAGCCGTTATCTTGGGCCGCTGGCCGGTTTTCTCACTGGCTGGACCTATACCTTTGAGATGATTATTGTGGCGTTGGCTGATGTCACCGCATTCGGTATCTATATGGGGTTATGGTTCCCTGATGCGCCACAGTGGGTTTGGGTGCTGAGTATTATTTTCTTTATTGGTGCGCTGAATCTCTGCTCAGTCAAAGTGTTTGGTGAAATGGAGTTCTGGCTATCGTTGCTAAAAGTGACGGCGATTATTGCCATGATTGCTGCCGGCTTGGGCATCATGATGTTTGGCTTTGGTGCAGGTCATGAGAGCACCGGTGTCAGTAATCTCTGGTCTCATCAAGGATTTATGCCGAATGGCTTGACGGGGGTGATTGCATCATTTGCCGTGGTGATGTTTGCTTTTGGGGGGATAGAAATTATCGGTGTCACGGCCAGTGAGGCAAAGAACCCAGAAAAAGTACTACCACGTGCCATTAATACCGTACCGATACGCATTCTACTGTTCTATGTTTTGACCTTGTTTGTGCTGATGGCTATTTATCCATGGAATAGTATTGGGCAAAATGGCAGTCCTTTTGTTGAGATTTTCAGTAGTTTAGGTATTAGTTCTGCTGCTAATATTTTGAATCTGGTGGTTATTACCGCGGCTATTTCCGCCATTAACAGTGATATTTACGGTGCGGGTCGCATGATGTACGGCATGGCGCAAGAAGGGCTGGCACCGAAGTGTTTTAGCCGTCTGACCCGTAATGGTGTGCCATGGATGACTATTTTGGTGATGGCAATCGCACTGTTATGTGGTGTGGTGCTGAACTATCTGATCCCGAAAAATGTATTCCTGATTATTGCCTCGATTGCCACCTTTGCGACGGTCTGGGTATGGCTGATGATCCTTATCTCGCAAGTGGCGATGCGCCGCTCTATGAGCAAAGAGAATATTGCCCGGCTGACATTCCCGGTACCGTTCTGGCCAGTGGCACCGATTCTGACCATCATCTTTATGGCATTTATTATCGCGGTTTTAGGTTACTTCCCTGATACCCGTATCGCCATGTATGTTGGGGTGGCGTGGGTAGTATTAATGACTCTCGCCTGGTGGGTCTGGTTACGCAAGGCTTCACCACGGTCTCTTCAAGAACCGATAGAGAGTTTGCAAAAACAGATAGAAAGTCGCGAGGTTTAGTCACGACTGGCCGCTGATGATCGATTCAGCGGCCATACTGTTGCTTTTTAGCTCTGTGGGGGGCGAGTCGGCACATTGATCACCAATTTTTGGTGTAATTCTAACGCCATGGTTTCAAGGCGGGTGGTTAATTGATTGGTCAGGGTGGTGAGTTCTGTATTCTGCCGCAGTAACTCCAGCATTTGTTCCGCATTTTGCGCTGCCATTCTTTGCCGCTCTTCATTCGCAATGGCTAGTGCCTCGCGATGTTGTGCATCGGCTTGTGCATTAGCCTTATCACGTTCTGCCTGGCGGGTTTGCGCCAATAAAATAAGGGGTGCTGCGTAGGCCGCCTGTAAGCTAAAAGCCAGATTTAGCAAAATAAACGGGTAAATATCAAATTTGACAATACCCATCACATTCAGACCAATCCAGATCACCACAATGAGTGTTTGTGCGCCAAGGAAGACTGGCGTGCCGAAAAAACGGGCAAAAGCTTCTGCTTTCTGGGCAAACCAACTGTTGCCGAAAGGGGTTGATAAGTGTTCATGAGCACGATGGTAGCGGAGATAATCGACTTTACGTGTCTGTAGTGGCGGCTGCTCGGTCACGGGTTCAGTTTTTTTCATAGGATGTTACCCCGGTAGATGAAGGATTCTGTTGAGGTCAGCTCACGACAAAATTAAATCAGGTTACTTAATGCTTCAGACTATTTAATTATAGAGTGGGGTCCGATGAGCAATGGATAATTACCCCGTCTAAAGATGTTGAGTTGATGGAATAATCACATATTCATTTTATTGTTATCGCACTATATACCAAGATAATGTTTTGCGTTTAAAGTAGCGGCGTGGCCAGATGGTGATAAACTGACCTCAATTGTGAAAAATTATATACATACGGAGTAGCGGCCCATGCCTGCCATAGCCATTAAGCGGTGGATTAAACGGATTGTACTGGTCTTGGTGGTAATGTCAGTTACCATACTGGCGATACGAATTTACGATACACAACGTGGCCCAAAGCTCGAGCTTTGGCATACGTTTGTTCCTCATGATATGCGCGCGGCTGAGATTGATAAAGCCAGTTGGGCGGATTACATCAAAGCTGAAAATAACCTTTTCGATGAAGTGCGGATTAATGTTACCGAGAAACTGGAACCAAGGAATGAAATTCCATTAAATCGTTATTACTCTGGTAGCTCGATTTACCCCCCACATTTCAAAAATGACTGGAATCGCTCATATATTCTTGAGCCAGAAGGTAAACCTAAAGGTGCTGTGGTCTTACTGCATGGTTTAACTGACACCCCTTATAGCCTGCGTCATATTGCTGAAAATTATCGTCAGCGTGGATATGTTGCCATTGGTATTCGTTTGCCCGCTCACGGAACAGTGCCTGCGGCTCTGACCGATGTTGAATGGCAGGACTGGCTGGCGGCAACGCGCTTAGCTGTTCGTGAAGCCAAAGCACTGAGTGGCCCTGATTTACCGCTACACGTGGTCGGCTTCTCCAATGGCGGCGCGTTGGCAATGAAATATACGTTGGATTCAATGGATGACCCAACACTGGCGAAACCGGTGCGGGTTATCTTGATATCCCCGATGATCGGTGTCACCAGTTTTGCGCGTTTTGCCGGTATTGCCGGTTGGCCCGCTATCTTCCCGGCCTTTGCTAAAGCTGCCTGGTTGGGGATTGTGCCGGAGTTTAATCCTTTCAAATATAACTCGTTCCCAGTGAATGCTGCCCGTCAGTCTTATTTACTGACGTCTGTGCTGCAACAGCAAATTGCGCGTGATGCCAGAAACAATAAGATGGAGGAGTTACCTCCGATTCTGACCTTCCAGTCGTTAATGGATTCAACGGTCAGTACTCGTGCGGTTGTTACTGCTCTTTATAACCACTTGCCGAAGAATGGTAGCGAAGTGGTGCTGTTCGATTTGAACCGTGCCGCCAGTTTCGGCCCGCTATTAAGAACTTCTTCTTATACTGCTCTGGCGCGTTTGTTGCCTCCACCACCACGTAATTATAGCGTAACGGTGATTACCAACGTTTCACCGCAAAGTAATGAAACAGTGGCGCTGACTACCTTGGCGGGTGAGACTAACGAGGTTTCAGTACCTACCGGCTTGATTTACCCACCGGACATTTTCTCGTTATCCCACGTGGCATTGCCATTCCCAATGAGTGATTCGCTGTATGGCCGCTATCCAGAACCGCGTGACCAATACGGTATCAGCTTGGGGACTTTTGCCGCTCGTGGTGAGCGGGCGGTACTGGTTGTCGGGTTAGACTCACTGATGCGTATCTCATCAAATCCATTCTATTCGTACATGTTGCAGCGGATAGATGACAAGATAGACGCACCAGCGAAATAAGATGATGTTAAAGCCTCCGAATCGGGGGCTTTTTCATAATGAGTGCCATACTTTCAAGTCGTAGCTGTTGTTCATATTTACTGACCCAGAAAGGAAAGCAAAATGTCTATTGAAAAAGTCGTATACCGTGCCAAAGCTAAAGCCACTGGCGGGCGTGATGGTCGGGCAACATCCTCAGATGGCGTATTGGATGTGAAATTGGGCGTCCCAAAAGAGATGGGTGGGGCGGGGGGCGCTGTGACTAATCCAGAACAGCTCTTTGCTGCGGGCTATTCAGCTTGTTTCCTTGGTGCGCTGAAATTTGTGGCATCAAAAGAAAAGGTGAAAGTGCCTGATGATGCCAGCATTGAAGGTACCGTGGGTATTGGTGCCATTCCAACTGGTTTTGGTATTGAAGTGCAACTGGATATCAGCTTGCCGGGTATCGAGCGTAGCGTAGCAGAAGATTTGGTGAAAAAGGCACATGTTGTCTGCCCATATTCCAATGCCACGCGTGGCAATATTGATGTGACATTGAATATCAAATAAGCCAATTTCTCATCTCAGCAGCCCATGAGAATTATCTTGTGGGCTATATGCTGCATCCCCAAATTTTCTGCTCTAACTTCAAATAAATAAGCCAATATATCCTCTAGAGACTATGCGCTAGTTCGTGGATTGACGAACTAAGAATTGTTAAGATAATTCTTGTAACTAAAATCAATAGCATGCTTATTGATCTCGCACTGAACCTGAGGGGGGGTTCACTGTCTGACTGATTCAAGCCGCAAATAGTGTCTCTGGAGACCTGGCGTTATATGGACAGAGTTAAATCTTTATCACAGCAAAGCATTTCTTTGTTGTTGGCTGTTTATATTGGTATTTTCCTGAATATATCTGTCTTTTATCGTCGTTTTGACTCCTTTAGCCAAGGTATCCAAGGCATAAAAGTCGTGTCTGCTATCATCGAAGTGATGGCCATTATTCTGTTTACCTTTTTTGTTATGAGGGTGATCTCCCTCGGTGGCCGGTGGTTTTATCGTGTTATTGCCACCCTGCTGGTCCTAATTTCTGTCGCTGCCAGCTATTACATGACTTTTTTCAATGTTGTCATTGGCTACGGCATCGTTATTTCGGTGCTGACCACCGATACAGATTTATCGAAAGAAGTCATCGGGTTACATTTTGTCATTTGGATGGTATTGGTCAGCACACTACCGTTACTACTTATCTGGAAAAACACTCTGCGGCTAACCCTGCTTGAGCAATTTTTGACACCAGGGCAGCGTATTAAGCCTGTTTTGTTGATGGCGGTTGCTGTGGCGCTGGTTTGGTTGCCGTTACGCTATCTGGATAATGTACAAGATGCTAATGAGCAACTGAAAACGGTGGATTTGCCGAGTTATGGCGGTGTGGTTGCTCACTCATATTTACCCTCTAACTGGTTGGCTGCATTGGGTTTATATGCTTATACCCAATATAACGAGCGTTATGATGCGGTAACATTGTATAACCCGACCGAACACCATACTTATATCGCGCCTGCCGGTATTGATGACACCTATGTTGTGTTTATCATTGGCGAAACAACGCGTTGGGATCATATGGGGTTGTTGGGATACCCACGTGATACCACTCCTCGCCTGAGTAAAGAGAAGAATTTAGTCGCTTTCCGTGGCACATCTTGTGATACCTCAACCAAACTTTCACTGCGCTGCATGTTTGTGCGCGAAGGCGGCACTGAGAATAATCCACAGCGCACATTGAAAGAGCAAAATGTGTTTACGGTGATGAAATCATTGGGTTTTACCTCTGAACTGTTTGCCATGCAGAGCGAAATTTGGTTTTACAACAATGCGAATACTGATAATTACTCGTTCCGTGAATTGATTGCTTCAGAGAAGCGCAACGATGATAAGCCGGTAGATGACATGCTGCTGGTTGATGAATTGAAGGAGTCTCTGGGACGTTATCCTGTAGGCAAACATTTGGTGGTATTGCATACCAAAGGCTCACATTACCTCTATTCCCAACGCTATCCCCGCAGTTATGCCCGCTATCAGCCTGAATGTATGGGGGTCGATGATTTTTGCAGTAAGCAGCAATTGGTGAACGCTTTTGATAACAGTGTGCTGTATACCGATTCGTTTATCGCAAATGTGATTGACCAAATGCGGGATAAAAAAGCATTAGTGTTTTATGCATCGGATCATGGTGAGTCTATTGACGAGAACTCCCACTTCCATGGAACACCACGTGAAATGGCGCCCCCGGAGCAATTCCGTGTGCCATTGATGGTTTGGGCCTCGGACAAATTCCTGGCGCAACCGGATCATCTCGCGGCTTTTGAGCAACTACAGGCTGAGCAGCGGGTGGGTAAGACCCATCGTCAGGTTGAATTGTTTGATTCTATTTTGGGTTGTTTAGGTTATACCTCGCCAGATGGCGGCATTAATGCCCAGAATAACTGGTGCCAGGCACCGGGGCGGCCCGCAAAATAAACATTTAGCACAAGTATAATCCGATACGGAATGATTTTTGATTCCAATCCCATTGTCACTTTTAGGTTACGGTATACTCCAGTTCCAATCCCTACTGGCTGGAGTCTTCCATGACTTACCGTGTTGCCTTTATTGATGATCATGACATTGTGCGCTCAGGTTTTGCCCAGCTACTTTCTCTGGAAGACGATATTCAAGTGGTGGGGGAGTTTAGTTCAGCAAAACAGGCACGCCTCGGATTACCTAGCCTACAGGCGAATATCTGTATTTGTGATATCTCGATGCCTGATGAGAGTGGTTTAGATTTACTGAAAGACCTCCCTTCAGGGATGGGGGTCATTATGCTCTCGATGCACGACAGCCCGGCGCTAGTGGAAATGGCGTTGGAGCGTGGTGCGCGGGGGTTCCTATCCAAGCGTTGTAAGCCAGAAGATCTGGTTTCCGCTGTCCGTACCGTTGGCAGTGGCGGCGTCTATCTGATGCCTGAAATCGCCCAACAATTGACTCGTATTGCTGTTGACCCCTTAACCCGACGTGAGCGGGAAGTTGCCTTGTTATTAGCGCAAGGAATGGAAGTGCGCGAGATAGCCGAGTCACTTGGCCTGTCACCGAAAACCGTGCATGTTCATCGAGCTAACTTATTTTCCAAGCTCGGTGTCAGTAATAACGTTGAGTTAGCTAAGCAGGTATTGAATCTATGATGCAGCGTTTTATTATGCTGCTGGCATTGTTATTTATTTATATCACTGCAGCTTTCTGTTTATGGTCCGTTGGCACTCAATTAGTTGATCGGCCGTTACAGGCACTACTGCTGTTCCCGTTTGGCCTGCGGATGGGCATTTTATTGCAAAGCCCACGTCAATATTGGCCGGGCATTCTGTTGGGTGATGCACTGCTATGGTGGCTGCTGACCGATCAGTTTGGCTATCCTTATAGCTTGCTGTGGGCTGCGATTCCCTTACTGCTGGCGACCACGTTATTGGCGGTTATCGCTTCTCCTTGGCTGTTGCGCAATCAGAGCAGCGGCAGTGAATGGAAGTGGCCCTTGATGCAAGGTGTGGTGATTTTTGGTGCTGCATTGATACAAGCATTAGGATGGCAAATTAACAGTGGTCAGGGTGCGATGGCGCTGTTATTGGGGTTGGTGGGTGGATTTACCATCGCGCCGATTTGTCTGTTGTTGTGGCACTATCTGGCGCGTCAAATCTGGGCTCCGCTGGAGCCGGGGCTGATTCATAAACCCATTAATCTACGTTTGCGCCATATCCTGTGGTATCTGCTGCTATTCGCCTTGAGCATATGGCTACAACATCATGTCACCGAGTCAGATTTGTATTTGTTTGCACCGTTCTGTTTGGCAATCCCGATTGTATTTATGTCTTATCGCTATGGTTGGCAAGGGGCGGTGGTGGCCACATTGCTCAATGGCATGGTGTTATTGATCAATACCCCCGCAGAATTAGATTCACACCGTGATTTGTTGTTGTCGTTATTGGCGCAGAGTTTGACCGGCTTATTATTAGGTGCGGGGATCCAGCGTCAGCGCGAGTTAAATTACCAATTACAGCTACGGCTGAATGAAAATCGTGAGTTGGCTAAAGCATTGGTGGTGGCCGAAGAACATGCCCGGCGTGATGTTGCACGTGAACTGCATGATGAGGTTGGGCAGACAGTGACGGTTATCCGAACCCAAGCCAGTATTATCAAACGGTTAACTACCCAACCACAGGTATTGGCCAGTGCCGAAATGGTCGAGACGCTGGCGTTGCGGGTTTACGATGGTGTCCATGATGTTTTGGCGAAACTGTGGCCTGCGGCATTGAATAATCTGCCCTTATCGGCGGCTATTGCTGCACTAATACGTGAACTTATTCCGCAGGATCAATCAGTGACCGGTGTGCTTAACTGGCAACTCAGTGACGCTGATATAGATGAAACACTGAAAATCACCCTATACCGTATCTGTCAGGAGGGAGTAACCAATGCCTATCGCCATGGTGCTGCCAGCCGGATTGAAATTAATGCACAACAGAATGATAGACAGATAACACTGACGATTCGCGATAATGGAAAAGGTGTTGATTTGGCGACATTAACCCCAGGTTATGGGCTAAGAGGTATGCAATCACGGGTGAGTGCTTTAGGGGGGGATTTTACGCTGAGTGTCGATAACGGCACCTGTTTAAATGTGATCTTGCCCACAGTTTCTCTGCCAGCTAATGAAAACTAAGAAATATTCTCGGTTTTTGCAGGGTTTTTTCTCATTGGTTTTGTACGCACGAGGAACATGATGACTCTACTTGAAAAAATTTCTGAGGTTCACATGTGGTCTTTCCTCAAAAGCCGCGATAACGTGCCGCCCGTCACGGATCAAGCGCAAATTGATTCGTCTTATAAATATTGGCGTATTCAACTAATGTGGACGATGTATATCGGCTACGCTGCGTTCTATTTCACCCGTAAAAGCTTTAACTTCATCATGCCTGCAATGCTGAGTGATTTAGGGCTGACCATGTCTGATGTCGGGATTTTAGGCACACTCTTTTATATCACTTATGGTTGCTCTAAATTTATCTCCGGCATGATAAGTGACCGCTCAAATCCGCGCTACTTTATGGGCATTGGGTTGGTTATGACCGGGGTTATCAATATCCTGTTCGGCATGAGCTCGTCACTGCTTGTGTTTGGTTCTTTGTGGATCCTTAATGCCTTCTTCCAAGGTTGGGGTTGGCCGCCTTGTTCCAAAATCCTGACCAGTTGGTATTCGCGCTCAGAACGCGGGGGTTGGTGGGCGATGTGGAATACTTCGCATAACTTTGGTGGTGCACTGATTCCCTTGTTGGTCGGCTTTATTTCTCTGCACTTTAGCTGGCGTTACGGCATGATTATCCCTGGTATTATCGGTGTGGTGATCGGTTTACTGATGTGTTGGCGCTTGCGTGATAAGCCGAGCACGATGGGGTTGCCGAGTGTGGGTAAGTGGCGCAATGATGCGATGGAATTGGTCCAGGAATCTGAAGGCCAGGGGCTATCAAATAAAGAGATTGTGAAGCGCTATGTATTAACCAACAAATATATCTGGTTGCTGGCGGTATCTTACGTGCTGGTTTATATCGTTCGTACTGCTATCAATGACTGGGGTAACCTTTATTTGACACAAGAGAAAGGTTATTCATTGATGACGGCCAACTCGGCGATTTCACTGTTCGAGGTGGGGGGTTTTATTGGCTCGTTGGTGGCAGGTTGGGGTTCTGATAAGTGGTTCCGTGGCAACCGTGGGCCAATGAACTTGATATTTGCTATTGGAATTTTCCTCTCGGTGGCGTCGTTGTGGATTATGCCGGGTGTCAGTTACATCTTGCAGGCGAGTTGCTTCTTTGCCATTGGCTTCTTCATTTTTGGCCCGCAGATGTTAATTGGTATGGCTGCCGCTGAATGCTCACATAAGGATGCTGCGGGAGCTGCTACCGGTTTTGTTGGGTTGTTTGCCTACTTGGGTGCGGCCTTATCTGGCTACCCCATTGCCCGCGTGATGGAGGTTTGGCACTGGAATGGTTTCTTTGTGGTTATTTCCATTGCGGCCTGTTTATCTGCATTCTTCTTGCTGCCATTCCTACGGGCGCAATCGCCAGAATTAAAGCAAGCGGAAGCCTGATTTACGTGCAAATGCGTCAGTTTTAGCCGTTGGTGATGTTTTTAACAACAGTCACTCAGCGTTTGTTAAAAAGTGATTGACGGCCAAAAATCGTAGCAGTAAGATGCGCCCCGATTCGGCGAGTAGCGCAGCTTGGTAGCGCAACTGGTTTGGGACCAGTGGGTCGGAGGTTCGAATCCTCTCTCGCCGACCAAATTTAAGAACCCTGACTTTTAAGTCAGGTTTTTTTTTGTGTTTTTTCTGCCAAATTTGCCTATCCATCCCGCTATTTCCTTAATCTAAATCGCCCCCACTGACATGATTTGGTCACCGATAATATCTGTTGCGCAGTCATGCACTCATAAGGGGCACCATTAGGGTGCACTTTCGTATGAAGCCTTGCTATCTCTTGGACGGTGAGGGGGGTGGCAAGCTGACTTTGCTTTTTTAACGGCACGCAAGATGTGTGAAATTCTGGCTGGATGTGACAACGATCACGTCACTTATCGGCTGTCACGACAGCATTTCCTCCTGTTTTCTGTCGAGATTACAAAAAAATCCGACCAGATATGCATCATTTAGCAACAAAGTTTTTTCGTTTGTCACTGGATGTTGCGACTGCTTTATTCTAATTAGCCAGTCAATATCGCTGGCATATTACCGCTAGCATAATTTTTCATGCTAATAATGTTAACGAGAAGTTTTTTTTATGTTTGCATGCTGTTTCTCATTGTCTTGATAAAACCTTTCAGACCGTATTGACGTTGCCACCAACTGTTGCCAAATTGGTACCCTCAGGGGGAGTCATAGAGAGCAGTTTGGGTGATTCAATGCATTCAAAATTGCTGTCGTGATAGCTTTTATCCGACATCTCAATCCCGCATCCCTGCGGCTAATGAGCCAAAACGGTACAGTCCACGGACGAAAAAATTATAGGGTCTGGCCGTACACACAACACACATCACCATAATGGAGCACAAGCGATGACGATTTCCTTGGGAAAAACAGGGATACTGAAATTCGGTATTGGGCTGATTGCACTGACCGTGGCGGCCAGTGTACAAGCAAAAACATTAGTCTATTGTTCTGAAGGTTCACCTGAGGGTTTCAACCCGCAGCTCTTTACCTCTGGCACAACGTATGACGCCAGCTCGGTACCCATCTACAACCGTCTGGTTGAATTCAAACTCGGTACTACCGAAATTGAACCTGGTCTGGCTGAAAAGTGGGAAGTTAGCCCAGATGGCAAAAGCTATACCTTCCATCTGCGTAAAGGCGTGAAGTGGCAAGATAATAAAGACTTCAAACCGACCCGTGATCTCAATGCTGACGATGTGATCTACTCCTTCATGCGTCAGAAAGATGACAAACATCCGTACCATAAAGTGTCTGGCGGCAGCTATGAATACTTCCAGGGCATGGGTATGGGTGATTTGATCACCAATGTGGTTAAAGTTGACGACAACACCGTGCGTTTTGAATTGGCGCGTCCTGAGTCGCCATTCCTTGCCGATCTGGCGATGGACTTTGCCTCTATCCTGTCTGCTGAATATGCCGACAAGATGCTGAAAGCGGGCACCCCGGAAAAAGTCGATTTGAACCCAATCGGTACCGGCCCATTCCAGTTGCAACAATACCAAAAGGACTCCCGTATCCTGTACAAAGCCTTTGAGGGTTTCTGGGGTACTAAGCCGAAAATTGATCGTTTGGTGTTCTCTATTACACCAGATGCGTCAGTCCGTTACGCTAAATTGCAGAAAAATGAATGTCAGGTTATGCCATACCCTAACCCGGCTGACATTGCTCGCATGAAAGAAGACAAAACCATCAACCTGATGGAGCAACCTGGCTTGAACGTCGGTTACCTCTCCTTCAACGTTGAGAAAAAACCATTGGATAACGTGAAGGTTCGTCAGGCGTTGACCATGGCTGTTAACAAAGAAGCGATTATTGATGCGGTTTATCAGGGTGCTGGTCAAGCAGCCAAGAACCTGATCCCACCGACTATGTGGGGCTACAACGATGACGTGAAAGATTACGCTTACGATCCGGCTAAAGCGAAAGAGCTGTTGAAAGAAGCGGGCCTACCAGATGGATTCGCTATCGATCTGTGGGCAATGCCAGTTCAGCGTCCGTACAACCCGAATGCCCGTCGTATGGCTGAAATGATCCAGTCTGATTGGGCGAAAATTGGTGTGAAAGCCAAGATAGTGACTTACGAGTGGGGCGAATACCTCAAGCGTGCTAAAGACGGCGAGCATGAAACGGTGATGATGGGCTGGACTGGGGACAATGGGGACCCAGACAACTTCTTCGCCACCCTGTTTAGCTGTGATGCGGCCAAGCAAGGTTCCAACTACTCCAAATGGTGTTATAAGCCGTTTGAAGACGTGATTCAGCCTGCTCGTGCTGAGTCTGATCATGACAAACGTGTCGCACTTTACAAACAAGCTCAGGTTGTTATGCATGATCAAGCTCCGGCGCTGATTGTTGCTCACTCAACTGTGTATGAGCCAGTGCGTAAAGAAGTGAAGGGTTATGTTGTAGATCCGTTGGGTAAACACCATTTCGAGAACGTGTCCCTGGATTAATTTTAACCGTGCATAAGACCGGTGAGTATGTGTAAAAGCATATTCGCCGGTTTCTTATTGATACCCAAAATAATTCGAATTGCAGGAAGGCGGCAAGCGAATGAGTCCCGATGAGCTTACTGAAGTAAGTGATTCGGGTGATTGAGTGTAGCCAACGCACATGCAGTTTGAAGTATGAAGGGTATAGGTTAAAACAGATACAGATGTGAGCCATATAACCTCTCCCAATAAGTGTCATTGTCGCAGAAATTTTGAGCATGGACAGCGCGCAAGCACTGGAGCGGACACCATGACCTTGTAAATCATGGCTACGTGACGGTGGTGAGCACTACCCTAGGTCAAAATGGCAAGTAAAATAGCTTATTGGGAAGGTTTTAATAAGCTGGGTTGCCCACGAGCAGCCCGGCATTCTACACAGAGAGTTCGGGATATGTTGCAGTTCATACTCCGACGTTTGGGGTTAGTTATCCCAACGTTTATCGGCATTACTTTGCTGACCTTTGCTTTTGTCCATATGATCCCGGGTGACCCGGTGACCATCATGGCTGGGGAACGCGGCATCTCCACCGAGCGTCATGCTCAAATCATGGCGGAAATGGGGCTAGACAAGCCTCTCTATCAACAATACTTCCATTATGTGAATGGCGTATTACATGGCGACCTCGGCATCTCGCTGAAAAGCCGTATTGCTGTCTGGGAAGAGTTCGTCCCACGCTTTAAAGCGACACTGGAACTGGGGATCTGCGCGATGCTGTTTGCTATCGCGGTGGGTATTCCGGTGGGGGTGTTGGCGGCAGTTAAACGCGGTTCAATATTCGATCACACCGCTGTTGGGATCTCCCTTACCGGCTATTCGATGCCTATCTTCTGGTGGGGCATCATGCTGATTATGTTGGTCTCGGTCCAATGGAACCTGACTCCGGTTTCCGGGCGCGTCAGTGATACGGTGTTCCTTGATGACAGCCTGCCTTTGACTGGTTTTATGCTGATTGACACCTTTGTTTGGGGTGAGCCGGGTGATTTCAAAGACGCGGTGATGCATATGATTTTGCCTGCCATCGTTTTAGGGACTATCCCTCTTGCCGTCATCGTGCGTATGACGCGCTCCTCGATGCTGGAAGTCTTGGGTGAAGATTATATCCGTACTGCGCGGGCGAAAGGCCTGAGCCGGATGCGGGTGATTGTGGTCCATGCACTGCGTAATGCTTTGCTACCGGTGGTTACCGTGATTGGTTTGCAGGTTGGTACCATGCTGGCAGGCGCTATCCTGACGGAAACCATCTTCTCCTGGCCGGGGTTAGGGCGCTGGCTGATGGATGCTTTGCAACGCCGTGATTACCCAGTGGTTCAGGGTGGTGTGTTGCTGGTCGCAATCATGATTATTTTAGTTAACTTGCTGGTAGATGTGCTCTATGGCGTAGTTAACCCGCGTATTCGTCACAAGAAATAAGGGGCGCAGAATGTCTCAACTTACTGAGTCTACAGTAAAAAGTGCGCCGAAGCCGATGACTCCATTGCAGGAGTTTTGGCACTATTTCAAGCGCAATAAAGGGGCTGTTATCGGCCTGTTCTACATTATTATTATGCTATTGATTGCTGCCGGTGCTACCTGGCTTGCCCCGCACGGGCCGGCAGAGCAATTTCGTGATGCGTTACTGAAGCCGCCGGTCTGGGAAGAGGGCGGCAGTTGGAAATTCCTGCTGGGTACCGATGATGTGGGCCGTGATGTCTTATCTCGCCTGATGTACGGTGCTCGCCTCTCGCTGCTGGTGGGTTGTCTGGTGGTGGTGCTATCACTGGTGATGGGCGTGATTTTCGGTTTATTGGCCGGTTATTTTGGCGGTATCGTTGATGCCATCATCATGCGTGTTGTCGATATCATGCTGGCACTGCCAAGCCTGTTGCTGGCATTAGTGCTGGTGGCGGTATTTGGCCCCTCCATCGTTAACGCCTCGCTCGCATTGACCTTTGTTGCCTTGCCGCATTATGTGCGTTTAACCCGTGCCGCGGTGCTGGTTGAGGTTAACCGCGACTACGTAACGGCCTCAAGAGTGGCTGGGGCGGGTGCGATGCGCCAGATGTTTATCAATATCCTGCCCAACTGCCTTGCGCCGTTAATCGTGCAGGCTTCTCTCGGCTTCTCTAACGCCATTCTGGATATGGCGGCTCTCGGCTTTCTCGGCATGGGTGCGCAACCGCCAACACCGGAATGGGGCACCATGCTCTCTGACGTGTTGCAGTTCGCCCAAAGCGCCTGGTGGGTCGTGACCTTCCCCGGTGTGGCGATCCTGCTGACGGTTCTGGCGTTTAACCTGATGGGGGACGGCCTGCGTGATGCTCTCGACCCCAAACTCAAGCAGTAACAGAGGTAGAGAGAGATGGCACTTTTAAATGTAGATAAATTATCGGTGCACTTCGGTGACGAAGGTGCGCCGTTCAAGGCCGTAGACCGTATTAGCTACAGCATTGAGCAAGGGCAGGTGGTAGGGATTGTGGGTGAATCCGGTTCCGGTAAGTCGGTCAGTTCACTGGCGATTATGGGACTGATTGATTACCCCGGCAAAGTGATGGCTGACAAGTTGGAGTTTAATGGCCGTGACCTGACCAAGATTTCCGAGAAAGAGCGACGTCAGTTAGTGGGTTCGGAAGTGGCCATGATCTTCCAGGACCCGATGACCAGTTTGAACCCGTGCTATACCGTCGGTTTTCAGATTATGGAAGCGCTGAAGGTGCATCAGGGCGGCAACCGTAAAACCCGCCGTCAGCGGGCGGTGGATTTGCTGACGCTGGTGGGCATTCCTGATCCCGCGTCACGTCTGGATGTGTATCCGCATCAGCTTTCCGGCGGGATGAGCCAGCGCGTGATGATTGCGATGGCGATTGCTTGTCGGCCGAAATTGTTGATTGCTGATGAGCCAACGACTGCGCTGGACGTGACCATTCAGGCCCAGATTATTGAATTGCTGCTGGAGTTACAGCAGCGTGAAAATATGGCGCTGCTGTTGATAACCCATGATCTGGCACTGGTGGCTGAGGCGGCTCATCATATTATTGTGATGTATGCCGGTCAGGTAGTGGAAACCGGTAAAGCCTCGGAAATCTTCCGCGCGCCACGGCACCCGTACACTCAGGCATTGTTACGAGCCTTACCGGAGTTTGCTCAGGATAAAGCGCGTCTGGCGTCGTTACCGGGTGTGGTACCGGGTAAATATGACCGTCCTGACGGGTGCTTATTGAACCCACGTTGCCCGTATGCCAATGATCGTTGCCGCCGTGAAGAGCCAGAACTGCTGGGGCCAGCGGGGCGTCAGGTTAAATGTCATACACCGCTCGATGATGCGGGGAGGCCGACCTTATGAGCCAACCAACTGATATGAAAAAAGAATCACAGGTATCCAAGCCGCTATTACAGGCTATCGACCTGAAAAAATACTATCCGGTCAAAAAAGGGTTCTTTGCACCAGAGCGTCTGGTTAAAGCACTGGATGGGGTTTCTTTCACCTTGGAGCGCGGTAAAACATTGGCCGTGGTTGGCGAGTCCGGTTGTGGTAAATCCACACTGGGCCGCTTGCTGACCATGATAGAGATCCCAACTGGCGGTGAGCTTTACTACCAGGGTCAGGATTTACTTAAGCCGGATGAAAGTGCGGAAAAACTACGGCGTCAGAAGATTCAAATTGTGTTCCAGAACCCTTATGGCTCGCTGAACCCACGTAAGAAAGTGGGGCAGATTCTGGAAGAGCCACTGCAAATCAATACTAATCTCAACAGCAAAGAGCGGCGTGAGAAAACATTGGCAATGATGGCAAAGGTCGGCCTAAAAACCGAGCATTATGACCGTTATCCCCATATGTTTTCCGGCGGTCAGCGCCAGCGTATCGCCATTGCTCGTGGGCTGATGTTGAATCCCGATGTGGTGATTGCCGATGAGCCGGTTTCTGCACTGGATGTTTCGGTGCGGGCTCAGGTATTGAACCTGATGATGGATTTGCAGCAGGAACTGGGTCTGTCGTATGTCTTTATTTCCCATGATTTATCAGTGGTTGAGCACATTGCTGATGAAGTGATGGTGATGTATCTGGGGCGCTGTGTTGAGAAAGGCAGTAAAGAAGCCATTTTTAATAACCCACGCCACCCTTATACACAGGCATTGCTCTCTGCTACCCCTCGGCTGAACCCTGATATGCGCCGTGAGCGAATTAAATTGACGGGTGAGCTACCTAGCCCCATGAGCCCGCCACCGGGGTGCGCATTTAATGCCCGTTGTCGTCGGGCGTTTGGGACTTGCACCCAACTACAGCCGCAACTGAAGCAATATGGTGATCAAATGGTCGCCTGCTTTGCGGTTGATCAGGATGAAGCAGAAAAAGCCAGCTAACACGAGTTAAGGCCCCAGCGCTGTTGGTTGGGGTCCAATCGACGAGTGCGATATCAATTACAACAACGCCGATAATTCGGCGTTTTTTTATAACTGAAAATAGCCTTCCACTGACTATTTATAACTTCATTTTAAAAATAATTACTGTAAATGTGAATGTAATATTGTAAATAAATAGTTACGCAACAATTTAATATTGCTGAATGTGACTTAATAACCGAGTACTCCTGTTATTTAGGTCGAGATTAACATTCACTTAAAATGATATAGATCACATTTTTAGTTCTATCTGGCAAATGCAGTCACTATCGATGTAAACATCATTTTGTTGATATGTGAATAATAAAGGGTGCAATGAATGCACCCTTTATCAAATAGCCGAAGACAATACTATTCGGTTTTTATTGTGGGTAAGGCACCCAGTCACCGCCATTTAATCGAATATAAGGTTTTCCCTGATATTGAATCACAATGGCATTATCGTTTTCCGATATTACCGCTGTTTGCGGCAATCCTTGTGTCAGGGTCTGCCAATTGATAGTCGGCGCAGTAAATACTTTGCCATCGACCATACGTGATACTAATTCAGAAAGCGCCAGATAGCTGCTTGGCGTATTGATAATCACCGGGCTGGCGGGCTGTGGCGCTTTGATTCCCATTAACGTAATCCCAACAGGGATATGCGTGATACTTGGGCTGGGGATATCCCTCAGGCCGGACATCTGCATTTTATCGCCAACCAGCGCGGCTCCATGCTCTGGTACCACCACCACCATAACTTTGCGGCCTGATTTTTCCAACGCCGCCAAAAACGTATTCAATTGGTCAAATAGCGTTTGGGCGCGAGCGTGGTAATCAGCCGTTTTATTGGTACCAACGAAACGGTTACCATCATGTAACGGTATGATATTCAGGAAGGTTGCGCTGCGGCTATCCCCCCCTTTCTGCTGCTGTTCCAGCCAGCGGTTGAGCAGTTCCAGATCATTGTAAATTGGCTCACCATCGAAGGACGCCAATTGATTACTGATGCCTTTTTGTGACATCAGCGGCGCGCGCATATTGCCGTCATCTTGAATGTTTTGCAGATAATTACCAAATACACCTGAGTGGTCCATCATCAACTGAGATGTGAAGCCAAGTTTCGCAAGATTATCAAACAGATAACACTGCTGCTCTTGTGGCAGATAGAGGTCTTTGTGCGATGACTGGCCACAACTGGCGCGCAGTAGTCGAATAGAGGCTGGGCCACTGTAGGCGGTGGCAGAGTTGAAGTTCTTGAACAGAATATCAAACTTATTCCACAGCGGGTGCTTATCCAGTTGGATAGCTTCAATGTCTGACCAAGACAGCGAGCAGATATTAATAACTAACAAATCAAAAGGTTGCGCATCTGTTGGCAGCGATGTAGGGAATGCCGTATGGCGGGTTTTCTCCTGCTCATAAAATGCATTCAGATAAGCCGTCAGATTGGCATCGGTTGGTGGGCCATTGGCCGCCACCTGATGACTATTAGGCGTTGGCGGCTCAGCCCCCAGTGTTACTGGAGATGATGCTACCGACGTTTCAGCGGCAGGTGCCAGAGAAAATGCCGGTGCGGCGATGCTGGCAACATTCAGCCAAATCATGGCTGCAACAACAAAAACCGTCACTCGAATCCACTGTGAAATAAACAGGTAGCCCACCAGAATAACAAAGGCGGTCCCTATCATGGCCCAGTTAATAAAACGGCTAATTAATTCAATTAGATAACTGAAGCTAAAGCCCGTAATCTGCGAGCCTTGGCTCAGGATACTGTTGAGCCCCGGTAGCCAGGTGTCGTGATATAGCAAACCAATACCTATTGGTATCGCAATCCAGTGACGCCAGCGGTGGACCCTATAGGCCGGGATCGGAAATAGCAGGAAAGCAATAAACACCAAGTTGGCCAGCGGATGGAAGTTCAGGTAACCAAACCACAGCAAGGCAAACTTTAGCAGGAAATAGTAGTTCCATGCGCCAAGACCACGCCAATAGCGCCACGGGCTCGGTGATTCTTGCAGTTTATTCTTTGCATTCATGGTTGTTTCTTCGTCAGTGAAGAGGAGCCATTACGCAACCAAACCCCTTCTGATTTTAAATATCGCGCAGATAAGAACAGATGTTGTCTTTTCTCCCACCAGCGTGGAAACCAACGGTGTGCTACATAACCCAGAGGGAAAAAGATAACCGCAGCGCACAGCAGGATTTGCCAGATATCGTTGAGATTCATTGGGTTTGCTCCTTGTTCGGCCCGACATTCAGTGCCAGAGGCACGGGGACTCGTCGGCTAACTTCGGCTTGCTCAGCTGTATCCATTTGTTGCGTATAGGATTTTTTGTCACCGGTCATTTGCCATGCATCGGGGGTATTCATCCGATGAATCTCAGCGATAATTGCCTGATCCTGATACCACACCCGTTGATTACTGAAAATTTCAGCCACCGGCAAACGGAATATATACTTCAGAGCGGTATCTAAATCATTGATACGGCAGGTAGAAAGGAATAATACCACGTGGTTATCAGCTACCGTTACCACATCACCATAGCGGCGTAGATGGCACAGTGTTAGTGCTTGTCTGGCCTGTAACCCAGGGACTGTCCGCAGAGCAACCATGACACCTTTGCCGTTTTCTGGCAGCAGCGTGTTGTTCATCAGTTGCAAAACAGAGTGGCAGAACTCAGCGGGAGGTAAATAACCTTTAAGCTGAAGTGGGCGTAACGCCTCCAATAACGCATTGATATCTTGAGGAACATGCCGAGAGGAATGTTGGCCCTGAATACCTTCTAACATGGTAAGAAAGCGTGACAGCGGTGCGATGTGAGGCACGATCAGATTCGCGCCGCAGGCCAGCAATAAACGTTCATCGCTGTAACGCAGGCTGGCGTTCATTTCACGCACCACAATTTTGATAGCATCACCCCGTTGGCGGCGTATGTTATGGATCTGATGTGCTAAATCGTCAATTTGCTCACTTTGATTAAGGGCAAAAATCAATGTGGCGGCATGAGCACTTATTGCCCGCTGCGCCAATACTACATTATTATCAAGTAGTTGCCAGTTGGTAGAGAGTGGCGGAGCGCCTTCCAAAATAGTGCGCTCCGCCAAATACAGATGCTCATCATTACGTGAAAGCGGCAGTGCCTGTTGAACTTCATCCGCCATGCTCCAGCCTTGTTCATCTGCTTCCAATCGGACTAACTGATTGGCGGTAACCCCTTTTTCAGTGCTCCACCAAGAGGCAACATACTGGGCATTATCTTGCTGCCATTGCAGGCTAGCCAATCCTTGTAAATAACGGTGCTGGCTAACTAATTGATTCTTAATTTTATTAATACCAGAACTGTGGCAAATTACGATTAACGTACAGTTTTGCGCCTCCAGCCATTGCTGAATATGCTGTAGCCACTGCTGCATCTCTTCGCCAGTGAATGTTTGCCATAAACTGGCCGGTGCTAACAGAATGAACAGTCGCTGTTGCGGCCGTAATGAACGCATTAAATCTTGAGTTAAATGTAGTAATGCTTTTCTTTGTGCCGGTAAGGTAAAAAGTGGCAATTTATAGGGGCCATAACCCACAATATTTGCCAGTAATTTCTCAGGTTTTAGCCCGCAACAAATCAAGGCGGCCCGAGTATTTTCAGATTGGTTACGAATAAGTTGCTGACAGAATAAATTAGCATCAATTTGACGTTCAATATTGACCCAATAAAACCCAGGCGCCTGCATCACTGCTAATTCATCCCAGATTTTTCGAATACCTAATGTGAAAGATCGTGGCATAGATTCTTTATCTGCTTGGTTAAAATGCGATTGGGCCAATTACTGGATAAATTCAGTGAACAATTGTAACATTGCAATAATTATTAACCAATGTCTTTCCCGTGATAATAATCTAAGACTCATCTTATTGGGAGAAAGTATACTCGAATTATTGTTATAATTAATTACCATAGCCTATTTTCTAAAGGCGGATAAATGAAAACCATAATAAATCGATTTCACGCCAAAACATCGCTCGAATCTCAGGATGATCTACTAGCATTAACTCAGGCTTTCTCATTACCAACGTTAAGTTATATCGATATCGTCCGTCAGGAACGATTAACTCAGATGATGGCTCGCTGGCCATTGTTGGCTGAACTGGCACAATCCACAGGGAGTGAATAGTTTATGCCGGTACTGGCGTTACAAGGGATAAGAGGGGGGACTGGTACCACATCGGTAACCGCCGCGCTTGCTTGGGCATTGCAACAACTGAAGGAATCAGTTCTGGTGATCGATTTTTCACCGGATAATTTATTGCGGTTGCATTTCAATATGCCGTTTGATCAAACCCGTGGTTGGGCCAAAGCTGAAATTGAGGGCCAAGGTTGGCAGCAAGGGGCGATGCGCTATACCGAAGGGTTGGATTTTCTGCCATTTGGCCAACTAACTCTCATTGAAACTGAGCAACTGAACTCGTCCTTACAACAGCACCCCGGTCAATGGCGAGAAAACCTGTCTGCGTTGCAAGCCAGCGCGCCCGATTGCTGGATTCTATTGGATATCCCTGCGGGTGATAGTATATTCACGCGCCAAATTTTAGCGCTGGCTGATCTGGTGCTGGTATTGATCCATGCCGATGCCAGTTGTCATATTCGTCTACATCAGCAAAATTTGCCTGTCGACTGCCATTTCCTGCTGAACCAATTTTCTGCCAGTAGCCATCTACAACAGGATTTACATCAGCTTTGGCTACAAAGCCTAGATAACTTATTGCCTACATTTATTCATCGCGATGAAGCAATGGCTGAAGCGTTGGCGGCCAAACAACCATTGGGTGAATACAGTGAGCAAAGTTTGGCTGCTGAAGAGGTCACCACACTGGCAAATTGGTGTTTGATTACTGTGGCGAACAACAGGCTATGAACTACTTGATGCGGATGTTATTTCTGACCCCGGTTTATCAGGGGATGCGCCGTCGTTATCATCTGTATATGCAGCAAGGTTGCACCGTGCTCACCGCCTTTTTGACCACGTTGGCGCTGCCGTTGTGCTGGATTTTTCTGCGTCTGGAGTCGCCCAGTTGGCAACGTGTAATACAAAACCGCACTTACTGGTTCCCACAGATTTCACCTATTCGCCCACGGCTTGGCGATGGCCTACGGTATCTCTTGCAAGGGCTGTGGCTGCTACTGACCTATCCTGAATCGCGCAATGAAAAGAGGCACCAGCCTGCCGCAGTCGGCAAAAAGTGGGTAAAACATACCAGACAAGGTTATATCCGTTGGCTGGGGAATATGCCCGAACGTTTTGAACTCCAGCGACTGGAACAATCGCTTATCACCCGATTAACCCCGTCATCAAAGCGCACCCGCCGGGTCCTGTTTATTATTTTGGGTATTTTTACCGGCATATTAGCGTTGCTGTGTATTTCTCAGCCGTTTGGCATGATGGCGCAGTTCGTTTTTGTGCTGTTGCTTTGGGCGTTGGCGATGGTGGTGCGACGGGTGCCGGGTCGCTTACCAACCTTAATGCTTATCGTGCTGTCTTTAACCGTCTCCTGCCGCTATCTGTGGTGGCGCTATACCGAAACTCTGAACTGGGATGACCCCGTCAGTCTGGTATGCGGCTTATTGTTGCTGTTCGCTGAAACATACGCCTGGGTGGTGCTGGTGCTGGGTTACTTCCAGACCATTTGGCCGCTTAATCGCCAGCCGGTGGCAATGCCGGATGATATCAATAGTTGGCCGACCATTGATTTGATGGTGCCGACCTATAACGAAGATCTTGGCGTGGTTAAACCAACTATTTATGCCGCTCTTGGTATTGATTGGCCAAAAGACAAAATCAATATCTATATTTTGGATGATGGTAACCGACCCGCGTTTAAAGCATTCGCTGCTGAGGTCGGGGTGCACTACATTGCCCGACCCACCCACGAGCATGCTAAAGCCGGTAACATTAACCATGCACTGAAACAGGCTAACGGTGAGTTTGTCGCCATTTTTGACTGCGACCACGTGCCGACCCGTTCTTTCCTGCAACTGACGTTGGGTTGGTTCTTTAAAGATACCAAGTTGGGCATACTCCAGACGCCGCATCACTTTTTCTCTCCCGACCCCTTTGAGCGAAACCTGGGGCGTTTTCGTCAGACGCCGAATGAAGGCACACTGTTTTATGGCTTGGTGCAAGACGGTAACGATATGTGGGATGCCACCTTCTTCTGTGGCTCTTGCGCTGTGCTGCGCCGCAGTGCGTTAGATGCTATTGGCGGTATTGCGGTAGAAACAGTGACTGAAGATGCCCATACCTCGTTGCGTATGCACCGTAAAGGATACTCCTCCGCCTATATCCGCATTCCGCAGGCCGCAGGCTTGGCAACAGAGAGTTTATCGGCGCATATCGGGCAGCGTATCCGCTGGGCGCGGGGCATGGTTCAGATCTTCCGGCTGGATAATCCACTACTGGGTAAGGGGCTGAAGTTAGTCCAGCGCTTATGTTATGCCAATGCCATGCTGCACTTTTTATCCGGTATTCCACGCTTAATCTTTCTAACCGCTCCGCTGGCTTTCTTGTTGCTGCATGCTTACATCATTTTTGCTCCGGCACTGGCGATTGCACTCTATGTGTTGCCGCATATGATCCATGCCAGTCTGACCAACTCCCGCCTGCAAGGGAAATACCGCCATTCCTTCTGGAGTGAAATCTATGAAACGGTGTTGGCATGGTATATCGCCCGTCCGACCACCATGGCACTTCTCAGCCCACACAAAGGAACGTTTAATGTGACGTCGAAAGGGGGGTTGGTTGAAGAGCAGCATGTGGATTGGGTGATTACCCGCCCGTATATCGCGCTGGTTCTTCTCAACGTTGCCGGCCTGATTGCGGGTTTGTGGCGTTTGGGTCATGGCCCGTCGAATGAAATTATGACGGTGGTTATCAGCTTGGTGTGGGTGATTTATAACATGACGATTTTAGGCGGTGCCGTCGCGGTGGCAGTTGAAGCTAAACAAGTGCGCCAGTCACACCGGGTCGAGATAGCCATGCCAGCCGCAGTAGCCCGTGCTGATGGTCACTTGTTCTCCTGTACATTGCGCGACTATTCCGATGGTGGCGTGGGGATTGAAATGCGCGAAGCCGGATTACTGCAAGAGGGTGAGGCGGTTCATTTACTGCTCAAACGTGGGGCGCAGGAGTACACCTTCCCCTGTGAGGTGACCCGAGCCTTCGGCACTAAAGCCGGGATGCGAATGCATCAACTGAGCGTGGCACAACATATTGATTTTATACAGTGTACCTTTGCCCGTGCCGATACCTGGGCGCTGTGGCAGGATGGTTTTCCTGAAGATAAGCCGATTGAAAGTCTGCGCGATGTGTTGGCGCTGGGCTTTAGAGGATATGTCCGTATGGCCAGCTATGCGCCACCGGTAATGCGAAATGTATTGGTAGGATTTACTTCCCTGATTGCCTGGATAGCGTCATTTGTACCCCATGGCGTCGGTAAGAATCAGGCTCCGAGTAGCCAAGGCCAGACAGTGGCTCAACATTGATGATGGTATGGTGATGAGAAAAATAACATGGTTTACCGCATTGGCTTTGGGATTGACGTCATTCACCCATGCTGAAACTCCAACGGTACCGTCAGCTCAATCGGCGGTCATGGCCACTGACGTGGCGCAGATACCCGCAATATCGGGTGATGTACCGATGCGCGACGTAGAATATTCGTTTGCCAAAATCGCGCCGCCGCCGGGGACCTTCTCCTTGCGTGGCACTAACCCTGAAGGCCAGCTTGAGTTCGGCGTGCGCAGTGATGAGGTGGTGACTCATGCGACCTTGAATCTTGAGTTTACGCCATCACCTTCGCTGATCCCGGTGGAGTCGCAGGTGAAAATTTTGCTGAATGATGAACTGATGGGCGTCATGGCGATCACCAAAGATCAGCTTGGTAAACCCACCCACCTTCAATTACCGATCGATCCGCGTTACATCACTGATTTCAACCGCTTGCGGTTAGTTTTTGTCGGCCATTATCAAAATATCTGTGAGAACCCAGCGAGCAATACCCTGTGGTTGGATGTCAGTAAGTCCAGCTCACTGGATTTGCGCTATCAATCGCTGCTGGTTAAAAATGATTTATCCCACTTTCCTGAGCCATTTTTTGATGCCAGAGATAATCGCCCGCTGATTCTACCCGTGATATTTGCTGCTGCACCTGATGTGTCGCAGCAGCGGGCCGCCGCTATTCTGGCCTCATGGTTTGGTGATAAGGCGCAATGGCATGGGCAGAACTTCCCGGTATTGTATAACCAACTGCCTACTCAGCATGGCGTAGTATTCGCGACTAATGCTCAACGCCCTGATTTCCTAAAAGATTACCCGCTGGTGAAAGCTCCAACGGTGGAAATCATCAGTCATCCGAATAACCCGTATGTGAAGTTATTGCTGATTCTGGGGCGCGATGATAATGACCTGATTACTGCGGCACAGGGGATCGCGCAAGGCAATATTCTGTTTCGTGGTCAGAATGTAACGGTGGATAAGGTTGAGCCATTAGCACCTCGCCTGCCTTATGATGCACCAAATTGGGTGCGTACCGACCGCCCGATGACATTTGCTGAGTTGCAGCAATATCCTGAGCAACTGCAAACATCGGGATTACTGCCGCCGCCGATTTCATTAGCGATGAATCTGCCACCGGATTTGTTCTTGACTCGCAGTGCTGGTATCGATATGCGCTTGATATATCGTTACACCTCAACACGTTTGATGGATGGTTCCCGCTTAAGTATTAGCTTGAATAATCAGTTTGTGCAGGATTACCCACTGTCACCGAATATGCCCGAAGACAGTAAGATCCTGCGTCTGCCATTGCTACAAGGCTTACAGGATGCTGCCAAAAGGCTAAGCATTCCGTCCTTGAAACTGGGCGCGACTAACCAATTACGTTTTGATTTTGATTACAGCACCTTGCTGGCAAGCGGTGCCGAGGGGCGATGTGAAACCTATTCTACCGCGCCGAATCACGCGGTAATTGACGGTAACTCTACTATTGATTTCTCCGGTTACCGTCACTTTATGGAAATGCCTGATCTACGGGCATTTGCCAATGCTGGATTCCCCTTCAGCCGTATGGCTGATCTCTCCGAAACGCTAGTTCTGGTACCACCAAACCCGGCGCCAGCACAGATAACCACCCTACTCAATGCGGTGGGAAATATCGGGGCGCAGGTGGGTTACCCCGCGGTCGGTATTAACATTACCGATGATTGGTCACAGGCGGCGGAGAAAGATGCGGATGTGTTGATTATTGGCACCATTCCGCCAGAACTGCGCAATGATCGAAAGATTAACGTACTGGTGGAACAGACCCTGAGTTGGGTAAAAATGCCAAATCGGCAAACCGGCTTACCAACCATGATGGTACCGCAATCAGATTGGGTAGCAGACAGCCAGGCGACGATAAGCTCTGAAGGGGCGATGTCGGCGATTATCGGTCTACAGTCACCTCACTTCCCTCAGCGCAGTATTGTGGCGTTATTGGCCGACAGCTCGCGTGGTTATACCTTGCTGAACAATGCCATGCTCGATACTGGCAAACGCGAAGCGATATTTGGCTCAGTCGCGGTTATTCGCGAGTCGGGCGTCAACAGCCTGCGGGTTGGTGAGACCTATGATGTCGGTCATTTACCGTGGTGGGAACGTATCTGGCATACCTTATCTACCCATCCGGTACTGTTGGCAGGGGTGGCCGTATTGGTCGTGGTTATGGCTGCAATGATGGTCTGGCGTGTATTACGTCTGATCAGTCGCCGCCGGTTATCACCTGATGAGCGAGATTGACGTTGAAGGTCGTGATGTTTAAGCGACAGATCTGTGCCCTGCTGCTCGTCAGTTTTGGTAGCGCAGCAACATGTGATTGGCCAGCATGGCAGCAGTTCAAACATGACTATGTCAGCGATGGCGGGCGCATTATTGATCCCAGCAGCCCGAGGAAAGTCACCACGTCGGAAGGACAGAGTTATGGGTTGTTTTTTGCTCTGGTTGCCAATGATCGGGAAACCTTTGACCAATTATTGTCCTGGACGGAAAACAACCTGGCCGCCGGGGATTTAACCGCACGTCTGCCGGTATGGCTATGGGGACAACGCAAGGATAATAATTGGGATGTTCTGGACCCCAATTCGGCCTCTGACGCGGATTTATGGATTGCATACAGCTTGCTGGAAGCGGGGCGGTTATGGGATAGCCGCCGTTACCAGACGATGGGTACTTTGTTGCTGCAACGTATTGCTCAAGAGGAAGTGGTGAATATTCCGGGCCTTGGCGAAATGCTATTGCCGGGGAAAATTGGTTTTAATGATGATGACCGTTGGCGGCTCAACCCGAGTTATCTGCCGCCACAACTGTTGGCCCGCTTTGCCTCTTTGGCGGGGCCGTGGAAAGCGATGGTTAAAGTCAATCAGCGCTTATTGCTTGAAACGGCACCCTATGGTTTCTCCCCTGATTGGGTGGTTTGGCAAGAGGGCAAAGGCTGGCAACCTGATGAGACACGGCCCGATGTCGGTAGCTACGATGCGATACGCAGCTATTTGTGGGTTGGTATGTTGTCCAATAACAGCCCAGAAAAGGCTGTATTAATCCAGCGCTTCCAGCCGATGGCGGGGGTAACCCAACAACGTGGGGTACCACCAGAAAATACGGATACCAGCAACGGTAAAACCAGTGGTAAGGGATCGGAAGGGTTCTCGGCGGCATTACTGCCATTTTTAGCCAGTAGCCCTGAACCCTATAATCAGCAAACCTTGAGCGTGCAACAACAACGTGTGCAAGATTCGCCACCGCCCGCAGATGCCTATTACAGTGCGGTGCTAACACTGTTTGGTCAGGGATGGGCGCAGCATCGTTATAGTTTCAATCGTCAGGGTGAGCTTCAGCCCTCATGGAACAGTCAATGCGCAACATTAAAATATACTGGCTCTTAAGCTTAGCGCTGTTGTCCCAAGCCTTTACCACTCCGGCGCAGGGCGCTGAGCCTATCTCACCGACCCAGTTTTTACTGGAGCAGGTACGGCTAGGGGAAGCAACCAATAGAGACGAGTTGGTTAAGCAATCACTGTATCGCTTGAATATGATGGACTCGAATAACCCGGAAGTGGTGGCGGCAGGAATGCGCCAAGCTCTGAGACAGGGTAATTTGGCTGAAGCACAAAAACAGTTGGATAAGCTGCAACAATTGGCACCCGACTCAGAGGCTTATCAGCGGGCTAAACTGCTGTTGGCGCTGACTAAGCCGGAGGTACGCCAACAATTACAACAAGCGCGTCTGTTAGCGACCGCCGGGCGGGTGACTGAGGCCAAAGTTCAATATGATCAACTGTTGCAAGGCAAACCACCAACACTGGATCTTGCTGTGGAATACTGGCGGTTGGTCGCACGTGTACCGGGGCAGGAAGCTCTCGCCACCCAGAAATTAGCCGCGCTTGACCAACAATACCCCGGTAATGTCGCGCTGCGAATGGCCTTGGCGCGCCTGTATTTCAATCAGCAAAATGCCACGCAAGGCTATGCCACATTGGAGAAAGTGGCCGCGGACCCAGTGGGAGCTTCAGATGCCGCAGACTTGTGGATGGAGACTGTCAAAACCATGACTGTCAGTCCACAAAGCGTGGCGGCGCTGACCCATTTCCTCGACATCTTCTCGTCTGGTCCTCAGGCTAATATCGCCCGTCAAGCATTGGCCAGCCAGCAGGCCATGCTGGCTTCACCGACTTATCAAGCGCGTTTAAGTGGATTGGCAAAAGTAGACAGCGGTGGCGGGGCGGCGGCTATCCCCGCACTAAAACAGGCACTGGCTGCCGCACCTAATGACCCCGAGATACTCGGCGCGCTGGGTCTGGCATATGCCCGTAGTGGTGACCGTGCCCAAGCTCTGCGCTTGTTTGAACTGGCGCAAAAATCAGATAAAGATGGTCTGAAAAGCGACAAGTGGATCAGCCTGATAAAAACCAATCGCTACTGGCTGCTAAATGACGAGGGGGATAAAGCGCTGAAAGCCGGTAATACCGGGGTGGCACAACAGAAATACCAGCAAGCGCGCCATATTGATGGCAGCGACAGCTATGCATTGATTGGTTTGGCTGATGTTGCCGTGGCCCGTCATGATGATAAAACGGCCGAGCAGTATTATCAGCAGGCACTCCGTCTGGACCCATCAAACGGCAGTGCGGTACGAGGGCTAACCCATATCTACCAGCGCGAATCGCCGCAAAAAGCACTGAGTTATCTGAGCAGTTTACCACGCAGTCAACAAGCCAAAATGCATGACACATTAGACAGCCTGCAAGTCGATATGCTGAAACAACAAGCCGAAAATCTGGCGGCGCAGCAACAATGGCATCAAGTAGCGGAAAAATATCGCCAGGCGCTGAAGATGGCCCCGGACGATGTCTGGATAACCTACCGGCTGGCACAAGCGTTAGCGCAAGAGGGGCATTTGGTGGAAGCTGACGCACAGTTCCACCAATTAGCGAGCCGTAAGCCGAAAGATCCCGAGCAGGTATATGCCTATGCGCTGTATCTCTCCAGCACCGGGCGTGATAGTCAGGCATTGGCGCATTTGGCAACACTGCTAACCCTGCACTGGAACGATAATATCCGCGCTTTAGACCAGCGCTTGAAATTTGCTCAGCTACTGACATTAGCTCGCCAACTGCGGGCTAGTGGTGATGAAGTGGGGGCGATAACCCTATTACGTCAACAGCCAGCCAACACTGCCATTGACTTGACGCTTGCTGATTGGGCGTTGGAGCGTGGTGACTATCACACAGCGCTGGTGGGGTATCAGCGAGTTCGGGCGCGCGAGCCACAAAACCCCGATGCTATTCTGGGTGAGATTGAGGCTTATATTGCCGAAGGCCGTCTCAGTGACGCTCGCCAATATTTACAACATGAGCCACTTTCCGGTGACGGGACTAACTCAAGCGCCCAGCGGCGGATAGCCAATGCCTGGTACGGCGTGGGCGAGCCACAAAAAGCGGCAGAGATCTTCCAGCACTTGAAACCGGCGGCAGCTAAAGGGGGACCCTCACAGGATAATGCATTGATATTCCGTGATTCAGGTCGATTAGCACAAGCGCAGGGGCAACCCGCTGCGGCACAAGATGATTTCAAACATGCCATGGTAGCCAGTGGTATCACACCGACACTGGCGGCGGATAACGACAGTTATACCTTGCTGACCCGCAATCAGGCCACCGATGACTGGCTTAAGCGGGGCATTCGTTCTGATGCCGCTGACCTTTACCGCCAGCAGGAGACCCGTATCACGATTGATCACGACTACCTGCGGTCAAGCGGCACGGAAGGGATCTCTGATCTCCGGGCGCACAACACCATGTTGCAGGTAGATACCTCGCTGGCTGATGGTCGGGCTTTCTTACGAACAGATACGGTGCAGATGGATGCCGGGACCTTTGACAAGAATGCCCGATATAAAGCCGGTACCTGTTACCAGACAGAAAAGCCATGTCAGACTAATCTACATCAACAGGCAACGGGTACCAGTGTTGCCGTGGGCTGGCAAAATGACAGTTGGGAAACTGATCTTGGTACTACACCGATGGGTTTTGATGTCGTTGATGTGGTCGGTGGGCTGGCATACAGCAATAGTTGGAATCATATTGGCTGGACCGCCACGGCGTCACGTCGGCCAATATCCAGCTCGATGCTGGCCTTTGCTGGAGCCAAAGATCCGAATACCAATGTGACCTGGGGGGGCGTGCGTGCCAACGGTGTGAGCCTGGGAGCCAGTTATGACCGAGGTGAGGCTCACGGAGTGTGGAGCGATTTAAGTTATCACTATCTGACCGGGCAGAATCTGGCGGATAACCAGCGGCTGCGCTTTATGACGGGTTATTATTACAAGCTAATCAACGAAGATAACCGCCGTGTTACCGTCGGTTTGAACGGGATGTGGTGGCATTATCAAAAAGACCTCAGCGGTTATACGCTAGGCCAGGGCGGGTATTACAGCCCGCAAAAATATCTGTCACTGGCTATTCCGGTAAATTATCGGCAGCGGACGGCTAACTGGTCGTGGGAGTTGGGTGGGTCGGTGTCTGTTTCACATTCTGCAACTAGCTCACGGGCACGTTATCCACTGCAAAATCTGCTCAACCACAGTATCCAGACTATTCCAGACCGGTATGAACCCGATGATGGTGATAGCAGTAATGGGGTGGGTTATACCTTGCGCGCCTTGATCGAGCGCCGGTTGAGTTCGCATTGGACATTGGGAGCTGGGGTTGATATCCAGCAGGCGAAGGACTATACCCCAAGCCATGCGCTTATCTACTTGCGTTACTCTCTGGCTGGATGGCAAGGCTCTCTGGATATGCCACCACAGCCATTGGTGCCATACGCAGATTTTAAGTAATCATTGGGTCGTGATGATTTGCACGAAAAAACAACGTTAGAGTGAGAAATAGCACTCTGACGTTGCGATCCTGATAGGAAAAGACTGAAACCCACGGTATTCTTCCCCTCCGGTTTGGTTTCACCAGATAAAATCTGAACGCGATCGAGTATCATACACCCAAAGTAACTGACTCGCTGTGAGCGAGCCATAAGCTGATGCTGGTTAGTGCTTCGTGAGTGGAGAGCCGCTAACATCGCTGCAACTTCAAGCAAGAAGGGTATACTCAGACAGCATCGACGAGTCGCCATATCACCATGGCACTCTCTTATATTATTCAGTTGGCATTGGCGGAGAGCGAGTTTGCAGGTAAGGCGTTCATTAACGATTAAACAAATGGCGGCAGTGGCAGTTGTGGCACTGGTGACCATCTGTATTTTTATCGTCCTTCAGTTGTTCCACTTTGTGCAGCAGCGCAAAGATGACTACGCCAAGCAGTTGGAGAGCATTGCATATTCGGTTCGCCAACCGTTGTCAGAAGCCATACTAAGTGTCGATGTCCCACAAGCCAAAAAAATCCTCAATAGCTTGTTACCGATTGGTATTCTCAGCCGCGCTGAAGTGATATTACCGAATCAGATTCAGGTATTACATGCTAACTTCCCCACAGAACGGCCTGTTCCACGCTGGGCTAAGCGTATTTTTTCCCTGCCAGTACAGATAACAATACCGCTGTATGCACTGGAGCGGGTATCCGCAAATCCGCAGCCACTGGCACATTTAGTGTTGCGAGCCGACTCATTTCGTATGTATCAGTTCATTCTCAGTGCATTGTCGGCCATGCTATCGACCTATTTGTTACTGGCATTGGTACTTTCGGTCTCTATCGCCTGGTGTATTAATCGCCTGATTATTCATCCATTGCGGGCGATGGCCAAAGAGCTGGAAAAGATTGGTCAGCAAGGTGTGCTTAACCACCAACTGTCCTTACCTGCCCACCATCAGGATGATGAATTAGGCGTACTGGTACACAATTACAACCGTAACCAGCAACTATTAGCCGAAGCTTATACGGATATGACCCGTATAAATACCCGTTTCCCGGTGACTGAACTCCCCAACCGCCCGTTGTTTATGGCTCTACTTGAGCAGGAAATTGCAGCTGGCATGCATGCTGAGAAATTCCACCTGTTAGTCATTGGCATTGAAACATTGCAAGAAGTGTCCGGCGTAATGAGTGAAGAGCAGCACCGGCAGCTCTTGCTGACTATGGCACAGCAACTTGAACAATGCATTGATGAAAACAGCTTGCTGGCACAACTGAGTAAAACTGAGTTTGCAGTACTTGCCAGAGGGATCAGCCGCCCGTTCCCGGCGATGCAGTTGGCGCGGCGGATTATGCTGCAAATTACTCAACCCTTAGTCTTTGGCAATATGCAACTGCGGCCCAGCGCCAGTATTGGGATTACTGATTACCAATACCAAGATGAAACAGCCGAGTCTCTGATGGGCAATGCCAGCACTGCGATGATGGCCGCTCACCATCAGGGGCGAAACCAGATTATCGTGTTTGAGCCGCATTTGACTGAGAAAACGCAAAAGCGACTGACTCAGGAGCATGACATTTTACAGGCAATTGAAAATCACGACTTCAGGCTGTTTTTACAACCCCAATGGAATATGCAAGATCAGCGGGTTATCGGTGCAGAAGCGTTGTTACGCTGGCCCCAACCGGATGGCAGTTATCGTTCCCCTTCAGAGTTTGTCCCCGGAGCGGAAGAGGGGGGCGTGATGATGCCACTAGGTAACTGGGTACTGGAAGAGGCATGCCGCATTCTGGCTGACTGGAAAGCACAAGGGATTACCCTATCTTTGGCAGTAAATATTTCGGGTTTGCAGGTGCAGAGTGATCAGTTTTTACCGCATCTGAAAACCATCATCGATCAGTATCAAATCGACCCGCGCCAATTATTACTGGAAATAACCGAAACCGCCCGTATTCAGAATCTGGATGAAGCTCTCGGGCTACTGCGCGAATTACAAGGGCTAGGTTTGTCGATCGCTTTGGATGATTTTGGTATGGGATATTCAAGTCTTCAATATCTCAATCATCTGAAAGGCCTACCAATCAGCATGATTAAGCTCGATAAATGCTTTGTGGAGCACCTGCCAGAAGATGATGTAATGGCGCGAATAATCGCCACTATCTCAGAAGTATTAAAGCTGCGAGTGATGGCCGAAGGTGTCGAGACCGATGAGCAACGTCAATGGTTGCTAAACCACGGCATTTACTGCGGGCAGGGTTTTTTGTTTTCGGAGCCGTTACCGCGAGAGGTGTTTGAGGCGCGCTACATCCTTCGTCCTTGACGCCGCAGCGTTGTTAGCTGCACTCGTATACTCGGCCCATCCTTGGGCCTCGCCTCGTTGAGGCCGCTGCAAGCAGCGTTCAAATCTGCTCCCGGCAGATTTGTCACCCGAATCACTGACTTGAGCCAGCTCATCGGGATTCATTTGCTGGCTGCCTGGCTGCAACGACAATGACTTTGGCTGTTTCCTTCGTCCTTGGCGCCGCTGAAAGCAGCGTTCAAATCTGCTCCCGGCAGATTCGTCACCCGAATCACTGACTTGAGCCAGCTCATCCTACGGGCTAGCATAAATGCTGTCCAAATAGATTCCCGACCAATTTGCCGTTTGCTGGCTGCCTGGCCGTTATTCCATTTCAGGGGTATTGCGTTGAAGCCAGCGGTAAGTTGATCACTACTGGCTATGTGCAAATTACCAAAAAATGAGCCTTGTATTTTTATAAAAAAAAGCATGATGTTAGTTTGTATTTATCGAGAATTAAGTTAAATGAATGTAGGATAAATGTACTAACACAGGCAAATAAAAAATAAAATTCTCACTCCGTTGTAGGAATTTTATTTTTTATCTGTAGGCTAAAATACGGGGTATTTGGGATTGTTTACCCCCCAAAATGGAAATGGATTATTTTATTCTTTAAAATAAAAACATAATAATCTGCTAAAATGATCTTAATCCACATTAACGATTACTTTTCTATATGTAGACGATCTAAAAATCTTCGGAAAAGACAGTATTCGGTATAATATACTGCAAACCAATATTGCTTTCAGACCATTGATCTGCAATATCGGTGTTTACTAGATGAATCGATCGCGTATACTTTAATCCATAGCAAGTGAGCACAGCGACAAGGATGTTTCAGGTTTCTAAGTCGCTTAATATACAGCACGGACATTGTGAATATTAGAAACCCGCTTTACTCCCGCTCTTAAAAGATATTTAAAATATCGTTTTCGCTACCTAGTATATATATTGAGCTTCGACATTTATTGGATGGTTGAAAAAACTCATTACTGGTCTTATTGCCCAGCAGCGATAAATAAATATCTAATGGATTCTTGTGGAATAACCACCACCAAATTAACACAACAGTACTGAGTTATTTAACTCATACATCTATTATTAATTGGAAATATAAATGAAAAAGTTAGCTATTATTGCCTCAATCGTTGCTGCATTCGCGGGTGTTAACGCTGCTCAAGCCGCTTCTACCGGTACCATCACCTTTAACGGTGAACTGACAGCGTCTACTTGTGACGTATCCGTCGACGGCCAGGGTGCAGACGCAACAGTGGTACTGCCAACTGTCGGTACCAACCAGTTGACTTCTGCTAACCAGGTTGCTGGTAGCACAGGCTTTAACATGGCGCTGAGCGACTGTGCTGGCACCCTGAAAACAGTTTCTGCTTTCTTTGAAGCAGGCCCAAGTGTCGATGTGGTTACCGGTCACCTGAAAAATGTAAGCGGTACTGCCGGTCAGGTTAGCCTGGAACTGCTGGACGCGTCTAACGCCATGACGCCAATTAAAGCCGGTAACAGCAACCAGACGACCAGCACGACTTATATTGATGCTTCTACGGGTTCTGCTTCACTGCCGTATGCGGTTCAATATTATGCTGATGGCGCAACCACTGCCGGTACAGTTATCAGCAACGTGGTTTACTCTATTCAATACAAATAAGTATTAACGAGTAACATATAAATTTTAAAGGGCAGATATCTGCCCTTTTTGACGATAATAACTAAAATTAAAGCATGCACACATTCAATAAGTGTCGAGGTTGTTATGAACAGCACTAACCGTCTTTTATTAACAGTATTTTCAGCCTTGTTCTTGATTCTATTTGTCGGACGCTCTGTTCAGGCCAGTGTGGTTATTACCGGCACCCGGGTAATTTATCCGGAAAAACAAAAAGAAGTGACGGTAAAGGTTAATAACACCGGCACCGGCCCGGTGGTATTACAAAGCTGGATTGACAATGGGGATGTGAATGCCCGCCCGGAAACCTTGAAAGTGCCTTTTGTGCTTACGCCTCCAATCAATCGCGTCGAACCAAATAAAAGCCAGACATTACGCATCAGTTATACCGGAGCCTCTTTACCCACAGATAAAGAATCGGTGTTTTGGTTGAACGTATTGGAAATTCCCTCGAAAGTGGATTCGGGTAGCAGTCAGAATTATTTGCAGATGGCGTACCGCTCCCGTATTAAATTGTTTTTCCGTCCCGCAGGGTTAGTGGGTAATGCGAATGATGCTGCACAATCTTTAGTCTGGACCAAAGTCCCTGGCGGACTTAAAGCCACCAATCCGACACCGTTTCATGTTTCGTTGGTCACGGTGGGGATAACGGGCAGTAAAACAGCGCCGGTTGAAGGCCAAATGATTAGCCCTAATAATTCGCTGACCTTTTCGTTACCGGGAAATACCGCCGGCAATAACGTTGATTTTGAATTTGTTAATGATTATGGCGCACTCAATAAACTGAGTCAGCCCATTAAACCTTAATTTAATTTATATACAGCAGTTATACACAGCGTCCGCTGGTTATCTCGTGGGGGCGGAATACGTCTGTACACTACGGAATAATTGAATAATGAAACACCCTGCAATGCCTTTTTCAGCAGAACGGCGTACCCGCAATGTTGGTTTAACACCCGTTGCGGCGGCGGTTATTACCGTTTTTTTGTCACCAACTGTTTTGGCTGTTGATAGCATTGGAAAAACAGAGAGTACTGTATCACTTGAGCCTAATAAACCTCAGGCGGTGGAGTTTGACAGTATTTACTTAAATACCGAACACGGTGGTTCCGGCATTGATTTAAGCCGCTTCTCGAAAGGGGGCAGCGTGCTACCCGGCACTTACCGGGCTGACATTTATTTAAACAATACCCTGATTGGCAATGAGAATGTGGAATTTAAGGCCCGCGACGATAAAAGTGTCCATGCCTGCTTATCCTCGTCGGTCATTGGCAGCCTTAATCTCAAACCTGACGCGCTGCCGCCTGAATCACTGGCCCCGCTGAAAAAAGAGGACGGCTGTGTTGATCTGGCGTCGCTGCTCCCCGATGCCCAGGTGGCTTTTGACAGCGGCGAACAACGGCTGGATATCGCTATTCCCCAGGCATTGTTACTCCGTACCGCCCGTGGCACCGTCAACCCCGCGTTGTGGGACAGCGGCGTGACATCAGGGATGTTGGGCTATTCACTCAATGGCTACAGCTCCTCCGCCAACGGACAGACATTTAACTCGGCTTTTGCCGGGATTAACACCGGGCTAAACCTCGGCTCATGGTATTTCCGTCATAACGGCTCGTATAACTGGCAAGAAGACGGTGACAGCAAATACACCAGTATTAACAGTTATGTGCAGCGGGATGTCCCGGCTGCGCTGGGCCGGGTGTTGCTGGGACAATCCAATACCACCGGGCAGTTATTCGATACCGTGCCTTTCACTGGAGCACAATTCAGCACCGATGACCGCATGTTGCCAGAGTCCCTGCGTGGCTATGCGCCGGAAGTGCGCGGGATTGCCCGCACCAATGCGCTGGTGACCGTGCGCCAGAGTGGTCAGGTGTTGTATGAAACCACGGTTTCACCGGGCGAATTTATCATTGATGACCTCTATCCGACCGGTTACGGCGGCAATCTGGATGTCACGGTGCGTGAAGCCGACGGCAGCACACAGAATTTCCAGGTGCCGTTTGCGGCAGTGGCGCAATTGCTGCGCCCCGGTTCGCAGCGCTACAGCCTGACGGTGGGTAAAGTGCGCAATGATTCGCTCTCCTTTACCCCGGGTCTTTATCAGGGAACCTATCAGCGTGGTCTGAATAACAGCATTACCGGTTATACCGGGGCGCAGGCCAGTGAAGACTACTATGCCGTGCAGGTCGGGACTGCGTTCAGTACCCCGATTGGGGCGGTGGCGGTCGACGTGACCCAGGCCAATACCCGCCTGCGTAACGGCAATGAAAGTGGCCAGAGCTATCAGGTCAGTTACAGCAAGGTGATTGCTGAAACCAACAGTAACCTGAGTGTGGCGGCGCACCGCTTTTCGACTCAGGGCTATCTCGATTTCGCCACGGCGATGCAAACCCTTGATGCCGAACGTCAGGGCTATGACGCCAACAGTATCTACCGGGCAAAAAACCGCTTAACCGTGACCGCCAATCAGGGATTACCGGACGGCTGGGGCCAGATGTATATCAGTGGTTCTTTGCAGGATTACTGGAATAAAGGTGGCAGTGACCAGCAGTATCAGGTGGGTTACAGCAACAACTATAAAAGCATGACCTACGGCGTCAGCGTGAACCGCAGCCGCTCCGGGTTTGGCGAGATGCAAAATACTTATCTGGTCAGTATGAGTTTCCCGTTGGGGCGTAATGACCAGCAGAACGTGCCGCAAATGCGACTGGAAATGAACCGCAATGGTCAGGGCAACTGGGGCGAACAGGCATCGGTTTCAGGCAGTGCTGGCGAGCAAAGCCAGTTCAGTTATGGGGCAACCGCCATGAACAGCAACGGCGGGTCGGGGGCCAGTGGCAGTGTCAATGGTCAGTACCGCGGTTCTAAAGCCACCAGTATGGCGTCTTACGGTGGCGGTCGCGACTATCAGAGTGGCTCGGTCGGCATTTCAGGCAGCATGATTGCCCACCCCGGCGGCGTGACATTAACGCCGTACAGCAGTGAGACCTTTGCGGTGGTGGAAGCTAAGGGCGCTGAAGGGGCCGAAGTGTCCGGTTACTCCGGCGTGAAAATTGATTCACGGGGTTATGCCGTGGTGCCGTATCTGAGTGCCTATCAGATGAATGAGATAACCATCGATCCGAAGGGGACCTCTTATGACGTGGAGCTGGAATCCACCAGTCAGAAAGTGGCGCCGAATGCCGGTGCGGTGGTGATGGTGAAATATAAAAGTACCAAGGGCTATCCGATATTGGTGAACGCCACCCAGTCAGATGGCGAGCCGGTGCCGTTTGGCGCACAAGTGTTAGACACCAAAGGTCAGGTAGTGGGTTCTGTCGGTCAGGGTGGGCAGATTTATGCGCGGGTGAGCGAGGAGCGTGGCCGTTTGCAAGTCAGTTGGGGTGAAGGTACCGGCCAGCAATGTTACCTGAACTATATTCTGCCGCCGCAATTAGCCAACGGTAAAGCCAGCGCGATGATGCGGTTTACCTCGACCTGTGTGCCCCAAGGACAAGTCAGTGAGCATCGAGCCATCACAAACTGAGAAGAACGGCATACAGAACTAAAGGGGGAATAACCTGTGCGTAAAGTATATTTAAATCAATTTTGTGTTCTGTCGATGACCGCCAAAATAGTGAACGTAATGCGTAGTTGTGCCAAAGGTGAACGAATGAAAAAAATAATACAAAGTATCGCCGGGCTTGTTTTACTCATGATGACCAGCCATAGCGTTTGGGCTGAGGTGGTTTGTGCGCCGCTGAATGGGGCCCCCCGCACGGATACGGTGCAACTCACTCCTCCGGCGATTTCAGCCGGTGCAGATATTCCAGTCGGAACGGTGATTTATCAGGGGCGCTGGAATAGTGGATCCACTGGCCTTAGCGTGATGAAATGCACATCCCCAGTAGATACCACTATGTGGCTCAATATTGCATGGGGGATTGAGCAAGCCCCTTTGCCACTGGCTAATTGGACGGGTAGCCCCTTTAGCGGTGCGGTATATCAGACCAATATTCCGGGTGTCGGGATTGCCATATCCCGGAACAACAACGCTGATGCAGCTATTTTGGGCCAGGCTAACTATCAATTCCCTGCCGATGTACAAAGTCCGGTAGCGGGTGGGTCTTATGAACCTTTCCTGAATGGCAGAACCGTCTATGTCTCATTGATCAAAATCGGCACGATTACACCTGGAAATTATAGTCTTGATGCGTCAACACTGCCGTCTGCCAGTATCTCTATTGTTAACCCACTGACTCACTCTGCAACAACAGGGCTTCCGGTCAAAGCTAATGTGATCAAGTTTCAGGGGCAGTTAACGGTCTCTGCCCAGACTTGCACGACACCGAATGTGAATGTGAACATGGGGAGTTATGAGAAGCGGCAATACTTTACGGCTATTGGTGCTACGACGCCGTGGATAGATGCCTCGATTATATTGACAAATTGTCCTACTTTTTATGGCTTCTATAATGCGAACAATAGCACGCTGATGTTTGATTACAGCACCGGCACGGGTGCTGTAGCAACGTCAACCAGTAACAGTATTGGTGTGCGATTAACACCCACTAGCAATGTTATTGATTCGACAAGTGGAGTAATGGCTATCGATTCAACAGTATCAGGAGCCGCATCGGGTGTAGGCATACAAATCGGTTGGGGTGTGAGCAACCAGACGCCAACACTCTTTAACTTTGCCGCAGAACAAACGTTAACGCTGCCAAAAGATGGCAGTTCTACGATACGCGTTCCACTGGTGGCTCGCTATATTCAAACAGAAGCGAACCCCATGCCAGGTAAAGCGAATGGTAAAGCCGTATTCTTGATCAATTACTATTAACTAAATTGTTGTATCAAATTTAATTAAATTAATAACATGGCCTTTATGGGAGGCGAGGTGCCGCTGAAGATAAAGCGGCACCGTTGCAACGTTGGTTTTGGTGCTTACCAAAAAACGGGTTGAGGTAACCGGTGGTATTGGCCATTCGCTGGCTGCTCCTCTTGGTCTACAGATTGTGCTGGTGTAATCACTGCAATATGGCTAGATATCAGAACTTTCATCTATGCAGGAAATATCAAGATATTATCTTTTCTTATATTAATTAACCTTAATTTTTAATAAGAAATATCCGTCACACCTTGGTTCGGCGTGTATATCCACTAATCCTTTGCCCACAAGAAAATAGCAAATATCATCTGTAGTGTAAAAGTGATTAAAACTATCAATAATACCCATATGAAAATATTGGACTAGGATGTATTTGCCTTATATTCGCTTGTACCTACAATATTATTGCCTACCACGTCAAGACTATTTATCCCTCACATTATCCTCTTTAAAATAGCGACAATCCCTTGCTATGCCTACGTTGCAGCAGAATTATTACAGACGAGAGACATTGGTTAAAACTATTTACTTTGAACCATGTCACATAAATGGATATTGGTTTTATTAATTTCAAACTATCGGTCATGGATCTCGGAACTTAATATCAAAATAAATAGAATTATGTTTCATAAATGTCTTTTGTATTTATCATAATAATACTTATCTTTATTAAAATAAGGGAAATTGGAATGAAATTTAAATTACTATCTCTGGCAATGGCATCACTTATCAGCACTAGCGCAATGGCGGTAACTATTGACTATCGTCATGAAATGCAAGATCAAAGTGGTAACACCCACAAAGATCGTTTATTAATGTCACATCGTTTTGCAAATGGCTTCGGTTTGTCACTGGAAGGCAAGTGGAAAGGAGCTCAGGACAAAGATAAAGCATTTAATGAAACAGTCAGCAATGGTACTGAAGTCGTTGCCAGCTATGTATACAAAATTGATAATACATTTTCTATTGAACCAGGTTTCTCATTAGATTCAAGCTCCACAGCCAATAGTTATCGTCCTTACCTGCGAGGTAAGGCTAATATCGTTGACGACCTCTCTGTTTCCTTCCGTTATCGTCCTTATTACAAACGCACCAGCGCCAATATTAATACGCCAAAAGATACATCTGAAAATGGCTATAATCTGACGAGCGTGGTTAGCTATAAATTCTTTAAAGATTATCAATTAGACTATGAGCTGGACTACAAACAAGCCAATAAAGCTGGGGTTATACTGGCAAATAACGAGAACTACGATTGGAGCCACGATTTTAAATTGACTTACAAGTGGGATAAAAACTGGTCTCCTTATATGGCAGTGGGTAACGTTGCTGGCAGCAAAAATACCAACGAACGTCAAACCCGTTATCGCGTTGGGGTGAAATACAGCTTCTGATCCATTATTGAAATAATCAGATTCTGACCTCAGGGGGTCACACCTCACATAACGATTTTTGACAGGTAGCAAGTAATGAAAAAAAGAGCGTTATTCTTGAGTATGGCAGCGCTGGCAACGCTGTATATACCCGCTGGACAGGCAGCGGATACCGATCGTCTCACTGTCGTGAAACAGTATGTCGATAACGTGTTAAGCAAAGCTTCAGATACTTACCACGGCGATAAGCCCAGCCCGTTATTGGCGGATGGTGTTGACCCCCGTACTGGCCAACAAATGGAATGGATATTCCCCGATGGCCGTCGGGCTGTGTTATCAAACTTCTCAGCACAACAAAATCTGATGCGTGTCATGAGCGGCCTGAGCCAGCTTACTCAGGACGCCCGTTACCAAAAACGCGCTGAAGATATCGTTCGTTATCATTTCCAAAATTATCAGGACCCGAGCGGCTTACTCTATTGGGGCGGCCATCGCTTTGTCGATTTGAAAACGCTGCAACCAGAAGGGCCGAGTGAAAAAGAGATGGTGCATGAACTGAAAAATGCCTATCCCTACTATGACCTGATGTTCAGTGTTGATAGTGATGCCACTGCCCGGTTCATTCGTGGTTTCTGGAACGCCCATGTTTATGACTGGCGTATTCTCGAAACCAGCCGCCACGGCGAATATGGCAAACCAATGGGGAAATTGTGGGAAAGTAAATTCGAGCAACAGGCCCCCTTCTTTGCAACCAAAGGGCTTAGCTTCCTCAATGCAGGTAATGATCTGATTTATTCCGCCTCTCTGCTTTATAAACATCAGCAGGAGCCAGAGGCATTAGTGTGGGCTAAGCGTTTGGCCTCGCAGTATGTATTGCCACGTGATGCGAAAACCGGTCTTGGTGTTTATCAGTTTACCCAAGCTCTTAAACGGGAAGAGCCAACAGATGACGCAGATACCCACTCCAAGTTCGGTGACCGCGCCCAGCGTCAGTTTGGCCCAGAGTTTGGCCCAGCAGCATTGGAAGGCAACATGATGCTCAAAGGGCGCACCAGCACGCTTTATTCTGAAAATGCGCTGATGCAACTGCAACTGGGTAAAGATCTGGGCAATCAAGGGCAGGATTTATTGAAATGGACCGTGGATGGCCTAAAAGCATTCGCGCAATATGCTTATAACGATAAGGACAACACCTTCCGCCCAATGATTGCTGATGGGCAGGACTTATCCAATTATACACTGCCGCGTGATGGCTATTACGGCAAAAAAGGCACCGTACTCAAGCCGTACAAAGCGGGCAACGAATTCCTGATTTCATATGCCCGTGCTTATGCCATTGATAATGATCCACTGTTGTGGAAAGTGGCTCGCGGTATTGCAAACGATCAGGGGCTGGGTGATCTCGGCACAGCACCGGGTAAAGAGGTGAAGATCAAGTTGGATACCACCAACAGCGATCCTTACGCATTGTTTGCTTTGTTGGATCTCTACCATGCCAGTCAGGTGGCGGAGTATCGGTTATTAGCAGAGAAAATCGGCGATAACATCGTTAAAACCCGCTATATCGATGGTTTCTTTATGGCTTCACCGGATCGTCAATATGCAGATATAGATGCCATTGAGCCTTACGCTTTATTGGCGCTAGAGGCTTCACTACGCAATAAACCACAGGCAGTACCCCCTTTCCTGAATGGTGCTGGTTTTACTGAAGGTGCTTACCGAATGGACGACGGTTCAGCCCGGATCTCAACCCGTGATAATGAACTGTTCTTGCTCAATGTGGGTGAGAAGCTGCAACCGAACGGCCGTAAATAGTCCCGACAGCGGCCCGTGCTGGGGCCGCTGTTGGTAAAGTGCCGGGCAGTGGCTTCCCAGGGTTGCTTGTCCCGGCGCTTTCCTCTCGGGTTTCTGTGTCGTGATAAAAAGGCTAGGTTGATGAAAAAACAGGTTTTAGCCACTCTGGTGTTAGGTTCGTTGTTCTGCGCATCGGGTTATGCCGCGCAGATTGTTGCTGTCACTGCATCGGGTTATGACAGTGAGAAAGGCCATGTTCCGGCGAATATTGCCGACGGCGATGTAAAAACGCGTTGGGCAGCATCGGGAGATAGCTGGATTCAACTGGAATTGGATAAAGCGCAATCCATTGAAAATATTCTCGTGGTTCCATTTAAACCCACCGAACGCAAGCTGAAGTTCTCCATCGCCTATTCCAGTGATGGGAAGAGTTGGCAGCCGCTGGCGCAAGGGCTGGAAACCTCTACGGCGAACAAAAGCGGTGAGAAGCTGACTTTTACACCGGTGACAGCCAAATATATCAAGCTGGACACTTTTGGCACAGATATCAATAAGTGGAGTGCCATTAACGAAGTCGCCCTTAACAGTGCTGCCACCGCGCCCACCCGGGCAATTAAATAAGCCTACTGGAAATGGCTAACTCGCCCCCTTGACCAATCATCCTTAAAGGGGGCTATTGCTGCAATACATCGGCTGTTCACGTCGTTCAAAAACCTTCTTTTTCCCCGACACACCATCACGATTATTTATCTCATTTCTACCCCTTCTGCGGACTAATCATTTTGGTTAATTGTCTGGTTGATCTGTCTGTTTTTCCGTTGTTGCTCCCGCTTGAAGCGTTTCAGTTCTTAATTTCGTGTTAAGGGTGCAATCCAGTGCAACTAATAATTTCCATATTGTTATGAGGGTGTTATTTTCCGCGCAAGCACGGATAAAAAAGAAGTGTCACTCAATCATCACAAAGAGTTAAGCGACAGGCTGCCGTGTATTTACCCAAAAGGACATAGTCATGAAAGTTTCAATATTTAAAAGTCTTTATTTTCAGGTGTTAACGGCGATTACCTTGGGCGTATTGTTAGGGCACTTTTACCCTGACCTCGGCGCTCAGATGAAACCTCTGGGTGATGGATTTGTTAAACTAATTAAAATGATTATCGCACCCGTGATTTTCTGTACCGTGGTTACCGGTATCGCGGGCATGGAAAGTATGAAGGCCGTTGGCCGTACCGGTGCGATTGCACTGCTCTATTTTGAAATTGTCAGCACCATTGCACTATTGATTGGGCTGGTGATTGTTAACGTGGTGCAACCCGGTGTCGGTATGAATATCGACCCGGCAACTTTGGATGCCAAAGCAGTTGCACTTTATGCCGAACAAGCCTCGCAACAAGGGATTGTGCCATTCTTGCTGGATATCATCCCAGGCAGTGTGGTGGGCGCGTTTGCCAGCGGTAATATTCTGCAAGTATTGATGTTTGCTGTTCTGTTCGGTTTTGCCCTGCACCGTTTGGGTGAAAAAGGTCAGCTCATCTTTAATGTTATCGAGAGTTTCTCCCGCGTTATCTTCGGTATCATCAATATGATTATGCGCCTGGCGCCGATTGGTGCTTTCGGTGCGATGGCCTTTACTATCGGTAAGTATGGTGTCGGCAGCTTGGTGCAACTGGGGCAGTTGATTATTTGCTTCTACGCGACCTGTATTCTGTTTGTGGTGGTGGTGCTGGGGTCAATTGCGAGATTCAATGGCTTTAACATCTTCAAATTTATCCGCTATATAAGAGAAGAACTGCTGATCGTATTGGGGACGTCATCTTCTGAGTCCGTGCTCCCGCGCATGCTCGATAAGATGGAGAAAGCAGGGTGTAAGAAATCGGTGGTGGGGTTGGTTATCCCGACCGGTTACTCCTTTAATCTGGACGGCACCTCTATCTACCTGACCATGGCGGCAGTGTTTATTGCGCAGGCGACCAACACCCATATGGATGTTATTCATCAGGTCACATTACTGGTAGTACTGCTGCTCTCCTCAAAAGGTGCGGCCGGTGTGACAGGCAGTGGCTTTATTGTGTTGGCGGCGACCATCTCTGCGGTTGGGCATTTACCACTGGCCGGGTTGGCGCTGATTCTGGGTATCGATCGCTTTATGTCCGAAGCTCGCGCCCTGACTAACCTGATAGGTAACGGTGTGGCAACTATTGTGGTTGCCAAATGGTGTAAACAACTGGATAACGACCAGTTGCAGGCGGTGTTATCAAACAAAACACCACCTAACAGTGAGATAAAAAACGGTCTTTCTTCTTCGTAGCATCAAGTGCGAAAGATATAACCAAGATTCAGTCGATTAGTACGACCAAATCACTACCGGTGGCTTGCTGTCACCGGTAGCACCTCTGCACTATAATCGCGAAAATAATGCCCCGCGATCCATTTTCTGGTGTTAAATACCCTTTAGCTACTATTTTTTACTCTGTTGAGTGACATCGGCAAAAGCATGCGGTCTAACAGAATGGTACACTGCCACCTCCGGTTTTCACGGTGGCGTTGACCGTTGATTTTTCGCCTAATAATGACGGCAGAGCGATCAGTTTGTGATGGCTGGACTGGGGTTATTAAAGCTGGATTGGTTTATGCATGTCTTTATGGCTGCCATATCGATGGCGCTGACAAGTTAAACATGGGCTGTTCGGGTGAAAACACGACTGGCTGGTGTAAATTTGTATCGTTTTAAAATTGGATGGTTTATTAAGTAGGGGTTCACATGCAGGGCACCAGAATTCGTCTCATAGTTGGTGGATTATTGTTGGCTGCCGCCAGCAGTAATGTGCAGGCTGAAGCACTACAACCCGATCCTGCTTGGCAGCAGGGGAAGTTAGAAAACGGGTTCTCATGGCAGTTGCTGGCTACGCCGCAACGCCCAAGCGATCGGATCGAGTTACGTCTGGTTGTTAATACTGGCTCATTATCTGAAAGCGCACAGCAAGTTGGCTTTGCCCATCTGCTACCACGCCTGGCATTAATGAGTAGCGCGAGTTTTACTCCCGCCCAACTTCAGTCGCTGTGGCAACAAGGGGTCGATAACGAGCGCCCGTTGCCACCGGCCATTACATCTTATGATTTCACGTTATACAGCTTAAGTTTGCCCAATAACCGCCCCGACCTGATGAAGGAAGCGCTGGCCTGGTTATCTGATACCAGTGGCAAGCTGGCTGTAAATGAACAAACCGTTAATGCAGCACTGAATGGTGCCACCGATCCTATTGCCACTTTCCCGCAAAATATTCAGGAACCTTGGTGGCGTTATCGGCTTAAAGGTTCTTCTTTGATTGGGCATGATCCGGGTCAACCTGTGGCGAAGCCGGTCGATGTCGAAAAGCTAAAACAGTTTTATGAACAGTGGTACACCCCGGATGCGATGACGTTGTACGTGGTCGGAAACGTGGATAGCCGCAGCATTGCCGCCCAAATTGGTAAAGCGTTCTCTGAGCTGAAAGGGAAACGCGCGACACCTGCACCGATTGCGATGTTAGCGCCATTGCCGCCAGAGCCGGTAAGCCTTATTAATGAACAAGCGGCACAAGATACGCTATCGCTGATGTGGGATACCCCATGGCATCCTATTCAGGATTCCATCGCATTGAGCCGCTACTGGCGCAGTGATTTGGCGCGCGAGGCACTGTTCTGGCATATCCAGCAAGTGTTGGATAAAAGTGATCAGAAGAACCTGAAGCTGGGCTTTGATTGCCGGGTGCAATATCAGCGTGCGCAATGTGCTATCCACTTGAATACGCCGGCTGAAAACCTGACGCCAGGGATGAGTTTTGTCGCCCGTGAACTGGCTAGCTTGCGCGCTAATGGCTTGAGTCAGGCTGAGTTTGATGCGTTGATGGCGCAGAAAAATGATCAGCTAAGTAAGTTGTTTGCAACCTATGCCCGGACTGATACCGACATTTTGATGAGCCAACGTTTGCGTTCACAGCAAAGTGGCGTAGTGGATATCGCCCCGGAACAGTACCAGAAGTTGCGCCAGGCATTCTTGTCGGGTTTGACGCTGGCTGAGCTTAATCAGGAATTGAAACAGCAGTTATCGCAAGATACCACGTTGATTCTGACGCAGCCGAAAGGCGAGCCAGAAGTGAATGTGAAGGCATTACAGGCGGCGTATAACGCAATTATGACACCCCATACGGTGGTGCCAGAGGATGCCACGCCAACAGTAGCGGCAGCGGAAGCAGCACCACCAACACCGACCACTGCGCAGTAATCAAAAAAGCCCGGGCGGTATGTGCCGGGCTTGTCGTTAATGAAATGAATTCATGACGATATGAAGCAGCAGAGGCGGACCGTAGCGACGTCAGTCACCGGCCGCCTGAACCTGTTGGCGAGTATCAAACTGCTGGCATTGCTGCCAGTGGAATGATAGCACCACGATATTGAATCACCGTGCTGGCTGTTAAATGGCCACGTACTGCTGCGTCGTGGGCGCTACCGCCCGTTAAGCGAACCGCCAGATAGCCCGCACTGAAGGAATCCCCCGCAGCAGTGGTATCCACCACTTTCTCTTTCGGCAGTTTGACCGCGGGAACATCATATTGATGGGCTTCAAAACCGTCTTTTACCCAGACGATACACGAGTCCGCACCACGCTTGATGATAATCTCGCTCACGCCCAAAGCCTGAGTGCTTGCAATCACCTGTTCCAGTGGCTTCTCGCCCCACAGCATATCTTCATCATCCAGTGTCAGGAACGCGATATCCGTACAGGCTAACATGTCACGGTAGGCTTCCTGAGTCTCTTGCTTGCTCTGCCACAGGCGTGGGCGGTAGTTGTTATCAAAGATAACTTTGCCGCCGTTGGCACGACAGGCGCGCAGCAATTGCAGCAGACGCTGGCGCGATGCGCTGTCCAGAATGGCCAAACTGATCCCACTAAGGTACAGATAATCAAATTTTTCCAGCCGCTGGCAGATTTCATCGGCTGCCGGGCTGGTCAACCAGAAACGGGCTGCGGCATCATTGCGCCAGTAATAGAAGGTTCGCTCACCGGTGTTGTCGGTTTCGATGAAGTACAGACCCGGCAACTTATTATCCATACGCTGAATAAGATCAGTGTGGATTTGTTCTTGCTGCCAGGCAGCCAGCATCTCTTCACTGAAGTTATCAGTCCCCAATGCGGTCACGTAATGTACATTCAAAGCCTGCTTTGATACCTGACGGGCAACATACACCGCAGTGTTCAGCGTATCACCGCCAAAACCCCGGCTAAGATCGGTACCTTTTTGTGACAGTTCAATCATGCATTCGCCGATAACGGCAATATTTTTGCTGGTCATGGAAAGCGGCCTATTTCTGAATGATGAGTCAGTGATGGGAATGATATTGGGTTATCCCCGGCTAACTTGACGTTGTAGCGTTGTTTGCAGCCGTGCTACAACGCCAATGACTTTGACTATAGTCTCACTGCTGGCTTGGTCGGAGTCAATAGTATTAAAACGACGTTTTAAATTTTTTATGATGTAGGTCGGGAAACTGACAAGTTTCCCGCCACTCAGAACAGAATTATGATGATTTCCGCAGTTCGGTGACGCTTTGACCACCAATACCCCAGTTATCAGTGTCCACTTCATCAATCACGACGACCGTAGTCGCGGGGTTTTTACCTAAGGTATCGACTAATAGTTGGGTGACTCCGGCAATTAGCTGTTTTTTCTGCTCCGCCGTCGCTCCTTCGCGAGTAATTTTAATATTTACATAAGGCATACAGACCTCCATTAACATTAATGGCATTATTGAGTTAACTACTGTAGATGGCTTTAACGTACCGTGCCAGCCCGCTTGGGAGCGATAATCTGTCATGCCGCTATATAAAGTTCTGGTCGCTCGAGTCGATAACATCTCCAGAAAGAAAACCGTTTACCACAGGATGCAATCAGGCTGGCAGCGATATACACTGCCATTACTGTACGGTGTCTTGCAACATGGCGACTAAACTGATGATGACCAATAAAGTATCAGGTTTACTTGCGCCATCCTTTGCCGCTATTGATCGAAATAAAGGACAGAGCTTCTGGCGGCAATGTCAGCGTCGGTACACTTTTCAACCTATCTATCGTACATCTGGTGCGTTGCTGGCAATTGAACTGCTCACGGCTGTTTTTCATCCTTCATCCCCGGATACACGTTTAAATCCAGAGGATTACTTCAGTGCTATTAGTATCCGCGCTCGTTTGGATGTGGTACTAGAGCAGTTGAATATGATTAAGCAGTGGCACGCCATATTTGTTCATCACTCGGTACTGGTTTCGATCAACATTGATGGACAGGCATTGATGGCGATGCAAGATGATCTGCAAGCCAAATTGCTAATCGATGCTATGCCCTATATTCGCTTTGAATTACTCGAGCACGTTGATACCTCCCTTGATACTCCTTTTGCGCGTATTGCTGAAGCTGACCGACTCTGGTTGGATGATTTTGGCAGCGGGCTGGCGAATTTCACTTCATTTATCAGTTGGCGCTATGAGTACATCAAAGTCGCCAGAGATTTATTTATTGTGTTGCAAGAAAGTGAGGTTGGAAACCAACTGTTCTTCACCTTGGTCACCTTAATGGGGCGCTACTGCAAAGGGGTTATAGTTGAAGGGGTTGAGACCTCGCAGGAGTGGGCCATGGTGCAACGCTCTGATGCCGCTGCCGCACAGGGTTATTATCTGTCCCGGCCAACTTCATTTGATAGATTACAGACGCTGCCTATGTTGTTTTGTGGTTAACCTTCTCTGAGAAAAAGCACTTCCCTGCCGTGTTGCCTCTGCGCATCACCGGATTCAACTGCCCAAATAATGGATTCTGAACCATCATCGACTATGGTTAGTGTAGTCTTCTGAATCCGCATTATTAATCAGTTAGCTATTTTTATGGCTGATTTTTCGATTAAATTACCGCGAACTGACGTCCATTAAATACGCGCCTGGTGTCGGATTTAGCTTTATCTATTATGAGTACGGGCATGGAGCTGTTATGACAAAAACCGGAAAAGTGCTGACAGGTGTTGGTGGACTTATCGTGCTGCTACTGGCGGCGACGGTGATTTTCGTGATGACCTTTGACTGGAACCGTTTGAAGCCAACCATCAATGAAAAAGTCTCTGCTGAGTTGCAGCGGCCGTTTGCTATCCGTGGCAACTTGGGGGTGGATTGGTCACGTAAAGGGGATGAGCCGGGTTGGCGCGGCTGGATACCATGGCCACATATTCATGCTGAAGATTTGGTGTTGGGTAACCCGTCAGATTTAGTCAGTGATAAAACAGATAATAAAACTAACACGCTAGCCACAGATTTTCCGGCTGGGGAAATGGTCACGTTAAAACGGGTTGATGCCAGTATTGCGCCGTTGGCTTTATTGGCACAGAAAGTGTGGATCCCTCGTATCTGGCTAACACAACCGGATGCCAAGCTGCTTCGTCTGGCTAACGGTAAGAATAACTGGACCTTCAATCTGGCCAATAGCCCTACGCCGGGTGAAGCACCTTCTTCATCTTGGTCAGTGAATATTAACGATATTGTGTTTGATCGCGGTGAAATAACCCTCAGTGATGCCATTCTGAAAGCTGATTTGCACGCCGTGATCGACCCACTGGGTAAGCCATTGCCGTTTGCTGAGGTGACCGGTACTCGTAATGAGACAAAGGATAAACAGGTCACGGATAAGGCGCAGAGCCATACGCCAGATTATGTTTTCGGCTGGAAAATTGACGGTAAGTATCAGAGCCAGCCACTCACCGGCAGCGGAAAAATAGGCGGCATGCTGTCGATGAGTGATGCGAGCGTACCATTCCCGTTGCAGGCTGATGTGCGTTCTGGCTCTACCCGTGTGGTGGTAGCCGGTACCTTAACCGACCCTGGCAATCTGGCGGGATTAGATCTGCAATTGAAATTCTCCGGTGCCAGTCTGGACAACCTCTATCCCCTTATCGGTGTATTGCTGCCCGCGACCCCGCCTTACAATACCGATGGCCGCTTAATTGCCAGCCTAAAGCAAACTGGTGGCGCAGTTTATCGCTATGAAAACTTTAACGGTAAAATCGGTGACAGTGATATTCACGGCAGCCTGACCTATACCGCCAGCCAGCCACGGCCGAAATTAACGGGCAAAATGTCATCAGAAAAATTACGTTTTACTGATTTAGCCCCCTTGATTGGTGCTGACTCCAATCAGGAAAAGGCCAATCGTGGTGAGCGAAACCGGCAGCCTGCAAACAAGGTATTACCGACAGATAAGTTTGATACCAAAAGTTGGGGAGTGATGGATGCAGATGTTACGTATGCGGCTAAGCGTATCGAACGGGATAAATCATTACCTTTGAATAATCTGTCTACCCACGTGGTACTCAATCAGGGTGAGTTACGACTCGATCCACTGCGTTTTGGCATGGCGGGCGGTAACCTTAATGCCACTTTGCGGCTGAATGGCAACAAAGATCCGATGACCGGCAAGGTTGATTTGCATGCCCGTCGCCTGCAATTGAAAGAGCTATTGCCACAGGTACAGGCGATGCGCAACAGTCTGGGGCAGTTGAATGGCGACGCATCATTTACCGCTACCGGTAACTCAGTGGCTGCGTTGCTGGCAACCAGTAATGGTAACCTGCGCTTGCTACTGAATCAGGGGCTAATCAGCCGTAGCCTGATGGAGTTGTTGGGGCTGAATGTGGGTAACTATCTGGTGGCGAAGCTGTTTGGTGATGATGAGGTGAAAATTAACTGCGCAGTGGCCGATGTGCAGTTGCGCAATGGATTGGCAACACCGCGCCTGTTTGTTATTGATACCGAGAATGCCATTATCAACATTACCGGTAATATCAACTTTGCTACTGAGCGGTTGGACTTATCGGTCAATCCAGAAAGTAAAGGGCTGCGTATTCTGACCCTACGCTCTCCGCTGTATGTGAAAGGAACATTTAAACAGCCTGATGCTGGTGTGAAAGCGGGGCCGTTGATCGCCCGTGGTGCGGTTGCTGCTGTATTGGGTGTCGCACTCACACCTGCTGCGGCCTTGCTGGCACTGATTTCGCCCAGTGAGGCTGATGAAAACCAGTGCACCCCTTTCCTGCAAAAGATAAAGCAAAAGAAATAGAGCAATAAAAGATCTATCGCCAGGCTAATGGGAGCCGGTAAATCAATCAATTTGAACAGGGTAGCGGCTGGGCGGTGAGAGCGAGTAACTAACTGCCCGGCCGTTTTAACTCTACGAAGAAGAGAGCAGCGGCGGCGGCGGTGGAGATAGCAAATTACAGTCGTGATCCTGCAATTCTTCCACGGATGCACGGTGCAGTTTCGTCAGGCTCGCCTGGCTTGCCAGTAGTAAAAATGCCCCATCAGGCAATGCGGTCATGGCTAAACCATAGCGGCCCATACTATCTTTCGCTCCAGCCACCTCATCGGCTAACAGGCGGAATGCACCTGAGTGCTGCAATTCAGCGGCTGTTGTGCGCCGCACCAGATAGTCATGACCTAACAGACCACCTGGCAGGGGCTGCCACTGCTGACGGAAGTTTGCTTCTTGCGCCGCCAGCGCCGCTTTTACCTGTGGTTTCAGGCAAGAAATATGGATATGTAAATGATCCTGACTACGCCCGTATTTTGAATTAATGGTCAGTGAAATATCCGCATCATCAATTGGTGCGCCATATTTATCGGCCATAAAGTGACGGGCTTGCCAGGCATCAAGGAAGTAGTTTGGGCTGCTGCTCGTTAACAACTGTGGGCTTTCCATGCCGCTGATTTTAGCGGTCGGCATCAACAAATACTGCAATGGCCCAACATTCGATTTATACACCACAAAACCAGCCGGTATGTCAGCCGCGACACAAGGCTGCGGGCTATGTTCTGCGACCATATGGGGAACACATTGCTGGCTGACGATTTTCCACAGTGCATCCGCATTGCTAAAACGCAATTTATACACTGTGGCCAGCACCGCAACTGCAAGTAATATCAGTAAAAACCACGGTTTTTTTATATAACGCGACACGGATAGCCCTCTGTTTTTGATAACGGCGGCCAGTGTAGTGATAAGTCAGCGAGGTGAGCAAACGCCATAATGCTTATTTATCATTAATGGGGTATTGACCCTATCTGGTTGGGCTTATTGGGTGGCCTTGTTTCCCCCGCCTTGCGGTAAGGTTTCATCCTCATCGTAGTGGGCTGTGGCTATCCAGGCGGCACAAAATAACGTTAGCCGGGCAAAAAAGTAGAAAAACGCCATTAAACCAATAACGGAGCCAAAAGCCGCCCCGGACGGCGAACTGGCAAGGCGTGGTAGCATCATCGTCATGACAAACTTAATTATCTCAAAGCCGATAGCGGCAATCAGGGTGCCGCGCAGTAACGCTTTTTTCTTAGGTTTATGGCGCGGCAGAATCCAGAATATCCATAAAAATAACAAATAGTTAGCCGCAATAGAGATCGACAACGCAATCAATGTCATAACGGGCCGTAACCAATCAATTCCCCCCAATCCTAATGCATCAACAATGGCAGATTGTGCAGCACCGGCAATTGACGTCAGTGACAGGGTGATAATCAGTGCGATAACCAACCCGGTCAGCGAGATAAAATCGCGGGCATAACGGTAGTAGAACTTTTCCTGATCCTGTGGATTACGCTCCCACACATCCCGTGATTGAGCACGAATCGCCTCGCGTAAGTTCCCCATCCAACTGATACCGGAATACAGCGCAATCGCTAAGCCAGTCAAGCCGACGGTGGTGCGCTGCTGGATTGCGGTATTTACCGTGTTTTTAAGTGTAGCGGCCAGTGTTGGATCACTGATGGTATTGACAATTTTATTAATTAATTCAGCTAATAAGTCAGGATTAGACGCCAGGACAAAACCGACTGCGGCGAAAGAAACCATCAAAATAGGGATCAGTGACAAAAAAGAAAAATACGTAATAGCTGCACCAAACTGGCTGCCCATCCGGTCATTAAAGCGATCGGTGGCACGGATAATATGAGCAACCACTGGGTAAGCTTTGATGTGGTTACTCAGCTGGGTCATATAGGAAATGGCTTTTTTACCGGTTTCAATCCCCGCCGCCAGTGGGGCTGAATTGTCTTTCGGTGCGTTCGGCATAATTCTCCTCAGTGGCCTTAATCCATGCCTTATGCAGATGATTATTCTACAAAATATGATACAAAATGGCAGCAACCTGTTGATAATAGCAGAGTCGACGTCTATCACAACCTAACCAATAGTTATGCCAGGGTGTCGGTCGGGATTCTGTATGACCACGGATATCTCGATAGCTTATGTGTGCTCAATCATCATCACCGCAGTGGTATCCACGGCCAGTGCTTCAAAAATATGTTCCACATCAGCAGAATAGCTAATGTAGTCTCCTGCGTTTAACTCAACTGCTTGATCAACTGGGCCGATTCTGGCTTTTCCTGAACTGATAATCACATGTTCAATGGTACCGGGCATATGTGCTCGGGAGCGCCTGAGTTCACCGGGTTGAACATTAATCCGATAGATATCCCGCTGTACCCCTGTGGGGCAGGCAGCCAGCAACGTCGCGGTGTAGTTCGCCTGTTCAGAAACCGCAGTAATCCCTTCATTGGCCCTGATCACCTGAACATGCATGCGCGGCTGGGCGATAAGCCGACTGACCGGAACATCCAGTGCCATGGCTAACGACCACAGTGTTTCCAGACTGGGATTACCGGCTCCACCTTCCAATTGCGATAACGTCGATTTCGCGATACCTGCACGCTTTGCTAATTCCGTTACCGTCAGCCCTAACTTCTCACGTTCCCGGCGAATAGAGGCAGAAAGCAAGCCAATCGGGGTTGCTGCATGGTCTGAGTTATCGGGTATAAAGTGAGTCATTGTTCACCATATCATTCATTTGTTCATCTTGACGAACGACTGATTGTCGTTCACCATAATAGTCACTTGTTCATTTTAATGTATTGTCTGTTGAGTGCCAAGCACTCAAATACAAAAGCATCCTGGCAGCGATTACGGAGAGAGAATGATAAAAATGAAAGCTCGCGGGGCCATGGAAATGGTCGCAGCTATGCTTATTTCCGGTACTGTGGGCTGGCCGGTTATCGCATCAGGGCAACCTGCGGTAACGGTTGTGTTCTGGCGCTGTGTATTTGGTGCATTCGCCATGTTTATCGCTTGTGCCATGCTGGGTTTACTCAAACGCGGTGTGCTCACGCGACAGCATATCGTCATTGCAGTTATCGGTGGTATTACGCTGGTATTGAACTGGGTTCTACTGTTTGGCGCTTACTCTTATGCCTCCATTTCGATGGCAACCGTTACCTACCATACTCAACCCTTTATGCTGGTTGGGCTGGGGGTGCTGTTTTTTGGTGAGAAATTAACAGTAAATGCGCTCTGTTGGTTGCTGGTCGCTTTTGGCGGGATGCTGTTTATCATTATCGGGCAACCGGGGGCCATCACCTCAGGTTCTGACTACCTCTTCGGCATCATTATGGCGCTGGGGGCGGCATTTATGTATGCGGTAACGGCCGCGATTATCAAACGGCTAAAAGGCTTGCCACCACATCTGATTGTACTGATTCAGTTGTTGGTCGGCGCTATTTTGCTGGCACCCTTTGTGTGTTGGTCTGATTTACCGCTATCAGGCAACACATGGGGATTACTGTTCATTATCGGCGTGGTTCACACTGGGTTAATGTCCGCACTGTTGTACAGCGCGATTCAGAAAATCCCAACCAGTTTGGTTGGCACGTTATCTTTTATTTATCCGGTTGTGGCGATTATTGTCGACTGGTTGGTATTCGATCACCGCTTGAGTCTCGTGCAAATAGCTGGGGCGACCGCCATCCTATTGGCTGCTGCGGGCATGAATTTTGGCTGGAAACTACTAAGGGATCACCCGCGCGAAAGTAAGAAATATTCGCGAGGATAGAATTTAAAACAATAAAAAAGGCTATCAACCCTGCGGTCCATAGCCTTTCTGATCTTTTACCAAACCTTAACGCATGGTTACAAACTCTTCTGCGGCGGTCGGGTGGATAGCGACGGTGTTGTCGAAATCTTTCTTGGTCGCGCCCATTTTCACGGCGACAGCAAACCCTTGCAAGATTTCATCCATACCGAAACCGATACCATGGATACCAACAATCTTCTCTTCCACCCCTACGCAGACTAATTTCATCCGGCATGGCTGGCGGTGCTGAGTCACCGCGCTGTACATTGCAGTGAATGAAGATTTGTACACTTTCACCTGATCGTCGCCAAACTTCTCACGTGCTTGCGGCTCAGTCAGACCAATAGTGCCGATTGGAGGATGGCTGAATACCACGGTTGGGATATTACTGTAATCCAGATGCTCATCCGGCTTGTTATTGAACAAGCGTTCAGACAAACGGCGACCCGCAGCCACGGCTACAGGGGTCAGTTCAACCGCACCGGTGTTGTCCCCGACGGCGTAGATACCTTTGACGTTAGTGTTTTGGAACTTATCAACTTCGATATAGCCTTTGTCATTGGTTTTGACACCGCTGGCAGACAGATTGAGGTTGTCAGTTGACGGTTCACGGCCAATGGCCCAAATCAGGTGGTCAACGGTGACTTCAGTGCCATTTTCCAGTTGCAGCGTTAGGCTACCATCGGCGTTTTTAATCACCGCTTTTGGTACCGCGTCGGTATGCAGTGTTGGCCCTTCGGTGTTCATCACTTCAAGCAGAGTTTCAACAATCAGCGGATCAAAAGTACGCAATGGTGCATGTTTGCGCACAAACAGATGGGTTTCTGTACCTAACCCATTGAGCACCCCGGCGATTTCTACCGCGATATAACCTGCACCTACTACGGCAACTCGCTTTGGCATCTCGTCTAATTCGAAGAAGCCATCGGAGTTAATCCCGTATTCTGCGCCAGGGATATTCGGGTGACTTGGGCGGCCACCGGTGGCGATCAGGATGTGATCAGCAGTGATTTTTTCACCGTTCACTTCCACAGTATGCGCATCAACAAAACGCGCGAAACCATGAATAATATCCACTTTGTTATTGCCTAAACCACGCTCATAAGACTGATGGATACGATCGATGTAAGCAGTACGGTTAGCGATCAGCTTTTTCCAATCGAAATGGTTCACCGTGGTATCGAAACCGTAATCTGGGCCATACAAATGAATCGCTTCTGCAATTTGCGCAGCATGCCACATTACTTTTTTCGGCACACAACCAACGTTGACGCAGGTGCCACCAAGTTGTTTAGCTTCGATCAGCGCACACTTTTTGCCGTACATGGCTGCCCGGTTGATCGACGCGATCCCACCACTGCCACCGCCAATTGCCAGATAGTCGTAATGTTTGGTCATCAGAATCGTTCCCACGTTGTTTAAAATTTGCCTAACAGTTTAACGCTTACCCGAGTTTTGTCGCAAAGGTTGCGTCAATGGCTCTGATTCGCGTGACCAATTGATTTAGGCTGTGTTTATTCTGGCACTACCCACTTCACCAGGGTATGACCATGGCCCGATGGCACCAGCACGTTGTGCAGCCACGGCAACAAGGTATTCATCTGTTGTTCTAGCTTCCACGGCGGGTTAATCACAATCATGCCAGATGCGGTCATACCATGTTGGTCACTGTCCGGGCGCACTGCCAGCTCAATTTGCAAGATACGGCGGATGCCGGTGGCTTCCAGATCCCGTAACATACGTTTGATTTGCTGACGTAAAACCACTGGATACCATAATGCATAGGTACCCGTTGCAAAGCGTTTATAGCCTTCCTGAATACCTTTCACCACATCCTGATAATCCGTTTTCATTTCATACGGCGGATCAATCAGAACAAAACCCCGGCGTGATGATGGGGGCAATTGTGATTTAAGTTGTTGATAACCATCGGCACGTTGAACTTTAGCTCGCTCATCTTTAGCAAACTCATTGCGCAGCAACGGGTAGTCGCTTGGGTGTAGTTCAGTCAGATGAATTTTGTCATCTTCACGCAATAAATGGCGGGCGATTAATGGTGAGCCGGGGTAGTAACGCAGTTTTTCACTACGGTTAAAGTAATTGATAGCACTGATATATGGCGCTAAATCAGCAGGTAAATCATCTCGTTGCCACAGTAGGCCGATACCATCAAGGTATTCACCCGTGCGCTCGGCATGCTCGCCGCTTAACTGGTAGCGACCGGCACCGGCGTGGGTATCCAAATAAAGGAACGGTTTTTCTTTTTCCTTCAAAGACTCAATAATCAGACTTTGAACGGTATGTTTAAGAACGTCGGCATGGTTGCCGGCGTGAAAACTATGGCGATAACTTAACATTTTATTTTAACCAATTGATATTCTAATTTAAATCAAGGATTTAGCGAGAATATATGCTGTAGATTGTGGCAGTGCTTTTTATCTGTGGATGCGACAAACACCCTGGTGAGAAACCGCAGCCAGCACATTATGGCAACTAGTATAAACTGTCTGGTGGATAAAAACTGAATTGCATTAATCTGTGATGAATACCTGATCTCACCTCAATGGATATAATAATGACTAACAAGATAATTGCTGAGCACTACCCAGACGCTTTGCTCTGGTCCTTTGGCGACAGTTCTGAGATGGCAGATGAATTGGCACAATTGGTCATCAATGGCGCTAAAACAGCGACTTGTTGCTCCTATCGTGCTTATAAATCAGAAGCTTCGCCCAGTGTTGGTGATTACAATGTCATTCTCGATGGCCGAGGCACACCGGTTTGTGTCATTAGAACCATGAGCTTAACGCTGGTCCGCTATTGTGATGTCACCGCAGAAATGGCGGCCAAAGAGGGCGAGGGAGATAAAAGCTTGGTTTATTGGCAGACCGGGCATCGGGCCTTCTTTGAACGAGAGGGTGATTTCTCCCCTGAGATGCTATTGGTCTTTGAGCAATTTAAGCTGGTTGAGGTTTTTGCTACACCAGCAGTGCGAGCTTGATTGCCAAAATCGGTGGGTAATCAATAGTCGTCAGGCCGCCAGCCATTGATTTTCATGTTGATAGACCTCATGTTAATCATACATAGATAATTTATAAGTCGTCGTTGTATTCACCATCGCGGCGGTATTGAAAACGATCATTGATATTCAAAAGAATCATTGATATCCAAAACTATAATCAGGACTGCCCTATGACAAATCCGCTGTTGACCCCGTTCTCCCTGCCGCCATTTTCTGCGATTCGCCCCGAAGATATCGTGCCTGCGGTGAAATCCGCGCTGGATGAATGCCGTCAAGCGGTGGAGCGGGTAGTTGCCCAGCCAGGACCTTTCACTTGGGATAACCTGTGCCAGCCATTGGCTGAGTCTGACGATCGCTTATCGCGTATCTGGTCGCCGGTCGGGCATTTAAATTCGGTCAAAAATAGCCCGGAACTGCGCACTGCATATGAACAAAGCCTGCCATTGCTGTCGGAATACGGTACTTGGGTGGGTCAACATAAAGGTTTGTATCAGGCCTATGTCAGTCTGAAAGAAGGCCCGGGGTTTGATGCATTGACAGCCCCACAGCGCAAAGCAGTAGAGAATGCGCTGCGCGATTTCCAGTTATCCGGTATCGGTTTGCAACCCGATCAGCAGAAACGTTATGGCGAAATTGTCGCCCGTTTGTCTGAGCTAGGCTCCACTTACAGCAATAACGTGCTCGATGCCACTATGGGCTGGAGCAAGTTAATTACTGATGTTAACCAATTGCAAGGCTTGCCAGAAAGTGCCTTGGCTGCGGCTAAAGCTATGGCTGAAGCCAAACAGCAGGATGGTTGGTTGCTGACACTGGATATGCCAAGTTATCTGCCGGTTCTGACCTATGCTGATAACGCTAAATTGCGCGAAGAGATGTATCGCGCCTTTGCTACCCGCGCCTCTGATCAGGGGCCAAATGCCGGTAAGTGGGATAACAGTGAAATCATGGCGGAAATTCTGACATTGCGTCATGAATTGGCACAACTGTTAGGTTTTGGCAGCTATGCCGAGAAATCGCTGGCGACCAAAATGGCAGAAAGCCCGCAACAGGTGCTTGGTTTCCTAAACGATTTGGCGAAACGCGCCCGTCCGCAGGCTGAAGAAGAACTGGCACAATTACGTGCTTTTGCTGAAAAACACTACGGCGTCAATGAGTTGGCTGCTTGGGATATCACCTATTATTCAGAGAAGCAGAAGCAGCATCTGTTCTCCATCAGTGACGAGCAATTGCGACCTTACTTCCCGGAACAGCGGGTGGTGGAAGGGTTATTCGAAGTCGTTAAACGTATTTACGGTATTAGCGCCAAAGAGCGCCGAGATGTGGATACCTGGCATCCAGATGTGCGTTTCTTCGAACTCTTTGATGCCAGCGGTGAACTGCGCGGCAGCTTCTATCTTGACTTGTACGCCCGTGAGCACAAACGTGGCGGTGCCTGGATGGATGATTGCGTCGGTAGCCTGCGTCTGGCGAACGGTCAATTGCAAAAGCCGGTGGCTTATCTGACCTGTAACTTTAACGGGCCAGTCGGCGGTAAACCGGCGCTGTTCACCCATAACGAAGTCACCACCTTGTTCCATGAGTTCGGCCATGGTTTGCATCACATGCTGACCAAAATTGATACTGCCGGCGTCTCGGGTATCAATGGTGTCCCTTGGGATGCGGTCGAATTGCCGAGTCAGTTTATGGAAAACTGGTGCTGGGAGCCACAGGCGCTGGCGTTTATTTCCGGCCATTACGAAACCCATGAGCCACTGCCACAGGAGATGCTGGATAAACTGTTGGCGGCGAAAAACTATCAGGCGGCGCTATTTATTCTGCGTCAATTAGAGTTCGGGCTGTTCGATTTCCGCATGCATTATGAGTTCGATCCACTGACCGGTGCACAGATCCTGCCGATCCTGTATGAAGTGAAAAAGCAGGTGGCAGTGGTACCGTCACCGACATGGGGCCGCTTCCCACATGCCTTTAGCCATATCTTTGCCGGTGGCTATGCAGCGGGTTACTACAGCTATTTGTGGGCAGAAGTGCTCTCGGCAGATGCATTCTCGCGTTTCGAAGAAGAGGGGATTTTCAATGCTGCCACCGGGCAGTCCTTCCTCGATAATATTCTGTCCCGCGGTGGCTCTGAAGAGCCGATGACGCTGTTCAAGCGCTTCCGTGGCCGTGAACCGCAGTTGGATGCTATGCTGCGCCATTACGGTATTAAGGGCTAGAACGTGTCACAAGTCAGTATCTGTTTATTGTCTGAAGCAGGCGCCGCCCCCGGCGCCTTGTCTATTTTGGCTGAGCGTTGGGGTTTGGTGTCTGACGAGCAGGCCATTATGGCACTGGTGTTGACACCTGAGCGCCTTGAATTGCGCAAGAGGGATGAGCCGAAGCTCGGCGGCATTTATGTCGATTTTGTCTCCGGCACGTTGGCGCACCGCCGCAAGTTCGGTGGTGGGCGAGGGGAAGCGGTAGCCAAAGCCGTCGGGGTCAAAAAGGGTTATCTTCCCCGCGTGGTCGATGCTACCGCAGGCTTAGGGCGGGATGCGTTTGTTTTGGCGGCGCTGGGTTGCCAGGTGCAAATGCTGGAGCGCAATCCAGTGGTGGCAGCATTGCTCGATGATGGTTTGTGTCGCGGTTATCAGGATGCTGAGATTGGTCCGTGGCTGCGCGAACGGTTGACGCTGTTGCACGCCTCCAGCCTGATAGCACTGGCAGATATTGAACCCCGGCCAGAAGTGGTTTACCTCGATCCGATGTATCCGCACCGGCAGAAAAGTGCACTGGTTAAAAAGGAGATGCGGGTGTTCCAATCGCTGGTGGGTGCGGATGAAGATGCCGATGGTTTATTGGCACCGGCCCGCGCGTTAGCGACCAAACGGGTGGTGGTGAAGCGGCCAGATTATGCCGAGCCGTTGGCAGGAATAGCTGCGCAAGCGGCTGTAACCACTAAAAGTCATCGTTTTGACCTCTATATGCCACTTCCTTGATGTTATTACAGTGTCAGTTTGCCCTATGGCTGTAACACCAATGACTTTGGGTATATTGGTTTCAATCAGGCGGCTGCGCGTTATTGCAGCCACCTGAATCATCGATTCTACCTGGATAAATAGTTATGAAATAAGCGGTGAACTGACAATAAAATCATTGTGGGTGAATTGATGTTTACCGGTGAATTTTATCATCATATCGACTTTGCTTATTTTTGGATCGAAATCAATCATCAGATAGGTAATATTAGCGACATCATCATATTTCTGCATTAATTCTGTTTGACCATTCGCGCTGAATTGATTGACCATAACAATATTATTATTGCCAGCCATAATGAATGATAAATCAATTTTATCTTCACCAGAGGTAAAGTCGATGATGGTATCGGTATATTTTTTGGTGGAATCTCTGCTATTACGGTATTGGAAAATATCATGGCCCTCTCCCCCTTTCATCCGGTCAGCGCCGCGCCCGCCGAATAGCCGGTCATTGCCATTGCCACCGCTGAGCCGGTCATTACCCGCGCCGCCGGATAAGAAGTCATCACCCTTACCACCGGATAGCCTGTCATTACCACGGCCGCCAAATAGCCGGTCATTTCCCACCCGGCCCCATAATCTGTCATCACCACCCCCTCCGTTCAGGGTGTTATTTGATCGGTTACCGTTGATTTCATCATCACCGCTACCGGCGATGGCATTTTCAATCACGACTTTATTTGCAATTGAGACATTGCCTCTCAAACCACCAATATCAGAGAAACCACGCTTAGTCAGTGTGATTCTTTGGTCTTGATGATAGCCCGAGAAATCAAACGTATCGTTACCACCGGCATCCCACACGCAGAATACCAACTTGTCGTTAGCGTGGGTTGCAGTAAAGTAATCCCTATTACTATTGGAATTGAAACCATAAGTCGTATTACCGATACGGGTACGATTATTGGCTCCGTAAAGGTATTGAAGTGCTAAAATATCATGGAGTTGCGGGGTTGATGCAAAGTTACCCCCGTAGATTGCTCCTGAGTAGAACTCAGATAAATAGCTCATTACGCTGGTTTGTTGTGTTAAGCCTACGGTGTCATGAGTATGTTCCAAGCCGAGTGCATGGCCGAGTTCATGCATAAACACCCGACCACCATAGTTTGATTGCGTGGGGGCTAGATTCTCCTCTATCTTCGCATTAATAAATATGGGGCTGAGGTTACTAGGATTCGGGGGATAGGCATAACCGCCACGTGACCCATCGAGTGAAACATTGGTAATGGGGATGTTAGCTATAACATCATCTTTAGCCTCAATAAATTTAATATTCGCCACATCAGCAATGGCGAGCATAGCGGTTCTTATCTGGTGAATTTGGGCTTCATTAAGGGAATAGGCCGGAACACCCTCAGCTGATTTATAATAATGGTAATCTATTGGTATTCGTTGGCTAAATGAATAAGTGATAATACTTATTCCATTCTTATCTTTATTTTGCCATTTGTTTCTGCTGGTTATCGCTAATAGATTAATCGTCTTTGATTTATTAATATCAATACTATTATTAATATCTACAGTTCTGACATTATTTTTAGTCTGTTCCCTGAGCATTATTATTCCTCATAATTTAAATTATTTACTTTGCTATCGACTCATGCATGGGAAGGATGTTACTGACATCGATAATATTTAAAATAAGCACGTTCTTAAAAAGAACTAAGGATTTTATATATTACTCTGCGGGATATATGATTTTTAAATCTATGAGGATAAAGTTCCCATATTCTTCTGGTATTGTTACCTCAAAGAATATGGGAATAGAGTCTTACTTACAACACACCTTGGGCCAGCATTGCGTCTGCCACTTTAACAAAGGCCGCAATATTCGCGCCGTGTACATAGTGGGTTTGCTTGCCTTCGCCACCGTATTCAACACAAGATTGATGAATATCGAGCATGATGTGATGCAGACGGACATCAACTTTCTCTGCCTTCCAGCTCAGGCGGGCCGCGTTCTGCGCCATTTCCAGACCTGATGTGGCAACACCACCGGCATTGGCGGCTTTACCCGGTGCAAACAGCACCCCTGCATCAAGGAAAGCATCAGTTGCCTGAATAGTCGTAGGCATATTAGCGCCTTCGGCAACGGCTTTAACCCCGTTGGCAATCAGTTGACGTGCCGCTGGCAGGTCCAGTTCATTCTGCGTCGCACATGGCAGCGCGATATCAACCGGTACACTCCATGGCTGCTGATCGGCTAAATAGACCAGATTACGTTCACGGGCATAATCTTCAATACGACCATAACGATTGTTCTTAATCTCAGCCAGATGAGCCAGTTTTTCTGGGGTAAAGCCTGTTTCATCAACCACTGTACCACCTGAGTCAGAAGCGGTAATCACTTTGGCACCCAGCTCCATGGCTTTTTCAATAGTGTATTGTGCGACATTTCCGGCGCCGGAAACCGAGACTTTACGACCTTCAAAACCTAAGCCGTGACGTTTTAACATGGCGTCGGTGAAATAGACCAAGCCATAACCGGTGGCTTCCGGGCGAATCAGACTACCGCCGAAGGAGAGACCTTTGCCGGTGAAGACACAAGCGGTGTTATTCGACAGTTTTTTCATCATGCCAGACATAAACGCCACTTCACGGCCACCAACACCAATATCACCCGCCGGAACATCGGTATCCGGGCCGAGATGACGATACAGTTCCATCATCAGTGCCTGGCAAAAACGCATCACTTCAGCCTGACTTTTTCCTTTAGGATTAAAATCAGAACCGCCTTTGCCGCCTCCCATAGGCAGGGTTGTCAGGGCATTTTTAAAGGTCTGTTCAAAACCAAGGAACTTCAGAATTGATAAGTTTACTGATGGGTGGAAACGCATCCCGCCCTTATAAGGACCAATCGCCGAGTTAAATTGAACACGCCAGGCGCGGTTAACCTGAACTTTACCTTGGTCATCAGTCCAGGCAACGCGGAATTGAATAACACGTTCTGGCTCGACTAAGCGCTCGAGTAGGCTTTGTTCACGGTAATGTGGGTTTTGCTCCAGAAAGGGCCAAAGTGACGTGAAGACTTCACGTACTGCTTGGAGATATTCTGGTTGGTTGGCATCACGTTGTTGTAAAGATTCTAAGAACGACTCCAGAGAGGTTAAACCATTCATCACTAATAATTCCTTGTACCAATTAAGACTCTCCCTACACCTTTTTGCGAACTATTATTATTATCCAAATAGTGAGGAGACGATGTTGTGCATCTTCGACTATATCACTGGTTTATATTCATACAGCAAGGGATTTTGACAAAAACTTAGCAGGGTTATCAATGAGTGGCTATCGGGGCTTGGCGGGGGTTGTTGATTAAAAACGCCCGCAAAAGGCGGGCGTTAAAGCTAAACAGGATGACTCTCGCGAAACTTATTCGTCTTCGGCGTCGTCATCGCGCAGTGGCACGATAAGCATATCGACATGTACGGTATTGATCAGTTGGCGTGCTGAAGACATCAATTTGCTCCAGAAATCCTGATGATGACCGCATAATACCAAGTCCATATCATATTTCTTAATGGCATCAACCAGTACCTGGCCCAAATCGCCGCTACCGCTGAGGGTTTGCTCAATTGGGTAGCCCGCATTTTGCGAAAGCTCAGTTAATGCATTATGGGTTTCTTCAGAGATACGTTTTTGCATATCACCAAGATTAACGTCGATCAGACCGGTATAGAGGTCTGAGTAGTTAACATCAACATGGATCAGGGAAACTTTGGCATTGTACGGTCTGGCCATGGAGACCGCCTTTTCCACCAATACCTTACTTTCTGGAGATAGGTCAACCGCAATCAGAATGTGTTTGTAAGCCATAAGTAAACTCCTTCCATAATGTTAATTAATGGGTAAGCAAACATTCAACCTGTTGAACGGGTGCTAACACGGTATCTGCATACTATCATTATGACCCCTAACTGAAGTGTTTCACGGATCACAACGCACTGTTTTGATGATGATCACTAAAGCATCCGTATGTCATTTTGCACCAAATTGCACCAATAAGTGATGAGATTCGCCCGTTAATTGCCTTGGCGCACGGTGAGAATACTTGAATTTAAAGCAGATCATTATCTTAAGTATAGCGCTGATAAATCATCATGATTAACGGAATTTCATATTTGTGATGCAAATATAATTTACAAAAAACAGCAGCCAAATTTATGTAATTCAGTTAAGAGAGATTAATATTTAAGCGGAATTTGTATGGGTTACGAGCATTTATCAGTGACAGATATTCGATATAAGTTAATGCCAATCGATAGTTAACAAATGCCTAAATAGGCTTAATTTAGAGATTATCAGGCTATTTTCCATTTCATTTCCTACACTGATAAAGGGAGTCCTACACGTTCGGATACTGTGTCGAACGAACAACGTATCGAGCATAGTCAGAAAGCGGACGATAGGGGGTGTTTTTTGAGGCCCTGGGGGTGTTTGTATCGGCTAGAGTAAGCGATGGCACAGAGGTTCAGGTGATTGACCCAATGTGTGAGATATCGCTGGGAGGATAATTATGATCAGTACCGTCGCGCTTTTTTGGGCTTTATGTGTGGTATGTGTGATTAATATGGCACGTTATTATTCATCTCTGCGTGCTTTGTTAGTGGTATTACGTGGCTGCGACCCGTTGCTGTATCAATATGTTGATGGTGGTGGCTTTTTTACCTCCCACGGTCAGCCGAGCAAACAAATTAGATTAGTGGGTTACATCTTCGCCCAACGTTATCTTGATCACCACGATCCTGAGTTTATTCGCCGCTGTGAGAGGCTACGTGGGCAATTTATACTGACCAGTGCATTATGTGGATTGGTAGTGGTCAGTCTGGTGGGTTTAATGTTGTGGTATTAGTATGAATTATTGGCAGAGAAGCCTTTAAAAAGGCGACCTGATAAGGCCGCCTTTTTTATTTACCGTAACCGTTCAATATGTTTACTGCCCGGTCTTATCACAGTGCTAGGTTGAGGCGCACTATGATAGTAATACGTTTCGCTGGGTTTAAATGAATCTTAGAGCCACCCAGTACAACCCACCGGAAAGAAGAATAGATATTGGTAAGGTTAATACCCACGCCAACATAATGTTCTTCACCGTTTTACTCTGAACACCACCGCCATCAACCAACATGGTCCCGGCAACTGCGGAAGAGAGCACTTGCGTTGTCGATACTGGCATACCGGTATAACTCGCAATACCGATGGAAACCGCCGCAGTCATCTGGGCAGAAACCCCTTGCGCGTAAGTCATGCCTTTCTTACCGATTTTCTCACCGATGGTGACTGCCACACGTTTCCAGCCAATCATGGTACCCAAAGAGAGGGCCAGAGCGACGGCAACGATGATCCAGGTCGGTGCATATTCCACAGTTTCCAACAAATCTGTACGCAGATTATTGAGGAAACGGCGGTCTTCAGCACTGGTTTCAGGCAGTTTGGCAACAGTCCCTGCGGTTTCGGCAACACACATCAGCAAGCGACGCATATGGCTGCGTTGATCAACCGTCAGATCGTCATAGCTTTGCAGATTAGCCAGCAACGTTTGGGCATGATCAATGGCAATCATGGCGCGTGAGCTATCACAATGGAACTGTGCCGGTGTATTCGGCAATGTTTCTGGTGCAGGTACCAGCGGTTTCAGCGCGACAGCATGAGGTAACACCTCAACATGTTGCTGATAATATTGTTGCAGATGGGTCACTGCATCGCGGGTGCGGGCAATATCATAACCGGTTGCATTCATATTCACGACGAACCCAGCCGGAGCCACGCCGATTAATACCAGCATGATCAAGCCAATCCCTTTCTGACCATCGTTAGCGCCATGAGAGAAACTCACACCGATAGCCGATAGAATCAGCGCAGTACGGGTCCAGAAGGGCGGTTTACGTTTACCGTCTTTCTTTTCACGTTCAGCAGGTGTCAGGTGAATACGTTGCTGTTTCTTGGACCCGTTCCAGTAACGACGTAGCAGGAACACCATCAAACCGGCAATAACCAGACCCACAATTGGGGATAAGATTAATGACAGGAAGATTTGAATCATCTTAGGAACGTTCAGTGCATCTACAACAGATGTACTGGTCATTAATGCATTGGTTAAACCAATACCGATGATTGCACCAATTAGCGTATGAGAGCTGGAAGCCGGGATACCGAAATACCAAGTGCCCAAATTCCAGATAATCGCCGCCAGTAGCATAGAGAAGACCATAGCCAACCCATGCGCCGAACTGACGTTTAACAGCAGATCAGTAGGCAATAAGTGAACGATAGCATAAGCCACGCTCAAACCGCCCAGCATCACGCCGAGGAAGTTAAACACCCCTGCCATCACAACAGCAACCTGTGAACGCATGGCACGGGTATAGATTACGGTCGCGACCGCATTGGCTGTATCATGAAAACCATTGATGGCTTCGTAAAACAGCACGAACAACAAAGCAAGAACTAACATTAGGCCGGTATGGAAATCCAGGCCAGCGAAAAGATGTAGCATAAGCGTTACGCCAGTTTGTGGACATGAACGCGGCGCATTATCAGTGACAATGGGGGGTGGGGAAAAGGAAAATATGACCTTTTTTTGACATGACCGCAGACGAATTCGTCTTATTGAGCAACATATGCATGTTATATCAGCAGGTTACTTAGTTTTACTGTATGAGACATTTTCTTACTATAGCGATATTCCTGCGAGCGACTTACAATCTCCCGCCGCCAATTTGTCGGTTGAATGCGCTAAATAATATAATAATCAGCCAAAAGCGGGCAATTTTGCAGCGATGATGATTTTACTCAGTGAGGCCAAGTGTGGAACAGTTTGATGTGGTAGTGATAGGTGCAGGTGCTGCGGGGCTATTTTGTGCCGCTCAGGCTGGACAAGCCGGATGTCGGGTGTTGTTGGTCGATAACGGCAAAAAGGCGGGGCGCAAAATACTGATGTCTGGTGGTGGCCGCTGTAATTTTACCAATCTCTTTGCAGAGCCTGCCGCGTATCTGTCACAGAATCCTCACTTCTGTAAATCTGCCTTGGCGCGTTATACCCAATGGGATTTCATCGATCTGATGAATCGCTATGGCATTGCCTGGCATGAGAAAGCGCTAGGGCAGTTGTTCTGCGATGACTCTGCTCAGCAGGTGGTTGAACTATTACTGAAAGAGTGTGAGCTGGGGCAAGTCACGATTCGGTTGCGTAGCGATGTTTTGTCGGTTGAAAAAAGCGGCACCGGTTTCGTATTACAAATTAATAATTTGGAAGTGAGCACTAACTCACTTGTCGTCGCCTCTGGCGGACTCTCTATGCCCGGACTTGGTGCTTCACCGTTCGGCTATAAGTTGGCAGAACAGTTTGGCTTGAAAGTCCTCCCTACCCGTGCGGCATTAGTCCCGTTCACCTTGCACAAACCGCTGCTGGAGCACCTGCAAACATTATCTGGGGTTTCCGTGCCTGCGGTGGTCACCGCCGAAAATGGCGTTAGCTTCCGTGAGAGTATTTTGTTTACTCACCGTGGGCTTTCTGGCCCAGCAATTTTACAACTTTCAAGCTATTGGCAGGCTGGTGAGTATGTGAGCATTAACTTACTTCCTGATACTGATTTAGATGATTTTCTAAACAGTGAGCGAAAAAACCACCCTAATCAGACACTGAAAAATACTCTGGCTCAACGGTTACCTAAGCGGCTGGTGGAGTGCCTTCAGACCTTGGAGCAACTGCCAGACGTTACCCTGAAGCAATTAAACGCGCCGCAGCAGGCCGCGTTAGTCGCCAATCTTCAACAATGGCGAGTGCAGCCCAATGGCACCGAGGGCTACCGTACTGCTGAGGTCACTCTTGGTGGTGTTGACACCCAAGAGCTCTCCTCTAAGACAATGGAGGCCCATAAAGTGCCTGGAATGTACTTTATTGGTGAGGTTGTTGATGTCACTGGCTGGTTGGGTGGCTATAACTTCCAATGGGCCTGGAGCTCTGCCTGGGCCTGTGCGCAGGCATTGGCGGTGTGCAGCAAAAATAAAGTTTGTACACTAAAAATTAAGTTCGTACATTGCCATAAATAAAGTTTGTACATTGTTCTATACTTCACTCAGTAGCCAACGCTGGGAGTGAGCATCTTGAGCAAAAAAAGGCAGCTAGAAACGCAGGCTGATTTTCAGCGAGCTCTTAAAAATCGCTATGGCTTGGGTGAAGGGAACAGTTACAAACCTTGGCTTCGAGTTCAGGATGTATCCTCTTACGGTAACAGTGCCAAGATTCGAGGTATCAAGACGAATAGAGAACATCACACACTTTCCGAGCATGAAACCTGTTTTTTCTACATCGCCGAATTCTGTGATTCGGTCATTGATATTAGAGAACAATTCCCCCTCCTTCCGATAGGCCTCTCGCTAAAAATCGCTAAAACACTTGGTATTGAGCATCCTAAAATACCAAATACCTCAAGTTATAACGTTATGTCGACGGATTTTGTACTTACGATCCAACGTGATGGGCTCATATCTTATGATGCTGTATCTGTTAAGCCAATAAATAAATTATCCGATAAGCGCACTGCGGAAAAGCTCGAGATAGAACGATTATGGTGGCAGCTACAGGGAATCCCATTCCATTTGTTTGTTGCTACAGAGCAAAACCGTACACAATCTCAAAATATCGAATGGGCAACATGGCCATTGCGGCATGGCGTTCTATTAGCTGATTCCTTACTTGATGAAGCTGTATTATTAATGGCAAAAGGGAAATGGTTGACTGAAGAGCTTTGTCGCCAGTTCATACAAAAATTGGGGGCCGGTCGTGAAGAGGCTTTAATGATCTTGCGCATTTTAATTGGAACTAAGCGAATTGTTGTCGACTTAAATAAGATGGTTGTTGACTCAGGAATAATTGATATTAAAGATATAAAACTTTCATCATTGGAGATACGTTATGTTAGTTAGCCGGAATAGCGTTTGGGAAATAGAAGGCCTAGATGGTTTATTACCGGGTAGATATCGCGTATTGGAGTGTTATTCAGAACAAGACAGCATCATCGTTTTCCCTTTAATTAATACAAAAGAGTTACAAAAACCTATTTTAATTATCTTTTCATTTTTTCTAGAATCAATAAAGAATAATTACTGTGTTGAAAGCTATTTTCCTTTGCCTTTTTATCAATTAGTCTCCGATCAAGATATTCCTGATAGTTATCGTAAGAAACGTGACCAACGTTATGAGCTAGTGAGCGGATTATTATCTAGTCCTAATTTTCTTTGGGAGTTTAGTCTATTTGAGCGTTCTAAATTGGTGAGTACTTATGCAAAGAAAAAAGGTACTTATGTTCAGAATATTTATAGGATTCTGAATCAATACTGGCGATTTGGCCAAGATAGAAATGCTTTAATTCCTGCCTACAAAAATAGTGGTGGTGTTGGTCAAAGTAGAGTTGCTGGTGAAAAAAAAAGAGGATTCCCCGGTCGAATTTACCAAGGCTGCTTTAATGTACCTATTGGTATCAATACGACAGAATGGGATAAAAATATATTTATAAAAGGCATGAAAAAATTTGGTCTAAAAGGCCGCCATGTTCCATTGAAGCGTGTGTATGACCAGATTCTCGTAGAATTTTACCGCGAGGAAATTTGCAATGCGGAGGTAGAAAAACGACCTGCAAGACTTCCTTCGTATCCAATGTTTTGTTATTGGATAAAGAAGCTAATTCCTGAAAACCAAATCATTAGAAAACAAAATAATACAGGATACTTCGAGCGTAATAAGCGTAGTCTTATAGGGGCAGCAACGGACCATACTCTCGTACCCGGGAGTTGTTTTGAGCTAGATGCTACCGTTTTGGATGTACATATTGTTTCTGATTTTAACCGAAATCATGTGCTAGGTAGACCAACTCTTTATTGTGTTATTGATAAAGAAAGCAGAATGATAACGGGATTACATGTTTCAATGGAGTACGCATCATGGCGTGCTGGTCGCCAAGCATTGGTTAACACTTTCACATCGAAGAAAAATTATTGTGCAAGGTTTGGTATTGATATAAAAGAGGAGGATTGGCCTTGCCATCATATTCCTCAACGACTTCTTTGTGACAGGGGGGAATTTATTTGCAATAAGCCCGAAGAGCTTGCAGTTCCCTTGATCGGACATTTAAGTATTGCACCACCATATAGAGCAGATTTAAAAGGGATAGTTGAACGGCGGTTTCGTATATTAAATGAAGAATTAATTCATGAGCTGAAAGGTACGACTAGAGGACGACATTATATTAGGGGAGATAAGGATCCGAGGCAAGAGGCTATCTATACGCTTAATGAAGTGACTCAGTTATTAATTGATCAAGTTCTTGAACATAATTGCTCAATCCTGAGTCGATTAGCATCACAAACGCGACTACTTATGGAAGCTGATCTTCCCCCAACTCCGTTCAACTATTGGAATATTCATATTGATAAACATAGGCATGCATTGACAGTAGCCAATGAGGATGAAATACGTGCAAAGCTTCTTCCTATTGCGAAAGTCTCTATGACGCGATTAGGAATTCGGCTCAATGATGATATGTATTATGAGTGTGAAAGAGATGAATTTGATGGGTGGAAAGTTATCGCTAGATCATCCGGTCGATGGGGGCTTGAGGCACGCATTGATCAGGATAACTCTTCCTTTATCTATGTTCGACTTCAGCCAAACGAGGGATTTACGCGATGTGCACTTATGAGGTGCTCTAACAATCTAAAAGACCAACATATAGCTGATATATCTTATTTTAAAGATTGGAAGATGCTGGCGAATAAAAATTTCCTACCGACATCAGAATCATTGGAGCGATATGATAGAAGAAAGAAAATTGAGAAAAATGCATTAAATGAGATGTCGATTTTGCCAAAAATATCGCGCAAATCAGAGCGTATTCTTAACATGACGGAACGGCGAAACGAGGTCATTAAGACAGAAAGATCATTAGGAGGAGTTGAGCAAATACCATTTAAAAAAGGATTGATATTAGCTACTTCTGATAATAATAAAGAGAGTAATATTCTTGAAGCCGTGCCTGAAAATATAATATCGCTGATACAGCGGCAGCGAGATAAACGAAAATGAAATGCGAGCCGGCTGTTTATACAATAGCGCTCTTACCTGAACATAGGGGAAATCCACTTATTGAGGCTTTAGGTTTTAAGAAGACTGATGAAGAGCTATGGGATGGGATGGCTTATTACCCTACATGCTCATATGAAGAGCGAAAGCTCAATGCATTAGTTCGCGTAGATTACCTTTCCCGGTTAGATAACTTTCGACAAACACTTCCTGATTACATCAAATGTTTTAGGGCTATCGAAAGTGCTCTTAAGTCAGGATATTCGGCAAAAAACCCACTATCGCCCACCACAATGAATTATCTCCATTATCCCGTAGATGGGCGTCCAAATATCGAACCTAAAACCGGCTTCTTTAAGCCAAAGGGTTGTGGAGTAACATTGATCGGCGAAAGTGGTGTGGGGAAAACAACGTTACTGGAGCAGGTTCTTGGACAATTCCCTGATGTTATTATTCATTCTAATTACCAACATCAACCTTTATCTCTATTACAGGTTATTTGGCTAAAAGCAGATTGCCCATATGACTGTAGCGTACGTGAACTCTGTGAGAGTATCCTAACCATGCTGGATGAAAAACTCGGTCTAGAACCAACAATGCCGGGTCGAACCATCCCAATGTTATTCCGGCAGATTGAGGCTAAGATTAAATCTAGTTTTCTTGGCATATTGGTCATAGATGAAATGCAGAATATGACAGCACGAAAAACACGAGGTGAAGATAGATTGCTTAGGTTTATCCATAATTTAGTTAATAATTTAGGTGTGCCAGTATTATTTTGTGGTAATCCACCTTTTGATGATTTATTAAGCAAAACACTAAGAACTGCGAGGAGAGCTGAGAATGGAGGTTATTTTAAAATGCAGTTGCTTGATAATGATGAAATGTGGACGCTATTTGTAGAAGAATTATGGCAGTTACAATGGACAAACGTTGTAACACCCGTAACCAATCAATTGAGCAGTACTCTGTATGAGTTATCAGCGGGTAATATCGACTTAGCTGTAAGAATCTACAAAGAAGCACAGCGCTATATTATTGGTAGCAATGATGAAAGAATTACATCAGCATTACTTGAACATGCGGCCACAATAGCCAGTCAAGCATCTGCTCCCTCGATGTTTTTAATCCGAAGGGCTAAGCTTAGGTCTACTCAGCGCAAGAAAACTATCATAGAAAATCCGACAGAATCGATCTTATCGCCAGAATTAAGTAAAACATCAAAAACGGTACCTGGTGATATCAGTCGTCCGCAGCACCCCGAATTTTCTGAAGGTTTATTGGCGCTAATCGAAACGCAGGATCTTTCCCATAGGATTGTTGAACCAGACGTATTTCAAAGAGCTGCAGGTGAGGAAAATCCACTGAAATTACTTCAGCAAGCCGGGATATATTGTGAGGATCCGCTAGATACGTTTATGTAAAATTGGGGGAATATGAAATGTGTTTACCTGATTGTTTGCCCGATGAGTTACTGCTAAGCCGCTTGATTCGTCATGTAATGGTTTCTGGTGATAATATTCCTGCATTTACAAGAAAAACCTTTGGGTCTGAACGTTCGTCTATCCACCCTTTTCTCACTGCAGGGCTGGAGAACATGGCGAATGTGTTTGGCGAAAATCCTGAAACAATCCTCTGGGAACAAACATTAGCACCGTTATTTATGTTTTTTGAGCCCGAACATGCCAAGAAACTGTGGGAATTGATGTTAGCTAATGAAGGGGCAAAAGCATTGAGGGAAAGTCAGCTCCCTTCTTTTGGGAAGGGGTCAACATTGCATCTCAAATGGTGTTCGCTTTGTGCTAAGGAAGATTTATACCGACAAGGGGTATCTTATTGGCACCGCATACATCAGATCCCCGGAATAACGGCATGCTTTATGCACGAGGTATTATTGCAAGAGGTCACCCTTGAATGTCGTCAAAGAATTTTGTTAGATCTTTTACCGTCCCCCGATTCCCCCAGCCCTAAGGTTAGTTCCGTAGAATACAAGGTAGCCATATTCAGTGCTGAATTAGTGGAAAAGCTCACCTGTAAACATCTTGGCTATAATGTATCAAAAGCATACAGATCGAAACTGGTCAAATTGAACTTGATTACAGAAAATAACTCAGTACGTCGAAAAGAGCTGATGAGAGAATTTATTACTTATTGTGAACATTATCGTTGTGTAATAAATGCTCCGTTACCAAAAAATAGTGAGGATTATCGTTACTTAACACAGTTATTAACTCAAGGAGCTAGTTATCACCCTTTTAGGCATTTACTATTTTCAAGCTGGCTATTTGAATCATTCAGTGAATTTATTAGTGCTTCAAATAATGGCATCACTAATGCTATTCCACGTCACCTTTTCCGAAATGAATCAGATGAAGCTAAATGTATAGTTTTGCTTAAGGATGGTCTGCCACTAGAGGAAATATATCGACTGACAGGAAAAAGTCGTTGTTATTTAAAACGGCTAGCAAAGATGAATGATATTTTCATTTGTTTGAAACCACGCATTTTGACATATGGTATTCAGCAACGTATTTGTCAATTAGCTTTAGCTGGATTTCATCGTAAGCGTATCGCCTTAATGCTCGGAATTAGCATTGGATCTGTTGAACAGGTCATTTCAAGTACGCCGGGGCTGGTCAAATGGCGTAAAAAGTGCCATATGGACTCAATGCGGCGGCGTTCTCGCTATATACTTGTAACGTATTTAGATTCTCATCCTACAGCAATACGTAAAGAGATAAAGCAAGCTTGTAATGCAGCATATTTTTGGCTATATCACAATGACAATGAGTGGATGAATAACATATTACCATTAGCCGTTAAATCTATGGGGCGGATAAGAACGCAGTGACGACTTATTGATGGATCTAGAGGTGATAATATTGTATTTTATAAAAGATGAGTCTATACAAAGTTTTATATTTAGGGTTTTCATTCTCAATGGTGTTAGCGAATTTAATTCTATTATTTCCATTGATGGCTATTGGCTTGTTAAACCCAATGTTACTAAAGATTTTTCATCGCTATTTACTCGTTTTGATGATGGTCATTTATGGATGTTGATGCAAAACTCGGGTGTTGGTAGCCGAGCCTTAGGAGTCTGTGATAATCCAGCATATTTTATTGATGAGATGCGTAGCGTTTTTTATGGTATCCGAGAGAATAACAAACCAAATTGTCATATACCTATTGCTTATTGTAAACGCTGTATATCTGAATCAATAAAAGAAAATGGATTTGGATATTTAAAATATAATTGGCTATATGATAATATATGTGCTGCGCATGATACCCCACTAACTTATTTATCTGCTAGACGTCGCTCCCAAAGTTTAAAAGCCCTTTTAAAAGTGTATAGAGGTGAAAAAAACACGTTAGAGTCTTATTCTAGGCAATATCTTAAAAATAGGCATCTTATTTTTAATGGTAAAAATGAGATGGAAATAATTCTCTCCGGAATAAATGAAAAAATAAGTCGGCCATACTATATAATGCCTTGTCTAATGTATTTGTTCAATAAGATATTTTCTCATTGTAAGTATGAAGACGAAAGACATAAAAACTCCATAAGTTATGGATGTTACCATGAATTAATAAAAGATATTGATCATAATGCTTTCTTAAATAACTTAGATGTTGCAATTAAAATTTTCATGATCGGGCAAGAGAAGTTAACAAATTTTTTATATTTATATAGTGAATCAGTAAATTTTAAATTTGGTTTTAATCAATGTTATTCATTTTCAGAAGTACTTCGTAAAAAGAAAGGAGCAAATTGTTCAAAATGTATTGGATATAACAGCCATAGTACATGCCCTAAAATGTTACTGATACAACGGTTTGATTTATCTGATAAATAGCTATCAAGTTAGATATAGAAGTTCTTTTACAGATAACAGATGGTAATTATATTTTTCTAAGCATGTATTTATCTGATTTTTTATTTTCCGCCATCCATGCTAGCCAACCTTGCCTATGTGCAGCTGCATCATATAGAGCATGATGCCAAGGCCGTTTATTATTATGATATTTACATACTGCGTTGTGATAAACAGTGGAGTCTATTAAACCTCTTAAATCAAGCCACATAGGACTTAAATTATTAGGGTGTCCAATGATATTAATAACAAATTTAATATCAATGATACTATCAGCGGCAAGTATTACTGCGCGCGGTAAGTTTGCAAACCAAGCCATCAACTCATTTTTAAAACATTCCTTGGATAAGAAGTGCTCAGAAGAGAAGTTAGGCAGGACATAGTTTAATGAAAAATCAGAAAGATATTTTCTATCAACACCATGAATTTGTTTGTAAAAGTGCTTCTCCCAATTTTCTGTTATCATCCCCAAACTAAGCAGCTTAGGATCTTCTTCATTGGAATATTCTGTATCTATAAATACTCTCATTTTACCCCTATCCTTTATAATATAAATTTATTATGGATCATAATGTGGCTTAACTTTATGGGAGATATAACTCTGTTTTATCAGAATTATTTTTTATTACCAGTTTAGTTTCCATCCCATTAGCCGTGAAGTCATAAACAATAATCTCCGGATGATGAAGGTCATATGCCTGTCCAATAAATATAGATGCTGCATTAGATGCACAGACAAGAAGATGGATTCTTTCTGCATTATATTTTGATTTTAGTTGATGAAATATAGTTTGCAACTTAGCACTAAAACTCATTCCATCCTGTGGGTGTGGGATGGCACCATTTCCTAAAAATTCTGGCTTTGCATCTATATTTATAATATTTACCTTAAATTTCTCACTGAGCTGTATCGCTTTTTCTTCAATAGCTTTGGTTTTTGCAGTAAAGTTTATACAGATAATAAAGTCGCTGTTTGATTCTAGTGACTCCATACCAATTATGTTATAAAAATCTCTGACAGGCATATTTTTTGGCCACATCCAACAATTACCATCTCGATATCTTAGCATGGGTATATATTGGCCTTTATTACCTAAAATAGCACCTAACCCAATTAACGCTGGTGTTGGCCCAAATGCAAATAGTGCTGCTTTATACCCATGATGTTTTGTCTGCTGAATTATTTTTTCGGCCTCATCTTTTATTATTTGAGTAATCATCTGGCCAAAAAGTTGAGGATTTGAACGCAATAACCCCTCACAGTCAGAAAGATGGTTTAATTGTCCTTTCATGCAGAGTTTGAGGAATGAGAGACTTGAGGCTATTTCCCTTGATTCAGGTGATGCCACAACATTTGAGTTTACGGGCCATAAAATAGAATACACGGGAATTGGTTGGTAGCACAAGCCATCGAGAAGATGGGATACTTCTAACATGAAATTTTTACGTATAATCGATAGCTTTTCTGCAGTGTAATCACAAGCAGCTACTCTATCTATAAGTCTGTGATGTTTGTCGCAAAGAAGTAGTATATTTTCAGGCTCATCTGATAGTAACGATGAAAGTAGCGGAATACCTCGCTCGCCTTGTTCAGATGCGGCAACATTGTGTGCTAAATATGAAAAATTTCCGACTTGACCACTTAACATATCAATATTTAATTGCTCCCCACATCCCGGGAACATGCACCGACTGTGGCTATCACACATTACCTTCCGAATAGTTTCAGCACTAAATTTTTTACCTCTTCCTTTTACTAATCGTTCTGAATCGATACGATTGAAAAATTCTACAACTTGTGTTTTCGTTAGCTTGGAAGATTGTCCATAAGTGCATTGCCAAACATTCTGTATACATGCTAATGATTTTAAGTGTTCTTGAGTAATGCTATTTCCTTGCCAAACTCTAAGGATAATGTTTTTTCCATTTTCACTAAAAGATTCAATGATATTAATACTATCAATTATATTTAGGTTAAAACGCATAGATGATAAAACTTCATCTTTTTTCAATAAAAGAATTATAAGATTATTATTGTTTTGATCGGTTAGTAATCCGACATCATCCCATATTATATGTTTTTTTATTAAGCAAATAAATTCTGAGACTATAGACGCTTTATCAATAGGATCATTTATTGCTTGATTAAGAAAGTCCATATCATTATTTTTCATTTATCACAATCCTGTGTGTCTTTATTAAGATATGTTTTAACAAAAAATTTCCCCTGTAAATGAAAAAGAGCTATTTTCTGTGTACCTACGATGATAAAGAAAAGTTGACGATCTTTATTGCGTTCGATACAAGCTTTCCAGTCATAGTAATCAATATTTGAAGGATGAGGATCCGGTTGAGGATGGGTATGCCATGTCCCCAAATATATGAGCTTTCCCCCAGTTTGCTGAAACGCATCATCTACATTCTTCTGATGGCCTGAATCTTTTAATACAAAACTGAAGCGAGTTTGTATATCGTTTGGTTTTGGTTCCGTAACGTCTTCTATCCAATAAGTCTCACTACCATGATCTTTATTACCAATGAGTACTCCGAATGATTCATATGAGTTATCCTCTATTTGGCTATGGTGGCTCCAAATATCATTAACCTTATGTGAGATACACAATTCAAATTCGGGAGTGGTAAATATGAGTTCATTATTTTTCATTGCAGATATCGCACTCATTGTTGTAAAGCGGAGTGATCTCTAGTGAACGATTAAATACATTATAACGTTCAGTGAGGTTAAAGCCATTTTGGAGTGCTTCTGTGGCATCTCCTTTCCAGCTCACCTTTGATGAATGTTGCACTCGCTTCAATAAGTATTTGATCGCTAAATCAGCCGCGATGAGTGCCGTTTGTGTTGAGGTAATATAGGTATATGGCAGAAAAGTATCACCACAACCAGCATGGTTTCTTGTGATATCTTGATTTTTTTCAAGAAAATTTAGATTTGATGCTAATCCACGTGAAAGATCCATAGGATCAACATAGGCACAATGTAGGCACCCTTGAGTATACGAGATATCTAATATTGCATGACCCCCAACCCCATAGCCTTCAACCCAAGTATTAATTACAGCAGAGGTTATTTTGTTCTTTAGAAGAAAGTCATGAAATAATCTTTCATGTGTTGGGGCTCCAATTGCGATGACAATAATATCAAATTTTTCAAGGAAACGTTCATTGCGTAATTCTAGTAATGATTTGTTAAAGTTTTTAACACGTAACCAAGGATATTTATTTGTAAGATGCAAATTTAAGGAGATAGTTTTTAGGTGTGAAACATAATTTAAAGATAATATATGCCGATAAATATTATCCATTGAAAATTTGTCTGGGTCACTAAGAGTTATTTCACCAACACCTGAAGCTGCAAGCTTATCTGCTATTTCTCCGCCCACAGAACCACAACCAATTAGCAAAACTTTTTTGTTTTGTAATTCCTGATTAGCTCCACTACGAGGCATGAGTCGCTCTTTATTAAAAAGTGAAACGGCGACTGCTTTGAGTGTCCAAGAAGTGAGCTCTGGTTCTGACAATGGAAGTCGTTTTTTGCCCTGAGATGAATTTTTTCGCGCAAAGTGAATTCCAAACCATGTCTTTCCGGAAGGTGTTTGTGCGTTAAAAATGACCCAGAACTCTCTTTCTCGCCATTGTGTAATATTCTGGCTCAATAGTGTATAGGTTTCTGAGGACAATGATGCTAACAAGTTTAAATACCATGCCCCCAGTTCTTCCTTACTCCGAGGTGCTGGATCTACATTTGTCAGCGGTATTACATATCCTCGTCCACTTGAGCGCTCCCTACTGTTGAGCTGTCTGGCGATAGGAGAGAATACGTAATCCTCTGTCCAGTTGAAGGGAATACCAAAATAGTAAGTTGCCAGGCCCATATGAGCTTTAGGCTGAGGTTTTAGTATTTTTAGTTCTTCGACTTCTCCGCGTTCTGAGAGGCATAGGAAATGATCATCAGCACTCTCAACAATATTATACCAACCGGCCTGAAATTCTCGAATAAGTTCATATTTATTCCACTCAGGATCCTGAATAAGTTGAGTTAAGAGTTTAGTGTATCTGGTTAGAGATTCTTCGAAAGCAAGCTCTGGGCGATCATAATTCACAGATACCGAGTCTGGCACGTTGACACAAATAGTAGCCAGATCAAATTGTTCATGAACTGTAGTATGGGCTAATCTACCGTATTGAGAGGATGATTCTAGGATAAAATCGGGTAACTCAGTTAGTTCATTAATACATAAATGCAGCAATGAAAGATTATGTTCGGCAACTCTAATATTAATTCTTAGGGCATCAGCATTATTTGGGCCAAAAGAAACTGCGGATACTTCATATCCGCATGCAGTTAAGTGCTCAAGTATGTATGAATAGTTCATGCGCCTTGGGATGTTCCGACTGCTCCTGCTGAAGAAAATATAGTTTTCCCACTTGATGCTGAAGAATTAGATGACGAGCATGTCGGGAAATCCTCACCAAAAGTCTTAATAAGCTTTTCACACTGTTTCGATTCGTTATCTTCATCAATCACTTGCTGAAGAGTAGAATTAAGGGAATAAAACTTGTTTCTTAGTTGAGTGGCAGTGCTTGTACTGCTATTTTTGAAAATATCCCGATATGGATTCACCGGCAGTGTTACATGCACAGTATAGGTATCGATAGACTTGTACTTGAAGTATCCGCCGGTATTCAAGATTGACGAAATAGTGGCGCTAAGCGCTGTAATATCATCAGCAAAACCTTCATCATTAATCTTCGGTTTGAAATGTTGTTTGAGCATCACAGTTAAACCAATAGAAAAGACCTTCCGAGCAACATCTTCACTGAAATTTTCATTTCTCCAGCGTTTAACATACCGCACAAGGCGGCGGAACTGTGCAAGTTTTTCCGATTTGTAGTTGTCATAGATATCTGAGTTATTAACCCAATGTATCAATTCCTTCGGTGCTGAGCGTGACCACTCCTTGTTATCCTCACTTGAGTTCAGTTTCCCGACCGCAAGTTCATATTCACCGTTTTGATATTTCCGATAAATAGGAATATCGATATGTAAGTCTTCAGTTTTGTAATCAGCGGTGACACAGGGTTTTTTAATCTTAGCGTTTTTAAAACCACGTTTTTCAAGAATCTCTAGAACAACACGTTTGGGAATGATTGGATCATTGGGGGAGTCATCAGCATCAATAACTATGGCACGATCAATGTCAAAATCTTGCCCCTGCTGTTTAATTGTCGTCCACGTTTCTAGAGAACCTTGGATGAAATCTTCAATGACAGGATAGCCATTTTCTTTAAACACGTCTTTAATCTTGGCTGTTATGCTGTCATCTTTCGCGCGGGCATTCGCATAGGCTACATCTTTTCTACCTAACCGAATTTTATCGTCGAATGCTCTGAACTTACTCTGAATACTCATCCTGCTCTCCAAATTAACCATACGTATACAGAGGATATTTGGTGAAGGAAGTCTTTTTTCAAGGTAAGGATAAGAAATTTTTTCAATTTACTTCTGATTGTGAATTTTTATTTCTAGATACTCATCCTCCTCTATCTCTCTCATGCAATGAACAGGCGGTGAAGTGCCCACTTTATTATGAATGCAGTAATGGCGCGCACATCATGATGTCGGCTAAAGGTTCAATAAGCTAACAATATGATATAAATGTAATATATGATGAATTTCCGGCGTATAAAATTACCCGGTTTATCGGCTGCCCATGTAGGAGAGGATGATGGAACCGGAACTGTGCCATGAGATGGTCAGAATTCAGGCTGTTGCTGAGGCTATAATCAGGATTGCAAAAGATTTTGGTTCAAAACTCCCTGTCGATGAAATAGAGCTGGATCGTATGTATTATGAAGATAGTGAGGAAGTGTCCAGTCAGTGGCGACTGCCTGTTCATCGTGACTGGATTGAACTTGACTGGTGGCAGTTACGTAGAAGTCAGGCTAACCGTATTGATGTCACTATCCGGTGTCGCAGATTCTTATGTGGGCTGATGTTGGCGAGGCGATCGAGAAATCGTTTCTGCATCACGCTTCGTTACCTTGAAGGTAATCCTGCCAAGCACCCTCTTTCCGGGTATGTGCTTCCCATCGCACTGATTGTCGCGGAAAGTTTTGCGGATGCCTACAAGATCCGGCAGGTTTGTGTGAGTAGGCCAGAGAAAAGCCTAATTCCTGTTTATGTTTCCCATGGATATGAACTCAGTGCTACAGATAAAGAGCGACAGAAACGGAATTCTCAACCTCGGGCTAAACTCATATCTAAGACACTTAGCCAATAGCGTAGTGAGTGTTTTTTAATCAGGTATGTTAGAATATACAGAGATGAATATGAGGAGGCTTAGATGAGCACTAGAAAACCGACAGCTGCTAAACGCCCTGCACGGTCTTCCTCTGTCCGGAGCCGAGCCAAGGAGATTATCAGCAATGATACAATCAAATCTGAATATAACGATGTTCTGTATTTCGCGATTCAGTTTAATAAACGTCAGTACCGGACTAACGGTCAGCCTCTTTCAGACGTAGTGATAAAGACAGTCGAAACTGCATTAAAAAATTTTATTCTGGCTGGACAGGCGCGGAACATTCCTCCTCGCGTTCTTAAACGGATGGTCGCTCTATCAGGCCGCAAAGACCGTAGTTATCGTGACTGGAAACCTGATGCAGCTCTTGAACAGAGGCACAGCTTAATGGCTGGCGCCACCCGGAAAGTTAGGGCAGGCTAAGCCAACTGGTTCGTCTTCTGGTGGATTTTTCTGTACAAGTAACCATAGGCCAAATTATGCGCAAATGAAATCATGAACTTGACAAATGAAACGGCGCCTAATGTACATTTATAGTCTTTGTTATTCAAACCCCTTATAATATTTTTTCGGGAATATTATAAGGGGTTTGGTACAGAATGTTGACCTTTATTCAATCTAGAAATACCTCATCATTCACATTATATGCATGTCAGAATAGATCTGATGCTATATCTAGAGCTGAAGTAATATATATAGTGATAGCACCTCTAAGATGAAATAAATGTACTAGTTGAAAAGTTTTTCTCATCCCTTTGGCTATACTGATATATTTTTAATACATAGATTTTAATACAAAATAAAGAATCTAATGTACAAAATTAGAACCTATTGACAATAGAAGGAACTATTCATGCTTATTAACTTTATTTTGCCATATTTTTTGGCTTGCTATGCTGCGGCTTATAGTGTGCAGCAGGCACTTGAGGGATTAGGCTTTGCAAGCTCAAATTTTATAGTCTATGACAGTGTTGGCAATGCAATTAGCAGTTATTGGTCAGTATCTGAGGCTGTTTTACCTGTTACCTTATTCTTAATTTTCATACTTACTTGTATTTTTATATGTATGCTGGTCTGTGGTTGGTTATTGGGTAAACGTTACGGACTTTTTCTTATTTTCACCATTATTATATTTCCTGGTTTACTTTCTCTATTTGGTATATTCCCCAATTTTAACTGGCTTCCTAATTCATTTGTTATCTCAGGAACTGGTTATCTAGGTGGGGAAGTAGGATTGATCATTTTATTACTTATGGGTTTCTTAGTTGGATGGTGTTTTATAATTTTGTTAAACGATATTTTTGATCTAAGAGAAAATTTTCGCCAGTATTACGATATTATGCTTTTATTGACAGCCCTTGTCTCAGGGGTGTTCTGGGTTGCTGACTCAGCAAACAATGCAATTATTTCTCAACAAAATGAAGTAAATCAAAATGCGCGTAACGCAAGTGGCTATCTTTTAGCACAGGTTAATAAATATTATGAATGGTGTCGTGCGAATACTCTTGTTACTGAGTCTTGTCAATGGTCTTCTCGTGTTCAAGAAAAATTGAATGAACTAGCAAGTATGTCGTCAACTCAATTCAGTATTGATGGGCCAGATGATACATCTTCATTATATTTAACTAGTAATAGTAAAAATGGAGAAAATGAAAAATTATTAGTACGCAAACAAATAGCATCTTATAATGCTGAAATGTGTCCTGAAAAAAATATTAATAGTCGAATTGCTATTATGCATTTGCCAACAGAACTATGCCAAGAAACACCGGTTAACTATTGTTTTTCGTTTCCTAATATGGAGTCAATTACTTATCTCAGTACTAGAACTGCACTATCAAGTGAATGTGTTATTCCAACTTTGGTAACATATACAAAAATGCAAAAAAAAATGAGCGAGCAACTTTCAGATGCAGCTTTTCATAAACACTATCGTTGGATATGGTTTATTTTTTTAGCTTTTATTATTGGTGGTAAGGTGGCTAATATAATTGTCAAAATTATGAATATCGATACTAGAAGTAAAGAAGAAAAAAATAGATTAAAGAAATTTTTATTTAATTTTATTACTGCTTTGAAAAGTGTTATTTGCTACACATTAATAAAAGGACGAACTGTTTTGTTGCTTTCATATGAAAAATATTTAAAGTTATTAGATTAGTGAATAATATTTGATGTGCACGCATTTTTTAATATGTAAAGAATAAAGAGCTTATGGTGTATAAAAGGAATAATGTGACCTGTGTCACTGAAATAGCAGTTGTTAAATGGATTTATTATTAGATAGTCGACTAGTTTGTGAGATATCTTGAAAATTACTGATAGATATCATTTTTAAATGTTTTCACTGTATTATTAGACTGTACAGAAATTATTCATTTGATAGGATCCGATTAATGAGCATTCTCTCCATCCAAGGTGTTAGAAGTTACGCTACTGATCATTCCACTAATTTTGATTTGAGTAAATATGTTACATTAATATATGGGCAAAATGGTTCCGGAAAATCAACAGTATCTGGTTATTTCTATCAACCAGATCATAGAAAATATCGCGACTGTAGTGTCAATCCACCACTAGATATGAAGTACTTAGTATTTAATCAAGAATACATTGAAGAAACCTTCCATTTAAGCAATACCCAGCCAGGTATATTTACTCTTAGTAGTGAGAATGCCGACATACAAGCAGCCATTGATCTAAATGAAAAAAATGTCAGTGATAGAACTATTCAGCGTGAGCAAAATGAAGCAAAACTTGTTGATAAAATAGCTATGATATCGACAATTAAAAATGAGTGCGCTAAACAGATTTTTGATCGCTCAGCGGAGATTAGAAAAAGCAATCTTAGCTCACTCATGGTTGGTGCCAAACAACGAGATAGCTTGTATGAGAAGGTAATCAACCATCAAAAAAGCGTAGAGACCACTACTTCAGAGCTCATAAAAGAACTTGATAAATTAAATATGAGCAAGGGTAATTCACTCCAGACGTTTTCGATAGGAGAGCTACCGAAGATAGATTATAAGGAGTTAGTTTTACTTAGTACCCCGCTTATTCCTATCGGTGACAGTCAACTTTCAAGTGCGATTCAGCAATTGGGTAATATTGATTGGGTAAGCCAAGGGAAAACTTACCTTACAGGAGATATATGTCCCTTCTGTCAGAGTCAGGTAGATGGTGCGCATTTGAGATCCGAAATTGAGGCATTATTTGACGCCTCTTACTCTTCAAGTATTAGTTTATTAAATGAACTTTCACAGCGCTATGGTTTATGGAAGAATGAACTCAATCAAATCCGTATTTTTTTGAATGACTGTGAACTTGTGGATGAACATAGTAGTAGTCATATGCAATTGGTTGGGTTGGAGCAAATTTATGAAAGAAATGAGCGAAAAATAGCAAATAAATTAGTGTCACCTTCTTCAGATGAAACTCCGGAAGATGTTACACAACATATTAATTTGTTATTAGATACTATTTCATCAATTAATGAAGAAATAGTAGAGAATAATAGAAAAGCGGAAAATTTCGTACAAGAACAACAGAATTTTACGATTAAGTTGTTTAGCCATATAAAGAAAATATCCGAAAATGAAATAAATAGCCAAAACAAGCAACTTCACGAGCTCCAGATGGAAATAGAGAGGTTGAACATAGAAATAACTCAATTAGATATCGAAATTTCTGCATTTCAAAAAGATAGCACTGAAAAAGCAAGATCAGTATCCAATATTGACACCACTATATTAAATATTAATAATATGTTGGTTACATTGGGAATTACTAGTTTCACTATTACTCGATGTGAATCGGGGGGAGAAATGTATCGTCTTTCCCGTGGAAGACAAGAAAATCAAGATGATGACAATATTTTTCGTAGCCTTAGTGAGGGGGAGAAAACACTAATTGCATTTCTATATTTCCTTGAGAAATGTCGAGGAAAAGATCGAAGAGATGATATAGATACTCGAGATAAACTTATAGTTATTGATGATCCAATTTCTAGTCTGTCAAATAACTATATTTTTGAAATCGCTTCACTTATCCAACATAATATTATTAAAACAAAATTAGCTAAAAAGATAATAATATTAACTCATAATTTATTCTTCTTTCAAGAAATGATCCTTTCCTCCGGTGTTCGTGCAAGCGAAGATTCCCCACGGAATTGGGGGCTTTTACGAATATCCAAGAATGAATCTAGTGTCGTTAATTCGATAAGTCGCCATGATATCCTCAATGACTATCAAGCATTGTGGTATTCATTAAGAGAGGCCAAAGAAAGTAAAAATAATACAATAATTGTTCCTAACACGATGCGCCAGATTTTGGAATATTATTTCAGCTTCTCCTGTAAAAATGAAACCCTCTACAGGGCACTAGATGACTTAGCAAAAAAACACGGTGTCCATGGATTCAACAGTTTTTATCGTTACATCAATAGAAACTCTCATGCAGATGGTCGGAACATAAATCATCTAGAAGGTATTTCTATCGATCACTATATGCAGCTTTTTGAGGATATATTCCGTCGTACTGACGATTATGGCCATTTCGAAGCAATGATGGGAATCAAAACACAAGAAGAAGTAAAAGGTTAATTTTATACTTATAATATGGATAGTGATTCCTACTGTCCATATTATTACTCATCTCTTGTGTGTTACCACCGGCGGGCATAGTCAATTAACGATTCGGCTGTGAGCGCATGTGCATGCACACGTCTTCCCAACGACCAAAACGAAAACGTTGATACTGGCGAACCAGCACGGTTTTCTGTTTCATGACGTCTCTCCTTTACAGTACCGACAAACTGCGGCAAGTCCCTGCACACTGTGTACAAGCGAGACGACAGGTTTGGGATAGAGAACGCCCGGGGTGGTAACTAGGATATTATATTCGCTTATATATTTTAGGGCAACTTAGTTTCATGCTTATGCAATAAGCTAATTTAACCAAGTAAGAAGATTGTAACTATGTGAGAAATGATGCTTAACACGAAATCAACTATGGAGAGTTTACATGCAAAAGTTAGTGTACAAACTTTATTTTTATTAGTGTACAAACTTTATTTTTGCTACACAGGCGGTTGTTCTGGAATAATAAAGTTTGTACACCAAGCTATAGTTAGTCCATCAAGTGGGCTTGTTGCAAATAATGAGCGTCGGTGATTTTACTGATAGATGAGCGGGATAATTAAGCTAAAACCGCCTCAATATGAAAGAGCCGATTCATAAAGGCGGATCTTTCCCGCACTCGATACTCAGGTTCGTCACGGCGTAGCCAAATATCAAATTGACCTTTATTCAGTCGTCGCAATGTTTCAACTCCCTGAAGCGTTGACCCGGCAAGGTTTGGCCGTTTGAAGCCCCCGCCCGCTTTGACTAATTTTTTGATGGGGGCATATTCAATAAACCAACGGTAAATGGTAGAGCGGTGAACGGAAACCCCACGCTCTGCCAGCATATCGCTGACATTGGCATAACTCATCGGGGTTGAGCCGTACCACCGTAAGCACCACAGAATGATCTCGGGTGCAAAATGTTTTCATTTGAAATCGCTAGGGGGCCATGTGGGTTCACTGAAGAAGGGATGAATAGCCTCAGCTTTCATGGTCACTCCATTTTTTGCAACAAGCCCGTCTGAGCGTGGTGAATTATATCACTTACGTGCGACGCAAAAAATCAGCAATGAAACCCTGCAAAAATTGTTGCATGATTTAGATTTGCTGGAAGCGTTATTGATTGAGAAGGAAAGTTAATTTTTCTTCGGTCGGTCATCTTAAGTGATCCGGCTCCTCTCATATTTGGCAGGCAGTTAATATGGCTCTGCTGCGTCTTAATACAACACAACCTTTTCTTGTTATACATGCAACCATCCGCCAGTGTTGGGGCACCTCCTTGTTAATAAAACATCAAATCATTGGTTCTTATTAATATTATTAAACCTGAATAAGATGGGTTCACTAATTGTTCGGGGCTGTCTGATGCATCATAGGTAATGAAACTGCCGATCAGTGTCGAATCTAGCAATATAGATACGGTAGTTTATCGTTACTCACCTGATTCCGTGGGGGGGGGGGTAGGAAACTAACACTAAAAAATTTTCGTCACTCTACAATATCAAACGAGATTTAGGCAATATTGATTAAATCGCGAGGTTATGTGACGGTTTTTTTACTCGGCTGAGTATAATAAATTGCGTAATTTTTTTTGGACGAAATCACTAAAAACATCCTCGAGTCATGGGTTCACGCGGGCATACGCACTACCACAAACGTTCAGGATTATTGCGTGGATTAATATCCTGTTTCAGTTACTGTTTCCTTTGAGTTTGGCATTTTCACCTGCGGTTGTCGCGTCTTCTTCGTATACTTCGCAAGTCAATACGGTTACAGAGTCTTATATTTTGCAGACCGGTAAAAACATTAATACTGTCGCCAAGTTAGGGGATGAAATTGATGTTTCCGGTAAGCTGCCTTCGTTATCCATTAGTGATGAAAGTTATTCACATGCTGATATTCACATAAATAATAAGCTGGCCGGTTATGCCCAGACCGGTGCTGTCGCATTATCTAATGGCAATGCAGTAAAATCTGGTGAGCGCATGCTCAACTCAGCTGCCAACAATGAATTAAACAACTCCACGCAGCAGTTGCTGAGCCAGTTTGGTACCGCCCGGGTACAAATGAATGTTAATGAAGATTTTAAGCTGGATGGCAGTATGGTCGATGTACTGGTTCCACTTTATGATAATCAGAAATCCCTACTTTTTACCCAATTGGGTGCCCGAAATAAAGACGATCGTAACACCGTTAACGTTGGTGCTGGAGTGCGTACTTTCCAGAATAGCTGGATGTATGGGGCTAATGCGTTTTTTGATAATGATGTTACAGGCAAAAACCGGCGGGTTGGGGTAGGCGCAGAGGCTTGGACCGACTACCTGAAGTTCTCGGGTAACAGTTACTTCGGTACCACCGATTGGCATCATTCACGGGATTTTGCTGACTATAAAGAACGGCCTGCCAACGGCTATGATGTGCGGGCAGAAACTTATTTACCCTCTCATCCCCAACTTGGCGGCAAGGTCATGTATGAAAAATACCGTGGTGATGATGTGGCCTTGTTTGGCAAAGATAACCGCCAGAAAAACCCCTATGCTATTACTGCGGGTGTAAATTACACCCCTATACCATTAGTGACTATTGGGGCTGAACATCGCGCCGGTAAAGGCAGTAAAAACGACAGCAACATTAACTTCCAGCTAAATTACCGACTGGGTGAATCTTGGCAATCTCATATCAGTCCATCAGCCGTGGCAGCAACGCGCACTTTGGCGGGTAGTCGTTATGATTTAGTCGAGCGTAACAACAATATTGTGCTGAATTATCAGGAACAGAAGGTGATACAGCTGATCCTTCCGGCTATGATAAGCGGTGAGGGGGGGACAAGCGTTCCATTGAGTGCAGAGGTATCCACCCGACATGGCCTTGAGCGTATTGAGTGGGACAGTTCTGCCTTGATAGCGGCAGGAGGTTCTCTCACACCGGTATCTGCGCACGCTGTTGTAGTAGGATTACCCTCGCATCGGCTAACGCGGAGTGGTAGTAATGCCCACACGTTAAGTGCAGTGGCTCATGACATCCAAGGTAATGTGTCATTACGTGCGACAGTGCAGATCACTGTTATGCCTAGTACTGTTGCAGCAGTGAACCTGACGGCGACTGCCGATAATGAGGTTGCCAATGGCATTGCCACCAATGCGGTGAAAGCGATAGTGATGGATGCGGGCAATAACCTTGTACCGGGCCAGGTGGTGACATTTACCGCCAGCAACGGGGCGAACGTGACGACGGTGATTGGTACTACTGGCGTGGACGGGGTTGCTACGGCGACACTGACCAATATGAAGAGTGGAATAAGCGCGGTCACCGCCACGGTGAACGGCAGTAGTCAGACGGTCGACACCACTTTTGTGGCGAACAGCAGCACAGCGGAAATCACTGCAGCCAACCTGACGGCGACTGCCAATAATGAGGTTGCCAATGGCATTGCCACCAATGCGGTGAAAGCGATAGTGACGGATGCGGGTAACAACCTTGTACCGGGCCAGGTGGTGACATTTACCGCCAGCAACGGGGCGAAAGTGACGACGGTAATTGGTACTACTGGCGTGGACGGGATTGCTACGGCAACACTGACTAATACTGACTCGGGGATTAGTGTGGTCACCGCCACGGTGAACGGCAGCAGCCAGACGGTGGACACTACCTTTGTGGCGGACGGCAGCACCGCAAAAATCACCGCAGCCAAGGTGACTGCCGATAGAAGGGTGGCCAACGGCACGGCCACCAATGCGGTGGTAGTGATAGTGACGGATGCCGGTAACAATCCTGTCGCAGGCCAGGTGGTGGCATTTACCGCCAGCAACGGGGCGAAAGTGACGGCAGTCATTGGTACTACTGGCGTGGACGGGGTTGCCACGGCGACACTGACCAATATGAAGAGTGGAATAAGCGCGGTCACCGCCACGGTGAACGGCAGTAGTCAGACGGTCGACACCACTTTTGTGGCGGACGGCAGCACAGCGGAAATCACCGCAGCTAACCTAACGGCGACTACTGATAACGAGGTCGCCAATGGCAGAGCCACCAATGCGGTGAAAGCGATAGTGACGGATGCGGGTAACAACCTTGTACCGGGCCAGGTGGTGACATTTACTGCCAGCAACGGGGCGAACGTGACGACGGTGATTGGTACTACTGGCGTGGACGGGGTTGCTACGGCGACACTGACTAATACTGCGCCGGGTGTCAGTGTGGTCACCGCCACGGTGAACGGCAGCAACCAGACGGTCAGCACCACCTTTGTGGAGGATTCGATGTTTACCGGAATAGCCGTTAACGGCCATGTGTTCACTGTAAACGATGAATTTCCAAAAACAGGTTTTACCGCGGCTACCTTCATACTAAATATGAACAGAAATGCGAGCGACTTCACCTGGAGTTCCAACCAGCCAGGGGCTGTAAACGTCAATGGTGGCGGTCAAGTGAAGCTCAACAGCAAACCTACGGGGCCAGTGACCATTACGGCGACACCCAAGGATGGAGGCAGTCCACTAAGCTACACATTTGCTGTGCAGAAATGGTTTATACATAACGGTAGCACAATGGCTGTTTGGTCAGATGCTGTGGAATTCTGTAGTCTACAGCTGGCGTCTCAGCCATCACGCACTGACTTGAGTTCTACCAACTACTCATTTGGTACCCGTTTGGTGGGTTCATTGTTCGATGAATGGGGGCGAATGGATAACTACACTGGTTCCGGTTTTATCGGCACCCTCTACTGGACGGGCGACACTCCTGACCCCAGCACTGGTTACCACTACCTTGGCGACTCGATCGCGGGCGTTACCAATAGCTACAGTGACGCCGATATTCCTAGGCATGTAATGTGTCGTCGATAGAGTTTTGAGTTTTTAAATTTGGTTTTGCTTTTCTGGTATTCCCCCGCGTTTAGTGGGGGAAAGGTCAGTGGCTTTGTGGCGCTAATACTCCGTCGGGTAACATGCTATTTTTTTGATGATGTTATCGGGCTTGTTGCAAAAAATGGAGTTGTCATGAAAACTGAGGTTATTCATTCCTTCTTCAGTGAACCCACCTGGCCCCTAGCGATTTCAAATGGAAACATTTTGCTCCCGAGATCATTCTATGGTGCTTACGGTGGTACGGTTCAACCCCGATGAGTTATGCCAATATCAGCGATATGCTGGCAGAGCGTGGGGTTTCCGTTCACCGCTCTACCATTTACCGTTGGTTTATTGAATATGCCCCCATCAAAAAATTAGTCAAAGCGGGCGGGGGCTTCAAACGGCCAAACCTTGCCGGGTCAACGCTTCAGGGAGTTGAAACATTGCGACGACTGAATAAAGGTCAATTTGATATTTGGCTACGCCGTGACGAGCCTGAACGTCGAGTGCGGGAAAGATCCGCCTTTATGAATCGGCTCTTTCATATTGAGGCGGTTTTAGCTTAATTATCCCGCTCATCTATCAGTAAAATCACCGACACTCATTATTTGCAACAAGCCCCCTAGGCCAGATAAACCTGTTTCCCTGTACGATAATGACTGGGGCCACTCCCCGGATAGATGCAGATAATTTGGGTTGAAAAACGCGATAACTGCAGATTTTTCCATTTATAAATGCAGGCTGTTACAGGTAGCGAAAGTGACAGCAGTGTTCATTCAAGCCTGCTTTTTTTGAAAATCCGAGAAAATAATAACTCAAAAGTTCCCAATCACTCGATTAGTGTACAAACTTTAATATACCGAGTCGGACTTATGTACAAACTTTATTTTTCCAACACAGCGGTTATGCAGAAACAATAAAGTCTGTTCAGTGACGCTAGAATTCGAATAGACTCGATTTTAATGACATTAAAGTTTGTTTTTTAGCTTTATATCAATAAATTGGATTTATTTTCCACCATGCTAATTTGACGTGGCTAGAACGCTGATTGCAGTATTGAAGACAATATTAATTGTTTGTAGTTAGGGTTTATGGTTAGGAAGTTGGTGTAATAAGGATCACTCCAAGTGATCCTTAACTGATTAGCATTACGCCTAATGGGGGTGTTTTTTATTGTTCCCCCCCCTATATTCCCGAACAAAACTCGGAAAGGTCTACCCCGACACAGATTAACGCCTAAATCCTCCCTCGGCCGAATTTTTTAAAAGACAATAAAACATTTAGAAAGTATCTTGATTAAGGTGCTCATTATTCTGCGTTATCTATCATTAATAACATCATGATAAGAATCGTTATTCACTTCTGGAGAGATTTATGAAGGCGCTTTTACTGAAACAGTTACCACGGTGTAAAGCATTACTGGCTCTGATGGTTGTTGGAGCCTGCGCTCTGCCTCTTGGCTTCCCGACGATCAGTATGGCTGCCGCACCCACGCAGCAACAGACGCAGGTTCCCGGTTACTATCGTATGGCATTAGGTGATTTTGAAGTCACAGCCATCTATGACGGTTATGTAAAGCTGGGTACCAATCTGCTGAAGGATATCAATGAGAAAGATATCCAGACGCTGCTGTCCAGTATGTTTATTGATAGCACCAACGGGGTACAGACTGCGGTAAATGCCTTCTTGATCAATACCGGAACCAACCTAGTCTTAGTTGATGCCGGCACCGCACAATGTTTCGGGCCGACACTGGGTGCTGTGGTCGATAATATTCGTGCTGCGGGTTATCAGCCTGAGCAAATTGATACTGTATTGCTGACCCATCTACATCCCGATCATGCCTGTGGTATTAACAATCAGGGTAAAGCCGCATTCCCTAATGCTACTGTGTATGTGTCAAAAGGGGATGCCGATTTCTGGCTGAATAAAGACGTCGCCAGTAAAGCTACGCCAGAACTGCGCCCAATGTTTGAAAAATCAATGGAATCGGTTGCCCCTTATGCGGCAAACAATAAATTAAAAATTTACACTGCTGGTGACACCTTATTACCAGGCGTCAAAGTGGTGCCAACGCCGGGCCATACCCCAGGGCATACTTCATATCTTTTCACCTCAAAAGGCGACAACTTGCTGGTGTGGGGCGATATTGTACACAGTCATTCCATCCAATTTGCGCGCCCGAATGTCTCTTTAGAATTTGATACGGATAGCAAACAGGCAGTGGCCACGCGCAAAGCTATCTTTGCCACCGCCGCTAAAGACAAACTGTGGGTGGCGGGCGCTCATCTTCCGTTCCCTGGTTTGGGCCATGTCCGGGCAAATAAAGTTGGCTACACTTGGGTGCCGATAGAATACAGCCCGATGATTGAGAAGAAATAAGGCAATAACACTAAACTGACCATAGTGAAATCTATGGTCAGTCTTATTTTATCTGATCTATCATGGAGTTAGTGCGGCATGACTATCAACGCAATGCCTGAAGAATATTATAGGCAGCTTGCACGCGAACAGGATTAGGGTAATTCTTGTTAGCTAACATCACTATGCCAATATTTTCCTCTGGGATGAAGACAATATAAGCCCCAAAGCCATTGGTAGCACCGGTCTTATGCACCCAGGATGCCCGTGTTGCCGGGTGTGCTGGCAGCAATTGCTCAACTTTACGCGGTTTCAACGCGATATCATTGCCACTGTCGGCGATAACCTCCTGTGGGTTGATAGGCCAGTTATACATTTCCCATCCCAACCCCTGGAACATCTCCCCCGCCTGGAAATAGCGAGACTGAGCCGCGATGATGGCTTTCTTTAACTTATCGTTTTCGGCAGGTAGGCTGTCTGGGTCCATATTGGCCTGCATATATCTCACCATATCTTTCGTGGTGGTTTTTACCCCATAAGCTTCCTCACCCAGCATGCCCAATGTAACGCGTACTGGCTGGCCATCCTTATATCCCCATGCATAGCTTGACTGCATCGATTCAGGGACAGTGATAAAAGTATGTGTCAGTTTTAAGGGCTGGAATACATACTTTTTCATGTAGTTTTCGAAGGTTAATTGGCTTCTTTTCACCGCCAACGCCCCGAATAAACCAATACTGGCATTGGAGTAATTGCGCATCACTCCAGGCGCCCATTGTGGCTGCCATTGCTGATAATATTGCCATAATGATTTTTGGTCTGTAACCGAATCGGGCAGTTGAAGAGGTAGCCCCCCCGCAGTGTAGGTTGCCAGATGCAGCATTTTCACATCTTGCCACTGACTACCCGTTAGCTCAGGAGCATATTCCGTCACTGGATCATTAAGGTTCATAATGCCGGTTTGCATGGCATATTCCCCAGCTATTCCGGTAAAGGTCTTACTTACTGAACCGAGTTCAAACAGCGTATTCTCAGTGACTGGGATATCTGCTTTTATATCCGCTACGCCATAGTTAAAAAACTGTGGCTTTCCGTCATAAAATACAGCGACGGCCATGCCGGGGATATTCTGCTGTTCGATCAACGGCTTAAGGGTGTTATTGACGATAGCCGCAACCTGTTGCTCCGTAAGTATGGTTTGTGCCGAGGTATAAAATGGCGAAGTTGCGATAGCGGTAAAGACCAAGGTATTGATTACAGACTTTTTCAACATTAGAAAATCTTCCTTAGATTGATAAACAACAAGCAGTGTGTCTCCTTCTGCGTCGCTGATTTTGCGATGATTGACTATGGATAACAATCGATTATATTTAGTGTTTGATAATAGAAAATCTAACAGATAATCCTATGGTACGCAGTTATATTCCCCTAAATTCACTTCGCGCCTTCGAAGCCGCAGCCAGACAGTTAAGTTTTACTAAGGCTGCTATCGAATTAAACGTTACCCATGCAGCAATAAGCCAGCAGGTCAAAGCGCTGGAACAACGCCTCAATTGCCGTCTGTTTATTCGTATTTCACGCGGATTAGTGTTAACAACCGAAGGTGAGAATCTCCTACCGATCCTTAATGATTCCTTTGATCGTATCGCTGACACGCTAGACCGTTTTTCCGCTGGGGTAATGCGTGAGAAAGTCAGAGTAGGTGTGGTTGGGACCTTTGCAACCGGCTATCTCCTGCCGCGCCTGAGGGATTTTCAACAACGTTATCCACATGTGGATGTTTCACTTTCAACGCATAACAACCGTGTTGATGTGGTGGCTGAAGGGCTGGATTATGCTATTCGCTATGGCAATGGTGCCTGGCATGATACTGAGTCGCAATTTTTATGCGATGCGCCACTTGCACCTTTGTGTGCTCCCTCGTTAGCGGGATGTTTACACCAGCCTGATGACCTGCAAAAATTTACGCTGCTTCGTTCCTATCGTCGCGATGAGTGGTCGGCATGGTTTAGTGCGGCTGGAGGATGTGTCCCTTCACCTTCTCAGCAAATAATGGTGTTCGATTCGTCGGTGAGCATGCTGGAAGCGGCGCAGGCAGAGATAGGCATTGCGCTGGCTCCACCGTCTATGTTTACGCATCTGTTACTCAGAGAACGTATCATTCAGCCCTTTAGCACCACGATTAGCCTGGGTGGGTATTGGTTAACTCGGCTACAATCGCGCACAGAAACTGCCGCGATGCGGGATTTTTCTCTGTGGTTATTATCTGAGATGAAATCTGAACTCAGCCTTGGCAGACCACTAATTTAGCAACCACTGATTCTATTCAGAAACCAGTATACCAACGCTACATTTTGGCAGCGAAGAATATAGGTTTCTGTTATTTCCTCCCTCTAGCACAAATTTCCCTCAGTATTTGTGCCGAATTCAGCATGAAGAGTAAATAGACTATAACGTGGCTGGTATATAGAGAATTGCTACAGATAAAATACATGCATGACTGATAAAATTCCCACCTTAATGATGAGTAATAAAGGCGGGGATTTTACTTTGTTGTTTAAATAATTATTTATAGGTTACTTGAGTAATCGCGAAAGTTTTTCTTTAATGCAGCAAAAACATAAATTCAAAAATATTTTCCTTTGAGTGCATCCAAAATGATCACCTGAACGTCTCTATCAGAGTAATCAAACACACAACAAGGATATCAACGATGAAACTCCGCTTGCTACCTGCAATGATCGGCTTACTGGCATTCTCGGCTCTGGCTTCTGATGTCGCAGTAAAAGAGACTACATTAGGACAAGTTTATACCGACAGTAAAGGTATGACCCTGTATACCTTCGATAATGACAAGCAAGACTTGTCCAATTGCTACAAGGATTGTGCCAAGGCTTGGCCACCGTTGTTGGTAAAAGATAATGCCACTCAACTCCCTGGGCTGGATAAAATTAAACGTGCGGATGGTAGTCTGCAATGGGCACTGAACCATCGCCCACTTTATCTCTGGCATAAAGATCTACAGCCTGGGGATATTACCGGAGCGGGCTTTAAGAATATATGGTCACTTGCCCGTGCAGATAGGGCGCCGGTCAAGGTTTACACCACCGATTCCGGCAAGATTTTAGCCAATAAAGACAATATGTCGCTCTATACCTTCTCTAAAGACAGCAAAGGGATATCGGTATGCTATGAAGATTGCGCCGCAAATTGGCCGCCATTAGCAGCCCAAAAAGATGACAAAGCCAGTGCGCCGTTCAGCGTTGTTGCACGTAAAGATGGTACCTATCAGTGGGCCTATCAGGACCAGCCTTTATATTCTTGGATTAAAGATAAACAACCCGGTGATATCACGGGTGATCAGATAAAAGATGTCTGGCATCTGGTTCATCTTTAAATAACGCGTTTGAGGTTATTGTGGTCACAGCAAATGAAGAACTACAGAAACTTTTCTCTCGGGTCAAGCTGAGAGACAGGCAGGCTTTTGAAACCTTATATAGCCAAACTAATCGCAAGTTATACGGCTTGATCATGAAAATTGTGGCTGATCGAGATATTGCCGCCGAGCTATTACAAGAGGGGTATCTCAAAGTCTGGTTTGCTGCTGACCGCAGCCCAACGACTTATCCCTGGGCCTGGATGTGTCAATTAATGCGTAATCTGGCTATTGACCATGTCCGACAGCATGGCCGTCATCATCCTATTTTTGAAGAGGCAGACATGTTATCGGAAGTGGGGAAAGAAGATGAAACCGATACCGCAGCTCACCTTGCCATTTTAAATCGCTGTATTTTTTCGCTGACACAAGAAAAAAGGCAAGCGATAAGGTTGGCTTATATCCATGGTTACTCCCATGAGGAAATTGTTGAACGATTGGCGCGTCCGTTGGGCACGGTCAAATCGTGGATACGGCGCGGTCTAAAGGAGTTAAAACAATGCATGGACACTTAACTCCGGGTCGATATCGCAATTTAGTCATCCGGGAACATCTGGTGAGTCAGTATTTACTTGGCACATTATCCCCCAAAACCAGAAAACGTCTTGAATCTCTGATGGCGGAAGATGAAAGCTGGTATGAGCTGGTTATGCAGTGGCATTCACGTTTAAGTGGACTGGAACCAATGACATCAGATAAGCCCCCTTCATGGGTATGGAAAAATATTCAGACCACATTGGGACAACCAGTAAAACCGGGGTTGTGGGCATGGTTGGGGCCAAGAAAGTGGCCAACATTGTCGCTTGCTTGCGTGGCACTGTTATTGCTGTTTTCCAGCACTATGTTGTTTATGGCCAAGCCGCAAGTCGCCATGCCCAGCTATATCGCAGTTATGTCGTCCGCAGAAAAGGCCGACCACTTTGTCCTGATGGCTTACAAAGGTGACAAACCAGGGGAATCAAGTATTCGCTTGAAATGGAATGCCCGTCATCAGTCAACCGATGCAGGAATGGAAACAGCCATGTTATGGGCACGAAATAAAGATACCGGTCAGACGGTGTTATTAGGGCGATTTACTGATTTAACTGTCCCTAAATTACTCACGCCAACGGAATGGAATACTGTCAAAAACAGCAGTGAGCTTTTCATTACGGCAAATAATAATCCTGCAAGCAAGGTTCTGTTCAAAGGTACCTGTATTGAACTGTCTGCTTCAACGGTATAACGATGAGAATAGTTGATGAAAATTAGAAAGTTAATCATTGGCACACTGAGTATCATGGCATCGGCGCTGTCCTACGCCAGCGGCCAATTTCTCGATACTAATATCATCCATCAACCCAACGATGGCGTGGTTCGCGTCTATGGGCCGGGCGGACCTCACACCGCGTTGATAAAAGCCGCAGAGAGTTTTCAGCAACAGACCGGACAACGTGTGGAAATAATCTACGGGCCAGAGGAGAAATGGTCAAAAGATGCCCAGCAACGTGCTGATATTATTTTCAGTGCTTCAGAGCAATCGATGACGGCGTATCTGGAGAATTATCCTTTTGTGGCCAGCAAGGATGTTGTGCCGATGTTTATTCATCCGGCAGTGATTGCAGTAGCAAAAGGTAATCCTAAAAATATTAAGAGTTTTGAGGATCTGATCAAACAACCGGTCAAAATTGTGGTGACCGAAGGTAAAGGAACCTACAACACCTCAGGTACCGGTTTGTGGGAAGATATTGCCGGGCGTTTGGGCCGGCTGGAAGATATCAAACAAATACGGTCACATATCGTGGCCTATGAGCAGGGGAGTGGTGCTGCATTTAAGGCCTTCCAACGGTTAAAAGCAGATGCCTGGATCACCTGGAGTGACTGGCCGATTGCTAACGCGGATAAAGTCGATATGGTGACTATTGAGCCGGAAAGACGAATTTACCGCGACTTCAATATGGCAATTTCACCGAAAGCAGATATAGGTGCGGCGCAATTCATGGCTTATTTGACTACAACGGAAGGCGCTAAGTTTTTCACCAATGAAGGATGGCTGCGATAGAATTAATTGCTTTATCTGCACAATCCTTAAAAGGCATCTGTCATTATCAAGAACCAGTCCTCGGGCTGGTTTTTCTATTTTTGCGCTGGGGGTTGCGTGCCAGCCAGACTCGGCATGGCGTGGCGCATAATATCTAAAAATGCCCGTAATCTTGCTGGGTAAAAACTGGCATGGGGATAAACCAGATAGATGGGCAAAGGTAATCCGTGCCAATCGGGAGTTAGATGTACTAACCGCCCTTGTGCAAGATCTTCGCTTACCACCCACGTTGAGGCGATTCCTACCCCGACCCCCGCGAGTGCGGCATTACGTAAGGCATACAGACTGTCGGTACTCAATTGTGGCTGGATAGAAAATCGATGTATGTCACCACTCGTCTGATGATTTAGGACGACTTCATTACGGTAAAAGGAGCTTAATGCCAGCCAGCGTAAATCCTGCAATTGGTCAGGATGTAGCGGTAGCGGCTTATCATTGAGCAATTCAGGCGCGGCGACGACAATACGCGGCACCTCGGCCAGCAGAATCGCAATCACCGAAGGATCGGTGACGGCTCCAACTTGAATGGCGCAATCAATACCTTCCACGATGAAATCCGGGCGGCGATCATTTAGCATCCATTCCACAGACATTTTCGGATAACGGCCTAAATAGTCTTTAAGCGGTTTGATTAATTGATCTTGCCCGAACGCGTGCGGCACTAAAACTCGCAGTACTCCTCTGGGCTCGTCCGTGGCCCCGCGCAGGTCATCCTCCATCCTATGCCAGTTTTCAACCAGTGCTTTAGCATGGGAATAGCAGCGTTCGCCATCGTCGGTGAGCTTCATAACATGCGTAGTGCGCTGCAATAATTTCAGACCAAGCAGGTGTTCCAGTGTCTGTAACCGCCGGCTAATCGTCGGCTGGCTTGTACCCAGGCGTACTGCTGCTGCCGATAAACTACCAGCCTCAACGATGCGGATAAATGTCTGCATTAACTCTATACGATCAATGCCAGTCAAACCGAGTTCTATCATACGTTAAGCGTATAACAGTTTTACTCTTTAGGCGACTACCAACACATGTCTACTCAGGCAAGAATACTGACTCAATATCATTATAGGTAGCCGCCATGTCAGCCATTCAAACCATACCAAGTACTTTAGATAGTCCTGAGAAAACCCTTTCCGGCCGGACAGTTCTTATGTTGGCAACCGGCGCTGGGCTTAGCGTTGCCTCAATTTATTATAGTCAGCCATTATTGGGGGTTATGGGTACCGACCTGCATGCCAGTGTAGGTACGGTTGGTATGGTGCCGACACTGACACAGATTGGTTATGCTTTAGGTATCTTGTTGCTCGCCCCGCTAGGTGATCGCCACGATCGTCGGATTGTTATTTTATTGAAAGGTCTTTTGCTTACCGCAGCGTTGCTGTGCAGTGGTTTTATCTCTGGTATCAATGGGTTGTTAGTCACCAGCTTTGTGGTCGGGATTGCCGCAACCATGGCACAGGACATTGTTCCTGCATCAGCGACGTTGGCTTCAGCAGCACAACGGGGCAAGACCGTCGGAACTGTAATGACGGGCTTATTGCTGGGGATTCTACTGTCGCGGGTGCTGAGTGGTTTTGTCGCCGAATATTTTAGTTGGCGGGTGCTGTATATCGGTGCGGCGCTGTCAGTTATTTTTATAACGCTGGTGATATGGCGCGGTTTACCTCGGGTTCCCGCCGCTTCAACACTGAGTTATCCAGCACTACTTATGTCGATGATTCACTTGTGGCTTCAGTTTAAAACCTTGCGCCGTGCGGCGCTATCACAAGGGTTGTTATCGGTCGGATTCAGTGCTTTTTGGTCAACACTAGCAGTGATGTTACAAGATACTTATCATCTTGGTAGTGCTGTTGCCGGTGCGTTTGGCCTTGCCGGTGCCGCAGGTGCTTTGGCGGCCCCTCTTGCTGGAGCATTGGCGGATCGCCGTGGACCACATAGGGTTACTTTGATTGGTGCAAGTGTGGCAACCCTCTCATTTGCAGCGTTATTTCTTCTGCCGCTATTGCCACTTCAATACCAGATTGGGCTTATGGTCATCAGCGCGATTGGTTTTGATTTCGGCGTTCAGGCGACACTGATAGCACACCAAACCATTATTTACAGCCTGGAACCTGCAGCTCGTAGCCGGCTCAATGCCTTGTTATTTACCGGTGTGTTTGTTGGGATGGCGGTTGGTTCAGCTTTAGGCAGCCTGATGCTGGAAAAAATGGGATGGACTGCTGTAGTTAGTCTGATTACCCTCGCGGGTGCAGCTAGCCTGGTCGTACGCTGGAGCAATCGTAGCGCCAGGTAGCCGTGATTCTGCTCATAATGAGCAGAGAGGATAGTAATTTTGCCAATATAGTTAGCATGTCGGGATGTCTAAGAAAACAGGCACCCCGAGCCGATGTCTTGAGTTCCGTTTTAAAGTGTTAAGCCCAATAGTCAGTTATCAGCCCCAATATCAGTAGGGCTGATTAGCTTTGTAAATAAGCCATGCTCTGGCGAATTTCTCTTTCTATATCAGCTTCAGACCAAATATTTAGTTGTGACGAAAACGGTTCAAAAGCATAAATTCCCTGATAACCCATACGTTCAAGATTTGCGACTTGTTGCTTACTGTTCAACTTATCTTGCTCGCTGAGCATAATGCGGTCTTCATCAGTCAGTGTGGATTTCAACCTGTTCTCTTCGACGCCGGAAAGGTGTACTAAGCCAATTATATTAACGTCAATATGTGCATCAAACTCGGCCTGAACGATATCACTCAGGTAGTAATGGAAAGTATCCAACACCATTTGGTAGGGGGCAGCCGATGTGCGGATCAGTGATTGTGTTACCAGATGAGAACGCAATGAACTGATTCCAAAGCCTAAAGGCTCAACTAATCCAGTGACTTGATATTTCTTAAACAGGGGGGCAAGTAGCCGCAGTGCATCCAGGGTGTCATACTCTTTTTGCTCGGCTGAACGTTTGTCACTGGCACTACAATTCGGGCACAGAATGACTCCGTGACAGTTGATATCCCGTGCCAACTTGAGCATGTTTTCCGATTCTTGTAGTAGCTCGCCTCGCTGCTCTGGCAGATTGAAATATTGCAATGCATTGATAGTAACAATCTCAATTTGATGTTCATCAGCCAGTGCATTGAGTTGGGCCGTGCTTAGCTCGTCAGTCACTTTTCCACCGGGCATATCATCGCGTAGCTCAACCTTATTTAAGCCACATTTCTTAACCAGACGGAAAAAATTCTCAATACTGAGATTCGGGGCGATTTTGCGATTAATACAGAAACGATCTTGCGCGATGGACATGGTGCTCTGCTCCTGCTGTGATAAATGCTATACATAGCTCAAAATAAGAACATTTATTTCATTTTAATTAAATAACGAAAAATTAATTTTTAGATGTAGTTCAAAAATTAAGCTAAAAAAGCGATTCAGCTTTCATTAAGAACCAATGAAATCGAGCTATTGCCGTTGTTTTTTTAACCTTAACAATTTATTTATCGCAAAAGAACGAGATTTTTTAGCCTTTTTGGCACGTTGCGTGGGCTATCTGGCTTTTTTGATGGTGGTGTTAAAGCCTTGCAGGAACTTGCGATACATCGCACAAAACAAAATTTCTAAAAGAAGTCATTTGAAACTTTTTTTTCAATGGAATAGAGTCTGCATGTCGGCTGGTTTTTCGCCTCTCTGGTGGCAGGTCGCCTTGCTGGCTATTTTGGTCCCACCACAAGATAGCCTTTACTGATTGAGCGTATGGTCCGTTAGGAATGAGTGTCAGGTTAAAGCCACTTTGAGCGAACCTTGCGGTAGCAGCTATTGAGAAGAGGGTTAGACATGAAAATCGTGAGTAACTTTATTGGCGGGAAGAATTCCCTGAGTTCCAGCAATCAGACTGCCGAGATTCATAATCCAGCCACCGGTAAAGTCGAAAGCCAGGTTACGCAAAGTACTGCCGAGGAAGTTAATCAGGCTATCGGCGTGGCTCATCAAGCATTTGCCGATTGGTCACGGACTACCCCACTGCGTCGCGCCCGTATTATGTTTAACTTTAAAGCACTGATTGAGCAACATCGTGATGAGTTGGCTGAGTTGATTGTCCGTGAGCACGGCAAGGTTTATTCCGATGCGTTGGGTGAGATCACCCGTGGGCTGGAAGTCGTCGAGTTTGCCTGTGGCATTCCACATCTCTTGAAAGGTGAATATTCCGCAGATGTTGGTACGGGGGTGGATTGTTTTTCCATGATGCAGCCGTTAGGTGTGGTCGCAGGTATAACACCGTTTAACTTTCCTGCTATGGTCCCGATGTGGATGTTCCCCGTTGCCTTAACTTGCGGCAATACCTTTATCCTGAAGCCACCGGCATTAGACCCGTCAGCCTCTGTTCGTCTGGCGGAATTGTTGACTGAAGCTGGGTTACCGGATGGTGTATTCAATGTTATTCACTGTTCAAATGAGAGTGCAGCCCAACTCTGCACTGACCCACGAATTCAGGCCGTCAGTTTTGTTGGATCTTCTACCGTAGCTGAACATATTTATACTACTGCCAGTGCACACGGTAAGCGCGTACAAGCATTTGGTGCTGCTAAAAATCAGGCAATTATCATGCCTGATGCTGATTTGGATGCCACAGTAAATGCATTGATGGGTGGTGCATTTGGTTCGGCGGGTGAACGTTGTATGGCTTTGCCGATTGCGGTTGTCGTGGGTGATGACACCGCGGACAAATTAATTGAGAAGTTAAAACCACTCATCACTCACTTGCGAGTCGGCCCTGGCTTGCAGCAAAGTGGTGAAGAAAATGAGATGGGGCCGCTAATCTCAGCCACCCATCAGAAAAAAGTGCTCGGTTATATCGATCAAGGTGTGAAAGAGGGCGCAACGTTAGTCACCGATGGCCGCAATTATAAAGTTGCAGGTTATGAGCAGGGATATTATGTAGGCGGCACTCTGTTTGACCATGTCACGCCACAGATGAAAATCTATCGGGAAGAGATTTTTGGGCCGGTACTGGGTATTGTCAGAGTCCCTGATTACCAAACAGCCATTGATACAGTTAATAGCCATGAGTTTGGCAACGGCAGCGCTATTTTTACCAGTAGCGGCCATTATGCGCGGCTATTTGTGCATGAAGTTCAGGCCGGAATGGTTGGCGTCAATGTTCCAGTACCTGTCCCAATGGCATTCCATAGCTTTGGTGGCTGGAAGCGCTCGGTATTCGGTGCGTTAAATGTTCACGGTACCGATGGCGTGCGTTTTTACACCCGGATGAAAACAACCACTGCCCGTTGGCCTACCGGCCAGCAAACGGTTTCAGAGTACAGTATGCCAACACTTGGCTAATGCTATCAGTGGGTGTGCCTTGGGTTAATTTCAGTGTTAACAGGAGAGCTATTATGTCTTCACTGCTTGCCAAATGTCAGTTACCGGATGCGGATGGACGTATTCAACACATTTCACCGCAAAATGCGGGTTGGCGTTTTGTTGGATTTGATGTCTATCGTCTTACTGCGGGTAAAGCATTAGTTCTGGACAGTGGTGACAATGAACTCTGTCTGGTATTGGTTGCTGGTGTTGCTTCAGTTTCAACTCTGCACGCTGAATACCCACATATTGGTAAACGTATGAGTCCGTTCGAACGAACACCGCCTTATTCTGTTTATGTCCCACATCATGATCATGTGAAAGTGGTGGCAGAAACTGACTTGGAATTGGCGGTATGCCGTGCCCCTGCACAGGGGCATTTGCCTTCCCGCCTGATTACGCCGGCTGATGTCGGGGTCGAACGGCGCGGTAAGGGGCGCAACCAGCGGTTAGTGCATAATATTCTGCCTGACAGTGAGCCTGCGGACAGTTTGTTGGTGGTAGAGGTCTACACAGACGAAGGGAACACCAGCTCATATCCAAGTCATAAACACGATCAGGAAAATTCTACCGACGAAACTTATCTTGAAGAAACCTATTATCACCGGTTGAACCCTGAACAGGGTTTCTGTATGCAGCGTGTTTATACTGACGACCGTTCACTGGATGAGTGTATGCCTGTTTATAACCGTGATGTGGTGAAAGTCCCCAAAGGTTATCACCCGGTGGCAACGTTAGCAGGCTACGACAACTATTATTTGAATGTGATGGCAGGGCCGGTACGGTTATGGAAATTTACCTGGGAGAAAGACCACGCATGGATCAACAGCGATAACTATCCGGTTAATAACAGCTAACTTACTCTGGCTAAAGCATATAATAATGGGGTAGGAGGAATCCTACCCATTCTAGGTGTGAGCAGAAATGACGAAAAACGAACAGAGTCTCCTATTGGAGTGTTTACTCTTTCGCGTTATTCAGTGCCAGTGAAACTGCCAATGTTTGTGCCAGACACATAGAGGCTACTTGCGAACGGAAACCGTCAACTTGAGCTTCTCGCACGACAAAACACACATCGCTAAAAGCCGCTAATGGGCTGACCTGGCTATCTGTAATCGCAATCTGCTGTGCACCACTCTTCGCCCCTAATTCCACCAGTTCTAACGCCTCTTGCGCATAAGGTGAATAACTAATGGCGATCACTACGTCTTTGGGTTTCACCATGCTCAGTTGTTCAGAGAACATTCCCCCTAGCCCATCGATCAGAAAAGCACGACGTTCCAGATGGCGTAACGCATAGGTGAGATAAGAAGCAACACTAAAAGAGCGACGTAGACCAATCACATAGATATTTTCAGCATTTTTCAACAAGTTAACTGCTCTCTCCAACTGTTCTGCGCTGGTTTGTACGGCCAGTTGTTGCAGCGCTTGTGCATTTACCATGGTAAATACATTCAGTATTTCTGCCGGACTTTCTGGTGCCGTGCTGCCATCTGTCGATATTTGGCGGAATAACCGTGCTCGCTCAGTATAGTTAACGGTTTCTTCCATCAAATGCTGGCGGAATACCTGTTTCATTTCGTTGAAGCCACTGAAATTAAAGGCATTAGCAAATCGGATCAATGTTGAAGGTGGTACGTCGGCTTGAGCCGCAATAGAAGCAACCGTATCAAATGCAATGCTATTACTGTTATCCAATATATAACGGGCAACTTGTTTTAAGCGTTTGCTTAACGTCTCATAGCGATGACGAATTTGGTCTTGTAACAATGAAAGTTGAGTAGGGTTATTCATCCATTCGGCCCACGGCAGAGGAAATTTCAGGGGTTATTCCCTTCGTACTTAAAGCTGCAAGGTTGTTAGCTAAGGTTATTCACCCGAATGACTGACATGTGTCAGCTCGTCGAGATGTGTTCGCTTTGGCTGGCTGCAACCCCAAGTTCTTTGAGTCTATCTGACAGTATTCTAACAGGTGGTTGGAAAATTTCATTTATTGATGTCAGTATTTGCTTTTATTTCATCGCAACTTAAATAAATTCACCAAACTATATTAATAGAAATGAATGAAATCTAAAGATATTCCTTTATTAACTTTGATGGAAATCAGGATTTTTTTGGCTTTATGGGGAATAAACAGCGTAGATAGCGGCATAATAGTGGCGCTGAGGCAGTATCACTTCAGCGCCGATAGAGTCGTTTTTAATTCAAATCGCAGGGCGATAGTCACGCCAATAACCGATCAGGGTTTGGTAATTTTGTTTCACTTGTGTCATTAACTCGGCATCATTCAATTCACCTTGTAACCAGTGGCGCGATGCCAGGCCAAAAATGGTCCGGCCGACAGCAAAACCTTTAACCCACGGGGCGTGTGCAGCAGCGGCAAACCCTGCTTTTAATACGGCCTCTGTCGAGTCTAGCCCAAGAATTAATACACCTCGGCAATAGGGATCTTCAGTTTCAATCAGTTTGCCAACCAGTTGCCAGTTTTCTGCCGTTAGCGGCGGCAGCTTCCACCAATCTGGCTGAATGCCTAGTTGATAGAAATGAGCCATAGTTTCAATATAATAGCGCTCATCCTTATCCTTATTATCTTCAGGTAAAATCACTTCCAGTAGCAATTCATGTCCTGATTTACAGCATCCACGATATACATCCACAATCAGCTCATCCTGCTGTTGGCGCAGTTCTGCACGGTCTTGGGGATGATAAAAAACCAGACACTTAACAACATGTTCCAGTGGCCAATCTATTAGCTGGGAACCAATATTACCGTGTTCAAGCCGTAATGGCCTGGAACTGGGTAATTCTATGGGGCGGCCTATCCACCATCCCTGGCCGGTAATGATATTGAGCGCCTCCTGACCATATGTCGTATCAGCCAGAATGCCACTTTTATGCTCCAATCCAGACTCCAAAGCGGCTTGTTGCGCTGCTTGTAGCAACAATGTCTTAAGTTTTGGGATGCGCTCTTCACCAACACCGGCTTCACGGGCCATATCAGCCAATTGTTTGCGGTGGTCAAAGGCAAAAACACAAAGTTCAGGCCACTGTTGCTTACGGGTAGTCACCCGATGTAAATGATTAAGGCGGCTATCCTTGTCAGGGCGTGACACGGAATATTCGCGGCTAAGATAATCATCCAGTTCAATTTTTGTCGGCATCGCTGGAGCACAACCATGACGTGAAACAACTAGCGCCCCACAGGCATTGGCGTAGCGGCAGGCTTGCTCCCAGCCTTCATCATTCAGATAACCGCGCAGCAGGCCAGACATGAAGGCATCGCCAGCCCCTAATACGTTGAGAACCTCGACGCGCACACCAGAATGCAGTTTGATTGACTCCCAACGGGTGGGAATATCCCCTTCAAAAACAGAGCAACCTTGTGCTCCGCGCTTGCAAACCAGTGTCGCTGGCGTGGTTTTACGCACATTTTGCAGGGCTGTCAGCGTATCTGTGCTCCCCCCCGCAATGTGAAATTCTTCTTCTGTACCAACGATTAAATTGAAATGATGCAGTACTTCCTGCAATTCCTGCGTTACTTTTTGCGACTCTATGAAACGCGTTTCACCGTCTCCAAGTGAGGTCAGGCCCCATAATACCGGACGATAATCAATATCGAGCGCTGTGCGCAACCCATACTTATGGGCATATTCCAATGCTTTTAGCACTGCTGCTCGGGTATTCGGATGCGAAAGATGTGTACCCGTGATTGCCAGCGCGCGTGATGAAGCAATATATGTCTCGTCAATATCATCTGGCGTCAGGGCCATATCAGCGCAGTTTTCACGGTAAAAGATCAGTGGAAAAGTCTCTTGATCTTTAATACCCAGAATAACCAGACCTGTCAGCCGTTGTTTATCAGTAATAAGAAAACGGGTATCAGACCCAACACGCTGTAATTCCTCGCGTAGGAAACGGCCCATATGTTCATCGCCAACACGTGCCAGCATGCCTGACTTCAAGCCCTGAATTGCCGTGCCATAAGCAACATTACCTGATGACCCGCCTAAATATTTGGCAAATGTACTGGTATCTTCCAGCCGGGCACCAATCTGCTGCCCATAAAAATCGACGGCAATACGACCGATACATATGACATCCAGTACTTTGTGTTGTGTACCCATCCCCATTTCCTTCTGTATTAAACCAAGCCCCGACAGTGACCGATGAAATAAACCTGTAATGACATTTCTAAAACCAGTATGAGGAATAAAAATTTCAAGTTCAAGATTAAATGAAATTTATTCCCCGGTTGTGTGACGAAGATAAAAGCCTCATATCAGGTCTGAAAATGGGACTTACACCAAAAGCTTAGGCCGGTTATTGGCAGTGTTTTCGAGGTGCAATAAAGAAGAGTTAAAATCAAAATAGTATATTAATATCAATTAATTATGCGTTTTTATTGACGATTGGAAATGAACGGTCGATTGCATGGTAAGAGGGGGGCGCGTTATTTCAGTGTTTCTGAGAATATTTGATCTTCATCGCAGAATGAAATGTTTCTTCTGTAATTTTATTTTATGAAAAAAATATTTGTTTATAATCCCTGCTATGTTTCACCTTACTGTCGTCAGCCAGGCGAAAGCTAACAAGTCTGCTGCTTCTCTCCGGCATATGTATCTTCAGGGGCTGAACGTCACTTGGTCACCATGATGTAGCGCAACAGAGCAAAGGATGGGTAAATGAATAAGATTCGGCTAACCACTGCACAGGCATTAGTCCGGTTTTTGGACAACCAATACCTGCAAGTTGATGGTCAGGAAATCAAATTTATCAAAGGGATTTTTGCTATTTTTGGCCACGGTAATGTGCTGGGAATGGGGCAGGCGTTGGAACAAAACTGTGGCGATTTAGTGGTTCATCAGGGGCGGAATGAGCAAGGGATGGCCCATGCCGCTACCGGTTTTGCCAAACAAAAACTGCGCCAGCAAATTTATGCCTGCACCTCATCCGTCGGGCCGGGCAGCGCTAATATGATTACCGCCGCTGCAACGGCAACGGCCAATCGTATTCCCCTACTATTGCTCCCAGGCGACGTATTTGCATCCCGCCAACCGGACCCAGTGTTACAACAAATAGAACAATCTCATGACCTTAGCATCAGCACTAATGATGCATTCAAACCGGTTAGTAAATACTGGGATCGCATTACGCGGCCAGAGCAACTGATGAGCGCCTGTATTAATGCGATGCGGGTTCTGACTGATCCGGCAGAAACGGGGGCTGTGACACTGAGCTTGCCACAAGATGTGCAGGCTGAAGCCTATGACTATCCTGACTATTTCTTCCACAAGCGAGTTCATCGCCTTGACAGACGCCCTGCCAGTGCCGCTATGCTGGCTGATGCCATTGCGTTACTGACCGCCAAACGTAAGCCCATTTTGGTATGTGGGGGAGGGGTGAAATACTCACAAGCCGGCCAGGCATTGCAACGATTTGCTGAATGTTTTGGTTTGCCGTGGGTAGAAACGCAAGCCGGTAAAGGCACTATCAGCTCAGAACATGAATTAAATCTTGGTGGTATTGGTGAAACCGGCTGCCTGGCTGCTAACACATTAGCAAAACAGGCGGATCTGGTGATCGGCGTTGGCACTCGCTATAGCGATTTCACCACGTCCTCTAAATGGTTATTCCAGAATCCAGACGTTTCATTCCTGAATATTAATGTCAGTGCCTTTGATGCCGGCAAATTGGATGGTTTGCAATTGTTGGCTGATGCGCGTGAGGCATTATCAGCATTGCATCAACAGCTTGGCACTACCGGTTATCAAGCCGGATGGGGGGATGAAATTGCTCGCATGCGCGCGGAACAATTAGCTGAAACGCGGCGGGTTTATCAAGTGCAATACCGCGCCGACGATTTCGTTCCTGAAATTAATGACCATTTGGACCGTGAACAGGTTTTTGCTGAATTTATCAATAAAACCGGCTCTTTCTTGACGCAAAGCCAAGTGCTGGGAGTACTGAATAACACATTACCTCCTGATGCCATCATTGTTGCGGCTGCGGGTAGTTTGCCCGGCGATTTACAGCGGGTGTGGCGTACCAAAGGGAGTAACGACTATCACGTCGAATACGGTTATTCGTGCATGGGTTATGAGGTGGGTGCCGCACTGGGTGTGAAGTTAGCTGAACCAGACAGGGAGGTCTACTCATTGGTTGGGGACGGCGCATTTATGATGCTGCATTCCGAACTGGTTACCTCTATTCAAGAGCGTAAAAAAATTAACGTTGTGCTGTTCGATAACATGACGAATGGCTGCATCAACAACCTGCAAATGGAACATGGCATGGACAGCTATGCCACAGAATTCCGCTTTCGTAATGAGGACACAGGCCAATTAGATGGCGGTCTTGTTCCGGTTGATTTTGCCATGCTGGCTGCCGCCTATGGCTGTAAAACATATCGTGTTTCTACCGAGCAACAGCTGATCGATGCATTAACCGATGCCCATTCGCAGGCAATTTCTACCTTGATTGACATAAAAGTGCTGCCAAAGACCATGGTACATAAATACCTGAGTTGGTGGCGGGTAGGGGTTGCTCAGGTTTCTGAAAGTGAACGAACCGATGCAGTGGTTCGTGAGCTGGAAAAAAATATCGCCAAAGCCCGTGATTACTAAGGCTAATTAAGCAGGCAATCAATGCGTTATACCCAATAGCTTTCAACACACAAAATGGCGGTACAGGGATGTGCCGAGTCATGAGGGCTGCCAACGCACCTGCAACTTGCAAGTTGAGCTGGATGTGAAGTCGTAAAACGAGCAGGTATCACCTGCAAACCGAAACTTCATGAGGAAAATAATATGTCGTTAAATATTGGTGTCATCGGAACAGGTGCTATCGGCCAGGATCATATTCGTCGTTGCAGTAAAGTTTTACAGGGCGCTCGTGTGGTTGCTGTAACGGATATCAATCAGCAGCATGCCACTAAAGTTATTCGTGATCTGGGTATTGAGGCGAATATCTATGCCGATGGGCATGAAGTGATTAATGCAAAAGAGGTGGATGCGGTATTAGTCACATCTTGGGGGCCGAGTCACGAAGAGTTTGTTCTGGCAGCCATCGCTGCGGGTAAATATGTATTTTGTGAAAAGCCGTTGGCGGTGACAGCTGAAGGGTGTAAGCGAATTGTAGAGGCTGAAGCCGCCAAGGGTAAACGCTTGGTTCAGGTTGGGTTTATGCGCCCTTATGATCAGGGTTATCGCGCACTGAAAGATGTGATTACTCGTGGGGAAATCGGTGAACCCTTGATGCTGCATTGTGCTCACCGTAACCCGAGAGTCGGCGAAAATTACACCACCAATATGGCTATTACTGACACATTGATCCATGAGATTGATGTACTGCGCTGGCTGCTGGATGATGATTATGTCTCCGTTCAGGTTGTTTTCCCACGTAAAGCCAAACACGCTAAAGCGCATCTGAAAGACCCGCAGGTGGTGTTATTTGAAACGGCGAAAGGAACGCGTATAGATGTTGAAATCTTTGTGAACTGTCAATATGGCTATGATATTCAATGTGAAGTGGTAGGTGATACCGGTATTGCAAAATTACCAGAACCCTCATCCGTGCTGATGCGCAGCCAGGCACGGCTATCGCATGAAATACTGACCGATTGGAAAGACCGCTTTATTGATGCTTATGATGTTGAGTTACAAGCATTTATCAATGACGTTTTAGCTGAAAAACTCACCGGTCCTTCTGCCTGGGATGGTTTTGCTGCCGCCGTTACTGCGGATGCCTGTATTGCGGCACAGAATAGCGGTGAAATTGTTCCTGTGAGTTTGCCGCCACGACCTGATTTTTATAATAAATAACATCAAACTCTGCTGCCTGTGCGCTAGCTAGCCTGCTGCCGCATAGTCAGGTTTTTTGTTGCAAATGGAGTTTATCTCAAGCTTGCATGTATCTTGCGTGAAACGGGGGAGCGATGAAGATTGCATTTGATGTTGATGTCATTAAAGGCCTTGGTATCAGCAATATGGTTCGTCAAGTGGCAGAATGGGGATATGACTATATTGAACAATCACCGCATCCGCAGTTAAACCCATTTTATAAACACCCAAAAGCGGGCCGCGAAGTTGTTGCTGAATATAAGAAAGTACTAAAAGAAACCGGGGTGCAAATATCTTCCTTTATTGTGGTTTATCGTTGGGCTGGGCCACTCGAGGCAAGGCGGCAGGCTGCGGTGACCAACTGGAAGAGAATGATTGAAATTGCAGTTGAAATGGGTGTCTCTGTGATTAATACCGAACTTTCTGGCGATCCAAATGAGCCAGAAGTTTGCGAAGAGATGTGGTATCGCTCAATGGAAGAGTTATTGCCGATTATTGAGCGGGAAGGGATTCGGGTAGAGATTCAATCTCATCCGTGGGATTTTTGTGAAGAAAATAATGAAACCGCAGATTTAGTGAAATCACTCCGCAGCGATAATGTGAAGTATCTGTATAGCGTGCCCCATACCTTTTTCTACGATAAGGGCAAAGGAGACGTTGCCAGCATGCTGAAATATGCGGGTGTTGACCTTTCTCATGTATTGATTGCAGACACCATGAATCACACCAAGCATTGCCGTTATATTGTGAATCCACCAGGTGTTGATGCGGTTATTCATCAACATGTTGGTATTGGTGAAGGGGAAGTCGATTTCTCTGCCTTATTTCAAACTCTGCGCGATATGGATTTCGCTAATCGCACCTTTAAAGTCGGTGGTGAGTCAATTATTGCGACTTCTCTTTTTGGTTATCCAGAAAAAATGGTGCATCAGGCGGTGGCTACTCGCGAACGTATTGAGCGCGAATTGTTGGGGAAATAAAGTCGCCCGGCGGCCTCAGTTGCAAGTTCTCTTTAAGATTTTAAATAAAAACTTAGCCCAACGTTATTGACGTTGCAGTGAACAACGCCGCAGCTTCAAGCGCCAAAGGTATATTTTCCTGCATTAAAGACGGGCAATTAATCACATTTTAATTGTATTCATCTCTATAAATTGGATGTATCGCAGAGGTTTATTATGAATAAAGAACGTGTGAAGTTAGCAATCGCGCCAATTGGCTGGACCAATGATGATATGCCTGACTTAGGCAAAGAAAATACCTTCCAACAATGTATCAGTGAAATGGCTCTTGCCGGATTTACTGGTTGCGAGGTTGGTAGTAAATACCCGCGAGATCCTAACGTACTTAAACCTATGCTTGAGCTGCGCGGTATGCAGATTTGTAATGCATGGTTTAGCACTTTCTTTGCCGATGACCAGCGGACCAAGACCATTGATGAATTTATTAATCATATGAATTTCCTCCATATAATGGGCGCAAAAGTGATTGGTTGCTCAGAACAAAGTAAGAGCATTCAAGGGACGACGAAGGCAGTATTTGAAGAAAAACCACACTTCACTGATGTGCAATGGCAGCGAGTTGCTGATGGTTATAACGAATTAGCCAAGATTGCGGCAACCAAAGGTATGCAAGTCTGTTTGCACCACCATATGGGGACGGGGATCCAAACTACCGAAGAAATAGATCGTTATATGAGTATGGTTAACGACGATGTATATCTGCTCTTTGATACAGGTCATGCCTATGTTTCTGAGGGGAGCCAGGCGGCGATGCTGGCTATTTTGGAGAAATACCTGCCGCGTATTAATCATGTTCATTTAAAAGATGTGCGGGATGAAATAGTGGCTGATGTGAAAGCGAATAAACTCAGTTTCCTCGATGGGGTGAAAAAAGGCATGTTCACTGTACCGGGCGATGGGGTAATTGATTTCCGTCCGGTATTTAAATTGCTGGATGAAAAAGGCTATCAGGGCTGGATGGTAGTAGAGGCAGAGCAGGATCCGGCTATCGCTAATCCATTTGAGTATGCAGTAAAAGCCCGCCACTATATTAAAGAAACCGCGAGCATTTAGTCATATTCAGTTATGGCAGGGGATAGGTTGATACACTATCCCCTGAGGATTAGGCGGATATCTTGATTCGCCCCATATGATACGCATCGATATATTGGCCCTCGCGAAAAGCAAAGCGTGGGCTGGTACCTTCAATTTCAAAGCCAAACTTGCGGTAAAGCGCGATAGCCGCCAGATTATCGACAAACACTGTTAGCTCAATACGTTGTATATTCAACCAGTTATCACATAAATCAATCATGGCAGTCATTAATACACTGCCGATGCCTTGTCCACAGTAATTTGCATCAACAGCAATACCAAAAGTGGCGACATGCTTACGCCGTGCCCGTTGGTTGGCTTCGACAGTCAATTGCCCAACGATCTCCTCGTCAATACATGCCACCAAGCTATGCATCCCGGCGGGAAAATCTTTAATTCTTTTGGCCCACATCTCTTCAGAAGGTAGGGGAAGCTGTAACGTGTCGCGATAAACCTGTGGATGAGAAAATAACTGCCGCAAAGCGGGATAGTCGGTGAACTCCACATGGCGTATCTGCACATTTTCCATAAACATACCCTTACTCTTACTGTTTGAATTACCTAATAAAATAGCGTTTTATTTACCTGAGTCAATAATATTGCAAGTGGTTAGAAAAAACACTTTACAAGTGAGAGTGATAATGATTATCATTGTCGTGCTTTCAGATGAGGCCATCAGTGTTTAGGTGTTCACATTACGAAGGCACGACATTGCTCACATTGCTTCCAGTGTTTACTTAGCCAGCCGGGTGCTGGCTTTTTTTTTGCCTATTTCGCACTGTTTGTTCGCTGCATCATTGGTTCGTAGGCAGTCATATCTCAAGTTCTCTCAACGTTTTCTTTCGCTAATTACTTCAAATTCAAATCATTTGTCTTTCAACTTATTAATCAGTCGAATTTTTTGAACAGAGGAGTGAGTTTTTTACGCTTTCATATTCTCCCGCGACATCTAGACTAAAGAAAACGTTGAGGAGAACTGAACATGATCTATTTACGCAAAGCAGAAGAACGTGGCTATGCTAATCACGGTTGGTTGGACAGTTGGCATACCTTCTCATTCGCTGATTATTACGATCCAGAATTTATGGGGTTTTCAGCACTGCGAGTGATTAACGAAGATGTGATCGATGCAGGTCAGGGGTTTGGTACCCATCCGCATAAAGATATGGAAATTCTGACTTATGTGCTGTCTGGTACTGTCGAGCACAAAGACAGTATGGGTAATAAAGAGCAGATCCATGCCGGTGAATTCCAGATTATGAGCGCAGGTACCGGTATTCGTCATTCAGAATATAATGGCCGTGACGACCAACCGCTGCATTTGTACCAGATTTGGATTATCCCCAATAAGACAGGTTTGGAGCCGCGTTATGAACAGCAGATGTTTGATATCCCGCAAGGGCGGCAGTTGGTGTTATCACCGGATGCCCGCGATGGCTCGCTGAAAGTATTCCAGGACATGACACTCTGGCGCTGGGCACTGAAACGCGAGGAGCAGTCCATTTATCAGATTCAAGCAGAGCGCCGCATCTGGATACAGGTAGTCCGAGGTAAGGTCTCTATCAATGGGCATCATGCTGCGGCCAGCGATGCATTCGCTATCTGGGATGAAGCTGCACTTTCTATTCATGCTGATGAAGACAGTGAAATTTTGTTGTTTGATTTACCGCCAGTTTAAGTTTGACCATCTCATACCCTAATAATTCGAGTTGCAGGAAGGCGGCAATTGAGTGAATCCCGATGAGCTTACTCAGGTAAGTGATTCGGGTGAAAGAAAGCAGCCAACGCATAGGCAGCTTGAAGTATGACGGGTATATGTAAAAAAGGGTATGTGCATCGCGCCATACCCTTTTCTTTGCTAGAATAGCATCCCATTTACCCAGCCTCAGTTCATTGATAATGAAGAAAAAAAGGCCAGTGCTCCAAGACGTCGCCGATATGGTTGGGGTGACAAAAATGACCGTCAGCCGGTATTTGCGTAATCCAGAACAAGTTTCTGCGCTTTTGCAGAAAAAAATCGCGCTGGCATTAGACGAACTGGGCTATATCCCCAACCGCGCCCCCGATATCCTGTCCAACGCGACCAGTCATGCCATCGGTGTATTGTTGCCGTCATTGACCAACCAGGTTTTTGCCGAGGTTTTGCGCGGCATTGAGAGTGTGACGGATGCGCATGGCTATCAGACTATGCTAGCGCACTATGGCTATCAGAAAGAGCGTGAGGAGCAACGGTTAACCTCGTTACTCTCTTATAATATTGACGGCCTAATCCTCTCCGAACGTCACCATACCGCCCGTACATTGAAAATGATTGAGGTCGCGGGGATTCCAGTCATTGAGCTGATGGATTGTATTTCACCGTGTATTGATTTGGCTGTGGGCTTTAATAACTTTGAAGCGGCAAGGCAGATGACGCAGCAAGTTATCGCCAAAGGCCATCGCCATGTTGTCTATTTTGGTGCACGTCAGGATGAGCGTACCGTCATTAAGCAGCAAGGCTATGAGCAGGGGATGCGTGAATCCGGTTTGGTGCCGATGAGCGTGATGACCAGCCGTTCATCGTCATATTCGGCAGGTGCTGAGTTGTTGCGTGAAGCGCAAGCCAGTTATCCACTGATTGACAGTATTTTTTGTACCAATGATGACCTGGCAATTGGTGCTGTATTTGAGTGTCAGCGTCAGGGGTTATCTATCCCTTATGATATGGCAATAGCGGGTTTCCATGGTCACGATATTGGCCAGTCGATGGTACCCAAGCTGGCCAGTGTGCTTACCCCGCGTGAAAGAATGGGGCAAATTGGTGCCGAGCGTTTGCTGGCAAAACTGCGCGGAGAGGCGGTAGCGCCGAGGATGGTTGATGTCGGTTTCACCATCCTCCCCGGCGGCAGTATTTAAATCACAATGGTTTAGCTAAATAACTATTGCTGCCAGATGCTATATCACCATGGCTAATAACAGGCAACCGACCAGGCCGCAGACCGAAATAATGGTTTCCAGCACTGACCATGACTTAAAGGTTTCTACAATGGTCAAGTTGAAGTACTCCTTGAACAACCAAAAGCCTGGGTCGTTGACGTGAGAGAAAATCACGCTACCGGAACCAACGGCAATAACCATTAATTCAGGGCTGGCACCCGTGGTGGCAATGAGCGGCGCTACAATACCGCCAGCCGTAATGGCCGCTACTGTCGCAGAACCTAGCGCAATACGCAGTACGGCTGCGATTGACCATGCCATCAGAATTGGTGATAAGCCGCTGCTATTCATCATATTGGCAATATAATGATCAACGCCACTGTCAACTAAAACCTGTTTGAAAGCACCGCCACCGCCGATAACCAACAACATCATCGCAATGATTTTAATGGAGTCAGTTACCGTATCCATCACCGCTTCCATTGAACGGCCACGGTTTAAGCCAAAGGTGAAAATTGCTATCAATACAGCGATTAAGGTGGCTATCACCGGATCACCGAAGAACTCTGCATAAGAGAGCACTGGGTGGCCTTTTGGCAAAATCATCTCTGCCACTGCCCGCAATGCCATCAAAATCACCGGAACCAGCGCTGTACAGACACTGACGCCAAAGCTTGGCATCTCTTCATCGGTGAAGGTTTTCGGGTTATACAATCCTTCTGGTACCGGTTTATCAATTCCTTTTAGGAAGCGCGCAAACACCGGGCCGGCCAGAATAACGGTCGGAATTGCCAGTAAAGTCCCGTACAGCAGCGTTTTACCCATATCCGCGTGGAAAATGGTCGCAATAGCCGTTGGGCCGGGGTGAGGAGGTAGAAAACCGTGGGTTACCGACAAGGCTGCGGCCATCGGCACACCGACATACAACAGTGGGATACGGGCTGACGCCGCGATACTAAACACCAGTGGCAGCAACAGTACAAAGCCCACTTCATAAAACAGCGCAAAACCGACAGTAAAACCAGTCAGCACGACCGCCCACTGAATGTGTTTTTTGCCAAATTTATCAATCAGCGTGGTCGCAATTCGTTGAGCGCCCCCACAATCAGCCAGTAATTTACCGAGCATGGCACCAAAGCCCATAATCAGCGCCAGACTGCCTAACGTTCCGCCAACCCCAGCTTTGATTGAGCCGACGACTTTATCGACTGGCATCCCTTGCATGATACCTACCGCCAGCGCGACCAGTATCAACGAGATAAATCCGTTCAGTTTGAAACGGATCATCAGTAACAGCAGCATGGCAACGCCAACCGCGACAATGACTAATGGCATAGTATTTCTCCAATAACTTTGGGTATTTCGTTTTTTGTTATGATTTGCGGTCAGCTTCTTTTTATCGTCAGTAGGGTCGGAAGATGGCCTTTGTGATAAAAATCACATCTTCATTTGTTACCGGTATCATGATACCGGTAACATGGTAAAATACGGAACCATAGAGAGCAGTAAAATTCCCATTCTGAGATAGAGATCAACATTATGGCAGGACATAGCATTATCGTGATGGGTGTATCGGGTAGCGGCAAAACCACGGTAGGAGAGGCTGTAGCCCGCCAAATCCATGCCAAATTTATTGATGGTGACGATCTGCATCCTCGTGCCAATATTCAGAAAATGGGCAGTGGGCATCCACTGAATGATGAAGATCGTATGCCGTGGCTGGAGCGTTTGAGTGATGCTGCCTACAGCCTGAATCATAAAAATGAAACCGGTATTATTGTCTGCTCAGCGCTGAAGCGCCGTTATCGTGATCGTCTGCGGGAAGGTAATCCGGGGATGGTGTTTATATATCTAAAAGGCAGTTTCGACGTCATCATGGAGCGATTAAAAGCCCGCTCCGGCCATTTTATGCCAACTGATCTGCTGAAAAGCCAGTTTGACGCGTTGGAAGAGCCAGGTTCAGATGAGCCAGATGTTCTCTGCGTCGATATTGATGCGGATATTGATAACGTGGTGCAGCGTTGTGTATTAGCACTGAAAAGTCGTAACTAAAGTGAGTTTATACCCAAGAGGGCGCGCCCCTCTTGGATTGCGCAACTGAGGCCAACCCTATTTGGTCAAATATGCCCGCACACCATCTAAAAACATCTGCGTAGATAGCATCACCAAAATTAACCCCATCAACCGTTCCAGCGCACTGACGCCTTTATTACCCAGCAGGCGCAGGAACAGATTCGACATCAGCAAAATCGCCGCAGACAACCCCCACGCAATCATCAACGCCAACACTAAATGGCTAATTTGATTAGGATATTGATGCGACAGTAGCATCAGCGTTGCCAGAATCGACGGACCCGCGACTAAGGGAATAGCCAGTGGTACTAAGAATGGCTCTTCCCCAGCCGATAACCCGGTAACGTTACTTTCTGGGGTGGGGAAAATCATCTTAATTGCGATTAAAAACAGAATAATACCACCCGATATCGACACCGTTTCAGTTCGCAGATTTAGGAACGCCAGAATCTTCTCGCCAGCGAATAGGAAAATCAGCATTAATATCAGCGCAATGAGCAATTCGCGAATCAATACGACTCGCCGCCGCTTAGGTTCCAGATGCTTGAGTACCGACATAAAAATCGGCAGATTTCCCAGTGGGTCCATAATCAAAAACAGCAGCACTGTTGCCGCAATCATCTCAGTCATTATTACCTCTAGGGACTGGCGTTTCCCGCCAATCAAAGCCACATATTAGGAAGATTGCTTTGAATCATTCTGGTATCGAATAAATTCACTTGCCACTTTGTCCATATTTTGTAAGGTGGTATCAGGTCTATCTTAGTCAGTCTGCCGTACCCTTACAGCGCGCAGTTATACAAGACAGGCATCCATTAATCGGTGTCACCTTCCAAGGCAGGACAGTAAACATGAAAAATGTTGGTTTTATCGGCTGGCGCGGTATGGTCGGCTCAGTACTCATGCAACGCATGATTGAAGAACGCGACTTTGACGGTATTCGCCCGGTCTTTTTCTCCACCTCGCAACATGGCCAGGCCGCGCCGACATTTACCGGCCAGCAAGGTACGTTGCAAGATGCTTATGATATTGATGCGCTGAGTGCATTGGATATTATCATCACCTGCCAAGGAGGAGATTATACCAACGAAGTTTATCCAAAGCTGCGAGAAATCGGCTGGAAAGGCTATTGGATCGACGCCGCTTCTTCTCTTCGTATGCAAGATGACGCAATTATTATTCTGGATCCGGTTAACCATAGTGTCATTCAACAGGGTTTAGATAAAGGTATCAAGACCTTTGCGGGGGGTAACTGTACCGTTAGCCTGATGCTGATGTCTTTGGGTGGTTTGTTTGCTAATAATTTGGTTGAGTGGGCATCAGTTGCCACTTATCAGGCAGCATCCGGTGGTGGCGCGCGCCATATGCGTGAGTTGCTGACTCAGATGGGTATGCTACATGCTGGCGTGGCTAAAGAGTTGCAAGACCCGGCCTCTGCCATTTTGGATATTGAACGTAAGGTCACTGCTGCAACCCGTAGTGGTACCTTGCCGACTGATAACTTTGGTGTACCGCTGGCAGGTAGCCTGATCCCGTGGATCGACAAACAACTGGATAATGGTCAGAGCCGCGAAGAGTGGAAAGGCCAGGCTGAAACTAACAAAATTCTGAACACCAGCAGCGTCATTCCAGTAGATGGTCTGTGCGTGCGCATCGGTGCGCTGCGTTGCCATAGCCAAGCCTTTACGCTGAAACTGAAAAAAGACGTGCCATTGCCAGAAATTGAGCAAATGTTGGCAACGCACAATGACTGGGTTCGTGTTATCCCGAACGACCGCGAGCTGAGCATGCGTGAACTGACTCCGGCTGCGGTAACCGGTACATTGAATACCCCGGTTGGCCGCCTGCGTAAATTGAATATGGGGCCGGAGTATCTCTCCGCCTTTACTGTAGGTGACCAGTTGCTATGGGGCGCGGCAGAGCCATTGCGCCGTATGCTGCGCATCTTGATGTGATTGGTTATTAAGAGTAATAACCATAAAGCCCTGATCTTATGGTCAGGGTTTTTTTATATGATTAACACGGCTTTTTTGTATCCCTCGATGTGTCAGCAACTACGTTGCACGCCACCCGATACGGGCTTCGCACTACAGCAATTGGCTGATATTCAGCTCTTCCATTAAACGATAGTTATCTGAATAATCCACTGGGATGGCAATGACTGCCGGGCCTAATACATCCATAGCTTGATGCAATTTATGGGATAATTCGTCAGCAGATTCTACGGCAAAACCTTTCGCACCAAAGGATTCGGCGTACATTTTGAAATCAATCGGGCCAAAGCTAACTCCCGATGGCCGATGGTATTTTTTCTGCTGCTGTATTTCCACCATGTTGTAACCGTTATCGACCCAAATAATATGCAGTAAATTGCTTTTCAGGCGCACCGCAGTTTCTAGCTCCATACTCGATTGCATAAAACCGCCGTCACCTGATACGGATACGACCTTTTGATGTGGGTTCACCAGTGCGGCGGCAATGGCCCATGGCAGTGCAACACCCATAGTCTGTTGACCGTTTGACATCAAAATTTGACGGGTGCGGAAGCTGTAAAGATAGCGGGCAATCCAGATGTGAAAGCTCCCCATATCGACACATAGGGTCACGTCACTATTAACAATATCCTGCATTGCCCGGACTAAACGCAGCGGATGAATAGCGAAACCACTCATATGGTCAGCCCGGAGGGCCAAGTCTCGTCGTTGGCGGCAGCGCTCTTCCAATACCGCCTGTGTTGCCAATGTTAATATTAACGGGCCATGTATCCGGGGGGCTAATGCATCTATGGTAGCGGCAATATCGCCCAATAACTCTTTTTCCGGTTGATAGGCTGCATCTATTTCGGCGGGTAAAATATCCAGATGTATCAGTGTTGCCTGGCCGTTGTTCCATAGCGCTGGGTCATATTCCACAGGGCTATAACCGATGGTGATAATCACATCGGCTTGTTGTAGTAACTTGTCGCCAGCCTGATTATTAAACAAGCCCACCCGCCCGGCAAAATGATCAAAGTGCGCCTGATCAACCACCCCTGCGGCTTGATAGGTGCTGGTGACCGGTATTTTGCTATGGTGAAGTAAACGCCGAATGGCTTGAGCGTTTGCCGGCTGACTGGCCATCAATCCAAGGAGCAAAATGGGATTTTTAGCGTTGTTAATCAACTTAGCCACGGCAGTAATCTCATCCAAGGGTGCACCGCCATTGTGTGGACATGGTTGATGAATCAATGCCTGGCTGGTCACAGGGTTGTTGAGGATATCTTGCGGCAGGCTAACAAAGGCCGCGCCCGGCCGACCAAATTCAGCGGTTCTAAAGGCATTACCCAGGACTTCTGACAGCGCCGCAGAGGCCGTCACCTCCGCACTAAACTTAGTTATCGGGCGAAAAATACTCACAGTATCCATACTCTGGTGAGTTATTTTCAGGCTATCGGCTCGTTTTACCGCGCCGCCCAGTGCCACCACTGGATCCCCTTCAGAGGTTGCTGTTGCCAGTCCGGTGACTAAGTTGGCGCAACCCGGCCCTGAGGTGACTAATGCAACGCCTGCTTTACCGGTTAGCCGGCCGATGGCCGCAGCCATGAAAGCCGCATTCGCTTCGTGGCGCACCACAATCGTTTGAATGCTGGAATCTTCCAGTGAATTAAATACTCGATCAATTTTAGCGCCGGGAATACCGAACACCTGCTTTACACCTTGCTGCTCTAAATGATTAACCACCAGATCAGCCCCGCACTGCCAAGCCTGAGTATGCGTTTCATTGGTCATGATGTGTTGTCCTCTATGGTTGATTTAGCCGCTATTAATTGATGTTTTACCGCCGGTTAACTTTCTACCGCGCGGATGGCGTTATTGAGATTTTGCGGGGAGAGATTGGCCTGGAGAAAATCAGCTTCCTGCGGCAGATCGATTACCAGTTTGGCCACGGTGCCGAAGGTCAGAACACCCTTTTCCAATTGGTAGTCGAGCACATGGCCACCGCCATTGCGGGTGTCAGTAATAAAATGCTCGTGGTAGCCAGCAACATTTATTCCTTGGGTATAGTCTGGGCTGCGAAAACCGATGATCACGCCATTTTGATGGGTGAAATCAAACGTCGGTTGCTCGGAGATGGCTTCAAGCATGGGTTTATAGGGGCGCTGTTGGCAGGGAACGGTGCGGGTTTCAACGTGGCTGAAGGTGCCATCAATACGCAGAGCACAAAACAGATTATCTGTTTTGGTAAGGTCATCAATCACATTATGGAGCTGCTTTCTGCTTATTTTATGTTCGAAACTGCGTTTTTCTGTCGGCTGAAAAAACGTCATTACTGCGAAAGGTGTCTTCTGTTCTGGTTGTGCTGAACGGGCGCTGCCATCGGATCGTAATTGATAAATTTTACTGTTTAGTGCGACTAATTCACCATCAAGATTGTTAAATGTTCCTAATCCAAAATCACCGTGTTTCAGTAGTTCTGCCATGGTGATTTGGCCTTCATAAACCCCACTAATTAGCGCGCTCATTAGTGATGTTTGATAAATAATGCACTCAGAATGCTTTTCTCTATAGGCAATAAAGCTTTTTACAATCTCTTGAGTACATGAACAATGCGATGTTATTGATTTAGTCATCTCTCTCTCCGTCTTACCTGTAACATAAATTATATTTATATTTACGTATAAGGTTGACGCTGAAAGAACATAAGTACCAATATAGGAATCCCACTTTTTTGATATCAATAATATATGGAACTACGTTATCTACGATATTTTGCTGCGGTTGCTTCAGCCCGCCATTTCACCCGGGCGGCTGAAAAGCTGGGTATCTCTCAGCCACCACTAAGTCAGCAAATTCAAAAGCTAGAGCGGGAGATCGGGACACCACTGCTACGTCGGCTCACGCGCGGTGTTGAACTGACTGATGCAGGGAAAGCGTTCTATGTGGATGCCTGTCATATATTGACGCTTACGGATGAAGCGATAGAGCGAGCTAAAAGTATCGCGCGCGGGGAGACGGGTAAGTTGCGGGTAGGTTTTGCCAGCTCGACAGCCTTCCAGCCCTTGGTATTGCGCCTACTCCACGCCTATCGGGATAAATATCCTGAGGTGATATTGTCACCCAGTGAAAAGACCATGCCGGTGTTAATGAATGATTTGCATAACGAACGCATTGATGTGGCTTTTATCCGTCAGCCATGTGATGCCAGTAATGAATTCACCTGTAAGGTGCTGGTGGAGGAAGATATGTTGCTGGTACTGCCCCATAACCATCAGTTGCATCGCTGCCCACAAATCAATCTGCAAGCGATACAGCATGAAAAGCTGATTACTTTCCCTCGCGAAGTGGCTCCCGGATTGTTTGATACCATTATCAGCGCTTGCTACCGTGCCGGATTTAAGCCGGAGCTGGGGCAACAATCCCCCCAGTTGGTGTCTGCCATAGGGATGGTGTCGGCAGGCTTTGGTTTTACTATCGTGCCTCGCTCACTGACAACTATTCAGACGAATAATGTTACTTATCATGAGATTGACGATAGTTTGCTAAAAACCAAGATTACACTGGCATGGCGGCGGCATGAGCGCTCTGCCGCGGTACTTAATATGGTGAGTATCATTGCCCGCACGGGTAAGTAATTAACCGTTGTTAACCCTCACTCGCGGTGATAAAGGGCAATTTAAGTGTAATGCGCGTGAATTTATCTGCCTCGCTTAGGGCGGTGACACCATATTCGTTGCCATAGCGGACTTTAATTCGCCGGTCTACCAGATTCATCCCCAGCCCATCGCCGTTTGGTTGCGGTTGATACAAACCAGCATTGTCTTCCACTTCCAGTATCAACGTATTGCCCTCGAGCTTACCGTGCAAGGTGATGCGCCCGTTATTGAACATCTGCGCTATGCCGTGTTTGATGGCATTTTCGACCACGGGTTGCAGGGAAAAAGCCGGTAAACGCGCTTCCATCAATTCATCAGGTAATGAGATCTCAACGGAGAGGCGGTCGGCAAAACGTGCCTTTTCTATTTCCAGATAAGCATTCACATGTTCAATTTCATCGCTCAGCGTGACCACATCATGGCTGCGCTTGAGGTTCTTACGGAAAAATGTCGACAAAGAAAGCACTAGCTTGCGGGCATGGTCTGGATTACGGCGGATTACTACTGACAGGGTATTCAGTGCGTTAAAGAGGAAGTGAGGATTTACTTGCGCGTGCAGTAGCTTGATTTCTGATTGTGCCAATAGCTGTTTCTGTTGTTCAAATTCACCCGCCAGAATCTGGGCGGACAGCAGGTGAGCAATACCTTCACCCAATGTGCGGTTGATACTGGAGAACAATTTACTTTTTGGTTCATACAGCTTGATGCTGCCAATCACCCGATGCTCTTCACCGCGTAGTGGGATAACTAACGTGGAACCCAGTTTGCAATTAGGTGAAATAGAGCAGGTATAAGGGACGGCATTGCCATCGGCATAAACCACCTGATTCAACTCAATCGCCCGGTGGGTATGGTCTGAGGTGATAGCACTCCCCACAAGGTGATGGTCGGCGCCAGTACCGATAAATGCCAGCAGCTTCTCGCGGTCGGTAATTGCCACCGCGCCAACGCCCAGTTCCTCATACAAGATACGCGCCACCCGCATACTGTTTTGTTGGTCAAAACCATGGCGTAGTTGCCCCTCCGCCCGTGCGGCAATTTGTAATGCTTTGGCTGAGAAGGCGGTGGTGTATTTTTCGAAAATAGCCCGCCGGTCCAATAAGATACGCATAAACATGGCAGCACCAATGGTATTGGTGATCATCATCGGCAGGGCAATGTTTCCGACCAACTCGACAGCTTCATGGAATGGGCGAGCAACGGCCAAAATAATTAACATTTGCAGGACTTCAGCGACCAGCGTAATGCCTGCAACCACCAGCGGCTGGAACAGCAAGTCAAGGCGGTTTTTACGTATCAAATAGCTGTGGAGGAAGCCACCCAATAGCCCTTCAGCGACGGTAGACAACATACAGGCGGTGGCGGTCATCCCACCCATGGAGTAACGGTGCAACCCACCCGTCAGCCCTACCAGAAAACCGACCGATGGCCCCCCCAAAACACCACCTAACACAGCGCCGATAGCACGGGTATTGGCGATGGAGTCCTCAATATGCAGACCAAAATAGGTGCCCATGATGCAAAACATGGAAAACGTGAGATAGCACACCAGTTTGTGGGGCAGCCGAATGGTAACCTGCATTAACGGAATAAACAGCGGTGTTTTACTTAACAGATAGGCGATCACCAGATACACACACATCTGTTGTAGCAGGGAGAAAATCAGTTCGGCTTGGCTTACGCCCATATTGATAACCACAAATGCTAATTCTTGCCGCTATTGTAACCACATTTAGCCGCAGAAAGTTTTAACCGTCACCCCTTTTAAGCAAAAAGGGCCTTATATGGGCAAACGTCAGCTCAGTTCCCTGTTTTGGGCATTTCTACTGGCCGATGTTATCCGCACTGTTTTTACGTCTTAACTTAGGGTTTTACGTCATTCACGCACGCCTTACGCCGTTTAAACACTGTTTTTTTTTGCTAATTCATATGAGAAAAAATTTCATTAATAGTAAGCCGATTTTTTTGGCGGCCTTTGACTATGCTTATAGTTTGGGTAAGAAAAATTAACTGACGAGCTTTTACTGTCAGAAAATGAGTATTAGGGCATTAAATCAACTAATTGGTTAATCATTGACCTTAGTCACTCTTTAAACGCTAAATGGATTGCATGATGAAAAGGTCGGTTCTGCTGTCAGAGTTCAGAATTCGGCTCAAAATCATGCCGTTAATCATAGGAAGAAATCATGCCAGTACTTCCCGATCGTCAGGTGATTAATCAGATTATTTCCGGCCATTATGCCGATCCCTTTTCCATTTTGGGTATGCACCAAACTGCGCAAGGGTTACAGATATGCGCTTTGCTGCCAGATGCAAAAGAAGTCTGGCTGGTCGAAACGGAAAGTGGGCGCAACATTGCTCAGTTGACCAGTGAAGACCCGCGCGGTTTTTTCATTGCGAAGCTTCCTCGTCGTAAAAGCCCGTTTCGTTATCAATTAGCGGTTACTTGGCAAGACAGTCCCCAAATCATCGAAGATCCTTATCGATTCGGGACGTTATTGCAGGATATTGACAGTTGGTTATTGGCCGAAGGCACCCATCTACGCCCTTATGAACGTCTGGGCGGGCATTTAATGAGCCTTGATGGAGTCGCGGGGGTCAGTTTTGCCGTTTGGGCACCTAATGCCAAACGAGTGTCTGTGGTGGGGGAGTTTAACTTTTGGGATGGTCGCCGCCACCCGATGCGGTTACGGCGCGAAAATGGTATTTGGGAGCTATTCCTGCCCGGTGTACAAGCCGGCCAGTTGTACAAATTTGAGATAATAGACAGTAATGATCAGGTGCGCTTAAAAGCGGACCCTTATGCATTTGAAGCTCAGATGCGGCCAGAAACTGCCTCGTTGGTCAGCCCGTTACCTGAAGTGGTACAAAATACGCCAGCAAGACAGAAAGCCAATGATTTGCGCTCACCGGTTTCTATCTATGAAGTCCATCTCGGTTCATGGCGCCGCCATACCGATAATAACTATTGGCTCAGTTATGGCGAGTTGGCTGAGCAATTGGTTGAATACGTTAAATACATGGGGTTTACCCATGTCGAGCTGCTGCCGATTAACGAACATCCATTTGATGGCAGCTGGGGTTATCAGCCGCTCGGGTTATATGCACCGACCCGCCGCTTTGGTACTCCGCAGGATTTCAAAGATTTTGTTGCCGCATTCCATACCGCGGGGATTAACGTCATCCTTGATTGGGTTCCCGGCCACTTCCCGAGTGATGAACACGGGCTCATGCAGTTTGATGGCACCTCGTTGTATGAATATGCCGATCCGCGCGAAGGCTATCACCAGGATTGGAATACCCTGATTTATAACTATGGTCGTAATGAGGTCCGTAATTATTTGGCTGGCAATGCGTTTTACTGGATGGAACGTTTTGGTATCGATGCATTGCGTATTGATGCCGTGGCTTCGATGATTTATCGCGATTATAGCCGTGCTGAAGGGCAGTGGGTGCCTAACTATTATGGCGGGCGTGAAAATCTGGAAGCGATTGCTTTCCTGCGTTACACCAATCACACCATCGGCGTTGAGCGCCCTGGCGGTGTGACGATGGCGGAGGAATCGACCGATTTTCCTGGCGTGACATTACCGCCCGATGCCGGTGGATTAGGGTTTAACTATAAATGGAATATGGGTTGGATGCATGACACGCTCAATTACATGCAGTGTGATCCGATTCATCGCAAGTACCACCATAATCTGATGACTTTCGGGATGTTGTACGCCTATACCGAGAACTTTATCTTGCCTATCTCCCACGATGAAGTGGTGCACGGTAAGCGCTCGGTGCTCGATCGTATGCCGGGGGATGCCTGGCAGAAATTCGCCAACCTGCGTGCCTATTACGCGTTTATGTGGGCGCATCCCGGTAAAAAACTGCTGTTTATGGGCTGCGAGTTTGCGCAGGGGCGCGAGTGGAATTTCGATACCAGCCTGGACTGGCATTTACTGGATGATGAAAATGGCTGGCACCGTGGCGTGCAGCGTTTTGTTCGTGACCTGAACCACTGCTATCAACAACATGCGCCACTCTATGAATTGGATTATCAGCCCGATGGCTTTGAATGGCTGGTGGTAGATGACCACGAAAACTCAGTGTTTGCTTTCTTGCGCCGTGATGCGAATGGTGGCGAACTGATTGCCATCAGTAATTTCACACCGGTGCCGCGTTATGACTACCGTGTGGGCATTCCGCAGGCAGGGCATTATCGGGAAGTACTTAATTCTGACTCTGAGTTTTACCGTGGCAGCAATCTGGGTAATCAGGGGGGGATCCATAGCCAGCATGTCGGTAGCCATAACCACGCGCACTCATTGTTGTTAACACTACCGCCACTGTCGACTATTTACCTGTTACGGGAGGGGTAGGATGACTGGCCTTACCCGTGGTTCCCCGACACCGATTGGTGCCCATTTTGATGGGGCTGGGATAAATTTCACGCTGTTTTCAGCCCATGCTGAACAGGTCGAACTGTGTCTGTTTGATGACAATAACCAAGAATTGAGGATTGCCTTGCCCGCCCGCAGTGGTGATATCTGGCATGGCTATCTGCCTGGAGGTAAACCGGGGCAGCGCTATGGTTATCGGGTCAGCGGGCCATTTGACCCACAACAAGGACATCGTTTTAACCCACATAAATTATTGATAGACCCCGGTGCCCATGCATTAGATCGCAAAGTGGCGGATGATCCAAGCTTGGAGGGGGGGGTTAATCAGCCCGATGAGCGCGACAGTGCTGCCGCCTTACCTAAGTGCATTGTGGTACATGAAGAATATGACTGGCAGGAGGATAAGTCACCGGCTATTCCTTGGGGCAATACCGTGATTTATGAAGCCCATGTACGCGGCTTAACCAAACTGCACCCTGATATTCCGGCTGATCTGCGTGGTAGCTATGCGGCGTTAGCTCATCCCGTCATGATTACCTATTTGCAAGACATGGGCATTACCACACTGGAGTTGTTACCGGTGCAATTCCACGTCGATGAACCTCGTTTACAGAAGATGGGACTGGGTAATTATTGGGGCTATAACGTGCTAGCGCCTTATGCCGTTGATCCTGACTATGCCTCGGGCCGTGACGGCATATCTCCGCTGCGAGAGCTGCGGGATGCGGTCAAAGCGTTACATAAAGCGGGTATCGAAGTGATTCTCGATGTGGTGTTCAATCACAGCGCCGAATTGGATATTTTTGGCCCAACCCTGTGCCAGCGCGGTATCGACAATGCTAGCTATTACTGGCTCACTCCTGACGGTGAATACGACAACATGACTGGCTGCGGCAATACGCTGCGGCTTAATCATCCTAATGTCATGCAGTGGGTTATCGACTGCCTGCATCATTGGCTCGATAGCTGCCATGTTGACGGCTTCCGCTTTGATCTGGGTACCGTTCTGGGCCGCACGCCGGCTTTTGACCAACATGCCCCTTTATTTACCGCGCTGGCTGCCGATGAGCGGCTGCGTGCCTGCAAAATGATTGCCGAGCCTTGGGATATTGGTCTGGGAGGCTATCAATTGGGTAACTTCCCTACCGGTTTTAGTGAATGGAATGACCAGTATCGTGATGCGATGCGCCGTTTCTGGTTAAGGGATGACTTACCGCTGGGACTATTTGCTCAGCACTTTGCCGCTTCAAGCAATCTTTTCCAACAGCGGGGGCGTTTGCCTTCCGCCAGTATCAATCAAATTACCGCCCATGATGGTTTTACTTTGCAGGATTTGCTGTGTTTTAACCAAAAGCACAATCAAATCAATGGTGAGGAAAACCGTGATGGCAGTGATAACAATCTTAGTAATAATTTTGGTAGCGAAGGGTTGGTGGCTGATGAGGCTATCTGGCAACGGCGTAAGTCTTGTCAGCGGGCATTGTTGGCCAGCTTATTACTCTCGCAGGGAACGCCAATGTTACTGGCCGGTGACGAGCATGGTCACAGCCAGCAAGGTAATAACAATGCATATTGTCAGAACAACATCCTCACCTGGCTCGACTGGGGCAGTGCGGATCGTTCATTAATGACATTTACCGCCGATCTTATCCGGTTACGCCAGCAAATTCCGGCCCTGATTAAGGACGCATGGTGGCAGGAGGGTGATGGCAATGTGCAATGGCTGGATAGTCAGGGGCAAGTGCTGAGTGATGCAGCTTGGGAACATGGCTGCCAGAAACAGCTGCAAATTCTGTTGTCTCAGCGCTGGCTGGTGGTGATTAACGCCACTGGTCAAGAATGTGAAATACAGTTACCTACGGGGGAATGGGAGGTTATCCCTCCTTTTGGGCCGTCAGATCAGATGGAATCATTCACCGTATGGAACGGAGCCGCGCATGACATTTGCGTGCTCGTACTGAAATCTTAAGGAGTCAGCCATGGTTAAATTCGAAAATAAAGACCCATTGATGTTAGCCAGACAATTACCGAATAAATCTGTAGCGCTGATTCTGGCCGGAGGTCGTGGTTCTCGTCTGAAAGATTTGACCGCCACCCGTGCCAAACCGGCGGTACATTTTGGCGGCAAGTTCCGTATCATCGATTTTGCGCTATCTAACTGCCTGAATTCAGGTATCCGCCGTATCGGTGTCATCACCCAGTACCAGTCTCATACTCTGGTGCAGCATATTCAACGTGGCTGGTCATTCCTCAACGAGGAGATGAACGAGTTTGTTGATTTATTGCCTGCCCAACAACGTTTGAGCACCGAGCATTGGTACAAAGGTACTGCGGATGCGGTTTATCAAAACCTGGATATTATCCGCCGCTATGAGGCGGAATATGTGGTCATTCTGGCCGGTGACCACATCTACAAGATGGATTACTCGCGCATGCTCATCGACCACGTAGAGAAAGGCGCTGAGTGCACCGTTGCTTGTATCCCGGTACCCATTAACGAGGCCAATGAATTTGGGGTAATGGAGGTGGACGAGGATTACCAGATAACGGCTTTCTTTGAAAAACCTGCGAACCCGCCTTCAATGCCTGGACGGCCTGATATGGCGTTAGCCAGTATGGGGATCTATATTTTTAATGCCAATTATCTGTTCAAGTTATTAGAAGAAGATATGAATACCCCTGGCTCTACCCATGATTTTGGTAAAGATTTGATTCCCAAACTTACCGAACAGAAGGCGGCTTGGGCACATCCGTTTGATCTCTCCTGCGTGACCTCCAATGCCGAATTGCCACCTTATTGGCGTGATGTTGGGACATTGGATGCCTACTGGCGGGCCAACCTGGATTTGGCATCGGTCACACCAGAGCTGGATATGTATGACCGTGCCTGGCCAATCCGTACCCATATGGAGCCGTTGCCGCCGGCTAAGTTTGTTCAGGATCGCTCCGGTAGCCATGGCATGACCATGAACTCGCTGGTCTCCGGTGGCTGTATTGTTTCTGGCTCGGTAGTGGTGCATTCGGTGTTGTTCCCTCGGGTTCGGGTGAACTCGTTCTGTACCATTGATTCCACGGTATTGCTGCCTGATGTCAATGTTGGTCGCTCGTGCCGTTTACGCCGCTGCATTATTGATCGCGCCTGTCACATACCTGAAGGGATGGTTATCGGGGAGAACGCCGATGAAGATAGCGCCCGTTTTTATCGTTCGGAGGGCGGGGTGGTGCTAGTGACCCGTGCGATGCTGGCGAAATTAGCCGTCAACGTCAAATAGGGCTATTTTATTTATCCGATAGGTGTCAGGAGTCACGATGCGGGTCTTACACGTATGTTCTGAGCTATTTCCTTTGTTGAAAACAGGGGGATTGGCTGATGTTGTTGGCGCTTTACCTGCCGCACAAATTGCTGAAGGGGCCGATGTTCGGGTCATGCTACCGGGCTTCCCTGATTTGCGTCGTGGAATACCAGACACCGTGCTGGTTAGGGAGATAGACACCTTTGCCGGACGGGTTTCTCTGCGCTACGGCCATTATCAGGGCATTGGTATCTATCTTATTGATGCTCCGGGGTTATATGACCGCGCTGGCAGCCCTTATCACGACCAGTCGTTGCATGCTTACGCCGATAACTATCGCCGCTTTGCCTTGCTGGGATGGATGGCGTGTGAGCTGGCCTGCGGGCTGGATGGTTTCTGGCGTCCCGATGTGGTGCATGCCCATGATTGGCACGCTGGGCTGGCCTGTGCTTATCTGGCGGCGCGTGGTAGACCGGCACGATCAGTATTTACCGTCCATAATCTGGCCTATCAGGGGCTATTTGCTGGGTACCATTTGGCTGAGTTACAACTCCCCGCCGCATTTTTCCAAATGTACGGGTTGGAGTTCTACGGTCAAATTTCCTATCTGAAAGCTGGGCTGTTCTTTGCTGATCATGTCACTACTGTCAGCCCGACCTATGCCAAAGAAATTACCCAACCTGCTTTTGGTTACGGCATGGAAGGGCTGCTGCAAGAACGAGCCAGTCAGGGGCGTTTGACCGGCATCCTCAATGGGGTGGATAGCGCCATTTGGGACCCACAGAGCGATACCTTGCTGCACGCCTGCTATGACATAGAGAACCTGCAGCAGAAAGCGGTGAATAAAGTGCATCTGCAAACCACGATGGGGTTGGAGGTGACGGATAAGAAACCTATTTTTGCCGTGGTCAGTAGATTGACCGAGCAAAAAGGGTTGGATTTGGTGCTGGAAGCTTTGCCTGAATTACTGAAACTAGGTGGGCAACTGGCGGTCTTGGGGGCGGGGGATGCCATTCTACAAGAGGAGTTTTTGGCGGCAGCGGCAGACTATTCCGGCCAGGTTGGGGTACAAATTGGTTATCACGAGGCATTTTCTCACCGAATTATTGCCGGTGCGGATGTGATTCTGGTGCCTAGCCGTTTTGAACCTTGTGGGTTAACGCAGTTGTATGGTTTGAAATATGGCACTTTGCCACTGGTCCGGCATACGGGCGGGTTGGCAGATACCGTGGTGGATTGCGCGCTGGAAAATCTGGCGGATGGCAGCGCCTCGGGGTTTGTGTTTGATGAATGCGATGCGCAGGCATTGGTGCGGGCAATTCGCCGTGCTTTTGTTCTGTGGAGCCGGCCAAAACATTGGCGTCATGTTCAGCGCCATGCAATGGGGTTGGACTTTGGTTGGCAAGTAGCTGCTGGTCAATATCTGTCACTTTATCGGCGTCTCTAGTTGTCGATTTGTTGTAACCACGAATTGGGAAAACCGCTATGACATCACCGTTCAGTTATACCTCACCCGTTGTCAGTGTGGATGCGCTGAAACACTCGATTGCCTACAAATTGATGTTTATTGTCGGCAAAGATCCCTCGATTGCGACTCAGCACGATTGGCTGAATGCGACATTATTTGCGGTACGGGATCGGATGGTAGAACGCTGGCTACGCTCTAACCGCGCACAATTATCACAAGACGTTCGTCAGGTTTACTATCTGTCGATGGAGTTTTTATTGGGGCGAACCCTCTCTAATGCACTGTTATCTATGGGTATTTATGAAGATATCGAACAGGCGCTGGATGAGATGGGCCTCAATCTGTCAGAGCTGTTGCAAGAAGAAAACGACCCTGGGCTTGGCAATGGTGGCTTAGGCCGTCTGGCGGCGTGTTTTCTGGACTCACTGGCAACACTGGCACTACCGGGCCGAGGCTACGGCATCCGCTACGAATATGGCATGTTCAGCCAGAAAATAGTGGATGGCCAACAGATGGAGTCGCCAGATAACTGGCTGGAATATGGTAATGCCTGGGAATTCCCACGCCATAATACCCGCTATAAAGTGCGCTTCGGTGGCCGAATTCAGCAGGAAGGCAGCAAAACTCGCTGGCTGGAAACCGAAGAAATCCTCGCCTGTGCTTATGATCAAATCATCCCTGGCTTTGATACGGATGCAACTAATACACTGCGCTTATGGTCTGCGCAGGCCAGTAATGAAATCAATTTGGGCAAATTCAATCAGGGTGATTACTTTGCTGCGGTTGAAGATAAAAACCATTCAGAAAACGTATCACGAGTGTTGTATCCCGATGATTCTACCTATTCCGGCCGTGAATTACGTTTGCGACAAGAGTACTTTTTAGTGTCGGCGACGGTACAGGATATCCTCAGCCGCCACTGGACCATGCATCAGACGTTCGATAATCTGGCAGATAAGATTGCTATTCATCTCAATGATACTCACCCGGTCCTTTCCATTCCTGAAATGATGCGTCTGTTGATCGACGAACATAAGTTCAATTGGATGGATGCGTGGGACGTGGTGCAGCAGGTGTTCTCATACACCAATCACACGCTGATGACCGAAGCGCTGGAAACCTGGCCAATTGACATGATTGGCAAAATCTTACCGCGCCATCTGCAAATCATTTTTGATATCAATGATCACTTCCTCAAACTGGTGCAGGAACAATATCCGTCTGAACCAGAACTGTTGCCACGAGTCTCTATTATTGATGAAACCCATGGGCGGAAGGTCCGTATGGCATGGCTTGCGGTGATCGCCAGCCATAAAGTTAACGGTGTGTCTGCTTTGCACTCTGAACTCATGGTGCAGTCACTGTTTGCCGATTTCGCTCACATTTTCCCTAATCGCTTCTGCAATAAAACCAATGGGGTGACGCCACGGCGCTGGCTGGGGTTGGCTAACCGACCACTGGCTACGGTATTGGATGAGAGTATTGGTCACAATTGGCGGACTGATCTGAGCCAACTCAGTGAGCTGGAAAAAAACCTCGATTACCCCAGCTTCTTGCAGGCATTGCAAAAGGCCAAGCTGGAGAACAAAAAACGGCTGGCGGCTTATATTGCTGAAAAATTGAATATTGTGGTCAATCCGGGCGCGTTGTTTGATGTGCAAATCAAACGTATTCATGAGTACAAACGACAATTGCTGAATGTGTTGCATGTTATCACCCGCTATAACCGTATTCTCGAAGCACCGAATGAGAAGTGGGTGCCGCGCGTGGTAATTTTTGCCGGTAAAGCGGCATCAGCGTATTACAATGCTAAGCAAATCATTCGATTGATCAACGACGTAGCGAAGGTAATCAACAATGACCCTCGGATTAATAACCTACTGAAAGTAGTATTTATTCCAAACTATAGCGTGAGTCTGGCGCAGTTGATCATTCCGGCGGCTGACCTATCGGAACAGATTTCTCTGGCGGGAACCGAGGCTTCGGGTACCAGTAATATGAAGTTTGCCCTCAACGGGGCGCTGACCATTGGCACATTGGATGGGGCTAACGTCGAGATCCGCGAACATGTGGGTGAGGAGAATATCTTTATCTTCGGCAATACCACCGAACAGGTCGAGGTGCTGCGTAACAATGGTTATAACCCACGGAAATATTACGATGAAGATCCTGAATTGCATCTGGCATTGACGCAAATGGCGACGGGCACCTTTAGTCCCGAAGACCCTAAACGCTATACCAGCCTGTTCGATTCACTGGTTAATTTTGGTGATCACTACCAGCTATTGGCTGATTATCGCAGCTATGTGGATACTCAGGAGCAGGTTGATACGCTATATCGCCATTCGGACGAATGGACGCGCAAGACGTTACTCAATATTGCCAATATGGGTTACTTCTCTTCAGATCGTACCATTGAAGAATATGCCGACGAGATTTGGCATATTAAACCTATCAGGCTGTAGTTATATCCACTGAGCTAATAATAAAAACCCTCTTCAACAGTCAACTGTGAAGAGGGTTTTTTTAAGCAGATCGATGAACTGGATGGGTTATCAGGAAACCAGCGATAATGTCTGTTGTTTTCCGGCCTGCACCTGTGCCAACCATTCGGCAACGCGCTGTTTCTGCGCATCGTCCAGAGCCATACCTAACTTGGTACGACGCCAAATCGCATCATCTAGTTCTACAACCCATTCTTTTTCAACTAGATAGCGTAATTCTGCTTCGTACAAGCCATGGCCGAAATGTTCACCCAAGCTTTCGATACTGGTCGCTTCTGCCAAAATTATCTCGCTATGGCTACCATAAGTACGGGTATAGCGGCGGGCCAGCCCTTCAGGTAACCAGTTATAGCGATGGCGCAACTGAACAGTATAGTTATCACGGCTGCCGCCAATATCACCACCCGGCAATGCGCCAGTCTTGGTCCATGCTGGGCCGACATTCTGATAGTAGCCAGACAGTTTTTCCAGCGCGTGTTCTGCCAGTTTGCGATAGGTGGTCAGTTTGCCGCCAAATACAGAAAGCAGTGGTGCTTTACCGTCTTCATCGGCTACATCCAACGTGTAGTCGCGGGTAACAGCTTGCGGTGAATCTGATTCGTCGTCACATAGCGGACGTACACCAGAGTAGGTCCACACGATATCGTCGCGACCCAACTGTTTTTTAAAGTGATCGTTATACACTTTCAGCAGGTAATCGATCTCTTGTGAGTCGATCTTCACCTCTTTCGGATCGCCGTGGTACTCCACGTCAGTAGTGCCGATGATGGAATATTCATCCAACCACGGAATGACGAAAACAATACGATGGTCTTCGTTTTGCAGAATATAGGCTTGTGGCTGATTATGAACCCGTGGCACGACGATATGGCTGCCTTTAATCAAGCGGATGCCATAAGGCGATTTCAGCTTCAGGCCGTCGTCGAAGAATTGCTTAACCCATGGTCCGGTCGCATTTACCAAGCCTTTGGCACGCCAGGTAAAGGTTTTGCCGGTATTCACATCAATGGCTTCAACCATCCATAGACCTTGTTCACGCCAGGCACGGGTCACTTTGGTACGGGTGCGGACTTCACCACCGCGCTCGACCACTTCTTGGGCATTCAGCACCACCAGGCGAGCATCATCGACCCAGCAGTCAGAATATTCGAAACCGCGCACCAATTCTGGTTTCAATATCGATTCTGGTCCAAAACGCAACCCTTTACTGGCAGGCAGACTGGTACGTTTGCCCAAGTGATCGTACAGGAACAAACCAGTGCGGATCATCCAGGCTGGGCGCAGGTGGGGTTGATGCGGCAGACGAAAACGCATTGGGAATGCGATATGCGGTGCCAGTTTCAATAATACTTCACGTTCGGCCAGTGCTTCACTTACCAGACGGAATTCATAGTGTTCCAGATAGCGCAGGCCACCGTGGATAAGTTTGGAGCTGGCGGAAGACGTAGCACAGGCCAAGTCTTGCGCTTCCAGCAGCAGAACGGACAGGCCACGCCCTGCCGCATCCGCAGCGATACCGGCACCATTAATGCCGCCACCGATCACGATCAAGTCTTTGGTTTCCATGCTTCCTCTCTCCAGATGTTCGAAACAGCTCTTTAATGTTCGTTTTCGCTCATGATTGTAATCAAAAACCAACAAACAAGCCAAGAGTTAACCAAAAAAAAACATTCCCCCGTGATGGAGGTAACAGTTTTGTTATCAAAATGTGGGGAAAGTTTGGATTTGGATTTGGATTTGGATTTGGATTTGGATTTGGATTTGGATTTGGATTTGGATTTGGATTTGGATTTGGATTTGGATTTGGATTTGGATTTGGATTTGGATTTGGATTTGGATTTGGATTTGGATTTGGATTTGGATTTGGATTTGGATTTGGATTTGGTGATTAGGTTTGGTTGTTCGGTGTTCTGTGGTCCGATTCGGTTGTTAGAGCACTTGAGTTGACTTAACAACCGCACCGGATCACCAAAACTAAAATTTAATGACTAACACAACTCCAATTGAACCTGATGCTGCTCAATAATCTTCATCACACTGGGAGGAGGCATCTGATCGGTAAACAGATAATCAATCAAATTCATATTCCCCAAATTCACCATTGCGTTACGACCAAACTTCGAGTGGTCGGTTACCAGCATCACACAACGGGAGTTCTCGATAATTGCTCGCTTGGTGCGCACTTCATGGTAATCAAACTCTAATAATGAGCCGTCCATATCAATACCACTGATACCAAGGATGCCGTAATCAAGACGGAACTGAGAAATGAAATCCAGTGTGGCCTCACCAATAATCCCACCATCGCGGGTGCGAACTTCACCACCAGCCAGAATCAGCCGGAAATCCTCTTTAGCCGTCAGCAAGGTAGCAACGTTAAGATTATTGGTCACCACCCGCAGCCCCTTATGGTTCATCAGCGCGTGGGCGACAGCTTCTGGCGTGGTACCTATATCGATAAACAGTGTTGCACCATCGGGGATCTGGCTGGCAACACGCTGTGCAATACGGGCCTTTTCTTCCGACCACATCACTTTACGATCGTTATAGGCGGCGTTAACTGAGCTGGAAGGGAGTGCTGCACCACCATGATGACGATGAATTTTGTTTTGGTCAGCCAAATCATTCAAATCACGCCGGATGGTTTGCGGGCTAACGGCAAAATGTTCTACTAACTCTTCAGTGCTGACGTAGCCTTGTTGGCGTACCAATTCAATAATCGCATCATGCCGCTGCGTTTGCTTCACTATAATCCCCTAATGCGCCTGGTTGCTCAGGCAGTTATTGTGTGGTTCTTACGCTGTTGCGCGTATCCCAAAATGCCATTAATAACCCAATAATCAAACCTGAAACGTGAGCCGCATTGGCAATCGACAAACCTAAAACATCGAAATAACCGGCAATCAGCCAGAGGACAGAAAAAGCCATTAAACCTCGGGGCAACGAGATACCGCGCTCGGGTGCGCGCTCGCCGGTCAGCCAGACATAACCCATTAAGGCATACACCACACCAGACAGACCACCAAAATTCACACCGCTAAATAGCGATTGCCCCCAGCCACTGAACAGGGCAGATACCACAGTTAATACCAGCAATTTACCGGTGCCAAGCCGTTTTTCCATTTGTCCTGCCAGATACCACCACCACATCAGGTTAAATAAGATATGCAGTAGCGAAAAGTGTAAAAAGCCATGGCTGACCCAGCGCCAGAGTTGTAGATATTGGCTCTCGTCGCGGGGCCAGGCAAGCCATGACATAACGGCCGCATCGCCGACAATTTGCATCAGAATATAGATGGCGATGCACAGTACCATGACACTCAATGTCAGTGGGCCGGCCTGACTGCGCAGCGTCTGCAGGTAGGAAAAGCGCTGATAGGATAAATTTGAGTGTAAATTACCCGATTGCCAACTTGCGGCCTGATAGCGTGGATTGAGGGGATCGAGCAAAAACTGTTCCAGCTCCTGCTGCACCAAGGGCAATTGCTCATCATCGGCAAGCCAGATCTCTGCACCCTGAGTATCAGGCCGAACTTCCAGTACCACATTGCGAGTGGCCATATAATCCACAAAGGCCTGTGCCAGACGCGGATTAGAGATTGCTATTACACGAATCATATTGCCCATTACCGTCTATACCTTTTGTATTTGAGGCCGCAGGGTTGTGAGCTGCCTACCTGCAACGCCAATGATTTTGAGTATAGATATTATGAATGTGATTAAAGTGCTTAAAAATATCACAATCTGGTCGGTTGTGGCGAATGACAAGCTACAAACGGGTAACAAAGTCAGACATTTTCACGAATGATTTCTTGTGGATAGCTTTTGGCCCATGCCTCAAAACCACCATCAATGCTGTAAACCGCCTCAAAGCCCTGCTGGAGCAAATACTGCGCCGCCCCTTTGCTGCTATTGCCGTGGTAGCACATCACCATGACGGGCTGTTCAAAATCTGTTTGCTGCATAAAGGTATGCAGGCTGCTATTGGTCAAATGGAACGCGATGGGTGCATGGCCCGCTTCATAACTCTGTGGATCGCGGATATCGACCAATACGGCGGTATTCTCTTTCAGGCGGCTATGAGCCTGCTCAACACTGATTGTTTCAAACTGTTCCATCTTGCTCTACCTTACAAAAATGCATTTAGAGAGAAAATGCCAAAACACGATTATAATCATTTTTTAGCTGATAAATACCAGACTAACTGTAATGTTATTTTTGTCTCTGATTCCAATTTAATATGTTGTTTTTTTATAGAATTAATAAATTAAATCTATCGTTATTAATATAGGGCACATGGTTGGTTTAAAATAAAGGCATTATCTATGCTTAACCGCTTATCAAGTGCACAATATCAATCTCAGGCTACTATTTATAATGATAATATTAAGGTGGAGAAAAGGAATGCCAGTTTGAATGCTAATCCGACATTAAAGTCATTGTTGGAATTCATTAAATATTTCAATGAAGTGGGAAGTTTGTAGTAAAAACGAAATGAAAAAATTATATAGGCTATATAGTTGTACTTAACTTGTCTTTTCAATCAGTAGGATTGTTGCTTCAATCCCCCATAGATATTAAAGAGCTAACAGTTATAGCCGATAATATTATTAATATAAAAAATATTATCGCCAAAGACCACTGACTGCAATAACATTGGTTTAATGTAAATTGCAGTACAGTGGTAACTTATTGCCATAACAATAAAAATAATCAAACATAACCCATCATCTGTAATAAACGCTGTGCCTGTTGTACGGCTTCCTGGCGGTGAGCAACCCCCAGTTTTTGATATAAATTACGGATATGGGTTTTAATCGTAGTGGCTGCCACTTCCAGCTCACCGGCGATCTGTTCATTACTGTAGCCGGAGTAAATCAGCCCTAATACCTGCCATTCGCGCTGGGTTAGCGGGCTGGTACGGATCAGTTCTGGTACTTGCGGGTGAGTTAGCAGTTTATCGACAAATATCTCATCAAAATGGGCGAATTTATGCCGATGGTGCTGGTTAATATCCTTCAGTATTCGCTGAGCACGATGCTGTTCCAATTCCGGTAACGCGTTAAGTTGAATCAGTTGGCGCAACTGCTGTGCCATAGCTTCACCTTCAATCACGAAATGGCTGATAAAACCGGTGCGGTTAGCCAATGACAGTGATTCAATCAGCGCTTTCTGGGCCTCACTTTTACGTTCGGTTTGCCAATAAAGGATATTACTTAACAACAGATTACGGTTGAGGTCACTGGTTAAACGAAGGCGGCGGGCATTTTCGTTCAGTTCGTCCAATACCACTTCGGCTTCATTAAACCGCCCTAGCATGATCTGTATCCGCGCGATATTACGCCACTGCCCCTGTAAAAAGTGATTATCCGCCATCCCCGGTTTTTCTGCCTGGCGCAGCCAACTTGCGGCGGCGACTTTATCCCCGGTCATCTGCCAGTGAATAACCCGTGGCTTATCGGCATTGGTTATCCAGTCGAGATGATATTGGCTGCCGTGTTGCAGGGCCTCACAACGCTGAATATACATATTGGCGTTATCCAGATCACCACGCGCCAGTGAGCATTTTGCCAGCATCGCCAAACACTGCAATTGCTGTTGGGGTTGGTAATTGACCAGAATCTCAATGCCTTTGCGTGCCGCTTCTTCCGCTTCATCCAGCCGTGACCACGACCATAAAATTTGGGAGCGAATACGCAGCAGGAATTCATGCAACGGCAACTGCTCAAGATGTTGTTCATGAATTAAATCAAAGGCTTTATCTTGCGTTTCATAAGCGGCTTGCAAGAAACCTTGTGCAATCAGGATTTCGCTCTGTTGTAGCAATGCCCATAAGGCATAGTGATAGGCTTCGTGGCGACGTGCCATTTGCTCGGTTTGCTGCATCATGGGCAGCGCACGGCTTAGCTCCCCTTTACAATGATGAACTTCACCAGTTACGGAGGTTGCCACAATACGGCTATAAAAGTTCGCCATCGGCAGATATTTCAGCGCATCAGTTGCCAGTTTTTCGGCTTCATCTGGCTTACCATCATTGATAGCCACCTGAGCACGCAGGGCATCAAATTCAGCGCGTAAAATCTCATCAACAGGGATTTTGCGTTCTTGCATTGCCGATTCAGCGCGCTCGAGCAAGGTATTCACCTCACCATAACGGTGTTGGCTTTGCGCCAGCCAGGCTTGTAGCAGTGCCAGTTCTGGATTCTGCACCAATAAAGAGTAAGGCAGGGCGACTAGACATTGTTCCAGCAGCGCCAACTCACTGTGGTTAAACAGAGTCCAGGCATGTTGCAGCAAGATATCACGTAACATGCCAACATCACCTGCGGCCAACGCATGGTGGATTGCTTCAGCCGGGTAGCCCAACGCCATCCAACCTTCAGCGGCTGCGTGATGCAATTCCGGTAACTCCAACGCCAATTCCCACTGGCAGCGCTGGCGCAAGAAGGTGGCAAATAGCGGGTGGAAGCAGAACCATTCACCACTGTCATCCATACGATGAATAAATAACCCTTGGCGCTCCAACTCTTCCAGCCGTTGCTGACCGTTATCTTCCCCAGTCAGGCGCACAATCAGGGCATCATTCATGGAACGTAATACTGAGCAACGCAGCAGAAAAACGCGGGAATTGCTATCCACCTGATCTAATACTTCATCCACCAGATAGTCTGACAAATGGCTGGCATTTAACCCTGCCAGGCGTTTTGCCGATTTTTGCGCGGATGAGTTTGGCTGACGCGATGACAGTGCTATCAGTTGCAGCGCGGTAGCCCAGCCTTCAACTTCATCACACAAGCGGCTGCTATCACCTTGTTCCAGTGGCACTGACAGGCGGCAATCAAAAAATTGCTGTGCTTCCTGATGATTAAATGCCAGTTGCTGCATGCCTAATTCCAGCAACTGATCGCGCACCCGCAGGTTAGCAATTCCCAGCGGTGGCAAGGTGCGGGATAGCAGGATCAGCGTCATATTTTCCGGCTGGTGACGCAGAAAGAAGCGCACAGCTTCATGAACAGCGTCATTGGTAATCAGATGATAGTCATCGATGACCAGATAAAGCGGGCCGTCCCAATCGGACAACTCGATAAATAATTGAGCAAACAGCGCTGAAAGGCTGGCGTATTGATGCTTTTGGCTGAGCGCTTCACTTTTACTGCAATGGCCGCCAGTCGCCAACTGTACCGCAGCAATCAGATAAGAGGCGAAACGCTCTGGTTGATTGTCACTTTCATCCAGTGAATACCACCCGAGATTGGATTGGTCGGCAGCCCATTGGGCGATCAACGTGGTCTTACCATAACCGGCTGGGCAATTGATCAAAGTCAGGCGATAGTTTGCTACACCTGATAACTTAACCAATAGACGGTCGCGTATCACGGTATTTTGCAGCCGTACCGGGCGGCTCAGTTTTGAGGGGATCAGCATGCTGTGTCCGGTTTAACCAATATCCGGTGAGAAGACGTCCTGGCGAGTGATATGTCCATTTGTAATGAAATGTTACAGGCATTCATAAGAGTAATTATTTTTAGCCTCGTAATTAATCAGCACTGCTAAGGTCTGATAACGGCCATGTTATTGCAATAGAGTTAATGTTTCATATGGCTGTAAGTTGCACCGGATCACAATTTTAGCTACGCCCTGCGACTCATCCCCAGCTAATCCCCCGGCAGGATGATGCCCTTGTCAGTTCTCATTGGCAGGATAAGGGTAAAATTACCCCACTCACAGGATAGAGACCCCCTATGTCACAGCCTACGCTTAAAAAGGACGATTTCCTGGCCGCACTGATCCGCCAGTGGCAGCGCTTTGGCCTAACCTCCGCTCAGCAAATGACTCAACACCAATGGTGGGAAGCTGTCAGCGCGGCGTTAGCCGAACAATTGGCGGCTCAGCCTGCACCAGGTAAAACCCAAAAAGTCCAACGGCATGTTAACTACATTTCAATGGAGTTTTTGATTGGTCGTTTAACGGCAAACAACCTGATTAATCTGGGTTGGTATGACCAAGTGGAGGCGTTGCTGGCCGAGCAGCAAATTAACCTGTGTGATTTGCTGGAGCAGGAGACTGACCCTGCATTGGGTAATGGCGGTCTTGGGCGTTTGGCGGCCTGTTTCCTTGATTCGATGGCAACCGTTGAGCAACCCGCCACCGGTTATGGTCTGAATTATCAATATGGTCTGTTCCGTCAATCTTTCAGTGAATGTAAACAACAGGAAGCCCCGGACAACTGGCAGCGCGAGAGTTATCCGTGGTTTCGCCATAATGCGGCGTTGGCGGTTGATGTCGGCTTTGCTGGCAAGTTAGAAAAACTCGCTGATGGCCGCCAGGTGTGGCGTCCGGCCTTCACCTTGCGCGGTGAAGCTTGGGATTTACCGGTGCTGGGTTTTCGCAATGGTGTAACACAGCCGTTGCGCCTGTGGCAGGCTACTCATCAACATCCATTTGATTTAACTAATTTTAATGATGGGAAGTTCCTGCTGGCAGAACAAAATGGCGTTGAAGCAGAAAAACTGACCAAAGTATTGTATCCAAACGATAACCATCTGGCCGGCAAACGTCTGCGCCTGATGCAGCAATACTTCCAATGCGCCTGCTCGGTGGCGGATATTTTACGTAAGCATCATCTGGCTGGTCGTAAACTGGCTGAATTGCCTGACTATGAAGTTATTCAACTGAATGATACCCACCCGACTATCGCTATTCCTGAAATGCTGCGAGTACTGCTGGATGAGCATCAGCTAAGCTGGGATGCGGCGTGGGCGATCACCAGTAAAACCTTCGCCTATACCAACCACACGTTGATGCCTGAAGCACTTGAATGTTGGGATGAAAAATTGGTGCGTAGTTTGTTGCCACGCCATTTTGTCATCATCAAGCAGATCAATGCGCAGTTTAAAAAGGTGGTGGATAAGCAATGGCCTGGGGATGAAGCGGTGTGGGCCAAGCTGGCGGTTCATCATAATAAGCAAGTGAGAATGGCCAATCTGTGTGTGGTCAGCGGCTTTGCCGTCAACGGCGTAGCGCAACTGCATTCTGATCTGGTTATCAAAGACTTATTCCCTGAATACTATCAATTATGGCCAAATAAATTCCATAATGTTACTAATGGTATTACGCCGCGCCGTTGGTTGAAGCAATGTAATCCGGCATTATCTGGCCTGATTGATGAAACGCTGAAAGTGGAATGGGCGAATAATCTGGATGCATTAGCTGGGCTTGAGTCTTATGCCGAAGATAAGGCTTTTAGGGGCCGTTATCAGCAGATCAAATATGACAACAAAGTTAAGTTAGCTGAATACGTTAAGCGAACTATGGGGTTGGTGATTAATCCAGACGCCATCTTCGATGTGCAGATTAAGCGGTTGCATGAATATAAGCGTCAGCATTTGAATCTGTTACATATTCTGTCGCTCTACCGCCAGATCCGTGACAACCCGAATCTGGATATTGCGCCGCGGGTGTTCTTGTTTGGTGCCAAAGCTGCACCTGGTTATTATTTAGCTAAGAATATTATTTATGCGATCAATCAGGCCGCCGATAAGATCAACAATGATCCGATCGTCAAAGATCGCCTAAAAGTGGTCTTTATCCCCGATTATCGGGTTTCAGTCGCGGAATTGATGATTCCTGCGGCGGATGTATCGGAGCAGATTTCAACTGCCGGTAAAGAAGCCTCTGGTACTGGCAACATGAAACTGGCACTGAATGGTGCATTGACTGTGGGCACTCTCGATGGGGCTAACGTTGAGATTGCCGAGCAGGTGGGTGACGAGAATATCTTTATTTTCGGTAACACCGTGGAGCAGGTAAAAGCCATTTTGGCGAAAGGCTATAAGCCGCAGAAGTATCTTAAAGCTGACTCGCACCTGAAAAGCATTCTGGATGAGCTGGCCAGTGGTGCGTTCAGCCAAGGTGATAAGCACGCATTTGACATGATGTTGCATAGCCTGTTGGAAGGGGGTGACCCTTATCTGGTATTGGCTGATTTTGCCTCATACTGTCAGGCACAGAAGCAAATTGATGCCCTGTACCGCGATAAGGATGAATGGACCCGCCGTACCATTCTTAACACTGCCCGGGTAGGGATGTTCAGTTCTGACCGTTCAATTCGTGATTACCAATCACGGATTTGGCAAGCCAAACGTTAAGGAGAAGACTGCATGGATCGTAAATCGCTCGATCAAGCAGCGACACTGGCAGGGATAGCCGCCAGCTACATTAATGCTCATGGTAAGCCGCAGGCTATTTTGCCGGAAACCAAGCAGCAGTTGTTGGCGGCCATGGGGCGCACTCAGGTGCCTCAGGACACCTCGACAGAAAATACACCACTACCGGTGGTGAAAGTATTTACTTTTGGTAGCCCAATGCAGCTACCAATGGCGGGTTCAGGCGATTATCACTGGCAATTGCAGACAGAAAAAGGTGAGTTGCACCAGGGGCGTATCAGTGCAAAGAAGACGCTGACATTGCCATCTTCTCTGCCGCAGGGTTATCACCGTTTGATTCTCGAACAAGGGTTACAGCAGTGGCAGTGTTCAATTATTGTGGCACCGAAACGTTGCTATGAGCCAGATGCGTTGCTGGCAGGGAAAAAGTTGTGGGGCGCTTGTGTACAGCTCTATACCCTGCGTTCCGAACGCAACTGGGGGATTGGTGATTTTGGTGATCTCAGCCAAATGTTGGAACAGGTGGGCGAGCGTGGTGGTGCCTTTATCGGTTTGAATCCAATTCATGCGCTGTATCCGGCTAACCCACAGAGTGCTAGCCCCTATAGCCCCTCTTCAAGACGCTGGTTGAATGTGGTTTATATCGACGTGAACCGCGTGGATGAGTTTCAGCACAGTGAAGCGGCGCAGCTCTGGTGGCATCAACCAGCAACGCAACAGACGCTGGCTGAAATTCGGGCTAATGAGTGGGTTGATTATCCGCAAGTTATGCAACTGAAATTGATGGCGCTGCGTTTGGCCTTCCCGTTGTTTACTGCTCGTAAAGTAAAAGATGCGCGGATGCAGGCGTTCCACCAGTTTGTGGAACAAGGCGGTCGTGGTCTGCATCAACAAGCAGCTTTTGATGCGCTACATGCTCATTTAAGTGCGCAAGACCCAATGATGTGGGGCTGGCCGGTGTGGCCAGAAAAATATCGTGATGGGCACAGCAGTGCTGTAGCTGATTTTTGCCGCGAATACGCGAGTGATGTGACCTTCTATCTATGGTTACAGTGGTTGGCCGCCACTCAGTTTGATAACTGTTTTCGCAACAGCCAGACACGAAAAATGCCGATTGGTTTGTACCGTGATTTAGCTGTTGGTGTGGCTGAAGGTGGCGCTGAAACCTGGTGTGACCGCGAGTTATATTGTCTGAAAGCTTCAGTAGGGGCTCCGCCTGATATTTTAGGGCCGCTGGGCCAGAACTGGGGGTTGCCACCAATGGACCCGCACGTCATGGTTGCGCGTGCCTACCAGCCTTTTATCGATTTGCTGCGCGCTAATATGACCAGTTGTGGTGCTCTGCGTATTGATCATGTGATGGCCTTATTGCGTCTGTGGTGGATTCCCTACGGGCAGACTGCCGCCCAGGGGGCTTATGTTAAATATCCGGTCGATGATCTATTGGCGATATTGGCGCTGGAAAGTCAGCGTCATCACTGCATGGTGATTGGCGAGGATTTAGGCACGGTACCGGTAGAAATTGTGGCTAAGCTGCGTGACAGCGGGGTGTATTCCTATAAGGTGCTCTATTTTGAGCATGACAGTGAGAATACCTTCCGTGCGCCACAATCTTATCCGGCACAGGCGATGGCCACCATTACGACCCATGACTTGCCGACCTTACGGGGCTATTGGCAAAGTGACGATCTGACGTTGGGGAATAAGCTGGGGTTATATCCAGACCAACAGATATTGAAGCAGCTTTATCTTGATCGGGAACGGGCCAAGCAAGGATTATTGGAAGGGTTACATCACTATGACTGTGTGCCAAAGAAGGTAGGCCATAAAGCGTCACTCCTCTCGATGAGCCCAGTCCTTAACCGGGGATTACAGCGTTATGTTGCTGACAGCGCCAGCGCATTACTGGGTTTGCAACCGGAAGATTGGTTAGATATGGCGACACCGGTAAACATCCCCGGAACCAGTGAGGAATATCCGAACTGGCGGCGTAAATTGACCTCGACCTTGGAAGAGATGTTTACTGACAGTCAGGTTAATCGTTTATTGAAGGATTTGGATAAGCGGCGCAAGAATGTGTCGGCGGGATGATAAGGGAGGGAATCTCTCAGTAGGCTGCCAATAAAGTGCTCGTGGCGGAGAGAACAGGCAGATCGTAAAGACGCCATCAATACGTCGATGTAGGCTCGTGCCGCGCCATCCCTGGCGCGGACGCTTTACTCTTCTACCTATCCTCGCCGCTCCAGATTGAGTCATCTGGTTTTGTCAGCATTAAGAACAATATTGTTCATTGGTGTTACAGCAAGGCAGCAAGCGAACAAATCCCGATGAGCTGACATCAGTCAGTGATTCGGGTGAGAGAGCGAAGCTAACACCGCTGTAGCGCCAAGGACGCAGGATAATTAGTAATAGGAATGCTCGCCGCGCTGATGCTCGGTCAAATCCCTCACGCCTTTCAATTCTGGGAATTTCTGCAACAGCTCTTTTTCGATGCCTTCTTTCAATGTGACATCAACCATAGAGCACCCGTTACAGCCACCGCCGAATTGCAGGATAGCCAATGCATCTGGTGTGATCTCCATCAATGTTACACGGCCACCATGCCCGGCCAGTTGCGGGTTAATCTGCGATTGCAGAACATATTCAACCCGCTCCATCAATGGTGCAGTATCATCAACTTTACGCATTTTGGCATTAGGCGCTTTCAGGGTAAGTTGAGAGCCTAGTTGGTCAGTGACGAAATCGATTTCAGCGTCGTCCAAATAAGGCTTGCTCATTTCATCAACATAGGCAGATAACTGCTCAAATTTCAGTACAGTATCTGTTGCTTCGACCGCATCCGGTGGGCAGTAAGACACGCCGCATTCAGCGGTGGGTGTTCCGGGGTTGATAACAAATACCCGGATTTGGGTGCCTTCTTCTTGATTTGCCAACAGTTTGGCAAAATGAGATTGTGCTGCGTCTGTTATTGTGATCATGGCATCTGCTCAATAGTTGACTATTCTTGTCGGTTATAATACGCCCATTGCTAGGGTGACTACAAGGTTCGGCAGATACACCACACCTGTAATGAGGCAATCCCCTCGGACCAGAGTAGATCGGCAATCTCATTCAGTGTACTGCCCGTTGTTACGACATCATCCAGCAGAGCAATATGTTGGCCGCGAAGAGACTGTGTACAACGAAATATCCCCCGCATATTTTTACGTCGCGCGGTAGCTTTCAATCGCTGCTGCGGTGGTGTAGCCCGTACTCGCTGTAACGTCATATTACTGTAGTGGCAGCCAAGCCAGTGTGCCAATGGCCGTGCTAACAGGTCTGTTTGGTTATAGCCGCGCCGCCAACAGCGCCTGCGGTGTAAAGGCACACTAATGATTCTTTCTGGCCTGATAACCTTACCCTGACGGTAGGCATCAAGCCAGCGTAACAATAATAAACGGGCCAGTACCGGAGCCAACGGTGTGACGCCGTTAAATTTGAACTTTTTTATCAGCCCGTTCAAGGGCGGAATATAATCACTGACAAAGGTCATACTCGCCCAGCGGGGTGGTGCGTTAAGGCAGCGGCCACAAGGTAATGCCGGGTTAGTGCAGGGCAAGCCGCAGCGAGGGCAACAGGGCGGTAATTTAGGTAAATGCTGGTTGCAATAACAACAAATGCCATGCCTGGGATGATATAACCGCTGCCGGCATAGCCAACACTGGCTGACGATTGTTAGCATGTTTATCTTCCTTGATAAGTGATGTATGACGCGGCTAAGGCAACAGGATATTAACGTATGAAACAACTGTATTGGAACATCTGCGGTGAAGGTGATTGCGATCTTGTGCTGCTGCACGGATGGGGGCTGAACGCCGAAGTCTGGCATTGCATAATTGATAGACTCGCGCCGCATTTTCGTCTGCATTTGGTGGACCTCCCCGGTTATGGGCGCAGCAAAGATTTTGGTACGATGCCACTGTCTGATATGGCGGCAATTGTCTTACAACAAGCACCACCGCGCGCCTTGTGGCTCGGTTGGTCGATGGGCGGGCTGGTGGCCAGTCAGATAGCTTTGACTCAACCAGAGCGCGTGCGTGGGCTGATAACTGTCTCCTCCTCGCCATGTTTTACTGCGCATGATGAATGGCCGGGGATTCGGCCGGAAGTCTTGGCTGGTTTTCAGCAACAGTTAAGTGAGGATTTTCAGCGTACCGTTGAGCGTTTTCTGGCATTGCAAACTTTGGGGACGGAAAGTGCACGACAGGATGCCCGTTTATTGAAAGCGGTGGTGCTACAACACCAGATGCCAGAGGTGGAGGTGTTAATCGGCGGGCTAGACATTCTGCGTACTGCAGATTTACGACCCGCACTGGCCAAATGCACTCTACCTTTGTTGCGCATTTATGGTTATCTGGATGGGCTGGTGCCGCGCAAAGTGGCTTCGTTATTAGATAGTGCCTGGCCGCAGAGTCAATCGGTGGTGATGAAGGGAGCAGCTCATGCCCCTTTTGTTTCTCATCCTGATGATTTTTCAAAATTACTTATAGATTTTTCAGCACATGTTGACGCTAAAATCACACTGGAATAGCTAACTGCCACAGATTTAAGGCCTTAGCACATAGAGATGAATGGAATTTAATGCGTAATTTAATGGCTAAATATTAAATTTACTTAATAATTAAGAAGGTTCAAATTGGCGCATCCCCGCGCACTGGCATGGGGAGAGCCTTTTCTTTAGAGGTGTGGGCGGCCACTGCGCGTGGCGTCACATCAGCCAACTGTCTTTAATTAAATCAATATCATCTCTGTTTTTCTTACTGTTTTTATACGCATTAATCCTTCATTTGCGAGGTATTCGGTATGAATTTATTGAAAAATCTGGCTGTAGCTCTGGTCGTTACGGGGGTTTCTTTTGGCGCGATGGCGGCGAAAGAAATTACTAAAGAAGAAGCGAAGAATTACGAGAAGATTGGCACCATCACCACGTCGGGTCAGGCAACATCGCCGATGGATGTGAAAGAAGAGCTGTCGAAAATGGCGGATGAGAAAGGCGGTAAGTATTATGTGATCATCGCCGAGCGTGAAAAGAAGAAATTTGACGCTGATGCCGATGTTTATAAGTAATAAAAAGGCAGAGATGCCCATCGGGCATCTCTTTTTGTAACTTAATGATGATTTTTTATTTTATAAATCACAGTGTTACATTTATTTTTTCCTTCAGGGCAGCTCTTGCAACTGCCCGTCAGGCACCCACTATTATCTTGCTCAATGCGTTCAACCTTGCCCATTGCCGTCAGCCTTTCTAGCATGGCCTCAACCAGGGGTAAAGGTGTTGCCAATTGCTGGCTTAGTTGACTCGCTCCCACACTACCACTGAGCGCGATGGCATCGCGTAATTGGAGTAGGCTCGCCATCATGCCTCCTGTTGTAACAAAAGCGGTTTGTTAATGGCAATCATTGCTTGCACTCTGACAACAGCTCGCAGGTTTACTGTTTTGCAACCTGACAGTTACCCGGCTCCGCGCGCGGCGCAATCCAAACAAGATCAATGCATTAATCACCATAACCACCGCAATAATCATTAGGCTTTGTTGTGGGTGCTGGTGAAACGTAGCGGCTTGGTAGAACAGGGTTGCCAGTGAGTAGGCCACATTTAACCCCCACAATATTGAGAAGGTCATCCAGCCGCGGCTGGTTTCCCGAGCGATAGCCCCCATGACTGAGACGCAGGGCACATAGAGCAACACAAATATCAGGTAGCTATAGGCAGCAATACTGGAACCGAATTTACTGCTCATCATGCCCATCGAACCGGCTGCCATTTCACCATCACCTTTGCTGGCTTCAATGGGATTGGATAACACGCTAAGGCTAAAAGTATCTTTTAAGCCCTGCCAGGTAGTTTTAACCGCCCCGACCAATTCGCCCGGTAAGTTGAAGCTCTCGGCATCAAAGGGTTCATTCTTAATCTGCTCTGCGGTATAGAGAGTATTGAGTGTCCCTACCACCACTTCTTTTGCCATGGCGCCGGTCACTAACCCCACGGTTGCCTGCCAGTTATCGCCATGAACACCCATGGGTGCCAGCAGTGGCGTCAGCACTTTACTGACTGAGGCCAGTGCTGAGTCATTGATGCTATCTACCGGTTTGCCACTGAAAGAGAAGCTGTTCAGGCCGCCGATGAAGATACTGGCAATGACAATCACTTTCCCTGCGCGCAGGACAAAACCTTTTAACCGTTGCCAGGTTTGCAATAATAAACTCTTTAGATGGGGCACATGATAAACCGGCAGTTCCATCACAAAGGGTGAGGCTTCGCCACGCATAATGGTGTATTTCAGCACCAGCCCAGTGAGGATGGCGACCGCGATACCCAATAGATAAAGAGAGAAAACGATACTGGCCCCATCCTGACCGAAGAATGCCGCCGCGAAGACGGCAAAAATCGCCAGCCGTGCGCCACAGGACATAAAGGGTGCCATCATGATGGTTATCAGGCGTTCGCGTTGCGCATCCAGTGTTCGTGCACCCATGATCGAGGGCACATTACAGCCGAAACCGACAATCAGTGGTACGAAGGATTTACCCGGTAACCCCAGCGCCTGCATCAGCCGGTCCATAACAAATGCGGCTCGGGCCATATAACCGGAGTCTTCCAAAAAGGAGAGAAACAGGTACATCATGCCAATTTGTGGCACCAACGGCAGCACGGTATTAATCCCGCCCCCCACGCCTTGAGCGAGGAAGATGGTTAACCACTGTGGGAAATGCAGCGTATAACCCACCCATTGCAACCCCTGAATAAAGATAGCCGCAGAGCCGATATCAAATATGGGTTGCAACGCCCCACCGATATTGATGGCTAAGACAAACATTAAATACATGACAAACAGAAAGATCGGGACACCTAACCAGCGATTAAGGATCACTTTATCAAGCGCTTGTGTCAGGCGGTTCGGTTCCGCTTGCTGCGAGTTACCGACCACATCACAGATGCGGGCAATACTTTGATAGCGGGCATCGGCTATCACCAGCTCGGGATCTTCGTGTTGGCTTGCTCGCAGATTTTCACGCGCTAGCGCCACGATTGAGGGCGCTATGCCTGCACGTGCCAGGCTATAGATATCACCTTCCAATATTTGCAGTGCCAGCCAACGGCGCTGCTGTACCGGCCAGGACTCAGGCATGGCCTGTACCAACTTATCTACTTCACTGAGTAGCACTGGCGGGTAGTTAACCAAAGCCTTAAAGGGAATCGGCTGAAGTTCATCAATACTGCTTTTTAATTCATTGATACCCTGCCCGCGAGTGGAGACCAGCGGAATAACCGGGCAACCTAACTGCTGAGATAATGCCTTGATATCAATATCGATATGTTGGCTTTTGGCAATATCCAACATATTGAGCGCCACAATACAGGGAATACCCAATTCAACCAGTTGCAGTGTCAGGTAGAGATTGCGCTCCAGATTCACCGCATCAATGACATTAATCAGCAGGTCAGCTTCACCACTTAGAATGTAGTGACAAGCAATTTGCTCATCCAGCGAGGTTTGCTCAGAAATGGTGGTCAGGGAGTAGGTTCCCGGCAGGTCAACCAATGTCACTTGATGTTGCGCGGTAGTGAAATGGCCTTCTTTGCGCTCCACCGTAACCCCGGCCCAGTTCCCCACCCGTTGGCGGGCACCGGTTAACTGGTTAAAAAGGGTGGTTTTACCTGCATTGGGATTGCCGATCAGGCCGATTGTGAGTGCTTTCATGATCCAACGTGATATTAGTAAATTAAAATCAGACTACGCAGGGGGGCTTTGACACGCAGCCCGGCAGCCAAAATAGGATGTTGACCCGCAATATTAGGGTTGCAAGTCCAGCGTAAGCAGATCTAAGTCTTTTTTCCGTAGCACCAGACTGACGCGGCGGGTCTCTATCTGAATGGGGTCACCTAATGGCGCGAGGCGGACAACATTAAACGAAGAGCCGGGCAGCATACCCAGTGACAATAATTTCTGCCGGTAAGCCGGGCTGATTTCAGGCGAGAAACCAACAATTTTATAGGAACGCTGCGGGATAAGATGCATAGGTGCCTCTTGTTATTACGTTATTGGCGTACCAAAATTCAGAGTGATACGACTCTAAAAGGTAATAGATAAAATAATAATAGTAAGAATCGTTTTCATATTCAACTAAGGTGAAATACTCAAAGGTAAGTATTCGTTACTATTTCATTTTTATATACCCGTCATACTTCCATCTGCCTGTGTGTTGGCTACGCTCACTAACCCGAATCACTTACTCATGTAAGCTTATCGGGATTATCTCGCTTGCCGCCTTCCTGCAACTCGAATTATTTAGGGTATAATTAATGAGTCTGATTTTTATTTATGCTTGTTTTACCATCAAATTAACATAATCGCAAATGAAAATAATGAGTTAAATCAGTTAACTGAATGTTTCCATTATGCCCTGTTAGGGCAGTTAAATACCGATTGTTAACATAATTAATTCACTCACATTTTAATAAAATAACATTCGGATTTTAATTAACTCACAGAATGTCTTCATAATTATTTATAAATTAGAGTGAATAATTGACGAAATTAACCCTCATGTTAAATAGATTGTTAAATTAACGCCGATTTAATCATGATGTAAACGTCATTTCGCAGCAGAAAAGAATCGCGTGCTAATTAATTTAAAAGATAAATCTTCAGCTTTATAGAAGAAAAGGATATGAGAGGAAATATTAAAGATGTCGCGATAATTTGAAACAAAAACGTAAATGAAAAAAGGGCCACCAACGTGGCCCTGAGTAGAGATATCAGCGTTTTTTAAATGCCGCCGCCAGTGCATCACTCATGGCGCTGTTGCTACCAGAATTACTGTCTGCCCGGCCCTTGGCTGCTGGGCGACTGTTCGCATCATTGCTGTTACGAGGCTGGCTGGCACCACGATTGTCATTACGACCATTGGCGCTGCTATTCGCACTATTAGCGCCATTGTTACCACGACGCGAGCCGCCTTCACCAGGCTGTTCATCAAGGCGCATGGTCAGGGCAATGCGCTTGCGTTGCAAATCCACTTCCATGACTTTCACTTTGACGATATCCCCGGCTTTCACCACCTTATGTGGGTCATCGACAAACTTATCCGCCAGTGATGAAATATGTACCAAACCATCCTGATGAACACCAATATCAACAAAGGCACCAAAGTTGGTCACGTTAGTGACCGAGCCTTCGAGGATCATGCCCGGAGTCAGGTCATTGAGCGTCTCTACACCTTCAGCGAAGGTTGCGGTTTTGAACTCAGGGCGTGGGTCACGGCCTGGCTTTTCTAACTCGCGTAGAATATCGGTGACCGTCGGGACACCAAATTGCTCGGTGGTGAAATCACGCGCATTAAGATTACGCAGCGCGGTAGCATTACCCATTAGGTCCTGCAATGCCTGTTCAGTTGCAGCCAAAATGTGCTCAACAATCGGGTAGGCTTCTGGATGCACGGTTGATGCGTCCAGCGGGTTATTGCCATGATTGATACGCAGGAAGCCGGCACACTGCTCGAAGGCTTTCGGCCCGAGGCGGCTGACTTTGAGCAATTGCTCACGGTTATGGAAGCGGCCATTCTCATCACGCCAGCTAACAATGTTTTGCGCCATCATGCGGGTTAAACCCGCAACCCGGGTCAGTAACGGCACCGACGCGGTGTTTAAATCCACACCCACGGCGTTTACGCAGTCTTCCACTACCGCATCCAGCTTTTTCGCCAGTTGGCTTTGGCTAACATCATGTTGATACTGGCCGACCCCGATAGATTTCGGGTCAATTTTTACCAGTTCAGCCAGTGGATCTTGTAACCGCCGGGCAATAGACACTGCACCACGGATGGAGACATCCAGATCTGGGAACTCCAGCGCCGCCAACTCCGAGGCGGAGTAAACCGAGGCTCCAGCTTCGCTGACAATCACTTTTTGCGCGGTGACTGCCGGATACTGTTGCTGTAGCTCGACAAAGAAACGCTCGGTTTCCCGCGATGCCGTACCATTCCCGATAGCCACCAGTTCAACCTGATGCTTGATGCATAGGGCGGCCACCACGGCGGCGGCTTTAGCAGCCTGCCCGGTATGAGGGTAGATGGTATCAAAGGCAACCAGCTTGCCGGTAGCGTCCACTATCGCCACTTTCACCCCAGTCCGCAGGCCCGGATCAAGGCCCATGGTGGCGCGCATGCCGGCAGGGGCTGCCATCAACAGATCTTGCATGTTACGGGCGAATACGTTGATTGCTTCATCTTCGGCTCGTTCGCGCAGGGTACTCATCAGCTCGGTTTCCAGATGCATCAGCACTTTGATACGCCAGGTCCAGTTGACCACCGCTTTGCGCCAACCGTCTGCTGGCGCATTATTCAGCCGCAGGTCGAGATGGTTAATAATTATCTGCTCGCCCTGACTTTCGCGCGGCGGTTCGTCAAACTGCGGATCCGGATTTAGCGCCAGTTGCAGCACACCTTCATTACGTCCACGGAACATTGCCAGTGCGCGGTGAGAAGGGACTTGGGCGATAGGTTCGTGGCTGTCAAAGTAATCGCGGAATTTAGCGCCTTCCTGCTCTTTGCCTTCCACCACTTTTGCTACCAAATGGGCATTTTTCCACAAATACTGGCGCACTTTCGCCAGTAGGGTTGCATCTTCTGCAAAGCGCTCCATCAGGATATAGCGTGCACCATCCAGTGCCGCTTTCGTATCTGCAACACCTTTATCGGCATCAACATAAGCGAGAGCAACCTGTTCTGGCTCTTGCTGTGGGTCATGCCATAAACTGTCCGCCAATGGTTCCAGACCGGCTTCAATCGCAATCTGACCACGGGTGCGGCGCTTCGGTTTATAAGGGAGATATAAATCTTCAAGCTCAGTTTTACTCATGGTGCCATTGATGGCACCGGCCAACTGCTCAGTGAGCTTGCCCCTTTCTTCAATTGATTTAAGAATGGTTTGGCGGCGCTCTTCGAGTTCACGCAGATAGCCCAAACGACTTTCCAACTGGCGCAACTGGGTATCATCCAACCCGCCGGTAACTTCCTTACGATACCGCGAAATAAACGGCACGGTATTACCTTCATCAAGCAGGCGGATAGCAGAGATAACTTGCTCCGGCCGCGCCTGTAGTTCGCTTGCAATAATGCTGCTCAGTTGTTCATTCATAAGTCTGATGTCAAGTCTGATAGTGAGTAGGAAAAATGGCAGAAGATAGTTATACGGATTGCCCGGATAAATTGCCAGTAGAGCGGCAGCAGAGCTTGAGGTAACGTGGACTTATCGGTAAAAAGTTAGGGTATAGTAGAAGCATCAATGCCAAAGGGATAATTATATGGCGAAAAGTAATTACATTACCCGCGAAGGCTGGCAGGCGCTGGATCGTGAATTGCATTATCTGTGGCGGGAAGAGCGCCCGGTGGTAACACAGGCGGTGTCTGAAGCCGCAGCAATGGGTGACCGTTCGGAAAACGCTGAATATATCTATGGTAAGAAGCGGCTACGAGAGATTGATCGCCGGGTACGCTTTTTGACCAAACGCCTTGAGGTGCTGAAAGTTGTCGACCCTGACCCGCGTCAGGAAGGAAAAGTCTTTTTTGGTGCCTGGGTGCGGGTAGAAAATGAATTAGAAGAGCAGCGCATCTTTCGCCTGGTTGGGCCGGATGAGTTTGATCCGGCAAAAAAATGGATTTCTATCGATTCACCGGTTGCCCGTGCCTTAATTGGCAAGCAGGTGGAGGATGAGGTGACGGTTCAGACACCAAATGGTGAAGCAACCTACTGGATATTAGAGATCCGCTACCGCCCATTTGACGAAAGTGTTGATAATTAGGCACAACAATAAGCTTTGTAACAATTTCGACTAGAATGTATACCATAAAAAGCTGTCTGTTATACACGTCATACTTCAAGCTGCATGTGTGTTGGCTTCCTTCGTTCACCCTCCGTCACTGACTCATGTAAGTGACCGAGGGCTCGCTCAGTTGCCGCCTTCCTGCGACTCGAATTATTTAGGGTATAAAGTAAGTTTTTTTAACAATGTACAGGTTCGAGCAATACGGCCTTTGGGAGTAATAAAATGCAAGAGAATCACAAGATTCTGGTCGTTGATGACGATATGCGCCTGCGCGCGCTGTTGGAACGTTACCTAACAGAGCAAGGTTTCCAGGTGCGCAGCGTTGCCAATGCTGAACAGATGGATCGCTTGCTGACCCGTGAGTCTTTCCACCTGATGGTGCTTGATCTGATGTTACCGGGTGAAGATGGTCTATCTATCTGCCGCCGTCTGCGTAGCCAAAGTAACCCGATGCCGATCATTATGGTGACGGCTAAGGGTGAGGAAGTTGACCGTATCGTCGGATTGGAAATTGGTGCTGACGATTATATTCCTAAGCCATTCAACCCCCGAGAATTACTGGCCCGTATTCGTGCGGTGTTACGCCGTCAGGCTAACGAGCTACCGGGTGCACCTTCACAGGAAGAAGCAGTGATTGCGTTTGGTAAGTTCAAACTCAATTTAGGCACGCGCGAGATGTTTCGTGAAGATGAGCCTATGCCACTGACTAGCGGTGAGTTTGCGGTGCTGAAAGCCTTGGTGAGTCATCCACGTGAGCCGTTGTCACGCGATAAGCTGATGAATCTGGCCCGAGGTCGCGAATACAGTGCGATGGAGCGTTCCATCGACGTACAGATTTCACGTCTGCGGCGTATGGTCGAGGAAGATCCGGCGCATCCGCGCTATATCCAAACTGTATGGGGCTTGGGCTACGTATTTGTACCGGACGGCAGTAAAGCATGAGGCGATGGCGCTTTTCTCCACGTAGCTCATTTGCCCGAACCTTATTACTGATTGTGACCTTGCTGTTCGTCAGTCTGGTCACCACGTATTTGGTGGTGCTGAATTTCGCCATTTTGCCCAGTTTGCAGCAGTTTAACAAAGTGTTGGCGTATGAAGTTCGTATGCTGATGACTGACCGGCTGCAATTGGAAGATGGCACGCTACTTGAAGTCCCGCCGGCGTTTCGGCGTGAGATTTACCGTGAATTGGGGATTTCGCTTTATACCAATGCTGCGGCGGAGGAAAGTGGCCTGCGTTGGGCACAGCATTACAAATTTCTCAGTGATCAAATGGCCCAACAATTGGGTGGGCCAACCGATGTTCGGGTCGAAGTTAATAAAAACTCCCCTGTTGTCTGGCTAAAGACGTGGTTATCGCCGGATATTTGGGTACGAGTGCCATTAACTGAGATCCATCAGGGCGATTTCTCGCCACTGTTCCGTTATACCCTGGCAATTATGTTATTGGCTGTAGGGGGAGCCTGGCTGTTTATCCGTATTCAGAATCGGCCATTAGTTGAGCTGGAGCATGCCGCTTTGCAGGTGGGTAAAGGGATTATTCCGCCACCGCTACGGGAGTATGGTGCGTCAGAGGTGCGTTCGGTTACCCGGGCATTTAACCAAATGGCCGCCGGCGTGAAGTTGTTGGCGGATGATCGGACCTTGCTGATGGCTGGGGTTAGCCATGATTTACGCACGCCGTTGACCCGTATTCGTTTGGCGACTGAAATGATGAGTGAAGCCGATGGATACCTTTCTGAGTCAATCAATAAAGATATCGAAGAGTGCAACGCCATTATTGAGCAATTTATCGATTATCTACGTACCGGGCAGGAGATGCCGACAGAGTCGAGTGATTTGAATGCCGTACTCGGTGAAGTGATCGCGGCTGAAAGTGGTTATGAGCGGGTAATCGAGACTGATTTGTGTGCAGGTGAAGTGCTGGTGGATATCCATCCGTTATCGATTAAGCGTGCGTTGGCCAATATGGTGGTGAATGCGGCGCGTTACGGTAATGGCTGGATAAAAGTCAGTAGTGGCACTGAGCTACAGCGTGCGTGGTTCCAGGTTGAGGATGACGGCCCTGGTATCAAGCCTGAAGATTTGAAGCATCTGTTCCAGCCTTTTGTGCGTGGCGATAGCGCGCGGAGTACCAGTGGTACTGGACTGGGCTTGGCGATTGTGCAGCGGATTATTGATGCCCACGCCGGTTCGTTGGATATCGGTACCAGTGAGCGAGGCGGTTTACGGATCCGGGCGTATATTCCGTTGCCGTTAGATATGAAGGCGAAGCCACCGGCGGTAGTGTGAGTTTTATTTTGGTTATTTAGTATGGTGATCAGGTTCGGTTGATATGAGTTTAGTGATCGGGTTCGGTTATGGTGGGGTCGGATCAGGTTTCGGTTGATATGAGTTAAGTGCCTAATTTACCTCCGTAGCCTCAACCGAGCAGGAGGGCAAGCCGGCCCTCCTGCACCTGCGGCTTGCGCGAAATATTGCCCTACGGGTAAACCGCCTACGTCTTTCGTGCTGACGAGCCAGCGCGATTCGCTCCTGCTCAAGCGCGCTTTTCGCGGGCGTCCATGCCCGCTCACTCTACCCTCATTCCTTGTCGGCAATATTCCTGATTGCGCTCAACGTCAAAACCATCATTTTTTGCTGTTGATTTCCTCTTTTGACTTTCAAAGCACATTTGAGCTGCCGAATGAAGAGTGAAGGTAGGACGCGAGGCAGGGAAGCCGAGCGAACCGTGCTTGAGCAGGAGCGAATCACGGCGGTCCGTGAGCCGAAACGATGAGTGAGGGAACCCACGCAGTGGGCAGGCGATACGTGCGAAGCGCGGGATTCCACAAGGGTGCGCGCCCGCACCCTTTGGCGGTTGAGGCAACGGAGACAAGTTAATCACTGAACTCATATCAACCGACCCGGATCACTGAACAACTAATAATGAACACCCGACCCCGATCACTCATCCACCAAACCTGATCTAATCCATTTTTGATTGGCGAAAAACAAAAGGGACACAAATGTGTCCCTCCCATAATCATTACAAAATCAACGCTAACTTAGAGCTTTGGCCCTGCGCTAACCAATGCAGCACCTGCTGGGGTATCAGTATACTTATCAAAGTTAGTGGTAAAACGCTTCGCCAGATCTTCGGCTTTCTCTTGCCACTGTGCCACATCAGCGTAAGTGTCACGAGGATCGAGGATCTCTGGGTTCACGCCCGGTAATGCCGTTGGCACCGCCAGATCAAAGATTGGCAGAGTGAAGGTTTCTGCTTTATCAATCTCACCGTTCAGAATGGCGTCAATGATGCCACGGGTATCCTTGATGGAAATACGTTTGCCAGTGCCATTCCAGCCAGTATTGACCAGATAGGCTTGTGCGCCCACCGCTTGCATACGTTTAACCAGCACTTCTGCATATTGTGTTGGATGCAGCGACAGGAAAGCTGCACCAAAACAGGCTGAGAAGGTCGGTGTTGGCTCAGTTACACCGCGCTCAGTACCAGCCAGTTTAGCGGTGAAGCCAGACAGGAAGTGATACTGGGTTTGATTTGCTGTCAGGCGTGATACTGGTGGCAATACACCAAAGGCATCAGCAGTCAGGAAGATAACCTTAGTGGCATGACCCGCTTTAGAAACCGGTTTAACGATATTTTCAATGTGATAGATCGGGTAAGAAACACGGGTGTTTTCCGTTTTGGAACCATCATTGAAATCAACGGTACCATCGGCCAGTACTACCACGTTCTCCAGCAAGGCATCACGCTTAATAGCATGATAAATATCCGGTTCTGCCTCTTCAGATAACTTGATGGTTTTGGCGTAGCAGCCACCTTCAAAGTTAAATACGCCGTCATCATCCCAACCATGTTCGTCATCACCAATCAACTTACGTTTCGGATCAGTCGACAGCGTGGTTTTACCGGTACCAGACAGACCGAAGAAGATAGCCACATCGCCTTTCTCGCCGACGTTGGCCGAGCAGTGCATGGAAGCAATGCCTTTCAGTGGCAGCAGGTAGTTCATCATCGAGAACATACCTTTCTTCATTTCGCCGCCATACCATGTGCCGCCAATGAGCTGCATACGTTCTGTCAGGTTAAAGGCAACAAAGTTCTCGGAATTCAGACCTTGCTCTTTCCAGTCTGGGTTGGTGCATTTAGCGCCATTCATGACGATAAAATCAGGCTCGAAATGGGCCAGTTCTTCGTCTGATGGGCGGATAAACATGTTTTTGACAAAATGAGCCTGCCACGCGACTTCAGTGACAAAGCGAACTTGCAGGCGAGTATCGGCGTTAGCACCGCAGAAAGTATCAACAACAAACAGACGCTTACCGGACAGTTGCTCGGTTACCAACCCTTTCAAGTGGCTCCAGGTTTCCTGACTCAGTGGCTTGTTATCATTTTTGCCTTTGCCCTGATCGGCCCACCACACGGTATCTTGAGTGATGGCATCGCGGACAATATATTTATCTTTTGGCGAGCGGCCGGTAAAAATCCCGGTATCTACCGCTATTGCTCCTGTGGTGGTGAGGATTCCGCGCTCGTATCCTTCAAGCGTGGGTTTGGTCTCTTCCTGGAACAGTAAATCATAGCTTGGGTTGTAAACAATCTCGCTGACGTTATGGATGCCATAGGCGGCGAGCTCCTGCGGGGTAATTCCTTTAACACTCATGTCATAACTCCTGGATCGTCAATTTTCTACCAGCGATTGTAAATCCTCATCTCTGATTAACAGCGATAGCTATCAAATATTTCAACATATGACCTATTTTTCGCTAGGTTATGAGAGATAGGACACGGATTGTCGCAAGTATGAAACGCCAGAAGAAATAGCTGGGCACGAGTCAGCACCCAACCAATCATTATGCTTATTAATGAATTTGTCCTGAGGAAGTGCTGTTACCACTCTTTAATGAGGCGATATCAACGGCATCAAACAGGTAGTGATTGCCGCAATACTCACAATGCATATCAATATTGCCATCTTGTTCCAGCATTTCGGTGATGTCATCTTCCGACAGTGTGACTAATGCATCAGCACAACGCTCGCGGGAACAGGTGCAGCAGAAACTGACGTTTTGCGGCTCATATAACGTCACTTCTTCCTGATGATATAAACGATACAGCACTTCATTCGCTGGCAGCGTAAATAGCTCCTCAGCTTTGATGGTAGTGGTAAGCTGTGCCAGGTGATCAAACTCATCTTCATTGCGCTCTTCGGCTGGTAACACTTGCAGCAACATCCCGCCCGCAGCGGCTTTACCTTCCACACTGCCGGTACGAATAAACAGGCGTGTTGGTAATTGTTCCGACTGCATAAAGTAATTTTCCAGACAGGCGGCGATAGTCTCCCCTTCCAGTGCGACCACACCCTGATAGCGCTCGCCCTTTGCCGGGGTGATAGTGATAACCAGATAGCCGTTGCCGACCATCTCTTTCAGTGTGCTTTCATCGCTGATTTCACCTTTAAAGCGGGCGACACCCCGCATCTGCTGCTGGTTATTACCGTTAATCACTGCCAGTGACAATGGGCCATCCCCTCCTTGTAACTGCACGGTAATATCACCATCAAACTTGAGCGTGGCGGTCAGTAAACTGGTTGCGACCAACATCTCACCCAACAGTTTTTGTACCGCTGGTGGGTAATCATGATTGGCTAATACTTGCTGGTAGGTTTCATTGACTGAAACCAGCTCACCGCGCACAGCATGGTTAGCAAACAGATAGCGGTGTAATTGGTCGTGATTAGACATAGTTTTCTCTCTTTCTGGCTGCAAGCAAAGCCGTCATCTTTCAAGTTGCAGGTGTGTGGGCTGCCGTCCTGCATGTTGAAATCTATAGGGTTTACTCAGACTCGCCTTGTTTAAATTTGATCAGGTTGCGACGCTCTTTTTTATCCGGCCGTCGGTCAGGATGTGGCATGGTCAGGGCATTCAGTTTACGCGCCTGTGCCACCTTATCGCGATTGGCAATACTGGCTTCAGTCTCTTCATACAATGCCTGTGCTTCGCTTGCACCACGGCGTTGACCGTGTAATGCCAATACCCGCACCGTGCGTTCATCATTGCCCTGACGCAGGCGGATTTCAGCATTCAGTTCAACCAACTTGCTCGGTTTACCGCGCTGGCCGTTGTAGTGGACTTTACCGCCATCCACCATTTCCCGGGCGATTGCTCTGGTTTTATAAAACCGGGCTGCCCAAAGCCATTTATCCAGCCGAACCGATTCGTCAGAAACTGCTTTATCCTTCATGAATACTCCTGCCTGTTATCTCCGTCATATTTCACGTCGCATGCGTGTTGGTCGCCTTGTTGCAACGCGAATTATTTAGGCTATAGGGCTAAACATCTTTTTAGTCACCACGTAACTGTAGCGCGGGTAATAGCTTACGGTAATCATTGATTGCAGGGTGGCTGTGAAATGCTTTGTCAGCACAACTGGAATCCGGGTTTTCTATACCCAGACAGTAGCGGATACCGAATGTGCGCGCGGCATCCAGAATCGTTTCACTGTCATCGACGAATAAGGTTCTGGCCGGATTCAGCCCGGTATGCTGCGCGACAGCTTGCCACAGTCGTTGATCTTCCTTCGGATAACCAAATGTATGGGTGGAAAGTAATAAATCAAGGTGCTGGTCAAGTGCAGTATGCTCAATTTTGACTGCCAGACTGTGTGGATGGGCGTTGGTGAGCAAAATGGTTTGTAACCCTTGCTGGCGTAAACTGGACAAAAACGGCTCAGTATCCTGGCGCAGACGAACCCGGTTACCCGCAGCCGTGGTCATGGCGTAAATATCTAAGTCCAACCGTTCACTCCAATAATCGAAGCAATACCAGTTTAAGGTATGTTGCACTGCCAAGTATTCATCATGAATAATTTTGTGGGCCTGCTCCAGCGGGATCCCTCGGTGTTGGCTAAGGGTTTCCGGCACCTGCTTTAGCCAGAAATGGCTATCGAACTCCAAATCCAACAGGGTGCCATCCATGTCCAACAGCACGGTATCAATCTCTTGCCAATTAAATTCTGGGGGCATAGCGGCTCCACAATCACATTATTTTTATGCAAACAAATAATACGGGTTACAACGAATACCAGCGCCATCAGGGTGATGTCCCGATAACAGCCACAGATAAAGTTAGCCTAGCATATCAAAGTTACAGAGCCAGCCAGAGATGAATGATATGGCCTGAAAGAAAGCTAACGCAGGAAAGGCGCGGGAGTGAGGGTTTGGTTAAAACAATTATCATAATAGCGTTGAATATTATCCATCCGGTTACGGTTTCGTAGTATCCGTTGAATTAATAAAGTGATATTCACGGCCAGACAGGCAATCAGTATTAGCAGCAATAGGCTGGTACCCAGATAGCGACCGAGTGTGACGATATCCGGCTCACTGTGTAGCGCGATATGCCGTGTGCCATTGGCATCAATGGTGATATTGGTAATGATGCCTTCTGCCTTAAACTGAGTATTAAGTAGCAGCCCGGAGAGCCGTTGTAATTCCCGCCACTGCTCCAGTGCGCTGTAATCAAACATGGGGACGGCAGGGGCAGGGTGATTAACTAACTGCTTACCTTCATCACTGGTTAGCAAGAAGCCACCCGGCGGCGGGCTATTTAATGCTTCAGTTGCCAAATGCGTTTCACGATAAACAAACGATGAGGTAGCGGTTTTAACCAGACTTTCCAGGGTATCGGCACTGACTGGGCGCAACAGCACATTCATCCCTTTCAATGTGCCAGATTGTGCTCGTTTAACCAGCCCCGGCCAATTCTTGGCATTACCTAAGTTAACCAAGGCATTTTTCAGGCGGACACAGTCGCTATCTCCACCGCATAATGCCTGTGTTTTTAAAACGATATCTGCAAAATCATTCAGTAAAATCATGCCAGATTTTTCAATGGCGGTTGCCAACTGTGGGTTGACGTTGGCACCAGTACCTTGCGGATGCAACTGCTGATTGACTGTTGCCACCAGTGCGGCGGCTTTTTCAATGGTGTCAGATTCAGGTTGTGGCAGTGGTGCTGCGTTATTCCAATAGATCCCAGAACAATCAAACGGCGTAAAAACAAAACTATGCGGATTTTGAGTATTCGGCGGGACATAACACATACCGGTACCCTGAGCTTTCAGCATATCGCCGATGCGCAGAGGCATTTTATCCAGAGCTTCAACACTAGTAACTTGCTGGCTTTGTGCGCCTTGCAACCAGGCAATACTCAATTTCAATGGCAAGCTGAGCGGCACATAGATTAGCAATAACACCATTATTAACAGTGAGCCGGCAATAAGCGTCAGGTTTTTCCCCCAGCGCTGTAACGGGAAATGTTTCATTTCGTCATGCAGGGATAAAAAAGGCCCCTGACGCACGACCTGACGGTTGAGATAGATATCAATGTTGGTTTTCTTGCCCAGGTCATGAGCAAAATAGGGCCCCCAATGGGCCGGATAAATCAGGTCGACAATCCCGAGCGAGATGTTATTCATCTGCCCTTGGTTCGATTCACCAAACAGCCCCCAGCGCTTTGGCGTACCGCTCAAGCAATGGACTTCACGCAAATCTTTTTCAGATAACGGGCGGAACATATTCCAGCATGCCCAACCGGTTAACGTTATCGCCACAATAATCAGCCAGGGCAGTGTAACCGCCGGACCGGTGAGTGCGAAAAACAGTAATAACAATGCCAGACAGATCGCAGCGGCTTCTTTTAAGCCATTAGCACCATGTAAGGCATATTCTTCGGGTGTTTCCTTGCGGATATTCAACAGCTCTATATGTTCGCTGTCCGCTTTGCGGATTGAGGCATTTTGCGCTGGAGAAGGCAAGATAGGCTGGTAGCTATTCTCAGCCTGGTGATTTTTAAGCGTATGCCCATTAAGGGAGATCACCAAAGGAATCGTCTGCGTTTGGATAAGTTCTACGTCATTATCCTGAGCGATATATTGTTCCCACGAAGCCGGTAGGTGAACTTCAATCGAATCAAGGTAATAACGCCATTTATTGGGTTCGTCACTCGCCACGCCGTAGCGGGTGATGGCGCGGGTAACCGAATAAACATTTTCGCTTTGTGGAGTTAGAGTCAGCTTTGCTGGCGCAAGATTGCTGTTCGTCAGTGTGCGGGTGTCAAAAGTTGACTGGGATTTGAATCCGAGCTTCTCTTGCTGACCGAGCAGATAATTCTCAATATTAACCCGTTCTTCCGCGGTGAGTTTACGGTGAATAGGTTTAGCGAACGGCAGTATTGCAGTTACGGGGGCGGGGTGGCGGAATCGGAACCACCATAACAAACCTACCGCGATCAGACTGGTCAACAGTAAGGCCAATATTAAGACTATTGTGCTCATCCCATCCCCATCCGAGCGCCTCTGACTTACGTCAACTCTATGAAAGAATGCATATTATGCGTAAAAACAGTACCAAGGCATATAACAGAGTCATTCAGTGAACTAGCATTTTACACGCTATTATTCATCAAAAAACCTAATGCAAGTGCTCTTAAACTGCCCGTAGATTGATAAGGATAGCAAGGCTAAAACAGCGGTAATATCAGCATAATCCTATTTTCAAACACATTTTTTAACGTGTGTTGAGTGAGGGTAGGATGAAATTTAACCGGTTGAATCTTGACTAAACTCGACGTCATGTTAAAAACAGGTAAATTATATCTAACTGAGATTGCGATAAAGGTTCTCACTAACGCACAATGTGATCAAGTTCTAATAAATTCCAGTATAAAGTGTTGGGTTAATCGTTATCGGCAAAAAGTGGCTTACTAAGTAACCATAAAATAGCTCTGGTTATCCTGATGCAAGTCCGATAGGCGGTGAGTATTTAAATTGGGGCTATCATGAAACACCTGCAAAAACCTAAAATTCTTAAAATAGAAACGGTTGCCCACTCCCGCTTGTTTACTGTTGAAGCGGTGGATCTGGAGTTCAGTAATGGCGTACAACGCGTTTATGAACGAATGCGGCCATCAAACCGTGAAGCGGTGATGATAGTGCCGATTATTGGCGATGATCTCCTGCTGATTCGTGAATATGCCGTGGGTATTGAAGAGTATGAGCTGGGCTTCCCCAAAGGGTTGATTGATCCGGGCGAAGGTGTGCTGGAGGCGGCGAATCGTGAACTGATGGAAGAGGTTGGCTTTGGTGCTAAAAGCTTTGATTATCTCAGTAAGCTGACGATGGCTCCGTCCTATTTCTCTAGCAAAATGAATATTGTTATTGCTCATAACCTCTATCCACAAAGTCTGGAGGGTGACGAGCCGGAACCCCTGCCACAAGTCCGCTGGCCGATCGCCAATATGATGGCACTGCTGGATGAGCCTGATTTTCGCGAGGCCCGTAATGTTAGTGCCCTTTTTCTGGCTCAGGCATTTCTTAATAAGTAATGGTCAGAGATAAAAAAGCCGGGACTCTGTTACGAGCTCCCGGCTTTTTTATTGGCGCTGCTCCGTCTTGATACTCAGGCCATCAGCGTTTACAGAACAACTCCATCAGAACAACTCGTGAGTCTGCCCGTTATCCATTAGAGTCGTCCCTGCTTCATGTACTGAATACTCGGTGGGTTGTGTCCCCTCGATAAAGTACTCTGAACGACTGCCTGGTCCGCCACTGGATAACTTACCCGTCTGCTTATCAATCACTACGCTGACAATACCCGGCGGTGGAGAAACCGGTTTTTCTGGCAAACCTTCAAGGGCCGCTTTCATAAAGTCATCCCATGCAGGTTGTGCACTCTTCGCCCCACCTTCAGCACCAGAGATCTGATCTGATATGGCCCCTGATGCAGAGCTGCGGCCTAAGTCGCGGCGATGGTCATCGAAGCCAATCCAGACGGAGGTCACGGTATCCGGGCCGTAGCCAGAGAACCAAGCATCTTTTGAGTTGTTAGTGGTACCGGTTTTACCGCCAATATCCTTGCGTTTCAGGTCACGCCCGGCACGCCAGCCGGTACCCATCCAACCCGGTTCCCCGAAGATATTTGAGTTCAACGCATCACGAATCAAAAAGGCCAACGGCGTGCTTATCACATGGGGTGCGTATTGCTGGTCACCGTTGAGCTTGGCCTGTTCGGGCGTCACTTTTTCTAACTCAGGCATTGGCACATTACTGGCGTTATTGTTCTGCGAGGTGGCGACGTTTTCGATGTTATCATCAGACAGAACAACTGAGCGCTGAGTGTCACCGTAAATAACCGGTAAGTTACACTCTTCACAGACAATCTTCGGTTTCTCTTCGAACAGCACATTGCCCACATCATCAGTTATCTTGGTGATGAAATAGGGATCGACCAGATAGCCGCCGTTTGCCAACACGGCATAACCACGGACTAACTGCAATGGCGTAAAGGAGGCGGAACCTAATGCCAGGGATTCTGAGTGCACAATATTTTGTGCTGGGAAACCAAAGCGTTGCAGGTATTCAGCCGCATAATCCACACCCATGGCACGCATTGCCCGCACCATCACCACGTTCTTCGATTGACCTAAACCTTGGCGTAAACGAATTGGGCCGTCGTAAGTCGGTGGTGAATTTTTTGGCCGCCAATCGGTGCCTGCACCCGCATCCCAGCGTGTAATTGGCAGGTCATTGAGGATGGTTGCCAGCGTCAGACCTTTGTCCATTGCCGCGGTATACAGGAAGGGTTTGATATTCGAACCGACCTGGCGTAGTGCCTGTGTCGCACGGTTAAATTTACTTTGGTTAAAGTCAAAACCGCCGACCAGCGCTTTAACCGCACCATTGTTTGGATCGATAGAAACCAAGGCTGAGTTGACGTCCGGCACCTGTGCCAGCCACCAATTATCTTCTACTTTTCTTACCCAAATCTGCTGGCCAGGCTGCACCACATCGGTCACTTGTTTTGGTGTTGGCCCTTGGGCGTTATCCGATTTAAACGGACGTGCCCAACGCATGCCGGACATTGGTAAGGTCACGTTGCTGCCATCTGCCAACAGTGCCGTTGCTTGCGTCGTATTAGCTTCGGTCACCACCGCAGGCAGCAGTGGGCCATAGACCGGCAAGGTTTTCAGTGAATCGATAATCTGCTCGCGGCCCCATGCGCTTTCGCCCACTTTCCACAACACATTGGACGGGCCTCGATAACCATGGCGCATATCATAAGCCAGCACATTGGCACGCAATGAGTCGACCGCCGCCAACTGGAGCTTTCTGGTTATGGTGGTATAGACCTGATAGCCGTCGGTATAGGCATTCTCACCGTAACGCTTAATCATCTCCTGCCGCACCATTTCTGACAGATAAGGCGCTGAGAAGGCGATTTGCGGAGCATGGTAGTTGGCAACCAGATCTTCACTGCGCGCCTGATCGTACTGCGCCTGGGTGATGTACTTTTCATCCAGCATACGCGAGAGCACTACGTTACGGCGTGCCACTGCTCTGTCATGTGAATAGAGCGGGTTGAAGGTGGATGGCGCTTTTGGCAAACCGGCGATCATCGCCATCTGGCTGAGGGTCAACTCATTGACTTCTTTGCCGAAATAGACCTGAGCTGCCGCACCGACACCATAGGCACGGTAGCCGAGATAAATCTTGTTCAGGTACAGTTCAAGGATTTCATCTTTGGTCAGTAATTGTTCGATACGAATGGCCAGAAAGGCTTCCTTGATTTTACGTATCAAAGTCCGTTCCGGGCTTAAGAAGAAGTTGCGAGCCAATTGCTGGGTAATGGTACTTGCCCCTTGTGAGGCACGCCCAGAAACCATAGCAATTGAGGCAGCACGTAGGATCCCAACCGGGTCCACACCGTGATGCTCATAGAATCGGCTATCTTCCGTAGCAATAAATGCATGCACCATTTCTGGTGGAATTTGTTTTAATGTCAACGGGATACGGCGTTTTTCACCGTATTGAGCGATCAATTCGCCTTCGGCGCTATACACCAACATAGGTGTTTGCAGCCGGACATCTTTCAGCGTGGCAACATCGGGTAGCTGTGGCTCAATATATTTGTACAGGCCAAATATCGAGGCTGCTCCCAGTAAAATGCAACACACTGTAAGGATCAAAAAATACTTTACGAACTTCACCTGAGATTTCCCATTCAATGTCAATTGGGCAGTTTATAAACAACCGCGCCGTAGTATAAAGGCAAGCCCGTAACATGGATACGTTCTTTTATTGTCTCTCGACATGGAGGTCGACAAAGATGTACTCACAATATTGGCAGGTTGGGCTAGATATTCAAATAGATGCTATACGTGCTTTGGCTGTTGTCAGACGCCGCTATGGCTGGCAACTGCGCTACTGGTGGCATCAAACCTTACCTTCTGGCGTTTTGCGGGAGGGTATTTTACAACAGCCAGATATGGTTAGCGACAAACTCAAATTATTGCGTAAACAATTACCAAAACATATTTCATTACGTATCGCATTGCCCGCACAGCGCATATTGCAACACACTATTCCGACACCGGACCGGCGTTTACGCGAACCGCAGCGTGATGGTTTTATCAAAGCCGCAGCAAGTAAGGTCTTTCCGCTCGGCAGTCAGGCTTTAGCCCTCGATTATCGTAGTGAAACCACAGCCAGTAGTGAGTTAATCATCACCGCCGCCCGTCAGTCAGAAGTTCAGCAATGGCAGGCGTGCTTGCATCAAGCGGGTTTACCTTCCGATATGATTGATATTACCCCCTGCGCTCTTCGTTATATGGCGATGGCGGCAGGATTATCGGGACCATATTGGTTGGTTCACCGTTTGGAGAGTGAGTGGCTGTGGGTGTCATCGGCTGACATGCCGTTTGACTTTGGTGTGGTAGCAGCCGACTCAGAGGATGTAGCACCAGGCCAGCCGCCTACTACATTCAATCCATTACCGACGTTGCTGAGACAACTTCAGGCGCGTTATCCCGAGCAGAGTGGAATACCGATAACGGTGTATTACAGTAATGTGGTGGATGATGCCCCGGTTGAAAATACCACCGGCTGGTCACCCTTTACGGCTTTTGCCCAGTATCAACCGCCACTGCCGCGATCTCCCGCTGCATTTATTCTGGCCGGAGGGCTGGCATTACGCCCGGCAGACGACTGATGTATCAAGTTAATTTTTCGTTATGGCGTGCAGAACGTCAATCATCCCGTTACCGTTTTTGGCGCAATCTAGGTTTATGCCAATGCCTATTTTTAGCCATCCTACTGGTTGTAATACAACTGCAATCACGGGTAGTAAATTTCAGCCAACAAATCCGTCTGGCAGCGCTATCCCAGCAGCAAATAGCCTTAGGCCAGCACCATCAAGAGGTGCAACAGGCAATGGCACAACTACGGCATCGGGAACAGCGCGCTCAGATTTATCGTCAGGCCCACCAACTTGCCCAGCGATATTCAATATTATTGCAGCAGCTATCGCAGCAAATTCCAGATAGCTGCTGGTTGGTCAGCCTGATACCACAAGGCGATAAGGTGGTTTTTGAGGTAATTAGCCAGAGTTATGCCGCAATTAATCTCTTTGTAGTGCGTTTAGGCCGCTCGCCTCTCTTCACAACAGTGCATTTACAAAAAATTGCTCAGCAGGATGACGGTAATTTTCGCTTTGCGGTTTGGGCCGACTGGCAGGACAGAGATAGTGATGAAAGAGGTAGTGATGAATAAGCGGCTGCAACATTGGATGGATAGGCCGGGTTGGCAAATCTTGATAGGGCAGTGGGTTTTTCTTGGGCTTTTAAGTGTAATGGCTTATGGCATGTTATTACGTCCTGCATGGCAACAGCAGAGGCTCACCGCAGATAAGATTATTCAACATCAGCAACAGGTTGATCATCATCAGGCGGCTTTGGCACCGTTACCCTCACTTTCTCTGGTTCGTCAGCAAATGATGGTATTGAAAGAAAGGGAGGCATCGTGGTTGTCACTTGATAGTTCAATGGCCCATCTGACCGATGAATTGATTGCCCCGTTTGGCGGGCAAGTCATTCGCTGGCAGCGACAATCCGGGCCAGTTGGCGAGGCCGCAGTGGATTCCATAAGGCACCAACAGTGGCACGCTACTCTGCGGGTCAATTTCTATGGATTACTCCATTTATTTCGTCAACTAGCCGAAATCCCCACCCCTGTTCAGACCCAGCTGGTTGAGATTAATAGTGATAATTCCGTACTGTTGGTGAAATTAAGCCTGAAAGAATATCTCGCAGGTGGCGTCAATGAGTAGCGGCAAAGGGAGCACGGTATGGGGCCTCTAAAGATAGTCTCTCTGATAATCGTATCACTGGCACCTGTGGCTTATGCCGACCCCTTATTGACCGCCACAGGGCGTAATCCTTTTCAGGACCTATCAGCACAGCCATGTGATGGTGAGCGGGAGAAACTCACTCATTGGCGATTACAAGGGGTTATCAGGGGAGGAGATTACTCTTCTGGTTGGATACTGCGGCCAGAGGGCCGCTGGCAGAAGCTAGTGGTCGGCTCACGGCTGTTGTCAACTTGGCAAGTTACCCATATTGGCTCACGGCAGGTGAGCCTACAGAATACTGGCTTAGTTGGCTTTTGCTCTGGATTGTCGGAGCCAGTGGTGCTGCTGATGCACTAACTAACGGGTTTTTTTAGATGATTATTATCATCACTAAAGAGCTTGGCTGGGCAGCATAAGCACTCTTACCGTTTCAAATATACAGGACATAAAAGGAATTAGTCTGATGAATGTTTCTACTACGAAAACCCGGAGTGGGCTTACCCCAACACTCAGTGCTGGGGTGATGATGCTGCTGCTGGTATTACTCACAAGTCGTGCCTTTAGCGCAAAAAGTGGGCCGCCGGTAACCCTGGAGTTTCAAGATGCGCCGATAGCGGTAGTGTTGCAGGCACTGGCGGATTATCAGCAACTGAATTTAGTCATTGCCGCCGGGGTTGACGGTAATCTCAGCCTGAGATTGGCGGATGTTCCGTGGGAGCAGGCTTTGGCGATTATTTTGCGTATGGGCCGTCTGAAAGTAGAGCGCGAAGGGTCGGTAATGATGGTTTTTACCGAACAGGAGATACAAGAAAGACAGCAACGGGCGGAACAGAAAGATGCATCTGAGTCCCTAAATAATTTCTCACTGGCCTTGCAGTATGCTGATGCTGAACAAGTTGCCGACAGTTTGACTCTTCCTGAAGGTGGGTTGCTATCGCCACTGGGTAGCGTAGTGGTAGATAAACGTACTAATACATTATTAATTCGCGATACTCCCGCCTCTTTAGCACTATTGAAAAGTTGGCTGGCAGAGATGGATTTGCCTTTACAGCAAGTGCAGTTAGCGGCACACATCGTAACTATGAGTCGGGAAAATTTGCATGAACTTGGTGTGCGTTGGGGTATGGACGAAGCAACGCAGCCCCGTGCGCTGAGAGTGAATAATTTTAATGTGAATTTGCCACTCCCCAATAGCGCCCTCAGCGCTGGATTCAATGTTGCCCGTATCGGCGGGCGTCTGCTGGAACTGGAATTGAGCGCGCTGGAGCAAGAAAATCAGGTTGATATTATTGCCAGCCCTCGGCTGGTGACATCCCATCAGCAAACTGCCAGTATCAAGCAAGGTTCTGATATTCCTTATACGGTCTCGCGGGGTAAAAAAGGGGTGCCTACTATTGAGTTTAAAGAGGCAGTATTAGGGATGGAAGTGACACCGAAAATACTGCGTAATGGCAAGATTACTCTAAACTTGAAAATCAGCCAAAATATGCCCGGAATGGCAATTAAACGCGGAGATAGTGAAGCTTTATTAATAGATAAGCAGGAAATAAAAACCCAAATAACCGTAAACGATGGGGAAACTATTGTGCTTGGGGGGATTTTCCAGCAAAAAAATAGTCAGGGAATTAATAAAGTGCCCATCCTGGCCGATATCCCTTGGCTGGGCGCGCTGTTCAAACAAGACACCCAACAACAAAGTCGGCGGGAGTTAGTGATTTTCATCACGCCAAGGCTAATCAGTGCTTGAGCCTTATGGGGGGGTGTTTTATGAAAACAGACCAATCTTGGTGACTTTCTGCAACTTTTTGTGTGATAGGAGGCTTCTAAATTTGACGCTGCCTCCGATTTAGCTTACAAGGGTTACCGAATTGAGCTCCGAGGTTTTAATAACGTTGATACGCCGATAAAAACGTATGGTTTCCCTCCCACGACGTGTACAACGATTTATTCGGTTGCCAAACTACCAGAAGTGCTGAGATAATTTTCCGTCTGATCTCGCACTATCGCTCATGAGGTTTCAGTTTAGGTCCCGCCGCTGATTTGATTGGCGGGGCGGGTTATCATTAACGAATAGTCTTAGTAATACCAAAAACATGGCAGAGAAACGCAATATCTTTCTGGTTGGGCCTATGGGTGCCGGCAAAAGCACTATTGGTCGTCAGTTAGCTCAGCAACTCAATATGGAGTTTTTCGACTCTGATCAAGAAATTGAGCGACGTACCGGAGCTGACGTGGGCTGGGTATTCGACGTGGAAGGCGAAGAAGGTTTCCGCGATCGTGAAGAAAAAGTTATTAATGAACTGACGGAAAAACAAGGCATTGTTCTGGCAACCGGTGGTGGCTCTGTTAAATCCAGAGAAACCCGTAACCGTTTGTCAGCCCGTGGCGTTGTGGTTTATTTAGAAACTACAATCGAGAAGCAGTTGGCCCGTACACAGCGCGACAAAAAACGTCCGTTGTTGCAGGTTGATGCGCCTCCACGTGAAGTGTTAGAAGCACTGGCAAAAGAACGTAATCCGTTGTACGAAGAAATTGCAGATGTCACCATCCGCACTGACGATCAAAGCGCGAAAGTTGTTGCTAACCAGATTATCAACATGCTGGAAAGTAACTGATTTTAGCATTTTACTAATGCCTCCGGGCGTAAGTTAAGAAGGTTACTGAGCGCGACATGGAGAAGATTACTGTCACGTTAGGGGAACGTAGTTACCCCATTACGATTGCTGCCGGATTGTTCAATGATTCGGCCTCTTTTGCGCCACTAAAGGCGGGTGACCAGGTAATGCTGGTAACTAACCAAACGCTGGCTCCACTCTATCTGGATTCGCTCCGGGCAGTGTTGGAACAAAGTGGCATTAAAGTTGATCAGGTGATTTTACCTGACGGTGAGCAGTACAAATCTCTGAGTGTTCTGGAGCAGGTATTTTCTGCCCTTCTGGAAAAACCGCATGGTCGTGATACTACACTTGTTGCCTTAGGTGGCGGTGTAGTAGGCGACCTGACCGGTTTTGCTGCGGCTTGCTATCAGCGCGGCGTTCGCTTTATTCAAGTTCCTACTACCTTACTGTCTCAGGTGGATTCCTCTGTCGGTGGCAAAACCGCAGTAAATCATCCACTGGGCAAGAACATGATTGGTGCGTTCTATCAACCAGCATCGGTAGTGGTTGACCTTAATTGCCTTAACACTCTCCCTTCGCGTGAGCTTGCCTCCGGGCTGGCTGAAGTTATCAAATATGGCATCATTCTTGATGCGGCTTTCTTTGATTGGTTAGAAGATAATATCGATGCATTACTCGCACTGGATATGTCAGCGTTAGCTTACTGCATCCGCCGTTGCTGCGAATTAAAAGCCGATGTTGTTGCTGCCGATGAACGTGAAGAGAGCGGTATGCGCGCATTACTCAATTTGGGCCATACTTATGGTCATGCTATTGAGGCTGAAATGGGCTATGGCGTCTGGTTACACGGCGAAGCCGTTGCTGCGGGAATGATGATGGCAGCACACACCTCCCGTCGATTAGGTCAGTTCTCAGCCAGTGATGTTGAGCGTATCAAACAACTACTGTTACGAGCCGGTCTGCCGGTCTGCGGGCCGCAGGAAATGACACCAGAGTCTTATCTGCCGCATATGATGCGGGATAAAAAAGTACTGGCAGGCGAGCTTCGTCTGGTACTGCCAACGGCTATTGGTAAATCAGAAATCCGTAGCGGTATTGCACATGACACGGTGTTGGCATCGATAGCTGATTGCCAGTTATAAAAATGGCATAAGTCCGATATTTATATGTTCGATACCCATAGTTATTGGAGTAGCTTGTAGGCAACAAGGGAAAGGCAAATTGGTTGTAAACCATTTTGAACAACACTTGTGCTGGCCCGCAGGGTAATCCCTGGTGAGGCTCATAATTCTGCTGAGCTGACGCAAGTTAGCGATTTGGAAGAGAGGGTGGCTAGTACCTTTGCGGCTTCAAGTACGAAGGGTATGCGCATAAGTTCTAAGATGTTGTACTATAAGAACATCATATTCCTTTGCTACGGGCGATTTAGCCTGTTTGCAGTCAGTAAAATCAATCAGCCAGATCGCAGTGATCAATGCGGTGGGCTTTTGCCTCTAGTTGGAGGGTTTAGATGGATGATTTAAAGCCGGAAGACGATCTGAAACCAGATAGCAGTGACCGTCGTCCTACACGTGCCCGTAAGTCCTCGGCCGGACCTAAGCTTGCTGTTTCACGCCAACACATCATGATTGGTATCGGCATTTTAGTGCTTTTGTTGATCATTATCGCCATCGGTTCAGCCCTGAAAGCCCCGACTGAGCATGAAGCATCCCAGCAAAACCCGAATGTTGATGCAGCGAGAAATATTAATCTGTCTGATTCATCTTCACTCACTAGCGGCAATAACACTCAGCCCGGTGTAGCAAACAATGCCAGCGACGGTCATGATGCCAATGGCGTGAAGAACTCGGCTCAGCCACAGGATATTAGTGCTCCGCCAATTTCGCCAACGCCAACTGAAGCTTCAGTGCCGCCTTCGGCGAACAGCCCGACTCAGCGTGTTGAATTGCCAGGCAATATGTCTGATGCACTTTCTCAAACTCAGGGGCAGGTTGATACCTTGTCTCAGAATATGAACGACGGTCAGACATCCACCTTGCCGACGGCACCTGCAACGGTTTCTGGTTCAAAAGGGGCTAAAGCACCGGCACCGGCTACGGGTGAAACCATTACCCACCCGTCGCAGAAACAAGCTACGACAGCAGCTAAGCTGCCAACCAGCAACCATAAAAAACCGACCACCGTGGTTTCTCCAGCGGCATCTGCGGTGACCAAATCAGGTTCCGTTGGCAGCAGTAGTACCTTAAAGAATGCACCAGGTAACCATTTCACGTTACAACTGAGCAGCGCATCACGCTCAGACACATTGAATGTCTATGCTAAACAGCAAAAATTAACTGACTATCATGTCTATGAAACTAAACGTGATGGTAAACCTTGGTATATTTTAGTAAGTGGTAACTACCCCTCTTCTGCTGATGCAAAAAGGGCCATCACGACGCTACCAGCCGATGTTCAGGCGAAAAAACCGTGGGTTAAACCTGTACAACAAGTGCAGCAAGACCTTAAAAAATAAATCATTCTTATTTGTGCGCTGATGTGCTGTTTGAAACAGAGTACAATCTGCGGCTCTGAATTATTAAGTAGCTAACTGACGGCATGAAGAAAAACCGCGCTTTTTTAAAATGGGCTGGTGGGAAATATCCGCTGGTTGATGACATACGACGCCATCTTCCAGCGGGAGACTGCTTGATAGAGCCATTCGTCGGTGCGGGTTCGGTGTTTCTTAACACTGAGTATGAGTCTTACATACTGGCCGATATCAACAGCGATCTTATCAACCTCTACAATATCGTGAAGGAACGCACTGATGATTTTGTGCGTGACGCCCGTGTTTTGTTTACGGGCGACTTCAATAAATCCGAGCAGTTTTACCTACTGCGTCAAGAGTTTAACGCCAGTACTGATGCTTATCGCCGCGCATTATTATTTCTCTATCTGAATCGCCATTGTTATAACGGCCTGTGTCGTTATAATTTGAGCGGTGAATTCAATGTGCCTTTTGGTCGTTATAAAAAACCTTATTTCCCTGAGGTAGAGCTTTATTGGTTTGCTGAAAAATCGCAAAATGCGGTATTCGTTTGTGAGCATTATCAGGAAACTCTCTTAAAAGCAGTGCATGGGGCGGTAGTTTATTGCGATCCTCCGTATGCGCCATTGTCAGCGACGGCGAATTTTACGGCATATCACACCAATAACTTTGGCATTGTGGATCAACAGAATCTGGCTCGTCTGGCTTATCAACTTTCGGCCGAAAGCAAGATTCCAGTTCTGATTTCTAACCACGATACAGAGCTGACGCGCAATTGGTATCATCAGGCGTCACTGCATGTGGTGAAAGCGCGCCGTACTATCAGCCGTAATATTCTTGGTCGTAGTAAAGTGAACGAGCTTTTGGCGCTGTATAGCTGAGCGGGAATGCCGCTCGGTAAAGATTCAAACCCAATGGTTTATGAAATAGAACCCCTGACGTAGATGCGCCATCTGTCAGGAAGATGTTTTATAGAACAAAGAGATACGTTTGGAGACGCGGATGAAAAAGTTTTTAATTGCCCCATCTATTCTGTCAGCCGATTTTGCCCGTTTGGGTGAAGATACCGCCAAGGTGCTCGCGGCCGGGGCTGATGTTGTGCATTTTGATGTGATGGACAATCATTACGTTCCTAATCTGACCATCGGGCCGATGGTGTGTCAGGCCCTGCGTGACTATGGTATTACCGCGCCGATTGATGTGCATCTGATGGTAAAACCGGTTGACCGTATCGTCCCGGATTTTGCCAAAGCGGGTGCCACGTATATTTCATTCCATCCCGAAGCCTCTGAACACGTCGACCGTACCTTACAACTGATCAAAGAGAATGGCTGCAAGGCGGGCTTGGTGTTTAACCCTGCTACGCCGCTGAGTTATCTTGATTATGTAATGGATAAGCTGGATGTCATCTTGTTGATGTCAGTTAACCCCGGTTTCGGCGGCCAGTCATTTATTCCTGAAACACTGAATAAGTTACGTCAGGTACGTAAATTGATTGATGCCAGTGGCTATGACATTCGCCTGGAAGTGGATGGCGGGGTGAAAGTCGACAATATTCGCCAGATTGCGGCGGCTGGTGCTGATATGTTTGTAGCGGGTTCAGCTATTTTCAGCCAACCGGATTATGCTGCGGTGATTGATGCTATGCGCAGTGAGCTGGCGATGTCTGCTCATGACTAAATTCGATACTATCCGTGGTGTGGCGTTCGATCTGGACGGTACATTGGTTGATAGCGCACCAGGCCTTGCCAGTGCTATTGATATGGCGTTGCAGCATCAAGGCTTACCGGTTGCCGGTAACGCACTGGTATCCACCTGGATTGGCAATGGTGCTGATATTTTGGTCGAGCGTGCGTTACGCTGGGCAGGTCATGAGCCGGATGCTCAGTCAGTCACACATACCCGTGAGCTGTTTGATCACTATTATGCCAAAACGGTTGAACAGGGGAGCCAGCTATTCCCGCAAGTGAAAGCTACGCTGGCTCAACTGGCAGCCCATGGTTTGCCGATGGGGCTGATTACCAATAAGCCGACGCCGTTTGTTGCTCCTTTGCTGGCATCACTGGGTATCGCAGATTATTTCTCAGTAATTATTGGTGGCGACGATGTGGTAGTGAAAAAACCGCATCCGGCCCCGCTCTATTTACTGTTAGCTAAACTTGGCCTTCGCGCCAGCGAAATGCTGTTTGTCGGCGATTCGCGTAATGACATTATGGCTGCGCAGGCCGCGGGTTGCCCTTGTATTGGGCTGACCTATGGATATAACTACGGCGAAGCTATTGCCACCAGTCACCCCGATTGCGTGCTGGAGCATTTTGCCGATCTGTTGCCCGCCATCGGGCTGTCGTCTTTAAAAGATCAGGATGTATAAAATGAGTAAACCCACTGAATTAACCACTGTATCCAGTAAACCAATCAAGCCTATCGTATTTAGCGGCGCGCAACCGTCCGGCGAATTGACCATTGGCAATTACATGGGTGCGCTGCGTCAGTGGGTACAGATGCAGGATGATTATGAGTGCATTTATTGCATCGTTGATCTGCATGCCATTACTGCCCGTCAAGATCCGGCGCAGTTACGCAAAAGAACCTTAGATACGTTGGCGCTGTATCTGGCTTGCGGTATCGATCCGAAAAAGAGTACGATTTTCGTTCAGTCCCATGTGCCTGAACACTCTCAGCTAAGCTGGGCGCTGAACTGCTATACCTATTTTGGTGAATTGAGCCGAATGACTCAGTTCAAAGATAAGTCAGCCCGCTATGCTGAAAACATTAATGCCGGTTTGTTTGATTATCCTGTATTGATGGCGGCGGATATTTTGCTCTATCAAACTAATCAGGTGCCAGTCGGTGAAGACCAGAAGCAACATCTGGAGCTGAGCCGCGATATCGCTGGTCGATTCAATGCGTTGTATGGTGATATTTTCAAAATCCCTGAGCCGTTTATTCCGAAAGCCGGTGCGCGGGTAATGTCTTTGCTAGACCCGACCAAAAAGATGTCTAAATCTGATGACAATCGCAATAACGTCATTGAACTGCTGGAAGATCCGAAATCGGTGGTTAAAAAGATTAAGCGCGCGGTGACGGACTCAGACGAGCCAGCAGTTATCCGTTATGACGTAGAAAAGAAAGCCGGTGTTTCTAACTTGCTGGATATCTTGTCAGGTGTGACGGGTCAGTCAGTTCCTGAGCTGGAAGCACAGTTTGAAGGCCAGATGTATGGTCATTTGAAAGGTGCCGTGGCGGATGCTGTCTCGGGCATGCTGACAGAGCTACAGGCGCGTTATCACACTTATCGTGAAGACGAGGCTTTCTTGCAGGAAGTGATGCGTGAAGGGGCTGCCAAGGCGCGTGCTCGCGCGCAACAGACATTAGCTAAAGTGTACGACGCTATCGGTTTTGTCGCCCATCCGTAAGACTCAATAATATGAAGGGGGTTTGCCCCCTTCATCAGCAAGGTTTCCTAACCCACCTTTTCTACCTGTTCCGCTGTTTTGCTGTGATCAGTACTGGAGAACCAATTCAGTTTTTCACGTAAACGGACCACGCTACCGACGATGATCAGGCTAGGGCTGTTGACCTGCTGGGACAGTAATCCCAATTGGCTCAGTTCGCCGCTGACTACACGTTGATGCCGCGAGGTGCCATTTTCCACCAATGCCACAGACGTGGTAGCCGGCATCCCATGTTGAATCAGTTGCTGCTGAATTTCTCCCGCCTGGGATAACCCCATATAAAACACCAGCGTTTGTTTCTCTGCCGCCAGATTGGCCCAATCTAATTGAGCGTCTTTTTTGGCATGACCGGTAATCAAACGCACACTTTGCGCATGATCACGGTGAGTCAGGGGTATCCCGCTGTAGGCGGAGCAGCCGGAAGCTGCGGTAATTCCCGGCACTACCGAGAACGGAATCCCCGCTTCTGCCAGTGTTTCCAACTCTTCGCCGCCACGGCCAAAAATAAACGGGTCACCACCTTTCAAGCGTACCACTCGTTTACCCTGCTGTGCCTGTTGCAATAGGAGCTGATTGATACTTTCTTGCGGAACGCAATGGTAGCCGGACTCTTTTCCGACAAAAATCCGCTCGGCATCGCGCCGTACCAGATTCATCACCTCATCAGACACCAACCGGTCATACACCACCACGTCTGCTTGTTGGATCTGCTGTAACCCTTTTAACGTCAGCAAACCGGCATCTCCCGGCCCGGCACCCACCAGAACCACCTCACCGCGATCACTCAGCGGCGCATTGAACAGATGCTCAATATGTTGTTCGATTTGTCGCTGATCGTCGTTAGCCAATGATTGCGCCAGGCGGTCGTGAGTAAGCAGTTTTTCCCAAAAGCGGCGGCGATCGGCCATCGCGGTAAAATGTTGCTTCACCCGCTGGCGCAAATTGCCCGCCAATTGTGCCAATTGGCCCAAATGCTGTGGCAACATTGCCTCGAGTTTTTCGCGCAGCAAGCGCGCCAATACAGGGGCTTTACCGCCGGAAGATATCGCTATCATAATCGGCGAGCGATCAATGATGGACGGCATGATAAAGCTGGTGCGTTTCGGGTCATCCACCACATTGCAGAACACCCGCTGTAGATTGGCGCTCTGATAGACCAAGGCGTTGACTGCCACCTGATCAGTTGCTGCAATCACCAGCCACTTCTCTGCCAACAAATCCGGTACAAATTCGCCGCAGACTAATGTGAGCAGCCCCTGTTCCGCCCAGTGGTGAAACTGTGGCGTAAACTCACAGGCATTGACGGTAATTACCGCACCCGCATCCAGCAGCAAGCGAGCCTTGCGTTCGGCAACTTCACCACCGCCGACCAACAGGCAGGCTTTATGTTGCAGTTGGCAGAAAATCGGGAAGTAGTCCATCGGCAATCCTTCAGTCTAGGGGCGGAAGTGGCTATTGATAAGTTCAGTGATTGAAGGGGCGACCATACCCCGTGGCGCTTCGATGGTTTACACCGAATGGCTCCAACGGCACGTTTCCCCTTAATCAACATTCTCAGTACGTTACTGTTTCACAGCTTGCGGCGCGTTAACTGCCGCAGGTTGCGGGCGGTTTTCCCGTGGTGTGGCATACCAGTAGCCAAGGCCCATAAAGACTGCGCCTGACAAGGTATTACCCAGGGTTACCCACAACAGGTTGTGACCGATGCCACTTAAGGTGTAGGCCTCGCTATGATTACCAAACCAAGACAGGGCAAACAGTGTCATGTTGGCGACAGAGTGCTCGTAGCCTGAGGCAATAAAGGCCAGTAAACACCACCAGATAGCGATAAATTTGGCGGCACCCTCCACACGGATTGCCATCCAGATCGCCAGACAAACCAGCCAGTTACATAATACACCTTTGAAGAATAAGGTCATAGCGGGCGCAGAGGTTTTTGCTAATGCCGCGGTGTGTACCAAGCTGGTATCCACCGACAGCAGGTTACCGCCACCGTAGTAATAGAGCAGAGCCACAAAAACGGAACCCAGTAGATTTCCCAGCCAGGTTTGTGGCAATACTGCCCACATCTGGCTGGATTTGATGGTGCCGGCCTTCACACCGAAAGTCAGGAACATGGTGTGACCGGTGAACAACTCGGAACCCGCAATAATGACCAACGTCAGCGCCAGGCCGAAGGTGGCTCCCATTACCAGTGGGCGGTAAGCAGGATCGATTAGGTTACCCAGTGTGAAAATCAGAATAATGCCAAGGCCGACGTAGGCACCGGCCATTGCTGAGCCAATCCAGAAACCCAACGGGCTTTCTTTTGATAACTTGACGATGCGAGCCGCGTTGGCGGCGCATTTGTTGATCGTATCTGTATACATACTCATACCTGTGATCGAGAGTTATTTTATGGTTATCTGGTACTGACCGGATAACTGTTATTTATCACGCTTTGACTTGCACCATGCCGTCGCGAACTCGCACGTCATAATGGGCAACTGAGCGACTTTCATCTTCCAGACAGAAACCATCATGCAGGCGGAAGTGTTGCTTTTTCAGCGGACTGGCCACCCATAGATCACCTTGATGTTCCGCGATTAATCCGCGTGATAACACACTGGCCTGTGCGAAGGGATCTATATTGCTAATGGCAAAGAGTTGTTCGTCAGCATAAGGGCGGAAAACCGCGACATGCTGCTCACCGATCAAGCCGCATACGCCGCTACCGGGTAAAATATCGTTTAATGGACAAAGTGGAATCCACTGGCTCATACGTTATCCTCCAATTCCAACACCCGGACTGGGATACGCTCATCTGGGCGCGCTGGGCGATGTTGTTCACGTTCAGGTACCACTTGTACATTCGGGTCGCGTAGCGGGCTGTTAATGAAGTGGGCAAAACGAACCTGTGCTGCTGGGTTCTCAACCGTCACTTTCCATTCACAGGTCACTTTGTCGCGTAGGCGGGCAATATCGGCTTCCAACTGGTCGTTAATAGCTAACTTGTCGTCGAGGATCACGGCGCGCAGATAATTAATGCCGCCTTCCAGACTTTCCAGCCAGACGGAGGTGCGTTGCAGCTTATCGGCGGTGCGGATGTAGAACATCATAAAGCGGTCGAGGTAGCGCATCAGGGTCTCTTCATCCAGATCCGCTGCCAGCAGGTCAGCATGACGTGGCTTCATACCGCCGTTACCACAGACATACAGGTTCCAACCATTTTCGGTGGCGATAATTCCGACATCTTTACCCTGAGCTTCCGAACATTCACGGGTACAGCCGGATACGCCAAACTTCATTTTATGCGGTGTGCGAATGCCTTTGTAACGATGCTCCAGCGCCACACCAAAGCCGACGCTGTCGCCGACACCAAAGCGGCACCAGGTACTGCCAACGCAGGTTTTTGCCATACGTAGGGCTTTGGCATAGGCGTGTCCGGTTTCAAAACCGGCTTCAATGAGTTGCGCCCAGATAGCGGGCAGGTCATCTTTTTGCGCGCCAAACATCCCCACCCGCTGAGAGCCGGTCAGTTTGGTATACAAATTATAGTGTTTGGCGATACGGCCAATGGCTAACAGGCCATCCGGTGTGATTTCCCCGCCCGGTGAGCGAGGGATAACCGAATAGGTACCATCTTTCTGAATATTACCGAGGAAGTTATCGTTGGTATCCTGCAACGGCGTGTGTTGCGGCTCTAAGATATACTCATTCCAGCACGATGCCAGCAGTGACCCTACGGTTGGCTTACATACTTCACAACCGTAACCTTTACCGTATTTCTCCAGCAAGGCATCGAAGGACTTAATCCCTTCAACCCGAATCAGGTGATATAACTCTTGGCGCGAATAGGCAAAGTGTTCACACAAATGATGGTTAACTTCAATGCCTTGCTTACTCAGTTCGGCATTCAGTACCTGGGTGACCAGCGGAATGCAACCGCCACAACCGGTACCGGCTTTAGTGGCGGATTTCAGTGCGGCAACGGTGTGGCAACCCTGGCCGATAGCCTGAATGATGTCGCCTTTAGTCACATCAAAACAGGAACAGATTTGCGCGCTGTCCGGTAGCGAGTCCACGCCCATTGCCGGTTTGCTACCCGCATGGGCCGGCAGAATCAGGCTGTCCGGGTTTTCTGGTAATTCGATGTTGTTCAGTGCCAGTTGCAGCAAGTTGCCATAATCGGTGGTATCACCCACCAGCACTGCCCCTAACAGGGTTTTGTTATCTGCGCTAACCACCAGACGTTTATAAATTTCTTTACTTTCATCCAGATAAACGTAGCTACGAGCACCCTCAGTGCGGCCATGAGCATCACCAATCCCACCGACATCCACGCCCAGTAGTTTCAGTTTGGCACTCATGTCGGCACCGTGGAAGGCGTTTTCGCGGCCAAGTAGATGGTCTGCGGTGACCTGCGCCATTTTATAGCCCGGCGCGACTAAGCCAAAGGTGCGCTCTTGCCATGAGGCACATTCGCCAATGGCGTACACATCAGGGTCGGAGGTTTGGCAATAATCATTGATAGCAATACCGCCACGGCGCGCGGTGGCTAAGCCGCATTGGTGTGCCAGTTTGTCTTGTGGGCGGATACCGGTGGAGAAGACGATAAAATCTACTTCTAACTGGCTACCATCGGCAAACAGCATGGTTTTGCGGCTGTTTTGGCCTGAATGAATAATTTCTTGGGTATTTTTACCTGTATGGACTCTGACCCCCATGCGTTCAATCTTCTGGCGTAGTTGGTCACCCCCCATCGGATCAAGCTGTTCGGCCATTAATACCGGTGCAAACTCAATGACATGGGTTTCAACGCCAAGGCTTTTCAGGGCACCAGCGGCTTCCAACCCTAACAGCCCGCCGCCGATAACCGCGCCACGTTTGCTACGGCGAGTACAAGACTCAATCGCATTCAGATCTTCAATGGTGCGATAGACAAAGCAATCTTGCCCTTCACTGCCTTTAATCGGCGGGATCCACGGGTAAGAACCGGTTGCCATAATCAGCTTGTCGTAATACAGCGTACGGCCACTGTTGGAATGGATCACTTTCTCGGTGCGATTAATAGTGATGGCACGTTCGCCAACCAGCACTTTTACACCGTGCTTTTCATAAAAGCCTTCACGAACCAGTGATAACTCTTCCGCAGTGTGGTGGGAGAAGTAAGAAGAAAGATGTACCCGGTCATAAGCGATGCGCGGTTCTTCGCAAAATACGGTTATCTCAAATTGGTCTTTATCTGCTTTATCTAATAAGTCTTCGATAAAGCGGTGGCCGACCATACCGTTGCCGATGATGGCAAGTTTGACTTTGCTCATTTTTGCCTCAATTTTTAATTTTCTACGCTTACAGTAATCCTCCCTACACCGCACTTCTTGATGTAAATCAATTTGCTTTCCATATACCTCTAAGGTGGTAGATGGATGATTTTTAACGATTTTTGATAAGTTGCGGATTTCATTCATCTTTAGCTGAAAGGTTTCAGTTTTAGATTTTAAATGACGGGAAAAGAAAATCGGGCAGCATACTGTTGGTCGGGTAAGCTAAAGCAAATAGCTTTTGGTTATGACCAGAATATAAAAGGGATCATGGAGGCATCGATGACAACGCAATCCTTACCAAATCACTTACTCACCACTATCAATAATGTGCGGCTTGCCGGGCAAGCGGGCTTTTGGCAGATAACTATCGCGGAGGGCAAAATCAGTGCTATTAGCCCGCAGCCGGAACAGCAGACGGTTGGCGCCGGGGTGCTGGATGCGCAAGGTGGGTTGGCATTGCCGCCTTTTATTGAGCCACATATCCATCTGGATACCACCCAAACGGCCGGGCAACCGAGCTGGAATCAGTCAGGTACTCTGTTTGAGGGGATTGAGCGCTGGGCAGAGCGCAAAGCCTTGCTCACGCGCGAGGATGTTAAACAGCGGGCATGGCAGACGTTGAAGTGGCAAATCGCCAATGGTATTCAGCATGTCCGTACCCATGTGGATGTTTCCGATCCTAGTCTGACGGCACTCAGTGCGATGTTAGAGGTAAAAGAAGAAGTCAGCCCATGGGTGGATATGCAGATTGTCGCTTTCCCACAAGAGGGGATTCTCTCTTATCCCGACGGTGCCGCGCTGTTGGAAGAGGCGCTGCGACTGGGAGCTGATGTGGTTGGGGCCATCCCACATTTTGAATTCACTCGCGAATATGGTGTTGAATCTCTGCATATCGCCTTCGCCTTAGCACAGAAATATCAGCGGCTGGTAGATGTGCATTGTGATGAAATTGATGATGAGCAGTCACGTTTTGTTGAAACAGTGGCGGCCTTGGCGCACCGGGAAAATATGGGGGCGCGCGTTACCGCCAGCCACACCACAGCAATGCACTCCTATAATGGGGCTTATGCTTCCCGGCTATTTCGTCTGTTGAAAATGTCCGGTATCAACTTTGTCGCCAATCCATTAGTGAATATTCATTTACAAGGGCGCTTTGATACTTATCCGAAACGGCGTGGTATTACGCGGGTTAAAGAGATGTTGGCGGCAGAAATTAATGTCTGCTTCGGCCATGACGATGTATTCGACCCGTGGTACCCGCTAGGCACTGCCAATATGCTGCAAGTCCTGCATATGGGGCTACATATTTGTCAGTTGATGGGGTATAGCCAAATTAACGATGGGCTGAATCTGATAACCACCCACAGCGCCAGGACAATGCATTTATCTGATTATGGCTTGCAGCCAGGTAATAGCGCTAACCTGATTATTCTGCCCGCAGAAAATGGGTTCGATGCCGTGCGGCGACAGGTGCCAGTGCACTATTCCATTCGTCATGGAATGGTGATTGCCAAAACCCAGCCAGCCGAAAGCCGCATATATCTGGGGCAGGAAGAGGTAGTGAATTTTAAATAGGCGCTGCCCTGCAACCGTGATGGCGGCAGGGCAGTAAAACCGATAAATCAGTCAGTCACATGGCCGTGGCTGCGGTGCTTGGTGAAGAAGCCCAGAATCAGACACATCACAAACACTGCCAGGTACAGGCCGTTTGCTGTTGCCAGCGCGGCATGAACACCACTGTTGGCGACAATCGGGCCAGTCACCACGAAGGTCAGCATGGTACCGACAGTACCGCAGGTCAGGATGAAGTTAACCAGTTTTGGCGAAGAGACTTTGGTTTGCAATGAACCCAGAGTAATCAGTGTGGTGTAAATTGCACTGGAAACAAAACCCAACGCCAGAATGTAGTAGCTCAGGTATTGTGGGTTATCGGTGCTGACAAACAGATACATCGCCAGTGTTGCCAGTGCCGCCAGTACAGTTACGATGCGTTGTAGGTCAAAGAAGCGCAGGATAAAGCTGAACACCCACATCCCAATCATATAAGAGATCCAGAAGTTACTGACCAGTTGGCCAGCCTGACTGATATCCATATTGAACTATAAGGGCTTCCCCGGCATGTCAACACCGGTTTTTTCGGTTCCTGTCTGCTCGTCATTAAAATTAAAGGGGAGAGACTGCGGTACTATAAACGGTCATGAGGAATCGTAATCGATTCGGACCCTGATGAAAGACGCTCGTGAGATTCTTGTTCGTTTAACGGATACGTATATCCTGTACAATAGTCAGATATATCTCACGGGGTCTAACCCTTTATCATCAACGAGTTGCAGTTAAGATGGTTAATCAGTTTCGTGCTTTAGCTCACTGAGTACAACCTGAAATCATCACCATAATGTAGTGATGCCCAGCACAGTCTTGCATTTTTAGCCGCTATGGCCACAACGGCACGCCAGTATCCTCTGCGCTCAACTAGCGAGCAAACCCAACGACTGAATGAGTCTGTCTTTTTCTCGGCGCCAATCAGAACTGAACGAGCGCCCTGGACCAACAGCGTTCGTAGATACGAATCGCCCGCCTTCGTTATCCTGCCAAGCTTTGATTTTCCGCCGCTACTATATTGCGATGGCGTTAGTCCCAGCCAAGCTGCCAGTTGTCGTCCATTTTTAAAATCGTGTGCATTACCGATACTGGCGACCAGAGCACAGGCTGTTGTGGGGCCAATCCCTTTCAGTTCCATCAGTCGTTGGCTGCGGTGATCCGCTTTTGCCATGCGGGACAGGATCCGGTCATATTCAGTAACGTTATTTTCAATGCGATCAATGTGTTTCAGCAGGTCATCAACACATTGCTGAACCTGAAGCGGCAAAGATTTCTTCTGTTCAGATACCATGTGGCGCAGGGCATCTGTACTTTGTGGAGCGATGACGCCGAATTCAGAGATCAACCCTCGCAGGCGATTATATGTTGCTGTTTTCTCTTCGATAAAACCTTGCCGGGTACGATGTAAACACTGCATGGCCTGCTGGCTTTCGTCTTTCACTGGTACGAACCGCATATGCGGACGACGAACAGCTTCACAGATAGCCTGAGCATCAGCAGCATCATTTTTCCCTGATTTACCTGCCATACGGTAAGGCGATACAAATTTAGCTGCCATCAGGCGCGGTTCATGACCATACTGCCGAAACAACCTTGCCCAGTAGTGAGCCCCAGAGCATGCCTCCATCCCGATAACACAGGGAGGTAAACTGGCAATCAGCTCAGGAAGCGCAGCACGCGGTACTTTGGGTTTAACCAGAACAGTTTTACCGTGTTGGTCAACGCAGTGAACAGCAAACACATTTTTAGCAAGATCGATACCGACAGTAGTGATGGTCATAACGAATCCCTCCGGGGCTATGTTTACCCCATGATTGCATAAGAGTTAATCAGGCGCATATCCAGGGGAAGTCCCTTCCATTCGTTTTGGTAGCGTATTCCGGTACCCACTGGATAAAACCAAGTTGGCCAAGGATATAGCACAATGCGGCAATCGACAGGAACAGCACGCCAACCCCCCATTTCTCTTTCGCGACCGGTTTGCTTTGATCAGCGGCTTTGTGGCCCAGAACTGGGAACTCAGAGCACAGTGTTAGCACAAAAATACCGACATACAGCAGGCCGATACAAGCGTACACCCAGTACCATTCGATATGGCGTGCCAGCAGCATTGCGGCGGCGACAGGGAAAATCATCCCAGCCATACTGAAGAACGAATCGGTAAACAGCAGGCGTGAACCGCGCTGACGCCCCTCGTACATATGGGTTATCAGGAAGGTACCAATCGACATGGTTATCCCGCTGACCACCCCGAGGATGAACATGCTGATTGAGAAGACCATTAGATTATGGCCAACCATCAATCCGGCGATAGCAATCAACATCAGAATAAAGCCAAACACCAACTGGCGTTTTAATGGAATGATTTCCATTAACCAGGCATTGAGGAAGATGGAGATTAAAATACCCGCGTTAAGGAAAGTAAATGTGTTACTCATACTGGCAATAGGCAGATTGAAATACTCTGCGATATTCCCCATCACCATCCCGGTGACAATAACTAACGCACCAGTAAGGGCGTAAGAGAAGTAACTGATCCAAGTGAGCCGAATGCGATTGCTGTTATTCATAAATAGGCCTGTGCGTCAGTATCAAATAAATAAAGAGTTAAAGACAGATAATTGCTAAAAACGGACATAGGGCTAAAAGGAGGTCAAACCGGTTTTCAGCACTAAGGCGGCGGATCCTAGCACAGGCATAGTGAGTTTTTGTGATTTACATTCAACTTTTAATGTAATGACTGAAAAGCAATTGCGAATAATAGTGAGCCGTCACAGATTACGATGCGGCCTCAAATGATAAAGATTCTTAATTCTATTAAAGTGTGGGTCGTGTTAAGGTTGCTTCAGGTATGATTTGCCCCGCTTGTAGATCAGTAAAAACTCATATACCGGTCGCCCTTCAAGATACAGGGGTGTTGGCAGCCCTTGCTCAGCCCAGTCACTTAGTTATCTAAGCTGCAGGGGATTTGCTCGGTTGCCGTCTACCTGCATCTCAAAGTAACTTGGGTATAAAACTATTAATAAAACAGATAATTAATCCTCCTTACTTTCTTTTTTTCATCGATATAAAGGAATTTATCGTGATGAGAAGCGTGAACACCGATGTAACACCAACGGCGATAGGCTGCCGTTGAGCCAAATTCTTTATCAAAGAAGGCGCTTTTCTGCCTGGTTGGGGATAGCGGCGATCCTGATGTTATTTATCGCTCCGGTGGTTTCAGTTTCACTGGCGCTTTCGTATGAGCAAAAAACCATCTCAACGATGAGTGTGAGTGCTGCTAAGGCCAATTGTGCTATGGATATGGCGCATCACGCTGACCATCAACAGAGCCAGGCAACGGCCCAACATAGCAATACCGCACAGGCCGGAGGCGGTCATGATGGCATGATGATGGATCATGCAGCTTGTGGTTATTGTGTATTACTGACTCATTTGCCCCTACTGAATACAGCTTCCAAAGCGGATATTCGCTCTGCACTACTGTTAGCCGAGATCCCTCCGCCGTTATTTATCTATTGGTTAATTATTCAAGATACCTATTCAGAGAGCCAACCACGCGCACCACCTGCCTTTTATTCCTGATAATCCGATAAAAAATAAAAACCATTTTTCTGGTGTGGATAAATACTCACCGGAGTAATTTGTATTGCCCAAGGAATAATTATGTCTGGCAAGAGTAAAACCTATAAAAAAACATTATTAGCATGCGCAGTAACCGCTGCTTTTTCGGTATTTGCCTTAAATACCGTTGCCGCTACGCATGATCATCTGATGACTCATGATCCGGTGGCGAATAACACCATCAACGATAGCAGTGATAAAAAACTCAATGATGCTGATGTCATAACTGTTAGCGCGCCTCTTCATTCGCCGCTGGTTATCGTGACCTCGCCTAAAGCGCCGCGCCAACCTGTTCCCGCCAGTGATGGGGCTGACTATCTGAAAACTATCCCCGGTTTCTCGCAAATCCGTAATGGGGGTACCAATGGGGATGTGGTGTTCCGTGGCATGTTTGGTTCACGGATAAAAATTCTGACAGATGGTGGGGAAACACTGGGGGCCTGCCCATCAAGGATGGACGCGCCCACATCCTATATTTCACCAGAGAGTTTTGACCTGCTGACCGTAGTGAAGGGACCACAATCGGTGTTGTGGGGGGCTGGTGCTTCCGCCGGTACTATTTTGTTTGAGCGGCAACCCCCTCACTTTGACCAGGCGGGCATCAAAGGGAATGCCAGTCTATTGGTGGGCTCTAATGGTCGCTGGGATAAAAATCTCGATACCAGTTTAGGTAACGAGCAAGGCTATTTGCGCATGATGGGTAATCAGTCTCAGGCTGGTGATTACAAAGATGGCAATGGGGCGCGGGTGCCCTCGAAATGGGATAAATGGAATGCCGATATCGCCGTGGGCTGGACACCAGACAGCGATACGTTGCTCGAGCTAACGGCGGGTAAAGGTGACGGTGAAGCAAGGTATGCCGGGCGCGGTATGGACGGTTCCCAGTTCTTGCGCGAGAGTCTGGGCGCACGCTTTGAAAAAACAAATATCGGTGACGTGTTGGATAAAATTGAAGCCAAAGTCTACTACAATTATGCCAATCACATTATGGATAACAATACCTTACGCACACCACCGATGATGGCGATGTCCAGTAATGTGGACCGGCGCACGATGGGGGGCCGGGTCATGGGCACTTGGTTGTGGCGGGATCTGAAATTGGAGGCGGGTACTGATTTGCAAACCAATACGCACCGTAAAAATAAACAAGGCCATTGGGATAAAGATGCTCGCTTTACCAGCAACGGCTTGTTTAGCGAACTGACCTGGAGTGCCAGCGATCAGGATAAACTGATTACCGGTGCCCGCATTGACCATCATGAAGTCACCAATTATGCCCGTGCTTTTCAACCGACACGCTCTGCAACGCTCCCCGCCGGTTTCATGCGTTTTGAGCATAATCTGGCTGACTTACCGGTGATGTGGTACGCCGGTTTGGGCCATACGCAGCGTTTTCCTGATTATTGGGAGCTATTTTCGCCGACGTTCGGGCCTGTTGGCTCCAGCAGTGCTTTTGAGGGGGTGAAGAGTGAAAAGACCACTCAACTTGATATTGGCGCGCAATACAATGGTAAGCAGCTCAACAGTTGGGTCTCTGCTTATCTTGGTCGGGTCAATGATTTCATTTTGTTCAAGTATGACCCGAACAATCTGCGCATCAGTCAGGCAGATAATATCAACGCAACTATTATGGGGGGTGAGATGGGGGCCGGCTATGCCTTTAACGACAATTGGAAAGCTGACGCCAGCCTGGCTTATGCCTGGGGGAAAAATACCAGTAATCATCGTCCGTTGCCGCAAATCCCTCCCCTTGAAGCACGGTTAGGATTGACGTTTGAAGCAGGGGATTGGAGCAGCACGGCATTATGGCGGTTAGTCAGCAGCCAGCACCGGGTCGCGATTAACGAAGGGAATGTGGTAGGTAAAGACTTTGCTGATAGTGCGGGCTTCGGTGTGCTGTCTGCCAATGTGGCTTACAAGGTTACAAAACAAGTCAAAGTCAGCACTGGTATCGATAATCTACTGAATAAAGCGTACAGCGAGCACCTCAATCTGGCCGGTAATAGTGGATTTGGGTACTCGGCTAATACGTCGTTGAATGAGCCGGGTCGAACTCTTTGGGCAAAGTTGAATGTGACGTTTTAATAGAGCGACCCTTGGTACGTGAAGCAATAGGGGTGTTAGGCACGCAGTCGCATCACTTATTCATGTGAGTGATGCGGGTGATGAGCCTCTGATAAGGTTTATTCTGTGCCAGCAACGCCAATAACATTCGCTATCTTCATGAACGAAAAGAGAGATAAGCAGGAAAGAGCGATAACTTGCCACCGGGGCTGACTAGCGGAGTTGTTTCGGTGGCATAACAGAATCGCGCATAATAATTGTTGGCGGGAAACTGGCACTGGGGAGCTGCGGATTAATCAACAACTGGGTGGCGAATTGCGCCATTCCAACAATCGGGAAATGCAGACTGGTTAATGCCGGACTAACAAAAGGAGCGCGTTCGCCACTGTCATAGCAAATCAATGAAATGTCCTGTGGCACCTGCAAATGGTGTTTATTAATAGCCAACAGCGCGCCGATTGCCATTTCTTCGTTACAGCAATAGATAGCGGTTGGTAGGCGAGGCCGCTTTAAGATCTCGTCCGCGCGTTGATAGCCACTTTCCAGATCGTAAACGCCTTCCACACAGGCGGTAGGTTCTAAACCTGCGAGTTGCATGGCATCCAAAAAACCCTGACGGCGTAACACACTGGAATAGCGCTGAGAAGAACCACTGATACAGGCAATATGACGGTGGCCTGCATCGATAAGTACCTGAGTCGCCATCTGACTCGCATGCCGGTGATCAAAGGTCACACAGCGGGATTCAAGACCGGGAACCATCCTGTCTAATAACACAAATGACCGGCCTGCCGCTGCAAGTTGTTGCAGTTTCTCGTCACTGAGAAAACGTACATGGAGGATTAAACCATCGCAGCGTAAGTTATACAGGCGCTGAATTGCCTGCCACTCTTTATCAGCATTATCCCGCCCTTGGGTGACCAATAACTGCTTACCCTGTGATTCTGTTTCGGTTTGTACGAAGTCCATCAACGCGCCAAAAAAGCCACCGCGATATGAGGTTGTCACCAACCCCAAGGTATTACTTTGGCTGGAAGCCAGTGCACGTGCGGCAGGGTTTGGGGTGTAACCCAATACCGCGACCGCTTGTTCAACCTTTTCGCGGGTCAGGGTTTTGACATTGGTATCACCGTTGACCACGCGGGAAACCGTAGCGCGGGAAACCCCGGCTAATACCGCGACGTCTTCCAGTGTAACCATTTCATGCTCCTGTTTAGGCTAAAAGTAACCCTTGGCTATTGAGGCCGCAGGGGGTTAGCGGCGTTCGTGACTCACTCCAGACCGCAGCAATCAGCATTCAAATCTGCCGATTGGTCACCCGAATCGCTTGATTGCGCAAGTTCATCGGGATTTGTGCGGGTTATCTGGCTATAACGCCTATAGCGTTGGGTATAAAGTCAGAACCCGCAACAATAGTTAATTTACCATCACAGTTCTGTGAACTGAGGCAAGTAAGGTTTATTTACCTGTAGAACTTCCTCCAATAGTGGCTGAGCAATGCTGGCGTTAGCAATCAGTGGGTTAGTCACTAACGCCAACAAGGCACTACGACGGTCACCGTGAACCGCAGCTTCAATAGTCAGGCGCTCGTAGGCTTTTACTTGCTGGGTCAACCCATGCATAGCAACAGGTAATGGGCCGAAGGTGAGTGGGTGTGCACCTTGTGCATCAACAATACAGTTAGTTTCTACTACTGAGCCGTCAGATAAACCGCGAATTGCACCCCGGTTTGTTGTATTGACAACAAGTTGCGTACCTAAATTATTATGAATGGCACGAATAAGTTCCAGTGCAACTTCAGAATAAAATGATCCGCCACGGAAGCTGAGTTGCTCTGGTTTACTGTCCAAATGCGGATCAGCGTACAGCTCGAACAGCTCTTTTTCTACCTGCATAACTTGTTCCGCACGGGTGCCACGCTCGGCTGCTGCGGCCATCTCTTCTGCCAACATATCCTGAGTCTGATAGAAATAGCGATGATACGGACAAGGAATCGCCCCCATTGCCCGCAGGAACTCTGGCGGCCATGGTGCTTCCTTAATGTTGTTCATGGTTAGTGAGGCCCCGTCACACAACATGTCCAGTACCTCGGCGGTAACATCTTTGCCACGTTGTAACACCTCATGCACCCACACCATATGATTTAGCCCGGCAAAGCGCAGTTGGATATCTTCATAAGGTGCGTGGAGCAAGTTGGCAATCATATGGTGCATGCTGATTGGGACATTACACAAGCCGATGATTTTCGCTTTGCTATAACGTGTCACTGCTTCAGTAACGATACCGGCTGGATTGGTGAAGTTAATGATCCAGGCATCCGGCGCTAACCGCTCAACTCTGGCGGCAATATCAAGCATCACCGGAATGGTACGCAGAGCTTTGGCAAACCCACCAACCCCGGTAGTTTCCTGCCCAAGCAGGTTATATTTCAGCCCTAAACGTTCATCCGCGGCGCGTGCAGGGAGTTGGCCGACACGGAACTGTGTCAGGACAAAACTGGCTCCGGCAATCGCGTCATCCAGTGAGAAGTGAATGCTGACTTTTACATGCTCTAGCCCATGCCGGTCCAGCATTCTTCGGGTTAATGCAGCAATGATTTCCACTTTTTGACGGCCCAATTCGACATCAGCCAGTGCCAGTTCAGTGACCGGTAACTGGTCAATACGCTGAATCAGCCCATCAACCAACTCCGGGGTATAGCTACTACCGCCACCGATAATGGCAATTTTAAAGGTTTTCATCATTTGGCTTCCATATAGATTAATTAGAAATGAGAGCGCTCTCATTTGGAAGCAGACTAGCGATTAACCAAAAACAAAATGAGATGTTTCTCTCAAAAATGGCAGATAAGATAAAGGAAAATAAACAAGACGTGATCCCTATAGCAGAATTCCACTGTTGCCTGGGAGTGCGGGAATGGTTTAATTTGGCTAATTAATCATCATGGTGTGGTTTAACTGCTGAAGAGGCAGCTTTTCAGCCTAAATGCGCATTCTGTTACGTAAAATTCCGTAAATGGGTGGCATTGCGCGGGTCAGCTCTCTAGAATCAAAGCGCTTTTCCGTTGTTCGCATCCTACAGAAAGGAACCGTTAATGTTTAAACGTACTTTAGTGACCTTCATTGCACTTTGTTCCCTTAGCGCCGTGGCCCCCGCAGCGTTTGCTGCCGGTGAGCCTCATGTGTTGTTAACGACGTCAGTTGGGAATATTGAGTTGGAACTCAATAGCCAGAAGGCCCCGGTTTCAACACAAAACTTCGTTGATTATGTTAACAACGGCTACTACAACAACACTATTTTTCACCGTGTTATCCCTGGTTTTATGGTTCAAGGTGGTGGTTTTACTGCTGACTTCAAACAGAAAACTGCTAAAACACCAATCAAAAATGAAGCGGATAACGGCCTGCGCAACCTGCGTGGCACCATCTCTATGGCCCGTACTGCTGATAAAGACAGTGCTACCAGCCAGTTTTTCCTGAATGTGGCAGACAATGCCTTCCTTGACCACGGCCAACGTGACTTCGGTTATGCGGTGTTCGGTAAAGTGGTTAAAGGGATGGATGTGGTAGAGAAGATCTCCCAGGTTCAGACCGAAAATGTCGGCCCGTATCAGAATGTGCCGGTTAAACCTATCACTATCCTGTCAGCGAAAGTTTTACCTTAATCGCTGGTTACCAGCCTTCACGTTAAACCTCGAAGGCTGGTTTACAACCAAGCTGTCTTTTGCTTGCTGCCCACCTGCAACGCCACGTTCTTTGGGTAACAGTCGCATTGCTGTCATAAATTAATCCGTTTGCCCGAATCGGGTGCTTATAATCAATTATCTGTCTCTAACGTAAACGTGATGGGGTGAAGGTTTATGAGTGAAACATTGCTTATCGCGAAGGTGCCGCCGGCACAGGATTTAGTGATTTTATCGGCTCTGGCTAACCGTCATGGCTTGATTACTGGCGCGACCGGCACGGGTAAAACAGTCACCCTGCAAAAAATGGCTGAGCAATTTTCCCGTATTGGTGTGCCGGTATTTCTCGCCGATGTGAAAGGGGATTTATCTGGCATTGGGGCGGAAGGGGTTGATTCGGAAAAACTCCAAACCCGACTGGCAGCGATAGGTGTTACGGATTGGCAGCCACAAGCTTGCCCGATTGTGCCGTGGGATATCTTCGCTGAAAAGGGTCATCCGATCCGTGCCACTATTTCCGATCTTGGCCCGCTGCTGCTAGGTCGTCTGCTTGATCTGAATGACGTGCAAAGTGGTGTGTTGCAACTGGTATTCAAAATTGCCGATGACAACAACCTGCTGCTGCTTGATATGAAAGACTTGCGGGCTATCGTGCAATATGTTGGTGACAACGCGAAACAGTTCCGTACGCAATACGGCAACATCACGCCGGCCTCAATTGGTGCTATCCAGCGTGGTTTACTGGCTTTGGAAGAGCAAGGTGCCAATCAATTCTTTGGCGAGCCGATGCTGGATATTCACGATTTAATGCAAATCGACAGCCATGGGCAGGGAGTTATCAATCTGTTAGCGGCTGATCGGTTAATTAATCAGCCCAAACTGTATGCGATTTTTCTGTTGTGGTTGCTGGCTGAACTTTTCGAGCAACTTCCTGAAGTGGGTGATGTTGATAAACCTAAGCTGGTGTTTTTCTTTGATGAAGCCCATCTGTTGTTCAGTGATGCGCCAACGGCGCTGGTGGATAAAGTTGAACAGGTGGTCCGGCTGATTCGCTCGAAAGGGGTCGGCATCTATTTTGTGACGCAAAATCCATTAGATATTCCCGATAAAATCCTCGGTCAACTGGGCAACCGGGTACAGCATGCTCTGCGTGCCTTTACCCCACGGGATCAAAAAGCAGTTAAAGCTGCAGCTCAGACTATGCGCGCGAATCCGGCATTCAGTGCCGAACAGGTGATTACCGAATTGGGGGTTGGCGAGGCTCTCATCTCTTTCCTTGATGAGAAAGGGCGGCCTAATGTGGTCGAGCGGGGTATGGTTATCGCGCCACAATCAAAAATGGGCGCATTGGATGCGGCAGCGCGTAATCACGCCATCAATCATTCCCCACTATATGGTCGTTATGAAGAAGGGGTGGATCGCGAGTCTGCTTATGAGAAATTATCTGCGGGTGGATTCTCTACCATGGGGGATGCAGCGCCCGGAGGGGGGGCGGCTTCTCAGCCGTCAACCGATCAGCAGGGTAGTGCGGGCGGTGGTTTGATGGATGGGCTGAATGATTTACTGTTTGGTTCTACCGGCCCGCGCGGTGGCAAACGTGATGGTATCGTCCAGACGGCAGCTAAGAGCATGGCGCGGGACTTGGGGCGACAAATTTTGCGTGGTGTCTTGGGGTCAATTACCGGTGGGCGTAAGCGTTAACCTGATTTTTTGGATATGAAATGCTGCTATTGATCGATAATTACGATTCGTTTACTTACAACCTCTACCAGTATTTTTGTGAATTGGGGGCTGAGGTGGTGGTTAAACGTAATGATGAGGTACAACTTGCTGATATTGAAAAGTTATCACCCTCACATTTGGTGATTTCGCCTGGCCCTTGCACGCCCAATGAGGCCGGAATTTCTTTAGCGGCCATCAACCATTTTGCCGGAAAATTACCGATACTGGGTGTTTGCTTGGGGCATCAGGCACTAGGGCAGGCTTTTGGCGCACGTGTAGTGCGAGCGCGGCAAGTGATGCACGGTAAAACCACGGCTATTTGCCATAATGGTCAGGGGGTTTTTCGGGGGCTTAACCAACCGCTGACCGTGACCCGTTATCACTCTTTGGTGATTGCGACCGACTCATTGCCAGACTGTTTTGAACTGACCGCCTGGACGGAACATGAGGGAGTGATGGATGAGATTATGGGTATCCGTCATCGCACCTTGTCATTGGAGGGGGTGCAGTTCCATCCTGAGAGTATCCTCAGCGAGCAAGGTCATCAATTATTAGATAATTTCCTTAAAAATTAGCTGGTTGAGTTGTATTTATTATTTAATTGTTTTTTTTGTTTGCCTGATTGTGATTTTTTATGCATATTTTGTGATTATATTTTCATATACCAATAATTGGTAACTCAATGGATTATACCCAAAGTAATTGGAGTTGCAGATAGGCAGCCCGCAAACGAATCCTGATGAGCTTACACAGTCAAGTGATTCAGGTGACAAATCTGTCGGGAACAGATTTGAACGCTGCTTGCAGCGGCCTCGAAGAGGTGAGGCCCAGGGATGGGCCGAATAATGCGTGCAGCTAACAACCCTGTAGCTTCAAGTGCGAAGGGGATATCAGGGTGGACAGTATAATGGCGGATAAGTTAGCAGTAACTCGCAGTACATTCGATCAGGTTATTTTGCCTGTTTATGCACCAGCACAGTTCATTCCGGTAAAAGGGAAGGGCAGCCGAGTGTGGGATCAACAAGGCAAGGAATATATTGATTTTGCTGGTGGAATTGCGGTTACTGCTCTGGGGCATTGCCACCCGGCGCTGGTAGCGGCATTGCATCAGCAAGGTGAGACGTTATGGCATACCAGTAACGTTTTCACTAATGAGCCTGCACTGCGTTTGGCGCAAAAACTGATTGATGCCACCTTTGCGGATCGCGTGTTTTTTGCCAACTCGGGTGGCGAGGCAAATGAAGCGGCCTTTAAGCTGGCTCGTCATTATGCCATTGAACGTCATAGCCCCTATAAGACTAAAATCATTGCTTTCCATAATGCTTTCCATGGCCGCACCTTATTTACTGTATCGGTGGGTGGTCAGCCCAAGTATTCCGATGGTTTTGGCCCGAAACCTGCCGATATCATCCATGTGCCGTTTAATGATCTGGCTGCGGTGAAAGCCGTTATGGATGACCATACTTGTGCGGTGGTGCTCGAACCCATTCAGGGAGAAGGGGGGATCACCTCTGCGACGCCTGAATTTCTACAAGGGGTGCGGGCTTTATGTGATCAACATGATGCGCTGCTGGTATTTGACGAAGTACAAAGCGGTATGGGGCGTAGCGGCAAGCTATTTACCTATATGCATTATGGTGTGACGCCAGATATTCTGACCACGGCGAAAGCCTTAGGTGGTGGTTTCCCTATCAGTGCGATGCTAACCACGGAAGAAATTGCGTCGGTAATGGCGGTGGGAACTCACGGCACCACCTATGGGGGCAATCCTCTGGCCTGTGCCGTCGCTGAGGCTGCTCTGGATGTGATTAATACCCCTGAGGTACTTAATGGTATTGAACAGCGCCACAGCCTGTTTGTGCAGGCGCTGCAAGAGATCAATAACAAGTATCACCTGTTTGACGATATCCGTGGCATGGGGTTATTGATTGGTGCCGAGTTAACGCCGCAATACCATGGCCGTGCGCGCGAGTTGCTGATGGCTGCGGCGGCTAATGGCTTGATGGTCCTCAATGCCGGGCCAAATGTGTTGCGGTTAGCCCCTTCATTAGTGGTGGAGCTGGATGATATCAAACAAGGAATGGCGCGGTTAGAGCAAGCCATCGCCAGTCTGGTCCAGGGTTAACTCAATTATGGAGAGGTATTTTGCCTCTCCATTGCTATACATGCTCCCGTAATCTCTGACTGCGCCAAATACCGTGATGGGGTTGTTGTTGCCAAGCCATGGCAGACACCGTATGCATCACGCTTAAGTGTGACAAAACCCGGCGTAAATTACGTTCCAACTCAGAAATTTGTGTGTCCGGTGTGACATCCGGCATCTGCACGAAATCGTTATTCCCCTCGCTGTTGTCTGACTCCAGCCGTTGCTGGCATTGCTGAATGGCTATCTCACAGAGTTGTAAATAATCTGCCGCCAGTTCGACGCTGAGCTGAATGTGATATTTACCTGGTACTGAACTCCCCAAGGGATAAGCCCGCGTCAGGATAGTCATCTCATTGATATGCCCAACAATCAACTCACTGTGAGTGGCCCATAATCGCATATCTGCCAAATATTTTGAGTTGAACCCCGGCTCTTGCATCGCCTGATTTAAGGAGCTTAACACGGTGTTACTGGCCTTATTTACTTCAATGCGTTTATAGGCCAGTTGGTTGATATCAGGCTCAGGCGTCAGCAGCAAGCGCAAAATCTTCTGATATGCCTCTAGCGCCTGATGGGCATTCTTACGCAGTAAACCGCTCTGCCACTGAGGCCACAGCCATAGGGCGCTGGCAAAGGCCAATGCGCAGCCAATTAAGGTATCTAGCAATCGCGGAACCAAGAAGTCAGCGCCTTCTCCGGTCAATAATTGCAAGATATAGACTGCGGTTATGGTTCTGCCAACAACAGATAGCCCGTAGTTTTTACGTTGAACCAGATAAGCGGCAAGGGTAATGAGCAGCATAATGCCAAGGGTGGCACCCTCTGGCATTGGCAGATGCAATAGACCAGCGGCCAATATCAGCCCAATCAAGGTGCCGAGTGCACGGTGATGGATTCGTACCTTGGTGGCGTTATAACCGTTCTGCGTTACCAGCATCACAGTAAGCAAAATCCAATAAGGTTTGGGTAGATGAATTAAGTTACCGATATAGCTACCTGCTGCCAGTGTTACGCCCAGACGAGCCGCTTCCCGCAGTGCACCTGATTTGAACGACAGATAGCTGATCAACGCCGGCCAGAAAGGTTGTGGTTGTTGGCTGGACATCAGGTCACGGTCATACAGTGGTCGCCGGTCACTCAATAGCTGGGTCACGTGGCTGATATGGTAGTAGTAGAATTGTGCGACCGGGTTGTCTGGGTGTGCCTGTGCGATGCTTGCCAGTTCTGTCAGACCATCATCGGCAGTGAAATGCTCATCAGCATGGTGGTGATAGAGAATGTCGTTGGCGATGCTGCGCATTTGAGCTGAGATTTTCTGGCAATTACGGCGTATCACGCTCTCAATCTGTGTCTGCTCCATTAACTCTTGTGCTTTTTCTGGCTGAATCAGGGCCGCAGTAATGTGCTCTTGCAAATCGAGAGCCATTTGGAACAATCCCAACAACCGTTTCTGTTCTTTCTTCGTGGTGTTATGAATCAGATTAAATTGCTGATAAAGCTGATTAATCTTGTCCATAATCGCCTGTTGTCTGTCCAGCAGCGGCGGTATCGATTTTTCCGGCTCAAGGTGCTGAGCAAACAGGCTGTATTTGGTGTCACAATAATCGGCTAGTAAGCGATAAAGCTGACTCAAAGGTTCGCGAATCGGTTGATCCTTGCAGAGTCGGAACCATAACCCGTTAAACACCCCATACCACAGTGTCCCTACGGCACACAGCAACGGGGCTTGCCAGATCGGAGCGCGGCCCACCATGCTGAGGCTGAAAATAGCAGCAATCAGTGCCGCGGGTAACAAATGGCCATTCAATTGGCTAATCGCCCCACTCACTCCTAGAACTAATGCCAGGCTGAGCATGACAGCAGGCAACGGAATATCCCATAGCAGCAGTTGCTGGGTTAGGAAGCTACTCACAGTAAACAGCGCGCCGCCGACCAGCAGACGCCGGAAAAAATGTTGGTGTGGTGTATCCAGTGAGGCAATGTTGCAACAGGCGGGTATCAGAGAAAACATCAAGCCCAGCCGAAGTTCGCCGAGAGCGAACCCTAATGCTGCAGGCAGGCAGAGCACTAATGTTTGGCGTAGTGCGTAATTAACTTCAGGATGATAAATAAGCCGTTGCCATTTCATAAAGGCCCCAGAAATTTATTGATCACAAAAGATTAAAAAACTGATGCCGACAGTATCGGCACCAGTTTAGGGGGAATTAACGGGTGCCGTAGACGACAATCGTTTTACCGTGTGCGGAGATCAGGTTTTGATCTTCCAGCATTTTTAGTATCCGCCCCACGGTTTCGCGGGAGCAGCCAACTATCTGACCAATTTCCTGGCGGGTAATTTTAATCTGCATCCCATCTGGGTGGGTCATGGCATCAGGTTGTTTTGCCAGATTAAGCAGCGTTTGTGCAATACGCCCAGTCACATCAAGGAAAGCAAGGTTGCCCACTTTCTCAGATGTAATCTGTAAGCGACTCGCCATCTGTGAAGATAGGCGCATTAAAATATCTGGATTGACCTGAATCAGCTGACGGAATTTTTTGTAAGAAATTTCAGCCACTTCACAGGCGGTTTTTGCTCTAACCCAGGCGCTACGTTCTTGGCCTTCTTCAAATAATCCAAGTTCGCCGATGAAATCTCCCTGATTAAGATAGGAGAGAATCATCTCTTTACCTTCCTCATCTTTGATAAGCACCGCAACGGAGCCTTTCACGATGTAGTAAAGCGTTTCGGCCTTTTCACCTTGGTGAATCAGCGTACTCTTCGATGGATATTTGTGGATATGGCAATGAGACAGGAACCATTCGAGAGTCGGGTCTGTTTGTGGCTTGCCGAGAACCATTCGCTGTTATCCTCTGTTGTTATCGCTGCCTAACATAACAGGGCTCAGAGTTCCCTGTACGGCGTGCTTATAAAATACACTTTCTCGTAGCATATTAATTTGCTCAACTGCCGAAAGGTATAGCCAAGATACGTACCGGGTAGAAACCCTCCACTGAGTATTGAGAAGCTACCCTATTTAATTCTAGAAACAACACTTTCGGTTCTGTTTGTAGCACAGGATGAAGCCAGTGTCTTGTGTTGTATCGCTTCAGCATGATGAACATCGGGTTACATTGCCAGTTTGTAAATGAAAGGGTAGTCTGGATCAGAAAATTTAACCGGGAGCAAGAGTTATGCAGGCACGTGTAAAGTGGGTTGAGGGGCTGACATTTTTGGGTGAATCGGCATCAGGTCATCAGGTGTTGATGGACGGTAATGCTGGAGACAAAGCACCGAGTCCGATGGAAATGTTGTTAATGTCAGCAGGCGGTTGTAGCGCGATTGATGTGGTCTCTATTTTACAAAAAGGCCGCAATGATGTGCGTGATTGCGAAGTGACATTAACCTCGCAGCGTCGCGAAGAGGCACCGCGTCTATTTACGCAAATCAACCTGCATTTTATTGTCAGCGGCAAAGGTCTGACCGACAAAATTGTGGAACGAGCCGTTGAGCTGTCAGCAGAAAAGTATTGCTCCGTCTCACTGATGTTGGGTAAAGCGGCGACGATTACCCACAGTTTTGAGATCCGTGACATCGCCTAAGCAAACCCTTCGTACTTGAAGCTGCAGGGTTGTTAGCTGCGTTCGCTCACCCGAATCACTTACTTATGTAAGCTCATCGGGATGAGTTCGTTTGCCGCCTACCTGCAGCTCCAATTACTTTGGGTTGGGATAGAGTCAAATTATTTTTTTCTCTCCAGCCATTGCTATACTGCGGCTTCAAGAATGAAGGAGATTAACCGATTTTCTCCCCTTCCAGCAACTGCTGCACTAGCGGCGCCATAATCAGCTCCATTGCCAGCCCCATTTTTCCGCCGGGTACCACTAATGTATTGATATTAGAGATAAATGATCCTTGCAACATCGCCAGTAAGTAAGGGAAATCAATTTGATCCAAACCCCGGAAATGAATAACCACAAAGCTTTCATCCAGTGACGGAATCGCTTTGGCAGCAAACGGATTTGATGTGTCAACGGTTGGCACGCGCTGGAAGTTGATATGAGTGCGTGAGAACTGCGGCGTAATGTAGTTGATATAATCATCCATGGAGCGCACTACGGAATCCATCACCGCTTCACGCGAATGGCCGCGTTCGCCGGTATCGCGTACTAATTTCTGAATCCACTCCAGATTGACGATAGGTACCACGCCCACCAACAGATCGACGTGTTTCGCCACATCATGATGTTCAGTCACCACGCCGCCATGCAGCCCTTCATAAAACAGCACGTCGGTGGGTTGTGGTAATGCTTCCCACGGGGTAAACGTGCCGGGAATTTGGTTGTATGGCACCGCTTCATCATAGGTATGTAAATACTTACGTGAACAGCCAGTGCCGTGTTCACCGTATTCCGACACACTTTGCTCCAACTGGCCAAAGTCATTGGCTTCGGGGCCAAAATAGCTGATATGTCGGCCTTGATCTCGTGCTTTACGGATGGCTGCATCCATCTCAGGGCGGGTATAGCGATGGAAACTGTCACCTTCAATTTGCGCTGCGCGAATATTCAATTGCTGAAAGATCTTACGGAACGCCAGGCTAGTGGTGGTTGTCCCTGCGCCACTTGAGCCGGTAACGGCTATAACCGGATGTTTAGTCGACATATTAGCTGTAACTCCATGGGGGTTAGATCTTCAGTGACTGGGCTGCAATCGCCTGTTTTTTTATCGTTGATGATTATTTTTAGGGCAAAGTGGCGGGCTTGTCACCCTGTTTCAGCCAATGTCTTCGTAACAGCGAGAGGACTATTGCTGCTCTTCTGCTCCGGCGCGAAATGCGCTGCGCGGCATAATATTGATGGTTTCATGTAATTCGGACCACACCAATATGGCTTCACCGCTGATCAACTGGCGGCGCACATCCTCGACTTTTTGCGCTAATGAGCGCTCATGCTCGCCGTAATCGGTACCTTCACGTAACACAAAGGCTTCAAGTAAGTTATCCAGCGTTTCACCGTCAACTTGCTGCCAGGGAACTATCATTGCTGTTGCTCCAGATAAGGGGAAAGCCAGGCCGGAATACGTTGTTCCAGCCACATTTGTGGGTGTTTCAATGAGCCACTGACGAAACCAACGTGACCGCCATGTTCGGTTAACTGATAGTCAATATTGGCCGGTAACTCGCTGAGATCCGGGATAACTTCAGCCGTCATAAACGGATCATCTTTGGCATGAATGATCAGCAGCGGAGTCGTAATCTGCGGCAATAGCGGCAGGGCGCTGCAACGGCGATAATAATCAACGGCATCATTAAAACCATGAATTTTAGCAGTAATGACATCATCAAAATCTCTGATTCGCCGCAACCCTTTCAATTGAGCCAGATCCAAAGGCAGACTTCCGGGGTAATGCAAAAGCTTACGCGTGGCATTTAACTTTAGTTGGCCCAGTAAATAATGCTGATAGACCCGGGAGAAACCTTGCTCCATACGATTAGCACAGGGTTCAAGCATCAGTGGTGCTGACACCACCACTGCGGCCTGCAACAGGCTATCTTGGCCTTGCTCTGCCAAATACATCGCCAGCATATTGCCACCCAAAGAGACCCCGACGGCGGCGGTTGGCACCTGGCCATAGCGCTCTCGAAGCCAGCGGAGAAAGAAGCGAGCATCTTCTGTTTCACCGGAGTGATAAATGCGTGACTTACGATTTGGCTCTCCACTGCATCCACGAAAATGCATCACCACACCGAGCCAGCCTTTGGCTTGCCATGCACTTAATAACCCATGGGCATAAGGGCTGTAAAAATTACCTTCCAAACCGTGGAAGAGTACGACTCTGGGTTTATCTCTCGCCAGCTCGGGATTTTCACTCCAGGCCAGATCGACAAAATCGCCATCAGGCAGTTCCAGCCGTTGCCAGAACGGTTGCAATTGCACATGCCGTCTGACCAGTCGTGGCAACAGTGTTTGTAGATGTGGATTACTGGCTCCGGCCAGTGGGCGAAATAATTCATGCATATAGTGAATGGAAATCATGTTGTTGCTCTTGTGTGATCAATAACACACTGTTAGCTTCATGGGTATATCGCGCATCATTTTGGGTGAGAGGCACCCGTCTCATGGAACTGAGTTTATTTCTTTCAATGGTAGGCTTTCTTTGGGTTGCAGCTATTACCCCCGGTCCAAACAATATGTTATTGACCTCTGCGGGGGCTAACTTCGGCTTTATGCGTTCTATCTGGCTGATGTTAGGTATTATGTTAGGCATGCAGAGCATGTTGCTGTTGGTAGCTTTTGGTGTCGGCGGCCTGATTCTTATCTACCCCTCCCTCCATCTGGTTCTGAAAATTTTGGGTAGCCTATATCTGCTATGGCTGGCATGGAAAATTGCCACTTCTGCCTATGAGAAATTGGAAACCAATGTCGTACCGCCAAAACCGTTGCGTCTGTATCAAGGCTGGTTATTGCAGTTCCTTAATCCCAAAGCCTGGTTGATGGGACTCGGGTCAGTCGCCAGCTTCAGTATGACCGGGGCCGCTTATAATCATTCTATCGTAATGATAAGCCTTGGTATGTTTATGGTGAACCTGGTGGCCGGTATCATTTGGCTGGGTTTTGGTACTTTGATTGGGCGCTTGTTACGCAGCCGCCGTGCCTGGTTTAGCTTTAATATCTCGATGGGCTTGCTGACGGCAGCTTGTGTGTTATTGATTTGGCATTAATCAGTGGAGCTAATAGATGGCCTATAACTATTTTCATGTTGATGCTTTTGTTGGCGCAGGGTTATCTGGCAACCCGGCAGGGGTGTATCTGCTGAAGAAACCGTTGTCGGCCGCAGAGATGCAAAGTATCGCGGCCGAGATTAATTTACCGGAAACCAGTTTTGTCTGGGATGAAGGGGATAAATCGGCGATCCGCTGGTTTACGCCGGAACGTGAAGTCGACTTATGTGGACACGGCACATTGGCGGCGGCGCATGTGATGTTCAGCATCATTAATCCTGGCTTGCATGATATCTGTTTTCGCAGTGCCAGCGGTGACTTGTACGTCAAGCGCGATGGCGATAACTTCGGCCGACTGTCGCTGGATTTCCCTTCATTACCGCCCGACCAAATTGCTGTCGCGGCAGAGTTGAGTGCATTGCTTGGCAGCAACATTCAGCAGGTATGGCAGGCAAAATCTCTGTTGGTGGTGCTGGAAAACGAGCAGCAGGTACAGCAGTTACAACCCGATATTGTTGCGCTGATTGCCTATACCGGTCGTGGGGTGATTGTGACCGCGCCGGGTGATGAAGTGGATTTTGTTTCGCGTTACTTTACCCTTGGCAGCAATGAAGATCCGGTTACCGGCTCAGCCCATTGTACCTTAATGCCCTATTGGGTCGCGCGACTGGGAAGGTCATCACTGCACGCCCGGCAGATATCAGCACGCGGTGGCGAATTATTCTGCACCTTAGCCGGTGATCGTACTTTAATTGCCGGTGATGCCCGCATTTTTATGAAAGGCCAAATAGATCTTTAAGTTAACTGCATAGACAATTCCTTCAGATTTTTATTATCACTAAAAGGAATAAAGAATATTCTTTTATTCCTTTTATCGTATTACTCCTTCGGGTAACACTGTCATCTCAGAGCGCCCGGTGCGCTCAGGGTCGCAGCGATAGCGAATGACACAGTTAACCCAGCGGAGTGAACCATGGCGATAACCTTATCTTCTGCAAGTCTTACCGCCGCAATACGCGGCTTTTTACGGCCAGGTGGTGCACTGTTAGCTCTGTCGCTAGTTGCTGCCAGTGCACATGCTGTCGATGTGACAGTGGCTTATCAAACTTCCGCAGAACCGGCAAAAGTCGCGCAAGCGGATAACAGCTTTGCCAAGTTGTCCGGTGCCAATGTGGATTGGCGCAAGTTTGACAGCGGCTCTAGCGTTGTGCGGGCATTGGCCTCGGGTGATGTACAAATTGGTAATATCGGCTCCAGCCCATTAGCCGTTGCTGCCAGCCAAAAGGTGCCAATTGAGGTCTTCCTACTGGCGTCACAACTGGGAAGCTCAGAGGCGCTGGTGGTGAAGAAAGACATTAAAACCCCACAAGATTTAATTGGTAAACGTATTGCCGTGCCGTTTATCTCCACGACACATTACAGTCTGCTGGCAGCCCTGAAACATTGGGGAATTAAGCCGGATCAGGTCACAATCCTCAACTTGCAGCCACCTGCTATCGCCGCCGCTTGGCAGCGGGGTGACATTGATGGCGCTTATGTTTGGGCTCCTGCCGTTAACGAATTAGCCAAAACCGGTACCGTCCTGACTGATTCTGCCCAAGTAGGTCAATGGGGCGCGCCAACCCTGGATGTCTGGGTGGTGCGCAAAGACTTCGCCAAAGCCCATCCTGAGGTGGTTACCGCCTTCGCCCGCAGTGCATTGGCCGCCCAAGGTGCTTATCTGGCCCAACCAGAACAATGGCTGAAAAATCAGCAGTATCTGGGGCAGCTTTCGCGCTTAAGTGGTGTCCCTACCGATCAAGTGCCGGAGCTGGTGAAGGGCAATACTTATTTGCCTGTCGCTGAGCAGATAACGCAACTGGGTCAACCAGTGGATCAGGCCATCCGCGATACTGCCGCGTTCCTGAAAGAGCAAGGCAAAATCCCGCAAATTGCCAGTGATTATAGTGATTTCGTCACTGACCGCTTTGTGAAAGCAGTGCAGGCCACACCGCAGTCCTAGGAGTCATCATGCTAAACGTGCGCGGCCTGTGGGCCGAATATCAGGGCAAACCTGCCTTACAGGATGTGTCACTACAAATCGCATCTGGAGAGTTGCTCGTGGTATTGGGGCCATCAGGTTGCGGTAAAACCACGTTATTGAATCTAATTGCCGGATTTATGGAGCCTTCAGCTGGCAGCATCACTCTGGATGATATACCGGTTCACGGCCCGAGTGCCGAACGGGGAGTGGTGTTCCAGCATGAGGGCTTACTGCCGTGGCGGGATGTGGTCAGCAATGTGGAGTTTGGCCTGCAACTGGCAGGATTAAGCAAACAACAGCGGCGCGAAACTGCCCTGAAAATGCTTCATCGGGTAGGGTTAGCTGGTTTTGAACATCACCTTATTTGGCAACTCTCTGGTGGGATGCGCCAACGAGTAGGGATTGCCCGTGCACTGGCGGTTGACCCGCGCTTGTTGCTGTTGGATGAGCCGTTTGGCGCGCTGGATGCTTTTACCCGCGAGCAGATGCAAGAGCTGTTGCTGACTATTTGGCGTGATACCGGTAAACAAATTTTGCTGATCACCCACGATATCGAAGAGGCGGTGTTTCTGGCCAGCGAGCTGTTATTGCTGTCTCCAGGGCCGGGGCAGGTGGTCGAACGACTGTCGCTGAATTTTGGTCGGCGTTATGCCGCTGGTGAGCCATGCCGATCCATTAAGTCTGATCCTGAATTTATCGCCCGCCGCGAATATGTGTTGGGTAAAGTCTTCCAGCAACGGGAGGTATTGATATGAGCCTGCACAGCACGTTACGTAATCAAGCCGTCACGCTGCCGGTTCACCGCCTACCGGCTAACGATGAACCCCCGCTGATTGCCAAGAAAGCGGTTCGCCGTTTACCTGCGGGTAATGGCCTGTGGCTTAGCATCACTACTCTGATTGTGGTGGTCGCGTTATGGTGGGCGGTGACGGCGTTACAGCTTATCAGCCCACTCTTTTTACCCGCGCCGCAGCAGGTATTACATCAGTTATTGGTGATTGCCAGCCCGCAGGGGTTTATGGATGCCACGCTATGGCAACATCTGGCTGCCAGTTTGGGGCGAATTCTCATCGCATTACTCGCTGCGGTCGCACTTGGTGTTCCAACGGGCATTGCGATGGGGCTAAGCAGCACCGTACGGGGTGTGTTGGACCCACTGATTGAGATTTATCGCCCCGTTCCCCCCTTAGCCTATTTACCCCTTATGGTTATCTGGTTCGGCATTGGTGAAACCTCAAAGATCCTGCTGATTTATCTGGCGATATTTGCGCCGGTGACGTTAGCCGCTGTGGCTGGCGTGCGTAGCGTGGCACAGGTGCGGGTGAGAGCTGCTCGTGCATTGGGGGCCAGTCGCTGGCAGGTTTTATGGTTTGTGGTGCTCCCCAGCGCCTTGCCAGAAATCTTAACCGGTATCCGCATTGGGTTGGGTGTGGGGTGGTCAACGTTGGTGGCTGCGGAGCTTATTGCCGCTACGCGCGGATTGGGGTTTATGGTGCAATCAGCCGGTGAATTTCTCGCAACCGATGTCGTCATCGCCGGCATCAGTGTGATTGCTATTATCGCTTTTGGTATGGAGCTAAGTTTGCGGGCGATCCAACGTCGGCTAACACCTTGGTATGGAGCACAGCAATGAATGAACGCTTGGTAGTCACGCCGTTAGGGCCGCATATTGGTGCTTTGGTTGAGAATATTAATATTGCCCGCCCGTTGGGTGATAGTCAGTTTGAACAGCTTTATCACGCGTTACTCAAACATCAGGTACTGTTTTTCCGCAATCAGCCCATCACGCCATTACAGCAACGTGAACTGGCCGGGCGTTTTGGTGATTTACATATTCATCCGGTTTATCCGCACACCAAAGAGTGTGAGGAGATTATCGTGCTGGATACCCATGATAATAATCCGCCGGACAACGATAACTGGCACACCGACGTGACGTTTATTGCCAATCCGCCATTAGGTGCGATTCTAGCGGCAAAGCAGCTACCGCCAACCGGTGGTGATACCTTGTGGAGCAGTGGGATTGCGGCTTATGACGCACTTTCTGCTCCGTTTAAACAGCTTTTGGCCGGTTTACAGGCCGAGCATGACTTCGCGCACTCCTTCCCCGAGCACAAACATCGTGCGACCCCGGAAGAGCATCAACGATGGCTACTGGCTAAAGAGAATAATCCGCCGATATTGCATCCGGTGGTACGTACCCATCCGGTGAGTGGGCGTCAGGCATTGTTCGTCAATGAAGGATTCACCACCCGAATCGTTGAGTTGAGTGATAAAGAGAGCGATGCTTTACTGCGTTTCCTGTTTGCGCACACCACCAAACCCGAGTTTCAAGTACGCTGGCGCTGGCAGCAGGATGATGTGGCGATGTGGGATAACCGTGTCACCCAGCACTATGCCAATGCCGATTATCTGCCACAGCGGCGGGTGATGCATCGGGCGACTATTCTGGGGGATAGGCCGGTGTACCGGCCTGGTTAACGGGCGGTTTGATTTAGTCTGTGATTAACAATGAGCGGGCCGCTGCGTCAACAGCATCAACGGTGATGTCATCAACCTGTGGCCCGGCATGTAACAACACATGGCGGGTTAACGGGTACCAGCGCCGGTATTTTTCTGGCCGCGACTCAAACAGTGCGACGACCGGGATCTGTAATGCTGAACTGATATGGACCGGTGCGCTATCAGCCGAAATAACTACATCCAATTGACTGGCTGCGGCCACGAACTCATCAACTGACGGTGTGAATAGACTTCGGCCGTGGATGCTCGCCAGTTGCTGTTCACTTGGCGGTGCGATGGGATCATACAAAATCACTATCTCGGCCTGATCACTGAGCTTCAGTGCTAACTGTTGCCACTTTTCCCACGACCAACGCCGTTGCGGTGCTTTATTCGAGACAAACAGCCCGATGCGTGGCCGATTGTGTTCACCTAATTCTGCCTGCCATTTTGCCTGAAATTGTGGGTCAGGATAGAGATGTAACTTGAGCGTATCGATGTCGACCCGCCCCAGTTCGGGTAGCAGTGCAAAACCTGACAGTGCCTCATGGCGTATTGGCCGATTGGTCACATGGTCAGGATTGCGGTCATCAAATTCACTGCCCGGGTTATGCCAGCGGCTATCGACCACATTAAGTTGTTTAGCGAACTGGATACTGTTTTTGTTCATGCCACCGTTAGGGATAACCAGTAAATCAAAACGTAAACATCGCAGTCGCCAAATCAGGGCCAGACGATTAAACAGCGCCTTGATCCTGCCCGGTTGTTGGTTTCTTTCACATTGCTTACTGTAAACGTAGGTGTGAACGGTGCTGATATCGGGGTTACGTGCCAGTGCATCTCGATTGTATTTATTTGCCAGCACATGAATTTCGGCTGCTGGCCAGCGCTGCTTTAATGCATGTAATAAAGCAGTGGTACAAACCAGATCGCCAAGGAAATCAATTCGGATAACCAAAATGCGCTGCATCTATACATATTCCCAGAAGTAATTTTATGCCTTATTAAACATGAAAATTTCCTGAGTAATAACAAAAATAAACGTAAATTTGAGATCTATTTTGATAATGAATGCTTCTGCTGCGCATAACGCCATAGAGTGACTGATAAACGTACCGCTCGCCAGAACTCACTGATATTCCCCGCGCCCTGAAACAGCGCTTTGGGTAAGCCTAATGCCTTAAACTCAGCCGCGAGTGCCGAACGTTCTGGTGACGGGGATAATCTCTTACGCATCAACCCAAAAAAATGGCCGCTCTCCTGATTAGCGTGACGTAACAGCGCACGGCATAACGGCGGTTGTTGCGTGGCAGAAAGGTTAATTAGCGCGTTAATAATTCTAAGATAGCTATTGGCGCGAGCCAACAAGGCTTGGGGTGACGGAGAGAGGGTGATGGAGTGTGGGTTGGTGCGATAACCATAAAATGGCGTATCACAGAAACCGACACGTTGTACGGCGAGTGCCAGATGGGTGGTCCACAGAATATCTTCATGTAGCATTCCAGGGATGAATGCGAGTTGATGGGTCGCGACCAATTCGCGCCGAATCAATTGTAGCCATACATAATGTGGCCACTCATTATGTTCAATACTGCGAATAACCCATTGCTGGCCGCTAAGTATCTCGCTCCACGGCTGTTTATATAACAAGGGGCTGCTGGGCGCTAGGTGGGGATCAGTGGTAAAGGTAAAACCATTACCTATCAGTAAATCTAATTGCTGCCGATTGGCCTGTTGCAACCAAGTTGATAAAGCATCAGAGGCCAGCCAGTCATCGCCATCAACAAAAGCAATCCAGGGGGCGGTTGCCCGAGCGATTCCGGCATTACGGGCCGCAGAAAGCCCCTGATTGGCCTGATTAACAATGACCAGCCGCGAATCACGGCGCGCGGCGGCTACTAATATCGTCAGGCTGTCATCGGTCGAACCATCATTGACGGCAATGATTTCCAATGACACACCCGACTGCTGGTACAATGAATCCAGTAGTTGTGTGAGGTAAGCGGCGCAATTAAATACCGGAACCACCACACTAATATCCTTATTAGTCATGATCTTATTATCCTTAATACTGGCGTTTTCTGAAAAGCGGGTTATCCCGCTTCAAATATCTTAGTGAGGTTCTCCAACTGCTCCTGAGCATCTAGCCAGTGCATTTCAGTCTCTTCAAGTTTGGTTTTCACTTGCGTCTGCTGCTGTAAACATTGGGTCAAATCAGCCTTACGTGCAATATCGTATAAGGCAGAATCAGCCAATTGTTCTTCGATGACTGCCAGCTCGGTACTGAGCTTATCCATCTGTTTTTCCAGCGTCATAATCTGCTTACGCAATGGCTGAGTCTGGGTTCGGAACTCTGCCTCACGGCGTTTTTGATCTTTACGCTGTTGGGCACTATTACCTGACAACTCTTTTGTCGGATTATCCTGCTGGCTTTGCTGGCGCTGCACATCGACCAAAAATTGCTGATAATCTTCTAAATCGCCGTCGAATTGCTCTACTTTGCCATCATGCACCAGATAGAGGTCATCGGTGGTGGAACGCAGTAAATGGCGGTCATGGGAAACCACCACCAATGCGCCTTCAAAATCAATTAAGGCTTCGGTTAGCGCCTGACGCATATCAAGATCAAGGTGGTTGGTTGGCTCATCGAGTAGCAATAGGTTAGGGCGCTGCCAGATAATCAGTGCCAGTACTAAACGTGCTTTTTCACCGCCGGAGAAGCGGGCCGTTGGGTCAGTAACCTGATCGCCCTGAAAACCGTAGCCACCTAAATAGTCGCGCAGTTGTTGTTCCGACTCTTTGGGTGCCAGGCGGCTCATATGCTGTAGCGGTGATTCATCCGCACGCAAAAACTCCAACTGATGCTGGGCGAAGTAACCCAGTTTAATCCCTTTGGATAAACCAATCTCACCGCTTTGTGGCTCTAAAGTGCCGGCTAGTAACTTAATTAGCGTAGATTTACCCGCACCATTGCGCCCCAACAGACCGATGCGTGAGCCGGGGACCAGATTGAGCTTAATGGACTGCAAAATCGTACGATCACCATAGCCTGCGCTCACTTTCTCCATGCGGAGTAGGGGGTCAGGCAAACTTTCCGGTGTACGGAAGCTGAAGTGGAATGGGTTATCCACATGGGCAGGTGCAATCAGTTCCATCCGCTCAAGCATCTTGATGCGGCTCTGAGCTTGTTTGGCTTTAGTCGCCTGTGCACGGAAACGGTCGATATAGCTTTGTAAATGCGCCACTTTTTCTTGCTGATGCTGATACATCGACTGCTGCTGCGAGAGCTTGGTCGCTCGCTGGCGTTCGAAAGATGAATAGTTACCGGTATATTCATTCAGCGTCTGCTGTTCAATATGCAGAATCTTATCAATAATAGGATCAAGGAAATCGCGGTCATGAGAAATTAATACCAGCGTGCCAGAATAGCTTTTCAGCCACTTTTCCAGCCAGATAACCGCATCTAAATCCAAGTGGTTGGTTGGTTCATCCAGTAGCAGCAAATCAGAGCGGCAAACCAGCGCTTGGGCCAGGTTAAGGCGCATGCGCCAGCCGCCGGAAAATGAACGTACCGGTTGCTGTAATTGCTCTTGAGAAAACCCCAGCCCGTGTAGCAAACTGGCGGCACGGGATTGAATTGTCCAGGCATGGATGGCATCAAGTTTGCCGTGCACGGTGGCGATGGCATGACCATCGTTTTTTTCATTAGCGGCCTGAAGTTCGGCCTCCAATTGGCGATATTCGCGATCCCCGTCGATAACATACTCTATCGCCGGAATATCCAGTGCCGGAGTTTCCTGATTAACCCAGGCCAGTGCCCAGTTACTGGGGAAAGTGGCATTGCCCCCATCGGCGCTCAGTTCGCCTTTGAGCAACGCCAGCAGGGTGGATTTACCACATCCGTTCTTGCCGACCAGCCCGACCTTTTGGCCAGGATTAATCGTTGCTGTAGCGTTGTCCAGCAAGACGCGGGTACCACGTCGTATTTGAAGCGAAGAAAAAACAATCATAGAGTGCCGTATGTTTAGAGTTTACCCGTCATACTTCAAGCTGCATGTGTGTTGGCTGCGATCGCTCACCCGAATCACTTACTCTAGTAAGCTCATCGGGATTCTCTCGCTTGCCGCCTTCCTGCAACTCGAATTATTTTGGGTATATGTTAAATTATTATCCCCGTGGTTCTTGTCGCTACCGACGGGTAACGCCAATGACTTTGGGTATAAATCTTAGTCTTTTTTAGTCTTTGCGAAGTATGGTAACGGAAAAACCGGACCCTGACGACGCTTTGGAGGGGAATGATGTCGCAGCCACCGAAGGTTTTGCTGCTGTATGCCCATCCGGAATCACAAGACTCGGTGGCAAACCGGGTTTTACTGCAACCGGTGCAGCAGTTAGAACATGTTACTGTGCACGATCTCTATGCACATTATCCTGATTTCTTTATTGATATTCACCATGAGCAGCAATTGCTACGTGAGCATCAAGTTATTGTATTTCAACATCCTCTCTATACCTACAGTTGCCCGGCGTTGCTGAAGGAGTGGCTGGACCGGGTATTAGCTCGTGGGTTTGCCAATGGTGTGGGTGGTCATGCTCTGACGGGTAAGTATTGGCGCTCGGTAATTACCACCGGCGAACCGGAAGGGGCCTATCGGGTAGGGGGCTATAACCGCTATCCGATGGAAGATATTCTGCGCCCTTTCGAATTGACAGCGGCTATGTGCCATATGCATTGGATGAACCCGATGATTATATACTGGGCGCGACGTCAGAAACCGGAAGTCTTAGCCAGCCATGCGCAAGCTTATACGCAGTGGTTGCTGTCGCCGTTGCCTGCGGGAGGGCACTGATATATGGAAGGCTCAGCGCTACTTACTGCCATTTTATTATTTTTATTTGCCGCTGTGGTTGCGGTTCCTATTGCTCAACGCCTGGGTATTGGTGCGGTGTTGGGTTATCTGATAGCCGGTATTGCTATTGGTCCATGGGGGTTAGGTTTTATACGTGATGTTGACGAAATACTGCACTTCTCCGAGCTTGGTGTGGTGTTTCTGATGTTTATCATTGGGTTGGAGTTGAATCCAGCCAAGCTATGGCAGTTGCGGCGCTCTATTTTTGGTGTCGGTGCGGGTCAGGTTGTTATTACAGCGGCAGTATTGGGGGCATTACTCTATTTCACTCAGTTCGCCTGGCAGGCGGCGGTTATCGGTGGCATTGGTTTAGCAATGTCCTCGACCGCGATGGCATTGCAGCTAATGCGGGAAAAAGGCATGAACCGCAACGAAGGCGGGCAGCTCGGATTCTCGGTGTTACTGTTCCAGGATATGGCGGTTATACCTGCTTTGGCGTTGATCCCTATTCTGGCGGGGGGCGGTGGTGCTGCCAATGATTGGGTCAAAATTGGTATTAAAGTTGCGGCGTTTGCGGGCATGTTGATTGGTGGTCGCTATCTGCTGCGCCCCTTGTTTCGCTATATTGTCGCCTCTGGTGTGCGGGAGGTTTTTACTGCGGCCGCATTACTGGTGGTATTAGGTTCTGCACTGTTTATGGATGCATTGGGCCTATCGATGGCGTTAGGGACATTTATCGCCGGGATATTACTGGCCGAAAGTGAATTTCAGCACGAACTGGAAATTGCCATCGAACCTTTTAAAGGGTTATTGCTCGGGTTGTTCTTTATTTCGGTTGGGATGGCGCTGAATCTTGGTGTGCTATTCACTCACCTGCTGGATGTGTTGTTAGGTGTGCTGGCGCTGGTATTTATCAAAGGCACCGTATTGTATGGTTTGGCACGTACATTTGGCTTGCGCCGTTCGGTGCGCTTGCAATTTGCCGGAGTGCTCAGTCAGGGCGGTGAATTTGCTTTCGTCTTGTTCTCCGCTGCATTCTCTCAACATGTTCTAAATGCTGAACAACTGGCATTGCTGCTGGTGGTGGTTACGTTGTCGATGATGACGACACCATTATTGATGCAGGCTATCGATCGCATTCTGATCCGCCGTTATAACGCGCAGGAAGAGAGCGATGAGAAGCCGTTCGTGGAAGATAATGATCCGCAGGTGATTATTGTTGGTTTTGGGCGATTTGGTCAGGTGATTGGCCGCCTACTGATGGCGAACAAAATGCGTATTACCGTGTTAGAACGTGATGTCAGTGCGGTGAGTGTGATGCGCAAATACGGTTACAAAGTCTATTACGGCGATGCCACCGAATTGGAACTGTTGCGGGCCGCCGGCGCGGAAAAAGCTAAAGCTATTGTTATCACCTGTAATGAGCCGGAAGATACCATGACATTGGTGCATCTGTGCCAGCAACATTTCCCTGATTTGCACATTCTGGCGCGTGCCAGAGGGCGTGTTGAAGCACATGAACTGTTGCAAAATGGCGTCAAAGACTTCACCCGCGAAACCTTTTCCAGTGCGCTGGAGTTGGGGCGTAAAACGCTATTGGGATTGGGAATGCATCCACATCAAGCTTATCGGGCGCAACAACATTTCCGTCGTCTTGATATGCGGATGCTGCGTGAATTGGTGCCGCAGCATCATGGTGATGTGGCGCAAATCTCCAGAGTTAAAGAGGCCCGCCGTGAACTGGAAGATATTTTCCAGCGAGAAATGCTACATGAAAGTCGGCAGTTAGATGGGTGGGATGAATACGAATAATGTCGGAGAAAACGATGACAAGTGCTCTTAATAAGACAAAAACGCGCAAAAGATTTATCGCTGGAGCGGTTTGTACAAAATGTAAGGCATTGGATACATTGGCTTTATGGCGTGAAGATCAGGTAGAGGTGGTCGAGTGTGTCAAGTGTGGTCACCATCAACGCCAGACGGATGAACAGGTCAATCAACACGTCCGCCCGCATGAACAAGTGATCGGTATTTTCCATCCCGAGTAGCGTTATCCTTCGCGATTTTTTATGCTGGTGGGTACAGCGGTGCAGATTTCAGCTACAATCTGTGCCAATTTTTGTTCCAAGGGTAGGAGATATCATGAAAGTAGCAAAAGACTTGGTGGTCAGCCTGGCTTACCAGGTACGTACAGAAGACGGTGTTTTAGTTGATGAGTCTCCGGTGAGTGCGCCGTTGGACTACTTGCATGGACACGGTTCCCTGATCGCTGGTTTGGAAAAAGCGCTCGAAGGTCATGAAGCTGGCGACAGCTTTGATGTGCGCGTGAATGCAGACGAAGGCTACGGCAGCTATGATGAAAATCTGGTGCAGCGCGTACCGAAAGACGTCTTTATGGGCGTTGACGAGCTGGAAGTTGGCATGCGTTTCCTGGCTGATACCGATCAAGGTCCAGTACCGGTAGAGATCACTGCTGTTGAAGATGAGCACGTGGTGGTTGATGGTAACCACATGCTGGCGGGTCAGGATCTGAACTTCCACGTTGACGTGGTTGCTATCCGTGAAGCAACAGAAGAAGAGCTGCAACATGGCCACGTACATGGCGAGCATGATCATCATCATGAACACGGTGATGGTTGCTGTGGCGGTCATGGCCATGATGAGAGTGACCACGATCATGAACATGGTAAAGGTGGTTGTGGTAAGGGCGGCTGTGGCTGTCACTAAGATCTGACTCTGTCAGTCAAAAGCCAGCCTTGCGGCTGGCTTTTTGCTATCCGCATTAATAATGCGGAGGCGGTGTCTCTTCTGCTGGCGAGGCCATCATGGAAGACTGAGATTCGCGCAGTTTATCGGTCAACAAGCGCAGATGCTCCCGCAATTTGGTCATTTCCATTTGGTGCTCCGTCACGATCAAATTGAGTTCCTCAATCGTCACTTCCTGAAATGCCAGACGGCTTTCCAGCATTTCCAGCCGTTGTTCAAACAGGGATTGTTCCATATTAATTTCCTCTCATGACTGCAAACCATACCCTCTTATTATTTCCTATTTGATACTCATAGAGAAAAAACAGGGGAGGGGCGATTCTACCTGTAAAACGCCGTGATTGCCTTGCGAGGGTCAAGATATCGATAAAACGAAACTTCTTGTAGTAAAAAAAGTCTTAATATCACTTAATAGCATCAGCATAGAGATTGTTTTGTGTTCGCACAGACAGTTATAGTACAAGTTACACTTATAATCGTTGCTTGGGGTAAGTGTCCTTAAGCCAATGGAGAAATGGATGAAATCACTGTTTAAAGTAACGCTACTGGCTACCACCATGGCGCTGACCCTGAATACCTCTGCTACTTTCGCTGCTGAAGCAGCCAAAACCGCAGCCGCGCCAGCAACGACCAATAGCGCATTTAAAAATGATGACCAGCAATCTGCTTATGCATTAGGCGCATCATTAGGGCGTTACATGGATAATTCCCTAAAAGAACAAGAAAAGCTGGGTATTAAACTGGATAAAGACCAGTTGATCGCCGGTGTTCAGGACGCGTTTGCTAACAAAAGCAAACTGACTGATGCAGAAATTGAAAGCACTCTGCAAAGTTTTGAAGCTCGCGTAAAAGCTTCTGCTCAGGCAAAAATGGAGCAGGACGCTAAAGAAAATGCCGATAAGGGCGCTAAGTATCGCGATACTTTCGCTAAAGAAAAAGATGTGAAGAAAACCGCATCTGGCCTGCTGTACAAAGTAGAGAAAGCCGGTACTGGTGAAGCACCAAAAGACAGTGATACCGTGGTTGTTAATTACAAAGGGACACTGACTGATGGCACTGAGTTTGATAACTCCTACAAGCGTGGTGAGCCATTATCCTTCCGCTTGGACGGTGTTATCCCAGGTTGGACTGAAGGCCTGAAGCAAATCAAAAAAGGTGGCAAGATCACCCTGGTTATCCCACCAGAACTGGCTTACGGCAAAACTGGCGTCCCAGGTATCCCAGCTAACTCTACTCTGGTATTCGATGTAGAACTGTTAGATGTGAAAGCGGCACCAAAAGCTGATGCTCCAGAAGAGCAACCAGCAGCAGCTGCAGGCGAAAAAGCGAAGAAGTAATTCAGCTTAGTTCACCGATTCTGCTTATAACCGCTGCGATAATTGTCGTGGCGGTTTTTTTTGCGGCACATCTATCAATTTTCACTTCTGTTCGTTGATAACTTGACGGTTTATGGCTTGTGGGCTTAACGTCAATATCACGCGCAAACGCAAGGATTTTATCTCAGCATATTTGCTAGACTTAAAATCTAAGATATTGAGTTATGAGTCTGCCAACGATATTGAGACAGGCTTTACCTAGAGGATGGTGTCTTCGATGTCTAATTCGCTTCTCAGTAGCGAAACCAGTGAACTGGATTTACTGGATGAACGTCCGTTCAGTCAGACGGACCATGAAATACTAAAATCATACGAAGCTGTCGTTGATGGCTTAGCTATGCTTATTGGCGGCCACTGTGAAATCGTTCTGCACTCACTGGAAGATCTGAAAAGCTCTGCGGTAAGAATTGCGAATGGAGAACACACTGGAAGGCAAATTGGTTCACCGATAACCGACTTGGCTCTACGGATGTTGCACGATATGGCCGGTGCTGATAGCAGTGTTTCAAGAGCTTATTTCACCCGAGCCAAAAGTGGTGTACTGATGAAATCAGTCACTATCGCTATCCGTAACCGTGACCAGCGTGTTATTGGCTTGCTGTGCATCAACATGAATCTGGATGTGCCTTTCTCACAAATCATCCAAACGTTTATGCCGCCGGAAACGCAGGAAGTTGCTTCCTCGGTCAACTTTGCCTCATCTGTTGATGATTTGGTGGCGCAAACACTTGAATTTACCATCGAAGAAGTCAATGCGGACCGTAATGTTTCTAACAATGCGAAGAACCGCCAAGTGGTACTTAATCTTTATGAAAAGGGTATTTTTGATATCAAAGATGCCATCAATCAGGTTGCAGAACGGCTTAATATCTCTAAACACACCGTCTATCTCTACATTCGCCAATTCAAAAGTGGCGACCTTGTAGGGCACGACCGTTAATGTCTGGCGTGAAAAGATATTGTCTTATGGTCACTGGGCCTGCTTATGGTACGCAGCAGGCCAGTAGTGCTTATCAATTTGCACAAGCGCTGATAAATTCAGGTCACAGTTTGGTGAGTGTTTTCTTCTATCGCGAAGGCGTTTTGAACGCTAACCAATTAACTGCCCCTGCCAGTGATGAATTTGACTTGGTAAGGGCGTGGCAACAATTGGCGGCTGAACATGCTGTTATGTTGCATGTGTGTGTGGCGGCGGCATTACGCCGTGGTGTAACCGACCAACAGGAAGCCGAACAACTCAATCTTGCGGCAGCGAATCTGCAACCGGGTTTTACCTTAACCGGCTTGGGTGCGTTAGCCGAAGCCGCATTGACCTGTGATCGCATGGTGCAATTTTAATGGCAATGAAACGTGTCGCTTTTGTTTTCACCCAAGGTCCGCATGGCAATTCGGCAGGGCGGGAAGGGTTGGATGCCTTACTGGCCACATCGGCATTAAGCGAAGATTTAGGTGTATTCTTTCTGTCAGATGGTGTCTTGCAGCTATTACCTCAGCAACAACCGGAAATAATTCTCGCCAGAAACTATATTGCCACTTTCGGTGTCTTACCCCTGTACGATGTTGAGAATTGTTATATCTGCGAAGCCTCATTAGAGCAACGCGGGTTGAGTGGTGTGACGAACTGGATCCTTGATGTCGAGGTATTATCTCCGGTAAATTTACGTCGCCAATTGGCAACTTATGATGTTGTGCTGACTTTTTAATGGGATTTGGGTCGCTATAATGCTGTATACCGTCAGTCATTCTCCTTATCGTTGCGATTTATCTGCTTTGCTGAGATTAGTCACATCCGAAGATGAGATTCTCTTTCTACAAGATGGCGTTATGACTGTTTTGAAAAACAGTGAAAGTCTTAAGCTATTGTTAAATAACCCAGCTTCTCTATTTGTGTTAGAAGATGACGTTATTGCACGTGGTTTGTCTGGTCAAATTTCAGACAGCGCTACGCTAATCGGCTATACTCACTTCGTGGATTTGACCCTAAAACATCAGCAACAACTGGCATGGTAATGCAGTCAATGCTGTATATTTCTTGACACCTTAGATAGTCAGCCATAAAATTCTGCGTCCTCGTTCTCTGCCAGTCGTGCAAACGAGGGGGATTTATCACGTGTTTACGAAGCAAAAAACCAGGAGCTTTTTTAATAATGGCAACGATTAACCAGCTGGTTCGCAAGCCACGCAGCATGAAGGTTGCTAAAAGCAACGTTCCTGCGCTGGAAGCATGCCCGCAGAAACGTGGTGTATGTACCCGCGTATATACCACCACCCCGAAAAAACCTAACTCCGCACTGCGTAAAGTTTGCCGTGTGCGTTTAACTAACGGTTTTGAAGTCACCTCCTACATTGGCGGTGAAGGTCATAACCTACAGGAACACTCCGTGATCCTGATCCGTGGCGGTCGTGTAAAAGACTTGCCAGGTGTGCGTTACCACACCGTCCGCGGCGCGCTTGACTGCTCAGGTGTTAAAGACCGTAAGCAATCACGTTCTAAGTACGGCGTGAAGAAGCCAAAGGCTTAATGGTTCTCCGTTAAGTAAGGCCAAACATTTTCACATTAATGTCAAAATAAACTCTTAGAGTTTTGGACAACCCTGAATTAACAACGGAGTATTTCCATGCCACGTCGTCGTGTAATTGGTCAGCGTAAAATTTTGCCAGATCCTAAGTTCGGATCTGAATTGCTGGCTAAATTTGTAAATATCCTGATGGTAGATGGTAAAAAATCTACTGCAGAAGCAATCGTCTATACCGCGCTGGAAACCCTGGCTCAGCGTTCTGGTAAAGATTTTCTGGAAGCTTTCGAAGTAGCTCTGGATAACGTGCGCCCGACTGTCGAAGTTAAGTCTCGCCGCGTTGGTGGTTCTACTTATCAGGTACCAGTTGAAGTTCGTCCGGTTCGTCGTAATGCCTTGGCAATGCGTTGGATCGTTGATGCTGCTCGTAAACGCGGTGATAAATCCATGGCTTTGCGCTTGGCGAATGAACTGTCTGACGCAGCAGAGAACAAAGGTTCTGCTGTTAAGAAACGTGAAGACGTTCACCGTATGGCCGAAGCTAACAAGGCGTTCGCGCACTACCGCTGGTAATTACCACGCAGTAGCTATGCTAACCATGCGGGCGCTTTAATAGTTAACCCGCATGGTTAATCGAATGAACGCCTAAGGCAATAGAGGAATCAAATGGCTCGTAAAACACCCATTGAGCGCTATCGTAATATCGGTATCAGCGCTCACATCGACGCCGGTAAGACAACCACTACCGAACGTATCCTGTTTTACACCGGTGTAAACCATAAGATCGGTGAAGTTCATAACGGCGCAGCCACTATGGACTGGATGGAACAAGAGCAGGAACGTGGTATTACCATTACTTCTGCGGCTACTACCTGCTTCTGGTCTGGTATGGCTAAACAGTATGAACCACATCACATCAATATCATTGACACCCCAGGGCACGTTGACTTCACCATTGAAGTTGAACGTTCTATGCGTGTTCTTGACGGTGCGGTAATGGTTTACTGTGCAGTTGGTGGTGTTCAGCCACAGTCTGAGACCGTATGGCGTCAGGCGAACAAATATAAAGTCCCACGCATTGCGTTCGTTAACAAAATGGACCGCATGGGTGCTAACTTCCTGAAAGTTGTTGGCCAGCTTAAAGCTCGTCTGGGCGCGAATCCAGTTCCATTGCAACTGGCAATCGGCGCGGAAGAGAAATTCACTGGTGTTATCGATCTAGTGAAAATGAAAGCGATCAACTGGAATGAAGCCGATCTGGGTGTGACCTTCGAATACGAAGAGATCCCTGCTGATATGGCTGAGCTGGCTGCTGAATGGCACCAGAATCTGGTTGAATCGGCTGCAGAAGCGTCTGAAGAGTTGATGGACAAGTATTTGGGCGGCGAAGAGCTGACCGAAGAAGAAATCAAGAAAGCTCTGCGTCAACGTGTTCTGCGCAACGAAATTATCTTGGTTACCTGTGGTTCTGCGTTTAAAAACAAAGGCGTACAGGCAATGCTGGATGCAGTTATCGATTATCTGCCAGCGCCAACTGACGTTGAAGCAATCAACGGTATTTTGGACGATGGTAAAGATACTCCGGCTGTTCGTCATTCAGACGACAAAGAGCCGTTCTCTGCATTGGCATTCAAAATTGCTACCGACCCGTTTGTGGGTAACCTGACATTCTTCCGTGTGTACTCTGGCATTGTTAACTCCGGTGACACTGTGCTGAACTCAGTACGTTCGCGTGAAGAGCGTTTGGGTCGTATCGTACAGATGCACGCCAACAAACGTGAAGAGATCAAAGAAGTTCGCGCAGGCGACATCGCAGCAGCGATCGGCCTGAAAGACGTGACGACGGGTGACACCTTATGTGATCCAAAGCATGTGATCATTCTGGAACGTATGGAGTTCCCTGAGCCAGTGATCTCTGTTGCCGTTGAACCAAAAACCAAAGCCGACCAGGAAAAAATGGGTATGGCTCTGGGGCGTCTGGCAAAAGAAGATCCATCATTCCGTGTGTGGACTGACGAAGAATCAGGTCAGACTATCATCGCTGGTATGGGTGAGCTGCACTTGGATATCCTGGTTGACCGTATGCGCCGCGAATTTAGCGTGGAAGCAAACATCGGTAAACCTCAGGTTGCTTACCGTGAAACTATCCGCGATACCGTCAAGGACGTGGAAGGTAAGCACGCTAAGCAGTCAGGCGGTCGTGGTCAGTACGGTCATGTTGTTATCGATATGTCTCCGTTACCACCGGGTGGCGCTGGGTATGAATTCGTCAACGAAATCGTTGGTGGTTCTATTCCTAAAGAGTTCATCCCTGCTGTTGATAAAGGTATCCAGGAACAACTGAAGTCCGGTCCTCTGGCTGGTTATCCGGTTGTGGACGTTAAAGTGCGTCTGCACTACGGTTCTTACCATGATGTTGACTCCTCAGAATTGGCGTTTAAATTAGCCGGTTCTATCGCCTTTAAAGAAGGTTTCAAACGAGCTAAACCAGTTCTGCTTGAGCCAATAATGAAGGTTGAAATCGAAACCCCTGAAGATTATGCGGGTGACGTAATGGGTGACCTGAGTCGTCGTCGTGGCATGATCGAAGGTATGGAAGATACGTTAACTGGTAAGACTATTCGTGCCCAGGTTCCGTTGTCTGAAATGTTCGGTTATGCTACTGACCTGCGCTCTCAGACCCAGGGCCGTGCTTCATACTCTATGGAGTTCCTGAAGTATGCTGAAGCGCCGAGTAACGTCGCTCAAGCCGTTATCGAAGCCCGTGGCAAATAAGCTTTCGGGTTTAAAACAATGATCCAGTGCTCTCTCATAAGTGGTAGAGCACCAGAGTAAGGAATATAGTCGTGTCTAAAGAAAAATTTGAACGTAACAAACCCCATGTAAACGTCGGTACTATCGGCCACGTTGACCATGGTAAAACTACCCTGACTGCAGCAATCACTACCGTACTGGCTAAAACCTACGGCGGTAGCGCTCGTGCTTTCGATCAGATCGATAACGCACCAGAAGAAAAAGCTCGTGGTATCACCATCAACACTTCTCACGTTGAATATGACACCCCGACTCGTCACTATGCGCACGTTGACTGCCCAGGACACGCCGACTACGTTAAAAACATGATCACCGGTGCTGCTCAGATGGACGGCGCGATCTTGGTTGTTGCTGCAACTGATGGTCCTATGCCACAGACTCGTGAACACATCCTGTTGGGTCGCCAGGTTGGCGTTCCATACATGATCGTATTCATGAACAAATGTGACATGGTTGACGACGAAGAGCTGCTGGAACTGGTAGAAATGGAAGTTCGTGAACTTCTTTCTGCTTACGATTTCCCAGGCGACGACATTCCAGTAATCAAGGGCTCAGCTCTGAAAGCACTGGAAGGCGTTCCTGAGTGGGAAGCAAAAATTATCGAACTGGCTGAAGCATTGGATACTTATATTCCACTGCCAGAACGTGCTATCGATAAGCCATTCTTGCTGCCAATCGAAGACGTATTCTCTATCTCAGGCCGTGGTACTGTTGTAACTGGTCGTGTAGAGCGCGGTATCGTTAAAGTTGGTGAAGAAGTAGAGATCGTTGGTATCAAAGATACTGTTAAATCTACTTGTACTGGCGTTGAAATGTTCCGCAAACTGCTGGACGAAGGCCGTGCTGGTGAGAACGTTGGTGTTCTTCTGCGTGGTATCAAACGTGAAGATATCGAACGTGGTCAGGTTCTGGCTAAACCAGGTTCTATCAAACCACACACTACCTTTGATTCAGAAGTTTATATTCTGAGCAAAGACGAAGGCGGCCGTCATACTCCGTTCTTCAAAGGCTACCGTCCTCAGTTCTACTTCCGTACAACTGACGTAACCGGTACCATCGAACTGCCAGAAGGCGTTGAAATGGTAATGCCTGGTGATAACGTGAACATGGTTGTTACCTTGATTCACCCAATCGCAATGGACGACGGTCTGCGTTTCGCAATCCGTGAAGGTGGCCGCACTGTAGGCGCTGGTGTTGTTGCTAAAGTTATCGCTTAATTGCTTACTGATTAATTATTTTATTGATCAAGTAACCAAGGGTGCTTCGGCACCCTTTTTTATTGATAAAGTGAATAATCTTAATTGAAATAACACGCATTCTTATTTACACTTGAGAGATTGGTTAAGAAGTGAGTCTCTCTATGTATGTTTGTCTGTGTAATGCGGTATCTGACAAAGTTATCCGTAAAGCTGTACGTCAGCACCATCCACATACCATTAAACAACTGCGTCAATTGGTACCCATTGGTACAGACTGCGGTAAGTGCATCCGACAGGCCAGAGAGATACTGATCGAGGAACGCGCGAACATTCCAGAAATGAATGATGTTGCCTAATAGTTAGCAGGGAGAAGTATTCCCCACACTTTGCCATCTGGTACTACACTTTGTGTACTGGAAGCGGAGGGTATAGTTATGAAAGGCGATAAAAAGATAATTGCACATCTCAATACACTACTCGGCAACGAGCTAGTTGCCATCAATCAATATTTTCTCCATGCCCGAATGTTTAAAAACTGGGGGCTGATGCGCCTTAATGATAAGGAGTATCACGAATCTATAGACGAAATGAAGCATGCCGATAAATACATCGAACGTATTTTATTCCTCGAAGGTATTCCTAACTTACAGGACTTGGGTAAGCTGAATATTGGCGAGGATGTTGAGGAAATACTGAAATCAGATTTAGCTCTCGAGCTCGCCGGGGCGAAGGATCTGCGTGAAGGTATTGCTTATGCTGATTCTATCCATGATTATGTTAGTCGCGATTTATTGAAAGAAATTCTTGCTGATGAAGAGGGCCATATTGACTGGCTCGAAACAGAACTGAGTCTGATTGAGCGTTTAGGTATACAAAACTACTCTCAGGCACAGTTGGCGAAAGACTAAACACTTGCAAGATAGCTTGTTTATTAACCATAAGATTACGCAGTCAAAAAGAGTGAGAATCCTTCTTGGACTCACTCTTTTTTTCATTCCTACCGCACAAATTAACCTTATATCCCCTTAATTAAATTATCTGGCAAGTTTTTGCATAGATTCCCAACACTGACTTGCTTCCTGCTGGTATTTACGTATAATGCGCGGGCCTACCTAATCTTGGTTGGCCAGATTGAAACTAATCTGTCAGTCATAGCCTAGTGCTGTTACTGAACAATACTCCCGATATGGGGGTTATATGTTGAACGATTACACTCCCCCATCAATCGAAATGGGTGCGAGGAGTAATCATTTACGTTTATAAATAATTGGAGCTCTGGTCTCATGCAGAACCAAAGAATCCGTATCCGCCTGAAAGCGTTTGATCATCGTTTGATCGATCAATCAACTGCGGAAATCGTCGAGACTGCCAAGCGCACTGGTGCGCAGGTTCGCGGTCCGATCCCGCTGCCAACTCGCAAAGAGCGCTTTACCGTTCTGATCTCTCCGCACGTCAATAAAGATGCGCGCGATCAGTACGAGATTCGCACTCACAAGCGTCTGGTTGACATCGTTGAGCCAACCGAGAAAACCGTTGATGCTCTGATGCGTCTGGATCTGGCTGCTGGTGTAGACGTGCAGATCAGCCTGGGTTAATCAGGTCATTGAGCGATTGAGAGGTTGAAACAATGATTGGTTTAGTCGGTAAGAAAGTGGGTATGACGCGTATCTTCACTGAAGATGGCGTTTCAATCCCAGTAACTGTTATCGAAATTGAAGCGAACCGCGTAACTCAGGTCAAAAGCCTGGAGAACGACGGATACCGTGCTGTGCAAGTAACTACCGGTGCTAAAAAAGCTAACCGCGTTACTAAACCAGAAGCGGGTCATTTCGCTAAAGCTGGCGTAGAAGCTGGCCGTGGTCTGTGGGAATTCCGCCTTCCAGAAGGTCAAGAATTCACTGCTGGCCAAGAAATTAGCGTCGAAATCTTTGCAGACGTTAAGAAAGTCGACGTTACAGGTACGTCTAAAGGTAAAGGTTTTGCCGGTACTGTTAAGCGCTGGAACTTCCGTACCCAAGATGCTACCCATGGTAACTCCTTGTCTCACCGCGTTCCGGGTTCTATCGGTCAGAACCAGACTCCGGGCAAAGTGTTTAAAGGCAAGAAAATGGCAGGCCATATGGGTGATGAACGTGTAACTGTTCAAAGCCTGGATGTAGTACGTGTTGACGCTGAGCGCAACCTACTGCTGGTCAAGGGCGCTGTACCGGGAGCAACCGGTGGCAACCTGATCGTAAAACCGGCTGTCAAGGCGTAACGTCGAGGAGATAGGAATGGAATTGGTAATGAAAGACGCGCAAGGCGCGCTGACTGTTTCCGAAACTACCTTCGGGCGTGATTTCAATGAAGCGCTTGTACATCAGGTTGTTGTTGCTTACGCAGCAGGTGCCCGTCAAGGTACTCGTGCTCAGAAGACCCGTGCTGAAGTAACAGGTTCCGGTAAGAAACCGTGGCGCCAGAAAGGCACCGGCCGTGCGCGTGCAGGTTCTGTAAAGAGCCCAATCTGGCGTTCAGGTGGTGTGACCTTTGCTGCGAAGCCTCAGGATCACAGTCAGAAAGTAAATAAAAAGATGTACCGCGGCGCGCTGAAAAGCATTCTGTCCGAATTGGTACGTCAAGATCGTCTGATCATTGTCGAAAAGTTCTCTGTTGAAGCACCTAAAACTAAGTTGCTGGCGCAGAAACTGAAAGATATGGCTCTGGAAGATGTGCTGATCGTAACGGGTGAACTGGACGAGAACTTGTTCTTGGCAGCTCGCAACCTGTACAAGGTTGACGTTCGCGATGTAGCCGGTATCGACCCAGTTAGCCTGATCGCCTTCGATAAAGTGGTTATGACTGCTGATGCTGTGAAGCAAGTTGAGGAGATGCTGGCATGATTCGTGAAGAACGTCTGCTGAAAGTACTGCGCGCGCCGCATGTATCTGAAAAAGCGTCCGCTGCGATGGAAAAGAATAACACCATCGTTCTCAAAGTTGCCAAAGACGCGACCAAAGCAGAAATTAAAGCTGCAGTGCAGAAACTGTTTGAAGTCGAAGTCGAAGACGTTAACACCTTGCTGGTTAAAGGCAAGAGTAAGCGTCACGGTCAGCGTGTTGGTCGTCGTAGCGACTGGAAAAAAGCTTACGTCACCCTGAAAGAAGGCCAGAATCTGGACTTCATCGGCGGCGCAGAGTAAGTCGGAGGAGTAAAACAATGGCAATTGTTAAATGTAAACCTACATCTCCGGGTCGTCGCCACGTTGTTAAGGTGGTTAACCAGGAGTTGCATAAGGGTAAGCCTTATGCCCCGTTGCTTGAGAAATTAAGCAAAAGCGGTGGCCGTAACAACAATGGCCGTATCACTACCCGTCATATCGGTGGTGGCCACAAGCAACATTATCGTCTGGTTGACTTCAAACGCAACAAAGATGGTATCCCTGCAGTGGTTGAGCGTCTGGAGTACGATCCGAACCGTTCCGCGAATATCGCGCTGGTTCTGTACAAAGACGGCGAACGCCGTTATATCCTGGCGCCAAAAGGCCTGAAAGCTGGTGACCAGATTCAATCTGGCGTTGATGCGGCAATTAAAGCAGGTAACACCCTGCCTATGCGTAACATCCCAGTTGGTTCAACGGTTCATAACGTAGAAATGAAACCAGGTAAAGGCGGCCAATTGGCTCGTTCTGCTGGTGCATACGTTCAGATCGTTGCTCGTGACGGTTCCTACGTTACTCTGCGTCTGCGCTCCGGCGAAATGCGCAAGGTTCAAGCTGATTGCCGCGCCACCTTAGGTGAAGTCGGTAACGCTGAACACATGCTGCGTGTGCTGGGTAAAGCAGGTGCTAGTCGTTGGCGTGGTATTCGTCCTACCGTTCGCGGTACGGCGATGAACCCGGTAGATCACCCACACGGTGGTGGTGAAGGTCGTAACTTTGGTAAGCACCCGGTAACTCCGTGGGGCGTTCAAACCAAAGGTAAGAAGACCCGTAGCAACAAGCGTACTGATAAGTTCATCGTACGTCGCCGTAGTAAAAAATAATTAGAGGATAAGCCATGCCACGTTCTCTCAAGAAAGGTCCCTTCATTGACCTGCACTTGCTGAAGAAGGTAGAGAAAGCGGTGGAAAGCGGAGACAAGAAGCCAATTCGGACTTGGTCCCGTCGTTCAACGGTCTTTCCAAATATGATCGGTTTGACCATCGCTGTCCATAATGGTCGTCAGCACGTTCCCGTTTTTGTAGCCGATGAAATGGTCGGTCACAAACTGGGTGAATTCGCGCCGACCCGTACTTATCGCGGCCATGCGGCCGATAAAAAGGCTAAAAAGCGCTAAGGTAGGAGGAAGAGATGGAAACTATCGCTAAACATCGCCACGCTCGTTCTTCTGCTCAGAAGGTTCGCTTGGTAGCGGACCTGATTCGCGGTAAGAAAGTGTCGCAAGCTCTGGAAACTCTGGCCTATACCAACAAGAAAGCTGCTGGTTTGGTTAAGAAGGTACTAGAGTCTGCCATTGCTAACGCAGAACACAACGATGGCGCTGACATCGATGATCTGAAAGTCACGAAGATCTTCGTAGACGAAGGCCCTAGCATGAAGCGCATTATGCCGCGTGCAAAAGGTCGTGCAGATCGCATCCTGAAGCGCACCAGCCACATTACTGTGGTTGTGTCCGATCGCTGAGACTCTGGAGACTAGCAATGGGTCAGAAAGTACATCCTAATGGTATTCGACTAGGTATTGTCAAAGCTTGGAACTCTACCTGGTACGCAAATACCAAAGAATTCGCTGACAACCTGGACGGCGACTTTAAAGTTCGCCAATTCCTGACTAAGGAATTAGCGAAAGCTTCCGTTTCTCGCATCGTTATCGAGCGTCCAGCGAAGAGCATCCGTGTGACTATTCACACCGCTCGTCCTGGCATCGTTATCGGCAAGAAAGGTGAAGATGTCGAAAAACTGCGTAAGGTCGTAGCGGATATCGCTGGCGTTCCTGCACAGATTAACATCGCCGAAGTCCGTAAACCGGAACTGGACGCAAAATTGGTTGCTGACAGCATCACTTCACAGCTGGAACGTCGTGTTATGTTCCGTCGTGCTATGAAGCGTGCTGTACAGAACGCAATGCGTCTTGGCGCTAAAGGTATCAAAGTTGAAGTAAGCGGCCGCCTTGGCGGTGCTGAAATCGCGCGTACCGAATGGTACCGTGAAGGTCGTGTTCCGTTGCATACACTGCGTGCGGATATCGATTACAACACATCTGAAGCGCACACCACTTATGGTGTAATCGGCGTTAAGGTATGGATCTTCAAAGGTGAGATCTTGGGTGGTATGGCTGCTGTTGAACAACCGGAACCGGCTGCTCAACCTAAAAAGCAGCAGCGTAAAGGCCGCAAGTAAGGAGAATCGCTGATGTTACAACCAAAGCGTACAAAATTCCGTAAGATGCACAAAGGCCGTAACCGTGGCCTTGCGCAAGGTACGGATGTTAGCTTCGGTGAGTTCGGCCTGAAAGCTTGTGGCCGTTGCCGCCTGACGGCTCGTCAAATCGAAGCAGCCCGTCGTGCGATGACACGTGCAATTAAGCGTCAAGGTAAGGTCTGGATCCGTGTATTCCCGGACAAGCCGATCACCGAGAAGCCGCTCGAAGTGCGTATGGGTAAAGGTAAGGGTAACGTAGAGTATTGGGTTGCCCTGATCCAGCCAGGAAAAATGTTGTTTGAAATGGCTGGTGTACCTGAAGAAACTGCTCGCGAAGCATTTAAGCTCGCAGCAGCGAAACTGCCTGTAGGAACCACCTTTGTAACTAAGACGGTGATGTGATGAAAGCACAAGAGCTGCGTGAAAAAAGCGTTGAAGAGCTGAACACTGAGCTGCTCAACCTGCTGCGTGAGCAATTCAATTTGCGCATGCAGGCGGCTAGTGGCCAGCTGCAACAAACTCACCTGTCGAAACAAGTGCGCCGTAATATCGCACGTGTTAAGACTTTACTGACTGAGAAGGCGGGTGCGTAATGACTGAGCAAATCCGTACTCTGCAAGGTCGCGTAGTTAGTGACAAAATGGAGAAATCCATGGTTGTTGCTATCGAACGTGTGGTGAAACACCCTATTTACGGGAAATTCATCCGTCGTACGACGAAATTGCATGTACATGACGAGAACAATGAATGTGGAATCGGTGACGTGGTAGAAATCCGCGAATGCCGTCCACTGTCAAAGACTAAGTCTTGGACGCTTGTTCGCGTTGTAGAGAAAGCGATTCTGTAATAGAGTAGCCAACTCGAACATAATAAACGGCTCAGAAAGTGGGCCGTTTATTTTTTCTACCCATAATTTGGAAGCGGTGTTATAATGCTGCGCCCTCATTAATGGGGCTTTTAAACGACCTATTCTGGGTCCTAAAGTAGTAGTTGACATTAGCGGAGCACTAACATGATCCAAGAACAGACTATGCTGAACGTGGCCGACAACTCCGGTGCACGTCGCGTAATGTGTATCAAGGTTCTAGGTGGCTCGCACCGTCGCTACGCAGGCATCGGCGACATCATCAAGATCACCATCAAGGAAGCAATTCCTCGTGGCAAGGTGAAGAAAGGCGATGTTCTGAAGGCGGTAGTGGTGCGCACCAAGAAGGGTGTACGTCGCCCGGACGGTTCTGTCATTCGCTTCGATGGTAACGCTTGTGTTATTTTAAATAATAACAGCGAGCAGCCAATCGGCACGCGTATTTTTGGGCCGGTAACTCGTGAACTGCGTAATGAGAAGTTCATGAAAATTATCTCTCTGGCACCAGAAGTACTCTAAGGAGCGAACCATGGCAGCGAAAATCCGTCGTGATGACGAAGTTATCGTGCTAACCGGGAAAGACAAAGGTAAGCGCGGTAAAGTAAAGAATGTCCTGTCTGCTGGTAAGGTCATTGTTGAAGGTATCAACCTGGTTAAAAAACATCAGAAGCCGGTTCCGGCCCTGAACCAACCAGGTGGCATTGTTGAAAAAGAAGCTGCAATTCAAGTTTCCAACCTTGCGCTGTTCAACACGACAACCGGTAAGGCTGACCGTGTAGGCTTTAGATTCGAAGACGGCAAAAAAGTCCGTTTCTTTAAATCTAATAGCGAAACTATCAAGTAATTTGGAGTAATACGATGGCGAAACTGCATGATTACTACAAAGACGAGGTGGTCAAACAACTGATGTCTCAGTTTGGCTACAACTCTGTCATGCAAGTCCCTCGGGTCGAGAAGATCACCCTGAACATGGGTGTTGGTGAAGCGATCGCTGACAAGAAACTGCTGGACAATGCAGCAGCTGACTTGGCAGCAATCTCCGGTCAAAAACCGTTTATCACCAAAGCACGCAAATCTGTTGCAGGCTTCAAAATCCGTCAGGGCTATCCGATCGGCTGTAAAGTAACCCTGCGTGGCGAACGCATGTGGGAATTCTTTGAGCGTCTGATTACCATTGCTGTACCTCGTATCCGTGACTTCCGTGGCTTGTCCGCTAAGTCATTCGATGGTCGTGGTAACTACAGCATGGGTGTGCGCGAGCAGATCATCTTCCCGGAAATCGACTACGATAAAGTCGATCGTGTACGTGGTTTGGATATTACCATTACCACTACTGCGAAATCCGATGATGAAGGCCGTGCATTGTTGGCTGCTTTTAAATTCCCATTCCGCAAGTAAGGTAGGGTTACTGATGGCTAAGCAATCAATGAAAGCACGCGAAGTTGTTCGCGTGAAACTAGCTAACAAATACCGCGCTCAACGCGAGGAATTAAAAGCTATTATCTCTGGTGTGAACTCATCCGACGAAGACCGTTGGAATGCTGTTCTGAAGCTGCAGTCTCTGCCGCGTGATTCCAGCCCGTCCCGTCAGCGTAACCGCTGCAACCAAACTGGTCGTCCGCATGGTTTCCTGCGGAAGTTCGGGTTGAGCCGTATTAAAGTCCGTGAAACCGCAATGCGCGGTGAAATCCCGGGCCTTAAGAAGGCTAGCTGGTAATTGTCACCAATTGAATCACGGGAGTAAAGACAGATGAGCATGCAAGATCCGATCGCGGATATGCTGACCCGTATCCGTAACGGTCAATCCGCAAACAAAGTCGCGGTCACCATGCCTTCCTCCAAGCTGAAAGTGGCAATTGCCAACGTTCTGAAGGAAGAAGGTTTTATTGAAGATTTTAAAATCGAAGGCGACACCAAGCCTGTTCTGGAATTAGCTCTTAAGTACTTCCAGGGTAAGGCAGTGGTAGAAAGCATTCAACGTATCAGCCGTCCAGGTCTGCGCATCTATAAGAAAAAAGATGAGCTGCCAAAAGTTATGGCCGGTTTGGGTATCGCTGTTATTTCTACCTCTAAAGGTGTTATGACCGATCGTGCAGCTCGCCAAGCTGGTCTTGGTGGCGAGATTATCTGCTACGTAGCTTAATTCGGGAGGAAAGAATGTCTCGTGTTGCAAAAGCACCCGTCGTCATTCCTGCCGGCGTAGAGGTAAAACTCAACGGTCAGGTTATTTCGATAAAGGGTAAGAACGGCGAGCTGACTCGTACCGTCCATAGCGCTGTTGAAGTTAAGCAAGAAGAAAATACACTGACTTTCGCTCCACGCGAAGGCGCTGTAGACGGTTGGGCCCAAGCGGGTACCACTCGTGCACTGCTTAACGCAATGGTCGTTGGTGTTACCGAAGGCTTCACTAAGAAGCTTCAATTGGTAGGTGTAGGTTACCGTGCCGCAGTTAAAGGCAACGTGGTGAATTTAGCTTTAGGCTTCTCTCATCCAGTTGACCATGAATTGCCGGCTGGCATCACTGCAGAATGCCCGACCCAAACTGAAATCGTGCTGAAAGGCGCTGATAAGCAGGTGATTGGTCAGGTTGCAGCAGATTTACGTGCCTACCGTCGTCCTGAGCCTTATAAAGGCAAGGGTGTCCGTTACGCCGACGAAGTCGTGCGTACCAAAGAGGCTAAGAAGAAGTAAGGTAACACTATGGATAAGAAAGCAGCTCGTATCCGTCGTGCGACCCGCGCACGCCGCAAGCTCAAAGAACTGGGTGCGACTCGCCTGGTGGTACATCGTACCCCACGCCATATTTACGCGCAGGTTATTGCACCAAACGGTTCAGAAATTTTGGTAGCAGCTTCTACTGTAGAAAAAGCTATCAATGAGCAATTGAAGTACGCCGGCAACAAAGATGCCGCCGCAGCTGTAGGTAAAGCTGTTGCAGAGCGCGCATTGGAAAAAGGGATCACGAAAGTATCCTTTGACCGTTCCGGTTTCCAATATCATGGTCGAGTCCAGGCACTGGCAGATGCTGCCCGTGAAGCTGGCCTTCAGTTCTAAGGTAGAGGTGTAAGATGTCACACATCGAAAAACAAGCTGGCGAACTGCAGGAAAAGCTGATCGCGGTAAACCGCGTATCTAAAACCGTAAAAGGTGGCCGTATTTTCAGCTTTACCGCACTGACAGTAGTTGGTGATGGTAACGGTCGCGTTGGTTTTGGCTACGGCAAAGCACGCGAAGTTCCGGCAGCGATCCAGAAAGCGATGGAAAAAGCCCGTCGCGCTATGATTAATGTTGCTTTGGATAACGGTACTCTGCAGCACCCAGTTAAAGGTGCTCACACAGGTTCTCGTGTATTCATGCAACCAGCTTCTGAAGGTACCGGTATCATCGCCGGTGGTGCAATGCGCGCCGTCTTGGAAGTTGCAGGGGTTCATAACGTATTGGCCAAGGCCTATGGTTCTACTAACCCGATCAACGTGGTTCGTGCAACTATTGCAGCTCTGGAAGATATGAAATCCCCAGAAATGGTCGCTGCCAAGCGTGGTAAGTCCGTCGAAGAAATTCTAGGGAAATAACCATGGCAAAGACTATTAAAGTAACTCAAACAAAAAGCAGTATCGGTCGTTTGCCGAAACATAAGGCAACTCTGATCGGTTTAGGTCTGCGTCGTATTGGTCATACTGTAGAGCGTGAGGATACTCCTGCTGTGCGTGGTATGGTCAACTTGGTTTCCTACATGGTTAAAGTTGAGGAGTAACAGATGCGTTTAAATACTCTGTCTCCGGCTGAAGGTGCCAAGCATGCGCCGAAGCGTGTAGGTCGTGGTATCGGTTCTGGCCTGGGTAAAACTGCTGGTCGTGGTCACAAAGGTCAGAACTCACGTTCTGGTGGTGGCGTACGTCGTGGTTTTGAAGGTGGTCAGATGCCTTTATATCGTCGTTTGCCGAAATTCGGCTTCACCTCTCGCAAAGCTATGATCACGGCAGAAGTTCGTCTGTCTGAACTGGCTTTAGTGGAAGGCGACGTAATCGACCTGAACACGTTGAAAGCCGCTAACGTTGTTGGTACCCAGATTGAGTTCGCGAAAGTTATGCTTTCAGGCGAAATCACTCGTGCGGTAACTCTTCGTGGTCTGCGTGTCACCAAAGGCGCTCGTGCTGCTATCGAAGCTGCTGGCGGTAAAATTGAGGAATAAGTAGCAGATGGCTAAGCAACCAGGATTAGATTTTCAAAGTGCTAAAGGCGGATTAGGCGAACTGAAGCGCAGACTTTTGTTTGTTATCGGTGCGCTTATTGTTTTCCGTATCGGCTCTTTTATTCCGATTCCTGGTATCGATGCCACTGTGCTTGCTAAATTGCTCGAGCAGCAGAGAGGGACCATCATTGAAATGTTTAACATGTTCTCTGGTGGTGCTCTCAGTCGTGCTTCTATCTTTGCCTTGGGTATCATGCCGTATATTTCGGCATCGATTATTATCCAACTGTTAACGGTGGTTCATCCAGCGTTAGCAGAGATAAAGAAAGAAGGGGAGGCTGGCCGTCGTAAGATTAGCCAGTACACCCGTTATGGCACGTTGGTATTGGCTATATTCCAATCGATCGGTATTGCTACCGGTCTGCCGAATATGCCTGGGATGCAAGGTCTGGTAATCAATCCAGGCTTTGCTTTCTACTTTACCGCTGTTGTTAGCTTGGTCACCGGGACTATGTTCCTGATGTGGCTGGGCGAACAGATTACTGAGCGTGGTATCGGTAACGGTATTTCAATCATAATCTTTGCTGGTATTGTTGCTGGTCTTCCACCTGCAATAGCCCATACCATCGAGCAAGCTCGGCAAGGCGACCTGCACTTCCTCCTGTTGCTGTTGGTTGCAGTATTAGTGTTTGCAGTAACCTTCTTCGTTGTTTTCATTGAACGTGGTCAGCGTCGTATCGTCGTTAACTATGCTAAACGTCAACAAGGTCGTCGTGTTTATGCAGCACAGAGCACACACTTACCGTTGAAAGTGAATATGGCTGGGGTTATTCCAGCAATCTTCGCTTCCAGCATAATTCTGTTCCCTGCCACGATTGCATCATGGTTTGGGGGCGGGACAGGTTGGAACTGGCTGACGACTATTTCGATGTATTTGCAGCCGGGACAGCCGCTTTATGTGTTACTCTATGCGTCTGCAATCATCTTCTTCTGTTTCTTCTACACGGCGTTAGTGTTTAACCCGCGTGAAACAGCAGATAACCTGAAGAAGTCCGGTGCATTCGTGCCAGGAATTCGTCCGGGAGAGCAAACGGCGAAGTACATCGATAAAGTAATGACGCGTCTAACCTTAATTGGTGCGATGTATATTACTTTCATCTGCCTGATCCCGGAGTTCATGCGTGACGCGATGAAAGTACCATTTTACTTTGGTGGTACCTCCCTACTTATCGTAGTGGTGGTCATCATGGACTTTATGGCTCAAGTGCAAACTCTGATGATGTCTAGTCAATACGAGTCTGCATTGAAGAAAGCAAACCTGAAAGGCTATAACCGCTAATTCAGGGATGTTTGAGAAGTTACGGAGAGTAAAAATGAAAGTTCGTGCTTCCGTCAAGAAATTATGTCGTAACTGCAAAATTGTTAAGCGTAACGGTGTCGTTCGCGTAATCTGCAGTGCCGAACCAAAGCATAAACAGCGTCAAGGCTGATTTATCTTGCATATTTTTCTTGCAAAGTTGGGTTGAGCTGGCTAGATTAGCCAGCCAATCTTTTGTATGTGACTGCAATACTATTTGAGTATCCTGAAAACGGGCTTTTCAGAATGGTATTGCTGTATAAAATAGTAGGAGTGCATAGTGGCCCGTATAGCAGGCATTAACATTCCTGATCAGAAACATACCGTAATCGCGTTAACTGCGATCTACGGCATCGGTAAAACCCGTTCACAGGCTATCTGTGTTGCTGCGGGTATTGCTGAAAATGTTAAGATCAGTGAGCTGTCTGAAGAGCAAATCGAGAAGCTGCGTGACGAAGTTGCCAAGTACGTTGTAGAAGGTGATCTGCGTCGTGAGGTGACCCTGAGCATCAAGCGTCTGATGGACCTTGGGACTTATCGTGGTTTGCGTCATCGTCGTGGTCTACCAGTTCGCGGTCAGCGTACTAAGACCAACGCACGTACCCGTAAGGGTCCGCGTAAACCGATCAAGAAATAATCGGGGTGATTGAATAATGGCAAAGGCACCTATTCGTGCACGCAAGCGTGTAAGAAAGACAGTCTCTGACGGTGTGGCTCATATCCATGCTTCTTTCAACAACACCATCGTTACTATTACAGATCGTCAAGGTAACGCATTGGGTTGGGCAACAGCAGGTGGTTCCGGTTTCCGTGGATCTCGTAAGTCTACTCCGTTTGCAGCGCAAGTTGCAGCAGAGCGCTGCGCTGACGCAGTGAAAGAATACGGTATCAAGAATCTGGAAGTTATGGTTAAAGGACCTGGTCCGGGCCGTGAGTCTACTATCCGTGCGTTAAACGCGGCTGGTTTCCGCATCACTAATATTACTGATGTGACTCCGATCCCTCATAACGGTTGTCGTCCGCCGAAAAAGCGCCGCGTATAACGCTGCTTTTAGGTTTGTTGGAGAGAGAAAATGGCAAGATATTTGGGTCCTAAGCTCAAGCTGAGCCGTCGTGAGGGCACAGACCTGTTCCTTAAGTCTGGCGTTCGCGCGATTGACACCAAGTGTAAGATTGAACAACCACCTGGCCAGCACGGTGCGCGTAAACCGCGTCTGTCTGACTACGGTGTGCAGTTACGTGAGAAACAAAAAGTTCGCCGTATCTATGGTGTTCTAGAACGTCAATTCCGTAACTACTATAAAGAAGCAGCACGTCTGAAAGGCAACACAGGTGCAAACCTGTTGCAACTGCTGGAAGGTCGTCTGGATAACGTAGTTTACCGTATGGGCTTTGGCGCAACTCGTGCTGAATCACGTCAGCTGGTTAGTCATAAAGCTATCATGGTAAATGGTCGCGTTGTTAACATCGCTTCTTATCAGGTATCTCCGAATGACGTAGTCAGCATCCGTGAGAAAGCTAAAAAGCAGTCTCGTGTTAAGGCAGCTTTGGAGCTGGCTGAGCAGCGTGAAAAGCCGACTTGGCTGGAAGTTGATGCTGTCAAGATGGAAGGTGTGTTCAAACGTATTCCTGAACGTACTGATCTGTCTGCGGACATTAACGAACACCTGATCGTCGAGCTTTACTCCAAGTAAAGCTTAGTACCAAAGAGAGGACACAATGCAGGGTTCTGTGACAGAGTTTCTAAAACCGCGCCTGGTAGATATCGAGCAAGTCAGTTCGACGCACGCCAAGGTGACCCTTGAGCCGTTAGAGCGTGGCTTTGGCCATACTCTCGGCAACGCACTGCGCCGTATTCTGCTTTCATCTATGCCGGGTTGCGCGGTGACCGAGGTTGAGATTGATGGTGTACTGCATGAGTACAGCACCAAAGAAGGCGTACAGGAAGATATCCTGGAGATCCTGCTCAACCTGAAAGGGCTGGCGGTGAGAGTTCAGGGTAAAGATGAAGTTATTCTTACCCTGAATAAGTCTGGCATTGGCCCTGTGACTGCAGCCGATATCACCCATGACGGGGATGTCGAAATCGTCAAGCCGCAGCACGTTATCTGCCACCTGACCGATGAGAACGCATCTATTAGTATGCGTATCAAAGTTCAACGTGGTCGTGGTTATGTGCCGGCTTCTGCCCGAATTCATTCGGAAGAAGATGAGCGCCCGATTGGTCGTCTGTTAGTAGACGCATGCTATAGCCCTGTAGAGCGTATTGCCTACAATGTTGAAGCAGCGCGTGTAGAACAGCGTACCGACCTGGACAAGTTGGTTATCGAGATGGAAACCAATGGTACGATCGATCCTGAAGAGGCGATCCGCCGTGCGGCAACTATCTTGGCTGAACAGCTTGAAGCTTTCGTTGATTTACGAGATGTACGTCAGCCGGAAGTTAAAGAAGAGAAGCCAGAGTTCGATCCGATCCTGCTGCGCCCTGTTGACGATCTGGAATTGACTGTCCGCTCTGCTAACTGCCTCAAGGCAGAAGCTATCCACTACATCGGTGATCTGGTACAGCGTACCGAGGTTGAGTTGCTGAAAACGCCGAACCTGGGTAAAAAATCTCTTACTGAGATTAAAGACGTGCTTGCTTCACGTGGTCTTTCTTTAGGCATGCGCCTAGAAAATTGGCCACCAGCTAGCATTGCTGACGAGTAACCGGATCACAGGTTAAGGTTTTACTGAGAAGGATAAGGTCATGCGCCATCGTAAGAGTGGTCGTCAACTGAACCGTAACAGCAGCCATCGCCAGGCTATGTTCCGTAACATGGCCGGCTCTTTGGTTCGTCATGAGATAATCAAGACGACCCTGCCGAAAGCGAAAGAGCTGCGTCGCGTTGTTGAGCCGCTGATTACTCTTGCCAAGACCGACAGCGTAGCTAATCGTCGTCTGGCATTCGCCCGTACTCGTGATAACGAGATCGTGGCAAAACTGTTTAACGAGCTAGGCCCGCGTTTCGCGAGCCGCGCCGGTGGTTACACTCGCATTCTGAAGTGTGGCTTCCGTGCAGGCGACAACGCACCGATGGCTTACATCGAGTTAGTTGATCGTGCTGCATCGCAAGCAGAAGTAGTTGCTGCAGAGTAATCTGTAAACGCGTAAAAAAACCGGGCTTGCCCGGTTTTTTTACGTCTACAATTCAGTGATATGCGTTTATCCTTCCCATATATTGCCAATCCTCTCTTATTATTTTGCTACCGATCCTTTAACCTTAACTATTCTTCGATTTTATAAAGTCTGATCTCTTGGTCGTGATATGGAATTAATTGATGAATGGGCGGAACGACGCATTATTGATGCTCAGCAAAAGGGCGAACTCGATAATCTGTCAGGCAGCGGTAAACCACTACAGCTAGATGATGACTCCCTAGTTCCTCTTGATTTGAGAGCAGGTTACAGATTACTGAGAAATGCAGGGTACCTCCCCGTTGAATTGCAGGATCGTCAAGAAGCGCTTACTGTCGCCGAATTGTTGTCACAGATAGATAAGCAGCACGATAACTACCAGAATTTACATAAGCGCTTGGCATTATTGGAACTGAGATTGAGACAAGCAGGGTTTAGCACTGACTTTCTCCATCAGGAGTACCAACATAAAATGGTCGATAAACTGTCAAAAGAGGAGTAACTAAATGTTAAAAATTGGGCAACTCGCTAAACTGGCTGATGTTACACCAGATACTATTCGCTACTATGAGAAACAAGGAATGATGGATCATGGCAAACGGACAGAAGGTGGTTACCGACTGTATAGTGAACAAGATTTACAGCGTTTACGTTTTATCCGCTATGCGAAGCAGCTCGGGTTTACATTAGAAACTATCGCCGAATTACTGTCGATTCGTGTCGATCCTGAACATCATACCTGTCAGGAATCAAAAGCAATTGTGGATTCTCGATTACATGATGTGGAAAGTAAGATAACTGAGTTTAAAAGAATGCGTGAATCACTAAAACGCCTTAGTAATGCCTGCTGCGGAAGTACTCATGCAACGACTTATTGTTCTATTCTGGAAGCACTGGAACAAGGGGCGACTGAAGAACTCGCTAAAGACTAAATTTTAGGTGGGTAGTTTAAATCAGCTTACATTAGCAGTATTATGCGTAGGATTTTTAATCAATAAATTTATCAGTGAGGTTTTATTATGGCGGTATATCGACATACCAAGGGGAAAATTAAAGATAATGCGCTAGAAGCATTACTCCATGACCCACTTTTCAGGCAACGTATCGAGCAGAACAGTAAAGGAAAAGGAAGTTATCGGCGTAAAGAAAAATACGCAAAAGGTGGTAACTGGGAGGCCAGTGGTAAGCAATCAATAGATTCATTACCACTGGTCTTCTGATTTGAAAGCAGTAAAAAGCCATCGTATGATGGCTTTTACGTTTATCAAAACTGAACTTACTTTGATTGCTGCGCTTTCAGTAAATCACGAATCTCGGCTAACAGCTTTTCTTCTGTTGTTGGTGCTGGCGGTGCTGCAGGCTCTTCCGCTTTTTCACGGCGCATTTTATTCATTAGTTTCACTGCAGAAAATATAGCGAGTGCCACAATAACAAAATCGAAAATGCTCTGAATGAATGTACCGTAGTTCATTACTACAGCAGGTATAGTCCCTTCAGCAGCACGTAATATGAAATGGAATTGCTTGAAGTCGACCCCCCCAAGCAATAAGCCAAGTGGCGGCATGATGATGTCGGCAACAAGTGAAGAAACAATTCTGCCAAATGCGGCACCAATAATTACCCCGACTGCCAAATCGACCACATTGCCACGCATGGCAAATTCACGAAATTCCTTCATAAAACTCATAAATGACACCCCCTTTAAAAATGAATGACTTAATCTTAGCTAAATAAAACTCGGTAGAACCATAATTATAGAAAATTTTCCCACTATCTACGGAAATAGTTTTAATTTATAAATGGGTTCGAACTAGTTAATTATTAATAATTACAGGAAGAATGGGCTTGGTTGGAACAAACGCTCCACATCGGGCACGAATTTCTTGTGAGTAATAAACATCACTACGTGGTCACCCTGTTTAATTATGGAGTTGCTGTTGGCAATGATAACCTCATCCCCACGTACAATTGCCCCAATGGTAGTACCTGGTGGTAACTTTATATCCTCAACCATTCGGCCAACAACTTTTGATGTGGTTTCATCACCGTGGGCAATTGCTTCGATTGCCTCAGCAACACCTCGCCTTAATGAAGAAACACTGACAATATCCGCTTTACGGACATGACCTAAAAGGGCTGAAATAGTGGCCTGCTGCGGTGAGATGACAATATCAATAACGCTTCCTTGAACCAGATCGACATAGGCGCTACGTTGGATTAATACCATTGCCTTTTTTGCGCCCATCCGTTTTGCCAGCATCGCGGACATAATATTGGCTTCATCGTCATTGGTAATGGCAATAAAGACATCGACCTGTTCAATATGCTCTTCTGCCAGCAGTTCCTGGTCTGACGCATCGCCATAAAATACGATAGTATCGTGTAACATCTCGGCTAATTCGGCGGCTCGCTGCGGGTTACGCTCAATTAATTTTACACTGTAATCTTTTTCTAATCGTAGGGCTAAACCGGCTCCGACATTACCACCGCCAACAATCATAATGCGCTTATAGGGTTTTTCAAGACGTTGTAACTCACTCATTACAGCGCGGATATGCTGTGAGGCAGCAACAAAGAAGACTTCATCACCTGCTTCAATGATAGTTGAGCCCTGTGGACGAATTGGTCGGTCTTGACGAAAGATTGCTGCCACTCTGGTATCAATATGAGGCATATGTTCACGCAGAGAGGATAATGCATTCCCCACCAATGGGCCGCCATAATAGGCTTTTACCGCCGCAATACTGACCTTACCTTCAGCAAAATTAACTACCTGTAATGCACCAGGATATTCGATTAGTTTATAGATATTATCGATAACTAGCTGTTCCGGTGATATCAAATGGTCAATGGGTACCGCTTCTGGTAGAAAAAGCTTATCAGCTTCACGAATATATTCAGCCGAACGGATACGTGCGATGCGATTTGGTGTATTAAATAGTGAATACGCAATTTGGCAGGCAACCATATTGGTTTCATCAGAATTGGTCACTGCAACCAACATATCGGCATCTTCAGCCCCCGCTTCCCGCAAGACTCTCGGATGCGATCCATGCCCTTGTACTACACGCAGATCAAATTTATCTTGCAACTGGCGTAGGCGGCCAGAGTCAACATCCACAACGGTGATATCGTTGTTCTCGCCTACCAGATTTTCTGCCAGGGTTCCGCCAACTTGCCCCGCCCCAAGAATAATTATTTTCATAGCGTTCTCTGTTCCACACTGAAATTAGGTTTTGAGGCATAGCCAAAGCCACGATTATCTTTTGATTAACTTCGCATAAAAGAAACCATCGCCATCCTCAGGGTGTGGCAAGTTTTGTTTACCGGGAGTCGCGTTAGTACCAGTTTCAACCAATTCTGCTTCACAATGTCGTTGCAGGAAAGCGGCTATCTGTTGCTGATTCTCTTGCGGCAATATCGAACAAGTAGCATAAACCATTACGCCACCTTTCTTCAGTCTAGGCCAGATAGCTTCAATGATCTCAGATTGTAATTCTGCCAGATCGGCAATATCACTGTCTCGGCGCAACCATTTGATATCAGGGTGGCGACGAATCACACCGGTGGCAGAGCAAGGTGCATCTAGCAGAATACGATCAAATTGCTGATCGTCACACCATGTATCCGGGGTTCGACCATCGCCGACTCGCACCACTGCATGTAATTTCAGACGTTGTAAATTTTCCTTAACCCGGCTGAGCCGTTGTTCATCAATATCCACAGCTAATACATGTGCTTTTGGCGCAGCTTCGAGGATGTGTGTTGTTTTACCGCCCGGAGCGGCACATAAATCAAGGATCTGTTCACCATTTTGCGGATCAAGTAGATCAACACAACCTTGGGCTGAAGCATCTTGCACTGTTACCCAGCCTTGTTCGAAACCAGGCAGATCATTGACGGCGCACGGGGCAATAAGCCGTACTGCGTCGGGATAAAAGGCATGAGGTTCTGCATCTATCTCCGCTTGCTTTAACAGCTCGAGATATTCACCGCGGGTATGATGGAGACGATTTACCCGCAGCCACATTGGTGGCTTTTGGTTATTCGCGTCCACAATCTGCTGCCATTGTTCTGGATAGGCTTGCTTAATACGCGCTAATAACCAGCTAGGATGCAGGTAACGGCTATCACTATTTGCAGCGCGCTCCAGTAATTCCACTTGCTGACGCTGGAATTGACGTAGTACACCGTTGATCAACCCTTTTAGTTGCGGACGTTTCAGCGCAGTGGCACCTTCAACCGTTTCGGCTAAAGCAGCATGTGGCGGAATCCGGGTATAAACCAACTGGTATAGCCCGATCATAATCAGGTAGTGAAAAACACGCTGTTTACCAGTCATTGGGCGCGCCATCAACTGCTGGATACACCACTCTAGCTGTGGTAGAACACGCAAAGTGCCAAAACACAACTCCTGTAGCAATGCGCGATCTTTATCGGAAATATTTTTCTGTAGCCCAGGCAAAACGGTACTGAGCGATTGCCCCTGATCCAATACCTGGCTAATTGCTTTAGCAGCGATGCTGCGGAGATTATATGTGTTTTTCATAACCAAAAAAGCCGACAAACGTCAGCAAATAAAGGGAAAGTGGCCCGATGATGAAGTATCGGGCGATGAAACCTACATCCGTCATCTTTCAAGTTGCAGGGGTGTTGGCTGATCTCGTTACTTGACCATCTCTGGACCGGCCTTCCTGCATCTTGACATCTATTAGGTATATAGCTGTAGCTGCTGAGTTATTATGCTAGTTGACTACCGGGCGCAAACCATTCGCGACGTGAATTTAATAAGTCAGCTGCGGACATGGCTTTCTTGCCGGCTGGTTGCAGTTGCGTGATATTTAAAACGCCATCTGCGGTAGCCACTTGGATCCCATGTTTATCTGCATGAATGATGGTTCCGGGCTTGGTATTATCTACTTTAGGGAGTACCTGTGCCTGCCAGACCTTGATGAGCTGTTCATCAACGACAAAATAGCTAACTGGCCAAGGATTAAAAGCACGAATACAGCGTTCTAACTGAGCCGCAGAAAGTGACCAATCTAATTTGGCCTCCTCTTTACTTAGCTTTTCTGCATAAGTGGCTTGTGCTTCATTTTGTACTTCCGGCTGTGCACTGCCTTGCGCTAATTGCTGCAATGTTATCAATAAGCCCTGAGGGCCTAATTGCGCCAGCTTATCGTACATTGTCGCACTGGTATCATCCGGCTGAATGTCACATTCAATTTTATGCAGCATATCTCCGGTGTCTAGCCCAACATCCATTTGCATGATTGTTACCCCAGTTTTTGCATCACCGGCCCATACTGAACGTTGGATAGGCGCAGCACCACGCCAGCGTGGTAATAGGGAACCATGGACGTTAATACAGCCTAATCGCGGCATTGCCAAAACAGATGCAGGCAAAATCAGACCATAGGCAACTACGACCATAATATCAGCATTCAGATCAGCCACGAGATGTTGGTTCTCCTCGGGTCGTAGCGATTTCGGCTGAAAAACGGGAATACTTTGTTGTTCTGCCAATACCTTCACTGGGCTCGGGGTCAGTTTATTACCTCGGCCAGCGGGACGGTCCGGTTGAGTGAAAACACCAACAATCTGATGTTGGGAAGACAACAGCGCGCCAAGATGGCGCGCTGCAAAATCAGGCGTTCCTGCAAAAATAATCCGCAAAGAGTCAGACACGTTGGTTTCCTGCATTAGATGGGGTTAGTCGGCTCGGGCATTTAACTTGGCCATTTTCTCCAACTTTTGGCGGATACGCTGACGTTTCAGCGGCGATAAATAGTCCACAAACAGTTTGCCAACCAAATGGTCCATTTCGTGCTGAATACAGATTGCTAATAAATCATCCGCTTCCAGTTCGAACGGTTTACCATCACGGTCCAGCGCTCTGATTTTTACTTTTTCAGCGCGAGGGACTAATGCCCGTTGCTCAGGAATTGATAAGCAACCTTCTTCAATGCCGGTTTCACCGCTTTTCTCCAACAGCTCTGGGTTAATCAACACCAGGCGTTGGTCACGATTTTCCGAAACATCAATCACGATAATTTGTTTATGAACATCCACTTGGGTTGCGGCAAGGCCAATGCCTTCCTCTGCGTACATGGTCTCGAACATGTCGTCCACAATACGCTGGATTTCGCCATTGACTTCTTTTACCGGCGCAGCAATTTTGCGCAGCCGCTCATCTGGGTAATGTAATACTTGTAATACTGACATAAATATCTAGATCTGCGTCCGAGTAGTGAATGATATTCAATCTCTATTCTAGACATTTCCGGCTCTGATTGACAGCATCGTCTACCAATTGAACAAATCGGTGTCAGCATAGAAAGCAAGCCAGGGAGGCAATATGTTAGCGGCTGAATTATGGCTCAGGATGAGCAAGGTTAAGGGATTTGGGGTAGTGAAAAGCAGTGCATTGGTCAGACGGTTACTTGTCCGTGGTGATGTCCACCCCGGCAGATTGGCTGCTTACGGATTGGATGCTCAGCAATGCCAGCAGTTTTATCAAGTAGATCCCCGCTATATTGAGGCCAGTTTAACTTGGCTGAGTCAGCCTTCTCACCACTTATTAGCCTACGGTGAGCCAAGCTATCCACCCCGTTTGGCTCATATCTCTGCCGCTCCTCTGGTGCTGTTTGTTTCTGGCGAGCTCGATGTGTTGTATCGCTCTCAGATTGCCATGGTGGGTAGCCGTCATTTCAGCCACTATGGTGAGCAGTGGGGCTGTTACTTTGCTTCAGAACTGGCTCGAACGGGGTTGGTTATCACCAGTGGTCTGGCAATTGGGATTGATGGGATTTGTCATCAAGCGGCTTTGAATGCTAAAGGAAAGACCATCGCGGTATTAGGTAGCGGGTTGGAGAACATATATCCACGTCGACATCGTCATCTGGCCAAAGACATTGAGTGCCAAGGTGGAGCTCTGGTCTCTGAGTTTTTGACAACAGCATTGCCGGTCGCTGCCCATTTCCCCAGAAGGAATCGTATTATCAGTGGGCTAAGTTCTGCTGTATTAGTGGTTGAAGCTACGCTGAAAAGTGGCTCTTTGATTACTGCCCGCTATGCTATAGAGCAAGGGAGAGATGTTTTTGCTTTACCGGGGCCATTAGGGAGTGCAACCAGCGAAGGTGTGCACTGGCTGATTCAACAAGGCGCATATCTGGCGAGGTCAGCACAAGAGATAGCTACACAAGTGGGCGGTTCACTTCAATGGATATCATTGCCCGGGAAAGTAACTATTTCTGCATCAGAGGAGCAAGTTGAATTGCCATTTGCTGATGTGTTGGCTAACGTAGGAGATGAGGTGACACCCGTTGATGTCGTCGCCGAACGTGCCGGCCAACCTGTGCCAGATATCGTCAGCAAATTGCTTGAGCTGGAGTTAGCAGGGTGGATCGCAGCTGTACCCGGCGGCTATGTCCGATTAAGGAGGGCAGGCCATGTTCGACGTTTTAATTTACTTATTTGAAACTTATATGCATAACGAGTCGGAAATGCTTGTTGATCAAGACAAGATTACTGACGATCTTGCTGACGCAGGTTTCTATCGTGAGGATATCAACAACGCCCTGAACTGGTTAGAGGCTCTCGCAGACCTACAAGAAGGGCAGAAAGCACCTTATCTTTATGCTGCGGATCCGCAAGCATTGCGGATTTATACGGCGGAAGAAGCCCAACGTCTGGATACCACTTGTCGCGGCTTCATCCTATTTCTTGAGCAAATTCAGGTGTTACATCTTGATACCCGTGAGATGGTCATCGACCGTATTATGGCGTTGGACTCTAATGAGATTGACTTGGAGGATCTCAAATGGGTTGTGCTGATGGTGCTGTTTAACATTCCGGGTTATGAAAGTGCCTATCAGCAGATGGAAGAGCTACTTTTTGAAGTCAATGAAGGTTATTTGCACTAAGTGGTAGTATCGCTGGCTAATAACCTTATATAGAAGGCGTTATGACGAAAACAGTTATTGCCAAGGATAATGGGTCGTGTCCTGAATGTGGATCGGCTTTAGTCATTCGTAGTGGGGGTCATGGCCCATTCCTTGGTTGTTCACATTATCCCGGCTGCCAGTACATGCGCCCGTTGAAAGCACAATCTGATGGGCATATCGTGAAAGTTCTTGAAGGACAATATTGCCCTGAATGCGGTTCAGAAATGGTGTTACGGCAAGGGCGTTTTGGTATGTTTATTGGTTGTAGCCAATATCCACAATGTGATCATACTGAAGTTATTGATAAGCCTGATGAAACAGCGATTGATTGCCCACAATGTGGCCAAGGCAAGTTACTACAGCGCAAGTCCCGGTTTGGAAAGATCTTCCACGCCTGCAATCGCTATCCCGATTGCCAGTTTACAATTAATCAGCAACCCATTGCCGGAGAGTGTGCGTATTGCCACTATTCCTTGTTAATGGAAAAGAGAACCGCGCAAGGCGTAAAACGTTTTTGCGCTAGCAAGTTATGTGGGAAGGCAGTGGTAAGTGAGTAATAACAGCGTGAATAAACAAGAAAATAGTGGTGCTCTGTCAGATGTATTGCGGGCTTTGCAACAAGAAGAGGTCATCGCTTATCCAACAGAAGCCGTTTTTGGTTTAGGTTGTGACCCTGATAGTGAAAAAGCAGTAAATGCTTTATTAGCTTTAAAACAGCGGCCATGGCAAAAAGGTTTGATCTTAATCGCCGCTAACTATGAGCAGTTGAAGCCATATATTGATGACTCAATGCTGAATACAGCGCAACAGGAAATGCTCTTCTCCTGTTGGCCTGGGCCGGTAACATGGGTTATTCCAGCGCGCGCTAAGACACCGCGTTGGTTAACAGGCAGTTTTAGCTCATTGGCTGTAAGGGTGAGTGACCACCCACTGGTACAGCAGCTTTGCTCGCAATATGGCAAGCCACTGGTTTCAACCAGTGCCAACTTAAGCGGTCACGAGCCATGCCGTACAGAAACTGAAGTGAGAATGCAATTTGGCCCTTTTCTCCCAGTGCTCTCTGGCGAGGTGGGTGGTCGTTTGAATCCATCTGAAATAAGAGATGCGTTAACCGGTAAGCAATTTCGCCAAGGATAGAAAGTAGCATGGATCAGAATTTCGCAGTGTTTGGTAACCCCATTGGGCACAGTAAGTCGCCAAGGATTCATGCGCTTTTTGCCGAGCAGACAGGTATAGAGCATCAATACGGTATGGTATTAGCCGCTCATGGCGCTTTTGAGGAAACGTTAACGTCGTTTTTTGCAGATGGTGCATTAGGCGCGAACATTACCACGCCGTTTAAAGAGCGCGCTTATGCCAAATGTGATGAACTAACCGATCGTGCGTCACTGGCAGGTGCTGTCAATACTATCAAGCAATTAGAAGACGGACGCTTGTTAGGTGATAATACGGACGGTATTGGTTTGCTCAGTGATCTTGAGCGCCAGGGTTTGATCCGAGTCTCTGATCGGATCTTATTGATGGGCGCGGGGGGGGCTGCGCGCGGTGTGATCTTGCCGTTACTCTCTTATGGATGCACTGTGGTCATCACTAACCGGACTTATAGCCGCGCACAGCAGCTTGCCGAAGTCTTTCATCATTTGGGTGATATCGAGGCTGCCGAAATGCAGGCGCTGAGTGGACAGCAGTTTGACTTAATCATAAATGCTACCGCTGCTGGAATTCATGGCGAAGTACCAAACTTATCTAAAGATATTATGAGTCCTGCAACACGTTGCTATGACATGTTTTATCAAGTGGGGGATACACCATTTTTAGCTTGGGCTAAGCAGTTGGGTGTGGCGAGTTACGCTGATGGCTTAGGGATGCTGGTGGGGCAGGCAGCCCATGCTTTCAAACTTTGGCATGGTGTGATGCCACAGATAACACCGGTGCTAAATAAGTTGCGTGATGAACTGAGCCGATAGAAAGATATTCAATAATGCAGGGAAGGTAATGATTTACTCCCTGCATCTTATGTTACTGCTTATTTAGTTTCTGCCAGATAGTCATCTTTCCAGCGTACGTAGTTGCTCGCAGAATAAAGTAGGCCTTCTAATTCTGCCGGCGTTAAAGGGCGAACTTGTCTGGCTGGGCTCCCCATATAGAGGTAACCACTGACTAATCGTTTACCTGGGGAAACCAGACTCCCCGCGCCAATCATCACATCATCTTCGATAACTGCACCATCTAACAAAATAGACCCCATCCCCACCAGTACCCGATTGCCAATAGTACAACCGTGGAGCATCGCTTTATGGCCAACAGTAACGTCTTCACCAATAACTAGGGGGTTCCCTTCAGGATTATGCTCTGAATGATGGGTTACGTGTAACACACTACCATCTTGAATATTTGAACGAGCGCCAATGACGACCTGATTAACATCACCACGAATAGCAACCAACGGCCAGACACTGACATCATCACCCAAAATGACATTACCAATGATCACGCTCGATCCATCGATCATCACGCGTTTACCAAGAGTAGGTGAATAATGAAGATAAGGGCGGATAGGGTCGGACATAGCAATAGCCTCTCAATAAGATCACACTTTACCGGCAATACTAGCCTTTGCTGATGGAATTACAACCAATCGACCGTAGGGATCATAGGGAAAATGCAGCGGATCGACCAAGATCTGCACGTAAGGAGTGAAAAGTATTCAAACAGTAGAAAAAGGCGAAAAAAGAGTTGTGCAAAAAATTCGACTCCCTATAATGCGCATCCATCGAGACGGCACACAACGAATCAAGTAGTTAAGTGACCGGCAAAGAGAACAGAGAAATTCAACGAAATTAGTAGTTGACTCTGAATGAGGAAAGCGTAATATGCGCACCTCGCGTTACCAACCACCGGTTGCTAACGCACTGCTCTTTAACAATTTATCAGACAATCTGTGTGGGCACTCGCAAGACGATATCGAAGCCTGTTTCGGCAGGCAGAAGAAATATCAAAGTCTTGAAGAGTGACCAAAGCAGTACACATTTGAACTTCGGTTCGAATGCATATTTGCAGAAAGTAATCTTTGAGCATCGCTGCTTTTATTAGCAGCAAATCAAACAAATCTTAAATTGAAGAGTTTGATCATGGCTCAGATTGAACGCTGGCGGCAGGCCTAACACATGCAAGTCGAGCGGCAGCGGGAAGTAGTTTACTACTTTGCCGGCGAGCGGCGGACGGGTGAGTAATGTCTGGGAAACTGCCTGATGGAGGGGGATAACTACTGGAAACGGTAGCTAATACCGCATGACCTCGCAAGAGCAAAGTGGGGGACCTTAGGGCCTCACGCCATCGGATGTGCCCAGATGGGATTAGCTAGTAGGTGGGGTAATGGCTCACCTAGGCGACGATCCCTAGCTGGTCTGAGAGGATGACCAGCCACACTGGAACTGAGACACGGTCCAGACTCCTACGGGAGGCAGCAGTGGGGAATATTGCACAATGGGCGCAAGCCTGATGCAGCCATGCCGCGTGTGTGAAGAAGGCCTTCGGGTTGTAAAGCACTTTCAGCGAGGAGGAAGGCAGTCGTGTTAATAGCACGGTTGATTGACGTTACTCGCAGAAGAAGCACCGGCTAACTCCGTGCCAGCAGCCGCGGTAATACGGAGGGTGCAAGCGTTAATCGGAATTACTGGGCGTAAAGCGCACGCAGGCGGTTTGTTAAGTCAGATGTGAAATCCCCGCGCTTAACGTGGGAACTGCATTTGAAACTGGCAAGCTAGAGTCTTGTAGAGGGGGGTAGAATTCCAGGTGTAGCGGTGAAATGCGTAGAGATCTGGAGGAATACCGGTGGCGAAGGCGGCCCCCTGGACAAAGACTGACGCTCAGGTGCGAAAGCGTGGGGAGCAAACAGGATTAGATACCCTGGTAGTCCACGCTGTAAACGATGTCGACTTGGAGGTTGTGCCCTTGAGGCGTGGCTTCCGGAGCTAACGCGTTAAGTCGACCGCCTGGGGAGTACGGCCGCAAGGTTAAAACTCAAATGAATTGACGGGGGCCCGCACAAGCGGTGGAGCATGTGGTTTAATTCGATGCAACGCGAAGAACCTTACCTACTCTTGACATCCACAGAACTTAGCAGAGATGCTTCGGTGCCTTCGGGAACTGTGAGACAGGTGCTGCATGGCTGTCGTCAGCTCGTGTTGTGAAATGTTGGGTTAAGTCCCGCAACGAGCGCAACCCTTATCCTTTGTTGCCAGCACGTAATGGTGGGAACTCAAGGGAGACTGCCGGTGATAAACCGGAGGAAGGTGGGGATGACGTCAAGTCATCATGGCCCTTACGAGTAGGGCTACACACGTGCTACAATGGCAGATACAAAGTGAAGCGAACTCGCGAGAGCAAGCGGACCACATAAAGTCTGTCGTAGTCCGGATTGGAGTCTGCAACTCGACTCCATGAAGTCGGAATCGCTAGTAATCGTAGATCAGAATGCTACGGTGAATACGTTCCCGGGCCTTGTACACACCGCCCGTCACACCATGGGAGTGGGTTGCAAAAGAAGTAGGTAGCTTAACCTTCGGGAGGGCGCTTACCACTTTGTGATTCATGACTGGGGTGAAGTCGTAACAAGGTAACCGTAGGGGAACCTGCGGTTGGATCACCTCCTTACCTAACGATACGCATTGCGCAGTGTCCACACAGATTGTCTGATAGAAAGTAACGAGCAAATAAGGCCGGACTGAGAGATTAGTCGGACTTTAGTACCTTGTTGGGTCTGTAGCTCAGGTGGTTAGAGCGCACCCCTGATAAGGGTGAGGTCGGTGGTTCAAGTCCACTCAGACCCACCAACTCATCCTCATAGTGCGTTACAGACACACTCGTTTATACCCATAAACGTCGCGTGACTGCGCCTTGTCTGAGAATGAGTTATGCCGATAAGGTATTTTGCTTTTTATATGGGGCTATAGCTCAGCTGGGAGAGCGCCTGCCTTGCACGCAGGAGGTCAGCGGTTCGATCCCGCTTAGCTCCACCATATAAAAAAACTATTTCAAAACGTACTGCGGCCGTAAGGCACAGTGTGTTGTGAAATATTGCTCTTTAACAATCTGGAACAAGCTGAAAATTGAAACATTACAGCTGAAATTTATCTCTCCGTAGATGTACTGAGATAAAAAGTAACCTGTAATAGAGTCTCTCAAATAATCGCAATGCCAATGTGCATTCTGATGAAGAGAGTCGCGTGAGCTAAGTGAAGGCAAGGCGTACGGCACGGAGGAAGCGGAGTGAACTTCATGTTCATGAGCATTCCGAGTACCGCACAACGCTGTATTGACGACGCGCAACCGACTTGAACATAAGAAACACCTTTGGGTTGTGAGGTTAAGCGACTAAGCGTACACGGTGGATGCCTAGGCAGTCAGAGGCGATGAAGGGCGTGCTAATCTGCGAAAAGCGTCGGTAAGCTGATATGAAGCGTTATAACCGACGATACCCGAATGGGGAAACCCAGTGCAATTCGTTGCACTATTGCATGGTGAATACATAGCCATGCAAGGCGAACCGGGGGAACTGAAACATCTAAGTACCCCGAGGAAAAGAAATCAACCGAGATTCCCCCAGTAGCGGCGAGCGAACGGGGAAGAGCCCAGAGTCTGAATCAGTTTGTGTGTTAGTGGAAGCGTCTGGAAAGTCGCACGGTACAGGGTGATAGTCCCGTACACCAAAACACACTTGCTGTGAACTCGATGAGTAGGGCGGGACACGTGACATCCTGTCTGAATATGGGGGGACCATCCTCCAAGGCTAAATACTCCTGACTGACCGATAGTGAACCAGTACCGTGAGGGAAAGGCGAAAAGAACCCCGGCGAGGGGAGTGAAATAGAACCTGAAACCGTGTACGTACAAGCAGTGGGAGCCTACTTTGTTGGGTGACTGCGTACCTTTTGTATAATGGGTCAGCGACTTATATTTTGTAGCAAGGTTAACCGAATAGGGGAGCCGTAGGGAAACCGAGTCTTAACTGGGCGTCTAGTTGCAAGGTATAGACCCGAAACCCGGTGATCTAGCCATGGGCAGGTTGAAGGTTGGGTAACACTAACTGGAGGACCGAACCGACTAATGTTGAAAAATTAGCGGATGACTTGTGGCTGGGGGTGAAAGGCCAATCAAACCGGGAGATAGCTGGTTCTCCCCGAAAGCTATTTAGGTAGCGCCTCGTGAACTCATCTTCGGGGGTAGAGCACTGTTTCGGCTAGGGGGTCATCCCGACTTACCAAACCGATGCAAACTCCGAATACCGAAGAATGTTATCACGGGAGACACACGGCGGGTGCTAACGTCCGTCGTGAAGAGGGAAACAACCCAGACCGCCAGCTAAGGTCCCAAAGTCATGGTTAAGTGGGAAACGATGTGGGAAGGCATAGACAGCCAGGATGTTGGCTTAGAAGCAGCCATCATTTAAAGAAAGCGTAATAGCTCACTGGTCGAGTCGGCCTGCGCGGAAGATGTAACGGGGCTAAACCATGCACCGAAGCTGCGGCAGCGACACTTAGGTGTTGTTGGGTAGGGGAGCGTTCTGTAAGCCGTTGAAGGTGACCTGTGAGGGTTGCTGGAGGTATCAGAAGTGCGAATGCTGACATAAGTAACGATAATGCGGGTGAAAAACCCGCACGCCGGAAGACCAAGGGTTCCTGTCCAACGTTAATCGGGGCAGGGTGAGTCGACCCCTAAGGCGAGGCTGAAAAGCGTAGTCGATGGGAAACAGGTTAATATTCCTGTACTTGGTGTTACTGCGAAGGGGGGACGGAGAAGGCTAGGCTAGCCGGGCGACGGTTGTCCCGGTTTAAGCATGTAGGCGGAGCGACTTGGTAAATCCGGTTGCTTATCAACGCTGAGGTGTGATGACGAGCCACTACGGTGGTGAAGTAGTTGATGCCAAGCTTCCAGGAAAAGCCTCTAAGCATCAGGTAACATTAAATCGTACCCCAAACCGACACAGGTGGTCAGGTAGAGAATACTCAGGCGCTTGAGAGAACTCGGGTGAAGGAACTAGGCAAAATGGTGCCGTAACTTCGGGAGAAGGCACGCTGGCATTAGGTAATGGGACTTGCTCCCGGCGCCGAAGCCAGTCGCAGATACCAGCTGGCTGCAACTGTTTAATAAAAACACAGCACTGTGCAAACACGAAAGTGGACGTATACGGTGTGACGCCTGCCCGGTGCTGGAAGGTTAATTGATGGGGTCAGCCGCAAGGCGAAGCTCTTGATCGAAGCCCCAGTAAACGGCGGCCGTAACTATAACGGTCCTAAGGTAGCGAAATTCCTTGTCGGGTAAGTTCCGACCTGCACGAATGGCGTAATGATGGCCAGGCTGTCTCCACCCGAGACTCAGTGAAATTGAACTCGCTGTGAAGATGCAGTGTACCCGCGGCAAGACGGAAAGACCCCGTGAACCTTTACTATAGCTTGACACTGAACATTGAGCCTTGATGTGTAGGATAGGTGGGAGGCATTGAAGTGTGGACGCCAGTCTGCATGGAGCCAACCTTGAAATACCACCCTTTAATGTTTGATGTTCTAACTCGGCCCCGTGATCCGGGGTGAGGACAGTGTCTGGTGGGTAGTTTGACTGGGGCGGTCTCCTCCCAAAGAGTAACGGAGGAGCACGAAGGTTAGCTAATCACGGTCGGACATCGTGAGGTTAGTGCAAAGGCATAAGCTAGCTTGACTGCGAGAGTGACGGCTCGAGCAGGTACGAAAGTAGGTCTTAGTGATCCGGTGGTTCTGAATGGAAGGGCCATCGCTCAACGGATAAAAGGTACTCCGGGGATAACAGGCTGATACCGCCCAAGAGTTCATATCGACGGCGGTGTTTGGCACCTCGATGTCGGCTCATCACATCCTGGGGCTGAAGTAGGTCCCAAGGGTATGGCTGTTCGCCATTTAAAGTGGTACGCGAGCTGGGTTTAGAACGTCGTGAGACAGTTCGGTCCCTATCTGCCGTGGGCGTTGGAAGATTGAGAGGGGCTGCTCCTAGTACGAGAGGACCGGAGTGGACGAATCACTGGTGTTCGGGTTGTCATGCCAATGGCATTGCCCGGTAGCTAAATTCGGAAGAGATAACCGCTGAAAGCATCTAAGCGGGAAACTTGCCTCGAGATGAGTCTTCCCTGGGGCTTTAAGCCCCCTGAAGGAACGTTAAAGACTATGACGTTGATAGGCTGGGTGTGTAAGTGCAGCGATGCATTGAGCTAACCAGTACTAATGATCCGTGAGGCTTAACCTTACAACACCAAAGGTGTTTTAGATTTGAGAGATAGAAATTTTCAGCGAAGTTCCGAGATTGGGCTGGCTGGCTGTGTGTAGGATTACATAGCGGGTTAGTTTAGACAGAATTTGCCTGGCGGCCATAGCGCGGTGGTCCCACCTGATCCCATGCCGAACTCAGAAGTGAAACGCCGTAGCGCCGATGGTAGTGTGGGGTCTCCCCATGCGAGAGTAGGACACTGCCAGGCATCAAATAAGCAAAAGAGGCTACCCTAACGGGTGGCCTTTTTTGTTTGTCTGTTGTGCAGGTTCGATTCGAGCATGATATGCAGTTTGAACATTGAATAACTTTTTCTTTTTGCTTTCTGTCATTTTTATAACCCCCACCACAGAAAATAACCTTTTTTACCTTAAAATCATTCAATCAAAAATTGAAACGATGTTTTGATTGTGAGGTTTGAATGAATGCCGGTCTATTTGTCTGTTCGCTCGCCCTGTCAGCGATACTTACTGCCGCAACAGCACAGGCCAGTCCTGTGACGTATCAAAAAGAAGCTATTACTGAAAATAGTCTGCCAGTATTTTATCCACAGCTAAAAAAACAGATGACTTATCAAAGTTCATGGCTGGCAGGGAGATACACTGACTTTTCACAGTGGAAGAGTGACACCAGAAAGATCTTCCGACAAGCATTGCTCACCCCTGACTCAACAATTGCATTTTCAGCAGAGAAAATAGATCAGCAGGACCGTGGCCGCTATATTGCTGAAAAAATAGCATTAAACATCACAGATGAAAGCCGTGTCCAGGGCTTGCTATTAACACCGAAAAGCAAAGGCCCTCATCCGGCGATTGTTCTTTTGCATGACCATGGGTCTAAATTTGATATTGGCAAAGAGAAAATGATCCGGCCTTGGGGCGATAGCGCGCAGCTTGCCTCAGCGCAGGCTTGGTCGGATAAATTCTTTAGCGGTAAATTCATCGGCGATGAGTTGGCAAAACGCGGTTATGTTGTGCTTTCTATTGATGCTATTGGCTGGGGTGATAGAGGCCCTATCAGCTATGAGCAACAGCAGGCTTTAGCTAGTAACTTCTTTAATCTTGGCCGTTCATTAGCGGGCACGATGGCTTATGAAGATATACGAACGGTTGATTTTCTGGCGACACTTCCATCAGTTGACCGCCAACGTATTGGTGCTCTTGGATTTTCTATGGGAGCGTATCGTGCCTGGCAGTTAGCTGCATTATCGGATAAGGTCGCGGCCACTGCGGCTATCTCTTGGTTTGGTAACTATCAAGGTTTGATGACCCCAGGTAATAATGTACTTCGTGGGCAATCCGCTTTTTACATGCTCCACCCTGGTATTGCCAATAAGTTGGATTTCCCTGATATTGCCAGCTTAGCAGCACCAAAACCGATGCTTCTTTTTAACGGCGGGAAAGATAAATTGTTCCCATCGGATGCGGTCGAGCAGGCTTACAGTAAAGTGCATGCAATCTGGCGGTCACAAAATGCGGAATCACGCTTGGTCACTCGTAGCTGGCCTGCGTTGGGGCACGTATTTTACCAAGAGCAACAAGATGTGGTTTTCCCTTGGTTAGACCGCTGGTTGAAGCCATAAAAAAGGCCCCGAGGGGCCTTTTATCCGCCGAATACGATCAGTGAGAGCTACTTTGAGAGGCACCCAACCCCGTTTGTGAACGGACAAACTGTGCTTTGAAGCGCAGACGTTCTTGCTTACCTTCTTCTGAATTATCGGTGACGGAGAAGAACCATATCCCGACAAATGCCACTATCATTGAGAATAATGCTGGGTATTCATATGGATAAATTGGTTTTGCGTGCCCTAGAATGGTTACCCAGATAGTTGGGCCTAAAATCATCAGGAGCACCGCAGTCAGTAACCCCAACCAGCCACCAATCATTGCACCACGCGTGGTCAGTTTATCCCAATACATTGAAATGAAGATGATTGGGAAGTTACAACTGGCGGCAATGGAGAATGCCAAACCTACCATGAAAGCAATGTTTTGCTTCTCAAACAAAATCCCCAAGCCGATTGCCACAAACCCTAAAATAACGACTGTGATTTTAGAAACTCTCAGTTCATCGCGTTCATTTGCTTTACCCTTCTTGATGACACTGGCGTAAAGGTCATGAGAAACAGCAGATGCCCCCGCTAATGTCAGACCGGCAACCACCGCCAAAATAGTTGCGAAAGCAACTGCCGAGATAAAGCCTAAGAAGAAGCTACCCCCCACGGCATCAGCCAGATGCACTGCTGCCATATTATTACCGCCAAGCAGTGCCCCCGCCGCATCCTTAAAGGCTGGATTCGGGCCGACCAACAGGATTGCGCCAAAACCAATAATAAAGGTCAATATGTAGAAGTAACCGATAAAGCCAGTGGCATAGAACACGCTCTTGCGGGCTTCTTTGGCATCACTTACCGTAAAGAAACGCATTAGAATGTGTGGTAAGCCTGCGGTACCAAACATTAATGCCAAGCCGAGCGACAATGCTGATATTGGGTCAGAGACTAGCCCTCCAGGGCTCATGATCGCCAAGCCTTTAGGGTGAACTTTAATGGCCTCACTGAATAAGGTATTGAAGTTAAAGTTAACCGACTTCATAACCATAATGGCCATAAACGAAGCACCCGCCAGCAGTAACACCGCTTTGATAATCTGTACCCACGTTGTGGCTAACATGCCGCCAAACAAGACGTACAGTACCATCAGGATGCCCACCAACACGACAGCTACATGGTAGTTCAAGCCAAACAACAACTCTATCAGCTTACCGGCACCGACCATTTGAGCTATCAGATATAAAGCGACCACCACTAACGAACCACAGGCAGATAATGTTCTTATCGGCCTTTGTTTCAAGCGATAAGAAGCCACATCAGCAAAAGTATAGCGACCCAGATTACGCAGCCGCTCGGCAATTAAAAACAGAATGATTGGCCAGCCGATTAGAAAGCCGATGGAGTAAATCAAGCCATCATAGCCAGAGGTATAAACCAGCGCGGAAATACCCAGAAATGATGCCGCAGACATAAAGTCCCCAGCAATGGCCAAACCATTTTGGAAACCGGTTATGCGCCCGCCAGCGGTATAATAATCACCCCGGGAACGGGTGCGCTTTGATGCCCAGTAGGTAATATATAATGTCGCGCCAACAAACAGTACGAACATAATGATCGCTTGGATATTGAGCGGCTGGCGATGAACTTCGCCGGTAATTGCTTCTGCCTGTGACAGCGCAGGCAGAGTCAGTAAGGAAAGTACGGACCAATGGCGAGTCTTCATTGCTTCACCTCACGAAGAATTTCTGCCGTCAGACGGTCAAACTCGCCATTAGCACGAATAACGTAAATACCTGTAAGAACAAAAGAAATAACGATCAACCCCACACCAACGGGTATGCCGCGAGTAATGCTGGAGCCTGCATATAGCGGGGTACCGAGCCATTGTGGTTCGAAAGCAATAAGGAAAATGAAACCGACATACAGCGCTAGGGTAATGAGCGACAGTATCCAGGCAAAGCGGCCACGCTTTTGCACCAACTCTTTGAAACGCGGGTTATTTTCAATCTCTTGATAAATGCTGTCATTCATCAGAGTCTCTCCTTTGAGGCATTAATTAAGTTTGCCGCCGGTAGGCGGCACAATTTACGACGGTGTTTGCATTGATTGTTTTTCTTCCAGTAATTTGTCCACTACGCCCGGATCGGCCAGTGTTGAGGTATCCCCTAAGTTGCTGGTATCGCCAGCCGCAATTTTGCGCAGAATACGGCGCATGATCTTGCCTGAACGGGTTTTTGGCAGTGAATCAGTCCAGTGCAAAATATCTGGGGTCGCAATTGGGCCAATCTCTTTACGCACCCAATTACGCACCTCGGTATACAGCTCTGGTGTTGGTTCCTCACCGTGATTCAGCGTGATGTAGGCATAGATAGCTTGCCCTTTAATACTGTGTGGGACACCGACGACGGCAGCTTCGGCAATTTTCGGGTGTGAAACCAATGCGGATTCAATTTCAGCGGTCCCTAGGCGGTGACCTGAAACGTTAAGTACGTCATCGACGCGGCCGGTTATCCAGTAGTAGCCATCTTCGTCACGGCGAGCGCCATCACCACTGAAATACATGCCTTTAAAGGTTGAGAAGTAGGTCTGCTCAAAACGGTCATGATCGCCGAATAAGGTTCTGGCCTGACCCGGCCAAGAGTCGGTTATCACCAGATTGCCTTCGGCTGCACCTTCTTGCAGGTTACCTAAGTTGTCGACCAACGCTGGCTGTACCCCAAAGAAGGGGCGAGTAGCTGAACCGGCTTTTAACTCTGTGGCTCCTGGCAGTGGCGTTATCATGAAACCGCCCGTTTCAGTTTGCCACCAGGTATCAACAATCGGGCATTTACTGTTACCAATCTTGTTGTAATACCATTCCCATGCTTCCGGGTTAATAGGTTCACCAACTGAACCCATAATGCGTAGGGAGTCGCGTTTTGTCCCTTCGATGGCTTTGTCACCTTCGGCCATTAAGGCACGAATGGCGGTAGGAGCGGTATACAGAATATTAACCTGATGTTTATCGATAACCTGACCCAAGCGATTGACGCCTGGATAGTTAGGAACACCTTCAAACATCAGAGTAATAGCACCGCAAGCCAGTGGGCCATACAGCAAATAGCTGTGGCCGGTGACCCAACCAACGTCCGCGGTACACCAGTAGATATCGCCGGGGTGATAATCAAAAACGTATTTAAAGGTCAACGCGGCATAAACCAGATAACCGCCGGTGGTATGTAAAACCCCTTTTGGTTTGCCAGTAGAACCCGAGGTATAAAGGATGAACAGTGGGTCTTCGGCATTCATCTCTTCTGGCGGGCAGTCGGCGGAGGCTTCTTTTATCAGGTCATGCCACCACAAGTCTCTCCCGTCTTTCCAATAGCTGGCATTGCCAGTACGTTGGAAGACGACCACATTTTTGATACTGGTGATAGCTGGATTTTTTAGGGCTTCATCGACATTTTTTTTCAGTGGAATTGCGCGACCAGCACGAATGCCTTCATCGGCAGTAATCACCAGTTTTGAGTTAGAGTCGATAATTCGGCCAGCAACGGCATCAGGTGAGAATCCACCAAAAATAACAGAGTGCACGGCGCCAATACGCGCGCAGGCCAGCATAGCAACAGCGGCTTCTGGCACCATCGGCATATAGATTGCAACCACATCACCTTTCTTGATGCCCAGTTTTTTCAGCACATTAGCAAACTGGCATACATCGTGGTGAAGCTGTTTATAGGTGACGGTTTTTGATTGGTTAGGATCATCACCTTCCCAAATAATTGCGGTTTGATCGCCACGCTCTGCCAGGTGACGGTCAAGGCAGTTAGCTGCAAGATTCAGTGTGCCATCTTCGAACCAGCGGATGCTGATATGACCGGGGTCAAAGGAGGTGTTTTTAACCGTTTTATACGGTTTAATCCAATCAATAATCTTGCCATGTTCGCCCCAAAATTCATCTGGGTTCTGCACAGATTGTTGATAATATTGCTGATATTGTTCAGGGTTTATCAGGGCATGCTCTGCAATTGCAGTTGGAATAGGGTGTTTATGTATTTGGCTCATAATAGTTCTCCTTGAGATTGTTAATAATATGTCAATCAAAAGTTAATTATAGTGTGGAGGGCCGTTTTGTTTCTTTTTTGGGCGGCAGATCACGCATAAAAGATGTTGATTTAGAGACTTACTTAATGTGCTGCGTGGTGAATCGATATCTTAATGATAGGAGACGTGCCTTGTGATCATGCAATAAAGGAAAGGAAATGTGCAGATCAGCTCATTTCTAGCGTGAAATAAGAATATTGAAGGGGGAATGTCACTAAAAGTACTAATGTAGCGTGACTAATGCAATTTAATAGTAGTTGTTAACCAAAAAATTAAAAATTAATTTACAATCATCGGAAAGTTTATATTTTTATATTTTACTGTAATTAGAATTACATATATATATCAACTGAGAATATGAATATATAAATACAAAGCCCAATGGAATAAATATGCAATTTACTATTTTCTCTATTTGAATAAATTTCTCTTATTTCGCTGAAAAAAAATCGACTTTGGTTGCGAAACCTCCAGAATAAGCGGAGAATTAAAATGGCTGAATTTAACAAAATAAAAACAAAATAAGTGAAAAAATAAAACACAATGAGAGTTTATCATGTAATTTAATTTAGCTTGTTTTTTATACAGACAGTTGCGATGTTATTTGTCTCTGATGGATTTTATTATTTTAATAACAAATATTTACTGTGATCTAAAGATTTTTGGGGCTGAAGTTATGCCTCAGCATCATGTGGGCTTAGTGTAAACAAGGCTTGCAGAAGAGTGTCCAGAAATGATACTGATTTATAACGTGGTCGGCTGGCGGGAGGCTGAACCATACGTTTTATCAACTATAGCCCCGTATTTAATGATTAAGTATTCTATTTGAAATGCTTGGTAACTTGCATTTTATAGGATGCTTTGAGGAATTTTTAGGGTATGAAAAGTGTAAAAATAGGTCTGGCCTGGCAAATACTCATTGCGCTGGTATTAGGTATTTTGGTTGGTGCGGTTCTGCATAATCAAATTGAATCCAGAGAGTGGTTAGTTAGTAATATTTTAAGTCCAGCAGGTGATATCTTCATCCGCTTAATTAAAATGATTGTTGTACCGATAGTTATTTCGACCTTGATCGTGGGTATTGCTGGTGTTGGTGATGCGAAGAAGCTTGGGCGAATTGGCCTGAAAACCATTATCTATTTCGAAGTTATCACTACCATCGCCATTATTGTTGGGATCACCTTGGCGAATGTGTTTCAACCGGGGCACGGCATTGATATGTCGGCATTGACGGTGGTCGATATCTCCCAGTATGAAAAGACCACTGAGCAAGTACAAAGTGGTAGCCACAGCCTGGTGAGCACTATCTTGTCGCTCATTCCTGCCAACGTCTTCGCTTCCATGGCGAAAGGCGATATGTTGCCAATTATCTTCTTCTCAGTGTTGTTTGGTTTAGGGCTGTCTTCATTGCCAAAAGAAACCAAAGAGCCACTGTTGAATGTGTTTAAAGCAATTTCTGAAAGCATGTTCAAAGTCACTCATATGATTATGCGCTATGCGCCTATCGGGGTGTTTGGTTTGATCTCGGTGACGGTTGCCAATTTTGGTTTTGCCTCGCTTATTCCATTGGCCAAGCTGGTTATTTTGGTTTACGCCGCGATTCTATTTTTTGCACTGGTCGTGCTGGGCACCGTTGCCAGATTATGTAAATTACGTATCTGGACATTGATTCGAATTTTGAAAGATGAGCTGATTTTAGCTTACTCTACCGCCAGTTCAGAAACTGTATTGCCACGAATCATCGAGAAAATGGAAGCCTATGGCGCGCCAAAATCGATTACCAGCTTTGTGGTTCCGACGGGCTATTCCTTCAACTTAGATGGTTCTACCCTTTATCAGAGTATTGCCGCCATATTTATTGCCCAGTTATATGGTATCGAGCTGTCCATTGGGCAAGAGATCATTCTAGTCCTAACCTTAATGGTGACTTCTAAAGGGATTGCTGGTGTTCCGGGAGTTTCGTTTGTTGTCTTGTTAGCAACGCTAGGCAGTGTAGGTATTCCACTGGAAGGTTTGGCCTTTATCGCTGGTGTGGACCGTATTCTGGATATGGCACGTACCGCACTGAACGTGGTGGGGAATGCGTTAGCGGTGCTGGTTATTGCCAAGTGGGAACATCAGTTTGACCATAAAAAAGCCAAGGCATACGAGAAGGCGTTATTTGCACCAAAACAGACGCCGGTTAACCAAAGCTAATACTCTTTACCCTTGATGTTCCGGTGATGTTAGTCGCTCGTATTGGCCCGAATCATTTACTCATATAAGATCATTCGGGCTGATTTATTCGCTGCTTGGAGTTGGGCATTGATATTTGTAGGCCCCCTATCGATGAGCGACAGATAGGGGGTTTTTATTTGTGTCTATCATCAATAAAACACCAGTGACATTATTCATTTAGTCCTAAGCGGTATGACCAATGGATAAGCTCAGCGACTTTGTGCACATCCAGTTTTTTCATCATATTAAGGCGGTGGGTTTCTACGGTTTTTTGGCTGATAGAAAGGTGAACCGCGATAATACGATTACAAGCACCCTCGGTAATCAGTTTTAGGATCTGTCGTTCTCGTGGTGTTAGTACTGGTTGGCTGGCATCGCTACCTTGTGCCAGTTTATTAACCAGAGAACTATTGAGTGCGGGATCAATATAGCGTTTACCCACCGCCACCGTTTGAATGGCGGCCAGCAGAATTTGCTGTGGGCTTTTTTTCAGAACATAACCTAGCGCGCCACTGCTTAACGTTTTGCTGGCGTGATGTTCCTCATGACGGGCTGTTAATGCCAGAATCCTCATCGTCGGCCAGCGGCGAAGCAGTTGAATAATGACATCAAGGCCATCCATGCCAGGCAATCCGAGATCTATAATCGCAATGTCTGGTTCTGTCTGGCGGCATAAATTGTATACATCCAGCCCATTATCAGCTTGGCCAACAATTTGATAACGTGGATAAGCTGCCAACATATTTTTAATACCATTAATGATTAGTTCATGATCGTCGACAATCAGTAATTTCGTATTCATAAAGTTATTCCCTTTACCTGATGATTGAAATGGTGTCGCGGGGCTCCCGCGGTTGAAACAGAAAATGGATTATCTCGTCGAGGTGATCGATATCTTGCTGTGTAATGAGTTCATGATTTTCGACTGCTATTTCCAGCTGAATCACAGCGTCTTGTAACTCAATAAGGCCCGCTTGCCCGGCACAGCCTTTTAAGGTGTGAAGCTGGTGCGATAACGTGGGGGTATGGGTGAGAGACTCTCTCACTTGCTGCACTAATAGTTGCAATGATTGTAATAGTTTAAGGCGCAATGAGCTGTCAGCCAGATTCAATAGTGGCCTCGGTGTTGATAACTGGGGAGAGAGAGTGACCCCGCGTTCGAGCTGGAATTGTGCGGTCAGATCCAGTACTTCTGCCAGTTGGCTGAAAGTTACTGGTTTAGAGAGATAATGATTCATCCCCGCCTGACTGGCCCTTATCTTTTCCTCAGGATTGGTATTGGCACTTAATGCCGTAATCATGCAGCGATTATCCTGGTTGGTCGCATCATCACGCCAATAGCGGGTTGTTGCCAGCCCATCCATACCTGGCATACGAATATCCATCAGCACCAGATCAAAACGCTGCGTTTGGCCGAGGCGTAGTGCGATTTCGCCACTCTCTGCCAGAGTCACTTGATGCCCCAATTGGCGCAGCATCATGCCGGTGATATCTCGATTGGTTTCAGCATCATCGACTAACAATATGGTCATATGCCAAGGTTGTAGTGGGAGAGCATGTGGTATCTCTTGCTGAGATGAGGCGGGCTGCTTCTCTCCGTTAAGATGCTTTTTAACGTTGCTATATAAGCGACCGGGTAGGTAGCACAGCTCTTTATCGTTAAAGGGGGTCTGCGGCAGGTGTACTGATTGATTACCTTCTGGCGGGCAGGTTATCCCCCACGAAGATAATTGAGCATGTAATGGCTGTGGTGCACATATTTCACCTTTAAACGGTTTGAGCACTATTATCCCACAAAATGGCAGACTTAATGAGAAGCGACTACCGTGGTCTGGTAGGCTAAAAAGTGTAATATTCCCCCCCATCATTCTTGCCAGATTATCTGCAATAGTTAGTCCCAACCCCGTTCCCTGCCCGTGCTCATGGGTCTGGACAAAAGGGTGGAATATCTCTTGTTGAAGCTGCAAATCAATACCACAGCCGGTATCTTCAACAGTGAAGCAGAGCTGCTGGCCCTTACGGACTACATTGAGCCTAATATGGCCACATTGCGTGAATTTAACGGCATTGCCCAATAAGTTAACCAGAATCTGCTTTAAGCGTTGTTTGTCCAACTCCAGTTCCAGCGGCACATCCGAACTGACGTAAGTAGAGAGGGTGATGGCTTTACTCAAGGCCTGGCTATGAATAGTTAACATGGCCTGATCCAATAAGGGCAATAAGGCGGTTTTCTCTTGAGACAAGGCCATTTGCCCCGACTCAATACGTGAAAAATCCAACAGGTTGTTAACTATCATCAGTAAAGAATGTGAGCACTGGCGAGCGGTCTCGGCCAACCGATATTGCTCGCAGGTCAGTGGGGTATTTTGTAATAACTCAACCGCACCTAGCGTGCCATTTAAAGGGGTACGAATTTCATGACTGATAGTGGTTAGATGGACACTCTTACGGCGATTAGCCTGTTCGGCCAGCTGTTTTGATTTTGCCAGTGCCAGCGTGCGTTCCTTTACTTTCATTTCAAGGGTGTCGTACTGCTCATTCAAGGTGTCTAGCAAGTTGTTATAAGCACGAGCAATCTGCCCTAACTCATCCATGCGTTTCACTGGTAAACGCGGCTCCATCGCTTGTGGGCCGGTGGCACCAATAATATTGATGAAGTTCCATAGGGGAATAGCGAGGTAATATCGCAGTAATAAAGAGAGCACTAACGTGAGCAGCAGCAAAATAGCCAGTGCAAAGGGGAGTTGATGTAATGCGGGTTTGGCCGCTTCCCAGGCAAAACCGACGCGGGGATAAATAACTAACTGTTGCCAACCGGGGCCTTTTAACTGGGTTCTTAATACCAAATAATCAGGTGTTTGTTGCCAACCATCATGTAAATTTCGGTCTTTTAGCTGGCGAAGAATCTCATGTAACTGATGCGAAGGTATATTTTGCTGAGATATCGGTAACAACTCGCCACTCTTATCCAACCATAAATTAATATCTCTCTGTTCAACTGGCTGATTATCCGTCACCAACTCATTCAGTTTTAATGAGAATCCAGCTAATGAACCGGCGTGGTCACATGCGGCAACAGAAACATGCCAGCCTCGTTGTGGGCTATAAGTCGGCATCCCCCAAAAAATATTGTCATGGGTAGGAAATATTGGCAGTAAAAGTAATTCTTTACGTCGCTGGTTCAAATAGTTATTTGATACCGCCTGTGGTCTGAATATGGTAATACCTTCTTTGTTTTTAATCGTGAAACTGTCGAGATAATAAGTTTGACCAGAAGTTCCATATGCCTGAGCGATGCGAAGGTCATGTCTGGATTGGATGGCATTACACATTCCTGAACTAAAAGGAATATTGTCGCTCGGATCATCATCTGTATGTCTAATAGGCAATCGCCAGGTGGCTTGGTAACTTGTCTGGCGACTTATCAATGCGGTTGCGTCCCGTTCTGCGCCTTCAAATTGGTAATTACTTAAATCTGCGCGTAATGATGCCATGTGGGTTAATTCATTCACCAAACGTTGGCGTGTATCCTCATATGAGAAGAATGCCATGGCCGCAATTGAAATAAGCCATATGGCCATTAAGGTCATGCCCAGTAATAGTGTCAATCGAGTGACGAGTGATGATGAATTTTCCATAAAGTCACCTGACTGTTTTTTTTAGTACGCCACAGCCAAAATTTGATATCAAGAAATACACTGATTTCATTACTGCTCGTTATAGATTCATTTAGTTCTGTAAAAAGAGTAAATCAGGGTTTTACCTTATAACGAATATTTAATTACGGAGGATAATTAAATCGTACTGATGCAGGAGTTACCGCCGATGCTTGAAATGTTGAAGAGACAACCCTTAGTTAACGACATTGATTTATCAGATATTAATATTGTTCAATTCACGTTGAAGGGAATTCCTGCCAAAGCGATGGATTACCATCATTCTATTTGTATTGGTGTTTTTTTTATTGAGAGAAAAATGATATCCAATACTGTTATTCGATATATTGCACTTATGCTGGTGGCGCTGGAGAATACGCAGGATTTTGCTTTACAGTTTAACGATGGCAATTGGTGGTTATGGGGGCGATATACACTTGATAATAGCGAGAGGATCGCCGGTGAGAATCAAGATCTCTCGATGAAATTAGAACAAATTCATGCCGTTATTCAGCATTTAAGTGGCTTGGTAGCCACATTGAGTACTTCCCAAACAAACGTCTTAACCAAACCGAAGAAGCATGTCAGCAAGGCTATCTCATGAAAGAACTTGCCAGTTTAATATTACTGTTTTCAGTGTCACTGGCCCATGGACAAGCTATTCCCTGGCAAGGAGAGCCTTTCTTTATTTATAGCCGGGGTATGAGTGTATCTAACCTATTAAAAGATTTAGGGATGAATTATGGCATCCCGGTAGTCATTAGCCCGGAAATAAACGAACACTTTAGTGGGAAAATTCGCGACAAAACACCAGAAGCAATCCTGTCTAAATTAGCCGGTCTATACAATCTTACCTGGTACTATGATGGTGAAATACTCTATTTTTACAAAGCTCAAGCCATCCGAAGGGAATTTATATCGCCAGATGGATTATCAACGACAACTTTAATCAAATATCTACAACATAGCGGAGTAGCCGCAGGAAAAAACTGTGCGATAAAGGCTATTTCTCGTCTGGATGCTATTGAGGTTACAGGTGTTCCTATCTGTATTGAACGGGTGACGACATTGAGCAAAATGCTTTCGTCTCAAGCCCGTAAGCAAAACCAAAATAAAGAAACAGTGAAAGTCTTCCTGCTAAAATATGCCTCTGCGGCTGACTCTAATTATCAGTATCGTGATCAGCAAGTTAAATTACCGGGCTTAGTCAGCGTATTGCGCGAGATGAGTCAGGGCAATAGTCTGCCTTTAGTTGCAGGAAAAGAACAAGATGAGGCGCATACCAGCATGCCTCTTTTCTCGGCTGATCCTCGGCAAAACGCAGTTATTATCCGTGATCGTCAGGTCAATATGCCGGTCTATCGTAGTTTGATCGCCCAGTTGGATCAGCGGCCAGTTCAAATAGAAATATCAGTGACCATTATTGATGTTGATGCCGGAGATATTAGCCAGCTTGGTATCGATTGGTCCGCATCTACTTCCATTGGTGGCGCGGGTATCTCGTTTAATAGTAATTCGGGGAAAAATAGTGCTGATGGTTTCTCCACTGTAATTGGTGATACTGGGAACTTTATGGTTCGCTTGAATGCGTTACAAAAGAATTCACGTGCCAGAGTCTTATCACGCCCTTCGGTGGTCACCCTAAATAATATTCAGGCGGTACTGGATAAAAACGTAACGTTTTATACTAAGTTGCAAGGCGATAAAGTGGCAAAACTTGAATCGATCACCTCTGGGTCATTATTGCGAGTGACACCGAGAATGATTGATGCCGATGGTGTAAAAGAAGTTTTGCTTAATCTTAACATTCAGGATGGGCAACAGCAGGCGCCAATAAGCAGTAGTGAACCGTTGCCGGAAATACAAAATTCAGATATCTCAACGCAAGCCACGTTGCGTGTTGGGCAAAGTCTGTTATTGGGTGGCTTCATCCAGGATAAACAAATTGAGTCGCAAAACAAAATACCGCTACTGGGCGATATTCCATTATTAGGTGGGTTATTTCGCAGCACTGATAAGCAATCTCACAGTGTTGTCAGGTTATTTCTGATCAAAGCTGTACCGGTTAATACAGGGGAATAGCATGGCAGTACGGTTTAAACTCCGCCTGTTAAATGGTGAACTTAATGGGCGTGAGCTGATGTTACCTGAGGGGGAGTTTACGCTAGGGGGTCAGCAGTGCGACGTATTATTACCCTTACTTCAGGGGCAAATATTGACCTTGAGAATAAGTGATGAGCACATAACTTTGCAGACATCTGGGGATGTCTGGGTTAAGGGGGAGCGGTATGATTTACAACAGAAACTCCCACTCGGACAGGCGATTGAAACCGGGGGATTAATCTTGGTTGTTGGTGAGGCGGGCGATAATTTAAGTGATATTCATTATATCCCTCGCGCTCGGCCACGCTTATTACTCTGCTTATCTGTACTGGCATTTATCCTATTGTTACTGCTATCGGTAGTTATATTCTGGTTTATACAGCAGCCAAAAGCGCTACTGGCTTATCTTCCTCCTGATATTCCAACACAACTCTCAGAGCAGTTAAAGCAACCCGCTTTACAGGGGATAAAAGAAAACTGGTTATTAGATGGCAGTGTTGTTTTGAGTGGTCACTGTAGCTCATCACCCGCAGTGATTAAGTTGCAGAATTTCCTGGTTCTTAACCGTATTGTTTTTCGTAATCAATTAGTCTGTGATGACCATCTGCTCAGTAGCGTCAAGGATGTATTACACCAGTATGGCTATCAGGATATAGAGGTCGACACGGGGAAACATCCAGGGCATATCACAATCCATGGTGCTATTGAAATGGGGGGGCAATGGTTAAAAGTTCAGGAAACACTGGCGACAGTGGCTGGGTTAAAGGGCTGGGCGGTTATTAATAGCCATGATGGGCAAATTGCGCAATTAGTTGAGCGCTTGAGGGAACTGGGGTTATTAGGCTATCTCAGTATGGCGCAAAGTAATAAGGAAATCATTATCAGCGGTATATTGTCGCTCAGCCAACAACAACAACTGATGGAAATGTTGACAGCATTGGCCCGGCAACAACCGGACTTTCTGGCGGTGAGGTATCAGAATATTCCCACGTCAGATCAAACTGCTCAGCTTCTTCCCGCTGCAATTGTCAGCTATGGCGGAAATAAATTTTCAGGATTCGTGCAATTAGCTAATGGATTACGCTTACAGCAAGGGACGGTACTGGCGAATGGCTATAAAGTTATTTTTATTGGAGAGCAAGGCATATCATTACTAAAATCTAACAATTTAATCCATATACCCATGAATTTTTAAGGATTAGGAGATCAACGAGTGTCGCATATTACTGAACTGGAAGATGCTATTAAATATGACGAGAAAAAAACACAACAGAAGAATGCGTTGTTGGAAAATGGGAGGTTATTAATTTCACAACAATTGTCTCTACAGCAAACACCTGATAATTATAAAACTCTTAACAATATGATGCTGGCCCTAAGTAGTGCGGGGAAAATAATAGCAACACTGTCAACTCGCTATGGAAATTAAAAAACAATCATCATGCCATTTTATGGAAAAAATGGAATAAATATAAAAGACAGATGCTTTTTAGTGAGACAAAATAATATTATATATTTATCAGTGCATCAGGAAATTCAATATGAATGATAATGATTCTATTCAGAGCATGTTAGGGGACCTACACAGTCGGTATAGTAAATTACTGTCTGATCTAGGGAAGTTGAAAGGATTCCAGCAACAAATCGAATTACTGAAAGAAAAAGCCAAAAATGACAGTAAAGCAAGAGAGAGGTTAATTCGCTTGAATGAAGCCTTTCCGAATGGTTTAAATCAAGAAAAAGCACAAATGGTGGTATCTATTGCAAACATGAAAGTACAGTTTAAACAACTGGAGACGCAGCTCAGAAATATAAGTTCAGGTGAGGCAATGTAGTTAATCTCTTCCTGAAATATCATTATTATCTTGAGTTAAGGAGTATTTCTATGGTCGCGAACACTGGTGTAAATAAATCAGACAACACTTCCTCGTATGTTAACCAATCTTCCAATAATGAATTTAATTTTTCCGTTTTGGAAAATAAATTTAATAGTCTTCACAACAATATTAATAATGTTGGCAGTAATCTGAGTAATAATCTAAGTGAGCATGCTGATATTTTCAGTATGGGATTGAGTGCCTTTTATGAGTACCTGGACGTACTTGAATCACTTGCCAGAAGTGCCTATGACGCTATGCACACCCGATCAAAATATGCCAATGATATACAGGATAACGCTAATCAGGTTGATTCCGTAATTGCCGAAGCGGCTAAAGGTGACGATAAAACAACCAAGCCGCTACCGGATTCAGTTATCGAGTTTATGCGGGAGCATGGCATCAAAGTTGATAAGATGAGTATTGATGAGTATTTAAAGAAGAATGGGCCAGAACTGGATAAAGGACAATTACAGGCAGTAAAAGCGGCATTAGATAATGAAAAGACCCGCGCGTCAGATACCATGACTCAAGAACAATTACAGTTACAGAAGTTTATGCAAAGTTATAACGTTAATGTTAATAACATCAGTACATTGCAGACAGGTTTAAAAGATATATTAACGACGATTGCCCGCAATCTTTGTTAACCAAGTTATGGCCGTAAGGATGATTCGATATGAATATTGAACCTACTGATCAACTTATTAATTTTATGCGACGTGGCGGTTCTCTGCGTATGTTGGCAAATATGTCAGAGCAAGACTTGACGTTAATATATGAATATAGCGTACAACTTTGTCACGGCGGAGAATATGACAGCGCAAAAAAACTGTTAAATATATTGATTCGTTTCGACCATTGGAATTTTGCTTATTGGTTAACATTAGGTTCGTGTTATCAACAAACCGGGGATTGCCATCAGGCGATTTATTGCTTCAGCCGCGCGGGGCAAATTCAGGTCGATGACCCTCGTCCATCTTGTTTCGCTGGGGAATGTTATTCCGCTTGCGGCAATACTATTTATGCTGAAAAAGCATTCCGTGCCGCATTGAACTGGTGCCATGCTCACCCTGAGCAGGCTCAAGTCCGCCAGCAAGCTGAACGGGGACTGGCGGCATTATTACTGGAGGTGAGACATGCCTAATAGTATTGCATTTAAAGCCGACACACAGACTGATTGGGCACTGGCTGCCGCAGGTAAAAGCACACCTTTGGCACCGGCGAAAATGCCAGATTGGTGGGCAATTTCCGGGTTGTCACCCTCGGCGGATATGAATATGACGTCACCCAAGGTGACGCAGCAAAAAGCCCAGGCCGCCTTGGATCGCCTGCTGGTCGCCTTACCCCGTTCCGGCGCCAAAGCAGGGGACAGTGGCCGGCTTTCCCTTGATCAGTTGGGCAGTACAGATATGCAGCTTATCCTCTCGATGGCTGGCAACCTGAGCCTGGTTTTTTTTTCTGATTCCTGTAAGTCAATCCGCCAGCAGATGGAGCGGGCGACGGATGTGCAGACTTTTTTACGCGATAAACGGGTTAATGAGTATCAGCAACAGATTGATAAAGCAGTTCAGCAAGCGGATAAAGCTCACAAGGCTGGTATTTTCAACATGGTGCTTGATTGGGCCATCGGCTTAGCCGAGATAGTTTACGGTGCGATTAAGGTCTCTGCCGGGGTATTAACCGGGGATCCGGTGGCAATGGCTTCCGGGGTCGCATATTTGGCGGCGGGGACCGCCGGTTTGGTTAAAGCCGCCGCCGAAACGGCGATGCTGGCTGGAGCCTCAAAAGAGAAATGTCAGGAAGTTATTGATGTTGCAGGTAAAGTTCAACTCGGTTGTGAATGCTTTGCTATGGCAATCGACCTGTTTCAAGCCGCCCGCGCGATTAATGCCGCTCGAGCGGTGACCAAAGGGGCGGGTGATGTGCTAAAAGCGGGCGGAGCTGATGCGTTGACCGAAGCGATGAAGAATCTAAGTCAACAAAAAGTGCAACAGTTAACTGAACAGTTCGCCAAGAATGCCTGTAAGCAGATAACTGAAACGGAAATGGCCTTGATGCACAATATCAGCAACTCTTTTACCCACGCTGGCGTTGAAAAACTGGTGGGCGATGTGACGAAAGATCTGGTTAAAACCGCGATTAAGAAAGGCACTACGCTCACTGCGGAACAATTTACTCGCCAATGTACCAAGAAAATTATGAAGGAGATGGTTAAGAAAATAATAAAAGATATCAGCCTCTCACCATTAAATATAATGCAAAAAGTTACTCAAGGGTTAGTGCAGGTTAATAGTGGCCAGTTGGCGATCCAAAATGGAGGGCTGCAAAAAGAAATTGAAAAATTGATGCTTGATCAAGACTTCACGCAGTTTATGGATCAATGGGTTGAGCGGAATAAACAGCAGCAAAGTAAACAACTCAAAGATATCTCTCAGAGCGCACAAGACACATTGGAGAAATTAAGCGATAACATCCATCAAAGCGGCATGCTACAAACGAGAGTGGCAGGTTCATTAATATAATGAGGTTATAATGAATACACCTATCAGCCAGGACATAAAAATAAACGACAAAGCCCTACAGGCTGTCGATGATGATGGGAAATTAGATAATAATATTGGCAATATCATTAGTGATATCTCCGATATTATTTCCCAAATGTATGCATTATTTAAAAAAATGCGTGATTTACTGAGTGCCTATGGTGGGAAACAATTCTAACTTCTATTTAATATCAAAGCTACTGCTATGAAAAATCAACGCGAAGCTATCGATAAAACAGCATCAGCGGCCATCGCCAGCGGAGTTTGCTCCATGCTATCCGGTATATTTAGCGGCGTCGGTGCTGGAGCAGGCGACCGGTGGGGCGGTATTGGTGGGCATATTAGTAATGCTACTGGGCAATCTATTATCGGTATTGGGAAACTGGCCGAGGGTGATAAAGCCCGTGCTGCGGAAACCTTGCGCATGGCGAGTATTCTGCAAAGCTCTAGCTCTGATAGTTATTCAAAAAATTCCAATGAAATACAGGATAAAATAGTAGAGCTAAGGCAAGCATTCAAGGAATTTGGCAATACCTTGACTAACCTAATAAACCATATTTCCATGGCGGTGAAATTATGATATATGAAATTTAACTCTCAGTGCATTGAGCAATACTTACTCAGTAAAGGCTGTGTGACTCAAGCAGCCTTTTTCGAAAATAGCCCTATAAAATTAGGGCGTGAGTTTTTATTTGATGCATATCGGGTAATCTACCGTATTGAACAGCATGAATTAATTATTTGTTCTTTGGAGATTTCCACTGAAAAAAATACGACGGGGAATTTTTTGGCATTATTTAATTTCCTGCTCCATTTAGGTGAGGAAATTACTGATATATCGATAGTCAGGATGCTGATTATTAATAATGTCGCTAATCAGCCGTTGCGGTTGATCCGCAGTAGACTTATTCGAATATTAATAGTTAAAGGAGCATTCAGTAAAAATATCGATGGTAATGATTGGCTACTATTTGATGTCAGTACGGGGAAATAGAATTAAGGAGGCCCAATGGACGATTTTTCTGCCGATGATTTCCAGTCCCTGTGTGTAAAGATAAATAGTGTATTGAAAGAACAGAATATTATTCAGTACCCAATGAGTGATTTTAAGCAGCAACCTGATCCGCAGGAAGTAGAAACGCGCTATACACGGGGTTATCAGGCCTGGCTGGCAGATGACTATACTGCTGCGATTAGCGATTTTTCTTGGCTTACACTCTGTTGCCCCTTAGTGTCACGGTTTCATCTGGCTTTGGCCGCAGCTCTGCAAATGCAGCAAGAATATGCTCTGGCGCTGAGTGCTTATGCCGCCGCGCTATTACTGGATGCAAATGATCCTGAACCGGTATATCAAATGGCGGTTTGTTTACGCGCGCTGGATAAAGGGGCTGATGCCAGAGAAGCATTACAAACCGCCATTGAAATGAGTTATCTGAACCCTGAGTATGCGTCTACAGCAACGAAAGCCAATCGATTATTGAATGAAATATAAATGAAATAATACGAATGTTATGGCCAATATTTAAAAGGGGATAGCGATGGATGGCATAGACAATATTAATTGTGTTAATGATTTATCTGAGCCTAATGCGGTAGTTAAACCGAATATCGAGGGGAGACCCTCTATTAGCCCCCCTGAAGCATTAGCAAATGACTTTCTGAACAACACTGTTCCGAATGCTAAGGACAAAATAATTGAAATTTTTGTGACTCAAAAAGATATTGTTATTAAAGAGCATGAAATCAGCGTTAAGTTAGCCAAAAAACAGTTTTTCATCAATGTGATTGAGTTGACGGTTTCTCTGGCTTCATTTGTTGTCAGTGTTGGCATGAGTATTTGCAGTGGCGGGGCGGCGACCCCGGTTGCCATAATTACTGGGGTGAACTTAATGTTATCACTGTCTAACCTGGCATGCGCCTACCATAACTGGAATTGTGCCAGTAAAAATAAAGAGGGGCTAACCATGGGCAGTGATGCAATTCAGCAAGCTGCCTTTATGCTCGCTAAATCCTGTGGTGTTTCATCCGATAATTGCAAAAAAATCGCGCGCTACACATCGTTCTTTATTCGTGTTGGTATCGTGGCCTCTTTAGCAGGTATAGGGCTACTAACGCACCCGGTCGTTACCAACAGTTTATGTTTACTTGCTAAAAACTATAATCCAATAGTGGCCTCTATAACCAGTATTATTACTGCCGGTGCGCTAGGTGTGTGGATAAGTAATGATCATGATCAGAAAAAAGAAATAGAGGGTATTTTAAGGAGTAATGAGCTGGAAGCAAATGAAATACTAATAACAACTCATGCTGAGGGGGCTGCATATCGAAAAATCGGTATCATCAAGGATAATGTACAAACAAATTTCGCTTAGGGTGAATGCCGGATAGTCTCTTTAGTGTTATTTGTTAACCTTGTATAAGGTTAATTACTCTCTAAGGGATATGATGAAATCAATACAGTTTATTTTATTTCGGCAAGAGGGAACATTACGTAGCAACGGAGAATGTTATACCGTACCTGCGGGGAATTTGGTTGTTACCCACGAGTTGGCTACGGTATCTTCTTTCTCACAGAGCACTTTTATTTCAATATTGTGTCATTCGATAGATCTTTTACCTATATATCAAAACTTAGCCAGTAAAATGGTGCAGTCGAATAAATTTCGCTTACCCCATAAAATATCTGATCACTACAAAATATTGCCAGCAAATAAAGATGTTATTCACGCAACTGAACAGTTAATTGATATTGAGCGCTCAGCATCATTACGCTTTCTTTACCTGTATTGTTTAGGTCTGGATTCAGTTTATTTCTCCAGATTGTTGGAATCAATTGTGGGTACCAATAATGAGTTACTGGAGTTTTTTGAACAAAATCGCCTCAATCCCTGGACGGTATCGCGCTATGCCGATGAATTAGGTATTTCCACCCGTAAATTGAATTTTCTGTTTTACGAAAAATTCGGTATGTCTGCAAAGCAGTGGTTACTGGATCAGCGTTTGAAAAAAGGCTGTGAATTGCTGTTATCTACACAGCTACGCGTGGCAGATATCGCCATGGAATGCGGTTTTAGCAATCACGCACATTTTTCTGATAGCTTCCGTCGCCGTTTTCAGCAGTGCCCATCGCATATGCGGTCACTTATGGAATAGGGAGGTTTGATGGATATAAACGCATTAATGAACGAAATGACGAATAGCATTAATAAGATAAGTCAGGACTTTCAAAACCAGATGGCGGCCGGTAATCCCTCTGATCCTGAACATATGCTCAAGATGCAATTTGCCATGCAGCAGTATTCGTCTTACATCAACTTTAGCAGTGCGCTGATGAAGAATATTAAAGATATGACCAGTGGGATTATTGCCAAAATATGATCTTACTTTCAGCACAATGTCGCCAGTTGGTGGTTGAAGCCGCCTTGGCCGGGGTGAATCACAGCCTACAGGCTGAAGCCCAAAATATCCTTAATGTGTTACCCCAACTGATACCGGACCCTCAGGTACGTTTGGTCTGCGAGGCAATGCTGCTATTCGGACTTAATGACAGAGTGGCAGCGCTGGCGTTACTGGCAACATCCGCATCTGAAGATGCGCAGGCCATGTTGGCGTTGCTACAACAAGGGATCTCTGCTGCTGACTCAACGTCATTGGCGTTGCCGATAACAACGCGGCAGCCTCTGGTACTAAAGGCATAACACCGCAACGGTATAAAATTGCTTATCAACAAGGAGATCATTAGATGGAAATTGATGCCATTCAGGCTGCTTCAATGTTGAATACCCCCCTTCAGCCAGCGGCCGGTGAGCTGCAACAAATCGCCAAATTTACGCAGTTAATGCAACAGGCGGAACCTGGCACGGCAATGATGTCGCCATCCCAATTATTGGGCGTTCAGTCGCAATGGATGTACGCCACATTAGCAGTAGATTTAACGGCTAAAGTGGCCGGTGTTCTCGGGCAGAACATCAATAAACTGGTCAATATGCAATGAAGCACCTGCGGCGTGCGATAGCGCTCTTGCTGGTGGTGATCTCCCTTTCAGGCTGTGGTATGGAGCTATATAGCGGGCTTTCTGAGGGGGAGGCCAACCAGATGCTGGCGTTGCTGATGTTGCACCAGATTAAAGCCGAAAAGCAGTCCGAGAAAGGCGGGACGGTAGGGCTGAGTGTCGATAAAAGTCAGTTTATTAATGCAGTGGAACTGCTACGACAAAATGGTTTTCCGCGCCAGAAATTTACGACCGTGGATACGTTGTTTCCGTCGAACCAGCTCGTGACATCACCTGGCCAAGAGCAGGCCAAGATGGTCTATTTGAAAGAACAGCAGTTGGAAAGCATGTTGAGCCATATGGATGGGGTGATTCATGCCGATGTGACCATTGCCATGCCAGCGCCGACCGACGGGAAAAGCAGTGTTCCCCACGCCGCCTCAGTGTTTATCAAGTATTCCCCCGAGGTCAATTTACAAAGCTATCAGCCACAAATTAAAAATCTGATCCGCGATGGTATCCCCGGTATCGATTACTCACAGATTAGTGTGGTGATGCAGCCTGCCAATTATCGGTTTATCGCCGCTGAGCCACACCAGCACGCTGAGGCACAACTGAGCTTGCAATGGCTATTACGCCACGCCGGTGCGATACAGATAGCGTTAGGGCTGGTGTTGGTGCTGCTGGCTGGGTTGTCAACGGTGTGTTTATTACGCTATTTGCGCCGATAAATCGCTAATGGAAGGGGAAAGGGATGATATTACCGTTAACCGCTGATATCCGGCATTTGCATCAGTTAGCCTGGCGACCCGCACAGTTTGCCCATCCTCTATGGTTGGCAGCGATGGGAATTAAAACAGAGAACTACTGTTATGGCCGCAGTAAAGCGCTGGACAGAGTGTTGGATAATGCGCTAATTCAGCAACGAAAATTCCCACAGCAAGCCCTGCCTGCGGTGCTGAGCAAGCCGCAGCGAGAGCGAATGGCAAGCTATCCGCGCTTATCTGCCCACTGTCTGGCGCTGGGGTTGGTTCATTTACAATGTGGTGATTATTTGCGCCTACGGCGTTATCGCGAGAGGCTTTCGCCGCTGTTGGATGAGGCTGATATTCAACAACTCATTGGTATGGGATATCAGGGTCACCTGCCTGCCAGCTTAAGCTCACAGCATCTGCCCATGGTTGCCTTACGTCTGGGGCATAGCCTGGCACATCAGGTACGCCACGATGATGTGGTTTGGCGTGCAATCTCTATCTCATTACCTCCTCAGCCCCGTGCGTTATTTTTGTCCCAGGCCTTCTCTTTTGCGGTTGACGGTTGGTTAACCCGACTGGAGCGTTTGCTGTGAACCCTTTTCATCTCAGGATAGAGAAGTTTGATTATTCGCTGCCAGCGGGGCGAGTCATTGCGGCGGTTCAGTTACAGGAAATGGCGCAGAGTCGCGATATTTTGTCTGCTGCTCGGGTGCAGGCAGCCGAGATTGTGCAAGCAGCGCAGGATGAGTGCCGCGTGTTGTTGGCGCAAGCACGGCAACAAGCAGACATGCTGATGGTTAAAGCGCGGAGTCAAATAGAAGCTGAGGTGGTGGCGCAACATGTTGGCTGGCTAGTGGCGGCGGAGCAATTGGAGGCATCCTTGATTACACAAGCCCGTCAGCAGATTCTGGCAGCGATTACGGCGGTGGTAACTGCCTGGGCCGGTCAGCAATCTGTGGAACAGATTTTGATTCATCGGCTGGGGGCGCAAGTGGAGAAAATGGCGCACGATGAAAAGTTGCTCTTACAGGTTCACCCGCAGCATCTGCCTGCCGTGGTCTCTGCTCTGGGTGAACGGGTGCAGTGTGTGGGGGATGAGAGCATGCCTGAAGATACCGCCCGCTTAGGTTCGCCAATGCTGCAAGTCAGCCTTTCTCTGCGTAGCCATTTGGCGCAACTTATCCTTTGGCTACAGGAGCCAGCTCATGATTAGTGCCAATAATGTGTCAGAGACCTTGGCAGTTCACGGCTCTGAGCAACATGTGGGGAAGGCTCATGGCGAAGTAACCCCCGCACACTCAGTCATGGAATTGGCCAGCATTGAATTATCTGAAGTGAGACAAACCGCGCTGGAAGAGACGATGGAAGAGATCGGGCTGAGTCTCGGCTCCCGTTTGAAAGATCAAAAATCCATTGAGGCTGAGGAGCGTAATCTGCGCCGCCAACAGCTATTGGTGAAGTTGATAACCCAGCTCTCCGGTAGCAACGATATGCTGTTTTCACAGAACATTCCGCTTGATGTGGATATTGTTTCGCTTGCCAATAAGCTTCGACAGGGTGAGCTATCGGCAGGGCAGCAAGTGTTACTGTTGGCCGCCATGCTGGCACACAGCAAAAATAATCCATTACGCCGCCGCAGCTTATCGCAACTACTTGGCCCACTACTTGAGCGTGAAGGCTGGGAGGTTGAGCTATTTGGTCTGTTGGAGCTAGGCGCAGAGGGTAGCCGCTCGCTGGGAGCCGTCAAACAGTTGTTTCAGCAAAGTATTCATCAAAGTGAATTGTCGCTGGCGGAGTGGTTTACCCGGGTGAGTCGTTGGCCACAGCGCCAGCAACGTGTTCGGGTACTCATGCGTGCCGTCGCGTTTGATTTGTCCTGTCGGCCGTTCGCTCAATACGGTGAGCGTTTGTCCGCGACACTCCACCAGTTGCGCCGTTTGCTGATGTTTCTCGGGTTGGAAGACCATTGCAGCCAGGTGGGGAATGTCTGTGGCGTGGCAGGAGATATGATTCTGAACGAGGTACTGGCAGTGGTGGGGCAACCCTGGTTATTCAGTAGCTGGTTGCAGCCACGAATTGAAGCGATTACCGGTTCGGATGCAAAAGCACAGCGAGGATTCATTCGTCGGTTTTATGAGTTGTTTAAATTGATGCCAGTGGATTGTTTCAATGATCAGGAACAACAAGCACAAATTTTAGCCACCTTGCTGGAGATATGACTTTTCGTTTCAGGCGAACCCCCGATGGTTGATAAGGCATTAGCTGCTTATTCTTTTCATTGTTTATTCTCGTCATTTTTCAACTTGCAGGTGTGCTGGCTGCGCTCACGACCCGACCCGGCCACAACCGATTTGTCTCTTGCTTGCCGCCGGCCTGAATTTTGAAATCTATTATGTATAGCGAAAAGTTGCATCAAAAGGACATTGGTTATGGAGATGGATTTAGTTGTTACCCGTAACCTTCAATTGTTTATCCGCATGGCGGAATTGCCCTGCTCGGCTATCACCTCTCGCATGCAGTGGCAGATAGAAAAACGGATTATTTTCCTTGAGTGGCGAGCATCAAGGTTACTGCTCACTTGCGGTTTACAACAACGGCACTACAACCATGATGATCTGCTGCGGCTCCAGCAATGCTGGCGGCTTGAGCGATTTAATGGCGTGCCACAGCGTATCTACTTACTGAAAATGGGTATTATGGTCAGTTGCTCCCCGCCAGCATTGTCCGATGCTGAGTTTTGGTATCAGCTCTACCGGCAGCAGTGTGCCTTGCTGTGCCGACTGCCGGGAGCATGTCCATGAGGCAATCGGCGTTGATACGTGGCTTGCTGATGATAACTGCGCGGCAGGATATTTTTCTGGCGATCATGCTGTTGGTAGCGATCTTTATGATGATCCTGCCTCTGCCAACCGTGTTGGTAGATCTGCTGATTGCGATCAATCTGGCTTTCTCAGTCATCCTGCTAATGATCTCGATTTACCTGCGCGATCCCCTCGAATTCTCGGTTTTCCCGTCGTTATTGCTGATTACCACGCTCTATCGCTTGGCGCTGACTATCAGTACTACGCGCTTAGTGCTGCTCCAGCATGATGCCGGTGAAATTGTCGAGGCATTCGGTCAGTTTGTGGTTGGCGGTAATCTGGCTGTGGGGTTGATCATTTTTACTATTATCACCGTGGTCCAGTTTATCGTGATTACCAAAGGCTCAGAGCGAGTGGCAGAGGTCAGCGCCCGTTTCTCGCTTGATGGCATGCCCGGTAAGCAAATGAGTATTGATGGTGATATGCGGGCGGGCGTGATTGATGCGGCCGAGGCTGGGCGGCTAAGGGAGAGGGTGCAAAGAGAGAGCCGGTTGTTTGGGGCGATGGACGGCGCGATGAAGTTCGTTAAAGGCGATGCTATTGCCGGGATTATTGTCATTCTGGTGAATATTATTGGCGGCATCACCATCGGTGTGCTGCAACATAATATGTCGGCGGAACAGGCGATGATCACCTATGCGGTGCTCTCGGTTGGCGATGGGCTATGTGCCCAAATCCCATCGTTACTTATCTCCATTACTGCTGGGATTATCGTGACCCGCGTTCCTGGCGGCGATAAGCAGAGTTTGGCTAAAGATCTGGCGGTACAAGTGGGGCGTCAGCCAGATGCTTTATGGTTAGCCGCCGCCATCCTGACTGTTTTTGCTTTGTTACCCGGTTTTCCATTCCTGATCTTTATCATACTGGCGGCGCTGGTGGCCGCGCCTGCCTTTTTACTCTATCGCAAGAATCAGTCAATACGGCACAGAGGTACGGTAACGGGGGCTGGTGACAGTGGCTTATCTGCGGACCATGCAATGACACCAGGTGCGATACCTTTGATGTTGCATTGTGCGACCAACCTGGATTATCCCGAGTTGGCCCGAGATATTGATAGCTTGCGTTGGCGCTGGTTTGAGCATCTTGGCGTGCCATTGCCGGAGGTGGAGATCCGCAGTGATCCTACCTTGATTGAGAACAGCCTATCGATCCGGGTCTATCAGGAGCAAGTGCTGGAACTGACATTACCATCAGATGATTTGCTACTGACTCAGCCCAGTGCCCAGCTAGAGACGCGCAGCCAAAGGTTAGGCAGCAGAATGGGCACTTTTGAGTGGTTAGCTGCAGATCAGGGCAGCCATGCCAGCATCTTGGGCATCCCATATGTACAAGGGCATAAACGTATTATCTCTTGCCTGACACGGGTATTTGAGCGACATACGGCTGAATTTATTGGTGTGCAGGAAACCCGTTATCTGATGGATGCGATGGAAGGGCGTTACGGGGAATTAGTGAAAGAACTACAGCGCCAGATGCCGCTGGGCAAAGTCGCGGAGATACTGCAACGGCTAGTGGAGGAGGATGTGTCGATCCGGGATTTGCGCGCCATTTTCGGCGCGCTGGTGGTCTGGGCACCGAAAGAGAAAGACAGTGTCATGTTAACCGAGTACGTGCGCATCGCCTTACGCCGCCATGTGTGTCGCCGGTTCAGTAAAAACAGCGTCTGGTTACCGGTATTGCGGCTGGGAGAGGGGGCTGAGAACTTGATTCGTGAATCTATTCGCCAAACCTCTGCGGGTGCTTACTCGGCGTTAGCCGATAAACACTCACGCTTGATCCTCGACAAGATAAAAGCCGCTGTTGCACAAAACAGTGATGTTGTCCTGCTGACCGCCATCGATGTACGGCGTTTTCTGCGCAAAATAGTTGAGCGGGATATTTTCACGCTGCCGGTACTTTCCTGGCAGGAATTGGGTGATGAGATGAATATCAAGGTGGCAGGCACTATTGAGTTGATTGGTGATGAACTTGATGAAGCTGCCTGATAGTCCAACACTAAGTGCTCAGTTGCATCAGCAATTGCGCTTATCGTCTCTGCCGCCGGATGGTATCGCCTATCGCGGGCCAATACTGGATGTTGGCCCAACCCTATTACGCGCCAATCTGCCCGGTGTGGCGCTGGGGGAGTTATGCCGTATTGCGTCACCGGACATGCTGGCCGAAGTGGTCGCTATTGAACAACAGACCGCGTTGCTATCGCCATTCGCCTCTTCAGCCGGTTTGCGCAGCGGTCAGTGGGTGTCACCACTTGGGCATACCCACCGTGTCAAGGTGGGGCCATCACTGGTTGGGCGGGTTTTGGATGGTTTGGGGGTCGCCATGGATGGCGGCCCTCCGGTTATCGGGCATTGGCGTGAGTTGGATTGCCAACCCCCGGAGCCACTAACCCGCCAGCCGATTCGGCAAATACTGACCACCGGGATCCGGGCCATTGATGGCGTATTGAGCTGCGGTGAGGGGCAGCGAGTCGGTATTTTTGCGGCGGCAGGGGGCGGGAAAAGTAGCTTGCTGAGTATGCTCTGTGCGGGCAGCAATGCGGATGTCATGGTGTTGGCGTTAATTGGTGAACGTGGCCGTGAAGTGCGGGAGTTTCTTGACCAGGTGCTCACCCCTGAAACCCGTGCTCGCACCGTAGTGGTAGTCGCAACCTCTGATCGTCCGGCTCTGGAGCGGTTGAAGGGTATTTATACTGCTACTACCGTGGCCGAATACTTCCGTGAGCGCGGGTTGAAAGTGTTGTTAATGGTGGATTCGCTAACCCGCTATGCCAGAGCGGCTCGAGAAATAGGGCTGGCGGCCGGTGAACTGCCTGCGGCGGGCAGCTTCCCTCCCAGCGTCTTTGCGGCATTACCCCGCTTATTGGAACGGGCCGGTAACAGTGAATGCGGCAGTATCACCGCTTTTTACACCGTACTGGTGGAAGGGGACGATATGAATGAGCCGGTGGCTGATGAGGTGCGTTCGCTGTTGGATGGGCACATTGTGCTATCCCGCCGACTGGCCGGTGCCGGGCACTATCCGGCTATCGATATCGCCGCCAGTGTTAGCCGTATCATGCCGCAAATCGTCACGGTAGAACATCTGGCGCTGGCACAGAAATTGCGCCAAATACAAGCCTGCTATCAAGAGATCGAACTGTTGGTTCGCGTGGGTGAATATCAGGCGGGGCAAGACCCGCAGGCTGATGACGCACTGCAACGTTACCCGAAGGTCTGCGCCTTTTTGCAACAGGAGAACGCCTTATCGTGCCATTCCGACGCCGTCAGCCTCAACCACACCTTGGAACAACTCGGCCAAATAATCAATTGAACCACCCCGCGCTGGATATTTTGCAGCGCTTGCTCTGTTTACGGCAACGCAAGGAGCGCCGGTTACGCCAACAACTGTTCCGTTGGCAGCAAGAACAACAGCAGCAGGAACTGCAATTGATACAGTGCCGTCGCGAACGCTACCAGTTATGTCAGCAGTTACAACAACTTGTGCAATGGCGCGGTAGGTTGCTCCCCGCGCAAGCGGATCAGCAGAGAGTTTTACAACATCAGGTGTATCAGGCGGAGCGGCAGCAGCAAAAGCAAATTAGCGCGTTGCACGCTCTGGGGCTGCAACAACGGAGCGCTATAGCAGCACAACAGGCGCTGATACGGAGTAATCAGCGTGAACAGGAAAAATTACGGATGTTAATAAAAGATGAGTCGAATCGATATTGAAGGTGCATTACCTCTGCTCAGTGAGCATTATTTGGACGGTTATTCGCAGCGGCTAGTCGGTAATGAGAGACAAAAACAGCAATTTGCCCGTTATCTCTCTCCGCGCGTTCTTCCCATGGCGGAGATGGCCGATGCAATTACCACGGTGAGAGATCGTGGCTTGATATCCACTGATTACTGCATTGCCAGTGGGCCGTTGCGTGGGACACGCGTCAGTGTCAGCCTGGCTGTTCAGGGCTTAACTATTGTGCTCAGCCACGCCAATGGTGAATTGGTTGAACGTTTGCAACGTATACAGTCGCGCTGGCAACGGCAACTGCACTTGTTAGGCTTTCCCTGCTGGTTGGAGGTCATCCATGTTCGAGAGTCTGACGGCTGAATTACGCCAACTCAGCGCCGTGATTGGTCATGGGCGGCATTCGGCTGGGGTGTCTGCAACCTTCATCAAAGCTGGGGGCGAGGGGGTTTATCTGCCATTGCAATTTAACGGGCAGGAATGTGGCTTGTGGTTATCGCAGTCATGTTGGCAGCACTGGCTGGCTTATACGCTGGCAACGGATGATGCCCCTCTTCTGGCGGCAGAATTGGTGAATGCAATGGCGCATTGGGCCGTCAGTCCACTGCTTGCATCGCTACCTGAGTTGGTCATTCATGGCACGCCGCCTCAGGCGATGACACTGCTGACGCAGTGGGCGGTGGGGCTGACTTTCGAACTGGAAGGGCAGCAACTCAGTGTCGTGCTGTGTAACTGGCCGCCGGTGGCATTAATAGCAAGGTTATCCCACTGGCAGAGTGAGGCGCTGCCAGCCCAGCAAGATGCTGTCTGGCAAGCTGGCTTAGTGGTTGGTTGGAGTCATTTATCCTTACACCAGTTACAGCAAATCAGGCCTGGAGAGGGGGTGCGGATACTGGCGGCCGCTGAACTGGAACAGGGGAATTGTTGGTTATGGCAGAGGTCATCCGCGCAGATTTATATCAAATTAGAGGATGGAAACAAAGTGACAATTCAACAGGTTAATGACGATATTGACCGGTTGCTGGCGCTGGATATTGCCACGGTGACCCAAGAGCCACCGGCGGTGGCGCTAGAGCAATTACCGCAGACACTCGTCATGGAAATAGGGCGGCTGACACTGCCGCTGAGTGATATCAAGCAGTTAGCCGTCGGGCAAACACTGGACTGTAAAACCGCCTTCTACGGTGAAGTGAATATTCGTTTGCATGGGCAATCGGTCGGCAGTGGCAGCCTGTTGTGTTGTGATGAGCAGTTGATTGTGCGGATTGAGCAATGGTTTCTCACCGCTCACCCTTGATAATGCGGCGCTGTTGGGCTGAGGCTCTGAGGTTATTCAGGTCATGACCTGATTCCGGCTAAGGCGGGCTGGGCAAATACTGTGGGTATTGTTTTTACTCAACAGGCCAGCCTTTTGCGGAACCGATTATGGAGTTACTGAATTCGTCCTCTCAATTGATTGTCCTACTTTTTTTGCTGTCGGTGCTGCCACTGCTGATGGTGATGGGCACCTCATTCCTCAAACTATCGATAGTTTTTTCTTTGTTACGCAATGCGTTGGGTGTTCAGCAGGTGCCCCCTAATATCGCTATTTACGGGCTGGCCTTGGTGTTAACTATTTTCATCATGGCACCGGTTGGCTTAGATGTGCACGCCCGACTGCAAGATGAGCCGCTACCCAACGATATTGGCGCTTTGCTACAACATATTGATGATCATGCACTGGTGCCATACCGCGATTTTTTGCAACGTAATACCGATACAGAACAAGTCACCTTTTTTAACGATATCGTCCAAACCAAATGGCCCGAACGCTATCGCAATAGTGTAAAACCCAATTCACTGTTGATATTAATGCCTGCATTTACGCTAACCCAACTGACAGAAGCATTCAAAATCGGTTTGTTGCTCTACTTGCCGTTTGTGGCGATCGACTTAATTGTGTCCAATATTCTGTTAGCCATGGGCATGATGATGGTGTCACCCATTACCATTTCACTCCCATTCAAACTATTGATTTTTATTCTTATTGACGGCTGGGGATTGCTGCTAGGTCAGTTAGTGGGGTCGTACTTATGATTCTCCACCGAGGGCTGCATCAATGAGCAATGCCATTGTTGTTCATCTGGCGACCCAACTGTTGTGGATAGTTTTACTGCTCTCGATGCCAGTAGTGGTAGTGGCCTCCGTGGTCGGGTTAATTGTCAGTTTGTTGCAAGCGCTCACCCAAATCCAGGATCAGACATTACAGTTTTTGATTAAATTACTGGCGGTGTCCGCCACGTTATTGATTACCTACCATTGGATGGGGTCGACACTGCTGAATTATACCCAGCAGACCTTTTTGCAAATCACCAGTATGCGGTCCTGAGATGCCAGACTCTCTGTACTGGCTCGAGGCGCTGGGGTTGGCGATGATGCGCCCTTACGGCATGTTGCTGATATTACCCCTGTTTACTGCGCGCAGTCTGGGCAGTAGCTTATTGCGTAACGGCCTGGTTTTTGCCATCGCTTTGCCGGTCACACCACTGTTTTTCTCCCTGCCACTGATAACCCACGATAGCCTCATCGGTTGGTTTGGGGTGCTGTGTGTTGAGCTATTGATTGGGGTGATGATTGGCTTTGTCGCGGCGCTGCCTTTCTGGGCCATCGATATGGCGGGGTTCCTGATTGATACTCTGCGTGGTGCCACCATGTCCACTTTGTTTAACCCCAGTATGGGCATGGAATCGTCTATTTTTGGTGTGTTGTTTACGCAAATATTAACCGTACTGTTTTTATTATCTGGCGGTTTCAATCTGGTGCTGGCAGCACTCTACAGCTCCTATGACATTCTGCCTGCTGGCAGTGGTATTCGCCCCTCATCAGCAATGCTGCACTTCCTACAAAGTGAGTGGCTACTGATGCAGGAACTCTGTCTGAGCTTTGCGTTACCCGCGATGCTGGTGATGGTATTAGCTGATTTATCTTTAGGATTAATCAATCGCTCGGCACAACAACTGAATGTTTTCTTTCTGGCGATGCCGATTAAAAGTGCATTGGCCCTGCTTTTATTGCTGATTAGCCTGCCTTATGCCCTACATCACTATCTGGTGGGGATTAACCAGACCGAACAGAAGATAAACACACTTATCCCGCTGATAAATGGGGCTGCTGATGGGGGGTGAGAGCAGTGAAAAGAATGAAAAACCTACCGCGAAACGCCTGAAGGAAGCCAGGGAGAAAGGGCAGGTGATTAAAAGTGTTGAGATAACCTCCGGCGCCCAGTTAGTGGTGCTGGTGGTTTACTTTCTCCTGACAGGCTACACGTTGGTCGATCAGGCCATAGTACTTATCCGTAGCTCCATCAGCCAATTACAACAACCGTTGGCCATGGCACTGGCCCGCATTGGTGCGGAGTGCATGGCAGTACTTATTCATATTATGGGGATATTAGGCGGTGCGCTGATTTTAGTCACCATTCTGGCCGGTATCGCGCAAATCGGGCCGTTATTGGCAACCAAAGCGGTAGAGTTTAAAGGCGAACATATCAATCCAATCAATAATGCCAAACAACTATTCTCACTGCGCAGTGTGTTTGAACTGACCAAGTCATTATTGAAAGTAGGGGTGCTCACACTGATTTTCGGCTATTTATTGCTGCACTATGCGGTTTCTTTTGGTTATCTGGCTTACTGCGGAAGTCGCTGTGCGATCCCCGTCTTTGCCACATTAATGAGCTGGCTACTGGGTGCTCTGGTTGCCTGTTATGTGGTTTTCTCTTTGATGGATTATGCCTTTCAACGCTATAACACCATGAAACAACTCAAAATGTCTCTGGAAGAAATCAAGCGGGAACATAAAGACAGCAACGGAGACCCACACATCAAGCAGAAACGCCGACAGTTACAGCATGAAGTGCAAAGTGGCAGTTTCGCAAAAAACGTCAGACGCTCTACAGCAGTGGTCCGTAATCCCACCCATTTTGCGGTTTGCCTGTTTTATCACGCTGATGATGCACCCTTGCCCGTAGTGATTGAAAAGGGTCATGGCGAACAGGCCGGGCTGATCATTGCATTAGCAGAGGAGCAGGGTATCCCGGTGGTGGAAAATATTGCGCTGGCACGGGCATTACACCGCGATGTAGCCTGTGGCGATACCATACCAGAGCAATTCTTCGAGCCGGTGGCGGCTATCCTGCGCTTGGCATTGGCATTGGATTACCAGCTGCCAGCGGGTGAAGATAGCTGATCGTGGATGTTTCCTGCCTCTCCGGCACTGTTACTGACGTAACCTTTGATTAACATCTAACTTACGTCACAACATACTTCATTGAATGGATAATTGGCTTATTATATCTAGGTCTATTTTATCGTCGCCGCGAATAGTCTTGATATCGCAAGTGACTGTATCTATTTGGAGGTATCAGTGTGAGCTGGCAAGTATTTAAATCTCAATATCTGGTGCGCTTTTGGGCGCCACTACCAGCGGTCATTGCTGCTGGTATCTTATCGACTTATTACTTCGGCTTAACTGGTACCTTCTGGGCGGTGACTGGCGAGTTTACCCGCTGGGGAGGCCACCTCATGCAGTTGTTTGGCGCGCATCCGCAAGAGTGGGGTTACTTTAAAGTTATCGGATTGGAGGGGACGCCGTTAGATCGTATTGATGGCATGATGATTATCGGCATGTTTGCCGGATGTATCGCGGCGGCTCTGTGGGCTAACAACGTTAAGTTGCGCAAGCCTCAACACGGTATTCGCATCGCACAAGCGCTGGTTGGCGGCATTATTGCGGGTTTTGGTGCGCGTCTGGCGATGGGCTGCAATTTGGCGGCTTTCTTTACCGGGATTCCACAGTTTTCACTACATGCCTGGTTCTTTGCCCTTGCGACGGCGGCCGGCTCCTACTTTGGTGCCAAATTTACGCTGTTACCTCTGTTTCGCATTCCGGTAAAGTTACAAAAAGTGACGGCTGCATCGCCCTTGACGCAGCATCCGGCCCGCGCCGCACGCCGTTTTCGTCTTGGTATGGTGGTGTTTGTTCTGGCACTAAGCTGGTCGTTGATTGAGCTGTTCCGTCACCCAAAACTGGGCATCGCCATGTTGTGCGGTATTGGTTTTGGCTTGCTGATTGAACGTGCGCAAATTTGTTTTACCTCTGCGTTCCGTGACTTGTGGATAACCGGGCGTACTCACATGGCAAAGGCCATTATTCTTGGGATGGCGGTCAGTGCGATTGGTATTTTCAGTTATGTCCAACTGGGGGTAGCACCTAAGATTTTGTGGGCCGGGCCGAACGCGGTGATTGGCGGTTTGCTGTTTGGCTTCGGTATCGTGCTGGCCGGAGGCTGTGAAACCGGCTGGATGTATCGCGCGGTCGAAGGGCAGATTCATTATTGGTGGGTGGGGCTGGGTAACATTATCGGCGCGACCATTTTGGCCTATTATTGGGATGATTTCGCCCCTGCTTTGGCGACCAATTATGACAAGGTGAACTTGTTGCAGATCTTCGGGCCAATAGGCGGATTGTTGGTGACTTACCTGATGTTAGCCATTGCCTTTGCTGCCATGCTGTGGTGGGAAAAACGTTTCTTCCGTAAACAGAAAGCGGCCACATCCGTTCTGGCTAAGGAGCTACTATGAGTCATTCCTCATCGACAACGACCGTCATCGTACCTGATTACCGCTTAGATATGGTGGGTGAACCGTGCCCATATCCCGCGGTGGCGACGCTAGAAGCCATGCCGCAACTGAAGCCGGGCGAAATTCTGGAAGTGATCAGCGACTGTCCGCAATCGATTAATAATATCCCATTGGATGCGCGAAACTACGGCTATACCGTGCTGGATATTCAGCAGGACGGCCCTACGATTCGTTATTTGATTCAGCGCTGAGATAAGTAAGTCTATGGCTCTGATTTTTCCTTTGGGGTTAATGCCTTATCTGCTCAGTGGCCGGGGTGTAATCTGAAAATGTTTAGTTTGAGTGAGGCGAAATAAGTGATTAGGTGGCCATGAGCATTATTGTTATTAATAATATTCATGGTCTACCCGATTAGTTCAACTCAGTTGCGGTTTTGCTGGGTGTTGCCACCGCAAGAGACACGCCTGCGGCCCTAAGCCGTTTTAATATGCTGAATAACAAAGAGCTTTTGGTATTACTGACCATTCGTGGACTGGGGACTAGACCGGTCACACTGAGGACAATACCGTCCGGGCTTAACTGACTGAATTTCACTGATGGAGCCGGGGTATCAAGTATCGACTCGTGTTCTTCATAAGCTTCTATCAACAGTGCCTGTGCCAGTTCAACATCCAAATCCAGTGGGAAGGTCAGGGCAATGGTCACCACCCCTTGAGCATTAGCCATGGTGGCGTTACGCACATTCTGCGAAATCAATTGGGAGTTCGGGACAATAACTGTTGAGCGGTCACTGAGTTGGATCTCAGTAGCGCGAACATTGATGCGGCGAATGTCCCCTTCAACCCCACTGATACTGATCAAATCCCCCACTTTGACTGGCCGTTCGGTCAGCAAAATAATGCCGGAAATAAAGTTTTTCACAATCTCCTGCAAGCCAAAGCCGATACCCACCGACAGTGCACTGACAATCCAGGCTAATTTATTCCATTGGATACCCAGTACCGATAAGGTCAGTAGAATCACCAGCACGTAACCGATGTTACTGAAAAGCGTTACCGCCGAGGTCTTTATACCGGAATCCATCTGGGTTTGTGGCAAGAACTCATTATTCAGCCAACGCCGTGCGGCTTTGAGCACGTATAAACCGACCAGTAAGCAAACCAGCGCATTAAATAAGTTAGTGGGAACAATATTTAATTTTTCCAGACCTTCGCCACTTAATAACTCTACCGCTTTTTGCAGTAGTGAAATCGGGGTAGTGGAACCAAAGGTGCCATTAAGTAATGCGATAATAGCCAACAATATCAGCAGTACTTTGCTGGAGGCGGAGAGTAACGTTGCGGCCTGGGCTAAATGGCGGTCATCAATATTCAGTGATTGCTTAATGGCTTTACCGGCGCTGCTGGTGGGCGAGAAAATGCTTTCCGCCAAATCAACACACAGATGAACTAATAAATATAAACAGGCGATGACCAGACAGCTCCACACCAACTTGTAACTTAAGAATTTCGCCAGTGCGATATAACCGACTAACAATGACAGTAATATGGCTATTGCCGTAATGCCGATGGCGAAATGAATCAATCCCGCTAGCGTGGAATAGGCTTCAGGTTTTTCGCCATTTACCACCAGATTACGCCGTACCCGATTAGCACGTAACGGAATAATCGCCGCAGTAAGCGCCACCAGCAGCGCCGAAATACCATTACTAAAAATTGCCCCAGACACACTGATATTGATCATATTGTTCATCTGATCAAGGGCACCAAAAATCATGATGCAACTGGCTAGCAGAGGGGGGAATAGTCTCAGTGATGTGGCCACTTCATCAGCGATGGCAGGTAACCGCCATGAGGGGCGTTGGTTGGATAAAAATGCCCGCCCAAGGCCCGCGATTAAAGCGGAGAAGAACATGAGCTGAACAAATGCCAGCGCAAAATCCATCACTACCTGTGAGACATCCGGCGTGCGAGTAAAGGTTTGAGTGATACATTGCGCCACTGTGACGGTGATCAACACCGTACAAAGCGTGGTGGCTGAGGCCATAAAGCTGCGGCGTAGCGGGCCTGGTGGTAAGCATTTGGTACAAAACCAGGCGGTCAGCACATCGAGAAATTTAAAACCAAATATGCTGATTAAGAGTGCTAGCAGCAGATACATCGTGGTGCCGAAACGCCATTCGGGTTCCCAGGCGGCGCTCCAGGCATCGGCCAGCTCTTGGGTAAAATCTTTCAGTCGGCGGTCATCGTCAACATTGGGATTGACGATCGGTGCCCAGAAGTTCGCACCCAAAATGCTGCCAGAATTTAAGGCAATTTGTGATTTCAACGCGGTGCGCCGTAACGCGATGATCTGTGTTGCCAGGTTTTCCGCGTTGGTTTTGATAGCTTGGGCCTGATCATTCTGGCCATCTAACTGGATTTTACGGGTATTCAATATCCGCCGCTGCTGGGCGACTACTGGGGTCTCTGCCAATGCTCCGGCGGCAGGTAACGGGCCTAAAACCTCCAACTGTGTTTGCAGTTGTTCCCGCTTGGGCTTCAGGTCGGCTATCAAGATATCAGCATCACGCGCCAGTGCCAGTGCGGTCTCGTTTAGCACACTCAACTGGTTATCGGAGGTACTGGCAGAGACACTCTGTTTCAGCTTATCCAACTGTTTTTGTAGGCTAATCAGTTGTACTGATACTGCCGGTTTTACTGGCACCTCACTGTTTTCAGCCGTAGCATCTGATGCTATGGCGGCAACGCTGGTACCTGATATTGACGCAAAAATAAGCGTTAGCAGCAGCCACAGCAGCGGATAGTTTCTACGTGCAACAACGTACCCAATCTTTTTCATAAAACCGATCAGCCTGAAAGTGAGTGCCACAATTAACCCAAAAATCCGATAGGTGTGCTGTTAAAGCCAGCCTGACCGCCATTGTGGCACATTCTGCACCTTACGGAATAATCTTACTCCGATAATTACTCCCCTCACTCAAATGATAAAGATAATAATTATCATTGAAATTAACACTCTCATTTAATAGATTGTGCGCTGAACTTATGGACCCACGATATGTGGCACGCAGGCAATATTATTGCGCTGTGAAATAGCAATGGATGCTGATTATAACCATCTATTTTATATGCCTAATTATCTGGGGAAGATAACTATGTTTTCGGTTTTTGTCATAAAGCGTTCTGCTATTTTATGTTCATTGGCGATGTGTATTCCTTTCGCTTCGCTGGCTGAAGATACGATAGAAGTCACGGCCAAAGCAGGTAATGCTGCTGATCTCCCGACCTCGGGCTACACCGCGATAACCACCAAAGGGGCGACTAAAACTGATCAACCCTTAATTCTTACCGCCCAGGCGGTATCGGTGGTGACGCGTCAGCAGATGGATGACCAAAATGTCGCTACGATTAATCAGGCGCTGAATTACACTCCTGGCGTGTTCACCGGTTTTTCCGGCGGAGCCAACCGCTATGACACCATCGCACTGCGGGGTTTCCATGGCGGTGATGTGAACAATACCTTCCTCGATGGTCTGCGCTTACTCAGTGACGGCGGCAGCTTTAACGTGTTGCAAGTAGACCCGTGGTTCCTGGAGCGCATTGATGTCATCAAAGGCCCCTCTTCGGCACTGTATGGTCAGAGTATCCCCGGTGGTGTGGTGATGATGACATCTAAACGCCCACAGTTTACTTCTGAAGGCCATTTCCGCCTGACGGCCGGTAATAACAATACACAAGCGGTTGCCTTTGATTATACCGATGCTATATCCGAGCATTGGGCGTTTCGTCTCACCGGGATTACCCGTAACAGTGACACCATGTACGACCATCAGCGTGAAGAACGCTATGCCATCGCACCCTCATTGTTGTGGCAGCCGGATGAGAATACCTCTTTGTTATTGCGGGCTAATTTGCAAAAAGACCCTTCTGGTGGTTACCACAGTTCGGTGCCGGCTGATGGTAGCATCTATGGGCAGAAATTAAGCCGTGGCTTCTTTGATGGCGAAAGTAACCACAATGTATTTAAACGTTGGCAGCAAATCTATAGCTATGAATTTTCACATAAATTTGATGATGTTTGGTCATTCCGCCAGAATGCCAGTTACACCCATTCCAATACTCAGTTAGAACAGGTTTATCAGGGAGGATGGAATAGCGATCGCACTCTGATGAATCGCTATTATTCCGGTGAGGACTCCTCGCTCAACGCGTTTGCTATTGATAACCAACTGGGTGCTGATTTTGCTACCGCCGCAGTTGAACATAAAGTGATGCTGGGCTTTGATTTCCAGAAGTTCAGCAATAATCTGCGCAGCGACAGCGCTTTTGCGACCACACTGAACCCTTACACCGGTATTTCGGCGGGGAGCACGCTTTATAGCGATTATCTGTTGACCACTCCGGGCATCAACACCTCCTATTTAAACCGCCGCTATGAACAGAGTGGCATCTATTTGCAAGATGAAATGACGCTGGATAATTGGCACCTGAATCTATCAGGTCGTTATGACCGGATGAAAACTGAAAACATTAATAAGACTGCCAATAGTACCGATGAACGCACCGATAAACATGCCAGTGGGCGCGCGGCATTACTGTATAGCTTCGACAGCGGCATTTCACCCTATGTCAGCTACAGCCAGGCCATCACGCCAAGTCTGTTCCCGGATGCACAACAAAACTTATTGAAACCGATGACCAGCGAGCAGTATGAAGTCGGTATCAAATATCAGCCGCCGGGCAGCACTTCACTCTATTCCGCCGCTTTATATGACCTGACACAAAATGATGTGGCAAACCGTGCCGTGCCGGCGACCTATTTTGTACCAGCCGGTAAAGTTAATTCACAGGGGTTGGAATTGGAGGCCAGAAGCCAGGTTAATGACCGGTTAAGTGTGATTGCGGGCTATACCTATAATCGGGTGAAATTCAAAGATGCTATTGATGGTAATGATGGCAATACACCGGTGTTAGCACCGTCAAATATGGCATCACTGTGGGCGCAATATGAGGCAGGTTACGGCATCAATATTGGTGCGGGTATCCGCTATATTGGCAAGCAGTGGGCTGATGATGCTAATACTTTGCGCGTACCCTCTTATACACTGGGCGATGCCTCTGTCCGTGCTGATTTAGGCACTTGGGCTGCGTCGTTGAAAGGGGCATTTGTTCAATTGAATGTGAATAATATCGCCGACAAAAAATACGTCGCAGCCTGTTACAACACCTCTTATTGCTACTGGGGTGCTGAGCGCTCAGTGCTGGCAACCGTCGGTTATGATTTCTAACTAATAATACTGGCTTCGGTACGGTATTACACCGAAGCCAGTCTATTCAGCTTTAAGCTTATTTACTGCCATGAGAACCCTAACTCAGCGCCAGAACGGGCGGCTGTAATCCCGTTTGATATCATCCCGGCTTAGGCCAATATCCTTTAATTGATCTGAATTCAATCTTGACAGTGTATTCGCGGTTTTACGTCGTTCATTGCACTGGTATAGGTATCTGTATGCTTTCAGCCACACTTGAATAAAAATATTGTGGCGGCTTTTCGTTGCTCGAGCAGCCGACGAACAACATTCATCTATTTGATCTTCAATTATATTATTCATCATCGACTCCCCGTCATTAGGTGAGCCACTAGCATGAAACTTTGGCGAAAAACATTACAGATGCAAATGGGGACTATTATTTCCATACAGATATGCGATATATAAACTGAATGGTACAAATAAGCGCCATCTGTACTGGTCCCACTCAATTTATCAGGTGATATCAATGACTCGTTACCAACAACTGGCTGATATTCTTAGTCAACGGATTAAAGAGGGGCTGTATATTGCAGGGGAGCGGCTGCCTTCTGTCAGAGTATTGAGTGACGAGCATGGTGTCAGTATCAGTACCGTCCAGCAGGCTTATCGGCAGTTGGAAGAGTGCCTGCTAATTGAAGCGCGCGCGAAATCGGGCTATTTCGTGCGTTGCAGTTCAAACCTGCCTTCCTTACCGGCGACATGCACCCATGCCCAGCGGCCGGTAGAGGTATCACAGTGGGAAAATACGCTGGCATTTTTGACCAGGGGCGATCAAGCGAATGTTATCCATTTGGGCGTCGGTTCGCCCGACCTGTCTGGGCCGGGACTAAAAATACTCAGTCGATTGCTTAGCCGGATTAGCCTACACCAAAGCGAGGAAGTGCTGGAGTACGACAATATTTATGGTACCCCGGCTTTGCGTGAGCAAATTGCCCGGCTGATGCTGGATAGCGGTAATCATCAGTCGGCTGAAAATATCATTATTACTTCTGGCTGCCATGGCGCATTGGCTATCGCATTGGGGGCGGTTTGTCAGGCCGGTGATATTGTTGCTATCGATTCCCCCAGTTTTCACGGTGCGATGCAAACCCTGAAAGGGATGGGAATGAAGGTGATTGAGATCCCGACCGATCCGGTGGTGGGGATCAGTCTGGAGGCATTGGAAATGGCACTGGATCAATGGCCGATCAAAGTGATTCAGCTTACTCCAACCTGCAATAACCCTCTGGGCTACAATATGCCGGCCGAACGCAAAAAGGCTTTACTGACCTTAGCTCAGCGCTATGATGTGGCGATTATTGAAGATGATGTATATGGCGGGTTGGCTTATCAATACCCGCGCCCACCGACCATTGCCTCATTTGATGATGATGGTCGGGTACTGCTGTGCAGTTCTTTTTCTAAAACGGTGGCACCTGGTTTACGCATTGGTTGGATTGCACCGGGGCGCTATTTAGAGAAAGCGCTGCACATGAAATATATTTCTGCTGGGCGGGTGGCGTCGTTGCCACAACTGGCGATGGCTGAGTTTATCAAGCAAGGGCATTACATGCAGCACTTGCGCCGGATGCGCCGCCAATATCAACGTAACCGCGATATTATGACCAGTTGGGTAATGAAATACTTTCCACCGAGTACCTGTCTGAGCAGGCCGCAGGGCAGCTTTATGCTCTGGGTCGAGTTGCCTCATGGATTTGATAGCTTGCGGCTTAATCGCTGCTTATTACCACAGGGGGTACAGGTTGCCGCTGGGTTTATTAGTTCAGCTTCAGGGAAATACCGCAATTGCCTGCGGCTCAGCTACAGCAAACCAATGACCGCAGAAATCGAACGAGCAGTGCAAATTGTGGGTAAGGCAATTTATGAATTGTTGGCTGATGCAGAACCGAAGGTGGCGTTAGAAAAGCAAAGCTAGCCTTAGACGGGTGAGGTTAATGGCAAAGTGCCGGCGGCGCAGAGAATAGGCAGATGGTAACATCGCCCTTGGTGGTTCGAGCTGCGCCATCCCAGGCGCGACGTTTTACTCTTTTTTCTATTCTCACGGCTTCAGATCGCATCATCGTGATTTGTCGTCAGTCTGACTGGCCGCTCGCTTTGAGCCTCGCAATGTGTATCATTTACTGGCGCAGATAGATCTGTGGTAGTGCGGTTTCAGGGTGGCGTGAAATCCCCAAATCTGCCTGATACCAGCGAGTCAGCGTCTCGGCATTGAGCACTTCCGCTGGTGTGCCACAGGCCACCAGTTCGCCCTGTGCTAGCAGCAAAATACGATCGGCATAGAGTGCGGCCAGATTCAAATCATGCAACACACAGCACACCGCCAAGGGTTCTTGGTGGGTGAGCTGGCGCAATAGGCGCAGGGTATGCTGTTGATGATACAAATCTAATGCGGAGGTCGGTTCGTCAAGGAACAACCAGCGTGGTGTCGGTTGTGGTTGCCACAATTGTGCTAATACGCGGGCTAATTGTACCCGTTGTTGCTCACCACCAGACAGTGCGCGATAGTCACGCTGTGCCAGTGACAAACAGTCCGTTTGAGCCATCACCTCTTCTAAAGCTTGCCTATTTTGTGCCGCGCCATAAGGGGCTCGGCCCATCTGAATCACTTCGCTAACACTAAATGGAAAAGCCAGACTGCTGTATTGCCGCATGACTGCACGGGTACGGGCCAATTCCTGCGGCTGCCAGCTCTTCAGATCTTTGCCGAGCAATTGGCATTCGCCATCAGAAGGGGTGAGGTAGCCGGTTAACAAGCGCAGCAGGGTTGATTTCCCCGCGCCATTCGGCCCGATAATGGCTACCATTTCGCCGCTGGCAATTTGTAGCGAAACATTCTTGATTAGCCTCTGGCCCTGCACATGATAGGCGAGCTGATTAGCCTCTAATAACGCCGGCGGTGTTACTGCCTGATTAACTCCAGCTATATTAATCCCTGCTATATCAACCACTGAGTTGCTCCCGCTGACGTAAAATCAGCCATAGAAAATAAGGGCCACCCAGTAGGCTGGTTATCAACCCGACCGGCATTTCAGCCGGGGCGACTAAGGTACGGGCCAGAGTATCGGCGGTCAGTAATAGACAAGCCCCACCCAGTGCGGCACCGGGCAGCAACCAGCGGTGGTCAGCACCGATACGCATGCGGATAAGATGTGGCACGACCAGCCCGATAAAACCGATAACTCCACTGACAGCCACCGCGGCACCGATCAAGATGGCGCTCAGTAATAGCAAACGCAGCTTGGCTTGGCGTACATTAACACCGAGGTAGTGTGCCTCTTCATCTCCTAGCTGCAACAGATTCAACTGACGCGCCTGTAATAATCCAAGAACACAGGCGGGTAGGATCAGAGAAGCCGCCACCATCAGTGTTGACCATTGAGCCTGGCCTAAGCTCCCCATACTCCAGAGTGAGAACTGGCGTAATTGCTGGTCATCACTGATATAAGTCAGCACCCCGACCGCCGCACCGCACAGCGCATTAATGGCGATACCAGCCAGTAGCAGGCGGGATAAGTTGCCATGGCCCCAGCGGCTGAGGGTAAAAATAATGGCTGAGATGGCCAGGCTGCCAATAAACGCGCCGACCATATGGCTATAAAGGGCTAATAGTGGCGGCAGGCTGAATGGCATGACAATAATTAGCCCGACACACAAAGCGGCACCACTACTGATACCCAATAGGCCGGGATCAGCCAGCGGATTACGGAATAACCCTTGCATGATGGCACCGGAAACCGCCAGCGCGCAGCCGACAACCACCGCCAACAACACGCGCGGCAGGCGGATATTCAACCAGATATGCCACATAGCATCATCTAATGATGCATGCCACAAGGTACGGAACGAGAGCGTCAAAGCCCCCATATTGGCCGAGCCGAGTGCTAATAAGATTAGAACCATCAGTAAGATGCTCAGCATCAGGCGTGGATGGATACGGCAATTCATTGCGCTTGTTCCATGCCTTTGCGCAGCAGCGCCAGCACTTGCGGCGTTTCCAAGCCAAAGCCAAGTAATGCCATGTCATCCACCACTAACAGGCGCTTATGTTGACCCGCGGGTGTCAGGGCTATACCGGGTAATTTCCAGACCCCCTCATTGCCACCCAGTGCTTTCACACCGGCACTGGTAATCAGCAATAAGTCAGGTGCACTAGCGATAACCCCCTCTTGTGACAGTGGGCGGTAGCGGCTAAAGCCTTGCATGGCATTGCTACCACCGGCGGCACGGATCATGGCATCTGCGGCAGTATTCTGACCGGCAGCCATCGGTGTCAGGCCACCGTGACTCATAACAAACAGCACTTTTACCGGCAGTGGCGTACTGCTCACCGCAGCTAAACGTTGTTGGTAGTCTTTAATCAGTTTTTGGCCTTGTTCTGGCTGATGAAGCGCTGTGGCGACCGCACTAATCTTCGCCGTTACACTTTCCGGCGTGGTTTGTCCCGGTACAGTAACCACGTTAACCCCGCTGTCGGCAACCTGTTTGAGTACCAATGAGGGTTGAGCCAGTTCGCTGACCAACAGCATGGTCGGCTTCATCGCCAAAATCCCTTCGGCATTGAGCATTCGCATGTACCCCACGTCAGGCAGCTTCTGCACTGCCTGCGGTTGTAGACTGGTACTGTCACGAGCCACAATCTCGCCACCAGCACCGAGTGCATAGGCGATTTCTGTTACATCACCACCAATGGTGACAATACGTTCTGCGGCGAATGTATTTAGCGGCAGAATACCGGCGCTCAGTGACAGAATGAAAGGGAGTGACAGCAGCCTTAGTCTCATGCAGCGATATCCTTATTGATCAGGAGGGCAATCTGCTCACGCCATTGATTTTGTTCTGGTTGCCCTTCGGTGCGTTGACCATAAAGTTGAGCAAGTTGGGTACCATCGGCGGCAAACAGTTCCAAACTGGTGACAAACCCATCTTTGGTTGGTTTACGGGTGATCCAGCTTTCAGCAATAGCAGTTTCAATCAGATGCAGCGTAAAGCGTTTATTGAAAACGTTAATCCAGTCTTGATGCGGGGCCACTTTCTCAATTAAACCGGTGAAAATTTGCACGCAGCCGCGGTTACCCACAAAAATCATGATTTCGTTCTGATCCTGCTGGGCGATATTCAGTAGTTGTGTCAGTGAACTGTTATCAACACGATAGGCGAGATCATCCCCGACGGCGCGGAATGCTTGCTGGCGGGTCAAATTATTGCGCTTAAGCAACTGGAAGAATTGGTGTACATCGGTCATGGCACGCCATTCGGTATCCACGGTGGCATCATCAACTGTTGGCTCGGCCACTTCAGGTGTGCTCAGTGCTTCTAATGGCAATGCTGGATTTTCTGTACTGATAAACTTCGCCAGCACGGCTTGCCAAGCCACCATATCCGTCTGTTCAGTAGCATAGACTTTATGTAACGCATCACCCTGCTGGTCAAAGAACTGGATACTATGGCGCACACCGTGGCGTGTCTCTTCTGACAGTGTGAATGCACTGGCCCACTGATTGAGGAACAACCGCAAATCCAATTCACGCGGGTTAAGGATTAAACCCGCATGACCGTTCAGATGTTGATTCTGGTAACGGCCCATCTGCTCATGCACGGCATAGGTGTTGCGGGTGATAGCTTTGGCTTCCCCCACCGCCTCCAATGCGGCCAGTAGGGTGCGGGCATCGCCTTGTAAGCGTTTTGCATCATGACCCACACGGCTATGAGTCAATTCCGCTTCTGAAATACCCATTAGTGTCGCTAAATCACGCGCGTATTTGCCTGGGTTATCCGCTTTGGCTTGTATGTACTGCTCATATATAGATTTGCTCATTAATGACATCCTCGTTCTATTGATTTTTTATATGCAGGTGACAGCGTTAAATGATAATCCGGTAACCCATAAATTGGATTACCGGATGAGTAGTTTCAGACTATCTTTTTTTAATGAATTACCACTGGTAACTCACAAATAGCTTCGCGTTGCGGCCATCTTGTGGCACGCCTTGCGGCGCGTAGTACTCTTTGTCGAATGCGTTGCCCAGAACCACGGTAGTTGTGACACCTTTCAGTTGTTCCTGGCCTTTATAGCTGACATAGAAATCATTGAGACCATAACCGGCCTGACGTTTACCGGTGCTTAACGGTTTGGAGCGGTCAGCAAATGTGGCAATCCAACCCACCGCGAAACCACTGCTGGCAACCGGGATATCCACTACGCTGGTGACGGTATCCGGGTTAATGGACTCGAGCCATTTATTGGTGCTCTGATTTTTACCCCGGGTACGGTTATAGGCCAGATCCCAGTTAAACAGGGCTGTTTTATAGCTCATGGTGGCATCCCAACCCCAGATTTTTACCCGGTCGATATTCACTGATGATGTGGTCATCGCCGTCATATTAACGCTGGTGTCGATATAGTCTTTCGCATTGGTATCGAAGTAGCTGGCCTTGAATTGCAGGTCATCTTCAGCCATTAGCAAATCATTGAAACGTAAACCAAACCCGTACTCTTGGGTTTCATTAGTTTCCGGTTTTAGATTCGGATTGGGCACCCAGTAGTTGGTGAGTGTCATTCCCGGGCGGATAGGAATTGAGAAGTGTTTTGAGTCGTTGTACATCTCGCCCATGGTTGGTGCGCGGAAAGCTTGGGCATAGGAGCCAAACAGCATCAACCAGTCAGTGGGGGTAACACTCACTGCGCCGCGTGATGACCATTTGTCGGCATCGACGTCAGCATAGCCTTCGCTGCTGCCGCTATAGTTGTCATAACGGGTACCGGCTAAAATGGACACTGGCAGGTCGCGCAGGGTGATTTCATCTTGTAGCCAGCCGGAGCCAAACCGAATATCTGCTTGTGGGAAGCTGGTCGTCGCGCCTCCCGGCGTCTGCTCTTGTTTATAGGCTTCTGTGCCGTAAGTCAGCAGGTGTGATGCAAAGCTGTCGGTAAACAAACGCGTCCGGTTTTCCAGCTTTCCGCCTTCCGTGGTTTGTTTACGTCCCTCTTCGGTTGCACCTTGTGGCCGTGCATTGATTTCCACTTCAGAGTAGTAAACCCGTGCGGTGGCATTCAACCACTCCTGATCCAGTGGCTTAAGGTGGTAACTGAGTTGGGCATCACGTTGGATCGTTGAACGATTGGTTATGACATTGCCACTGGAAGCTGCACTGGTTTGTGGATTTTTGGGTTCTATTGCGTTGTTGTTGTAATAGCGCAGATTGGCACTCAGTGATTGAATCTGGTCAATATGCCATGTTCCTTTTGCCAGCACATTACTGATGGTTTCGTCATTTGGTGCATCAAAACCATTACTCTGACGGATATTGCCGATATCACGGGTACCGAAGGAGAGAATGCCATCAACATCATCGGTGCGGCCATAGGCACTGGCACCGAGGCCGAAACTGTGATCACCGGTAGCCGCAGAGCTGTAAACGCGGTAACCGGTATTTTGGCCCGCTAACAGCAAGTCAGCGGCATCGACAGTTTCAAAAGAGATAACACCACCTAATGCGCCACTGCCGTACAGCAGGGCAGATGGGCCACGTACTACTTCAACACGTTTCACCAGTGCCGGATCAAGGAAAGTGGCGTTCAGATGGCCGGTATCGGTACCTTGGCGAATACCATCAACCAGAGTCAATACACCTTGCTTACCGTAGCCACGTAGTGTCACATCCTGGCCGTTGACCCGCCCGCTGCCGGTGACGGTCAGCCCCGGTATTTTGCGCAGCATATCTGCCGCAGAGGTGGCGGTCTCGCTGGTCGGCGAGGTACCTTCAATCACGGTTACCATCATCGGTGCTTCAAAACTACTGCGCTCATTACCTGTTGCCGTAACCACCATGGTATCGGTAGTGTGCTTTTTACTGCTTGTCGGCGTGGTAGTGGTATCAGCCGCTTGAACGGCCAAAGGCAGCGTGCAAGCGATTGCCAAACTGAGTGGGGACCAGCGGAAACGGTCAGAAATGAAACGAGGCATGTCGGCAATTCTCCATATTTTCTATGCGAATAAAACAGATATATAGGTTGCTGGCTGCCTTGATTCGAGAATCTGGGTGGCTTGCTATCCCCTTCGTCTTTTGATGCTACAGCAGTATTAGCGGCCCGTTACTCGGCTCTGTACGGCTGCTGTTTTGCTGTAATACCCATGACGTGGGTTCTGTGTATGTTATTTGGTCAGTATTAGTTTGCCGGCCTTGGTCTGGCGCAGTTGATAGTGTTCGCCTTGATGGACGATAAAGGCGACACCGTGCTCTCCCAGCAGTTGTTCGCTGGTGACAGACAAGGGCTTACTTGCTGTCGGATACTCGACAGCAGGTTCGTCGTTCAACCTCGGTGTTTTATTCAACTGTGTGTCCATATATTTAGCACGGAAATGATAACGAGTATCAATATAATAAGCATTATCATGTATGATCGAATGTTACATCAAGACATATTTATTGTTAATTGATTTTTTAGCTGGCGAACTAAATCTGGCTCGACAAGTGCGTAAGTTTGATGCCAGTACCATCCGTGGCTCAAGGCCGTTAATGGTTGAATCAGGCAATCGCATGCGGGTCAGTAGTTGGTTTGGCTGGATGGACGAGATAATCGCGTAGCTGTACTTAGCCAAAAAACACCCACAGCCACGACGGTCTATGGCCTTCTGACGGCACTGGCAGAAAGTGAAGAAACTAAATATAATGAGGTCATACATTAACCAGAATTATATTAAGGAGGATTACTATGTTGACCCGTGAATTGTTTCTTTATTCACTCGTCTTTAGTGATCGTGATTGCTCAAGCGTTACCGGTATCGTGCTGCGATAACCTGCTTGAGCGAAGCTAACTAACACTCTGACAACTTCCCTCCGGCTTACCGGTTATCGTCGGCTTTATTGACGATAGGCATCTCTATGCCTGTAAAACTTGAGTAAGCAATGACCACATTACTTTCTGCAAAATCTGTCGGTTACGACAACACTTTCGGCCCACTGCTGGCTGAGATTTCCTTCGGCCTGAAAAAAGGTGACCGCATTGGTTTGATAGGCCATAACGGTTGTGGAAAAAGCACTCTGCTGAAAATCCTCAGCGGTGATCTTCCCGCCACGGCCGGTACTATCACTACCGCCAACCAGTGCCTGATGGCTCGGGTTGAACAACATCTCCCCGCCGCTTTAGATGATTGCACCTTACTGGATGCGGTGCTCAATCACCTCCCCAATAGCCTGCATCAACCAGAACGTTGGCAAGCAGAGGTTTTGCTCGTCAGCTTGGGGTTTGATGAACCCACTTGGACACTGACTGCCGGTACGTTAAGTGGTGGTCAGCATACGCGTCTGTTGCTGGCACGAGCACTGATCCGCCAGCCAGATTTGTTGCTATTGGATGAACCCAGTAACCATCTGGATTTACCTACCCTGCTGTGGCTGGAGCAGTTTCTCCTGAATTGGGGGGGCAGTTTTGTACTGGTTTCACATGATCGCAGTTTGCTGGATCGTGTGACCAACTGTACCTGGATTTTGCGTGACAAAAATCTGCAATTTATCCGCCTGCCTTGCACTCAGGCACGGCAGGCATTGGCGGAGAAAGATATCTCGGACAGTCATCGCCGTTTAGCCGAACAAAAGGAAATTGATCGGGTAGCAAAAAGCGCCAAGCGACTGGCCATCTGGGGCAGCGTGTATGACAACGAAAAGCTGGCGCGTAAGGCTAAACAAATGGAGAAGCAGGTCGATCGCCTCAAGGATGATCAAACTCAGGTTACCGCCGGTAATCAGTGGCAATTGCGCCTAAATGGCGAAGCTCTGGCGGCAGACCGAGTGCTGGCACTCTCAGATTTACGGGTTCGACCAGCGGCTCAGGCACCGGTGCTATTTGAATTGGCACAATTTCGGGTCAAAAGCGGTGATCGCGTCGCACTGGTAGGCCGCAATGGTTGCGGTAAATCTTCTCTGTTGCACTGCCTATGGCGGGCTTTTAGCCAACCAGAGACCGCCGACGTGGGAGTGACGTTCCATCCTAGGGTACGTGTGGGCTATTACGACCAAAGTCTGCAACAACTGCGTGACGAAGACACTCTATCCGAGGCTTTAGCCCCCTTTGCACCCTTGACCGAAGATCAGCGAAAAATGGCGTTGATCGGTGCCGGATTCCCCTATCTTCGGCATCAGCAGCAGGTTAGCACCTTGAGTGGTGGCGAGCGTTCACGCTTGTTATTTATCGGCCTGACACTGGCTAACTATTCATTGCTACTGCTTGATGAACCGACTAACCATCTTGATATGGAAGGTAAAGAAGAGCTGGCAAATACGCTGAAAACCTTCAGTGGTGCGGTGTTGCTGGTTTCCCATGACCGTACATTGATTGAACAAAGCTGCAATCGTTTTTGGTTAATCGATAAGCAGTGGTTGGAAGAGTGGCACCATCTAGAACCGGTCTATGCCATTTTGGCCGATAAACCCGCATCAGTTTCTGTGCCCGCCTCCACATTCGAACCTGAGTCGATAATGTTAGTGGAAAGTGAAGAAGAACAGTTGTTGGCTGAGTTGTTGGAATTAGAAAGTAAGCTGAAACAGGATCTGGCACGTAAGTTCAAGCATCAGAAGCCAGAGCTGCAATGCCAGTGGCGACAACAGATAGCGCAATTAAACACCTTACTTGATTTGACGTAATGCTCAAGCCGCAAGGATGCGGCTTGTTTTTGTGGCACGGCTAATCGAACTCAGCAAGCCCATTTTAGATTATAAAAACTAATCCAAATTCCAGAATGTCGACCGCGTTACATTTATTGAAATAAACAACTGGTTGAAAGATCAAGATCACTTCTTTTTGCTGTAATCATCACATTAATGCAGTTTTTTGTGTCGTAGCATCCTGCCGAACGAAATACATAATTCTTAGGAATTTTAATCTGCAAGGCTATGAAAGATGAAAATTTACAGTAACTTACCGATAACTCTCAATGATGTAATTGATGCACAAAAACGATTGAGAGGTCATATCTACAAAACAGGATTAGCGAGGTCGAATTATCTGAGTGAGCGCTGTCATGGCGAGATTTATCTGAAGTTTGAGAACATGCAACGTACCGGGTCATTCAAAATTCGCGGCGCATTCAATAAGCTCAGCTCACTCAGCGAAGAGGAGAGAAGGCAAGGGGTTGTGGCTTGTTCTGCGGGTAATCATGCGCAAGGGGTTTCTTTATCCTGTGCCATGTTGGGGATTAACAGCAAGGTGGTGATGCCAAATTGCGCCCCTAAATCAAAAATTGCGGCGACCAGTGAATATTCTGCGCAGGTGGTGCTACATGGTGAGAATTTCAACGATACCATAGCAAAAGCCAGTGAAATTATTGAAATGGAACACCGTATTTTTATTCACCCTTTCGATGATGAGAAAGTGATTGCTGGTCAGGGCACTATCGGGCTGGAAATACTCGAAGATCTCTATGATGTCGATAATGTGATTGTCCCTATTGGTGGCGGTGGATTAATTGCCGGTATCGCGCTGGCAATTAAATCTATTAATCCAACCATTAATATTATTGGCGTCCAGTCAGAGAATGTTCACGGCATGGCGGCATCTTATTATAGCGGTAGTATTACTAATCATCGTAAAACCGGTACGCTTGCCGATGGTTGTGATGTGACTCGCCCAGGTACGTTACCTTTTGAAATCGTCAAAACATTGGTTACCGACATTGTACTGGTCAGTGAAGATGAAATAAGAAAAAGTATGATTGACCTTATTCAGCGTAACAAGATTATTACCGAAGGTGCAGGTGCATTAGCATCCGCAGCATTATTAAGCGGCAAACTAAAAGATTATATCACCGGCAAAAAGACCGTCAGCATTATATCAGGCGGCAATATTGATTTATCGCGCGTATCACAAATAACGGGATTAGGCAGTATTTCGTAAAATATATTAATAAGGAATTTATTAATGGATATCGATAATGCTATTACAACCACTACCGCAATCGAAACAAAAACGTGGCGCAAATCAGATACAACCTGGACTTTGGGATTATTTGGCACAGCAATAGGGGCAGGCGTTTTATTCTTTCCAATCCGCGCAGGTTTCGGCGGTTTAATTCCTATTTTAATTATGTTGGTGTTGGCTTATCCGATTGCCTTTCTCTGTCATCGGGCATTGGCGCGTTTATGTTTATCTGGCAGTAACTGTTCTGGCAATATTACGGAGACCGTGGAAGAACACTTCGGTAAAACCGGTGGTGTGGTGATTACCTTCCTCTATTTTTTCGCCATTTGTCCGTTGTTGTGGATTTACGGCGTAACCATCACCAATACCTTTATGACCTTCTGGGAACATCAACTCCAACTGGCTCCGCTAAACCGTGGTGTGGTGGCACTGGCGTTGCTGTTGCTGATGGCTGCAGTGATTTACTTCGGTAAAGATCTGATGGTTAAAGTGATGAGTTTTCTGGTATTTCCGTTTATTACTTGCCTGGTATTGATTTCACTCTCACTGATCCCTTACTGGAATGCCTCGGTTATTGAGCAGGTAGATTTGAGCCAGATTTCTCTGCTAGGGCACGATGGCATACTGGTGACCGTGTGGTTGGGTATTTCCATCATGGTGTTCTCTTTCAATTTCTCGCCGATTGTCTCTTCTTTCGTGGTCTCAAAGCGCGAAGAATATGAACCGGAGTTTGGCCGGGATTTTACTGAGAAAAAATGCTCTCAGATTATTAGTAAGGCCAGCATGTTGATGGTGGCTGTGGTGATGTTCTTTGCCTTTAGCTGCCTGTTTACGCTGTCGCCGCAAAATATGGCAGAAGCTAAGGCACAAAATATTCCAGTGCTGTCTTATCTGGCAAACCATTTTTCTGCCATGTCCGGTAGCAAATCGACCTTCTCCATTACGCTGGAATATGCCGCTTCACTGATTGCGCTGGTCGCTATTTTTAAATCTTTCTTCGGACATTATCTCGGTACGTTGGAAGGTCTCAATGGTCTGATTATTAAGTTCGGCTACCAAGGCGATAAAACTAAAATATCCGGTGGCAAGCTTAATCTGGTCAGTATGTTTTTCATCATGGGATCAACCTGGGTGGTGGCTTATCTCAACCCGAATATCCTTGATTTGATTGAAGCCATGGGGGCACCAATTATCGCCTCACTACTGTGTCTGCTGCCTATGTACGCCGTTCATAAACTGCCTTCTCTGGCCCGTTTCAGAGGCCGGCCAGAAAACTATTTTGTTACCCTCGTCGGTCTGCTGACCATCTTCAATATCGTCTACAAATTAATATAAGACGGCGCTTAAAAGCCCGTATTTTGCCCAAAAAACACGGGCGGAGTAATCACATGACATTAAATCCTACAGTTTTGGTTATTAACTGTGGTTCATCATCCATTAAATTTTCAGTACTGACCGCCGACAATTGTGACGCGGTAATCTCCGGGATTGCCGACGGTATTGGCACTGAAAAACCTTTTTTGCGGATTGATAGAGTCACTCAATTTCAATTGGCTCAATGGAATTATGTTGATGCATTAGCAGCGATTGCCGATGAGCTGGAAAAGCGTGGCCTTAATAAATCAATTTCGCTGATTGGCCACCGTATTGCCCATGGTGGTGAAATATTCAGTGAATCAGTGCTGATTGATGATTGGGTGGTGGAGGAAATCAAAAAGGTTTCGCCATTGGCTCCGCTACATAACTACGCCAATTTGCACGGCGTTGAGGCGGCACGCCAGCTATTTCCCGGCATTAAACAAGTCGCCGTATTTGATACCGGTTTTCATCAAACATTAAAACCGGAGGCTTATCTTTATGCGCTACCTTACCGCTATTTCCGCGAACAGGGGGTACGACGTTATGGTTTTCATGGCACGTCGTATCGCTATGTGGCAGGGCTTGCCGCGAGTTTCTTCGGATTTGATGGGAGCGATTGCGGCCTGATTATCGCTCATTTGGGGAATGGTGCATCTGTCTGCGCGGTTCAGGACGGCAAAAGCGTTGATACATCGATGGGCATGACCCCATTGGACGGTTTGGTCATGGGAACACGCAGTGGTGATGTGGACTTTGGCGCACTGGCATATCTGGCGCGCCAAACCGGGAAAAGTCTGGAAGATTTGGAGCATATGCTTAATAAGGAGTCCGGTTTATTGGGGATCTCTGGTCTGTCTGCTGATATGCGGACGCTGGAGAAAGCCTATCACGAGGGGCATGAAGCGGCGCGTCTGGCGATACATACCTTTGTGCATCGCCTTGCACGCCATATTGGCGGGCATATCAGTTCGCTGCGCCGGTTCGACGGCCTGATTCTGACCGGGGGAATTGGCGAAAACTCATCGCTTATCCGTCAGTTAACGCTGGAGCATCTGGCCGTTTTTGGTGTCGACATCGATCACGGTAAAAACAACCGGCTACAGCATGGAACCTCTCATGTCATCACTACCGCCCGCTCACGGGTCGTTGCCGCAGTTATCCCCACCAATGAAGAAAAAATGATTGCGCTTGATGCGGTCCGCCTTGGCTATGCGCAACAGGACGCAGCGGTTTCCGAGGCTGTTTTTTGACCCTCAACCCCATGAAATCACCAGCTATATTCTGTTTATTGGAGTTTGTTCATGAAGATTGATGTTGATGTAAATAATAAAAAATATGCCGATGCATGGCTCGGATTTAGCGGGAACAATTGGCATAGCGAAATTAATGTCAGAGATTTTATCCAGCAGAACTATCAACCTTATGAAGGTGATGAGTCGTTTCTCTCCGGCGCCACCCCTGCGACCCAAAAATTGTGGGAGCAGGTTATGGAGGGGATTCGTTTGGAGAATGCGACTCATGCGCCGGTAGACTTTGATGATGATATTGCCACCACCATCACTGCCCATAAAGCGGGTTACATTGAACAACAGCTGGAAAAAATCGTCGGGCTACAGACCGATAAACCCCTGAAGCGTGCGTTACATCCTTTTGGCGGTATCAACATGGTGCAAAGCGCATTTGACGCCTATGGCCGTGAGATGGATGCCAACTTCAAATATATCTTCACTGATTTACGTAAAACCCATAATCAAGGCGTGTTCGATGTTTATTCGCCTGAGATGCTGAAATGTCGTAAATCCGGCATTTTGACCGGCCTGCCGGATGGCTATGGACGAGGGCGAATTATTGGCGACTATCGGCGTATCGCACTGTATGGCATTGCCTATCTGGTGCGGGAACGTGAGCTACAGTTTGCCGATTTACAGCCACAACTTGAGCAAGGTATTGAGTTGGAAAGTGTGATTCGTTTGCGCGAAGAGCTGGCTGAGCATCGCCACGCGCTGTTGCAGATTCAAACCATGGCCGCACGCTACGGTTGCGATATTTCAGGACCGGCCAAAAATGCTCAAGAAGCTATTCAGTGGCTCTATTTTGGTTATCTGGCCGCGGTGAAATCGCAAAATGGTGGTGCGATGTCACTGGGCCGCACCGCGACATTCCTCGATATTTATATCGAGCGCGATTTAGCCAACGGGGTGTTGAGCGAGCAGCAGGCGCAGGAGCTTATTGATCACTTCATCATGAAGATTCGCATGGTGCGTTTCCTGCGGACACCTGAGTTTGATTCACTGTTCTCCGGTGATCCGATTTGGGCCACGGAAGTGCTGGGCGGAATGGGCTTGGATGGCCGAACCTTAGTGACCAAGAATACCTTCCGTTATCTCAACACGTTGGAAACCATGGGGCCAGCGCCGGAGCCTAATTTAACCATTTTATGGTCGGAGGCGTTGCCACAGGCATTTAAGCGTTATGCGGCCAATGTCTCGATTCAGACATCTTCGTTGCAATATGAAAATGACGATCTGATGCGGCCAGATTTTAATAGCGACGATTATGCGATTGCCTGCTGTGTTAGCCCGATGGTGATCGGTAAGCAAATGCAATTCTTTGGTGCGCGCGCCAATCTGGCTAAAACGCTGCTGTATTGCATCAATGGTGGCATGGATGAAAAACTCAAAATTCAGGTCGGCCCGAAATGTGCCCCGATGACCGATGACGTGCTGGACTATGAACGGGTGATGGCTAGCCTCAACGTGTTTATGGATTGGTTAGCGGTGCAATATATCAGCGCCCTGAATCTCATCCATTATATGCATGACAAATACAGCTACGAAGCGTCACTGATGGCACTACATGATCGCGATGTTTATCGCACCATGGCCTGCGGTATCGCCGGGCTTTCGGTAGCGGCGGATTCGCTTTCAGCCATTAAATACGCCAAGGTTAAACCAATCCGTGATGCCGATGGGCTGGCTGTCGATTTTGCCATTGAGGGCGAATATCCTCAGTACGGTAACAACGACGAGCGTGTCGACACTATTGCTTGTGATTTAGTTGAGCGTTTTATGAAGAAAATCAGCAAGCTGCCAACCTATCGCCATGCAGTGCCGACGCAGTCAATTCTGACTATTACCTCTAATGTGGTGTATGGACAGAAAACGGGTAATACCCCCGACGGCCGACGCGACGGTATGCCATTTGCACCAGGTGCCAACCCTATGCATGGCCGTGATCGCAAAGGGGCCGTGGCATCACTCTCCTCTGTCAGCAAGCTGCCGTTCAAATATGCCAAAGATGGGATTTCTTACACGTTTTCGATTGTCCCTGCGGCCTTGGGCAAGGACTCGGCGGTGCGTAATAATAATCTGGTCGGCCTGCTGGATGGTTATTTCCACCATGATGAGTCGATGGAGGGTGGGCAGCATCTTAATGTCAATGTCATGAATCGCGATATGCTGCTGGATGCCATCGAACATCCAGAAAACTATCCAAATCTCACCATCCGTGTTTCTGGTTATGCCGTACGTTTTAACGCCCTGACGCCCGAGCAGCAGCAGGATGTGGTCTCCCGAACCTTCACCAATACGTTATAATTGTTAGCCCCTCCCTAACAAGAGGGGCCAATAGCTTATCTCTGCGTATTTCGCACTTTAATCCGGCTTTACGTTGTAGTGATGTTGAGCATAGCCGATTCGCCCTAGTCACTGTCACTTTCTGCCTGAGGCCATTCCCGCAGTTCGTATGCAATGACTGCCGGGTTGATATAAATCATATGCCAGCTACGGGCGCCTTGAACGGGTAGATCATCATGAATTTCAGCGGGGTTGACCATGATGATATCTCCGGCTGAAGACTCAACTCTGCCGATGTTACTCCATGAATGTTGTGATCCCTGAACAAAGATACCGATGCCAAACTCGTCATGGGAATGACGGGGAAAGGTGTGCTCGGTCAATAATGACATCGCTTCGGCCCCCGGAATCACCTGATGATGCAGTTTGATTTGGTGAATTGCGCGTTTTAACGTCATCTCTCAGCAAATTCGAGAATTAAAATCAGAGAGTTAGAATCAAGCTGACGATAAAACCATTACTTCATTCGTACGTGTCTTACGCTAATATTGAAATCCGAGAATGGATTATCTTTAAAGCTTATCACTCTCTGGTTCTCAGTGAAAATACGTGCAGTATAGTGTGACAAATATAATAACCTGTTGAAAAGGCAATTTCATAATCCTCCTGATTTTAGGATGTAAAATTAAGCTGCTGATAATCCATCTTTATTTCTGTCAGAGAGTATACTATCACTTGATCGAAGTACCTTTTTTCTGCCCGATAAACAAAATGGATTTTTTGTCAAAAGTGTCAAAATAATTTTTTGATCGACTAAAAAATGATTATATCTAAACTTTATATTTATTTTGCCGATAACTCATTATCAACTGGATGATGGCTTGATATTGTCGTTGTGTTAGGCGAGATAGGGTGGTTCATCATATGACATTATGAAGATAATATTATTATCTTAAGGGATACTTATGTTGCCAACATCTCATGATAATATAAAGATTGAATTTTTATTTGGTGGGTTTATATTTTTAATCGCATATTTTTTTGTGTTCATATTTAATTTAAGTGAGGTGCTGTTTCCCTATTTGTCAAAATATAAGAAATATAATCTAGATGCGGTTTTTATTGCACTAAATGTCACCGGATTGCTGGGGTTTATCTATAGCTCATTGCGAATAAACAGAATGTCAAAGGAGATAGCGAAACGTATTGAGGCAGAAAAGAGCATCAACTGGATGTCTGACCATGATATTTTAACGGACCTACCTAACCAAAAATTTCTCGACTCTTATATTTCACGTTCTGCTAAGAATAAAGATGCACTAAATTATGTGGTTCTAAGTATAGAGATTAATAAGTTTAAAGATGTCAACGATCTGCTCGACTACGGCCACCGAAATGAAATATTTAAGCTGGTTGGACAACGTCTCTCTTATATGTTCCCAGATAATGTCTATAAATTACGTGGTGATGAGTTTTTGGTATTAAAGTCAAATAAAGATAAAGCGGACCTATCATTGCTGGGCGAACGCATAGTGAAGACTATTTGCAGCCTTATTCAAATTGGCGGCTTTACCTTTAATATAGCCGCCAATGTTGGTATCTCCCGCTATCCTGAAGATTCTGGCGATCTTCGACAAGCTATTCAGCAATCGGCCTGTGCTTTGTACATTGCTAAGAAGGCCGGTCGTGAGGAAGTCCGAGTCTTTACTCCCTTGATGCAGAATACACTTTTATCCCGAGCCCAACTTAAGAGTGATTTTAAGAAAGCGTTGGCGAGTAATGCATTCTCTGTCTATTACCAGCCGTTAGTGGACCTGAGAACCGAAAAAACAGTCGGTTTTGAAGCCCTTGCGCGCTGGGAGATTTCCCCAGGCAAATTCATTTCCCCTACTCTATTCATCCCTCTGGCAGAAGAGATGGGTAAAATCTCTGAGCTGACGGAGCAGTTGTTTCGGCGGGCCTGTCTCGAAACATTAAGCTGGCCTGCTCATCTGGTACTGTCATTTAATATTTCCCCGATACTGCTGTGTAATAAGCAACTGAGCACGCGCATCATGAGTGTCATGAATGAGTTGGGGCTGCCCGCAGATCGTCTGGAGGTAGAAATCACGGAAAGTGCACTTTTTCAGAATGCCAATGTAGCCCGATTTACGCTTAAAAAACTGAGGGATGAGGGAATAAAAATTGCGTTAGACGATTTTGGTACCGGTTACTCCAGCCTTTCTCAGCTTTGCAACTTCTCATTTGATAAGTTAAAGATTGATAAGAGCTTCATCGATACTTTCCAACACAATGAAAAAAAAGAAAAAATCGTACGTGCCATTATCTCATTGGCCAGTTCTCTGGGGGTGAAAGTCACCGCCGAAGGTATCGAACACACCAGTCAACTTGTGCGTCTACAGGATATTGGGTGTGATATTGGCCAGGGATATCTGCTTGGTATGCCCGCAGCGAAAGCGGTCCTATATCCGGTGGAATCCTTATTGATTTATAAATTTTCTCCAGAAGTCGCTGAGAAAGAGAGCGCATAAAAACAGGAGGATATACCGCTGAGGTATTGGCAGTGGGCAATATTTCTCTGTGGGAGTATGAGGGGGGAATCATTGAGGGTACGCTGTGCCCTTCGCTGGCAGGCAGCGAAGGGCGGTAACATTAAAACTTAGTCCAGCCGCCCTGTTCTGCGACTAATGCGACACTCTTAATTCGTGTCTTTGGCCTGAGCAGAGGGCCTGTTGAAACGCCAGGTGCCTTTCCTTTGATTTTAAATACCGAGACAATTTCTGTTAGTTGACGAGCCTGCTCTTCCAGCGAGGCAGCAGCAGCAGCAGATTGCTGCACTAAGGCGGCATTTTGCTGCGTGACGCTGTCCATTTGAACCACCGCAGAACCAATTTGGCTGATCCCTTTACTCTGTTCGGTCGAGGCTGCGGCTATTTCGCTCATAATGTCATTTACGTTGCTGACTGAGCTCACGATTTTGTCCATCGCATCACCTGCTCGCGTCACCTGTTCAGACCCGGATTTAATATTTTTAACTGACTCATTGATCAGCACATCAATCTCTTTTGCTGCCTGTGCGCTGCGTTGCGCCAAATTTCTCACTTCACTGGCGACAACGGCAAATCCCCGGCCTTGTTCCCCTGCTCGTGCTGCTTCGACCGCGGCATTTAACGCAAGAATATTGGTTTGAAACGCAATACTGTTGATGACGCCAATGATATCGACGATTTTATGTGAGCTGCTGGTAATTTTCGTCATGGTGGCAATGACGCCACTGACAATTACGCCGCCCTGTTGTGCTTCCCGAGTGGCCTGGTTCGCCAGTGTACTTGCCTGACCGGCATTATCTGCATTCTGCTGAACGGTTGAACCGAGTTGTTCCATGCTGGAGGCGGTCTCTTCCAGCGCCGAGGCTTGTTCTTCAGTTCGGGAAGACAAATCGGTATTTCCGACTGATATCTCACTAGAACCCCTGTAAATCGAATCCGCACTGTTGCGGATTTCAAACACCGTTTTGGCCCAGTTATCCTGCATCTTGTTAATATAAGGAATTAACTGGCCAATACAGTTTCTACCCTGATCTACGATGTTGTGGTCAAGTATGCCTTGTGCCAGAGATTCAAGATGAGCTTTTACTCTGTTCAAAGGCTTAACGAGAAAGTTAACCAGATAGCGGTCGGTTGTTACCATGATCAGCACACTGATTAATAACGCACTGACTAGGATATATTGACACCACACTAGCCATTGGGAAATCCGCTGATTTGCTTCTTCATTTAGGGATATAATTTTTGCGTTGTATTTGTCTATCGCTGCACTGAAGTTCCGTCTTAACGGAAGATATTTACCTGTTTTTATTACTTCAAAATTGTTTATATTTTTCTCTCTTGCTGATTCAAACATCGGCAAAACTGCACTGTTATAGAGATTAAAAGAACTGTTATAAATATCATCTATTGTGGTTGAGTCAATTTTCCCATGATCAATAGTTTTAAATTGACTGAGCCCATTTTTAAGGCCGTCTAATTCGGTAAGAGTTGCCTTCATCTCAAGATCGAAAACTCCAGTGTCATTTTTCGCCATTGCTCCCATAGCACGTTCCATCGCTGTTGTCGCGCGGTAGTATTGTGCATTGGCACTATTAATAATATCGCCATTTTGCTGCTGAGTATGGGTTACACCTAGCTCTTGGTTTAATTGCTTAAGAGAGTATAAAGCAAAGCCTGATGCCCCGGCCCACAACAGTGAAAACACGATGAGAATGAGTATAAGTGCCGTTCTTATTTTAATATTTTGTATGAATCTCATGTTATTAAACCTCAAATGTCGGACACGGGAAAGATACCTTGGAAAGGCAGTTAATAACTAATTTCGGTGTCTATAAAATAGTTGAGTAAATTGTTTTATATTTCATCTTTATTATTATCGGCGGTTGAGATTTTATCTTGAGTTGTTTTTTTTGTTATAGAGTAAATAATGTGTTTTTAATGAAGTGATAAAATTATATTTATACATTAGGCCATCAAGATTAGACCTATTAGCTCACTTGATTAAATGAGTTGGTTATAATTAGTACAATAAATAAAAGGTGAAATACTCATGTTTATCATGATCTAATGTGGTTTATTAAATTTAAAATTGAATTGCTCAATAGATATCACATAACAAATTATCAAGAAGTGTCATTCTTTATAAGACTTAATTATTCAAAAATAGGATGTGTTTTCTGAATAATTTGAATTTATGGGCACGGCCAATATCACTTTCTTCTTGGAGAAATCAGCACGATTGGAAAAGTTAAAGATCAAAGTGACATTATTTTAGGGTGGATTCACTGAGTTTTTTGAAAAACTTGCCGAAAACTTATAAATTTCATAACACAGGTATGATTTATAATGACAGAATTAAATATCTATGGGCAAGCACTGGGCAAATCATTACCCGACTGGTTGCCTCGAACAACTCCCCAACGGATTATCCTCAAAGGAGACTATTGCCTCCTTGAACCTATTGATATCAAGCATAGCAAGGATCTATTTGAAGCCTGGCACAGCATTGATGACGAGCGTGACTGGACTTACTTTCACATTAATCGCCCCATCACAATTAGGCAATGTGACCATTATATTGCCTCTCTTAGTGCAAGTAAGGACCCTCTCTTTTATTCAGTCATCAATTACTCCACCGGAAAAGCAGTAGGTTTTATCGCGTTACAACGCATTGACCCCGAGAATGGGGCGGTAGAAATCGGTTGGATTAACTGGTCACCGTTGATGAAACGTACTTTATGCAGCACTGAGGCAATATTTCTTTTGCTATCCTATGCGCTGGATACTTTGCAATACCGGCGATGTGCGTGGAAGTGTGACAGTTTGCACCAGCCAGCGATTCAAGCGGCAGAACGCTTGGGATTTCAATACGAAGGTACTTTCAGACAAATACAAGTATCCAAAGGGCATAGTCGTGACACCCGTTGGTATTCTATTATCGAGAGTGAATGGCCAGGGATTCGGCGAGCTATACAGCTTTGGCTAAGCTCAGCTAACCTGGATGACCGGGGTAAACAGAAGCAGAAATTGGCCGAGTTTATGCCAGTGACAGAAGAGTAGTTATTTTCAATTAGCGTAATGCTGGCTTCACATCACCGAAGTCAGTGTATGGCATCTTATTGTTTATTATAGTATAAATCGTAATTCTGGTTAGTTATGCTGCTCATTTAGAGGTTAGTGGCAAATCATGGGGTGATTTTACTCAATGTGAGACGTAATAGTCATTTTGGTCTTCAATCAGCGCAAGGATTGGAAGACGATGTAGAAAATAGTTTGGCTATATAATAAATTGATATTGAAAGTTATTTTTTGTGTGACTTTTCGATGATGTAGTGAGCACAAAATCTCTACATGAGTGAGTGACAGTGCGGAGTGTCCTACCATTTACTGCCGAATGGTATTTGTCAGCCTGGGTGCACAAAACGGAAATCGATAACGCCTAATGCTAGAGCTAAAATGTGGAAGCAATACCGCCATCGTAGTACTACATGAGATTTATGGTATTAATCCGCATATCAGGCGGGTGTGTCATGAATATCATGCGATGGAGAGGGACGTTTATTGCCTCAATCTTATTGGGCGTGATGAGCCATTTAGCTATGCACAGCAGAATGAGGCATATCGCTATTTTATTGAAAATGTAGGTTTTGACACATCCCATATCGTTACTCTGCTCCAGACTCTGCGGCCACAGTATGACAATCTTATCCTCGTAGGATTTAGTGTTGGAGCCACGCTTGCGGCCAGAAGCGGGTTATGTGCAAGGGTTGTCTGCCACTACGGTTCACGTATCCGCGAGCACAGCGATATTGCGCCACCTTGTCCAGCCCTTGTCATCCTTGCCCGACATGAGGCTTCTTTCGACACGACAATCCTGCAAAGTGAACTAAAAAAATATCCTAATGTTGATAGCCGCATATTCAGCAGCCATCATGGGTTTTGTGATGGGGATAATGCCAACTTTGATGCAGAAAATGCCGATCTTGCAACTAGATTGGTACACCAGTTTATAGGGTAGCTTTGAAAAAATGGGCAAGTTTTCCATTAATACTCTAGCCCGCACGATTAGCGACTACTTTTGCGGTAGTGTATGTCCTATTACGTTAATGAGGCTCGCGGCTACTGACTTTCTTCTCTATATTTTAAATAATAAACATTTAAATTGTTAATGCCATATTTTCTACAGATACTACGACGATAGCCACTGACGGTTTTATAACTGAGTGATAACCTTTTTGAAATCTGAACAGAATTTAAACCTGATATAATACATTGTAATGTTTCATTTTCTCGTTTAGTTAATTTATTTTTAACAAGATTATCGTCATCAAGAGGTATGAAATGACCGTCATAGCGGTTGTGACATATTGTCCCTATTGTTTTTTTGATGTAAGGCATATTACTTTTTCTGTATATGACTGCATGATATATATTAGGGAGGTTAGACAGGTCAGAGTAGTTGTCACAAAATAAAATAATCCCTACATTGTGGGATGACTTTATTTTAATTAATAGATCATGAACTTCACTATGTTTGAATCCAGTAATGTCAAGTAGTATCAGCTTGAGTTTCCCATCTATATTTTTTATCAGTGAGGGAATAGAACGGTAAACCCTTATTACTGAGTCTTCTGAATGTTGGTATAGCACATCATTCAATAGTATTTTGAAAGAGAAAGACATAAGCCCGCACTGACTGAGGATAAAATAGTTCATATAATAATTCCTTTTATTTTTAACTAATGAATGAAAATAAGAAAATCCACTGCGAAATAGTGATGTATTTACTGATGATACTCTCGGAAAGATAAATATAGCCGTAGTGAACATCATTGCTAAAGGCCAAAAATCGCCATGCCTTCCCCCAATAATGCTTCGCTGAAAACAGCGGCTATCTAAAGGGAAAGTCAATTAGCCTGCCAGAAAAATTGATAGCTAAGTTTATTAGAACTTAAGATTTCAGCTATTTGTAGCAGGCCATAATCATCTGATTTTTATTTACTTATATCTAATATAGAAATCTAGATTAGAAATTATATTTCACACCTAGCATTACAGCGGTATCACTGTAACCTTTGTTGCCGATTTGCTGGGCAACATTACCCCACAGGTTAACTTTTTTATTGATTTGGCCTTCAACACCCACTTTTAATTCACCGATATTGGCGGCTCCATCTTGCTTCACTGTCACGTTATCCATAGTGACACCAAAGTCTTTGGTATTATGGATCCAGTTTGCTTCTACAAATGGCTGAAATACTCGGTCTTTACCTTTATCCTGGCTGCTATAGCCATTCATAAAGGCTTTCACACCCAGACGGGTCTGAATATTGCCATCACCTTCACCAGAGACATTCGTGCCGTTAGCTTCTTTATGGTCGTCAGCTTTCACACCCATCCAGGTCACCTGCGCTTTAGGCTGGATAAAGTAGGTGGCATTTTTAGCGGCATTTTCACCGATTTTGAAGGTATAACCACTCTCAACCGAGGCAGTTATCCCCTTAGACTTATATTCTTCAGTATTCAAATCTTGACCGTCAACGGTGTTGTTGAACCAGCTGTATTGCGCCCAACTGTCGACATATAAGCCGGACTTATCGGCCTCGTTGGCATACCAGGTCCCGTAGACACCGGCGCTGTAACCGTCAGTTGACCCTTTAGCGTTGTAACCGGACACTTGCGAGATGGTGGTGCTTTTGCTGTTACCATACCCAGCCATAACGCCCAGATGGAAACGGTCCATGTCGTTATTGCTCCACTGAGCAATATCTCCGCCTAATTGCAGCACATAACGGTTAGCCTGTGTGCTCAGTTGATCTTGAGAATCACGGAAACGGTTATGCCCACCCTCGTTACGCAACCACATACTGGTTACTTTCTGTTCGCCAGTCAGTGCGTCGATATACTGAGTTTCGCCCAAACGATCATGCAAACGAGTGACAAACATATTATTAGCCGAGGCTAAGTTGGCAGTATAGCCGCCAGCTTCTGGACGCTCAGTCATAGCAGATGGAACTGTTGGGTCTGAAGGTGGCGTAGGAATAACAGCATTAGTCAGATACCAGTTATTGGCATTAGCATCAGAACCGCGCATCAATGAATAATCATAAGCACCGGCAACGATACGATCCTTTTGAATAAACTCACCGTCAGATAAGCCATTAACCTGAATCAATTCAATACCGTTTAACGTTGTCGCGCCAGTGCCACCCGCGTTAGTCACGCTGACGAAGGTGTTCCCTGAAGTGTTACCTTCGACGATCATTTTATCCGTTATGGAGTTGTCGTCATTTAATTCAGTATTAAACAATAAGTTACCGTTATTACCAATATAGTCACCATGGACAGTTAATACGTCGCCTGCAATAGGATTGGAGAAATTAATTGTCCCGGCGTTAGTCAGCTCAGCGACGTCAGAACTTGCCATCATATTCCACATGGCGCGACTATCAATATTCACCTGGCCGCCATTACGTGCAAGACCATTCCATTGTGTATTGTTAATGCTGAGATTAGCTTGGCTACCTAAACCTGACTGGATATCACCATTTAAAACCATATCGTTTGCATTAACATTAACGATACCAAAGTTCGCCAGGCTAGCATCGGTATCTGCATTTATTAATATGCCATTGTTAATAACACTACTGTTATCAAGGACTGCATTGATGGTGCCACCAAGAGCATTAAATGTTTTGCCGTTTTGACTATGTATATTGGCATTCTGTTGATTCATAGTCACAATTGCTTGTGTGTTACTATTCACTGCATCAGCGTTATTACCACTAGTAACTATATTGGTATTAGTCACATTAACAGTGGTCCCACTGTCATTAGCCTGAACAGCATACGCATTATTACCCACCGTACTGATGTTATTGCCCTGACTAATAATAGAACTCGCGGAACTGGCCATCATGGCTACTGCACCATTACTGGCTGTACTGATAGTGCTACCCGTAATATCAGCCTGGCCGCCTAAAACTGCCTGGATAGCGGTATTATTAGCGCCGAGGGTTTTAACCGATGCTCCTGGGTTAATAACAATTTTACCACCTGGCCCTCTCGCACTTACTGCGGTTGCCTGATGAGTGATAATTTGCGTATTTCCACTGACAGTAGCTAAAGATGATCCATTACCATTCAGTTCAGAAGAGACTAGCGCAGTACCCGCCCCGAATGTTTCCAGGGTACTGTCGATGATATCAAATTGAGTATTTGCACTATTTGTTGTTTCAACGAAGACCGCAGCGGCAGAGGCTCCACCGGTACTGGCGTATGAGCCGGTCATGCTCCCTCGTGAACCATTTGCTATTTGTAAAGCACTGGCACTTGAGCCGAGATAAGCACCTGTTGTTGTCAATCTAGAGTTATTGATAATTACTGAACTATTATTAGCAGCTATACCCTTGCCACCGGCACCTGTTGCTGAAATGGTACTGTTATTTAATGAAATTTGGCTATTAGAGACCAGTGACAGGCCGGAGGCATTTGCCCCTGAAACTGAAATATTTGCGTCATTCAAGTTAACACTGGCGCCAGTTTGCGCATACACGCCGTGTGAGCCAGTCCCTGTAGTGGTTAATGTACTTCCGTGTAAAAAATCGACACGTGAGCCTGCCCCAGAAGCATATAAAGTATCAGCGGCATTACCCCCAGTCGTTAATGTGATATCACCGTCAGCAATTAATACGCCACCATTTGATACCGTTGCTGCATGCCCAGAAAAATCGTTAATCAAGCCAGTATCTACTACTGTCCCATCAGGGGCATTTACAGTTGTGCCATTTACTATAATTTGGGAAAAAGCAGGCGTTGTTATTGATGTAAAGGCAATAGCGATTAGAGTTTTTTTAAAGGCAGGCATATTATATCTCTCATTTTTTTAAGTAAAAATCTGTTTATTAACAAGTGGTTATATTATTGGTGTTTTTAATGTAATTGAACCGTTCTCGATAACCATTTTTACTTTAGTAAATATGGAGTGTAGGCTACGCCACAGTGTATTTAATATTATATGGCATACTAATGATTGAGTTTTTATATCATGCTGTGATTATAGCTATAATTTATTTTGTTAAATATAGGATATGATACATATCGCTGTAGGAATTTTCTTGATTTGTTTTTTTGTAAAATGACATGGAAAATTTCTTTAGTATTATTTAACTAAATGATTAACATTTCATATCTACGAGGGGAAACCTATTTTTGTATCTAATGGGGGGATACTCTGGCGTTGACGTATTTTAACACTTATCCATTTGAGTTTTGTAGGAGAGTGAGCCAAGAACAATGTCTTCTAACTGAAAATAGACATTGTTGAGCATCAATGCTTAACGTCCTCTCAACTTGTCATTTTAAACGTAAATTATCTTATTAAAAATACAAAAACAAATGAGGAAACTATAGATGCGATAAATATAGAGATGCCGATTAGTATATCAGTCATGAGATCATTCATAATGAATCCCTGTTAAAATCACTCTAGCCTATTTTAATTTACGAATATATTGTCAACTTAGCGGCATTAGCATCCACACTATGCACCAGCGAGTAATCATAAACACCCTCCACGATCATGCCATTTTGAAAGCTCACTGTTAGAGCCAAAGCCATTAAACTTAATCAGCTCGAAACCATTTAGTGTCTTTTCACCACGATAACTAAGGTTATTTAACCTATCCGCTGTTATCTAATGGTGCTAACGTGCTATCACATAAGCTGCACATTAAACAGTATCAATTAAACAGACAGTTTGATTAAACTTTATTTAAAACTAAAATAGTCTACAGTTTTATACGTGATAGTTATGATTAACATCAGCGGTGTGGAGGATTTGAATAGTAATAAATACTAAAGTGTTAACACAATTATAGGATTGAAAAAATAACGAGTCGTCACTCACCGATCTCATTATCTCCAGTTCCTATTATTTGATAAAAAATAACAGGGATCCCAATGTGTTTATATTGCTACTTTAGATGGAATAGTTAAATTTATTTTGCTGGAATAGTTAATTATAATTTTTTAAGTTATACCAGCGTTTATTTAAGTTCCCCTGTATTGATTGACAGATGGATTAGCCACATCAATCAATAGGGCAACGCGTCGTGTTTATACGTCCCTTATTGTAATCAGAGAGTGAATAATTAAAAACTCATCACTATATTAACCATTGTTGCTGCATGTAGATCTCCTGCTTTGGCTCAAAATGGAGACTTTTATGAACCTAATGCTTCTGCATCACAAACCAGTGTAAATGATGGTTTTATTGCATATGGCTTTCAATGTAACATCTGATAAACTGGAGCATCTCTTTATCTGGCAGGTTAATCGATACGCTAATTTCATGGTCGATATTTTCTGGGTATTATTATCCTCTGGAACCTACGCTGGTATTGCAAATAGGGTATCAACTGCCATAAACGCCAGATAATGTTCGCAGTACGTGCTACTGCGAGGGGGGAGATATTCTACGCTTAATCAATATGCCAATGAAATTGGTAGGAAATGTTAATGTCCACTTGAGGAGTTCAATGTGTCTTTGAGCAAAAATTACTTATATCAGGCTGGAGCTACCCAGGTAAGATGGGCTAGCGAGTTATTTTCGGCCTCTATTTTATTATTTTGTGGACTAATACTCTATTCAGTTAATTTGTGCGCGGCACAATCTCTTCCCCATAACGACTTACTCACTAAACCCGGCGATGTTATTCAAATTAAGCTCAGTGAGTTGCATCCGACCCAAATAACCGTAGGTAAGCTCCAGATTGCAGGTGATTTGGCTGATTATGCTAGCGATTCAAAGCACTTATTCAACGATTTGTGTAAAGTTCAAGGGGCAGGGAAACTGGCTAAATATAGCCTGTCATCAACACCGAAAGATCCCACTTCATATACCTGTAAACAGGCTATAGGAACCAATAAAGCTGATATGAACACGGTTGATATCGGACCAATGGGGAAACTTTACCTGACTGATGGTCATCATGCATTTAACAGCTTTTGGGATGCACCCGGTGGTGGCGGTGATGTGACCTTAAGCGTACTGGTCAGGCAGAATATAAGCCGTGACAACGACGGAACGTTATTTACTCAAGCTCAGTTCGAACAACAGATGACTGAACTTAAACATTTTCTCCCTATTGATGCCGAGGGGAAACCAATTACGTTCTCTCAATTGCCTGCAACCCTGGGGACGAGTGCTTTTCAGGACGATCCATATCGCTCAATACTCTATTATCTACGCGGTATATCTTACGATAAGTCTGATAAAAATCTTAACCCTGAAACGGGTAAGCCTTATAAAGAAATACCTTTCCTCGAGTTTTATTGGGGACAGCTATTACGCAGTAAGATGGATTTAAAACGTTATAATTTGCATAAGCAAGATGACTATATCAAGGCTCTGGAAGACGCCGCAACCCTGATGGTGAATGTACCCAAGCAGCAACTGATAGGGCATTCAGGTCAAACGGCAAGAGCTTTAGGCCAGCTGAACAGCATTGATGAAAAGCGTTTAGATAAACTGGCGAAACCAGATTCTAAATTAGCGAAGGCACTTAATTATCAGTCAACTAACTGAGTTATAAAAATAAGATCTTTGTTGAATAAATCGAACTTTTAGCCCTAATCAGGTTTGGATCACCACATTTCTGATGATATTGCAGTATCTCGTGGCAAAACAAAGGTTCGATATCATCCATTGGACAGCTTACAACAAGGCGCTCATCAGTCGCGGCTTGCTAACATTCTGGCTGGATGAGTCGGTCATCTAGACTTGGTGTCGATAGGAACAGGTGAGTTCGGTTGATATGGGGATGAGAATAATAAAAATAACGGAAAGATTTCAGCTGGCCCTGCCGGGCAGGGCCAAACCGTTTAGCACGAGATCAACTTAAATCGACATCCTTATGCCCGAAAAGCCACGTCAGGATAAACCCGGAAATATACGAAATAACCAGACCAGCCACATACACCAGCATCCCGGCGAAAATACCTTGGGCTGATGTCATCAGAGGAATAGATACCAAGCCAGATGGGCCAAACACGGTATTCAGGCCCACCGGTAATCCCAACCAGGCAACAAGGCCAATAAAGAAGCCGCCGACAGCACCGCCTAAACATGCGGTAATAAAAGGCTTCAGGCGTGGTAACGTTACGCCATAAATAAGCGGCTCACCGATCCCCAGTAGCCCAGGGAAAATAGCCCCTTTAATCTGTGTCCGCAGGACTGAACCTTTTGGCGAACGAGCATAAAGTGCCAGTGCCGCACCCACCTGACCGGCACCCGCCATGGCCAGAATAGGGAATAATGAGTTAAATCCTTGTGCATCCATTAAGGCGAAATAGACCGGAACAAACCCTTGGTGGATACCAAACACTACTGCAATCAGGAATAACCCTGCCAGAATGGCAGTACCAAACGGGTTACCATTCAAATGCATAAACAGCCATGACATCCCCTTAAACAGCTCGCCACCCACTGGCATGATAACAACGAAAGTGATTGCTCCTGTAGCGAGTAACGTTATCGCCGATGTCAGGATCATATCCAGATTATCAGGGATAAAACGGCGCACCTGTCGCTCAATCCATGCGCCCAAGATACAGGCCAACAGAACCCCAATGATATTGCCGCGCGGGTCAATTGCCAGACCAAAGAAGTTTTCCATGCCACCGTAGTAGCCGACGGTACCTTCCGGCACATAGCGTAAAATAAATAGCGAAGCGATAATTGCGCCGTTGACCCCCGTCCCACCAAAGGCTTGCTGCGTATTAAAGCCAATCAGAATGCTAAGGAAAGTGAACAAGCCGATGCTAAATACTTTCATGTATGCAATCAGTGCCGCCAGCCATGGAGACTGAATAACGCCGTCCAATGCCAGTGTCTGCTGGAGTAATGTTGCTATCCCCAATAGTAATCCTGCGGCAATGAACCCTGGAATGAGTGGGGTAAAAATGGTGGCGAATTTGGCCAGAAAACTATGAACAGCGCTTTTTTGTTTCGCTTTCATTTGCTGTTTTGTCTGGCTGGCTAGCACCTGCAAATCAACATCCTGAGCACTTTCATGTCCCTGCTGCGGTTCAGAACCCAGGAGCTTGTTCATCATCTCGCTGGCGGTCTGGGCTTTGCCCGGCCCGAGAATGATTTGCAGTTGATCATCGCTGTTCACCACCCCCATCACTCCAGGGATTTTTTTCAGGTCGTCATGTTGTATCAGTTGACGGTCTTTTAAGGTGAGACGGAGCCTTGTCATGCAGTTTCCGCAGACAATGATATTTTTACTCCCGCCCGTGAAGAGTAAAATTTGGTCTATCGTAGTGCCGGTTATTTTCGCCATAGTTATACTTTAATCTCCTGTAGCGCTTTACCGATAAATCCCTTATTTTTGTTAAGGATAGCGCTAGCTTCCTCAGCAGACATACCACTTAGGATCATCATAATGGCTGTTTTACAGTGTCGGTTGTACTCATTTCACTATTTTGATTACAGGAAATAGCCACTACGCTAGTGCCAACATGGCGTGCATAGGCCATAGCCCCCAATACATAAGGTGTGCGGCCACTTGCTGCAATGCCCACTAACACATCATGTGCATTAAAATTGAGGTTATGCAGGTATTGCTCACCCATTTTGCGGCTATCTTCTGCATTTTCAACTGCCTGTAAAATAGCAGTATTACCGCCAGCGATCAGCCCTACGACCATTTCTCGCAGCGTACCATAAATTGGCGGGCATTCGCTCGCATCCAACATCACCAAGCGACCAGAAGTGCCTGCCCCACAGTAAATTAATCTGCCACCTTGCGCGAAAGCAGTACCTCTTTTTTGTTTTTATTATTTTGGATGGGTTGGCTAACCCCCGAGCTGCTCTTCAAAAAACGAATACACGGCTATTCTGGTAATAACTCATCCACAATATAAGGACATTGCTCATGAAGAGAGGTGTCTCCGCCGCACAAATCATCAATATGTCGAAAGATCTCTAAAATTGAATAGTTTGTTTGCGCGGGATGCTTACAGGGGGAAATCTATTGAAATCGTGTCAGTAATGGATAGGGAGTCGGAGCGGAAATAGAGCAGAATCCAGATACGAAAAAGCCCCGCTTTGCAGCGAGGCCTTATAAATAGTGGTGCCCGGACTCGGAATCGAACCAAGGACACGGGGATTTTCAATCCCCTGCTCTACCGACTGAGCTATCCGGGCAACGGGGCGCATTAAACCGTATTGGCCGCTGATCGTCAACGAATTTATGGTTTAAAACCACTAAAACTGTACTGACTGCTCTCTTTTCAGACAAAAGAACCAGAAATTATCTCAGGGCAGCGATAAAACTTAGTGGTAAATTACTTAACCCAGTGCGCCATTTTTACGGCATTGCGCGACTTCCAATACATCTTCAGCCAGGCGCTTGGCAATTTCAACATCGACGAGTTGACGTTTAACCAGCAGTTTGCTCAAACAACCTTCCAGAATCAGTTCCATCTGTTGTGCAACCATAGCTGCATCATCAGCGTCCATCTCTTGCAACAGCTCTTGGGTATAGAGTAGTGAGGCCTGTTTCTGCTGTTCAGCCAACTGGTGGATCGGGTGTTCATTATCGGGATAGAAACTGCATGCAGCAATAAATAAGCAACCGGGGTAACGCTGATTCTGCACTTGCTCACCTAGCGTCTGGTAACGCGCCAGTAACTTTTGTTTGGGTGATAAGGTCTCGTCCAGTTGCAATTGTCGCCGCCAGGTATCTATCTGCTGGCCATGAAAGCGCAGACAGTCATACAACAAAGCTTCACGATCCGGCCAGAAACGGGCCAGATCACTGACTTCAACTGACACCTCTTTTGCCAGCATCTCCAGCGTGGTGTTTGCCAGTCCTTGCTGCTCCAATAGATTGAGCGCACTGCTTAAAACTTGTTCACGTTGCACGTTGCTCTCCTCCAACCGCTTATCTGGCAAGTGTGGTTTACCACCGCCTATGGTGCAAATAGTCTATACCCTGCGTACTGATTAATAGACATCGGCAGGTATGGACATTTTCTGCCAGCAGACTCTGTACCTTATCATTACTACGGCGACATTTTTCTAACTCTTTACCCTTTAGTTGTTTGTTAATTTATAACGACAAAATCACCGCACGATTTTTGCTATTTAGCAGTCTGTGAAGCAGGGCGCATTTTATTGTGCATCTGCCTATAACGATTGGTGAATAACTCATAATTCCTGTTCTTTTGCCTGATGGTTTATTGGAACGGGGTTTCTATAATGATCATCGTGAACCGTAAATAGAAAAAATCTTACAAAACAGGCGCAAAATTAACGACTAACACCCACTGCCGTGTGCGCTGGCAACCTGAATTGCATCACGTCCTGCATCGAGCCGTCGTTCCATCCGGGCGTTCAATTATAAGGATCGAAAATGAGTCTGCAAAATTATCCTAATCAGTTCCGCCGCAACCTACAACAAGGGCAAACCCTTATTGGTTGCTGGAGTGCACTGGCAAATCATATTTCAGCCGAAGTGCTGGGCCTGGCGGGTTTTGACTGGTTGGTTCTGGACGGTGAACATGCGCCGAACGATGTTACGACGTTTATTCCACAACTCATGGCGCTGAAAGGCAGTAATAGCGCACCGGTTGTACGTGCGCCCTGTAATGAACCCATCATTATAAAACGCTTATTGGATATCGGTTTTTATAACTTCCTGATCCCGTTTGTTGAAAACGAAGCAGAAGCCATACGTGCGGTTGCCTCGACCCGTTATCCACCGGCGGGGATCCGCGGGGTTTCTGTGTCTCATCGCGGTAACAATTACGGCACCGTACCCGACTACTTTGCCACCATCAACGACAACATCACCGTACTGGTGCAAATCGAAAGCCAGCAAGGGGTGGATAATATTGATGCTATCGCCGCCGTTGATGGGGTGGACGGTATTTTTGTTGGACCGGGCGATCTGTCGGCGGCATTGGGTTATCTGGGGCAGCCCAATCATCCCGAAGTACAAAAAGTGATTCGTCATATTTTTGATCGCGCTAAAGCACAGGGTAAGCCGAGCGGTATTTTGGCGCCAGTTGAAGCTGATGCCCGCCGTTATCTCGAATGGGGGGCAACCTTTGTCGCTGTTGGCAGTGATTTGGGCGTATTTCGTAGCGCGACTCAGGCGTTATGCGACAAATTTAAAAAATAACCATCAGTCTGTTTTGACAGTTTAGTACTGCCGCGTTGACGGCCTTCCGACTTAATTGAGGAGTAATAAATGAAAATCGGCTTTATTGGTTTAGGGATTATGGGAAAACCAATGAGTAAAAATCTGCTGAAAGCGGGCTACTCATTAACAGTCCTCGATCGTAATGCTGCGGTGCTGGATGAATTGATCACGGCTGGCGCGCGTACGGCAACGACACCAAAAGCGCTGGCAGCAGAATGCGATATCATCATTACCATGCTACCTAATTCGCCTCATGTAAAAGAAGTGGTACTGGGTGAAAACGGTGTTATTGAAGGTGCTAAACCGGGTTCTGTGCTGATTGATATGAGTTCGATTGCACCGCTGGTTAGCCGTGAAATCAGTGAAGCGCTGGCACTAAAGCAGGTTGCAATGTTGGACGCGCCAGTCAGTGGTGGTGAGCCAAAAGCTATCGATGGCACCTTGTCAGTGATGGTGGGTGGTGATAAAGCGGTATTCGAGAGCTGTTTCGAGGTGATGAAAGCCATGGGGGGATCGGTGGTGCATACTGGTGATATTGGTGCTGGTAATGTGACTAAACTGGCCAATCAGGTGATTGTCGCACTGAATATTGCCGCGATGTCTGAAGCCTTGGTGCTGGCAACTAAGGCGGGAGTGAACCCTGATCTGGTATTCCAAGCGATCCGTGGTGGTCTGGCAGGCAGTACCGTGTTGGAAGCCAAGGCACCGATGGTGATGGATCGTAACTTCAAACCAGGCTTCCGTATCGATCTACATATCAAAGACTTAGCTAATGCCCTCGACACCTCACATGGCGTCGGTGCTCAGTTGCCCCTGACCGCAGCCGTGATGGAGATGATGCAGGCGCTGAAAGCTGATGGTTTGGGCACCGCTGACCACAGTGCATTGGCGTGTTATTACGAGAAATTGGCTAAAGTTGAAGTCACTCGTTAATCGGTGGCACCGGTGCCTGCGGGTGCCGGGCTACTGGGTAACAGGGCTATACTGGTAAGCATTCCGTTATCCTGAGCGGCCGGTTTATAACGTCGGAGCCTGTGCGGTATTGGATAGCTCATGAGATTGAATCATTTATGAAAATAGTCATCGCCCCAGACTCTTATAAAGAAAGCTTATCTGCGCTGGATGTTGCGGTGCAGATTGAAGCGGGTTTTCGCACTCAATTTCCCGATGCACAATATATCAAATTGCCGGTCGCGGATGGTGGTGAAGGTACCGTTGAGGCCATGGTCGCGGCCACCACTGGCCGGATTATTCAGGTCAATGTGACCGGCCCGTTAGGTGACGAAGTTGCGGCTTTTTACGGAATATCCGGTGATGAAAAATCGGCTTTTATTGAAATGGCGGCCGCCAGCGGGCTAGAGCTGGTTCCACCAGAACTGCGCAACCCACTGAAAACCACTTCCTACGGTACCGGCGAATTGATTTGTAATGCGCTGGATCAGGGGGTCAAACATATAATTATCGGCATCGGTGGCAGTGCCACCAATGATGGCGGTGCGGGCATGGTGCAAGCGCTGGGTGTCAAACTGCTGGATAAGCAGGGTAAGCAGATTGGTTTTGGCGGCGGGAAGCTGGCTGAACTGGATGTTATTGATATCTCAGGACTGGATCCGCGGATTAAGCAGTGCCAAATCGATGTTGCTTGTGATGTCACCAATCCACTGACTGGCAGTGAAGGGGCATCGGCTATTTTTGGGCGGCAGAAAGGGGCGACACCTGAGATGGTTAGCCAACTGGATGACGGTTTGCAGCATTATGCAGGTATCATTAAACGTTATCTTGATATTGATGTTGACCAGGTTGAAGGCGCTGGCGCGGCGGGTGGTTTAGGCGCGGCATTACTGGCGTTTTGCGGTGCAACCTTAAGTCCCGGTATTGATATTGTTACCGATGCTCTTGGTCTGGACGCTTTGGTTAGGGACGCGACATTTGTTATTACCGGCGAAGGGCGCATTGATAGCCAAACCATTCACGGCAAAGTGCCGATTGGTGTCGCGAGAGTTGCCAAACGTTATAATAAGCCAGTGATTGGTATTGCCGGTAGCCTGACAGATGATGTTGATGTGGTGTATGAGCATGGTCTGGATGCGGTATTCAGCGTGATCTACAGTATCTGTACTCTGGAGCAGGCACTGGATAATGCGGCAGCCAATGTGTTTATGACCGCACGCAATATTGCCGCCACGCTGGCGATGGGGATGGCTGTCGGTAAATCAGCGCAAGAAAGTAAATAACACGCTTTTGGTCATAACCATCCACCGGTAAATCTCTATCAGGGCTAACGATTGATTGGCCCTGATTTCCTCGTTGGCGCTCAACTTTGCCAGCAACATGCCCCCGGTCTTGCCATTTATGTGACCCGTCCCTCAACTCTCTTTCTTTGTGGTGTGAATTGGGCGTTTGTCCAATGTATTCCCCTTCCAGACCTCATATGCTGGTGCATCAGCCCAGACTGAGGCCCATTCATGAGTGTATATAATCTTGACCCCCGGCTAGCCCAGGATATTGTTACCCGTACCATGAAGATCATTGATACCAATATTAATGTGATGGATGGTAAAGGGCGGATCATTGGTAGTGGTGATGAAGAGCGCCTTGGCGAACTGCATGAAGGGGCGCTCTTGTCGCTGTCTCATGGCCGGATTGTCGATATCGATGAAGCTGTTGCTCGCCAGTTGCACGGGGTGAGGCCAGGGATCAACCTGCCATTGCGCCTTGAGGGCGAAATCGTGGGGGTGATTGGCCTAACCGGCAACCCGGGGCAACTACGTCAATATGGCGAACTGGTGTGCATGGCAGCAGAGATGATGATGGAGCAGGCGCGGTTGGTGCATCTGCTGGCGCAGGATAGCCGTCTGCGTGAAGAGTTGGTATTGAACTTGATCCGCACCGAAGAAATATCACCGGCACTGATTGAATGGGCGCAGCGCCTTGGGGTGGATATCAATGAACCACGGGTCGTAGCCGTGGTGGATGTGGACAGCGGCCAGTTGAGTGTCGACAGTGCTATGTCGGAATTACAAGAGCTGCAAACCCTGTTGACGACGCCAGAGCGCAATAACCTGATTGCGATTGTTTCACTGACTGAGATGGTGGTGCTTAAACCGGCGCTAAATAGCCATGGCCGCTGGGATGCTATTGATCACCGGCGGCGTATGGAGTCTTTGCTGTCGCGCATGACTGAGCGGGGCCGGTTGCGAGTGCGCCTGTCGCTTGGCAATTTCTTTACCGGGCCGGGCAGTATTGCGCGCTCATACCGTACCGCTCGTACTACCATGGCGGTCGGTAAGCAACGGATGCCGGAGCAACGCAGCTATTACTATCAGGATTTGGTGTTACCGGTATTGCTTGATAGTTTGCGTGGTGGCTGGCAGGCCAATGAATTAGCCTTACCACTGGCTAAATTACGGGCGATGGACAGTAACGGTCTGTTGCGGCGCACTCTGGCCTGCTGGTTCCGTAATAACGTGCAGCCAACGGCTACTGCCAAAGCGTTATTTATTCATCGCAATACCCTGGAGTATCGGTTGAATCGTATTTCCGAACTGACCGGTTTAGATTTAGCGAACTTTGATGATCGCTTGCTGCTGTATGTGGCGCTTCAATTGGGCGAGCAGGAGTAGAGATAGATGTGATAGCAAGAAGAGCAGGCCGAGTGAGTGTCACCCGGCCTGATGATTCACTGATACTTAGGTCACTGGTGCCGGATTAAACACCGCCAAGGCATTGCGCAGCCCCCATTGATCGGACCACGTCCGTTTGCGGTCACTGGCAATATCCAGAATAAATTCAAATAATTGCTGACCAACCTCTTCAATAGTGGCATCACCTGTCGCAATGGTTCCGGCATCGATATCCATCAGGTCATGCCAGCGGTTAGCCAGATCAGTGCGGGTTGCCATTTTGATTACCGGCACTGCCGCCAGACCATAAGGGGTGCCGCGCCCGGTGGTAAATACCTGAACGGTAATACCAGATGCTAACTGTTGCGTGCCGCAGACAAAATCACTGGCTGGGGTGGCTGCAAAAATCAGCCCACGCTTGGTGGGGCGCTGCCCCGGTGAAAGCACTTCCACAATGGCGCTGCGGCCGGATTTGGCAATGGAACCGAGTGCTTTTTCCACGACGTTTGCCAATCCGCCCTTTTTATTCCCGGGTGAAGGGTTGGCGCTACGATCGGTTTTGCCGGTTTCGAGATAGTCGTCGTACCATTTCATCTCTTCCAGTAACCTTCTGCCAACCTCCTCGTTAATCGCCCGTGGGGTTAACAGATGGATAGCATCACGCACTTCCGTGACTTCAGAGAACATGACGGTTGCGCCGCAACGCACCAGTAAGTCTGAAGCATAGCCCACTGCAGGGTTGGCGGTTACGCCAGAGAAAGCGTCACTGCCACCGCATTGCATACCGACCACCAATTCAGAGGCCGGGCAGGTTTCACGTTGGCGCATATTCAGGCGTTGCAGGTGCTTTTCCGCCACTTGCAGAATGTCATCGACCATGGAACGGAAGCCGATGTGTTTCTCATCCTGCAAGCGCACGATATTGCTTTCATCCAGTGAGATAACCTGCACGTCAGGTGTCCCTTCCAGCAGCCGCTCGGGTTGGAGCTTTTCACAACCGAGACCGACGACCATCACTTCGCCACCAAAATTGGGGTTAAGGGCCAAGTTATGAATAGTGCGAATGGGCACTACCGCTGCTGGGGCATTGATTGCCACTCCACAGCCATATAAGTGATTCAGTGCAACTACGCCATCGACATTGGGATATTTGGGTAGTAGGGTGCGCTCAATGATATTGACCACATAATCCACCACGCCAGCGACGCAATGTACGCTGGTGGTAATCGCGAGTAGGTTTTTGGTCCCGACACTGCCGTCAGCGTTGCGATAGCCCTCAAAGGTATAACCTTCCAGTGGTGGCAGAGCCTCGGGGACTGCGGTGGCAAGGGGTAAGGTCTCCAGTGCAGGTGCGGCAGGTAATTCAACCAACGATTCATCTATCCAGCCGCCGCGAGCGATATCCCGCACTGCCAGACCAATCACCTCAGCATAACGAATGATTGGGCCGCCTTTAGGAATATCGACCAAAGCCACTTTATGGCCTTGTGGCACATGCTCAATAAGTTCAAGGCCACATTTAAACCGAGTGCCAGCACATAGGCCATTGTTATTAACCACAATGGCAACATTATCCGCGTCCTGTACTTTAATATAAAGCGGGTTGTCTACAGGACTATTACAAATGCTCATAATATTTCCCTTATATACCCTTTAATTTTTTTGGGTACGATAATTATGTTGATAACATAACTGTTATTTTTATCAATACAGCCATTATTTGTCTTAAACATAATGCTCACTAGCTTGTAAATAAGTATACGCCGCTAAAAAGAGCAAGGCATTGTGCGGATGACCTAGATGCTAATGGGTTTAATGCCTATTTTTGTTCGCAAGCCCAAAAGCAGGTGAGCATTATCACGAAAAGGTCATTTATCGCCGACATACTTTGACATTAAAAATGCATATAAAAAAAGCCCTTCGACAAAGGGCTATGTTAAAAAGGGGTACGCGGGCTTTTATTATGCTGATGCTTTGATATCAAATGATGCTTTGATATCAAATGAGGCTATGCCAATATTAATAACAGAGGCGATATTGCGAGAAGCAGTTCTGATATTTTCAGTTGCCTGAGAGAGTGCATCGTCAAGTGTACAAATATGGTAAATAATACTGAAAATAGCATCAACACCATGTTGATGAACAATGTTGGCATCGGTAGCCAGGCTGCCGGCAATACCAATCACTGGTTTATTGTATTTTTTGGCTAATCGAGCGACACCGACCGGGACTTTGCCATTGATACTTTGGCTGTCTATCCGGCCTTCACCGGTCAGAACGAAATGACAGTCTTTGATATAGGTTTCCAGGTCTAATGCTTCAGCGACTATCTCCACGCCCTGGCGCAACTGTGCACCGCAAAATGCTAACAATGCGGCCCCCATACCGCCAGCGGCCCCCGCGCCGGGTATCCTATCTACGTCTATTCCCAGATATTGTTTAACCATCTGCGCGTAATGGACCAGGTTATTATCCAGTATCACAATCATTGCGGCCGTAGCCCCCTTCTGTGGGCCAAAAATAGCGGAAGCACCTTGCTCACCGGTCAGCGGATTGGTCACATCACAAGCGACTTCAATGCGGCAATCTTTAAGGCGTGGGTCCAGCTGCGACACATCTATCGAGGCAATGTTATGTAAACTGCCGCCACCAAAATCAATCTCTGCGCCGTAGGCGTTACGCAATTTGGCTCCTAGCGCCTGTACCATACCTGCACCGCCATCGTTGGTGGCACTGCCACCGATACCGATAATAATATGACGCACGCCTGTTTGCAGCGCCGCACGGATTAATTCACCGGTACCGTAGGAGGTAGTATTTAACGGGTTCCTCAATTCGGGAGGGACCAATTCCAGTCCGCTGGCCGCTGCCATCTCAATAAAAGCCGACTTCCTATCACCTGATAATCCCCAGAAAGCCTGGATTTTATTACCCAGCGGCCCGGTAACATCAGTCATGATTTTTTGGCCGCCGGTTGCGCTGATCATGGCGTCGACAGTGCCTTCACCACCATCAGCCACGGGGATCTTGATGTATTCAGCATAAGGGAATATTTCTCTAAAACCTTGTTCAATAGCCTGAGCTACTGCTATTGCCGATAAACTTTCTTTATAAGAGTCTGGTGCGATGACTATTTTCATTAGGTGTCCTGTCGCTATATTTCAAACAACAAGTGCCCCATAAGAGGCACCTATTGTTATTCCCTTAAGATGTTTTCAATTCCAGACGTTTGATATCGCCTACAACAAATAAGTAGCAGAACATAGCCATAATGGCAGAGCATCCAACAAAGATTAATGCGGCATTAAAGGAGTGTAATTCTTTCACCAGATAACCGATAACCAGCGGTGTGACAATAGAGGCGACGTTACCAAATACGTTAAATAATCCGCCACATAAACCAACAATTTCTTTTGGTGCGGTATCAGCAATAACTGGCCAGCCCAATGCACCGAAACCTTTACCAAAGAAGGCCAATGCCATCAGTGCGACCACCACTACGTCACTATCGACGTAGTTACACAGAATAATGCTTGATGCCAATAACATACCTAACACGATAGGGACTTTACGGGCAAAAGTCAGAGAGTGACCACGTTTAATGAGTGAGTCAGAGAATACGCCACCTAATACACCACCGGCAAATCCGCACAATGCCGGGATAGAGGCCACCATCCCCACTTTTAAAATAGACATCCCTTTATCTTGTACTAAATAAATGGGGAACCAGGTTAGGAAGAACCAGGTAATGGTATTAATAAAGTATTGACCAAAGAAGACACCTAACATCATTCGGCTAGCCAATAATTGCTTCAGATAATCTAATTTAGGACCGCTTTTATGACCGTCAGGTTTCTTGTGGTCCATATCGACAACAGCACCACCTTGTTTTATGTATTCAAGTTCAGATGCAGACATACCCGGGTGATCGGTCGGGTTATGGATAAATTTAACCCAGGCAATGGTTAATACGAAACCTAGCCCGCCCATCACAGTAAATACATGCTGCCAGCCCCAGGCAAAGGTTAAATAACCTAATAACGGAGAGAAAAGGGCCAGAGAGAAGTATTGTGCAGAGTTAAAAATGGCTGAAGCGGTGCCTCTTTCTTTGGTTGGAAACCAGGCCGCGACAATTCTGGCGTTAGCCGGGAAAGAGGGGGCTTCAGAGAAACCTAACATAAAGCGCATGATAAACATGGAGATAGCGGCATACGCTATCGGGAACATGTCGACAAACCCTTGCGTAAAGGTAAATAACGACCAGAAGAACAGGCTATAGGTGTAGACCCGCTTGGAGCCGTAGCGGTCTAATAACCAACCACCCGGTATTTGCATTAGCAGGTAAGCCCAACCAAAGGCTGAGAAGATATAACCCATTGCAACAGCATCTAATTGCAATTCTTTTGCCACTTCGGTGCCTGCAATTGACAATGTTGCCCGGTCAGCATAGTTAATTGCAGTCACAATAAAGATAATCAATAATATTATATATCGGACGTGGGTCCGTTTTTCAGTCACAGCGGCTTCCAGACTCATTTTTATACCCTCTATAATCATTATTTAGGTTGCCGCATTTAAATTCGTTATGAATGAGATGCAATAACCTATTTTTTATTTGGTGTTATATAAATAAAAAAATCAATTTTCATAAATGTCTTCGTTAGCGCCAGATACATTATATGGAGCGGAGAAATAATTCGCATTGTGCATAGGCCCAAAAAAATGCGGCTAAATTATTTAATTGTTGTGTGGCTGTACAGCGAAGTGGGGTTATCATCACAAATACCCGTCGGACTTGAGGTTGCGACGGTGCGAGCGGTCTTACCGCAACAGCAACTAGTTTGGTTATATCCCAATGAGATTATTTTTAATCCTGATAATAAACTGATCTAGATCAAAATTATCTTTAGTATTCAGATGGGGTAAATAAACATCTAATTAACATTGTCCGAGTTAAATCTCTTTATTATTGTAAATAACTGGGTAAAATAACTGTGATTAATCGATTCTTCCCGCTATTTATTACTCTTTATCTTCGTGCATTTGCCTATTTAATTATCCCGAAATATCAGCAATGGCACGATTCTTTTGCATTAAAAATTAATTGTAATAATACAATATTATAGACACTATGTTTGTAAGGTTAATGATTTGATAGAGTTGTGAATAGTTGTTGCAAATAATAATTATTTATCCGGCAATGGCGTGACTTCTGGGAAGAAATAAGATGAATCCATTTATTGTGGCTGACGCCGAAAGTTGTATTGGCTGTCGGAGCTGTGAAGTAGCTTGTGTGGTCGCTCATCATGAGGGGACATTCCCTGATAAACCTGACTATTTCACACCTCGGGTGAAAGTATTTAAAGGTAACCAAAGTGCCACTGCGGTCTTTTGTCACCATTGTGAAGATGCCCCTTGTGCCAGCACTTGCCCGAATGGTGCCATCGTTGAGTTAAATAACAGTGTTCAGGTTATTCAGGAAAAATGTATCGGCTGCAAAACCTGCATGATCGCCTGCCCGTTTGGCATGATGACGGTGGTGACCGAGACGGTACAACCTGCGAGTCATCGTCTGGCCGATGCCTATCAACGTACTGAAGCACAGAAATGCGACCTTTGTATTGATCAGCCTGATGGCCCTGCTTGTATCAAAACCTGTCCGACGCAGGCCCTGACACTGGTTGATCAACATTATCTACTCCGGCAACAGCAGCAAAAGCGCCAGCGCACCGCATTGAATGAGCACAATGGCCGTTTGTTCAGTAGTGCTACTTCTGCTGGCGCGGCGCACTCATTCAGCCCACTGAGCAAAAATATTCGTGATGTGGCACCGGTTAATCTATTGCAGCGGCCACGAACACCGCGCCTTGAGCCTAAAAAAATCCCACTGGCGGAGCGTAAGGCAAGTTTTGCCGAGATCTATCTGCCGTTCACCGAAGGCCAAATCCATGAGCAGGCTGAACGTTGTTTAAATTGCGGTGATAAAACCATCTGTCAGTGGACCTGCCCGCTACATAACGCTATCCCGAAATGGATTTCATTGGCTCATCAGGGCCGTATTCATGAAGCAGCTGAGTTATCCCACCAAACCAGTAGTTTGCCAGAGATATGTGGCCGAGTTTGCCCGCAGGACCGTTTGTGTGAACAAGCTTGTACTTTAAACGACCACGATGGCGCAGTGACGATTGGTCAGATTGAACGGCATATTACGGAAACGGCATTAGCCACCGGCTGGCGGCCGGATATGTCGCAAGTCAAACCCACGGGTAAACGTGTTGCTATCATCGGTGCAGGGCCTGCGGGGTTAGGGTGTGCGGATATTCTGGTCCGTAACGGCATTACACCGGTGGTGTTTGATCGTTATCCCGAAATCGGTGGTTTGTTAACCTTTGGTATTCCGGCATTCAAATTAGAGAAAGGTGTGATGACCCGTCGGCGTGAGATTTTTAGCGAGATGGGTGTCGAGTTCTGCCTAAATACCGAGATTGGGCGGGATATCACCATGGAGAGCCTGCTTAGTGATTTCGATGCCCTATTCCTCGGCGTGGGAACATACCGTTCAATGCGCTCCGGGTTGGAAAATGAGGATGCTCAAGGGGTTTACGATGCTTTGCCATTCCTGATCGGCAATACCCAACACCTGATGGGGTACGCGGGCAGTGGTGCTCACCCTTATGTCAGCATGGAAAACCAACGGGTAGTGGTTTTGGGCGGCGGCGATACTGCGATGGATTGTGTGCGTACGTCGTTGCGCCATGGTGCTAGCAGCGTGATTTGTGCTTACCGCCGTGATGAAAAGAACATGCCTGGCTCCAAGCGAGAGGTGAAAAATGCGCGCGAGGAGGGGGCCGAATTTATGTTCAATCTTCAGCCACAAAAGATTGAGGTGGATGAACAGGGGCAGGTTACTGGTATCAAAATGGTTCGCACTGAAATGGGGCAGGCAGATGCTAAAGGGCGGCGGCAGGCCCGCCCAATCACCGGCTCCGAGCACATTATTCCGGCCGACGCGGTGATTATGGCCTTTGGTTTTAGCCCGCACCGTATGTCGTGGCTGGCAGAACACAATGTGGTGCTGGATAAGCAGGGGCGAGTGGTCGCACCGACGATTTCCGGTTACCCGTATCAAACCAGTAACCCAAAAATCTTTGCGGGTGGTGACATCGTGCGTGGCGCAGATCTGATTGTCACGGCCATTGCCGAGGGGCGCAAAGCGGCCGAAAGCATTGCTTATTATCTCAATGTTTTATAACCCCGGCGGCCAGGAGAGAAGATGAACCGATTTGTAATCGCCGATATGACGCAGTGCATTGGTTGCCGCACCTGTGAAATTGCCTGTGTGGTGGCGCACAGCCCCGATAATAACGCCAGCACCATTACGCCAGAGCAGTTCCATCCGCGCTTGAGCGTAATGAAAAGCTTTGCCGTCAGCACCCCAATCTTGTGTCATCAATGTGAGGATGCGCCCTGCGAGAACTCCTGCCCGAACGGTGCCATTGTCACAGGCATTCATGGGGTTCAGGTAATGGCATCTCGCTGTATTGGCTGCAAAACCTGCATGTTGGTCTGCCCATTCGGGGCGATGAATATGGTTGAGCAGCCAAGCCATGACTCAATGGTACGGGCGCAAGCGCATAAATGTGATTTATGCCATTCCCGTGAGGCAGGCCCAGCCTGTATAGAAGTCTGCCCAACCAACGCATTGAAATTGGTGACGCCGATGGCGTTGGAAACGCTACAGCGGGACAGGCAATTGCGCGCTGCTCGTGGTGCTGCGCCGGGTATCGTCCGGTAACCTTTGTGGTCATAAGGATAATAAAATGGAAAAGATCCTCACGGTCTGCCCTTATTGCGGTTCTGGATGCAAATTAAACTTATTGGTTGAGGATGGCGAAATTGTTGGCGCCCAGCCGGCCAATGGTGTCACAAATCAGGGGGAGTTATGCCTGAAAGGTTACTATGGCTGGGATTTCCTCAACGATACCCGGTTGCTAACCCCACGACTGACCGCGCCATTATTACGGCATAAGCGGGGTGAGGCATTTCAGCGTGTGAGCTGGCAGGAAGCCATTGCCTTTATTACCACCAAACTCAAAGCAATAAAAAAGCGCCATGGTGCGGATGCCATCATGATGACTGGCTCCTCAAGGGGGCCGGGCAATGAGGCCAACTATGTGATGCAGAAGTTTGCACGTGCCGCCATCGGCACCAACAATATCGATTGTTGCGCTCGACTGTGTCATGGCCCCTCGGTAGCAGGATTGCAGCAAACACTGGGCAATGGGGCGATGAGTAACTCGATTGGTGAGATTGAAAATACCGACTGTGTGTTGGTGTTTGGTTATAACGCGGCTGACTCTCACCCGATTGTTGCCAGACGGATCCTCAAGGCCAAAAACAAGGGAGCCAAACTGATCGTTTGCGATCCGCGACATATTGAAACTGCCCGTATTGCTGATCAATGGTTGGCACTGAAAAATGGCGCGAATATGGCACTGGTGAATGCCTTTATCTATGTGCTGATTGAAGAAAAACTGTACGACGCTAATTATGTTCGTGCACATACGCGCGGCTTTGAAGAACTGCAAGCTGGAGTGGCAGATTACCGCCCAGAGGATGTTGAACACATTACTGGCTTGCCGGCACAAGCGGTACGACAGGCCATGCGCACTTATGCTGCCGCTCCGGCGGCCACTATCTTGTGGGGCATGGGCGTCACCCAATGGGGGCAGGCGGTCGATGTGGTTAAGGGCTTGTCTTCGCTGGCGTTATTAACCGGTAATCTGGGGCGGCCAAATGTTGGCGTCGGGCCGGTACGCGGCCAAAATAATGTGCAGGGCGCGTGTGATATGGGCGTGCTGCCCAATACCTTCCCCGGTTATGAGAAAGTGACTGATGATGAAGCCAGAAGCCGCTTCGCTGCTGCCTGGGGAGTGCCTGAGTTACCCGCGCATATCGGTTACTCGATTACCGATGTGCCGCATAAAGTTGCAGAAGGCAAGTTGAAAGCCTATTACGTGTTTGGTGAAGATCCAATCCAGACCGAACCTGATTTGGCTGCAATGCGCGCCGCGTTCGAGGCATTAGAGCTGGTGGTGGTGCAGGATATCTTTATGACTAAAACCGCCGAATTGGCGGATGTGGTACTCCCAGCGACCTCGTGGGGTGAACATGAAGGGGTTTATACCAGCGCCGATCGTGGCTTCCAGCATTTTAACAAAGCCATCGAGCCGAAAGGCGATGTGAAGCCTGACTGGGAAATAATTAGCCTGATATCCACGGCAATGGGTTACCCAATGGCGTATCAAAATACTCGCCAAATTTGGGATGAAATGCGCAACCTGTGCCCACCGTTCTATGGTGCAACCTACGAGAAAATGGCCGGTTTGGGTTATGTCCAATGGCCTTGCCCGACAGAAGATCACCCCGGCACGCCGTATCTCTATACTGATAGCCAGTTTGCTACTGAGGACGGTAAAGGCTTACTCAGTTGTGCACCATGGCAACCGCCCCATGAGCAGACTAACCCTGATTACCCACTGGCACTTTGCACCGTGCGGGAGGTGGGCCACTACAGTTGCCGCTCGATGACCGGTAACTGCGCTACATTGAAGATTCTGGCAGATGAGCCTGGCTATGTACAAATACACCCAGAGGATGCCAGCCAGCTCGGTGTGGTTGATCAGGCACTGATCTGGATCTCCTCGCGGCGTGGCAAAGTGATCGCTCGTGCCAGTGTTACCGATCGAGCCAACCTAGGGGCGGTGTATATGACCTATCAGTGGTGGATTGGTGCTTGTAATGAGTTGACGGTGGATCATGTTGATCCGGTGTCAAAAACACCGGAATTCAAGCATTGTGCCGTTAAGGTTGAGGCGATTAGTGATCAAAACGCGGCGGAGCACTATGTTGAGCAACAATATAGCCAGATGAAAAAGCGCTTATCCGATGCGGCTACCGTGCAGTAATTGATAACCTACCGCGCCAGACCATTCGCATGGTTTAGCGCGGCATGGTTTGCTGCAAATGTGCTAAGAACTCAGCGGCGTTCATAAAACCGGTCACTCTGGCGGCGGGAACTTCTTTACCCTGCGCATCAAAAAATAGAATAGTCGGTAAGCCCAATACCTTGAGTTCTTTCAACATCGCCGCATGTTCGGCGCTGTTGCTAGTGACATCAGCCTGAATGAGCACAGTATCCGCGAGCTGGCGCTGAACATAGCTATCACTGAAGGTATATTTCTCAAACTCTTTACAGGCCACGCACCAGTCGGCATACAGATCCAGCATCACCGGCTTGCCCTGCGCTTGCGCTAATGCAGCCTGTAATTGCGGCAAATTAGCCACTGGCTGGAAGGTTAAGTGTTTGATTTCAATCTGCTGTGTGTTGCCATTAAAAGCCCAATCCTGTAACGGGCGGGCAGCGATTAACAGTGCTGCCAATAGCAACAACTGTAAGGCCCGCGCCCAGCCAGAATGAGCTTTAAGGCTGAGTACAAATGCCCAGCCGAAGAAGGCGATGGCCAGCAGGCTCCATAAACGCAAGCCCCAGACATCACCCAGTACTCTTTCCAGCAGAAATACCGGCAGCGCCAGAATCACAAAGCCGAAAGCTTCTTTGACATATTGCATCCATGGGCCGCTACGTGGGATCAGCTTGTTGCCAAACAGCGTTACAACTACCAGTGGAATACCCATACCTAACGCATACAAATACAACGTACCGCCACCGGCCAGCATATTTCCGCTTTGCGCGATATACAGCAAAATGGCGCTGAGGGGCGCGGTGGTGCACGGCGAGCAAATCAGGCCCGCCAGTGCGCCCATGGCAAAGACACCGGCCAGCGAGCCGCCACGTTGGCTGCTACTCCACTGCACCAACCGGGTTTGCAGTGACGAGGGCAGTTGCAGCGAATAGAGGCCAAACATCGATAGCGCCAATAATACGAACAGCACCGATAGCCCAATCAACACATACGGGTGTTGCAGCGCGGCCTGAAATTGTAAGCCAGCCGCCGCCACCACCAAACCGAGCAAGGTATAGGTCAACGCCATGCCCTGCACGTACACCACCGCCAGTATCAATATTCGCCGCTGGCTGTGGGGCTTTTCACGGCCAAGAATAATGGCGGAAATCAGCGGATACATTGGCAATACGCAGGGGGTAAAGGCGATGCCGATACCAATTAACAGCGCCCATAGTGGTGAGAAGGGTAATTCAGCCGGTGTGGGCGCGCTTTCTTGGAGGGGCTGTGCCGTGCCCTGTGGGTTAACGGCGGGGGTTGCAGAGCTTGCGATAACGGCATTAAGCGGCACCACCCGCACTTCTGGCGGGTAACAGAAACCAGCTTCGGCGCAGCCCTGATAGGTGACACTGACACTCGCGCCTTCCGCAGCCTGCGAAATCGGGATTTTCAGCACGAGCTGCTGTTTGAAAATCGCCACTTCACCGTAGAACTCATCATGATGCGCAATACCCTCTGGCAGAGTAAATTCCCCGAGAGTGGCGTGCTGTGGCACAATTTTTATTTGCTGGCGATACAGATAATAATCGGGATGAATCTGCCAACTCAGTGTGAGCTGGTCACCTTGTTGGCGAAAATCAAAGGCAAACGCCCTATCGACCGGAAGAAACCGGCTCTGGCTGCTTTTTTGGCCAAGAGGGGAGCTCTCACCAAATAGTGAAGCCTGTGCGCTGTGCGGTGCGAGTAAAGCACTGCACAGCAGCAGAATCAGAGTAATGAAGCGTTGAGCCATGACAGGTAATCTTTATCTCCGCCCTGTACCGGTAACACCAGTAATTCTGGCGTCTGGTAGGGGTGATGTTGTTTGATGTAACTGAGAAGGGCTTGCTGATGATCTGTATCGCTCTTAAACAAGAGTTGTACTTCATACTCTTGCTGGAGCTTACCTTCCCAGTAGTAAATCGAGGTTGCACCGGGCAACAGCGTGGCACAGGCGGCCAATTTCTCACCCAGAACCTGCGCGGCTAAATCTTGCGCGCTGGCTTCATCAGGGGCGGTGCACAATACCACAATTGCATCACAATCAGACATCTTAACCTCATCGGTCGCGTGGCTTATATGACGAAGCGGAGCGTAACGTGCTGAATATACGCGTTACCTGAATACTTGCCTGGATACTATAGCGCGAAGCGTGGGCAGGTCAGAAGATGATTTATGTAACAGTGAGATGGATTCGATGAAAGTTGCCAATGAGCGTTGTAGAGGAAAATTGTTGATGTGAGTGGGGCGCAAATGAATTGCGCCCCAAAACGCTTACAGAACCAGACTGCCCATCACAAAACCGAAGCAAACGGCCAGCGCCACCCCGATGGTGCCAGGGATGAAGAATGGATGGTTAAACACGAAACGACCAATACGCGTGGTACCAGTGTCATCCATTTGTACCGCGGCTACCAATGTTGGGTAGGTTGGCAGAATAAACAGACCAGACACCGCCGCGAAAGAAGCAATGGCTGCCAGTGGTGACACGTTCAGGGCCATTGCCATTGGCATCAACGCCTTGGCAGTTGCAGCCTGAGAGTACAACAGTGCAGAACAGAAGAAGAAGATAACGGCCAGTAACCATGAGTGGGCCTGAATCAGGCTACCCGCAGTTTCTTTAATCCACTCAAGGTTGTGCTGTACAAAGGTATCACCTAACCAGGCTACACCCAGGATACAGATACAGGCACTCATACCGGCTTTGAAGGTGCTGGAGTTCAGGATTGAATCGGTATCAACCGAGCATACCAGCGTAGTGATAGTTGCCACACTCAGCATGATGATCAGGATGGCGTTAGTGGTATTCATCAGCGGAGTTGCAACCAGACCGACACTTGGGCTGTTGATAATCGCATAGGCAACCACACAAAGAACGCCGGCCAGGAACAGCAGCACTGACGTTTTAGCCCGTGGCTTGATCACTTTTACAGTGTCGCCGCGCAGTGTTACTAAGCCTTCTTCCAAGCGTTTGATATAGATAGGGTCATCAGACAGTTTGGAGTTAAAGCACAAGGATACGATCAGCGACATCACCAGCACCGCACACAGGGTAGAGGGGATGACTATCATCAGCAGATGCAGATAGCTAACGCCATGACCTTCCATAACGGAAGACATGTAAACCACTGCCGCGGAAATCGGTGAGGCAGTAATGGCTATCTGTGCGGAGACCACTGCTGTGGACAGAGGGCGGCAAGGTTTAATGCCTTGCTCTTTCGCCACTTCTGCAATCACGGGCAGTGCTGAAAGAGAAATGTTACCTGTCCCGGCAAAGATGGTCAGAAAATAAGTGACCAGCGGAGCAAGAATGGTGATGTGTTTTGGATTCTTACGCAGTAACTTTTCAGTTTGCTGTACCAGATAATCCATACCGCCCGCTACCTGCATCGCAGAGATTGCAGCAATAACGGCCATAATAATTGAGATAACATCGAACGGAATGCTACCGGGTTTAACGCCAATCATGGCTAAAACCAAAACACCGATGCCGCCTGCAAAACCGATACCGATACCACCTAATCTGGCCCCTAAAAAAATGGCCAGTAGGACGATGACTAACTCTACGGCTATCATAGTGTTTACTCCTTGATCCAAATGAAAAATTAAAGTTAAAAAATTGTGTTTGCCAGAAAGTAAAAAGGCACGCCGTCCAGAGGAGCATGCGTGCCTTTCAGGGCTACCGGATGATTATTTTATTGTTCATTTTCATCGGTATAACGTTTCGCTTTATAAGCCGGATGCATCAGGTTTTCAACAGAGAAAATGTCGTCCAGCTCAGCTTCAGTCAACAAGCCGCGTTCTAGAACAACTTCCCGCACATTTTTACCGGTTTCTGCACAGATTTTACCCACGATGTCACCATTATGGTGGCCAATGAATGGGTTGAGATAGGTGACGATACCGATGGAGTTAAAGACGTAACGTTCGCAGACCTCTTTGTTGGCAGTAATACCGTTAATGCATTTTTCCAACAGGTTATAACAGGCGTTTGTCAGGATATGGATAGACTCAAACATAGCCTGACCAATCACTGGCTCCATAACGTTCAACTGGAGTTGGCCTGCTTCGGCCGCCATAGTAATGCAAGTGTCGTTACCGATCACCTTAAAACAAACCTGGTTAACGACTTCAGGGATAACCGGGTTAACTTTGGCCGGCATGATTGAAGAACCTGCCTGTAATTCTGGCAGATTGATTTCATTCAGACCAGTACGTGGGCCAGATGACAGCAAACGTAAGTCGTTGCAGATTTTTGACATCTTAACGGCCAGGCGTTTTAGCGCACTGTGCACCATCACGTAAGCGCCACAGTCAGAAGTAGCTTCGATCAGGTCTTCCGCCGGAACACAAGCCAAACCACTGATTTCAGATAATTTCTGTATTGCTAACTGTGAGTAGCCTTCTGGTGTGTTCAGCGCAGTACCGATAGCGGTGGCACCCAGGTTAACTTCCAGCAGCAATTCTGCGGTACGTTGCAGGTTCTTGGTTTCTTCTTTTAATAAGATAGCAAAGGCTTTGAATTCCTGACCCAGCGTCATTGGCACCGCATCCTGTAACTGAGTACGGCCCATTTTCAGGATTTTTTCGAATTCTTTGGATTTTCTTTCGAAACCTTCTTTTAACTGATCAATCGCCTCGATCAACTTCATGATGGAAGTATAAACCGCAATGCGGAAACCGGTTGGGTAGGCATCGTTGGTGGATTGGCATTTGTTCAGATGGTCGTTAGGGTTAAGGTATTGATACTCTCCCTTCTGGTAGCCCATCAGCTCCAGACCGATATTGGCCAGAACTTCGTTGGTGTTCATGTTTAAAGAGGTACCGGCGCCGCCTTGGAACACGTCAACCGGGAACTGATCCATACACTTCCCTTTATCCAGAACTTCATCACATGCCTGAATAATGATATCCGCGATTTTGCGTGGAATAGTGTGTAGCTCTTTGTTCGCCATTGCCGCTGCTTTTTTTACCATGACCATGCCGCGTACAAACTCTGGAACATCACTGATTTTGCTGTTACTGATATAGAAGTTTTCAATCGCACGCAGGGTATGAACACCGTAGTAAGCCTCTGCGGGGACTTCTCGTGTACCTAACAGGTCTTCTTCAATACGAATGTTATTTGACATGAGAACCTTCTCTATTGTGCTGTCTTGTTTTGTATTTGTTAATTTAATAATGCCGCCGTGAGCAATATGATGCCGCTATGAACCTTTAGTGCGGAAAGATTAACCACTCATCTTCTTGCTGACAGGATCATATGCTGCTTAGCGACAAAAAGCCTTGAACTGAGATCACTATATGGTCGGAATTAATCGAGATGATCTGATATCTGTGATTCTTCTCACAGTTAGATTAATTAGTAATAAAAGTATGGCTGCAACTTGAAAATAGAGCCAACCATCACCATTTTACTGTAGTCGACCCACGTTGAAGGGGGAGCTGACGCTGCAATCCGCTAATCGAGGGGAAATGGCGTGTTAGCATCAGCCGGGTCAAGGTTTTCATGGTATCTGTCAGGCAGGTTTACCTGATGAGGGATACTGAATGATTGGAATAAGGAGAATGCGGTGCGTTGGTTACCGTTAGCGCTGATATTTTTATTGGCATATATAGAAATATCGATATTTATCAAGGTTGCAGCTGTATTGGGTGTGTTGGTTACCCTGCTGTTGGTGATCCTTAGCTCCTGTGTGGGGATCTCTCTGGTGCGTAACCAGGGGATAAAAACCTTTATGCAGATGCAGCAAAAACTGGCTGCCGGGGAAAGCCCGGCGGCGGAGATGGTTAAAAGTGTGTCGCTGATCTTGGCTGGCTTCTTGCTGTTGATCCCCGGCTTCTTCACCGACTTCCTCGGTTTGTTGCTGCTATTACCACCGATTCAAAAATCGTTAACGCTAAAACTGATGCCACATCTGAATATTTATCGTGGTGGCGGTTTTACTCACAATGGTACTGGCCCAATGGGCGGTGGCAATACCTTTGATGGTGAGTTTCAGCGCAAAGCTGATGACCACTTCACCGTAGAGCATCATCCCGATGAGGATGATAAACCTACAGATAATCGTTTCAAAGATGAGAAGTAAGTTGTGGGCTTATTCTAATAGCCTGTTTATTAATCATAAATTTATAAAGTAAATCACAGGGCTTTCTGTGGTGGGTAGGCCACCTGGGGATGAGAATCTTCCTGCTCAGGGTGAAAAAAAGTGAAATTTTTTTTGTCGTCTCCCTTGAAGGGATGAGAGGCTGCCCCCACTTAGAATGTCACGGTATCGGTTATGAAGGCATACCGATATTAATCCTAAATCTGATACGGACCTTCTCATAGGAGAGCTATCAATGAAAATTCGTCCATTGCATGACCGCGTTATCGTCAAGCGCAAAGAAGTTGAATCCAAATCTGCTGGCGGCATCGTTCTGACTGGCACTGCAGCGGGTAAATCTACTCGTGGTGAAGTACTGGCAGTCGGCAATGGTCGCATCCTGGATAACGGCGAAATCAAGCCGCTGGATGTGAAAGTAGGCGACGTCGTTATTTTCAACGATGGTTACGGCGTGAAGTCAGAGAAGATCGACCATGAAGAAGTGTTGATCATGTCCGAAAGCGACATTCTGGCAATTGTTGAAGCGTAATTCACGCTCTCTAATCTTCTGAACTGAACGAGTTAAGGGAAATACCAATGGCAGCTAAAGACGTAAAATTCGGTAACGACGCACGCATCAAAATGCTACGCGGCGTAAACATCCTTGCTGATGCAGTGAAAGTGACCCTAGGCCCGAAAGGCCGTAACGTAGTTCTGGACAAGTCTTTTGGCTCTCCAACTATCACCAAAGATGGTGTTTCAGTTGCGCGTGAGATCGAACTGGAAGACAAGTTTGAGAACATGGGTGCACAGATGGTTAAAGAAGTTGCCTCTAAAGCGAATGACGCTGCGGGTGACGGTACCACTACTGCAACTGTATTGGCTCAATCCATTATCACTGAAGGCCTGAAAGCAGTTGCGGCCGGCATGAACCCAATGGACCTGAAGCGCGGTATCGACAAAGCAGTTATCGCTGCTGTTGAAGAGCTGAAAAAACTGTCTGTACCTTGCTCTGATTCTAAAGCTATCGCTCAGGTAGGGACTATCTCTGCCAACTCTGACTCCACCGTAGGTGAGCTTATCGCTCAAGCGATGGAAAAGGTCGGTAAAGAAGGCGTTATCACCGTTGAAGAAGGTTCAGGCCTGCAAGACGAGCTGGACGTAGTTGAAGGTATGCAGTTTGACCGTGGTTACCTGTCTCCTTACTTCATCAATAAACCAGAAACCGGTTCTATTGAACTTGAAAGCCCATTCATCCTGCTGGCTGACAAGAAAATCTCTAACATCCGTGAAATGCTGCCAGTGCTGGAAGCGGTAGCGAAAGCCGGTAAACCACTGCTGATTGTCGCAGAAGACGTTGAAGGCGAAGCCCTGGCGACCCTGGTGGTTAACACCATGCGCGGTATTGTTAAAGTTGCAGCGGTTAAAGCACCTGGCTTCGGCGACCGTCGTAAAGCTATGCTGCAAGACATCGCGACACTGACTGGTGGTACTGTTATCTCTGAAGAGATCGGTCTGGAACTGGAAAAAACCACTCTGGAAGATCTGGGTCAGGCAAAACGCGTTGTTATCAATAAAGATACCACTATCATTATCGATGGCGTAGGCGACGAAGCGTCAATCCAGGGTCGTGTTACTCAGATCCGTCAGCAAATTGAAGATGCGACTTCTGACTACGACAAAGAAAAACTGCAAGAGCGTGTCGCTAAACTGGCTGGCGGCGTTGCCGTTATCAAAGTTGGTGCCGCAACTGAAGTTGAAATGAAAGAGAAGAAAGCACGCGTTGAAGATGCTCTGCACGCAACCCGTGCGGCAGTAGAAGAAGGCGTAGTGGCTGGTGGTGGTGTTGCACTGATTCGTGCTGCATCTGCTATCACTAAATCGGGTCTGAAAGGTGATAACGAAGACCAGAACGTCGGTATCAAAGTTGCTCTGCGTGCGATGGAATCTCCACTGCGTCAGATCGTGGTTAACGCCGGTGAAGAAGCCTCTGTTATCGCGAACAACGTTAAAGCGGGTTCAGGCAGCTACGGCTACAACGCTTATACCGAAGAATACGGTGACATGATCGCGATGGGTATCTTGGATCCAACTAAAGTGACTCGTTCTGCTCTGCAGTACGCAGCCTCTATTGCTGGTCTGATGATCACTACCGAGTGCATGATCACTGACCTGCCACGTGATGACAAAGGCGGTGATATGGGCGCTGGCGGCATGGGTGGTATGGGCGGCATGGGCGGCATGATGTAATGCTGCCAACCTTTGAGCTGCCATTAGATTGGTAGCAAAAGGGACAAGCTGTTGATGAAAGCGAGTGGGGTGACCTGCTCGCTTTTGTTTTATCTATTGCCACCAAAATCTGCCATAACGCTACTCCGTGTTATCCTATACTCAGTCTTTTCTGGTTCAAATTTCGTAACCAACCATCATAAAAGCGGTTTTATTTCATTCAGTGTGATGATTGCAGGACTTTTTTTAGTCGTGGCAGTAATTTAATGTGTAAACTGTTAATCATTAACCATCAGGCTCGACATCGAGTATTTGGATAATTTCGGCAACGGATGCCTAAGCGGCAGCGGTGCTTTCTGGTAATCTTTAGCGTGATTCTCAACTTCGAATGGGGAAAAAAATGCGGATTAAAGTGTTACTTGGCCTTTCAGCAGCGCTGTTGCTGGCGGGTTGTAGCTCCACTAACCAATTAAGTTCGGCGGGTGAGCAAGTGAAATTCTCTGATACGAAGCCTGGTGCTGAATGTCAGTTGGTCGGCCAGGTGGCTGGTACTCAGAGTAACTGGTTCTCAGGTGGTGGCGGTGAAAGCAGTTCTATGCGTGGGGCAGCAAATGACCTACGTAATAAAGCAGCAGCAATGGGCGGCAACGTAATTTACGGTGCTACCAGCCCGAGCGAAACCTTCTTATCAAGCTTTGCACCACTGGATAGCAAAATGGTTGGTGAAGTTTATAAGTGCCCTTGATAGCTCAAGCAAGAATTTAAATAAAGCAGGGGATGCCATGGCATCCCCTGCTTGTTACAGCCGTCATCTTTCTGGCTGCACTCGTTACTCGGCCCATTCATGGACCTCGCCTCTACAAAGCCGCTGCAAGCCGCGTTCAAATCTGCTCCCGGCAGATTTGTCACCCGAATTATTCATCCTGCATCAATCGGAGATCCAGCGGGGTCTTGCTCGGTTCACCGCCGATTTCCCGTGCTAAACGGGGAACCAAATAACCGGATACGCGGCTTAGCAGACCTTTCATTAATAGCCGTGCTTCGTCATCATCGACCATAAAGTGAGCCGCACCTTGCACTTTATCCAGTACATGAATGTAGTAAGGCAGAATACCAGCATCAAACAAGGCATTGCTTAATGTTGCCAATACCTCGGCATCATCATTGACCCCTCGCAACAGCACACTCTGATTTAAGAGGGTTACACCCGCCCGTTTGAGCTGTGCCATACTGTCCCGCAAAGGCTGATCGATTTCATTGGCGTGGTTTATATGTGTAACCATTAGCACTTGTAATCGAGTATCACCCAGCCGCTGGCATAGCGCCGCAGTGATACGGTCAGGGATAACCACCGGTAACCGGGTATGGATGCGTAAGCGTTTGATGTGAGATATGTTTTCCAGCTCATCCAGCAACCAACTGAGCTCGTGGTCTTTCGCCATAAGCGGGTCACCGCCGGAAAAGATGATCTCGTCTAGCTCTGGGTGCTGGCGGATATAATCCAGTGCCTGATGCCAATTGGCTTTGTTGCCTTGGTTATCCTGATAAGGGAAATGGCGGCGGAAACAATAGCGGCAATTGACGGCACAGCCGCCTTTTACCAGCAGCAGTGCGCGGTTGCGATACTTGTGCAACAAGCCGGGTACGACGCTGCGTTGTTCATCAAGCGGGTCATTGGTAAAACCGGGTACTGCGATAAACTCTTCGCGTGCGGTCAGCACCTGAAGCAATAATGGGTCAGACGGATCTCCCAGCCGCATACGCGCAACAAAAGCGCGAGGTACTCTGAGAGGGAATAAACGACGAGCCTCAATACCTTGTTGCAGGTTGGGGTGTTCATTTAAGGAAAGAATTCTTAGCAATTCGGCCGGATCAGTAATTACATCGGCGAGTTGTTGCAACCAATCTTCTCTAATTGGCATGTTTCGGGTTACAATACTTGCCATTTTTTAGGCTTAACTACCAGTTTCTTGAGGACCATTATGGCCACTTATTATAGCAACGATTTTCGTCCCGGTCTTAAAATCATGTTCGAGGGCGAGCCTTATGCAGTTGAAGCCAGCGAGTTCGTAAAACCAGGCAAAGGCCAAGCTTTTGCTCGTGTTAAGATGCGCCGCCTGCTGACCGGTTCACGCGTTGAAAAAACCTTTAAATCTACCGACTCAGCCGAAGGCGCAGACGTTAACGATTTGAACCTGACTTACCTGTACAACGACGGTGAGTTCTGGCACTTCATGAATAACGAGACTTACGAGCAGTTGCAAGCTGATGCCAAAGCCATTGGCGATAACGACAAATGGCTGATTGATCAGGCTGAATGTATCGTGACTCTGTGGAATGGTCAGCCTATCGCTGTCAGCCCACCAAACTTTGTTGAACTCGAAATCACTGACACTGACCCAGGTCTAAAAGGTGACACTGCCGGTACCGGTGGTAAGCCTGCAACTCTGAGTACCGGTGCCGTGGTCAAAGTGCCATTATTCGTACAGGTTGGCGAAGTTATCAAAGTTGATACCCGCTCTGGCGAATATGTTTCTCGCGTTAAGTAAGTCTTAATAAATAAGATGCGCTGGGAATGAAAGAAAACCGCTTAAACGCGGTTTTCTGCTATCTGGGCCTGTCGGATGTGGGTTTTATCGATAGCGCACTGTAGTGCTGTTAATTGAGTCGGAAAAAGTGCAATGCTGTTTTTTTGACTATCCTTATAAGGTGAGTAAGCCAAATGCCCTATAAGGAACCTTTATAATGTTAAAGAAAAGCATCGCCATTATTTTTTCATTGTTGGTTATCTCTTCATTGAGCGCCTGCAACACCACGAAAGGTGTTGGCAAAGATGTTCAAAGTGCAGGTAGTGCGATTGAACGTAGCGCTGAATAAACGTCTGTTTATATTCTTATCGGCGGCGATTGCCGCCGGATTTGTTTTTGATCGGCCATAATATTGCTGCTTATTATTTAGCGTGATAACGTATCCCTCTTACCTTTATGCTGTTCGGGACGACCTGGGCACGCATCTGTTTTTCGGGGACGACCCCGCCTGAGCGAGGTGGTTACCATGGCTTGGATTATTCTGGTTATTGCTGGTTTATTAGAAGTTATTTGGGCTATTGGCCTGAAGTATTCTCATGGTTTTACGCGGCTGACCCCCAGTGTTATCACTCTGGTAGCGATGGCGGTCAGTGTCTTTTTGTTGGCCTATGCCATGAAAACGTTACCAGCAGGCACGGCCTATGCGGTTTGGACCGGTATTGGTGCGGTAGGTACTGCTATTTTAGGTATTGCCCTGCTTGGGGAGTCTGCCAGTTTGGCGCGGGTGTTTAGCTTGGGGCTAATTTTAGCTGGAATTATCGGCTTGAAGTTGGCGTCATAACAAGGGATTTCCTTTAGCGCTCGCGGAATGAACAGCAGATCGGGTTATAGTTCGATCTGCTGTTACAGATTGAAGGCTAAAACACAGCATTATTACTTTTTAATCTCTGCGCTCGGCCCTTCCTGCTTAACCCATATCAACTTATCAACCGGGAAACCATAATTCCTCGCTACGGCAACCAAACGATCGCGGGTCTGAGTATCGATCGTTGGCGTACGGGATAAAATCCACAAATAATCCCGATTAGGGCCGGCAATTAAGGCATGCTGATATTTATCATCTAAATCAATGACATTATAGCCACCATAGAAAGGCCCAAAGAATGACACTTTAAGCGAGGCTTGTTGGGGGGAACCAATAAAATAGGCTTTGCCGATACTCTCCTGCCATTGCTGCTTCTGCGGGTTATAACCCCGGTTAATGACTTTTACACCACCATCATCTCGTGGCGTGTAATTAGCGCTGACCCTCTCCAATCCACGTTCAAAAGAGTGGTCCAACCGGGCTATTTCATACCAGGTGCCGAGGTAGCGAGGGAGTTGGAAGTTATCAACCACTTTCACGTCTTTAGGCGGGGTCACGCTACAGGCGACCGAGAGCAGAGTTGCAGTTAATACGGATAGTTTTGACCACAGGCGCATTGGCGTTCCTTAGTTTTCTGATAATTACTCTATGGTTGAGAATAGCTATCAGTTATCAGGGGCGCAAATAGATGAATCTGAGTTATTAGCTGAGTGCGGAAAAAAAACGGCCCGCTAAAGAGCAGGCCGCAGATTAGGCATGAATAATTACAGCGTCAGGACACCGATGATAGTGACCACACTCAGAATGGCTGCCAGACCATAGAATACCCATTTCCCGGCAGGGACATGGATTTTCAAATCATGCATGGCGTGATGGATACGGTGTAAACCGCACCACAGTGGCAGAATAATCATCAGCAGCAGGAAGGTCCGCCCAATGAAACTCTGACAGAATGCCAGAATACGCTCATAACTCAACGCATCACCAGGGAAGGCACCCAGCGGCAGCAAAATGGCAACCAGCAGAATTACCGCCGGCGCAATAATTGCACTCCACATACCACCCGCGCCAAACAGACCCCAGAAGATAGGTTCATCGGAGCGTTTAGGGACTTGATTCATCTTGTTCTCCTCCGAGTTAGAGTAAGGCAACGGCCAGAATAATCGCGGTAGCCACGACAGTCACAACCCACAGTGCCTTGATAATTGGCTCTGGACCCATTTTTTCGCTATTAACGATAATATTGGCGGCTTTCGGTGCCAGTTCAAACCAGGTTTTGGTATGTAGCACAGCGGCCAATAACGTAATAATATTGATCAGTAACACCAGTGGGTTTTGCAGGAAACCAACGAAGCCTTCCCACCCCGCCGGGCCACTTTTCAACGCGAACACGCCGTAAATCAACAGAACACTGAACCATACTGTCGGAATCGATGTACCTTCGCGCACCATATAAAAGCGGTAGAAACCGAGCTTCTGCCACCAGTTTGGGGCCATGGTACGGACATAAGCTTTACGTTTAGTAGTCATTACTGTCTCCCCTCCCTTATTGTGGTTTAAGCATGGCGATCATGAAGTCTTTAGCACTCTCGACCTTGCCTTGTTGGATAGCAGCAGCCGGATCAACGTGTTTCGGACAAACTTCAGAACAGTAGCCAACGAAGGTACAGCTCCAAACACCATTTTTACCGTTAAGCTGTGGCATACGCTCTTTTTTACCGTGGTCACGGTTATCTAAATTGTAACGGTGCGCCAGGGTAATAGCTGCCGGGCCGATAAACTCAGGATTCAAGCCAAACTGCGGGCAAGCGGCATAGCACAAGCCACAGTTAATACAGCCGGAGAACTGATGGTATTTCGCCATCTGAGCCGGAGTCTGCTTATTCGGGCCGTCTTGCGGTTTCCGCTCGTTACCAATAATGTAAGGCTTGATAGCTTCCAGGCTCTCAATAAAGTGAGTCATATCAACGACTAAATCACGTTCAATCGGGAAGTTACCCAGTGCTTCGACTTTCATTCCGCCAGTGTATTCGCGTAGGAAAGTCTTACAGGCAAGTTTTGGAACCTTATTGACCATCATGCCGCATGAGCCGCAAATCGCCATTCGGCAAGACCAGCGATAAGAGAGGTCCGGTGCCAGGTTATCTTTGATGTAGCCTAATGCATCAAGCAGAGAGGTCTGCTCATCGTAAGGTACTTCAAAGGTTTCGAAGTGAGGTTCGCTATCACTTTCTGGGTTATAGCGCATGACCTCCATTTTCAGGAGTTTCATATCAGTCATTCGCCTGCTCCTTATCCTTCAAATCTTTTGCATCTTGTGCGGTGGCTTCGCCACCATAAACACGTTTTGCCGGTGCCAGCTTGGTAATCTTAACGTCGCTGTATTCAAGGCGTGGGGCGCCACCCGGAGTATGGAAGGCCAGCGTGTGTTTGAGGAAATTAACATCATCACGCTCGGTGCAGCCTTCATCCAGACGCTGATGCGCGCCACGGGATTCTTTACGGTTAAGTGCAGAGTGGGCCATACATTCAGCCACATCCAAGCCGTAACCCAGCTCAATGGTGTACAGCAAGTCAGTATTGAAAACACTGGAGGTATCGGTGATTTTCACGCGTTTGAAGCGCTCTTTCAACTCGGCCAGTTTATCCACCGTTTTCTGCATCAGTTCTGGTGTGCGGTAAATACCACAACCTTCTTCCATTGACAGACCCATCTCATCGCGGATTTTAGACCAATTCTCGGTCCCTTCCTGTTTCATGAGATTACTTAGGCGGGTTTCCACATCACGGGTTTGTGCATCTAGCGCACTGCCATTTGCCGGGCCGGTTTCCATGGCACGCGCTGCTGCTTGTTCACCGGCAACACGACCAAATACCACTAACTCAGCCAGTGAGTTAGAACCTAAGCGGTTAGCGCCATGTAAGCCAACAGAAGAACATTCACCTACCGCGAACAGCCCTTTGATACGGGTTTCGCACTGTTGGTTGGTTTCGATACCACCCATGGTGTAATGCGCAGTTGGACGCACTGGGATGGGTTCTTTGACTGGGTCGACACCGACATAAGCTTTTGCCAGTTCACAGATGAACGGCAAGCGCTCAAGCAGTTTTTTCTCGCCCAAATGGCGCAGATCCAGATAGACCACATCACCACGTGGCGTGGCGATGGTGCGGCCAGCACGCCATTCATGCCAGAAGGCTTGCGAAACTTTATCGCGTGGGCCTAATTCCATGTATTTGTTTTTGGGTTCACCGAGTGGGGTTTCTGGTCCCATCCCATAATCCTGCAAATAACGGTAGCCGTCTTTATTGACCAGAATACCGCCTTCACCACGACAACCTTCGGTCATCAGGATGCCAGAACCTGGCAGGCCAGTTGGGTGATATTGCACAAATTCCATATCTCGCAGCGGAACGCCGTGGTGGAATGCCATCCCCATACCATCACCGGTAACAATACCGCCGTTGGTGTTATAACGATAAACTCGGCCTGCGCCACCGGTCGCCATGATTACCGCGTTCGCACGAATTTGTACACGGGTGCCTTCCATCATATTCATGGCAACTACGCCACGTGCCTGACCGTCATCGACCAGAATATCTAACACGAAATGCTCATCAAATCGTTGAATTTGTGGGTATTTCAAAGATGTCTGGAACAGTGTGTGCAGCATATGGAAGCCGGTTTTATCGGCAGCAAACCAGGTGCGCTCAATTTTCATCCCACCAAAGCGGCGAACGTTAACCGAGCCATCAGGTTTGCGGCTCCATGGGCAGCCCCAAATTTCCAGCTGTGCCATTTCTTGCGGGCAACTGTGGACAAAATGGTCAACAACATCTTGTTCGCATAGCCAGTCACCACCGGCTACCGTGTCGTTGAAATGATAGTCAAAGCTATCGTGGTCTTGTGTGACGGCGGCTGATCCCCCTTCGGCGGCCACAGTATGGCTACGCATCGGGTATACTTTCGAGATCAGAGCAATCTTCAGTTGGGGGTTGGCTTCCGCTGCGGCTATTGCTGCACGTAAACCAGCGCCTCCGGCCCCGATAATAGCAAGATCGGCGTTAAAGGTTTGCACTGCGCTTCTCCATTGTTCAAGTGAAATACCCTTCATACTTCAAGCTACATGTGCGTTGGCTGCTTTCATTCACCCGAATTATTGACTGGCGTCAACTCATCGGGACTCACTCAATTGCCGCCTTCCTGCAACTCGAATTATTTTGGATATCTAATTAAAATATATAATTTTAAATTATTATTAGGCTAACTTATTCGCCGTTAACCAGAATGATGGTATTAAGAATAGCTATTTCTTACTTTTTGTATGGGAATAATTATACCTAATGCTAAGTGCTATAAATTTGATGTGATCGATTGTTTTGTTTTATTTGAACCTACTCAGGCGCATTACTAGCAAAAACGTGATCCCAAACAGGATCTACTGGGCTAAAGTCTTTTTTGCAGCGTGAAATGCTGAATTCAAGCCAAAAATCGGGCTGATGAGTGACAGATTTGTCTGAGTGAGTAGATGCGAGTAGACTGCATCCCCTGTTTGATTTCGGAGTTAACCACCATGAGCGAAACGGCAAGCTGGCAGCCGAGTGCACCTATCGCCAATTTGTTGAAACGCGCAGCAATAATGGCAGAGATCCGGCGCTTTTTTGCCGATCGTGGCGTATTAGAAGTTGAAACGCCAACCATGAGCCAAGCGACAGTGACGGACGTTCATTTAGTCCCATTCCAAACCCGGTTTGTTGGCCCGGGCGCTGCCGATGGTATGACGCTGTACATGATGACCAGCCCGGAATACCACATGAAGCGCTTGTTGGCGGCAGGCAGTGGATCTATCTATCAATTGGGGCGCAGTTTCCGCAATGAAGAAGCTGGCCGTCATCACAATCCTGAATTCACCATGCTGGAATGGTATCGCCCACATTATGATATGTATCGCTTAATGAATGAGGTTGATGACCTGTTGCAGCAAATACTGGATTGTAATAGCGCTGAAACCTTGTCTTATCAGCAAGCATTCCTGCGCCACTTAGACATTGATCCATTGTCGGCAGATAAAGCACAATTGCGTGAAGCCGCGGCAAAACTGGATTTAAGTAATATTGCCGATACAGAAGAAGATCGCGATACGCTATTGCAGCTGCTGTTTACCGTCGGAGTCGAGCCACACATTGGCCGCGATAAACCCGCCTTTGTTTATCATTTCCCCGCGTCTCAAGCTTCACTGGCGGTGATCAGCACTGAAGATCACCGAGTAGCAGAACGTTTTGAGGTTTACTTCAAAGGTATTGAGTTAGCGAATGGTTTCCATGAGCTGACTGATGGTGATGAACAACTGCAACGTTTTGAGCAAGATAATCGCATTCGAGCCAAACGGGGTTTACCGCAGAACCCAATTGATATGAACCTAATTGCCGCCTTGAAACAGGGCTTGCCGGATTGCTCAGGAGTGGCGTTAGGTGTTGATCGTCTGGTGATGCTGGCGCTGGGGGCGGAAAGATTAGATGAGGTTATCGCATTCCCAGTAGGGCGTGCTTAATAACCCCTCGCCCTTGGCGCCGCAGCGGTGTTCGCTACGTTCACGAACCCGAATCACTTACTGATGTAAGCTCATCGGGATTAATGAACTTGCTGCCTTGCTGCAACACCAATGACTTTGGGTAATATTCCTGATTATTGGGCCTGACTCTTCACAGAGTCAGGCCATTTTTCTATCGATACGTCAACTTAACTTACAAGCTACCCGGTGTGCGGCCGCGCCCTGAAGTAATAGTGCGGCCAGCGCCACGCCCCAGTGTTTCCAGCCGAGCCTGGAAGGGTGGGAATGGCAGAGTAATGCCGTGCTCACGGTAACCGGCCAGAATCAACTGGTGGATTTCATGGCGCAGTGGCATACGATGTCCCATTTCGGCGGCGTAAATACGCAGTTCGAAAATCTGAATCCCTTGTTGAAGATCAACCAGATAGACCTCGGGTGCCGGGTTATCCAATACCAAGGTACAGCGGCGTGCAGCAGTAAGTAACACCTCAGTCACTTCCTCACTGCTGGTTTCAGCCGGAGCCGGCACTGTGAGTACCACACGGGTAATTGAATCCGACAGTGACCAGTTAATAAATTGCTCAGTAATAAATGCCTTATTCGGCACGATAATTTCTTTGCGATCCCAGTCAGAGATAGTTGTGGCACGGGTATTGATTTTGGTCACGCTACCGGTGAGATCACGTATGGTCACGGTATCGCCGATACGGATCGGTTTCTCGAACAAGATGATCAGACCAGAAACAAAGTTGGCAAAAATTTCCTGCAAACCGAACCCCAAACCTAGACCAAGTGCGGCAACCAACCATTGGAATTTCGCCCACTCGATCCCTAACATAGAGAAACCGAGCAAGCTGCCGAACAGGATCAACAGATATTTGGTGATGGTGGAGATGGCATAGCCCGTCCCCGGCGTCAGATCCAGATGCTGCAATAGCGCCAGTTCCAGTAGGGCAGGCAGGTTGCGCACTAGCTGGGTAGTCACAACCATCACTAAAATAGCGATCAGCAGTGATCCCATGGTGATCGCCTGCACCGACTCAATACCGTTAATGGTGGATGACACATCCCACAGGCGAATATTTTCCAGAAAACCAAAAGCTGAATGAATCTCAGACCACAATGCTATCACTGAAACCAAGGCGATCATCGTCAGGATCGATCGCACCAGACGTAGAGATTGGGCGCTGATCACATCCAGATCAATGACCGGTTCCTCAACATCAATGGACCCTTCGGTACTGTTATTGTGCGGCGTATCTTCTTCACCGCGGGCGCGCTGCGCCAGAATATCGGCTCGCCGCTGCTTAGCTCGGTCAAAAGCAATACGGCGGCGCTGAATCAGCATCCAACGGCGGATAATATGGTAAACCACCAACAAGAAGAACCAGATGGCAACCGAGGTTTCCAAACGCGCCAGTAGCGCCTGTGAGGTGGTGAGATAACCGAGCGCCGAGGCCAATGCCGCAATCAGTGGGGCAGATAGCAGTAGCCCCCATAACGCCACGTTAATGATGTTCTCGCCCGAGCCTTTTTTATCCAGATAGAGTGGAATACCGGCTCGTTTCAGGCTATTGGTCACCAGACTTAAGGCAACACACAGCAAAATAAAGCACAGGCGGCCCAGGGTACCAGCGAATTCACGGTCATTATAATTCTCGAATGTAATCAGTGCCATCATCAATGGGATAATCAACCACACTGACATGCGATAAAAACGCATTGCCCGCCCGACCTGCGCCGGTGACCAGCGGAAGTGGGTGATAAACAGGCCATGAGGATGTGCAAACGAGGCACTTATCATAAACAGCCACAGTACTGGCACGGTGGCAGTGACGGCATTACCAATGGCGATCGCCATCGGATATGACCAAGCGTTTTGCAGGCCATAGCCGAGCGCGGCCCACAATACTGGTAGCGGCAGCGCCATCAGAATTGACCAGAAAACGGTACGTAATGTCAGGGAGAAATGGTCTTGCGTAACCTTACCCACCCGGCTGCTAGCACGCTCCAGGAAGGCATGATAGTGGCGACGCAAGCTGATACTGAAACCGACAAACAGCAAGGCTGCGCTGATCGGTAGCAGTGTCTCTTGGCTGGTCATCATCATGACGAACGCGCCACTTAACTGCGAAAGTGTATCCAGCGACAGTAAGCGGGTCAGGTCATGGGCAACGTTAATCGGGTAAGACAGTGATATTGGGCTGACATCTGCGACCCAAAACAGATAACGGTGAGTGGCCTCGCGAACTTCACTTAGCGCATCCACCAACTGACTGTTGGCCACTTTCAACTTGGTTAATTCTAGAATCTGGGTGTCATAGCCAGACAGCAGAGAATTCAGCAATTCGCGCTGTGTGCGCCATTGAGCATCAAGGATCCGCTGCTGTTCGGTGGTGAGCGGTGTACCATCATTTTGCTTTAATTTGACATTTTGCTGCTGTAACTTCTCCAACATGTCTTCATATTGCAGACGTTGAACCCGCAACTGCGCCATATCACGATCCAGTTGCTGAGATTTCGGTACGTCAGGCAATCTTGCAACTTGTGCCCGCAGTGTTTCCCCCAGTGCGGTTGAAACGCCCAGCCACTGGGCCTGTTCACGAATAGTACTGAGAGCCTGCCGGACTTGTTGGGTTTGGGCTACCGCTTGCCGTTGTTGCGAAGAGATCAGATCAATGCGTTGCGCCTGTTGATTTAGCGCTTGGGATAGCTCGCGGTTGATTTGCAGTTGCTGGATGATTGACTCAGGTAAATCGCCCCCTTGTTCCGCCAGTAACTCGGTGCGCTCAAGTGCCTGTTCAGCCGCCTGCTGACGCTGGTTATTGAGATTATTACGTAAGGTTTGGAGCTGAGCATCAACCCGTTCTTGACGCTTTTTGTATAACTCGGCGCGCAGCCGTGACAGCTCTTGCCGGTTGTTGGCTGAGAGCTGAGAAAGCTCCAGTTCATTGGCTTTAGCCTTACGGGCCACGGCTTCTGCTTGTAGTAATGCAAACTGTGCCTGTGCGACCGGATTGGCGGGGTTACTTTGTGCCTGAAGGCGGGTGCTGATTTCAGTCAGAATTCGCCGAGCTTCTGATTGCTGCTGAGGCAACTGGCTGAGGGATTCACTGATTTCCCGCGCCCGATCCTGTTCTTGTTGCGACAGACGGCTTAATTCCAACAACTGGCTGCTGATTTGCAGCACTTGTTGTTCCAGCTCGGAGGTAGACATGTTACTGGGTACGGGCAGGGGTTTATCCCCTTCTTGCGCCAGTTCCTGGCGTAACTCGCGGGTCAGTTTGGGGAAGTCATCAATGGCTTTTTGATACTGCTGGGCGCGGATATCAGACTCTTTTGCATCCGCCAGCCAACTAAGAGCCGATTGCAGCGCCTGAACAATTTCGGTCTGATTTGGCATCCCTTTATTGGTTTCAGCCTGTTTCAGCTCTTGTCTGAGCTGATCTTCATTAGGCTGAGTTGCCGCATGCAACGGCAAAGACAGCAGCATGACAAATGACAGTAACAGGCCAAAAGAGAGTGATTTACCAAAAAATCGAGAAATTATTAGGCGCACGTAAGGGTTCCTTAACATCGATTACGTTTATACCCGTCATACTTCAAGCTGCATATGCATTGGCTGCTCTCGCTCACCCGAATCATTGACTAGCGTCAACTCATCGGGTTTATTCGCTTGCCGCCTTACTGCAACTCGAATTACTTAGGGTATAGCAGTAGGGACGGCTTCGGCTAATACTTCACCCATGCGGGTAACAGAACCACTGTTTAACTGTGGTGCTAAATAGACTTTACCTTCAGCAAACAGGTTAATCACTGTCGAGCCTAACTTAAAGCGGCCCATTTCTTGCCCTTTTTCCAGCACTACCGCGCCTTCAGTTCCTGCTTGCGGATAGGTCCATCGGCGAATCACACCTTCTCGTGGCGGGGTAATGGTGCCAGCCCAGACGGTTTCTATGCTGCCAACAATAGTGGCACCTACCAGAATTTGTGCCATCGGGCCAAAAGCGGTATCAAAGATGCAAATAACACGTTCATTACGTGCGAAGAGATTAGGCACATTAGCCGCAGTCAATGGATTGACCGAGAACAAATCACCTGGCACATAAATCATTTCGCGCAAGATACCGTCACACGGCATATGGACGCGATGGTAGTCACGTGGAGCCAGATAGGTGGTGACAAAATGGCCATTTTGGAACTCAGCAGCCAACATATAGTTACCGGCGAGTAGGGCTTCCAGCGTGTAGTTGTGGCCCTTTGCCTGCAAAATTTGCCCGTCATGAATTGCGCCTAACTGGCTAATAGCGCCGTCGGCAGGTTGGGCCAAGAGGTTTTCTTCCGCTACAACAGGGCGCACACCCGCGCGCAGTGGGCGCACAAAGAACTCATTAAACGAACGATAAGCAGAGAACTCAGGGTCCTGGGCTTCCTTCATATCAACATGGTAGTAGCGGGCAAATGCCTTGATCACCAGTTGGGTCAGCCAGCCACCTTGCTTATCTGCCCCCCAGCCTGCCAAACGAGTCAGGCCAAGTTTTGGGAGTAAATATTGTAATCTGATTTTGATACTGTCCAGCACGTAGACCTCTGGGTAAACATTAAAATTAATGAGGGGGCGCATAATACCCGTCGCCCTTCAAGATACAGGGGTGTTGGCTGCCTCACACCAGTCACTTACTTGAGTAAGCTCCTGAGGCTTCGCTCAATTGCCGCCTACCTGCATCTTGAAGTCACTGGGTATATATCTTTCTGCGCCCACAGTTTTTAGCTAAAGCATGTTCAACAGGACTATCGAGACATCATTTCTCGTCGCTATCAGATGTCTTACGCGGCTTCGCCTGTTCCATACTTTCCAGGATTCGATGGTAATTATCGAAACGCTCTTCAGCGATTTTGCCTTGTTCTACCGCTTCGCGCAGTGCACAACCGGGATCGGTGGTATGGCTGCAATCACGGAATTTGCAATGGCCGAGATAATCACGGAATTCGACAAATCCTTGAGTGATTTGTTCCGGTGCCAGATGCCAGAGGCCAAATTCACGCACCCCCGGTGAGTCAATCACATCGCCGCCTTGCTGGAAGTGATATAAGCGGGCTGCGGTGGTGGTGTGCTGACCCAGACCTGAATTACCCGATACCGTATTGACCAGAATTTCGTTATCCGTTGGTGGTAACAGGGCATTCAGCAGGCTGGATTTACCCACGCCGGACTGACCGGCAAAGATACTGATGCGCCCAGCCAGTGCCTTTTCAAAGGCTTCCATCCCTTCACGGGTTTGACTTGAGACTTCCAGCACGTTGTAGCCAATGCGACGGTAAATCTCCATCATGCCATCAACGAATTTACGGCCATCGGCATCCAGTAAATCGATTTTGTTCAACACAATTAACGGTTCGACTTCCAGTGTTTCACAGGCCACCAGATAGCGATCGATAATATTAAGAGAAAGTTCAGGTAAGATCGCCGAAACGATCACGATCTGATCGATATTTGCGGCGATCGGTTTCACGCCGTCGTACAGATCAGGGCGTGTCAGCACGGATGTACGCTCATGTACGGCTTCGACAATGCCTTTAACCCGCACACCTTCCTGAGCTTGCAAGCCTGGGCGCCAGACCACACGGTCACCGGTAACCAGTGATTTAATGGTACGGCGGATGTTACAACGGTGTTGAACACCATCGGTGGCTTCGACATCGGCGTGCTGGCCGAAACGACTGATTACGATACCTTCTTGCGCATCGCCAAGCTGAGAGTCATCTAACTCAGGTTTTCTATCAGTGCGTAGCCGACGCTGATGGTTTGCCTGCACACGGCGTTGTTGACCTTTCGACAGTTTATTCTTACTCACTGCGCCTCACTTGAATCTGCATTAATACCCTTCATACTTGAAGCCGCTGGGGCTACTCGCTTCACTCCCCCGCATCGGTGTAATCTTATCGGGATTCGTTTGCTTGCTACCTACCTGCAACGCCAATTTCTTTGGGTATATCGCTGGTTGCGACCAAAAGGGCTATGATACACATTATTTTATCAATTAACCGTTTGTTCGGTAGTCTCACCCGCTAACAGGCAGGAAATATTATGGCAGAGAATCAAAATAATCTGATCTGGATCGATCTGGAAATGACCGGTCTTGATCCTGAGCGCGATCGGATCATTGAGATAGCCACTCTGGTCACCGATGCTAATCTCAATATTCTAGCCGAAGGCCCAGTATTGGCGGTTCATCAGTCGGATGAACAGCTTGGGCTTATGGATGAATGGAATGTGCGTACCCATACCGGCAGTGGTTTGGTGGAACGGGTTAAAGCCAGCCCATTTAGTGATAGTGATGCTGAATTACAAACCATTGAATTCTTGAAACAGTGGGTTCCAGCGGGCGCTTCACCTATCTGTGGTAACAGTGTGGGCCAAGACCGCCGCTTCCTGTTCCGTTATATGCCAGAGCTTGAAGCTTATTTCCACTACCGCTATCTGGATGTCAGCACGCTAAAAGAGCTGGCACGCCGCTGGAAACCAGAGATTCTGCCGGGTTTCAAAAAACAAAATACCCATCAAGCACTAGACGATATCCGTGAATCTGTGGCTGAGCTTGCCTATTACCGCGAGCATTTTATTCAATCTTGATCCCCTGCGGCCTTGAAGTAGCAGGGGTGTTAGCTGCGTTAGCTCACCCGAATCACTGACTGCCCGTTGACCTTAAAATAAATAGACTCATCGGGATGCGTTTGCTGGCAGCCTACCTGCTACTCCAATGACTTTGGGGTTTTGTTGCGGCCTTGAAGCAGCAGGGATAGTCGCGCTTACACTCCTGCTGTTTCAATAACTTTAGGTATATACTTTGCCCGGCGCTGGTAAAAACGCCACATTGCTGTTTTAATCGTCACTTGAACCAAAAAATGATTTTTTTGCTTTTAGGGGCTTGCGGCAAAACGGATTTCTCGTATAATGCGCACCCCGTACCGATGAAGAATTCGCAAACATGCGCAGACCGATTTAGTACGAGTTAAGTGTAGAAAACGTTGTAAAAAGTAAGACGGCACCAAGCGGGAATAGCTCAGTTGGTAGAGCACGACCTTGCCAAGGTCGGGGTCGCGAGTTCGAGTCTCGTTTCCCGCTCCAATCTTTAACCATAAAGATAGTGACCGGCAGTACAGCAGCTTTAGTTCAGAAGTCAGAAATATAAGTGATACGTTGTTATGACGTATGGCAGCGACGCGGGAATAGCTCAGTTGGTAGAGCACGACCTTGCCAAGGTCGGGGTCGCGAGTTCGAGTCTCGTTTCCCGCTCCAAAATTTATTTCTGAATAAGCAGTAAATATCAAATGCTGTCACATACAGCAGGGTGCAAAAGCATCTCAATGCGGGAATAGCTCAGTTGGTAGAGCACGACCTTGCCAAGGTCGGGGTCGCGAGTTCGAGTCTCGTTTCCCGCTCCAAAATTTTTATTCAATTCTATTATTTTTATCCACAGCTACATAACGCGCCATGCCGCGTTGTACATACAATGTATTAACTTCGTCAACAGACTTATCCACAGATTCTGCTTTTTTTATATCCAGCTCATATTTTATCCACTGCGCAACCCTCTTTCATATCTCTTTGATTTAGCGATATATATTTTTCTGTGAAAACGTTATACCGATCACTTGCGCTTTTTTTCGCACTTGATTGCCAAGGTGTTTTTATTTTTATGCACAGGAAAACTCCGAGTTCATTCATTATAAAAATACATAAAAAAAAGCCATACCAAACAGCATATAGTTTCAGGTAAAGGGGGATATCAGGCATCCCGTGGTAGGCCTTTCTCAATAGCCCGCACCAGCCTTTTTTTCTGTGGCGATTGAACATCCACAATCAGTGTAGACCGTCTTTTCAATTGTTGTGAGATTGACCACTCAATATGTTCATCTAACATTGGATCAATCCCGCGGCGCGCTTCCAGTGCCAATACGATACTGTCGAGATAGGGGGCATTGCCCAGTGCGACCGAGATATTACGTAGCCAGCGTAGGTGACCAATGCGGCGGATGGCTGAACCTTCCGTAACCCGCAAAAATTTCTCTTCATTCCAGGCAAATAAATCCAATAACTGTGGCGTGTGTAGCACGGCGCGTGGGCTGAAATCTTCCTCATCAGTTAATTGTGAGAAGCGGTTCCAGGGGCAGATAAGCTGACAATCATCACAGCCATAAATACGATTTCCCATTAGTGGACGAAATTCTTCTGGTATCGCCCCTTCAAGTTCAATGGTCAGGTAGGAGATACAGCGGCGAGCATCAACGGTATAGGGTGCAACGATAGCGCCGGTCGGGCAGGTGGTGATACAGGCAACGCAACGGCCACATTGCTCCTCTTGCGGCTTATCGATCGGCAGCGGCAGATCAATTAGTAATTCGCCAAGAAAGAACCAGGAGCCCGCATCACGATTTAAAATCAGTGAGTGCTTACCAACCCAGCCAATCCCTGCTTTTGCAGCTAATGACCGCTCCATAATGGGGGCAGAGTCGACAAATGGGCGGAAATTGATGTCACCGTGAGCCTGCTCCAGACAGTAACTCTGAATCATATCGCCCAATCTTTTCAGCCGCTGGCGCAGCAATTTATGATAATCACGGCCCAGCGCATAGCGACTGACATAACCTAACTTAGCATTGTTCAATGTGCTGGCAAATGCAGCCTTGGCAGGGAGATAATTCATCCGCACGCTAATCACCCGTAAGGTTCCGGGTAATAATTCATGGGGCCGCGCGCGCAGCATACCGTGGCGAGCCATCCAGGCCATCTCGCCATGATATTGTTTATCAAGCCAAGTTTGTAACCGCGGTTCTTCCGCAGACAAATCCGTATCGCAGATACCGACTTGCTGGAAACCTAGCGATTGCCCCCATTGCTTGATATGTTGGGCTAATTGATTCAGATCGAGGGGGTGTGCCATGACGGACCATAGTAAGAAACAAATCGGTGTCAGCTTACCACACTCTGTTTTTTCTGCGGACTGGGTACGCCAGAACGAGGCCGTGGCCGCGGCACACTTTTCTCTAACGTTGTTTGATCTGATGGTCAGAGCGGGCGATGCGGCCTTTGAACTGGCGCGTAAACAGTACCCAGCGGCGCGTCACTGGTTGATATTGTGTGGCCACGGTAATAATGGTGGCGATGGTTATATCGTTGCGAATCGGGCATTAGCCGCGGGGCTGAATGTTACGCTTATTGCCTGCCCCGGCAATCGGCCATTACCCGCACAAGCGCATCAGGCGCAATCCCAATGGTTGGCGGCAGGTGGCATAATTCACCAGCCTGAGACACCGTGGCCACAACATGTTGATTTGATTATTGATGCATTGTTGGGTATTGGCCTGCGAGCGGCACCGCAAGGCGTTTATGCTACGCTGATTGACACCGCGAATCGCCATCGGGCCGCAAAGATTGCCTTGGATATTCCTTCTGGACTCAGTGCCGACAGTGGTGCTGCTCCCGGATCTGTTATTCGCGCAGACCACACCCTGACTTTTGTCGCGCTGAAACCGGGTTTGCTCACCGGTCAGGCCCGTGATTGGGTGGGGCATTTACACTGCAATGACTTGGGGCTGACAGCATGGCTGCTCACTCAACCGCTACAAATTGAGCGAATGACTGCAGATCACCTACCGCAATGGCTACAGCCACGCCGCCCTTGTGCTCATAAAGGGGAACATGGCCGATTGTTGCTAGTGGGCGGAGATAAAGGGCTGGGAGGTGCGATTCGCATGGCCGGTGAAGCCGCTCTGCGCAGTGGGGCTGGCTTGGTGCGAGTGCTCACTCACATTGAGCATGTGGCACCGATTCTGGCGGCAAGGCCAGAGTTGATGGTACAAGAGTTAACGCCGGAAACTCTTGAACAAGGTATTGGCTGGGCTGATGTACTGGTTGTCGGTCCAGGGTTAGGGCAGTCCGATTGGGGCCGGAATGCTCTGAATTTATTGCAACAAAGTGATAAACCAGCATTATGGGACGCAGATGCGCTCAACTTGCTGGCATTAAATCCACATAGGCGTCAGAATCGGGTATTGACCCCACATCCAGGGGAAGCTGCTCGTCTGCTTGGTTGTCGCGTCGCTGATATTGAGAGTGACCGCTTACTTTCGGCCCGAAACATCGTTAAACAATATGGTGGTGTGGTGGTATTGAAAGGTGCTGGTACCCTGATTGCCAGTGAGCAGGGCGAGATGGCGATTGCTGATGTTGGTAATGCAGGGATGGCCTCCGGCGGCATGGGGGATATTCTGTCCGGTATTATTGGTAGTTTGATAGCACAAAAGCTGGTGCTGTATGATGCTGCCTGTGCAGGTTGTGTCGTGCATGGCGTTGCCGCAGACAAACTGGCTGAAGTTCAAGGCACCCGGGGTTTACTGGCAACAGATTTACTGTCAGTTATTCCGAAGTACGTTAATCCTGAGTTAGCAAGATAGATATCACAGAATGAAAGAACTCGTTTTACCTCTGCCTGATGAGGCAGCGACCGTTGCATTAGGGGCTAGTTTGGCCCATGCCTTCAATGGTGCTAGCGTTATTTATCTGTTCGGTGACTTAGGTGCCGGAAAAACAACTTTCAGCCGCGGCTTCCTTCAGGCCCTTGGCCACATTGGTCATGTTAAAAGCCCTACTTATACCTTGGTTGAACCTTATGCGTTAACTCCAAGACCGGTTTACCATTTTGACCTATATCGTCTGGCGGACCCTGAGGAGCTGGAGTTTATGGGTATTCGTGATTATTTCGATGAGCGGGCAATTTGCCTGGTGGAATGGCCACAGCAAGGTGAGGGGTTCTTACCTCGGGCCGATATAGAGTTACATTTGGCGTATCAGGCTGAAGGGCGTGAAGCCCGTCTGGTTGCCCTTTCTGATGCGGGTGCGGATGTATTGCGCCGTTTAGCTGCTGTGCAAGGATAATTTGATAATGATGCATAGCTTGATGCTAATAAATCGCTACCAACGATCGTTTACCGCAGTCATGTTGGTTATGGTGAGTTTATTAAGCCTACCTTCCGCCTTGGCTATGAAACTCACCGATATTAAGGTGAACAATGGCCCGACGGAAAGCCGGGTGACGCTCAGTTTTGATGGTAAACCGATTTATGCCTTTTTCTCGTTGAGTTCGCCTGAGCGAGTGGTGTTGGATGTCCGCCAAAGCGGTAATCTCTCTGGTTTACCCTTGGAGTTCAGTGGGCAGAATCTGCTGAAAAGAATTCGTTCCAGTACCCCGAAAGATGAGCAAAGCACCCGTCTGGTGCTGGAATTGACGCAAAAAGTTAAAACCCGCGCGGTGACACAGCAGTCGGGCAGTAACTACACGGTGGTCATTACCATGACCGCAGCCGCCCCTGCTCGTCAGGTACAAACCACGTTAAGCCCGAACAATACGTTAAGCTCAAACAGTACGTTAAGCTCAAACAACACGTTAAGCCCAAACAGTAGGCCACTCAGCCAAACCAATACCCCTAGCCCGAATGCTGGGCGTTTGACGCCGCCGGTCAATAACGTGAATACGACACCGCGCGTGACCAGTTCAAACACCACATCGGAGGCTAAAAACCCGTTTAACAATAAGCCGACCGTGGTTGTCAGCAGTGATACCGTCACCACCAATACCGCCCGCCCGATTAAAGCCAGCCGTGTTGCTAATAGTGATCGTGTAGTGGTGGCAATCGATGCCGGTCACGGTGGGCAAGACCCAGGTGCAATCGGGCAAAATGGCCTGAAAGAGAAGAATGTCACGATTGCCATCGCCCGCCGACTTGAAGCATTGCTTAATAGCGACCCGATGTTTAAACCGGTTTTAACCCGCAATGGCGATTACTTCATTTCGGTGATGGGCCGTTCGGACGTGGCCCGTAAGCAGGGGGCTAACGTGCTGGTTTCTATTCATGCGGATGCGGCACCTAACCGCAGTGCTACTGGGGCTTCGGTCTGGGTTCTGTCAAATCGCCGTGCTAACAGTGAAATGGGCAACTGGCTGGAACAGCATGAGAAACAATCTGAATTGCTCGGTGGTGCCGGTGACGTGTTGGCGAATACCGCGTCAGACCCCTATTTGAGTCAGGCAGTATTGGATCTGCAATTCGGCCACTCCCAGCGGGTGGGCTATGACGTAGCGACCAAGGTGCTGCGTGAGCTACAAACAGTAGGTGACATTCATAAACGTCGGCCTGAACACGCCAGTCTTGGGGTGTTACGTTCACCGGATATTCCATCGTTATTAGTGGAAACCGGCTTTATCAGTAATAGTACGGAGGAGCGGCTGCTTGGCAGTAGCGCGTATCAGGAGAAGATTGCTCAGGCCATTTATAAAGGCTTGCGCAGTTATTTCCTCGCGCATCCGCTACAAGCCGACCCAAAGGTCGAAAACCGTCCGCTAATAGAAACAGCGGCGGTTGATTCTTCAGTGCAGCGTTCAAATGTTAATCAGCCAGAACCGATTGTCAGCAATGCGCAAAGCGGCAGAGTTTCTGCCGTCAAGCCTGTGGCGACAGGGAAAAGCCAAATCCATAAAGTACAACGTGGTGAAACCTTATCCGGCATTGCGAGCCAATACGGTGTCAGCATGGCGCTATTGCGGCAAAATAATACGCTGAAAAATGATGTGGTGTGGGTGGGGCAGCGTTTGAAAGTGCCGGCATTGGGCAGCACGGTAACGGCAGCGGCACCAAAAAACCAAACAATTGCTAAAAACAAAACAGTAAAACATCTGGTAAAACGCGGTGATACGCTATCAGCCATTGCGGCCAGATATGGCGTGTCGATGAGTGAGATTGAGCGGGCGAACAAGATAAAGTCAGGTAATGTCCAGCTAGGGCAAACCCTCACGATTCCACAATCGTAAGCGAAAGGAACTGCTATGCCGATTCATATTCTGCCACCACAGCTTGCTAACCAAATTGCCGCCGGTGAAGTGGTAGAGCGGCCTGCGTCGGTGGTTAAAGAGTTGGTAGAAAACAGTCTGGATGCAGGAGCTACCCGGATTGATATCGATATTGAACGGGGTGGCGCCAAACTGATTCGTATCCGCGATAATGGCTGCGGCATCGGCAAAGAAGATTTATCACTGGCGCTGGCGCGCCATGCCACCAGTAAGATAAGTTCGCTAGAAGATCTGGAAGCTATCCTCAGCATGGGCTTTCGTGGCGAAGCACTGGCCAGTATCAGTTCAGTCTCACGTCTGATTCTGACTTCCCGCACTGCCGAACAAAATGAAGCCTGGCAGGCTTATGCGGAAGGGCGTGATATGGCCGTCACTATCAAGCCAGCGGCGCATCCGGTGGGGAGTACTCTTGAAGTGTTGGATCTGTTTTATAACACGCCAGCGCGCCGCAAATTTATGCGCACTGAAAAAACCGAGTTCGGTCATATTGATGAAGTGGTGCGGCGCATTGCGCTGGCGCGCTTTGATGTGGCAATAAACCTGAGTCATAACGGTAAGTTAATGCGTCAGTACCGCGCAGCCCCTGACCCTTCACAGCACGAGCGTCGGCTGGCGAGCATCTGTGGCCCGGCTTTTTTGCAGCATGCACTGGCCATTTCCTGGCAACATGGTGATTTGACTATTCGTGGTTGGGTGGCTGATCCTGCCGCCAGTCGTACACTCAGTGAAATGCAGTATTGTTACGTCAATAATCGCATGATGCGTGATCGGTTGATTAATCACGCTATCCGTCAGGCCTATCAAGATTTACTCAAAGATGATCAACAACCCGCTTATGTTTTGTATCTGGATATTGATCCGCATCAGGTGGATGTAAATGTGCATCCGGCGAAACATGAGGTGCGTTTCCATCAGGCGCGGTTGGTACATGACTTTATTTATCAGGCTGTTACCACTGTTTTACAGCAGACTGCCTCGCCAGTGCTAAATATCAATGAAGATGGTGAAGAGATAGAAGCACCCCGCTGGCAGCCGGAAAACCGTGTGGCGGCGGGGGGGAATAAATATGCGCAACCAGAGCCTGCAAAAGCGCCAGCGGCAGAACGGACACGGGTTTCAGATAAAGTATCGTCTTCAGAACCCACGCTAGCGGCAGCGCGGTCTCCTGCCCGTGAACAGGCAGCACCTGGCTATAGCGCTGGGCAACCCTACCAAAAGCAGCAAGGCGAATTGTATCGTCAATTGGTGCAACCCGCCGCTGTGAGCCAAGCCGTAGAACAGCCTGCATCGGTGCCAGCCCCGCGCTTTGCATCAGCAGATGAACCACTTCATGGTGATTATTACAGCTTTGGCCGAGTATTAACGGTATTCCCACCTTGCTATGCTTTGATTGAATATAAGCAAGGTGTGGCATTATTGGCACTGACTGTTGCCGAGCGCTGGCTGAAACAAGCTCAACTGAATCCGCCAGCCGAGGGTTTACGCCCTCAGCCATTACTTATTCCATTAAAACTGACATTAGATAAGAATGAGGCCGCAGCCTGTCTGCGCCATCAGAACTTATTGGTTACTATGGGGATAGAATTGACCGTTGAGCAGACAAGAGCCACTTTACGTGCGGTATCTTTACCATTACGCCAACAAAATTTACAAAAACTGATACCGGAACTGTTAGGCTATCTGTCGCAGCATGAAGAGATATCGCCAGATGTTCTGGCCACATGGATTGCCCGCCACCTTGGCAGCGAACATGAGGTTTGGAATATGTCTCAAGCGATACAGTTATTGACGGATGTGGAACGTCTTTGTCCGCAGTTGGTGCAATCACCGCCTGCTGGATTATTACAACCTATTGATATAAAGGCTGCATTGGCAACCCTAACACATGAATGATATTGAAAATCTAGACCGGCCACCGGCAATTTTTATTATGGGGCCTACCGCTTGTGGTAAAACAGCGCTCTCCATTGCGCTTCGCCAGCGGTTACCTGTGGAGTTAATCAGCGTCGATTCTGCCTTGATCTATCGTGGCATGGATATCGGCACGGCGAAACCCAGTGCTGAAGAACTGGCGTTAGCACCACACCGGCTGATTGATATCCGTGACCCGGCTGAATCCTACTCAGCCGCTGATTTCCGTAAAGATGCATTGAAAGTGATGGCCGATATTACCGCTGCCGGGCGAATTCCGCTGCTGGTGGGGGGGACCATGCTGTATTTTAAAGCGCTGTTGGAAGGATTATCTCCGTTGCCACCCGCAGACCCACAAGTGCGCGAGCATATTGAACAGCAGGCCGCTGAGCTGGGTTGGGAGGCATTGCATCAGCAATTGGCCAAGATAGACCCAGTTGCTGCGGCGCGAATTCATCCTAATGATCCCCAACGGCTCTCTAGAGCACTGGAAGTTTTTTTTATTTCAGGTAAAACTTTAACGGAACTGACTAAAATTTCGGGTGAAACCTTACCCTATCGGGTTCACCAATTTGCGATTGCGCCTGTTAGCCGGGAACTGTTGCACCAGCGGATTGAATTACGTTTTCATCAGATGCTGGATGCAGGGTTTGAAACAGAGGCTAGGGCGCTTTTTGACCGCGGTGATTTGCATACGGATTTGCCTGCCATTCGTTGTGTGGGATACCGGCAGATGTGGTCTTATCTGTCCGGTGAGATTGATTACGACGAAATGGTTTACCGTGGAGTTTGTGCGACACGTCAACTGGCAAAGCGCCAAATGACTTGGTTACGGGGCTGGAGTTCAGTTCAGTGGCTCGACAGTGATAAGCCGGGAGAGGCTTTAGACTCTGTAATACAGGTTGTTAGTGCATAGGTTGAATGATTGTGTACAATTGATTAGTACTCAACGCGCGGATTTTTTTTACGCAGTTTATTTTCGAGCCGATAGGTTCTTAGTTAAAAACAACAAGCAAATAAGGAAAATATAGAATGGCTAAGGGGCAATCTTTGCAAGATCCGTTCCTGAACGCATTGCGTCGTGAACGGGTTCCGGTTTCTATTTATTTAGTGAATGGCATTAAACTGCAGGGCCAAGTTGAGTCTTTTGATCAGTTTGTCATTCTGTTAAAAAACACAGTCAGCCAGATGGTTTATAAACACGCCATCTCTACTGTAGTGCCTTCTCGCCCGGTTTCGCATCACAGCAATACGCCGAGTGGAAGCACCAATAATTATCATGGTAGTAATCCGTCTGCGCCGCAACAACCGCAGCAGGATAGCGATGACGCTGAATAAAGCGCATTGCTGGTCGACCATGACGGGGAACATAAACAACGGATTCGGGTTTATGTTCTCCGCACTAGCGGTTTTAATCCGTTTGAGAGGTTGCACGTTTGTTTGACCGCTATGAAGCCGGTGAGCAGGCCGTACTGGTTCATATCTATTTCTCGCAAGACAAAAACTCAGAAGATCTGCGTGAATTTGAAGCGCTGGTATCTTCTGCGGGCGTAGAAGCTTTGCAAATTGTGACGGGTAGTCGCAAAGCACCGCACCCTAAGTATTTTGTCGGTGAAGGAAAGGCCGAAGAAATTGCTGACGCGGTGAAAGCCAGTGGCGCGTCTGTCGTCTTGTTTGATCATGCCCTTTCCGCAGCGCAAGAGCGAAATCTTGAGCGTTTGTGTGAGTGTCGGGTCATTGATCGTACTGGGCTAATCTTAGATATTTTTGCCCAACGGGCCCGTACCCATGAAGGTAAATTACAGGTCGAATTAGCGCAATTACGCCATATTGCGACCCGTTTGGTACGTGGCTGGACGCATCTTGAGCGTCAAAAGGGGGGGATTGGCCTTAGAGGGCCAGGTGAAACCCAGTTGGAGACCGACCGCCGTTTGTTACGCGACCGTATCAGCTTGATTTTGAGCCGTTTGGAGCGGGTGGCAAAGCAGCGTGAGCAGGGGCGACGTGCGCGTACCCGTGCTGAAATTCCGACAGTATCTTTGGTGGGATATACCAACGCCGGTAAATCCAGCCTGTTTAACAAAATTACGGCAGCTGATGTTTATGCGGCTGACCAATTATTTGCCACGCTGGATCCTACTTTACGCCGTATTAATGTGGCGGATGTGGGTGATACAGTGTTGGCGGATACGGTAGGTTTTATCCGGCATTTGCCGCATGATTTGGTCGCTGCTTTTAAAGCGACATTACAAGAAACACGGCAAGCCTCATTACTGTTACACATTATTGATGCAGCAGACCCTCGGGTAACCGAGAATATGGCCGCAGTTGATTCTGTTTTGGCAGAAATCGAAGCGGATGAAATACCTACATTATTAGTAATGAATAAAATTGATTTGTTGGATGATTTTGTCCCGCGAATTGATCGCAACGAAGACAATCTGCCAGTCAGAGTTTGGCTTTCGGCCCAAACCGGCGCAGGGATCTCGTTGCTATTTCAAGCGTTGACGGAGCGTCTTTCAGGTGAGATCGCACACTTTGAATTACGTTTGCCACCTCAGGCAGGTCGTCTACGTAGCCGTTTTTACCAGCTTCAGGCAATTGAAAAAGAGTGGATAGACGAGGACGGAAACGTCGGTATGGTGGTCAGAATGCCTATCGTTGATTGGCGTCGTCTCTGTAAACAAGAGCAAGATTTGGTCAGTTATATTATTAATTAGTCGGTGTGGCTAATTAGTTGATTATTTGACCTTTTTTGTGAGATTAAGAGCCAGCTTCTTTGGCATGTGCTCTTGGCCTGAAGAAAACCAATCATAGAAGAATGGAGCTAAAACATGGCGTGGAATCAGCCCGGTAATAACGGACAGGACCGCGATCCGTGGGGGAGCAGCAATAATAATGGCGGCAACTCTGGCGGAAATAACAATAATAAAGGTGGTCGTGACCAAGGGCCGCCTGATCTGGATGATATCTTTCGAAAACTGAGCAAAAAACTGAGTAGCCTCGGTGGTAAAGGTGGCGGCAGCGGCAATGATAACAGTGGTACGACAAGAGGCCCTGGTTTCAGTGGCCGGATTGTGGGCATTGCTGTGGTTGCTGTGGTAGTTATCTGGGCGGCAAGTGGTTTCTATACAATTAAAGAAGCCGAGCGCGGTGTCGTTACTCGCTTGGGTAAATTAAGCCACATTGTGCAGCCTGGTTTGAACTGGAAACCGACCTTTATCGATGAAGTAACGCCAGTTAACGTTGAATCGGTACGTGAATTGGCAGCGTCCGGCGTGATGCTGACTTCTGATGAGAACGTGGTTCGCGTCGAAATGAACGTGCAGTACCGTGTGACTGATCCGGCCGCTTATCTGTTTAGCGTGACTAACCCGGACGACAGCTTGCGTCAGGCAACTGACAGCGCAGTACGTGGTGTTATTGGTAAATACACCATGGACAAAATCCTCACCGAAGGCCGTACCATCGTTCGTAGCGATACTCAACGTGTACTGGAAGAAACTATTCGTCCATACAATATGGGTATAACGCTGCTGGACGTTAACTTCCAGGCGGCGCGTCCACCAGAAGAAGTTAAAGCGGCATTTGATGATGCGATTGCAGCCCGTGAAAACGAACAACAGTATATTCGTGAAGCGGAAGCTTATACCAACGAAGTCCAACCACGGGCGAATGGTCAGGCGCAGCGTCTGTTAGAAGATGCGCGTGCTTATGCCGCACGTAAAGTGTTGGAAGCGCAGGGTGAAGTCGCAGGTTTTGCTAAGTTGTTGCCTGAGTATAAGGCGGCACCAGAAATTACCCGTGAGCGTCTATACATCGAAACGATGGAGAAGGTCCTCGGTCATACCCGCAAAGTACTAGCGAGTGATAAGGGTAATAGTCTGATGGTGTTACCACTGGACCAAATGCTGCGCGGCCAAGGTGCAGATAAGGCAGCGGATGGCAATAAAGACACAAGCCTGATTCGTCTGAATCCGCCTTCTTCTGCTAATAGCAGTCAAGAGTCTGGTGCAAGCAACGCCAATACCAGCTCAACCAGTGGCTCTATCATGGATCAGCGCCGGGCGAATGCTCAGCGTGATACTTCCACTCGCGTAGGGAGAGAATAACCAATGCGTAAGTCTTTTTTACTTATCGTCGTTGTGGTGTTAATCGCACTCTACGCTTCTCTGTTTGTGGTACAGGAAGGCCAGCGCGGCATCGTGCTACGCTTTGGCAAGGTATTACGTGATAGTGATAACAAGCCGCTGGTGTATGCACCGGGCTTGCACTTCAAAATACCGTTTATCGAAACCGTGAAAAGGTTGGATGCCCGTATTCAAACCATGGACAACCAGGCTGACCGTTTCGTTACCAACGAGAAGAAAGACCTGATTGTTGACTCCTATTTGAAATGGCGTATCAGCGATTTCAGTCGTTACTATCTGGCCACCGGTGGTGGTGATGTTTCTCAGGCCGAAGTGCTGCTGAAACGTAAGTTTAGTGACCGTTTGCGTTCTGAAATTGGTCGTTTGAACGTGCGTGACATCGTTACTGACTCACGTGGGCGTTTGACTTCAGATGTCCGTGATGCGCTGAACACCGGTAGTGTGGGTGATGAAGCTGTGACCACCGAAGCTGATGATGCAATTGCCTCTGCGGCAGCCCGTGTTGAGCAGGAAACCCGTGGCAAACAGCCTGCGGTTAACCCTAACAGTATGGCAGCGCTAGGGATTGAGGTCGTTGACGTGCGAATCAAGCAGATCAACTTACCGGCTGAAGTGTCTGATGCTATCTTCCAACGTATGCGTGCTGAGCGTGAAGCGGTAGCCCGTCGTCATCGTTCACAAGGTCAGGAAGAAGCAGAGAAGTTGCGTGCAACAGCTGACTATGAAGTAACACGTACACTGGCAGAAGCAGAACGTCAGGCGCGTATTACTCGTGGTGGCGGTGATGCAGAAGCAGCTCGTCTGTTTGCTGACGCATTCAGTAAAGACCCAGACTTTTATGCCTTCATTCGTAGCTTGCGTGCGTATGAAAACAGCTTTAACAGCGGCAATGATGTGATGGTTCTGAGCCCGGATAGCGATTTCTTCCGTTATATGAGGTCGCCGGATAACTCCAGCAAACGTCCATAACGGCTGTCGTTACAGCTCGTCTTGACCGTAACAATAAGGCCCGTTAACGCGGGCCTTTTCCATTTGAGACAAATAATGAATTCAACCATCTTGTTAGCATTGGGTCTGGTTTTGGTGCTCGAAGGGCTTGGCCCGATGCTGTACCCCAAAGCCTGGCGCAAAATGATTCAGGCGATGACCCAATTACCGGATGCCACTTTGCGCCGTTTTGGTGGCGGATTAGTGGTTGCTGGTGTGGTTATCTACTACATGTTGCGTAGCCGCATGGGTGGCTGAATGTAAGCACAAAAATTGTTCAGTTATGTGTTAAAAAGTACTGAAAGCAGCCGAATGAGATGTTAGAATCCTTTTTTAAGCAACCTGGTGATTTTTGAGATGGGTAAGAACGTCGTCGTACTGGGCACCCAATGGGGTGACGAAGGTAAGGGCAAGGTCGTTGACCTGCTGACTGAACGGGCTAATTATGTTGTGCGCTATCAAGGTGGTCACAACGCTGGCCATACTTTGGTTATCAACGGTGAGAAAACCGTTCTTCATTTAATTCCCTCAGGTATTCTGCGTGAAAACGTAACCAGCATCATCGGCAACGGTGTTGTATTGGCACCTGACGCTTTAATGAAAGAGATGACAGAGCTTGAAGCGCGCGGTGTGCCTGTACGTGAGCGACTGTTACTCTCCGAAGCATGCCCATTAATCCTGCCTTATCATGTGGCTTTGGATAATGCGCGTGAAAAAGCACGTGGTGAAAAAGCTATTGGTACTACCGGCCGTGGTATTGGTCCTGCTTATGAAGACAAAGTTGCCCGCCGTGGTCTGCGCGTCGGTGATTTGTTCAACAAAGAAACCTTCGCTATCAAACTGAAAGAAATTGTGGATTACCACAACTTCCAGTTAGTGCATTACTACAAAGCTGATGCAGTTGACTACCAAACAGTGCTGGATGAAGTATTAGCTATTGCTGATATTTTGACTGCCATGGTGGTTGATGTTTCTGACTTGCTGGACAGCGCCCGCAAGCGCGGTGATCTGATCATGTTCGAAGGCGCACAAGGCACCTTACTGGACATCGATCACGGTACTTATCCGTATGTAACTTCATCTAACACCACTGCTGGTGGCGTAGCCACCGGCTCTGGCTTGGGTCCACGTTATGTTGATTACGTCTTAGGTATCGTTAAAGCTTATTCCACCCGTGTAGGTGCAGGTCCATTCCCTACCGAGTTGAATGATGAAACTGGCGAATTCCTGCGTAAGCAAGGTAACGAATATGGCGCAACAACAGGCCGTAGCCGTCGTACCGGTTGGTTGGATATCGTTGCAGTGCGTCGCGCCGTGCAGATCAACTCCCTGTCTGGTTTCTGTATGACCAAACTGGACGTGTTAGATGGTCTGAAAGAAGTGAAGCTGTGTGTTGGCTACCGCATGCCAGATGGTCGCGAAGTTGATACTACCCCACTGGCTGCTGAAGGTTGGGAAGGTATCGAGCCAATTTACGAAACCATGCCAGGCTGGTCAGAAACCACCTTTGGTGTGAAAGAACATAGCAAGTTGCCACAGGCAGCCCTGAACTACATCAAACGAGTAGAAGAGCTGACCGGTGTTCCGGTTGATATTATCTCTACCGGTCCTGATCGTGAAGAAACCATGATCTTGCGCGACCCATTTGATGCATGATTCGTTTGATTTATGATTAAGTGGCTAACCGCCAAATAGTCAGAATTCAGACTTTAATAAACCGGGCTTAGGTCCGGTTTATTGTTTATACCCGTCATACTTCAAGCTGCATGTGCGTTGGCTACGTTCAATCACCCGAATCACTTACTCATGTAAGCTCATCGGGGTTAATGAGCCTCATCCTTGAGGTTCACCCTACGGGCTAGCATAAATGCTGTTCAAATCGGTTCCCGACCGATTTGTCTGTCTCTTGCCGCCTTCCTGCAACTCGAATTATTTAGGGTATATACCCTAAATACATTGTTAACTGCAAAGTCAGCTATTTTGGGTATAATGAGATGCAGAAGTGACCTCGGATATGCCGTTTTATACCAAAAGCGCCACCCTTCACCTAAATGATTAGCCGCAAGCTTTATGGCTGGTTTATCATTCAAAGAATATATCCGTCATACTTCAAGTTGCATGTGTGTTTGGCTGCCTTCATTCACCCTAATCACTTACTGATGTAAGCTCTTGGGGATTCGCTTAGTTGCCGCCTTCCTGTAACTCGAGTTATGTAGGATATGAGTTTTCTGAATCACACTTGGAATCGCACTTATAACCTATCCAAAAAGTGTTATTTCCGATGGGGTTAAGCCGGGTAAATTGATACTCAGGGGTATACGTGCAGTTAACAAGTTTTACTGATTATGGTTTGCGGGCGCTTACTTATATGGCCTCGCTACCGGAAGGCCAAATGACCAGCATTTCTCAGGTAACTGAGGTATATGGTGTGTCTCGCAATCATATGGTTAAAATAATCAATCAGTTGAGCCGTGTCGGTCTGGTGACCGCTGTGCGGGGCAAAAATGGTGGTATACGGTTGGGTAAACCGGCTAACCAAATTCTAATTGGTGATGTTGTGCGCCAACTGGAGCCACTGTCTCTGGTGAATTGCAGTAGTGATTTTTGCCACATAACACCCGCTTGTCGCCTGAAACAAGTGCTTAATCAGGCGGTACAGAGTTTCCTTAACGAGCTGGATAACTATACTTTGGCTGACATGGTTAAAGATAATTCCCCGCTCTACAAACTGTTACTTGTTGAGTAGATTTTTGCTTAATCAAAGATATATATACCCAAAGAACTTGGAGTTGCAGGTAGGCAGCCAGTAAACGAATCCCGATGAGCTTACACTGGTAAGTGATTCGGGTGAGAGCGCGCAGCTAACACCCCTGCGGCTTCAAGTACGCAGGGTATAAGACCTGCTGCTGACAACGGAGGAACCGCAATGTCACAAGATCCATTCTTGGAACGAGAAGCAGAAAAATATGAGTCACCGATCCCTAGTCGGGAATTCATTTTGGCTCATCTCGCGAAGCGCGAAACACCTGCCAGCCGTGAAGAGCTGGCCAATGAACTTAATTTAACCGGCGAAGAGCCTTTAGAGGCACTGCGTCGCCGCCTGCGCGCTATGGAGCGCGATGGGCAATTGGTCTTCACCCGTCGTCAGTGCTACGCCTTGCCTGAGCGTCTCGACTTACTGCGTGGGACTGTTATTGGTCACCGTGATGGTTTCGGCTTTTTACGCGTTGAAGGCAGTAAAGACGACCTGTATCTCTCCGCAGAACAGATGAAAACCGCCATTCATGGTGATGTGGTATTGGCCCAAGCAGTTGGCGCAGACCGCAAAGGCCGCCGTGAAGCACGTATCGTGCGTGTATTAGTACCGAAAACCAGCCAGATTGTTGGTCGTTACTTTACTGATGCCGGCACCGGTTTTGTGGTGCCAGATGATGGTCGATTGAGTTTTGACATTCTGATCCCGCCAGAGGCAATCAACGGTGCGCGGATGGGTTATATGGTGGTGGTCGAGTTGACTCAGCGCCCGACCCGCCGGACTAAAGCGGTAGGTAAGATTGTTGAAGTGCTCGGCGAAAATATGGGTACCAGCATGGCGGTGGATATCGCACTGCGTACCCATGAGATCCCCCATACCTGGCCGCCACAAGTTGAAAAACAAGTTGTGGATCTGAAAGAACAAGTACCGGAAGAGGCGAAGAAAGGGCGGGTGGATTTACGCAACCTGCCATTGGTCACTATTGATGGTGAAGATGCCCGCGACTTCGATGATGCTGTTTACTGTGAGAAGAAACGCGGTGGTGGCTGGCGCTTGTGGGTGGCGATTGCTGATGTCAGCTATTATGTGCGCCCACGCACCGCGCTGGATGATGAAGCTCGCAGCCGTGGTAACTCGGTTTACTTCCCGTCGCAAGTGGTTCCGATGCTGCCGGAAGTGCTCTCAAACGGCCTTTGCTCCCTGAATCCGCAGGTAGACCGCCTGTGCATGGTGTGTGAGATGACCATCTCCTCACAGGGTAAGCTGTCGTCGTATAAGTTCTACGAAGCAGTGATGAGCTCCCACGCACGTCTGACCTACACCAAAGTGTGGCGGATTATTGATGGTGAAGAGACACTGCGTGAGCAATATAAGCCGCTGGTGCCGCATCTGTTAGAACTGCATACCATGTATAAAGCGCTGGATCAGGCCCGTGCTGAGCGTGGTGGTATCGCGTTCGAAACCGAAGAAGCCAAGTTTATCTTCAACGCTGAACGGCGCATTGAACGTATTGAATCGACGGTGCGCAATGACGCGCATAAGTTGATTGAAGAGTGCATGATTTTGGCGAATATTGCAGCCGCTCGTTTTGTCGAAAAACACAACGAACCTGCATTGTTCCGTGTACATGACCGCCCAAGTGATGACCATATCTCCGCACTGCGTAGCGTGCTGAATGAGCTAGGCCTGACCTTAGGTGGCGGCTTGAAGCCCGAGCCGAAAGATTACGCTGTACTGATGGATGAAGTTGCCGATCGCCCGGACCATGAAATGCTGCAAACCATGTTGCTGCGCTCAATGAAACAGGCAATTTACGATCCAGAAAACCGGGGTCACTTTGGCCTGGCATTGGCCTCTTATGGCCATTTCACCTCACCAATCCGCCGTTATCCTGACTTGGCGATGCACCGCGCTATCAAGTACCAGCTCGCCAAAGAGCAAGGCAATCAGAAAGAGCGCTGGACACCAACCGGTGGCTGGCACAGTGAATACGAAGATATGCTGCAATTGGGCGAACACTGCTCAATGACTGAACGCCGCGCTGATGAAGCTACCCGTAACGTAGCGGACTGGCTGAAGTGTGATTTTATGCAGGATCAGGTTGGTAAAGACTTCACCGGGATCATTGCCAGTGTTACCGGCTTTGGTTTCTTCGTGCGTTTGGATGATCTGTTTATTGATGGTTTGGTGCATGTTTCCAGCCTGGATAATGATTATTACCGTTACGACAACATCGGCCAACGTCTGATCGGCGAATCCTCAGGTCAGGTTTACCGCTTGGGTGATACCGTAGAAATTCGGGTTGAGGCGGTACATATGGATGAGCGCAAAATTGACTTTGCTCTGGTCTCCAGTACCCGTAAGCCGCGCGGTGAGGGTAAAACAGCCCGTGATAAGGCGAAGAAAGCTGATGGGCAGCGCACGATGCGTGATACCTCAACCGGTCGTGGTGGGCGTGGTAGTTCATCTGGTGCTCCGCGCCGTGATGGCGCGCCAGCCGGTGGTGGGCAGCAACGGCCTCGTCGGGCAAAAAAACCAGTGAACTTCGAGCCGGATAGTGCATTCCGCCCAGCAGATGCCGCCGCTAAACTAGACGATAAAGCACTGGCTGAGAAAAAAGCCAAAGCGAAAGCAAAACGAGCGTCCGCTAAAACCAAAAAAATTGCCGCCGCCACCAAGGCCAAGCGTGCGAAGAAGAAAACCAGCAGCGACCAGTAATGGCCTGCTGATTGTCGGGCGGCCCCGGTCGCCCGCATTCGTTTACTTATTAATACTTAATCATTTATAAAAGAGCATCATGAGCGAAATTATTTACGGTATTCACGCCGTCAAAGCCCTGCTAGACAATGATCCGCAACGTTTCCTGGAAGTTTTTATTCTGAAGGGTCGTGACGATCGCCGTCTGCAACCTTTGGTCGCGGAACTGGAAGCTGCCGGTTTAGTGATTCAGGTGGCTAGCCGCCAATGGCTGGACTCTCAGGTTGAAGGGGGTGTCCATCAGGGGATCGTAGCGCGAGTGCGTGAAGGGCGTCAGTATCAGGAAAATGACTTACCTGCCCTGCTGGAAAGTGTGGATATGCCGTTCTTGCTGGTGCTGGATGGCGTAACTGACCCGCATAATCTCGGGGCATGTTTGCGTAGCGCCGATGCCGCCGGTGTCCATGCGGTTATTGTGCCACGCGATCGCTCGGCGCAGCTTAATGCTATTGCCAAGAAAGTGGCCAGTGGTGCCGCTGAGAATGTGCCATTGATTAAAGTGACTAATCTGGCGCGTACCCTGCGGTTACTGCAAGAACACAATGTCTGGATTGTTGGCACTGCCGGTGAAGCAGACCACACCTTGTATCAGAGCAAAATGACTGGCCCGATGGCGCTGGTGATGGGGGCTGAAGGTGAAGGCATGCGCCGTTTGACCCGTGAGCATTGCGATGAACTGATCAGTATTCCAATGGCGGGTACGGTTTCTTCGCTAAACGTCTCGGTTGCCACTGGGGTTTGCTTATTTGAAGTTGTGCGCCAGCGAGCATTGAAAGCGTAATATCTCTTTTGCTATTGAGTTCAGAAAGCCAGCATTTACGGATGCTGGCTTTTTTATAGGAATTTTAATTAAATCATCAGTGATATATAGGGCTTTCATCCCCGTTTGTGATGAGCCTGCCAGCAAAAATTCGCGCCTGCACCATACTTAACCCTGATTTATGAATGCCGATGGTACAGTTATATCCAAAGTAACTGAAGTTGCAGGTAGGCGGCAAGTGAACGAGTCCTGATGAGCGCACGACGGTGAGTGATTCGGGTGAGTAAGCGTAGCTAACACCCCTGCGGCTTCAGGTACGAAGGATAGAATACCGAAATGGAGGAAGGTATGGAGTGGCAGACTCACTTGGTTTTCAATCAGCCGGAGCCATTGTCGAACAGTAATTTATTTTTGTCTGACATGGCGTTGCGGGAAGCAGTGATGCGTGAACACGCTGGTTGGGATGGAGAGACTCTCTCTTTGATCGGGCTACAATTGGGATCACAGGAGTCTCTTGAACTTGGGCGGCTGGCAAACACCAATCCTCCTGAGTTATTGCGCTACGATGCTGCCGGGCAGCGGTTGAACCAAGTGCGATTTCATCCCGCGTGGTATATGTTAATGCAAGAGCTGGTCAATCATCGCCTGCATAATCTACCGTGGCAGGAAGATGCTCGAATCGGTTCTTTTGCCGCCCGTGCGGCGCGTTTTATCCTGCATGCACAGGTGGAAGCGGGCACGCTCTGCCCAATAACCATGACCTTTGGTGCTATCCCACTACTACAGCAAACACTCCCACCACTATTTCAAAACTGGCTATCGCCACTACTTTCTGATCGCTTTGATCCCCATCAGTCCATTGGTAGCCAGAAACGGGGCTTGTTGATAGGAATGGGCATGACAGAAAAACAGGGTGGTTCCGATGTACTCAGTAATACTACCCGGGCTGAGCCGCTGGAGGGGCGGGGCAATGGTGAGGCTTATCGTCTGGTGGGGCACAAGTGGTTTTTCTCGGTACCACAAAGTGATGCACACCTAGTGTTGGCGCAGACCGATGGCGGGCTATCCTGCTTCTTTCTGCCTAAAATATTGCCGGATGGCAGCTATAACGCCATTCGATTAGAACGGCTGAAAGATAAACTTGGCAACCGCTCCAATGCCAGCAGTGAAGTTGAGTTTGATAATGCGACTGCTTGGTTATTGGGGGATGAGGGCGACGGTGTGCGCCAAATTTTAAAAATGGGGGGCTATACCCGTTTTGATTGTGCGCTGGGTAGCCATGGTCTGATGCGGCGTGCCTTTTCCGTCGCGCTGTATCATGCGTGGCAGCGGCAGGCCTTTGGTAAGCCACTGGTAGACCAACCTTTGATGCGACAAGTGCTGAGCCGCATGGCATTGCGTCTGGAGGGGCATACAGCACTGCTGATGCGCTTAGCTAGCGCCTGGGGAAAGTCAGATGAGGCTCATGAGAAGATATTTAGCCGTCTACTCACTCCTGCGGCTAAATATCGGGTATGTGGGCAAGGCAGTGGGTTTGTTGCCGAGGCGATGGAGGTGCTGGGTGGGATTGGCTATTGTGAGCAGAGTGAACTGCCACGGCTCTATCGTGAAATGCCGGTAAACAGTATTTGGGAAGGTTCCGGCAATATTATGTGCCTTGATGTGTTGCGCACATTTCGCAAACTACCGGCAGCCCTTGAGATGCTACAGCAGGAGTTCTATCCGGTTCGCGGGCAGAATCGATTGTTTGATCGTGCGTGGCGGCAATTACAGCAGCGGCTGAAAAACCCCAAAGAGGAACAAGGGCGGGCATTAACTCAGCAACTGTTCGATCTGTGTTGTGCTTCTCAGCTACTGCGTTTTGCCTCACCACCACTGGCCGATGCCTGGTGCCGCATGACCTTGGATCACCGTGATCAATATATGCTGCCGGAAGCGGTTTGCGCGCGACTGCTCAGTCGCGGCAGCGGCTTTCAATAGGGGAATCAGCAGTCAGCAGCAATGAGTTACTTATACAGCAGTGCGTTGGCATACCAGGTGCCGGGATAAATGCTGTCGGACAACATAATAATCAAATAGTAGGGCGCGCCACTGGCATTAGCCCTACGTTGAATTTCGGCTTCTATATCCATCGGGCTACCAAATACCTGTGCTGAGACGGTGCCTACTTTTTGCAAATTAAGGCTCTGGGCGCGGGTAATTTCTTGTGCATAAGGCTGGATTGCAGGAGGGGGGGCTGGTGTCGTATGCAAAACACTACAACCCGAAAGCCCGAGCGCCAGCAGCAAAACCCCCATCACACGTTTTATCTTCATTTATTGCCTCTTTATCAACGGCGCGGTTACCGTAAAACCCCAAGGTGAAGCGTAATATCTTGGAAGAAATTGATTTAAGACTTTATATCCTCATTTTGGCACACTGCCTTGTTCCTTGGGTATATTACGCTGGTTTTTCCTGTTTACGCGCCGCTGCATCAATAAAGGATTTTTGCCATGATTGAGATATCGCTGGAAAATATTAATGGTATTGAGGTGATTCATGCTACCCCTGCGGGTAAACGCCAGCAGCAGCTACCGACCATTTTTTTCTATCATGGCTACACCTCATCGAAAGAGGTCTATTCCTACTTCGCCTATGCCTTCGCACAAGCCGGTTTTCGCACCATCTTGCCAGATGCGGATATGCACGGTGCGCGGTTTAACGGTGATGAATCACAGCGCTTATCCTATTTCTGGGAGATCCTGAAATCAAACATTGATGAGTTGCCTGCGATTAAACAATATTATCAACAAGCAGGATTGATTGACGGTGATCGCATTGGCGTGGCGGGTGCATCAATGGGCGGTATGACCACATTGGGGGCGTTTGCTCGCTATCCATGGGTGAAAGTGGCCGCAGACTTTATGGGGTCAGGTGATTTTACCTCACTGGCCCGCTCACTGTTTCCGCCATTGAAAGCGGGGCAGCCGGTCAACGCTGCTGAATTTGAGCGCCGTTTAGCGCCGTTGGCGGATTATGAACTGAACCATCAGTTAGAAAAGATTGCAGAGCGGCCCTTATTGGTCTGGCATGGCGAGGCTGATGAAGTGGTGCCAGCAGCAGAAAGTACGCGATTGGTACAGGCGTTAAGGGCTAGCGGGCGCGCTAATCAGCTAACCTATATTACCGAGGCCGGTATTGGCCACAAAATTACCCCAAGTGCATTAAAGGCTGGAGTCACATTCTTCAGCAGCCACTTATAAAAAAGCCCCCAAAGGTCTGGGGGCAAGGGCATATCAAAGGGCTTTTTTGGTTGTTGGTCGTCGTATTCACCGGTGTTGTATCTATACTGCTGCGTCTAACGGTAAATCTCAGCATTGACCCGAATTGAGCTGTTGCTACCCGGCTCATGCATCTGAGTAATGTGGTATGCCGTAGCGCCGCGCTCATCAGCCATTTTGCTAATTTGTGCCACGGCGTCATCCGGTGACACCACATTATGGTTAAGAGAGATCTCGCCGATACTGACACGCTGCTGCTGCATCGCTTCCTGGCGGCTGATTTCTGTGGCGGCAAACGTGTTGGCGGATAAGAGCAAACTGACTGTGGCTGCGATGATGAGTGTATGTCTCATAGGTGACTCCAATATTTTATACCCGTCATACTTCAAGTAGCAGGCGCGTTGGCTGCCTTCGTTCACCCCAGTCACTTACTGGTGTAAGCTCCTGAGGATTTGCTCAGTTACCGCCTTCCTGCAACTCGAATTATTTAGAGTATGTTTATATACTTTGAATAACTTTCCATTAACGCTACCGCTTAATATGCGGTGGATGTAAATAATTCTAGTCGCTTTTGTTAATTTAAAAATACGTAGTAATTGATTCACTTGGTCAAAAAAAATGAATGATATTTTCACTGAGCCAATGATTTTATTGAAAGATTTAATAGACTAATGGATCTACATCCATTGGTTATTTAATGAACAAAAAATGCCTTTTTAGCGAAGTAAGGGCCAGAACAAGAATAAATCCCCGTCAGTTCTTGAGTTTCAAACCGCCCGCAAGTATAGTTACGCGTCATTTTTCAGCCGCACACAAACACGTTCCTTGCCTCCATGGGCCGCGGTTGACCCTATCAGGAGGCTGAATAATCCGTAAGGAGCAATAATCGATGCGTCATTACGAAATCGTTTTTATGGTCCATCCTGACCAAAGCGAACAGGTTCCGGGCATGATCGAGCGCTATAGTGCAACTATCACTAATGCTGCTGGTACCATTCACCGTCTGGAAGACTGGGGCCGCCGTCAACTGGCTTACCCGATCAATAAACTGCATAAAGCTCACTACGTTCTGCTGAACGTTGAAGCCCCGCAGGAAGCGATCGATGAGCTGGAAACAAACTTCCGCTTCAACGACGCCGTTATCCGTAGCATGGTTATGCGCGTTAAACACGCGGTAACTGAAGCATCACCAATGGTTAAAGCGAAAGACGAACGCCGTGAGCGTCACGACTTCGCATCAGAAGCCAATGATGATTCTGAAGCTGGGGATTCTGAAGAGTAATTGCCGTGGTGACCACTAATCGTCTGGTACTTTCTGGCACAGTGTGCAAGACGCCGGTTCGAAAAGTAAGTCCTTCTGGTATTCCGCATTGTCAATTTGTGCTTGAGCACCGATCAACACAGCAGGAAGCCGGATTTAGCCGACAAACATGGTGCAGAATGCCGGTTATTGTCAGCGGACAAAAGTCACAAGCATTAACTCACAGTATAACGGTCGGCAGTCAGTTAACCGTTGAAGGCTTCATTAGCTGCCATCAAGGTCGCAATGGGCTGAACAAATTGGTTCTGCATGCCGAGCAGATTGAATTTATAGATTCTGGAGACTAGCCAAATGGCACGTTATTTCCGTCGTCGCAAGTTCTGCCGTTTTACCGCGGAAGGCGTTGTAGAGATTGATTATAAAGATATCGCTACGCTGAAAAACTATATCACTGAAAGTGGTAAAATTGTCCCGAGCCGTATTACCGGTACTCGCGCAAAATACCAGCGTCAGCTCGCCCGTTGTATCAAGCGCGCACGCTACCTGTCTTTGTTGCCGTACACTGATCGTCATCAGTAATCGGCCACTGTCCATTAACGACTTTGAGAGGATAAGGTAATGCAAGTTATTCTGCTTGATAAAGTAGCAAACCTGGGCAGCCTGGGTGACCAAGTGAACGTTAAAGCGGGCTATGCTCGTAACTTCTTGGTTCCACAAGGTAAAGCTGTTCCGGCAACGAAGAAAAACGTAGAGTTCTTTGAAGCACGCCGTGCAGAATTGGAAGCCAAATTGGCTGGCGTTCTGGCTGCTGCTGAAGCTCGCGCAACCAAAATTAACGAACTGGGCAGTGTCACCATCGCGTCTAAATCTGGCGATGAAGGCAAACTGTTCGGCTCTATCGGTACTCGTGATATCGCTGACGCAGTAACTGCGGCTGGCGTTGAAGTTACCAAGAGCGAAGTTCGTTTGCCGAATGGCGTTCTGCGTACCACAGGTGATCATGAAGTTCACTTCCAGGTACACAGCGACGTGTTCGCTAAACTGAACGTGATCGTGGTTGCAGAAGCGTAAGTTACGCTGCTGTTAACCTGCTAAAACGCCAGCCTCGTGCTGGCGTTTTGCTATCTGGTGGTTGATGAAAATAGCCATCTGCATGTTTGGCTCAACACTAAAAGCTTAACCCGCCGCTAAAATTTCAAACTTGCACTCTTCGGCGGCAACACCTGAACACTGGTAAATTTCTAGAAAAGGATTTTGTTGGTACACCCAGAGTGGTTGCCCATTGACCGATACTGGCCAAGTTTTATTACCGTAGAACATATCTATCTGCCTACCTTGCGCCTGCAAGTTATAGGTACACTTTTGAAACTCACCCTGTCCAACGATATTGTTTTTATCACTATCAATGATGATCAGCGCTTCACTAAAATTTTTAACTGAACTGTTTGGTGGAAGGGTACCTTGTAATATGCCAACCCATTCTTCATTACCTGCCGCAGGTGCACTGTAAACTCCACCAATCTGTTTAATTGTATCCACTGGCGGGCAATGCAACTGAGCTAAGGTACCAAACGAGGTGAATAGCATTAAAAAAGGTAATTTGTATTTCATATCATAGTCACTCCCTTTATTTCTCCCCGCTATCTTTCAGGCTGCTGGTGTGTTGGCGATAGTCATGACTCTTGGGGACGCTCATCGGGTTCTATGCGCTTGTCGCCTGGCTGCATCTTGAAATCTATTGGGTATATGAATGTGGTTATCAATGGTGGATGGCGTTAACCATCCAGAAAACAACCTAATTCGGAAGAGACGACGTGACAATATCAAAGAAGGTAACGGGCAGGACAAAAGTGGCTATGGATAACGGCGCTTAACGGTCGCGACGATAACTGCCATCGCTCTGCCGGGTAAACAGCACTTCTGTATTATTGGTGGTTTCAATGGCCAGTGCGGCAACTACACCTTGAGCGTCCAACATAATTTTAATTTCTTGCCCAGCTTTCAGATTACTCAATGGCTTATCGCTACCCTCAACCTGTGCCATCGCAAAAACTTCATTGACCGGCAGGTTATTATCACGGAATAACTGTGCCAGTGTTTTCCCTGATTGAATTTGATAACTTTGCCAATTTCCCTGCGTCAAAGTCGGTGGTTCGGGTTCGGGAGACGCCACCGTTGGCGGTGGCGGAGCATCAAGATTGCCCTGTAATTGGGCTTGTAGTGGCGCGCTGCTGGACGGCGCGCTCACTGGGAAGGAAAGGTTGGTGTTATCCCGCGATGCGGGCCACAGCAGTGCCAGCAGCAATACAGCGGTGGCGACAATAACCCAGCGGCGATGGAACAGAGGCAAAGGTTCCATCCATTCGAAACTGTCCGGCAAATGCCAGATTTTCAGCAGCAGACCTTTGATCCCTTTTTCTGCTGTGGCGGTTGCCACGGATTCAGGGGGCACATTAACGTTTGCAGAAACGCTATCTTCGATAGTAACAACGTTCTCCGCAGAGGCTGTGTGCTCAGGCGCACTGATTTCAGACATCAGGTTTTGCTCATCGGCAGCTTTAGAATCCGGCATGATCTTCTGCCTAATCGTCAGCCAGGTGTGCAGCAGTGGTTGATAAACCCGATTATTCTTCCTTCTCCTGGGCGCGATTCTGCCCATGGTAACCTCTCTTCAACAACGTAAAACAACATAAAATTAAATATGGGCGGTAACCCCATAGGCTTCTAAGTATATACCTTTATCCCCGTTACCTTCCAAACTACGGTTTGTTGGGTGCTTTTAATTACCCGAATCACTGGCTTGAGCCATTCAACGGGGTCCACGCGCGGGGTGTCATTGTTTCTTTTTCTTCGACAAAAGTCATCATTCACGACGCAAGATTTTACCGCGCTCCCCTGCTGCTGTTATGCTGGCAGCTTCAATATGATGAGTGACTAAAGGAAAATCCATGACGACCCCTTCTTTTGATAGCGTTGAAGCGCAAGCGAGCTACGGAATTGGTTTACAAATCGGGCAGCAATTGCAAGAGTCCGGGCTGGAAGGTTTATTGCCAGAAGCACTGTTGGCAGGTTTGCGTGACGCGATGGAAGGGAATGCACCGACCGTCCCGGTTGATGTAATACATCGCGCACTACAAGAAGTGCACGAAAAGGCTGATAAAGTGCGTGTTGATCGCCAGAGTGCGTTGGTAGAAGAAGGCAAAACCTTCTTAGAAGAAAATGCCAAGCGTGATGATGTGACCACCACTGAGTCTGGCTTACAGTTCTCCGTGTTACAGGCTGGCGAAGGCCCGATCCCATCCCGCCAGGACCGTGTTCGTGTGCACTATACGGGCCGTCTGGTTGACGGTACGGTATTTGATAGCTCAGTTGAACGTGGCCAGCCAGCAGAATTCCCGGTCAGTGGTGTTATTCCTGGTTGGATTGAAGCCTTATCCATGATGCCAGTAGGTTCTAAGTGGAAGTTGTACATCCCGCACGGCCTGGCTTATGGCGAGCGTGGCGCGGGTGCGACTATTCCACCTTTCAGCGCATTGATGTTTGAAGTGGAACTGCTGGAAATTCTGTAATTTCTGCATGCGGTGAAACCAGAAAGGGCGGCGTGATGTCGCCCTTTTGCATTTATTGATGCCGGCCATGACCAATAGCGAGATTATTCGCCTTTTAGCGCGCGCGGGAACAGCAAATTGTTTTCCAGATGAATATGTTCCATTAGATCAGTTATGAATTCATTGATACCGGTGTAGAGTGCCCGCCAGGTATTGCAGGCTCCTTCTGGTGGGGTGACATTTTGTGTTAACTGTTTTACCACTTCTAGCTGCTGCCCAACTGCATCGTGTTCCGCTTCCATCACAAATATTGGCCCACCAGCCTGAGACCCCATACCACGGGTTATCATTGGGAACAGAATTTGTTCCTCTTTGTACATATGCTGGGTTAGCTCTTCTAAAATTGCAGTAAGTTCAACCGCCAGTCCACGCGGACAGGCTGGTTTCTCGCCGTGTACCCGTTCAACTTTTTCCGCCATCAGAATTAATTCCGGTAACTGCTCACGATGGCGGTTATGGTAGCGGCTGATAATAAAATCGATGATATTAGCCAGCGACTGCTGTTGCCAATCTTCAGATGACTGAGGCTCGGATTGCAAGGCACTCAGTTGTGCTTCCAGCTCATCGATATCCAGGTTCAGCTTATTGGCTGCGCGTAGCAGTGTCTGTTTACCACCACAGCAGAAATCGAGCTGGTGGTGACGGAATAATTTTGTGGCTCGTGGAATAGCGATAGCCAGGGCACCGAGAGACTGATTGCGGTAATCCATAATGACACCTCATTGAATAGTTAAACGCCTATAACATGCATAATAAATACATGTTATAGATTGCGATATAACCACAAAGAGGTACTTGTGAAAAGTAACAGCGCGTTGAAGCGCTGTTATCCGAGATTATTTGTTCTGTAAGTCGATTTGATAAACGGCAAAGCCAATTTCATCAGTACCTTGTGCTTTCATCGGGTACTGCGCTTTTTGCTTGATAAATTCAGCGGCTTTAGCACTTGGTGACGTTTCAAAGCGGATATCCAGTGGCTGCTTACTGTCGATCGTTGCCAGACGCCAGTTATTATCAGCCTGTGGGGTAACTTGCCCGTGTTTCTTGGTTTCAGCACTGATATAAGCTGACAGTACCGCCCGGTTTTCATCAGGAGAAGCAAATGCAATATGGCTGTCACCCGTACCGGCAAATTTACCGCTATAAGCCCGATAGTTGTTGGTCGCAATCAGGAATGTGGCTTTCGGATCGATAGGTTTGCCATTAAATGTCAGGTTTTTAATCCGTTCGGCTTTATCGTTGATCAGTGCGCATTCACCGTCATAGCGCGCAGGTTGGCTGACATCGATTTCATATTTCACGCCATCGATAACATCAAAATTATAAGTACGGAAACCATCCCAGTTAATCAACGATTGTGGCTTGCTGCTGGTCACATCAATTTGATTGAATTGCGCGGCAGAGCACTCTAACCATTGCTTAACTTCTGCCCCACTGGCTTTCACCACCACCAGTGTGTTCGGGTACAGATAGAGATCGGCGGCATTACGGAAGGTCAGCTCGCCTTTTTCCACTTCAACGAAACTGGCGGGATCATTTTTACGCCCGCCGGCTTTGAAGGGGGCAGCGGCAGAGAGTACCGGCAAATTGGCTAAATCGGGGTCGCCTTGAATAAAGTGTTCGGTATAGGCGCGTTGAGCATTGTTCACAATCTGCACTGTCGGGTCATCTTGGATGAGTGCCAGATAGCTGTACATATTGTCCGATGCTGTGCCGATCGGCTGACTGACGAAGTCACGAGTACCCTGATGGTCTGCTGCTAGCACTTTTACCAGATTGGCATCTTCGGTTGCCAGCGATTTTTGTGCTGCTTTATCATAGATTGGGCGTGCTTCAGCTTTGGCTCCAGTAACTTGCCATGGGCCTTTATCATTATTCAGGACGAAATCGACCACCCCCAGATGATCACCCCACTGGCCCGGCATTACTGCTGCAATACCATTTAAGGTGCCTTGAGCGATATCAGCACCTTTGATGGCGGCAAAATCTTTACTGGGGAAAACGGCATGGGCGTGGCCGAACATGATGGCATCGATCCCCGCAACCTGGCTGAGATAATAAACTGAGTTTTCCGCCATGGTTTTATAAGGATCACTGGAAAGCCCAGAGTGCGGGATAGCCACCACCAAATCAGCACCTTGCTTGCGCATCTCAGGTACCCATTTTTTGGCCGTTTCAGTGATGTCGTTAACGGTCACTTTTCCGCTCAGATTTGCTTTATCCCATATCATCACTTGTGGCGGGACAAAACCAATGTAACCAATGCGCAAGTTATGGGTTTTACCTTCACGATCTTGCACTGGCGTGTCGACAATCAGATAAGGCTGGAACAGCGGCTTACCGGTTTTCACATCAATCACGTTGGCATTCACATAGGGGAATTTTGCGCCAGCTAGCGATTTTTTCAGATAATCCAGACCGTAGTTAAACTCATGGTTACCGATATTCCCCACCGCATAATCCAGCGTATTCATTGCTTTGTAGACTGGGTGAATTTCTCCGGCTTTCAATCCCTTGGCTGCCATATAGTCACCAAGCGGGCTACCTTGGATCAGGTCACCGTTATCCACCAGTACGCTGTTGGTTGCTTGTTGGCGGGCAGCACTGATCAGGCTTGCAGTGCGCACCAGACCAAACTTTTCGGTAGGTTTATCTTTGTAGTAATCAAAATCCATCATATTGCTGTGCAGGTCGGTGGTTTCCAATACCCGCAAATCAACGGTAGCAGCAGTTGCTACAGACATTGAAGTCGCGACAGCAATCAGGCTGGCAAGAAGAGATAACGTCAGCGGACGCGTGATCATGGCTTTCTCCATTAAAATCTATTCGACATGTATCGCAAAAGAATATGTAACTTTAATTAATTGCTACAACAAAGTGTGAAGTTTGGCAGAAAACGCCCTAGGATAACGCGCAGAAGTTCACAGTTGTGGCAGGTTAATCCCACTGATTTTATTGGAAGTTACCGACATTGATGGCTATTTGGTAGGAATCTTATTAGTCTGCAACTCTGATGATTGAGGGCATATCCCCGTTATCTTGTAACTTGCAGGTCTGCTGGTGGCACTTGTTGCCTTCATCTGGAAATCTATTGGGCTTAGATAATTAATTTTTACGTTTGCGTTCTAAACTGTATATATGGCGAACGAGTAGCGCGAGCCACTATTGGTCTAAACAATCACTATTGGCCTAAACAATCACTATCGATTTAAACAGCCATTATCAGTATCCGGCATGACTCATAATACCAAGGGGTGGATGATGTTAGAGCAAATTTGCCAGTTGGCCCGCGAGGCAGGCGTGGCGATTATGGCGGTCTATCAGGGGGATAAACCCCTTGATGTGGCCCATAAGAAAGATGATTCGCCAGTGACAGCGGCTGATCTTGCCGCTCACCAGATTATCAAAGCCGGATTGGCGGCACTGACTCCCGATATCCCACTGTTATCTGAAGAAGATCCGCCGGTTTGGGCGGTACGTCAACACTGGCAGCGCTACTGGCTGGTTGATCCGCTGGACGGTACTAAAGAGTTTCTACATCGGAATGGCGAGTTTACCGTTAATATCGCGTTGATTGACCAAGGAGTACCGGTGCTTGGCGTGGTATATACCCCAGTGACTGAAGTGATGTACAGCGCTGAAAACGGCCAGGCGTGGAAAGAGGAGTGTGGCAGGCGCATGCAGATTCAGGTGCGTGCTGCACTACCGCCGTTAGTGGTAGTCAGTCGCTCTCACAGTGATGCTGAATTGGAAGATTATTTGTCGCAATTAGGTGAACACCAGACTGTATCAGTCGGTTCGTCACTCAAGTTTTGTCTGGTGGCGGAAGGGAAGGCGCAACTGTACCCGCGCTTTGGGCCTACTAATGTATGGGATACTGCCGCCGGGCATGCAGTAGCTATTGCTGCCGGAGCACTGGTTCACGATTGGCAGGGTAAACCACTCTCTTATACCCCACGTGAATCTTTCCTGAACCCCGGCTTTAGAGTGTCTTTATTCTAACCACATAGCCAAAGAGTGTGGCGTTGCAGGGAGGTGGCACGCAAACGAATCATATGATTCGGGTGAGTGCCCGCAGCGAATTCCCTGCAGCTTCAAACCTTAAGGGGAGATTACTGTTTCACCAGTTGGTGCAATTGATCGATCACCTGCTGTACTTCCTCCGGTGTCAATGCGCCATCTTTGGCAAATCTCACATTCCCTTGTGGGTCCAATACCACAATCGCCGAGCCCTTTTCCGCTAAACCCCAGGCCTTTTTGACATTCCCGTCGCTATCGACCACAAATTGTGACCAGGGAAAGTCGCGTTTATTACTTTCAATGCTGTTACGCACAAACACTGCCGTGCCGATGATGGCGTCATCAGTATTGACGATTGTCGTCGTTTGGTAATGTTCGTGTGGCAGATTAGCGTGCTTAATGGCTTCCACTAACGGGGCATTCAGCTCTTTTGCCGAGGTGCGGCCAGCAATATGTTGGATCACCCGCACTTTGCCGGGCAGTTGCGAGCTATTCCAGTTTTTGTAGCTAAACTGATCAGTAGCTTTATCATAATTTAATTCGCCTTTATCGCTGACACCCACCGGCGGTACCCGCTGGTTGATTTGTAGGGAGTGAGCGCAGGCCATTAGTGGTGTGAGTAGTAGTGACAGTATCAGCAGGCTATTTTTTATCATGGCATGTCCTTGTGGGATCTTATGGGTAATGTCGGGTACTAAGTCCTGCATGCAGGTCTACCCGTAGTCTTTCAAATTGCAGCTGTGTTGGCAGATTGTGTTTGCCGCTTGCCAGCATCTTGAAACCTATTGGGCATCAGTTTTCCAATAATAGGTGCAGATCAGAGGTCTGTCCTGTTTCTCTACAGTATTTATTTCTGACACTGACTAGATGGTTATTCTGTAATTAAGTCTCATTTTATCTATATGACCCTGTAATTTTGTGTAAATCCAGCAGCAATGACTGGTTTTAGCGGAACTAAAGCCCATACTCTAGGTCTATTACTCTGCAATTATATTACGTTACCTGTGATCTTGGTCGCTAAGGCACCAGAGGGAGCGTATTGATGTCATGGGAGGAAAGTAAAAAAATGAGGATCTTCCAACGTTACAATCCGGCTAAAGTGGCGATGTATGTCAAAACGCTTTTCCGAGGGAGGTTATATATCAAAGATATGGGGGCTTTTGAGTTTGACAAAGGTAAGATTTTAATCCCGAAAGTTAGGGATAAACGCCACTTTGAGGTGATGTCAGAGGTTAATCGTCAGGTGATGCGTTTGCAGGCTGATACCCTTCTTACATAATTGCTTTGGGTATGACATTAGTCTGAACAGAATTAATTGCGGCCCCTATTGTGGGGCCGCTAATGTTTTAAATAATGACTGATTTAAACTTTCATTAGGCATCACTGCTTTCGTGTGGGGCTTTTGGCAGTATTGGGGCTGGTAGGTCACTGAGTTTAGTCACCAGTAGCTGATCGATTTTGTAGCTATCGATATCGACTACTTCAAACTTGTAGCCGGCATATTTGACGAAATCCGTGCGTTTGGGAATTTTGCGCAGCATATACATCATAAAGCCGCCGATGGTTTCATAATTGCCAGACTGCGGGAACTCATCGATATGCAGCACTCGCATTACATCTTCAATCGGGGTACCGCCCTCAATCAGCCATGAACTTTCATCACGAGCAACAATTTGCTCTTCCTGCCCCTGACCGACCAAATCCCCCATCAGCGTGGTCATCACGTCATTCAGGGTAATGATACCAACCACCAGGGCGTATTCGTTGAGGATAACGGCAAAGTCTTCACCGGCGGTTTTAAAGCTCTCCAGCGCCTCGGAGAGTGTCAATGTGTCTGGCACAATCAGGGCTGAGCGAATTTGCACGCCACTGCTCAGTACCAGACTCTGGTTACCTAATACCCGGTTCAGCAAGTCTTTAGAGTCGACATAACCCACAACTTGATCGATATGACCATCACATACCAAGAATTTAGAGTGTGGGTGGGTCGAAATCTTCTCTTTTATGCTGTCTTCGCTTTCCCGCAGATCAAAATAAATCACACTTTCACGTGACGTCATCGACGAAGGAACAGTACGTGACTCCAGTTCAAAGACGTTTTCGATCAATTCATGCTCTTGTTTACGTAACACCCCGGCTAATGCACCTGCTTCCACGACGGCATAGATATCATCTGATGTGATGTCATCATTGCGTACCATTGGCAGCTTGAATAGTCGGAAGATTAGATTCGCCATCCCATTGAAGAACCAAACTAGTGGGCGACAAATCATCAGACAGAAGCGCATCGGGTTGACGATCCGAACGGCAACCGCTTCAGGTGAAATCATACCGATGCGTTTCGGGGTTAAGTCGGCAAAAAGAATAAATAAACTGGTGACCAGAACAAACGAGCAAATGAAACTCACCTGGTCGGCAAGCTCTGGTGACATGAAGCGTTCAAACACCAATTTAAAGGAGGGGGAAAACGCAGCATCACCGACGATACCCCCCAGAATGGCGACGGCATTCAAGCCAATCTGGACCACAGTGAAGAAAATCCCCGGAGTCTCTTGTAATTTAAGTACCCGCAAGGCGTTGATATCGCCTTCATCTGCCAGAAGTTTTAGTTTAATTTTGCGCGAAGCTGCCAGTGAAATCTCTGATAATGAGAAGAAGGCACTCACCGCAATTAAAAAAAGAATCAGTAAAATACTGTTTAACATAATCTGTCCGTGTCGTACCGACAATCGCGCCGGCGATCGTAAGGAAGGCCATACATTTGTTTGAATTAAAAAATACTGTTTAAATTTAAGATAACGGCAGAAAGCCGCCATCGGGCCGAGTGAACAGCCCGAATAGTATAACCCGTCTTACTTTAAGTTGCAGCGGAGTTAGCTAGGTTCATTACTCCGGCCATGCTTGAAATCCCCCTGTGGGCTAGCATAAATGCTGTTCAAACCGCATTCCAAGCGATTTGTCATTCCCTTGCTGCCAACCTGCAACTCTACGCAATTTGGGGATAATCGCAGCGATAAGAGCGTGGGCAACCTTACAAATCAGGCGGCATACACACGCCAATACCGCCAAGGTTACAATATCCATGTGGATTTTTGTGCAAATATTGCTGGTGGTCATCCTCTGCATAGTAAAACGGTAGTGCAACCGCCACTTCACTGGTAATCAACCGGCGATCAGCCGCTTGCTCCATGGCTTGCTGGAACAAGGCTTTGCTCTCGTTAGCTTGCACTTGCTGCTCAGGTGTCAAAACGTAAATGGCTGAACGATATTGTGTTCCGACATCTCCGCCTTGACGCATTCCTTGGGCGGGATCGTGATTTTCCCAGAAAATCTGCAATAGTTGCTTATAGCTGATGATGGCCGGATCAAAGACAACACGAACCACTTCTGCATGGGCTGTGCGGCCACTACAAACTTCATGATAGGTTGGGTTTGGTGTGTAGCCACCGCAATAACCTGCGGCAGTACTGTAGACGCCAGGCAGTTGCCAGAACAGGCGCTCAACCCCCCAGAAGCAACCCATGGCGAAGATAGCGATCTCCATTCCGTCAGGGATATGTGTCATGGAATGCCCATTCACCACATGGAGAGTTGCGACTGGCATTGGTGTGATTCGCCCGGGTAAGGCATTCGCCGCATCAATGACGGCAGTTTTGTCAAAATTTTGCACCAAAATAGGCTCCAATGTTTACAGTGAATTTGAAGTTTACAGTAAATTAATAACAAGATGTTTACAGTGAATAGGTATAGACAGTTGTATCTGATTGCGAGTTTGCACACAATAAGAGCCATTCTGCGTTAATGTATCGGCTTAAGGTGGAGTTTTAGGGATAACAGGTTTAAATCGGTCTTTAAGTGCGGAATGATTGCGTAAGTGATAAAAAGTCCGTCAGATCGTTTTTACAGGAAAATATACCCAATAGGTTTCAAGATGCGGTAAAGCGGCAAGGGAGAGAACCCTGATGAGCTTATAGGGTAAGTGATTCGGATGACAAATCTGCTGGGAGCAGATTTAAATGCTGCTTGCAGAGGTCAGGTCGAGTAATGAGAGTTGCCAATACACCTGCAATTTGGAAGATGGCAGGTATAAAATTAATTAGGAGTACGCGTGCCACGATACCCTATTTTGTGTTTTTTGTGCGTATTGCTCGCCACACCTCTTGCCTACGCTGCCAATGTGCGGTTGCAGGTCGAAGGTCTTAGCGGGGATTTAGAGAGAAACGTCAGGGCGCGTTTATCAACAATTGGTACGGATGAAGTGACGTCCGATGGCCGTTTCCGCTCAAGGGTGGATGACGCCATTCGTCAGGGGCTACGCGCGTTAGGTTATTACGACCCCACCATCACCTTTGATTTGCAGCCGCGCCCGGCACCTGCACGTTCCGTTTTAATTGCCAAAGTGATTCCTGGTGAACCGGTTTTGATTGCTGGTGTTGATATTGTGCTGCAAGGTGGGGCGAAAACTGATCCTGATTATCTATCATTGGTACGCCGCGATACCCCTAAAATTGGCTCAGTCCTCAATCATGGTGATTTTGATAATTTCAAAAGTTCACTGACGGGCTTAGCGTTACGCCGTGGTTATTTTGACGCCAATATGATCAAAAGCCAGTTGGGTGTTGCCGCTGAGTTGCGCAAAGCTTTTTGGGATATTGATTTTGACAGTGGCGAGCGCTACCGGTTTGGTAAAGTAGCCTTCCAAGGCTCGCAAATCCGTGAGGATTTTCTGCAAAATTTGGTGCCCTTTCATGAAGGTGAGTTTTATACTTCTGATGAACTGGCCGAATTGAACCGCCGTCTGGCTGCGACTAACTGGTTTAACTCGGTGGTGGTTTCACCGGATTTTCGCGACGCGAGAAAAACCAAAGTCCTGCCACTGGATGCGGTCGTCACTCCACGTACCGAAAATACGGTTGAATTGGGGGGCGGTTATGCGACCGATGTCGGTCCACGTCTGACGGCCAGTTGGCGTAAGCCGTGGATGAACTCCTACGGGCATAGTCTAACCACCAGTACTACACTTTCCGCGCCCGAACAGACGCTGGATTTCAGCTATCGAATCCCACTGTTAAAAAACCCGCTGGAACAGTATTACCTGTTACAGGGTGGGTTCAAACGCACCGATCTGAATGATACAAAATCTGACACCACCACCCTGAACGTTGCCCGTTTCTGGGATTTGTCCAGTGGTTGGAAGCGCTCAGTTAACCTGCGTTGGAGTTTGGATCACTTTACTCAAGGTAGTGTCACTGATACCACCATGTTGCTGTATCCGGGGGTGAACATCAGCCGTACCCGTCAGCGCGGCGGTGCTATGCCGGTGTGGGGGGATAGTCAGAATTATTCTATTGATGTGTCTGATACCACATGGGGGTCAGATGTCGATTTCGCCATATTCCAAGCGCAAAACGTGTGGATTCGGACTTTGGGTGAGAAGAACCGTTTTGTCGTTCGGGGTAACTTAGGCTGGATTGAAACCAATGATTTCGACCGGGTACCGCCGTCACTGCGTTTCTTCGCCGGTGGGGATCGCAGTATTCGTGGCTATAAATTCCGTGATATTTCCCCACGCGATAGCGAAGGTAAATTAACCGGTGCCTCTAAACTGGCAACCGGTACGCTTGAGTATCAATATAACGTTACCGGAAGATGGTGGGGGGCTGTATTTGTCGATTCGGGTGAAGCGGTTAACGATATTCGCAAGAGCGATTTCAAAACTGGCGCCGGGGTTGGGGTCCGTTGGGCTTCTCCGGTCGGTCCGATCAAGCTAGACATCGCCAAACCTATTGGTGACAACGAAGCACGTGGCGTGCAATTTTATATCGGTTTGGGGCCTGAACTATGATGTTGGTAAAGGGAGGGAGGTGGATAAAGAGACTCAGTATCGCATTTCTGCTCATTATCCTGCTGCTGGTCGGGGCTTTGGCGGGTTTGTTGGGCACCACCAGTGGTCTACATTTTGTGATAAACAGTGCCGCACGTTGGGTTCCCGGGCTGGATATCGCCAGTGTCAGTGGGGGGTGGCGTGACCTCACCTTAAAAGGCATTCAATATCAAATGCCGGGTGTCACTGTTAAAGCAGGGCAGTTCCATCTTTCATTACAGCTCTCTTGTCTAAAACGCAGTGAGTTGTGCATTAATGCCCTGACGGCACAAGATATTGATGTGGTGGTGGATACCAACGCCATGCCGCCTGCGGCCCCTGCTCCTGCCAGTAGTGAACCGATGGGGGAACTTAGTACTCCGTACCCCATTACATTGCGTATGCTGTCGCTGAATAATGTCAAAGTCACTATTGATGACACCGCGATTTCACTGGATGAATTCCGCACTGGAGCACATTGGCAACAGCGCGCACTGGCACTAATGCCGACCAAAATCAGTGGGTTATTGATAGCTTTACCAAAAACGGTGCCAGCGATGGTGCCGGATGCGGCTAAACCTGCGGTTGAAACGGCTATCGCGGTAAAAGAAGCGGTTGAGCAACAGGCAGCCGCGCCATCAGAGCAGGAAGCTCCGCTAGGTGAAACGTTAAAAGCGCTGTTTGCTAAACCGTTACTGCCAGAATTGCCGGACTTCCGTTTGCCGCTGGATTTACAGATTAAAGAGATCTCAGGGCAACAACTCCGGCTTACAGGTGATACCGACGTACTTATCAGTAGTCTTTTGCTGCAAGCCAGCACGCAACAAAACCAAATAACACTGGATAAGCTGGAGATTAAATCGCCACAGGGTGGGCTGTCAGCACAGGGTGACGCCACGCTGGCCGATAAGTGGCCAGTGAGTATGGTCATCAATAGTGCGCTGAACATTGAGCCGTTGAAAGGCGAAAAAGTAAAATTAACTGTCGGTGGTGCGCTGCGTGAAAAACTCAACGTGGCACTCAATCTGTCAGGCCCGGTGAGCGCGCAACTGGATGCAGAAACTGCGCTGGCACAGGCTGGTTTGCCACTGGCGTTAACTCTACAAAGCAAGCAACTGCGTTGGCCGTTGAGTGGCGAACCTCAATATCAAATTAATAATCTTCGAATGCGCCTCAATGGGCAGGCGACAGATTACGCACTCTCGATCCGTTCTGATTTTAAAGGCACTGACCTGCCACCGGCAGTGTTCACTCTTGACGGTAAAGGGAGTGTTGAGCAATTCAATCTGACCCGTTTACGTCTGGCGGCATTGCAAGGTAACACTGACCTGACTGGCGTAGTGGATTGGAGTAAAGCAATCAGTTGGAACTCGGTATTAACCTTATCGGGTATTAACACCGCGAAGCAGTGGCCGGAGTGGCCAGCAAAACTGGATGGTAGAATTGTCACCCGTGGCAGTATCCACGGTGGTAGTTGGCAATTACAAGTACCGGAGCTGGCACTGGACGGGAATGTGAAACAAAACCGTGTGACGGCCCGTGGCTCCCTGACAGGGAATGCGGCAGGCCAGTGGCATATTCCGGGCATTAATCTGGCATTGGGCCGTAATAGGTTAGATGTGAGAGGCAACCTTAGTGACACCTGGCAGCTCGATGCCACTGTGGATGCGCCACAACTTGATGGTGCGTTACCGGGATTGGGAGGCGTGATGAAAGGGGCGCTGAAATTGCGCGGCAACCTTACAGCACCACAACTGCTAGTGGACCTCACCGCCAGCCGCCTGCAATGGCAGGAACTGACCATTAACCGGATTAAGATTGATGGCGACGTTCGCTCCACGGATCAGATTCAGGGTCAGTTGGCCGTTAGGGTTGAGCAACTCAAGCAAGCGGAGTTGGTTGTAAGTTTATTGACGCTAGATGCCCGAGGTAGCGAAAAACAGCATCAGGTGCGCCTGAATATACAAGGGGAACCAGTTTCCGGTCAGTTGGCGCTGGATGGGAGCTTCGATCGCCAACAAGAACGTTGGCGCGGTTCGCTTAATAACACGCGTTTCGATACGCCGGTAGGTGAATGGCGTTTAAGCCGTGCGATGGCATTGGATTACCAAAATAGCTTACAGCGGGTCACCATCGGACCCCACTGTTGGCTTAACCCAAATGCAGAACTTTGTGTTCCTCGGGCCATTGAAGCTGGCCCTAGTGGGCAGGCGAGTGTGGTTCTCAATCGCTTTGATTTAGCGATGATAAAACCATTCCTTGGGCCGGATACCACCATGAGTGGCGTGTTCACTGGCCGGGCCGATGTCAGTTGGACGGCCGGTGGTAACCTGCCAGATGTACGGGTATCGCTCAGTGGCAATGGGGTTAAAGTGCAGCAAGTAGTGCAAGGTAACCCGTTACCGATTGCTTTTGAAACGCTGAATCTCAATGGTGGCCTAACCAATGGGCAAGTGCGGGCTGATTGGTTGATTAAACTGGTGAATAACGGCCAGTTCTCCGGGCAGGTTCAGGTTGCTGATCCACAAGGGCGGCGCAATTTGTCCGGTAACATTGCTATCAGTAATATTTCTTTGGCAATGATTAACCCGATACTGAGTGATGGTGAAAAAGCCGCTGGCACATTAAACGCCAATCTGCGTTTAGGGGGGAATGCGAAGAGCCCGCTAGTCTTTGGTCGTTTGGCGCTGGATAATGTCGATGTTGATGGTAGCTGGATGCCATTTGATATTACCGAAGGGCGTCTGGTGATGAACTTCGACGGTATGACCTCAACATTGGAGGGGTTAATTCGGACTTCTCAAGGGCAGCTCAATCTCTCCGGTGATGCCGATTGGCGTGATATCAATGCCTGGCGTGCCCGAATCGCCGCAAAAGGCAATAAGTTGCGGGTTACGATCCCACCAATGGTACGGATTGATGTTTCACCGGACATTGTTTTTGAAGCGACACCGCAGTTGTTCACCCTCAATGGTTCGGTTGATATTCCATGGGCGCGGATAACGGTGCAGGAAGTGCCGGAAAATGCGGTGGGTGTCTCATCAGATGAGGTGATGCTCAATAACGATCTGAAACCTATCTCCCCACGGACGGCCAGTATTCCAATCAACAGTAATCTGGTGATTCGGGTAGGTAATGATGTGCGTCTGAATGCATTTGGTTTGAAAGCCCGTTTGCAAGGTAATTTGAAAATGATCCAGGATCAGCGCGGGCTGGGCTTGAACGGGCAAATTAATATTCCGTCGGGTAGCTTCCGTGCTTATGGTCAGGATTTAATTGTCAATAAAGGGATATTGCTGTTCTCCGGCCCGCCGGATCAACCGCTACTCAATATTGAAGCGATACGTAATCCAGATGCTACGGCAGACGGTGTTACTGCTGGTGTGCGGGTTACCGGGATGGCTGATGCTCCACGGCTAGAAGTGTTCTCGGATCCGGCTATGTCACAGCAGGAGGCGTTATCATACCTGTTGCGTGGTCAGGGGTTGAGTAATTCGGGGGCTGACAGTGGCATGATGACCTCAATGCTTATTGGCATGGGGGTTGCGCAGAGCGGTAAACTTGTGGGTAAAATCGGCGAGGCATTTGGTGTCAGTAATCTGGCACTAGATACGCAGGGAGTCGGTGATAGCTCACAAGTCGTGGTAAGTGGTTATGTCACTAAAGACCTGCAAGTAAAATACGGTGTGGGTATATTTGACTCGCTGGCGACGTTAACATTACGTTATCGATTGATGCCAAGGTTGTATCTGGAAGCGGTGTCTGGTATTGATCAGGCATTAGATGTGCTTTATCAGTTTGAGTTCTAACCATGCGAATTATTGTCTACGGTAGTTTACGGCGCAAGCAAGGTAATAGTCATTGGATGACGGACGCCCAGTGGTTGGGTGAACATGACCTTGAAGGCTTTGATATGTACAACTTAGGTCATTATCCGGCGGTTATCCCCGGAGACGGCACTGTGCATTGTGAGGTTTATCGGATTAACTCATCTATTATGAATGAGTTAGATGAACTTAAAAGTAATACTAAGGATTACCGACGCGAGCTGATTCAGACGCCTTATGGTAGCGCGTGGATATACCTTTATCGCTTACCGCTCGAAGGTGTGCCACGTATCTACAGTGGCGACTGGCTAAAACGCCATGAAGAGAGCGACAAGCCATAAAATTAAGCTGTTATTAGCAAAAAAAAACACCGCTCACAGGGCGGTGTTTTTACGTTTCGCGCTTAAAGCATCCTCAAGAGGCGCTTTTTGGCATGCGAAACGGGAAATTACTTCTTCGCACGTTCGAAAGAGGCCAGGATCTCGGCTTTAGCTGCGGCGGCATCTTCCCAACCATCCACTTTCACCCACTTGCCTGTTTCCAAGTCTTTGTAATGTTCAAAGAAATGTTTAATCTGCGCTTTCAGCAGTTCTGGCAGATCATTTACATCTTTAACGTGGTCGTATTCTTTGGTCAGTTTGCTGTGTGGAACCGCAACCAGCTTGGCATCTTCGCCCGCTTCGTCAGTCATTTTTAACACGCCAACCGGACGGCAACGAATCACGGAACCTGGTTGCAACGGATACGGTGTTGGCACTAGTACATCAACCGGGTCGCCATCTAATGACAGGGTGTTGTTGATATAACCGTAGTTACATGGATAGAACATGGCAGTAGACATGAAGCGGTCTACAAACAGCGAGCCAGTCTCTTTATCGATTTCATATTTGATCGGATCCGCATTCGCAGGGATTTCGATCACTACATAGATATCTTCTGGCAGGTCTTTACCTGCGGGTACTTGGTTCAAGCTCATGTCGGTTTCCTTTTATCAAACCAGAAATGGAGTGCTGGCTATTATAGCCAACTCTTTTGTGAATTCCCGCCCTTTTCACTGTCAGATAGCGGTGAGATTGCCTGAGTGAGGGCCATTTCAGTGAGATAAAATCCCGTCATTCGCTAAATGTATCTATTTTGAGCTGTTTTTCCGGTGAGAGTTCAAGCTGACATCTGTATAGCCGATAACTTAATCAAACAATAAGACCGTCCGCTGTAATGCTAACGCTTTGTAATCTTAACCATTTGCACATAACCGGAAAAAAACCGATGTTAAAAAAGATTACCATTAAGAATGGGCTTATTGCCCAGCTAAGCTTTATGTCGTTGATTTTATTAGTTGTCAGTGTTATCGGGATTAATTCAATTCAGGAAAGTTCGCGCTCGTTGCAAATAATAAATCAAATCCAGGGGGAGGAGCTGGGTCTCTATCTAATAGCTTTAATGCCACGTTAAGCGCCAGAACTGAAGCAGCTCTGGCGATCCATCAGTTAGAAATTGGTCTGATTGAGGAATCATTACAAACGGCAAAACAGGCTGAAGGTTCACTAGCATTATCGCAAAAAGAGATGGCACGTTTTGTCAGTGCGGTATCTGACCGGGGAGACGGGCAGGGATTGGCGATAAATATCCAGAAAAGTTATAAAAATTATATTGATAAGGGCGTAATACCCATGCTGACCGCGATCAAGGCGGGGTATGCTGACGAGTATTACGCTGTATTGGAAAAGAGTATTACCGACATTAGTAAAGCCTTTAACAATGATGTCACTGCTTTTCGCAGCTATGCACTGGATGCTGGTCAATTGCAAATCGCCAACGCAAACAATGCCGCCAAAATTAAACTGACGATCATTATAGCTGCAGGGGTGATCACGTTGATCTCTGCGGTACTGGCATGGTTTGCGCTCAAATACATTATTTTGCAGCCGTTGGTGCAATCAATTCATCAGTTGGAATATATAGCTGCTGGTGATTTAACTCACAGTATCAATAGTGAGGGCAACACTGAATTGGCCCGATTGGCAAAGGCGTTACAGACGATGCAGCAATCGCTGGTGGCGTCAGTGAGTAATGTACGGGATGTGGGTGGGCAGATTGGTATTGGCTCGCGGGAATTAGCTGTCGGTAACAGTCATTTGGCTGAACGTACAGAGGAGTCGGCGTCTTCTTTGGAACAGACTGCGGCCAGCATGGAGCAGTTGACCTCAACCGTAAAAATGAATGCTGAAAACTCGGATCAGGCTAATCGTTTGGCGATGAGTGTATCGGATATTGCCAATAAGGGCAGTGAGGCCGTGAGTCATGTGGTTGATAAGATGCAGGCAATTACCACTAGTTCGCGCCGTATCTCCGATATTATTGCCGTAATTGATGGCATTGCGTTTCAGACTAATATTCTGGCACTTAACGCTGCGGTTGAGGCCGCCAGAGCCGGTGAACAGGGGCGTGGTTTTGCTGTGGTTGCGGGTGAGGTACGTAATCTGGCACAACGCAGTGCGCAGTCGGCGAAAGAGATCAAAGATCTGATTGTTGAGTCGCAAAGTCGGGTGAAGGAGGGCGCAGACATGGCCGAATCGGCAGGGAAAACCATGCATGAGATCGCAGATGAAGTTAGCCGAGTAACGGCATTGATGCGTGAGATCTCAGCCGCAAGTTATGAACAAAGTAGCGGTATTGAGCAAGTGAATGTAGCTATTGCGCAAATGGATCAGGTTGCCCAGCAGAACGCCGCATTGGTTGAACAGGCCGCCGCAGCGACGCGATCATTAGAAGAGCAAGCCAATGCATTGTCAGCCAGCATGGCAGTGTTTAAATTGCACAATCATGAGTTGGCGGTTGGAGCATAAAAAAGCAGCGGCTTAGGGGCCGCTGCTCTCTTTTTTAACTGTATTTACCCAAATTACTTGGCTTCTTCATCCGGGAATTTGGCAATAAAACCTTCCGCATCTTCCACCATGGATTTGGTACCGACAAAGAAAGGTGCGCGCTGATGCAGTTTCTCTGGCACGATATCCAAAATGCGGTTCACCCCATCCGTCGCCTTACCACCGGCTTGTTCTGCCAAGAAGGCCATAGGGTTGCATTCGTACAGTAAACGCAGTTTCCCTTGTGGGTGGCTAGCGGTGCTTGGGTAAATATAAATACCGCCTTTCAACAAGTTACGATGGAAGTCGGCAACCAGTGAACCAATGTAGCGTGAGGTATACGGGCGCTTGGTGGCTTCGTCTTGCTCCTGGCAGTACTTGATGTATTTCTTCACACCCAATGGGAATTTAATGTAGTTCCCTTCGTTGATGGAATACATGCAACCGGTTGCGGGATAACGCACTTTTTCGCCGGATAAACAGAAAACGCCCAGCGACGGATCATAAGTGAAAGTATGGACACCGTAACCTGTGGTATAGACCAGCATCGTTGAAGAACCGTAGACGACATAACCTGCGGCAACTTGTTTAGTGCCAGGTTGCAGGAAGTCAGCTTCGGTAATCGGAGTACCAAATGGGGTAATGCGGCGATAGATGGAGAAAATAGTACCGACGGATACATTCACATCGATATTTGAAGAACCATCCAGCGGATCCATCAGAACGACATATTTGGCATTTTCTGCCCGGCCACCATCAAAGATAACAATATCATCTTCTTCTTCGGAGGCGATACCGGCAACTTCGCCACGCGCTTTTAGGGCCGCTTTTAATTTTTCATTGGCAAACAAGTCCAGTTTCATCTGGTCTTCGCCCTGAATATTGGAAACACCGCTGGCACCTAAAATATCAACCAGACCTGCTTTGTTGATATCGCGATGAATAATCTTCGCGCCGAGTTTGATTGCTGAAAGTAATGCAGTTAATTCGCCGGTGGCGTGAGAGAAGTCTAGCTGTTTCTCAACGATGAATTCGCCTAACGTTTTCATGACTCAATCCCTGGATCTACGGTTAAATATCGATTTATTAACAAACAACACACCTGATGGCAGCAGTGTAGCCCAAAGGTGAGAATGATTCATAGGCAATTCCATTTCTTCTCTTTGATTCTGAGCGGTAGAATGGTTACAAACTCGAAGCTTATTAATACGGAAAATTTATGCGCATTCACATATTAGGTATCTGCGGCACTTTTATGGGCGGCCTGGCAATGCTGGCCCGCTCATTAGGTCATGAAGTGACAGGAGCGGATGCTAACGTGTATCCACCAATGAGCACGTTGCTGGAGAATCAAGGGATCGATTTAATTCAGGGATATGATCCAGCTCAACTGAGTCCCACCCCGGATTTAGTGATCATTGGTAATGCCATGAGCCGTGGTAACCCTTGTGTTGAAGCAGTATTAGAGCAAGGCATCCCTTATGTTTCCGGCCCACAATGGTTACATGACCATGTATTGCCAGAGCGTTGGGTATTAGCGGTGGCGGGTACACACGGAAAAACCACCACTGCGGGTATGGTGACCTGGATTCTGGAAGCCTGTGGTTATGAACCGGGATTCGTCATTGGCGGAGTGCCGGGTAATTTTGATGTATCAGCACGTTTAGGTAATAGCCCATTCTTTGTCATTGAAGCTGATGAATATGATTGCGCCTTCTTTGATAAGCGCTCTAAGTTTGTTCACTACAGCCCAAGAACGCTGGTTATGAATAACCTTGAGTTCGATCATGCGGATATTTTTGACGATCTGAAAGCTATCCAGAAGCAATTCCATCATCTGGTACGTTTAGTGCCAGGGAAAGGGAAAATCATCGTGCCGGATAATGATAATCACCTGAAGCAAGTGATGGCGATGGGCTGCTGGAGTGAGCAAGAGTTGGTCGGCGAAACTGGCAGTTGGTCGGCGCGCAAAGTATCGACCGATGCCAGTGTTTATGAAGTGTTTCTTGATAATAAATTAGTGGGCGAGGTCAGTTGGTCACTGGTGGGTGAACACAATATGCATAACGGTTTGATGGCGATTGCCGCTGCCCGTCATGTCGGGGTTTTACCCGCCGATGCTTGCAAGGCACTGGGTGATTTTATTAATGCTCGTCGCCGGCTGGAATTGCGGGGTGAAGCTCATGGTGTCACGGTTTATGATGATTTTGCTCATCATCCTACCGCTATTCTTGCCACTCTGGCGGCACTGCGCAGTAAAGTGGGTGGGACTGCACGTATTCTGGCCGTTTTGGAGCCACGTTCTAACACCATGAAATTAGGGCTATGTAAAAATGAGTTGGCACCTTCATTAGGTCGTGCGGATGAAGTGTTTCTGTTCCAGCCGCAGCATATCCCTTGGCAGGTAGTGGAGGTGGCTGAAGCATGTATTCAGCCTGCGCATTGGAGTGCTGATATTGATGCGTTAGTCGATATGATCGTGAAAACAGCACAACTGGGCGATCACATTCTAGTGATGAGTAACGGTGGTTTTGGTGGGATTCATAACAAATTGCTGAGCGCTTTGGATAAAAAAGCGGAGCAATAAGCTCTATCGCAGGATTAAGTCGGATAAAAAAAGCCCCCGCGATAGCGGGGGTAAAGGGTTCGTCGGATAGACGAGGGATTATTCGGATGTGAGCTGACTTCAGCCAATACTTTGTTGCAATCAATACTCTATTCAATAAGCTAAAAATTAGTATTTATCTTTATTTTCAGTCTATTGAATAAATTATCAAGGTACGAAAGTATGCCCCTCTGAGCGGGGCATTTACTTTCACTGCTGGCGCTTAATCTTATTTGTAAATCTTAGCTGTGGCGTGCCAACCATTGTCTTGATGCATACCAATGATTTTGTATGCCGTAGCGCCTTCACTATCAGCTTTTTTCGCGATGGCCTGCTCAATATCAGAAGGAGCACCGGTAATCGCGCTCACACTGACTGCGCCTAAATCAGTCATTTTGCTTGCTTGGGCGGCATTGATTGATTCCGCAGCAGATGCGCCGAAAGCAACAACAGAAAGTAAACTCAGGGCTGCCAGAGTAGTTTTGATTTTCATGATTTTTCCTTAATCAGATTCAACAATCCAAAAGTACTTTTAATGATTCTGGTACTTTTAGTTTATTGTTTTTACTGTTTATTTAATTTTTTCGATTTGGGCTTCACGCCATTTTTGATCTATCTATTGCGAATTACTGGTAAATCTTGGCAGTGGCATGCCAGTTATTTTCTTCTCGCACTTCGATCACTTTGTAAGCTTTAGCGCCCATAGCATCAGCTTTATCAGACAGCGCCTGACGAATATCGGATGGTGCGCCGTTAAGGCCACTGACGGTAATGGTGCCCATTGGTTGTAATTTTTCAGCCTGACTCTCATTGATAGAATCCGCTGCAAAAACACCAAATGACAGTGCAGAGAGAATGCTGGCAGTTGCGATGGTAGTTTTAATATTCATGTTATTGCCTCTATTTATTCTTTATCACTTCGCATGAAGTGTGATTTACGTCACGAAAATGAGTATACATCTAGTAACTGAGAATATTAATAGCAAGCTAATAATATTTAAGGTCACTTTATCGCTAGTGACTACTTTTTAAGAACTAAAAGGAATAAAAAGTGATTAAAAAACAGCACGTTCAAGTAAAAACTTAATGTTTTCAATTGAGTAAGCGTTTTTGACTAAAAGTGCGTTAGTCAGTGGTAGGTTTGACTGTAAGGGAGAGATAAGCAGAATTATTTTGTGGTTTAGACCGAAATCAGTAGTTATATGCCCTGGTTAAAGGCTATGAAGGTATGATTAATCGGATAACGGTGACAGGGATACAGTGCGGCGCAGAAGGCCGCATCTATATACATCAGACATAAAGATGTGGAATTAAAGCTCTTGTTCGAATAGCCCAAGAATGGCTTCATGCAGTTGTTTAACCGTAAAACCTCTGGCAGGCGTTGTGAAAATGGTATCGTCACCAGCAATACTGCCTAAGATCCCTTCAGCCTTACCTAATGAATCCAGCAGGCGGGCGATCAGCTGTGCCGCACCAGGGCTGGTATTAATCACAACGACTGAATCATTATAATCGACATCCAAGACCAGATTTTTTAGTGGGCTACTGGTTGTTGGCACCCCCAATTCTGCGGGTAAGCAGTAAACCATCTCCATTTTGGCATTACGCGTTCTAACCGCACCGAATTTGGTTAGCATACGTGAAACTTTGGATTGGTTGATATTTTCGAAGCCTTCTTCCTGCAAGGCCAAAACGATCTCACCTTGAGAACTGAATTTCTCTTCTTTCAATAACGCTTTAAACGCTTTGATAAGATCTTCTTGTTTTGCGGGATTACGCATTTTCTGTGCCTTGATCAGTCAATAGTGAATAGGATTATTATGCATATAAATGAATTTTTATTCAACATGACTATGGAGTATTGGCGATAAAAGCACTGATATCAAGGTGTGGTGAAATTTTCACATCATCTTACTGTTACGATTATGCTAAATCAGTTTTTATCAACATTCGGCGCGAGTAACTAAAATGTTATTAAAATGATGTTGTTCTGATGTAACGGAAGGGTGTAATGTAACCGCCGATTAACCTGTCATGAATACTTCAGTAAATTTTAGAATAATGTGCGCTATATCATTAATGAATAAGCGATTTACTCTAAAATGCATACGTCTTATGCGCCTTTTTGATGCGTGATATCTCAATCTGACTGTTAATAGATTGTGTTTAAAATCACAATAAATTAAGGTGCCTAAATAGATGAATTCACGGCAAATTTAAATTAAATATAAAAAGGAGTATAGGATGAAAGTTGCAGTTCTCGGTGCCGCTGGTGGTATCGGCCAGGCCCTCGCTCTTCTACTCAAGACCCAGCTTCCTTCAGGTTCAGACCTCTCATTATATGATATCGCGCCAGTGACTCCCGGTGTTGCGGTTGACCTGAGCCATATCCCGACCGCTGTTAATATTAAAGGCTTCAGCGGCGAAGATGCTACCCCAGCCCTTAAAGGGGCCGATATTGTTCTGATTTCTGCGGGTGTTGCACGTAAACCGGGCATGGATCGTTCAGATCTGTTCAATGTTAATGCTGGCATCGTCCGTAATCTGGTTGAGCAAATCGCGCGTACTTGCCCGAAAGCATTAATCGGTATCATTACCAACCCAGTTAACACGACAGTAGCGATCGCCGCAGAAGTACTGAAAAAAGCCGGTGTTTACGACAAGAATAAATTATTTGGCATTACGACACTGGATACCATTCGCTCTAATACCTTTGTTGCTGAACTGAAAGGTAAGCAACCTCAAGATATCGAAGTGCCGGTTATCGGTGGCCACTCTGGTGTTACCATTTTGCCATTGTTGTCACAAATTCCAGGCATTAGCTTTACCGAGCAAGAAGTGGCTGACCTGACTAAACGTATCCAGAATGCGGGTACTGAAGTTGTTGAAGCAAAAGCCGGTGGCGGGTCAGCGACTCTATCTATGGGGCAGGCTGCGGCACGTTTTGGTCTTTCTCTGGTTCGTGCTCTACAAGGCGAAAGCAATGTTGTTGAATGTTCTTACGTTGAAGGCGACGGTAAATATGCCCGTTTCTTTGCTCAGCCAATCCTGTTAGGTAAAGAGGGTGTTGCTGAACGTAAAGACATTGGCAAATTGAGTGCGTTTGAACAGCAAGCGCTAGAAAGCATGCTTGATGTATTGCACAAAGATATTGAGTTGGGCGAGCAGTTCGTCAATAACAAGTAGTAGCAGGGGCTTAAAGCTGCCCCTGAGATAATATTATCAACCGCCGAAGCTATGCATCGGCGGTTTTTTTATGCCCGAAGAATAGCCGGCCGTATCCTCACTTTTCGGTCAAGAAGAACCCCTGTTTTCGGATCAAAATAGCGTGTTGGCCAAATTTCGGAAGGATGAATCTCTAAACATTCGGCAATCAACCATTCCCCCTTTGGCCAAGGACGAGTTAACGCATTGGCAAGAGTCGAGGAACTTAACCCTGCCTCACGAGAGAGGGCGGCTAAAGTTGTGCCTTTTTTACGTAGTGCGGCAATGATGTCTGCTGGGTGCCAATCAGATTTCCTTAAAATCATCTTTAATCCTTTTTTTTTCTAAGCAGCTGACGTGTTAGTGATATAAATAACAGTACATTGTTAATCGTACTGTGAACAGAAAGTGACCATTTAGAAAGTTCATACCATTTATTTTCTAAAAGATTTTAAATGTTTTCTAAATATTCCTTTTTTGTGTCACAACGCATATTAGGAAGCAACACCATGAAAAAAGAGTGGTTTGCCGCTAAGGAACTGGCAGGTCTTGAGGGATTACCCTCATCACCACAAGGCATTAACCTCATGGCGAAACGTGAGGGATGGGAACAGCGCCGTCGTCGTGGCGTTCAAGGGAAGGCGGTGGAGTATCATGTTGAAAGTTTACCTTCCACCATACTGAATTCATTACATTTAAGAGAAGAGCCGGCACAGTATACGCCAGCACGGCAAGACCCATTAGCCCTATGGATAGAGGCTTACTATCGTTTTACGGAGGTTGAACGGGAGCAGATTATTACCTTTATTTTTCGTGAAGGAGCTAAAAGCCTGATCGAGCAATTGAGAATCGATTAAGCCCGCCAGATGTGCACTTTGTGCCAGGAAATTGCTACAGCAGCTCATTGATAGAGAATTGATATGAAAAAACAATGGATTACCGCTGCTGAGCTTATTGGTATTGGCGGATTGCCTAACACGCCTGCAGGGGTTAATGGTCGAGCCAGAAAGGAAGGTTGGGAACGCAGACGTAAACTTGGGGTGCAGGGAAAGGCGGTAGAATACGCTATCGAGGGGCTACCATCTGATGTACTGTGTGTTTTACGCTTGAAAGAAACCCCCCCGGAATATGTTGTGCGGCGCAATGACCCATTGGCTATATGGATTGAAGCTTACAATCAACTCACTGATGCTGAGCGCTCGCGAGCTATTGCATTTTTGCTACGGGAAGGGGTAGGAACACTGATGAAACGTTTGGATTAATAGCAGAAAAGATAAACCCGGGCGGTAAAGCACGGGTTTCTTAATGATTTCTCAAAAGGCGCGTTGTACTGCAATGTGCGCTAAACCCTCAAGAGCCAGGCGGTATTCACTTTCAGGGAGAATCTGTAACGCAGCAATGGCTTTGTCGGCCTCTTCCTCTGCACGCCGACGGGTATAGTCAAGTGAGCCACACTGCTGCATTGCAGCCAATACGGGTTCGAGTAAATGGCGGCCATTGCCTTGTTCAATTGCTTGTCGAATCATGGCTGCTTGTTCCACGGTGCCATTACGCATGGCATGCAGTAGGGGCAATGTAGGTTTACCTTCATTGAGGTCGTCACCGGTATTCTTACCCAAAGTGGTGCCATCAGAGCTGTAATCGAGCAGGTCATCAATTAGCTGGAATGCAGTACCCAGATAACGGCCATAATTCTGTAACGCCAACTCCTGCGTTTCAGTGGCATCCGCCAGCACGGCCGCAGATTGTGAAGCTGCCTCAAACAAGCGAGCCGTTTTGCTGTAAATAACCTGCATATAGTTTTCTTCAGTGATGTCTGGGTTATTACAGTTCATTAACTGTAAGACTTCACCTTCAGCAATAACGTTTGTGGCTTCTGACATCAAAGTAAGAACGCGCAGTGATTCGAGGCCGGTCATCATCTGGAATGAGCGCGTATAGATATAGTCGCCCACCAATACACTGGCGGCATTACCAAATGCCGCATTAGCCGTCGCTTTACCACGGCGCATATCAGATTCATCGACCACATCATCATGCAGCAAGGTCGCTGTGTGGATAAATTCAATCAATGCCGCGACGGTGATATGCTTACTGCCCTGGTAGTGCAACGCACGGGCCACCAAAACGGCGATCATAGGGCGAATTCGTTTCCCGCCACCACTGATAATGTAATGGCCCAATTGATTGATGAGAACAACATCAGAGTTCAACTGGTCGAGAATTGTTGTGTTTACTGCCGCCATATCCGGCGCGGTTAACTCGATAATCTTTTCTAGGTTCATTGTTATATTCAGCTGTTTTTCTCTTTAACTGCGATGAGATTACCGCCCACATTATTACATGACGTTCCCTGAGACTATGATTGTACTTGAAAAATCCATCAAATAAACATGATGTAAGAAACTGTGCTTTTTTTCTTCGCTTGGGCTGATTATATACTTGTCATTCACTACATTTTTGCGTAGAATTCGCGCCCTATTGTGAATATTTATAGTGCGCTCTGGACTACAAAAGTGGAGTGCACGGAAAGCGGAGTTTTATATGTACGCGGTTTTCCAAAGTGGTGGTAAACAACACCGAGTAAGCGAAGGTCAAACCATTCGCCTGGAAAAGCTGGACATCGCAACTGGTGAAACTGTTGAGTTTGACCAAGTTCTGATGATTGCTAACGGTGAAGAAATCAATATCGGCGCTCCTTTAGTCGATGGTGGCAAGATCAAGGCTGAAGTAATTGCTCACGGTCGTGGCGAGAAGATTAAGATTGTTAAATTCCGTCGTCGTAAGCATTACCGTAAGCAGCAAGGTCATCGTCAGTGGTTCACTGATGTTAAAATCACCGGTATCAGCGCTTAAGATTTAGGAGAGCGGATAAATGGCACATAAAAAGGCTGGTGGCTCGACTCGTAACGGTCGTGACTCCGAAAGTAAACGTCTTGGCGTAAAACGTTTTGGCGGCGAAGCAGTTCTGGCAGGCAGCATCATCGTTCGTCAACGTGGAACTAAGTTCCATGCAGGCACCAACGTAGGTTGCGGTAAAGACCATACTCTGTTTGCTTTGGCTGACGGTAAAGTCAAGTTCGAAGTTAAAGGCCCGAAAAACCGTAAATTTATCAGCATCGAAGCTGTATAAGTTTTTCGCGTCCTGTAAATAGATGTAAGCCCTGCAATTTCGTTGCGGGGCTTTTTACATTTCAGGGTTAACCCCTTCGGTAAAAAATGGATACGAAGCAGCAGGCTGGTTTAGGTATTTTTTTGGCACTAACCACTGCCGTATTCTGGGGTGCCTTGCCGATCGCAATGAAGCAAGTGCTTGAGGTGATGGAGCCTTTTACCATTGTTTGGTATCGCTTCACGATGGCGGCTATCGGCTTGGGGATTATTCTGGCTTCGCGTCGTCAGCTACCCTCGCTTAAACTTTTTCGCCAACGTCGCTGGCTGGTATTACTGATAGTTGCGACGTGTGGCCTACTGGGGAATTTCATCTTCTTCAGTTCATCATTACAATATCTAAGTCCGACGGCATCCCAGGTTATCGGGCAATTATCACCAGTCGGTATGATGGTTGCCAGTGTGCTGATTTTAAAAGAGCGGATGCGCATTACCCAGGTTATTGGTGCGGGTATGCTGATTTGTGGCTTGTTGTTATTTTTTAATACCAGTCTGCATGAAATCTTTACCCGTTTGACTGATTATACGCTTGGCGTGGCATTGGGAGTCTGTGCAGCGGTTGTTTGGGTCAGCTATGGTGTCGCCCAGAAGGTGCTATTAAGGCGTATGGCATCGCAACAAATTCTATTATTGTTGTACACTTTATGTGCAATTGCATTATTCCCAATGGCGAAACCAGCCGTTATTTTTCAGCTAAATGGGTGGCAGTTTGCCTGTTTACTATTTTGTGGGGTTAATACCCTAGTGGGTTACGGTGCTTTGGCTGAGGCCATGGCGCGCTGGCAGGCAGCTCAGGTAAGCGCACTTGTCACATTGACACCGTTGTTTACCTTGTTTTTTTCAATTCTATTGGCGCTGGCCTGGCCAGAAATGTTTGCCGCACCGTCCCTCAATCTTGTGGGATACGCAGGCGCATTCGTGGTAGTGGCCGGCGCAATGTTTTCCGCAATTGGACATCGTTGGTGGCCACGTCGGACAGAAATAAACCTGGTTGCTCCGCAAAAGCAGCGGCCCGGTGAATGATTTACGGAGAAAGTAAATGAAGTTTGTTGATGAAGCTACGATTTTGGTTGTAGCCGGTGACGGTGGTAACGGTTGTGTCAGCTTCCGCCGCGAAAAATATATCCCTAATGGTGGCCCTGATGGTGGTGATGGTGGTGATGGCGGCGATATTTACCTGCTGGCCGATGAAAACCTTAACACGCTGATTGATTACCGTTTTGTGAAGTCTTTCCGTGCTGAACGTGGGCAGAATGGCCAGAGCCGTGACTGTACCGGCAAACGTGGTAAAGATATCACCATTAAAGTCCCGGTTGGTACCCGCGTACTGGATCAGGGAACGGGTGAGATTGTGGGTGATATGACCCGCCATGGTCAGGTTCTGATGGTCGCGAAAGGGGGGTTCCATGGGTTAGGGAACACTCGATTCAAATCATCGGTAAACCGTGCGCCACGCCAGAAAACCATGGGTACTGAAGGCGAAACACGTGAATTGATGCTTGAGTTGTTGCTGCTGGCTGATGTGGGGATGTTAGGTTTGCCAAACGCGGGTAAATCCACCTTTATTCGTGCGGTCTCTGCGGCTAAACCAAAAGTAGCCGATTATCCATTTACGACATTGATCCCAAGTCTGGGTGTTGTACGAATGGATCATGAGCAGAGCTTTGTGGTTGCCGATATTCCCGGTTTGATCGAAGGCGCATCAGACGGTGCTGGTCTGGGTATTCGCTTCCTGAAGCATCTGGAACGTTGTCGTGTACTGTTGCACTTGGTTGATCTGGCTCCGATCGATGAATCAGATCCGATTGAGAATGCCAAAGTCATCGTTAATGAGTTACAGCAATACAGCGAAAATCTTGCAGAGAAGCCACGCTGGCTTGTTTTCAATAAGATTGACCTGATAGGTACAGAAGAAGCTGAGGTTCGCGCTAAAGCCATTGTAGAAGCGCTGGGATGGGAAGATAAGTACTACATGATTTCCGCAGCAAATCGCGACAATGTAAACGCGCTGTGCTGGGATGTCATGAAATTCCTCAACACCCAACCTAAAGCTATGGCCATTGCAGAAAGTGCACCAGAAAAAGTTGAATTCATGTGGGATGATTATCACCGTGAACAACTGGCTGAAGTGGAAGCGGCAGCGGTAGAAGAAGATGACGACGATTGGGATGAGGAAGATGATGACGGCGTAGAGTTTATCTACGAACGTTAAATTTCCGGTTGTTGTGAGTCATAACGTTGTTATGAGTATAAATGAGGGCTGCCACTTCACCTGTGGCGGCCCTTTTATTTGAACACCTAATGGGCGACACTAGCTAAATGGAGGTAACGCCGTGCCATGGGTGACGGCAGGTATCCAGCATTGCGCCTGCAGTCCTGAACGGTCTGGGCGGTTCTCCAGTGTTAACCTGCCTTGGTGCAGTTGCACAATACGGATCACGATATTTAGCCCTAACCCACTGCCGCCATAGCGTTGATCCATACGACGAAACGCTTGAGTCAATTCACCCGCCTGTTCTGGTTTTATTCCCGGCCCTTCATCCATCACTTGCAGAATGGCACCCAAGTTTTCAGTAACGAGTTTGACTGAAATCTGGCTACCAACCGGGCTATAACGATGGGCATTTTCAACTAGATTTCGCAACATCAGGCGCAGCAGCGTGGCGTCACCTTCTGTCTTGGCATAAGGCGGGAATTCCCACTGGATAGTTTGTTGCCGAAGATCACACATTTCCTGTAATTCATCTTGCAGTGGCTGCACCACATTTTCAGTCCAATCAAGAGATTGATATAGGCCACTAGCAAAATTTTGGCCTGCTCTGGATAGTGTCAGTAACTGTTCAATAGTATGCATCAATAAGTCGATGCGACTAATCAATGATTTACTTTCAGTGATCCCTTGTTGTTCCATCAACTCAAGGTGCAGACGAATCCCGGCCAGAGGTGTGCGTAACTCATGTGCGGCATCGGCAGTGAACAGGCGTTCTTGCGCAATAGTATTAGAGAGCCGGAATAACAACTGGTTAAGTGTCGATGTTACAGAGACGATTTCTTGCATATCGCTCTTAACAATCACTGGGGTGAGATTATCGGCTGAACGTTCAGCCAGCTTTTTTTGCAATTGATCAAGTGGACGAATAATCCAACTGATCGCCCAGAAAGAGAGCAAAAGGGTGATGGCCATCATGATGAGCGACGGCGCAAGCAGTGATGCAATGGCTTCCGCTATTTCCGTATCAACCCGCTCATTACGCGCTTGTGCGCTAAGGGTTTCATCAACCAGGAAGCTGATTTGTTCCTGACTTTCATGCCATAACCAAAAGGCACTAATCAACTGGGTAACCAATAATATTAACGCCAGCATTAAAATCAGACGGCGTCGCATACTGATCATGATTGTGCCTCCAGACGATAGCCAATACCCCTTACGGTACGAATACGATCTTTGCCTAATTTGCGGCGAAGATTATGGATATGCACTTCTAGCGTGTTGGAGCCGAGATCATCATTCCAGGTATACAGATCCTGCTGTAATAACTCACGGTTAACGGTTTGGCCGGCCCGCATAATTAAGCGCGAGAGGATCGCAAACTCTTTGGGTGTGATTTCCAGCGGCTGATCCTGCAAACAGACTTGCTGTGTTGATAAGTTAAGGCTCAGGTCATCTTGTTGCACCAAATTGTCACTTTGCCCCTGATAACGACGAATCAATGCGCGAACGCGTGCCAGTAACTCGGCTAACGCGAAAGGTTTGATAAGGTAATCGTCAGCACCGGCATCCAGCCCGTCAACCCGATCTTCCAGTGCATCACGGGCGGTGAGGATAAGTACCGGTAAGGTGACATGCTGGCGCCGCCATTGACGCAACAACACGGCACCATCTTGATCCGGCAGGCCGAGATCGAGGATTACCATGCTGTACTGACTGGTGTGTAATAAACTGTGCGCTTCGGCTGCGGTACCGGCACAGTCACAGGCATAGCCCTGATTGGTCAGGGCCATAGCTATCCCGCGTTGCAGCAGTTCATCATCTTCAACAATCAGTAGTTTCATAATTTTTAATTATTCTGATAGATGTCTTTATACAGGCGGCTTTCGAAGCGAACCAAAGGTGCCCGACGATTTTTTTGATCTTCAGGTGGTACGGCGTAACCCGACAAGAATTGGACAAATGCCATGCGCTGCCCACTGGCGGTAGTAATAAATCCGGCCAGATTGTATACGCCTTGTAGTGCCCCGGTTTTGGCCGAAACTTTGCCATCAACACCCGCTTCATGCAGGCCACCACGATAACGTAATGTACCGTCATAGCCCGATAATGGCAGCATTGAGATAAAATTAAGTTCTTGATCATGTTGAGCTATATATTGCAAAGCTTGCATCATGGTTGCCGGCGAAATGAGATTATGACGTGACAAACCCGACCCATCCACGACAATACTGTTCCCCAGATCCACACCGGCCTTCTGGCGCAGAACCTGACGTACCGCATCGGCACCAGCGCGCCATGTGCCCGGTACACCAAATCGCTGATGACCAATGGTCCTGAACACGGTATCGGCAATCATGTTGTCAGACTTTTTCAACATGATTTTCAGTAAGTCATGTAACGGTGCTGACTGTGCTTGGGCTAGCACGGTGCCAGCGGCATTGGGGGTCGTCTGCCGACGTAGGCTGCCGTCAATCTGAATATCCGCTTTTTTTAGTTCATCTTTCAAGATGGCACCGGCATAGCTGGCACCATTTTGTACTGCAAAGGCCAGAGGCAGCGGTTCACTGCGTTGTGTCAGGCATCCGGTAAGCGTGAATCGGTTTAATTCGCCTGGAACGACATCTAACTCGCAATATTGCGCATCTGGTGAACCTTTAGCTAAAGTACGTACTTCACTGAACATCTGCACCGGATAATAGGATGCAACTCGGATAAATGCCATGTCGCCCGGATTAGGCGCGCTGTATAGTGAGACTGAAAAACAGTTACGATCGACAATGGCCGCCGCAGGTGGGGCACTAAAACATTGTGTCATATCGTTCCACGGCCAACCGGGTGCTTTGTCGTGGCTGGCAAAAACCGACGTATCAATGATCAAATCACCTGCAACTTGTTTTACACCGGCTTTTCTTAGCGTAGCCACCATATTACGCAACTGCTGGCGTGTTAAAGTGGGGTCACCGTCAAAACGTGCAATTAAATTGCCGCGCAACACACCGTCGGTGATCGGGCCGTGACTTTCTAGTGTGGTATTGAAGCGAAAATCAGGTCCAAGCTGTAGCAAAGCGGCCAATGCGGTCAGGACTTTTTGCGTACTGGCGGGTAAGGCCATCTGCTGAGCGTGATAGTCTATTGCTGGAGTCGTAGCCCCGATTTTTTGTACTACTAACGCAAGATTTGCCCCATCAGGCAGATACTGTGTGTAATTTTCGACCTGAGCCGCATTGGCGTTAGATATGCTGATATTGATCGCAATAGCACAGGCCAATCCACTGACAATTCGTGAAAAATGCATAATTTCGGTATAACTGCTGAATAACGTGTTGCCATACTACGGTGCAACGAGGGCGAAAGTAAACGATGACCCTAAAGGAACTCTACGTTAAAATGCATATCAAAATGCAGAATTGATCCTGACTTGGGGTTTTGGCTCCGGGGTGATTTTTTTTGTTTATCGCCTGGAGGCGGGTAGGCTATCAAACTAGCCGCATTTTCATTCGAAAACGTTAGGATGACGGTTTTTTGAACAGGATAGATTTAGAGGTATTTAAAAGATGAAACAGATTCCGATGACGGTAAATGGCGCAGAGAAACTGCGTGAAGAGCTGGATTTTTTAAAAGGCGTTCGTCGCCCTAAAATTATTGCTGATATCGCCACTGCCCGCGAACACGGTGACTTGAAAGAAAATGCGGAATATCATGCAGCCCGCGAGCAACAAGGGTTCTGTGAAGGCCGGATTCAAGAAATAGAAGCAAAACTCTCTAATGCGCAGGTGATTGATATCACCAGAATGCCTAATAATGGCCGCGTTATTTTTGGTGCCACGGTTCGTGTATTAAATGTGGATAGCGAAGAAGAGCAGCAATACCGGATTGTGGGTGATGATGAAGCGGATTTTAAACAAAATCTTATTTCGGTTAACTCACCTATCGCTCGTGGCCTGATTGGTAAGGAAGTTGATGACGTCGTTGTTATTCGAACTCCAGGCGGCGAAGTAGAATATGAAATTCTTAGCGTGGATTATGTGTAATACTTGTCCATCTGAGCAGCTATTACGCGTTATTTCTCAAAAATGAAGTTGTAAAGAAAAGTAAAAGGCCGCTTGCGGCCTTTTATCAGAACAAAGTGCATGGCACCTTTTCTCTAAAACAAGCGTCATTAACGCGGTAAAATAATTTTCCGCTCTTTCGCTGGGCGATAGAGCACTAAAATATTACCGATGATTTGGACGTTAACGGCACCGGTCTCACGCACGATGGCATCAGCAATTAGGGCTTTGGTTTCACGCTCTTCAGCAGTGATCTTCACCTTAATAAGTTCATGATGTTCCAGCGTTTGTTCGATTTCAGCCAGCACCCCTTCGGTTAACCCGTTATTGCCCAGCATGACTACTGGCTTTAATGGATGGGCCAGGCTTTTCAGGTGCTGTTTTTGTTTGTTATTCAGATTCATCGTCTTTTTTGCTTAAGTTGGGATTGAAAACGGTTCATTCTACCGCCATCTCATGTGTATCACCAAATCGGTCTACGTCGATGGGGAGTTTACGCGAGCTAAGCAACAGATGCGCGGGCTCTTAATTAAGATAGTTGGAAAAAGAGATGTCTAATAAAAAGCGTTCGGCTAGCTCTAGTCGCTGGTTACAAGAACACTTTAGCGATAAATATGTAATTCAGGCACAGAAAAAGGGGCTACGCTCTCGCGCCTGGTTTAAACTTGATGAAATACAACAGAACGATAAACTTTTTAAACCCGGTATGACAGTAGTCGATTTAGGCGCTGCACCCGGCGGTTGGTCCCAATATGCAGTAACCCAAATAGGCGGTAAAGGGCGGGTCATCGCATGTGATCTTCTACCAATGGATCCTATCGTTGGTGTCGATTTCCTTCAGGGCGATTTTCGTGATGAACTAGTCCTGAAAGCTTTACTTGAGCGTGTTGGGGATAAAAAAGTTCAGGTGGTCATGTGTGATATGGCCCCGAATATGAGTGGTACTCCGGCAGTCGATATACCTAAATCAATGTATCTGGTTGAATTAGCTTTAGATATGTGTCGTGATGTACTTGCGCCAGGCGGAAGTTTCCTGGTGAAGGTGTTTCAGGGAGATGGCTTTGATGAATACCTACGGGAAATTCGCTCCCTGTTTACGAAAGTTAAGATTCGTAAGCCAGACGCTTCTCGTGCGCGATCGCGTGAAGTGTACATTGTAGCGACAGGGCGGAAACTGTAGTACCCTAACGCTGTTTGTTAACACAGTTGTAATATGAGGTTAATCCCTTGAGTGACATGGCGAAAAACCTAATTCTCTGGTTAGTTATTGCAGTCGTACTGATGTCTGTATTCCAGAGCTTTGGACCCAGCGAATCGAATGGCCGTAAAGTGGATTACTCTACTTTCATGTCCGACGTAACCCAAGAACAGGTTCGTGAAGCGCGTATTAATGGGCGTGAAATTAACGTCAGTAAGAAAGATAACAGCAAATATACGACTTTCATTCCGGTCAACGATCCAAAGCTGTTAGATACCTTATTGACTAAAAATGTGAAAGTTGTTGGTGAGCCACCGGAAGAGCCGAGCTTGCTGGCCTCTATCTTTATTTCCTGGTTCCCAATGTTGTTGTTGATTGGGGTCTGGATCTTCTTTATGCGTCAAATGCAAGGTGGCGGCGGCAAAGGGGCGATGTCCTTTGGCAAGAGCAAAGCTCGCATGCTGACAGAAGATCAAATAAAAACCTCTTTTGCTGATGTGGCCGGTTGCGACGAAGCAAAAGAAGAAGTCAGTGAATTGGTTGACTATCTGCGTGAGCCAAGCCGCTTCCAGAAACTGGGCGGTAAGATTCCGAAAGGCGTATTGATGGTTGGTCCTCCAGGGACAGGTAAAACCTTGCTGGCGAAAGCCATTGCAGGTGAAGCTAAAGTGCCATTCTTCACTATTTCTGGTTCTGACTTCGTAGAAATGTTCGTTGGTGTGGGTGCATCCCGTGTCCGTGACATGTTTGAGCAGGCTAAAAAAGCCGCACCTTGTATCATCTTTATCGATGAAATCGATGCGGTAGGCCGTCAACGTGGCGCTGGTTTGGGTGGTGGTCATGACGAACGTGAACAGACACTGAACCAAATGCTGGTTGAAATGGATGGCTTTGAAGGCAATGAAGGCATCATCGTCATCGCAGCAACTAACCGTCCAGACGTTCTTGACCCGGCGTTACTGCGTCCAGGTCGTTTTGACCGTCAGGTTGTGGTTGGTTTACCTGATGTCCGTGGTCGTGAACAGATTCTTAAAGTTCATATGCGCCGCGTGCCATTAGATACCGATATCGATGCTTCAGTTATTGCACGTGGTACACCAGGCTTCTCTGGTGCTGACCTGGCTAACCTGGTCAACGAAGCCGCGTTGTTTGCTGCTCGTGGTAACAAGCGTGTTGTTTCGATGGCTGAGTTTGAGAAAGCGAAAGATAAAATTATGATGGGTGCGGAACGTCGCTCCATGGTAATGACAGAAGCACAAAAAGAATCAACGGCTTATCATGAAGCAGGCCATGCGATCATCGGTCGTCTGGTACCTGAACATGACCCAGTACATAAAGTGACCATTATTCCCCGTGGTCGTGCGTTGGGTGTAACATTCTTCCTGCCGGAAGGTGATGCTATCAGCGCTAGCCGTCAGAAACTGGAAAGCCAGATCTCTACCTTATACGGTGGTCGTCTTGCTGAAGAGATCATTTACGGGCCGGAAAAAGTCTCTACCGGTGCATCGAATGATATCAAAGTTGCCACGTCTATCGCGCGTAACATGGTGACGCAGTGGGGCTTCTCCGAAAAACTGGGGCCGTTGCTGTATGCTGAAGAAGAAGGCGAGGTATTCCTTGGCCGTTCTGTGGCAAAAGCCAAGCATATGTCTGATGAAACTGCGCGTATTATCGATCAGGAAGTTAAGTTACTTGTCGAGCGTAACTATCAGCGTGCACGTACATTGCTGATGGAAAATATGGATGTTCTGCATACCATGAAAGATGCTTTGATGAAGTATGAAACGATTGATGCACCGCAGATTGATGATTTGATGAATCGCAAAGAAGTTCGCCCGCCAGCGGGCTGGGATGATGCGACCAAGAATAAATCATCTGACAATGACAGCACACCAAAGGCACCAACGCCGGTTGATGAGCCAAATGTACCAACGCCAGGCAATTCAAATACCATGTCAGAACAGTTGGGCGATAAGTAAGTCAACTGTTGGCATCTATACTCTAAATAATTCGAGTTGCAGGAAGGCGGCAAGTGAATGAATCCCGATGAGTTGACGCCAGTCAATGATTCGGGTGAGAGAGAGCAGCTAACGCACATGCAGCTTGAAGTATACCGAGTATAAAGCGTTGTGATTAATATAAACCTCGGGCTTGCCTGGGGTTTTTCTTTTTCTAAGATATAAAATTGACGTGAACTGCCACTTTTAAGGTGCGATGACATGCATTTAACTGCCAGAGATCGGGTTCTGGATCTCTCTCTCCCACACGTTATGGGTATCTTGAATGTCACCCCGGATTCGTTTTCGGATGGTGGACATCACAATAATATTGATAAAGCATTACAGCATGCCCAATTGATGTTATCAGCAGGTGCTACGCTGATTGATATTGGTGGCGAGTCCACCCGCCCTGGTGCTGCACAAGTGAGTGAGCAGGAGGAGCTTGATCGGGTAGTGCCAGTTGTCGAGGCATTAGCCAAGCGCTTTGATACTTGGTTATCTGTAGATACCTCTAAAGCGGCGGTTATCACTGAATCTGCTCAAGCTGGTGCCCATCTGATTAATGATATCCGCTCATTACAAGAGCCAGGTGCGCTCGACGCTGCGGCAAAAACCGGTCTGCCGGTGTGCCTGATGCATATGCAGGGGCAACCGCAAAGTATGCAGCAGTCACCGCATTACGATGATTTACTGGCTGATGTAAACCAGTTCTTTGAATACCATATTGCTCGCTGTGTTGCGGCCGGTATCGCAAAAAGTAAATTGTTACTCGACCCAGGCTTCGGTTTCGGCAAAAATTTGGCGCATAATTACCAGTTATTGGCGCGACTGGCTGAACTGCATCATTTTGGGTTGCCATTGTTAGTGGGAATGTCGCGAAAATCGATGGTGGGTCAGCTATTACATGTTCCGCCACAACAGCGGGTCATCGGGAGTGTCGCTTGTGCTGTCATTGCCGCTATGCAAGGCGCACAGATTGTCCGAGTGCATGATGTCAAAGAAACTGTCGAGGCGATGCGTATCGTCGAGGCAACACTTTCAGCGAAGGGATAAATAAAAATTATGAGTAACCGTAAATACTTTGGTACAGATGGCATTCGCGGCAAAGTGGGTGAGAGTCCGATTACGCCTGATTTTGTATTAAAGCTCGGCTGGGCTGCCGGTAAGGTTCTGGCTCGACATGGTTCTCGTAAAATTATCATCGGTAAAGATACGCGTATTTCCGGCTACATGCTGGAATCGGCGCTGGAAGCCGGCTTGGCCGCCGCTGGGCTATCGGCATCATTTACCGGCCCGATGCCGACCCCTGCTGTTGCTTATCTGACCCGAACTTTCCGCGCTGAAGCGGGTATTGTTATTTCAGCGTCCCATAACCCTTTCGAAGATAATGGCATTAAATTCTTCTCAATTGATGGCACCAAACTGCCTGATGATGTGGAGGAGGCTATTGAAGCAGAAATGGAAAAACCATTAACCTGCGTTGAATCTGCCGAATTGGGTAAAGCTAACCGTATCGTGGATGCGGCCGGGCGCTACATTGAGTTCTGTAAAGGCACATTCCCGAGCGAACTTAGCCTGAAAGAGTTAAAAATTGTGGTCGATTGCGCCAATGGTGCCACCTATCACATCGCCCCAAGTGTATTACGTGAACTCGGGGCAAATGTTATCACCATCGGCTGTGAACCTGATGGCATGAATATCAATGAAGAATGTGGTGCCACGGATGTTCGCTTGCTGCAAGCGCGTGTGCTGGCTGAAGATGCACATGTTGGCCTGGCATTTGACGGTGATGGTGACCGCTTGATGATGGTTGACCATCTGGGCAACAAGGTTGATGGCGACCAGATTTTGTATATCATCGCGCGCGAAGGCTTGCGTCAGGGTCAACTGAAAGGCGGTGCGGTTGGTACGCTAATGAGTAACATGGGTTTACAGCTGGCTCTAAAAGAACTGGGTATTCCGTTTGTTCGTGCCAAAGTGGGTGACCGCTACGTACTGGAAGCCATGCAAGAGAAAGGCTGGCGCATTGGTGCTGAAAACTCAGGTCATGTAATTTTACTGGATAAAACTACCACCGGTGACGGCATTGTTGCTGGTTTGCAAGTGCTTACTGCTATGGTACGTAATCACATGAGCCTGCATGATTTATGCAGTGGCATGAAGCTATTGCCACAAATCCTGGTGAACGTACGTTTCTCTGGTGAACACAATCCTCTTAAATCTGAGGCAGTTGAAGAAGTGACTCGCCAGGTTGAAAAAGAATTGGGTGATCGTGGCCGCGTTCTGTTGCGTAAATCAGGTACCGAACCATTAATCCGCGTGATGGTTGAAGGTGATGCTGAAGAATCATTGATTGCTGAAATGGCAAACCGGATCGCAGATGCGGTGAAAGCGGCAGGTTAATGGTGTTTTTATGGGGGAGGGTGTGACTCTTTCCCCCATAAATTGCGCTGAAGTTGAATAACTTGACGCTTTTTTCTGCAAATGAACTCGTGTTGTGAAATTGCCCTTGCGTGTACTATGCGCTTTGGTTAGTATTCACACCCGCTTAAGTGGGTGAATAAGTCCCCGCTGATGGGTGAAAAGCATTTGGCATGCGGTGAATCCGCAAGGATACAGGTACAACTATGTACGAAGCTCTTCTGGTATTTTTCTTGCTGATTTCGATTGGGCTAGTTGCTCTGATCATGTTGCAGCAAGGTAAAGGCGCGGATATGGGAGCCTCATTCGGAGCAGGTGCGTCTGCAACTCTGTTCGGTTCGAATGGTTCCGGTAACTTTATGACTCGCATGACGGCTTTATTGGCGACGCTGTTCTTCGTCATTAGCTTGATTCTGGGCAATATGAGCACCAACCAGGGCCATACAGGCAGCGAGTGGGAAAACTTGGGTACGCCTGCAAAAACTGAGCAGACTACAGCTCCAGTAGCACCAACTAAGCCAAGTAGCGATATCCCGCAGTAATGTTTTGCCAGCAGTAAGTAGTAACGATAGAAAAAAGTTTTAAAATGGTTGTGACGACTTAAATAGTAAAAACAACCAGTTGAATCAGTGCCGGGGTGGTGGAATTGGTAGACACGCTACCTTGAGGTGGTAGTGCCCGATTGGGCTTACGGGTTCAAGTCCCGTCCTCGGTACCAAATCAGTCAGATAACTTGCTTTTTTGTCGTTATCAACGTAATATTTGCCACGTTTTCGGACGCGGGGTGGAGCAGCCTGGTAGCTCGTCGGGCTCATAACCCGAAGGTCGTCGGTTCAAATCCGGCCCCCGCAACCACTTTCCTAAAGTGTTTTTTTTCAAATGTTGTATTCGGTAGACCTCAGATACTTTCGATTTCAATTTGAAAAAAATACTTGTCAGAAAGTTGTACCGAAGCCGCTTTGCGGCAAACAGGGTCCAGTTGCATAAAGCCCCGAATTTCGGGGTTTTTTGTTATTTGACAGCAGAATCACTGGGCTATTAGGCCCTTTTTTTATGTCTTGGGGGTGGGCTTGTCCACATTAGAACAAAAGTTAACAGAGATAATTTCAGCACCGGTTGAGGCCTTAGGCTATGAATTAGTCGGCATCGAGTTCATCCGGGGGCGCCAATCGACGCTACGAATCTATATTGATAGTGACGACGGAATCACTGTTGATGCTTGTGCTGATGTCAGCCACCAGGTCAGCGCTGTATTGGACGTAGAAGATCCAATTACGGTCGCTTACAACTTAGAAGTTTCCTCTCCGGGCCTTGATCGCCCTATGTTCACCGCTGAACACTATACTCGTTACCTCGGTGAAGAAGTCACTTTGGTTTTGCGTATGGCAATGCAGAACCGCCGTAAATGGCAGGGCATTATTAAAGCCGTTGATGGTGAAATGATCACGGTTACTGTGGATGGAAAAGATGAAGTGTTCGCGCTGAGCAACATCCAGAAAGCGAACCTGGTACCCCACTTTTAAAGTTTGGATGAGGCAACTAGGATGAACAAAGAGATTCTGGCTGTTGTAGAAGCAGTTTCCAATGAGAAATCCCTTCCGCGCGAGAAGATTTTTGAGGCGTTGGAAACCGCTCTAGCGACAGCGACCAAGAAAAAATACGAACAAGAAATTGAAGTTCGCGTCAGCATCGACCGTAAAACCGGTGATTTCGACACTTTCCGCCGTTGGGTCGCAGTTGACGAAGTTACCATGCCAACGCGTGAAATCACGTTGGATGCGGCTCAATATGAAGATCCAACCCTCCAGTTGGGTGATTATGTCGAAGACCAGATTGAATCTGTTACTTTTGACCGTATCACAACCCAAACAGCTAAACAGGTCATCGTACAGAAAGTACGTGAAGCCGAACGTGCTATGGTGGTTGATCAGTTCCGTCAGTATCTGGGCGAAATTGTTACCGGTGTGGTGAAAAAAGTTAACCGTGACAGTATTGCACTGGATCTGGGTAACAATGCTGAAGCCGTTATTGGCCGTGAAGACATGCTACCGCGTGAAAACTTCCGTCCAGGCGACCGTATCCGTGGTGTTCTGTATGACGTGCGTCCAGAAGCTCGCGGTGCTCAGTTGTTTGTCAGCCGTTCACGTCCTGAAATGCTGATCGAACTGTTCCGTATTGAAGTGCCAGAAATTGGCGAAGAATTGATCGAAATTAAAGCTGCCGCCCGTGATCCTGGCTCGCGTGCTAAAATTGCGGTCAAAACCAACGACAAACGTATCGATCCAGTCGGTGCTTGTGTCGGTATGCGTGGTGCCCGAGTTCAGGCTGTTTCCAGCGAGCTTGGCGGCGAGCGCATTGATATTGTATTGTGGGATGATAATCCAGCCCAGTTTGTTATTAATGCCATGGCGCCAGCTGATGTTGCGTCTATTGTGGTTGATGAAGACAGACACACGATGGATGTTGCCGTTGAAGCCAGCAACTTGGCACAGGCAATTGGCCGTAACGGCCAGAACGTACGTTTAGCAGCACAACTGAGTGGCTGGGAACTGAACGTAATGACGGCGGACGATCTTCAGGCGAAGCATCAGGCCGAAGCTCATGCCGCTATTGATACCTTCACCAAATATCTTGATATCGATGAGGACTTTGCCACCATATTGGTAGAGGAAGGTTTCTCTTCTCTGGAAGAATTGGCTTACGTGCCAATGAAAGAACTTCTGGAAATCGACGGTCTTGACGAAGATACGGTTGAAGCGCTGCGTGATCGCGCCAAAGCTGCATTGACCACGCTGGCCCTGGCACAAGAAGAAAGTCTTGGCGACCAAAAACCCGCTGATGATCTGCTGAACCTGGCGGGTCTGGAACGTAGCATGGCATTCAAATTGGCTGCGCGCGGTGTGTGTACGCTGGAAGATCTTGCCGAGCAGGGTATCGACGATCTGGCAGATATTGAAGGGCTTAGCGATGAGCAAGCCGGCGAGCTGATTATGGCTGCACGTAATATCTGTTGGTTTGGCGATAACGCGTAATAAACTGTAGCAGGAAGGAACAGCATGACAGATGTAACCGTAAAATCGCTGGCAGCTGAGATTCAGACCCCAGTTGATCGCCTGGTACAGCAATTTGCTGATGCAGGGATCAAGAAGTCTGAAGTAGACTCAGTTACCCAGCAAGAAAAAGAAACATTGCTGGCGCACTTAAACCGTGAACACGGTAGTGCGCCTAATAAACTCACGTTGCAACGCAAAACGCGTAGCACCTTGAATATTCCGAGCACCGGCGGAAAAAGTAAATCGGTGCAAATCGAGGTCCGCAAGAAACGCACTTATGTAAATACGCCGGAAGCTGAACAAGCTAAAGCGGAAGAGCAGGCACAGCGTGAAGCGGAAGAGCAGGCACAACGTGAAGCGGAAGCAGCAGCGCAGAAAATCGCTGAAGAAAAAGCTAAACGTGCGGCCGAAGAACAAGCCAAACGTGAGGCCGCTGAAAAAGCTAAACGCCAAGCAGCGGAAAAAGAAAAAGTGACGAATCAACAAACCGACGAAAAAATCAAGCCAGCTCAGACCGATAAAGCACGCCGTGAAGCTGAAGCTGCCGAGCTGAAACGCTCAGTAGAAGAAGAAACACGCCGTAAGGTCGAGGAAGATGCTAAACGCGTTGCTGAGGAAGCCCGTAAAATGGCAGCCGAAAACGAAGGTAAATGGCCAGCACCTGTGGCTGAGCAGACTGAGTCTGCTGACTACCATGTAACCACCTCACAACATGCGCGCGCCGCGGAAGACGAAAACGACGCCAAAGTTGAAGGTGATCGCCGTAGCCGCACTCGTGGTGGTAAAGCAACTAAGCAGAAAAAAGGCAATAAACTCTCCGAGTCTAAAGCTGATCGTGAAGAAGCACGTGCTGTTGGCCGTAAAGGCAAACGTAAACCAAGCACACTGCAACAGAGCTTCAACAAGCCTGTTGTTGCGGTTAACCGCGATGTTGTGATTGGTGAGACTGTAACAGTTGCTGAACTGGCAAACAAAATGGCTGTTAAAGGCTCTCAGGTCATCAAAGCAATGATGAAACTGGGTGCTATGGCAACCATTAACCAGGTTATCGATCAAGAAACAGCACAGATGGTTGCTGAAGAGATGGGCCACAAAGTGATTCTGCGTCGTGAAAACGAACTGGAAGAAGCTTTGATGAGCGACCGTGATACTGGTGCTGAAGCCGCAGCCGAGCACCGCGCTCCGGTTGTGACCATCATGGGCCACGTTGACCACGGTAAAACCTCTCTGCTGGATTACATCCGCTCCACGAAAGTGGCGTCAGGTGAGGCCGGTGGTATTACACAGCACATCGGTGCTTATCACGTTGAAACTGAAAACGGCATGATCACCTTCCTGGATACCCCAGGACACGCCGCGTTTACTTCAATGCGTGCCCGTGGTGCTCAGGCGACTGATATCGTGGTGTTGGTTGTTGCAGCCGACGATGGCGTGATGCCACAGACTATCGAAGCTATTCAGCATGCCAAAGCGGCGAAAGTGCCGGTTGTGGTTGCAGTGAACAAAATCGATAAGCCAGAAGCTGATCCAGACCGCGTTAAAACCGAGCTGTCTCAGTACGGTGTCCAGCCAGAAGAGTGGGGCGGTGACTCTCAGTTCATCAACGTATCTGCGAAAGCTGGTATCGGTATTGATGAATTGTTGAACGCAATCCTGCTGCAAGCTGAAGTTCTGGAACTGAAAGCAGTTCGTACTGGCATGGCAAACGGTGTGGTTATCGAATCCTTCTTGGATAAAGGCCGGGGCCCTGTTGCTACCGTGCTGGTTCAGAAAGGTACCTTGAACAAAGGTGATATCGTACTGTGTGGCTTTGAGTATGGCCGTGTACGTGCGATGCGTGACGAGTTGGGCCGTGATATCACGTCTGCTGGTCCGTCTATTCCGGTTGAAATCCTGGGTCTGTCCAGTGTTCCTGCTGCCGGTGATGAAGTGACCGTGGTTCGTGATGAGAAGAAAGCTCGTGAAGTTGCACTGTACCGTCAGGGCAAATTCCGCGAAGTCAAACTGGCTCGTCAGCAGAAATCTAAGCTGGAAAACATGTTTGCTAACATGACCGAAGGCGAAGTTTCTGAACTGAACATCGTAATCAAGTCTGACGTACAGGGTTCTTGTGAAGCTATCTGTGATTCACTGGAAAATCTGTCTACCGATGAAGTGAAAGTGCGTATTGTTGGCTCAGGCGTTGGTGGTATCACCGAAACTGACGCAACACTGGCCGCAGCTTCTGGCGCAATCATCCTTGGCTTTAACGTTCGTGCTGATGCTTCAGCCCGTCGTGTCGTTGAAACTGAAGGTCTGGATCTACGTTACTACTCAGTAATTTATAGCCTGATCGACGAAGTCAAACAGGCGATGAGTGGTATGTTGGCACCTGAGTACAAACAACAAATCATTGGTCTGGCTGAAGTTCGTGATGTGTTTAAATCACCGAAATTTGGCGCCATTGCAGGTTGTATGGTTACTGAGGGTGTGATTAAGCGTAACAATCCAATCCGTGTTCTGCGTGACAACGTGGTTATCTATGAAGGCGAGCTGGAATCTCTGCGCCGCTTCAAAGATGACGTTAACGAAGTTCGTAATGGTATGGAGTGTGGTATCGGCGTTAAGAACTATAACGACGTCCGTACTGGTGATGTGATCGAAGTCTTCGAAATTATCGAAATCAAACGTACTATCGATTAATCGCCTCAGATCTGCTTATATCCATTTGGGGGGCCTTGGCCCCCCAATTTGTCTGGAGAATCCAAATGGCAAAAGAATTCAGCCGTTCTCAACGTGTTTCGCAGGAAATGCAAAAAGAGATCGCACTCATCTTACAACGCGAAATCAAAGACCCACGTGTTGGCATGGCTACCGTATCCGGTATCGAGCTGTCCCGTGATTTGGCTTACGCTAAAGTCTTTGTGACCTTCCTGAATGTGTTAACCGATAACGCAGACCCGGATACAGTTAAAAATGGCATTAAAGCACTGCAAGATGCCTCTGGTTATATCCGCACTCTGCTGGGTAAAGCGATGCGCTTGCGTATCGTACCGGAACTGACCTTCGCTTATGATAACTCATTGATTGAAGGCATGCGGATGTCTAACCTGGTGACTAACGTCATCAAAAATGATGTAGAACGTCAGGTTAATCCAGGTAACGACGAGGAGAAGTAATGGGGCGTCCACGTCGTCGCGGCCGTGACATTAACGGCGTTCTGTTATTGGATAAGCCGCTGGGCCTCTCCTCTAATGACGTTTTGCAGAAAGTAAAACGTCTCTTTAGCGCTAACCGCGCAGGCCATACCGGTGCACTCGATCCACTGGCGACCGGTATGTTGCCTATCTGTCTTGGTGAAGCGACCAAATTCTCTCAATTCTTGCTGGATTCTGATAAGCGCTACCTGGTGGTTGCCCGTTTGGGCCAGCGCACAGATACTTCGGATGCCGAAGGTGCGTTAATCAGTGAGCGTGAAGTTAACGTCACTCAGGCGCAGATGGATGCTGCTCTGGATAGTTTCCGCGGCGATAGCCAGCAGATACCTTCCATGTATTCGGCACTGAAGCATCAAGGTAAACCGTTGTATGAATATGCCCGGCAGGGGATTGAAGTAGAGCGCGACGCCCGTAGCATTACCGTGTATGAATTGCTGTTTATCCGCTGGGAAGGCAATGATCTTGAGCTGGAAATTCATTGCTCAAAAGGTACCTACATTCGCACTATTGTTGATGATTTGGGTGAATTATTAGGCTGTGGGGCACATGTTAGCTATCTGCGTCGTTTGCAAGTGGCCGCTTACCCAAGTGATCGCATGGTGACTTTAGAGCAGTTGACTGCCATAGTTGAAGTGGCACAGGCAGAAGAGCGCTCACCAAATCCAGAGCTGGATTTACTGTTGCTACCGATGGACAGTGCAGTATTAAACTTCCCTGAAGTCAATCTGTTACCTGCTGTTGCAGCCTATGTAAAGCAAGGGCAACCGGTGCATGTTGCTGGCGCGCCAAGCGAAGGTATGGTCCGTATCACTGAAGGCGAAGAGCGTAACTTCATTGGTATCGGCACTATCGCAGAGGATGGCCGTGTTGCACCCAAACGCCTGGTAGTAGAGGCGCAGGAAGATGCACTGTAGGCCATACTCTATATAATTCGAGTTGCAGGAAGGCGGCTACCTTGCGATTCCGCAGTGCAAAGAGTAGAATAGTGCGGCTTACATATTGGGTTGCTGAATTAGAGATCGGCGCCTGTTTTAATTTATCTATATATTTGGAGTTGTATCATGTCTCTAAGTGTTGAAGCGAAAGCTAAAATTGTTGCTGACTTCGGTCGCGGTACCAATGACACCGGTTCAAGCGAAGTTCAGGTTGCTCTGTTGACTGCTCAAATTAACCATTTGCAAGGTCACTTCTCCGAGCACAAAAAAGATCACCACAGCCGTCGTGGTCTGCTGCGTATGGTATCCACGCGTCGTAAGCTGCTGGACTACCTGAAGCGTGAAGATGTAGCACGTTATGCTTCCCTGATCGAGCGTCTGGGTCTGCGTCGCTAAGTCTGCGAGTTTCGGGAGAAAGGGGCCAAATTGGCCCCTTTTTTCTAAGAAGCAATGATAAAATACGTTAGTATATTGTTGTTGTTCTATAGGATTTGTCTACCCAATAGATTTCGAGATGTAGGAAGGCGGCAAGCGAAAGAGTCCCGATGAGCTTACATAAGTAAGTGATTCGGCTGATTGAACGCAGCCAACACAGCTACATATCGAAAGATGACGGGTATAAATAGGATCTTCCGGTGCAGAGGTTCGCGCGGCTAATGAGAGACTTTAACTCAATTAGAGTTAAGGATTGTCATTAGTCGCGAGGATGCAGTGTGAAGATATTAGTAACAGGTGGATGAGGTCGTCAATACGATCCGGCACCGCATAGTATAAGGATACTATTTTGCTGACTCCGATTATTCGTAAATTCCAGTACGGTCAACATACCGTTACCATTGAAACCGGTATGATGGCTCGCCAGGCAACGGCTGCTGTAATGGTAAGCATGGACGACACCGCAGTATTTGTGACTGTTGTTGGCCAAAAGAAAGCCAAGCCAGGTCAGAGCTTCTTCCCTCTGACCGTTAATTATCAGGAGCGTACTTACGCTGCTGGCCGTATCCCAGGTAGCTTCTTCCGTCGTGAAGGCCGCCCAAGTGAAGGCGAAACACTGACTTCACGTCTGATTGACCGTCCGATCCGCCCACTGTTCCCAGACAGCTTCTTGAACGAAGTGCAGGTGATTGCGACCGTTGTTTCTGTTAACCCACAAGTTAACCCAGACATCGTGGCACTGATTGGTGCCTCAGCGGTGCTGAGCCTGTCAGGTATTCCATTTAACGGCCCAATTGGTGCTGCTCGTGTTGGTTACATCAACGACCAGTATGTGCTGAACCCAACGACCGATGAGCTGAAAGAGAGCCGCTTGGATCTGGTTGTTGCCGGTACTGCTGACGCAGTATTGATGGTTGAATCAGAAGCACAGATTCTGTCTGAAGATCAAATGTTAGGCGCGGTCATCTTCGGCCACGAACAACAACAAGTTGTGATTGAGAATATCAACGCTCTGGTTGCTGAAGTTGGCAAACCTAAGTGGGATTGGCATGCAGAGCCAGTTAACGAAGCGCTGCACGCGCGTGTTGCTGAGCTGGCAGAAGCTCGTCTGGGTGATGCTTATCGTATCACTGAGAAACAAGAGCGCTATACTCAGGTTGATGCTATTAAAGCTGACGTCACTGAAGCGCTGTTGGCACAAGATGAATCTTTAGATGCTAGCGAGATTCATGACATTCTGGGCGATGTTGAGAAAAACGTCGTTCGTAGCCGCGTATTGCGTGGCGAGCCACGTATCGATGGCCGCGAAAAAGACATGATCCGTGGTCTGGATGTGCGTACTGGTGTATTGCCACGTACCCATGGTTCTGCGTTGTTCACCCGTGGTGAAACTCAGGCGCTGGTTACTGCAACACTGGGTACTGCCCGTGATGCGCAAAATATTGATGAGCTGATGGGTGAGCGTACTGACTCATTCCTGCTACACTATAATTTCCCTCCATATTGTGTTGGTGAAACAGGTATGGTTGGTTCACCTAAGCGTCGTGAGATTGGCCATGGCCGTCTGGCGAAACGTGGTGTACTGGCAGTAATGCCAAGCCCGAGCGAGTTCCCTTACACTGTTCGTGTGGTTTCTGAAATCACCGAGTCTAACGGTTCTTCCTCAATGGCTTCTGTTTGTGGTGCTTCTTTGGCCCTGATGGATGCAGGTGTGCCAATTAAAGCCGCTGTTGCGGGTATCGCGATGGGTCTGGTTAAAGAAGGCGAAAACTTTGTTGTTCTGTCTGATATTCTGGGTGACGAAGATCACTTGGGCGACATGGACTTTAAAGTGGCCGGTAGCCGTGACGGTATTACTGCACTGCAAATGGACATTAAAATTGAAGGTATTACCCGCGAAATCATGCAGGTGGCTCTGAACCAGGCCAAGGGTGCGCGTCTGCACATTCTGGGTGTTATGGAACAGGCTATCAGCACACCTCGTGGTGATATCTCTGAGTTTGCTCCACGTATCTACACCATGAAAATCAATCCTGAGAAAATCAAGGATGTGATCGGTAAAGGTGGTTCTGTGATTCGTGCGCTGACTGATGAAACTGGCACTACCATTGAAATCGAAGATGATGGCACCATTAAGATTGCAGCAACCGACGGCGATAAAGCGAAACACGCTATCCGTCGTATCGAAGAAATCACTGCTGAAATCGAAGTGGGCCGTATCTATGCGGGTAAAGTAACTCGTATCGTTGATTTCGGTGCATTTGTGGCAATCGGCGGCGGTAAAGAAGGTTTAGTTCATATTTCTCAAATCGCTGACAAGCGTGTAGAGAAAGTGACTGACTATCTGCAAATGGGCCAAGAAGTGCCAGTTAAAGTAATGGAAGTTGATCGCCAGGGCCGTATCCGCCTGAGCATCAAAGAAGCCACTACTCCTGACGCAGAAGCTCCGGCACCAGAAGCAGCAGAGTAATAAAGTATTCCATAGCTCCTTACCTCTGGTGAGGGGCTGTGTTATCTCGAGGGCAGGATGCTCTTGTGTTAAACAAATGGATGAAAGGATATTTATCCAATGTTTGTCTTCGGGAGTAGGAAATGAAGCCTTTCTTGCGCTGGTGTTACGTTGCGACAGCACTCATGCTGGCAGGATGCAGCAACCATGATTGGCGTAAAGACGAGGTGTTGGCTATCCCGTTGCAACCTACGTTGCAGCAGGAAGTGATTCTGGCTCGCATGGAACAAATCCTTGCAAGTCGGGCACTTACGGATGATGAGCGCGCGCAGCTTTTATATGAGCGCGGAGTGCTGTATGATAGCCTCGGGCTACGGGCACTAGCGCGAAATGATTTTTCGCAAGCGTTAGCTATTCGTCCTGATATGCCAGAAGTTTTTAACTATCTGGGCATTTATTTAACGCAGGCAGGCAATTTTGATGCTGCCTATGAAGCGTTTGATTCTGTACTAGAGCTTGATCCAACTTACAATTACGCGCGTTTAAACCGGGGTATCGCTCTGTATTATGGCGGTCGACTCCCGTTGGCGCAGGATGATCTGCAGGCGTTTTATCAAGACGATCCAAATGATCCCTTCCGTTCGTTATGGCTGTATCTGGTGGAAAGAGAAATCGATCCCAAGGCGGCTGCAGTAGCGTTACAACAGCGCTATGAAAAATCGGACAGAGGGCAATGGGGATGGAATATTGTCGAATTCTACTTGGGCACGATCAGCGAAAAAACGCTGATGGAAAGGCTCAAGTCAGATGCAATGGATAACACTTCGCTCGCTGAGCATCTCAGTGAAACTGACTTCTATTTAGGTAAACATTACCTAAGTCTGGGGGACAAGGACACCGCTTCGGCGCTGTTCAAACTGACGGTAGCTAACAACGTTCATAATTTTGTTGAGCACCGCTATGCATTGTTGGAATTGGCGCTTTTGGGCCAAGAACAAGACGACCTATCGGAATCGGACCAGCAATAGCTGACGAACAACTATTAGCCTGACTACCTTGGTTTTTACCAATGTTAATCACCCTAACAGGTGATGGCCTTTTTGTTCGTTTTATAATCTAATTTGAGCCGGTTCACACTTTTCAATGAAAATGACTGAAAATTTTCTCGACGAGTTATGTAGACTGGCTGCCATTATTAATGAGGCACGTGTACATGACTACTGAGCTTGAAACCTCTTTTGCTGATCTGGGGCTATCTGCTCCTATTCTTTCTGCTCTGACTGATCTTGGTTATGAAAAACCATCTCCTATCCAGTTGGAATGTATCCCACACCTGTTAAACGGCCGTGATGTTCTCGGCATGGCGCAAACAGGCAGTGGTAAAACAGCCGCGTTTGGTTTGCCGCTGTTACACAATATTAAAGCTGAGCTGAAAGCTCCACAGGTTCTGGTGCTGGCACCAACCCGTGAGTTGGCTATTCAGGTCGCACAGGCATTGTCTGATTTCTCTAAACACATTAATGGCGTCAACGTTGTAGCCCTTTACGGCGGCCAGCGTTATGACGTTCAATTACGCGCTTTGCGCCAGGGGCCACAAATTGTTGTTGGTACCCCAGGTCGTCTGTTAGACCACCTGAAACGCGGTACTCTTAACCTGTCCAACCTGAGCGGTTTAGTGTTGGATGAAGCAGATGAAATGCTGCGTATGGGCTTTATCGAAGACGTCGAAAACATTCTGGCGCAGATGCCGGCTGAACATCAGACCGCACTGTTCTCTGCGACTATGCCAGATGCGATCCGTCGTATTACCCGTAAATTTATGAAAGATCCACAGGAAGTCCGCATTCAGTCTAGCGTGACTACCCGCCCTGACATCAGCCAGAGCTTCTGGAGAGTGGGTGGCGGCTATCGCAAAAACGAAGCACTGGTACGTTTCCTGGAATCTGAAGACTTCGATGCAGCTATTATCTTCGTGCGTACCAAAAATGGCACACTGGAAGTGGCTGAAGCCTTGGAAAGTAGCGGTTATAACTGCGCTGCCTTGAACGGTGACATGAACCAGTCTTTACGTGAGCAGACACTGAACCGCCTGAAAGATGGCCGTCTGGATATTCTGATTGCAACTGACGTTGCGGCACGTGGTTTGGATGTTGACCGTATCAGCTTGGTCGTAAACTATGATATCCCTATGGATTCAGAGTCTTACGTTCACCGTATCGGCCGTACTGGTCGCGCCGGTCGTGCTGGTCGTGCGTTGCTGTTCGTTGAGAACCGTGAACGCCGTCTGTTGCAAAACATTGAACGCACCATGAAACTGACTATTCCAGAAGTTCAGTTGCCAAACCCCGAATTGTTGGGTGAACGTCGTTTAGCTCAGTTTGCTGCTAAAGTTGGCCAACAGCTGGAAAGCAGTGATTTGGACCTGTACCGTGCATTGCTGGCTAAGCTGCAACCAGAAGAAGAGTTTGATCTCGAAACCCTGGCTGCTGCACTGCTGAAAATGGCACAGGGCGAACGTCCTCTGATTCTGCCACCAGAAGCTCCGCGTCGTCCGCAGCGTGAATTCAATTCCCGTGATGACCGTGGTAGCGATCGTGGCCGTGATCGTGGTGACAGTCGTCGTGAGCCTCGCCCTGACAGCCGCGCTGACAGCCGTGATGGTGGTGAGCGTCCAGCACGTCGCGAACGTCGTGATGTTGGTGAGATGGAACTGTACCGCATTGAAGTGGGCCGTGATGATGGTGTTGAAGTTCGTCATATCGTTGGCGCGATTGCTAACGAAGGCGACATCAGCAGCCGTTACATTGGTAATATCAAGCTGTTTGCTTCGCATTCAACTATCGAGTTGCCAAAAGGCATGCCGGGCGAAATGTTATCTCACTTCACCCGTACCCGTATCCTGAACAAACCGCTGAACATGCAGTTGTTGGGTGATGCGCAGCCACATGAACGCCGTGAGCGTCCTGCTGGTGGTGCTGGTGCCGGTGGTGAGCGTCGTGGTGGTGGTGGCCGTTCATTCGGTGGCGAACGTCGTGATGGCGCAGCAGGTGCTCCTCCTCGTCGTTCATTCGGTAGTGACCGTGCTCCAGCCGGTGGTGGCGAACAACGTCGTGGCAACCGTGATGGTCAGCGCTCAGCAGCTCCGCGTCGTGAAGATGCGCCAGCGCCAGCAGCAGCACCTACTCGCCGTCGTTTTGGTGACGCATAAGTCTTAATCATTTCTGATGATTAAAAATAAAAACCAGCCCTTGGGCTGGTTTTTTTATGTCTATAATTTTGCTTCAGTTGGCGGGTTATAGGTGCTCAACAGCTTGTAACTCTGGCTGTAATCCGGCAACTATTTCAAATGAATATAGTCGTGCCTGATGGTCGAAAATCTGGCCATTCACCATCAATTCGTCAGCCTGGGTCTCCCGCAGTAATGACTGAAGCCCATGCCGCACTTTACTTTTATCACCAATAATAGATAGGCGTAGCGCCTGATCGACACCAAATTGTTCGGCGGGTGAGCAGATATTATCCATGTTTTCTACTGGTGGCGGTAGTTGACCTGGCGTGCCGCGGCGTAAATTGACAAATTGCTGCTGCATGGAGGTAAACAGGAAATGGGCATCGCGCTCGCTATCTGCGGCCACCACGTTCACACAAACGATAGCATAGGGTTTTGGCCATTGAATGGACGGCTTGAAGTTTTCCCGATAGAGCTTGAGCGCCTGGAATAACATATCTGGTGCGAAATGTGAGGCGAAGGCGAACGGCAGGCCCATGGCCGCAGCCAATTGAGCGCTATACAGGCTGGACCCCAGTAGCCACAATGGAACATGCAAACCCTGCCCAGGCACGGCTTGTACCGCTTGCCCCGGTTGTACTTCAGCAAAGTAGTTTTGCAGTTCGCCAACATCGGCGGGGAAGTTATCCACTTCACCGGACAGATGGCGGCGTAGTGCCATCATGGTGCGTTGGTCACTGCCGGGAGCACGGCCAAGGCCGAGATCGATACGGTCTGGGTAGAGAGAGGCGAGGGTACCAAACTGTTCTGCAATCACCAGTGGTGAGTGGTTAGGTAGCATGACGCCGCCGGAGCCGACACGGATGCTCTTGGTACCTCCGGCAATATAGCCAATCAGTACTGAGGTCGCCGCGCTGGCAATACCTGTCATGTTATGATGCTCAGCGAGCCAATAGCGGTGATATCCCCACTTTTCAGCATGTTGAGCCAGACTCAGCGAAGCATGAAAAGCCTCTCGTGGTGTCTTGCCTTGCGCTATCGGCGATAAATCAAGCACTGAAAGCGGAACTGTCTTTTTGTCAGTCATAGAATCGTCCATCTTAACCTTATGTCGAGTCGCTTGAAGGGCGAACGCACTAATTTATTAATCCAAACAGGGGGCTAGCCGCATTAATACGCACATAAGAAGCCACATACAGTGCGCGACTATCACCTATAAAAGCATAATCTAAATCGTGGTTTGGCAAGGGGGAATAAATGCGGCGGCAAAAGGATGATTGAAGCGATGAAAAAGAGAACGCCATGGACCCTACGATTCGTGGTAGTAGCTATATCGAGTGACTGGGTAAGAATGCCTGCGCATAGAGTGATACGGGCGTAGTGCTACGCCCGATGGGTTCTTATGACACCAATTCCAGCCCCGCGAGACGCCGCCAGTAGCCGTTACAGTCGGCTTTATCGGTCAAGATGAGTGGGCTCAATCCCTGCTCATTAGCCCGGAACTGCTCGATAACTGTCAGCGTATCTAGACCTTGCGGAGAGAGTCGCACGATATCCACTAATCCTTGCATGGAAATCAGTTCATTACCGAGGTTATAGCAGTAGCCACTTTGGGTTTGAATACCGTTTAGGATGAATACCTGTTGGTCTTCTTGTGATAATACCGGCCGCCCTTGTGGGTAGTTGATGCAGCAGGTTTCACACTCATCTTTGGCTCGGTCTTCTGAGCGCGCGGTGAAGCAACGGGCAGAATAAGCCAGCGGCAGGTGGCCGTAGCTCAATACTTCTACCTCAAACTGATTGCGGAACCCCAGCTCTTCGCACTGTTGCAGCACATTAACCAGCCAGTCACGTGATAGCTCAACCGGCATACACCAACGCATCATGCCCTGACGGTGTAAAATTCGCAGAGTATAAGCGTTGTAGCAATTCAGGGCATGGCCGGCAACAAAGGGTAAGCCACGTTCAGCGGCCATATTCACCGCCCCCAGGTCATTGGCTTCCAGCAAAAACTCACCGTTTTCCACATAACGCTTTAATTCATTCAACTCTGACGGTGCTTGCAGCAGCGCCAGTGTGGAAATTACCACCTGTTTGCCACTGGCAGCCACTTCTTTAGCTAGTGCCAACCAGTCACCCACCTTCATTTCACGGCGTTTGGTACAGACATTCTCACCGAGATAAATAATGTCGGCGCTGCTGTTGGCCGCAGCCTGGTAAAAGGTTTCGATATCAGTTTTTGGCCAGTAATAGAGTACTGCGCCTAAGGCGTACTTCATGTTTCCTCCGGCTACTGCCACTTACGATGATAAGCACCCAATGTAGTTTGAGTACCTTCGGACATTGCGCCCAGTTGTTCCATCCATTCCGCTTTGGCGACAAACTGCGAGGGGTTGGCCTGATAGCGGTCAATCGCCTGTCGCCAGACCTTGGCAACCTGGCTGACATAAGCTGGACTGCGTTGGCGGCCTTCAATTTTCACTGACGCAATGTTGGCAGCAAACAGCTCCGGTAATAACTCAAGCGTATTCAAACTGGTTGGCTCTTCCAACGCATGATAGCGCTGACCGTCCACCCGATAACGGCCTTTGCACAGGGTGGGATAACCGGCATTCTCATTATCTTCATAACGGTCGATCAGCACTTCATTAAGGCGAGACTCCATCCCCTGTGGGGTTTGCTGCCAGCGAACAAAGCGCGCTGGAGAGCAGGCTCCGACCGTATTGGGTGATTCACCGGTCAAATAGGAAGAAAGGTAGCAACGCCCTTCAGCCATAATGCATAAGCTGCCAAAGGCAAATACCTCCAGTGGCACCGGGCTGGTACGCGACAGTTGTTTCACCTGATGCATTGACAGTACGCGTGGTAAAACCACTCGCGCCACATCGAAATGACGTTGATAAAAGCGGATAGCTTCATCATTGGTAGCCGACGCCTGTACCGATACATGGCGCTCAACCTCCGGGTAACGTTCGGCGGCATATTCCAGCATGGCCAAATCAGCCAGGATCAGGGCATCCGCCCCAAGCTGTGCCGCCATATCCACCGCCCGCTGCCAGCGGGAATAACCGTCAGGGTGGGCGAAGGTGTTAATGGCGATATGCAGTTTACGTTTGCGGCTATGAACGTAATTGACCGCTTCCTGCAACTTTTTATCGGTGAAATTGAGGCCAGCGAAATGGCGGGCGTTGGTATCATCTTTCAAGCCAATATAAACCGCGTCGGCACCATTATCGATGGCGGCCTTTAATGCGGGTAAGTTGCCGGCAGGACAAAGCAGCTCCATAGAGTTTTCCTGAATGAGTCAACGGCTCGCCTTGCTGAGGTTACCGCTGGCAATTATTGTTCCCCATCCGAAGATGATATTCGTGGCGATGAAAATTTTATCGAGTGGCGATTCTAGTTAACCTGCTCCACCCGGACCTTGATTTAAGGCAGTTTCTTTGGCATTGGTGTCATTCTTCTGATATTTAGCAATACTTTCAGCGATAACTTGGTGCAAAATTTATCGATATAACGCGCTTTCCGGTTTTGCTAATGTGGCAAAATAGAACTTTATTTTATGCAGATTGATACCCAAAGTAATTGGAATTGCAGGTAGCCAACACCCCTGCGGCTTCAAGTACAAAGGGGATATCACCAAAAAGGAGTCTGCCTGTGTTGGGAGAACTACGAGCACGTCTGGTGCGTCAAGGGCCGGCGCTACTGCGGGGTCCGTTAAAATTGACCCCCTTTGCCTTAAAACGTCAGGTAATAGAGCAAGTGCTGGGGTGGCAACTTCGTCAGGCTCTGCTGGACGGAGAACTGGAATTTTTGGACTCCCGCTGGTTAAAGATTGAAGTGCGAGACCTCGCATTGCAATGGTTTATGACAGTAGAACACGGTAGGCTGGTCGTAAGCCAACAGGCTGAAGCTGATGTGAGCTTTAGCGGTGATGCCAACGATCTAATTTTGATCGCTGCCCGTAAAGAAGATCCGGATACGCTGTTTTTCCAGCGCCGGTTACGAATTGAAGGGGATACCGAATTGGGTCTGTATGTCAAAAATCTAATGGATGCCATTGAGTTGGAGTCCATGCCAACACTACTGCGTGTTGGCCTGCAACAACTGGCTGAATTTATCGAGGCAGGTCAGCAAGAGGGTGCGGCGAGTGCTTCCCGTACATTAGCATCGTGCTGATCCGGGTTGAAATTCCGGTGGATGCGCCGGGGATCGACGCCCTGTTGCGTCAAGCCTTCAAGCAAGATGCAGAAGCCGAGCTGGTACAGCAACTGCGTGAAGATGGCTTATTGACGTTGGGTATCGTGGCAACTGACGATGAAGGCGGTGTGGTTGGTTATGCTGCATTCAGCCCGGTTGAGGTGGGGGGTGAAGACCGTCAATGGGTCGCACTGGCACCACTGGCCGTGGAGGAGGGGTTGCGCCGCCAGGGTTTGGCTGAAAAACTGGTCTACGAAGGGCTAGACTCTCTGAATGAGTTTGGCTATGCCGCTGTCGTGGTGCTAGGCTCTCCAGCCTATTATCAGCGTTTCGGTTTTGTACCAGCGGCTCGTCATCAATTGACCTGCCGTTGGCCCAGTACTGAAGAGGCTTTTCAGGTTTATGCGTTGGCGGAAGATGCACTGGCGGGTGCTGATGGTGAAGTGGTGTTCTCTGCCCCGTTTAATCGCTTTTAACGCCAGGTAACGATAGCAACGAAGAAGGCTGGCTAATTACCAGCTTTTCTTTTTGCTGCTTATTGAGTTGCTTCACCCGATATTCTAACTTCAATGCTGTCGATCTATCCCCTGCCTCACACTGAAATACCAAGGTTAACTCACCTTTCCCTCGCAGCGCTTTCGCGCCTTTCCCTACCTGATGTTGGGCCAATCGCCGTGTTACATCTGTGGTGATACCGGTATAGAGCATGCCAGTGGGGGTGCGCAGTAGATAGAGATACCATAGGCTGTCCGACATAATTTTATTCCAGTCCGGGGGTAGCGGTGCGGAACATTATTACCGGAATCAGCTGCGGTATCCTGATTTTTTTATCGACTGGCACCTGATTGGTTAAATATGCGGGGGAAGTGACCTTCCACCCGCAGGGTTATGGCTAGTTATTTGGTTTTTGCTGCAAACTCAAAGCGTGGTGAAACCAAACCGTACAGTGTCCAACCAAGGAAGGTAACAATCGCACCCCATGTCATGGCTTCTTGCCCTGAGCTGTAAAGCGCATAGAAGCTATACATCGCACCAATGAAGGCAATGATATTGGCTTTACGCGCTTTGGCTGGTGGCACATTGGCGGTTTTCTGGATAATGACCAGCGCTGCCATCGACAGAATATAAGGGATAATATTGGTGACTACCGCCAGATTGACCAGCACGTTGAACTGTTTGTTCAGTGACGGGCTAATGGTCATCAGGGACAGCACACTCTGGATGACAACAATGGTCAGCATCCCTTTGATGGGTGCATCGGCTTTACTGACTTTTGAGAAAATTTTCGGGAAGAAGCCTTCATCAGCAGAGGATTTGAATACCTGAGCGATGGTGAACTGCCAACCCAGTAATGAACCCACGCAGGACATGATCATCAATGCCATGATGATTTTACCGACCGCAGGGGTGAACATATAAGCGAACGCCAGGCCAAACGGCGCTGTAGAGTTAGCCAAATCCATATTTGGTACGATACCGGCAATCACGTTGGTTGAGATGATATAGATAACCGCTGCACCTAAAGTCCCACCGAGTACGGCGATCGGAACGTTACGTTCAGGGTTTTCGACAGCATCAGTATTGGCACAAGCAGATTCCAGACCAAGGAAGGCCCACAGCGTCATTGAGATAGAAGAGCCGATGGCTTCAAAAGTGGGAACTGCATGTGGGTTCCAGGCCGCCATATAGGCTGAACCACTAAACCAGAACCAACCAACGATTGAGATACCGACCACTGGGATAATAACCCCCCAGATAGTAACACTACTGATCTGCCCGGTAATGCGCGCGCCACCAAAGTTAGCAACCGTTGCCAGCCACAGTACGCCAATAGTTGCAATACAAATACCCAGTGGTGTTAGTGTCGCTCCCAACAATTCAGTGCCGTAACCTACTGCTGAGATTGCAATGGCGATATTGGCAATCAACAGTGAAGCACCATAGGTGTAGTTCGCCATAAAGTTGCCAGATTTGCCGAACGCATATTCAGCATAGCCGCCCATACCACCGGATTTACGGCTGAACATCCCACATTGGGCGAAGGCATAGGCCAGTGCCATTGAACCTATTGCGGTGACTAACCATGAGACGATAGAGATTGTCCCGACTTCGGCGAGTTTGGTTGGCAGCATAATTATTCCTGACCCCATCATATTGACGGCGGTTAGAATTGTTAGCTGTACTACTCCCATCTTATTATTTGTTTTACTCATTTTTATTATCTCTTTTTTAATTTCAGAGACTGCAGGAATAATTTATTCCCGCAGGTTTGAGTTATTGGTGTCGTCAAATCCCTTTTTATTTGAAATTATAGCCTTGTTGGCGATTATCATTACTCGGTCCATCCTACTTGGACCACGCAAATAGAGTTGTCACCCGAATCACTTAATGTTAACCAGTGATTCGGGATTATTTCGTTTGCCGCCAGGCTGTAACGCCAACTAAATTGGGTATAAATTTATTATTGTTAACTTATTGCTTCATCATATAACCGTATGCACGGTTCCAACCATCTTCGTCGACTTGTAAATAAACGCCTTGTAACTCAGGCGCAAACCCTGGAAGTAAATTAATACTTTCTTCTAATGCCAGGAAATAACGCTGTGCAGCCCCCCCCCAAACTTCACCAGGGACTACACACAATACTCCCGGTGGGTAAGGAAGCGCACCTTCAGCAGCAATTCGACCTTCGGCTTTACACAATGGTACTAATTCGGCATGACCACGGACGAATTCAATATTGGCATCCTGTGGATTCATCATAACTTTAGGGAAATACTGTTTGCGGAACATCTCTTTCTGTAGCTGTTTAACATCATAGCTGACATAAAGGTCATGCATTTCCTGACATAATTTGCCAATAGTATAACCTTTGTAACGTGCTTCATTATTACGATACACAGTAGGTAATACATCGCTTAACATTGCATCTTCTTCGATGAAACGTTCAAAACGGGCAATTTGTGCGACCAGGTGCTGCATTTTCGCCAAGTCTTCTGCTGGCGTTAATAAGAATAGGATCGAGTTGAGGTCACATTTTTCTGGCACGATACCATTTTCGCGCAGGAAGTTAGCCAGAATGGTTGCTGGGATCCCTGATGCTGTATATTCACCAGTATTAGTATCAATACCCGGAGTGGTTAATAATAGTTTGCATGGGTCAACAAAATATTGTGACTCTTCATAACCTTCAAATGCATGCCATTTTTCGCCAGGAATAAAGTTAAAGAAGCGTAAGTCTTGTGCCATGGCATCGGTGTCATATTGCTGCCACAGTTTGCCATCAACTTCTACCGGTACAAAAGGCTTAATCATATTACAGGTATTCAAGATCATTTTACGTGCTTCAATACCGGTCTTAACACAATCAAGCCACATGCGTTGACCACTTTTGCCTTCATGCATTTTTGCGTTAACATCTAAAGCAGCAAACAATGGATAGAATGGGCTGGTGGAGGCGTGTAGCATAAAGGCGTTATTAAAGCGTTTATGATTGCAGTAACGATCCTGACCTTTAATATGTTTATCTTTTTTATGAATCTGCGACGTTTGTGAGAAACCGGCTTGTTGTTTATGTACTGATTGAGTAACGATAATGCCCGGATCATTTTCATTCAGTTCAAGTAATAATGGTGAACAATCTTTCATCATTGGAATGAATTGTTCGTAACCTACCCAAGCAGAGTCGAACAGAATATAGTCACAAAGGTGGCCAATTTTATCCACAACCTGACGAGCGTTATAGATGGTGCCGTCATAAGTACCCAGTTGGATGATAGCCAGACGGAATGGGCGCGCTTCGTTAGCACGATCAGGTGCTACGCTACGGATTTGTTCACGCAGGTATTTTTCTTCAAAACAGTGGGCATCAATACCACCAATAAAGCCAAATGGGTTACGGGCAGTTTCCAGATATACCGGTGTTGCACCGGCCTGAATCAGCGCACCATGATGGTTGGATTTATGGTTATTACGGTCAAACAGCACCAGGTCACCACGCGCTAACAGCGCATTGGTAGCGACTTTATTAGAAGCAGAAGTGCCGTTCAGTACGAAATAAGTTTTATCGGCGTTAAATACTTTTGCTGCATGTTTTTGAGCATCACAAGGTGCGCCTTCATGAATAAGCAAATCACCTAATTTTACGTCGGCATTACACATATCAGAGCGGAAAATAGTTTCGCCGTAGAAGTCAAAAAATTGGCGGCCCGCTGGGTGTTTACGGAAGAATTGACCACCCTGATGACCAGGGCAAGCAAAGGTAGAATTACCCATCTCCACGTATTTCTTTAATGTACTAAAGAACGGTGGCAGCAGCTCTTTTTCATATTTTTCTGCGGCTGATTCCAGTTGTTTACCATAAAAATCAGTATTGTCACCACACAGTTCAAATACCCCATTTAAAGAGGGTAATACATCGGTATTCAACTCTTCTTCACAGCAGACAGCGGCAAAAATTGGAATCTCTAAACCCAACTCATGAATGCTATCAATTACACCATTATTAATGTCCTGAACTGAAAGCACCACGGCTGCAATATCAGTAAAATCGGTATGTAAAACATCTACGACTTCGCGCTGTGATTCAAAGCAAGGTATTGCCGATAAACTTGCCGCGATATTTAATTTTTTCATCATAAATTCTCTTTTATTTTAAGAGGCTATTTTACTTGTCACTTTGAGGTTGAGCAGTGCTCGAAATCCTCACGTAGCCATGATTTATAAGGTCATGGTGTACGCTCCGGTTTCCATGCGCTGGTCGCACTAAAATTGCCTGTGACAATTACGCCTACATTATTTGTTGGTTTATTTAAGTTAATTTCCATTAAATTTTTGGTATAGCAGTCCATATCAATGAAATAATATTCATTAATAGTCTTGGCTGCTTTCTGCGTAACACCGTGACTGAATTTCAGACGCAGTGATCCTCTGGTCATTTAGCATTAATGACAAAGGTGACAGTAAATTTTACAGGATAGCTATGTTTCTGCTGAAAGATGAATAACACAGGCTGAGTATCGATTGGTTAATAAAAACCCACAATCAGATAAACGTATAAATATAACCGAGTGTTAGTCTCTTCGGAGAAAGCAGACAATAGTTAACTCAACGTAAAGGTCGTAAACACTTTTCGCATTTGTTAAATATTGTGCATAGACAATGACTATCCAATAAAAGTGGATGTCATCGCAGGGAGGATGTTATCTATAGTGATAATAAGAAAAGTTAAAATAACTACGATGTGCCGGCATCATTAAATGCGTTGTTCGCCTTATATGCGCCATTTTTTTGTTGTTATTTTCCATTTACGTAAGGTCTCTATTTTTTAATCAAGGTTTACGAGCAATGAACTGATGGTGGCTATTTTAGTCATAACACTTATTCATTCTGTGACTCAAATCATGTTTTCTACCGATTTTAAAAGGTGATATGACTAAAAAATGAATAAATTATCGATTTTATTCATTTTAAACGTTATTTATTCAAAACTGTACTGTATGTTATGCAAAACAGTAAGGTTATATTTAACACGACGGATACATTGGCAGGCTTATTATTATCCAATATTAGCAATGAGAGCGGGTTCTTAATAGTTTTTGTATTTTATTTGTTAATCCATAATTATTTGTTACATCCAAATTTATACGTAAAATCTGCATATAAATTCATATGTACCTTATGCGGTAAATGTTAGCTAAATCACGTTATTAGGCTGTTTCTCGGCTAAGACTCTATTATTAGGAAGGATATGCTGGCAATGATCCCCTGCTCAGAGATAAGTATGGGGAAGGAGGGGCAATGGCTGCCCCGACACGAATAAGTTTAACTGAATAGCGGTAGGTCGGTGCGGGTAGCGGGGATTTTTATCTGTATAACCTGCTGTTGACGGGTCAATTTGAGCGACAATATCTGCCCATCATTCTCTACCTGGAGGTGTAGTAACGGATCATGGGTGTTCATATCAAAAACACATGTCACCTGAGCCTCCGGTTGACGATTACGCAAAATCAGGTAGCTGATATCACGTACTGACGGATTTGCCGGTGCCAGTCCTTGGAATAGTGTGGCATCGGCCGCCAGCCAAAGTGATAGCGGGTGTGCTGCTGTTTGATAGCAACACTGGATAACACCATTGAGTGGCTGGGCAGTAACCTGATGCAAATAGTGCATGGGGCCACTGTCATTGAAGACTGAATTCTCACCCATCAATTCTGTTGCTACTCCGTCGATATGCAGTGTCCAATCCCATTGTTGTTGATGTGGATTAGCGATATTACTGATATCAATGATGGCATCTTCCAGCCACAAAATACGGCGACGGAATTTTACGTCGCGATAGGATTCGCTGTCCCACTGAATCCGGGTATGGCTATCCAACTCGGGTGCTGTTTCTCCCCAATCAACCTCTGTATCCAGCCAACTAAAGTTAGCCGATTGATGCCAGTGATGGATAACCGGCACTGCTGGCGGTTGATTTGTTTGGTTAATACTGAGCGTATTGTGAGTTGCACTATTTTTGTAGTAGCCATAATGCAGTTGCGCACCGTAACCCGTGGTGCCTAAATCCGGCAGGATCTCGTGCCCTTGCTCAAACAGAATTAAATTTAGCCGATCATAATGATCATGTTCACCACCATATGGGCTGTGTTTTACCAGCAAAGCGCGCCCTGCTTGTGGCTGACGTAAAATTGTTAGCCCGCAATCCGGTGCATGCAGTGTGTCTGTCGGTATGACATCAATCATTTGTGGTGGCAATTCTTCAACACCGTACAGCAGGGCATCCAGATTTAAGCGCGGCTGTTGGCGATAAATATGTTGCAAGGCAGCGGCATATTCATCATTGCCATAAGTTTTAAAAGCAAATTCATATAAATGAGCGTGGTTGAGCTGCTCTTGCCCAGCGGTGCAATCGTTAATTCGTGGAAATGTCCCGTCTGGCATTAACAGTTGAAGCGGGAAACTGAGCATATTGCGGTAATAGGGCAGGGCAAGTAGGCTATAGCGGCTACCTGCAGCCAGCTTTTCAAATGACCAGAAGCCTTGCAGTGCATAAAAGTGATAATGCACTGAGCCTTCAAACCACAATCCTTCACTGAACAGCCCATGCTCCAACTGATAACGCAGGCCATAATCTGCGTTGACGGCAAACTCAATATAGTGCTCTTCTGCCAGAATCAGGCCGATCACGGCGATCGCACTGCTGATTTTAACTTCATGGTTATGTAATTGGCGGGTACGGTGTTGCATCAGGAAATCTGCGCCTTCGCGCAATAAACGCCCGGCGATGCAGTCGCGCTGCTCCTGACTGAGGGCATCGGAGATAAAATCATAACCCAAAGCAAAATCGAGCAGGCAATTGGCCTCACACAGGGTTTGTGCATTGGCCTTACCCGGCCCGTTGTACGGAATACCGCCGTGAACTTCATAATCAGGGTAGTGACGGGCATAATTAATCAGAATGTCCCGCACTTTATTGAAGTAACACACCTCCCCAGTTAACTGCCAAAGCAGACCTAGCTGATTACAGGCTTTGGCATTCAGGCCATTAAGCGCCCGCCACCAGGCACCGTCATAGGGTTCGCCACTGAATAACTGAGAGTCAACCGGGCAACGATGCTGAGTGGGTGAGTCGCGATCCCACTCCAGCCGCACACCGTGATCCGGGCAATAATAGTAATGATTCCAGGTGGCGATACCGGTGGCAGGAACCCGTGTTGCCGAGTCCAAAACCACCCGATTATCCGCAATCAGCGTGGCAATAATCTCCGGCTGTTGCACTCTATTTCCCTGTTGTCGTACAACCCGCTGGCGGATTTTAGCCATCTGCCGATCCGTAAACTGCTTCATATCTGGTGTGTCCTCGACGAGAGTTATTTTTGCGCGATCAGGGGTTGTGTGATCGGATAAAGCAGGATTTCGACGGCATCTGGGTATTTTGCTATCAGATATTGTGCTTTCTGCTGGAACTCACCGTCAGCAGGGTAAGCTCGGGCGGCGGTTATCATATTGATCAAGGCTTTCTTATCTTGTAGGCCATCCAAGTCTTTATACGGCCAGGCTTGGTCGCTATTGATAAAACCTGCCACATATTGATAGCCTTTTTTCAGGCTGTGCTCGTCCAGAGAAAAGTTCCAGATATCTTTGTCTGCAACCTCACCCAACCGGCCTAGCTTGTTGTAGGCTTCTAAATGAAAATTACTGTAATGCCAAGGACGAGTACGTTCCAACTCGGCATTTTGTCGGCCCTGCATATCAAAATGCGAGGGGATTCGACGGAGTTGAGTTATCTCCAGGCGCTTTTGAGCGGCGGCTTTTTGGTCGCTAAATAGAGCAAAGGAGGCGGCCTGCATATCAAAATAGGTGCCGTGATTATTATGCCAATTGTCTTCTTCGAAACCGTTCTGGCTGGTAGTCATCCATTGGTAAAAGTCTTTATACCAAAGTTTGATTGCTTGATAGTCGGTATCATTAAGTACATTGGCTGGTCTTATCAATTCGACAGCATCAATCACATCGACCAGTGCCCGGCTATCGATCAAACCAATCCCGCGCCCTTCATTGATACCCGGAATGGCTTGGGCATATTGTAGATTCGGGTTCATTCGGGTGTTTGGATTGACAAACCAGTTAGCCAATTGATCCCGTGCTTTCTCGGCGTACTCGGGCTTACCGGTAAAGCTATAAGCCAATGCCAAATAATAGACATCTTCGCTTAGGCTGTTCATGCGTTTTTTATCGGTGGCGTCACTATTGGCGTCTGGATTTGTTTCGCCGTCTTTACGCAAATAAGGCATGCCGTCTTTCTTGCTTGGGTCTGGCCACCAATAAGGCGGGAAGCTGTAATAGTCGTGTTTATCGCCACTGGCGGCCGACAGACTTTTATCCATAACGGAGTACAGTGGTTTTTTTAGTGCTTTATCTGCCTTATCTATCAGATTCTTATACGATTTTTCATATAACGGATTGTTTTGTTTAACCTGAGCGATGCTGTAGTTTATATCATCCATTTTTAATAGTAATGGGTAGCTTTCCGCAGCATAAATAAAAGGGGAAGACCCCAAAAGCATAGCCAGTAATAGGTTTTTATTACCTGAAATTTTCATCACTACTCTCCTTTTTCTTTATGATTTACATTATTAAAAATAAAGAATTCTGATTGCTTTAATTGCTTTACTTATTGTTTTAAAATAGAAATTTAACCTTATTAAAATAAAGTAATTAAATGTATTGGCACTCTTTAAATAAAAAATAACACTGTTTAATTTCAGATGGATTTGAATTCTATGGGAAAGTTTTTGGGCTTTTGTGATCCAAGTCTATATTATAAATTATCTGTAAATAAATAATTTAAATTGTGATGAATATCAAATTAAATCTTAGTTTTAGACGTTTTTTAGCCAATTTTAATAATTGCTTGGTTTTTTTAATTTTTAAAATGAAGATTTTAATTTATTGTTTTATATGATTTACTTTGTTTTTATTCATTTTTTGTTGATTTTTTTAATGTGATCTCAAGCAGAAATATTTAAATGGAATTAAGTTTTGTTTTTTATGGTGTAGTTTTTTGTTTTTCTCTGGGTTCTAATGTTATCGAGTGTTTCGTGATTTTATTCTGTTATTTAATCTTCTGGGTAAATTCATAAAAATTAGATTTCAACGAGGCGATGAGATGAAGACAAAAATGATAATGTCACAAGTAAAAATAAAATCCTTGCTGTTATTAACTTATTTAGCCATGGGGATCCCTTCTCTTCACGCTGCAGAAACATTGCAAGTGTGGATCCGCGCCAGTAATGATTCCAAGAATATTTATAAAAAAGAAGCCGACACTTTTGAGAAGAAAACCGGTATCAAGATTGAATATTTCAATGCGACGACTGATTTTGAACAGCGTCTGGCACGGGCCGCAGCGGGTAATGCGCTGCCGGACCTGATTTTCAACGATGCTGTGGCTATTGGGCAGTTTGTCCAGCTTGGTATTGTCGAACCGATTGAACCGAAAAATATCATTGGCGGAGAAGATATCTTCGATACCGCCTGGAAAAGTGCCCAATATATTGATGGTAAATATTATGGGGTGCCTACTTCAGCTCAGACCTTCGCCCTGTTTGTACGTAAAGACTGGCGAGAGAAACTGGGATTAGAACAGCCTAAAAACTGGCAGGATATCAGTACATTAGCGAAGGCGTTTACTTTTAATGACCCGGACGGCAACGGTAAGAACGATACCTATGGCTTTATTCTACCGGCTTCAACCACCCGTGGTTACGCCAGTTGGTTTATCAGTTCTTATCTTTGGCAGGCCGGCGGTGATTTTATTCGCCCAACCAGTGAAGGTAAATTTAAAGCATCGTTAGAAGAGCCAGCAGCGACTGAAACGCTGAGTTTCATGCGTGGCATGGTATGTGACAAAACGGTACAGCCGGGGGCTATCAATGCCACTACCGCAGATGCCATTCCATCATTCCGTTCCGGTCAAAGCGGCATGTTCTTCTCCGGCCCATATCACATTGCTTTGTTTGATAAAGATCCCGGTAAAGAGGCTTTTGAAGTGATCCCACCGCCGGCCGGAGCAAAAGGGCAGGCAACACTGGCTGAAGGCACCACCGTATTTTTGATGAAAAGCAGTCAGAAAAAAGAAGCCGCTCAGAAATTCATAGAATTCATGATCTCACCTGAAGGGCAACAAATCGGCATGGGAATGGGCAGCAACAATATGCCGGTCGTGCGCTTGTCGATTAATAAGCAAGTTGATACTAAAGCGGTTTATAACGATCCGCGCTGGGCAATGTTTGCTGACTTATATGCCGAACATGGCCGCTATATCCCACAAGTGCCTAACTGGACGCCTATTCGTCAGGTCACTGCTGAAGGTTTCAACCGCATCTTAGCCAACTGTGACAGTGATATCCCTGCTGAATTAAAAGCCGTGAATCAGAAAGTGAACGATGAATTGGCTAAACAGAATGTCTTAGGGCTGTGAGTGAAACATGATAACGCTAACCCCCCGACTAAAACGTAATCTGGTTCCGTGGCTGTTCCTGGCTCCGGCACTGGTCATCTTCACCTGGTTTAAATTCATTCCAATGCTGCAAGGGCTAGTGATGAGTTTTTACAAGGTTAACTTTAACCAGCCAAATGAGTGGGTCGGGTTTGACAACTTCTCCCGCGCGATGGGTGATGAAGCGCTGCACTCTGCGGTGTTCAACACCCTGTTATATGTGGTGGTCACCATGGTGGTGGCCGCTTTTATCGCCTTCTTTTTAGCCATGTTATTGGAAGGCCCGGCACGGCATCTGCGCTTTATCCGCACCGCTATTTTCCTGCCGGCGGTAACCAGTGCGGCTATCGTCGCCGAAATGTGGCGAATTCTGTTTAACCCGACCAGTAATGGTGTGGTGAACCATGTTCTGTCATGGTTCAGCATTGAAGCGCAGGGGTTTTTGGCAGATACCGATCAGGCGCTGTGGACTGTAATGATGCTGCATATCTGGAAAGCAGTGCCTTACAACATGGTTATCTTTATTGCCGGGCTGGTAGGCATTAGCCGTGATTTGTACGACGCCTCGAATGTGGATGGTGCCAACTGGTGGAATCGCCTACGTTACGTCACCTTACCGGGCATGATCCCAGCACTTTCAGTGGTACTGATGCTGTCGTTTATCCGTGGTTTTCGGGTGTTTGCCGAAGTGTATGCCACCACTGGCGGTGGTCCATCGAATGCAACGGAAATGATAATGACCCATATCTACAAGCTGGGCTTTGAGCAGTTTGATTATGGTTATGCCTCTGCGGTGTCCTTCCTGCTATTCGCGTTCACTGTGATATTGACGATTTGTCACCTCACATTGAAAAAGCGCATCGCCCGTTACTAACCCGAGCCGGAGACTGGTCATGAAAACTAAAAGTTGGAACAGTATCGGCCGCTGGATAATTTATGGTCTGTTACTGATTGTATTTGTTGGCCCGTACTGGGGCATTATTGCTACCGCATTCAGCGGTGCGCCAGTTAAACCCGGTGAGCTGTTGGCATGGCCAAATCAGTTCTCGTGGGACAACTTTATTTTTGCCTGGATGGATATCGGCGTCTGGCAATATCTGCTGAACTCGATCATCGTGGTGTTCTTTGGCACGGTTCTACAGGTGTCAGTCAGTGCACTGGCGGCTTATGCGTTGGCGCGTAAAAAGTTTGTCGGAGTCTCTCTGACCAGCTTGATCATCCTGTCGACCATGATGCTGCCGGAAGAGGTGATCGCTATTCCGCTCTATATGATCATTAACTGGCAACTGCCAATTATCGATTCCTCGTTGTACAACAGCTATTTGGGCATGATCCTACCGGTGGTTGGCTGGGCCTTCTCAATCTTTGTTTTGACTGAGTTTATGGCTGCTATCCCAAAAGAGTTGGAAGAGGCGGCACGCATTGATGGTGCCAGCGAATGGCAAATTTTCTTCCATGTGATCCTGCCACTGGTTAAACCGGCTTTGGGTACGGTAGTTACCTTCGGATTTATCATGATTTGGGATCAATATCTGTTGCCGCTGATTGTCGTTAATCAGGACAGTTTGAATACCATTCCGGTGATCCTCGGCACGTTACGTACCGACGAGAGCATCACACCAAATATCTTTATTGCCATCACCCTATTGGCGATGCTGCCGAGCATCATCGTGTATCTGGGTCTGCAAAAACATTTCAATCGCGGGATCATGTCTGGCGCGGTTAAAGGTTAGGGAGAAACAAAATGGGATCGGTTGTACTTAAAAATGTCTGTAAATCTTACGGTGACACCCATGTGATCCGCGATGTATCGCTGGAAATCCCTGACGGTGAGTTCTGCGTATTAGTTGGCCCGAGTGGCTGCGGAAAATCCACCTTACTGCGTATGATTGCCGGGCTGGAAGAGATTTCCGGCGGCACGGTAGGCATTAATGATAAAGATGTCACCGACGTTGAACCTAAGATGCGCGATATCGCTATGGTGTTCCAAAGCTATGCTCTCTATCCACAGATGACGGTGCGCGAGAACATGGGTTTTGCACTGAAAATGGCCAAAATGTCCAAGGCGGAGATCAATAACAAAGTCGAAACCACGGCAGAGTTATTGGGTTTACAGGCCCTTTTGGAGCGGTTGCCGAAAGATTTGTCCGGTGGTCAGCGTCAGCGCGTCGCCATGGGGCGGGCTATCGTGCGTAACCCACAGGTATTCTTGTTTGATGAGCCATTATCGAATCTGGACGCCAAATTGCGTACTCAGGTGCGTGGTGAGATCCGCGAATTGCATCAGCGGCTGAAAACCACCTCTGTTTATGTCACCCATGATCAAATAGAAGCGATGACGATGGGGCAAATGATCGTGGTACTGCGCGAAGGGCGCATCGAGCAGGTCGGATCGCCATTGGACTTGTATGATCGTCCGGCTAACTTGTTCGTCGCGGGGTTTATTGGATCACCTGAAATCAATCAATTGAAAGGCTCCGTGGTGCAACAGGGTGATAAATTCCTGCTACAACTGGAAGATGGCTCATTGCTGACATTGCCTGTTGGCTTGCAGTTGAGCGACGGGCAGCGCGTGGTGTACGCCATTCGGCCAGAGCAGGTCAACGTGGTAGATGCGACACACAGTGCCAGTGCACTGAAAGCGACCATTACTGCGATTGAGAATACCGGCTCGGATATGCAGCTATTTTGTAGCACTGGCGGTGGCCGCTTTACCTCGGTTTTCAAACAGCGTTTGGCGGTGAATGCAGGGGAGACGGTCTATCTGCAACCTAAGCTTGCCGGTATCCACATTTTTGATGCTGCCACCGGTTTACGGGTTGCTTGTCAGGCTACATAAGGAAGCAAATACCCATGACGCCAATGAAAACGTCTATGACGCCAATAAAATTGTATACGCTGGATCTAGATTGCCTGATCAAGGCGAAAGCGGTATTACAGCAACCTTTTTCACCATTACAACCGGCATTACGCCGGTTATTAAGTGAAGCCGATATATTGCGTGATCAGCCACCGGAAAGTGTGACTGATAAAAAGTTATTGCCGGTCAGTGGTGATATTCACGACTATTACAGCTTTGGTACTTATTGGTGGCCAAATCCGCGCAAGCCTAATGGTTTACCCTATGTGCGCCGCGATGGGCATACCAACCCGCAGAGTCAGAATGACGATACTGATACTCAACGTATCGTACGAATGTGTGATCGCTGCCTGACACTGGGGCTGGCCTACTATTTTACCGGGAATAGCCGTTATGCACAGGTGGCCGCCGAGCAGATACGTTGCTGGTTTTTAGATGCTAAAACTCGTATGAATCCGCATCTTAATTACGGGCAGGCCATTCCTGGTATCGTTTCTGGCCGTGGTACCGGCCTGATTGATACCCGCCTGATGTGGATGGTGATTGATACTCTCGGCTTGATATCACCAGCCAAGCTGCTCGATACCGAGGATACTGCGGTGTTACAGCAATGGTTCCGTGATTTTAACCATTGGATGTTCCACAGCGAAGTGGGCCATTCAGAGTATGTCTGGCACAACAACCACGGCACCTGGTATGACGTACAGCGCGCGGCCAATGCGATGTTTTATGGCGATCGCGGGCTGGTTTCCACCATTATCCAGCAAGGTATCACCCAACGGTTGGCGGCGCAGATTGCCCAAGATGGTAAACAGTGGATGGAGCTGGAACGCACCGTGCCGTTCCATTACTCGTTGTTCAATTTGGAAGCCCATCTACTGCTATGTCGCTACGGTGAACATGTTGAAATTGATCGCTGGGAGTGGATACAGGATGGCCGCAATGTTCAGCAGGGGATTGACTATCTGCTACCGTTTATTGCTGAACCGGAGCTGTGGCCCTACCGCGATTTGCGTGGCATCGACTATGACAGTGCATTGCGGTTGTTATTACAGGCCGCCCGGGGTTACCCGATGGACGCCAAACGCTATCATGCGGTGCTTGCCACCTTCCCGGTGGAAACCCTGACATCCCGTGATCGTCTGTTGTGGCAGAATTAATTGGGTCAAAGTTAATAGAGGCATAGTTGATGTACACTCAGGGCTATTTCTAAGCCAGAGGGCGTTGTGAATAATGAGTGACGTGAATAACCCTGAGGATCTGCTTGGTATTAACCGCTTTCTGCGCCAGCAACATGTACTGACGCTGTGTGCGGGCAGTGGTATCGATATGTGGTGTGCCAACTGTTTTTACGTATTTGATGAAACGCAGATGGCGCTATTTATCATGACAGAAAAGCACACCCGACATGGTGAACTGATGCAGATAAACCCACAGGTTGTCGGCACCATCGCCACCCAGCCGCGCACAGTAGCCTTGATTAAAGGTATTCAATACCGCGCAGAGATAAGCGAATTAACGGGGGATGCGGAACACCGCGCCCGCCAGCGCTACTGCCGCCGCTTTCCGGTGGCTAAAGTGGTATCCGCTCCACTCTGGCAGCTCAATCTGCTGGAAATCAAGATGACTAATAATACCCTTGGTTTTGGCAAAAAACTGTATTGGCAGCAAGACTCTTCACTATAAATTTCCTGTTTTAATGATAACTGCTATTTTTCGATTCTATGTAATAGTGTCTCTGGTATGTATTATTCATAACAATTGATTTCAATAATTGTCTCCGCACTTTTTCGCGGCATTAGCATCAATACCAGAAGGCAGGAGGTCAGATGGCGAAGGTATTATTACTGGGCGCAAGTGGCCTGGTGGGGGGCGAATTACTGCGCCTGTTACGTTTGGATGCCAGAGTGACATCCATCATTGCACCTAGCCGTAAACCCTTGCCAGCCATGAATAAACTGATTAATCCGCAGGGTGAAAATATCGGCGAGTTGCTGAAAACCTTGGATCAACCGGTGGAGTTGGTTTTTTGCTGTTTGGGGACCACCCGTAAGCAAGCTGGCAGCCAGGCGGCATTTCGTTTGGTGGATTATCGGTTGGTATTGGCCGCTGGTGAAACCGGCTTGCGGCTGGGCGCACGGCATTTTCTATTGGTAAGCGCGATGGGTGCTAATGCCAACTCATGGGTGTTTTATAACCGCACCAAAGGTGAGGCCGAGCGTGACTTACAGGCTCAGGGCTGGCCACAACTTACTTTTGCCCGGCCCTCAATGCTGGCAGGTCAGCGCGACAAGCCCCGCTTGATGGAGAGCCTGAGCGCGCCTCTGTTTGCCTTATTGCCAGATAAGTGGCGCTTGATTAAAGGCAAAGATGTCGCACAGGCGATGCTGGATCAGGCTTTTGCGCCGCCGAAAGAGGGCGTGACAATCTTAACCTCCGCTCAGATGCAGCAGCGTTGATCATAATAGGGTAATCGTCTGATTATCATGGGCGATTGCCACCTCTGCCGGTAATGGGTGGTCAAGCAACCATCGATCAAGTTGGTGGCTGGCATGGGTCAGCAACGTCTGTTGTGGCATTAGCAAATCCTTAATGGCTAACGCGATGGTTACATCATTGTGATTGCGTGGCGGCGGCGTCTGCGGCGGGTGGCTGCAATCCAGCACCAGCAGATCGATATTTTTGCTGGTCAGAAATAGCGCACTATCAGCGGGTAGCCCGACGGTATCGGTTAAATAGGCGATGGTCCGGCTGGGGCTTTGCAATAAATAGCCGAAGGTTATTTTGGAATGGGTTAGCGGCACCGGTGTGACCCGTAAGTCACCAAAATGGAGGGTCTGGAATGCGGCCATCGGCGGCTGAAAATGCAGAATTCCAGGATGTTTGAACAGATCGTCACAGCCGTCTGGATCCGGCGGTCCGTAGATCGGGATCGAATTTCCGCATCCCCAACGTAACGGAAATAACCCCTGAACATGATCCATGTGGTAATGTGTAAGCAAAAAACGCTGAATTTCCCCCGCAGTAAACTGCTGATCCAGTGTCGGCAATCCGGCATCAATCAAGGTGGTTTCCCCCTGATATCGCAGCATGGCACTGCAAGGTTTACGGCCCAATGCGGGCTGCACTCTGGCTTTAGCACAAATCACGCAGTCACAACCAAATACCGGCACCTGCTGGGCGCAACCGGTGCCTAACAGTGTCAGTTCCATTTTTTATCCCCCATTTCTTTACTGGTTAGGGGAGCTAGCAGTAATTGTTGTAACTGCCCCAGTGTGTGGTGCAGCTCACCATCATTAGACAGTTGCAAACAGTTAACCGGTAGCTGTTGCTGATAGTGTTGCGCCCGTTGTAATCGTGCATTGATCTGTTCACTGTTCTCTCGGCCACGTTGTTGCAATCGTTGCGCTAAAATAGCCGGAGAAACCGTCAGACAGAGCGGCAAAAGTTGGTCGGAATAGCGCTGTTGTGCCTCTGGCAGATAAGCTCTGGAGCCATTAACCACCACATCTAACCCGTGTTGTAGCCAGATATCAATCTCAATACCTATCCCATAGCGATACTGATGCGCTTGCCAGTACAGCGCGAATAATCCTTGGGCCGCCCGCAGTAAAAACTCCTGTTCACTTAGCGCAACATGGTTTTCCGCCCCGGCATTGGCCTGGCGGGTGATATAACGATGTGCCACGATAATATTTGCCGGATTGGCTGCCCGCAGCGCCGACAGCAGACAATCTTTTCCGGCCCCTGATGCCCCCATCAGATAGATTAAGCGCCCCATCAGAACACCTGTATTCCCTGACGCCAGACGTTTTGCACGTAAACATGTTTACTTTGCGCACTGTCATGAGCGCGTGCCAGTATCAAATCAGCCCGTTTACCTTCGGCAATAACACCACGATCCTGTAGTCCCAAGGCGTTGGCAGGATTACGTGTTACCAAATTAACCGCTTGCGGTAAGGTGAAGCTATTGGTTGCATCGTGTGCGATACGAAAGGCCGCATCCAGCAAGCTGGCTGGGTAATAGTCAGACGATAAAATATCCAGTACTCCAATAGCGGCCAGTTGGTGTGCTGCAACATTGCCTGAATGGGAGCCGCCACGGACGATATTTGGCGCGCCCATCAATACTTGTAAACCATGCTGATTTGACGCTCTGGCCGCCACCTCCGTGGTGGGAAATTCAGCAATCACACTGCCCAGTGCTTGTGATTGTGCCACATGTTCCGCCGTGGCATCATCGTGACTGGCGAGGGCAATGCCCCGCTGAGAGCAGTGATCGGCGATCGCTGTTCGATTCGGCGCTGACCAGCGCGCTGACAGGGTGATTTGCTCTTCCTCAAACTCTGCCATTTGTTGATCATTAAGATGGTATTTGCCCTGATAATACTCACGATATTTTGCCCGGGAGGCGAATTGACGCTGGCCTGGTGAGTGATCCATCAGCGATACCAATGACAGTTCAGGCTGCATCATCAGTTCTTCAAACAGCGGTAGAGTACTTTCATGAGGTAATTCACAACGTAAATGAATCCGGTGTTCTGCCCGGTTCAGTCCCGCCCGCTGACTATCCACCACCGCATTAATCATTTTTTGCAGATTATCCAGACGATGCCCGCCATCGCGCACATCGCCAATCGCCACTGCGTCCAACACGGTGGTGATCCCACTGGCAACCATCAGCGCATCATGGCTGCTCATCGCCGAATGAGCTGGCCAATCAACGTTGGGGCGTGGGGTAAAAAACTTGTCCAGATTATCGGTATGCAGCTCGATCAATCCCGGCAACAGCCAGCCATGGTGTCCATCTATGGCGGCAGAGAGTTGGGTTGGGCGATCACTGTAATTGTGGATAACCCCGTTTTTGATTTCGAGCGATCCGTTGACCACCTGATCTTCAAGAATAAGGTTGATGTTATTGAGGATCATGCGGGTATCTCCGGATTGGCATCGGCGGGAAAGGGCGTCATGACCAGTAAGCGATCACTGACATGGTTACGTACGGCCTCATCGTGGAAAATTCCAATGATGGCGGCCCCTCGCTGTTTAGCTTCATCAATCAGGCTAACGACTGCCGCGCTATTGGTGCTGTCGAGCGATGCCGTTGGCTCATCAAGCAGCAATATGGGGTAATCTTTGATAAAACCACGGGCGATATTGACCCGCTGCTGCTCGCCGCCGGAAAAGGTCGAGGGGGCCAGATCCCATAAGCGTGGTGGAACATTGAGGCGAGTCAGGAGATCCTGCGCGCGCTGTTGGCATATATGGCGTTCAACGCCAAGCTCCAGTAGCGGTTGCATCACCACATTTAATGCACTGATCCGTGGGATCACCCGCAAAAATTGGCTGACCCAACCCACGGTATGACGGCGTACCTCCATAATTTGTCGCGCTGGTGCTGCCACAATGTCGAGCCATTCCCCCTGATGCTTGACCCAGATATGCCCGCTGTCTGGCAGATAGTTGGCATATAAAGAGCGTAGCAGAGTAGATTTACCGCTGCCGGAATGGCCGTGTAATACCACACATTCACCGCTACTCACTTCCAGTGAGGTTTGATGCAATACCGGTAAGCGAATACCATGCTGGTGGTGTAGTACGAAGGTTTTACTGAGATTTTCAACTCTCAGTTGTGGGTGATTGATAGGCCGTTGCTGGTGATTCATAGTGAGCTCTCGTTAATCTATTCACGGGTTAACAGACAAAACAGTCAGTTTTGCAGCACCGATGAAACCAATAGTTGGGTGTAGGGATGATGGGGATCGTCTAGTACTCGATCGGTCAGGCCGCTTTCGATAACCTGACCCTCCTTCATCACCAGCAACCGGTGTGCCAATAGCCGGGCCACACCGAGATCATGAGTGACAATCACCACTGCCAGTTGCATTTCCACCACCAGATTGCGCAGTAAATCCAGTAGTCGCGCTTGTACTGATACATCCAGGCCACCCGTCGGTTCGTCCATAAATACCAGCTTGGGGTGGGTCACCAGATTGCGGGCAATTTGCAGACGTTGTTGCATGCCGCCGGAGAAGGTAGTGGGTAAGTCATCCAGGTGTGATAGTGGGATCTCGACATCCTCCAGCCAGCGCCCTGCTTGTTGGCGGATGTCGCCGTAATGGCGCTGGCCAATAGCCATTAGACGCTCGCCGATATTGCCACCGGCGGAAACCTGTGGGCGCAAACCATCCAGTGGATGCTGATGGACCACCCCCCATTCGGTGCGCAGTAAACAGCGGCGCTGACTTTCAGCCATCTGATATAAATCAACTGGTTGCTGGGCACCAGAGTGGTAAATAACCTGCCCATGCTGTGGCGGCAACCGGGCAGAAATCGATTTTAATAAGGTGGTTTTGCCAGAGCCGGATTCACCGACAATTCCCAATACTTCACCGGGATAGAGCTGGAAAGAGACGTTGCTAAACCCCTTACCTGGCGCATACAAGTGTGTGAGATTCTCCACTGATAGCAGTGGGTGAGCGGCTGCGGATGATGAAATAACCTGTTCGGAAATCATTGAATATTTACCTCTTGTGCCGCCAGTTGCTGCTGGCAAAAATCAGTATCAGAACAGACAAACATTCGGCTGCCCTGATCGTCCATCACCACTTCATCAAGATAGCTGTGGCGCGAGCCGCACAAGGCACAGGGTTCATCCCATTGCTGCACGGTAAATGGGTGATCGTCGAAATCCAGACTTTCCACCTTGGTAAAGGGAGGCAGGGCATATAACCGCTTCTCGCGACCGGCCCCGAACAGTTGCAGCGCGGGCATCATGTGCATTTTGGGGTTATCAAATTTTGGGATCGGTGAAGGGTCCATCACGTAGCGATCGTTCACTTTGACCGGATAGGCGTAGGTGGTGGCGATATGGCCGTAGCGGGCGATATCTTCATACAGTTTTACCTGCATCACGCCGTATTCTTCCAGCGCATGCATTTTGCGCGTTTCGGTTTCGCGTGGTTCGATAAAGCGCAGTGGCTCTGGGATCGGTACCTGATAGATAAGGATCTGATCTTCGCTCAGTGGTGTTTCAGGAATGCGATGCCGGGTTTGGATCAAGCTGGCATCGACAGTGCTTTCGGTGGTCGTCACCCCACTGACGCGCTGAAAAAAACGGCGGATAGAGACAGCATTGGTGGTGTCATCTGCCCCTTGGTCGATCACTTTTAATACATCTTTGCGGCCAATCAGGCTGGCGGTCAATTGAATGCCACCGGTGCCCCAACCATAAGGCATCGGCATTTCCCGCCCGCCGAACGGCACTTGATAACCGGGGATCGCCACTGCTTTTAGCAGCGCGCGGCGTAAAGTCCGTTTGGTTTGCTCATCCAGGTATCCCAGATTATAACCGGTGAGAACCTCAGTCATGGCGTGGTTCCTGTTCTTGAGAGGATGGCTGTTGCGAGGCGAGTAAGTGCTCACGACGCAGGCGTTTTAGCAATTCCAGTTCCGCTTGAAAATCTACGTAATGCGGCAGTTTAAGATGAGAAACAAACCCCGCGGCTTCGACATTATCGGCATGGGAGAGCACGAATTCTTCATCCTGCGCCGGGCTGGTGACCTTTTCGTCATATTCGCGGCTTTGTAAGGCTCTATCCATCAGCGCCATCGACATCGCTTTGCGCTCACCACGGCCAAACACCAGACCATAACCACGTGTAAAGTGCGGAGGTTCTGATTCCGGGTTGACAAAGCCATTCACCATCTCGCATTCGGTCAGTAAGATTTCGCCGATATCAATAGCAAATCCCAGTTCTTCAGGCTGAATTGAAACGGTCAGGTGACCGGTGCGGATCTCGGCGGCAAAGGGATGGGTGCGGCCATAACCACGTTGCGTGGAATAGCTCAGCGCCAGCAGAAAGCCTTCGTCACCACGGACCAATTGTTGCAGCCTGGCCGAGCGATTGCAGGGATAAACGGGGGGATTGCGGGTGATATCTTCCGGCGGAGTACCGTCATCTTGCTCTGTCAGGGCAAGTTGCTCTTGAACTAATAAATCAAACACATGGGCACAGTTATTGTGTAATAAGTCATCGGATAATGTTTCGCCATCGTTGCGCGCTTGCGGTGCATCGCCTGCGGCCAGCAGGGTAAAATCCAGCAGCCGGTGGGTGTAATCATAGGTTGGGCCGAGCACTTGCCCGCCGGGCAAGTCTTTGTAAATGGCCGAAATACGGCGCTCTAGCCGCATATGCTCGCTTGCTAGCGGTTGGCTGACGGCCAAACGGGGCAAGGTTGTGCGGTAAGCGCGTAGTAGGAAAATGGCTTCTACTAAATCGCCGCTGGCTTGTTTAATTGCCAGTGCAGCCAGCTCGCGATCATAGATGCCCCCTTCGGTCATCACCCGATCAACCGCCAGACCGAGTTGTTGCTCAATTTGCTCACAATCGATCGCCGGGATCTGGCTGTCGCCACGCCGTTGCTGTTCCAGCAATTGATGGGCTGCTGCAATCGCTTTTTCGCCCCCTTTGACTGCAACGTACATCAGCACACCTCCACATGGGTGGTTCGTGGGATTGCCATCAGGTTCTCGCCACAGGTAAACAGAAAATCGATGCCAGCCGGAAATGCAGCAGGGCGGTTAAGCAGATAATTCAAGACGGTGGCGGGCAGGTGTGGTGCAACAGTGCGGCTGTGTTCAATACCTGGCCCGCGTAACCGTAATGGCATGCCGTGGTGTAGGCTGTCGGTCTGAATCACCACCGTAGTGGATTGTTCCGGTGACAGTTCATTACCTGCCGGGCAGGTGGCGAGTTGCTCTGCTGTTATCTCATTATTAAATAATGAAAAAGAGGATTTATCACCGCATGTCGTTAGGGGCGCACCGGTATGAAAACGCACATTGTGTTGCACGCTGTCACTATTAAGTGCTGCGTCGAGATAGAGTGGCGTCTCTTGGTCGGCCAGCGTGAGCAAAACACTGGTGGTTGCTGGGTTCAGTGGTTGCCAGCCGGTAGCATGGGGCAGTGTTACCAGCACGCCCGGTTCACTCAACGCTTTGAGAATACGACGAAAAGTGTGCTGCGCATCATCCACCGGATGCTCAAAATGGGTTAATAAGTTCATCAGTCCTCTCCCCGCACCAAGGTGAAGAAATCAACCTTACTGGCGGTGATAGCATCAGCGCGTAATTGCCGCCGTTCTTGTTGTATTGCGGCCAGTGGGTGAATCACGGTTTTCAGCAATAATTCATTCAACCCGGCGGGTTTACCCTTGACGGTGGAGAGTTGTAACAAGGCATCCAGCACGGCGCACAGCTCGGCATGAGGCTTATTACGCCCGGCAATGTAGCTGTAACCATAAATATCCGTGCTGTCGTTAAGCTTGATAACGGCACGCGTTATGGTCATATCACCAAGGATAAAACGGCGACCAGTAGCCCCCATCCGGGCCTGTAATTGGTTTAAACCTATCTCTGGGGCGCGGATCACCTGATATTCCGGTGATAAATTCAAGGCTTGCCAGTGAGCGAGCAACTCTGCTGGCTGGCAGTGGGCTAACACCGACATCCAGTTTTGCCGAGTGGTATGGCGAGTTTCCATTCAGTGCTCCATCGTCAATTCAATCATGTCGGCCCGCGTCAGGCTGACGGAGTATTCCGCCACCTGCTGGCTATCAACACAGATATTTAAGGTTCGCACACAGAGCAGCGGCGCATGAGTCGCAATCTCGAGTAAGCGGCTCTCTTTTGCCTGCGCACGACGTGCGCTGATGCGGGTTTGGCTACGACTCAGTGGTTGTTGTAAATGCTGGGTGATGAATTGATGCAATGAACCGGAGTTGAATTGTTGTAAAGCAGGCCACCAGCGCAGGTCTGGCAGGTAGTGATCGATAACACAGACTGGTACGCCATTAACCCGCCGCAGAGTACGTAAATGGATCACGGTGGTGCCTTCTGCCAGTGAGAGCGCTTTGGCTACATGCTCTATACACGGGCGCAAGACTGCGAGTAAGCGCTCACTGGTGGGGTCACTACCTTGATCCAGCAAGTTCTGGCTAAAGCGAGCATTAGCATGCAGTGGATAGTCATACGGGCGCATTAATACCAGCGTGCCGATGCCCTGGCGGCGTTGTAGCCAGCCACGTTCAACCAGTTCATCCACTGCCCGACGCAAGGTATGGCGATTAACTTGATAGCGATCAGCCAGTTGTTGTTCAGAAGGCAGGTAATCGCCACAACGATAGGCACCACGCAATTCCTGTTCTAATTGGGCCGCAATTTGTTGATAGCGGGTGGGGTAGCTGGTCGGTGGTCTAGATAAGTGCATGGTAGATATACCCTCTCAGTGCTATCCCCCTCATGGCCGTTTCTAGCCGCAGCGAAGCAACAGAAGTAGCAAAACGGACGAGCAGATGGCGGATAGTCATAGTGATAACCGGTAAGTGATCTCACCGCTATGCTGGCTGTTTTTGATGACAGTAGGGTTAAGCTGAGATGGCGGAACGATGAAGTTTTTGCGTTTATCGGTGCGGGTTTTATTGAGAAAATAGAGATTTTTATAAGAAAAAGTTTTATCGCATTATCAAAATGATACATATCCAGCCGATAAATTTTCATTTAAAACAAAAAATAAACATTACCTTAACCTGAGTGAAACATAAGTGTCTCTTATAGTTATTTCACGCCGCTGTGGCGTTCTCTCTGGGGGGTTATGCTATGAGCCCTAATAATATCAGCCGTCTGAGCACAATCAGTTTGGTAATATTGCTTGCCAGCTCACTTGCGGCATGTAGTGGAAGTGGTGGTGGTTCTCACAATACTGCGAAGAATAATGCGGGTCAGGCCGCCGGTGGAACTGGTTCTGGTAGTGATGGCAGTGGCGGCGATGGTAATGGTGGCACTGGCTCTGGTGGCGGCTCTGGCGGCGGAACGGGCGGAGGAACAGATAACGGTGGTGGGACAACCGCGAATAATTCCGCGGTCGGGAATGTGGTTAGTGGTGTCGGTACCGCCGTAGATGGTGTCGGCAATACGGTCAGTGATGTTGTCAGCCAAACACCTGTCGGCAGCTTGCCAATCGTCGGTGGTGGTTTGGTCACCGTGGTTGACAGTGCAGGTAATGCAGTCAGTGAGGTTGGGACCGGATTACAGAATGGCGTCGGCCAATTAGGAAATAATCCTAATGCTTTAGGCACGACAGCCGCCAGTGTACCGAAAGCAGTCGCTGATGTCGGTACTGGTGTTTCAGGATTGGGAGGCACGGTCTCAGGTATCGCTGCTAATACACCATTGGGCGGTGTTACTAGTACGGCAGGTGGGCTGGTGGATAAGACCGGTGGTGCGGTAACGTCCATTGGTAATGGGCTGGCGCAAGACCTGCAAACCGGTACCACCAGTAAGTTGACGACCGCAGCGACCGGCATAGTGACGCCGGTGGTGGGTCAGGTACAAGACATTACGCAAACCGTAGGTGGAACCACGGGGATTGGCGCGCCGGTTAATAACTTATTGACCGCGGTCGGCGGCACCGTTGCGGCGACGGGGACACAAGTGGGTACGAGTGTGCCAACCTTAGCGGGCGTGGGCCAGGTATTACAAGGCACCGGGCAGGCAGTTGAGAAGGCCGGTGGTCTGGTCACTCCTCCTGCGTCAACTGGCGGTTCGAATGGCTTATTGGCGGGCGTTACCACGACCTTGACTCCCAGCACCGGTGGCAGTAATAGCGGGTTGCTGGCAGGTGTGACTAACACCGTTGGTGGCATTACCGGTGGGTTGACTGCGGGCGTCTCCGCTAACGCAAATGCCAGTGCGGGGGGAGGCTTGGGCGGAATATTAAAACCAAAAACCAATTAAAAATATAATGAGATTTGCTCTCCCTTACTCTCTGGGGAGAGCCTCGCTGTCTGACGATAATAAAAATAGGCTATTAAAATTATAATTTAATGTGCGCATAAGGAAATATTCTATGAATAATAGAGTGTGGCTGTTATTGTTATTTGGCACTGGTGGTATATGGCAATATAGTGCATGGGCCAATACGGTTCCCATGTTGATTGATCAGAATAATCCGTCCAGAATATCACGTGACATTGCTAAGCCCCAAACCACACGAACAGTACCACCTGCTATTTCAGTGTCTGCTCCCAATGCTAAGTTAACACTTGAAACCTTAATTGATGTGCAGCATATTCAATTTATTGGCGGTACACGTTATGATCTTAAGTTACTTCGTGAACCGTTCAACGGTTATATTGGTAAAAAAGTACCGTTAAAGAATTTATTGGTGGCAACTCAATCTATTACTACATTATATCAGCAAGACGGTTATATTCTCTCTTATGCTTATTTACCCTCAGATAACTTTATTAATGGCACGGTAAAAATAGGCTTGGTTGAGGGTTACATTGCCAATACGCGGATTCAAAGTGAAAATGTTGCGATAGGCCGCTGGCTAACCAAGCTATCACAGCGCATCATGGCAGAGAAGCCACTGACGCAGGACACCTTTGAACGCTACAATATTTTGATGAGCCGGACCCCGGATACCAAAATCATTGCCACGGCTAAAAACCCGGATAATATTTATGGCGCGACACTACTGGACGTTAAAGCCGAACATCCACGTAACTGGAATGTTAGTACTGCGCTGGATAGTCGCAAAGGAGTATACAGTGGTGTACTTAATGCAACCTTAAGTGGATTTACACCCTATGCCGAACAATTTGGTGTGGCAACGTTATTACCGCTCGACAGTAAAAATCGCGACCAATATCTTGGTTTAAACTATCAACAATATCTAGGGAGCAATGGATTATTACTACAAACCCGTGGCAGCTATTATAAGCAGGTTTCCAAAGACTATACCGATGTACTGACATTGTATCCGCAAGATATTACCTTATCAACGCGTTCCGAGCAGACGCAATATACCGGTGGTGTGGTATTGAGTTATCCATTGCAATTAACGCGCAAGCGGCAATGGACCCTGAGTGGTGGCGTAGATTATCTAGAGAAAAGTTACAATTTAAAAACTCGCGCCCGATTTAATACTGTTAATAATTATTTGCTGGATTTAGAAGAGCAGAATCAGCGAATGCGTTATCCGGCGGCTGAATTAGCACTGGCGGGTTATCAGGAATATACCCAATCTTATTGGAGCACCCGCGCCAGTGTGCGCAAAGGGATCAATGGTGCTCTGGCATCCAGTTCGGTACCGTGGGGCGACTTGGGCTTTACCCGCTGGAAACTCACCGGTGACGGGGCATATCTGATGGACGAGAAATGGCGCTTGAGTGCCTCGGCAGAAGGGGATTGGTCGGACAATGATTTACCCGAGGCCGAGCATGTCACTTTTGGCGGACTGCGCTTCGGCCGTGGTTATCCAGACAGTGACGCAACCGGGGATTATGGTTATGGCGGGCAGGTAGAAATGCGCTATCTGCATAACCGGGAACAGGGCAACTGGTTGAAGACGGTCCAACCTTATGTGGTTTTGGATACAGCCCACACGTGGTACAACTCTGCCATTTTCCCCGCGAAGAAGCTGGCTTCATATGCCGTTGGGGTGACCTTTGGTGACAACAAACACTATTCACTGTCATTGGAAGGGGCGAGGCCGATTGGCGACCTCCCCAGTGATAGCACACGCCGTGATTGGCGGTTTAATGCTACTTTGACCTATAATTTTGCCAATTAACGCAGGTGATGGATAACCTGATTACCGCTGCCACGCCAGATAAGCGAGGGATCTTTTAGATCTTGCACGAATTTGCCGTCAACCAACACGTTGATCAGATCAACCACTTGCTGTTGTTCGTCGGTCAGTTCAGCCAGGGTGTAGCCCGTCCAGACCCAAATATCTTTGCTATCGCACTCATTACGCACTCGCTTAACCAGTTGCAGTATCGCAGACAGGTTTTGCGGGTGCAGCGGATCACCGCCGGAGAGGGATAACCCTTGCCGATGGATGCGGGCGTCATTGAGATCAGCCACTATCTGATCCTCTAGTTCACGAGTAAATGGCTTACCCGAATTCAGTCGCCAGGTACTTTTGTTATAACAACCCACACACTCGTGCATGCAGCCAGAGACGAACAGCGTGCAGCGGGTGCCGGGGCCGTTGATGACATCGACCGGGTAGTATTGATGGTAATTTATAATCAGTGCCTCCCTTTGTACTTGGCGCTGCGGGGGTGTTGGCTGAGTTCGCAAACCCGAATCACTTGACTACTATGTAAGTTCATCGGGATGAGTTCGCTTGCCGGCTACCTGCAACTCCAATTACTTTGGGTAATATCGTATTAAGTGGTTAGCCCAGTTGTCCGTTCGCCAGATGTTTCACGCGCCGCTTCACTTCTTCTTGCTTACCGGCATTGAATGGTCGTGCATCCGGGCTCCCCAGATAGCCACATACTCTGCGGGTTACCGAGACTTTCGATGGCTCATGATTGCCACATTTCGGGCAGGTAAAACCTTTACTGGTACAAGAGAATTCACCGGTGAAGCCACATTCGTAGCACTCATCAATTGGCGTGTTAGTACCGTAATAAGGCACCCGACTGTAGCTGTAGTCCCAGACATCTTCCAACGCTCTGAGGTTGTGCTGCAAGTTAGGGTATTCGCCGTAACAAATGAAGCCACCGTTCGCCAATGGTGGGTAAGGTGCTTCGAAGTCCAGTTTGTCGTATGGGTTAACTTTCTTCTCAACATCCAGATGGAAGCTGTTGGTGTAATAGCCTTTGTCGGTGACGCCGTCCACCACACCAAATTCAGCGGTATCAAGGCGGCAGAAACGGTCACACAGGTTTTCACTTGGTGTGCTGTACAGGCTAAAGGCGTAGCCGGTTTCATTTTTCCAGCTATCTGTTGCTTGTCTCATCCGTTCGACGATAGCCACGCCTTTTTCACGCAACTTTTCGTCATCAAAGACATGGGTCTGATGACCAAACAGCGCATTAACCGTTTCATGAATACCGATAAAGCCCAGCGAGATGGATGCGCGGCCATTTTTAAAGATCTTAGAAACGTTGTCGTCGGCTTGTAAGCGCACGCCGCAAGCCCCTTCCATATACAGAATCGGAGCCACACGGGCTTTAATCCCTTCCAGACGGGCAATACGGGTCATCAGGGCTTTCTTGGCTAACAGCAGGCGTTCATCCAGTAATTGCCAGAACTGGGCTTCATCGCCTTTGGCTTCCAGCGCAATACGTGGCAGGTTGAGACTGATAACCCCGAGGTTATTACGGCCATCGTGGATCTGTTTACCCTCTTCTTCATACACTCCGAGGAAGCTGCGGCAACCCATTGGTGTTTTAAAGGAACCGGTTACTTTTACTACTTGGTCGTAATTTAGAATGTCCGGGTACATGCGTTTAGTCGCACACTCCAGCGCCAGCTGTTTGATATCGTAATTGGCATCGCCAAACTTGTGATTAAGACCGTCACGGATAGCAAACACCAGTTTCGGGAATACCGCGGTTTTGCGATTTTTGCCCAAACCGGCAATACGGTTACGCAGAATGGCCTGCTGGATCATGCGCGATTGCCAACTGGTGCCTAAGCCAAAACCGAAAGTGACAAAGGGGGTCTGACCATTGGCGGTGTGGAGGGTGTTAACTTCATATTCCAGCGACTGGAAGGCGTCGTAACACTCTTTCTCGGTGCGCGACATGGCATAACCGGCGGCATCAGGAATTTGCCACTCTTGAGCCACAGATTTATGTTTGTTAAAACTTTCAGTGACAAACGGGGCCAGAATTTCATCGATACGGTTAATGGTTGTACCACCATAGATATGGCTGGCAACCTGCGCGATAATCTGTGCGGTCACTGCGGTGGCGGTAGAAATGGATTTCGGTGGTTCAATTTCCGCATTACCCATTTTAAAGCCTTGGGTTAGCATGCCATCGAGATCAATCAACATACAGTTGAACATTGGGAAGAAGGGCGCGTAATCCAAATCGTGATAGTGGATTTCACCACGTTCATGCGCTAACACCACATCCCGTGGCAAGATATGCTGTTTGGCATAGTGTTTCGCCACAATACCGGCCAGCAGATCGCGCTGGGTGGGGATCACTTTACTGTCTTTATTGGCATTTTCGTTAAGCAGCGCTTTGTTACTTTGCTCAACCAATCCACGGATTTCCTGATTCAGGCGACCACGCAGCTCCCGCGAGATATCCCGGTCATGGCGATATTCAATATAGGCGCGGGCTAACTGCTTGTATTGACCGGCCATCAGTTGGTTTTCTACCGCAGTTTGGATGTCGCGGATATCAACTTTAGGCTGGTTTTCCATCGTCTGAGCGACCACACGGGCAACAGTTGCACAATAATCTGCGTCCACAACGTCAACAGCCAAGGCTGCGCGCTCGACGGCTTCCTTGATCCGCACCTCATCAAAAGGTACCTGACAACCGTCCCGTTTAATCACTACTGTTTTCACAATGCCTGCTCCTGTAGCCGGTAATAATTATCCACAAGAAATCTTATCCACAAGGCAAGCCGCAGCGGGTAAGGGCTGCGAGGGAGGTGTGGATGGTTTTGTGGATAACTACTACATATAGATGTTTGAATTCCTACAACCACTATATATGGGTAATGGCAGAAGTGACAGTCAACTAATTTGACTTAGAACAAGGAAATCGACGTTAGGTCTATTCCCTGCTCAGTGCGTCACAAAAACGATATTTTTATGTGACTTATTGTGCGGATAAAGCGTGATGTGGGCCGAAATGTTTTAACAGGAAATCAACCCAAACACGGACTCTGGGTGGTAAATCGGCAGAAGCATAATAAAGCCATACTGGGGTCGGGGCGGGCCAGTAACTCACCAATACCGGCATAAGGCTGCCATCGGCAAAGTGTGGCGCTGCATGCCATTGTGCCACATAGGTGATCCCCATATCCGCTAATGCGGCATGTAGCAGCATATCCGGCTGGGAAGAGATCAAACGACCTGATAACTCTAAGGATTGAACCTCATTATTCTGCTGCAATTGCCATTTTACTCTCCGGCCATTTGATGGATTACGGTGTATTAAACACTGATGTTGATAGAGATCCTGTGGGTTGGCGGGTGAACCATTGCGGGCCAGATAAGCAGGGGATGCCGCCAGCAGCATTTGCATTGGGTAAAACTGACGAGCAATCAAGCGGCTATCGGGATCGATGCGAGTGCCGATGCCGACATCAAATCCTTCTCCGACCAAATTCACCACTCTGGCCTCCAGTGAAAGATCCAAATCAATCTGCGGATAACGCGCCATAAATTTTGGAATAAGTGGCATCAACAGTTGGCGGCCAAAGCCGGGAATGACACTGACCCGCACCGTACCACTGGGTTGTTGCTCATCATTACGTACCGTATCCAGAGTGTTGGAAAGTGCCTGCCACAGTGGTGCCACTCGTGCCAATAATGTTTTGCCTTCATCCGTTAGCACCACGCTGTGGGTATTGCGCTGAAACAGACGTAGCGCCAGTTTTTCTTCCAGTACACGAATATTCTTGCTGACCGCAGCAGGTGTGATACCTAGCTGCCTGGCTGCGGTGGAGAAGTTGTCACTCTGAGCTGCGGTGAGAAAAGCGGGCAGTAAACGATGAATATCCAGAGGCAGCGACATAGTGGTTGATACCTTTAGTTGAAATTAATGTGACTGATAGCAGCCTACACCGACCAGCCGGAAAATGAAAAAATAGGTTTATCAAACTGGTTGGAGAAGTGCTATGCCCGCTATTTTAGTCTTAACATCCCATCGTCACCCGGATGAGTCTCGTATTAACCGTCGGTTGATAGAGGCCATCCGCCCATTAGCGAATGTCACGGTGCATGAATTGATGCGTGAATACCCTGATTTTCAGATAGATGTGGCGCGGGAACAGGAGTTGTTGAAGTCACATGATGTGATTGTGATGATGTTTCCGTTTTACTGGTACAGCTCACCGGCTATTTTAAGTGAATGGCAGGATGCGGTATTAACCCATGGTTTTGCCTACGGCAGTGGTGGCAATAAGCTACAGGGTAAGCCGTTGCGGTTGGTGGTCTCCACTGGAGGGAAGGCTCAGGATTATACGCCACAGGGATATAACCGTTATCCGGCGTTAGATCTGTTATTGCCCTTCCATGCCATGGCGAACCTAACCGGAATGGATTATTTACCACCGTTTTTGGTGCAGGGGGCAAATGAGATGGAGGAGGAGACGTTGGATGGCTATGTTCAGGGTGTGGTGGGGTTGATGAAGGGGTTTTAGTCACTAGTCCTGGTGGTAAGTGATCCGGTTCATTATTTTGGTTGATTTGGTGATTTGGTGATTTGGTGATTTGGTGATTTGGTGATTCGGTGCTCGGATTTGGTTGTTAGAGTAGATCGGATCATTATTTCGGTTGATAATCGTTCAGTGCTCAATTCATTTCCGCCACCTCAACCGAGTTAAGGCCCATAAGCGTGGGCCTTAACAATCCGCGCTTGCGCACGTATCGCTGGCCTGCTGCGCAGGTACCCTCAATCATCGTTCCGGCTAACGGACGGCTTTATTCGCGTCCCTGCTCATGACGCCTCAACCCGCCGTCCTTGGCGGGTTGCCTTGTCTACTCTCTTCACTCGGCGGCTCAAATGTGCTTTTAAACATCAAAACCTAAAGAAAAGGTTTTGATTTTGACGTTGGGCGCAATCAGGAATATTGCCGACAAAGATTGCAGGCCGAATGAGCTGCATGGACGCGGCGAAAGGGGCTGTCGAGCTGGGAGCGAGTCGGCCCCGGTTCGATTAGCCTGCAAGCGGCCGGAGGGCATGGCGAAGCCACAATATTTCGCGCAAGCGCGGGATTCCACAAGGGGGCGCGCCCGCCCCCTTTGGCGGTTGAGGCGACTAAGGTTAGGTTAGCCGTAAAGTTATAACAACCGAATCCGAGCACCGAATCAACCGAAACAGTGATCCGATCTATTCTATAAACCAAAACTTAACCCTCGAGTGAACGGCAAAACGCTATCCCATAAAATGCTCAGCCAGCTCTAAATCCCGCCGGGCAAACTCTCTTACTATCTTCCCGCTCTCCATCAGGGCCGCACGTTCAGACATATGGGCCACCACATCGCTGTCGTGGCTGACCAATAAATACGTCATGCCATGTTCGCGTTTCAAGTGATTGAGTAAATTGAGGATTTCCGCCTGAACCGACATATCTAATGCTGAAGTAGGTTCATCCAACAACAACAGTTTAGGGCGCAGCAGCAAGGCGCGGGCAATAGCAATGCGTTGGCGCTGGCCGCCAGAGAACTGATGAGGGTAACGCTGGGCGGCAGAAGCAGGCAGACCTACTTGCTCTAATGCACTTACAATTCGCTGCTGGATATTCTTTTCACCGTGAATCTGTAATGGCTCACCCAATGTGCGTTGAATATTATGCTGAGGGTGCAGCGAGGCATAGGGGTCTTGAAACACCATCTGCACATCTTTACGCAGTTGGCCGGTGAAACGTTGCCCTGGCCGTAACGGCGTACCCAGCAAGGTTATCTCTCCTTGCCATTCTCGCTGTAGACCGGCCAAAGTACGTAATACTGTAGATTTACCACAACCGGATGCGCCGATCAGGCTGAAGGTTTCACCCGCTTCAACCGCAAAGCTTACTGATTCAACTGCGGTTTTCACCTGATTTCTCTGCGGAAAACTGACCCGGAGATTATTGACTTCAATCAGTGCCATGGGAACCTCCAGAGAAATCAGCGCTGCGATCTAATACTGGCAAGTCAGTGCCATAGGTACCGGCACTCGGACGGCAGGCCCATAACGTATGGGTATAAGGATGAGTTGAATAAGGCAAATCTGCCGCCGCCCCTTGATCGACCAGTTTCCCTTGATACATCACCAGCACGCGATGGCAATGCTCAGCGACCAACGGCAAATCGTGGCTTATTAACAGTAAACTCATATTGCGCTGCTCGGTTTGTTCAACAATCAATTCAAGAATTTGATTACGCAGTTTGGCATCCAAGGCTGATGTTGGTTCGTCGGCAATTAATACTCGTGGGTTATTCACCAACGCTATAGCTAACATTGCCCTCTGGCCCATTCCGCCGGAGAGTTGACCAGGATAGCTGTGGTAAGCACCTTCATTCAGCCCGACGGCGGCCAGTGCATTTAATACTCGTTCATGAGCATCGGCCCCTGAAAGAGCATTATGTAACAGCAGGGATTCTTCAATTTGCTTACCCACGGTTCGCACCGGATTCAGTGCGTAGCGGGGATCTTGCAGCACCATAGCAATTTCACTGCCACGTAACGCCCCCCACTGTTTCGGCTTAAGGGATGTCAAATCGTGTTCGACGATCTTACCGGGATTTCCTTGTTCATCGGTATTGTCAGAGTAATAACTCAGCTTTTTGGCGCTGACTTTGCCCGGTGAGCGAACTAACCCCATCAGTGCTCTGGCAGTAATGGATTTACCGGAACCGGATTCACCGACCAGTGCTACGCGCTCATGGCCGAGCTGGAAGGAGATATTATCCACCACCCGCTGTTGTTTAAAGTCGACACTCAAGCCTTCAACGGCGAAAATTTTATCAGTCATGGTGAGGGTCCAAAATATCGCGCAGGCCATCGCCTAACAGATTAAAAGCCATGCTGCTGAGCAAAATGGCGCAGCCTGGAATCGCGGCGATCCACCATTGATCGAAGATAACCTGCATTCCGTCGGCAACCATTGATCCCCATTCGGACATGGGCGGTCTGGCTCCTAGCCCGAGGAAACCTAACCCGGCAGCGGCCAAAATAATGCCAGCTAAATCCAGCGCCAGACGCACCACCGCCGAGGGGAGACACATGGGTAAAATATGGCCCCACAACAGCCGAAGACCTTTAATTCCCATCATTTCAGCGGCGGCCAGATAATCACTTTTGCGCAATAATTGGATCTCGGCTCTGGCCTGACGGGCATAGGCCGGCCAGGTAGTCAGCGCCAATGCCAATGCACCGTTAATCAAACCGGGGCCGAGCATCGCCACGAAGGCAAAGGCCAGAATCAGCCGTGGCATCGACATCACTACATCAGTGATGCGCATCAAAATGCGTTCGAGCCAGCCACCGTAATAGCCGGACAGCACGCCGACCAGCAACCCCAATGGTAGCGTGATCACGGTAACCAGCAGTACCAGCCCTAAGGTTGGGCGGGTGCCGTAAATCAGGCGCGACAGCATATCGCGGCCATAACTATCAGTACCGAGCCAGTGGTGTGCACCTGGCGGTAATAAACGGTCGGCTGCGTTTTGCCAGTTGGGATCTTGTGGCGCTAACCACGGAGCGAAAATCGCAATGATCACCAGCGAGGAGAGAATAAACAGCCCAATGCTGGTGGAGGGGGAACGCTTTAGCGCGTGGCAGAAGGTTATCATCGACATATCAACGCGTTCTCGGATCCAGCAGGCGGACCAGCAGATCCGTCACATTGTTAATCAAAATAAAGCAGATACCTAGCAGCAGTGTCCCGCCCATAATCGCGGTGGTATCGCCAGCAAATAGTGCGCTGGTCAGGTAACGGCCAATACCCGGCCAGGCAAAAACGGTTTCGGTTAACACCGCGCCTTCCAACATACTGGTATAGGCCAGCGCAATCACGGTCAGTAATGTGCCACGGATATTGGGTAGTACATGCATCAGCAGAATTCGCATTTCGCCCGCGCCTTTCGCTCGCGCCAATGTAATGTACTCTTTATTCAACTCGCTCAGACAGGCTGAGCGGGTCAGGCGGGTGATACTGGCTAGGGCATAATAAGAAAGCAGGGAAACCGGCAAAATTAAATGGGCGATGGCATTACTAAAGGCACCAGCATCATCGGAGCGCCAGGTGTCGATCAGCGCAAACCCCGTCTTCGCTTCCACAGTATATTGATAAATATCGTCAAGGCGGCCGGGGCCCGGGCTCCATTGCAGGCGCGCATAAAACAACAGCAACATCAGCAGGCCAAGCCAAAATATAGGTACCGAGTTACCCAGCAGGGTGATAAAGCGAATCGTGGCATCCAGCTTGCTGCCTGCCCAGCGGGCGCACAACAAGCCGAGGATAACCCCCAGTGCTGCGCCAATCACTAATGACAAGGTGGCCAATTCTAACGAGGCAGGGAAAACTGTCAGCAGATCCTGTAACACCGGTTGGCCGCTGGCACTGGCAGTACCCAGATCGCCATGCAGCAGCCGCACCAAATAGTGCCAGAACTGTACGGCTAATGGCTGATCCAGCCCAAGTTGGTGTTTAACTTGCTGATAGGTAGCCTCACTGGCGTGGTCCCCCACGATTTGTAATACCCTATCTACCGGCGACAGCGCCGACAGGAAAAAGGTAATTACCAGCAGACCGAATAAGGTCAGGGCCAGGGTAAATAAACCCTGTAAAAACCCCCAAAGACGACGCCGGGATTGGGTTCCCGGCGTATTATTTAGTGCTACAGACATCGACTAGCAACTCACTATTTCACAAATAAATTTATCAATATATCAACCAGCTATGCCCAAGAACTTGGCGTTACAGGTAGGCGGCAAGTGAACGAGTCCCGATGAGCTTACACTGGTAAGTGATTCGGGTAAGTTCACGCAGCTAACAACCCTGCAACTTCAAGTACGCAGGGAATAGGCTATTTGCTGACACGGTCATAATAGACCATATCCGCATTCAGACCTTGCTGGTAGCCTTTTACGTTATCGCGCAGCACAACTTGTGCTTTGGCTTGATCAATAAAGATATAAGGCGAGTTCTGTTGCAGCTCTTGTTGCAACTGGGTATAGAGCGCAGTGCGTTTCGCCGGATCGGCTTCTGCGACGGCGGCCAGTGTTTGTTTATTCAGCTCAGGAATAACCCAACCGTTTAAACCGGCAACAGTGCTGCTCTTGCCGTCGTTATAGGCAAAGGCGCTGGCATTGGAGTGCGCATCAAAGTAATCCGGGATCCACAAGCGGATAGCCGACTGATGTTGTTTAGCGCGGACTCGACCATATACTTGGCTGCCTGCTGCTGGCAGTAACACCAGTTTCACGCCACCTTGGGCAAAGCTTGCCTGTAACGACTGAGCGATAGTGATAAACGGAGGTTTGTTCTCAACATCCAGTGTCAATGTGGCATCTTTAATGCCTGCTTTGGCCAAAATCTCTTTAGCTTTAGCCGGATCAAAGGTGAATGGATTGCTTTCGAGAGCACCTGGTAAACCGACCGGCAGGAAACTTTGATGCACGAAATATTGGCCTTTCAGCAGATCTTTGGTAATTCCTTCATAATCAACCAAATAGCGTGAAGCGAGCCAAAATTCAGGTTTGCTCAATAGTGGGTTAGCAGGGTTGGCGGTGTTGAATACCAAATAGTTTTGTTCCGCTGAAGGGATCTCAACCACCTTAACGCCAGCTTGTGTTTTCAGCGCGGCGGTCTGATCTGGTCCCAATTCACGGGCAATATCGGCATCACCCTGCTGAATAAGCAGGCGGCGGGCACTTGGGTCCGGTACGTTCTTGATAATAATATTTTTAATCAGCGGTTTATCACCCGGAGATGTCGGGTTGGCATCCAGCACGATGGCTTGGTGCGGCTGATATACCCGCATTTTGAACGGACCACTACCGGCGGAATGCATTTTCAGCCAGGCATTACCATAGTCGTTTTCTTTAACATTGGCGGTGACGGCTTTCTTATCAACAATTGAGGCGATTGGGGTTGATAAGATATTCAGAGCAACCGCTGGGCTGACATCAGCGCTCCAGCTCAGTTGAACGGTCTTGTTATCAATCTTTTTCAGATGTTGATCGATGTTGCTAGCATCCCAGCCCAGTACGTTAAGGATGAAAGCCGGTGAACGGTTCATTTTTATCGCACGGGTAAAGGAGTAAATCACGTCATCGGCCTGCACTGGATTACCAGAAGCAAATTCAGCCTGCGGACGTAATTTCACGGTAAGGGTTTTGGCTGCGGCATCACCTTGCCAACTTTCAGCAAGGATCGGCACCACTTTTGCCGGATCATCACGATCAGCCTGTACCAGCCGCTGGTAGAGACTTGGAACCGTTTGAATACTCGACAGTTCATTACTTTCAGCCGGATCAAGGCTGACGATATCATCCAGGGATTGTACTACGACCAGAGTATCTGGTGGCGTTGCTGCCAATGCACCGCCAGATAGTGCTGTCAAAACCAATAATGACAGAATTTTAGCTTTCATTGTGACTCCCCGAAATGGGCTACAACCACGAATGTTTTTCGCGTTAATAGCAAGTATAGATAGTTAACATCGCTAGGAAATTATTGTTTTTTCGACTATTTCATCGCAGTTTCTCACGATAATGGCTTTACTGTCTGTGGTCAAAGTCTCAACAGTTATTTGTTATAACAATTAGTGATAAAAAAATTTTACAAAAACGTAATGATTATTAATTCGCCCAGCAGCAGCACAATCTTTATTCCAGATTAATAAATGTTAAACACTTCCCACTAAATGAACAGTGAACTGGTTATAATGAAACGTTATTTCATTTTATTTACACGAAAGGGAAAGCCATGATTACCGGAAATATTCATCATTTGGAATTGTTGCCTTATCTGCCTGCACAATTAAAAGAAGCTATTGAGTATGTGAAGAGCCATATCACCGCAGAAACCCCATTGGGTAAGCATGATATTGATGGTAATAATCTATTCGTATTGATCTCCAATGACTGCACGGATTATCTGGAAAATCGCCGTGCGGAATATCACGCTAAGTATCTGGATATTCAGATTGTTTTGGCGGGCGTCGAGGGGATGACGTTCAGTAATCAGCCTGCCGGTAAGCCGGACACTGACTGGTTAGCGGACAAAGACATCGCTTTTTTACCGGCGGGTGTTGATGAGAAGCAGTTTGTCATGCAGACCGGTGATTTTGTGGTGTTCTACCCAGGTGAAGTGCATAAACCACTGTGTGCGGTGGGGGAACCGGCTAATGTGCGTAAAGCTGTTGTGAAGATATCTGTAAAATAAGCTATTTCACTTGTCAGCTTGAACTTCGGGCAGTGCTCGCCGCCGTCACATACTCCGTGTATGCTCCGTTGGCTGCGCGCTGTCCGCACTCAATCTGCCTGCGCCAATAACGCTTATTGATTAGATGTGAAAATAATTAAAAGCCGACACATCAGATGATCGGCCCTGTTATGTTTAGTCTTGACCCAATGTCGCGACCATCACTGCTTTGATGGTATGCAGGCGGTTTTCTGCTTGATCAAATACGATGCTGTGAGCAGATTCAAACACCTCTTCGGTAACCTCCATTCCCCCCGGCAAATCATACTGTTCGGCCATTTGTTTGCCCACGGTAGTTTGGTCATCGTGGAACGCAGGCAGGCAGTGCAGGAATTTGACCTGCGGGTTACCAGTGAGTTTTACCACCTCCATATTGACCTGATAAGGTTTCAGTAAGGCAACACGTTCTTGCCACACCTCTTTCGGCTCACCCATTGACACCCAAACATCGGTGTACAGGAAATCAGCGCCTTTTACCCCTTCGGCAATATCTTCTGTCAGTGTTATTTTTCCGCCCGTTTTCTGTGCCTGCGCCCGACAAGCCGCCACCAGACTGGCCTCTGGCCAACATGCTTTTGGTGCAACCAGGCGTAGATCCATCCCGACCAGCGCCGCCGCCTCCAGCATGGTGTTACCCATGTTGTTACGTGCATCTCCAAGATAGGCAAATTTCATTTCACTCAGCGCCTTACCCGGCAAATGTTCTTGCATGGTCAGCAAATCAGCCAGTAGCTGGGTTGGATGGAATTCATTTGTCAGACCATTCCATACCGGGACGCCGGCAAATTCGGCCAACGTTTCAACGATTTGTTGCCCGTGACCGCGATATTGGATACCGTCATACATGCGGCCTAGCACTCTGGCGGTATCTTTAATTGATTCTTTATGCCCAATTTGGCTCCCACCTGGGCCGAGGTAAGTCACGCGAGCACCTTGATCATATGCGGCAACTTCGAAAGAGCATCGGGTACGAGTTGAGTCTTTTTCGAAGATGAGCGCGATATTCTTACCTGCTAATTTTTGCTGCTCACAGCCTGATTTCTTGGCTTGCTTGAGTTCAGCAGCTAGGTCCAGCAGGGCCGTAATCTCGGTGGGGGTAAAATCCAGTAACCTTAGAAAGTGACGTTTATAGAACTGACTCATCTGTTCATCTCCATTTGCCCTTCATATTTGCTGTCTGGCTACAACACCAATTATTGGGGGGATTAATTGAACTTCAATGTGAATTTAAATTCAATTTATACGTATAAATATTCAATTACAACCCTAATCAATAAATCTTTCTCGTTTATAGTGGAGGCATTAGCGTGGGTGTGGGAAAATAGCATCATACAAAGCCCATTGACTGAGGATAAAGGCATGGCAAACCGCGAAATGCTGGACGAACAACGTGACGAGACCCGCCTGATCATCGAAGAACTGCTAGACGATGGCAGTGACCCAGATGCGCTATACACCATTGAACATCACCTTTCCGCTGAGAAGTTCGACGTGTTGGAGAAGGCTGCCGTTGAAGCATTCAAGCTGGGTTATGAAGTGACAGATGCTGAAGAGCTGGAAGTGGAAGATGGCTCATTAGTGATGTGTTGTGACGTGATCAGTGAAGTTGCACTAAATGCTGAAATCATTGATGCACAGGTTGAACAACTTATTGCACTGGCCGAAACCTGTGGCGTTAACTACGATGGTTGGGGCACCTACTACGAAGACCCGAACGCCGAAGATGACGAAGACGGTGATTTCGACGGTGAAGAGTTGGTGGACGAAGACGACGACGGTAAGCGCCACTAAATTACCCTTCGTCCTTGACGCTATAGCGGTGTTAGCTGCACTCACTCACCCGAATCACTGACTTGAGTCAGCTCATCGGGATTTGCTCGTTTGCTGCCTTGCTATAGCGCCAATGACTTTGGGTAATTGCCTTGGTGCTTGATGCTATAGCGGTGTTAGTGGCTCTTACTCACCCGAATCACTGACTTGAGTCAGCTCATCGGGATTTGCTCGTTTGCTGTCTTGCTGTAGTGCCAATGACTTTGAGGAATCCCCTTTGCTCTTGGCGCTATAGCCGCGTTAGCGGCATTTTCCAGCTAATACTATCAGGGCGCTTGATGCGCCCTGAATAATCACAGTTTTTTTAGCATCGTCACTTCGCAGTCCACATGGCCGGTATTGCCCATCGAACAGTCAATATGCTCAAAACCCAATTTCTCATATAAGCCAATGGCGCTGGTCAGGCTGGCAGTGGTTTCCAGATAGCAGCGACCAAAACCCTGCTGACGAGCAAACGCCAACGCTTGTAACGCTAACTGTTTTGCCAAACCTTTACCGCGTAATATGGGCAGGAAATACATTTTCTGCAATTCACACAGATCGGCTTCGCCACCTGACAACGGTGCTACGCCGCCGCCGCCAGCGATATTACCGTCGACCTCGATCACCCAATAAGCGCTACGTGGCTGACTATATAGCTCAAACAAGTGATCCAGATTAGGATCAGATACGGTATAGCCTTTATCTGCGGTCAAGCCGAATTCAGCCGAAACATCACGGATAACATTGGCGATAGCGAGATTGTCTGCGACGGTGATAGGGCGCACCAGCAGACGGATCGGTGTGGCAGTGGTCATGGCGTATTACTCTATAAACCAATGGGTAATAACATAGTAATAATCTGTAATACCATCTATACCCGTCATACTTCAAGCTGTATGTGCGTTGGTTGCACTCAATAACCCGAATCACTTACTACCAGTAAGCTCATCGGGATGAATGAGGCTCATCCTGCGAGCTAGCATAAATGCTGTTCAAATCGGTTCCCGACCGATTTGTCTCTCGCTTGCCGTCTTCCTACAACTCGGATTATTTATGGTATGACACTGAATGAATGTAATGATAAAAAAAACAGCGGCTAAATAATTAGCTCGCTGTTCTTATCAGGCTGTCGGGACTCGGGTTAATTACAGAGCAGCGATGACTGCCTGCTGTTCAATTAACTTTTGTTTGGCTTCAGCACAGGCCGCCATTCTTTCACGCTCTTTGGCAACTACCGCTTCAGGCGCGCGCGCCACAAAGCCTTCGTTACCCAGTTTGCTTTCGATACGCTCAATCTCGGCTTCCAGTTTTGCGACTTCCTTAGCCAAACGATCCAGCTCAGTAGCTTTATCGATCAAGCCCGCCATTGGAATCAGCACTTCTGCGCCTTCAACCAGTTTGGTCACCGACACCGGGCCTTTATCACCATCAGCGAGCAGAGTGAGAGAGGACAAGCGTGCCAGCGACTGGATGAAACTCTGGTTTTCCAACACACGGCGCTGAGCTTCAGCACTGGCTCCACGCAGTATGACTTCCAGCGGCTTACCTGGCGCGATGTTCATCTCTGCACGGATATTACGCACCGCAATGATGGTTTGCTTGATCCACTCCAAATCACTCAGGGCTTTCTCATCTACCTGGCTGGCATCATATTCTGGGAAAGGTTGTAGCATAATGGTATCTGCTGTAATGCCTTTCAGGGTTTTAACCCGCTGCCAGATAGTTTCAGTGATGTAAGGAATGATTGGATGCGCCAGGCGCAGCAATGCTTCCAGCACCTCAATCAGGGTATGACGGGTACCGCGCAGTTCAGCATCAGAACCACTGTTCATCACCGGCTTGGTCAGCTCCAGATACCAGTCACAGAACTGGTTCCAGGTAAACTCATACAAAATACCCGCCGCTAGATCGAAGCGGTAAGTATCCATCGCTTCACGGTAGGCTTTGATGGTCTGATTGAATTCCGCCAGAATCCAGCGGTCAGCCAGTGATAGCACCATTTCGCCGCCGTTCTGCCCGCAATCTTGTCCTTCAGTATTCATCAGCACGAAACGGCTAGCATTCCACAGCTTATTACAGAAGTTACGATAGCCTTCCAGGCGTTTCATGTCCCAGTTGATATCACGGCCGGTAGAGGCCAGCGCTGCCAGCGTAAAGCGCAGGGCATCAGTGCCGTGCGGTTCAATACCGTTCGGGAACTGTTTCTCGGTGCGCTTGCGGATTTTTTCCGCCAACTGTGGCTGCATCATGTTACCGGTACGTTTTTCCAGCAACTCTTCCAGTGAAATACCGTCAACCATATCCAGTGGGTCGATGACGTTACCTTTCGACTTGGACATTTTCTGCCCTTCGTCATCGCGAATAAGACCGGTCATATAGACGGTCTTAAACGGCACCTGCGGTTTACCATTTTCATCTTTCATAAAGTGCATGGTCATCATGATCATGCGGGCAATCCAGAAGAAAATAATGTCGAAACCACTGACCACAACACTGGTCGGGTGGAAGGTTTTCAAGGCATCGGTTTGCTCAGGCCAGCCCAATGTGGAGAATGTCCACAGACCGGATGAGAACCAGGTATCCAGCACGTCTTCGTCTTGACGCAATGCCACGTCTGCGCCCAGATTGTTTTCGCGGCGCACTTCAGCTTCATCGCGGCCGACGTACACTTTACCTTGCTCGTCATACCAGGCCGGAATACGGTGGCCCCACCACAGTTGGCGAGAGATACACCAATCCTGAATGTCGCGCATCCATGAGTAATACATGTTTTCGTACTGCTTAGGCACGAACTGAATTTCACCGTTTTCTACCGCTTCAATGGCAACTTTAGCCAGCGGTGCCGTGCGTACATACCATTGGTCGGTCAGCATCGGCTCGATAACCACGCCGCCACGGTCGCCATAAGGCACCGTCAGGTCGTGCGGTTTAACCTCTTCCAGCAGGCCAAGTTTATCAAATTCAGCGACGACAGCTTTACGGGCAGCAAAACGTTCCAGACCCTGGAATTGTTCTGGGATTGCACCGCTGCAAGCATCGGTAGCTTCACCGTTAGTATCAAACACTTCAGCTTCAGCACGGATATCACCGTCGAAAGTCAGAATGTTGATCATCGGCAGGGCGTGACGTTTACCTACTTCATAGTCATTAAAATCGTGCGCTGGGGTGATTTTCACGCAACCAGTGCCTTTTTCCATATCGGCATGTTCGTCACCGAGGATCGGAATACGGCGGCCAACTAACGGCAGGTAAACTTCTTTACCGATCAGATCTTTATAGCGCGGATCTTCCGGGTTCACTGCAACACCGGTATCACCCAATACGGTTTCCGGGCGAGTGGTGGCGACCACCAGATAATCTTTACCTTCGGCGGTTTTGGCACCATCGGCTAGCGGATAACGCAGATGCCACATGGAACCTTTGGATTCGCGGTTTTCTACTTCCAGATCAGAAATAGCGGTGCGCAGTTTTGGATCCCAATTCACCAGGCGCTTGCCACGGTAAATCAGATCTTCTTTGTGCAGGCGAACAAACACTTCTTTAACTGCATTAGACAGGCCATCGTCCATGGTGAAACGCTCACGTTCCCAATCCACAGAGTTACCCAGACGGCGCATCTGGCGAGTGATGGTGCCGCCTGACTCGCCTTTCCACTGCCAGATTTTATCGATAAACGCATCGCGGCCATAATCGTGGCGGGTTTTGCCTTCTTCTGCGGCAATCTTACGCTCAACCACCATTTGGGTTGCGATACCAGCATGGTCGGTACCCGCCTGCCAGAGGGTATTTTTCCCCTGCATGCGCTGGTAGCGAATCAAGGTATCCATAATCGTCTGCTGGAAAGCATGGCCCATATGCAGGCTGCCGGTTACGTTTGGCGGCGGGATCATGATGCAATAGCTTTCTTTACTGGTATCGCCGTTCGGTTTGAAATAGCCCTGTTTTTCCCAGTGTTCATACAGCGGCTGTTCGATTTCTTGCGGGCTGTATGTTTTATCGAGGGACGGCTCAGTTTTGTCGATATTAGAAGGTGTGTTTTCCATTTTCTTTTTATTTCAATTAGTTGGCGGCGTTGCCGTAGTCAAGTGGAAGCCGACGCTGCGATAAGACTTATATCGGTCGCGCGCCAACTGTTTCAAATTTTCTTCGTAAGGGACGAAGTCTACCACTTCATGGAAAGCGGTGGCAAAACCTGCGAACTCTGGCAGCAGGCTGATAAGCAGGTCGCGGGGTGAATTACCGCGCCGTTCCGGCCAGGCAAGTTCGACTGGCGCGCCATATTTTGGCCCTTCACCGGCCAGATTGTGTGGCACAAATTGGTCTGGTGCTCGTTGCCACAGGGCTTCATCCAGCCGCTGAGCCTGTTCCTGACTTTCACAGGCGATTAGCACCCGTTTGCCCGCCCGCCAATGGACAGCTGCAACTTCGCAGGCCAACGCCTCATGAGCACGTAGTTCACCGGCGGGCGTGTCGTGTTCGAGCAGGTAGAAGGTGGCGTTTTTCATAGGTTCTCAGCACTCTTCGTCCTTGACGCCGCAGGGGTGTTGGTTGCACTCACTCACCCGAATCACTTACTGATGTAAGCTCATCGGGATGAGTTCGTTTGCCGCCTACCTGCAACCCCAATGAGCTTGGGTGTATATCAAATGGAATACATCAAACGATTAATCGTCGCCGTTTAGTCCTGCACGATTTAGCAGGAACTGAGACAACAACGCGACCGGACGGCCTGTTGCACCTTTGTTCTTGCCTGAACGCCATGCAGTGCCGGCGATATCCAGATGCGCCCAGCTATATTTACGGGTAAAGCGCGACAAGAAGCAGCCTGCGGTAATGGCTCCACCAGCACGGCCGCCAATATTTGCCATATCGGCAAAATTGGAGTCCAGTTGCTCGGCGTATTCATCACCCAGCGGCAAGCGCCATGCACGGTCACCGGCTTGTTCGGACGCCCCAATCAGCTCATGAGCTAATGGATTATGATTCGACATTAAACCGGTAATGTGGTGCCCTAATGCCACCACACACGCGCCGGTCAGTGTAGCGATATCAATCACCAGTTCTGGATCAAAACGCTCAACGTAGGTCAGCGCATCGCACAGTACCAAACGGCCTTCAGCATCGGTATTCAACACTTCGACTGTTTGGCCGGACATGGTGGTTAGAATATCACCAGGGCGATAAGCACGGCCACCCGGCATATTCTCACAACCCGCCAATACACCAATTACGTTCAACGGCAATTGCAGCTCAGCCACCACCCGCATCACGCCATAAACGGTTGCTGCACCGCACATGTCGTATTTCATCTCGTCCATGCCTTCGGCCGGTTTGATGGAAATACCACCAGAGTCGAAGGTCAGCCCCTTGCCTACCAGCACAATTGGCTTAGCGTCAGGGTTCGGATTACCCTTATATTCTATCACCGACATTAATGATTCATTCTGCGAACCATGGCCAACAGCCAGATAAGAGTGCATTCCCAGCTCTTTCATCTGCTGCTCACCAATGACGCGAGTAATGATATTGGTGCTAAACGCATCGGCCAGTTGGCGCGCCTGAGACGCCAGATACGCGGCGTTACAGATGTTGGGTGGCATATTGCCCAAGTCTTTAGCGGCTTTGATACCAGATGCCACAGCCAGACCGTGCTGTATTGCGCGCTCACCGCTGGTCAATTCGCGGCGGGTTGGCACATTGAACACCATTTTACGCAACGGGCGGCGAGGCTCGGTTTTATTACTTTTAAGTTGATCGAAGGTGTAAAGCGTTTCTTTGGCTGTTTCTACCGCCTGACGCACCTTCCAATAAGTATTGCGGCCTTTAACATGCAGTTCAGTCAGGAAGCAGACTGCCTCCATTGAACCGGTGTCATTAAGGGTATTGATGGTCTTCTGGATCACTTGCTTGTACTGGCGTTCATCAAGCTCACGCTCTTTACCACAACCAATTAACAAGATGCGCTCGGAGAGAATATTCGGCACATGGTGCAGTAACAGCGTCTGCCCGACTTTGCCTTCAAGTTCACCACGGCGCAATAAAGCGCTGATGTAGCCATCACTAATTTTGTCGAGTTGTTCGGCAATTGGAGATAGACGACGAGGTTCGAAAACGCCGACTACAATACAGGCACTGCGCTGTTTTTCCGGGCTGCCGCTCTTTACACTGAACTCCATGCACTCTCCTGAATCTTAAAGACAAAGGCGGAAGCTACCGCTAGAATGTAGCGCTCCGCAACGATCTCTCTCCGTTGTGTTAACGACGTGTGTTAACCTTAACGGCATAAGTTGTTTTGTTTTGGCGACTATAAGCATGTTCCTATAGGACACCTAAACGCTAGATGCTGTAATACTATTTTAGCTGTGAAGGTTGCCATATGATGAGAATAAATGGCGGATTAACGATGAAACTATCGATTTTCCTGCAAAAAGACAAGTTTTCACAGGCGTATTAGCGTGATCATCATTAGATATCTGGTACGGGAAACACTTAAGAGCCAAATTGCGATTCTGTTCATCCTGCTATTAATCTTCTTTAGTCAGAAGTTAGTACGGATATTAGGCGCTGCGGTCGATGGTGAAATACCGACAAACCTGGTTTTATCCCTTTTAGGGCTCGGTGTGCCGGAAATGGCACAACTTATCCTGCCATTGAGCTTATTCCTTGGCCTGCTGATGACGTTGGGCAAATTGTACACGGAGAGTGAAATCACCGTGATGCATGCCTGCGGCATGGGCAAAAAATCCCTCATAATGGCTGCATTGATTCTGGCGCTGGTGACTTCTGCTCTGGCGGCGGTTAATACCATCTGGCTTGGTCCGTGGTCTTCTAAACATCAAGATGAAGTATTGAACGACGCCCGCGCTAACCCAAGTTTGGCCGCTTTGGCCGGTGGGCAGTTTAAGTCTTCAACCGATGGCAATTCAGCCTTATTTATCGGTAATGTGACAGGCAAAGAGTTTAACCGTGTATTTTTGGCACAATTGCGGCCAAACGGTAACCAACGCCCCTCTGTGGTTGTAGCAGATAGCGGCCATATGACCGAACGACCAGATGGCTCACAAGTGGTTATTTTAAACAAAGGTACCCGCTATGAAGGCACCGCGTTGTTGCGCGATTTCCGCATCACTGATTTTGTTGATTACCAAGCAATAATCGGCCATCAGGAAGTGCAACAAAACAACAATGTGGCTGAACAGATGACTATGAAACAGCTATGGCGTGCAAATGAACCCGATGCCCGCGCAGAGTTTCATTGGCGTCTGACACTGATTGTATCGGTGATTATCATGGCGTTGTTGGTGGTGCCACTGAGTGTTGTCAATCCACGTCAGGGGCGAGTGCTGAGCATGTTGCCGGCAATGTTGCTGTATTTGATTTTCTTCCTGTTACAAAGCTCCCTGCGCTCTAATGCAGGTAACGGCAAGCTGGACCCACTTGTCTGGATGTGGACCGTAAACGGTGCATATCTGGCGGTTGCGGTGGTATTGAACCTGTGGGATGGCCTGCCGGCTCGTAAGTTACGTGCGCGATTGAGAGGTGCTGCCTGATGTTTGGTGTATTAGACCGTTATATCGGACGGACTATCCTCAATACCATTTTGATGACGTTATTCATGCTGGTATCGCTCTCTGGCATCATCAAGTTTGTCGATCAGCTACGTAAAGTTGGGCAGGGTGACTACTCAGCAGTTTCCGCTGGCATGTACACTCTACTGAGTATCCCTAAGGATATTGAGATCTTTTTCCCGATGGCGGCGCTATTAGGCGCATTGCTGGGTCTTGGGTCATTAGCGACTCGCAGTGAACTGGTGGTGATGCAGGCATCAGGTTTTACCCGCATGCAAATTGCCGCGTCGGTGATGAAAACCGCGATTCCGCTGGTATTGTTGACAATGGCGATCGGCGAGTGGGTTGCGCCTCAAGGTGAGCAGATGGCGCGTAATTTCCGCGCTCAGCAGATGTATGGTGGTTCACTCTTATCAACGCAATCGGGTCTGTGGGCGAAAGACGGTTCTGACTTTATCTATATCCAGCGGGTATCGGGTGACAATGAACTGACCGGGGTTAACATTTACCATTTTGATAAACAAGATCGCCTGCTTTCAGTGCGTTACGCCGCAACAGCCACTTATGACGACAATATTTGGCGTTTATCGCAGGTTGATGAATCTGATCTTACCAATCCTAAGCAAGTGACTGGCTCTCAGACCTTGACTGGCGAGTGGAAGACCAATCTGACCCCAGAGAAACTGGGGGTGGTTGCGATGAATCCCGACTCGCTCTCCATTCGTGGTTTATACGATTACAGTAAGTACCTGCGGCAAAGTGGGCAGGAATCGAGCCGTTACGAGTTGAACATGTGGGGCAAGATATTCGCACCATTCTCAGTCGCGGTAATGATGCTAATGGCGTTGTCATTTATTTTTGGCCCATTACGTAGTGTACCGATGGGTGTTCGGGTGGTCACCGGTATCTTCTTCGGCTTTGTTTTCTACGTACTGGATCAGATTTTTGGTCCACTTAGTTTGGTTTACAGCATTCCACCGGTCATCGGTGCGCTGTTACCGAGTATACTTTTCCTCCTAATCAGTGTTTATTTGCTGCTAAAACGGCGTTGATGGCGTTTTTTTCGACACTTAGACTAAACTTGGTGGGATAACAGTTGCATGCGGATCATTGCTAGGTATAATTCACCTCGTTCTCCGCATACTACTTCAGTGCCGAAGTGGCGAAATCGGTAGACGCAGTTGACTCAAAATCAACCGCCGCGAGGCATGCCGGTTCGATTCCGGCCTTCGGCACCATTAGTATGAAAATCAAGTCACCGCAAGGTGGCTTTTTTTTTGCCTATCATCCAGTAAAGTCCATTTTCCTCCGCAAAAGTCTATATAAAACAGCATCTAACATTCTGGTGGTTTTTGCCATGTATCCATTCTAGTATTTTTACGTCCATTGGCTGCCATCATCACTGGGGGTCAGAAAGGGGGTCTGCTCGGTTCGGAAAATTTGTGACCCCCAAATATGTAGCAGATACAGACGGTATAAGCCTTTGTGAAGATATTAGCAGGGTTGGCTGTAGCATCGGGGGATTATCTCTTTACAAAGGACATTTTGGGGTGTCCTTGGTGCAGAGATAATTCGACGCTATCGCTTTCTGTAATATCATTGATTTACATAATAATTTGTAGAAAAACCAGTTTAAACTCTGTCCTTATCATCCGTTGACAGCCATAACACTCCAATAGCATAGTGAGCGCCTTCTGGGTTCTATAAGGATGTGACCCCCAATGGCGCTGACTGATGCCGCAATTCGAAATGCCAAACCTCGCGATAAAGCTTATAAACTCACTGATGCTCAAGGACTCTACCTACAGATACAACCCCGTGGTACTAAGCTCTGGTACCTTAAATTCCGCATTGATGGAAAGGAAAGCCGTATTGCTTTTGGTGGTTATCCTGCTGTCAGCTTAGGGCAGGCTCGAGCTGAGCGTGATAAAGCGAAAGCGCTGATCGCGCAAGGGATCAGCCCGACAAATAAGCGTGAACAAGAAAAAGAAATTATACAAAATACGCATACCTTTGAATTGGTTGCCCGCGACTGGCATGCCAGCAACAAGAAATGGTCTGCACAGCATTCCGAGCGCGTTCTGCGCTACTTCGAGATGTATTTATTTTCTGCTATTGGTAAGCGAAATATCGATGAGCTAAAAATCCGTGATCTACTTGCTCCCTTAAGAGTGGTGGAACAGACGGGAAAATTAGATGTGGCCGCACGGTTGCAACAACGAATTACCTGCGTGATGCGCTACGCGGTACAGAATGGTTTAATCGAATACAACCCGGCACAAGACCTCGCAGGTGCTTTGGTTACCCGTAAGGCAACTCACCGTGCGGCGCTCCCGCTAGACCGTCTCCCTGAGATTTTACTGCGTATGGATTACTACTGTGGCAGGCCATTGACTCGCATGGCGGTAAAGCTTTGTCTGCTGGTATTTATTCGTTCAAGTGAACTGCGGTTTGCCAGATGGGATGAAATCGATTTGGAAAGAGCCTTATGGACACTACCGGCAGAGAGGGAAGTTATCAATAAGGTCAGGTATTCGCACCGGGGTTCGAAAATGAAAACCCCTCATCTGGTGCCATTATCCGGGCAAGCTATTGCCATTCTTGAGCAAATTAAGGCATTGACCCAAGATGATAATCTGGTGTTTCCAGGTGACCACCATCCCAACCGTCCTATGAGTGAAAATACCATTAATAATGCATTACGCCGTATGGGATACGACACCAAAACAGAAATTTGCGGTCATGGATTCAGAACAATGGCCTGTAGTGCTTTGGTTGAATCAGGTATGTGGTCGCGTGATGCGGTAGAACGGCAGATGAGTCATCAGGAACGCAACAATGTTCGTGCGGCCTATATCCACAAAGCCGAACATATGGATGAAAGAAGGCTGATGGTGCAATGGTGGGCGGATTATTTGGATAGGTGCCGCGATGGGTATGTGGTGCCTTATGGATTTAAATAATGATATTGTTTAAAGATATCAGATTAAATTTTAATGGAGTCTGTTTATTTAAAATTTTCATTGATGCCGAGGTCAATATGGAAGAGGTCAATAGGATTGGGTCTTTTATGAGTAACTTTAAAAAATATTGTTTTTATGCATTAAAAATATTTCCTTTGTATATTGTTTTTTCTGTGTTGATTATTTGGGGGTATTTAGGGTATTTTTCGCGTTTGGATTTATTGATGGGTTCGGTAAATAACAATGCAACTCTTGTTTCGATATTTTTTTCATTTGTCTTTGTATCTATATTGATATCAATATTAATCATGCTTCCAAGTATTAATTTGATATCTCTTTCTTATTTTGTTCATGAGAGTTATATAACCAGCGCAAAAAGAATGCCATCAATTACATTGTTAACGGCAATGTCAATGTTGGGATTTGTCTTTGTTTTTTCATCCGATTCATTCTCTAATTTTTTAACTAGACATAGTGATATAAAAAACATCGCATCGTATATAGGAGAACCCATTCGTTCTTTATTTCTATCCTTTATCGTTTCGGTTGTTATTACATGCATTCCATTGAAGGTTAAAAACAGTCATGCTAATATACACAGCGGATTAATTAAAGTCTGGAAAGTGATTTTTTCCATTTTTATTATTTCATTCATATGTTTTGCTTCATCCCTCTCGATAATAATGTCTATATCTATTATTATGTTGAATATTGATGGGCATACATTTTCTGCATTTATATACGCTTTTTTGTTTTTGTCTTTTTATTCATTACTTTCATTGTTTCCTGCTATGGTTTTTTATTCAAGTAATTTTTCAAAAAACAATAAAAACTGGTTTGATGTTAAATTTTTAAAGGAGTTTATTTTTTCCGTTATGGCCTCGCTGTTTTTTATCATTATAATTTGGCCTAATGGATTTCTCTTTATAGGGTCCAGTGTTTTCAGCGTAATGGGGGTGCTAGATAAAAAAACACATTACTATAATATTACCTCAAGTAAATACTATAAGGAATTATTTCCTAAATCAATATGGGATACTCGTTCCCTAAGTGGAAGGAATGATTTCTTTATTAAAGCTGTCAATATGTTTTCACTTAATGGAGTCAATCTTATTTGCCCAGTATATGTGGAGAACCTCAGAAAAAATACATTAGTTTCAAGTTTTGATGAGTTTCCTCCAAAGCAAGATAAGCATCTTGTTAAGTATTTCAAGGCAATGACTAGAGGCTGTGTAGTTCTCGGCAGTGATGAGTTCAAACAGTGGGATACAATTATAGGCGCAAGTGGTGATTTTAAAGAAAAATAATACTTTCACTCCATTATAATGAGAGGGGGATGGTAGTATTTACATAGAAATGGGGGTTGGATTTATTAACAATCCAAGATCCCCCACATTTCCCCCACTTAACTGACTCCCACTTCTTCCCCCACCTGATTTTTGCTCTGTACTCTCAGCCCAGTCATGGCGTGGGTTTGCTCTCTTTCCCCCATTTAGTGTGTATAGATAACTGGGAAGTGGGGGATTCGAGACTAAGTTTGTTAAAAATTCGCGGTTCCCCCACTCGGTTCCCACTTTATCCCCCAGTTAGTTGCTTGCTGTATTGCTTAATGAATTAGGGCAGATATTCTCGCCATCAATATGAATCAGCCCATCAATTTCCAGCTTGTCGAGCCAGCGGGTAAATTTCTTCGCAACATCAAAACCCATACCGCGCATATCATCTCTCACCAGCGATTTTGTACAGGCCTCGCCACTGGCGGTACGGGAGCGGATAGATTGCCACAGCGCGATATGATTGGCCGTCAGGCGCTGAATACCCGCCAGTTCGGCCTCATAGGGTGAGCCTTCATCGAAGATTTCACGCCCTTTATCACATAGCACCAATGAGTTAACTTCTTCGCCATCATTATCGATATACAGATTGAGCGGCGAGAGGTCATAGGCCCGTGTGGCGGGCTCTTCTGAATCCTTCATTTTGGTGCAACTCAGCACCAGTGCGCCGCCGTCGCCCTCACGACGTACATTGAATTCGACATCCAATGCCGCGCGGAAGGCGCTGGAGCCGCGCGCGCCTTTATCCAAATCTTTGCCGGAATGATGGATAACCAGCACTGTTGCGCCAGTTTCTGCCTTGATAAAATCGCAGCCCTGAATAAACGCGCCCATATCTTTGGCGGCGTTCTCGTCGGAGCCACCAAAGCAACGGGCCAGCGTATCCAGCACAATCAGGCGCACCGGTGAGCCGGTTTGTTCGGTGACGTCCTGAGCGGCTTTAATCACCTGTTCGACGCTCTCCGGGCTGGCGGGAAATACCGGGCAGTCGATGCGGTATAGCGATTCAATCGGTGTGCCACCGTTAAACTCCATTTCCCATGCACGGATACGGCGTGGTACGCCAATGCCGCCTTCGCCAACGATATAGACCACCGAGCCTTGGGTCACACGACGCGAGGCCCACGGCTTGCCGGTGGCAATATGGCAGGCCCATGAGACAGCCAGAAAGGATTTATATGAGCCGCTGGGGCCATAAATACTGGCTAGCGTATTGCTCGGCAAATGGCCCTTGATATTGTAATCCTGCGGGGTGTTATAACCGTCTGAACCTTTGCGCAACGGCAGGTTGGTGGCGAATTGCACCGGTTCATTGTCAATCAAAGTGAGCGGCATTTTCATATCCATTCCTTGGGATTGTAGAGTTGGCGGAAAAACTCGATACGGGCGGTGTCCGTTCCGACCTGTTGGCGATAATCATCCCAGTCAGCCTTATCGCCGGTGGGGGGCAGGGTCACCAGCCCATTGACCGCGAGTGCGGCGTGTTCCGCCTGTTGTTTGCCGGGATTGTGGTCTGAGTCGGTTACGTCATTATCTGCCGCGAGAATAATCTGCGCATTGGGATAACGTTCTCGCAGTGCTACGGCAACATGGGTCAGATTATTGGCCGAGATGGCGGCCACCACCGTGACGGCGACAAATCGTGATATGACCAGACCGGTGGCAAAACCTTCAGTAATGATGATTGTTTGTGACAGGGCATGATTGGTGATGGGGATAAATGAAGATTTAATCCTTGAGCCGGGCAGTAAGCGCTTTTCTCCCCGGCGATTGATTAACAGCGCACCGGTAGTGTTGCCACTCAGGTCCACCAGTGGCAGCACCATGCTGCCAACATTAAAATGCACCCCGCCAATATTTTTAGCGCTGTTGGCGGGCATTAAAAATCCCCGCTGCGCAAGGCCCTTATGCAACAGGTAATCACTGGTTCCCTGCGTACAGGTCGCCAGCAGGGCGGCAACTTTTTGTGTGATGTCGGCGTGAGAGGGCGGTTCAGTTCTTTCTTTGGCGGGTGCTGTTGGGGTTAAGTCGGTTAAGCAGGAAATTTCTCTGGCGGCCTGAATTAAATCACATTGCCGTACCAGAGTGACCAGATCCAGACCATCGCCATGGCCGCAATAGTTGCAGAACCACGTCCCTCGTCCTTTTTTATCATCAAAACGGAAACGGTCTTTACCTCCGCAGAGCGGGCAAGGGCCGTGTTTTCCGCCGGGAAGAACAGGGATGTCCAGTGCGGTAAGAATAGACGGCCAGCGATGGCGCGATTGGTGGGTAATATCAGAAATGAATTTACTCATCTGCCAGCCCCTCTATTTCCAGCTCTTCGCTTAACATATTCAGCCGTTCCCACAGCATAAACATGAGCAATTCTTTGGCGAGAGGGTTATTCAGTTCGATGATGGCATAAGCCAGTGCACAGCAATGGTCGGTGAGTTCAGCCGAGGTAAGTGGTGTGGGGTCATACAGCATCGTGCACCCCCGGATGGGTACGAACGTATTGCGGGTACAGACAGTGAAGGGTAGTAGCCATTGGGCCGCCTCCGTTAGGGTGTTTTTTAAGCTACCCCCAGAGACGCCAAGCCCATTGGGTGGTAGCCCGAACAAGGTTGGCGTACCGGCCCTAACGGATCCCGGCCTTCCTTTCGAAAGCCTTGCCCGGACTACCATAGACAACAGGTGTGCACGAACATTACCCAAGTACACTCTGTGTGTGTATTTGGATACCGTAAGGGGATTCGGAACGCCAATTCCGGCTACGGATTTTGCCGCAGCTCCAAGATTATACTGCAAAGCGCCCGCCAGAAAAAAATAAAAAATCATTATTCCCGACCCTCCTCGCGTTGATTGATTCTTTCACGAATCCAGCTATTGATTTCATTTTCTACCCACGCGACAGAACGAGAGCCAAGCTTCACTGACTGAGGGAAGTCACCTTGCTTCATCAGGAAATATATCCATGATTTTTTAAGGCCGGTTTTCTGTATTACGTGGGGTAAGCGAATCAATTTAATATCAGGCATGGTTACGCCTCCTTGCGGGTATAAACGCGTTCAACATAGCGGCCACGGCCATCACCATGGCCCAGATCCATTGAGGTTAATGCTCTGGCTTCAATGCGGGTAAACCCAGCGGTGAGGTAATAACTGATAGCCTCTTGCGCCCAGGCATAGCGGAGACTGTGGGGGGAGTAATGCCCGGTCAGCCCCAGGCGGGTGGTATGGGAGCGCCAGAAATTCATGGCGGTTTTTAGGTCAGGCTTATCAATCAGTTTGCCGCCGCGTGTTTCTGCAACCCGTTGTGCTTCTTTGACGGCCAGTTTGACTGCTTCACGATCCAGAACTCGGGTTTCGCGTGAACGGCCTCCTTTGGTGCCAAACACCACGGTTAATTTAGAATGGTTATGTTTAAGCTGCTTTTGCCACGTTTTCAGTGAGTTGGCGCATTGTACTGCTTCTTGTGAGCGTAACCCCAGCAAGCGGGCCAGTTGCAGGGCGCAGGCCAATCCTTTGTCTTGCTGTTGGGCGGTGTGCAAGGCGGCTTGATAGACTTGCTCGGGGATAGCGAATTTGCTGCCTGCGCGGCTGGCTCCCCCTAATCCCAACGCTTTGTTGGTCAAGCGTTCTGATATGACCATTTTATCCCGGCCAGCGAGTCGGAAAACGGTGCGCAATGCTGCCATTTCGTTATGAAGGGAACGAATAGCGATCCCCTGTGAAACACGGTCAGCAATATAACTTTCAACATGCTTTGCTTTTAGGTGTTTAACATCACGCACCTGAATATTAAGGGCCAACAAATGGCGGCTAAACCTGTCCATAATCCGAATACGGTCATGAACGGTTTTATGGCTGCCGCCTGCTTGTTTTGCCAGCATTTTCATCTCACGGCTTAACTGACTCATAGCGAACTTCTCCCAAACAATATCAACGAGCTGCATTTCTCTGGCGCATGGGGAATGGCAGGTTATCTGCCTTGAACGATACCTGTGCGCCAGAGCGGGCAGCAGTTGAGGTATTGCGGGGTATAGGTGATGCACTCAGTGCAGCCTCCTGCTATTGCAGGTCATCCCCTCAGGCTGTGGGCCTGCCTCGGTATCAGTTCAACTATCCGGTAAAAGTGGTCAGTCTGACGTGTTGAGGCGGTGTCAGATGCATGACGTGTTGAGTGAAGTCGCTTATCTCAACGGCTGAGGTGGGTTCGTGCCGTGGCGTCACTTTCACTTGTAAAAGTGACGCCACGAGCCACACGCCGCAAGGTCAGCGCCAGCAGATGCCATGCGGCATAGCAGATCGCAGCCAGCAACGTTTAGCACGCACCAGAAATTGAGGCATAAGGAGTTTTTTGATGCAGTGATGCATCTTGCGTTAAGCGTGCCAATAACAATACCATCACCGGCAGACCTACGGCTTAGAAGGCCGTTGCTCTACTGAGGAGAGTTATTCGCTTGGTTGATAACCAATAGCAGTATCCGTGACAGACAATACTGGTTGGTCAGGAAATGCTCTTTATTAGCCATTTCGTCAGTGATAAGTATACCTTCATCACCAAATGAGGTGATACCCGTTTTCAAAGGTTCAAGGGGTTTACCGCTCATATAGCGCTACTTTTCAGGTCACGGTAGCTATTTTGTGGTCGCTCGAAAGCGTCAGTCTCAGACCACACTCCATTCCGTATGACTTTGGGTTTATGACCACCCGAAGGCGTTTCTCTCAGGTCATTAGTATCAATCCCGATACTGGAAACATTGGGTGCTGTCGTTGACAGCGAATTTACATGAGGGAAATTACGGCAAGAATGAGATAGCTGCAAGTTATTGGGACATGTAATAAGGAAGAGTAATGAAAGGGCTGTGAAGGGGTGAGTAATTCTAGTTAGAGTGCCAGGGGAGGTAACATAATCGTTCTGCGCCCCAGATCATTATGGTCATCTTACTGGTACTACTAAATCAACGGGTTTTAAGCGTATTCAGAACGATTTGATACCTAATTCTTTTATAACAATTAGTTAGATAGACTTTAATCATATTAACATATCTAAACTTGAAGGATTGAAATCACATCTATGTACTTGGCTGCAATAGACTCACTAAAAAACTTACAAATTATATAATTTTGTAATATCCTTTCTTAAAGTATGGTTTTTCATTGAGTAAGTATATAAAATATAGCGAAATTGAAGTTATAACAATATGAAAAATATTCACTTATTTATTTTCCTGCGGCCTGAATAAGTATTAATTATCTATAAACGTAAAGTCGTTGAAAATAGTTTCTTAAGTAAATAATTAGTCATTTATCTGTTTTGTGATCTTCCATCAGTATGATGACCTATCTCCGCTCATTAATCTGATGGTTAATTATATTGGTTTAATTCTGCAACCGATATCTATGAGCAAAGTTTTCAAGTCGCCTTTATGGGGTTGTTATGTGGCATAAAAAAATAATAAAAACAGATAGTTCAGAATGGATCGTAAGAAACAGCCTTTACTGGATGTCATCCTTTTGTCGCTGGAAGCTCGATCAAAATGATGATTATTGGTTGATAACTTTCGATACTTTTAGCGATGAGATTCAGTTTGAGTTTGAGCGGCTATTGAATGATTACTCATTGAGAGAAAAACTTCATGCTCAGACGTATAGGATCAGAACTTCTATTATTGATAACGTATTGAAAAGTATAGATGCGAGACTAACAAAATGAGAATGATGCCATTTAACTTTGAAAGGCTAAGTGACGGCTCATTTTTCATCAGCAATCTGGCTGGCTTCCATCATTTTATCTCAGAAGATGAATTCTCTCATTTAGCCAATAATTCCATGACAGGGAACCAGAGTCAGGATGAGGAATTAGAGAGCAAACTTTTCATATGTGATGATAAAGAAGAACTTTTTGCCGCATCAGCGCTGAGCTCAGGTTTTGCTAAACGTCTCATGAGTGATCTGGCAGTAAATCCAATTTTTATGATTGTTCCCACCTTAAGATGCGACCATACCTGTAAGTATTGCCAAGTTAGTCGGGCTGCAGTCGGAGCAAGGGGATATGATTTGGATCCTACTCAGATTCCCCACATAGTAAATGCCATTAAAAAACTATCTTCACCTCCGTACAAGATAGAAGTCCAAGGGGGTGAACCCTTATTGCGTTTTGACCTCGTTAAAGAGATTTATGAGCAGTGTGTTCTGGCTTTAGGGATAGAAAATGTAGAAATGGTTATTGCAACCAGCTTGTCTTTGCTGGATGCATCTGTGATTAAATGGGTGAAAAACAAAAATATATTATTCTCGGTCTCATTAGATGGAGAGGAAGTCATTCATAATAAGAATAGAATTCTTGCTGATAATAACGCTTACTTGAAAGCGATGGGTGGGATTCTATCTATCAAGAATGAGTTAGGACGCCAAAAAGTTTCAACTGTGACTACCGTCACAAAAGAGCTTATTAAAAATCCGACCTCTATCATCGATGCTCATTTGTCTCTTGGACTCAAAGATCTGTTTGTCAGGCCAGTAAGCCCATATGGTTTCGCTCATAGAGAAAAATTTGCGTTTTCAATGGATGAGTATTTCGAATTTTATTCTTCCTTAATTAATGAAATCGTCAAACATAATGAAAATGGAATTCCAGTTGTTGAACATTCAGCTGCTATCCATTTAAAACGCGTCTTTAATCCAGGGTTTAGTGGTTATGCAGATTTAAAATCACCCAGTGGGGTTGTCCTTAATTGTATTCTGTTTAACTACGATGGACGAATATATGGCAGCGACGAAAGTCGTATGCTGCAAAAAGTTAATAATGAGGTTGATTTCAGCGCGGGTGATTTTGGAAGTCCGTCATTTTCAAAAAGTGACTACTATCGCAATACCTTAGCTTCATCATTTAATTTCGCATTACCTGGATGTGATACTTGTGCTTACCAACCTTTCTGTGGCGCTGATCCTTGCCAGAACATCAGTGTTCAGGGCGAACCAGTGGGGGATAGAAGTCGCTCTATATTTTGTCAGTACCATAAAGGGATGTTTCGTTTTCTGATGGATACCCTTGCTGAGAATGGGGCTGCAGCTAGGTTATTAAAAAGGTGGGCTTATGTCTGAGGTACTGAGAAACGATATTTTCCATTTTAGTAGTAAAGTAGTGATACCGATAGGTTTTTATCGGTTATGTAAATCGAAGCCGGTAAACCCACAATTTTTTCTACCTAATTTATTTGTAGGTGCTGACAGTCCAGAAAAAACAATGCCTCAATATTATTCAGGTACTCTTGCCAGTAAGAGCCTTACCGCTTCAATAGAAGATGGTGATATTGGCGTCGTGAATAATGGTAACATGCTGCGGGTAATACTGTCCCGTAGGGCAAATCATAATACGGTACTGGTCACTGAGAGGTGCAACAATTTATGTCTATTTTGCTCTCAGCCGCCCAAAAATATTAATGATGATTGGTTGCTGACTCAATCAGCTTTGGCGATAGCATCATTCAATTTGGATGGTATTGTTGGCGTGAGTGGGGGAGAGCCACTTCTTTATGGTGAGGATTTCCTATCATTTTTAGATTTCATTATTGAAAACTCCCCTGAAACATCATTGCATGTTTTGACTAATGGTCGGCGGTTTTCTGATGCAAGTTTTGTGGCAAAGATAAAGCAGCGAAGCGACAAACTGAAAATAACTTTTGGTATTCCTTTATATTCTTCCCGCCATAGAGTTCATGATGAATTAGTTGGAAGCCGTGGGGCATTTAGTGAGACGGTTCGTGGTCTGATAAATGCTGGAAATTCTGGAATCAATATTGAATTAAGAATCATACCTACTAATATCAATTATCAAGAGTTACCCCTAATTGTTGAATATGTTAGCCGAGTATTTTCCAATATTAGTCAAATATCTCTTATGGGCTTAGAATCGATTGGTTGGGCGAGAAAAAACTGGGCTGATATTTTTGTTGGACATAAGGAATGTGCTATTTCGTTATCAGCAGCAGTTGATACAGCTTATAGAGCAGGAATTCCAGTATCAATTTTCAACTATCCATTATGTCATCTCCCTGAGGAGTTATGGGACATATCGACTCAATCTATTTCCGATTGGAAGAACTTTTATCCAGAGGAATGCGGTAGTTGTAGCAAAAAACCAGTTTGTGCTGGTTATTTTAGTTCATCAAAAGGGCGTTTTCATCAATCTCCGGAACCGATTTTATGAAGAAATTTAATTTTGCCGCGTTACTTCCTGGCTTTTTAGCACTGAATAATTCAGTTTGGGCAAGTGAGGGGGTCACAGGATCAAATGATCTCTCAGGGCTAATGCTAAACGAAGATAATTTGGTTCTGGCTCCTTTAAATATAGATATACCATTTTATATTGCGGGCCATCGAAGCCATAGTTCTCATCGTAGTCACAGTTCCCATCGTTCTTCTTCTGGCGGTGGGTATAGCACACCATATTATCCAAAGACTTATGAGACTACTACTCCCACTCGTAACTCTTATCCTTCGACTGGAACATCCAGTTCTGGTTCATCATCTGTCAGGTCGTTAAGTTCAGATTCAGAAACGAGTAAAACAAGGACAACCTCAACGAATAATGCAAACTCCTCTGTTGGCAGTATTACATCGGACCCTGAGAAAAGACGCAGGTTGATCATGCGTGTTCAGTTCGCCTTATTCGATAAGGGCTACTACGACGGAAATATAGACGGGGTAATGGGGCTTTCTACGAGAAGCGCTTTGAGTTCTTATCGTATGGATTATAGCCTGCCAGCATCTGACACACTGGACACTCCATTGCTTAATTCACTTGGTATATTGGCAAGATAATTATTGACGATTTTAGTGAGGGAGTAATATGAGATTACTCCTCTCAATTTATTTAGTAAAAAATAGCAATGGAATTCAATCAGATATTTAAACTAGATAGGGTCAAACTCCGGATTGGATTTACGTTGAAGATGCAACGGGACGAAAGCACTACCAATATCTGTAGATAAAGCGGCTTTCATCAGATATCTGACGTGACATATCACAACATATATTCATACCCAAGAATCTACATTCCAATCAAGTCTGGTGACAAATCACTCACACGGTATATAATGGATATAACCGATATATCCATTTATGTGACGAGGTGAGTGATGCCGAATAGAGTGAACACCGTGCGGCGTAAAGAATTCCCTTATGAAATCAAGACGCTGAGTGGTAACGAACTGCATAACTTCAATACGCATGCTGATTCCGAGTATTTGGTCATTGATTTGGGGAATGTTAAAGGCCGTCGATCAGACTTTAATAAAACAATAGAGGTGGCGATGAGTGCGGCAATGAACGCAGTGCTGGCCTCTATGCTTGAAGTTGCTCCGGTAGCGAAAAAGAGTAAAGCGGCAAACCTCCCACCGGCGGCTAAGTCGGTTAACGAGGCTGTTGATGGGGCAGATAAGCAGGCTCGCGCAGCGCGTAACGCTCAGCGCCGTGAACAGCTTAATGCCAGGATACTTGCAGATTCCGTATGGCTGACAGCGAGTGAATTGTCAGAAAAGGCAAGTTTCAAAAATACCAATCCCAGTGCAGGGCCGAACCGCTGGAAGTCTGCTGGCCGGATTTTTGCACTTCAGCTTAATGGAAAAGACAAATACCCTGAATACGCATTAGATGAAGGGTTCCGCCCTATCCCAGTGGTTAAACAAGTGATATCCCTGTTAGGTGAAAAGAAAACCCCTTGGGGATTGGCTATCTGGTTTGGCTCTGAAAACAGTTGGTTAGGTGGGAAAAAGCCAAAAGATGTGCTGGCAACTATGCCAAAGCAAGTTTTGCTAGCAGCACAGGCTGAAGCAGAGGGAGGGACTCATGGTTGATCCAGACGACAAGGATAATGTTGTCAGAAAAGTACCTGTACCTAAGGCTAATTTGCAGGTGAACTTCACCACCTGGATTGCTGGGAAGCCTATCTACCGGATACATTCGGCGGAGTTTACCGCTACTCAGTTCAATCCAGGCAAAGGAAATGCACGATTTAGCCCTATGGGTAATGGTGTACCCACTTTGTACGGTGGAGTGAGTATCGGTGTTGCAGTAATGGAAACTATCTTGCATGACATTCCCCTTGATTCTGCCGGTGTACCATATGATTTGGGAAAATTAGAGGGATTGGTGCATTCCGCAGTGAAACCCAGTGAAGATCTTCATCTTGTTGATCTCAATCCAAAGACATTGCGAAAAATGGGTGTGAAAAGGGCCGATATTTTGGATTCATCGGCGGATCAATATGTGTTCACCCGTGAATATTCTGTAGCAATACATCAGGCTTATCCCGCTGCACAGGGCATGCAATGGTCTTCTAAACAGCATGGTGACACCGCTTTGATGCTTTTTGGCGACAGAGTAAGGTCAGAACAACTTGAGGTTGATATTGAATCTGAGCGGGTGCTTGAGTCAGAAAAGGTTATGGACGTGATAGAAGAAGAGGCTGATCAACTGGGCTTGGTGCTAATTGAGCCGTAGGGTGGTAACGAGCCAGGCAAAATATAATACACAGTCAGCTACTTTCTTCATAAGCTGGTATTCAGCCAACATTACTCTTGACACTACCTTATCCCAGTATCCGCTAAAGGATACGTAACTGATTCGGTATAATGGGTTTGTGGAGTTTTTGATAACTACAAAGATAAATTCAAGTGTGCAGGATTTGAACCATTAGGACATTCAAGAAACCTTCACCAAAAATATGAAAGATCCCCAACCAATTGGAAATCAAAAAAACTGCACAATACGCTGAATGTTTGTAGGTTTGTTTTATCTCAACTTGGATGCCAGCATTCTAGACGTTCACAAATAGGGGGAAGTGCTTGGGTTAGTTGTCCTTGAGGCTTCTTATTGTGGCGTAAAATCATAGATTAATAGTGTTATTTCTAACATAACAGATCAACCTTACTTATTGATTTTTTTATATACTCTCAGTTATCCACTTATCTTTCGTTATCTGGGAATATTAAATAATCAATACGACATTATGATTTTTCAGGTGATGAGCTATTTGATGATAAATGTATAAAGGGTAACGCAAGTCAAAGTTATAAGATGTGCTTAAGTTTTTACTTCTAAAGTAGACAGCTGAATGATAGTTTATATATACAATAGGAAAAATCTCTTTTGTTATGGTTGTGGCTGGTTTTTTAAGGAGAAAAAATGCTAAGTGACACCTTTGCGCTCAGAGAATTTTTAAAACAAATTTATCCTAATTTTTGTGTTACTACGGTTGCAAAAGCTTCTGGCCAGCGTGTTGTTTATTTCGGTAGTTTCCCTGAAAGGGATGAAATTGAACCTGAAGGTTGTGAAAGTTGGGGGGAGGTCGTTGTTAAAATAAGTGAGGCGACTTCAAGAGCCTCAATATCATATATACAGAAGGAAATCGAAGTACTTAAATCTTTGAAGTCTAATAATTTTCCAAAACTATTCTTTGATGAAGTTATTACCGTTGACCCTTTTACTGAAGAACCACTCAATCCTGTCAGGATGATCAGTATCGAAGAGAAAGTTGAGTCTAGGGTACTTTCTGAAATAATAAATGAGTATGCAACAGAAGTTAAAGTAATTGATTTTCTTACTCAAACCATTAATGCTTTGAGGTGTTTATGGGATCACCCTCAAAAACTAGTTCATCGAGATCTTAAACCTGATAATATCTTGATTAGGACTAATGGAGAAATAGTTATTATCGATCTAGGAATTATGAGACAACAGGGAGTAGCAGGTAATACTCAAAGTTTTTATTCATTTGGTCCTTGCACTCCATATTATGCCAGTCCTGAACAAGCTACAAATGATAAACAGAATATCTCTTTCAAAACAGATTTATTTTCTTTAGGTATAATTTGTTATGAAATGCTTAGCGGCAAAAATCCATTTATACATGATGGTGAGGATAATTATGTTGATGATGTATTAGATCGTGTTTGTACGTTTAATCCTGTTTGCTTAACGAAAAAGGATATCTCAGATGGTTTTTCAAAAATAATTTCAAAGATGATGAGTAAAGAACCCTATCGAAGATATAGGACGGTCGATTTACTTTTAAATGACTTAGAGGAGGCAAGGCAATGTCTTTAAATATTTTACATCAAATGGGACATAATTCAGTCTGGAATAAAGAGTCATTTCGCAATGATGGTATTGGGTCAGGTCTAATATATAGTCCGGTCCATGAGACTTGCACTAATATAGAAAAATCTGAACCGATATTAAAAGTCACATCGTATTTTGATCCTCAGTTCTATTTACCAAGTTCTCAGAAAAAGAAATTTCAATCCTATGATTTCTTCCCTAATACTATATTAGGCGAACAAGGTTTTAATACTGTTGATTTCTCATCTGTAGCAAGTGAATCGGCTAAGAGGTGTGTTGATTTTCAGTTGAGAAATAATTTTGAAGGTGTAATTATACCTGCAAGATTTTATGAGCAGATGCACCCTCAATTTATAGAGCAACAAAATGAGTCTTTTGTTTCACCATTCTTAAGCTATATCCGACAACATAATATTCATAAAACGAAAAAAATATATTTGTCTGTCCCGATCACCGCAGGAATGCTTAATGTTGGAGAATATAAGAATAATATACTAAATTGGGTAACTAGTCATCCAGAAATAAGTGGTGTTTATTTTATATGTCAGCATGATAGGAATTCAAAACAAATAACAGATGAGAGCTTTTTGGTAGAGTATATGGATGCATTACATACGACTGCACAAGCAGATCTTGATGTTATTATAGGTTATACAAATACTGAATCTATTTTGTATACATTGTGTGGTGAGGTAACCCTTACTATTGGTGCATTTGAGAATACAAGGATATTTTCTCTCGATAAGTTTATAGTTTCAGATGAAGAAAGAAGAGGGCCTAAACCCAGAATTTATATGCCAAAATTACTAAATTGGATTAATTTTGAAGAAGCTACATTACTTGCTAAAGAAGCTCCAGAGTTATGGAAAAAATTATATTGTGAAACTTCATATTCTCGAAATGCATTTGAAGCAACTAAAACAATTACATTTCAAAGTCCTTTGTTATATAAAGATTATTTCATTAACTTTAATAATCAAATTAATAGATTATCAGAAGCAAGTATAGTAGAAAGGAGAGAGGTTATTGTTCGGTGGATTGATGAGGCTTTTGAAAATTATGAAAAGATAGAGAATTATAGGAAGCTAGAAAAAAATGGCAGTTCTTCTCACCTGCTACCGTGGTTAAATGCTATAAAATCATTTTCAAATAGGATTTCTCTCTAAATATTCTTTAGCAAGTAGAGAATTGGCTTTCCAAAAGGCCAATTCTGATTTGTAATCTTCTGGTGACGGTGTAAATATTTCCTCATATAAACCATCGACTGTAACGGTAGCTAACCCTATATTGTATTTTTCAAATTCTTTGATATTAGATATAGCCGGATTTGCATTATGTTTATCAAGTACAACCCAAGATTGATTAGAGAAAATTTTATAACGACTTGCTTGCCAAAGAGCACGTTTCCAATCTTTTAACTTAGCTTCAATAGCAATAATAGAATTACAAATTGGAGTCGGTTTTTTTACTTTTATAAAATAATTATCTTCAGTTCTTTCACAGAATCCAGCAGCAATAAATTCTTTTATTGCTTTTCTTGCTGAATTTAACGATGCGCCTGATAGTTCACTTACATTTTCAATGCTAAATTTTTTCCTAAGTGGGAGACATTTTAGTGTAAATGCCCAATCTGAAGATATTTTTCCTAAATCAGTTGCTTCATGCTTGTCGAGTTTTTTATAGATAACAATATCGGCTATTCCGAAGCCACAGTTAAACTCGTGGGACAGGTGTACATTTTTTTTACTGGATCTTAATAATGATGAAAAACTAGCCACCAAAGCATCTTCTGTAAGAAATGGGTGGCTTTGGAGAACGTTTTTCTTTAAGTATCTATCTATTTTTATTATGTTTTTCATCGTTTATCTTCACTCGATACATCTTAGTGTATGATAGTATAATATTATATAGGCTAATGCACCACTATCAATTTGATGGGATAAAAATGGATATGTTAAAAAATATAGAAGCTCATCGGATCTATAAGAAGAATAGTAATGGTGTCGATTATTTTATGGGAGATCTTCATGGTAACTATGATTTATTTATCGAGATTTTGAAAAAAATAAACTTTGATAAAAGTAAAGACAGAATTTTTTCGGTAGGTGATTTAATTGATAGAGGGGATGAATCATTTGAATGTCTAATGCTCTCTCAAAATGAATGGTTTATTCCTGTCTTGGGTAATCATGAGGAGATGCTTATATCTTCAATTGATAATAAGTACATTAGAGATATATGGGGGAAGAATGGGGGGGGGTGGTGGGAACTATTGGATGAGAATGATAAAAATAAAGCTGTTACCGCTATAATAGAAGAGTTCACGATCACTGCAACAATCGAAACGTGTTATGGTTCCGTTGGGTTAGTTCATGCAGATTATTTAGAAAGTTCATGGCCTATTAACCACAGCAAGTTGAACAAGGAGTTATTGAAAAAAATATTATGGGGAAGAACAACAATATCCGAAAAAAAAATTAAAGATATTAATGGAGTGGACCTTATTATTTCGGGACATACTCCTTTAAAAAATCCTGAACTTATAGGGATGCATGTTTTTTTAGACACTGGTTGCGGTCATTTTCCCAATGAGTTGATTAACCATCCCAAACTCACTGTTGCAGTGTTAACTGAAACCGGAATAGTGTGCCACATGTTGGGTAGAAGTAACTATCAGATGATAACTTTGGGGTAAGTGCTTAAAAGACCCAAAACCCTCAAGGGGTCAAAAACGGGGTCTGACACATTTTAAAGTTTAAAAATAAATTTATATTACAATGAGTTGAATTTATTTTACGAGTCCGGCCTTCGCACCATTAGTATGTAAAGAGACGTCTACGAGCGTCTTTTGTATATCTATAACCCAGCCCCCACGGGGCTTTCTCTCTTTTCAGTCCACCGATGTCAATCTGAGTTACCCCACATCAACCTGCTTGTGTATATGTAGGTTCGATAATGTTTATACTGCCGAGCTTGAAGCTAAAGCTTATAAGCCCACAGATGGCGACGTTATGGTTATGGTTGAAGGAATGCATAGAGAGGTAGATGAGCCATTAAGAACGTAGCTCTGTACGTGCGGCTTATATCCATAAAGCTGAGCGATCCAATGGGGGCTGATTATTTAGATGCCAACCGGGAACGGATGATTAGGCCGTTTGATTTTGCCAAGAAAAATGACCTGTAAAGATCACCGATGGCGGATAATTCTGATTAGTCAGCTGGTTAGCCATCGACAAAAGGGGCGTTAGCCCCAGTAGTTAATTAAGACGGAACTTATTTACGATCTTTATTCGCTTGTGCTAATACAGAGGCTGCTAGCTGCTTTGTCAATGCACAGGAATTTGGGTTATCAAGTGCAACCGATGCTTTATGTTCCATTTCTCCACTTGTCTGATTTGGTGTTCCTCGTTGGGAGAGAGCAGAACCAGCAAGGCTTTTCTGGATTGCAGAAGCGTTAGGGTCATTTAAAGTCTTCGCAGCAATGGAAGCTACATTGCCAGATGTTTGTTTTGTATTTTTACTCATGGCCTGAATCCTTATAAGAGAAGTATTGATGTAGCATATATGGTATCTTGTTTTTATATAGACACAATATATGGTGTTAATCCTAATATTTAGTGGTTAATTTTTCAATAGTAACTCAGACGGTTTACTGGACTAAATTACAGTTAGTAGAATGTTCAGTATTTTATGTTGAAAATATGACTTAAAATGATGTTATTTGGATTTGTTAACTACTTTATTGAGATGAGCGCACAGACTTGAATGTTTGGAGTCATAATTTAAATCTATGAAATGTGATGCTCTAATTGATCCTGGATTATGCAAAATAATTGAGCTATAAATTAAATGTCAGTAAATTATTCATATCTAATACTGACATAGCGTTTAACAGCTTCGACCATCTGGGTTCCCGCTGTAGGTTCTCCAGTCCTTGTCCAATATCGCGTAAATATAACAGCTCTCCAGGCAGGGAGGGAAGGTTATAATACAGAAAATAATACACTAGCTATTAATATAAAATAATATGAGCGTGACGCAAAAATCTTCTTAGTCAATATATTGGATATATGAATATAAAAATAGTGTGCGCATTATGTTTATATAAACGTTACTTATAGTGTATTTTGTAGTGAGAGTACGATAATTAAAGTAGGGGTAATTGAATAATAAATGGTGTTAAAAAGAAATAAAGTAAATTAAATTACATTTAATTCATTATTTAATATGGCTCTGATCTTTATTCTCATGGAAGAGAGATTGTAAATCCGATGGTCGGTCGGCGGTCAACTCTTCCGACTTGCGACAATACAGAAATATTTATGCTGGACTGGTACTGAAACACGGTATTGAGTGCAGACTTACTGTTGGGGATCTCTCGACAAGCTTGAGCTCAAGCTCATAGTGAGTGGTAAATAAAAACGGAACGGCCAGTTTTTGACTAGGTAGACGGTAAATGAGCATATTAAGCAATAAAATTTATGGATTTTGGGGAGGATGAGCGGCCCCCCTTTGGCAAGTTAGCCTTGCTCTACAGGTGGAGCCGTGAGTTATTGATAGGTTTCCCCGATAAAGCCCTGGTGAGGCGAAATCAGTATTTGCAGACAGAGCAGGCCAAACAGATAACATTCACGAGATAAGTTGGTATTTTTTAGCTCTGTCACATTAAATATAAACACTTAACGCCATTGTGGGAACGGGTGAAAACCACTCTTGTAACACTTTAAGAAAAGTGATATTAAAATCAGTTGGAGTTTATTAATTTGATTGCAATTTGAATTATTAATATAGGAAGGTATGTTACGAAAATGAATATTAACGTCACGGATACGCCAAACCCACAAGACGAAGAGTATGTCATTGATAGTCTTTGGGCTCACAATAATAAAACTGAAGCTGTAGACATTCATCCGCTATTCTTAACGGTTACCAACGACAACGGCAAAATTGTAGCAGGATTGGTTGCCAGAACCTGGTGGGGTGGGCTTGAGGTCCAGTATCTTTGGGTCAGTGATGAATATCGTAAAAGTGGCTATGGTCGCCAATTAATGGAAAAAGCAGAAGAAGAAGCCATAAAACGCGGTTGTCATATGGCTTATGTAGATACTTTCGATTTCCAGGCCAGAGGTTTTTATGAAAAGTTAGGCTATCGTGTCTATGGCGATTTAGGTGGATATGCCAAAAAACATACTCGGCACTATCTGGCAAAAGAAATTTAACCGGTTTTAATCGGCGAGGTCGTAATGGATTTGCCCGATAAAAATAATGAAATTTATTTCAAGGGCCTTATTGCCATGATGGAGCACCTCAGTGAGCCATGGGGCATTAAAGATCTCAATTCCCGCCATATCTATATGAACAAGGCAGCCTATCTTTATACCAATACACCATTGAACTTTGAGATAGAGGGGAAGCTGGACGATGAGTTTCCTGCTAACTGGGCTGAATTTTCTCCCGAGTTTATGGAGCATGATAAGAGAACCGAAGAGTCACAAGATCGGGTTACTGTCATAGAAACACATTATTGGTATGGTAAAGATACTCTGACCCCCTTTATCAGTGAAAAACTGCCTATTTATAATGATAAAAAAGAAGTCATTGGTGTTATGTGGAGTGCCAAACCGCTTAATACGTTATCTCCACTCAAATACATAAACCAACAAAAACCAAGCGTCCTGACCACCGAAATTAATAGTAAGACTTTTACCCGCGCTGAGCTTGACGTTATATTTTTAATGTTGCAAAGACTTTCTGTTAAAGAGATCGCTAAGATATATAACATCAGCACTAAAACAATAGAAAACAGAATATATACTATTTATCAAAAATCTGATGTCCACACGTTGCAACAGTTTGAGGAGTTCTGCAAATTTGCACATTTGGATAATTATATTCCGGATCGACTGGTAGCAAAAGGAATCCAGTTTATCTGAACTACAAGGGTGCACTTTATCGTGATCAAAATTGAAGACTATCCATTAAGCCGCGTGCCACAGGATAAAAGGGTTTCATTTTTAAGCGTTGCCATCGTTCACATGGGTATGCTGACCGCGCTGGATCAATTTATGCTGGGGGCGGTGCTGGGTAACTCCATGACACTGACTGATGCATTCACCGCAATCCTTATTGGCAGCATAATATTTGGTGTGGTGACCTACGGTCTTGGGCTGGCCGGTATGCGTGAAGGGATCTCCGGTAGCCTGTTGGCTCGCTGGTGTGGCTTTGGTCGCTTAGGCTCAGTACTGATCGGGATTGTGGTGGCCGTGAGTTTATTGGGTTGGTTTGGTATACAAAACGCTATTTTTGCCAAATCGCTTGATTTCGCGCTGGGTAATAAACTGGGATTCGGATTCGCGGCAGCTTTATCGGGTAGCCTGCTGACTATCTTGGTGGCATTTGGTTTTAAGGCATTGCGCATCGCCGCACGTATTGCGGTTCCGATGTTTATTTTGCTGGTGGCTTATATCTCTATTAGTACGCTGTCCGGGCATAATTTGCATGAAATTATGCAGTTGATACCACCGGGTGATCCTCTGTCTATCAGCGCAGGTATCACTATCGTTGTCGGGGGCGCTATCGTGGCAAGCTTGATGACCCCTGACCTAACGCGTTATTCCAAAAATGGGAAGCATGTGTTGGGTGTGACGATTTTCACCATTGTGGCCGGGGAGTTCGTGGTCAATGGCCTGGCTATCTTGATTGCTAAAACGCTCGGAACGGCTGATGTGGTGACTATTATGTCTCAGGCCGCGGGTGGTGCAGGCTTGCTGGTGGTGGTGTTCTCAACATTAAGAGTTAATGACCTTAATCTGTACTCTTCGTCCCTCGGTATCGTCAATGCGGTCGAGGGGCTGACCGGGGAAAAACTGAAATACACCTTAACCACGTTAGTTATCGGCGTGCTGGGTACGACACTTTCCGTGTTAGGGATTTTGGATCGGTTTGTGGATTTCCTTACGGTGCTAGGCGTGGTATTCCCGCCGATTATCGGCATCATGCTGGTGGACTATTTTGTGTTGCGCTCTCATCGCAATATTCTGGATAAGAGTCGACTGGAAGGGAAACTCCCTGACGAAACCCAAACACCAGTTATCGGTTGGGTTGCCATTATTGCCAGTATTGTCGGCAGTGTTATCGGATTGGTGACTGAGTGGGGGATTCCAACCATTAACTCGCTGGTTGCCGCCAGCTTGATATATTGGCTATTCAAAGTGGCAGTCAGTCGTAATCAAAAAAGTATTGAATCAGAAAAAGCGATTTAACGGTATTCTGAATACTCCTCGCAGTGCGGGGAGTATTTGGAAATCCATTCATTACCTGCTCGCGCTCAAACTACTGATACAGCCTCGGTAAACTTTCAATCTACGCCTGCTATTCCATCTGATTCTTTTTGAGGATACTTTGCCGTTGCTAGCGTTGGCCCATGCTTCTTTCTACTATCGCCATAATCAACTCAAATAGCTCAGATTTTGCCTGTGAGGCGGTGATTTCGCCGCTAGCAGCAGAACACGATAACCCTTCTGCTGCACCTAGCAATGCCCATAGGCTGGCATCTGAAATCAGATTCCCTTTAGCATAGGGCGCGAGTATATTCCGGCATTTGTGGATGTACGCCTTAGAATATTCACGTTTCATCTCATCCAGCTCAGGCGTGCCTTTTAATGCTGCAATGACCCCAGAGATTTCCTGCCCCTGAAGCAGGACACAGTCAATATATGATGAGGCGGTCACAGTGGCGATAGCAGTGAGTGTTGGCTCGCATTGCGCAATGGCCGCATCCATCAATGTGGTTTGGCGGCTATCAAACTCTTTATAAAGTTCGGCAAAAAGTCCAGCTCGGGTGCCGAAATGGTCATAAACCACCGGTTTAGTGACGCCGGAGCGCTCAGCAAGGCGGCCTAGCGTCAGGGCTTCAGTGCCTTCTTCCCGCACCAGTTGCCATGCTGTATTCATTAATTGGTGGTAACGCTCTTCACGCGATAGGCGAAGTCGTGACGATACATTCTTTTTGCTAGTTGACATGCTTATATACCAAAGGTAACTTACCAACAGTAACTTACTAATGGTATATAGATTACGCCAACGGCATTTTAATGGCAATCAGGAGTCAGATTATGCATTCACTTATCGTTACCTCACATCCGCTTCATGAATCACTCACTAACAGTGTTGCACGACAGATTGCAGCGGGGTTGGTTGCATCGGATTCTACACACACTTATGAGATTGCCGATATTGCTACCGAAGGTTTTGACCCAAGGTTTACCGCAGTGGATATTGCTGCTTTTAATCGGCAAGCTTCGCTGGCGGATGATGTGCTGGCGGAGCAACAGAGGATTGAGCGAGCAGATGCGCTGGTATTAGTGTTCCCAATTTACTGGTGGTCGATGCCCGCATTGTTAAAAGGATGGATTGATCGCGTGTTTTCCAATGGCTGGGCCTATGATGACGCGGGGGAGTTGATCAAAAAGCTGACGCATCTGCCAGTACATATCATTGGAATCGGTGCGGCCGCGCATAAGACTTATATCAATCATGGCTTTGCCGAAGCGATGAAAATACAGATTGAGCACGGTATTTTCAATTTCTGCGGTGCACCGGTGATGAGTTCAACCGTGTTACTGCTGCCAGACTTAGGTGGCCCTGGTCCGGTACTTGAAGCCGCATATAATATGGGTACTAATATCTTTGCCTGCGAGACCGCAGCAGGATGATGGCCTGAAAGTTAGTGATTCCACTTCCGTTTATCCTCCATGGAGAAGTGGAATCAACTAGATTTAATTACGCAATTGGCAACGTTTTTCGCGTTTTTTTAGGCTTCAGATAACGTGAAGGCCAGATCTCCGCAGGATGTAATTCCAGCACCTGTGCAATCAAGTTTTCGCCCTTCGGCCAATGGCGCAACAGCGTATTCGCCAGCGTTGAAGAGGCCAGCCCTGACTCTCGGGAAAGTGCCGCCATCGTTGTACCGCGTTTTTTCAAACCCGCGATAATATCTGCCGGATGCCAGTCTTGTTTATCCATAATGTTTAATCCTCCATGTGATGTGTTCGAGTAATTATCCTATCCGCGTAAAAATATCCCAAAACAGGATATTTTTGGGGTATGGATTGTTGTGGTTAATTTAGATTTTGTATGGTTATCCGAGTTAGGGCTGAAGATATATTGGGGAGGATAGGGTACCCATACCCCACAACACCTGGCATAGTTAACGCATTCAATAAAATGACTCACTAATTTTGGGTGACGATGCATGGCGGCGGTAAATCACTGGACGCGGGATCAATTGTTAGTTGCTTTTACACTGTATAGCCAAATTCCCTTTGGCAAATTGCATTCCAGAAATCCCGATATTATTCATTACGCCGCGTTAATTGGCAGAACCCCTTCGGCACTCGCGATGAAGTTGGTCAATTTAGCCAGTCTGGACCCTTTTATTACTGACTCAGGCCGCAGTGGTTTAACGAGTGTCTCTAAGGCCGACCGAGCTTTATGGCTGGAATTGAATGAGAATGCTGAAGTTTTTGAATTGCAATGCCAACAGGCGATGAGTGAGTTAGAAAAGCCGATTACCCAACTATTTGATAGTAATATTAAAGTTGATAATAGTATTAACGCTGACAGTGGTATTAAAGACTTTAGTGGCGGCGAAAGAACTACGATTATTAAAGCTAGGGTCGGTCAGCAATTATTTCGTAAAAATGTACTGCACATCTATGACAATCGTTGCTGTATTACTGAACTAGAAGTACCTGCATTACTCGTTGCCAGCCATATTCGCCCATGGAGTCACGGCGCTGAACATCGGCTTAATCCCAGTAATGGTCTGTGCCTTTCAAGCTTGCACGACCGGGCCTTTGATCAGGGATTAATCACCTTTAATGAGCATCTGGAAATGGTGTTATCCCCTCTGATCAAAAAACTCAAAAGCAGTATCAGTGAAGATAATTTCGCTAAATATGAAGGGCGGAAGCTGCGTTTACCGGTTAAGTTTTCCCCCGATGAAGGGCAGATGGCGTATCACCGCCAGAATATCTTCATAAAATAGAGCATGCTGACAAAGTGAAATGAAGGGGATACTTACTGTTGGGGCAATAGTGGCGTAAGCCACCGTGCACTCTGAGTGCGGTAAACCCTTCATTCACTGCGCCAGGAATCGCGTTGTTATAAACCTCAGTGTGTCAGGTTTATTTCAACAAGAACGACTGACCCTGTTTCAGCACTAAATCACAGGCTTTGGTTTTGATTTTTTCAGTGATTTGCTCACTGCCCAGATCGTTCAAATTCAAACTCTTACCTTCACCGGTTTTCAGTAATCCGCCTAAACCTTCCTGATAGTCCTGGCTCTTGGCATTTTCGGTACTGGTGATACCCAGTTTACTCATCAATTGGTCTTTAATCGCCGAAGTGCCATTGGCCGACAGTACATTATTTTGTACGCAATATTGCAATATACCGGCAGCATTGGTCATGGTGCTGGCACTTAGCCCTTTATCGCCACCATTGAGTAAGCCGGTCAATGACGACAATGAAGATGAGCTATCACCCGATTTACTGTATTGGTCAGCAGCACTTTTTACTGAATCCAATAGGCTATTGGCGTGAACGGTAGCCGTCAGCAGCGTGGTAGAAAAAGCCAAAGCCAGCGCCAGGCGATAAGTGATGTTCATAGAAACTCCTGTTTTACAGCGGCCTCACTGCCATGAGGCCGTGATACCACCAGAAAGACTGCTAATTATTTTCTTCGGCGCTAAGAATAACGCAAAGGAGACATTTTGCTGATAGGTGTTATCTGATAACGCGGCAACTTGCTGAATTACCACGGGCTTCATATCGCGTTTAAATTCCCCCTCTTAATGCCCATACCTTAGGCGCAAAACCTCCGGGTAAGGGTCAAAATAGCGCTGCTGGGCAAGATAGCTGTCGGGATATTCAGCTAAATAATGTTTGAGCAGGGTAATGGGGGCAAGCAGTGGCTGACTGCCTTGACGATAACGCAAAATCAGTTGTGCCAGCTCGCTGCGTTGCCGGGGGCTGAGTTGGTTGCTGAAATAGCCTTGGACATGCTGCAAGACATTGGTGTGACCACGGCGCGAGGAGTGTTGGCTCATCAGGGCCATCAGCCGGTTACGGTATTCAAAAGCACATTCATTAATTGAAGGCCATTGGTCGATAGCCGCAACGAAACGCCCTAATTCACGGTAGGCAGGTTGCGAATGAGCTAGTAATAACAATTTATAGCGGCTATGGAAAGCGATCAGCCGAGCGCGGCTCATGCCTTGTTGCCATAGCTGATTAAACTCATGTAAGGCATAGATTCGTGCCACAAAATTCTCTTTCAGCTCAGGGTCACACAGGCGGCCATCTTCCTCAATGGGGAGCCACGGTAGTTGGCGCATTAATTCTTGAGTGAAAATACCAGTACCACTTTTGCGGTTATTTTTGCCATCGGTTTCATACACCCGCACTCGCTCCATGCCGCAGCTAGGGGATTTGGCGCAAACCACATAGCCGCTTAAATGCTGCAATCCCGCAATTCTTTTCGCGGAGAAGTCCTGCATGGCGCGGGTCAGGTCGGTTTCTGGTTGGTTACTAAAGCTGAGACGAATATCATCAGCGCCTGCTTTAACCAAGCGCAGCGCTGGGCGGGGTGAAGGCAGCCCGATTGCCATCTCAGGGCAGATCGGCTCAAAATGAACAAAAGGGGCCAACTCGTCCACGGCAAATGTTAGACGTTTATGCCCGCCATCGAAACGTACTTTCTCACCTAACAGGCAAGCGCTGATGCCGACGGCGATTTTGTCTGACATGGTTTTGCCTCATGATTTATCGTGATTACACTTATCTACTTTCATTATAGTTAAGGTCTAAGCATTTCCGGTACTGGTGATGATCAGTTTACTCATTAAGCATTTTGTTGATAGGTGTCATCTTATAACGCGGAATATTTGATTGTGACTAACCCAATAAATCGGGGCCAATAATCCTATAATTATCAGCCCCGGAGTAATACGAGTCAGTTTTTACCCTTCATTAGCGGCTGGCTTTGATTGGCGGAATTTACGTACTACTCGCAGGATTGGCGGCAGCACCAACACCACCACGGCCAGTATTAGCAAGCTTTTTGCAATAGGGCTCGACCACAAAATAGTGTAATTGCCATTGCTAATGGACAGTGCACGGCGCAGGTTTTGCTCCAGCATTTCGCCCAGAACAAAGCCTAAAATCAGCGGGGACATGGGGAAGTTCATTTTTCTCAGCAGATAGCCAAAGATACCCAATCCAACCATGAGCATCAGGTCGAAAGTGGTGCTGTGCACCGCATACACCCCCACCGCAGAGACTGCTGCAATGGCGGGGACCAGGAACCATAACGGAATGGTTAACATGCGGGTGAAGAAGCCAACCAGAGGTAGGTTCATCAGCAGTAATATAACGTTGGCTATCAACAGCGAGGCAATTAACCCCCAGACAATATCCGGTTGCTCGGTGAACATCGCAGGCCCCGGTGTGATGTTATACAGGGTCAATGCTCCCATCATTACCGCCGTAGTGCCTGAGCCTGGAACGCCCAGAGTGAGCATAGGAATAAAAGATCCACAGGCAGAAGCATTATTCGCCGCTTCAGGTGCGGCAACACCACGAATATCCCCTTTACCAAAACTATCGCTGTTACCACTGATGCGTTTTTCGGTCATGTAGGTCAGCGCACTGGCGATGGTTGCCCCTGCGCCCGGCAAAATCCCAACAAAGAAACCGATCACTGAAGATCGCAGTGTTGGCCCAACACATTCTGCCGCCTCTTTGCGGTTGAACATCAGGCGACCGGTTTTACGCACCAGTTTCTGGCCGGTACTGGTACTTTCCAGCATCAACAAGATTTCACTGACCGAGAACAAGCCGATCACTACCACGATAAATTGGATCCCATCAGAGAGATGGACACTATCAAATGTGAAGCGATAAACGCCGGTGTTTGCATCAACGCCTACTGTCGCCAACCCCAAGCCGATTAAGGCGGCGAGCAGTGATTTCAAGGGATTTTGGCTCATCATGCTGCCAAGGCAGGCGATAGCGAAGACCATTAACGCGAAATACTCCGAGGGTCCGAATGCCAGTGACCACTGTGCCAGTAGCGGTGCAAACAGAATGATCCCACCAATAGCCAAGAGTGAACCAACAAATGAGCTAACTGCTGAAATGGATAGCGCTACACCGGCACGGCCCTGCTGCGCCATTGGATAACCATCAAGGGCGGTCATGATAGCCGCGGCATCACCGGGGACATTAAGTAATATGGATGAGATGCGCCCACCATATTCACAACCGATATAAACCGTAGCCAGCAAGATCAGGGCAGACTCGGCGGGCAGTTTTAGGGCAAAAGCGAGTGGCAGCAAAATGGCCACGCCGTTGATCGGCCCCAGTCCTGGGAGTAAGCCAACAATGGTACCGATAAAGCAGCCTATCAGGGCAATCATCAGGTTTTGTGGTGTTAATGCCACCTCAAATCCTTGCGATAAATACATCCAAGTTTCCATCACAGCCTCGTTAGTTCAGCCAAACGCCAAGTGGTAGGGTGACATCAAGTAAATAGTCAAAGGCATAGAATAATGACGCGCCCAGGACCACGCCGGACAGCGCAGCGACCCATATTTTTGCCTCAAATAACAATGCGATGCTAAATGTTAGCAGGGCTGTCGCCAGCGGGAATCCAAGCGACTCAAACCCCCAGGCATAGAGCACCAGCGTAATCACCATCACCAACAGGCGATGCAATACTTTGGCGTGCGGCCATGCGATAACGTCTGGTTTACGCAGCAGCAATAGCACCGCGCACAGTGTCATTAACGCCAGAATTGCCATCGGGAAAGGGCGCGGGCCTAGCGGCTCGTAACTGTATTCGCTTTGAATTCCCCAGCCGATAAATAAGCCGCTGATACAGAGTAGGATCCAGATACTGGCAAAAATACGATCGCTCATGATCTTTCTCCTTAATTATTTGGCCAGCCCGAATGCTTTAGCTTGTTCACGATATTGTTCAATCTGTTTTTTGACATACACATCCAGCTCTTTGCCGGTCAGGTTGAACTCAAATAAGCCGCGTAATTCGCGCTGTTTTTTGAACTCGTCAGTTTGTACCAAGGTGTTAAAGGTCTCCGTCCACCATTGATATTCGGCATCACTGATCTTCGGCCCGAGATAGAAACCACGAATAATCGGCCACACTAAATTGAAGCCTTGTTCTTTAGCCGTAGGAATATTAGCCAGTTGGCCAGGCAGGCGTTGTTCTGCATAAACAGCCAATATCCGTAGTTTGTCGCCTGCCAGATAGGGCACCATTTCACTTAAGTCCCCGGACACCGCCTGAATATGGTTACCTAACAATGCGGTAACCGGTTCACCGCCACCCTCAAAGGCCACATAGCGCATTTTATGGGGATCGACGCCCACCTCACGGGCCAGTAACGCCGTTTTCATCCAGTCCTGGCTGCCAATCGAGGCACCGGCCCCGAATACCACGCTGTTAGGATCTTGTTTAAAGGCATCCATCAGATCTGTTAGCGTTTTATAGGGAGAGTCAGCCCGCACGGCGATCATGCCGTAATCAGTGCCAACGGCCGCCAACCACTTCACATCGTCAGGGCTATAACGGCCAAATTTATTTTGTGCCAGATTAAGTAAAGAGCCGCCGGAGAACGCGACCACGGTGCCAAACTCTGCTGGCCGTTGCGCCACGATGGCGTTATAGGCAACCGCTCCGACACCTCCTGGCATATAGCTGACCCGCATTGGGCGATCAATTGCTTTAGTCTCTTGCAGGGAAACCTGAATCAATTTACAGGTAAGATCAAAGCCGCCGCCGGGTTTGGCCGGCGCAATACATTCTGTTCTGCCAGGTGCCTCGATAGCCTGTGCCATTTGTGCTGTCAGTATCAGAATCGAGGCGGCTAAAGTGCGGGTAATTATCCTTTTCATCTTATTCCCTCATTATTTTCGTCTAAATTGTGAGCCTTCCCGCGATTGCGAGGTTGCTGAATTGTTAATAGATTAACCTTTCAGTTACCTTTCAATGGGAAGGAAAAAGTACAGGATGTGATATGCGTCTCTTGTTGGTAGAGGATCACCCCGAGTTATCTCACTGGTTACAGAAAGCATTGACTCATGCGGGCTTCGCTGTGGATGTGGCAAATGATGGTGTTGCCGCCGATCATTTGCTGCAAAACGAAAATTACGCGCTGGTGGTATTGGATGTGGCGTTGCCACGTTTGAACGGGTTAGATTTGCTGGCCCGGCTACGTAAGCGTGGGCAAACGCTGCCGGTGCTGTTGTTGACCGCCAGAACGGAAGTGGCAGACCGGGTGAAAGGGCTGAACTTGGGGGCGGATGACTATTTGACGAAACCGTTTGAACTGGATGAACTGGAGGCGCGGATACGTGCTCTATTACGGCGTAGTGTCGGTGGAACCGGGCAGGCGGTGCAATTTGGTGAGTTGACCTATCACGACGAAGGTTACTTTCTGTTAGCGGATAAGCCACTGGCGCTGACACCGCGGGAATCGGCAGTATTAACCTCACTGATGCATCGCCGGGGTAGGCCAGTTGCCAAACAACAACTGTTTGAGCAGGTATTTACCTTATCCGATGATGCCAATCCAGAAAGTATTGAACTGTATGTGCATCGGGTGCGTAAAAAGCTGCATGGCAGTAATGTCTCTATCCAGACTTTACGCGGTTTAGGTTACAGCCTGGAATGCACTAATGGCATGCTCTAACACTACTGTGCCACGATGGTTTAAAGCCCCACGTTCGCTGTTTCATCAATTGCTGCTGTTTTTTGGTGTCCCACTACTGATTTTGGGCGGGATCTCTATTTATACCCATTATATCAGTGCGATGAATGCGGCTACGTTAGCTTATGACCGCACGTTATTAGCCTCTGCCCGGACGGTCGCGGAGCGGTTGGTTGTTCGTCATGGGCAGCTAGAGGTTGATGTCCCTTATATTGTCCTCGATAGTTTTGAGCGCAATATGAATGATCAGCTTTACTATCAGGTGATTACGCCAGAGGGGAAAAGTATAGCTGGCTACAATGATTTACCGCCTTTCCCGCTGAATACGCCACGATCCCTTCTCTACCCTGCATTGGTACATTTTTATGATGCCGAGTACCGAGGCAAACCAATACGTGTGGCTGCGCTTTATCAACCGGTTAATGAGTCTGGTGTTATGGGGATGGCGATGGTGCTGGTGGCTGAAACGCTAGCATCCCGCCATGATCTGGCACAGCAGATCATGATATCGGCAGTCTTGACCCAAGGTACGCTGGTGCTCTTGACGCTGGTAATGGCGTATATCTTACTCAAAGGTATCCTCAAGCCATTACGTAAGCTATCAGGCTTGATGCTGCGGCGTGATCCCGGTGAACTGACCCCGCTCCCCAAAGTGTTGCCATGGTCAGAAATGGAACCGTTGTTATTGGCCTTTGATCGCTACATCGAGCGTTTACGGGAAATGGTGGCACGTCAGGGGCGCTTTAGTGCTGATGCCTCTCATCAATTGCGTACACCGTTAACGGTGTTGAAAACGCAGGTGGCGGTGGCGCTGGCCAGTGACTCCCCACAACAATGGCGTGAAAGCCTATTGGCGATGCGCGGGACACTGGATCACACCGTTTCCCTGACGGATCGGTTATTGCAGTTATCACGGATGAAAGTACACGAGCGCAGACTACAACCGGTTAATCTCGGCCCACTATTACGCGACGCGTGTTTTGCACACCTTGCTCAAGCCCGCAGCAAGCAGATTGATCTGGGCTATGAGGGGGTGTCTGAGTGCTGGATCGAGGGGGATGCCTTATTGCTGACTGAACTGTGCGACAACCTGCTGGACAACGCGTTGAAATACACACCAAAGCAGGGCGTGGTGACGGTACGGTTGGTTATAGGCGGTGACACAGGGCGCTGTTGGTTAGAAATAGAAGACAGTGGCCCTGGTATTGCACAAGATGAAGCTGCGCAAGCGCTGATGCCATTCCACCGGTTGGATAATGTGGGTGAGCAGCAAGGGGCGGGGCTGGGGTTAGCATTGGTAAAAGACATTACGACCTACCATAAAACCCGCCCAGAGTTATTGCACAGTGAGTTACTAGGCGGTTTATGGGTGCGGATAAGTTTTAGCGTGTGCGCGTGATGTGGCTCAGTCGCTAAATTTGCCATGCGGCTCCAACATGCGGGCAGCGTAGGAAATCGGCTGCCCGTGTCGGCTAAGGCATCAGGCCGATAAATACTGTTTTCTTGCGTGGGCCGGTCATCAATCCCTCCAGTTGTTCGACACACTTCAGGTAATGGGGGGTTTGCTTATGTGCCGCCACCGCAGCTTCATCGGTATAAGCCTCATAGATATAAAAACGGGTTGGGATCGTCTCGTCCCTTAGCACATCAAAACGCAAGTTCCCCGCCTCGCGGATAGAACCCTGATGATTGGCGCGAAAAACCTCAATAAACTGCTCAACTTTGTCATCTTTCACATTAATTTCGACGAGAGTCACGTGCATATTTGTCTCCTGATTACCAAAGGTCTCCTTATTACCGAAGACCTCCTTGTCACGGCTTACCAGTCACTGACTGGCAGCGATGCCCACTCAACCTTTTTCATCTAAGAACAGCTTATAGGCTGTTTGTGCATTTTCATTTTTATGTACCACTGCATGAACCGCTTTCAGCATGGCAATTGGGGCTTCTGACTGGAAGATATTGCGCCCCATATCTACACCTGACGCTCCCTGATCAATGGCTTGATAGCACATTTCCAATGCATCGCGTTCTGGTAGTTTTTTACCACCGGCAATGACGATAGGCACTGGACAACCGGCAGCGATACGTTCAAATCCACTGTCAACATAATAGGTTTTGATCACCTGTGCGCCCATCTCAGCGGCAATTCGGGTGGCCAGAGAGAAGTAGCGCTGGTCGCGAGCCATGTCTTTACCGACGCCAGTCACGGCCATGGTAGGCATGCCGTAGCGCATTCCCTGATCAACTAATTGAATGATATTTTTAATCGACTGATGCTCGTGTTCAGTGCCGATATAGACTTGTGCCGCCACGGCGCAGGAGTTGAGCCGCAATGCATCTTCCATTGCCACCGCCACCGCTTCGTTGGATAAATCAGTCAGAATCGAGTTGGCACCAGATGCGCGCAGTACCACCGGGCGATTGGCCGACGCGGGGACGATACTGCGCAAAATGCCACGGGTACACATTAGGACATCGGCATATTCAAACAGCGGGGCGATATTGATATCAATCCGCTCCAGGCCCGTGGTCGGCCCCTGAAAATAACCGTGATCAAATGCCAGCATTACCGTGCGATTGGTTTTCGGATTGAAAATTCGCGCCAGCCGGGATTGCATCCCCCAATCCAGTGAACCCGAGCCTTTCAGTGTAAAGGCAGGATTTATCTGCGGCACGCCAATACCGAAATCTTTACCGTCTTTAATATCGTCTAAATCAGCCATCTGTTATTACTCCTTTAGTCCTGTTCCGGCCCGCCGGTGGACGGGCCGCCGAGATTAAAAATCGTATTTGTCGATGTTTTCTTTAGTGAAAATGACCCGCTGTGGCAGTAACACAATGCCGCTGCCTTTAGCCTCATGGTCATAGCCCTGAATGCTATTCGGTGCCACTTCAACCACGCCAATGTTCGGGATATCAATTTTATCGCCGACATTCAGGTCGCCTTTTTTCAGCATTTCATTGGCGACATAAACTGAAATCTTGCCTTGATTAACCACATCCCACAGACCGAATTCCTTGACCGTGCCGCGCTGAACATAAGGGCGCATCACGTTTGGAGTACTGAAGCCGACGATCGCCACATTGTCGCGTTTCAGGTTTTCTGCTGCTTGTGCCGCAGCGGGCAGGGCGTTGGCATCTGGGGCAATAATGGCATCCAGATCGCTATAAGCTTTTAAGATGCCTTCTGCGGTTTGCAGTGATTTTGTGGCATCGTTATAGCCGAACTGGGTGGTGACCACTTCCCAACCGGGGTGATCTTGTTGGATTTTTTTCTTCGCTTCATTGACCCATTGGTTCTGATCGGTAACCGTCGGGCTGGAATAGAAGAAGGCAACCTTGGCTTTATCTTTTTTCACTTGATTCGCGGCCATATCGACCAGCATCGAACCCAATTGATTCGGGGTACCTTGGTTGATGTAAATCGAGCGACATTCTGGTTTGGTATCAGAGTCCCAGGTCAAGATTTTGACGCCCCGTTGCATCGCGCGTTTTAACGCAGGGCACAGTCCATCCGGTGAGACTGCCGAAACCACAATGGCGTTGTAACCCTGATTGACGAAGTTATTGATTAACTGAACCTGGCCGGAAACACTCGGTTCTGTCGGGCCATCGTAGGTCACATCCACACCCAGCTCTTTACCGGCATCAACGGCACCTTTACCGCCGCTGGTGAAGAAGCCGACCCCGACCAGTTTCGGGATAAATGCGATGCGTTCTGCCGCTTGAGCAGTAGTGATACAGGCAAATCCAAGGGCACAAACCAGTGCCAGCTTTTTTAATCTTTGTGTTTTCATTGCTATCTCCGAAGAAGCTAGGGGTAGAGGTGTTGGCAATTTCACTACAAAAGAAAACAGGTATTAACTTAGGGTGTGTCTGCTGCGACGACGTTGCAGCCATTCATGAATCAGATGTCGGTGCAGGCTGATAGAGCGCCCAACCACCACTAGAATCAGCAATGCACCGGACAACGCACTCGATATCTGGTTTGGTGTGCCAATCATTTGCAAACCTTGCTGTAAGTAACCCACCAGTAATATCGCCAGTGCCGTCCCGAGGATGGAGCCAGAGCCGCCGTAGATGTTAGCGCCCCCCAGTACCACTGCGGTGATGGCTGGCATCAGGAACGAAGCCCCCAAATCAGAGCGTGCCGAACCGAAATAAGAGACCAATAGGACCGCGGCAATCGCAGACGCCACACCCGTCAGGGCATACAGGATGCATAAGGTACGCGCGACGGGCAGGGCGCTGTAACGGGCCACCCGACTGTTTTGCCCGATAAGGAATACGTTGCGGCCGCTATGAGTGCGGTGCATCAGTAGCCAGAACAGCAGCACGCAGACCATAAAGATAACCAGTGGGACGGGCAGGCCGAACAACGTTTGGTTGGCAAAATCGGTAAAGGCTGTTGGGAAACCGCCAATGCCCTCATAGCCGGTCGCGCCGGAAATGCCGGACAACAGCAAGGCGCTGCCGCCGAACAGGTACATGGTGCCTAGAGTTATGACCAACGGGTTGACGCCGGTATACAGAATCAGCCCGGCATTAATCAAACCGCATAACGCGCCAACCACCAGTGTCAGCGGGATCGCGACACTCATGGGGACGCCAGCTTGAAACATCACGCCTAGGAATATGGAGCACAATCCGATAGTTGAACCGAATGAGATGTCAATTCCGCCACTGACAATCACCATGGTCAGCGGCAAAGCTACAATGCCGATGCAGATGAAATCACTGGTACTGAACAGCAATACGTTGATATCCAGCATGCGAGAATTCGATAAACCAAACAGCAGGATTTCCAGCACTAACAGTGCAGCCAAGGCCAGTTCCCATCCATAACGGCGATATATATTCATCGCGCCACCTCTTTTTATACCCTTCATCTTTCAAATTGCAGGTGTGTTACCTACTCTCGTTTAGCCGAATCACTTACCACTGTATGCTCATCGGGATTCTCTCGTTTGCCGCCTTCCTGCATCATGAAATCTATTGGGTATAACGTTTTTCTTCTTATCCGAAGTTGTCGACTTACCAGAAACTGCCGGGCGAGCATTAAAGCGAGCATATTTCTGCTGGCGGATATTGCGCTCAATGGCACAGCGCAGGCGGCCATCGAACACCAGCACACCCAGCAACACCAGTCCGGCAATAAAGTCATTCCACCAAGCAGGCAGGCGCAGTAGCACCAGCACGCTGTCGATTTGTGTTAATAGGTAAGCCCCCAGAATGGCCCCAAGAATGGTGCCGGTACCACCGAGCAGGCTGATCCCACCGAGAACACAGGCGGCGATGGCTTTCATCTCTAACCCACTGCCCGTCTGATTAGGGATAAAGCCAATTTGGGAGGCGAAGACAATCCCTGCCAGCGCGGCCATCACCCCATTCATTGAGAAGGCAAAAATACGAATACTGTCGGTGCGGATCCCCAGTTGGCGTGCACCCTGCAAGTTATCGCCGGTAGCATAGAAACTGCGGCCAAAGGCGGTTTTACCTAGCAACAAGGCCATAGCTACAATCAGCAGCATAATTAGCCAGCCGATAGGAGAGATAGAAAACAGAATGGGGGTGGATAAACTTTTCAAGTCTGCTGGCAGCCCTTCTATCCATTTCCCGCCGGTTATCAATAGCATCAGGCCGCGATACAACCCCAGCGTACCCAGGGTGGCGACAATCGCCGGGATGCGCAGCCAGGTAACCAAAATGCCATTAAAGAAGCCCGTCACCATGCCGACCAGCAGAGCAAACAGGCAGGAGATTGCCAGCCCGAAACCAGCATTGAGCGCCATACCCACAGTGACGGCACATAAGCCGGTAATGGAGCCGACGGACACATCGATATTGCGGGTTAGCATCACCATGGTGGCGCCGATGGCTAACAGGATCAGGATCTGTGCGCTGCTGAAAATCATGGTGAAGGTTTGCAAGGTGAAGTAATTACTGTCGATCACACCAAGCAAGGCAAATAAAGCCAAAATCGCCAGCAGTGCGGTACCTTCACGATTGTTTTGAATAAATTGATAGCTTTGAATAAATTTCAACATGATGCGCCCTCGCTTTCAGCAGATTGGCGCGCATCGGTATTATGTTCACCAAAGGCCAGATGCATAATGGTATCGACATTCATTTCCGCCCCACTGACTGCGCCACTGATTTCACCCTGATGCATGACCAACACCCGGGAAGCCATCTGCACTACTTCTTCCAGATCTGACGAGATAAAAATGATCGCCACATGCTGAGAGGCAATACTGCGGATCAATTGATAAATATCGCTGCGCGCTGATACATCTACGCCACGAGTAGGTTCATCAATAATCAGTAGCAACGGATTGGCTTCAAGGCATTTCGCAATCAACAGCTTTTGTTGATTGCCACCAGACAAGGTGCGCACGGGTTGCTCAAGGTGGCTGAACTTAATGTTTAGTGCCCGCCGATAGCGTTCCAGAATGGCGGCTTCCTGTGCCGGATGTGTCCATAACCCCTGATTACCCTGGGTGAGCGAGCAGACATTCCAACTGAGCGGAGCATCCAGATAGAGGCCGGAGGCTTGGCGGTCTTCCGGCAGATAAACCAACCCGGTTGCCAGACGATTGACGGTTTTCATCAATGTGATATCAATCCCTTCCAGCCTGACGTGGCCACCGCTGGCGGGTCGTAAACCATAGAGTGTTTCAGCGAGTTCTGTTCTGCCCGCACCAACCACCCCCGCTAATCCCAGGATTTCACCGGCATGCACCTCAAAAGAGATATGGGCAAAACCTTCACCACTCAGATCGGCAACTTCTATCACCGGTTGATTGGACTGAGCACGCGCTTGAGAGCGGCGGTTACCGGGCAGTTCCAGCCATAGCTTCTGGGTATCAGATAATTCGCTGTTTTTGGCCTGTGGCTTAATGGCCTGAATAATCGTATCGATGGAGAAATCAGTGGTGGCGCCACTTAGAGCGATGCCACCATCGCGCATGACACTGACCCAATCTGCCAGTTGACGAATTTCAGGTAATTTGTGGGAGATAAATACCACTCCGACACCTTGCTGCAATAACATTTTGATTTGGCTAAATAGACGATTGGTTTCCGCCGGTGTTAGTGACGCTGTTGGCTCATCAAGGATCAAAATACGTGAGTCACGCATCAAGCCGCGCATAATTTCTACTAGCTGTTGATCTGCTACATCCAGTGAACCGGCGCTGACTGACAGATCCAAATGGCAACCCAGGTTTTTGAGTAATTGCGCCATCTTCTTCTTATCTGCCTGATGTTTGGGCAAACGAAACAGAATATTTTCTTGTACCGACAGATTGGCAAATAACATCGGTTCTTGGGGGACCAAATAGATACCGAGTTGATGTGCTTTTGCTGGGGTGAGATTAAGGCAGGGTTGCCCATTGATCTCGATGGTACCGCTGTCTGGTGGCAGCACGCCGGCGATGATCTTCATCAACGTCGATTTCCCCGCGCCATTTCCTCCCAACAGGGCATGTACCTGTCCTGGTTGCAGAGTAAAGTCGATACTCTTCAATACCACTACGCCGGAAAACTGCTTGCTGATACCACGAACCTGGAGCAGCGGTGGCGGATTGGTGTGCGGCATCAGTGGCTCCTGTTTATGAACAAAAATATTTTAAATTTAAAAGTGTTCAAAAAAGATAGCTGCATAATCCCATTTATGGCGTAATCAAGATCACATTTACGTGAATAAAAAAATTTAAATTAAAATGTGTTCAAATGTATTGCCTAAGCTGTTAGCGTAGTTCTCAACTGAGATTTATACCCGTCATCTTTCAAGTTGTAGGTGTGTTGGCTGTGCTCAATCGCCCGAATTACTTACTTATGTAAGCTCATCGGGATTATGAACCTCATCAGAGGCTCACCCTACGGGCCAGCGCAAGCGCTGTTCAAAATGGTTTACAACCAATTTGTCTTTCGCTTGCCGCCTTCCTGCATCTTGAAATCTCTTGGGTATAGCATTTATCAGACCGTGGATTTTTGATCGATGATGAATCAATGAAGAATGAGAAAGCGGCAATAGGGATCACGGCTAATGATGAGAGAAAAATCAGTAACAAAAGAAAAACCCATGTCGTCTAACGATGAATACAAATATCCGGGTAATAGCATGAGTGAAGAGGAACTGCTCGCTCGCATTGCGTGGTTTTATTATCACGATGGCTTAACACAAGGGGATATTGGCGAACTGTTGGGGTTAACCCGACTGAAGGTCTCCAGATTGCTGGAAAAAGGCCGCCAGTCTGGGGTTATTCGGGTACAGATTAATTCGCGCTATGAGGGTTGTCTGGAACTGGAAAACACCTTGCAACAGCATTTCGGCCTCAAGCATATCCGCATTCTGCCTTCTCTGGCTGATCTCAGTATCAGTAGCCGGTTGGGGATTGGCGCTGCACATTTATTGATGGCATTGATACAACCACAACAACTACTGGCAGTCGGCTTTGGTGAAACCACCATGTGTGCCTTACAGCATTTAAGCGGTTTTATCGCTTCGCAGCAGGTCAGACTGGTGACGCTTTCCGGTGGGGTTGGCTCTTATATGACCGGTATTGGCCAGTTGGATGCCGCTTGTCAGGTCAGCATTATTCCTGCGCCGTTGCGTGCTTCCAGTGCCACAGTGGCGGAGACATTCCGTCAGGAAAACAGTGTGCGCGATGTGATGCTAGCCGCCCGAGCGGCTGATGTTGCCGTCGTGGGTATCGGTTCGGTCAATCAGCAAAAAGAGGCCACCATTTTACGCTCCGGCTATATCGGTGAAGGTGAACAACTGATGTTCAGTCGCAAGGGGGCGGTCGGCGATATCCTTGGCTACTTTATGCAAGCCGATGGCGCATTGGTGCCGGATATGCAGATTCACCAGGAGCTGATTGGCGTCTCACTGACAGATCTGACCAACATCCCGACAGTGATTGGTGTCGCCGGTGGCATTGAAAAATCAGAAGCGATTGTGGCTGCATTGCGCGGAAAATACGTGAATGCATTAGTGACGGATGAGCTAACAGCAAGATCAATCATCAAATTGATTTGATTGGCTATTTTACTTGCCAGCTTAGGCTTGCGCAGGGGTTCAAGAATTACGCCAATAGTTTTGATTATTCTTTTGAGAAAAAAGCAGTAGAGGACAGGTTTATTCATAAATTCATATAAAACAGAGGATAGCGTAATGAGTCAATTCTCTACGACCACATCGGCTGAATACCTGATGGCGCTGGATGCCGGCACCGGCAGTGTCCGGGCTGTCATATTTGATCTTAATGGTAATCAGATAGCGGCCGGACAGGCTGAGTGGCTACATTTGCCAGTACCTGATGTCCCAGGGTCGATGGAGTTTGATTTAGCGACTAACTGGAAGTTGGCCTGCCAGTGCATCCGCCAAGCATTGCATCAGGCTAAGCTACCGGCGAGTGCTATTCGCGCCGTGGCTGCCTGCTCAATGCGCGAAGGCATTGTGCTTTATGATCGCAGTGGCAAACCTATTTGGGCGTGTGCCAATGTGGATGCCCGTGCCAGCCGTGAAGTCAGTGAGCTTAAAGAGCTGCATAATGATGGGTTTGAATTCGAGGTTTATCAATGTTCAGGCCAAACTCTGGCACTAAGTGCTATGCCTCGGTTACTGTGGCTGGCGCATTACCGCCCGGATATCTATCGCCAGGCGGGTACATTAACCATGATAAGCGACTGGCTAGCCAATATGCTCAGTGGCGAACTGGCGGTTGATCCTTCGAATGCAGGAACCACCGGCATGCTGGATTTAGTCACCCGTAACTGGCAACCGAGCTTGCTGGAGATGGCTGGACTACGTGCCGATATTTTATCGCCGGTCAAAGAAACTGGAACACTGCTAGGCCATGTCACAGCACAAGCCGCAGAAGAGAGTGGTCTGCTGGCGGGAACGCCAGTGGTGATGGGCGGTGGTGATGTACAATTAGGTTGTTTGGGGTTGGGGGTCGTTCAACCGGGTCAGACCGCAGTATTGGGCGGCACCTTCTGGCAGCAGGTGGTTAATTTGCCTAAGCCGATTACCGATCCGGATATGAATACGCGTATTAACCCTCATGTTATTCCCGGTATGGTACAGGCTGAATCCATCAGTTTCTTTACCGGCTTGACCATGCGCTGGTTCCGTGATGCATTTTGCGCCGAAGAGAAATTACTGGCTCAGCGGCTGGGTATCGATACCTACAGTTTATTGGAGGATATGGCCGCCCGCGTACCGGCAGGGGCATACGGCATCATGCCGATTTTCTCCGATGTAATGCGCTTCAAATCCTGGTATCACGCCGCACCTTCCTTTATTAACCTTTCACTTGATCCAGAAAAATGCAACAAAGCTACCCTGTTCCGTGCTCTGGAAGAGAATGCCGCGATAGTCTCGGCCTGTAACTTAGCGCAAATTGCTGAGTTCTCCGGCGTCAAAGCAGCCTCAGTGGTATTTGCAGGCGGAGGTTCAAAAGGGAAACTGTGGAGCCAGATTTTGGCCGATGTGACCGGGGTTCCTGTACGAGTACCCGTTGTCAAAGAAGCCACGGCTCTCGGTTGTGCTATCGCCGCGGGTGTGGGGGTCGGGCTGTATGACGCGCTAGATAAAACCGGTGAGCGGCTAGTGCGCTGGGAGCGAGAATACACCCCGAACATCGAGCATCAGGCACTGTATCAAGCCGCAAAAGTAAACTGGCAAGCAGTGTATACCGATCAGTTGTCGCTGGTGGACAGTGGGTTGACGACTTCCCTATGGAAAGCCCCTGGCCTCTAAAATTGGCTATCTTACTTGCCAGCTTGAGCTTCGGGGCAGTGCTCGCCGCCGTCACGTACTGCGTGTACGCTCCGTTGGCTGCGCGGCTTTCCGCACTCAATCTGCCTGCGCCGATAACGCCAATTTCCTCTGATAATTATCTTACTTGCCAGCTTGAGTTTCGGGGCAGTGCTCGCCGCCGTCACGTACTGCGTGTACGCTCCGTTGGCTGTGCGGCTTTCCGCACTCAATCTGCCTGCGCCAATAACGCCAATTTCCTCTGATAATTATCTTACTTGCCAGCTTGAGTTTCGGGGCAGAATGATCATTACAATCATTCGTGGCTTTATAGAGTTAAGTAAGAAAGATATTGGTATGCTATACCCTAAATAATTCGAGTTGCAGGAAAGCGGCAACTGAGTAAATCCCCAGGAGCTTACTCAAGTAAGTGACTGGGGTGAGCGAGGGCAGCCAAAGCACATGAAGCTTGAAGTATGACGGATATAAAAGAATTGCCATGCAGCAAACACTTGGATAGCATTATTGCCCCCCTTCGTTGCCGATGATGGCGCATCCTATGATGAATACATCAAATAAGACAGAATCACCTGCCGGGCAACCTTCTGCTCCTGTTGCTACCGCCCAACAGCGAGCATTTAACCTGCCAGATACACTGCGGGACAAAAGTAACGTTCAGCGCATTTTAGTGATTAAATTACGCCATTTCGGCGATGTTTTACTCACAACGCCACTACTGAGTACCTTACAAGCCAACTACCCACAAGCAAAAATCGACGTGCTGCTGTATGGCGGAACGCAAGATATGCTGCGGGAGAACAAAACGGTCAATCATGCATTTATTGTTGACCGTGGCCTCAAGCATGCGGGTCTAAAGGCCCAAATCAGTGGCGAAAAAGCGCTGTTTAATGCATTGAAAGAACACCATTATGATCTGATTCTCAATTTATCCGATCAATGGCGAGCCGCAGCGTATTGCCGTTTATTAAAACCTGGCTTCAGTATTGGTTTTCATTATCCCAAACGCGATACCTGGCTATGGCGCTATTGTCATTCTACATTGGTTGATATCCCCAATGCGGCCAAAAGGCATACCGTACTCAATAATCTGGATATTCTCGCGCCACTGCAACTGGCTGATATTATTACTGATGTTACCATGTCTTATGGTGTGCACGATGTTGAACGGGTACAGAAATTGTGCCAACAACGCCATATCAATGACTATATATTGATCCAACCTTCTGCTCGCTGGAAGTTCAAAACATGGGCCAGTGAATCATTTAGCCAACTGGTAAATCATCTCACTGAGCAAGGTGAAACCATTCTACTTACCGGCGGCAAAGATCAGGCTGAATTGGATTATATTGCTGAGATCATTGCCGGATGCACACAACCCGAGAAGGTAGTTAATTTGTCTGGCCTGCTGGCGCTACCGGAACTGGCAGTATTTATCGATAACGCTAAGCTCTTTATTGGCGTAGATTCCGTGGCAATGCATATGGCTGCAGCCTTACAAACACCCGCAGTGGTTCTCTTTGGCCCCAGTAATCTTAACCAATGGCATCCGTGGCAGGCTCCACACACGCTGTTATGGGCCGGGCATTACCGCACGTTGCCACACCCTAATGAGATAGATACTGACACTACCGATCGGTATTTGAACGCCATTCCGGTGAGCGAAGTTATCAGTGCTGTTGATGCGTGGCGCGCCCAAAGCCATTAACGGGGGCGCATCAGTAACCTTATTTTCCGCTAACCAGCTTAAGCTGAGAGAATTATGACAATCCCATCGACTTCTTCACCGGCCGCTTTCACGGTCAACCGCCGTAGTGAAATGCTGGGGGGTATTGCAGCATTGCTGCTAGGTATCTCTTTACCGACATCCAACCCACTGATCAATATCTCGCTGGTTTTAATCCTGATCTGTTTGATAATTAATCGCAACACATTGCAATTCAAACCATTACTGACGAATCCGTTGGTTTACCTGCCTGCTGCGATGTTTGCATTGTTGGCATTGTCACTACTGTTTCATCACAACAGTTATGGCCCGGATATGGTGGGTAAAGATAAGAAATTTCTTTATGTATTACCGTTAGCCCTGTTTTTTATCAACCAACCACGGTTGATAAAATTGTTTGGAATCGGCTTCTTAGCGGCTAACGCGGTGGCATTAGCCGGAACACTGGCCGTTGGGGTGTTGCACATTCCCATTGGCAATGTAGATCCAACCAATCCGACTATCTTTAAACTGCAAATTACCCAAAACTTCTTTATGGCTTTGGCCGCCATGTTGTGGCTGGCACTGGCCTTTAAAAATCAGGGCTGGAAACGCTGGGGGTATGGCTTGCTGGTGGCAGCGGCGAGCTACAGTATTCTGTTCTTGGTATTGGGGCGAACCGGTTATGTGGCATTAGTTGTTGGGCTAGGGATATGGCTATTCTTCTCTCTGGGGCGCCGCCAACGCTGGCTATTGGTAGTGTTAGGGGCGATAGCCTTTGCTGCACTACTACTGATACCCAATAAAGCGACCGACCGTATCGTGCAGGGTGTCGATGAGATAAAAGTCTGTATGGCCGCGTCTGCGGATGATGTAAATGATGCTTGTCGTAGTTCGATGGGGCAACGTTCGGCCTTTGCCATTGAAGCGGTGCGGCTAATTAAAGAGTCACCTATTCTGGGGCACGGTGCTGGCGGCTTCTATTATGAGAACCCAGAGATCAATTACAAAATCAATAATCCACACAACCAATATCTGTTGGAAACGATCCAATCAGGCTTTGTTGGCTTAATTATCTTTTTGGCATGGATTGTTTGTTGTTATCGCGTTATTTGGCAACAAACACCGGTTTTACGCAATGTACTACTGGCTGTATTGACCAGTTATATGGCGTGTAATTTCTTTAATTCATTCCTGCTGGACTCATCTGAAGGCCATCTATTTATGATCTTCGTAGCAATTTTGGCGGGCTATTCAGTGACAGAGACGCAGCATGTATCGGATAAGCAATTGACATAACAGTTACACATTTCTGCTAATTTGACGTGCTATAAAACGGCTCCTAATGGGGGCCGTTTTTGTTGATTCCGTCATGATGATGCATGCTTTGAAGCTAAAAAGTGAATTTTAACGGAAAGGCTGACATCTCTATTTGAAATAGGAGGTCTTTAATAAAATGTACATATTACACACTAAATATACGTATTTTATTTACGCTTTCTTATACATTGTAGGAATAATAAGAGGAAAAATTGGCTTTTCCTACGTGATTTCATCATTATAACCCTATAAATGGTAAGATATTTCGACATTAAATATCAATGTTCCTAATGAAATTATGGGAAAGATGAATATATTCGCTATCTAAAGCACTTTTTTACTGGTGATTGATTCTGTGTTTTTTGATTTTTTAAAATTAAAGCACTGGTTTTATGTGATTTATTGGCGTTATCAAGTGACGATTTTCACTTGACTAGATGTAAAAATCGAATATTTAATGTTCACAATAAATCTAAATGAAATCTAAATGAAATCTAAATGAAATCTAAATGAAATCTAAATGAAATCTAAATGAAATCTAAATAATTATTGTAATAATACGATTTTTATTGATTTTATCTCTAATAGTAACTACGCAATAATGATTTAAAAAACTATTACATCCGTTTTATAAAAATTAAAACGGAGTATATAAATGTGGCTGTCATCTGATTGTCTGCGTCTGATTGATGGCGGATATAGGGGAGTAAATGTGAGCTAATAGAGAATTTTAATAAGACATTGCCTATTTTAACAATGGAATGGATTATTTTTAACTTATTGAAATTTAAGGATATTTAAATTATATTTTTAATGGTTAATCTATAAGCTTAGTTCATAGAACGAGAGTCCGCAAGATGGCAGGGACTCTCGTTCATATGTCTATTATTAAATTAATGCGGGTACTGGAATCATCTTAAATGATCCGTCTAATAAAAACAGATTTCTATGCTAATAGAATAGGTGGATTGCAGTGAATTAAACTGAAATGTCATTTTCTGAATATACAAAATGATGACTTTGAACACTGTTACAAAATTCTGATGTATGTGATAATTTTATCAAGAATTTACATATTGTAAGATTTGGTCTACTTTCCCGGCATTATGCAATAGTTTTAAAGGAAGCTATGATAACTATGTATTTATATTGATAAGTGGGTCTGGGTGAATCTGTTTGTAGGATAAGCAGAATTTACATTTAACTTAATTTATCCAATGTCATTGAGAGCATCATGGCCAATTCAACAACGAATAAATTATCTTTACCGGCCCTTACCTCTTTGGTGGTCGGTTCAATGATCGGGGCCGGTATATTTTCATTGCCGGCAACATTTGGACGAGCAACCGGTGGGTTTGGCGCACTTATCGCCTGGTGTATAGCGGGGGGTGGGATGCTAATGCTGGCTTTTGTTTTTCAAACATTAGCGCAGCGTAAACCTAATCTCGATTCTGGTGTATTCATTTACGCAAAAGAGGGCTTCGGGGATTATCTTGGTTTTGCTTCTGCATTAGGTTTCTGGGCCGGTACCTGTATTGGTAACGTCTCTTATTTTGTTCTTATCAAATCAACGTTAGGGGCATTCTTCCCTATATTTGGTGATGGTAATACTATTCCGGCGGTGTTAATTGCCTCCGTTATCTTGTGGGGATTCCATATCCTGATATTGCGCGGCGTTAAAGAAGCTGCAGCAATTAATACCATCGCCACCTTCGCAAAAATAATTCCAATCTTCATTTTCGTCATCGTACTGATTTTTGCCTTTAAAGGTGATGTTTTTGCGCTGAACTTCTGGGGTACGCCAGATGTGATTAAAGGTGCTGATTTATCCCATCTGAATGACTATGGCTATGTTGGTCATGCGGCGGCGGCAATCACCACGTCAGTTGAACCTGAGTCTCTATTCTCTCAGGTACGTAGCACCATGCTGGTCACAGTATTTGTATTCTTGGGTATCGAAGGTGCGAGTGTTTATTCACGTTATGCCAAAGAACGTAGCCATGTTGGTATCGCGACCGTTCTGGGCTTTATTGGTGTGCTGTGCCTGCTGGTATTGATCACCATGTTGTCTTACGGCGTGTTACTGCGCCCTGATTTGGCGGCATTACGCCAGCCATCAATGGCTGGGGTGTTAGAGGCGATAGTCGGCCGCTGGGGGGCAATATTTATCAGTGTGGGTCTGATTATCTCCGTGTTGGGTGCTTATTTATCATGGTCACTACTGGCAGCGGAAGTGCTGTTTTCGGCGGCTAAGAGTAACAGCATGCCAAAAATCTTCGCGACTGAAAACAGCAATGCTGTGCCTTCAGCAGCGGTTTGGCTGACCAACATCTTTATACAGATATTCTTAATTCTCACCTTGTTTACTGATTATGCTTTTCAACTGGCGCTGGAATTAACCAGTTCATTAACTCTGATCCCTTATCTGTTAGTAGGGGCTTATGGCCTGAAATTGGCATGGACCGGTGAGACTTACGAAACGAATAACCGTGGTCATAGAAAAGATTTGATTTTTGCCATCATTGCGACTTTCTACTCTGCTCTGATGATTTACGCCGGCGGCCTGAAATACGTGCTGTTGTCGGCCATTATTTACGGGCCGGGCACTATTTTGTATCTGATTGCCAAACGTGAACAGCATCAAAAAGCCTTTAATTCCTATGAAAGAATACTGTTTATTGTTCTGATTGTTGCTGCGGTGGCTGCGATTTATAGCATTGCTACCGGGATTATCACCATATAATTTATTGGAGTTCTTATGTCAGATAAAGCTAAGAAAACTCACGCTAAACCTAAGTTTGGTGTTCACTCTGAAGTCGGCAAGTTACATAAAGTAATGGTGTGCGCCCCAGGACGTGCCCATAACCGCCTGACGCCAAGTAATTGTGATGAATTATTATTTGATGATGTCCTGTGGGTAGAGAGAGCCAAGCGCGACCATTTTGATTTTATGACCAAAATGCGTGAACGCGGTGTTGATGTGGTTGAGATGCATAATCTGCTGGCTGAAACGGTCGCCATTCCAGCGGCGAAAAAGTGGATTTTGGATCAGCAAATTGTGCCGAATGAAGTGTCATTGGGCATTTTGCAAGAAACCCGCAGCTATCTGGAAAGCCTGGAGCCGCGCGTGCTGGCTGAAGTGCTGATTGGCGGCTTGTCCACCACCGAACTGCATAAAGACGGTAAATGTGACAAAGAAGAGTTGAAGCTGATCCGCGAAGCGGTTGGTATTACTGAATACTTGTTACCACCGTTGCCCAATACACTGTATACCCGCGATACCACTTGCTGGATCTATGGCGGTGTGACACTAAACCCACTGTATTGGCCGGCGCGTCATGAAGAAACCATCCTCACCACGGCTATCTATAAATTCCACCCGGACTTTGGTGACGCCAATGTGAAAGTGTGGTGGGGTGACCCGACGCAGCACCACGGCACTGCGACGCTGGAAGGCGGTGATGTGATGCCAATCGGTAATAAAACCGTGTTAATCGGCATGAGTGAGCGAACTTCGCATCAGGCAATCACGCAGTTGGCGCAATCGCTGTTTAAAAATAGCGAAGGGCAGGTGGAGCGCGTCATGATCGCGGCCATGCCTAAATTGCGTGCCGCTATGCATCTGGATACCGTGTTCACCTTCTGCGACCGTGATGTAGTGACGTTATATCCGGCGATTGTTAATCAGATCCAAACCTTCTCACTGCGCCCTGATAATGGCCCGACCGGCATTAAGTTAAGTCGTGATAAAGGCACCTTTGTTGAAGTAGTTGCTGGCGCGCTTAACCTGAAAAAACTGCGTGTGGTTGAGACCGAAGGTAATGATTACGATACAGAACGTCAACAATGGGACAGTGGTAATAACATGGTTGCTCTTTCACCAGGTGTGGTGCTGGCCTATGACCGTAATACCAAAACCAATACCCAGTTGCGTAAAGAAGGGGTCGAAGTGATTGAGATAGTCGGCAGTGAATTAGGCCGTGGGCGTGGGGGCGGTCACTGTATGACGTGTCCAATCATCCGGGATGCCGTCGACTACTAATCCCCTTCGGCCTTGAAGCCACAGGGGTGTTAGCTGCGCGCACTTACCCGAATCACTTACTTATGTAAGCTCATCGGGATTCGTTTGCTGGCTGCCTACCTGTGGCTCCAATGACTTTGGGGATGTCCTTCGGCCTTGAAGCCACAGGGGTATTAGCTGCGCGCACTTACCCGAATCACTTACTTATGTAAGCTCATCGGGATTCGCTCAATTGCCGCCTTCTTGCAACTCGAATTATATAGGGTATAGCGCAGTTGCTCTTAAAAAATAGCTGATAGTGAGTAGCAGAGTAGTGCTATTTCGCTATTGGCTATCTCTGTTTTAGCAGCCAGAGATTTGTATTTGGCAAGAAAGCACGACATTACGTTTTTAAAGCCGAGAAATGATGAACTAAGATGAAAAGGGTGATCAAGTGAAATACGTGTATTTAGTGTGCTTTTTGCTGATAGTGACCCTGATGACGCTTTTTGTATTTCAAAACAGCGGGCTAGTGAACTTATCTTTACTTTCCATGCAAATAACACTACCCATTTCGGTGCTAATTGTGCTGATCTATTTTCTAGGGATGTTTACCGGGGGATTATTAATCACACTAATAAGAGCGCTGGTGCGCCGTCTGTCACAAAAAAGTGAAGCCCAAAACAGATAAAGAAGTGTGAATAATTAATCTGCAATAATTATTAAAATCTGACTCAACGAGATCTTATAGTGAAGATAAAAACAGTAATCACTCTGCTATTAACGTTTCTTCTCGCTGCTTGCGACAGAACTCCCCCTGAAGTCGCAGAAAGTGTGCGCCCGGTAAAAATATTTACCGTTGAAGACAGTGGGCAAAATGGCACTCGCTATTTTCCAGCGCGATTACAAGCTGGCGATGAAACTCAGCTCTCCTTTAAGCGAAGTGGGCAATTGCAACAGTTGCTGGTGCGTGAAGGTGAGCAGGTGAAAAAAGGCCAAGTCATTGCCAGACTGAATGATACGGATTTGAACCTACGAGTCAGGGATCGTCAGTCTACCTTTAATCTGGCTCGCGATCAGTTTAACCGTTTCAATACCTTGCAAGGGCAAAGGGCGGTATCTCGTGCTGAGTTGGATGTACGTCGTGCTGAGATGGAATCGGCGCGTGCGTCCTTGGAAATTGCACAAAAAGAACTTAGTGATGCAACTATTACCGCACCTTTTGATGGCATTATTGCCAATGTGAATGTGCGTAACCATCAGGTCATGGCCCCAGGTCAGGCGGTTGCCACATTAAGTGCATTGGATACGTTAGATGTGGTGTTCAGTGTGCCGGAGCGCCTGTTTACTACGCTGGATATCAGCAATCGTAACTACAAACCAACGGTATTACTTAATCATATGCCGGGGCGCGAATTTATTGCTGAGTATAAAGAACACACCACCTCAACCACCTCTGCTTCACAGACTTTCCAGGTGACACTGACGATGAAGCGCCCGGCTGATATGCCATTGCTTTCAGGTATCAGTGGCCGGGTAAGAATCAACTCTGGCAATCTGTCTGGCACTGATCATCCGACGATTATCGTACCAGTGGAAGCCGTGTTTAACCCAGACACTGCCCAATTGAATGATGCAAGAGTCTGGGTTATCAAGAATGATGATGGTCAGATGCATGTTGAAGAGCGCAAAGTTCAGGTAGCTCAATTGACCGCCAACGGTATTCAAATCACCTCCGGTCTGGCTGATGGCGAGCAGATTGTCTCCGCAGGTACCGGTGAGCTTCGCCCAAATCAGGTTGTCCGGGCTTGGGTCCGTGAGCGGGGTCTCTGATGAAGCTGACTGACAATTTTATCAATAATAATACCCGTATCTGGCTAACGATTCTGTTGCTGGGTATTGGTGGCATTATTGCCTATCTCAATATAGGCAGGCTGGAAGACCCAGCCTTCACCATCAAAACGGCGGTAGTTGTCACCCGTTATGATGGTGCATCAGCACAGCAGGTAGAAGAGGAAGTCACACTCCCATTGGAGAATGCCATTCAGGAACTCTCTTATGTTGACGACGTCACTTCTATTTCCAGTGCCGGTTTATCACAAATAACTATCAATATTCGCGCACAATATGGCGCGAATGAGTTACCGCAAATCTGGGATGAACTGCGGCGTAAAATCAACGATAACAGTGTGCGTTTGCCACCGGGAGCCAGTGCGCCGATGGTCAATGACGACTTTGGCGATGTTTATGGCTTCTTCTTCTCACTCACGGGAGAGGGGTACAGTAACCAGGATTTACGTAATTTTGCCGAGCAACTGCGACGTGAACTGGTACTGGTACCCGGGGTAGGTAAAGTGGGTATTGTGGGTATTCTGCCTGAAGAAGTTCAGGTGGAGATTTCTCGTGCCCAGATGACCGCCGCAGGTATCACGCCACAGCAGTTATCCGATTTACTGAGCCGCCAGAATGTGGTGTCCGATGCGGGCCAGTTGCAGGTGGGCAGTGAGTCTATTCGTTTGCATCCAACCGGTGAATTCCAAAGTGTACAAGAACTGGGGAATTTACTGGTAAGTCAGCCCGGCAGCCCGAAAAGCGTGTATTTGCGTGATATCGCTACTGTCTCTCAAGGTTTTGGCCATTCACCGACCAATATTTATCGTGCCAACGGTAAACCTGCATTGGCACTGGGGATTTCGTTTGCCCCGAATGTCAACGTGGTAAACGTAGGTAATGCGATTAAAGCCCGGCTGGCGCAGCTTGACGGTGAACGCCCGTTAGGTATGCATATCAACGTGTTCTATGATCAGTCCCATGAAGTTGAAGGGGCGGTTAACGGTTTTATCCTTAACTTCCTGTTGGCACTATTGATTGTTGTGGTCACTTTGCTGATTTTCATGGGGGTGCGCAGCGGTATAGTGATTGCTATCTCGTTGGCACTTAACGTACTGGGTACGTTGCTCATTATGTGGCTATTTAATATCGAGCTACAGCGAGTGTCGTTAGGGGCGCTGATTATCGCGCTAAGTATGTTGGTGGATAACGCCATTGTGGTGGTGGAAGGTATCGTTGTTGGTCGCCAGCGAGGCGAAAGCATCTTTACCGCTATTAGCAATGTGGTGAAGCGCTCAATGATGCCGTTGTTAGGCGCGACTATCATTGCCATTCTGGCCTTTGCACCTATCGGCCTGTCCAATGATGCAACGGGTGAATACTGTAAATCGTTATTCCAGGTGTTGTTGATCTCGCTGATGTTAAGTTGGTTCACGGCACTGACGCTAACACCGGTCTTTGCTAAGTGGGCATTCCAAAACCAGAAACCGGCGAAAGTGGATGCCGATAAGCCGGCCAGACAACCTTATGATGGGTGGTTATTCCGCTATTATCGGGTGATATTGAATAAATTACTGCAACATCGCAGTATCACTTTGGTGCTGCTGGCGGCCATGTTAGTGGCATCGGTGGTGGGTTTTGGTCATGTTCGCCAGAGCTTCTTCCCGCCCTCTAATACGCCAATCTTCTTCGTTGATATCTGGCTGCCGAATGGTACTGATATCAATTACACCGAAGGGATAGCGAACAAGGTTGAGCAGTATATCAAGCAGCAAAAAGGGGTTGAGGACACCATGGTGACGATTGGTCAGGGCGCAATGCGCTTTATGCTGACCTACAATGCTCAACGTCGTTATCCTAACTATGCGCAGGTGATGGTTCGTACCGAGGACCTCAGCCAAATACCGGGTTTGATTGATGAAATCGAATCCTATATGCATGACGAATACCCGCAGGTTGATGCGCAGATAAAACGCATCATGTTTGGGCCATCCAACAACAGTTCCATTGAAGCACGCTTTGTTGGCCCGGATCCTGAAGTGTTACGAACCCTGGCAGCGCAAGCGGAAAAAGCGATCATTGCTGATCCGATGGCAGATGGTGCACGGCATGACTGGCAGGATCGTAGCAAAATGATCCGGCCACAATTCTCCGACTATCTGGGGCGCGAACTGGGGGTAGATAAACGCGAAGTTGATGGCACATTGCGCATGAGCTTTGGTGGCCTGCCGGTAGGATTATACCGTGATGGCACTCGCTTAATGCCGATTGTACTGCGCACACCGGATGCAGAACGGCTTAATGCAGAACGGCTGAATGATGTGATGGTATGGAGTCAGGCGCGCCTGGCCTTTATCCCGATCGATAACGTTGTCACCAGTTTTGAAACCGAGTGGGAAGATCCGCTCATTATGCGCCTGGATCGCAAGCGGACGCTGACGGTACAAACGGATCCGACCCAACAAGGCGGTGAGACCTCTGCTGAACTGTTGCGGCGTATCAAACCGGGTGTGGAAGCCATTCAGTTACCGCGCGGATACGAACTGGAGTGGGGCGGTGACTATGAAAGTACCAAGGAAGCACAACGGGGTATTTTCACCAGTTTGCCGATCGCGTTCCTGATTATGTTCATCGTAACGGTATTGATGTTCAGCTCGGTGCGCAATGCTATAGCGATCTGGCTGACGGTGCCACTGGCATTAATTGGTGTCACGGTAGGCTTCCTGTTGACGGGGATTCCATTCGGTTTTATGGCTTTGTTGGGGCTGTTAAGTCTGAGTGGTATGTTGATACGTAACGGCATTGTGTTGGTGGAAGAGATAGGCTTACAGCGACAGGAAAAACCACTGCGCGAAGCTATTATTGATGCCTCTACCGCCCGTTTACGGCCTATTATGTTGACGGCATTTACCACGGTTCTGGGGCTGGCTCCGCTGCTCAGTGATGCTTTCTTCCAGAGTATGGCGGTGGTCATCATGTTTGGTCTGGGCTTTGCAACGGTGCTGACATTGCTGGTGTTACCAGTGATTTACAGTTGTATGAATCCAGAACCTAAAGAGAAAGTGAGTGACGAACCCGTCAGTGAATAACGGTTAGTGTGGCGTTAGCACTACCGAGAATGACTAAAGCTGCCCCTTTTATTGGGGTGGCTTTTTTTATGGCTGGTGCCTATCGCGCGTAAACCTATTTCTATTTTACCTTCTTACACTGTTTGGCGGCTTCTGTGCGCCACTTCTCTTCCTGTCCCTGTGTTACGGCATTATCGTTCCAATATGAAACCATGCTGAGATAACGGAGTTTCATAATGGAACGTTTTAACTGTTGGTTCTCAGCCTGTTTTTTGCGCTTATAGTGGATGCAGTTTCATCAAATTGACCCTAAAAATTATTTATTCTTACATTATCTCTTACGCTACAGGAGCAAGATATGCTGAAAGTCATTCAATCTCCGTCCAAATATATTCAAGGTGCCAATGCATTACAGTCCATTGGTGAATTTGCTAAGTTATTGGCTAATAACTATTTTATCATTGCTGATGATTTCGTCATGAAGCTGACTGCTGATACCGTCGGCTCCAGCCTGCAAGCCAGTGAGCTGGAACATCATTTCAGCCGCTTTAATGGCGAATGTTCCCGTCACGAAATTGAGCGGTTGACGGTTGAGCTGAAAAAGCACGGCTGTAATGGAGTGGTTGGTATCGGTGGCGGGAAAACCCTCGATACGGCTAAAGCGATTGCTCACTATCAGCATATCCCTGTCGTTGTGGTGCCTACTATTGCCTCTACCGATGCCCCGACCAGCGCCTTATCCGTTATTTATACCGAACAGGGCAAGTTCGCTGAATATATGATTTACCCGAAAAACCCTGACATCGTACTGATGGATTCCACCATTATTGCCAAAGCACCAGTACGTTTGCTGGTCGCTGGTATGGGCGATGCGCTGTCTACTTATTTTGAAGCACAAGCCTGTTTTGATGCTAAAGCTATCAGTATGGCTGGTGGTGCATCGACATTAGCGGCAGTTACACTGGCTCGCTTGTGTTACGAAACCCTGCTGGCGGAGGGCTATAAAGCCAAACTGGCGGTAGAGGCGGGTGTTGTGACCGAAGCGGTTGAACGTATTATCGAAGCCAATACCTATCTGAGCGGTATTGGTTTTGAAAGTAGTGGTCTGGCGGCCGCTCACGCCATTCATAACGGTTTCACCGTATTAGATGAGTGCCACCACTTGTATCACGGTGAGAAAGTGGCCTTTGGTACCCTGACGCAGCTCGTATTACAGAACAGCAGCATGGAAGAGATCGAGACAGTGCTCTCATTCTGCCAGCAACTGGGTTTACCAATCACATTGGCTGAGATGGGCGTTTCTCAGGATATTGAACGCAAGATCCATGATGTCGCCAAGGCCAGCTGTGCTGAGGGAGAAACCATCCACAACATGCCGTTCAAGGTCACACCTGACAGTGTCTATGCTGCAATTATGGTAGCTGACCGCTTGGGTCAGGCTTTCCTCAACTAATCTGTGCGGCAAATACGTTCTGAGTTGAAAATCGACCGAGTCTGCCGGTGTTTCTCATCATCGGCAGCTCTGTTCTCCAGCCATTCCCGTTCGCGGAGCATAAAATGAAAAAATTAATTAACAGCGTTGAGAGTGTGTTACAGGAGCAAATTCAGGGGCTGGTTGCGGCGCATCCTGAGCTAACATTACATCAAGAGCCCCTTTTCATCACCCGTGCAGATGCGCCAGTGAGTGGCAAAGTTGCATTGATGTCCGGTGGTGGCAGTGGTCACGAACCGATGCATTGTGGCTTTATTGGCGAAGGCATGTTGGATGGCGCCTGCCCGGGTGAGATTTTTACCTCGCCGACCCCCGATCAAATGTATGAATGCGGCCAAGCCATTGATGGTGGGCCAGGTGTGCTGATGCTAATTAAGAATTACACTGGCGACATTCTAAACTTTGAAACTGCCGCCGAGCTGTTGCATGCCGGTGGCACCGCTGTTGCTACCTTAGTGATAGACGATGATGTGGCGGTCAAAGATAGCCTGTATACCGCCGGGCGGCGTGGGGTGGCGAACACGGTCATTATAGAAAAATTACTCGGTGCTGCTGCGGCACGTGGTGATTCATTAGATGAATGCGCACTACTGGGGCAGAAAATTAATAATCAGGGGCATTCTATTGGTATCGCGCTTGGTGCTTGTACTGTACCCGCTGCCGGTAAGCCGTCATTTATTTTGGCTGAAAATGAGATGGAATTTGGTGTGGGTATCCATGGCGAACCGGGTATTGAGCGTCGGCCATTTACTTCACTGAATAACACGGTAGACGCCATGTTCCAGACCTTGATTGATCACGGCAGCTATCAGCGCACATTACGCCACTGGGATCGACAAGCCGGTGACTGGAACGAGACGCGCCAGAGTAAGCAACCCTTAGCCAAAGGCGATCGGGTCATTGTTCTGGTCAATAACCTTGGCGCGACCCCCTTATCGGAACTTTATGGTGTCTGGCACCGTCTGGCGGAGTGCTGTACACAATTCGGTTTGACCATCGAGCGTAAATTGATTGGTTCTTATTGTACGTCATTGGATATGCAGGGTATGTCCATCACCGTGCTGAAAGTTGATGATGAACTCCTGTCATTGTGGGATGCCCCAGTAAGTACCCCCGCGCTGCGCTGGGGTTGCTGATATCTCCTTGGTACTTGAAGCCGCAGGGATGCGCGACTTTCACCAACCCGAATCACTGAGTTTAATTCAGCACAAGTGCTGAAAATAATCTTACAAAACAATGCGCCAGGAGAAGAACATGGGACTCACCAAACAACAAATTGTCAGTTGGTTACAGTTATGTGCTGAAGTTTTCAGCGAGCAGCGAGATTTTTTGACGCAGTTGGATACTGAAATCGGCGACGGCGACCACGGCCTGAACATGAATCGCGGCTTTAATAAAGTGGTCGAAAAGTTACCGACCTTTGCCGATAAAGACATTGGTTTTATCCTGAAAAATACCGGTATGACACTGCTTTCAAGTGTTGGCGGCGCCAGCGGCCCGCTGTTTGGCACGTTTTTTATTCGCGCAGCACAAAGCACGAATGCTAAGCAGAGCCTCGATCTGACGGCGGTTTGTCAGATGTTTAAAGATGGAGTGGAAGGGGTAGTGATGCGCGGTAAAGCGGAACCGGGCGATAAAACGATGTGTGATGTTTGGTGGGCGGTAGTGGCGCAACTCGAACAGGCAAATCAGCAGGGAGTCACGGTGGTAGATGCATTGCAGCAGGCCGTTGAACGTGCCCAGCAAGCATTGGCCGGCACTATTACTATGCAGGCCCGCAAAGGCCGTGCCAGCTATCTGGGCGAACGGAGTATTGGTCATCAGGACCCAGGGGCAACATCAGCCATGCTGATGATGCAGGCGTTATGGCAGGTTGCCAGTCATTAATCAGGCTGGACTGACACGTTTATCAGGAGGAAAGATGGTCAATCTCGTTGTAGTTTCTCATAGCGCGCTGCTGGCTCAGGGTGTGGCCGAACTGGCACAGCAAATGACACAAGGGAGCTGCCAGTTAGCGGTTGCTGCCGGTGTAGACGACCTGGATCATCCTATTGGCACGGATGCCATTAAAGTGATGGAAGCCATTGAGTCGGTTTACACCCCATCTGGGGTACTGGTTTTGATGGATTTAGGCAGTGCCTTACTCAGCGCAGAAACGGCACTGGAGCTATTAGACCCCGATATGGCGCAACATGTGCAACTCTGTGCCGCACCACTGGTGGAAGGGACTCTCGCTGCTGTCGTCGCTGCATCATCTGGCGCTTCACTTGCCGACGTCCGTGCTGAAGCAATGGGGGCGTTGATAGCGAAAGCCACTCAGCTAGGGGAAGAAGCCGTGGTACCTGCCAGTAATGCGGTGGCTAAGGCGGCAGCGGATGCTCAGAGTGTCAGTTGGGTGGTGCGCAATCCTAACGGGTTACATGTGCGACCGGCGGCTAAATTGGTCGAAGCATTGGCTCCGTTCGCGGCAGATTTACTGCTGGAAAAAAATGGTCAGTGTGTGAATCCACGCAGCCTGAACCAGCTCGCAATATTGCAAGTTCGTAAAGGTGATACCATTCGTTTGCTGGCCAGTGGTGAGCAAGCAGGCGAGGCGCTAGATGCTTTTATGCAATTGGCGCGGCAACATTTTGGCGAATTCGTCACCACCACCAGTGAGGGGGAATTTACTGGTGTCATGGTGCCTCGTGGCGCGATTAGTGCACCATTGTTGCAATGGTTACCCGCCATTCCGGTTTTTTTACCTCAAACAATCAATGCTGAACAGGTAGCTAAAGAGCAGCGGCGTTTACAACAGGCGTTGGCGCAAACTGTGGCTGATTTGCAGCAGTTGGCACAACAGGCAGAACAGCAGATTAGCCCTGAAGCAGCGGCTATTTTTAACGCTCATGTGATGCTGATTGATGATGGGGAACTGCATCAGGCGCTGGATGCGCGCGTAGAGCGTCAGTTAGTTTGTGCAGAATCGGCATTGCAGGATGAATTGATGACAATGGTGGAAGATTATCTGGCTCTGGATGATGAGTATCTACGCGTTCGGGAATTAGATATCCGCGATATACTTAACCGCACATTGGGCCATTTGACCGGGCTACCACCAGTTTCTCTTTCAGTTAGTGGTGAAATTATATTATTAGCCGAGGAATTATTGCCTTCACAAATGGTTGGGCTGAACCACCGGCAGGTAAAAGGCATCTGTTTAAGCAAGGGGCATATCATGTCTCATAGCGCTATTCTGGCTAAAGAGTTGGATATTCCAATGTTAGTCGGTGCCATGGGTTGCCTGGAAGCCAGCCGTAATGGGCAAAATGCAATATTAGATACCGCAATCGGGGCACTGAAACTGCAATAAAAAATCACCGCCAAAATGCTTAACTGAACATTGTAGCTCTGCATCAGTCCAGAGCTGCAATTTGCGGAATCAGATATCTCAGTGGAGACAAAATCTGGTTTCGCCAGTTATAGCGCTCTTCTATTAATGTAGCTCCGGCTTGTCTGATTTTATCTATTTCGCCGTCGGTTAATTGGCAAATCTGGCGTATTATTTCCGCTAAACTTGCTGCGTTCCCGGGGATGTGAAGGAACCCATCGATCCCATGTTCAACTTGCTCACTCAAACCGCCGGAGTCGGCAACAATTAACAATGCTCCCTGCTGTCTGGCCAGCCAACGTGATTCCATCGGAATCAATCCATTAGGTTCATTCTCAGCAGAAAGAACGCAAACCCGCGTATTACGCCATTGAATAAGACATGCCATTAGTTCGCGATCAAAAGAATTGATCAGAGAGGCAGAGATATCGAGTCGGCTCGCTAAGGCAGATAACTCCGGCAAAATCGGGTCACTCATAATAACGGGATGAATATCATTACCCAGATAACAGGCTGCTCTGAGCAACAGATCATGGCGTTTGTAATGAACCCCTCTGCCTAAAGTGATAGCTAATGAGTGATCCAGCGATATTCCGTGTGATGAGAGTGTGTCACTGATTTCCTGATCACTGCGTATTCGAAACCAGGGGTCATTGATATTTATTCCTGCAGGTGTCGGTATAAATGATTGTGGGTCAGCACCGTATTGTGCCACTAAGTGCATTGCCAGGAAGTTGCTGATATTACCGAGCTTGATATTAGAATCAATCTTGGCCCAGTGAACAGCCAATGATTCAGCCATAATACGTTCAGGATTCGGTAATGGCATTTCATGATTAAATGCCGTGCCATGGGAAATATAGATAATTTTTAGATTACGTTTCTCAATAGCCGCATGCAAACGAGCAATTAGCGGCGTGAACGAAAACGGCAATTCATGACAAAAGGCCAGAGTGATATCGTAATGGCTACTGAGATCAATAATTTTTGCCGCCCCTGCAGCAGAGGAGATTTGCCAGTTCTGTAAGTTACCAAGAAAAGCATCACCGTAGGGCCATGAACAATCAACGCCTTTCCCCAATGTCATGTCTGGTACAGTTGAAAAGGTCCCCCCCATATTATGAATTTGGTTAATAAAATAACCATAATTACTGGTGTCAAAAAAATAATTATATTTACTGGAGGCAATTTCAATAAAATGAGGTTCTAAGCTGATATTATTATCAGCCAGTAATTTAATTACCTCCGGTAATGCCATAATTTGCCCTCTGATATAAGAACCTACTCCGCCGACAAAAAGTTGTACGCCTTCGGTTATTAAATGGATAATGCCAATTTTTAGGCTGTTATTATCACCAATAGATGATTTATCTTCATGCATAGAAACCTCATATTTTTAACATACAGATATGATTTACAGTTGTATTAATACAAAGAGATTAATGACGTGTTTTTCTTGTATATCATGTAATTGTTGATGAACAGGAAATCTAGCCCACAGTTTAAGAATAAATTGACGGCATCCTTAGGGGTTTCCACTATTGGCATTCCTTTGGTGTTCAAAGAGGTATTTAGTAATATAGGCACGCCAGTCTCGGCAAAAAAATAATTTATTAAGGTATGGAATTTTTTATTCATCTCCTTTTTGACAGTTTGCACGCGGGCACTACCGTCTACATGGACAATCGAAGGTAGTGCTGCTCGATATTTTTCTTTGACATAGGCAATAAATAGCATGTGATCACTATCATGGTTCAAGTCGAAATAGTCATTCGCTTTTTCATGTAAAACGGCAGGAGCAAAAGGGCGAAAATCCTCGCGATATTTAACGTTAGTATTAATATGATCTTTCATTCGAGGGTTACGGGGGTCCGCTAAGATACTTCTGTTTCCTAAAGCGCGAGGGCCAAATTCAGACTCCCCTTGGAACCAGGCAATAACATTACCTGCCACGATGGATTTTGCGGCAATAGCTTCAATATCATCATAGTAAGTATATTCAATTTTATCGGCATGCTTTTCAAGCTCTGCCATAACACTAATATCATCATATTTTTTGCCAAAGTATGTTGAGCCAGAGTGTTTTACTCGCTCTTTCTTCAGCACTTCCAACCAGCCATAATAGCAACAACCAATTGATAGCCCGTTATCTCCCGCCGCAGGTTGGATATAGAGACGCTCAAACTCACTATTAGTAATGAGCTTTTCATTTGCGGTGGCATTTAATGCAACCCCTCCGGCATAAGCAAAGTTTTTCATAGGATAAAGTTGGTAGTAATGGCTGAACAGATAAAACAGTGCTTCCTCGAGTTTGGTTTGCGCCCAATAGGCTAAATCGGCGTAATATTGGAAGTTGTCACGAAAATGAGTAGGACCAGAGTTTAACAGAGGGTCTATTTTTGCCCACCAGTCACTACGCAACACCACTTTGCTGGAATCGAAGTAGAACGGTATCCAATCGATTACATTCGGCCTTCCGTAAGGGGCTAATCCCATCAACTTACCTGCGCAATCCAGCTCGCCAAAAATATACAGCGCTATCCCTTCATAAAACTCACCAATAGAATTTTCTATTTCCCAGCTCGAAACAGGATAGTCTTTGCGATTCTTTCGATTAACCCACCTGGAGAAGTCTTTGAAGATAGGCTTGATTTTACTATCTTGATAAACGTAGTAGCTGCATGTTTCCCAGTAACGGTAACGATTGTTAACGTGGATACTATTCGCACCTTTGATATCCTCAACAATGTCATTACAACTGTCTAAGCTACCTCCATGGCCATCAATAACCACAATACCCATATCATCAAAAGGTGATGTTCCTATGGCACTGTAGGCATGTGCCAAGTGATGAGAAAGTGTGATGATCGGCACCATGGGGGGTAAAACCCTATTTTTCCGCTGTTCTAATGATTGGCTAAATAATGGATTATAAGAGTTTTGTTCTACTATCAATGAGAGGTCCTTATATTCAATACCCGCAGCATCTAAACAATATTGAATAGTTGAATTATCATTAAATCCATCATGTTTTACTCGGGATATTCTTTCCTTCTCAATCGAGAATATAATTTTGCCATCTTTCATTAGACATGTTGAGCCATCATGCGATAGAGCAGTACCGAGAATATAAATTGGATTACACATAAAAGTAATATCCTTATTAATTTAGCCTTCTGTTAATTAAGAATGTAAGCAAGTCGACGTGATAGTGCGAGTGTTGTTAACGATGGATTAGCCGCACCTGGTCGTGGGAATGTACTTGGGCCAACAGCATATAGATTTTTGATATGATCAAATTCATGATTTTCATTCAATATTTCTCCCAGTGGCAGAGTACTACTTTCATGGTTTTCCGTTCCAAGTGGGCTTATCCATGTGACGGGTTTGTTGGCATGGACTACCCTCGATGGGGAATGAAATTCATGATAGACATCCCCCATGGTTCTGGCATGGACAGTAAAACCGCCTTCAAAAACTAATGGGGAAAAGGGGATTGATATATTTTCACAAATTCCATGCCAGAATATATTTAGTTCATCCCGCTGTTTTTGTATCAATACATTATCATCATTATTTAAACCACTATAAATTGATAAAGGCATGTTCTCATCATTTCTATTTATGAAAATATATCCGTGATCGGAGGGGATCTGTTCGCCCATTGTCCATACTTCTAATTCAATGCCAAAATATGATTGGGTGATAGTGAAAAATAAATTAAATCTTTCTCCTGCGGAACTATGGCAAAAGAATATAGTGTCAGATTTATATTCAATTAACTCTCTCAGCATATCGGATAGTTTATAATACTCAAATGTCACATTAAACCCCTGAACAATGTGATCGACGAGTCCAGTTATTTTTTCCTCAATTAAATGTCCCGAATCATAAAGTACTTGCGCTGCCAAACGTGTATTCTCAATGGTACCTAAGGCGAGAACACATTTATCAGCGAAGATGGTATGTACCTCATTAGAGCCAATATGTCTCAACTTAGCGCCAATACAGTGACCATTTTTAACGATGAGTGACATAACTTCATACCCAGGAATTATTTTCGGGTTAGATCTTAATTGGTTATCTTCTTTCCAATAGGAAAGTGGTGAATAAGATTCCCAGCCACCTGATGAATTAATATTACGAATAACCTGAGGTGTTATTTTAAACTCAAAACCAGAAAGCTGAAGAGAGTAATCTATATCGTGATTCTTATCTGCCCATGCGAGCATTTCAGACTGCACCTGTGTGTAAAGTGATGGTCCACCTAACCAACTTTCAGTAAGATCATGGGCAATATTTGAAGGCCAGAATTTAAGTGTCTCAGCCTCTATTGGTAAAATAACACCATGCCAATAAAGGGATCTACCGCCGACTCTACGACGTAGACAAGTTCCTTTAGCAAAATGAGGTTCATTTAAAGAATGCCATGAACGGTAGGAGTATTTATCAGATCCTTCATTTTTCCAATATTCATTGGCTCGTTCATATTCACCTCCTGCATTTATATGGTTGTAATCATCTGCTGGACCAGCTTCTATAACGACGATGTCTTTTATTCCTCTACAATTTAAATGCTTAGCTAACTCTAAACCCGACATTCCAGCGCCGAGTATTAAAATTTTTATTTTGGGTGGTATTTCATTTTTATTTTTGCGTATGTTTATATCTATAATATTCATTATATATTCCTTTGAAGTGAGTTTTTTTTGAAAGTAATAATCTCTATTTATAATAATTTATGCATGAATTTACTCCACGGTTCTCTAGGGAATTTTGATTGAACAAATTTTTTATTATTAGCTAATAGCGTTTTAATCTCGTCAGCCCCGGCAGCATGTAACTGCATCCATTCAAATAACTGTTGTGCAGCATCCCTGGGGTGTTCTGGGATTACTTTAATGTGATGGTACTCAGTGCCATAAAACTCAGTGAAGGCCGTATACTGTGTTACTGCGCAGGGAATACCTGCAATAGCAGCAAGTGCTGGACCTAAACCGACACTTTCCACGTTCTCTACATTAGGTGTAAATAAAACTGCGCCGGATAACGTATGGCAAATGATAAGTAAGTCAATTTCATCTAAATGCCATTTGTTGTCTTTATCTTTATATGTTTTTATCGGTACTTCATCTAAAAATATAATACTATTGTCTAGGTTGTATTTTTTTACCTGCTCTTTTAAATCATGAGCATACTCAGGATCTTCATTCATGTTCCCGAATATCAACAGTTTCGGCGTGGGTAGTTTTTTTTCTTTATAAATATCAAGTAGCTTATTAAAAACACTTATTGATATTTCGATACCCTTGACTCTAAATACTCTAACGGGAACTATAACAATAGATGAACCTATAGCTATATTATATTGGTTTAAAAAATCAATGTGAATATTGCTAAAAGCAGACACATCGATTGACGGTAATATATTAGGAATGACATCAGGTACCAATTCTGTTGGATAGTCTCTACTTTCCTTCGCCAAGGCTTCAGACGCAACTATCCATTTAGTATAGGTATTATCTTGTGGTATGGGTGTCAATATATTGGGTTTTTCAGGATATAGTCTTTCTTCATGTTCATAAATGGCATAACTACCAAATAGGTCATGATCCCAAAAAATAATACCGCCGTTATCTTTTTTAGCCCAATACCTTCTCGCTGCGTTGTGCAGTGCCAGGCTAACAGGAACGGCATCCGAAAGGGTAATATTTAAGCAAAACACCCAATCGACCTTATTATCTTCAAACCAACTTAGGAAATAATCCTCATAAATTTTAGCAATAGAATTAATATCTTGATTGATCTGTTTAATTTCTTCTCCTGTTAATGATTTATATCTTGCTACCCTCTTTCTGATATGAGTAAAACAGTGCCCATGATCGCTATCATAAGAGTATTTTTGATGGATAGAACTTATTCTCATCCATGTTGAATATTGTGATTCTGTACTACCATGAGGGAAAAATTTTTTTTTGTCCGGCCGCCAAGAAAATCCTAAATCGGCGGGTATTTCATTTATAATATCATTGTTTTTTATAGCTATTTCTGCAACATTTCTAAAAATAGTGAGTAGACCACTCGTTGGGAGTCCATCCCCTGATATGATAGCCCACTTTGTTTTTTTCATTATCTATCTCCTGAGGTTAACTGTTTAATTAGTGTATTTGATAGTGTATTAATTAATAAGAATGCCAGTACGCAACTAACCAATATCATAATCAATGCAGTTCTTAATGATGTCATGTCGGCTAACATCCCTATTAACGGTGGGAATATAAGTAGGCCAACTCTTGATATCCAAGTTGCGAATGCGATTCCACTCGTCGAGTTTATATTGGGTATTTGGCCAATAAATGAAATTGTTAATGGGAATACCACCGACATCCCTAATCCGATTAGTGAAAAACCTAATATTGAAACAATTGGTGAATGAATGGTTATCACAATTAAGATTCCCAATGCTGCCATTAGAATTCCGTATCTTAATACTGGGATATTACCCAATTTATTGGTCAGGTAATCACCAAATCCTCGCCCTATAACCATTGATACCTGACATGCTAAATAAGGTAAACCTGAAATTACAGATGGAGCTTGATAGTAATCATTCATATAGATAGCACCCCAAACACTTGCTGTTTCCTCTATGCCGCAAGTGAATGTTAGCAAGATTAACGCAATGATATACAGTTGAGTACCTGTGGCGCCCATACTTTTTTTAATATTTTCACGAAGGGAAAGTTCATCAAATGAATCCCCCTTTCGGAAAAATATCATATAATTAATTAATATTATTAGATTCATAAGCAATACGGAAAAACTAAATTGTCCCATAGAAAGTCCGAATCCAATTGCTGATATGGCGATGCCCCCCCCCATTATTGTGCCGATACTTTCTGCACCATGAAATCTATTAATCAAGCTTCGGCCATATAATCTTTGTATGTTAAGTGCCTGCACATTCATACAGGTATCTGCCCAAGCATCGAAAACCCCAAACAGGAAGAGCAGCAGTGTTATTTCATACCATGATGATGCAAATGGTATTATTGATATGATAATTATAAAAAATAAAAATGTTATAATTGTCGCCCAATATAATCCAATGGTGTTAATAAAATTCTTGGACAATAACCCCATAATAATTGCTCCTGCTGGGATTGCAGATATCATTATTCCAACCATATAATGACTTAGATGAAACTTTTCTTTTATGTCTGGAATCCAGGGTACGATACTCGCGTAGGCTATTCCGTGGATGAAAAACAGTAATGATAGTGTAATATTTTGTTTTGTTTTTATTTGATTAATTTTCATTAAATTAATTTCACATGAGTTTATTGTTGCTGCATATAGTTTAAATCGAATCCTAATATATTTCTGTAACCTGTTTTTATTAATGGGTCTTTTAATTTTATAGGGGTCACTTTGTGCCAAATGGTTGAATTTCTATCGATATGAAACAAACCTTCACCACAGTTCAATGTTTGTGATTTAATAAACTCTTCTCTCTCTGTACAGTAGAGTTTACTCGTTCCTCCGTCAATGTTGTATTTATCAATAATTAATGCTGATACAATATAGTCACATCCATCCTGATGTAAGCCCTCTGGTGAATTGCAGACCGAATTCATTGTATTATCAATAATTAAAGACATCTGATGACAGGTAACTTCAACTGTTTCTATTTTTTGCCCATGCTCACATTCGCACAGCATTTCGACGAAACTCCTTATGAGCTTTCTTAATATAAGTGAATGACTTATTGCCGGGTCCATTGGCGGGAATTGACGTTTTAATTGCCTTAAATCTGAGGGATAGTCAGCATGTTGAGTAAAGTTAGTTAATTCTGGGCAGGCAATATTACTGACTTCCCATTGATTATTAATGTGTTTAACAATAAATCGGCTAATGCTTCTTTTTCTAAAGGGTTTATAGGAGTAAAAAAAATGTCTATCTATATCAGATAAACGCAATATGAGTTTTTGAATGTTTGGTGGTGGACATCTTTCATCCAGATAACGTTGAGCCTCCTGAAAGATGATGATTTTATCGTTATAAAATTTTCTGGCCAAGAATTTTAATTGAGATAGTTTTATATCATTAGTATCCCACGCTAATGATTTAAATGACAAGGTATTTTTAACGTGATTTATATCCATCCCAAGCTCATTGATATTAAACTGAATGATTTTATATTTAATCCCCATAATGAAAATATCCTAGTAAGTTAATTTGTTATTGATAAATTACATTGATGAAAATAAGCCATATAAACGCACATGTATTAGTGGGCCTGTTTTTATTGATGACTTGCTATTTTTTATTGTTTCTTTCTTTTTTATATATCAAAGATCCCTTTTCGGCAAGTTTTTATCAATATCTATCATTGTATCTATATTTAGCTAATAATATGTTTTTGATTAAATATTGTTTTTATTGGTGGTTGCTTTATATAAATTAGTAACGCGAGTGAATAAAATGCAGTTGTTACTGATAGGCTTGCCAGATGAGTTGAAAATTATCCATACTTTCAATATAGGGTGGTTTTTTATGATTTAACTATAAATGTCAAAAATGTGATCTACGTAAATAGAACATCGTTCCATTTTTAGTATTATGCCGTTTTACCATAGTGTAACTGGCTTTTCTTAATCGATAATAACCTAAAACCATTTTAATCTGGCGAGCATTAATAACTAAGGATCATGTAATGCCAATTAATTTTCTGGGTAAAACGCTATTGTTAGGATTGATGTCAATTGCTGTATTGGGGCAAGTCAGTGCTGCCCAGTATAATGCTGTGGTTTCTACTGCGCCTCAGGATAATGAGTTTCCCTCGATTAATACTGCGTTAAAATCAGCACCAGCGGATAATTCGCTGTTTGTGATTTTCCTGAAAAATGGCATTTATAACGAAAGGCTAGAGGTCAATCGTAATAACGTTACTTTGAAAGGGGAAGACCGTGATGGTACGGTGATCAGTGCCAATACGGCAGCGGGTATGCTTAACCCGCAAGGAGAGAAATGGGGAACATCTGGTAGTAGTACGGTACTGGTTAATGCGGCAAATTTTACGGCTGAAGAACTTACTATTCGTAATGATTTTGATTTCCCAGCCAATAAAAAGAAAGCTGACAGCGATCCGACGAAGTTAAAAGACACTCAAGCTGTGGCATTATTATTAGCTGAAAACAGTGATAAGGCGCGCTTTAAGCAAGTAAAACTCGAAGGTTATCAGGATACGCTGTACAGCAAAACGGGCAGTCGTAGCTATTTTACTGATTGCGAAATCAGTGGTCATGTCGATTTTATTTTTGGCTCAGGTATTACGGTATTTGACCGATGTAATATTATTGCCCGCGATCGTCGTGATATTGAGCCACCCTATGGCTATATTACTGCCCCCAGTACATTAAACACATCACCTTATGGTTTGATTTTTCTCAATAGTCGTTTGACCAAAGAACCCGGTGTTCCAGCCAAAAGTTTCGCTTTAGGGCGTCCGTGGCATCCGACCACTGCCTTTGATGATGGCCGTTATGCTGATCCTGCGGCCATTGGCCAGACGGTATTTATAAATACGACGATGGATGACCACATTTACGGTTGGGATAAAATGTCTGGTAAAGATAAGCAAGGCGAGAAAATCTGGTTCTATCCACAAGATTCACGTTTCTTTGAAGCAAACAGTCAAGGGCCGGGCGCAGAGATTAATGCACAGCGGCGTCAACTCTCTGCTGAGCAGCTAAAAGCATTTACTTTGCCGATGATTTTCCCTGACTGGGCGGTGCATTGAGATTATGACTCGCCACCCTTAAATTGGCTGATATCCAGCCGATGAAGTTTTACTTTTCGCCATAAGGTTGTGCGGCCTATCCCTAATAAGGTCGCCATTTCATTTAGCTGACCTTGGCACACCAGTGCCGCACGAATAATGGCCTGTCTTTCTAATTCTTGTAGTGATAAGACAGGCTGAGGTTGCGGCATCTCCGGTTCTAATAACAGCCTTTCCCCCAGTAGATGCTCTGGCAAATCATTGAGGTTAATGCGGTTATTGCGGCAAGCCATGGCGGCCCGCTCCACCACACTTTTCAGTTCCTGATCATTCCCGGGCCATGGGTATTGGCATAACTGACGGATAACACTCTCATCTGGCTGGTATTGGCAGTGGAAATGTTGCCCAATGCTTGCCAATGTATGCTGTACCAGTGGGGGGATATCCTGTTGACGCTGACGCAGTGGTGGAATATGTAATTCGAAAGATTGTAGGGTATAAAATAGCTGGCGGCGAAAACGCCCTTGTTTAACCAATAAGGGCAAATCTGCCCCGGTGGCGGTAATAATCCGGACATCGACTGGGATCACCCGATTAGAGTTGACCCGCATTACCATGCCAGTTTTGACGATTTGCAGCAGAGCTGACTGCATTTCCGGCGACAGATATTCAACTTGTTCCAGATATAAGGTGCCACCGTTAGCCAGTTCAAATTTGCTGGGTTGGCCGGATTCCCCTTCACTGGCATCACTACCAAGAAATTCTCGCGCCATGAAATTTTGTGGCAATGCCTGACAATTTAAGACGATATAAGGGCCATCGGCGCGATTGCTGGCATTATGGATTGCTTGCCCCAACTGCTGTTTACCGACCCCTTCTTCCCCGTGCAGTAAAATCGGATGCCGACCTTTGGCAGCCTGCTTGCCATAACGCACCAGGCGGCGCATTTCTAGTGAAGCAACCGGCATATCATCAAAAGTACAATTAGCCCCCCCTAATTGGTTGTGCACCATTTGCCGCAGTAATTCTTGTGGATGGAGTAATGCAATAAAGCCGCAGCGGTTACCATCTGGGATGGGTTTGAGGGTTAAGAGAGCCGGAATAAATTGCTGCTGATTCTCAAAGGTCACCTCGACGTGGCTGAGGGGATTACGGTGTAAAATGGCGTGGGTCAGTAAGGAGGGTAAGGTCAGCAAATCTGTGACCGGCTTGCCGAGGCTACTGGTTTCATCTAGTTGTAAAATAGCCGCAGCACGACGATTGAGATACAGCAGGCAACCGCGTTGGTCCCATGCCATGACACCATCGTCCACACCATCGAGTAGGGCATTGAGTTCATTCAGATGACGGTTAGTTTCTGCTAATAAGCTATCTGCGTGGAGATAATTGCCAATTTCGCGGGCGATAGCCAATGTCAGAGGCAAATCACTTGCCGCATGTTCGGTGAGCAGGCTACCTAAAACAATGACCGCCCGTTGGCGGCCACTGTTGTCATACACCGGAGTAGCGCAAAAGCGCCACGGATGCAGCGCCTGTTTAAAATGCTGCTGGCCACTGACTTGTATCGGGTTGCCTTCAGCAATTGCCAGCGCCGGGGCATTGGTACCCATTAGCCCTTCTGCCCAATAACTGCCGCAATCAATCCCTAATGCCTGTAGCTGACTTATCGTTTGTGGATGCCCGCATTTCCATAGAGTACAGCCACTTTCATCCAGAATCAGCAGCGCACAAGGGCGTGATTCCATATATTCGTAAGCATCTTCCAATGCCGCCTGACCTAATACCAGCAAGTCATTTTTGCGCTGACAAATTGACTGGAACGTCGCACCCACGGCCCGGTGAGGTACTCGCCATTGGTGGGCTTGCATCAATTTTTGGCAGCGCCGCCAGGAGTCGGCTAATGCAGGGGTGGTCACCGGTTCAGTGTTGCTCATTAAGCGCCTTAGAACCCGGATGGCGCCAATGGATCTGCCCTGGCAGAATCAGTTGATTTTGCGCCAGTGCCGATTCAGCAATCAAGCTGGTGATCATCTCAAAGCTGTGGCGTGCCAGCCCTTGGCAATCTTGTGCGATGGTATCTATTTTCAACGGCAGGCAATCAAACAGATAGTGATCGTCAAAACTGCATAAATGAATCTCACTGTCCATTAATTGATGCTGATTGAGATAGCGCAGTACACCTTCCAACAGCCCGCAGGCGGCAGTAAACACCGCTTTAGGTGGGCGGCCTAATTGTGCACAGAGTTGGGCAATCATTTCATAACCGGAACTGGGCAGGTAATGGCCATTTAGGACCCACTCGGGGCGGCAGGTAACCCCTGCCTGTTGTAGCCCCTGCTGAAAGCCAGCCAGCCGATCGCGAGTAGGGGAGATGCGTGGCTGACCACCAAGAAAATAAAACTCATCAGGATGTTGGCGGGCAACGTTTTCAACCAGTATGGCGGTGGAGGCTACCGAGTCAGTGATAACCAGCGGCAACTCTGATTCACCAATTAATCGATCCATCTGCACCACTGGCAGGCGGGCATTGATCTTTTGATATTCGCTGTCATTGAGCTGGCTGGAGGCGACAATCAGGCCATCGACCTGACGTTGTACCAGGCTATTGACCGCCATCATTTCCTGACCGGGGTTTTCATCGGTACAAGCAATAAGTAGCTGTAATCCGGCTTCGCGACACAGCATCTCCAGCTCACGTGAAATCAGGGCAAAACCGTGGTTGGTCATCTCCGGGACCACCAATCCTATGGTGTGGCTGCGGGTTGAGCGTAGCGAGCGGGCATGGAAGCTCGGTTGATAGTTATGTTCGTTGGCCAAGGCAATAATACGATCCCGCGTTTCATCGGAAACACGATACTCCTTGCTACGCCCATTGAGCACCAAACTGGTGGTCGATTTCGACACACCAGCCAGTTTGGCAATATCGTTAATGGTAATTCGTTTATGATTTTTCACAGGTTATTGTTTTTCACTGAGTGAATCTGTCGCCTTGAAAGATAGTTCATTCTAACATGGGCGAAGACAACAACCAGTGTTGCAGACACAGTTCAGCATTTCCGTTAAAGATTGCTATCGGGTCTTCAGTCGGGAAGTAGCATGTAGTCATTACCGCCTCTCCCTGATTGATAAATATCTCTATGCTGCAACTATCGCAGAGCAGTTGTAACTGCTGCAATTGACCGCGCCAATAACGGAACTCTTGCAGCCCGGTACGCAGATTGCGGCGGCTTAGTGTGATACGTTCACCATCCCATATCAGCATCATTTCATCGCCTAATTCGAGGATAAATGGCGCACTAACCTCGACTATCATTTCAGCACTGCGGATGGAGAGTGCCGGTGCCTGTTGAGCACGACCTTGCCACTGACGATGTTCACGGCGCAATGCCTGCAATTCACGCGCGGGTCGTTGAATGACTTTGCCGTCAACCAGACTCAGCTCTCGTGGGCAGGTCATGGTATGGATCCAACCATGGGCTACGGTGGGTTGATACAACTCATCTTCATCCGGGATGCCCATCCAGGCGAATAACAGGCGGCGGCCATCTGCGGCCAGCGTGGTTTGTGGCGCGTAGAATTCGAAGCCGAGATCCAGTTCGTGGAACGCCTGATGGTTGAATGCTGCCTTGGTATAATCCAATTGGCCCAGTAAATAGCCAGCCTGGAAGGTATTACGATAACGCTCTGCTTCAGCAGCGATGCCCTGCGGGCAGAAAATCAGCACCTCCTGATCCGCTAACCTGAATATGTCAGGGCATTCCCACATATAGCCAAACGGGCCTAATCCGCCCAGACCAGAACCGGCAATTTCACCCAGATTATGCCATTTACGTAAATCATCGGAGCGTAATAGCAGCACTTTCCCTTGCAGTTGCTTATCTTGCGCGCCTAAAACCATGTACCACTGACCGTCGTGCTGCCAGACTTTCGGGTCGCGAACATGGCCGGTATAGCCCGCAGGTAATGGGAGCACTGGTCCTAATTTGTCGTATTCCCCTCGCTCATTCTCCTGTGCCAGACATTGGAATGCGGTGCGCGAGCCATCAGGATATTTCACATTACCGGTGTAAATCAGCGTGATTCGGTCATCAGCAATAACGGCAGAACCTGAGTAGCAGCCGTGGCTTTCATATTCTTCACTGGGCACCAATGCGACAGGCTGATGTTCCCAATGAATCAGATCGGCACTACGCCAATGGCCCCAGTATTTACTGCCGTGGCGGCAATCTAACGGGTTCCATTGATAGAACAAATGATAATAGCCAGCATGATAAATAAACCCGTTGGGATCATTCAGCAGCCCGACACTGGGGGCCAGGTGCCAGCCTGGCCGATGAGGGTCACGCGATGCGCGGATTTGGCCACGCATCACTGCCAGCGTAAGTTGTTTTAGCAAACTGACTTCTTGCATTATTCGCTGTCCGTTTTGTACTTAAGCAGTAGAGAGATAATAAATGCAGCGCCAAATGCAATAACCAATCCAATCAGATAATTAACAATTGAATTGCCTTGTACGATAGCGATGCCCGGGATACCGGTTAAGCCCACCGCAGTCATATTGACATGATTCGCGACGACCCAAGCGCCTCCTAATGCACCACCTGCCAGTGCAGCAAGGAAGGGTTTGATAAAGCGCAGATTAATCCCGAAAATTGCCGCTTCGGTAATACCCAGCATGGCAGAAAATGCCGATGGGATGGCGATGGCTTTAATTTTAGCATCGCGGGTTTTAAAGTAGACTGCCAGGCAGGCTCCGCCTTGCGCCACGTTTGCCATTGACCAGATAGGTAACAAGAAATTGACCCCGATATTCGGATTACCCAATAGCCCGGCCTCGATGGCGTGGAAGCTATGATGGATGCCGGTTATCACTATCACGGAATAAAGCCCGCCGAACAGTAACCCGGCCAGCCAGCCAGCATGGGTTATCAGTGTGCTAAGTACCAGCGAGATCCCATCACCCAATACTCGCCCGGCAGGGCCGATAAATAACAGCGCGACAAAACCGGTAATGATTACGGTCAAAAACGGTGTGAGGATCAGGTCCAGCGCATCAGGTATCACTTTGCGCAGGCGTTTTTCCAACATACTCATAAACCACACTGCCAGTAGCACCGGGAATACTGTGCCCTGATAGCCAATCATCGCCACCTCCATACCGAAGAAATTCATAGTATGGAAACCGCCCGCCACCCCCCAGGCATTGGTTAGCGCTGGGTGCGTCAAAATGCCGCCCAGTGTTGCCCCCAGATACGGGTTACCGCCAAATTCTTTGGCCGCGGTGAAACCAATCAAGATAGGTAGAATGATAAAGGCAGCGGAGCTGAACATATCCAGCATGATAAACAGCGCGCTGTCAGCATCGGCCCAGCCATAGGTTTTTACCATGCCGAGCAAGCCCATTAACAGGCCGGACGCCACGATTGCCGGAATGATCGGGACAAAAATATTGGATAGCAGGCGGGCAATGCGCTGGAACGGATTGAGTTTACGCGCCGCCACAGCGGCAGCTTCAGATTTACTGGCTTCGTTTACACCCGCTACCTTGATAAATTCGGCATAAACTTTATTGACCAACCCGGTACCGAAAATCACCTGTAACTGCCCGGCATTGCTGAAGCAGCCCTTAACGCCATCGAGTTTTTCTACCGCTGATTTTTGCACTAAAGAATCATCTGCCAGAACCAAGCGCAGGCGAGTGGCGCAGTGTGCAGCACTGACGATATTCTCTTTACCACCAAGCAATGGGAGCAGAGCCGTTACGGTCTCATTGATATTCATGATATCCCTCGCAAATTTATTTTGATTCCTGCATGCCGAGGATCGTCACGGCAGCAGGCGGTATTCGTCGTGATTACCGCGGTGCGTAATAGTTAGAACCAGGTTTCCATTTGGATACCAAAGTTCCATTGCCCACCGGCGGCAAAACCATCTTTACCGAAGGAATCATCCTTGGCGTAGTTATCCAGATCTTGGCTCCAATCCATATAGGTGGCGAACACCCGTATTTCTGGTCGGCTGAAGAAATTACTGATATCACCAGCTTTAAAGGTTGGGGCGAAGGTCAATTTATAGAAACCACCACTGACTTTGTGATAATCCTTATAGCCCTGCGGATCCAGATTCATGTACTGATAACTACCTTCATAAGCTAATGCAAAGTTCTCGGTGATTTCCTGAATCAGGCGGGTGTTGAATGTTATCCACTTATAGCTATCGCCCGAGACATAACGATCCTTACTTTGTTGCGCCAATATTGCTGGGGCTAGACTCCAGTTTTTACTTAATGCGGTGGTGCCGTAAGTCGCCAAACGCCAGGTATCTGCGCTGCTGGTTAAGTTGCCATCGGACCCGATAGATTTTACTTCAGCCCCTAAACCATGGCCGTACAGCAGCGCGGTTTTTGACGTACCATCACGTAGCCCATAGAAGCTGTCACCGTGATAGGCCAACATGCTGTGAATACCTTTATCTGTGGCATTAGTATTAACGGCTTCACCGCTATTTTGGCGCGCCTCATTATCTTTGGCGCGCAACCCGCTCACCATCCACTGGAAGGGGCCGCTATAGTTATTGGCAGTGAAAATATAGCTTTGGATATCGCTATTAACATTCTCGATCTCACCATAATTACGGCCATATAACGAGAAGTTACTCTTCAGGTTATCGGTCCATTTGATGTCATAAATACCGCCACCGGTACCGGCAAGGAATACCACGTCGGAATCCAGCCAGTGAATATCGAAGTTATCGCGATCGAAACGTTTACCGGCCCACAATGTACTGTCTTTAAAAATACCGTTAAAGGTTGGCAAGGTGCCAAGTTCGACAAATGCCTGGCGCACATTGAGGTCACTGCTGTCGGCTGTCCAGTCGTTATAGCTGCGCTGACCATCAGCCAGCATCACTTTATAGCGGGTGGTGGCACCGTTATCCAGCTTCTGCTTTTTCTCCAAATTGACTTCAACATAAGTTTCTGTCTCATTACCCAAGCGGCCAACTGCCCCTCCGGTACTGCCGGCTGGCGTAACATACGGGCCACCTTGGGTGCCGGTGCCAGAGTCGTTCATTAGCAGGCCGGAACGGGCATAACCATGAAACTCAAAACCGTTGCCATCCTGTGTTTTGCTTTCCAGTTTATCTGTGCGCTTAGCCACCTGAACGGTCTTTTCTTCTGCCTGACGCGTTCGAGTTTCCAGCTTTTGTGCCTGTTTTTCGGCAATTTCGGCGCGTGTTTCTGCATTTTTTGCCCGCTGTTCCGCTTGTTGTAATCGTTGCTCCAACGCATTGAGGCGGGCTTCAATATCCATGTTTGAGGAAGACGAGGGTGAGGCTGCAGAGGTGGTTGTCGCTGCACAAGAAAGGATAAGTCCTATTGATACAGCAAGATAGCTTGGTTTTATCATCATTTTATATCACTCGGTATGTGATTGATTGTATTTATGCTAAACAGCTAAACCGGTTTTTCATGGCTAACATAAGGGGGATCCTTTGGGATTAGCAAAACATTTTGCTAACCCGATTCAGCTATTGTGATCCAGACTGCAAAGTGCATGACTTTTTGAGACGAATAAGGCGATGAGCAGGAAGAGGGCGCGCGCGATAATGCATGTAGCAGGCGCTAACATGCTGGGTGTTTAGCAAAAAGAGTGACAGGTAGGAGGAGGGACGGATACCTGCCTGCCTGTCAAAGGCGACATCCTAAATGGTTTATGCGGAAGAGGATTTATGCAGTTAGTGGTCGGGTTGGAGAAAATGCCGCAACTGTTGAGCATTAGGTAACGCAGTCATTGCTCCTTTAGCGCTGGTGGCTAAAGCACCACAGGCTTGCGCCTGATCGATGGCGGCGGTGAGATCTGCACCTAAATGCCAATTTGGTAGCCGTGCCAATGCTGTCAGCAACCCAGCGACAAAGGCATCACCCGCGCCAGTCGTGTCTATTGGGGTGATTTTCCTACTCGGGTATTTTTGCAGACGATGGCGGTTATGCACCCAAACGCCATTGGCACCCAGTGTTACCAGTAGCAATTTGCAGCAATAGTCGGCCATCAACTGTTCCATTGCGCCAGCAATATCCTGATCTGGGCAGATAAAGTTCAGTTCTTCCAACGACAGTTTCACTACATCGGCCAATAACAGCGCCTGTTGCAGACAGGGGAGCAACGCTTGTGGTTCGCGCCAGATATCGGCACGGATATTGGGATCAAAGCTGACCCAACCACCGTCGGCTTTCATACGGCGCATCGCCTCAAAGGCGGCACTACGGCTCGGCTCTTGGCTTAAGGCAATAGAGCACAAATGCAGCCACTGATTGTTTTTAAATTCAGGTAAATCATCTGGTTGTAAGAATAGATCGGCACTCGGTGTCACCATAAATGTAAAAGTGCGTTCGCCATGCTCATCTAAATCCACCACAACTGTAGAGGTATGGTGCAGCGGATCCTGTGTCATCGCGTGGGTATCGACGTTTTCCTGTTGTAATATCTGCTGCATAAAACGACCAAAACTGTCTTGCCCAACCCGGCCAATAAAGGCACTTTTACCGCCCAATCGGGCGATGCCGACCGCCACATTGGCAGGTGCACCACCTGGACACTTAAGGTAATTATTTGAATTTTCAGGAACTAAATCAATTACAGCATCACCTAAAACCCAAATGGTATTTTCCATGATAAACCCCTGTTTTCTTCAATCCTATTTGCTGCTAAAAGTAGAAGAATCGGTTTAGCAAAGCAACAAAATAATCCGTTATAGTAAAAAACAGTGATAAGCTCCAGACCCTGATTCGCAATACTCTTCCTGCATGGTTTTTCTTTCTATAAATGATAATCATTATTGTACATGTATTGTGATATACGAATATGGGCCAGATTACCCTGAGACATTGAGCAACATTGCCTGGATGATGGATGGGTATTTGAACTGGGGGTAATAGCGCAATTTACAGTTTTAAACGCTAATTATGTTCAACTGTGCGGAAGGATGATTCGCTTAAATAGATGTTATCTGCCAGCAGATGAGCTAGTGATTTATTTTTTTTAGATGCAATGACAAGGTTTAATAACATAATGAAAGTGAAATATAATATCGCAGTATTAAACTCAACCATTATCGATGAAAATAATAATTGAGTTTGTACCGCGTCATTTAATCAAGGTGACGATTCAACGTTTGATAATTTCTCTCCGGCAAAGGCAACTTTATTCCGGCCATCTTTTTTGGCCCGGTAAAGTGCTTCATCCGCGGCTTTAAGCGAGGAGGCCAGATCATAGGCTTGCAGAGGAGAAATACCTGCGCTCAATGTCACGGTTGTAGAAACTTTATGGTTAAAAACATGTGGAATATCAAGTCCTAAAACCCGTTGGCGCACGCGCTCAGCAAGCTGGCTTGCATACTCTTCACTCACATGAGTCAGTAACACTAAAAACTCTTCGCCGCCGTAGCGCACCACGATATCCCGTGAACGAACAGCATCACGGATAGCCGCCGCAACACGTACCAGTGCTTGATCCCCCATCGTGTGACCATAGTTATCGTTATAAGCTTTAAAATGGTCGATATCGAGCAACAATACGTAATGATTGCCGGGAGACTGAGCCAGTAGTGTTTCAAGTTTATTCTCCAGACCCCGGCGATTATACAAACTGGTTAAGGGGTCTATCATGCTTAAATCACTGAATTTTTCCCTTTCATTATAAAGGCGTGCGACAAGTTTTCGGGTAAAGTCATCGCTACGACGTAGCATCAAATGATGTAAGGAGAAACCAATCAGTGGCAGCATGATGGTGAATACAATACGGAAAATATTTTGAAAATCGTCGAGTAAAATAACGGTTAATGCTGCTGGTGCACTGTGTAGACAAAAAGCAAGGAAATTATCAGACAGGGCTATGGTGCTGATAAAGAAAATCGTAAACAGGCTGAGTAGTAAGTAGTTATTTTCATTATTACCCAAATATTCGTATTTAAGAATGATTTGCCAGGCCCAAAGCACGCCCATGATTATTGAAAATAAATTCAGTTTATTGGCATAATTCTTCGAAATAAAAATCAGATAAGTTGCTGCGCTCAGGCTGATAACCGTGATCAGTACTATCGGTAATGTCACTGCTGGCGTTTCAGGTGACGGTAATATCATACTAAAAATAGAAGACGACGCATTAAGAAATAAAAAAAGCAGTAAAGAGAGCCGATGCTTACTTTTCAGAAGCTGATCGTAGGAATGGCTATTCATATTCAATTCACTCTGCATAATGTCGTGCTGTCAGTAGACAAATAAACAATATCCTCATGAAGCCCTATTATTTAGGCATCACGATAAATAGTTTTTCTTAGTAATTATTTTTGTTTGAAGCGTTTTAGTATCGTTTTAGGAATTTTCTTAACCAAAATTACCATTTTTGTTTCAGCCTGTCATCATGATGTTTCTTAACTTGATGTTGTCGCTGTCTGTCCGCTGCTAACAACTTCATAGTGCAGACTACGATAGAGTGATATATGATATTGGTTATCATTATCAATTGGGGCCGTTGTTATGATTACAGCCAGATTAGCCGCTTATCGCTGGTGTGGGATCAGTGGGTTATTGAGCCGTGGTATGTCTAGTGGTTGGGGAATATTGCTGCCTTTTGCTTTACTACCGGTTTTGGGATGGGCTGATATCACCGTCGGTCAGTTACGTATCCTGATTGTGCTCGCCATGCTAGCCACGGTTAGCATGTTGTATCACGCGCGGTTACGGCATTTCTTATTGCTGCCATCATGTCTGGCGCTGTTGGGTGGACTGATGGCGGTGTTAATGCACAGTGGGATGCATTGAACCCAATAGCATTGGCTGAATTTTCTGTATTACAGGTATTTACGTGTATTTTAGGAAGGGGTCTTGCCAGAAGAGAGGTATTACTGTGCTTTTGAAATCATTGTGGTGCGAAGGGAGGGACTTGAACCCTCACGTCCGTAAGAACACTAACACCTGAAGCTAGCGCGTCTACCAATTCCGCCACCATCGCCCAAATGATTTCTTACTGCTATATCCGTCATACTTCAAACTACATGTGCGTTGGCTGCCTTTGTTCACCCCAGTCACTTACTGGTGTAAGCTCTTGGGAGTTCACTCGTTTGCCGCCTTTCTGCAATTCGAATTATTTTGGGTATATCTTAAAAAAGTAAAGCTTAGGATTTATATCACCAGCTTGGTGCGAAGGGAGGGACTTGAACCCTCACGTCCGTAAGAACACTAACACCTGAAGCTAGCGCGTCTACCAATTCCGCCACCATCGCATGTGCTGTGCAATATAAATCTCCCCTCGTACTTGAAGCCACAGGCTATTAAACCTCAATCACTTACCGGAGTAAGCCTATCTGGGTTTGTTTGCTGCCTGCAATACCAATTACTTTGGGGATATACTACGAATCGCCAAGAAAAGTATGTTTGGTGCGAAGGGAGGGACTTGAACCCTCACGTCCGTAAGAACACTAACACCTGAAGCTAGCGCGTCTACCAATTCCGCCACCATCGCGTACCGGAACATCACTTTTATAAAGCAACTACGGAGGCGAATTCTAGAGATTTTCGCGTTCAGGTCAATACTTATTTCCCCTAAGCGGGACGTTTGCTGTAAAAAGCATCATATGTTGAGCAATTGATTTGATTACAGAAGTATTTTTAGTTTTTAACGCCCGCTTGGTTGTGTTGGTGATAACTGTGGATAATCGGAAAACAGTTCAATCAGCCAGTCAATCAGCACTCTTACTCTAGGGGCAAGAAAACGCCCCGCAGGGAACATAATAAACAGCGACATGGCCGGTGGTGGACAGTGGGGCAACACCTCAATCAGTTCGCCTTGGGTTAATTGGCTCTGAATACCTGGCGTGGGAGCTTGAATCAATCCTAGGCCTGCGACACCGGCTGCGATATAAGCATCGGCACCATTGACACTCAAGATACCAGGTAATGTGCGGCTTTCAACTTTCCCCTGATAAACAAATTCTAATGGGTAATCACGGCCATTCATCTGTGAGAAATACCCCACCGCTTGATGGCCGGCCAGGTCGTCGAGGGACTGTGGAACACCATATCTGGCGAGATAAGCTGGTGACGCACAGGTTATCTGTGGTTGCTGACCAATATTACGTGCTGCTAATTGTTCATCATGGGGCAGCCATGCACGCAAAACACAATCGACACCTTCACGCATCAGGTCAATGGTACTGTCATTCGCGCCGAGAATCAGCGTGATATGGGGATAACGCTGATAAAAGTCATTTAGTGCGGGGATAACCACATTGCGGGCTAGCGAATGTGGCATATCAATGCGTACTTTCCCTTCCGGTTGCAGCCGCTGATGGCTGAACAGCGAGTCAGCCTCTTCAAACGCCGACAGTAATTGCAAGCAACGCTGGTAATACAGTGTGCCTTCCGCGGTGATATTCACTTGCCGGGTGGTGCGCACCAATAAACGCACGCCTAAGCGCTGCTCTAACCGTTTTAAGGTATGGCTGACCGTTGCACGGGGCAATTGTAGTTTCTCCGCCGCGCGACTGAAGCTACCTAATTCAACAATACGGACAAATATCCGCATAGCTTGTATTTGGTCCATGATTGCACTCGTCCATTGTTGGTGTTTTTTGAACAGTAATGAGCAATCTGCATTATTTATCTTTCCTCGCTAAACAACCACACTTTCTTCCGACATCATTAACGGGGAATATCACAATGCAACAACGTCAATTAGGTTCGAATGGCCCGCTAGTCTCAGCGCTGGGGCTTGGCTGCATGGGGATGAGTGACTTTTACTCCACCAATCAGGACGTGAATGAATCCATTGCGACGTTACATCGCGCGCTGGAGTTGGGGGTGACTTTACTCGATACCGCTGACATGTATGGCCCGTTTACCAATGAGGAGTTGGTTGGACGCGCCATTAAAGGCAAACGTGATCAGGTCTTTCTGGCCACTAAATTTGGTATTGTACGTGATCCGACTGACCCGACAGTGCGGGGCGTCAGTAGCCAGCCTGATTATATTCGTAAGTCTGTTGACGGTAGCCTGAAGCGGTTGGGTGTTGATGTTATTGACCTTTATTACCAGCATCGTGGCGACCCGAGTGTACCGGTTGAAGATGTGATTGGCACTCTGGCTGATTTGGTCACTGCCGGTAAAATACGTTATATCGGTTTGAGTGAAGTCTCAGCGGCAACATTAGAGAAGGCCCATCAGGTGCATCCAATTACCGCAGTACAGAGTGAATACTCACTTTGGACACGAGATGTGGAATCCTCTGTATTGGCGACCTGCGAACGGTTAGGTGTGGGTTTTGTGGCTTATAGCCCTCTGGGGCGCGGTTTTTTGACCGGAGCGTTACGCCGCCCGGAAGATCTGGCTGCTGATGATTTTCGCCGTCATAACCCGCGTTTTCAGGGGGATAATTTTGCCATGAATCTGGTATTAGCCGATGCGGTGGTGGAAATGGCGCGCGCGAAAGGGGTTAAACCCTCTCAACTGGCGCTGGCCTGGGTATTGGCGCAGGGGAAATATATTGTCCCAATCCCTGGGACCAAACGGCGTGCTTATCTGGAAGAGAATCTGGCGGCACTCGATCTGGCACTCAGCCCGCAAGAGCTGGCAGCACTGGATGCAGTATTCCCGTTCCATGCCGCAGCGGGTGAACGCTACGGCGCGGAAGGGATGGCCCATCTTAACGCCTAGTTTTAACGTTTTTTCTTGGAGTCTCGTGGCGCACGCCCGACAGTTGCCTGATACACCTTAAAACGGCCATTCTGGGCCAGCACTTCATGGCTGCCAAATGCCGCATCCAGCAGTGCAGGGTAAGGCAGGAAGGAGTTCGCCACTATCCGCAATTTACCACCGACATGCAGGTGAGCTGTTGCGCCGCGGATCAACAATTCCGCCGCAGTCAGGCTGGTTTGAATACCATCATGGAACGGTGGATTCGAAATAATCATCTCGAAGCGGCCTTTAATGTCGGAATAGACATTGCTGGCAATCACCTGCGCGTCGATGTTATTCGCCGCTAATGTTGCTCGGCTGGCTTCAATAGCGGCCGCAGAGACATCACTCAGGGTCCATTTGATTTTAGGTGATTGCTGCGCCAATACAGAGGCCAGCACACCTGCACCACAGCCGACATCCAGCACATTGCCTTTAAATGGCTCACTGAACGTAGACAGTAACAGATGGCTGCCGGAGTCCAGCGAGTCACGGCTGAATACGCCAGGCAATGTTTTAACTGTCACATCGCCCACCTGGTAACTTTCCCACCAGGCATCGGCATCAAATTCCGGCTGTTTATCCAACCGGCCATGGTACAGACCGCAACGGCGGGCGCTGTCGATTTTAGTCAACTGCGCAAATTCAGATAACATTTCTTCTGCACTGCGCACGCCACTACGGTTCTCACCCACCACAAAAATATCGGTGCCGACAGGCAATAACGAAAGGAGATTAGCCAATTGGAACTGGGCTTCCTGTTTGCTTTTCGGCCAGTAATAAACCAGCGTATCGCAGTTAGCCACCATGTCGGCAGTGGCCAAAAGACCGAATTGCACATTCTCTTCCAGCGTATTGCTCAGTAATTGCCAGTGGTGATATTGATTGGTATGAACCCGTACCCCGGCTGCATCAAACTGCGCTGGCAGTGCATCTTGTAAATCACCGGCAAACAACACATGGCGGGCTATAAATTCATCACTATGGCGCAGTATCACTTCACTGGCTGGGGTTAATGCTGACATCAGTCTTTGGCTCCTTAATAATATGATCGGGGATTATAGAGGTTTGTTGGCGCATGTTCGATGGGTTTGCTAGCATAGCGTCGAAATACGGGTCGCTCTGACAGGAAATGGCATGGCATCAAGACGAGACTTGCTGTTACAACAGCTAGGCATTACGCAGTGGACATTGCGCCGCCCGGCCGTCTTGCAGGGTGAAATCGCAGTTCGTTTACCCGAAGATACCCGACTGCTGATTGTGGCACACCTGCTTCCTGAATATGATGATCCCCTGTTGTGTGATGTGTTGCACAGCTTGGGTCTCACGCCGCGTCAGGCTTATGCACTGACGCCGGACAGGGTTGCAATGTTGCCGGAAGATACGCAGTGCAACAGTTGGCGATTGGGCATCAGTGAACCGCTTGCGGTCGCTGGCGCGCAGTTACACAGCCCGGCATTGGCCGGACTTTATCAAGACGCGAGCGCTAAGCGCGCACTTTGGCAGCAGATTTGTCACCATGAAGCAGATTTCTATCCTGACGCCAGCCGATCTGGCCACAGCGTACAAAATTGAGCAAGCCAGCCACGCTTTCCCGTGGACGGAAAAAACCCTGGTCAGTAACCAAGGGGAGCGCTATCTCAATTTTAAGTTGAGTGTCAGTCAACAAATGGTCGGTTTCGCCATTACCCAAATGGTGTTGGATGAAGCGACGCTGTTTAATATCGCCATCGATCCGCACTATCAGCGACAGGGGTATGGCCGTTTACTGCTTGAACATCTGATTGAGCAGTTGGCAACACGTGATATCGTCACTCTCTGGCTTGAGGTGCGGGCTTCAAACGCACGGGCTATCGCCCTCTATGAGAGCTTAGGCTTTAACGAGGTTTCTGTGCGGCGCAACTATTACCCAAGTGCCGATGGGCGTGAAGATGCCATTATGATGGCGCTGCCGATGGGATAGCCCCGTTTTGCCGATTGTCAGTCGTGAATAATGACTGTTTGTCTTGAATAACGACTGTTTGTCTCGAATAAATTGTCTATCTCGCATAAATCAGAGAAAATACCGCGCTATAGCCACTTATACCCGACGTGATAGGAGTTGCCGCTAAGCCTGCTGCAATTTCCAATAAGCAGGGTATAGCGCCACAATCAATGCCTCGCTTTGCCTGACCCGCATATCAATAGGATATGAGGCCCAGAGCAGGGCGGCTTAAAAGTAGAAATCTCAAATTATGTCTCCAAGTGAATACGCACTGGAAGTCGCGAAAAGACGTACTTTCGCGATCATTTCCCACCCCGATGCCGGTAAAACCACCATTACCGAAAAAGTGTTGTTGTTCGGACACGCAATTCAGACCGCCGGTACGGTAAAAGGCCGTGGCTCAAGCCATCATGCCAAATCAGACTGGATGGAAATGGAAAAGCAACGCGGGATCTCCATCACCACCTCGGTGATGCAATTTCCGTATGGCGGTTGTCTGGTTAACTTACTCGATACCCCGGGGCATGAAGACTTCTCCGAGGACACTTACCGTACTCTGACCGCCGTGGACTGCTGTCTGATGGTGATTGACGCGGCAAAAGGGGTTGAAGATCGAACCCGTAAGCTGATGGAAGTAACTCGTCTGCGTGATACACCAATCCTCACTTTTATGAACAAATTGGACCGCGATATTCGTGATCCGATGGAAGTGCTGGATGAAGTGGAACGTGAGCTGAAAATTGCTTGTTCACCAATCACCTGGCCGATTGGTTGCGGTAAGTTGTTTAAAGGGGTTTACCACCTTTATAAAGATGAAACGTATCTCTATCAGACGGGTAAAGGCCACACCATTCAGGAAGTGCGCATCGTCAAAGGGCTGAATAACCCAGACTTGGATGCAGCGGTAGGTGAGGACTTGGCTAAACAGTTCCGTCAGGAACTGGAGCTGGTACAGGGGGCTTCTCATGAATTCGAGCATGATGCTTTCTTGTCTGGTGACTTAACGCCGGTGTTCTTCGGTACCGCTTTGGGTAACTTCGGCGTCGATCATATGTTGGATGGCTTGGTTGAATGGGCTCCGGCCCCGATGCCACGTAAAACCGATACCCGTGAAGTGGTTGCTGCTGAACCCAAATTTACCGGTTTTGTTTTCAAAATTCAGGCAAATATGGATCCGAAACACCGTGACCGTGTTGCCTTTATGCGGGTGGTTTCTGGCCGTTTTGAGAAAGGGATGAAACTGCGTCAGGTGCGAACCAAGAAAGACGTAGTAATTTCAGACGCACTGACCTTTATGGCTGGTGACCGTTCTCATGTAGAAGAAGCTTTTGCTGGCGATATCATTGGCTTGCATAACCACGGTACCATTCAAATTGGCGATACCTTCACCCAGGGTGAAGATATGAAGTTCACCGGCATACCGAACTTTGCCCCTGAATTGTTCCGCCGCATTCGCCTGCGTGATCCATTGAAACAGAAGCAGTTGCTAAAAGGTCTGGTTCAGTTGTCAGAAGAGGGTGCGGTGCAAGTGTTCCGCCCGTTGACCAACAACGATTTGATTGTTGGCGCAGTCGGTGTTCTACAGTTTGAAGTGGTCTCTTCACGACTGAAAAGTGAATACAACGTGGAAGCGGTGTATGAATCAGTTAACGTCTCTACTGCCCGTTGGGTTGAATGTGATGACGTGAAGAAGTTCGAAGAGTTTAAACGTAAGAATGAGGTTAATCTGGCATTAGATGGTGGTGATAACTTGAGCTATATCGCCCCAACGATGGTAAATCTTAATATTACGCAAGAACGTTACCCGGAAGTGAATTTCCGTAAAACTCGCGAACATTAATCACCCGCCAAGCCGCACTCTATCGGGGTACAGGGTACCCCGATTCATTAATTGTCTTCACTATTTCCTCCTTAGGATAACTCCTACTTAATCATAAAAATCCGGCTTTAGGGCGATTCCGACTGTATTTATTCTGAGATGCTCTATCTTTATAGGTACACGCAGGATTGACGTGCATCAATTTTAGGTCAAATAACCTGTAGTAATCGTAAAGTATTCATCAACTGGTCACCTCTCTGGGTGGCGTAAAATCCGTAAGTTTGGGTGTTATAACAAGTTAAGTTTCATAACCCTTTACGGTTTATAACGACAAAGGAAGAAATCGATGACAAATACAAAATTTGCCCGTTCAATGATGGCTATTGTCTTAGGTACTGCACTTATGAGTGGTAGCGTGTTCGCTGAAGACACCATGCTCAATAAGACAAACAACGTAGTAGACAGCACCGGCGCGAAACTCGATAGCTCCATGAAGAAAGTCGATAACTACATGGGTGACAGCGCTGCGACAGCTAAAGTGAAAAGCGCTCTGTTGGAAGAGAAATCTCTTAAAAGCACTGATATCTCTGTTGAAACCAACCATGGTGTGGTCACTCTGACTGGTTTTGTGACTTCTCAGGCTGAAGCTGAAACTGCCGTTGAAATTGCCGGAAACGTTGAAGGCGTTAAATCTGTCAGCGATAAGCTGCATGTGAAAGACCAGAAATCACAATCAGTCAGTGAATATGCTGGCGATGCTGCAACAACCAGTTCAATCAAAGCCAAATTGCTGGCTGATGACATCGTACCCTCACGTAAAGTGAAAGTAGAAACCACCGAAGGTGTGGTGCAGTTATCAGGTAGTGTTGAGAATAAAGCTCAGTCCGAACGTGCTGAAAGTATTGCTAAAGCCGTTGATGGCGTGAAAAGCGTTAAAAATGATCTGAGTATCAAACCTTAATTATTATCGGCTGATGGGTATTTCGTGGGGAAATAAAATAACCCACGGGATACCCGTTAATAAGTTTGTCAGCCAAATAACTCATCCACAAATCCAAATAATACGACTTCTGTCAAATACGCTACTGTTAAAGAGTGATTTTTGAACGCGAGTTTACATACCCTAAATAATTCGAGTTGCAGGAAGGCGGCAAGCGAGTGAGTACCGATGAGCTTACTCAAGTAAGTGATTCGGGTGATTGAGTGCAGCTAACACTCCTGCGGCTTGAAGTATGACGGGTAGAAAGCCATTTTTTAAAACGGGAAGGAGAGGCTTATGTTTCGCTGGGGCATTATATTTTTGATTATTGCTTTAATCGCTGCGGCATTAGGTTTTGGTGGGCTAGCTGGTACGGCAGCCTGGGCCGCAAAAGTCGTCTTCGTAGTGGGTATTGTCCTATTCCTCATCAGTCTGTTTACAGGCCGTAAGCGCCTTTAGTCAGGCGAGAGGGTTACAGCAAAGGGTAAGACGGGGTATCCTCGGCACCTGTTGTAACGAATTAAGGATAGATGGTGGGATACAGAATACCTATCACGCTCGGTAATATTGAGCCACTCGCCTATAAACCATACCAACCCGGAAAAATGGCGTTGGTTTGTGAGGGAGGCGGGCAGCGGGGAATTTTTACAGCCGGTGTGCTGGATGAATTTCAACGCGCCCGCTTTAACCCTTTTGATCTGATGATTGGCACCTCTGCCGGTGCACAAAATCTATCTGCCTTTATCTGCGGTCAACCCGGTTACGCTCGCCGCGTCATAACCCGCTACACCACCACCGCTAATTTCTTTAACCCATTACGTTTTGTGCGTGGTGGCCACTTAATTGATCTCGACTGGTTGGTGGATATCACATCCCAGCAGTTGCCTCTGGCCATGGATCATGCTGAAGAGCATTTACGCAATGGCCGTGAATTCTTAATGTGTGCCTGCCGTAGTGATGATTTTGAACCCACCTATATTTCCCCCACTCGAGAAAGCTGGCTGCCGACCATTAAAGCGTCCAGTGCTATCCCTGGTTTATACCGTCAGGGGGTAGATTTGGGGGGGATCAGTTATCAGGATGGTGGCATCAGTGATGCCATCCCGGTGGAGGAAGCCTACCGCCGTGGCGCTGATACTATTGTGGTGATTCGGACTGTACCGTCGCAGGCCTATTACACGCCGCAATGGATGAAGCGGATGGAACATTGGCTGAGTGAAAGCAGTTTGCAACAACTGGTGCGGATTATGCAGCAACATGAGCAGAGCTATCACCGTATTCAGCAATTTATTGAAAAGCCGCCCGGTGACCTGCGTATTTTCGAAATTTTTCCGCCTAAGCCACTTGCCAGTAATGCACTGGGGAGCCGGGTCGCGGCACTAAATCGTGATTATCATTTAGGCCGCCGTTGTGGTCGCTATTTTTTGGCTACCGTCGGGCACTGGCTATTACCGCAAGATCAACGGGATCAGGCTGGAATCAATGGGGAGAAAACCTCGATTTCACTTTCACGTCGTATCATTCAGCCACAAGATATTAATCAACCAGATGATATGGCAGAGCTAATTGATACTGATGACTCTTCATTTGATATTACTCAAACGCCGGATATCATTACACCAGCGGATTCAGTGACCGCCACTCACTATGGCCTACCGGCTCAGATGAGTGTGAGTGACAATGGGTTGATTATTCCGACGAATACCAATAGAAAGCCCTTGCCAGTAGAGATAATTTTGCCTGCCAGTGTGGCAAAAAACAAAGGTGATACCGTCTAATGGTAGAAGTGAGTGAGCAGATAGTGAATTTTAGCGATAAAGCTTATTTTATCGATACCCACTGTCACTTTGATTTCCCTCCATTCAGTGGTGCTGAAGCGGCCAGTTTAGTCACTGCGGCTCAGGCGAATGTCAGGCAATTGATTGTTCCTGCGGTGGGTGCTGCTTATTTTCCCCGTATTTTAGCCTTGGCTGCGAACTATCCACCCCTTTTTGCCGCACTCGGCATGCATCCACTTTATATCGCTCAACATCAAGAGGCCGATTTGGCGACACTGGTATCCTATCTGGCGAACAAAACTCACAAGCTGGTGGCCGTGGGGGAAATTGGCCTGGATCTTTATATGGATGAGCCGCAGTTACCACGCCAGTTGGCGCTATTGCAGGCCCAACTTAAGTTGGCTAAACAGCATGATCTCCCCGTTATTCTGCATTCTCGCCGTTCCCATGACCAATTAGCCTCGGTGCTGCGTAAAACGGCGTTGCCGCGCACCGGTGTTGTACATGGTTTCGCCGGTAGCCTGGCGCAGGCGCAGGCATTTATTCGCTTGGGTTATTATATTGGTGTGGGTGGGACCATTACTTATGTGCGGGCACAGAAAACCCGGAGTGTCATGGCCGCATTGCCTCTTTCCGCATTACTGCTGGAAACCGACGCGCCAGATATGCCGTTAGCCGGTTTTCAGGGGCAGCCAAACCGGCCCGAGCGGGCTGCTGATGTGTTCAGCGTGTTGTGTCAGCTACGCTCTGAAGCGCCACAACAGATTGCCAGCCAGTTGTTAGCGAATAGTCAACGTTTGTTCCGATTACCGCCCGCCGATAGCTGCCCACTTTAAATCACCTCCGGGAATATACAAACCATACTAATAATTTGTGTGATCTCTTTATTTTCGCTTTTTAATGTGACTATCGTCACACTTACGTTGATTCGGTTGCTTTTAGTTGTGTTTATTTGTGACAGAGATTATTTGATAGCGCCTTCATGTCGGTATAATCCCCCGAAAATTATTTCAATTTAATTAATGATTTCACTATTAGGGATAGCGACATGCTAATGAGTCTGGTTGGAATGGCAGTACTGATATTAATAGCCGTACTTCTTTCAAGTAATTATAGGGCGATTAATATCCGCACTGTTGTTGGTGCATTTATTATCCAGATCGCTATTGGTGCGCTGGTATTATATGTGCCCATCGGGCGCCGCATTCTGGGCGGTATGTCAGAAGGAGTCGCTAACGTTATCGCCTACGGTAATGAGGGGATTTCATTTATTTTTGGCGGTTTGGTTTCTGACAAAATGTTTGAAGTTTTTGGTGGTGGCGGCTTTGTATTCGCCCTGCGAGTATTACCAGTAATTGTATTCTTCTCATCATTGATTGCCGTTCTGTATTACCTTGGCATCATGCAAATCGTTATTAAGGTATTGGGCGGCGGTTTACAAAAGTTGCTGGGCACTTCACGTACTGAATCCCTTTCTGCCACAGCTAATATCTTTGTTGGCCAAACTGAAGCGCCGTTAGTGGTGCGCCCTTATATTGCCACCATGACCCAATCTGAACTGTTTGCGGTAATGTGCGGCGGTTTAGCTTCCGTTGCCGGTTCAGTATTGGCTGGTTATGCGCAAATGGGGGTACCATTGGAATATCTGATTGCTGCTTCCTTTATGGCAGCACCGGGTGGGTTACTGTTTGCTAAACTGATGGTGCCAGAAACCGAAAAAACGCACGATAACGTTGATGCTACAACCTTGATTGCTGAAGATGAACGCCCGGCTAACGTTATTGATGCAGCGGCATCTGGCGCGGCTTCCGGCATGCAACTGGCATTGAATGTAGGGGCAATGCTGCTGGCCTTTATCGCCTTGATTGCTCTGCTCAATGGTATTCTGGGTGGGATTGGTGGCTGGTTTGATTATCCACAACTTTCGCTAGAGTTGATTCTGGGTTGGATATTCTCGCCGATTGCTTACTTGATAGGCATCCCATGGAGTGAAGCGATGGTGGCTGGTTCATTTATCGGCCAGAAGATTATCGTTAACGAATTCGTAGCATTTATGAATTTCGGTCAGTATCTCCAGGCAGAAGAGTTAGTCAAAGCCGCGGGTTTACAGGTTCTTTCCGAGCACACTAAGGCTATTATTTCCTTCGCGCTGTGTGGTTTTGCCAACTTGTCATCTGTTGCCATCTTATTGGGTGGCTTGGGTAGCATGGCCCCAAACCGCCGTCACGATATCGCGCGTTTCGGCCTGAAAGCGGTAGCAGCAGGCACATTGTCGAATCTGATGAGTGCGACGATCGCCGGTTTCTTCCTGGCATTATAATTAGGCTAGCTTGACTTGCCATTTTGGGATTGGGCAGTGCTCGGGACTTGTCACCTACTTCGTGTACGCTCCAGTCCCTGCGCGCTGTCCGCACCCAAACTGTCTGCGCCGCTGACGCTTAATTTTTTATGGTTCAGGCCTACAATACTGCGTATTCCTGCCCATAGGCTATTCTTGAAGCGAGTGAGCGTATCGTGGTCAGAAAGCTATAAATTAGGTTATTTTGTGACCCTAATCACATATAATTCCGTCTCGTTACAAGTTACTATTGATTAGTGTGAAATTGAACACACCTAAGCTGCCGATAACGTGTTCAAATAGTGTTATTGGCTTTCGGAATGAAAGCCTAAAGTGTGTATGGAGTCTCATTGCATCAGTGATGTAAGCAATGACCAAGTAGTTAGTGCGGTGAGATGGATCTCAATTGCCACCCATAGGGGCTATCTTCAAGGAACCAAGTCCGCTCGCCAACGTATTGAGCTTAGAACCTTCTCATTAGGGCTATGTTATTTGCCTGACTGCAACAATTACGCCTACTGAGAGGGACTTTTAATCACCAAAGGTACCGGTACGGTCTCTTTGTCCGCTCATAAATAGATGCTCAGTTCTGGCAAAGTGCTGGGGCTGAAATAGTGTTGGAGAGTTTTATGACCGATTTAACCGCCTGCGCGAATCTTAACGATTATGCCAAACGCGCACTGAGTTTGATGGATTTAACCACCCTGAATGACGACGATACCGACGATAAGGTTATCGCGTTGTGTCATCAGGCAAAAAGCCCTGCCGGTAACACGGCGGCAATCTGTATTTATCCCCGCTTTATTCCTATTGCGCGTAAAACGTTGCGCGAGCAGGGTACCCCTGAAATCCGTATTGCGACAGTGACCAACTTCCCACATGGCAATGATGATATTGCTATTGCACTGGCCGAAACCCGTGCCGCCATTGCCTATGGTGCTGATGAAGTGGATGTGGTTTTCCCTTACCGCGCCTTAATGGCGGGTAATGATAAGGTCGGCTTCGAATTAGTAAAAGAGTGCAAAGAAGCCTGCGCTGCCGCGAATGTATTACTGAAAGTAATCATAGAGACCGGTGAGTTAAAGCAAGAGCACTTGATCCGTCAAGCCTCTGAAATTGCTATTAAAGCTGGCGCGGATTTCATCAAAACCTCCACCGGTAAAGTGCCGGTCAATGCCACATTGGAAAGTGCGGGTATTATGATGAGCACTATCCGTGATTTAGGTGTGGGTAAAACCGTCGGCTTTAAGCCAGCGGGCGGAGTACGTACTGCCGAAGATGCCGCGCAATTCCTGCAACTGGCCGATCAATTGATGGGTGAGGGTTGGGCCGACGCCCGCCACTTCCGCTTTGGCGCATCCAGTCTGTTAGCCAGCTTATTAACCACGCTGGGCCATCAGAGTGATAGCAAAAGTAGCGGTTACTAATCATTATCGCAATCATTGAGTTTAGCCGATGCGCTGCGGGCGACTAGCCTGCCGTGCGGCTTTTATCCTTATTTAGGTCAGGGGGATGCTGTGTTTCTGGCACAAGAAATTATCCGTAAAAAACGCGACGGTCAGCCACTGAGCGAAGAAGAGATTCGTTTCTTTATCAATGGGATCCGCGACAATGTGGTTTCCGAAGGGCAGATTGCTGCTTTGGCGATGACCATCTATTTCCATGACATGAGCATGCCGGAGCGCGTGGCACTTACTATGGCAATGCGTGATTCTGGCACGGTGCTCAACTGGCAGAGCCTTAATCTAAACGGCCCCATCGTGGATAAACACTCTACCGGTGGCGTGGGTGATGTGACATCACTGATGCTCGGCCCGATGGTCGCAGCCTGTGGTGGCTATGTGCCGATGATTTCTGGCCGTGGCTTGGGCCATACCGGCGGAACCTTGGACAAACTGGAAGCTATACCCGGTTTTGATATTTTCCCCGATGATAATGCGTTCCGTAAAATCATTCAGGACGTCGGTGTCGCCATCATTGGTCAAACCAGCTCATTAGCACCGGCAGATAAACGTTTCTACGCTACCCGTGATATCACCGCCACTGTAGATTCCATTCCACTGATTACCGCTTCTATTTTGGCGAAGAAACTGGCTGAGGGGCTGGATGCGTTGGTGATGGATGTGAAGGTGGGTTCTGGTGCTTTTATGCCGACATATCAACTATCTGCCGATTTAGCACAGGCCATTGTCAGTGTGGCTAACGGCGCGGGTTGTAAAACGACGGCACTATTGACTGATATGAATCAGGTGTTGGCTTCCAGCGCCGGTAATGCGGTTGAAGTGCGAGAAGCGGTGCGCTTCCTGACGGGTGAATATCGTAATCCACGCTTGTTAGAAGTGACGATGGCGCTGTGCGTTGAGATGCTGTTATCAGGTGGTTTGGCGCAAGATGATGCTGACGCCAGATCCAAGTTACAGGCGGTGCTGGATAACGGTAAAGCAGCAGAACTCTTTGGTCGCATGGTGGCGGCGCAAAAAGGCCCAAGTGATTTCGTTGAGCGCTATGACAGCTACCTGCCGGTAGCCACGCTGAGCAAACCGGTCTTTGCTGAACGAGCCGGCATTGTTACCGCGATGGATACCCGTGCGCTGGGTATGGCGGTGGTTTCCCTCGGCGGTGGTCGTCGGCGGGCAACTGATCCTATTGATTACAGTGTTGGTATCACTGAAATGGCACGTCTGGGGACTGGTGTTGATGGCCAGCAGCCATTAGCGGTGATTCATGCCAATAACGAAGACGACTGGCAGCAGGCAGCAGACGCACTACGTGCGGCGATCACCTTGGGTGACAAAGCGCCGGAAGAAACACCGGTTATCTATCGCCGTATTACTGAATAAACGCCATACTTTTGTTATTGACGCTATTTGCTTTCGACGGCAAATGTTAGCAAAAACAGATTAATTACATGGGGGAGCAAATGAACGTAGCTGCCCCAGAGCGTGAACCCACGCAGGAGAAAATAATGAAACGTACATTTATTATGGTATTGGACTCATTTGGTATTGGTGCCAGCGCCGATGCTAACAAATTTGGTGACCAAGGGGCCGATACACTGGGCCACATTGCTGAGGTCTGCGCCCGTGGTGAAGCTAACGTTGGTCGTAGTGGCCCATTGACGCTGCCAAACTTGAGTCGTTTAGGGTTGGGTAAAGCTGCCGAAGAGTCCACCGGTAAATTCCCAGTTGGGCTGGATAAGAATGCAGACATCATTGGTGCCTATGGTTATGCCAGTGAGTTATCCTCCGGTAAAGATACACCGTCAGGCCACTGGGAGATTGCGGGGGTGCCGGTGCTGTTTGACTGGGGTTACTTCAGTGATGTCGAAAACAGTTTCCCACAGGAACTGTTGGATAAACTGGTAAAACGGGCCAACCTGCCGGGTTATCTGGGTAACTGTCACTCAAGTGGGACCGTTATCCTTGACCAATTGGGTGAAGAGCATATGAAAACCGGCAAACCGATTTTCTATACCTCGGCGGACTCGGTGTTCCAGATTGCCTGCCACGAAGAAACTTTTGGCCTGGATCGCTTGTATGAGCTGTGTGAAATTGCCCGCGAAGAACTGACCGAAGGTGGCTACAATATTGGCCGTGTGATTGCGCGTCCGTTTATTGGTGACAAGCCGGGTAACTTCCAACGCACCGGTAACCGCCATGATCTGGCCGTTGAACCGCCAGCGCCAACCATGTTGAAAAAACTGGTGGATGAGAAGGGGGGGGAAGTGGTTTCTATCGGTAAAATCGCCGATATCTATGCGCATGTGGGTATCACTCAGAAAGTGAAAGCCACCGGTCTGGATGCGCTATTTGATGCCACGATAGAAGAAATGAAGAAAGCCGGTGATAACACTATCGTGTTCACTAACTTTGTGGATTTTGACTCTTCTTACGGTCACCGTCGCGACGTTGCTGGTTATGCTGCTGCATTGGAACTGTTCGACCGCCGCCTGCCTGAGTTGATGGCGCTGGTAAAAGAGGATGACATCATGATCCTGACGGCTGACCACGGTTGTGACCCAACCTGGCCGGGCACTGACCATACCCGTGAGCACATTCCGGTCTTGGTTTACGGCCCGAAAGTCAAACCGGGATCGCTGGGGCATCGTGAGACCTTTGCTGATATTGGGCAGACGGTAGCGACATATTTCAATCTATCCCCAATGGATTACGGTAAGAATATGCTTTAAGTCATTCAGCTAAGCTGAGCGTGCCATTTTGAACCCGGGCAGTGCTCGCCCTCCTCACGTACTGCGTGTACGCTCCGGGGGCTGTGCGCTGGCCGTGCCTAAACTGTCGGTGCTCATCTACGCTGGCGATGGCTGATTTTCTCTGAACTGTGCAAAGTAGTTCAAACTTAAAAACAGCTCAGTAATATAAATTTTAATTCTCTGATTTTTAAGGAAAGTGATTATGGCAACGCCACATATTAATGCTGAAATGGGTGATTTCGCTGACGTTGTATTAATGCCAGGGGATCCACTGCGTGCGAAATTTATCGCCGAAACCTTCCTGCAAGACGTGCGCGAAGTGAACAATGTGCGTGGCATGTTGGGCTTCACCGGTACTTATAAAGGCCGCAAAATCTCTGTAATGGGCCACGGTATGGGTATCCCGTCCTGCTCCATTTACGCCAAAGAACTGATCACTGATTTTGGCGTGAAAAAAATCATTCGTGTCGGTTCATGTGGTGCGGTTCGCGCCGATGTGAAACTGCGTGATGTGGTGATCGGCATGGGGGCTTGTACCGACTCCAAAGTAAACCGTATGCGCTTTAAAGATCACGACTATGCAGCGATTGCTGACTTTGAAATGACCCGCAATGCAGTGGATGCGGCAAAAGCGAAAGGTATCGACGTCCGTGTAGGTAACCTCTTCTCTGCTGACCTGTTCTACACGCCAGACCCGCAAATGTTTGATGTGATGGAAAAATACGGCATTCTGGGCGTGGAAATGGAAGCGGCCGGTATCTACGGCGTTGCCGCGGAGTTCGGTGCTAAAGCCCTGACCATCTGTACTGTTTCTGACCATATCCGTACCGGTGAGCAAACCACCGCTGCGGAGCGCCAGACCACCTTCAATGACATGATTGAAATTGCATTAGAATCGGTGTTGTTGGGCGATCAGAAGTAATCCCGTCTCTGCTTCCCTCTATTCAGCGGCAGCGATTTCTGCCGCTGAATCTATTCATAAAATCTGCCAGAAAAAATAGGTTTCTTTACACATCAGATAATTAGCGCTATAAATCTATTCATCATTCTATTCATGAATCTATTCACATGCTCTCTCTGGAAACGTTATTACGCCAAAACCCGGCGACGGCGAGTTATCTGGCGCAAGCTATGGCAATCAGTCAACCCACTGTTTCCCGGCAATTAAGCAGGTTAAAAGAGAGGGTGCTGAAAATAGGTAAAGGTAAAGCAACCCAATATGCCTTGCGGCGGTACATTGCTGGAGATAGTGCCAGAGAGCATGCATTTCCGCTATATCGTATCGATGAACAGGGTCATGTAACCCATTTCGCGATGCTCTATCCTATCCATCCGGCTGAAATGTGCTGTGTACATCAACTGGCATCTGATACATGGCAGCTATTTGATAGCTTGCCGTGGTATTTGACTGATATGCGGCCTCAGGGGTTTCTCGGGCGGATTTGGGGGAAGTCAGTTGCAGGTAAGTTACAGCTCACCGATGACGTTCGTTTGTGGAATGAAGACCATATCTTATTAGCACTGTCACGTCAGGCCGATGATATGAATGGCAATATATTGATTGGACAACAAAGTTATCAACATTGGTTAGCAGCACCTGATGCGATACCTATCGATCCGGTAGATAAGTTATCTCGTTATGCAGAACTTTCTCAAAAGGCTCTGGCGGGTGAAATGGTCGGTTCTTCTGCGGGCGGCGAACAACCGAAATTTACTTGTTATGCAGGGTATCTGGATCGGCCTTCGTCTTATGTTATTGTCAAATTTTCTGCCTCTTCACAAAACGCCAATAGTCGGCGCTGGGGTGACCTACTGATATCTGAGTCGCTTGCACTTAACACCTTGAATAATAGGGGTTATAAAGCGGCCATAAGTCAGGTTTTACAGGGGGTTGGTAGGCAAATATTCCTTGAGGTAGAGCGATTTGATCGCTGCGGGCAGCGTGGCCGTTTAGGGATAGTTTCTTTAGAGGCGGTTAATGCCGAATTTGTTGGCAACCCAGTTGCCAGTTGGCCACAAGTTTGCCAACAATTAGTCGATAAAGGATTACTGGCCGCGCCGGCATTAGAGCAGGTCAACGTTATCTGGGCATTTGGTAAATTAATCGCCAATACCGATATGCACCAAGGTAACCTTTCCTTTCTGCATCCTGAGAACACACCACTATCATTAGCGCCAGTTTACGATATGCTGCCAATGGCATTTGCCCCGACGAGTACGGGGAATATGCGCCACAACGTGCCGGAAATCTCTTTATCTGCTGATATCAGCAAGCTGCACTGGCAACGCGCACAGCAACTGGCAAATATATTCTGGCAACAGGTGATAGATCACTCGAACATCAGTAATGAATTCAAACTTATTGCCCGACAGATGCAGGGAAAACTGCTTTCTCTCACCACGCTAATTGAGCGCATGGCATAATATCTATCCGCAGTATTATTTATCGCCCGTCTTTTTATCTGCATCTGCCTGACTGGCAGGTGTCTCAGGTGTCTCAGGTGTTTCATCCTCATCTTCTTTGACCGGCGTATTGGCGGTGAGCAGATAAGGTGATTGCTGCCAACGGCTGCGGCGACCTTGCAGCAGAGTGCGAGCCAGAATGATCCCCACCGCCAGTGCGACGAGAATCATCAAGCGCAGCAAATTGGTGGTATTATCCACTTGCTTGGATTCCGTCGCCAGCACATGGGTGTCCAGCGTCATACGCAGAAAGCCGCTTGGCCCGCTTTTCCCGGGGATCAGCTCGACAATCTGGTGGTTGAAATAGCTGCCGGGGCGTTTACCATCCAAAGCCAGTCGATCACGTACTTTTACGTTCTCTCCAGCGCTGGCGACCAGCGTTCCGTCAATTTGATATACACTGGCATCCAATACGCGGCTTGATTGCGTCAGTTGCTGGAGAATTTCGTCAACTTTTTGGCTGTCGATATCATCATCCCCACTGTCCATGATGGGGGCGAGGCTGAAAGTGACTTGTTTTGCCAGTGTTTTCGCCAGCTCTTCAACTTGTTCCGAACGAGCGAGTTGATGACTGAGGCTGAAATAGGATGCACCTTGCATCAGCAAGACTAATAATGCCAAGCAAATCAGCACAATAGCCGTACGGTGCAGTCGGAATTTTAGTTTGGCCTTAGCCATGCAGGTTCCTTGCAAGAATCGGTGACTTTATACCCGTCATACTTCAAGCCGCATGTGCGTTGGCTACTCTCAATAACCCGAATCACTTACTGATGTAAGTTTATCGGGATTATTTCGTTTGCCGCCTTCCCGCAACTCGAATTATTTAGGGTATATGTTGCCAGAAGCAAGGGCGATAGGATAGCTTGATGCGTCCTTTTGTCTGGTCTTTACCCCGTTTTCTACAGGAGTCATTCATGTCTAATAGTCTGACCTATTGCGATCTCCCCGCGGAGATCTATCAATGGCCAGGTCTGCCACTTTCGCTCAGTGGTGATGAGGTCATGCCGCTGGATTATCGTGCCGGTCATACAGGTTGGCTACTGTACGGTAGAAAGCTGGATAAACAGCGTATTACGGGTTTTCAGGGCCAATTGGGTGCCGCCATGGTGATTGTCTCCGCCTGGTGTGTGGAGGATTATCAGGTCATCCGTTTGGCCGGCAGTTTAACCCCACGGATTAAAACGTTAGCGGATGAAAACGGTCTTGATGTCGCCCCTCTGGGAGCTATCCCGCATTTGCGTACCCCGGGCCTGCTGGTGATGGATATGGATTCAACTGCCATCCAAATCGAATGTATTGATGAGATTGCCAAACTCGCCGGTGTCGGCGAAGAAGTGGCTGCCGTCACCGAACGCGCCATGCAAGGTGAACTGGACTTCGCCGCCAGCCTGCGCCAGCGGGTTGCCACCCTGAAAGGGGCGGATGCCAATATCTTAAAACAGGTACGTGACCAACTGCCATTGATGCCGGGGCTGACCAGCCTGGTCCGTAAGCTTCAGGCATTAGATTGGCATGTGGCGATCGCCTCCGGTGGTTTTACTTATTACGCTGAATATCTGCGCGACAAACTGCGTCTGGTCGATGTGGCAGCTAATGAACTTGAAATCAAAGACGGCAAGCTGACCGGCAAAGTGTTAGGGCCGATTGTCGATGCACAATATAAAGCCGATACCCTGCTCAAGTTGGCGGAAAAACTCAATATCCCTATTGCTCAAACAGTGGCTATCGGCGATGGCGCCAATGACCTGAAAATGATGCAAGCCGCCGGTTTAGGGCTGGCTTTCCATGCAAAGCCGAAGGTGTATGCCAAAGCGAAAGTGGCGATCCGCCACGGTGATTTGCTGAGTGTTCTTTGCATTTTGACCGGCAGTCTGAAGCACGAAGAACGATGAAATAGGCTATTTTATTTGCCATTTTGAACGCACTTAAGGGCGGCCCGTAGGGGGAGCGTAGCGAATAAAATCCTCACGTCGCCATGATTTACAACGTCATGGTGTACGCTCCGATTTCTGCGCGCTGTCTGCACTCAAACTGCCTGCAACAATTACGCTTATTAGGTAATTTGGGGCTCAGGCAGGTGTGAGCTAATTAAATTGAGGTGAACCGTGGCTAAAGCGCCAAAACGAGCATTTGTCTGTAATGAGTGTGGTGCCGATTATCCTCGTTGGCAGGGGCAGTGCAGTGCCTGTAATGCCTGGAATACCATTACCGAAATCAGGCTGGCGGCGGCAACCTCGTCGTCGTCGCGCAATGAGCGTTTTGGTGGCTATGCCGGTGATGCAGGCGTCAGCCGGGTACAGAAGCTGTCAGATATCAGTCTGGACGAACTACCGCGCTTTTCAACGGGCTTTCTTGAGTTTGATCGGGTGCTAGGTGGTGGTGTAGTGCCGGGCAGTGCCATTCTGATTGGTGGTAACCCCGGCGCGGGGAAAAGTACCTTACTGTTGCAAACGCTCTGCAAGCTGTCTGAAAACATGAAAACCCTGTATGTCACTGGCGAAGAGTCGTTGCAGCAGGTGGCGATGCGTGCGCATCGTTTGGGGTTGCCTACAGCGGGCCTCAATATGCTGTCGGAAACCAGTATAGAGCAAATTTGCTTGATTGCTGAGCAAGAGCAGCCGCGCTTGATGGTGATCGACTCCATTCAGGTGATGCATATGGCGGATATTCAGTCGTCGCCGGGCAGCGTGGCCCAAGTGCGCGAAACGGCCGCCTACCTGACCCGTTTTGCCAAAACCCGGGGTGTTGCCATTATCATGGTGGGCCATGTGACGAAAGATGGTTCACTGGCCGGGCCGAAAGTGCTGGAGCACTGTATTGACTGCTCTGTGATGCTTGATGGTGACGGTGATACTCGTTTCCGTACGCTGCGTAGCCACAAAAACCGCTTTGGTGCGGTGAATGAGTTAGGTGTATTTGCTATGACCGAACAGGGCTTGCGTGAAGTTAGCAACCCGTCGGCGATTTTCCTCAGCCGTGGGGATGAAGTCACTGCTGGTAGCTCGGTGATGGTGGTATGGGAAGGGACTCGCCCGCTGCTGGTAGAGATTCAGGCGCTGGTCGATCACTCAATGATGTCCAACCCACGTCGGGTGGCGGTCGGTCTGGAACAGAACCGGCTGGCAATCTTGTTGGCGGTATTGCATCGCCATGGCGGGTTACAGATGTCGGACCAAGATGTGTTCGTCAATGTGGTGGGTGGGGTGAAAGTGACAGAAACCAGTGCTGATCTGGCATTGCTGATGTCGCTAGTATCCAGCTTGCGTGACCGCCCGCTGCCACAGGATTTAGTGGTATTTGGTGAGGTAGGGCTAGCCGGTGAAATTCGCCCAGTACCCAGTGGTCAAGAGCGTATCTCTGAGGCGGCCAAACACGGTTTTAAACGCGCTATCGTGCCGTATGCCAATATGCCGAAGAAGCCCCTGCCCAATATGCAGGTGTTCGGGGTGAAGAAATTGGCTGATGCGTTGGCGGTGTTAGAGGATTTATAACCGCTAATTTAGTCGTGTTCATCTTGCGACATACTGTGTTATTTTTGTTTAGCGCACTAAACAAGGAGGCGGTATGCTGCAATTCGACTATCTCAAAACAGCAATTAAGCAAAAGGGTTGCACCTTACAGCAAGTGGCCGAATGCAACGGCATGACCAAAGGTTATTTAAGCCAGCTACTCAACGACAAAATCAAAAGCCCCAGTGCGCAAAAGCTTGAAGCTCTGCACCGTTTCCTCGGGCTGGAGTTTCCCCGCCGTGAGAAAAAAGTCGGCGTGGTGTTTGGTAAATTTTATCCGCTGCATACCGGCCATATCTATTTAATCCAGCGCGCCTGTAGCCAGGTTGACGAGTTGCACATCATTCTTTGTTTCGATGAGCCACGCGATCGTGAGCTGTTTGAGAACAGTTCGATGTCACAGCAACCGACGGTCAGTGACCGTTTGCGCTGGTTGTTACAAACCTTTAAATATCAGAAAAATATCCATATTCATTCGTTTGATGAGCACGGTATCGAGCCGTACCCCCATGGCTGGGATGTGTGGAGCCATGGCGTAAAGAGCTTTATGAATGAAAAAGGCATTGTTCCGAATTTTATTTATTCCAGCGAAAGCCAGGATGCGCCGCATTACAACGAGCAATTTGGCATCGAAACCATCCTGATTGATCCACAGCGCTCATTTATGAAGATCAGTGGTCGCCAGATCCGCCGTGACCCTTTCCGTTACTGGGACTATATTCCGACTGAAGTGAAGCCATTTTTTGTCCGTACTGTGGCGATACTGGGCGGTGAATCCAGTGGGAAATCCACTTTGGTCAATAAGTTAGCCAATATCTTCAATACTACCAGTGCGTGGGAATATGGCCGGGATTATGTCTTCTCCCATCTTGGCGGCGATGAGATGGCGTTGCAATATTCTGATTACGACAAAATCGCGCTGGGGCAGGCACAGTATGTGGATTTTGCAGTGAAATACGCCAACAAAGTGGCATTTATCGATACTGACTTTGTTACCACGCAGGCCTTCTGCAAAAAGTATGAAGGCAAAGAGCACCCCTTCGTGCAGGCGCTGATTGACGAATACCGTTTTGATCTGGTTATTTTGTTGGAAAATAATACGCCGTGGGTTGCCGATGGTTTGCGCAGTCTGGGGAGCGATCGTGACCGCAAATCCTTCCAGAACTTACTGGAGCAGATGTTGCGCAGTAACAATATCGAATATGTTCACGTCGAATCGGCAGACTATGATGAACGCTTTCTGCGCTGTGTCGAACTGGTGCAACAACTTCTGGCCGCTGACCTGCAACGCCTTGCCCGCCCTTCATTATTGAGTGATGTACCACAATAGGGTTGATGAAAATTTGATATCTGAGGGCGTGATTGTTGCAGTCAGTTTGCATGCGGACAGCGCACAGAAACCGGAGCGTACACCATGACGTTGTAAATCATGGCTACGTGAGGATTTCGAGCACTGCCCAAATGTAAAATGGCAAATAAAATAGCCCTGTTAATAATATATTTAGTAAGCAATAACGACTTTACCCTGCATATGCCCGCCTGCAACTTGCGCGTGGGCGGCATGTAGGTTTTCCACTGTCAGGCCGTGCAGTGTTTCGCTTAAGGTGCCTGGCAGTTTGCCCTCATCCACCAACTGGCTTACCTGCTTTAAAATTTGCCCTTGTTGAGCGATATCCGGGGTAGAGAACATGCTGCGGGTGAACATAAATTCCCAATGCAGGGCGGCACTTTTGAGTTTTAACTGATTCTGATCCAACGGTTTTTCATTTTCAACAATGGTACAGATTTGCCCCAATGGCGCGATGAGTTCACTGATGGCGGGCCAGTGGCCGTCGGTGTCATTCAGGCAAAGAATATAATCAACTTTATCAATACCTTCTTTTGCCAGCTCAGCTTTCAGATGGTGATAATCGACGGTCAAGTCCGCTCCACGTTCACGACACCAGGCGGCTGATGCTGGCCGTGATGCTGTTGCTATCACTTTTAGCGGGCTACGTAATGCCGCCAGGGGAATAGCTAATGAGCCAACCCCGCCCGCTCCCCCGATGATCAATAAACTTTGTCCGGCACTGGCTTGCTGAATTTTTAGATGTTCAAACAGCGCTTCCCACGCAGTTATTGCGGTTAATGGCAATGCAGCGGCCTGCGCCCAGTTGAATGAACGGGGTTTGTGGGCCACGATGCGAGCATCAACCAACTGTTGGTTAGCATTGCTACCGGGGCGGGTGATATCGCCGGCATACCACACTTCATCACCTGCACGGAACTCGGTGACGTTCGCACCGACGCTGATGACCACTCCAGCGGCATCCCAACCCAGAATTCGCGGCTGTTGCAGGCCATTCTTCTTCAGGCCAGCATGTACTTTGGTATCAACCGGATTGATGGACGCGGCTTTAACCTCAACCAGCAAATCAAACGGACCGGGAGTGAGTGGGTCCAGAGCGACTTCAATAAAATCGGTGGGTTGTTGCGGGTTCACCGCAATGGCTTTAACTGACATGGTAATACTCCTGTTTAGCGTATGGATTGAGTCTAGACCTTCTTGGTGGTGGTGATAAGATGGACAATCACTAACGCAGTGTTCGTCTAAGATAAACAATCATGTTTAAACAACTTCAGGATATGGCGCTGTTTGCACGAGTCGCGGAGTGTGGCAGCTTTACCCGCGCCGCTGAAATGGCGGGTTTACCGAAATCCAGTGTCAGCCAGCGCATCAGTCAGTTAGAACAAAACTTAGGTATCCGTTTACTCAATCGAACCACCCGTCAGCTGAACCTGACCTTTGCCGGTGAGCGCTATCTAGTGCATTGTCAGGAGATGCTACAAGCCGCAGAGCGCGCTGATCTGGCGCTGCAACGCCTGAAAGATAACCCCAGTGGCCGCTTGCGCATCTCAACTCCAGCAGGGCTGGGGGCGACTTTACTGGCGCGGTTGGCAACAGATTTCCAGCGGCAATACCCGGATGTGCTGTTGGAAGTGTTAGTCTCGGAGAGGGCTTTGATGTGGCATTGCGCACCGGTAAGCCGCAGGACTCGTCACTGATTGGCCGCCGATTGGGCTATGCGCCACGCTATCTGTTGGCGTCACCCGCCTATCTGGCACAGCATCCGCCACTCACTCATCCAAGGCAACTGGATACTCACCGTTGTATTGCCCACCGTGCCTGGCAGGCGCTGATTTTACGCCGTGAAGATGAGTTTTACCGCTGGCAGGTACCTGCGCTGCATGTCACTGATAATCTGCTGTATGCCCGTGAATGTGGCCTGGCGGGTGGTGGTATCACCCTATTACCGGCATTTTTAAGCCGTGAAGTGGTGGCAAACCGTCAATTAGTGGAGGTGTTACCACAATGGCAGGCTGAAGGTAATGAGCTGTATCTGGTGTATCCGAGTCGTAAGTTGAACTCACCGGCATTGAGCTGTTTTATTGATGTGGTGATAGGTCATCCGGTGTTTGAAGACTATGTGCAGGGACTGGCAACGTCCTGAAAGATGTGGAGCCAGGCTCCACATCGGGCGAGCTATGCCAAATAGAACACTTCTCGTAGTGCCTGGCTTACCGGGCTGTTATCAGGGTTGGCTGGCATCACATCGGCCATATGTTGCCACCAGCGCTGGCAAATGGCGGTTTGGGCCACGGCATTCCAGCGCTCTTCTGATTCAATTTCGACAAAACCAAATAGCAAATTGCGCGTGTCATCAAGAAAAATTGAATAGTGGTGAGCGCCATGGGCTTTCAGTACCGCTTCCAGTTCAGGCCAGATGGGTGAGTGCCGCCGCTGATATTCTGCATGGGCATCAGGGTTAACCTGCATTACAAAGGCTTTGCGTATCATGATATTACTCCGATCAAAGTGCCTGTAAGTACAGTGCGCGGACTTGATCTCTGTCCGCAGTACGTGGGTTACAAGGAGCACAAGGATCCGCCAGCGCTTTATCTAACCAGCCTTCGATATCACTTTCCTGAATACCTAATGCTGAGAAGCCAACAGGAATGCCAACACGTTGCGACAACTGCCGAATGGCGCTTATCGCTTGATGGCTGGCTTGCTCATCAGTCAACTGTTGAGTATTTATCCCCATGGCTTGTGCTATGCGGGCAAAACGGCTGACTGCCTGTGGGCGGTTATACTCTTCAATAATTGGCAGTAAAATAGCATTGCACACCCCGTGTGGAAGGTTATGGGTCGCACCCGGCTGATGGGCCAGTGCATGCACTAAACCTAGCCCGGCGCTGTTAAATGCCATCCCCGCCAGATACTGGCCGCACGCCATCATTTCACGTGCGTGCAGATTCTTACCGTCATCGACTGCCAGAGGTAACCATTGGCTGATCAGGCGGATAGATTCAAGCGCTGAATGGTCGGTTAGGGTGTGTGCGCCCAGCGATACATAGGCTTCGATAGCGTGGGTGAGGGCATCCATTCCGGTTGCAGCAGTCACACTGGCAGGAATATTCAACATGACAGAGGGGTCATCGACGGCGATATCAGGAATGATATTGGTATCGATAATGACTTCTTTTACTTGCCGCTGGCTATCAATAATCACTGCATTACTGGTCAGTTCTGCGGTTGTTCCGGCGGTGGTATTGATGGCGACCAGCGGGACACCACTCTGTTTTACTTTACCGACACCAGAGTATGCCGTGGATGGCCCCGGATTGGCGGTCAAAATCTTAACGGCTTTGGCTGTATCGATTGGGCTACCGCCACCAAAAGCTATCAGATAGTCACACTGATGCTGCCTGAAAGCGGCTAATCCTGCCTGTACTAACGCTTCGGTAGGGTTAGGAAATACCTCGCCAAACAAGGCATAAGGTAACTGATGCTGTTGCATCGCAGCGAACAGACCGTCGAGTAGGCCTAGCTCGACCAACTGCCCATCAGTGACAATCAGGGCTTTGTCCCACTGTTTGTCACCGAGTAATTTAACCATATCCTCGATTGCACCTGTGCCGTGCAAGCTGATTTTTGGTAGTGCCAACATAAAGCTCATGCTGTGCTCCTCAAAGAAAGCAGACCAGATAATGACCAGCCCCGGCCTGAACCGGAGCGTTGGTCGAAGGGGTTAAACGTCCAGTGCAGCGGCTAATGGGGTCACGTCAAAACGAGCCGCGAGTGCTATCAGTTGTTCACGAGAAATGGTTTGCTGCTTGCCACCCATCGACAGGACTTTCACCATGATTTCGGCGGATTTCTCGGCGGTATCAATCAGACCAAAGGCATCATCCAGTGTTGGCCCACTGCCGAAAATACCGTGGAACGGCCACAGCACTAGGCTGTGTTCACGCATCTGCTCGGCGGTTTGGCTACCAATACCGTCGGTTCCCGGCACCATCCACGGCACGATGCCGATACCGTCGGGGAACACCACCAGGCACTCGGTGCTGCCCTCCCATAACAATCGAGTGAAGCTGGCATTTTCCAGTTTTTGTACATAACTCAGAGCAATCAGATTGGTGGCATGGCAATGCATGATCACTCGGTTGCTGCCACCACTGACTTGCATGCGAACAATATGAGATTGGAAGTGCGCGGCAAGCTCTGAGGTTGGTAGCCCCCCTTGCGGCAGGCCCCAGTGAATGTGATAAGCCATGCCATCATTGCTGACTTGCAGTAGTACCAGATTGTCTTCTGGGTTTAATTCAACATTGCGGAAAAATTTGCCAGAGCCGGTGACTAAGAACCAACTGTTCGCCAGTTCAGGGGCGGGTTGAGTGAGTTCCACGTTACGTGGTTGCGCAGCGAAATCACCACGATACGGTTCAACCTCTTCAGCCAATAAGCGCAGGCTGATATTGCCACCGTTACGTTCATCCCACCCTTTGCGCCACATATCGCTGGTGGCTTTAATCATTCCCTGAATAAACCAGGAAGATTGAATAGCTTGCATAATCATGAGTCCTTAACGTTGGCTGAGAGTCTGTTGTTCGTAATCACGTACGGCATTGAGCCAGCGGGCATCGACCGGCACATCGTTGCGCTGACAATACCCTTCCCAGATGGCTTGCCATGGCAGGGATTTCTGTTCTTCCAGCAGCGCCAGGCGTGCGGTGTAGTCACCGCGCAGTTCCAATTGACGTAGCATCTCGGTCGGTTCCAATAAGGCGCGCAGCAAGGCTTTCTTCATGTTGCGAGTGCCAATGACCCAGGCGGCGATACGGTTGATGGAGGCATCAAAGAAGTCGAGACCGATATGCACCCTGTCGAACAGGTCGTGGCGGATAATTTCGTTGGCGATAGCCTGTGTTTCATCATCGAGCAAGACCACATGGTCGCTGTCCCAACGCACCGGACGACTGACATGCAGTAGCAGGCGCGGAACATACAACATGGCGCTAGAGATCTTGTCGGAAATCACCTCAGTCGGGTGGAAGTGACCGGCGTCCAGACACAGTGCGGTCTGGCGGCTGGCGGCATATCCCATGTAAAACTCGTTAGAGCCGACGGTGTAGCTTTCAGCCCCAATACCAAACAATTTGCTTTCGACGGCATCAATGTGATGGTTTGGGTTTAACTTTTCACTGATAACCTCATCCAGTGCTGATAGCAGCCGTTGGCGGGGTGCCAAACGGTCGATGGGGGTATCCTTCATGCCATCGGGGATCCAGATATTCATCACCGATGGTGTCCCTAGTTGCTCACCAAAATAGGCAGAGACCCGGCGGCTGGCCTGACAATGTTCAATCCAGAATTGGCGAATTTCAGGGTTAGCATGAGACAGGGTAAAACCATCGGCACTCAGTGGATGAGAGAAGCAGGATGGGTTGAAGTCCAATCCCAGATGATGTTTTTTAGCCCACTCAACCCAGCGGCTAAAGTGGCGTGGCTCAATTTTATTACGCGCCACGGAGGTATCCGATTCGAGATAAATAGCATGTAAATTGAGTCGTTTAGGGCCGGGAATCAATGTTAGGGCCAGTTCGAGGTCAGAACGTAACTCAGTAGCATTACGCGCTTTACCGGGGTAGTTACCGGTGGCCTGAATCCCGCCGGTCAGTACACCATCCGGGTTTTCAAAACCGGTGACGTCATCACCTTGCCAGCAGTGCATGGAGACCGGCAGGGTATCAAGGCGGGCAAGTGCGGCATCAACATCCACGCCGACGGCGGCAAAGCGCTGTTTAGCCAGATCCCAGGCCTGTTCAATAGAGTTCGTCATATGCAAAGTTCCTTAGGTAATTGACTCAGTGACTGGAATTGCGGCCAATGGGCTGCAAAGTCAGTGTTGTCGTGAGGGGATAAAGGGTGGAGTGGGAAGTTATTCGCCACGATACGGCGGTAGTGAGCAACATCACTCACCTCTCCCAGTGCAATTAATTGGCTGCCAATATTGCCCAGTGTCGAGGCTTCAACCGGCCCCATAGTGACATTCAGGCCACAGGCATCAGCACAGAGCTGATTAAGGAATTGGTTTTGGCAGCCGCCACCGACGATATGCAAATGGCTGATTGGACGCCCGCGTAACTCTGCCAGTTCTTGGGCAACTTGCCGGTACAACATGGCGAGGCTATCAAAGATACAACGAGCCAGTTGGGCTGCGGTGGTGGGGATTGGCATACCATATTCGCGGCAGGCGTTCTGAATCTCGCCGCACATATTGGCTGGATTAATAAAGCGGCTGTCATTGGGGTTAATCAGCGAGCGGCAAGCTGGTTGGCGTGCCGCCTGTTCGATCAACTGCGGCAGGTCTTTAATCTGCAACTCATCAGTGGCCCGTTGCAGTAACCACAAACCCATAATATTTTTCAGTACCCGGTAGCGGCTTTCAGCGCCACCTTCATTGGTGATATTGCTGGCCAGCGCCTGCCCATGGGTTATGGGGGTGGGGCTTTCAAACCCCATCAATGACCAAGTACCAGAGCTAAGATAGGCAGCATCCGCATCAATCAAGGGTGCGGCAAGTACCGCGCTGGCAGTATCGTGGCTGGCAACGGCAATGACCGGCACCTGCTGGCCGCTGGCGCCTGGCCAATAGCCGATGGTATTGCCAGGTTTAGTGGGTTTGGCAAACCAATGGGCCGGTACCCCGGCATAGGCTAATAGATCGCTATCCCAATCATTGGTTTCAATATTAAGTAACTGGGTGGTAGTGGCATTGGTGTATTCCCAGTTAAGCTGGCCAGTAAGGCGATAGTGCAAATAGTCCGGGATCAGTAACAGATGGGCGACATCGGCCAACAAATGCGGTTGCTGTTCACTTAATGCCCGTAATTGATACAAGGTATTGAACGGTAAAAATTGAATACCGGTACGGCGATAAATGGCACTGCTTCCCAGCGTTTGTTGCGCTTGCTCCATCACACCCTGCGTACGACTGTCGCGGTAGGAGACTGGCTGTCCGACCCGTTTCCCTTGCTTATCAAGCAAAACAAAATCAACACCCCAGCTATCAATTCCAATGCTGTCGAGCTGAATCCCTTCGCTATCGAGCTGATTCAGGCCCTGACGGATTGATTGTTCAATAGCATCGATATCCCAGACATCGGTACCATCAATAGATTTAATCTGATTAGCAAAGCGGCAAACTTCTCGCAGCTCAAGTTGCGGTTGGCTGGGATGATAACTCGCCAGCATCACGCGCCCGCTGGATGCGCCAAGGTCAATGGCGACTATGTGCCGGGGGCTGATAGATGGTGTTACTGCTGATTGTGTGGGCATGATTAGCGGCCTGTCATTTCTCAATGCCCACAGTGTAGAAACTTGCCTTACCTACCACCTTCTCATCACTGCCAGCCGCTATGGCTTGCTGGCAAAATGACGAAAGTGAAAGTGAAACAGCTCACAGTTTCGTATTTAAACAGGGCATCGCTCGCCTGTGACCCTGCGCATACTTTTCAACATTGCTGCACTTATCTAAAAAAAATCACCGCCAAAGTCGCTTTTAACGTCAAAAATTGAAGGTTTCATTACCGCTGCTGCTTTTACTATCGAGAGCTGAAGCAGGGCGATTTCGCCATGCCTGTTGAAAGAGGGCAAAAGATGACTGTCTTGCACAGTATTGATTTTTTCTCTTCAAGTTCTGCATCGGTCGCAATTGAAGCCCGGGAACCACAACCCGCATTTCCTGAGCATCATCATGATTTTTATGAAATTATTATTGTTGAGCAGGGGGCCGGGGTCCATGTGTTTAATGGCAACCCCTACACCTTAAGCGGAGGGTGTGTTTGTTTTGTCCGTGACCATGATCGTCACCTGTTTGAGTCAACCGACGGTTTGTTCCTCACCAACGTCTTATTCCGTGCGCCCGATGCTTTTCGTTTCTTGTCTGGCGTAGAACATTTTCTGCCACGTGAAACTGAAGGGGTTTACCCCTCTCATTGGCGGATTAATGGACAGGTTTTACAGCAAGTAAAACACTTGATTCGCTGCCTTGAGCACTCGCCTCACAGCGAGCAAGCTGAAGATATCGCACTACATGAAAGTGTGTTTATGCAGTTGTTGGTGCAACTGTGGCAAGGGTGTCGGGCGCAGGTGGGTGAGGATCAGGAAGGGCGGTTATGCCAATTATTAGACTGGCTACAGAACCACTACAGTGAGGTAATTGAGTGGCCGGAACTGGCTGATCGCTTTGCTTTACCATTACGCACCCTCCATCGGCAGTTAAAAAACCAGACCGGCATGACCCCACAACGTTATCTGACGCGTTTGCGTTTGCTACAGGCGCGTCATCAATTGTATTACAGCGATAATAGCGTTACCGAGATTGCCTACCAATGTGGTTTTGGTGACAGCAATCATTTTTCAACGCTGTTTAAGCGGGAGTTTTCTCAGTCTCCCCGTGATTTGCGCAGTCAACTGTAGTGCAACCCGTGGAGGCGTGAATAGCATCACGGTAAAAATCGGTAGTTTCATGATAATGAGCTGCTTATTAATTGACCTGTAAATATAGGGCGATAAACATGCGGATACCACTGCGGTTAGAAAGCCGGGATTATTTGCCATCGGAGCAGATGCCGGTGGCGGTAACCAACCGATACCCGCAGGAAGTCTTCGCAGAGCATACCCATCAATTCTGCGAGATTGTGATTGTCTGGCGGGGTAACGGGTTACATGTCCTAAATGATCATCCTTACCGCATTACCTGTGGCGACGTTTTTTATATTCAAGCCACAGATCATCATAGCTACGAATCCGTGCATGACTTGGTATTAGATAACATTATTTATTGCCCGGAACGGTTACACCTAAATGCACAGTGGCATAAGTTATTACCTCTATTTGGGCATGAGCAGAATCAAGGATACTGGCGGTTAACCACGCAGGGCATGGCACAGGCTCGGCCGATTATTCATCAGTTGGCACAGGAGTCACGTAAGACAGATTCCTGGTCGATACAATTGACGGAAGCGCTATTATTGCAACTCGCCATCGTACTAAAACGCCATCGCTACCGAGCTGAACAGGCACATCTATTGCCCGATGGTGAACAGCTAGATCTCGTGATGTCTGCCGTACAACAAAGCCTGGCAACGCATTTTGATATGGCGGAGTTCTGCCATAAAAATCAGTTAGTTGAACGTTCACTTAAACAACTGTTTCGCCAACAGACCGGAATGAGTATCAGCCATTATTTACGCCAAATTCGCCTTTGTCATGCCAAATGTTTGCTGCGGGGAAGTGAGCATCGCATCAGTGATATTGCTGCACGTTGCGGGTTTGAGGACAGTAATTATTTCTCTGCCGTTTTTACGCGTGAAGCTGGCATGACACCACGCGACTATCGCCAGCGTTTTGTTCGAGCACCGTTATTCGCGGGTAAGAATAGGCGGGAAGCAGAACAGCCTCAGGGTACAACCATCATTTAGCGATGCCAATTGGCGAGGACGTTGCTTAACGTCACCCGCCAATACCATTTTATCTTTAGTTTTGCGATTATGCTGCCATACCCAAACCGACTATATTTGCTGCCAGAATGATCACCAGACAACCAATACACAGCACCGTCACTGGTTTCTTGCTTGAGCATTTCCACTCTTTGAGTAACAGACCCACAATACCACCACACAACACATAGAAACTCATGTGCAGCATCCAGCTCATATAGTCATACTGTGGTGGGATTTTGGCGTGACCCCAAGCATAGAAGAAGAATTGCAGATACCACATCAATCCCCCCAAGGCTGAGAACAAAATATTAGTGATCAACAGCGGCTTGGCGATAGAAAAATCGGCTTTGACCGACAAATTCTTGAGGCTGGCTAAACGAATAAAACAGTAACTCAGGTTGATGATGGCCCCACCGCCCATGATGATGACGTAACTTGGTAACGCTACATACAGAGGGTTAATCCCTAATGCGCTGGCGGCTTCATGCATCGGTTTCGCGGCATCGATGGCAAATGACATACCGGCTGAGAAAATACCGCACATCACCGCCAGAATAAGCCCTTTCTTCAGGTTGAACTCTTCCGCCTGAATGCCCATGGCGCGTTCTTTCAGTAATCCAGCGTAACTGACAATAGCTACCCCGATCAGTGCCACGACGACACCCAGCAGGGTCATTCGGCCGCCAGCAGTGCCGAGTAGTACATCAAAGCGCCCTTGCAGTATGGGGGTCATTAATGTGCCGATAATCAGGGTGATACCGATGGCAATCCCAATCCCCATCGACATGCCGAGGTAACGCATGGTCAGGCCGTAGTTGATATTACCAATCCCCCACATGGCACCGAACAGAAATACTGGCAGTAGGGTTGCTATACTGAAGGAGCCGTAATATTGCCAAAAATCAGGCAATAACAAATAGCTGACCGTCCACGGTAGAATAAGCCATGACACCAGGCCACCAATCGACCACATGGTCTCCCATGACCACTTTTTAACTTGCTTAAACGGCGCGTAGAAACACGCCGCACTGGCAGCGCCCACCAGATGCCAAATTATCCCCAATATAATCGCATTGTTCATCTTATTATCCTTCGTTGTGATGGTGCGGGTAGGCGCAGAACCAGAAGGGCGCATAAACCGCTGATGACGAAGGAGTCTAAATAGTGTGCAGTCTTGTCACCTTCGGCTGACTGCCTTAGGACAAGGAATACTGGCAAAATTCAGTGGGTAAGAATGATAACGATCACAGAATGGAATTCTGGTGGTTGGCGGCTTGTTGGGGGGAGAGAATCGCCGGAGTATTCGGCTCATTTGATGAGCCGAATAGCGGCTTTAATCGGCTCACGTGATGAGCCGATGTCATATTACTTGGTCATCTTCTTATACTTGATACGGTGTGGTTCCAGTGCTTCGGCACCCAGAGTGCGTTTCTTCCACTCTTCGTATTCAGTAAAGTTACCTTCGAAGAACGCCACTTTGCCCTCATCCTGATAGTCGATGATATGGGTAGCAATTCGGTCAAGGAACCAACGGTCATGGGAAATAACCATCGCGCAACCCGGGAATTCCAGTAAGGCGTTTTCCAGTGCGCGCAGCGTTTCGATATCCAGATCGTTAGTCGGTTCATCGAGCAGCAACATGTTACCGCCAACCTGTAGCAGTTTGGCCAAATGGATACGGCCGCGCTCACCACCGGACAGCTCACCCACACGCTTGCCCTGATCAATCCCTTTAAAGTTAAAGCGGCCTACATAAGCACGGCTTGGAATTTCAAAGTTACCAATCTTCATGATGTCCTGACCGCCGGAGACTTCTTCCCATACGGTTTTGCTGTCGTCCATGTTGTCACGGAACTGATCAACCGATGCCAATTGCACGGTATCGCCCAGTGAAATCGTGCCAGAATCAGGTTGTTCCTGCCCAGATAACATGCGGAACAGGGTTGATTTACCGGCCCCGTTTGGCCCGATGATCCCCACAATCGCCCCTTTCGGCAGCGCAAAGGTCAGATCATCAATCAGCAGACGGTCACCGTAAGACTTGCTCAGGTGCTCAACTTCCAGCACTTTGTCGCCCAACCGTGGACCCGGCGGAATGAACAATTCACTGGTTTCATTACGTTTTTGATACTCAACGCTGTTAAGTTCTTCAAAGCGGGCCAGACGTGCTTTACCTTTCGCCTGACGGCCTTTTGGATTCTGACGAACCCACTCCAGCTCTTTCTCAATAGACTTGCGACGTGCGGCTTCGGAAGAGGCTTCCAGTGCCAGACGAGCATCTTTCTGCTCCAGCCATGAAGAGTAATTGCCTTCCCACGGAATGCCTTCGCCACGGTCCAGTTCCAGAATCCAACCCGCCACATTATCAAGGAAGTAACGGTCATGGGTAATGGCGACAACAGTGCCCTCATAGTCGTGCAAGAAGCGCTCCAGCCAAGCCACGGATTCGGCATCCAAGTGGTTAGTGGGTTCATCCAGCAACAACATATCGGGTTTTTCCAGCAGCAGGCGGCAAATTGCCACGCGACGACGTTCACCACCGGACAGATTGGCAATTTTGGCCTCCCACGGTGGCAGGCGCAGAGCATCGGCAGCACGCTCTAACTGGTTATCCAGGTTATGGCCATCATGAGACTGGATAATCGCTTCCAGCTCGCCTTGTTCCTTCGCCAGCTTATCAAAATCAGCATCAGGATCGGCGTACAGTGCATAAACCTCATCCAGACGGGTCAGCGCGCGTTTAACGTCACCCACCGCCTCTTCAACCGACTCACGCACGGTTTGCTCAAGATTTAGCTTAGGTTCCTGCGGTAGGTAACCAATTTTGATACCAGGCTGCGGGCGGGCTTCGCCTTCAATATCAGTGTCAATGCCAGCCATGATACGCAGTAGAGTAGATTTACCCGAGCCGTTAAGGCCCAGCACACCAATTTTGGCCCCAGGGAAGAAACTCAAGGAGATGTTTTTCAGAATATGACGTTTCGGCGGAACGACTTTGCCGACACGATGCATAGAATAGACGTATTGAGCCACGTTGCGTCTGCCTCTCTAGATCAGTTTTTATTAGGATATCTGGTGCGGAGTGTAGCCCGTTTTACTATACCCGTCATCTTTCAAGTCGCAGGCGTGTTCGCTGCTGTTGCTAGTCCGAATCACTTAAGTGATTCGGTGAGAGTCGTTTTATATCTCCCTGTCGCACTAGTCGGGAACGCAACAAGGTTAGGGTGCGGTGACTATCATGGCTACTCGGCGGTTTTCTGCTCGTCCTTTAGGGGTACGGTTATCGGCGACCGGCTCTAACTTACCGCGACCTCGTACCTCAATATTGGCTCGTGGAATACCTATGGTTGCCAGTGCATCCGCTACTGCAGAGGCACGTTGCAGCGATAACTGTTGGTTATACTCATCTTTACCGATGGAATCAGTATGCCCATCAACCCGCAGATGAGTAATGCCCACACTCAATAGCGCACGGCCAATGTTTTGTACTGTCTGCCCGCCAGACGGATTCAATTTTTTCACGTCACTATCGAATAACACTTTGTTTGCCAGACCAAATTCCCAGCCATTTTCAGTTAATTTAAATCCTTGTTCCTGTAAGGCTGCAATCTGCTCGGGTGTTAATCCTGGTGGTTTGGTTGCCTGACACCCCGCCAATATCAATAAACTCATGGCGAAAAAACTCATCCAGATATGGCTTATCAGACTGTTGTTTTTCAATACCTGCATGTCACCTATCCTAAGCTTTCAGTAAGAGTAATATCCGATTGGTAGGCAATGACGCTGCCACCGAACTGGAAACGTTTCTTTGCTTGATACATGGCTTCGTCGGCCCGTTGTAATAGCTCTTCGGGGGTCAGCGCATGATCTGGGTAAATCGCAATACCGATGCTGATAGAGGCGGTTATCTCACTACCATCTACCAAATCAATAGGTTGATTCATACTGTCGATAATATTATTAGCGATGGTTACAACATCATCGGTGTCGTGGATCGGTGCCAGTAATACGGCGAATTCATCGCCGCCCAAACGTGCCACCAAATCGGTTTCACGTAACAGTGCGCGGATACGATCGGCAATCGAGGTCAGCACCAGATCTCCCGCTGCATGACCATAGTTATCATTGATTTCTTTGAAGTGATCACCATCAATAAATAACACGGCCAGTTGTTCATCATCGGCGCAATCACTCAACGTGCGGCTTAGCCGGCCCTCAAAGAAAGCACGGTTAGCCAATCCAGTCAGGCTATCATGGGCAGCACGGTGTGCGAGGAAGTCATTTTCTTGCGTTAAATGGTCTTGCCAAACCTCCAGTTCTTCCAGCAAGCCATTGAAGTCATTGCTTAACTCGTTAAGTTCGGCAATTTTCGCTGACGGCACTCGCTGACCAAAACTGCGGTGGCGGCTAACACTATGAGCAACTTCGGTGATTTTGTTCAATGACTCGATAATGCCAAACAGCATCCGGCGCGACAGGAATAGTGCCACTAACGTGCTGAGAATTAGGCAGACGAATAAGCCCATCAACCCTTGCAACAGAAAACGTAGCAGACTACCACCATGACCAATAATCACGATGCTGCCGACTTCATTACCGGCATGCATCATGGGGAGTACCACCGGCTCAGGCAAAGCCCAACGGGCGACTTTTTGTTCCATATCATACATTGGACTATCGTTTGGTAGCGTCCAGTTAGCTATTTCTCGGCCATTCACATCGAGAATTTTAGCTTGGGCAACTTCTTCATTTGCCGCAATCAAGGACAGCGCCTCGTTAGCGGCCACGCTATCACCAAACACTACGGCAGCTTCAGTGGTGTAACTGATTGAACGGGCAATTAAATGTAGGTTATGGTCGGCATACACCCGCAAGGCAAACAGTGCCACCAGTGTGAGAAAAATACCTGCCGTTGCGACCGAGACCAATGCCACCGTCAGATGTATGCGACCGAGTACCCGTCCCAGTGTGGGGAGCTTCGCGATGTTTGGCCGATTTTTTGTCTGTTTGACTGACTTATTCTGTGTTGAATTCATAATGCGTCTGTCTTTTTACGCGCAAGTTGCAACACACTGGGATGAACCTTTACCCCACCGCGTGCCAATGCATCCATATTGACTTTGAAAGAAGCCTGCTTACCTTCCAGTAACAAACAAAATGCACTGCCAAATGTACATTCGTCATAATCTTCACTGATGGTAAGAATCGGATATCCCGACAGTCGGGCTGTCAACTCCTGACGCTGTTGTAGCTCGGTACGCCCCAGATAAACGACATCGCAATTGGTTGCAATCGAGCTATCCGAGAGGGAATAGCGCTGAGTTTTAATGGGATGTGTGGTTTCCATAAACGCGGGATTAAACAGCTCTTCTGCATAAATTGTCGGGGCCACCACACACAAGCGAGTTACGACGGGGGCCACGGGCCAGCGTGCATAGCTGATAATACCCAACACCATTTTGGTGGCGGCATTACTGCGTTCATGGATAAGGGCTTCATTGATGTTATCCGCAGCCATTGATGGTAAGGGGGCAAGTAAGCCAGAGAGAAGTAATAAAATAGAAGCACAGGCCCGCCAGACACGCCATAGCGTCATTAGTTTTAGCGGATAGTAGCATTCATAATTGCTGACGCCGTTAATTGCGCAAGTTGCGGTGTTCATTTTTGCGCTTCCTGTAGGGCGGCATGGTTCACATGTTCATTACAGCGATCGCATAATAAATCGCCGCCATTCTATTATAAGATTTAATTGATGCAATAATAGTCATGCTATCGGCAATATGCGATTTATCTTAAATCATATTTATGGGCGATAAAAAAACCCGGCTAATTAGCCGGGTTTTATGTATCGCAACGTATTGATATCAGACCGGATTCGATCCGCGCTTAAAGCGACCGATAACCCACTTTTCGATCTCTACTACCAAGAAGATGGCGATAGAAACCAACAGTGTTAAGCCCCAGTAATAGGCCGGCAATGGTTCGGTACCGAAAGCAGTATTCATGAATGGCAGGTAGATGATGGCTAACTGCAATACGATCAATACACCTGACACTAACCACAGCCCTTTGTTAACAAAGACTTCTTTGTTCAGTGGGAAGCGGTCCATCACTCGGCAGTTAAACATATAAATCCACTGCGCGGTAACCAGTGTTTGCATCAATACTGTACGGATAAATTCAGTGCTGTAACCGCGTGGCTCCATGTAGGCTTCCAAGGCAAAAGCACTTAAGGCAATCAAGGTACCAACAAACGCGATACGCCAGATGGCATGGCCATCTAACACATGTTTTGATGGGTCACGTGGGTTGCGGCGCATAATGCCTCTTTCTGCCGGTTCAAATGCTAAACCGAAAGAGAGCGTGGTAGAAGTTGCCATGTTTATCCAGAGGATTTGCAATGGCGTTAATGGAATAACAGCCCCCGCGAGGATGGCAAAGATAATGAGCAACCCTTGCGCCAGGTTGGTGGGCAATACAAACAGAATGGTTTTCTTCAGGTTATCGTAGACACGACGGCCTTCTTCAACCGCACTGGCAATGGTCGCGAAGTTATCGTCTGACAGCACCATATCGGCGGCTTCTTTTGTCACCTCGGTGCCTTTGATACCCATGGCGATACCCACATCGGCCTGTTTCAGCGCTGGCGCATCATTCACACCATCACCGGTCATGCCGACAATTTCGCCTTTCTCTTGTAAAGCTTTAACCAAACGCAGTTTATGTTCCGGGCTGGTACGGGCGAAAATATCATAATGAACGGCAGCTTGTGCCAGTTCTTTATCGTCCATATGCTCCAGTTGGCCACCGGTAATGGAGTCTTTACCATTGCCAATTCCCAGCATGGCACCAATCGCCATCGCGGTTTCCTGATGGTCGCCGGTGATCATTTTCACGCGAATACCAGCCTGCTGGCAGGTCGCTATGGCGTCGATGGCTTCAGGACGTGGTGGGTCCATCATGCCAGCGATACCAACAAACACCATGCCCTGCTGGATATCACTGTGGTCCAACTCACTGACAGGTTGTTCTGTTGGGCGGAAGGCTGCTGCTACCATGCGTAGACCTTGCTTGGCATAACGCGCCATCTCGGCTTCCCAGTAATCGCGGCGGAACGGTGCAACACCCTGGTCAGTCAGTTCTTGTTGGCAGAACGTAAACAACACATCAGGTGCGCCGGTCAGGAAGATACTATTTTCTGCTTGAACCTGATGGCTGGTAGCCATGTATTTATAGGCAGAATCAAAAGGAATTTTACCGTGCTGAGTCACTTGACCCAGCTCAATACCGGATTTGGCGGCTAATACTTTCAGTGCGCCTTCTGTCGGGCCGCCAGTAATGGCCCAATGACCTTGGTCGTTCTTCTGAATCTGGCTGTCATTACACAAATTCACCGCAGTGATAAATGTCTTTAACGTGCCGTTGGTATCGAGCGAGGCTTGCTGGTCACTCCCTTCCGGGTAAATGTTGCCAACCGGTTCGTAGCTTTCACCTTCTACGCGATAGCAGTGGTCTGCCAGAATCACTGCTTTAACGGTCATTTCGTTCATCGTCAGTGTGCCGGTTTTATCGGAACAGACGACAGTCATAGCACCTAAGGTTTCTACCGTTGGCAGCTTGCGGATAATCGCGCGGTTGCGCGCCATCGCTTGTACACCAAGGGAGAGGATGATCGAAATAATCGCCGGTAAGCCCTCGGGAACCGAGGCCACTGCCAGACTTATCAACGCCAGTAACAGCTCATCGACCGGTAGGTCGCGCAGGATAAAGGCGAAGACGAACAGGAATGCCATCATGACCAGGATCAGGATGAAAATGGCTTTGCCTAAACGATCCATCTGTTGCAGTAGCGGGGTACGGGTTGATTCAACCGTCGACATCATTTGGTTGATATGGCCCAGTTCGGTATCACCGCCGCTGGCAATCACCAAACCTTTCGCGGTACCGGCACTAATGGTCGTCCCTGAGAATAGTAGGTTTTTGCGATCGCCAATCACCGACTCGTTCTCAATCACGCCGATTTGCTTCTCGACTACCGTTGACTCACCGGTCAGGATAGCTTCTTCAATCTGAAGATTGTGGGCTTCCAGCAACCGCAGGTCTGCGGGGATTTTATCTCCTGGTTTCAAGGTGACGATATCACCAGGGACCAGGTCCTGTGCATCAATAATCTGGGCGCTACCATTACGAATGACCACCGCTTTACTGGAAAGCATATTCTGTATGCTTTTCAGAGATTTCTCGGCTTTATTTTCCTGAACATAACCAATTAAGGCGTTAATAACCGCAACACAAAGGATAATAATAGTGTCAACCGAGTGACCCATCAGTCCCTTGACCAATGCCGCCGCTAATAAAATGTAAATCAGAACATCATTAAAGTGGGCTAAAAACTGTAGCAGGGGATGTTTGCTTTTTTTGGCCGGTAACGCATTGGGACCGTACTGTTTAAGGCGTTCCTCCGCCTCTTGTGGCGTTAACCCTTCTTCGCGGCTATTTAAATGCTGCAAAGACTCTTCCGCAGTAAGTTGATACCAGGCCTTACCCTCTGGGGGCGGGGAGGCGGATTTATGGTCTGATGAGTTTTGCATTGAAAGAACCTTCTTAAAAATTAATAAATCTAAAATCTATCTATTCGTTTCATGGTGGGACGGGGCAGAGAAAGTTTTTATCATTTCTTCCGTGAACAGTGCCAATTCCTTAATGATTTGATTTTGATTAAAAAGCAAAAAAATATTTTGAAGGATATATTTACAACAACATAGTTATATTAAGCAAGGATAGTCGATTTTTATCAAAGCAGTGCCTTGATCTTAGATAATAAACAAGAAACATTTAGCAACATATGGTTGGTAACCTTGTGAATAGTAAGTAGTTACAGGCTGAACTATTCTGCTGTTGATCTTCTTGCTGGTGTTGAATGTTTCGCGGGTATTAAGTGATAACACAAAGTGATTAATCTTCAGCTCCTATTGCTTTATGTTATTACTGGCTATCAGGTGAAACTCTTCGTTAGTATGTTCTGCTGCCGGAACTAATCGGGCATATGCTAATCAGAGGTTGCGGTAAGCGATATAATGATGTGGCGATAAGTAAAGTGCAGTAGCCAACAACCAGTGAGGAAATAGTAAGTATGGACAAGTGGCGATATCTGGCGATTGGCGTGTGTCTGGTGACGACTTCAGGAGTGGCATTCGCTGACTCTATTGATGCCCAACGGCAACGCTATCAGCAAGTTAAACTGGCCTGGGACAGCAATCAGATGGACACCGTGACACAACTGATGCCCACGTTGCGTGATTATCCCCTGTACCCATATCTGGAGTACCGCCAGTTAACGCAAGACCTGAGCCAGGTGAGCGCGGTGCAAGTGAACGATTTCCTTAGCCGTAATCCAACCTTGCCGCCAGCACGTTCACTGTCATCCCGTTTTGTTAATGAACTGGCTCGCCGGGAAGATTGGCGGGGATTATTGGCATTCAGCCCGACAGCACCGAAGCCGGTTGCAGCCCGTTGTAACTATTACTATGCCAAATGGGCCACTGGCGAACAGCAGGTGGCCTGGGATGGTGCGAGTGAAATTTGGCTGAACGGCCAGACACTCCCAGGCAGTTGCACTAAATTATTCAGTGTCTGGCAACAAGCCGGGCATCAAACCCCACTGGCAACACTGGCGCGGATGAAGTTAGCCTTGAAAGAGGGCAATGCCAGTTTAGTGAGTTATTTACTTAAACAACTGCCAGCGGATTATCAGACCATGGGTACTGCACTGGCGAAACTGCAAAGTGACCCGGCCAGTGTTGAAAGCTTCGCCCGTACGGTCGGACCGACAGATTTTACCCGTTCTGCCACTATCATTGCTTTTACCCGTTTGGCTCGTCAAGACGTGGAGAACGCGCGAGCGATGATCCCGACCTTGGCCCGGCTACAAAAAATGAGTGATAGCGAAAAGCTGGAGCTGGAAGAGGCGGTGGCCTGGCGTTTGATGGGGACCGATGCGACTTACGATCAGGCTAAATGGCGAGATCAAGTCACCTTGCGTAGCCATTCAACGTCGTTGCTGGAGCGGCGTATTCGCATGTCTCTGGGCAGTGGCGATCGTCAGGGGTTAGCGACCTGGCTGGCACGCTTACCGGCCGATGCGCAAGATAAAGATGAATGGCGCTACTGGCGTGCATCGCTGTTATTGGAACAAGGTAAAAAAACCGAGGGTGAAGCTATCCTGCGCAGCCTGATGCAGGAACGTGGCTTTTACCCGATGGTTGCAGCTCAAAAGTTGGGCGTTCCTTACCCTATTAATGTTGAGGTAGCGACCAAACCGGATGCATCGTTAGCACAGCGGCCGGAAATTATCCGGGTGCGTGAATTGATGTACTGGAATATGGACAATCTGGCCCGTAACGAGTGGAGCTATCTGGTCGCCAGCCGCAGTAAGCCGGAGCAGGAAGCACTGGCGCGCTACGCTTTTAACCAGAAGTGGGCGGACTTAAGCGTACAGGCTACCATCGTTGCCAAATTGTGGGACCATCTGGAAGAGCGCTTCCCGCTGGCATGGCCAAAGGAGTTCCGTCAGGCGACAGAAGGCAAAGGGATAACCCCAAGTTATGCCATGGCTATTGCCCGTCAGGAAAGTGCCTGGAACCCGAAAGCACAGTCACCAGTAGGGGCGACGGGGTTAATGCAGGTGATGCCGCGTACCGCTGAACATACGGTAAAACTCAATAATATCAGTGGTTATGTCAATAGCAGCCAATTACTGGATCCGCTTACAAACATTGAGATCGGTACCAGCTATCTGGAAGAGGTTTACCAGCAGTTCGGGCGCAACCGTATCTTATCCAGTGCCGCCTATAACGCCGGCCCATCGCGGGTGAATACCTGGTTGGGTAACAGTGGCGGGCAAGTGGATGCAGTGGCATTCATCGAGAGTATTCCTTTCTCAGAAACCCGTGGCTATGTGAAAAATGTGTTGGCATACGATGCCTTTTATCGGCACTTTATGAATCGCCCAGCGAAGGTGTTGAGTGATGCCGAGTGGCAGCGGCGTTACTGATCCCCCTTTGTACTTGAAGCCGCAGGGGTGTTAGCTACGCGCACTTACCCGAATCACTTACTTGTGTAAGCTCATCGGGGTTTGCTCGCTTGCTGCCTTGCCGCAACGCCAATGACGTTGAGGATATTCCTTTGTTCTGGGCGCTGCGGCGGTGTTAGCGGCGCTTACGACCTTGGCGTTGCAGGCTGTTTACTGGCAGCCCTACAACGCCAAGTTCTTTGGCTATATCTCACGTTATGGTATGCTCTCGTACTAGTTAAATAGTACCTTGGGTATCTATCATGACAAAACTACGATTGACCGATGATTTGTCGGCTGACGAAATAAACATGCCTAATATCCACAGCCCGGTTAATACTGCTTTCGCGCCAGATCCGGCGTTATCCCCTGCAGATAATCAGCACTGGCTGAGCTTTGTTGCGCTGTTGGAAAACGCGATTGCGCAAGACCTGCATTTGCCCTTGCTGCAATTGATGCTGACACCGGATGAGCGTACGGCTCTGGGCACCCGGGTACGTATCATTGAGGAGTTAATGCGCGGGGAATTAAGTCAGCGTGAATTGAAAACCCAGTTAGGTGCAGGTATCGCGACCATTACCCGTGGCTCTAACAGCTTGAAAACGGCCCCGCCACAGCTCAAAAGCTGGCTTGAGACCCAATTACTGACAAATGATGTAAAGCCTTCCTGAGTTTAGTATCACGGTGCCGGGCGTTGATATATTTCGTTGTGAAATGGTACCAGCGCTAACAGCAGTGCCTGGTGATAAACACTGGTGCGGGTCAATTTACCGTCGGTAAAGATACCGATGGCACCACCCTGATGTTTTACATTCGATATGCCGGTTAAAACTGCCATTTCGTCGCCCAGCTCACGGCCTTGGCGAATCCCATGCAATATAATGTCGGGCAGCATTAAGCTGGCAGAACGGGATTCTCCCCGTAACTGTAAGTGTTCAATTACCATCCAGGCAAAGGTCATATTATCTTCAATACCGGCTTCAACCCCAACCCAAAAATCAGCCTCAGGGCGAATCTTACGTGCGTTACTCACACGCTGTCTGGCGCCACTGTGTGTCTCAAGACTGCCGATGGGTTGCAGGGGAACACCGCTATCGACATTGACACCTTCAATACGATACTGGCCGGGGCCATAAACATCATCGAAGGCGAGGGTGATAGCCTTAATCTTTGCAGGGTTGGTAGTTGCGGCAACAACATGGTACATAATGAGTCTAGTATCCTATTCCCTTGGGACTTGAAGCAGCAGGGCTGTTAGCTGTCTATCTGCCACGCCAACGTCTTTGGGTTTATCTAAAGTAATGGTTTTTGTGCCTATTTTACGCAGTATAACGGAAAAACGACATGTTACAGGTATATCTCGTGCGTCATGGTGAAACCCTCTGGAACGCCTCACGCCGCATTCAGGGCCAATCAGACAGTCCTCTGACCGACATCGGTATCCGTCAGGCCAACTTGGTTGCGCAACGGGTTAGTAGCCAGGACATCACCCATATTATTACCAGCGACCTTGGCCGCACACAGCAGACAGCTAAAATTATTGCTGATGCTTGCGGCCTAACCATGGTGACAGACTCACGCCTGCGTGAGCTGAATATGGGCGTGTTGGAGGCGCGCCCCATTGAAAGCTTATCGGTGGAAGAAGAGCAGTGGCGTAAGCAGATGGTTAATGGTACCGAGGGCGGGCGTATTCCTGAAGGTGAGTCGATGACTGAACTGGGTAGCCGTATGCATGCAGCGCTGGATAGCTGTCTGAAGTTACCTGCTGGCAGCAAGCCGCTGTTAGTTAGCCATGGTATGGCGCTGGGATGTTTGTTGAGTACATTACTGGGTCTGCCCGCGCATGCCGAACGGCGTCTACGTTTGCGCAACTGTTCGTTATCTCGGGTTGATTATCAAGAAAGCCCTTGGCTGGCCTCTGGCTGGGTCATTGAAAGTGCTGGCGATACCGCTCACTTGGATATGCCAGCACTTGATGAGCTACAGCGTTAACGACGGATAGGAATGAGATATTCACATTTCAACGAGGTTGGAGGCTGATCTTTCGGCCTCCCCTGCGGGAAGAAGCGCTCTATATCGTACCCTCGCCGGCGGGTTAGCCCTAATTGCGGCAGACTGGTGCCATAGAGTGTCAGAATGAAGTTTTGCAATCCCTCCAGCGGCCCCTCATAGCTGAACTGCACGTACTCGCCACCTTGCAAGATAACCGGTTGCCCTTCCGGCACATTGCCCGGAACATGTTGTGGCTCAATGGCGGTGGTATAGAAAATCTCCTGCTCATCATCTTTCTCCTGATTAGGGCGGGAGTGATGTAAACCATAGAGCACTGGCGGCAAGTGATCGGCATCACCGAGATATTGTTGCCAAAAATGCGAGCGTAGTTCAGTACGATAAGTTGATATCTGTTCAAGCGTACAAGAGTAGCTTTGTGTCAGACCAATCAGGTGCTGTTCAGGCAAGGTGATGAATTCAGGTTGAGGTAGCGTATATTCCCCTAGCCGAATCGGTGGGCAAATCCCAGCCGAGTGCCAATCTTCTGCCCGTCGGTACAGCGCCGGTGTTTGTGCAAACTGCTTTTTAAATGCCCGGGTAAAGGTTTGCTGCGAATCAAAGCGATATTGTAGGGCAATGTCCAGAATAGGACGGCTGGTTAATCGTAACGCTACAGCGGCTTTAGATAACCTTCTGGCACGGATATAGGCACCGATAGCATTCCCGGTGACATCCTTGAACATTCGCTGCAAATGCCATTTAGAATAGCCGGCTTTGGCAGCAACATTGTCCAGTGCTAAAGGCTGGTCTAAATGACTTTCTAGCCAGCTAAGCAAATCACGAATGATACTGGCTTGATCCATAGATCTTCCTCGTAAAGCGGCCTAAATTTAGGGTGTTAGTCATATGAAAAGAATAGCTCTGGCGAATAGTAGCAACTTTTTATGTTCCCGACTGCTTAAGAATTTTGTGGCATAGTGTGTTAAAAAAGAACCTAAGATTTATAAAATATCTTTTTAACGAATATTTTATTTTTAGTACAAATAGTTAACGCTGAGTAACGTTATTCAGCGGAATGGAGTAAGTGTATGAAAAAGAATTGGATATTCCTTGGTTGTCTGCTTTCATTTGGGGCCATAACTGCTCATGCAGAGGAAATTGGCTCCGTCGATACAGTCTTTAAACTGCTCGGGCCAGATCATAAAATAGTGGTTGAGGCCTTCGACGACCCCGATGTTAAAAATGTAACTTGTTATATCAGCCGCGCTAAAACCGGGGGCATCAAAGGTGGATTGGGGTTGGCAGAGGATACGTCTGATGCAGCAATTTCCTGTCAGCAAGTGGGGCCGATTGAGCTGAGTGACAAAATTAAGAATAAAAAATCCGAAGGTACAGTGGTTTTCCAGAAACGGACTTCTTTGGTGTTTAAAAAGTTACAGGTAGTGCGTTTCTATGATCAAAAGCGTAATGCCTTAATCTATCTGACCTATTCCGATCGCGTTGTCGACGGCTCGCCGAAAAATGCGATCAGTGCCGTTCCGATTATGCCGTGGTAAAAATTGGATAGATATAAAAAAGCCAGCATAGAATGCTGGCTTTTTACTGTGGATAGCAGCCAGAGGTTTACTCTTCCAGGTCACCACAGAAACGGTAACCTTCACCATGGATAGTGGCGATGATTTCTGGTGTGTCCGGCGTGGATTCAAAATGTTTACGAATGCGGCGGATAGTCACGTCAACAGTACGGTCATGAGGCTTCAGCTCACGGCCGGTCATTTTCTTCAACAATTCGCCACGAGATTGAATCTTGCCTGGGTTTTCACAGAAGTGCAGCATGGCGCGGAACTCACTACGTGGCAGCTTATAATGCTCGCCAGCAGGGCTTATCAGTGAGCGGCTATTGATATCCAGCTCCCAGCCATTAAATTTGTAACTTTCAACCAAGCGGCGCTCTTCACCCACGCTACCCAAATTCATGGTACGTGACAGTAAGTTACGTGCCCGAATGGTTAATTCGCGCGGATTGAAAGGTTTGGTGATGTAATCATCAGCGCCAATTTCCAAGCCAAGGATCTTATCTACTTCGTTATCACGACCTGTCAGGAACATTAGGGCAACACTTGCTTGTTCACGAAGTTCTCGTGCTAGCAACAGGCCATTCTTGCCCGGCAGATTGATGTCCATGATAACTAAGTTGATATCATTCTCAGACAGAATGTGGTGCATTTCTGCGCCATCATTGGCCTCATGAACTACATAGCCTTCCGCCTCGAAAATGCTCTTCAGGGTGTTACGAGTAACTATCTCGTCTTCTACGATCAGAATGTGCGGGGTCTGCATGTTTGCTACCTAAAATTGCCAACAAAATAGAAATAGGAAGTACAGAAGTCTTTGTTATATTAGGATTTTTATTGACTTGTTACTCGTCATCCCGTTCATCACATGACTAAAGTACGTAAACGCGTTCTTGATGCACTTTCCATCAAGGTCAACAACATCACTAGCTTGGTCGGGGTGTTACTCCCTACAGCCCCAAAGGTGACAAAAGCGGCGCATATCCTAACCCTATTAACAGCAATATAACAGTGTGAGCCGAATCTACCACCCAACAAAACTACGCTTTGTTGACATATATCAAATTCAATTGTAGCACGTTAACACTTTTGTGAAAAAGACTTACAAGAATACCAGCTTATGCGCGAGTTGGTTAAATTATGTGATCGATTCAGTGTTATTAATATTAAAAATTGAATGTCAAACGTAACAAAAAAATGATTTTTCTAATCTATTGATTTTTATTGTTTAAAATCAATATTCTTTCAGCATTACAGCCATCAAGGGATTTTTCTTGTCAGCGTCCTATTTCGCCTAAAAGCATAAGAAGAATTATCGTCAATGTTAGTTAAATGTAAAGTAATAGAGGAAACTTTTCATATTTGTTGTTTTTTAAGTCACTCATGCAAATCAATGATGATTAATTTGCCATTTTATGGCTTCAATTGGATTTTGCTATCGCGATCCTATCAATTGTCCGTTGGCGTGTTTTCTGTCATTTAGTCGAAAAAAAATCTTACAGTGGATAGTAGTGATTAAAATTAATATTACAGATTTATTATCTGGTTTATCGCGGGATTTTTTATTTGTATCTGCTGATTACCCCTATTGAATTAGTTGATTCCCCATTGTGGGTGGGGGCGTTTCTTCAGGAAATTGGATGAAAAAATTTGACTTGAGGGGGCTATTGCTTTAACCAATAGAGGGACAGCTTCATTTATGAGACAGACAGACGACATGCGATATATCAGCCTGAACACAACAATTATTACCACCACCGAAACCATTGGTTACGGGGCGGGCTGACGCGTACAGGAAACAACAGAAAAAAGCCCGCACCTAGACAGTGCGGGCTTTTTTTTTCAATCAAATCTTTGCAAAAAAAGTTTGCGATAAAAAAAGCGCGAAAGCGGGAGAGAATCAGAAATGCGAGTGTTGAAATTTGGCGGGACATCAGTAGCAAATGCAGAACGCTTTATGCGTGTTGCCGATATCATCGAAAGTAATGCACGTCAGGGACAAGTGGCTACCGTGTTATCCGCTCCCGCTAAAATTACCAATCATCTGGTTGCGATGATCGACAAAATGGTCGCAGGGCAAGATATCTCGCCGAATATCAGCGATGCGGAGCGGATTTTTTCCGAGCTGTTGCGTGGGTTGGCCGACACTCAACCCGGGTTTGACTATGAACGCTTGAAAGCGCTGGTGGCGCATGAGTTTGCGCAACTCAAACATGTCCTGCATGGTATCTCATTGCTTGGCCAGTGCCCGGATAGCATCAATGCGTCAATCATTTGCCGTGGCGAAAAACTCTCCATTGCCATTATGGAGGCGCTATTTCAGGCCAAAGGTTATCCAGTTACTGTGATTAATCCGGTCGAGAAGTTGCTGGCTCAAGGCCATTACCTCGAATCCACTGTTGATATCACGGAATCTACCCGCCGTATCGGGTCCAGCAGCATTCCGGCCAACCACATCATCTTGATGGCAGGTTTCACGGCCGGTAACGACAAAGGTGAGTTAGTGGTGCTGGGGCGTAATGGCTCCGACTATTCAGCCGCGGTGCTGGCTGCTTGTTTACGCGCTGATTGTTGTGAGATCTGGACGGATGTTGATGGGGTTTATACCTGTGACCCGCGTACTGTACCCGATGCCCGTTTACTGAAATCGATGTCATACCAAGAGGCGATGGAGCTGTCCTATTTTGGCGCTTCAGTTCTTCACCCCCGCACTATCGCCCCCATTGCCCAGTTCCAGATCCCTTGCCTGATTAAAAACACCTCTAATCCACAGGCACCTGGCACCCTAATTGGCGGGGAAAGCAGTGATGATGGCTTCCCAGTTAAAGGTATCACCAACCTGAATAACATGGCGATGATTAACGTCTCAGGTCCGGGGATGAAAGGCATGGTCGGTATGGCTGCCCGTGTCTTTGCGGTGATGTCACGCAGTGGCATTTCAGTGGTACTTATCACCCAGTCTTCTTCTGAATACAGCATTAGCTTCTGTGTGCCGCAGGGGGAGCTAGAGCGTGCCCGTAGAGCATTGGAAGACGAGTTCTATCTGGAATTGAAAGATGGCCTCTTGGAACCTCTGGATGTGATGGAGCATCTGGCGATTATCTCCGTGGTGGGTGATGGTATGCGCACATTGCGTGGCATCTCCGCTCGCTTCTTCTCGGCGTTGGCGCGTGCCAATATTAATATCATTGCGATTGCGCAAGGCTCGTCTGAGCGCTCTATTTCGGTGGTGGTGAGTAATGATGCGGTTACCACCGGTGTGCGTGTCTGCCATCAAATGCTGTTTAACACTGACCAGGTGATTGAAGTGTTTGTAATAGGTGTTGGCGGTGTCGGTGGGGCATTAATCGAACAAATCTATCGCCAGCAGCCGTGGTTGAAACAGCGCCATATCGATCTGCGGGTGTGTGGTATTGCTAATTCCAAAGCCATGCTGACCAATGTCCATGGCATTGCGTTGGATAACTGGCGTCAGGAACTGGCTGAGGTGAAGGAGCCATTTAACTTAAGCCGCTTGATTCGGTTGGTAAAAGAGTATCACTTGCTCAACCCGGTGATTGTCGATTGTACTTCCAGTCAGGCTGTTGCCGATCAATATGCTGATTTCCTGGCCGATGGTTTCCATGTTGTGACGCCAAACAAGAAAGCCAACACCTCGTCGATGAATTACTACCGTCAGATGCGTGCGGCGGCGGCGAAATCTTGTCGCAAATTCCTGTATGACACTAACGTGGGTGCGGGTTTACCGGTAATCGAAAACTTACAGAATCTGCTCAATGCTGGTGACGAACTGATGCGTTTTTCTGGCATTCTGTCAGGGTCGCTGTCGTTTATCTTCGGCAAGCTGGATGAAGGCATGACATTGTCACAGGCAACCTTGCAAGCCAGGGAGATGGGATACACTGAACCTGACCCACGCGATGACCTCTCTGGCATGGATGTTGCGCGTAAATTGTTGATCTTGGCCCGTGAAGCAGGTTACAAACTTGAGTTGACGGATATTGAAGTTGAATCTGTTCTGCCAGCCAGTTTTGATGCTTCTGGTGATGTAGATAGCTTCCTGGCGCGTTTACCGTCACTGGATGCCGAGTTTACCCGTTTGGTGGCAGATGCGGCGGAGCAGGGCAAAGTGCTGCGTTATGTTGGGGTTATCGAAGAAGGGCGTTGTATCGTCAGAATGGATGCTGTTGACGGTAACGACCCGCTGTATAAAGTTAAAAATGGTGAGAATGCGTTGGCTTTCTATACCCACTATTATCAGCCTATTCCGTTGGTGCTGCGCGGATACGGTGCGGGTAATGACGTGACTGCTGCCGGGGTATTCGCCGATCTTTTACGCACATTATCCTGGAAGTTGGGAGTTTAAATATGGTTAAGATCTATGCTCCGGCATCGATTGGCAATGTCAGCGTTGGATTTGATGTGTTGGGTGCGGCGGTTTCGCCGCTAGATGGCACCTTACTCGGCGATTGTGTCAGCGTGACGGCGGCAGACCGTTTCAGTCTGCGCAATGAAGGCCGCTTTGTCAGCAAACTGCCTGATGACCCGAAAGAGAATATTGTTTATCAATGCTGGGAGCGTTTTTGTCAGGAAATGGGCAAACAGATCCCGGTGGCTATGGTGCTGGAAAAGAATATGCCGATTGGTTCTGGGCTAGGCTCCAGTGCTTGTTCGGTGGTTGCCGGGTTAATGGCGATGAACGAGTTCTGTGGCAATCCATTGGATAAAGTCACGTTACTCGGCCTGATGGGGGAGTTGGAAGGGCGTGTTTCCGGTAGTGTGCATTATGATAATGTTGCACCTTGCTATCTGGGTGGGATGCAGTTGATCCTCGAACAGGAAGGTTACATCAGCCAGAATGTTCCCGGCTTTGATGATTGGCTGTGGGTCATGGCGTATCCGGGTATTAAGGTCTCGACCGCTGAAGCGCGCGCCATTTTACCGGCGCAATATCGCCGTCAGGATTGTATCGCTCATGGTCGTAATTTGGCTGGATTCATTCACGCTTGTCACACTCAGCAACCTGATTTGGCCGCTAAGATGATGAAAGATGTTATCGCCGAACCTTACCGCACCCAACTGTTGCCGGGCTTTGCTGCCGCCCGCCAAGCCGCCCATGATATTGGTGCATTGGCTTGTGGTATTTCCGGCTCTGGCCCGACGCTATTTGCTGTCTGCAATGATCATGAAACCGCACAACGCATGGCGGGATGGCTACAAAATCATTACCTGCAAAACGACGAAGGTTTTGTTCATATTTGCCGTCTGGATACCGCAGGCGCACGACTACTGGGATAACGCATGAAACTGTATAACCTTAAAGATCACAACGAGCAGGTCAGCTTCGCGCAAGCGATCAAACAAGGCCTGGGTAAGCATCAGGGGTTGTTCTTCCCACTGGAATTGCCAGAATTTGAACTGACAGAAATTGATAAACTGCTGGATCTGGATTTTGTTACCCGCAGTAGCCGTATTCTGTCTGCTTTTATTGGCAGTGAGATTGCCCCTGAAACCTTAACCAAACGCGTTCAGGCCGCATTTGAATTCCCAGCACCCGTGGCTCAGGTTGAGAATGATATCGCCGCACTGGAGCTGTTCCACGGCCCGACACTCGCGTTTAAAGATTTCGGCGCGCGTTTTATGGCGCAAATGTTGGCTGAAGTGGCGGGTGACCAGCCGGTGACAATCTTAACGGCGACTTCCGGTGACACTGGGGCGGCGGTAGCACATGCATTCTATGGCCTGAAAAACGTGCGGGTGGTTATTCTCTACCCACGTGGCAAAATCAGCCCATTGCAGGAAAAACTGTTCTGCACATTAGGTGGCAATATCCACACCGTGGCAATTGAGGGCGATTTTGATGCCTGCCAGGCCTTGGTGAAACAGGCCTTTGATGATGAAGAGCTGAAGCAGGAACTGAGCCTTAACTCCGCCAACTCGATCAACATCAGCCGCTTATTGGCACAAATCTGCTATTACTTTGAAGCGGTAGCCCAGTTGCCACAAGAAGCACGTAATCAACTGGTTATCTCGGTACCCAGTGGTAACTTTGGTGATTTGACCGCCGGGCTGTTAGCGAAGTCATTAGGTTTGCCAGTTAAGCGCTTTATTGCTGCCACCAACGCCAACGACACAGTGCCGCGCTTCTTGGTTAACGGCCAGTGGCAGCCAAAACCTACTGTTGCGACACTCTCGAATGCAATGGATGTCAGCCAGCCGAACAACTGGCCACGTGTTGAAGAGTTATATCGCCGTAAAATCTGGCAGTTGAAGGATTTAGGCCACGGTGCGGTGAGTGATGAAGTGACCAAAGAGACCATGCGTGAGCTGGCGGAGCTGGGTTATATCTCTGAACCTCATGCGGCGATTGCGTATCGTGTTTTGCGTGATCAGTTGCAGGACGGCGAGTTTGGGTTGTTCATCGGTACCGCTCATCCGGCGAAATTCAAAGAGAGCGTGGAAGAGATCCTCGGCCAGGAACTTCCGTTGCCGAAACCACTGGCTGTTCGGGCGCAACTGCCTTTGTTATCCCATGATTTACCAGCCGATTTTGCGCAATTGCGGGCTTTCTTGATGGCTTTGCCAAAATAATTACCCGTCTTACTTGGTGTTGCAGCGTTGTTAGCCGCTCTCACTCACCCGAATCACTTACTTGAGTAAGTGATTCGGGATGTGCCCGTTTGCTGCCTAGCTGCAACACCAATTACTTAGGGTAATGCTTTTTCTACTTGACGTTGTTAAAACTGCTCAGCGCGCTTAAACACCAGTTCATTTTTTGCCGACAGCCCGATATCAAACTCATAGCCTTCCAGATTGAAATCAACCAGTTGTTCTGGTTTGGTTAACTTATTCTGGATGATAAAGCGGCTCATCAGGCCACGGGCTTTCTTGGCATAGAAACTGATGATTTTGTATTTACCGTTTTTCTCATCTAAAAATACCGGTTTAATCAGTGAACCTGCCAGGCTGGCCGGTTTAACAGCTTTAAAATATTCATCAGAAGCCAGATTAATCAGCACATTATCACCTTGCTGCGTCAATGCCTGATTCAGTTTTTCAGTTATCTGGTCACCCCAGAACGAATAGAGATCTTTGCCGTGGGGATTAGCCAACTTAATCCCCATCTCCAGGCGGTAAGGTTGCATTAAATCCAGCGGGCGTAACAGGCCGTACAAGCCAGAAAGCATACGCAAATGCTTTTGCGCAAAATCAAAATCGGCGGCGCTGAAATTCTGTGCTTGCATGCCGGTATAGACATCACCTTTAAAAGCCAAAATCGCCTGACGTGCATTGTCTGGGGTAAAATCAGGCTGCCAGTCGCTAAAGCGGGCAGCATTTAAACCGGCCAGCTTGTCGCTAATCCCCATCAGACTGCTGATTTGGGCTGGCGTCAGCTCACGACAAATCTCAATAAGCGCTTGTGACTTATCCAACATTTCAGGCTGAGTAAACTTCTTGGTCGCTAATGGACTTTGATAATCAAGGGTTTTAGCCGGAGAGATAATAATAAGCATAACGATATCCTGTTAATCCAGATGAGACACTGTAGCAAAAAGCGCACGTCAGCAAAAAAAAAGATTGGGCGATTGCTAAGATAGGTATCCCCATCGGACATGACGTTGTAGGGTTGTCAGCGATGATAGAGCTTGGCTAAATCGTCTCAGCACGATAAGAATGGACGAAATTGCTATTAACCAACCGGTTTCTGGCTGTTTTGCACGGCGAAAACGGTTGCTAAGCAAAAAGCGTGTCTTTGCGCTTTTTTTAATCAGTTTAACTGCCTTGCACCAAGGCTTACGCATGTTATTATCAAGACAAGGCAGTGCGTCCAGATAGCCACTATTGCGAAATGGCTAACATTTCGAAAGAGCAGAAAGCAGCTTGAGAAAACAGATTCTTGAGAACATGCGTTCTTTAGGAAATGAACAGTTTTGACATGCCAAAAGTTCATGCACAAACGACGAGAAACGACAACATGACCGATAAACTTACTTCCCTACGTCAAATTACCACAGTAGTAGCAGATACCGGGGATATCGCGGCAATGAAGCTGTACCAGCCGCAAGATGCAACCACTAACCCATCACTTATCCTGAATGCGGCTCAAATTCCTGAATATCGCAAACTGATCGATGAAGCCATTGCTTGGGCACGCGAGCAAAGCAGTGACCATGCTCAGCAGATTGTTGATGCCACTGACAAATTGGCTGTGAATATCGGTTTGGAAATTCTGAAACTGATCCCAGGGCGCATTTCTACCGAAGTTGATGCTCGTCTTTCCTATGACACCGTTGCCAGCGTGGCAAAAGCCAAGCGCCTGATTAAACTGTATAACGAAGCTGGCATCAGCAATGATCGTATTCTGATCAAACTGGCCTCGACCTGGCAGGGTATCCGTGCTGCGGAACAACTGGAAAAAGAAGGCATTAACTGTAACCTGACTCTGCTGTTCTCCTTCGCTCAGGCGCGTGCTTGTGCTGAAGCGGGTGTGTTCCTGATTTCACCGTTTGTTGGCCGTATTCTTGACTGGTACAAAGCCAATGGCGACAAAAAAGAGTTCGCGCCACACGAAGATCCAGGTGTCGTTTCAGTAACCGAGATTTATCAGTATTACAAAAAACACGGTTATAGCACTGTGGTGATGGGCGCAAGCTTCCGTAATCTGGGCGAAATCATTGAGCTGGCGGGTTGTGATCGCCTGACTATCGCACCTTCTCTGCTGAAAGAACTGGCAGAAAGCGAAGGCCCGATCGAGCGTAAACTCGCTTATACCGGTGACGTTCAGGCGAAGCCTGCACCACTGACTGAAGCTGAGTTCTACTGGCAGCATAATCAGGATCCAATGGCTATCGATAAACTGGCTGACGGTATCCGTAAGTTTGCTATCGACCAAGGCAAGCTTGAGAAAATGATCTCTGACCTGCTGTAATTCGAGTTGTGTGTCAGATAAAAGGTGGCGTAAGCCGCCTTTTTTATTGCCCGTTAACCAGGCAGGTTTGCGCGCCTACCCCCACGCTAATTACGTTGGATATGCTATTATTCGCCCTGGATAACAGGCATTTCGTCGAGGTAGTCGCATGAATACATTACGTATAGGTTTAGTCTCCGTCTCTGATCGGGCGTCGAGTGGGGTATATCAAGATAAAGGCATTCCGGCGCTGGAAGAGTGGCTGGCAAGTGCGTTAACCACCCCTTTTGAAATAGAAACTCGCCTTATCCCCGATGAGCAAACTCTGATTGAGCAGACATTGTGTGAGTTAGTCGATGAAATGGGCTGCCACTTGGTGCTGACCACTGGCGGTACCGGCCCGGCAAGACGTGATGTTACCCCTGATGCCACGCTGGCAATCGCGGATCGGCAGATGCCTGGTTTTGGCGAACAAATGCGCCAAATTAGCTTACATTTCGTTCCCACTGCTATTTTATCCCGTCAGGTAGGGGTTATCCGTAAGCAAGCATTGATTATCAACTTACCGGGGCAACCTAAATCTATCAAAGAAACCCTTGAAGGGGTTAAAGATGCTGAATCGAAAGTGGTCGTCCCCGGTATCTTTGCCAGTGTGCCTTATTGCATTCAACTACTGGACGGGCCTTATATAGAGACCAATGCTGAAGTGGTAGCGGCTTTTCGCCCGAAGAATGCCATTATCGATATAAAAAACTAAATTAAAATTTTTTACAACATAAGGCACCATTCTAACCGTGTGGGGAATTTTGTACGGTATAGTCCTATTAATTTTACAAAAAGCTGAAAATATTTTTCTTCCCCAACTCTGGTTTATTACGGTGTCATATGTCTCAAGAACACAATTCATCTCAAGTCGACTTATCGCAACCTCATGTTGCTCAAGAGCATAATCCTAACCGTCGATTGAATAAGCAAGATTATAAAACGCTCACTCTGGCTGCATTAGGGGGCGCTTTGGAATTTTATGACTTCATTATTTTCGTCTTCTTTGCTGCGGTTATCGGCGATCTTTTCTTCCCGGTAGATATGCCTGAGTGGCTGCGCCAGGTGCAGACATTCGGTATTTTTGCGGCCGGTTATCTGGCCCGCCCACTGGGCGGTATCATCATGGCGCATTTTGGCGACCTGGTTGGCCGTAAGAAAATGTTTACTCTCAGTATTCTGTTAATGGCTTTACCTACACTGGCGATCGGTATGTTGCCGACTTATGCTTCGATTGGTATCGCGGCCCCATTACTGCTGCTCTTGATGCGTGTGTTACAAGGTGCGGCAATTGGCGGTGAAGTCCCCGGAGCATGGGTTTTCGTGGCTGAACATGTACCGCGTCGGCGCATTGGGATTGCCTGCGGTACGTTAACGGCGGGCCTGACTGCGGGGATCTTGCTGGGGTCGCTGGTGGCTACTGCTATGAATACCGCCTTAAGTCATCAAGCCATCTTAGACGGTGGCTGGCGCGTGCCATTCTTCCTGGGGGGGATTTTTGGTCTGTTCGCGATGTATCTGCGCCGTTGGTTGCAAGAAACACCTATTTTTAAAGAGATGCAGGCACGTAAAACTTTAGCTGATGAGTTGCCACTGAAATCTGTCGTGGTTAACCATAAGAAAGAAGTGTTTGTTTCCATGCTGTTGACCTGGTTGCTCTCTGCCGGGATCGTGGTGGTTATCCTGATGACCCCGACGTATTTACAAAAGCAGTTCGGTGTACTGCCCGCGCTGGCATTGCAGGCCAATAGTTTGGCGATTGTCGCACTGGTGTGTGGCTGCGTGATTGCCGGGCTGGTCATTGACCGCTTTGGTGCCAGTAAAACCTTTATCGTTGGCAGCCTGATGTTGGCGGCATCGACATGGTCGTTCTACCACACTAATTTAACTGATCCAACTCAACTCATTACGCATTATATGATGGCTGGATTTTGTGTCGGCATTGTCGGTGCGGTACCTTATGTGATGGTCCGTGCATTCCCAGCAGAGGTCCGTTTTACCGGGATATCCTTCTCTTACAATGTGGCCTATGCCATTTTTGGTGGTCTGACACCGATTGTGGTGACCCTATTAATGAAAATGACACCGATGGCCCCGGCCTATTACATGCTGTTGTTATCGCTGGTAGGATTGTTGCTGGGGATTTATCTGCGTAATGATATTAATAGCGATGTGAAAGTGCATCTGCCAAAGAAGGTTTTGGTTGAGTAAGAGAGCGGGTAAATAGATCTCATCTTCAAAAATAGCCCATACAATTTATGGGCTATTTTTTGACCCATATAGTTTAAAATTCATTCTTAAAATTAAAGCCGACCTTCTGTTTGACGCGAGCAGAAGGTTGAGAAATGACTTCAGAGTACAATGTACGAGCACCCTGTTGTTGTAAATATCGGCTCAGTTCTCTGACTGCCGCTGTACCAGCACCTCTTACGGTTCCTTCTCGGCCGGGAAATAAGACATAGTCTGGCAGGGTTGCAGATGCGACCAGTTCAACTTCATCCAGGTTATTAAAACGGTCAGCAAGTACTATCGCGATAACTCTTCCCTGCAGTTTAACAATTACATATATTTCACTGGGGCGATGAAGAGTGAGCCTTCGATTGATAATACCCGTCACAATATTTCCTGCACGAAGCAGTTTTATGCGGGCATCATTCATTTCATCTGTAGCTGCATCTGCACTAGCAGCGAGGTCGGGGTAACTTCGGTCATACTGCTGCTCCCAGTGAGTAATGGTTTCTTTCAGCTTTTTCCGCATCGCTTGGGCATTACTCACTGCTACACCTGAAAGTTTTTCCTCCTCCTCGGGGGTTGGTGTTGGGAGCACTTCTATTTCGAATTCCAATTCAGTTTGCTCGACGGGTTCACCTTGTGAAATGATTATTGGAGTCGTCGGTCTAAAGACGAAAGTCTCTAATAACAACTCATAAATGCCTAATGGTAAGAGCTCCACCTGTGATGGTGATTCATTAGATGAAGAAACAGAACTGTAAGATATATAACTAAGCTGAGCATAATCAAAAGCGGTTTTAATATCGGCAAAGGCATTATTAGTGGTTCTATCGGTTATTTTTTCTGTTATAGCATGGATGAACCTATTTTCTACTGCTGCATGTTCGACGGTGACGCCGGTACTTCCTGTTCTTATTATTGAATCTACTATTTGGCCAAAAAATGCAGTATTCCAGGTTGCTAAGCTATTACCAAACAACAAGGTAAAGTCAGTCATAATTTCCAATGTCCAATCAATACAATGGGGCCTTATTTGACGTATTGGACGAGAGTTAAGTAACGAGTGGAACGAAACCATGCAGGCTTTGGCTACCGCTGGGAGACTGAGAGATTGTCTACGTTGGCTGTTATCCATATAAGTTAATGTCATGTAGTTATCGACATCATCAGGCATCTGTAACTCTTCTTCTTTGGCGGACTTTGGTTTTAGTGGGGGGCTGTTTCCGGCAATATGTAATGTTTTTCCTTTTGTATTATGGTTAAAAAAATCATCTGCACTGAATACAATGCTATTCAATTGTTGGCATTTACCTCGAACAATATAATTATAAATATTTAAAAAAGGAGTAAAAGCACAGAGTATTTTACTTGTTTGTACTAAATCTCTTTTTTCCCAATCTTTATCTCCTGTATCTGCGGTAAGTATGGTTTTTGCGATAACTAAAGGTTTATCTTTATTGTAGTTGGTTATTACTATCTCTGGAGTTGCACTAATGCCATTATCCCAATCAAATAAAATTATTGGGGATATATTTACTAAATTATTTCGCAATGTTTGAATATATTGTACTTGTACAATATCTTTTTTCATTTGTATAATGAAAGATAGGTTGTCGCTGCGTTTATAATATTCAAAATAAAACTTAGTGTTCATTTTTTTGTTGTAGAATTCAATTCTACTATTATTAATGTTAATGTTAGCGCCGTTAAATAGCGATAGAACATAATTATCACCTTCGCCTAAATTCATAGTATTAAAAACCAATAAAATTTGCTTATTCTTCAAGCGTTCATCATTCCAGTATTTTTTAAATACACTAGCGATTTTTATGGTATAACTATTTATAATGACACATTGTTGATCACAATTAAGGCCTTTTATTTCTGCTACCTTGATGCTAGTAATTGCATTACTCATTTCCAGTGCTTTTAAACTATTATCAGTAATGCTTTCTGTTAACTTAAAAAAAGGAGCATTGAAATTATCATTCTTGTAGATTGTTGCTATCATTCCTTGGGGTATGGTTATGGATTGAATACTATCATTATGAATAGGTAGTACTTCTCTGTCCGACTCAAGGATGTTTTCTGTATCGTGATAAAAATCTATTTGTTGATTGGATGCTAAACAAGTAGTGTCACCCTGAAACTGATCTTCTGTATAAAAACAGATTGCCGGTGCTATTTGATATGATTTTATTCTTTTATAAAACCCTGATGATTTTAGTTGCCGTAGATTAATATCATTCTTTAATGTTATTTTTTTACCAGAAAGATCAATATCATCATAAAGGGTTACAATCATGCCCAGCGGGACCGAAATTGATTCTATTTTATTATTGAATGCATCATTATAAGCAGACATTGATTCATTCTCTGCTGAGCAAAATGATTCCCCACTAAAATCTGCTAGCTCATAAAAACAGACTTTCCCCTCACTTGAATAGACTGATTCTGATATTATTAATATAGCGTTTATCAATAGTTTTGTGACTATTCTCATAGGCTAGCCCTTAAGTCTATTAACTTGAATGTTTCATGTTACTTACCTCATCTTGATGTTATATGATTTGTTTTTTCTTTACTCTATCTATTTTAATTCTTCTATTTAATTATTTTGTAATGCTAATTTTAATCAAGTAATCCATTTTTTTAGACGTAATAAGTAAACATAAAAAAGCCCCTGAAACATGAATGCTCCAGGGGGCTTTAAATCTAAATTTCCTAATTAAACTACATGTTGCGCTTGTAAAGTTGGGCTTGGTTCACCAATAGGCAATACGGTACGGCCATATTGTTCGTTCAATACTTCTGCCATTGCCAGGTAAATTGCACTTGCACCACAAATGATGCCTTCGAAACCGGCGAACACCAGCAGTGAATGGTTGCCGGTGAAGTTACCGACGGCCAGCAGCGCAAACAGCAGCGTCAGGCTACCGAAAACAAACTGCAAAGCACGGTTAGCGGGCAAAGTCCCGAAGAACATAAACAGTGTGAAGATGCCCCATAAACCTAAATAAACGCCGAGGAATTGTGCATCAGTTGCGTCAGCCATACCCATCTTAGGTAACATCAGCAAACCGACCAGGCTCAGCCAAAATGCGCCATAGGAGGTAAATGCAGTGGCCGCGAAAGTATTACCCTTCTTATATTCCAGCATACCCGCCAGAATTTGTGCCAGACCGCCGTAAAAAATCCCCATACTCAAAATAACAGAGGTCAGGGGGAAGAAACCTGCATTGTGTAGGTTGAGCAAGACGGTTGTCATCCCAAAACCCATCAGGCCTAACGGGCCAGGATTTGCCAACTTGGTGGTGTTCATAAGTCCTCTGCAATTAACAGAATGCTAAAAAATGGATAGTTATCCGAATAAGTATCAAACGCCTGAATGACCAAAAAGTCGTCGATTCCCTCAGTGCGCGCCGCATCATAATGATCCACGCGGTTGGAAACAATGATCTCGAGGGTGATAAAAAGTAATTTTTTTTCATCTCCCCCCTTGATGCTGCGTTTCGTGGCCCCATCTTATTCCCAACCGCAGGGACTAATCGTGGATCAGCGGACACATGCATCAGTAAAATATTGGGCATGAAAACATTGATTAACAAAATACGGGCAGTTGAAAACAAACAATCCGCCCACATATAGATTAGTAACTTGACCGAATATGACTTTTTAGTGGAGGCGTTTTAGATGGGTAAAATTATTGGTATCGACTTGGGTACTACCAACTCTTGTGTAGCAATTATGGATGGCACTAAAGCTCGTGTGCTGGAAAACAGCGAAGGCGACCGTACTACGCCTTCTATCATCGCTTATACCCAAGATGGTGAGATTCTGGTTGGTCAACCGGCTAAACGTCAGGCTATTACTAACCCACAAAACACACTGTTTGCCATCAAACGTTTGATTGGCCGTCGTTTCCAGGATGAAGAAGCGCAGCGTGATAAAGATATCATGCCGTACAAAATCGTGGCAGCCGACAATGGTGATGCTTGGGTTGAAGTAAAAGGCCAGAAAGTTGCACCACCACAGATTTCTGCTGAAGTTCTGAAGAAAATGAAGAAAACAGCGGAAGATTTTCTGGGTGAACCAGTAACTGAAGCGGTTATCACTGTACCGGCTTACTTCAACGATGCTCAGCGTCAGGCAACGAAAGATGCTGGCCGTATCGCCGGTCTGGAAGTAAAACGTATCATCAACGAACCAACCGCAGCGGCACTGGCCTACGGTTTGGACAAAGAAGTCGGCAACCGTACTATCGCGGTTTATGACCTCGGTGGTGGTACTTTCGATATCTCTATCATCGAAATCGACGAAGTTGACGGTGAAAAAACCTTCGAAGTTCTGGCAACCAATGGTGATACTCACTTGGGTGGTGAAGACTTTGATAGCCGTCTGATCAACTATCTGGTTGACGAATTCAAGAAAGACCAGGGTATGGATCTGCGTACCGATCCACTGGCAATGCAGCGCCTGAAAGAAGCCGCTGAAAAAGCAAAAATCGAGCTGTCTTCAGCTCAACAGACCGACGTTAACCTGCCGTATATCACGGCTGATGGCAGCGGTCCAAAACACATGAACATCAAAGTGACCCGCGCTAAATTGGAGTCACTGGTAGAAGATTTGGTTAATCGTTCTATTGAACCACTGAAAGTGGCTTTACAAGATGCTGGCCTGTCTGTTTCCGATATCCAGGACGTTATCTTGGTTGGTGGTCAGACTCGTATGCCAATGGTTCAGAAGAAAGTTGCTGATTTCTTCGGTAAAGAACCACGCAAAGACGTTAACCCAGATGAAGCTGTAGCCATTGGTGCGGCAGTGCAGGGTGGTGTTCTGTCTGGTGAAGTGAAAGACGTTCTGTTATTGGACGTTACCCCACTGTCACTGGGTATTGAAACCATGGGTGGTGTGATGACCCCACTTATCACTAAAAACACCACTATCCCAACTAAGCACAGCCAGGTGTTCTCTACTGCAGAAGACAACCAGTCTGCGGTAACCATCCATGTGCTTCAGGGGGAGCGTAAACGTGCTCAGGATAACAAGTCTCTGGGTCAGTTCAATTTGGACGGTATCCAGTCTGCTCCTCGCGGTATGGCGCAAATCGAAGTGACTTTCGATATCGACGCCGATGGTATTCTGCATGTGTCTGCTAAAGACAAGAATACCGGTCGTGAGCAGAAGATAACCATCAAGGCATCTTCTGGTTTGAACGAGGAAGAGATCCAGAAAATGGTACGTGATGCAGAAGCTAACGCAGAAGCAGACCGTAAGTTTGAAGAACTGGTTCAGACTCGCAACCAGGCTGACCATCTGATTCACGGCACCCGTAAACAGTTGGAAGAAGCCGGCGACAAACTGCCAGCAGAAGACAAAACTGCGATCGAAGATGCTTTGAAAGCGCTGGAAGCTGCTCTGAAAGGCGAAGACAAAGCTGAAATTGAAGCGAAAACTCAGGCTCTGGTGCAGGTTTCTGGCAAATTGCTAGAAATGGCTCAGCAGCAGCAAGCAGCCGCAGGCGGCGATGCTGGTGACACCAGTGCCAAGAAAGAAGACGACGTGGTAGACGCCGAATTCGAAGAAGTAAAAGACAAAAAATAATCGCCCTTAAGCGGGCACAGCAGTGGTAGGCCTTACTGTTGCTGGAAACCAGCACGGGCGTCGAGGAAACTCTACGCCCGTGCACGCATGTTAAGGGTAGGAAAAAAAGAGAATGGCGAAGAGAGATTATTACGAGGTTTTAGGCGTCAGTAAGGGCGCCGATGAACGTGAAATCAAAAAGGCCTATAAACGCCTGGCAGTAAAGTATCACCCGGACCGTAATCAGGACGAGAACGATACCGGTGAAAATTTTAAAGAAGTTAAAGAAGCTTACGAAATTCTGACTGACCCACAAAAACGTGCAGCATATGATCAATATGGTCATGCAGCCTTTGAACAAGGTGGCATGGGCGGCGGCGGTTTTGGTGGTGGCGGTGGTGCTGATTTTAGCGACATTTTTGGTGATGTTTTCGGTGATATCTTTGGTGGTGGCCGCCGTCAGCGTGCTTCCCGTGGTTCCGATCTACGCTACAACATGGATCTGACACTGGAAGAAGCCGTACGCGGCGTGACTAAAGAAATTCGCATCCCAACGCTGAATGAGTGTGATGTTTGCCACGGTAGTGGCGCTAAGCCGGGGAGTTCACCTGTCACTTGTTCGACTTGCCGTGGTGCAGGTCAGGTACATATGCGCCAAGGGTTCTTTACCGTCCAGCAGGCATGTCCTACTTGTCAGGGTAATGGTCAAATCATTAAAGATCCTTGCAACAAGTGCCATGGGCATGGCCGTGTTGAAAAATCCAAAACACTGTCGGTTAAGATCCCCGCCGGTGTTGATACCGGTGACCGCATTCGCTTAAGTGGCGAAGGTGAAGCGGGTGAACATGGCGCGCCAGCAGGTGATTTATATGTTCAGGTGCAAGTTAAAGCGCACCCAATCTTCGAACGTGAAGGCAATAACCTGTATTGTGAAGTGCCAATTAACTTTGCTATGGCAGCCTTAGGCGGCGAGATTGAAGTCCCAACGCTGGATGGCCGGGTTAAGCTGAAAGTCCCAGCAGAGACCCAAACCGGCAAGCTGTTCCGCATGCGTGGCAAGGGTGTTAAATCTGTGCGTGGCGGAAGTCAGGGTGACCTGTTATGTCGTGTTGTGGTTGAGACACCAGTCCATCTGAGCGAAAAACAGAAACAGCTACTGCGCGAACTGGAAGAGAGTTTCGTCGGTGCTGCGGGTGAGAAAAATAGTCCCCGATCTAAAAGCTTCTTAGATGGCGTTAAGAAATTCTTTGACGATTTGACTCGCTGACCAATGAGTTGTTAATCGGCTAAGAACGTGCAAGAAAACGAAAAATCCTCGATTAACGTCGGGGATTTTTTTCATCGCCAACTAAATATATATGTGAAGTAAATCATTAATAGCTCGGTTTTTTCGATCATTTGATGCCATAAAAACGACTTTTTTCGAGTTGAAGACTATCTTAAAATTGATGCATTGATTCGCCGAGCACAGGCTCACTGTCCGATGTAAGGAGTTATTCATTGTGACAAACATGATCCGTCAATTTTTACGCCAAGAGGCCGCAGGTGGGCTGATTCTAATTTTAGCTGCCACCGTCGCCTTATTTATGGCTAACAGCCCCCTATTTAGCATTTACCAATCATTTCTTGATGTACCGGTATCGGTAAAGATAGCCTCGCTGGATATCAGCAAGCCACTATTACTGTGGATTAATGACGGTTTAATGGCGATATTCTTCCTGATGATTGGGTTGGAGGTTAAGCGCGAACTGATGGAAGGTTCGTTAGCTGGCCGCGATAAAGCGGTTTTTCCGGCCATAGCAGCATTAGGTGGTATGCTGGCACCGGCTTTGATTTATCTATTATTTAACGGTGCTGATGAGGTTACCCGCCAGGGCTGGGCAATTCCTGCGGCTACTGATATCGCCTTTGCGTTAGGGGTGATGGCTCTGTTGGGAAATCGGGTTCCAACCAGTCTTAAAGTCTTTTTACTGGCACTGGCCATTATTGATGACTTGGGTGTCATCATCATTATTGCGTTGTTCTATACCCACGAGGTTTCACTGCAAGCCTTAGGCATAGCTGCTGCGGCTATTGCGCTACTGGCTTACATGAATTGGCGTGGGGTAGGGAAAACCTCTGCCTATCTACTGGTGGGATTGGTATTGTGGGTCTGCATCCTCAAATCAGGTGTGCATGCGACCTTAGCCGGGGTCATTGTCGGCTTTATGATACCGCTGCACACTAAAGATAAGCGTTCACCGTCAGAATCGCTCGAACATGGTTTGCACCCATGGGTTGCTTATTTGATCTTGCCACTGTTTGCGTTTGCCAATGCGGGGGTTTCACTGCAAGGCGTTTCACTCGCTGGATTGACATCGCTATTGCCTCTGGGGATTGCGAGCGGTCTGTTTATTGGTAAGCCACTGGGGATTTTCCTCTTTAGTTGGCTCGCGGTTAAGTTAGGGGTGGCTAAACTACCTGATGCGATAAACTTTAAGCAGATTTTTGCGGTGTCGGTGCTATGCGGTATCGGTTTTACTATGTCGATATTTATCGCGTCGCTGGCATTTGATGGCGCCGATCTCGCTTTGCTTACCTATTCTAAGTTGGGCATATTATTAGGCTCTACCACCGCAGCCATTGTGGGTTATAGCTTGTTGCGTATGGCCTTGCCAGCAACAAGAAAAATAACTCGCTGATTAATATTTGAATGACCAGTGCCGCTCATAAAGGTACTGGTGTTCTACCTGATGGATTTCTAGGCTTACCGTCAGAACAGGGAACGTTTAGTCGTGCATGAGGTTATATACACCCTAAATAATTCGAGTTGCAGGAAGCCGGCAAGTGAAAGGCAGATTGGTTGTAAACCATTTTGAACGCTGCCAATGCACATGCAACTTGAAGTAGGACGGGTATATCTGGCTCGCCGATATGTTAAGGGGATAACAACATGCGAATGTCACATATCAATTTCAATCATCTTTATTACTTTTGGCAGGTCTGTAAAGAAGGTTCAGTCGTCGGTGCAGCAGAAGCATTATTCCTGACGCCACAAACAATTACCGGGCAAATTAAAGCGTTGGAAGAGCGTCTGGGGGGGAAGTTATTTAAGCGACAAGGGCGAGGCTTGGTGCCATCAGAGTTGGGGCAGTTGGTCTTTCGTTATGCGGATAAAATGTTCATGCTTAGCCATGAAATGCTGGATATCGTTAATTATCGCAAAGAATCTAATCTACTTTTCGATGTTGGTGTTGCCGATGCATTATCCAAGCGTTTGGTGAGCCAGGTTCTGGAAACGGCTGTCGTTGAGAACGAAAAGATTCATCTGCGCTGTTTTGAATCGACCCACGAAATGCTGCTGGAGCAGTTGAGTCAGCACAAACTGGATATGATTCTGTCCGATTGTCCGGTTGACTCCAGCCAACAAGAAGGGTTGTTCTCTGTCAAACTGGGCGAATGCAGTGTGAGTTTTTATTGTCGTCAGCCCATCCCTGATTTACCTTTCCCTGCTTGTTTGCAGCAAAAGCGTTTGTTGATACCGGGCCGTCGTTCCATGCTTGGGCGCAAATTGCTGAACTGGATTAACAGTAAAGGGCTACAGGTAGAGATTTTGGGTGAGTTTGATGACGCGGCCCTGATGAATGCTTTCGCTATTTATAACAATGCTATTTTTGTTGCACCGACAATGTACGCTGCTGATACCTACGCTAAAGATGACCAGATAGTCGAAATTGGCCGCTTAGACAGTGTGCAGGAAGAATATTATGTGATTTTTGCCGAGCGTATGATCCAACATCCGGCAGTGCAGCGGGTATGTAACAAAGATTTTTCCGCGCTCTTTAGTGGCTAAATAGCCACGTTACCTTGCAAACTACAGCTGTGTTGATTGCACTCGTTGATAAATATGTCAGCTTATCGGGATTAATGAGTGCCACCCTAGGGGCTGACATAAATGCTGTTACATCGGGCTTATACCAATTTGTCATTTGATGGCTGACTTTCTGCGTTTTGAAGTCTATAGGCTATAAATGGGTCTTGCCGTGAATAGGCTAAATTATAAGCAATTCAAAAAATAGATATAAAAAAACCGGCCTGGGCCGGTCTTTTTACTAAGCAGTCGACGTAATGCAATTACTGCATTGCGTTGATTTGCGCGACTAAGTTAGACTTATGACGTGCTGCTTTGTTTTTGTGGATCAGACCTTTACAGGACTGACGATCCACGATTGGTTGCATTTCATTAAATGCTTTTTGCGCTGTGTCTTTATCGCCAGCTGCGATTGCCGCATACACCTTCTTAATGAAGGTACGCACCATTGAGCGACGGCTAGCGTTATGCTTGCGGCGTTTCTCAGACTGTACGGCGCGTTTCTTAGCTGATTTGATATTAGCCAAGGTCCAACTCCCAAATATATTCTATTGAGGACAATTCAAAGGCCAAGGAATATGCCCTTTCAGCCTTCGTTTGTCAATGGATTTGTGCAAATAAGCGCCGTTTGTACGGGCGGCACTTGCTACGTTGTGATGGAGCGGGATTTTACCAGCTTCGCGCTGCGGAATACAGTCTTTCGAAAGAAAAATCCACAGTTCACTGCCTTGAAGGGATTCGACGGTGGTTCTTGTAAAAATCTCAGCCTGCTTCTGTATTCAAACTCCGTGCGCATTCTACAGGATAAAGTCAGTAAAAGGGATTTTACCTGCACAATATTGGCAAAATGGTATGACTTTCGGTTAAAGGTGCCAATCGCGGGTTAACCTTAACGGCTGTACAAGGTATAATCCGGCGATTTCCACTGTTTTGAGCCAGCTATGGAGCTAATTCGCGGTATACATAATATCCGGGCACGCCACCATGGTTGCGTGCTAACTATCGGTAACTTTGATGGTGTCCATCGTGGACATCAGGCCTTATTGGAGCAGCTAAAGTGTGAAGGTCAGCGCTTGGGTTTGCCCGTAATGGTTATGATATTTGAACCGCAACCACTGGAATTGTTTGCAGCGGACAAAGCACCAGCAAGGCTAACGCGCCTGCGGGATAAAGCCAGATATCTGGCTGAGGCCGGCGTTGATTATCTGTTGTGCGTAAAATTTGATCCGCGTTTTGCGGCTAATACTGCGCAAGCTTTTGTTGCTCAGTTGCTGGTAGAGAAGTTGGGTGTTAAGTTTTTAACTGTTGGTGATGACTTCCGCTTTGGCGCAGAGCGTCAGGGGGATTTTCAACTGTTACAGCAAGCCGGTGCTGAATTTGGTTTCGATGTTATCAGCACAGATAGCTTTTGTGATGGTGGGTTACGCATTAGCAGCACCGCAATTCGTCAGGCACTTTATAATGACGATTTGGTGTTGGCTGAGGCGTTGCTTGGCCACCCCTATAGCATTTCCGGCCGAGTGGTTCATGGTGATGAACTGGGGCGTACGATTGGTTTCCCCACGGCGAATTTGCCATTAAAACGTTTAGTCGCTCCGGTGAAAGGAGTGTATGCGGTTGATGTGTATGGCTTGGGTCCAAAGCCATTACCCGGAGTTGCCAATATTGGTACCCGGCCTACCGTTGCTGGTGTTCGCCAGCAACTAGAGGTTCATCTGCTGGATGTAACTATGGATCTTTATGGGTGCCATATTGACGTGGTGCTCCGCGCGAAACTGCGCAACGAACAGCGTTTTGCTTCGCTCGATGCCCTGAAGCAGCAAATCGCCCATGATGTGGTGACGGCCCGAACATTTTTCGGGCTAAAGACACCGGTTTAATATTTCTAGCCGAAACGGAACCGAGAATCTAATGAGTGACTACAAGAATACCCTGAACTTGCCTGAAACAGGGTTCCCGATGCGCGGCGATCTGGCTAAGCGTGAACCTGACATGCTGAAACGTTGGTATGAGCAGGATCTGTACGGGATTATTCGTACGGCCAAGAAAGGTAAAAAAACCTTTATTTTGCACGACGGCCCTCCTTATGCGAACGGCAACATTCACATTGGTCACTCTGTTAACAAAATTCTCAAAGACATTATTGTTAAATCGAAAGGAATGGCGGGTTACGACTCCCCTTATATTCCAGGGTGGGACTGCCATGGTTTGCCGATCGAGTTAAAAGTTGAACAGTTAATTGGTAAGCCGGGCGAGAAAGTCAGTGCCGCAGAGTTCCGTGCTGCCTGCCGTAAATATGCTGCTGAACAGGTTGAAGGCCAGAAGAAAGACTTCATCCGCCTGGGAGTATTGGGCGATTGGGACCATCCTTATCTGACGATGGATTTCAAAACTGAAGCCAATATCATTCGTGCATTAAGCAAAATCATTGATAACGGCCACCTGCACAAAGGCGCGAAGCCAGTGCATTGGTGTACCGATTGCGGTTCGTCACTGGCTGAAGCAGAAGTTGAATATTACGATAAAACCTCACCTTCTATCGATGTGCGCTTTAATGCCGTCGATGTAGCGGCTGTTGCCGCCAAATTTAATGTTTCGGCGATTAACGGCCCGATTTCACTGGTTATCTGGACGACAACTCCGTGGACCTTGCCCGCTAACCGTGCGATTTCACTGAATGCTGAATACATTTACCAACTTGTCCAGGTCAATGGCGAATGCCTGATTCTGGCAGAAGAGCTGGTTGAAAGCGTCATGAAGCGCGCAGGGATTGCTGAATGGGCGGTATTGGGGAGCTGCAAAGGCTCTGATTTGGAACTGCTGCGTTTCAATCATCCGTTTATGGGCTTTGATGTGCCGGCAATTTTAGGTGATCACGTTACACTGGATGCCGGTACTGGTGCAGTTCACACAGCACCTGGTCACGGCCCGGATGACTTTGTTATCGGTCAGAAATACGGTTTAGAAGTTGCCAACCCGGTTGGTCCGAATGGCTGTTATTTGGCGGGGACGTATCCTACTCTGGACGGCATGTTCGTCTTTAAAGCCAACGATGTGATTGTTGAGCTGCTACGTGAAAAAGGCGCACTGCTGAAAGTTGAAAAACTGGTTCACAGCTACCCGTGCTGCTGGCGTCATAAAACACCTATTATCTTCCGTGCTACACCACAATGGTTTATCAGCATGGATCAGAAAGGCCTGCGTAAGCAGTCGCTGGAAGAGATTAAAGGCGTGCAATGGATCCCCGATTGGGGTCAGGCGCGTATCGAAACCATGGTGGCAAACCGCCCTGATTGGTGTATCTCGCGTCAGCGTACTTGGGGCGTGCCGATGTCCCTGTTTGTGCACAAAGAGACTGAAGCACTACATCCACGTAGCACTGAGCTGATGGAAGAAGTCGCCAAACGCGTTGAGCAAGACGGTATTCAGGCATGGTGGGATCTGGATCCTGCGGAAATCCTCGGTGCTGATGCCGCCGATTACACCAAAGTGCCAGACACCTTGGACGTATGGTTTGACTCCGGTTCAACTCATTCGTCGGTGGTTGACGTGCGTCCTGAATTTGGTGGTCATAGCCCGGATATGTACCTGGAGGGTTCTGATCAACACCGTGGCTGGTTTATGTCTTCACTGATGATAGCAACCGCGATGAAAGGCAAAGCGCCTTATCGCCAAGTGCTGACCCATGGTTTTACCGTTGATGGGCAAGGGCGCAAAATGTCCAAATCCATCGGTAACACGATCAGCCCGCAAGATGTGATGAACAAACTGGGTGGTGACATTCTGCGTCTGTGGGTGGCATCAACCGATTACACCGGTGAGATCGCGGTTTCTGACGAAATCCTGAAACGCTCTGCTGACTCTTATCGCCGTATCCGTAACACTGCGCGCTTCTTGCTGGCGAATCTAAATGGGTTTGATCCTGCGCTGCATCAGGTGAAACCGGAAGATATGGTAGTAGTGGACCGCTGGGCAGTCGGCCGTGCCCAGGCAGCTCAAGCTGAGATCATGGCAGCGTACGAAAGTTACGATTTCCACTTGGTGGTGCAGCGCTTGATGCAGTTCTGCTCGGTTGAAATGGGATCCTTCTATTTGGATATCATTAAAGACCGCCAGTACACCGCGAAAGGCGACAGTGTTGCCCGCCGCAGTTGCCAGACTGCGTTGTTCCATATCGCAGAAGCATTGGTGCGCTGGATGGCACCTATTATGTCCTTTACCGCAGATGAGATCTGGAACCAACTGCCAGGCAGTCGTCCACAGTATGTCTTCACCGAAGAGTGGTATGACGGTCTGTTCGGGTTGGCGGGTGATGAAAGTATGAACGATACTTTCTGGGCCGAGCTGTTAAAAGTCCGTGGCGAAGTCAACAAGGTGTTAGAGCAGGCCCGTAGTGATAAGCGTATCGGTGGTTCATTGGAGGCGGCAGTTACCTTGTTCGCCGAACCTGAACTGGCTGCGCGATTGAACAGTTTGCAAGATGAATTGCGTTTTGTGCTGTTGACCTCAGCTGCGAAAGTTGCCCCTTATGCTGATGCGGGTGATGATGCGCTGCAAAGTGAGTTGATTGCCGGGCTGAAAATCACCTTTAATAAGGCTGATGGTGAGAAGTGCCCGCGTTGCTGGCATTACACTCAAGATGTCGGTTTGGTAGCGGAACATGCTGAATTGTGCGGCCGCTGTGTCACTAACGTTGCCGGAGACGGCGAAGAGCGTAAGTTCGCCTAATGAGTAAACCTATTTGTTCGACCGGATTGCGCTGGTTATGGCTGGCGGTATTGGTGGTTATTTTGGATCTCAGCAGCAAACAGTGGGTCATGACCCACTTTGCCCTGTATGAGTCAGTGCCGGTGATCCCGTTTTTTAACCTGACCTACGCACAGAATTTTGGCGCAGCCTTTAGCTTCCTTGCCGATAAAAGTGGCTGGCAGCGTTGGTTCTTTGCGGGCATAGCTATCGGTATTTCAGTGGTATTAATGGTGCTGATGTATCGCTCTACTGCCAAACAACGCCTGCTCAATTGTGCTTATGCTCTGATTATTGGTGGGGCATTAGGTAACTTATTTGATCGCATGGTGCATGGTGCGGTGATCGATTTTATCGATTTCCACGTCAATAACTGGCATTTCCCAACCTTTAACATCGCCGATACCGCTATCTGTATCGGTGCTGCGTTGGTTATCTTTGAGGGTTTTTTAAGCCCTGCTGAAAAAACGGCCATGAATAAAGGTGAATGAGATGTCCGAGCGTGTACCAGCTAATCAAGTACAAGACCATTTTGTACAAGACCATGTTATACAAGATAAAAGCGCCGTATTGGTGCACTTCATTCTGAAACTGGAAGATGGTTCAACGGCGGAATCAACACATATTCACGGTAAACCTGCGCTGTTTCGTTTAGGTGATGACAGCCTTTCTGATGCACTTGAGCAGCAGTTAATTGGTTTGAAAGTAGGTGATAAGCATGCTTTCACTTTACAACCTGAAGATGCGTTTGGTTTGGAAAGCCCTGATTTGATTCAGTACTTCACCCAGCGTGACTTTGCTCAAACTGGCGTGCCAGATGCCGGTACTATTATGCTATTTACCTCCCGTGATGGCAGTGAAATGCCAGGTGTGGTGCGGGAAGTGGCGGAAGAGTCTATTACTGTTGATTTTAATCACCCGTTGGCAGGGCATTCCATTAGCTTTGAAATTGAAGTGTTGGAGATTGACCCGCAACAGGAGGCAATGCATGCAGATATTGCTGGCTAATCCACGCGGCTTTTGTGCCGGAGTTGATCGGGCTATCAGTATTGTTGAACGCGCGATCGAAATGTATGGCGCGCCAATTTATGTGCGCCATGAAGTGGTACACAACCGTTATGTGGTTGATAGCTTGCGTGAACGTGGTGCTATCTTTATCGAGGAGATTTCAGAAGTGCCAGATGGCTCTATTCTGATTTTCTCGGCCCATGGCGTGTCGCAGGCTGTGCGAGCAGAAGCTCGTGAGCGCAAGCTTACTATGCTGTTTGACGCAACCTGCCCATTGGTGACCAAAGTTCATATGGAAGTCGCACGTGCTAGCCGCAAGGGTAAAGAAGCCATCTTGATAGGCCACGCCGGTCACCCGGAAGTGGAGGGTACCATGGGGCAATACAGCAACCCGAAAGGGGGGATGTATCTGGTTGAATCACCTGATGATGTATGGGCTTTGCAGGTTAAAGATGAGAACAATCTGTGTTTTATGACACAGACGACCTTGTCGGTTGATGATACCTCTGCAATTATCGATGCCTTACTCCAGCGTTTCCCGAAGATTGTCGGTCCACGCAAAGATGATATCTGCTATGCCACGACCAACCGGCAAGAGGCGGTGCGCAATCTGGCTAATGATGCCGATGTGGTCTTAGTGGTTGGCTCGAAAAACTCCTCTAACTCTAATCGGTTGGCTGAGTTGGCACAGCGGATGGGTAAGCCTGCTTATCTCATTGATTCAGCGGCCGATATACAAGAGTTATGGTTACAGGGGGCTGCGTGTATCGGTGTTACCGCTGGCGCATCTGCTCCCGATATTCTGGTACAGCAAGTTATTGCGCGCTTGCAAGCTCTCGGTGCTGGTGGGTCTATCGAACTTAGTGGCCGTGAAGAGAGTATCGTCTTCGAAGTACCTAAAGAATTACGTGTCGATGTAAAACAGATCGACTGATTGATATCGTGCTTCAGCGTTAAAAAGCAGCCCTCAGTGGCTGCTTTTTTATGGGTGTATTTCACCATAACTGCATGAATATGCGAAATAACCGCATTATGCCAGATGAAGTGTTTCCGAGTATTTTACCCTAAATAATTCGAGTTGCAGGAAGGCGGCTTGTGGCGGCCTTAACGAGGCGAGGCCCAAGGGTGGGCCGAGTAACGAACGCAGTCAACGCACATGCAGCTTGAAGTATGACGGGTATGTAAGGAATTAAGTGGTTTCACTGATAAAAGCATGCGTATATCATTTTTTTCTAATACAGATTAAATAGGCTGGCAGAGTCCATAGCGGGCGGCTAATCTGAACCTTAGTCAGGGTAGATGACACAATATGAGAGGAAGTATGACTGATTCAACAATTCGTATCGCTGTTGTCGGCGCGGGTGGCCGTATGGGCCGACAACTTATCCAGGCAATTACTCACACTGAAGGTGTGGTGCTGGGGGCTGCTGTTGAACGTGTCGGATCCACATTAGTGGGGAGCGATGCCGGCGAACTGGCTGGAGCGGGGTTGTTAAACATCACAGTAAGTGATGATTTATCTGACGTAGTTGATCATTTTGATGTGTTGATCGATTTTACCCGGCCTGAAGGCACGCTGGAGCATTTAGCCATTTGTCGTCAATATGGTAAGGCGATGATAATTGGCACTACTGGCTTTGATGATGCAGGTAAAGAAGCCATCAGGGCTGCGGCAACGGACATTGCTATTGTGTTCGCTGCCAATTTCAGTGTTGGGGTTAATGTGGTGCTAAAGCTGCTAGAAAAGGCAGCGAAAGTGATGGGCGACTATACCGATATCGAAATAATCGAGGCACATCATCGGCATAAAGTTGATGCACCTTCAGGTACCGCGCTGGCGATGGGGGAGGCAATTGCTGACTCACTAGGGCGTTCACTGAAAGATTGCGCGGTTTATAGCCGTGAAGGTCATACCGGCGAACGCAAACCCGGCACTATCGGTTTCGCAACCGTGCGTGCTGGCGATATTGTTGGAGAGCATACGGCTATGTTTGCTGATATTGGCGAGCGCGTTGAGATCACACACAAAGCGACCAGCCGTATGACTTTTGCCAATGGTGCGGTTAAATCGGCTATTTGGGTGTCAATGCGGGATAATGGCTTGTTTGATATGCGTGATGTATTGAATTTGAATGAACTTTAAAGGTGTAAAGCACAGCCAGTGATGTGGTTGTTTTTATCATAATCGTTTGATAACAGGGCAATATTTTATTGTCCTTTTTTATTTTTTTTAATAAATAATTATTTCATCAATAATTATTGATATAACCTTTATTTATCTATGTTTTTGTCTATTTTTTTGTCTTTTAATCCCTTCCTTGGTCATTGGTTCTGATTTTTACTGCTCTGGAACGATATTTCTCAGTCACTACACCTCGCAACCGTTTACTATGTTAAGTTAGCATGTGTTTTTACCGCTATAATCCACTCATTTTAATGAGAACGGTAAAAAACAGAGAAAAAATGGCACTTTGGCTAGACAAAAGCGTCACTCATCATTAAAATGCGCCCAATTTGCCAAAAATTAGCTTTGAGGGCGGTTTTTGCATTGATTTAGATCGCTAGATATGAATTAATATGCAAATAATGTGACTGTTTATTCCTTGGAGGATGTTTTGATTAAGTCAGCGCTATTGGTTCTCGAAGACGGAACCCAATTTCACGGTCGGGCCATCGGGGCAGAGGGTACGGCAGTGGGGGAAGTGGTCTTCAATACGTCGATGACCGGTTATCAAGAAATCCTCACTGATCCTTCCTACTCCCGCCAGATCGTTACTCTTACTTATCCTCATATCGGCAATGTCGGCACTAATGCTTCCGACGAAGAATCCTCCGCAGTACACGCCCAAGGTCTTGTTATTCGCGACCTGCCTTTGATTGCCAGCAACTACCGTAATGAAGAAGGCTTAGCTGAGTATCTCAAGCGCCACAACATTGTTGCGATTGCTGATATCGATACGCGTAAGCTGACACGTTTGCTGCGTGAGAAAGGGGCACAAAACGGCTGCATTATTGTGGGTGACTTGTCTGATGCCACTTTAGCACTAGAAAAGGCGAAAGCATTCCCGGGCCTGAAGGGGATGGATCTGGCAAAAGAAGTGAGCACGAAAGAGCGTTATGACTGGTTGCAAGGTAGCTGGACTCTGGAAGGTGACTTACCTGCGGCAACGCCACCAGAAGATTTGCCATTCCATGTGGTGGCATACGACTACGGCGTGAAGCGCAATATTCTGCGCATGCTGGTGGATAGAGGCTGTCGCCTGACGGTAGTTCCGGCACAGACACCGGCAGAAGAGGTGCTGAAGCTGAACCCAGATGGCATTTTCTTATCCAACGGCCCAGGTGACCCAGAGCCATGTGATTATGCTATCGCGGCCATTAAGCGTTTTCTGGAAACCGACATTCCGGTGTTCGGCATCTGTTTAGGCCACCAATTACTGGCGCTGGCCAGTGGTGCAAAAACGGTAAAAATGAAGTTTGGTCACCACGGTGGCAACCATCCGGTGAAAGATTTAGATGCCGATTGCGTGATGATCACCGCACAGAACCACGGTTTTGCGGTAGATGAAACCACATTGCCATCCAACCTGCGAACGACACATGTTTCTTTATTCGATGGTTCTCTGCAAGGGATTCACCGCACTGATAAAGCCGCATTTAGCTTCCAGGGGCACCCAGAGGCCAGCCCAGGTCCGCATGATGCAGCGCCATTGTTTGATCACTTTATCGAACTGATTGAAGCTTACCGCGCAACAACTGCAAGCCGTAACAGTAGCCATACCAATAAATAATCAGGAGCCTCAAACCATGCCAAAACGTACAGATATAAAAAGCATCCTGATTCTGGGCGCTGGCCCAATCGTTATCGGCCAGGCCTGTGAGTTTGACTACTCAGGGGCTCAGGCTTGTAAGGCACTGCGTGAAGAAGGTTACCGTGTCATTCTGGTGAACTCCAATCCGGCAACCATCATGACTGACCCGGAAATGGCCGACGCCACTTATATCGAGCCAATCCACTGGGAAGTGGTACGCAAAATTATTGAAAAAGAGCGTCCAGATGCCGTTTTGCCCACTATGGGTGGCCAAACCGCACTGAACTGTGCGCTGGAGCTGGAACGCAAGGGCGTTCTGGCTGAGTTTGGTGTCACCATGATTGGTGCCACTGCCGATGCTATCGATAAAGCAGAAGACCGCCGTCGCTTTGATATCGCGATGAAGAAAATTGGTTTGGACACTGCACGTTCTGGTATCGCGCACAATATGGAAGAAGCACTGGCCGTAGCGGCTGATGTGGGCTTCCCTTGTATTATCCGCCCTTCCTTTACTATGGGCGGCACCGGCGGCGGTATCGCGTATAACCGTGAAGAGTTTGAAGAGATTTGTGAACGTGGGCTGGATTTATCGCCAACCAAAGAGCTGTTGATCGATGAGTCGCTGATTGGTTGGAAAGAGTATGAGATGGAAGTTGTGCGTGACAAAAACGACAACTGCATCATCGTCTGCTCCATCGAAAACTTCGATGCGATGGGTATCCACACCGGTGACTCGATCACCGTTGCTCCAGCTCAGACGCTGACTGATAAAGAATACCAAATCATGCGTAATGCCTCGATGGCAGTGCTGCGTGAAATCGGCGTAGAAACCGGTGGCTCCAACGTGCAGTTCTCGGTTAACCCGAAAAATGGCCGTTTGATTGTTATCGAAATGAACCCACGGGTATCCCGTTCTTCCGCTCTGGCCTCTAAAGCAACCGGCTTCCCGATTGCTAAAATTGCCGCCAAGCTGGCAGTAGGTTACACGCTGGATGAGTTGATGAATGATATCACTGGTGGTCGCACGCCGGCCTCCTTTGAGCCATCTATCGACTATGTTGTGACCAAAATCCCACGTTTTAACTTCGAAAAATTTGCCGGTGCGAATGACCGTCTGACCACACAGATGAAATCGGTTGGCGAAGTGATGGCAATTGGCCGCACCTTGCAGGAATCGCTGCAAAAAGCCTTGCGCGGTCTGGAAGTGGGCGCGACCGGTTTTGACCCGAAAGTGAGTTTGGATGACCCAGAAGCACTGACAAAAATTCGCCGCGAATTGAAAGAGGCCGGCTCTGATCGTATCTGGTATATCGCCGATGCTTTCCGTGCAGGCATGTCGGTTGATGGCGTTTTCAATCTGACTAACGTTGACCGCTGGTTCCTGGTGCAGATTGAAGAGTTGGTTCGTCTGGAAGAGAGCGTGGCAGAGTGCGGTATCAATGGCCTGAATGCTGATTTTATGCGCCAGTTGAAGCGCAAAGGCTTTGCCGATGCCCGTTTGGCAAAATTGGTCGGCGCGGCGGAAAGTGAAGTGCGTAAGCTGCGTTACAAGCAGGGTTTGCATCCGGTTTACAAGCGTGTAGATACCTGTGCGGCTGAATTCTCTACCGATACCGCCTACATGTACTCAACCTACGAGGAAGAGTGTGAATCCAACCCAACCAGTGATCGTCCGAAAGTGATGGTACTGGGCGGCGGCCCGAACCGTATCGGCCAGGGTATTGAATTCGACTACTGTTGTGTACATGCGTCACTGGCGCTGCGTGAAGACGGTTACGAGACCATCATGGTGAACTGTAACCCTGAAACGGTTTCGACCGACTACGATACCTCTGATCGCCTCTATTTCGAATCTGTCACCCTGGAAGATGTGTTGGAAATCGTGCGTATTGAGAAGCCGCAAGGCGTTATCGTACAGTACGGTGGTCAGACTCCATTGAAATTAGCACGTGAACTGGAAGCTGCCGGTGTTCCTGTTATCGGTACCAGCCCGGATGCTATCGACCGTGCAGAAGACCGTGAGCGTTTCCAACAGGCGGTAAATCGTCTGGGCTTGAAACAGCCCGCGAACGCGACGGTTGCTACTATCGAACAAGCCGTAGAGAAAGCCACGGGTCTGGGTTATCCGCTAGTGGTCCGCCCATCGTATGTCTTGGGTGGTCGCGCGATGGAAATCGTTTATGACGAAGTTGACTTGCGCCGCTACTTCCAAAATGCAGTGAGTGTCTCCAACGATGCACCCGTGCTGTTGGATCGTTTCCTCGATGACGCTGTTGAAGTGGATGTTGATGCCATTTGCGACGGTGAGCGCGTGTTGATCGGTGGCATTATGGAGCACATTGAGCAAGCAGGGGTGCACTCCGGTGACTCAGCCTGTTCATTGCCCGCTTACACCCTGAGTAAAGAAATTCAGGATGTGATGCGCCAACAAGTTGAAAAACTGGCGTTTGAACTCTGCGTGCGCGGTTTAATGAATGTGCAGTTTGCCGTAAAGAATAACGAAGTTTATCTGATTGAAGTTAACCCTCGAGCAGCCCGTACCGTACCATTTGTGTCTAAAGCCACCGGTATGCCACTGGCAAAAATCGCCGCACGCGTGATGGTGGGGCAGTCATTGGCAGAGCAGGGTATTCTGGAAGAAATTATCCCGCCTTATTACTCGGTAAAAGAAGTGGTATTGCCGTTTAACAAGTTCCCAGGTGTGGATCCGATTTTAGGACCAGAAATGCGTTCTACCGGTGAAGTGATGGGGGTCGGCCGGACCTTCGCTGAAGCTTTCTCTAAAGCCATGCTGGGCAGTCAATCTGGTATGAAAAAGAGTGGCCGCGCATTGTTATCGGTTCGTGAGGGAGATAAACACCGGGTGGTTGACTTGGCTGCCAAGTTGCTCAAACAGGGCTTTGAATTGGATGCAACCCACGGTACTGCGGTGGTTCTAGGCGAGGCAGGGATAAATCCACGCTTAGTCAACAAGGTACATGAAGGCCGTCCACACATTCAGGACCGTATCAAGAATGGCGAATATACTTATATTGTGAATACAACGGCAGGGCGTCAGGCGATTGAAGATTCTAAACTGATCCGCCGTAGTGCTTTGCAATATAAAGTGCATTACGACACCACCTTGAATGGTGGCTTCGCAACCGCAATGGCTTTGAATGCGGACCCTACCGAGCAAGTGATTTCAGTACAAGAAATGCATGCCAAGATTAAGAATATGAAAGCTTAATTTGGGCGCTAAGAAAGGGGGCGATGGAAACATCGCCCTTTTTTATGCTTACTATTTATAAAATCGCGCTTTTTACCCGCATAAACAGTATTTTTTATGCGCAGAAGTATTATTCATAAACGATAGTATTGTTCATAAACAATATTGGTGAAGATCAATGTTCGTGCGGGTTGTGGATAGTAGCTTATAGCCAGGCGTTAACAATCGGCGCAGCTAGCTTAATGCAACTTTGATACCCAGGCCGATCAACAGGCCGCCCAGTAATTTATCGACAACTTTTTGCACTTTCGCCAAACCGCGGCGTACGGGCGCACTTTGAATCAGAATTACCAGTAGGGGCCACCAGATAACGGCCAGTAGCCAGATGATTGAGGCGTACCACAGTTTCTCACCCACGCCGGAGTCTATCTGTAATATTTGTGTGAAAACGGCGAGAAAGAAAAGAGTCGCTTTGGGATTCAATAAATTGCAAAGATATCCCTGCAAGAATGCGGCTTTCAGCGTGACGGGATATTGTGCAGTGTTATCGATACTAAGCTTACTATCTCCTCGTGATAGCAGTGCCTGGATACCAATCCAGATCAAATAACAGGCTCCGGCATATTTCAGCAGGTTGAATAGCCATGGTGTGGTAGTGATAACAACTGCCAGGCCAGCCACGCAATAAGACATATGTGTCGCAACACCCAAAATTACACCAAGGGCTGTCATCATGGCTGCGGGGCGGCGATAGCGGGCAGCATTTTTGATTACCAGAAAGAAATCTGGCCCAGGGGAGAGCATGCCCAAGGTAGCAAGGGTGGCAACAAATATAGAGGTTTCAAGCATAAGGATTACCGAGTGATAGTGGTGCTGTCTGGCGATCATAACGCCACTTGGCTCCCTCTGCATTATTCTTATTTGTTATCTGTGGTGGTTTGGTTATCAGTAGTGATGGGATTGCAACAGATGTCTTTTACTTTTTGACGGATAGCGATGCACGAATATGAGCCTGGAAAATGTAATAAACAGTGATGTTTCGCATCAACAGCAGCGAGAGATTACGCGATTGTGCATCAAATGCGCCCTAATGCTGTTGCAGCATGGGGCAGAAAGTATGCTAGTTGAGCAGCTATCTGCACGGCTTGGTATGGCTCTGGGGATGGACAGCGTTGAGAGTTCTATCTCGGCTAACGCAATCGTGTTGACCACTATCAGCGAAGGTAACTGCCTGACATCTACCCGTAAAAATACCGATCGTGGCATCAATATGCAGGTAGTCACTGAAGTGCAGCATATTGTGATTATGGCGGAGCATCGCTTATTGGATGCAAAAGATGTGGAAAAACGCTTCGAGCATATCAAACCTCTGCGTTATCCGCGCTGGCTGGTCGTTGTGATGGTGGCGCTCTCTTGTGGTTGTTTCAGTAAATTAAACGGTGGTGGTTGGGATGCGTTTTCCATTAGCTTTTTAGCCAGTGGGTTGGCGATGTTTGTTCGCCAGAGTCTGACGATTAATCATATGAATCCGCTGATTAATTTCTGCATCACTGCTTTTGTTGCCACATCCGCATCCGGTTTGTTGATGCGTTTACCGTTTTTCCAGGAAGCATCCAGCGTGGCGATGGCGGCCAGCGTACTGCTACTCGTGCCTGGGTTCCCGTTGATTAATGCGGTAGCCGATATGTTTAAGGGCCACGTTAATACCGGTTTGGCCCGTTGGGCGATGGCAAGTTTATTAACGTTATCAACCTGTATTGGGGTGATATTCGCGATGGCGTTATGGGGATTGCGGGGGTGGTAATGAATTTACTCTGGGCATTATTACAAGACATGGTGTTGGCGGCTATCCCGGCACTGGGTTTTGCTATGGTATTTAATGTGCCGGTGCGGGCATTGCGTTACTGCGCATTGCTGGGAGCGGTCGGGCACGGTTCGCGTATGTTAATGATCCATTTTGGTATGAATATCGAGCTGGCTTCATTATTGGCTTCAATTATGATTGGCGTCATCGGGATTAACTGGTCACGCTGGTTGCTGGCACATCCAAAAGTTTTCACTGTCGCGGCTGTTATTCCTATGTTTCCGGGTATTTCCGCCTATACCGCAATGATATCGGTCGTTGAGATTTCTCACTTGGGTTATAGCGAAGCGTTAATGTCCACGATGGTGACCAATTTCTTGAAAGCGTCATTTATTGTTGGAGCGTTGTCGATTGGTTTATCTTTGCCAGGATTATGGTTATATCGCAAACGTCCTGGTGTATAAGACTTTTTTTCTGCTCTGTTCTTGTATCAGGCTAAGAGCAATCTTATATGTGTGATTAGCCTGCTTATCGCTATCGACGCTTGATTAGGCTTTACGTATAGTGTGAGCAATTTTTCGGTACTGGCTCTTGTAGCCTACAGGGTTTAAAAATGATTATCAGCCTGATCGCTGCGTTGGCGGCGGATCGCGTTATTGGTATGGAAAACGCCATGCCATGGCACCTACCGGCTGATTTAGCGTGGTTCAAACGTAACACGTTAAATAAACCGGTAATTATGGGTCGTAAGACCTTCGAATCAATCGGTCGTCCTTTGCCGGGGCGGTTGAATATTGTTATCAGTAGCCAGCCGGGTACTGATGAGCGCGTGACCTGGGCTACGTCAATTGAAGAAGCTCTCTCTTTCGCAGGCGACGTAGAAGAAGTTATGGTTATGGGGGGCGGACGGGTCTATAAGCAATTCTTAGCTCGCGCGAATCGTATGTATCTTACCCATATCGATGCGGAAGTAGGGGGGGATACTCATTTCCCTGACTATGAGCCGGATGAGTGGGAAAGCACATTCAGTGAGTTTCATGACGCAGATGAAGCGAACTCGCACAGCTATTGTTTTGAGATCCTTGAGCGCCGCTGATTATTGCTACCATCCCAAATAAGACCTGTCTGCCTCAAACAAGAACGTCACCAAAAATAAAGGCGCATATTATGCGCCTTTATTTTTTAACATCTAATTATCAGTATATTACAGATAACTAAAGGGATCTTTTGCCGCTGCTATTTCATCAGTGTTACTTACTTCTGCTTCCACTTTGAATGCATGCTGTGTGAAATAGCGTTTATCTTCCCAGCGTAGCAGCGTTAAATCGCCGCCCCAGCAACAGCCGGTATCCAAGCCATAAATACCTTCAGGAACACCTTTCCCTTCCAGCGATGCCCAGTGACCAAAAATAATTGAATAGTCAGGGGAGACCAATCTTGGCAACTCGAACCAAGGCTTGAGTGGAGCGGGGGCATTTTCTGGCGTATCTTTACAGATCATATCCAACTGCCCGTTCGGGAAACAAAAACGCATGCGGGTCAGTGCATTAGTACTAAAACGCAAGCGTGCTAGCCCGGATAGCTCTGGTGACCAGTTATTCGGCATATCGCCGTACATGGCATCGAGGAAGAGTGGATAGCTATCACTACTTAATACCGCCTCCACTTCACGTGCACACATTTGGGCGGTTTCAATATCCCATTGAGGTGTTATCCCGGCATGAGCCATGATCAATTTTAATTCATCATCAACTTGTAAGACCGGTTGGCGACGCAGCCAATTAATCAACTCATCAGCATCCGGCGCCTCAAGCAGTGGAGTAATACGATCTTTGGGTTTATTACGGCTGATACCGGCATAAACGGCCAGTAAATGCAGGTCATGGTTACCCAGAACCATACGAACAGCAGGCCCTAATGAGCGGACATAACGTAAAACATCCAGTGATGCTGGGCCACGGGCAACTAAATCACCGGTTAACCACAAAGTATCCTGCTGCGGATCAAAGCTCACCTGTGCTAATAGCGCAAGCAGCTCATCGAGGCAGCCATGAACATCGCCAATAAGATAAGTAGACATAGTTGAAAGGTCAGAGTTAATGGATCAGTGCTGGGATCGCTAAGCGGAACACCGGAATTGCAGTACGGAAGGGCTGACCAAGGTGATCAACCATCTCATAATGCCCTTCCATGGTACCCAGCGGGGTTTCCAGTACAGCACCGCTGGTGTATTGAAACTCATTACCTGGCTGGATCAACGGCTGTTCGCCGATGACCCCTTCACCCTGAACTTCAGTCTGCCGGCCATTACTATTAGTGATTAACCAATAACGGCCAATCAGTTGCACATTTGAACGACCCAAATTGCGTATCGTCACGGTATAGGCGAAGACGAAACGTTCTTCATCAGGTATCGACTGGGTTTCCACATAGATACTCTGCACCTGTACACAAACGCGGGGCTGTTCAATCATAATGTGCTCCTGCTTATTCTTGCGGTGTCGATTGAGCTGAAAGCCAGTTAGCCAGCTTACAGTATTGCGCTACCGAAATATTCTCTGCCCGTAATATCGGGTCAATACCTAATTCGATTAACTGCTCTGGAGTGAATAGATCACCTAAGCTGTTACGCACGGTTTTTCTGCGCTGATTAAATGCTTGCGTGGTAATGCGGCTAAGCATACGAACGTCACCAACCGGATTCGGCATGTTGACATGCGGAATCAAGCGCACCACGGCCGAATCAACTTTTGGCGCGGGGGTAAACGCCGTTGGCGGTACTTCTAGCACCGGGATAACATTGCAATAGTATTGCGCCATCACCGTCAGTCGGCCATACGCTTTACTATTAGGTCCTGCGACCAGACGATTAACCACTTCTTTTTGCAACATGAAATGCATGTCACGAATAGCATCAGTATAGCTGAAAAGATGGAACATCAGCGGGGTGGAAATGTTGTATGGCAAGTTACCAAACACACGTAATGGCTGCCCTGCAAGCTCTGCTAACTCAGAAAAATTAACTTTCATCGCATCTTGTTGATGGATGGTTAGCTTGTCTTTCAGTTGCGGATGGCTGGCTAAACGAGCCGCCAGATCGCGATCAAGCTCGATCACCGTCATATGATCCATACGCGCAGCAACAGGTTCAGTCAATGCCCCTAAACCGGGACCTATTTCAACTACGGCTTCGCCAGGAACGGGGTGAATTGCAGAAACAATACTGTCGATGACAAACTGATCGTTTAAAAAGTTTTGTCCAAAGCGTTTGCGGGCAAAATGCCCTTGGTGGACTCTATTATTCATTGCTGTTATTTATCATTTTAATGGCTAAGTTTAATGCCGTAATGAAACTGCCAACATCGGCAGAACCGGTTGCGGCGAGTTCTAAAGCGGTACCGTGATCCACAGAAGTGCGGATAAAAGGCAAACCGAGAGTGATATTTACTGCTCGGCCAAACCCTTGATACTTCAGCACTGGCAATCCTTGATCATGATACATCGCCAGAACCGCATCTGCATGTTGTAGATATTTAGGCTGAAATAGGGTGTCTGCTGGTAGAGGGCCGATAAGATTTATACCTTGCTGACGCAGTGCATCTAGTGCAGGAATAATGGTATCGATCTCTTCATGGCCCATATGGCCACCTTCACCTGCGTGAGGATTCAGTCCGCACACGTAAATCTGTGGTTGGCTAATGCCAAATTTGGTTTTCAGGTCACTATCAAGAATGGTGATCACTTCATGCAGGCTAGCTTGAGTGATTGCGCCAGGTACGGCCAGCAGAGGTAAGTGGGTTGTCGCCAATGCCACACGTAACTCTTCAGTTGCCAGCATCATCACTACCCGTGGGCAGAGGCTGCGATCTGCAAAAAACTCGGTGTGTCCGATAAAAGGGATGCCAGCATCATTGATAATACTTTTTTGTACCGGGCCGGTGACCAATGCAGAAAATTCCCCGCTTATCGCGCCATCACAAGCCTTGGCCAATGTTTCCACAACATAGTGGCTGTTTTGGATGTCGAGTTTGCCGGGGATCACTTCTGTGGCCGTTTTTACTGGTAAGATAGTCAGTGACCCCGCTTGTTGCGCTAACGCAGGCTTGCTGGCTTGATATTCACGCAACTGCAAAGGCAGGTTAAGCTGACGGGCCCGAGCAAGTAGCAAGGCCGGATCGGCACACACCACTAACTCAACAGGCCAATCCTGTTGAGCCAGGGCGACGACTAAATCGGGCCCGACCCCGGCTGGCTCACCGGGGGTAATAACAATACGATTATTATGGTTGTGCATTACTACCATCAAGAATTTTTACATAAGCAGCAGCACGCTGCTCTTGCATCCAAGTTTGAGCTTCTTCAGCAAATTTACGGCTAAAGAGCATACGGTATGCCTTGTCTTTTTGTGCTGCATCAGTCTTGTCTACCTGACGTGTATCGACAACCTGAATTAAGTGCCAGCCGAAAGAAGAGTGAACCGGTGCACTGATCTCACCTTTTTGCAGTTTCATCAGCGCATCACGGAACGCCGGGTCATAAATATCTGGTGATGCCCAACCTAAATCACCGCCTTGCATTGCAGAACCAGGATCCTGAGAGATCTCTTTGGCAATAGTGGCGAAGCTGGATTTACCACTCTTAATATCTGCCGCCGCTGCCGCTAACTTGGCACGAGCCTGATCGTCGGTCATTACCGGTGAAGGTTTCAGCAAGATGTGGCGGGCGTGAACTTCAGTCACGGAAACGGTCTTATCCGCACCACGGATATCATTTACTTTCAGGATGTGGAAACCGACACCAGAACGGATTGGCCCGACAACATCACCTTTGTTCGCAGTTTGTAATCTTTCAGCAAACAAAGAAGGCAGTTCCTGTAATTTGCCCCAACCCATCTGGCCGCCTTTCAGCGCCTGAGAGTCCGCCGAGTTGGCGATAGCCAATTTACCAAAATCAGCGCCGCCTTTAATGTCGGAGACTAATTTGTTAGCCAGCTCTTCAGCCTGATCAACTTGCTGCTGAGAGGGATTTTCTGGCAATGGGATAAGAATGTGGCTGAGGTTCAGTTCAGCATCACCGCTGGTCTGGTTCCCAACTTGTTTGGCCAGTGACTCAACTTCCTGTGGCAGGATAGTTATTCGGCGGCGTACTTCGTTGTTACGCACTTCAGAAGTCAGCATCTCTTTACGGATCTGCTCGCGGTAAGTGTCATAATTCAGGCCATCAGCAGCCAGACGACTACGCATCTGAGCCGGAGTCATGCGGTTTTGCGCAGCGATATCAGCAATGGCTTTATCCAATGCTTCATCACTGATAGTAATGCCCATCTTCTTCGCCATCTGTAACTGGATATTATCCATGATCAGACGCTCAAGAATCTGATGACGTAACGTCGCATCATCAGGAACTTGTTGCCCAGACTGCTGTGCATTCAGTTTCACGGATTGTAACAGACCGTCAACGTCACTTTGCAAAACGACGCCGTTATCAACCACTGCGGCAACTTTATCAACTTCTTGTGGTGCTGCGAACGCGGTATTGGCACAGACAACCAATCCGAGAATAAGCGTTCTCCAGTTCTTCATACCTTTTCCATTTATGTAATCCGCTTTAGCGGGTTAAAATTCACTGTATTCAGTGTGTTACACAGTATCAGAATGCACTTTGATAAGGCAGAATGCCTGAGCGCAGCATTTGTGCAGTACCCAGGTTGTGGTCGCTGCTCAGACCACGTAATTCAATGTTAAAACCAATCTTGTTATCATACTTACTGGCTTCTGTTTGTGAATTCCAGCCAGTAATTTTACGTTCATAGCCCACGTTTATAGCCCAGCAACACGTGTTGTATTGTAAACCAACTAACTGGCTAGCGGGCTGATTGGCTTTGGTATCGTAGTAATAAGCACCGACTAGTGCCCAACGATCCGCAATCGGCCAACTGGCGGTAGCACCAATCTGAGAAATGCCTTGCTGATAACCAGGACTTTTTACATTCGGTACTGCTGCCTGAATATATTCTGGGCTGGCATAGCGGTAATTCAATTGAATCATACGCTCTGAGTCTTTTCTATACTCCATTACCGCGTTACCCAGGGTCAAACTCCCCAGACGGGTATCATACTGCACGCCACCTTTTAGACCCACTTGATCACTGATACGCCAGAATGTATCACCAGCCCAAACAAGGCTACCAGTATCATCACTGTTATCAATTGTTTCGCTATTACCGGTACGCGAACGGCTGAAGTAATAGATTTGACCCACAGAAGCATTAAAACGTTCAACCAGCGCATCATCATATATGCGTGAAGTTAAACCGGTAGATACCTGATTCGCAGACGCTATACGGTCCAAGCCACTATAGGTACGGTCACGGAACAGTCCCGAGTAGTCTGACTGCATCAGCGTGGTGTCGTAAATATAGATATCATCCTGATTGCGGTATGGAACATAGAGATACTGCATCCGTGGTTCGAGTGTCTGGGTGAAGCCTTCACTCCAATCCATTGGCCGATCAAATACCACTTTGCCATCAATTTTAAATTGCGGCATCACCCGGTTAATCGAGTCTTTCAGGTCAGGAACCGTCGCATCCTGCCCATTCTGGTTTTTGTAATTATTGGCAAATCCTGTCGGGATATCCTGCTGATAATGGGTTGCCAGTAATTTGGCTTCGGTATTCAGGCTACCCCAACCGTTGGACAGTGGTAGGTTAATCGCCGGTTCAATGTGGAAGCGGCTGGCTTCTGGGTTTTCTGGATTGACGCTGGTGAATTTGGCGGCTTGACCGTAAACATGCAGATCAAACGGGCCAATATCATTTTTATAGTAGTTCATATCCAACTGAGGTTGGGCCCGGTAAGCATTATTATTACCGGCGTCAGTAAAGACTTGGAACTGTTTAGAGGCCAAGGTGGCATCCCAGTTTTGATCAGCATAGCCAACGCTGAATATTTGGGTTGCATAGCCGTCAGTGGTCGATCCGTATTGCGACGTTAAATCAGTAAAGTAATCTGGGTCACTAACACGGGTATAGTTGACGTTGAAACGCCAGACTTTATCCATCACACCGGAATGGCCCCAGTAGTACAACCAGCGGGTGGCATCTTTATCGGTACCATCGGTGCCGTGGTATAAGCGATCACTCGGTAGCCAGTCTAATGCCATGGTGCCGCTGCCCGGAGCCAGCAAGTAGCGGAACTCGTTTTGCCACTGTAACCCACGCCGTTCCATGTAGTGAGGCGTAATTGTAGCATCGAAGTTGGGCGCAATATTCCAGTAGTATGGCAGCATAAATTCGATGCCGTTATTACTGGTATATTTAGCATTAGGGATCAGGAAGCCTGAGCGGCGTTTATCACCAACCGGTAATTGCATATAAGGACTGTAGAACACCGGTACTTTGCCAATCTTAAAGCGGGCATTCCAGATTTCTGCTACTTCTTCTTCGCGGTCATGAATAACCTCAGAGCCCACGACACTCCAGCTATTATCACCTGGTAGACAGGAGGTAAACGTCCCATTTTCTAAAATGGTGTAACGGTTCTGACCTCGTAACTTCATTAAATCCGCATCACCACGCCCTTGACGGCCGACCATCTGATATTTGCCTTTATCCATATCAGTGTCTTTGGTATTCAAGTTTGACCAGCCTTTCGGGCCTTTCAGCTTGATTTGCGGATCGTCATAATTAACGTCGCCAGTGGCCGTGACAGTACGAACTGGGATAGCTTCACCGGGTTTTTGTACCTGCGTCAGTTCAACCTGATTCGCGGTCAGGGTGCTATTGCCTTGCTGGACAATGACATTGCCGGTGAACAAGGCATTATCGGGATAATTGGCTTCGGTTTTATCCGCATTAATACGGACCGGTAGCTGATTCGGATCACCGCTGACCAATGGCTGATCATAGGTGGGTACACCAAGCATACATTGCTCAGCGAGGCCGGCCAGCGATTGCTGGCTATATAGTGCCGTCCATATCAATGTGGCCAGCAGTGTTGGGAATCTTTTTTTCATACGCGGTTTTGGTGTTCCGTCATCGGGGGGCATCATGCCGGCAAACGGTCTGAGACTATATTACTCATCACAGTTGCGCTAGCGTTAAATCCGGCCGTTTGCACGTCTCGTTGTTAGGCGCTGAGCTGAATGCCGAGTATGATAATGCAAATTTTGACTGACGGCATGATGAATTGAGGAGTATATGCGGTATTGGGGAAAACTGCTCGGTCTGGTATTGGGCTTAATGTCTGGTGCTGGTTTCTGGGGTGTGGTACTGGGGTTGCTTGTCGGCCATATGGTAGACAGGGTGCGAAGCACGAAGCGCCGCGGCTATTTTGCCGATCAACAAACACGACAATTAATTTTTTTCCGCGCCACTTTTCAGGTCATGGGGCATTTAACCAAGGCCAAAGGGCGGGTTACGGAAGTTGATATTCAACTCGCCAGCCAGTTGATGGATCGAATGCAATTGCACGGTGAAGCTCGAACTGCCGCACAGCAAGCGTTTCGCGAAGGGAAAGAAAGTGATTTCCCGTTGCGTGAAAGATTGCAGGAATTACGTGGTGTCTGCTTTGGGCGTTTTGATTTAATTCGGATGTTTCTGGAAATTCAATTACAGGCCGCATTTGCTGATGGATCTTTGCATCCTAACGAGCGGCAAGTGTTGTATGTCATTGCTGAAGAGTTAGGGATTTCGCGCGGCCAGTTTGATCAGTTCTTGAGCATGATTGAAGGCGGCCGTCAATTTGGTGGTCACGGCGGTTGGCAGGGCCAGCAAGGTGGATATTCTCAGGGGGGCTATCAGCAAGCCTCGAATGGCCCGACTTTAGAGGATGCCTGCAAAGTGCTGGGTATTAGCAATACTGACGACAGTGTGACCATCAAGCGTGCTTACCGTAAGTTAATGGGGGAACATCATCCAGATAAGTTGGTGGCAAAAGGTCTGCCACCTGAAATGATGGAGATGGCGAAGCAAAAAGCCCAAGAGATTCAAGCTGCGTATGATTTGATTAAGCGCGAAAAGGGATTTAAATAGGTTTTGTTTCAACAGTGCCCACCTCAGATCGGCGTTAATGCGCCGTTCTGAGGTAATTTCGGGCCAATACTCTTACGACAAAAATTAAAATTCCGCCTCACATTTAAAATGCATCGCCGTTCCAAACTCAGGGTGAGTAATACACAGCTCCTGCGCATGTAACTGCAAGCGGGATGCCATCGCTTTGGCCTCTGGATGGGCGTAGAAGCCATCACCAAGGATTGGGTGACCCATCGCCAGCATATGGACCCGTAATTGGTGTGAGCGCCCTGTGATGGGCGATAACTTCACTCGCGTGCTGCCATCAGTATCGCGTGACAGCACCAGATACTCAGTTTGTGCAGATTTACCGGTTTCATAACAGACTTTCTGCTTTGGCCGGTTTGGCCAGTCACAGATTAACGGCAGATCTATCAGCCCTTCATCTTCGGCCAGATGCCCCCAGACGCGGGCAATATAAGACTTTTTCGGTTCACGTTCGCGAAATTGGCGCTTCAGCTCGCGCTCAGCCGCTTTGGTCAGTGCCACGATAATTACGCCACTGGTGGCCATATCCAGCCGATGAACGGACTCTGCCGCCGGAAATTCAGCCTGAATACGAGTCATCACACTGTCTTTATTCTCCGGTGCGCGACCGGGCACAGAAAGTAGCCCACTAGGTTTGTTGACCACCATGATGTGCACATCCTGAAACAGGATGTGCAGCCAAGGGTCGCGTGGGGGATTATAGGGTTCCATTGGTGCTCCATTTATGCCCTGCATTGTTCAAGTCGCAGGTGTGTTGGCTGCTCTCGTTAACCCGAATCATTTGACTGCATAAGCTCATCGGGATTAATGAGCCTCATCCTTGAGGCTAGCATAAATGCTATTCAAATCGGTTCCCAACCGATTTGTCTCTCCTTTGCCGCCTGCCTGCATCTTGAGATCTATGGGGTATATTGCAGAAACTGATTATTACTCAGGATTACTGATGTGTGACCACCACCAGGCGGATAGCATCTAAACGCCAGCCCGCTTGATTGAGGTTTTCCAGCACCATTTTACGGTTATGCTCCAGTGCTTCTATTTCGTCATCACGAATATTTGGGTTAACCGCTTTCAGGGCTTCCAAACGTGCCAGTTCGGTACTCAGCTTATCATCAGCTTCGTGCTTGGCCGATTCAATCAACAGTTTTGCCTGCTCTTCAACCAGTGCCTCTGCTTGTTGCAACATGGCGTGGACTTCTTGTTGCACTGCATTGACCAGCTTGCTGGAGGTATGACGGTTTACCGCATTCAACTGACGGTTAAAGGTTTCAAATTCAACCTGTGCCGCCAGATTGGTGCCATTTCTGTCCATCAGCATCCGCACTGGGGTGGGTGGCAAGAAGCGGGTTAATTGCAGGTGTTTTGGCGCTTGAGCTTCTACCACATAAACCAATTCAGCCAGCAGTGTTCCTACTGGTAATGCTTTGTTTTTCAATAAAGAAACCGCACAGCTTCCGGTATCGCCGGACAAGATCAAATCCAAACCATTACGGATGATCGGGTGCTCCCAACTCACAAACTGGGCATCTTCCCGCGATAACGCCTGTTCACGATCGAATGTCACGGTACAGCCGTCTTGCGGCAGCCCAGGGAAGTCCGGTACCAGCATATGATCAGAGGGGGTCAGTACGATCAGGTTATCACTGCGATCTTCTTGGTTAATCCCGACAATATCGAACAGGTTAAGTGCGAAACTAACCAAATTAACGTCATTATCTTGATCTGCAATGATCTGCGCCAGTTGTTGACCATGCTCGCCACCGTTGGAATGCATCTCCAGTAGCCGATCACGACCTTGTTCCAGTTGCAGTTTCAGCTCTTCGTGCTGTAGACGGCAGGCGTGAATAAATTCATCTAACCCTTCTTGTTCACTTGGCGTTGCCAGATAGCCGATCAGTTCTTGATAGCCGCTGTCATAAATGGTGCGCCCGGTCGGACAGGTGTGCTCAAAAGCATCCAAACCTTCATGATACCAACGCACCAATATCGCCTGTGCGGTATGTTCCAGATAAGGCACCATGATCTGGATTTCGCGGTTTTGACCGATACGGTCCAGACGGCCAATACGCTGTTCCAGCAGGTCCGGGTTAAACGGCAGGTCGAACATCACCAACTGGCAGGCAAACTGGAAATTACGGCCTTCTGAACCTATCTCAGAACACAGTAATACCTGAGCGCCATCTTCTTCAGAGGCAAAATAGGCCGCAGCACGGTCACGCTCTATCAGTGATAAACCTTCATAGAACACGGCGGCGCGAATAGCTTCACGTTCACGTAGCACTTGTTCAAGCTGTAAGGCAGTGGCTGCCTGGGCACAGATAACCAACACTTTCTCATTGCGGTTAGCAATCAGATAGTTAAGTAACCACTCTACCCGTGGGTCAAAGTTCCACCAGGTGGCATTTTCGCCTTCAAACTCCTGATAGATTTGTTCCGGGTAAAGCATATCTTTGGCGCGCGCTTCCAACGTTTTTTTGGCACCCATGATGCCTGATACTTTAATCGCCGTCTGATATTGGGTTGGCAATGGCAGTTTGATTTGATGCAGGACGCGGTGCGGGAAGCCTTTCACCCCATTGCGGGTATTACGGAACAAGATCCGGCTGGTACCATGTCTGTCCATCAGCATTGTTACCAACTCTTGGCGAGCGGCTTCGCTATCTTCACTTTGGCTATTTGCCGCTTTCAGCAAGGGCTCAATATCCTGCTCATCAATGAGTTCGCCCAACAGATTCAGTTTATCGTCAGTTAAGCGCTCACCACCCAGCAGCAGCGTCACAGCATCTGCAATCGGACGATACTTCTGCTGTTCATTGACGAATTCTTCGTAATCGTGGAAGCGATCGGGATCCAGCAAACGCAGACGAGCAAAATGGCTCTGCTGGCCCAATTGCTCTGGTGTTGCGGTCAACAGCAGCACACCTGGGATATTCTCAGCCAATTGTTCAATGACTTGATATTCACGACTTGGGGCTTCTTCGCTCCAGGCCAGATGGTGCGCCTCATCCACCACCAACAGATCCCAAGACGCATCTGCCAGTTGTTCCAGCCGTTGTTTATTGCGGCGCACAAAATCCAGTGAACAGATAACCATCTGCTCGGTTTCAAACGGATTGGTGCTGTCAAGCAGGGCTTCGGAGTAGCGGCTGTCATCAAACAGTGAGAAGCGCAAATTGAAGCGGCGCAACATTTCCACCAACCACTGATGTTGCAGGCTTTCCGGCACTACAATCAGGATACGTTCAGCACGGCCTGATAACAGTTGTTGGTGAATGATCATCCCGGCTTCGATGGTTTTACCTAAACCCACTTCATCGGCCAGTAATACCCTTGGTGCATGGCGCTGACCCACTTCATAGGCGATATGTAATTGGTGTGGGATCAGGCTGGCACGGATACCGCGTAACCCACTCCATGGCAGACGGAACTGCTCACTTTGATATTTACGAGCGCGAAAACGCAGGGCAAAGCGATCCATACGATCGATCTGACCGGCAAATAGCCGATCCTGCGGTTTGCTAAACGTCAGTTTGCTATCGAGCAACACTTCACGCATTGAGACGCCGGTTTCCTCAGTGTCCAAACGGGTGCCGATATAAGTAATCAGCCCATTTTCATGAGTCACTTCTTCCACTTTTAGCTGCCAGCCTTCGTGGTTGGTGATGGTATCGCCCGGATTGAACATGACGCGGGTGATTGGCGAATCATTTCTAGCGTAAAGGCGGTTTTCACCGGTTGCGGGAAACAGTAAGGTAATCATGCGTACGTCGATGGCAACGACAGTACCCAATCCAAGTTCGCTTTCTGTGTCGCTGATCCAGCGTTGACCAAGTGTAAAAGGCATAAATTATCGGCTCGATTTTTTGTTGGACAGTTAAGGAAATGCTTTTTAAATTATCTGGTTATAAATAATTAGTGGCAGCCAAATATCATAAAACCACTGGCAATAGTCTACCCGCCGCACAGGCGATGCGGCCTGAGAGTCTGTCTGAAAATGTGGCATCTACAGGCAGCACCCAATAAGAAGGAGTATTACGGCTAGCGGTTATGTAAATGTGATTAATGCGAATTTTGGCAAGGGCGCTATGGTAATGGAAGCGGAGCGTTTCGTCACCTGTAAAATACCCGTCATACTTCAAGCTGCATGTGCGTTGGCGGCCGCAGTTTACCCCAGTCACTTACTGCTCTTGATCTTAAAATTAATAAGCTCTTGGGGACTCGCTCACTTGCTGCCTTCCTGCAACTCGAATTATCTAGGGTATAAGGTATCAGAATAGCCCCATCTGACCTGTTATTAACGTTGTGAAGTCATCGTGCATAAAAGGAAGTATAGCGTCTGCTACCGGTTGCAACTGTCGTGTCAGGTAGTGATCGTAGTCGATAGGGGATTGCCGAATCTCAAGGGGTTCGGGGCCAGCGGTGGTCATGACATAGCTTATCCAGCCCCCATTTTGATATTGCAGCGGGCGACCGAGTTTGCGGTTAAACTCATCCGCCAAGCGTGCCGCTCTGGCGTGTGGTGGCACATTGCGCTGATAGTCATCTAGCCGTCGGCGCAGGCGTTTGCGGTAAACAAGCTGCTCGTCTAATTCGCCACTAAGGGTGCGTGCTACGTAGTCCCGCAGATAATCCTGATAGGGTTGCCGCTGAAAAATGCGCAGATACAATTCTCGCTGAAATTGCTGGGCCAGTGGTGTCCAATCAGTGCGCACGGTTTCCAGCCCTTTGTACACCATCTGATCACCCTCAGAGGTAGAAATCAACCCGGCATAGCGTTTTTTACTGCCTTGCTCGGCACCCCGGATGGTAGGCATCAGAAAACGCCGATAGTGAGTTTCAAATTCCAGTTCCAGGGCGCAGGGTAGATTAAAGGTTTGTTGTATATGATCTTTCCACCATAGATTGACCTGACGTACTAACTCTTTACCTATCTGTGATGCCTGCTCTTCACTGTGAGCATTTTTCAGCCAGACGAAGGTTGAATCGGTATCACCATAAATCACCTGATAACCCTGTACTTCAATGAGCTCGCGGGTCTGGCGCATGATGTCATGGCCGCGCAAGGTGATCGATGAGGCCAGTCTGGGATCGAAAAAGCGGCAGCCGCTGGAACCCAATACGCCATAAAAGGCGTTCATAATGATCTTCAGTGCTTGTGATAACGGTTTGTTTTTCTGACGTTTAGCCGCTTCCCGGCCCTGCCAGATTTGGTTAACGATGGCGGGCAAACAGTGTTTCTCGCGCGAGAACCAGGCACCGCGAAACCCCGGCACCGAGTGCTGTTCATCAGGCAGAGCCATACCTGCCACTAAACCGACCGGATCGATTAAAAAGGTGCGAATAATCGACGGATACAGGCTTTTATAGTCAAGTACCAATACCGAGTCATATAAGCCGGGTTGGGAGTCCATCACAAAACCACCGGGGCTGTGCTCTTCTGGTAACTCACCTAAATTGGGGGCGACGTAACCGATGCGGTGCATACGCGGCAGGTAAAGATGGGTAAACGCCGCCACGGAGCCACCGCTACGATCCGCTGCTAACCCCGTCACTGTGGCGCGTTCCAGCAGGAAGCTGAGCAGCTCGGTCTTGGCAAAAATCCGCGTCACCAGCTCGCAATCTTTCAGGTTATAGCGCGCCAGTGCCGGTTTGTCATGGGCGAAACGTTGATTGATTTCATCCATTCGTTGATAGGGGCTGTCGCTGGCTTTGCCTTCGCCCAGCAGGGTTTGCGAAACAGATTCCAGACTAAATGACGGGAAATTCCAGGTGGCGGATTTTAGCGCCTCGATGCCGTCGATAATCAGCCGACCGGCTGCCGAGGCAAAAAAGTGCCCTTGTTTAAAGCCGTGTTCACGCCATTCCAGCAGGTTACCACCACGGCCAAAGCGCAGTGGGATCTGATAACGGTCAGCGTGTTTTTGCAGAACACGTAAGTCGAACTGCACCAGATTCCAGCCGATAATGGCATCGGGATCATGCACTGCCAGCCACTGGTTTAGTTTTTCCAACAACTGCGGGCGGCTGGCGACGTATTCCAGATTGAAATCCAGCGCCGCACTTTCAACCGTATCACCGTTAGGTGGCCCCAACATGTAAACCTGGCGCTGGCCGCAACCCTCCAGCCCAATACAGTACAGCTCGCCATGTTCGCTGGTTTCGATATCCAGCGACAGCAGTTTTAGTGTTGGACGATAATCCTCGGCCGGTTTCATTTGGGTGTTAAGCAGCGGGCCATGGTTATTGTCATCACCGCTGAACCACACCGGCGCGGTAATAAATCGTTCCATCAGAAACCGTTCTGGTGGGCGAATATCGCCTTCATAGACATTCACACCACTTTCGCGCAGCAGTTTTTCCAAACGAATTAATTGACGATGTTGACTGCAATACAGGCCCAGCACTGGGCGTTGGTGGAAGTCAGTCAGTTCAAGTGGGCGCAACTGCCAGCGGCGTTCATCACGCAGCACGGTTTCAGCCCGTTGCCGTTGTTCGGCCGGGATAAATGCCACTGAGGGTTGCGGCGGCAGCCTGACCTGCTGTGGCCCTTCATCGGTGGCTAACCAGAATTCAACTTCGGTGCCTGCCTGCGTGTCGCGCCAGTGGCGAGTGAGCAGGAAGCCCTGACGGTGTTGCGCCACGGTGCTAACCTTTATAGGTAATGTACAGGCTATTTTATTTGTCATTTTGAACTTGGGCAGTGCTCGATATCCTCACGTACTACGTGTACGCTCCGGTTTCTCCGCGCTGTCCGCATCCAAACTGACTGCAACAATAACGCCTGAGAATTTATGCTATCTTAGTATGGTTATTTATACAGTATTTGTCTATTTTAATGATGATTTCCATTCGCTCCATGTATACCCAAAGTCATTGGAGTTGCAGGTAGGCAGCAAGTGGTCTAATCCCGATGAGTCTATTCATTTTAAGGTCAACGGCCAGTAAGTGATTTGGGTGAGTAAGCGCAGCTAACAACCCTGCGGCTTCAAGGACGAAGGGGAAATTTGTTGATTGACTCATTTCACGACACACCGGACAATCCTCCGCCCTGAACCTTGGGTGTTACCAACGGACAACTTTATGGAAGCCTATTTATTACATTTATTGACGCAATCTCTGGCTTTCACGCTATTTATCGTCATGTTCGTCACTTTTCTCGAATCATTAGCGCTGGTGGGGATGTTACTTCCCGGCACGGTGATGATGACCAGTGTGGGGGCGTTGATTGGCAGCGGCGAAGTCGGTTTTTACTCGGCCTGGGCCGCTGCAACTGTCGGCTGCCTATTGGGGGATTGGATCTCGTATTTTATCGGTCGGCGCTTCAAAGAACCACTGCACCGTTGGTCCTTCCTGAAAAAGCATAAGTCGATGCTGGATAAAACCGAACACGCATTGCATAACCACAGTATGGCAACCGTCCTACTTGGGCGCTTTATCGGCCCGGCACGGCCGATTGTCCCGATGGTGGCTGGTATGTTAAACCTGCCACCGGCAAAATTTGCCTTGCCCAACGTGATTGGTTGCCTGACCTGGCCACCGCTCTACTTCTTCCCAGGCATACTGGCAGGTGTTGCTATTGATATCCCACCGAGCGCCAATAGCTATATGTTTAAGTGGTTGCTATTTGTGGTGGTGATGCTGATTTGGCTGGCACTGTGGCTATCATGGCGCTGGTGGCGGTTTGGCAAGCGTAGCCCGGACCGCCTGAGCCAATGGTTGCCACTGGCTCGCCTGCGCTGGGTGACCGTGCTGGCTATGGTGGCGGCGATTGCCAGCTTTGCCTGGCTGCATATGCAGCCCATTATGCCGATTTATCGTCATTTGTTGTGGAAGGTCCTCGCTGGGTAATCCCCCTTGGGTATACAAGTTATTATGGTCGGGTAGTAATGCCCAACACACTGGCTTCGGGGGCGGTGCCGTTAACCAGCGCTTGTGTCGGGCCGTCGTAGTAAATACGGCCATCGACAATGAGCAATGTCCGATCGGCGATGCGGGCAGCATCATCCAAATTGTGTGACACCATCAGTAATGTCAGTTGCCGGTGGGTACAGACATGATCGACCAATTGCAGCATCTCATTGCGCAACGCAGGATCGAGCGCGGAAAATGGCTCATCCAGTAGCAGGATTGGCTGACTGCGCACTAAACAGCGTGCCAATGCTACCCGCTGACGTTGGCCGCCGGAAAGTTGTGCGGGTAGTCTCTCAAGGCAATCTTCCAGTCCAACCTGCTGGGTAATCTGGCGTAACAGTAACTTTTGCTCATGGCTGAGTTTCAACCCCGGATGTAAACCCAACCCGATATTCTGTGTGACGGTCAAATGTGAGAACAGGTTGTTCTCCTGAAACAGCATCGATACTGGCCGCTCGGCGGGGGCTGTTGCCGTGTGATCCTGATTATTCAGTAGCATACGGCCACTGGCGGGGGCGAGAAAACCAGCAATCAGGCTTAACAGGGTACTTTTGCCAGCACCACTTGGGCCAAGAATCGCCACCCGCTCACCGGGCTGAATATGCAAATCGAAACGCATCGGTAAGTGGTCGTATAAATAGGTGATTTTCTCAAGCTTTAACATGGCGGCTCGGCAGTCGTTCAATAAGAGTAAACAGCAAGAAACAGAGTAACAACAGCAGTAGGGCGGTAACTGCGCCGTCGTTGCTGCGATAAGAACCTATCTGCTGGTAAAGGTAAAACGGCAGCGTGCGGAAGTGCTCATTGCCAAACAGTGCCACCACACCAAAATCACCAATCGATAGCACACAGGCAAAGGCAAGTGCTTGAGCCAGCGGGTGTTTTAGTGCCCTTAACTCAATCAGGCGCACACGGTGCCAGCCACGAATATCCAGTGATAAACACAGCGGCGTGTAGCGTTCAGCCAGATCCCGCATTGGGTTATCCAACACTTTTAGTGCGTAGGGCACAGCCATCAGTGCGTTGGTGAGGATCACCAGCCCGTAAGGGGATTGTGGCAAGCCAAAGGTATCGTTGAGCAATAAAAAGAAGCCGGTCGCCAGGACAATGCCCGGCATCGCCAGAATCACCATACCACTGACTTCCAGTGCCTGCCCACAGGCCATCCGTTGGCGCAGTTTCAGTTCACGGCTGCTCCACAACAACATCATCGTGAGTGTCACGCACAGCAACCCCGCCCCGATAGCGATAGTCAATGAGGTAAAGAAGGCTTGCCATAGCGCAGTTTGTTGTAGCACCGCCAGCATAGTTTGATTACTGCCATCAATCACTACCGCTAGCAATGGCGGCACCATCAATAGCAAAGCAGTACCAATTAACAGGGTGTCGCTGATGCGAGACCAATAGCTATCCTGCTGACTACGCCAGATTTGACTGTGAGTATTACCTACCGCCAATACTGTGTTTAACCGCAGGCTTAGCACCACTAAACCCAGACAGCAACCCAGTTGGATTAGCGCTAATAAGGCCGCACGCCCCAGATCGTAGTCATAACTGAGTGCCTGATAGATGGCCAACTCGATAGTGGTGGCTTGCGGCCCGCCACCCAGTGACAGCACGGTGGCAAAACTGGCAAAACAGAGCATAAAAATCAGCGCCGCGGTTGGCAGAATTTGGCGGCGCAGATAGGGCCATTCAACCCAGCGCAAGTGCTGCCAGCCATTCATCCCCAGTTGTGCGGCTAACTGGCGTTGTTCAACGGCGATGCTTTCCAGTGACTGCAATAGCAAGCGAGTCGCCAGTGGCATATTGAAGAAGATATGCGCCAGCAAAATGCCCTGTAAACCATAAGGTGAGAAGCGGTAATCAACCCCCAGCCAGCTAAACAGGGTCGCCAGCCAACCCTGACGGCCATAAACCGTCAGAATACCAAACAGCGCCACTAACACCGGTAGCACCAGTGTCATAGCGCATAAACGCAACATCAGTTGTCGGCCGGGAAAGCGGCGGCGATACAGGGCTCGCGCTAAGAAAATGGCAGGGATGACTGACAGCAGGGCGGATAAGAATGCCTGCCAAAAGGTAAAGCGGATCACATGCCACAAATAGCGGTCATGCCAGATACTGTGCCAGTCTGCCGCAGGCGCGTGACGCCAGATAGCGGTGAACGCCAGTAAGGCGACACCGACTATCAGTAAGGCAGCCAGTAGCCCTGGCCACAACCATGGAGGGATCAGTGGCTGACGGCGGATTGCCATGCCTGAATCCATTTGCCGCGATTATCTGCCACATCTTTAGCATCAAATTGCAACGCTTTTTGCGGCACGGTAAGGGTTTCAAACCCAGCCGGTAAATCCATTTTAATCACCGGATACATCCAATTACCGGTGGGAATATGGTTCTGGAATGCTGGCGTCACAATAAATTGCATAAAGCGCTGTGCCAGTTGCGGCTGTTTGCTCGAGGCAACCAAGCCTGCGACTTCGACTTGCAGATAGTGGCCTTCGCTAAAATTAGCCGCTGCATAGTTGCTTTTCTTCTCTTCAATCAGATGATAAGCCGGGGAAGTGGTATAGCTCAGCACCAAATCCCCTTCACCTTTCAGGAACAAGCCATAAGCTTCGCTCCAACCCTTGGTAACGGTGACGGTTTTTTTCGCCAGTTGCTGCCACGCCTGCGGCGCTTTATCACCATACACTTTCTGCATCCACAGCATCAGACCAAGACCCGGGGTACTGGTGCGCGGGTCTTGATAAATCACTTTCCACGGCTCTTTGCTATCAACTAATTCTTGCAAGCTCTTTGGCGGATTTTTCAGTTTATCTTTGTTATACACAAAGGCGAAATAGCCATAATCGTACGGGACGAAAGTCTTATTCTGCCACTTCTCCGGGAGAGTAAGGTTCGCGGTATCCACCTGACTTGGTGCGAATAATCCAGTTTGTTCTGCCGCCTGCACCAGATTATTATCCAATCCTAAAATCACGTCAGCCTGACTGTTTTTACCTTCCATCCGCAGGCGATTAAGTAATGAAACACCGTCTTCCAGCGCCACAAATTTAAGCTGGCAATCACACTCGGCTTCAAAGGCTTTTTTAATCGCAGGCCCTGGACCCCAGTCGGCGGCAAAGGAGTCATAGGTGTAAACCGTCAGTGTCGGTTTATCGGCGGCCACCGCAGCGGCAGATAGCAAAAACAAGCAGGGAATAATGCGTTTAAACACTTTGCACTCCTTAACAATAAAGGTGGCAAAGGTATCTGAGGCGGTAAATAACAGCGATATCATGATAATGCAGCGTTATTTTTCTCAAATCCCTCCGCCGGGGTTAGCCGGATCAGGTTCGACGGGTTTGCTCTCAGCGAAAAACTTGCTGCGGTTAGGTTGATCCGGTGTTGGGCAGTACTCGAAATCCTCACGTACTACTTGTACGCTCCGGTTTCTGCGTGCTGTCCGCCTCCGACTGAACCTACCTCGCGACGTTTTTGTTTCATTGTTAATGGAACGAACCAGCATGAATTCTGGACACGACCACAACAGTTTTTCCGCACCCCGTTGAGACGGTGCCATTGTAGAGACTAATCTGGGCGGATGAAAGCAGGTTAGCCCTCTGGTGGGGTAAACCAGGCCGATTTGAAATCAAACCAGCCGAGCGTGTTCATGCGCACCCCGCGCATACTGTGCTGCCCATATAATTCTAACCAATGATGGAACAGCGGGTGGAATTGATTCTGGCTAACCAACCGTTGGCTCCAATCCGCCATCGGCAGGGTATTATTTCGCCATAATTCAACATCCTGATGCAGTTTTTCATCCAAACAATGTTGTAGTAGCGGCAGTTCGTACAGGGTGGCAAACAGGGAGAACTCCAGTGGCAGATAGAAATTCGCGCTGCCAAGCCAGATATCACTCTGTGCATCGCCCTGATACCAACTGACATAATCCAGCACTTGTATCACCAGTGTGACGCCGTGTGCGGCCAACAATGTGGTTAATGTTTGGCTGATGGCGTCAAATTCGGAATGCTCGCTGTAAAATGTCAGCGTCAATTCGGTCAGCCCTGCGGGCTTTGGCTCAAGGGTAGTTAGCCGGTTGTGATGCCAGCGGGGCAGCATGCCGTAGGCCGGTGACCAGTAGCGTTGATAGAAAGGATCTGCATGGCTGAGCAGGGCGACCGGTGTTATCAACTCACACAACCAGCGGCGGATCTCTGGGTTACTGGTCTGAGGCGATCGCTGATCAAACAGTAAAAAATAGCAGCCTTCCTCCAGCCGACTTTCCAGCTCGTTTTTACTGGTATCGTCAGCCTGCAATTGCACACCGGAATAAACCAGCTCCTCAGACAACTCAGGTAGCACCCAGATATTGACCTCATCAATCAGTGCGCGGAAACCAAAATAGTTATCAAAAGCCTGTATCTTCAACTGATTATGGTGATTTCTAATCACCGAGTAGGGGCCGGTACCAATAGGATGGCGGCGGAAGTCGGGTTGATTCTCCCATTCTTGCGGCAAAATCATGGCGTGAACACTACCCAACAACCATGGCAACCAGTGATCCGGGCAACTTAGATGGATATCAATCACATAGGGCGTTGGTGAGCGCACGGCGGTGATATGAGAGAACAGGGGCTGCGGAATCAGCCGGGTCAGGCTGCTGATGACATCATCCATTTCCAGTTCACGCCCATGGTGAAAATGGATGGCAGGGCGCAAATAAAAACGCCAATGCAACGGGCTAATAGCTTGCCAGTGATGGGATAAATCCGGTTCCAGTTCCCCATTTTCCTCATTTATGCGTGTCAGGCCATTAAAAATCTGCCGCACCATATGCGTTTCGGAGCGGCGCAACGCGGTACCGGGCAGCAGGTTTTGTAGCGGGCGATAATAGAGCACCCGCAGGATGTGTTTTCCTTGGCGGAAACTGCGTCCCAACTGGGATAGCAGCATTTGGCGCACTGCTTTTTTATCCCCTACCAACTGCACTAACTGATCGATATGGTCCTGTTCCAGCAGCTCTTCGGCCCGCTGTTGTTGCAGTGCCAACCCGGAGTAGAGGAAGGCCAGTTGTGAGCGTTTACCGCGACCCGCTTCAGCCTGCCAGCTTAGCCAACCCTCTTGTTGCATGCTACCCAGCAAGGATCGTACATGGCGGCGTGAACAACTGAGCACGTCTGCCAGCTCCTGCAAGGTGGTTTCCGTCGGCTGGCCATTAAAACGTTGCCAGAGGCGAATAAACTGCTGTTGTAGACGTGAGGCAGACATAAAAGAGGAACTCCACGGCAAATTTCATCAATTTTTCTTTCCCTATATTACGCAGATACTGATTGCCAATGAAAGCGGGTTATCGTGGCAATGCCGCCAACGGGAGGAATAAATGATTTTTAATTTACAGCGTTATTCCACCCATGACGGCCCCGGTATTCGCAGTGTGGTATTCATGAAAGGCTGTTCGCTGAGTTGCCGTTGGTGCCAAAACCCGGAAAGTCGATCACGTAAAGCGGAGGTGCTATTTGACTCGCGCCTGTGCTTATCAGGTTGTGAGTTATGCCAACAGACCTGCCCGCAGGCAATAGAGCGCATTGACGATTGCATTGTTATCACGCGCCAACGGCTGGAAGAGGATGACCTTCAGGCACTCACCGTGCGTTGCCCGAGTGGTGCACTGACGGTGTGTGGTAGCCCGATTGATATTGATACCACTATGGCAACACTGTTGCGCGATATGCCGTTTTATCGGCGCAGTGGCGGTGGTGTGACGCTATCCGGTGGTGAGCCATTTATGCAACCCGATGTAGCGGCTGAGTTATTGCAACGCTGTCATCTGCTTGGTATCCACACGGCGGTTGAGTCTTGTCTGCATACGCCGTGGCATTACATCGCGCCCTCTTTGCCGTGGCTGGATCTGATGCTGGCGGATTTAAAGCACACGGATGAAAACCGTTTTCGCCAGTGGACTGGAGGTTCGGCTAAACGGGTGATGGACAACTTTCGTCAGTTAGCGGCAGCGGGCACCAACATCACAGTACGGGTGCCGTTGATCCCAGATTTCAATGCAGATCGCCACTCTATACAAGGGATCGTCGATTTTGCGGCTGATGAGATAGGCGTTAAAGAGATTCACTTTTTGCCTTACCACACGTTGGGTATCAACAAATATTCGCTGCTGGGTGAAGAGTATCGGGCAGCAAGCACACCGTTGGACGCTCCTGAACTGCTTCACTTCGCGGAAAGCTATGCCCGTGATAAAGGCTTGACCGCAATTTTACGAGGATAATGCTATGACCACCCTTGATTTGGTAACGCTAAGCGAACGGACGAAACAGCATAAAAACGCACTGATCCACATTGTGAAGCCGCCGGTTTGTACCGAACGAGCTCAGCATTATACCGAGGCTTATCAGCAGCATCAGGACAAACCTCTCCCCGTCAGGCGCGCGCTGGCGCTGGCGCATCACTTACAGCTTCGCACCGTCTGGATCAAAAATGATGAGCTGATTATCGGTAATCAGGCCAGCCAACTGCGCGCCGCGCCAATTTTCCCTGAATACACCGTGAGTTGGATTGAAAACGAAATTGATGAGCTGGCCGATCGCCCCGGTGCGGGTTTCTCGGTCAGTGCAGCAGATAAAGCGGTATTGCACCGTATCTGCCCGTGGTGGCGCGGCCAAACAGTGCAGGACCGCTGCTACGGCATGTTTACCGATGAGCAAAAAGCGTTATTGGCTACCGGCATTATAAAAGCCGAAGGTAATATGACCTCCGGCGATGCGCATTTGGCGGTTAACTTCCCGTTATTGCTGGAAAAAGGACTGGATGGTCTGCGCAGCAAAGTGGCAAGTCGCCGCGAACGGTTACAACTGACGGACTGGAGTGACCTGCATAAAGAGCAATTCCTTAAAGCCATTGATATTTCATTGGCGGCGCTGAGCGAACATATCGAACGTTATGCGGCGGTTGCGCGGCAAATGGCAGAAGAAGAGAGCCGTGATTGGCGGCGCATTGAGTTACAAACTATCGCCACAAACTGCGAACTGATTGCTCACCAACCGCCACAGACCTTCTGGCAAGCCTTGCAGTTGTGCTATTTCATCCAATTGATGCTGCAAATTGAATCTAACGGCCACTCGGTTTCCTTTGGCCGCCTCGACCAATACCTCTATCCGTGGTATCGCCGTGACGTGGAGCTGGAAAATACCCTCAGCCGCGAAAAAGCCATTGAGATGTTGCATAGCTGCTGGCTCAAGTTGCTGGAAGTGAACAAGATCCGTTCCGGTTCGCACTCCAAAGCCTCGGCGGGCAGCCCGTTGTATCAGAATGTCACTATTGGTGGGCAGAAGCTGGTGCAGGGTAAAGCGATTGATGCGGTTAACCCGCTCTCTTATGCGGTGTTGGAGTCTTGCGGCCGTTTACGTTCAACTCAGCCGAATCTCAGCGTGCGCTACCATGCCGGTATCAGTGATGATTTCCTCGATGCCTGTGTGCAAGTCATTCGCTGCGGCTTTGGTATGCCTGCGTTTAATAATGACGAAATTGTTATTCCTGAATTTATCAAATTGGGTGTAGAGCCACAGGATGTTTACGATTACGCTGCCATCGGTTGCATTGAAACTGCGGTGGGGGGGAAATGGGGCTATCGCTGTACTGGCATGAGTTTTATTAATTTTGCTCGCGTGATGCTAGCGGCGCTGGAGCAAGGTAAAGATGCGACCTCTGGGCAAGTATTCTTGCCGCAAGAGCAGGGGTTATCGAAGGGTAACTTCACTGATTTCTCACAAGTGATGGCGCAATGGGATCAGCAGATTCGTTACTACACGCGAAAATCCATCGAAATTGAGTGTGTGGTAGATACGGTGTTGGAAGAGAATGCCCACGATATTGTCTGTTCTGCACTGGTGGATGACTGTATTGAGCGCGGTAAAAGTATTAAGCAGGGCGGCGCGCGTTATGACTGGGTTTCCGGCTTGCAGGTGGGCATTGCCAATTTGGGTAATAGTCTGGCAGCGGTACGAAAACTGGTGTTTGAACAACAGCTTATCGGACAGCAGCAACTGGCAACGGCGTTAACAAATGACTTTGCTGGCCTGAACGGTGAGCAATTACGCCAACATCTGATTAATTCAGCACCGAAATACGGTAATGATGTTGATGATGTAGACCAACTGCTGGTGCGCGCTTATCAGACGTATATTGATGAGTTGAAGCAATATCACAATACCCGCTTTGGTCGCGGCCCGATAGGCGGTACCTATTACGCCGGGACGTCCTCTATCTCTGCTAACGTGCCGTTTGGTGCGGCAACGATGGCAACACCGGATGGCCGTAAAGCGCACAGCCCGCTGGCGGAGGGAGCAAGCCCTGCTTCTGGTACTGATCATCTGGGGCCAACTGCGGTGTTTAACTCCCTGTCAAAACTGCCGACAGCCTCTATTCTGGGCGGGGTGCTACTGAATCAAAAACTGAATCCGTCAACTTTGGATAACCCGCGTGATCGCGAAAAGCTGATGATGATGTTGCGTACCTTCTTCGAGGAGTATCTGGGCTGGCATGTGCAATACAACATTGTATCGCGTGAGATATTGCTCGATGCCAAGCAGCACCCAGACCGCTACCGTGATCTGGTGGTGCGGGTTGCCGGTTACTCGGCATTCTTTACCGCGCTATCGCCAGATGCACAAGACGATATCATCGCCCGAACAGAGCACACTTTGTGAGCTGTGGTAGATGATAATTGATGTTGATGTCTGTTAAATGAACCAAGTCTTGCCTTGCTGTGTACCAAAAATTTCTGAGTAATGGTGACTTTCACCAGCCAGTAGGCTTAACAACCTGCTGGCTTTTTTTATCCTGCCTCCTTGAGGCTACAGCGTTGTTAGCTGCGTTCACGCACCCGAATCACTTACTTGAGTAAGCTCATCGGGATTTGTTCGCTTGCTGCCTAGCTATAGCCCCAATGACTTTGGATAATATCCTGTCTCCTTGAGGCTACAGCGTTGTTAGCTGCGTTCACGCACCCGAATCACTTACTTGAGTAAGCTCATCGGGATTTGTTCGCTTGCTGCCTAGCTATAGCCCCAATGACTTTGGATAATATCCTGTCTCCTTGAGGCTGAAACACGGTCAGCCGTATCCATTATTCGGATGTGAAATTTATGCGGCTGATATACTTTTCTCTATATAAATCTACCCGCTTCTGTAGCATAGCGTTTAATTGTTATTTCTGGCGCTGGAGCCTGGAATGAAATCTGCTTTGATCTTTTCCCGCCGTATTAACCCGGTGTTTCTCGCTTTCTTCGTGGTGGCTTTTCTTTCCGGTATCGCCGGCGCGTTACAGGCACCGACATTAAGCTTGTTCTTAAGCACTGAAGTGAAAGTACGCCCACTGTGGGTGGGATTGTTTTATACCGTCAATGCCATTGCCGGGATTACCGTCAGCTTTGTACTGGCCAAACGATCAGATTTACGTGGTGACCGCCGCAAGCTAATTATGGTCTGCTACTTGATGGCGGTGGGGAACTGCCTGCTATTTGCTTTTAATCGTGACTATCTGACGCTAATCACTGCCGGTGTGCTGCTGGCAGCAGTAGCAAATACCGCCATGCCGCAGATTTTCGCCTTAGCGCGAGAATATGCCGATAGCTCGGCGCGGGAAGTGGTGATGTTTAGTTCGATTATGCGTGCGCAGCTTTCATTGGCTTGGGTTATCGGCCCGCCGCTGTCGTTTATGTTAGCGCTGAATTATGGCTTTACGCTGATGTTCAGTATCGCCGCCGGTATTTTTGTCCTCAGTGCGCTGGTGGTGTGGTTTATTTTGCCCTCGGTGCAGCGAGCAGAGCCAGTAGTAGATGCGCCAGCGGTGGTGCAGGGCAGTTTGTTTGCCGATAAAGACGTTTTGTTGCTGTTTATTGCTTCAATGTTGATGTGGACCTGCAACACCATGTACATCATTGATATGCCTCTGTATATCACAGCAAGCTTGGGATTGCCTGAGCGGTTGGCTGGTCTGTTGATGGGGACTGCTGCCGGGTTGGAAATCCCTATTATGCTGCTGGCGGGTTACTCGGTCAGGCGTTTTGGTAAGCGCAAAATTATGCTGTTTGCGGTGCTGGCGGGTGTGCTGTTTTATACCGGATTGGTGTTATTCAAATTCAAAACTGCACTGATGCTATTGCAGATTTTTAATGCCATTTTTATTGGTATTGTCGCCGGGATTGGCATGCTCTATTTTCAGGATTTAATGCCAGGCAGAGCCGGGGCAGCAACCACGCTGTTTACCAATAGCATTTCCACTGGGGTGATTCTGGCGGGGATTCTGCAAGGGGTATTGACCGAAACCTGGGGCCATAATTCGGTATATGTGGTGGCGATGGGATTAGCTATTCTGGCGTTAATCATCTGTGCACGGGTGAGAGAGGCATAGCGCCCGGAAGGGCGCTAAGGGTAATGACTAACCTATTTGGCAGCAATATTCCCCCAGCCTGAAGTGAGCAGGGGGAGAGTGGCAGTCGCGCTTTATTCGACCGGTTTTAATCGCGCAACAAAGTGGCGCAGAACCGGGGGTTCGTAGGTAAAGGTTAAGCCTTTGATATCATGAGCGCGTGACTTGAGCGAGATCAGGGCATCAGCGATGTAATCCATATGGTCGTTGGTGTAGACCCGGCGCGGGATAGTCAGACGCAGCAGTTCCAGCGGTGACGGTTTTTGTTTACCCGTTTCTGGATCTCGTCCCAACAGTAGCGAGCCAATTTCCACACTGCGGATACCCGCCTCCAGATACAGTGCGTTATTTAAGGCTTGGGCTGGGAATTGCTCCGCCGGAATATGTGGCAGCAGAATCTTGGCATCGACAAATACCGCGTGGCCGCCGGTAGGATACTGAATTGGAATCCCGCCCGCCCGCAGGCGTTCACCCAAATATTCGACTTGTCCGATGCGGTACTTCAGGAAGTCCTCGTTCATCCCTTCTTCCAGCCCGATAGCCAGCGCTTCCATATCACGACCGGCTAAACCGCCATAGGTGACAAACCCTTCCATTGGTACACAACGGATGCGAACATCGTCAAACAGGTGTTCATCGGTACGGAAACAACACAGCCCGCCAATATTCACCATGGGATCTTTTTTGGCAGACATGGTTAACATATCACCATATTGGTACATCTCCAGAATGATCTCTTTGACCGACTTATCTGCGTAACCCGGCTCTCTTTGTTTGATAAACCAGGCATTCTCACAGAAGCGAGCCGAGTCGATCACTACTGGAATATTGTGCTGCTGAGCGATGCGATACACTTCACGCATATTGCTCATGGAAATAGGTTGGCCGCCGGAGCTATTACAGGTCACGGTGGTAATAATAGAAATTACGTTTTCTTCACCATGTTCAGCGATGGTTGCCTTTAACTGATCTAAATCGAAATCCCCTTTCCAGTCATAATACGTAACGGTATCAAAGGCTTTCGGTGTGACTACGTTAATTGCCTTCGCGCCGTTCATCTCAACATGGGCGGCAGTGGTATCAAAGTGGAAGTTGGAAATAAAGACCGGTTTCTTGCCACCACCGGTTTTTTGTTTTTTCGCAATCAGGCAAGGGAATAATATTTGCTCCGCGCCACGCCCCTGATGGGTTGGGATAGTAAATGGATAGCCAATCAGTTTCTTCACTTGGTCACACAAGTGATAGTAGTTACGCGAACCGGCATAGGCCTCATCGCCCATCATTAATCCGGCCCATTGGCGGTCACTCATCGCACCGGTGCCAGAGTCGGTGAGCAAATCAATATAGACATCTTCACTCGGCAGTAAGAATGGGTTATAGCCTGCCTCGATTAATGCTTTCTCACGATCTTCCCGGTTGGTCATCCGAATATTTTCAACCATTTTAATACGGAAGGGCTCTGGGATACGTTTCATGGCTTATGACTCCAAATACCCTTGGAACTTGAAGTCGCAGCTAACGTCTCTGCAACGCCAATCATTTTGGGTATTTTTATTATTAATATTTAAAATGCAGTCATATTTTGGCGAGTGAAAATAGCCATTCACATTACCAATGACGGCAACAAAATAAAGAGATGAGTTTTTTCAGCCTAAGCTGAATAAGCAATGGGGGAGTTAACGCGGGAAATCGTTGGCGAGGCGGTAATCTATATTAAACCAGGCTCGGCTATCGCCGGAGATGCGTGCTTCGTAACGCAGTATAATGCGTATCATAAGGCGCCCTCTAGTTGTGGATGGTGAATAATAGCATACCTTGGTTGAAAAAATAAAAAGTGACCGCCAGCACAAAATATAATCAAATAAATCAATATCAGAATAATTAATATCTAGTTAAAATAATGACTTGAGAATATATCATGTAACATATTGATTGATATGGGATTTGTTTTGTGAATAATGAAAAAAGGAAGGGTGCGTTTTAAAATGGGATTTTTATCTATTTTGAATTGTTGGGTCAGGGCTTACCTGACACCAACAATATACTCACAAAATGAACTTAAAATAAATTAACGTAAAAATGCTGGTTGCTGTTTTTCATATGCAGAAATATTACTTTCATGCTGCAACGTCAGGCCAATACTGTCCAAACCATTAATCATACAATGGCGGCGGAAGCTGTCTATTTCAAAAGAATAACTATTGCCACCGGCATTCACTGTTTGCTGTTCCAAATCAACAATAAACTCGATGCCTTCATTATCGTTAACCAATTGGAATAAGGTATCGATATCTGCTTCGCTTAAGGTCACTGGTAATAATTGGTTATTAAACGAGTTACCGTAAAATATATCAGCGAAACTAGGGGCAATAACCACTTTGAAACCGAAGTCGGTCAATGCCCACGGCGCGTGTTCCCGTGAGGAGCCACAACCGAAATTCTCACGCGCTAACAAAATGGTTGCACCCAGATAGCGGGGTTGGTTCAGCACAAATTCAGGGTTTGGCACTTTGCCTGCGTCGTCGAGAAAACGCCAATCGTTAAACAAGTGTTGGCCAAAGCCAGTGCGCGTCACTTTTTGTAAAAATTGTTTTGGGATAATCGCGTCGGTATCGACGTTTGCCGCATCCAACGGAGCAACCAAACCCGTGTGTTGAGTAAATTTAGCCATAATGGTGTCTCCGGTTAGTGGGTGGCGGCTTCTAAGTCGCGAACATCAGCAAAATGACCACTGACAGCGGCGGCGGCGGCCATTGCCGGGCTAACCAAATGTGTGCGGCCACCACGGCCCTGACGGCCTTCAAAGTTACGGTTGCTGGTGGAGGCACAACGCTCTCCGGGTTCCAGACGGTCGTTGTTCATCGCCAAACACATGGAACAACCAGGCAAACGCCACTCAAAACCGGCCTCGATAAAGATCTTATCCAAACCTTCCGCTTCTGCCTGCGCTTTTACCGGGCCTGAGCCGGGTACCACAATAGCTTGCACGCCAGTCGCGACTTTACGACCTTGCGCCACCGCTGCTGCGGCACGCAAATCTTCAATGCGTGAGTTAGTGCAGGAACCGATAAAGACTTTATCAATGGCTACCTCGGTCAACTTAATGCCGGGGCGCAAATCCATATATGCCAACGCTTTTTCCGCCGAGGCACGTTCAACGGGATCACTGAAGGACTCAGGCGCAGGAATCATGTCATTAACCGCAATAACCTGGCCCGGGTTGGTGCCCCAAGTGACTTGTGGCGCGATGTCGGCGGCATCCAGGGTGACGATAGTGTCAAATTTAGCATCAGCATCAGATTTCAAGCTGCGCCAATAGGCCACGCCTTGTTCCCACTGCTCGCCAGTTGGGGCGAACTGACGACCTTTCAGGTAGTCGAAAGTGGTGTCATCCGGGGCGACTAAACCGGCTTTAGCACCCATCTCGATCGCCATATTACATAATGTCATCCGGCCTTCCATGCTCAGCGCTGCAATCGCGCTGCCACAGAACTCCACAACATGGCCGGTGCCGCCCGCGCTGCCGGTTTTGCCGATAATCGCCAAGACGATGTCTTTGGCGGTAATCCCTGCACCGACAGTGCCGTTAACTTCGATTTTCATGGTTTTGGCACGGCCCTGTTTCAGGGTCTGGGTTGCCAGCACATGCTCAACTTCTGAAGTGCCGATACCGAAGGCCAATGAGCCGAATGCACCATGGGTCGCGGTATGTGAGTCACCACAGACGATAGTCATGCCCGGTAAAGTCATACCTTGTTCAGGGCCAATCACATGGACGATGCCTTGGAACGGATGATTCAGGTCATATAAAGAGACACCGAACTCAGCACAGTTCTTAATCAGCTCCTGCATCTGAATCCGCGCCATTTCGCCGCTGGCATTGATATCTTTGGTCTGGGTTGAAACGTTGTGGTCCATCGTGGCAAAGGTTTTACCCGGCTGACGCACCGGACGACCCATGGCGCGCAAACCATCAAAGGCTTGCGGCGAAGTAACTTCATGCACCAGATGGCGGTCGATGTACAACAATGGGGTTTCATTTGGCGCTTCGTAAACGATGTGCGCATCGTACAATTTTTGATATAAGGTCTTGCCCATTTTACACCCCCTCCATCACGAATTTAGCGATAATATCGCCCATTTCGTTGGTACCGATGGCTTTACCTTCGCCTGCCAAATCAGCCGTGCGATAGCCTTGTTCCAATGCCTGATTGATCGCATGCTCAATAGCATCGGCGGCATCGTCTTTACCTAAACTGAAACGCAACAGCAGAGTTAATGACAAAATCTGGGCAATTGGGTTGGCGATATTTTTGCCCGCGATATCGGGTGCGGAGCCACCTGCGGGTTCGTATAAACCGAAACCTTGTTCGTTCAGGCTGGCCGACGGCAACATCCCCATTGAACCCGTTATCATGGCGCACTCATCAGACAAAATATCGCCAAACAAGTTAGAACACAGCAATACATCAAACTGGGCAGGGTCTTTGATCAACTGCATGGTGGCGTTATCGATATACATATGGGACAACGCAACATCTGGGTAATCGGCCGCAATGGCAGTTACCACTTCACGCCACAGAATAGAGCTTTGCAACACATTGGCTTTATCAATAGAAGTAACTTTGCCACGACGTTTACGCGCAGATTCAAAGGCAATACGGGCAATACGTTCAATCTCAAAGCGATGATAAACTTCGGTATCAAAAGCACGCTCGTGCTGGCCTTGGCCTTCACGGCCTTTGGGTTGGCCGAAGTAGATACCGCCGGTTAATTCACGCACACACAGAATATCAAAACCTTTGGCAGCAATATCGCTGCGCAATGGGCAGAAGTCTTCTAACCCTTGATACAACCGCGCCGGGCGCAAGTTGCTGAATAATTTGAAGTGCTTGCGCAAAGGCAACAACGCACCACGCTCGGGTTGTTCAGCCGGTGGCAAATGTTCCCATTTCGGGCCGCCTACCGAGCCAAACAAGATAGCATCAGCCTGCTCACATCCGCTGACTGTCGCTGCCGGTAACGGGCTGCCGTGACGGTCGATGGCTGCACCACCTACATCATAAACGCTAGTTGAAATCTTGATGCCGAAACGTTGACGCACCGCATCCAATACTTTATTTGCCTGAGTCATTACTTCAGGGCCAATACCGTCTCCGGGCAAAACGGCAATATGATAAGTCTTAGTCATGTTCACACCATTTCCTGATTATTTTGTTGCAAGCGCTGCTTCTCAATCTCTACCTGATGAGCGCGGCAGATGTTATTTAATACGTGAACCAACGCTTTAGCGGATGACTCGACAATATCTGTTGCCAGACCCACGCCGTGGAAGCGGCGGCCCTTATGATCAACCACGATATCAACCTGACCCAATGCGTCTTTACCCTGACCGTTGGCAGACAGTTGATATTTCACCAGTTCAATTTCATAACCGGTAATGCGATTGATGGCCTGATACACCGCATCAACCGGGCCATTACCTGTGGCCGCTTCTGATTTAATGTCTTCGCCACAGACCAATTTCACGGATGCTGTTGCCATTACGCTGGAACCCGACTGCACGCTGAAATAGTCTAAACGGTAGTGTTCCGGCTCTTCCTGTTGTTTATTAATGAAGGCTAACGCTTCTAAATCGTAATCAAATACCTGGCCCTTTTTATCTGCCAGCTTCAGGAATGCGTCGTACAAAGAGTCCAAATTGTAATCTTTATCCTGATAACCCATCTCTTCCATACGGTGTTTGACCGCCGCGCGACCAGAACGGGAGGTCAGGTTCAACTGCACTTCTTTCAAGCCAATGGATTGTGGTGTCATGATTTCGTAGTTTTCACGATTTTTCAGCACGCCATCCTGATGAATACCGGATGAGTGAGCGAAAGCATTACTGCCGACAATGGCTTTGTTAGCGGGTATTGGCATGTTGCATAACTTACTGACCAACTGGCTGGTGCGGTAAATCTCTTGATGATTGATATTGGTATGCACGCCCAACATCTTTTCACGCACTTTGATAGCCATGATCACTTCTTCCAGTGAACAGTTACCGGCGCGTTCGCCCAAACCATTAATCGTGCCTTCTACCTGACGCGCACCGGCTTGTACTGCGGTGATGGAGTTGGCAACGGACATGCCCAAATCGTCATGGCAATGCACCGAGATAATGGCTTTATCAATATTTGGCACCCGCTCATACAAGTCGGTGATAATTCCGCCGAATTGATAAGGAGTGGTGTAACCGACAGTATCAGGGATATTGATGGTAGTCGCGCCGGCATTAATCGCAGCTTCTACGATGCGGCACAGGTTATCAATAGGGGTACGGCCAGCATCTTCACAAGAGAATTCAACATCATTGGTATAGTTGCGAGCGCGTTTCACCGAGTGCACTGCCATCGCCAACACATCATCAAATGAGCGCTTTAATTTGGATTCGATATGTAAGGTGGATGTCGCCAAGAACACATGAATACGGAAGGCTTCAGCAATACGTAAAGCTTCGGCGGCGACATCAATATCTTTGTCTACACAGCGAGCCAGAGCACACACGCGGCTGTTTTTGACTTGCTGAGCGATGGTGCGCACTGACTCAAAATCGCCAGGGGAGGAAACCGGGAAACCGACTTCCATTACATCGACACCCATTCTTTCCAGTGCAAGCGCGATTTGCAGCTTCTCTTTAACACTCAGGCTGGCTTGCAATGCTTGTTCACCGTCGCGCAATGTTGTATCGAAAATAATGACTTGTTGGCTCATGGGTTGTTCCTTGTCGTGTTTACATTTGCGCTTAGCGGGTAAAAAAAAACCCGCGCATTTGCGCGGGCTTGTTAATCTTGATGACTGAATCAGTTCTGATTTCCGTCCACCAACATACCGCGCAAGTGAGATGCGTTAAGTAGTAGGCTTAGTAGGCGGGTTGAGTAGAACATAATTTTTCAGTTTCTCATGGGTTAAAATAGTGCGTTGCCTAAATTGATACGTGAATTTTGTGGTCATGTCAACTTTTGTTTAAAATGGCCAGTTCAACTGGTTGCACGGGTTATCAATTCCTTATAACGACACAAAAAACCTAAAAATTAAAAATATAGGATTTTTAATCTAAAAATAGATGCTGATGATTTTGTTTTATTTGGCATAGTCTTAATAATATGGATTATTGTGCTTTTTTGATATTTGGATCATAAATTCTCTAGCTAGAGAGGTGAACATCAGTTTTGGGACGTTATATTTAAGTCTCCCAGAGATGGAATGAGGTAAGTAAGAGTAATCCATAATTATAAATTCACAATAAGCCTTATTATCTTCCTATTATATATTTGTTGAATATAAATATTCATCACTCTAATAAATGCTATTATTTATTGGCTTTAGATGTTATGAATATGGCGTGAATTCATACTTAAGTGTGGTTAGATCTAATCCACTATTTAATATATTCATACTAATAAATAAGAACTAATAAGTTTCAATTGATGAATTTATTATTTATTAATGGCATAGTTGTCAACTATCCCATTTTGTGATGTGATCATCTTGTTGATTTTATTACTGGTGCTTATAATTTGATGGTTTGATATTCCTGATGTAAATTACTGTATGAGCATATATAAGATACTTTATGTGAATATCTTGTTCACGCACTTATCTATGGGCGTTATTGACTGAAAGGTAGGGAGGGAATTAATACTTTTGCATTTATACAAGGATGAGACTCATTTTACCTGACAAGAGTAATGATGAGAACATTGGCATCGTTAATAGTAAGAGAATAAAGATATTTTGAGGTATGTAAAAGTATCAGCAGGATTCTTCTATTAATCATGTCATCTGCATAAAGATCAGTGGAGTTAAGCATGCTTGAACACAACTTAGTAGCCGACGACCAAGTAACTAAAAAAGAAGGTAGTGATGTTCACTTAAGAAGTGTCGATCTCAATTTATTAACGGTTTTTGATGCGGTGATGCAAATGCATAATGTAACACGTGCAGCCCAGTCACTGGGGATGTCCCAGCCTGCGGTGAGTAACGCAGTCGCTCGCTTGAAAGTGATGTTTAATGATGAGCTGTTTGTTCGTTATGGCCGTGGTATCCAGCCTACCGCCAGGGCTCGTCAGTTGTTTGGCCCGGTTAGACAAGCTCTGCAATTAGTTCAAAATGAGTTACCCGGTGCGGGCTTTGAAGCCAAAAAAAGTGGGCGAATCTTTAATCTATCTATTTGTAGCCCGTTAGATATTAGATTGACGGCACAAATAATAGAAAGTGTTAAGCAATTAGCGCCTAATGTTCAACTCATTATCAAATCCTATTTGAATGATAATATTGAGCATCAGTTACGTTATCAAGAGACCGAGTTTGTGATAGGTTATACCAAGTTTGAGCGCCCAGACTTCCATTACTTATCAATATCTAATGATGAGTCCGTTTTGGCGGTCTCAAAAAATCACCCCCGTATTGATAATTCAATTACGCAAGAACAGCTCCTTTCAGAGTCACACGCGGTAGTGTCATTGGATAAAGTAGGTTCTTTCAGTGAGCATTATTATGAATCAGAGATAAGTGCTCAAACTATTGTATATGAAAGTACCGATATGAATAGTGTGCTTAATATTGTATCCCAAACTTGCTTTGTGGCGATTGCTCCTCGCTGGCTTGTTCAAACATACAGTGAAGCACTTAATCTGAAACTTATCTCTTTACCTTGGAAGGAAACATGCCGCCCATGTTATCTCACGTGGCACGAATCTACTGATAGAGATAAAGGCCATCAGTGGATGAAAGAGTTACTCAGCCAATTGGATACTCCTGAGTAATTACTTTTGTTAACCCCTGCTGCTGGAATCATATTATTTTCAGTGGCAGGTAAAGGTAACAACTAAATTAAAACATGTTTTGTTTCCAGCCATTGGTCAGTTCAATACAACGTTATTGCCGTGTTTACCCCTCACTCTTATGGTTCTAAACGCTCTCTTTTTCATCAAAGTCAATTTCAGCTCACACTTCTACTCTGAATTTTGTTTGCCATAGCCAATAGAGCAGGTAGACTGCGCGAAAAAAAGTGAACACATGTAAGCTGAATGCCAATTAGTGGTAAGTTACAGTACACTTTAATGAATAATCAATACCCAATAGATTTCAAGGTGTAGCAAGGCGGTAAATGAAAGGCTCCCAATGAACGGACTCCGTCATGTGATTTGGATGAGCACCCGCCATCACACAGTAGCAACTTGGAAGACAGCAAGTATATAGCGAGCGGCGATGTTATGACCCACACATTAGAGCAATACCACCTTGTGCGCCGTCTGCGCCAACAAATCAGCCACCGTGCTGACCAGATAGCTTTGCGTGAATGGTCACCCGAGGGTGAAAAACAACTAAGCTGGCAGCAGGTTGACACGCATGTCACCCGGATTTCAGCAGCTTTGTTATCCCTCGGGGTTGCCATTCAGGAGCGTATTGGGATTTTTGCCAACAACAGTATGACTTGGTCGTTGGCGGATTTAGCTATTTTACAGTTGCGTGGCGTCAGCGTCCCACTGTATGCCACCAATACCAGCACTCAGGCTGCTTATGTGCTCAATGATGCCGATGTGCGTATTTTATTTGTCGGTGGACAGACACAATTTGATGTTGCTGCAACACTAAAGCCGCTGTGCCCGCAACTTGCTCAAATTATTGTATTAGACCCCGCAGTCGATTTGCGCGGTTGTGAATATGCCCAACACTTAGCTGATTTTGAGCAACAACCTGATGCGGTCCAACAGCACCTACTCACTACGCGTATAGATAGTTGCGACTTAAATGATTTATTCACACTGATTTATACCTCGGGTACCACGGGTGAACCTAAAGGTGTGATGCTGGATTACCGTAATATGGCAGCCCAGCTTTATTTGCACGATCAGCGCTTAACCCTGACAGCAGAGGATGTCTCTCTTAGTTTCCTGCCGTTATCCCATGTGTTTGAGCGGGCGTGGAGCTTCTATGTAATGCATACCGGCGCGCAAAATGTCTATATCAGCGACACTGATTGGGTGCGCTCGGCAATGCAGGCAGTAAAGCCGACAGTGATGTGTGCCGTCCCTCGTTTTTACGAGAAGGTATTCAGTGCCATCAATGACAAAGTTGCTCTGGCAAAATGGCATCGCCGGCTATTGTTTCGCTGGGCGGTAGGTCGGGGTGAGCGCAAATTCCAAAGCCTGCAACGTGGGGAAACATTATCATTGCTATCCGAACAGATGTACCAGTTGGCGGATCGTCTGGTGTTGAGGAAATTGCGAGGGGTGTTGGGGGGTAGAGTGCGCTTTTTACCGGCCGCCGGTGCTCGGTTAGATGACAATATCATCCTGTTTTTCCAGTCCATCGGTATCAACATTAAGTACGGCTATGGCATGACCGAAACCTGTGCCACCGTCTCTTGTTGGGAAGAGCACGACTTCCGGTTCGGCTCTATCGGTAAGCCATTACCGGGGATTGATGTGCGTTTGGGCGCAGAGAATGAAATTCAGGTACGTGGCCCGATTGTGATGCGTGGTTACTTTAATAAACCGCAACAGACGGCAGAGTCGTTCACCGAAGATGGTTGGCTCAAAACGGGGGATGCCGGGGCGTTGGATGCTCAGGGTAATTTGTTTATCACCGAACGGCTGAAAGATTTGATGAAAACCTCCGGCGGCAAATACATTGCGCCGCAAATGATTGAGGGCACACTCGGTCAGGATCGTTTCATTGAGCAGGTCGCGATTATTGCCGATACGCGCAAATTTGTCTCAGCGCTGATTGTGCCCTGTTTTGAATCACTTGAAGAGTATGCCCGTTCGATAAACCTGAAATACCATGACCGGTTAGAGTTGTTACGCCATAGCCATATTGTCGGTTTGTTTGAACAAAGACTGAAAGATATGCAAAAAGAGTTGGCGATGTTCGAGCAGGTTAAGCGCTTTACGTTGTTACCACAGGCATTCACCATGGAAACCGGTGAACTGACACCGACGATGAAATTGCGTCGCAAAATCATTCTCCAGCGTTATCAGAATGAAATTGATTCGATGTACCGTGATTAATCGATAGTGTTATTACGTTGCTGTCTGTTGTTAACAGGCAGCCGCTGTTTTTCTGAACGTTCAGCACTTTCGCCACCTGGCTCGGTATCGCCCCCTGTTTTTCTTCCTCCGATGCATAAAAATTATCAGCCTAATTAAGTTCTATGATTGGTCATCTTGGCGGTGTTTAAACGAAGGTCACTCCTTAACAGGCAGTGTTTTATGTTTGGAATGTAAGCAAAAACAGAGCACGACCAACAGAATTGTCTTTAGCGCAGCGAATTGCCATTTGCCTGCCAGAAAATCTGACGTTATGTTAATAAGTTGGTTACGTTAAAAATAATAAATATAGGAATCAGGGCGTAGTGCCTTTCCTACAGGATCCCGTGGAAATGACTTCCCGTTATCCAATGAGCAAACAAAGCCTGGAGGCAAAACCCATGGAGATGTTGTCAGGAGCCGAGATGGTTGTCCGGTCGTTAATCGACCAGGGCGTGAAGCATGTATTCGGTTATCCCGGCGGGGCCGTACTTGATATCTACGATGCCCTGCATACGGTCGGCGGCATCGATCACGTGCTGGTACGCCATGAACAAGGCGCGGTTCACATGGCCGATGGTTATGCTCGGGCAACCGGTGAGGTTGGCGTGGTGCTAGTCACTTCCGGCCCTGGGGCGACCAATGCCATTACCGGTATTGCTACCGCGTATATGGATTCTGTACCGATGGTGGTGCTTTCCGGTCAGGTACCTAGCTCATTGATAGGTTACGATGCTTTTCAGGAATGTGACATGGTGGGGATCTCCCGCCCAGTGGTGAAACACAGTTTTCTGGTGAAGCGCACTGAAGATATTCCAATGGTACTGAAAAAAGCCTTCTATCTGGCATCGACTGGCCGCCCAGGTCCGGTCGTTATAGATTTGCCAAAAGATATCGTTGGCCCTGCGGTAAAAATGCCTTACGCCTACCCGGATCAGGTTAGCTTGCGCTCTTATAACCCCACGGTACAAGGCCATCGTGGGCAGATTAAACGCGCGCTGCAAACTATTCTGACGGCTAAAAAACCCATCATGTATGTCGGCGGTGGGGCGATTAATTCTGCCTGCCACGAAGAGCTGCTAGCTCTTGCTGAGCAACTGAATTTGCCGGTGACCAGCTCTTTGATGGGGCTGGGGAGCTTCCCAGGCACTCATCGCCAAAGCGTGGGTATGTTGGGGATGCACGGGACATTCGAAGCCAATATGGCGATGCACAATACGGATCTGATTTTTGCCGTTGGCGTGCGCTTTGATGACCGAACCACCAATAATCTGGCGAAATACTGTCCGAATGCCACTGTGGTACACATTGATATCGACCCGACTTCAATTTCGAAAACCGTAAATGCCGATATTCCGATTGTTGGTGATGCCAAACAAGTCTTGGTACAGATGCTGGAGCTGCTGTCTCAGATTGATTGCACACAAGATTGCGATAGTTTACGTGATTGGTGGCAATCCATCGAACAATGGCGTGCCCGTAATTGTCTGAGTTACAACAAAGACAGTGGAAAAATCAAGCCGCAGGCAGTGATCGAAACCCTACATCGCCTCACCAGCGGTGATGCTTATGTCACCTCTGATGTCGGTCAACACCAGATGTTCGCCGCACTTTATTATCCGTTTGATAAACCACGCCGTTGGATTAACTCAGGAGGCCTTGGGACGATGGGCTTTGGCCTGCCGGCAGCGCTTGGCGTTAAACTGGCGTTACCAGACGAAACGGTAGTTTGCGTTACCGGTGATGGTAGCATCCAGATGAATATTCAGGAGTTATCTACTGCACTGCAATATAACTTGCCAGTGCTCGTGCTGAACCTGAACAACCGCTATCTCGGCATGGTGAAACAGTGGCAGGATATGATCTACTCTGGCCGCCACTCACAGTCTTATATGGATTCGCTGCCTGACTTCGTCAAATTGGCTGAAGCCTATGGTCATATTGGTGTTTCCATCCGCACGCCGGATGAGTTGGAAAGCAAACTGGCTGATGCCCTGACACAATTATCCGAGACCAAGCGTTTGGTATTTGTAGATGTGACGGTTGATGAAACGGAGCATGTTTACCCGATGCAGATTCGTGGTGGTGGCATGGACGAAATGTGGCTTAGCAAAACGGAGAGGACATAATTATGCGCCGCCGGATTTTATCAGTTCTACTGGAAAACGAATCAGGTGCCCTCTCAAGAGTGGTGGGCCTGTTTTCTCAACGTGGTTATAACATTGAGAGTTTAACGGTTGCGCCGACCGACGATCCTACACTTTCCCGCATGACGATTCAGACTGTAGGTGATGCCAAAGTTCTGGAGCAGATAGAAAAACAGCTACATAAATTGGTGGATGTACTGCGCGTCAGTGAGCTGGTTTCTGGCTCGCATGTTGAACGTGAGATTATGCTGGTAAAGTTGCAGGCCAGTGGTTACGGGCGTGAGGAAGTGAAACGATGTGCGGAAATATTCCGTGGGCAAATTGTGGATGTTACCGCCACGCTCTACACCGTCCAACTGGCGGGCACCAGTGATAAACTGGATGCATTCCTCAATGCGGTGCGGGAAGTGGCAGAAATTGTTGAAGTTGCCCGCTCAGGCATTGTCGGTGTGTCACGTGGTGACAAGATTATGCGTTAATGAAACTTATTAACACTGACTAATCTCCAATAATCAGGCTCGGCAGGTGTGTCGGGCTTTTTTTTTCTTATTTTTTAACCGAGATAGCGTTATAGGGCGGTTAAAGCGGTTGCTCAATAGTGAGTTCTGCGGTTAGATCTACGTTGTGCTATATCCGTAGTTAAACTATGTCTATAAATCGTGTGTTTTAGCCTGTAACACTGCGGTTTATTGGCGTATTGAGAAATGCTGGGATATTTAGCTCTGGCAGACATCATGCCTTTCATCACTTTATTGGGTTTATAAGGGGTTAATGTGAAACTGGATGAAATCGCGCGTCTTGCGGGTGTTTCGCGTACAACGGCCAGTTATGTCATTAATGGCAAAGCGAAACAGTACCGAGTCAGCGATAAAACAGTAGACAAAGTTATGGCGGTTGTCAGGGAACATAACTATCACCCAAATGCTGTTGCGGCAGGATTGCGCGCGGGCAGAACCCGCTCCATCGGTTTGGTGATCCCGGATCTTGAGAATACCAGCTATACCCGCATTGCAAATTATCTGGAACGCCAGGCGCGCCAGCGCGGTTATCAACTGTTGATAGCCTGCTCGGAAGATCAACCAGATAACGAGATGCGTTGTATCGAACACCTGTTACAGCGTCAGGTTGATGCCATTATCGTTTCTACCGCATTGCCCCCTGAGCACCCTTTTTACCAGCGCTGGGCTAATGATCCATTGCCAATAATTGCATTGGATCGGGCGCTAGATCGGGAGCATTTCATTAGCGTCGTCGGCGCGGATCAAGAAGATGCACTGATGTTGGCACAAGAACTGCGTGCCTTCCCGGCGGAATCTGTATTGTATTTAGGCGCGCTGCCGGAACTATCAGTCAGTTTCTTGCGTGAGATGGGATTCCGTGAGGCGTGGAAAGATGATCCACGTAAAGTCGATTACCTGTATGCCAATAGCTACGAGCGCGAAGCTGCCGGTGTGCTGTTTGCGCAGTGGCTTAAGACCCACCCAATGCCACAGGCGTTGTTTACCACCTCATTCCAGCTACTACAGGGCGTTATGGATGTTACCTTAAAGCAAAGTGGGCGTTTACCCAGTAATCTGGCGATTGCTACTTTTGGTGATAACGAGCTGCTGGACTTCCTTGAGTGCCCAGTACTGGCGGTGGCACAGCGTCATCGCGATGTTGCCGAGCGCGTACTGGAGCTGGTATTAGCCAGTCTGGATGAGCCACATAAACCGAAACCGGGTTTAACCCGTATTCGCCGCAACTTGTTCCGCCGTGGCAGTTTGAGCCGCAAGTAACCGGGTAATAAACATTTCGGTTAGGACGCTTAATACCCAATAGATTTTATGGTGCAGGAGGCAGCAGCGGCCTCAATGAGGTGAGGCCCATGGATGGGCCGAATAGTGAGCACAGCCAACACACCTGCACCATGAAAGATGGCGGGTATTCAAATATAGCCCGCCACGCGGAACAATCGACGGCAATATTCCAGGAAATAGCCGTAAGCCACACCCATCGCCATTGAAACCAACGCGTTACTGGTAACCGCTGTAGTGATTTGCTCTAAATCAGCCCCGACCGACCACAAAATTATGGCATAAACTGGAGACTGGAAGCTGACATAGGCCAGTAAGTCTGCCAGATTCCTTGCCCAAAAATACTTGCCGGCATGATGACGCGCAAAGCGGATAAAAGCATCCCGATACACCCCATAAGGCCAGGCAATAAGGATATTGACCGGTATTGAAACCAGGCGAGAAGAAAGAGACTGCTGGAAGGTCATTCCCGAGATCACGATTTCAATTATCATGCCGATGACAAAACAATACACTACCAGTGCAAAAGTATCGGCTGCGGCACTACGCAGACGGGACCCAGTTGAAAACATTGTCATTAACTCCCTACTTGGGGGAAAAATCTGCCAAAACGCCAATTGATGAGATTATTGGCAGGGTTTATATATTGCTAATCATTTTAATGGCAGGTGATTGTATTGCTTTTTTGCTTTTAATGTAGTTTACAGTGCTATTGTTTGTAATATAACCAGCTCAAAATTTTTATTTTTAACATTTGGCTGATTTTTATACTTTGTACTGTGAGGAATTGAGCTTTTGGTGGTTTTTTAAATGGTAAGGTATCTTGTTTTACTTTAAAAACAGATAGTTGTGTTTCTCCGTTATCAGCAGAGGGGGGCCGGCAAAGGTCAGTCAAATTTAAAATAATGAGTGAGACAAAAACTAAATCATTCAATTTTGCTAATTTAAGATTTATCTGTCTGAAGGCATTCATATTTCAGTGATACTCGGAAATAGACACCAATAATTTATTTCAAAATAGATTAATCCCCGTCGGTTAATTGAAGTAAAATGTCGCGCCAGTAACACTTGTTGTTCTCAAGGTTATTATTGTGTTGCTGTGGGTTTTGCCGTCGATTACCGCTGTTTTTCCTTAGGAGACGCCAGCGGCAGCGGGTTTTGTGCTCAGGCTGTTTATTTTTAGACCGTACAATTTTCATACTAAAAATGAGACATTCCTTGCAGAAGGAAATAATGAGACAATTAATCGACAATTAATTATTTATTTAAGTAGCTGGAATTACTGGCGGAAAAATAGCCCGTTTATCATGACGTTAATTTCTATTACAACCACTAAAATAGCCCCTTCTACGAGATATATCTCAAAAACGGCCCATAAATATTGTCAAAGCGCATCGGCTCTGGCTTGACAAGGTTTTCATACCATCCGTAAACTCTTTAATGTGGGGATTTGTGGGGTAAAGTGGCGAATTGGGTCATGAAGGGGTAACTCAGTCATGTTTCGTGGTGCAACGATGGTTAACCTCGACAGTAAAGGGCGGCTTGCCGTACCTACCCGTTATCGGGATTTACTGAATGAGGAATCGCAGGGCCAGATGGTCTGTACCATAGACCTTCACCAACCATGCCTGTTGCTTTATCCACTCCCTGAATGGGAAATCATTGAACAAAAATTATCCCGTCTGTCGAGCATGAATCCGGCTGAACGTCGGGTTCAGCGTTTGCTGTTAGGGCACGCCAGTGAATGTCAGATGGATGGTGCTGGGCGCTTACTGATCGCAGGAACACTGCGACAGCATGCCGGGCTGAATAAAGAAGTGATGCTGGTTGGGCAGTTCAACAAGTTTGAACTGTGGGATGAACAGACCTGGTATCAACAAGTCAAGGATGACATCGACGCAGAACAGTCCACTCAGGAACCATTGTCTGAGCGGCTACAGGACTTATCGCTATAAGCATGGTAGATAACAACAAAATTGTAGATAACAACTACAAGCATACAAGCGTATTGCTGGATGAGGCGGTAAATGGCCTGAACATCCGCGATAACGGCATCTATATTGACGGAACTTTTGGCCGTGGTGGCCATTCGCGTCTGATTCTGTCCCAGCTTGGGCCAGAAGGGCGTCTGATTGCAATTGACCGTGACCCACAAGCTATCGAAGCGGCAAAATCTATTACAGATCCGCGTTTCTCTATCGTACACGGTCCTTTTTCCGAGTTAGCACATTATGTGCGAGAGCTGGACTTAGTGGGCCGGATTGACGGTGTATTGCTGGATCTCGGGGTTTCATCACCACAGTTGGATGACCCTGAGCGTGGTTTCTCTTTCATGCGTGACGGGCCGTTGGATATGCGCATGGACCCCTCCCGTGGATTATCAGCTGCTGAATGGTTGATGAAAGCCAGCGCTGATGATATCGCGTGGGTGCTGAAAACCTTTGGTGAAGAGCGTTTTGCCAAGCGTCTGGCCAAAGCCATTGTTGAGCGCAACCTTACTCAACCGATGACTCGTACCAAAGAGCTGGCGGATTTGATTGCCAACGCCAGCCCATTTCGCGAAAAGCACAAACATCCTGCTACCCGTAGCTTCCAGGCTATTCGTATCTATATCAATAGTGAGTTGGAAGAGATTGAGCGCGCACTTGATGGCGCACTTGAAGTCCTGGCCCCTGCGGGCCGTTTGTCAGTAATTAGCTTCCACTCTCTTGAAGATCGTATTGTTAAAAACTTTATTCGTCATCACAGCCGTGGACCACAGGTGCCGGCGGGGTTGCCATTGACGGAAGCGCAGTTGCGCAGCATGGGTGGGCGCACATTGAAATCGGTTGGCAAGATGATGCCTCCAGATGCTGAAGTGGCTGAAAACCCACGGGCACGAAGCTCGGTATTGCGTTTTGCCGAGAGGATTAAAGAGTGATAGGCAGCGAACGCCACGGTTTAGTTGGGGTCATCGGCGGTGATTTAATCCGCAATGCGAAGATCCCGTTGATTTTACTGATCGCGGTGTTGGTATCTGCTGTTTTCGTGGTAACCACCGCCCACCGTACACGCTTGTTGACCGCAGAGCGTGAGCAGTTGGTGCTGGAGCGGGACGCGCTCGATATCGAGTGGCGTAACCTGATTCTGGAAGAGAATGCGTTGGGTGACCACAGTCGTGTGGAAAGTATCGCGACTGACAAATTGAAAATGCAACATGTTGATCCATCACAAGAAAATATTGTGGTTAAACAATAAATTTCTCCAATAAATAAAGGAATGAGTCGCCACCATGACGCCTAGCAGCCAAGGTAACGGATGAAAGCAACGCGCCCCGGGAAGTTAAAGCGCCAGGAAGAACAAGCCAGCTTTATTAGCTGGCGTTTTGCGTTGCTGTGCGGCTGTATTTTATTGGCATTGGTCGGTTTGATGTTACGTACTGCATACCTGCAAGTGATTAACCCTGACAGACTGGTGCGTGAGGGTGATATGCGCTCGTTACGGGTACAGGAAGTGCCGACAGCCCGTGGCATGATCAGTGACCGTTCAGGTCGCCCGTTGGCGGTTAGCGTGCCGGTTAATGCGGTTTGGGCAGATCCGAAAGAGCTGACCGAGCGCGGGGGTATTACGTTAGATACTCGCTGGAAAGCGCTATCGGATGCACTGGAAATCCCACTGGATCAATTGGCGGCCCGGATTAATGCTAACCCGAAGGGACGTTTCGTTTATCTGGCGCGTCAGGTTAATCCCGCGATTGGCGACTATATCCATAAACTGAAACTCCCCGGTATCTATTTGCGCCAGGAATCACGCCGTTACTATCCGGCAGGCCAAGTGATGGCACACATTATCGGTGTGACCAACATCGATAGCCAAGGTATCGAAGGGGTTGAGAAAAGCTTTGACCGTTGGCTTACCGGGCAACCGGGTGAACGTACGGTACGTAAAGACCGCTATGGCCGTGTCATTGAGGATATCTCTTCTGTCGATAGTCAGGCAGCACATAATCTGGTGTTGAGTGTTGATGAGCGTTTACAGGCGCTGGTGTATCGCGAATTGAACAATGCGGTGGCATTCAACAAAGCAGAATCAGGCACTGCGGTGCTGGTAGATGTGAGTACCGGCGAAGTATTAGCCATGGCGAATAGCCCGTCTTATAACCCGAATAACCTGACCGGAACGCCGAAAGATGCTATGCGTAACCGGGCGATAACCGATATTTTTGAACCCGGCTCCACAGTGAAGCCCATGGTAGTGATGACGGCATTGCAGCATGGCGTTGTGAAAGAAAACAGTGTGCTGAACACCTTGCCGTACTTTGTTAACGGTCACCAGATTAAAGACGTGGCCCGTTATGCAGAACTATCTGTGACCGGGATCTTGCAGAAGTCGAGTAACGTCGGCGTTTCTAAGCTGGCGTTAGCGATGCCATCCTCAGCGTTAGTAGATACTTACTCACGGTTTGGGTTTGGGAAAGCGACCAATTTGGGGTTGGTCGGAGAAAGCAGTGGCTTATATCCTAAAAAACAACGGTGGTCTGACATAGAGAGGGCCACCTTCTCTTTCGGCTACGGGCTAATGGTAACACCGTTACAACTAGCGCGAGTCTATGCAACCATCGGCAGCATGGGGATTTATCGCCCGCTGTCGATCACTAAAGTTGACCCGCCAGTGGCCGGTGAACGCGTTTTCCCAGAACCGTTGGTTCGTACCGTGGTTCATATGATGGAAAGCGTGGCATTACCTGGCGGCGGGGGCACCAAAGCCGCCATTAAAGGCTACCGTATTGCCATTAAAACCGGTACCGCCAAGAAAGTTGGCCCGGACGGTAAATATATGGACCGATACCTCGCTTACACCGCCGGCGTAGCGCCCGCGAGTAACCCTCGATTTGCTCTGGTTGTGGTCATCAATGACCCGCAGGCAGGGAAATATTACGGTGGTGCGGTTTCTGCACCGGTGTTCGGTGCCATCATGGGCGGCGTCCTGCGTACCATGAACATTGAGCCAGATGCGTTACCCACCGGTGATAAAAGCGAATTAGTGATTAATACAAAAGAGGGTTCAGGTGGCAGATCGTAACTTGCGCGACTTACTCGCTCCTTGGGGGCTAGACGTCCCGGAGCGGGCGCTACGGGAAATGACATTAGACAGCCGTGTTGCCGCTGCCGGGGATTTGTTTGTCGCCATTGTCGGCCACCAGACGGACGGGCGTCGCTATATCCCGCAAGCCATTGCACAAGGTGTTGCGGCAGTGGTCGCTGAAGCCGATGGTGTAGCGCCGGATGCCAGTGTGGTAGAGATGCACGGCATTCCTGTTATTTATTTGCGTAATTTGAATCAACATTTATCCAAGCTGGCGGGGCAATTCTACCATCAGCCGGGTACAGCATTACGTTTGGTCGGTGTGACGGGGACCAACGGCAAAACCACCACCACCCAACTACTGGCACAATGGAGTCAGGCACTGGGGGAAACCAGCGCGGTAATGGGTACAGTTGGCAATGGTCTGTTAGGGCAAGTGATTCCGACGGAAAATACCACCGGTTCAGCGGTTGATATTCAACATTTACTGCGCAATTTGGTTGAGCAAGGGGCTACTTTTGCGGCGATGGAAGTTTCTTCCCACGGTTTGATTCAGAACCGCGTAGCCGCATTGCCGTTTGCAGCAGCAGTGTTTACTAACTTAAGCCGCGATCATCTGGATTATCACGGTAATATGGCGGGTTATGAGGCGGCAAAATGGTTGCTGTTCTCCACCCATCAATCCGAACATAAAATTATCAATGCTGATGACGAAGTCGGTCGCCGCTGGTTAGGGCAGTTGCCGCAAGCTGTTGCTGTCAGCATGGAAGACAAAGTTCCTACGGGCTGGAATGGCCCATGGTTATCGGCGAGTAACGTTGATTATCACGATAACGGTGCCAGCATCACTTTTGACTCAAGCTGGGGCGAAGGCCAATTAGAAAGCCGTCTGATGGGGGCGTTTAACGTCAGTAATCTGCTGGTGGCACTGTCAACCCTCCTTTCTCTGGGGTATCCGTTAGCACAATTATTAGCAACAGCACCAAGCCTGCAACCGGTGTGCGGGCGTATGGAAGTGTTTAACGCGCCCGGTAAGCCGACGGTGGTCGTGGATTATGCCCACACCCCGGATGCCTTGGAAAAGGCCCTGGCTGCGGCCCGCTTACACTGTAAAGGCCAGTTGTGGTGTGTGTTTGGTTGCGGTGGTGATCGTGACAAAGGTAAACGCCCACTTATGGGCGGTATCGCAGAACAACTGGCGGATCGGGTGGTCATCACCGACGATAACCCGCGCAGTGAAGAGCCGCAGGCTATCGTGGCGGATATTCTCAGTGGCTTGCTGGATGCCGGGCATGCATTGGCAATTCATGGCCGTGCTGAAGCGGTGACCAGTGCCATTATGCAAGCCAAAGAAGAAGATGTCGTGCTGGTGGCGGGTAAAGGACATGAAGATTACCAATTAGTGGGTAATCGCCGCTTGGATTATTCAGACAGAGTTACCGTCGCCCGTTTATTGGGGGTGATGGCATGATTAAGGTCTCACTGCATTTCCTGTCTACGCTGCTTAATGCTGAATATATTGGCAGTGAAAACGTCGACATCACCGAAGTGACCATTGATACCCGTAAGGTCACACCGGGGTGTTTGTTCGTGGCGCTGAAAGGCGAGCGTTTTGATGGGCATGATTTTGCAGAAGATGCTGTTGCCGCAGGTGCAGGCGCTTTGCTGGTAAGTAAACGCTTACTGGTGGGAGCCCCTCAGTTAGTGGTCAAAGACACTCGTCTGGCACTGGGGCAATTTGCTGCGTGGGTGCGTGAGCAAGTGCCTGCTCGGGTGGTGGCTTTAACCGGCTCATCCGGTAAAACCTCGGTAAAAGAAATGGTTGCCGCCATTTTGCGTCAATGCGGCAATGTGCTGTATACCGCCGGTAACTTCAATAACGATATTGGGGTGCCACTGACTTTACTGCGTTTGACGCCTGAACATGATTTTGCCGTGATTGAGTTGGGTGCTAATCATGTGGGCGAAATCGCCTACACCACGGATTTAAGCCGCCCTGAAAGTGCTTTGGTTAATAATTTAGCGGCCGCTCATCTGGAAGGTTTTGGTTCACTGGCAGGGGTGGCGAAGGCCAAAGGTGAAATTTTTGCCGGGTTGCCTGCTAACGGGACGGCAATTATTAATGCTGACAGCAATGACTGGCCGCATTGGCAGGAAATGCTGCACAACAAGCGCGTTTGGTATTTTTCACCTCGCGGCGCAGAAGATATCGATTTCTATGCCAGTGATGTGCGTATTACACCACAGGCGACACATTTTACCCTGCATTCGCCATTTGGCACTATAGCCATCGAATTACCACTGCCGGGGCGGCACAATATTGCTAACGCCTTGGCTGCAACGGCGTTAGCCATGTCGGTTGGCGCTGATTTAGCTGCCGTCCGCCAAGGGCTGGCACAATTACAAGCTGTACCGGGCCGTTTATTCCCGATTCAATTATCGGCAGGTAAATTGCTGCTCGATGACTCCTACAACGCCAACGTCGGTTCTATGACTGCCGCGGCCCAAGTGTTGGCAGATATGCCCGGCTACCGTGTGTTGGTGGTGGGGGATATGGCCGAATTGGGTGATACCGCTGTGGATTGTCATCGCCAGGTGGGTGAGGCGGCCAGACAGGCGGGAGTCGATAAAGTGCTGAGTGTTGGCACATTGAGTCAAACACTGAGTGATGCGAGCGGTAACGGCGAACATTTTCAGGATAAGAACACATTGGCAGCCCGTGTGAGTGAATTGCTGCTCGAACATCCGGTTATCACCGTCTTAATTAAAGGTTCACGTAGCGCCGCCATGGAAAATGTCGTGCGTGCGTTACAGGAGAATGCATCATGTTAGTTTGGTTGGCTGAATACTTAGTAAAATTTTACTCGGGCTTTAACGTCTTTTCCTATTTGACGTTCCGAGCGATTGTCAGTCTGTTGACGGCACTGTTTATTTCTTTGTGGATGGGGCCGCACCTGATTGCTTATTTGCAGAAATTGCAGATTGGCCAGGTAGTACGTAACGATGGGCCAGAGTCACACTTCAGTAAACGCGGCACGCCGACCATGGGCGGCCTGATGATTCTGTTCTCTATCACCATTTCAGTGCTGATGTGGGCTTACCCCTCCAATCCGTATGTCTGGTGTGTACTATTCATTCTTATCGGTTATGGCATCGTCGGCTTTATCGATGATTATCGCAAAGTAGTGCGTAAAAACACTAAAGGGTTGATCGCCCGCTGGAAGTATTTCTGGCAGTCAGTGATTGCCCTAGCTGCAGCATTCGCCATGTACAGCATCGGTAAAGACACCGCGGCTACCGAGCTGGTGGTGCCATTTTTCAAAGACGTCATGCCGCAACTGGGTTTGATGTATATCTTGCTGGCTTACTTTGTGATTGTCGGTACCAGTAACGCGGTGAACCTGACTGACGGATTAGATGGTTTGGCCATTATGCCGACCGTGTTCGTCGCCGGTGGTTTTGCCTTGGTTGCCTGGGCGACAGGTAACGTGAATTTCGCCGCATACCTGCACATTCCTTATCTACGCCATGCCGGTGAACTGGTGATTGTCTGTACCGCGATTGTGGGGGCTGGGCTGGGCTTCTTATGGTTTAACACCTATCCGGCACAGGTCTTTATGGGGGATGTCGGCTCGTTGGCCTTGGGCGGTGCGTTAGGCACCATCGCGGTGTTACTGCGCCAAGAGTTCTTATTGGTGATTATGGGCGGGGTATTCGTGGTTGAAACGCTGTCGGTGATCCTACAGGTAGGTTCCTTTAAGTTGCGTGGGCAGCGTATTTTCCGCATGGCCCCGATTCATCACCATTACGAACTTAAAGGCTGGCCAGAACCACGGGTTATCGTGCGTTTCTGGATTATCTCGCTGATGCTGGTGCTGATTGGCCTAGCGACGCTGAAGGTGCGGTAATTATGGCTGATTATCAGGGTAAAAAAGTAGTCATTATCGGGCTGGGGCTAACCGGCCTTTCCTGCGTTGATTTCTTTATGGCGCGTGGTGTTACGCCGCGTGTGATGGATACCCGTATTAATCCACCAGGCCTGGATAAATTGCCTGAAAGCGTTGAGCGCCATGTCGGTGACCTTCATCAGCAGTGGTTATTAGATGCAGATTTGATTGTGGCCAGCCCAGGCATCGCGCTGGCACATCCTGCCTTGAGTGACGCTGCCGAGGCCGGTGTCGAGATTGTCGGCGATATCGAGCTGTTCTGCCGTGAGAATCAGGCGCCTGTAGTGGCGATTACCGGCTCTAACGGTAAAAGCACGGTGACCACGCTGGTGGGCGAGATGGCTAAAGCGGCGGGCTGGCAGGTAGGCGTCGGTGGCAATATCGGTGTTCCGGCACTGACGTTATTGAAACAAGAAAACCAACTGGTAGTACTAGAGCTGTCGAGCTTCCAGTTGGAAACCACTTCAAGCTTGCATGCCAGTGCGGCCACCATCTTGAACGTAACAGAAGATCATACTGACCGTTATCCGTTCGGTTTGCAGCAATATCGCGCAGCTAAACTGCGAGTTTATGAAAACGCTAAAGTCTGTGTGGTGAATGCCGATGACGCGCTTACCATGCCGGTGCGTGGCGCTGATAGCCGCTGTATTAGCTTTGGTGTGGATGTGGGTGACTACCATCTGAATAAGCAGCAGGGAGAAATCTGGCTGCGGGTTCGGGGTGAAAAAGTCTTGAATACCCGCGAAATGAAATTGACCGGTCGCCATAACTATACCAATGCGTTGGCAGCACTGGCGCTGGCTGATGCTGTGGGGATTCCCCGCTCGTCAAGTTTGAAAGCATTGACCACCTTTACCGGTTTATCACACCGCTTCCAACTAGTGTTTGAGCACAATGGCGTGCGTTGGATTAATGACTCTAAAGCCACCAATGTTGGCAGTACGGAAGCAGCGTTGGATGGCTTGCAGGTTGACGGTACCTTGCATTTATTGTTGGGCGGCGACGGTAAATCCGCTGATTTCTCTGGGTTGACGCGTTTTCTACAAGGCGACCATATCAAAATTTACTGCTTTGGCCGTGATGGTGAGCAACTGGCTGAACTGCGCCCTGAGGTCTCTCAGCTTACCGAGACGATGGAACAGGCCATGGTACTGCTGGCGCAGAGACTGGCTCCGGGGGATATGGTGTTGCTGTCTCCTGCTTGCGCCAGTTTGGACCAATTCCGCAGTTTTGAACAACGTGGTGATGAGTTTGCTCGCCTGGCAGAGGAGTTGGGCTGATGCGCATGCCGGGGCTGGGGCTGTTTAATACCGTAAAACATTTTGTGATGGGATCGCGCGAAAGCGACACCACCAGCATGGTGCTTTACGACAGAACCTTGCTGTGGCTGACATTCGGTTTGGCGATTATCGGTTTTGTGATGGTGACATCGGCATCAATGCCGATTGGTCAGCGTCTGGCTAGTGATCCCTTCTTATTTGCCAAACGTGATGCTCTCTATCTGGCACTGGCATTGGGTTTGTCGCTAGTGACATTACGTATCCCGATGGAGGTTTGGCAGCGCTATAGCAATATTATGTTGCTGATTTCGATAGTAATGTTGCTGGTAGTGTTGGTGGTGGGTAGCTCGGTAAACGGGGCATCACGCTGGATTTCATTGGGGCCGCTGCGTATTCAGCCAGCGGAATTATCCAAGCTGTCACTGTTTTGTTATCTGGCCAGCTATCTGGTGCGTAAGGTTGAAGAGGTTCGCAGTAATTTCTGGGGCTTCTGTAAACCGATGGGGGTCATGGTTATTCTGGCGGTGTTACTGCTGGCACAGCCTGATCTAGGCACGGTGGTGGTGCTGTTTATTACCACGCTGGCGATGCTGTTTCTAGCTGGCGCGAAAATGTGGCAGTTTTTGGCGATTATCGGCTCTGGTGTGTTTGCGGTTTGTCTGCTGATTGTTGCTGAACCCTACCGTATGCGCCGTGTGACATCCTTCTGGAATCCATGGGCGGATCCGTTCGGTAGTGGTTATCAGTTAACCCAGTCGCTGATGGCTTTTGGCCGTGGTGAATTCTGGGGGCAAGGCTTAGGTAACTCAGTGCAGAAACTGGAGTATTTACCGGAAGCGCATACCGACTTTATTTTCTCGATTTTAGGCGAGGAGCTGGGGTATTTCGGTGTGGTTCTGGCACTGTTAATGGTATTCTTCGTCGCTTTTCGTGCTATGTCCATCGGCCGTCGCGCGTTGGAGATAGATCAGCGATTTTCTGGCTTTTTGGCTTGCTCAATTGGCGTCTGGTTCAGTTTTCAGGCTCTGGTTAACGTTGGGGCTGCTGCCGGAATGTTGCCGACTAAAGGGTTGACCTTACCACTGATCAGTTACGGTGGTTCGAGCTTGATTATTATGTCAACGGCAATTGTGCTGTTGCTACGCATTGATTTTGAAACACGCCTGGCAAAAGCCCAGGCGTTTGTAAGGAGTGCCCGATGAGTGGCAAGACCAAGCGTTTAATGGTGATGGCTGGTGGCACCGGGGGGCATGTCTTCCCCGGATTGGCCGTGGCACATCATCTGATGGCGCAAGGCTGGCAGGTGCGTTGGCTCGGCACCGCAGACCGAATGGAAGCGTCATTGGTACCCCAAAATGGCATTGAGATTGATTTCATCCAGATTTCTGGTCTACGCGGCAAGGGGCTAATGGCGCAACTGATGGCACCAGTGCGGATTTATCGTGCGGTGCGTCAGGCCAAGAAAATCATGCGTGACTACCAGCCGGACGTGGTGCTAGGCATGGGCGGTTATGTTTCCGGTCCCGGTGGTTTGGCGGCATGGCTGTGCGGTATTCCAGTGGTGTTGCATGAGCAAAATGGCATTGCCGGTTTGACTAATCGCTGGCTAGCCAGAATTGCCAAAAAGGTGTTACAGGCCTTCCCCGGCGCATTCCCAAATGCTGATGTGGTGGGTAATCCGGTTCGTACCGATGTTCTTGCGCTGCCATTGCCGGCGCAACGTTTGGTCGGCCGTGAAGGCCCGGTTCGTGTGTTGGTTATCGGTGGTAGCCAAGGCGCGCGGGTGCTAAATCAGACAATGCCGCAGGTTGCCGCACAGTTGGGTGAGAAAGTCACGCTGTGGCATCAGGTAGGTAAAGGCGCATTGCCAGAGGTATTACAGGCATACCAGCAAGTCGGGCAGGGCGATGATAAGCATAAAATTACTGAGTTTATCGACGATATGGCAGCCGCTTATAGTTGGGCCGATGTGGTGGTGTGCCGTTCAGGTGCGCTGACGGTCAGTGAAATTGCCGCCGCAGGTTTACCGGCGATTTTTGTGCCGTTTCAGCATAAAGACCGGCAGCAATATTGGAATGCACTGCCTCTGGAAAAGGCCGGTGCGGCCAAGATTATCGAGCAGCCGCAATTTAGCGCCGAGGCGGTCAGCAGCTTATTGGAACAGTGGGATCGAGCAACCTTACTGACTATGGCTGAACAGGCAAGGTCCGTGGCTATCCCGGACGCTACTGAGCGCGTAGCTGCTGAAGTGGTCGCGGCCAGTAAGTAATAGTAAAAATAGATAATGAACAGCAGGTAGTTAGGTTAATGCGGGCTGTGAATATGCAACAGACAAAAAAGTGAAGAGAAACGTGAATACACAACAACTGGCGAAACTACGAACTATCGTGCCCGAGATGCGTCGCGTCCGGCACATTCACTTTGTTGGCATCGGTGGTGCCGGCATGGGTGGTATCGCTGAAGTGTTGGCTAACGAAGGTTATCAGATTAGCGGTTCAGATTTGGCACCTAACCCGGTCACTCAGCATTTGGCCTCTTTGGGCGCACAAATCTATTTCCATCACCGTCCTGAAAACGTTCTGGACGCCAGTGTGGTCGTGGTTTCAACTGCAATCTCTGCGGATAATCCAGAGATAGTTGCGGCTCGCGAGGCGCGTATTCCGGTGATCCGCCGCGCAGAAATGCTGGCAGAGTTGATGCGTTTCCGTCATGGCATTGCGGTTGCAGGCACTCACGGCAAAACCACCACCACGGCGATGGTTTCCAGTATCTATGCTGAAGCCGGTCTGGATCCAACCTTTGTTAACGGCGGGTTGGTGAAAGCGGCAGGGACCCATGCTCGTCTTGGGTCCAGCCGTTACCTGATAGCAGAAGCCGATGAAAGTGATGCGTCATTTTTGCATCTGCAACCGATGGTGGCGATTGTCACCAATATCGAAGCCGACCATATGGATACTTATCAGGGCGACTTTGAGAACTTAAAACAGACGTTTATTAACTTTTTGCATAACTTGCCATTCTATGGCCGTGCGGTGATGTGTATTGACGATCCCGTGGTGCGCGAGTTGCTACCGCGAGTAGGCCGCCACATTACCACCTACGGTTTCAGTGATGATGCCGATGTGCAGATCGCCAGCTACCGGCAGGAAGGCCCACAGGGGCACTTCACGCTCAAACGCTTGGATAAGCCATTGATGACGGTGACCTTGAATGCACCGGGTCGTCATAACGCGCTGAATGCAGCGGCGGCGGTGGCTGTGGCGACAGAAGAAGGTATTGAAGACGAAGATATTCTGCGCGCGTTGGCAGGGTTCCAGGGGACTGGTCGCCGCTTTGATTTCCTCGGCAACTTCCCGCTGGCACCGGTCAATGGCAAAGAAGGCAGTGCGATGCTGGTTGATGACTACGGCCATCATCCAACTGAAGTGGATGCCACTATTAAAGCTGCGCGCGCGGGTTGGCCGGATAAGCGCATCGTGATGGTTTTCCAGCCGCACCGTTATACCCGTACCCGTGACCTGTACGACGACTTCGCCAATGTGTTATCGCAGGTTGATGTGCTACTGATGTTGGATGTGTACGCTGCCGGTGAACCGCCGATCCCTGGGGCTGATAGCCGCTCGTTGTGCCGCACCATCCGTAATCGTGGCAAGTTAGACCCAATTTTGGTTTCAGACAGTGAAACCGTGCCTGAAATTTTGGCGCAAGTGCTGAACGGCGATGACCTGATTCTGATTCAGGGCGCAGGTAACATTGGTAAAATTGCCCGTAAATTGGCTGAGCTTAAATTGCAGCCACAGATAAAAGATGAGGAACATCATGGCTGAGAAAGTCGCGGTACTGCTGGGTGGTACCTCCGCTGAACGTGAAGTGTCATTGCTATCAGGTCAGGCGGTATTAGCGGGCTTGAGAGAAGCAGGTATCGATGCCCATGGGATTGATACCCGAGACTTCCCAGTGACTCAGCTTAAAGAACAGGGCTTCGATAAGGTCTTTATCGCTTTACATGGCCGTGGTGGTGAAGATGGCACCTTGCAAGGGGTACTGGAATTCCTGCAACTGCCTTATACCGGCAGTGGCGTGATGGCGTCAGCCCTGACGATGGACAAATTACGCACCAAATTGGTGTGGCAGGCTTCAGGTCTGCCGATTTCGCCTTATGTCGCGTTGAATCATCAACAGTTTGAAACACTTTCGTCAGAGGAATTAGCGGCGGGTGTCGCTAAGCTTGGCCTGCCATTAATTGTTAAGCCAAGCCACGAAGGCTCCAGTGTTGGCATGAGTAAGGTTGATCACGTCGATCAATTGCAGAGTGCCTTGGTTGAAGCTTTCCGTCACGACAGTGATGTGCTGATAGAGCAATGGTTGAGTGGCCCGGAATACACCGTCGCGATCCTCGGTGATGATGTTTTACCATCAATCCGTATTCAGGCCCCCGGCGTGTTCTATGATTATGAAGCCAAGTATCTGTCTGACGAAACACAATATTTTTGCCCAAGCGGTTTGAGCAATGAGTTGGAGCAACAATTGGCGACGCTGGCATTGCAGGCTTATCAGGCGCTGGGTTGCAGCGGTTGGGGCCGGGTAGATGTCATGCAAGACAGTGACGGCAGTTTTTACCTGCTTGAAGTGAACACTTCACCGGGTATGACTAGCCACAGTTTAGTGCCGATGGCAGCCCGCCAGTCAGGGTTGAGTTTCTCCCAACTGGTCGCTCGAATTTTGATGTTGGCTGACTGATATGTCGCAAGCTGCCCTGAATGCGCGTGAACGTGCGGCTGAAAACAGCGTGGCCCGACGCAGTAACGGAGGCCAACTAGCAGGTCTGATTTTCCTGCTAATGGTTCTGGGTACCATGCTCTGGGGTGGGTGGGTCGTAGTGGGGTGGATGAAAGATGCCAGCCGACTGCCACTGTCAAAACTGGTGGTGACCGGTGAGCGCCATTACACCACCAATGATGATATTCGCCAGGCAATTCTGGCATTAGGCGCACCGGGTACCTTTATGACGCAGGATGTGAACATCATCCAGCAGCAGATTGAAAGGTTGCCTTGGATTCAGCAGGCCAGTGTGCGTAAACAGTGGCCGGATGAGCTGAAAATCCATCTGGTGGAGTATGTGCCTTTTGCTCGCTGGAATGATTTGCATATGGTTGATGAGCAAGGGCGGTCATTTAGTGTGCCGTCCGAGCGGGTCGGCACACAGAAATTGCCATTACTGTATGGTCCGGAAGGCAGTGAACAGGATGTCCTGGAAGGCTACCGGGCAATAAATAAGGTGTTAGCGGCCAATAAATATCAGCTAAAGATGGTGGCGATGAGCGCCAGGCATTCTTGGCAGTTGGCCTTAGATAATGATGTTCGGCTGGAGCTGGGACGGGATGACCGGATGGGGCGTTTGCAACGTTTCATCGAGTTATATCCGATGTTGCAACAGCAGCCAGATAAACGAGTCAGTTATGTTGATTTGCGATATGAGACAGGGGCTGCAATAGGTTGGGCTCCGGTATTTATCGGCAGTCAGGGTGGTGAGCCACCAATAAATGGCCAGCAGAACAGTAATCCGCAACAGAATCAGGCACAGGCAAAACAACAATGATCAAGTCGACGGACAGAAAACTGGTAGTAGGTCTTGAGATCGGCACGGCAAAGGTCTCCGCATTGGTAGGGGAAGTTCTGCCCGATGGCATGGTCAATATTATTGGGGTCGGCAGTTGCCCATCCCGTGGCATGGATAAGGGTGGGGTTAATGATCTTGAATCGGTAGTGAAATGCGTGCAGCGCGCTATCGATCAGGCTGAGTTAATGGCGGATTGCCAAATTTCATCTGTTTATTTGGCGTTATCGGGTAAACATATCAGTTGCCAGAATGAAATAGGGATGGTTCCTATTTCAGAAGAAGAAGTAACTCAGGAAGATGTAGAGAACGTAGTGCATACCGCGAAGTCGGTGCGTGTGCGTGATGAGCATCGTATCCTGCACGTTATTCCACAGGAATATGCCATCGATTATCAGGAAGGCATCAAAAATCCTGTTGGTCTGTCTGGCGTGCGGATGCAGGCTAAAGTGCACCTGATTACCTGCCATAACGATATGGCGAAGAATATTGTTAAAGCGGTGGAACGTTGTGGTCTGAAAGTGGACCAACTGATTTTCGCCGGTTTGGCAGCAAGTTATGCAGTATTGACTGAAGATGAGCGTGAGCTGGGGGTCTGTGTCGTTGATATCGGCGGTGGCACCATGGATATGGCGGTTTATACCGGTGGCGCTTTACGGCACACCAAAGTTATCCCTTACGCCGGGAACGTGGTCACCAGCGACATAGCTTATGCTTTTGGTACGCCGCCTACAGATGCGGAAGCGATTAAAGTTCGGCACGGCTGTGCGCTCGGGTCGATAGTCAGCAAGGACGAAAGTGTAGAAGTGCCAAGTGTTGGCGGACGCCCTCCCCGTAGTCTGCAAAGACAGACACTCGCTGAGGTTATAGAACCACGCTACACCGAGTTGCTGAATTTAGTTAATGACGAGATTTTACAATTGCAGGAGCAGTTGCGTCAGCAAGGCGTGAAGCATCATCTGGCAGCCGGTATCGTGCTGACTGGCGGTGCTGCACAAATTGATGGGCTGGCTGAATGCGCACAACGGGTGTTCCATGCCCAGGTTCGTATCGGTCAACCGCTCAATATCACCGGGCTGACGGATTATGCACAGGAACCTTATTACTCCACTGCTGTTGGGTTATTGCATTACGGTAAAGAATCTCATCTCAGTGGTGAGTCAGAAGTAGAAAAACGTGCCTCAGTGGGCAATTGGTTTAAACGTATCAATAGCTGGCTGAGAAAAGAGTTTTAATGTTTCAACAAAGAGATCATGCTGAACATATTTTTTGATCTCGAAGCGACAGGCACAAAACGGAGAGAAACTATGTTTGAACCTATGGAACTAACCAATGACGCGGTGATTAAAGTCATCGGCGTCGGTGGTGGCGGTGGTAATGCCGTCGAACACATGGTGCGCGAGCGCATCGAAGGTGTTGAATTCTTCGCCGTTAATACAGACGCTCAGGCGCTACGTAAGACGGCTGTTGGCCAAACCATCCAAATTGGTAGCGGTATTACCAAAGGGTTGGGTGCTGGCGCGAACCCAGAAGTGGGTCGTAATTCAGCCGAAGAAGACCGTGAAGCTCTGCGTGCAGCTCTTGAAGGCGCGGACATGGTCTTTATCGCCGCAGGTATGGGTGGTGGTACCGGTACTGGTGCTGCTCCTGTTGTTGCCGAAGTGGCAAAAGAACTGGGTATTCTGACAGTCGCCGTGGTTACCAAGCCTTTCAACTTCGAAGGCAAGAAACGCATGGCATTTGCTGAGCAGGGTATTGCTGAGTTGTCCAAGCATGTGGACTCACTGATCACTATCCCGAATGACAAATTATTGAAAGTTCTGGGGCGTGGCATCTCTTTACTGGATGCATTCGGTGCAGCGAACGACGTATTAAAAGGTGCTGTTCAGGGGATCGCCGAATTGATTACCCGCCCAGGCCTGATGAACGTTGACTTTGCCGACGTGCGCACAGTGATGTCCGAAATGGGTTATGCCATGATGGGCTCCGGTGTGGCTTGTGGTGAAGATCGTGCAGAAGAAGCAGCAGAAATGGCTATCTCCAGCCCGTTGTTGGAAGATATCGACCTGTCTGGTGCTCGTGGTGTGTTGGTTAACATCACTGCTGGTTTCGATTTACGTTTGGATGAGTTCGAAACTGTGGGTAATACTATCCGTGCATTCGCGTCCGACAATGCCACCGTTGTTATCGGTACATCGTTAGACCCGGAAATGAACGACGAACTGCGCGTAACTGTTGTTGCGACCGGTATCGGCATGGATAAACGCCCAGAAATTACGCTGGTTACCAACAAGCAGACTCAGCCTGTGATGGACCATCGTTACCAGCAGCATGGCATGTCACCTTTACCTCAGGAAGTTAAACCTGCGGCTAAAGTGGTCAATGACCCGACTGCTCAAACCAATAAAGAGCCCGATTATTTGGATATCCCGGCATTTTTGCGTAAGCAAGCCGATTAATTTTCGAATATTTGGAATCTCCGCTCTTTGTGCTAAACTGTCCCACCGATCTTGTTATAAGCTTGGTCGGTAGGATGGATAACATTGCGAGATAAAACGATGATCAAACAAAGGACTTTAAAACGTATTGTTCAGGCGACTGGCGTCGGTTTGCACACCGGTAAGAAAGTCACGCTGACAATGCGACCCGCGCCGGCTAATACCGGGGTCATCTATCGTCGCACTGACTTGAATCCACCGGTTGATTTTCCGGCAGATGCAAAATCCGTGCGTGATACCATGCTCTGTACTTGCCTGGTCAATGAGCATGACGTGCGTATTTCTACTGTTGAGCATCTCAACGCTGCTTTGGCAGGGTTAGGGATTGATAACATTATTATTGAAGTTAACGCTCCCGAAGTGCCGATTATGGACGGTAGTGCCAGTCCATTCGTGTACTTGCTGCTGGATGCCGGTATCGAAGAGTTAAACTCTGCGAAGAAATTCCTGCGTCTGAAAGAGACTGTGCGGGTTGAAGACGGTGATAAATGGGCTGAATTGTCTCCATTCAATGGATTCCGTTTAGATTTTACCATTGATTTTAATCACCCGGCGATTGACTCAAGTACTCAGCGTTACCGTCTGGATTTCTCGGCCGATTCATTCGTCCGTCAAATCAGTCGTGCGCGTACTTTTGGTTTCATGCGTGATATCGAATATTTACAGTCCCGTGGTTTGTGCCTGGGCGGTAGTTTCGATTGTGCCATTGTGGTAGATGATTACCGCGTGCTTAATGAAGATGGCTTACGCTTTGAAGATGAGTTTGTTCGTCACAAAATGCTGGACGCGATTGGCGACCTGTTTATGTGTGGCCACAATATTATTGGCGCATTTACTGCGTTCAAATCGGGTCACGCCTTAAATAACAAGTTGTTGCAGGCTGTTTTAGCTAAGCAAGAAGCTTGGGAATTTGTGACGTTCCAAGACGAAGCCGAAATGCCACTGGCATTTAAAGCTCCGTCTACAGTATTAGCTTACTAAGTACTTTTGTACCCAAACTCATTGGCATTACAGCCAGCTAACATCGCTGTAAGTTCAAGTGTGAAGGGAAAAGCTACTTATCACTTTTGGTTGCGTTGGCACTCTCTCCGGCCAACGCAGCCAATCGTTCCAATATTATCCTAAGTTTTTCAGGGCTACGGCTCGCTAATCCTCTTAATTCCTTAGCACTTTCCAGACTTAAATGACGTAATGGCGGCGATTTTTCAGGATCTTGCGCCGATTTTGCCACATCTTGCGTAATGTTATGGCCCTTGGCCATTAACGACGGATTAATCCTGATGTCGATTGAAGACAATGATGGTAGAATTTGTGCTCGTAGTGCAGAGAGCAGAGCGGGTTGTTCATAACGTAAGCGCATTAACCAGCTAGCGTTCGCAGTCTCTAGCACTAAAACACTCTGTCGATAGTTAGCGACACGGCACCACGGCTGCATTTGTGAAGGGAGCAATCCTTTTACCGCACGGTTAAGTTTTAACAGTGCAGTAGCGCGTTGTTGTACGTTATGTAGCGGTCCGTTTTCTGCTGCAATGGCATCATCGAACAGAACATCTAATAATTGTGGGCGGTTTTCACGCATTGACAAGGCTCCGGCGGATTTTAAACTTGTGATCGGTATTCTAAATCGTTGGCGACAATTTGGTAGACGTTATTTCTGGCCGCATCTCTTGTTAGGGATGGTAGCGGCGAGTCTTGGCGTGCCATCAAACCTGTCTGGCGTTCCAGATCAAACTGCAATACCGAATACATCATCAAGCCAAAGCCGTCAGAATTACGGTGTGACAAACTTTAACAGTTTGGCATTGTTGCATGATATGCATCGCCGTCCTTCATTCAGCGTAGACTACTGGCAACAGCATGCACTGCGCACGGTTATTCGTCACCTCTCATTTGCGTTGGCACCTCAGGTCGCTTATGCGCGGGTGCAAGAAGTTACAGCAGTCGAGCAAGCTCAGCCATCACAAATTCAGCAGCTTGCACTGTTGGATACCCTCAATGCGCTGTTGACACATGAGTTTAAGCCACCGGCTATCATTCGTTACACCGAGCAAGTTAAGCGGCCTGTTCTTTCGTTACACAAACCTGGACTCTGGCTTGCACAAGTGCAAGGCATCCGTGCCGGGCCTCCTATCCTATACCTTAAATAATTCGAGTTGCAGGAAGGCGGCAAGCGAGAGACAAATAGGTCCGGAACCGATTTGAACAGCATTTATGCTAGCCCGTAGGGTGAACCTCATTAATCTCGATGAGCTTACATAAGTAAGTGATTCGGGTGATTGAATGTAGCCAACGCACATGCAGCTTGAAGTATGACGGGTATAAGCTAATTATTCTCTTGGTTTACCTCAATTTTATACAACCTTTGGCCGCCGGTTTGGTGGTCTTGTAAGAGATATTAAGAATCATGCTAATCAAATTATTAACCAAAGTCTTTGGCAGCCGTAACGATCGTACTCTGCGCCGTATGCGCAAAGTGGTTGATCAAATCAGCCGTATGGAACCAGAAATTGAAAAACTGACCGATGCTGAGTTGCGTGCCAAAACAGATGAATTCCGCGAGCGTCTGGCAAAAGGCGCGGTGCTGGAAACCTTGATCCCTGAAGCTTTTGCGGTTGTTCGTGAATCAAGTAAACGCGTGTTTGGTATGCGTCACTTCGACGTGCAGTTGCTCGGCGGTATGGTATTGAATGAGCGTTGCATCGCAGAAATGCGTACCGGTGAAGGTAAAACGCTGACTGCAACGCTGCCAGCTTACCTGAATGCGTTGAGTGGCCGTGGTGTTCACGTGGTTACCGTCAATGACTATTTGGCTCAACGTGACGCCGAAAATAACCGCCCATTGTTCGAGTTCCTCGGTCTAAGCGTCGGTATCAACTTGCCGAATATGACAGCACCAGCCAAGCGTGCCGCTTATGCTGCTGACATCACTTATGGTACTAACAACGAATACGGTTTTGACTATCTGCGCGATAACATGGCTTTCAGCCCGGAAGAGCGTGTGCAGCGTAAATTGCACTATGCGCTGGTGGATGAGGTTGACTCCATCTTGATCGATGAGGCCCGTACCCCGCTGATTATCTCTGGTCCGGCGGAAGACAGTTCCGAGATGTATATTCGGGTTAACAAACTTATTCCAAAACTGATTCGTCAGGAAAAAGAAGACTCGGACACCTTCCAGGGTGAAGGCCACTTCTCGGTCGATGAAAAATCACGTCAGGTTCACTTAACTGAACGTGGCCTGATTCTGATTGAACAAATGTTAGTGGAAGCGGGCATCATGGAAGAAGGCGAGTCGCTGTACTCTCCAACCAACATTATGCTGATGCATCACGTCACGGCCGCGCTGCGCGCCCATGTGCTGTTTGCCCGTGATGTTGACTACATTGTGAAAGATGGTGAAGTTATCATCGTCGACGAACACACCGGCCGTACCATGCAAGGGCGCCGTTGGTCAGATGGCTTGCATCAGGCTGTTGAAGCAAAAGAAGGTGTGGAAATCCAGAACGAAAACCAAACACTGGCTTCCATTACCTTCCAGAACTATTTCCGTCTTTATGAAAAACTGGCCGGGATGACCGGTACGGCGGATACCGAAGCGTTTGAATTTAGCTCAATCTACAAGCTCGATACCATTGTTGTACCCACTAACCGCCCAATGATTCGTAAGGATTTAGCTGATTTGGTCTATATGACTGAACAGGAAAAAATTGGTGCGATTATCGAAGATATCCGTGAGCGTACTGCGAACGGTCAGCCAGTATTGGTTGGTACTATCTCGATTGAGAAATCTGAAGTGGTATCTGCCGAATTGACCAAAGCGGGCATTGAGCACAAAGTTCTGAACGCCAAGTTCCATGCCATGGAAGCAGAGATAGTCTCTCAGGCGGGTCAACCAGGTGCGGTAACTATCGCTACCAACATGGCTGGTCGTGGTACCGATATCGTGTTGGGGGGGAGCTGGCAGAGTGAGATTGCTTTGCTGGAAGATCCGACCGAAGATCAAATTGCCGCCATTAAGGCCGCCTGGCAGATTCGCCATGATGCCGTGCTGGCATCTGGTGGTTTACACATTATTGGTACCGAGCGTCATGAGTCACGCCGTATTGATAACCAGTTACGTGGTCGTGCGGGCCGTCAGGGTGATGCCGGTTCTTCACGCTTCTACTTATCAATGGAAGATGCCTTGATGCGTATTTTTGCCTCTGACCGTGTGTCTGGCATGATGCGTAAATTGGGTATGAAACCGGGCGAAGCCATTGAACATCCATGGGTGACGAAGGCCATTGCTAACGCACAGCGTAAAGTTGAAAGTCGTAACTTCGATATTCGTAAGCAATTGCTTGAATATGATGATGTCGCCAGTGATCAGCGTCGTGCCATCTATAGCCAGCGTAATGAACTGCTGGACGTATCTGATGTTAGCGAAACCATTAACAGCATTCGTGAAGATGTATTCAAAACAGTTATCGACAGCTACATTCCTACCCAGTCACTGGAAGAAATGTGGGATGTTGAAGGCCTTGAACTGCGCCTGAAAAATGATTTCGACTTGGATATGCCAATTGCACAATGGTTGCAAGATGAGCCACAACTGCATGAAGAAACGTTACGTGAGCGTATTCTTCAACAAGCAATTGAGGTGTATCACCGCAAAGAAGAAGTTGTTGGCATCGATATGATGCGTAACTTCGAAAAAGGCGTGATGCTACAAACGCTCGACTCCTTGTGGAAAGAACACTTGGCTGCAATGGATTATCTGCGTCAGGGGATCCATCTACGTGGTTATGCGCAAAAAGATCCTAAACAGGAATATAAGCGTGAATCTTTCGCCATGTTCGCTGCCATGTTGGAATCACTAAAATATGAAGTGATCAGTGTGCTGAGCAAAGTACAAGTGCGGATGCCAGAAGAGGTAGAAGCGCTGGAAGTACAACGTCGTGAAGAAGCCGAGCGTTTGGCGAAACAGCAGCAACTAAGCCATCAGTCTGACAACAGTGCCTTGATGTCAAAGGATGAAGTCAATGTAGCCGCTAGCCTTGAGCGTAAAGTGGGTCGTAATGATCCGTGCCCATGTGGTTCAGGCAAAAAATACAAACAGTGTCACGGCAGCCTACAGTAATACTTAAGGCCATTGGTAATACTGAAAATGAGGGCGGCTTAAAAACCGCCCTTTATTTTGTCGTTCTTTTTAGGACAGATACCAAGAGGCCATATAACTTACTGTTTATGCTCTGATCAGGAGAAAGAGAATTGAAACATTTACAGATAGCGGTAGGGATTATCCGCAACGCCCAGCAGGAGATTTTTATTACTCAGCGCGCTGCTGATTCTCATATGGCAGGTTTTTGGGAGTTTCCCGGTGGTAAGGTTGAGCAGGGTGAAACAGCGGAACTTGCTTTAAAACGTGAGCTGTCAGAAGAAGTAGGGATCGTGGTACAAGAGGCTGTGTTACTCAACGTCTTGGAGCATACTTTTACCGACCGTATCGTGACATTAAGTTTCTATATGGTTGAAACGTGGGATGGTGAACCCTTTGGCCGCGAAGGGCAACCCATTCGCTGGGTTAGGCAATCCGAATTGGTTGCCGAGGAGTTTCCGCCAGCGAATGCCGCAATCATTGCATTACTCACCCGATAACTCCGTGTTGCGCTTAATAAAATTTTAATTAATATAATGGGAAGGGAGCAAAATAGGATTGCTCCCCAATGATATGCGCATCAATGCGTTGGGGGTTCTTCCTCACTCCATTCATCACTGTCAGATAACTCGCCATGGCTTGAAATACGCTTTTCTTCGTCAGCCCACTCGCCTAGGTCGATCAGTTGACAGCGTTTGCAGCAGAAAGGGCGATATGGGCTTTGCTCTCCCCAGATAACGATTTTCCCACAGGTAGGGCAGTTAACTTCGATTTCTTCTAAGTCCATATTCTCTCCTTAAAAACCAACTGATTGATTGCCACATCAGCAGCAGGCTAATTCAAACGATAAACGGGCCGGAACGGTACCATTTTCACTGTCGAGCGGTAAAAAGCGAATAGCATACCGTGTTTTATGACCAGAAATTTGTGGGTATAGTTGTGGGTCTAATGGCAAGCGCAGCCGGAGTAGGTCAGCACCTTCGGCATTATCTTGAAAGAATCCATTCAAGCTGATTTGTGCCCGTAACGGACCCGACTGGCGAATTAAATCTAAAATGATGGTCAGAGACTGATTGAGTGGCGCTAAGCTTACCAGCAATTTATCAATATGTTGGTCACGCTGCTCCTGTGGTTGATGTAGCCAGGTATGTAACGTGGGTAAATCAAAGCTACAGTAGCCACCGGGAATACTAAGACGTTGGCGAACGACAGCGATTAAGCGGTCTTCTTTTAATGATTGCCCGATACGTGGCGCGGACATTAATACTGTGGCATGGCTTTTTAGTTTACTGCGCAAGGAGTCCACTCGCGACATATCCACACCGGGTATATCGGCCCATTGCTGTAACTTCTGTTGTTGGCGCTCAAGCTCTTTGAGCAAATCAGTGCGGACTTCGCCGCGATCCAAAACTTCAATCAAATCGCATGCGGCGCGAAAAAACGTTAATGCAGTGGCAATATTATCTAACGAACGTTGGCTTTCTAATTGTTGTAATAAAAATTCTATTCTCAGCCAGGTACGCATTTTTTCATTCAGCGGATGTTCAAAAAGTATTGTTGAGGTGAGGTCACTCATTGGTGTAGATCCTGTTGGGCCGCGGCTGCCAATATTAAATACTGTTGGTGTAATGAAGCAACTTGCGAGGCGATAATGGATGGATCGCCGCTATTGTCAATAATATCATCGGCACAGGCTAGCCGTTGTTGCCGCGAAACCTGTGACGCTAAAATATGTTCTGCCTGTTGGCGGGTAATACCATCTCTTGCCATCGTGCGCGTGAGTTGTATTTCAGGTGCTACATCTACCACTAACACACGATTAGCACGGTGCTGTAAACCATTTTCAAGCAACAAAGGAACAATCCAAAGTGCATATGGTTTATCAATATTCGCTAATTGGTGCTCAGTTTCTTGCTGAATAAGTGGATGCAACAGTGAATTTAACCATGCTTTTTCCTGCGGCTCACTGAAAATTTTTGCGCGTAATGCACTTCGGTTTAATGAACCATCTGCTTGCAAAATAGTTTCGCCATAGCGGGATGCGATAGCTGCCAATGCTGGCATACCCAGTTCAACAACCTGGCGAGCGATAATGTCAGCATCAACAAGGGGCACCCCAAAATCGGCGAATGCATCTGCTACGGTACTTTTGCCGCTGCCAATCCCGCCGGTGAGAGCCACAATATAGGTCATTGCCTAGCCTTGTATACTGTCAGTGAGTGGTCGAATTGTATCTGAAAGCAGGTGGGAAGAGATAGTAAGGTATGCATTCTGTTTGAGCTACGTGGAAAAATAAGTGAAGTGAACGCGCAGATAAAAGAGTAGTTGCTATTCTCCAAGTAATTTGTGGGATTATAGCGTAAATAAAGGTGGATTCGCAGTCTTGCCGTAGAATTATTCATGCGTATGATAGCTTCACTGGGATGGCGTGATTTACGCCCGATCACTTTTTGCGATCTATCGCCACTAACCAGGAAATAATAAGCCATGCGTATTGAAGAAGGTTTGAAATTAGGTTTTAAAGATGTGTTAATCCGCCCTAAACGTTCCACACTGAAAAGCCGCTCTGAAGTAGAGCTCGAGCGCCAGTTTACCTTCAAACATTCAGGTTGGAATTGGTCTGGTGTACCTATCATCGCTGCTAATATGGATACTGTTGGCACCTTCCGCATGGCTGAAGTTTTGGCATCATTTGATGTGCTTACCGCAGTTCATAAGCACTACACGGTTGAACAATGGGCTGAATTTGTAAAACGGGTTCCTGAATCTGTATTGCGTCATGTCATGGTGTCGACAGGGACTTCCTCTGCCGATTTCGACAAAATGAAGCAAATTCTGGCATTATCACCGGCACTGAAATTCATCTGTATCGATGTAGCTAATGGCTACTCTGAGCATTTTGTTTCCTTCCTGCAAAAAGCTCGCGAAGCCTGCCCGGACAAAGTGATTTGTGCTGGCAATGTGGTGACTGGTGAGATGGTAGAAGAGCTTATCCTTTCTGGTGCAGATATTGTTAAAGTGGGTATTGGTCCAGGTTCTGTTTGTACCACGCGAGTTAAGACCGGTGTTGGTTATCCACAGCTATCTGCTGTGATCGAGTGTGCCGATGCTGCTCACGGTTTGGGTGGACAGATTGTCAGTGATGGCGGCTGCTCTGCACCGGGCGATGTGGCTAAAGCTTTCGGTGGTGGTGCTGATTTCGTGATGCTGGGTGGCATGCTAGCAGGGCACGATGAGTGTGAAGGCCGCGTGGTGGAAGAAAATGGCGAGAAATTCATGCTGTTCTACGGTATGAGTTCAGAGTCTGCTATGAAACGCCACGTAGGCGGAGTCGCTGAATATCGCGCCGCAGAAGGTAAAACAGTTAAACTGCCATTACGCGGTTCCGTTGATAACACGGTGCGCGACATTATGGGTGGCTTGCGTTCTGCTTGTACCTACGTGGGTGCTTCGCATTTAAAAGAACTGACCAAGCGCACCACCTTTATCCGAGTTGCAGAGCAAGAAAACCGCGTTTTTGGCAGTAACTGATTACGGATGGAAACAGGGCGTTATTTAACGCCCTGTTTCGACCTCCCTTTCCCCACGATACTTCGCCCTTAATACCCGTATTACCCAATAACATCCCCTAGTTGAAATATCGGTAAATACATTGCGATCACTAGAACCCCGACGATGCTGCCAATAATCAACATCAACAGTGGTTCCAACATTTGTGTGAGATTATCGGCTAAATCCTGTGTTTTTTGCCGATGCCAACCTGCTAGTTTTTCTAATAACACATCCAACGCGCCAGATTCTTCCCCCACCCGAACCATTTGTTGGCATAGCGGCGGGAATAGATGATGTTGTGCAAGAGCGATATGCAGAGGCTCACCTTGGCTGATCTGTTGTTGAATATGTTTTAATGCTTGCTGATAGGTACAGTTATTGATGGAAAGGAGTGCGGCATCCAATCCGGCAGTTAGCGGTAATCCGGCATGTTGAGTGATAGCTAATGTTTGAAAAATTTGGCTAAGGCAACTTCCTCGGATTAATGTGGAGATGAGTGGGAGACGTAATAACAGTGTTTGCTCCCATTGTTGCACGTGCGCCTGACGCCGCCGCGCATAAAGGTATCCTATACATATTGATGTTAATAACACCGCAATATATGGCCCGTAAGTAGTAAGAAATACTGACATCAGCAGCAGCGTGGCAGTCAGTGTGGGTAATGGTGTATCAAATGATTGATAGATTTGTGCAAATTCAGGCAGCACCATGACCAGCATAACGAGGCTAACAACCATCGCGATAACGCAGACAAATATTGGATATTTGAGTGCCTTAATTACTTTCTTTTGTAATTTTTGTTGCCGTTCTTGGTGCTGTACCAACTGAATACAGCACTGTTCAAGGTTACCTGTCAGCTCCCCCATTGCAATCACTGGGGGGTATAATCGGGGGAACGTGTGTGGGTAACTCGCCATCGCTTCAGATAGTGATTGGCCCTGTGAAACCAGTTGGCTTATGTCCTGCAATAAGCAGCGCCACGGTAATGCATCTATCTCTTTCGCTAGCAGTTGCAGGCTATTAACCAAAGGCAGTCCGGCTTGCAGTAGTGTCGCCAATTGGCGAGTAACAGCCACCAGGTGCTCACCTTGCCAATAACTCATTGATAATCGCTTACCACCCTTAACGTTTAATGGTTGTAACCCTTGGCGGAACATTTGTTCATAAACAATATTTCGCTCTGTTGCCAATTGTGCTCCAGTCTGTAACTGTCCTGTAGTATCAATGGCTTTCCAGTAAAATAAACGTTGATGACTCACAGGATTGCCTCGAATTCTTTCAGAGTTCCCACAACACGATTAATTTCACTAAGCGTAGTAACACCGCTTTCAACTAATGCCAAACCAGCAGAAAGTAATGTTACTTGTTCTTGCTCTTGTGCAATCTGAGTGAGCTTTGCCGGGCTGACATTGTTGAGCAAAGCTTGCTGGATTGGCGGGGTGACACTTAACATTTCGTAAATACCTGTGCGACCATAGTAACCTGCGCAACAGTGTTCACAGCCCACGGCGAGATAATGTTGCAATGGACTCGCCCAAACACCTGCCGGAACCTGAAAAAGAGTGGGAGATGCCTGGCGACAGTGCAGGCAGAGCCTGCGAACCAGTCGTTGGGCGATAACTAACGTCAGGCTCGATGCAATTAAGTGACGTTCTATTCCCATTTGTGTCAGGCGTATTAGGGTTTCAGATGTTGAGTTGGTATGCAGTGTTGAAAGTACCAGATGCCCCGTTAATGCGGCCTTAACCGCTATCTCGGCAGTTTCATTGTCGCGAATCTCGCCGAGCATAATCACATCAGGATCCTGGCGTAGCATCGCGCGTAATACGCAAGAGAAATCCAATCCAATTCTATTGTTAGTCTGAGTCTGATTTATGCCATCAACCTGGATCTCTATAGGATCTTCAACACTACAGATGTTTCTTTGCGGTTGATTGAGTTGGTCTAAACTGCAATAGAGCGTCACAGTTTTTCCACTTCCGGTAGGCCCAGTCACCAGAACTAAACCTTGCGGAGCAGATAATGCGCGCGTGAGTTGTTGGTGGGCCATGGTTGTCAGACCCAGACTGGCCAGCGTTGGTTGTTGATGAATATTCAGTATACGCAGTACCACTTTTTCACCGAACTGTACGGGGAGGGTGGCTATTCTTATGGAGTAGCGGGTGCCATTTAACACTAAAGCTAGCTGGCCATCCTGCGGTAACCGTTTTTCCGCGATATTCAATTTAGCCATAACTTTTAGGCAACTGCTGATACGGCTGGTTAATTCAGTTGTTGGAGGTGGGGATTCGTGTAAAACACCATCAATTCTTAAACGAATACGATAATGATGCTGATAAGGTTCAAAATGGATATCTGAGGAACGTTTCTGAATCGCCAATCTGAGTGTTTGCGTTATAAATTGAATAACGGGAATATCACTTTCATTATCCAGCAACGTCTCATCTAAATCCTGTTGTGGCAGAGAAGCTGAGCCTCCTCCTTGTCGTTTCCTCTCTTGTCGCGATACGCCTTGGCTATTTTCGGTAGATTCTACTTCTAGGTTTAGGTGCTCTTTTGCTGATGGCTCAAGGTTTAATAACTGTTCAATCTTAGCCTCAGGCCAGTATTCTACGGTAATTTTACGACCACAGGTAAAACGCAGAGCAGTTAATAATTCGTCATTCACTGGTTTGGATGACGCTATAGCGAGGTTTTTGCCATCGAGTTTTAAGGCTATTGCCCTATAACGACGACAGAGTTTGTGTAATTCAGCGCTGATTCGCTCGGGTTGGTGTGCCATGAATTCAGTCATTGGATTAGGCCTTATCATTGAAACGGAACACGGTCTTACAGCTATCAGCAAGGTTGTTATCTACGGTGGTACATGTTCTGGTCCAGACAATATTTCCACTACTACTAAGTGTGGGGGTCATCGAGAGAGTCAGGTCAGCAAGGGTATGTTGACCCGTAAGTGTAATCACACCTTGATCAATGGTTGTTGCACTGACATAACGCGATGGTTGCCCAGCCGGTACGCCGTTATTGCCCGCATTACAGCTATCGAACTTGGCATGCTCCAGAGCACAAAGTTCTACCGCCATTTTGTAGGGCACGATGGCTTGTAACATATCGGTGAGGGCTGCTTTTTGGATATAGCGCTGATAGGAAGGAATACCAATACCGCTAAGTACAGCAATGATGGCGATGGCAACCATTAATTCAATTAAGGTAAAACCCTGTTGCTTATTCATTTGTCACTCTCCTTGTGTGTGAGAAAACAAGGGAAGGGTGCAACTTTTTAATTGATGGCAACAGGGGCATTACATTGATTTGCGAAGCAGGCTGTCGAATATTTAGGTTGTTACAGTGAAGTCACAGATAACTTCGGCGATGCTCGCAAAAACAGAATTAGAGTCTGCTAATGGCTATCATCGGCCGAAGATAATTTGGTAGGCTTATTTAAATCGCATGGACAGGTCTAAAGCTGTCACGTGTTTTGTTAGTGCACCGACTGAGATGAAATCAATACCGGTTTCGGCATAGCTTCGCAGTGTTTCTAGCGTAACGTTGCCAGAAACTTCCAGTTGAGCACTCTCTTGGGTCTTAGCCAACTCATTACGCATGTGCACAGCATCACGCATCATTGGAATGGTAAAATTATCCAACATAATGATATCGGCACCAGCGGTTAATGCTTGTTGCAATTCATCAAGGGATTCAACTTCAACTTCGACGGGAACATCGGAATGAATCCAAAATGCTTTAGCAACAGCTTCTTTGATAGAGCCAGCAGCAATAATGTGATTTTCCTTGATAAGGAAAGCATCAGATAAGCCGAGTCGATGATTATTACCGCCACCGCAGAGGACGGCATATTTTAAGGCGGTACGCAGCCCTGGCAAGGTTTTCCTGGTATCGAGTAATTGTGTATGCAACCCAGAGAGCTCCGCCACATAACGGCTGACCTCGGTAGCGACACCGGATAAGGTTTGCAAGAAATTAAGTGCGGTGCGTTCACCGGTAAGTAGGATACGGGCAGGGCCAGTCAGATGGCAAAGTGTCTGATTAGCTATCAACTTGTCTCCATCGTTGACTAACCATTCAACTGTCACTTGGGCGCCAAGTTGAATAAACACTTCATTTAGCCAGCGCTGACCACAAAAGATACCAGCTTCGCGCGTAATAATCGTGGCATTAGCCTGTTTATCTGCTGGGAGTAATTGTGCGGTGAGGTCGCGATCTGCATTGACCTCACCACCCAGGTCTTCGCTCAAAGCTTGGGCAACAGTGAAAGGGATATCACATTGAATTCGTTCCAATAGCTCGGCACGGCGGCTGTCGGCATTATAGCTGCGGGTCGGCATATAAAACTCCGAAATGGCGGATAGATAATAGTTCAAACATGCTACTCTGTTGCTGGCTGAAGTGCCATAAAAGAGCCAGTTGAAGTGTACTATTAGGGGGCTTAGATAAACAATGCAGTTAGAAAATGGCTGGATTTTAGGGGTTAAACGGGTCGTTTCTCCCCATTTTGATCAACGGCCAGAATGCGAGGTACCTTCGCTGCTGGTAATTCATAATATCAGTTTGCCCCCTGGTGAATTTGGTGGCCCATATATCGATCAGCTTTTCACTGGCACACTAAATGCCGATGAACATCCTTATTTTGCTGATATTGTTCACTTGCGAGTTTCAGCCCACTGTCTGATTCGTCGTAATGGTGAAATTATTCAATATGTTCCGTTTGATCAACGCGCTTGGCATGCTGGAGTCTCAAGCTTTGGCGGGCGTGAGCGGTGTAACGATTTTTCTATTGGGATCGAGCTGGAAGGAACGGATGTGTTACCGTTTACGCCCGCACAATATCGGAGTTTGAATGAGATAAGTGTGCTGTTATTTGCTCATTATCCGATAACTGTTGATCGGGTGACGGGCCATAGTGACATTGCGCCACAACGTAAAACCGACCCTGGCCCCGCTTTTGATTGGGCTTTGTATCAGCAGAGTTTAGTGAAGTTAACATCGCCATCGTGATGCTGGTGATTCAGTCTTCACCACAGGTTTGTTGTCGAGCAGCTCAGCTGCTTGTTGCCTGGTTTTATAGTGTGGTTTATACATGCCGGGAGGCATATGCCCTGTTTCCAGGGCTGGTTAAGTGCAAAGGGAGAATAAGAGCTAATGACACTGTTTACGCTGTTGCTGGTGCTAGCATGGGAGCGCTTGTTTAAACTCGGCGAACATTGGCAGTTAGACCACCGCCTTGAAGTCGTATTCACGCGTTTACACCGTTTTTCGTTGGCACAAACTATTTTGCTGACTGCCGTGTGGATGGCCTTGGTATGGCTGATTTTGCAGTTAGTGCAGAATATCTTGTTTGGTTTCCCCCTGTTGTTGATTTGGATTCTGATTTGCCTGCTATGCATTGGTGCCGGGGGGATTCGTAAACACTATCGAGCCTACCTTAAAGCTGCCCGCCAAAATGATGCCCATGCCACCGATAAAATGGCAGAAGAGTTAGCATTAATCCATGGTTTACCCATGGATAGCGGAGAGAAAGCTCGCTTACAATCCCTACAAAATGCCTTGTTGTGGATAAACTTCCGTTACTATTTAGCGCCTATCTTCTGGTTTGTTGTATGTGTTAACTATGGCCCCGTGGCGCTAGCAGGCTATGCGATGTTACGCGGATATCAAACCTGGTTAGCCCGACACCATACACCTTTACAGCGTTCTCAATCTGGTATTGATCGTCTGTTACATTGGCTGGACTGGATACCTGTGCGGTTGGTGGGTGTGGCATATGCCTTGTTGGGGCACGGCGAAAGAGCATTACCAGCTTGGTTTGCCTCATTAGGCGATTTCAGAACTCAGCAGTATCAGGTTCTGACCCAATTAGCGCAGTACTCTTTGGCTCGTGAGCCTCATTTAGACCCAGTACAGACGCCAAGGTCTGCGGTCTCGTTAGCACGAAAAGTGACACTAACGGTGATTGTAGTAGTGGCTTTACTGACCATTTATGGTGCACTAGTTTAGTTTTCTGATTTATGGCACTGGCCGGAGAGTTTGTGCTCGGCCAGTACGGTCTTAACGAAATATGATTAATTAGCCCGCATACCTCATCCCCATCTCATATCTGATCTTTTCCTTCACTATTAGTTCTGTATTCATGGATATTCTCTCCGTTTTGGATCAAAAACAGTCATTGAAGATGGATTATTGCTGTTCAATCGGGGAGATATCAGAAGTTAATGGTTATAGAGATGCACAAATGTACCATCGCCATCAAAGTCTGAACCAGACGGCAAAAAAGGAAACGTGACAAATTCAATACATAAGTAATATCAAACTGTTCATTATCTGGTTTGTACTGTTGGGGCGCACAGCACTATAGGATCAATGGGTTATGGAAGATGGCGAGTCAGTCGAACACGGTTTTGTTAAACAATAAAATAAACGGGTCAGCGCTGTGGCTGACCCATTAGCTATGATGTCGTCAGATTCCCGAGAGAAATCTGCTATCAGGATTTGGCGCGTTGGTTACGATTTTTCAGGATGTAGCCAATAGCCAGTAGCAATACCCAAGCTGGAATCAATAGCACAGAAATCTGGATACCCGGTGTCAGATACATAATGACCAAAATGCCGGTGAGGAACAGCAAGCACAGGTAGTTGCTGAACGGATACCAGAAGGCTTTGAACTGTGGGATCACACCTTGGCGGTTTTTAGCGGCACGGAATTTAAGGTGCGCAAGGCTAATCATCGCCCAGTTGATCACCAGCGCCGATACTACCAGTGCCATCAGTAATTCGAAGGCTCGGCCTGGGATCAGATAGTTAATCAGTACGCAGAAAGCGGTGGCAAATGCAGAGACGGCGATAGCAATAACAGGTACCCCGCGACCATCGACTTTTAGCAGCATTTTCGGGCCGTTGCCTTGTTTGGCTAAACCAAACAACATGCGGCTGTTACAGTAAACACAACTGTTATAGACCGACAATGCTGCTGTCAGTACCACGATATTCAATACAGTTGCGACCACATTGCTGTTCAGTGCATGGAAGATCAGTACAAATGGACTACCGCCTTCGACCACTTTTCCCCACGGGTAGAGTGATAATAAGATTGCCAGAGAACCAATATAGAACAGCAAGATACGGTAGATAACCTGATTGGTTGCTTTGGGGATGCTTTGGGCTGGGTTTTCGGCTTCTGCGGCGGTAATCCCGACTAACTCAAGGCCACCGAAGGAGAACATGATCACCGCCATTGCCATAACCAAGCCCATGACACCGTTAGGGAAGAAGCCGCCTTGTGCCCACAAGTTAGTCACTGTGGCTTCCGGGCCGCCTTGCCCGCTAAGTAGTAACCATCCACCGAACAGAATCATTGCAATGATAGCGACCACTTTAATGATGGCGAACCAAAACTCCATTTCACCATACACTTTGACATTTGCCAGGTTGATGGCATTGATAGCTAAGAAGAATACTGCCGCTGACACCCATGTTGGGATCTCCGGCCACCAATATTGTACATAGATACCTACGGCGGTCAGTTCGGCCATCGCCACTAACACATATAGTACCCAGTAGTTCCAACCAGAAGCGAAACCGGCAAAGTTCCCCCAATATTTGTAAGCAAAGTGGCTAAAAGAACCCGCGACTGGTTCTTCGACTACCATTTCTCCTAACTGGCGCATAATCAGAAACGCGATAAAGCCGCCGATTGCATACCCCAGTAGCACTGAAGGCCCCGCCATTTGAATGGTTTGCGCGATACCAAGGAATAATCCGGTACCAATTGCGCCACCTAAGGCAATAAGCTGTATGTGGCGGTTTTTAAGCCCCCGCTTTAGCTCTGCACCTTCCTGTTGAACACTCATTGTTGCATCCTCTGTCGTTGTCACTTTTAGCGGGCAAACCCGTCATCTTTCAAACTGCAAATATATTGGCTGTACTCGTTACTCAGCCCATCCTTGGAATAATCTCTTACCGCCTTCCCGCAACTTGAAATCTATTGGGTATAAATAGGTGCCGCTTGCTATGCGTAAGGTTTTGATTACATTATTTGTATTATTTTGTTTACGGTGGCTTTTCTGGGAATTTTCTCTTTAGGCTACCGTTTAAAAGAGAATAGTGGTAGGCGAGAATTATTGCATCTGCTTTTTATTTTAATCGGTGAAGTTTTAGCCAAAACAGCAAGAAAAATGTTGATGCGTGATCAAGCTGTTGTTTTGAGGAAAAGCAGGAATGTGCTTTTTTGGGTTGAAAAGCCACCAGTAAGCCATTTTTATAATGGTCATACCAGTTTTAAGGCGAGAGACAGAGGGATACAGACTTCTCTTGTTTTTGTTTGAATATAAATTCAAATTTACAGGATTTATATTCACAAATAAAATCACTTTAACGCTTCAGCTTGCCTAATTACCCGTTTCATAAAAGTTAAAACTCGAGGCTGCCAGGTAATGGTATTACCACTGCTACGTTATCACTTTGCATTGCTTTATCAGTGAAGTTGTTAAAATGTGCTGGGTTTCATGATTTTGGTCAAGGTCCGTATGGACAGCTAGTGAATACTTTGTTACTTTATCGTCACGTTTTTGAAATTGGTATTACCAATTGACTCCGCGCTACTCGCAGAGACGATTCACTCAATACGGCTTACAGCGCGACTTACAACAAATTATGGCCTACAACAAAATACGTCAGCCCAAATTATCAGATGTCATCGAGCAGCAGCTCGAATACCTGATCTTGGAAGGGACGCTGCGTCCGGGGGAGAAATTACTGCCTGAACGCGAGTTGGCGAAGCAATTTGATGTTTCCCGACCTTCTTTGCGAGAAGCAATTCAGCGCTTAGAAGCTAAGGGACTGCTGTTGCGTCGTCAGGGGGGCGGGACTTTCGTGCAAACCAATCTGTGGCAAAGCTTTAGCGATCCGCTGGCAGAGCTACTGGCTGACCATCCAGAATCACAATTCGATCTGTTAGAAACCCGTCATGCTCTCGAAGGTGTTGCTGCCTATTATGCAGCATTGCGCGGCACTGATGAAGATCTGCAACGTATCCGTGAATGCCATACTGTTATTCAGCAAGCGCAGGATAACGGCGATTTAGATGCTGAGGCAGATGCCGTTATGCAGTATCAAGTGGCTGTCACAGAGGCTGCGCATAATGTGGTTTTGCTGCATTTACTGCGTTGCATGGGGCCGATGCTGGAACAAAACGTAAGACAGAACTTTGAATTGCTTTACTCGCGCCGCGAAATGCTGGCAACAGTAAGCAGTCACCGCGCCGGGATTTTTGAGGCGATTGTGGCACGCGAGCCAGAGAAAGCCCGCGAAGCTTCACACCGTCACTTGGCGTTTATCGAGGAAATTCTGTTGGATCTTAGTCGGGAGCACAGTCGCCGTGAGCGATCTTTGCGTCGGCTCCAACAGCGCAAGGACTAGAAACGAATCATTCAGGTTGCGCCTCTGCAAGACCTCAATAACTCGTTTTATACCCCTCGTACTTGAAGCTACAGGGTTGTCAGCTGCGTGAACTCACCCGAATCACTGACTTGGGTCAGCTCATCGAGATTCGTTCTCTGGCAGCGCTGCCGTAACTCCAATTTCGTTGGGTAGTTATTCTCATTTGAGAATTATTAGCGGCAACTATACCCAAAATAATTCGAGTTGTAGGTAGGCGGCAAGGGAATGACAAATCGGTCGTAGGCCGATTTGAACAGCATTTATGCTAGCCCGTAGGGTGAGTCTCAAAGAGACTCATTAATCCTCAGGAGCTTACTTGGGTAAGTGACTGGGGTGAGAGAGTACAGCCAACGCCTCTACAGCTTGAAGTATGACGGGGACAAACTGATGGGCCTATCTTCCGGTGTTTTCACCAGGGCACGTGCTTTAGCCTGGGGTTAAAGCACAGGAAGATAGGCTCCAAATAAACCATTAGAAACAGATAAGGAATACCACCATGTCAGAACGTTTAAATAATGACGTGGATCCGATCGAAACCCGCGACTGGCTACAGGCGATCGAATCGGTCATCCGTGAAGAGGGTGTTGAGCGTGCTCAGTATCTGATTGATCAGGTTTTGGGCGAAGCCCGTAAAGGTGGCGTGAGCGTTGCGGCAGGTTCTGCCAACCGTGATTACATCAACACCATCGCGGTAGAAGACGAACCCGCTTACCCTGGCAACCTGGAGCTTGAGCGTCGTATTCGTAGCGCTATCCGTTGGAATGCTGTGATGACCGTGTTGCGTGCGTCGAAGAAAGATCTGGATTTGGGCGGCCACATGGCATCCTTCCAGTCTTCCGCTACCTTCTACGAGGTTTGCTTCAACCACTTCTTCCGTGCTCGTAACCAAAAAGACGGCGGCGATCTGGTTTACTTCCAGGGCCACATTTCTCCAGGTGTTTACGCGCGTGCTTTCCTTGAAGGCCGCCTGACTCAAGAGCAAATGGATAACTTCCGTCAGGAAGTCGATGGTAAGGGTCTGTCTTCTTACCCGCATCCGAAACTGATGCCTGAATTCTGGCAGTTCCCAACTGTATCGATGGGCCTTGGCCCAATCAGTGCAATCTATCAGGCCAAGTTCCTGAAATACCTCCATCACCGTGGTCTGAAAGACACTGCAGCACAGACCGTGTACGCCTTCTTGGGCGACGGCGAGATGGATGAGCCGGAATCCAAAGGTGCGATCACCATCGCGACCCGTGAAAAACTGGATAACCTGGTCTTCGTTATCAACTGTAACTTGCAGCGCCTGGATGGCCCGGTTACCGGTAACGGCAAGATTATCAATGAGCTGGATGGTATCTTCAATGGTGCTGGCTGGCAGGTTCTGAAAGTGATTTGGGGTAGTCGTTGGGATGAGCTGCTGCGTAAAGATACCAGCGGTAAACTGATCCAATTGATGAACGAAACCCTGGATGGCGACTACCAGACCTTTAAATCCAAAGACGGCGCTTATGTCCGCGAACACTTCTTTGGCCGTTTCCCTGAAACTGCTGCATTAGTGAAAGACATGAGCGACGATGAGATCTGGTCTCTGAACCGTGGCGGTCATGATCCGAAGAAAGTCTTTGCCGCACTGAAGAAAGCACAAGAAACCACCGGTAAACCAACTGTTATCCTGGCCCACACCATTAAAGGTTACGGCATGGGCGAAACAGCAGAAGGTAAAAATATTGCTCACCAGGTGAAGAAAATGAACATGGAAGGGGTTCACCACTTCCGCGATCGTTTCAATGTACCAGTTGCCGATGCTGATATCGAAAAACTGCCTTACATTACCTTCGAGAAAGATTCCGAAGAGTACAAATATCTGCATGAACGTCGTCAGGCGCTGGAAGGCTATGTGCCAACCCGCATGCCTAAGTTCACCGAGAAGCTGGAAATCCCTGCGTTGTCAGATTTCAGCTCCTTGCTGGAAGAGCAGAACAAAGAGATCTCTACCACTATCGCCTTCGTGCGTGTGCTGAACGTGATGCTGAAGAACAAATCTATCAAAGACAGAATTGTTCCAATCATTGCTGACGAAGCGCGTACTTTTGGTATGGAAGGTCTGTTCCGTCAGATTGGTATTTACAGCCCGAATGGTCAGCAGTACACCCCGCAAGACCGTGAGCAGGTTGCTTACTACAAAGAAGACGAAAAAGGCCAGATCCTGCAAGAAGGGATCAACGAACTGGGTGCTGCCTCTTCATGGCTGGCTGCTGCGACCTCATACAGCACCAATGATCTGCCAATGATCCCGTTCTACATCTACTACTCCATGTTTGGTTTCCAACGTATCGGTGACCTGTGCTGGGCTGCGGGTGACCAACAGGCGCGTGGCTTCCTGATCGGTGGTACTTCAGGTCGTACTACTCTGAATGGCGAAGGTCTGCAACATGAAGATGGTCATAGCCACATTCAGTCACTGACTATCCCGAACTGTATCTCTTACGATCCGGCCTATGCTTATGAAGTTGCTGTCATCATGCATGACGGTCTGGAGCGTATGTACGGTGAAGCGCAGGAAAACGTCTATTACTACCTGACCACGCTGAACGAAAACTACCACATGCCAGCAATGCCACAGGGCGCAGAAGAAGGTATCCGTAAAGGTATCTACAAACTGGAAACTGTTGCAGGTAGCAAAGGCAAAGTGCAGTTGATGAGTTCAGGTGCAATCCTGCGTCACGTTCGCGAAGCGGCTCAGATTCTGGCTAACGACTACGGTGTTGGTTCTGACGTGTACAGCGTAACTTCATTCACTGAACTGGCTCGTGACGGTCAGGATTGTGAGCGTTGGAACATGCTGCACCCAACAGAAACGCCACGCGTTCCTTATGTGGCTCAAGTCATGAACGACGCACCAGCAGTTGCTTCAACTGACTACATGAAGCTGTTCGCTGAACAAATTCGTAACTTCATTCCTGCCAGCGAGTTCCGCGTTCTGGGTACAGATGGTTTCGGCCGCTCTGACAGCCGTGAGAACCTGCGTCACCACTTCGAAGTTGATGCTTCTTACGTTGTGGTTGCAGCTCTGGGTGAATTGGCTAAACGCGGTGACATCGACGCCAGCGTAGTTGCACAAGCAATTACCAAGTTTGGTATCGACGCCGATAAAGTTAACCCGCGTCTGGCATAAGAGGTAAAGAACAAATGGCTATTGAAATTAACGTACCAGACATCGGTGCAGATGAAGTGGAAGTCACCGAAATTATGGTGAAAGTAGGCGATACCGTTGAAGCGGAACAGTCGCTTATCACCGTTGAAGGTGATAAAGCTTCCATGGAAGTCCCATCACCGCAGGCGGGCGTAGTTAAAGAAATCAAAATTGCAGTTGGCGATACTGTCGCGACCGGCAAACTGATGATGATCTTCGAAGCAACAGGTGCCGCTGCGGCGCCTGCAACAGCCGAAGAAAAGCCAGCAGCCCCGGCTCAGGCAGCGGCTTCTGTGGCCAGCGCGGCGAAAGACGTTGCGGTGCCGGATATCGGTTCTGACGAAGTTGAAGTCACCGAGATTATGGTCAACGTGGGCGACACTGTTGCGGCTGAACAATCGCTGATCACTGTAGAGGGCGATAAAGCCTCTATGGAAGTGCCAGCGCCATTCGCCGGTACCGTTAAAGAGATCAAAATCAGCACTGGCGATAAAGTCAGCACCGGTTCTCTTATCATGGTATTTGAAGTAGCAGGTGCTGCGGCACCCGCTGCGGCAACTGAGTCAGCACCGGCAGCAGCACCGGCGGCGGCAACAGCCTCTGCGGTTAAAAATGTCGACGTGCCAGACATCGGCGATGATGAAGTTGAAGTGACTGAAGTGATGGTTAAAGTCGGGGATAAAGTTGCCGCTGAACAATCACTGATCACCGTTGAAGGCGATAAGGCTTCAATGGAAGTGCCAGCACCATTTGCCGGTACCGTTAAAGAAATCAAAATCAACACTGGCGACAAAGTTAAAACCGGCTCGCTGATTATGGTGTTCGAAGTGGAAGGCGCAGCCCCTGCTGCCGCGCCTGCCCAGCAAGCGGCTCCTGCTGCTGCACCGGCTAAAGCGGCCAGCGCTCCTGGCGCGAAAGCTGAGAGCAAAGGCGAGTTCGCTGAGAATGACGCTTACGTGCATGCCACGCCGGTTATCCGCCGTTTAGCGCGTGAATTTGGCGTAAACCTGGCGAAAGTGAAAGGTACCGGCCGTAAAGGTCGTATCCTGCGCGAAGACGTTCAGGCCTACGTGAAAGATGCGGTCAAACGTGCTGAAACAGCACCAACTGCTGCCACTGGCGGCGGTCTGCCGGGCATGCTGCCTTGGCCGAAAGTTGATTTCAGCAAGTTCGGTGAGATTGAAGAAGTTGAATTAGGCCGTATCCAGAAAATCTCTGGTGCGAACCTGAGCCGTAACTGGGTCATGATCCCACATGTAACTCACTTCGACAAAACCGATATCACCGATCTGGAAGCGTTCCGTAAGCTGCAGAACGACGAAGCTGCCAAGCGTAAGCTGGACGTGAAGTTCACCCCAGTGGTGTTCATCATGAAAGCTGTTGCTGCTGCTCTCGAGCAGATGCCACGTTTCAACAGCTCACTGTCCGAAGACGGTCAGAAGCTGACACTGAAAAAGTACATCAACATCGGTGTCGCGGTAGATACGCCAAATGGTCTGGTCGTTCCGGTATTCAAGGATGTGAACAAGAAAAGCATCACTGAACTGTCCCGTGAACTGATGGCTATCTCCAAGAAAGCTCGTGATGGTAAGCTGACCGCTGGCGAAATGCAGGGCGGTTGCTTCACCATCTCCAGCCTGGGCGGTATCGGGACAACTCACTTCGCGCCGATTGTTAACGCGCCGGAAGTGGCTATTCTGGGTGTATCCAAGTCTGCGATAGAGCCAGTCTGGAACGGTAAAGAGTTCCAGCCGCGTCTGATGATGCCGATGTCGCTCTCCTTCGACCACCGTGTGATTGACGGTGCTGATGGTGCGCGCTTTATCACCATCATCAACAACATGCTGGCCGACATTCGTCGTCTGGTGATGTAATCGTCAAGGCCGGCTTAGCGCCGGCCTTGTTATACCTTTCGTTCTTGAAGTCGCAGGGGTGTTAACGCGCCTACAGTTTGAAAGATGAAGGGTATTTCGCCGGACAAACAATTAAGAGGTCATGATGAGTACTGAAATTAAAACTCAGGTCGTGGTACTTGGGGCAGGTCCAGCAGGGTACTCTGCTGCTTTTCGTTGCGCGGATTTAGGTTTGGAAACCATTCTGGTTGAGCGTTACTCTACTTTGGGTGGTGTTTGCCTGAATGTGGGTTGTATCCCTTCCAAGGCATTGTTGCACGTTGCCAAAGTTATCGAAGAAGCTAAGGCGCTGGCTGAACACGGTATCGTTTTTGGTGAGCCTAAAACTGACATTGATAAAGTCCGTGTCTGGAAAGAGAAAGTTATCAATCAGTTGACCGGTGGTTTGGCAGGTATGGCTAAAGGCCGTAAAGTCAAAGTGGTTAATGGTTTTGGTAAATTTACTGGCGCGAATACCTTAGTGGTTGAAGGCGAAAATGGCCCAACTACCATTACCTTCGATAACGCGATTATCGCGGCCGGTTCTCGCCCAATCCAACTGCCATTTATTCCTCATGAAGACCCACGTGTTTGGGACTCAACTGATGCACTGGCACTGAAAACCGTACCTGAACGTCTGCTGGTTATGGGCGGTGGCATCATCGGTCTGGAAATGGGTACGGTTTACCATGCGCTGGGCTCGAAAATTGATGTGGTAGAAATGGCTGACCAGGTTATTCCGGCTGCTGATAAAGACGTGGTGAAAGTTTTCACCAAGCGCATCAGCAAGCAGTTCAACCTGATGCTGGAAACCAAAGTGACGGCGGTAGAAGCCAAAGAAGACGGTATCTATGTCACGATGGAAGGCAAAAAAGCGCCAGCAGAACCACAGCGCTATGATGCCGTTCTGGTGGCTATTGGCCGTGTACCTAACGGCAAATTGCTGGATGCCGGTCAGGCTGGTGTAGAAGTTGATGAGCGTGGCTTTATCCACGTTGATAAACAACTGCGTACCAACGTGCCGCATATCTTTGCTATCGGTGACATCGTGGGTCAGCCAATGCTGGCACATAAAGGTGTGCACGAAGGTCATGTTGCTGCTGAAGTTATCTCCGGCCTGAAACATTACTTCGATCCGAAAGTCATTCCATCTATTGCGTACACTGAACCTGAAGTCGCATGGGTGGGTCTGACTGAGAAAGAAGCGAAAGAAAAAGGCATCAGTTTTGAGACCTCCACCTTCCCGTGGGCGGCATCGGGCCGTGCTATCGCTTCAGATTGCGCAGACGGTATGACTAAACTTATCTTCGACAAAGAAACTCACCGTATCATCGGTGGTGCCATTGTTGGGACTAACGGTGGTGAACTGTTAGGTGAAATCGGTCTGGCGATCGAGATGGGTTGTGATGCGGAAGATATCGCGTTGACCATCCATGCTCACCCTACCTTGCATGAATCTGTCGGTCTGGCTGCGGAAATCTACGAAGGTAGCATTACCGACTTGCCTAATCCGAAAGCGAAAAAGAAATAATTTTCGCTAATACAGCAAGATAATGAAGCGGCTCCTTAACAGGGGCCGTTTTTTTGTTTAAAGGTTTTTATCACTCAGGTATTTTTTATCGATCAAAAATCGATCCCGCCCGTAGTTGACTGGGCGAGATATGAAAGGTCCGCCGCAGTGCGGTGGCAAAGTTGGCTGGGCTGGTATAACCAGCAATGGCGGCGGCTTGATCGATACTGACTCCTTCTTTCTGTAATGCCAGCATGGCCCGCTTTAAACGACAATGGCGCAGATATTCAAATACCGTAATGTGGTAACTTTCACGAAAACGTCGCTGCAAGGTACTCTGGCTCATATTCACCAGACCGGCTAATTCACTCATCGATAGGTGGTCAGCCTCACCACTTTCCAGCCAGTCACGTACCTGCTGGACTCGGTTCAATCCACGTAATGAGATTTTATTTTGCTGTTGAGCTTGCTGCTCCAGTGAACTGAACGCTTCAATGATCAGCCCAATACATTGTGTTTCCCATTGCAACCGCTCCAGCGGCGTTGAAAAGGGTGGGGCGCTCGCTATTTTCTGAGCAATGGCTTGCGAGTGAACTGATGGGCGCCATAAATGAATCGCCAGATGCTGTTGGGTAAAGTTATACAACGTATCCCATGCACCGGCTTGTGGCAGCAAATCGCCATACAGCCATTCACGGTCAAAAGTCAGTGTTAATGTGCGCTCGTGACTGTTGTTTTTACCGTGGCGAGTAAACAGGGTGCTTTCAGTTAATGAGACCAGCGAGGCATCGCCTTTTTCCTGCAAATGCAACTGTTGACCGCCGAATGAGATATGCGCGCTGCCACTAACCACAATAGCCAGTTTCAGTGCTGGATTAAGCCGGTTTTGTGTCTTGATATCACAGAGGTTGGTGACATTCGCGGTATGTAAAATCAGATGTGGGTTCAGACGCAATACTTGAAAGTCGCCAAACAATACCGGGTCAGTGGACAATGATTTCACGCTGCTCAGTTGATAATCACTGGCAACCAGATTCGATTGTTGCACAATTTGTTCACGATAAATCGGTTTGGATGAGGGAGAGACATTGCGTAATTTGTTTTGCTTCACCGTCGACATGACGAACTCTCTACTGACATTATGACAACATTGACGTTCTGACAAACAGATTTGCTGTTTGCACAAACCTTTTCCCTATATGCAAATGTAACAATTAACGCGATGAATTGATAATGGAAATAATTATCAATCTTGTTCGCCTTTATCGCCCAACGAATAGATTGCCAGAGATTTTACTCTGCGGATATTTGCTGTGGGCTTTTTTGCATCAGGGGAAAGTGTAATGAAAGTAAAATGGCAACGGCGTTCTCTGACGACATTGATCGGTATTTGCATATCGACTCCGCTCTGGGCACAAACTCAAGCGACAAATCAAGCTGAGTCCACAGCAGCGACACAGACGACAGCGCAAACAACCGCCACCACATCGCAGCAAGAGCCTGCTGTGGCCGGTGGGTCGGCAACCACCGGAGATACGCTGGTGGTGACCGCTCAACAGCAAGTTCGTCAGGCGCTGGGGGCATCCACTATCACCGCAGAAGATATCCGCAAACGGCCACCCGCGAATGACCTGTCCGAAATTATCCGCACCATGCCGGGTGTTAATCTTTCCGGTAACTCTGCCAGTGGTCAGCGTGGCAATAATCGCCAAATTGATATTCGTGGCATGGGACCTGAAAATACGCTGATTATGATTGATGGCATACCGGTCTCCAGCCGTAATGCGGTGCGTTATGGCTGGCGTGGTGAACGTGATACCCGTGGTGATACCAACTGGGTTCCCGCGAATATGGTTGAGAAAATAGAAGTTTTACGCGGGCCGTCAGCGGCACGCTATGGCAACGGTGCAGCCGGTGGTGTAGTGAATATCATCACCAAACAGCCGGACAAAGAACTACATGGTAGCTGGAACGCCTACATGAACCTGCCGCAGCACAGTGAGGAAGGCGCGACTCGTCGTACCGATTTCAGTCTGTTGGGGCCGCTAAGTGATACCGTCAGTTTCCGCTTGTATGGCGGATACAATAAAACCGATGCTGATGATTGGGATATTAACCAAGGCCATGAATCTGCCCGTACCGGTAACCAGGCCGGTACACTGCCTGCTGGCCGTGAAGGGGTACGAAATAAAGATATCAACGGGTTACTGCGTTGGGAATTTGCCCAAGGCCAATCTCTGGAGTTCGAGGCAGGTTATAGCCGCCAGGGAAATATTTATGCCGGTGATACACAAAACACAAACAGCAATGCCATAGTTCGCAGCTTATACGGTGCGGAAACTAACGTGATGTACCGCGATAATTTCTCGCTAACACACCGTGGCTTTTGGGATAACGGCGTCAGTACAACCTCCTATTTTCAGTATGAAGATACGCGCAACTCACGAATTAATGAGGGGCTGGCGGGCGGTACAGAAGGCATATTCTCAAATAAATATTTCAGTACTATCAAGCTGGACAACTATCTGGCCCACTCCGAGGTTAACCTGCCATTTGAATTGGGCGTTAATCAGGTGCTGACCGTGGGGGCGGAATGGAATGACCAGAAAATGAACGATCCAAGCTCTAATACCCAAACGACGAGTGAGGGTGGCAGTGTCAGCGGCTTGACGGGGACTGGGCGTAATACTCGTAGCTCGGCGCAGATAGCCTCGGTATTTGTTGAGGATAATATCGAGTTGACGGATACCACCATGCTCACCCCAGCACTGCGCTTTGATCATCACAGCACCGCGGGAAGCAACTGGAGTCCGGGCCTGAATCTGTCACAGGAACTGGGTGATTACTTCACCATGAAAATGGGTATTGCCCGTTCTTATAAAGCGCCAAATCTCTATCAAACCAACCCTAACTATCTGTTATATAGCCGTGGTCAAGGTTGCTATGGCGGTGGCGGCAGTTGCTACCTGATGGGTAATGATTCTCTGTCTGCTGAAACCAGCGTAAACAAAGAGATCGGGTTCGAGTTCCACGATGACGGCATTATTGCCGGTATCACTTACTTCCGTAATGATTATCGTAATAAGATCGAGCCGGGTTTGGTCTCCCTCGGGACTGCCAGTGGTGGTACCGGTGCTTATGCTAATTCCGATATCTTCAAGTGGAGTAACGTGCCGAAAGCGTTGGTGGAAGGGTTGGAAGGTAATCTGACCGTGCCCTTCACTGAGACAGTACAGTGGAGCAGCAATCTGACCTACATGCTGGAGTCGAAGAACAAAAGCACCGGCGATTACTTATCGATCACGCCGGAGTTTACTTTGAATAGTTCACTGAACTGGCAGGCAACTGATGATTTGTCACTGCTATCCACGGTGACCTGGTATGGGCGTCAGAAGCCGAAAAAATATGACTATCAAGGTCTGCCGGTTACGGGTACGGCACGCAATGAAGTCAGCCCATATGCCATCTTTGGTCTCAGTGCTAGCTATACAGTGACAAAAAATGTCAGTGTCACCACTGGGATTGAAAACCTGTTCGACAAACGCCAGTTCCGTGCCGGGAATGCTCAGAGCGTAGCCGGTATCGCGGGTGCAGGGGCAGCGACTTACAATGAGCCGGGCCGGACCTATTTTGTTAGCTTGAATACCCAATTCTAAATGCCCTTCATACTTGGGGCATAGAGTCTTTTATCAAAGCAGAAACAGTGGTTATCGGCTGTTTCTGCTTCATTTATCGCCACAATATCTTCCCTTCGTTATTTATCACCCTAAAAGTCATATCAATAGCACGAGATTCTCATAGAGAGATGGTATCCATTCATTTACTGTGGTTATCATACAGCGGTGTTTTTGCGGATATTGCCCTACGGTGAGAGGCTAACTGAGAGCCATTATCAATACTTCAGGTGATTACACTGCGCTCAACGATTCAGCAAAAATTTAATGTTGCTTTTATGTGAACGAATTAACACTGAGTTCAAATACTGGTATGCTGGCTGGGCAAACTGGGCATCTTACTTACACCTACTGCATCAGTGATGATGGCTGGTGGCTACTGATAGCCTGGAAATATACCCAATAGATTTCAAGGTGCAGGAAGGCGGCCAACGAGAGAGTCCCGATGAGCTTACATAAGTAAGTGATTCGGGTGAGCGAGAGCAGCCAACACATCTGCGGTTTGAAAGATGATGGGTATAAATGACAATAAAAGCGAGGAGAGAGTCGTGCTAGAAGAATACCGTAAGCACGTAGCCGAGCGTGCTGCTGAGGGTATCGTCCCCAAGCCATTAGATGCATCACAAATGGCCGCGCTGGTTGAATCATTAAAAAATCCGCCGGCGGGCGAAGAAGAATTTTTGTTAGATCTGCTGATCAACCGTGTTCCACCCGGTGTTGATGAAGCAGCCTACGTTAAAGCCGGTTTCCTGGCGGCGATTGCCAAGGGTGAAGCCAACTCCCCTCTGATTAACGCTGAAAAAGCGATTGAACTGCTTGGCACTATGCAGGGCGGTTATAACATTCATCCGCTGATTGATGCGTTAGATAACGAAAAGCTGGCACCGATTGCGGGCAAAGCGTTATCTCACACCTTGCTGATGTTTGATAACTTCTACGATGTGGAAGAAAAAGCCAAAGCGGGTAACCCACACGCCAAGAAGGTGATGCAATCCTGGGCTGATGCCGAATGGTATCTCTCCCGACCGCCTTTGGCCGAAAAAATCACGGTCACCGTATTCAAAGTAACCGGTGAAACCAATACCGATGATTTGTCCCCGGCGCAAGATGCCTGGTCGCGCCCTGATATTCCACTACATGCCTTGGCGATGCTGAAAAATGCCCGTGAAGGCATTCACCCAGATCAACCGGGTAGCGTTGGCCCGATCAAACAGATCGAAGAACTGAACAAAATCGGTTTCCCGCTGGCCTACGTCGGTGATGTAGTCGGTACCGGTTCTTCCCGTAAATCCGCCACTAACTCGGTGCTGTGGTTTATGGGCGACGACATCCCTTACGTGCCGAACAAGCGCGGCGGCGGTGTGGTGCTGGGCAGCAAAATTGCCCCGATCTTCTTTAACACGATGGAAGATGCCGGTGCTTTGCCAATCGAAGTGGATGTTGCCAATCTAAACATGGGCGACGTGATTGATATCTTCCCGTATCTCGGCGAAGTACGCCGCCATGATACTGGTGAGATACTCGCGACCTTCGAGCTGAAAACTGACGTGTTGCTGGACGAAGTCCGTGCTGGTGGGCGTATTCCACTGATTGTTGGCCGTGGCTTGACCACTAAAGCTCGTGAGTCGCTGGGTCTGCCAGTCAGCGAAGTATTCCGTGTGGCGAAGCCGGTTGCCAAAAGCAATAAAGGCTTCTCGCTGGCACAGAAAATGGTTGGCCGCGCATGTGGTGTTGAAGGTGTGCGCCCAGGCGAATACTGCGAACCTAAGATGACCTCGGTCGGTTCACAAGACACCACCGGCCCGATGACCCGTGATGAACTGAAAGACCTGGCCTGTCTGGGCTTCTCCGCTGATTTGGTGATGCAGTCATTCTGTCATACTGCCGCTTATCCTAAGCCCGTTGATGTGACCACTCACCATACTTTGCCTGATTTCATTATGAACCGTGGTGGCGTATCGCTGCGTCCTGGTGATGGCATCATCCACTCGTGGTTGAACCGCATGCTGTTGCCAGATACGGTTGGTACCGGTGGTGATTCCCATACTCGTTTCCCGATTGGGATCTCCTTCCCGGCAGGTTCTGGTTTGGTGGCCTTTGCGGCCGCAACAGGTGTAATGCCTTTGGACATGCCTGAATCGGTGCTGGTGCGTTTTAAAGGTAAAATGCAGCCGGGTATCACTCTGCGTGATCTGGTGCATGCAATTCCTTACTACGCGATTCAGGAAGGCCTGCTGACGGTTGAGAAGCAAGGCAAGAAGAACATCTTCTCTGGCCGAATTCTGGAAATTGAAGGCCTGCCAGAGCTGAAAGTCGAGCAAGCGTTCGAACTGGCTGATGCCTCTGCTGAGCGTTCTGCTGCCGGTTGTACCATTAAACTGGATAAAGCGCCGATTATCGAATACCTGCAATCCAATATCGTCTTGTTGAAGTGGATGATTGCGGAAGGCTACGGTGACCGTCGTACGTTGGAGCGCCGTGTTAATGGTATGGAAAGCTGGCTGGCGAATCCAAATCTATTGGAAGGCGACGCCGATGCGGAATATGCAGCGGTGATCGAAATCGATCTGGCTGATATCACGCAACCTATTCTGTGTGCGCCAAACGATCCAGATGATGCCCGCTTATTGTCTGATGTGGCGAATAGCAAGATCGATGAAGTGTTTATCGGTTCTTGCATGACCAACATCGGCCATTTCCGCGCGGCAGGTAAGTTGCTGGATCAACACAAAGGCCAATTGCCAACACGTTTGTGGGTTGCACCGCCGACCAAAATGGATGCCGCGCAGTTGACCGAAGAGGGCTACTACAGCGTCTTTGGTAAGAGTGGTGCCCGTATTGAGATTCCGGGCTGTTCACTGTGTATGGGTAACCAGGCTCGTGTGGCTGATGGTGCGACAGTGGTTTCTACGTCAACCCGTAACTTCCCGAATCGCTTGGGGAATGGGGCAAATGTCTATCTGGCGTCGGCTGAACTGGCGGCGATTGCATCACTGCTGGGGCGTCTGCCAACGCCTGAGGAATATCAAACTTATATGGCTCAGGTTGATAAGACCGCAGAGGATACTTATCGCTACCTGAACTTCGATCAGTTGAGCCAATATACGGACAAAGCTGACGGTGTTATCTTCCAAACCGCAGTCTAAACAGCTATACCCTTTGTCTTTGGAGTTACAGGGCTGTTAGCTTGCCGCCTATCTGTAACACCAATTACTTTGGGTATGATGTATAATACGTATCTGACGGGAGGCCTATGGCCTCCCGTTTCTATTTTAAACAAACCGTCTGGTAGTGAAATCTTAGTGGTATTTACCGGCTTTGCGAGCTTGCGCCAAGTGGGTGGGCTAAATACGGTTACAATAATTATAAGAGCATCAGGAGGGCATGCTATGGACTATGAATTCTTGCGTGATTTAACAGGGCAAGTGCTGGTCAGATTCTCCATGGGACATGAAGTGATCGGCCATTGGCTCAATGAAGAGATTAAGGGCGACCTGGCGAAACTCGATCAAATTGAAGCTGCCGCTATGGAAGTGAAAGGCAGTGAGCGCCAGTGGCAGTTGACCGGCCATGAATATACCTTGTGGCTGGATGGGGAAGAAGTGATGGTGCGTGCCAATCAACTGGATCTAGACGGCGATGAGATGGAAGAGGGCATGAATTACTATGATGAAGAAAGCCTCTGTCTGTGCGGGTTAGAGGACTTTCTGCTGGTATTGAAAGGCTATCGTAACTTCATTACTTCTAAATAAAATATTTACTCAAAGAACTTGGAGTTGCTGCCAACCTGCGGCTTCAAGTCCGAAGGGGATTGCGGCTGGCAGACCAGCACAGCAGAGAACCTACCACCACCATCGCCACTCCAGGCCAGAAAGCGGCTGAGGGCAGGGTATTGAGCCACAAGCTGGCAATCAATATCGATAGCAGTGGTGTGAAGTAGGATAGAGCAGCCACTAATGTGGCATTGCCCTTTTTCATGGCAATATCCCAACACAGATAGGCCAGCGCAGTGTTGGCTCCCATAAGTAACAGTTCAAATGTTGCCCGTGTGGTGAAATGCAACTTGCCGGGGGTCAGCATAAAGAACATGACCCACAAACACAGGGCGCAGGCGAGTAAAAACAGCGGCAACGCCCCTGGTCCACGGCTGTACAAACGGACCAGATTGGAATAAGCCGCCCAGGTAAACGCCGCGATGAGTGCCAGGCTGTAGGCCAGAGGGTTACTGCGAACATTGGTGCTCAATACGTTGATATCTAGTCCGTTTCCACCGCTGACTACCCAGATTACACCGAATAGAGCAAGTGCAACTCCCAGCCATAACCACCAACGGGCACGCAGCTTAAGTAATGGAACCGCTAACAGCAAGGTTAAACTCGGCCACAGGTAATTGATCAAGCCAATTTCCAGTGTCTGCTGACGGTCATTAGCCATACCAATAGCCAAAGCGAACGCCACCATATACACCACAAATAGTAAACCACAACCGTACAGATAAGCTGGATGCTGTCCACGTAACGTAGGTTTACCCGCCACCAACCACACCAAAACTCCACTCAGGCTGTAAATTGCCGCTCCGGCCCCAAACGGACCCAAGGTTTCAGATAGTCCGCGCGTTAAAGCGACACTCATGCTCCAAAGCAGGATTGCAATAATGCCATATAGGGTGGGGAGGCGGTTCATTCGCGGGGTCATTCCTTGAGTTGGAGGTATTAACCGGGCAAAAAGAGTTATGCCCGATTAATCGGTTTCTTGTCTGACTTATTACTGATTAATAACATATAAATACAGTGGTATTACCGGCAACGTATCACATTTCTGGCACATTGCGGCCATAGTAGATTTCCTGCATCTCTTTATATAACAGGCGAGTAATACGTTCTCTTTCTGCGGCACTCAGCTCTTCCGGCTTGGCGTTAAACAGATAATGCTTCAAATCGAAGTCTTTCAACATCATCTTGGTATGAAAGATGTTTTCTTGATAAACATTCACATCCATCATGTGATACAGCGACTTCATATCGTCAGACATGAAATTCTGAATCGAGTTGATCTTATGATCGATAAAATGCTTTATCCCATTGATATCACGGGTAAAACCTCGCACGCGATAATCCATCGTAACAATGTCGGACTCCAACTGATGGATAAGGTAATTCAGGGCTTTCAGCGGTGAAATCACTCCGCAGGTAGAGACTTCGATATCTGCGCGGAAAGTGCATAACCCCGCTTCAGGGTGGCTTTCTGGGTAGGTATGAACGCAGATATGGCTCTTGTCCAAATGGGCAACCACTGCATTTGGCAGCGGGCCGGGGTGCTCAGAGGTATCAACATCGCGCGGATCGACCGGTTCTTCGCTGACGAGAATGGTAACACTCGCCCCCTGAGGGTCGTAATCCTGACGTGCGACATTCAATATATTTGCGCCAATGATCGAGCAGGTTTCGCTCAAGATCTCGGTCAGGCGGTTGGCGTTGTACTGTTCGTCAATGTAGGCGATATAGCCATCGCGGTCGTCTGCGGTCTCGGCATAACAAATATCGTAAATACAAAAACTCAGGCTTTTGGTCAGGTTGTTGAAGCCGTGTAGTTTAAGCTTGGACAATTTAGTTCACCTCCTTATTTGGCTGTTAAGGCATCCAGCAGATACTGCGGCAAGGCAAAGCTGCCGACATGAATGGCTGGGTTATAGTAGCGGCAGTTTAGGCCTGCTTCAGCAAAACGCTGTTGTAGCGTGGCAAGATCCAACTGACGCAGCGAGGGGTTCTGAGTCGCCCACGCGAAGGTCATAATACCGCCATAATAGGTCGGAATTGCGGCCTGATAAAAACTGACATCACTGAAATAGTGGTTAAGCTTATTGTGGCTGCCGACGGCTTCATCCTGTTGTAGGAAGCATACGCCGTTTTGCGCCACAAAAATGCCGCCTTGGTTCAGGCTACGGGCACATCCCTCGTAGAAAACTGAGGTAAACAGGCTTTCTCCTGGGCCGATGGGATCGGTACAGTCGGAGATGATGACATCGAATTTTTCAGTGCTCTGGTTAACGAAATTAACACCATCATCAATAACTAATGTGAAACGAGGATCGTCATAGGCACCCGCACTGTGATTCGGCAGATATTGGCGGCAGAACTCCACGACACCGGCGTCAATTTCCACCATGGTAATCTGTTCGATATTTTTATGGCGGCTGACTTCACGCAGCATGGCACCATCACCACCACCGATGATAAGTACCTTCTTCACCTGACCGTGGGCCAGTAACGGCACATGAGTCATCATTTCGTGATAGATAAACTCATCGCGCTCGGTCGTCTGAACCACGCCATCCAGTGCCATGACACGGCCCAGCACGGGATTTTCAAAAATCACCAGATCCTGATGCTCGGTTTTCTCGTGGTACAGCACATTTTCTACTGAAAAATACTGACCGAAGTTGGCATGCAATGTTTCATACCATAGTTCTTTCTGTGACATGTTCGGGGCTTCTCCTTCGCAGTAACAGCCATGAAAAATGGGGGCAACATCATAGCCAACTCTGGATGAGGTTGCACGGTGGAATTTCAGACTGAAAGGATAAAGGCGGGATTGTTAGTTCGCGTAAGCCAATAAACTCAACGAGTCACGGGCCAGAGACTTGCATTTGGTAGGAACTGGAATAGCAATACCACGCAGGTCGCGATAACTCTCTTCGCCCAACGCTTTCATATTAAAGCTATTATAGTTACGCAGGTCCCAGCGATTTTGCTGAGCAAAATAGACGATAGCCCGTTTGATTTCGTTATTGGGTAATTCGTTATAACCACAATCATTTTTCAGATAGACAAATACCGCAGTCAGATCCGCAAGATCTTCTGCTTCGGATTCACTTAATGCAGAACTGGCAGATGAAAATCCGCACAGAGTAAGCAGCAGCATAACTAACGTTGTTCTTTTCATAGCGGAAACAGGCTTGTTCATTGTTAACAGACGTTATCACACTGTGATGGTTCAGAGTAAATTTTATTATACCCTTCGTAGTTGAAGCCGCAGGGTTGTTAGCGATGCAGGTGACTCTCCCGCACCATGCGCCTTGCCAGGCGAGGTTACTGCAAGCAGATTTATCACCAGAATCACTTACCTGATTTGGATTGATTCACCAAGTGATTGATTACGTCTTGACCTTCCTGTAAGGGGAGGGTTTAAGCTCACAGACTGCTGTTTTTGTGTCTTGCAGGCACTCACTCATTATCAAGATGGAGACGACCATGCATCGCCGTGATTTTATTAAGTTAACGGCAGCTCTTGGAGCCGCCACTTCACTGCCGTTATGGAGCCGCGCGGCCTTGGCCGCAGATTTCTCACCACTGCCTATTCCACCTCTGCTCCAGCCCGATGCCAATAGCAAAATTAATTTGAATATCCAGACTGGTACTGTGGCCTGGCTACCCTCCGCAGCAACGCAGACCTGGGGTTATAATGGCAATCTACTGGGGCCTGCCATCCGTTTGCAACGAGGCAAACCGGTCACTATTGATATCACTAATTCCCTACCAGAAGCGACCACGGTGCACTGGCACGGACTGGAAATCCCCGGCGAAGTGGACGGTGGTCCACAGGCACTGATTCAACCCGGCACAACCCGGCAGGTTGTTTTTAGTGTCGATCAACCGGCGGCTACCTGCTGGTTCCATCCCCACACTCATGGGAAGACTGGCCAGCAAGTGGCCATGGGCTTAGGCGGATTGGTCCTGATCGATGACAGTGAGAGCGAGAAACTTCCTCTGCCAAAGCTGTGGGGTGTAGATGATATTCCGGTTATTTTGCAGGATAAATTACTGGGTAAAGATGGGCAGATTGATTATCAGTTAGATGTGATAACGGCGGCTGTTGGTTGGTTTGGCGATCGGATGTTTACCAATGGAGCACACTATCCGCAGCAAATCACCCCACGCGGTTGGGTGCGGCTAAGGCTGCTCAATGGCTGTAATGCCCGCTCCCTTAATTTGGCACTCAGCGATGGCCGCCCGATGTATGTGATTGCCAGCGACGGTGGCTTACTGGCCGAACCGGTAGCCGTGCGTGAGTTGCCAATACTGATGGGTGAACGTTTTGAGGTGCTGGTGGATACCGCTGATGGTAAGCCGCTTGATCTGGTTACTTTGCCAGTGAAACAGATGGGTATGACCCTGGCCCCGTTCGATAAGCCATTACCGGTATTGCGCATTCAGCCATCACTGGCCGCCGGTAGCAAGGTGCTCCCGGATTCGCTGGTTGTGGTACCGGCATTAGCCGATGCCACTGGCCTGCAAGAGCGCTGGTTCCAACTGATGATGGATCCGAAATTGGATATGTTAGGGATGCAAGCGCTGATGAGCCGTTATGGTATGCAAGCAATGGCTGGCATGAACATGGGTAACGGTGCCATGAATGGCATGGATCACAGTAATATGGCCGGTATGGAGAGTGGCAATATGAAAGGCATGGCGAGTGGCGCGATGAAAGGTGCGGCAGCTTTTGATTTCAGCCATGCCAATATGATTAACGGCAAACCGTTCTCGATGACTGAACCGGCGTTTGACGCGAAGCTCGGGAAATTCGAGAAGTGGACCGTTTCTGGTGAAGGCGACATGATGTTACATCCTTTCCATGTCCACGGGACACAGTTCCGTATTTTGACAGAAAACGGCAAACCACCGGCAGAGCATCGCCGTGGCTGGAAAGATATTGTACGAGTGGAAGGTGCTCGCAGTGAGATATTAGTGCGTTTTAGTCACCTCGCACCAGCCAGTATGCCTTATATGGCCCACTGCCATCTGTTGGAACATGAAGATACTGGCATGATGTTGGGTTTTACCGTCAGCGCTTAGGGGGTATCAACAGGTTATGTGTGCGGCGGGTGAGTCCGTCGCAACATCGCTTAGGCTATGGTAAACTCAGCGGCTTTCTTGTGGCAAGTAACGTAAAAAAGCGACGTAAATACTTATGAAACACACTGTAGAAGTCATGATTTCCGAGCAGGAAGTCAAAGCCCGAATTGCCGAATTAGGCCGCCAAATCTCCGAACACTACCGCGACAGCGGCAGTGAAATGGTGCTGGTCGGGTTGCTCCGTGGCTCATTTATGTTTATGGCTGACTTATGCCGTGCCATTGATGTTTCCCATGAAGTCGATTTTATGACGGCCTCCAGCTACGGCAATGGCATGAGTACCACGCGAGATGTGAAAATCCTGAAAGATTTAGATGAAGATATCCGTGGTAAGGATGTGCTGATTGTTGAAGATATAATCGACTCCGGTAATACATTAAGTAAAGTGCGTGAAATTCTGCAATTGCGTGGGCCAAAATCATTGGCTATCTGCACGTTGCTGGATAAACCAGAGCGTCGCGAAGTTCAGGTGCCGGTTGAGTGGGTCGGCTTCGCCATTCCTGATGAATTTGTGGTGGGTTACGGTATCGATTATGCTCAAAGATATAGACATCTTCCTTATGTAGGAAAGGTTGTCATGTTTGACGAGTGATCAGGAACGGCTACTGTGCGTCGCCATTTTGAGATTACGCAGTACTTAGAATCCTCACGTACTACGTGTACGCTCCGGTTGTTGCGTGCTGGGCGCACTCAAACTGACTTAGCTCGCTACGCCTTATTTGCCGCTGGTCACTGCACGTCAATATTTTGAGTTCGAGTGTCTTTAGCAGCATTTAGGGATGGGAGAGGGTGTGCTTGAACACCCTCCCTGGCGACTGTTCAGTCTTTTCTATTAGGTTGCAGTAACTTTGCCATCGCTTCACGGTAAAGGACTTCAAGGCTACTGAGGCTGGTGGCCGAGACTTTCAAATCAGTCAGTTTGCCATCTTCAATACCATAGACCCAGCCGTGAATCATGGCTTTCTGCCCACGCTTCCAGGCGGACCGGACAATAGTCGAATGACCCAGGTTATAGACTTGTTCTACGACATTGATTTTACATAACATATCGCTGCGTTCTTCTTGTGGTAGCTCACCCAGCAGTGAGCTGTGCTTATACCAAAGATCACGAATATGCAGTAACCAGTTATCGATAAGGCCCATCTCTTCACCTTTGATCGCCGCTTCGACACCGCCACAACCAAGGTGACCACAGATAATGATGTGTTCGACCTGCAAAACATCGATGGCGTATTGCACCACGGACAAGCAGTTGAGATCCGTATGGATAACCAGATTGGCTACATTGCGGTGAACGAATAATTCACCCGCTTTTAGACCAGTTAGTTGCTCTGCGGGGACGCGGCTGTCTGAACAGCCAATCCACAGAAAACGGGGTTTCTGGGCTTGCGCCAGGTGTTCAAAAAAATCGGGGTCATCTTTACTGATAGAGTTTGACCACATGTCATTATTCGCGAGGAGCTTCTCTATTTCTTTCATTAATGTAAATAGCCTGTAATGAACGGATTGCGATAAGATAATATACGGCAAGGATGACGATTTTGAAATCGGAACAGTGACCCTGTTGATCGCGCAATTTTCGTCTGCGTAACATCTTCTCGGTATCGACCCATGATCCCTTCTGCTCCCCGTAACTTGCCCTGACAGGCGAGCTAAGCAAGGCATGGGTATGCTGTTATCGCTGAGAAACTCATAGAATAAGGTTCTTTTTTACTTATGACATATGCACTGGAAATAACGCAACTAACCAAAACCTATGCAGGTGGCGTTCAGGCACTACGTGGCATTGATCTGCGCGTAGAGGCAGGTGATTTTTATGCCCTGCTTGGGCCGAATGGTGCGGGTAAATCGACCACCATTGGTATTATCAGTTCATTAGTGAACAAAACGTCCGGTAAGGTACAAGTTTTTGGTTACGATATTGATAACGATATCGTGAATGCCAAACGCCAACTTGGGTTAGTACCACAGGAGTTTAACTTCAACCCATTCGAGACGGTGTTGCAGATTGTGATTACCCAAGCGGGGTATTACGGCGTCACGCGGCGTGAGGCGTTACAACGTGCCGAGAAATACCTCACTCAGTTGGATTTGTGGAGCAAACGCAATGAGCGCGCTATCCGGCTGTCGGGCGGGATGAAGCGCCGTTTGATGATTGCGCGTGCGCTGATGCATGAGCCGAAGTTGCTAATCCTTGATGAACCTACCGCTGGGGTGGATATCGAGTTACGCCGCTCGATGTGGGGGTTCCTGAAAGAGCTGAATGCGCAGGGGACCACCATTATTCTGACTACTCACTATCTGGAAGAAGCAGAAATGCTGTGCCGTAACATTGGTATTATCCAGAATGGTGAACTGGTGGAAAATACCACCATGAAGCAGTTGCTTGGCAAACTTGAGTCAGAAACCTTTATTTTTGATTTGGGTATTAAAAGCCCGCTACCTAAGCTGGAAGGTTATGGCTATCGTCTGACGGACACCTCAACGCTGGAGGTTGATGTTAAGCGTGAGCAAGGTCTGAATGGTTTATTCAGTCAATTGAACGCTCAGGGAATTCAGGTACAAAGTATGCGCAACAAGGCTAACCGTCTGGAAGAGCTATTTGTCACCTTGGTTAATGGTAACGGGGGAGAGAAAGCATGACCCGCCTATATTGGGTAGCATTACAGAGTATTTGGATCAAAGAAATCACGCGTTTTGCTCGTATCTGGATTCAAACACTGGTACCACCGGTGATTACTATGTCGCTCTATTTCGTTATTTTCGGCAACCTGATTGGTGCCCGAATTGGTGATATGGGCGGTTTTAATTATATGCAATTTATCGTTCCCGGCTTGATTATGATGGCGGTTATCACCAACTCATATGCCAACGTCGCTGCATCGTTCTTTGGTGCTAAATTCCAGCGCAGTATTGAAGAGTTGCTGGTAGCACCGGTACCCACACATATTGTGATTATCGGTTATGTCGGTGGTGGGGTCGCCCGTGGGATCTGTGTCGGTATTCTGGTAACGATTATCTCACTGTTCTTCGTACCGTTGCATGTCCACTCTTGGTCAATGATTGCACTGACATTGATGCTGACGGCCATTCTGTTTTCCCTCGGTGGGTTACTGAATGCGGTATTTGCCAAAACGTTCGATGATATCAGCCTGGTGCCTACTTTTGTGCTGACCCCCTTGACGTATCTGGGCGGGGTCTTTTACTCGCTATCATTACTGCCCCCTTTTTGGCAGGCGGTATCGAAACTAAATCCCATTGTGTACATGATAAGCGGGTTTCGTTATGGCTTCCTTGGGATTTCTGATGTGCCATTGGTATTGACCATTGGTGTTTTGGTGGTATTCATCGCGGTGTTTTATGCGTGGGCTTGGTATTTGATAGAGCGTGGTCGTGGGCTACGCACCTAATACCCTTCGGCCTTGACGTTACAGCGGTGTTGGCTACGTTCACTTACCCGAATCACTTACTACTGTAAGCTCATCGGGATGCGCTGACTTGCCGCCTTGCTGTAACGCCAATGACTTTGGGTATTCTTTTCGGCCTTGACGTTACAGCGGTGTTGGCTACGTTCACTTACCCGAATCACTTACTGCTGTAAGCTCATCGGGATGCGCTGACTTGCCGCCTTGCTGTAACGCCAATGATTTTGGCTATTAGCAGAGATTGATCGTGAATTATTAGTTAGTTAATTGTTGTTAATACTGGAATTTAAACGTAATAAATAATGTCCCCATCTAATATCGTCTTTCTCAACTTCTGGCGTCTTGTGCTATGCTGGCGCACCAGATTTTCCCCTTTTCAATTCAGCGCCAAATGCGCATAAGTAGAACGATAATGTGGCATAAAAACAGAATAGCTATTGGGATGCTACTCGGTCTTGTCATGTCGGTAATGATACCGGCAACCCATGCAGATCTCTTACCTGATGAAGCAACACTTACGCCTAAATATATGGTTGCACAGCGTGATAGCGAAATATATTCACTGGTTGGTGAGAAGGTCATTCCTGTCGGTGAGATTAAAGAAGATCAACTTATTCAGGTTTTACCCGCCGCGGCAGAATACTATGAATTTAAATTTGGTAATGGCATCGGCTTTATTGATAAGGACGATTTAGAAGATATCAACAAAGCACGAAAAACCAACGATATCTTGGGTGATTTGAATAAACCCCTGCCCAATCAAAATATATTGATCAAGCGCGAAACTCCTGTCTATCTGGCGGCGGATGTGCGCAGTGAGCAGTTTGCTACGCTGGTAGATAACTTGCGTTATCCTATCGTGGGTAAATTGAAAGACCGGTTAGGGAATACCTGGTATCAGGTCAATATTGGTGATCGCTTAGGCTATGTCAGTAGCGTCGATGCTGAAATCGATAACGGCATCCCGATCCTGACCTATCACCATATGTTGAAGAATGAGGAGAATAAACGTTTCCTCAATACATCAACCACCACCTCTGATGCGGCATTCAGTAACCAGATGACCTATCTCAAGCAGACAGGTTACGACACGATTTCGCTCTATCAGCTTGAAGGTTATCTCAATAACAAGATTAATCTGCCCGCAAAAGTTGTAGTACTGACCTTTGACGATGGTCTTAAATCGGTCCACCGCTACGCATATCCTATATTGAAAGAAAATGGCTTCCGGGCTACGGCGTTTATTATTTCATCACGAATTAAGCGCCATCCACAAAAATGGAACCCTGATTCATTACAGTTTATGAGTATCTCTGAATTGAAAGAGATTCAGGATGTATTTGATGTTCAGTCTCATACTCATTTTTTACACCGGACTGATAATAAACGTAACCCTATCTTATTGAGCCGTTCTTATCACAATATTGTTTTTGATTTTGAACACTCACGACGAGCGTTATCTCAATTTAATCCGCACGTGATCTTTCTGTCATATCCCTTTGGTGGCTTTAACCAAACCGCTATCGATGCGGCTAAAAATGCCGGTTTCCATTTGGCGGTGACCACCATACAAGGCAAGGTTAAACCCGGTGATAATCCGTATACCCTCAAACGGCTTTATATTCTGCGTACTGATTCAATACCGACTATGGCAGAGCGTATTGCCAATGAACCTGGCCAGCCGGTTGCCCCTGCACCTGCGGTGATGGAGTCGGATTAACAACTCGATGGTATGAAGAGGATATGAAAGATGGTGCTCTGGTAAGGCACCATTTTTTATCTTGAAAGACCAAGAATACAGGTGAGCAAACGTGGCTAACCTGAGCCTTCAGTAAGAAGGATATTACCCAAAGTAATTGGAGTCGCAGGTAGGCCAGCAAGTAAACGCATCCCGAGGAGCTGACTGAAGTCAGTGATTCGGGTAAGTGAACGTAGCTAACACCCCTGCGGCTTCAAGTACAAAGGGTAATTAAGCGACTTGAACCGGTACCGCTTTAGCTTTGCGTTGCAGTTGATTCTGACCTTCAAAATACGCCACTTTAGGGTGGTGCAATCGGGCATCAGCATCAGACATCTGTACGTAGGAACAGATGATCAGCTTATCACCGACACAAGCACAACGCGCCGCGGCACCGTTCACCGAGATAATCCGTGAACCGCGTTCGGCGGCGATAGCATAAGTGGAAAAACGCTGACCATTATCAACGTTATAAATATCAATGGCTTCGTATTCCAGAATGCCAGCGGCTTCCAGAAAATCCTGATCGATAGCGCAGGAACCTTCATAGTGCAAATCAGCTTGAGTGACTTTGACCCGATGCAGTTTGCCTTGCAACATAGTGCGTATCATAACTCTTACCTTTGACCCCGGTTATTACCCAGAATAAGTCTGGCATCCTATCCCATCATCGATTGATTTAGGGAGAAGCATCCAGTTTTGCTGATTTTATACCGCTTGTCTATGGCTCAGCGATTGAGTGATAAAAACAGGAGACTAAAACGGGTCTGCGGCTAGCGGAACAGGGACTTGCTATCAAGCCCCCGATCCCATCGGTCTATCGGTTGCTTGTGCAGACTTTGGTCGCAGATATAGGCATACTGGGTCGCCACTAGGGGTGGAGATTGTGTATTTATTGGTGTTAATGTTCATTCTTATATTTAATATAAATTCGTCATTTTTATCAGTAATAGTGAAATGTTGCTCTTGGTTATTAGACCCCTTAGGCTGAGAAAATCTCTCTTCATATCCTGGTGCTGCTAACTGTTTTAATTGATTAAATGCTTTTGCTATGTTGCCGCGAATTTCCTCCGGGTTCATTGCATCGGTATTATTCAGAGGATGGTACAGTTGATAGAGACAATCCAATGCTTCAGCATGATGGGTACAACAGAAAAAGTCCTTTATTATCTCCCATAAACTCATCGATGGTGGTAGTGTTTTTTCCGCTATATTTGCGATGACTGAGTGACTAATCTCAGTGGAAAACAGATGATTTCCAACCCTAATTCCCATCTTCAACCCCCTTTTATTTATGCGATGTATTACATACAAAAGGCAGAGAAAATGCTTTCGGGTTAACACCTTGTTTGGTGAAGAATAAGAGGAGCAGGGAAGGGGGATGTGCGGTGAAAACCGGGCTCGGCCGCTATTCACCGCAGTCAGGGGTTAACTACGCAAATCAACCTGTTGGTTATCAATCAGGCGTGCTTTACCCAGCCAGGCGGCCAGCAGGATAACGGCTTGTTTACTGTCGATGGTCAATGGTTGCAAAGTGTGGGCATCGCGGATAAACAGTTCATCCGGGGTAAAACCGGCATGACGTAATTGCTCTGCGGTGTCAGCCAGCAAATCATCAATCTGCCTTTCACCCAAGATCAGTTTCTCGGCCAGAGCTTGCATTATCTTATTGAGCTGCGGGGCGATTTTTCGCTCTTCAGCCGTCAGATAGCCATTGCGGGAACTCAGTGCCAGACCATCTTTCGCCCGCACAATCGGCACCCCGACAACATTGATGTCATAGCCCATATCCGCCACCATTTTACGGATCAGTGCCAGTTGCTGATAATCTTTTTCACCAAAACAGGCAACATCTGGTTGCACCAGATTGAACAGTTTGCTGACGATAGTGGATACACCACGGAAATGACCAGGGCGACTGGCACCTTCTAAAATAGTAGACAGGGCAGGGACGTCGACATAGGTCTGGCTTTCCAGACCGGATGGATAGACATCGACTGCCGCAGGGGCGAATACCAGATCCACACCGTGACGGGTCAACTTCTCGCAATCTTCCTGCAAAGTGCGTGGGTAGCGAGCTAAATCATCCGGGCGTTCAAATTGCAGCGGATTGACAAAAATACTCACGACCACCACATCGGCACGGGTTTTGGCATCTTCCACTAATGTCATATGCCCTTCATGCAGGTTACCCATGGTTGGTACCAGTGCAACTCGCTTTCCTTCCTGACGCCAACGGCGAATTTGCTGACGCAATAGCGGCAGGGTTTCAATAATCAGCATTCTTCTCTCCGATACCGGTCATCTTTCAAATTGCAGGTGTGTTGGCTGCGGTGATTACTCGACCCATTCATGGGCCTCGCCTCTGCTTGCCGCCTTCCTGCATCTTGAAATCTATTGGGTATAAATAGGATGTAATAGCAGCGTATTATCCGCAAAATTTACTGGAATGTATGTTCTTCCGCCGGATATAGGCCACTTTCAACTTCCTGAATATACAGCTTAATGGCGGCGCGAATATCACCGGCACTTTGTGCCAGGAAATTCTTACTGAATTTAGGGGTATGACCGCCAGTAATGCCCAGCGCATCGTGCATAACCAGTATCTGCCCGTCAGTGACATTACCAGCACCAATACCAATCACCGGAATAGCCAGCTCTTCGCTAACCCGTTTTGCCAGTTCTACTGGCACGCATTCCAGTACCAATAATTGCGCCCCCGCGAGTTCAAGTGCCAGTGCATCTTTCAGTAGCTGATTTGCTGCTACTTCTTCGCGGCCTTGTACTTTGTAGCCACCGAAGATATTAACTGACTGCGGGGTTAATCCCAGATGCCCGCATACCGGAACGGCACGTTCAGCGAGCATGCGCACGGTATCACATAACCAGCTACCGCCTTCCAGTTTGACCATATTGGCGCCGGCGCGCATCAACTCTGCGGCATTAGTAAATGTTTGCTCTGGTGTGGCATAACTCATGAAGGGCATATCTGCCAATAATAGGCAATGAGGCGCACCTCGGCGCACCGCACGGGTGTGATAAGCCACATCCGCGGTGGTTACTGGCAGAGTCGAGTCGAAGCCTTGTAACGTCATACCGAGCGAATCACCCACCAGCAGTACCTCAATACCTTGCTCGACAAACAACTGGGCAAAACTGGCATCATAGGCTGTCAGTGTGGCGAACTTACGCTTTTCTTGTTTCCATTGACGCAAGTGGCTCATGGTGGTGGCTTTCATCACTCTTTTCTCCTGAGACAAGGGGTTAAGATGGTGGGGATATCAGATAGGGATGCTATATGTTGAATTTGGCAAGTATGAGTTACCAAGGCACCAGACCGTTTTTATCCACCCATTTAAGGCGTTCTGATAATGCTTCGCCATCGGGGAAAATCAGGTCAGGTGCGATATCAGCCAGCGGATAGAGCATAAACTCGCGCTCTTTCAAACCATAGTGCGGCACAGTCAGGCGATCGGTTGTTATCACCTGTGAGCCATACAGCATGATATCCAGGTCCAGCGTTCGTGGCCCCCAGCGTTGTTCTTTCCTTACCCGGCCCTGATTGCGTTCAATGGCTTGAGTGTGGTCCAGCAGTTGCTCGGGTGGTAGTGAGGTATCTAACGCTACCACGGCATTAAGAAAATCTGGCTGATCTTGTGGGCCTAACGGTTTGGTGCGATAAAATGGCGAACATGCAACTAACCGGGTGCGTGGCAGATGCTCCAACGCTTCCAGGGCGGTTTTAACCTGTTGCAGTGGCATAGCCTGATTGCTGCCTAACGCGATATAGACCCGGATCATGATGCGAATTATGCCCCTTCTTTACGTGGTGCTGGCTTACGTGGGCGGCGGGGACGAGAGCGTCGTGGTGCCGGATCAGCCCCTAACGTATTCAGCATGGTTTTCTGCTGTAGCGGTGTGGCTTCCTGGAACTCCCCCCACCATTGTGTCAAACGCTGCAACTCATGGTTATTTTCCACTTCAGCCCGCAGCGCTAACAGATCATAAGCAGCACGGAATTTCGGATGTTCCATCAACTTGTGCGCACGTTTACCCTGACGGCGAGACAGGCGCAGTTGCAGCAGCCAGATATCTCGTACCAGTGAGGTAATACGTTTTGGAACGGCCAGCGAACGGCACTCTTCATCCAGCACATCATTCATTGCCAGCGCAAAGGCATCGTAATACGCCAAACCGCTTTCCTGCGTCAGTTTTTGCGCATGTTCAATCAACGGATACCAAAGCATAGCCGCAAATAAGAACGCTGGGTTGACGCGTTGATCATTATGCAAACGATGGTCAGTATTTTTTAGTACCTGAACCAGAATGCGCTCCATCGGAGAGTCATGCTGCTCAGTGAAATTGCGTGCAATCAATGGGAATAATGGTTGGAACAACTGATATTCACACAGTTTTAAATAGGTTTTATAACCATAACCCGATTGCAACAGTTTGAGTGATTCTTCAAACAGGCGCGCTGGCGGGATCTCGTGCAGTAATGAGGCCAGACGTGGGATCGGCTCAGCGGTTTCCTGGCTGATCGTCATATCCAATTTGGCGGCAAAACGCACTGCACGCAGCATGCGCACGGGATCTTCACGGTAACGAGTTTCAGGATCACCAATCAGCCGGATAATGCCTTCTTTCAGATCACGCAAGCCACCGGTGTAATCACGCAGGGCAAAATCAGAAATACCGTAGTAGAGGCTGTTAATGGTGAAATCACGGCGCTGAGCATCATCTTCGATGGTGCCAAAAATATTGTCACGCAGCAGCATGCCATTTTGCGCTTGCTGGGAAGAGTTCTTGTCGCTATCTTCCGCCGGTTGTTGCTCATGGTGACCACGGAAAGTGGCAACTTCAATGATCTCAGGGCCAAACATGACATGGGCCAGGCGAAAACGGCGGCCAACCAGACGACAGTTACGGAATAATTTCCGCACTTGTTCTGGTGTCGCGCTGGTGGTGATATCAAAATCTTTCGGTTTTTTGCCCAGTAACAGGTCGCGGACGCCGCCGCCAACCAGATAGGCTTCATAGCCTGATTTATTCAGGCGATAGAGAACCTTCAGCGCATTATCGCTGATTTCTCTACGGGAAATATTGTGCTGATCTCGCGGAATAATCGTCATCGCACTCTGTTGTGAAGCAGGCACCGCATGATTCTTGCGGCCAGTATTTGTTCTGGCAGGCCTTTTCTCTTTGCGGGCCACGCTATCTTCACCGGGCACTTTATCTTTACGGGCACTACCATCACGGGCCGTATCATCACGGACAGCTTTGTTATCGCGTTCTGATTTATCATCGCGAATCAGTACCTTACGGCAGAAATTGGCTACTCGGGTAAAAATGGTACACCTCGATAGTGGCTAATAAATAACAGAACTACAGAAAAACAGCGGCTAATCATAGCTCACCGTGCTTACTTTGAGAATGCCGTTGTGTTTTCAGTGACTGCTATTGTCCCGTGAAGCGGAATTGCTGCCAACGTCCAATTTTCGACTGCAAAACGTAATAATAACGGTAAATCAAGATCTTGCCAGCATTCTGGCAGCGGTTGATGTAAAAACTTCAATGCATCAACCAAAATCGGGCGCGGATCGCCATCCGGTAGCGGTGTTGCATGGTTTTGCTTGGATAACTTATTACCGTCATGATTCAGTGCCAATGGCAAGTGCAAATAGCTCGGAACGGGCTGTTGTAACTGTTGGTAGAAGGCTATTTGGCGCACGGTAGGTTCAATCAAATCAGCCCCACGCACAATTTCTGTCACGCCTTGAAAAGCATCATCAACCACCACAGCTAAATTATAAGCAAACAAGCCATCTCTGCGGCGGATAATAAAATCCTCTTGTGCCAGCGCAGATTCAACATGCAACTCACCCAGTAATTTATCATAAAAGGCATAAATCGGCTGTGTCTGTCGCAAACGAATGGCGGCACTATCAGCAGGTAAATGGCGGTCACGGCAATAACCGTCGTAGAATCCCCCTAGCTGTTGAATGCGGCTGCGTGTACACGTGCAGTAATAACTCAGGCCCTGCTGTTTCAACCAGTCTAATGTGGCGCGATAGGCTTCATGACGCTGGGACTGATAGATAACCTGACTGTCCCAATGGAGGCCATAGTGATCTAATGCCGCCAGGATACGGGAAGCAGCTCCGGGAATTTCTCGAGGGGGGTCAATATCTTCAATGCGAACTAGCCAGTTCCCGCGTTGAGCACGGGCTTGCAGGTAACTTCCGAGTGCGGCAATCAGTGAACCAAAATGTAAATCACCAGACGGGGATGGGGCAAAACGGCCCACGTACTTATGTTGCCGAACATCGTGTTGCTGAACATAATGTTGCAGCACACTGGGCTGTTGAGTACTGATATCTTCGGACATAAAAAGGGAAGGGAATTCCGCGTAATAGATACGGTGCCGGAGGTGACTCTGGCACCGTGTTATACCCTTCATATTTGGAGTTGTAGGGTTGTTAGCTACGCCTCTCGCCCGAATTACTTACGTTTGTTAGCGCATCGGGATTCGTTCGCTTGCTGCCTATCTACAACGCCAATTTCATTGGGTATGCAGTTAGCCTGCCATCTGCTTTTCGCGGATTTCGGCCAGGGTTTTACAGTCAATGCACAAATCTGCAGTTGGCCGTGCTTCCAGACGACGGATACCAATTTCTACGCCACAAGACTCGCAGAAACCGAAATCGTCATCCTCGACTTTTTTCAGCGTTTTTTCGATCTTTTTAATCAGTTTACGCTCGCGGTCGCGGTTACGAAGTTCAAGACTAAACTCTTCTTCCTGCGCAGCACGGTCTACCGGATCAGGGAAATTAGCGGCTTCGTCTTGCATGTGCGATACAGTACGATCCACTTCATCCCTGAGCTGGTTGCGCCATGCTTCAAGAATCAGCTTGAAATGCGACAGCTGGGCGGCATTCATATACTCTTCGCCTGGCTTCTCTTGGTACGGTTCTACCCCAGCGATGGCGAGAATGCTCAAGGACGAGGTTTTACGTTTTTGCCCTTCTTGCATGATGCTTCTCCTACATTCATACGCACTATCGAAATCCCCAATACGGGGAAAAATCAGGCCGCTATAAATACCAGAAGGAAGGTAGGTTAGCAATTATTCCTGTCGCCTGCTTGACAATGGTGTGAAGGAAGGCGTATTTGGCGAACAACTTTCTCCAATAATCGCTTCTTTATTCAGCGCTTGTTGGTGAGAGCGTTTCAGCCAGTAATAACGGTATGCGGGCGTCCAGCGCAATACCGTCAGGCGATAGTTGAAAACCGTAGCAAATAACCTCCACTCCTGCTTGCTGAGCCTGGGCCAGCAATTCTGCATAGCGATTGTCAATGTGTCGGGCCGCAGCGACTTGCCTGATGCCCGTATGCAATACGGCAAAAAAAAGTACCGCCCGGTGACCGTCGGCAACCATGCTTTGTAACTCCCTGAGATGCTTCTGACCCCGTAGGGTGACGGCATCCGGGAAATACCCACACTGTTGCTGTAATAAGGTAACCGACTTGACTTCAATATAGCAGTTAGACCTATTTTCTGCCTGCAATAACAAGTCTATACGGCTGTTCTCGTCTCCATATTTAATCTCTCTTTTGACAGAAGTGTAACCAGATAATTCAACAATATGGTTTTTATCTATCGCAGAGCTGACTAACTCATTGGCCCGTAAGGTATTTACGCAAATCCAATCACCACTTTGGGTGTGCGTTAACTCCCAACTGTGGGGATACTTACGTTTCGGGTTATCTGAGGTCGAATACCAAACTGTATCACCGGGCGTCGCGCAACCCGTCATTGCCCCAGTATTAGCGCAATGAATGGTTAATGATTCTCCAGCGGGTGTCACAATATCAGCTAAAAAGCGTTTATACCGCAGGATAAGTGTGGCGGGCTGTAACCGTGGGTTAAAAGATAACAATTGAGGGTTAGACGTCATCAAATTTCCTTTCGCCGCCAGCCAGCGGCCAGCTTTGTATCAGGGTATAGCGGGTGCGACCGCGCACCAATACTGACTCATACAGTGAGAAGTGGTCTACGCACAAGCGTTGATTATTGGTTTTGGCCGGTATAGCTACCGGGCGGGTAGCGCCACGCAACAAGGTCACATGGGGGTGGAATGGCAGTGATGTTTGGGCGCAACCACTGCGCGCAGCCTGAGATCGCAGCAACTGCGCCAACTGCAACAGGCCCCGGGGCGGATTTTTACAGCCAAGCCATATCACGCCCGAACCAGGCCAATGGCCGACATCATCTAAGGTTACGCTGAAGCCAGTCTGGCTGATACGCCCGGCTTGCTGCTGCAATACCTGTGCTTTAGCGGCACTTATATCGCCAAGAAATGCCAGTGTCAGGTGCATATTAGCGGCTTCGATAGGGCGACCGGCCTCGGGTGGGAAGCTCGCCGCCCGCCATTGCACAATATCCTGCTGCATGGTTTCAGGCAGTGTCAGGGCAAAGAACATGCGACGGAAACTTGTTTTAGTTTTATCAATGGTATTTATCATCTGGTTGGCATAATCACTCGGCTAAATACGCTCTACGGCCATGATGTTACAATGACTGATGATGAAAGTAGAGCATGGAGACAAATGTGGTGGTGAACCAGAAAGAGCGTGATGCGACAGTGATTGCTTTACCGGTAAGTGAAGTGCTCAGCGAGATACTCTCTGCGTTGCAAACCTCATCGCAAGTCTTACTCCATGCCCCGACCGGCGCGGGAAAATCGACCTGGTTACCGCTGCAAATCCTGCAATACAGTGGGTTGCCAGGGCGGATTATCATGCTGGAACCACGGCGGCTGGCGGCGAAAAATGTGGCTTACCGCCTGGCGCAACAACTGGGGGCACAACCCGGCCAGACGGTAGGCTATCGGATGCGTGCTGAAAGCAAAAGCGGGCCAGATACGCGTTTGGAAGTAGTAACCGAAGGCATTTTGACGCGCATGCTCCAGCAGGATGCTGAGCTAACGGGCGTCTCGCTGGTGATCCTCGATGAATTCCATGAACGCAGTTTGCAAGCTGATTTAGCGCTGGCGCTATTGCTGGATGTACAGCAGGGGCTGCGCGATGACCTAAAACTGTTAATCATGTCCGCGACTCTGGACAACCAGCGTCTTTCCTCGCTACTTCCTTGCGCGCCAGCCATTGTCTCGGCTGGGCGCAGCTTTCCCGTCGATCGTTGCTATCAGCCGCTATCAAGCCATGAGCGGCTTGAAGATGGGGTTGCCAGTCGGGTTAAGCGTTTATTAAATGAGCAAACCGGTTCTTTATTACTATTTTTACCCGGTGTCGGTGAAATCCATCGCGTGATGGAGCGCTTGCACGGTGCCGTAGCCAACGACACAGATCTTTGCCCGCTGTATGGTGCGCTGCCGCTCAATGAACAGCAGAAAGCGATTCAACCGGCTCTCGCCGGACGGCGCAAAGTGGTGCTGGCGACTAATATTGCCGAAACCAGTTTGACCATTGAAGGTATTCGGCTGGTGGTGGACAGTGGCCTGGAGCGGGTAGCGTGTTTTGATGTGAAAAATGGCCTGACCCGATTAGTCACCCAGCGTATCAGTCAGGCCTCAATGATTCAGCGTGCCGGGCGTGCCGGGCGGCTGGAACCGGGTATCTGCTGGCATTTGTTTGCTAAAGAGCAAGCCGATCGAGCAGCGGAATACAGTGAGCCGGAAATCCTCAACAGCGATCTATGCAGCTTATGGTTGGAACTGCTGAATTGGGGCTGTCAGGATGTGGCACAACTGAGCTGGCTGGATCAACCGCCGCAGGCGGCACTCATTGTCGCGCGCGAATTATTGATGCGACTCGGGGCCATCGACACCCATGGCCACCTTAGTGCTACGGGGCGCAGTATGGCGAGTTTAGGTTGTGAACCGCGTTTGGCGGCCATGTTGTGCTTTGCCGCTGAACAAAGCCCCGATGCGTTGGCAACGGCGGCATTGCTGGCCGCCATTTTGGAAGAACCACCCCGTTCTGGTCAGATTGATTTACACGATTGGCTTAGTCGGCCGCAACCTCACTGGCAGCGCCGGGCACGGCAATTGACGCAAAGAGTCAACCGCCGTTCAGGCAACGTGGACAGTAATCTCGCCGGCCAATTGCTGGCACTGGCTTACCCTGATCGCATCGCGCAGCAGAGAGGGCTGGATGGTCGCTACCTGTTGGCTAACGGTATGGGGGCTGCAATGGCTCAGGATGAGGCGCTGTCACGTACCCCCTGGCTAGTGGCCGCCAACTTATTACAAAGCAACAGCGGGCCGGATGCGCGTATTTTGCTGGCATTGCCGATTGATGTTGAACAACTGGTAAAACAATTACCCCGGTTAGTCGACGAGCGGACGGTGGTGGAATGGGATGAAGAAAAGGGTACGCTGCGGGCCTGGCGACGCTGGCAAATCGGGCGTTTGACCTTACGGGCGCAACCGTTAGCCAAGCCGAGCGATGAGGCATTGCAATCGGCATTACTTAACTGGATACGCGAGCAAGGGTTGCAGGTACTCAATTGGGATGAGCATGCCGAGCAGTTACGCGTTCGATTACAATGTGCTGCCCGCTGGCTACCTGAGGAGCCTTGGCCTGCGATGGATGATGACAGTTTGCTGAGCAAACTTGAGCTGTGGTTACAGCCGTCGCTGTCCGGCGTGCGGGCTTTCCGCGGATTGCGGCAAGTGAATATTAGCGAGGCATTAACCCGCTTGTTGAGCTGGCAGTTACGTCAACGGCTGGATACTGAGCTGCCAACTCATTACACTGTGCCCACGGGGAGCCGCCTGCCAATCCGTTATTATGTCGAGCGGCCACCGGTACTGGCGGTGCGTTTGCAGGAGGTCTTTGGCGAACAACACAGCCCGATGCTGGCCTGCGGGCGGGTGGCGGTGGTGTTAGAACTGCTCTCCCCGGCACATCGGCCATTACAGATTACGGGTGATCTAGCCGCTTTCTGGCAAGGCGCATATCGGGAGGTACAAAAAGAGATGAAAGGGCGTTATCCCAAACATGTCTGGCCGGATGACCCTGCCAATACCCGGCCAACCCGCAGGACCAAGAAGTATCAGAGCCAATAATTTCAGATGTTTCCCCTTTCTATTCGATAAATTGGGGAACACATTAAGCCGCAATAATCGCCAATGCGCGTGGAGATAAATACATGTCTGGGGATGACCGCGAGCCAATAGGGCGCAAGGGCAAGAAAGCCCTACCCAAAGTCGCATCGAAACGGCCACTGCGCCGGCGGCGTGATGAAGATGAGTTCGAAGAAGAAGACTATTTAGATGACGAAGAGCACGACGATGATGACTACGATGACGAGGAAGAGCCGATGCCAAGAAAGGTAGCATCACGTCCGCCCCGTAAAAAACGCCGCTGGCTCGGCTTATTTATCAAACTGTTTTTAGTCGGTGCCGTGGTGCTGGCTATTTATGGGGTTTACCTCGATTCGCAAATTCGCAGCCGCATCGATGGCAAAGTTTGGCAACTGCCAGCCGCTGTGTATGGCCGCATGGTTAACCTTGAACCGGGGATGTCCTACAGCAAAAAAGAGATGGTCGATTTGCTGGAAGGGATGCAATACCGGCAGGTTACCCGTATGACCCGTCCAGGTGAATTCACGGTTCAGGGCGATAGTATTGATATCTTGCGCCGCCCATTTGATTTCCCTGATGCGAAAGAGGGCCAGATCCGCGCGCGTTTGGTGTTTAAAAACGATCGTCTGGCCCAGATCCAAAATCTGGATAATCAGCGTGATTTCGGTTTCCTGCGCCTTGATCCTAAGTTGATTACCATGCTGCAATCACCTAACGGTGAACAGCGTCTGTTTGTGCCGCGTGCCGGTTTCCCTGATTTGTTAGTCGATACTTTGCTGGCAACCGAAGACCGCCATTTCTATGAGCACGATGGCATCAGCCCGTACTCCATTGGCCGCGCAGTAGTCGCTAACCTGACTGCCGGTAAAGCGGTGCAGGGCGGCAGTACCCTGACGCAGCAATTGGTGAAAAACCTGTTCCTGACCAACGAGCGTTCACTGTGGCGCAAACTTAACGAAGCCTATATGGCTCTGTTGGTGGATTACCGTTACAGCAAAGATCGGATTCTGGAACTGTATCTGAACGAAGTGTATCTCGGTCAAAGTGGTAGCGATCAGATTCGTGGTTTCCCGCTGGCAAGCCTGTATTACTTTGGTCGCCCGGTAAATGAACTGAGCCTTGATCAGCAAGCGATGCTGGTGGGTATGGTGAAGGGGGCGTCGCTGTATAACCCATGGCGTAACCCAACGCTGGCACTTGAACGTCGCAATCTGGTGTTGCGCCTGTTACAGAATCAAGGTGTGATTGACGCAGAGCTTTACACCATGCTTAGTGCCCGCCCGCTGGGGGTACAGCCAAAAGGCGGTGTTATTACTCCCCAGCCAGCCTTTATGCAGATGGTGCGTCAGGAACTGCAACAGAAACTGGGTGACAAGATTAACGATCTATCTGGTGTGAAGATCTTCACCACACTGGATCCAGTTTCACAAGATGCAGCAGAAAAAGCCATTGAAGACGGCATTCCGGCGCTGAAAGCCGCTCGTCATTTGGATGATCTGGAAGCGGCGATGGTGATTGTTGACCGCTTCAGTGGCGAAGTTCGTGCCATGGTGGGCGGCGCACAGCCGCAGTATGCAGGCTTTAACCGTGCAATGCAGGCTCGTCGTTTAGTCGGTTCTCTTGCCAAGCCACCCACTTATCTGACGGCATTGAGTGAGCCAGATAAATACCGCCTTAACACTTGGTTATCTGATCAACCGTTGTCGATCAAATTACCAAACGGTTCATCATGGCAGCCAAAAAACTATGATCGCCAGTTCCGTGGTCAGGTGATGTTGGTTGATGGGCTGGCTAACTCGCTGAACGTGCCGACGGTGAATCTGGGAATGTCGGTTGGGTTGGATCAAATCAGTGCGATGTTGCAGCGATTAGGGATCCCGAAAGCCGCTATTACTCCAGTTCCGGCCATGTTACTGGGGGCGATTGACCTGACTCCGGTTGAAGTGGCACAGGAGTATCAGACTATCGCCAGTGGCGGTAACCGTGCACCGTTATCGGCGGTGCGTTCGGTTATTGCCGAAGATGGCACCGTGCTGTATCAGAGCTTCCCACAGGCGGAACGTATGGTACCTGCTCAGGCGGCCTATTTGACACTTTATGCGATGCAACAAGGGGTGGCCCGTGGTACCTCTCGTTCGCTGTCAGTGAAATTCTCCAAATACACACTGGCGGCCAAAACCGGTACTACCAACGACCTGCGTGATAGCTGGTTTGCCGGTATTGATGGTAAGGAAGTGGCGATTGCCTGGGTTGGTCGTGACAATAACGGCCCGGCAAAACTGACCGGAGCTAATGGTGCGCTAACCTTGTATCGCCGCTATCTGGAGAACCAGACTCCACTGCCGTTGGTGTTGCAACCACCGGAAGGGATTAGCGAGATGAGCATTGATTCGGCGGGTAACTTTGTCTGTGGTGAGGCTGGTGGTATGCGCACCATTCCTGTCTGGACTGAAAACCCACAGGGGTTGTGTAAGGCGGCTCAGCCCGCTTCGCCACCACAAGCCGAAGGCGACGGTGTTGCCGGCTGGATAAAAGATATGTTCGGCCAGTAACAGTTAACCCACTGGCACGGTTATCGCGACCGTGCCAGTCTATTCATGCTCCACAGCTCCACTGTTTTGCCTCCGCACCTTATCCCCTCATTTCTTACTACTCAATCGGCTGGCTTAGCGCTTGCAGTTCGTCGCAGGTTACGCATAAACTACCTGCTTTGATAATTATTTCACTTTGATAATTATTATCGTTTCGATTCACTTTCTCGCTATTTTTCGATAACGTTCGGGTCGCAATAATTGTTAAACCCGTTAACTTTTAATCGCAGGGCACCATCTTGGACCAACAGGCAAGCCAATCCAGCACCTTTATCCTCCGTGAGCTGAGTTTTTCGGTTCCCGGCCGAACCTTATTACAGCCACTGTCACTGACATTCCCACAAGGCAAAGTCTGCGGACTTATCGGCCATAATGGTTCCGGTAAATCAACACTATTAAAAATGCTGGGTCGCCATCAGCCACCATCAAGTGGCGAAGCCTTACTCAATGATGTGCCATTAGCACTGTGGGACAGCAAAGCGTTTGCCCGTGAAGTTGCTTATTTGCCACAACAGTTACCGGCGGCTGAAGGGATGACGGTACGTGAATTGGTGGCGATTGGCCGCTATCCGTGGCATGGCGCGTTAGGCCGTTTTCGTCAGGAAGACCGCCAACAAGTGGAAGAGGCAATTGCATTGGTCGATTTAAAACCCTTGGCTAGCCGGTTGGTTGACAGTTTATCCGGTGGTGAACGGCAGCGTGCCTGGTTGGCCATGCTGGTGGCACAAAATAGCCGCTGCCTATTGCTCGATGAACCGACTTCGGCACTGGATATTGCGCACCAGGTAGAGGTATTAGGGTTAATTCAACATCTCAGTCGTGAACGCGGATTGACGGTCATTGCTGTGTTGCATGATATCAATATGGCCGCCCGTTATTGCGACCACTTAGTGGCATTGCGTGGCGGGGAGATGATTGCACAAGGGCCGGCTGACAGCCTGATGCAGGGAGAGGTATTGGAGCAAATCTACGGTATCCCAATGGGGATATTACCGCATCCGGCCGGTGGTGCGCCGGTAAGCTTCGTGTACTAATGACAACACATTTATCCATGGTTGAATCTCATTGCGCGATGCCAGATCACTCTCGGCGCAGACTGCTTACCGCATTAGCACTATCGCCGTTACTGCTGTCATTGCCCAGTTGGGCGCAGAATAGCGGCAAGATTGATGCTAATCGAGTTGTCACGTTAGAGTGGTTACCCACTGAGTTACTGTTGGCATTGGGGGTTACACCTTATGGTGTGGCTGACACCCATAATTACCGACTATGGGTTGAAGATCCTGAATTGCCTGCCAGTGTTATTGATGTGGGGCAGCGTACTGAACCTAACCTGGAACTGCTACAGCAAATGGCACCGTCGCTAATCCTGATGTCGCAAGGCTTTGGCCCTTCGCCGGAAAAACTCGCTCCTATCGCTCCCTCGATGAGTTTTGCCTTTAATGAAGAGGGCAGTTCACCGCTGGCAGTTGGCCGGAACTCATTGCGCACGCTGGGCCAACGGCTAGGGCTAGAAACGGTTGCGGAGCAGCATATTGCTGACTTTACCCACTTTATGCAGGTAGCTCGTCAACGTCTTTATCACACCAGCCAGGCACCACTACTGATGTTTACTCTGTTGGACACTCGCCATGCGCTGGTTATCGGCAAAGGCAGCCTATTCCAAGATGTATTGGACCAATTGAAGATTGAAAATGCCTGGCAGGGAGAAACCAATCTCTGGGGTAGCTCGGTTGTGGGTATTGAACGTTTAGCGACCATAAAACAGGGGCGCGCCATCTGCTTCGATCATGGTAATCGTGAAATGTTACAACAGGTTGCTGGCACTCCGTTGTGGCAATCTATGTCATTTGTGCGTCAAAACCAATTACGAATATTGCCGCCGGTGTGGTTCTACGGCTCAACGTTGTCTGCCATGCGTTTTGTGCGTCTTTTGGAGCAGGCATGGGGTAATGCATCATGATGGCAACCCATCCACGCAAGAGCGGGTTACTGCCCATTGGATTACTTGGGCTGTTATTGATAATTGCCGTGGCACTGACTCTATATAATCTGCGCCAATTATTGCCCGTTTCATTATGGGCTGAAGCGTTATGGCGGCCAGACAACAATGATGTGCGCCAGATGTTATTCCATTACAGCCAGTTACCTAGGTTGGTCGTCGCACTGCTCACCGGTGCTGGGTTAGGGTTAGTCGGTGTTTTATTCCAGCAAGTGCTGCGTAATCCATTGGCCGAACCCGCCACACTCGGTGTCGCGGCGGGTGCCCAACTTGGGCTGACAGTCGCTACCCTATGGATGTTACCCGGTGGCGAATTGACCCGCCAACTGGCAGCAATGGCTGGTGGTATGGTCATCGGTGCGTTGGTATTTGGTGTCGCTTGGGGAAAACGACTCTCGCCTGTCACTCTGATTCTGGCTGGCCTGGTTCTTGGTTTGTACTGTGGTGCAGTTAATGGTCTGTTGGCACTATTTAACTATGACCAGTTGCAGGGGCTGTTCTTATGGAGCAGTGGCGCACTGAATCAGCAGGATTGGAGTACGGTGCAATTTATTCTGCCACGCTTAGTGATTACCTGCATATTGGCAGCTTTACTGATACGCCCATTAACCCTATTGGGGCTAGATGATGGCATTGCTCGTAATCTAGGACTGGGGTTATCACTGGCGCGGTTGAGTGCGCTGGGCGTGGCAATTATTTTCAGTGCGATGTTAGTTAATGCAGTCGGAGTCATTGGGTTTATCGGTCTATTTGCGCCACTGTTGGCGAAAATTTTTGGTGCGCGGCGGTTATCTCAGCGCTTGATACTGGCACCGGTAGTCGGGGCGTTACTGCTCTGGGTTACCGATCAGAGCATCATCTGGCTGACGCAAGTCTGGCGGGAGATCCCTACCGGTGCGGCGACCGCCTTGATTGGTGCACCACTACTGTTGTGGCTACTACCACGTTTACACAGTGCGACCGCACCCAATATGGATTTTGGCGATAATGTTCCTGCTGAACGACAGCATTTAGGATTATGGATAAGTGTTGGTTTGCTGTTACTGCTGGCTGGGTTGACGGTAGCGCTTATGCTCGGCCGCGACAATCAGGGCTGGAGTTGGATTACCGGTGATGAACTTCAGGCAGTGTTACATTGGCGCTGGCCACGTGTGCTCGCGGCATTATCGGCCGGTATGATGCTGGCGGTGGCGGGGACCTTAATCCAAAAACTGACGGGTAACCCAATGGCTAGCCCCGAAGTTCTGGGTATCAGCTCTGGTGCTTCTTTCGGGGTGGTGGTCATGATGTTTATCGTGCCAGGTAATGCGTTGCTATGGTTGCTACCCGCCGGGAGCTTAGGGGCTGCGGCCACGTTATTGTTGATTCTGGTGGTTGCTGGTCGTGGCGGGTTCTCTCCAGGCAGAATGCTATTAGCAGGGATTGCACTGAGCACCGCCTTTACCACGGTAATCACTATGTTACTGGCCAGTGGCGACCCACGTATGCGCGGCTTGCTGGCGTGGATTTCTGGCTCTACCTACTCGGTTAATGGAACACAGGCAGTAACAACCGGTTTAGTTGCTTTGGTGCTGATTACATTAGCGCCACTGTGCCGCAGATGGTTAATGATTTTGCCATTGGGCAGTGTCACAGCCAGAGCACTGGGTATGGCGCTTGCACCTAGCCGGTTAGCCATTTTGTTATTGGCTGCCATCTTAACTGCCGCGGCTACCCTGACAGTTGGACCTTTAAGTTTTGTCGGGCTGATGGCACCACATATGGCGCGTATGATGGGCTTTCGCCGAGCCATTCCACAACTGTTTATCGCGGCTATTTTAGGTGGACTGCTGATGGTATTTGCCGACTGGTGTGGCCGCATGCTGTTGTTCCCGAACCAAATCCCCGCAGGGTTGTTGGCAACATTTATTGGTGCTCCTTACTTTGTTTATTTATTGCGTAAACAAGGGCGGTAAGCGGTTATTATGTCAATAATCTGCTTCGTTTGAATATGGATTCTGAACTGTAGTTAGATTTTTTATCAAATATATCATCGAGCTATTAATTATGAGTCGATGATATAGAGGATATTGGGTTAATTTATAGTAATATTATTTAATGATTATTGTATTTAAAATTATTATAAATAAAAATACTACATGCATTGTTAATTGTATTTAAACTCAGTTAAATTTAATAAGTAATAAAGTATTGCTCATGAGTTTTTATATGATAGTGTGAAAGAATCAGGCAGAAAATCCACCGCGTTACTTAGACGCTAATTGTGATTGTCAATTTGATAGTTACCTGTATATTATCAAACTAAATAATGCAATGTAAATTATTTTTAAGTTATTAGTTTGTCTGATTATTCTACTCATTATTTAGTGGTAATTAAATTGGAGAGAAATAAGATGACTGAATTAATTCATGAAAAAAGTAAGTTTTTTCTGCATGGAGTTAATGACAAGGTGTTGATTAATATCTTGTTAATATATGGCCTGATAGTGACAGGCTTTGGTGTGTTACTCATTTCCGATGTATTAACTTTTTCTCTGACGACGCACATTGATACTGTTCAACCAGTAACCCGTAATATAATAGATTATCACCCAGTTGAAGTTAAAATGCCTACACTTCCTATGGGGCCAAGTTGGAATGGTAGTAGTGGTGGTGATATTCCACAGTATGTAGAAATATCAGAATTACTTTATACCGTTAATCGGCATTAAATTAATTAAGCGCATTAAACCTCTGGGCTTTAATTTATAACCACCTCCAGCGTTTTGGCGGTGGTTATAGTATCTATAGATATTAAAGTTTGGCAAAGCACCGGCGGGCAGCATCGACGGTTCTCTGGATATCCTCTTTGCTATGTGCGACGGACATAAAACCGGCTTCAAACGCAGAAGGGGCCAGATAGACGCCTTCTGCCAGCATCAAATGGAAGAAACGTTTAAAGCGTTCAACATCACAATTCATGACATCCTGATAGCAGGTGACCGTTGGTGAATTGCTAAAGAAGATACCAAACATGCCACCAACGTGGTTAACCACCAGCGGGATATTCTCTGCTTGTGCTGCATCGAGCAGGCCAGTTGCCAGTAAATCGGTTAACTCGGTCAGGGTTTCATGAATACCTACCTGTGCCACTTCAGTTAAACAGGCATAACCCGCCGCCATAGCGATAGGGTTCCCGGAGAGAGTTCCCGCCTGATAAACTGGTCCAGTCGGTGCCAGTGCCTCCATGACATCACGGCGACCACCGAAAGCACCCACCGGCATACCACCACCGATAATTTTCCCCAGACAGGTTAAGTCAGGAATGACATGGTAGTAATCCTGCGCCCCGGCTAATGCCACCCGGAAACCCGTCATGACCTCATCAATAATCAGCAATGCACCAAATTCATCACATAGATCACGCAGCCCCGGTAGGAATTCTGGCTGCGGTAGTATGCAGTTCATATTGCCAGCGACAGGTTCAACAATGATACAGGCGATTTCTTGTGGGTATTGCTCAAAGGCTTCACGTACAGAGGCGAGATCGTTATAAATACAGGTCAGAGTGTGCTTAGCGAAATCAGCCGGTACCCCCGGAGAGTTTGGCTGACCGAGGGTCAATGCGCCAGAGCCTGCTTTTACTAATAGGCAGTCGGCGTGGCCGTGATAGCAGCCTTCAAACTTGATGATTTTATCGCGCGCAGTGAAACCTCGGGCTAGACGAATGGCGCTCATGGTGGCTTCGGTACCGGAGTTAACCATCCGTACCATATCCATGGTTGGCACTAATTCTGTCACCAACTCAGCCATTTTGACTTCCATCGCTGTCGGTGCGCCAAAGCTTAGGCCGCGCTCGACTGCTTCAATTACGGCCTGACGAATGGCGGGATGATTGTGACCAAGCACCATCGGACCCCAGGAGCCGACATAATCGATGTAAGCTTTACCATCGACATCAAATAGATAAGCGCCGTCAGCACGTTCAATAAACAATGGAACGCCACCGACACCGGTGAATGCACGCACCGGAGAGTTAACCCCGCCTGGGATCACCTGCTGTGCCTGGGCATACAGACTTTCGGACTTACTCATAAACTGGCTCCTGAATTGGGCTTGATGACATTGGCTGAGATGATATTATATTAAATAACAGTGAGTTATATAAAATTAATGTTGTTAACATCAGCTATGACCATAGACAATGGTGCCTATTCTAAAGAACTGGCCGCGGTTATCAAATGATTGGGCATAATTAACTGCTAGCTTGCGCGACGTGCCGCATATTCGAAACTTTCATCGCTAAACTTACATTCTAAGCCAGAGTGTTTCATCGACGTTTAAGCAGGCACATCATGATGATGTAGTCTAAACTCAGACTACTGTTCATTTGTATTACTTATTATTCAATTGATAAATAGACTAATCATGACTGATTCAACGCAACCAATGCCTGCTGAAGGCGTTACTGAACTCAAACGGGGTCGTTTTATCCGAGCATTGGTTAATCGTGATAAAACGCCGTTGGTTATTCTTATTATGGCTGGTGTGGTCGGGGTTGTTACCGGTTTGCTGGCTGTGGCTTTTGATCGCGGCGTCGATTGGATCCAACAACAAAGGTTGGCAACGCTGGCCAAAGTCGCGGATTACGCAATTTTGGTATGGCCGTTGGCTTTCGTTATGTCGGCGTTGCTGGCGATGGTAGGTTATTTTTTGGTGCGTCGTTTTGCTCCTGAGGCTGGTGGTTCAGGTATTCCTGAAATCGAAGGGGCAATGGAGGAGATGCGGCCAGTGCGCTGGTGGCGGGTTATTCCGGTTAAATTTATTGGCGGCCTTGGAACATTAGGGGCGGGCATGGTGTTAGGCCGGGAAGGGCCGATGGTACAGATGGGGGGTAATAGCGGGCGGATGATTGTCGATATCTTTCGTCTGCACAGCCCTGAAGCACGTCACTCATTGCTGGCAACAGGTGCAGCTGCCGGGTTGTCTGCGGCCTTCAATGCCCCGCTGGCGGGGATTTTGTTCGTTATTGAAGAGATGCGCTCTCAGTTCCGCTACAGTCTGGTGTCAATCAAAGCCGTATTTGTCGGGGTGATAACATCTACTATCGTCTACCGCTATTTTAACGGTGAACATGCGGTTATTGATGTCGGTAAAATGAGCGAAGTGCCACTGGACACATTATGGCTTTACCTTGTGCTGGGGATTATTTTCGGTGCCATCGGTGTGATGTTCAATGCGTTAATATTCCGCACGCAGGATATGTTCATGCGTTTCCACGGTGGTGATTGGCGCAAGTTAGTTTTGCTTGGCGGCCTGCTGGGAGGAATGTGTGGTTTATTGGCATTGTTTCATGGCGAGGCTGTGGGGGGTGGTTTTGCATTAATTCCTATTGCGACAGCCGGTAACTTCAGTATCGGCATGTTGCTATTCATTTTTATTGCTCGAGTTATTACGACACTATTGTGCTTTGGTTCTGGTGCACCTGGCGGGATATTTGCCCCAATGTTGGCTTTAGGAACTATTTTGGGTACTGCTTTTGGTTTGTCCTGCGCGTATTTTTTCCCCGAATACGGCATTGAGGCCGGGACTTTTGCTATTGCCGGGATGGGGGCGCTGTTTGCTGCATCGGTACGTGCACCACTGACTGGGATAGTTTTGGTGTTGGAGATGACCGATAATTATCAGCTTATTTTACCAATGATAGTGACCTGCTTGGGCGCCACATTAATAGCACAATTTATGGGGGGTAAGCCCTTGTATTCAGCTATTTTAGCCCGCACATTACAAAGACAAGAGCAGGCTGCATCTGCGAGTGAACAACAACAACCGGTGGTTGAAAATGATACTCAAACAGGTAGATAATATATAACATTAGCCAGCAATACTTGAATGAATTACTCAGGTATTAGATAATTGATGATTAGATCAGGCTGCCATTGTAGTAACCTGCAACTCGAACACCGGTTGGGAGTGATGAGTATGAGCGATGAAACAGTACTGCCCCTACAGTTTACTGAGGCAGCAGCTAAGAAAGTTAAACTGCTGATTTCTGATGAGGAAAATCCGAATCTGAAGCTGCGGGTTTATATTACCGGTGGCGGATGCAGCGGGTTCCAGTATGGTTTTACTTTCGATGATCAAATCAACGATGGGGATATGACCATCGAAAAGCAAGGCGTGGAATTGGTTGTTGATCCGATGAGCCTGCAATATCTGGTCGGCGGTGCGGTGGATTATACCGAAGGGTTGGAAGGCTCACGCTTTATTGTGACGAACCCGAATGCGAAAAGTACCTGTGGTTGCGGTTCTTCTTTCAGCATTTAATTTATCCTGTGTCCTTGATGCTACAACGACGTTAGCTGTATTCACTTAACCGAACCACTGAATTGCAGCTCATCGGGATTAGTGAGCCTCATTTTGAAGGCACACTCTACGGGCTAGCATCAATGCTGTTCAAATCGCTTCTGACTGATTTGTCGTTCGTTTACTGCCCTGCTGTAACACCAATGACTTTGGGTATAATTAGTCCACTCAATTTCCGATAAAAAACCGCAACTTTAATAGTTGCGGTTTTTTTCATCTGAATATTACCATTCTACAGTGATCAACTGTGTCATCTGGCTGTTACTGGTTTGGCTGAGTAATGAGCCATCTGTCGCAATAAAAGAATGGCTGATTTTAGGTTCGCTAACCAAGCCACCTCCTCGTTGGCAGTGTATTTGTGGATAATTTACTTTTGCATCGTTAGCTATGTGTTCATTTTGATTCGGTGATTGCACCTGACAAGATGGCACGATAGTTAAGCTTAATTCTATTGTGCCGCTTAGCCAGCGACGGACTGGCAATGAATGCCAGCCAAAACGTAAACAAAAAATATTTCATGATTTATGACTGCATTTTTATCTGTCGGTGTCCCATTCAGCCAGCTAAATGGGGATATCCTGCTTATTGACGCCGCAGCGTTGTTAGCTATCAGGGCCAATTATTTTGGATAGATATATCGGCTAATTATTTAAAAACTTGAAGATTTAGATCATACAAATTAGACCAATCACTCTATTAGTGCTCTATTTCAAATGTGGGTAGTTTTAAACGCCAGCGGATAGCTGCAAGCCGGATACCGAGCGTAATCACCATGCCCAGCATCATTGCTTGTTGTAAGGGCATACCAAAAGTATAGAACGCGGTAGCATGAACGATACCACCAATAATGCAGGCGGTAGCATAAATTTCAGTGCGCAGGATCATTGGGATCTCGCGGGCTAATACATCGCGGATAATCCCACCGCCGACTCCGGTTATAACACCCATACAGATAGCCACTAACGGGCTGGCACCAGCCGCAAAGGCTTTATTGACGCCGATACCGACGAATACTGCCAGACCAATAGCATCAAGCACCGGCAGGATCCATTTAGGTGTTCGACGAGGTTGACGCACCAACAAAATGGTTGCCAGACAGGTCACCATTGCAACCACTAAGTCAGTAGGATCTTTCACCCAAAAAACCGGGCCATTGGCCAAGGCCATATCGCGGATTGTTCCCCCACCGACAGCCGTCACCACCCCTAAAACCAGCACACCAAACGGGTCCATACGCAACTTCCCCGCTAGCAATACACCAGAGATAGCAAATACCGCAGTACCTAAAATATCCAGCCAATAAACCAGCATTAATGTGACTCCGCCACGGGGGATTGAAAGCTGGCCATTTGTTGGCACAACTGTTCAGCGGCCAGCAGGATACGCGGACCCGAACGATTAAACCAGTCCTCATTCAGCGTTATAACAGGAATTGCAAGCTGAGGTTGCCAGAAGGCTCTGACATTATCAGCTTGTGGCTGGTCACCGCTGACTACGATCACCTGTGGTTGGCGTGTCATGACTTGTTCCCGACTGACTTGAGGCCAAGGAACACGACTGCCAGCAAAAATATTTTCTCCACCACACAGGGAAATAACCTCACTTTGTAACGTATGCCCAGAGCTGGTAAACAGCGGCTGAGTACCAAACTGTAAAAAGGTACGCAAGGGCGTGTTACGGGCATTGTGGCGACGTAATTCAGTAACCTTCTGACGGAGTTGAGCTGCGGCTTGGTGGGCCTGTTCAGGATGCTGGCTGTATTGCGCCAATTTATCCAGATCACCAGCAATTTGATCAATATTTACCGGATCAGAATAGAAGATTGGAATACCAAAGGCGGCGAGTTGATCAAGCGGGCGTTGTGGATTACCGCCACGCCACGCGAGGATCAAGTCTGGCTTTAATGCCAAAATACGTTCGACATTCACGCCTTGCCAGGATGCAACTTGCTCAAGCTTTTTAGCCGCTTCCGGGTAATCAGAGTAAGCACTTACTGCAACCAGTTTATCGCCTAATCCCGCGGCATAAGCCAGTTCAGTGGTGCTGGGGGATAAGCTGATAATCCGCTCTACTGCCACTGCGTATGGTGCAAACAGGGCAAACGAAAACAGGCCGAGCAACAACGTTATTGCTGCTCGTGATAGGGAGAAAATACGGGAACGGACCATTAATTGCGGTTAGCCAGTGTGGTTAACATGGCTTCGATCATAAGCGTCGACTGCTGAGCGGCGACCACTAAGAACTCTTCAAAGCTCAGATGAGACTCCTGATCAGCCACATCAGAAATCGCACGAACCACAACGAAAGGTGTCTTGAACAGATGACAAACATGGCCGATAGCGGCGGCTTCCATCTCGACTGCTGCCACCGACGGGAAGGCCGCGCGGATACGGGCCAGGGGGGCTGAACCATTAATAAAGGCATCGCCGCTGCAAATCAGGCCGCGTACTGCATGTAAGTTCAATTGATTAATGCAGCTTTCTGCCAGTGCAATCAACTCAGCATCAGCAATGAAAGCGGGAGGGCAACCGGCCATTTGGCCTGCTTCATAGCCGAATGCGGTCACATCAGCATCGTGATAGCGAACTTCGTTAGAAACAACGATATCACCCACTTTCAAACTGGAGGCTAAACCACCCGCAGAGCCGGTATTGATTACCACGTCTGGCTGGCAATGCTCTAACAGCAATGTTGTTCCCATGGCCGCAGAGACTTTACCAATGCCGGATTTTAGTAATGCGACATCAACGCCATTGAGTTTACCGGTGTAAATTTCGCAACCTGCTCGTGTCAAGGTTTGGCGATTTTCAATTTTATCACGCAGCAACGTAACTTCTTGCTCCATCGCACCAATAATGCCTACTTTCATATGGATACCCGCTGATTTTAAAGAGTGGATTAGGTTGTAATTATCAACGCACAGTTTATCAGTTAAGTGAGATATCCGGGTAGCTCAGCAAAGATAATGCGTAATGTGCCGCAGTTCATGCGTAATCAATTGCATCTGTTGGCGGGAGTCGGTATCACTGTTTATATTAAATGATCAGGGGGATAACATGTCCGGGATCGACTTTAAGCAGAAAATCAGTTTTCAGCGGCCGTTTGGTAAATCCAGTTCGGCGGAAGATGAATATGAGATTACCCGAGTATTTGAAAGTGATCGGGGTCGGATTGTGAATTCTGCCGCCATTCGGCGTTTGCAGCAAAAAACACAGGTCTTCCCACTGGAACGTAATGCCGCTGTTCGTAGCCGTTTAACCCACTCGTTGGAAGTGCAACAAGTGGGGCGTTATATTGCCAAAGAGATCCTTAATCGGTTTAAGCAGGATAAAAAAATCACAGCTTATGGGCTGGATAAGCTGCTTGATCCCTTTGAAAGCATAGTGGAAATGGCTTGCCTGATGCATGACATCGGTAATCCTCCCTTTGGCCATTTTGGTGAATCAGCTATCAATAACTGGTTTACAAAACAGATGGACCCTAACGGCGGTGGTGCGGAACCTCGTGGTAAGGATCATTGTCAGGTTAATGCATTAAGGCTGCGGGAAGGGGAAACAGAACTTAATATCCTGCGCAGTAAAATCCGCCATGACCTAAGCCAGTTTGAAGGTAACGCACAAGCCATTCGGTTGGTTTACAGTTTATTAAAACTGAATCTGACTTATGCTCAGGTAGGATGCATTCTTAAATATACCAAACCGGCGTATTGGTCAGGCGATATTCCTGCTTCTCATCACTATTTGATGAAGAAACCAGGGTTTTATCTGGCTGAAGAAGACTATGTTAAAGATTTACGTCGTGAACTCAATATGGGAGAGTTCAATCGTTTCCCTCTGACATATATTATGGAAGCTGCGGATGATATTTCTTATTGTATTGCTGACTTAGAAGATGCAGTAGAAAAAAGTATTTTCAGCGTTGAACAACTTTATGATCATATGATGCAAGAGTGGGGCGAAGTTACCCATGGCGACTTGTTTGATAAAGTTGTTGGTGGCGCATTCCGGCAATTAGGTCGCGGGCAAGGCCGGCGCAGTTCGGAAGATCAATTCTTTATGTATTTACGGGTAAATACTGTCGGGAAGTTAGTTCCCCATGCAGCACAACGGTTTATTGAAAATTTACCCACGGTATTTTCTGGCTCGTTCAATCAGGCATTATTAGAAGACTCCAGCCCCGCGTGTAAATTACTGCAAATTTTTAAAAAGGTGGCAGTAAAACATGTGTTTAATCATCCTGAAGTAGAACAGCTTGAATTACAAGGATATAGAGTTATTAGTGGGCTACTTGATATTTACAGCCCATTATTATCTATGCCGCAAACGGCCTTTACACAGTTAGTGGCAGAAGACAGCCACCGCCAGTATCCTATTGAGACGCGGTTGTTCCATAAATTGTCTACTAAGCATCGCTTGGCTTATGCGGAATCGACAGAGCGGTTACGTAATTTATCGTCAGAACAACATGAGATCTATGAATATTATTATCGTGCTCGTTTAATTCAGGATTATATCAGTGGGATGACGGATCTTTATGCTTATGATGAATATCGGCGATTGATGGCTGCGGAATAGTATCCAAGCAAAGTGAGTTGTCCGTTTAATTAACTGTAGTTTTGTAAAGACGGACAATATTTTTTACTATTCCGATTATTGGTTCTATGAACTTCATCCCCCATATTTAATCTTACTATGCAAGACGGCTATATCCTTCTCTTGGCGTTGCCGCGTAGTGAGTGGCTTTCGTTACTCGACCCATCCCTATCGTTGAGCTTTAGTTCGCTCATTAGGATTCGCGCGATTGCTCACTGACTGCTACGTCAATTATTTTGGATATAAGTCAGTTATACCCTTTGTCTCTGAAGCTGCTAGGTTGTTAGCCGCAACTTCAATTTCTTTGGGTATATATACCATTTATTGACCCCTTATTAATTGTACAGCGAGAACCAGAATACATGAAAAAAACAACTTTAGTGTTAAGTGCACTGGCATTGAGCATCGGTTTAGCCATGGGGCCGGTTTCTTCTGCTATTTCGGCAGAGACGGCCTCTTCTAGCAGCCAGCAGCTCCCTAGCCTGGCGCCAATGCTAGAGAAAGTGATGCCTTCTGTTGTGAGCATCAACGTGGAGGGTAGCACCCAGGTTAGCAACTCCGGTGCTGGTGGCGTGCCACCACAGTTCCAGCAGTTCTTTGGTGATGACTCGCCGTTCTGTCAAGACGGTTCACCGTTCCAAGGCTCCCCGATGTGTCAGGGCGGGCAGGGTGGCAAAGGGGGATCACCTAGCAAGCAGGATTTCCGAGCGCTCGGTTCAGGTGTCATTATTGACGCTGCCAAAGGTTATGTCGTTACCAATAACCACGTGGTAGATAATGCGACTAAAATCAGCGTTAAACTGAGCGATGGCCGTAGCTATGAAGCAAAAGTGATCGGTAAAGATCCGCGAACTGATATCGCGTTATTGCAGTTAAAAGATTTTAAAAATCTGACTGCAATTAAAATCGCAGATTCTGATCAATTGCGTGTGGGTGATTATACCGTTGCTATCGGTAACCCATATGGTCTGGGTGAAACCGTAACATCCGGTATCGTGTCTGCTTTGGGGCGCAGTGGTCTGAACGTGGAAAACTACGAAAACTTTATCCAGACTGATGCCGCGATTAACCGTGGTAACTCCGGTGGCGCATTGATCAACCTGAACGGTGAGCTGATTGGTATCAACACTGCGATCCTGGCACCAGATGGCGGTAACATCGGTATTGGTTTCGCTATCCCAAGTAACATGGTGAAAAACCTGACATCTCAAATGGTTGAATTTGGTCAGGTGAAACGTGGTGAATTGGGCATTATGGGCACCGAACTGAACTCTGAGCTGGCCAAAGCCATGAATGTTGATGCACAGAAAGGTGCCTTTATCAGTCAGGTCTTGCCAAAATCTGCGGCGGCCAAAGCCGGGATCAAAGCTGGTGACGTGATTGTCAGCATGAATGGTAAAGCAATCAATAGCTTCGCAGGTTTCCGTGCTGAGATTGGTACTCTGCCAGTGGGCAGTAAAATGACCTTAGGTCTGCTACGTGACGGTAAACCTGTCAATGTGGAAGTGACCTTAGAGCAGAGCAGCCAAACTCAGGTTGATTCCGGTAATCTCTATACTGGAATTGAAGGTGCGGAGCTGAGCAACTCTGATGTTAATGGTAAAAAAGGTGTGAAAGTTGATAGCGTGAAAGCCGGCACTGCCGCTGCACGTATTGGCCTGAAAAAAGGCGATATCATCATGGGGATTAACCAGCAGTCAGTTCAAAATCTGGGTGAGCTGCGGAAGATTCTCGATACCAAACCATCAGTGCTGGCGCTGAATATTCAGCGTGGTGACACTTCACTCTATTTATTAATGCAGTAATCGGCATTAATAACGCCAAAAGGGCGCAGTTCATTATGACTGTGCCCTTTTTTTATGTTGAAGCGGGGGTGTGCTAAGCAGTACCTAAATAGCTTTTGGCAGCATAGCGAACATTCTCTATCTCATCTAATAATTCAAGCCATTCAGGTTGCAAGCCTTGTAAATCTGTTTGCTGGCGCAATTGCTGCTCAATTGTCATGCACAATTGCTTCAGTCGCGGCACACCGCTACATGCACAACTGCCATGGAACTTATGAATTAGGTTCAGAATATCGTTGTCATGACTACCTGCCAATATAGCCTGCACGCGACCTATCACTTGCGGCATAAATTCTAATAACATAGTTAACAGGTCTCTGGCGAGAGCCTCTTTATTGGCTGCTTGCCTGACTGCCAGTGGCCAATCTATCGCCCCGTCACATTCAGATTGAAGTACCGGCAAGTGAGCAGCCTGCACCAGAAGGGGGGCTGAACTATCATGCTGAAAGCGGGAAAGTGCCTGAATTAATCGAGCTTCATCAATCGGTTTTGCCAGATAGTCAGCCATCCCCAGTTTTAACAACTGTTCTTGCTGGCCTCTTACGGCGTGGGCGGTGACTGCAATAATGGGGGTATCCAGATGATGGGACATCTGATGAATGACTTCGCTGGCACGGATACCATCAATTTCAGGCATTTGAATATCCATTAAGATGATATCCAGCGTGTTTTCTCGGGCATAGGCAATGGCTTTTGCGCCACTGTCACACAACACGGTCTCTTCGACCTGTTCTTCAAGCAGGGTGCCAATGAGTTTTAGGTTAGCTGGATTGTCGTCAACTGCCATTACCTTAAACGGTAATTTAGCCAACTTGTCCGCTTGCTCCACTACGGGTAATTCACTGTGAGGTTCTTCAGATAACAGCAATGGAATCAATCTATTCGATGACAAAGGTTTGACCAGACATGCTTTGGCACCGAGCTGTTTAAGTTGCTCAGCCTCCACCTGTGACTGGCTTGGTAGAGCCAGAATTACGCGCTCGGAAATTTTCAGCGCCGCTACCAGTTTATCTTGATGAACCGCCATATTATTACGGAACGGAATGGGTACCCCCACCAGCAGGAAATCATAATGTTGGCGCGGTAATTGCGCTAACGTCGGGCTATGAGTGACCTGCAAGGGCGTGACACTCAGAATATCTAGCGTGGCCCTTGCTGCACAAGTATTGCGCTCAACATAGGCGAGTGTTTTCCCCTCTAAGTACGACATATCAGGATGGCGATAAGAGAGGGTTTCGTTAAGATCCAGTGTGAGATGGAACCTAAAGGTTGAGCCGCGATCTACTTGGCTGTGAAAGCTAATATCGCCCCCCATCTCTTTGACCAATCTTTCGGTAATGACCAATCCAAGGCCGGTCCCTCCGTGTCGACGCGAGATACTGGCATCCGCCTGACGAAAAGCCTGGAATAGCTGAGCCTGTTGGGATTCAGAAATACCAATGCCCGTATCGTGAATCTCTACTACCAGAGTGACTTGTTGTGCTGTCTTCGCCTGCACAGCAACCAGAATATCGATATTGCCCTGTTCGGTGAATTTAATCGCATTACCGAGCAAGTTCGTGACAATTTGCTGCAAACGCATCGCATCCCCGACTACCTGCTCGGGGACATCATTATTAACATGCAGTGTCAGCTCCAGCCCTTTCTCATGTGCGGTGTGTGCCAGTAAGATAATGACTTCATCCAGTGCACCACGTAGTGGGAAGGGAATGTGTTCAAGAATGAGTTTTTCGGCCTCCAGTTTGGAGAAGTCGAGAACATCATTAATGATGCATAACAGGTTGTTGGCTGAACGTTGGATAGTCTGCAAATAGTCAGTTTGTGTGGGGGTTAGCGAAGTTTTCAACGTTTGGCGCGTAAAACCAATGACACCATTTAGCGGAGTTCGTAGCTCGTGAGACATGTTAGCCAGAAACTCCGACTTAATGCGTGCCGCTTCCTGTGCCCGCTTTTTTGCCAGCCCCAGCTCAACATTTTGTATCTCCATCTGTTCCAGTGTTTCGCGTAAATCAGATGTCGCTTGATCGATATTTTGCTGCATCTCTTCGTGATAGGCCGCCAACGACATCGCCATCGAATTGATACCATTTTTCAGAATATTCAGCTCGCCGAGCATATGTCCTTCGACCCGGCTATCCAATTGCCCTCGACGAATACGGTCAACAGCATTCACCATGTTACGGATTGGGCCGGTAACATCGCGCATCAAACGATAAGCAAACAAAATCGCTACACACATGCAAAACAGCAACAGCAGGGTTGAAATAAAGATCTCTTTGTATTGCTGCAAACGCACCGATTGTAAATCCAAATCTATGGCGATATAGCCTAGTGGCTGATGGGTTATATCCGAATCCGAGACTCTGTCACTGGATAAGTTGGATTCCGAGACAATAGGCATTCGCATAATCAGCGAGTCGCCGCGATAAGAGAGCATCAGCGACTCAGGGATAGAATCACCTTTAGGTAACCTTAATTGTGAGGAATTGTAATTATAGTTAGATGTGACAAAAAGATTGTTATCTGCGTCGAAAACGGATATTGACCGAACAATATTCGAGTGACGGCGATGAAGCAGGTTAATCAACTGACGGACAGTATCGCGGTTACGAAAGGTCATGCCATATTCACTGGCAACCGCCAACGGTTCGATAATATTAGTGCCTGCATTAACTATTTGTTTTTGAAGCTCATTATAACGATTTACCATAAAGGAAGTACTGAGTAACAGCCCAAGAAGCAGCGTGGGGGCCAGGATTAAAATCATCATGCGCGCGCGAAGACTGTATTTGGTCATGGTATTCCAATGTGGGAGAATCGGCAGCTTACAAAACCAGTGCTTGATCAATCAATATGGCGCAATTCTACTCTCCAAACCGACGTGTGACGACCCGACAAACGATAACTGTGACAGTAAATTCTCTTGATCCCTTTGGTCAGGGGGTTGCACGCGATAAAGGCAAAGCTATTTTTATCCCCGGGGTTCTACCGGGAGAGCAAGCTGAAATTGAGCTGATCGAGCAAAAACGCCAGTATGGTCGCGGTAAACTTAAACGTTTGTTGAACCAATGTAGCGAAAGAGTGGTTCCTCCTTGCCCTCACTTTGGAATTTGTGGAGGCTGTCAGCAGCAGCACGCTTGTAGCCAATTGCAACAAGATAGCAAAGTAGATTCGCTCAGGCGACTGCTGGTGCAGGCAACGGGGGGTTGCCCTGCATTAGACTCGGTTATCTGTGGGCCAGAGTATGGTTATCGGCGGCGGGCGAGGTTGGGGTTGCTCTATCAGCCAAAACAGCAGCGATTACAAATGGGCTTCCATCAAACTGAATCTCACGACTTGGTTAGCATAAAACATTGTCCCGTCCTGCGGCCTGAATTGGAGCGCCTGCTACATCCGCTCTATCAATGTTTATCTGCCTTACAGGCTGTGCGCCGGTTAGGGCATGTGGAACTGGTACTGGCTGATAATGGGCCGTTGCTGGTTTTACGCCACCTTGATACCCTTAATGAGGTAGATCGTGCAGCGCTTATAGATTTTGCTCTGCGGGAGGGGGTTGCCGTTTATCTGGCTGCCGACAGCGAGAATCTGGAAAAACTCTTTGGTGAGGACCCCTATTACCAGATAGACGGTCTACGCTTAGCATTTCATCCACGGGATTTTATTCAGGTCAATGATACGGTCAACCAACAAATGGTGGCTCAGGCTCTGGCATGGCTTGATGTACAACCTGACGAGCGGGTACTGGATCTCTTCTGCGGTATGGGTAATTTTACATTGCCGCTAGCAAAGCGTGCGCGTGAAGTTGTCGGGGTGGAAGGAGTTGCGGAGCTGGTGGCGAATGGGCAGTATAATGCGCAGAACAATGCATTAGCCAACGTGTCATTTTTTCATGAAAATCTGGAATCCGATATCAGTCGTCAGCCGTGGGCGATACAAGGATTCGATAAAGTATTATTAGACCCCGCTCGCGCAGGTGCTGCCGGGGTGATGTCACATATAGTCAAACTGGCGCCAAAGCGGGTGGTGTATGTTTCGTGTAATCCCACTACGCTGGCACGGGATAGTCAGGTGTTGTTAGCCGCCGGTTACCGTCTTGCTCAGGTGCGAATGTTGGATATGTTTCCCCACACCGGGCATCTTGAATCTATGGCGCTGTTCATGCAGGAGCCAGGGGTCGCAAAGTAGGGAGAAGTTATGGTTGCGGTACGAAGTGCACATTTGAATCCGGCGGGTGAGTTTGCTCTCGACGACTGGATCGCCAGCTTGGGGCTTCCTAATCCGCAGTCAGGTGAGCGATTGGCCGAAACCTGGCGTTACTGTGAGCAACAGACGCAAAACCATCCTGATGCCTCGTTATTGTTGTGGCGCGGTCTTGAAATGGTTGAGATTCTTTCCACTCTGAGCATGGATAACGACAGTATGCGCGCGGCGCTACTGTTCCCGCTGGTGGATGCCAATGTGGTGGATGAAACCACCCTGACTGAGCAATTTGGCAAGGGTATCACCTATCTGGTGCATGGCGTGCGTGACATGGACGCTATCCGCCAATTAAAAGCGACTCACAACGACTCCATGAGCTCTGAGCAAGTGGATAACGTGCGCCGTATGCTGCTGGCGATGGTGGAAGATTTTCGCTGCGTGGTCATCAAACTGGCTGAGCGTATTGCTCATTTGCGTGAAGTGAAAGATGCACCGGAAGACGAACGCGTGCTGGCGGCCAAAGAGTGTTCCAATATTTATGCCCCGCTGGCTAACCGCTTGGGTATTGGTCAGATTAAGTGGGAGTTGGAAGACTTCTGCTTCCGCTATCTGCATCCCGATGAATATAAACAAATTGCTAAATTGCTTCATGAGCGTCGTATTGATCGTGAACAATTCATTGATGATTTTGTCGCTTCATTGCACAAAGCAATGGCGGATGAAGGTATCAAAGCTGATATTTATGGCCGACCAAAGCATATCTACAGTATTTGGCGCAAGATGCAGAAAAAGTCGTTGGCCTTCGATGAGTTATTCGATGTGCGCGCTGTGCGAGTGGTCGTCGAGCGTTTGCAGGACTGCTATGCCGCATTGGGGATTGTGCATACTCATTTCCGTCATTTGCCTGATGAGTTTGATGATTACGTCGCTAACCCTAAACCCAATGGCTATCAGTCAATTCATACTGTAGTCCTCGGGCCACGTGGGAAAACGCTGGAGATTCAGATTCGTACCCGCCAGATGCATGAAGATGCTGAATTGGGGGTTGCCGCCCACTGGAAGTACAAAGAAGGTGCTGTGGCGGCGGGGCGTTCTGGCTATGAAGGGCGCATTGCCTGGTTACGTAAGCTGATTGCCTGGCAGGAAGAGATGGCAGATTCTGGCGAGATGCTGGATGAAGTGCGCAGTCAGGTATTTGACGATCGGGTCTATGTGTTTACCCCGAAAGGCGATGTTATTGATTTACCTGCCGGTTCTACCCCACTCGACTTTGCTTATCATATTCACAGTGATGTGGGGCACCGCTGCATAGGTGCTAAAATCAGTGGCCGAATTGTGCCGTTTACCTATCAGTTACAGATGGGTGATCAGATTGAAATTATCACCCAGAAGCAACCCAACCCAAGCCGTGACTGGCTGAATCCTAACCTCGGTTATGTCACTACTAGTCGTGGGCGATCCAAGATCCATAACTGGTTTAGAAAACAAGATAGAGACAAGAATATTCTTGCTGGCCGGCAGATGCTGGACAACGAATTGGAACATATGGATATCAGCCTAAAAGAGGCTGAGAAGCTGCTAGTTCCGCGCTATAACATGAATTCGATGGATGAAGTGTTGGCGGCCATTGGCGGTGGTGATATTCGTCTGAATCAGATGGTCAACTTCCTGCAAGGCAAGCTGAACAAACCAACAGCGGAAGAGGCTGATTTAGAGGCATTGCGCCATCTGAATAATAAGCATCAGCCACCACCACGCAACGCCAGCAAAGACAGCGGGCGCATTGTGGTCGAAGGTGTTGGCAATCTGATGCACCATATTGCCCGTTGCTGCCAACCGATTCCCGGTGATGAGATTATTGGTTTTATTACCCAGGGGCGGGGGATATCCATTCATCGTGCTGATTGTGAACAACTGGCTGAATTGCAGTCTCATGCACCAGAGCGGATTGTTGATGCGGTTTGGGGTGAAAGCTACTCCAGTGGCTATTCATTAGTAGTGCGGGTGACCGCCAATGATCGCAGTGGCTTGTTACGTGATATCACCACCATACTGGCGAACGAAAAGGTCAATGTATTAGGGGTTGCCAGCCGCAGCGATACTAAAAAGATGCTCGCTACCATCGATATGGATATCGAGATTTACAACTTGCAGGTGCTGGGCAGGGTGTTAGCCAAGCTGAATCAGTTGCCGGATGTGATAGATGCCCGTCGGCTCCACGGCAATTAAGTTTTTGATCTGGACGGCTACTGCGCTTTGGCATATTGATATTGGGCAGTGCTCGCCCTCCTCACGTACTGCGTGTACGCTCCGGGGGCTGTGCGCTGGCCGCAATCAATCTGCCTGCGCTCGCTACGCCTCGAATTTTAAACAGCAAAAAAGTGAATAAATTGAGATGACCCAGCCAGTAACTACCCCTGATATCACCGCCTTAGCTCTGCAACGTTTGTTGGATATTATGCGTACCTTGCGTGACCCGGAGCACGGCTGTCCGTGGGATCGTAAACAGACGTTTGACACCATCGCTCCCTATACATTAGAAGAAACCTATGAGGTGCTTGACGCGATTCAGCGCAAGGATTTTGATGATTTACGTGATGAACTGGGCGATTTGCTGTTTCAGGTGGTGTTTTATGCCCAAATGGGGCAGGAACAGGGGTTGTTTGCGTTTGATGATGTTTGTCATGCCATCAGCGACAAACTGGAGCGTCGTCACCCGCATGTATTCCCTAATGCTGCGCTAAACGCCACTGACGTAGCGATTGGCAGTGAAGCGGCGCTGGCGGGTTGGGAATCGCGTAAAGCCGAGGAAAGAGCGGAGAAAGCCCTGTATTCGGCACTGGATGATATTCCCGATGCACTACCAGCATTGATGAAAGCCCATAAAATCCAAAAGCGCTGCGCAGTGGTTGGTTTTGATTGGGACACACTTGGTCCGGTTTTGGACAAAGTCTATGAAGAGATCGATGAAGTGATGTTCGAAGCTCGCCAAGCGGTGGTGGATGAAGAAAAACTGGGGGAAGAAATTGGCGATTTGCTGTTTGCTACGGTTAACTTATCTCGTCATTTAGGCCATAAAGCTGAAAATGCCTTACAGGCAGCTAACCGCAAGTTTGAACGTCGTTTTCGTCAGGTAGAACAAATAGTTATGGCATCAGGGAAGAGCATGGAGAGCGCGACGCTGGAAGAAATGGAAGCCGCCTGGCAGCAAGTTAAAAAGCAAGAAACTGAAATTTAAGGTGTTTTAATTCATTTGGCGGATGGTTGTTGGATTTTAATTACGTTAATATATTGAATTATAATGGATAGCAAGACGATGTTCCGTGCGGTTTTGGTAGCGAAAATGGCCACTGGCGCGGAGATAGTTTGTAGCGAAACCAAGGTTCGAGTATACTACTTTCCCGTCTTGGTTCTTCCATCGTCTTTAAACCTAAACTCTCAGGTTCAGCATGACAACTAATTATATTTTTGTGACCGGCGGGGTCGTATCCTCTCTGGGTAAAGGCATTGCCGCAGCCTCTCTGGCGGCTATACTTGAAGCCCGTGGCCTCAACGTTACCATCATGAAACTGGACCCGTACATCAACGTGGATCCGGGCACCATGAGCCCGACTCAACACGGGGAAGTTTTCGTCACCGAAGATGGTGCTGAAACCGATCTGGATTTAGGGCATTACGAGCGTTTCATTCGCACCAAAATGACCCGTCGTAACAACTTCACCACTGGCCGTATCTATTCTGAAGTTCTGCGTAAAGAACGCCGTGGCGACTATCTGGGTGCGACTATCCAGGTTATCCCTCATATTACCAATGCTATCAAAGAGCGCATCATCGAAGGCGGCGAAGGCCACGATGTGGTTTTGGTTGAAATTGGTGGCACCGTGGGCGATATCGAATCCTTGCCATTCCTGGAAGCTATTCGCCAGATGGCAGTTGATGTTGGCCGCGAGCACACGCTTTATATGCATCTGACGTTGGTTCCTTACCTGGCAGCTGCCGGTGAAGTGAAAACTAAGCCAACGCAACATTCGGTAAAAGAGCTACTTTCCATAGGTATTCAGCCAGATGTGCTGATATGCCGTTCTGATCGCGCAGTTCCTGCTAATGAACGGGCCAAAATTGCCTTGTTCTGTAATGTGCCAGAAAAAGCGGTTATCTCCCTAAAAGATGTTGATTCCATTTATAAAATCCCAGGGCTATTGAAATCACAGGGCCTTGACGATTATATTTGTAAACGATTCAGCTTAACTTGTCCTGAAGCAAATCTTGCTGAATGGGAACAGGTATTATACGAAGAGTCGAATCCAGGTGGCGAAGTGACCATCGGGATGATCGGTAAATACGTAGAATTGCCGGATGCTTATAAATCTGTGATTGAAGCACTCAAACACGGTGGGCTGAAAAATCGCCTGACTGTGAACATCAAGCTGATTGATTCGCAAGATGTTGAGACACGCGGCGAAGAGATGCTGAAAGGACTGGATGCTATTCTGATCCCCGGTGGCTTTGGTTACCGTGGTGTGGAAGGCAAGGTTCTGGCAGCGCGTTATGCCCGTGAACACAATATTCCTTATCTGGGTATTTGCCTGGGTATGCAAGTTGCACTGATGGAGTTTGCCCGCAACGTAGCGGGGATGGAAAACGCAAACTCCACCGAATTTGTGCCAGACTGTAAGTATCCGGTGGTTGCATTAATCACCGAATGGCGTGATGAAGACGGCAACGTTGAAGTACGCACGGAAGAGAGCGATTTGGGCGGTACCATGCGGGTGGGTGGGCAACAATGTCACCTGACCGAAGGTAGCCTGGTACGTCAGATGTATGGCGAACCTACCATCGTTGAGCGCCATCGTCATCGCTATGAAGTAAACAACATGTTGTTGAAGCAGATTGAATCCGCCGGGTTACGTGTAGCAGGGCGTTCTGCGGATAACAAACTGGTGGAAATTATTGAGTTACCAAACCACCCGTGGTTTGTAGCTTGTCAGTTCCATCCAGAATTTACTTCGACGCCACGTGATGGTCACCCGTTGTTCGCCGGCTTTGTTAAAGCGGCTGGTGATTATCAGAAGCGCCAGGTGAAATAAAATATTTGGTAGAAGGGGCGGCAGTGATGTCGCCCCCTCTGTCTGGAGTTTTAGTTTAACTTGTACTGAGGAAAATCTAATGTCCAAAATCGTTAAAGTCATCGGTCGCGAAATCATCGACTCCCGTGGTAACCCAACTGTAGAAGCTGAAGTTCATCTGGAAGGCGGTTTTGTTGGTTTGGCTGCGGCACCATCAGGTGCTTCTACCGGTTCCCGTGAAGCACTGGAACTGCGTGACGGTGACAAATCCCGTTTCCTGGGCAAAGGCGTTCTGAAAGCCGTTGCAGCAGTAAATGGCCCAATTGCTCAGGCAGTTATGGGTAAAGATGCTAAAGACCAGGCTAACATCGATAAAATCATGATCGATCTGGATGGTACTGAGAACAAATCCCAGTTTGGTGCTAACGCCATCCTGGCTGTTTCTCTGGCAGCAGCGAAAGCAGCAGCAGCGTCTAAAGGCATGCCTTTGTACGAGCACATTGCTGAACTGAACGGCACCCCAGGCAAATTCTCTATGCCACTGCCTATGATGAACATCATCAACGGCGGCGAACATGCTGATAACAACGTTGATATTCAAGAGTTTATGATTCAGCCAGTAGGCGCGAAAACTCTGAAAGAAGCGGTTCGCATCGGTTCAGAAGTGTTCCATACTTTGGCTAAAGTTCTGAAGTCTAAAGGCATGAGCACTGCGGTAGGCGACGAAGGCGGTTATGCACCAAATCTGGGTTCTAACGCCGAAGCACTGGCTGTTATCGCTGAAGCGGTAAAACAAGCAGGCTACGTGTTGGGCAAAGACGTTACTCTGGCTATGGACTGTGCGGCATCTGAGTTCTACAAAGATGGCAAATATGTTCTGGCTGGTGAAGGCAATAAAGCGTTCACTTCTGAAGAGTTCACTCACTTCCTGGAAGACCTGACCAAACAGTACCCAATCGTCTCCATCGAAGATGGCTTGGACGAATCTGACTGGGCTGGCTTCAAATACCAGACCGAAGTTCTGGGCGACAAAATTCAGCTGGTTGGTGACGACCTGTTTGTAACCAACACCAAGATCCTGAAAGAAGGTATCGAGAAAGGTGTTGCTAACTCTATCTTGATCAAATTCAACCAGATCGGTTCTCTGACCGAAACTCTGGCTGCTATCAAGATGGCGAAAGATGCAGGTTACACCGCGGTTATCTCTCACCGTTCAGGCGAAACCGAAGATGCTACCATTGCCGACCTGGCAGTAGGTACCGCAGCAGGCCAAATCAAAACTGGTTCAATGAGCCGTTCTGACCGTGTTGCTAAATACAACCAGCTTATTCGGATTGAGGAAGCGCTGGGTGACCGCGCACCATTCAACGGTCTGAAAGAAGTGAAAGGCCAGTAATTACTGCGCGTTACCTTCAGTAAAACAGTTTGTTGATAAAGCCCGCCTTAATAGGCGGGTTTTTTTATGGGATATGGCGGGGCAAGCTTCGGTAATATGCTGGCCGTGAGCTGTCATTGTTACAAATTAGCCTGTTATTACCACTTACTTACCTCTGCGGGATTAATCTGAATCTCACCCACCCCACACATCGGCTTCACATCTCTTACACCGCTGCCGTGCAGATAATTCATCACCCGTTATCATTAATGTGTACCCGAATGATTCGACAATAATGCATAAAGGAAGATAACGGATGAAACTGAAATACTTAATGTTGCCAGCGATGCTTTTTACCAGCAGTGTGCTGGCTGCAGGCGTTACTGTGACCATGAACGAAGCACTCCCTGAAGGTAATGGTAAAGCTCTGGGCACGGTGACAGTGACTGAAACACCTTATGGTTTATTGTTCACGCCCAATTTGACCGGGCTGGTGGCGGGGATTCATGGATTCCATCTGCATGAAAACCCAAGTTGTGCACCAGGGCAGAAAGACGGCAAACCCGTGCCAGCCCTTGCTGCTGGCGGCCATTTTGATCCACAAAAAACTGCCGTACACCTTGGCCCTTATAATGACAAAGGGCATCTGGGGGATTTGCCGGGACTGGTTGTGAATGCTGATGGCAGCGCGACTTATCAGGTATTGGCTCCACGGCTGAAATCACTCTCTGAACTGAAGCAGCATGCCCTGATGATCCATGCCGGTGGCGACAACTATGCCGATCATCCAATGCCGTTAGGCGGTGGTGGTGCGCGCATGGCTTGTGGCGTGATTGAGTAATACTCTGATACAGACAAACTGGCAGCATAAGCGTTGCCAGTTTGGTCACAGTCAGAGAATCTGCGATAATCGCCGATTGGCTTGAATGAATATAGAGAAACTGATGCTGTACCCGATTAATGAGATGTTCCAAACCTTGCAAGGCGAGGGTTACTTCACCGGTGTACCGGCGATCTTTGTGCGTTTGCAGGGCTGCCCGGTAGGTTGTAGCTGGTGCGATACCAAACACACTTGGGAAAAGGAAGCCGATCGGGAAGTCGATATGCAGCGCATTATGGTTAAAACCGCAGAAAGTGATGCCTGGGGGGAGGCCAGCGCACAGCAGCTATTAGATATTTTCTCTCAGCAGGGATATACCGCACGCCACGTTGTCATCACTGGTGGAGAACCCGCTATTTACGACTTGTTCCCCTTAACCTCATTGTTGGAGCAGGCCGGTTATAGCTGCCAGATTGAAACCAGCGGCACGCATGATGTGCGGTGTTCAGCGACGACCTGGGTGACGGTTTCGCCAAAAGTGAATATGCGCAGTGGCCTGAAAGTATTGCCTCAGGCATTGCAACGCGCCGATGAAATCAAACATCCGGTTGGCCGCATGCGTGATATCGAGGCATTAGAGGCACTGCTTGCCACGCTGGATGACGACAAAAAGCGGATTATTGCGCTACAACCCATCAGCCAGAAAGACGACGCCACTAAGCTCTGTATCGAAATTTGTATTGCCAAGAATTGGCGGTTGTCGATGCAGACGCATAAGTATTTAAATATCGCTTAATCCCCTTCGTCCTTGCCGCCGCAGCCGTGTTGCGGCGCTCATTCACCCAAATCACTTACTCATGTAAGCTCATTGGGATTCATTCACTTGCTGTCTTGCTGCAACATTAATGACTTTGGGGATCCCCTTCGTCCTTGCCGCCGCAGCCGTGTTGCGGCGCTCATTACTCGGCCCGTCCATGGGCCTCGCCTCTGTGAGGCCGCTGCAAGCAGCGTTCAAATCTGCTCCCGACAGATTTGTCACCCAAATCACTTACTCATGTAAGCTCATTGGGATTATGAGCCTTATAACAGGCTCACCCTGCGGGCCAGCGCATGCTGCCTTGCTGCAACATCAATGACTTTGGGGATCGATTTATTCGCCGCGATAAACGCAGCCCGCAGAACAGGTCTCTTTCACCATTACTGCGCTCAGTTCTGGTAGCTGCGGTTTAAGCTGTTGCCAAATCCAACTGGCCAGCACTTCACTGGTCGGGTTTTCCAAACCAGGAATATCATTCAGATAGTAGTGATCCAGTCGTTCCCAAATAGGTTTAAATGCTGCTTTCAGATCAGCAAAATCCATCACCCAGCCGGAGTGATCATCGACTTCACCGGTAACCTCGATACGGACCATAAATGAATGACCGTGCAAACGGCCACACTTATGACCTTCCGCAACATGGGGCAGTCGGTGAGCGGCTTCAAATTGAAAATCTTTAAATAGGGTGGTGCTCATAGTCCTGACCTTATTGACTCAAAAAACCGCCGCATAGTACCGGAAAGCACCTCTGCTGGCTATGAAAGCGCACAACGGGGAGCGCTTCTTGGCCCCTGCCAATCCAGTCTTTTACCCGTAGCTTACTGATTTATATGTAGACGTAGTAAATTAATAGCTTGATATGGGTTAGTGAAAATTTTCTTAATAAGTTGAACACTTTAACTCATATCCATTACCTGAAAAACCGCTTAGTCGTTTTGGTTATTTATTATTTCTATCGCTTCTTTAATTGTTATTATCGGGATGGTTAACCTTACAAACATTAAGAAATATGTGCTGAAAATAGATCGACTGACACTGGCTAAAGCTTAAGGGAATGCGTACTGCAATGACGACTCAGGTTCCTCCTACTTCTTTACTTCCGCTATCGCCGGAGCAGTTAGCCCGCTTACAGGCGGCGGTTGGTGAGTTTTCCCCAACCCAAATGGCATGGTTGTCCGGTTATTTCTGGGGCATGGTTAATCAACAGCCAGGTGTGGCTGCAACCCCAGCGGCAGTGGCTCCGCCAGCGCTGACGATTACCCTTATTTCTGCCTCTCAGACAGGTAATGCACGCCGCTTGGCGGAACAGCTACGTGATGACCTTCTGGCGGCTAAACTTAATGTCAATTTGGTCAATGCGGGTGATTATAAGTTTAAGCAAATTGCACAAGAACGCCTATTAATTGTCGTTGCCTCCACTCAGGGCGAAGGTGAACCCGCGGAAGAAGCGGTTGCATTGCACAAATACTTATTCTCTAAAAAAGCGCCTAAGTTGCCGGAAACCGCCTTTGCTGTGTTTGGATTAGGGGACACCTCTTACGAGCACTTTTGCCAAGCAGGTAAAGATTTCGACAGCAAATTGGCGGAACTTGGTGCTCAGCGCTTATTGGATCGTGTCGATGCGGATGTGGAATATCAGGAATCGGCACAGCAGTGGCGTCAGCAGATCGTTGCAGTGTTACAGGCTCGGGTGCCGGCACAATCGGCAACTGCGGCGGCGGTAACGCAAAGTGGTGTCGTGGATGAAATAACGTCCAGCCCATACAGCAAAACGGCACCACTGACCGCGCAATTATCGGTACAGCAGAAAGTGACAGGCCGTAACTCCGAAAAAGATGTCCGCCACATTGAAATAGATTTAGCCGATTCAGGTCTGCGTTACCAACCCGGTGATGCACTGGGGGTCTGGTTTGATAATGACCCGGCCCTGGTAGACGAGCTACTCGCTCTGTTGTGGCTTAAAGGCGACGAACAGGTCAGTGTCGACGGGCAGAATCTGCCACTGGCACAGGCATTGCGCAGCCATTTTGAACTGACACAAAATACGACGCTGATCGTTGATAAGTATGCGGCACTTTCCCGTGATGAGAAGCTGATTGCGCTGCTGGCAGATAAACCGGCGCTGCAACAATATGCCAAAAATACCCCGATCGTTGATATGGTTAGACAGGCCCCGTCTGATCTCAATGCTGATCAGTTGATTGCGCTGTTACGGCCACTGACGCCGCGTTTGTACTCCATTGCTTCCTCACAGGCTGAGACTGAAAACGAAGTACATATCACTGTGGGTGTGGTGCGCTATGACATTGATGGGCGACCACGTACTGGAGGGGCGTCAGGGTATTTGGCTGATCGGCTGGAAGTGGAGGGTGATATTCGTGTCTTTATCGAACATAACGATAACTTCCGCCTGCCTGCTAACCCGGAAACGCCAGTTATCATGATTGGCCCCGGTACCGGTATTGCACCTTTCCGCGCCTTTATGCAACAGCGTGAGGCCGATGGTGCGAGTGGCAAGAATTGGTTGTTCTTTGGCAACCCTCATTTCACCGAGGATTTCCTCTATCAGGTTGAATGGCAGCGCTATGTTAAAGACGGCTTGCTGACCCGCATTGATCTGGCTTGGTCGCGCGATCAGGCCCATAAAATATACGTACAAGACAAACTGCGTGCACAGGGCGCAGAACTGTGGAACTGGATACAACAAGGTGCCCACATTTACGTCTGTGGCGATGCTAACCGCATGGCCAAAGACGTTGAGCAGGTTTTACTGGACGTGGTGGCTCTGCACGGTGCAATGGATACCGAGCAGGCTGATGAATATTTAAGTGAGCTGCGCCTGGCGCGCCGTTATCAGCGGGATGTGTACTGATGAATGAAAAACACCCAGGACCATTAGTCGTTACTGGAAAACTGTCTGATGGCGAACGTATGAAGTCGGAAAGCAATTTCCTGCGTGGGACCATTGCCAAAGACTTGAATGACGGTCTAACGGGTGGTTTCAATGGCGACAACTTCCTGTTAATCCGCTTTCACGGTATGTACCAGCAGGATGACCGTGATATCCGCGCCGAACGCGCCGAGCAGAAGCTGGAACCACGTCATGCCATGATGCTACGTTGCCGCTTGCCGGGGGGGATTATTACCCCACAGCAATGGTTGGGAATTGATAAGTTTGCGGCGGATAACACCTTATACGGCAGTATCCGTATCACCAATCGCCAGACATTCCAGTTCCATGGCATTCTGAAAGGTAATGTTAAACCGGCCCATCAGTTGCTTAATCAATTGGGGCTGGATGCGTTGGCGACGGCAAACGATGTAAACCGTAATGTACTGTGTACGTCGAACCCGGTGGAATCGGTGCTACATCAGGAAGCCTACGAATGGGCGAAAAAGATTTCTGAGCATTTGCTGCCGCGTACTCGCGCTTATGCCGAAATTTGGTTGGATGCGGAAAAAGTGGCGACCACCGATGAGGAGCCGATTCTCGGCGCGACCTATTTACCGCGTAAATTTAAAACCACAGTTGTTATTCCGCCGCAAAATGATGTGGATCTACACGCCAACGATCTCAACTTTGTGGCTGTCGCTGATAAAGGCAAACTGATTGGTTTTAACGTGTTAGTAGGCGGTGGGTTATCCATTGCTCATGGTGATAAGAATACCTATCCCCGTAAAGCGAGTGAATTTGGTTACATTCCGCTGCAACACACGCTGGCTATCGCTGAAGCGGTTGTTACCACGCAGCGGGATTGGGGCAATCGTACTGATCGCAAAAATGCTAAAACCAAATATACGTTGGAGCGAGTAGGGGTAGAAACGTTCAAAGCGGAAGTTGAAAAGCGCGCAGGCGTCAGTTTCGGGGCTATTAAACCTTATCAATTTACTGGTCGTGGCGATCGTATTGGCTGGGTCAAAGGGATCGATAAAAAATGGCATTTAACCCTGTTTATCGAAAATGGCCGTTTGCTAGATTATCCTGGCCGTAGCCTGAAAACCGGTGTGGCAGAAATTGCTAAAATCCATCAGGGTGATTTCCGCTTAACTGCGAATCAGAACCTGATTGTGGCAGGGGTGCCGGAAAAAGATAAAGCCCGTATTGAGGCGCTGGCCCGTGAGCATGGCTTGATAGATGACAGTGTCAGCCCGCAGCGTGAGAACTCCATGGCGTGTGTTTCATTCCCAACCTGCCCATTGGCTATGGCAGAAGCTGAACGCTTCCTGCCAGAGTTTGTTACCCGTATTGAAGGTATTTTGCAGCAACACGGTTTGCCCAATGAACATATTGTGATGCGAGTTACTGGCTGCCCGAACGGCTGTGGCCGTGCTTTACTGGCAGAAGTAGGGCTGGTGGGTAAAGCCGTTGGTCGTTATAACCTGCATCTGGGTGGCAACCGGGAAGGCACTCGGATACCGCGGATGTATCGTGAAAACATCACCGAAGATGAAATTCTGTCAATTACCGATCAGTTGGTTGGGCGCTGGGCAAAAGAGCGCCATGCTGATGAAGGTTTCGGTGACTTTGTGATTCGCGTTGGTGTGATTGCTCCAGTGATTGATTCAGCCCGTGATTTTTATGACGTACAGGAGGCGGTGTGAGCCAATTTAACTTGAGTGAACTTAATGCCCTGCCGAAAGCAGAACAAGCGGCGGCACTGGCACTGGTTAACGGTCAACTTGAGCATTTAACCGCGCAAGAACGGGTGAGCTGGGCATTGGAAAATCTACCGGGCGAGTTTGTACTTTCTTCCAGCTTTGGTATTCAGGCCGCCGTTTGTTTGCATCTTGTTACGCGGCAACGTTCTGATATTCCAGTAATTATTACTGATACCGGTTACCTATTCCCAGAAACTTATCAGTTTATTGATGACTTGACTGAGAAGCTTCAACTTAACTTACAGGTATTTCGTGCCCCTCATAGCTCGGCTTGGCAGGAAGCCCGTTACGGTAAATTGTGGGAGCAAGGAGTCGAGGGTATTGAACGTTACAATGACCTGAACAAAGTGGAACCCATGAATCGGGCGTTGGAAACGCTGGGGGCTCAAACGTGGTTTGCTGGTCTTCGCCGTGAACAATCAGGCAGCCGGGCGCAGCTACCGGTGTTAGCCATTCAGCGCGGTGTCTTCAAGTTGCTACCGATTATCGATTGGGACAATCGGCAGATTTACCAATATCTGACTCAAAATGGCCTGAGCTATCACCCTCTTTGGGAACAGGGTTATTTATCGGTCGGGGATACTCACACCACCCGTAAATGGGAACCGGGAATGAGCGAAGAGGAAACTCGCTTCTTTGGTTTGAAACGCGAATGCGGCCTGCATGAAGGCTGAGGCTAATATCAACGCTATTGATAGCCCTGTGAGTGTTACAGCTCAGTGAGTGAAAAGTAGACCGCCCCCGATGGGCGCTCCGGCGATTGATGCGTAACGGCTACACCCAACTGCACGTTCTCCCTTTATTTGAATTTGTCTGTGGTCTGAGGGCGCTGCCTGCGCCCTCATTTTCATTATCTATTAGCTGATGATTCTCTCACGTGCCAATTCAGCCAGAAATTGGCTACGGTTCTTATAACCCCGGTGTGTGGCGATAAACTTATCAATGGCGGTCAGCAGATTTTGCGACATGGTCAGATTGAATTTGACCGCCTTACTTTCATATTTGGCCGGATCAATCTCAACAAACCCCAAAATCCCCCCTTCTTCTTTTAACCGGGGATCCCCAATGTAACGTTGTGGATCTTTCGGGGGCGTGGGTAATGGAAAACCTTCATCCATCAGTGCTTCAATATGAACAGCAAAGGCTTCTTCGGCATTTTTACTGATATCGGCAAAGGTATTGCCAGCAAAGAAACAACCGTCAAGATCGGGAAAATATCCATCGAATCCTTCAGTGGTACTGAAAATAAAAATAGGGTAGATCATGGTTAACTCCCTAAGCGTTTATACCCGCCATCATTCAAACCGTATGTGTGGAGGCGGTTCCCAGTGGGTGATTTCACACCTTCCAGCAACTTGAATGATTTAGGGTATGCGGCTTTGTTTAAATCAATTTAATTCCGGCAATCTGCTGAGCCTGCCGCAGAACACCTTTGGATGTATCCTTGCGCGGATGGGGCAGCGTAATGATCTTGCGTACACCCGGTTTGCACATCGTGACATGGCTACCGCCATTGGTTTTTTTACAACCCCTGATTTGCCAGCCCGTATCCTGCAATCGCTTTATTAATTCGCCACTCTCCATGTGACCTCCTGGTGAGTCGCTGGTGGGTATCATACCTACCAGCGAGATTGAGTCAATTAATTATGGGTGCCATACCCACCAAGAGTTATACGTGAAAAGCACGAAAAAGGGCGATCATAATGATCACCCTGACGTTGAATTTATTGGTTTTTATCGGTGTTTTGCGCGAAGTTACGCAAAGCCCATATTATTTTTTATCGGCAGCGAGCGCTTGTATCAGGGGCAACAATATTTTCACACTATCGTGTGAACGTTTACTAATACGACCCGGTAAGTACTTATCCAGATAATTTAAGTTATCTAGCTGGCTTTGATGACGGGTTATACCTTGAGGAAAGTGGCTACTGATGGCCCGTTGCTGACAACCCTCTTTGTTACCCAGGCTGTAGTTGCTTGCTTCGACAGACAACACCGGTAATCCGGCGCTATAGAAGATATTTTTATCCGCCCTACAGGGGGAGCTAATCTGGTTTTTAACTGTGGCGGCAGTAATGCCATACCGACGTGCCAACGCAAGTGCTTGATCCCTTGCAGCAATGGCTGTGGGCTGGTTACTGGCATTAAAATAGAGCCGGTCACCGGTTATCAGACTATCTAAGTTGATCACTAGCAGTGTGTTGGCTTTCTCCGTTTTACTCATTCGTTGCAGATAGTTCTCGGCACCTTGTGCACCTATCTCCTCGGCGCTGAGTGCCACAAAACGCAAATCATAGCGCAATGGTGTGTCTTTCAGATGTTCAGCCAGTTCCAGCATAACGCCGACCCCTGCCGCATTGTCATCGACCCCTTGTAGCGTCAGCCCACCCAGATTCTTATCTAAATCTTTATCACTTTGCGGTGTGTAGGTATCAAAGTGCGCCATGATAATTATCTGTTTCTGGTCATCCGCTTTGCCAGTCACCTGCTTTTTATCGAGAGTTGTCATGTTGCGAGCGGCAATCACCGAGGTGGCAGTCAGTGTGTGCCAGCTTGGTTTACCGTTTTTACTGGTATACAGATAACGGGTATTAAAACCCCGCAGGTTGCTTTGATAACCCATTTGCTGAAAACGGTGGTTGATATACTCAGCAGCCAGTAATTCTGCCGGGCTACCCGCCATACGGCCGGGAAAGTAGGTGCTGATATGGCGGATTTGTTGTTCAGCGATTCGACCAACGGCCTGAGTCGTAGCGGCATGCAACGGTAAGACGGTACTGAAACACAGGTTGAATAGTGCCCACTTTAGGCGACGGCGGGAAAACATACCGAAATATCCTTGTTATAGTCTGGGCCATGCCTCGCAGCATGGACAATACAGCTCTTTCCGGTGCTTAGTATGAAACTGTCTACACCAATAGACAATTTGTATACTTCCTAAAGTGTAGAAATTTTATGTCAGTAAGTAAGAAAATCGCCCTGAGTGCGAATTGGCTAACTTAGCTGCAAGCCATGCTGTTACGCCTATATATCATTATGGAACTTGTAATTACTTTTCGTCATTTCATAAGGCCATGCCCCCCCCCTATAGTCACCCTACGCTTTATCATGTAATTGAAGGACGTTGTGGACTATCTACCTCTATTTGCCGACTTGAAACAGCGCCCAGTATTGGTTGTTGGCGGCGGCGAAGTCGCTGCGCGAAAAATTGAATTACTCCACCGCGCGGGTGCACAGGTGAGGGTAGTGGCACAGACTCTTTCATCTGAACTGGAACAACAGCATCAGGATGGCCGCATTAACTGGCTGGCAAAGGTTTTCTTGCCGGAACAGTTGGATGATGTTTTTTTGGTGATTGCCGCCACGAACGATACCGTGCTGAATGCCGCTGTTTTTACTGCTGCGGATCAGCGACATCTTTTGGCTAACGTGGTTGATGACCAACCCCGCTGCTCGTTTATCTTCCCGTCGATTGTCGATCGCTCCCCTCTGGTGGTGGCTATCTCCTCTGCCGGTCAAGCTCCGGTGCTGGCGCGTTTACTACGTGAGAAGTTAGAGGCCCTGCTACCGGCCAGCCTGAGTGATATGGCCGCCGTTGCCGGGCGCTGGCGTGGTCGGGTTAAACAGCATATCGCCTCGATGGGAGAGCGCCGTCGCTTTTGGGAAAATGCGTTTAGTGGCCGCTTTGCGAGTCTGATTAGCCGTGGTCAGTTAGCCCAAGCCGAAGAGGAATTACAACGAGAGCTGGAGGGGCAGCGCAGCACTCAGGGTGAGGTTGCTTTGGTGGGGGCGGGGCCTGGTTGTGCAGGTTTGCTGACATTACGTGGTCTGCAAGTGATTCAGCAGGCTGATGTGGTGTTATATGACCATTTAGTCAGCCCGGAAGTGTTGGATCTGGTACGGCGTGACGCTGAACGTATCTGTGTCGGCAAACGGGCAGGAGCACACTCGGTAGCACAGGAAGAAACCAATCAATTACTTGTCTCGCTGGCGCAGCAGGGGAAACGGGTAGTGCGGCTGAAAGGCGGTGATCCGTTTATCTTTGGCCGTGGTGGTGAAGAGCTGCAAATGCTGGCGCGTGCGGGCATCGCGTTTCAGGTGGTGCCGGGAGTGACGGCGGCAAGTGGGGCGACAGCCTATGCGGGTATCCCCCTGACGCATCGTGACTATGCTCAGAGCGTGACCTTTATTACCGGGCATTGCCGCGCCGATGGCGATGATTTGGATTGGCAGGCACTGGCTCGAGGCCGCCAAACTTTGGCGATTTATATGGGAACAGTGAAAGCCGCCGAGATTAGCCGTCAGCTCATAGCCCATGGTCGGGCAAGCACCACCCCTGTAGCGGTAATTGGCCGGGGAACCCGTGCTGACCAACAAGTTCTGACGGGCACACTGGCCCAACTGGAATCATTAGCACATCAGGCGCCGACCCCAGCACTGCTGGTTATCGGTGAAGTGGTGGATTTACATCACCAAATCGCCTGGTTTGGGCAACAACCACAGACTGAACAGGCTATCAGCCCGTCAGTCGTGAATTTGGCATAAAGGATCTGTTATGGACGAAAAACGACTCACTCATTTGCGGCAATTGGAGGCGGAGAGTATCCATATCATCCGTGAAGTGGCCGCTGAATTCGGTAATCCGGTGATGCTCTATTCTATCGGTAAGGATTCCTCTGTGATGCTGCATTTGGCGCGCAAGGCATTCTTCCCCGGTAATTTGCCATTCCCGTTATTGCATGTGGATACCGGTTGGAAATTTCGCGAGATGTATGAATTTCGCGACCGTACCGCTAAAGCATTTGGCTGCGAGCTACTGGTCCACCGCAACCCGGAAGGGGTAGCGATGGGCATTAACCCGTTTGTTCACGGCAGCGCCAAACACACTGATATCATGAAAACCGAAGGCTTGAAGCAAGCGCTGAACAAATACGGTTTTGATGCTGCATTTGGTGGCGCCCGGCGTGACGAAGAGAAATCCCGCGCCAAAGAGCGTATTTATTCGTTCCGTGACCGCTTCCATCGCTGGGATCCAAAAAATCAGCGCCCGGAACTGTGGCACAACTACAACGGCCAAATTAACAAAGGCGAAAGTATCCGCGTGTTCCCGCTGTCCAACTGGACTGAGCTGGATATTTGGCAATATATCTTCTTGGAAAAAATCGACATTGTTCCACTGTATCTGGCAAAGCCTCGTCCGGTGGTTGAGCGTGATGGCATGTTACTGATGGTGGATGACGACCGAATTGATTTACAACCGGGTGAAGTCATTACTCAGAAGATGGTGCGTTTTCGCACCTTGGGCTGTTGGCCATTGACTGGCGCGGTAGAGTCCGAGGCTGAAACTTTACCTGCCATCATCGAAGAGATGCTTATCTCTACTACCAGTGAACGCCAGGGTCGAATGATCGACCGTGACCAATCCGGCTCGATGGAGCTTAAAAAGCGTCAGGGATATTTCTGAGGAGCGCCCAATGAGCACGAAATTACAAGATCAGCCCGTTGTTGATGAGCTGCCAGTTTCAGAGAACAAATCGATGATTTTACAAAACACCTCTATCGCCCAGCAGATTGCCAACGAGGGGGGAGTAGAAGCTTACCTGCATGCCCAACAGCATAAAACGATGTTGCGTTTTCTGACCTGCGGCAGTGTGGATGACGGTAAGAGCACCCTGATTGGGCGTTTACTGCATGATACCCGCCAAATCTATGAAGATCAGTTATCAACGCTGCACACTGACAGTAAACGTATTGGCACTCAGGGTGAAAAATTGGATTTGGCGTTATTGGTTGATGGCTTGCAGGCCGAGCGTGAGCAGGGCATCACCATTGATGTGGCTTATCGCTATTTCTCAACCGAGAAACGCAAATTTATCATCGCAGATACGCCTGGGCATGAGCAATACACCCGCAATATGGCGACCGGGGCTTCTACCTGCGATCTGGCGATTTTGTTGATCGATGCCCGCAAAGGGGTGTTGGATCAAACTCGCCGTCACAGCTTTATCGCTACATTGCTGGGGATCCGCCATTTGGTAGTGGCGGTGAATAAGATGGATTTGGTGGAATATCAGGAAAGCGTCTTCGAACAATTTAAAGAAGATTACCTGAGTTTTGCCGAGCAATTACCCACGGATCTCGACATCAAGTTTGTCCCTCTATCTGCGCTGGATGGCGATAATGTGGCATCACCGAGCGAGAAAATGAATTGGTATTCCGGCCCGACACTACTGGAAGTGCTGGAAAGTGTTGATGTGGTCAATGCCAGCCGGCAGCAGCCGCTGCGCTTCCCGGTGCAGTATGTTAACCGGCCAAACCTGGATTTTCGTGGTTATTCTGGCACCTTGTCTGCCGGTGTGGTGCGCGTTGGGCAGAGAGTAAAAGTGCTGCCGTCCGGTGTGGAATCAAGTGTGGCGCGCATTGTTACTTTTGATGGTGACTTGGAGCAAGCCATCCCTGGCGAAGCCATAACCTTGGTGCTGACTGATGAAGTGGATATCAGCCGTGGCGATTTATTGGTTGATGCCAGTGAAACCTTAACAGCGGCGCAAAATGCGCTGGTGGATGTGGTGTGGATGGCGGAACAGCCGTTAGTGGCTGGACAAAGTTATGACATCAAAGTAGCGGGGAAAAAGACCCGTGCGCGGGTGGAAAATATTCAATATCAGGTGGAAATCAACTCATTGACCCAGCGGGTAGTTGACAGCCTGCCGCTTAATGGTATTGGTTTGGTTGAACTGGCATTTGATGAACCGCTGGTGCTCGACAGCTATCAACGCAACCGGGATACCGGTGGCATGATCTTTATTGATCGGCTGACTAATGTCACTGTTGGTGCGGGGTTAATCCGCGAAACGCTGGCGTCGGTTTATCAGGAAAATACTGAATTCAGTACGTTTGAGCTAGAACTGAATGCTTTGGTTCGCCGCCATTTCCCACACTGGGGCGCGCGTGATCTGTTAGGGGGTAAATAACTTGTACGCCGATCCGTTGAAAACGCATGATGTTAATGAATCGGGCGCTCTGCCAGCTGATGAGAATATCATCTGGCATCCCCATGCGGTGACCCGAGAGGATCGGGAGCAACAGCATGGGCACCAAGGGGTGGTGCTGTGGTTTACCGGTTTATCTGGCTCAGGGAAATCTACCCTTGCCGGTGCGCTGGAACAGGCACTGTTTGCTCGCGGTGTTAGCACTTACTTACTGGATGGCGACAATGTGCGCCATGGTTTATGCCGTGATTTGGGTTTTTCTGATACTGACCGGCGCGAGAATATTCGTCGCGTCGGGGAGGTGGCCAAACTGATGGTAGATGCCGGGTTGGTGGTGCTGACGGCGTTTATCTCACCTCATCGGGTTGAGCGGGAAATGGTGCGCGATATGTTGGCATCAGGCCAGTTTATTGAGGTATTTGTCGATACACCGTTGGCTATTTGTGAGGCCCGTGACCCTAAAGGTTTGTACAAAAAAGCCCGTGCTGGCGAGCTGAAAAATTTTACTGGCATCGACTCTATTTATGAATCACCCGAACACGCTGATATTCATTTGCCGGGTGAACAATTAGTAACAAATTTGATTGAACAATTGTTAGACGTACTGCGTGGTCGAGCTATTATCAAATCCTAAATGATACCCTTTGTACTTGAAGCTACAGGGCCGTTAGCTGCACGCATTCACCCGAATCACTTGACTGTGTAAGCGCATCGGGATGTATTAGCTTGCTGCCTACCTGTAACGCTAATTACGCTGGGTATCTATACTAATGGCTATCGGCAAAACGCCCTTAGAGCGTGCTGGTAAACTGTGCCCACAGGATTGCTATGCAGAATATCACCCAAATTATTATCGACGAACAGCGGGAAAGGGAGGAGCCGTCATACTCCTTTCTCGGTGGCGTTACAGGCTTTGTTTTCTATTGGCTGGCGTTTGCGATACCTTTCTTTGTCTATGGTCCCAATACCGTCTTCTTCCTGCTGTACACTTGGCCGTTCTTTCTGGCCCTGATGCCGGTTTCAGTGTTGGTAGGTATTGCCTTGAGTGTGTTATCGCGCGGTAATCTCTTATTTACCATTGGTGGGAGTGGTATTGCAGTATTGTGTTTATTCTGGATGCTGTTTTCATTTCTTACTGGTTGGTGAGCAAATCGGCGGGCTATTCGGTTTCACCTGATAATAACCCGCTTCAATTTGTAACATCTTCAATGGGTAACCGTTTACCCTTGCGCTGAAAGCACCTTACTGAGAAATGCCTGAGTTCGCGGATTAGTAGGGGCGGTAAAGATTTTTTCCGGTTGCCCCTCTTCCTGTATCACCCCTTGATCAATAAACAGCACCCGGTCGGCCACATCTCGGGCAAAGCCCATTTCATGAGTCACTACCACCATGGTCATCCCTTCCAGTGCTAATGCTTTCATCACCGCTAGCACTTCACCGACTAACTCCGGGTCCAGTGCTGAAGTCGGTTCGTCAAACAACATGATTTTAGGTTCCATTGCCAAGGCTCGGGCAATGGCAACGCGTTGCTGTTGACCGCCAGAAAGACTGCTGGGATAGGCATCAATCTTATCGAGTAATCCCACCTTGCGTAACAACAATTCAGCCCGTTCTATGGCTTGTGCTCGTGGCAGCTTTTTAACATCCATAGGTGCCATGGTTAGGTTTTCCAACACCGTCATATGAGGGAAGAGATTAAAACGTTGGAACACCATGCCGACACTTTCGCGCATCCGGTTGAGATCGGTTTTCGGCTTATGGATCTCAAAACCATTAACGGTTATTTCTCCCCCGGATAACGTCTCCAACGCATTAATACAGCGCAAAAAGGTGCTTTTACCCGAACCGGATGGGCCAATGATGCAAACCACTTCTTTTGGCTGAATATCGCAAGAAATGCCACGCAACACATGGGTTTCGCCAAATTGTTTTTGTAGGTTATGTACGTGAATCACTTTTACCGAACCTCTTTTCCATATGCCGCACTAATAGCGAAAGTAAGAATGTGATAACCCAATAAACCAGTGAGATAGTCAGGTAGGGTTCCCAATAAGTCGCATAGGCACCAGAAACGGTGCGAGCAGCATAGGCTAAGTCAGCCAGGCCAATCGCAGAGGCCAGCGATGAATCTTTTACGATAGCGATGGCATTGTTACCCAGTGGCGGTAACATCCGGCGGAAAGCCTGAGGCAGAATAACCTTGCGCATCGTTTTGCCGTAGCTCATTCCCAATGAGCGCGAGGCTTCCATCTGGCCGCGATCAATTGACTGAATACCCGCGCGGAAAATCTCAGAAACATAAGCACCCGCGTTCAGCGTGATAGCCACGACACAGGATAAAAAAGCACCGTAATCTGAGCGCAGCATTCTGGCAAAATCAGAAGACATAATGCCATTGGTGACCAGAATGCCATCCCGTGGGTTAATAAACAGTGGCACCAGCGCGAAATGCACCACCATTATCTGCACAAATAAGGGGGTGCCGCGAATAGCACTAATATAGATGCGTACTGGCCATTGAACGAAATAGTACAATACTGGCTTCCAGATACCGTGAGGCGCTTGCGCCAGACGGCCCAGACCGAGGGTTAACCCCCAGGTTGTGCCCAAAATCACACAGATAATGGTGCACTTAATTGTCATCCAGGCACCGTCCATAAACAGTGGGGCGTATTCCTGAATGATTTCCCAACGAAATCCTGACATAGGGTGATCCGGTCAATCAAGCCACCGCGCATTCACGCAGCGGTGGCGTATATAAGAAAGGGTTATTTTGCTGGCTGGGTTGCGGCTGGCAGTGTTGGTACCTGTGCATCAAACCATTTTTCATAGATTTTGGCGTAAGTGCCGTCAGCAATGATTTTCTGCAAACCACTGTTGATTTTGGTGCGCAATTCTTCATTACCTTTCGCCACCGCAATACCGAAATATTGGCGCTCAAACTTGGTATCGGAAACCAGTTCAAATTCTTTTTCCGGGTGAGTTTTCAGGTAGAACTTGGCGACACCTACATCACCTACGGCGGCAGCGATGCCATCTTCGTAGAGTTCTTGCAGCATCAGTGGCGTGTTATCAAAGCGTTTGATCGCAGTGCTGTTTTTACCCAGAACATCGGATACCACGATGTCGCCGGTGCTTGAGTTCACCACGCCAACATTCAGATCTTTCAGTGCCGCAATGGAATCAACTTTAGAGCCTTTAGCCACGACGATAGTTTGTTCGGCAGGGAAATAAGGATCTGAAAAATCAACCATTTGTTTACGTTTATCGGTAATGGTGATACCCGAAATGATGATATCGCGATCACCGGAGCCTAATGTGGCAAAAATCCCTTCCCAAGGCGTATTCACCAATTTGACCTGAAAACCTTCAGCTTTACCGATAGCTTTGATGATATCTATATCAAAACCTTCCAGTTGTTTTTGGCTATTTTCATACTCAAATGGGCGGTAGGTACCACCGGAACCGACAACATAAGTCGGCTCGGCTGCAACAACGCTACCCGCAGACAATACGGCGGCCAGACAAGTTCCGACCAGCATTAAACGTTTAAACATGTGAATCTCCCGGTAAAAAGTAGCAACGAGTTAAGGTACATTTTTTATTTATGCAGTTTGAGTGCATAAAAATAAACTTTTATACATATAAACTCAACTGTAATGGGGTTTATTTGTTTTTGACGAGATTAAATATGCATTTTTAACTTGAGTGTTGGTATAAGCTAATGCCAAAAACAGTTTTTGCAGTGTTTATCTCTGCATGATTTGCAGGGGGGCAATAAGAGGTAGTGACAGCAGGACTTACCGTGCACTCAAAACCAGCAACTAATGACATTTTGTAGATTTGCATGGTATTTTTGCCGGAAATCATCCTTAATCTGAGCTTTATGACCTATTTCCTTCACAGAGTGGAGTCCGACGAAAAGTTGTGGGATGATTATACCCGTCATACTTCAAGTTGCATGTGTGTTGGCTGTCTTCGTTCACCCCAGTCACTTACTTGTGTAAGCTCCTGAGGACTCGCTCAGTTGCTGCCTTCCTGCAACTCGAATTATTTACGGTATAGGCAGTTTTTCAGGGGGCGGGAATGGGAAAACTTACACTACTATTGCTGATTTTACTTGGCTGGTTACAGTATTCACTGTGGTTGGGCAAGAATGGTGTTCATGATTTTGTTCGGGTTAAGGATGACGTGGCGCTGCAAGAGGCCAATAACGGCAAACTTAAAGCTCGGAACGATCAGCTATTTGCTGAAATTGATGATTTAAATGGTGGTCAAGAGGCTATCGAAGAACGCGCACGTAACGAACTGGGCATGATCAAGCCTGGCGAAAGTTTCTATCGTCTGGTTCCTGACCAATCCAGACGTAATGCGGGTATCCCTTCGTCGTCAAATAACGCGCAATAATAAATAATGAGTAATTTTGCAGTTTCCCTTCCTGATATCATTGCGGTATTACCGGCTGCAGGTATTGGCAGCCGTATGCAGGCTGATTGCCCTAAACAGTATTTAACTGTGGCTGGCAAGACAATCATTGAACATGCTATTTTTTCTTTGCTTCGGCATCCACGTGTCCAGCGGATTATTGTGGCAATACATCCTCAGGATACGCAGTTTTCAACGTTACCTATTGCGCAGGACCCGCGGATCACGCTTGTTCACGGTGGTGAGCAGCGGGCTGATTCGGTGATGGCTGGCTTACAATGTGCAGGGCAGACTGAGTGGGTGCTGGTTCATGATGCGGCTCGTCCTTGTTTGCATCTCGATGACCTTGAAAGGTTGTTGTCGATTATCGACCATAGCCATGTCGGGGGTATTCTGGCAGCACCAGTACGTGACACCATGAAGCGCAGTGAGGCCGTTGTCCAAATTGGCGATCATCCGGCCATTGCCCATACTGTAGGTCGTCAAGCGCTGTGGCATGCCCTGACACCTCAACTTTTCCCGCTTGAGTTATTAAAAACATGCTTGGCCCGCGCCTTGCGCGAAGGGGCGGTGGTCACTGATGAAGCTTCTGCATTAGAACATTGCGGCTATCATCCGATATTAGTGTCTGGTCGTTCGGATAATATCAAAGTGACGCGCCCTGAAGATCTGGCCTTGGCCGAGTTTTATTTAACCCAACGTCAATAGCCCAATTAATGGGTGTTGCAGCCAGTAAATTCCAGCAGGCTTGGCCCAGTCATTGTGATTCTGGTGAGTAAGAGCGGCTAATGCTGCTGCAACCTCAAGTAATAAAGGCATTATAAGGAGTGCAATTAATGCGAATTGGTCATGGTTTCGATGTTCATAAATTTGGCGGAGCTGGCCCACTTATTATCGGCGGTGTGCGTATCCCATATGAGATGGGCCTATTGGCACATTCCGACGGTGATGTCGCATTACATGCTGCTACCGATGCAATATTGGGGGCGGCTGCGTTAGGTGATATCGGCAAATTATTCCCTGATACCGATCCGGCATTTAAAGGTGCTGATAGCCGTGCTTTGCTGCGTGAAGCTTATCGCCGTATTCTGGCGAAAGGCTACCGGCTGGGTAATCTGGACATTACCATTATTGCCCAGGCACCTAAAATGGCTCCCCATATCCCGCAAATGCGCGTGCATTTGGCGGAAGACCTACAATGTCATATGGATGATATCAACGTAAAAGCTACCACCACGGAACAACTTGGTTTTACTGGCCGTGGTGAAGGTATTGCATGTGAAGCAGTGGCGCTTTTGGTTAAAGCATAACAGGGTTAAGGCATAACGATGGACATGGAAAATCTAACCTGGCTGCACGGCAAACCCAAAGCGAGTGGCATTTTAAAAGCCAATCCCGAAGATTTTGTGGTGGTTGAGGACTTAGGCTTTGAACCTGATGGCGAAGGCGAACATTTGCTGATCCGTATTCGCAAAAATGGCTGTAATACGCAATTTGTTGCTGACTATCTGGCGCGTTTTGCCAAGCTTCATCCGCGTTTAGTGAGCTATGCGGGTTTGAAAGATCGCCACGCTGTCACAGAGCAGTGGTTCTGTTTGCACCTACCGGGCAAAGAAGCACCGGATCTCGCTACGTTCGAGCTGGAAGGGTGTGAAGTGCTGGAAGCTGTGCGGCAGAAACGTAAGCTGCGTATCGGTTCACTGAAAGGCAATGCTTTTACCCTGGTGTTGCGTCATATCACTGATCGTCAGGATGTAGAACAACGGTTGCAGCAAATTGCCGCACAGGGAGTGCCCAACTATTTTGGCAGCCAACGGTTTGGCCGTGGTGGTAATAATCTGGTGCAGGCTCGTCTGTGGGCGAATAATGAGATTCGGGTCAAAGAGCGCAGTAAACGCAGCTTTTACTTGTCCGCTAGCCGTAGTGCAATGTTCAACCTGATTAGCAGTTGCCGTCTGGCGCAACAGCAAGCAACCACGGTGCTGACAGGCGATGCTTTACAGTTAACTGGTCGTGGCAGTTGGTTTGTGGCCAGTGCTGATGAATTGGTGGCGTTACAGCAGCGTGTTGATGCGGGTGAATTGAATGTGACGGCCCCACTGCCAGGCGACGGCGAACTGGGTACGCAGGATGAAGCATTGGCTTTTGAGCAGTCATGTATAGCGGATCAAAGTGAATTACTGGCGTTGATTAAGCGTGAACGTGTTGAGGGTGCTCGCCGGGCTGTACTGCTAAAGCCACAGAATATGGTGTGGAGCTGGTGGGATGACGTAACCCTTGAACTCAGCTTCTGGCTACCCGCGGGCAGTTTTGCCACCAGTGTGGTAAGGGAAATAATGAATCAGGATAATGCCGATGCTGCGGATATTGCTGAGTAACGACGACGGTATTTCTGCGCCAGGGATACAAGCGCTCGCCGCTGCATTGCGCGAGTTTGCGCAGGTACAAATCGTCGCCCCAGATCGTAATCGCAGCGGTTCTTCCAATGCACTGACTTTGGACTGTGCATTACGCATTACCACATTATCCAATGGCGATATTGCCGTGCAGCAAGGTACTCCGACAGATTGTGTCTATCTCGGAGTAAATGCGTTAATGCGCCCCCGGCCCGACATTGTGGTTTCCGGTATCAACGCAGGCCCGAACCTGGGGGATGATGTTATCTATTCCGGCACGGTGGCCGCCGCAATGGAAGGGCGGCATTTAGGCTTTCCTGCTCTGGCCGTGTCACTCAACGGTCATCAGCATTATGCTACGGCAGCAGCAGTCACTTGCCGTTTATTGCGTGCTTTACAACAAAAGCCGTTGCGTACCGGTAAGATACTTAATATTAATGTACCTGACTTACCCTTATCTGAAATTAAAGGTATTCGAGTCACACGTTGTGGTAGTCGCCATCCAGCAGAGCAGGTATTTTGTCAGCAGGACCCACGGGGGCAAGATCTCTATTGGATTGGGCCGCCGGGGGAGAAATTTGATGTAGCACCGGACACTGATTTTGCTGCGATTGAACAAGGTTATGTTTCTATAACACCACTTCAAGTTGATTTAACCGCCTATGCGGCGCAAGACGTGGTTGAAAACTGGTTAGCCAACATTACTGGTTAAAACACCTAGGGTGACGAGGAATGGTAAATAAACGCATGCAGACATTGTTGATGCTGTTACGTCAGCAAGGTATTCACGACGAGCGCTTGTTACAGGCGATCGAAGCGGTGCCGCGCGAGCGTTTTGTTGATGAGGCGTTGTCCCATAAGGCATATGAGAATACAGCTCTACCTATAGGTTCAGGGCAAACTATTTCTCAGCCGTACATGGTGGCACGGATGACCGAATTGTTGCAATTGACACCGACTTCTCGGGTATTAGAGATAGGTACCGGTTCTGGCTATCAGACCGCAATTTTGGCGCATTTAGTCGAACATGTCTGTTCAGTTGAACGAATCAAAGGGTTACAGTGGCAGGCAAAGCGTCGCCTAAAGCAACTGGATCTGCATAATGTCTCCACCCGCCATGGTGATGGCTGGTTAGGTTGGGCATCACGCGGGCCATTTGATGCGATCATTGTCACAGCAGCTCCACCAGAAATTCCAAGTGCCTTACTTGAACAATTGGATGAAGGTGGGATATTAGTTCTTCCCGTTGGGGAGCAGGCTCAAACCTTGAAATGTGTGCAACGCCGTAACAATGAATTCCAAATTGAGACGGTAGAGGCCGTGCGTTTTGTTCCTTTGGTTAAAGGTGAATTGGCCTGAATAAATGCCTTTAGACCCATCATACTTCAAGCTGCATGTGCGTTGGCTGCGCTCAATTGCCGCCTTCCTGCAACTTGAATTATTTAGGGTGTATTTCAGTCTTAATCTTTAACTAAAGTCGAAGTGCAGTTTTTTTGTGCTAAAGATTGGCCGAAAATCAGTAATATAAATTTTATGGTATGGCAGGCGCGGTATTGATAGCATGCGCGCTTCTGTATCTTGTTTCTTCAGTGCGAGTCAGCATGTGTCTTGGCCTGCACTGTGGAACCTTTTAATACTCGAAAATGAGTGGAATAGTCATATTCGGCATGGCGTTTTAACAGTCGTTAACTGACCACTTTAACTACAGTGTAAAAGGTATTTTGGATATATCGCTTATTATTGCTGTCATGGGGGAAGCATGAGCACGGGAAGCCCAATGATTACATTACGCCGGGTAGCGGCATGTACGGTTATGAGTTTATGGTTGGTAGGTTGTAGTAATGACTCCTCAACATCTGCGCCAATCAGCAGTGTTGGCGGTGATCGTTCAGGGACCATGCTAAGTGGCTCGGATACGAATAGTTCCGGTAGCCGCATCGTTTATAACCGTAGTTACAACAGTATCCCCAAGGGAAGTTACAACGGTAATACCTATACCGTTAAGCGTGGTGACACGCTGTTTTATATTGCCTGGATAACCGGGAATGACTTCCGTGATCTGGCAGCAAAAAACAATATTGCTGAGCCATATAGCCTGAATGTTGGACAATCTATCCAGTTGGGTAATGGGTCGGGTGGTGGAATGTTAGCCGCGACCGATGCCACATCAGGTGGAATGACAAAACCGCCGGCAAATATTCAGAACACAACTACAACGGTTGATTCTCAATCAACTAGCGCGTATTCTGGAAACTCGGGTAAACAGAATGTTGGTAAAATGTTACCAGCGTCAGGGGCAGTTGTCGCATCGACCGCACCTGTTACCGCGCCAAGCAGTACCATCAGTGATCCAACCAGTAATGGTGGTCCAGTCAGTAGCTGGAAATGGCCAACTGAGGGTAAAACGATCGATAGCTTCTCGGCTTCCGAAGGGGGCAATAAAGGGATAGATATCGCCGGTTCTCGTGGGCAACCCATCTTCGCTACAGCAAACGGGCGAGTTGTGTATGCTGGGAACGCACTGCGTGGTTACGGTAATCTTATTATCATCAAACATAATGATGATTACCTGAGCGCCTACGCTCATAACGATACAATGCTGGTCCGGGAACAAGAAGAAGTGAAGGCGGGTCAAAAAATAGCAACCATGGGTAGCACCGGAACCAGTTCAGTTAGATTGCATTTTGAAATTCGTTACAAGGGGAAATCCGTAAACCCGCTGCGTTACCTTCCGCAGCGATAGATTGGGCAGAATACGCTGTATTCTGCTCGCCGGATTCACGGGTAGGAGCAGCATATGAGCCAAAATACGCTGAAAGTTAACGAGTTGCATGAAGATGCTGATTTTGATGAAAACAGTACGGAAACTGAAATTTTCGACGAAAAAGCATTAGTAGAGGATGAACCTACTGAAAGCGAGTTAGCAGAAGATGAGCTGTTGGCGCAAGGTGTTACCCAGCGAGTGCTGGACGCGACGCAGCTCTATCTTGGTGAGATTGGTTATTCGCCGCTGTTAACCGCAGAAGAAGAGGTTTATTTTGCCCGGCGTGCATTGCGCGGTGATGTGCCTTCACGTCGGCGTATGATTGAAAGTAACTTGCGGTTGGTGGTGAAGATCGCCCGCCGTTACAGTAATCGCGGTTTAGCACTGCTGGATTTGATTGAAGAGGGAAACCTCGGTCTTATTCGGGCGGTGGAAAAATTTGATCCTGAACGCGGTTTCCGTTTCTCCACTTATGCCACTTGGTGGATTCGTCAAACGATTGAACGGGCGATAATGAACCAAACCCGGACCATCCGTTTACCTATCCATATCGTTAAAGAATTAAACGTTTATTTGCGTACTGCACGAGAACTTTCTCATAAATTGGATCATGAACCGAGCGCTGAAGAGATTGCTGAGCAACTCGACAAACCGGTTGATGACGTGAGCCGTATGTTACGTCTGAACGAACGTATCACTTCTGTTGATACACCGTTAGGCGGCGACTCAGAGAAAGCCTTGTTAGATATTCTGTCCGACGAAAATGAAAATGGTCCAGAAGATACAACGCAAGATGACGATATGAAGCAAAGTATCGTTAAATGGCTGTTTGAATTGAATGCTAAACAGCGCGAAGTGCTGGCCCGTCGTTTTGGTCTTTTAGGATATGAAGCAGCAACGCTGGAAGATGTTGGCCGTGAAATTGGTTTGACGCGTGAGCGTGTCCGCCAGATTCAGGTTGAAGGCTTACGTCGTTTGCGGGAAATTTTGCAAACACAAGGCTTGAGCATTGAGGCGTTGTTCCGTGAATAAATTTACCCGCCTTTCTGCAACACGAAATAGTTAGGGTATAGATAGTTATTCTTATAAAACACAAAAACGGTGAACAGATGTTCACCGTTTTTTTATGCCCGTTTACACCATATTCTTCAGGCGATAAATCCATTCCAATGCCTGACGTGGTGATAATGAGTCTGGGTCCAGTGCTTCCAATGCTTCAACCGCAGGTGGTGTCTCTTCATTTAACAACGTCAGTTGTGAGCCATCAATCTTACTGGCTGCGGCATTATTAGACAGGGACTCGAGCTCTTTCAGTTTTTGCCGTGCCCGCTTAATCACATCACGTGGTACACCGGCCAGGGCTGCGACTGCCAGACCATAACTTTTACTGGCTGCCCCATCCTGCACACTGTGCATGAAGGCGATAGTTTCGCCATGTTCCAGAGCATCAAGGTGGACGTTTACCACACCTTCCATTTTTTCCGGTAGGGTGGTTAACTCAAAGTAATGAGTGGCGAACAGCGTCATCGCTTTAATACGGCTCGCCAGATTTTCAGCACAAGCCCAGGCTAATGAAAGGCCATCATAAGTGGATGTACCGCGACCAATCTCATCCATCAGCACAAGACTTTGCTCCGTGGCGTTATGCAGGATATTGGCTGTTTCCGTCATTTCGACCATGAAGGTGGAACGGCCTGAAGCCAGATCGTCAGCGGCACCTACGCGGGTAAATATGCGATCAACCGGGCCAATGATAGCGCTTTCCGCCGGAACATAACTCCCCATGTGTGCCAACAAAACTATTAAGGCTGTTTGGCGCATATAGGTACTTTTACCCCCCATATTCGGGCCGGTAATGATCAGCATCCGCCGCTGAGGTGATAACGTCAGCGGGTTAGAAATAAAGGGCTCACTGAGAACCTGCTCGACGACCGGATGGCGGCCAGCGGTAATTTTAATCCCCGGTTTATCACTCAGGGTTGGGCAGTTGTAGTTGAGTGTTTCCGCTCTTTCAGCCAGATTCGCCAGTACATCCAGTTCCGCCAACGCATTAGCACTGATTTGCAATTCAGGCAGATGTGGCAACAGAAGATCGAAAATCTCTTCATATAACCCTTTTTCAATCGCCAGCGCTTTGCCTTTAGAGGTCAGAACCTTGTCTTCATACTCTTTCAGTTCTGGAATGATATAGCGCTCAGCATTCTTCAGGGTTTGTCTACGGACATAATGAATCGGAACCAAGTGGCTCTGACCACGACTTACCTGAATGTAATAGCCGTGGACGCCATTAAAACCGACCTTCAGTGTATCCAGGCCCAGCTTTTCACGCTCACGGATCTCCAGCCGATCCAGATAATCGGTAGCACCATCGGCCAGAGCTCGCCATTCATCGAGTTCAGAATTATAACCCGGCGCAATGACACCACCATCACGTACTAACACTGGCGGTGCTTCTACAATTGCCCGCACCAACAGATCCTGTAATTCATCAAACTGACCGACTTGTGACAACAAATTTTGCACGTGGGGAACATCCACCGATTGCAGTAGACGGTGAATCTCCGGCAATTGCTGGAAAGCATGGCGCATCCGCGCTAAATCTCTTGGGCGCGCAGTGCGCAGCGCCAAACGAGCCAGAATACGTTCTAAGTCGCCTACCTGACGCAACGGCGTTTGCAGTTCGGCGGTGATATCTTGTAAGCCGCCGATTGCTTGTTGGCGATCGCTTAATACCTTGATATCGCGAACCGGCATATGCAGCCAGCGTTTTAGCATGCGGCTGCCCATTGCGGTCACACTGCAATCGAGAATAGCAGCTAACGTATTTTCAGACCCACCAGACAGGTTCTGGGTCAGTTCAAGGTTACGACGGGTCGCGGCATCCATAACAATGCCATCTTGCTGGCGCTCCATGGTTAAACCGCGGATATGGGGTAGAGAGGTACGTTGGGTATCTTTGACATATTGCAGTAGGCAACCCGCAGCGCGCAGTGCTTGATGGGCTTGCTCTACACCAAACCCGATTAAATCACGGGTGCCGAATTGCAGATTAAGCTGCTGACGGGCGGTTTCTAGCTCAAACTCCCATAATGGACGGCGGCGCAAGCCATGCCGGTGTTCTATCAACGACATCTGCTCAAAGTTTTCTGGGTAAAGTAACTCTGCGGGATGCGTTCGCTGCAACTCGGCAGCCATGGTTTCAAGATCTGCGGGTTGTGCAACCCTAAAACGACCGGAGCTGATATCTAACGTCGCATAGCCAAAACCGCGCGCATCCTGCCAGATAGCCGCCAGCAGATTATCCTGACGTTCTTGTAGCAGAGCTTCATCACTGACAGTACCTGGTGTCACGATACGCACTACTTTACGCTCAACTGGCCCTTTACTGGTGGCGGGATCACCGATTTGCTCGCAAATTGCGGCAGACTCACCTAACTGGACCAGCTTCGCCAGATAGTTTTCTATCGAATGATAAGGTACCCCAGCCATCGGAATAGGCTCACCTGCGGAGGCTCCGCGTTTAGTGAGTGAGATATCCAGTAGCTGTGAAGCTCGCTTGGCATCACTGTAGAACAGTTCGTAAAAATCCCCCATCCGGTAGAACAATAGAATGTCAGGATGCTGGGCCTTGAGCCGAAGATACTGCTGCATCATCGGGGTGTGAGAATCGAGTTTATCGGTATTATTCATGTGGTTATGATTTATAGTCCATTGAATTTAAAGTTAATTGTGATTTTTATTATTATCGTTAGCTATCACATGATTTTACGGTTAACACGGAAATCTCGCTATCAATGCCGGCACAACAGCCGATAAAAATAAGCTATGAGCTTGAAACAGAAGGGCTGTAATTACAACCATTCATCAAGTCCTTTTTCCAGCCGATATACTAGCCCAGCAGCCCCAAAACTGACATAGGTAAAACTCGAGGCTGCCCGCAAACGGTGTAATAAGCCCCTTGATTTAGGGGCCAGGTGATTTGTGATTGCTGATAAGGTCGGCGTTATTGAAAGGCTGGGTTGGCGGGGAATAAAGCGCGAGCAGTTTGGTACAACTGATCGGCGTAAGCTGTTTCCTTCTGATACCGAGCAATCATGATCAGACTTTGATAAACATTCGGATCATTGTGTAATTGAATATACTGCTCGGCCCATACCCTAAATTGGCGTAATAACATGGGGTCAGGATGCTGGTTAAATCGCAATAATAGATTAACATTTCTTATATATTGATACCTTTCCCACTGGATATAGGGATTGGTCAGGCTATCTAAAGGCTGCATGTTAACCAAGCCACTTCTCTCGGCCAGTGTGAGTACCCGGCCAGTTTTAAAGCCTGTCACCATAAACACCAGTGTGCATAGCGCCGATAAAATCACGGCAGTGTGCAGCCAGCGTTGCCAGCAAGTTGGCTTCGATGTGGTGGGTTGCAGCATATTTTCTGTAACCATCAGGCGGCCAAGTAAAATCAGCACCAGCCAGTGGGCTGCTGATTGATAAAGAGGGAACTCCGTCATCAAATGCAACGCGATCGGCAACGTGAGAACCCACAGAGGGAAAACGGTTTTTGGTTGCATTAAGAGTGGCTTCACATAGCCGATAGCCAATAGCAACATCCCGATCAGTGCGGCAATGCCACCCTCAACCCAACCATAAAGCACTTCATTATGAGGGTGGGAAGGATAGGTTAAGTAAGTCGGTACCCGCCAATGCTGCGCCAACTCATGGGCAAAACTTGACTCAAAGCTACCATATCCCCAACCCTGCCATGGGTGCTGCTGTATCATCTGCCAGGTATATTGCAGTATCAGCCAGCGCTCGGTGTTGCTGGCATCTTTGGATACATGCATACCGATATTCATCTGTTCCAACAGATAAACGGCGACCAGTAAACTCAGCAGGCTACTCAGCCACACCCAGGCTATCTGTCGCTGACGCCAGTAATATAGCGACAGTAATAGCAAGGTTGTTATCCCGCCAACCCAACCGATCCTTGATTGCAACAGCACCAATAAGCCTGGGAATAGCAGCAGGGTAAGTGTGCTGATGCCTCGAACGGCCCGCTTGCTTGATAACATAAACAGATAGATTGCAATGCTATAACCGGTTGCCAGGTAACTGGCCAGTACATTGGTTTGCTGGAATATGCCATAAGGCCGCTGTGCACTATCAAATTCCATCCAATTATCGGATGTAAAAACAAAAAATTGCAACAGAGTCAGCACAGCTTGCCCCCAGGCCGACAAGAGGATGATCACCAGCCATCTCTGTCGCAGGGCTACATTCAGTTTCAGGCGGAACAACCCCAGTAGCAGTATTATCCCACCCCACAGGCCTAAAATCCGCGGTAACCAGGCAACGACATGCTGTAATGAGGCAGGAAATAGCCCCGGCAGGCTTATCATCAAGGCGCCAAACAGCAGCCACAAACGGCCAGGAGAATTTACAATCTGAGTGGCTTCAGTATGGGGTAAATAGAGTGTTATCGTCAGCAGTGCCATCATGGCCCAGATGATTATATTGGCAGGAAGATGAAGCCCAGCCCCTCCTCGGTTGATTTCATAGTGCATCATGGTGACAAAGGTAATGGACATCAGCGCCATAACAACAAGGTTGAGCACTGGTACTGAAAGAGTGGGTCTTATAGATGGGGGTAAACAAAGTTTCATTTTTCTATCAACAAGTTACATATATAGCTAACATCCTGTTGTACGGAAACAGGTTAACTAATTGTCCAATATTGGGGTTATAACAGCTCAATGGGATAGTGTCTGGCAGCAATTAAAGCTGAATCTTTATCGCTATTCAAATTTATCTCGTTGAAAAATAATGTTTTTATTCTAAGATGATGGCCGTTTCATTTTTTTTCTGGCTGAGTAACAAACCAGCGTAATGAGTTCATCACTTTGGTTTCTGACATTCTGGCCCTGTCTTCCTCGACTAGCTTCATTAATACCAATCTTGCCGTATAAATATCCAAGTGCGCTTTATCGGCAAGTTCTCTGGTTTTTGGCCAATTGATAACAGGTGGTGGCGACTCAGTAAACTGCTCCATTAACGAATTACAGTGGTCCTCCAGAATACCCATCACTTCTTCTTTTCTCTGATTCTTCGGTTTCATTGTTATTTACCCTATTAAATTTATATGTTGAGAATGTATAACTTTAAATTTCCTATATTCTTTATTTCTAATCAGTTCTTCCTACATATTATGTGGATATTTCCTACGCTATCGGTAATTGTTCTTACATTAACGTGGTTGTGTTCTCATTCCTTTTTATATGTTTTTATATTCTGTATTTTGTCACCCAGTATCTTACGCTCAGGATTTAACTTTTTGTCATTTTTGCCGCATAAGGAAAATAGGGTTATTAATTTGCATGTGAAATAAATGATATTTTAAGTAATTTAATAAAAACCTTTAAAATCAATCTATTGATTTATTTTTTATGGGTTTTGTTGAGATTTAACATATAAAAAAACCAAGCTAACCTAAGAAGGAATCAAAGGGTTCTCGGGTGTTTATACCATTATTACTAAGGTTTTTCTGCTTCTTAGGCTGAAATGTTAAGGATTTAATGTCGATTATAGATTGGGTCATGAAATAAGCAATCATTAATTTTGAAAAATCGCTCTTTAGCGATCAAATGTGTCGGGATGCTTATTTTTGGAGTGTTATATGTCGAGGGTATAATGTTTATCGATCAATCTTATCGATTTTATTTCGTTACTGTAATCAATTAAGTTAAACACTCTGAATTATAGTTATTTGAATTAAATGACTATCAACTAGATGCCTATATTTGTATTATCTGCCTCGAACAAAATAAGGGCTTTAAACGTTATTTGAATTTTTTTCTTAATGTGCAGGCGTTACCAATGCCTACATATTGACTTTATGGCTCTGTGCAGTTCTCAGCTTGTCCTTTGGTATTTTAACGGCAAGAAGCAACATGCATTTGTATTTTAAAACAACTTCTACGCGGTATTTACTTTGATTTTTTCAAAGCAAATCAGTGTATTAAATTTTAATTGTGTATAAAGGAATCACGTAATGAAACTGAATAAAACAATCTTGGCTGCTGCTCTGGTATTAGGTTTTGCTTCTATGGCTAACGCTGCTGATCAAGGCCAGGGTACTGTGACTTTCAATGGTTCAATCATTGATGCACCTTGCTCAATCGCATCAGGTTCTGATTCTCAGACTGTTGAAATGGGTCAGATCTCTAACGTACTTCTGCAGAATGGCGGCAAATCAAACCCTGCCAAAAAGTTCGACATCAAACTGGAAAACTGTGACATCGCTACTCTGAAAACTGTAACCACTACTTTTAGCGGTGCAGAATCAGAAGCAGTACCTGGCCTGCTGGGCATCACTGGTCTGGCTGAAGGCGCTGGTATCGCCATCGTTGATGGTACTGGTTCTGTTGTGAAACTGGGTCAAGCAACTGCTGAACAGACTCTGATCACCGGCAACAACACTTTGGCATTCTCTGCTTACCTGCAGGGCAGCACAGCTTCTGACGCTATCAAACCAGGTAGCTTCTCAAGCGTAGCTAACTTCATGCTGGCTTACCAATAAGCCCCCCTTTTTTAATTGGACATGCGGATTTATCCGCATGTCTTTTCTCTTGAGAAAGATACGTATTGGATGAGTTAGGTGATTTATGTCCAGGTCTTTTTTTTTGATAGTGCCTCCTTCCTTACTGATGGCGTTATTGCTGAGTTTACCGGTAACGGCAGATCCCATGAAAACAGCCTGGGGCCGCGTGAGTATGGAAGGAAGTATTACTGATACTGCTTGTGCGATAGAGCCCGGAAGCTTGGAACAGACCATCGATATGGCGATTTTGCCTATTGGTAAATTGGTTCAGAACGGTGCAGGGGATGAACACCCGTTTGAGATTCGGTTGCTGCATTGCACGATAGCTCACCCTGATCCAGATAAGTCGAACCAGCAGCATTTTGTTGTGACATTTGACGGTGCCGCAGACGGTAATAATTTTGCAGTTAATGGTGAAGCCGAAGGAGTGGCAATGCAAATTATTGATGATAAAGGCAATGTTTCGACGCCAGGGGTGGCATCACCGGAGATCAATATAATTCCTGCTGATATGAAACTCAATTATGCCCTGCGGTTAGTGGGCAATGGTAAGACACTGCGTGCTGGAACTTATCATTCTAGCGTTCGTTTCAAATTGGATTATTACTGATTTCAATGAGTAAGGTGACATATCCCATGGTATCCGCTCGTTCCATCACCTCCGGTTTTGCCCGTCGTGATTTATTGCGAATTTTGATTGCAGTTGCATTAAGTGGCAATGCTTATGGAGCGCAAGCCCGTGATGATATTCAGTTTAATACCGATGTGCTGGATACCAAGGATCGCGCTAATTTTGACCTGAGTCAGTTCTCCCAACGCGGCTACATCATGCCTGGGCACTATAACTTATTGGTTAGTATGAATAAGCAGGAGCTCAGCGAACAGCCGGTTGTGTTCTACGTCTCAGAAAAAGATCCTAATAAAAGTGAGGCCTGTTTAACACCCCAGTTAATTGAGTTGCTGGCATTGAAAGAAGACAGCTTCCAAAAGCTGACCTGGTCGCGTAATGGGGAGTGTCTCGATATCAGCAGCTTACCCGGTCTGACCGTGGAAGGTGATTTGGCGAAGTCAGCACTGTACCTGAGTGTGCCGCAAGCCTGGCTGGAATACAGCGAACCCGATTGGGATCCCCCTTCTCGTTGGGAGGATGGTATTCCCGGAGTGCTGTTCGATTACAACTTGTTAGGGCAATTGAACCGCCAGGAAACGAACAATACCAATAACAATACGTTAAGCGGAAACGGGACCACCGGCGCTAACTTGGGTGCCTGGCGATTCCGTGCTGATTGGCAAACGCGGGTTGACCAATCATCGGGTTCATCGACTGAGCGTCAGTGGGATTGGAGCCGCTATTACGCCTATCGCGCTATCCCGAATTTGGGTGCCAAGTTGACGCTGGGTGAAGATTTTCTGAACTCCGCCATCTTTGATAGCTTCCGCTTTAGCGGCGCTAGTCTGGCGACCGATGACAATATGTTACCGCCTAATTTGCGTGGCTATGCCCCTGAAATTACTGGTGTTGCCCGTACCAACGCGCGAGTTGTTGTGAGTCAGCAAGGGCGTGTGTTGAGTGAAACACTGGTCGCGGCCGGTCCTTTCCGTATTCAGAACTTGAACAGTTTTGTTTCCGGCACGCTGGATGTGCGAGTCGAGGAACTTGACGGACAAGTTCAACAATTCCAAGTGAATACCGCCAGTATTCCTTATCTGACCCGCCCTGGCATGGTGCGCTATCGCATGGCTGCCGGTAAGCCTTCGGATATCGGACGTCGGTCTGAAGGGCCAGTATTTGGTACCGGGGAATTCTCCTGGGGGATCAATAGCGGCTGGTCATTGTTTGGTGGTGGGATCAGTGGTGAAAACGAATATCAAGCGGCATCCATCGGGGTTGGCCGTGATTTGATGGAATTTGGTGCCGTATCGGTTGATATGACCCAATCTTGGGCCAATTTACCCGAGCAAGGTACGTTGAGTGGCGGCTCTTACCGAGTCAACTATTCGAAAAACTTTCAGGAAACAGGCAGTCAGGTGACATTTGCTGGCTATCGCTTCTCTGAACGTAACTTTATGAGCATGACTGAATATCTCGACGCGCGTTATCGCAACAATGACGTGGGTGGCAATAAAGAGATGTACACCATCAGCTTCAACCAGCAATTTCAAGATCTGGGGCTGAGCGCGTATCTGAACTATAGCCATCAGACCTATTGGGATCGCTCGGCGAATGACCGCTATAACCTGTCGCTCTCGCGTTATTTTGATATCGGTAAAGTGAAAAACGTCAGTTTGACCTTCTCGGCTTACCGTAACCGCTATAACGAAAGCAATGACGATGGCGTGTATCTCTCCATGTCGATGCCGTTTGGTAACAGCGCAACAATCAGTTATAGCGCGACGGTGAGTGGCCGTGAACACAGTCAGCGAGTGGGTTATACCGATCGTCTGGATGCTCACAACAACTACCAGATCAATACCGGCGTAGCACGTAGCGGCGCGCTAGTCAGTGGTAACTATAACCACATAGGTAATAGTGCGGATATCAATGCCAACGCCAGCTATCAGGAAGGACAATACTCTTCTGTTGGTTTAGGTATTCAGGGCGGGGCAACTATCACCCCTGAAGGCGGGGCTTTGCATCGGGTTAATACCCTTGGCGGCACTCGCTTGTTACTCGATACCCAAGGGGTATCCGGCGTTCCGGTTCAGGGATATGGCTCATCGATACGGACCAACCAGTTTGGTAAAGCTGTGGTTGGTGATGTGAATAGCTACTACCGCAATCGGGCCAGTATAGATATCGATAACCTGGCAGACGATGTTGAAGCCAGAGGAACCATAGCCCAGGTCACATTGACTGAAGGTGCTATTGGTTATCGCCGCTTTAATGTGATTTCCGGCGAAAAAGCGATGGCCATGATACGTATGGCAGATGGCACATCACCGCCATTTGGGGCCACCGTGTTAAATGAAAATCAGCAAGAGACCGGCATTGTTAATGACGACGGTTCCACCTATCTCAGTGGGATCAAAGCCGGTGAAACCATGTCAGTACACTGGAATGGGAAGGCGCAATGCAGCATCACTCTGCCGCAGGCTCTTTCTCCAGCAATACTGGCGAATCTACTGTTGCCTTGCCAGCCAATAGCGACGGGGGATAAACCTCCGGTGTCGCAGTAGAAAGGTTTGGTAATGAACCTGCGGGTAACCGCCCGTTCAGCTAAGTGAAAACGATCGGCGCCACCAGGTTCTGACAAGATTAATTCGAAGGAAAAGGTAATGAAATTGAATAACAAACTGCGTATCACCGCGATTTTGGTGACGGCACTTATGGCTCAGCAAGCAACAGCAGCGATTGCACTGGATAGAACCCGGGCGATTCTTAATGGCGGCGATAAGTCGATCAGCTTGAACATCAGCAACCAGAATAAGGAGCTACCTTATCTGGCGCAGGGATGGATTGAAGATGAGCAGGGTAACAAAATCAATTCACCGTTGACGGTAGTTCCACCGGTTCAGCGAGTAGAGCCTGGCGCGATGAGTCAGTTAAAAATACAAAGCTTGCCTGCTGTGAGTCAGTTGGCGCAAGACCGGGAAACCTTGTTCTATTTTAACCTGCGTGAAATTCCACCGCGGTCGGACAAACCCAATACTTTGCAGATTGCACTGCAAACGCGCATCAAACTTTTCTACCGCCCAGTTAGCATCGTGCCACAAAAGGCTGATATGTCGACACCTTGGCAAGAGAAGTTACAGCTGACTCGTCAGGGTGATCGTTATCAGGTTAATAACCCAACGCCGTATTACATCACGTTGGTCGATGCCAGTGACGACAAAGCCGGGAAAACAGCAGCCGACTTCAAGCCGCTGATGATCGCACCAAAAGCGCAAAGCATGTTGGATGTCAGTGCCGCCGCATTGGGCAGCAAACCGGTACTAACTTATGTCAATGATTTTGGCGGTCGTCCCAAGCTGATATTTAGCTGTTCGGGGAGCACGTGTTCTGTGGTTGAAAGCATCAAGTAACGGTGTATTTCAGGGCGCTGCATAAGAAGAATACTGGGCGGGTGTCAGGCTGAACGATGAATAAGGAATATGGGATGACTGTTGTTTGTAAGGGAATAGTTACCCGGCGGGCCATGACGTCCATCTTTGGGATGACAGCCATCGTAGGGACAGCGGCCGCAGTGATGACTATGTTGTTAAGTAGCTCAGCATGGGCATTAAATAAGTCTGCGACAGTCAATGTCTCAGTCACTATTTTTGCCGCACCGCCTTGCGAGATTAACGGTAACAATACTATCAACGTTAATTTTGGCGATACCGTCCTGACATCAAATATTGATGGTAGCAACTACATGCAGCCGGTGAATTATACGTTGAACTGTACTTCGGCCGCCTCTAATGCACTGAAATTAAGCATTAATGGTAATGGGGCAAATTTTGATACCAGTGTCTTGAAAACGAGTAATTCAGGTCTGGGGATCAAGTTGATACGTAATGGGCAGTCATTCCCACTGAATACGGCATCCAACTTTACCTATCCGAATGTTCCTGTATTGCAGGCGGTACCGGTTAAACAAACAAATGCAACGTTGAGCACGGGCTATTTTTCCGGCTCAGCGACCCTGGTTGTGGAGTACCAGTAATGAAAATTAATTCACTGATTTCACGCTGTTCCATTGCGGTGGTACTGACTCTCGGCAGTACGTTGGCCTATGCGGACAACATGCTGTTCTCCGGCACATTAATTAATCCTCCGCCCTGCGTGATTAACAATACCGGCACTATCCTTGTCGGTTTTGGCAATGATGTTCTGACTTCGCGGGTTGATGGCACTCAGTATATGCAGCCGGTGACCTATACATTGAATTGTACTGGGGCTGTATCCAATGCGCTGAAAATGACAATTAAAGGAAATGGTGCTGGTTTTGATTCCAGTGTCTTGAGCACGAATAATTCGGCGCTGGGGATCAAATTGCTACGTAATGATCAAGCATTGTCACTGAATAGTGCTTTCACCTTTTCCTATCCGACTATCCCGGTGCTGAAGGCCGTACCGGTCAAACAACCCGGTGCAACGTTGAGCGCGGGAGATTTTTACGGTACAGCGACCATGGTTGTGGAGTATCAGTAATGAAAAACGGATCACTGATATCGCGTTGTTCCATTGCGGTGGTACTGACACTGAGTAGCACGCTGGTGTATGCGGATGACGTATTGTTCACGGGGACATTAATTAACCCCGCCCCTTGTGTGATTAATGGGGGAAATACGATAGATGTGCCTTTCGGGGAAAATCTGGGCGTGAACAAGATCGATGGTATTAATTATACCCGGGATGTGCCTTACAGCATGACCTGCGAAACAACCAGTAGCAGTTTGGAATTAGGTCTAACGATTGTCAGTGCATCGGTTACTACATTTGACTCCGCAGCGATACAAACCGATGTTCAGGATCTGGGTATTCGTTTACTGAAAAACGGTGTTCCTTTTGCACTTAATACCCGTGTTGCTTATGACAAAAATAACCCACCGGTACTTAAGGCCGTACCTGTTAAAGCTGCTGGGGCAACATTAAGTGAAGGAAGTTTTGAGGCTACCGCTACTTTATTAGTGGATTATCAATAGGATCAAATGATGACTAATTTAAATCTGCTGATGCGCCGTGGGCGAGCTATTTTAAGTATTCTAATTCTGAATTTATTTTGGATGATACCGGTATCGGCCGCTGACAATATGCGTTTTCATGGTGCCTTGGTCGCAGAGCCTTGCACTATTCGTCCCGGTGATGAAGCTATTAGTTTGAATTTTGGCACTATCGTCGATAAATATCTGTATTCGAATCAGCGTACATCAGGTAAACAGTTTCAACTACATCTGGTCGATTGCGATATCAGCTTAGGTACGACAGCCAATATTGTATTTACTGGTAATGATAGTGTTAATTTACCTGGGTTATTGGCGGTTGATGGCAGTGATGTTGGAATCGCCATTGGTCTTGAAACAATGGCGGGGACACCTCTGTATCTGAATCAGTCGAGTGACGATATTGCACTTGATACAGGAAATAACGTTATTACCTTGAAAGCTTATGTTCGGGGTGAACCCGAGGCGATATCTCAACGTACTATTAAGCGCGGTGAGTTCAATGCGGTCGCAACATTTAATCTGCAATATTATTAATGGGATCTCCCCTCTAATCTTATTTCAATACGAATATGTTAACGCTGAAAATCATTATCAACAGCTTAAATGCCGATATGCGGATAGAGACAATGGAACTTAAACGAATGACAAAGCCTAATATGCGACTAAGTCATAAATATTGCTGGCTAATTGCTTGCGTACTGTTTTTATTTCCGCTTTATAGTCAGGCCAGTGCCTGGGTTTCGACGCAAACACGAACCGGCGGTCAATATACCGGAACATTCTCCTGGCCGACGGAGGAGTTGAGCAACGTACTTTGTACCTCCTCATCTTGTTCTGTGGCGATATGTCACTACTCCACTCTTGAAGCTGAGCGGTGTGTTAACCCGAGTGGGGCATCAACGCGAGTCATTGTTTCTCAAGGAGCAACGGCGCAGACCATGCGAGATGCGTTTGTCAGTCGCAATGGCGCTTCTGGAAGTTGGAGCACCACGACCCCGGTTTTGAGTTCATCAAACACCTGTTTTGGCATTCTCTATTGGCAAGGGGTTGGTGATTTAAACTTTACCGGTAATCAGATCCCAGGCTCTTATTGTGGTGCGGTTCCTCCAACGCCAGAAACCTGTGAGGTTACCAATGATGTCTATATCAACCACGGCTCGCTTAATCAGCAAAATGTCGATGGTGCGATAAAAAGTGAACCGCTCATTATCAACTGTACAGCCAGAACATCGGTGAAATTAACGCTGGTCGGCGGGAAAAATATTAATCTTGGGCAAAATGGCAATCTGACTTCGACCTTAAAAGTGTCAGGGCAAGACTTATCCAATGGCGTGACGGTAACGGCAGCGATAGGCAACACCCCTTTCCAGATCGAATCAACACTTCATGCGCCAGCATTGCCTGACGCAGGTACATTTAGCGGGAGTGGAGTGGTTATTATGTCCTATCTCTAAATGTAGAATTATATGCATTCATTATTTGAGTGCATGATGATTATGAATATGAAATAGTGTTTTAAATTCGCTATTTTCATATTCATAAGTTGGGTGGTTTTACTGTTGTTTATATATGGCAGGGGGCTCCCATGGCATTTATTTATATATTATTTGAAATTAAATAAATGTTATCTTTAAGTTGTAATGTGTTGTACTAATATAGTATAACGCTGTTGCGTTAGATTAGTTAGGTATTAGGCTATAACCTAAATAATTCGAGTTGCAAGAAGGCAGCAAGGGAGATAATCCCGATGAGTTTACATGAGTAAGCGATTCGGGTTATTGAGCGTAGCCAACACACATGCAGCTTGAAGTATGACGGGTATACAACCTAAAAATGAAACGCATACTTCAATGGGCTATTAAATAAATAGGCTATAAATTTTTCTTTTAAGGATTTTCTCATGAAAAAAATGAACATGGCAGTTGCAAATACAATCGTTGGCGGTACTGGTCAAACTTGTAAAGATACTTTCCAGTGGCAGACTAGCGGTACAACTGCAACTTGCATGGCAGTAACTACTTGTACTGACAAACACGGTAAAGTATTAAGCACTACTTCTGCACCTAGCAACATTGCTAACTGCCGTTAATTAAGTATTTGTTAATTTTTATCGATATTTAATAGTATCCCAGGCAAGTGCGGGAGGGATTTCTGTACTTGCCTGACTTATTTATTCAAATGTGTCATCGATGCTTAAATTCAAGAATTTTCGCATTAATTGAATGTTAGAAAGATTATTTCGTGGGCATAAATGTTATTTGATTCTGTTTATGTCTTACCTGAACTCTGATTGTGAATAGAACTGAATCTATGTCTACTGAAAAAAATATGTTTAGGAGTAAGGGATTTTTTATAGGCTATACACTGTTAGTTATCCTTATTTCTTCATTGATAACAACGGCCTATTTCCACTATTTCGTTCTTAATCAGGATGAACAGGAAACCCTATTCGCTGTCAGCAACAGTGAAGTTGAAAACAGCCCAATCAAAGACGATAAAACTATTATTGAGATCTTCTCTTATGGCTGCCATTACTGCGCCATCAATGAAGAGAATGTCACCCAATTAGAAAACCGCATGCCAGAAGGGACGCGTTTTGTTCGCCTGCATATCAGCAGTGATAAAACCACCGGCTTGGGGCGTTTTGCACCTATTTTCGCCACTTTATCCGTCATGGGTATTGAACCGCAGCATCGCCAAAGTGCCTACAAAGCGGTACTGGAAGACAACATTGACCTGAGTGATAACAGCCAACTCGAAACCTGGCTAAAAGCCAATGGCATTGATGTTGCCCAATATCAGCAAGTAAGCCAGTCAGCTGAAGTTAAAGAATTGATCGCGTATATGACGGCAGTGACTGCGCATTACAAGATAGACGCCACCCCGAGCTTTATTGTCGGTAAAAAATGGATAGCGTTGCAGGACAGGGAATTCCCAGCGTTCTCAGATCATCTCTTGTCATTACTCGAGCACGATAAGGCGCTGGAGAAATAATGAGACTGTTAGCCGTATGGGGTTACTTTGCCTGGAGAAACCAGCTCGACAAGCTGGCTTTGAGTGGGCGGTTACTTGCCCGCGGGCAAGCCAGGCTGGCTTGCTGGCTGTTACGGCACGGTGATTATCGTTTCTTACTGATGCTCGGTGCTTTGCGCCGGGCTTTAGGCTTGATGCCAAAGCGACAGAAGAATCTGGCGCGAGTGGCGGCGGCGAACAGCCAGTGTTTATTGAATGGTGACAATAGTCCATCAGCACAGAATTTTATGCGTACCGCCCAGCGCCGTCAGGTATTGGAGCTGGCAGCGACTTATGGCCAAAACCGGCGGGTTTTAGCTCAGTTAGCAGCATGTACTCAGCAGTTAGATAGCCAGGTTCGTGCACTGCATGAGGCCGGCTCACCGGTTATTTTAGCGCCGCTGCATATGGTTTCTGATGTGCTCGCTGGCATGGTGGGGGCTAATGCTTATCCGGGGCAGGCGACCGTGGTGGTATCAGCCAGTGCCGAGGCGTATGAAGAGCAGGCGCGGCAGATGGGCGGGGTGAATATTTCCTATTGTTCCATCCATGCTGACAGCCGTGCAATCGCCGGTAACTTGATGGAAGCCATCATGGAAGCGGCCGAGCATAAGCGCAATATTATGATTTTCCCAGATATTACGCCGGATTACACCGTCAATAACCAGATGGCTGAAACGGCAAAAATACCCTGCCAATTGTTCAACCGCCCAGCCAATTTACACAGTGGCATTATTCGCCTTGCCAGAGCACTTTCAGCGCAGGTGGTTTTTTATTATCTGTACTACGACAAAGAAATAAAAATAAATATTTATCCTGCACTTAGCGCGCGAGAAGTGAAAAGTAAATTACCCGAATTGATTGAAACATCAATGACGCAACATCCGCAAGATTGGCTGTTATGGCACTCACATTCGTTATTTTTTATTAACGAATAATGGCACTCATAAAGAATAGTAGAAAATGGAAAAGATAATCCCGACCCAGGTTTTTCAAAGCGAAACCAATGAATGCGGTTTAGCCTGTATTGCGATGCTGGCACAGACGCAAGGCATCAACGCGCCGTTGGAAAGCTTACGGGAGCGTTATCCTGCCTCGGCGCATGGCACCTCATTGGCTACGCTTTGTACTATTTTATCTGAATTGGCGATACCCGCTTACCCGGTGGTGTTTGAACATCAGGAGCTGTCTGCCTTACCACTGCCCGCCATTCTGCATTATGGCGCGAACCACTACGTGTTACTTGCTTACCGTAAAGGCAACTATGTCTGTGTGATGAATCCGGCAATCGGTCAGCAATTGTTGCCAATGGATGCTTTGAAAGCGGAAATTAGCGGTTATGCCTTGGTGTTGGATCCAGAAACACCGGCAGACCCAGAGGCGGTGAAGAAAATTGAACACAGTACGCGATTGAGCGCACTGGACTGCATGAGCTTGAAAGAGACCGCCAGTGTTCGTGGCATCTACTGGCTGATGACGCTGGCATTTTTGATCTCGCTGACGCTGTTTATCATGCCGACCATGGTCAGTAGCGCCATTAATGACGTATTTTCTTCTGCAGGTGATAAAGACTTCCCCTATTTCTATTTCCTATTGGCTTTTGTGGTCTCAACGTCACTTGCTTTTTGCGTGCGATACATCACCGAGCGTTATATCAAACACTTTGTGGTGCTAAATAGTGTCGCCGGCTTCTCCCGTTTGCTCAGTCATTCACTTAACTTTTTTGATAAACGCGCACCGGGTGATATTTTCAGCCGCTTCTCCAACTGGCAAATGGCGGCTACGCAAAAAATAGAACTGGATAACGGCCTGCGTACCGACTGGATAATCGGTGCTATTGCGCTGGCGGTGATGTGCTATATGAGTCCGGTGCTGGCGATGGTTTCTGCCGTCGGCGTGATGCTGATGGGGCTTATCAGTATTTGGGCCATCTACCGTGACCGTTATTACACCCAACAGTTACAAGTAAAAGGTGCTGAGCAAAGTGATTTTATTCTGGAAACCATTCAGGGATTTTCCACTATTAAATCAGCCGGTTTGGCCAGTCAACGCCAAGGGGTGTTTGCCGGTCTGGCACTTTCATTATTCAGTGCGTTACAGAAGAAAAAAATTTACGATCAGGTCAAAAATAGTCTGTATCAACTGATCGGCAGCCTGGAAATGGTGTTCTTTATGCTGCTGGCGTTGCCGTTGTTGAAGCAGGGGACGCTGAGTTTGGGGGAATTCTTTGCCTATAGCTTTGTCCGTGAGATCTTTACCTCGTATATCACCAAGATCTTCTATGCGATTTTGCAGAAAAACCAACTGCATGTCATTGATATCCGTGCCCGTGATCTGTTCCCTGCTGGGGAGGCAACACCCTCAAGCAGCGATTCACCGATCCCACCGGCGATCCCGGCATTTACCCGCCAATTGGTCTATCAGAATATCCGTTTTGCCTATGACGCCAGTCAGCCGGTATTGCGCAATTTGTCGCTGTCACTGACGCGTGGGCAAAGTGTGGCGATCATCGGGGAATCTGGTGCGGGCAAAAGTACTTTGTTGAAAGTGATGGCGGGGTTGATGCCACCACAGCAAGGGCAGGTATTGGTGGATGGGGAGCCGGTAGATTTTCAGCAGGCCCATGCCTTGTTCTTCCTGCAAAGCCAGGAAGATATCCTGTTTAATGCCTCGGTATTACAAAACATCACTTTGTTTGATGGGCATGTCGATGCTGAAAAACGTCAACGTATTGAACGTTCACTCCAAGGGCTGCAATTAACCCCGGTTATCGATAAGTTGCCCGGTGGCCTCAGCGCTTTGGTACGTGAAAGCCATGCCGCACTCTCTTTAGGCCAGCGTCAGCGGTTATTGCTGGCCAGAGCGATGTACAGCGATTGCCCGGTATTGGTGTTAGATGAACCTACTGCCAATCTGGATGAAGATACCGCCCATCAGGTGATGCAGACCTTATTGGCACATTGCCGGGAATATCAGAAAACACTGATCACCGTGACACACAGTGAAAGTGTCTTACCCATGTTTGACAGTGTTTTCCGCTTAAATGACGGTCAGTTGGCGCGTTTTGCGCAATCTGCGGCATTAAGCCGCCTGACACCGGTTGCAGGTTAATTATGCGTATAAACATAGTGAACAACAGACCACGGTTACTCTTGATCCTGCTTATTACACTGCTGTTAGTTATCGGCGGTGGGGTAGTGCTGTGGTTATCTAATAGCGAGCAGGACGTACCGCAATTAAGCGAAACTATTGGTCGCGGTGATATCGAACGAAACGTCATGGCAACCGGCAGCTTAAAACCCTCATTGCAGGTGAATGTCGGCGCGCAGGTCAACGGGCAGCTAACCAAACTCTATGTTAAACAGGGCGATCGCGTCACTCGTGGCCAATTGTTAGCTGAAATAGACCCGACCTTGCAGCAAAACGAGTTACGTAAATCGGAAGCTGAATTACAGAGCGCGCAGGCACAAAAGCAGGCAAGCCAAGCATTGTTACGCCAATATCTACTTGAATTTCGCCGTCAACAGACTTTGGCAACGGAAGGTTCTGGTGTGAAAAGTGCGCTAGAAAAAGCACAGGCGCAATACGACAGCCAGTTAGCACAATTGCACGTTAACGAAGCGCAAATTGTGCAAAGCCAAATGTCACTGGAAACCGCCAAAGCCAATCTGGGTTTTACCCGCATCATGGCGCCGATTGACGGCGAAGTACTGGGGATTGTCACCAAAGAGGGGCAAACCATTGTTTCCTCGCAAACCGTGCCGACAATTTTGGTGCTGGCGAATGTCGATACCATGACGGTTCACACCCGTATTTCAGAAACCGATATTCTCAAAGTCAGCGTTGGGCAGCCACTATGGTTCTATGTGGTCGCTGACCCCGAGCGCCGCTATGAGAGCCGGATGGATGCTATTCAGGAAGCGTCGGCAGAAAGCTTGCGCGAAGAGAGTTCCGTCACATCTAACAGTCAGCAACCTTCTGCCGTCTATTACAACGGCATATTCAGCATTGCCAACCGTGAGCGACTATTGCGCACATCAATGACGGCGCAGGTATTCATTATCACCGCGCAGGCGAAAAATGTGTTGCGAGTACCGCTATCAGCGCTGGGGAGTCAACAGTCAGATAAACGCTATCAGGTTCAGGTCATCCAAGGCAAACAAACGGTGGTTCGTGAGGTATTGCTCGGTCTGCGTAATGATCAATATGCCGAAGTAAAAGAAGGCTTACAGCCAGGTGATCAGGTGGTGCTAATGGGTGCACCTTCGGGAGTCACTAATGCGCGCTAATACCATTGATTCACCATGTCCGTTGATCGAACTTAATGGCATTTATCGCCATTTTGCGTCGGGTAGCCAATCGGTCGCGGTCCTTAAAGATATCTCGCTGTCTATTGGTAGCGGCGAAATGGTGGCGATCATCGGTGCTTCCGGGTCAGGTAAATCGACGCTAATGAATATCATTGGTTGCCTTGATAAGCCAACGCAGGGGGAGATGTCGATTCATAACATCTCTACCCGGCAGGCCAGCAGTGAGCAACTGGCGCAATTAAGAAGCCAGTACATCGGTTTTATTTTTCAGCGCTACCACCTGATGCCATATCTGACGGCAACGGAGAATGTGGTCATTCCGGCACTTTACACTGCTATGCCATCTGCTGAGCGTCAGGAGCGTGCGACCTATTTATTGCGCCGCTTAGGCCTTGGTCAGCACCTGTTACACAAACCAGCACAGCTCTCGGGCGGGCAACAGCAGCGTGTCAGTATTGCCCGCGCTCTGATGAATGGTGCCGGTATTATTTTGGCCGATGAGCCGACCGGTGCGCTCGACAGAGCCAGTGGGCAAGAGTTGATGGGAATATTGCATGGCCTGCATCAGTCCGGCCACACCATTATTATCGTGACCCATGATCGTAATATCGCTAATCAGGCCCAGCGCATTATTGAGATAAGCGACGGTGAAATCATTGCTGATCGCCATAATGAGGCGTCTGAGACGGAGGCTGTTCACGCCGCGTTACCCGCCACACTGGCAACGGGTCGGCCACACTGGTGGTTGAGTGTCAGGGAAGCTATCAAAATGGCCTGGCGCTCACTGCTCGGGCATCGTATCCGTGCTTTCTTATCGATGTTGGGCATCATTATCGGCATCTCATCGGTGGTCTCTTCCATGGCGGTGGGCGAAGGTGCGCGTCAAGAAATTCTAAGTGAAATCAGTCAACTGGGTACCAGTAATCTGGATATTCGTCCCGGATTGGGCTGGGATAAACCGCGCCCTGATTTTGAGCGCGCACTCACGCAGGCAGATGTGGCATTACTTAGCCAACAACCCTATGTCGATAGCGTGTCACCGGTGGTGAGCAAGATGGTTGCCGCGGTGCGTGGCGACAAACAAGTGATGATTTCGCTCTCTGGGGTCAGTAACGGTTTCTTTCAAGTAAAAGGGCTAAGTTTTACTGTGGGCGATGGTTTTACCCAGCACCACGTCAATGCGCGTGAGCCGGTGGTTATCTTGCAACCTGAACTCAGTGACACCCTGTTTGCTGTTGGGGAAAATCCGATTGGCGAAATTGTTCAACTCGATGGTATTCCTCTGCGGGTGATCGGGATCGCCAAGCGTAATGGTTCGTCATTTGGCGGGTTATTGGCCGCTTGGATGCCTTATACCTCACTCACCGAGCGCATTTCAGGTGATATTCCACTCGAATCAATCACCGTGCGGGTACGTGAGGGTTACAACCTGAATGAGGTGCAGCGCGAGGTTGAAACGCTGCTGGATATGGCCCACGGCCAGCGGGACTTTTTCATTCTAAGCAATGACCAGATGAGCAAAGCGATTCAGAAAACCTCTGATTCGATGACATTGTTAATCACTTCCATTGCCGCGATTTCGTTGCTGGTGGGTGGGGTTGGGGTGATGAATATTATGCTGGTGTCAGTGACTGAACGGACCCATGAAATTGGTATTCGCTTGTCAGTTGGTGCTCGCCCCAGCGACATCATGATCCAGTTTCTGATTGAAGCGGTGGTTATCTGTACTCTCGGCGGCTTGATTGGGATTATCGGTTCGGCGCTGGCGGGGGTGATTTTCTCGTGGGTTACCCAAGAATTTACTATGATTTTTACCTGGCCGCCGTTAGTGCTGGCGTGCAGTTTCTCTGCGCTTATCGGGCTAGGGTTTGGTTTTTTCCCGGCGCGCAATGCCGCCCGTTTGCACCCAACCGAGGCACTGGCACGAGAATGAGCAGACTGATTAATGTAGGACTTATCATGCTGCTGTTAACCGGCTGCGGTTCATCACTGAAAAGCGATTATCAGCGCCCCATGCTGTCGGTTCCCGAGGAGTGGCGGGTTAAAGATACTGGCGGGGGTTACCTGCATCACAGTGTGCACTGGTGGGAAAATTTCGATGATCCACAACTGTCTGACAGCATCAGTCGGATGTTGGTCAGTAATAATGACTTAGCTGCTGCTGGCCTGAAGTTACAGCAGGCGCGCCTGACGGCAGGGCTGACCAATACCAATTTGACACCGGATATCACCATGACCGGTGCGGGCAGTAATACCCGTTCGCTGAATGAAAATACCCAGCCGCGAGAAAGCTATAGCACCTCGCTTGGTCTGAGTTACGAGCTGGATTTGTGGGGCAAACTGGCCCGCGCCCGTGAGCAATCCGCCTGGCTGGTCAATGCGACCGAACAAGATCGACAAGAAACTGCACTGTCACTGATTGGGACCACTGCGGATCTCTATTGGCAGATTGCTAAATTTAACCAGCAGTTGGGCTACCAACAGGCGGCGTTAGCTATTTCGCAAGATACGCTCAACATTGTGCGCTCGCGTCTGGCGGCGGGGGATGCCAGTGAAATTGAACTATTGCAGGCACAACAAGCCCTGCTGGATAGACAAAATCAGTATCAAAATCTCGAACAACTGCGGGAAGCTGCACGTAATGCCATGGCACTGCTGTTTAACCGCGCGCCTGATTATCGTCAGGCCGAACGCAAGTCATTGGATTTACAACAGCAAGTTGCGATAGCGGAAAGTTTACCGTTACAGGTGATTGCTCAACGGCCTGATGTGCAGGCTGCCGAATGGCGCTTGCGTGCAGCCTTGGCCGGATCTGATGTTGCCAAGCTGAATTTCTACCCGACCCTTTCGCTAGGAGCGAGTTTAGATGCCGGTAGCGCGGTGTTTTCACAATGGTTTAGCAACCCGAGCCGGACACTCAGTGTCAACAGCGCGCTGCCTTTCCTCCAGTGGAACACTGTGCAGCTCACCATCGAGCAGTCAAAGCTGGAAGTGAAATTGGCGGCTGTTGATTTTCGCAGCAAGGTTTATAGCGCCTTGAAAGATGTCGATGACGCGATGACGGCACGGCTGAGCTATCAGCAACAAAAACAGAATCAGTGGCAAAACCTGCAACTCAGCCAACGTCGGCTAATCCTGACTAACAGCCAATATCAAGCAGGTGCCGTCTCATTTCAGACCTTACTGGATGCGCAGGATGCCCTGCTGACCAGTGAAACCAATTTGCTCGAACTTCAATATAACTACCTAAATGCCACCATGAAACTGTGGTTGGCGCTAGGGGGGGGTGTTGATAACAGCAGGGAAAGTAAAGGAATTAAATCATGACAAATACAAATAAACAGCGCCGCGTGGTGGTAACCGGCTATGGCAGCGTGACCCCGATGGGCATGACGGCACAGCAGAGCTGGGCGGCGATTATGGACTATCAATTGGGTTATCGTTATTACGATAAATCTGAGCAGGGTATCAAGTCGCGCTTTTTTGGTTTGCTTGAGGCTGAGCCGAATCTGAAATCAGTGCCTGCGGCTATCCGCCGCCGCCTACCGCGTTATGCCCGTTTGGTACTGGCGGCAGCGAAAGAGGCGATGGGGATGGCCTTCGCCGAGCAATCTCCTGAGGCTTATTATGACTTGTTGGACTGCGGAACCATCATTGGTAGCGGTTGGGCGGGGCAGGATGAAACACATGATAACTATGAAGGTTATCTGGCAACCGGGCTGGGTACGCCTTTTGGCTGCTTCCTCTCAATGCCTAATGCGGGCACTGCGGCGTGCAGCCTGTACTGGGGGTTACGCGGCTATCAGAACTCCCCGATTGCTGCCTGCGCTACCGGGACCATTGCCATCGGTGATGCATTTGAAATTATCCGTAGTGGTCGGGCGTCAATGATGCTGGTAGGGGCGGGTGAATCATTGCGCAGCGATGCCGCAGTATGGAATATCGATATTCTGGGTGCACTGGCGCGCGAGCAAGACGATATCACCAAAGCCAGTTGCCCGTTTAGTTTGGATCGCAACGGCTTTGTGCTGTCTGAAGGTGCGGCGGTACTGTGCTTGGAAGAACGAGAAGGTGCGATTGCACGCGGTGCGACCATCCTCGGTGAGATCAAAGGTTACGGTAACTACTCTGATGCATTTGATTTCACCGCACCGGCGGAAGATCGGGTGGCGCGGGTGAAGACTATCCGTCACGCCTTGCAACAGGCCGGTTTGAGTGCTGATGAGATTGATTATGTGAACTTGCACGGCACCTCGACCCAGCTTAACGATCTCAATGAGACTCAGGCCATTAAACAGGCCTTTGGCGAAGCGGCTTATACCACGCCACTGTCCAGTACCAAATCTTATTCCGGCCATCTGATTGCGGCGGCGGGCAGTTTTGAATCCATTATCTGTCTGCAAGCGCTTGAGCATCAGATAATGCCCGCCACCTGTAATTTGAAAAATGCTGATCCACAGTGCGACCTTGATTACATCAGCGAGGGGCATCGACCTAAAGCACTGCGCAATACCCTAAACCTGAGTTTCGGTTTTGGGGGCGCCAATGCCGCCTTGGTTATCGGGCTGGATTGAGCATGATATTCAACTACACCCTCAGTGATGCACAGCGTTGGGCTGCGTTTTCCGGCGATTACAATCCGATCCATTTTGATCTGCAACATGCACAACGGTTCGGCCAACAGGCACTTACCGTACATGGTATGCGTGCGATGTTAGATATCAAATATCAGCTCAGTGCTGGGTTATTACCCTGCTTGCCTGCAACGGATTTTCTGCGTTTTAACACCCGTTTACGTCAGCCGGTTCTGTGCAATACCCCCTACTACCTGCAACTCGAGCAAGGGGCTAGCCAGGCCAGTGGCAATCTGGTGGATATTGGCAGCGGCGAAAACTGTTTTAACAGCAAATTGCGCAGCGCACCGGCGTTGGTATTGTCAGAAAGCGAGCATTGGTCGGTCCTCTCGGCGGATAACCTTCATCAGTTAAGCCAACAGTATCCAGGAGATGCCACGCAACCTGCTGAATGTTGGGGTTTTTTCGATGCGTTGCTGTTTAAGTTATTAGTCGCCGCCCCACAAACACTAGCCACCGCAAAACAGGTGTTACCGGGCATTCAGGCTGACACCTTGATTGATGTCTTTAAGCATGTGCCAGTCATCCAGACTCACCATGACGTGCATTTCAGTGCTGAATTTATGGGCGTCAATAACCCAAATTTATTTGTCCGTGGCGCATTGCGCTACAGCATCGAGCCAACACTTATCGTCGGTAATGCCGATGATGGTTGGGTATTGCGCGCCGCTATTCAGGCCCGCTTAGATGCTGGGGCATTAATTACCACCGCTGTAACATTAAAAACGTGGCCATTAGCCGCGCACTAAATAAGGATAAGACCATGGAAAAGTATCAACACGTCTATGACACCGTTTGTGAAATGTTATCTGACGCCAAAGATCTGGAAATGTCGGCATTGTCGCCGGATATGCCGCTGCATCAGCTAAAACTCGACAGCCTTGATTATGTCGAGCTGATGGTGCTGGCAAAGCGCGAATTCGGGGCGACGCTGAATGCGGAAATGTTTATGGAAAATCCAGATATGACTTTAGGCGAGCTTTGCCAGAAGTTGGCAGAACAGAAGAAATAATATTATGAGTAGGCAATGGGTATTAATTACCGGTGGCAGTCGTGGTATTGGCCGTGCTTTGGTCGAAGAACTGGCCAAAGAGTGGAATGTGGTCTTTACCTGGCGCAGCGGTGAGCAACAGAGTCACGATGTGATAGAAAGCTGTGCCGGCCTGCCTGGCTGGGTAACCCACTATCGTTGTGATGGTAGCGATGAAGCGGATGTCGACCACCTCGCGCCACAACTGCTGGAGAAGTATGGTGCGCCCGGCGCGGTAATCCATAATGCGGGTATTACTGGTGATGGCCTGCATATTCAGCAAAATGGCGATAACTGGCGCAATGTGATGAACACCAATTTGAACGCTATCTTCTATTGGAATAAGCACCTATTGCCGCCGATGATCATGCAGGGCGAGGGCGCAGTTTTGCTGATGTCGTCGGTAACCGCTATCAAAGGCAATGTCGGGCAGAGCGCATATGGTGCCAGTAAAGCCGCAATGATTGGCCTTGGTCGCTCATTGGCGCTGGAGATGGGGCGTTTTGGTATTCGGGTTAATTGCCTGCTGCCGGGGATAATCGACAGCGATATGACGCGCGCGATGCCTGCCGATGCCTTAAAAGGCTTACGTAAACAGATACCACTACGGCGTTTAGGTGATGCGCAAGAAGTCGCCCGTGTCAGTGCTTTTATGATAGGCAATGACAGCCGCTATATGACCGGGCAAACACTGGTATTGGACGGCGGATTGACCGCCTAATTCAGGTAGCCTGTTCAAATACACTTGGCCTGACCCCATCTTGAATTTCGTATGGATGGCGGGCAAAATCCCACTTTTCGCGGTGTTGTTATCAACGTGTTTGTTGGGTAATCGGGGGGCCAGCCCCCCTTTATATCGTAGGTCGACACAGGATAACGGCGGTTACACCCAACCCTGGGTGCGGAACATTTTTAGCACCGAGACAAAGGCCATCATCTCTTCCGGCGTCCCTAACGTGAGGCGGTTCCAACCCACAGCGGGGGGAAATTCACGCCCGACAAACACGTGATATTGTTTCATGCGGTTTTGATAGGTTTTCACATCCCCGTTCACCTGATGAAAAACAAAGTTTGCCTGCGACGGAACATAGGATAATTTCAGTTCGTCCAGGGTCTGAGTAACAATTCGACGCGCCTGATCGGCTGACTGGCGGCTGTATTGTACAAAGGCTTTGTCTTGCAACGAGGCTAAAGCCGCCGCTGCGCCGGCGGTATTGGTGTTATCCAGCGAAACAAAGTTTTCCACCGCGGCTATCAGTTCTGGATGCGCGATACCATAACCTACCCGAAGGCCCGCTAGCGCGTAAATTTTGGAGAATGTCCGGGTGACCAACAGATTTTTGTGGCCGGCTTGAACCAGCCCGATAGCACTGCGAAATGCAGGATCGCTGACAAACTCGGCATAAGCCTCGTCGATGATAAACAAGGTTTCCGGTGAGGCATTTTTAATCCAGGCTTCAATAAGGTTTGCCGGGGTAATGGTCGCGGTAGGGTTATTCGGATTACACAGATAGACGATTGAACGCCCTTTGAAGCTGGCGACTTTCTGCTGCATTACAGGCAGGTCAAATGCCATTTCTTTGGTCAGAACGACTTTCTCAATGGGAATGTCAAAAGGCTTGGCATAGAGTTCGGCGTAGTTAAATGTAGGGTCCGGCACCACGAGCTGGATTGGTGTATTCGCAAGTTCAGCTTGGCGGATAACCGCTTGAATGACGGCCTGAATCGTCTCTGATGAGCCATTCCCCAGCGAGATATTCTCGGTTTTGAGTTGGTATTCTGTGGCGATATTAGCAATCAATTGTTCGCGGGCAGCATCGGGGTAGCGAAATGCAGTCGGCAACGCGGCGATAATAGCCTGATGCGCTTTTGGTGACATTCCTAACGAGTTTTCATTAAAATTCAACAGCAGTGGCTGCTGTTCAGTAGGGATCCGCGGTTGTGCGTTTATCTTAGAACTTTTGGCCTGAGCCGTTGAAATAAAGTTACCCAGTGTTAATCCGCCCAGTAATAGACCGGATGATTTTAACAGTGTACGACGATCCATGCTAACTTCCCCTGTATACCCCTTTACTTGTAGTTATAGGTGTATTAGCGACGTTCACTCACCCGAATGGCTTACTGACGTAAGTTGAACTGGATTAATGAGCCTTTTTGAGATTCACCCTACGGGCATGGCATACATACTGTTCAAATCAGTTCATAACCGATTCTCCCTTCACCTACCGCTCACCTGCAACTACAACTTCTTTGGGTATAACGCTCTGTTACATTTTGTTATAAGTGGGATGAGCATAGCCTGAGGCCTTATTTTTAAGCAATAACTTTTATCATAAACTCATTTTTTACCAGTAACTTACAAGATTATTCTTATCACTATCGGCGAATTCAATTTAGTTTGGGTTATTGGCTATTCATGGCGAAGATATCCGTTACAAAATGGATAATAGCCCCTCAACATACCAACGGGTATTGCGGGGGTAATACTCGTTATTGACGCGGAATATATCCCCCTATCGGCCTTTTCCGACCCGTCATCGTGATGCTGCTCACAATAATTTGTGCAGTTGCCTAAAAAAACACGCCTTTATTGCCAATTTTGCAGCCAATCTCCTAATGACTAATGCAAGGTTATCTTCAATACTGATAAGGTGAAATGACATTCCATTTAAATAGATCCGATGTTTTATTATTTTAAGTGAGCTAAATCATCATAAAAAATAGGGGTTTACTGCGTTAACTGACCAGAGACTCAATGAATTATAAAGGCAGGTAATCAGGTGAAAATAATATCAGTAGATGTAACCGTTTTTTCTTATCCGACTCGGCGTGTTTCTGATACCGCAGGGCACTCGCATCCAGGCGCAGAGTCCTTAGCCAAAATGGCCATGCTGACGCTGACCACTGACGAAGGTGATTGCGGTTATGCATTTGCACCACCGGAAGTGATTCGCCCGCACATCGTCAATAGCTTCTTTAAAAAAGTTCTGATTGGGCAAAACCCGTTTGACCGCGAACGGTTATGGAATGATCTGGTGCATTGGCAGCGCGGCAGTGCCAATCAGTTAACCGACCGGGCGCTGGCCATTGCCGAGCAAGCTATTTGGGATTTGTTGGGGCGCAAACTGGGCCAGCCAGTCTATAAATTACTGGGCGGATATCGCGACAAAGTATTGGCTTACGGTAGCACCATGTGTGGTGATGAGTTAGCTGATGGATTGTCGACCCCGGATGAGTATGCGCGCTTTGCCGAGCAACTGGTCGCCCGTGGCTATAAGGGTATTAAGCTGCATACCTGGATGCCGCCAGTCTCTTTTGCGCCAAGTCCGCAGATGGATGTTCGTGCTTGTGCGGCGGTGCGTGAAGCCGTCGGCCCGGATATTGCTTTGATGCTGGATGGCTACCATTGGTACAGCCGCAGTGACGCCCTCTATATTGGTCGCGAACTGCAAAAACTTAATTTCAGTTGGTTCGAAGAGCCGATGGAAGAGCAGAGCATGGCCTCTTACTGCTGGCTGCGGGAAAACCTACAAATTGACATTATCGGACCTGAAAGTCTGGCCGGTAAATACTTTAGCCGCGCTGATTGGGTGAAGGCCGGTGCCTGCGATATTTTACGCGCTGGCGTCCAAGGCGTGGGCGGTATCACACCTTGTCTGAAAGTGGCTTATCTGGCGGAATCGTTCGGCATGGATTGTGAAATCCACGGCAATGGTGCGCCGAATCTGGCGGTAGTCGGTGCAATCCGTAACTGCCGTTGGTATGAGCGTGGGTTGTTGCATCCATTCCTGGATTATGACGAGCCTGCCGCTTATCTCAACAGCATCATTGACCCGATGGACAGTGATGGCTATGTCTCTCTGCCAACGAGAGCAGGCTTGGGCGAAGATATTAATTTCGATTATATCGCCGCCAATACCCTTAGTGCTTGAAGCCGCGGCGGTGCGAACTGCCTACCTGCGACTCCAATCACTTTGGGGATAACTCTATTGTATCGACCTATAAAAACAAGCATTCAGATCTAGCCTTTTCTTACCGGAGATGGTCCATGAACGCGATAATAATAGTAAGAACACTCCTCTTTACCCTACTGATCACCCTGACGTCGACCGGCGTCAGTGTCGCTAAAACACCTGATGACCAACTGATTGTTGGCATGAATATGAATAACCTGCTGTCGCTCGATCCGGCAGCCATGACCGGCAATGATGCTGTCGCTATCATTGTTAACCTGTACGACTCTTTGGTGGAACTGGATCCACACACTCCCAGTAAGGTGCTGCCCGGTGCTGCCACCGAGTGGAAAATCAGTGACGACGGCAAGTTGATCACCTTTACGTTGCGTGAGGGTATGAAGTTTCACTCCGGCAATCCCGTGACGGCGGCAGATTTTGCCTGGTCGATGAACCGCTTGATGCATCTGAATCTGGCACAGGCCACCACCTGGAAATCCTACGGTTTTACCGCCGATAACGTGGAGCAATTGATCCGCGCCAAAGATCCACTGACGGTAGAAATTGAGTTACCGAAACCCACCGATCCCAAGCTGGTAATTTATTCATTAGGTACCTTAGGCAGTGGGTCGATTCTTGATCGCGCCACCGTCATGCAGCATGAGAAAAACGGTGACTGGGGTAATGGCTGGCTAACCACCAATGAAGCGGGTTCTGGCCCATTCAAACTGGATGTTTGGCAGGCAAAAGATGTGTTACGTATCAGCCGGGTAGATAATTACTGGCAAGGTGACGCCAAAATGAAGCGGGTGATATTCCGCCACATGACTGAGTCGCAGGCGCTGCGCTTAATGATTGAAAAAGGCGATATCGATATCGCCAGTGGGATGTCGGTACCGGATATCAATGCGCTGAAAAGTAACCCGCAAATCCAGGTTGATGAGGTCCAGCGTGGCACTATTTATTATGTCGCGATGAGCCTGAAAGAGCCGCATTTCGCTAACCCTAAAGTACGAGAAGCTGTGCGCTATCTTGTTGATTATGATGGTATTAATAAAACGATTATGCCAGGTTATGGCATCTTCCATCAGCGGCCAATCCAGAAGGGTATGGATGTCACGCTACCGGATCCCGGCTACAAGTTGGATGTGGCTAAAGCTAAAGCATTGTTAGCGGAAGCCGGCTATCCCGACGGTTTCACCACCACCCTGCGGGTATTGTCTGATCCGCCGTTTATTAATGTCGCCACCTCGGTTCAATCGACACTGGCACAGGCAGGGATTCAGGCCAAAATTCTGACGGGCACCGGTAATCAGGTGTATGGCGCAATGCGTGATCGTCAGTTCGATATGCTGGTGGGTCGTGGTGGTGGTGGTGTCGATCCGCACCCGCACTCCAGCCTGCGTTCCATTGCTTATAACCCCGATAACAGCGATGCCGCCAAACTGACCAACTTCCAGGGTTGGCGCACTTCATTCTATGATCAACAACTCAACTCGCTGATCGACAACGCGTTAATCGAGAAAGATCCGGCTAAACAGAAGCAGATGTACATTGAAGTTCAGCAGCGTTATGACGCGCTATTCCCAGCCATTTTGCCGATTTCCCAAATGGTTGATTCGGTCGTCGTGCGTAAAGACGTGATGGATTATGTACCACATCCGTCGACCACAACCCGCCTGTTACAGGTGTATAAGCAGCGTTAAACCGCTGCATGTTGGGGGAGATAGCATGAATGTTTCAGATTGGATGGCTCCGCACGGGATCGTGCGGCGTTTATCGAAGCGCTTTTTGCAGGTGGCCGTAACCTTATTCGGTTTATTGATTCTTACTTTTATTATTGGTCGGGTGATGCCGATTGATCCGGTACTGGCGATTGTAGGTCAGGATGCGGATCAAAGTACCTATCAGCAGGTCTACCTGCAACTGGGGCTGGATAAGCCGCTATGGTCACAGTTCTTTATCTATTTTAACTCACTGATCCACGGTGATCTGGGCAATGCCTTACTCACCGGCCGTCCGGTAGTGGATGACATTATCCGGGTCTTCCCAGCCACCATTGAGCTGGCAACCATGGCGATTCTGGTCGGGGCTGGTCTCGGTATCCCGTTGGGGGTCATGGCGGCAGCACGTCGCGGCAAGTTTGCCGACTATGTGGTGCGGTTTATTAGTCTGGCGGGTTACTCAACTCCGATTTTCTGGGTGGGCATGATGGGCCTGTTGGTGTTCTACGCCTGGCTAAACTGGGTGGGGGGGGCAGGTCGGGTAGATATGGCCTACGACGGTTTAGTTGATCGCCGCACTGGCTTATTGTTGATTGATTCGGCGCTGGCAGGGGAGTGGGAGGTGTTTCGCAGCGCGGTAAACCATCTGGTGCTGCCCGCTACCATTCTCGGTTTCCACTCGCTGGCCTATATCAGCCGTATGACCCGCAGTTTTATGCTGGCGCAGTTGTCACAGGAATACATTATTACCGCCAAAGTGAAAGGATTGTCGGAGTTTCAGGTGCTGTGGGGCCATGCATTCCGCAATATTCTGGTGCAATTGCTGACCGTGGTGGCACTGGCCTACGGCTCATTACTGGAAGGCGCAGTCTTGATCGAAACCGTCTTTTCATGGCCCGGTTTTGGCTCTTATCTGACGGGCAGTCTGTTATTGGGTGACATGAATGCGGTGATGGGCTGTGTATTACTGGTGGGGCTGATCTTTGTTTCACTGAATTTACTGTCTGACATGCTGTATCAGATCTTCGACCCGAGGACGAATCAATGATGCTTTCCTCCGAACCCGATAATGTCGTAGCGCGCCCTGAGATGAAACCTCAGGGATGGAAGCGCGGGCTACGGCGGGTAGTTAATTTCTTCCGTTTGTTAATGGGTAACCCGCTGACGGCTATTGGTGTCGCTATCATCGGTTTGCTGTTAGTGGTGGCATTCTTGGCTCCATGGCTGGCGACCCATGATCCATTGGCGCAAGATCTCAATAACTCACTACAGGCACCCGGTAGCCAACATTGGTTTGGCACCGATGAGTTTGGCCGTGATCAGTACAGCCGGTTGATTTATGGTGCCCGTACCACGCTGTATATCGTGGCGCTGGTGTCAGTGACTGTGGGACCAATCGGCCTGTTATTGGGGGTGGTAGCGGGTTACTTCGGCGGTAAAGTCGACAGTATCCTGATGCGTATTACCGATATTTTTATCTCATTCCCGAGCCTGGTGTTGGCGCTGGCTTTTGTCGCGGCATTAGGCCCCGGTCTGGAGCATGTGGTTATTGCTATTACCCTGACGGCATGGCCGCCGATTGCCCGTCTGGCAAGGGCGGAAACCCTCTCTTTGCGTAATGCGGACTTTGTTTCTGCGGTGAAATTGCAGGGCGCGTCGCCACTGCGGATCTTGCTGCGTCACATTGTGCCGCTGTGCCTGCCGTCGGTAATCATCCGTATCACCATGAATATGGCCGGTATCATTCTGACTGCTGCTGGTCTGGGCTTCCTTGGTTTGGGGGCTCAGCCACCGGACCCTGAGTGGGGAGCGATGATCTCCAGTGGCCGCCGTTACATGATGGAGTGTTGGTGGCTGGTGACAATTCCTGGTCTGGCGATTCTGCTGAACAGCCTGGCATTCAACTTCCTAGGAGATGGCCTACGTGACATTCTTGACCCCAGAACAGAATAAATCAGTGCCTTTGCTGGAAGTGGATGACCTGCGGGTTAGCTTCGTCAATGGCAAACAGGTGACCGACGCGGTGCGTGGTGTTTCGTTTTCCCTTGGTAAGGAGAAACTGGCGATTGTCGGTGAGTCCGGCTCGGGTAAATCTACGGTTGGGCGGGCGCTGCTCAAGCTGCATCCGGCCAGTGCACAGATCCACGCCAATAGGTTGCGCTTTGCCGAAGTGGATTTGCTGAAGGCCAGTGAAGCCCATATGCGTGAAGTGCGCGGTAAGCGTATGTCGATGATTATGCAGGATCCAAAATACTCGCTCAATCCGGTGGTGTGCGTGGGTGATCAGGTGGCAGAGGCCTATCTGGCGCACCATAAAGTCTCGCGACAGGAAGCGCGCGAGCGCGTATTGGCGATGTTTGATGTGGTGCGTATCCGTCAGCCACAAAGGGTGTATCACCTCTATCCACACGAGGTATCCGGCGGGCAGGGGCAGCGCATCATGATAGCGATGATGCTGATAACCGGGCCGGAAATGGTGATCGCCGATGAGCCAACCTCGGCACTGGATGTCTCGGTGCGTTTGCAGGTATTGGCGATGCTGGATGATTTGGTGCAAGAGCGTGGCTTGGGGCTGATCTTTATTAGTCATGATATCAATCTGGTGCGCAGTTTCTGCGATCGGGTGCTGGTGATGTATGCCGGTAGGGTCGTGGAGTCGATCGCGGCCTGTGACCTTGATCAGGCGCAACACCCCTATACCCGTGGTTTGCTAAATGCATTACCGGATATCGGTAACCGCCGTGATCGCTTGCCGGTTATGGTGCGTGATCCGGCCTGGATGAATGGTTAAGGAGCCTGTTATGTCTGCAAATGCGATGATTGAAATCAATAACCTTAACCTTATTTTTGGCGAAGGCAGCCAGCAGAATCAGGTGTTGTTTGATGTTAATCTGACGGTGAATAACGGTGAGATTTTTGGCTTGGTTGGGGAGTCCGGTTCGGGTAAAACCACAGTGCTGAAATGCCTGGCGGGGCTGTTTAACCATTGGAGCGGTCAGCTAACCTTGAATCAGATCCCCTTGGCACACCGGATTGAGCGTGAGCGCTGCCGCCATGTTCAGATGGTGTTTCAGGATCCCTATGGTTCGCTGCACCCGCGTCATACCATCGAATACATTTTGTCTGAGCCACTGATTATCCATGGCATTGGTGATCGCGACCAACGGATCGACACTATTTTAGATAAAGTGGGCCTCAACCGGCAGTTTCGCCAGCGCTATCCCCATCAGCTCTCGGGTGGGCAGCGCCAGCGCGTCGCCATTGCGCGGGCATTGATTCTTGAGCCGCGGGTATTGCTGCTGGATGAACCGACCTCGGCTCTGGATGTGTCGGTGCAGGCAGAGATCCTAAATCTGCTGGCTGAGTTGCAACAGCGGGAGAAACTAACCTATCTGATGGTGACTCATGATCTGGGGGTCATTGCTCACCTTTGCCATCGGGTTGCGGTGATGCAACATGGCCGGATTCTGGAAACACTGAACACTGAGGATTTGACCACTGATTGCGAAAAAACCGCTTATACCCATATGCTGGTAGATGCCAGCCGCCACTATAGCCGTGATTTGGCGCAAAAAGCTGCCGAGATGTCGTAATCGCGTCAGGCGCTTCTGCGAGGGAGCGCCTGCGCCTCAGGACTCATCAGCCATCTTCTTAAGCCACTGAATAAAGGCGTTAATCTTCGGCCATTGCCGGTCGGATAATGTTGAAATGTAATAGCGTTGTTCACATCTGACTTCCATGTCGGGGAACGGCATAATCAACTCTTGGTTTTCCAACCGTTTATTGACCAGCTTTTTACGGCCCATCGCCACCCCAACATGATTTATGGCTGCGATAATCGCCAAATCGGAGCGATCAAACCCCATGCTGCGCTGGGTGGGATCAAGATCAAAACCGATTTGCTGACTCCAGCTATTCCACTCACTGCGATCGGAATCATAGCTCCAGGCTTGCCGATCGTGCAGTAAGGTGCACTGCCGCAGATTGATCAGATTGCCGTGTAACTGATGTTTTTCCGCATATTCCGGGCTGCATACGGGGACCATCGATTCATCCATCAGGTGCTGATATGACAGTTTCTCCGGCGTTTTATCATCGAAATAAATCGCTAAATCAATGCCGCCGCCCTGAAAGTTAACATTCTCATTGCCGGTCAGAATATTCAGGCTAATGGCCGGATAGCGATGGGCAAAGTCCGCCAATTTTGGTACCAGCCAACATTGGGCGATGGATGGCCGGGAATAGACGGTTAATGTACCGGACAACTCCTGATTTTTTATCTCCAAAATTTCCTGATTCAGGTACTCCAGCGACGATTTAAGTACCCAAAAGACGCGTTCCCCTCGCTGGTGAGTTCCACTTTACGATGAAAACGCTGGAACAGTTTGAACCCCAACTCCTCTTCCAAACTATTGATCCGGTGGCTAACGGCACTGGGGCTGATGGATAACTCATCAGCCGTCAGCGCAAATGAGCTGTGCCGCGCGGCAATTTCAAAGGTATAGAGTTTGGATAGCTGATAACCATTAAGCAGCTTATTACGGGTGATATAGCTTTTTTCCGGGTACATGGCGGCGGCTCAGATAATCATTTTTGACTCAATAGCATATCGTATTTATTGCTGGAGCAGATATTTAGGGTTATCTAATGTGATGCAAACCTGAATAAATCATAAAACTTTGACTGATATTACCTATTTGGGTCAATCTAGCTCATCTTAAGCTGGATTTTCATCATTTGTCAGCCCCGGCTAATTCTTATTCAATAGTGATAGAACTTATTATTAGATGAGGTTGGCTATGGACTCACAAATATGGGTAGTGGGTACGTTATTATCAAGTATCATTATTATCATCTTCACCATTGTAAAACTGAAAATACATCCTTTTCTGGCGCTATTATTAGCCAGTTTTTATGTCGGGCTATTAATGGGCATGAATCCGATTGAGATGGTTAATTCCATTGAAAGTGGGATTGGCGGGACGCTGGGCTTTTTAGCCGCAGTGATCGGGCTGGGCACCATTTTAGGCAAAATGATGGAGATATCGGGTGCGGCAGAGCGTATCGGTATCACCTTACAACGTTGCCGCTGGCTATCACCTGATGTCACGATGGTGTTAGTTGGGTTGATCTGTGGCATTACGCTATTTGTTGAAGTGGGTGTGGTGTTATTGATTCCACTGGCTTTTTCCATCGCAAGAAAGACCAATACTTCGCTATTAAAACTGGCAATCCCGTTGTGTACGGCGCTAATGGCCGTTCACTGTGTGGTACCACCGCATCCGGCAGCCATGTATGTCACCAATGCCTTAGGGGCTGACATTGGCACTGTGATTGTCTACGGGCTGGTGGTTGGGCTGTCAGCATCATTAATTGGTGGGCCGTTATTCTTACGGCTAGTGGGTAATCGACTGCCCTTTAAAGCGGTACCGCAAGCGTTCTCTGAAATTAAAGTGCGCAATGAAGATGAATTACCCTCTCTGGGGGCAACTCTATTTACCGTATTACTGCCCATTATTCTGATGTTGGCGAAAACCGCCGCAGAACTGAATATGGAAAAAGGCACTCCGTTATATTCAGTATTATCGTTTATCGGTAACCCCATTACCGCCATGTTTATTGCCGCGTTTGTGGCCTACTACATGCTGGGCATTCGCCAAAATATGGGTATGAGTGCGCTGCTGGCTAAAACCGAAGATGGTTTCTCCTCGATTGCTAATATCCTGTTGATTATCGGTGCCGGTGGGGCTTTTAACGGCATATTAAAAGCCAGTGGTTTGGCAGATACGCTGGCAGTGATTTTATCCAATCTGGATATGCACCCGATTCTACTGGCCTGGTTGGTGGCCTTGATTCTGCATGCGGCGGTTGGCTCGGCTACGGTAGCAATGATGGGGGCGACGGCGATAGTGGCACCGATATTACCAATGTATCCCAATGTCAGCCCAGAAATTATCACCTTAGCGATTGGCTCCGGTGCCATTGGTTTCACCATCGTCACTGACTCGCTATTCTGGTTGGTAAAGCAATACTGCGGTGCCACCCTTAATGAGACCTTTAAATATTACACCACCGCGACGTTCATCGCCTCGGTGATCGCATTAGGTACGACCTTCCTACTTTCTTACATTATATGACCGAAAAGAGACATGCTATGAAACACACTGAAATTGATAAATTAATTACCGACTTTCCTTTGGTCAAAAAGCTTATCAATTTAGAGGAGGTCACTTGGTTTAACCCGTTATCGACCACATTGGCAGAGGGATTGCCATATGTTGGATTAACGCCGTGGGATGTGGCGGATGCCGAGGCACGGTTGCAACGCTTTGCGCCCTATCTGTGTCAGGCATTCCCTGAAACACAAAAAACCCACGGTATTATTGAATCTGATATCGTGGCGATTCCCACCATGAAAGAGACGTTGCAACAGCGATACGGCGTTGAAATTAGCGGTCGACTGCTATTAAAAAAAGATAGCCACCTGCCGATTTCTGGTTCGATTAAAGCGCGTGGCGGCATTTATGAAGTGTTAACCCATGCTGAAAAGTTGGCGCTACAGGCTGGGTTATTGGCCGAAACCGATGATTACAGCAAACTGTTCTCAGATGATTTCCGCCAATTTTTCAGCCAGTACAGTATTGCGGTGGGGTCTACCGGTAATCTGGGGATGTCGATTGGCATCATGAGTGCCAAGCTGGGGTTCAGTGTCAGCGTGCATATGTCTGCCGATGCGCGTGAATGGAAAAAACGCAAACTGCGGGAACACGGTGTAAATGTAGTTGAGTATGCACAGGACTACGGCGTGGCGGTGGCACAAGGGCGCAAAGAGGCAGAATCTGATCCGAATTGCTTCTTTATCGACGATGAGAACTCGCCAACACTCTTTTTGGGCTACTCGGTGGCAGGCAGCCGGCTGAAAAAACAGTTTGCCGAGCAGCAGATTGTGGTTGATGAAAACCATCCGCTGTTCGTTTATCTGCCTTGTGGGGTTGGTGGTGGCCCTGGCGGGGTTGCTTTCGGCCTGAAGCTAGCGTTTGGTGACCATGTGCACTGCATTTTTGCCGAACCGAGTCATTCGCCGTGCATGCTATTAGGTGTCTATACTGGCCGGCATGATGGTATCTCCGTGCAGGATATTGGTATCGACAACATCACCGCCGCAGATGGTTTGGCGGTAGGGCGGGCATCAGGATTTGTTGGCCGCGCTATGGAACATTTACTGGACGGTTTCTATACCTTAAGTGATGCTGAGATGTACGATCTGCTCGGCTTGCTAAATCGCGATGAAGGTATTCAGTTGGAGCCTTCGGCACTGGCTGGAATGCCGGGTGCGGCGCGGGTAAATCAGTGTTCTGACTATTTAAGTAATAACCACTTTAGTGCTGAGAAAATGCAGAATGCGACCCATCTGGTTTGGGCTACCGGCGGTGGGATGGTACCTGCCGAAGAGATGAAAAAGTATCTCGCAACAGCAAAGATTTGATTTCATGAGATGATAACAATATAAAAACGGGGTAAATGATTACCCCGTTTTTATATGGGGGATTATGTTATCGGCTGGGCGTCGCCAGCGATGGGAGATAGATCAACATCGTTGCCGCCTTCTTACATCATAAAAGCAATTTGATCATGATAGCTCTCAGGGATCTGTTTGGTCGGTTATTGCGTTGCGGTAATGTGTGGTGCGACATCTTTATATCTATATTATTGATAGGGGAATTTAACTAAATCATCGCGCCATGGCGGATGAAAAGGTAAAGGGATGTCGCAATGGAAAGAATGGCGTTAGCTGCCGGTGGTGTCGCTGCTCAAAAATCGCCCGGTAGAATTATGCTCGCGGGCGGCGCGCTTGGCGTGGTTTTCGGCGATATCGGTACCAGCCCTCTCTATACACTGAAAACCGTCCTGTTGCTGTCAGGAAATAACCCGACACCTGCAGTGATAATGGGTTTGTTATCACTGATTATCTGGACACTTATTCTGGTTACCTCGGTAAAGTATGCCGTTTTCGCCATGCGTATTGATAACAATGGTGAAGGGGGCATTATGGCCTTAATGTCGCTGTTGGTACGTAAGGGGAAGGGGAACAAGTGGGTTATTTTTTCTGCTTTACTCGGAGCGGCATTAATTTACGGTGATGGTGCCATTACGCCAGCGATATCTGTACTCTCAGCCCTTGAAGGTCTGAAAATTGTTCTCCCAGACGCTCAACCCTATATTTTACCTGTGACAGTTATTATTTTGGTTGCGTTATTTGCTCTTCAGCCTTTTGGTACCGCAAAAATAGGCAAAGTTTTTGGCCCCATTATGGCACTGTGGTTTTTCGCTATTGCGGGGCTGGGAATATGGGGGATAGTTCAACACCCAGCAGTGTTGCTGGCTATTAATCCATACTATGGCATCAAGTTCTTGTTTTCCCATGGCTTTGCCAGCTTTCTGGTATTAGGCGGTATTTTCCTGTGTGTCACGGGGGCGGAAGCCTTATATGCGGACATGGGGCATTTTGGTAAAAAACCTATCTGGATGGCGTGGTTCGGTTTGGTTTTTCCCAGCCTGTTACTTAATTATGCCGGTCAGTCGGCGCTGATTTTAGCCGGTGCTGATATTTCACATAATATCTTCTTCCGCTTGTGCCCGCCGATAATGCAACTTCCGTTGGTGATTCTGGCGACACTCGCGACCATTATTGCCAGTCAGGCGATTATTACCGGCGCGTTTTCCATGACTCGCCAAGCGATTCAATTAGGGTGGCTACCTCGTTTGCGGATTAAGCAGACAGCCGCTGAGAGCTACGGGCAAATTTATATTGGCACGATCAATTGGCTATTAATGATAGTGACTATATTTCTGGCTGTATTCTTTAAATCCTCTGAAAACCTGGCCGCAGCTTACGGTATTGCAGTGTCGTTAACGATGTTGATGACGTCTGGTTTGTTATTTGTCGCTATGCGCAAGATATGGCGTTGGAATTTACCAACCAGTATGTTAGTGGCGGGGGGATTTCTGATTATCGATACCAGCTTTTTAATCGCTAATCTCATCAAAGTGTTGGACGGCGGTTATATCCCGCTGCTGCTGGCGACCGTGGTCTGTACAGTGATGTTGGTATGGCACCGAGGGGTTAAAGCAACCTCACTCGCTATCAGCGAGAAAGTGGTGGGAAGCGATGAATTCTTTAGTAAAATCCGCGATAAAAATATCCCTCGAGTATCGGGTTCTGCGGTGTTTTTGACCCGCACTCAGAATGAGATTCCCCCAGTCATGCGCTGGCATGTGGCCCGTAATCGCGCCCTACAGCAGAAGGTGTTATCACTGACGATCACTATTTTGAATGTTCCACGGGCGGAGGCGGCAGAGCGGCTGGTGATGACCGAGCAAGCGCCAGATTATTGGCGCGGAACGGCACAATACGGTTTTATGGAGCGGCCGCATATACCGGCATTATTACAACGTATTGCCGATATGGATTGTCAGTTTGAGCTGGATGATGTGACCTATTATTTAGGCCATGAAACCATTGTGGGCCGTGAAGATGGCAGGGGATTACCGGCATGGCAACGAAGCAGCTTTGCTTTTATGGTCAGAAATTGCACTCATGTGACTGATTACTATCATTTACCCAGCGATCAGGTGGTAGAGATTAGCCGGCGGGTCGCTATCTAGCCAATTAAAAGCCGCCAGCGTAAAATTTTCCACTGGCGGCTGAGTATGTTACTGCGGTTTAACGTTTAGCCCTTACTGCCCCGGGCGGCAATAATCGTATCGGCGACATTACGTGGTGCTTCAGCATAGTGCTTGAACTCCATGGTATAGGTGGCACGGCCTTGCGACATGGAACGCAGCACGGTGGAGTAACCGAACATTTCGGATAACGGCACTTCTGCGCGGATAATCTTCCCGCCGCCAATCATCTCTTCCATGCCTTGTACCAAGCCACGGCGAGAAGAAAGGTCACCCATCACGTTACCGGCGTACTCTTCCGGTGTTTCTACTTCCACACTCATCACCGGTTCCAGAATCACTGGTGACGCCTGTTTGACCGCTTCTTTAAAACCAAAGATGGCGGCCATTTTAAACGCCAGTTCCGATGAATCCACTTCGTGATAGGAACCGAAAGTCAGTGTTACTTTCACATCCACTACCGGATAACCGGCCAATACACCGGTATTGGTGGCTTCGAGTACACCTTTCTCTACCGCACCGATATATTCACGCGGGACCACACCGCCTTTAGTTGCATCAACAAACGCAAAGCCGCTGCCCGCTTCCTGCGGTTCGAGGGTAAAGACCACATGGCCATATTGCCCCTTACCGCCAGACTGCCGCACAAATTTGCCTTCGACGTCAGTCACGGTTTTACGCACAGTTTCACGGTAGGTCACCTGTGGTTTACCGATATTGGCTTCCACACCGAACTCACGTTTCATCCGATCGACAATTATCTCCAGATGTAGCTCGCCCATACCGGAAATAATAGTCTGGCCTGATTCCTCGTCAGTACGGATACGGAACGACGGATCTTCTGATGCCAACCGTTGCAATGCGATCCCCATTTTCTCCTGATCGACTTTGGTCTTCGGTTCAATCGCTTGCGAAATCACTGGTTCGGGGAACTCCATCCGTACCAAGGTAATCACGGCATCCGGGTCACATAACGTCTCGCCGGTGGTGACATCTTTCAAACCGACACAGGCCGCAATATCACCGGCGCAGATTTCATCGACTTCAATGCGGTTGTTGGCATGCATCTGAACAATACGGCCAATACGCTCTTTCTTGCCGCGAATCGGGTTATAAACGCTATCACCTTTTCGCAACACACCGGAGTAAACCCGCACGAATGTTAACTGGCCGACGTAGGGGTCAGTCATCAGTTTAAATGCAAGTGCCGAGAATTTTTCATTATCATCGGCGCGGCGACTGACTTCATTGCCCTCTTCATCAGTGCCACTGACCGGTGGGATATCGACCGGTGACGGCATTAGTTCAACCACCGCATCCAGCATCCGCTGCACACCCTTGTTTTTAAAGGCACTGCCGCACATCATGGGCTGTATTTCGCCCGCAATGGTACGGATACGCAAACCTTGGGTGACCTCTTCCAGCGTCAGGTCACCGGTCTCCAGATACTCGGTCATTAGCGCCTCAGAGGCTTCAGCCGCTTCAGCGACCATCTTTTCGCGCCACTCATTGGCGGTTGCCAGCAAGTTTTCCGGGATCGGGGCGTAACTGAATGTCATACCCTGAGAGGCTTCATCCCAGATAATGGCCCGCATCAAACGAAGATCTACCACACCGATAAAGTGCTCTTCACTGCCGATCGGAATCACAATCGGCACTGGATTGGCCTTCAGGCGGTCAATCATCATCTGCCTAACGCGGAAGAAATCAGCACCTGGGCGGTCCATCTTATTGACGAAAGCCAATCGTGGCACGCGGTATTTGTTGGCCTGACGCCAGACCGTTTCTGATTGTGGCTGTACGCCACCTACCGCGTCATACACCATGACTGCACCGTCGAGTACCCGCATGGAGCGTTCCACCTCAATGGTGAAATCCACGTGCCCGGGGGTGTCGATAATATTAATACGGTGTTCCGGTAAGGTACGGTCCATACCTTTCCAGAAGCAGGTCACGGCAGCCGATGTAATGGTAATGCCACGTTCCTGCTCCTGAGCCATCCAGTCAGTTGTCGCGCCACCATCATGTACTTCACCCAGCTTATGACTGACGCCGGTGTAGAACAGAATACGCTCAGTGGTGGTTGTTTTACCGGCGTCGATGTGGGCGGAGATACCGATGTTGCGATAGCGCTCGATAGGAGTTTTACGTGCCATATTAAGTCCTTAAAAGATAATGGCAATTTCGGGGCGGGCGGTTTGCTGCTCTGCCGGGAAGTTGTTAAGTTATGATCTTGGTTGATCAATCGGTCGAGAGCAGTATAGTCCAATTGTACGAATATACACGTACAATTTGATTATTTGTTCTTAAAATATGCAATAATGGCGGCGTACAACGGCTGAGGTAGCTTTCAGCATGGCATGAGAATTAATTGTAGGGTCGAGATGGCGTATAGGCTATATTGCGGCGCGCTAAGCTGTGTAGCGGTAGCCAAACCAGGCGTGCTGGCCTGTCACTTATCTATAGGAATACTATGATTGCAAATCACCCTGAGCGTGAGCAGATCCGGCTGGAAAATGTGCTGACGGCTTTAGGTAATCCGCTGCGGTTAGCGGTAGTACGTAGGTTGGCGGCTGGTGGGGAGCATGCATGTGGCACCTTAGTGCAAGGGTTGTCTAAATCCACCCTGACCCATCATTGGCGCGTATTACGGGAAAGCGGTGTTATCTGGCAGCGGCCTTGCGGGCGCGAGAGTTTGCTATCACTGCGACGCGATGATATTGATGCCCGTTTCCCCGGTTTATTGGATGTGTTGTTGAGCGCGGTGGAGAATGATGCAACCACCGATGAATCAACGGCGAAGCATCTGCCGGAGTGAGTTGAGGGCGACAGTGGCTATTTGCCGCCCTTAGTCAAAAGGTTAAATCTCTTGGGCGTGCGCCAAAACAAAATCTTCCGCTTCTTTCGACCACAAACCGTCGGTTTTACGCAAAATAGCCTGGAGTTGCTGTAATAACGGCAGCTCTTGTGATTGACTCATCAACTCACTTAATGATGTCAGCGGGATATTTTTACCGGTATAGACCAATTTCTTACCACCAATAATCTGCGGTAGATTTAAGGTGGTCTCTGCCGCGTCATTTAAACCCAGAATATGGGAGACCACTTTGCCGGCATTCACCTTCTTCGCTTCAATTAATTTTACTGCTTCGCGCATATCATCGGTATTACCGCCAGAGGTACCGACATAATGGGTAAATGAATAATGGATATCGTAGAAATTAACCGATGCCATAAAATTCTTATCCTGCGGGCCGGCAAAGAAATTAAAGCAGCCGTCCGGTGCCAATAAGCTTGAAGCCAGGGTGACTAATTCTGCGGAGGGTACGAAGACAAATATATCGTCGTAGCCTTTTCCGCCAGTCAAAGCCATTAAACGTTCAAACTGATCCTCTGTTTGTTTGGTATTGAGATAATGTACTGCTGTTGATGATTCGCTCGGATACAGGCGGGCGGCATAATCTAGTTTTTGCTGGTGACGGTCAGTTATCACCAGTAATTGTGGATTGACTGGCCCGTGCAGCGCGTAATCAATGGCCAATAATCCCATCGGACCAGTACCGCCGAGAATTAGCACATTCCCACCAGGTTTTATGCCCATCTTATGCTGGTATGTGCCGGGAATAAGATGGTAATTGGCGTTAAATGCGCCGATAACACAAGAAAGCGGTTCTACCAAGGATCCTTCGAAATAGCTTTCACCTTCATAAGGCAGCAGACAGTCTTGTTCCATCACCTCATTAGGGATAACCACATGGGTGGCTTCGCCGCCGACATAAGGGAATGAATAGCCTGGGCAGTCAGGGCGGTCGGGTAATTGCAAGTTGGCTTGAATCACATAACGGCTGCCGGGTTTAAATTTATGCTGCCATTTTTTACCCACTTGTAAAATATCGCCGCAAAATTCATGGCCGATAATAATCGGATTTTCTGCCACATTATCCGGCACCTTTTTATGCTCAGCCCCCAGATTGGCCTCTTTCCACGAAGAAAGACAAATACTGTCGGTCACTACCGTGGCCAGAATTTCATCATCATTTATTTCCGGTAAGGTGAAGCTTTCCAGTCGTAGGTCATTCTTACCATATAAACGCAATGCTTTGGTCTTCATTTGGAACCACCTCAATCATTTTTAAATATAAAAAAACAGCAGATCGAATAAAAAATCTCCCCGGCATAAATCAGGAAAGAATGCCAAGCCATGAGCCTAAAATACCAAGGCCAAACAAGGAGAAGATAAGCCAGATAGGGTTAATTTTACGTTTGAGTAATCGCATCATTAACAGGGTTAGTGCCAGTGCCAACAGGCCGGGACAGAGCTGATCCAGAATGTTTTGCACCGTCATGGTTACCGTGCTGCCGTCCTGTGCCGGTGTTTTCGAAATCACCAGTGGCACATTGATGCTGGTCCATTTGGTGACCAAAACCCCCATGATAAACAGGCCCAGAATGGACGCGCCTTCCGTCAGCTTTTGTAGCAGATTGCCGCCAAGGTCTTTGACGATATTGACCCCCTTGGTAAAGCCGTATTGCAGGCCGAACCATTTCAATGCCAGACGAACAGAGTTGAAGGATAAGAAGAACAGTATCGGGCCTAGTACATTGCCATTTAGCGCCAGCGAGGCCCCCAAGGCTGCGGTGATTGGGCGTAAGGTTCCCCAGATCAATGGGTCACCGACTCCGGCCAATGGCCCCATTAGCCCGACTTTCAGACTATTAATTGCCCCTTCATCAATGTCGGCCCCATTGGCTCGCGCTTCTTCCATCGCCGCCGTCACCCCGATAACCGGGCCACAGACGGCGGGAGTGGTGTTGAAGAACACTAAATGACGTTTTAAGGCAGCAACCTGATCTTCTTTCAGTGGGTACAAACGCTTGATTGCGGGCACCATGTCATAGCAAAAACCTAAGCCGTGGATACGTTCATAGTTAAAAGAGGCTTGTTGTAAGTTACTGCGTAAGAACATTTTAAACAGATCAGAGCGAGTTAATTGTTTGTGAGGTGTGCTCATTTCAGCGTCTCCTAATCTTCTAATTCATCAAGTTTGGCGTGGCTGGCTGACGTCGCAGGAGCCGCCGGTTTCTGATACAGAGGATTTAACTGGATATATAGCAAGGCAATAATCAGGCCGATGCCACCGAAGGCGAGCAGGCTGAAACCAAGGTAGCCACCGACAATAAAACCGAGGAAGAAGAAGGGCATAAGGTATTTCACGCCCATCATGTTGAGTACCATGGCATAACCGACCACCACAATAAATCCGCCCGCGATTTGTAACCCATGGGTGACTACGGTTGGAATCGCGCTGAGCATGTGACTGACGGTATCGGCACTGACAAAGATGGATACGATCAAAACCGGTATCGCCACGCGCAGAGCCTGAACCAGTAGGGCTGAGACATGCATTAAGTCGATCATGGCAAAGTTGGCTTTTTCTGCGGCCCTATCTGCTGCGTGCTGGAAAACCACGGTAATGGTACGGGCGAACACTGTCAGCACCTGACCGGCTGCCGCCACGGGTAGGGCGATAGCAATCCCGGTGGCAATGTTTTGATGGCCGACAATCACCAGAATGGTTGAGATAATACTGGCGAGGGCGGAATCGGGGGATTGCGCCGCACCGACGTTCATCCACCCGAGGGCGATCAATTCCAAGGTACCGCCGAGAATCACGCCGGTGGTCATATCACCGAGGATCAGGCCAGTAATGGTACAGGCGATTAATGGCCGATGAGTTTGAAATTCATCCAGCACACTGCCCATACCGGCGATGCATGAGAAAATAAAGATTAAGATTATCTGTACTAAACTTATTTCCATGGTGGACCCCTTTCGGCAATATACTCCTATTAACCCTGGCCACTATCGCCATGGATTATCATTAAATAGTTTCATTGCCCAGGTTGAGTAAGCGGATTTAAATGTTTAATAAAACCTGAGTTATTATTTGTCGGTTGTGTTAAATGTCGTTATTTAGACTCCAGTTCACGTATTTTTTAATCACATCTACCTGAGGGTCGGAAGTGACTACCCGTAAATCCAAATGTACGCCACGTTCAGCTAATGCATAAAAGGCTTTAATATCCTCCTGGTCAACTGATACTGCTTTAGTTAATTGCCTTTTACCTTGTTTAAATGCCATGCCACCAATATTAATAACTTCAATCTTCACGCCTTGATCCACCAGGCGCAAAACATCGGTCGGATTGGTAAATAAATAAAAAACCGTATCATTACTGTAATTAGGATTGTGGTAAACCGCGACGGCTTTTTCTATATTAACCACGTTTACTTTTATTCCCGGAGGTGCTGCCTGTTTTAATAACGTTTTACGAATATCATCGTTATAGACTTCGTCGCTACAGATAATAATCCGCCCAGCTTTGGCCTCTTTCGCCCATACCGTGGTGACCTGACCGTGAATCAGCCGGTCGTCAATTCTTGCCAGATTGATTTTCATATAAAGTCGGCCTCTTCTTCTTCGACATTCTGTAAGTGATGGAATGACTGCACACACTGCGCGCCGATTTCCAGTAAGTAATCAGCCAGTTCTCTTACTGCCATCGAGTGCTGGTTATCGGCAATCTCCAGTGCCAGTGGTAGTGATAACCCACTGATAACTTGAATGTTGTGATTGTTGAATGCCAACCGTGCGGCAGCGTTGTATGGGCTGCCACCTTGCAAATCAACCGCAATCAGCCAAGAGCAACTGTCACTATGTGCCATCACATCCTGCATTTTTGTCACTAAATCTTCGGCATTTTCACCACGGTTAAATAACAGCGGGGTAATATTTTGTGTTTCGCCATACACCATATTGACGGAGTTAAGCATTGAAACCGCTAAATCACCATGAGCACAAAAAATGACACTAACCATCATACCTCCTGTTTAGCCTCGGGTTTTACCACCGGCAATGTTGTAGGTAACGCCGGTAATATAGCTGGCACGTTCGGATAATAAGTAAGTCACAAAATCAGCCACTTCTGATAGTTTTCCAGCCCGGCCAATTGGAATGGCATTCTTGGTATAACCGTCACGTAACTGCTCAACTGTTATATTACGGGTGTAGGCCAGTGCTTCTTCATAATCCAGGGTGCGCAAACCGGTTTTCTCCAAAATACCCGGCGCGACGCCCACCACACGAATACCGTATTTTCCCAGTTCTTTGGCCCAGGAGCGGGTAAAACTATATAGTGCGGCTTTAGTTGCGGCATAACAGCTTTGTCCTTCAGAGCCTTCTAATCCACTTTCCGACGTGAGATTAATAATGACACCGCGTTTGTTCTCAACCATATTGCGTGCCACGGCTTGTGACATCAGATACACCCCTTTCTGATTCACATTTACCATTTTTTCAAATTCGTTATCTTTCAGCTCATATTGGCTGTGGCTCTGTTTCGGATCGACCAGCAGACGGGGGAGATTAATCCCGGCATTATTAACTAATGCATCAATATGCCCATGTTGGGTTAGAATATTATCAATTGCAGTCTGTACACTGCTACGGTCTGAAATATCCAATTGAATAAAACTCAGCTGTGGATTATTTTTAATGTCACCGTCAAGTTTATTAACATCGGCTAATTGCACCTTGGCACCTGCCGCCAGTAACTCTTCCACAATAGCGTAGCCAATCCCTGATGCACCACCGGTTACAATGACAACTTTATCTTTTAAATTAAGCCAATCGTTCATAGAATTTCCCTGCTGTTCTGAATTTTGCTAATACTCAGCCATACACCCTAAGGCGCAATTAATTGAGTTTTTTGATATAAAGAGGAAAAGTTAATCATGACTGACAGTAAACTTTTCCTCATGGTATTTCTTTAGCTGAACTTTATGCCGTTAGTTTGAGTATCTCCTCGGCAGTTTCTTTCGTGGTCACCAGACTATTAATATACTTTCCTTTAATTGCTCCGATGATCCCGCTGATTTTTTCATGGGAATGCGCAATACCGATGGAATAACGGGCTTTTTTAATTTTCTCTAAGTCGATAGTGATCGTCTTATCGCTAATGTAGGTTTCCACCGGGTTGCCCTGCAAATCGTAAAAACGCGAACAAATATCGCCAGCAACCTGTCGGTCATTAAAGTGATCAATAACATCACTGCCATAAAAAGCGCGCCAGGTGGAATTCCCCGAGATATTGGGTGAACCAATACCGAATATAGCGATATCCAGCCGCTGCCAATAGTCAGCGATAGCCTGATAATGCTGAGATTGCACAATGCCATCACGGATAACACTTTTCTCCAGAATTGCCGGGAAATCGATCAACAATGACTCGCCTTTTAATTTCATTGCGGCGCTATAAACCAGGGTATTCACATGATAACGGCTTTCCAGTTTACCTGAGGGGCCACCCACCATCGGGATACAGGTTAACTGACGCGATACCGGTGATATATCCATTTGCTCAATCAGGGTGGCAATCGCACTGCCCCAAGAGAAGCCGAGGATATCGCCATTTTCAATAATTCGGTTTAACAATGCGGCACACTGTTTTGCCATTAATATCAACTGATGTTCTGGCGATTGATCATGTTCTGAAGAGACGACAATCGCCTCACGTAATTTAAAACGCGACTTCAACTGCTGTTCCAGTAACAGATTCTCGTTATAGTTATAATTGATTGAAATAGTAACAATGCCCTGTTCGCGTACTTTTTTTAGCATTCGGCTGATACTGGTGCGATAAATACCGAGCGCGCGTGCTATCTCCGCTTGCGTGAAGTTTTGCTCGTAATACATTTGTGCAATTTTCACCATCAGGCGCAGATCGTCGCTCTTTTCCATTTTCAACCTCTTGCACATTTGTGCAAATGTCATTAAGTTATCTATGGCTTGATATAATCACTTTCCATTTTTGAAGTCAAAAGCACAATATAACGAATAACTCTCAATATCTTCCATAAAAAACCAATTCAAGCGCTATTACCCACTTTAGTTATCGCACAGATGTGCATTCATATTTAATGAATTGATTTATATTAAATAAATTGAAATAGGGTTTTTGTGTGCCGCAACGATCTTGACGACAAAATTTGGATTGTGATCACATTTTTATTTTGTGTGATATGGTTGGTTTTGCACATATGTGCAAAATGGCGCGGTTATAGCACTAACCCCGGTAATACTTATCCGAGGTTAGTCAGGGAAAGGGACTAATTCAGTAACGGTTTGTAGTGATGGGGCTGGCGCATGGTGACCAGATCTTTACGGCGCACGACATTGGTTGGGTAGGGGCTGCCGGCGAGAGACGCGGTATTAATGGTTTGTGTTACGGCTTGCGTTTCTTGCCACAGCAGCCGCTCAAGACGTGGGAAAGTGAAGGTTTCCGGCCCGAATATTCCGCTATATCCTCCTTGCTGATTGAGGTCATCGACAGCATTGGCAAAGGCCAAATAAAGATTATTTTCCCCCGCGCGGGTTCTGAATAAGTGCCAGTGTAGCGGGTCGGCTCCCATTGGAATCGGATAATTTTGCACCACGACACTGCCCGCATGCGCAGCAGTGAACCCCGCAGGAAGTGCGGCGGAACAGGCGATAATATCGCATCCCATCAGGGCCAAAATACGCGCTGATTCGGGCAACAGTGCATCATGGCCCAGTAGCAATCCGACCCTTCCGAGCGCAGTATCAAATACGCACCAGTGCTCCCCAGCGCTAGCCCACGCTTGATGTGCTCGAGACAGATGTATTTGCCGATAGGTGCCAATGACCCCCTCCGGCCCCAACAGAATCTGGGTGTTGTAGCACTTATCTTGCTGTTTTTCGGCCATTCCTACTACCAGATATACCCGTAACTTTATAGCCAGACGAGCCAGCGCCTGCACCGCGGGACTTTCTGATGTTTGGGCCTGAACCGCACCCGCGAGATAACCGGTCAGGGATAACTCCGGGAACACGATAAGCTCACTGCCTTGCTGTAACACCGCCTCTTCTGTCAGGGCGGTAATTGCTGCCAAATTATCCTCCACCCGTTCTGTTGGGGAGAACTGCGCTACCGTGATCCGGCTCTGCTTACCGGGCGGCAACGGCCGTTGCCCGTAAAGCCCAAAGAAATCCTGTGGGTTCCACAAAAAACTGTCACTTAATAGCGCGTGATAATAGTCAGGGCGGCGCTGGTCAAACACTAACTCGCCTAACACTTGACGCTGACGGCTACGGCTGATGTCAATTTCGGCATAAGCAATCCCATCGCCGCCATCCACCACCGCAGCAATGTTGCCATCAGGCTCAATGATGCAACTGCCACCGCTAAATTGCACGCCGCGCTCTAATCCCCAGCGGTTGCTTTCCAACAGATAGCAGCCATTTTCCATGGCCCGGCTGATCCAGTAAGGGGCCGGAGTGCGCTCTGCCAGCCAGTTGCTGATATGGCAAATGACATCAACGCCATCCAGTGCCAGCAGACGGGCCGTTTCGGGAAAATGAATATCCATACACACCAGCATGCCAATACGTCCCAGCGGTGTATCAAACACTTGATGCCCGACGTCACCCGCAGCAGCCCATTTAGGCTCTGAAATATAGGGGTGGCTTTTGCGATGGCAGCCAATCACCCCCTGCGGCCCGATGAGTACTGCACTGTTGTAATACAGCGCTGTTTGCGGATCCACTTCTGGCATCCCTAAGACGATATAGCATTGATAACGCTGCGCCAGTTGCGCAAAGCGAGCGGTGCTCTCACCGGGGACGGTTTCGACCATGGGCGCAATCTCTTGTCGATCAAACCAACAGTAACCGGTGGTCGCCATTTCTGGCGTGGTAATCAGACGAGCACCTTTCTGTGCCGCCTGTTCTACCAATGCCAGTAACTGACGCAAATTCGCTTCTTTGGCAAACATTAAGGGTTCAAATTGAATTGCGGCTGCAAGAAAAGGCGTTATCGACATGATGATCCTCATAAATAATAAATTTTAGGTTCGGCATATAGCGGCAATTAAACTCAATTCTTCCGGTGATTGGCAGCCGCTGGTGTGGTCCAAGAGAAAATATCGTTGGCTTGAATCAATGCGCACGAGATCTCTTCGACGGTAATGCGCTTATCCATGGCCTGATGGCGCAGGATGTCGTAAGCCTGCTCTTCACCAATGCTGTGCATCCGCATCAGGATCGCTTTGGCCTCACTGACCTGGCGAACCCCCAGCACTTTTTTCTCCAGCCGTTCGATTCGATCACTCATCAGCCGCTGCTGTTGGGCATGGTGTAAAGCAAACACCATGGCTGACAATAAGCCTGAGGCGCGAATGGGAGTGGTTATCGAGGTGCCCGCGCCCATATTGAGTGCTTGATCAATAAATGTCGGATTTTCATAGGTAATAACTGCTATCAGGGCATGTTTGTTAGGGTTGAGCCATGACACATCTGGTTCCGGGTTATCTGACTGTAATGCATAGAAAATCAGATCCGTATCGGCGGGGAGTTGCTCAGGGATAGGCCAGAAAGCCTGAACCTTAAACCCCATTCGGCGTAAATGATTGGTGAGGGTGGCACCGTCTTCGTCGTCGGGATGTAACACCACACAACGGATCCCACGACTGAGTAATAGGGCGGTTGCACTGATTCTGCTATCGCTAGGTCGCATGTGGATACCCCACGGTCGTTAACTTCGTGACCCAATCGCCCTGAATCTGATTAGTCATATAGGGGTCGGGTTCGACGATACGGCGAGACTCCTGCACGACGGTAAATTGCCCATGCTCATTCGCCATACCAATGCGTGGATACAGTCCGGTATGTTGATTCAGCGGGTCAATACGAATGCGGCCTTGAGGGGCATCAAATTGGCTCCCATGCAGTGCGGCAGACAGCGGGAAGATATGGTCGCTGCCGCATTCTGCCATGGCTTTGGCAAACAGATTCACCTGGCTGTAAGTGGCTTCCCAATTCATGTCGGTGGTGAGTTCCGGCCCGAATTGTTGATGGAATTGTTTAAGTGCTGATTGATTTGCTTTGGTGCTAATGCTTTGGAAATAGGGAGCTGAACTGAAATGGCCCTGTGCCACTTGTGCCCCCATAATGGCAATCTCGGTTTCTGATGTATTCAAGCTGCCAATTGGCATGCGGCCAGGATCCAGCCCCGCAGCCTGATAAGCCTGATACAAAAAGGGGACTGTTTGACCTACCACGGTACTGAAGATGAAGTCGGGCTGCTTTTTGGTTATCTCCTCAATGATGGGCAGAAACGCCTCATAAGGTGCATTCAGATCTAAATAGCGCTCGCCAATAACCGCGCCATCGTGGCGTTGCAGAATTAACTCCTGCATGTTGCGATTACATTCATAAGGGTAAATATAACGGGAGCCAATCAAATAAACCCGCGCGCCAAACTGCCCGGTGAGATAGTCCGCCAGTTGTACACAGTTTTGATTAGGTGCCGCGCCGCCGTAAAAGATATTCTCCGAAAACTCAAAGCCTTCATACAGTTGTGAGTAGAACAGCAGCCGACGGTACTTTTCGACGATGGGTGACATGGCTTTACGGCTACTGGAGGTGTAGCCGCCAAAAATCACATTAACCTCATGTTCGACGATCAATTGTTCGGCCAAGGCACGGAACTGCGTATCGTCAGATTGTGGGTCAAAATGAATCGCATTCAGTGGCCTGCCGTTGATGCCGCCATTTTGGTTAATTTCGGCAATAGCCTGTGTTGCTCCCCGCCATTGCGACAGCTCTTGTGCCGCCGTCACACCGCTGAAGGAGTACAGTAAGCCAATGTTGACCGGTGTATCTGAACTCATAGGCACCTGCTTATCCAAACTCGATGAATACCCGTCATACTTCAAGCTGCAGGGGTGTTGGCTGCCCTCGTTACTGGGCCTCGCCTCTGCGAGGCCGCTGCAAACAGCGTTCAAATTGGTTCCTGACCGATTTGTCACTCACTTGCCGCCTTCCTGCAACTCGAATTATTTAGGGTCTAGAATTTTTACTGTGCTAGCTGTTTTTACTGCGCTAAAAGTTCTTTGTTAAGCATCGCGCCGACGGTGTATTTCGGGTCGACCATGTTGCCCAGCCGCACTTTGCCGCATTGGCTCAGTAACATGTAGGCATCCCACTGTTCGAAGCCAAAATCGGCCACCAGCCAGTAAATCAGGTCGCGATAAGCAATACGGGTGGCATCCTCTAACGGGCGCGCACTGCCGATACTCATGATGGTTTCGGCGTTCTCCATTCGTGGCCAGGAGAGTTGCCAGTTCTTAATCAAATCCACTTTGATGGTGGTGATTGAGGCGAACTCCACCGCGGTGCCGCAAATCTCCCCATCCCCCTGACAGGCATGAGCATCACCAATAAACAGGCGTCCTCCGGGGGCGCGCACCGGCAGATAAGTAATGCTCCCCGGCCCGATATCCGGGACATCCATATTCCCGCCGTGATTATCCGGCGTGAGTGAATTGATTGAGTCAATTTCTGGCGACACACTTAGGGTGCCAATGTGGGGTTTATAGGGCAGGGTATGGCGCTCGCTCCAGTAGACCTTTTCGCTATCGAGCTTAATCATGCGCACTTTTTCTGGTAGTGGGTCATTGAGCATGGCGGTTAGATCTGTTCCGGTCAGCCCGCCAAAATGGGGGATCATCGCACAGATGCCGTGCGGGTTAACGCCACGCGGCAACATGGATTCGATATAAACTGCGATCACATCCCCTTTCTCGGCACCATTGACCATGATCGGGCCATTTTGTGGGTTGAGAAAGGGCATTTTGAGCAGTTGGCTCGGAATATCTTGCTCTGAGCTAATGGCACCTTCAAAGGCATCGCGGGTATCGACAATCACCCGATCACCGGGTTCAATGGTCAGCACCGGTGTTGAGTAGGGGCCGATAGTATAGTGAAACTCTTTTTGCATCTCTTCGGTCAGATGATGGGTCACCGGTTTACGTCCAGCACCGACACCGCGTTTGACCATGATTGATTCTTCCAGCCATTTCATTAGCAATTCTCCACGTAATATACTCGTCATACTTCAAGCTGCATGTGCGCTGGCTGCCATCACTCACCCAATATATTGATTTATCTAAACTAATTGGGTTGGTTTCGTTGCCACTTTCCTGAAGCTCGAACTATTTAGGGTATAGCGGCATCCGGTTACAAAGCCAGATGACGGCGCATTAAAAGATCATCAGAAAGTTGTTGTTGGGTCAGGTTTTCTACTATTTGGCCTTTGTCCATCACTGCGCACCGTTGTGCGGCCCGCTGGATCATTGCGATATCCTGTTCAACCAGAATCACTGCCACATGCAGTTCGCGGGCAATGCGCACCAGAGTATCGGCAATGATATTGACGATAGAGGGCTGAACACCTTCCGAGGGTTCATCCAACAGTAATACTTTGGGTGAGCCGACCAAGGCTCTGGCGATAGCCAATTGTTGTTGCTCGCCGCCACTCATGGTGCCGGCTTTTTGTTTGAGTCTTTGGCGCAAGATGGGGAAGTAATCCAGCACCCGCTCCAGCAAGTCTTTAGCAAACTCACGGTGTTCTCGTACAAACTGCATGCCGACTTGCAGGTTCTCCGCCACCGTCAGACCAGCAAACACTTCACGTCCTTGCGGGACGTAACCAATCCCCAAGCGGGCACGGCGCTGCGGTGAGGCTAGGGTGATGTCAGTCTCGCCCAACAAAATGCTGCCTTGTTTCGTCGGTACCGCACCAATTAAAGTGCGCATCAGTGTGGTTTTCCCCACCCCATTGCGGCCAATCAAACCTAAGACTTCTGCGGCGTGCAGTTGCAGTGTTACGCCATTAAGCACTTGCCCACCGCCATAACCGCCGGTCAGCCCCTCTATTTGCAACACCACGTTATTCATACCGCTTTCCCCAAATAGATATCCGCCACATCCTCACGGGCCAGCACGTCGGCGGCATTGCCGTCAGCAAAAACCTGCCCGCCATGGAGGACCGTGACTTGTGAGGCAATCTGGCGCACGAATGTCATGTCGTGTTCCACGACCATCAGCGTCAGACCATCACTCTGCATCTGCTTAATCAGCTCACCAGTGAGATAGGTTTCATCAATAGATAAGCCTGCCACTGGCTCATCAAGCATTAGCAACGTCGGTTGCAGCGACACGGCCATCGCAATTTCCAGCCACTGTTTTTTGCCGTGAGACAAGTTACCGGCCAACTGATGGTATTCAGAGCTGAGCTTAAAGCGCTCGAGTAGCTCATCGACACTGACCGCTTGTGAGCGAACCTCTGGGCGTAAGTGGCTGAGTGATAATTGCAAATGTTGCTCAACGGTCAATTCAGGGAAAATACCGGGGATCTGAAACTTAATGCTCATGCCCATCCTGATGCGCTGGAAGGGGGCTAAAGTATTCAGCCGACGATTGAAGAAACGGATATCCCCATCACTTGGCGTATGTTCACCAGTCAGTAATTTGAAAAAGGTACTTTTACCGGCGCCATTCGGGCCAATGACACAGCGCACTTCACCGCGACGTATTTGCAAATCGACCTTATTGATAACCTGAATGCCACCGAAGCGCTTACTCAGCCCACGGGTTTCGAGGATCAGATCCTGTGATGCCTGATTCATAGCGATTCCCCTTTCTTCTGACGTGCGGCAGATAAGCGGGTGATTTTTTCTGCCAGCCAAGGTAATAGACCATTAGGGGCGGCCAGCACGACAAACAGCAGAATGGCCCCCAGCAGGATCATGGCGTATTCGCTGCCATAGATAGCCAACCATTGGGATAACCACACCAGCAGGGCTGTGATGACCACAGTGCCGAAAATGTTTTTACGCCCAGCGGTCGCTACCCAGATAACCGGCATCGCGGCGGCAGTTAGCCCCATGGAAGAGGGGGTAATGTAAGAACCCCACAGGGTATAAAGTGCGCCGGATAACCCGGAGAGCACGCCACCCAGCACGAACACCAGTAATTGGTAGCGGCGGATATCAATACCGAGCATTTCTGCCCGACGTGGGTTCTCACGAATAGAGGCCAGTGTCAGGCCAAAATCGGAGCGCAATAAGCGCCGAACAGCCCAATAAACCCCCGCGAGCAGCACGATAATCAGGTAGTAGAACGCATTGCCTTCCAGTGTCAGTAATTCGCCGCCAAACCACGGTAGGGAGAGTGGCGGCATACCTGACATACCATTAAACCCATTCAGTCGCGCGCTGCCGATAGCCCATTGCGGGCCTGCGGTCTGGGACATAAAGGTTTCCAATACCAGCGTGAAAGAGAGCGTCACAATGCCGATAAAAATACCGGTCACCCCGCCGTAAAACATCAGATAGCCCAGTGCCGCCGCCACGGTGGCAGCCACTAGCAGTGCCATGACCAGCCCCGACCAGGTGGAGAGTACCCCATCGCCAAAATTCAGCGTCATCACGCCATAGGTGTAACCGGCAAGGCCAAAGAAGGCGGTCTGCCCGAAAGATAAAATGCCGCCATGCCCCCACATTGCGGCCAATCCGATGGCACAGAAGGTCCAGAGTAGGAAGTAGGAGAAGTCGCCTATCATGGCGCTATCGACCACTAACGGCAGCGCGAGTGCGCCGGCCAGAATTAACATTGCCGCCAGCCGAGTGGTGGAGGGCGTGCGTTGCTTCACCGTCGATAAATTAACAGAGGTCATTGTCACATTAGGCTCCTAGCGGTTACGGGTAAACAGGCTGCCAATACCGTTAGGCAGTAAGCGGATAACCAAGACAGCGGTGACCAGTAAGCCAATTTGCCCCGCCAGTTGCCCATACCAGGAGTTCAGCCCGGTTTGTATCGCACCTAAGGCAATCGCTGCAGGAATGGTGCCAACAAGTACATTGGCGCCACCGACCACTACCGAAACAAAGGCTTGAACAATAAAGCTGCTGCCCATGGTGGGTACGGCGGTTAGCGTCGGGGCATAAATGGCCCCTGCGAGCCCCGCCAGCCCTGCGCCCAGCGCGAATGTCAGGGTATAAATACGATCAGTTTCTAACCCCAGGCAGGAGGCCATGCGGGCGTTTTGAATGGTAGCTCTGGCACAGACGCCGTAATTGGTGTGGAAGAACAGCCAATAGAGCACCATTAATATGGCAATGGCGAAAAAGGGCAGTAATGCGCGGTAAGTGGCAAACGAGTATTCGCCAAGGGTGAAAGAGCCGAAAGGCGTAGACAATCCCTCCAGTGATGGACCGGCGATCAGCAACATACTTTGCTGCACAATCAGGCTGATAGCCCACGTCGCCACCACCGAATCATACAAACGGCCATAGAGATGGCGCACCACAAGGCGCTCGACCACCCCGCCGAAGAACGCCGCCGCTAAGGTACCGGCGAGCATGGCAAAAGGCAGTGGCAAGCCTGCTTTGTTCATCAGGATGGTGACATAAGCACCACACATAATGAATTCGCCATGTGCCAGATTTATCACGCCCATCATGCCAAAAATAACCGCCAGCCCTAGTGCTGCCAGCACCAGATAGGCGAAGTTATCGCCAAACTGATAAATCACCGAATAGAGAAAGGATAGCGTTAACATCGTTTGGCAATCCCTGGTGTCCTGATTGACACTATTGAAAATGGATAACACAGGGAAGCCCGCTCAAGCGGCGACTTCCCTATAAAATAGCCCGTTCAAACTGCTGACAAAGTCAAATGAAGGGGAAACGTGCCGCTGGGATCGCTCTTAGTTTCAAATACAAGTGCGTAAGCCACCGGAGCGCCCCGAGGTGTGGTCCCCCCTTCACTCACCAAGCTATCAATAGCTTTGTCATTAGCGTGGTTTAGGCCTTTTTCGGCGGAGATGATGGTGTGTATTGGCTGTTATCCGGTTTCACCGGCAAGTTACAACCGGCCTCACCCAACCAATACGGTTTGATATCGGCCCACACTTTCGGGATCTCGATTGAGTGGTCATCTTTGACATGAGCCAGATAGATGGTGTGGCTCAAATGATGGCTTTTCGGATCGATACAGACTTTTCCTGAAGGGCCATCAGTACAGATATCACCACTTTCCAGTGATTTACGCACCGCGTCCATATCGGTGCTGCCCGCTTTTTCTACCGCCGCTTTGTACAGATAAACTGCGTCGTAGGCATTGGCCGCTTCCTGATTGATGTACGGTTCATTCGGGAATTTGGCGTGAAAACGCTGTTTGAAATCATTACTGGCGGGGCTATCCACCTCTTCAATGTAGTTAGCCGTGATATACATATCTTTCAGTGCCGGGGCTTTAAAGCGTTTGTGCTCATAAGCTTGGCCGACGTTAACTGAACTCCCCATCGGCAAGTTCAATTTTGCTGCGGCTTGTTGCTCGTAATAAGAAGATTGGTTCGCTCCGACCAGCAAAGTCATCACGAAATCAGGTTTGGCTTTCTGGATGTTCTGAATGGTTTGACCAAATTGCGAAACACTCAGCGGAATAAACTCCTCACCCACCATGGTGCCGCCATTCTCTTCCACAATTTTGCGTACCCATTCAGCTGAGATTTGCCCGAAGTTATAGTCGGCAGCAATGGTGTAAACTTTTTTGCCGTACTTCTCCATCATCCATGGGATCAGGGTTGAGAACTGCTGTTCAGGCACGGCGCCGGTGACGAAAACATTGGAGTCACACACGCCGCCTTCATACTGATTGTTATACCAGTAGAGCTGCTTTTCACGGTCCATTATCGGGCGGATAGCTTCGCGTGAGGCACTGGAAAACGCCCCGAATATCACATCTACTTTGTCATTTTTAATTAAGCGGCGAGCCATTTGTTGAAAGCGGGTGTTATCGGATTGCGTATCGTATTTGACCAACTCGATTGGGCGTCCGAGTATGCCGCCTTTGGCATTGATTTCTTCTACTGCCAGTTCTGTAGCATGAATTTTGGGAATAACCGGCAAAGCAAAGTTACCGGAAGCATCTTCCAATAAACCAATTTTCACCGGTTTTTCTGCCGCGATCGTCATACCTGAGTAGGTCACGGCAAATGCAGTTGCCAGCGCGATTGAGAGCGCAGCGTAATGACATTTTATTCTTGACCGTTTTATTCTGGACATAAGTACCCCTGATATTGGTTAAAAAAGTGGGTCTGAAAAAAAGCCAAAAAAAAAGCCCGGCAAAGTCAGATGACATTGCGAGGGCTCTATTGCCATAACCACAAGCCGACAACGTTGGCGTTCTTGCGGAGAAGTCAGGGTCACTATAAAAAGTAATCAGAGTTATTGTCAACGAAGAATTTCCAATAAAAATCAAATAGTAAAATTGAAATTCGTTGCACTAAATCAGGGCTTTACGTTGCACGTAAATGGTTCATTCGTTTGGGGCTGGTGGGGGGCGCTAACTGTGGATGATGAAAAGCAAAATGGCGAGATTATCCATGTAGAGCATAGTGAAGAGAATGGCGGAGGTTAATAAATTGCACCAGTGGGGTGCTTAAAAACTATTCGAAATTTTATCTGCTTTTTATCTGTAAATTTTTTATTTGTAAACTTTTTATTTGTAATAAATCCAACCCCGGCGAAACCACCGAGGTTGGATTTTAATGTTAACCGCAGCGGTTACATCTTGATGCCTGGATCTGTTGGAAGAAATCATTACCTTTATCATCTACCAAGATAAAGGCTGGGAAGTCTTCCACTTCAATTTTCCAGATGGCTTCCATACCCAGTTCAGGATATTCCACACACTCCAGACTCTTAATGCTGTTTTGTGCCAATACTGCGGCTGGGCCGCCAATGCTGCCCAAATAGAAGCCGCCGTGTTTGTGACAGGCATCGGTCACTTGCTGGCTACGGTTGCCTTTTGCCAGCATGATCATGCTGCCGCCGTGGGATTGCAGGAGGTCCACGTAGGAATCCATGCGGCCCGCGGTGGTTGGCCCGAGGGAGCCTGATGCATAACCTTCTGGCGTTTTGGCCGGCCCGGCGTAGTAGATCGGATGATCTTTAATGTATTGCGGCAAACCTTCACCGTTATCCAACCGTTCTTTTAATTTTGCATGGGCAATATCACGGCCAACAATAATCGTCCCACTCAGTGACAGGCGGGTTGATACCGGATACTGAGACAGCTCTTTTAAGATATCGGCCATTGGGCGGTTAAGGTCGATTTTAACCACTTTGCCTTCGGTGCTCTGGCGCAAATGCTCAGGAATATATTTCCCTGGGTTTTGCTCTAGCCTTTCCAGCCAAATCCCTTTGCGGTTAATCTTGCCTTTAATATTACGGTCGGCAGAGCAGGAGACCCCCATCCCGACAGGGCAGGATGCACCATGACGCGGCAAACGCACCACCCGCACATCATGAGCAAAGTATTTGCCGCCGAACTGCGCGCCTAAACCTAAGTCCTGTGCCGCTTCCAGTAGCTCTTGTTCCAGCGCGGTATCACGGAAAGCTTGCCCGTGCTCATTCCCTTCAGTCGGCAGACCATCATAATATTTGGTTGAGGCTAATTTGACGGTCTTGAGGGTACTTTCAGCCGACGTCCCACCAATCACAAAGGCGATATGGTATGGCGGGCAGGCCGCGGTACCCAAGGTGCGCATTTTCTCGACCAGATACTCTTTCAGCTTGCCCGGAGACAGCAGCGCCTTGGTTTCCTGATACAGATAGGTCTTGTTGGCTGAGCCACCACCTTTGGTGACGAACAGGAATTTGTAGTCCTCGCCTTCAGTGCTGTACAGGTCAATTTGTGCTGGCAGGTTGGTGCCGGTGTTCACTTCTTGGTACATATCCAGCGCCGCGTTTTGCGAGTAGCGCAGGTTATCTTCAATAAAGGTGTTATACACGCCGCGTGACAGGGCTTCTGCGTCATTGCCACCGGTCCAAACACGTTGGCCTTTTTTGCCGACGATAATTGCGGTGCCGGTATCCTGACAGGTCGGTAAAATCCCTTTGGCGGAAATTTCCGAATTACGCAGGAATTGCAGAGCAACATATTTGTCATTTTCGCTCGCTTCTGGGTCATCCAAAATAGCGGCAACTTGCTTTTGGTGAGCGGGGCGTAGCAGGAATGAGGCGTCGTGGAAAGCGTGTTGGGCGAGGAGGGTCAGGGCTTCTGGCTCGACTTTTAGCATGTCGTGGCCTTCAAACTGGGTAACCGAGACGTGATTATTACTGACAAGGTAATACTCAGTATCATCTTCCTTTAACGGGAAGGGATCCTGATAGTGGAACGGTTTGTTTGACATATTTTTCTCACATTCAACATCAGTTAGCGAAAGCGTTCGATAACAGAAACAATCGTTAGTAATCGATAGAAGAACCAAGCCGATATTTTTTAGTATGACTTTAACAAGAATTTTACTATAGATTGTCAGTGCGAGGCGACGGCTCCACCCTCTTTATAAAGGGTGGATCTCATTTTCCGCACTTATCGGTGGTTCTGGCAGGATGATGGTGGGACACTATTATATCCTTCATACTTGAAACTGCCGGAGTGTTAGCTACGTTCACTCACCCGAATCACTGACTTATGTCAGCTCATCGGGATTCGCTTTCTTGCTGCCTACCTGTAACTCCAATTATTTTGGCTATAACTTGATGATGTTATTGTGTTTTTCACTAAATTCTGCCTGTGATGCAACTACATGACTCTGCTTAACGCCTCGGCAATGCACTTAAACTTGTCAAAACGCGCTCTCAATATCTGGTGTTTTTCAGCATTGGGTAGCAGGCGAGTGATAGGCGGCGGGCTGGCAGTGATGGCGTCCTCAAAACCGCGATAATAGCCGCTTCCCACTGCCGCACACAGGGCCGCAGCCCGGCAACCGGATTGCTGAATATCGACAATTTCTAATGGCAAATTACTGGCATCACAAAACATTTGCATCCAGATGGCCGAGTGAGTGGGGCCGCCGCTGAAACGGATGCAGTCGGTGTTATCGCCCAGCGCCAGAATCTGGTCCTGATGCAACAGATGCGAAAAAACAATCCCCTGATAAATCGCGTAAACAATATCCTGGCGAGTATGGTGCCCGCTCAGCCCTAACAGACCGCCGCTAAGATTGGCACTGTAATTGGAGCCGTATAGCCACGGGAAAAACAGCAAATCTTCCGACTTCGCATAACCCAACTCAGCCCATTGATTGAGTGTTTGATAGCTGTCGGGCAAATCTGGTAGGAATTGCTGTACAAACCACGCCAGATTACTGGCGGAGGTTGGGCTGCCTTCGTGAACAAAGTAGGTACCGGGGATGCAATATTTCCCCCACACATAAGGGTAGTCAGATGGCTGTACGCCTTCGAATACCCGGGTAGCTATTGACCAGGTTCCTGCCACAGCACTGAGCTGGTGGCTATCATGCAAGCCGGAGGTTAACGCCGCACCGACTACATCAAACATACCACCGTATACCGCAATACCGGGTCTTAAGCCACAGGCCTGTGCCGCCTGTTGACTGACATAGCCTGCCAGATCCGCAGAGCCAATAATCGGTGCGGTTTTCTCGGCGACTTCCTCAATGGCGAATATCTTCATCAGTTGCGGATCAAAATTGCCGCTGTATTGGTTATAAAGATTACTGCCAGAGATATTAGTCTCTTCAATGGTGAACTCGCCTGTCAGGCGATAGCTGATATAGTCATGTGCCATTAACACATAACCGCTGCGGTGATAGTTTTCCGGTTCGTTCTCTTTAAGCCAACGCAGTAGGGCTGCCGGATGGGATGGCCACAGTTGTTGTAGGCTGAGTGCATAAGCTTGGTTTGCTTTGCCTTCTTTTTGCCAGCGGCTAACCAAAGTTTGCGCGCGGGAATCGGAAGAAACAATGCCATGGCGCACCGGTTGGCCCTGTTTATCTACCAAATACAATCCTTTACCGTGAGCAGAGAAGCTGATGCCGTGAATTTGCTCGGCCGCCACACCAGCCACCGCCTGCGCATTATTGAGGGTCTGGCGGATAACCTGGCAAGTCGCCGCCCATAGTGCTTCCATATTGCGCTCACAAAACCCTACCTGTGGGCTAAGCACCGGCAAAGCCTGCTCTGTAACCGCAATTTCGCACCCTTCGGCGGTATAAATCCCGGCCTTGGTTACCGTGCCGCCAAGGTCAATGCCGAGAAAATAGTGGCTCATTATGGCTCCTTAGCATGCAGCCGGTAAGGTATCGTTACCCCAACCAGCCAGCCGCATTTTGTCTTCAATCCAGTGGCGGGCATGGATGATGTCTAGCAACGGTTCGGCTGATTTCTCGGTCCACATTTCAATCAGAAAGGTGCCGCGATAGTTCAGACGCCGCAGGGTTTTAAACAGACTAACAAAGTCGACACAGCCTTCACCGAAGGGCACATCACGAAACTGACCAGGGCAATCTGTGGTGACGGCAAAAGTATCTTTCAGATGGATAGCCGCAATTCGGTCAATGCCACTTGCCAGTTCAGTATCCACTTCATTGCCCCAGGCGGTGAGGTTGCCAATGTCGGGATACACGGTAAACCACGGCGAGCCAATTTTGCGGTCCAACGCCTTCCACTTGCTGATGGAATTCATAAACTGTGTGTCCATGATCTCTACCGCACACATCACTTGTGCCGCCGCTGCCTGCTGTGCTGCCCATGCCATACCTTGTTCAAAACGGCGGATGGTTTCGCTGTCTTGTGGCTCGTAATAAACGTCATAACCCGCCAGTTGAATGGTGCGAATACCCAGATCTTGCGCCAGCCGGATGGCTTGCAACATGATAGTGTGTGCTTGCTCACGGGTGGCAGCATCACGGCTGCCAAAGGGATAGCGGCGATGTGCCGACAGGCACAGTGTTGGAATTCTCACCCCGGTTTGCTGGATAGCGCTAATAACTGCCATGCGCTCCTCGCGGCTCCAATTTAACCGGGCCAGCCGCTCGTCGCTTTCATCAACCGACATCTCGACAAAGTCGAAACCGCAGGACTTTGCTACCGCCAGCTTTTCAACCCAACTGGTGCCCACAGGCAGTGCTTTTTCATAGATTCCTAATGGGTGAATTCGCATTATTCTGTTTTCCCTATGGCCATCTTACTGAAATTTTTCAATCGGTTATTTTTCATGGCACGTTTGGCTTTCCATTTCTCTTTGAAGAACTTAAAGGCCAGCGCGAAGATAAGCGTGATCCCCCAAACCGCCAGATTGAAGTGCAGGCTGACACCCAGTAGGCTCAGGCCGGTGGCGATGACCTGCAATACCAGTAGCGCACAAAACACATGGCTAACTTTCCCTACTCCGCCGAAGGGATTGGTCCCACCCAGCACGATAGCCAACACGGTCAGTAACAGATAAGAGTCGCCATATCCCATGCGTGCTGAGTTAAAACGCGACATCATAATCAGGCCGGCTAACACACATAACAGGCTGGAGATGGAGTAGATAGCAATCATCACGCGGTCAGTACGGATACCACTGAACCAGGTGGCGTTGATATTACTGCCGCACATATAGATAGTTTTACCTAGCCGTGTTTTACCTAATATCAGTGCCAACAGCAGTGAGGCGACGACAAAAATAATCATCGGGATAGGGATGCCCATCACCACCTCTGATCCCATGCTGCGCACAATGGGCGGCATACCACTGAGTGCGGCCCCTTTGGTCAGATAAACACCGATCCCGCTAATAATGGTCATGCTGCCCAATGTCACCAGAATCGGGTGCGCGCCGATGCGAGCGATCATCAGCCCGGTTAGCGTGCCGATAATGACGGCAATCAGCGCCGCCCCCAACAGGGCAATCACCAGCCACATCAATTGTGTCGCGGTGCTGGCATCCGCCGGAACATATTGAATAAGCAACCAGGCCATAAACAGGCCGGTGAGGTTAGCTGTGCCGATGATGGACAGATTTAGCCCGCCGCTGAGCATCGGCACAAACATGGCAAAGGTCAGCAGCCCTAACTCCGGCAATTGGAAAGCGATGCTCAAAAAGGTGTTCGTGGTAAAGAAGTGACCGGGCATAGCCAGACTGAAAGCCAGTGTTGCCAGACAGCAAATACTCAGTAAACCGGAGATGGTGCCGTCGATATGGAAAAACGTGTTCTTTTTCATAAAAAGCCCCTGTCAGACAAAGCCAACATCAGTTTCTTTGCGTTTCTTGTAATGGGTGACGCAAATGGCGGCGACGATCACCACGCCAATCACAATGTTGACGAAGTAACTGGAAACGCCGATCAGGTTGAGGCCATTTTTCAGAATACCAATGAGGAAGACGCCCATCAGTGTGCCAACCACCGAGCCGCGCCCACCAGACAAACTGGCACCCCCTAACACGGCTGCGGCCAGAACATCCAACTCGCCGCCCACCAGTGCACTTGGTACCACCTCACTCATTCGGTAGGTCTGCAACATGCCACCGATTGCTGCCGTTGCCCCTAAATAGCCATAGGCGAACAGATAAAGCAGTGACACGCGAATACCGATACGGCGCGCGGATTCAGGGCTACCGCCGACGGCATATAATTGACGACCAATATGAGTTTTATTCAGTAGCAGCCAGGTGAGTAGGGCAATAGCGAGCATAATGACCAGCGGCAAGCCAATTTGGTAACTCTCGCCATCAACGCTAAAGGGCAGAATGGATCGCTGGGTTATCCACCAGTCCGGCAAGTCATAAATACTGTGGCCGTTGGTTATCCACATCAGGATGCCAAACAGTACCGATTGCATACTGATGGTGATAATGATGGAAACGATATTTAGATAGTAAATCAGTATCGCATTAACGAAACCGAGCAACACGCCGATGGAGATAGCGATAACCAGGCACAATAGCGGGCTGGCAATCACGTCATTGAGTAGCAGTGATGCCACCACGTATTGCACCACCGAGGCCACGGCAGCAAAGGAAATATCGATACCGCCGGTCACCAGTACTACAAAAAGCCCGAGGGCAAAGACGCCGGTGACGGCATAGCTTTCCGTCAGATCCAGCAGGTTTTGAATGGACAGAAACTCACTGCTAAGCAGGGAGAACAGGGCCAGCATAATGACGATAACCCAGGCTAGCCACCCTTCAACGGATTGCGGTTTGAGTCTGCTGATATTAGGCATTGATGGCCTCCGCAAGCTGTTGCTCAGTCATTTGATTCGGGATCAATTCATTGACGATGCGCCCCTGTTTCATATGCAGGATGCGATCACAGTTGTAATAGGCTTCTGGCACTTCGTCGGAGATAAGCAGTACCGAAATACCGACACCTGATAGGCGGTGAATTAGCTTGTAAATACTGTCTTTCGCACCGATATCGACGCCCACGGTAGGGGAGTCAAGAATCAGTACTTTCGGTTTGGTCAGAATCCATTTGGCCAGCACCACTTTTTGCTGATTACCGCCGGATAATGTTGACAGTGGGTTATCGGGGTTGGTGACTTTAATGTCTAAATCTTTTACCCATTCCTGCACCAGCGCCGCTTTTTTCGTTTCATCAAGTAGGTAGAGCGGGGTGCGAATACGTTGCAATATTGACAGCATCATGTTGTCGGCGACCGATTGCGGTAGCACGGCGCCGAGTGTCAGGCGGTCTTCAGAGACGTAACCAATCCCCAGCTCGATGGCGCGGGTATTATCTTTGATGTGAACCGGTTTGCCATCAATAGCAATCTCGCCGCTATCAGGGTGGGTGATGCCAAATAGACTCAACGCCAGTTCTGTGCGCCCGGCCCCGAGCAAGCCACAAAGCCCTAGCACCTCACCGCGATGCAGACTAAAGGAAATATTCTCAAACTGCCCTTTGCGGCTGAGCTTATCTAACTGCAATACCACTTTGCCCAGTTCGGCATTCGGTAATTTCTGCTCATGGGTAATGGTTAAACCGGTCATCAGCTCGGTAATCCGCCCCACGGAAAGAGTGCTTGCCGGCCAGGTTCCCACTTTCTCGCCATCACGAATGACGGTAATTCGGTCCGAAATCTCTTTCACTTCATCCAACCGGTGGCTGACAAACACCACGGTGATGTTCTTGTCGCGCAGGTAATTCACCGTGCGCAGCAACTGATTCACTTCTGTTCGGGTGAGAGACGCAGTTGGCTCATCCATAATCACCAAACGGGCATCAGCAACCAATGCGCGACAAATAGCAACCTGCTGACGTTGAGCAATAGGTAAGTTTTGTACCAGCGCATCGGGGTCGATGGTAAAGGCCAATTCTTGTAAAACCTGGCAAGCTTTCTGTTTGAGTTTGGTTTTGCTAAACCAACCGAAGTAACCTTTCAGGTTGTATTCGAAAGCAATGTTTTCCGCCACCGTCAGGTTAGGGAACAGCGACAAGTCTTGATAGATAACCTGCACCCCCAAATCGCGAGCGCGATCAGGGGTTAAACGCGGGTACGATTTATCGTCGATAATAATTTCACTACCGTCATCAGGGGCATACACACCACTGATGGTTTTTATCAGCGTACTTTTGCCACAGCCATTGGCCCCAGCTAAACAGTGCACTTCACCTTTATTCAACGTCAGAGTGATATTTTTGAGTGCCTGATGTCCGCCAAAGCTTTTTGATAGCTCTTTTAGCGTGATAAGCGGCACTCCTTTATCAGCATCAGAAATATTAGTCATAGTGCTGTTCCCCGGAAAACGGCCTCAATGCTGCGGGCCGAAATAAGCACCGAGCAGTGCCCGGCGCTGTTTTTTAGTTTGGATTGTGTTTACAGACCAAGTTTGACCAGACGCTTGGTGTTTTCTACATCCAGTTTTTCCGGGTTATCACTGAGGATGGTATTCCCCTTGGTTTTGATTTCACCCATATCGCCCAGTTTGACGCCGTCTTTAATTGGCTCGCCGTTCATCATGGCGGTGGCTACCTGCACGAATACCTTACCGGCCACCATTGGATTGGAAATATAACCGCCATCAATCGCACCTTTCTCTAACAGCTTGATACCTTGACCCGGAGTAAAGGTACCGAATACGCAGGTGGTGTCGTTTTTCTTACGTTTATCAATCGCGCGGCCAGCGCCAATCGGACCTTGTGAACCGAAGGACATAATACCTTTTAGATCTTTATGTTTAGAGAGCAAGTCATTGGCGGTACGCATGGAGTCATCCACCGACTCAGCAACGCCGAAACGGTCTTCAACCAGGAGCATTTTTGGATAATGTGCTTTTTGATAAGCAATCGCGGCATCGGCCCACTCATTCACCAGTGGCACAGTCAAACTACCGACAAACATGGCATATTTGCCTTCCTCACCCATGCATTGCGCCATATCTTTCATATGGTTAGCGCCCATGCTTTGGGTGTCTAATAGCTCAAAGTCCCAGTCGGCATTGATTTGGCCTGGTGATTCGTGAGTAATGACTTTAATGCCTGCTTCCTGCGCCCGTTTCAGTACTGGCTCCAGCACTTTGGCATCATTTGGCACCACACCAATCACATCGACTTTTTTGGCAATCAAGTCTTCAATAGCACGAACTTGCTCGGCGGGGTCTGCGGTGGTTGGCCCGACTTGCCAGGCATTGACGCCGAGAGCCTGACCTTCTGCTTTAATACCCTGTTCCATCACATTGAACCAAGGAATACCCCCCACTTTAACCACTACCCCCATAGTGAATGGTTTATTGGCTTTTTGTGGCACTTTACTGTCATCCGCCCAAGCGGCATGGGAAGCAATTAATGTGGTTATTAAGCAGGGTAAGATTAACTTTTTCATTATTAAATCCTCTGAAAGAACAATTTTAGAAAGCATCAAGACGTCCTGCTTTGTATATATAAAGAGAGAAAACAAAGCAGCTTGGCTTATTCTTATTGTGTGACTGTTTCACTGGTGTTGACGCTATTATTCCGATGAATAATTTTGTTATTTATCTGATTCAATAATATTTAATTTTGGATTGTCACTGCGATAGTTTTGCGAACTTAATCTATTAGTAATAAGAATATCGACTTCATCTAACATGCATATTTTACAAAATGCATACTGGTCAAATTTACTAGAGTCGGCCAATAATATTTTTTGGCCCGAGACTTGTAACATAACTTGTTTTAACTTGGCGTTAATGTCGTTGCCATCACGCACCCCACTTTCCTGATTAATCCCTTGGCAAGAGAAGAAAAAAGTATTGATCTGGAAATTGCGGATAGCATTCTCCGCCACCGGACCATGGAAGTCATCATGGCGGGCAGAATACTCACCGCCAATACCAATGATGCGCACTTTGTCACGGCAGGCCAGTGCCTGGATAATCTTCACTGAGTTGGTGACGACGGTAATCTCAATGTCTGGGATTTGGCGTGCCAGAAACCAGCAAGAGCTACTGTTATCCAGTAAAATACAGTCGCCCGGATGGATAAATTGTAATGCTGCTTTAGCAATTTTCATTTTAGTATCAGGGTGTTCCTCCGTACGTTTACGGAAGGATTCGGCCCGATCAATAGCATTAAGGCTGTAGTGGGTCTCTTTAATATCAATGACGGAGAGATCAGGGCCATCCAGTGCCACCGCGCCACCAAAGCTACGGATCAGTTTTTGCTTTTTTTCCAGCACCGTCAGGTCACGGCGAATAGTTTCTTGCGAAACCTGGCATAATACCGATAACTCAGTTACCAGCGCCGAGCCTTGCTGCTGCACATGGCTACAGATGATTTTATAGCGTTCGGCTTGTAACATATTTACCTCAAAAATTGTCTTAGCGCTTAATGCTAAAAAGCACCCGTAGCACTCATGCTGCTATACCTGAAGTTGTTGGTATTGCAGGTAGCACGTCTGCGGCTTCAAATACGATGATGATATATTGGTATTTATCTGCTGTTTATACAGTGACTGAATTCAAGTATTGCTTTAAGGGGTGTTTTCCTCTGAGATTGTGTGGTGAGAATCACATATATTAATATGTTATTCATTTAATTATCATAAATAATGTGATTCATGCCTCATGTTAAGGGCTTCTTTGCCTTACGAATGGTCAATACTGGTAATAAAAACACACATTCGGGCATGACAATAATGCCCGTTTGTGACCGAATTCAACCGATTCTTTTTGTTTGATGATTAACTCGCCTTTCATCCTCTTTAATTTAGCGATAAATAGAGTTAGGTTAGTTTGCAGCTAGATATTATTTTTGGGGATAGATAAAGCCTGGGCTGAAGAATAGATTTTGAATGACGGATTTAAGTTGGTTATTTTTAATTAACAGTTTTCTTATTTATTAAGCTCATTACCAATGATGGCTATTTATAGCGAGTTGCTTGTTTAATCACGGCCATTAAATAATCTAACGACATCATGTGCGTTATTGGTGATTGTTAATTGCCGTACTGAATATTATTTCATGAGGTAGCATCATGTTAGAACAGTTAAAACAACAGGTTTTTGACGCTAATTTAGCATTACCAAAATATAAACTCGTGACTTTTACCTGGGGTAATGTCAGCGGTATTGATCGTGAGCTCGGGTTGGTGGTAATTAAGCCCTCTGGTGTTGAATACGAGGCCATGAGTGTGAATGACATGGTGGTGGTGGATTTGGCAAGCGGTAAGGTGGTGGAGGGAAATAAAAAACCGTCTTCCGATACCGATACCCATCTGGTGCTATACCGGGCCTTTCCCGAAATAGGTGGTATTGTCCACACCCATTCTCGCCATGCCACCATTTGGGCGCAGGCGGGTAAGTCGCTCTCAGCATTAGGCACCACTCATGCTGATTATTTCTATGGCCCCATCCCATGCACCCGCCTTATGACTGATGCCGAAATTGCTGGCGACTATGAGTATGAAACCGGCAATGTCATTGTCGAAACCTTTGCCCATCAGGCGTTAAGTGCGGGGGAAATACCGGCGGTTTTGGTCAATGGTCATGGCCCGTTTGCCTGGGGTAGCAATGCGGCCAGTGCGGTGCATAACGCGGTAGTGCTGGAAGAAATTGCTTATATGAACCTGTTTACTCATCAACTTCGGCCTGCGGTGGCTAATATGCAGCAAACATTGTTGGATAAACACTATCTGCGCAAGCATGGCGCAAAAGCCTATTACGGTCAGTAAGGTGAATGGCAGCTTAGTGGCGTAGAGCAAGTCTGCGCCATCAGTTACTCTGCATCGACATTGGAGATGACCTGTTCTACATCATCCAGCGTCCCGATTTTTACCTCTCCCGTTCGGCACATTTTACTTTTGTCGATCAGTAAGATGGATTGCGTGGCCCGTTTTAACAGCATGGTCTTGAATTCGGCATTAAACGGGTTTGAATCCCATAAGGTGCCGTCGGCATCAATACCTTCGCACGAGAAAATAAACAGATCAATTTCGATGGTTTTTAGCAGTGAAAAGAGTGCGGGATTAACGTAGCAGGCATATTTACGTTGTAAGCGACCACCGGCACTGATCAACTCAATATTTTGGTGTTTCACCAATTCCTGGCAAATCCGTACACTATTGGTAAACACCGTTATATCGATATCGGGCAGCTTTTTGGCTAAATACCAGCAGGTGGAACTGGCATCCAATGCGATCACCATGCCACTGTCAATCAGTGACAGGGCATGGTCGGCAATGCTGGCTTTGCTGGATAGGTGACTTTTTAGCCGGGTGGTGAAAGGATCGCCGCTGTCTTTGGTGGCACGCTTAATGCTTTTGGCGCGCCCGTGCTGGCGGATGATCAGCCCTTGCGCCTGTAACTCGTTCAAGTCACGGCGAATGGTCTCTTGGCTGACCTCAAGTAACTGAGCCAGATCTGCGGTTGTCAGCGTTTCATGCTGTTTGATATGTTGCAGGATTTTCTGGTGACGAGATGCTTTCATGATCCTCTCCGTCAGCAAAGCCATGTATACATTGATTGATATTAATATATTGGTTAATACCAACACATCGGTTAATACCAACAAAGAGTACATGGCTAAAGGGATGAGGTTACGTGATCACGGGTTTAAAAAACAGGCGTCACCCCCTTCTTTAATAGAATATTACCGTATTTGGCGGTCTCTCCGGTGATGACGATGGCATAGGCTTGCTGAGCGCGCTGATAAAACGCAAAACGATCAATACGTTCCACTGGCAACGCTTCCTGGCTACCAAACAGGGCATGTAAATAGCGTTTTTCAACCGCGGCATCAAGGGTGTCGCCTGCCACCGCGGCCATCATTACCAATGGTGGTGCGTAGCTGTCCAGTTCAAATAACGGAATAGTGGCCGCTAGCAATGCGCTAACAGATAAACCATCGGCATGAATCACCAACGGGCCACCGTTTTTTCCAATCGCGTGCGCTGGGAAATGGGCATCCGAAAAGATTATTTCATCACCGTGCCCCATCTCTGCCAGCGTTTTTAGCAGTTGTGGTGACAGTAATGGCGAAATGGTTTTAAGCATGAATGGCTCCTTCAGTAATGGGATATGGGCTGTCGCTCAGTGCCTGATAAAGCGGTTGTTGCTCGCCTGGCTGATAGTATTGATAGCGGTAATTGACCTGCTCCCGCGCTTGTTCAGCACTGCGGTAATAGCCAGTGCCACTCCAGACAAACAACGCCGCCCCCAGAACCGTGGTTTCAGCTTCATCAATTACTTTGATGGGCAGATTGAGCACATCGGCTTTGATCTGGTTCCACAAGGTATTACGGCTACCACCACCAACCAGCAGCAGTTCGCGGGTACGGAATTCACCAATCTCTTCGAGTAATGACAGATTGCTTTTTAACTGCCAGGTAAGGCTTTCCAACGCAGAACGGTAAAAATGCCCGCGCCGCGCCGCCAGCGAGACCCCTTGCCAGCCGCCCGATTGATGATGCTGAGCACTGCCCAGTAGGTTGCAATTCATACGTATGCCGTTTGCCCCAGGTACGATAGCCTCAGCTTCACTAATCATTTGCTGGTAGACCTCGGCACTGGCTTCGTTATGCCAATACAACTGCCGCACCCATTCCAGTACCCCTGAAGCTAGCCATTGCAAACCTGGGTTAAACAACCTTGGGCAGCTATCAAGTTCACAAGTGGAACCGGCAAATTGTGGCAATAGTGTCGTATTCACTTTTGGGGTCCGAACCATCAGGATTTCCCAGGTACCGGATGACAGTACCGGTTGATCCAAATCAGCACCCGAACCAAATAGTGCAAACTGAGTATCGTGACCGGCTGATATTACCGGCAAACCCGCGGGTAACCCTAACTCAGCGGCGATATCTGGCAGTAGCTGACCAATGATTTCACCGGCGGCCACCATCGGTGGGAATAAATCAGCGTGAATACCGATCTTTTGTAAAATCGTGCTGCTGAATTGCTCACGTTTGACATCCAACAGTTGGCTGGTGCCAGCCATGGTGCGGTCGGTGGTAAATTCCCCGGTGAGGCGATGGTTGATTAAAGATGAAATAAACAGCCAGGCATGGGCTTGTTCAACTAAATCGGGTCGATTTTCCTGTAGCCAAATCAACTTGTATAAGGTGTTAAAACTGAACTGACCGATACCGGATATTTGTTGTAACTTTTCTGCAGACATATAGCGGGAGATACTCTCCATCACCGCCACGGTACGTGGGCATTTCCAACTGATAATGGGGTACAGCATTTTGCCGTTGGCATCCACCAATGCACCGTCTACGCCGAAGGTAGTAACAGTCATGCCATGGATCTTATCCTGATGAATCTGTGGCAGTAATTGGCGGCAACACTGAGCGAAACTGTGCAAGATGCCATCGAGCGGCCACAACTGCCATTGCGGATTAGCCGGATCGGGTTGGCTGTGGTTCGGCATCACAGCTTTCGCCACCACCACACCTTGAGGATCGACTGCGATCGCCCGGATATTAGTTGCGCCGCAATCTAAAACAATGACCACATCGCGCTTCATAAATGCTCCTGTTACTGCTGTTAGGCAGAAAATGTCTTGCCACGGGGGCGGATAACGCGGAACGAAGGGAATATGGGGCGTCGAGGCGGTAACGACATGAGCCGCTAAATCCTCGGGGCACGATAAACCCTTCGTTCACCTTGCTGACAGCAAGGGTTGTTTTATGACTCAGGTAAGGAGTGCTCCACACCTGAGACCCTGCTCAAACATCACATTATCTTTTGTATAGTGGGCCGTAATTTTGGCAGGCACGGTAATCCTGCCCTTCGATATCCATACCGTGCGCGCCCCACGCAGTTGGCCGGTAAACACTCTCTTCTTCGACGTTATGCATGCATACCGGGATGCGTAACATCGAGGCGAGTGTAATCAGGTCCGCCCCGACATGGCCGATGGTCAGCACGCCATGGTTAGCTCCCCAGTTCGCCATTACCGAATAAACATCGCTGAATGGCCCTTTGCCGGTCAGGCGTGGAGCAAACCAGGTGGTTGGCCAACTTGAATCGGTTCGCTTGTCCAGGGTGTCGTGAACGGATTTCGGTAATTCGACACTCCAGCCCTCGGCAATTTGCAAGACCGGCCCGACGCCTTTAATCAGATTGATACGGCTCATGGTGAATGGCACCCCACCACGGGTCAGGAAACGCGAAGAGAAGCCACCGCCACGGAAGTATTCATGGATAGCAGGGCACCATTCGGTTGCCGCCAGACAAGCATCGGCTTCTTGCTGGCTCACTTGCCAGTGCGGTTTGATGGTCGGTTTACCTTGCGCATCGTTTTGGCGGCAAGTGCCGTCCAACGCGGCAGAGCCGGAGTTAATCAGATGGATAATGCCGTGTTCGGCAACCCCCTCCAGTTGGTGGCCGGTAACCCGCTGTACCGCTTCCGGTGACCAGTAGGTACGGACATCCGCAAAGATCTGCGCGGTGCCGGTCAGGGTATGGCCAAATAGCATCGCCACGCCGTTCAAACTGTCGTTTTCGGTGGCGACAACCATCGGTTCGCGCACGCCGTTCCAGTCGAACGAACTATTCAGCAAGGCTTCAGCGGTATCGCCATTTGGATATTGATCGGTCCAGTGGCGCTGACCCTGGAAACCGGCAGCAATAGCGTTATAGCCTAAGGCTTCTTCACCAAAACCTTTCGTTGCCAGTGTTGGATTACCTTGCATCATGTCGCGGATACATAACGCCATTTGCAGGCTTTCACGCAGTACCGCGCGGCTGCTTTCCGGTGAACGGCGGTATTGTTCTGCGTTTTTATCCGGTCCGTATTTGAAGTTTTTATCTGCCCATGACAACGCCAGTTCTAGCTCTTGCTCGTCATAGATTTTTTGATCAATGCGGCGGCGCAACTCTGTCATATCGACCGCTTGCACTTTCATTCCTAACCAGGATTCAAAGAAGTTATGGTCAACAATGGAGCCGGCAATCCCCATGGATACCCCACCGAGAGAGAGGTAACTTTTGCCCTTTAAGCTGGCAACGGCTAAACCTGCGCGAGTAAAGCGCAGCAGTTTTTCCTGCACATCGGCAGGGATGCGGGTGTCATTAGCATCCTGCACGTCATGGCCGTAAATGGAGAAGGCTGGCAATCCTTTTTGATTGTGCGCCGCCAGTGCTGCTGCCAGATAGACCGCGCCAGGGCGTTCGGTACCATTAAAGCCCCAAATAGCTTTCGGGCGGAACGGGTCCATATCAATGGTTTCGCTGCCGTAGCACCAACAAGGTGTCACCGTGATGGTTAGGCCAATATTCTGTGCGCTGAATTTATCGTCACAGGCGGCGGATTCTGCCATTCCGGCAATGCAGGTATCAGCAATGACACATTCAACGGGCGTGCCGCAAGGATGGTGTACCACCTCTTGCAGAAACTCTGCGGTGGCACGGGCCATTTTCATGGTTTGCTCTTCCAACGATTCACGCACACCCATTCTGCGTCCATCAATGACTGGGCGAATGCCAATTTTAGGTAATTGAATTGTCTTTTTCATTATTAGTCCTTGTGTTCAGTAGCAAAAATTTAATGTTAATTTGTCCGTTACCCGTATTATTAATTAACAGGAACTGTTTTGTACTTGGCGAAAATAAATATAATGGCAAAACATAAAGCAGGAATAATTTCAGCCGTAGGTATATTCCCTGCCGCATCGCTAACTAATCCCATGATCGGGGTGACGATACCACCACCGACAATGGTCATAACAATAATAGATGCGCCATATTTAGTGTCTTGATTTAGATTCTTAATGCCTAATGAGAATATGGTTGGGTATTGGATTGACATAAACATACTGCACAGGGTAAGTGCTAATAATCCAATGTGTCCGCCGAAGGCCGCAGAGATAATACATAACAACATAGAGATAAATGCATAAGCCGCTAAAACTTTCTCTGGTGCGAAACGAGTAATTAACCAGGTGCCACTGAATCGACCGATAAAGAAACATACCATAGTGGCCGTTAAATAATTAGCCGCATATCCCGGTGTGATATTCGGTAACTCTTCAATGGCATAACGAATTAAATAGCTCCAACATGCGGTTTGTGCGCCGACATAACAGAACTGTGCTAATACCGCCCAGCGCCAATGTGTTATCTTTAATAACCGTGGTAGTGATGCAAAGAAAGAACCGTTATGCGAATCATCCGATTCACTTTTTATTGCCGGGAAACGAGTGATTAAAATTAATAGCGCAACAAAAATAACGACCGCAACAATAATCAGATAGGGTAATTGAACAGCTTTTACTAAACTATGATGATAGCTATTCAAATCCTCAGCAGACAATTTATCCAGCACTTCCTGTGTTTGGTGGGGCACATTGGAGAGTATTAAACTTTGGCCGAACACTACCGCAATAATGGCCCCGAAAGAGTTAAAGGTCTGTGCCAAGTTAATACGGAAGTGACCGGTTTTTTCTGGCCCCAATACAGTGACAAAAGGATTGGCAGCCGTTTCAAGGCAACCTAAACCGGCAGCGATAATAAATAATCCGATTAAAAACAAGGTGTAATTCATCGTTTCGGCCGCAGGCCAGAACAATGCCGCCCCGAAGGCATAGAACAGTAATCCAGTAATAATCCCCGCCTTATAGCTAAACCTTTTCATCAATATCCCGGCAGGTATTGGGATTAAGAAGTAGCCAAAATAGAAGGAGGATTGAATCAGCCCTGCTTGAAAGTTGGTCAGGGTGAAAGCCTGTTGAAATTGAGGTAATAAAATATCATTTAGGTTGTTTGCTACTGCCCAAAGGAAGAACAGTGAACACAGTAATGCGAAAGGAATCAGATACCTTTTTTTATTTTCTGCCTCGTCACTTACCGAGGCGGAAATTTTAGTGCTATCTGTTTGTATTAAAATATTTCCCATGATGCCCTCGTCAGATACTTCACTAGTCCGAAAGTTTGTAATGTTCGACGGAATTATTTTTGTTTAATGAGTGATACTTTCTCTGGCGAGCCACAACTGCCTGAGTGACAAATTTAAATATCCTCATTGCGATAAGTCCCGTTCTTTATAAGGTAAAAATCGCTAAAAAGTATGAGCTGAATCACATTGGTAACTCAATGCTGATATTTTGTGATGATAGTCACTTTAAATAAAAACATTTCATGACCGTTTGAAATGAATTGTGTTTCAAACACACATAGGTAATGACCGATTTTTCTATTTCTGTCACAAACGGTCAGTTGTCGAGAAATATCCCGGCATTTAATCATTCAGCGTCACTTGACCGTTTGCCCATATTGTTTTTTCAAACGGACATTTAATGAAAATAAATAAGATCTAAATTACGATGAAGTCATGAATAGTCATGACATGGCTCACATTTTGGTGTGCTTTATTTTTCAGTTGAATTAAATGAGCGAAAGATATATCCACAGTTGTTAACGCTTATTCGCCTACATCCATTATTCAATGCATTTTTATATTTAGGTATTTGCATCTTAAGAGAGGAACAAATGAAGAGAGAAGCACTGGCGCGCGATATTATCAATACTTGCCTGGAAATGACCCGTTTAGGGTTGAATCAAGGGACTGCTGGCAATGTTAGTGTGCGTTACCAGGATGGATTTTTGATTACGCCCTCCGGTATTGCCTACGACAAACTGACGGAGTCGCATATTGTTTATATCGATGCCAGCGGCCACCATGAGCCTGGCAAAGTCCCTTCCAGTGAGTGGCGTTTTCATCAGGCGGTTTATCATACTCGGGCAGACGCCAATGCGGTGGTACACAACCACTCAGTCCATTGCACCGCAGTATCGATTCTTAACCGCCCGATCTCGGCGATTCATTACATGATTGCCGCTGCCGGTGGCGATGATATCCCCTGTGCGCCCTACGCCACTTTTGGTACCAAAGCGCTGTCTGAACATGTCGCCGTGGCGATGAGGCACCGCAAGGCCACGCTGTTGCAGCACCATGGCCTGATTGCTTGTGAGGAGAATTTGGCCAAAGCGTTGTGGCTTGCTCATGAAGTTGAGGTGTTGGCAACACTGCTGCTGGCTATCTTGCCGATTGTCGATGAGGTGCCGGTGTTATCCAAAGAAGAGATCAGCGTGGTACTGGAGAAATTCAAAACCTACGGTTTACGGGTTGAAGATTAGCGTGCGGGTTAAAATACCGAGAGGAATCAGTCATGAACAGAATGATTTTAAACGAAATGGCGTGGTTTGGGCGCGGTTCACTGGATGCGCTCACCGATGAAGTGACACTGCGGGGATATAAAAAGGCGTTAGTGGTCACCGACAAAATACTGATGGAGTGCGGTGTTGCGGCTTGCCTAATCAGCCGCTTGCAACAGGCCGGTCTGGATTTTGCTGTCTTTGATGCGGTAACGCCCAACCCGACAATCGCCATCGTACAACAAGGTGTGGCTGTTTTTCGCCAAAGCGAGGCGGATTATCTCATCGCGCTGGGCGGCGGTTCGCCACAAGATACCAGCAAGGCCATCGGCATTATTATCAATAATCCTGAGTTTGCTGATGTGCGCAGTTTGGAAGGGGTGGCTGACACCCGCAACGTTTGTGTACCTATTCTGGCCATTCCAACCACCGCCGGTACTGCGGCAGAAGTGACCATTAACTATGTAATTACTGATGAAGAGCGGCGGCGCAAATTTGTTTGCGTCGATCCTCATGCTATTCCGGCAGTGGCATTTATTGATGCTGACATGATGGACAGTATGCCAGCGGCCCTGAAAGCCGCGACCGGAGTTGATGCGTTGACCCACGCCATCGAAGGTTATCTGACTAAAGGGGCTTGGGAACTGACGGATGCTTTGCATCTTAAAGCCATTGAAGTCATCAGTCGTTCATTGCGGGCTTCCGTGCAAGGTGATGCCGCCGCCACCGAAGATATGGCTCTTGGGCAGTATATCGCTGGAATGGGGTTCTCAAACGTAGGGCTGGGGTTGGTTCATGGTATGGCACACCCTCTGGGGGCGTTTTACAACATGCCACACGGTGTCGCCAACGCCATTTTACTGCCTTATATCATGCGTTATAACGCCGCTTATACCGGTGAACGCTTGCGTCAAATCGCGATGGCGATGGGCCTCGACAATGCCCTGAGTGGGTCATTGGCACAGGTTCGTGAGCAAACCATTCAGGCAGTAATTGAATTGAACCGTGATATTGGCATTCCGTCATCCCTGAGTGCGGTGGGTTTGCTGGCTGATGATATTCCCGCGCTGGCAGCAGCAGCCTTCGCGGATGTATGTACCGGCGGGAACCCGCGTGAAGCGTCGATTGATGAAATTATGGCGCTGTATCATCAGGCTTGTTAAACCGAACGGTTATTTGTCACAGATTCATCATAAAGCAGTGAGGAGAAGGCAATCCCCACTGCTTTATTGATACCAGACAACACCCGCACTCCCCATAAGAGGTAGGCTCATAACTGCGGGGAGAACTGTTTATCATCCTAACTATAATAACTGCTGTAGCTGGGCCACTGCGCTCTCATTCATGACACAACCTCTCCCGCAGAATTACTCATTTTTTTGAATTAATCGGATTTCATCTATCACAGATGTTGTCCATTTTCTGGAATGCAACCAAGTGGGAATCTTATGAAAGAGACCAACGAATCCCGGCTATTAACGGCAGAAGTCACGCGCCGAAAACTGGTCCAAACGACGCTTATCGGCAGTCTTGCCATGGCAACCGGGGCCTTTTCGCTCCCGTTCTCCCGCGCCGCCCGTGCGGTGCAATCGGCAATAAATCCGCTCAATGATGACAAAGTGATCTGGAGTGCTTGTACTGTCAACTGCGGTAGCCGCTGCCCGCTACGTATGCATGTCGTTGATGGCGAAATCAAATATGTCGAAACCGACAACACTGGCAATGATGATTTTGATGGCTTGCATCAGGTGCGTGCCTGTTTGCGTGGCCGCTCCATGCGCCGCCGGGTATACAACCCTGACCGTCTGAAATACCCAATGAAGCGTATTGGCGCGCGTGGGGAAGGCAAATTCAAGCGCATCTCATGGGAAGAGGCATTCGACACCCTTGCGGGCAGCATGCAAAGTATCATTAAGGAATATGGTAACGAAGCTATCTATCTGAATTACGGCACCGGCACTTTAGGTGGCACCATGACCCGCTCATGGCCACCGGGATCGACGCTATTGGCGCGGCTGATGAATTGCTGTGGTGGCTACCTTAATCATTATGGTGACTACAGTACTGCGCAAATCGCTGCTGGCCTGAATTACACTTATGGTGGCTGGGCTGATGGTAACAGCCCGTCCGATATCGAAAACAGCAAGCTGGTGGTGCTGTTTGGTAACAATCCGGCTGAAACGCGCATGAGTGGTGGTGGGGTCACCTACTATCTGGAGCAAGCGCGGGAGAAATCCGATGCCAAGATGATAGTGATTGATCCACGCTATACCGATACCGCAGCAGGTCGGGAAGATGAATGGATCCCGCTGCGGCCCGGTACCGATGCGGCACTGGCATCGGCCTTGGCCTATGTGATGATTAGCGAGAATCTGGTCGATCAGCCGTTCCTCGATAAATATTGTGTCGGTTATGATGAGAAAACCTTGCCGGCAGATGCGCCAAAAAATAGCCACTACAAAGCCTATATTTTAGGGCAGGGTGCAGATGAAACCGCCAAAACACCACAATGGGCGCAAGCCATCACCGGTGTTCCAGCCGCAAGAATCATTAAACTGGGGCGTGAAATAGGGTCGGTGAAACCGGCTTATATTGCGCAAGGGTGGGGGCCGCAGCGCCATTCCAACGGCGAAAATACCAGTCGGGCCATTGCCATGTTGGCTATCCTGACGGGGAACGTTGGCATTAATGGCGGTAATTCAGGTGCCCGCGAAGGCTCTTACGGTTTGCCGTTTGTCCGCATGCCAACACTGGAAAACCCAGTTAAAACCAGTATCTCGATGTTCCTGTGGACTGACGCGATTGAGCGCGGGCCAGAAATGACCGCTACCCGTGATGGTGTGCGCGGTAAAGATAAGCTGGATGTACCGATCAAGTTTATCTGGAATTACGCCAGTAACTGTTTGATTAATCAGCATTCAGAAATCAACCGTACCCACGACATTCTGCAAGATGATAAAAAATGTGAAATGGTGGTGGTTATCGATAATCACATGACTTCGTCAGCCAAATACGCCGATATCATCCTGCCTGACTGTACCGCCTCTGAGCAGATGGACTTCTGCCTTGACGCTTCCAGCGGCAATATGGCGTATGTGATTTTTGCCGATCAAGTCATCAAACCGCGTTTTGAATGCAAAAATATCTATGAAATGACCACTGAACTGGCAAAACGCATGGGGGTGGAGCAGCAATTTACCGAAGGGCGCACGCAAGAAGAGTGGTTGCGTCATCTCTACCAACAATCGCAACAGGCCATTCCTGAACTGCCTTCTTTTGAGGCGTTCCGCGAACAGGGTATCTTTAAAAAACGCGATCCGGCGGGGCATCATGTTGCCTATAAAGCGTTCCGCGCAGACCCTATTGCCAATCCGTTAACCACACCATCGGGAAAAATTGAGATTTACTCTGCCGAACTGGCACAAATTGCCGCCACGTGGGAACTGCAACAAGACGATGTTATCGATCCGCTGCCGGTCTATGCCGCAGGTTTTGAAAGCTACGATGACCCGCTCAATCAGCAGTATCCATTACAGTTAACGGGTTTCCACTACAAAGCCAGAACCCACTCCACCTACGGCAACGTCGATGTTTTAAAAGCGTCCTGCCGTCAGGAGATGTGGATTAACCCAATGGATGCCCGCGAGCGTGAGATCAAAAATGGCGATATGGTGCGTATTTTCAATGGCCGAGGCGAAGTTCAGATTAACGCCAAAGTCACGCCGCGCATGATGCCGGGGGTTGTGGCACTGGGTGAGGGGGCATGGTATAGCCCAGATGAGAAACGCATTGATCGCGCGGGCAGTATTAACGTATTGACCACTCAGCGACCTTCTCCGTTGGCGAAAGGGAATCCATCCCATACCAACCTCGTTCAAGTTACCAAGGCATAAGGAGCTGACTGATGACAACGCAATATGGTTTTTACATCGACTCCAGCCGTTGCACTGGGTGCAAAACTTGCGAGTTGGCTTGCAAGGATTTCAAAAACTTGTCTACCGATGTCAGCTTCCGGCGTATCTACGAATATGCCGGTGGGGATTGGCAGCAAGATAACGGCGCATGGCACCAAAATGTGTTCGCTTACTATCTCTCTATCGCCTGTAATCACTGTAGTGATCCCGCCTGTACCAAAGTATGTCCGAGTGGCGCAATGCATAAGCGTGATGATGGTTTCGTTGTGGTAAACGAAGACATTTGCATCGGTTGCCGCTATTGCCATATGGCATGCCCATACGGTGCGCCGCAATATGACGAAGCAAAAGGGCATATGACCAAGTGTGACGGCTGCTATGAAAGAGTCGCTGCCGGTAAGAAACCGATTTGTGTCGATTCTTGCCCACTGCGGGCACTGGATATGGCCCCTATTGATGAATTACGCGAGAAATACGGTGATTTGGCCGAAGTCGCACCATTGCCAGCAGCCCATTTCACGCTGCCGAATATCGTAGTGAAACCTAATGCCAACAGCCGTCCGGTCAGAGATACCACCGGTCATCTGGCAAATCCGAAGGAGGTATAATATGGGCATGGGATTGCATGAATGGCCACTAATGGTCTTTACGGTACTGGGGCAGTGCGTGGTCGGCGGCTTTATAGTGCTGGGGCTGGCGCTGATATTCGGTGGTTTGAGTCACGGGCAGCAACAGCGAATTCACCGCAGCATGTTGGTACTGTGGGTGCTGATGGCACTGGCTTTTATCGCCTCGACACTGCATTTAGGCTCGCCAATGCGAGCATTCAATTCATTAAGCCGCATTGGCGAGTCGGCGCTCAGTAATGAAATAGCCGCCGGTTCACTGTTCTTTGCGGTGGCAGGTTTTTACTGGTTGTTGGCCGTATTGGGTAAAATGCCAGCGGTACTCGGCAAAGTCTGGCTAGTGGTCGCCATGGTGCTGGGCGTGGTATTTGTCTATGCCATGTGTCGAGTCTATTCCATTGATACTGTTCCTACTTGGGACAACCTCTATACTCCGCTAGGTTTTGTTCTTACCACCTTGATTGGCGGCCCGATGTTGGGTTATTTGTTGTTACAACTGGCCGGGATTAATGGGCGAATGATGCTGCAACTACCGATGATCAGTGTATTGGCACTGATTATCAGTATTGCCAGTGTCATTATGCAGGCGGCCAGTTTGTCGACGATTTACAGCTCGGTACAGCAAGCTTCAGAGCTTATTCCCCACTATGGCACACTGATGGTATGGCGTTTGGTGCTACTGGTTCTGGGGCTGGGTTGCTGGATTTGTCCGTTAATCAGAGGCCGCACACCGACGACGCTCGGCATGGTCTTCGCTATGCTGCTTATCTTTGCGGGTGAGCTAATTGGCCGTGGCGTGTTTTACGGGTTGCATATGACAGTCGGAATGGCAATCGGAGGTTAAATATAGCCTGATGGCGACTGAGCAAAGCCCATGCTGGGTTTACGTCCAACGTGGCTTTGTTCGCAATGCTTCACCCGTTTGATGGCGAATTGATCGCGCTCCTGAGGTAACAAAATGGTTGAAAACAATATGACTTATCAACAAATTGCGCTGACTGGCCACGTATTGGGTGCGCTGTTTTATTGTGAACCGGACAGTCCGGCGTGCGGTGATATTGTGGCGCAACTCAGCAGCGATGAGTGGGTAGCCCAGTGGCCTTATGGCCTGGAAACTCAACTAATGCCCATTGCCGCTTTATTGGCGCAAGACAAGTCAGATGAAACCCTGGAAGAGGCTTGGCAGCGGCTGTTTATTGGCCCATATGCACTGCCCGCTCCCCCGTGGGGATCGGTTTATCTGGATAAAGAAAATGTCCTGTTTGGCGACTCGACGCTCAAACTGCGTGATTGGATGGCGCAGCAGCAAGTGGAGGTGACACTGGAGCAGCAAGAGCCAGAGGATCATTTCGGCTTATTGCTGATGATGGCCGCCTGGCTGGCAGAACATCAACCAGCGGATTTACCGGTTTTACTGGCAGAGCACCTGTTGCCGTGGGGGTATCGTTACCTCGCCTTGCTGCAATCTGATGCCAGACACCCGTTTTATCAGGGGCTAGCTGAGTTAACGACCCTGACATTGACCCACTGGCAACACGAATTACAGGTGACGCCTGCGGTGATTGAGTTATATCGCTGAGTATTAAGAAAATATAGCCTTGTTATTAATATAGATATTATTTTCAGTATATTAACACTGGCTTTCTTTGGTCCAGTCTTCTATTAGGAGGGCTGTAGCCATTGAAAAAGCTTTGTCGTTTGTCACCAAAATGGCTCCAAGGCTGAGTGCATGGGCTGCAATTAATTGATCTAGAGCTCCCATGATATGTCCCTTTTTTTCCATTTTTGCACGTAGTTTGCCATAGCATTCTGCAGCTTCGCTATCCCACGCTTGCAGGGTTACCGAGTCCAGAAAGGCTGCTACCATCGTTTTTAGCGCTTTGTTTTGACGTTTTGCTACTCCGTAGAGCAATTCAGCTTCTGTAATACTGGAAATACAGACATCAGAAGGTTTCACGTGCTGTATGCTGAGCAAAACATTAGGATGACGTCGAAATAAATGGCTCACTGTATTGGTATCAAGCATATACATGGCGCTACTTTATCCCGTCGAATGGGTCACGGTTTGCTGTACCTTGCTGACGTTCATTGATACTCAAGAAATCAGCAGGTACGCGTGTTTTATTGATTAACTGAAGCAGTTGGCTCCAGTCATCCGGTTTAGCTGGTTGCTTCGATAAGATTATATTTCCATTTTCGTCACGGCGAATATAGACTTGATCAGTATCAAACTCGAACTCAACGGGTAACCTAACTGCCTGATTTCTACCATTTTTAAATAACTTCGCAACTCTATCCATCATTTACTCCTTGTTTCTTGGCCTATGCCTTAGCATATGCTCGTTTTTGTTCTGTGCCAAGGGCTAAATTGCTTTTCCCTAATATGTAATTTCTCACTTATCTTTTAACTCTCTTTTTGACTAATTTGTGACCGGCTTCTACTTTCCTTGCACTCACATTGGACAAGCTGCGGGGCGTTTGTATTATTACATTGAATATAAATTTAATAGTGAATATATATTCAATGCGGAGAAAAATAATGAAAAATACCCTACTGAAATCCTGTCTTACCGCAGCATTGATCTCAATGGCGGGTGTTGCTGGTGCCGCCAGTAACGGCCTGATCGCCATTATCACCCCATCCCACGATAACCCGTTCTTTAAAGCGGAGGCGGAAGGTGCTAAAGCCAAAGCGACGGAACTGGGATACACCGTACTGGTGGCTTCCCATGATGATGATGTGAACAAACAAAACCAACTGCTGGAAACTGCCATCGCTCGTAAGGCTAAAGCGATCATTCTGGATAACGCCGGATCAGATGCCACTATCGGGCCATTGAAAAAAGCCAAAGCGGCCGGTATTCCGACTTTCCTGATTGACCGTGAAATCAATGAAACCGGAATCGCAGTATCGCAAATTGTGTCGAACAATTATCAGGGTGCGCAACTCGGCGCTGAGAAATTCGTTACGTTGATGGGGGGCAAAGGCAAATATGTTGAATTGCTCGGCCGTGAGTCCGATACCAACGCTCATGTTCGTTCACAGGGTTATCACGACGTGATCGACGAACATAGCGACATGAAGATGGTTGCCCAACAGACTGCAAACTGGAGCCAGACTGAAGCATTCAACCGTATGGAGTCCATTTTGCAGGCTAACCCAGATATCACTGGGGTGATTTCCGGCAACGACACCATGGCACTCGGTGCAGAAGCGGCATTGAAAGCTGCGGGGCGTAATGATGTCATCGTCGTCGGCTTTGACGGCAGTGACTATGTTCGCGACTCCATCATCAACAAAGGCAATATCAAAGCCACTGTATTACAGCCGGGTTGGGCACAAGCTCAGATGGCGGTGGTGCAGGCTGATAAATATCTGAAAACCGGCAAAACCGGGTTGGAAGAAAAGCAACTGATGGATTGCGTATTGATTGATGAAAACAATGCCAAGAATCTGAATGTCTTTGCACTGAAACAATAATCGCGACTGAAACACCCATCTTATAATCACCGGTTATTAAAACCATGGTTTAAGAATGAGGGGCGTAATCGCCCCTCCTGACAGGAGGCAGTATGTGGTTCAGTGCCTTATCGAAAGCAGGCGGTTTGTTGGTTATCAGTACGGTGCTGGTGGCTTGTACCGTGGTTGATTTGGATGAAAACGGTAAACCGATTCTGCCAGTCGATCCTAACGCGGTGGTCAGTGACTATAACCAGCCACCGGACAAAGTCGCCTCCACCATTTGGGTGAGTAAAGTTATGCCGTTTGCCAATAGCAATGCGCTCAGTTGGCAGCAGGTAAAGCAGCAACAAAGTCAGCCAGCAGCAGGGAAAAATAGCCAAAGTCGTTTTGTTCGTTTTAACGGCAAAGTGGTGGCGGTAGACACAGAAGGGCGGGAAGGGTTGATTCGTTTGGCCATTGACGGTGATGAACAAGTGCTGCAAGTGGGGCCAATCGTCAAAGGTAATGCCATTCGTGATGCATCAACGTTTATCCGCTTCGAAGATTTTAAAAATCAGGTGCAATACGCCCAGCTCTCTAAAGCATTAAGCAAGCGTGCTTTGCAGGATGTGGCAAAACCCGATGCCAGTTGGGTCGGGCAGCAAGTCGAGGTATTGGCAGCGGTGACACTCACCCCTACCGGTCTGAGCAATGGTGTGCCGCTCAGTTTGAATAAGGAGAGCCACTAATGGATCACAGACCTGACATCGTCATGCGTGCTGAGGACATTTCAATGCGTTTTCCTGGCACATTGGCGCTAGATGCCGTCAGTTATAACGTTTATCGCGGCAAAGTGAATGTGATTATCGGCGAAAATGGCGCCGGAAAATCTACCTTAATGAAGATCTTGGCTGGGGTACAGCAACAAACATCCGGCCAAATCTACCTGAATGGTAACGCGGTGAGTATTGCCAATACTCGTGAGGCTGCGGCGCTGGGTATTGGCATGGTTCATCAGGAGCTGAACCTGTCGGAAAACCTCAATGTTGCGGAAAACATCTTTCTGGGGCGTGAGATTCAGCAAGGCTTGAAACCCATTAATCAGGCAGCGCAGGAGCTGATTGCTGAACAGTTAATGGTGCGTCTTGATCAGGTTATTTCGCCGAAAGAAATGGTATCAAACCTGAAAGTAGGCCAACAGCAATTGATTGAAATCGCCAAAGCACTGGCAGAACAGGCGGATATTCTGATTCTGGATGAGCCGACGTCGGCGTTGAGTAAAACCGAAGTTGATATCCTGTTTCGGGTTATTCGCGAACTGACGCGACAGGGTGTTTCCATCGTCTACATCTCACATCGTTTGGAAGAGTTGATGGCGATTGGTGACTACATCACTATTTTGCGTGATGGCCGTTTTCAGGCTGAAGCTGCGGTAAAAGATATTGATGTACCGTGGATTGTGCGTGAAATGCTGGGCAGTGACCCGGTTTCCAGTTTTCTTCACCCGGACCGTACATTTGGTGCGCCGATGATGGAGGTTGATAACGTCACGTTAATCAATGAATCCGGCAACACGGTAGTGAATCAGGTCTCATTGCAAGTGCGGGCGGGTGAAATTGTCGGCATCTATGGGTTGATGGGGGCCGGTCGTACCGAATTGTTTGAATGTTTGCTGGGCACGCAGCAGAGCTATCTTGGCACTATCCGGCTCAATGGCACGTCGATTAATGCCAAGACCTCAACCGCAGAGCGCATTCGTCTGGGAATGAGCCTGGTACCGGAAGACCGTAAAAAAACCGGTATTTTCCCTGTGTCATCGGTGGCCAATAACCTGACCATTTCCAGCTTATGGCGTCGGTTAAAACACAGCTTCACTATCTGGCAAGAGAGTGAGTCACAAGTGGTGGCATCGGTTATCGGGGATTTGTCGATCAAAGTCTCTTCACCGGAAGTAGAGATTCAGGCTCTCAGTGGCGGTAATCAGCAAAAGGTGGTGATAGGGCGCTCATTACTGACCAGTCCAAACATTTTGCTGTTGGATGAGCCAACGCGAGGCATTGATGTCGGTGCGAAAGCTGATGTGTTTGAAATGATGGTGAAACTCTCTGAGCAGGGGATTGGTATTTTGTTCTCAACCTCTGATCTGAAAGAGATCATGGCGGTATCTGACCGCATACTGGTGATGTCGAATGGCAAGCTGACCGCGAACTTATCCCGTCAGTCGGCCAGTGAATCGGCATTGGTTACGGCAAGTGCACAAGGGTTCGAATGATGAAAGCAACAACTGGCACTGCGTTGGCGAGTCACCGGCCCGGTGGCGCGTCGTGGTCACGGGAAAATATGCTGCTGCTTCTGCTCAAGATGCGCACCTTTATTGCCCTGTTTTTGATTCTTGGTTTCTTCTCCGTGATGGTACCGGGCTTTCTGGCGACAGGCAGCTTGATCATTATGGTGAAGCATATCGCTATCAATGCCTTCCTCGCACTGGGCATCACGTTTGTCATTATCACCGCAGGGATTGACCTCTCTATCGGGGCAACCTTGGGGTTGTGCGGCATGATTGCGGGCTGGATGATCACCCAAGGTATTGTATTACCGATGTTTGGTATTGCCATTTTCCCCAGTGTTTGGGTGGTGGTCCCGGTGGTATTGGTCATCGGAGCACTGATTGGCGCGGTCAATGGTTGGATCATAACCCGCTATAACGTCGCGCCGTTTATCTGCACCCTCGGCACCATGTATGTGGTTCGTGGTGCGGCGATGCTGATTTCTGGCGGTGAAACCTTCCCAGGCTTACAGGGCAATCCACAACTTGGAAACACCGGTTTTGATCTGCTCGGGTCCGGCACGTTACTGGGTTTGCCGATCGCTATCTGGATCATGTTCATTTTGGCTCTGGTGATTGCCTATGTAGCGCGTCGCCTACCTTTTGGTCGCCATGTCTACGCTATCGGTGATAACGAGAGAGCAGCCGAACTGTCTGGTGTCAAAGTCCGGCAGGTCAAAGTTTGGGTTTACACCATTTCCGGTTTCTGTGCGGCAATTGCCGGGATCATTGTTTCCGCTCAATTGGTGGCCAGCCACCCTGCGAACGGCAGCGGCTTTGAGATGAATGCGATAGCGGCCGTGGTATTGGGGGGAACTTCTCTGGCCGGTGGCCGTGGCACCATCCTCGGCACACTGATCGGCGCATTTGTTATCGGTATTTTGGCTGACGGGCTGGTGATGATGGGGGTCAGTGAATTCTGGCAAATGGTTATTAAAGGTATCGTAATTATTGTGGCTGTGATTATCGACCAGATGCAAAACCGTATGCAGCATAAAGCAGCAATTGTGTCGCAAAAAGCCAACGTAGTTGCGCAAGTGGGCAAAAGCGAGCAGGCATAAAGAACCCATAACGGCTAATGGGCTGATGGGGTAACACCGTGCCCTAAGCCGCAGAACACTGAAGAGGTAACGCCGGAGGAGGCTTTCCGGTCAGGCTTGATGAAAGCTATTTTTTAGCACCATCAAGAATAAATATTCGCCAATGAGTAAAAATTCAATGGCGAAGGAAAATATAAGAGAGGTAATGTCATGAATCCGTATTCACTGTCAATCGATGAGCTGGTGAGAAAGGCGCGGGCTATCCGCCGCCGGATCGTCCTGCTTAATGCGAACAGCCCCGCAGGGGGGCATACCGGTGCTGATCTTTCGCAGGTAGAGATTCTGACCGCACTCTATTTCCGCATCCTTAATTGCGCACCTGACCGGTTAACTGATCCTGAGCGCGATATCTATGTGCAATCTAAGGGCCATGCCGTTGGCGGCTATTACTGTTGTCTGGCGGAAGCGGGTTATTTCCCAGAGGAATGGTTGGCAACTTATCAACACGCTAACTCTCATCTGCCGGGCCATCCGGTAAAACACAAAACGCCGGGGATCGAATTAAATACCGGCGCGCTAGGACATGGTTTGCCGGTCGCAGTCGGGATCGCATTAGCGGCAAAACGCGCCAACAGCAAACGCCGAGTGTTTGTTCTGACCGGCGACGGTGAATTAGCCGAAGGCAGTAACTGGGAAGCGGCATTAGTGGCTGCTCACTATCAGTTAGACAATCTGATAATCATTAACGATAAAAACAAACTCCAACTGGCGGGCACCACCAAGTCAATTATGAATACCGACCCGTTGGCGGATAAATGGCGTGCATTTGGTTTAGAAGTAACGGAATGCCAGGGTAATAACATGCAATCGGTGGTGGAAACACTGGAGGCATTACAACCCAAGGGTAAACCCAATGTGGTGATTGCCAACACCGAAAAAGGTGCCGGTATCTCCTTTATTCAAGGGCGCGTGGAGTGGCACCACCGGGTGCCGAAAGGTGCTGAAATTGATCTGGCACTGGAGGAATTGAGCGATGAGTAATGCAGAACATTTGGCCTCAGTGATGGTTGAGCAGTTTATCAAAGCCGTGGATAACGGTGTTGATCTGGTTCCGGTGGTGGCTGATTCCACTTCGACGGCGAAAATCGGGCCGTTTACTGCTCGCTTCCCTGATCGTGTGGTTAACGTAGGTATTGCCGAACAAGCGATGGTCGGCACCGCCGTGGGCTTATCCATGGGCGGGAAAGTTGCAGTAACCTGTAATGCCGCGCCATTCCTGATTTCACGCTCCAATGAGCAGCTAAAAATCGATGTTTGCTACAACAATAGCAATGTTAAGTTGTTCGGTCTCAATTCTGGCGCCAGTTACGGGCCGCTGGCCAGTACTCATCACTGTATCGATGATATTTCTATCTTACGTGGTTTTGGCAATATCGAAATTTATGCTCCCTCTGACCCACAAGAGTGCCGTCAAATAATTGATTATGCTATCGCCCATCAGGGACCGGTCTATATTCGTCTGGACGGCAAATCCTTGCCACAACTCCATGATGAGCACTACCACTTTGTTCCGGGGCAGATTGATGTCTTGCAGGATGGTCAGGATATTGCTCTGGTAGCGATGGGTTCTACAGTGCATGAGGCTGTAAGCGCTGCCGCGATACTGGCGGATAACAACGTTTCTGCTGCGGTGGTCAACGTTTCTTCTATTCGTCCGTGTGATACTCAGCAACTGTTAGCCATTCTCCAGAAGAGTCAGCGGGTGATTACCATCGAAGAGCACAACATTAATGGTGGTGTGGGCAGTTTGGTGGCTGAAGTGTTGGCCGAAGCGGGCAGTGGGATCCCATTGGTGAGATTAGGTATTCCTGATGGCGGCTATGCGATTGCTGCCGACAGGGCAGATATGCGTGCCTATCATGGTTTTGATGCGGCAGGCATTGTAGCGCATGCTCTGCGGTTTTGCCGAGGAGAGTAATCATGTCAACGCCGATTATTCTGGCTATTGATGAAGGCACCACCAATGCCAAAGCCATTGCAGTGGACACTGCCGGGCAGATTCTGGCGAAGGCTTCAGTGCCTCTTCTGTTGAATCACCCAAGGCCTGGTTGGGCAGAGCAGGACCCGCTGGCTATCTGGCAGGCGGTCTCTTTGGCAATCGAAGGCTGTCTGAACCAGTTGGCAGGTGCGCGGGTGGCCGGTGTTGCCATCAGTAACCAGCGTGAGTCGGTGCTGATTTGGGAGCGGGAGACCGGCACACCACTGACGCCAGTGGTGAGTTGGCAATGTCGGCGCTCAGAGCTTTTCTGTCAAACGCTGAGCCAGTTACCGGAGGCGGCAATGATTGCCGAACGCACTGGATTGCCGATTGATCCGCTGTTTCCGGCCGCCAAGGTTCACGGCATGCTGGCAGAAATCCCACGTGGTGTGGAACGTGCGGCTCACGGTGAACTGTGCGTCGGAACCATCGACTGTTGGTTAACCTGGCAGCTCAGTGGCGGCCAAAGTTTCTCGACCGATTTCTCCAATGCAGCCCGTACCCAACTGTTTAATATTCATTCCGGCCAATGGGATCCTGACCTGCTGGCGCTATTTGGTATTCCCAGTCTTTGTCTGCCTGCGGTATTACCCTCGGCGGCTATCCACGGACATACCGGTAATCCCGGTATTATTGGCTTGCCACAGGGGATACCGATTGTGGCACAAATCGGCGACTCCCACGCTGCACTCTATGGGCAGGGCGGTGACCGTGCGGGCGAAATCAAAGCGACCTATGGTACCGGCTCTTCCCTGATGACTACCGTGAAGCAGGCGGTAACACAGAGCAATGGCCTGAGTACCACCATTGCCTGGCATGACGGTGAACTACGTTACGCCCTCGAAGGCAATATCACGCATACCGGTTCGGGGGTGGCGTGGGTTTCACGCATGCTAGGTATCACGGATTTAGCGCACTTGACCGAGATGGCGCAAAGTCAGTCAGGTAATCAGGGCGTCTATTTTGTTCCAGCCCTCTCGGGATTAGGGGCGCCTTATTGGGATAGCCAGGCTCGTGGTCTGTTCTGCGGCTTGACCGATGCTACCACCCCTGCGGTATTAGTCCGCGCCGGGTTAGAGTCGGTCGCCTACCAAATAGCCGACGTCTTTTTTGCTATGGAGCGGGCTGGCAACCATCGTCTTGAACGGCTGCGGGTAGATGGTGGAGCGACCAGCAACCGCTGGTTGATGCAATTTCAAGCCGACCTGTTGCAGCGCACGTTGATACGCAACCATACCGCCGAAGTATCGGCACTGGGGGCGGCATATTTAGGCGGGAAAACCCTTGGCTGGTGGCAGGATAACCAGCAATTAGCCGCACTTCCCCGTGAAGTGGAATACATCGAACCGCGCGCTCAAAGTGCGGAGATGCAAGATAACTATAGCCTCTGGCAAACGGCCATCGCGCGTGCGCGTTTTCAGCCGAAATAACCCACACTAGGAGTAAGCATATGTCAGCAATACCTCGTAAGTTAACTTTCGCGGTGATTATCGGCAACCGGGGGTTTTTCCCAAGCTATCTGGTGGCTGACGCGCGCCGTGATGCTCAGGCGCTGTTTGATAGACTGGGCATCAACATCATTATGCTCAATGAAGAGCAAACCCCCTTGGGGGGGGTTGAAAACTGGCGTGATGCCAACGTGTGTGCCGAGTTATTCCGTAAGCACAGCGAAGAGATCCATGGTGTAGTGGTGATTCTGCCCAACTTTGGTGATGAAAAAAGTGTCTCAGATGCTATTCGCCTTTCGGGCCTTAAAGTACCGGTATTAGTACAGGCTGAAGAAGATGCGCTGGATAAAATGGGGCTAGCGACGCGTCGCGACAGCTTCTGCGGCAAAATCTCGTTATGTAACAATCTGCGCCAATATGGCATTCCATTCACATTGACCAAGCAGCATGTTTGTAGTCTAAACAGCGAAATATTTAGCCACGACGTCGAACAATTTGTACAACTGTGCCGTGTGGTGCATGCCATGAAACGGGTGCGTGTCGGGGCTATTGGTGCTCGTCCAACTAACTTTAATACTGTGCGCTACAGCGAGAAGTTATTGGAGAATTTGGGCATTACTGTTGAAACGCTCGATTTATCCGAAGTGTTCTTCCGCGTCGCTAATCTCAGTGATAACGATATTCGTGTTGGTGAAAAACTGGCGCTGTTAAAAGCCAACGGTGACACCAGTGCCATCCCACAAGATAAGTTACACAAAATGGCGAAACTGTTTGTGGTTATCAGTGAATGGATCATCGCCAACGATATCGATACCACCGCCATGCAGTGCTGGACCTCGCTGCAACAGAATTTGGGTATCAACGTCTGTTCCATTATGAGCGTGATGTCCGGGCAACTGATGCCAAGTGCCTGTGAAGTGGATGTAATGGGGGCACTATCGATGTATGCACTGGCGAGTTGCTCACTGGCGCCGGCCTCAATTGCTGACTGGAATAATAACTTTGGCGCAGAACGTGATAAATGTGTGTTATTCCACTGTGGCAACTTTGCCAGTGAAAGTCTGGAAAGCTCAACCATGGGCACCGCTGATATTATCGGAACAACTGTAGGTTGCGAGAATACCTGTGGTGCTGTCCATGGCCGCATGAAATCCGGGCCATTGACCTATTTCCGCCTCTCTTCTGATGATTTTACCGGTCGGGTTCGGGCTTATGTCGGTGAAGGCCGTTCTGTCAGTGACGAGTTAGATACCGTGGGTTGCCGTGCGGTAGTGGAAGTGCCACAGCTGGAAAGCTTACTTACGCATATCTGTAATAATGGTTTCGAACACCATGTGGCAATGAACCATTCAGCGACGGCTCAGGTATTGCAAGAAGCATTCAGTAAGTATCTGGGAGTTGATTGTTACTGGCATGGGAAGTCGCCGCTTTAGTTTCAATGACATTATCAAATGCCGCACCAGGGAGGGCGCGGTGAATCATTATGGTGATTATTAACCGAGCACAGTCGCTTTAAAGTAAGGTTTCGGCGGTTAACCTGTCGGTAATCAATACATCAACATAGTTACCCGTCAGTGCACCACGAATGGCAGCACTTTTCCCTACCCCTCCTGCCAGCGCTACCACTCGGGGGCAGGCACGCAGTTGTGGTAGCGACATACCAATCACTGGATCTTCTTCATCGCTAAGTACCGCATCGCCAGCAGCATCAAAATAATGCAGACATAAATCACCCACGGCCCCACGCTCTGCCAGTAACTTGAGCATCTCTTCGTGATAATAGTTACCGGAGTTTCTCAATAGCTGTGATGGCTCCAGATCACCAATTCCCACCAATGCCAGATCAACTTCGGCAAATTTATTCACTACATCGGCAACTTCACCACTGGATATCAAGCGTGCGCGGTCTTCTGTCGAACGTTCAATACTTTGAGCGGGCAGCAAGTAAGCCGGACAATTTAAAATATTGGCTAATGCTTGAGTTAACAAGGTGGCTTGCACATTACCATTGGGGCCAACCCCTCCCAGTAATTGGATAACCCCGCTGGTTTTGATGTTAAGCGGATGAAGATTATCAACCATCGCCCGGATAGTGCTACTCCACGAAGAGATCCCCACCATATCGTTTGGGCGAATACTGGTTTGCATGTAATGGGCAGCAGCAGAACCAATAGCTTGCTTTATTTGGACTGGGTTGGCGTCATCAGCAATATCCACCACAATGGCCTGATCGATTCCATAGTGTTTTTGAATCCGTGATTCGATACCAATAAACATATTGGCAGGCTGAATCACGCTGATTTTCACCACTCCTTCTTTAACGCAGCGGGTGATCGCTCGGGAGACAAAAGATTGAGATAAATGCAGGCTGTCAGCAATTTCAGATTGCTTCATACCTTCGCTGTAATACAGCGTGGCTATTTTCACCAGCAACCGTTGCTCATCTTGTCTCGACATGGTTCCGTCCCGCTAATTATCTGATGCTGGTATTTTTATTCAAAGCTGAATAAATAACAAGCTGTACCGAATTTTAACGTCAGAGAGGCTGTACAAACAAACTGATACCCCTATGACCCCGAGTTACGGGGCGTTAGGTGTGTCTGTTGCAGACGATTCCTCTGTTTTTTCTACTTCTTCTTGTTGGTCAGGAGGCGGCATAACATCGTGGATCATTTGCTCGTCAAAGCTAGGGTTCAGCGCTGGTGACAGTGGGGAACTGACCAGGCTGTCCGGTATTGCCATGTGTGGAACCGGGGCATCGTTAACGAATTCGTCCTGATCTTGTTTCACCGTTCTGCTCAGTGTTATCAGGCTCACACCACACAGTACGAAGAATGCATATAGAATATTGCCACCCAATGGCTGAATCAGGGCACCTACAGCGAGCGGCCCAATACTGGCGCCAACGCCAAATGACATCAGTAAGCATGCCGCCAGTGACACTCGCCGCTCTGGTGCAATCAGGTCATTAGCCAGAGCGACCACCAGTGGGTAGAGGGTGAACTGCAACATGCTGACGACAAACCCCAGACCCAGTAAAAAATGGAACGAGATATGGGGCACCAGGGCCAGCGGCAGTGCAGTTAATGCCAGTAATAATGCGTTAATACGGATCAGTAGCGTGCGGTTATAGCGATCGGACAACCAACTGAGAGGAAGTTGGGCCACTAAACCGGCAAAGATAGATAATGCCATAAACAGGCCGGTCTCCTGCGTTGATAGCGATTGCAGGCTGGCATAGACCGGTGCCAGACCATAGAAGGAGCCGACAATCATGCCAATTACCAAAGTTGATGCCAGTATTTTGGGAATTGAACTGATAAAGAATTTCAGCTCCATAGGGGCTGGGGACATTTGTTGGGCATTACTGCGCGTTGTTAGGGCTACAGGCACCAGGCAAAGGGCAAAAAATAGCGCAATAATCATCAGGGTGCTCAGACCCAACTCAGGTTGGAGCATTAATACCACCTGACCTAACGCCATACCGGCATAGGTTGCAGCCATATAAACACCAAACACGATACCGCGTTGATTAGAGGCTGCCTGATCATTGAGCCAACTTTCCAGCACCATAAACTGACACATCATACAGAGGCCAATAATCAAGCGCAGAACTACCCATGCGGGGATGTATTCAGTAAGTCCATGGCTTAACACGGCTGCCGTGATAATACCGGCACAGGCGACATAAGCGCGAATATGGCCTACGCGGGCAATCAGAAAATGGCCAACCTTGCCACCGATCACCAGACCAATATAATTTGCGGCAATAATTGCCCCAATTAATGCACCTGAGACATGGATGGCGGTCAACCTTAGCGAAATATAGGTCGTCAATAAGCCTGAACCCAGCAACATCAAAACGGTTGCACTATAAAGTGGGAAAAAGGCGTTAAGCGTTTTTTTCACTATCTCGTCCTTAGTTCATCATCCCGGATAACTATCCAGTACCCCTGATGCAACTTGCCGCATCCTACGTTGCCGATAAATTCAAACAGCCCTTTTGATACTAACAGCTAAGCCTGTGAGGTAAAGCTTTGTACGGGAAAGCGCTTTTTTTCATTCCTCCTTGCGAGAGGTTTCGCATAACTGACAGTGGTTGTCGTTACGGGCTAAAGAAGTGCTACTATCGGCGGCGGGAGATTTTATTAGAGTAGGGGGCAACAATGAGCGAGAAACAATTACGCCAGCTCAGTATTGCAATCGGGAATAAGCTAAAGGCCCGTGGTGCCTGGGTGACCTGTGCTGAGTCCTGTACAGGGGGTTGGGTGGCCAAAGCATTAACTGATATTGCGGGGAGTTCAGCGTACTTTGACCGTGGTTTCGTGACATACAGTAATGCAGCCAAACACGATTTGCTCGGTGTGGACGAAATCACGTTAGCAAATTATGGTGCTGTGAGTGAAGCCGTAGTACGAGAGATGGCGCTCGGAGCATTGAGAGAAGCGAATGCTGACTTCGCGGTATCTATTAGTGGCATTGCCGGGCCTGATGGTGGCAGTGCGGATAAACCGGTTGGTACGGTATGGTTTGCTTTCGCGGCACGTGAAGGGCAGATTTTGGCATGCAAACAGATTTTCCCCGGTGATCGCGATGCAGTAAGGCTGCAAGCGGCTGTTTTCGCGCTACAAACACTATTCGATGATTTTCTGTAAAAATAGGCTTGATACTGTATGATTGTACAGTATAATTAGCGGTAATTTCCTGCATAAAACAACATTCAGTGGTAATGGTAGGGGTAACCCCTGCATACCAGAGAGGGAGTAAAAATGGCTATTGATGAGAATAAACAAAAGGCGTTAGCAGCAGCACTGGGCCAAATTGAAAAACAATTCGGTAAAGGCTCTATTATGCGCCTTGGCGAAGACCGCTCAATGGATGTTGAAACCATCTCTACCGGTTCCCTTTCTCTTGATATCGCATTGGGAGCCGGTGGCTTGCCAATGGGGCGTATTGTTGAGATTTATGGTCCTGAGTCATCAGGTAAAACAACGCTAACGTTACAGGTTATTGCTTCCGCACAGCGTGAAGGCAAGACTTGTGCATTTATCGATGCTGAGCATGCTCTTGACCCAATTTATGCCAAAAAATTAGGTGTAGATATTGATAACCTGCTTTGTTCTCAGCCAGATACTGGTGAGCAAGCATTGGAAATCTGTGATGCATTGACTCGTTCTGGTGCTGTTGACGTTATCATCGTTGACTCGGTTGCTGCATTGACGCCTAAAGCCGAGATTGAAGGCGAAATCGGTGACTCTCACATGGGCCTTGCGGCACGTATGATGAGCCAGGCTATGCGTAAGCTGGCGGGTAACTTGAAGAATGCGAATACCTTACTGATCTTCATTAACCAGATTCGTATGAAGATCGGCGTTATGTTTGGTAACCCTGAAACTACCACCGGTGGTAACGCACTTAAATTTTACGCGTCTGTGCGTTTGGATATTCGCCGTATTGGCGCAGTAAAAGAAGGCGATGTAGTTGTTGGTAGCGAAACTCGCGTTAAAGTTGTGAAAAACAAAATTGCAGCGCCATTTAAACAAGCTGAATTCCAGATTCTGTACGGTGAAGGCATCAATATTAACGGCGAACTCGTTGATTTGGGTGTTAAACACAAACTGATTGAGAAAGCAGGTGCATGGTATAGCTACAACGGCGACAAAATTGGTCAAGGTAAAGCGAATGCCAGCAACTATTTAAAAGAAAACCCAGCGGTTGCGGCAGAGTTGGATAAAAAACTGCGTGAAATGCTACTTAACGGTGGGAACGGCGAACAACCTGTAGCAACAGCAGCATTTGCCGATGAGACTGATGAAACTAGCGAAGAGTTTTAATTAATAAGGTTAAAACAGCGCGTTAGTATCAGCAGATTAAGTAGTTAACAAGCGGCCCATTAATTGGGCCGCTTGAGTAAGTAAATAGCAATTCGTATTCAGCTCTCCACTCCTGCTCATATCCAAAATAATCAGAGCCCGTACCTACCTGCAACGCCGAGAGAGAAGGCTGTTACCCAAAATAATTTGATTACAGCAAGGTAGCCAACGAATGAGTTCCGATGAACTGACCCTTGTCAGTAATTCGGGCGAGTGAGAGCCGCTAACACAGCAGTAACCTCAAGTAAGAAGGGTATATGAATGACCTGTTAAGCCGTGCCATGAGATTACTCTCTCAGCGTGATCATAGTGAATCGGAGTTGCGCCGTAAGCTTGCAGCCCAGCCTTTTTCGGCAAAAGGGAATTGGGGTAGGCGCACCAGCGGTGAAAATAGCAAACCTGTCGAAGATATTGATCCTCAAGCTATCGAACAAGTTATTGCTTATTGCTATCAACACGATTGGTTAGACGATTCCCGCTTTGCCACCAGTTATATTAATAGCCGTAGTCGGAAAGGATATGGGGCACAGCGCATCCGTTCGGAATTGATGCAAAAAGGGGTCGATAAAGAACTAATTCAAGCTGCTTTTGAAATCAGTGAAATCGACTGGTGTCTGCTCGCAAAAGAAGTCGCACAGCGTAAATTTAGTGAAACTTTACCTCTTGAGTGGAAAGAAAAGGCGAAAGTTCAGCGTTATCTCCTCTATCGTGGCTTCTTCCAAGAAGAAATTCAGTCGATTTACAATGATTTTGTCGAATGAATGCACGCGGGATTTTACTTCCCCTCGAAGAAAATTTATCTTATTCCCACTTTTTGTTCGTGAGCTTACCCACTGCGTTATCAATAATTGATGCGCAATATGCTTGCGGGCCATTCTTTTAGCTTGTTTCCGGGGCAATTATGAGCAAGAGCACCGCTGAGATTCGTCAAGCGTTTCTCGATTTCTTCCATAGCAAGGGACACCAGGTTGTATCAAGCAGCTCTTTGGTTCCCAATAATGACCCGACGCTGTTGTTTACCAATGCGGGGATGAACCAGTTCAAGGACGTTTTCTTAGGTTTGGATAAACGGGCCTATTCTCGTGCAACGACCTCTCAACGTTGTGTGCGTGCAGGTGGTAAGCATAACGATCTGGAAAACGTAGGTTATACCGCGCGTCATCACACATTTTTCGAAATGTTGGGTAACTTCAGCTTTGGTGATTATTTCAAACATGATGCTATCAGTTTCGCTTGGGAATTATTGACCAGCGAACAGTGGTTTAACTTACCAAAAGAAAAACTTTGGGTAACCGTCTACGAAACCGATGATGAAGCCTATGAAATCTGGGCTAACGACGTTGGTGTTCCTCGTGAACGTATCATTCGTATCGGTGATAACAAAGGTGGTGCTTTTGCGTCAGATAACTTCTGGCAAATGGGTGATACCGGTCCATGTGGTCCATGCACAGAGATTTTCTTTGATCATGGTGACCATATCTGGGGCGGACCTCCTGGGTCGGCAGAAGAAGATGGCGATCGCTATATTGAGATCTGGAATCTCGTCTTCATGCAGTTTAACCGCCAGTCAGATGGCACTATGCTGCCATTGCCTAAGCCCTCGGTTGATACCGGTATGGGGCTTGAGCGTATTGCTGCGGTATTACAACACGTTAATTCTAACTATGAGATTGACCTGTTCCGCGATTTGATTAAAGCGGTGGCGCAAGCCACTGGTGCAACCGATCTTTCCAGCAAGTCGCTGCGTGTCATCGCTGACCATATTCGATCTTGTGCCTTCCTGATTTCTGATGGGGTTATCCCGTCAAATGAAAACCGTGGTTATGTTTTGCGTCGTATTATTCGCCGCGCTATTCGCCATGGCAACATGTTGGGGGCTAAAGAGACTTTCTTCTACAAATTAGTTGCTCCGTTGATTGCCGTGATGGGATCTGCTGCTGCTGAATTGAAACAACAGCAGGCGATGGTTGAACAAGTTCTGAAAACTGAAGAAGAGCAGTTTGCGCGCACCTTAGAGCGTGGCTTAGCCCTGCTGGATGAAGAGCTCAGTAAATTGACCGGTGACACCCTCGACGGTGAGACGGCTTTCCGCTTATATGATACTTACGGCTTCCCGGTTGATTTAACTGCTGATGTTTGTCGTGAGCGTAATCTGAAAGTGGATGAAGCTGGTTTTGAACAAGCGATGGAAGCTCAGCGTCGTCGTGCCCGCGAATCCAGTGGTTTTGGTGCAGATTATAATAGTATGATCCGTGTTGATAGCGCGAGCCAGTTCTCGGGTTATGACCATGTTCATCAACAAGCTACCGTTACCGCATTGTTCCGCAACGGGGTAGCCGTTGATGAAATTAATGCCGGTGAAGAGGCAGTTGTTGTCTTGAATCAAACACCATTTTATGGTGAGTCTGGTGGTCAGGTTGGTGACAAAGGCGAACTTAAAAATGCTACCTCCACCTTCGTGGTTGCGGACACTCAGAAATACGGTCAGGCTATCGGTCACTTGGGGCAATTGACTCAAGGCACTCTGCGAGTTAACCACAGTATTGATGCTCAGGTTGACGTCGCACGTCGTAATCGCATTCGGTTGAACCACTCCGCAACCCATTTACTGCATGCGGCATTGCGTAAAACGCTGGGTGAGCACGTAGCTCAGAAAGGCTCGTTAGTTAACGACAAGTATTTGCGTTTTGACTTCTCTCATTTTGAAGCGATGAAGCCAGAACAAATTCGTCAGGTAGAAGATCTGGTCAACGAGCAGATTCGCCGTAACTTGCCAGTCCAGACAGAAGTGATGGAACTGGATGCGGCCAAAGAAAAAGGGGCGATGGCCCTGTTTGGTGAGAAGTATGACGACCAGGTACGAGTATTAACCATGGGCGATTTCTCAACTGAGCTGTGTGGCGGTATTCACGCCAGCCGCACTGGTGATATTGGCTTGTTCCGCATCCTGTCTGAATCAGGTACGGCGGCAGGTATCCGCCGTATCGAGGCAGTCACAGGAGAGGGGGCTATTGCACTGCTACACCAGCAAACTGACCTGCTGGCGGATGTTGCTCATCTGGTGAAGGGTGATACCCATAATTTGGCAGATAAAGTCCGTGCCGTGTTAGATCGCAGTAAACTGCTGGAACGTGAACTCCAGCAACTGAAAGATCAACAAGCCGCTCAAGAAAGTGCGTCATTGTCATCAAGTGCGAAATTGGTTAACGGTGTGAAGTTACTCGTTAGTCAGTTAGACAATGTTGAACCAAAAATGCTGCGTACCATGGTTGATGATCTTAAAAATCAACTGGGGTCGGCCATTATTGTGCTGGCAACAACAGCGGATGATAAGGTCAGCCTGATTGTTGGTGTAACCAAAGATCTTACCGGAAAAGTAAAAGCAGGTGAGTTAATCGCAGATATTGCCCTGCAAGTGGGCGGTAAAGGCGGTGGACGGCCTGATATGGCACAAGCGGGTGGTACTGATGTTCTGGCATTGCCAGCGGCATTGGCAAGCGTAGACGCTTGGGTAGCTTCCCGGTTATAAGCAAGTAATGACCTATTAAATCAATACGCCATATCTCTATGCTGGGTATGGCGTTTTTCAATTTTCATGTCATAGTTCGAAAACAAAGTTAAACGCAAAGTTGTTTGCTTCAGCTAAACTTGTATTAGTTAGATACTCGACCAAGCTACTTACATTTTATGTGAATGTGATGGCTTACGTTTTCACGGTGTATGATGGATAATGGCGGGGAAACTGAGAGACCCGACTCTTTTAATTTTTCAAGGAGCAAAGAATGCTTATTCTGACTCGTCGAGTTGGTGAAACACTCATGATTGGCGATGAGGTTACGGTTACTGTATTAGGGGTTAAAGGCAACCAAGTTCGAATTGGTGTAAATGCTCCGAAAGAGGTTTCTGTTCACCGTGAAGAGATCTACCAGCGCATCCAAGCAGAAAAGTCTCAACCGACGACTTACTGATTTTGAAGCAGCGTCTCGTGTTATACGAGACGCTACTGCTGTCTATTCTCCTCAGTTCTGCTGTTTTATCTCCTTTTAACCTTCTTCTCCCTGTAATAATTTTCTATTTTCAATCTCTTTAATTGGCCGCTGGTGAGAGTTTTATTTTTTCCTCTATCGAATTACGCCGCAATAAACACTATCTTGCCTGTTGATAAAACACTCTTTTTGACGTCAAACTGGTCATGTTGTGTGTGAATTGTGCAAATGAACGTGAGTTGGGAAAAATTGTTTGACTTATAAGTGCGGGAAAGTAATATGTGCGCCACGCAGTGCCGATGAGCTTCTTCAAAAGCAAGTCAGGCACAATTCGAAAGAAGCGTATGGTGAGGTGGCCGAGAGGCTGAAGGCGCTCCCCTGCTAAGGGAGTATACGGTCAAAAGCTGTATCGAGGGTTCGAATCCCTCCCTCACCGCCATTTACTATGCACCCATAGCTCAGCTGGATAGAGTACTCGGCTACGAACCGAGCGGTCGGAAGTTCGAATCTTCCTGGGTGCACCATATTTTGCAGTATGGTGAAATAGTCAAATGAACATCAGGTAGTGTCAAAGAATTAATTGCACCCATAGCTCAGCTGGATAGAGTACTCGGCTACGAACCGAGCGGTCGGAAGTTCGAATCTTCCTGGGTGCACCATCTTCTAGGTCATACATCTTGTTGTTAAGTTTCACTTGCTGAAACGCCTCCGTAAAATTAGAAATAAAAATCGCACCCATAGCTCAGCTGGATAGAGTACTCGGCTACGAACCGAGCGGTCGGAAGTTCGAATCTTCCTGGGTGCACCATATTAAGAAACCTCGCTACGGCGGGGTTTTCTGCTTTTTAGCAGCAGATAATTCGTAGAACCGAGCGGTTGGAAGTTCGAGCCGAGCGCAGCGAGACAACGTTGCTTTAGCAACGGCCCGTAGGGCGAGGCGTAAGCCGAGTCATCTTCCTGGGTGCACCATATTAAGAAACCTCGCTACGGCGGGGTTTTCTGCTTTTTAGTTTTTGCTTCATGTTCCCTATAGCCCAGCAAAACGAAATACCTGAATTCTCTTATCTCGTAATCAACGCTTCAACTCATTGGTTTCTTCTATATCAAATAGCAACTTTATTAAGCTGAATTTATTATTTATCAAGTAAATTCATGCAATTATACAGTAAGCGACAATTTAGTTAGTTTGCGATAAAGTAGCTTTTCATTTATTCCTAGGCGCGGGGCCACGATGTACGATCGCTACGAAGGCCTGATTTTTGATATGGATGGCACCATTCTGGACACTGAGTCCACACATCGTCAGGCCTGGCGTCAGGTGCTAACGCCTTATGGTATGCATTTCGATGATCAAGCGATGGTGGCTTTGAATGGCGCACCGACTTGGCGAATTGCCCAGGCAATCATCGCTAATCATCAATCTGATTTGGATCCTCATTTATTGGCCACTGAGAAAACAGCATTAGTGAAGACGATGCTGTTGGATAATGTGAAGCCTCTACCGCTCATAGACGTGGTTAAAGCCTATCATGGGCGTATACCTATGGCTGTAGGGACAGGAAGCGAGCATGCTATGGCAGAGATGCTCTTGTGTCATCTGGGTCTGCGCGGTTATTTCGCGGCCGTTGTCGGTGCTGATGATGTCACCAAACATAAACCAGAGCCTGAGACATTTTTACGCTGTGCGCAGTTACTCGGCGTGCAGCCAGATAAATGTGTCGTCTTCGAAGATGCTGACTTTGGTGTTGAAGCGGCTAAAAGGGCCAATATGGCAATAGTTGATGTGCGCCTGTTGTGAGTAGTACGCTAGCTATTGCTTCTTTATTCGGGAGTAGCTTCCTCAGTGCGACGCTCTTACCCGGAAATTCTGAAATTCTGTTAGTCACTCTATTAACGGCAGGTAGTGCGCCGGCAATGATGCTGGTGTTATCTGCCACTGTCGGAAATACCCTTGGGGGGCTAACAAATGTTGTTATAGGACGTTTATTACCGGAGCTAAAGCCACAGCGGGGGATGAGTACAGCATTAGGCTGGCTCCAACGTTTTGGCCCAGCGGCTTTGTTATTGAGCTGGCTACCGATAGTGGGCGATTTGATGTGTGTGTTGGCAGGCTGGTTGCGAATGCCCTGGGGTCTTGTGGCTTTTTTTCTGTGTTTGGGAAAAGCATTACGTTATATCGTATTAACGGTAATTACGTTGCAAGGAATCGCCTGGTGGCAGTAAAGAATGTGACAAACTTACATAGTCACCTCGATGCAGTTTCAGTATGCTGGCGAGTTATGGTTTTCAAGAGCGGGAGGTCGATTTGATCCCGGATGTATCACACGCGCTAACTTGGCTGGAAGCGCACCCTAAAGCCCTGAAAGGGATCCGTCGCGGTATCGAGCGGGAAACATTGAGAGTGACTGCCGATGGCCAATTAGCCTCGACGGGTCATCCAGAGTCATTGGGTGCAGCCCTGACACATCAATGGATTACCACTGATTTTGCTGAGGCATTGTTGGAATTCATTACTCCAGTCGATGGTGATATTGACCATTTGCTGACTTTTTTACGTGATATCCACCGTTATACGGCACGTAAACTGGGTGATGAACGTATGTGGCCGCTCAGTATGCCTTGCTTTATTGAGGCTGAGCAGGATATTGAATTGGCTAAGTATGGTTCTTCTAATATTGGCCGTTTCAAAACACTTTACCGTGAAGGTTTAAAAAACCGTTACGGTGCGTTGATGCAAACTATCTCTGGAGTGCACTATAACTTCTCTTTGCCGCTGGAGTTTTGGCAGGCATGGGCAGGTGTCACCGATGAAAAAAGCGGTAAGGAAGAGATCTCAGCGGGCTATTTCCGACTGATTCGCAACTACTACCGTTTTGGTTGGGTTATTCCATATCTGTTTGGTGCTTCACCGGCGATTTGCTCATCGTTCCTGCAAGGGCGCGAGACGGCATTACCCTTCGAGCGTAATGATAAGGGGATGTGTTATTTGCCCTATGCCACCTCTTTACGTCTGAGTGATTTGGGTTATACCAATAAATCACAAAGCAATTTGGGTATCACGTTTAATGACCTGCACACCTATGTTGCTGGGCTGAAACGTGCGATCCAAACGCCATCAGAAGAGTACGCAGCACTGGGGCTAAAAGACGGTGACCGTCATCTGCAATTGAATACCAATGTATTGCAGATTGAAAATGAATTGTATGCCCCTATTCGGCCAAAACGGGTTACCCGGGCTGGCGAATCACCGTCAGATGCTTTGCTACGTGGCGGCATTGAATATATCGAAGTGCGCTCTCTGGACATTAACCCATTCTCACCGATTGGCGTTGATGCAGTACAGGCACGGTTCCTCGATCTATTCCTGATTTGGTGTGTATTGGCCGATGCGCCTGAAATGAGCAGTGATGAACTACTGTGTACCCGTAAGAACTGGAATCGGGTTATTTTAGAAGGGCGTAAGCCGGGGCAGACGATTGGCAGGGGATGCAACGATACCCGTGAACCGCTGGAAAAGGTCGGAAAAGATCTGTTTGCAGACCTGCGCCGTGTTGCAGAAGTGCTGGATGGCAAAGACAGTACTGAATATCAACAAGTTTGTGATGAGCTTGTGGCGTATTTTGATGATCCAAGCCTGACATTCTCCGCGCGTATTTTGCAAGCGATGAAAGAAGGTGGTATTGGTGGTATTGGCCTTGAACTCGCGGAGCGATACAAGGAGATGCTGCAAAATGAACCATTGGAATTACTGACAGAAGAGCAATTAAGCGCAGAGCGAGATGCTTCATGGCAGCGCCAGCGTGATCTGGAACTCAAAGATCAACTAAGCTTTGAAGAATATTTGCTGCTTCATGGCGGCCAATAAAAAGAAAAGGCCACATTGCTGTGGCCAAATTAACATCTCTGATAACAGGGATGATGATAACAAATGCGCGTCTTTCACATATTAAGACGCACAGGATTCGAAAAAGTTTCACGGATTGCGAAAAAAGATCAGATAAAAAATTATTTTTTTATGAGGAGGTGACTAAATGCCATTATTGGATAGCTTTACCGTAGACCATACCATTATGAAAGCACCGGCTGTGCGTGTTGCTAAGACGATGAAAACCCCTCATGGCGACGAGATAACTGTATTTGATTTGCGCTTCTGTGTGCCAAATAAAGAAGTGATGCCGGAACGCGGGATTCATACACTGGAGCATCTATTTGCCGGTTTTATGCGTAACCACCTCAATGGCAACGGTGTTGAGATTATCGATATCTCGCCAATGGGATGCCGTACCGGTTTCTATATGAGCCTGATTGGTACGCCGGATGAGCAACGTGTTGCTAATGCCTGGAAAGCGGCAATGGCGGATGTGTTGAAGGTAACCGACCAACGGAAAATTCCTGAACTGAATGAGTATCAGTGCGGTACTTATCATATGCACTCACTGGAGGAGGCTCAGGCGATTGCCAAAGGTATCCTTGATCGTGATGTACGTATCAATCACAACGAAGAACTGGCGCTGCCGAAAGAAAAACTATCTGAATTACATATTTAGTTTTCGATAGGCTAATGCAAAAAAGACGCTGATAAGGCGTCTTTTTTATGTTCGCTAGCCGCATTGGTTACGCAGTTATGCGGAGCTGCCTTGAGACACTATGGGGGCGACTCGCACCTGTTTAATCATGTTCTCTTGTACATCCAGAACATCAATTAGGTAATTGCCGATACGGACCTGAGCACCTACCTGTGGGATCTCTTGTAGCTCTTCCAGCAGCATGCCATTGATGGTACGGGCATCGATCGGAAGTGACCAGTTGAATGCTTTGTTCAGTTCGCGAACGCTGGCGCTACCATCAATGAGTACTGAACCATCGCTTTGCGGATTGACCTCTTCTGCCAGTGTTGGGGACATTGACGTGGTAAAGTCGCCAACGATCTCTTCCAAAATATCTTCAACTGTCACCAACCCTTGAATATCACCATATTCATCGACAATCATGCCGACTTTCTCTTTATTTCTCTGGAATTTCACCAGTTGCACATTCAGTGGTGTGCCTTCTGGAATAAAGTAAATTTCATCAGCTGCGCGCAGCAAATTCTCTTTATTGAACTCTTTTTTCTCCGTCATCAATCGATAGGCTTCCCGCACACGTAACATGCCGATGGCATCGTCCAATGACTGGCGATACAACACGATGCGCCCATGTGGTGAGTGGGTTAACTGGCGCATGATTGACTTCCAGTCATCATTGATGTCAATACCGACCACTTCATTGCGTGGCACCATGATGTCGCTAACGGTAACTTTTTCCAAGTCCAGTACCGATATCAACATATCTTGATTACGGCGGGATATTTGTGAGTGGGATTCATTCACAATACTGCGCAATTCATCTTTGCTGACGGCATCGCTTCTGTGAACATTCCCTCTAATGCCACACAGACGCATCAGCGCGCGCGTAATGGTATTTAACAACCATACCAGTGGCAGCATAATTTTCTGTAGGGGAACCAGTAAGAAACTGCTGGGGAAGGCGACACGTTCAGGATAAAGTGCCGCGATAGTTTTCGGCATCACCTCAGCAAAAATCAACACCACAAAAGTCAGCACTCCGGTTGCTATTGCGACTCCGGCATTCCCGTATAAGCGGATACCAACAATAGTTGCCAAGGCGGATGCCAAAATATTAACCAGGTTGTTGCCGATTAACACCAGACTTATCAGGCGGTCGGGACGTCTTAGTAGTTTCTCAACTCGCCGTGCGGCGCGATTACCCTGTTTGGATAAATGGCGCAAACGATAGCGGTTAAGGGTCATCATACCGGTTTCGGAGGCAGAAAAATAAGCCGAGACCACGACCATAATGACCAGAATAATGATCAGCGTGCTAGTTGATACGTGATCCAACACTGTATTCCTTAATGGCGATGGTGGCTCTGTCAGTTCAACTGATCCATACGCTGATGATGGAGAGGATGATTAAGGAACTATAATTTCCTGCACCAAGCGGCTGCCAAAATAGGCCAGCGTAAGTAGAAATGCACCAGCGAAGCTGAACCAAATCACTCTACGCCCACGCCAGCCTTCATGGTAATGGCCCCATAATAGAACAATATAGACAAACCAGGCCATGATCGATAACACCGCTTTATGGACGTTTTCTTTACTAAATATGTTGTCCATATAAAGTAAACCAGTACACAGCGTCAGTGTCAGTAATACCACCCCAATTTGGGTGATATGGAACATTTTACGCTCAATACTCATTAATGGTGGCATGTCTGCATTAAATGTCAGTTTTTTATTCTTTAACTGATAATCGAGCCAAGCCAGTTGTAATGCATATAACGCTGCGATAATAAGTGTCGCGTAAGCAAAAAGCGCCAACCCAATGTGAACGAATATGGTGGGGCTGGTTTCCAGATGAGTAATAAACTCGCCCGGTAGCAAACTGGCAAGGGCCAGGTTGATCATGGCGAAGCTATAGACAATCGGCAGCAAGAACCAACCGCGCCCCCGTGAGGCGACGATAGTCATGATAGTGCAGATCATCAACCCCACGATGGAGCCAATATTCAATAAAGTGAGGTTTTGGCCCCCACCGACATCAAAAATCTGATGCTTCAGAGCAATAGCATGGCACACTAGAGCCACGACGGCTGAAACCAGCGCTAACCGCCGGTAAGCACTATTTTTCTGCACCAAGCTTGGGACAATCAGGCCCAGGCTGAGCAAATAAGCGATCAAAGCCAAAATGGAGAACACGGGCATAGCGGTATATGAGCATCGGCTAAGTGAATTAGATAGCCAGTATAGCGTTGAGCGCGTTCCTCTCCAACCGTTCTCCGACGTGAGAGCAGAGATCGTTTAAGCTTCGTGTTATAATCCCCCCATTGTGTCGCCAGAGCGGCCTGTTTCCACGTTGAGTATGAGACAATGTTTGAGAACTTAACTGATCGATTGTCGCGCACACTGCGCAATATCAGCGGCCGTGGCCGGCTGACAGAAGAAAATATTAAAGAAACGCTGCGTGAAGTGCGCATGGCGTTACTGGAAGCTGACGTAGCCCTGCCGGTGGTTCGTGACTTTATCAACCGGGTAAAAGAGCGTGCTGTCGGGCATGAGGTGAATAAAAGCCTCACACCAGGCCAAGAATTCGTCAAAATAGTTAAAAATGAACTTATCACCGCCATGGGTGAGGTCAATAACGAACTGAATCTGGCAGCTCAACCGCCAGCAGTGGTGTTAATGGCCGGTCTGCAAGGGGCGGGTAAAACCACCAGTGTGGCCAAACTGGGTAAGTTCCTTAAAGAGAAACAGAAGAAAAAAGTGCTGGTTGTGTCTGCCGACGTGTATCGCCCTGCGGCGATCAAACAGTTGGAGACGCTGGCCCAGGGTGTTGATATTGATTTCTTCCCGTCTGATGTACAAGAAAAGCCGATTGATATTGTTAATCGTGCCCTGCAACAGGCAAAACTTAAGTTTTATGATGTTCTGATTGTCGATACCGCCGGTCGCTTGCACGTCGATGAAGCGATGATGGACGAGATCAAACAGATTCATGCCGCGATTAATCCGGTTGAAACCTTGTTTGTCGTCGATGCAATGACCGGTCAGGATGCTGCAAACACGGCGAAAGCATTCAACGAAGCGTTGCCGCTCACGGGTGTGGTGCTGACCAAAGTTGATGGTGATGCTCGTGGTGGTGCGGCTCTGTCTATCCGCCATATTACCGGCAAGCCGATTAAATTCTTGGGCGTGGGTGAAAAGTCCGACGCACTGGAACCATTCCACCCGGATCGCGTGGCTTCACGCATTCTGGGGATGGGCGACGTGCTGTCGCTGATTGAAGATATCGAAAGCAAAGTTGACCGTGCACAGGCGGAGAAACTAGCCACCAAGCTGAAAAAAGGTGATGGTTTCGATCTCAACGACTTCCTTGATCAGTTGAAGCAAATGCGCAATATGGGCGGTATGGCCAGCATGTTGAGTAAAATGCCGGGTGCCGGTCAGTTGCCAGAAAACGTGAAATCGCAGATGGACGATAAGGTGACGGTACGTATGGAGGCCATCATCAATTCGATGACGCTGAAAGAACGTGCTAAACCAGAGATCATCAAAGGCTCGCGTAAGCGCCGTATTGCTACTGGTTCTGGCGTGCAGGTACAGGATGTTAACCGCTTACTTAAGCAGTTTGATGAAATGCAGCGCATGATGAAGAAAATGAAGAATGGTGGCTTGGCTAAAATGATGCGTGGCATGAAGGGTATGATGCCACCGGGTTTCCCAGGCCGCTAAACGTCATACCCAAAGTGATTGGGGTTTCAGGTAGGCGGCCAGTAAACTAATCACGATGAACTTACTCAAGTAAATGATTCGGGTTAGTGCGCGCAGCCAACAACCCTGTGGTTTCAAGTACGAAGGGTATATTTCACGCAGTGGTGTTAACCGTGTGAGATGAGTAATGATTTCCCGCTGAAAACGGCGGTAAACGAAGAAAACTGTACTCATTCCAAAACTAGCGCACAGGAATCTACGCTTTAGATTGCTTTTTGCGCCAAAATGAGTAAAATTTTCGGGCTTTTTATATTGCAACTGGACCCCGTTCCCCGATGGGGTCCAGTTGTTTTATTAACTAAAGAGGATGTTATGGTAACAATTCGTTTGGCTCGTGGCGGCGCTAAAAAGCGTCCGTTCTATCAAGTAGTAGTGACCGACAGCCGTAATGCTCGTGACGGTCGTTTTATCGAACGTGTAGGCTTCTTTAACCCGATCGCAGCTGGTCAGGCTGAAGCTCTGCGTTTGGACCTGGACCGTATCGAACATTGGGTTGGCCTGGGTGCAACAGTTTCTGATCGCGTATCTGCGCTGATCAAAGACGCTAAGAAAGCAGCTTAATCTGTCGCGGTGGTGGTTATTATGAGCAAGCAACTCAATCCAGTGGTTCCCGATCAGCCGATTGTACTCGGTAAAATGGGTTCAACTTACGGCATTCGCGGTTGGCTCAGAGTATTTTCATCCACCGAAAACGCCGAAAGCATTTTTGATTACCAGCCGTGGTTTATCCAGCAGGCCGGTAAGTGGCAGCATGTCGAGTTGGAAGACTGGAAGCGCCACAGTCAAGATCTGATCATCAAAGTTAAAGGTGTTGACGATCGGGATGCCGCGAATTTACTGACTAATTGCGAAATTATCGTAGATTCCAAGCAACTACCCGCACTAGAAGAGGATGATTACTACTGGAAAGACCTTATGGGCTGTCAGGTAGTAACAACCACGGGTTACGAACTGGGTAAAATCATCGATATGATGGAAACCGGTTCTAACGATGTGATGGTAGTGAAGGCAAACCTGAAAGATGCATTCGGTATGAAGGAGCGGTTGGTCCCGTTTCTTCATGGGCAGGTTATCAAGAAAGTCGATCTCACTGCTCAACGTGTTGAGGTAGATTGGGATCCTGGTTTTTGACCTCCGAATTAAACGGCAAAAGTGAGTGGAACAAAACGATGTGGATCGGTGTTATTAGCCTGTTTCCCGAGATGTTCCGCGCAATAACCGATTACGGGGTAACTGGCCGGGCAGTAAAAAATGGCCTGCTGAGCGTGCAGTGTTGGAGTCCTCGTGACTTTACCTACGATCGGCATCGTACCGTGGATGACCGCCCATACGGCGGTGGCCCGGGAATGCTGATGATGGTGCAACCGCTAAGGGAAGCCATTCATGCAGCAAAAGCAGCGGCAGGCGAGGGAGCAAAGGTGATTTATCTGTCACCTCAAGGGCGCAAACTGGACCAACAGGGTGTTTGCGAATTGGCTACCAATCAGAAGATGATTCTGGTATGTGGTCGGTACGAAGGTGTTGATGAGCGCGTACTGAAAACCGAAATTGATGAAGAATGGTCAATTGGTGATTACGTTCTCAGCGGTGGAGAGCTGCCGGCAATGGCTCTGATAGATTCAGTATCCCGCTTTATCCCGGGAGTGCTAGGTCATCAGGCTTCAGCAGAGGAAGATTCCTTTGTTGATGGATTGCTGGATTGCCCACACTACACTCGTCCTGAGGTGTTAGAAGGGATGGAAGTTCCGCCAGTATTACTGTCGGGCAACCATGCCGAGATTCGTCGCTGGCGCTTAAAGCAGTCGCTGGGCCGTACCTGGCTTAGAAGACCTGAACTTCTAGAAAGCCTAGCTCTGACTGACGAGCAAATGGTGTTGCTGGCTGAGTTCCAACGGGAACACAAGCCCTGAAGCAACAGAACTATGAAAGGAGTGTTGTGCCGCGTGCCAACTTCCTGATATATCAGTTTACCTAGGGTAAGAGACTTATTATGAGCAATATTATCAAGCAAATCGAACAAGAGCAGATGAAGCAGGACGTACCTGCATTCCGTCCGGGTGATTCCGTGGAAGTGAAGGTATGGGTTGTTGAAGGTTCTAAAAAGCGTCTGCAGGCATTCGAGGGCGTGGTTATCGCTATTCGTAACCGCGGTCTGCATTCTGCGTTCACCGTTCGTAAAATTTCCAACGGCGAAGGTGTTGAGCGTGTATTCCAAACTCACTCCCCAGTAATCGACAGCATTACTGTGAAACGTCGTGGTGCCGTTCGTCAAGCGAAACTGTACTATCTGCGTGAGCGTACTGGTAAGTCTGCTCGTATTAAAGAGCGTCTTAACTAAGATACAGCTAGCGCTGCATCCAAAAGTTAATAGTTATGAAGGGGTTAGCCATCGGCTGACCCCTTTTTTTATTTCAATGATGACAAAAAAACGACAGAGATTTCAGCGCGATAAGTGGGGGAAGGCGAACTGAGATAATTAGCGTGGCATCACACCACGCTAAAGAGACTAATAGATGATTACAGGCCGTAAACCAGAGTTATTGATGTTGTGGTATCAGTATTTTTAGGCGCGCTGGCAGGTGGCTTAGTGTTATAAGTCACAACATAAGCCAGGCGCAGTGCGAAACTTTTATTGATGGCAACATTTAACGCAGTTTCAGAGTTCAGTGTAGTTTCTTCGTTCGCTAATGCGGAAACCCCTTCGCTAAACACCGTATTATCAGTTAGTTGATAGGTATAGTTCGCACCGCCATAAGCCAATGCTTTAGTGGCTCGACCACCACCATAAAATTCATCGTGGCGAACACCGGGACCAAATTCCACCCGTAGGTTGTGCAACGGTGTGGTCATAATCTGGCGGCCATAACCGGTAGTTAATACCGACCGGGAATCAAAACCGTTGTAGCGATCATTCAGCCAACTGGCTTGCCCGAACAGGTAGTTACTGTCAGTCAGATTATAGCGGGTACGCCCGCCTAGCTGGTAACGTTCGGAAGAGCGTTGATTGTTAGCGCTGGTATTACGTGCGGCTCCCCACAAACTATAGGCGGTGTTAGGTTGGAACCAGGTTAACGTTGAGTTAGCGGTCAACGTTGAGTTAGTGGTATTACCTGATTGTGCGGTATAGCCAGCCTCGACAGTACCATCAAAGCTCTTCTTGGCTGTAGCTGGATCATCTAAGGCAGTAAAAACAGTCCCATCAGCAAGAACTGAAGTGCTGATGAGGGATAAAGCGATTGCGCTGAGATAAAACGGCAACGCCCTGGTATGACGCAAAGAAAACATAATAGGCCCATGGTGAAAAAAATGATTTTTGTGCTGCGGCCCGCATTGTAGCAGTTGTGATCCAACTAAATCAGAAGATATTTCGGATTGAATAATTAATTATAATAAGAAGGTTTTTCCGATGAGTTAATTCTTAAAATGTAATAAAAAGAGTGTATCAACTTTTTACTGTGAGTAATAAAATAATAAAAACAGATATTTTGTTCACAGCATGAAATTCTTATGCCACAAAATTAAAGAGGCCAGTTCACAATGGACTGGCCTCTTTGCATATCATCTGTATACCGAGTAATTACATAAAGGTCGTTACCAGTAGGTAACCGGTGATACACGAGCTAATAACACCGATAAGACCTGGGATGATAAAACTATGGTTAATGATAAATTTACCAATCTTGGTGGTACCTGAACGGTCAAAACCGATGCAAGCAAGGTCGCTTGGATAAGTTGGCAGAACAAAGTAGCCATAAGCTGCAGGGAAGAAGGCAATCAACATTTTAGGATCAACACCAAGTTGCAGGCCCATTGGTGCGATGGCGGCTAATGCTGCCGCTTGGCTGTTTACCAGTTTGGAAACCAAGAACAGAACAATGGCATAAGTCCAAGGCTTACTTTTCACGACATCTTCCAATACCAGTTTCAAATCACCCATATGGGCTTGGAAGAAGGTATCACTCATCCAGGCAACACCGAATACCGAGAAGATAGCAACCATGCCAGCTTTAAATACGGCACCGTTAGAGATATCACTGGGTTTAACTTTACAGCCCATCAATATAACCGCACCAGCTATCAGCATCATCATCTGAATAACCAGGTTCATTGACAGTGACTGCAATTTGCCCTTAACTTCAAAGGCTGGTCGCAGATCAGCAAAAGCGCCCAGTAATACCACTATTGCGATAGCTGCGAAGAATATCCAGGTAGACCAGTAGGCTTGTTTCGGGAAAACCTGATTCAATAATGTATCTGTTGAACCATAGATAAAGGAGCGTTGCTCTGGATCTTTAATTCTCTCTTGAAAATCAGGGTCTTTATCCAGGTCTTTACCACGACGCAGACTCCACAAGGCTGCCATTAGTACCCCAACTAAAGAGGCTGGGACTGATACGGCCAGAATCTCCAGAATGCTGTAAGCATGGCCGATACCGTGGTTGGCACCAATAATTGATACTAATGATACGACAGCTACCGATACGGGTGAGGCGGTAATAGCCATTTGTGAAGCAACGGATGCAACAGCCATTGGTCGTTCCGGGCGAATACTTTTCTTAATGGCAATATCAGAAATAATCGGGAACATGGTATAAACAACGTGCCCGGTGCCACATAAAAAGGTTAATGACCAGGTTGTAAATGGAGCTAGTAGCGTAATATGCTGAGGGTGCCGACGTAATAAGCGCTCGGCAAATTGCATCATTACATTTAATCCACCGGCAGTTTGTAATACAGATGCACAACCAATAACAGCTAATATGGTGAGCATGACATCTACTGGTGGTTTCCCTGGTTCAAGCCCAAAGATAAAGGTTAGAATAAATAAGCCGATACCACTTATTAACCCCAGCCCCATACCTCCGTAGCGTGTCCCCAGTAGTAGACATATAATTATAATTATAAATTGTAGTGTTATCATAACGTTCCCTTGCTTCCAACATGAATGAAATTCGGTTAGGTATTTGCTGGTTTTAAGCAATGAGCATGGCTCTTACTCGACTTTCTCTATCAGAGCACAGATTGTATTGATTAAAACTTGGCTAATATCAAGGGAGTATTGTTTAGTTATGTAATTAATTAAATCTGAGATCTGCCTCTATTTTTATATCAGCCCAGACTTTTCTAATTAATTAAAGTGGCGTGAGGAGGGAATTATGGGATATATGGTCTGATTGTGAAAATAATGTATAAATATTGTATTCAATTAATGTGTTAATTTTCTAATAACACTTATTATTTCCCGTTTTAACACATTAATATTATCAATTGGATCATAACTTGAGGGCGGTTTTCCTTTTGCGTTGGCACCGCCATGCTGTTAATGATTGGCATGCATTGATAAAGCGTACAATCGGTCGGGGAATTTTCTGTGATTTTTAACTGCCACATCTCTCAACTAATACCTAATTTCTCCTTCAGTGATTTTAAGTAGCGGCGACTCACCGGGATATGCCTACCGCTACGGGTAATCACTTCGGCTGAGCCGTTATCCATCAGTTGAATTTCTCCCAGTTGTTCAGTATTCACCATATATTGACGGTGGCAGCGGATAAATGGTGTTTTTTCTTCGAGTGTTTTGAGTGACAACTGGGTATAGCCTGATTGCACTGTCCCGACGACATGCACCCCGCTAAGCTCAGAGCTTAGATATTCTACTTCTTCAATTTTCAGCAAAAAAATACGGTTATGACCGGAACAGGGGATATGCCGCAGCATGGGTTCAGTGATTTTATGTAAATTATTATTTACGGTAAGGCCGCGTCTTAAGCGTATTAGCGTTTTTGCCAGCCGTTGATAATCGAGTGGTTTTAACAGATAGTCAAAGGCGTGCTCTTCAAATGCACGGATAGCATATTCATCGTAAGCGGTAACAAACACGATGTGTGGCATGTTTTCTGGATTCAACATTGATGCCAATTCCAGGCCATTAATTCTTGGCATTTGGATGTCGAGAAACACCACGTCGGGCTGTAAGCGCTGGATTGCAGGGATTGCTTCCAGTGCATTACTGCATTCGGCGACGATCTCAATATCGTGTTCTTCACTTAGTCTTTCGCGTAAATCTTCACGCGCAGGTTGCTCATCGTCGACGATGATGACTCTTAACATACAGCCTCCACAAATTTTCCGCATTCTATCATGGCCTCCGAGGGAGGTTGGGACCATCTGCGGAAACTGCGACTTACCGCAAAAGTCGGACAGAAATAGGGCGGTAAAAGTGTGGTAATTATTTATTTACACATATGGATTGAAAACTTTACACGCCATGGTATTGTGTACCCCATCAAACGATAAATACGCTAAACGACATCCGCTAAACAGAGATAGGGTAAAGAATATGATCATGCAAAAAGATGCGCTCAATAATGTCCATATCAGTGCTGAACAAATACTGATAACCCCGGAAGAACTGAAAAACCAGTTTCCTTTGAGCGACAATGATCAGTATGCGATTGAATCCGCTCGCAAAACCATTGCTGACATTGTTCAAGGACGAGATCCACGTTTATTAGTCGTTTGTGGCCCATGTTCGATCCACGATGTGGATGCTGCTCTGGATTATGCGCGTCGTTTGAAAACACTCTCTGCGGAGTTGAGTGATAGCTTATATATCGTTATGCGTGTCTATTTTGAAAAACCAAGAACTACTGTCGGTTGGAAAGGCCTTATCAACGACCCGGCAATGGATGGCTCTTTCGATGTGGAAGCTGGCTTACATATTGCCCGTCGATTACTGCTGGATTTAGTGGGTATGGGGTTGCCGTTGGCAACTGAGGCACTGGATCCGAATAGCCCGCAATACCTGGGTGATTTGTTCAGTTGGTCAGCAATTGGTGCGCGTACCACTGAATCACAAACTCACCGTGAAATGGCATCTGGTTTATCCATGCCAGTTGGATTCAAGAATGGTACTGATGGCAGTTTGGGCACCGCAATCAATGCAATGCGTGCTGCGGCTATGCCACATCGCTTTATGGGAATTAACCAATCCGGTCAGGTTTGTTTGTTGCAAACCCAGGGCAATCCACACGGTCATGTGATTTTACGTGGTGGCAAAACCCCTAACTACAGTGCACAAGATGTCGCTCAGTGTGAAAAACAGATGCAGGATGCGGGACTCACTCCATCCTTAATGATAGATTGCAGTCATGGTAATTCGAATAAAGACTACCGTCGCCAGACTGCCGTCGCTGAATCTGTGGTTGAACAGATCAAGGCGGGTAATCGTTCTATCACCGGTGTGATGTTGGAAAGCCACATCCACGAAGGGAATCAGTCATCTGAACAACCCCGTACTGCTATGCACTACGGGGTTTCAGTGACCGATGCCTGTATTAACTGGGAAAGCACCGAAACCTTGTTACGTGGCATGCATCAAGAATTGCGTTCAGTGCTGGCGGCACGGACTGTAGAGGAAGAGTAAGTATGGTGGCTGAACTGACCGCTTTACGCGATCAAATTGATGAAGTCGATAAAGCCCTGTTGGACTTGCTGGCTAAACGCCTGCATTTAGTGGCAGAAGTAGGTGAAGTTAAAAGCCGTTATGGTTTACCTATTTATGTTCCAGATCGTGAGGCTTTGATGTTGGCCTCACGCCGACAGGAAGCTGAGGCTTTAGGTGTACCGCCGGATTTGATTGAAGACGTATTGCGTCGGATAATGCGAGAGTCTTATACCAGCGAGAATGACAAAGGTTTTAAAACCTTGTGCCCACAATTGCGGCCCGTAGTCATTATCGGTGGGCAAGGGCAGATGGGGCGTTTATTTAGCCGCATGCTGGGCTTGTCTGGTTACCAGGTGAAAACACTGGAGCAAGAGGACTGGCCACAGGCTGAGTCCATTCTGGCGGATGCTGGTATGGTGATTGTTAGTGTACCCATCCATATCACTGAAGAAGTGATTGGGCGATTGCCAAAATTACCGCCAGATTGCATTTTATTGGATCTCGCTTCGGTGAAAAACAAGCCGCTGCAAGCCATGCTGGCTGCTCATGAAGGGCCGGTTGTGGGTCTGCATCCGATGTTTGGCCCTGATGTGGGCAGTCTGGCGAAGCAAGTGGTGGTGTATTGTGATGGTCGCGACCCGCAAGCATACCAGTGGCTGTTGGAGCAGTTACAGGTATGGGGGGCAAGATTACACCGCATCAGCGCTGTCGAACATGATCAGAATATGGCATTTATTCAGGCATTACGGCATTTTGCGACCTTTGCCTATGGGCTACATCTGGCTGAGGAAAACGTGCAGCTAGAGCAATTGTTGGCACTGTCTTCACCGATTTATCGTCTGGAACTGGCGATGGTTGGGCGGTTGTTTGCGCAAGACCCACAGCTTTATGCCGATATTATTATGTCTTCGGAAGATAATCTGGCGCTAATTAAACGTTATTACAAACGCTTTGGTGAAGCGATTACTTTGCTCGAGCAGAGTGATAAACAAGCCTTTGTCCAAAGTTTTCAGAAAGTTGAGCACTGGTTTGGCGATTATGCAGAGCGTTTTCTGGTGGAGAGCCGTTCATTGCTGCGTCAGGCGAACGATAGCCGGCTATAATCATACCCGTCATTGGTTGCACTTGTTACTCGGCCCATCCTTGGGCCTTGTAAATCCTAAGCGTTGTGAATCTCTAAAGCTGCGTTAACTTGGATTGACCGGAATCACGTTCTCGCTTGGGTAGCAACCCAATATTTTCAATGAACGGGTAATAGGTGCTAAGTCTGCCAGCGCTTTTTGCATCGAATCGGACCGTAAATTAGCCTGCACATCAATATAAAACATCTCTTCCCACGGATTGCCATTAATCGGGCGGGATTCCAGTTTCGTCATGATGATACCGTGGTCTCGCAGCACTAATAGTGCTTCAACCAGTGCCCCTGATTGCTGACCCGTCGCCATAATTAAGGTGGTTTTGGCCGGTATCTGCTCTGAAACTTCAATGGACTTACGGGCAAGAACAATGAAGCGAGTGATATTTTGTTGCTGATTCGCCAGATTATGTTCCAGCACCTGCAAATTATACAGTGCACCACCGGCTTCACTACCCAGAGCGGCGGCTGTTGGCGAGTTCATTTGTGCCACTTTTTCCATCGCCGCAGCAGTGCTTTCGCAATACTCAATTTTCCAATGAGGGAAACGATTAATGAACTGGCTGCACTGCTGGAAAGGTTGTGGGTGACTGTATACGGTTTCGATTTTGCTCAGGTCAGTTTCAGTTGCAACCAGAACACAGTGGTCAATAGGGTTGGTTATTTCCCCTACGATGAACAAACTGGTGTGTTGCAGCAAATCATAAACGTCGTTAATAGAGCCGGAACTGGTGTTCTCTATCGGTAAGACGGCGTAATCCGCTTGCCCGGTTTCTACCTGAGTGAAAATATCTTGGAATTTCTGACAACCACATTCAATCAGTTGCTCAAAATGACGAGCGGCATATTGACGTGCAGCCAGATGTGAATAAGAGCCTTTTGGGCCCAGGAAAGCGATACGGGCAGAATGCAGGGCGGTTTGATTAAGCTGATGTTGTAACAGTGCCTGCTGAGTTAAGACCGAGTCTTCGATAATAAGTTGGAACAGACGAGTGACATAGAATCCGTCGAGGTCATAGGGCTTAGCGGCAGTTATCAAGGCATCCAGTAAGTCACGTTCACGCTCTTTATCGCGAATAGGACGATGATGGAGCTGCTTAGCTTTAGCGACATCCACTGCTAATTCACGCCGCTCTGCCAGCAAGGCGAGCAGTTTTAAGTCTAGTGCGCTGATGCGTTCACGTAGCACCAGTAATGGATTATCGGTCATAGGGATTTGCCTTATTTTTCTGAATGATTATACCCTAAATAATTCGAGCAGCAGGAAGGTAGCCAATGCACATGCAGCTTGAAGTATGACGAGGATATACACATAAAAAAAGCCTCCCGCTTGGGAGGCTTTGTTGTTCGTCTTCGCATTCTTTATCACACGACGAAACGCCTCCCAATCAGGGGAAGGTAAAAAAGAATGCGAAGAAAAACACTTTATTGATCATCGTTACTGGTTACCTGTTTTACTCGTAAGTGTGTTGCCACGAAAAAAATAGTAAAGAAAGTCAGTTCTTAAAACTGATCAGACTCTAAATTAACCGCCAGCCTGAATTGCTGTCAATAAAAAACGCGCCCAAAGGCGCGTTAGATCCGAAATGAGATGGATGGCTCCGGCTATTGTTCTTGCTCGGACTCTTCTTCCTCTACATCTACTGATTCCAGATTAGCTTCTTTAACACTACTTGCTGCGCGGCGAGCTTCACCTTTGTGCTGCACTTTATTTAATTGGCGTTCTAGTTTGGTGATAAGCTCATTAATTGCAGCATACATATCATCATGTTTGGCACTGGCAACCAATGGCCCCATTGGTGTACTGATAGTTGCATCGGCAACAAATCCTTGTGGACCTTTAGACAGTACGATGTGCGGGTTTATTAACTGGGCCTGCCATTTATCCAGTTTGGTGAGACGGTCTTCAACATGCTTGCGAATTGCTGGGGTAATATCCATTTGCTTACTGGTAATGTTGACTGTCATATGACTTACCTCTCTGTCTGCTCCGTCTTGGATAACTTCAGCATACCTCTCTTTCTCACAAAATGTATGATCAAGGTCACTTTTTTTTGTCACTTTTTGCAAAGGTCATGGGAACTGTGATTCAACGTCAGGAATAGCGGCTGGGGGCTTGAATCATTGATTATAATGCCGCATTATTGATAAGTTATATTGCCTGCATTCAGTTAAAAACGGCGTTATTTTTCTGTTTTAGATAGCATATTAGCGCGATAGTCTGATGCAGTGAGTTTTCTCGGCCTACACCAGTAAAGTGAACATCTGCCGTAAGGCAAGAATTGAAAACGGCAGCCTAGGCTGCCGTTTGTTATTTTATCGAGCCAGACAATATCAGGCTGGGTTCGCTGCAATTATCTTGGCAACTTTGTCTGCCTCGGCATTGAGTTGCAGTTGTTTATAAGCATTTTCCATCAATGGCAACGCATCACGGGTTGCTTGAGTATCAGGATAATCTCTCAACATTTGTTCTACACGGTTAACTACCGCGACGTAAGCGCCTCGTTTAGTGTAATATTGCGCCACGGCCAGTTCATGCTTGGCCAGACGATTTTTCAAGAACGTCAGGCGTTTTTGCGCATCAGTTGCGTACTGGCTGTTCGGATAGTTTTGAATCAACTGGTTAAAATCGCGGAATGCGGCCTTGGCATGTTGCGGGTCGCGGTCTGAACGATCAATCCCGAAGAAACCTTGCAATGCGCTGTCATCCAGAGCCATGTCAGTCAAACCACGCATATATAATACGTAATCGATGTTAGGATGTGTTGGATTGAGGCGCATAAAGCGATCGATTGAGGCTTGCGCCAACGGCAGATCAGCAGATTTATAATACGCATAAATCAAATCAAGCTGAACTTGTTGGGAGTAAGGCCCGAAAGGATAGCGGTTATCTAACGCTTCTAGTTGCGTAATAGCTCCCTTAAAGTTACCGTCCTGCAGTTTTTGCTGAGCGGTAGCATAGAGCTCAGAAGGCGGGTTATCGGGAACCACGTCCTTGTTACTGGAGCAACCGGTCAGCACCAGGCTCAACGTGGCGGCAGCCACCAGATATTTCATACGCGTCATGACGTTTTGATTATCCTCGAAGTGTTATTCCGGGAGACTGTCCGTTAAGCTCCCGACAAAGATCTAGATACAATAGCACATTATATTAAACGGCATCGCCGTCAAAACCCAACGTTAACGAACAAGAAGCTGCATATGGCACAACAAGTACAACTCAGCGCAACGGTGGCCGAATCTCAACTCGGTCAACGGTTAGATCAGGCTTTGGCCGAATTGTTCCCTGATTATTCAAGATCTCGCATAAAAGAGTGGATTTTGGAAGACAGGGTTACAGTCGACGGTAAAACAATTAATAAGCCTAAAGAAAAAGTGTTGGGTGGTGAGCTCGTCGCCATTGACGCGCAAATTGAGGAAGATGCCCGCTGGGCGCCTCAAGACATCCCACTGGATATCGTCTATGAAGATAACGATATTTTGGTCATTAATAAACCCCGTGGTTTAGTTGTGCATCCCGGAGCCGGCAACCCAGATGGTACGGTTCTGAATGCGCTGCTCTATTATTATCCTGAAATCATGGATGTCCCGCGCGCGGGTATCGTTCATCGCCTGGATAAAGATACTACTGGTTTGATGGTAGTAGCAAAAACGGTTCCGGCACAAACGCGTTTGGTTGAAGCACTGCAAGCGCGTGAAATTACCCGTGAATATGAAGCCGTAGCCATTGGCAATATGACTGCGGGCGGTCGGGTCGATGAGCCAATTTCTCGTCATTCCACCAAGCGTACTCACATGGCTGTGCACCCAATGGGTAAACCAGCAACTACCCATTACCGGATTATGGAGCATTTCCGCGCCCATACCCGCCTGCGTTTGCGTTTAGAAACGGGCCGTACCCATCAGATCCGCGTGCATATGTCTCATATTAACCATCCACTGGTGGGTGATCAGTTTTATGGTGGCCGTCCGCGCCCACCTAGAGGCGCCTCTGATTCCTTTATTTCCATTCTGCGTGGTTTTGATCGTCAGGCATTGCATGCAACCATGCTGCGTTTGTATCACCCTATCAGTGGTATCCAAATGGAATGGCATGCAGCATTACCAGAAGATATGGTTGAGCTGATAAATGCGCTGAAGGCTGATACTGAAGAATTCAAAGACCAGATGGATTGGTAATGAGTCCCCAACTGATACTTCCAGACTGGCCGATGCCTGCCGGTGTTAAGGCATGTAGCACCACCCGTCACGGTGGTATCAGCGAATCGCCTTATGATTCATTAAACCTTGGTACCCATGTTGGTGATGTTGCAGCCAGTGTGACAGCTAATCGCCAGCGATTAGTTGAACTGGCTGGCTTGCCGCAAATGCCTGTTTGGTTGGAGCAGGTGCATGGTACTCGTGTCCTGCATCTGGATGGTAAGGCGGTAGCTGATGTACAGGCAGACGCGGCTTATAGCCGGGTTGCCGGGCAAGTTTGTACCGTAATGACCGCAGATTGCCTACCGGTCCTGTTTTGTTCATTAGCAGGCGATGAAGTTGCGGCCGCACATGCTGGTTGGCGCGGTTTATGTGCTGGCGTCCTTGAACAGACGCTGGCGCAGTTCAACGCGGCCCCTGCTTCTATTATTGCCTGGTTAGGCCCAGCCATTGGCCCACAGCAGTTCGAAGTGGGTGAAGAGGTGAAACAGGCCTTTATCAATATCGACCCAGCATCCGCCTCTGCTTTTGTTCCCTCAGGCACTAAATATCTCGCTGACATCTATCTATTGGCTCATTTGCGGCTACAGGCTGCAGGCATTCACGCTATTTATGGCGGTAATCGCTGTACTGTGAGTGAAAAACAGCAATTTTTCTCTTATCGGCGCGATGGAATCACTGGACGTATGGCAAGTTTAGTCTGGCTGATATAACCTACTGAATTAGGACGATCCGCTGACGCATAACGAATTACTTTAAATATAGTGTCGAAATAACCTTGAAAATTTGAGGGATGACCTCATCTAATCTCCAGTAGCAATTTTGACCAATATCGGAGGTGTTATGCGTCTGGATCGTCTTACTAGCAAATTCCAGCTTGCCCTCGCCGATGCCCAGTCTTTAGCGCTTGGGCGCGACAACCAGTTTATTGAACCGTTACATTTGATGAGCGCACTGCTCAATCAGGATGGGGGGACGGTTCGCCCATTGTTGACCTCGGCGGGTATTAATGTTGCCAGTTTGCGCAGCGACATTGAGCAGGCTTTAGGTCGTCTTCCACAAGTTGAAGGTACCGGCGGTGATGTTCAACCATCAAACGAGCTGGTACGTGTATTGAATCTTTGTGACAAGTTAGCGCAAAAGCGTGCAGATAAGTTTATCTCTTCAGAACTGTTCGTGTTGGCAGTGCTTGAAGACCGCGGCACCTTAACTGACATGTTAAAGGCTGCCGGTGCAACAACTGATAAAATAGATAAGGCAATTGAAAATATGCGTGGTGGTGACAAAGTCGATGATCCAGGCGCCGAAGATCAGCGTCAGGTGTTGAAAAAATTCACTATCGACCTGACTGAGCGTGCAGAGCAGGGGAAACTTGATCCGGTGATTGGCCGTGATGAAGAGATTCGCCGTACTATTCAGGTGTTACAACGTCGTACCAAAAACAACCCGGTATTAATTGGTGAACCCGGTGTCGGTAAAACCGCCATCGTGGAAGGGTTGGCACAACGTATCGTCAATGGCGAAGTGCCTGAAGGCCTGAAACATAAACGTGTGCTGTCATTAGATATGGGCTCACTGATTGCCGGTGCTAAGTATCGTGGTGAATTTGAAGAGCGTCTAAAAGGCGTGTTGAACGATTTATCAAAACAAGAAGGTAGTGTGATCTTGTTTATTGATGAATTGCATACCATGGTTGGCGCTGGGAAAGGCGATGGGGCGATGGATGCTGGTAACATGCTGAAACCTGCGTTAGCGCGCGGTGAACTGCATTGCGTCGGTGCGACCACCCTGGACGAATATCGCCAGTATATAGAGAAGGATGCGGCGCTGGAGCGGCGTTTCCAGAAAGTCTATGTTGCGGAACCGACAGTCGAAGACACCATTGCTATTTTGCGCGGGCTTAAAGAGCGATATGAACTGCATCACCATGTGCAGATCACCGACCCGGCAATTGTTGCCGCGGCAACACTGTCGCACCGTTATATTTCGGATCGCCAGTTACCGGATAAAGCCATTGACCTGATCGATGAAGCCGGTTCCAGTATCCGTATGCAAATGGATTCAAAACCAGAATCATTGGATCGGCTGGAGCGCCGAATTATCCAATTGAAACTGGAACAGCAAGCGCTGAACAAAGAATCCGATGACGCCAGTAAAAAACGGCTGGAAATGCTCAATACCGAATTAGAGCAGAAAGAGCGTGAGTATTCTGAGCTGGAAGAAGAGTGGAAAGCTGAAAAAGCCTCACTGACTGGGACTCAGAATATTAAGACTGAGTTGGAACAGGCCAAAATTACCTTAGAACAGGCTCGACGTGTGGGTGACTTGGCTCGGATGTCAGAACTTCAGTACGGTAAAATCCCTGAGTTGGAAAAACAGCTAGCGGCAGCCAATGCGCTGGAAGGGAAAACCATGAAGTTGCTGCGCAATCGTGTCACTGAGGTTGAGATTGCTGATGTCCTGGCGCGCTGGACGGGTATTCCGGTATCACGCATGCTGGAAAGTGAACGCGATAAACTGCTGCGCATGGAACAAGACCTGCATAAACGTGTCATTGGTCAGGATGAAGCAGTCGAAGCAGTATCCAATGCTATCCGCCGTAGTCGTGCTGGGTTATCAGATCCGAACCGGCCAATTGGTTCCTTCTTATTCTTAGGCCCGACGGGGGTAGGTAAAACTGAATTATGTAAAGCATTGGCCACGTTCTTGTTCGACAGCGACGATGCCATGGTGCGTATTGATATGTCAGAGTTTATGGAGAAACACTCCGTATCTCGGCTGGTTGGTGCACCTCCGGGCTACGTTGGCTATGAGGAAGGTGGTTATCTGACGGAAGCGGTGCGCCGTCGTCCTTATTCTGTAATCTTGTTAGATGAAGTGGAAAAAGCACATCCTGATGTGTTCAACATCTTGTTGCAGGTATTGGATGATGGTCGCTTGACTGACGGGCAGGGGAGAACGGTTGATTTCCGTAACACGGTTGTCATCATGACCTCTAACCTCGGTTCAGATTTGATTCAGGAACGTTTCGGTGAAAGAAGTTATACCGAAATGAAGAATATGGTGATGGAGGTTGTTAGCCATCACTTCCGTCCTGAATTTATTAACCGTATAGATGAGGTGGTTGTCTTCCATCCGCTTGGTCGAGCACATCTGGCCTCAATTGCCAGTATTCAACTGGAGCGGCTGTATAAACGTCTGGAAGAGCGTGGCTATCAGGTTACCATTACTCAACCTGCGTTGGAGTTCCTGGGGGAAACCGGCTTTGACCCTGTTTATGGTGCACGGCCATTGAAACGCGCGATTCAGCAGGAAATCGAGAACCCGCTGGCGCAGCAGATACTTTCCGGCAAATTAATCCCGGGAGTACCTGTTACTTTAGATGTGGAAAACGGGCATATCATTGCCAGACAGTAATCGTTAATCCTCAAGGGGGCGAGAAATCGCCCCCTTTTTGTTTTCTTTTTCGCCATATTTGCGATTTTTGCCGTATTAATGAGCGGTTGAAAAGTTTTTTCAAATTAGGGGTTGCAGGCTGGCAGGAACTCCCTATAATGCGCCTCCACTGACCGGGAACAACGAAACATACTTCGCCGGGTCAGGAAGCGAAAAGAATGATTTTGACTTCGAAAGAAACCAAAGAAACTCTTGACTCTTCAGCGGGAAAGCGTATTATCTGCCTCCCGCGTTACCGTAAGATTCGCCGAAAGGCAAACGGGTAACGAACGCTCTTTAACAATTTATCAGACAATCTGTGTGGGCACTCGCAAGACGATATCGAAGCCTGTTTCGACAGGCAGAAAAAATATAAAAGTCTTGAAGAGTGACCAAAGCAGTACACATTTGAACTTCGGTTCGAATGCTTATTTGCAGAAAGTAATCTTTGAGCATCGCTGCTTTTATTAGCAGCAAATCAAACAAATCTTAAATTGAAGAGTTTGATCATGGCTCAGATTGAACGCTGGCGGCAGGCCTAACACATGCAAGTCGAGCGGCAGCGGGAAGTAGTTTACTACTTTGCCGGCGAGCGGCGGACGGGTGAGTAATGTCTGGGAAACTGCCTGATGGAGGGGGATAACTACTGGAAACGGTAGCTAATACCGCATGACCTCGCAAGAGCAAAGTGGGGGACCTTAGGGCCTCACGCCATCGGATGTGCCCAGATGGGATTAGCTAGTAGGTGGGGTAATGGCTCACCTAGGCGACGATCCCTAGCTGGTCTGAGAGGATGACCAGCCACACTGGAACTGAGACACGGTCCAGACTCCTACGGGAGGCAGCAGTGGGGAATATTGCACAATGGGCGCAAGCCTGATGCAGCCATGCCGCGTGTGTGAAGAAGGCCTTCGGGTTGTAAAGCACTTTCAGCGAGGAGGAAGGCAGTCGTGTTAATAGCACGGTTGATTGACGTTACTCGCAGAAGAAGCACCGGCTAACTCCGTGCCAGCAGCCGCGGTAATACGGAGGGTGCAAGCGTTAATCGGAATTACTGGGCGTAAAGCGCACGCAGGCGGTTTGTTAAGTCAGATGTGAAATCCCCGCGCTTAACGTGGGAACTGCATTTGAAACTGGCAAGCTAGAGTCTTGTAGAGGGGGGTAGAATTCCAGGTGTAGCGGTGAAATGCGTAGAGATCTGGAGGAATACCGGTGGCGAAGGCGGCCCCCTGGACAAAGACTGACGCTCAGGTGCGAAAGCGTGGGGAGCAAACAGGATTAGATACCCTGGTAGTCCACGCTGTAAACGATGTCGACTTGGAGGTTGTGCCCTTGAGGCGTGGCTTCCGGAGCTAACGCGTTAAGTCGACCGCCTGGGGAGTACGGCCGCAAGGTTAAAACTCAAATGAATTGACGGGGGCCCGCACAAGCGGTGGAGCATGTGGTTTAATTCGATGCAACGCGAAGAACCTTACCTACTCTTGACATCCACAGAACTTAGCAGAGATGCTTCGGTGCCTTCGGGAACTGTGAGACAGGTGCTGCATGGCTGTCGTCAGCTCGTGTTGTGAAATGTTGGGTTAAGTCCCGCAACGAGCGCAACCCTTATCCTTTGTTGCCAGCACGTAATGGTGGGAACTCAAGGGAGACTGCCGGTGATAAACCGGAGGAAGGTGGGGATGACGTCAAGTCATCATGGCCCTTACGAGTAGGGCTACACACGTGCTACAATGGCAGATACAAAGTGAAGCGAACTCGCGAGAGCAAGCGGACCACATAAAGTCTGTCGTAGTCCGGATTGGAGTCTGCAACTCGACTCCATGAAGTCGGAATCGCTAGTAATCGTAGATCAGAATGCTACGGTGAATACGTTCCCGGGCCTTGTACACACCGCCCGTCACACCATGGGAGTGGGTTGCAAAAGAAGTAGGTAGCTTAACCTTCGGGAGGGCGCTTACCACTTTGTGATTCATGACTGGGGTGAAGTCGTAACAAGGTAACCGTAGGGGAACCTGCGGTTGGATCACCTCCTTACCTAACGATACGCATTGCGTAGTGTCCACACAGATTGTCTGATGAATGTAAATGAGCAAGAGCACCTGTTGATGAGGGTGATGATTGTGTAATAAGACCTCGGTATCGAGTTTTTACTGCATCAGTCGTTCGAATGTGTCACCACATTTTCACCTTTACACAAAAATACTGAATCAGTGATTCAGTAGAAATTTTTGTGTCCCCATCGTCTAGAGGCCTAGGACACTGCCCTTTCACGGCTGTAACAGGGGTTCGAATCCCCTTGGGGACGCCACTCCGATAATGTGTGAAAGACATTATCAACTGAATATCTTAAAGATGACTTTAACGAGTCGTGTTTAAGATATTGCTCTTTAACAATCTGGAACAAGCTGAAAATTGAAACATTACAGCCGAAATTTATCTCTCCGTAGATGTACTGAGATAAAGAGTAACCTGTAATAGAGTCTCTCAAATAATCGCAATGCCAATGGGTAATCATTGTTGCAGTGTGAGCGAGAAGACACTCAGCAAGGCGTACAGCGCACAGCAACCGGAGTGAACTTAACGTTCATGAGGATTGCGCGCACTGCACAACATAGCAGAGTGTGTTCACAGCCACACCAATAACGAAAAACACCTTTGGGTTGTGAGGTTAAGCGACTAAGCGTACACGGTGGATGCCTAGGCAGTCAGAGGCGATGAAGGGCGTGCTAATCTGCGAAAAGCGTCGGTAAGCTGATATGAAGCGTTATAACCGACGATACCCGAATGGGGAAACCCAGTGCAATTCGTTGCACTATTGCATGGTGAATACATAGCCATGCAAGGCGAACCGGGGGAACTGAAACATCTAAGTACCCCGAGGAAAAGAAATCAACCGAGATTCCCCCAGTAGCGGCGAGCGAACGGGGAAGAGCCCAGAGTCTGAATCAGTTTGTGTGTTAGTGGAAGCGTCTGGAAAGTCGCACGGTACAGGGTGATAGTCCCGTACACCAAAACACACTTGCTGTGAACTCGATGAGTAGGGCGGGACACGTGACATCCTGTCTGAATATGGGGGGACCATCCTCCAAGGCTAAATACTCCTGACTGACCGATAGTGAACCAGTACCGTGAGGGAAAGGCGAAAAGAACCCCGGCGAGGGGAGTGAAATAGAACCTGAAACCGTGTACGTACAAGCAGTGGGAGCCTACTTTGTTGGGTGACTGCGTACCTTTTGTATAATGGGTCAGCGACTTATATTTTGTAGCAAGGTTAACCGAATAGGGGAGCCGTAGGGAAACCGAGTCTTAACTGGGCGTCTAGTTGCAAGGTATAGACCCGAAACCCGGTGATCTAGCCATGGGCAGGTTGAAGGTTGGGTAACACTAACTGGAGGACCGAACCGACTAATGTTGAAAAATTAGCGGATGACTTGTGGCTGGGGGTGAAAGGCCAATCAAACCGGGAGATAGCTGGTTCTCCCCGAAAGCTATTTAGGTAGCGCCTCGTGAACTCATCTTCGGGGGTAGAGCACTGTTTCGGCTAGGGGGTCATCCCGACTTACCAAACCGATGCAAACTCCGAATACCGAAGAATGTTATCACGGGAGACACACGGCGGGTGCTAACGTCCGTCGTGAAGAGGGAAACAACCCAGACCGCCAGCTAAGGTCCCAAAGTCATGGTTAAGTGGGAAACGATGTGGGAAGGCATAGACAGCCAGGATGTTGGCTTAGAAGCAGCCATCATTTAAAGAAAGCGTAATAGCTCACTGGTCGAGTCGGCCTGCGCGGAAGATGTAACGGGGCTAAACCATGCACCGAAGCTGCGGCAGCGACGCTTAGGCGTTGTTGGGTAGGGGAGCGTTCTGTAAGCCGTTGAAGGTGACCTGTGAGGGTTGCTGGAGGTATCAGAAGTGCGAATGCTGACATAAGTAACGATAATGCGGGTGAAAAACCCGCACGCCGGAAGACCAAGGGTTCCTGTCCAACGTTAATCGGGGCAGGGTGAGTCGACCCCTAAGGCGAGGCTGAAAAGCGTAGTCGATGGGAAACAGGTTAATATTCCTGTACTTGGTGTTACTGCGAAGGGGGGACGGAGAAGGCTAGGCTAGCCGGGCGACGGTTGTCCCGGTTTAAGCATGTAGGCGGAGTGACTTGGTAAATCCGGTTGCTTATCAACGCTGAGGTGTGATGACGAGCCACTACGGTGGTGAAGTAGTTGATGCCAAGCTTCCAGGAAAAGCCTCTAAGCATCAGGTAACATTAAATCGTACCCCAAACCGACACAGGTGGTCAGGTAGAGAATACTCAGGCGCTTGAGAGAACTCGGGTGAAGGAACTAGGCAAAATGGTGCCGTAACTTCGGGAGAAGGCACGCTGGCATTAGGTAAAGAGACTTGCTCTCGGCGCCGAAGCCAGTCGCAGATACCAGCTGGCTGCAACTGTTTAATAAAAACACAGCACTGTGCAAACACGAAAGTGGACGTATACGGTGTGACGCCTGCCCGGTGCTGGAAGGTTAATTGATGGGGTCAGCCGCAAGGCGAAGCTCTTGATCGAAGCCCCAGTAAACGGCGGCCGTAACTATAACGGTCCTAAGGTAGCGAAATTCCTTGTCGGGTAAGTTCCGACCTGCACGAATGGCGTAATGATGGCCAGGCTGTCTCCACCCGAGACTCAGTGAAATTGAACTCGCTGTGAAGATGCAGTGTACCCGCGGCAAGACGGAAAGACCCCGTGAACCTTTACTATAGCTTGACACTGAACATTGAGCCTTGATGTGTAGGATAGGTGGGAGGCATTGAAGTGTGGACGCCAGTCTGCATGGAGCCAACCTTGAAATACCACCCTTTAATGTTTGATGTTCTAACTCGGCCCCGTGATCCGGGGTGAGGACAGTGTCTGGTGGGTAGTTTGACTGGGGCGGTCTCCTCCCAAAGAGTAACGGAGGAGCACGAAGGTTAGCTAATCACGGTCGGACATCGTGAGGTTAGTGCAAAGGCATAAGCTAGCTTGACTGCGAGAGTGACGGCTCGAGCAGGTACGAAAGTAGGTCTTAGTGATCCGGTGGTTCTGAATGGAAGGGCCATCGCTCAACGGATAAAAGGTACTCCGGGGATAACAGGCTGATACCGCCCAAGAGTTCATATCGACGGCGGTGTTTGGCACCTCGATGTCGGCTCATCACATCCTGGGGCTGAAGTAGGTCCCAAGGGTATGGCTGTTCGCCATTTAAAGTGGTACGCGAGCTGGGTTTAGAACGTCGTGAGACAGTTCGGTCCCTATCTGCCGTGGGCGTTGGAAGATTGAGAGGGGCTGCTCCTAGTACGAGAGGACCGGAGTGGACGAATCACTGGTGTTCGGGTTGTCATGCCAATGGCATTGCCCGGTAGCTAAATTCGGAAGAGATAACCGCTGAAAGCATCTAAGCGGGAAACTTGCCTCGAGATGAGTCTTCCCTGGGGCTTTAAGCCCCCTGAAGGAACGTTAAAGACTATGACGTTGATAGGCTGGGTGTGTAAGTGCAGCGATGCATTGAGCTAACCAGTACTAATGATCCGTGAGGCTTAACCTTACAACACCAAAGGTGTTTTAGATTTGAGAGATAGAAATTTTCAGCGAAGTTCCGAGATTGGGCTGGCTGGCTGTGTGTAGGATTACATAGCGGGTTAGTTTAGACAGAATTTGCCTGGCGGCCATAGCGCGGTGGTCCCACCTGATCCCATGCCGAACTCAGAAGTGAAACGCCGTAGCGCCGATGGTAGTGTGGGGTCTCCCCATGCGAGAGTAGGACACTGCCAGGCATCAAATAAGCAAAAGAGGCTACCCTAACGGGTGGCCTTTTTTGTTTGTCTGTTGTGCAGGTTCGACTTGAGCATGATATGCGACAAACTGCGAATGCAGTTTGAACAGCGCTTGCGCTGGCCCCGGAGGGGGGAGACTCATCCTCAAGATGAGACGAATATTGTAGGAAAAAAGCGTCAGGAGCGATTTTAACGTTGCTGCAACGGCCCGAAGGGCGAATGGTAGGAATGCCATTCGTATACTGCCAGGCATCAAATAAAGCCGAGACCCCATGCCAAAAGCGTGGGGTTTTTGCTATGGGCAGAATAGTGAAATAGGTATAAATAGTGACCTTAGAGTGGTTGCGTCGCAGGGCTCATAGTCAGACGAGTCAAATATTGCAGGGGCAGGTGAGTCAAATCCGGCCGTCACAGCGATGAATAAAACAAAAGGCTACCTTGATAGGTGGCTTTTTTTGTTTATGGATTTAGCTGTGAGGATTTGAACCAGGTAAGTAAGGTTTTATCGTAGGAATAGCGTGTTTATTGCTGTAGTGGGGTCAGTTTGCCGCTTGATAAAGGCTGTAACCTGTCATTGCACCGGCGACGTCCCAGGCAAAATCCTTCCAGCTCCAGCCAGTCCCACCTTGACGACTATCATATAACTCCTTACCCGCCCCGATCCCGATAGAAAACAGCAGGCCAAAATTACGGCTCTTGGCATCGGACCAATTTTGATGTTCACCATAGGCAGTGCCAGCGGCGGCTAAAACGGCGGAGGCAAAGAAATGTTGTGCCTTATCTTTCCCAGTCCAATTATCATTAGCCATATGCGTGCATGCAGAACTGAGAAAAAACAGTGGGGCGATAAGTAATGGGCGAAGATAAGGTGGGCACCACATGCCGTCTCTCCTCTGGCTAGATACAAAAAACCCGGCATGTAACCGGGCTTTCATATTTATAGAATGCGGCTAATCAGCCGATCGATACGGATCCTGCGCAAACGACGGATCAATTTGCGAACCTTGACTGGATATTGCTGAATATTCTCAAGCTCAAGGTAATGTGAAACAACTTTAGTATGAGTACGGATACACTCCAGCTCTTTAGCGCGCTGCTCGTGCATCTCATGCTTAGGATCGTGGATCAAAATGGCATTTTCCAGATCCAAACGCCATGCGCGTGGATTCAGGTTATTACCGGTAATCAACTGCCAATTATTATCAACCCACATTCCTTTCAGATGATAAGTATTGTCGCCATCTTTCCACAGGCGCACGATTAATTGCCCGCTATCGACAAAACGCTGTAAGCGACTCAGGAAGCGACGCAGGTTGATTTCGTATAAGTAAGGTAACGCGCCAATAATCTTAAACGGTTGATCTTCTGGAATATAAAAGTCATTTGCTGTTTTGTCACCAACAATAATCTCGACCTGTTTGCCTTCACGCAGTAGATAAATGATATTGCGGACTAACAGTGCTGGCAGATTAAAGTAAGGTGTACAAATAGTGAGTCGTTCGTCAGCGGAGGCCATTAAATGATGAATCGTTTTATTCAGTTGACTCTTTTTGCCTAAGCCAACCAATGGGGTGACGGCTAGTTCATCATTACTCGCTTGTGCCGGAAATTGATAGCCGATGTCGCGCAGTGACGAGCGAAACTGTCGGGTCTCATTTTTAATCTCAGGATTGGTCGGCCGATCAGCACGATCCAAGCGTTGCACCGCTCCTGCACTTAGCATCCGTTGTTTCACGTAATCGACCATAATTTCGGCCAATGATGGGTTCGTGATTAATTGGTATCGGTCATAACGATACTTATCGTTTTGATAGAGGTAGACATCATTGATACTGGCACCACTGTAAATCACAGTATCATCAATGATAAAACCTTTCAGATGCAACACGCCAAGTGCTTCGCGAGTATTGACTGGAACACCGTAAATCGGAACGCAAACATTCGGATGATTGGCCGCCATTTCACAGTACCAATCAGCATTGGTATTGACCGCTGCGGCTCCAATACGCCCACGTTGTGCGCGGTGCCAGTCTACCAGCACGCAAATCTCCAGTTCTGGGCGCTGAAGCTTAGCCTGATAGAGGGCATTCATTACGTCCCGGCCTGCATCATCCTGCTCCAGGTAGAGCGCCACCAGATAAATACGTTTGGTCGCCAGGCCTATTAAATCCAGCAGAGTGGAGCGGAAAACCTTGGGGCAATAAAGTGTTTGGACATCATCAACTGACTGAGGGAGTTTGGGCAGTTGTGCAAGGTGTTGTTGATGTTTACTACGTTTGAATTTTGACAACATCACAGTGCGCTTCTTCTCTTGTTATTTGATGGCAGAACCGCCATATCCTAAAAAACACTAATCCATTGAGTTGGGCGATAATACCACTACTTTCGCGGATTGTGCGCAAGTTTTGCCTGCCAAAGACCGAATCGTTTGGGGTTGTGGTATATATCACGGTGATTCATGTAACTGAAATCAAAGTGTCAGCTCCAGATTAACGATCCCATCTTCCATCTGTACATCAATACTAAAACCGAGTTTTTTAGCTAAACCGATCATGCCACGGTTGTTGGGCATGGTGACTGCGGTTAACCGTGTTAACCCATGGCTGCGAGTATACTGAATCATCTTTTCTAATAGTTCCCGCCCCAGACCCAGCCCTTTAAGGTCTGAGCGCACCAACACGGCAAACTCGGCGTCAATATTGTCAGGGTCAGACAATGCGCGCGTGACGCCAATAATTTCAGGGCCATTATTTTTTTGGCGCACAGCGACAAATGCCATTTCTCGATCATAGTCAATCTGCGTCATATTCGCCAAATCATCATGGCTGAATTCATTTATTTCACTGAAGTAGCGATAGTAGAGATCTTCTTTAGTGACTTGATCAATAAACAATTTTAGTAGTGGTTCATCTTCTGGCAAAATTGGGCGGAACAGACAGTGAGAACCATCTTTAAGTTCGACCTTTTGTTCCAACTCGTGTGGATAGGGACGGATCGCCAACCGTGCCTGCGGATCGCCGCTGACAGGTGCCAGTTGCATCGAAACATCCAACAGCGTGAATTCGCTGCCTGACGCAAGTACCGGGTGAATATCTAACCGGCTGATTTCGGGGCAATCGAGAATTAGATTAGAGACTTGTACCAGTAAACGGCTCAAGCCAGGGATGTCCAAGGGTTGTAATGATCCACGGCTGCGAATTTTGCCGCCTTTGACCGCTTGTATAATCAGGTAGCGGGCCAGTGCCATATTGAGTGGCGGCAGCGCGACGGCGGCCTGAGTTTCATGATGCCATTCGATGCCACCTTCACCTAACATGATCAACGGGCCGAAAATCGCATCTTGCTCTACTGCAATTCGCAATTCCTGAGCGCCTGCGCGGTTCGCCATACTTTGCACCAGCAACCCGTGGATACGGGCTTGCGGATAAGTGCGCCTTACCCGGTCAAGAATATCGTCAGCAGCCCGCTGTACTTCAATTGCGGTACGAAGATACAGCATTACGCCCTGGACTTCTGACTTGTGCGGGATATCCGGCGAGCGTAGTTTGATGGCAACCGGATAGCCCAATCGTTCGGCGATATGCACCGCTTCTACGCTATCACTGGCAATCCAGGTTGGCAGTGTGCTGAGGCCATAAGCTTCAAGTATCGGTTGTACTTCATGGGTATCAAGCTGGGTGGCACCTTCTGCCAGCGCCTGGCGAATCAACTGATGCACGTGGGCGGTGTTGGCGGTGAGGCCGACAGGCAGCGCAGGTGTCTCTTTCAATTGCTTCTGGTTACGGCGATATTCCACCATATGCATAAAGGCAGTAATCGCCCCTTCCGGTGTGCGATAGGTGGGGATCCCGGCTTCGGTGAACAGTCGGCGTGCATCTTGCGATGAATATTCACCACACCAGTTAGTGAGCAGAGTAAGGCGCTTGCCGCGTGGGTGCTGACGGATAGCGGAAATCAGTAATTCTGCTGTTTTGCTCCCTGGCGCAGCAGCGCTCGGGGAATGAATCAGCAATAGCGCATCGTAGTCGGTACTGTCGAGTAGCGGTTTAAGCGCTGCCAGATAGCGCTCAGCGCTGGCATCATCGCGCAAGTCTATGGGGTTACGTAAGGAAACAAAAGAGGGTAGCACGGCACTCAGCGCCGATTGGGTGGTATCAGACAGTGTTGCCAACTTGCCATTACGGCTGATCAGCTCATCCAGCGCCATGGCCGCCGGGGCGGAACCATTGCTGACGATCAATAACCGTTCACCCCGTAGTGGGTGCATGTGGCTGAGTGTTTCGACGGCGGAGAATAGCTCGTGAGTATCCTGCACCCGCAGCAGGCCTGCCCGCTGAATCGCCGCATCATAAGCCGCGTCCAGCCCTTGCTGACCATTTAGCAACTGCTGAGCACGCTGTGTGCGGCCACTTTTGACCACCAGAATCGGTTTATTGCGCGAAGCGCTGCGCGAGGCGGATAAAAACCGGCGCGCATCACTGATATGTTCGATATACAGCATAATGGCACTGGTTTTGCCATCTCTGGCCAGGAAATCGAGTAAGTCATCGACATCAATATCCAGGCTGTCACCCAGCGCAATAAAATACGAGAAGCCAACTTCCCGCTGCTGCGCCCAGTCGAGAATGGTGTTGGCTACCGCGGCTGATTGAGAGATAAATGCCAGCCGCCCTTTCTTGATGGGAACGGGTGAGAAACTGGCATTTAACCCTTGCCACGGAGCCAGCAAACCCAGGCTGTTGGGGCCAAGTAAGCGCATATGATGGCGTTGCGCGCAGGCTTTCAGCTCTGGGAACTGTTCGGTTGCGGCAGACAGAATGATGACTGCTTTACAACCACGGATGCCGAGATCTTCCAACAGGGCCAAATTGCGGCTGTCATGAGTACACAAAATCGCCAGATCGGGCGTAATCGGCAGGCTAGCGATATCTGCGTAAGCCAATACACCACATACTGCTTTATGGGTTGGGGTCACCGGTAGAATAGGGCCATTGAAGCCGCCATCCAGCAAATTACGCATCATCAGGAAACCGGCGCGATCCGGTTTTTCAGAAGCGCCGATAACCGCAATAGACTTCGGGCGTAGTAGTGCTTCTAATCCACGTTGGCTCATCGTTTATCCCCGTTATCTTTCAAGTTGCAGGTGTGTTGGCTGCGCTCACTCAGCCTGCGGGCTCGCATCAATACTGTTCAAACTGGTTCCAGAACGATTCGCCGCCTTTCTGCGCCCTGAAATCTATTGGGTATAAGTTAAAGACAGCTTATCTGATTTTATGTGCTTTCTTCGACAGTTGCTGTGACTCGCCCCACTGGATGGTGAGGTTTTCCCGCTAAATATTGCTGGCGGAAATAGAGGAAATGGGCCGTTAATTGGTCTGCGGCCTGAATATCACCCGCTTGTTGTAGCAGAGCAGCGGCGACTTCGACCGTGCAGTGTTGCTCTGGGCGTGGGGCTTCGCGTAACAGATAATCCGAGCTATTAGTGACATTGAGTGACAGCATCGGCAGGTCAGCCAGATAGGGACTTTTGCGGAACATCTTTTTGGCTTCGTTCCAGGTGCCGTCCAGCAGTATAAATAGCGGAGGCTTATCGCTAATGGGCAAGTGATTAAGTATCTGCCGTGGCGGTTCAGCGTATTTTTCTGGGAATACGACATATGGCTGACGCGCAGGGTCGCCAATGGCCGCCAGCAATGCAGGGTCAACTTCAGTGCGCGCCCAGAGAAAGGCTTGGGTGTCGGGTAGAATATCTGCGATCAAGCGGCCGGTATTGCTGGGTTTTAGGGGTTCGGTATCAAACATAATCAGGCAAAAGCGGCTGGCGGCTGGCTGCGGTTTTATGGTATCGCACAAACAAAAACGCTCTGCCAACAGGCAGCCCTGACAACGTATTGCGCGACAGCCACGGGCACGATAGGCGCGCGTGGATGCGGCTAAACGCTGCCGGCGTAAACGCAGTACGGCATTTTCCGTCGTGAGGATCGTATCTAATAAAGCATGGTCAGTGATCAATATTTCAGTCACGACGGACTCCTGATGAAATAGCGCTATTCTAATCAACCCATACGCTTAGTCATACCATAAAACAAAAAAACAATGCCCCGACAACAAACTGTCAGGGCATCAATCTCACCGGGCGACTACGTTGCGCCGAGACGCGATAAATGAGTTAAACTAGCTTATCGGGCGGCTGGCTCTACTGATAATTGCTCATCTAGCCAATGATCAAAAGGCGCTTTTGGCAATGCGCCACTGAGCATGTCGACCCTTTTACCGTTGCGGTACAGCATAATAGTAGGAATGCTGCGGATACGGAAACGGGTACTAAGCTCGGGTTCGGCTTCGGTGTTAACTTTGACGAAACGGACTTTTCCGGCGCGTTCTGCGGCAACATCTTCAAAGATAGGCGCGAAGCTGCGGCAAGGCCCGCACCACGGAGCCCAGAAGTCGATGACCACCGGCAGGTCATCTTGCAGCAATTTATCCAGCGTTTCAGTGGTGGCGTTAATCACCTCGCCATCAAATAAAGAGTGGCCGCAGCGCCCACATTTAGCGCCGTCATCAATACGTTCTTCCGGTAGGCGGTTAGTCGCCATACAAGCTGTACATACCGTATTCATAAATTAGCCTTTATTTAGTGTCTCAATAGATAGAAGAGAAAACATCGCTGACTTGTTTCCTTGTTGTTATCTATTATGGAGATAAATGGGATAAGTGCCAAAAAGGTTTATTCGATGAATACGATAGTTGCTAGCTTTTAGCGCTTGCTTATGGCTAACCGGGCGGACATCAGGTAATCTTCGCGCCCTGCGCGTTGGTGGAGAAGACAATGAACGATTCATTTAGTGGCAAAAACGGCAAAGTTAAAGTGATGTACGTCCGCAGTGACGAAAGCAGCAGTGACGACCGTAACAACAATAACCGTAGTAAAAACCAGCGTCCGGCAAGCAAAGGTCGTCCAGGTGACAATGCGAGTCGGGGCAGTTCATCGCGTAATAATGATTCACGTCGTAATGATTCCGGCCGTAATGAACGCGTGAGTCCTAGCCGCCCGGCACGTTCTGAAGGCAATGGCCCTTACGATTCACCGTGGAAAACGGTATCCCGTGCGCCATCAGAAGAGCCAGAGTTTGATCATGGTGGCATCAGCGGTAAAAGTCATGTAGATCCGGCGCAATTGCGCCGTCAGCGGGCTGAAGAAACACGTGTTTATGGTGAGAATGCTTGTAAGGCATTGTTTGAAAGCCGCCCAGACGCTATCGTCCGCGCCTGGTTTGTGCAGTCAGTTACCCCTCGTTTTCGCGAAGCGTTGAAATGGATGGCGGCTAACCGCAAGGCTTATCATGTGGTTGAAGAAGAGGAGCTGGCGAAGGCTTCTGGCACTGAACACCATGGTGGTGTGTGCTTCCTTATCAAGAAACGTCAGGGTCTGGATGCAGAAACCTATCTGCAACAGCAGACTCAGGCTAAAGATTGTGTACTGGCGCTGGAAGATGTGGGTAACCCACATAACCTCGGCGGCATTATGCGGACCTGTGCGCATTTCGGTATTAACGGCGTGTTGTTGCAAGATCCGGCGATGCTGGAATCGGGTGCTGCAGTGCGTACGGCTGAAGGTGGTGCGGAGCATATCAAGGCTATCAATGCAGACGATTTCCTCTCGGTATTGGATACCTTCCGTAAAGCCGGTTACACCATCGTGACCACATCGAGTCATAAAGGTGTCAGTCTGTCAAAAGCTGAACTGCCTGCCAAAATGGTGCTGGTATTAGGTCAAGAGAGTGATGGCCTGACCGACAGTGCCTGGCAGCAGGGCGATATGAGTGTGTCTATCGGCGGTACTGGCCGGGTAGAAAGCCTGAATGTGTCAGTGGCAACCGGTATTTTGCTGTCGGAGTGGTGGCGTCAGAATAGCGCCCAATAATACCCTGGTCCTTGCAGCAGCAGGGTTGTTAGCGGCATTGCTTGCTGCCTACCTGCAACTCCAATGACTTTGGGTATATCATTGAGCTAGAAAAATAAAAAAGGGCGCTGATGATAAGTCAGTGCCCTTTTTGTTGCTCAGCGTTAGCCGCTAGTGCGCACCGCCGCCGCCACCGGAGGTAAAGGGTGGCTTGGCAAACCACACCAGCGCCAGCAGCAGCAGGAATACCCCCGCCGAGAGCCAGAAGATCTCATTTGCTGAGATAATCAGCCCCTGATTGGTAATTTCCCGTGCCAGATAAGCCGAGGCTTGTTGCTGATTCATCCCCAGTTTTTCCAACTCCTGATACATCAATGTCGCATTCGGGTTGAACGGGTTAACAAACTCGGTCAGTTGCGAATGGTGCATCGATTCTCTTTGCGTCCAGAGCGTCGTGGTGATGGAGGTACCAATCGATCCCGCCAAGGTTCGCAGGAAGTTAGACAAACTGGATGCTGCGGCCATGCGCTCTGGCGGCAAGCCAGATAACGTAATGGCGGTCAGTGGCATAAAGAAGCAGGCAATAGCAAAGCCTTGCACAAATTGTGGCCACGCCGATGCACCAAAATCCATTCCCGGTTCGAATGTGTAAGCCCGCCAGTAGAAACATACCGCATACATAATGAAGCTGAAGGTGACTAACTGTCGCATATCAATTCGATGAGAGAAGCGGCCAATGATCGGTGATAACAGCACCGGCAATATGCCTACCGGCGCAGATGCCAAGCCAGCCCAGGTGGCGGTGTAGCCATATACCTCCTGTAGTAGTTGTGGCAGCAAGACAATAGCGCCAAAGTACAACATATAGGCCAGGCTGATACACAAGCAACCAATGGTAAAGTTTCTCGATTTGAATAACGAGAGATCAATCACTGGGTGGTCGTCGGTTAGTTCCCAGACTATCAAGAAGGTAATGGCAATCACGGCAATGACCGTCAGGACGATAATCTCGGTCGAGTTAAACCAATCCAGCTCCTTACCTTGGTCAAGCATGATTTGTAACGCGCCGATCCCAACCACCAATAGCACCAGCCCCACCGTATCAATGGGTTTGATTTCAGTTTTGGTCTCACGCCCTTTTAAGGTACTGCCTGCGACCAGAATAACCACCAGCCCGATAGGGATGTTGATAAAGAAGATCCAGCCCCAGTGATAGTTATCGCTGATATAACCGCCGAGGATCGGCCCAAATATCGGGGCCACGACAATTGTCATCGACCACAATGCCAAGGCCATACTTCGCTTCGCTGGCGGATAATTATTCAGTAACAGGCTTTGCGATAGCGGAATCAATGGCCCTGCGACCAATCCCTGAATCACCCGGAAGAAGATAAGCATCCCCAGGCTGTTGGAAATACCACACAACCATGAAGCCAGAGCAAATAGTCCGGTTGCCCACAGGAACAGGCGCACTTCACCAATGCGCTTGGCCAGCCAGCCGGTGATGGGGATCGAAATAGCATTTGCCACCCCGAACGAAGTAATAACCCAAGTGCCTTGCGAATTGGATGAGCCTAAATCACCGGCAATAGTAGGAATAGCCACGTTTGCAATGGTGGAGTCCAACACCTGCATGAAGGTTGCTAATGATAGCGCGACCGTCATCCAGGCGAGTTGGGCACCCTCAAGCGGTTTTTGTGCCACAGAGGCCTCCGGCGCGCTTAACTTGCATTTGCATCAACATTAACCCGCATTCGCATGAACAATGTCGCTAATCATTTGATTAACCGGTGCTAAATCCAGTGACAGCGCGTTAGTTACAAATGCAGGTTCTTTACGCACATTTTGTGCCAGCACTTGGCCGTCGGTATTGGCGGTATCCACTCTAACCGTGGTAGACAGGCCAATACGCAGCGGATGTTCAGCCAGTTGTTTGTTATCCAGTTCGATACGGACTGGCAGGCGCTGAACCACTTTAATCCAGTTACCGGTGGCATTTTGCGCCGGTAACAGTGAGAAGGCGCTGCCGGTCCCCATGTCCAGACCAACCACTTTCCCCTGATAAACCACGTCATCACCATAGAAATCAGTTATGACTGTGGCGCTTTGGCCAATGCGCATATTCGCTAACTGTGTCTCTTTAAAGTTAGCGTCAACCCACATCTGGTTTGCCGGGATAACTGCCATTAATGGCGCGCCATTGGCAATTTCAGCACCCACTTGCACACTGCGGCGTGAAACAAAACCGTCTACCGGGCTGACAACTTTGGTCCGTTGCAAGGAGAGCCAGGCATCACGTAACTTGGCCGCAGCCTGCTCGACAGCCGGTTGTTTTTCTAATGGGGTATTTAAAACCAATGCCTGATTGGCATTGTATTGTGCAATCGCAACATCCAGCGAAGCCTGTGCGGCATCGACGGCATCACGGGCGTGTTGCAGCTCTTCACGGCCAATGACATTAGCCGAACCGAGCACCACACGGCGTTGTAGGTCATTTTGTGATTTACTCAGTTCAGTTTTTTTCAGGGCAATATTCGCCTGATACTGCTTACTGTTAATCATGAGCTGGTGGGTTTGACGCACACTGTTAGCCAGTGCGGTTTTTGCCTGCTCAAACGCCTGTTCGGCATCAGTTGGGTCAAGAGCCAGCAGTACATCGCCACTTTTAACAAAATCTGTATTTTCGAAATTGACACTGACTACGCTGCCGGGAACCTGCGACATGATCTGTATCTGGTTGCCTGAAATATAAGCATTATCAGTCTCTTGATGATGACGTAACACCAAGAACCAATAAATAAAATAGGCCACGCCAAGGATGATAAAAATAACCGTCAGGAGAAGAAGTATGCGTTTACGTTGCTTCTTCTTGTTCTGCGGTTGTTGCGGGATTTGAGCTTCCGCGCTTGTACTCATGGTCTTCCCCACATTTTATATTGTTTTATTTTGTGAACCCTCATTGACCGGGGCCTGATGACCACCACCCAATGAACGGATCAAACTAATCTTGGCCTGCAATAAATGGTTGCTGGCGCTAAGTTCCGATTGTTGCTGTTGTAGATATTGTGATTCGGTTACCAACAGCTCATCACTGCCGATAATCCCAGTTTTATAACGGACGTTGGGCTGCAATATCCGGGTATTAGCCGAGTAAATCAATCGTCAGTTCAGCCCTTAAAAAATGGCGAACAAAGGCGTGAGTCTCCAGCTATGTGGGGATCGCATAGTTGTTTACTTGGATCAAGTAATGCGCCTGGATAGATATATTGGAATTACTGCTCCGGTACTTCCATTTGATCTAAACGAGACAGTAACTTGCGCGTCAGCGTTTCAAGCTGTTGCTGTTCGTCAGCGTCTAGGGTTGACCAAAGAAAATGCAGACATTTATGTTGTGGGGGCAGCAGCTGATTCAAAAACTCAACGCCCGCCTCGGTCAGATGCAAATGCAAACAACGGCGGTCATTGTGGCTTTCGCGGCGCTCAATCCAACCTTTCTTTTCCAGTTCGTCAGCAATGCGGGTCGCATTGGTGCGCGAAGAACCCAGTGCCGCACTCAGTTCAGACGGTTGGATACTGCGACTTTCCTGCGCATCCAGCGTAATTAATGCCATAAATAAGGTTTCGTTAATTCCTTGTGCTTTCAGCATCTTGTTGCGATTTTCTAGCAACTTACTGTGCATATGCATACACAAGCGTGTCAGTAGAATTTCCTGATAAGGGAAATCTTTCTGGCGTTTGGCACGAAAATTAAGCATCTGTTCTATAGGACTAAACGAACTTTCCATTATAATGAGCCTCATTAATTTCAAATGGTACAGTAACGATAGTGACTAATAATGTAAACGGTATAATTCGAGAAAAATTTAGCAATTCGTGTTATTCAGTCACTGTTTGTAGTAATTAGTATCACTAATTGTAAGGTTATTGTGTTTTAGCTCACAATTCAGGCAATCTCTTATCCCAAAATCATGAGCAATTTGAATGTCAGTCCATAGCTGATCGCGCCAAATAACGTGGCGAAGATAATACTGTTGGTTTTATAAAAGCAGCCACAGATAACCAGAAAGCCAATCAGTGTCGGCATGAGTTTCTGCGGGTTATGCATAATTTCTGGTGTACTGGAAACCACCAATAACGCACAGATAGAAGCAATCCCAATGCTGTCCAACAGCAGTGAAACTCTGCCTCGTTGCAGACCCGCTTGTTTACGTGCTGGTCCCAGGCGCAGTGGCAAATAACGAAACAGGTAATTTACTGTCCCCACCACTAACCCAATAATCAGGACATCTGAATTCATGGTGTCGGCTCCTGCTCGTTATTTTCACTGTGTTCGGTCACCACTTCTGGTGTGGGTTGCAGCAGGGCGGCCAGGCACCCTGCGCCAATTCCGGCCAAAATCGCCACCGGAATAGAGAACAACACGGCGCCGAGCAATGCGCCACTCAGCGAGGCGATAACGGTTAGGCTGTATTGGCGTTTAAATGAGGCCAGCAGAAAGCTCAAGAACAACGCCGGTAACATAAAGGAGAGGGAGGCCTCAATAGCGGGATAATTCTCCAACGGGCCATTGCCAAACATGGCACCGATTGCGGTACCTGCCACCCAAGATAGCCAAGAGGTAAACGCGATACCGAGCATCCAGTTTTCGCTCCAGCGTCGCTCTTCTTTCATTAACTTGGTGGTGGCAGCAGCAAACACTTCATCGGTCAAACCAAATGCCCACAGCGCGGTTTTTTTACCGGATAATTTGGTCAGAATACGGTGTTTGAGTGCCGGTCCATACAAGATATGACGGATATCCATTGCCATCACGGTTAAGGCGGAAACCCATAATGACATCCCGGCGCTGAGCAGTGCGGTAATAACGAATTGGCTGGCACCGGCATAAATGATGCAAGAGAAGAAAATACCTTCCAGCGGGGTAAAACCCAGTTTTACCGAACTCAGACCAAAGGCGAAGGCGACGGGTAAATAGCCGATAACGATAGGCAGGCTATCGGTAATGCCCTCCGTAAAGGTGGCGGTTGACCGGGTAGCTGGCGGAGAGTCGGTGATTTGGCTTGGCATAAGATCTTTGGGTTACAGGGCAAAATAACAAGTTAGGTAACATTACCAGAGTGGTAATTTTCTTAATACCCTATAACCCAAATTTATATCTGCATTGATTATTAGTTAGCTAACTAATTAAGGTCACTCAACGGGTTGATTAGCGGGAGGATCAAAGCGTTTACCGGCCAGCCACGTCGTAATATTTAGTATGCACAGCACCAAACCGGCCATTGCCACACCATACCAGCCGGCATGTTGGTATGCTGCTGCTGAAATCAGCGAACCTAACGCCCCGCCGATAAAGTAAGTGGTCATATAACCGGCGGTTAAGCGATTTCTGGCTTCCGGCATCATGCGATATATCACGCTCTGATTGGTGACATGCACCCCCTGAACCGCCAGATCCAACACCACAATGCCGATAATCAGCGCGATGATGGAATGCTGCCCCAGGGCGATAGGTATCCAAGACAACAGCAGTAATCCCAAACCAACACTGGTGGTGATGCGGGCTTTACCTTTATCCGCCAATTGGCCCGCTTTGGTCGCCATCAACGCGCCAGCAGCACCGACCAGGCCAAATAGCCCGATAGTAGCTTCTGAATAGCCGAAGGGGGGAGAAGCCAGTAAGAAGGCCATCGACGTCCACAACACACTAAAGTTGGCAAACGAGAGCGCGCCGAGCAAGGCACGGGTGCGCAGCACGGGTGTGCGAATAAACAGCGAGAATATTGAACCAAGCAGCTGGCCGTAATTTAAACCGGTATGTTGTTTATAGCGCGGCAGGTAGCGCCACAATACCAATGCCATGACGAACATCAGCGCGCTGGCGACCCAATAAATGGTGCGCCAACCGCCAATGGAGGCCAGTGCTCCTGCCACGGTTCGTGCCAGCAAAATCCCCAGCAGCAGACCACTCATAATAATACCGACCACCTTACCGCGTTTTTCCGGCGCAGCCAGAGTGGCCGCCAGCGGCACCAGTAATTGTGCCACCACTGAGAACAAACCAGTGAGCGCGGTGCCAACAATCATCATAGTGAGGTTTTGTGACATTGCGGTAATCAGCATGCCGCCAGCAGCCAGCAAGGTCATGCCCACAATCAGCCCACGGCGTTCAAACATATCCCCTAGCGGCACCAGGAACATTAATCCCACAGCATAGCCCAACTGGGCCGCAGTAACGATAAATCCAGCTTGATTGACCGAGAGATTAAAGGCTTGTGCGATGGTTTCCAGCAGTGGCTGGGCATAGTAGTTGCTGGCAACAGCCAGTCCGGTTGCGACCGACATCAACACGATCAATGCCGGACTTAACCCGGAGTTTTCAGCTTTTTGTGTCATAAGGAATTATTCTGAATTGATAAGAGCGACAGTATTAGATAATTAGGAATGATAAACCAAGGGATAAATTTTATCTCAGTTCAGATCGGGTTTTAGTTGATACTCGATCGGTGATCACTTTGCTTCAACCAAGCAGGCTAATCGAACCGTGGCCGACTCGCTGGCGAATGACAGATAGCACTCAGCATGAAAATTATCTTATTACTGCGGTGGGCTTGTGTGCTATTTTCCGCAAAAATGCTTATGCTGAAACGATAGTTTCATTGGCCGGAGAAGGGTATGAAACAGATTGATGAACGTTTGCGGGCGCATTATGCACAGTTGACCCCGCAGGAGCAGCGCGTTACTGATTTTATTTTTGATCATTTTGACGACCTGATTAGCTATAACAGTGCTGAATTGGCGCGCTTGAGTGGGGTGTCTAAGGCCACGGTTAGCCGGCTGTTTAAGCGCTTGGGGTACGCCAGTTATCGGGAAATGCGTGAAGAAGTACGCACCTTGCGTCAAAGCGGTATGCCATTGACCGATAGTCGTGATGCGGTACAAGGGAACACCTTGCTGGCGCGCCACTATAAGCAAGAAATGGCGAATTTAACGCATTGGGTGAGTCAGTTGGATAGCCGTCAGTTAGCCGAGGTTATCGATGCGATGATACGTGCGCCGCGTATCTTATTATTGGGGCTACGAAACAGTTACCCGGTTGCTCTGCATTTACGTCAACAGTTGTTGCAGGTGCGCCAGCACGTGCAGTTGGTGCCACAAGCGGGGCAGACGCTGGCAGAGGAGTTGGTGGATGTCACGCCGCGTGATTTAGTTATTGTGGTGGCATTTCGCCGCCGGCCAAAAGTTATCCGCGAGATCCTGCTACAAATGCAGGTACAAGGCGTGCCGACGCTGCTGATTTGTGAGCCGCAAGCTCAGTCAATATTGCCGTTAGCACGTTGGCGGTTGACTACGCCGCTCGACAGCGTATCGGCTTTTGATAGCTACTCTTCGGCCATGAGTCTGGCAAATTTACTGAGTAATGCTTTATTGCATGAAATGCTCGCACAGGGCCGTCAGCGAATTCATCAAATCGCTGATTTATATGATGATTTAGGAGAGTTAGAGCAACGGTAGTTTGTTCGCCATATAAGTCAAAAGGCTATCGTTTAGTTCAGTGTCCGAAGGGGTAACACTCTTCTGGCTGTTGCGACAGCTTATGTCACTTTCACCTCCCGGCGGCGCGCTAACGCCTTCTTTTTATCAATTAATGCACTTTTGTGGTGCATTTTGATTGTTGATTTGCACCTTGATTGTGAGTCTCTCTCTTCGATTTATTCCTTGTGATTCGTGTAGTGAGCCTAAATATGGGCCTCTCGTCATAGGTTATCATTGGCATAGTAGTTGCAACGATGGTTTCAGTGTTTGCTTTTAAAGAACCCATCGTTTCATTACTGGGTTATCGGAGATATGCTATGAACATGAAAAAGCGGATGTTGGCCTTGCTGGGTGCTGCACTGATATGGGTTCAGGCTCCTTCGGTGTTAGCCGATCAGTTAGAGCAAATTCAGCAGCGTGGTGTGTTGCGGGTCGCCGTTCCACAGGATTTCCCGCCATTTGGCTCGGTTGGTACGGATCTTCAGCCGCAGGGTTATGACATCGACATGGCACATTATTTGGCCGATAAGATGAAACTAAAGTTGCAACTGGTGCCGGTGACCAGTGCCAACCGAGTGCCTTATCTGCAAACGGATAAAGTGGATTTAGTGATTTCCAGCTTGGGTAAAAATCCTGAACGGGAAAAAGCTATCGCATTTAGCCGTGCCTATGCACCGTTTTTCTTGGGTGTATTTGGTGCTAAAGACGATGCACTGAAGCAACCAGAACAATTGGCAGGTAAAACGGTGGGGGTAACCCGTGGTGCAGTGGAAGATATGGTGCTGAGTGAGTTAGCCCCTAAAGATGCTCAGATTAAACGGTATGAAGATAACAACACTACGCTGTCAGCCTACCTGTCTGGTCAGGTGAATTATTTGGCGACGGGCAATTTGGTGGTCAGTGCACTGGTTCGCCAGAATCCAACCCAGGCACCGGTGGCGAAGTTTATGCTGAAAGATTCACCGTGTTATATCGGTTTGCGTCAGGGAGAAACGGCTCTGAAAGCCAAAGTGGATGCACTGATTGGGGAAGCATTGCAGGATAACACGCTAAATGGTTTGTCCGAGAAATGGTTGAAGGCGCCGTTACCGGCTGATTTGGGTGCATAACAGGAGTTGGCTATGACCTATCAGCTTAATTTCTCTGCTTTGTGGCCTTATCTGCCTGAACTATTGTCGGGCCTGTTGACCACCATTGAGCTGACGGCTATGGCCACCCTCGGCGGTATTGCGCTGGGGATAGCGGGAGCCGCAATTCGCTGTGGTGATAGGGTTATATTGCGCCGGATATGGGGTGGTTATGTAGAAATTGTGCGTAATACCCCATTCGTGGTGCAACTGTTTTTTATTGTGTTTGGTTTACCGGCACTTGGCTTGAAACTTAGTGCCGGTCAGGCAGCCTTATTGGCGATGACTATCAATCTGGGCGCTTATAGCACGGAGATTATTCGTGCCGGGATTCAAGCCAGCGCTAAAGGCCAGTGGGAGGCGGGGCGGGTATTAGGGTTACGCCGTAGTCAGACTTTTTTCCGCGTGATCCTACCGCCGTCGTTACAGCGCATTTATCCGGCGCTGGTAAGCCAGTGCATTATTGTGATGCTCGGTTCTGCGGTGGTATCACAGGTGTCATTTGAAGAACTGACATTTGCCGCCAACCTGATTCAGTCGCGCACCTTCCTCAGTTTTGAAGTCTATCTGGTGACCACCTTGCTCTATTTGTTGTTAGCCATCGCAATGCGCCAATTACTGCTGGCGGTTGGCCGTCGATTCTTTGGGAGCCATAACTCATGATGTTTACTGACTGGGATATCATCCGTAACTTGTTATTGGCCACCCGCTGGACGCTGTTACTGTCACTAACGGCCTTTTTTGGCGGCACATTAGTGACATTACCATTGATGTTGATGCGCTTGAGTCGTTGGTGTTGGGCAGCTCGTTTTGTCCGTCTATATACCGAATTGTTTCAGGGTACGCCGTTGCTGATGCAACTGTTTCTGGCCTTCTTCGGCTTAGCGCTGTTGGGTATTGATGTTAGCCCGTGGGCGGCTGCGGCGATGGCTTTGACACTGTTTACCAGTGCCTTTCTGGTGGATATCTGGTGTGGCAGTATTGCAGCGTTGCCGAAAGGCCAGTGGGAGGCCTCCCGCTGTCTGGGTCTGAGTTTCAGCCAGACGTTATTGCGGGTGATTGTGCCGCAGGCGATGCGTATCGCAATTGCACCGACCGTGGGTTTCTCGGTGCAGGTTATCAAGGGCACAGCACTGGCATCGATCATTGGTTTTGTCGAATTAACCAAAGCGGGCACCATGCTCAATAATGTCACTTATCAGCCGTTTAAAGTTTTTGGCTTAGTGGCGCTGGGCTATTTCCTGATGTGTTATCCGTTGTCGCGTTACAGCCATTATCTGGAGAGGAAATTTCATGCCGCTGATCACCATTAATCAGGTTCAAAAATACTATGGCCAGAATCATGTACTTAAAGGCGTAGATCTGGATATCGAGATGGGCGAAGTGATCTCGATAATTGGCCGCAGTGGTTCAGGTAAAAGTACCTTATTGCGTTGTATCAACGGGCTGGAGGGATATCAGGACGGCAGTATCAAGTTGGGCGGTATGACGGTAACGGATCGTGATTCGCAGGCGCGGGAGATTAGCCGCTCGGTAGGCATGGTGTTCCAGAGTTTTAATCTGTTCCCACATATGACAGCGTTGGAGAATGTGATGCTGGCACCGCGTCGGGTACTGAAAAAGAGCACGACCGCGTGCCGTGAACTGGCGGCGTTGATGCTGGAAAAAGTTGGGCTGGCCGACCGGCTCGATTATTACCCGGCTAATCTTTCCGGTGGGCAGCAGCAGCGTGTGGCGATTGCCCGTGCGCTGGCGATGCAGCCGAAGGTATTGCTGTGCGATGAGATCACCTCGGCTTTGGATCCTGAGTTAGTGGGGGAAGTGTTGAAAGTCCTCGAACAGTTGGCGGCAGAAGGTATGACACTGATTCTGGTGACCCATGAGATGAATTTTGCCCGTGAAGTGGGTGACCGGGTGGTGTTTATGCATCAAGGGCGGGTGTGGGAGCAGGGCGAAAGTCGCGCCTTATTTGCTAATCCACAAACTACTGAATTAAAACAGTTTATATCATCGGTCCGTGGTTTGTAGGCCACATTTCACTGAATTATTTAAGGATGGAGATTTTCTATGTCGGCAATAAACCCTAATCCGCTGTTTTGTCAGATTAACCCACCGGCACGGTTGCTGATGGGGCCGGGGCCGATCAATGCCGATCCCCGGGTATTGCGGGCGATGGCCAGTCAGTTGATCGGGCAATACGATCCGGCGATGACAGAGTATATGAATCAGGTGATGGCGCTATATCGTGGGGTTTTCCGCACTGAGAATCAGTGGACGATGTTGATCGATGGCACCTCTCGTGCGGGTATTGAGGCGGTTCTGCTGTCGGCCATCCGCCCTGGCGATAAAGTTCTGGTGCCGGTTTTTGGCCGTTTTGGTCACTTATTGTGTGAAATTGCCCGCCGTTGCCGGGCCGAAGTCCACACTATCGAGGTGGCGTGGGGCGAGGTATTCAGCCCAGAGATGATTGAAGATGCTATCAAGAAAGTACACCCACGGCTGCTATTGACGGTGCAGGGCGATACTTCAACCACCATGTTGCAGCCGCTGGCTGAGTTGGGCGAGATCTGTCGCCGCCATCAAGTGTTGTTTTATACCGATGCGACTGCATCGCTGGGGGGGAACCTATTGGAAACTGACGCCTGGGGGTTGGACGCAGTATCTGCCGGGTTGCAAAAGTGCCTTGGCGGGCCATCAGGCAGTGCTCCGGTGACCCTCAGCCCACAATTCGCTGAGCAAATTCGGCGGCGCAAATGTATTGAGCAGGGGATCCGTACTCAGGATCATGCTGATGGCGACGAAGAGATGATCTATTCCAATTACTTTGATTTGGGCATGATCATGGATTATTGGGGGCCGGAGCGCCTGAATCATCATACCGAAGCCACCAGTATGCTGTTTGCGGCACGGGAATGCGCACGAGTAATACTGGAAGAGGGATTGGATAACGGTATTGCCCGTCATGCTTTGCATGGTGCAGCGTTGTTGGCGGGCATTCAGGGAATGGGGCTGGCGGTGTTCGGTGATATGAAGCACCGCATGAACAATGTGTTGGGGGTGGTTATTCCGACCGGTGTTCCTGGTGAGCAAGTGCGGCAACTGATGCTAAATGATTTTGGTATCGAGATTGGTACCTCATTCGGGCCGCTAAATGGCAAAATTTGGCGCATCGGCACTATGGGATATAACGCGCGTAAAGATTGTGTGATGCAAACGCTGGTGGCATTGGAGGCGGTATTAAACCGTTTAGGTTTTGCCACGGTTCAGGGCAACGGATTGCAAAGCGCGTGGAATGTCTATCAAGCTGAGAGTGATAAACCGGCTATTGATCCACTAAACGGAGCGAACTGATGGCTGTTACCCTGCCGGATGCCGAGGCAGAGCAGGCTGCATTACGGGTCTTGGCCCGTTGTGATGTGCTGGCGGCAATCAGTGAATCAGCGGATGCGCTGACGCGGGTGTACCTGTCTCCTGAACATTTGCGGGCAAATCAGCAAGTGGGTGAATGGATGCAGGCGGTCGGGATGCGCGTGTGGCAGGATGCAGTTGGTAATATTTGCGGCCGTTATGAAGGGCTGCAACCTGATGCGCCGGCCCTATTGTTAGGCTCTCATCTTGATACGGTGCGCAACGCCGGCCGTTACGATGGCATGCTAGGTGTATTAAGTGCGCTAGAAGTGGTGGGGTATTTGTATCGTCAGCAGCAGCGGCTGCCGGTGGCCATTGAGGTGATTGGTTTTGCCGATGAAGAGGGTACGCGCTTTGGTATCACCCTGCTGGGTAGTAAAGGTATCACTGGGCGCTGGCCGGCCGATTGGTTGAGTAAAACCGATGCTGAGGGTGTCAGTGTGGCGCAGGGCATGGAGAATCTTGATTTTGACCCGGCGGCTATTGTCAGTGCGCGACGTGAGGTGAGTGATTTTTGTGCTTATCTGGAGCTGCATATTGAACAGGGGCCGTGTTTAGAAAAGGCCGATTTGGCATTGGGTGTGGTGACGGCAATCAATGGCGCGCGCCGTCTGAATTGCCGATTTATTGGCTTAGCGGGCCACGCTGGTACGGTGCCGATGGGGCAGCGGCAAGATGCATTGGCCGGTGCGGCGCAATGGATTGGTGCCGTTGAACAGTTGACTGCTTGCTATGGTGAACATTTAGTGGCGACAGTTGGAACACTCAGTTGTTCGCCAGGTGCTGTGAATGTGATTGCCGCAGAGGTGGTTCTGACGCTGGATATTCGTGGCCCGCAAGACTGTCACGTGGACCAGTTACTGGCCAGCTTGTTGGCGCAGGCGCAAGTGATAGCAGCACAGCGCGGCCTGACTTTTTCATCAGAAGAGTTTTACCGTATCAGTGCTACCGAATGTGATATGGCTTTGCGCCAGCGAATCAACGCCAGTATTGATCGGGTACAGGGGCGCTCATTATTGCTGCCCAGCGGTGCGGGGCATGATGCCATTGCTGTTGCTGAGTGCTGGCCAGTAGGGATGTTGTTTGTGCGCTGCAAAGGAGGGGTAAGCCATCATCCTGATGAATCCGTCATGCATAGTGATATTGCGCTAGCCATTCAGGCTTATCTGGAAACGGTGCTATCCTGGCAGCGGGTTTAATACACTTGGGGAGCACTTTTGCGGCACGGCTCCCCCTGGTTTTACCTTTACAACAATAAAAAATCATCAACATCGCGCCATGCCGGAAAGGCTTCGCGATAGCTCTGCAATGTTTCTAAAGACAACTCAGCATCCAGTTGCGCAGCCAGTCCCGGTTCTGCTTGCGCCAACACCTCACCTTGAGCATCCAGAATCACACTGTCGCCCTGGTAGTGATGGCCGTTATCATCATCGCCGACCCGATTACATCCGGCGACGTAAGCCTGATTTTCTATCGCGCGCGCTGTCAGTAAACTTTGCCAGTGTTTGGCGCGAGGAGCTGGCCAGTTAGCGACATAGAGTGCTAAATCATAATCTTGCAAATTGCGTGACCACACCGGAAAACGCAGGTCATAGCAAACTTGCATCAAAATTCGCCAGCCGCGCCATTCCACCACCTTGCGCTCTTTGCCCGCTTGATAGTGGTGGTGCTCACCGGCCATGCGGAATAAGTGGCGTTTGTCATAATGATGAACGCGCCCATTCGGTTCAACCAGCAGGAAGCGGTTCACCGCACCCTCGGTGGTTTTCAGCGCCACACTGCCGCCAATCAGGGCATCAGTAACCGTGGCCCAATGGCGTAACCAGTTGATGACCTCACCTTCTGATAATGCATTTTCAGCCGCATTCATGGCAAAACCGGTGGTAAACATCTCTGGCAACACAATCACATCACGCTGCCGGAGTGGCTCCAACAGCATGTCAAAATGGCGCAGATTTGCCTGTGCATCCAACCATACCAATGGCTGTTGCAGCAGGGTCAGTTTTAAAGTTGACACAATCGCTCCGCCGCAGCATCCAGCGTGGCATCCTGTTTGGCGAAGCACAGCCGGATTAGTTTATGGGGAAACGGGCCTTCACAAAATACCGATAACGGTATCGCGGCCACGCCGACATGTTCGGTTAACCATTGGCAGAATTCAACATCATCAAGATCAGAAACCGCGCTGTAATCGGCCAACAGGAAATAGGTGCCTTCACTCGGCAGAATTTTCAGGCGGCTGGTGGACAGCGCATTAACGAAGCGATCACGACGGGCGCGATAAAAATCGGGCAGTTGCTGCCAGTGCTCTGGTTGGGCATTGAGCATATCCGCCAATGCGAGCTGAACCGGCGTGCAAACCGAAAAGGTCAGATATTGATGAATTTTACGTACTTCGGCACTGATAGCGACGGGGGCGATGCAATACCCCACTTTCCAACCGGTCATATGGAAGGTTTTGCCGAAAGAGGACACTGCAATGGCGCGTTGGCGCAGGTGCGGATGAGCCAGCACACTGGCATGGCCTGTGGCGCTAAAGCAGATGTGTTCGTACACCTCATCGCTCAGCACATAGATATTACGTTCAGCAATCACTTGCCACAGTTGTTCAAAGTCTTCCGCCCGCCAAACAGTCGCTGAAGGGTTATGCGGCGTATTGACGATAACCAGACGAGTACGTTCAGAAACCAGATCAGCAAATTCAGACCAGTCGGTGGCGAATGTCGGGGGTTTCAGTGCTATGCGCTTGAGTATGCCGCCCGCCAGTTTAACTACCGGTGCATAGCTGTCGTAACTGGGGTCAAAGCAGATAACTTCGTCGCCTGGGCGCACCAGGGCGGTAATGGCGGCAAACAGGGCTTCGCTGGCACCGGTAGTGATGGTGATTTCGCTGTCGGCATCGGGCTGCCAGCCGTAGATTTTAGCCGTTTTCTCCGCAATTGCATTGCGCAGCGGCGCCACGCCGGTCATTGGGGCATATTGGTTTGCACCTTGACTGACATGATAGGCCAATTGCTGTTTCAAATAGTCTGGGCCATCAAAATCGGGGAACCCTTGCGATAAGTTAATCGCTTGGTGTTTTTGCGCCAATGCACTCATTTGCGTAAAGATTGTAGTGCCTTGTGCCGGCAATTTACTGTCTGGAATAAAGGATAAAGTGCTCATGGCAGATGAATACTCCTGGCGCTGTATGTTGCCGTCAATATAACACGATGTTAAGATTTGGCAATCAAGACGCTTAGATGTTTAAACGGCTAAATGCCGTAATTCGCTAAGCATAGATAAAAATGTACTAAAGCTGATCGTCGGGCAAATTGCGGTTGCTAAATGTGATGACCCACCTACACCACAACAGGGATATGCAATGACAGAAAATGTACAACTTGGCGCGCTGTTAGCCGCCTGCCACTGGATCGGGGAGAAGGGCTGGTGCCCAGCGACTGGTGGTAATATGTCCCTGCGGCTGGACTCGACTCATTGTCTGGTTACCGAATCGGGTAAAGATAAAGGCAGCCTCACCGCTGACGATTTTCTACTGGTAGAAACCGCCAACAACCATGTTCCCAGTGGGCGCACACCCTCGGCAGAGACCGGGCTACATACCTTGCTTTATCGTCGGTATCCAGAGATCAATGCGGTGTTACATACTCACTCGGTGAATGCCACTGTGCTATCTCGGGTTGAGCGTAGCCATGAATTAGTATTGCAAGGCTATGAAATGCAGAAATCACTATCGGGTCAGCGTAGTCATTTGGATGCGGTTGCCATCCCTATTTTTGATAATGATCAGGATATTCCGGCGCTGGCCCAACGGGTTGCCGCACTGGCAGATAATAACCCGCTACACTACGGATTCTTGGTGCGCGGTCATGGCCTGTATTGCTGGGGAAATAGCGTGGTGGAAGCCCGTCGTCATCTGGAAGGGCTGGAATTCTTGTTCCAGTGTGAACTGCAACGCCGCTTGTTTGATCTCAATCCTAACGTGGGGGCTAAATGATCCAGGCTATTGTTACCGATATTGAAGGCACCACCAGTGACATCCGCTTTGTCCATCAGGTGCTGTTCCCCTATGCCCGCGAGCGACTGACGCCCTATTTGCGTGCACATCAGCAGGATGAAGAGATTGCCGTAGCGCTAACCAGTTTGCGCCATGAACTTGCACAGCCGGATGCTGATATTGAAACATTGATTACCGCGTTACATGGTTTTATGGATGAAGACCGTAAATCCACGGCGTTGAAAGCGATTCAAGGCATTATCTGGCGCACCGGTTATCTGCAAGGGGACTTTCGTGGTCATCTTTACCCAGAAGTGGCCCGGCAATTGGCCGACTGGCAGCAACAGGGTTTGGGGTTATATGTCTACTCTTCCGGCTCGGTTGCTGCGCAGAAACTGTTGTTTGGTTACAGCGATGCAGGGGATTTACGCCCGCTATTCAGTGGCTATTTTGATACCCATGTTGGGGGGAAACGTGAGGTGAGCTCTTATCAGAATATTGCTAGTCAATTAGCTATCGCCCCACAAGCACTGCTGTTTTTATCTGATATCCGTCAGGAGTTGGATGCTGCGCAACTGGCGGGTTGGCAAACTTGCCAACTGATTCGCGACTTTCCTGATAACGAAAGCCGCCACCCACAGGTGAGCCGTTTTGATCAAATCGTTTTGGAGGATTTTACAGCATGAGCGGATTAACGATTTTTAGTGATGAGCAGCCGGAGCAACCGCTGTGGCAAAGCCGTGATGCTGAAGAGATCCAGCAGCAACTGACTGCTATTGGTGTGCGCTTTGAGCGCTGGCAGGCAGATCGTGAACTGGGTGAAAATCCACAGCCGGAGGCGGTGATTGCAGCTTATCAACATGAGATTGACCGGCTGGTGGCGGAGAAGGGTTATCAGAGTTGGGATGTGATTAGCATGCGGCCTGATAACGCTCAGCGGGAAGTGTTGCGTGAGAAGTTTTTATCAGAACATACCCACGGTGAAGATGAAGTGCGCTTTTTCGTTGCAGGTGCAGGGTTGTTCTGTTTGCATCTGAACGGTAAAATTTATCAAATACTTTGTGAAAAGAATGACTTACTTTCTGTCCCTGCCGATACTCGCCACTGGTTTGATATGGGGTCTGCACCGAATTTCACGGCTATTCGGGTATTTGATAATCCTGAGGGGTGGGTGGCACATTTTACTGGCGATAAGATAGCCGATGCTTATCCACGTTTGGATTGATCACCTTCTTACTTGAAGCCGCAGCTAACACCGCTGCGGCTTCAATTGCTTTGGGGATAAAATTACAAACATTGCTAATTCTTAGCTTGGAAGAAGCCTGCCGCCACTTGTTCTGGGCTAATGACGCCGCTGTCTAATACCCAACCACTGATCAATGCTGCCGGTGTGACATCAAATGCCGGGTTATACACAGCGGCATCTTCTGGTGCCCAATGGCAACAGCCAAAGCTGCCTGAGACACCGGTCACTTCACTGGCGGCACGCTGCTCGATTGGGATCGCTGCACCATTCGGGCAGTTTGGATCGTGAGTAGTGTGCGGGGCGGCAACATAGAACGGAATATTGTGATAGTGGGCCAACACCGCCAAACTGTAAGTGCCTATTTTATTTGCCACATCGCCGTTGGCGGCAATGCGATCCGCACCAACCCAGATAGCATCCACTTTGCCCTGAGCCATCAGGCTGGCAGCCATCGAATCACAAATCAATTGATATGGAATACCTAACTCACCTAACTCCCAGGCGGTTAAGCGGCCGCCTTGTAGTAAAGGACGGGTTTCATCGACCCACACCTGCTGAATATTACCTTGCTGATGGGCTTTCAATAATACGCCGATAGCGGTACCAATGCCTGCCGTAGCGAGGCCACCGGTATTGCAGTGGGTTAGCAAGTTACTGCCCGGTTTAACCAGTGCCGCCCCATGCCGGGCAATGCGCTCGCACAATTCTCGGTCTTCATCCACCAAATGTAGCGCTTCGCGGACCAAAGTATCGACCCAGTTGGCTTGTAGCAAAGCCTGCTGCATCCGTGCCAGATTATTCATCAAGTTGACTGCCGTCGGGCGGGATTCACGCAGCGCGATGACTGCCTGCTCAAGTTGAGCTTGCGGCAAACCACGTTCTGCCAGTAAAGCCAATAATAAACTTGCTGACAGTCCAATGAGCGGTGCACCACGGACTCGCAATGTTTGGATATGACCAATCAGTAACTCTACCGTATCAGCTAATAGCCACTCCTGACGCTGTGGTAATGCCTGCTGATCGAGTATCCAGAGCTGGTTATCGATAATTCTTAAGCTGGTGGTTTGTAAATCGAGCCTGTTAAGCGTCTGCATTGTCAGTTAAATCCATGTTGCGTTATTGCATCTGGTTTCTTATTCTGCCAACATATCTTACGGATGTGTAGACGTCTATATGGTTTTACGCCTAAATACGGATTTTTTAGCTCTAACAGAGAATAATTTCACAGCTAAGCAAGTGGTTGGCGGTGAGTGAACCAGAATCGGGTAAAGAATAAAGAGGTCGAAGATGTCGCGCTACCATACATTTACTGCTGCGGATGCTGTTGAATATGCTCGCCAATTTGGTCAGGTTGCTAATCCACTGACCTTAGTGATGGCCGATGAAATTGGGGATGGCAATCTCAATCTGGTGTTTAAAATCCGTGATGCGGCCGGCGTCAGTCGGGTGATTGTCAAGCAGGCACTGCCTTATGTGCGCTGCGTTGGGGAGTCTTGGCCGTTGACCTTGGATCGCGCTAGAATTGAAGCGCAAACCCTGCTGACACACAGCCAATTTTGCCCGCAACACACGGTCAATGTGCTGCATCACGATGCTGAATTGGCGGTTATGGTGCAAGAGGACTTATCTGATCACCATATCTGGCGCAGTGAACTGCTGGCAGGTAAACACTATCCGCAAGCGGCGGGACAACTGGCTGAATATTTGGCGCAAACCTTATTCCATACCTCAGATTTTTATCAGTCGGCACAAGCCAAAAAAGCGGCAGTGAGCTGCTATACCAATCCAGAGTTGTGCCAGATTACTGAGGATCTATTCTTTACTGACCCTTATATTGATCATGAACGTAATAATTTTGATCCGGCATTACTCCCTGATGTACTGGCTCTGCGCCAGGATAATGCTCTCAAGGTGGCGGTGGCCTCACTTAAACATCGCTTCTTGAGTAAGGCCGAAGCATTGCTGCACGGGGATATTCATAGTGGTTCTATCTTCGTTGCTGAGGGGCGTTTGAAAACTATTGATGCCGAATTTGGTTTCTATGGCCCAATCGGCTTTGATGTGGGTACCGCACTAGGGAATTTACTGCTCAATTACTGTGGACTACCCGGCTTGGCCGGCCCCCGTGATGCCGCAGCTAGCCGCGAGCAACGGCTGAAAGATGTGCATATTATCTGGCAAACATTTTCTAGCCGTTTCGTGGCGTTAAGTCAGGAAAAAACGCAGGATTTAGCCTTAGCGACCGAAGGATATGTACAACAGTTCCTGCAACAGGTTTGGCAAGACGCGATAGGGTTTTGTGGTACTGAATTAATTCGGCGTACCATTGGCCTGGCACATGTTGCTGATCTGGATAGTATCGCTGATGAAGAGATGCGCCGGGAATGTCAGCGTCATGCGTTGAGTTTGGGGCGTAGTTTGATATTGGCCGCATCACACATTGATAACATTGATAATTTGATTGCTCGCATCAGGCAGAATGGATAGCAAAAATTATTCATGGTACTCGGTGATGGTCTGAACCAGAATATAGTGACCCCGTTAAGTAATGCGGGGCTTTTTATTATTTAAATTACTATATCTAATTATAATTATAAAAAGCATTGTTCATATTTAAGTGATTAGCGGGTATTTAGGCTGTTTTAAAATACGATTAATGTTTTTTATTGTTATTATTAGTATTCCATGTGGCTTATTATTTCTTTTACTGTAATTGTAGTTGGTGTTATTTGGCTGGCTGGCTATTATTTTAATGTGTGTTTTCATTTTGTTAAGTTATTACTTCACTCCCTATTTAAATTCTAATTACTTTGATTATTTATTTGTATGTGAATCTATTATTGTTTCATGTCGATAATGAAATATCTACCATAAATAACTATTTGTTATACGTGTGAGATGAATATTAGTCTGAACCAACAGAGGTTACTCTTTGGGATGTTGGTATTTATTAATTTGTCATGCCATTTTACATTCTATTTTATGTTTATTTAATCACTTTATTAACTTGCTAACTAAAATCAACTATGTGGGCCAGTATTAAATGACGGAGGTTCTTATTATTTAAACTGGCGTGATCATCATGCTAAGCAGGCGTATTTTATGCGACATTTTTATTATCCAGAAAAATTACGGTATCAGACTAAACTGAGTTCCACAGTAATCATGTTTGCCCTTTTTTTTTGCTCACAGGTAGTCGCCGCTCCTCAGGTCATAAATGTACCGAATGCGGGTGTGATTAGTAACGAAATACGGCAAACAACGCCGGTGCCATTGCGTGTGCCACAGGAAGCTGAAATCAAACTTCCACCTTTGCTCCCTCCTACATCGTTTGGCGGTTCTACCTCGGCGGGAAGAATCATGTTACGTGAGGTTAGATTCGAGGGTGATACCCAGTTATTACGGCACAGTAACGGAAATAATAAAGCACTACGCGCCGTAATTACGCCTTGGTTGGGGCAACAATTAACCTTTAATGATTTACAAGCCATGACGTTAGCGGTAACTCGCTTTTATCGACAACAAGGATTTGTTGCCACTCAGGCAATATTGCCACCACAAACTATCCGTGAAGGTGTTGTCATAGTTCGTATTATTGCTGGCAGATTAGATAAACCGGAGATTAATAATCAGAGCCGGTTGAATACTGATTTTGCTACTGCGGTGATTGAAAGTAATAGTTGTAGCAAAGAAGTGGGTTTTGTTGGCAATAAAGATTGTGCCGCTTCTCCGGCTGAGTTATCCCGCCTTGAACGCACCACCCTTATTCTTAATGGAATTCCGGGGGTTGATGCTGCTTTGGCATTAAAACCGGGAACTCAATCGGGAATGACGAGAGTTTATGCTGATATATCCCCAGGACAGACTGCGATGGGATATCTCGGTGTGGATAACCAGGGTAATGATTATTCTGGTCATAATCGGTTATTAGTCGGTGGGGTACTCAATAATATGACCGGCTGGGGTGATCAACTACGTACTGATTTGATTTTATCCAGCTCGGTAGATGTATTCAATGGCATGTTGGATTACAACTTCCCCATTAATACTTATGGCACCCGTGCAGCGCTTAATTATAGTTATCTGGATTATACCCTAAAGGGGCCTTTCGAAATATTGGATGCTCATGGCCATTCTAACACTTGGGGCATTAATTTACGCCATCCGTGGATCCGTAATTCGGCAGCTAGAATTGATGTGAATACCGGTTATTATCAGAGCAGAATGCGTGATTCACTGATTATGCTGCCAGAACAAAAGCGCAATCTGGATGCCGGTGAGTTTGGTCTTGGTGGTACGTTTACCGCAGTACCTAGAGGACTCAGTAATTTTACTTTACTGGGTACGGCAGGCCATCTGTCATTGGATGACGAATTCAGTCAAAGCATGAATTCCTTAACTGGTATTGGTGGCACTTTTGCCCGTTTTAATTATCGTGCCGGTCATGATCAGGGTTTTGGCCCTTATTTCACCTTTTTCAACCAATTTACCGGTCAAATAGCCAGTAAGAATCTTGATAGCTCACAAAAACTGTTATTAGGTGGGCCGCTGGCGGTGCGCGCCTATGGCATTGGTGAAGGGGCGGTGGATAAAGGCACTCTTTTCACTACCGAATTACGCACCCATTGGCAACTCTTACTTCCCACATGGGCAGGAACTGGGAATCAAATCACCTTCGCGGCATTTTTTGACCAAGGGTGGGGCTCTTACTATCGCCAGCCTATCGCGGGCCTGACGGGGAATAATATTAACCTGTCTGGCTTTGGTGCCTATATCACACTCTTTCGTCCGGCAGATTACACCTTGAATCTGACTTGGGCACATCGAACCGGCCAGGCTGCAATTGCACAACCGGATAACGACCAACTTTGGCTTAGCGCTTACAAGATGTTTTAGCGCTTATTGGCATATTTGTCAGATTTAATGGACGTGAATAATGAACAGTAAATTATACAAACTTATTTTCTGCCGTCGGTTGGGATGTTTAATTGCTGTCGGAGAGTTTACCCGAGCTTACGGACGGTCCTTTTCGTCTGGCGGCAAAAAAGTCATTAATGACAATAATACAAAAGCTGGAATATTAAGCCACCTGGTCATCATGACGGGATTAGCTCTTGGCATATTACCGCTACGGGTATTCGCCCATCCCTCACTGCCGGTTAACGGCAATATTATTATCGGTCAAGGTGTGTTGAATGTTCACAACACCACCCTTACCGTGACTCAGCAAAGCGATAAGTTGGCAATCAATTGGGGCAGCTTTGATATCGCGCAGGGGAACAGCGTTATTTATAACCAGCCAGGGCAGCAGAGTATTGCGCTGAACCGGGTGCTTGGTCGCGATGCATCGCAGATATATGGCAGCCTAAAAGCGAATGGACAGGTCTTTTTACTTAATCCGAATGGCATTCTGTTTGGAAAAGGTGCGCAAGTTGATGTTGGTGGTTTGGTTGCCAGTACTAAATCCATGTCAAATCAGGATTTTATTTCTGGGCGCTATACGTTGACCAGCCGAAAACATGAAGGCAAGTTGGTTAATCAGGCTAATTTGCACACCACCACTGGTGGCTATATCGCGCTGATTGGCCAGCAGGTTGATAATCAGGCTTCCGGTGTTATCGCGTCGCCGCAAGGAAAAGTAGCATTAGCGAGCGGGAGTCGTGTCACCCTTAATCTGGATCACGGCAGCTTGCTGAGTGTGCAAGTCCAGGGTGAACAGGTCAGTACTTTGTTGCAAAACGGCGGGCTGATTCAGGCTGATGGCGGGGTTATCCAACTGACAGCGCGCGGCAAAGAGATGTTAATGAATACTGTGATTGATAATACCGGTATTTTGCAGGCGCATAGTTTATCTGAAAAAAATGGCGTTATTTACCTCGATGGCGGCAGTGAAGGGGTGGTGAGCCAGCAAGGTGTTATTGATGTCAGTAGTGCGCAGGGCCGTGGCGGGAATGTTATCTTGCAAGGTGAAAAGATACATTTGGTCGAAACGAGCAAAATTGATGCTCGCGGGGCTGAGGGCGGTAGCAAAGTCCTGGTCGGGGGCGATTGGCAGGGTAAAAATAATGCGATAAAAAATGCCCGAGCAGTCGTCATGGATAAAGGTGCGGATATTGATGTTTCTGCTTCAAACCACGGGTCGGGTGGTACCGCCGTGCTCTGGTCAGAAGATTACACTGGCTTCTATGGCAATATTTATGCTCGTGGTGGGCTACAGTCAGGTAATGGTGGGCAGGTAGAGACATCCAGTAACCGTAATTTACAGGCTTTTGGTCAGGTTGATACTGCGGCTATTCATGGTAGTCAGGGGAGTTGGTTACTTGATCCCGCAGAGGTAAGTATTGTTGGTAGTGGTGCTGAAAGCGGGGTAATGGTTCAGATTGGGGACATTCCTGCTGGATATGTGAAAAATACCCAGGTTTTCGCTCCGACGGTCAAGGTAGCGCAAATATTGAATAGCAGTATCAATACTCAACTCGATCGCGGCACCAATGTGACGGTGACTACCACTAATCACACTTTAACCAATTGCCGCTGGTGCAATATTACGCTAGAGGCTGATATCAATAAAACAGCGGGTGGCGATGCTACGCTGACGTTACATGCTGACGGCAATGTTGTTATTAACAATAATATTACCGCTAATCTTGGCAAGCTGAATCTTAATTTATTAGCGGGTAATTCTACTGCCGACTCTGTTATTACATTAAATAATAGTGATGTGTTGTTAAATAAAGGGGATTTATTGGCAAAACATGCCAATGATAACAGTGCGACTCGTATTATTATTATGGGTGGGAAATATGATGTCGGCAATCTCACTCTTGAAGGAAATGCTGGGGTGGCATCGCAAATTGGGGTGAGTATCAGTCATGCTGCTAATATTTCTGTAGCAGGTGAAACGCGTATAGCGGGTGAAAGTAGTAATGCTAATGGGCAAGGGTGGCGGGGTATTGATATATCTGAGGATTCAGTCTTGACTGGTTCGGGTAATATTTTATTTGCTCTTAAGTCCAATTCTAAAAGTTCGTGGGTAGGCACATTTACGAATGCAACCATTACCGGTGATAAAGATATCACATTCCTGGTAAATACCAATGGTAGTGCATATGGTGGAATGGATTTTATTAATGGCAGTATTTATTCTAAGTCTGGCAATGTTTTATTTGATATCAATGGTGATATCTTTACCCAGACTAATCTTGGGTTACGGATAAAGGAATCACAAGTTAATGGAAATAGTGTTAAATTAAATATCAATATCACTGGAGTTGATGGTTTATTACTTAGAGATAGTAACCTTACGGCGACTGCCGGTAATATTGATGTTGATGCCACTACTACCAATAAAGGGCTGTGGATCTCAGGTAACACTAATATAAATGCCAGTGGCGATATTAATCTGAAAGGTGTAACCACGAACTCTACAGTTGCGGGTGCTGATGCCATCAGGATAAGTGGTAACTCCAGTAGTGTTCAGGTCAATATGACTGCCGGTGGTAATATATCGCTGGTGGCGGTTAATGAAGGAACGGAAATCGGTACCACAGTTGTTGCGGATTTTGCCAATATAAAAGCACAGGAAGGAGATTTTAATTTAAATATCAGTGGGGTCAAAGGCAGTCCTTTCAATAATGTCACTATCAGTGCCGATAATATTTTGATGAATGGTAATATCATCGGTAATGAAGTTGTATTGATGAAGAATACAGTTCTTACTGCTAAAAATGATATTAGAACCAATTTAACCTCCGCCGCACATAAAGCCTTCGGGTTCAGCGGTAATGGTGCGATGACGGCAGGCCAATATATACTATTAGTTGCCAATACCTCAGCACTCGCTGTGGAGGCGGTGACAATAAATGGGACCTCATCTAACAAAGTAAATATCACTGCGGGGAAAGATATATCAATAGAAGCCAATAATCATGGCAATACTTCAGGGGCGGGTATTGGTATTGATGGGGCTAATATTGAAACTAAAAACGGAAACTTCACAGTAAATAACAATGGTTCAAAAGGCATAACCTGGGCCAATTTAGATCTCACAGCAAATGAGGTTAACGTTGTCTCTAACTCGACTAGCTCTGCCGGATTGGCAATACGTGAATCTAATATTACTGCTACAACAGGTGATATTAATGCCAATGTAACCTCCGAAAAAGAAGGTATTTTGATTAAGCCAAATACCATTTTTAATGCTAAGAAAGATATTAATCTGACGGGAGTTGCCACCGGTGATGGCGGAGGGATTTTTATTCAAGGGGATTCAAATACGTCACATAATAATCTTAATGCACAAGGAAATATCACCTTAAATGGTAAGGCTGATATGGGGGCTGCTACGCGAGCATCTGTCTATCTATTAAATACGACGCTGACATCAACTGAGCACAATATTGATATCAATGGTCTGTCTCAGGGGTCGAGACATGTTTATTTTACTGATGTAGAACTTAATGCTACTGCGGGGAATGTTACTGTTTATTCTGAAACACTGGCCGCTTTACCGACTTCATTAAGCACTGCATTAAGTTTGGGGGGGAATATCAGTATAAAAGCCAAAAATGGTTCGATGATCGGTAAAGCATTTAATACGACGCAGGGCTCAGGCGTTGGTTTTAGAGCCAATAGTACCTTGTCGGTTGAAGGGAATATTGCGTTTCAAGGCGAGACAGAAGGCAATGGTGCTACCCGCAAAGGGATTGATTTTAATGGGGTGAATACACTCAATATTGCTAAAGGTAGCCAATTATCTCTCCTCGGTGAAAATAAAGGGGCACCAGCGACTGCTGGCGGAGGGGGTATTACCCATACAGATGCAGCTCAGTTAACGATAAACAATAATGGTTCTTTCAAAATGGAAGGGCGCTCAACCAGCGGTGTCGGCATTAACTTTCCTGCCAGTAATAATAGCGTGATATTAAGTGGCGAGGGTGACACTCTCATTAGCGGCAGTAGTGTCGAAGGTATTGGGGTTGCTATTTCCGGTGTGGTTAATAACGGTACCGGCCCGGTCACGATTGAAGGAACCAGTATTGATAGCGCCGGTGTTCACCTCTTCAGTGCCGAGCATCAAATTAATCATATTAATGTCACCGGGAGTTCAACCCATGCCGAAGGTCTGCGCATTAGCGGCAATGCCACTATTACTGATACCACTCTGACCGGAGAATCAATTAATGGCAATGGTGTGAAAATTGATCCACTGCCGGGTTCTAATATTGTCACTCATGCCGTGTTAGATAATGCCACGCTCAATGGCAGTAGTACTAATGGCATCGGCGTAGAGATTGCCAATGATATAAAGGGTGTCCATCAGAGTGTTATTAATGGCAGCACCGATGGTGTTGGTTATGGCATGGATATAGCAGAAAATTTATATGTCATCGGCACCAGTGAAACCGATTTGCTGACACTAAATGGGGTGGCAACAACAGATACCGGTACTGGGATAAAACTCAATGGCAATAATGATTTAAGTAATACCAGCTTAAATGGCTCGGCTGTGGATGGTATTGCATTGCATATCATCGGCCCACTGACCAATCAAGGCAATACGGTATTGAACGGCACTGCTTCCGGCAGCGGTATTGGTGTGTGGGTTAATGGCCAACTGAGCGACAGTGTGGTGAATGGGACTGCGGCCAGTGGCATTGGTGTTCAAGTTATGAATGGTGTGCTTGATGACAGCCGCATCAATGGCATCTCCGATTCTGGTTCTGGGGTTGGCGTCAATGGCGACACGGTGCTGAATGATACCGTGCTGGTGGGAAATAGTTCGGATGGTAAAGGGGTGGAGATCGTGGGCCGCCTGTCAGGTAGCCACGGCAGCGCAGTACAGGGTGAAGTGGTTAACGGCACGGGAGTGTATATCGATAGAGATGCCACTCTCACTGGTGGTGGTACGGACGATCTGTTTGCTGTCAACGGTAATGCGATGGGCGATAAAGGCACCGGTGTGCAACTGGAAGGTAATAATACCCTTGATAATACCACGCTAAACGGTAGCGCCACTCAGGGTACCGGTGTTGATATTGCCGGTCCGCTGGTGAATAACGGCAATACTCGCGTGGTGGGTATTGCCACTGGCGGCAACGGGGTGGCGCTGAACGGGGCGATCGCTGGCGGCACGGTTAATGGCAACTCGGACAGGGGGACGGGTGTCAAAGTTGATGGTGATATCCAACTTAATAACACCATCATTAACGGTAACAGCTCTGACGGCAAAGGGGTGGAGATCGCCGGTAACCTCACTGGCCGCAATGGCAGTGCGGTACAGGGCGATACCACTAACGGCACCGGGGTGGACATTGGTAAACAAATCCTCCTGGAGGGCGGTGGCCTGGGTGACCTGCTCAATGTTACCGGCAACGCCACCGGCGAGAATGGCACCGGCGTGCAGTTTGACGGTATCAATCTCCTTGATAACACCACCCTAACGGGGAATGCCACTAACGGCACCGGGGTGGATATTAATGGCTTACTACAAAATGAAGGTAACACCACGATTGGGGGTCAATCGGAGAATGGCAACGGTGTCCAGCTTGGAGGGGCAGTCAGTGGCGGCACAATTAATGGTACATCAGCTAATGGCAGCGGCATCAAGGTGGCAAATGACAGTAATCTGGACCACGCCATCCTCAACGGCAACAGCCCGGACGGTAAGGGGGTGGAGATCGCCGGTAACCTCACTGGCCGCAATGGCAGTGCGGTACAGGGCGATACCACTAACGGCACCGGGGTGGACATTGGTAAACAAATCCTCCTGGAGGGCGGTGGCCTGGGTGATCTGCTCAATGTTACCGGCAACGCCACCGGCGAGAATGGCACCGGCGTGCAGCTTGACGGTATCAATCTCCTTGATAACACCACCCTGACGGGGAATGCCACTAACGGCACCGGGGTGGATATTAATGGCTTACTACAAAATGAAGGTAATACCACGATTGGGGGGCAATCGGAGAATGGCAACGGTGTCCAGCTTGGAGGGGCAGTCAGTGGCGGCACAATTAATGGTACATCAGCTAATGGCAGCGGCATCAAGGTGGCAAATGACAGTAATCTGGACCACGCCATCCTCAACGGTAACAGCCCGGACGGTAAGGGGGTAGAGTTCGCCGCTAATCTGACAGGTGGCAACGGCAGCGTGGTGCAAGGCGATACCACTAATGGCACCGGTGTTGATATTGGTGAAAACGCCTCGCTCAGTGGCCCTGCAGCGGATGATCTGCTGACGGTGATCGGCAATGCTAGCGGTGAGAAAGGCACCGGTGTTCAGTTCGGCGGCAACAATACGCTGAATGACACCACCTTAGGCGGTAATGCCAGCGATGGTCATGGCGTGGAGATCACGGGGCTAGTATTCAACAGCGGCAATACGACGATTAATGGTGATGCCGCAGGTGATGGTCATGGTGTGCATATTGGTGGCCCAATTAGTGGGGGGAGGGTGAACGGCCGTTCCGGTAATACTCATGGTATTTTCCTCAATGATTATGCAGCGATAACTGACATTACGCTTGGCGGGAATACCGGCTCATATAAGCCATCGGTGTTTTTCACCTTGCCGGAGAATATTGGTGACAATGTGATTATCAATGGCAAACCTGTTAATAAAAATAATTTTGGCGGTAAAGTCAGGTCGGCCCCTAACCCCGGTGAGAAATCGACTGGAGATAGTACGCAGGTAGCTCAGTCTCAGGAGGGGGGGGAATCAGCCTCGTTACTCATAAGACGAAATCAAATTCTCGGCGCCCTCGAAACACAAACTTTACCGCCCTCTATCCTGACTGAATATGAGCATGATAGTACAGACCATATCAGCCTCACGGTTTGTATTCCTAAGGGTATAACCTCCGAACAGGTTACCAATGAGCACGAGCTATGCGGGACCCATGTTCTCGGTAAGTGGAACCCCTGACTAAAATATCGGGTCAGGAGTAATGGATTTTTAACTCTCTAAATTTGCTAGAGAAATCGTGATGTCGATGTGACAAGGTGAGCTGACAATGGTGGAAAAAACGGCTGAATTAGCATCAACGGTAGAGCAGTCGACCGCATTTTCATTACCCTATTTCGAGTTTTTAGTGTGTGTGCGGCGCTATGAGGAGGCGGGGCGATTACTGGTCTTGATGTTGGAGCAACTGGACCGCCAATATGGCCGCTGGGATGTTTTTTCGCTTAAGCATCAATCGGTACAGCAACAGGAGCATTACTGTAATCGCCTGGCTGCGGCTATTGGCAACCTACTTTCTGATCCTGGTTTTGTGGTATCCGATAAAGGTTTTTTACAACTGATTAATTTCCATCGCTGGATAGCGTTGATATTTGCCGCATCACCTTTTGGCCATGCGGATCATGTGATTACCAACCTTAATCAAGCGGGGGAGGGATGCGCCCATCCTTTGCGCTTTGAGCACCATAATTTTCTGAAATTTTGCCTGATGTATTTACCTGAATCGGGTATTCCGCTTCAGCCGGATATATTGTGGCAATTTAATCCCCCTGTGGCCGCGGCACTGTTTCTGGCGTTACTGTCGCCACGTATTTTACCCAGCGCTGCTGGGCATGCGAAACGTGAGCGGCTATTAGAGTGGTTACCTGAAAAACTACTAACGCTAGAGAATCTTGAGGGCTTACCTGAACGCATCCTGCACGATGTTTATATGCATTGCAGTTATGCAGATAGAGCAGCAAAACACGCCATAAAACGCAGTATTAATTTTCACTTACGTAACACGCTGCTGCGCAATGGGCTATCTGATAACCACTCCCTCCCACCTGCGCGGGATAAACCATTGATGCTGGTTATCCTGGAGTGGTTTAACAGCGGCCATTCTATTTACCGTACTCACTCCAGTACGTTGCGCGCCGCGCGTGAGCAGTTTTCCACCCATGGCGTCACCATTGTGGGGGCCACTGATGCCATCACCCGTGACGTTTTTGATGATTTTACCGAGGTCCAGCGGGCGGGGGCGGTTGAGGCTATTGTGGCATTGGCGCAACAATTGCGACCGGATGTTATCTACTTCCCCAGTGTCGGGATGTTTCCACTCACCATTGCACTGACTAATTTACGCTTAGCGCCCTTACAGATAATGGCACTAGGCCATCCGGCAACGACCCATTCCAGCTATATTGATGCGGTATTAGTGGAAGAGGATTATCTGGGGGATCCTCAGTGTTTCTCCGAAAAAGTGGTTGCGTTACCCAAGGACTGTCTGCCCTATGTGCCGCCTGCCAATATTTGCCAGCCGGAACCGATACAACATTTCGATGAGCGCCCAGCGGTACATATCGCGGTTTGTGCCTCGGCGATGAAAATTAACCCTCGCTTTATCGATACCTGTGCTGAGATTGCCCGGCAAACATCAACGCCGGTGATATTTCATTTTTTGGTGGGTTTTTGCTGGGGAATTACCCATCGAGTGATGGAAAAAGCCGTTAATGCTGTTATCCCTCAAGCTAAAATCTATGAGCATTTGGCCTATCAGGACTATTTATTGGTCATTAATCAGTGTGACCTGTTTATTAATCCTTTTCCTTTCGGCAATACCAATGGCATCGTCGATACTGTGCGTCAGGGGTTACCCGGTGTTTGCCTGAGTGGGGCTGAAGTACACGAACATATCGATGAGGGATTGTTCCGTCGGCTGGGATTATCTGAGGAGTTGATTGCACATGATTTGGCTGAGTATATTGCGGTTACCGTGCGGCTGATCACCGATATTGAGTGGCGTAATAGCCTACGTCGCCAGTTGTTAACAATTCAGCCTGATAATGTGCTGTTTAGCGGGAAACCTGAGCAATTCGGGCTAATTATTAGAGGCCTGCTTGATGATTGTGGTGCTGAAAGAGGATAAAAAAAGCCTCCTGAATCGGAGGCTTGAGTAGACACTAACATCAATAAGACTTATTTATTACGCTGCTTCAGTTTGCCGTTGTTTGGTTGGCTGCTTTAGTGCGGGCTTGGCTGCCAAGGCATCGGCTGCAAACTCATCGACATTAATTGAGCGCAGGCGACTCTCTTCTGCTTTAGTCAAAATAGCGGCCTCTTCAACATTGATTTTCCCTTCAGCCAGCGCATTTTTTGCCAGCACATCCAGGCGAGTAAATGGCAGGCTTTTACCCGCTTCTTTACTCAGGCGCTTATGAATTGGCTCTGCTGCAATCACATCTTGCAAAGCGGCTTCCAGCAAACCTACTGGATTAAACTCGCTCGGTGTCAGATACTGACCACGACCAATACGGCTGCGGGTTGCTGACGGTACTTGCAGTAACTGCGCCAGTTGATGGTCCAACTGGTCTGACGGTGCCTGATGTACGCGACCAAACGGGAAGACCACCAACCGCATTAACCCGGCAATAACGCCATTTGGGAAGTTACGCAGTAAATCATCCAGAGCCTGCTCTGCCTGATGCAGGGCATCCTGCACACCCCAATGAACCAGCGGCAGATCTTCTTTTTGGCGGCCTTCGTCTTCATAGCGTTTCAACGTTGCTGATGCCAGATACATTTGGCTGAGAATATCCCCCAGACGGGCAGAGATACGTTCACGACGTTTCAGGCTGCCACCCAACACCCCCATTGAGACATCAGACAGTAAAGCTAAATTGGCGCTCAGGCGGTTCAGATGCTGGTAATAACGGCGAGTGCTGTCTTTGGTTGGTGTGGCACTGGTGCGGCCATTGGTCAGCCCCAACCAGAAACTACGGATTTTGCTGCTACCCACATGGCCCAAATGACCGAACAGCGCTTTATCGAAGGCGGCAACATCATTAGATTGTGCTGCTGCCATTTCATCCAGAACAAACGGATGGCAACGGATTGCCCCCTGGCCGAAGATAATCATGCTACGGGTCAGAATGTTAGCGCCTTCAACGGTGATACCGATAGGGGCACCTTGGTAGCCACGGGCTACGAAGTTGGCCGGACCAAGGCAGATCCCTTTACCGCCGGCAATATCCATGGCATCCATCACAGCGCGTTGACCACGGTGGGTACAGTGATATTTAACGATAGCGGATAACACCGCCGGTTTCTCACCTAGCATAATACCGCTGGTAATTAAGGTTGCCGCCGCGTCCATCACATAAGCATTACCGGCGATTCGCGCCAACGGCTCTTCAATCCCTTCCATTTTACCGATTGAGATTTTGAACTGACGACGAATATAGGCGTAAGCACCGATCCCCATCGCCACACTTTTTAAGCTACCAGTGGCATTGGACGGCAAGGTAATCCCGCGGCCAACAGACAGGCATTCCACCAGCATGCGCCAGCCCTGCCCAGCCATTTTTGGCCCGCCGATGATGTAATCAATCGGCACAAAGATATCGTTGCCACGGGTCGGGCCATTTTGGAATGGCACATTCAGTGGGAAGTGACGACGACCAATTTCCACCCCAGGGGTGTTGGTTGGGATCAGCGCACAGGTGATGCCTAAATCAACGGTATCGCCCAACAGATGTTCAGGGTCAGACAGTTTGAACGCCAGCCCGAGCACTGTGGCGATCGGGGCGAGGGTGATATAGCGTTTATTCCAGGTCAGGCGCATGCCCAGTACCTGCTTACCTTGCCATTCGCCCATACAGACGGTGCCGGTATCTGGGATTGCGCCGGCATCAGAACCCGCTTCTGGGCTGGTTAGGGCGAAACAAGGGATCTCGTCGCCACGAGCCAAACCAGGCAAATAATGATTTTTTTGCTCTTCAGTGCCGTAGTGTTGCAGCAATTCGCCGGGGCCGAGAGAGTTAGGTACACCAACAGTGATGGCCAAAATGCCAGACACGCCAGACAGTTTTTGCAGTACACGTGCCTGAGCATAAGCTGAGAAATCAAGGCCGCCGTACTCTTTCTTAATGATCATCGCAAAGAAGCGGTGTTCTTTCAGATACGCCCACAGTTCTGGCGGCAAGTCAGCCAGTTCGTGGGTAATTTGGAAGTCATTAGCCATACGACAGGCTTCTTCTACCGGCCCATCAATAAAAGCTTGTTCTTCGGCAGTTAACTGCGGTTTTGGGTAGTTATGCAGTTTCTTCCAGTCAGGCTGGCCCTGGAATAAATCACCTTCCCACCAAGTGGTACCTGCATCAATCGCTTCTTTTTCGGTGCGTGACATCGCAGGCATGACTTTACGGAACATGCGCAATGCTGGTGCAGAAAACAGTGACTGGCGCAGTGGGGTCAGCGTCAGGGGTAGCAAAACAATCACCAGAGGCAATAATGCCCAGAATGACCATAACTGCAACGCTCCCATCGCGGCGGTGTAAACGACAAGAATCAAACTACTGAGATAGAGGTTCACCTGGTGATAGAACAGCACACCAATAAGAACCAGTAAGGCAACAATGCTAAGAACCATCATAGTGAAGCTCCTGAGATGTAGGAGGTCTGACCTGTTGAGAGATACATTTGTTGTAGTCCATCTCATTATTTTTATCAATACCATTACATGTTATTTACAACTCATCTCACAAACTGCCCGCATTAATAGTTAAAACTCTTATGTCTTATTCATTACAGTGCTTCTCGCTGTTTATGCTATCCGGTACACTGACGGCTGATGAATATCGATGCCATAGAACTATAAAGAGGCTCCCATGTACCAGGATTTAATCCGCAGTGAATTGAATGAAGCAGCAGACACACTGGCAAACTTTTTGAAAGATGATAGCAATATCAATGCTATTGCGAGCGCAGCCGTATTATTGGCTGATTCTTTTAAGGCTGGCGGTAAAGTCTTGTCATGCGGTAATGGCGGTTCCCATTGTGATGCCATGCATTTTGCCGAAGAGTTGACCGGCCGCTACCGCGAGAATCGTCCAGGTTATCCGGCGATTGCTATTTCAGATGTTAGCCATATCTCTTGTGTTAGTAATGATTTTGGTTATGACTATATCTTCTCTCGTTATGTTGAAGCCGTCGGCCGCGCAGGGGATGTATTACTCGGTATTTCCACTTCCGGTAATTCAGCTAATGTCATTAAGGCGATTGATGCTGCTCGTGCCAAAGGGATGAAGGTGATCACCCTGACGGGTAAAGACGGTGGCAAAATGGCGGGTACGGCAGATATCGAAATTCGGGTTCCCCATTTTGGTTATGCCGATCGCATTCAGGAAATTCATATCAAAGTGATTCATATCTTGATTCAATTGATTGAAAAAGAGATGGTTAAAGCCTGATATGTCGTGGTGATCAACGGTATTATCAATCTCGTTGATCACCTAGACGGTGAGCGAGAGCAGCTACAACGCTGCAACACCAAGAGCTAAGATATACGCGGGAGGTTGGTTATGTGCGAATTGCTCGGGATGAGCGCAAATGTTCCCACGGATATTTGCTTTAGCTTTACCGGCCTAGTGCAAAGGGGCGGGGGGACTGGCCCACATAAAGATGGCTGGGGTATTACCTTTTATGAAGGTAATGGTTGCCGCACGTTTAAAGATCCCCAACCCAGTTTTAATTCACCCATAGCCCGTTTGGTACAAGACTACCCGATAAAATCCTGTGCGGTGGTTTCTCATATCCGTCAGGCAAATCGCGGTGAAGTGGCGTTAGAGAATACCCACCCTTTTACCCGCGAAATGTGGGGACGAAACTGGACGTATGCCCATAACGGCCAACTTAAAGGTTATCGTCAATTAGAGACCGGTACTTTCCGGCCTATCGGTCAGACTGACAGCGAATATGCTTTCTGCTGGCTACTTAATCAATTGGCAAAGCGCTACCCTCGTACTCCCAGTAACTGGCCAGCGGTATTCCGCTATATCGCTACCCTATGTGAGCAGTTGCGGGCCAAAGGGGTCTTTAATATGTTGCTCTCGGATGGGCGTTTTGTGATGGCGTTCTGTTCGACCAATCTGTATTGGATTACGCGCCGGGCACCTTTTGGTAAAGCGACCTTACTGGATCAAGATGTTGAGATAGATTTTCAACGCCAGACCACACCCAAAGATGTGGTCACGGTGATTGCGACTCAACCCCTGACAGGTAATGAAACCTGGCACAAAATTGCACCAGGTGAATTTGCATTATTCTGTTTTGGTGAGCGAATTTGATTTGGTGAGCGCATATTGCGATACCGGTGCATTGGAGACTGGCGGGCGGCTGAGTACATACTGCCCGTTGATCACTGCAACGGATGGGGGCATCCGGTTTTTGGTAAAATAGGCATATCCCGGCTGTAATTGCCGCCAGAAGCTGTAATCCGACGAGTTACGGTGGCGTTGCATATTTTGTTCAGTCATACGGAATGGATAGATACTGATATCCACTTTTTCCTGACCAAAGATAAATGCCGTTTGCACGTAGTTAAATATCTCGTCCATATAGGCATCGGTCATTGCATAACAGCCGATTGATTTGCAAGCGCCGTGGATCATCAGATATTTCCCTGAATAACCCTGCGACTTATCATAATCATTTGGGAAGCCAATATTGATTGCCCGATAAAACTTACTGTCAGGTTTTAAATGGCGCATATCAATACTGTAAAAACCTTCCGGGCTTTTAAAATCCCCTTCACGGCGTTTTGGGCCAAGGCCACCTGAAAATTCACAGATGCGATAGCTTTGCACTAAACGATATTCACCTTGTAGCCTGGCGTATAATTCCAGGGTACGTTCTTCTTTGAAAATCTGAATATAGACCGATGACCCGAGTAATTGTTGTTTTAGCTCTTTGGATACTGCCACAGGCTCACTGGCTGAGCTGGTGAAGGATACCGCAGGCAAACCAATTATCACCACAAACGTAAGCATCGCAAACAACCGTGCGATTTTGCCCATTTATTATTCCTACTTATATTATGTAAATTATGCCACTGCATTTTTCGATTTATAGGCGCAGATTATCAGTCGGAAAAATTTTAGCAATATATGTTTTGTATAAAATAACCACAAAGTCGGTAAACATGAATTAACGATACGGTTTTACCGAGTGGATAGATAAATTAGCCGTAAAATATTCGTGTTTGCTTGACCCAGGTCACTGCATTTGTCAGACAGTGCGGAATGAAAATGCTAAAATCGTCCACTGCTGATGGCTTGCACATGTAATCGTTATAACAGCCATTTTACCCTGAAATCATTCAATGTGGGTATCAGTACTCATTACCGCGATGCTTTCAATTAGCGTTTATGTTGATCTAATTGACTGGGTATTAAACCGTCGTTTAACTGAACCATGAAAGTATCTTATCTTTATGTGGCTGTACGCTCTGGGCTAAGTACAGCATTTGATATAACTAATAAAGTCGCTCAAACCTATGATTAAAATAAAGAAAGGACTCGACCTACCCATCGCCGGAGCACCTGTGCAGGTGATAGAGGATGGTCCTGCTATTCGTCATGTGGCTCTGCTCGGTGAAGAGTATGTGGGCATGCGCCCCTCAATGTTGGTGCAAGAAGGTGATTGGGTTAAGAAAGGCCAGGCGCTCTTTGAAGATAAAAAAAATCCAGGGGTGACCTTTACTGCGTTCGCCAGTGGCAGAATTAGCGCTATTAATCGTGGTGAACGCCGGGTGCTACAATCTGTTGTGATAGAGATTGAAGGGGATGAGCAAGTACCTTTCCCACACTATGATGCAGCGGACCTTAATCATCTGAGCAATGAACAGGTGCAAAGCCTATTACTGGCGTCTGGTTTATGGACCGCATTCAGAACCCGCCCGTTTAGTAAAACCCCTGTTCCTAGTAGTCGCCCACGCGCTATTTTTGTCAGTGCAATGGATACCCAACCGCTGGCAGCCAATCCGCAGGTCATTATTGCCACTGAGTCAGACGCCTTTAAGCACGGTTTAACTGTTCTTACGCGTCTAACTGAAGGCAAGGTGCATGTGGGCCATGCCCCGGGGCAGGTGGTTGCCAACCATTCTAATGCCCAGATAACTTATAATGAATTCTCCGGCCCCCATCCTGCGGGTCTGGTTGGTACCCACATCCATTTTCTTGAACCGGTGAGCTTGCGTAAAATGGTGTGGCATGTGGGTTATCAGGATGTGATTGCTATCGGTAAATTATTTACCCGTGGTGAACTCTGTACTGACCGCATCGTTGCGCTGGCGGGTCCACAGGTAAATCAACCGGTATTAGTGCGTACCCGTTTGGGTGCCAGCCTGGCTGAATTAACCGCGGCTAAGTTAAAAGAGGGGGAGAACCGTATTATCTCTGGTTCAGTCCTCAGCGGCACGGCTTTCTCCGCAACTCATGGTTATTTGGGCCGTTTCCACCAGCAAGTATCGGTTATCCGCGAAGGGCGAGAAAAAGAACTATTTGGTTGGGTAATGCCAGGTCGCGATAAATATTCGATCACCCGCACCACGCTGGGCCATTTCTTCAAACGCAAACTGTTTGCTTTCTCAACCGACATGCACGGCGGGGAGCGCGCTATGGTGCCTATTGGCAACTATGAGCGGGTGATGCCACTGGATATCCTGGCAACCCATTTGTTGCGTGATCTGTTATCCGGTGATACCGACAGCGCGCAAGCGCTAGGGTGCCTGGAGTTAGATGAAGAAGATTTGGCTTTATGTACATTTGTCTGCCCCGGTAAGTACGAATACGGTCCGGCACTGCGCGACATATTGACCCAGATTGAGCAGGAAGGATAACTGATGGGCCTGAAAAATTTTCTTGAGAAAATAGAGCACCACTTTGAAGCGGGTGGCAAATTAGAGAAGTACTATCCGCTATATGAAGCCGCAGCCACTATTTTCTATACGCAGGGCAAAGTAACACCGGGTGCTTCCCATGTACGAGATGCAATCGACCTGAAAAGGATGATGATTCTGGTATGGCTGGCGGTATTCCCAGCCATGTTCTGGGGCATGTATAACGTAGGGCTACAGGCCATCCCGGCGCTAAACCAACTCTACAGTGGCGCGGAACTGCAACAGGTTATAGCCAGTGACTGGCATTACTGGTTGGCACAAATGCTAGGGGCGTCATTGGCTCCAGATGCTGGCTGGGCAAGCAAAATGGTGCTGGGGGCGGTTTATTTTCTGCCTATCTATGCCGTTGTGTTTGTGGTCGGTGGTTTTTGGGAAGTGGTATTCTCTATTGTCCGCAAGCATGAAATCAACGAAGGTTTCTTTGTCACCTCGATTCTGTTTGCCCTGATAGTCCCTCCCACATTGCCATTATGGCAAGCAGCACTTGGGATCTCTTTCGGTGTGGTTATTGGTAAAGAGATTTTTGGTGGCACTGGGCGTAACTTCCTCAACCCGGCACTGGCTGGGCGTGCTTTCCTATTCTTTGCTTATCCGGCACAGATATCCGGTGATTTGGTGTGGACTGCCGCTGATGGTTTTTCTGGTGCAACTCCATTGTCACAATGGAGTGTCAACGGTAGCCACAGTTTGGTTAATACCATTACTAATCAGCCTATTACGTGGATGGATGCTTTCCTCGGTAATATTCCCGGATCTATTGGCGAGGTCTCTACGCTGATGATCCTGATTGGCGGTGCCATTATTCTTTTCGGCCGCATCGCCTCGTGGCGGATTGTGGCTGGGGTCATGATTGGCATGATTGCTACGGCCTACCTATTTAACTGGGTTGGTTCCACTACCAATCCGTTATTTGCCATGCCGTGGTATTGGCATCTGGTACTCGGTGGTTTCGCTTTCGGGATGATCTTTATGGCGACCGACCCAGTGTCGGCTTCCTTTACCAATAAAGGGAAATGGTGGTATGGCGGCTTGATTGGTGCGATGTGTGTGTTAATCCGCGTCGCTAATCCAGCTTATCCCGAAGGAATGATGCTGGCGATCCTGTTCGCCAACCTGTTTGCACCGCTGTTTGACTATGTGGTTGTTCAGGCCAACATCAAGCGGAGGAAAGCGCGTGGCGAGTGATAAACCAAGAAATAATGACAGCATCAGCAAAACGTTGCTGGTGGTAATTGTGCTCTGTCTGGTGTGTTCTGTGGTGGTTTCTGGTGCGGCTGTTGGTTTGAAAGCCAAGCAGCAGGAGCAACGGCTATTAGACAAACAGCGCAATATTCTAGCGGTGGCGGGTTTGTTGCAACCAAGAATGCCGGCAGAAGACGTTCAGCGGGAATTTGCGCTGCGCATTGAACCACGGCTGCTGGATTTGCAAAGCGGTGCGTTTATTCAACAAGATCCGGCAACCTTTGATCGTGCTCAGGCACTGCGTAGTGACCAAATGAGCATTGCCCTGACGCCCGCACAGGATATTGCTGGCATCCGCCGGCGCGCGAATGTCGTTGAAATTTATCTGGTACGTGGTGAAAGCGGGCAAATCAACAAGATAGTTCTCCCTGTTTATGGCTCCGGTCTGTGGTCAATGATGTATGCCTTTGTTGCCATCGACACTGACGGCAAAACGGTGCGTGGTATCACCTACTACGATCAGGGTGAGACCCCAGGGCTGGGAGGCGAGGTTGAGAACCCAATTTGGCGTAATCAATGGATTGGTAAGCGGCTATTTGACGAGCAAGGCCAACCGGCTATTCGGATTGTTAAAGGGCGCGCACCGGCTAATGATCCTCATGCGATCGATGGTCTGTCAGGTGCAACCTTGACCTCTAATGGGGTGCAAAACAGCTTTGATTTTTGGCTCGGTGAAAACGGCTTTGGCCCGTTCCTGAAAAAAGTGCGCGAAGGAGCGTTAAAAAATGGCTGATAGCAAAGAGATTAAACGGGTTTTATTTGGGCCGTTATTTGATAACAACCCGATAGCCTTACAGATCCTTGGCGTTTGTTCCGCGCTGGCGGTGACCACCAAGCTGGAAACCGCATTAGTGATGACGCTGGCCGTTACCTTGGTAACGGCGTTCTCCAGTTTCTTTATCTCACTGATTCGCAATCATATTCCAAACAGCGTGCGCATCATTGTTCAGATGGTGATTATTGCCTCGCTGGTGATTGTGGTCGATCAGATCTTACGGGCTTATGCCTATGAGATATCCAAACAGCTATCCGTATTTGTCGGCCTGATTATTACTAACTGTATTGTGATGGGGCGTGCTGAAGCTTATGCGATGAAATCGCCGCCGATTGAAAGCTTTATGGATGGTATTGGTAATGGTTTGGGTTACGGCGTAGTGCTGGTGTTGGTGGGTTTTGTTCGCGAACTGATTGGCTCCGGCAAATTATTTGGAGTAACAGTATTTGAAACCGTCCAGAACGGCGGGTGGTATCAGCCGAACGGATTGTTCCTGTTGGCACCAAGCGCATTCTTTATCATTGGTTTGCTGATTTGGGGTCTACGTACCCTGAAACCTGCGCAGATTGAGAAGGAGTAATTGACGATGGAACATTACATCAGTCTGTTTGTCCGCGCGGTGTTTGTGGAGAATATGGCGTTAGCATTCTTTTTGGGGATGTGTACTTTCCTCGCTGTTTCCAAGAAAGTGTCGACTGCCTTTGGCCTTGGTATCGCGGTAACGGTGGTATTGGGTATCTCAGTACCTGCGAATAATCTGGTTTATAACCTGGTGCTGCGTGATGGCGCATTGGTTGAAGGGGTTGATCTTAGTTTCCTCAACTTCATCACCTTTATTGGTGTTATTGCTGCCATAGTGCAGGTGTTGGAGATGATTCTCGATCGCTATTTCCCGGCACTTTATAACGCATTGGGTATTTTCCTGCCACTGATCACCGTCAACTGCGCCATCTTCGGCGGCGTCTCCTTTATGGCGCAACGAGATTACAACTTCCCTGAGTCCATCGTTTATGGCTTTGGTTCGGGTATCGGTTGGATGCTGGCGATTGTGGCCCTCGCAGGTATTCGCGAAAAAATGAAATATGCCAATGTGCCTGCGGGCTTACAGGGGTTAGGGATCACCTTTATCACAACCGGATTGATGGCCTTAGGGTTTATGTCTTTCTCCGGTGTGAATTTATAAAGGCAGGAATAATTCATGGAAATAATTCTGGGCGTAGTGATGTTCACCCTCATCGTACTGGCATTGACGGTGATGATTCTATTTGCCAAATCAAAATTGGTGAATACCGGTGATATTACCGTTGATGTTAATGATGATGCGGACAAAAGTTTTACCGCTCCGGCAGGGGATAAGCTGCTCAACATGCTTTCCAGCCAAGGTATTTTCGTTTCTTCAGCTTGTGGTGGTGGCGGTTCCTGCGGGCAGTGCCGCGTGACAATTAAAGAAGGTGGCGGGGATATCCTGCCGACGGAACTTTCACATATCTCAAAGCGTGAAGCGAAAGAAGGCTGCCGGTTAGCTTGCCAGGTTAGCGTTAAGCAAAATCTGAAAATTGAATTGCCAGAAGAAATCTTTGGGGTGAAAAAGTGGGAGTGTGAAGTTATCTCTAATGATAATAAAGCCACATTTATCAAAGAACTGAAACTGAAGATTCCAGATGGTGAAGTGGTGCCATTCCGTGCCGGTGGTTTTATCCAAATAGAGGCCGAACCGCATACTGTTAAATACGCGGACTTCGATGTGCCTGATGAATATCGCGGTGATTGGGATAAATTCAATCTGTTCCGGTTCGAGTCAGTGGTCGTTGAACCAACGGTGCGTGCCTACTCGATGGCAAACTACCCGGAAGAGCGTGGCATTATCATGCTTAACGTGCGTATTGCCACGCCACCACCGTCAGTTCCTGATGCACCGCCAGGTATTATGTCCTCTTATATCTGGTCACTAAAACCCGGTGATAAGGTGACTATCTCTGGTCCATTTGGTGAGTTTTTTGCCAAAGATACCGATGCCGAGATGGTCTTTATTGGCGGAGGGGCGGGTATGGCACCGATGCGCTCGCATATTTTTGATCAGCTTAAGCGGCTACATTCGAAGCGTAAAATCAGTTTTTGGTATGGTGCGCGTTCACGGCGTGAAATGTTCTATGAAGAAGATTTTGACCAGTTACAGGCTGAGAATGATAATTTCCGTTGGCACGTTGCATTATCAGACCCACAGCCGGAAGATAATTGGACGGGATATACCGGCTTCATTCATAACGTGTTGTTAGAAAATTACCTTAAAAATCATCCGGCACCGGAAGATTGTGAATTCTATATGTGTGGCCCTCCGATGATGAATGCGGCAGTTATCAAGATGCTGAAGGATCTCGGTGTGGAAGACGACAATATTATGCTTGATGATTTTGGTGGCTGATTTGCCATTACACGGCTTTTTACTGCAATTGGGGATATTGTGCAGAAACAGATAACACATTGGTTCATGGCAGTGGTGGGGATTTTGCTGCTCACAGGATGTGGTCCTGAGCAAGTTAATCTCGAAGGTAAAACCATGGGAACTTCATATTCAATTAAGTATATGAGTGACTCATCCACACCCAGCCCAGAGAAGTTACAGCAGGAAATAGACCGCGAGTTGGAACAGGTTAATGACCAGATGTCGACATATCGGCCCGACTCTGAATTGAGTCGCTTCAATCAAAGTCGTGCCGTGAATACACCTTTCGCGGTTTCAGCGGCGACGGCTAAAGTCGTGCGTGAGGCTATTCGCATTAATCGCCTGACCGATGGGGCGCTGGATGTCACCGTCGGACCTTTGGTTAACTTATGGGGCTTTGGTCCTGAAGGGCGGCCAGATGTTGTTCCTACTGAGGCTGAAATTGCCAAACGTCGGGCATGGGTCGGTATTAATAATCTGGCCGTAGAAAATGGTGCCTTGCTCAAACGGATCCCTGAGTTGTATGTTGATCTATCCTCTATTGCCAAGGGATATGGGGTCGATGTTGTAGCCGAATATCTGGAAACGCAAAATATCACCAACTATATGGTTGATATCGGAGGGGAAGTACGGACTCGTGGCAATAATGGGGAAAATAAACCTTGGCGCATTGCGATAGAAAAACCTGTCGCAGGTTCTGCGCAAAGTGCTCAAGAGGTTATCGAACCTGGACGTATGGCAATAGCAACCTCAGGGGATTATCGTAATTACTTTGAACAGAATGGTGTGCGTTACTCACATACGATTGACCCGGATACTGGCCGACCAATTAACCACCGATTAGTCTCAATTACTGTTTTGGACCCAAGCTGTATGACCGCAGATGGACTGTCGACTGGGTTAGATGTCCTTGGGCCAGAAAGAGGGATGGCACTCGCTAATTTACTGGGTATTCCAGTGTTTATGATAGTAAAAACCGATGAAGGTTTTGAGGAACGCTATTCTGATGCGTTCAAACCTTATCTGCAAAAACGGCCTTGATAGGAGAGGATATGTTGACTGTTTTTATCGCATCCTTTGTCTTTTTTCTATTGGCCATCGGCGGGATGTCGTTAGGTTATATCGTAAAACGTAAAACCTTACAGGGCAGTTGCGGAGGAATAACGGGTTTGGGGATGGAGAAAGTATGTGATTGCCCTGAGCCTTGTGATTCTCGTAAGAAGCGCTTGGCTAAGGAAGCCGCTCGCCAGAAAAAATTGGATCAATACCGTATCCTATAAGATGTGTTATAGATTACGATGCTTTAATGCCGAGCATTCTGTATAAAACGTGGTTATATGCACGACAAGCAAATTTAGACATAACCCCCCAGCCAACTCAGTGTTGACCAGGGGGGTATTTACGCTTTAGTGCTATTCGTGGCTGATTAGTCTACGTCGATAATGCTGTTTTTCATTTTCTGATTTACGTCTATACCATTGTGGTTGTTCTTTACTTATTTATTCTTACTTACTCACTATACTTTTAAAAAGTGCAGGAGAATCAACCATAACTCCATTTGCCTGTAATTCCCTCGCTTTTTTATAATCTTCGGGAGTATTGATGCCGAAGAAAATAATATGTGCGTTGGTATTCCTTCTAAAACAATCCATCGCCTCTTTATCCCAACTTAATACTGCATCAGAACGCCCTTCGCCCAACGTGTATTTTTCTACCACTTGTACTTTTCGATGTAACTCTAAACCATACCAACGTTCTTTATTATCTGCTGGCAATTCACATTTATGATCCATCGTAATATTAGCTAATTGAGTCCGAGTAAAGTTGCGGCTTTCAAATCGATTGATTTTATGTGAGATATCACTGGTTTCATTCACTTTATCCAGTGCTTCCAGATAGTTATCATCCGTAGAGTAAACTCGGGTACGTACGAAGCGATCTTTTTCTCCTTTGCTGGTTGCGGTAAGCGTCTCTTTTAGGGCTTTGGCAAAGGTTATTGGGTCGGCATCGGGCGATTTAATGTCCAGATAGAATGTCGTGTCAGGATACTTCTTCAGCACTTCATCAAGTGTGGGAATACCTGTGTGTGTGCCAGCCTTCGGTTGAATATAATGTTTCTTATCATAGGCAACGCTCGCATCCACTTTAGCCAGTTGTTGTGCAGTATAACCTGAGATGGTACCGGACTTATCTGTCAACTCTTTGAGGTCTATAGGGCGATACAATACCGGAATATTATCTTTCGATAGTTGTAATGTAATCCATATGGCGTCAGCACCATTAGACAGTGCTTTATCGATAGCCGGTAAGGTATTTTCTGGCGCATCAGCCGTTCCTGCACGGTGGGCAATAATTTGTGGCGCTGCAAGGGTAACAGATTGGGCGTTAACAACAAAGGTAGCGGAAAGGAGTAGGGTAGCCATTATATAATTTCGCATAATATATAGTTTCCATTCATTATCTAATAATGAATTTTATGAGGTGAAGGTTAATCATATAACTAACATTTTTCGACCTTGTCGAATTTAATGGTTTTTTATTAAAAATAAATGACAAAATGCAAAAAAAAACCAATAACAGTATTCAATTCTGTTATATACGTAATTAGTTGGTGTTTTGATTAGGATAATTATGACTCATCGCGGTGGTTATCTTGATATGAATAAATAGGGTGGTATTCATCAACGATAGAATTACATACTGATATTGATGATGTTTATTCCCTGTCGCGGAGTGAGAAAATTCTGTATAAATCTTAAAAACCATTAGTTAAGCAGACAAAGATTGTATTAGTGTGAGGTGAGATTTCACTGGGTTGTTGCACCTTTAAGTGCCAGATTTTAAGAAGGAATACTGTGTGTCGAAATTGCGGGTTGGTGTGATTTTTGGTGGTAAATCGGCTGAGCATGAAGTGTCGTTGCAGTCGGCTAAAAACATCGTAGAGGCGATTGATAAGGAAAAGTTTGATGTCACGCTACTGGGTATTGATAAACAGGGGAAATGGCATGTTAACGATGCATCCAGCTATTTGTTAAATGCAGAGAATCCAGCGCTGATCTCCCTGAATCACTCAAACAGAAATGTAGCGTTGATTCCCGGTCAAGAGCGCCAGCAACTGATTGCGGCGGATAATGCCACAGCATTGGCGCAACTGGATGTTATTTTCCCGATAGTACACGGTACATTAGGCGAGGATGGTTCTTTGCAAGGCTTGCTGCGCATGGCCAATATCCCCTTCGTTGGGTCCAGCGTGCTGGGATCTGCGGTCAGCATGGATAAAGATCTCACCAAGCGGTTACTGCGTGATGCCGGGTTGAATATTGCCCCTTTTATTACGCTGACACGGACAAATAAAGATAATTACAGTTTTGAGCAGATAACGGCAAAACTTGGCTTACCTTTATTTATCAAACCGGCAAATCAAGGCTCCTCGGTTGGGGTGAGTAAAGTACGCAATGCGGCTGAATACCAGCAGGCTGTTACGCTTGCGTTTGATTTTGACCATAAGGTATTAGTTGAATCAGCTATTGTTGGGCGCGAGATTGAATGTGCGGTACTGGGTAATGATAACCCTCGAGCTAGCCTGTGTGGTGAAGTGGTCGTCAGTGATGAATTTTACTCCTACGATACCAAGTATATTAATGAAACCGGTGCTCAGGTGGTTATCCCTGCAGTGATAGACAATGCAGCCAGCGACAATATTCGCGCAGTAGCATTAGCCGCGTTTCGTACGCTTGAATGCCGTGGTCTGGCACGGGTAGATGTCTTTTTAACGCCAGAAAATACCGTTATTATAAATGAAATCAATACACTACCTGGTTTCACTAATATCAGTATGTACCCCAAACTCTGGCGCGCCACGGGAGTCGGTTCTACAGAGTTGATCACAACACTGATTGAACTGGCGTTAGAACGGCATCAGCAAGATAAGTCATTGAAGAGTTCTATTTTTAGCGACCACTAAATGAAGATTGTGGTTGAACCCAGCGGTTGCCTGTAGGCAGCCGTTGCGTTTGGTGATCAGTTCGATCTGCGCGGCAAACGGGCTGGTGTGATTCTTTCGAGAGGTAATGTGGATTTAGGCCGTCTAGCCAGCTTTATCGGCGGGACTTGCTGATATTGGAGAGGACTGAGTAAACAGATAGCAGGCTAGCCTCCGATAAGCAATCTGAGGCGGGTTGAGGATTAGGATAATCTTGAATTTTTCCGATTTAACTGTATCCTTATACAGTGGTTTGGTTGGGGAAAGATAACATGCGTAAGATTATTCATGTCGATATGGATTGCTTCTTCGCGGCAGTGGAAATGCGCGACGATCCCAGTTTGCGTGATATTCCCATCGCGATTGGCGGCAGCCGCGATCGGCGTGGAGTGATCAGTACGGCCAATTACCCTGCCAGACGTTATGGTGTTCGTAGTGCTATGCCAACGGCGATGGCACTTAAACTCTGCCCACAGCTTAAAGTTATTCCTGGCAGAATGGCGGCTTATAAAGAGGCGTCGCTGCATATCCGTGAAATTTTCGCTCGCTATACCCCGCTGATTGAGCCGCTCTCGCTGGATGAAGCCTATCTGGATGTTTCTGATTGCTCTGCATGCAGTGGTTCTGCCACTTTAATTGCTCAGGAAATCCGTCAAGCGATTTCTGATGAACTGAGTCTGACCGCCTCCGCCGGTATTGCCCCGATAAAATTTCTGGCCAAAATTGCGTCAGATCTGAATAAACCGAATGGTCAATATGTCATCACCCCTAATCAGATTCAGCCTTTCCTGCATGATTTGCCGTTGAGTAAGATTCCTGGCGTGGGGAAAGTGACCGCTAAACGTTTACAAGAACTCGGGTTGGTTACTTGCGGCGAGGTACAAAACTATCCGCAGGCTGAACTATTAAAGCGTTTTGGCAAATTCGGTCATGTGTTGTGGGAGCGTAGCCACGGTATTGATGAGCGGGAAATATCCCCGGACAGATTGCGTAAATCGGTCGGTGTTGAAAGAACGCTGGCGGAAGATATTCATGACTGGGAAAGTTGTGAGGCATTGATTGAACAGCTTTATATTGAACTGGAAACTCGATTACGTAAAGTGAGGCCGGATCTGCATATTGCGCGTCAGGGTATTAAATTGAAATTTCATGATTTTCAACAAACTACGCAGGAGCATGTCTGGCCGGAACTGAATAAGACTGATCTGCTACAAGTGGCGCGCACTGCATGGAATGAACGGCGAGCCGGGCGGGGAGTTCGCTTGGTAGGGCTACATGTCACTTTACTGGATCCACAACTTGAGCGGCAATTATTGCTTAGTTGGGAATAGTATATGCAATAAAAAACGGCGGGTCGAAGCACCGCCGTTATCACATAAAGATCAATCAGATTTGTTTATGCCCGTTCTGGAATGGCTTTTAGCAGGGCGGTCAGTAACTGCCAATATTGACCCACGCTTTCGATATGAACTTGTTCATCCGGTGAATGTGGGCCGGTCATGGTTGGCCCAATCGACACCATATCCATATCCGGGTAAGGTTTTTTGAATAAACCACACTCCAGACCCGCGTGGATAACCATGATGTTCGGTGTTTTGTTGAACAGTTTTTGGTATGTTTCCCGCACCAATGCCATGACAGGAGAGGTTGGGTCCGGCTGCCAGCCAGGGTAACCGCCTTTCGGTAGCGTTTGTGCACCAGCCAACTGACCAATTGCCGTCAGCATGCTCACCACGTAATCTTTGCCGCTGTCGATCAGGGAACGAATCAGACAGATGATTTCTGCTTCGTTCTCATTCATGGTAACCACACCGACATTCAGTGAGGTCTCAACCACGCCTTTAACGGCATCACTCATGCGAATTACACCGTTTGGCGTGGCATTCAGCAGTGCCACTAAACGCTGCTGTGTGTCTTTAGTCAGCGCTTTTGTCTCAGTGGATACCGGTTCGAGCAGGAGTGCCAGATTTTTTTCCACCGCCGCCAGCTCGTTTTTCAACGTTGCCAGATACGCCTGACTAAGGCTTTTCAATTGATCGACTTTATCTGCACTAACTGCCAGGATCACCGAACCCTCACGCGGGATAGCGTTACGCAATGTACCGCCATTGAGATCCAATACGCGCAGATCCAGATCTTTTGCGTGTTCAAACAGGAAGCGGGCCAGCAGCTTGTTGGCATTGCCTAAACCTAAATGGATATCCGCACCGGAGTGACCACCTTTAAGGCCTTTTAAGGTCAGTTTCAGGGTTTGGAACCCAGCAGGAACGGCTTCGCGCTTCAGGGCCAGAGTGGTGATAAAATCAATACCACCAGCGCAACCCATATAGATTTCACCTTCCTGTTCAGAATCGGTATTAATCAGAATATCGGCTTTCAACCAATTAGGTTGCAGGCCGAAGGCACCATCCATACCGGCTTCTTCGGTCATGGTCAGTAACACTTCCAGTGGGCCATGTTCAACGCTGTCATCAGACAATACGGCCAGCGCAGAAGCCATACCAATGCCGTTATCCGCACCCAATGTGGTGCCACGGGCTTTAACCCATTCACCGTCGATATATGGTTGGATAGGATCTTTGGTAAAGTCATGTACCGTATCATTATTCTTCTGCGGAACCATATCCAGATGAGCTTGCAGCGCAACTGGCTTACGGTTCTCCATCCCTTTGGTAGCAGGCTTACGCAGCAAGATATTACCGACCTTGTCACGCTCAGCGTGCAGACCTTTTTCTTTGGCCCACGTCATAATGTGCTGCGCCAGCGCTTCTTCATGGTAAGACGGATGGGGGATTGAGCAGATTTTTGCGAAAATATCCCACAACGGCTGAGGCGAAAGTTGAGACAGTTCAGACACTGTAAGTCTCCTGTAACAGCATGCTCATATCGGCAACCTCAGGATGAAGATGTCAGAGATGCTATCGGGTTGATGACTAAAGATTTTAAGGGTAGTGACAAACCGCCATCGGAATGGCGAGATGGTTTGAGAATATCACTTTCATCGGCATTACGCGCGTTTCGCCGCACAATTACCGCATTAGACCCGATTAATTAACCCGATAATTGCTGGTTTTTATCCGGCTGGCTCACTATAATCTCGCGCAACCTTTTTTCCCCTTCTGATACATGGCAAGCCACTCCTTTACTGGCTGGGATTACACTTTATGAGCGAAAAATACGTCGTTACCTGGGATATGTTGCAAATTCACGCCCGCAAACTGGCACAGCGTTTACTGCCAGCCGATCAATGGAAAGGGATTATTGCGGTAAGCCGTGGTGGTTTGGTGCCAGCGGGTATTCTGGCGCGTGAGCTGGGTATTCGTTATGTCGACACCGTTTGCATCGCCAGTTATAACCATGATAACCAAGGCGAGCTTAAAGTCCTGAAACGTGCTGAAGGTGACGGCGAAGGCTTTATTGTGATTGATGATTTGGTTGATACTGGCGGCACTGCGAAAGCTATCCGTGAGATGTATCCGAAGGCACACTTTGTTACTATTTTCGCCAAACCTGCTGGTCGCCCATTAGTTGATGATTATGTGGTTGATATTCCTCAGGGCACCTGGATTGAGCAGCCGTGGGATATGGCTGTAACCTTTGTTGCTCCTTTAAGCGGTAAGTAATTTAGTTGGCTTTAAACGCCTGGTCAGCTCCGGGCGTTTCATTTTCTCCGCAGTATGAGTACACTTGACCCCATCTGACCAGCCCTTATCGGGCCTGAATCACGGCTTATGGAGGCTATCGTTACCATGGCACAAGCCAACCTCTCTGAAATTCTGTTTAAACCAAAGTTCAAACATCCTGAAACTTCAACTCTCGTGCGGCATGCTCACTGCAACCATCCTATGACGGTACATTCTGCCTTGGATGGTGATACCACCAGCCATTGGTATCGGATGATCAACCGTTTGATATGGACCTGGCGCGGTGTTGACCCCCTTGAAATAGAAGAAGTGTTGTCACGCATTGCCTGTTCAAAGGCAGAACACAGCGATAACGAACTGCTAGATACCGTGGTGGGCTATCGCAATGGTAACTGGATTTATGAGTGGGCTCATCAGGGGATGCTGTGGCAGCAAAAAGCCATGGAAGAGAGCGACCCGATGAATGCTGGTCAATACTGGTTAAATGCGGCCAATTTATACAGCATTGCGGGTTACCCACATCTGAAAGGTGATGAGCTGGCCGAGCAAGTCGAGGTGTTATCAAACCGCGCCTATGAAGCCGCCGCTGAACACCTGCCGTATAACCTGAAAGAGCTTAATTTCGCGATTTCAGATGGCGGTACGCTGGCGGGGTTCCTGCATATGCCGACTGTTGGCAGTGCGCCATTCCCAACGGTATTGATGTGTGGTGGGTTGGATACATTGCAAAGTGACTATCATCGCCTGTTCCGTGACTATCTGGCCCCGAAAGGGATAGCCATGTTGACGGTGGACATGCCATCGGTGGGGGCTTCGTCGCGTTGGAAGTTAACGCAGGACACCAGTTATCTGCATCAGCAAGTATTGCAGGCATTGCCGGATATCCCTTGGGTTGATCATCAGCGAGTCAGTGTTTTCGGTTTCCGTTTCGGTGCCAACGTAGCGGTGCGCCTGGGGTATTTAGAGCCGCAGCGGGTGCGTGCTGTGGCATGCCTTGGGCCGATTGTGCATTATCTTCTGTGTAACGCTGACAGCCAGCGCCAGGTGCCAGATATGTATATGGATGTTATGGCCAGCCGATTGGGAATGGCTGATGCGGCAGATGAAACGCTTAGAACAGAAATGAACCGCTATTCGCTGAAAACACAGGGGTTGCTGGGGCGGCGTTGCCAAACACCTATGTTGGCGGGCTACTGGGAAAATGATCCATTCAGCCCGAAAGAAGAGGCGAAGTTAATCTGTTCTTCCTCGGCGGATGGCAAGCTATTACCTATATCATCAACGCCGCTGTACGACAATTTCCACCGTGCATTATTGCAAGCCAGTGAGTGGTTAGAAGATAAAATGCGTTAATGAGTTGCTAATTTTTAACAGTTTGCTAAAAAGGATCGTCTATATAAGGAGATTTAAGAATGACGTCGACCAGTGCTCATCCTAAAAGTAAGCTTATGAAACGTTTTGCCGCTTTAGGACCATATCTGCGTGAAGGGCAGTGCCAGAGTGACCATTTTTTCTTTGACTGTTTAGCTGTTTGCGTCAATGTGAAGCTTGCCCCCGAGAAACGTGAGTTTTGGGGCTGGTGGATAGAGTTGGAACCGGCAGAAGACCATTTTACCTACGTTTACCAGTTCGGCCTGTTTAATAAAGAAGGCAGTTGGAAAGCGGAAAAGATTAAAGATCCTGAAATACAAGAGAAACTGGAGACCACGCTGCGTGGTTTCCATAAACGCCTTGCTGAGATGTTGACTTCAATTGAAATGAGATTGGAGCCAGCGCAGCATTTTAGCGATCAGCCGCTGAAGTTGTCCGCTTAGAAGTCTGTTTGTTAATGCCTAATTAAATAGAATATTCCCCCTTTAGCACAATAAAAGGGGGAATTTCTCATTCTGACTGTTGGCATTATGCCTCCCGCCTGCTACAAAGACCCATCCCCTTCGTACATAGAGCCGCAGGGTTGTTAGCGACGTTCATTCACCCGAGTCACATTTGTTCTTACATGAATAAGCTCATCGGGATGAGTTCGCTGGCAGCCATACTGCAACTCCAATTACTTTGGGTATATATTGTTTCTTTAATTCATCCCAATGGCAGAAAAATTATGAGTGGCAGCCAGACATTGGTTGTGAAATTGGGGACGAGTGTTCTGACCGGCGGTTCCCGTCGTCTTAACCGTGCCCATATTGTTGAACTGGTGCGCCAATGTGCCCAGCAACACGCAAAAGGTCATCGTATTGTTATTGTCACCTCCGGGGCGATTGCCGCCGGGCGTGAACACTTGGGTTATCCAGAATTGCCTGCCACTATTGCCTCAAAGCAACTGTTAGCCGCAGTCGGGCAAAGCCGGCTAATCCAGCTCTGGGAACAGCTGTTTTCCATCTATGGCATCCATATCGGTCAGATGTTACTGACCCGTGCTGATTTGGAAGACAGAGAGCGTTTTCTCAATGCCCGTGACACCATGAATGCCTTGCTGGATAACCGCATCGTGCCGGTAATCAATGAGAATGATGCTGTCGCCACCGCTGAAATCAAAGTAGGCGATAACGATAATCTCTCGGCACTGGCAGCCATTCTTGCCGGTGCCGATAAGCTACTGTTACTGACCGATCAGGCGGGGTTATACACGGCTGATCCGCGTAACAATCCTGAAGCTGAGCTTATTCGCGAAGTGCATGGTATCGATGATGCTTTGCGCGGAGTTGCTGGCGATAGTGTCTCAGGCCTTGGCACTGGTGGTATGGCCACTAAACTGCAAGCAGCAGATGTTGCCTGCCGCGCTGGTATTGATGTGATTATTGCCGCGGGCAGTCAGTCCGGTGTTATTGCGAATGTGATTGATGGCACGCCGGTTGGTACTCGCTTCCATGCACTGGAAACCCCGTTGGAAAACCGTAAACGCTGGATTTTTGGTGCACCGCCAGCGGGTGAAATTACGGTCGATGATGGGGCTGTAGCCGCTATTATGGAGCGCGGCAGTTCGCTGCTGCCCAAAGGTATTCGCAGTGTTCAAGGGGATTTCTCCCGTGGTGAAGTGATCCGTATCCGCAATCTTGGCGGGCGGGATTTGGCCCACGGTGTATCACGCTATAACAGCGATGCGCTGCGCATGTTAGCGGGGCATCACTCGCAACAAATCAGTGAAATCCTCGGGTACGAATATGGCCCGGTGGCGGTTCATCGTGACGATATGATTGTTAGCTAAGGAGCGAGCATGAGCATGCTGGAACAGATGGGGAAAGCCGCCAAACAGGCTTCCTGGCAGTTGGCAATGTTGAGCACGGCAAAGAAAAATCAGGCGCTGGCAGTAATAGCTAACCTGTTGGAATCTGAAAGTCAGGCTATTTTGCATGCCAACGAGCAAGATATGCAGGCTGCACGTGATACGGGCATGAGTGAGGCGCTGCTCGATCGGCTGTTATTGACCCCGGCACGCTTAGCGGCTATTGCTAATGATGTGCGTCAGGTATGCCGCCTGAATGACCCTGTGGGCCGCGTTATTGATGGCAGCCTACTTGACAGTGGCTTAAAGCTGGAACGCCGCCGTGTGCCTCTGGGGGTGATTGGTGTCATTTATGAAGCGCGTCCTAACGTTACGATTGATGTCGCCAGCCTCTGCTTGAAAACCGGCAATGCCGTGATTTTGCGGGGTGGCAAAGAGACTCATCACACTAATCAGGCAACCGTGAAGGTTATCCAGCAGGCACTGGAACAGTGCGGCTTACCCGCGGCGGCAGTGCAGGCGATTGAAAGCCCTGATCGGGAATTGGTAAATCAGTTACTGCGTATGGATCGCTATGTCGATATGTTGATTCCACGGGGTGGGGCTGGTTTACATAAACTGTGCCGTGAGCAATCAACCATTCCGGTGATTACCGGTGGTATTGGGGTTTGTCATACCTTTGTGGATGAAAGTGCTGATTTTGAGAAAGCGTTATTAGTGATTGAAAACGCCAAAGTTCAGCGGCCAAGTGCGTGTAACTCATTGGAAACCTTGCTGGTTCATCAAGCTATTGCAGAGCGCTTCCTGCCTGTACTCAGTACCCGAATGCATGCCTTTGGCGTGACACTGCATGCCAGCCCGCAGGCGCTGCCGTATCTGACCGAAGGTAAGGCCAAGGTAGTGGCTGTTGAAGCTGCTGATTATGACGATGAATGGTTATCTCTGGATTTGAATGTGGAGATTGTGGCTAATATCAATGCTGCTATTGACCATATTCGCGAGCATGGCACCAGCCATTCTGATGCTATTCTGACCCGCTCACTCAGTAGCGCGGAACATTTTGTCCGGGCGGTGGATTCATCGGCAGTTTATGTCAATGCCAGCACCCGTTTCACCGATGGCGGCCAGTTTGGTTTAGGCGCTGAAGTGGCAGTAAGTACGCAAAAACTTCATGCCCGTGGCCCGATGGGGTTGGATGCATTGACAACCTATAAGTGGATTGGCTATGGCGACGATTTAGTGCGTAGCTAATTACCAGATAGAACATATACAGTAAAACGACATCTGGCTGCTGCTGTCGTTTTATTTTTTTCTCTGGTTAATCTCCCTGTGAAGTATCAGCCTTTAAGTGTGAAATAGATCATTATTCGATGTAACGCGTTTATGGCTATTCATCAATTTACCTACCCAAAAATAGACAACCAAACACTTGTTGGGTTGCTTCTGCGTGTATTGTTATCCTCTTGATTATCTATCTTTATTTTTAGTGGAATATCCTTCCTGTCAGAATATTACTATTTAAAACTTATTTTCCTATCGGAAGAACTTGAGTTACCTCACAGAAAATGTGCTGTAACTGCTTGAAAACACGCTTACGATCGTTCTCTCAACTTTGAAATAGAGTAATAAAATACGCTTTACTCTATTTAGTCAAAATAATAAAACAAGCACATGTTTAAAAACAAACAAGTGTTCATTATGACCAGCCGAGAAAAACAAATATTGCAGCTTCTGAGACGAGATCCATTGATCCCCCAGCAAGAAATTGCCGATATTCTAGGCATTAGTCGCTCGGGGGTGGCGGGTCACATTATGAATCTAATGCAAAAAGGTTATATCAAAGGAAAGGGATATATATTATCTGAGCACAGTTATGTGGTGGTGGTTGGCTCGGTAAATATGGATGTTTGTGGTTATGCAGCCAGTAAGCTCATTTATGAAGATTCCAACCCAGGGAAAATAAAATGCACCCCAGGCGGTGTTGGGCGAAATATTGCTGAAAATATTGCGCTATTAGGCAAAGAGTGCCATCTCATCTCGGTGGTGGGAGATGATTTTTATGGTGCGACCCTGATTGATGAGGCTAAACGCGCCGGTGTCAATGTCAGTAATTGCCACAGTTTGCACGGTGAAAATACCTCTACTTATGTTTCGTTACTCGATGATGGTGGCGAAATGTTGGTGGCGATTAATGATATGCGCATATTAGAAAAACTAACGCCGTCATTATTAGCAACCACCAAAGAGATAATTCAACACGCGGGAATATTAGTCGTCGACTGTAATTTAACCGAAGAAGCCCTCTCATGGATATTTACCAATGCCGGTAATGTTCCTGTATTCGTCGATACGGTTTCAGCATTCAAAGCACCCAGAATTAAAAACTGGTTATCCCATATTCACACGCTGAAACCTAATCGTCTGGAAGCAGAGATACTCAGTGGCATGAAAATTAACAGCCACGATGATATTCCGGTGGTGGCGCACTGGTTTCACCAACAAGGCGTCCAGCGCCTGGCATTAAGTATGGGAAAAGAGGGGGTTTATTTCAGTGAAATTGATGGACAGGTTGGCTGGTCATTGCCACTGAATATCAACATTGTGAATGTTACCGGGGCCGGAGACGCGATGATGTCTGGTTTAGCAAGTTGCTGGCTGGATGACATGGAATTTGCTGAGAGTATCCGTTTTGCTCAAGGGTGCTCAGCATTAACGCTCTCTTCGGAACTGACTAATAACCCCAATCTGTCAAATGGCAGTGTTAAAAAACTATTGGAATTACAACCATGACAAATAACGCAATGGCACAATCTTATTTAGATATATCACCAGAGGTTGCACAGGCTTTGGCGCAAAATAAAGCCGTCGTCGCATTAGAATCTACCATTATTTCTCATGGGATGCCTTACCCACAAAATGTAGAAACAGCGTTACTGGTAGAGCAGAAAATTCGTGAGAATGGCGCTGTGCCTGCCACTATTGCCGTTATAAACGGCCGGATGAAAGCGGGCCTATCCCGTGACGAAATAGAATTGCTGGGCAAGGAAGGCCATAGCATTATGAAAGTCAGCCGTCGTGATTTGCCTTTTGTGATAGCAAATGGACAACATGGTGCTACAACAGTGGCTTCCACCATGATTATTGCACAAATGGCGAAGATTAAGGTTTTTGCGACCGGCGGTATTGGTGGTGTACACCGTGGTGCGGCCACCACATTTGATATTTCCGCCGATTTACAGGAGTTGGCGAAAACTAATGTGACGGTGGTTTGCGCCGGCGCTAAATCTATTTTGGACTTAGGTCTAACCATGGAATATCTGGAAACTAATGGGGTGCCGGTTATTGGTTATCAGACTCGGTCACTGCCCGCTTTTTTCTGTCGGACCAGCCCGTTTGAGGTCAGTATTACCTTAGACAGTGCTGAGCAAATTGCGGCAGCAATGAATGCCAAATGGAGTATCGGCCTGCGTGGAGGAATGGTTGTTGCCAACCCCATCCCACCACAATATGCTTTACCCGAAGAGATGATCAATGCTGCCATTGATCAGGCAGTAAAAGAATCAGAAGAGCAGGGGGTTATTGGTAAAGAAAGTACGCCATTCCTGTTGGCCAGAGTAGCTGAATTAACCGGTGGTGACAGTTTAAACGCTAACATACAGTTGGTATTTAATAATGCGCAGTTAGCTGCCAAAATTGCCTGCTCCTATCAGAGCATTATTTAATAAAGAACGGTAACACGCTTTAAATATTGTCCTTATTACAAAATACTTGCTCATATCTTTGAGGTGCCCTGACACATTTGTTGTCCGAGGGGCACCTTTTCGAGCATGAGCTATCTATATAGGAACTTCGAGGTACTTCGGGGGGGTTATGGATTTATTGCGTAGTTTGGCGGGGATATGCATTTTATTGTTTATCGCCTATGTTTTTTCAGTAAATAAAAGAAAGATAAGATTACGGACCGTCGGGGCTGCATTATTATTGCAAATAACATTGGGTGCAGTCATGCTCTATGTTCCTGCTGGAAAGTGGTTTATCTCTTCGATTGCTAATACAGTGAATAGAGTTATTTCATATAGTGACGCAGGTAGCGCATTTATTTTTGGTGGTTTAGTTAGCCCAAAAATGAATGAGTTATTTGATGGCGCCGGTTTTGTTTTTGCTTTTCATGTCCTGCCGGCCATTATTTTCATCACTTCATTAATTTCTATTCTTTACTATCTCGGCATTATGGGATGGCTAATTAATATTCTCGGTTCTATATTTCAAAAGTTACTCGGTATCAGTAAAGTAGAGTCATTTGCCGCTGTCACCACTATCTTCCTTGGTCAGAATGAGATCCCAGCGGTAGTTAAACCCTTTATTAATAAGATGAACAGCAATGAACTGTTTACCGTCATCTGTAGCGGTATGGCGTCCATTGCAGGTTCTATGTTGGTGGGCTATGCCGGGCTTGGGGTCCCGATTGAATATTTATTGGCTGCTTCGTTAATGGCTATCCCTGGCGGGATATTATTTGCGCGTATTATCAGCCCGGCGACAGAAGAGTCAAAAGTTGAATTCAACGAGATGACATTCAGTGACAAACGCCCTGCCAGTATTATTGAAGCGGCAGCCAGTGGCGCGATGCTGGGATTGAAAATTGCGGTCGGGGTTGCCACCGTCGTGATGGCATTTGTTGCATTGATTGCGTTAATTAACGGCATTATTGGCGGAATTGGCGGCATCTTTGGTTTCGAACAGCTCAGTCTGGAAAGTATCCTTGGCTATGTGTTCTCGCCTCTGGCTTATATTATGGGCGTATCTTGGGAACATGCTTCACTGGCGGGTGGTTTTATCGGCCAGAAATTAGCCATTAATGAGTTCGTAGCCTATTTGAGTTTCTCTCCTTATCTGAAAGAAACCATAGCGACATTAGATGTAAAAACGATTGCAGTTATCTCTTTTGCGTTGTGTGGTTTTGCCAACTTTGGCTCAATTGCTGTCGTGGTGGGCGCTTTCAGTGCTGTTGCACCCGAAAGATCATCTGAAATTGCGCGCTTAGGATTCCGTGCACTACTGGCGGCAACATTATCTAATCTGATGAGTGCCACAATCGCCGGGCTATTTATTGGTTTGGGGAGTTTATTACCGGGCTAGGCTTATTGATATTTCTTCTGGTGCATTAATCTACTGATAAAAAGGATTAATGCACTAATCAACCCTTTAATCTAGCGGATGGCGCTTGAGATAGTAACTGACTTTATAATCAACCGGATTAAAGGTTATCACCGAAAAATCTACCACGACTCCGTCAGTTCCATTGGATACGGCGAGTAATTGCAGCAGCAGGGTACGTGGATCGCAATGGAGTTGCAGGGCAAACTCCTGACTGGCGACAATAGGTAAAAATGTCTGCCGGCAACCTTCAATCTGATAATTAGCATGTTTTTCAATAAAGTCATATTTAGATGATTCAAGATGATGGTAAGTTAAATCCGGCATCAGAGAGACTGGCAGATAACTCTCTTCTATCTGAATAATCTGTTTGTCAGCATAACGTAATCGTTTGATATAATATATTTTATCGTCTTGATTGATGTTTAACTGACTGGCAATGTCTTGCGATGCCCTAATAATTTTGAACTCAGAAACTTCAGTATGTGGTGTCTTGCCGAGCATTTTCATCTGTTCGGTGAAACTGTTCAGATGATTATTATCATGTTTAAGATCTTTCCCGATAATAAATGTCCCTCGCCCTTGTTGCCGTTCCAGTAAACCATCTTGAATTAAGACATCCAGTGCTTTTCTGACTGTCATTCGTGATGCACCAAAACGCTCTGCTAACTGAATTTCTGATGGTAAGCAATCACCCAGCGAAATATCCTGATGATTTATTAATTTTCGAATATTTGTTACCAGATTTTTATATACCATTTTTATACCTATTCAGAGGGCGGCTTGTATCATGAATATTTTTGTAATTCATTGATAATTAATTATTAAAATTTCATTGGTATAAAAAATGACTCAAATGTCTAATTTGAGCGTTAATAATGTACAAGTCAGACTGATGATTTAATGCTGCCTGGATCACAAATTTTTATCAATTGCCACGTTCTCTCTCTAGTGCTCTCCGTTTAAGATTAGTTGTAAAGGATATTGGTCTGGTTCAGTCCAACAGCGTATTCAAAGCCTATGCGGGTTTCTTATATCTTGAAATCCTGGGGTGGAAATTAAACTTTCGGTTTTTTTATAAAAATAATTAAAGTAATTCAAGCATCTGCCGATAACCATACTGATACTTATATGCTCATTAAAATAATCTGGGTAGCCAGAGCAATAAATTAAAGATGGGGAATGGCAGGTGAGCGAAACGTCTAAAGAAAATTTTGTCAAAACGAATAAATTAGCGATCTGTGCAATTCTTCGAGATTTAAAGAAGAACGATACCGCAGTGATGGTTATGCATGCGCGCGGACAATTTATCAGCCGTATTCTGGATGTGGTACCTGAGACGAATCAGTTTATTTTTGATTTTGGTAGTGTAGAACACGAGAACCGTCTGGCCCTTGCTGCTAATCAATTGACTATTATTGCAGAACCTACGGGCGCAAAAATTGAATTTACTTGTAATTCACTGAAAGAAATAAAATATTTATCACTACCTGCCTTTAGCTCGGCTATTCCTGAGCAGCTTTATTTTATCCAACGGCGGGAATATTTTCGTGTAAACATTCCTCAATGGCCCCCTTATTATTGTTCTGGGAAATTTACTGATGGCAGTAATTTCTCGTACACATTAGGGGATATTTCCCTGGGGGGCATGGGTCTGTATGCAGTGAAAGGCAGTGAGTTCCCCCTTCAGGAATGCGGTATATTACGAGATGCCTCAGTGGATTTATGTGGTTTTGGTGTTTTTAAGCTGGACCTGCAGTTTATCCGGGCCATTGATAAACAGGTAGTGAATAACAAAGGTGAAACCCTCACAGTACAACGCTTGAGTTTTAAATTTCCTCGTCTGAGTCCAATCCAAGAAAAAGGGCTGCAACGCGCCATTTTTGAGTTAGAGAAACAGCAAACTGCCAAGGCACGAAAATTTCAAGACAGCATCTAGTTTCTGAAAGTATGGGGTGATTACCAACAGTCTGTGTAATAGTGGCAAGGCGGCAGGTATTTAAATTACAGTACCTGCTGTTAATGTAACCTTTTGATTTATTTCTCTCATTTTATGCCCTGATCCTTAATTTCTCCTTTGGGCTATAGTTAATACTATTCAGCTTTTTTGCTGTCGTACGTTTATTGCGTATCGTCAGCCTTTACTCGCCCCTTTTTTATGACTGGATACTTTGGTGTATCCGTCTTTTGCTTTCCACCTTCACTCGGCATTTTTGACAGCATTCTGCCTGTAAGGCGTTTTCTGCTCAATATCACGCGGCTCGCACGGCTCAGGAAGCTCACCTGAGCAATCCGTTTGGATACGCCTTTTAACGGCTATTCCCGACTTTTCATTATGCAGATTGCCATCAGACTGTATGAGCACCCGACCAGAAAGGTACCTATGAAATTATTTCTAAAGGCTATTCTTGGATCACCCACCGCAGCGACTCCCCCTTGGCATGATACTGCACCTGTAAGGGATGAGCTATTCAGTGTGGAGCGATTGGAACAGCATGCTGAGAGCCTTGCCAAAGCGCAGTCGATAACTACCCACCCACCACGGGTATCTACTCTGCATGCCCGCCTGAATGATAATGCCAATACGCTGCTGGCAGCATATCGGGCCAGTGCCGCAGAACTGGAAAAGGGCCGCGCAGTAGTCCCTGCGGCTGAGTGGCTGTTGGATAATTATCATCTGGTTGAAGAGCAGATCCGCGAGATCCGTGATGATTTGCCGCCGGGTTATTACCGTCAATTGCCGAAGCTGGCCGACGGCCCCTTCGCTGGCTATCCACGGGTATTTGGCATTACCTGGGCTTTTGTGGCGCACACTGACAGCCATCTGGACCCGGATGTATTATGCCGTTTTATTATGGCGTATCAGCGTGTTCAACCGCTGACTATTGGTGAACTCTGGGCGGTGGCGATTACGCTGCGTATTGTGCTGATAGAGAATTTACGCCGTCTGGCTGATCAGATAACTCAAGGTCGTAAAGATCGGGCAGATGCTGAGGCGCTGGCGAATCGCTTATTGGACGCCGGCGATAGCCGATTGGCTCTGGAGTCTGATATTACGGTGCGATCCAGTGAGCCTTTATCTGAGCAATTTGCATCTCAATTGGCAAAGCGGTTACGTGATCAAGACCCACGCACCACGCCAGCATTGGGCTGGCTGGAAGATCGCCTTCAATTACAAGGGCTATCGATTAGTGAAGTTGTACAACGAGCTCAACTACGGCAGGGGTCATCTAACGTTTCGGTCCGAAATGTTATTACCAGTATGCGGTTGATCTCGGATATTGACTGGGCTGATCTGTTTGAGAGTGTAAGCCTGGTCGATGAATGCTTACGCCAGGGCAGCACCTTCGCCAGTATGGATTTTCAAACCCGCAATTTGTACCGCAGTGCCATCGAACAATTATGCCGAGGTTCCACCTTCACTGAACTGGAAATTGCCGCTCTTGCCCTGCAAGTCGCACAGACTTCAGCCGAGGCCGCGGAGCCAGAGAATGTCGAACGCTGCCGTGACCCAGGCTATCACTTGATTGGGGCGGGAAGGCGTGAATTAGAGAATCAACTCAGATTCAGTCCTTCAATACGTTTGTGGTTTAGCCGCTTGAGCGTCAGCTTTGGTGTTGGCGGTTTTATGGCGGCCATTTTCCTGGTCACTGCCGGATTACTGGCATTGGTGCTGTGGGCACTCTCTTTCCCCGGACTGGCGACGGGCTGGCTGGTATTATTTACCTTAATCGCATTTATCCCTGCGACAGATGTGGCAACTGCCCTGGTAAACCGCGTTATCACCTGGAGCTTTGGTGCCACGATTTTACCGGGATTGGAGCTAACCAGTGGCGTACCGGATGGATTGCGTACCTTGGTGGTGGTGCCCACGTTGCTCACCAGTAAAAGCGATTTATTGGAGCAAATCGAGCAGCTAGAAGTCCATCATTTATCGGGGGCTACAGGTTCTCTTACCTTTGCTCTGTTGTTGGATGGGGTTGATGCAGACCAGCAAGTCATACCGAGTGATGGTCCACTACTGCTATTAGCCGATGAGGCTATTGCACGGCTTAATCAACGATATGGCCCCGGTCCTGCCGGGCCGCGCTTTCTGCTGTTGTACCGTCAGCGAAGGTTTAATGAAAGTGAAAACCGTTGGATGGGCTGGGAGCGTAAACGGGGCAAGTTGCATGAACTTAACCGCCTGTTACGGGGGGCGACGGACACCTCATTTATTGCCACCGCCGCCGGTGAACCACAGGTGCCAACCGATGTGCGTTATGTCATTACGCTGGATGCCGATACCCGACTGCCGCGCGATGCTGCCCTGCGCTTGATTGGCAAAATGGCGCATCCGCTGAACCAACCACGCTTTAGTGCAGACCAGCAGCGGGTCATCGATGGTTATGGCATCCTTCAGCCGCGTGTGACGCTGGCATTGCCGATGGGCAAAGGTGGATCGTTATACCAACGGGTATTTTCTGGTCCTGGGGGGATGGACCCTTACGCTGCCGCAGTTTCAGATGTTTATCAGGATATGTTTGGCGAAGGCTCTTATACCGGCAAAGGTATTTATGATGTTGATGCGTTTGAAGCCTCGCTGGCCGGCAGGGTGCCAGAAAATGCCTTACTCAGCCATGATCTGTTTGAGGGGATTTTTGCCCGTGCCGGATTGGCTTCGGATATTGAAGTAGTGGAAGAGTCACCCGCCCGCTATGACGTAATTACCAAGCGTCAGCATCGCTGGACGCGGGGTGACTGGCAATTATTGCGTTGGGTGGTCAGGAACGACAAAGACAGCAAAAATGTTCCATTGCTGGGCCGTTGGAAAATGGTGGATAACTTGCGCCGCTCACTGGTTGCTCCCTTTGCGCTAATGTTGCTGGGTTGCAGTTGGATGCTACCCATGCCTGCTGCGTGGGTTGGGGTGCTGGTAGTCATCTTGCTGATCGCGTTCCCCTCTTTTCTACCCATTTTGTTCTCATTATGGCCGGCTCAGAATACTCGGCTGAGTAACCATTTACGCTCTTTACTCGATGATACTAAACGAGCAGGCAGTCAGACGTTGTTGTCATTGATTTTCCTGGCTGACCACGCCTGGCAGATGGTTGATGCTATTGGCCGCACGCTAATTCGCCTATTTATTACCCATCGTAATTTACTGGAGTGGACCACCGCCGCACAATCTGCCGGTAAACCCCACCCCGGTGTCGCCGGTTTTTATCGCCATATGGCGGGTGGAACGCTATTAGGTTTGCTGATGGCCGCCATTGCATTGATGGTTTCGCCCTTGGCCTGGCCACTGATTTTACCCTTTGCCATTATATGGTTTTTCGCTCCGGCCATCGCGTTGTGGGTCAGTCGCTCCCATCAGGTAGCACAACATAAACCGATAACGGCGGAAGATATCCCCGAGTTGCGTCTGACCGCCCGGCGCACTTGGCGCTTCTTTGAAACCTTTGTTACGCCTGATGAAAACATGCTGCCGCCTGATAACTTTCAGGAAGATCCAAAACCTGTGGTGGCACACCGCACTTCACCGACCAATATGGGATTGTATTTACTCTCGACTGTGGCTGCTCGCGATTTTGGTTGGGCGGGTACCTATCGCACCTTGATGCGGCTGGAAGCAACCTTTGAAACCTTTCATAAACTGGCGCGTTTCCGCGGGCATTTCTTTAACTGGTATGGCACGCAGGATCTACGGGCGCTGGAACCGGCTTATGTTTCTTCGGTCGACAGTGGCAACCTGGCCGGGCATTTGATTGTGCTGGCCAATACCTGTGAAGAGTGGGCGGCAGAACCGCTGGCGACTAACGGCGCTAAGGGGTTGATGGATAACCTGTTGTTGGCCGAGATATCCTTTAACGCGTTACCCGCGGGTGATGCTGATTTTAAACGTAAGCTGTGGGCAGTTTTAGAACAAATCCGTATGGATTTAAAGGGAGTCGGTGACACTGAAATGTTACCGCTGTCGTTAAAACCGTTATTGGTCAAAGCCTCAGCGATGGTGCATGGTGTCGCACGCTCTATTGATGATAATGCATTTATTGATTTGAGTTATTGGATTGAAGTACTGATTTTGGCGGCCGCTGAACATGAATATGACCAGCAACTCACGCAGGAGATGCAGGAGCAAGTTAATGATCGGTTGTTGAAATTGGCTGCTGAATCCCGCCATATGGCGCTGGCGATGGATTTTGCTTTCCTGCTTGATCCCGAGCGTAAATTATTATCCATCGGTTATTCGTTGGTGGATAACAGCCTTGATCCGAGTTGCTACGACTTACTGGCCTCAGAGGCTCGCCTTGCCAGTCTATTTGCTATCGCCAAAGGCGATGTACCGACCCGTCATTGGTTCCGTCTGGGGCGAGCGGCGACCCCGATTGGTAAAGGGGCTGCGCTGATTTCATGGTCTGGCTCGATGTTCGAATACCTGATGCCCTCACTGGTGATGCGCGCGCCGGCGGGCAGCTTGCTGGAACAAACGAATCAACTGGTGGTTGAACGGCAGCAGGTTTATGGCCGCAGCTTGAATATCCCGTGGGGCATTTCTGAGTCGGCGTACAGTGCACGTGATATCGAGTTTACTTATCAATATTCTAACTTTGGTGTCCCTGGGTTGGGGTTAAAACGTGGTTTATCAGAAAATACCGTAATCGCGCCTTATGCTACCGGGCTGGCAGCTATGATTGATCCACACGGTGCGCTGCAAAACTATGAAAAACTGGCGGAGATGGGTGCGTTAGGCCGCTATGGTTACTATGAAGCACTGGATTTCACCCGCTCGCGCTTACCGGAACATCAGCAGGTGGTAATTGTACGCAACTATATGGCGCACCATCAGGGAATGACCATTGTTGCTATTGCCAATACCTTACAGCAAGGACGGATGCGCAACCGTTTTCACCATGAGCCAATGATTCAGGCTTGCGAATTACTGTTGCAGGAGCGGATGCCTCGCAATGTGGCGATTGCTTATCCTCGGACCGAGGAGGTGTTGCTTTCAGCGGTGGCAGACAGTGCATTACCAACCATTCGCCGCTTGTCCTCACCGGTTATTGGAGCACCCGTGACTCACCTGTTATCCAATGGCCGTTATGCTGTGATGCTGACCAGCGCGGGGGCTGGCTACAGCCGATGGCTGGATGTCGCGGTCACTCGCTGGCGGGAAGATACTACTTGTGATGATTACGGCTCCTTTATTTTCCTGCGTGATTTGCGCAGTGGCCGCAGTTGGTCTGCCGGGGCGCAACTGGCCGCCAGTGATAATTCCCATCGTGAGGTGATTTTCAGTGAGGATCATGCCGAATTTATCTGCCGCGACGGTACGCTGACCAGCACCATGGATGTGCTTATCTCCAGTGAAGATGATGGTGAAGTACGGCGGATCTCGTTACTTAACACGGGTCGCCGTGCGCGGGAGATTGAACTGACCTCTTATGCTGAAGTGGTACTCACTGCGGCCGCAGCAGACAGTGCGCATCCGGCATTCGCCAAAATGTTTGTGGTTACTGAATATCTGGCGGAATTGGGTGCATTAATTGCGACGCGGCGGCCCAGAACAGCACAAGAACCGCAAGTCTGGGCGGCGCATTTCTTGGTTGCTGATGGCCTGCCGATGAGTGAGCTGCAATATGAATCGGATCGGGCCAAGTTTATTGGTCGCGGTAACCGGGTTATTAGCTCGGCTGCCATGCAAGTGGGAGTGGCACTGTCAAATACCGTGGGTACAGTGCTGGATCCGATATTCTCACTGCGCCAGAGCTTGCTGGTACCGGCGGGCAAGACGGTTACGGTTTCCTTCTGGACACTGATTGCTTCATCGAAAGAAGCTTTGCTGGATATGGTGGATAAACACCGGGACCGCAGTGCGTATGATCGTGCTAAAACATTGGCTTGGACCCAGGCTCAGGTGCAGTTACGCCATTTGGAGATTAAAGCTGAGGAGGCGGCAGATTTTCAGCAACTGGCCGCGCCTATTTTGTATGCCGATGCCCGCTTCCGTTCGCCATCGACAACTATCATACGTGGTGCAGGGGTCCAATCAGTATTATGGACTCAATCCATATCGGGTGATTTGCCGATAGTTCTGCTGCGTATTGATGATATCGAAGACATTGATCAGGTGCGGCAATTACTGCGCGCACATGAATACTGGCGCATGAAACGTTTGGCGGTTGATCTGGTTATCATCAATGAACGGGCGTCTTCTTATGTACAAGATTTGCAAATCGCTATAGAAACCGCAGTGCGCAGTAGCCAGTCACGGCCACACTTGGGTGATCAGCTACGACAAGGTTCGGCCTATGCCTTGCGTGCTGATCTGATGAGTGCAGAGACTCGATCGCTACTCCGTTCGGTTGCTCGGGTGGTGTTATCAGCCCGTTATGGCACATTGGGTAATCAACTCAACCATCTGTTATTCACTCTGGACAAGAAAATTGTTCCTTCAGATAAAAAGCTGTTCGCATCGGATAAAAAGTTATTCACATCAGATAAGCGCCTGTTAGCACAGGATAAAAAGTTATTAACAGCAGATAAGAAAGTCAGTTTCTCACTGGTCAAACCGGTTAACTTGCCGACGGCAACCTTATTACCCTTACCTGAAAATCTGGAGTTCTTTAATGGTCTGGGAGGGTTTGGCTTGCAAGGGCAGGAATATATAACTTGCCTGAATGATGGGGAAAATACCCCCGCGCCCTGGGTGAATGTGATTTCCAATCAGACCTTCGGTTTTCAGGTTTCGGCTACCGGTAGTGGCTATACCTGGGCTGAAAATAGCCGAGAAAACCAGATAACGCCGTGGCTCAATGATCCCGTTATCGATTCGTCTGGCGAATGCCTGTATCTGCGCGATGAAGACTCTGGGCTGCTCTGGAGTCCTACGGCACAGCCGATCCGCGATGGTGGCACCTATATCGCTCGCCACGGTCATGGCTATAGTCGGTTTGAGCATCAGGCTAATGGTATTGGCATGACGCTGCTGCAATTTGTGCCGCTGGCGGATCCTATCAAGATATCCCGTCTGACATTGCGCAATATGTCGGATAAACCACGGCGTATCTCGGTGACCGCCTATGCCGAATGGGTACTGGCGACTTCTCGCGGGGCTACCGGGCCATTTATTATTACCGAAATGGATGAACCAACCGGTGCCATGTTGGCGCGAAATCCCTGGAGCACCGCCTTCCCCGGCAGAGTTTCCTTCGCTGACTTAAATGGACAGCAAACTAGCTGGACCGCCGATCGTAGCGAGTTCCTCGGACATTATCGAGACAGCTCTGCACCGTTAGCCCTATCGGCAATAATACCGCTTTCCGGTACGACCGGTGCCGGGTTTGATCCCTGTAGTGCGCTGCAACAAACGATTGAACTGGCGGTGGGTGAACAGGTCGAGGTGGTGTGGTTTATCGGCCAGTGTGCTTCAGTGAGTGAGGCACAAGCTTTAATTACCCGTTACCGTACGGCAAATCTGGATGCGGTGTTGAGTGACGTCACCGATTACTGGCGTACCTTGCTGAAGGCTATCCAAGTGAAAACGCCGGATCGGCAGATGGATATCATGCTCAACGGCTGGCTGCTTTATCAAACGCTGGCATGCCGTGTTTGGGCAAGGTCGGCATTTTATCAGGCCAGTGGCGCTTATGGTTTCCGCGATCAATTACAAGACGGCATGGCGCTAACCTTTGTTCAACCGGATACGACGCGACATCACCTATTGCGCGCCGCCGGGCGACAATTTATCGAAGGTGATGTACAGCACTGGTGGTTGCCTCACTCCGGGCAGGGGGTGCGAACTCGCATCTCTGATGACCGGGTTTGGCTCTCTTTTGCCACCGCCACGTATATTCTTGCAAGCGGTGATAGCGGTGTGCTGGATGAAACAGTACCGTACCTCGAAGGGCCGATATTGCACCCAGGCGAACACGATGCTTTCTTCCAGCCACTGGTGGCACAGGAAAGCGCCTCACTGTTTGAACATTGTGCCAAAGGGTTGGATCAATGCATTGAATTGACCGGAGAGCTTGGTTTACCGCTGATGGGGACCGGTGACTGGAATGATGGCATGAATCGAGTCGGTGAAGGGGGAAAAGGGGAGAGTGTTTGGTTGGGTTGGTTGCTGGTGGCAACGCTGAAAATGCTCATTCCGTTAGCGAGCGAGCGTGACCCTCGACGGGCCAGGCAGTGGCAGGAACATCTCAGTGGTTTAATCGAGGCATTAGAGCGGGAAGCATGGGATGGCGACTGGTATCGCCGTGCAACCTTTGATAATGGCAGTTGGCTGGGATCTAAAGCGTGCAACGAGTGCCGTATTGACTCTATTGCCCAGTCGTGGGCGGTGCTATCGGGGGCCGCCGACCCACTACGAGCCGTACAAGCAATGGCTTCACTGGAACAACATCTTATTCGTCCCGATGATGGGATGGCACTGCTATTCACTCCGCCTTTTGACAAAACGCCAGATGATCCTGGTTATATCAAAGGCTATCCGCCTGGTTTACGGGAAAACGGGGGGCAATATAGCCATGCTGCCATGTGGGTGATTTTAGCCTTTGCTGAATTAGGTGAGGGGGATAAGGCCCGCAACCTGTTTGCATTGCTCAATCCGATAAATCATGGCAATACCCCTGCGGGGATTGCGCGTTACAAAGTCGAACCCTATGTGGTCGCAGCCGATGTCTATTCAGTCGCACCTCATGTTGGGCGCGGTGGCTGGACGTGGTATACCGGTTCTGCGGGCTGGATGCAGCGCGCGGGTATGGAAGGTATTCTGGGGATCCGGCGTGAAGGCGGGGAACTGGTGATTAATCCTTGCATACCCGCCAGTTGGCCGGGATTTGAGGCGACGGTTAATCTGGCTAACACGCGCTATGTTATTCGTGTTGAAAGTCCGGCCCAGCGCTGTCAGGGGATTAGTTCGGCGACATTGAATGGTTTGGCACTCGCTTATCAATCCGACGGGGTACGAGTTGCTCTGGATGGTGGCGAATACGAACTGATTATTATTTTATAACCAATATCGATTCAGTCGGGGTAGTCAATTAGCACTATCTTGACTGAACAAAATAAAAACTGAAAAATATGTTGAATTATCATGCAACTGCCCCAATATTATACACTTGTCACTAAGGAGGTTGCGCATGGGAATTAGCGAAGAAGAGAGTATCCGCCGTCTGACTGATGAGAAAAGCTCTATTGGTCATTCGGCTAAATGGGTGGCAATCATTTCTGCCATCTATTTCATTATAATGCTGTTTTATCAGCATGAGTTAGGTGTGTTAACACTGGCGGGCGGGATTTTTGTTGTATCGTTTTCCATTTGGATGAAGAAACGCCAAAAAGTGAAATCTTACAAAAACCAACTGCAACAGATGGGCGACGATAAAGCAGTTTAACGCAGGCCACCATCTGATGAACCGTTAGTCCGATGTTCCGGCTTTTATTTTTCGTTTGCAGTGATGCAAGCGCTATCTGCTTATTTTCTTTCGCCTTGTAGTCGCCTGTTTATCCCTATGGTTTTCTTGCCAGTGATTTGGACATATTAAATCCTGTTACTACAAATGCCATTTGCTCATACAATCTTTTCGCTTGTGGATTATCCGCAGCGACCCGCAGTTTTATCTCAAATATGCCCTGAGCGACCAGTATATTTTCTAATTCCTGTAAACACGCAGAACCATAGCCTTTACGCTGATGTTGCGGCAGAACATAGAAATCTTTAATAAAAGCTGCGCTATCATTGTTAGCCTGGCCGTACCATAAATAGCCCACCAGTGCATTATTATCGCTCTCGCCATCCTTATTTTCGATGCAATACAGACGGTCACCGGGAGTATTAACACCCTCTGGTAAGTAACCATCAAAAATTTGCGTTGCATGATCCAATGCTTGCTCGATGCTATAACCACTATTGGATGATAAATCTTGCGCATACTCACTAATAAAGAGATTCCGATAGTCGTTTAGCTCTTCGGTATGCATTGCTCTGAGTGTGACCATAATATTCCCTTGGTATTTGAAGTGCTAAGGGGGTTAGCGGCGCTCTCACCCCTGAATAAGCTTATGGAGATGCGTTTACTTGCGGTCTGCCTACAACTCCAATAGCTTTGTGTATATAGTAGATTTAGTTTGAGATAAACATAGTAACGTTTTGTAGGAAATAGGATACATAAATTAAATCAGAAGGTTAAACCATAAAAGGGGATGTAATGACCATGCAGAATAGCCATAAAGATGCCGTTGAGCGGCAATTTGGCGATCAAGCCAATGCTTATCTGACCAGTGCGGTTCACGCTCAAGGTAAAGATTTACAGCATCTGGCTACACTATTGCAATCTGATGGCGATGCCCGTTTACTTGACCTTGGATGTGGTGCCGGACATGCCAGTTTTACCGCTGCGGCAGTGGTGAAATCTGTAGTTTCTTATGATCTTTCAGCGCAAATGTTGCAAGTGGTCAGTCAGGCGGCAACAGATAAAGAACTGACTAATATTGAAGTACAGCAAGGATTAGCAGAGTCATTGCCGTTTAATGATCAGAGTTTTGATATTGTTATCAGCCGTTATTCTGCCCATCATTGGCATGATGTCGGCCAAGCGTTACGAGAAGTTAAACGTGTATTACGCCCCGGCGGAAAGATAATCTTTATGGATGTAGTTTCCCCCGGTCATCCGGTGCTGGATATTTATTTACAGACCGTGGAGGTGTTACGTGATACCTCACATGTGCGAAATTACTCTCCCGGCGAATGGCTGGCACTAGTGACCGATGCCGGGTTAGTGATAAATGAAGTCACCTCCGATAGACTCTATTTGGAGTTCAGTAGTTGGATTGCCAGAATGCGTACTCCACAGCATTTTGCTATCGCGATCCGTGAGTTACAAAAATCAGCATCTGATGGTGTAATCAAGCATTATGAGATCCAAACTGATGGTTCATTTACCAGTGATATTATGATGATTGTAGCAAAGCGTGACTGATACCCGTCACCTTTCAAGCCGCCTGCATCTTGCAATATATAGGGTCTACCAGCAGGCGGCGGTGTTAATGCATCGACGATTTCCCATAAATATTTGTGATTTATTTTTCTAATGACACAAATTAATTTATTTTCTCCTTATTACTCTCACAATGATTGAGCTTCTTTACATTGCATTACGTCACCTTGCGTTGGTCCGCCCATAATTAACCTCAGCAAGACGTTACATATAACCCGTCAGTTGGAGCATATTATGAAACTATTACCTGTTATCATCGCTGCACTTATTACTACCACCTCATTCGCCACTCTGGCCGCGCAAGAAATTAGCTCAGAACAAGCCACTAAATTGCAAAGTATGGGGGTGATTTCTCTTTCTAATGTTAGCGGTTCACCCATGGATGTGGAATCAGCATTGAATACCAAAGCGAGCGCTGATGGTGCCAGCCACTATCGGGTCATTGGTATCAGTAACCCTGGTGATTCCAGCCATTACAACGCCAGTGCCGAGATTTATCGTTAATGTTCTAAGCCTAAGTTAGTGTGAGTGAAATATTTAGATACTATATTGATATGGCAATATTTTTTTAATCAGACTCTAAAAATAGGTTAACAATAATGGGTCATTGTTAACCTAAGACTGTACATTTCATTATTACCCATCGGTACTATCAATTTATCTGCTAAAAATAATTAACTCTTAGAGCAATCTTAATGCGCTCTTAATAAATATAAGGTGTTATTGTGGTCCATTCGGGTTTCCGAGGAGAGGCTATGCTAAACACTGTCCGGCGTAATTTTAAAAGTCAGTTTTCCTATTTACAGCGCTTTATTGCCTCACCACGTACCGTTGGTACGTTAGCTCCTTCTTCGCCTTGGTTATGTCAGGCGATGTTGAATCAGGTAGATTGGACCCAAAACCTTAATATTGCTGAATTAGGGGCTGCTGATGGTGTGCTGACAAAGCGTATTTTGTCACATATGTCAGCAAAGTCTCACTTACAGGCCTACGAGATTCAGCCACACTTTGTTCATGCATTACACCAGATTAAAGATTTACGTTTGCAGGTAGCTGATCGTTCAGCCGAACAGTTGGATCAGAATTACGATGTGGTATTTTGTTGTTTGCCATTACTCTCGATCCCAACCAAAATCAGTATTAGAATATTGCAGCAAACTCAGCAGCGCTTACGCGCTAACAGCGGAGTGTTAGTCTTATTTCAATACAGCCACCTTTCCGAGCCACTGTTATCTCGTTATTTCACGTGGAAAAAGATACGCGTGGTACGTAATTTCCCTCCTGCATTGGTGTATATTTGTCAGCCCCGTTAATGGTCTAACCTTGATAGTCACCTCATATTACCTGTGCAATAGCCTCTGGTTTGCCAGAGGATTATCAGGTAAAAAGCCCAATCGTATTGATCAAATACACGCTTGAGTGTGACTTTCAGCGACTTTTCGCTCTCATCCAAATGCCTTCCCAATTCAATTGAGCTGATAGATAAGTAGGTTGTACTGGCAGGTTTACGTTTCGATCAGTTTGATGCTTTCGCCGGTAAAGGGCGGCCTTTCGTCATCAATCCCGATAGCTCTGATAGTCAATTGGTCCCTCGTACCGGTGTGGTCTATAAGCTGACACCGAAAGTTTCTCTTTATGACGCTTACAGTGGATCCTTCAAACCTAATTTGTCTATTGCCAACCAGATTGATTGCCACCGCAGCAGGGGTAATCTTGGGCGGTTGGCAGTAAAGTAGAATGGCTAATGGTGTATCGTTAATTTTACGATGCTGTAAAGTTTGCACTACCTTTAATTATCGGTATGATTCGCATCTACAGTGTAGAGCTGAGTGTTAATACTATTTAGCTGGTCGACAATAGTGGCCAGTTTTTTGATGCCGAGAATTTATCCTCAGAAGTTGATGCGAAAGGACTTTCAAGTAATGACACAGACTATCTTCATGGTAGGCGCGCGCGGTGCGGGTAAGACAACGGTAGGGAAGGCGTTGGCACAGGCGTTGGGATATCGTTTTATAGATACTGATCTGTTTATGCGGCAAACCTCACAGTTGAGTGTTGCTGAAGTGGTTGCTCGCGAAGGCTGGGAGGGTTTCCGCCAGCGGGAAAGTATGGCTCTACAGGCTGTCACTGCGCCTAAAACTGTTGTTGCAACCGGTGGCGGTGCGGTGCTCGCTCTTGAGAATCGTACTTTTATGCGTAAGCATGGGCAGGTTATCTATTTACGCGCATCAGCGAATGTGTTGGCTGAACGATTAGCCGAAGCCCCGGAAGATGCCCAGCGACCAAGTCTTACAGGTAAACCGATCGTAGAGGAAATGCAGGATGTGCTGGCTAGCCGGGAAGCTCTGTATCAAGAGGTTGCCCACTATGTGCTGGATGCGACTCAAGCGCCGCAAGATGTTGTTGAACAAATTTTGCAGCTTCTGACTGATGAAACCGTAAAGTAGCTGGGAAAGTAAGCGTAATTTATCCGATGAATAATTAGCCCACCTGATTGCCTGATAATTATACGAAGCGTACAATTATCACCTACGTAATCATTTCAGCGTAAATCGTTTGCGTTGATAAATGCCCCTTAAGGCAAGGCCGATCAAGGCGGGCCGATGAAAACCTTCAAATCCTTTATTCACCAACACACCAATTTTATGCCAGCGTTCTGGTCAATATTGATTGTGATTTTTGAAACCTCGCTGGCGCTGTACATCTTACGCAACCTCTAATACCACTCTTATTTCGATAAATGAACCTTCACGACAACTGTGAAGGTGTTTGCTATGGCTAATTTTCAACCATATGGCAGCTATTTACCGGCCCCAATAGGGCTATTTGCCGCTAAATTGTACGCTTTATCCACAACTTCGGGAGTGAATCCGGCGATGATCCCATTTCGCCATAATAATCAGTGACAGAGCGTTTATAGAAACCCTAATATGAAAGCTCAATCTTGATTAAGACGCGGGTACAAAACTATGCTGAAATTTAATGAGTATTTTACCGGGAAAGTGAAATCTATTGGTTTTGACAGTGACAGCATTGGGCAAGCTAGCGTTGGGGTGATGGAAAAGGGAGAGTACACCTTCAGTACGGCTAAAGCGGAAGAAATGACGGTGATCACCGGCTGCTTAAAAGTACTGATTCCTGGTTCGGCTGGCTGGGAAGTGTTTAAGCCAGGTGAAACCTTCTACATTCCAGGGGAAAGTGAGTTTAACCTGCAAGTTGCTGAAGCATCTTCGTATCTGTGTAAATATTTGAGCTAAAGAATTCAGATACTCGCCCTCTCATCGCGAAAGGGCGATATCAGCTTAAGCTGTGTTATGCACCTAAGTTAGTGCTGAGCCTCGCCACCCAAGGCTTCAATCAGATTTTTAATTAAGGCGGCCAGTTCACTGGTCATCAGAATAAAATCGGCATCGAAGCGCTGCGCAAAATCATCCCGATCAATATCATCATTCTGTTCACGCAGCGTGTCAGCGAATTTCAGACGCTTAAGTGAGCCATCATCGGACAGAACCAATTGAACGCGTTCCTGCCAATCCAGTGCCAGTTTAGTGACCAGCTTGCCCGCTTCAATATGTACTGCGATTTCATCACTGAATAGATCCTGCTTCTTGCAACGGATCACGCCGCCGTCTTCCAGAATGGCTTTCAACTCAGCTTCATCCATCAGCGCAAATCCGGCGGGCAATTCTTTACTACGCACCCACTCGGTTAACGTCAGCTCGATAGGGTTTTCTAAGGTCAGTGGTACCACCGGCAAGGAACCCAGACTTTTACGCAACAATGCCAAGGTGTCTTCAGCCCGTTTAGCGCTGGCAGCATCAACCATAATCAGATCGTTGACGGTATCAATCCACAAAAAGGTTTGGTTAAAGCGACTGAATGCGCGTGGCAATAAACTGTGCAAAACTTCATCTTTTAATGCGTCTTTTTCAGTTTTTTTCAGTTTACGATGCTGTTCACCTTCCAGGCGCTCAATTTTGGCTTGCAACTCTTGCTTAATCACTGGTGATGGCAAGATTTTCTCTTCTTTGCGGGCACAAATGACAATCTGGCCATTAACCGTATGGGTTAATGCATCGCTATGCGACCCCATCGGTGATACCCAGCCCGTTTTTGCCATATCCTGACTGCCACACGGCGTGAAACTGAGGGCGCTTAACTGTTTCTCCATTTCATCCGCAGATAGTGAAACTTCCCGGCTCAAACGGTAAACCATTAAATTCTTAAACCACAACATAGTGTTATCCCTGGCTCGGGCGCGCCTGGAGCGCGCGAGTTAATCAAACGCAGGGCGGCATGATAACGAATTGACGCCTCGGCCCCTAGTAAAAAGAATAAGAAAAAAACAGAGCCAACCGCTCATCGGCTGAGCGCTATTTTAATCCACAGGGATCCAAACACGACATAATGCAAAATAGCGGGCGACAAAGATTGTGTCACTGGGGTGTATTGTCCAAACTGAAAGAAGAAGATTTTTATTGTCGTCACGTTTTTGGCAAGCAGGGCCTTATTTTTTGATAAAATCGGTTATCACCAACAATGAATTTTCCTGTCAATGAGGTAAAGCGCTATGCGCATTGGTATAGATCTGGGTGGCACCAAAATAGAGGTCATCGCATTGGCCAACGACGGGCAGGAGTTATTTCGTAAACGGGTTGATACACCCCGCCACGATTATCAAAATACCTTGCAGGCGATTGCAACGTTAGTTGCAGATGCGGAGCAGGCGACGGGCCAGCAGGGGAGTGTGGGGGTGGGTATCCCAGGGACTCTCTCTCCGTTTACAGGCAAAGTAAAAAATGCCAATTCAGTGTGGCTGAATGGTCAGATGGTAGATAAGGATTTATCAGAACTACTCTCCCGCCCAGTGCGATTGGCAAATGATGCTAACTGTTTGGCGGTATCAGAGGCTACCGATGGTGCGGGGGCGGGGAAACATCTGGTATTTGCGGCCATTATTGGTACCGGCTGTGGCTCTGGTATTGCTATTGATGGCCGGGTACATGCCGGCGGCAATGGTATTGCGGGTGAATGGGGCCATAACCCTTTACCGTGGCAAAATGATGAAGAGCGGCAATATCAACAGGAAGTAGCCTGCTATTGCGGTAAAAAAGGGTGTATTGAGACTTTTGTCTCCGGCACCGGCTTTGCGACAGATTATTTTCGTATGAGTGGCAAGCAGCTTAAAGGCCACGAAATTATCGCCTTAGTAGCACAAGGGGATGCCATCGCAGAGCAAGCAATGAGTCATTATGAACAACGCTTTGCCAAGTCGTTAGCCCATGTCATTAACCTGTTTGACCCAGATGTGGTGGTATTAGGAGGTGGCATGAGCAATGTTGAGCGGCTATATGCAACCTTGCCCGCGCTAATCAGCCCATGGGTATTTGGTGGTGAGTGCCAGACCCCGGTGCGTAAAGCACTTCATGGCGATTCTAGTGGTGTGCGTGGGGCCGCTTGGTTGTGGCCTGCTATTACCCAGCATCCTTGACACTACAGCGTTGTTAGCGGCTCTCGCGCACCCGAATCACTTACTTGTGTAAGCTCATCGGGACTTACTCGTTTGCTGCCTAGCTGTAATGCCAATGCTTTTGGGTAATACTCTTTGTCCTTGACACGACAGCATTGTTAGCAGCTCTCGCGCACCCGAATCACTTACTTGTGTAAGCTCATCGGGACTTACTCGTTTGCTGTTAATGACGTTTTAATATGCGGTTTTACTTTAGCTGCGTGACACTATTTTATCTGAAAGATACTGTCTAAGCGGCTAACGCCCAGTCCGTTGACTTTCTTCACTTTAATCTGCACTGGAATCCGGTCTTTCATTGCTTCAACATGGCTGATGACTCCAATGGTTTTGCCCGACGCATTCAGGCTATCCAGAGCATCCAGTGCAGTATCCAGTGTTTCAGCATCGAGCGTACCAAAGCCTTCATCAAGAAACAGAGAGTCAATGCTGGTTTTATGGCTGACCAGATCCGACAGCGCCAGAGCAAGCGCCAAACTGACTAAAAAGCTTTCGCCCCCAGACAAGGTGCGGGTATCTCGTATTGCATCCGCCTGCCAGGTATCCACAACTTGCAGCTCTAATGCATCGCTGGTTTTGCGTTGTAACAAATAGCGGCCATGTAAGCGGCTGAGCTGGTTGTTTGCCAGATAGACCAGATGATCGAGTGTCAGACCCTGAGCAAATTTGCGGAATTTATCACCCTCTTTGGAACCAATTAAATAATTGAGATAGCTCCAATCTTCATATTGCTGCTGACTGTGCTCAATTTGCTCAAACAGTGCATGCTGGTTACTACGGCGCGCTGTGTCGCTTTCTAACTGATTGCGTAACTCGCCTTGCCGTAATGTATTGGCCTTTAGTTGCATCAACAATTGCTCTGATTGCTGTTGCAATACTACCAATTCAGATGCTTTATCGACACCCGCCGGACACTGCTGTAATAGTTGCTCCAGCGCTTCACTGGCATGTTGCTGGCGGATGTTGACTTGTTGTTGTCGTTCGCTCAATTGCTGTTTTAATTGCTGCAAACGTTGCCTTTCCTCTTCATCCAGCAGTGCGGCGTTTAAGGCGGCTTCGTCCTCGAACTCGCTGATCGCCAGTGCTTGCTGTAATTGAGCTTGAGCGGTGGCAGCGCGCTGCTGATTATGCTGATATTGTTGCTCTAAGCCCGCCAGCTCCCCCGTTAATCGGTTTAGCTGGGACTGAGTCTGTTGCAGGATTTCTGCCGCATTCTGTTGTATCAACTCAGCTTGCTGTTGTTGTTGGCGCAACACCTGACGAGCCTCAGTAGTACTGATATCACCAAACAGTGCCTGACGTTGCTGACTCTGTTGTTGTAATAGGGTTTCAGCCTGTTGGTGTTGTTGGGTGAGCGCCGATAACTGGTCAATGCACTCTTGTAAATGGCGACGCTCTTCTTCAATCCGCGTTTCCAGTGTTTTTTGCCCCAGAACCAACTGTTGTTGTTCTTGCTGATTCTGCTGCCAACGCTGGTGTTCCTCTTCCCGCAGAGTCAGCCAACTCTGCTGCTGGTCTGCTGCTGGTACTGATAATGATAAATCAGCCAAACTATTATTGAAGTCTTGGCGCATCTGAGTTAAATCATCTTGCTGGCGTTGATGCTGTAACTGCAGTTTCTGTTGGGCTTGCTGAGTATCTTGCTGGCGCTGAGTGATTAATGCCAGTTGTTGCAAGTGTTTTTGCTGCTGTTGTTCTGCTTGAGCCAGAGCATCTTTAGCTTGTTGGTATTGCTGGTTTATTCGCTCATATTCAGCCAATTTCCGCTGGCAGTGTTGCTCTGATTGTTCCTGCTGTTCCAGCCAATCCATTAATGCTGCATGTTCATGTAATGCAAATGTCAACGCCAGAGGTTGCGCCAGCAGCTGCCAGCGCTGTTGATAATCGGCCAATTGCTGGCGGCTGTGCTGTAACTCTTGCTCTAGATGCTGCTGCTGTTGCTGCATACTGTTTTTTTGTGCGCTTAATTCTGAGCCTTCAGTGGCGAGTTGTTCAACCTGACGGCGCAGTTTCTCGAGGCGTTCGGCTGTTTCCGACGGTTTTACCGCCTGATACTCAGTGATAGCGGGGTGATCCAATGCGCCACATAGTGGGCAGGCATCTCCCGGTTGGAGTTTGGCTCTTTCCGCTTCCAGTCTGACTATCTGATTTTCGCGTTCCCACAAGGCTTCCAGATCAGCATGATGTTGTTTTTGATGTTTGTAGCGCTGACGTTTTTCTTCTAACTGCTGTTCAAGCTGTTTTAATTGCTGCTGTTGGCTGGTGAATTGTTGCTGTTGTTTATCGTGCTGTGCCTGAACTTGTTGTGCTAAAGGCGATAATGTGGCGAGTTGTTGCCGGGCCGGTCGCTGTTGCTGCAACTCGTCAAGTTGTTGGCGCAATTGTGTTGTGGGCTGTTGCTGCTCGAATGCTGCTAATTGCTGCTGGATGCTACCTGCTTGCGAGGCCGCGTGTACTAATACGGCCTGTTGCTGTTTATCCTGCTCATTTAATGTGGTCGCTTGCTGTTGCAAGCTGCTCAGTAATAAGGCTTGCTGCTGTAATTGCTGCTCGTTAGCCACTGACTGCTGGTGCTGTATGTGCAATTGGCGGAACTGTTCGCGCCATAACGGTAGGTACTTAACCCAGTGTTGATGGTGGGGATATTGCTGTGCATATTCAGCTAATTGTTGCAGGCGCTGATGCGTCTTTAGCAACTGCTGCTCATTTAACTCAAGTTGCTGTCTACCTTGTTGTTCTTTGCCGCGCAATTGCTGCAATTGAGTGGCAAATTGCGCTAATGAGTGCTGTTGTTGCGCGATAAGGTTATCCAGCGGTACCACTTTTTGCTCAATCAGTGTTTCTTGTTCATGCTGCTTGGCCGCCTGTTGTTGGCGTGCGGTATTGGCTTGTTCCAGAGCTTGAGCCAGGGGGGTTAGTTGGCTCTGAAGCTGTTGCTGCTGTTGGGTCAGCGCGGTGATACGCAGTTGTGTCTGTTGTGCATCCTGTTGGCTGAGTGAGCAGTCACGCAGTAAAGGGCGCAACTTCTCAGCCGGTTCACTACGGGCCAGCCGGTGTAATTCAGGTTGTGCCTGCTGATATTCTTGTTCAATAATTGTTTGCTGCTGCTGATATTCTTGTAGATTCTGTTGCTGTCTTTGCCAGCCGGTTAACCAGTTTATTTGGTTTTGACTCGCTGATTGTGCTGAAACAAGCTGCTTTTCTTGTTGGTGGAGATCATCGATTTGTTGCGTTAATGCCAAGCGCTGTTCTTCATTGAGCAGTTCAATACCACTGGCACGTTGATGTAAAGCATCCAGATTGGCCTTGGCCTGTTTATGTTGCTCAAAGACATATTCAGATAGCCGCCCGTAGATATCAGTCCCCGTTAGCTCTTCCAATAATTCGGCACGGTCATTGGCATCGGCATTGAGAAAAGCAGCAAACTGCCCTTGCGATAACATCATTGATTTAGTGAAACGGCCAAAATCCAGGCCGGTGATCGCTGCAACCATCTCCAACTTATCACGCACTTTATCGGCCAGGATTTTACCGCTGTCGCATAGCGCCAACTCAACTTTAGGGGCTTGCAGATTGCCTTCCGGGCTGTTTTTTGCCCGCCGCTGGCTCCAGAATGCACGATAGCAGATGCCTTTTACTTCAAACTCAACTTCGGCTAGTGACTCCGCTGTGTGGCGTGTCATTAGCTCATTTTGGCTGGGCGTGACAGTCAAACGTGGTGTTTGGTGGTATAGCGCAAGGCATATGGCATCCAGCAGTGTGGTTTTGCCTGCGCCTGTCGGGCCAGTGATAGCGAATAAACCGTTGCTGGCAAAAGGTTCGGCGGTGAAATCTATCTTCCACTCCCCTTGCAGAGAATTAATGTTTTTTAGACGTAAGCTTAAAATCCTCATGCAGGCTGCTCCTGTGCGGCATCTTTATCTTGCGTGATGTCATCAACCACCTGATTGAACATTTGACGCATCCGCTGTTGGCGCGGCTCGGCTAAGTCTGGCTCCAGCGCCAGCCTGCGTTCAAACACATCGGTAACACTCAGCTCATTGAGTGTCTCTTTTTCCTGCCGCTCGATACTGTTGTTACGTTGTTCTTTACTGCGACGTAACAATACAATTTCAACCGGTAGCTCTGTGGTCAGAGCCTGAATACGGCGTTGGATATCAGTAAGATAGTCTTGGGTGGCAACTTCTATATCTAGCCATACGGGTAAGCCTTGATGCTCAGAGAATTGAGCCAGTTGCTGCTCTATTTGCGCTAAATCCCCTTTAATTAATTGCATTGGCTGAAATTGTGGGATGAAGAGAGGGGTAACTGATGCCAGTGCCTGTTGGTGGAATTCCACCAGATAGACGCTTTTCTCCTTGCTCAATTCATCAAAACTGAGAGCAATGGGGGAGCCGCTATAACGGATATGTTCAGTTTTAGCCACTTGCTGGGCGCGATGAATATGGCCTAAAGCAATGTAATCTGCTGGTGGAAATGCCTGCGCGGGGAAAGCATCCAATGTACCAATATAGATATCGCGAACCGAGTCTGTCGTGGTGACGCCAACGGTAGTCAGGTGCCCGGTGGCAATAATGGGCAGTAGCAAACCCAGTTCGGTACGCAATTCAACCGCCCGCTGATACAGTGCCTGGTAGTGGCCCGCGATCGCTTCTTGTAAAGCCAGTTGTTTTTGCCCTCCAGATTCACCCGCCTGACTGGTGACTAAGTCCCTTGGCCGTAAAAACGGGATCGCACACAGCAGAGCCGCAGGTTGATGTTGGCGGTCTTTTAGAATAATGATTTGTTGATCGAGATTGCTGTTGGCGCACGAAATAACGGTGGTATTGAGATAAGAGAGCAAACCCCGTGATTCATTCAGTGTTGACACAGAATCGTGATTACCCCCCAATACCACTAACTGACAGCCAGTGGGTTGGAGCTCAACCACGAAACGGTTATATAGCTCACGGGCGTAACTGGGCGGGGAGCCAGTATCAAAGATATCACCTGCTACAATTAGCGCATCTACCTGATTTTCTTCGATCTGATTAATGAGCCAGTGCAGAAATGCCTGATGCTCAGCAGCGCGGCTTTTAGTGAAGAAATGCTGGCCTAAATGCCAATCAGAGGTATGAATAATGCGCATAAATCTCCCGCACGGCAGGTTATCAGTCAAAGATAATGGCGCTGATTATAAACGCTGCCCGCCGGATGTCGCGGCTAAAAAAAGGCTAGGAGGAAAATCTCCGAGACGTCTCGCAAACTTGACTGCTGTGTTTTGCAATTATCATGAAATTTATCACTATGCTTATTGCTAGTAGAAGCGTGATGTTTTTCATAAAAATGTCACAAAACTGACGCATAATGGCTCCCGAAATCAAATAGTGACCACTAACATACTGGCAGGGTTGATGATGGCAAGACGCATACTTGTGGTGGAAGATGAAGCGCCAATCCGTGAGATGGTGTGCTTTGTGTTGGAACAGAATGGTTACCAACCATTAGAAGCCGAAGATTATGACAGCGCAGTAACTCGTCTGTCGGAGCCTTTCCCTGATTTAGTGTTGTTGGACTGGATGTTACCTGGCGGCTCGGGTATTCAGTTCATTAAACATATGAAACGTGAAGCGTTGACCAGAGATATTCCGGTGATGATGCTGACGGCCCGTGGCGAAGAAGAGGATAGGGTGCGCGGTTTGGAAGTGGGCGCAGATGACTATATTACCAAGCCGTTTTCGCCGAAGGAGCTGGTTGCGCGTATTAAAGCAGTGATGCGCCGAATATCGCCGATGGCTGTTGAGGAAGTTATTGAAATGCAAGGGCTAAGCCTTGATCCTTCCTCACATCGGGTTATGGCCAATGAGCAAGCGCTGGATATGGGGCCGACCGAGTTTAAGTTATTGCACTTCTTTATGACCCACCCGGAGCGCGTTTACAGCCGTGAACAGTTGCTTAATTATGTTTGGGGCACTAACGTTTATGTAGAAGATCGTACGGTTGACGTGCATATTCGTCGGCTACGCAAGGCGCTTGAAATTGATGGTCATGACAGAATGGTACAAACTGTCCGGGGAACTGGATACCGTTTCTCAACGCGCTACTGAGTTTTCAGTGCCGGAGAATTCGTTGTGTTAGAACGCTTATCATGGAAAACGCTGGCTCTCGAGCTGGCTCTTTTTTGTCTGCCTGCATTACTCCTGGGTGCCTTCATCGGCTATCTTCCGTGGCTATTGCTGATTTCAGCTGTCGCGGCGCTGGTTTGGAATTTCTATAATCAACTTAAGTTATCTCACTGGTTGTGGTTAGACCGTAGCATGACACCACCTGCTGGTCGCTGGAGCTGGGAGCCTTTATTTTACGGCTTGTACCAAATGCAGTTGCGAAATCGTCGGCGTCGGCGCGAACTGGCTTTGCTTATCAAACGTTTCCGCAGTGGTGCCGAATCATTGCCTGACGCGGTAGTTATTACCACAATTGATGGCAATATCTTCTGGTGTAACGGTTTAGCTCAGCAGTTGTTAGGGTTTCGTTGGCCGGAGGATAACGGCCAACATATCCTTAATTTATTGCGCTACCCAGAATTCAGCCAATATCTGCAACAACAAGAGTTCTCCCGCCCGTTGACTCTGCAACTGAACAATGGTTATTACGTCGAATTTCGTGTGATGCCTTATTCAGAAGGGCAATTATTGATGGTTGCCCGTGATGTTACCCAGATGCGGCAGTTGGAAGGTGCAAGGCGTAATTTCTTTGCCAACGTCAGTCATGAATTGCGTACGCCACTGACGGTGTTGCAAGGTTATCTGGAAATGATGAATGACCAAGAGCTGGTTGGGCCATTACGGGATAAAGCACTGGGGACCATGCAAGAGCAGACTAAGCGAATGGATGGATTGGTAAAACAGCTCTTGACGCTATCACGAATTGAAGCGGCACCTAATGTGGATATGAATGAGCGGGTGGATATTCCGTTGATGCTGAAAGTGTTACAGCATGAAGTTCAGGCTCTCAGTAACGGACGACATGAGATTACCTTCCGGGTTAACGACCAATTAAAAGTGTTTGGTAACGAAGACCAACTGCGCAGTGCGGTATCAAATCTGGTTTATAACGCCGTCAATCACACGCCTGTTGGTACCCAAATTGAGGTGTGTTGGCAGCAAACGCCACAAGGTGCACAATTTCAGGTCAGCGATAATGGGCCGGGAATCGGTCCTGAACATGTTCCACGGCTAACGGAGCGGTTCTATCGGGTGGATAAAGCCCGATCACGGCAAACGGGGGGCAGTGGATTAGGGCTGGCAATTGTGAAACATGCATTGAGTCATCACGATGCACGTTTAGAGGTCATGAGCGAAGTCGGTCTGGGGACTCGATTTATCTTTACCTTGCCGAATCGATTGATTGTTCCCGCAGTTTTAGCCGAGAATGCAGTCAAATCCTAAAAACTGCATGGATACCAAGCTGATGAAATGGGCAAAACTGACGTTGTTGCATGTCATGCTATGGTTTAGCCATGCCGTTTTAGCGCAACCTGAAGCGGTATTTTCCCCTCCGGTTGCTGTTTTGCCGATGGCTTCCGTGCCTGCCACCAATACCTTATCAGGCAACCTCTCCAGTGTGGGTTCTGACACCTTAGCCAATCTGATGTCCTTGTGGGCAGATGATTTTAATCATCACTATCCTGGTGTTAATTTGCAAATTCAGGCGGCAGGTTCCTCTACTGCCCCTGCGGCGTTAGCTGTCGGTGCCGCCCAGCTTGGTCCGATGAGCCGCCCAATGAAAGCGGGTGAGATCAACGCATTTATTCAACGTTATGGCTATCCGCCACTGGCAGTTCCTGTGGCAGTTGATGCATTGGTGGTGTTTGTTCATCAGGATAACCCACTGAACAAACTGACTTTACCTCAGCTTGATGCTATTTTTTCGCAAAATCGCCGATGTGGAGAGCCACACCAGATTCAGCGCTTTGGTGAGTTGGGATTGGAAGGGGCGTGGGCGGCGCGTTCCTTACAACGTTATAGCCGGAACTCAGCTTCGGGGACCTATGGATACTTCAAACATAAGGTACTGTGCGATGGTGATTTTATAAATAATGTCAATGAGTTGCCAGGGTCCGCCTCTGTGGTACAGGCGGTGGCTGGCTCATTGAATGGCATTGGCTATGCCAGTATTGGTTTTCGTAACAGTGGTGTTAAACCGTTGTCACTGGCGGCGGTGGGGCAAGATTTTGTGATGCCAACTCCTGAGAATGTTAAAGATGGCCGCTACCCTTTATCACGTTATCTGTATATTTATATCAATAAAGCTCCGGGCCAGCCACTGGAGCCATTGACTGCGGCGTTCCTTGAGCGGGTTCTATCACCTGAGGGGCAAAAGAGGGTCACCCATGACGGTTATCTCCCCCTGCCTCCCGAGATACTGATTCACACCCGAAAAGCGTTAGGTTTTACTGATTAAGGTGTTTCAGTCGTCGTTTTTTGCCTATGCAATCTTGCATCATTTCTGTGCGTAAAATGATCAACCTCTCCTGAGTATTCGTCACCAGATTGGCGGTAAATTGTTAACGACTGGCTACAAATAATACAAATCATATGGCGTGTATTTCTTAAAACATGGCATGATTAACTGGTTTGATAACATTATCTGGATGATGGCTCTGCTTTTATGATCCCGACTTGCCTTTCTCCGCTATAAACGGTCTACTTAGCGCCGTTGTTGGCCTATTCCACCTGCAAATAACTTCAAAAACACTGCATACTGACGAAATAGATTGCTTATTAACCGCCGGAGTTTGCGTTTATCAGAGCTTTGTATCGTTTCGATCACGTAGGAAAGACCACAACTTAGAACTTTTCCTTTTGGTCATTTAACTAGGCAACGCACATCACTATGAGTCATCGTTTATCGTCTAAAGATATTATGGCATTAGGTTTTATGACCTTCGCCTTATTCGTTGGAGCTGGCAACATCATCTTCCCGCCGATGGTTGGTTTACAATCGGGTGAACATGTATGGTGGGCAGCTCTTGGCTTCCTGATAACCGCGGTTGGCTTACCGGTTATTACCATTATCGCACTGGCCCGGGTGGGCGGGGGGATTGATGCCCTGAGTAGCCCAATTGGCCGTAGTGCTGGTTTGGTACTGGCTACCGTCTGTTATTTGGCTGTCGGCCCACTGTTTGCCACGCCACGAACCGCAACAGTTTCCTTCGAAGTGGGCATCGCCCCTTTGACTGGTGATGGCCCGTTGCCGCTGTTTATTTATAGTGTGGTTTATTTCGCGCTGGTGATTGGCATTTCGCTCTATCCGGGGCGTTTGCTGGACACCGTCGGTCATATTCTGGCCCCACTGAAAATTCTGGCGCTTGCTATCTTGGGTATCGCGGCGTTGATTTGGCCTGCCGGTCCGTTGATTTCAGCCACTGATGCCTATCAGAACGTGCCTTTCTCCTCCGGTTTCGTTAATGGTTATCTGACCATGGATACCTTAGGTGCCTTGGTCTTTGGTATCGTTATCGTCAATGCGGCCCGTTCGCGTGGAGTGGTTTCCGCAGGGCTGCTGACGCGCTATACCATTTGGGCAGGATTGATTGCCGGTATCGGTTTGACGCTCGTTTACTTGAGCTTGTTTAAACTTGGCAGTGGCAGTGGCAGCCTGACGCCTGACGCACAGAATGGCGCAGTCGTGTTGCATGCTTATGTTCAGCACACCTTTGGTGGTTTGGGCAGTGTGTTCCTGGCCGCATTGATTTTCATTGCCTGTATGGTGACCGCTGTGGGCCTAACGTGTGCCTGTGCTGAATTCTTTGCTCAGTACTTGCCGCTGTCTTATCGGGCGCTGGTATTCATTCTCGGTATCTTCTCAATGATGGTATCGAATTTGGGCTTGAGTCACCTAATTCAGATTTCCATTCCGGTACTGACAGCTATATATCCACCATGCATCGTGCTGGTTTTGATGAGCTTTACTTTGCGCTGGTGGCATCATGCCTCACGTATCGTGGCTCCGGTTATGCTGGTTAGTTTGCTGTTCGGTATTCTTGATGCGGTGAAGGCTTCTACGTTCGCGCACTTCCTGCCTGAATGGACTCAGCATCTGCCATTGGCTGAACAAGGTCTGGCGTGGTTATCGCCTTCCCTGCTGGTATTCGTCGTCGTAGGGTTGTACGATCGCCTCTGCTGTCGCCAGGAAGTTGCTGCTAAGCAATAACGGCACAGTTATAGGATTTTTTTAGCCACGGCTCATCCCCGTGGCTTTTTGCTGAAAAAAGACGGGGCAATGTACATGGAATTACCAGTCAAAAATAAGCTGAAACGGGGCCTGACGACCCGTCATATCCGCTTTATGGCATTAGGGTCAGCAATAGGTACCGGCTTATTCTATGGTTCGGCTGATGCGATAAGAATGGCAGGGCCTAGTGTGTTATTGGCATACCTGATCGGTGGCGTGGTGGCATTTATCATTATGCGTGCGTTGGGTGAGATGTCAGTGAATAACCCACAGGCCAGTTCTTTCTCGCGCTATGCACAAGATTACCTTGGGCCAATGGCGGGCTATATCACCGGCTGGACGTATTGCTTTGAGATTTTGATTGTTGCTATTGCTGATGTGACCGCCTTCGGTATCTATATGGGGGTCTGGTTCCCGGACGTGCCTCATTGGGTATGGGTGCTGAGTGTGGTGCTGATTATTGGCGCAGTTAATATGATGAGTGTCAAAGTCTTCGGTGAGCTGGAGTTCTGGTTCTCATTCTTTAAAGTTGCCACCATCATCATCATGATTCTGGCCGGGTTTGGTATCATTATTTGGGGTATTGGTAACGGTGGACAGCCGACCGGTATTCATAATTTATGGACTAACGGCGGCTTCTTCAGTAACGGTTTCGTCGGCATGATCCTATCATTGCAACTGGTGATGTTTGCTTATGGTGGTATTGAGATTATCGGTATTACCGCCGGAGAAGCGGAAAATCCAAAAAGCTCCATTCCGAAAGCAATTAACTCAGTGCCGTGGCGTATCCTGGTGTTCTACGTCGGGACCCTGTTTGTCATCATGTCTATCTACCCTTGGAATCAGGTGGGCACGAACGGTAGCCCATTTGTACTGACCTTCCAGCATATGGGGATTACCGTTGCGGCAGGTATTCTCAATTTTGTGGTGATCACCGCTTCATTATCTGCCATTAACAGTGATGTCTTTGGTGTCGGGCGTATGTTGAACGGAATGGCGGAACAGGGCCACGCACCAAAAGCCTTTGCGGCAATATCCAAGCGTGGTGTGCCTTGGGTGACGGTGTTGGTGATGATGTTTGCCATGCTGATTGCGGTTTATCTGAACTACATCATGCCGGAAAATGTATTCCTGGTTATCGCATCGCTGGCGACTTTTGCCACTGTATGGGTATGGATCATGATTTTGTTTTCCCAGATTGGTTTCCGGCGTTCATTAAGCAAAGAACAGATTAAGGCGCTGGATTTCCCACTGCGTGGCGGCACCTTTACTTCGGTGCTGGCAATCATTTTCCTGGTGTTTATCATCGCTCTGATTGGCTGGTTCCCGACAACCCGCATTTCACTGTATGTAGGGTTAGTGTGGATTGCATTGCTGTTGGTGGGGTATTACTTGAAAGTGCGCCATCAAAAGAAACAGCTAGAGCTTGCCAAAGAAACTGAGTAATACTGAGTCAATACCTACTATCAAGCCGGGAGATTTCTCGGCTTTTTTTGCTCTATACAATCTGGGGCATTCTGCTATTTACCTACATACTTCTCCTCCCCCAATCTCATCCCTGATATTTATAGTGACAGATGAGGGGGAAGCAGCCACTACATGACATTATTTATATCGGCGAGCTGTATATTCAGATAAATCGCCTATCTCAGGTGAATGTGTCGCGGCGTTAATGTCTGCACCAGATAGCCTTAACAGGAATGGTTTTGGTTAACGCAGGAGAATTTTATGCTTAGTGGTTGGCATCTTCCGGTCCCGCCTTTTGTTCGTCAGCGAGGCGACGCATTACAGATTACTTTATGGTTGCATGGCGAATGGTTGCATGGCGACACATTACCAGCACAGGTTTTCTTACGCTGCGAACCGGATAATGAAGAATGGCTACTGACGATGAAAGGCCAACAGCGTGATGGCTTTTGGTGTTATCGCGCGACGCTGCCTTTACATGAAGGGCAACCTACACGGCGCTACTGTTTTAAACTGTTATGGGATGACGACCAACAATGGTTCGGCCCGCTGGGATTCTCGCGGGTTCCTCCGGCGCAACTGGCTCAGTTTGCCATTGATATGCCCGACAGTGGCCCTGACTGGGTGGCCGACCAAGTCTTTTATCAGATATTCCCCGATCGGTTTGCCAGTAGTCAGGGTGGGCACGGCGTGCAAAATGCGAGTTATCATCATCACGCTGCGGGTCATTCGGTGGCTCGTCGTGCATGGCAACAACCATTGGATGACACTAATGCCGCTTCAACATTCTATGGCGGTGACCTGGCGGGTATCAGCCAAAAAATCCCTTATTTGCAACAGCTTGGCGTTACTGCGTTGTATCTAAATCCAATTTTTACCGCACCCAGCGTACATAAATATGATACGCAAGATTATTATCAGATAGATCCCTATCTGGGCGGCGAGGCGGCTTTTCTGCAATTACGTCTGGCTACCCGTGAGGCCGGCATAAAATTGGTACTTGATGGGGTGTTTAATCATACCGGTGATTCCCATCATTGGTTTGATAGGCACCAGCAAGGGGATAATGGGGCTTGTCATCATCAGGACTCACCTTATCGGGGCTGGTTTAATTTCTTCCCCGATGGGCGAGCGTTGGATTGGAAAGGTAATGCCAGCTTGCCAAAACTCAACTTCGCGAGTGAGGACGTGGTAAATCAAATCTATCGGGGCGACGATAGTGTGGTGCGTTATTGGTTACGCCCCCCTTACAGCATTGATGGTTGGCGGTTAGATGTGGTGCATATGTTGGGGGAGGAGGGCGGAGCAAAAGGGAATTTGCGCCATTTAGCCGGTATTTATCAGGCAGCAAAAGAAGAAAATCCGCAGGCCTATATTCTGGGGGAACACTTTGGTGATGCACGTAATTGGTTACATGCCGGTGTAGAAGATTCGGCAATGAATTACATGGGTTTTGCATTACCGGTGCGTGGCTTTTTAGCGGGCCAGGATGTGGCTTATCATCCAATAAAACTCAACGCTGAGGATTGTGCCTACTGGATGGATGAGTACCGAGCCGGATTGCCGCACGGCCATCAGTTGCGTTTATTTAATCAACTGGACAGCCATGATACTGCTCGTTTTATCACGCTACTAAATAATGATAAAGCCCGGATGCAGATGGCGTTGGTGTGGTTATTTAGCTGGATTGGTGTGCCTTGCTTATTTTATGGCGATGAAATTGGTGTTGATGGTGGCAATGATCCGTTCTGCCGCAAACCCTTCCCGTGGGATCAGGCTCAGTGGGATAATGACCTATTGAAGTTATGCCAACGACTGGCGGCTCTACGGCACAAAAGCATGGCGCTGCGGCGTGGTGGTTGTCAGGTGGTTTATGCCAATGGTGACACTTTGGTGTTTATTCGTAGCTACCAACGTGAACGAGTGATGGTCGCGATACAACGTATTAGTGATATCAATGTTTCGTTGCCAGCATCCCCTTTACTCAATGTCGCTAAGTGGCTGCGTCTGGAAGGCTCATCTGAGCTGGATGGCACTGAGTCAGGCGTCAATCTGCACTTGGCTGGCGAGAGTGTCACTTTGTGGCGTGGTGTTGGTGAGCGCTAACTTAATCGTTAGCCAGCAGTGATAGCGATTAAAAGCGGCCAAGCGCCGCTTTTCCTTTTGTTGAGATATTATATATATGATAGGTGATCGTATGGCTAACCAAACAGTGGGCAGGTAATATTCAGCAAAGGGAAAATGATATGAGCACAATTAAACGAAAGGCATTGATCATTGGCGCCTCAAGAGGTTTGGGACTGGGGCTGGTTGACGAACTTAATCGCCGTGGTTGGTCAGTGACTGCGACGACACGCGGTGCTGCGAAAGATACCGCAGCCCATGCCGCCCATTGGCTAACATTGGATATTAATAAACCTGAAAGTATTAAGCAGTTTTTGCCACAGGTACAGGGGCAGATATTCGACCTCATATTTGTTAATGCGGGTATCTCTGGGCCGCAGCATCAATCAGCTCTTGAGGCGCAACCGGAAGATATTCTGGAATTATTCCAAACTAATGCCGTTTCACCTATCCGTATCGCTCAGCATCTGCTGACACAACGTAATCCAACTCAAAGTGTATTGGCCTTTATGTCTTCTCAGTTGGGGAGTATTGGTCACAATGCCTCCGGCCATAAACCTCTCTATTCAGCCAGTAAAGCCGCACTGAATATGATGACCCGTAGTTTGGTTGCTGAAGTGGCCGATCCGGCTCTGACGGTGCTATCGATTCATCCCGGTTGGGTAAAAACGGATATGGGCGGGGATGCGGCACCCCTGACTATTGCGACCAGTGTGAAGGGTGTGGTCGACCAAATTGAGCACGCTTCGGGTAAAGGGGGGCATGGATTTATCGATTATCAGGGGCAGTCATTACCCTGGTGATATATACCCGTCATACTTCAAGCTGCATGTGCGTTGGCTGCTTTCGTTCACCCGAATCACTTACCTGAGTAAGCTCATCGGGATTTACTCGATTGCCGCCTTCCTGTAACTCGAATTATTTAGGGTATATAATGAAGTGGTAAATTCCTCCATCGATATATTGATGGAGGATGAGTTACATTAGTAAGCCATTACTATCAGTAACCGATGGCGGCACCGGCAGGGCGACGGACATCGTTAGCGCCGTACAGGTAACCTTCACGAACTTTGCCGGAAACTGCCGAGTCATTCCCCGAGTTGGCCGGGCTGACACCCTCCACTCCGGCCAAACCCACCAGAATCAGTTCGGCTGCACCCCATGGGTTCTGTTCGACCATCTTATATCCCATGTTTTTCAGCAGATTAAGGCTATCTGCGGATACGCCACGTTGTTCGTAATATACCTCATCAGGTAGCCATTGGTGATGGATGCGTGGTGCATCTACCGCCTCTTGTGGTGCCATGCCATGATCAATGACATTGAGGGCTGTTTGCAGGGTGATGGTGATAATTCGGGAGCCACCCGGAGAGCCTAACACCATAAATGTCTTACCGTCTTTGGTCACTAATGTTGGGCTCATAGACGATAGTGGGCGCTTACCGGGGGCGATGGAGTTGGTTGCCCCCTGTACTAAACCATACAGGTTTTGCTCGCCCACTTTGACGGTGAAATCATCCATTTCATCATTCAGGAAGAAGCCAGTACCTGGGGCAATCACCACGGCACCAAAGCGGCCGTTAACCGTGTAGGTGGTGGAGACCGCATTACCTTCATTATCGACGATAGAGTAGTGGGTAGTTTCTGGTTTTTCATGAGGTTGCATCCCCGGTTGTACTTCTACCGAAGGTGTCGCTTTGTTGGCAACGATTTGCTTGCGGATATCGGCGGCGTAGCTTTTGCTCAACAGGCGATCAATCGGATTCTTAACAAACTCGGGGTCACCGAGGAAAGTATTGCGGTCCATATAGGCATGGCGCATGGCTTCTGTCAGGGTATGAATGTAAGCAGCCGAATTAAAACCCATGCTTTTTAAGTCATAGCCTTCAAGCACATTCAAGGTTTCACATAATGTCACTCCACCGGAACTGGGTGGTGGTGAGGAAACAAATTTATAACCGCGATAACTACAAGTAATAGGGGCAGTTTCAGTGATTTTATAGTTGGCGAAATCAGCGGCAGTGAGGATACCTCCGCCTTTTTTGGCCGCGGCTTCTACCGCTTGAGGTATTTTACCTTGATAGAAAGCATCCGGCCCTTGCTCCGAGATTGCGCTCAGGGTTTCAGCCAGATCAGCCTGAACTAAACGATCTCCCGGTTGCAGTGCTTCACCATCTTTGCGCAAGAAAATACGCGCGGATTCAGGGTCTTGACGGAAACGTTTGACGGTAGTGTCCAGAATGTCAGTATCGGCACGCGTCAGTACAAAGCCCTCACGGGCCAGTTTGATTGCTGGAGCCATCACTTGCTGGCGCGTCAATTTACCGTATTTCTTCTGCGCGCTATCCATTCCCAATACCGTGCCAGGGACGCCGGCTGCCAGATAACCATACAAGCTGGCATCTTTAGTGACTTTTCCCTCTTTATCTAAATACATATCGGCGTTGGCAGCCGCTGGTGCAGTTTCACGGAAGTTTATAAATGTGTCAGTTCCATCGGCAAGGTGAATGGTCATAAAACCACCCCCACCGATATTGCCACAGCATGGGTTTACGACAGCCTGTGCATATCCCACCGCCACTGCGGCATCAACGGCATTGCCACCCATTTTTAAAATATCAGTCCCCACTTGTGAAGCGAGATATTGCGAGGTCACCACCATGCCATGTTTTGCTTCCACCGCCGGTGTAGAGGCCGCATGCAGTGTACCACTGACCAGTAAAGCCAATACAGCCAAGGGTTTGTTCCATTTTTTTAACAACATTCTGACTCCTGTTAGTTCCTGCCCGCCAGGGATGACCTGATCATTTTTGTCTGGCAGCTTAAAAGCGCTGCTTATGGTGTGTGCAAAAAACACACCAGTAATAATTAATAGCAGAATTAATGTTTATGGCTGCTAATTAATTGGCGGCGAAAGGAGAATTTGTCAGTTGTTGCCTGGCAGATAGGTTGATTTATGCTTGAAAGGAGCCAAGATAAATAAAAATAACTTATTGAAAATAAATAAGTATTTACGGGTTTGATACGCTGGGAATGGAAAAGATTATTATATAGACTCTGCGGCGGGTGCTTGAAGCTGTCTGCTTTGGGCATCGTTTGAACCAGTGCTGTAAGTGCCTTGGTAAAAACAGTTGTTGTCATAAAGCAGATAGGAAAAAGCCCCGTACTGAGGTTAATCAATACGAGGCTCCCTAATGCCTAGCAACATTACGGTAGCTTCTTACCTGCTGAAAGGCAAGGCAAGGAGGCTGAATATGCCACAAAAATATCCCCTTCTTACTTGAAGTTACAGCGTTGTTAGCTGCTCTCGTTTACCCGAATCACTTACTTATGTAAGCTCATCGGGATTTACTCGTTTGCCGCCTAGCTGCAACTCCAATTACTTTGGGGATATATCAGTATTGTTGGTATGTCGTCGTTTGGTTTTATATCAGTATAAAAAAAGCCAGTCAGGGTGAACTGACTGGCTTGATACCCCCGAGTAAATCAGGGGCGGCATAAACTGTTATTACAGTTTAGAGGCGTTTTCAGACAGGTATTTAGCTACGCCATCTGGTGATGCGCCCATACCTGCTTTACCTTTCTCCCACTGAGCAGGGCAAACTTCGCCGTGTTCTTCGTGGAATTGCAGTGCATCAACAGTACGGATCATTTCGTCGATGTTACGGCCGATTGGCAGGTCGTTAACGATTTGGCTGCGAACGATACCATTTTTGTCGATCAGGAATGAACCGCGCAGTGCAACGCCAGCTTCTGGGTGTTCAATGCCGTAGGCTTTCTGAATTTCACGTTTGATATCAGCAACCATTGGGTATTTAACTTCACCAATGCCGCCTTTATCAACTGGGGTTTTACGCCATGCGTTGTGCACAAACTCAGAGTCAAAAGAAACACCAACAACTTCAACGCCACGTTTCTGGAATTCTTCGTAACGGTGGTCGAAAGCGATCAACTCTGAAGGACAAACGAAAGTGAAGTCCATTGGCCAGAAGAACAGGACGGCAGGGCGGCCGTTCAGGTGTTTTTTCAGGTTGAAGTTTTCAACGATTTCGCCGCTACCAAGAACAGCAGCTGCTGTAAAATCAGGGGCTTGACGAGTTACCAGAACCATAAATTACTCCTGTTAATAGGGATGGATTAACCAGTTGTCTTAAAAGTATCGGCACAGCATAGGTATTTAAGCGCAATGAATAAAGGGATAAATACCAATCGCTGTGATAGATTTTACCTATCGTTACGACGTTTTTAGTTTCGTAGTCTTGCTAAGATACCCATTCTGGCAGAAAGCGCAAGTGACTTAGTAGCAATAACCATACAAATAAAGATGTTTTAAGCTAGATTTGTTGGCGTTGTGCCTGCAACATCATGGCAGGATAAAACGCCCAAAACAGTTGTTCTAACGGCTGATAGTGTTGTTCTATATCCTGAAAAGAGCCAGCAAGTGCTGCCAGTTTGGGCCGCCGATTAGCCATACCTTGTAACACATCAGCTATAAAGGGTAGTTCAGCATAGCGTTCCAGCCAACGCTCCTGCCACAGATAGGCATTAAGGTGCTGAAAGCGCGCGGGTGTCTGTGGTAAATGGGGCACAATCTGGTTTTGCGCATGCTGGATAAACCCGGGCAGCGTGTAGTCCGGCACCAGTTTATCCCAATTACGTGCCAGAAAATGATCCCACAGCACATCCAGAGTGATAGGGGCAACTCGGCGGTAATCAGCACTAAAATAGCGACGGGCTTCTTTGACCAGCGGCTGTGCGTCGGTCATGACATCAACGCGGCGATGCATCATAATCCCAGCCACAATCTCAGGGGCATATTCATCTTGTGGATTACCACGGACGAAATCTGCCAGCAGATTGCCCAGTAGGGAACTGTCAGCCAGTGTGGCTAAATGGAGGTGAGCGAGAAAATTCATCTGCAAAGTATATCCCTTCTTACTTGAAGTTGCAGCGGTGTTAGCTGCCGTCATTACGCGGTCAATTTCCTGGCCCACCTCTGCGAAGCTACTGTAAGCCGTGCTCAAATCCGCATCTGGCAGATTTGCCAACTGAATCACTGGTGGGAGTCAGCTTATCGAGATGCGTTCATTTACTGCCTGGCTGCGACGACAATTATTTTGGCTATAGCAAATGACCACCAATTGTCCTTATTTCTTGCAGCCAGCCCTTGAGGGCTCTAGACTAGCGGCCTGTTTTTGTGAACCGGCTCCAATCATACTCGTGAGCTGGGTCTGTTCTGATATCAAGTGGAAAGCTATGCGTGTTGCCGATTTTTCTTTTGAGCTGCCGGAATCTCTGATTGCCCATTACCCCCAGCCCCAGCGTAGCGGTTGCCGCTTACTGTCACTGGATGGCCCGACGGGAACGTTAACGCACGGCATTTTCACCGATTTGCTGGATAAACTGACGCCCGGCGATCTGCTGGTATTTAACAATACCCGCGTTATTCCAGCGCGCTTGTTTGGCCGTAAAGCCAGTGGCGGTAAGCTTGAAGTGTTAGTAGAACGTGTTTTGGACGATCATCGTGTACTGGCCCATGTAAAAGCCTCCAAAGCACCTAAACCGGGCGCTGAACTGCTGTTGGGCGATGACGAAAGTATTCGAGCCACGATGTTGGCACGCCATGACACCTTGTTCGAGTTGCGTTTTGACGATGAGCGGGATGTTTTTACTATCCTAAATGCCGTCGGCCATATGCCTTTGCCTCCTTATATTGACCGCCCTGATGAAGATGCTGACCGTGAATTGTACCAAACAGTCTACAGTGAGCGCCCTGGGGCAGTCGCCGCACCAACGGCCGGTTTACATTTTGATGAGCCAATGCTGGCCGCACTGCGCGAGAAAGGCATTGAGATGGCTTTCGTTACGCTACATGTCGGCGCGGGGACGTTCCAACCCGTGCGTGTAGACACCATTGAAGAGCACATCATGCATTCCGAGTATGCAGAGGTACCTCAAGATGTGGTAGATGCTGTTTTGGCTTGTAAGGCGCGTGGCAATCGTGTCGTGGCGGTTGGGACCACCTCGGTACGCTCATTGGAAAGTGCCGCTAAGGCGGCAGAGAACAGCCTGATTGCTCCGTTCTTTGGTGACACCCGTATCTTTATCTACCCGGGTTATCACTACCAGGTTGTGGATGCTTTAGTGACCAACTTCCATTTACCTGAATCAACATTAATAATGTTGGTGTCTGCTTTCGCTGGGTATAAAAATACCATGAATGCATACCAGCAAGCGGTGGCGGAACAATACCGCTTTTTCAGTTACGGCGATGCGATGTTTATCAGCCGTAATCCACGGGCACCGCAAGAGACGGTTAACCTGTAAATTTTAGGTCACACATATTGTGTGATCCGGCAATAACAACATTAGACTGTTTCTCTAATGCTGGAGGTTATGTGAAGTACGAATTACAAACAACTGATGGGCGCGCCCGTCGTGGTCGTCTAATCTTTGAACGTGGCGTGGTAGAAACCCCGGCATTTATGCCTGTTGGCACCTATGGCACAGTTAAAGGGATGACACCGGAAGAAGTAAAAGAGACCGGTGCGCAGATTTTGCTGGGTAACACTTTTCACCTGTGGTTGCGTCCAGGTCAGGAAATCATGAAGTTGCATGGTGACTTACATGATTTCATGCAGTGGCATGGCCCGATTCTGACTGACTCCGGCGGCTTCCAGGTATTCAGCTTGGGTGCGATGCGCAAAATCAAAGAAGAAGGGGTGACGTTCCAAAACCCGATCAACGGCGATAAAGTGTTCCTTAGCCCAGAAAAATCAATGGAAATTCAGTACGATCTCGGCTCCGATATCGTGATGATTTTTGATGAATGCACCCCCTATCCCGCGGACTGGGATTATGCCAAGCGTTCGATGGAGATGTCATTGCGCTGGGCTGCCCGTAGTCGCCAACGCTTTGATGAACTGAACAATAAAAATGCATTGTTTGGTATTATTCAGGGTGGCGTTTACGAAGATTTACGTGATGTGTCAGTAAAAGGGCTGGTAGATATCGGTTTTGATGGTTACGCTGTGGGCGGTTTGGCGGTGGGTGAGCCAAAAGAAGATATGCATCGTATTTTGGAGCATGTTTGCCCGCAGATTCCGGCGGATAAACCACGTTATCTGATGGGCGTGGGGAAACCAGAGGATCTGGTAGAAGGTGTGCGCCGTGGTATCGACATGTTTGACTGTGTGATGCCTACGCGTAATGCCCGTAACGGCCATTTGTTCGTGACGGACGGTGTGGTAAAAATCCGTAATGCCAAGCATAAGAATGATGTTGCAACGTTGGATGAACATTGTGATTGCTACACTTGTCGCAATTATAGTCGTGCCTACTTGCATCATCTTGACCGTTGCAACGAAATACTGGGTGCGCGACTGAATACTATTCATAACCTGCGTTACTACCAACGCTTAATGGCGGGTTTACGTCAGGCTATTGAAGAGGGTAAATTAGAGGTCTTCGTTGAAGATTTCTATGGTCGGATTGGGAAACCTGTTCCGCCATTAAATGCCTGATTTTAAAATTATTGCCTTTGTATTTGTAGATCTAACAGTTACGATTTACCGTTTCTGTTTTATCGCACTGATTTCACATTACTGATATTGATAACAATGAGGGAATTTTAATGAGTCTTTTCATTTCCGATGCTGTCGCATCCGCTGGGGCTCCGGCTCAAAGCAGCCCGTACTCCCTGGTGATTATGCTGGTGGTATTTGGTCTTATTTTCTACTTCATGATCCTGCGTCCACAGCAAAAACGTGCCAAAGAACACAAAAAACTGATGGATTCTATTGGTAAAGGTGATGAAGTGCTAACCACGGGTGGTTTACTTGGTCGTGTAACTAAAGTTGCGGAAACGGGTTATATCGTAATCGCACTGAACGACACCACTGAAGTGATGATCAAACGTGACTTCGTTGCTGCCGTTTTACCGAAAGGTACAATGAAGGCTCTGTAATTTTCGATTTTCCCGAAGGGAATTGCCGTGTTAAACCGTTATCCTTTGTGGAAGTATCTGATGCTGATCGTTGTGATCTTCATCGGTCTGCTATACGCACTTCCCAACCTTTATGGTGAGGATCCGGCTGTTCAAATCACTGGTGCGCGAGGAATCGCCGCCAGTGAAACAACGCTGGTCCAAGTCCGTGACGTTTTAGAAAAAGACAACATAGCGAGCAAGTCTATTGCGCTGGAGAACGGTGCAATCCTGGCTCGCTTTAGAGATCCTGACGTCCAGTTGCGTGCCCGTGAGGCACTGATGGCTGCGATGGGTGACAAATACGTTATCGCGCTGAATCTGGCTCCGGCAACACCCTCTTGGCTTGCCAAGTTAGGTGCAGAGCCGATGAAGCTGGGTCTTGACCTGCGCGGCGGTGTGCACTTCCTGATGGAAGTGGATATGGATACTGCGCTGGGCAAACTGCAAGAGCAAACGATGGATACCTTGCGCACAGATCTGCGTGAGAAAAATATCCCGTATGCCACGGTGCGTAAGCTTGATAACTATGGTGTTGAAGTGCGTTTTCGCGACGATAAAACCCGCGATGATGCCGTCAGCTACCTCTCTTCTCGCCACCGTGATCTGGTCATTGGCTCCAATGGTAGCAATACCTTAAAGGCAGTGATGACTGATGACCGTCTGCGGGAAGCGCGTGAATATGCAGTTCAACAAAACATTACTATCCTGCGTAACCGGGTTAACCAGTTAGGTGTAGCCGAGCCGTTGGTTCAGCGCCAGGGATCGGATCGTATTGTGGTTGAATTACCGGGTATTCAGGATACCGCGCGTGCCAAAGAGATTCTTGGTGCGACGGCAACACTTGAATTCCGTCTGGTAAATAGCAATGTTGATGCCTCTGTTGCTGCCTCCGGTCGGGTACCGGGTGATTCAGAAGTCAAAAATACCCGTGAAGGTCGCCCGGTTGTCTTGTACAAGCGCGTTATCCTGACCGGTGACCATATTACTGACTCAACCTCCAGCACCGACGAATATAACCAAGCTCAGGTTAATATCTCGCTCGATAGCGCCGGTGGTTCTCTGATGTCTAATTTTACCAAAGACAACATCGGCAAGCCGATGGCGACTTTGTTCGTAGAATATAAAGACAGCGGCAAAAAAGATGCTAATGGCCGAGCGATTCTGGTTAAGCAGGAAGAAGTTATCAACGTAGCGACTATTCAGTCACGCTTGGGTAACAGCTTCCGTATTACTGGCATTGATAACCCGGCTGAAGCTCGTCAGCTTTCCCTGTTGCTGCGTGCTGGTGCTCTGATTGCACCTATCCAGATTGTGGAAGAGCGTACTATCGGGCCAACTTTGGGGTCACAGAACATCACCCAAGGTCTGGAAGCTTGCTTGTGGGGCCTGGCGGTATCTATCCTGTTTATGGTGATTTACTACCGTAAATTTGGTGTGATTGCCAGTACGGCGCTATTGGCTAACCTGGTGTTGATCGTGGGTGTGATGTCCTTGTTACCGGGGGCGACATTAACCATGCCGGGTATTGCCGGGATCGTATTGACATTGGCGGTAGCAGTTGATGCTAACGTACTAATTAATGAGCGAATAAAAGAAGAGTTCAGGAACGGGCGGACGATCCAGCAAGCGATTCATGAAGGGTACAAAGGTGCCTTCTCAAGTATCGTCGATGCGAACGTAACGACGCTTATCACGGCAATTATTCTTTATGCTGTGGGTACCGGTTCGATTAAAGGCTTTGCCATTACAACGGCAATCGGTGTTATAACGTCAATGTTCACCGCTATAGTCGGTACTCGTGCCATCGTCAACCTGCTTTACGGCGGCAAGCGCATTAACAAGCTGTCTATTTGAGGAGTACGTTGTGGCACAGGATTATACTGTTGAACAACTGAACTATGGCCGTAAAGTCTATGACTTTATGCGCTGGGATTACGTCGCTTTCGGCGTCTCGTTGTTGCTGTTGGTGGCATCGATTGTGGTGATGTCCACTAAAGGGTTCAACTGGGGTCTGGATTTCACCGGTGGTACGGTGATTGAAATTAACCTGGAAAAACCTGCGGATCTGGATCAACTGCGTGACACGTTGGAAAAAGCGGGCTTTGAATCGCCAATTCTGCAAAACTTTGGTAGCACCCGTGATGTGATGGTACGTATGCCACCCGCCACCGGAACTGCCGGGCAGGAATTGGGCAACAAAGTCATCTCTGTTATTAATGAGTCAGTTGATAAGAATGCTTCGGTAAAACGTATCGAATTCGTCGGGCCAAGTGTGGGCAGCGATTTAGCCCAGGCAGGCGGCATGGCGTTGATAGTCGCGTTACTGTGTATTCTAGTTTATGTTGGTTTCCGTTTTGAATGGCGTCTGGCGCTGGGGGCGGTTATCGCTTTGGCCCATGACGTGGTCATTACCATGGGGATCTTGTCGTTATTCCAGATTGAGATCGATCTGACCATCATTGCTTCATTGATGTCGGTTATTGGTTACTCACTAAACGACAGTATCGTGGTATCGGATCGTATTCGTGAGAACTTCCGCAAAATCCGTCGCGGTACGCCTTATGAAATCATGAACGTGTCTCTGACCCAGACCTTAAGTCGTACTATTATGACCTCTGCAACTACGCTGATGGTGGTATTGATGCTGTTCATCTTCGGTGGTGCGATGCTGCAAGGCTTCTCACTGACGATGTTGATCGGTGTTTCCATCGGTACCGTTTCATCCATCTACGTTGCGTCCGCGCTGGCGTTGAAACTGGGTATGAAACGTGAACACATGTTGCAGCAGAAAGTTGAGAAAGAAGGCGCAGACCAACCTTCAATCCTGCCTTAAGTTGTAAGTGGTAGTACGAAAAGAAAGCCCTGATACAATTAGTATCAGGGCTTTTTTATTCGTGTATTAACCTAATGCTTCCGCCCCATTTATTTGCAGTGTAAATATTATCGCGTTATCTTTATTTTATTGAGTAATTTGTTTTCTCTATGAATATTTATTTAATTTTTATCCATGGTTTAATTGAGTAAGAGTAAAAAATCATTAATTTTATTTTTATAAAAACTATATAAGTAATTCGATAGTTAATTATTTTAATATTATTTATTATTCTAACTTGATTTATATGCTTAATGTAGTTGGATGATGTGAGTAAATTATCGGAGAATATATGAGTGATGTGAATTTTAACGGAGTTTACATAGCTAATGATATGATATATAAGTGTTTTGATGATATTCTACAAGGAAGCGATGATTGTGATTTTGTGTGTGGTGTTAAACGTGAGCTTAATGATATTTTTGAATCATTTAAGATTAAATATGATTTTAATCAAAAGTCAAAGTTTAATGAATTTGAGATCAATTTGGGTAAAAGTGATAATGAAATTGATCTTGTAACACTCATTAATAATTATATGGGGAGTGAGAATAAGCTTACGAGTAGAGTAAATGGTATTCATTATAATTTTATTAAAAGTATTAACTTGAATTTTAATCAATCAACACTTAGTAAAAAATATGAACTTACTTTAAATCATAACGGTCGTTATGATTTAATAAAAAGAGAGTCGCCAACCTCCGTGGTTAAAAGTGCCGGTTATAATGATTTTATTTCTTACCTAAATATATCAGTTGGAACTCCAAGTGAGCAGGTAATAAACGTAAAGTCTTTAAAAAATGAAAATGTGGGGTTTGAATATTGTCAGGGTGATGAAATAGTAGATATATGCAGTGCAAATTTCCCTAAGTGGAAGGATGTTATAATTACTCATGGAAGAGGTGGGTTGAGTAATAGTGAATGGAATGAAAATTATAATTCAATCAAATCGGAAAACTCTGGAAAAGGATGTAAATTTTGGAATGAATATTATACGTTAACAATAACTAATACTACATTACCGCAAGCTTTAGAGAATGATTTAATTTATCTTAAAAATAGAATAATCCCAAGTATATCCGATATGATTAAAGTGGTAATGGATAAAGCATACCCCCCTTCAAAGGGATTATGGGGGCGATTAATTGATTTTATTGTTGCTCATTTATTTCCTTCACTATCTAAGGAAGTAAATGAGAAAATGATTAAGTCTAAAAGTGAACTTGAAGATTTTTATTTGTTACTATTGGGTGCAAAAAAAGAAGTGCAAGATGCAGAGCAAAATATAGACAAAGCCCCCTGTATTTATCACTTGGCCCTTCAGTTATTAAAACAATGCATACCTGCGCAATACCCTTTCGACCCTCTCAATATATTATCCCCAGATCGTAAAGTTTGGTTAGCACTGCAAAAGGAATGGCTAGAGCCGCTAAAGCCACCAAACCAGAACCCGCTCAATAGTTGAATAAAGATAAACTGCCGTTTCCGCACTTTGTTGTCGTGGCAGTTCGCGGTAAACTGGGGCTAAGTTTTGGCTCACTCATCAGGAAGCACTATGCATTGCCCGTTTTGTGCCGCTGTGGATACTAAAGTCATTGACTCCCGTCTGGTGAGCGATGGTTCGCAAGTGCGCCGTCGCCGCCAGTGTTTAGATTGTAATGAACGTTTTACCACTTTTGAAGTGGCAGAACTGGTGCTACCGCGCGTGGTTAAAAGTGATGATGTGCGCGAACCCTTCAACGAAGATAAATTACGGCGTGGCATGCTGAAAGCATTAGAAAAGCGTCCGGTTAGCTCTGATGATGTCGAAACAGCAATAAGTCATATCAAATCCCAATTGCGCGCCACGGGCGAGCGGGAAGTTCCGACGAAAATGGTGGGTAACCTGGTGATGGAAGCCCTCAAACGGCTCGATAAAGTGGCCTATATTCGCTTCGCCTCGGTCTATCGTAGCTTTGAAGATATTCGTGAATTCGGTGAAGAAATTGCCCGTTTGCAGGATTAATTCGCGCCAAATGGTTATTTAGCGAGGGTCGCGCAGCCATAAAGCGGCGCAATAAACGTAAGGAAAGCCATGCAGACTGATGAGTTCTATATGGCCCGCGCTTTTGAACTCGCGCGGTTAGGGCGGTTTACTACCTCGCCAAACCCAAATGTTGGGTGTGTGTTGGTGCGTGATGGTGAAATTGTCGGCGAAGGGTATCATCTGCGTGCCGGAGAGCCACACGCCGAAGTACATGCATTACACATGGCGGGTGAAAAAGCGCGCGGTGCAACGGCTTATGTCACCCTTGAGCCTTGTAGTCACCACGGGCGCACGCCGCCTTGTGCGGATGCACTGGTGGCCGCTGGTGTAACCCGAGTCGTGGCGGCAATGCAGGACCCCAATCCGCAAGTTGCCGGGCGCGGGTTATATAAATTGAAACAGGCCGGGGTTGCAGTCGACCACGGTTTGATGTTGGCGGAAGCTGAAGCCGTGAATCTTGGTTTCCTAAAGCGGATGCGTACCGGTTTTCCTTATTTGCAATTGAAAATGGCGGCATCATTAGATGGACGTACCGCGATGGCCTCGGGTGAAAGCCAGTGGATTACGTCGCCACAGGCACGCCAGGATGTGCAGCGTTTTCGAGCTGAGAGTTCGGCGATTCTCAGTACCAGTGCCACCGTAATAGCGGATGACCCTTCGCTCACGGTGCGCTGGTCGGAGTTAGATGCCCAAACGCAAGCCTTGTATCCCCAAGATTCGCTGCGCCCACCGGTTCGGATTATATTGGATAGCCATAACCGTGTAACGCCTGAACACCAAGTGACACAACAAAATGGCCCATGCTGGCTGGCGCGCGTTGAGGCGGATCAGCAGCCATGGCCAGATAATGTCGAGCAGTTATTGTTACCTCGCCATGGTAATGGTGTGGATTTGGTATTATTGATGATGCAACTTGGCAAGCGGCAAATTAACTCAGTGTGGGTTGAAGCCGGGCCACAACTGGCAGGCGCACTATTACAGGCCGGTGTGGTTGATGAGTTAATTCTGTATATCGCGCCAAAACTGTTGGGTAGCGATGCCCGCGGATTGTGCCAGTTGGCTGGATTAACGCATTTAGCACAAGCCCCTGAATTTGTCTTCAGTGATGTACGTCAGGTGGGGCCAGACTTACGTTTGCGTTTGAAACCGAAGTATTAATTGAATTTTCCGGCAGAGTTTCCCGAAGCTCAATCATCGTCTTGCCAAGCGTTTTGTAAATGCGCAGGGGCGGGGCGTGAAAGAATATGATAGAATCCGCCCCCCTGCGGGGTATGAACCCATATTGAGGAAAGCTATGAACGTTATCGAAGGTGTTGTTGCTACTCCTAATGCCCGCGTGGCGATTGCAATTGCGCGTTTTAACAACTTTATCAACGACAGTCTGCTGGAAGGTGCAATTGATGCCCTGAAGCGCATTGGTCAGGTAGCTGATGACAACATTACTGTTGTTTGGGTACCGGGTGCCTATGAGTTGCCGCTGGTTGCCAATGTATTAGCAAAAACAAATCGTTACGATGCGGTAATTGCGCTGGGTACGGTTATCCGTGGGGGAACTGCGCACTTTGAATATGTTGCTGGTGAAGCGAGTTCTGGCTTGGCAAGTGTCGCCATGAATAGCGATATTCCAGTCGCTTTCGGTGTGCTGACCACAGAAAGTATTGAGCAGGCAATTGAGCGTGCTGGTACTAAAGCGGGTAATAAAGGTGCAGAAGCTGCCCTGACCGCACTTGAAATGATTAATGTAATCAAAGCTATTAAAGGCTGAATTTAGTTAAGGGGAATTCCGTGAAACCTGCTGCTCGTCGCCGCGCTCGTGAGTGCGCTGTTCAAGCGCTTTACTCTTGGCAGTTGTCTAAAAACGACATCGCTGATGTTGAATTACAGTTCCTGTCGGAGCAGGATGTCAAAGATGTAGACATCTCCTATTTTCGCGAATTGCTGTCAGGGGTCGCAGTTAATGCCACATCTTTGGATGCGTTAATGACACCTTTTCTTTCCCGCCAGCTCGAGGAATTAGGTCAGGTTGAAAGAGCTATTCTGCGTATTGCACTGTTTGAACTGAGCAAACGTAATGATGTCCCTTATAAAGTGGCAATCAATGAAGCTATCGAACTGGCCAAAACTTTCGGTGCGGAAGATAGTCACAAGTTCGTAAATGGCGTGCTGGATAAAGTAGCTCCGACAGTACGTAAAAAGAAATAATATACCCAAAGTCATTGGCAGCGCTAACACCGCGTCAAGTGAAGAGGGATATGATTAAGGCCGGGAACCGGCCTTAATCATATATCGGTAAACACTCCTGGAATTGTATTATGGCATGTGGCGAATTTGACCTCATTGCCCGCTACTTTGACCGGTTTAGAAGTAATCGCCGGGATGTAGAGCTGGGTATTGGAGACGACTGCGCACTTCTCACAGTGGCAGAAAAACAGCTGTTGGCCATCAGTACGGATACACTGGTGTCGGGCGTTCATTTCCTACCGGATATCGATCCGGCCGATCTTGGTTACAAATCTTTAGCGGTAAACCTTAGCGATTTAGCTGCAATGGGTGCCGATCCTGCCTGGTTATCTCTTGCTCTAACCCTACCCAATGTAAATGAAGACTGGTTGCAGGCATTCAGTGATAGCTTATTTGATCAGCTTAACTATTACGGTATGCAACTGATTGGTGGTGATACGACTCGTGGGCCATTGAGTCTAACGCTGACCATTCAAGGGTTGGTACCGGAAGGGCGGGCATTGACCCGAGCTGGTGCGCGAATTGGTGACTGGATTTATGTTACCGGTACGTTGGGTGACAGTGCCGCAGGACTGGCGATTTTGCAAAATGCGTTGCGAGTTGATAACGAAGCCGATAGGTCTGCATTAATTCACCGTCATTTGCGGCCACAGCCACGCGTGCTGCAAGGGCAGGCATTGCGCGACCTTGCCAGCTCTGCCATTGATATCTCCGATGGGTTGATTTCTGATCTGCAACATATCCTGAAAGCGAGCAATTGTGGGGCGCGTATTGAGTTGGATGCATTGCCTTACTCTGATGCGCTAACACGTCAGGTTGACGCTGAACAGGCTCTACGCTGGGCGTTGAGTGGTGGTGAAGATTATGAGTTGTGCTTTACCGTACCTGAGATAAACCGTGGTGCACTGGATGTCGCGCTCAGTAATACCGGCGCAGGCTATACTTGTATTGGGCAGGTAGGCCCGCAATCGGAAGGTGTTAAATTCTTCCGTGAAGGTAAGGCAGTACAACTGGATTTTCGTGGTTTTGATCACTTCTCAACAGGTAAATCCCATGGATGAAGCCAAACGCCGTTTGCGGTTAACCAATCCTTGGCATTTGCTGGCCACCGGCTTTGGTAGTGGTTTATCACCATGGGCACCCGGTACCATGGGGTCAATTGCGGCAATCCCATTCTGGCTGCTATTGATCCAGCTCCCATGGCAGCTTTATTCTTTGGCTGTGATGTTCAGCATCTGCATTGGTGTCTACATTTGTCATCGTACCGCCAAAGATATGCAGGTTCATGACCATGGCAGTATCGTTTGGGATGAATTTGTCGGCATGTGGATAACCCTGATGGCATTGCCCGTCAATCATTGGCAATGGGTCGCTGCGGGTTTTGTCGCGTTCCGAGTTTTTGATATCTGGAAGCCTTGGCCGATTCGCTGGTTTGATCGCAATGTCCATGGTGGCATGGGGATCATGATCGATGACATTATTGCCGGGGTGATTGCGGCTGCTATTATTTTTGTCGTGGGGCATTACTGGCCAGCAGATCTGTTCTACTGATACCCGTCATCTTTCAAGTTGCAGGTGTGTTGGCTGCATTCGCTTACCCGAATCACTGACTCATGTCAGCTCATCGGGATGCACTTACTTGCCGCCTTCCTGCACCTTGAAATCTATAGGGTATATGTGTGGTCATCTTTCAAGTTGCAGGTGAAATTCGAACCAAGGGAAACACTCCGTTCGGGTCGTAGTGGCGCGAGCCACCGGAGCGGCTGTAGGAGTGGTCGGCCTTGGCTCAATCTGCGTAAATTAAGTTGTTATCACGCCAGCCACGTTTCAATCTGGCGTTGTATACCCGCAGCATCTAACCCAAACTCAGCGCGCATTTCCTCTTGTTCACCTTGTGGCACAAAGCTGTCCGATAAACCGAGATTCAGTACCGACACTAATTGCCGTTTCGCCATCAGCAATTCATTCACACCACTACCCGCACCACCCATGATGGCGTTCTCTTCCACGGTGACTAATACCTCATGGCTGGCAGCCATTTCCAGTACCAACGCCTCATCCAATGGCTTTACAAAACGCATATCCACCAAGGTGGCATTGAGGTTATCGGCCACGAGCTGTGTCTGAGCCAGTAAAGTACCAAAGCACAATATGGCAATCTTTTCACCTTCACGACGCACAATACCTTTACCTATCGGCATGATCTCTAACGGTTTCAGGTCGGTACCGGTGCCGTTGCCGCGTGGGTAACGTACCGCCGCAGGGCCGTTGTGGTGATAACCGGTGTGAAGCATCTGACGGCACTCGTTTTCATCGCTTGGGGTCATGATGATCATATTTGGAATGCAGCGCATGAATGAGAGGTCAAACGCACCCTGATGGGTTTGGCCATCCGCGCCCACCAGGCCACCACGGTCAATAGCAAATAGAACGGGCAGGTTTTGGATGGCAACATCGTGAATCAGTTGGTCATATGCTCGTTGCAGGAAGGTGGAGTAGATAGCCACAATCGGTTTGTAGCCCCCAATGGCTAACCCTGCGGCAAAGGTCACTGCATGTTGCTCAGCGATAGCCACATCGAAATATTGCTGGGGGTATTCACGAGAGAAACGCACCATCCCAGAGCCTTCGCGCATAGCAGGGGTGACGGCCATTAACTGGCTGTCTTTGGCGGCGGTTTCACATAACCACTCACCAAAAATCTTGGAGTAAGTCGGCAGGCTACCCTGGCTTTTCGGCAAAGTACCGGAGGCGGGATCAAACTTCGGCACAGCATGCCAGCCAATCGGATCTTTCTCAGCCGGTGCGTAGCCTTTGCCCTTTTTAGTCATGATGTGCAGCAGCTGCGGGCCTTTCAGGTCACGCATGTTTTTCAACGTTTGTGCCAATGCTTGTACATCGTGCCCATCAACCGGGCCAATATAATTAAAGCCTAACTCTTCGAATAAGGTACTTGGCACCACCATCCCTTTTAGGTGCTCTTCAGTCCGTTTCAACAGGTCTTTAATCGGTGGTAAGCCAGAAAATGCCTTTTTGCCACCTTCACGCAGGCTGGCATAGAGCTTACCCGATAATAACTGAGCCAGATGATTGTTCAAACCACCGACATTTTCTGAGATAGACATCTCGTTATCGTTGAGGATAACCAGCATGTCTGAGTGAATATCACCGGCATGATTCATTGCTTCGAAAGCCATACCCGCCGTAATAGCACCGTCACCGATAACACAAACAGTCCGCCGCCCTTTACCTTCCCGTTCAGCTGCGACAGCCATCCCCAGGCCTGCACTGATTGAGGTTGAGGAATGGCCAACCGAGAGCACATCATATTCACTTTCACCACGCCAAGGGAAAGGATGTAAACCATCTTTCTGGCGAATAGTACCGATCTGTTCGCGACGACCGGTTAATATTTTGTGAGGATAAGCTTGATGGCCTACGTCCCACACCAGATGGTCGAAAGGTGTGTTGTAGACGTAATGCAACGCGACAGTTAGCTCGACTACGCCCAGCCCGGAAGCAAAGTGCCCACTGGAGCGACTGACGGACGCGAGCAAATACTGGCGTAGTTCATCACATAACTTCGGCAGGCTTTCTTTGGGCAACATGCGCAGTTCTTCAGGATTTTCTGCAAGTGCCAATGTCGGGTATTTGGCTATATCAAGGCTCATTCGATGCTCATATCAAAAGTGGGTGCATACCCTTAGAATCTGTTGCAGCAGGAGGGTTCGCTTTACCTGACTGCAACGCTAAGTTCTTGGGGTATAACAGCGTTTATTAACGGTCAGTATATTTCTAATTATCACGCTCAATAATAAAACAGGCTAACGCCTGCAACGGCGCTATGTTATAGGATTGTTCTGACAAGGTATTCAGGGCGCTGAGCGCTTCCTGATACAGATCCATCGCTTTAGCTTTAGCGCAATCTAACCCCAGCAGTGCTGGATAAGTGCTTTTGCCGAGTTGTTGATCTGAACCCTGACGTTTACCAATTGTAGCTGTATCGCCAATAACGTCTAAGATATCGTCCTGAACCTGGAAGGCCAGACCAATGGCCTCACTGTACCTGTCAAGTAACGGTAACGCTTCGCGCCCTGGTGTGCCCGCAGCCAATGCACCGAGGCGAACCGCGGCACGGATCAATGCGCCGGTTTTGTGGCGGTGGATGCGTTCAAGCTCTTCCAGTGAAATCTGGCGCGCTTCGGCTTCCAGATCCAATGCCTGACCCCCACACATCCCCGCGACACCGCTGGCCTTAGCTAATTCGGCAATCATTGATAAGCGATCTTTATCTGCCACATCGGGCATCTGCGCTTCAGCCAGAATAGAGAACGCGAGCGTTTGCAGTGCGTCCCCCGCCAGAATGGCATTGGCCTCACCAAATTTCACATGGCAAGTCGGCTGCCCACGACGTAAATCATCGTCATCCATCGCCGGTAAATCATCATGAATCAATGAATAGGCATGGATACATTCAATTGCCGCCGCAGGAGCATCTAAATTAGTCAGCGACAGACCAAACATTTGGCCGGTGGCGTAAACCAGATAAGGGCGCAGCCGCTTACCGCCGAGCACGGCACCATAACGCATAGCGGCGACTAAGTCGCTGTCGCCAAAGGGTAGCGGAGCAATAAAATCAAGCAGCGCCTGATTGACCCGTTGCTGATGAGCTGCAAGTTGATGATGAAAATCAGCAGATGAGTGGGCGATAGACATAAGGCTATTCAGTATCCGGGGTGAAAGGTGCCAAGGGTGCATCTACATCATCACTGAGAAGAACTTGCACTCGCTGTTCCGCTTGTAACAAGGTTTGCTGCCCCTGGCGGGCCAGTTGCACACCCCGTTCGAATTCGTTTAACGCTTCTTCCAGCGCTAATTCACCGGACTCCAGGCGGGTCACAATCTGTTCCAGTTCACTGAGAGATGTCTCAAAACTGGTCACTTTGGTTTCTGGTGTTGCGGGTTTTTTCGCCATAGCTCTATTCGACTCGATATTTTTATGAAACGTAACATTAATGGTGCGTAACGCATTCCTGCTAATGAGGTTTTTTCTGAGAGTAACTCACCATACCAATTACATTCGGGCCAAAAAATTATTACCGGCTATTCTAGCGGATAATGAAGGGGAAATCGTGACGTTTAAGTCGGGTTTTTAGTACGCAGTGGCACGTCTAATAGTGATATACTCCTCGGCTTGCATGTTTTCGCTAAAGCCTTTGACTGTTGCTATCAATAGCAGCGCCATCACTCCATAACCAGACAACTAAAGACTGCCATGAAGTTTATCATTAAATTGTTCCCAGAAATCACCATCAAGAGTCAATCTGTGCGATTGCGCTTCATTAAGATCCTCACTACGAATATCCGCAATGTACTGAAAAACCTTGAGGACGATACCCTCGCGGTAGTCCGTCATTGGGATCATATTGAAATTCGTACCAAAGATGACAATCTTGGCCCGGTTATCTGTGATGCGTTGACCCGCGTGCCGGGGATTCACCATATTCTCGAAGTAGAAGATCGCAGCTACACCGATATGCACAATATTTTTGAGCAGACGCTGGAAGCCTATCGCGAGACACTGATCGGGAAAACTTTCTGTGTGCGGGTGAAGCGCCGCGGTAAGCATGAATTTTCGTCAGGTGATGTTGAACGCTATGTTGGCGGCGGTCTGAATCAGCATATTGAAAGTGCAAAAGTTAAACTGACCCATCCTCAGGTTACGGTTCATTTAGAAATTGATCAGGACAAACTGACACTGATCAAGGCGCGTCATGAAGGGTTGAGTGGCTTCCCGATCGGCACACAAGAAGATGTGTTATCGCTGATTTCAGGCGGTTTTGACTCGGGTGTGTCCAGCTATATGCTGATGCGTCGTGGTTGCCGCGTGCATTATTGCTTCTTCAATCTCGGCGGCTCGGCCCATGAAATTGGTGTCAAGCAAGTAGCTCATTATCTGTGGAACCGTTTTGGCAGCTCCCATCGGGTGCGTTTTGTTGCCATTGATTTTGAACCGGTTGTCGGCGAAATCCTCGAAAAAGTCGAAGATGGTCAGATGGGCGTGGTACTCAAGCGCATGATGGTGCGTGCGGCATCGCAGGTTGCAGAACGTTATGGTGTGCAGGCACTGGTTACCGGTGAAGCTCTGGGGCAAGTTTCCAGCCAAACATTAACCAATCTGCGGTTAATTGATAATGCTTCAGACACCCTGATTTTGCGCCCACTGATTTCCCATGATAAAGAGCACATCATTAATCTGGCGCGGCAAATAGGCACTGAAGATTTCGCAAAAACCATGCCGGAATATTGCGGCGTGATTTCGAAAAGCCCGACGGTGAAAGCGGTTAAAGCCAAGATTGAAGAAGAGGAGTCCCACTTTGATTTCTCTATTCTGGACCGGGTCGTCAGCGAAGCCAAAAACGTTGATATTCGTGAAATTGCCGAGCAAAGCCGTGAGCAGGTTGTTGAGGTTGAAACTGTTGCTGAACTGGCCGATACCGATGTGTTGCTGGATATTCGCGCACCGGATGAGCAGGACGAAAAGCCGCTTAACGTGGGCAGTGTAGAAGTTCACGCATTACCGTTCTATAAACTGAGTTCGCAATTCGCCAGTCTGGATCAGAGCAAGACTTATCTGCTGTATTGCGATCGCGGGGTGATGAGTCGTTTGCAGGCGCTTTACTTGCGTGAGCAGGGGTATACAAACGTAAAAGTGTACCGCCCTTAAATTATTATATTTAACGGCTACTGCGCTTTGCCATTCTGGACTTGCGCAGTGCTCGCCGCCGTCACGTACTACGTGTACGCTCCGTTGGCTGTGCGCTGGGCGCATCCAGACTGACTTTGCTCGCTACGCCTCGTTGGGGATAGTTAACGGCTACTGCGTGTGTGGATTTTGAGCTTGCGCAGTGGTTGCTATGTTCATATTCACTATATACCCAAAGTAATTGGAGTTGCAGGTAGGCAGCCAGCAAACTCATCCCGATGAGCGCACGACGGTAAGTGATTCGGAGTAGTGCGCGTAGCTAACAACCCTGCGGCTTCAAGTCCGAAGGGTATAGTTATAAATACCTGGCGGTAGTACCAACTGCCAGGCGATTTCTTCGGCCTTTTCCCTGCCGAGCAGCAAAAATACGATCTTCAGTGCGAAATCGAGGGAAGTACCCGGCCCTTGGCTGGTGACCAAATTCACCCGCCGATCATAAACTACCCGCTGATCCATCCATTTAGTGGCATCGATTTTATCTTTCAGTGCTGGGAAGCCGGTCATATTGCCAACAGGGAACAAATTGTGATGCTCAAGTACCAAGGCGGGAGCAGCGCAAATGGCGGCCACCAGTCGTCCTTCATTATGGGTTTGACGCACAGTAGCAACCAGCAGTGGGCTATCGCGAAAACATTCCGCACCTTTTATGCCACCAGGCAGGACCACCACATCAAATTTCTGATCCGCCACATCCACTAAACGGGTATCTGCCAGCAAGCGGACACCGCGTGAACAGACAATTTCCAATGCTCCATCACTGGCGACACTGGCGGTTGTTACCTCGATACCGGCGCGCACCAGAACATCAATAGTGGTGACCGCCTCGGTCTCTTCGCTACCAGGAGCCAGGCAAACCAGCGCCGATACGCTCATACTCATTTTCCTTACGTTTTATTAAATCATATAAGTGGGCATTTTCCGGCAACGTCATACCGTGGTTGCGCGCACGCCGCAGTAAATAACCAGTAATGTAATCTATCTCGGTATGCCGCTGGCAGCGTAAATCCTGCAATAACGACGAGGTATTATCTGCGGTACTCTGGATAACATCGTTAACATAACTTAACAGGCTGCTGGTTGAGGTGTGGTAGCCCTCCATCTCCATCACACTGGCTACCTCGGCACATAAACTGCTAATCAGCTCCGGGTAGCGCTGCAAGTCACCATTGCGGCAGTTATACAGCCCTGTGAGCGGGTTAATTACACAGTTTACCGCCAGTTTTTGCCAACAAGCTGCTGATATATCGTTATGCCAGGCGACATCCGGCAGTGCCTGATGTAGTACATCGGCCAGATGGCTGATATCTATTGCCGTTGGCGAGGTTGGGCCAATATGTGTAATCCCACTGGCAACATGGACTATCGTGTTGCCGTCATGCCGGGCTGCATGAGTGGTTACACCATGCAGGAAGGTATACTCATGGCGCGGCAGTTCGTCCTCTGTGCCCATACCATTATGCAGCAGTAAAATTTTACACTCAGGGTTAAGCTTGGGTAATAGGGCGATGACAGCGCTGGATACTTGCCACGCCTTTAAGCACACCAGTAATAATTCACTTTTCGACAAGTGCTCTGGATCATTAGTCGGCAGGTTCTGGTTGAACGCCTCATTGCTTAACGTAATAACATTGACTGAACAAAAGGGCTGTGGCACACGGAGCCAGCCTTGTACATCATGGCCTTGCTGATACAGCGCTGATAGCCATAACTGCCCGAGAGCTCCGCAACCAAGCACAGTAATTTTCATTGAAACCCCCTTGGTGTAAGCGGAAAGCACACTGCATCGTTCTAAATGTTATGCTTTGATTATACCCTAAATAATTCGAGTTGCAGGAAGGCGGTAAGCGAGTGAACCCCCAAGAGCTTACATAAGTAAGTGACTGGGGTGATTGAGCGCGGCCAACGTACATGCAGCTTGAAGTATGACGGGGATATAGACTTTTTAGTCATTAAACGCAGGGCTAGCAACAAATCGGGTCCGCTAATAATGGCGGCTTCGTTGAGTAATTGTCTGCGGCATGGCTTTGTCTGCGTAGATAAAGCGGTTATTATGCTTGCCAGTCATCTTATCAGGAGGAGGGAATATGCCATCTTTCGACATCGTATCTGAAATTGATATGCAGGAAGTGCGTAACGCAGTTGAAAACGCCACCCGTGATCTGGCGAACCGTTGGGATTTTCGTAATGTTCCGGCGAGTTTTGAGCTAAATGAAAAGAACGAAAGTATCAAAGTCGTCAGTGAATCTGATTTTCAGGTTGAGCAGTTGTTGGATATCTTACGTGCTCAATTGAGCAAGCGTGGTATTGAAGGTGCTGCATTAGAAATCCCGGAAGAGATGGAGCGCAGTGGGAAAACCTACAGTGTGGACGCCAAGCTGAAACAAGGGATCGAAAGTGTCCAGGCTAAGAAGCTGGTTAAGCTGATTAAAGACAGCAAGCTGAAAGTTCAGGCACAAATTCAGGGCGAACAAGTCCGGGTAACAGGTAAGGCACGTGATGATTTACAGAGTGTCATGGCCTTGATTCGTGGTGCTGATCTGGGGCAGCCGTTCCAGTTCAATAACTTCCGCGACTGATATTGAGTTAACGAGCCAGGTACAAAGGTGTTGATAGCCTTTGTACCTTAGCGCTCTCTTATACCGCGTTAACTAACTGCTCTAACTGGTTGCGATTAGTCTGTTTGGTATCAACTTTGATATATGCACTGCGTTCGGCCATCACTACAACCGCTTCTGTCACCCCTGGTTGAGCCTTGAGCCGCTGTTCCAATGCTGAGTCTTTCACCGCCAATTCAGATAAGGTAATGCGCAGGCTACTGACATAGGGGGGTTCTTGCATAGTTGCACTGACTGCAAACCACACTAGCGCAATCACCGCACCGCCAGCAAACACCATACTTGCCCCTTCCATGCCAAATAGCCATCCCCCCAAGCTGCCGCCAATAGCCACGCCAATAAATTGACTGGTGGAATAGATCCCCATTGCCGTGCCTTTATACCCGGCTGGTGACTCTTTACTGATCAACGAGGGTAAAATAGCCTCCATCACATTGAACGCAATGAAGAATAATTGCACTCCAGCAATAATCACCCAGAGGTTGTGACCGGCAGACCACAGCACTACTTCGGCGGCAAACAGCACCGCAACGCAGCCCATAAAGACCTGTTTCATGCGGCGTTTGACTTCAGCATAAATAATGAACGGCACCACCGCTGCGAATGAAATCAGCATTGTCACCAGATACACTTTCCAGTGTTGAGCCGGGACTAAACCTGCGCTGGCCATAATCTGCGGTAATGCAACAAAGCTCGACATCAGCAAAATATGCAGGCACATAATGCCAAAATTGAGCTTAAGCAACCGGCTGTTACTTAACACCTTACTGACGCTACCTTTAACAATACTGGACTCGCGGTTAAGTACATGGTTATCAGCATCCGGCACCACAGCTAATGTAATGACAATACCTAATAGCGCCAGTATGGCGATAGCCCAGAACAGGGCATGCAGGCCAAAGGCATGGGTGACGATAGGCCCGAGCACCATGGCAATCGCAAAGGTAATACCAAAACTGACACCGATAAATGCCATGGCTTTGGTACGATTTTGTTCACGGGTCAAATCAGATAGCAGCGCCATGACGGCAGCGGCAATGGCACCGGAGCCTTGTAGCGCGCGGCCCAGAATAATGCCCCAAATAGAGTCACTCATGGCAGCAATCACACTACCAAGGGCAAAAATTAACAGGCCGCCCACGATCAGCGGTTTGCGGCCAATACGATCGGAAACTAATCCAAAGGGGATCTGAAAAATAGCTTGAGCCAGTCCGTAGATGCCAATGGCTATGCCGATTAGAGCTTCGCTGGCGCCAGACAGTGCCATACCATAGGTGGTGAGAACCGGCAAAACCATAAACATGCCCAGCATGCGCAGTGAGAAAACGCTGCCCAGCCCCCAGGTTGCCCGAAGCTCAAGCGGAGTCATTTTATTGTCGTTCATTACACCTCAAAAAACATTCTGCACGATATCGTCATCTTTCAAGGTGCCGGTGTGTTGGCCGCACTTTGAAATCTATAGGGTGTATTGTAATGATGTTAATAGGGGCCGGTAAATCTATTGATGTTTAGAATGTATTACAGGCGAGATTTTAGGTGAAAGCAGGGTAGGGCAGAAAGAGAAAGTGGCTGGCAGGAACAGGCCCATCAGCCACTCTATTTGTGTCTATCAATGTGGTAGGTGTTACCCGACGTAAGTCAGTAATCCAACCGAGGAAGGGACATTGAAATCGACTGACATCATGACGCTCAATGACGTAATAGCAATGATTGAGAAGACAAAAAGTTTTCTCGCCCATACGCTGTCATTGGTCGCTTTGTAGCCACGTAATGCCATTCCCAGCCACCAGACACTGACCGCCGCTGCGACAACCAGATACTTATAACCGGCATAACCACTTAATGTCAGCATCAGGGTCGCAACCATAAACGCCAGAATATACAGGGTAATATGGTTTTTGGTGACCGATATGCCTTTTATTACCGGCAGAACCGGAATGTTGGCAGCCTGATAATCCTTAAAGCGGAAAATTGCTATGGCATAGGAGTGCGGCATCTGCCACAGACTGAAAATCAGCAGCAAAATCAATGCACCCATATCGAACTGGCCGGTGACCGCACAGTAACCAATTACTGGTGGTGCGGCTCCTGACAAGCTGCCGATCAATGTTCCGTAGACTGACTTGCGTTTCATGTAGAGGCTATAAACCCCGACATAGATAACGAAACCGATAATCGCCAGCATCATTGCTAATAGATTGGCGGCCACGTAGAGCAACAGCATGCCAACAATACCCAGTACGGACGCATAAATCAGGCTCACTTTCGGATCGATAAGCCCTTTGACCAGGACACGATTCTTCGTTCTCTCCATGATGCTATCGATATCACGGTCGATATAGTTGTTAAATACGCACCCGGAGGCAACAACTAACGAGACACCGATCAGGGTGGCGAGAAAAAGGGGGTAATCAATCACGCCTTTGGAAGCGAGGAGAAATCCCCCAACGACAGAAATTAAATTGCCGAAAATAATTCCTGGTTTAGTTACTTGCAGGTATTGCTTAATCATCACATGCAGCTCTTCAGTCAACCATCATATTGATGTTGAGGTTGTACATAATCCAGAGTGAGCCCACTACAACGATTGCGATAATCATAGCGGTGAACAGGAACGCCACCAGATTCCAACGTTCTTCAGACGATCCATTCATATGCAGGAAGTACACCAGATGCACAATAATCTGCACCACAGCTAAACCGACCACTGTGGCCAGAATAGTTGTATGAGAGGCGGTACCGCTCATCACCATAGCGAATGGAATAACTGTCAGAATCACCGATAGAATGAAGCCAATAAGATATGACTTCAAGCTACCGTGGCTGGCTCCACCGTGAGTCGTTGTTGGGTGACTAGATGTTGGATGACTCATTACATGACTCCTAACAGATAGACAACGGTGAATACGCAGATCCACACCACGTCCAGGAAGTGCCAGAACAAGCTCAGACACATCAGACGGGTGCGGTTGGTTTCATTCAATCCGCGTTTTGCTACTTGAATCATCATAATGATGATCCAGACCAGACCTGCGGTAACGTGAATACCGTGGGTGGCAACCAGTGCGAAGAAGCTAGACAGGAACGCACTGCGATCCGGGCCATAGCCTTCAGCAATCAGGTGATGGAATTCATAGATTTCCATTGCCACAAAGCCCAGACCGAACAAGAAGGTCAGACCCAACCAGGTGTTGACCTGGTTTTTATGGCCTTTGTTCATGCCCAGCATCGCAATGCCGTAAGTAATACTACTGAACAACAACAGGAAGGTTTCGACCAGAACAAAGTTCAAATCGAAGATATCCCGCCCTGAAGGACCGCCAGCGGTCCCGTTTACCAGCACTGCATAGGTTGCGAACAATGTCGCAAACAAAATACAGTCGCTCATCAGGTAGATCCAGAAGCCGAAGACTTTCGTCGCTCCCGCATCGTGATGCCCATGCTCTGCATGGGCGACGTTGTGGTTAGTCAGAGTTTCAGTTGACATGATTCACGCCTGCTTTGCTGATTTGTTCATGATGAAGATCCTCAATGCGCTCAACTTCTGCAACTGGCACATAGTAATCAACATCCTCGTCGAAGCTCTTCACAATCCAGGTAACAATCATGCCGACGAAGCCAATAATGGCCAGCCACCAGATGTACCAGATCATGGCAAAGCCGAAGATCAAGCTGAAGCCAGCAATAATCACACCTGCACCGGTATTCTTCGGCATGTGGATTTCTTCGTATTTCGCCGGACGTTTGTACGCTTCGCCTTTCTCTTTCATATCCCAGAACTCGTCACGGTCGACGACGTTAGGCACTACGGCGAAGTTATAGAACGGCGGTGGGGAAGAGGTAGACCACTCCAGCGTACGGCCACCCCATGGGTCACCGGTCAAGTCACGATTTTGTTCGCGGTCACGGATACTGACGAAGACCTGAATAACCTGACACAAAATACCGCAGGCAATCAGTACTGCACCACCAGCAGCCACCATCAACATCGCGTGGAATTCTGGATTGATATCTTGGCTCAGACGACGGGTCATACCCATAAAGCCCAGAACATACAGCGGCATAAAGGCTACGAAGAAACCGATTATCCAGAACCAGAAGGCACGGATACCCCATTTCTCATTAAGCGTAAAGCCAAAGGACTTAGGCCACCAGTAAGTCAGGCCAGCAAAGCAACCGAACACCACACCACCGATAATTACGTTATGGAAGTGGGCAATCAGGAACAGGCTGTTGTGCAGTACGAAGTTCGCACCTGGAACCGCCAGCAGAACCCCGGTCATCCCACCGATAGAGAAGGTGATGATGAAGCCAATGGTCCACAGCATTGCAGAGTGAAACTGAATACGGCCCTGATACATGGTGAACAACCAGTTGAAGATTTTCACCCCAGTTGGGATGGAAATGATCATCGTAGCTATACCGAAGAAGGCGTTAACGTTGGCACCGGATCCCATAGTAAAGAAGTGGTGTAGCCAAACGATAAATGACAATACGGTGATAGCGATGGTTGCCCAAACTAAAGAGGTGTAACCAAACAGACGTTTTTTAGAGAAGGTCGCAGTAACCTCGGAGAACACCCCGAACACCGGCAGGACCAAAATGTACACTTCTGGATGGCCCCAGGCCCAAATCAAGTTGATGTACATCATCATGTTGCCACCCATATCATTGGTAAAGAAATGGGTGCCAAGGTAACGGTCCAGAGTCAGTAACGCGACAGTTACGGTCAGGATCGGGAAGGAAACGATAATCAAAATGTTGGTGCAAAGTGCCGCCCATGTGAAGACAGGCATCTTCATCATCGACATGCCAGGTGCACGCATTTTCAAAATAGTGGCGAAGAAGTTAACACCGGTCAACAAAGTCCCCAGACCGGAGATTTGTAGACTCCATATCCAGTAATCTACCCCGACACCTGGGTTGTACTCTTTACCTGATAGTGGCGGATAGGCCAACCAACCGGTTCCCGCGAATTCACCGACCCCCAGAGAGATGTTAATTAACACCACCCCGACCACAAAGAACCAGAAGCTCAATGAGTTCAGGAACGGGAAGGCAACGTCACGAGCACCGATTTGTAGCGGTACGACCACGTTCATCAAACCCACAACAAAAGGCATCGCCATGAAGAAAATCATGATAACGCCGTGAGCGGTGAAGATCTGATCATAGTGATGAGGTGGCAGGAAGCCGGCCTCACCAGCGGAAGCAAGTGCTTGCTGGCTACGCATCATGATAGCGTCGGCAAAACCACGCAACAGCATGACCATGGCGACCAGGATATACATGATACCGATTTTTTTATGGTCAACCGAAGTCAGCCATTCGCTCCATAACCATTTCCATTTGCCGAAATAGGTCAGAGCAGCAACAAGAGCCAGCCCACCTAGGACAATTGCAGCAACGGTAACCATAATGATTGGTTCGTGTAGCGGAACCGCATCAAGTGTTAATTTTCCCAACATCGTTTTATTCCTCGGCTCCGGCGTGAGCGGCGTGTTCGCCCATATCCATGCCCTGGCTCATATCCATACCTGAATGGGTATCATCGCCTTTCTGGTGCATGTTCATATCGCCCATAAACTTGCCAATAATTCCTTTAAACAGCTCCGGTTTAACACTGGAGAAATACTCAACCGGGTTATTTTCGCTCGGTTCAGCCAGTTTATTGAAATCGTCAGTGGTATTCAGGGTGTTCGGCGATTTTTTCACCTGTGCGACCCACTGGTTGAACTCTTCCTGCGTCGGTGTTGCGATTGCAGTGAATTTCATACCAGAGAAGCCTTTGCCACTGAAGCTACTGGAAATACCATTATATTTACCAGGTTCGTTAGCAATCAGATGCAGTTTGGTTTGCATCCCGGCCATCGCATAAATCTGCCCGCCTAACTGAGGGATAAAGAACGAGTTCATTACTGAGTTAGAAGTGATTTTGAAATTCACCGGAACGTCAGTAGGGAAGGCCAGTTCATTAACTGTAGCAATACCTTGTTCTGGATAGATAAACAGCCATTTCCAGTCAAGGGAAACCACTTCAATAGTGATCGGTTCTTTACCAGCCACTACGATAGGTTTGAACGGGTCAAGTTCGTGGGAGGTTTTCCAGGTTATCGTCGCCAAAATAGCGATGATAATGATTGGAACAGCCCAGACAACAAGCTCAATTTTGTTGGAATGGGACCAGTTTGGGGTGTAGGTCGCACTTTTGTTGGACGCGCGGAACTTCCATGCAAAAGCAAACGCCATAAAAATAACCGGAACCACGACGATCAACATTAAACCGATAGCAGTAAGTATCAGTGTTTTTTGTTCGACTCCGATTGCGCCTTTGGGGTTCATCAATGCCATATCGCAACCACTGAGCATTACAGTGGCTGCAAATAAAGACAACATACCCATATTTTTAATGTATTTCTTAAGTCTCATCTAACGACCTCAATTACAAAAGGGCTCTATTGTCGTTTCATGTGTGCGGGCATTTTACGGGAAGGTTGCAAGACTGTAAACATGCTTAAGATTGTGTCAGCGGCTTGTTGACACTTTATGTTAAGGGGGTCACAGATGTTGCCTTGCGCGGTAATTTACTAATAGCAACAATATGTTGGCGGTAGGACATAGCTGCCAGACTGCGGATGTTAAGGAAAAACAACAGTAATTAGCCTTTTACTCATGGGAAATACTGATTTTAAATTCGTAGATAGACTTATTTTATGTAAATAATATGTGGTGTAAAAGTAAATTAAAATATATTCCGAGGTGATCTAAATAGCCACCTCGGAATCATTTAGCTAGAAATTATATTTAATAGAGTAAATGATGGCATCTTGTAAAAAGTCTTCCCCCAACTTGTTATAAGCATAGCGGTACTGAATACCGGTGGTAAATTGCTTAATCGGTGTCCACCACAGTGAAATGGCACCATTCACACCGTTACGGCCGCCATTGCCTGCTGCATAGCGTTCTGCACGGTTGAATTCAAGCTCGTTCCAGTTGGTAATACTGAATTTTTCATCAAACGCGGTGAAGTCATAACCTGCAACCCAACCCACCACATAACCGTTATTACCTGAATAATAGGTTTGATCAACATAATGTAATGCCACGAAAGGCTTCATCCACACGCCCGCTAGCGTTGCGTTATAGCCAATACCGTACAGGGTGTTCACTTCGTGGAAGTTACTGTAATCATTACCTTCAGCACTCGGTAGCGAGTAAGTACCATAGACGTGACCGTACAGATTGAAACCGGTATCACCTAAATAGTAGCGGCCAGTAGTTTTAAAGGTGTAGCGCTGATTATCGCCGGGTTGTGCTGTTTTTGAATTAAATGGGTTTTCTAGATCAAAGAAACCATAGACCTCCCCCCAGCTATAACCTGCACCCCCTTCTAACTCGATATAAGCGAAGTCATCTTTATGTGATGAACCCCCTGATTTATGCGTAGTGCTTCGGGTCCAGTCAAGATAGTTCATGCTGATATTACCAAAACCCCACTGGTATTCAGCTTGTGCAACTGGAGCCAAAGTGACTGTTGTCAGCGCGAGCGCACCGATAAGAATTTTACGCATAAATGCCTCTGTGTAGTTGAAAGATGTCAGGGGAAACAAAAGGACACAGTCCTTAACAAAAAGTGCGCTCATCATAGTCCCACAGCACGAAAGGATAAATAGTTGAAAGTGATGCGGATCTCACTTTGTGAATAGCAATGTGCAACTGTTACTTAAATATGTGACTCATATCAATAAGTGAGCAAGGAAGGATTCAGGTGGCTTATTTTACTGGCATAAAAAAGGCCGGTATAAGTACCGGCCTTTGTCATCTAATGCAGTTTATTAGGCTAATTTTTCGCGCCTGAGTGCCAGATAATCTAATATTCCACCCAGAAGCATCCCGACTACGCTGAGCTGAATACCGCGTAACAACAACATATCAGCTACGTGTGGAGCGGCGGTCCAATCCAATGCGTTACTTATCAGTAAAATTAGCCATATAGCTAACAATATGCAGCCAACCGTCAACAAGCGTAGCGCCCAGCGATAAGCGGTTTTAAAAGCAGTTCGAGGCATAAATTCATCAGTTTTCTGGGTGTGTTCCAGCGTTTGGCGACAAATATACAGTAGGAATAGGCCTGGAATGGCTGCCGCAATAGAGAATAGATAGAACAATGGCCAGCCATGTGTTTCAACAAACCATCCAGCAATCGGGCCAACATAAACGCGCCCAACGGCGGACAGCGCCGATAACAGGGCAAATTGTGTCGCGGAGAATGACTTGTTACACAATGTCATCAGCAATGCGACAAAGGCCGCAGTTCCCATGCCACCACACAGATTCTCCAGGAAGATGGCACTGCCCATGGAGAAGATATTCTTGTCAGTGATGGATAACAGCCAATAACCCACATTCGAGATAGCTTGTAAAATACCGAATATCATCAACGCGCGGAACAAGCTCAGGCGTTGCATTAACAGGCCGCCATACAGTGCGCCAATAATTGTGGCAATCAGTCCTAATGATTTATTCACCAACCCGACTTCACCGGCATCAAACCCAACGCCACGGATCAGAAAAGTGGTACTCAAACTCGCGGCAAAGGCATCGCCCATTTTGTACAACACAATTAACAGCAGAATCAGCCATGCATTGTTGCGGCCAAAGAAATCACGCAATGGGGCGACGATCGCCTGTTCCAACGTTTTTGGTGGCGCGATACGGATATCAGGTTCAGGAGCTAATAAGGTAGCAAACACCCCAATTAACATTAACCCGGCCATTAACCAGTAAGTGGATTGCCAGCCAAGATAGCGATCCGCTATCCATAGCGCCAGCCCGCCAGACACCAGCATTGCGAGACGATAACCCAGTACAGAAACTGCGGCACCAGTACCGCGCTCTTCTGCGGTGAGCAAGTCGGTTTTATAGGCATCAAAAACAATATCTTGCGATGCCGAACAGAAGGCGACCAACACGGCAATTGCCGCCAACCACCATAAATGCTTCGCCGGCTCCATAAAGCCCATGGCAATAATCGCGGCGATTAATAACAGTTGGCTTATCACCAACCAACCGCGCCGACGGCCAAGAAACGAGGGAGTGTAGCGGTCCATCAAGGGGGACCAGAGGAACTTGAAGACGTAGGCCTGACCAACCAGAGAGAAGATACCAATGGTTTTCAGATCGACGTTCTCAACCGTCATCCATGCTTGCAGCGTACCACCGGTAAGGGCCAAGGGAAGGCCGGAAGCAAACCCCAACAACAGAAGAATAAGGGAGTTACGTTGGGTAAAAAGGTTTGAATAGCGATTGGGCATGTGAGACCTACATGCTCTGCCCCAAGGTCGGGGCAAAGCATTCTGTTAAGCAGTAATAATGATATTAAGCAAACAACCGATTAGCGGGCATTTTGTTTGATAAAGCCGCTGACGCTAGTATCTTGCGCCATATCTGCAATAACATCGCTCAACACCGTATTAACGGCATTGGTGATTTTTTCGTTAGTTGCAGTAAATGCGCCCTGAACGTTGTAGCTGGCACGGTAGTTTTTAACCTGTTTATTACCATTTTTTGCGGTCGCAGTAATGGAAATATCCGCTTTAGTGGTGATGTTGTAGCGCAGGTTACCTTCCTGTACATCGGCAAACAGTTGGTTTACTACAATCTGCAAATCAACTGGAGCATCGGTACCAATCATATAGCCACGAGCAGTCATCTGTTTTTCCAACACTTCCTGTAACAGGAAGCGCAGGTCACGGGATGGGGTTAATACCACCAGTTGGCCTTCACGATTTACTTTAGCCAGTGCAGCATCTTGACGCTGGTCTGCACCATTAATGCTGATAGTAATCCCCATCAGAGTTGGATCTTGTGGTGGTAATACCACCTTCGGGGTGACATTCAGAGTGTTGTTACTGGCAGCACAACCCGCCAGTATAAAAACAGCCAACAGCGGGAAAAGAATTTTCTTTAGCATGTTCACTTTCTCAATAGTTATGGAATTCTTTAATAATCAGAGCGGGATAGCTGCCATGTTATTTTGCGAATGTGCAGTCGCGCCATCATAGCACTGAGATTGGCTGGTGGAAGATCCTGATGTAGAGAAATTCAGCAAAAAAAGTGATTTTTCGCCCTGTGACCTTTCATTTCGCTTAAAGACCTTACAAGTAACCTTTTCCCCTGACTATCAGATTAGCCTTATACCTTAAATGAGCAGAAGGGAGATATTCGGGATATTTTGTATCTGAAATGTTATAAAACAGCGAAAATCAACTAATATTGCAGTAGGTAGTGGGTTTGCAATAGATAGGTATTGGGTTTGGAATAGATAGGTAGTAGGCAGCTTTCTGCCTCAGCGGTAAGGAGATCATGATGATTTTGATTCGGGAACAAATTGAAGAAAAACTAAAAGTGGCATTTGAACCGGATCATTTGGAGGTGATTAATGAAAGTTATCGCCACAATGTTCCAGCCGGTTCTGAAAGTCATTTTAAAATTGTGATCGTCAGCGATAAATTTCAAGATCAGCGCTTTCTCAGTCGCCATCGTGCGATTTATAGTGTGTTGGCTGATGAGCTGGCCGGCACTGTTCATGCATTGGCTTTACATACCTACACGCTGAAAGAGTGGGCGGGGTTACAAGACACGGTACCAACTTCTCCATCTTGTCGTGGCGCAGGTACATTGGCTTAAGTGACAGTATTAATCCAAAACAGGCTGGATAACAGTAGTAATTCCGGCCTGATTTAGGGTATTAGTAGGTGAGAATTTAGCAAGCGGCCTCAGGGCCGTTTGTGTTTCTGTATAGGCGACACATTTATTTCCTTAGTGCGCCACAGTAGTTTTAGCTGAGGGAACGATTCACGCGTGAATTTTACCGCGACAACATTCGCTTGCTTTCCTCGACTCATAACCTGTGCGCCGCTATAATGTCGCGTCTTATTTTTCCGGAATGGTTTCGGGACGCTTCTGACATCTGGGATACTCGGTTCTGTATAATGCGGCCGTCCCGGTTCTTAGAGGGTGTTTTCAGAGTTAGCATCATTTAATGGTGTTGCTTTGTTTGCAGCTTCTGGAGTTGACCGAGCACTGTGATTTTTTTGAGGTAACAAGATGCAAGTTTCTGTTGAAACCACTCAAGGCCTTGGCCGCCGTGTAACAATTACTGTTGCTGCTGACAGCATTGAGAAAGCAGTAAAAAGCGAATTAGTGAAAGCCGCTAAAAGTGTTCGTATCGACGGTTTCCGTAAAGGCCATGTGCCGATGAACATCGTTGAACAGCGTTACGGCGCATCTGTTCGCCAGGATGTTCTGGGTGACCTGATGCAACGTAATTTCGTTGATGCGATCATTAAAGAAAAAATCAACCCAGCTGGTGCACCAAACTATGTGCCTGGTGAATTCAAGCAGGGCGAAGATTTTACTTATTCCGTTGAGTTTGAAGTGTACCCAGAAGTTGAGTTGAAAGATCTGGAAAGCATTGAAGTAGAAAAGCCAGTTGTTGAAGTAAACGACGCTGACGTTGATACCATGCTGGAAACTCTGCGTAAGCAACAAGCTACCTGGAAAGAAACTGACGCTGCTGCGACTGCAGAAGATCGCGCAACTCTGGATTTCACCGGCTCTATCGACGGTGAAGAGTTTGAAGGTGGTAAAGCGTCTGATTTCGTACTGGCAATGGGCCAGGGTCGTATGATCCCAGGTTTCGAAGAAGGTGTTATCGGCCATAAAGCCGGTGAAGAATTCACCATCGACGTAAACTTCCCAGAAGATTACCACGCAGAAAACCTGAAAGGTAAATCAGCTAAATTTGACATCGTGTTGAAGAAAGTTGAAGTGCGTGAGCTGCCAGAACTGACTGAAGAATTCATCAAGCGTTTCGGCGTTGCTGATGGTTCAGTAGCAGGTCTGCGTGCTGAAGTGCGCAAAAACATGGAGCGTGAGCTGAAAGGCGCAGTGCGCAACCGTGTTAAAACTCAGGCAATTGACGGTCTGGTCAGCGCTAACGAAATTGACGTTCCAGCGGCACTGGTTGAAGGTGAAATCGACGTTCTGCGCCGTCAGGCTGCACAGCGTTTTGGTGGTAACGAGAAACAAGCTGCTGAACTGCCACGTGAATTGTTCGAAGAACAAGCTAAACGTCGCGTAGTTGTTGGTTTGTTGCTGGGCGAAGTTATCAGCCAGCACGAGCTGAAAGCGGATGAAGATCGCGTTAAAGCACTGATCGAAGAAATGGCATCTGCTTACGAAGATCCACAAGAAGTGATTGAGTTCTACAGCAAAAATAAAGAGCTGATGAACAATATGCGTAACGTTGCTCTGGAAGAACAAGCAGTAGAAACTCTGCTGGCTAAAGCCAAAGTAACTGAAAAACCAACTACCTTCAGTGAACTGATGAATCAGACCACTGCTGCGTAATGTTTTTTAGCGCATCAAGCTGGATGTAATATATCGCCAAAAAATTGGCGTTGCAGGTAGGTTGCAATTGAACAAATACCGATGAGCTAAAGCAGTAAAGTGATTCGGGTGAGTGTCGGTAGCTGGCACTCTGCAACTCCTGATACGAAGGGTATATCCGGTTTTTTGATTGATTAAGCCCGTAGCCTTTGGCTACGGGCTTTTCTTTTTGTAACAATAATCACTCAATAGTATGATTAATCTGGCATGTTTCGCCCTAATCTGCGCTATATTTGAAAAGTGAAATGCAATACTTAACAGATGAACAATCAATAGAGCGTCAGGATTACAGCAAAGATAATGAGCGTCCGCTTGGTTAAAAAAAAGTGCTCAGGGGCTTGAAAAAGACGATTAATCCCCCAATTAACCTAACAGACGTTCATATAAGATGTTGATGAAACACTGGCTGATTACCACCGTCGAATGTGTCTGGGTAACCAGACGGCTTGCACGCGACCTTGATGCATGAACATAGTCATCATTACTTATCTCAAGTAGAATCGGTTATGAATGGCGCCAAAGTAAATTCTATTAGGAGACGGTAATGTCATACAGTGGCGAACGAGATCAATTTGCACCTAACATGGCTCTGGTGCCAATGGTAGTTGAGCAGACTTCACGTGGGGAGCGTTCTTACGATATCTTCTCCCGTCTGTTAAAAGAGCGCATTATTTTCCTGACCGGTCAGGTTGAAGACCATATGGCCAACCTGATTACGGCACAGATGCTGTTTCTGGAAGCAGAAAATCCAGAAAAAGACATCTTTTTGTATATCAACTCACCAGGCGGGGTGATCACTGCTGGGATGTCAATTTATGACACCATGCAATTCATTAAACCTGATGTCAGCACTATCTGTATGGGCCAGGCATGTTCAATGGGTGCGTTCCTGTTGACTGCGGGTGCTAAGGGTAAACGTTTCTGCTTGCCGAATTCACGGGTAATGATTCACCAACCGTTGGGCGGTTTCCAGGGGCAGGCGACAGATATTGAAATTCATGCCAGAGAGATTTTAAAAGTGAAATCGCGCATGAATGAACTGATGGCACTTCACACGGGAAAATCTCTTGAAGAAATAGAGAGAGACACTGAACGTGACCGTTTCTTGTCGGCTGAAGAGGCTGTAGGATACGGATTAGTTGATTCCGTGTTCACCCGTCGTGACTAACGACTTATTTCTGTGAGCCGATATACTATAGTGTATGTAAATAGAACAAATCGTGTAATCGAACAGTTGTATTGCACATTGTTCACTAACTACCCGATATATCGGCTGTCCGCTGAAGGTTAGCGTGGCGTCCAGCAATAGCGAGAATAGTCTCCCTGCCACCATAGTTTCGGGTGTGGCAGATACTGAAGAAGAGGTTTACTGATGACAGATAAGCGCAAAGACGGTTCTGGAAAGCTGCTGTATTGCTCTTTCTGCGGCAAAAGCCAGCATGAAGTGCGTAAGCTAATTGCCGGGCCGTCAGTGTATATCTGCGATGAATGTGTCGATTTGTGTAACGACATTATTCGCGAAGAGATCAAAGAAGTTGCCCCGCATCGGGAGCGCAGTTCGCTGCCTACGCCGCACGAAATCCGCCATCACCTGGATGATTATGTCATCGGTCAGGAACCGGCGAAAAAAGTGTTGGCAGTTGCGGTATACAACCACTATAAGCGTTTGCGCAATGGTGATACCAGTAATGGCATCGAACTGGGCAAAAGTAATATTCTACTGATTGGCCCAACCGGTAGTGGTAAAACACTGTTGGCAGAGACATTGGCTCGTTTCCTGGATGTGCCGTTTACCATGGCAGATGCGACCACGCTAACTGAAGCAGGTTACGTGGGCGAAGATGTTGAAAACATCATTCAGAAGTTATTGCAGAAATGTGATTACGACGTGCAGAAAGCGCAACGTGGTATCGTCTATATCGATGAAATTGATAAAATTTCACGTAAGTCTGATAACCCGTCTATCACGCGTGACGTCTCGGGTGAAGGTGTGCAGCAGGCCCTGTTGAAATTGATTGAAGGGACGATTGCTGCCGTACCACCACAAGGTGGCCGTAAGCATCCGCAGCAGGAGTTTTTGCAGGTTGATACCTCTAAAATTCTGTTTATCTGTGGTGGTGCTTTCGCCGGCCTGGACAAAGTTATCGGGCAGCGCATTAACACCGGAACGGGTATCGGTTTCGGGGCTACGGTAAAAGGCAAGTCAGAAAAAGCAACCGAAGGCGAGTTGTTGAGTCAGGCTGAGCCAGAAGATTTAATTAAATTCGGCTTGATCCCTGAATTTATTGGCCGTTTACCGGTAGTTGCAACACTGAGTGAATTGAGTGAAGACGCGCTGATTCAGATCCTGAAAGAACCGAAAAACGCACTGACCAAACAGTATCAGGCGTTGTTCAATCTCGAAGGTGTGGAGCTTGAGTTCCGCGATGAGGCGTTGACTGCAATCGCCAAGAAAGCGATGGCGCGTAAAACAGGTGCTCGTGGCCTGCGTTCTATCGTAGAGGGCGCATTGCTAGATACCATGTACGATTTACCGTCAATGGACAGTGTGGAGAAAGTGGTGGTAGATGAGTCAGTTATTGCTGGCCAATCTGCGCCGATGCTGATTTATGGCCAACCGGAAGCCCAAGCTTCTGGCGAATAATTAGCCAAATAATCCAGATGGTTAGTATGACAATGGGGGATTTTATCCCCCATTTCTTTTTCCTCGCATTGTAATCGTTGAATGTAAGACATTCGTCCCCATATACTCAATTACCTATTTAGTGAAACTCGTGATGACTCGTGTTTCACGAGATTCCCAGTAATCTGGCGGAAGCTAAACTAAGAGAGAGCTCTATGAACCCTGAGCGTTCCGAACGCATAGAAATCCCCGTATTGCCTCTGCGCGATGTGGTGGTTTATCCGCATATGGTGATCCCACTGTTTGTTGGCCGGGAAAAGTCGATTCGGTGCCTGGAAGCGGCAATGGACCATGATAAAAAAATCATGCTGGTTGCGCAGAAAGAAGCTTCGACTGATGAGCCTGGTATCAACGATCTGTTTTCAGTAGGCACTGTAGCCTCGATTTTACAAATGCTGAAGTTACCTGATGGCACGGTCAAAGTGCTGGTTGAAGGGCTACAGCGTGCGCGTATTACCACGCTTTCCGACAGCGGTGAGCATTTTGCTGCTCAGGCAGAATATCTTGAATCGCCAGTGATGGACGATCGTGAACAAGAAGTATTGGTTCGCACGGCGATTAATCAGTTTGAAGGCTATATCAAACTGAATAAAAAGATCCCACCAGAAGTGCTGGCTTCACTGCACAGCATTGATGATGCAGCACGTCTTGCGGATACTATCGCGGCACATATGCCGTTGAAGTTAAATGATAAACAGGCTGTTCTGGAGATGTTCGATGTCACCGAACGTCTGGAGTACCTGATGGCGATGATGGAATCAGAAATCGATCTGTTACAGGTTGAAAAACGGATTCGTAATCGCGTCAAAAAACAGATGGAAAAGAGCCAGCGCGAGTACTATCTGAACGAGCAAATGAAGGCCATTCAGAAAGAACTGGGCGAGATGGACGATACGCCTGATGAGCACGAAGCGCTGAAGCGTAAAATCGAAGCGGCCAAAATGCCGAAAGATGCACGTGAAAAAACCGAAGCTGAGCTGCAAAAACTGAAAATGATGTCACCGATGTCTGCGGAAGCAACCGTAGTACGTGGTTATATTGATTGGATGTTGCAGGTGCCTTGGAACAGCCGCAGTAAAGTTAAAAAAGACTTGGTAAAAGCGCAGGAAGTTCTGGATACCGATCACTACGGTTTGGAACGAGTTAAAGATCGTATTTTAGAATACCTCGCAGTACAGAGCCGTGTTAGCAAGATTAAAGGGCCAATCCTGTGCCTGGTAGGGCCTCCTGGGGTGGGGAAAACCTCTCTGGGGCAATCTATTGCTCGTGCTACTGGCCGCCAGTATGTCCGTATGGCGCTGGGAGGGGTGCGTGATGAAGCGGAAATCCGTGGTCATCGCCGCACCTATATCGGCTCTATGCCGGGTAAATTGATCCAGAAGATGGCGAAAGTTGGGGTGAAGAACCCACTCTTCCTGTTGGATGAGATTGATAAGATGGCGTCCGATATGCGCGGTGATCCTGCGTCAGCACTGCTGGAGGTTTTGGACCCAGAACAAAACGTTGCATTCAACGATCACTATCTGGAAGTGGATTATGATCTGTCGGATGTCATGTTCGTTGCCACCTCCAACTCCATGAATATTCCAGCGCCGTTGCTGGATCGTATGGAAGTTATTCGCCTGTCCGGTTATACCGAAGATGAGAAACTCAATATTGCCAAGCAGCATCTGTTGCCGAAACAGTTTGAGCGCAACGCCATTAAGAAAGGCGAACTGACCATCGATGACAGTGCCATTATGAGCATTATCCGTTATTACACCCGTGAAGCTGGGGTGCGTAGTCTGGAGCGTGAAATCTCCAAACTGTGCCGTAAAGCAGTAAAAAATCTGCTGATGGATAAAACGGTTAAGCACATTGAAATCAACGGTGACAACCTGAAAGACTTCTTAGGTGTGCAGAAGGTCGATTATGGCCGAGCTGATACTGAGAATCGCGTAGGCCAAGTGACTGGGCTGGCATGGACGGAAGTGGGTGGTGACTTACTGACTATTGAGACTGCATGCGTTCCGGGCAAAGGCAAGCTGACTTACACCGGCTCGCTGGGTGAAGTGATGCAAGAATCAATTCAGGCGGCACTGACAGTGGTACGTGCGCGCGCAGATAAATTAGGTATTAACCCTGATTTCTACGAAAAACGCGATATCCATGTGCATGTGCCTGAAGGTGCGACGCCGAAAGATGGCCCGAGTGCAGGTATTGCTATGTGTACCGCGCTGGTTTCTTGTCTGACCGGTAACCCAGTGCGCGCGGATGTGGCGATGACCGGTGAAATCACCTTGCGTGGTTTAGTATTGCCAATCGGCGGTTTGAAAGAGAAATTGCTGGCAGCTCACCGTGGCGGGATCAAAATTGTGCTGATTCCCGAGGATAACAAACGTGATTTGGAAGAGATCCCAGACAATGTTATCGCTGATCTGGAGATTCATCCGGTTAAACTAATTGATGATGTTTTAGCCATCGCGTTGCAAAATCCAGCCTTCGGGGCACAGCCGGTAGCGTCAAAATAGTGACGGATCGCAAGAAGTATTGATAAAACTGATGCTGGTAAGTGAAATGCTACTTGCCAGCTATTTTTTGTGCCGCTAAGTTAGTTCGTCTGTCCGACAAAAGTTTATGCCTTTGGGCTGCTTGCCAAGGTTGGATAGGATTGATATAACAGCTGCGCTGTCGTGTTGTCCGTAGGGATTTTCGGCGCGACGATAGAATTCTAAAGGGGATGAAAGAGTGAATAAGTCACAACTGATCGACAAAATTGCCGCAGGTGCAGATATTTCCAAAGCGGCCGCTGGGCGCGCGTTAGATGCAATTATTGCTTCTGTTACTGAATCTTTGAAAGAAGGGGATGATGTAGCTCTGGTTGGTTTTGGTACTTTTGCAGTACGTGAGCGTTCTGCACGTACTGGCCGCAACCCTCAGACAGGCAAAGAAATCAGTATTCCTGCTGCTAAAGTACCAGGCTTCCGTGCCGGTAAAGGCTTGAAAGACGCAGTAAACTGATTGCCGCGTCAATTCTCATCTGCGCGTATACCCAAAGGAAATGAAGTAGCAGCCAGGTTGTAAGCGAACGAATACCGATGAGTCTGCTCAGGTCAGCGATTCGGGTTAGTGAAAGTAGCGGGCACCTGTGCAACTTCAAGTACCAAGGGTATATATTGTTTGTGTTAAACAATAACCTGACGCAGTTGAGCTGGTAAGGTAAGATACAAGGCGCATCGTTAATGATGCGCTTTTTTTTCGCTTAGGCAGTTGAACTGGCTGAGCGTTAAACGGGTGTAAAATGTTAGTCTGACGAGAGAATATCAGCGACCCGTTTAGAGCAAAAATAGGCAGTAACAAATAGAGTAAGCAGTTTAACGCGCAGCAGCACGAAGGGCTGTCGCAAGGAATGCTGGGTTTATTTAGACCTGCGCAACAGTTTTAATCCATATTACAGCGGAGTATTGTCACATTATGATGGACAATTTACGCGCGGCTGCTAATAACGTCGTGCTCAAAATCATTCTGGCCTTGATCATGTTGTCCTTTATCCTGACCGGGGTTGGCAGCTATCTGATTGGCGGTTCCAACGACTTCGCAGCCAAAGTTAATGGCCAAGAGATTAGTCGTGCTCAGTTAGAACAAGCTGTACAGAGTGAGCGTGGCCGCTTGCAGCAGCAATTAGGTGAACAATTCTCCGCACTGGCCGCCAATGAAGGCTACATGCTGCAATTACGCCAGCAGGTATTGGGGCAGTTGGTCAACAACATGTTGCTTGACCAGTACGCCAAAAAACTGGGCCTGACTGCTAGCGACGAACAAGTTAAAGATGCCATCCGCCAGGCACCTTATTTCCAGACCGATAATAAGTTCGATAACAACAAATATCTCGAACTGGTTAATCGGATGGGCTACACCCCTGATCAATTCGCGCAATTACAGCGTCAGCAGCTCATTAATCAACAATTGCTGCAAGCGTTTGGTGATACTGGCTTTGTTCTGCCTATCGAAGCACAGGCGATGTCAGAGCTGATTTTGCAGCAACGTGAAGTTCGTCTGGCGACAGTTGATCTCAAAGCCCTTCAGGCACAGCAGAAAGTCACTGATGAAGAGCTGCAAGCCTACTACGACCAGAACAAGAATAGCTTCATTGCACCGGAACAGATGAAAGTCAGTTTCATTACGATGGATGCTGCCGCGATGCAGGACAAAATCACGCTCACCGAGGAAGATATCGCGGCGTATTATGAACTGCATAAAAGCAGCTATACCCAGCCGGAACAACGCAACTACAGTGTGATTCAGTTTAAAACTGAAGCTGAAGCCAAAGCGGCGTTAGAGGAGCTGAAAAAAGGTGCTGATTTTGCTGCGATGGCAAAAGAGAAATCTACCGATATCATTTCCCGCAAAAATGGGGGTGAACTGGGGTGGTTGGAACCAGAAACTACGGCTGATGAACTGAAACAAGCGAATTTGACCGAGAAGGGCCAACTGTCTGATGTGGTTAAATCTTCGGTGGGTTATCTGGTTGTTCGCTTAAATGACATCAAACCTGCCCTGGTTAAACCTTTGTCAGAAGTGCATGATGCACTGGCAAAACAAGTTAAGCAGGAAAAAGCTGTTGACGCTTACTACGCGTTACAGCAAAAGGTCAGTGAAGCCGCTACCAGTGATAACGAATCTCTAGCCTCAGCGGAAGAAGCAGCAGGTGCTAAAGCTAAGCAAACTGGCTGGTTTACTCGCGACGCAGTACCTGCTGAGGTTAACTTCAAACCGGTTGTACAGGCAATCTTTGACGGTGGCCTGGTCGGTGAAAATGGTGCGCCAGGTAGTAATTCAGATGTAATCACTGTTGACGGCGACCGTGCTTTTGTTATCCGCATTGATGCTCATAAACCTGAAGGTATTCAACCATTTGATCAAGTACGCGATCAGGTTGCTGAGTTGGTGAAACGTCAGAAAGCAGAACAATTGGCACGTGTTGATGGTGAGAAACTCCTGACTGCACTGAAACAAGGTAAAGGCGAAGAGGCGATGAAAGCTGCTGGTATCAGCTTTGGCGAGAAGAAAACCTTGTCACGTGCACCAGACGATGATCAATTAGTGCAGACTATTTTTGCCTTGCCTCATCCGCAAAAAGATCAGTCGGTTTATGGCTTATCCCAGGATCGTCAAGACAACATCGTACTGATCGAACTGCTATCAGTAACGCCGGGTAAATTGCCGGAAGGCGAGATGAAGACCTTTAGCGCTAAAATGCTAGAAGGGTCAAGCGGTGTGACTTTTGATGCATTGATGGCAAATCTGCACAAACAGGCAACCATTAAGATGGGGCCAGCGGAGCAACAGCAGCCGCAATAAAACCATAATTGCCATGAGTCTCGCATACATCTGCAACTCGATGTAATAAAGAAAGGTCGCTTTGGCGACCTTTCGCATATCTGAAATCTACCCTTTGTGATGAATCGGAGGTTGCGGCAAGGTAGTCATGCTGTCAAACACAAGGAGGATACAGCATGAAATTCATAGGAAAATTATTTGTTATAACCGCATTGTTCGCAGGTCTGAATATCCAGCAGGTAGTTTTTGCCGCTCCCGTCAGCCCTACGAGTACGACTCAGAATAAAGACCTCAATTCGCAAAGCCATACTCCAATAAATAGCCAGCTAAAAGCAGGCTCTTCGCCTGCCAAAGTGGCGGATAAGACCAATGCAACGGCAACAACCACAGCTGGCAGCTCAACGGATAGTGCATATAGCCAAATCAATATTAATAGTGCTAATGCGGAACAGTTGGCCCAGTTCCTGAGCGGAATTGGCAGGAAGAAGGCAGAGGCTATCGTTAATTATCGCGAGCAGTTCGGCCCTTTTACTGATATTGAGCAGTTACTCGAAGTTCCAGGTATCGGCCCCTCGTTTTTAGAGAGAAACAATACCAAGCTTAAAATGTAACTTTAGTTGGTGATGGGGATGTGCTGTGGTCAGACAGATATCAGTGACTATTTTCACCACAAATAATCCCCATCTTTTCATAATGTAAGTCGCAGTAGCAGAGGGAAACTGTGATTTCGCTCTAGATTATATCGTAAGCATGCGATGAAGTGATTTCCCTCTGCTAATCTTGCTGTGAGGTCGTACCAGTTGTGCGGGTGTTCTCTTGCCAACTCTATTTTACTGCCGAAGGTACGTAATTTTTATTCACTGTCTGGAGAAGCTCGCTGTCATGCATATTCATATTAAAGTCCGGGGTTTTCATATTGATGTTTTCCAACATGTTAATAATGCCCGCTACTTAGAGTTTCTCGAAGAAGCGCGTTGGGAATGGCTTGATGGGGAGCCAGCAGCGCAATGGATGGCTGAAAACCAAATCGCTTTTATCGTGGTTAATATCAATATCAACTACCGTCGGCCTGCAGTATTGGGGGATCTGCTACGAATCGATAGCCAGTTATTAAAGCTAAACGGTAAAAGTGGTGTGATGAAACAGACTGTCACGCTAGAGCCTGAATCTATTCCGGTGGCAGATGCAGAACTAACGTTTGTCTGTATCGATCTGCGTAGTCAGAGAGCATTGCCCATTGAGGGAGAACTAAGGGAAAAACTGGACGAGTTTGTCAATCGAGGTATTACAGGATAACTCGGCTTTGTTGCCGGGGAGGGATATTTTCCCTGAATATCTGGTTAAATGTGCAATGGCCGCGATATACCTCGCTCTGATGAGCGAGGTCACGATTAGAACAAGGCAATGGGTCGATTACAGTGGCTATCTGAGTGAACAATAATCAAGCTAGCCCGGTTTTTTGTTTCAAGCTCAATAATACTTTTGGCTTATTAGCAAGATAGAACGCCAGCCCTTTGGCTCGTAAATGGCAGGCAGCACATTGGCCGCAACCATCGCCTTGAATCCCATTGTAGCAAGTAAGTGTCTCGTGGCGGACCAGCTCGAGTTGCTGATAATAATCAGCTAGTGCCCAGGTTTCTGCTTTATCCAGCCACATTAAAGGGGTAATGAAAGCGATATCTCGGCCAATACCCAAATCGATTGCATGGTTGAGTGCCTTCACGAACTCATCCCGGCAATCAGGGTAGCCGGAGAAGTCAGTCTCACAAACCCCGGTGATAACCGTCGGAGCTTGCACTTGATAAGCATAAATTGCGGCTAAGGTCAGGAATAGAATATTGCGACCAGGGACAAACGTACTGGGAACCGTATCGGCATCCTCTTCATCAAAAGAGGGGATAGGGATACTGTCTCGGGTCAGACTGCTCACCGCTAACTCATTGAGCATGCCAACATCTAGCACTTTGTGTGCTTTAGCACCAAGCTGCGTGGCAAGCGCGCGAGCAACATCAATTTCTGCGCGGTGGCGCTGTCCGTAATCGAATGTAATGCAGTGGACTTCATCATATTGCTGTAATGCTTGAATTAAACAGGTAGTGGAATCTTGCCCACCACTAAATACAACGACAGCGCGTTTCATACTGTGACCTCGTACGGCTGTGAGCCTCGAAAGAGCCAACCCACAGCAAAATAAAGAATTGGCGGTATGTTACTCAGTTCACGGACGAAAGGGTAGCAACCTGCATTTGGCAATCAGGTAGTCGCCGGTGGGAGCCATGCCTGATTGAAATCAAACCAACCATATGCGGTTAGGGTAACACCGTTAATCCGTGGCGGAGCATTGACCTGATACTGATAATTGAATAGTGGGAGAATCAGCCCTGCCAGCATCAGACCATTATAATATTCACGCAATTGGCGGAAACGCTCAGCCGCAAGTTCAGTTTGCTGAATCTGTATCAGTGTTTGTTGCTGTAGTTCTAATTGAGCAGGGGAGAGTATACCGCGCCACAGCGGATCAAGTTGGAGCCAGCTTTCCATCGCCGCTTCAGGAGATTCACCAACTAAGTGGTCCGCTAATAATAAGTCTGCCTCTTCAATTTGATGAGTATCTTTCCACTGCTTATCACGACTGGCGCGGATTTCTAATGTGCAACCATGGGTTGCCAATACCGCTTTTAGTTGTTCGGCAACACTCTCAAGTTCCATTGGAGGTTGATAGGTCAGTATCAGATGGGCAGGCAATGGCGGGTTTTCATCGGCGCTAAACCGGGGGATAGGCCAGCCGGGTAGCATTTCATGACTAGGCGTTATCACACCACGCCGAATGGATAACTCTTCTAAGATGCCGGAAGTTTGCACTAGCATCAGCAATTTGGCTATTTGCTGGGGAGTAATATTATTGAGGTGCCGATTGATGGCCAGATAGCAAAATCCAAGGCTCATACTGCGCTGAACAGGGCGGGCTAAAGGGAAATCCTCCTCCTGTCCAATGGTTATACGTACCGGGTGTTGGCAACTCCCATCCGCTGACTGTACGACAAGGCTTGGAGTTATCCAGTATTCAATGAATTCCAGATAAGGATGTTGCAAATGGTAAAATTCGTGCTGCTCCAACCGGACCAGATGTGGGTTAAAGGTCGCTAACTTAAATGGGCCAGCCCCCAGAAGTGAGGCGTCGGGATGAAACAGTTTACACGGTAAATCTGCCAGCCGATGTGCCAGCCAGTAATCAGGATGCAGCAGCGTAAATTTCAGGCATAAAGCATGGGGCAGGGTAATCGTTGCAATATTGGCAAAACTCGGTTGGCTGCGTGGATTTGCCCGCAGCAGTGCCAGCGTTTGCAACAACTGCTCGCTGCGGATATGTTCCCCATTATGCCAACGTAATTGACTGCGTAAGAAGAATTGCCAGGTTAAACCATCATCGCTGACTTGCCAGTGATGGGCCAGATCCGGTTTTGGCAGTGGGTCTCCGGTGTTAAATCGGGTCAGGCCAGCATGTAAAGTATAAATCAGATGCTGCTCTGCCCGGCCACTGACGGTCATTGGATTTAACGGTTCAAGCTCCCGATAATAAGGGATTCGCAGTATTGGGCTATCGGCTTGCCATTGTCCCCCCATGTGAGGGTTTAGTAACGCTTGAAGGCGTTCAGGTTCCAGTTGGGCGAGTGCGAGAGCAGCTTGATGGTCACCTTGCTCAAGGAACAATTGCAGGTAGGTTGCGCGCAGCGCATCTGGTTTTTTCAGGCATTGTAGTTGCGCGCGTTTGCCGCGGCCAACTTGTGAATGCCAACTGAGCCAGTCATTCGCTTGTAGTTGTTGAATCAGAGTGCGGGCATGTCGCTCACTGCAAAATAGTAGGCCTGCCAGTTCACTGACGGTGGTAGCCGCCGGTTGATCGCCGAACTTTTGGTACAAGCGCTGATATTGGGTTAGTCGGTGAATAATGCGCATAATTAAGATGTTATCCCATTAAGGCTATTTTAGCTCTTGGACGAACTCATCAAATGCCTTTATTTTTAAATGACTTAGGGATCTGCACGGTTCATTCTCATGTGGCGATGAGTTACAACGTGATCTGGCACTCTCAGTGCTGTGCGTGTTCAAACTGATAGTATCCATTACGCCTATTCGGGCTGCTTATAAATCAGGAATAGTTTAATTTAATTGTTCACTATTAGTTCCGTAAATAGTACGTCATAATTTTATTCATACCACCAGTTTTGCTGTTATCGAGGTTTTAAATGTACCGTTTAGCCGCTTTTGATATGGATGGAACCTTACTGATGCGCGACCATAAAATTGGCGGCGCTACATTGAATGCGTTACACCAGTTGGTGGACAACGGGATGATCCTAACCTTTGCTACCGGTCGACATTATATTGATATGAAAGGGATTTTATCTCACTCAGGCATAAATGGTTATTTGATCACTGGCAATGGGACCCGAGTCTGTGATGTAGAGGGTGAAGCATTATACGGTATGGATTTGCCCGCAGAACTGGTGGAGTTTGTGTTACGAACTCCGTGGCAGACCCGTGCCAGCATCCATATTTTCCGTGATGATGGTTGGTTTACTGATTGTAATGACCCTGCGCTGCTGACTGCACATAAAACCAGTGGCTTCCAGTTTCAGCTCACGGCACTGAGCGCATTGCCTCTAACTGGTAATCATAAGATTTGCTTTATTGCCTCACATCAGGAATTGACCGAGCTTAAAACCCAGCTTGAGCAGCAGATGGGCGGCGAAGCCGATTTTTGTTTTTCAGCGGTTGATTGCCTTGAAGTGTTGCCTCGTGGATGCAACAAAGGGGCGGCTTTAGAGCGATTAAGCCATCATCTCAATTTAACACTGGCCGATTGTATGGCCTTTGGTGATGCGATGAATGATAAAGAGATGCTATCGCGGGTAGGTCTTGGCTTAGTGATGGGAAACGCATTACCGCAATTGAAGCAAGAGTTACCTCAGTTACAGGTTATTGGGCGCTGTGAACAACAAGGCGTCGCTAACTATTTGCAACATTGGCTAAGTTCACCACACCTCACCTATTCCCCCGAATTCTGAGGTTTATCTCCTTGGTACTTAGAGTTGTAGCAGTGTTAACGGGCTTACTCACCCGAATCACTGATGGTGTCAGCTCAGCGGATCACTCGCTTGCTGCCTAACTGCACCTTTTGATGACTTGAGGATAGCTATTAGCCAGCCGGATAATCATCCGGTTTTTTTCTGCCAAAATTCGGTTTTCCTCGGTCATCCAAGAGGGGAAAACCGAATTTTATCGGTTAATTACAGGTTATTTAATTCATTACTAAATGGGGTCAGATCACCAATGTTATTACTGACCCATTCGGTATTGTAATAGGTATCCAGATAGCGTTCGCCACTGTCGCAGAGCAACGTCACAATAGCGCCGGTTTTGCCTCGCTCACGCATCTGTTTGGCTAATTGTAATGCGCCCCAGACGTTAGTGCCGGTGGATGCCCCCACTTTGCGTCCCAAAATACCTTCCAACCAATGAATGGTTGCAACACTGGCAGCATCGGGTACGCGCAACATACTGTCGATCACTTCTGGAATAAACGAAGGCTCAGCCCGTGGGCGGCCGATCCCTTCAATACGGCTGCCGCAACTACCGGTAACCGTGCGGTCGCGGTTACAGAAACAGTCATAAAATACTGAATTCTCTGGGTCGACTACCATCAATTGGGTGTCATGCCCTTGGTAGCGGATATAGCGGCCTAGGGTCGCCGATGTGCCGCCAGTGCCAGCACTCATGACGATATAGTCAGGTACCGGGAAAGGTTCACGCGCCATTTGGCGGAAGATGCTATCGGCAATGTTGTTATTGCCACGCCAGTCGGTAGCGCGCTCTGCATAAGTGAACTGATCCATATAGTGACCATTCAGGTCACGAGCCAGTTGTTCAGATGCTGCATAAATTTGCCCAGCGCTTTCAACAAAATGACAGCGACCACCATAGAAGGTGATCTGCTCGACTTTGCGCCGCGCAGTGCAACTTGGCATAACTGCAATAAAGGGCAGGCCAATCAGCCGGGCAAAGTAGGCTTCAGACACTGCCGTGCTTCCTGAGGAAGCCTCGATTATCGTTGTTCCTTCTGTAATCCAGCCATTACATAAGCCATAAAGAAACAGTGAACGAGCTAAACGGTGCTTTAGGCTACCGGTTGGATGGGTGCTCTCATCTTTTAAATAGAGATAAATACCGGGAAAAGCCGGCAGGTTTAGGCGGATCAGGTGAGTATCAGCGGAGCGTTGGAAGTCAGCTTCTATTTCACTGATAGCATTTTTTACCCAAGTGTTGGTCATTTCATGGCCTGCGATGTAGGTAGTAAACTAATGATGACTAGATTAACGGTTATTAAAGAAAAAAACGTTGCCATTTTTCCTTCTTTATCGCCAAATGGTAGAAATTTATTCTATGGTTACTCGTTATGTTAGATAAAACTGACCGTAAACTCCTCTGTATGTTGCAAGAAGATTGCACTCAATCACTGCAAGTACTGGCCGAAGCCGTCAATCTTACCTCCACACCCTGCTGGAAACGGTTAAAACGCCTTGAGGATGAAGGATTTATCCGTGGGCGCGTGGCACTGCTGGACAGCGAAAAATTGGGGTTGGGGCTTACGGCATTTGTGCTGATTAAAACTCAGCAGCATAATAGTGGCTGGTATCAGGAATTTGTTGAATTTACTAAGCAAATGCCAGAGGTGTTGGCGTTCTATCGTATGGCCGGAGAATATGACTATCTGATGCAGGTCGAAGTTGCCGATATGAAAAGTTACGACAATTTTTACAAACGCATGGTTAATGGTGTTCCGGGGCTGATTGATGTGACATCAAGTTTTGCGATGGAAAAAATCAAATATACAACTATGTTGCCTGTTCCTGAGTGAATATTTGGATTAAAAGCCCTTTTACCGATGCTATGCTACCCCCTTCATCGCGCGTAGCGAGAAAATACCGATGTATTCGGTGTCAGACCAGGAATAAAACTGAGTGAGATTGTTTGCACAACTAGGCTGGTATTTTCGCCGTGAATGGCGCCGCTATGTAGGCGCGGTGTTGTTGTTAATTATTATCGCTATCCTACAACTGTTGCCGCCTAAACTGGTCGGAGTAATTGTGGATGGTATCAGCACAAAACAGATGTCTACCAATATGTTACTGGTATGGATTGGTGTGATGCTGATAACCGCTATTGTGGTCTACCTACTGCGTTATGTCTGGCGTGTTTTATTATTTGGTGCCTCTTATCAATTGGCTGTGGAGTTGCGGTCAAACTTTTATCGCCAACTTAGCCGCCAGGCCCCTGGTTTCTATTTACGTCACCGTACCGGCGATTTAATGGCTCGTGCGACGAATGATGTTGATCGCGTGGTCTTTGCTGCCGGTGAGGGGGTGCTGACGCTGGTGGATTCGTTGGTGATGGGATGCGCGGTGCTGATTGTAATGAGCACCCAAATTAGCTGGCAATTAACACTGTTATCATTGTTACCTATGCCGGTAATGGCGGTGGTGATCAAATATTACGGTGACCAACTGCATCAACGTTTCAAATCGGCCCAAGGGGCATTTTCTACGCTGAATAACCAGGCGCAAGAAAGCCTGACCAGTATTCGCATGATTAAAGCTTTTGGCCTGGAAGATCATCAATCACAGCAGTTTGCTCAGGTCGCGGCAGAAGCCGGTGCCAAGAATATGTATGTCGCACGTATCGATGCCCGTTTTGATCCAACTATCTATATCGCCATCGGGATCGCGAATTTATTGGCGATTGGCGGCGGCAGTTGGATGGTGGTTAATCACAGTATTACTTTGGGTCAACTTACCAGTTTCATCATGTATCTGGGGCTGATGATCTGGCCCATGCTTGCCTTGGCGTGGATGTTCAATATCGTTGAACGAGGCAGTGCCGCCTATAGCCGTATTCGCAGTTTGCTGGAAGAAGCGCCGGTGGTTAAAGATGGTGATATTGAGCTGAGCGATGGGCGTGGCACACTCGCGGTGAATATTCGCCATTTCTATTACCCAGGTAGTGAACAGCCTGCGTTACATGATGTGGCGCTGAAATTAGCACCGGGGCAGATGTTGGGGCTATGCGGGCCTACAGGGTCGGGTAAGAGTACCTTACTGGCATTGATTCAGCGGCAGTTTGATGTGGATGATGGTGCTATTTGTTATCAAGGGCATGCGCTGTCTGATATTAGGTTGCATGACTGGCGTGGCCGTTTATCTGTGGTCAGCCAAACGCCATTCCTCTTTTCTGATACGGTTGCTGGCAACATTGCATTGGGTAAACCTGATGCCACGCAGGCTCAAATTGAGCGGGCCGCTCGTTTAGCCAGTGTGCATGAAGATATTTTACGCCTTCCTCAGGGTTATGACACTGAAGTGGGTGAGCGCGGTGTGATGCTATCTGGCGGGCAGAAACAGCGGATTTCCATCGCCCGCGCACTGTTGCTGGATACTGAGATCCTGATTCTCGATGATGCGCTATCCGCAGTTGATGGTCAGACCGAATATGAAATCCTAAAAAATCTGCGTGAATGGGGTGAGCATCGTACCGTGATTATCAGTGCGCACCGTCTTTCAGCGTTGACCGAAGCCAGCGAAATTTTAGTGATGCAACATGGTGGCGTGATGCAGCGCGGGACACATAACGTATTAGTCAGTCAATCCGGCTGGTATCGGGAGATGTACCGTTATCAACAACTGGAGGCAGCATTAGATGATGGTGAGTCGGAGGCCAAAACCGATGAGTAAAGTTCAGCAACTTTGGCCGACACTTAAGCGCCTGCTCTCCTATGGCTCCCCTTATCGTAAACCGTTAGGGTTGGCGGTATTGATGTTATGGATTGCGGCTGCCGCCGAGGTCAGCGGCCCGCTTTTGATAAGTTATTTTATTGACCATGTGGTCGCAAAAGGCACTTTGCCCCTCGGTTTAGTCAGTGGGTTGGCATTGGCTTATCTGTTGCTGCAACTGTTGGCAGCAGCATTGCATTATTTTCAGGCATTGCTTTTTAACCGTGCTGCCGTAGGTGTGGTTCAGCGCCTACGTATTGAAGTGATGGATGCCGCTTTGCGTCAACCTCTCAGTGCGTTTGATACCCAGCCGGTCGGGCAATTGATTTCCCGTGTCACAAATGACACCGAAGTCATTAAAGATTTATATGTGATGGTGGTCTCCACCGTATTAAAAAGCGCGGCATTAATTGGCGCGATGCTGGTGGCGATGTTCAGTCTGGATTGGCGTATGGCGCTAATTTCTATCTGTATCTTTCCAGCAGTGCTGGTAGTGATGGCCATTTATCAACATTACAGCACACCCGTAGTGCGGCGAGTCCGGGCTTATTTGGCTGATATTAACGACGGTTTTAATGAAATTATTAACGGCATGGGCGTGATTCAGCAGTTTCGCCAGCAAGCTCGTTTTGGCGAACGTATGGAGTCTGCCAGCCGTGCGCACTATATGGCACGCATGCAAACTTTACGCTTGGAAGGGTTTTTATTGCGCCCGCTGCTGAGCCTGTTTTCTGCCTTGGTACTGTGTGGTTTGTTACTGTTGTTCGGTTTCAGTCCTGATGGCTCAGTGGGGGTGGGTGTGCTGTATGCTTTCATTAACTATCTGGGCCGCTTAAATGAACCCTTAATTGAACTCACATCACAGCAGTCAGTCATGCAGCAAGCTGTGGTGGCTGGGGAACGTATTTTTGATCTGATGGACCGCGCCCAGCAAGGATACGGTACTGATGATCGCCCACTGACCAGTGGCCGTATCCAGGTGGATAATGTCAGCTTTGCTTATCGTAGCGATAAAATGGTACTGCAAAATATCTCCCTTGATGTACCTTCGCACGGGTTTGTTGCTCTGGTCGGGCATACCGGCAGCGGAAAAAGTACGTTGGCTAACCTGTTGATGGGCTACTACCCGGTGCAACATGGTGAGATTCTGCTAGATGCTCGTCCTTTATCCGCGTTATCCCATCAGACCTTGCGCCAAGGGGTGGCCATGGTGCAACAGGATCCAGTGGTGTTGGCTGATTCCTTTTTTGCCAATGTGACTTTAGGCCGTGATATCTCTGAACAGCAAGTGTGGGAAGCTCTGGAAACGGTGCAACTGGCCCCTTTAGTCCATGCGCTACCCGATGGATTGCACAGTCTGCTTGGTGAGCAGGGGAATACCTTGTCAGTTGGGCAAAAACAGTTGCTGGCGATGGCGCGAGTATTGGTACAGGCTCCGCAAATCCTGATTTTAGATGAGGCGACTGCCAATATTGACTCTGGTACTGAGCAGGCCATTCAGCGGGCATTGCAGCTAATCCGAAAAAATACCACGCTGGTAGTGATTGCTCACCGCCTTTCAACCATTGTTGATGCTGATACCATCTTGGTGTTGCACCGTGGTGTGGCAGTGGAGCAGGGTAAGCATCAAGAGCTGCTGGCCGCCCATGGGCGTTATTATCAAATGTATCAATTGCAATTGGTTAGCGAAGATTTAGCCGCCATTGATCAGGTAGAAACGGCGGTAAGTTAATTAATAAGTTGTGGGGCTAAGCGGCCCCGCACTATTTTCTGTGTTTTCCTAAGTCAAATCGTTAATGCATATCCCCGTTAATGCCCATTTTGCAGCTTTCGTGCACCATAATCTTGCAATGCAATAGGTCGTCGATGCTGTCGTGCACTTCTGTGACGCGCTTCGCACTATTTTGGTGCGCGAAAATTATTCAACACGATGAATTCAGCCGCTACACGGCTGACTCATGTATCTCAACCGCCCTAGCTTCGCCATTTCCGCATTAAATTATATCTATCATTACTTATGGCATAGCCTTTGCTTTACTTCATTTGTGGCAGACATGAATTCGACTTAATTCGAGAAGGGGCAAATATGAAGCTGGTTACCGTGGTTATCAAACCATTTAAGCTGGAGGATGTGCGTGAAGCCTTATCCTCTGTGGGTATTCAGGGGCTGACCGTAACCGAAGTAAAAGGATTTGGTCGCCAGAAGGGACACGCAGAGCTCTATCGGGGAGCTGAATACAGTGTCAATTTCTTACCTAAAGTGAAAATTGATATCGCAATTGCTGATGATCAATTGGATGAAGTGATTGACGTGATCAGTAAGGCGGCCTATACCGGCAAAATTGGTGATGGCAAAATTTTCGTTGCTGAATTGCAACGTGTTATTCGCATCCGTACCGGCGAAACCGACGAAGCAGCACTGTAATTTGCAGGCTCAAATTTAGTGAATAGGGATGGGTTGATGATGAAAAAACTTTTATCCATGTTGGGCCTGAGTTCGGTAGCGATGCTGCCTTCTTTGGCAATGGCCGCAGCACCGGCTGTAGCTGACAAAGCTGATAATGCTTTTATGATGATTTGCACCGCGCTGGTGCTGTTTATGACTGTGCCCGGTATTGCCCTGTTCTACGGCGGTCTGCTGCGTTCCAAGAACGTATTATCGATGATGACTCAGGTCATGGTGAGCTTTGCTCTGATCTGTGTGCTGTGGGTGCTCTATGGCTATAGTCTGGCTTTCGGCACCGGCAATGCATTCTTTGGTAGTTTCGATATGGCGATGCTAAAAGGTATTGGTTTGACCAGCCTGAGTGGCACTTTCTATCAATATATCCATGTGGTGTTCCAGGCTTCATTTGCCTGTATCACGGTCGCACTGGTGGTGGGATCATTCGCCGAACGTATTCGTTTCTCTGCGGTATTAATTTTTGCAGCACTGTGGTTCACCTTCTCATATTTGCCGATGGCACATATGGTATGGGGTGGTGGTTTCCTGGCAATGGATGGCGCATTGGACTTTGCCGGTGGTACTGTTGTGCATATCAACGCCGCGATTGCTGGTTTGGTGGGCGCTTACTTACTGGGTAAACGTGCTGGTTTTGGTAAAGAAGCGTTCAAACCTCATAACTTACCTATGGTGTTTACTGGTACTGCGATTCTGTATATCGGCTGGTTTGGCTTCAATGCCGGTTCAGCCAGTGCCGCGAATGAAATTGCTGCACTTGCCTTCTTGAATACGGTAGTTGCAACAGCGGGTGCTATCTTGTCTTGGGTCTTTGCTGAGTGGATTTTACGCGGCAAACCGTCGCTGCTGGGGGCATGTTCCGGTTGTATCGCAGGTTTGGTTGCGATTACGCCAGCGGCAGGTACAGTCGGGGTTGGCGGTGCATTGATTATCGGTCTGGTCGGGGGTGTTGCCGGTCTGTGGGGTGTGGTTCTGCTGAAAAAATGGCTGCGGGTAGATGATACCTGCGACGTATTCGGTGTCCACGGCGTGTGTGGGATTGTCGGTTGTATCCTGACCGGTGTCTTCACCTCGGCTTCACTGGGCGGTACAGGTTACGCCGCTGGCGTCACTATGGGCCATCAGGTAGGTGTGCAACTGTTCAGCGTCGGTGTGTGTTTGGTCTGGTCTGGTGTTGTTGCCTTCGTTGCCTTTAAAATTGCTGACCTGTTGGTTGGCCTGCGGGTACCAGAAGAACAAGAACGCGAAGGTCTGGATGTTAACAGCCACGGCGAAAATGCATACAACCAATAAGCTAGAAGTAGCAGTAAAATAAATAATAATGATGATAGCAGCAGGGGCGATATGATATCGCCCCTGTTCTATTTTTGGCAAAGGCTATCGAGGTATCATCGATGCAAACGAATGACACCTTCCTGCACGGTAGAAGCCACTAATATCCCTTCCCGGCTGTAAATCTGGCCACGGACAAAGCCCCGCGCGCCGGAAGCAGAAGTGCTTTCTACTGCATACAGCAGCCAATCGTCCAGGCGAAATGGCCGATGGAACCACATAGAATGATCTATCGTGGCAATCTGCACTCCTGGCTCCAGGAAACCAATCCCATGTGGCTGCAAGGCCGTTGGCAGGAAATTAAAATCAGAGGCATAACCCAGTAAATACTGATGAACCCTCAGGTCATCTGGCATGGCACCGTTGGCGCGGAACCAGACATAGCGATTCGGTTCTTCTACCGAGCCTTGCAATGGGTTGTGGAATTTCACCGGGCGCATTTCAATTGGCTGATGGCCGATAAACTTTTCCCGTACTTTTTCGGGGATCATATGTGCGAACTGGCGGGCAATGTCTGTTTCTGACATCAACCCTTCCGGTGGGGGAACGTCCGGCATGGTATTTTGGTGTTCGAACCCCTCTTCTTGACTCTGGAACGATGCCGTCATATAGAAGATGGGTTTACCATTCTGAATCGCACTGACCCGGCGGGCGCTGAAGCTGTTGCCATCACGTAGTGTTTCGACGTCATAGATAATGGGCTTGCTGCTGTCCCCTGGGCGCAGAAAATAGCTGTGGAAAGAATGTACTGCCCGCTCTGCCGGTACGGTTTGTTTTGCTGCATAGATAGCCTGACCCACTACCTGACCACCAAATACCTGGCGCAAGCCCAGATCTTCACTTTGGCCACGAAAGATACCTTCTTCAATTTTCTCAAGGAAGAGCAGATCGAGTAGTTTTTCTAATGCTTGACTCATGTTGTGGCCCCTGATGGTTGAGTTTATACACAGTGTGCTGAATCCGTTGGGCGCTCGTCAATATATTGCTGTGAAAGGCCTGTTCAACTGAGGAATATCGGATAAGGAATAGTCTGATAAATGCCTCAATGGGGTAAGCGTCGGCGGGAAGTAGAATATTGTGCTATAATTGGCTTGCTAGGTGGTTGAAGCCACTTATTAAACGCCGGCTGTTGTGTAGATAGCTTGCATCTTAATAATAAGAAGGAGTGCGACCTATGAAACCTTGGCAATCAATGAAATTCTGGCAGATAGCGGGTGGGGCAGCATTAGTGGTAAGTTTGGCTGGGTGTGCTCATCGAGGGGCTGATGTTCCGGTTCCCGCGCCGGCAGGTGTAACCACTGCTGCCGCACCTATTGTACAGCCTGCTGTACAGGGGACAGTGAACATCCGCGAGCGCATTGCATTACCACCTGATGCCGTAGTTACGGTTACGCTGTCGGATGCCTCATTGGCTGATGCACCATCACGGGTTATCGCCCAGAAAGCAATTCGTACTGAGGGCAAACAGGCTCCGTTTAGTTTTGCTTTGCCGTTTAACCCAGCCGACATCCAGCCAAATGCACGTATTATTGTAAGTGCAGCGATCACTCGCAATGGTCAGTTATTGTTTATCACCGATACCATTCAAGAAGTGATCAACCGTGGCGCGGGTACCCAGGCTAATCTGTTATTGGTCCCTGCAACCTCTGTTGCTATAGAAACAACCCCAGGGGGACCGGCAACAATACAGGGCGCGCCTACCATAACAGGCAGTGCGACCATCCAGTAATGTTTAACCCGCCATGAACCGGTTTTTCAGAAGCGCCAATTAATTTGGCAATAGCGCCACAGGATAGCCACTATTCTGTGGCGTTTTTATTAGCGGTATTGCCAGCGATAGCGGCGTAAATCAATTCGACCCGAAGTATCGATATCAATGCCTTCAGCCAGTAATGCCTTTTTTTGTCTAAGATAATCATCACCAATTAATGATATTTCGCCATGACGATTAATCACCCGATACCAGGGTAAGGCAGAGCCTTCCGGCAAGCGTTTGAGAACTCCACCGACTTGGCGTGCAGCTCTGGGGGAGCCAATCAGCCGCGCGATATCGCCATAAGTAGTCACCTGTCCATAGGGGATAGCGGCCACCACTTGGAAGACCCGCTGGCGGAAACTGTCGACAAACGGTAGGTCACCCGATTCTGTGGGCAAATCTGATATTGCAGATTCCCACTGATTTTGGCTCTCTGTTTTTGATGATGTCACAGCATTCTCTTTTTTATCTGCATGGGCGGATAGTGCGACGTTATAGAAATAAATAGAGCGATATAAATAGAACGAGATAAATAAATAACATCATCAATGCTTTTGGTGCCAGCAGAAAAGAGATTTAACCCAAACCTGAGGGGAAGTGGGCAAGAAACCACCGGTTAGTGCGGGTTGTCTTGCTATTTGGTGGGTCATGGTCGATAATGCCCACCGCTCCAGAGTACAAGGAGCCGTTAACGTCAATGGAGGTCCTGTTGGTTCTCCCGCAACACTAACTTGTGAACTCGGTCAGATCCGGAAGGAAGCAGCCGTAGCAGGCGAGGTGTGTGCCGGGATGTAGCTGGCAGGGCCTCCACCATTTCTGATAAGTGCATGATATCCATCATATTAAACACTTGTTTCGTGCATTGAAACGGCAGTGATACAACTTTTGTGTATCACCTAGGGCGCTAATCAATGTCACATCTTATACTTTCCCGTCATGGAATCTGGTACTACCATAGAGTCTACCTGACACCTAGAAAACGTCGTGAAATTCGAATCAGCTTTATCACAATGATATTATGCCGGTGCATAGTGTTTTTGGTGCTTCCGTATCGATAATCTGAATCCTATTCAACCCTTTTTACTTTGAAACTAGCTTGTTTTTTATTATCTGTCCGTCTTTCATGATGATAGTCAGGTTTTTTTCAGGATCTGCCAGCAGTCCGATATCAGCGAGTGGATCGCCGTTAACCAGCAATAAATCAGCTAAGGCTCCGACTTCGACAACACCAAGTTTTCCTGGATATGGATTGCGTCGATCTGATAGTGCTAACAATTTTGCATTATCAGATGTTGCCATTCTGAGCACTTCGGCGGGCGTATACCACCGTGTCATTGTAGAAAGCTGTGAGCCTTGTCGGGCTGCCAAATTTCCATCAAATAAAACATCTGTTCCGAACGCAACTTTCACCCCGTATTTTTTAGCTAAGCGATAAGCGTTATCAGTCCCGGCAAAAATCTGCGCTGCTCTGGCTTGTCCCGCGGGATCGGGCAGTTGATTTGCATTCTCGTCCGCCAAAAAAGGCTGCAGACTCCACCATGTACCTGTATCTGCCATTAATTTTGCAGTTGCATCATCTGCCAATTGACCATGCTCAATTACTTTTGCTCCAGCTTTGATAGCATTGCTAATGGCTTCAGGGGTATAAGCATGGACTGTCACATAAGTACCCCAATTAGCCGCGGCCTCGACTGCGGCGTGAATTTCATCGACGCTAAGTTGAACTGTATCTAATGGGCCATAGGGAGAAGATACGCCACCGCCTCCTGTCAACTTGATTTGGCTAGCTCCTTGCAACAATTGCTCTCTGGTGCGCTTTCGAATTTCATCGGCTGAATCAGCTATCGCAGACATGCCAATTCGTTCTGGGTAACTTAATTGATCAGGGGTAGCCGGTATTTCTGAAAGCATCCGAAAATCACCATGACCACCCGTTTGTGAAATCATTGCTCCTGATGGCCAGATGCGTGGCCCTTTGATTACGCCATTATCAATTGCGAGTTTTAAGCCAAACGCGGGTCCACCCAAATCTCGAACGCTGGTAAAACCGCGTAGAAGTGTTGACTCTGCTTCAGCACCGGCCAGCAATGTGATAAAACTTAACGGAGCGGTTGAAGCTAATGCCATGGAAGGACGAGCCATAAAAGTATGCCAGTGGGCATCGATAAGGCCCGGCATCAATGTTTGACCATTGCCAGCGATATGCACGGCATCAGTTGCTGGATTAATCGGTTGAGCAGAAATTTGAGTGATTTTATTGCCTTCAACAACCACATTCATTTTGGACGTTAAGGTTGTGCCGTCAAAGACCCGGACATCTTCGAAGATAGTCATTGGTAATTTATTTGGCGATTGAGCATAAGATAGTGAGGGTAGGAGGCTGACCATACAGGCAGCCACAAATGTTGTTTTGATTGTCTTTGACATCAGTATTTTCCTCTCGTATCTGAGAACAAGATAGCGTTGAATATTATATATATCTTATCATCTCTTTTATTTTGGCACTGTTGCAAATAGCTGCTTAGGGCAAACTGTTGATGATAGGAGGTTGGATCCATTTTTTGCCCGACTGCTGCCGTGATTATATCTGGCATGATCTCGCGGCGGTGCTTTATTTCCTTAGCGATGGATACCTATTTCTTCGTCAGCCAGGGAGACGTTGTGCTCCAAAAAATAATATCTGCGCCAAGATAATCGTCGGCAAATTGTACAAACTCATCCTTGCTAAATGGCTTACCCGTGTTGGGGTTCTTGTAGGTCAAGGTAGGCTCCTGCACTGCCATGGCAATGAGTGCTAGCCTCCACCATTTCTGATGTTATCTTCCTAGTGTGCTTACCTAAAGTGTCAACCCTTCTTGTTGAACCTCTTCTTTACGTTTTCTTATGCTATTGGTCAGATATTTTCAGCTAGACGTATTAATGAAGGGGGAAATAAGATTTTTCTCATTTATTTATTGGTTTAGGTGTCTATTTACATTTAAGATTTAGCAAAGGATTAATAATATTTTGAAATTATTAGCGCTAAGAGTGAATTTTAATAAATGAAGCGGACAAAGCACTTTGACTTAAATGCCCTTCCACTCTGCTGATAACTCACTGGATTTACCTAAATCTGATATGCAATAACGCGGGATTCAAGTTAACCTTCAATACCGTGGGCCTATCAAGACATTTATCTCAAATTAAAACACGAACGAATTGCCTGGTTCATTGAAGCCGATAACGACTATCGGCTCAACGTTGTGTGTCTTAACCAGCGTTAAGCAGACTATTTCACATGTTGCCAAACCGTAGGTGGGATTTTATCATAAAGCTTATTCATTGTGAGTTCAGCCAGGCGATGGTCTGCCGCTGAGTAAAATAATTCCAACTCATCATCGGAAAGCTCATACTTATTCTTTTCAATTACACGTTCCAATGTATCAATAGTCGTACATTTTCTTAAACGCATCAGGTAGTCAGTTTTTGTCATGGTGGTTTTTCTTCTCGATATACAAATTAATATAGGGAAACTATCCCTTAAGTTTTCATCAGGGTACAGATGTATTCTCCTGAGAAAAGTCTGAATAAACGCTCTTTGGTTTTTTGCCAGCGCCGCAATTCAGGATCATTGATTCCGTAACTACTAAACAAAGTATATGTATCGTCTAAATATTCTTCCACTAACTCTGAAAGGTCGCCGTCATCCGGGTATTTTATTTTAAAACTCATCACAAATGAAGCTATATGCTCGATCAAATCATTGAGTTGCAGATTTACGGCAGATGTTGGGTCATTTACCCACCCATGATGGCTGTCGCCAAGGGTAGCAATGCCTTCATCATACAAGTTTTCACATAGAAACTTCAACTGGGCAATGTCATGCCGTTTAGGCGAGTACTCATCCATATCATCCCCTCCGTAAAGTCTTAATTCGGTGTTGATAACACAATGTGAGTAGATAGATAATCATATAAATGTAGAAGCTTATCGTTAACGTAAATAAACTTGTCTTGATATGAATATAAATCATTTCTTCGCTCACCGCGCAACTTTATTACTTAATCTTACAATTCGTCAGCGGTTGAGGGCCTGTCATTGTTAATTATATCAAAAGTGATTCTTTCTGGATGTACAATAAATGTTACAGCACCGGTTAAGGTTTCTTCAGTATTGATATCCAAACAGGGGTTAAAGATATGCCATTGATAACAGTAAGTCATTGAATAGCAGTTATCTTCTACGTGAGAAATATCAAGAATTTCTAATGAACCCGCCGTGTACCTGGCATTTTCCGAATAATACATTAAGCCGGAAACCAAACTTCCTTCAATTTCACGGATATTATTGCTGATAACACTCTTGAGTAATGAAATCGCGTAACACCCTGAGGTGAAGTCCCCGGCTATTTCATTGTTCATTAATTGTACGCTCATGGTGGCAAGATTAATTCATTCCTGTATCGCTATTGTAACAAAAAATGCTTTGGCATTTGTTTTTCAGCAACTACGAGCATGATTTGAATCAAAAAAATCAAATTTAATGAGATTTTTTCAACTAATACTATCAGCTACATGTTGTGATGTTATTTGATGCACTTGCTTTCAATAACACGCTCTTCCTATAAAATAACGCAGTCTAAATAGGGTTCTTCATATTTAGGGTTATTACTCACGATTAATTTAACTACTCTCTATTAACCTAGAATGCTCAGCGGGTTTGGTCAAGAGCAGGGGGGGATATTACCTGTTTTCTATTGTGTAATTTATCGTTTTGCGAGCATTACCGAACAATGTTGAGGTTAGAATACCAAAACCCTGCCTGACCTCACCAGTGGAGTAACAGTAAAAATTGTTTAATTTACTGTTACTAAGCATGTTTGCGCTGTCTAGTTTGCCATTAGCGGCAAGTTTGCTTCCGTTTACTGAGGGCGGTGGGGCTAGCGTGCTAAAACTTGTTACTTTTAAAACTCGTCAATCATGATGTTTTCTTGAATTTAATAATTTTATGTGATGTTATAATGTATCACATGAAAACACATGCTCTGTTCTACTATGAATAAACACGCTTTCCTTACCTGGTTAAACCAGCCTTCCTACTGGACATTGTTCTCACTTTCGTCATTACAGCGCATCTCTGGCGTCGCCTTACTTTGCTTGCTGCTGTGGGGAGCTATTTATTGGGCGAATATATTGCCATGATAAAGTTGAGAAATATTGAGATTGGATATGATCGGCATGCACTTACCCCGCCAATTAATGGTGGTTTTGCTGCCGGGTCTCTCACGGCCATTATTGGGGCAAATGGAGCGGGTAAATCAACCCTACTTAAAACATTGGCAGATTTACAACCCGCAGTGATGGGGGAAATAACTTTTACCGGAGAAGATCGCCCTCAAATAGCCTATCTCCCACAGCAAGCTGAGTTAGATAAACAGTTCCCCATTGTCGTTCAGGATGTCGTGGCGATGGGATGCTGGCCCCAAAGTGGGCTACTAGGGGGCATTAATCATCAATCACGGCAACGAATCAAAAAGGCATTAGACACGGTCGGTATGCCGGAAATGGCGCGCCAACCCGTCGCTGAGCTTTCCGGCGGGCAGTTACAGCGGGTGCTGTTTGCCCGTCTTTTAGTGCAACAAGCACAACTGATATTACTGGATGAGCCTTTTACCGGTATTGATAGCCAGACCGTGCGGCTGTTACTCGATGTTATTCATCGGTTACACGATGAGGGGCGGACGATTATTGCTGTCTTACACGATATGTCGATGGTCGCTGAACATTTCCCCCGCGCCTTGTGGTTGACACCTCTTGGTAACTGTTGGGACTCATCTGAGCAGGTTCTGGCGCAATGGCATCACTGCCACAGCTCATCTTGCGCACTCTCTTCTCTGGCTCCTCAACCCGAACAGCAAAGGGTTATCAACTGATGACATTGTTCCATTTATTTGCTGATCCTTTTGTAGATTTTGGCTTTATGCGGCGGGCATTAGTCGCCTGTCTGGCTTTGTCACTCAGTTCAGCTCCTTTAGGGGTTTTCTTGTTATTACGGCGAATGAGCCTGGTGGGGGATGCTCTATCTCACGCGGTATTGCCGGGAGCGGCTATCGGTTACCTCATTTCAGGAATGTCACTGGTGGCAATGGGCGTGGGTGGGTTTATTGCCGGATTAGCGGTTGCTATGTTGTCCGGTTGGGTCAGCCGACGAACACTATTAAGAGAAGATGCCAGCTTTGCCGGTTTCTATCTGGGCTCGCTGGCATTGGGGGTCACGCTGGTCTCTCTACGTGGCTCGAGCATGGATCTGCTCCATGTGTTATTTGGTTCTATTTTGGCTGTTGATGTCAGTGCCATGACCATGGTCGGCGTTATCACGACGGTCTCGATGTTGGCTTTAGCGGCGATTTATCGCGCACTGGTGATTGAGTCATTCGACCCTGTCTTTCTACGGGTCAGTATGGGGCGCTGGCTGATGGTGGTCCACGCTCTGTTTTTATCGCTGGTGGTTATCAATCTGGTCGCCGGGTTTCAGATTCTTGGCACCCTGATGTCGGTAGGATTAATGATGTTGCCTGCTGCCAGTGCCCGTTTTTGGGCCAAAAATCTTCCTCATACATTAGGTATTGCCATGGCCATCGGCATGGTTGCCAGTTTTGTCGGCTTGTTGTGGTCTTATTACGCCTCGTTACCTGCCGGGCCGGCAATAGTCCTTAGCGCCAGCCTGATTTTCTTTGTATCTATTTTATTTGGAACGCGTGGTGGTGTTTTAGCAACCGCGCGCCGTTAAGAAGTACCGGTCGTTAAAGGAGAGTTAAATGAAGCGTTTACCTATTAGTTTGGCGGTAGCTGCCCTACTGTCTAGCCCATTGGCGATGGCAAAAACTGTTGAAGCTGTAGCCAGTTTTTCTATTTTAGGCGATATCGTCCAGCAGGTGGGGGGCGAGCATGTCAATGTGGTGACATTGGTCGGCCCGGATGGGGATCCCCATAGTTTTGAACCGATGCCGAAAAATAGTAAACAGTTATCTAACGCTGATGTAGTGTTTATCAGCGGGCTAGGGCTTGAAGGGTGGTTGGAGCGTTTGATCAGTGCTTCTGGCTATAAAGGGCAGGTCGTTGTCGCCTCAACCGGGATCGATACGCGTAAAATGGATGAAGAGGGAAAGAGGGTGACGGACCCCCACGCATGGAACAGCATGGCGAATGGTATCAAGTATGCCAACAACGTAATGAATGCATTGATTGTCGCCGATCCTGAGGATGCTGATTATTTCCGTAAACGTGGTGGAGAATACATTCAGCAATTGGAAAAACTGGATGCTTATGCGAAAGCTCAGTTTGCCACGATCCCGATAGATAAGCGTAAGGTCCTGACCAGCCATGATGCTTTCGGCTATTTTAGCCAAGAGTATGGGGTTAACTTCTTATCGCCCGTCGGATTCTCCACTGAGGCTGAAGCCAGTGCCAGCGATGTAGCCGCGCTAATTAAACAGATCAAACAAGAGAAAATAAAAACGTATTTTATTGAAAATCAGACTGATCCACGTTTAGTAAAACAGATTGCCGCAGCCAGTGGTGCTAAAGCTGGTGGTGAGCTTTACCCTGAAGCCTTATCCGCAACCGGTGGCCCGGCAGCAACCTATGCTGAAGCTTTTAAACACAATGTAGATACCATTGTGAACAGTATGAAGTAACTATAAACCAATAAACAAAGTGGCTAGTGCTCAGTCTTTGATTTTGGTCAGAGGCTGAGTACTTGACCTTGGTTGATAACTCTCTTCTTTAACATGAAAAAGCCCCGTTGGGCAGTAACGGGGCTTATCAATACCATCAACTGATGGGCTAAAAACCAAATCAAAATCAACGCTTCTTATGAGTCCCTCCCTGAACTGCTTTAAAACGTGGATTACTTTTACAAATAACGTATACCCGACCACGGCGACGAACGATTTTACAATCGGGATGACGGTTTTTAGCTGAACGTAATGAACTCAATACTTGCATGATTAACTCTCAGGATTAGCTGGTTTTTTTAGTCAAGAAGCGACCAAAACGTTGATTGAAGCGCGCAGTACTGCCTTCTTTGGAGAACTCTTTTTGTTTACCGGTGTAGTACGGATGTGAGGCTGAGGAGATATCCAGCGTGACATAAGGATAGGTCTGCCCATCGCGCTCAATGGTGCGTGCTGTGGCAATGGTGGAACCCACGGTGAAATAGGTATCTGCGCTGGTGTCGTGAAAAACCACTGTCCGGTAGTTAGGGTGGATGCCGGGTTTCATAAAAACTCCAATTGTTATGTTATACTATAACAATAATTATGCGCTATTCACTTTTGAGTTTCAAGTACAGAAAATAAAAAACCCGCAAACCTAAGTCTGCGGGTTTTCTTAATGATGTATTTCATCAATTGTGGTGACGTAAGGTTTACTTGGCCTTATGGTCAACCGCATGCGAGTGTTCTACATCTTCGTTTTTTCGACTAAAGCGACGGCGAACCACCACGAAGAAGACCGGAACAAAGAAGATAGCCAGTACAGTTGCGGTTACCATCCCGCCCATAACACCTGTACCTACCGCATTCTGTGCACCAGAACCTGCGCCACTACTGATAACCAGTGGCAGAACCCCTAGGATAAAGGCTAATGACGTCATCAGAATTGGTCGCAGACGCATACGTACTGCTTCCAAGGTTGATTCCACCAAACCTTTCCCTTCTTTGTCCATTAAGTCTTTAGCAAACTCAACAATCAAGATGGCGTTCTTGGCCGATAGTCCGATAGTGGTCAATAAGCCTACCTGGAAGTAAACGTCGTTATTGAGCCCACGCAGAGAGGCCGCCAGTAACGCGCCCACAACACCCAGCGGTACCACCAACATAACTGAGAATGGAATCGACCAGCTTTCATACAGCGCAGCCAGACATAAGAACACCACAATCAGTGAGATGGCATACAACGCGGGAGCCTGGTTACCTGACAGACGTTCTTGATAAGACATGCCGGTCCAGTCATAACCGATGCCGCTTGGCAATTTAGACGCCAGATCCTGCATCAGGTCCATTGCCTCACCGGTACTTTTACCCGGAGCTGCCTGACCCAGAATTTCCATGGATGGCAGACCGTTATAACGTTCAAGTCGAGGTGAGCCGTATTCCCATTTCGCGGTGGAGAAAGTATTAAACGATACCATCTGACCGGTGTTGTTACGGACATACCACTTATCGATATCACCCGGTAACATACGGAAAGGCGCATCAGCTTGTACATAAACTTTCTTCACACGACCACGGTCGATAAAGTCGTTTACGTAACTGCCGCCCATCGCTGAACCGAGCGTGGTATTGATATCGGAAATCGAAACACCAAGAGCCTGTGCTTTTTCCTGATCAACTTCCACTTTGAACTGAGGTGTATCTTCCAGTCCGTTCGGCCGCATACCGACCAGCATATCTGAGTGTTGCGCCGCCATACCGAGCAGTTGGTTACGCGCTTCAGTTAATTTCTGATGGCCGACGTTACCCTGATCAATTAACTGGAAGTCAAAGCCGGTAGCAGTACCCAACTCCACAATCGCTGGCAAGTTAAAGGCGAAGACCAAACCGTCTTTGATTTGCGAGAAGGCAGCAGATGCGCGGCCGACAATTGCTGGAACTTTGTTCTGTTCTCCCGGACGCTCATCCCAGTTTTTCAGACTGACGAATGCCAGACCCGTGTTCTGACCCTGACCACTGAAACCGAAGCCGTTAACGGTAAATACAGAGTTAACCACGTCTTTTTCTTTGTCGAGATAATAGTCAGTAACCTGATTTAGCACTTTCTGAGTACGTTCTTGCGTCGCACCCGCAGGCATTTGCACCATGGTCAGGAATACACCCTGATCTTCTTCTGGTAAGAATGATGTCGGCAAGCGTAGGAACAACACGCCCATACCAATCACTATCAGCAGATAGATCAGCAGATAACGGCCAGTGCTGCGCAAAATGTTGGCAACGCTGTCAGTGTAGTGATGGGTGCTTTTCTCGAACATGCGGTTAAACCAACCGAAGAAGCCGGTACTCGGCCCATGTTCACCTTTGGTTATAGGTTTCAGCATTGTCGCGCACAGTGCGGGTGTCAGAATCAATGCCACCAGAACCGAGAGCACCATGGCTGAAACAATGGTGATAGAGAACTGACGATAAATCGCCCCGGTTGCGCCGCCAAAGAAGGCCATCGGGATAAATACTGCCGACAGTACCATCGCGATCCCCACCAATGCGCCCTGGATTTGCTCCATAGACTTTTTGGTGGCTTCTTTCGGCGGTAGCCCTTCTTCCTGCATCACACGTTCGACGTTCTCTACCACCACGATGGCGTCATCTACCAATAGACCTATCGCCAACACCATCCCGAACATCGTTAGGGTGTTTATCGAATAGCCAAAGGCGGAGAGAATAGCGAAAGTACCCAGCAATACGACCGGTACTGCAATCGTTGGAATCAATGTTGCCCGGAAGTTCTGCAAGAACAGATACATTACCAGGAACACCAAAATGATAGCTTCAACCAGTGTTTTAACCACTTCGTTAATAGAGATTTTAACGAATGGGGTGGTGTCGTACGGATAAACCACTTTCAACCCATTCGGGAAGAAGGGTTGTAATTTTGCCAGTTCAGCTTTTACTGCAGCAGAGGTGTCCAGGGCGTTAGCACCGGTTGCCAGTTTAATACCGATACCTGCCGCAGGTTTACCATTATAACGGGCGATGATGTTATAGCTTTCAGCACCCAGTTGAACGATAGCCACATCTTTCAGGCGAACCTGCGAACCGTCAGTATTCACTTTCAGCAAGATCTGGCTGAATTCTTCTGCGTTGGTTAAACGGGTCTGCGCAATGATTGATGAGTTCAGCTCTTGACCAGGTACGGGTGGAGTCCCCCCTAACTGGCCTGCTGCGACCTGATTGTTCTGTACTTTAATGGCATTAATAACATCAACCGGTGTCAGTTTGAAATTATTCAGTTTATGCGGATCCATCCAGATACGCATTGCGTATTGGGAACCAAATAACTGAACGTCACCCACACCGGCGGTACGGCTAATTGGATCTTTAACGTTAGAACCCACATAGTCCGCGATATCTTCTTGTTTCATGGTGCCGTCTTCAGAAATAAAGCCGGCAACCATGAGGAAGCTACTACTGGACTTTTCAACGCTCACGCCCTGCTGCTGCACTTCTTGCGGCAGTAATGGCATCGCTAATTGCAGTTTGTTCTGGACCTGAACCTGAGCGATATCTGGGTCAGTGCCTGAGTTAAAGGTCAACGTCAACTGAACGTTACCGGAGGAATCACTGCTGGAAGACATATACAGCAGGTTATCGATACCGTTCATGTTCTGTTCGATAACCTGCGTAACTGTATTCTGAACAGTAGTCGCATCGGCGCCAGGATAGTTGGCGGAGATTGTAATTGCCGGTGGCGCAATGGTTGGATATTGCGCAACGGGTAATTTCATTATCGCAAGTGCACCAGCCAACATCAGAATGATGGCGAGAACCCAAGCGAAAATAGGGCGATCTATAAAGAACTTAGCCATGAATTACCGGCTCCTTTTAAGACTTCTTCGCTGTATCAGCCGGAGCTGCTTTTTGCGCCGGGTCAGTAACTTCCTGCACTTTTACCTGCACGCCCGGTCTGATTTTCTGCAAGCCGGAAACAATAAGACGATCACCTGCTTTCAATCCTTCAGTAACCAACCATTTATTACCAATGGCCTGATTAGCAACCAGCGTGCGCATTTCAACTTTGTCATCTGCGCCGACAACCATAGCAGTAGCTTCGCCACGTGGGTTACGCGTCACACCTTGTTGAGGCACCAACAGTGCATCAGGTCTGACACCTTCATCCAAACGGGCACGAACAAACATGCCAGGCAGCAGCGCCTCGTTCGGGTTAGGGAAGATGGCACGGATAGTAATTGAACCGGTCGTTTCATCGACGGTGACACCAGAGAATTCCAGAGTACCGGTTTCTGCGTATTCAGAGCCGTTTTCCAGTAACAAGCGAACCTTGGCCTTACCGTTTTCTTGCTTGAGCGTGCCATCAGCCAGCTCTTTTTTCAGGCGCAAGAATTCATCGCTTGATTGAGTCACATCGACATACATCGGATCAAGTTGCTGAACTGTGGTCATTGCCGTTGCCTGACCACTGGTCACCAATGCACCTTCAGTAACTGAAGATTTACCGGTACGCCCACTGATTGGCGACGTAACCTGAGTATATGCCAGGTTAATACGCGCTGTTTCTACCGCCGCTTTTGCTGCCAGAACACTCGCATTAGCTTGCATTGAGTCAGACATAGCCTGGTCATACTCTTGCTTACTGATGTAATTGGTACCCAGTAATGGTTTGTAGCGATTCACTGTCAGGCGGGCAATTTCAGCGGCAGCTTGTGCTTTCGCTAAATCACCTTTGGCGCTGTCATAAGCGGCCTGATATGTGGCTGGATCAATTTGATAAAGTGATGTTCCTGCGGTGACATCACTGCCTTCAACATAGTTACGTTTAAGAATGATCCCGCTAACTTGTGGGCGAACTTCTGCAACACGGAATGCGGACGTGCGGCCCGGTAGTTCGGTTGTGATATTCAGTGGTGCTGCTTTCAATGTCACAATACCAACTTCAGGTGCCTGTTGAGCATGGGCTTGCGCCGCATCTTTATCATTACATCCTATAAGTACTAAGCTGCCTGAAAGTACCAGAATTGCAGCCAGAGGCATTACCCCTCTGTTTTTGCTCATAGATAAACCTCAAGTGTCCGATTTTTAATTTAATTCAATGGATCACAAGCTTTAAAACCCATTGCTGCGTAAATTATATGTGCGTGCTATGGTACATACATTCGTGAATGTATGTAAATCGCACCCCCTCGAAAAAACAACGCTATGGCACGAAAAACCAAACAGCAAGCCGAAGAGACCCGGCAACAAATTCTTGATGCCGCAGTGCGGGAGTTTTCTGCGCATGGCGTTTCCGGCACTTCACTTACTGATATTGCCGCCGCCGCAGGCGTAACCCGAGGCGCAATTTATTGGCACTTCAAGAATAAGGTAGACCTGTTTAACGAAGTTTGGGAGTTATCAGAGTCTAAAATTGATCAGCTCGAATTAGAGTATCAGGCAAAATATCCCGATAATCCACTCCGCATCCTGCGTGAAATACTCATCTATGTTCTTGTTTCTACGCGTGAGGATTGCCGACGCCGTGCACTAATGGAGATTGTATTCCATAAATGTGAGTTTATCGGTGAGATGACCTCAGTCCATGACGCGCGTAAAGTTCTTGATTTAGCTAGTTATGAGCGAATTGAATCGGTTTTGCAAGACTGTATTGATGCAAATCAATTGCCCGTCAACCTTGATACTCGTCGAGCTGCGATTATCATGAAAGCTTATATTACAGGTTTGATGGAAAACTGGCTCTTTATGCCAGAAAGTTTTGATATAAAACAAGAGGCACCGGTATTAATTGATGCCTATCTGGAGATGCTAGGCCATAGTCTTTCGTTGCGAAAAGGGCTAAATAGCAAAGCATCGGATTAACTGGAGGTTTATATGAGTAGTTCACTGGTTGTGATTGCGAATGGGGCTGCCTATGGCCATGAGTCATTATTTAATGCTCTGCGTTTATCTATTGCGTTAAAAGAACAACAAGCCGATCTCGATTTACGCCTTTTTTTAATGTCTGATGCCGTCATTGCTGGCCTTAACGGGCAACAACCACGTGAAGGTTACAATTTACAGCAGATGCTAGAGATTCTTACAGCACAGAATGTTCCGGTTAAATTATGCAAAACTTGCGCCGATGCCCGTGGTGTGACTGGGTTAACGCTGGTTGATGGTGCAGAAATCGGTACTTTGGTTGAGTTGGCTCAATGGACGTTAGCCGCTGATAAAGTTCTCACATTCTAAGTAATAATGGGATTACTGCTCTTCCCCGAATCAACCGATATTGCTGGTTGTTACATCCTATTCAACAACAACTGCGTAACAGCCCGCATTATTACAGCTATTCACGTTCTGAAAGATTTTTCTTATTATTACTCGAGACTGAACGTGATAGGATTTCAGCCTCTCTGTTGAAATGAAGTTCAAATATGAGCAGCAGATCCCATAATCAATATTCTTTACCCTTATCCATGCCAGTCATGACGTCAGTGGGGGCATTTTTATTACGCCTTCAGACAATGCTTACCCTGCTTATAATTGCCTTTATATCTTTGCCATCGACTTTTGCATCTGGAATCAATATTGATGTGCCGACCCGCACTGAGGTATTAAGCCAACTGGATACACTATCAAAACAAAAAATATTGTCGCCAGCGGAAAAGCTATCACAGCAGGATCTAACTAAAACGTTGGAATACCTTGATACCATTGAGCGTACCAAGCAAGAGGCCAGTCAACTTAAACAACAACTGGCACAAGCTCCCGCAAAATTACGGCAGGCGACAGAGGGGCTGGATGCGCTTAAGAATAGTACCGCTGACACGCTGACTCGGGAGTCATTGGCGAATTATTCGCTGCGCCAATTGGAATCACGTCTAAATGAAACGCTGGATGATTTACAATCAGCTCAGGAAGACCTCTCCGCTTATAATAGCCAGTTAATTGCCCTGCAAACTCAGCCCGAACGGGTGCAGAGTGCGATGTATAACGCATCAATGCGTTTAATGCAGATTCGCAATCAACTCAATGGATTAGCGCCAAATCAAGAGGTTCTGCGTCCAACCCAGCAGCAAGAGTTATTGACTGAGCAGGTGATGTTAAATGCGCAGCTGGATTTGCAACGTAAAAATCTGGAAGCTAACACCACCTTACAGGATTTACTGCAAAAACAACGGGATTACACTACTGCTCACATAAACCAACTGGAGCGCTACGTACAGCTACTGCAAGAGGTGGTCAGCGGCAAACGATTAATCCTATCAGAAAAAACAGCCAAAGAAGCGCAAGCACCTAATGATGCAACTGATATTCAAAATGATCCGTTAGTTAGCCGAGAACTGACGATTAACAAAGAATTAAGTCAGCGCCTGATTAATGCCACGAAAGAAGGCAACACCCTGGTACAACAGAATATTAGAGTTAAAAACTGGCTGGACCGCGCGCTGCAATCGGAACGTAACTTAAAAGAACAAATTACCGTATTACGCGGTAGCTTGTTGCTTTCGCGTATCTTGTATCAACAGCAGCTCAATTTACCGGCTGCTGGTTTGATAACCAATATGGGTCCACGTATTGCTGACTTGCGCTTGGAGCAATTTGAAATAAATCAGCAACGTGACCAGCTATTCCAGGGGGATGACTATATCCAAACCCTGATGAATGACAGTAAAGAGAAGATCAGTCCTGATGTAGAAGACGCGCTGGGGCAAATTGTTGATATCCGCCGTGAGCTACTGGATCAGTTGAATAAACAGTTGGGTAACCAACTGACATTGGCTATCAATCTGCAAATTAACCAACAGCAGTTGCTCAGCGTCAATGAATCACTGCAACATACTCTGACACAGCAGATTTTTTGGGTCAGTAGCAATAAACCGATGGACTGGTCTTGGCTAAAAGCCTTACCGGGCGCACTTAAATCTGAACTGAGCAATTTTCACTTTACCCTGTCACCGGGTGATGTGTTAGCGGGGTTGATCAAATCAGTGGTGTTCTTGCTACCCATGTTGATTGTGGTGGGGGTGATCCGATCACGCTATAACATCATTAATAAACATTTGGATAGACTGGCGGCTGACGTCGGGCAACTCAAGCACGACAGCCAAATGCATACGCCAAATGCCATTATGCTCACTTTACTGAAAGTCTTGCCTGGGGCCTTAATTATCCTAGGTTTTGGTTATTGGTGTCTGCGTTCAGACTTTAATCTTAGTGACTTCCTCTGGAGCTTATTCCAACGTTTGGCGCTGTTCTGGCTAATATTTGATCTGACCTATCGTATGCTCTCGCCAGGGGGAATTACCGAGCGACACTTTATGATTGCGGCTGACCGATGCGCGCATTATCGCCGCCAAATGGTGCGATTAGGGGGGGCATTGTTGCCGGTGATATTCTGGTCGGAATTGGGAGAGAAAAGTCCACTTCGATTGGTCGATGATGTCATCGGGCAAATTGTTATTGTTATTGCATTGGCACTGCTGGCCCTGTTTGTCTATCCATTCTGCCGCGATAGTTGGCGTGAAAAAGATTCCCATGCGGTGCGGTTGGTGATTGTGACTGCGGTTGCTGTAACCCCCATCATATTGATTGGCTTAATGATGGCAGGATATTTTTATACGACACTACAACTGGCTGGTCGCTGGATTGATAGCCTGTACTTATTGTTCCTGTGGAATATCGTTTACCTGACGGCAATTCGAGGTTTAGGGGTTGCCGCGCGGCGTTTGGCCTATCGTAGGGCAATTGCCCGGCGGCAAAGTTTGGTGAAAGAGGGGGCTGAAGGTGGTGAGCCGGTTGAAGAGCCGCCATTAGCCTTGGACCAAATTAACCAACAGTCATTACGCCTGACAACGATGGCGCTCTTCCTGATTTTTGCCACTTGTTTCTATTGGATTTGGGCGGACCTGATAACGGTTATTTCCTATCTGGATAGTATCTCTTTGTGGCATTACACCTCAACAGTCGCTGGTGCTAGCGTCGCGCAGGCTGTGACCTTGGGGAATATGCTGGTGGCTTTGATGGCATTGGTGGTGGCCTATGTTCTGACTCGTAACTTGCCGGGCTTACTTGAGGTTGTGGTATTGTCGCGCCTGCAACTGCGCCAAGGCACTTCTTATGCCATCACCACCATTCTGACTTATCTCATCACGGCGGTCGGTGGGATAACCGCGTTAAGTTCGCTCGGTGTTTCGTGGGATAAATTGCAATGGTTAGTGGCGGCACTGTCTGTTGGTTTGGGGTTTGGCTTGCAGGAAATCTTTGCCAACTTTGTATCCGGTTTGATTATTCTGTTTGAGCGGCCCGTTCGTATCGGCGATACCATTACCATTGGTACTTTTTCGGGGAATGTCAGCAAGATACGCATCCGTGCGACGACAATTACCGATTTTGACCGTAAAGAAGTCATTATTCCGAACAAAGCATTTGTTACCGAGCGCCTGATCAACTGGTCACTATCAGATACCATTACGCGCATCATCATTAAAGTGGGTGTCGCCTATGGTTCTGATCTGGCGAAAGTAAAAGATGTACTGTTACAAGCCGCCCATGAGAATCCACGAGTTATGGTTGATCCTGAACCACAAGTCTTCTTCCTAAACTTCGGTTCCAGCACTCTTGATCATGAGTTACGCCTGTATGTTCGTGAATTGAGAGATCGCAGCTATACGGTGGATGAATTGAACAGGGCTATTGATAAGTTATGTCGTGATAATGACATTAATATCGCCTTTAACCAGTTGGAAGTGTATCTGCACAAACCAGATGGTACCGAGGTTCAGGAAGTCAGTCGCCCGCTTGATAAACAAGGCTTACCGGCTGAGCAATCGGAATTGGGAGATACTAAGCCTGACTTACCGGATATCAATAAGCCGCTTGCTTAAGGCATTAGGCTGTATAGGCAGTAGCGCGCCATTACTGATGGAGTCTCTACAGGTCGGGTCATATACCTGCATCACTAAGGCGACACGTTAGTGTATCGCCTTGGCTAAATAGCAGAAGTGATATCTTCAATCTGAGTTTTGACGGCGGAGCTTACGCTGATAATCAAGTTGCACGATCGCTAACGCCGCCAGTGCTGTCTCGGGCGCTATCTCATTGCATTCCAGCAGATAGATAAGATCTACTGCCAGTTGCAGTTCTGGTGGAGCTTTTTCAACTGACATAATCTGACCAACATTTGATTTGCAGTTAATCGGGAAGTCGGGTGTGAATATCGTACCAGGGTTCCACCTGACCTGATTCAACCTATATACCCACTAGATTTCAACATGCTGGAAAGCGGTAAGCGAGGTAATCCCGATTAACTGACACCAGTCAGTAATTCGGGTGAACGCAAGCCGTCAACATCTGCATTTGAAAGAGGGCGGGCATAAACATTATAGAGAACTATTTGCTGTCGGAATCTCAATGATTCAAAAAATGTGACAAATATTCAAAAACCGTTCTCTTTTTTCTCAATACTGCGTTCTATTCTTATCAACGCCTGCCGGCAGCGCATTAGGCGCCCCTCGAGTGCCGCTAGCTCTTTCTGTATTTTCTGCTGCTCAGATAACAAACTTTGCTTACCAAGTTGGCTCTCTCTATCCTGAATCATGGCCAATATTCGCCGTTCATAATCTTGATGTTCAGCCAGCTTATGGTAAGGGTCCAATTTATTATCCCGAGGTTCAGGATTGGATTTTCTTAATTTTTGTGTAGCCAATTCTCTTTGCAATGCAGAAATCTGGGCAACCAGTTTTTCAGCGAGAAAAGCAACCTGTTGTGTGCGATTATCAGCAACCACCTGCTTTAGTTGGACCATATTTTTACGTATTTCCTGAAGATAATCGCGGAAACGGTTGCCATGATTACCAAACAGGTTTAGATCAAAACGGGCTTGCTGAGAGGGGGTGTTTGCCTGAGGGCCAACTTGCGCTGACAGCGCTTCAATTTGGCTTTCAAGCACCTGCAATAATTTTTCCGTACTCATGGCGCTTCTCCTTGGCATTTCCCGCCAGCTTGCCTTCGAATGGCGGCAGATACAAGCTTGGGGGAGGGTAAATAAAATAGATACCGATGTTTTGTGCAAATAATGGCAAGAATATCTATTGATGATGTTCAACGCATGGGTTAATGATAACGCTTCATTAAAGTGATGATAAAGGGAGCTTATGTCTCGTTGGTTTTTGATAACCTTGGGTTGGCTGGCGGTGATATTGGCAACGTTAGGTGTCGTGCTTCCTCTGTTACCCACCACACCGTTTTTGCTGTTGGCCGCTTGGTGTTTTGCACGATCCTCCCCGCGATTTCATCACTGGTTGCTCTACCGTTCATGGTTTGGTAGCTATATACGTACCTGGCAACAACATCGAGCATTGCCTGTGGGCACTAAATGGAAGGCAATACTGGTTACCATACTTACATTTGCTGTTTCACTTTGGTTGGTGAAAATCTGGTGGGTGAGAGGCATATTACTTATTATGTTAATCCTACTGTTGACCTTTATGTGGCGAATGCCAGTTATTGACCTATCGCAACAAAAACGGCGCTGAGCAATTCACACTAGTTGCATTTTAGTGCCAGTTTGCATAGATTTGAGCGTTTTCGTGCGCGGGGTAATCCCTCGTTGCATCCTTAATGTTAAGGATGCAGTGACTTTAACTATCGGAGTATTATCGATAGTGAGACTAAGTTACTCAGCCGATGCCATTTAACATCGACTGGCCGCGCTTAAGTATGTACAGCAGTTTTATCAGGCACAAATTATGACCGCTACTGCACCTAATACAGCACAACAGCTTCAATATATTAAAGACAGTATCAAAACCATCCCCGATTATCCAAAAGCGGGAATACTGTTTCGTGATGTGACCAGCTTGCTAGAAGATCCATTAGCCTATGCCGCTAGCATCGAATTGCTGGTAGAGCGCTATCTGGGTAAAGGCGTGACTAAAGTAGTGGGTACTGAAGCTCGCGGCTTTCTGTTTGGTGCTCCGGTCGCCCTGTCGCTGGGTGTCGGTTTTGTTCCGGTGCGTAAACCCGGTAAATTGCCGCGGGAAACTATCAGCGAAAGCTATGAGTTGGAGTATGGCACGGACAAACTTGAGATCCACACCGATAGCATTAAACCGGGCGATAATGTCTTAGTGATTGACGATTTGCTGGCTACCGGCGGCACAATCGAGGCAACGGTTAAGCTCATCCGTCGGCTGGGTGGCGTCGTGACTGACGCTGCATTTGTGATTGATTTGCCTGAATTGGGTGGCGAAGCGCGCCTGACTCAGCAAGGGATCACTTGCTATAGTTTGGTCTCGTTCAGCGGGCATTGATTTTATCCCCAAAGAATGTGGAGTTGCAGGTAGGCTGCAAGTGAATACATCCCGATAAACTTACCCAGGTAGCTTATTTGGGTGAATGAAAGCTGCCAACAGCACTCTGGACTGAAAGATGGTAGGCATAATAATCTGGTGGTCATCAACGGTGACCGTCAGATTATTCGATGAATGTCGGGAAAATATTATCAATGCAAACTGCCATTCACTTATTAGAGTGGCAGCGAATAAATACGTGAAGACCCGCCCCATGGGTGATAACCCAATCCAGTAAAAGTAAAACCATACTTTTCGTAGAACCCGATATGGTCAGTACATAAATGTAGTGTATCAAAACCTAATTGTTTGGTTTCTTTAGCAATATGCTTGATCAGTAATTCACCATAAGCATACCCTCGGTGTTGCTCTTCAATATAAAGCGCACATAACCAAGGGTACAGATCCATACGGCTAATAAAATCATTGGTGATTAATCCAGCGCAACCAATAATTTCATTATTCATTTCCATCAAATACCATTGAGGTAAAGGATTTTTAGCTGCAATACAAAGACTGATGCAATCCTGATAAAGCATTTTAGTCTCTTCCGTGGCCCACTTATTCTGAAAATAGCGGATAGATTGATCTTTATACTCAGGGTGACTTCTCACCGAGATGATTCTTATCATTATTATTTTCCTAACGCACTAATTATACTCACTATTTTTGGTAAAGATCCCAGCGATTACCGTAAATATCTTCGAATACAACCACCATGCCATATTTCTCTTTGCGAGGTTCTTCGCAGAATGTCACTCCTTTTGATTTCATCAACTCATAATCACGCCAGAAGTTATCTGTCTCAAGAAAAAGGAATACTCGACCACCACATTGATTACCAATAAACGCAGTTTGATGGTCATTGGATGCCCGAGCTAGCAATAAACGACACTCACTGTCTTCTGTCGGCGAAACCGACACCCAACGTTTCCCTGGTTGTGCCTCATCTTCTCGCAGAAAAAAACCTAACTTTTCGGTATAAAATTCAATCGCTTTATCGTAATCATCAACGACGATAGCAATATAGCCCATCCCTCTTTTTTTACTTGTCATAAATCCGTCCATTGTTAATTGACCCAAACTGGGTGCCGCTGATTATTAACTATAACTTCTTGATAGCCTAGGCATCGGCACCGATTGAATACCATGCAAAATCCAGCAGTCAGGGAAGCACCTTACACTCTGCTAATCTCCGTTACCTGTCAGAGCAAATTTCCGATCGTACTAAGGCCGGTATTTCGGAATAGATTGCCAGCATAACATCCAGATTGTGGAATAAAAATGAACAGGCCACCGTTGTAAAATTCATTGCTGGCAATATCGATTCTTTCAACATGGGGGAGAGTCCGAAAGGAAATAAGAACGGGTTTATTACGGCATCGCAGGGTACAAAGAATCGACAACTCTACTTCCACAAAGTAAATTTGTGGGAATGACGATGGGCGTACTGGTACACTAAGATTCAACCTGTAGCTATTCGGGTTAATGTGTTCAAAAACAAACCACTTAATATATGTAGGTTAAATAGTGGTTTTTTTACTGGTGATTAAATTATTCTTTATAAATCAATGATGAAGTATTAATGAGCTATCAGGTCCTTGCCCGTAAGTGGCGCCCCCAAACGTTCGCAGACGTCGTTGGTCAGGAGCATGTCCTGACGGCGCTGGCTAATGGCCTTTCATTAGGGCGAATTCATCACGCCTATCTATTCTCCGGCACCCGTGGCGTTGGCAAGACGTCGATTGCACGGCTATTAGCCAAAGGTCTTAACTGCGAAACCGGCATTACAGCGACGCCTTGCGGTACCTGTGCTAACTGCCTGGAGATCGAGCAAGGCCGTTTTGTTGACCTGATCGAGATAGATGCCGCCTCGCGCACGAAGGTAGAAGATACCCGAGAACTGCTGGATAACGTTCAATATGCTCCAGCCCGTGGCCGCTTCAAAGTGTACTTAATTGATGAAGTGCATATGCTGTCGCGCCACAGTTTCAATGCGCTACTAAAAACACTTGAAGAGCCGCCAGCCCATGTGAAATTCTTGCTGGCGACTACGGACCCTCAGAAACTGCCGGTGACCATCCTTTCCCGCTGTTTGCAATTCCATCTCAAAGTGATTGATGTTGAGGTTATCCGTGGGCAGCTTGAAAAAATATTATTGGCAGAGCAAATCAGTAGTGATGCGCGTGCATTGCAATTATTGGCACGGGCGGCCGATGGCAGTATGCGAGATGCGCTTAGTCTGACAGATCAGGCCGTTGCGATGGGCGATGGGCATGTGACGACAGCTACAGTCAGTCAAATGCTGGGAACGCTGGATGACGAGCAACCCTTGGCGATTATCGAGGCGCTGGTCAGTGCCGATGGTGCGCGGGTGATGGCTCAGGTAGAACAAGCGGCATCACGTGGTGTCGATTGGGAAAACTTATTGGTCGAAACCCTAAGTTTGCTGCACCGCATTGCGATGGTGCAACTGCTGCCATCAATGTTGGATAATCACTATGCGACGGTTGAGCCTCGGTTACGCGAACTGGCCCGCACATTGCCACCTGCTGATATTCAGTTATATTATCAAATTCTGTTAGTGGGCCGCAAAGAGCTGGCTTATGCGCCGGATCGCCGCATGGGGGTTGAAATGACCTTATTGCGAGCGTTAGCTTTTCATCCTAAAGCGATAATTGCCGAACCGCAGAGTGTATCTGTCAGTGCGCCAGCAGCGATTGGGGGTAACAATGCACCGCAGCACTCCCCAAATACGCAACAGCCCGCATCTACTCACTCAGGGCCACCGCAAGATGCACCACCGCTAGGGCTTGCCGCTGAAGTGAGTACTCAGCTCCCAGATTCTACTGCGCAGCTCCTTCAGGCACGGACCCAGTTGTTGCGACAATCCGGGACAACCACACCAAAAAAGAATGAGCCGGCAGCGCCAGGAAAAGCGCGGCCGGCAACCTCGGCACTGGAGCGTCTAGCTTCGGTGACTGAGCGCAGCCAGCAGCGTCTGGCCGCTAAATCAACCGAAGAAAAGAAACCGGCGAAGAAAGAAGCTTATCGCTGGACCGCGCAAAATCAGTCTGAGGTCGTAGCTGAGCCAGTTACCACGCCTAAGGCGTTGCGCTCTGCGTTAGAGCATGAAAAAACACCGGAGCTTTCTGCCAAATTGGCTGAAGACGCCATGGTGCGGGATCCTTGGGCGGCAGAGATAGATAAGCTACATGTTCCGAAATTGGTACAGCAGCTTGCGTTGAATGCATTTAAAGAAGAAATAGAACCGGGTAATATTTGTCTTCACCTGCGTTCTAGCCAGCGGCATTTAAATTCGCCCACGGCACAAAAGGCGCTGGCTGATGCATTGAGTGAATTACACGGTAATGCTGTCACACTTAGCGTTATCGAAGATGACAACCCGGCGGAGCGTACTCCGCTGGAATGGCGGCAGGCCATTTATGAAGAAAAGCTGGCACAAGCACGCCAGTCGATTATTGCGGATAATAATATTCAGACACTGCGTCGTTTCTTCGATGCAGAATTGGATGAAGAGAGTATCCGGCCGGTTTAACCGCTGCGGTAAGTGCATGGTGTACTGACGCGGCCCCTTGCTATGAGAGATGACTATGTTTGGTAAAGGCGGTATTGGCAATTTAATGAAACAAGCCCAGCAGATGCAGGAAAAAATGCAGCAGATGCAGGAAGAAGTCGCCAAATTGGAAGTTACCGGTGAATCTGGCGCGGGCTTGGTAAAAGTAACCATCAATGGGGCGCATAACTGCCGCCGGGTTGAAATTGACCCAAGCCTATTGGTTGAAGAAGATAAAGAAATGCTGGAAGATTTGATTGCTGCGGCATTGAACGATGCAGCGCGTCGTATCGATGAAACGCAAAAAGAGAAAATGGCTTCGGTCTCCAGTGGTATGCAATTACCACCAGGCTTTAAGATGCCGTTCTGATGCAAACCAGTCCACTCCTTGAGTCATTAATGGAGGCGTTGCGCTGCCTGCCGGGCGTTGGCCCGAAATCAGCGCAACGTATGGCATTCCAACTGCTACAGCGTGATCGTAGTGGTGGAATGCGGCTGGCGCAGTCATTGACCCGTGCGATGTCCGAAATCGGTCACTGTGCTGATTGCCGGACATTTACCGAGCAAGACCGTTGCACTATCTGCTCCAACCCACGCCGGCAGCAGAATGGCCAACTCTGTGTGGTCGAAAGCCCGGCAGATATCCATGCTATTGAACAAACCGGCCAGTTTGGTGGGCGTTACTTTGTGTTGATGGGGCATTTATCTCCCATGGATGGCATTGGCCCTGGCGATATTGGTTTGGATTTGCTGGAAAAACGGCTTGAAACTGAAACTATCACTGAAGTCATTTTGGCAACTAATCCGACCGTAGAAGGGGATGCCACTGCCAACTATATCGGCCAGATGTGTGGTCAGTATGGCGTATTAGCCAGCCGTATCGCTCATGGCGTACCAGTAGGCGGCGAACTGGAAATGGTTGATGGTACGACATTATCGCACTCACTGGCTGGGCGTAATCCTATTAAGTATTGATCCCATTATTTATTGTGGGCGACAGTCTTGTTATTGATTATCTTACGAATAAATTCGTTAGGGATAATAAGTCAATCGCCCTCGATTCTCTATTTTTTTCTATCCTCATACTTGAAACTTTCACCTATTGGCCCCATCTGATACTCATTGTTCGATTTTATGTACCTGTCGGTAATTTGGATTGAGGTAATTAATGAGTATGAAAGGTCAAGAAACCCGTGGATTCCAGTCTGAAATAAAACAACTCCTCCATTTGATGATTCACTCGCTTTATTCCAATAAAGAAATTTTCTTGCGCGAGTTGATCTCTAATGCCTCTGATGCGGCAGACAAACTGCGTTTCCGCGCGCTGTCTAATCCTGAATTATTTGAGGGCGACGGTGAGCTGAGAGTGCGTTTATCTTTTGATAAAGAAAAGCGTACTTTGACTCTAAGTGATAACGGCATCGGTATGAGCCGTGACGAAGTTATTGATAATCTTGGTACCATCGCGAAGTCAGGGACCAAAGCATTCCTTGAGTCTATTGGTTCAGATCAAGCCAAAGATAGCCAATTAATCGGCCAGTTTGGTGTCGGTTTCTACTCCGCATTTATTGTGGCAGATAAAGTCACCGTCCGTACCCGTGCAGCCGGTGCGCCTGCTGATGCTGGCGTATTCTGGGAATCGGCAGGCGAGGGTGACTACACCATCGCGGATATCACCAAAGAAGAGCGTGGTACAGAGATAACCCTGCATCTGCGTGAAGGTGAAGACGAGTATTTGGATGATTGGCGCTTGCGCTCAGTCATCAGTAAATATTCAGACCATATTGCTTTGCCAGTTGAAATTCAAAGCAAAAATGAAGAAGACGGCACGGTCACCTGGGAGAAAATCAATAAAGCTCAGGCATTATGGACGCGCGGCAAAGCAGAGATTACTGACGACGAATATAAAGCATTCTATAAACATATCGCGCATGATTTCACCGACCCGATGAGTTGGAGCCATAACCGCGTCGAAGGTAAGCAGGAGTATACCAGCTTGCTGTATATCCCAGCTCAGGCCCCGTGGGATATGTGGAATCGCGACCATAAGCATGGTTTGAAACTTTACGTGCAGCGCGTGTTCATTATGGATGATGCTGAGCAGTTCATGCCGAATTACCTGCGTTTTGTTCGTGGTTTAATAGATTCTAATGATCTACCGCTGAACGTCTCGCGTGAGATTCTGCAAGACAGCCGCATTACTCAGAATCTACGTAGTGCGCTGACTAAACGTGTGCTGCAAATGCTGGAAAAACTGGCTAAAGATGATGCTGAGAAATATCAGCAGTTCTGGCAGCAGTTCGGTATGGCGCTTAAGGAAGGCCCAGCGGAAGACGGTAGCAATAAAGAAACTATTGCCAAGTTACTACGCTTTGCTTCAACCCATACCGACAGCTCAGCGCAGACAGTGTCTTTGGAAGATTATGTCAGCCGTATGACTGAAGGGCAGGAGAAGATTTATTACATCACTGCTGACAGCTATGCTGCGGCGAAGAACAGCCCTCATCTGGAACTGTTCCGCAAAAAAGGCATTGAAGTATTGCTGTTATCTGATCGCATCGATGAATGGATGATGAGCTACCTGACCGAGTTTGACGGTAAAGTTTTCCAGTCAGTCAGCAAAGCAGATGACTCACTGAATAAGCTGGCAGATGAAGAGCGTCCAGATCAGCAAGAGGCCGATAAAGCGCTGGAGCCATTCGTTGAGCGGGTTAAAACCCTGCTGGGCGAACGCGTGAAAGATGTCCGCCTGACGCATCGTTTGACGGATACGCCAGCGATAGTGACGACTGATGCCGATGAAATGAGTACGCAGATGGCGAAATTGTTTGCTGCTGCGGGCCAACAGGCACCAGAAGTGAAGTATATCTTTGAATTAAATCCTGAACATAGCTTGGTTAAACGCGCTGCTGATGTGACTGACGATGCTCAGTTTGCTGAATGGGTAGAGTTATTACTGGATCAATCGCTGTTAGCTGAACGGGGAACATTAGATGATCCTAACCAGTTTATCCGCAGAATGAATCAGTTATTAACGGCTTAATTGAGTAATAGAACGCCTCAGATAGATGTGTTATCTGAGGCGTTTTTTTATTTATTTTCAATGGGTTGTTTTTTTATTTCTCCTGGATGTCATTGATTCTCTCCTGCTAACCGGCCTCGCGCGCCTTGAGCCAACCCCCCTGAAAATGGTATGGTTGCTTGTTTTCCGCAATTTCGATTTTTTTAAGAGCTTATCCCCGTTGGCGTCATTGTTGCAGCCAGTTTTAACATGGACAGCGCGGAAGAGCCGGAGCGTACACATCGTACGTGAGGATCCTGAGCACTGCCTTGGTTCAAAATGGCAAATAAAATAGCCCTAATGGGATAGGCTCTAAGTAAAAACACATAGAAAAACTACATAGCAAGGGGATTTACGCAATGCGTATCATTCTGCTGGGCGCTCCGGGCGCTGGTAAGGGTACTCAGGCTCAATTCATCATGGAGAAATACGGTATTCCGCAAATCTCTACTGGTGATATGTTGCGCGCCGCTGTAAAAGCAGGTTCTGAGTTAGGTCTGAAAGCGAAAGAAATAATGGATGCCGGCAAACTGGTTACTGATGAGCTGGTTATCGCATTGGTTAAAGAGCGTATCACCCAGGACGATTGCCGTGATGGTTTCCTGTTAGACGGGTTCCCACGTACTATTCCTCAGGCTGATGCCATGAAAGAAGCCGGTATCAAGGTTGATTATGTGCTGGAGTTTGCTGTACCAGACGAGTTGATTGTTGAACGCATCGTCGGGCGTCGAGTACATGCTGCTTCAGGCCGTGTTTACCACATTAAATTCAACCCACCTAAAGTTGAAGATAAAGATGATGTGACAGGTGATGAACTTACTATTCGTAAAGACGATCAGGAAGCCACTGTTCGCAAACGTCTGATCGAATATCATCAACAAACCGCACCACTCGTTTCTTACTATCGTAAAGAAGCTGATGCAGGCAATACGCAATATTTTAAGCTGGACGGAACCCGTAAAGTAGCAGAAGTCAGTGCAGAACTGGCGACTATTCTCGGTTAATTCTGGATGGTAAGATAGCTAAGGCGGCCTAAGGTCGCCTTTCTCGTTTTACGGATCTCGTTGAAGACTTATTCGTAAGCTCGAATAATAAGCGTAATATCCCCCACAAGGATTTTGCATCATGCAAAGTAAGCTCGGCGTATTAATGGTCAACTTGGGGACACCGGACGCCCCAACACCGCAAGCAGTAAAACGCTATCTGACTGAGTTCCTGAGTGACCGCCGGGTGGTTGATACTTCCCCGTGGCTGTGGTGGCCTCTGTTACGCGGTGTCATTTTGCCTATTCGATCTCCTCGCGTGGCTAAATTATACCAATCAGTCTGGATGGACGAAGGGTCACCGTTATTGGTCTATAGTCGGCGGCAACGGAAAGCATTGGCGGCACGTATGCCAGAGATCCCGGTTGAGTTAGGTATGAGTTATGGCTCACCAAATCTGCCAGATGCTATCGATAAGTTATTAGCCCAAGGTGTGACTAAGCTGGTGGTTTTGCCGCTTTATCCGCAATATTCCTGTTCGACCAGTGCCGCTGTGTGGGACGCTGTTGCCCGTATTCTGAAAGGATATCGTCGGTTACCATCGGTTTCTTTTATCCGTGATTATGCCGAACATCCCACCTATATTTCGGCATTACAGCAAAGTGTTGAACGTGCTTTTGCGCAGCATGGCAAACCTGACAGACTAATACTTTCCTTCCATGGTATTCCTAAGCGCTATGCTCAACTGGGGGATGATTATCCACAACGTTGTGAAGATACTAGCCGCGCGTTACGTGGCAAATTGGTGTTGCCAGCCGAAAATATCATGATGACATATCAGTCTCGCTTTGGTCGTGAACCTTGGTTGACGCCTTATACCGACGAGACATTAAAAAGTCTCCCCGCCCAAGGTATTAAGCATATTCAGCTGATCTGCCCTGGTTTCTCTGCTGATTGTCTTGAAACACTGGAGGAGATCAAGGAGCAGAACCGGGAGATTTTCATGCACGCCGGTGGCGAGAAATTTGAATATATTCCTGCGTTGAACGACGATGAGGGGCATATAGACCTTTTAGAACAGTTGATAAAACAAGAAATTGCTCAACTATCTCTTAATTCGTAATTTTTATGTATCGATTGGTATATTAATGATATGTGATTACATATTTACCTACTCCTTTCTCTTGTAATGCCTGTTTAGATGTATGAGAATTAGGCTTTTATAAACAACAGGTATGTAAGTATGTGACTTAACTGTTTGTTTTTATTTGATTTTTAAGTTGAGCAAAAGACTGAAGTTTTAGAGTAGTGCATTGGTAGCTGTTAAGCCAAGGGCGGTAGCGTGATTTTATTTTTCACGATTTGAATTTATATATTTTTGAGAGATATACTCTGTATTATGAGAGATAAAAATAATTGAGTATCTTTAGCAATCATGAACAATATAGTCTAATCCAATAACTGGAAATGAAAATGTCAGTTTTACGAAGAAATATATTTTCTTTACTTCTATTACAAGGCAGTAACTATATTATTCCACTCCTTACATTGCCATATTTAACTCGAGTTTTGGGCGTGGAAGGTTTCGGTATCTATAGCCTTACTCTTTCTTTAGCACAGTATTTTGTTATTTTAATAGATTTTGGATTTAATTTATCGGCCTCGAAGAAAATTGCTGAACATCAAGATAATCCAGAATATATATCTAAAGTTTTTTTTGAAACACTTTATTCCAAATCAATATTATGCGTCATTTCAATTCTTATAATTATTTTACTTACGATTACAAGTACGCATGCTGTTATCCAAAGTGAGTTGATTTATACTGTATTAATGTTAATTGGTACCACGTTAATGCCTGCGTGGTTTTTCCAAGGCATAGAAAAACTATCTGTTGTGACAAATTTAATGATAGTAGCAAAGCTATCAATGCTACCTTTATTTTTTATTTTTGTTCACAGTGATGCGGATATAAAATATGCAGTAATAATTCAATCGTCAATGAATTTATTGGCTGGTATCATAGCAATAATATATATATATCGGAAAAAACTTGTAAGAGTAGTTAACTTCTCTAGTCTAAAGATAGCGCATACATTAAAAGATTCTTTCCCGATATTTTTTGCAACATTATCTATTAGTCTTTATACCATGAGTACGACAATTATAATTGGTATATTCAGTAATGTTTATGAAGTCAGTATATTTACGGCAGCTGATAGAGTTAAAGGGGCTATTTTAGGTGTATTTTTAGTTCTAGGAAATGCATTTTACCCCAGAATAAATTCGTTATTGGTTAATAAAAAAGAAGAGGCCTACTCTTTAATCAGAAAGATTTTCTATTGGCAGGGTGGCTTGTGCATTGCTATAACAATTTGTGTCATAGTTTTCTCTAAATTGATTACTAAAATAATGTTTGGCTCTGAATATTCGGAGGTATCAACACTTTTAATTTTATTTTCTCCTGTTTATATTCTGGTTATACAATCGACTGTACTAGCTAACTACATTTTATTACCTCATGGGTATAAGAAATCTTATACGATTTTACCAATGATTTCGGCAGTAATTCATATCCCTCTTTGTGCATATCTTGCCTCTAAATATGGAGCTTGGGGCGGTATTATTTCAATTATTACTATTGAGGCTTTATCATTTATATGTTTGATTATTATTCTTAAGAGAAAAAATCTCTTATTTGAAATACTTTCGAGAAACAAACATGGATAATAAAAAAATACTTTCGTTGATTATACCTGTCTATAATGCTGGTAAGTATCTTGAGTCATGCCTAATTTCTGTATTTTCACAATGGGATAACATGCTTGAAGTTATCATTATCAATGATGGTTCAACTGATAACTCTGCTGATATAATCAGTAAATATAGTAAAATATATGACTTTAAATATTTGTCACAAGATAATTCAGGTGTATCCGTAGTGCGAAATAAAGGTGTAGAGATCGCCACAGGAGATTATATAGTCTTTGTCGATGCTGATGATATCTGGTGCGATAAAATATATTCTAGTATCAAAAAAATAATTATAAAAAATGCACCTGATTGTATATTATTTAACTACATTGAATTAACTGAAGGTAAAGAAAATAAATTCGATTTAATAAATAAGAATGAATTCACTAAAAGTAATCTAGAATCAGTTAAGATTGGTATAGCCAATAGTGAAATGTTTTATCTCTGGCGGTGTGTTTTTAATAAAAATATCTTTGACAATATAATTTTTGATGTTGGACGTAGATTTGAAGATCAATTGATTTTTCCTATTTTAATTAGTAAATGTGAATCCATCTATGAAAGTAAGGATTACATTGTTAAATATAGACAAAATCCAAATAGTATTACTAAAAACCTGAATGTTTCAGATCTTGATGATAGCGAGGTCGGGCTGTTAAGATTTAAAGATCAGTATATAAAATATCATAGTAGATATTGGACTGCGATTATCGCAAGTGTATTTGTATCTCATATATCTAAATGTGCCAGAATATACCATATTGATAAAAAAACAGCACTGAGGAGTTATAGGAAATCTTTCGAAATAATATCATTAAGGCCAATTATTTCTTCAGGTAACATAAAGTCTATTTTATATTATATATTTAGCGATATAATGTTTTATCGATTGGTTTCGGCTGTTAAAAATGAGGTGAAAAAATAGTATGGTTACTGTTACTATATTTACTCCTACTTTTAATAGAGCTAAAGTGCTAAAGCGCTGCTATCTTTCCATATTAGAGCAAAATAGAAATGATATTGAGTGGTTAATAATTGATGATGGTTCGATAGATAACACAATTGATGTTGTAAATAATTTTCAAAATGAAAATAGAATAAAAATAAGGTATATCTATCAAGATAATAGTGGGAAGCAAGCTGCTTGGAATAAGGCGGTAGAGAATGCGAGTGGTGAGTATTTTATCGGGTTGGATTCCGATGATGCTCTTATTAGTGGTTCAATAAGCAAATTACTTTCAATAACAAAAGTACTGGATGATAAAGACATTATTGGTATAAGAGCTTTGTCTGTTAGCTCAGAAACAATGAAACCTAATAATTATTACTTATCCAATGAAGATAAGAAAAGCTCATGGTTAGATGAGTTTCGTTCAGGTATCCGTGGTGAGAGAATTGATTTGTTTAAAACAGAGTACTTACAAAAATATTATTATCCAGTTAAGCCAGGAATTAATTTTATTCCTGAAATTTGGTTTTATAGTACGATATCTAAAGAGTATTCATTTTTTTATAGTTCAATTCCAGTTCGCATCTTTTTTGATGATGAGAAAACGAACCGGCTCAGTCAGTCCTCAATAAAAAAGCATGCAATAGGCCATTATATCTCGCGTAAGGCATTACTGGGTAATACTCCAAAGGTTGTATGGTTATATAGGCCATTGGATTTTATAAAAACTATCATACGTATTAATCAGGCTATCGCTATGATGGATGAGAAGTATGTAATTGAAGAAAAAAATTCACTCTTACTTAAAATTGTTACACTGCCTGGTGTAATAATTCGTAAAATTAAGTCACAACAAGGGATTTCATGAAAGTAATTGCTTTCTTTGGTGGCGATATTAGTCTCACCGGTGGTACTGAGAGAGTCAGTTTAGCTCTTGCTAACTATCTGGTTAAAGATGGCTATCGGGTTATTATTATCAGTTTAAGTGGTAATGCTTCGCCTTTTTTTCATGCAGATGAAAGAATAAAAATCGTATCACTTTTTGATAAAAAAAAACGCTTCTCACTTGCTTATTTGTCTGTCGTTTTTAGATTACGCCGTATCTTAATAGATGAATCAATCGATGTTTTGATTGATGTTGATACAATGTTAGCATTATTTAGTACTACAGCTTTATTAGGAACCAAAACAAAACATATCTCGTGGGAACATTTTAATTATAAAAATGATCTAAATATAAAGTCACGAAAACTAGCCAGGAAAGTAGCAGCCAAATATGCTGACGCAGTAGTCACGCTAACAGAAAAAGATCGCCAGTATTGGCTAGAAGAAAATAAATATCCAGAAAGAATAATATCGATACCTAATCCATTGCCCTTTGATGTAAAAGATAAACTAATTAAAAAAAAATCAAAAAATGTTTTGGCTCTAGGACGATTTACTTACCTGAAGGGTTTTGATCTCTTAATCGATATTTGGGCTAAAGTACAAGAGGAAAATCGTGACTGGAAACTTATAATCGCAGGTGATGGTGAGGATAAGCAATTTTTATTAGATAAAATAAAGAGATTAAATCTTAAGAATATAGAGTTACTACCCACTACTCCTTATGTGAGAGAGTTATATAATCAGTCTAATATCTATGTAATGACTTCTCGGTTCGAAGGATTCCCTATGGTTTTGCTTGAAGCTAAAGCAAGTGGACTACCGATAATAGCTTATGATTGCGATACTGGCCCTTCAGAACTCATCACTGACCATGAGGATGGATTTATTATACCCTTTGATGATAGTGATAAATTCGTAAAAAAACTTCTCATACTGATTAATAATGAAGAATTAAGAGAAACCATGTCAATTAAATCATTAGAGAATGCAGAACAGTATAGAATAGAGTCTACGATCGGAAATAAATGGAAAAACTTGATCGAAATGTTAATGAGTGAAAATAGAGTTTAGAATTTAACTCCAATTGGATAAGAAGATACCAGTGAATTTATTATACATTATTACAGGGTTAGGTATGGGGGGGGCTGAAAAACAGACGGTCTTGCTCGCGAATAAGATGCTTTCGGCTGGCCATAATGTCATGATCATATCGCTGACAGGTGAGACGGTGGTAAGGCCTGAACAGGGTATCCACCTGAGAGAGTTAAATTTAGATAAGAGCATTTTTAATCTATGTAATGGATTCTTCAAAGCTAGACAAATAATAAAGAAATTTAAACCTGATGTCATTCATAGTCATATGTTTCATGCCAACATATTCTCCCGGATACTTCGACTATTCACCAAAATTCCAGTTTTAATATGTACTGCGCATAATACTAATGAAGGTAGTATGCTGAGAATGTTAGCGTATAGATATACTGACCGTCTCGCTTCGCTATCCACTAATGTTAGCCAGGATGCTGTTGATTCTTTTGTTAGCAAACGGGCTTCTACTGCCAATAGAATGATTGTGGTAACAAATGGAATTGATACCTCTCAATTTGATTTTTCGGTAAGTGATAGACAGACGAAAAGAGCTGAGTTAGCTATATCAGATGAGACACCAATGCTATTGAGTGTTGGAAGGTTAATGGAAGCAAAAGATTATCCAAACTTACTGAATGCATACTCTTTACTTCTCAAAAATTATAGCTATAAAATTATTCCACGACTATTCATTGTGGGAACGGGTCATCTTGATAGTTATCTTAAAAACATGGCCAGTGAACTTGCTATTGAGCAGTACGTTACCTTTCTTGGACGCAGGGATGACATCCAGCAACTAATGTGTGCTACCGATATTTTCGTGTTGTCTTCCGAATGGGAAGGGTTTCCGCTGGTTATTACTGAAGCGATGGCATGTAAAAAGTTAATTGTTGCTACAGACTCTGGTGGTATTAAGGAGGCTTTAGGTGAATGTGGCGCTGTTGTCCCAGTTAAAGATCCTGACGCTTTGTCTAATGCTATATATAAAATGATAAATTTATCTGATGACGATAAAGTATCGTTAGGCGAAAAAGTTAGAGCGCGTATCGTAAAAACAAATTCTATTGATAAAATAGTTGACCACTGGATATCTATATATACTTCTTGCAGAAAATAAGAGTTTAATTTATTTTTTTGTAAGGAAACTAAAAAATATCAGTGTTTATTGTTTTAATTATCACGTCTATGCGGTTTTTCTGGGGGGGGTATATGCCAACTGTAATGTTATTACTACTTTTTTTTCTGATTGTGTCATTTGTACTAACGTATTTATTACGAATTTACGCCTTTAAAAATAATATTATTGATACTCCTAACTCACGTAGTTCACATGTAATTCCAACGCCAAGAGGTGGTGGTGTTGCTATTGTTATAATTTTTTTAATCGGCTTAGCGATTTTTTATTTTCAAGGTTATTTAACGACTCTTACGACAGTCGGGTTAATTGTCTCTGGTGGGGTAATTGCTATAGTCGGATTTTGGGATGACCACGGGCATATTGCTGCTCGTTGGCGTCTCATGGCACATTTTTCTTCAGCAGCATTTTTATTGTTTTGTCTAGGCGGTTTCCCGCCATTAACTATTTTTGGGACAATAATCTATTTGGGTATTGTCGGTAACATTTTGGGCCTGCTATTTTTGGTATGGATGCTTAATCTCTATAATTTCATGGATGGTATTGATGGTTTGGCGAGTGCTCAAGCCGTAATGGTCAGTCTCGGTGCGATCGTGATCTATATAATTAGTGGTGATAAAGTTGGCTTAGATAACTATCTGGTTCTTTGGTTGCTGGCGGTGACTGTCTTAGGGTTTTTATTATGGAATTTCCCTCCTGCAAAAATATTTATGGGAGACGCAGGTAGTGGTTTTCTGGGATTAATCATAGGCTCTCTAGCGATAAGTGCCGGTTGGATAGAATCAAAATTTTTCTTCTGTTGGTTGATCCTGTTGGGTCTATTTATTGTCGATGCAACATGGACTCTCATTCGTAGAATTTTGGGTGGTTTTAAAGTTTATGAAGCTCATCGAAGTCATGGTTACCAGATTGCATCCAGAAGATTTAAAAGACATTTACCAGTTACATTATCTGCTATCGTTATAAATATTGTTTGGTTATTCCCTATTGCATTGCTCGTCGGACTAAATACCATTAATCCAATGGTTGCTTTGATTATTGCCTATGCTCCAATTATATATTTGGATTATAAGCTTGATGCGGGTGTGAAAAACAATTAAGTCAGTTGCGTTTTATTTTAATTCTGACTAAATTTTCTTAAATAGTCATTAGTTTGAATTGCGTTTTCTGGCTTGGGATTAGGTATTATATGTTTCTCGTATTTCTATTATCTTTACCAAGAACTGTTAAAAGAATTATTATGTTGTTATTAGATGCTACTCTCATCGGGTTAGCATATTGGGGCGCTTTTTGGGTTCGCCTGGATGTTGATAGTCCATTTAGCAGCACTGAACAATGGGCTGCATTGGCCGTAATTATACCGCCAACGCTTTTAGTCTTTATCCGACTCGGGTTGTACCGTACTGTACTTCGCTATGTCAGTGCGAAAATTGTCACTACCGTGTTCGTCGGTGTAATACTTTCTACGGGTTTACTTGTTTTTGGTTCCTACTTCTTAGGTGTCTACTTGCCAAGAACAGTATCAGTCATGTTCTTTGTATTCTCGTTAGTCCTTATTTGTGGTTCTCGGTTGTTCTTCCGCATGTTACTGAACTATGGTGTTAGAGGACAAATTCCTGTTGTTATTTATGGCGCAGGTGCTTCTGGTCGGCAATTGTTGCCTGCTTTAATGCAAGCTAGCGAATATTTTCCTATTGCGTTTGTTGATGATAATCCTAAGTTACACAAAGCAGTTATTCATGGATTTACTGTTTATCCTTCAGAGAAACTTGAGTATTTGATAGGTCGTTACGGTATTAAAAAAGTCTTACTTGCAATGCCAAGTGTTAGCCAAAGCCAGCGTAAAGCTGTGGTTGGTAAGCTAGAAAATCTTTCTTGTGAAGTCTTATCTATCCCTGGTATGTCGGACTTAGTTGAAGGCCGAGCACAAATCAGCAGTTTAAAGAAAGTCTCAATTGAGGAATTATTGGGGCGTGATCCAGTTGTACCTGATGAAAAGTTATTAGCCAAAAATATCACTGGCAAGGTCGTTATGGTAACCGGTGCTGGCGGTTCAATTGGCTCTGAATTATGTCGCCAAATAATTATTGAAAAACCACAATTATTGGTTCTTTTTGATGTCTCTGAATTCTCTCTTTATTCTATTGAAAATGATATAGCGGCAATATGCAGGAGCCATAAAATTGATTCGGAATTTGTCGCATTACTCGGTTCAGTTCAAAATGAAAGTAGACTAGTGCAAGTAATGACTAACTTTCAAGTGAATACTGTCTACCATGCTGCCGCTTATAAGCATGTTCCACTGGTTGAGAATAATGTTATTGAAGGTGTGAGAAATAACATATTTGGCACTCTATTTTGTGCAAAGGCAGCCATTAAGTCGGGAGTCGAAAAGTTTGTTTTGATATCGACTGATAAAGCGGTGCGGCCAACCAATACCATGGGGGCCACCAAGAGAATGGCTGAACTTGTATTGCAGGCATTATCTAATGAGCAATGTCATACAAAATTCTGCATGGTACGTTTTGGCAATGTTCTAGGTTCCTCAGGTTCTGTTGTTCCGCTATTTAAGAAACAAATCGCTGAAGGGGGGCCAATCACGCTCACCCATAAAGATATTATCCGCTACTTTATGACTATCCCCGAAGCGGCACAACTGGTTATTCAAGCTGGGGCAATGGGGCAAGGAGGCGATGTGTTTGTATTAGATATGGGAGATCCTGTTAAGATTATCGACTTGGCTAAGCGCATGGTCAACCTTTCTGGGCTTTCAGTTAAGAGTGATGAAAACCCTGATGGTGATATTGCGATAGAAATTTCAGGTTTGCGCCCAGGTGAAAAATTATACGAAGAGCTATTGATTGGAGAGTCGGTACAAAATACCTATCATCCCCGAATTATGACTGCTATTGAGGTGATGCTTGAATGGGATAAACTAAATGTATTGCTCAGTACAATTGAAAGTGCTTGTAATGACTTTGATTATGAATATATTCGCTCTTTATTATTAGAGGCTCCTGTTGGTTTTCAACCAACAGATGGTATTTGTGATTTGGCTTGGCAAAATAGCTATCACAAAAAAAACATGTCTATTAATGTTAATTAATGGGGTTAGGGGCATTTATAAATAGGTTGGTGTTTTTATCGCTTATGGAAAAAATATGAAAAACATTGCATTCGTAATCACTAAATCAATAATTGGTGGTGCGCAAGGTTGGGTTTTAGAACAAGTTAAATTACTTAAGGATGATTGTAATATAATATTGATAACCTCTGAACCAGGCTGGTTAACAGAAGCTATAGTTTGCGATAAAATTATTATCATCCCTGAGATTAGAAAAATGGCCAGTATTAAAGCTATTTATTGTTTATATAAGGTGCTCAAGGATAATAAAATTGATGTAGTGGTTTCAAGTTCAGCTAATGCAGGTCTTTACAGTCGTCTGGCTCGTTTATTTTTACGTTTTCGCGGCGTGTATGTTTCACATGGCTGGTCATGTATATACAATGGCAATGTGTTAAAGTTTATATTTTGTTATATTGAAAAACTGCTTTCAAATATTACTGATGTGATTTGGTGTGTGTCTCAAAGTGATGCTGATAAGGCGGTTAATATTATTGGTATTAAACCTGAAAAGATTGCGGTCCAGCTTAATGCTATAACACCATTGATTGAACGTTCTGATCGGCCGTGTAAAAATAAAATAATTTATGTATGTCGACTTGCTTATCCTAAACGACCTGATTTGATGTTGAAAGTTGCTGCCGTTAATCCTCATTTTAATCTCGATATGGTTGGAGATGGTGAGTATTATAAAGAACTTGAGAAAGAATATAGCAGTTATAAAAACATTCATTTCTATGGGGAAATTAAAGGATTTAACAGGTTTAATGACTATGATGTGTTTGTGCTAACATCTGAAAGTGAAGGTTTGCCAATGGCTGCGATTGAGGCGGTCAGTGCTAGTCTACCTATCATCATAAGTAATGTGGGGGGTTGTGCTGAAATAGTCGACCAAAATGGTATTCTGATAAATAACACGACAGAAAACCTAGAAAGTGCTCTCAATACCATATTTTCAAATTATGACTTCTTTTACAAATCTGCACAGATGCAAAAGAGTAAATTCGATATAAAGAATGTTAAAGATAAGTGCAGAGAGATAATATTTGGGCCGTAATATGAAACTCTAAATCATTACATTTTAAAGGTAGATTATGACTGTTTTAGTTACTGGTGGTGCAGGTTATATTGGCTCGCATACGGTATTAGTATTATTGGAGCAAGGGGAAGATATTGTTGTATTAGACAATTTATCTAACGCTTCTGCTGAGTCATTATTACGTGTTTCCGAAATTGCTGGCTGCTCGGCTACATTTTACCAAGGTGATGTATTAGACAAAAGTTGCCTAAGAAAAATATTCTTAGAGCACAGTATTGATTCTGTTATTCACTTTGCTGGCCTAAAGTCGGTAGGTGAGTCAGTGATTAAACCTATAGAATATTATCAAAATAACGTTACAGGTTCTATCACCCTACTTGAAGAAATGTTAATTGCAGGTGTAACGAAGCTGATATTCAGCTCATCAGCCACAGTATACGGTGATCCTGAGTTTATCCCACTGACCGAGGATGCGCGTATTGGAGGCACGACCAATCCATATGGTTCATCGAAAGTCATGGTTGAACAGATATTGAAGGATTTCTCTTTTGCTCACCCCGAGTTTGCGATAAGAGCATTGCGTTATTTTAATCCTGTTGGCGCCCATCCTTCAGGTTTGATTGGCGAGGATCCAAATGGAAAGCCAAACAATCTGTTGCCGTTTATTACTCAAGTTGCGGTTGGTAAACTGCCAAAATTAGCCGTATATGGTAATGACTATCCGACTAACGATGGGTCAGGCGTACGTGATTATATTCATGTTATGGATCTTGCTGATGGGCATGTTTGTGCACTTAATCGGCTGACTGCTGGGTACAAAGTTTATAATCTGGGGTCAGGTGTAGGATATTCAGTACTTCAGATGGTGAGTGAATTTGAACGCATTTCGGGCAAAAAAATCCCCTATGAAATAACGGCGCGTCGGGCTGGTGATATCGCGGAGTGCTGGGCAAGTACTGAACTCGCGCTCAAAGAATTAGATTGGAAAGCTAAGAGGAACCTAACGGAAATGATAAAGGATGCATGGAACTGGCAACAATCAAATCCTAATGGTTATGCCCGCTAAATTCATGCTTACATATGCTAAAATCCCTTATCTTCCCATTTCAATTTGTAACTCAAAACAATGAAATTTCCTGGTAAACGCAAATCTAAGCACTACTTTCCGGTGAATGCCCGTGACCCTTTATTGCAACCGGCGCAGACTGAAAATGAAGTGAGTACCTCTTATATCGTTGGCATTGACCAGACGTTGGTTGATATTGAAGCCAAGGTTGATGAGAGCTTTATTGCCCGTTATGGTCTGAGCCAAGGGCACTCTTTAGTGATTGAAGATGATATCGCTGAAAACCTTTATCAGGAACTAACTGCTAATGGGTTGATTACTCATGAGTTTGCTGGCGGTACCATTGGTAATACCTTACACAACTATTCTGTCCTTGCTGATGATCGTTCCATCCTGTTGGGCACCATGTGTAGCAATATTAAGATCGGAAGTTATGCCTATCGCTATCTGTGTAATACCTCAAGTCGCACTGACCTGAATTATTTGCAGGCAGTTGATGGTGCTATTGGCCGCTGCTTTACTTTGATTAGTGATAATGGTGAGCGGACTTTTGCTATCAGTCCCGGGCAAATGAATCAGCTACGTCCTGAAAGTATTCCTGAAGATGTGATTGCAGGAGCTTCTGCTCTGGTGCTGACTGCTTATCTGGTGCGTTGTAAGCCGGATGAGCCGATGCCTGCTGCCACAATGCAAGCCATCAGCTATGCGAAGAAGCATGATGTTCCGGTCGTGATGACCCTGGGGACGAAATATGTTATTGCAGATAATCCGCAGTGGTGGCGTGATTTTCTCAACGAGCATGTTTCTATATTAGCGATGAATGAAGATGAGGCTTATGAACTGACGGGCCTGAATGATCCGTTGATGGCTTCTAACATGGCATTGAATTGGGTGGATTTAGTGCTTTGTACTGCCGGCCCGAATGGGCTTTATATGGCAGGATATACCGAAGAGGCGAATAAGCGCCAAACACAGCATCCATTATTACCTGGCGCTATCGCAGAATTTAACTTGTATGAATTTAGCCGGGCAATGCGCCAAGCGCATTGTGATCATCCATTACGTATCTATTCTCACATTGCCCCTTATATGGGCGGGCCTGAGAAAATAATGAATACCAACGGGGCAGGGGATGGTGCATTATCCGCTGTGCTGCATGATATTGCGGCGAATGGCTATCATCGTAATAATGTTCCGAACTCCAGCAAACATGTGCGTAGTTACCTTAGCTACTCCTCCCTGGCACAAGTGTGTAAATACGCCAATCGGGTCAGTTATCAGGTATTAAACCAGCATTCGCCGCGTTTAACACGTGGCTTGCCTGAACGGGAAGATAGTTTAGAAGAGTCTTACTGGGAGCGGTAAGATACCCGTCATACTTTAAGTTGCAGGTGTGTTGGCTGCTCTCATTACTCAGCCCATCCTTGGGCCTCGCAAGGCGAGGCCGCTGCAAGCAGCGTTCAAATCTGCTCCCGGCAGATTTGTCACCCCAGTCACTTACTCGTGTAAGCTTCTGGGGATTTGCTTAGTTGCTGCCTTCCCGCAACTCGAATTATTTAGGGTATAGAACTTCAATTATAAACACAGATATAATTTTAAATTGGGCAAACTGGCATTTTATCTTCTTCAGTCAGCGTTTCTATTTTCAGCATATTAAGCATGCTGTTGGCGATTTCGCGCTCCCCCATAACAACCTGGTTAGCGCCACGGTCTGAGATATAAACCACTTCATCGTCATAATGGGCGCGGGCGATTATCTCAAGGTCTGGCCGCTTAATTCTGGCTGATGCGACTATTTCACCGGCTTCGTAGCCATTTGGTATGGTCAGCAATAACCAACGGGCGCAATCCAGACGCGCCAGTGACATAATATCTGCGCTTGCAGCATTACCTAATACCGCATTAATACCTTGTTCACGGAGTGCTTCCACTCGCGGGCGCGAATTTTCTACGACGACCAGCGGGATGCCTTCCGCATGAAGTTTTGCCCCTAATAAGCTGCCAACCCGGCCATATCCCACCAATAATGCATGATTGCATAAATCTACAGGTATCTGTTTTTCCTCTTCTACCGCCTCTTCCAGAATAAGATCTTCCATCGTCTCATTTTTGGCTAAATAGCGATCTAGCAAGGTGAAAAGTAACGGGTTGAGCATAATAGACAGAATCGCTCCCGCCAGTACCAGATTACGGCCATGTTCAGACATTAAACCAAGAGAAATACCCAGCCCCGCCAGAATAAAGGCGAACTCCCCAATTTGGGCCAGGCTAACGGAAATAGTGAGTGCTGTGCGTTTTGAGTGGCCAAACAGCCGCACCAGAATGAAAGCTGCCACCGATTTACCGAAGATAATGATGGTCAATGACGCTAACACTGCTAAGGGTTCTCGTAGCAAAATCATCGGATCGAATAACATGCCGACTGAAACAAAGAACAGCACGGCAAAGGCATCACGCAGCGGCAAGGTATCTTGTGCGGCACGGTGGCTCAGCTCAGATTCGTTTAATACCATTCCTGCGAAGAATGCGCCGAGAGCAAATGATACGTCAAACAACCCTACAGCGCCGTAGGCTATCCCAAGCGCCAAGACTAAGACTGCTAGAGTAAAGAGTTCTCGCGAGCCAGTACTGGCTGTTTTAGCCAGTATCCAGGGCACCAGCCGACGACCGACGACAATCATTAAGGTTATGAAAGCGATCACTTTACCAATAGTAATCGCTAGCTCTGTAAACAGTTGGCTCAGGCTCGTGGTTTCGTTGCCCATGACTCCGGCAAATGCGGGTAATAACACTAATGTCAGTACCATTGCCAAATCTTCAACAATCAACCAGCCGATAGCAATCTGCCCTCGCTGACTATCAATCAGTTGCCGTTCTTCCAGTGCGCGCAGTAATACCACGGTACTGGCGGTTGACAGACATAACCCAAAGACCAAGCCGGTGACTAAATCCCAGCCTAATAAATGAGACAAGCCCATACCTAGCAGAGTAGCAACGGCTATTTGTGTCACGGCTCCGGGGATGGCGATTGCTTTTACTGCGAGGAGGTCTTTAAGCGAGAAGTGAAGTCCGACACCAAACATCAACAAAATAACACCGATTTCAGCCAGTTCGGGAGCTAATGAAGTATCAGCAACAAAACCCGGCGTGAATGGCCCGGCAAGCACCCCTGCGGCAAGGTATCCCACCAGTGGTGAGATGCGTAGGCGGTGGGCCAGGGAACCCAAGAGGAAGGCGAGAACAAGGCCTCCGACGATCGTGGTGATTAAGGGTGTTGAGTGGTGCATCCAGACTCCTTCTCGTTATACCCGCCATCTTTCAAATTGCAGGTGTGTTGGCTACGTTTATTACTTGGCCCATCTCTGCGAGGCCGCTGCAAGGAGCGTTTAAATCCACTCCCAACAGATTTATCACGCGCTTGCCGCCTTTTGGATGAGTATTGGGATATGTGGAGCAGCAAGCATTTCACAGCAATAACATCAGTTTATTGTATTTATGCGATCAATGCGCGATAAAAATTCATTTTTTATCGATAAAAGTCTGGTTTGGCATGGAAATTGTTTGAAGTGGTTATTTGTGGGGGACTTGCTGTTTTTGTCACGATTACACAGGGGACTCTCCCGACTGAAGTGCTAGTCTCAGTCGGGATTATAAGGTTATTACTATTACTTATCTTCTATATTGGGCAATAAGGCAGTAAATATCCCCAGTAATGGCAGGAATGCACATATTTGGTAAACCAGCTCAATACTGGTTAAATCAGCAACATACCCTAGTACAGCCGCACCTAACCCACCCATACCGAAAGCAAAACCGAAGAATAGACCGGATACCATCCCCACTTTCCCTGGGATCAACTCTTGGGCATACACCAGTATTGCAGAGAAGGCTGATGCGAGGATGACGCCAATGATTACGGTTAAAACCCCCATCCAATACAACGAAGCATACGGTAAAATAAGGGTAAATGGCGCTACACCCAGTATTGACCCCCAAATAACATATTTTCGCCCTATCCGATCACCAAGAGGACCGCCAATTATGGTGCCAGCGGCGACTGCGAATAAGAACACAAATAAATGTATTTGGGCGTTTTGTACTGAAACACCGAACTTATGCATCAAATAAAAGGTGTAATAGCTGCTAATGCTGGTCAAGTAGAAGTATTTAGAGAATATCAGCACCATTAAAATAACTAACGTCTTAATAACCGTCTTTTTAGGCAGTAATTTTGCCGATGAGGTTTTTATCACTTTGCCATGTGTTGCTCTTTGCTGTTGCTGATACCACTTACTGACTTGCAATAGCACCACAATGGCCAGTAAGGCTGCGAGAGAGAACCAGCCGACATTGCCTTTACCATAAGGAGCGATAAGAATTGCAGCTAATAGTGGGCCGAGAGCGCTACCGAAGTTGCCCCCGACTTGAAAAACTGACTGAGCCAGGCCATGGCGACCACCGGATGCCATGCGCGCGACCCGTGATGACTCAGGATGGAATACCGATGAGCCGGTGCCAACCAGCGCTGCTGCCAATAAAACCACAGGGAAAGTGGTTGCCACCGCCAGCAGCAATATGCCTGATAAGGTAAAACCCATACCAATAGGCAAAGAGTAAGGTTGGGGGTGCTTATCGGTATACAGCCCTATCAGGGGTTGCAGTAGTGATGCAGTAAGCTGGTAAGTGAGCGTGATTAGCCCTATCTGAGTAAAACTCAGTGAAAACTCGGCTTGTAATAAAGGATAAATCGCTAGAATCAACGATTGGATCATATCGTTGAGTAGATGAGATACGCTGATAGCCCCCAGAATAGAGAAGGATGTGCGTTTTACAGCGGCATTAACGGAGGGCTGGAATCCAGTCTCAGAACGATCGGTCATAGTGAGTATTCGCCTAATAATTTCACTGTTAATAATATGTTGGTAACGAATACATATTATGCAGATCGAATGATTTTTACTACATCTGACATAATTTGATATATATTCCAAAGTTATGAAATTCATGCATACATCATCACATTACAATGCCTACGGCGTCACGGTATGGTGTTGATTTATCGTGCTATTGATATGCATTACACTCTTTTCACTCATTAAACCGGGATTTATCAGGCCGGTTTTTAACGACTACATGGAGATTTGCCATGCGTTTTTCATTACCGACCACAGCATGTGCCTTGGCTGTGTCGCTGGCGTTTGCACCGGGATGGGCTGCTGCCTGGGAAAAAGATAAAACTTACGATATCACTATATTGCACACTAATGATCACCATGGGCATTTCTGGCAAAACGATCACGGCGAATATGGTTTAGCGGCACAGAAAACTGTCGTTGATAGTATTCGCAAACAAGTTGCAGCCGAGGGCGGAAGTCTACTACTGCTGTCAGGTGGGGACATCAACACCGGCGTGCCTGAGTCTGATTTGCAAGATGCGGAGCCTGATTTTCGTGGTATGAACCTAGTCGGTTACGACGCGATGGCCATCGGCAATCACGAATTTGATAATCCATTGAGTGTGCTGCGACAACAAGAGAAGTGGGCAACTTTCCCGTTGTTATCGGCCAATATCTACCAGAAAAGTACGCAACAACGCTTATTTAAGCCTTATGCCTTGTTTGATAAGCAAGGGGTGAAAATTGCGGTAATTGGTTTAACGACTGATGATACTGCCAAGATCGGGAATCCCGAGTATTTCACCGATATTGAATTCCATGTCCCGGCCGTTGAAGCAAAACAAGTCGTCGATCAACTGCGAAAGACCGATAAGCCTGACATTATCATCGCCGCTACCCATATGGGGCATTACGATGATGGCAAGCATGGTTCGAATGCTCCAGGTGATGTAGAGATGGCTCGCAGCCTCCCCGCAGGCTATTTAGATATGATAGTGGGTGGTCACTCGCAAGATCCGGTTTGTATGGCCAGTGAGAACCATAAGCAGGCTGATTATGTTCCCGGTACACCTTGTGCGCCTGATCGTCAGAACGGAACCTGGATTGTTCAAGCTCATGAGTGGGGTAAATATGTTGGTCGTGCTGATTTTAAATTCCGCAATGGTGAGTTGAAACTGGTGAGTTATCAGTTAATTCCAATCAATTTAAAGAAAAAAGTTGAGAAGGCTGATGGTACCAGTGAGCGGGTCTTTTATACCCAGGAGATTGCGCAAGATCCATCGATGCTGAAGCTACTTACGCCTTTTGAAGAGCAAGGTAAGGCGCAGTTGGATATTAAAGTTGGCAGTGTCAATGGCAAGCTAGAAGGTGATCGTAGCAAGGTTCGTTTCGAACAAACCAACCTGGCGCGGATGTTATTGGCTGCGCAAATGGAACGAGCGGGTGCAGACTTCGCGGTGATGAGTGGTGGTGGGGTGCGTGATTCTATCGATGCCGGTGATATCACGTATAAAGATGTGCTTAAGGTCCAGCCATTTGGTAATACATTGGTTTACGCCGATATGAAAGGCAGCGAGGTCGAGAAGTATCTGGCTGTGGTGGCGAATAAAAAAGTCGATTCAGGTGCTTATGCACAATTTGCCAATGTCAGCTTGGTCGCTGATGGTAATGGCGTCAGTAACGTAAAAATACAGGGTAAGCCATTAGACCCGAATAAAATGTATCGTCTGGCTACCCTGAATTTTAATGCATTAGGCGGCGATGGCTACCCGAAAATCGATACCTTACCGGGCTATGTGAACACCGGTTTTATCGATGCTGAAGTGTTAAAACAGTATATTGAAAAGCACTCTCCGCTGGATGCCAGTCAGTATCAGCCGAAAGGCGAGATTGTTTATAAGTAAGGCGTGAAGCCAGAAGCCTCCATTTGGCAGTGGAGGCTTCTGGTGAATTGCATGAGATATAGGCAGCGCGGTGCGGGTTTGTAATGCAATAAATTAATTAATCGCGCTTAGCAATATCGGCAAAGCTGCCTTGTAGCAACTGGCATAAATCTGTTGCAGCCAATTCAATATCTAACCCCCGCTTTCCGCCAGAAACGAATATAGTGGCATACGCCTGTGCCAAGCTATCGATAACCGTCGGTAAGCGCTTTTTCTGCCCTAATGGACTGATACCACCGACTAAATAACCGGTGGTGCGCTGCGCCAATTGTGGGTCAGCCATCTCCGCCTTTTTGGCACCCAAAGCACGCGCAACTTTTTTCAGATCAAGCTGGGTGGCGACAGGGGTAACGGCAACCGCCAAATTTTTGGCATCACCATTCAAGGCGACCAGCAAGGTTTTATAAACCTGATCAGCATTAAGCCCCAACTTTTTAACGGCTTCATCGCCAAAGTTGGTTTCTGCTGCGTCATGGTGATAAGGATGTAATGTGAACGGAACTTTTTGTTTTTCCAGCAAAACGACTGCAGGTGTCATAATAAACGTCCAATTAAAAATGAAAATTTATTCCAGTGGATTATCCTACACCCAATCATTGCGATAGAGTTAAAAATTAACCTAATAAAATCAATGGCATCATGATGGATTGCCGGAGTTATGATGAATGTAAGTTGCTAATCTAATCGTCAGGTTGCTACCCTGTACCTGCAGCTCATATTATCCGCAAGGAGTGTGGGCGCTTAATAACTAAAATAATGAAAATTCCTCTTTGACTGGCCGATAGCGATATCGGCCATTTTTTTACTTTTATTGGTGATTACTGCTCGCTGAGTTGCAACAAATCAGGAAGATTACCCTCGCCATACAGATGCAGTGCACCGACCGCGACCACATAACGCCCGGCTGGCAGATGTTCTAGTTGCTGCTGCCAGCATTTATTCCGTTGAATCATCAGCACATCGTATAGATTTTGGCTAAAAGTTGGCGCCAGTGTGGTTAGGTCATTGGTGGGGGGATGTTCCAGCCACCAGCCAATCATGGTTTGCAGCAGGTGTGCGTTGGTGTGCCAATGGGTCAGAGTATCAAGCAGTAAAGACATGCCGTTATCAGGTAATGTCTCCAGTAAATCGAGTTGCATTTGTGTTCCTTCCAACTCTATAACACTTTTTTCTTGTGCTGCTGCCGCTTTCAATAATTGATAATCGATGCCGTATTCCCCACGCAATCCCAGACGTTGAGCCTGGCGAGCCTGAAGCATTAAGGCGACCTGCCATGCCGGTAGAAAGGCCATCGAGTGCGGATCAGTGCTCAGCTCTTCGCAGCGCTGTAACAGTTGCTGATATTGCTCCTCAGGTAATCTATCGATTAATGCTTCGCTGAGGGTATCGGTACCAAAAGGTGAGGAGGTGTCGGTGATATCAGCTTCGACAATAAGTGCATCAGCCTGATTCAATTTATTCAGTAATTCGTGGGGGAGGGGGAACATGTTCTCGGTTCCCATATGAATACTGCCAACCATATGGAAGTGGCGTTCACCGGGTAAGGTGATATCCAACGCCGGATAGGGGTAGGTCGCCGGTGTTAGGATACCGAGAAATCGTGCGATGTGGCGTAATAATTGGCCCATATCCATGTGGTTCCCTTTTTAGCATTTCTTAACATGCTAAACGCTAAATGGCGCACATGAAAGTGTTGTGCGCCATTAGGCTATACCCTTTGTACTTGAAGCCGCAGGGGGTTAGCTGCTCTTGTTACTCGGCCCATCGCTGAGCCTACCTGCAACGCCAATGACTTTGGGGATATCAGGAGCGCTTACTGCTTAGGTTTAAAACGCAGTAAACGGTTAGCGTTGCTGACTACGGTAATGGATGACAGCGCCATGGCCGCCCCTGCCACCACCGGGCTAAGTAATGTTCCGGTGAACGGGAACAGAATTCCCGCAGCAATCGGAATACCCAGTGCGTTGTAGAAAAACGCACCCAATAGGTTTTGCTTCATATTGCGCAATGTTGCTTTGGCAAGCTCCACGGCATCCGCAACCCCATGCAGACTGTGGCGCATTAGCGTGATAGCCGCAGTTTCAATCGCGATATCACTACCACCACCCATGGCAATCCCAACATCCGCTTGTGCCAGTGCAGGGGCATCATTGATACCATCACCAATCATCGCCACTTTATGTCCGGCGGCTTGCAGTTGCTTGATAGCCTCAGCTTTACCCTCCGGCAATACACCCGCGATCACCTGATCAATACCGGCTTCTTTGGCAATGGCATTGGCGGTAATTGGGTTATCACCGGTTAACATCACCAGACTGTATCCCAGTTGATGCAACCGTTGCAGAGCGCTGACACTGTCGCTGCGCAGTGGGTCGCGGATCGACAGCAGTGCCGCGGGTTTACCCATCGCGCTGAGGATAACCGGGGTAGCACCACTTTCAGCTTGCTGCTGCATGAGTGATTGCAACTCACGGGTATCAATGCTCTGTTCCTCCAGCAGGCGGTTGTTCCCTAGCAACAAAGGAATGCCGTCAACTTCACCACTGACACCCAAGCCACGTAAGGTGCGGAACTGACTGACGGTAGCCAGCGTCAGCCCTTCGGCACGTTGCAAAATAGCGCGAGCCAATGGGTGATTAGAGCCGGTTTCTAGTGCTGCGGCCCATCCCAGCGCTTGTTGTTCGCTGACACCGTTAAAGGTATGAATTGCCACCACTTGCGGGTGACCTTCCGTTAGTGTGCCGGTTTTGTCGAACACCAACGTATCGAGATTACTGGCTTGCTGCAATGCATCGGCATCACGTACCAAAACACCAAACTCGGCCGCCCGCCCGACGCCAGAGATGATAGACATCGGCGTCGCCAGTCCAAGCGCGCAGGGACAAGCGATAATGAGCACTGTGGTAGCAACCACCAGGGTGTACACCAACTGAGGCTGTGGACCGAGGAAATACCAAATCAGCCCGGCGATAACAGCAATTGCCACCACGGTTGGCACAAATACCGCCGAGATTCGGTCCGCCAATTTGCCGATTTCTGGTTTACTGCTTTGCGCCTGACGAACCAGTTTGATGATGCGAGCCAGTGTAGTTTGGCTACCAATGGCATTGGCGCGGAACAGTACCGACCCATCCTCTACTTGGGTACCTGCATGTACCACATCACCTGCTGATTTTTGTTGTGGGATAGGTTCGCCGGTCAGCATGGCTTCGTCCATCCACACTTCGCCCTGCACAATTTCACCATCAACCGGTACTCGGTCACCGGTAGTCAGACGCAAGGTCATGCCCAATTGGACCTCAGCCAGAGGGATCACTTGCTCGCCGTCGTCAGATACCCGCCGTGCTGTCGGTGGTGCCAGGTCCAGCAGTCGCTCCAACGCATTAGATGAGCGCTGTCTGGCGCGTTGTTCCATCGCATGACCAAGGTTAATCAAACCGATTATCATGGCGCTGGCTTCATAATAGAGGTGGCGCGCCTCCATCGGGAAAACATCCGGCCAGATATTCACCGTAATGGAATAGAGCCACGCCGCTCCGGTACCTAGTGCCACTAAGGTATCCATGGTGGCACTGCCATTTTTCAGGCTGATCCAGGCGTTGCGATAGAAATGGCCACCCGCAAATATCATCACCAGCAGAGTAATCACCCCGACAATAAGCCACGGCGTCTGGGTTTCTGGCGTTAGCGTCATACTGCCGCCGAATAACCCCCATCCCATCAGTGGGATACCCAACAGCAGGCCCAGCGCTGCTTGCCATTGGAAGCGCTTCATACTGGCTTGGGACATCTGTTGCTGACGTGCGCGGCGCTCGCCTTCGTCTTCAATAATTTCTGCACCATAACCGGCATTTTTGACGGCTGCGATTAAGGCTTCATTGCTTGGGTTACCGGTGACTAACGCGCTACGTTCCGCCAAATTGACGCGCGCAACCTCAACCCCATCAACCCCTTCCAGAGCATGTTGTACTTTGGATACGCAACTGGCACAGCTCATTCCGGTTAGTAATAACTGGACGCTATCGATATCTACCGCTGTGGTTGGGTTAGCGGTCTCTGTTTTATTAATCTCAGGTGTTACTGCCGGAATAGTTGAAGAGGCCGCTGCCTGATATTCCGGCTGAGATGGGGCTGAGTGAGTCAGCGGCTCAGTTTTTGGGGATAGGGCACCTGGCAGTGCGGCGTGATAACCCGCCTGTTCCACGGCATTAATCAGCACCTGCGGATCAGCTTTGCCATACACTTTCGCGCTATCCACACTTACCACGGCCGCAATCACACCGGGAACGGCTTCCAGCGCTTTGCGTGTAGCTTCAGTACAATGACCGCAACTTAAGCCTGAGAGCTGTAATTGTGTATCGGGTGTTTGGGCTGCTTCTGCCTGATAACCGGCTTGTTTGACAGTATCAATCAGCGTGTTGATATCGGCTTCACCGGTCACTTTGGCATAGTTAACGTCGACTTCAGCATGATGAATATCTTCACGACTTTCTAAGGCGGTCTTCACTCGCTTGGCACAATTCATACAGGAAAGACCATGCAAGGCCAGCACTGTGGTTTGCAACATAATTAACTCCTTATCGAGTAACCACTTATCCGTTCATTTCGTCGGGATAAGTTTAGTCGGTAATCCCAGTCACATCGCTTATTGTCGCTGATAATGGATTTATCCATAACCTTAAGCTGTACAGGTTTTATTCCGCTTGACTGACATCGTTATTTTCACTAATTATGGAGGTTAAACCTTCCAGCAAGGGGAAGGTCAAGGGGGAAGTATGAACATAAGCGATGTGGCAAAAAAAACCGGTTTAACTAGCAAAGCCATACGTTTCTACGAAGAAAAAAAACTGCTGACACCGCCTATCCGCACTGATAACGGCTATCGCAGCTACAGTGCCAAACACATTGAAGAGTTAACACTGCTACGTCAGGCACGGCAGGTTGGCTTTACACTGGATGAATGTCGCGAGTTACTGGCATTATTTCATAACCCGGCCCGCCACAGCGCGGATGTGAAAGCGGCGACGCTACTAAAGGTTGCGGAAATCGAGCAACATATTGATGATCTTAACCAGATGCGCTTGCGCTTGTTAGCGTTGGCAGATGAGTGCCCAGGGGATGATGGCGCAGATTGCCCGATTATCAATAATTTGTCGGGATGTTGTCATTCGGCAGCTAAGCAGGCTGGCGATGATAAGGAGAAAGTTGTTAACAAACAGATGGTTGTGGGGGGTGAAACAGTTGTTAGTTAACTGACAGGCCGCTCAACTGACGGCCTGCCGGTCAATATGCTACTGACGATAATATAGGTATTACTGAGGGATGGCGCGGACATGCAAGGTATTGCCTTCCACGAATATCACTTCAACTTCGGTACCAACACCCAGTTCGGTCGCGCAATAAATACGCCAGCTACTGTCACCAACCCGCATGCGACCAAAACCATCAATAGTCGGTTCGGTCAATGTGGCTCGCGTACCCAATAGCTGATGGGTACGTTGATTCAGCATGGCAGGTTGTGGTTTGATGCGTTTACTCAGCCAATACCACCACAGGAATGCAGCAACCACCGTCAGGACGGAAAATAGCACGCCTTGCATCTCCCAGCTAAAGGGAAATAGCCAGACTAACGCGCCCACGACTACGGCGGCAACGCCGCTCCACAGCATATAACCACTGGCACCTAGCATCTCGGCGGCCAGAAGCAGCCCGCCGAGGGATAGCCAAAACCAACTTGGATTCGCGGCAATTTCCTCCAGCATGGTTATTTACCTCGGCTGTTTTTACTCTCGCCAATCAGTTCTGCAATTCCACCGATAGCACCCATCAGGCTGCTGGCTTCTAGCGGCATCATAATGACTTTGCTGTTATTGGCGGAGCCGATGTGTTGCAGTGCGTCGGTATATTTCTGTGCCACAAAGTAGTTAATGGCTTGAATGTCACCGGCAGCAATAGCCTCAGAAACCATTCTGGTAGCTTGAGCTTCAGCTTCAGCACCACGCTCACGGGCTTCTGCTTGCAAGAATGCGGATTGACGTTCACCTTCAGCTTTCAGAATCTGTGATTGCTTCTCACCTTCAGCACGCAAAATTGCGGCCTGACGAACCCCTTCGGCTTCCAGAATATCAGCACGTTTAGTACGTTCCGCTTTCATCTGAGCATTCATCGCAGAAATCAATTCAGCCGGTGGGCGCACATCACGGACTTCAATACGAGTCACTTTAATGCCCCACGGGTTGGTGGCTTCATCAACAATATGCAACAGGCGGCCGTTGATGTTGTCACGTTGGGACAACATTTCATCCAGCTCCATAGAACCTAAAACAGTACGGAAGTTGGTCATGGTCAAATTGATGATGGCCGATTCCAAATTGCTGACTTCATAAGCTGCTTTTACTGGGTCAATAACCTGGATAAAGCAGACTGCATCAATTGCTACGTTGGCGTTATCGCGGGAAATGATCTCCTGGGATGGGATATCCAAGACTTGTTCCATCATATTGATTTTGCGACCAACACGATCCATAAATGGCACAACGATGTTCAAGCCTGGCATCAGGGTTTTGGTATAACGACCAAAACGCTCGACAGTCCACTGAAAACCTTGTGGAACAATTTTGATTGAGGAAAACACCACAATCAGGGCTACAACGATAAGAACAGGGATGACCGTAAACATATTTAACTTCCTGTCAGCAATGATATTTGTTTCTTAATATTACGTGACCGGTGGTTAAATGCCTAACTAAAGGCAGGTAAAAGCGTGTAAATGAGAAAAAACTTGGCTGGGGCAGAATAAAACCGCGCGGGATGCCCCCGCGCAGTAGCAAATAAGGGATCGCCAAAAAGGTTATGGCGATTAACTTTCGCTGTCAGTACAGTAATGAGTAAAGTTGACGACGATATTTGGCGGCCAGTGCATCGCCGGTGCCTAGTGCAGCTAAAATATCCATTAATGTCTTACGTGCAGTACCGTTCGCGGCAGCCAGATCTTTCTTCAAATGGCTCAGCAACAGCTCTAAAGCCTCTTCATTGCGGCCAACCTGATGCAGTTGTAGCGCCAATTGCACCGCGAGTTCGACGTTATCAGGCTGCTCAGTCAATTGCTGTTGTAACTGTTGGATCTCTGGCGTGTCGGCAGCTTGTTTGAGCAACTCAATCTGAGCAATCAGCCCTTGATAACGGGTATCACGGTCTTGCAGTGGAATGGTTGCCAGCACCGTTTCAGCATCTTCACTGCGGTTCAACTGAATTTGCACTTCAGCCAGTTGCAGGCCAATTTCACTGTTTTGCCCACTCAGCGCCCAGGCATCTTTCAGCAGTGGCAGTGCTTCTTGCACTTTGCCTTCGCTTAACAATTGTGCGGCTTCGGCAACTTTCAATTCTTCAGGTTTCGGCAATACCCGTTGTAATAGCTCGCGGATAACCTCTTCCGGCTGTGGTCCTTGGAAGCCATCCACCGGTTGACCGTCTTTAAACAGATAAACCGCCGGAATTGAGCGTAAACCAAACTGTGACGCCACCATCTGCTCTGCATCGCAGTCGACACGAGCCAGAATGAATTGACCGGCATACTCTGCGGCCAGTTTATCCAGCACTGGCGTCAGTTGCAGACAATGCTGGCTGCGTTCGGACCAAAAGTAGAACAGTACCGGCACGGCCATGGATTGTTCTAAGGCCTGGTGTAGGTTTGCTTCAGTAATATCAATCGTAGTAGGTGCTAGCATGAATTATTTCTCTCATCCGTTTTAACACTAGATGGGGGCAGATTATGTTGCTTCAACCCCAACTATTTTTGGATAGTCAGTTAGGCATTGCCGCGCAGGACTTTATCTAACATTCGCCCCGGTAGGATGCGGCGCAGAATGGTCAAAGCATGGGCCACTAATGTGACAGGATAGCGCAATTGTGGGCGCGGGCTTTCCAGCGCATGGCGTAATTTCGGTAATATAGCCTGCGGGGGCAGGGTAAAGCGCTTTGCGATACCGGGATTATTGACTGGTTTATCGGCCTCGGCCTGATTGACGTTTTGTGTAAAATGGGTACTGATCGGGCCGGGTTCAATCAGACAAACATGTACACCACTGTCGTGCAGTTCCATACGTAGTGCATCAGACCACGCTTCCAACGCATATTTGCTGGCCGCATAAGCGCCGCGACCCGCGGTAGAAACCAACCCCATCACCGAACTGGTTTGAATTATACGCCCTTCGCCGTGAGGCAACATTGCTGGCAACAGCAATTGCGTGAGCTGGTGGGTGCCGAATAGATTGGTGGAAAACTGCTTTTCCAACTGCTGGCGTGAAATGGTGTGCAATGGGCCATACAGGCCGAAACCACCATTGTTAAACAGGCCGTATAGGCGCCCGCCAGTCAGTTCGATAACCTGCGCAGCAGCACGTTCCACACTGGCACTGTCATCCAAATCCAGTTCAATACCTTCCAGACCCAATTGCGTCATCTTTGCCACATCATCAGGTTTACGGCAGGCGGCCAGTACGCGATAGCCCCTGTTTTTCAAATCCTGTGCCGCAACCAGCCCGATACCGCTGGAACAACCGGTAATTAATACAGTTTTTTGCATAACTTTACCTGGTGAGTGATTCTATTTGTTTGAACAAGTGTTATTACTGCTTATTGGTCACTAATGGTTTAAGTTGTTGCGCCATCCAATCCGCGATGAAGGGTTGGGCCGCGGCGTTAGGGTGTAAGCCATCATCCTGCATCCACTGCGGTTTCACAGCAACAGCTTCCATAAAGAAAGGGACCAATGGAATGTTAAATTGCTGTGCCAGTTGTGGATACATCGCGGTGAAAGCATCAGTATAACGGCGACCATAGTTAGGCGGAATGCGGATTTGCATCAATAAAGGTTGTGCTTTTGCTTCCAATATCTGATTGATAATTTGTGTCAGATCCCGTTGAGTATCTTGTGTTGGAAAACCACGCAGACCGTCATTTGCTCCCAGTTCTATCAGCACCCAGCGCGGCTGGTGTTGTTTGAGTAGGGACGGTAGGCGGGCCAAACCTTGAGCGGCGGTGTCACCACTGATACTGGCATTGACTACCTTCGGCAGTGACGGTGTTCCCTGCCATGTTTTATCCAGCCGTGAAGGCCATGCTTCGGCAATCGGCAGGCGGTAACCGGCGCTTAAGCTATCGCCAAGAATTAACAGTGTATCGGTTGCGGCGGCACGCAAACTGAATAATCCCAACAGTAAAAGGAAGGGAAGATGCCAGCGGAAAACGTTCTTGAAGTTCATCATCTTAATAAATACGTCGGCCAGGGTGAGCAACAGCTCTCCATCCTTACCGGAGTTGAGCTGGTTGTCAAACCCGCCCAGACAATTGCGCTGATTGGTGAGTCGGGTTCCGGTAAGTCAACTTTGCTGGGGATACTGGCAGGGCTTGATGATGGCAGCAGTGGTGAGGTGAGTTTACTCGGCCAGTCTTTGACCGCCATGGATGAAGAAGGGCGCGCGCAATTACGTGCAAAAAACGTCGGCTTCGTGTTTCAGTCATTTATGTTGGTACCCACACTCAATACGTTAGAGAACGTTCAGCTTCCTGCATTGTTGCGTGGAGAGAGCGAACGCAATAGTAAGGCCCATGCGGTGGAGTTATTAGATCAACTCGGATTGGGCAAACGGCTACATCATCTGCCCGCTCAGCTTTCTGGCGGTGAGCAGCAGCGGGTAGCACTGGCCCGAGCCTTCAGTGGGCGGCCTAAAGTGTTATTTGCCGATGAACCGACCGGTAATCTTGACCGCCATACCGGTGACAGAATTGCTGATCTGCTGTTTTCATTGAATCGGGATTATGACACCACACTGATTCTGGTTACCCATGATGTACAACTGGCGGGGCGTTGTCAGCGCCGCTTGCGGCTGCGGGACGGCAAATTGTGGGAGGAAGCATGATTTGGCGCTGGTTTTGGCGTGAGTGGCGCTCACCCTCACTGTTAATTGTCTGGCTGGCATTAACACTGGCGGTGGCTTGTGTGCTGGCGCTGGGTACCATCAGTGACCGGATGGAAAAAGGGCTGAGTCAGCAAAGCCGCGATTTTTTAGCCGGCGATCGGGTGCTGAGCGCGGCGCATCCGGTTCCTGAAGCGTGGTTGCTGGAAGCTAAACGGCAAGGGTTGACCGTCAGTCGCCAGTTATCGTTTATGACCATGACTTTCGCGGGCGATCGCCCACAACTGGCTGATGTAAAAGCCACAGATTTAGCCTATCCGTTGTATGGCAAATTAGATACGTTGCCTGTTGGCGCGGTGCTGGAACCGGGTACGGTGTTGGTGGCACCAAGGCTGTTGTCGCTGCTTGGGGTTAAGGTCGGCGATATGCTGGATGTCGGTGATACTTCACTGAAAATTGTCGGTGAAGTGATTCAGGAGCCTGATTCTGGCTTTAATCCATTCCAAACCGCGCCGCGTATTTTGATCAATCTGGCTGACGTGGAAAAGACCGGCGCGATTCAGCCGGGTAGCCGTCTGACCTATCGTTATATGTTCGCCGGCCAGCCTGATGGCGTCACCCAATTTAGTGACTGGCTTACGCCACAATTGAAACCAGAGCAGCGGTTGTATGGTTTACAAGAATCAGGTGGCGCGCTGGGGAAATCGCTGCAACGGGCGCAGCAGTTCTTGCTGTTATCGGCGCTATTGACGTTACTACTTTCGATTGCTGCCGTTGCGGTGGCGATGGGCCACTATTGCCGTAGCCGCTATGATTTAGTTGCGGTACTGAAAACATTAGGTGCAGGACACCGTGCACTGCGGCGGTTGATTATCGGTCAGTGGCTGTCGGTGCTGGTGTTGGCAGGCCTGTGTGGCAGCGTGATTGGCCTCTTATTCGAGAAGGTTTTAGTTCGTTTATTGTCACCGGTATTACCGGCCGCATTGCCAGCAGCCGGTTTATGGCCATGGGTATGGTCAATGGGTTCGCTGGTATTGATTTCGCTGCTGGTGGGTGTTCGCCCCTATCGGCAACTGCTCGCGACCCAGCCGCTACGGGTTTTGCGCCGTGATGTTTCCGCGAATGTTTGGCCGCTGCGTTACTTTATTCCTGCAATGCTGGTTATCGTGATTGGCCTATTGGCATTGCTGATGGGGGGGAACGCGTTATTGTGGGCCATTATGGCTGGCATGGTGGTATTGGCGTTATTACTGGGCGTGATTGGCTGGGGCAGTCTGGTACTGTTGCGCCGCCTGACTGTTACCCGTCTATCATTGCGTCTGGCAATCAACCGTTTGCTACGTCAACCGTGGATGACGTTAACGCAACTGGCGGCATTCTCCTTATCCTTTATGCTGTTAGCATTGTTATTGGTACTGCGTGGGGACCTATTGGATCGTTGGCAGCAACAATTGCCGCCGGACAGCCCGAATTACTTCTTGCTGAATATGACACCGCAACAGGTGCCACAGGTAACTGAGTTTCTGACGCAACATCAGATAACGCCATCAACGTTCTATCCTATCGTGCGGGTACGGCTGTCTGAAATTAACCAGCAACTGGCCACCGAGCGGGTGCGCGAAGATGAACCCGGTGGCGAGGCGGTTAACCGTGAATTGAATCTGACCTGGCAGCAAGATTTACCGGCGCACAATATTTTGACCGCCGGTCAATGGCCACCTAAAGCCGATGAAGTGTCGATGGAACAAGGAATTGCTGACAGACTGGGGATTAAAATTGGCGATAAACTGACATTTAGCGGCGATACGCAGTCATTCGAAGCCAAAGTTAGCAGTATTCGTCAGGTGGATTGGGAAAGCCTGCGGCCAAACTTCTACTTTATCTTCCCGCCGGGTGCATTGGACAAACAGCCACAAACCTGGCTGACCAGTTTCCGCTATCAAGGAGACGGGGAGGTGCTGACACAACTGAATCGGCAATTCCCAACACTCAGTTTGCTGGATATTGGCGCGATGCTTAAACAGGTCGGGCAGGTGTTGCAGCAGGTGAGCCGTGCACTGGAAGTGATGGTGATACTGGTTATCATCTGCGGCACTTTATTGCTGCTGGCGCAGGTTCAAGTCGGGATGCGTCAGCGCCGTCAGGAGCTGGTGGTTTACCGGACACTTGGCGCAAGTAAACGCTTACTGCGAGGTACCTTGTGGTGGGAGTTTGCCTTACTGGGGTTGGTTGCCGGGCTGGCTGCTGCCATCGGAGCTGAGGCGGCACTGTGGGCATTACAGCGCTTAGTGTTTGATTTCCCGTGGCAGCCTAATTGGGTGATGTGGTGGCTGTTGCCGTTGGCTGGCGCGCTATTGTTGTCATTGTGTGGCGGTTGGTTAGGTGCGCGTTTGTTACAGGGAAGGGCGCTGTTCCGCAATTATGACAGTTAGCCTATTTGGGTAACCTGGCGTTGCAGTGTGGCTGCAACGCCAATGATTTGTGGGGCAGGCCAGATGAGTTACAGCTTATCCTGCGCCCAGATCAGCGCGTTCTGGTATTCCGCTGGTAACAACGGCGCGAGTGCGGCCAGAGCTGCACGTAATTGTGCGCCATCGGGATGGTTCAAATTCATATGACCTACTTTACGGCCTGCGCGCACTTCTTTTTCATACCAGTGCAGATGCACCAACGGCAGAGATAGCCATTCGATGTTCACTGGCGTGCCAATCAGGTTGACCATCGCTGACGGGGTGTTAACCACCGGCGTCGGTAAGGGCAGGTCCAAAATGGCGCGCAGGTGCAGTTCAAACTGGCTTATTGACGCACCATTTTGCGTCCAGTGACCGCTATTATGCACCCGTGGTGCCAGCTCATTGATCAACAGATTGTCGCCAACGATAAAGCACTCCATGGCCATTACGCCAACATAATTCAGCTTATCCATAATGGCTGACAGCATTTTTTCAGCTTGTTGCTGTAATCTGCTATCGGGCTGTGGCAAAGCCACGCTCATACGCAGGATGCCATCTTCATGCAGATTGTGGGTTAACGGGTAAAACACCGATTTGCCTTGGCTGCTGCGTGCGCCGACCAGCGAAACTTCACCGCTGAATTTAATCCCTTGCTCAACGATGCATTCACCGTAAGCATCAGTTGGCAAGGTATCTTGATCACCTGCCCGTAACCGCCACTGACCACGTCCGTCATAGCCTCCGACCCGACGTTTGACAATGGCTAGCTCACCTAATGTTGCAAAGACCTGCGGCCATTCGCTGCTACTTGCTAATAGCTGCCAGGGTGCGGTTGGCAGATTCAGGCTATCGAGCAATTGCTTTTGTGTCAGGCGATCTGCCAGACGCGGGAAGATATCGCGGTTAACAAAAGCCGTTTGTGTGGCGAGTTCGCGGGTTAACGCTGTTTCTGGCCAGCGCTCAATCTCGGCGGTAATCACACTGTGCTGATAAGGCACGGCTTCAGGTTCTGCATCCAAGCCCACCGGATAAACTGCAATACCCAGGGGTTCGCCAGCCTGACGCAGCATGCGTCCTAGCTGACCATTACCTAATACGCAAACTGGTTTCATGCCTTCACCTGTAAGTCTGGCACCCGAGGATCTGGATTATCCAGCACTTCGTCAGTTTGGCTTTTGCGCCAATCAGCCAGACGAGCGGCTAATTCAGCATCGTGCAATGCCAATATTTGTGCGGCCAGCAAGGCGGCATTGGCAGCACCGGCTTTACCGATAGCCAAGGTTCCCACCGGGATACCGCGCGGCATTTGTACAATCGAATACAGGCTGTCGACGCCACTCAGCGCAGCACTTTGTACCGGAACACCTAAAACAGGTACCAGCGTTTTTGCCGCAATCATACCCGGCAGATGTGCAGCACCACCGGCACCGGCAACTATCACCTGTAGGCCATTGGCTTGGGCTGACTCGGCAAAACTGAACAGCTTATCGGGGGTGCGGTGTGCGGAGACAACTTCCACATGAAATGGAACATTGAGCGTGGTGAGCACGTCAGCGGCGAACTGCATGGTGGCCCAGTCACTCTTGGACCCCATTACGATAGCGATTTTAACCCCGGCTGCATAAGCCGAATCGAGGTTAGCTCCCATGAGTGTAAAGCTCCTGTGATTGCGCAAGCGTCGGCCAGAATGATTTTACTTAAATCGTGACTGGCGAAGAGGGCGTAGAGCATATCATGAGCCAAAGGCGAGGAAAACGGTTGCGTCGCGGCTTTTAGTGGGATTTATCGGTTTTTTATACCCACTCGCCAGATAAACCTGAAGGTCAAAATGGGAATTTAATCAACTCAACACTGTCTGCCGTGACTTTGACCATCGAACCCTCAACATGCCAGGCACCGAGAACCACACGATGGGCGGTTGTGGCGGGGAGTGCTACGGGGTGAACCGCTGGGCGATGCGTATGCCCGTGGATCATCCAACTGACGCCATTACGTTGGAAGCTATCAATCACTGCTTGTTGATTTACATCCATGATAAGTTCAGATTTGCCGCTATTGTTCTGCTGACTTTGGTTACGCATATAAGCCGCAATGCGTAAACGAAAACGCAGAGGTAGCCACAGGAACAGTTTTTGAATCAGTGGATTATGTACTCTACGACGAAAATGCTGATATTCGGTGTCATCGGTGCACAGTGTATCACCATGTAAAATAACAATTTTACGGTCATACAGTTCGACGACTATCTCTTCCGGCAGCAGGGTCATACCACTTTCTTGAGCAAAGCGTTTACCGAGCAAAAAGTCACGATTACCGTGGATAAAGTAGCAAGGTATACCCCGTTGTTGGAGTGATTTCAGCGCAGCGGCAACTTGCCGGTACAGTGGTTCGGGGTCATCATCGCCAATCCAGGACTCGAACAGATCACCCAGGATATATAACGCATCAGCATGAATGGCTTCACGCTGTATAAAATGCAGGAAACCGGCAGTGATTGCCGGTTCCTGAACGCTAAGATGCAAATCTGCAATAAAAAGCGTGCTCATTAAGCTGTCATTATTCGCTGATAGTGACGCTTTTGATGATCACATCTTCTTTTGGTACATCCTGATGCATACCGCTACGGCCAGTAGCAACGTTTTTGATTTTATCAACAACGTCCAAACCTTCAGTAACTTCAGCAAATACGCAGTAACCCCAACCATCTGGGCGCTCTGAACGGAAGTTCAGGAAGTCGTTGTCGGCAACGTTAATGAAGAACTGTGCAGTGGCAGAGTGCGGATCGTTGGTACGCGCCATTGCCAGGGTGCCACGGGTGTTTTTCAGGCCGTTGTTAGCTTCGTTTTTGATAGTTGCATCCGTGGTTTTCTGGTTCATGCCCGGCTCAAAACCACCGCCTTGAATCATGAAACCGTCGATAACACGGTGGAAGATAGTGTTATCATAGAAGCCTTTACGGCAGTAGTTCAGGAAGTTTTCAACGGTAACCGGCGCTTTATCCGCGAAGGTATTGACGACGATATCGCCGTGATTAGTATGAAACGTGACCATAATAATGTTCCTGCTAGTGTAATAGTGTATTCACAAATGAGTCGTAACTCTTTAGACGGCTCTTATATCATAACTCTGAGATTGAGTCAGCACTCGAAACGCCAGCAAGAAGTGTGAAAAAGTGCTGAATCAGTGGCTGATTTACCGCATAATCTGGTGATATCCTTTTATCTCCCTCGCCCTTGACGTTGTTTGCGCTCTACCGGCAACGCCAATGAGTTTGGGTATAAACCATGCTTACCGCAAAACAAAAACCACGGAATGTCCCGATGCTAAAGATTTTTAATACACTGAGTCGCCAAAAAGAGGAATTCAAGCCTATTCATGCCGGTAAAATTGGTATGTACGTATGCGGGATCACCATTTATGACCTGTGTCACATTGGGCATGGGCGTACTTTTGTCGCTTTCGACGTCGTGGCGCGTTATTTGCGTTATTTAGGTTACTCTCTGACGTATGTGCGTAATGTTACCGATGTTGACGATAAAATTATCAAGCGCGCATTGGAAAACAATGAAAGCTGTGAGCAACTGACGACACGTATGCTGGCAGAAATGCATAAAGATTTCGATGCACTGAATCTTGAACGCCCTGATTTAGAGCCGCGTGCGACTCACCATATTCCTGAAATTATTGCGCTGACTGAGCGTTTGATTGCCCGTGATCACGCTTATGTCGCGTCAAATGGCGATGTGATGTTTGCCGTGGACAGTGACCCTGATTACGGTTTGCTGTCCCGTCAGGATTTGGATCAATTACAGGCCGGTGCCCGGGTTGAAGTGGCTGATGTTAAACGCAATCCGATGGATTTTGTCTTGTGGAAAATGTCTAAACCGGGTGAACCAAGTTGGGCATCACCTTGGGGCCCGGGCCGCCCTGGCTGGCATATCGAGTGCTCGGCGATGAATGGCAAACAGTTGGGTGCACATTTTGATATTCACGGCGGCGGTTCTGATTTGATGTTCCCGCACCACGAAAATGAAATTGCGCAATCTACCTGTGCCCATGATGGTCCCTATGTGAACTACTGGATGCACTCCGGTATGGTGATGATTGACAAAGAAAAAATGTCTAAATCACTGAATAACTTCTTTACTATTCGTGATGTGCTGGCCTATTACGATGCTGAAACCGTACGTTACTTCCTGATGTCCGGCCACTATCGCAGTCAGCTTAACTACAGCGAAGAGAACCTGAAACAGGCACGTGCCTCACTAGAACGCCTGTATACCGCTCTGCGTGGTACTGATGCGAGTGCGATGCCTGCGGGTGGTGCAGAGTTTGAAGCGCGTTTCCGTGCCGCAATGGATGATGATTTCAATACTCCAGAAGCCTATTCGGTACTGTTTGATATTGCCCGTGAAGTAAACCGCCTAAAAACTGAAGATATTATGGCGGCGAATGGCTTAGCGGCAGAATTGCGTAAACTGGCCCATGTGCTGGGATTATTAGAGCAGGATCCAGAGCTGTTTTTACAAAGTGGCGCGCAGACTAATGACGACGAAGTAGCAAAAATAGAAGCGTTAATTAAGCAACGTAACGATGCCCGTAGCAGTAAAGATTGGGCGCTGGCCGATTCGGCCCGTGATCAGTTGAATGAGCTGGGTATTGTGCTGGAAGATGGCCCACAAGGGACGATATGGCGCCGTAAATAGCATGGTATTGGGTGGATAGGTGCAATTTAGCTATCTGCATCTAAAAAAATTGCGGTTCTGGTGCTGACCAGTAACCGCATTTTTTTGCCCTTATCTCGCCATGGCAGTCTTTCGCAATAACCAGCTAGAACTCGCCTTTGCTGAGGTGATTAGGCTTTAACCTGCACTTTCATGCCTTGAAACTCAACAATCTGGTCAGCCAGGATTTTGCAGCGCTTACGTGTTTCTACATTCCCGTCGACTTTCACCTGTCCATCTGCGATGGCGGCTTTCGCTGAGGCACCGCTGTCGTTCCAGCCCTGTAACTTTAATAAGTCACACAGCTCAACGTGTGGGTGTTTTTCCAAATGAAAAATGTCCATTCCTGTCCTTACAATCAATTTTCGTTGATGTCGTGATATTCCTCGCAGGCTTGCAAGGTATTTTGTATCAGTGTTGCAACGGTCATCGGCCCGACGCCACCGGGAACCGGTGTAATCCAACCCGCACGCTCAACGGCGACATCAAATTCTACATCGCCGACTACTTTACCACTTTCCAGACGGTTAATGCCTACATCAATCACGATAGCACCAGGTTTAATCCATTCACCGGGAATAAAACCGGGTTTACCCACGGCAACCACCAGCAAGTCAGCATTTTCCACATGTTGGCGCAGATTTTTGGTAAAACGATGCGTGACGGTGGTAGTGCAACCTGCTAGCAGCAGTTCAAGGCTCATCGGGCGGCCTACAATATTGGATGCACCGACCACAACTGCATTGAGGCCGTATGTCGAGATATTATAACGCTCCAGCAAAGTAACGATGCCGCGTGGGGTGCAAGGGCGCAATTTCGGTGCGCGTTGACACAGGCGGCCCACGTTATACGGGTGGAAGCCATCTACGTCTTTATCTGGGTGGATACGTTCCAGCACTTTGACATTATCAATGCCTGCAGGCAGTGGCAGTTGCACCAGAATCCCATCAATTTCACCATCGTCATTCAGTGAATCAATCAATGCCAGCAACTCTGCTTCAGTGGTGGTCACTGGCAGATCATAAGAACGCGAAACAAAACCGACCTCTTCGCACGCCTTACGCTTACTGGCGACATAAATTTGTGAGGCTGGGTTGACACCAACTAATACTACAGCAAGGCCGGGAGCACGCTTACCGGCAGCCAAACGTTTCTGTACCAACGCAGCAACTTCATTTCTTACCTGCTGCGCAATCGTTTTACCATCAATAATTTTTGCTGACATCAGTGGAGGGATCCATCAATTAAAAAAAGCGGGAATGTGCCTATTTTGTCAGAAGCGGGGCGTGCTGTCAGGCGTATAATAACGATTAATTAACGATTAAATAGCCAGATGATAAACCGTAAGGCGAAAACCCATTGACTCGAAAGAGACTGCCCGTATAATCCAACCCGCAACTGACTACCGGCAGTGTTCTGTGCTGCGGTAAATATCAAATGCGCCCTTAGCTCAGTTGGATAGAGCAACGGCCTTCTAAGCCGTAGGTCACAGGTTCGAATCCTGTAGGGCGTACCATCTATACCTCTTCTAACGTCTATCTAAGTCTACTAATCCCTTATATAATCAGCCTCTCTGACAATTCCTAGCATCCCAACGTCTACCTACATCCACTGCAATCAACAACAAAGTGGGGGTACTATTGGGGGTATGTCTAGGTTCAATGAAGTGAGATACCCCCACATGAAACTGAACGCCCGACAGGTCGATACTGCAAAGCCAAAAGAGAAGCCCTATAAGCTATCTGATGGAGGTGGATTATTTTTGTTAGTAAAAACTACTGGTTCACGTTGTTGGCGGCTGAAGTATCGGATCGCCGGTAAAGAAAAATTGCTAGCATTTGGGGTCTATCCTGATATCACTCTTGCTGAAGCCAGAGCAAAAAGAGATGAGGCAAAGCGTATACTTGCAGTGGGCGGCGACCCAGGTGAAGAAAAAAAAGTAGAAAAACAAACCAGAAAAGTCAGCATTGATAACACGTTCGAAGCTCTAGCCAGAGAATGGCATGCCTACAAAAGGCCCAATTGGTCCAAGGGTTATGCTGATGATTTAATGGAGTCGTTCGAAAAAGACATATTCCCTTACGTTGGAAAACGTCCAATTGCCGAAATCAAACCTCTAGAAATTCTCGAAACCCTACGCAAGTTAGAAAAGCGCGGCGTCCTCGATAAAATGCGTAAAATTCGCCAGGCATGCAGCCAAACTTTCCGTTATGCGATCGTAACTGGCAGAGCAGAGAACAATCCAGCAAGTGAACTAGCTGGCGCTCTGGCTGTTCAGAAGCATACGCATTACCCCCACCTCTTAGCGAACGAGCTTCCCGCATACCTTAATGCTCTCAACGCCTATAGCGGCAGCACAGTCACTCGAATAGCAACACGGCTCCTTATGCTTACTGGTGTTCGTACAACCGAACTACGGGCTGCTGAGTGGCTAGAATTTGACTTGGACAAAGCCGTCTGGGAAGTTCCCACCGCCAGAATGAAAATGCGTCGTCCTCACTTGGTCCCCTTATCAGAGCAAGTTTTGGCATTACTGCGTCAATTACATGAGATTACTGGGCGATTTAAACTGGTATTCCCTGGTCGAAATGACAGCTTAAAGCCAATGAGTGAAGCCAGTATTAATCAGGTCATAAAGCGTATTGGTTATCATGGCAAAGCCACTGGTCATGGTTTCCGTCACACTATGAGCACCATTTTGCATGAGCAGGGGTTTAATACTGCGTGGATAGAAACACAGCTGGCACACGTGGATAAAAACAGCATTCGTGGCACCTACAATCATGCCCAGTATCTTGATGGTCGCAGGGAAATGCTTCAGTGGTATGCCGACTATATGGATAGCCTGGAACGTCAGTCAAAAGCTTAGTGATTAGGTAAAATTCTTCCGTGAGGAATAAAAAAGGGTCGGTTCAGTAGGTTCAGTCGGTTCAATATTTTAGTTTGTTGATTTATAGGTTAATTAATTCATTTTTTGAACCGACCCTGAACCGACTTTAGGCCATTTGAACCGACCCTAATCGTGTTCTCTTCCGAAAACCTGGCCTTTACTCAGCTAAATCACCCTAAATATGCCATTGATCAGCTGAAATTGTTCACCACAGTTTGATGTGAAAATGTGAAGTGATGCTGTGCATCGATAGGGTGGGTGCTGGACGAGTATACAGTGGTGATTTATAGTAGACCTCAAGAGAATAAGGCTATGCCTAGGCTGATCCCCGAAAACCAGTGCACCTCTACTGGCTGGCATAGTTCCCAGATTAATGAGGGCATGAGGTGGCGTATGGGTTTGATTGCCAAAACTGAAAAAGAATTTAAAGAGCAAATGAAGGCTATTGAAATTCAGTTGGAAAATTCAGAATCGTTATTTACAACACTTAGCGAGATTAAATTAACACCTCGTGGTATTGCCGAAATTATTGATGTAAAAAAATATGATGAGATAACCAAAGATTTTGAACCAATACAGTATTTGGTAGCATTCGAGAAGCGTCGTGAGGTTTTTTATTCACTAAATTATATCGAAGAGTTGAAAAAAGAGAGCTACGAGCAATATCTGGATGGAGGTAACGACTTTCTAAGCAAGGAGGAATACGAAGTTGATAAAAAGGAAAGAATATATGCCGAGTTTTTCGATATATCAGACACAGTAACCAAAATTTTAGCTGGGGATAATGCGAGTATTTATAAAGAGGATCTTAAGTACACAACTGGATGGCAAAGACAAGTTCCAGTTAAACTCATTGATATGAAAATTATAGCATTTGAAAATCAACTCAATGGTTTTTTTGGAGGAATGAATGATAAAGATAACAATCAAATAATCTCCGAAATTATATCTGGTAGTCCAAATGGTGATCACATTAAGGCGTTGAAAGAAATCCCTGACGGCTATGGATGGCCTCAATATGGGCTAAATCAAAGGGTTTGGGCTGAAGTAGACTTGAATACGCCAGATGATATTCTTTTTGACAGCTTCAAGAAATTTGTAAACGAAGCAAGGCAATTTCCCACTTTTCAGGACACCTCAGTACCTTACAAAATGTTTTCCGACGGAGTTGTTAAATCTTCTCATATCAATAAATGGAATTCGTTAAAGCTTTTGGCCTATTTTGATTTAAAAATACTGTCAACTATCACTAATTCAAAACTCACAATGAAAAACTATGGTGATATCTTATTTTATGACGATTACGATGTCGATACGACAGAGAAAGTAAGGAAGACATTAGTTCCTATGGCGAATGAAGTTATGAGTAGTGGTTATCTAAACAATTTACTAAAGAAAATCCTTTCGGAAAGTTAAATTAAAAACTTTTTCCGGAAGAAATCATAATAATTTCTTTCCGGTATATTATCTTTTTTTTTATTCCCTTCACTCATCATATCTAGTGGTACAAAATCACTTCTGAAGGCTAACGAAGTCTATAAACGTGACTCGTAATCTAAAGGGGTGAATAAATGTCTAATACACTCATTCGCATGAATGAAGCAATGCGCCGAACTGGGTACGGGAAAGCGTGGATCTATCGCCTAATATCAGAGGGGCTCTTTCCCAAACCAGTAAAAATCGGTACCCGCTCTATTGCCTTCGTTGAAAGCGAAATTGACGAATGGATCAACCAACGTATTGCTGAATCCCGCAAGGAGGTCGCCTAATTATGTATATAGGGTGTGCATTACTTGCGTGTACTTGCATTCGGTTTAATCCAACATTTGATTTCCGTCGCTACAGCTACCAAATGATTTAACGAAGGATAATTCAACATGAAAAAATTAAATGCCTTAATTGGCAGCGGCCAAACTCACTCTGAATTTAGCACTACCTCTAATTCCATTGTGCTGAAGTTTAAAGATCAAACTGTAATTCCTTTTGATCATGGTGATGGGAAGATTTGGGTAACAGCTAAAGAGTCGGCTAAGTTGCTAGGCTATGCCAATGCGAAATCAGTTACCAACTTATACAACAGCAACTCAGATGAGTTTACCGCCAGTATGACCGAGGTCATTACAACAGTGACCTCGGGAAAAACAATGGGTTGCAATAATCTTAAGACGAAAATACGTATTTTCTCTCTTCGGGGTTTGCACTTACTTGGATTGCTGGCTGAAACTCCTGTTGCCAAGGATTTGAGGCGTTGGGCTTTGGATTTAATGGACAAAGAGTCAGGGGGATTGGTCGCTGATACTCGCCTGACGCTCCAGCAGATGCAGAACATTGTTGCTACGGCTTGGAAATCATCCAATGAAGACTCTTCTGATGCTGGTAGGCGCTTACGCAAGCGCCAAGATGATTTACCTGTACTTCAGAAAGCCCAGAAATTGGTTGATGAGATAGGGCAAATCCCTTTTGAGTTTATTGGCGGTGGCAAGCTGGGGATACAGTAATTATGTCTCAGATTATAGCTATCTCGGTGATTTCGGGTCAGTTGAAAGTAAGTAATACTGACGCTCAAAATTTAAACTACGAAACTTCCGTAGTACCTGGTGCAAGCAATCTATACCAATCTCCAGAATATAGTGGAGATCACCACTCAGCCAAATATTTAGCTCAGCAGTCATTACCCAAATACTCTGATTTATCGAGTTTAACGGAACTGCAATTCGGTTCAGGCAAAGAAAAGGGTAGCACTGTGAATGCTACCCTTTGGGATTACTCAGATGGTTCTGCTTTGGACTTCTTGCGCTGTTCAATTTTGAGTTTACGTCCGCATGCCTCAAGTACCCAAGAAGAGAAGCTAGCACTTGGGTTTTCTTCTTTATCGCGTTCTACTCTTGCATCAATTTCTTCGATTAAATCGTTGGGAAATCGAATCCCTTTGTATGTTGATTTATTGTTCTTGTGGCCTGTCGCCATGGTGCCCGCCATTTGGAGTTTCTTCAATAGGATCGACAATACAACAAGATTTAAATTTAGTGAAGTGTTTAAACAAAATATGGTTGACGTGTTTAAACAAACAGAGTTAACCTGTTTAAACACCTTATCCACAGGTAAGGCACAGGTAATAAACAAAATAGCGACGCCTCAGAGTGCGGGAACACTGTTGAGGCGTCTCACCACCAACGTTAACGTAAGTAACGAGGTAGCTATGTTAAATCATACCCAAACTCGCCCTAAATTTCAGTATCTCTTTCTCGCAGTGTGTCGTTCTGACTTGAACGCTAAGCCACACCGTGAATCAGTCACTGCCCATTCTGAACAAGATGCCCGTCGCTCCCTGGCTGGTCAGTTCGTACTTTCCTTTGCTGGTCGTATTCCTGCACAGGGGGTATGCAATGCTTAAAAAATACCGTGTTGAATTTAGCGCATTAGACGCTGCTGGTGGTGCTCTCAAACTGTCATGGCGTGGTGAAGCTGAAAGCCTTGATAAAGCATCTGCCACTGTTCTCTTGGGGGCTACAGAGCGCCGGTTAAGCAACGTTCAGATCACCAGCATCATGCAGCTCCTTGATGAGGATGATATCTACCCACCTTCATACAAAGAAACTCAAGCCCTGATTGCTGAACTGATGGGCAGCCATGGTAAGCCAATCCCTGACACCAGCGAGAATGTATCCCGCACTCGGTTACTTCGCGTTAAAGAAGGTCTGCTTCATTTGTTGACGGTTGTTATTCCTCTGATTGAGAACGAGCAGCAACGGTTGCAGGTGTATTGGTGGGCAGAGGCGGTACATAACATCGTACGGTTTGAAGAGCATGATGCGAAAAATGAGCAGGGGGTGTGCAATGTCTAAAAAAACTGAACTGGCTCCGCTAGCGGCCAAAGATTTGCAGGTTATTGAGTATCGCGGTCAGCGTGTGGCAACCACCGAGCAGCTTGCGGCTGGGTATGGCACAACGGTGATTCGTATTCAGCAAAACCACCATGAAAATAAATCCCGTTTTGTTGAGGGTAAGCACTTCTTCAAAGTGGTTGGTACTGAACTCAACAATTTGCGACTAGTTTTAAGCGAACTGCAAATCTCGCCAAAAACTCGCTCACTTATGCTCTGGACTGAGCGCGGTGCGGCCAATCACGCGAAGATGTTAGAAACGGATCAGGCGTGGGACTACTTCAATGACCTCACTGAGTTTTACTTCTCCCGACGTGATGCATTGCCAGCACCTGCAACCATTCCCGACCTCAGTCGTCTGGAAATCCTTCAACTGGCTATCGACTCCGAGCAAGGCCGCTTAGCTGAAAAGCAACGCGCCGATAAAGCTGTTCGCACCAAAGGTCAGATTAGCCGGAAACGTGAAGCCAGCGCCCTCGGCAAACTAAGTGCCGCGACTCGCAAATGTCGTGTACTGGAAGAACGGCTGGGGGAAAGTACAAAGCATGCCACGGTGAAAGCGGTGGAGAACGTGACTCACTTGAAGTTCGCATGGCATCCATTGCGCAAATGGTGTCTTGAGAATGGTTTTAAACCAGAGATTGTGCCTGACCCACAGTATGGCTCTGTAAAATCATGGCCTCGCGAAGCATGGCTGGCAGTACATAGCATCAATCTGTCCGATGTTATGGGGGTGACTCATGGATAAATTAGCGCCCTGCGAAGTTTCCGATCTTCTCAGTGAAATTGCTTCAATTTTAAAAGTCAGTTCAATGCTAATTGCTAGTGAGGATGGTAACGACACGGGTTATGAACTTCTTTGGATCGCTCAGGAACGCGCTGAAAAAGCGGCGAAAAATATTAAGGGGGTGAATTATGGGCCAGCCACAGCCAAATGATCGTTACAAAGACAGTCATGGCTCATTGGTCACTGTCGATTCCGTTGCCTTTAATCGCGTTACCTTTAGCCGTGACGGATATTCATCGCCCTGCATTATGCCGCTGGCACGGTTCGTTACTGAATTTACCTTTATCTGGAGAGCATAACCATGAAAGCCAGTGAATCAGTACCTCTGGATATTGCCACGCATAAGGCTGGTCAATTAAATGCTCTCTTGCTGTTGATGTTTGAATCCAATGTTGAATTAGATACTACTGACGAAAAGGAATTACTAGGTCTAGCACTGGATCTCGCCGGGCCAGTTGCGGTTCATTTGCTTGAGCGGGAGGCCGGACAAAATGGAGCGCCTTGATAAAGCCAATAGCTAAATGCCCTGTATTTAATTAGTTAGCATTCCAACATCTCAAAAATGACAGCCATCAGGCTGGGGACTCGCTCGGCCTGATGAAAGGAAAGGATATATTTATGACGAACCTGAATCATTCAATCGAATTAAATCGTAAACATATTGCAGTGGCATTTATCGCTTATTGTCAGAAACGAAATAGAGGCGAATCCATTGCCAATGTCATTATTAATTCTAGAAAGGTTGTTGTTCTGGAAAATTTAACTGAGGCAGCAATTTGTAATTGCCTTATTCATTCTTTGGAAGTGCTTTGTTTTCAGGAGTTCGGGCGTGATGACGGCTCGCGGATTCTTGTGGAAACCTACACTCAGATGCTGAGTAAAGATAACAGTAAATTGACACCGCACGGCGTCGAGACAATGACGGAAGTCATGAAGGCTACAGTCGTAGAGACTTTGGCTAATCCTCAAGATAACCGGCATGGGCTGGTATTCAGTGGGGGAAACGCAGCATGACTAAATATATGGTAGGACAAACAATTCCTCTTTATGGAATTCCTAGTATCACGATTCATGTGTTGCGAAGCGATGTGTGGTTACCTTTGATTGAGGTCCCTGTAACTGAAGTTTATCAACGGATTGATGCCGGTGAATTTGATAATTCAGCAATAACAGGTTGCTTACATGCTGCTCTGGCAAGATACATCGATAGCTTAAAGGTCGCCGCTTACGAGGAGGGAGTCGATGAAACAGCCCATTGATTTGATCCGTGAAGTTACGGCTCAGGCCACCAACCGTTGGCGCGATATTCTTGGTTATCTCGGTATTGATGTACCGGAAAGACCTCGCGACCATTCTGCTTGTCCTGCATGTGGTGGCAAAGACAGATTCCGATTTGATGATCAGGATGGACGTGGGACTCATTTCTGTAATCAGTGTGGTGCCGGTGATGGGCTTGAGCTGGTACAGAAAGTTAAGCAATGCACCTCCACTGAGGCGGCGGTCATGGTAGCAGACGCACTGGGAATGGATCCCGACTCGCGAGTGTCTGCGACGGTGCCTGCTAAATATGTAAAACAGCCGGTACAACCCGGTATCCCGATAGCGGATAAGGTTGCGGAGTTGGTGGCGAAAACGGTACCTGGCGAATCTCAGTACCTACTTAATAAGGGGCTTCCAAGCCCCCCTCAAGCCCTATTGAGTGACGGTTCTTTGCTGCTGGTACTGCAAACAATGGAGGGTGTAGTCACGGGTGCGCAAGTGATTAAGCCTGATGGTACCAAACGACTGATATCCGGCACCATCAAGAAAGGTTCATTCATTCCAGTGAGACTTCCAACTGCACTGAATGATGAGCTGGTTGTAACGGTGTTAATTGCTGAGGGTAACGCAACCGGCGTTACAGTTTCGTTACTGAGTGATGGGGTTGTGCTGGCTGCTATTGATGAAGGGAACCTGATCCATATAGCGAAAGCCTGCCGGGAACGTTGGCCTGATGCGAAAATTATCATTGCTGCTGATAACGACCTTAAACCCGGTGAAAAGAATGTCGGGAGGGAGTCTGCTGAAAAAGCGGCTACCGCTGTGAATGGCTGGGTTGCCTTACCACCGACAGACCATAAAGCCGACTGGGATGATTACCGTCAGCAGTATGGACTGGATACGAGTATTACCGCGTTTGCTGATTCTCTATATCAACCACATATTTTGGCAGAAGAGGTGCCTCCGGTAGCGGAGCCTCAGGATGTCAGGCGTCCCTATGTTGATGAGCGTAAAGGGGGCATGTATTGGGTTGAACCCAAACTGGATAAAAGTAACGGCAATATTACGGAAAGAGAAAGTTGGCTGAGTGACCCGATATCCGTTGCGGGGATAGGTGAAGACGATAACGAGCGGTATCTGATCCTCTCCTGGACGCCGGAGGGTAACAGTACCGAACGTTCAGAAGCTTTACCCATGCGTGACATTGGCGAGCGGGAAGGCTGGTCGCGGCTGCGAGCTGGTGGTTTATCTATCACAGCCAAAAGTGGATTACGGGCAATACTGGCTGACTACCTGCAACGCAGTGGAGAGCGGCAGCTTTGGACAGTTGCCAATGCTACTGGCTGGCAGTGCGGTGCATACATCATGCCGGATGGTTCGGTGATTGGCGCACCTGCAACCCCGGTACTCTTTAATGGTCGCTCATCGGCGGCAAAAGGCTACACCACTAAAGGGACCCCAGAGAGCTGGCGCAACAATGTGGCCAAACTTGCTCGAGGTAATCCCTCCATGATGTTGGGTATTGCCTGTGCCTTTTCTGCTCCGCTGATTGGTTTGGCTGGTGCGGATGGTTTTGGTGTTCATTTATTCGGTGGCTCCTCCGCGGGTAAAACCACGACGGGTAACGCGGCTACCACTGTTTATGGTGAACCCGAAGCGCTGAAACTGACGTGGTACTCAACAGCATTGGGCTTGGTAAATGAGGCTGCGGCGCACAATGACGGTTTTATGCCGCTGGATGAGATAGGGCAAGGCAGCAATAAACGCGCAGTTGCTGATGCTGCTTACGCCTTATTTAACGGGGTTGGCAAAATTCAGGGGGCCAAGGAGGGCGGTAATCGGGATGTGAAACGTTGGCGAGCAATGGCATTCAGTACAGGTGAAATCGACCTTGAGAGTTATATCCGAGCTGATGGAGGCAAAGTGAATGCCGGTCAACTGGTGCGGTTATTAAATGTCCCTATTACCAAAGCAACTGAATACCACGGCTATAAGGACGGTAAAGCGCATGCAGATGCTATGCGAGATGCCTGTAAAGACCACTACGGTGCGGTAGGGCGGGCATGGATAAAATGTCTAGCCAGCCAGAAAGAAGTAGCAGCGAAAGCTGTCAGGGATGCGGAACGTCGGTGGATAGCATTATTACCCGATGAAGCCAGTGAGCAGGTACGCCGTGTTGCATCGAGGTTCGCCATACTGGAAGCCGCTTTGCTGCTTTCCAAACACCTTACCAGTTGGAGTGAGCAAGAGTGCCGTGACGCTTTACAACATAGCTTTAATGCATGGGTTAATGATTTTGGTATGGGTAATCGTGAATCAAAAGCATGGGCGGAACAGGCTGAATCTTTCTTGCAACGCTTCGGTTATAGCCGTTATTTACCACATCCTGAAACGGATCCGCGAGATTTACCAATAAAGGATTTGGCGGGATATCGAGAGAAAAAGCCGGGACTCGATACATTGGTATTTCATACTTTTCCCTCAGTCTTTCGAAACGAGATTGCCGTAGGTGCCAATGCGGTGGCTTTTGCTCAGGCTCTCGTGGATGCCGGTATGTTGGATAAACCGAGCAAGGGGATCACTAAGAAAACGCTCAGAATTGACGGTAAGCAGCCTCACTTCGTGGTGCTCATGATGCCTGATGATTTGGAGGAGTAAGCAGATTGCCTCCATTTGAACTGACCTGAATCGGATAAATCATTCTCTCTGGCGGGGTATTACACCAATGCCCTGACAGAGAGTAAAAGAATACAGGGTATGCATATCATGAGAATGACAATGACAAAAGAATTACGTGCTGAGGTATTTCGGCTTAAACAGTCAGGCATCGGTTATAAACGGATAGCTGACATGACTAACTTGAATCTGAGCACAGTCAAAAGCGCCTGTAAGCGGTCTGGATTATTTGCTGATAATCCCGAGCATGTCGCGATGTTTGAGATACCAGAGAAGCAATACAGCACTGCACTTATAGTGCCAAAGCCGTTACCTGTACAGCGGCGTATTACGGGAGACAGGCAGACCGACGCCTATTTATGGGTGTTGGAAGTTATCAATACCGGCGAACCGGGACATATTGCCGCCGCAGAGGAAGCCTTGCACAAACTGACTATCTCCCCCAAAGATGCTCGTGATAATTACACTCGTTATTTGGAAGCGAATGGTGCGGGATGGACTGCCAGCTTTTCCACAATGATGATGGGCGACCCGCAGCATTATATAGACAGGGCCAGAACCCAATTTACTCGTGCAGCAGAAGTCAGGGGGACATTTGGCAGCTATGAGGCTGCATTGGAACCTACCAAAGCTGAACAACTCATGGAGATGGTCTGTGGTGATATTTATGATAATGATTTTGGCTGGACACCTAAGGAAAAAAAGGAGGGATGTATTGAGGGTAAGCGAGTTACTGAGGTATGGGACCTGCGAGCGCAAGCGTCAAAGGGTTTCGCTGGGGTTTTACCAGAGCCTCATACACTGTCTGATGTTGTAAGAGAATTTCAGTATTGGCAATGGTTATATACGGTGCGTAATGCTGCTTGCAAAGAAATGGACCCTGGTGGATATGGTTATGATTGCGACGGCCCTATATCAGACCGTGAAACCTATCTTGATAAGAAGCTTGAAATCATCCGCCCTCGCCATCAACGAGAGGCACTGGATGTATTGAAATGGTATTTGCAAAGTGAGCGACATCAGGATTTTATTGGCTCAAATAGTGATGCGGTATATCTGAATTTGATAGGAGTGCATGAGTGCGTATAGGGGATGCAAAAGCAGAAGCATTGGAATAGACGGGGGATCTGGTGATGAATGCACCTGTAATAAACGACTTTGTTAAATAAATCAATTAACGTCGCCTAACGTGCTGCTATCGTGGCAGATATTACCGTTATTTCCTCATTTATCGTTACGATTTATGATAATATATCTACATAGCTAATCAATATAAATAGTGAGTCGTATATTAAATACGGCTCGCTTTTTTATTGGGTAACGTCCAGGAATTCAGAGGGGTATCCATAATATGCGTGATATTCAATTGGTATTAGAACGCTGGGGAGGTTGGGCTGCTAGTGATAACAGCCAGGTAGATTGGCAACCAGTCGCCGCAGGGTTTAAAAGTTTATTGCCGAACACTAATAAATCAAGACCTCAGTGCTGCGATGATGATGGCATTATGATTGATGGCTGTGTGGCACGACTGAAAAAGTACAAACCAGAAGAATATGAGCTGGTGATTTTGCATTATGTATTTGGTGTTTCACTGCGCATGATAGCCAAAAGACGGAAATGCTCAGATGGGACAATCAGAAAAGAGATGCAGACGGCGCAGGGGTTTATTGGTGGGTGTTTAGCAATGTTAGATATTCGTTTAGATATATAATAATGAGGAAGAGGAATAAATAAGAACTGTTAGTAAGTTGATCTCATTATAATAAAAGAGACTCTTAGTCTCTTTTATTATCTGAATCATTCTTGTCTGTATGAAAATCTTGACTTTCGTTAAATTCCACATGATTAAGTTTTACCTTTTGCTTATCATCATGCATTTTATCTATCATAAAGTGCATACCAAGCACTGTTGTGCAAAGTATATTCATTACTATGAATAAGTATATAGTGACGAAAGTCTGCTTTACCAGTGTAATATTAATCCATGCTATCTTAGCGATAGTTGGAGCAAGAAGTTGTAACCCGCCACCAATAAAATAGAGCAGAATGCTGGAAAAAGCTAAATAACCAAAAAGATATGTAAGAAATTTCCTTCTGGTTAAGCTAACCCCTTTTAATGTGGGAGGGGTACCATCCATTAAATCATCCATTCCATCTTTTTGAAAAGTAGCAACTGCTGCCATCGAAGCAATGTAAAATCCTGATAAAATTTGTAAAATCCCATTAACAACAGAGATTAAGCCATCCTTGCTAAGGATCGCGATGGGCTTGTCTAAAGATAATAGGAAAAGTCCAATACTTATAGAAGCAAGTGCTGGAATCCAAAAATCGAAGACCCTTTTTTCAGGGTGGCAAATCCTTATGTAATTGATAGGAGTTGCAATTTTACTTAAAGCACTCATAACCCCTCCCAATAAAATCCATCGTTTGCCATGTCTTCTATTTTAACAGTAAAACGTTCATTTTTGTAGCAAGTTGTGCATGAATCTGCTTTTGGCACATTTCTATTATATCTGTTAATATTATTTTCTCTTTCTCCGAAAATATAGTATCAGCAATATCCTCTATGGATTTCTCATAAGAAACATCAATTTCATCACTTATAACCCGCTTATTCTGATCCTTTCTTGTTAGTTTTAAATTGGAATATTCCATGCCTCTAACTAGATCACTTGCCTTTTTCACAAGATCGATTGCTTTTTGGCCGCGCGTTTTTTTAAATGCCAAGATCATTGTTTCTTGAATCACATGAATATCGCCATCTTCGTCCAACTTTTTATTGTTTTTATACCTTACTGCCGTCATGCCCGTAAGAACACCAGTTTTCAATGATTCTTGAAGTGTTTTTGAAGCGTAAGGAGTAATATTAATAATTGGTCTGCATTTTATTTCGCGTGACTTATTACCTTCTTTACGTTCAAAAGTGTAGTTGGTTGATTCAGATATCATCCAAGTTAATGCACTAGAGATTAACGACTTCGTCAGTCCGGGAACCTCTTCTACTATCGCTTTATACAGATCAGGGAATAATTCAGCGTTGTGAGGAGTGTGCTTTATGCAAATATGACAAGTAATCGCTGGGGCTTCATCATCAGCTCTGTCAGCTTTACGCGACTCCCCTGTTTTCTTGTTTGCAAAATGCGGATCTGACGCTTCTGAATTCGCATATTGAAACAATATAGTTGTATGTCCTTTGGCATCATCTCTTTTCATATCCACTATTCGCACGGTAGATTTTCCAGCACCGATGCTGTAAATGGCTTTGTTTGCTTTGAACATAGCCTGAACAGCTAATAATGCATCTGATGCGGGCATAGTGGGGGCATCTTTAGGTGTTCTTCCTAGTTCGACCTCACATTGAACAACATATCTATCATAATTACCTAAAAGCATATCCAATCCTTAGAGCGGAAAAAATAAAATACAAGATACATGAAAATAATTAACGCGTACGCAAAAATGTCTGTACTGTGATAAGGATAGTTACTTTGTTACGCAGCTTACATAATTTAAAAGACCTCGCTTCGGCAGGGTTTTGTCATTTTGTGACGCATAGAAACTATAAACATGGTTATGTTTACTCTTTGTTTATAATTACAATGTAAATTATACAGTGCTGTGATAGTTACTTTGTAACGATTGTTGGCTCAGTCATCCTACCCGTGAAGCTAGCTATCACAGCACCAAATTCAAAGCCTCGGTTAATTGCCGGGGTTTTGTAATTTCTGGAGCCAGATAATGTCGAAGAAGATCATCGAGGGTTTGTCATTCCACCCAGCAAACGAGAAGCTAACGTCTGACATGGACGGCAAAACAGTATTATTGCTCAATCCTTGCGATGGTTATCATATTGGCTACGTGCGTGACTCAGATGGCTATACCGGTATTTATACCTGGCTAATGAGTGAACTGACACCGCATGATTTCTATGTCGCATGGGCGTTATTGCCAGACAGCATTGAGTTGAGTAATAAATTTGAAGACCAGAAAGAGTCTCGCTTATACTGATTGCGAGGTATGCTCAGGTTGATACGCACTATCGACTTTCCAAAAGAAGCTGAGTATGCCTCACTGATGTGAAGTGACGGCCGGGAAAGACCGGAAACTATTTAAGTCAATTGAGCCATGCAGTCCTAAATTTAGAAATTTATTTATCATTTTTATTAACTTCTTAAAATAACAACTGACCCCGGATTTGTGCATAATTAACTCAAACAGTTCCATGCCCACTGCATGTGCAGCAAAGGCAACTAAAACTATAGAGCCAATGAGGATAATTAAGATGATTAATAGTTTTTTCATTCGTAGTCCCTTTTTTTACTCAAGAGTATTCATATAACTACAGATACGTATATAGGTAACAAAGTTCAATCACTATCCCTTTTTGTTGGTTGACGATTGTCTAACATATGGGCTGATGTATTCGCATGGGTACTGGATTGGTTAATCCAATCGTTGTGAAACAGTATCCAGCCGAATGTTGATTCTTGGGTGCAAAAAAAACTTACCACCGCTTATCTTGGTAAGGGGGGCTAATAGGCGAATACCAGGGAAGTTTTTACTGCCAGATATCATATGATTGTTTTATTTAATTAATGTGACTTAAGTTAAGTTTAATAGGTAAGTTAATAAAATTCATAAAGATATGCTTAATAATACGCATTAGTAATAGTGATTTTTATTAACTATCCAATCGCGTTAATGGTTTTATAAGCTAGAGTTAATGTATAACCAACTGGCCAGTACCACGGGCAGGCCCCCGTAACGATACCCCTTCGCTTCAGCCCCGCCTAACCGCTAGGGCTTTTTTTTCATTTCTACATTCGCCTGTGCTTCATTGAATAACCGGTTCATATCCCAATCTATTCGGAGCATTGCCTCACTAATGGTTGGTGCTCAGTCGAATGTAGTGAAGTTAGATGCTGGCATTTTTTTGCAAATTATTAATTATGGTATCGATTTAGAGAGTTTCTACCAGAAATAGCTATACTCTCGAATCCAAGAGGATTCCTGAGAGGTAAAGCATGTCAGACGTCACGTCACATTTAACGCTTGAATTATTAGCACTGAAAAAGATAGTTGCAGCGTTATATTGCACTCTGAGCCCTACAGAACGTGAGAAGCTCGATGCCATGCTAATGAACAAAAGCTCTCCAGATGGAAGTATTGAGTCGCCGTCATTGCAGCTAGATATTCAAAATAAAGTTCATAAAATCCTGCGTTAATGTGACTTCGTAGTGATGTAACAGCCGAGATAGCTCGGTTAATTATTAAGCCCTGGCATTCGCTGGGGCTTTTTCGTTTTAGCCCATCAGTCACCCAATCAACTCCACACACACATTACTGATAATGAGTGGCTGAACTGGTGGGCTAAATTTTAATGAGATAACTAACAGAGGCCAGACATGAAAATTAATTGCATAGAAGGTGGACAGATTATCTGGATGCGTAATCCAGCAACGCTGGAAGGCATGGCGAGCAACAATTATTTAAAGGACGGGACGCAAGAGAAGATCATCTCCGCCCTTGAGGATGCATTACTTCAGGCTAAAGGCGAACAATCAAGCAGGAATAATACTGATTGAGTGCCTGATATTTGCCTGACGACCAGGAGGAAGTGCGATAACAATATTCCATGAGCCAGTATTTGGAACGGTTACATGTGCTGGGAACTGGCTAAAGAATCCGCCGTGATAGTTGAATCCACGGTTATTCTTATAGTTGTTAAAGTCATTATCGGTCATAACGAGCACATTCACTTGATGTGAACATTCAACCGCAACAGTATCGCCTCTGTCGAGGTGTTCTTTTGTATGTAAAAAACTCATTAAATCTCCATTTTAACTAATTAATAAAGATAATAATTTAGAGGTGTGTGTGCCTCTACTTTCCATAATAACGCCTTAATTACTGTTTTAATGTGCCTTATGTCATATTAGAAACACTAATGATATGTCAAAATTAACCAGAATCAAGGCTGCGCTATTGCGTGGCTTTTTTTATTTCTTACGCCCGGATAAGGGGTGTCTATGAACGATCAAACCCCACCGGGATTCGTGGTGACTTCAATGAGCTGGATTGCTGACAACGCCCCGATTATTTACACCGCAGCCAGCGCATTTTCGATAGCAGTGATGATGTCAGTAAGAGACGGTAAACGATGGATTTATTCAATTATGGGCGGCTGCGTTTGCGCCCTGATTGCATTAAGTCTCGGAGGGTTACTTGAACACTGGGGGCTTCCTTCTGCTGCCGCTCCAGCTATTGGCCCGGTAATAGGTTTTATTGGTGCAGATAAAATCCGCGAAATTATTTTGAACATTATTGAGCGTCGAACTGGCGCTAATACAGAGAAATAAGCCATGAAAAATTTCAGATTTAGCCAGCGAAGCGAGAATAACCTGAAAGGCGTTAACGCTAATCTGGTGAAAGTGGTTCGCCGCGCCCTTGAGCTTTCGGCTGTTGATTTCGGTGTTATCGAAGGTGTCCGTACGGTAGAGCGGCAAAAAGAGCTGGTGGCAACTGGCAAGAGCCAGACCATGAATAGCCATCATATTACTGGACACGCTATCGACGTATTTGCTTACCCAACCGCAAGCGGCTCATGGGAATGGAAATACTACGAACAGATAGCGGCTGTGTTCAAACAGGCCGCTAAAGAAGTTGGCGTTCCTATTGAGTGGGGCGGCGACTGGAAGACGCTGAAAGACGGCCCTCACTTCCAGCTTCCATTTAAAGACTATCCGGCATGAACCGCGTAACAGCAATACTCGCGGCTGTCCTGATAGCCATCTTCACTGGATTGGTCTGGTTAGCTTTTCACTACTACGGGCAATCAGTTGAGAAGGATAAAGCCATTGCTACAGTAACCGGTGAAAGGGATGTAGCCCAATTCACGCTAGGAAACTACACCACGTCAGTTCGTCTATTCAACGATATCGCCAAGGCCAACGAAGATGCAAAAAAACAGATCATATTGGACTCACAGAGAACCAAGGCTGGTATCAAGAGCGATATTGCGAATGATGGCTGCGCTAATCTTTTTGTGCCTGCTGGCGCAATTGACCGGCTGCGCGCGCACTCAAATAAAATACGTAACTGTCCCGTCAGTACCAATCCCGATCAGCTTACTTTCTGACTGCATGCCACCTGACATCCCTAACACAATGACATGGGGACAGAGCGTGGAGCTGAATGAAGACATGTTGGCGGTGATAGAGCAGTGCAACGCAGATAAGGCGAGCATTCGGCAAATTGAAGAAAAGCGGGGACAGCAGCCCCGCTGAATTAATCACCCAACTTTGCGGTAAGGGTAGCCAGCTTTTTTGATGTTTACATCAAAATACTGTCCCTTAGACGGTGCGTTCATTAATGACGTGTGAACGGAGGCAGGGACTTTCGAATATTGATAGACACCACCTCCTAGAAAAGCAATTTCCAAAGTGGAACTTGCGCTATCGTAACCAACTGAATGAAGGTTTGAAGATGAAACAGGTTGACGAATCAATTGATAAATCTCATTTAAGTGGCAAAAGCGCCAAAGAGATAATTGAACACTTCAAGAGCTATAACTTTGTCGATGATCATGGTCACCGATTGGATATGTGCTTGGACTTCACAGATTTGGTTGAAATGGTGGCTAACGTCAGCGAATAGAATTGTTTAACCCCACTGGAGGTTGATCATTATCTTGGCGGTTCGGAAAGCCGAGAGGAGTAGCAAAGCCGCGCTTGTCGCAATTTGAGTACAACACACATATCACCTGACGTTTTATAGCGGCAGGTCGAATAAGAAGGCTCGACTTAGGTCGGGCTTTTTTTATGCAGTAAATCTAACGCCACGCCCGGCGTAACCAACCATAGATCCTGTTTGGAAATGAGCCTCAGAGGAATGCCGGTATAGCTGGTGAGCTTCTATGGGCTGTCATTTCTGGGCACTGAGGGTCATTTCCAAAAGGAATACACAATGGAATATCCAGTCATTACAGAAATTGAATTTAATGGAGACAAACTGACGACTGTCCGTGAAGGCGGTGTTGAGTATGTGGCAATGAAGCCTGTTATTGAGGCTATCGGGCTGGACTGGAAATCACAGCATAGAAAATTAATAGCTCAAAAGGGAAAGTATGGGTGTGGTCATATGACCATGCCTTCGCGTGGCGGAGTTCAGGAAATGCTCTGCATCCCCATTCGTAAACTTAACGGCTGGTTATTCAGCATTAACCCCGCAAAAGTACGTGCCGACATTCGCGACAAGCTGATCCAGTATCAAGAGGAATGTTTTGCTGTTCTGCATGACTACTGGACTAAAGGCGTAGCAATCAATCCCCGCAAACAAAGCATCATGGAAGAACTTAACCAGGCTTGTGCGGATATGAAGCATGATAAGCGCATTGCTAGCATGTTTGGCACCGGACTTAATGAGTGGAAGAGTGTGAAAGCGGGGCATGTATCAAAGATCAAATCACTGGTTCAGGAAGCCAATGAGCTGATTTGTTACGTGCTGACTGAAACAGGGAAAGGGAAGGTAACCCGAACATGACCAACGGCGAGAAACAGCAACTGGAAACTATCTGCCGTTACTTGAAGGAAGGTTTCCAGTATTTGAACTGTGGCAGAATATCTATTGGCGTTTCGAATATTGAGAAGGCGGAGGTCCTTCTTGATGTTTTACTGGCGATGGAAGACAAAAAACGGTCAAGGCGATAAATAGGAAGCTCTGAAATCGGAGCTACCTCAATTGAGAGCCACTTTTACAACGGCTCTAAAACATTATCTTACTAATTTATGATCTTATTGATGAGCGTTTATAAATTATCCTTCCCTAGGATAAACCCTAGCGGTAATGTGTGAACTCACTATATCAAAGGAGTTCAGCATGATTTTTCAAGGAGTTACCACTTATTATATTAACAGTAATACCGACAGTCGTTTGATTAGGTACGATGTCATAGAAATTGATAGCAATACCTATAGGGTGAAAGTAATCGATGACCAACAGCGCGGGATATCACCCCCGAGCCAGCTAGTGCAACTAGATCAATTCGATATTACTAGAGAGCAGTACAACGAGAAATATGATGTAGGCAATAGAGCCATAGTAAGGAAAGAAGCGCTCCCAGGATTTGAAAATACAATATCTGCTTCATTGCAAGAGCATAGAAATAACATTTCATAATTTCAGCCGCCTACGGGCGGTTATTTATATCTAAGCCACTGGCCTTATAAGCTGGTGGTTTTTCTATTTAGGGATAGATCATGGCAACTCTTAAGGATTTATCTAATCAGCTCCAGCAGATTAAAAAGCAGCTCCCTTTTGCTGCTGCTCAGGCGCTAACAAGTGTTGCTCGCCAGATTGCAACCGCTCAGAAGGTGGGTATGCAGCGCAATCTGGATAATCCGACCCCTTTCACTGTTAATTCTGTTGGCTCGTTTGGTGCCCGCAAAGACCGATTACAGGCCAAAGTGTTTGTACGTGATATTGCTGCGAGCTATCTCGAACCGTTTGAGTTCGGAGGTCAGCACAAGCTCAATGGTCAGGCGTTGCTTAACCCTAAAAACATAAAGCTTAATAAGTTCGGAAACTTAGCCCGTAATAAAACGCAGCAGCTCAAAGCTAAAGAAAATGTGTTTGTAGGTGAGGTGAATGGCGTTAGTGGTTTCTTCCAGCGTAAGAAAGGGAAGAAAAGCAAAAAGGTTAAGAAGCGTCAGAAGCGCTCTCCTAACGGGGTGCATCGCGCCAGAGAGAAACAAAGAGCACCTAAGCTGCTGATTCAGTTTGGTGACGCATTGGCAGTTAAACCAACGCTTGGATACTTCGACCGAGCGAATGCAATGGCACAGGCTTTAATGCCTGGTGCGTTAAGCCTGGCAATCGAGCAGGCATTGAAGACGGCTAAATAGATGAGGTATCACAGTGAATAACGGCACAATTAAGAATGCACAAATAACATGCGAAACAGGTGGCACGGTGCTTCAGGCTACATACTTAAACGCTGCTCAGGAAACGCTACAGCAGCTATTGGCCAGTGAGTTAACAGGAAAACAACCCTATCCCATTCTGTATAAGCAAGGCGATGTAGAACAGCGCGCCATTGAATTAGCTCAAGCTGTAGGGAGTGCTTTTACTGCGCTTGATTGCTTACCTGGCCGATTGTCTGATTTACATTCTCGGGCAATTCGCACTGAAGAATTATCATTGAAGCTAGCTCAGACTGTTGCCACATTGCTTGATCGTATTACTGGCACTTCATTAGGTGGGGATTTTGCTGACACCCGTCCTGTCTCGTCAAATCAAATTGGCCGCACTCACACCGCAGTCAGGCGAACAGAGGATTATCTCAATGAAGCGCTGCATGTGTTAGGTGAGATAGATAAGGCGCTTAATTAACACGTTATTAGCCGAGGCGCTGATAACCAGGTAACAACTGACTATCCTTTCAGCTCAAAACCGGAATCATTATGAACCTGTATGACAATCATTATCATCTAGAAAAAAATGGGTCCCTCCTGGCAACATTTATTACACGGGACATTGCGCACCCCGTTCTGCGTCTAGCTTTCAACTTTTGAAATTTGGGTAACAGGTAACAACTAAGGTAACACATGAACCAGTCAGATTTTGCCAAACTTCACAATGTCAGTCGAAAGACGGTTACGGCGTGGAAGGCGCGTGGGTGGCTGGTTTTAGCGGGTGATGACATTGATGTCGAGGCATCAAATGACAACATTGAGCGCTTTCGGAAAACTGTTACCCGACCAGAGAAAAAAGTTGCAGGTAACACGCAGGGTAACAAAGCAGGTAACAAGACGGGTAACAGAGCCAAAGGTAACAGATCAGGTAACAGACCTGATAAAGATCCGGTGGATTCTCCCGCAGACGTTGTGAAGAAAATGATTGCTGAAAGCGGCGTCGAGATGACAATCGATGAAGCCAGAGAAATGAAAGAAAACTTTCTGGCGCTGCTCACTCGGTTGGAATATGACATTAAATCAGGTCAGGTACTTCCTTACAAAGAGATGATTGAGGCGGTAGGTAGCGAATATTCACGTATGCGTACCCGCCTGATTGCCATCGCTCCCGAACATGGTCCCCGCTTGCGGGTGCTGGCCTCAACCACTAACGATGCGGAGTTTGTTGAAGCACTGCAAGAAGTGGTTTACGAGGCAATGGAGGAGCTAAGCCTTGATAACAATAACAACGGAGAGAGCAGTTGACCCGGCCGCTTGGCAAAACTTCTCCACGGAACTGCATCAACGACGCAAGAACGTAAAGCCCCCCGAACCTCTATCATTGAGTGAGTGGGCCAATAAGCATGCGGTATTGTCAAAAGAGACCAGTGCACAGACTGGACGATTTCGCTCTTTTGCTTATCAGGATGGCATTATGGATGCAGTAACCGATCCACTGGTTACTCAGGTGTCCGTCATGAAATCTGCCCGAGTGGGTTACACCAAGATTTTGGATCATGTTATTGGCTATTATCTGGTACATGACCCCTCACCCATTTTAGTTGTGCAACCCCGCGTTGAAGATGCGGAGGATTATAGTAAGACTGAAATTTCTCCCATGCTCAGGGATACCCCTGTTCTCGCTGAGATATCCGGTGATCCGAAAGCCAAGAGCAGTAACCAGACCATCCTTAAAAAGCAGTTTCTCAACGGTTCTAATTTAACGCTGGTAGGGGCAAACAGTCCTGGTGGCTTCCGTCGTATAACTTGTCGAATCATTGCTTTTGATGAAGTTGATGGGTATCCGATAGCGGGGGCCGGTGTTGATGGTGATCAGATAGCCTTGGGTACCAAGCGTTCAGAGACATTCTGGAATAGAAAAATAATATTAGGATCAACCCCGACGGTTAAAGGAATTAGCCGCATTGAGAAGGCTTATGCTGAAAGTGATCAGCGTAAATATTATGTTCCATGCCCTCACTGTGGTGAGTTTCAAACGCTGGAATGGGGTGGGCCAACAACGCCATACGGAATTAAGTGGGATAAAGACTCTGACGGTAATGGATTACCCGATACCGCCTATTATGTTTGCCGCCATAACGGTTGTGTGATCCATCACAACGATAAAGCCGGAATGGTGAAAGCGGGAAGGTGGCAGGCAACTATGCCCTTTAAAGGGCATGCGGGTTTTCATATTTGGGCGGGATACAGTCTCTTCCCTAACGCGGCATGGAAGTATCTGGTTGCCGAGTGGTTGCGGGTAAAAGACGACCCTTTGATGCGCCAGACATTTATTAACCTTGTCTTGGGTGAACCCTATGAAGATCGCGGTGAAAAGGCGCTCAGTGAAAAAAGCCTGGCAGAACGTTGTGAGGTTTATTCCGCTGAAGTCCCTGATGGTGTTGCCGTCGTCACCGCCGGTATCGATACACAAGACGGACGACTTGAGATTGAGGTGGTGGGTTGGGGCCGGAATGAAGAAAGCTGGTCTATCGCTTATGACGTTATTGAGGGAGATTTAGAAACTGACGAACCCTGGCGTCGGCTTGATGCTTACCTGAAGCAGACATGGCGGAGAGCGGACGGGCGAGGTTTTACGATTATGGCTGCCTGTCACGACTCCGGCGGGCATCATACCCAGAAAGTGTATGAGTTTTCCAAAGAGCGTATTGGACGGCGGATATGGGCGATAAAAGGCGAGTCGGCAAGAGGCGGTAAGCGTTCACCCATCTGGCCAACAAAGCGACCATCTTCTCGGTCAAAGTCTCAATTCAAGCCCATTATACTGGGTGTTAATGCTGCAAAAGACGCCATTCGTTCCCGTCTTCACATGGAGCAACCGGCGGCGGGTATCCCTTCTGCTGGGTATATGCACTACCCAGTTGAGCGTGATTTACACTATTTTAGCCAATTACTTGCAGAGCGCTCCGTTGTTAAAACGGCGGGCGGGCAACGTTATCGCGTTTGGGAATTATTGCCCGGGCGGGCAAATGAGGCATTAGATTGCCGGGTATACAGCTATGCAGCATTGAAAGGGTTGCTGCATTTTGGATTAAGTCTTAACCAATATGCTGACAGCCTTTTAAGTCATCCTGAAAAATTACTGCCTCCTTCGGACGTTACAGAAGACAAGCCCAACTTGCGTTTTCCGGGCGTCATTATTCCAGAGTCACAACCCACTACACCCAAAAGTAGAGCCAGAAGGCTGGCGTAAGGATATCCATGTTCAATGCAAACACTAGCCTACTGGCCGGTGCGATGAGTCGCGCCCAATTAGAAGAGGCATTAAACCGAGCGCAGCAAGCCTATATCGAATTATCGTCCGGCGCGAAGGGCGTTTCGTTCTCCTATGCGCAAGGGGATGGCACCCGATCGGTTACCTATCAGCAAACAGATATTGGGATACTCATGGGGTTAATTCAGCTTCTTCAGGCTCAGCTAGGCATCGTTAAGCGTCCACGCAGGGCGATAAGGTTTCGTTACTGATGAAAAACCCAGTAAGGATTTTAGGTCCTGACGGTAGCCCCTTGCCGCCATCCAAATCAAGGGCATCGATGTTGAGTGGTTCCCGAGGGGTTCCGTATGACGCTGCTGATTCATTCAGTGATTCTATGGCCAATTGGCAGCCGTCCTTGTGGTCACCGGATAACGAAATCAATACCTCCCGCGATCAGGTTGTTGCCCGCGTTCGCGACATGGTACGTAACGATGGTTGGGCCTCGGGCAGCGTTACCCGCATTTTGGATAATGCCGTTGGTGCGTCTTTCCGGCCGCTTGCCAAGGTTGATTACCGGACTTTGGCACTGATGACCGGGAACCCTAAATTTGACGCGAAATGGGCTGATGAATATGGACGGGCCATTGAATCAGGCTGGCGAACGTGGGCGAATGATCCGAACCGTTATTGTGATGTGGAAAGGAAGAAAACAGTCGCTCAACTGCTCCGGCTTGGTTTTCGCCACAAACTAACTGACGGTGATGCGCTCTGCGTTATGCAATATCGACCTGACCGTCTGGGCTATGGGCGCGCGCAGTATGCCACGACCATGCAGATCATCGACCCGGATAGATTAAGCAATCCTCAGCAAAATTTCGACATGCCGAATATTCGCGGTGGGGTAGAGATTGATGAGGATGGGGTACCTATTGCTTATCACATCCGAAAAGCTCACATGGGCGACTGGTGGAGCGGTAAAGAAACCATGACTTGGGAGCGTATCCCGCGTGAAACTGACTGGGGCCGCCCAATCGTCATCCATGATTTTGATAGTGACCGGGCCTCCCAGCATCGGGGTATCAGTATTTTCACTCCCATCGTTCAGCGTCTTAAAATGCTGATTAAGTACGATGAGGTTGAGTTGCAGTCGTCAATCCTGAACTCCATTTTTGCCGCCTTTATCACATCACCTTATGACCCAAGTTTGGTAGCGGACGCCCTTGATACGGGTGAGGAAGTTAACCGATATCAAGACATGCGCCGCGAGTATCACGACGAAAAACGCCTGTCACTACAGGGTGGCGCACGTATTCCGATACTGGCACCCGGTGAGGAAATGACCACCCTAAACGCGGTTCGACCAACCAGTAACTTTGTTGCTTTTGAAAGCGCGGCGTTACGGAACATAGCCGCATCATTGGGAATTTCTACCCAGCAACTGACACAAGACTGGTCAGATGTTAACTACAGCTCAGCCCGTTCAGCAATGCTGGAAGCTTGGAAAACCCTGACCCGCCGGCGCGATGATTTTGCTACAGGTTTCGCCCAGCCAATATTGTCGTGTTTTATCGAAGAATTGCATGATTTAGGTGAGGTTCCCTTGCCTGATGGCGCACCTGATTTTCTCACAGCGAAAGCGGCATATTGCCGTGCGCAGTGGATGGGGCCAGGTCGTGGTTGGGTTGATCCCGTGGCTGAGAAGAAAGGGGCCATTCTCGGGATGGAGGCGGGATTGTCTACTCTCGAAATGGAAGCCGCTGAGAACGTGGGCGAAGACTGGGAAGAACTGCTGGATCAGCGCCAGCGAGAACGTGAGGCATACATTGAGCGTGGATTGGCTATCCCTACATGGCTGCAAGCTGACACCTTTGCGCCTGATCAACAACAAAAACCGGAGGCACAGTGAATCTTCCACATTTAGCCCAGCGGCTCTTTAACACCCCGCTGGCACTTCATCCGCACAAGGCTGAAGTCGTTATGGCGGCATTGACTGACCGGTTCGGCCTGACGCGCATTCAGTCCAATGCCGATTGGGCCGACGAAGAGGATGATTTCTTTTCACGCAAAGGGCGTGATTGTGGTTATGACGTTATCGAGGGCGTGGCGGTCATTCCGATTCAGGGCACGTTGGTGCAAAAGTTAGGCACCCTGCGACCTTATAGCGGCATGACAGGCTATGACGGCATTCGAGCCAGCTTTCTGACCGCAATGAATGATGACGCTGTTAAGGGCATTTGTTTTGATATCGATTCACCGGGCGGCGAAGTCGCCGGCTGTTTTGATTTGGTCGATGAAATTTATGCTGCCCGAGGCGCTAAACCCATTTGGTCAATCCTGTCCGAAAATGCTTATTCGGCTGCTTATGCACTGGCCAGTGCAGCGGATCGTATTATCGTTCCTCGCACCGGCGGGGTCGGTTCGATCGGCGTCATCGTGATGCATGTTGACTGGTCACAGCGCATAAAAAGCGATGGCGTACAGGTCACGATAATCACCTTTGGCAGCAGAAAAGCGGAATCAAATCCCTACGAAGCATTAAGCGAAGAAGCAAAGAAGGCCATTCAGTCCGATGTTGACGAGATGGGCCGCTTGTTCGTGAGTACGGTTTCCCGCAATCGCGGGGTAGCAGAGAGAACGATCAGAGACACCGAGGCGGCATGTTTCTTGGCTGCTGATGGTGTGCAGTTGGGGCTGGCTGATCAAGTTGCCCCGCCTGATGTCGCATTCCGCGATTTATTAACATTGGTTGGAGAAAAGTAATGGCGAAAATTAAAGGTTTTTCACACCTGTTTGGCCGTGGGGCCAAGGCGTCAGAAGAGACTGAGGACGATAAAGACAAGGTCAAAAAGGCCAAAGGTCGTCAGGCTGAAGATGATGAAAAAGATCCTGAAGCTGAAGAGAACGATGACGACTCAAACGATAATCCTGATGATCAGGATAATAAGGACCCTGATGCTGAGGATGACAGCGATGATGCTGACGCGGATGAAGGGAGTGACGATGACGGTGATGATGATACCGAAGACCGTAACGTCAAAAAAGGCCGCAGTGCTGAACGCCAGCGCTGTGCTCGTATCTTTGGCAGTAAGCATGCTACCGGGCGCGGAGATTTAGCGGTTTCTCTGGCGCTTAATTCCGGCATGAGTTCTGCTGCTGTGATCCGTGTTCTTGCCTCCACTACTGCTACAGCACCGGTATCTGCCACAGTGCCCCGTAAACGCTCTTTGGATGAACGGATGCAGGCCCTCGGCAATACACAGCCCGGACAGGATGCCGCAGTCGCATCAAAAGGCGCGTCACTGGTCAATAAGATGACCAGCCTCTATGACTCAGTAAAGGGTAAAAAATAATGGATAACTTTGGACAAAATGCGTTCCAGCCGGGTATGCGCTCATCTTTGTATGTGCCCGACCAGTTAATTGCCGGGACACTGCAACTGGTCACGGATACCGCTGTTATTGCTCAGGCAGCTGCAATCCATTTGCGTGGCACCGTGATGGGTAAAATTACAGCGTCAGGCGAATACATCAAGTCAGTAAAAGATGCGGATGACGGCAGCGAAGTACCGGTTGCTATCCTCGTTGATAATGTGGATACAACCACTACCGCCCAGCGAGGGGGCGTTTATCTGATGGGGCAGTTTAATCAGAACGTGATCATTCACGATGCTTCATGGACATTGGCTGAACTAAAAACGGCACTGCGGTCGTATTCAATCTTCCTCGAAGACAGTATCCAAGCACCCGTTTAAAACCTAACTTTCTGATTTGCACCCAATACCACTCACTTGGTAGGGGCTTACTCGTCTTCAATCTTGATCTGGTGGCTCTGGCTGCCAGCAAATTAAAAGAGATACTCCATGAATAATATTTACGATACCAATGTGCTGGTGGGTCTGGTTCCCAACCTGAAAACCAGCCAAAACTGGTTACTTGATCGCTTCTTTCCCAACGTCGTTACTTACGAAACTGAAGAGGTTTCCATCGATGTTGATATTGGTAAGCGTCGTATGTCTCCTTTCGTTTCCCCGTTAGTTGAAGGGAAGCTGGTGGAGAGTCGCAAGTATCAAACCAATACGTTCAAACCGGCTTATATCAAAGACAAGCGCGCGCCTGATTTGCGTAAACCTATCCGCCGCCAGATGGGGGAGCGCATTGGTGGGGAATACACCGCCGCAGAGCGCGAAATGTTAAACATCCAGTTTGAAATGGAAGACCAGATCGACATGCTTAACCGTCGTATGGAATGGATGGCCGCTGGTGCGCTGACTAAATCTCAAATTACGGTGGTGGGTGAAGGGTTCCCGACCACGGTCATTGATTTTGGTCGTTCCAGTAACCTGACCATTACATTGAGTGGGTCAGATAAATGGCCTTTATCTGTGGCTGCCGGTGCAACAAATACTCAGCCCTCCGATGATATTGAAGACTGGCAAACGCTGATGTTGAAAGAGTCAGGATCGGTGGCCACTGACCTGGTATTTACTACCTCCTCATGGAAAGCGTTCCGCCTGGATACCACTATTAAAGACAATGCCATCGTATTCCCGGCATTAAGTCCCTTTGGTAATCAGGTTGATGCGGGGCCGCGCGTCAATAAAGGCGCGGTTTATAAAGGTCGCTGGGGTAACTTTGATCTGTGGCTTTATAACGACTGGTTTATTGACCCGCTGGACGGCATTGAAAAGCCAATGATCCCAGATGGTGCCGTATTAATGTCAGGTGCTGACCTGATGGGGACTCGCGCCTTTGGTCTCATTTTAGATCCTGCGTTTAATTATGGTCCGATGGCTTTCGCACCAAAGTCATGGATTATGCCCGACCCGGCACAGCGTTACCTGTTGATGCAATCTGCACCGTTGGTGATCCCAAGCCGGGTTAACGCCTCACTCTGTGCGACGGTGGTGTGATATGACAAAACCAGCAAAGCAACAACCGACTATCAATGAACTGGGCGGAAATCCGCCCGAGTTCGCGGGTGATGATTCGACGGACGACTCTGACGAGTTGGAGGTTGTTGTCGTAAAAGGCCAGACTCTGCGCCATAGCGGGGAAACTCATGTGGAGAATAGCCGTTTATTCCTGCCGCATGATGATGTTGAACGACTGATTAGCCTGGGCGTGGTTGCTGATGTGAAAGTGTTACGGCAGCAGGCGGCTAGCACTATTGGCCCCTCAATCACTGTCGATGATGGTGTGAAGATAAATCGAGGTGGCTGATGGGTATCAACTGGGATCAGCATCTTCTTGCACCCCTACAAGCGGTATTTGGTGACCCGGTTGATTACCGGCCTGCTGGTGGTAAGCCAACTTATACCATCAGCGGCATCTTTGATCGGGCCTATACCACCATTGACCCGCTGGATGATGGCAGCACCATTAATACCACCAATCCCGTTTTAGGGGTTAGGGACAGTGAGTTTCGTTCACCACCTAAACAGGGGGACCGGGTATTTATTGGCATCGTTGCTAATGAACCGGTCAATACCTTGTTTGCTGTAGCAGATGTTCAACCAGACAGTCACGGCGGGAGCAAACTCATTCTTAATCGGACAAGATCATGAATACAGCGCAAGTCAGGCAACTGGTTGTTGATGCCATTATTGGGAATACAGATGCGGGAAACCGCGTCTACTCCCCGCGTGACTGGCCAACCACTGAGGAGATGTATCCGGTTATCTTGGTGCAAACCCTTATCGAGGAAAAACAGTCATTAGGCCGCAACGCCCCGCAGTTCAACACCATTACAACCGTGCGTATCACTGGCCGGTTGCAGGAGCTTGACGGCGAAAATGAGAATGATGGGGCGAATAAGGCAGAGCTGGCGCTCGAACGGTTGCGAGAACAAATTGAGCGGGCAGTGATAAACAGTTATGACCTCACTCGCCAGATACAGCAGTTTGCCCGAGTCCGCTCAACCATTGATCTGGATTCGGGTGGTGAAGGCCATCTGGCTCAATTATTGATGGAGCTGGATATCGAGTATTACCAGGGGCCGGAAGACTTCTATCCCATTAATGCCGACAGATTAGACGGTATGGATGTCACGATCGCCATGCCAGATGGCACTACCGAACCCGTAGTTTCAATCAACTTCCCGGAGTAAACCTCATGATTGTTAAACCCGTAGCCGGTCGTACTGTACGCGACCCGGTTAAGGGCACCTTTTTGCCTGAATCCGGCTCTGAGGTTCCCGATAATTCATTTTGGCGTCGTCGTTTAAACGACGGTGATGTGGTGCGCGAACAACCTAAAGAGGCTAAACCTGCGCCAGAAACCACCAAAGCGGAGAAAACCAAATAATGACTATTCCTTTTACTCATATTCCGAGCAATCTTCGGACACCGCTTTTCTTCGCTGAATTTGATAACTCACAGGCGAACACGGCGACAACGACGCAGCGAACTTTAATCATCGGCCAGATGTTGGCTTCAGGCTCGTTACCTGCGGATATTCCGGTACTGGTTTCCTCAGTGGCTACCGTGGCGGGGCAAGCTGGTGCAGGTTCAATGTTGCATGGTCAGATGGCTGCATACTTAGCGAATGACATCGCCGGTGAGATCTACATTTTACCGTTGAGCGATGCGGAATCCATGGTTGCGGCAACGGGTAAAATTACCGTGACCACGCAGGCATCAGCAACTGGGGTTATCTCTCTGTATATCGCGGGTATTCGGGTGCAAGTCGCGGTGGTGGCGACTGATGAGGTGGCAGATATTGCCACTGCATTAACTTCCGCCATCAATGCCGCCAGCGCCTTGCCTGTCACTGCTGCTGCGGTGGCGGCGGTCATCACGCTCACCGCTAAAAACAAAGGTGCCCACGGTAACACGATTGATTTGCGGCTGAACTATTTGGGTAGCGCCGGTGGCGAAACAACACCAGATAGCCTAGTACTGACATTTACGCCAATGGCTGGCGGTGCGGGTGCGCCTGAACTGGATGATGCGCTGGCTAATTTGCAGGACAGGACCTTTGATTTCATTATCAATCCATACACTGACACTGCGTCACTGAATAAAATCAAAGACTTCTTGTCAGACAGTACCGGTCGCTGGAGTTATGCCGAGCAGCTCTATGGCCATAGCTTTGCGGCTCAATCGGGGACTTATGGACAACTGACAGCCGCAGGCGAATTACGCAATGATCAGCATGCTTCTCTGTTGGGGGTAAATGGCTCGCCAACACCAAGCTATATCTGGTCAGCGGCTTATGTTGGCGCTATTGCGCAAAGTCTGCGTAACGACCCCGGCCGCCCGTTACAAACCTTGGCAATCAGTGGCGTACTGGCTCCCCCACTGGCCAGCCGCTTTACCCTGACCGAGCGTAATAACCTGCTGCACAGCGGGATATCCACGGTCACTACCACCGACGATGGTACGGTACAGGTAGAAAACATCATCACCACCTACCAAAAGAACAAGTATGGCGCGGAAGATGACAGCTATTTGCAGATTGAGACCTTATTCCTGCTGATGTTTGTCACTCGATTCCTGCGTACTCAGGTAACGTCGAAATTCGCCCGTATGAAGCTGGCGGCCGATGGCACCCGTTTTGCCCCCGGCTCGGCGATTATTACCCCGAACGTGATCCGCGCTGAATTGATTGCCCAGTACCAGACGTTGGAATTTAACGGCTATGTGCAGGATGCCAAAGGGTTTGCCAAGGGATTGAAGGTCGAAAAAAGCGCCAGTAACCCGAATAGAGTTGATGTGCTGTGGACCGGTGTCCTGATCAATCAGTTGCGTATCTTCGCTGTTCTCAACCAATTCCGCCTCCAGGCATCAGCATAAGGATTCATTATCATGGGTGATACATCCAATCGCCTCGCGGGAACAGCTTATGTCACCGTTGACGGCCTGACCATCATGGTTGCGGGGCAATTTAAATACAGCCCCTCAAAATTCAAGCGTGAAACCCTGACGGGAATGGATGGGGTGCATGGTTATAAAGAAACCTTTAGCGCCCCGTTTATTTCCTGCCAAATCCGTGACAGTGGCGGCACGTCGATCAGCGATTTTAACGACCAGACCAATGTCAATATTGTCTGTGAATTGGCTAATGGCAAAACGATTATCGGCAGTGGTATGTGGTCGGTAAATACCCAAGAAGTAGATAGCACCGAGGCGACTGCTGATATTCGCTGGGAAGGTGGTTCGGTATCGGTGACGGAGAACTAAGATGTCTGAATTAGAACGCACTAAAACAATCCCCCTCGTTAAGCCTATTTCTCATGAAGCCACTAAAACCACCTATGAGGCTATCGAACTCAGTGAACCGATATTGATTCAGGTTCAGCAGTTTTATGACGAACAGGCTAAATCTGGTGCACTCAGTGCGATGGGACTACTTATTTCGCTGGTGTCGAATGTGCCGCGTGAAGCCATCAAAAAAATGGCTTTCACCGACTATAAAGCCTGTGAGGTCTACATGATGAGTTTTTTAGCCTACTCCCCCCAGGTGGAGAATGGGGTAACGAACTAGCAGATGTGACCTATTACTATGGGTGGGGGCCATCAGATGCCTGGTCCCTGACCTATAGCCGATTACAGTGGTGGTATCAGCAGGCGGTCAGAATTAACAAGGTGAAGGCGGGGAAAAATGGGTAATGCATTTGATTTTGAACTGACCGCGACAGATCAGGCGTCGGCCTCCATTCAGCGTATCGAAGAGGCCGTTAAAAATCTCATTCCTGATCTGGATAAAACCCGTGATGGACTTAAATTAGGGGGGCAGGGATCAGTTGAAGGTATTGACGACCTCAATGCTCGTCTAAAGGGAATGGGGCAGTTTGCGCGTGAAGGTGTGCAGTTTGTCGGTGATATGGTGCCCCCGCTAAAAATGGTTGGTGAGATTGGCAGCAAGGTACTCAGGTTTGGTGCGCTTGGCGCTGTTGGTTATATTGGCGTCAAAGCCGCTCAGGGGTTAAGTGCGGCTGCTGATTCAGCCTATTCGCTTGATGTGGCGGCTAAAAATGCCGGTATGTCAGTTGATAATTTTAGCCGTGTTAGCGGTGCTATGCAGATATTAGGGGTCGATAGCGACTCTGCCCGTCAATCTGTTGAAGGGCTATACAAGACGTTTAATGACCCTTTGTGGGCACGTAACGATGTGACACAGGAGTTATTGGCTCGGAACGGCATTGTCATTGAACGCCTCAAAGATGGCACGGCAGATGTTTATAAAACACTGGATAATGTTGCCAAGATATTCCCTAAACTTTCGCCACAAACTCAGAAAACGCTAGCAGATGCTTTAGGATTGAACGCCCCCCTTTTAGCATTAATGCGAGAGGGTGCCAGGTACAAAGAGTTACTGGCTAAATCGGATAGTTTGGGCTTAACGGTTGATCCAAAAGTTAATGCGCAACTGGTTGAATTGAATGCTCAGCTCAAGGAGGCCAGCGCGGCAATTGATGGTTTGATGGCCAAGGGAAAAATATGGGCCGCCAAAAAACTGTTGCCGGATGAAAATATGGTCAAGGGAAGTGCTGCGACCCAACTTCATGATATGAGGATGCGCGAGAACGATGATGAAAACTCGTTTGCACATGGTGATAAACAGAAAGATATTCTTCATCGGGCGCGAGTAGACGATAAATTCAAAGAGACATTATCGTTTAAAGAGAAAGCCTACTTAACGTTTGGGTATCCAGATAAGGATTTTACCCAAAAATTAAATGATCAGTACGGTGCAGATTGGGAAGCGCAGGAAAAGAAACGGCTTGAGATAGAAAAGCAAAAAAACGTCGCTCCCGTTAAATCACCCTACATACTCCCCGGCGAAGATCAGCAGCAAGCGAGACTGAAACAGTTAGAGTCGCAGTATAACCTCCCTTCAACCTTGCTTGATCGGGTCTACCTGACTGAATCTAACCGAGGTAAAAATCTACTATCACCCGCAGGGGCACAGGGTCCATTTCAGTTTATGCCGCCAACAGGTAGAGATTATGGCTTAAACTCGATGGATGACCGCATGGACTTCAATAAATCCAGCGAAGCAGCAGCTAAGTATCTTTCTGACTTGCTTAAAATGTTTGATGGGGATGTCAATAAGGCCGTTGCTTCTTATAACTGGGGACAGAATAACGTTAAAAAATATGGGTTAGAGCAAGCGCCTGCTGAAACGCGTAACTATCTCCAGAAGATTATGCCGGGTTTACCTGCCATTCATCCTCAGTCCGGCGGGTTAGCGACTAATACTCCTTCTGATATCAACGTATCACCTCCAGTATCGATAAACGAAACCGGAGAAAGTATCACAGGAAATCAGCCATCATCTATTTTAACAAATCCGAATAATAGCGTTAGGGACATTGATGACATAACTCAAGGTGTTGGCGGCAAGTCTGAAATAGAGCTAACGCTGATTGATGATAAAACAGGTGCCCGCAGAACCATTACCTCCCCAGCAGGCGCTAAAATATCAACATCAATGAATTACCCAAGTTAACTCAACGTAGTTACAAACCTCGCCTCTGGCGGGGTTTTTTACTTTAAGGGGGAATAAATGTCTCTGATAGGTAATGCACTTTCTGATTTATTAGGTACGGGCGGTGATAGTTGGCAGTGGTCCGAGCATCTACACCCTGCATCATTTCGGGGCGTTCCCTTTGCGGTTATGAGTGCCGAGGGTGTATTCGGTCGTCGTCAGGCCATTCATGAATACCCTTATCGCGATACAGCATGGATTGAGGATTTGGGCCGCGCGACTCGCCGCCTGACTATCCGTGGTTTTCTTATTCAGAGTAGTGGACTTTATAACGCGCCTGACGTCATGACTCAGCGTGATTCACTGATTGCTGCCTGTGAAATGCCGGATGCGGGAACATTAGTACACCCAACGCTGGGTGAAATGACGGTCAGTATTCCTGAAAGTGGTCTTCGTTTGAATGAAGGGGCTGAGTCAGGGCGTGTTTTTGAATTTACGTTGACCATCATTGAGTCAGGTTTACGGGTGTTCTCTGTTACCAGTTCAGCAGATGCCGTTTCGTCTATTCAGTCGTCATGGTTTGGTTTGGCGTCCAAATCCGTTGCGACATTTATCGCCACGGTAAAAGGCGAGATCCGCTCTGTCACTCAAACCATCAGAACGCTGAAAAGTACGGCTGCATTCTGGGTCAATATGGTGAATTCAACGACCAGCGAGGCAACAAACCTTGGCAATGTGCTCCGCTCTACATTAGGCCGGGATCGTTATGGCCGCTACAACCACGGCACGGTTGGCGGCAGCGTGTCGGGTGCGACTGCATCCATTAGTACACAAAATGACACGGCCAATCTATCCGCGCTGGTGGCACAAAGAATGGCGGTATCAGTTGAGGGGCGGGAGTCAGTCAACAAGGCCACGGAGGCATTACGAACAGCCGCTACAGTTGAAGGGCATGCGAATGCTGCTCTTGCGGTCGTGAATGCCATATTGGCCAGCGGAGCCAGTACCCTTGATTTAATCCGTATGATGCAAGAATTAACGGAAGTTAATGACAATACTTTTCGACCCAATCCCAGTGACAGCAATACCGCAGCCGCCAACTACCAACTCATTATTGTGTTGTGCGCCGGTGCGATGGTGTTTGCTGCTTCGCAATATCAACCTGAAAGCTACGACGATGCGGTCGATATATTGACGCGGGTCTGTGATGTTGTAGACAGTGCGGCGCTTTCTGCGGCTGACAGGGGTAATGACGAGGTATACCAGGCACTAAACGACTTGTGCGGTTCAATCGTCACGCTGTTGCAGCAGACCGGCGCGAACCTGTCTCGCGTTGAGACAGTCAATTTTAACCGATCATTACCCGCACTCAATCTTGCCAATCGGCTCTATCAGGATGCACGACGGGGTGACGCGTTGGTGAAAATGGCCAACCCCGTTCACCCGGCATTTATGCCTGTCCGATTTAAGGCGCTGAACTCATGAGTGATGATCTGACACTACGCATTGGCAATAAGCTGATTACCGGTTGGGATAATATACGGGTCACGCGCAGCATAGAAAGGTTACCCAGCGATTTCAGCCTGTCATTGATGGACCTTTATCCGGGGAGTGATAACCAGCAGTGGGTCAATCCCGGCGACCCCTGTGTGGTTAATTTGGGGGATGATGTGGTGCTCACCGGGTATATCGACCGTTGGGCACCGATGATCAGCCGTAACCGCCGCGAAGTGAGGGCGACGGGGCGGAGTAAGTGCCAGGACTTGGTTGATTGCTCCGCAGAGTGGCCAAACAATGTGATCAGCCAATCGACAGCGCTACAGATAGCTCAACGGTTAGCGATGCCCTACGGCATTACGGTGTCCAGTGATGTTACCGACCTCGATATTGTTCCCCAATTTACATTGAACTGGGGGGAGTCCTCTCAGGAAATTATTGACCGTATCACGCGCTGGGCGGCATTGCTGTATTACGATCTACCCGATGGCAGTTTATATCTAACTCGGGTGGGGACGCTAAAAGCAGGCAGCGGGGTAGCGCAGGGCATCAATATTGAAGACGCTGCGTATAACTCGGGAATGGACCAACGATTTTCTGACTATATCGGCGTTTCGATGTCTGTTAGTCAACTTCAGGAGCAGGTTCAGGATGCGGGATACGGTTCAGTTACGTTAGCGCGAAGCCGCGATCCTGAAGCAGCCCAAATGCGCTATCGAAACCGCATTATCATTGTTGAAAGTACCATGAAAGCCCTAAAGCTGGCTCAGCAATGTATTGATTGGGAAATGAACCGCCGTTATGGACGCTCTAAAGAGCTGTTGGTGACGGTCGATAGCTGGCGGGATAACGACGGAAAACTGTGGGAACCTAACACGCTGATCCCCATTGATTTACCTGTTTTTGGTTTAAAGGATGAACTCTGGCTGCTATCGGAGGTGACCTACCTCAAAGACGATCACGGCACTGCTGCGCAAATGGTCCTGATGCCCCCCGAAGCCTTTACCGTCCAACCTTATCAGTTTTATTCAAATCTTATGGAGTTAAACCAGTAATGAGCGACTCAGGGCAACTCGCCAAGTTATACCGGCAAATAAAAATGATGATCGGGGTGGGGCGGGTGACGGGCAGCAATGATGGTGGCACCGTTCAGACCGTCCAATATCAAACCCCTTTAGAAGTTCGTAGTGATACCCCGAGGCTGGCTGAGTTCGGTTTTTCATCAGGACTTCCCGCCAATACTGATGTGGTTATTGGTTTTTTAGGTGGGGACAGGTCAAGTGCAGTCATTATTGGCTCAAATCATCAGTCTTTTCGCCACACCGGACTCAATACGGGTGAAACGGTGATTTATTCGCAATGGGGGCAATACGTCAAGTTAACCGAAAACGGCATTATTATTGAAGCCAATGGCCAGCCGGTCACGGTTAATAATGCGACTGAGGTGACGATTAATGCCTCGGGAAAAGTACGGTTAAATACGCCGTTATTAGAGGTTAGCGGCGATATTGTCGATAACGCAGACAGCAATAGCACCACACTGAAAACCCTGCGCGAAGCCTATAACACCCACAATCACCAACTTAAAAATGTTCAGGGTGGTAGCTCGACATTAACCAGTGAAGTGACGGACAAGGTGGTTGAATGACAACAGATATCAAAACAGTCTGGGAACCGGACAAATTGCTGGGCGACTGGCAAACCGGCGGCGGTGGGTTGCTGGAGGGTGATGATTTAGAGACTGCCATTTTAATTAGCCTGTTCACGGACCGGTTGGCCCGTTCTGATGACGCTATCGACGGCGACGATCGGCGCGGGTGGTGGGGTGATACCGGCTCAGAGTATCCGATAGGCTCTCGTTTGTGGTTGCTTCGCCGCGAAAAACTCACGACTAAAGTCGCGTTAAAGGCTGAGGACTACGCCAATGAAGCCGTAGCTTGGTTACTTGATGATGGTGTAGTGACCGCAATAAGCGCCAATGCTCAGATAATGTATCCCAACCGACTGAATCTGATCATCAGCTATCAACAACCGGCTAAAGCACAGGCTTCAGTTAAATTCTCATGGGTATGGGAGACCTAATACATGCCATTTAATCGCCCCACATTAAGCGAACTGCGCCAGCGCAACCTGTCTTATATTCAATCAGAACTCAAGACGGGCGGTAATTTATTGCGCTTCTCCAATATCGGTGTGATCAGTGATGCTGATGCCGGAATGGCGCATTTACATTATGGTTATCTGGATTATATCGCGCTGCAATCCACGCCTTATAATGCCACTGACGAATATCTTGCCGCGTGGGCCGCGTTGAAAGATGTTTTCCGCAAACCCGCCAACCCTGCAACTTCTCCTACCATCGAATTTAGTGGCACTACAGGTCGTGTGATTACCGCTGGGAGCCTTTTAAATCGGGCCGATGGTTATCAATATCGCCTCGATCATGAGGTAACTCTGGGGGCTAGTGGTACAGCCACCGGTTCAATCACTGCTGTACTCCCCAGTGTATTAGATGACACTACTGGCGGCGGTATTGCGGGGAATGCGGATGCCGGAACGTCTCTTACACTCGACGTTGCAATTGATGGTGTCCTGTCAGTGGCCACCGCAACAGTTAAGATATCTGGCGGCGCTGATATTGAGTCAGAAGATGCTTTTCGTTCCCGTATGTTGCTGGCCTATCAAAACACCCCTCAAGGCGGTAACGATACTGATTATCGCGGCTGGGCGTTGTCAGTACCAGGTATTACTCGATGCTGGGTTAAACGCCGCTTACAGGGGGTTGGTACGGTTGGTATTTATATCATGTGCGATGGCAATGAATCTGGCGGCTTTCCTGTTGGGACTGACGGCGTATCTCAGCTTGAAGAATGGGGGGCGGTGAAAGCGACCGGCGATCAGGGGCGAGTTGCAGATCATATCTATCCCTTACAGCCCATTATCGCCATCATCTATGTTTGTGCGCCGGTTGCCGCGCCCGTGAATTTTGTTATCAGTGGTATTCCTGCGGCATCCAGTGAAACTACCACGGCAATAAATACGGCTATTGATGAGGTGTTTTTTACTGAGGGTGAGCCGGGTGGGAAAATCTTACTGTCGTCACTGCTGCTGGCCATCGGCGATGTGACAGGGACCAGTGGTTTTATTCTCGACTCTCCGACGACTAATATTCAGCTTGAAACCGGTAAATTACCTGTCCGGGGCACGGTGATCTACCTATGAGCCGTTATTCTGTGAATGAATATACCGCAGCGCTTCAGGCACTGATGCCGGGCGGGTTGGTTTGGCCACGGCAACTTAACGGTGTTCAAGCCAGTACGTTACGCGCACTGGCTCGATCCTTCCAACGCAGTGATGAGGATGCCCGTGATCTGCTCGATGCGGCTTTTCCCTCTACAGCAACGGCAATGCTGCCTGAATGGGAAGCGACGCTTGGTTTACCTGATTTATGTGCGATAGGTGAGATTGACAGCATTATCCAACGTCAGCGGGCCGTAGTATCTAAACTGTTTGGCATTGGTGGTCAGTCTGTTGCTTATTTTATTCGTGTTGCTGAGGCATTGGGTTACTCCATTGCTATCACCCAATACCGGCAAGCCTGTGCCAGGATGTCCGTGTGTGGTGATGCTTTAAACGGTGACGAGTGGCCTTTCACCTGGCTGATTACCGCACCAGAAACCACCATAAATTATGCCCAGTGTGGTTTAACGTATTGTGGTGATCCGCTGCGTTCGTGGGGAAATAAGCAGCTTGAATGTCGGTTAACAGTGTTAAACCCTTCTCATACCATCCTTAAATTTGGCTACGTTAATTAAATAATTACCCTTCATTCATTTTTAACGCCTTGACTGGCGAGGATTTTCTATGCAAAAAATTGGCGATATACCGAATACCCGCGCTGACATTAATGGCGAGTTTACGGATGGCAATGTTGCGGGTGGGGTACCACCAACGATATTGCCGGCAGAGTGGTTTAATACCATTCAGCGTGAATTAATTAGCGTACTGAGTGCTGCCGGTATCACACCAGACAGCAATAAATTTGATCAGGTAGCCACTGCTGTATCTAAATTGGCAACTCTTGGTCTGACGGGGATAGGCATTGGCTTGCCGACTCAGCCAGCCATCGTAAACTTTGACTTCCAGAACTTTACATTTACATCGGGTGCAAATTATCTTGCTTCGACTGTGAATTGGCTAAATGCGCCTTCTGGCGTTACTTACCCAAGCGGTTTAACCGTCAGCATTACTGTTAATTATATTGCAAATTCAAGTAATTATATTTGTTTTACATTGAAACCACATACAGTCACGAACTCAAACTACAGAGTTTATGAAGTTATTTCAGTCGGCGCGGCTGGATCTCGGGTATTCACTGTGCGCGAGGCATGGAACTCAGCAAACCCTATCCCAATCTCTGGCGGCGGGACCGGCGCAACTGCTGCCGCTGGTGCTCTTGCAAACCTTGGTGGGATAGGGTTATCACAATTAACAGGGGTTGTTGGCACATCACGCAATGCAAAAATGAGTGTTACAGCCGCATCTGCGACGGCAACATTCACCGCGGATGAATTAATCGTGCAAACTGCTTTAGGTGGATTGCAGTACAAACTTAGTGGGTTTAGCAAGACAATTAACCTTGCGGCAACTGGCGCTGGCGGAATGGACACTGGCACCGCTCCTGTAACGGGATTTGTAGCGCTATATGCGATTTACAACCCAACCACTCAAGCTTCTGCACTGCTGGCTGTTAACGCAACATCTGCTGTTGTTCCAGAAATTTGCGCCGGAATCATGCCCGCGAACTATACCGCATCAGCACTTGTATCTGTGTGGGCGACAACAGCAGCACGGTTGCTGAATATCGGGTTCCAGCGCGGGAGAAAAATAAATATTCCCCGGATTGTTGTTATTACAACAACAACACCACCGTCAACAGCAACATCATTAAGTTTGGCTACGGCAGTACCGAAAAACGCGATTGAGGTCAGTGGTTATGCATCGATTGCAGGTGCAAGCTTGAATAGCTCAATTATTGTTTTATCGGCAAATTCAAACGCGGCTGGTTTGATTCAAGTGTCTGCTGCTTTTAGTGCTACAACAAATCAGAATATTGGAACATTTGCGATGACTTTAGATGTACCCCAGGCAATTTACTGGAATTATTCACAGGCGGGTGGAACCTTGGATAACACCGGCCTGTCGGTGTCTACATACACATTTTAATGGTGGGATCATGTTAATTATTGTTCAATTTGCAGATGATAAAAACGAGATTATTGTTGCTTACCTCTCTTCACCTCAAGACCCTGAGTATTATCCATTTCAAGAGAATGTGGAGGCATCCGATCCTAGGTGGCTTGCATATTATGAAAGCCTTAGTTCGTATGGTCGTGATGGGTTGCCTGAGCCATTATAACGGTAGAGTAAAACAAAAAGCCGGGCTTAATTGCCCGGAGTATCAAAGGGAAGGCTAATTGTTCAATTTACTTTCAAATCGGCGGATATATCGGAATAAACTGAGGAGTGGGCCTGCGAATATAAATGTTGTAAGCGCGCCAATGAGCATAATTGGCCACAAAAATGCACCCAAAACAAGAACTACAGTTTCACCATTGGATATTCTATCCCCCGAAGGAGAATAAATATATGTTAGCGTATTAAAGAAACCTAAACTTATCAATATGTAAATACAAGTTATTAACATGGTGATTCTCTACTGAGGTTGAAATAATGACATGTTTTTATAATCAAATAATATAGTTTTTCTTATTCTTTTTCCATGTACTTCGAATCGTATAAAGATATATTCTTCTATAACCCCGATCACCACTGTTTTTCTCACGTTTGCAAATTGGTTAGACAGATCAATGTATTGATATTGATCGGTTAAAACGATCATTGTGATTTGTCAGGCTTATAAAATACAAAACCGGGCTTAATGGCCCGGTCTGATGGTATGAGTTCTTTCGCGAAATTCTCGCTCAGTCATGTTAGGTTGGTTAACACTTACATGGAGGCGATATGGATCAGGACACGATCGGTTATAGCGATGTATGCGTAGTGATAGGTAGAGCGACGGTTAATTTGATTAAGCATGGTGACGAGCCAAGTAAAGATCAAATTATTTCAATGCTGGTATCGTACTGTGACATTGACAGAGATCCAATGAGAACAGCGGTTTACCATAAGGCTATAAGGGTGATTAGAGGGTAGGGTGGCGAGATTGTCAGATTGCAGACATAAAAAAAGCCCCGCAATATGAGGGGCAACTGGAAAAATTCGGGAGCAATTTTTTATTGCCAATCTAGTATGGTAACAACTTTGTAACTTATCAAGCTATGAGCACAAAAAAGCCGACAGCGACGTCGGCAATAGAACAGATACTTATCTTATAGTTTTGTTTGGTAAACCCGGCATTGGGGCCGGGTTAGGCGTGGGGGTATTAATTTTCTGGGATACTGTTGAACATCGTTAATTGTTCTGGCTTTTTACCGTAGAAGGCAGCAACTTTATCCCTTAACTCTTTCATTGTTTGGCAAGTTTTAGCAATACCAATAACTTGATGAATGTGTGGAATGAGAGCCTTAAGACCAATATCTTGTGATAACCATTGGTGGTAATTAACGCCTTTTGATGGAGATGGCTTATTTTCTTTAAGGTACTTTGCAACATCTGGGTCCATCGCATCATAAATTAGTTCTAGGACCAACTTTCCCCACCACCTTGGGCGTAAATGTAAAGATTGTTTCCAGTTTGTTAGCCGGCCAAACTCCTCCCACAATTCGTCTGGAAATGTTTTTTCCCAAGCGCGTAGTTCCTCAGCAATAAAAGCTCTAAGTTTAACCTGTAAGGCATCTTCTGCACGCTCGTATTGATATCCCGTAGCCTCATCAATAAGCGCATCCAGACCAGTCCTTGTCAGGCCCGCAGTTAATACCGCGCATTTTATTGCTATTTCTTTTTGTCTTTCTGTCAGAGGTGCTCCTTTATAAAGAGCCTGAACATATCCTCTACAGATTAATTCAAAATGTTCTGTTTTTAATCCAGCCCCCTTGAGTTGAGTCCCAGGTATTGAAAATTCAATTAGATCGGCCAGGATTAAGTCTTTGTTTATAAAGTCATTTAGTGATGAAACGCCTATAAATTTAGCCAGGTCTCCCGAGTCTGCATTGGCGATAGCTTTAACGGTCGCTCTTAAAGCTATAACCCTCTCTCCATCATCAAGAACATAACAATCAATCTTTTCACCACCTAGATCAATCTGACCCTTCCATTTAGCAAAAGGGGATATAGGCATTAAAGACCCTGAATTTTCCATTCAATTTCCTTCATCATCAGTCAATATACGACGTCGTATCCCCTTAAATAAATTTGCGCTCCGGTCTTTGCCAGATTCGCTGTATTTGTTTACCCACCCCTCTATGGGCTAGCCAAAGAAGCAGCCATTGGCATCTTCTTCCACAATCTTGAGGGCATCAGCTAAAGTTTTCACTGATTCATACAGATGCCACTTCATATCAGCTCGCATCCAGTATAGGTTCCATGCTTTCTGTGACCGGGCATAGGTTATTTTTGCCACACTATGCTCAACTTTCTCTTCCGGCTCTCTACGCCATACTGAACGCAGCTCAGCTATTTCAATGCTTTGGTCGGTGATGTGGAAAATAATATCAAGCTCATCACGAACATTGGCGGGAGGCCTAATGCTATCTATAAACTGGGATACTTCTTTTTTGACTGCGTGAAATTCCAAATCGTTAAATGCCATTATCCCTCCTTGAGCTATCTATGGGCTAGCAGTGGGTTACCTGGCAAACATCTCAGACACTATGTACCCAGCTACAAAAGCAGCAAGTATGAGGACGATAACAACTACGGTGCTGTTTATTTTCATACATCCTCCAGTGAGTTAGTTATTCATGCCTTTGTATCAGTAAACTTAAATATTTCTTAAACATAATAGAACGAATAAGCGGTAAGACAAATACTGGGGATTTATCAGGGGAGGGGATAATGGCCGATGGGTCACCGGCCGTATGAAGAGGGTTATAGCTGAAATCAGTAATCTGTTTACCTTTGTTTTAACTATTCCACACAATCAATGTCTTTCTCCAATTGTGCGTCACTCTATACCCAACAACTTCCCTATCTAAGTGGGCTTTCTCTCACGACGTATTGCTTTTGGCATTTTTTGTATCCATTCATCAACCAATTCACGGTTGTAGAAGCAAGCCGCTGTTTCGTGAGGGATTCCATTCCCTGAAACGTGCTTGTACTCGCTCCCCTCCATCCACGAAGTATCTCTAGCATATTTAATGGTATTTTTCTTTAAGCCAGTTATAGCCATCAATACTGATTCCGAAACCCAACGTGACGGTACTAACTGAATAATGTTATCCATAACTATGTTGCCTCTTAATTTTCTCTGACAAACGATTTTTGTGAACATCTTTTATAGTTTACACATAGAGGATATTAATAAAGTTGGTATTGGGTTTTTTTTAGTCAATCAGATGAGTGATAAACAGTAACATATTGAAGATTAATAGTTATTTTTGGTTATCTTCAGGTTGAAGGAAGTTCAACAAGCTATTGAACCGACTTTATAGAGAGATGAACCTACCGTGGGTCGGTTCAATTTAAAATTAATTTGTCTTATATATCAAATAAATGCGTCTGTGAACCGACTGAACCTACCGAACCGACCACTTTCTGGTTATATATAGAGAAATTTTATTTGTGATTATGAATCCATAATCAACTGTTAAATTGGTGGTCAAATAACAACCATTAAAGTGAAGTGCGATGATATGAAATCATTCTGATAGCAAATACCGTCTTTCACGATTCTTGGTAGTTTATTTGTGCAGGTTTGGGGAAGGAAAATTATTTGGGGGTATCATTGGGGGTATCTTAAAAATTGAACCTATTAAATGTATTTATTTAACAGTATGTTATGCGTTTAATTTCGCTCCTGTAGGGCCCTACGCTTATCCGCATCGACTGAATTTTATAGATAGTTGGGGGTATAAATAGGGGGAAGCCGAGGTTCAATGGGATGAGATACCCCCACATGAAATGGCTCTGTCGCATTAAGGCGTTGTTAGGTAGCATGCTGTTTTTTGTGATGTTACCTGCCCATGTCTCTGACCCGAAACGCCTTTTGTTGCCTGCATTATCCCGTCGATATTATTGCTCAGTGTGTCCGCTGGTATCTGGCTTATTCACAGAGTTTACGCAACCTGGAAGAGATGATGGCAGAGCGTGGTATTGTCGTTGACCATTCCACGCTGCATCGTTGGGTGCCGCTGTTAGATAAGGTTTTTCGCCGACACAAACGCACAGTAGGTCGGCGGTGGCGAATGGATGAAACTTACATCAAAATCAAAGGCCTGTGGCGATATCTGTACTGCTTGGTCGATACTGTAGGTCAAACCATCGACCTTTTGCTGGCCGCTAAACGGGACTCTGCGGTTGCATTGCGCTTCTTTCGTAAAGCTATTCGTCAAGGGTTTGAATAGCCATGTGTATAATCATAATTTATATACAACTCCTCCTTTATAATAATATAAAGAGGCGTATGTCACTCCACAGTGAACATACGCCATTTCTATATAACGGTTACTTATATTGCTAACGATCATTTACAGTAAAAATTTAATTTCATCACCCAGAATATCACTGATATCTTCATGCATTTTTGTCGTTGTATGCATGTTATCCCAGAAGATAAATGCTCCATTACTATTTTTACATTCCTCTTTAGGTGATGCACCTGCAATATAATCAAGACTGGAATCTCTCAGATTCAGACAAGTATCTTTAGCGTTTACATAATTAAAGCTTGCGGGATTTTTGATTATTTTATCAAAAGCTGCATTTAAATCTGGCATAATCCATTTGACATCAGGATAGGTTAATTTTAAAGAATTAATTAACGAGCTTAGTTTCGTATTAAACTCAATGGATTTGTTTTTTAACTTATCTCTGTCGGACTGACTCCAGTTCTTAACCGCAGGGATAGTTGAGAAATCAGGGAGAGTAAATATCGCAACCTGCTTAGCTCCCAGACTTTTCAATCGAACTAAAGAGGTTTTATAGTTATTAACAATATCATCAGGTGATTTATTTCCCGTGATAAAATCATTGCCGCCAAACATAGCAAGAAAAAGAGTTTGACCAATATCATATCCATTAGATTTTTTCATATAAGACTCAAATGAGTCTAATTGCTGACTAAACCCTGAGAATATCAGATTACTGCCACTCTCTGCATTGCCCGTTGCCCATGTGTAGCCTGGCACCTTGATATGCTTTTTACTCAGGTATTCATGCCAAACAAGTCCGTTTGAAAAATGCCCTAAAAACCATGTATTACTATTTGGCACTGTTCCATAAGAACCGTTATAAACATTAATCGTATCAGATAAACTATCACCGAAAACAACCATTCTATCCAGTTTCGCTTTGCCAACTTCTACTAAGGGAATATTACTTCCTTCATTCCAGAATGAGTAATAATAGGATAGAGTGTAATCAGATGCGTAAGGTATTAAGTCACTATAGTTAATGTCTTTTTTATTTAGTGTATTAATGCAAACATTTTTTATTTCTTGGTGGCTAGATTTTGTATAAAACATATTAGCTAGAATGGCGTTAGAATACCAATGACCATTAACTGTAGCATAATTGTTGGCTGCGTTATCCGCCCGTCCCCATTCCCAAGATGAAGTTGCATCAAAATTTTTATCTTTATTTTTCCTATAGACACACTTTATATAGGTGTAGGTTTCACTATTCCTCGCAGAATGTTGCATACTCCTTTCAGGTGGAATACTTGTTTCTGAAATTGAACTCGTTTCTTTCACTGCATAAGCTGAAATGCAAAAAACATATAAAAACAAAGCCAGAGGTATTTTATTCACTTTTACTTTCCTTTTGTAATTAACTTAAGATAAAGCTGCAAAAATGCAGCTTTATATAGATTAAATTATTTATTTCACTGTTTTTGGTGATAAGAAACACAAATATTTGCAGCTTGACCGGCTAGTTCACTTCGATCGCTGGCAATAAAAATACCAGAAATATATTTCCCCTCGAGCGCAAACTTTCTGTAGTTTGTTGAATAGCGCTGACCAACAGTTAAGATACGTCCGTCGCTTAGGGTAAATTTGGCTTCGTCAATAGCACCATTACCCCAGGTTTCTATTGTCTCAATGACACCCCCATTGAGGTCAATTGAACTAGATTCGCCGGTAACAGTTCCTTGTTGATACTTATTACCATTTTCAAAGGTCACTTCTAATCCACCTACCCGTAAAGCGCCTCCGATACGTTGAATAAAACCTTTAACTGACTTGATTTGGTTTATACGGCCATTTATTAATTTTGGCTTAAATGGCTCCGGCATATTAATTTCGTCTTTTAATGCAAGAATTCGTGCCTGACTGGTTGGCCAGCCAAAGAAGGTCGAATAACTCAGTGTTTTTAAATACAGTCCCTTCGTATTGCTTCCATTTTTCTGGATATTTTGAATGATCTCGGTGTACTCCAAGCCATGCACCCGACAGTAGCCATGTACATACATAACATTGTTAGCCACAGTATTAGGCGCAGAGTCGTTGTATTGGATCTCTAATTCTGTATCGTAAATCCCTTGGATATAGCCTTCGACATGTTTAACCAATAGATCAATATTTCGTTGAAGTTGCCCAACTTCATTACTGTTCAGTCCAATATCGTCTTTACGCTCAATGCCCATAGTCCAGTACATTATTTGCATTAACGCGGTTGCTGAATACATCGGCAAAATATGATAGTTAGTTTTGTGATCAAAAGTAGTAAACTTGCGTTGTACACTGTCCAAATGTACCGATACGCTCATAAATAGACTTTTGGCTTCAGGTGTACCAGGATGATCCTGCAAAGCTGCAACTACGGAGGCAATCTTCCCCTTAAGTTCGGCAATATCACCCAATAGAATACCTTTAATAGCCTTAAGTACATTCTCTTCAATAAGTTGTTGTACCCGACCCAAAATTTCCTGCCAGATATCCCTCTCTTGGTCTTTCCAAAAGAAATCAATAATAGAGGATAAGTAATCACCGACATAAGGAATGAATGATATCCCTTTAAGCACTGCTTGCTTAAGAATTGCTGAGGAGTCCCAGTCAAATTCAAAGGCTGAAGTAGCATATACATTGTAAGGAACAAATGCCGCTGTATTGCTATATTCTGTAATGTTATTCATTTAATATACCTATAGTTAAAGTTTAAAATAAAAAATCATGTCGCACTTTTTAAGACATTACTTTATTAAAGACAATTAATGGCCTCACTTCTGCATAAGCAGAAGTCAAAATTTAATAGTAAATATTTGGCCTTAACTATTGCGAAGGTGAGACCAGTTAATGTTTTATTTTCCTTTTTATAAAAATAAATTACCTTATATTAAGGCGGTGTTTATTTTTCCTCAGCGGTGACATATGCCTTACGGCTTGTATTGTTAATTAGAACAACCTTACTGTAATATAATGAATTAGATGGTGAAACTAATAACTTAGAATCACCGACATTTACGTCAATAGAGGTATACAAGAACCATTGACTCGTAAAGCTGTGCGACCAATAATATTGAGCTGTAATTATATTTGCAGCACCATCATTAGTGATCATTACATTTCGACGACTTTCAGGAATAATCGGTGTGCTGCGATAAAGGACCTCGGTACTTGAGTTAGGAGCAACCTCAGTTGGCACCCTAGCTCTGGCTTGTGCTGCGGTCAAAGTTAAATTCTCGGTATCAGCCTCAGTTAAGTTTTTAACGTCTACTTCATTTGTATCGGTATTGATAGTGATAGTTACCTTGCTCATATTTTACATCCTCTTTTTATGCCAACCATAGTGTTGGTGCCAGAAGAATACTCAACATGTCACTCATTAAAAAATCAATATTAGGTTAAAAGTAATGTTATTAGTATTTGTATGTTTTTATTTTAATTATTTATTATGTATTTTACCTTACTGCTATATTACTTTGACTTATAGATTCGGCATAATGCGGTAATTTAATTTTTATTACAATTAGTCGCAAGTTAACCAGTTACTGACAATGTAGATTTGATTAGTTGATAGAACACCTTGCTATAATTCAATGTGTTTTTTTACTCTGATTGGCACAGATAAAACCCCCATAAATAACCAATGGGATTCAACTCTGAGATTATATTACTGGATTTTTTCTGAAAGAATGCAATGAGAAATATAATGTTGATTGAAAATTGGAACATTGTTGGCTCATGATTATTACGGCCACAACTCTAGCAAGAGTTCATTTTTCATTACCATAATACATATGAATCTCGCCATCATAGAGGGGCAAGATATGACTCTTGACTTTTCGTAGGGGACTTTAGGTGTTTCATGTCAGAAAAAATTAGCTCTGCGGTAGTGGCTTTATCCAGATTACACTTTTCCAACGCTAGATATAGACGGGAAAAATAATCTGGATAATTGCCCCAGCGCTCAACATCGAATGGTGGTGCGTCGCTTCTTTCAAAAATAGAGCGAGGAATAAGCTCGAAAGGATAGCTATTTTGGTTCGATAAGTTCGCGCTGTAATCGAATAACATCAACTGGGACAGGCTGATTAGCTAAAGAGTTTTTCGCCAAAGCGGTACGAGTCTTTTGACGGAATAAATCATTTTTTGTCTCCAATTCAGTTTGATTTTGAGCTTGTCTAGTTATGACAAAAGCTAAATTTTCAGCCTGACTTTTTAGTTGTAAAAGCCGGTTATTTAATAAGCCATTTTGCATTTTAAATTGTTTATTATCTTGCTGAATTTGGTTATAAGCTCGTTGCTGATAGCGTATCCATAATACACAAACAAGTAGTATGGCTAGAAATAGTCCGATACTATACATTTTTGAAATAGGTAATATCATGGGTAGCTCTTTCGTGAGAGTTCAAAATGTGGGCCATCCTTTAACGTCTTCCAATCGCCCCCCCATACTATGAGAATATTTAATTTTTCTGCGGAAATTTTCATTGCGTTTGCAACTACTTTAAATGCACTCCAGTTATCCCATGGAATAGATTGATTTATCCATGGGGCAAGATCTACAGCATGTCCAGTTAAATGACGACTATTTAACGTTTGGCTTTTACCGGTTAGTACCATTTGGCGTTGACGTGAAATATCACGGACGCCTTCAATGACACAAAAATCTATATCTGCAATCTCAAGTGCCAAATACACAATGTTAATAAGATGGGGATGAACGCCCCGTAAATTACTCTTACTGATGTGGCTAAGAATAAAGTTACTCATTTTACCTCCCTGAAGGATTGAAGAAACGACGCCATATATAGCTCAGAGCTGTGCTGCCCATTGCACCAAACAATCCAGAAAATATGAATGTCATGTAATAGCTAGCACCGCTTTCAAAGCTCAATAATCCACCTAATAAACCGGTGAAACTCGATATTATTACTTGGCTAATTACAGCCATCCAACTCCATTTGCAGCGGGTTCCTTGTTTATCTATTAGATATCTCACCACCCCTCCCCAGGCAGATAAGACACCGATGATTACCCACGTAATAACTTGTGTTTCTGCTGGGGGCTTTAGTGACATGATGTATCTCCATTTATTAGCCATATTCAATGGCTGATTTCGAATGTCTGCTCATTATATTTCACCATAAAAATTAGTATAAATAATTATCTTAACCTGTAACTGGAGTAGTTGATTTTACTTCAGCACATGGGCCAAATAATAGTCAGACCCATGTCTATATATAAAAATATATTTTAGCTTTATTCTTGGTCCATAGCGAATGGATGAATATACTTCTTTTATCATAGTCGATTTATGTTAATTTTTCGTACTTGTTGGATTTCAAATAATATCTTGCAGTCTCTATACTATCCAAGTCATTTGCAATTATTTATGTTTATCCTATTTGTTACTTGTGATCATCTTTAATTATAATTTAGCTGTCGTTATTGTCAGTGTCTTAAGATTGCTTACCGGCTAACTAACCAAGATTAAATGGCGTCGTTTTTGTTAACATTCAGTAGAGATTTGAGCAATAAGCAGAGAATTCCATTATTTGTTGTGATAATGGTTATCGTATCTCGATGAACTTTACAATGTCCACCACTATTCATAGAAATAGATATCTGGATAGCATCCCCTATGGCGGATAATTTACTTCTTAGCCGATAGGCTAACTGTGAGACATTGCCTTTAACTATAGTATTCTCTCTTCCGCTCCAGACATGAGTTATAATTTCATCTATAGGTATCTTATTGTTTTTTCTCTTACTTATTAGTAATTCTAGCATTAAAAATTCCTTTTCTGTTAACATAATTTTCTTATTGTTATAATGCAATGATTTTTGTGCCCCATCGATAAACAAGATTTTCATTATCATTCTCCATATGAGTGAATTATCTATTAACTAAAGATGATAATTCATGGAGTGATTAATTAACATGCTAAATTATATTTGAATTTTATTTTTTGAACAAAGTAACAGAACATGTGATTGGTAATTCTTTCTATTTTTTTGTTATTGTAATCTTGGATGTTATATTTTTAATTTTTCGAGTTTGGATTGCATCATTAACGTGATTTTTCTGTCGCGATGATACTCCTTATCAGGTAAGAAATGCCGTTGATTTTAATTGGAATTATCTCACTAAAAATATTACTACCCTGATTATTCATACGAAATATGTAAATCCCCCATTCGTTTAGCTCTGGTTTAAGTTTGCCGTGAAAATTAAACTACTCCATATTTGTAGGTTTGTTGCATTAACAGAGCGAGGTCGGCAAAATAGCACTGCCTATTTTTCAGGCCGCCAACAGATAAAATTGTTCTGCCGGTGACAATTGGTCATCAGTAGGATGATGAAGTTGTCCTTTGCGGATTATCTGTAACAGCTCAATACCAGCGGATACACTGAGCAATAATATCGACGGGATAATGCAGGCGATAGAAGGCGTCTCGGATCAGAGACATGGGCAGGTAACATCACAAAAAAACAGCATGTTACCTAACAACGTCTTAATGCGACAGAGCCTGCTATATCCCATTCGCTCTCATCGGGCTAAATTTGTACTAAATTGATTGGGACTTTGATAGATAAAGTCTGTGATGAAGATAAGTACTCACTATTTACTGACTTACCACTATTAATGCAACACAGTCGTATAACCATCAATTCGTATTTATTTGAATAATTAATAAAAGCATCTATTTTTATTAAAACAATTCAACTTTATATGAATTATAATCCTTTGTTTTAATTCAATATTAAAAATTAAATTTGAATAAATAAAAATAAACTCGATCTCCCTTGCATTTTATATTTACCAGCTATAATTAATTTTGCATGACTACTTAGCGAATTATTCATCATGCATGTTCATTTGTTGGTTAATTCTTCTGAAATATTACGAAGGTGGATGCCCGTGTTTTTAATTTAATATTAAATTAATTTATCGGCTGTGTTCCGTTCAATGATGATTAAGTCCAATTACGTGGAAATTTATCTATGAAAGCAAGTAGTAATAAAGTTGTCGATCAGCTTGATGCCGCGATATCACGGAGTGGTTATAATGCAGTAAGCGAGTTTTTTCAGTATCATGCGCGTGGTGAAGACTTAGTGATTAACGGTAAGCCTTCTTACTCCAATGAAGATGCTGGATTACAAATTACTCGCACTGATCAAACGTGGAATGGTAAATATGTTTTTGATCAGCCGGTAAAGCTGACTTATTCATTTTTAGATAGTGTTACTCGAATTCCGGGGGGCGATAAGGGTTTTGTTAAATTTAACCCCGCACAAATTGCCACTGCTAAATTATCATTACAGTCATGGTCAGATGCTGCCAATATTACATTCACAGAAATCACTCCCAACCAAAAAGCTAATGTTACATTTGGCAATTTTACACTTTCTCACGACGGGTCACTGGCTGATTCACAGGCCTATGCACTTTTGCCCGGCAGTGGAAGTTCATCTGGTTCTACCTGGTACAATTATAACGTCGATAATATACGCCACCCGGATACCATGGAATATGGACGGCAAACACTAACCCATGAAATAGGGCATGCTCTAGGCCTTAGCCATCCCGGTAATTATAATGCAGGGGAGGGAACACCGACTTATAAAGATGTGACTTATGCGGAAGATACCCGTCAGTTCAGTATTATGAGTTATTGGAACGAAAAAAATACCGGAGGCGATAACAAAGGGCATTATGCTGCTGCACCGATGTTGGATGATATTGCGGCTATTCAGCATTTATACGGAGCGAATATGACGACCCGCACCGGTGATACCATATACGGTTTTCATTCCAATACCAATCGTGATTATTACACTGCAGCGGACAGCAGTAAGGCATTAATCTTTTCGGTCTGGGATGCCGATGGTAACGATACCTTTGATTTTTCCGGTTATAGCAATGATCAACGTATTAACTTGCATGAGAAATCCTTCACTGATGTCGGTGGTCTGAAAGGCAACGTTTCCATTGCGGCCGGTGTGACTATCGAAAATGCGATTGGTGGCTCAGGTAACGATATCATCGTGGGTAACGACGCTCGTAATACCTTAATGGGAGGTGATGGTAATGATATCTTGTTCGGCGATGGCGGTGCTGATGTGTTGTGGGGGGGGACAGGTAAAGATATTTTTGTATTTGGCAAAGTTAGTGACTCCACCCCACAAGCTGCTGATTGGATAATGGATTTTGAACGTGGCATTGACAAGATTGATCTTTCAGCTTTCAATTTTTCCAACAGTGGCGGCTTCCATTTTGTTAATAGTTTCAGCGGTAAAGCAGGCGAAGCTATGCTGACTTATGATGCTGGAAGCAATGTTAGTGAGCTAGCATTAAATAATGTGACAGGCGACCATTTATTCTCCGATTTTTTAGTGAAAATAATTGGGCAGCCAGCACAAGAAACAGATTTTATTGTTTGATAACCTATATTTATGAAACAAAAATAACGTCTAATGAATTTTATTAGACGTTATTAGTAAGTTAAACCAGGAATGATGAGGTTATATAGTGATATCGTCTGTGCTTTATGCAAGTAATTAGATATTTTGGTTTTGTTGATTTTAATTGCCATTCCTTGATTTTAATAATTCAAAGCATATAATTAGAATGCATCGTGATGATTTGATAATTATTTTTTACCTATTAATTAGTCGGCAAATTATATTATGTCATAGTATAGCTTTATGTGATGCCACTACAAAGGATATGACATGGATTCACTTTCTTACATGGGAAAATATTTATCCATTAATTAATGTGGGCTGTCGACGTGGTGGTAAATTTAATTAATTACAAGGAACTTGACGTTGAAATCAATCAATAAAATAGCTAATGATCAGATCGATAACACTATTAACCAAAGTGGCTATAGTGCTGTTATTGATTTATTTCGTGACTCAGTTCGAGGCGATGGTTTTACTACGTCAAGTGGAAAGGTTAGTTTTGATTTAGGTAAGTCGGCTCTGCAGTTAAACCGTAGCGAACTAAATTGGAATGGAAAAACGACCTTAGGGCACGATGTTGATCTAACTTATTCATTCCTCGATTTGCAGTCTCAAAAATCGGATGATGTTCACGGGTTTATTAAATTCAATCCTGAGCAAGTGGCACAAACTAAATTTTCACTGCAATCCTGGTCTGATGTCGCTAATATCCACTTCACCGAGGTGGGGCCAACCGAAAAAGCCAATATTACATTGGGCAACTATTCATTAACGGCTGATGGGCAGTTGGCGGGAGGGCAGGCATATACCAGTTCCAGTTACACTTCTGGTCCTAACGAAAGAATAGCTGATACCAGCACTTGGTATAATTACAATATGGATAATATCCGAGAGCCAGAGAAAATGGAGTATGGTCGCTTGACTCTGGCGCACGAATTGGGACATGCACTTGGTCTGAGTCACCCTGCGAATTATAACGCCGGACAGGATAATACTTTTGCCAAGGATGCGGTTTATGGTGAAGATACTCGTCAGTTCAGTATCATGAGTTATTGGGATGCTTGGCAATCCGGGGCTGACCATCAGGGGCACTACGCGTCAACGCCACTGGTAGATGATATTTTTGCAATTCAGCGTCTTTACGGTGCGAATATGGATACCCGCACGGAAGATAATATCTATGGTTTCAACTCCAACACTCAGCGCGACTCTTTTACCCTGACAGATAGCAGTGATCAGAAAGTATTCTCTGTTTGGGATGCGGGCGGCATTGATACCTTTGATTTCTCAGGCTATAGCGTTGATCAACGTATCAATCTGGAAGAAGCTGCTTTTTCTGATGTCGGGGGATTAAAAGCTAACGTTTCAATCGCCGCCAACGTGACGATTGAGAATGCCATTGGTGGTTCTGGTAATGATGTTCTGGTGGGTAATGGAGCAGATAACGAACTACGTGGTGGCGCAGGTAATGATGTTCTGTTCGGCGGCGGCGGCGCAGATAAACTTTGGGGGGGCAGCGGTAGCGATATTTTCGTTTTCGGCCGGACCACGGATTCTTCACCAAGTGCGCCAGACTGGATCATGGATTTTGAGGGCGGTATAGATAAAATCGATTTATCCGTTTTTAATACTGGCAGCGGTGGTATTCACTTTGTCGATCATTTTAGCGGTTCTGCCAGTGAAGCATTATTAACTTATGATCCGCAGACTAATATCAGCGATTTGGCATTAAATGTTGATGGCGGGCAATTATTACCTGATTTTCTTGTGAAAATTGTGGGGCAGCCAACTCAGGCAACTGATTTTATTGTTTGATGTGATTGCTATCCAACGTCTGGTTGATTTAATCAGACGTTTTTATCACGTATTACAGAAGTAGTAATTAAAAAACTCTCAACCGTGTTAGAGATGAAAATAGCATATAAATCAAGAATAATGAGTTTTATAGTTGCATGTAGAGTGGGTTAATTATTGCTGAATGCCTCTTTATATTATGAATTATGGAACAGTCTGATCTAAAGATAGCGTTTATCTTATAGGGCTGTGCTGATAAGAGTAAACCAGCGTCCGGGTGATAAGCCGAGCACTGTTTATAATGGAGTATTTATGGTGAAGAGGTCATTACATCAACCTTATCGGTCACTGTTTAGTGCCATATTGGCGATATCAACTTTAATGAGTTCAGGAGCGATGATGGCGAGCAGTCTGGTGCTACCGAATGCCAGTGATTTAAGTGGTCAATGGCAATTACAGTTAAATAGCTCTGTTGTGAAATTCTGCGGCATTGAGCTGAAATCCACGGCAATTAAACCCAACTTGACCTGGCATGCCAGCGGAGAATCCTCCTGCCTTAAACAGTTACTGGGTAGTGCTCCGCAGGGCTGGCGTCCAACGCCGGACGGCATCACTTTAACTGATGGGACTGGTAATGCATTGGCATTTTTTGAACGAGCACAAGAAGGTTATGAAATGACTTTGCCGGATAATACCGGAGTGGTCACATTGCGCCGTATACCGAATTAACACCAATCTACTTCATCTAATGACTTTATTTTTTTCCTTGAGAGGTAAAGCCATAAACATAATATTTCGCTTGTCAGAAAACCATTAAAGGAAAGATATGGTTTCTCATTCAATTCCTAATTATGACCGATTACGAGAAGCGCTAGGTGCATGTCGTCAGAGTTTCTACGGTGTGGGTGTATTCAGTGCCATTATTAATATACTGATGTTGGCACCTTCCTTGTATATGTTGCAGGTGTATGACCGGGTTTTGGCTTCGGGTAATGAGATGACATTGCTGATGCTAACATTACTCATGGTTGGTTTATGTTTTTTTATGGGAGCGCTAGAGTGGGTGCGTAGTCTGGTGGTTATCCGTCTTGGTACCCGACTGGATTTGCGTCTCAATCAACAGGTTTTCAATGCGGCTTTTGAGCGTAACTTGCGTGATGGTGATGCCAAAGCAGGACAGGCGTTAACGGATTTAACTCAATTACGCCAGTTTGTCACCGGTAATGCTCTGTTTGCCTTCTTCGATGCTCCTTGGTTTCCGTTATTTCTCGCTGTGGTTTTCCTGTTACATCCGTGGCTGGGTCTGCTGGCGTTGGGTGGTGCTATTTTTCTGATCATCCTCACCTGGTTAAACCAACGTATTACCCACCACCCATTGGCGCAAGCCAATAAGCTGTCAATGCAAGCAACTCATCAGGCCAATACGCATTTACGCAATGCGGAAGTGATTGAAGCGATGGGAATGTTAGGCAATATGCGTAAGCGCTGGTTAGCGCAGCACTATGGTTTTATCCGCCAGCAGAATCTGGCGAGTGAACGCTCTGCTGCTGTGACTGCTTTATCGAAAAGCTCGCGCATTGTTTTACAATCTTTGATGCTAGGTTTGGGGGCATTACTGGCGGTAAACGGTGAGATTACCGCAGGTATGATGATCGCCGGATCGATTTTGGTCGGGCGAGTGCTTAGTCCTATCGACCAGTTAATTGGGGTCTGGAAGCAATGGGTTGCAGCACGTCAAGCCTGGAACCGCTTGCATTTACTGTTACACAATCATCCCCATCGTGAAGACAGCATGACCTTGCCAGCACCGACAGGTGAGCTGAGTGTTGAACACATCACTTTCCGTCCCAATACCAATCAACCTCCGCGTTTGCATAATATTCATTTTTCTCTTAATGCGGGGGAAACGCTGGGGATTCTGGGTGCTTCTGGCTCGGGAAAATCCACTTTGGCACGCTTGTTAGTTGCAGTACAAGCGCCGAGTCAAGGGGCTGTACGGCTGGATTCAGCCGACATGAATCAGTTAGATAAAGAGGTATCGGGTGCATATATCGGCTACCTTCCACAAGATATTCAATTATTCAGCGGCACTCTGGCAGAGAACATTGCCCGATTCGGTACCACTGACAGTGAGCAAGTGGTTGCCGCTGCAAAGTTGGCCGGGGTTCATGAGCTGATCCTCTCGCTGCCTCAAGGTTATGACACGGAGCTTGGTGAGAGTGGTGCGGGTCTGTCGGGCGGTCAACGCCAACGGATAGCGCTGGCAAGAGCAGTATATGGTGATCCTTGTTTTCTGGTGCTGGATGAGCCGAATGCCAGTCTGGATACAGCCGGGGATCGTGCCCTGTTGACGGCACTGGATGTGCTACAAAAACGCGGTTGTACCTTGGTGCTGATCACTCATCGTCCTGCGTTGACTGCTCGTGCCCATAAGTTATTGATCCTGAACCAGGGGCAACAACAGCGATTTGGTCCGGCAGGCGAAGTGATGGCCGAGCTACAGCAGCTAAATGCGTCCAATCAGCCTGAACTAAAGCGCGCGGCGCAAACAACAGGCATTCCGGGTTGAGTGGCAATAAGAAGAGAAGCAAGTCATATGTCCGAACACAATAAAAAAACGGAACAGGCATTTTTGCAGGAAATACAACGCAGTGAGAATCGGGCATTGTATTGGGGATGGGGGTTGGTATTGGCCGGTTTTGGCGGTTTTATCCTTTGGGCTCTACTGGCCCCGTTGGATAAAGGGGTTCCGATTACGGGCACTGTGGTGGTTTCTGGCAACCGAAAAGCCATTCAGCACCCCGAAGGCGGTATTGTTGACCACATTATGGTTCATGATGGCGACAGGGTCGTTGCCGGTGAAGTGCTACTGACTTTAAATGATGTCAGGGCACGCTCCGCCAGTGATGGACTAACATCGCAGTACTATCAGTTGCTGGCGAACGAAGCTCGTTTATTGGCCGAGCAAAAGGGGGATAAACAGTTGGTGGAGACGCCTCGTTTACAACAGGTGCAGCGGCAGACTGGTATGGATGAAATGCTGGCCTTACAACAACTACTACTTGATAGCCGCCAGCAGGCATTACAGTTGGAAAGTGATGGATTACGCGCCAATATTGCCGGTTTACAGGCCGCAATGGGGGCGCAGAAGCAAGTTCTTGGTAGTAAGAATAGCCAAAAGCAAGCATTGTCCCAACAGTTGGATGGATTGACATCGTTAGCGGATGAGAACTATGTCCCGCGCAATAAAATGCTAGAAAGTAAGCAGCTTTATGCGCAACTTAACGGCGAAATAGCGCAGATTGTCGGCGAAATCAAGCGGGGCGAGCGGGAAATACAGGAACAAAATTTCCGTATCCAACTGCGTCAACAAGAATATCGGAAAGAGGTCAACACCCAGATGGCGGAAGTGCAGTCCACGATAACTGAAGTGTTCAGCCAGTTGGAAAAAGCGAATTTCGATCTGGCAAATATACAAATGCGGTCGCCGGTAGCCGGTACCGTGGTGGAGATGAAAGTCTTTACCGAAGGTGGTGTTATCGCTGCAGGCCAGTCCTTGATGGAAATTTTGCCTGATGACCAACCGCTCTTTGTGGATGCGCGAGTACCGGTAGAAATGGTGGATAAAATCCACTCTGGCTTAGCGGTGGAATTGCAGTTCACAGCGTTTAATCAGAGCACTACGCCGAAAGTAGAAGGGACGGTAAAATTGTTGTCTGCTGACCGGATATTAGATGAACGAACGCAAGAGCCTTATTACAGTTTACGGGTAGAAGTCAGTGAGGCGGCGCGGCAGACGTTGGATCACTTAGAAATCAAGCCTGGTATGCCGGTTCAAGGATTTGTCCGTACCGGTGAACGCTCAATGATTAATTATCTATTTAAGCCATTGATGGATCGCCTGCACATAGCATTAACGGAAGAGTAGGGAGCATTGGATGCCATTAACTTTACGAATCATTTTTTTCATCCTGTTAGTGTTACCTGAGCAGGGAAACGCACTGGGATTACTCGATGCATGGGAATTGGCAGTACATAATGATCCACAATTTCGGGCTGCGGGTTATGAGCGGGATGCAGGGCAAGAGGAGGTCGCTTTGGGTTTATCTGGCTTATTACCCTCCTTGCAATACAGCTATGGGGCGAACACCAATTACTCCACAGTGAGTCAGGCTGATAACCATAGTAACAGTAAGGTGAAACGGGATTACGATAGCTATGTATCCATGCTGTCTTTGCGGCAACCATTAATTGATTACGGCGCCTATGCCCGCTATCGCCAAGGCATTGCGCGTAAGTTATTCGCAGATCAACGCTATCGTGATAAAAGTCAGGAATTGATCGTCCGGCTGTATCGGGCTTATAGCAGCGCCTTATTAGCTCAGGAAAAAACATCCCTATTAAATGCCCAATTACGTGCTTATGAGGAACAGATCCAACTGAATCGTCGGTTATTGGTTGCCGGGGAGGGCACACAAACAGATATTGATGAAACGGCTGCACGCCTGACGTTGACTCAGGTACAACTTATTGAGCAACAAGATGCGTTGGATAGCCAGTTAACCGAACTGGAAAATATGATGGGTCGATCGGTTAATTTGGCAGAGTTACGGCCATTAACGTTGGACACTCTGCCACAGAATATCAGCGATGACCGCACACTGGCGCAGTGGCGCTGTCTGGCTATTCGCTATAATGCCCGTCTTGCCGGCCAGCGGGAGAATCTGGATGCCAAACATTATGAAATAGAAAACAGTCGTAGCGGTCATCTGCCGACCTTGCAACTGGTGGCCTCCTCCCGTAATTCTCGCTCTGAAGCGGAATATAATTATAACCAGAAATATGATACGCAAAACATTGGTCTACAGTTGAATGTGCCTATTTATGCAGGTGGGAGTGTTTCCAGTGCGACTCGGCAGGCAACGGCACATTATCAACAGTCGCAGGCGGAACTCGATCAAGAAACCAGACAGGTATTGGCGGAACTCAAACGCCAGTTCAATCTCACGAGTAGTGGTGCCGCCAAAATACGTGCGTGGCAAATGACGGTAGATTCAGCGCAAAAGGTACTGCTGGCTACCCGGCGCAGCGTATTGGGCGGTGAACGAATCAATCTGGATGTCTTATTGGCTGAGCAGCAACTGTATAACTCGCGGCGGGATTTGGCAGAAGCGAAATACAGTTGGCTCCAATCATGGCTAGAGCTACGCTACAACGCAGGGACTTTGCAAGAAAATGATATTCTGCAATTAGCTGCGTGGTTTGAGCCAGAGAAACGCTAAAACTGGTTGTCACTCCCAACCTCAGAGCAGACACTTCAAGCCTGAATGTTCCGAGATAACGTTTTTGCATCAATAAGCGCCTCTTCTATAGCGGCTTAGACATCAAGTTTACGGCCAGTCAGCCATTCCACCATTGCCGGGTCGCGATGCGAGAAGAACGCGCTGGTTGCGGTATCAAGAGCTGCTATCTGTAGCATGTCTTCAGAACTGAGTTCAAAATCGAGAATGTTGATATTCTCTTCCATACGCTCTTTTCGTACTGATTTTGCCAGCGAAACGATGCCGCGTTGGACGATCCAGCGCAGGATAACCTGACCCAGGTTTTTGCCGTACTTCTCACCAATCGCAGTTAATACGAGATGCTGGAATAGCCCGTTTTTCCCTTCAGCAAAAGGTGCCCAGGCTTCAGGTTGAATCCCATGGTTTTGCATCCACGGTAGTGTTACGTGCTCCGAAGGCAGCTGCCAATAGCCGTTCCCCGCGTATTTCAGCCAGTAGCGGCATGCGACTCATCAGGACGGATAAGAAAGAGTATGTCAGCGGCCTGCTGGACTCTGACCTGTGGGAAATCACCCGCGATGAGTGGAATGCCCTTCAGATCAGCTGATAGTAGTCATGGATTGTCCGCTCACAGCGGACCTGATGACCTTGCTATCTGTTCACATATCATTCAGAGCCCACACCAATTGTCTTAACGTTCGTAAAGGCGGAGACCAAATGCTGATGGATAAAGGGAACTAAACTATTTGGCATCAGTGGTTATCTCGCTGGATGCACGATTTATGCTTACGACCCAGTAATCAAGCAAGTATTCAGTTGCTCTACTATGAAGAAAGAATTCCTAAAACTGTTGTTTGAAGAGTCGGGAACAAAAAATTGATATCGTAATAAACGTGAGATATTCCTATGCCGATATTCTAGAAAGTAGCTCACTGGCCGCTACTGGGTGGCCAGTTGCCGCTTGCTCACTGGGAGGAACGAATACCATTGATATAATAGAAAGATAATTTTCAATAGGAGCAAATATTATTGCCAGATAATTCTTAATCTAGAATCGTACTCGATTAACCATGCAATATAAGAAGAGGTCAGAGTTCATTCACCTTTATAAGATATGTTATGCTGACCAGATTAATGCCACATAAAAATAAATTAAAATATTTGGTGAAGTAATTTAGTAAGTAGACAAGGGAAATGGAGATAAAAATGGATAAAAGCTATATTATCAATGGGCATGTCATATTCTATCCTGGCAGCGGTATAGTATCTTCACTATTAACAGGTAATACAGTTAAACTTAATGCCCCTACGGCACAATTATTAGAGGCTTTTGTCTCCCGTGTGGGAATGACAATTTCACAAAGTGAACTTTATAATATTGCCTGGGGTGAAAAAGGTTCGAGTGTCACTCCTAACACGTTGTATCAAAATATCTCTTTATTACGAAAAGCACTCAAAGATGTTGGTGTTATCGGTGAGTCTGTAACAACTGTTAGAGGGAAAGGTTTTATTTTTACTATGGCAACAGTTATAGAGAATATGACTGATAACGAGATTGTGAAAAACATCAGTTTAGAGTGTAGCGATAACAAAACAAAAAAAAAGATGATTATTGTATATTCAATAATGATGGGGGTTTGTTTTATACTAATTTTACTGTACTTTTTTATAAAATCACAACCTGGTTATTTTGTTGCAAGAAAGTCTGATGGATTTTCCTTTAGTCATATAAATGAAAAATGTTTCATATATTATGATAATAGTAATGATATGAATTCAATCATCCCCGATATAGATGTTTTTTTAGAAGGCACTCTATCATCTTGCCAAGTTTACCCCTATATTTATATATCTCTGAGTGAACTTCACTCCACTATTTCACTAACATCGTGTAAAAATGAAATCATAAACAACAGTAAAAATGTATGTAAGACAGAGTTGTTTTATGATTTTGACTCACTAAATAGATAATACTGCATTACCGTACGTCAGATAATAATGCTGTATAACCAGATTGTTTTTTGAGCGATCAATACCTCTTCTAATGTATTCATCTAATTTTTCAGTATATCCCCACATTTTAAATAGATATAAATTAATTAAGGGAGCCAAGGTGTGAGTATTGTACTCATACATGGCTTTAGGTTATCAAGAGGATGGTAAAAATGATATTTTTAATATTAATCAATATGTTGCATTTGAATTTCGGATGGGCGTTAAGTAGGATAGGCAACTGAAAAATTTAAGTTATCTATCTTAACTATATATATTGTGCTAGTTAAGAATTAATTAAAACTGTTTTATTTTATTTTTTGCAGACATGAAGTAATAATCCCACCTCTTAAAAAACGAAGAGTGGAAGTTTAGTTATGTGCAAAAGGAATAAAGATATTATTAAGGATGGTGGTAATTTAAGAACAAAAATTGCCACCATTGTGTGTTTCGCATTTTCAGTACTCTCTACTTCACCTCAAGCTGCGGCTGAAGATGGCACCATTACTTTTACGGGAGCAGTCTCTGCTGTTACTTGTAAAATTACTGGTGGAACAGAAGCAGGGAGTGCCGGGACTAATGATTTTACCGTTCCGCTTAAAACTGTCAGTACTTCTGCATTATCAAGTGTTGGTCAACGTGCGCAAGCAACTAAATTTTATATAGCACTAACAGGAGCAGAATGTACTGATGGCGCAAAAGCAAATGTGAATTTTGAAAGAGCCAGAGACACGATTGACGATAGCACTGGCAATTTGAAGAATTCTGCTGTAGACGCTGCAGCTAATGTGCAAATTAGTATTCTAAATAAAGATACTACTCCTTTAAATTTAGCGGTAGCAAATGATAAACATCAAGAAGAAACTATTTCAGGTAACAGTGCTCGATTTGATTATTGGGCAGAATATGTAGCCACCGGAGTGGTGACTGCGGGTAATGTAGAATCAAGTCTTATTTATTCTATAGTTTATAACTAATTTTTGGGGGCTTGCTCTTTAAGAGCCAGTCCCCGATGATTATTTTTTTCAATGGTTTTAGGATGTAGGAAATGAAGTTATTAAAAATACTTCTAATAGGTTTTTTTGCGTGTGGAGGATATTCGGCCTATGCCTCTATTCAAATTATGGCAACGCGAATAATTTTTGATGAAAAAAGTAAAGAACAAGTTATTAGAGTCAATAATATTGGGGGGCTCCCCTCATTAGTCCAAGTGTGGTTAGAATCCGATAGGGATTCCATAGATTCTGGTGATGTGGAAAAAGAAGATTTGCCTTTTGTTATTAGCCCTCCAGTTTCGCGAATAAATGCGGGGAAAGGAAAGTCGTTTAGAGTTTTTAAAACAGAAGAAGCAAAAGTAAAATTTCCCCGTGATAGAGAGACATTGCTCTGGGTAAATGTGCTTGATATACCACCAGAGGTGGAAAATGATAATGCAAAAAATAAGCTAAATCTTGCATTTCGTACACGCTTAAAGTTCTTATATCGCCCAATCGGCTTATCTTCAGATCCAAGAGTTGCGGCTGAAAGTGTTAGTTGGGTGGCAAAAAGGACAGGTAAGGCGATTAATATCAAAGGTGAGAATAAGTCACCGTATCACATATCAATCGGTAAATTTGTAGTAACTGATGGCAGCAAGAAAATTGATTTAACGGGAGGGATGATCCTTCCTTATTCGAACTATGAATTTGATTTTAAGGTTACAGATCTTAGTAATCAGCCTATTAAATTATTTTATAGCTATATTACTGATTTAGGTGCATTTGTAGAAAAGGAAATAATATTAGAATAATAAGTTAAATATAAAATAACAATACAGGCGCTATGATTATAATGAAATTTTTCATTTTTGGTATTACCCTATGTTTTTTCCCACTACAGTCATATGCTGTGGGGAAATATAATTCTATTCCACAGGGACAGGTTAAATTTAAGTCTGGCTTTATGAAGTTTTATGATCATGGGATTAATTTAGAGGATTTTGATGGTGAAGATACAGTAAAAGCTGGAAAGTATTATGTAGAAATGAATTTAAACTCAAAAAATATTGAAAGTTTAAATGTTAACTTTATTGAAACAGATAAAGAACAAGGTGTTCAACCTTGTTTCACTCCGAAAGATATACTGGCTTTTGGTGTAAGACTGAGCATGCTCCCTCAGGACTGGCAAGGCAATGGTTGCATCTTAATTAACGATATTATCCCAGATGCAACAATAACTTTTGACGATAGCGATCAGAAGCTATATCTGACGATACCACAGGTCTATGTGGAGAGTACGCCTAATGGATATATTAGACCAGAGTTATGGGATGAGGGTGTACCAGCATTAACCTTAGCTTATAGTTTTAATGCATCTAATTATAAAAACTCATCTGAATATAATGATAATAAAAAAAACAAACAATTTTATTATGGCAGCTTGAATACATCAGCAAAGCTAGGACCATGGCGATTTTATACTAATGGTATGGCAAATAGTAGTAGTGATGAAAGTGTAACGTGGAATAACCAATCTGCTTATATACAGAGATCATTCGCGGCCAATCAGTCACAATTTATCCTTGGAGATGTGAATACTACTGGGGCTATGTTTAATACCACGCCACTTCGGGGGGCCAGTCTATATACTGATGATCGCATGCTGCCAAATTCTATGCGGGGATATGCACCAGTAATCAGAGGGGTCGCCGACAGTAATGCCTTGGTCACCATCCGACAAAATGGCAATGTTATCCATGAAACAAATGTTCCCCCTGGCGAGTTTATTATAAATGATTTAAATACAGCCGGTTATGGTGGGAATCTTGAAGTAACTATCAGAGAAGCAAGCGGAAATATAAGAGTACAAGTTGTGCCTTATTCTAGTATTCCTCAACTTTTACGTGAAGGATACTCAAGATACACGGCCACAGTAGGTGAAATAAGAAGCTCAAACCTTAGTGATCCACCTATGTTATTTGAGGGGAGCTATCAATATGGATTTAATAATTATATTACTGGCTATGGTGGTATACAGAAAACTATATCAACTGATTATTTTGCATTGCTTGGTGGGGTTGCATTTAATACACCAATCGGTGCGTTAAGTTTTGATGCGACACGTTCTTCAACTTCAGTTAAAGCAGATGATGAATCGCAATGTGACTCTACATTTTGCAATATGAGTTTTAAAGTAAGCCTGGCGAAGGTCGTTGAACCAACAAAAACTAATTTTAGCTTAATGGCATATCGCTATTCAAGTAGTAATTATTTTACATTAATGGATGCGCTTAATACCGTTGAGGCCCAAAAGAGTGGCAAAGGTATTCGGACTGAAAATTATCGCGAAGTACTTGAAGCAAATATAAATCAAAATCTATCCCCTGGTTGGGGAAGCCTCTTTTTAACAACCTACTATGGTCGATACTGGTATAAAGATGTTAATGAGAAGAATACGTTAAACTACCAAGTTGGCTATGCAAACTCGGTAGGGTCAGTCAATTATAGCTTAGGTTTTAATCGGTTAAATAATCGCTATGGTAATGGTGAGAATACCTTACGTTTATCACTCAGCATTCCATTAGATACGGCTTCAAGTTATCGTAATAGGCCAAGATTAACGTCGACAATAAGTCATAATGATCGCGAGTCCCGATTAAAAACAGCGATTAGTGGTACTGTGGGCGAACATCAAGAATATAGCTATGGATCTTGGATCGATGGAACAAGCAATAGTGATCGCAATTTCGGCGTTAACGGTGGATATAGTGGTAACACATCATTAATAAATCTTGGTTATAGCCAAGGTAGATCGAACTCTATGGCTTCAGTAAATTTAAGTAGTGGTATTGTCGTGCATGCCGGCGGAGTGAACCTATCGCATTCTATTAGCGATACCCTGGGTATTATTGAAGCCAAAGGTGCGACTGGAGCCAGTATTTATCCTTATACAAATGCGCGGGTAGCTAAAAATGGATATGCTATTTTACCGTATTTGTCACCATTTCAATATAATGATATCTCTCTTAATGTAAAAGATATGCCAACTAATATAGAGATTGAAGAGGATAGAATTAAAATAGTGCCAACAGCAGGTGCTTCTGTATTGGTTAAGTTTGATACTAAAAATATTAATAACCAAATTCTTAAGATTAAGAATGAAGAAGGACACTATATCCCCTTTGGGGCCAACGCCTATAATGCTGCTGGTGATTCACTAGGTGTGGTTGGTCAAGGTGGGAATATCATTCTCTCGAGTGAGAAATCGCAGAGTATTACTATTGTTTGGAACAGTAAAGAAGGTATACAGAAATGTTTTATCAACTATATACCTGAACTCTATTCTGACTATGAAAACATAAAAATCGTCAACACTATTTGTCGTAATGAAAGTAGCCAACCTAATTGAGGTGAATGTTATATGTTAATTATTAGGATGTTAACCCTTATTGCTTTGTCGTTAGGTTGGATGAGTTCGAGTGTAATAGCTGCAACCTGTTCGGGAAATGTAGCAACGGTTGCTATGCCTCAATTGGTTCTTAACCCAGCAGAAAATGGAGCAATAGGTACTGTTCTTGGATCGCGGCTTATTCCCGTTAATACATTAAATTATACCTGTGGGGTGGGGGTAAAAACCCGCCTAACGTCTACTTATACGCGCGGTAATTCTTTATCAGCTCTTCCTGATGTATACAGTACTGAAATTGGTGGTGTAGGAATCAGAATAAAATGGCCCGTTAGCCGTGACGCTGCTTATTTTCCAACGATTCAAGATTGTCAATCGCCTTGCACCATAAATAATGACGGTTTATTAATCGAATTTATTCAAATCGGAAAAATAACAGCGGGGGATATCCCCCAGGGTGAAATTGCAAAGGTTGTCCTTACTGCAGCTGAGGAGACAAGCAATAGTGTAACATTATTATCTATAGTGTTAACAGCCAATACTTCAGTTGTTGTACGTTCCTGCATGATCGCAAATTCAAATTTAAATATTGATTTGGGCAGCTATCCTCTTTCTGATTTCAATATAGGTAATAAACATGGAACTCAAGTTCCATTTTCAATCTCAGTATATTGTCCACAGGCGTCTTCTGTAAAAATAGCATTTACCACTGTTGAACAACAACCTGTAGGCTCCTCTAGAGGGGTTATCCGAAATACTATTCCCGTTGAAAATGGTGGTGCGAAAGGAATAGGGACAAGGATGTTAACTGGGAATGGGATTATTGCTCAACAGGTGGATGGTACAAAATCATCCGAAATTATATTTAACGTAGATGAACATAAAGATCTGAACTATTTTGCTCAAATATACATAGTGGATTCAGATAGGAAAAACATCACATCAGGAAATGTTGCTGGCCAAGTTTATTTCAATTTAACGATAGAGTAATATCATGTTTGGTATCGTCAGAATGGTTATTATTAATAGGATGTATTTAACAGGCTGCATTGTCGCGCCATTCGCATTTATGTGCGCACAGGTTAATGCTCAAATACAGCCACCACAATTAAATACTCAAGCATCAAACGCATCCAGAGAATTAGATAGACTGGAACGTAGCCGTACACGCTCAATGATTCAAGATGAAAAACGTAGAGAGAGCGAAATAAGACGTCAGAATAATATTCTCAATGAGCAGCATGAGGATAGTCTTTTGAAGTCAAAATATACGTTTTTTATTCATCATATTAGTATTGAAAACGATGATATCTATGCCAATTCACCACAAAGGCAGAAGATTATTATGCAATTCTTAGATACTGAGATGGGACAAAAGGAGATAATGGAATTGGTTAAGGATTTGACCAATTTCTATGTTGGCAAGGGTTATGCGACAACGCTGGTGACTGTTCAACCGGGTAGTTTACGTGAGGGGGTACTTAAATTAGAGGTATTATGGGGGAAGATTTCAGGATTTAGTGTCGAGGGGAATCCACCCACATTCTTTGAAAAAACCAGACTGTTTAGTGCAATTCCTTTTGCCCAAGGGAATAAGCTTAAAATGTCAGATATTGACCAAGGGTTGGATAACTTACTTCGAGTTTCGAGGACTGATAAATTACAAATTGTTCCATCGGATGACTTTGGCTACTCAACTTTAGATCTCAGTAATTCAGCGTATTTCCCTATCTCACTCTCTGTAGGGATGAATAACTCAGGCCGTGAGGCTGATGGTTGGCATCAATACAATTCGACTTTGACAGTAAATAATTTTTCCGGATTTAATGACTCTTTATCTTTCTATTATGCTTACAATGATTTGTATGCCAAAACCGATAGTCAAAGTTCTTGGTCTATGAATTATAGTTTACCACTTGGCTATTGGTTGCTAGATGCTTCCTTATATCGTTCTGAATATGAGAAGGTTATTGGTGGATACTTTGGTGGCTATCATAGTGAAGGTTCTTCCCAGCGAGCTTCTACTAAATTAAGCCGAGTTATTTTTCGAGACGCAGTGGGGAAGTTTAGTGCTTATACAAAAGTCGAAGGCCGCGATAATACTAATAAAATAGAAGATATAAAAATAGGGGTTAGTAGTAAAAAATACAGCAGTATTGCCCTTGGGGTAACTCGGGTTGGCACACTTTGGGGGGGCGGTTTATTTTGGGATCTGAGTTCGACTGCGGGTGTTCCCTGGTTTGGTGCAGCATGGAAAAATGAACCTGACTTAAAAGGGTTTGATCTAAACTACATAAAATATAATGGCATAATTAGCTGGTCTAAGTCATTGGCCCAATATGGTCCAGTGAGTTTATCATATGAAGTTAATTCAGGATTTCAATTTACAAAAGATATATTAGTGAGTGATGGTAAACAATCAATTGGTGATGAATATACCGTTCGTGGTTACAAAGAAAGTTCAGTATCGGGACATAACGGTGGTTACATTTCCAATACAGTTCAGCTGCCCATTGCTATCAATAAATTGGGGATATGGCAGGTGTCGCCTTTTGCTGGCTATGATCTTGGTTTTATTAAAAACAACTGTACTGATGATATGGGCTCGTGCCCTGCAGAGTATTTAACTGGAGCTGCTCTTGGCCTTAAGGCTGTAGGTAGCCATTTCTCCACTTCATTAACATTGGGTTATCCTCTAACCAAACCATCAACATTAAGGAATTCTGATATTGATTCTAGAACACTAAGTTACAGGTTTGATTTACGATTCTAAATAAATAATAAATTCTATCTTAATAAAGTTATATCCAGCAAACCGCAGGAGCTTTACGCATGAGAAAAAATAAAGGTAAGACCAATAATTCTACATCATCTTTTATTGGGAAACTAACTCAAGAAAATCTACATAAAAAGTTGTGCCCTATTTATTTGGCATTGGTTGCAGTATTGCCCAGTTTGTCTTATGCAAACTTAGTTCCCGATACAAGTTCAAATGCGCCAACGATTTCAGAGTCAGCCAATGGAACACCGACAGTAAATATTATTAATCCAAACGGTAATGGGATTTCTCACAATAAGTTTGACGACTTTAATGTTGGCCCAGATGGTTTGATTTTTAATAACAGCATGCAGGATGGTGTCAGTAGCATAGGTGGTTATATAATTAAAAACGGTCAGCTACAACAAGAAGCTAGCGCTATCATTAGTGAAGTTACGGGTGCCAAGGGATCGTATTTAAATGGCACAATGGAAGTGTTTGGGAAAAAAGCTGACCTTATCATTGCAAATGAAAATGGCATATCTGTGAATGGCGTATCAACCATTAATGCGAATAACTTAACTCTCAGTACAGGTCGAGTGGAATATGGTGAGAATGGTAATATTCAATTAAATGTTAATAAGGGTATGATTGCAGTAGAAGGACAGGGACTATCTACTGAAGGATTAACCCACTTTGATATGATCAGCCGTACGGTAAAACTCGATGGTGAAGTCTCTGGGAGTGCCGATATTAAAGTTGTTGCGGGGCTAAATACTTACGACACACAAACACGACAGCACCAGATTCGTAACTTATCGGCTGCAGATACCCCTAAAGTTGCTATTGATGGCAGTTCATTGGGTTCCATGTATGGGGGAAGAATACAGCTAATCAGTACCGAAAGCGGTGTTGGGGTTAGACATAAAGGTAGCTTAGTCGGTAATCAGACTGTTGAGATATCGGCCGATGGTGATTTAGCACTGACAGCAATTAGCAGCAAGTCAGGTGATGTTAATTTATCTGGCAACAATATCGATATTTCAGTTAATGAAAATACAGGCTTTGGTGGTGTTATCAGTAATGGTGACCTAATTATTAGAGCTTTATCTCAAGCTAAACTCAGTGCTGATGCAGTATCAAAAAATGGCAATATTAGAATTACTGCTGACTCATTGTTGCAAAATGCAGCACGTATTTTTGCAATGAGCGGTGATAGTGACAAAATAGATGTAACATCAATTTTCATTGATGTTAAGGGTGAATATAAAATAACAGGGACACTTTTCGCTCTTGATGCTTCAGGTAAAAAAATAGAGAATGCAATTATATCCCTTGTGGATGGTAATTATATTGTATCGATTAACGGCGAAACTATTGATTCCGCAACTATAAGTTCTGATGCTGCTATTAGCAGTCAGTCAGGCAATGTTATAGTTAAGGCTAATTCATTTTTAAATCAAGGTGCGGGAGTTAATAGCCAGAAAGGGACGTTAAGCTTCACTATTAACGAACTATTTGACAATGATGGTGTTGTCAATGCGAGTGGTCCGCTGAGCATTGTCGCTAATGATTTACATAATAAAGGTGTTTTATATACTGAGCAAGACGCAAATCTTATTCTCGGATCTCTAATTAATAAAGGATTACTGCAAGCTGATAAAAAAAATACCATTAAGTCAAATAGTATTAATAATAGTGGGCGAATTGTCTCAGCCGCCTCAATGTTAGATATTTCCATTGTCAATGGAAGTGCCATTAATAGTGGTGTATTGTCCGGTAAAAATGTTGCTATTCGCCAAGTTAGTGATGGCGGTTTATTGGAAAATACCGGGGTAATTAACTCAGAAGAATCTATTGATATAACAACAGAAAGTGTTTTCAATAGTGGTGATATCACAGCAGCTAAAGATTTATCACTAAATATCAGTAAGGAAGTTAATAATCAAAATGGGGGTAGTATACTCTCAGGTGCCAATCTGAAAATAAATAGCAGTGGGGTTCATGCAGTTAATATAAATAATAACAACAGTTTAATTCAAGGTGGTGCTATTGAAATTAGTAACGCTAACACTATTACAAATAGTAATAATGCAAAACTAATTTCAGAAGGCTCACTTAAGCTTGATGACATTAAAGAGTTAAATAACAAAGGTAGTTCGTCACTCATTCAAGCGAACGAGATTATATTAACGAATATTGATAGCATTAAAAATACTGATGAAGCAAAAATACTCGCGGCTGACCAGTTGTCAATTAGCCATTCGTCAGAATTAATTAATCAGAACTCATCTATACTCGCCTCTGGTGATATTCATTTGAGGAATATAGAAACGATAAAGAATGTAGATGGATTTATTAATGCAGATGGAACTGTAAGCATAAATAATAGTACTAATCTGTTTAACACAGGAACTGGAACCACCCAATATTCTGGTTCAGGGATAATCGCGAATAATATTGATATTCATTCTGTTGCCAATGTGGAAAATTCCGGTGGAAGTTATATTTCAGCATTGGGAGAATGGTTAAAACTAGAACTTATTAATAGTATTATAAATGATAAGAGTAGTGTTATAACATCAGATAATGGCCTAATGATATCTAATATAGATAATCTAAATAACAAAGGCGTTATATACTCTGGTGTTGATATGTCTCTAGCTAATATTGGGTCTTTATCCAATATAGGTGATGGGACGGGAAATGTTGGTGTTATTAATGCGGGTAGAAATTTATACGTCAGTTATGTCAGTAGTTTTATTAATTCCATTGCGGCAATTATTAATTCTGATGGTGACGGCACCTTCAAAAACATCAATAAACTAGATAATATTAATGCGATAATTCAGGCATCAGGGATATTGTCCGTAGAGGCTAATACTATTGTAAACAGTAGTGATAAAGGGTCATCAGCTGGTGACGCTATCATTATTGGTGTTGGTGGGCTTACAGTGGAGTCAGACTCTATTTCTAACCTGAATGGAGCGACCTTATTTTCTGATGCTGATATTTCTATTAGATCAAAAAATGTAAATAACAGTGGCTCTAATATCAGTGGTAATAATGTTGATATTCAATCTGATAACTTAAATAACAGTGTCGGTTATATTTATTCGGCTAAAAATTTATTAATTAAGCTAGCTGAATCTTTGAATAATTTATCTGGTGACATTTTTAGTGATAATAATCTCTCTTTAATTCTCTCTAAAGATTATCGCTACAATGATGATAGTGGTGATATTAATGCTAGAGGTGAGTTCTCTATTAAGACTACGGGTTCTATCATTATTGACCGTATTCTGGAAAGTGCTGCAAGCATACTACTTAATGCAGATGAGAACATTAAAATTTCAAGTAATCAATCTATTTTGAGTCTTAAGGATGTCATTCTTAAGGCAATTAATATTACTAATAGTAGTGGGGCTTTGATTTTCTCCTCGCAAGATATTATTATTGATGCAGAGAAAGGTAAGTTTCTAAATGAAGAAAATGCTAATGTTCTTAGTATGGGTAAAATTGATATTGTTGCAGAGAATATAAAGAATGATGGTGGTAATATTCGTTCTCAAGGCGATATGGCATTAGATGCTAAAATTATTGATAATATTAGTAAGTATGATAATCCTGGATGGGTTACAGGCCCTGCACAAAATGCTGAAGGTTCACATGAATGGAAGCAAGGGTTTATTAGCCTGGTATATTATAACGCAAAACTCTCAGGTTCAATTCCAACGTGGATTGGTGATTTTAAATTAACTAAAATGGCCGAAATTTCATCCGGCGGTAATTTAAATATTAATCAAAAGAATATTTATAGTACTAAAACGTTAAATAATACAGGTGGTATTATTCAATCAAGTAAGGATATGATAATATCTGGAACTGTTAATAATGCACCTGAATATAATGAAATGTCATTTTTCTATTATTTGACGGAGACGCTGAGTACCCCGATTGAGCTGGAGGTATATAGAAAAGTGATAGGTAGCGACTCTGGCTATGCTCAGTTTAATACGCTATATCAATTGCTGGACTTTTATTTCGGTGATGGAAGTCCGGAGTCTGTCTCAGGGCAGGGGTCATATATATATGATTCTAAGTCCAACAGCTTTAATAGCTTAAAAGAAATGGCCAAACAGAGTGAACAATTAAACAGTGTTATGAAAAGATTGTTCGGCGATGCGTGGTTATCTGAAAGCCAAGAAAAGTTATCACAAGATTGGGCCAGGGTAACTGGCTCCAATAATGCTTCTTTGAAAGATTTAAAAGATTATGGTTTGTCGGATAATAACGGTGGGATTATAGCAGGCGGTAATCTGACTCACAATGGTGGAGCATTTAACAATGGATTATTCGGTGCGAAACTTGAAGGTGAAAAAATAACAGTTGCCATCGGTGATAAGGAGGTTGTGGTAACTCAAAATCCTTATGAAATTAATATTGGGTTGAAAACAATTGCCGAACTGACGAAAGGATTAAGTACCACAAAAACCTATACCGAACTCGCTAAAATTCAGGGGTTATTTGTTTCTAACCAGAAATGGAAAGATGTTGATTTCACTGCCAAGGTCGGGGATGGTGCCAGTAACCATATTTATCCGTTTTATGAAACTCGAACTGAGATGATTGATCAGAGCCTTTTCTTTGGTTCGCAATATTTCTTTGACCAAATTGGCTATATACCAGAAACACCTGTTTTGGTTGTGGGCGATAATTATTTTATTAGTGAAGTTATTCGCCGCCAATTAAACGAGTCTGTTGGGACATTCTTCAGTGTGCGCGATGGTGTTGATGGCACCGAGTTGGTTGAGAAATTAATGTCCAATGCTGCAACTGTGAATGGAGTAGAAGATTTTACCGTCGGTAAAGCTTTAACTGATGAGCAGATTGCCGGACTGGATAAAGATATTGTTTGGTTTGTAACGGAAAATATCGATGGTCATGATGTACTCACACCTAAAATTTATTTCGCAACAACGACGTTAGAACAATTAGAAAGTGGCCGCTATGATGGTTCCGCCATAGTCCACGCTGGCGGTAATATGGATGTTGATGCATCCTCCTTTAATAATGTTAATGGCCAGATCAGTGCCGGTGGCAATATTAATATTCAATCAGAAGGTAATATTAATAATAGTAGTGTGGGCATGAATGGTGGTATCACTTCAGGTGGAGATTTATCATTGGTCTCCAGTGGTGGTTCTATAACCAACAGTGGCGCTGCTCTTAGTGCCGGTAATGATCTCACTTTGCAGGCAGATAATGGTTCAATTGAGCTTACTGCCAGCCAAGGCGCTAATGTTTCCGGTAATCAAGAACTTCATTATTATAATGATGGTGTCACCGCCGGTGGTAGCATTGACATGAGTGCCAAAGATATTACGGTTAATGCTGTTGATATTGCTGCGGAAAAAGATATCAGCCTGACTTCAACTGAAGGTGATGTCACCTTCAATAATATGTATGAGGTTGAGGGGAATTATGAATACAGCCATAAATCTACGGGGATACTAAGTCACGAATCGACAGAAACTGTCAGCTCAAGTGCTACGAGTGTTGATAGTTCGGTCAACGCCGGCGGCAAGTTTACCGTTAATTCCGCGAATGATATTGTTCTCAAAGGTGGTGAATATAATGCCCAATCGGGTGAATTGAAGGCTGCTGGCGATGTAGACATCCAAACATCACAAGATTACAGCTATTCTGAAACCACGGTTGAACGCACTGATCTAAAATTTGGTGCAGGCGCGAGTGGTTTTGGGCAATCGGCAGGTTATGATATTAGCGGTCTGGATGGGGAAAGTAGTAGTACCAGCACCGGTGAGCATAATAATCTTGGGTCGGATATCACCAATGCCGGGTCTAAGCCTGGTCGTGCTCCAACATCTTCCTCGGGTAATTTCCAAGCCGGGTTAGAAACCGTCACGACGGTTGATACTCAGCAAACGACGACAAATAATAATGCTTCACTTAACTTTACCGATTCTATGACATTAGAAGCGGGAAACACGGTTGATATTGGCGGTGGTAATTTTAACACTGAAGGTGCGTTGACTATTGTTGCCGATGAAGTCAAGTCTACAAAGTATGAAGATGAAGTGATAACCACGAGTGAGGAAACCGTTTCGTTTTATGGCGTAAAGGGTGAAGCTCATAGTTCAGTGGCTGATGCTGCTGATAAAGTCGGTAATTTGGTTGAAAAGGGCAATGACGGGCAAGAAATTGATGCCGGTTTAACGGCGGCAGAAGTGGCAGGTAGTGCTTCTAACCTTATGTTTAATGATTTGCTTGGAGGCTCAGTCTCAGTTGGATTCGATACCACGACGACCAGTAGTTCATCGACGACTAAAAGTGAAAACATCACTAATATAAATGCTGGTAATGTATCAATTACTAGTAATGGCGATACCACGTTAAAAGGTGTCGAATTATCGGCAGACAGTGTAGAGATCACTACTGGCGGTGATTTGAATATTTTAGCCGCCGAGTCCTCAACTGAGAGTTGGTCGCAAAAAGATACCCACTCTGCAGGCGTCAGTGCCGGGGCCTCCGCCGCTCCTACAGGAGCTGGCGCGGGAGTTTCTGTTGATTACCATGGCAGCACTTCAACCTCAACTGGCTCAAGCCACACATATACTAACTCCAACCTTAATAGCAGTGATATTAGCATTAACACTGGGGGAGATATGACTTTAGCTGGCGGTAATATTCAGTCAGAAACCGCCAACCTTAATATTACTGGCGATCTGAATGTGCAGAGTGTGCAAGATACGGTCAATAACCAGACTAATAGTAATGAGTGGGGTGGATCAGTCGGGGTTGCTGTTTCAACCAATGGAGGACTTATCCCAACATTGGCTGGGAACTACGGCCAAGGTGGCGAACATTATGATTCGAAGACTACAGGGACCCAGACCGGTATTAATACCACCGGTGAGCTGAATATCTCTACAGGAGGGGACCTCAATCTTACTGGCGCGCACATTGTTTCTGATTCCAAAACCGGTACTGTAGATGTTGCGGGCAATATTAACGCAGTCGAGCTATCAGATACTATTGATCAAGATGGTGCTTACGGTGGTGGTGGTGGTGGTATTTCTAAAACAGGCTTACCGACAGTCAATGGCTATTACAACACTGTGGAAAAAGTTGAATATCAGGAAGATCAAAAAGCGACCATCGATGTTGGTAATATTAAAGGAAATGTACAAGGTGAACTGAATACCGATGGTGAAACACTTTCTCAAGTAAATGTTGATAAAGTTACAGCATCAAATAGTATTTCATTTACTGCTGGCGGTTTATCGAGTTCAAATAAACCGGCAAAAAATGGCAATACATCAAAACCACCGAAAACCGCGCCGGTGAAAACTGACAAACCGACACCACCGAAACCTACTCCGGTGGAAACTGACAAACCGACACCACCGAAACCTACTCCGGTGGAAACTGACAAACCGACGCCACCGAAACCTACTCCGGTGGAAACTGACAAACCGACACCACCGAAACCTACTCCGGTGGAAACTGACAAACCGACACCACCGAAACCCACTCCGGTGGAAACTGACAAACCGACACCACCGAAACCCACTCCGGTGGAGACTGACAAACCGACACCACCGAAACCCACTCCGGTGGAAACTGACAAACCGACCCCACCGAAACCCACTCCGGTGGAAACTGACAAACCGACCCCACCGAAACCCGCTCCGGTGGAAACTGACAAACCGACACCACCAAAGAATCGACCATCAAAACCAGTGAAAGGAGAGGAGAAGCCAAATCATATGAGCCCTAGTTATCCAGGTTCTAAACTAGGTGGTGATTTCAAAGGTCATTTACCAAAAGATGATAAAAACTCTTCTCGGTGGATCAAAAAAACTGCCACAGGAGATGAGCCAGTATCATACCCTAAGCCATCCGAGATTCGGCAGTCTACACCGCCGTCTAAAGCGCCAGTTTCTTCGGGTAAGCCGCCTGCAGAAAGCAATCCAAATCATATGAGCCCAAGTTACCCAGGCTCGAAACAGGATGGTAGTTTTGTCGGTAGTTTACCTAAAGATGATGGTACATCGTCAGGTTGGATCAAACACCCGACAATATCAGTGCCAACGGATTCGTCCAAACGATAGCCTAGACTAGGTCTATCGAGATAATACTAACAACAGGCTGCCATTACTTTGCAGCCTGTAATTTAACAATAGGATCTATTTATCCAATTCTTTCTACCGATGCTGAGTTTTAAAGGTGATATAACATGATGGAGATGATTCGGTATAATAAGGCTGTTATAAAAGCCGAACAAATTGTACCTACTTAATTATAATGGAATTTAGGATCATCTTTACGAGATGAAAATAGAATGTTTATGAAAAATATACTCTCCATCTGCATTAAAAAAAATTTGAAGATTTCTATTTTGATTTTTATCATGATCTCTATTTGTTTGTTTCTCTTTTTAAGAGGCAGTAATGATGAAAAAGAGAGAGGATTAAATGTAATAAAATGTAATGCTGAAGTCATCATTCACAGTAATGTACCTGGTATGGTTGCCAATGTTAACATTGATTTTTCAGTCAATTCTACTAATGGTATTGTTTCTATTGATGGTAAGCTTTATAAGGATCATAAGAGTATAGGGGTGATTAGTCGCAGGATTATTTTTTACGTCTACTCGATTAATGATATACTCTTATTAAGATCAGTAAACAATTGGGCTAGCGAGGTAAATAGTATTGATGATACTTTGATTAATGAAGTCATGATCCATGAGTTCTACACCACACCAAATAGAAAAATGCAAATTACGTTCTCGAAAAAAGAGGAGGGCTATTATGGGATATCTACAAAAAGCATTCCATTTATATATTGCTCGCCACGGTAGACTTGCTGATGAGTACAATTGTTGATGGTTTTAATTTTTACAAACAGTCCTTACTTTAGATAGCACATGTCATTTAACTGCTATATTGCTCCAGTCGTTATGGTATATAATATTTAAAATTGTGGTGAGGATCCTGGCTCGTCGTTCTTCAACCCTAGAAACGAAATGTAAGTTCAAGTTGCATTCATCTGTCGCTACTCATTCAGTTTACTGTGAAAAAAAGTAGTCTTAGCAGAGAAGTACTGCACAATACTCTCAATGGGTCGTATCTTACTTAATCTGATATTGTCAATCCGAGTCAGATTAACCTTTGTGACGAACTGCTAATCCTTGGTAGATTTGCCATCGCAATGTTCTCTTTTATTGATTATTATTGCTGACTATCTATAATAAATTTTTGATACGTATCATTGGAAATAATTGGCATGAGTAAATGTTATACTATAAATGATAATATTACATTTTACCCTGAAAGTGGTATCCTCTCATCCTCTTTGGGTGGCGCTCGCATTAAGATCAACGTGCCAACAGCACAATTACTAGAGGCGTTTGTTAATAGAGTTGGTTTGATAATATCGCAAAGTGATTTGTATTCAATTGCTTGGGGTGATAATGGTGTGAATGTCACACCGAACACTCTGTATCAAAACATTTCATTATTACGTAAAGCATTGCAAGATATCGGGTTGTCTGGTGAAGCCATCACGACTGTAAGAGGAAAAGGGTTTATCTTTACGGTCACTAAAGTTGCAGAATGCGAAGTCGATATTGACCCTGAAGATGAAGTTGATGAAATTATTATCGAGAATATTGTCCCTCAGCAGCAAGATGAGAAATTAGTAACCAAAAATAAATATAAAATATATAATATAGTATTACTATTCGCATCTGTGTTGATTTTCTTTGGCGCTGTTTTTTATTTTATCCATAAAAGTATTCCTAAGCGTATAATCGATTATCCTAAAAACTTCACATTTTTATCAAAAATTGATGGGTGCAGTATATTCACCAGCACTGAATTACATAACTTGGAAAGTCAGGAGAAAGTTAATACGTTTCTAAGTGGCCAATCATTAGAGTGTAATAATTACCCTTATATTTACTTAAACTATACAATAAGACACCCTACAATATCAGTTATTTCTTGTGAGTTTGAAGTTAATTATAGTAAGAAGAATAATTGTAGAACTGAAATATTCGTCAATCATGGTGGTTTTAATGAAATCAAATACTAAATACATACTGCTGATTTTCATATCAGTCATCATGATTGTTTCCGCTATTGCTTATGCTTATTTTTTAGCGGATAACAACAATAAAAAACTAAATTGCCATGGTGTGCATTATACGTATAGTAAAAATTTTAACATCAAGTCCAATGTTGAAATAAATCTATATAGCAAAAATGGTTATATGATAATAAATGGAATTGTTACTAATAATAACATACCCTATCAATTAACCAGGAAGACACTATTTAATATCTCTGATATTGATAATAAAACGATTCTGACTTTTACTGGCGTTGAGATTAGTCTTTCAGACGAAGTGAGCCGAACTGATCTTGAACAAATGCTACCTAGTTTTATGTCTCAAGTAGGTAGTAATCTCTTAATTTCTATTTATAGAATTAACAATAATAATTATATTATTGAGTCTAATGGTGTGGCAAGTTTTCTGTGTAATAAGGATTAGTTTATTGGGTGTTCTGCTTAAAGGTCGGCATGGTTTTGACTATTTTAAATAGAGATATTTAAGCAGTTTTTTATCATACCCTATATCTTTATTATTTCTTTTTAAGGTTATATTCATTATTCTGAATATTAACCAAGTCTTAACTTGGCTAAATTCCGCTCAACTAAAGCCCATTTTCCTCTCGCAGTTGTAGTGAAATTCCCATGCAAGAAAATGACATAATTATTCTTTATTTCAATATGTTATGGTGCATACGTGACACTTTGATATGGGCTTCTTTGCATAATTTCATTAATTAATTTTTATTAAGACCTTATGATTTATATTATTTTTTAGCTTATGTTTTAATTGCTGCTCTAATTTTTTAATTCAAGTAAAGAGTACATTTTTATGCGCTGCATGATAACTATATCTGACCACAATAATTTTTTTTCGTATGGGTTGTATCATTTATTTAAGAGCCACCTTAAAGTTTGTTTATTGGTTAAGACTACGAGTCTTGACAATGAAACTGATGATGGCTTTATCGCTATATCCTTTTGTGAGAATGTCAGCGTTACTCTTAAAATTAGAGACAAAAAACATATGGCAAAAGAACTGGCTTCGGAAGTTGTCATTTTTAGGAATGACAGCATTAATCAATTAAGCCGTAAAGTTGAATGTATAATCGCCAATATGTTAAAGCATGGTCACGGGCATGATGTTATCTATAATGATCGTGGGGTAATTAAATTAACGTCAACTCAAATAAAAATTTGCAAATTTTTTTATGATGGGATTACCACTAAGACTGCTTCTCTTTTGCTGAATTTAAGTGAGAAAACCATTAGCACTCACAAACGAAATGTTATGAGGAAGATAAATGTTATTAATAATCAAGGGCTATATCTCTGGATTGAAAAGAATAAGAATCACTATTTTTAAATAGACGTGAAAATAAATTAATTTAAAATAATAAGGTTTTGCTTTGATGAACGATGTTGCTCTTGTTAATAAAATTTATTTCATATTGAAAATAATACTGTCTATCGTGTTCGTCTATTCCGTTTCATTTTTACTGCTAAAATTTAGATATGATAAAAATGATGTTATTAATTGTAATGCGAATCTGACCATTCATAGAGAAGAGTTGGGACTAATGACAAAACTTATGGTCGAATTTTCTATGAATAATAAAAATGGAATTGTCTATATTGATGGCGTTGTTTATAAAAATAATGAGAAAGTAGGCACGATAAGTCGTAGAACCTTTTTTGATGTAACAGCGATTAATGATGATTTGTTATTAACATCGAAGAGAAACTGGGTGACTGAAACTAATAATGTGGATGAATCTTTATTTTCAGATCTGATGCTATCGAGGTTTTATTTAGTTGATGATCATCCCATGGCTGCTTTCTTCACTAAAAATCGTAACGGAAGTTATTATATTTCGACTAAAACAATGCCCTATGTGTACTGCTCTAAGGTTTTAAGAGATCGCTAGAGTTTAGCTTTTTAGAAATAGTGGTCTATTAGCATACTGAGGATATCATTGCTGGTCAGCCTCCTGTAAGTAACCCGTCAACGCGAACCACTCATTCCGGCATACTGATTATGTCCCCTGGAGGAGACAGCCATGTGCAAGCTCCATTATCTGTTAATTGTCTTTATGCAGTCTATTGGGGTTAGGGAACCTGAAAAGATGTCGGCCAGCAAAGCTGGGCTATCTCAGGTAACTGACTTCAACACATAATCCCAATTGGTGGATTTAGCTGTCATGTTTCAAACATATTCGGACTGATATTCTGTATTGTCGGTGTTGAACAATACATTTAAGAGTAAAGTTAAATGTATTTAAAATCAATTGGTTAGATATTTATTTTTATTAAAAGTAAACCTGAAGAGTCTTAACTCCACCTTAATTAGACTAAATCATTAAATTTTTAGCTCTCTCTAGGACACACTCAAATCCTTAATCAACGTGTCATTAGAGGAATAAATACATGCGTTCAACACTTTTAACTTTATCACCTGCCGCTTTGTTATTGTTGGCTTCGGCTGGAACGGCCTTTGCAGCAGAATCTGGGCGTAATGCTATGATAACGATAGAGGCTAGCATCGTAACTGCCACCTGTGATGTATCGGTCACTGACCGATTGAATTTGAATAACCACACAGCAGCCGTTTTCACTGCCGCTAATACTTTTATTGATACGACGGCACAAAATTTTGATGTGAGACTTATGAATTGTGGAAAACCGTCGGCGGAGGATGATAAGGCGAGCTTGCGTATTTCGGGTTCAACACTGAGCGGTGGCAGTAACAATATCTTTAACAGCGATAATAGCTCTAGTGTTGGTGTCATGGTCAAACATGAAGGCACCATCCTACAAAGTGGAGACTCTATTCTTGTTGGGACTGCGGGTAGCACGCCAGCACCTGGAGATTTTGAAAAATCGATTTCTTTAAGTGCCGCGTTAGCTACCACTAATATATCAGCCATCGAAAATACAACGATTAGTGCACCAATTACATTTAGTTTTGTTTATAACTAACCATTTCTGATGGCAGGTGATGATAACTCCCTGCCATCAGGCAAGAGGAGTTTGAGTAATGAAATTTTTATTTCGCACGCTGTCTTTGATATTTGTTGGTTTGACTGCCACTCAAACCGTTCAGGCTGGCGGATTTGGTATTAGTGCCACTCGGCTGATTTACCCACAGGGAGCGTCGAGTGTTTCACTGACTTTGCGCAATACGCAACCAGATGCTCCTTATTTGGTACAGACCACAGTCAGCGCTTCTATTGATGGGAAAGGAGTCGCCCCTTTTTTGGTCACTCCTCCGTTATTTCGCCTCGAACCAAATAGTAGCAACCAAATTCGGATTTCTGCTAATGGTGTGGCTTTGCCCAGTGATCGTGAATCGGTTTTCTATATTAATGCTCGGGCTATACCCAGTAGTGTTGCAGGAACAGGAGAAGATCAGCAACAAAGCGTGGGTGGTGAAGTAAAACTGGGCGTTGCGAACGTCATCAAGTTATTTTATCGCCCTGCTGGATTAGCCCCGACTGTCGCCAATGCCCATAAGAATCTACAATTTACCCTAGTGAAAGAGGGATTACAGGTTAATAACGCCTCACCCTATTTTATTAACTTTTCTGGCATCAGTTTTGCCGGAGAGGCGCTATCTTTGGCGCGCGCCGAAGCCAGTATGATTGCCCCTTTCAGCAGCCATATCTTCCCGACCAAAGTTAAACAAGGGGAGATCCGCTGGCGGGTGATCAACGATCTTGGAGGTATCGATGCCTTTACTAAAGTGGTGCCGTAATGCGGGTTCTGCGAGCTTTTTCATCTGTGTAGTCGCTCTGCCGGTGCAAGCTGCTGAAATAGTGGATTTCCGTGCCACCATTGTTCCTGGAACTTGCGAAATTAAGCTAGATCAAGAGTTTTTGGATTTGGGGAGCGTCCAAACAAGCTCGTTGTTATCGGGAGCCGTGGCTGCATCCAATACTTTCTCTCTGAAAGTACAAAATTGTAGCGGGACGGCACCTGGTAGCAAAAAACCTGTCATCCAGGTCACTGGCAATGGTGATGGCAGTGGCAGCAAATGGCTGTTTCGTGACGCTGACTCAGACGCTCAAGGGGTTGGTGTGCTGCTAACTCAAAACATGAATACCGTTCGCCATGCTGACAAGCTGCAATTTCAAGGAATAGTCCCGCCAGCCACTGGTGCCGCTATGGCATTTTCCGCAGGGGTATCCTGTATTGATTCGGGGGGCTGTAATCCAACCACCGGTAAACTCATTGCTCGAGTTACCTTCAATTTTCTTTACGATTAAGAGCGCATTATGATTCGAGCCCTTCGTTTCCGAGACTTGCAACTTATCAGTGGCTTACTCCTTAGCCTCTGGGGAAATAGCGTTTTTGCTGCTGATGGCGGAATAAGCCTTGGACAAACGCGGGTCGTATTTAATGAAACTGATCGGGCGCGCACTGTTCTGGTTAAGAATGATGGCGATAAAACTTATTTAATTCAGTCTCTGGTTCAACTGGGCCCAGATAATAAGCAAGCAACACCATTTATCGTGACACCACCCTTATTTCGGCTGGAGCCTAATAGTCGTAATTTGCTGCGTATTATACGTCAGAATGAAGGAACATTATCGCAGCAACATGAATCGGTGTTTTATTTATCTGTTCTGGCGATTCCTGCTCAAGCCTCCGAGCTGACAGAGCAGGCCCAGTTATCAATGGGAATTCGTTTTTTGATTAAGCTGTTCTATCGCCCCGATGGGTTGAATATGACCCCGGAAGACGCTTACTGCAAATTACAATTTACCCAAGTCGCTGAGGGTATCCGTGTAGAAAATCCTACACCCTATTTTTTAACGCTGGGGCAATTGAATATTAATCATCGCGCCGTTAGTTTCGAGCAGTACCCGGCAATGATTGCCCCTCACAGTAATCAAATTTATCCAGCTATTTCACCGTTGGCAATGGCTGACTGGCGAGTGATTACCGATTACGGGATCCTCTCGCCGAAATGCGAATATTCACCGCCATAATTTCTGGAGAGTAAATGAAAAGTTTCTGGACTCGCCTGTCATTAATAATGATTGGGAGCTTACTGATGCTGAACAGTTTATCGGTGAGCGCAAATCAGGCTGAACTTAAAGGTATTTCCTTTTATGTGATGCGGGTTATTTACCCGGAAAAAGCCAGTCAGGGTGTTGCATTAACCGTCTATAACAAAAGTGATCAGCCTTTTTTAATGCAATCTTGGATTCGGAGTATGGATCCTCAAACTGGCGGCGTTGCACCGCAGGGCAAAGTCGTTACTCCGATGCCCTTTATTGTCACTCCGCCGCTGCAACGACTGGAGCCTAATAGTGATTTGACCTTGCGTATTCGGCGTACCGGAGGGGAGTTAGCACAGGATCGGGAGTCAGTATTTTATATTGCTACCAAGGCTATCCCATCTACACCTGCGAATATGGCGCAAAACGGCGGTCAATTAACGTTAGCTGTTGTCAGTAATCTTAAACTATTTTACCGCCCGTCCAGCCTGCCGGACAGTGGGGTGGCAGGTGCTGCCTCACAATTACGCTTCCATCTGGAAGGTAATACGCTGGTTGCTGAAAACCCAACGCCGTTTTGGTTGACATTTTCTCGGTTAAAAGTTGGTAACTATTTGTTTGATAATGCGGCTATGCGCCTGATGGTTCCACCAAAAGGGCAGCAACGCTATAACTTGCCTGCGGGTACAAAGGGGCCAGTTGAGTGGCAATTGCTTGATGAGACAGCGTGGAATACGCCATTAGAACAACAAAAATCACTTACTGGCTCATCTCGATATTGATATCCAGTTTACCGACAAACTTATTTTAACTGCTGGTTAATCATATGTTTTTAATTCCAATTTTGTGTATTGGCAAAACAGATAAACCAGGTTGAGCTAAATATCATGAAACGACACGTTAATGGGATAAAAATATCACCTATATTTACGGGTGCGATATTACTTACGTCTGTTCTGCCCGCTTGGGGCCGGGATTATTTTGATGCCGGGCTACTAATGCTTGATCAAGAGCAGTCTGAAAAAGTGGATTTGACTCAGTTTGAGACTACCGATCAGGTGCCTGAAGGGGCCTATCTGGTGACGGTATTTGTTAATCAGATTGAGCGCGGCGAGCAAACAATCACTTTCCAAAAAGGCTCGCGGAATAAGGTTGAGCCACTCCTCACGCCAGCGTTACTGAATGAGTTAGGCGTGAATACTAGTGCACTGCCGACATTCTCAAATTTACCACTGGATAAGCCAGTGGAGGATTTGCCTGCCCTGATTCCTCATGCACAGGTGCAATTTTCGTTGGCCAAGTTGCGGCTGGATATCAGTATCCCCCAAGTCGCAATGCAGCCAAATAGCAGCAGTCAGGTTGATCCCTCATTGTGGAATCAAGGTATTCCGGCATTTTTGCTGAATTATAACTTGAACGGCAGCCGCAGCCGACGTTCTTCCCAATCAGACTTGGGAACATCAGAGCAAACAAGCCTCTTTGCCAACTTACGGGCGGGGTTGAACTTTGATGCCTGGCGTTTACGCAGCCTGATTACCCATAGCCGGAATACGACGAATGGTGATAATCGCGCGGGTGAAAGTACGCAGGACACCCAGTTTATCAATAGCTACCTGCAGCGGGATATCCAGCCTTGGCATTCTGAAATATTGGCAGGTGAAAGCAGCAGTGGCGGGGATGTTTTTGACAGCATTCCGTTCCGTGGCGTCAAACTTAACTCAACCGAAGAGATGTTGCCCAACAATCTGCGTGGCTTTGCTCCGGTTATCTCTGGTATTGCGCAAAGCAATGCGAGGGTAACCGTGAGGCAGAATGGCAACATTGTGTATCAAACCTATGTTGCACCAGGCCCGTTTACGCTAAATGACTTGGGGCAGAGTGGTTCTTCAGGTGATTTGACGGTAACGATAACTGAAGCTGATGGTTCCGTTCGCACCCAGACTGTCGCCTATTCAACACTGCCGGTAATGTTACGTCCTGGTGCATTTAAGTATGAACTGACCAGTGGGAAATATAATGGCAGCACCACTGTTGGTTCTCAGGAGTCAACCTTTGGACTCGGCACTTTGGTTTATGGCTTGCCCTATAATCTCACGCTGTATGGTGGTGGACTGGTCGCGGATGATTACTTCTCAAGCGTGGTGGGGAGCGGGCTGTCTTTAGGGAACTTTGGCGCATTGTCTGCGGATGTCACTCAGTCGAACGCTAAGCTGAAGGACGTGGATGACCGGCAAAAAGGGGAGTCATATCGGTTGCGCTATGCCAAAAATATTGCCAGTACCGGCACATCAATTGATGTCGCGACTATGCGCTACTCGACCCGAAATTATTACAGTTTTTCCGATGTTAACAACAATGGCTACCAATTACGCGACGATCAGTTGCCCTGGTCACAAGACCGTAAGCGCAATAGTTACCAGTTACGTTTGTCTCAGAATATGGGGGATTTAGGATCGCTATATATCTCTGGGATGCGGGATAACTATTGGGACAACAGTAAGGTCAATAACAACCTTACTGCGGGCTATAGCAACAGCTACCACGGGGTGACTTACGGCATGAATTACAGTATTGACCGCATTAAAGGGGACAATAGCTGGCCGGAGAACAGACAGTTATCCATGAACGTTCAAGTACCATTAAGTTTGTTGAGCGGTTCATCACTTGCTAACCGTAGCTTCGCCAGTTATCAGATGACAAATAACAACCAAGGTAGTGTTCAGAATCAGGCGGGTATTAACGGAACATCAATGGATGACCGTCTTTCTTACAATGTGACACAAGGCTGGTCTAACGACGGCAGCAGTGACATGGGGTCGGTGAATACTGGTTACCGTGGCAGCAAGGGCATGGCGAGTATGGGATATAGCTATGGTAGTGGCTACCGCGCGGTGAATATGAATGCCAGCGGCGGGGTGGTGGCACATGCCGACGGAGTCACATTGAGTCAACCTTTGGGCGATACCGTTGCATTAGTCAGTGCACCAGGCGCCAGAGGAAGTAAGGTGATGAGCGGCAATAATCAGGTGGACAGTCGTGGTTATGCGGTGGTGCCTTATCTCTCAAACTACCAGCGCAATAATATTAGCCTGGATCCGGCAACCCTACCTGAAGGGGTTGACATAACGCAGTCAAGCCAAAATCTCTACCCAACTAAAGGTGCAGTGGTTAAGGCTAACTTTGCAACACGCGTCGGTTATCAAGTATTGGTTACTTTGAGTAAAAGTGGCGGATTAATACCTTTCGGTGCCGTGGTTGCCGTTGAAGGGAGTGCGGGTGAAGAGCCGAATACCAGCATTGTTGGAGATGCAGGGCAGGTCTATCTCAGCGGGCTACCAGAAAGTGGTCGTCTAAAAGTGAAGTGGGGGGAGGATACTAGCCAGCAATGCAATGTAGCGTTCAATTTGGCGAACACTCCAGCCCCGTCAGCGGCTAATCCGATACGTCATTTGCCATTACGTTGTGAGGTTTAACATGTTGAGCACCGAGAATTCACCCAATAGAGGGGTAAACACCGTGACAAATAAAATAAGCACCACTGGTTTTACGCGGTTACGAATAGGGCTTTGTCTGCTGTCGTTGGGCGTTATTATGCCATTACAGGCAGCTATCATTGAGATTGGTAGTGGTAGCCAACAATGGGCAGGCCCAGCCATTAATCAAAATATTTCCACCAGTTTTGGTGACTACGATATGTATATGACGCTCAATCCAAATTATGGTCTTGTTGCCATCACGGGGGCGGGAATTCCTGAAACCTTGGGTTGCGTTAATAACACCGCCCTAAGTGATGTTGATGGAATTCAAGGGTATAAGATTGCTCAAGGTATTTTTTTGGTACCGCAGGCATCTTTCACTATGATTTATCAGTTAAATGCTGGCTCATCAGAAACCATGAGCGGAACTTTTAGCAATTCGGGAGTCCAGGGGACAGTCTCTGGATCTGGAAATGCTGCTGCAACGCCTGCAAATTCTGCCTGGTGTTTATCACCCCGGGCAATCTCGACACCCTCTTTTTTCGAGGAATCTAGCGTCCGCAGTGGATCAATAACGGGCAATTGGGTCATTATCACCGATGGGACCCAGCAAGATGGAGTATTCCCCATTCCTGAGATGTATTTTAGCAGCAGTGCATTATCGAGTGCTACGAAGGCAAGTATTCTTACTGGCTATCAGGTTAAAGTTTCCACACGGCAATGCTCGATCAATATTAACAAATCGATCAACTTTGGCGAAGTAGAACATAATTCGACTTTGGGGGCTGAATTAGAACTAGTGAAGGATAGTCTGGTGGTGGGATGTACCCAAAATGGCGCTAATCCTGCCGCTAATATTAATATAAAATTTCAGGCTAATTCAGGGCTTTATAATGGTGAGACGACTCGATTATCCCTCAATGAGGGAGGCGGCTATATCACAGGTGAAATAACGGGAGTTACAGGAGCTGGAACATGTAATCTCACGCAAGGTCTGAAGTTTAATGGTGAACCAATGAAATTAGGTTCAATTAATGCGGGTGAATCTAGCGAAGTTTTCTCAAATGAACTCACCTGGCGACTATGTTCCGGTGGCGACACATTACCTGTTGGTAACGTTACCGCCTCGGCAACTGTCGATGTTATTTTCAACTGATAGTCGAATAAGTCTAGTGAACATATATTATTATATTTAATCTACAGTATATAAAAATATTCTAATTTATAGATAAATAAACAAGTAACTGGAGTGGTGGCATGTTGGGATCAGCATGCCGTGTCGTATTCTTGTATGAAAATCCTTCATTGAGGCTAAGAAGTTATTCTCATCGAGACAGTCAGTGACATACTCATTAGAAATTTGAGTATGGAATACCTTAGGTTTAGACGACCTGTATCATTGAATCGGCCTAAAAAACCATTTAGGCCACTCAATTATTATAGAGATAATAGGCGAAATGAAGAGATTCTGAGCTTTAAAATAACAGTAATACAGTCGGATTTTACACTTGAGGAAACTTGATTTAATCAATTAAAACAAAAGGTTAACTCTTAATTTAATTTGATTAAGACTGTGTTTCTTTCTTTTGAAAACAATAAGTATTAAATTTATATCACGTTTTAGATATCGGGAAACTGAGGGACTAACAATGAGCGAAATTATTATGGATAGGAAAGTGAGACGACGTTTTTTATGTAAAGATGTTAACGCTGGCACCAGAGGTAAACTGGCTTTAGGTATTGTACTTGTTTTTATTGGTGCAATGGGGATGCTATTTGCAATTACTCAATAGTTTAGTCAAAAGCCCTGAGTTGGCAAAATTTCATCAATATTATTTATTTCATATTTTAAGATGGATGTAAGAGTGGCATGTTATGACATCCATCTTTATTACTCCATCGATACACATTGTTTTCCTAAAAATGATATGCATACCATGTTAATTAAAATGGTCAAATTTCCACTATCACTAAGCCATTCTATCCTGCTGTGAACCTATCTCTGCAAATAACCTTCTTCAGTCTCTAAAATTATTATCCAGAATCATAATGTTTTACTTAACCCCCTATGAAATGGATAAATGAGTTTTTAGTTTAGATTGTGGGATTTTAGTATTAAATGTAAATATTTGTTTTTATTTTTAACCTCGTCTATCACATATTAAAAAAAATTAAAATAGGATATATCGTCTTTATAGTGCGACATAATGCCTCACTTTATGATGAATATTTAAACATAATATCATCATTATTTTAAAACAAAATGACTTATCATTAAAAATTGAAAATATTTTCAATATCATTAAATTCTTGTTTTATTTTTTTAATATGTGCTCTATGTTTTAATCGTGGATTGGCCGAGAGGTTTATCCATGCTGAAATCTTAAATTATATTATCTAAATTCTATTAAAGGATATTCCTATGAAAAAGATTAACGTAATTATGTTAGCTGCAACCTCAGTATTATCAGCATGTTCCTTTTATGTATCAGCCGCTACGGTTGATGTATCGAAATTGATGAAGGATACAAGTTACACACAAAATACGTCCATGACCTCCGACTTGATGTTGATTAAGCACGGCGGCCATGGTGGTGGTCATGGAGGGAATGGAAACGGAGGCAACGGTAACGGCGGTAACGGCAACGGTGGTAATGGTAACGGTGGCAATGGTGGTAATGGCGGTAATGGTAACGGTGGTAATGGCAACGGCGGCAATGGAGGTAATGGGGGGAACGGGGGCAATGGTGGTAGTGGTAATGGTGGTAACGGCAATGGGGGGAATGGTAGCGGTGGGAATGGTAACGCGGGCAACGGAAGTATGTAATAACGAATCCCCCCTTATTGGGGGGATATCAATTACGCCTGGGAATTAATAGCCATAGATGAAATATAAATACATTGTTAAACAGGGGTTAAACAAAAGTTAATTTAATTTATATTTTATGTTGATCTAAGCAATTTTGTAATCTATGTTTCATTTTATATATATACGTGACTGATTAAAATGAAAATATTACAGGCACTACCTCAGCATAAGAAGCTAGCTATCATTACTTGGGCTAGGATTTTTGCAATATGTAGTCAGCTTCTATTAAGTGTTATTTTATTTAAAGGGAAATCAAACTACATCTATTCATTTGTATTCCCCATTGCTATTATTTTATTTTTATTGTTACTCAGTATCGTTGTGACATTATACAGGATGAGGCTTCCTTCACCACTAGAAGAAAGAGAACTTGTTGCTCAGATTTGTATTGACTTACTTTTATTTACTCTCTGGGAGGAGTTGAATTTCCATGGAGAAATATTAAGTGTTTCATTTTACCTTCCAAGTGTAGTAATGGCCTTTGCTATTCTATCTAATAAAAACATTGCATTCATAGTGATTTACTCGGCTATTTTATTTTATATTTCATCTAAGTTAACATTATCAAATCATCTCGAAATTACGCATAGACCTAAAAGTATAGAATACTATGCTCCGTGGGTGAGTTTTTTAATGTCCACATTTATTATCATTTTCTTTATAAAAAAGATGAATGACGTGTCAATTGAATACAATAATGATTTAATTCGCTCAAAAGAATATCAAAAACAGTCGGATATAATATTTTCTTTTGGTCTGCAAGCTGCGTCTTCTGCCCACGACATATCAAAACCTATATCAACAGCGGTTCTGGCCTTAGAGGAGATTAAGTTATTTAAACCAGGGGAGCGATCGGGTAAAGAGTTTGATGAGTATTTAAATTTAGCCTTGGAACAAGCAAAAGAGTGTACGAAAAAATTAGCTAATATGTCATTTTCATTAGGATTTAATGAGTTTGAAAATGAAGAAGCTATCAACTTATGTTTATGGCTTGACGGCGTATTTGGTTCATTTAAACTTAAGTGTAATAAAAATATAATTTATAAATTACCCAACACCTGCGTATATATCAAAAATGCTGGCATTCTCCATACTATTATTGTTAATTTACTTGAGAATGCTAATTCGGCTATTCCCAGTGACAATGGTTTCATTCAATGTGGTTGTAAGATAGAAAATGGTAATGTAATTATAAGCATAACTGATAATGGATGTGGTATACCAAATGATTTAATCAACCTCCTAGGAAAACAACCGGTAAAAAGCACAACCTCTGGATATGGTATTGGCTTGATGTTAGCCTTTTCTAATGCAGTCAGAATTGGTGCTAAAATAAAACTATACTCAGATTATACCGGAACAACAGCCACTATTAGGGTGAGATTGTTATGATGGAAAAGATCTTAATTTTGGATGATGATGATGTATTTACTAATACGCTATCAACGATTCTGCTTAGAAAAGGATTCTTTGTTAATATAGCAACCACTGGAGTGCAGGCCGTCAGAATGGCCGAATCTACTCAGCATATGTATATTGTGATAGATCTGCAGTTGAAAGATGACTCTGGGCTAGCATGGGTTTCTGCATTAAGACATCTTAACCCATTATCTAGAATTTTAATTCTGACAAATTACTCTAGCATCACTTCAGCCATCATTGCGTTAAAGAAAGGGGCTGATAATCTTCTGCAAAAGCCAGTGAGTGTGGATAACATTCTATTAAGTCTTCGTAATGAAATACCAACATTAAAAAATGATAAGGGTAGCCCATTTACCTACCCCTCACTAGAACAAATGGAATGGGAGTATATAAATAAAGTTGTGGATGATCATCTTGGTAATATTTCTGCTTCGGCAAGAGCGTTGAATATGCATCGACGAACATTACAACGCAAACTTTTGAAAAAGAATATTCCTAAACCTTCATAGAAATGATTTATGCTGGAGAGGTATATTTCAATGTTTAGTTTACTGGCCGAAACTTACCGTTTTTCTCAATAACTATTTCTGGTTCTGTCGCATTAAGGTGCCGTTCGGTAACATGCTGTTTTTTGAGATGTTACCTGCTCATGTCTCTGATCCGAAACGCTTTCAGCCGCCTGCATTATCCCGTCGATATTATTGCTCAGTGTGTCCGCTGGTATTTGGCTTACTCACTGAGTTTACGCAACCTGGAAGAGATAATGGCAGAGCGTGGTATTGTCGTTGACCATTCAACGCTGCATCGTTGGGTTAAAAGTGGTGCCAACACGGCAGCGCTGACTATACTCAACGCCGACAAACCAGAAGAAGAAATCATTACTGTCAGGCAGAACAAGTATCTGAATAATCTGGTTGAACAAGATCACCTGAATATTAAACGCCGCATACGCCCGATGCTGGGATTCAAATCGTTTCGACGGGCACAGACGATCCTGGCTGGCATCGAACTGATACATATGATACGCAAAGGACAATATCAACCTCCGAAAAATGAGGGATTGTCACCAGCAGAACAATTTTATCTGTTGGCTGCCTAAAAAAACGGCAGCCCAACCTTTGCTGACTGGCCTACGCTAATGCGACAGAACCATAAAAATGCTGCCTATCAATTCCTTAAACGGGTGTTAAAATCCTATCCTGTTGAAAGACAGCAGAAAATACTCAATACCGATAAACATTCGTCATACGGTTACGCTATTACTCGTTTGATGAAAGAAGGAAAGCTACGGGATGATGAGAAGCAGCGGCAAGTCAAATACCTGAATAATCGTATCAAGTCTGACCATGTCCCCATCAAAAAATTGGTAAAAGCGGCCGAGGGGTTCAAACGGCCAAATCGAACCTGGTCAACGCTTCAGGGATTTGAAACATTGCGACGACTGAATAAAGGTCAATTTGATATTTGGCTACGCGGTGACGAACCTGAATGTCGAGTGCGGGAAAGATCCGCCTTTATGAATCGGCTCTTTAACATTGAGACGGTTTTAGCCTAATGATTCCACCCATCAATGAGTAAAATCACCGACTCTCATTATTTGCAACAAGCCCATTTAGATGGGGTAACCATACTGGTTAAAGGAAATGTGAGCAATCAACACTACTCGGCTGTAAGAGTTTATATGGGTTATGGGTACCGACGAAAAACCCAAAAATATCAGCTATCGCGTTGATGTTGATAGTAAAATAACTGAACCAATGATATGTAAAAAATTAAATAAAATTGTAAGTTATCTCTTTTCAAGAGTATCAAATTATGCGATCTTAATAATTCAGTTCCAACTTTTTTTTAACTTATTTTTACCATATCAATATACAAATACAAGGAAGGTTAGTCACTATGCAAATTCCAATGGTAGCTCTCATTCTCGGGGTTATAACCCTATCCGGGTGTGCTACGCCTAAACAATGGGAAGCAACTGGAGGTGGAAAGTCTGATGGGATCGTTCAGATTTCTTATGAACAAGGCCAGTTTGAAAACGGACAAAGTTCAGACTCCCAAGGTTTAACAGTAGCCACAGAGCGTTGCAAATTTTGGGGATATAAGAGTGCATTGAAGTCGGGTACTGAGAAATCTATTTGCAAGACTATGGGGAAGTACAATTGTTTGCAAACGACAGTAACTCAGGATTATATCTGCGAGAAATGACTTTAGAATTCACTTAATCTTTTGTGAGCTCCTGCTAAAGGGGCTCAACTGTTTGTCAGCCTCCATTAAGGCTCTGTCGCATTAGCGTAAGAAGTTAGCAAAAGTGGCACTGCGAGTTGTTTAGGCCGCCAACAGATAAAATTGTTCTGCAGGTGGCAATCCCTCACTTTGCGGATGTTGATATTGCCCTTTACGTATCATGTGGATTAATTCGATGCCCGCCGGAACGATGTGAATCCCAGCATCATGCGTATCCGACGTTTGATATTTCGGTTATCCTCGGCGATGGTTAGCAGTTGTCCCAATTGGCCCGGGCAATCCCAACCTTGGCCTTTGCAGTACAAAAAATCATCTTAACGAATGGAAGGGACTTCCCCTGGATATGCGCCTGATTAACTCTTATGCAATCATGGGGTAAACATAGCCCCGGAGGGATTCGTTATGACCATCACTACTGTCGGTATCGATCTTGCTAAAAATGTGTTTGCTGTTCACTGCGTTGACCAACACGGTAAAACTGTTCTGGTTAAACCCAAAGTACCGCGTGCTGCGCTTCCTGAGCTGATTGCCAGTTTACCTCCCTGTGTTATCGGGATGGAGGCATGCTCTGGGGCTCACTACTGGGCAAGGTTGTTTCGGCAGTATGGTCATGAACCGCGCCTGATGGCAGCTAAATTTGTATCGCCTTACCGTATGGCAGGTAAATCAGGGAAAAATGATGCTGCTGATGCTCAGGCTATCTGTGAAGCTGTTCGTCGTCCGCATATGCGGTTCGTACCAGTGAAAGACGAAAGCCAGCAGGCCATGCAGTGTTTACATCGTACCCGGCAAGGTTTTATCGAAGAGAAAACAGCAACATATAATCGCCTGCGAGGGTTGATCTCTGAATTCGGCGTCATCGCTCCACAAAGTACAGATGCCCTGCGCCACATGGTATCTGAACAGAAGAAATCTTTGCCGCTTCAGGTTCAGCAATGTGTTGATGACCTGCTGAAACACATTGATCGCATTGAAAATAACGTTACTGAATATGACCGGATCCTGTCCCGCATGGCAAAAGCGGATCACCGCAGCCAACGACTGATGGAACTGAAAGGGATTGGCCCCACAACAGCCTGTGCTCTGGTCGCCAGTATCGGTAATGCACACGATTTTAAAAATGGACGACAACTGGCAGCTTGGCTGGGACTAACGCCATCGCAATATAGTAGCGGCGGAAAATCAAAGCTTGGCAGGATAACGAAGGCGGGCGATTCGTATCTACGAACGCTGTTGGTCCAGGGCGCTCGTTCAGTTCTGATTGGCGCCGAGAAAAAGACAGACTCATTCAGTCGTTGGGTTTGCTCGCTAGTTGAGCGCAGAGGATACTGGCGTGCCGTTGTGGCCATAGCGGCTAAAAATGCAAGACTGTGCTGGGCATCACTACATTATGGTGATGATTTCAGGTTGTACTCAGTGAGCTAAAGCACGAAACTGATTAACCATCTTAACTGCAACTCGTTGATGATAAAGGGTTAGACCCCGTGAGATATATCTGACTATTGTACAGGATATACGTATCCGTTAAACGAACAAGAATCTCACGAGCGTCTTTCATCAGGGTCCGAATCGATTACGATTCCTCATGACCGTTTATAGTACCGCAGTCTCTCCCCTTTAATTTTAATGACGAGCAGACAGGAACCGAAAAAACCGGTGTTGACATGCCGGGGAAGCCCTTATAGTACAATATTTTCCGTTTCCCAAACGGAGTCCATAATGAGGAGCAAAGGCTGGGATATAAAATGTGGGAGAAGACTTGAATAACAATAAACATATAAAAACCACTACTTACATATGGAAATACTTTTCATCCAAGCGCTCTAAATAAACCATTGAATATGATTCAGCGATGTGAGTATTTACTGCTAATTAAAAATTAATAATTGTCTGAAGTTTATATATTCATTAACGAGTTACAGTAAAAGTCAGACTTTCGCACCACAAATTAGCTCATTAAATGCACTATTAGTGCTTCTTTTATGAGCTTTAATGTGTAGAATGCCGCTCTCCAGAAGGATTTTAGTCAATGTGTTAACCAAGGAAAGCCATTCACCTCATATTTCAGATACCCTTATGTTTAAGACTATAACCCCCGTTATGATTGCGATTGTCTCTTTATTTACATTTCCCACGCTTGCCGAACCCTCAGGGAAATTGGTGAGCTCATCATCCTTACAAAATGCGTCAATCCAGTCTGCGTCTGGGCGTCATGAGACGCAAAAACTCAAAAAAATCCTGACCCATTATGATGAGTGGGAAGGTGTCAGTTACAAGCTTGGCGGGAATACACGTAAAGGTATCGATTGTTCTGCTTATATGCAGCGCATTTTTGAAGATGAGTTTTCCCTGAGTTTGCCAAGAAGTGCCCAGGAACAAATGAAACAAGGCTCTCGGATCACCAAGGAAGCTTTAGATACAGGCGATCTGGTTTTTTTCAAAACCTCACGACAAACACGACATGTGGGTGTTTACATCGGGGAGGGCAAATTTATCCATGCCTCGAGCAGCGTGGGTGTGACCATCTCAAAGCTTGATAATAAATACTGGGGAGCGCGGTATGAGCAAGCACGGCGTATTAATCATACGGAAGCATAAACTCACTATACCACTACAATCATAGCTCTTACCCATTGCCGCCAGTTCCTGGCGCATTCCCGAGCACTGTGCGGACGACAGATTTTGACATGTTGCATCAATTGCAGCATCAAAAGCTTTATCCTTCGCATCAAGGTCACTTACCAGATTCTCAGTCTGAGTTTTCTTCTCACCTTCCAGATACGGCAGTGACCATTTCGCATCCTGACGTTGTTTCTCGTTAGTCGCATTCAGCGCATTATTTTCCACTAAAAATATATTTTGAATCAACGAGCTAGATCTTTAGATAGTAAAAGAACCAGTAGGCACATCCAACACCAACCCCCACTAAACTAGTCTTCAATACTTTATGAAAGTTATCATTCAAATATCCTAGCATCTGATCACCATCACCATCACCAATCCAATACCCAAGCACTTGAAAAATAAAACTTACAAAAAAAAGCATTAAAGAGAAAGCAACGCATAAATACAACAGTACCAGTAGTGATTTTTTACTTATTAACATTGCTATTCTCCTTATTTTTTATTGAGTTTTGTAATGCATCTATCGCCGGTGCTTTTCTTAATCACTTCAGCCAGATACGGGGCTGAGGCGCCTGCTAGCGTTTTCGTCATATCGCCACCTGCCAGGCCCTGTATGGCCGCTGTTGCCGCCTGAAGACCTTGTTGCAGTGCACTGCCGGTGCCGTATTTTTGCATTTCGGCTTTGTATTCTTTTGTCTCACGCAAGGCTTCCGCATCGCCTTTCAACTCAGGATGGCGTTTCAAAGCTTCCTCAAGCCCGAGGATATCTCCCTGCGTCCGCGCAATATCCATTGCCTGACCGCCAATTTCGCCAATCAGTTGCGCTTCTTTCAGGCGATTCTGCTCTTTCTCTTTATCAAAGATCGGATTGATGCTGCCATTGGCATTGTCGGTGTCGCGGCTCAGGTCATCGACATTCTGCTGTTGTTTATCGGTGTCACGAATAGTGATGGTAATGTTCTCTTTCGCCCGCAGATTAATGTCGTTATCGGCCACCACATGACTGCTGATGACCGCGATATTGTTGCCGCTGACATCAATGCTGCCTGCCGATAGCATGGAGCCGACCGTCAGTGTCTGACTCAAGCTATCTTCGGTGCGCGTGGTGGTGCTGGAGGCCAAGGTGATCTCCTGCGGGTAGTCAACAGCGGCAAGATTTAGGCGCGGATTGGGTACGGCAGAGCGGCGAACTGGTGATTGGTGGCGACTGGCTTACCGAGTCCGGGATCACCGATGTTGAGCAACGGGAGATTACCGCTGCGCCCGGTGTTATTCGGTTGCAGCGGCGGGGAGTTGGAGTGTTTAGGTCTTAAAGGCAGTAACCCCGGCTTTGGCCGGTGTAATAGGTCTAAGATTATTGCCCAAAATATTTCCATGCTAGTGCATGCTTTTTTGATTCAACATGCAGATAACTTTCAATTTCTTGCCAAACTGACTCATTTTCATCAGATGCTGTAATTAACGATTCAACAAGCCCAGTTGCAACAGCAGTAGCTAGCTCATCATTATCAGACCGCATACCTGTTTCGATGTGCTGGAACAAGGTTGATTTCTCCAACTGGCTTAATGAACCTAGCTGGTTTACCAGTGCTTTACCCACTAGTGAAAACAGCAAGATCGTAGGCGGAGGTTCTGGCAACCAATATTCGATACATCTGTTTACTTCATTTTTTATATACTCTGATGTTTGAGCAAAAACACTCAGATAATCATCAATACATTTATCCATTATTACTTACCCTTAAGAGCATTTTGCATGTCTTTCAGAACGTTTTCTGCCGCAGCTTTATCACTTGAAGAAGCTTGAGGATTCTTATTTAGCCAATCTTGCAATGCCTTGGAATATGTTTGAGCCTTTTCAACGTGCCCTCTACCACCAACTTTTTCTCCAGTAGCTAATTCGTAGCGAACAGCATCCGCTGTACTTCCACTGCCAACTTTGGCATTCGGTCGGTATAAGTCATCAATTAAGTTTTTAAGATTTTCATCTTTAACATTTGGTTTTTCCATCGATGCACGTAATGAGTCCACATATTCTTCATGCTGCCCCCTACTTTTAGGGTCTGATGAAGAGTTACTATTTCGTCCTGCTTCCTCATCCTCTGGCCCCCACCCTCCCGGTGTTCCTGAACCCGCCCCACCAATCTCTTTCTTCTGTTCATCCGTCAGATCCTTGCCGATATTCGGATTCTGGCTACCGTTAGAGTCTGATTGGTTCTGCGCTGCAACCACCGCCAACAGCACACAGCTTGCATTTTTCAGACAGGCCGCGTCTAACCCTTCCTTCACTTTCTTGGTCAGCGCCAGCGCGGCTTGCTCGTTAGCTCCGCCTTTGCCTGCTTCGGCCATCGCGGCGGCGTTCAGCGTTTCTTGCGCCATCATCTGCGATATGAGGCCAAGACTGGTCATATTGTTGCTGAGTTCGTTCTTACCTGCCTGCGCACCGGATACCGCGCCAGCAGTATCACCACCGGCCAAGCCACCAGCCAGACCCGCCGCCAAGCTACCCAGTGCAACCAGCGTTTGCTTCTGCTCTTCGCTCAGTTGGCTGACCGGGATATCACCGTACAGTGATTTCTTGATGTTTTCACCGATCAGCGCCGAGGTTGCCGCACCCGCAGCTCCCGCCAGACCGCTGTTACCACTGGCCTGCGCCACCACTGCGCCCAGAACCGCATGAGCCATGACTCGACTGGCTTCATCCGGCGCGTACTGTTTTATGATTTCCGCCAGATACGGCGCTGCAGCACCACTCAGCGCCTGCGCCATATTCCCACCCGCCAAGCCTTGCACCGCCGCCGTAGCAGCTTGGATGCCTTGCTGCAATGCGCTGCCAGTGCCGTATTGGGCTTGTGTGGTTTTATAGGCGGAAGTGCTGGTTAGCAGCTTGTCATACATCGCTCGCTCTTCCGGTGTCGCGTCCTGGCCTGGTGCCTTGATGCCTTTCGCTTCCAGCTCCGCTTTACCGGCGTTTGTCGCCAGGATCTTACCTTGTGTTGCCGCAATGTCTATCGCCTGACTACCAATATCACCAATCAACTGCGCTTCCCGCAGCCGGTTTTGCTCTTTCTCTTTATCAAAGATAGGCGAAAGCGCATTGTTAGCGTGTTCAACATCATGGCTCAGATTATCAACATTTTGCTGTTGCTTATCCTTGTCACGCACCGTGATAGTGCCATCGGAGACTGCGGCATGGGTGGTGCTGTCGGCGTGGCCTTCATTGTTAGCCCCGACCAGCAAGCCGTTGGCCATATTCCCGGCAAACTGACCGCCGATGCTACCGCCGGTACTGATGCCGACACTTTGATGCTCTACCTTGAAGTCCGCTTTATTACCGATATCACTGAACCCCAGCGTGCCGGTATCCAGACTGTTTTTACTCTTGTCCGCGGTGCTGGCAATCACTGCGCCATCGAGCTGAGTGTGTTCACCCACGGTGATATCAAAGCCGCCAGAGCCTGCAAAAATACCGGTCTGCTCCTGTACCGAGTCATAATTGCTGTGCAGCTTATCTTTACTGATGCTCAGGTTGGCAGAGCCACCGCCGCCGACCACCGCCATGCTGACACCGCCGCTGGTACTGGTCTGCTTCGCATCATAGTTATCGCTGTCTTGCTGGCTTTGCAGTAACAGGTCACGGCCGACATCCACTTTGACAGTTTCACCGCTGGCTTGCGCACCTATCAGCGAAGTATCACGCCCGCTGCTGAGCGACAGTGTGCCGCCTGTGTCAATCTGCGTTTCAGTCCAGAAGGTGCCGTCGCCGCGCTCATTGCCCTGACCCTTGTTGGCATTGGCAAAGATGCTCAGGCCACCGCCAGCGCTACCGAACCCCAGACTGACCCCCACACTGCCACCGCTGCTGCTGTTGCTGCCGTCGGTTTTCTGCGTGTTGGCGGCACCGAGCAACAGCACATCACGCGCCGCATCCAGGGTGGTATCGCCACCGGCTTTGAGCTGGCTGCCTTGCACCACAATATCGCCGCTGTTCGCCGGGTTCCCCTCACCGGTGGCCGTCACGCTCAGGTTGTTGCCCGCCGTCAGGGTCGAGCCTGTCACACTGGTCTGTTCCTGATGTTGCTGCGAGGCCGATTTTTGTGAGCCTAATGAGGCACTGACGCCGAACATGCTGGCAGTATCGCCCCCTTGCGCCTGTACCAACTGACCGGCTTGCACCGCCTGCGCACCACTGAGTGCCGCTTTAACCCCTTGCAACGCAGACAGTCGGCCATTGCTCTCTTCGCGGGCATCTTTGGCGGTGGTGACCGCGGTATTGAGGGCGCTGCCAACCGCGCCAGACAGTGCCAGTGTCAGGCCGCTACTTTTTTGCTCAACGGTATGGGTCTGGCTGCTTTGATTCTCCGCCGCCAAAATAGCGACGTTTTTACCGGTCAGACTGATGTCTTTACCGGCTAACACCTCAGAGCCTTGCACCGTCAGGCCTTCACCGGCGGTCATGCTGACATTGCCCACCGTGCTGCCGACAGTAGAAATCGATTGACCGGTATCGATCATTTTGGTGCTGTTGCTGCCCACGGTGACACCAATCCCGCCAGTACTCATCAGGCCGGATTTTTTCTGCTCGAACAGGTGAGATTCACTCTTGCTTTTCCGCGTAGTACCGCATGAACATCACCTTTACCCCCGAACCGATCCCTGAACTGACACTGGCAGTCGGCACGTTGGCCGCATTGGGATTTACCACTGGTACCCCGTTGCAACTGACACGCCAGCATCACACGCTCTGGATCACTGTCGTCACTGCCGAAGCCACCTAGGAAGTGCTGTGCGAAGCCAGCCAAGACCGGCAGGATTTAGGGGCGGATTGGGTGTTGGATAACGGCGAGCTGATTATCGGCGGCGACTGGCTGACCGAGTCCGGCATTGCCAGCGCTGAACAGCTGGAGGTGACCGCTGCACCTGGTGTACTTCGGTTGCAACGGCGGGAAGAAGGAGTTTTTAGGGCTTAAAAGTAAAGTTCCCGGCCAGTATGGTATGACTGGGAACTTTTCAATTTTTTATTGTGAAAGAGATATAGATGTTGTCGCCCTTTAATTTGTTTAAATGCTCTTTAGCATAATTGCAGCTATCAGAAGAATCGACCAAATTGCAGTACCAGTCCGCATAAAAATTCTTCATCTTATTATCTTCATGCTGATAAACGTCTCCCCCAAGTACAATCCACTTAGCTTCAACAAATAGCTCCAAAGCCTGATTTGTTACAGACATCGGCAGGACTGCATCATTAAGTCCGTTATCTAGGAGGCTTTTTCCACAACGTGCGTACAACTCTAATATTTTATTTATCATTTTCCAAACCACTTCCATTTATTATTTAGGTACAAAGAGGCGATGATTTATGGCTCCACTTGGCTCACGGATATATGCGAATACACCTTCTTTTCCACGATAACTACCAGATATCTCTAGCTTTAGACGCTCCACACCATCACCCCCTGTAATTACTGATATTTTCCCCTGACCAGCATGACCATCTACTGATTCTGGGAACGAATGGAAGTCCCCAGAAGAAGCTTGTTGTTTGACTTTATCTGTGTACGCCGTCCCTTTGAAGAAATCACCTGCACTAATAGGGCTATTTTTATCGGATGACTCAGAGATATAACCAGTATTTGTATTATCTATCGGTTTAGGATTGATGAATATTCCATCATTTTTCCCTGGCTGGGTTTCAGGAGATATAGTGATAAGATAGCTATTCTTGTCGGCCTGATTCGGCGTAACTAACGTAGTTCCCTTATTCACATCCTGTACAGGATTTTCCAGCTTACCTGAGCTTTCCGTACCCGCTTGTTGGTCACCACCGGTATGAGCAGGAGCATATTTATCCTGAAGCGAACTAAGATATTTACTGGTGATCTCATCGTTACCCATCATCTGCAGGGTGATTAAGTGATCTAGTTCGTCAGAAGTCATCTTATCGGCAACTTCTTTGGCTGCCGCACCGGCTAACCCTGCGATACCTGCTTTTGCCCCTATCTCCAGCAACTGCTCTGCGACCTTGCTACGACATGGAGCAGCGATGGCACAACCTTCTGCAACAACTTTGAGGAAGTTATTCTCCACCGCATTTTTCCCAGCTTGCGCACCCGCAACCGTATCAGCGGTGCTGTCACCCGTCAATCCACCAGCCAATCCTGCGGCCAGAGTCGCCAATGCACTGACCGTTTGCTTCTGGTCTTCGGAGAGATTGTCCTTGTCCCAGCCCATTGCGGCGATAATCGTCGGAGCCATCAACTCGGCAGTGGCCGCGCCCGCAGCACCCGCCAGCGCACTGTTGCCACTGGCATAAGCGGTGACAGCACCCAGCACGGCGTGTGCCATCACATTAGCCGCCTGATTATCTCCGGTGCTTTTCTTAATCACTTCAGCCAGATACGGCGCAGAAGCCCCCACTAGTGCCTGCGCCATATTTCCTCCGGCCAAGCCCTGTATGGCTGCTGTCGCGGCCTGAAGACCTTGTTGCAGTGCACTGCCGGTGCCGTATTTCTGCATTTCGGCTTTGTATTCTTTTGTCTCACGCAAGGCTTCCGCATCGCCTTTCAACGTCGGATTGGCCTTCAGCGCTGCTTCCAGACCGATGATATCCCCTTGCGTGCGCGCAATATCCATTGCCTGACCGCCAATCTCGCCAATCAGCTGTGCTTCTTTCAGGCGATTCTGCTCTTTCTCTTTATCAAAGATAGGATTGATGCTGCCGTTGGCATTGTCGGTGTCGCGGCTCAGGTCATCGACATTCTGCTGTTGTTTATCGGTGTCACGAATAGTGATGCTGCCCTCACTGACCGCTGCCTGCGTGGTACCTTCGGCATGACCGTCATTACCCAGACCCGACAGCACCACACTGCCCAGATTGCTCAGCAGGTCAGACCCCACCGGGCCACCGGTACTCAGACTGCCCCCTTGATGTTCCGCTTTAAAATCGGCTTTATTTTCAATATTGCTAAAGCCCAGTGTGCCGGTATCCAGACTGTTTTTGCTCTTGTCCGCGGTGCTGGCAATCACTGCGCCATCGAGCTGAGTGTGTTCACCCACGGTGATATCAAAGCCGCCAGAGCCTGCAAAAATACCGGTCTGCTCCTGTACCGAGTCATAATTGCTGTGCAGCTTATCTTTACTGATGCTCAGGTTGGCAGAGCCACCGCCGCCGACCACCGCCATGCTGACACCGCCGCTGGTACTGGTCTGCTTCGCATCATAGTTATCGCTGTCTTGCTGGCTTTGCAGTAACAGGTCACGGCCGACATCCACTTTGACAGTTTCACCGCTGGCTTGCGCACCTATCAGCGAAGTATCACGCCCGCTGCTGAGCGACAGTGTGCCGCCTGTGTCAATCTGCGTTTCAGTCCAGAAGGTGCCGTCGCCGCGCTCATTGCCCTGACCCTTGTTGGCATTGGCAAAGATGCTCAGGCCACCGCCAGCGCTACCGAACCCCAGACTGACCCCCACACTGCCACCGCTGCTGCTGTTGCTGCCGTCGGTTTTCTGCGTGTTGGCGGCACCGAGCAACAGCACATCACGCGCCGCATCCAGGGTGGTATCGCCACCGGCTTTGAGCTGGCTGCCTTGCACCACAATATCGCCGCTGTTCGCCGGGTTCCCCTCACCGGTGGCCGTCACGCTCAGGTTGTTGCCCGCCGTCAGGGTCGAGCCTGTCACACTGGTCTGTTCCTGATGTTGCTGCGAGGCCGATTTTTGTGAGCCTAATGAGGCACTGACGCCGAACATGCTGGCAGTATCGCCCCCTTGCGCCTGTACCAACTGACCGGCTTGCACCGCCTGCGCACCACTGAGTGCCGCTTTAACCCCTTGCAACGCAGACAGTCGGCCATTGCTCTCTTCGCGGGCATCTTTGGCGGTGGTGACCGCGGTATTGAGGGCGCTGCCAACCGCGCCAGACAGTGCCAGTGTCAGGCCGCTACTTTTTTGCTCAACGGTATGGGTCTGGCTGCTTTGATTCTCCGCCGCCAAAATAGCGACGTTTTTACCGGTCAGACTGATGTCTTTACCGGCTAACACCTCGGAGCCTTGCACCGTCAGATCTTCACCGGCGGTCATGCTGACATTGCCCAGCACACTGCCGACCGTGCTGCCCACGTTGGAGATAGATTTGCCAGTGTCGGTGGTTTTTTGGCTGTTGCTGCCCACCGTGACACCAATGCCGCCGGTGCTCATCAGGCCGGATTTTTTCTGCTCGAACAGGTGAGATTCGCTCTCGCTCTGTTGCGCCGTGCCGACGGTGATGTTCTCTTTTGCGCGCAGATTAATGTCGTTATCGGCCACCACATGACTGCCGATGACCGCGATATTTTTGCCGCTGACATCAATGCTGCCTGCCGATAGCATGGAGCCGACCGCCAGCGTCTGGCTAATACTGTCTTCGGTGCGCGTGGTGGTGCTGGAGGCCAGTCCTTTTTTAGTGCCAGTATGATTACGCTGTTCGTCATGCTGTTCACTCTGGGTGGTGAGAGTGACATCGCCGCCTGCCGCCAGATTCAGTGCGCCATGGGTTTGTACCGCACTGGCACTGATATTGATGTCTTTTGCCGTCTGCAAATTGATATCGCCGGTGGCGTTCAACTGGCTGCCGCGCAGCGTTTCATCATAGAGATCCACTGAACTGGTATGGCGCTTGCTCGACGATTCGCCGGTGACGTGCAGGCTGTCGGTCGCTGCACTCAGGTTAATGTTCTGCGCCTGCACATCCACCGTGCCGGCGTTAATGTTAGCCCCCACCGCAGTCAGGTTGTCGACGTTGGCCGTCAGCGCACCGCCGACATTCACCTCGCTGCCCAGATGGCGGATATGCTCACTGGTGGCGCTGCCACTGCCATAATTCGTGCTGATCTGGTCGCTGCTTTGTACCGTATTCAGCAGCCAGTCGCCGCCCGTATTGACTTGAAGATCCTGACCGACATTGAGGCCCGCGCCTTGTTGGATAAAGTCACGCTCGGTATTGATAGTCGCGTTGTTGCTGACATTGATGCTCGCCAATGGCCCCAGAATCGTTTGATTCCGCAGCACCGCACCATTATCACTGCTGAGTTGCTCACTGCCGGTGCGCAGGATCACATCGCGACCGCTATCGAGTTGCAGGTTGGTGGCATTTAACCGCGCGCTGGTCAGGTCAATATCGCTGTTCAGTGTACTGAGCCGCATATTGCCACCGGCCTGAAGTAAGCCGCCGCGGTTATTGAGCGTGATGCCTTGCGCCATGCTAATGCTCAGGTTGTTGCCGGCTTTCATCGCGCCCTGATTAGTGAACCCCTGAACCTCGGTTAAGCTGATATTCTCGGCGGCAATTAATGCGCCGTTGGCCTGTAAATCGCCCGGCTTGACCCCCGCCAGATAGACCACCGGCACCAGCACGGTTTGCCCGGCGACTTCGCGGCTTTCCATCAGCACGATATTACGGGTCAATGCCACCATCTGTTCCGCACTGAGGTGGGTGCCGAGGGCAAGATTGAACGTCTTGCTGTACTCGAGTCCCGCCGCAAAGAGCTGTTCGAACTGCTCCTGAGCGCTGCGGTAATCACTGGCGACCGCCTGACCGGTCAGTGCCAGTACCTGATCCCGCACCAGACGCTGTTCATAGGCGTTATCCCCCAGGCGTTTGAATATCACATCCGGGTTACTATTCAACTGCTGGAGCACGTAGTCTGATCCGCGCCAGTTATTCAGATTGGCAAACGCCGGGTTAGTTTCAATCAGATAACCGCCGCTGACGGTGTAGTCGGTATTGAACTTATACAGTCCACCGTTGGGCTGTGTCAGGGAGATACCGTTAAACTCGATGGCCAGATCTTTTCCGCTATTGTCGCTACTCTGGGGAGGCGCAATGGCACCGGGGTTGGCACCGTTATTGATCGTGGTGCCACTGCCGCTGAGGGTTTGTGCGGTAATACTGGAGGCATATTGGTTAGTCGCGCGCTCACTAACCTCAGGGCCCCAAGAGGTGCCCCATAAATCGCCTTTGTAGGTCCGATAACGCCACTCACCCGTGGATGTTGTTTGTTCAATCAGGCGTTGTGCATTCCCCCAACCATCCTGGTTCAGGGTGACACCCGAAAGATCAATCTCTCCCTGCGCACTGATTTTACTCCAGAAGTTCTCCAGCGTATCCACTTGTGGGGTCAGGTTCCCACCGGCCAGCAGTTGCGCCTCTGGGCTAATGTTATCGATGCTGTTATAGGCGATAGTCGATGTATAATCGGTGCCAATATAGTCGCTATTCATCGAGCCGCCATGAGGCGGTTCAGCATAGCGTCCCCCCGGAATATCAGGGTTTTCTTCTGTCCAGACCGCGGACCCATTCACGGTGTCGGCCACAACAAAGTTGCTATTGGCGGTGAGAATATGACGGCGATTGGTCAGTGTCGTGGCGTAAATCAACATATCTTTGCCGGATTCAATCAAACCCGAAATATTGAGCACCTGAGCCGCCGCCAGATAATTGCCGCTATTGTCCAACGCACCGGCAAAGATAACCTTGCCCATGCCTAAAAGGGTGGTGGTTGGGGCGGAATCAGTGTTGGTGACGGTATCACTGTTTTCAATTACCGGTGCCAACAAGGCTAAGGTGCCGTTTTCATCGGTGGCACCGATCAGGGCACCAGGGCCGGAGTTGGTAATACGCTCCCGTGCTTTAAGCGTGGCTTCGGCACTGATCAGGGTGCCGGTGTTGAACAGGGTATTGGAGTCGGTATCGAGTCGCCCGCGGGTTAATATCTCACCACGGTTAATCAATGCGCCCGCTGCGCTGAGGCTGGCTTGCGTTGCAATAATATGGCCGCTATTAAGCAAGCTGCTTGAATCGGTGCTGAGTTTGCCACCCGCTAATAATTGCCCGTCATTGGTTAACGCGCCGCGGGTGGTTAAGGTTAAATCATGTCCGGCCTGCAGTGTCGAGTCGGCCAGATTGCTGAAATCACGCTGTAAATCAAGGGTCAGATCCTGACTGGCGGTAACCTTACCGGCGTTATTGTCAAGCTGGCCCAGATTCAATGCGATGTTATTCGCCGCCAGTGTGCCACTTTGGTTATTGAGGGTTTGCCCGGCACTTGCCCCCGCATTAATGGTCAGCGTTCCAAGGGCGAGAATATTGGCGCGCTGCGTACTGATATCGCCACTGTTGGCGGTGATGTCTATCTCTCGGGCTTGGGTATGGCTGTCGGTCAAATCAACCCGGCTACCGGTTAGCGTCATTGCACCGGCGGCGAGGGTCTGCCCTTGCGCGATCAGCTCCTGACGGGTGGTTACCCTCAAGTCACCGTTATCCATCAGGCGGCCATCACTGTGTACGCCCGCCGCTAACAGGCTGCCCCCGTTGCTATCCAGGCGCTGTGCATTGACCGCCACATTGCCTTTAGAGAGCAGGGTGCCACCTCGGTTATTCAGATAACCCGGCAGATTCAGGTTGAAGTCCGTGGTACCGGTTTGCGCTATCACCCCGCCAACATTGGAGAGCGATTGGGCGTTCAGCGTCACTTGATCCGCAATCAGTCTGGCGCTGTCGGTACGTAACAGCGCGGCGGTCGACGCAGACAGGTTGCCACTGGCTAACAGTTCAGCGCCGGTGAGATCGATAGCGCCACCTTGTGCGGTGAGTGTCAGGTCACGGCTCTGTGTTTGGCTGCCACTCAGATCGATACTGTGCGCGTTAAGCACTTGCGCCGTCCCGCTAATATTTTTGCCTTGGGCGGTTAACATCCCGCTGGCATCAACGCGCAAGGTGCCACTGGTGATCGCGCTGTTGTCGGACTTGACACCGGCACCCAGTACCGAGTTGCGGCTACTATTGACTTCTGCCGCGCGCAGCGAGGTATCACCCGCCGCCGCGACAGTGCCGGTGTTATTCAACTTGCCTGCGGTGGTGAGCTGGGTATTGCCCTGCGCATAGAGCACACCTGCGTTCGCTATACCGGCGGCGGTATTCACCGCCAAATGTTGAGCACTGTTGATCTGACCGCTGTTGACCAGCATGCCATCCGCCGTGATAGTGATATCGCCGGCTGACGCCCCTATCTCACCAGCATTGCGCACCCCGACACCGGTTTCAGTCCCGATCAGGCGAATTTTACCGGCGTACATGCCACCCAAATTGGCGACATCCACCGCCACGGTAGGGCGGGCGCTGCCATCGTCGGCTTTGGTGGTAATATTTTGGTGCGCGGCGTCAACCTGATTGCGTCCGGCGGTGACTTTTAGATCATTGGCCCAGATACCGGCATTGACTTTAACCGAACGGGCAATCAGGTCGGTATGGTCCTGACGGCTGCTGTCCAGACCTTTGCCCTGAATAACAATCTCACCGCGATCCACATTGTAGCCAGTGAGTTGGCCGTTATTGAGCTGTGCCTGACCGGTGGTTAAGGTCGCACGGTTGGCGTTGATAAAGCCGCAGCCATCACAGGTAATGCCTGATGGGTTGGCGATAACCACCTGCGCTTTGCGGCCAGCGACCTCGATATAACCGTTAAGTTTACTCGGGTCGCGACTGTTGACTTCGTTGAGGATAATACTGGCTTCACCGCGCGCCAGCGACGGGTTACCGTTGACAAAACCGCCGAGTTGGGTCTGGTTGACACCGTGGCCGTTATTGAGGAGCACCCCGCGATTATCAACATCGAACTGGCTGTAAACGTTACGCGAAACCCCACCGCTACTGGGTGTCTGGATATTGACCTGTGGCGTACCGTTGGCACTGCTGATAATGGTCGGCTGTTGGTTACCCGGCGCACTGGCATCGGAGACAATATTGGCTTGCGCGGATAACGAGACGCAGCCCAAGGCCAGTAACAGACTAAAACTCAGCGACGATAAGGTACTGATACGGCGGCGTTGAGTATGTCCAAGACCTGATGAGGGCGACGAGGCGGCCCGACCGGAGGCGGCGATATCGGCTACCACCATTAATAAGCCACGCGCCTTGTTAAATACGATACGGTACAGGTTCTTATTCATGGTGACTCTCAACAGCTAAAGGGTTAATAAGGTGCATCAGTATTGCCAGTTCAGGTTAAAGCCCACCGTCACTGAGTCGGCTTTGAAGCCATCAGGTTTTGACAGCGGCTTGCCAGCAAACAGGTCATAACGGGTATTGAGCGCAGTGCCGCGCACACCGACGACACTGCCCGCCAGATGGTGGCCCAGCAGATAAGGGTCGCTGCGACCGCTGACCTCGCCGTAATCCACGCCGACATACAGTTCATGGCCTGGTAGCGGGGTATACCAGCCGAGATCATTGCGCACCGTCCAGCCGCGATCGGCATTCAGCGTGCGTTCGCCATCAAATCCGCGCACTGACCAGCGGCCGCCGATGGAGAATTGATCCTGTGGTGTCAGGGGTGTGTTGGTGCTTTGCCGTTGATATTGCAGGTTGTAATGGACGTTTTGCGTCGCAATCACAAAAGGAATATCCAGTTGCGCATTCAAACGCAGAATTTTGCTCAGGGCAGTGGCTTCGCCGAAATACTCTTCTTGTGCCGGTACTGCACCCAACCAGCGGGTGCCGCGCTGGTAACTGATACCTGCGTCCAGTGTGGCCTGCGAGATAAAGTGGCGATGTTCCAGCCCGACACGCCAGGCCGAGGTACGGCGGCGCTGCACTTCAATTTCGGTATCATTGATATAGTTTTTCGACGAGCGGGTCAGCACATCGTAGGTCAGGGTAGTTTTTTGGCTGGCATTGCGGTGCAGCAGGCGGCTGAGTTGCAGCGTGACGTTCTCCGTCTCCCCCCGGTAATGGATATCGCCATTGAGGCCTGCCACCGTTTGGTGGTAGTCATAGCTGCTGGCGGTGATGCCCGCGGTCCAGTAACCGAACGGCAGCGAGTAATGGCCGGTGAGGTTATTGGTGCCTTTGTCGCCGCGATTTTTTATTGAGCCACCCGCAGAGACATAAAACAGGTCACTCAGTGAAAGCGGGTTATCCAGAAACAGGGTTGCGCCCCCTTGATAACGGCCGGTACTGCGGGTGCCGGAGTCATCCAGTGAAGCCGCCAGCCGCCACATTTTGCTCTGCTGCCAGCTCAGGGCGATATCGGTCTCGCCGGGGGCATCACCCGGGACCAATTCCATGCTGGCTTGCACGGTGGGGACGCGCTGTAGGTTCTCCAGTCCTTGCTCGATATCACGCAAATCCAACAGGTTACCAGGGCGGGCAGGGAAGGCACTGAACAACGTGACATGGCGGTCACTGCCGGGCGTCAGCTCAACATGGCGTATTTTGCCGGGCACCACGTGTAACGCCAGCGTGCCGCGGTTTAAGTCCTGCTGCGGGGCCAGTACCCGGGTGGTGACATAGCCATGGTCGATCAGGCGGTTTTGCATCTGGCTCATCAGCAGGTTAATGCCCTGGCCGCCCAAACACTGGCCTTGCGCCTGATTGGCGATACGTTGCAGTGGCAACCAGCGAGGTAATGGCTCTGCGCCACTGATTTTTATACGATCAATGGCAAAGCAGGGGTGCTCAACCGGGAAGATAATACGGCCCAAAGAGGCCGCTGGCGCTGATAAGCGCACATCCGGTGTTGCGGGGGCCAAACGCTCTTCCAGTGCCCGTTGCCGGGCCTGTTGATGAATACTTTGCTCAACGGGGGGGAATTCCGCGCCATAACTGACAGGCGAAATAGCCAGTAACGGGAATAACACACTCGCGATAAAGGAGAAATAACAGGCGCGCAGCACAGGGCATATCCTCTTTGCCCGGCTGGGGCAGAATAAAAGGGCTGAATAAAATTTCGCCGCATTATGCCTAGGTAAAAGTTATTTTCAATCTATTTTCAGAATATAAGAAAATATGAGAAATAACTCGTGTGATTCATGGGAAATATCCTACAAAAAGGCGTTTTTGTGGGAAATATCTTGTTGATTGTCTTTTTTTGAATAAAAAATAAAAGAGAGGGAGTAATAAATATCGCCGTAAATAAGATGCCCCTCAGAGGAGGGGCAGAAAAATTAGAACCGTAGGCGGAATCCGATATTAGCTGTTACCGGTGTTTCAATTTTTGAACCATTGAGATAATTCACTTCAGCAAAAATAGAAGTGTTACTGGCAACGGTGGCATCAATACCCACACCATATTTGCCGACATTACCGGAGAAATTGTTATCGAAGCCAATACCGTTAATGGCGACGGTATTCGTTTTGATAAATTCACGGGCAATAGCCAGTTTAACGTAAGGCTTGACTGCCATTTGATTGACGGTATAAGAAGCCGACAATATCGTGCCTAACTCACCTTGCACACTGTCTGCTTTCGCCACGTCCGCAGCCATTCCGTTACTGAGGGTATAATCTGCACTACCTATACGTGAATAACTCACTTTGCCATAGGGTTCCAGTACCAGGTTGTTATAAACAGGTAACTGATAGCCACTTTCTACCGAGGCGGTAAACGCATTCTGGCTGTATTCCGCCCGCGCGCTTTGCGTACTCAGTTCATTATTAAAACGGTTAGCTTTCAACACCGTATCAATATAAAGTCCGCTTTTATCCAGGTAGGTTAGGTAGAGGCCACCACTGTAACTGCGAATATCACCATTGGCCCCCGCACTGTGAGTGGCTTTGACATCTGATGAACTGTAGCCGGTAAATGCCCCAATTAGCACATTACCCCGGTTCAATCCCAATTGTTTATCTGCCCCGATCTCCATACCGTTCAAGGTATTCTTGAAAGCGACGTTTTTATTGTCGGACAAGCGGCTATCATCGGTGAGATAACGCGCCCAAACGCCGACGGTGCCATCAGCATCGGTTTTCAACTCGCCCTGGCGCTGGCGCAAGGTACTCAATTCCGCATTCAGGATATGCCGTGGTGCTGCCGCCATATTCAACACACCTTGTGCCGCAGAGCTGAGCACGGGAACCGCCGTGTTTGGCCTGTTCGGCGTTATGCCGGGGAGGTCGGCTGCCTTGGTAGCTAAATACCAGTCAGTACTGCCATTGCTTTCCTGACTGTATAGCCCGTATTGGTAAACGCCTAAATCCACCACGCCGCCCGCATTAAGCAAACGGAACTGAGCATCGCCACGATTAATATGCACCAAGGCCAGGCTGTTGGCAGATTGCGGTTCTTTACCGCTGTCCTGAACGGTAATACCAAATTGGCCGGTCGCCTGCTGCGAGACCGTAATAAAATCACCGGCATTGCTGGCAAGCTGGGTAGTCATCGCAAAATTACCCTGACCAGACAGATTCTCTATCTCCAGCCGGTTAAATTGCCCGCCGGCAGAATAGGGCAGCAGGTTGATATCCCCCCTTGCATCGTCACATTATTGATGCGGGTAACCAGCACCGGTCCCAAGACTTCAGGAGGAGAAACCGGCACCACACTTGCTCCTATCCAGGAAGGGCCAATGTCGACTAAGCCAGCCACATTGAGGTTCTCAATGGTAACATTGGCAGGCAGGGCGGGATTGTTGGTGGTCACATCGCTGGTATAGGTATCGTTATTGGTAATAAACAGTTCCGCACCCGCCGCGATATTAAGATAACCTTTCGACTGGCTATTGAGTCCTAGATTCATATAGCCGCCATTATTTATCTGGCTATCTGTCACGATCCCTGCGGTTTTAACCTCAAGCAACCCGCCCTGATTAACAACAGTACCGGTTGCAAAAGCATCGGTAACCTGTAACCAACCGCCATCACCCACGGTGGTATTATTGGCTGTACCGGCACTGCTCCCGTTGGTGATAGCAATTGCGACTCTCGTCATTATTCCATTATTGGTGGAGCCATAAACCCAGCCATTATTAATGACGCCACCGTTACGTACAATTTGTTCGCCACTATCGACGACTTCATTGTTGACGGTTATTCCCTCTACAATCGGTGTAAAAGCCAATACCTGAGCAGGTAATGTAATCAAAGACAGACTAATTGCTCCGGCCAAAAATGTTTTGTCCATAAAACCTCAAAAAGATTAAACGTAATGTAATGATGTTATGTAACCCGTTGCAAAAAGAGAGGCTCTGTCCTTGGAACAGATTAAATATAATGTTTATCCGTGGTGATATGCCTTGGGAGGAAATACGCTGAGTCTCAAGAGTTATTTACTCCAGATAAAAGAATATTACCTTATATTTTTGCGCGATGAAGGTATCACATTTTCTCTTGGAACTATAATAGGATTAAAGCTGTTTTTTGATAGATGCGGCAAAGAATGAAGTGAGTTCCTATTGTGTGAGACTTTTCTTGATTACGATCAAGAAAAGTCTCAAATAACATCAAAACTATTCTTGTAAATAACACCAGATTTATTGCTGGTAAGGATGGCGGGTATTTAGGCTATTTCTGGATTCACCCATGAAGAACCTGATAACACGCCACCATCAATGGTAATCGCTTGCCCGGTCAAATAGGCCGAGGCAGACGAGCTTAAAAAGAGTACCGCGCCAATCAAATCATCTGGGTTACCTAAACGCCCTTGCGGAATAAAGTTCTGGAACCATTTTGAACGATATTCGTCATCCCACAAGGGGCGCGTAAATTCGGTTTTAATAAAACCAGGTTCAATCGCATTAACTTGAATATTGTCACCCACCCATTCGCGGGCCATCGCCTTGGTTAATTGGCTGACGGCTGCTTTTGATGCGGCATAAACAGAGATCGTATTGAATGCATGTTTCGCGCTAAGTGAGCTGATATTAACGATTTTACCGCCACCCTGTTTCGCCATATAGGGTTGGACGGCTTGTGCCAAAAAGTAGACGCTACGTAAATTAATATCAATGATGGCATCAAAGTCTTCAGCAGTGACATCTTTAATAGGTTTTCTGCGATTGACACCAGCACTGGTGAGCAAAACATCAATCTGCCCCAGTTTGTCATACACGGTATCGACCAACTGTCGGCAAGCCGCGACATCACTCAAATCAGCGGTAATCGATAAGGCGTTGCCTCCTTCAGCTTCAATCGCTTCTTGCACCGGTTTGATACGTGCGATGTCAATATCGTGTAATGCCACGGTCGCACCAGCATTTGCCAGCGCCTTACTTAGCACACTGCCAATCGCTCCGCCAGCCCCAGAAACCAGCACCACTTTGCCCTGTAAAGAAAACAACTTATCAATAATATTACTCATAGATACCTTCAGATAGTGACCTGCTGACGCGACAGCCAGCATTGAGATAAAATGTTAAACGCCGTATCTCCACGAAAAGCTACAATTCAACGGCACGGGTGGGATCAATAATCCATTCACTCCAAGAACCTACATAATGTTTGGCATCCCCCAGACCGGCATGCGCTACAGCCAACAGATTCTGTGCCGCAGTGACCCCAGATCCACAGTAAAATACTGTGCGATCAATCGGCACATCCCCCAATAAGCGGGTGTAATGCTGGCGTAACTCTTGTGGTGAGCGAAATTGCCCATTGCTATCGAGCGTGTTCGCACGGTCAGCCAACCTGGCGCCAAGAATGTGGCCACGAACGGGATCATGATAGACCCCCCCGCCATGGAAACCTTCTTCCGAGCGGGAATCAAACACCGCCCACTCAGGGTTCTGGCGAACGTTATCGACCAGCGTTACGTTCGCGATATAATCAGGGCGCTCTTGCGCAACGAAGGTGGCAAAAGCCGGTGGCGGAATCTCGATGGTGGTTGGGTAACCGGACTTAAGCCATAAAGGCCAGCCGCCATCCAATACCGCCACCGCATCATGTCCCAACCAGCGCAACATCCACCATGTTCGTGATGCAGCCATCAATCCCCCGCTTGCGTCATACACAATAACTTGGGTGTTGGGGCCAATTCCCCACTGAGACAGCGTTTTTGCAAACACATCAATTTGTGGCAGTGGTCGCCGGCCGGTATGCCCTGGAATGACGGTGCCAGATAAATCAGTGGCCAAATTTGCATAGTGAGCGCCGGGGATGTGCCCCACCAAGTACTGACTTTGCCCCCAACTTTCATCATCCAGTGTGAAGCGTGCATCCAAAATGACCCAATCGGTATCATGTAGATGTTCAGCTAATTCTTTGGCAGAAATTATTGTTTTGTATGTCATAAAACCCCCTGGTAAAAATAACGGGTCTGCGTTTATACCGGCAGGCCGGGTAGTGGAATATGTTCCGCAATCAACCCCTGCGTTCTTAAGGTATGCCAAAATGCTGTTGGAATAGGGTGCTGAAAACTCAATGAATTTTGCGTAACTTCAGCGAATCTGGAGGGGCCGTACAGCACACTAGTGACGGCACTGAATCCTAACGGAAATTGCAAGGCGGCCGCCGCGAGTGGCACCGCAAAGTCAGCCGCGACGGCTTGCAGTTTTTTGACTCTATCAGCAACAGAAACCGGTAATTTGCCATAGTCATAACGTGCGCCATCATGGATGCCGGTCGCCAATACACCGGAGTTAAATACGCCGCCAATGACAATGCCGGCCCCTTGTTGTTGCGCCCGCAATAGCTCGTCAGCGTAGATCTCTTGCTCCAGTAAGGTGTAGCGAGACGCTACCAGAAACACATCTAAGGGATAGCGATCCAGAAAGCGGTTAATCATACCCGGCTCATTAATTCCAGCCCCGAACGCGGCAATCTCACCGGCTGCTTTCAACTCTTCCAATGCCCTGAAACCGCCAGACTCCAACTCTTTTAACTTGCCAAGTAACGCTTGCTCATGGGGGAAATAGCCAGTATCTAAGTCATGGATATATAAAATATCGACTTTATTGATCCCCAATCGCTGTAGGCTGTCTTCATACGAGCGCAAGATGCCGTCATAGGTGTAATCATGGACATGGTCAAAGGCCAGGCCACCTTGCCAGGGTGCTGTTTGGAAGGTGTCACGCGAGCGGGGCGCTAACAAGCGTCGGCCTACTTTGGTTGACAGCACATAATCGTCACGATGCTTTCTATACAGAAATCGCCCGGTTCTATGCTCTCCTTGGCCGCGCCCATACCAAGGTGCGGTGTCATATAAGCGGATACCACTATTCCATGCGGTTTCTAGTGTTGCTTGCGCATCCTGTTCAGTAATTTCTTCGAACAATTCGCCGAGTGGGCATGTTCCTACCCCAATGGTCGGTATTTGCAACCCTGATCTTCCCAGCGGCCGTGTATTTTCTAATCCCATCATTTCACCTCGTGATACTTAATCTCTCTCGGGCAGAACTTGCTGCGCAGTGGCCGCTGACAAATAGGCCGCCTCAAGCAAACCATAGGTTAATAAACTGTCCCGCCCCGACGTCTCCGGTTCGCGATTCTGGCGCAAACACTCAATAAAATGGCGTTGCGTATGCACCACGCTGTCCTGAATCTGTTTCCATGGCTCACTCGTCCATGAACGCGCGTCATGTTCGATCTTTTCTTGCCGGGACTCACCCTGGGTATGGAGGGTTAGCACCTGATCGGCGCCAATTAACAAGGTGCCTGCGGTACCTTCAATCTCGACCAATGTTTGTGGGAAGGGGTCTGGATAGCGTTGTGAGGCATAGCTGAAATCGAGCACTGTCGTTGCGCCATTCTCATGTGAGAGCAAGAGGGTGGCAGCATCTTCACCGGCAATACCCACCTTGATTTGCTGCGTGCGGCAAAACACCCCCTGAACCTCGCCAAATAGGAATCTCGCCAGATCCAATAAGTGGATCCCGACGTCCATGATCATGAAACGTTTAACTTTTATCAGATAAGGTTGGTTCGAATAGACATCAATGGCGGTTCGCCAGGAGAGCCGGCCAAAGGTTAATTGGCCCAATTCACCACGGTCGATAATTTTTTTGGCGGCCCTGAATACATTCTGAAAGCGAAAGTCTTCATGGACCATCAGCGGCACATTCGCGGCTTGTGCCATGGCAACCATCCGTCGGCATCCCGCAAGGTCGGGCGCAAACGGTTTTTGCACAATCACCGCGATGTGGTGTGACACCGCAGTGCGAACCAAGGCTTCATGGGTTTCCATCGTGGTGGGAAGATCGACAAAATCTAATGTTTGTGCCGCCAACAGCGCATTAGCATCGTCGGTATAATGCGCGATGCCGAATTTCTCTGCCGCTGCTTTGGCTTTCTCAATATCCAGATCACATACCGCGACAATGTCGACATCTTCAATATCTTTCCAACCGGCCAGATGATTTTGGGCAAAAAAGCCACAGCCAATAACGGCCCCTTTCAGTTTTGAAGTCATTTATTTAATGGTCTCTGATAACTGATTCTTGCGACCGCATAAGCATCCAGACTGATGCCCTGACCAATATCCCGTGCCTCACTTGCTTGGCGGAATAGCTGTGGTGATAGTGCGGCCTGCTCACTGTGAGCAACATCCAGGATACGAACCTTTACAAGATCCACATCTGCCACCGTGACATTCACCGGTTCACTGGCAAGATTGGCAATCAACAAGATGTTTTCACGGTTTTCCTGCCAGCCAATAACGGCCAGTTTTTCATTGCTTGATGTCACCTCAAGGCGCGGTTTACCACTGGCGGAAGCCAAATCAGCCACCACATGAAATAACGGATACACGCTACCTTGACTCTGTTCATCCCACCACTGGCGGGCATAGCGCTGTTTAGTTGAAATCACGCCAAACGGCCCGGTCGGTGCCGCCAGAACCAAGCTATCAATGCCATATTTTGCGATTACGGCGGCGTAGCCAACATGCCACGCCGCAGCAAATAGGCCGCGCTGGCGAGGATCATTCGCGGCCAGCCCCACGCGGGCAGAATTCGGATTAACGACCGGACCCTCGCCATATGGGTTTAACCGCGCGCCAATCCCAATAGGGCCAATGCGATATGGCACATTGCCAGCGATGTGCCGAGCGGAGCGAATGATGTGTGGTAATGACTGCAAGGTTTCTATTACTGAGGCATCATCCGCCGCATGAACGGTGGGTGTTGTCGCATGTGTAATAAAATCAAATGCACCAAGAGAAGGGCGCTTGCGGTTGAATTCAGTAAAGAATGCAGGGCTTCCGCCCCCTACCGGAATACCAGGGAAGGCGTTTTTAGCTTCAGCATAGATAGTGGTATCAGTGGGGGATGGTGGGCGAACCTCACCGGGCTGGAATGAGCGTTCATCCGTTTTGGCGAAAATAGCCACTGATACCGGCGAGATGCCAACATCTTGCAACAGTTTTGCTGCCTGTGCTATCTCCGGTGCCGGGTCATGGCTGGCGGTTAACAGTAATTCAACCGCTACCGGAAACGTTGTGCGGGAAGCCAGTTGGCTTGCGGCGGCGAGATGTTCAATATTGTGTGACGAGGAGGGGTCATAGCGCAGCAAAAAATGTACCGGGCCAATATTGGCCAGTTGTGATGTATAAGCGATAGCCTGTGCACTCTCATCAGCAGACAGCCCCAAGCCAATGGCTGGCATGGATTGTTGGGTTAGCGCGCCAACATCCACGCGGGCAATGGGTGCCGCATCAATGACCGGTTTATCTGGTGATCGGTTGGTGTTGTCGCTGATATGAATGATGACTGATTGATGCAACACCTGCTCTGGTAGCAAGCGATAGGGATAAGGCAAACCAATCGGGCGGTTGTATATCTTAAAAGAGGCATCCGACCAATTGCGATGGTCTTCGGCTTCAAAAATATCACCATCAAATCGAGTGACAACGGAGATATTCTCAATCGGCCGATGGGTAATTGCCCGAATATTGAATATAGGTTGCCCAGGGCTGATGGCATCAGGGATGGTTAAATCGGTACTTTCTCCCGTCGCATGTTCGACATGAACGGTGGTACCGGCAAACCCGACCAAGGGATACAGTACAACAAAACCGGTACGATTGGTTTCAAAAGAGGTGTCGGCAGCAATACGGGCGCTTGCTGACAATGTTCCATCGCTACGGCCTGCAAAGTGGATATTGACCCTGAGTTGTTCGCTGCCATTAACGTAATGTGCCTGATAGTTCACTTTAAAGGCATCATCACTCTGATGAATATCCAACCCACTAATCTGCGGTTCTGGCGTTCCCCATCCCGGAGTGCGAACCAAGAAGGTCACCGCCCGTAAAATTTCTACGCCATGCCAGCGAATCCAACGTAAAGATCCATTGTCAAATTCAGCGGATAAAGAGGTTGCGGACAGAGTTTGTTTGGCCGCCTCGATGACAGAGGTGCCGGTAAGGAAGATAGCTCTGCTCATCTTTTTTGCCTCTTGATGAAAATATCAAATGTCACGGCGGCAACAATAATGATGCCGATCAGCAACTGCTGTATGTATGGGGATATATTTAGAATGACCAGTCCGTTTAACAACACACCAATCAGCAGTGTGCCAATTACCGTTCCCCAAATACTGCCGGTTCCGCCATACAAACTGGTGCCACCAATAACTACCGCCGCTATCACATACAATTCATACTGGTTACCCGCCACGGCTTCTGCCGAATTCAGGCGTGCGGTGAGTAAAAAGCCGCCTAGCCCGGCGAATAATCCGGTTAGCGCATAAACACTGGTCACCACGCCTTTCACATTCAGGCCACATAAACGTGCCGCTTCAGGATTCGATCCAATGGCATAAATGGATCGGCCATAGCGGGTAAAGTGCAACGTGAGTGAGGCAATAATCGCGACCAGCGCAAAGACGATGACTGGCACCGGAACCGGGCCAACCATGCCACGCCCCCACCAACCAAAGGCTTCATCAACCCCACTGACCGGGCTGCCATTACTTATCATCAGCGTTAGCCCGCGAAATACGGTCAGCCCGCCCAAGGTCACGACAAAGGCGGGTACAGTCAGGCGGGCAATAATCAATCCTTGTAATGCGCCCGCTAGTCCGCCGGTGATAATTGCGGCCAATGCTGCCCATTGCCAGGCAATTTCCCGCCCATCAGAGAACAGCATAAACTGGCCTTCAATACCGCCTTTGGCGACTACCGCGGCGACCATTCCCGATAAAGCGGCAATCGCCCCGACGGATAAATCAATGCCACGGGTCAGAATAATAAATGTCATTCCCACCGCGATAATGCCGTAGATAGAAACTTGCCTGACAATATTAAAAAGATTGATTGATGAGAGAAAACGCGGAGCCAATAACGTAAATAGCGCCATCAGCAACACAAGAAAAATAAGTGGGGCATAACGCGCCAGAAGAGCTTTTTTCTTATTGCTGTTTTGATTTTTAATCAGGATTGTCGAGCTCATAGTCATATCTCTAATCCAATAAATTAATTCATACTTGCGCAATAGGGCGCGTCATTAATTGCATAACGTTTTCTTCATTCGCTTCCTGTGCCGACAACTCCCCGGTCAATTGACCGGCGCGCAGAGTGAGAATACGGTCACTGACGGCAAGGACTTCAGGTAAATCCGAGGAAATCAGAATGATAGCGACACCCTTTGCCGCCATATCACGTAGCAACCGGTGGACATCCGCTTTTGCGGCAATATCGACGCCGCGCGTCGGCTCATCGACAATCAGCAACGCTGGGTGCTGAGCCATCCAACGTGCCAGTACTACCTTTTGCTGATTGCCCCCTGATAAGGTGGCAATATTGGCCCCTAAACTGACGGCGCGCAGGTTTAGCTGTTTTTTAAAATCAAGAAAGGAAATCCGTTCACGTTGACGATCAATGACGTGGCGGGTCGTGCGTAAAGGGGAGTAGATAATCGCGAAATTCTCTTCCACCGTGAGCGACATAAACAAGGCTTGCTGCTTACGGTCTTCCGGCACCAGACCAATACCGGCAGCAATTGCATCACGGGGGGAGGCCGGGTGGTAGGCTTTGCCCTTAATACGTAATGTCCCGCTTCCTATTGGGTCTGCGCCAAATAACAGCCGGGCAATCTCAGTTCTTCCGGCCCCTACCAGCCCGGCAAAACCGACAATTTCACCCGCCCTGGCCGTAAAGCTGACATTACGTACGGTGACACGTTCAGCTCCCGTCGCTGCACTCGACAGGTTTTCGACTTCCAGAATATTGCTACCTGTAATATGGCTCGCATTGCGGTCGAACTGTGCTAAATCGCGCCCTACCATCAAACGGACCAGACTCTCAATAGAGATATCTTTGACGTCTCCTTCTCCGACCAGTAGACCATCTCTTAACACGCTGTAGGTTTGGCATAAGGTTTTAATTTCTTCAAGGCGGTGACTGACGTAAATAACAGCCACTCCGCTTTTAGCAATGGTACGTACCACCTGTTGTAATTTATCCACTTCCGTTGGACTTAATGCAGCGGTTGGCTCATCCATAATAATTAATCGGGGTTTGGAGGTTAGCGCCCGTGCAATTTCAACTAACTGCTGTTCAGCAATGCTTAATTCAGCAATCTTGCGTAAGGGATTGATAGTCACGCCAAGTAATGCCAATACGTGGTGCGCATCTTTCACTATGGTGTTCCAACGGACAAAACCAAATCGATTCACCGGTAAATGTCCGGTGAAAATAGTTTCGGCCACCGTTAAATCAGGGAACAGGCTAAATTCCTGATGAATAGTTGTAATACCCGCCTTCCAGGCATCAAGTGGTTTATTAAATGAGGCCGTATGACCTTGCAAAATAATAGTGCCGCCATCAGGTTGGTGCACGCCACTTAATATATTAATTAGTGTTGATTTACCGGCCCCATTTTCGCCTAATAACGCTCTTATTTCCCCCACCTGCAAAGAAAAAGAGACGTTATCAAGCACCGTCTGACCAAAAAATAATTTGGTCAGATTCCTGACACTAATATATTCATCTATTTCCCGATTGATTTCCGGAGAATCGGGTGGCGATGAGAGTGATAACATAGCGGACGACATTATTTTACGAGCCCGATTCGTTCTGCATCATTAAGATTTTTGCTGGTAATTGCGACAGGGCTAACCAAGACATCTGCTGTTGCCGGGCGAGCACCTGTACGGATGTAATCGGTCAGAATTTTTACTGCCTCTCGGCCTTGTTTCCCTGGGTACTGATCGATTGTCGCGGTGAGTACACCGTCTCGTACCGCTTTCAATGCATCAGTTGAACCATCGTAACCAAAGATAGCAATCTTGCCTTTTAAGCCTCGCGCTTCAACCGCTTGGGCGGCCCCTAATGCGCTGTCATCATTAGCTGCAACAATAACTGTTGGGGTCTCAGCCAGGCCAGTTAACAGATTTTCTGTAACAGATAAGCCCTGGTCACGGTTAAAGCGTGCGGTTTGCTCGGCAACAAATTTGTAAAGTTCAGGCTGCTTATCCAACGTGTCATGCACACCCTTATTACGATCGTTTGCTGTTTTGTCGCCCGGAATGCCCTGTAAGTTAATAATAGTGGCTCCTTGAGGGAATAATTTTGCTACGGCTTCCCCTTGACGCTGTGCACCAATCAAATTATCTGCGGCTACATTGGCAATAACTTCGGGTACCCCATTTACCGGGCGGTCAATAGTGACCACGGAAATACCTTCTTTAATCGCATTACGTAATACGGGAGCCAGAGCGGTTGCATCGGCTGGGGCAATAATAATGCCATCAACCCCTTGAACAATTGCTGCTTCAATATCGGCAATTTGTTTAGGTGCGCTTAATTGGCCATCAGAGCGAATGATTTTTATATTACCTAATTTTTTAGCTTCATCTTCAAGTTGCTCTTGTAGAAAAACAAAATGAGGAAAACTGTATGTTAATGCTGAAACTAAAATCGTCACCGGAGCGTCTTTGCCTTTCGGCGCAGCATTAGCTGACAATGCAAAGGTGCTCAGTGTGATAGCTAATGTTGTTATTAAATAAGTTATTTTGCGCATAAGATAGTACTTCCCCGTTATATAAAATTATCTAATATATAGTTTTTGTAAAAACAACATGAAAAGAGTGGTTAATTACACTTATTGTGAATCTTATTGGTGAAATAATAGGATTTGACTATATCATGAGGATGATTATTTGAAATGGCAGTTCTACAGAATAATTTCGTCTTTAAATATGCGAAAAATAGAATATCAATTTCAGCAAATAATTAGCTAAAGAATATATTGATAATATGACTGTCGAAGAGCGACTACCTTGCACAGGCAGCTAAGATATTAAAATAAGTCAGACCAGCATGTTAAAATTATACCGGTCGGCAACGGAGAATATTGTTTAAAACCGGTATGGGCGGTGGGCAGCCCTGAGTCAGGGAGGGTAACACTGGCGACTTGAAATCCGGTCTGCTGCGGGGCAGATAATCAGCATGCGACTCAATATGCCGATATCTGGTGCAGAGGACATCGTTTAAGAACACGTGGGTTCAGTCAAATAAACCACTGTTTACTGGCTATTGTCGCAGCGCCGCTGGCACCGTTAAATGCTGACGATGAAGCTTGCACGAAGCGCACTACGTCATGGGAAAGCGGGCGGCGCAAATAAGTTCGTATTTGCCGGATCAATGCTTCTAGTGGGAAACCCGGCATATCCATCACCCCGCCGCCGAGCACTATCGCATGGGGATCAAACAGATTAATGCTGGTGGCAATGGCTTTCGCCGTTCGTTGCATAAACTGCACAATAAACGGCTGCCCGGTGGCATAGAGAAACAGTTCACTTAGCTCAAACTCGCGCGGCGTGCTGTCATACCATCGGCGTAATGCTAAGCCGGAGCAGGTGGTTTCCAAACAGCCGTAATTGCCGCATCCACACTGCTTTTCATCATCTCCCATGGGGATATGGCCCAATTCACCTGCTACGCCGTGTGCTCCAGTCCAGGGGGCGCCATTCATCCAGATAGCAAACCCCATGCCGGTACCAAGATAAGCACCGAGCACCAATTGCCGCTCAAGTTGATGTTCATGTACGTCATAGGAGAGTTGCATATTAACATCACGCTCGAATTGAACCGGGCAGTGTAGCGCCGCACTCAGCTTATCGGCCAGCCCCGCCAGGTCAGTCGAGGTTAACGGTAAATTTGGCGTGGAAATAATGCTCTTTTTGTCGTTCTCTACCAGTGCCGGGAACCCCATGACCAGCCCTTGGCAGCATGCATTATAACGTTCAAGATATTGATGCAGTCGGGCGCTTAATCCAGCAACTAACCCCGAGGCAATGACATCAGCGGTACGTAACTTCTCACAATGAAGCATCACACCATCGCGCTTGAGTAAACAAAAGCGGATATGGGTCGCCCCCATATCGACCCCGATCACCACGTCATATTTAGGCATGCTGTAACACCTCACTCTTGGCATGAATGATTTGTTGCGACATCAGCGCCCAGGCTTTATCGATATCAGAGGCATGATTGAACAGCCCAGAAGAACCAACAATTAGCACATCGGCCCCAGCCTCAATCAGACGTTGGTAAGTTGCCTGATTACAAGAACCATCAATTTCAATTTCATAATTAAGCTGGTTTTTTTCACGCCAGGCTTTCAGTTCAACAATTTTATCTAACATTTCAGGGATAAATGGCTGTCCGGCAAAGCCAGGGTCCACCGTCATGACGGTTATTTTATCTGCTTTATGAATGTAATATTTCATGCTATCGACCGGTGTTTCTGGATTGAGGATCAGGCCGACTTTCATCCCTAAACTGCGGATCTCCTCGATCAAGCGAAATGCTTGCCCGTTGAGGGTTTCTGGGTGCAGCGTGATAAAGTCTGCGCCCGCTTTTGCCAAAGGCGCAATGTAATCCTGCGGGCGCGTCACCATTAAGTGGCAGTCCAGTGGTTTGTTAGCGATACGTTTCACTTGGCTGACGAAAAAGGGGGACAGTGTCAGGTTAGGCACAAAATGGCCATCCATAATGTCGATGTGAAAATAGTCCGCATTTTGGTCAATAAATTCAATTTGCTCTTTAAATTTCAGCAAATCCATACACATCAGGGAGGGAGATATCTTCATTATCGAGTCCTTACTTACTGATAAGTCGGTCGAGGGCGACAGCGGCAATAATCAGGCCGCCCATCACCACCAGTTGGTAATAGGTTTGTACTTGGAGAATATTTAGACCGTTATTGATGGTGCCTATAATCAGGCCACCAATAACCACAGAAAAGATGCGCCCCTTGCCCCCAAAGAAGCTGGTACCACCAATAATGGCACTGGCGATGGCATAGGTTTCAAACCCCATCCCGGCCAGCGGTTCAGCCGCGCCAAGGCGGGCTGTCGAAACCACGCCAGCAAGACCGGCACAAATACCCGAGATGATAAACACGACTAGCATGTGAAATTTCACATCGATGCCGGAATAGAAAGCTGAGTTTTTATTGCCGCCCAAGGCGTAGATATTGCGACCAAGGCGTGTACGGGTGGTCAGAAACCAAAGTACTATGGCGATAAACAGGGCGAATAACACCGGTACCGGAATGCCTAACACACTGGCAGCAAAGAAATTTACAAACTCAAACGAGAAGCCATACACCGAGTTGGCATCAGAAATCACCAAGGTGATACCGCGAAAAATGGCATTAGTGCCAAGAGTGATGATGAAAGGGTGCAGGCCGGTCCAGTTGACCAGACAGCCATTGATGGCCCCCAGCGCGCCACCTACCAGCACACCACCAATCAGTGCTGCGAATATTGGATCGACCCCAGCCAGCATCAATTTTGCGGTAACCATGCCAGACAGCGCCAGAATCGCACCAACAGACAAGTCGATCCCCGCCACTAAAATGGCAAAGAACTCCCCCATCCCAATTAATACGGTGACCGAGCTTTGGACGAATATTTGCGTGATGTTATTGGTAGTAAGGAAATACTCCGACGAAATAGAGCCAAAGATAGCCACAATGATCGCCAGAATGAAAAAAGTGCCGTATTTATCCCAAAAAGCGGCGAAGTTAAACGGCTTTTTCCCAGCCGTATCCGATTTCACTCTTGTGGTAATGCCCATGCCATAATCTCCTCTTCGCTGATGTCATCGCGGTTGGTCAGGATTTGCGTCAATCGTCCTTCACAAAACACCGCAATACGGTCGCAAACGGTAATAATTTCGGGAAGCTCAGAGGAGACCATCAGAATGACTTTCCCCTCATCCGCAAGGGTGCGCATCACTTTATAGATCTCGGCTTTAGCACCCACATCAATGCCTCGGGTGGGTTCATCAAAAATAATCACGTCGGGATGACAGCATAACCATTTAGAAATCAATACTTTTTGCTGATTCCCGCCAGACAGTTCTGTGATGTTTTGCGACACCGAATGGCACTTTAGTGCCAGTAGGCTTCGTTGTTCTTCGGCAATTTCCTGCTCAAGCTGTGGCTTAACCAACCCCATTGCACCTTTGTAACCCCCTTCTTTTAAGCTATGGCTGATAGCCATGTTTTCAGCGATAGAGAAATTGCCGAAAAAACCGTTTTCACGCCGGCTTTCAGTGATATAGCCCATGCCTTTCTTCAGTGCATCCAGCGGGGAGCGGGGGGTGATATTTTTGCCATTCAGCCAGACTTCGCCATGGCTGGTTTTGTCGACACCAAACAGGCAATTCATTAATTCGGTGCGGCCAGAACCCACCAAACCGGCAAACCCGAAGATCTCGCCGCGGCTGACAGTAAACGAAATATCGCGGACTTTTTTCTTATCGCGACTGGTCAGGTTTTTCACCTCAAACACCGTGTCGCGTACCACGTTGCCGGCATTTTCTTTGAAGGCAATAAAGTGGTTTTGTAATTCGCGCCCGACCATCAAGCGCACAATATCGTCGTTAGTGACATCCTGAATCATGCCGCTACACACACTGCTACCATCTTTCATTACTGTATAGCGATCGCAAATACGGCGGATCTCATTCAGTTTATGAGAGATATAAACAATGGCTGTGCCCTCCTTGCGCAACTGATTCATAATTAAGAAGAGATAATCTACCTCTTTATTAGTTAGTGATGAGGTTGGCTCATCCATAATAATAACTTTAGCATCGAGCATTAATGTTTTAGCAATTTCCAACATCTGTTTATGACTGATAGATAAATTAGCCACTTTTTCATCAAGGCTGACTTTTAAACCTACGCGCAATAACATTATTGCTGCCTGGATACGCATTTTTCTCCAGTCTACAATGTTTATACCGCAGACTTTTTTCGTCAGGTGACGGCCAATATAAAGATTTTCTAATACTGTCAATTCATCAATAACACTAAGTTCCTGATAAATTATTCCGATACCTAATTGCGCTGCCTGTTTATGGTCCAGTTTGTCGTAATTAATATCATTAATAGTTATTGAGCCACTCGTTGGAGAATGAATACCTGACAATACTTTCATTAACGTTGATTTACCTGCGCCATTCTCACCTAATAACGCATGAATTTCATGTGTGAAAACAGTTAAATCAACGGACTTTAAGGCATGAACCGGCCCAAAGGATTTGCCGATCCCCGCCATAGAGATATAAGGCGTGACCATATAATCACCTTAGTTTTTTATTCCTACCGAAATCTACCCTTACCCGACCTAACCCGTAAGAGGAAAACCGAGTGAGTGGCTCTGCTCTTTAATCGGATATTAGCCGGGTGGGTACGGCTATAATGCTATTTGGTGACCAGTACAGAATCCACTAGCGTAAACTGCGGCTGTTTATCCAATGGGATCACTTTCCCCCGTTGAACCGCTTCCACCAGCAGCTTCAACCCGGTAGCACCGATATTCGCTGGGTTTTGTGCAACCGTGGCGGTCATTTGCCCGGCATCTACCATCTTACGTGCTTCGGGTATTCCGTCGGTGCCGACAACCAGAATCTTGCCAACTTTACCTGCATTGGCGACTGCCTGTGCTGCCCCCATCGCCATGGTGTCATTGGCACAATAGATAGCTTTCAGATTGGGGTTGCGCTGCAAAACATTGGTGGCGACATCTAGCGCTTTAATACGATCCCAATCAGCAGGCTGGCTGGCAACTAATTTGATTTGGCTGGCTTGCTTAAATGCTTCCGTTGCTCCCGCACGGCGTGCTTCACCAGAAGCGTTACCCGCTTTACCTTCGATAATAGCGACTTCACCACCGGTAGTGCCTAATTTATCAATAATAAAAGCCGCTCCTTTGGCACCTACCGCATTATTGTCGGTCGTGACAAAGGCCTCGACATTGCCTTTAGCTTTTTTCAGATTATCCATATCAATTTTCTCGTCGAGATTGACCAGATAAATTCCTTTTTGCCAGGCACGAGCCACAGGCATAACCAGGTTAACTGAAGACAGTGGCGCAAAGGCTATACCTTTGTAATTCTTATTACTCAGATCTTCGAATAATTGCAGTTGAGACTGAAAGTCACCTTCAGAGGGGGACGCAAATATATCTACACTGACACCTAATACTTTTGCCTCCTCTTCAATTCCTTTTTTCATATCCACCCAAAAAGGATTAGAGAGCGTTTTTAAAATAACCGCATACTCTGCGGCAGCGAACGCACTGGTGGATAACATCATACCTATGGCTGCACCACTAAAGAGTTTTAGAAGTTTATTCATGGCTCATTTCTCATTGTAGGGAGAGAGTTCCGGCATGTCTTAAAATAGAGACATGCCGGTTTTTTATTACTATTATTTATCTCGCCGGAAAAAGTCGACAATAGCGCCGGTTTTTTCCAGATTAATCGTGGCTCGTTCAATATCTTGTTGTGCTACAGAAACAAAAAATGCATCTAATAATGTGAGTTGTAATATACGCGCTGAGGCGTTTCGCCCTAATAAAGGGGTCTCTGGTGCTGGCGAACAAATAATAAAATCAGCCAGTTTGGCAATAGGGGAGTGATAGCTATGAGTAATACATATAATCTTCGCTCCATTCTTCTTTGCCAATTCTACAGCGGCTTTTAAATCACTGGTGCGCCCGGAATGGGACACTACCAGCACCACATCACCTTCTTTCAGTAATGCAGCGGACATCATCATAATGTGTGCGTCTTGGTAAGCCTGGCAACGCACGCCTATACGCAGTAGTTTATGCGCGATATCGGCACAAATCGAATTCGAGCCACCCACGCCGTATAAATCACGCTGTCTGGCACCATAGAAAAAGCGTGCAGCACGGTGGATTTCATCGACGTTAACGATCGATTGCCCTTCCATAATCGTGCGCAGGGTGATGTTAAATACCTTATTAACCACATCCTCTGGCGCTTCATCAAACGATAACTCAGCCGGTAACACCTGTTCAGACTGCGAGAAGTAATCAATCAACGTACTGCGCAGATTGCGAAAGCCACTAAAACCCAGCAGTTTTGAAACTTTAACAATCATTGCTTCCGACACCATGAGGGTCTCGGCAACATCCTTAATCGCCGGTGCGGCACTCAAGTTCCCAGGTGTAAGAAACCATTCAACAATACGGCTTTCATTTTCCGTCATCCCCTCCTGCTTCATTCGTAGGTAGGGGGCGATACCGATCCCGTTAGGAATACCTTGATCAAACTCTGACTGACTCATCTCGGTCCCATGTCCAAAAATTGAAGACGTCACTATATCACCACAATGTGTTGACGAAATATGCAATCAACTTCACAGAATTTGATAATTTATAAAGTAACTATGGTTTGTATAGTTTCTCATTGGCGGGGTTAAATATTATAAATCAATTTATTATAATTAAAATCAATTGGTTGTGTGTATTGCGTAGAGGTTATTTAACGGGATGTCCTTTATGGTTACTACACAAGTTATTTAAATTCGATGATTATTGTGCGTAAAATGGACACATTGCTGCGGCCATTGTCGGGGTTTTTAACTAAAAGTATCGTTTTAGCTCACATAAAAATGAAATTTGTGAAGTTTGGCTTACTGACGAATGAGAGGTTATTCAATGAAAAGTATTGCTCTGGGTTGCGATCATGTTGGATTTATTCTGAAAGCGGATATTGTTGCTCACTTACAAACGCGTGGCATCAAGGTGATTGACAAAGGTTGGTGGTCTACAGAACGTACGGATTATCCACGTTATGCCAATGAAGTTGCTGAGGCGGTGACGGCTGGGGAAGTTGATGGTGGCGTCTTGATTTGTGGTACGGGCGTAGGCATCTCGATTACGGCAAATAAACATCCCGGTATCCGCGCGGTAGTGTGCAGCGAACCTTATTCGGCACAGCTTTCCCGACAACATAATAATACTAATGTACTGGCTTTTGGCTCTAGGGTCGTAGGGTTGGAACTGGCTAAGATGATTGTGGATGCCTGGCTTGATGCAGAATTTGAAGGGGGGCGACATCAAACACGGGTAGACGCCATAACCGAGGTGGAAACACGATTTAACGCATTGTAATAAGACCGACCACTATTCCTGTCGATATGTAGAAAGGGTTCGTTATCCCCCCATCTTGCGAGGGGGGATAGACTTATTTGCTGATGCGCTCGACATAGCCTTGACCAATGACAAGGCGGCCTATGGGGCAGCCACTTTATAATCAGGGCCGTTTGTCTTCTCACTGGTGTTAAAGCATGGCTTATCAACTTAATCTTAATTGGCCCGAATTTTTAGAGAAATACTGGCAAAAACAACCTGTTATATTAAAAAATGCCTTCCCTAACTTCATTGATCCTATTACGCCAGACGAACTGGCGGGTTTGGCGATGGAAGCGGAGGTAGATAGCCGCCTAGTCAGCCATAGTAATGGTCAGTGGCAGGCCAGTAATGGGCCGTTTGAGCATTTTGATAATCTGGGTGAGACCGGATGGTCGTTGTTGGCTCAGGCAGTTAACCACTGGCATGCTCCGTCTGCCGAACTGGTGCGCCCATTTCGCGTGCTGCCGGACTGGCGTTTAGACGATCTGATGATCTCTTTTTCCGTACCGGGTGGGGGTGTTGGACCGCATATCGACCAATACGACGTCTTTATCATTCAGGGGATGGGCAGCCGCCGCTGGCGCGTGGGTGACAAATTACCATTGAAGCAGTTTTGCCCACATCCGGCGCTGCTCCACGTTGAGCCTTTCACACCAATCATTGATGAAGACCTCGAACCGGGTGACATTTTATATATCCCGCCGGGCTTTCCGCACGACGGTTTCACCCATGAGACGGCGCTCAATTACTCTGTCGGATTTCGCGGGCCGAATGGCAGGGATCTGATCAGTAGTTTTGCTGACTATGCGCTGGAGAAAGATCTCGGCGGTGAGCACTACAGTGATCCTGATTTAACCTGCCGGGAACATCCGGGGCGGGTTGAGGAACACGAGCTTGATCGCTTGCGCCAGATGATGGTTGATATGATTAATCAGCCGGAAGATTTTAAGCAGTGGTTCGGCCGCTTTGCTACCACGCCGCGCCATGAGTTGGATATCTCTGCCGCGCAACCACCCTACGAGCAGGATGAAATTGTGGGTGCTTTGATGGATGGTCAGATCTTGACGCGCCTGAGTGGCTTACGTGTTCTGCAAGTTGGCGACAGTTTCTTTATCAACAGTGAACGGCTGGAAACGACCGATGCTAAAGCTGCTGACGCACTGTGTCGTTACACCATGATTGGCAAGAAAGAGCTAGGTGAGGCACTAAATAACCCAGCTTTCATGGCTGAGTTAACCGAATTGATTAATCAGGGTTACTGGTTCTTCGACGAATAAAAATGCAATCAAGAGTGGCTTCCGAATGCGAATATCATGATGAGATTCGGAGGCCGCAGTGATTTTCCCACCTTGTATACAAACCAAACGATTAACCAAGCCGGGGCATTTTTATGGCTATAACCGATCTTTTATTGGCGATTTTTTATAAAGTTAATTTGATTTGAAGGGGAATAAGATAAGAAATAATTTAATGATAATAAAATAAATTACGGATGGCTGAGGGGATGTTTAATACTACAGGGACTAAATGTAAAGGCATTAATAAATAGCCCCACTTAATCTAAGTGGGACTTTATGCTATTATTTTGTCTTAGTTTTTGGCTGTCTGATCAGTGGTGGTAGTATTCTGGCCCTGGCTGATAGAGTAGGTCCCTTTATAGCTATCACTGTCGCCGATATTTGCCATTGAAACAGTTGGTGCCAGGATTGCTGCGATAAGTGCGATTGCTGCGATGGTAGTTTTCATAATAAATTCTCTTCTATTTGTGTATGTGAAAGCGGGTTGCTTTCGATAGGAATAATGTTACTCCGATCACAGAATTTGAATACTAAAGAGAATCGTTCATCTTGTTCAAAAAAAATGAATGAATAAGGGCGATGGACCCTTTGTTATAATGAGCATAATTTATCACTGCACAGAAACAAGAGGCGCGCGGTTGCGCAACTCGCTAACTATTGATGAGTTTCATCTGCTTTACCGTTGCTCAACAGGGTACTTACGCAGGCATATCAATGAATGAGGAAAGTGGTCTTCTAAAATCTTCAGGATGTGGGGATAACGCCACTGTTCGTAAATGGCGATTACAGATAAACCATATCTCATCGCGGTCATTAGACAATATATAGTAAGCATCTGAGGTTTCTGATGGATTGAATAGACCTAATGCTCGATAGGCAGATGTTTCATTAAAGCCGCTCTGAAGTGGTAGTGGCCTTGGCCCATTGTCCATTTCACTGACTCTTAGATACAGCCCTTGTTCCAGCCACACCATCAGATAACCTCAAATTAAGTAAATTTGCATTAATTATAGTGCACAAATATTTATGATTTATAAGACTCGTCTGTTAATCAAAAAAAGAGGGGCAAGTGAAGTGAGTCCCCCCATTGATTCCCTATCATCCTAGGGGCAGGACAACTCAGCATAGGTCGCTAAATTTTACGGCGACAAGATATTGATAGCCTCATTAGGCCATTCCAATTATACGTGGCAGAATATAAAAAAATAAATACAACTATTTCACCTGAGATGACAAATAGATAAATATGGATCGTTCACGCTTACTAAAGTTCCTGCTGCCTTATCTGTGGCCTAAAAATAACCCTAAGCTTCGCTATTATTTGGTCGCTGCGGTGATATTTATGGTGGTTTCCAAGGTCAGTACCACTCTGGTCCCACTGGCCTATAAGGCAATGGTTGATACATTAAGCAGTGAGAACGCCAAGATGCTGGCTATTCCAATTGGTTTCATTATTGCATACGGCATCGCCAGAATTAGCGCCTCCTTATTTGAGGAACTGCGGAACGTGATGTTTGTACATGTTAGCCAGAATGCGACTCGGTTACTCGGCTTACGTGTATTTAAACAATTGCATGAACTAAGTTTGCGCTTTCATCTGGACCGACAAACCGGTGGTTTATCACTGTCAATTGAGCGAGGAACTCAAGCCGTTGCTACTGTACTTTCGCGCTTGCTGTTCTCTATCTTCCCAATTTTGTTTGAAATAACACTGGTTTCGTTGATCATGTGGCATCTATTAGATGGCTGGTTTGCTATCGCGATTTTGGTGACGGTTGGGTGCTATATCTTGTTTACGGTTATGGCCGTCAGTTGGCGAACCCGCTTCAGGCGTGAGCTAAATAAAGCCAATGCCGATGCTAACACTAAGTCTATCGACAGCTTGCTCAATTATGAAACAGTGAAATATTTTGGTAATGAAGCGTTTGAAGCGCAGCGTTTCAACACCTCACGGCAACTCTATGAACATGCGGCAATCAAAAATCAATTCAGTTTTACTGCATTGAGCCTTGGGCAGACTGCAATAATCTCAATTGGATTGGTCGTCATGATGGCGATGGCGGCGCAAGGTATCACGCAGGGCAACATGACTATCGGTGATTTCGTATTAGTTAATGCCTATCTGCTTCAGTTATATCAACCACTTAATTTCTTTGGGTTTATCTATTCTGAGATCAGACAAGCACTGATTGATATGGAAAATATGCTCGATCTGCTGATGGTTAAGAAAGAAGTGACTGATAGACCAGATGCATTACCTTTGAAACTGACACAAGGTGAAGTCCGTTTTGAGTCGGTCAGCTTTGGTTATGACCCTCGCAGACCTATTCTGGATAACGTGAGTTTCAGCATCCCTGCAGGTAAAACAGTCGCTGTAGTGGGGGCCTCCGGTGCGGGGAAATCAACGCTTTCACGTTTATTGTTCCGTTTTTATGATGTGACGGGCGGCGCGATTTATATTGATAATCAGGATATTCGGGCGGTTACCCAGTCAAGTTTGCGCGAAGCGATTGGCATTGTACCGCAGGATACCGTGCTGTTTAATGACACATTGCGTTATAACATCGCTTATGGCAGAACGTCTGCAACTTTTGCAGAGATAGAACGCGCGGCAAAACTGGCACATATCCATAAATTTATTACTAGCCTGCCAGATGGGTATGATACGCGGGTAGGGGAACGGGGGTTGAAGCTTTCCGGTGGCGAAAAACAGCGGGTAGCCATTGCGCGCACTATTCTCAAAAACCCCGCAATATTGGTATTCGATGAAGCGACCAGTGCGTTAGATACGCAAACTGAGCGCGAAATTCAGGCTCATCTGCGAGAAGTTAGTCGCGACCATACTACGTTGGTGATTGCCCATCGCCTATCAACAATCATTGATGCGGATGAAATTATTGTATTGGATGCCGGCGCAATTGTAGAGCGAGGCCGCCACGACGCACTATTACTGACCAATGGGCGTTACGCCGCTATGTGGCAAAATCAATATCATGAGGAGGAGCAACTCGTAGTGTAACTCGCCGCCCGTAAGGGTTATTCAAAAGAGTGCATTAAGATGAAGGTGCCCTCGCTTCTTTGGTATCGGTTGATTTGTGGAACCAATTCTCTGAAATGCGCAGTGGCACAATGTATGTCTAAAGCGGCTTGATCTGGCCATTCCTCAACAAAAATAAAATGGCCAGGGTCTTTATGGTTGATACATAAGTCATAGGATATACAAAGTGGTTCACGCTTTGTACTGGCCACTAATTGTTTATACAGCGGCATAACATCGATAATGTGTTCCGGTTTTATAAAATCTTGGGCAATAACTTTTAGCATTTTTTACTTATGTAACCTCGATTCAATGGAGATAAATAACGCGCGGTGCCAGAAAATGTTATGTAGAGATCGCTCTCTGGCAATTGTCTCATTGTTGGATGATGGCTACGCCCCGGTAAAGTAGGTATAAGCGAATACCGCCAGTGCAATGGCTATCATAATCATGGTTGTCTTTCTCATTCCTGCTCCGATTCTGTGGTCTGTTTTTGTTTTGAGGTTAATCCAACAAGATAACGGAAAATAGCTTAAAAGACACTGATGTGCAGTTCAATATGAGAAATGATCCCTGCGAAAAATTGATCTGTGGATGGCATCGCTGTCACCCCAGCGATGCTATTTAAGTATGGTATTACCTGTGCCGCCAAAATAGTGATAGATAGTTTCAATTGAAGTAAACATGCGCATGTCATTTTTAGTGATCTTGCTCACGGTATTGGCGTGATGATTTGTGTTAATTATATTTGTGTGGTAGCGAAGTAGGGGGTGTGAAATGTCAGCACTAGAGAAACTGGTTTCTGAATATTGCCATACCAGCCTGGACTTTGTGGCATCCACGGTTGCTTTTATGGAAAGCCAAAAGAAGAACATTGATGTTGATGAAGTTGAGGCCAGCCTTTCGTTGGACGAACGAGACTATTTCCACGAAAGATTAGCGCATTACAGGGGCATATACCGGCCTTTGTAACAGTGCCTCAATGCTAAATAAGCCGCCTAAGGGCGGCTTATTCGATCATGATATGCCATTCTCACCAAGCAAATCGGTGATTACGCTTGGTGGCGAGGATCACACTTGATGCTTTAAAAAGAGCAGTTACCTCACTTCTTACAACCAACGCCATTTCCTCAAGACTTTCATTGGTAATCACTGAAATAAGTGCCAGCCTGTTGGCGGTAACGGCTTGAACCACAGAAAATAGAGATATTTACTGCTCAAAAAACATTCAAGTAAGCTAAGGTTAATACAGGCCATACACTGACTGTGGAGCCTGGTATGTACCATAAAATAGACGGCAGCGAATACCAACGTATCTTCGTGGTTGGAGATATTCATGGCTGCTATAAAAAACTGATGGATGCCTTGGAACGTGTTCAGTTTGAGCGTTCGACTGATTTACTGGTCTCTGTCGGAGACTTGGCTGATCGGGGTTTGCAGAATATTGAATGTTACGAACTGCTTAATAGCCGCTGGTTTCATGCGGTGCGTGGTAATCATGAACAGATGGCAATTGATGTGTTAGCGGGTGGAGAGGTTGACACTTGGATAGCAAATGGTGGGCGATGGTTTTTTTTACTAGATGTAAGTAATAAACATCTGGTAGAACAACTCATTAGGCGGGCAGAACAATTACCTTTAATTATTGAGGTTAACACTGACCAGGCGAAATATGTTGTTGCTCATGCTGATTATCCTTCAGATGAATATGTCTACGGCAAAGCTGTTAGTGAGCAATTAGTGCTCTGGAACCGTAAGCGTCTTAACGCATCGATGAAAGGGGAAAACCACGAAATTGTAGGGGCAGATAAATTTATCTTCGGTCATACACCGCTGGTGAAACCCTCACTATTTAAAAATCAGCTTTATATCGATACCGGTGCGGTATTTGGCAATACGCTAACCGTGATTCAAATCCAGTAGCCGGTCAACCCCACTGCTGCCTTCTTAACGACCTCAAGACGAGATACAACCAGGCATAATCAAAAGCTCTGGCTGGCCTATTATCACGTTTGGTCGGCCAGCCGATAGCAATTAAAATGAGATAAAGCGGGATGTGTACTTATTGAGTAATAGGATACGCGACAATAATACAGAAGCAGCAAACACTGACAGTAGTAACGTAAATCTCAGCGTGACGTCGGATAAGTTATATGCACTGGCAATGAAATAGAAAATTCCATCATGCAGTATATACACCCCGATCATTGAGGGGCTGATATAGGCCAATGTTTTCTTTATCCATTGGTGTTTAGTGTCAAAGTTATCAAATATGACAAATAAACATAAACTTAGTATTAAAACGTGTAAGTTATCAAGGAAATAACCTGCATTCACTGTTTTATATACATGTATCGACATAAAACTTTCGTAAAAATACATTGAGATTGCTGTTGGCAGCAGCAGCACTTTAGCGATGAGACGCACTCTCGGTAACTTGGTTATTTTCTGGCACATCTTTGAGCAGAGGAACCTACCGGTTATATAATAGAAAACCCAAGTCCATAATCTAAAATATTGTGGGAAATCAATTAAATATGGCCTTTCAGTGAAGGCGCTGATCAGATCGATCGTAATCGAGAAAATAACCAGACACGAAAGGGTTATGATGGCCGTTCTGTTGCTTTTCAAAACCTTCGAGATTATCGGGTTAAGCAGATAAATAATGGCAATGCTGAACAAAAGCCAACTTTGTAGGAAATACCCTCGTTTGAAGCCATCCTCATTGATAAAATAGAAAAGGACGTTCCAAAAGATAATAATCGTTATTATAGATTTTAATTTACTGAGGATATCCTTTTGATCTATCTCATCATTAGAGTCGATATAACCGATGATCATGAAAAATAATGGGGTAGCAATAATCGATAAAAAGTATAGAACACTCATTACTTCGCCGCCTAAAAAACACTGGTCAGTACAGGTTTTACTTGCAGAGTAGAAAGTAACGGCAGAAAAGCAGCTTAACGTTTTTAGGGCATGTAAACCGACGTTTCTCATAAAGTAGTTTGACTTAAAATAAGGTTAAATGAGAGATGCAGCTTCATAGGGTGTATGGTTTGCATCAGAACCTTCCTATTCAGACTACTAATATTTTTACATTTTTGCATACAATCTGAATGCTGTCACGTTTGGCAAACTGAAACAAAAATAAGGAAATATTCCACAGAGAAACAGACGTTTCCTACACCCTCCGGTGTTGACATCCTATATCGCTCTCCTTTCCCCTATGTTCTACTAACAAGTAGGAAAGTATATCGCGTTATCTATTTGATTTATAATGATATTTATTTCATTGCAAACAGATATGAGTTAACCATTCATGGGGTGCTGAAGCGCTAACGGGTGTGGCCAATATGATAAGCTGTATGATAGTCGATAACGATAAATATCAAACACTGGGTATGGTAACTGTCGTAAAAAAAATATTTGCATCGTTAGGTTTTAAAAAAGAGATTAAATTCTATCGAAAAGCATTTTATTCAGCAGATGTGATTTTTATTGGTGTTGATGAATTCAGCTTTTTCGAAGCGCTGAAACGTTTGGATAAGGCTCCTTCTGAAGCCGATGTTTTTTTGATTTGTGATGCCAGACTGAATAGCTTTTTACAAGGTATTCCTAGGTTCAGCAATGTAACCATGATCTTCAGAGAAGATTCGGTTGATACAGTAATCAACAAGATTACCTCTGTATTTAAACGAAAACTGCGCGGACTTAAAGAGAATCTGGTCGAACGTAAAGTTACCAAGGTGTTGGGGCTGGCATCATCAGAGCGGCAATATTTGACGCCAAATGAAAATATTGTGTTGAAACTATTTAATGAAGGTTTTTCAGGCGGCGATATCGCCAGAATTTTGAAGAAAAGTGAGAAGACAGTTAGCGGACAAAAACGTTCTGCTATGAAGAAGCTAGGTGCTCGTACTGACGTTGAGTTGATTAAAATGTTTATGTTCAAGTAGTTAATGAAAATAATCTGATTTTTTATTATTTCTAGCGTCAACACCAGAGGATATCAAAGGGATTTTCTTGCGTTAGCGGGCAGGGATGCCAGCATCTAACTTTCCGGGTAGACCGGACAGCCCCAAAGGCATTTGGGGCTGCTTGAGGGTGCTGATATCCCCTAGTTTCAAGAGAAATAGAATCAGTATTAAATACTCTTCAATTTAGCAACCGTACTCTCGATATCAACCTCATGTTCAGAAAACGTATAAGTTACATTCTGGAATGTCGTAATTGATAACATTTTCAATGGCACGGTTTTTTCTGAAATATCTTCTTCCTGCGGCCGGATTTTGTTCATCAGTAAATTTACTGAAAGTATAGTATTAGCCTTGTCTACCTCGGCCTGTGCAGGGACTTCTTTAGTAAAAGTATTGAATGACTTGATGCTGGTGAGTTTGATTCTCTCGTTAGCAATGAATATGTATTTACTCTCGATTGCTACTTTTACCGCAAATGCCGACAACCCTTTGGTATTGGTTGTTGGCTCAAAGGTAACCTCGGCCCCTTTTTTGATCATCTCGGGATTAGCAACTTTAATAACGTGAAAATAACGGTTATCTCCGTTCTCATCGGTGATAAAACCAAAGCCTTTATCTTCAAAAAAAGTTGTTATTCTACCGTTCATCATGCATCTCATATTAGCGTATCCAATGGCTAAGTATAATACAGGTGAATAGCGTTCAGATACAGCCTGTCAGTTCGCTGAGGCGTTTATCAGCGCCATAATGGTGAACTACAAAAGCAAAAAAATGTGGTTTTCTGTGCTAGAAACAGAGCCAAAAAACGGCGTTTTTCACTTTTTCTCTTCTTTTTGTGATCTCGGCTGTGGACAAAAAACGGTTCTATTGCTGTACTGTAGTTGACACACTATTTGTGTCCAACATTCACGTAAAGGTAAGTTTGATGTCTAAGATTAAAGGTAGCGTTAAGTGGTTCAATGAGTCCAAAGGTTTCGGCTTCATTACCCCAGAAGATGGCAGCAAGGACGTTTTCGTTCATTTCTCAGCCATCGCTAGCAATGGTTTCAAAACTCTTGCTGAAGGCCAGCGTGTAGAATTTGAAATCACGAACGGTGCCAAAGGCCCATCTGCTGCTAATGTTATCGCTATCTAAGTAGCCCATATTTGTTAAAACCCGCCTCTATAGGCGGGTTTTTTATGGGTATTACCAATAAGGTAAAAAGAGGGCTTTTGTTGAACGACACGACACAACTCGTTGTTTTACAATCAACAAAAGTAGAATTGAGAGAAGTAACACATCAAAGTTAGAACAGATAGGCTTTGAGAAACATCACGGTGATGACCAGGCAAAAAATAACTGTTAGCCACTCAGCCCGTTTTTTTGGTAATCCAAACATAGTGTTATCCAGCACATCAGTCACCACCATCGGCTAACTGTTCTCTGGCAAATGATTATCCGGTTCGTAGATTAAGAAAACATTAAGACGATACCACCCGACCCGTGACTTTCTTTATCTTGCACGTTTCCGGGCAATATAATGGACTACCCGGAAAGTTAAACTATTTATAGTTACTCGCTATTATTGCCCCGCGAAGTGATTGACCAATATAAAGGCCAGCATCGTCATCGCAAGTGACCCGGCCAGATTAAGTAAAACAGTCCCCGCCGCCCATGCCAGCTTACCTTCCTGAATGAGATAAACCACTTCCACAGAGAAGGTGGAAAATGTCGTTAGACCACCACAAAAACCTGTCGTAATCAGAAGCTTCCATACGGGATCAATATGTGCAATGCGGGTAAACAGCGCCAATGTCAGACCAATGATAAAAGCACCTATCAGGTTTACCAGCAGTGTTCCCACGGGGACATGGGGTGATAAGCTGTTTAGCTTCATACTGACCAGCCAGCGAGCAACGCTGCCCACGCCACCACCAATAAATACTGCGAGTAATGTATTAAACATAAATACCTTTCATTATGGATACCCATCGTGCGGGGTAGTTGGTCATTATTAATGGGCTTTTCAGAAAGGCTTAGGCGCAATACTACGCACCTTAATGAAAAGGTTACGTAGACATCATCAGCCTTGAAGGGCGGTTATGGAGGAATGTCATCTCCAGAGCTTACGAATCAATAATACACTGACTTTTTACATCATGAAATCTATTGGGAATAGTTTTTAACTGGCCAGCTCAATACGATTACGACCATTATCTTTTGCCTGGTACAGTGCGGAGTCAGCCGCTTTCAACCATTGCTGATAATTAATCATGTCGTGCCTGTAATCAGCAATGCCAGCACTTACTCTAAGTTGCAGCGTGGGGGCTTGCGTAAAGGCTAATTCAGCTAGTTTTTCTTGAATTCGCGTTAATACTTCGCGGGTTTGTTCGGCGGTGGTATTGGGCAAAATAGCACCGAACTCGTCGCCACCATAGCGACCGACAATATCAATGGCCCGCAGCCCTAATAATAACTCCTCAGCAAGAACCGTAATGGCTTCATCGCCGACGGCATGGCCAAAGGTGTCATTTATGGCTTTGAAGTTATCAATATCAAGTAAAATGAGTGTTGCGCCGTGCTGATAGCGCCGGCAACTGTCAAATTGATTATGTAACTGGTGTTCCCAATGTCTGCGGTTATACAAACCAGTTAACCCATCTCTTACACTAATACGTAATAGCTCTTCTTTGTTTTCGGCCAAACGCTTTGCAGTTCGATAGGTTACTAATCCGAGTAGGGAAGGGTAGATAATTATCATCGGCAAACAAGCATAAACCTGAATGGGGGAAGTTTCAGGTTCAAAGGGCAAGTTAAATATCCATGCAGTCAATAAGCTACAGGAGATTTGCAAGGCTAAACCTTTGCAAAAAATGTTCTTACCCCCGGAAGCAATATTATTCATACTCATCATGGATAGAATAACAATGGATGGCAAAGCATTGAACGACATTATTGCCACCCAGACGCCACCCAACGCAGAGTCTATTTTCATGTTGATTATTTCTTGCTCAAACGGTTGTTCAGACCGCAACGCCAGCAAGAATGCAATATGTGGCCATATCAACCCATTAATAGCTAGCATCAGCCATAGCCATAATGGGGAATGCTGTGTGTAGAGCACTGAGCCTACACAAAACATACCTACACCTAAGCCAAATGCTCGAGGTAAATAAGTTCTTTTAGCAAAACTTAACCCTGACCGACGGGTGTTTATTCTACTTGAATAAGGCAATTGGCGGCTCCCTCTTTCTTTTTGCTTTGGGGGGATGTTAACGGCAATGTCTCATCCGGAATGAGTCAAAATAAGTGATAATAGACTCTGAGTAATCATAGTTCACTAACGAAATCTGTTACATATTACTGTTGTTTTAATCGGTAATTTATTCGTAAATAGGCCATTATTTAACAATATCCAACGTCATTGGCGTTGTCGCTCGCGAGTGAATCCCACCATTCTGACTCATGTGAGTGATTCAGGGCGTGAGATGTGCTCACATTGGCGCAATATCCAGTAAGAAGGATATATTCATTGTTTAATGAACAGAGCTAATCAAGAAGGTGAGTATGGAAGGTATCAGTATTACCAAATTGTTGGTAGTCGGCATATTGATTGTGTTGTTGTTTGGAACCAGCAAATTGCGCACGTTGGGCGCGGATCTGGGGGCTGCCCTGAAAGGCTTTAAAAAGGCTATGGGTAATGATGATGCACCTGCGGCGGCGCCTGTTGCTGAAGCTAAAACGGCCGTTGAAACCAAAACAACACCACCAATTGAGCATAAGGACTGATTGCCCTCGCTCGATATAACCGGTATTCCGGTGAAAGCGGCAGGATGAAAATTCTTTAACTTAGCTATTATCAGCAAACTTATTATGTCTGATAACAGAAAACGGATCTCCAGTGGAAATCCGTTTTTGCTTGTCTGGCATTTAAGGTGTAACTAAATATTTCATAAAATTGGCCTGAAAGTCTCATCAGGCCAATTTATTTATTTTACTTCCAACCCTTTTGCTTGCAGATCGGCATGATAAGAAGAGCGAACAAACGGGCCACAAGCAGCGTGGGTAAAGCCCATTGCCATAGCTTCTGCTTTCATTTCGTCAAACTCAGCCGGGCTGACGTAGCGCTGCACGGGTAAATGGTGGCGGCTTGGTTGCAAATATTGCCCTAGAGTCAGCATGGTTACTCCATGGCGGCGCAGATCATGCATAACCTCAACGATTTCAGCATTGGTTTCCCCCAAGCCAACCATCAAACCTGATTTAGTCGGAATATCAGGATGAGCCTCTTTAAAGCGCTCAAGTAATTTAAGCGACCACTCATAGTTAGCCCCAGGTCGCACTTGGCGATACACCCGTGGTACGTTTTCCAGATTATGGTTAAACACATCCGGTGGGGTGACAGTCAAAATATCTAACGCGCGATCCATACGGCCACGGAAGTCAGGCACCAATGTTTCAATTTTTATGGTCGGATTTTTGGCTCGAATGGCTGCGATACAATCTGCAAAATGTTGAGCGCCACCATCGCGTAAGTCATCACGGTCAACCGAGGTGATAACCACATAGCGCAATCCCATATCTTTGATTGTTTGAGCCAGCTTTTCTGGCTCATTGGCATCAGGTGTAACCGGACGACCATGGGCAACGTCACAGAATGGGCAGCGGCGGGTACAAATTGCGCCGAGGATCATAAAGGTCGCCGTTCCGTGGTTGAAGCACTCTGACAAGTTAGGGCAGGATGCCTCTTCGCAAACCGAGTGCAGACCGTTTTTACGCATTGCTGCCTTGATACCCTGAATGCGGCTGGAGTCAGCGGGTAGCTTGATTTTCATCCATTCGGGTTTACGTAACAGTTCCTGACGTTCGGTAACCACGGTTTTAATCGGGATTAACGCCATTTTATCTGCGTCGCGGTATTTTACGCCACGTTCCATCTGAATCGGTTTACTCATAATCGTGCAGGTTCCAGTTCTGAATCTCTCAATTTGAGATTTTTCATTAAATTCAACGTGATATGGCTTGCGTTAAAAATTTTTTGAAAATTGTTTAAAAATTATATCATCATTACCCTATCCTATTCAGCCCCCAATTACGTGGGCTATCTTAAAAGAGTCAGGGCATTCACGATTTCAATTGGCTAACTTAGGATACGTCAGATGATAAATAGTCTGCCAGTGACCATGGCTGCTGTTCCGCTTGCGGATAGCCCAATTGGCGGGTAAATTCGCGCACCAAGATTGGCTGGATATCAGCAACAGTTGTCCCTGTTTTTAAGGCACTGACTTGGGTCATTTGCATGCCAGCATAACCGCATGGGTTTATGCGTTGGAACGGCTCCAGGTCCATATCGATATTCAAGGCCAGCCCGTGAAACGAGCAACCTCTACGGATGCGTAATCCCAACGAGCATATTTTCTGCTGGCCGACATAGACACCGGGGGCATCTGGGCGGGCTTGTGAGTCAATAGCAAAATGAGCCAATGTCTGAATCACGGTATTCTCAATCGCGGTAACCAATTGCCGCACGCCAATTTTGGCACGCTTGAGGTCAATCATGACATACATGACTTGCTGGCCGGGGCCATGATAGGTGACCTGACCGCCTCTATCACTTTGGATAACCGGAATATCACCGGGCATCAGCACATGTTCGGCTTTTCCCGCCTGACCTTGAGTGAAAACGTGCTGATGCTCAACCAGCCAGATTTCATCTGGAGTGGCGTCAGTACGGAACTCAGTGAAATTATGCATAGCTTGAGATACGGGGGCATAGGGTTGTAGCCCTAGCTGACGTAAAATGATCTTGTGTTGTTGCAAGCGAGGCATCATCTGGTTACAGAAATGGTGGCGTCAGTATACCAGCCCAGCGATGTGGGGCTACTATTTTGACATTTAAAAAAGCAGGTTTGCGGTTCAACCATGGGGTTAAAAGGCAAAATAAGGCCCAGAGCGTGAATAACCGCTCCGGGCCATAATAAGGCGGGCTTGGTACAAATTAGGTATCTTGCTCGTAGGCAATATGGACTTAACTCGATGGTCCTAACTATATGGTCTTAACTACAGTACCATTCGCACCAGTTCAAGGTCGGCCAGCTCTTTATACAGGATTTCCACTTGATCAATATGGGTGGCTGTAATGGTGATGGAGACGGAGTGAAAGTTGCCTTTGCTGCTCGGTTTTACCTGCGGGGTATAATCACCCGGAGCATGGCGCTGTACCACTTCTACCACCTGGTTTACCAACTGTGGTTCTGCAATGCCCATTACCTTGTAGGTAAAAGAACAAGGGAACTCAAGCAGTTCGTTCAGTTTAGTTTTCATGTGCGCTCCTGGGGTGTTGACGGACAGATTACTGCCGGATAGGTGCTAGGATAAAGAAAGAATTATCCGACCTTAAAATTATAACTCCCGCCGGGGCGGGAGTTTCAGATTATTTATAATATGGGGATAGTCTGCTGATTTTCAAGCCCGCCAACTAACCGAACCAGCGGTGGAACATCAGTTTGATGTAGTCCACCATGCGACTAAAGAATCCGCCTTCTTTAACTTCATTCATCACCACTAATGGGCGCTGATCGATAGTTTTGCCATCTAACTGGAAGTTAATCATGCCAACAACCTGATTCTTCGCCAGTGGCGCATGAATCTCTGGGGTATTCAGTACATAGCTGGCTTTCAGGTCTTTCATACGGCCACGTGGAATAGTCAGGTAGACGTCTTTATCAACACCCAACTGCACTCGGTCACTGTCGCCGAACCAGACTGGCTCTGACGCAAACTCTTTACCCACTTTCAATGGTGCGACAGTTTCAAAGAAACGGAAGCCCCAGGTCAGTAATTTTTTACTCTCGGTTTCACGGCCTTTATAGGTGTGACCGCCCAGCACGGCTGAGATCAAACGCATTTGACCATCGGTAGCGGAGGCCACCAGATTGTAGCCAGCAGCATCGGTATGACCGGTTTTAATACCATCAACATTCAAACTGGTATCCCACAGTAAACCGTTACGGTTCATCTGACGGATATTGTTGAAGGTGAATTCTTTCTCTTTGTAAATGGCATACTCATCCGGTACATCGCGAATCAGTGCTTGACCAATCAGCGCCATATCGCGCGCAGAGCTGTACTGGCCTTCAGCATCTAAACCGTGAACTGTTTTGAACTGGGTATTTTGCAGGCCCAGTGCTTTAACGTAGTTGTTCATCAGGTTGACGAATGAGTCCTGGCTGCCAGCAACATAATCAGCCATCGCGACACAGGCGTCATTACCGGATTGCAGATTGATACCCCGAGTCAGTTTAGAAACCGGTACACGGTCACCGGGTTTCAAAAACATCAACGAAGAGCCTTTGAATTCTGGATTGCCGGTTGCCCAGGCATCTTTCCCCACGGTAACCATATCTTCTGGCCCGATTTTGCCTGCTTTGATTGCTTGGCCGATAACATAACTGGTCATCATTTTGGTCAAGCTGGCCGGATTACGACGCGCATCAGCATTCATTTCTGCCAATACTTTGCCGGAGTTGTAATCAATCAGCACATACGCTTCTGAGTCGATCTGTGGCACGCCGGGGATCATGGTTTTCAGATTGACGTCATCAGCGTTTGCAGCAGACGCTGTGCTCATAACAATAACAGTGCTGAGCGCCAGGCTCTTGATAATGCGAGAAGTAGTTACATATTTCATGATCAGGACAACAACATCCGTGGGAGTAAGTTAAGAAAGTGCCACACTATACCATACCCTCACTTACTTAACGTTGTAGCGGCGTTAGCGGCACTCACTCATCCGAATCACATGTTCATCGGGATGCATTCATTTGCGGCCTTGCTGCAACGCCAATAAATTTGGCTATACACCTGTGTGGCGTTTATTGGTTTCACCGTAACATCCTGTTTGCACAAGGGGTTACGGTTATTTTTATCTGACAGACCTTAAATTGCTACAAGGTATGTATGTTTTAAGGCGCCGCGACCACAAATGATTGCTGCTGAGCTTCGCTCGATAGGCGCTGTTGCAGTTCTACGGCTTGTTGGCGGCTACTGAATGGCCCAAGTTGGACACGATGCACGCTACCATTGGTGTCTACTTTACCCGGGACCCCAAAACGTTGGCTCAGGCTTTGCTGCCAAGTTTGTGCCCGTTGAGCATCACTCAACGCACCGACCTGAACCACATAACCACCAGAGGTCGCAGCACCTGTTGTTGCTACTGATGAGGTCACGGGACCTGGGTTGGCAACAACCGGTGGTGTCACCGGCCCTGCACCCAGAGTGGATACAGAATCCACGGCAGGTTCTGAGCTTTCCAACACGCCAGCCGGTACCGGAGTCGATGCCCTCAGGAAGCCGCTACTTTGTGGCGCGACCGGTTGAGTGGCATCCGCACCAGACAAATTACTGTTAGCGATAGGGCGCACTGGCGCACTTACTGCGGGCGCATCCTGTTGCACTGGCGTCCCCATCCCGCTGGAGGTCAAGTCCGGGCGGCTTGGTAAGGCATAACTTTGCTTGGCAATGGTGGTACCGACCATACCTGGGCCTGACAGCGAGCCATCAGGTGCGACATTGATAAAATCAATTTTCACTTTGGTATTATTCGAAATATTCAGGCGATCAGCGGCCGCTTTGGATAAATCAATTACTCGCCCAGGGGTATACGGGCCACGGTCATTCACGCGCACCACAATCTGGCGGCCATTACTGACATTGGTGACGCGCACATAACTTGGAATGGGCAAAGTAGGGTGGGCGGCGGTCAATGCATTAGGATCGAACGTTTCGCCAGTGGCGGTTGTATTGCCGTTAGCTTCTTCGCCATACCAAGCGGCAAGACCCACCTGAGTGAAGTTTTGTGGATCTTTAATAATGCTGTAAGACTGGCCATTGGCTTTATAATCCTGATTAAAATTAGGATTAAAGGGTTCATAGCGCGGTTCTGCCCCGCCAATCTCTTCAACCGGGCCGTTGTACGTCTGTTGCACCTGTTGCTGGGGTGCCGGAGGCTGACTGGTACATGCTGATAACAGCACGCCTGCGATGCCTATCCAAAGCCATTCCTTACGCATTGCTCACCTCTATAAATTCTTCGATAACATTTTGCGATGAGTATGTATCGACATCACGATACCAAACCCGGCCATCAGAACTATCAGTGCCGAGCCTCCATAGCTGACCAAAGGCAAAGGTACGCCAACCACAGGTAAAATTCCACTGACCATACCTATGTTAACAAACACATATACAAATAGTATCAGCATTAATCCTCCTACCATCACTCGGCCGAAGGTGGTTTGTGCGTGGGCGGCAATCACCAAACCACGCATAATGAGACAGAGATAAAGCGCTAATAGTACCAGCACGCCAATTAAACCTAGCTCCTCTGCCAGTACGGCAAAGATAAAATCAGTATGGCGTTCCGGTAAAAACTCCAGTTGTGACTGAGTTCCGTGTAGCCAGCCTTTCCCTGATAAGCCACCTGAGCCGATGGCGATTTTTGATTGGATAATATGATAACCGGCGCCGAGCGGATCACTTTCCGGGTCCAGCAGCATCATCACGCGGTCGCGCTGATAGCCGTGCATCAGGAAGAACCACAATATCGGGATAAATGCAGCGACCAATACGGCGGCAATAGCGATTAAACGCCAACTCATACCGGAGAGAAACAGTACGAACAGGCCAGAGGCCGCAATCAGGATAGAGGTACCCAAATCGGGCTGAGCGGCTACTAATAAGGTGGGCATAAAGATTAAAATTAGCGCAATACCGGTGTTTTTCAATGAGGGCGGACAGACGTCACGGTTCATAAAGCGAGCCACCATCAGCGGAACCGCAATTTTAGCAATTTCAGAAGGTTGAAAGCGGATAAAACCCAAGTCCAGCCAGCGCTGTGCACCTTTACTTATTTGGCCAAAGGCATCAACCAATACCAACAAAATTACGCACACGAAATAGAGGTAGGGTGCCCAGTTTTCATAGACGCGCGGCGGTATCTGCGCCATAACCAGCATGACAATCAGGCCCATCGCGATTTGGCCAACTTTGCGTTCCATCATGCCGATATCTTGCCCGCTGGCGCTCCACATCACAAAGGCGCTATAAGCCAACAGCGCCAGGATGCAAATCAAAAACGGCAGATCGATGTGCATTTTGTACCACAAAGAGCCTTTTTGTTGATTATCAGTCATGAGTTACCTTAGTCCACTTCAATTAATCTGCTTCAACACCTGGAGGCAGAGGGGCCGCATCCGGTAATTCAGTATTGTTATCACCCAACAAAATGTGGTCGAGAATTTGGCGAGTAATGGTCCCCACCGCAGGCCCGGCACCCCCATTTTCTAAAATCATGGCGACAGATACCGTTGGATTTTCGTAGGGCGCAAACGCAACCATCAATTTATGGTCGCGTAAGTGTTCTGCCACTTTATGGGCATTATAGGTTTCATAGCTATACACTTGGGCGGTACCGGATTTTGCCGCTGCTTTATAAGGTGTACCTTCAAAAAACTTACGCCCCGTTCCGTTCGGACGGTTGGCTACACCATACATGCCATCTTTAGCAATTTCCCAATAACCGGAATGTATATCACCAATTTGCGTGCGATCTTCTTGTTGATAGGGGACTAACTCTCCATTAATCCGGGTGCTTTGTAGCAGATGTGGCGTTTTAACCGCGCCATCATTAATCAGCGTCATTAACGCTTTTGCCATCTGGATTGGGGTGGCGGTCCAATACCCTTGGCCGATACCCACCGGAATGGTATCCCCTTGGTACCACGGTTTTTTGTGGCGTTTTTGTTTCCACTCACGGGTCGGCATCAGGCCCGCGCGCTCTTCGGATAGATCGATACCAGTATATTCACCGTAGCCGAATTTACTCATCCATGAGGACAAACGATCAATCCCCATGTCATAGGAAACCTGATAGAAGAAGGTATCCGCCGACTCTTCCAGCGCCTTGGTGACATTCAACCGACCATGACCCCATTTTTTCCAGTCGCGAAAGCGTTTTTCTGAGCCAGGCAGTTGCCACCAGCCAGGGTCAAACAAGCTGGTATTTTTGGTGATAACCCCGGCACTCAGGGCGGAAACGGCAATATAGGGTTTTACTGTAGACGCAGGGGGGTAGACACCCTGGGTGGCACGGTTAATCAGCGGGCGGTCAGGATCGTTCAACAACCCCTGATAATCTTTGCTGGAGATCCCATCGACAAATAGGTTCGGGTCATAACTTGGGTTCGATACCAAGGCTAAGATAGCGCCGGTGCGTGGGTCCGTGACCACCACTGCGGCGCGGCTGCCACTCAGCAGTTTTTCAATATAGGTTTGCAGATGTAAATCAAGCGTCAGGTAAATATCTTTACCGGCCTGCGGCGGCTGCTCATGTAGCTGGCGGATCACCCGGCCACGGTTATTGACTTCAACTTCTTCATAACCGGTTTTGCCGTGTAATACGGATTCATAATAGCGCTCAATACCCAGTTTGCCGATATCGTGGGTTGCGGCATAGTTAGCCAGAATGCCTTCTTTATCCAACCGTTCGACATCTTTATCGTTAATTTTCGATACATAACCGATAACGTGAGTCAGGGCCGAACCATAGGGATAGAAACGGCGTTGATAGCCTTTGACTTCAATACCGGGGAAGCGGAATTGGTTAACGGCGAAACGGGCGACCTGCACCTCGGTAAGGGGGGTCTTAACGGCAATGGAGGTAAAGCGGCGTGAGCGCTTACGCTCTTTTTCAAAATTAGCGATATCCTCATCCGTCAGATCCACTATCGGGCGTAGTGCATTGAGTGTCGCGGGGAGGTCTTCGATTTTTTCCGGCATCAATTCTAATTGATAAATGGTCCGGTTCATCGCCAACGGGGTGCCGTTGCGATCAAATATCATACCGCGGCTAGGAGCGATAGGGACCAGCTTAATGCGGTTTTCATTGGAACGGGTGCGATAGTCTTCGAAACGCACTATCTGCAAATTGTACAAGTTTACAGTCAATATTCCGCTTAGCAGCAGGATACCGAGGAAAGCCACAAGGGCGCGGCGGACAAACAAGGCTGATTCAGCTGAATAGTCGCGAAAAGGGTTAGGTTCTTTTTTCATCCCGCAGCTACTTCATCTTGTCCAAAACCAACACGTTACTCAAAGCCATCACTTTACTCAGGTTCATCGCCGCTTATTCCCGATGATAAGGGTGATTGGTCGTAATACTCCAGGCGCGATAGAGGCTTTCAGCCACTAAAACACGCACTAAAGGATGGGGTAGCGTAAGCACAGAGAGCGACCAGCTCTGCTCTGCGGCAGCTTTACAGGCTGGGGCTAATCCCTCCGGCCCGCCAATCAGCAGACTGACATCACGGCCGTCCTGCTTCCAGCGTTCTAATTGCTGAGCCAATTGTGGAGTTTCCCAGGGAGTGCCTGGGATATCCAGCGTGACAATGCGGTTATTCTTGCCAACCGCCGCCAGCATCAGTTCGCCTTCTTTTTCCAAAATGCGTTTAATATCCGCATTTTTGCCCCGCTTACCGGCCGGTATTTCTACCAGCTCGAAGGGCATATCTTTGGGAAAGCGGCGCAGGTAATCCATGAAACCTGTCTGCACCCAGTCTGGCATTTTGGTGCCGACAGCCACCAGTTGCAGTTTCACCGCTTAGCTCCAGAGTTTTTCCAGTTCATACAGACGGCGGCTTTCTTCTTGCATGACATGCACAATGATTTCGCCTAAATCCACAACAACCCAGTCAGACACACCCTGGCCTTCTACGCCCAGCGGTATCATGCCTGCCACACGGGATTCCTGCACCAGATTGTCTGCCAGCGCCATAACATGGCGGGTAGAAGTCCCGGTACAGATGATCATGTAATCAGTGATGCTGGACTTACCCTGAACATCCAAAGTGATAATGTCCTGGCCTTTCAAGTCATCGAGCTTGTCGATAACAAATTCTTGGAGCGCTTTACCTTGCAAAGGTTCCCCCTCGGGTGATTTCTGTCCATACCCTTCGTCCTTGAAGTTGCTGGGGTGTTAGCTGCACTTTCTCACCCGAATCACTTACTCATGTAAGCTTATCGGGATTCGTGCGCTGGCTGGCTACCTGCAACGTCAAGTTCTTTGGGTATTAACGTTCTTCCGTATTGTTTGCAGGAGTTCCCACGAACAGTTACCGGTATGAACAGTTAGAATGTAACGGTTTTTCAGCGAATACCTGAAATTTAGCGGCGGAGTATAACATGGGTGAATGCGTCGCGATATAAACCCTCAGTTCCTCAACCGCGATATAAACCTTGTAACTCAATATATCGCTGGACAGCACGCGGCAGCAGGTCATCGCAGCTCTCACCATTATGACGCCGATGACGAATATCGGTAGCTGAAATATTCAATAAAGGTGTATCAGCCAGATAGATTAACCCTTGTGGTTGCAGGTTTAATGCTTGCGGATCCAAGACCCGTCGCTCATCAAGCCATTGTTGTAACTCAGGTGTTTCCAGCGTTTGTGAGTAACCAGGGCGGGCGCAAACCAGCAAATGGCACACATCCAATATCGATTGCCAGCGATGCCATTTATGCAGCGATAATAATGAATCCTGCCCAATGATAAACGCTAACGGCAGTTCAGCACCACGTTCTTTACGCAGTGATTCCAGGGTATCAATGGTGAATGAGGGGGTATCGCGTAATAACTCCCGCGAGTCGACGCTGAACAGCGGGTTACCGGCTACCGCCAGTTCCACCATTTTCAGCCGTTGCTGTGCATTGGCCTCGGGTTGTGGGCGGTGAGGTGGGACATTATTGGGTAATAAAATAATATGTTGCAGACCCACTTGTTGAGCCAATGCTTCAACCGGCGTCAAGTGGCCGTAATGAATGGGGTCAAAGGTACCGCCGAACAGGGCATGTAGGGCGCGAGTCGGGGATTTATTGGGCATCAAAAAAGCTCTCAGGTAATATTTTGCCACACATCAGCATAGATAGCGTTTCTAATTCAGGCCAGATTGACTGACCATAATCCTGTTTCAAGCGAACTTCTATCTGTGCCAGCAAATGAACGGCTTGTTGCAATTGTGGCAGCGAAAGGCGTTGCAGAGCCTGCGTCATCATGGGCCGGCGATTTTGCCACACTTTTAACTGATCAAATAGCGTACGCAGTGGCACCTGATCCATGCAGCGCTTCAACGTTAGCAGCAAGAGCAGTTCTCGCTGTAAGGTGCGCAGCAAAATAACCGGTTCACTCTCTTCCTGCTGCAATTGTTGCAGGATATGCCAGGCGCGTTTGCTCTTCCCAGCTATTAGGGCATCGAGCCAGTGGTAAGGGGTGAAATGCGCAGCATCGTTGACCGCTTGCTCAACTTTAGGCAGCGTCAGTTTACCGTCAGGGTAGAGCAACGATAACCGTTCCAAAGCTTGTGATAGCGCCAGCAGATTGCCTTCGTAGCAGTAACAAAGCAGTTGAATGGCGGGGTCATCGACCTCCAGATTCAGGCTTTTAGCCCGTGTACTGACCCAACGTGGCAGTTGTGCCTGCTCCGGCGTTTGGCAACTGACAAATACGCTATTGCTACCGAGTGCTTTAAACCAGGCACTGTTTTCTTGTGCTTTGGTTAGTTTATTTGCGCGCAAAATCAATAAAATATCTGAATGTAACAGGCCCGATAACTTAACCAATTGTTCGTTCATTGGTGCCGTTAAACCACTGTCAGGGAAGCTCAGCGTCAATGTCTGGCGGCTGGCAAATAGACTGAGTGCCTGACAAAGACTAAAGATATTGTCCCACTCGGTATGAGTATCCAGCGCAAAACTGAAATGTTCGGTGAAATCATGCTCTATTGCTACCCGACGAATGTGGTCCTGACTTTCTTGTAACAGCAATGGCTCATTGCCGCATAACAGATAGCAAGCGCGCAGCCCCTCATGGAGCTGCGCGACAAGTTGTTCAGGATAGACTCGGATCATTGGGCCGGGGTACTGACTGCGGGTTTGCCAATATTGATTTCTTTAGTTTCTGCCATCTTGGCGGCGCCTGTTGCTGTATTATTGCCAACCGGCTTGTCACCATTTTCTTGCGCATTTTTGACTTCTGCAGCATGTACGGTCAGAAGCTGACGTACTAACTGCTGAGCGGCTTGTTCACGCATTTCCTGACGGAGAACCTGAGCTTCAGCATCTTTGGCGAGCGCTGTTAACGGGTTATCGAAGAATGTGCGGAAGATATTAACCCGTAATGGGTAAATATCATGGCCCGGTATCAATACCTGCGCCTGCACATGCAACACTAACTGATACTCCGCCGTTACCCCATTGCGGAAGATTGACACGGTATCCTGATTTTCTGATGAACCAAGGATCCGCAAGGCGGGTAAGTCTTTACGCATCGGGTCATCAACAATGGTGACATTGCTTAAACGCAACTGTTGACGTACAGCTCGGGTTAACGGGCCATAAGGGTCACTACTTTCCAGCAACAGTTTTTGCAGTTCAGGTGGCACCTGAGTGGTGCCTCGCAGATTAAAGCCACAGCCAGCGGTGACCAGCACCGCTAACCCCAGCAACAATGTCAGAATACGATGTCGCACAACTCCTCCTTGTCTTAACCTACAACCAGGTTAAGCAGTTTGCCAGGGACGTAGATTACTTTACGCACAGTAACCCCATCCAGGTATTTAGCCACCAGGTGCTCTTGACCAGCGCGTTCGCGAACTTGCTGTTCAGTGGCATCGGCAGGCACAGTAATTCTGCCACGCACTTTACCATTAACCTGTACGACTACTAATTTAGAGTCTTCGACCATCGCCTGTTCATCAGCAATTGGCCATGGTGCGGTATCGATATCACCTTCACCACCCAGAGCTTGCCACAAACTGAAGCAAACGTGCGGGGTGAATGGATAAAGCATACGTACCACTGCCAGTAATGCTTCTTGCAGCAGAGCACGATCTTGCTCAGTTTCCTGAGGTGCACGGCCCAGCTTGTTCATCAACTCCATCACCGCAGCGATGGCGGTGTTGAAGGTTTGACGGCGGCCCACGTCATCAGTGACTTTGGCAATCGTTTTGTGCAGATCACGACGCAGTGATTTTTGCTCTTCCGTCAGGCTGGCAATATCCAGCGGCGCAGTTGCACCTTTGGCAGTGCTTTCAAACACCAGACGCCAGACACGTTTTAAGAAGCGGTTAGCCCCTTCAACGCCAGACTCCTGCCATTCCAACGTCATTTCTGCCGGCGATGCAAACATCATAAACAGGCGCACAGTATCGGCACCGTATTTTTCTACCATAACTTGCGGGTCGATACCGTTGTTTTTCGATTTCGACATTTTGCTCATACCGGCATACACCAGTTCATGGCCTTGCGCGTCGGTCGCTTTAACAATCCGCCCTTTCTCATCACGCTCGACAATAGCATCAGCCGGTGAAACCCAGATACGTTCACCGCTGGTACCGGTGTAGTAGAAGGCGTCAGCCAATACCATGCCTTGGCACAACAGACGTTTGGCTGGTTCGTCGGAGTTCACCAGACCGGCATCACGCAGTAGTTTGTGGAAGAAACGGAAATACATCAGGTGCATGATGGCGTGTTCAATACCGCCTACATACTGATCAACCGGCAGCCAGTAGTTGGCGGCGGCAGGGTCCAGCATGCCCTCGTCAAATTGTGGGCAGGTGTAGCGTGCGTAATACCAAGATGATTCCATAAAGGTATCGAAAGTATCAGTTTCACGCAGGCCCGGCATCCCGTTAACGGTGGTTTTCGCCCACTCAGGATTAGCCTTGATCGGGCTGGTAATACCGTCCATTACAACATCTTCTGGCAGGATAACCGGCAGTTGGTCTTCTGGTGTTGGCACGACGGTGCCATCTTCCAATGTCACCATTGGGATAGGCGCACCCCAATAACGCTGACGTGATACACCCCAATCGCGCAGGCGATAATTCACTTTACGCTGGCCAACACCGAGAGCCACCAGCTTGTCAGCAATGGCATTAAAGCCCGCTTCATAATCCAGACCATCGAACTCGCCGGAGTTGAACAGGGTGCCTTTTTCGGTCATGGCTTCCTGACTCAAATCAGGCTCGCTACCGTCAGCGGCTAAAATAACTGGCTTGATTGGCAGGTGGTATTTGGTGGCAAATTCCCAGTCACGGGCATCGTGGCCTGGAACCGCCATTACCGCGCCGGTACCGTAATCCATCAAGACAAAGTTAGCGGCCCAGATAGCCAGCTTCTCACCTGTCAGTGGATGGATGGCGTATAGGCCGGTCGCCATGCCTTTTTTCTCCATCGTTGCCATTTCAGCTTCGGCAACTTTGGTATTGCGACATTCAGCCACAAAATCAGCTAGCGCCGGGTTGGTGGCAGCTGCTTGCAGTGACAATGGGTGACCGGCAGCAACCGCCACATAGGTCACACCCATAAAGGTGTCTGGGCGGGTGGTATAAACTGACAGTTTTTCTTCGCTATCTTGCACGTCGAAAACGATATCAACCCCTTCGGAGCGGCCAATCCAGTTGCGTTGCATGGTTTTCACCTGCTCTGGCCAGCTTTCCAGCGTGTCGAGATCATTAAGCAACTGATCAGCGTAATCGGTGATTTTAATAAACCACTGCGGGATCTCTTTGCGTTCAACTTTGGTATCACAACGCCAACAGCAGCCGTCGATTACCTGTTCGTTGGCTAACACGGTCATATCTTGTGGACACCAGTTAACCGCAGAGGTCTTTTTGTAGACCATACCTTTTTCATACAACTTGGTGAAGAACCACTGTTCCCAACGGTAATAGTCAGGTTTACAGGTGGCAATCTCGCGATCCCAGTCGTAACCGAAGCCCAGTAGTTTCAACTGGTTCTTCATATATTCGATGTTGTCGTAAGTCCATGGGGCCGGTGCGGTGTTATTTTTAACTGCTGCACCTTCTGCCGGCAGGCCAAACGCATCCCAGCCAATCGGCTGTAGGACGTTCTTGCCCAGCATACGTTGGTAGCGTGAGATAACATCACCAATGGTGTAGTTACGAACGTGCCCCATATGTAGGCGTCCTGAAGGGTATGGCAGCATAGATAGGCAGTAATATTTTTCTTTGCTGGTATCTTCAGTGACTTTAAATGTTTGCTTCTCTTGCCAGTGAAGCTGTACTTGCGTTTCGATATCTTCTGGGCGGTATTGCTCTTGCATGGCGGCCAGTGGTCCTATAGTGAAAAACAGCTACGCCTGTAGCATCATCTGTTTCATATCATAAAGAGAGATCCGCATAGCATAGCTGATAAGCGGCAGGCGCAACAACACTCAGCATCCCGCAGAACGGTTTTTCTGCGCGGTGAATGGCAGAAATCATCAAAGTGGGGGAGTAACAACCTTATGATGACGTGACTTCAGTCATTTACGGCTAAAATAATAAACGTTAGCTTTAATATCAGAGTAAGTACCAGCAGACAACAGCAGCGGGGCAACCATAAGCAGGCGAGAGATTGGCTCTATCACTATTTTCTTTGTAACAACCTTTGCTGTACCACAATCGCGGATCGAGGAGACAGTATGAACAAGGTAGCTCAATATTATCGTGAGTTGGTGGCATCACTGACAGAACGCTTGAAAAATGGTGAACGTGATATCGATAAGCTGGTGGAAAGCGCCGAGCAGCGGTTAGACGCAGTAGAAGAGTTGAGCCGGAGTGAGGTTGAGCAAATCATTCAGGCGGTGCGCCGCGATCTGGAGGAGTTTGCCCGTAGTTATGAAGAGAGTAAGGACGAATTCACTGATAGTGTATTTATGCGGGTGATTAAAGAGAGCCTGTGGCAGGAGCTGGCGGATATCACTGATAAAACACAGCTAGAGTGGCGTGAAGTGTTTAAAGATGTCAGCCACCATGGGGTGTATCACAGTGGTGAGGTGGTTGGATTAGGGAATCTGGTGTGTGAAAAGTGCCACCATCGCCTGGCTTTCTATACCCCTGAAGTGTTGCCGCTCTGCCCTAAGTGTGGGCATGACCAATTTAACCGCCGGCCATTCCAGCCCTAACATTAATTTGGGCTAAAAAGAGACACTCCGCAGTGGCGGAGTGTCATTCGATTATTCGCTGTAGCGGGCAACCCGTTCAACCAGCAAATCAATAAATCCTTTCCTGTCGATACCCATCAACACTTCTGCATTAGGCACATTATCTGTGAGCTGGTAATAATCGACCACCGTCATGCCTTGGGTGTATTCACCACGCGTTTCGATGCCGACCCAGCGTTCAATGCTAGTGAATAACTCGGGGGCCAATAACCAGGCAATGGTGCAAGGGTCATGTAGCGGGGCACCTTGAAAACCCCAGCGTTCCTGGCGGTGATACAGCATGAAGAAGTCCAGTAAGCCTGCTACCACGTCGGCGACCGGATTATTCAACTGACGAATGCGATCGATATCTTCATCCATTACTTGCGCCTGATGGGTCACATCCAACCCGGCCATAGTAAGCGGAATACCTGATTTAAATACCCGATCAGCGGCCTCAGGGTCGACAAAAATATTAAATTCAGCAGCGGCGGTCCAGTTTCCTAGCATCACGGCCCCCCCCATGATGACTATACGCTCTATTTTGGCCGTCAGAGCGCCATGACCGGCCAGCAGCAAGGCAATGTTAGTCAATGGGCCTGTAGCCACAAGGGTCACCGGATGAGGGCTGGCACGCAATATTCTCGCCATTAGCTCCACCGCATTGTCAGTTTGCGGGGCAAAATCTGGATCCGGTAATGAGGGGCCATCTAACCCGCTTTCACCGTGAACATTGTCGGCAATAATCAATTCGCGCAGTAATGGTTTGAGTGCGCCGCCTGCCACCGGGATATCCTGACGCTTGAGCAGTGTCAGAATGCGCAGGGCATTACGCAAAGTTTTGTCGGGAGTTTGGTTACCGGCACAAGTGGTAACCGCTGCTACGTTGAGTTCGGGGGAGGCCAACGCCAGAATCAATGCAATAGCATCGTCATGGCCGGGGTCGCAATCAATGATAATAGAGCGGGGCATCACTTTTCCTCTTGTTAGTCACAGTGTTAACCAGAGGATGCGCACAAAAAAACGGATAAGCAATCACGCAGGGCGTAAAAAGAGAACAGGCGCAAATTCCTCCCCTACAGATGCAGGGGAGGCAATATGATTAATGCAGGATTTTTGCCAGGAAATCTTTGGCGCGATCTGATTTAGGATTATTAAAGAAATCATCTTTGTTGCTGTCTTCGACGATTTTCCCTTCATCCATAAAAATAACGCGGTTAGCCACTTTGCGGGCGAAGCCCATTTCGTGGGTAACTACCATCATGGTCATCCCTTCCAATGCCAGTTTGACCATCACATCCAACACTTCGTTGATCATTTCCGGGTCAAGTGCGGAGGTGGGTTCATCAAACAGCATGGCAATGGGGTCCATGCAGAGTGCGCGGGCAATTGCCACGCGCTGCTGCTGGCCACCCGATAACTGAGAAGGAAATTTATCTGCATGGGTAGAAAGGCCCACGCGATCTAACAGTTTCAACCCCTTTTCACGTGCTTCTGCTTTATCACGTTTGAGTACTTTGATTTGCGCCAGCGTCAGATTTTCAATGATAGACAGGTGTGGGAACAGCTCGAAATGTTGGAACACCATGCCCACTTTGGAACGCAGTTGGGCCAGATTAGTGCCTTTATCATTCACACCAATACCATTAACTGTAATGCTGCCTTTTTGAATAGGTTCCAGCCCATTAACAGTTTTGATTAAGGTTGATTTGCCTGAGCCTGAAGGACCACAGACCACCACAACCTCACCTTTTTTAACTTCGGTGGTGCAGTCAGCCAGCACCTGAAAGTGGCCGTACCACTTAGAAACATTTTTCAGGGAAATCATCAAACAGTCCTTTTCTTCAAATAGTTAACCAGCATCGACGCGGCAATACTGATAACGAAATAAACCAAACCGGCAAACAGCACCATTTCGACCTGAGTACCGTCCCGTTCGCCAATGGTGGTGGCGGTGCGGAAGAAATCGGCCAGGCTAAGGACATACACCAGTGAAGTATCCTGAAATAACACTATCCCCTGAGTTAACAGCAGCGGCACCATTGCGCGGAAAGCCTGGGGCAGGATAACCAGCCGCATTGACTGCCCATGGGTCATGCCCAATGCCAGCGCAGCAGAGGATTGCCCACGGGAAATACTCATGATCCCGGCGCGGATAATTTCTGAGTAATAGGCCGCTTCAAACAGCGAAAAGGCTACCATGGCTGAGATTAACCGAATATCAGTTTTTGGTGATAAGCCCAGCACATTTTGTAATAAGCTCGGGACAACCAAATAAAACCACAGCAGCACCATCACCAACGGAATAGAGCGGAACACGTTGACATAGGCAGTTGCAAACCAACTGATGGCTTTAATCGGCGACAAGCGCATGACTGCCAGAACCGTCCCCCAGATAATGCCAAATACGATAGCGGTAATGGTTATCTTGGCGGTGACCACTAACCCTTGCAGTAGATAGGGCATGCTGGGGGCGATAGAACTCCAATCAAATTCGTACATTATTTACTCCCCAGATTGCCGGGTAACTGCACTTTCTTTTCAACTAATCGCATCAACAGCATGATCACGGCGTTGATCAGTACATAACCAAGAGTGATGGCGGTGAAGGACTCATAGGCGTGAGCTGAATAATCCAGCAATTTACCGGCTTGAGCGGCCATATCGACCAATCCGATTGTTGAAGCAATGGCGGAGTTTTTTACCAGGTTGAGCATTTCTGAGGTCATCGGGGGAATGATCACCCGATAAGCATTGGGCAGTAACACATAGCGATAGGTTTGTGGCAGGGTCAACCCCATAGCCAAACCCGCTGCTTTCTGGCCTCGAGGCAGTGACTGAATCCCGGCACGGACTTGTTCACAAACACGTGCTGCGGTAAATAAGCCAAGGCAAAGCATCGATGAAAGAAAGAACTGTATGTTCGGGTCAAGTTCACTTTTAAACCACATGCCAATATCAACTGGCAACAGTTCAGGTACCACCAGATACCAGGTAAAGAATTGCACAATCAAGGGTACGTTACGAAACAGCTCAACGTAGCAGGTCCCAATCCCTGACAGGATTCGATTGGGCACGGTTCTTAAAATACCAAACAGTGAACCGACAAAGAACGCGATCACCCAGGCGCACAGTGACAAAGCGACGGTGACTTGAAAGCCGGACCAGATCCAGCCGAGGTAGGTGGTATTGCCGAAGGGGGCAGGTTGCAAGAAGATGCCCCAGTTCCAGTCTATTGACATAACAAACTCCCTTAAAAGGATGGATAAGCCACCCTGATGACTGATGATTTAATGCGTAGCGACCTTGAGGACTCACAAAAAAATGCGGAGTGGGGAACGGCCACCCCGCATCCTGTCTTTACCCTGCATCTTTCAAATTGCAGATGTGTTGGCTGCCCTCGTTCACCTGAATCACTTATTTGTATAAGCTCATCAGGATTATGAACCTCATCAGAGGCTCACCCTACGGGCCAGCGCAAGCGCTGTTCAAAATGGTTTACAACCAATTTGTCTCTTGCTTGCCGTCTTCCTGCACTCTGAAATCTATTGGGTATCTCCTATCGGCCCATCATCAATCGAATCGGGCAGGTAACCACCCGCCCTGATTTATTATTGTTAGTTCAATGCTTTATCGTTAGGTGCTTTGAACAGCGCCTTCATTTCATCAGACAGTGAGAAATTCAGGTTAAGATTTTTAGGTGGAATTGGGTTTTTGAACCAGCGATCGAATGATTTTTCAGCTACACCAGAAGTTTGTGCACTGGCAATGGTTTCATCCAATAAGGCTTTAAAGGCCGGATCATTTTTGCGCAACATACAGCCGTAAGCTTCCTGAGACTGCGGAGTACCGACGATATCCCATTGGTCTGGTTTCTTGGCTTTGGCTCGCTCACCGGCTAGCAGAGCATCATCCATCATAAAGGCCACTGCGCGGCCACTTTCCAAGGTGCGGAAAGAGTCACCGTGGTCTTTGGCGCTGATGATGCGCATATCCATTTTGTCTTTTTCATTTAGCTTATTCAGCAGGACTTCAGATGTCGTACCTGAAGTTACAACCACTGCTTTACCGGCCAAATCTTTGAAATCTTTAACTTCAGACCCTTTTTTGGTCAGTAAACGGGTACCGACGACAAAAATGGTATTACTGAACGCCGCTTGTTGCTGACGCTCCAGATTATTGGTGGTGGAACCACACTCAAAGTCAAAGGTGCCGTTTTGCAGTAGTGGAATACGATTCTGTGAGGTGATTGGGATCAGTTTGACCTGTAAGTCTGGAGCATTAAGTTTTTTCTTAACTGCATCAATGATCAGATTAGAATAATCTTGTGCGTAACCAACAACTTTCTGCTGATTATCGTAATAAGAGAAGGGAACGGAAGATTCACGGTGACCCACTACGATAACGCCGCTGTCTTTAATCTTTTTCAGAGTATCAGCCTGGGCTTCAGCTTTCGCTGCGGGTTGTGCTGCCGCTTCTTCTGCTTGGGCTACGCCACTTGCCATCCCAGCTAACAGTAGCGCTAACGCCAATTTACGCATATGCATGGTCCAACTCCTTTGCTGTTGTTTTATTACTTGATGTTGTGATGCTAAAAATACGTTGTTGCTAAATCTCGTCAGGCGAGAAATCGTTTTGTTTCGTTTCAGCGGTACAACCACCGATGTTTTGTTGGCCAGTACGTGGTTTTCGCTGTTACTTGTATCAGATTATCTTTAAAAAATAGCCAAATGTTATGCGAATGATGAATAAATGTTTGTTTTTTGGGACGCAAATCGCACCAAATAGAGGCAATAAAACAGCAATGCACTTCTATGGTGCGGGCTATGCCCTATAAACGAGCGTGTAAATAATCCTGATCCCGCATTTGAAACGCTGTGTTCCCTACTTGTTGCGGTAATCCCCGACAACGGCTAAAAGATTGGCGGGCATTGGCAGAGAGTTAACACATAATGGTTAGAAACAATGCAAGGTCTGTGCCAGTCGCGGCGAAGAGATGAGGATAATAGTTCTACAATTGAGAGCTATAGAATACCCACGGGGAGTTGTGGGTATTAATCAGCCGCCAAACAGCGGCTTTACTGCCAGTTAGCCTAATTGCTGGTTGTTGATAGCCACATGGGCCTTAAACACATCCAATGCTGTCGGAATGGTCTCTTTTGCGGCGTGTTTTTCTGGGCTCCACAGCTTGGCAAAGGTAATCGCGCGGCCACAATGAATAAACACTTCATCTACCTCGATCACTAACACACTGCGGGCGGGGTGGCCATTTTGGCTAAAGCGCTCACACAGTTCAGGATCGACCGAAATCTTAGCCCGGCCATTCACCCGAAAACCTTCGTCCCAGTTGGGGATCAGGAACAAGATACCGATAGCGGGGTTATGCAGCAGGTTGCGGATACCATCCAGGCGGTTGTTCCCCGGGCGGTCTGGTAGCATCAGGGTTTTACTGTCCTGTACATGGATAAAACCCGGTTCCCCACCTTTGGGTGAGCAGTCGATACCATTGGCGCCGAGGGTACCCAGTACGGCGAAGGGGGCTGCCGCGATGAGTTTTTTAGCATAATCATCAATGTGATCTATCTGTTTCTTCAACACGGTTTCAAAGGGGGCGGCGTAGTGCTCGCTGAGTTGTGCTTCGCTGGTGAGGATAAATTCATGCTTCAGTGACATAAGGCTCTCAAGATTAACGGGCATGCAGATAACATGCCCACATATTATGTTATTTGTTATCAGAACGACTACGGATCGCGCGGTACAGCGTGAGGGCACCAAGCACCAGCGTGATAATCCACATCGGCCATGAACCCAAACGGGCATAGGGGGTGACGCCCGTTGTTGGTGTAACTTTGGCCTCTAACACCTGTTGGGTAAATTGCGGGATCTGGGCGAGCACTTCACCGCTCGGGCCAACCACCGCAGTGATACCGTTATTGGTACTGCGCAGCAGAGGGCGACCCAATTCAAGCGCGCGCATCCGTGCCATCTGGAAATGTTGCCATGGTCCAATTGAGTGGCCGAACCAGGCATCATTCGAGACGGTCAGCAGGAAATTGGTATCAGGATTGAAATTATCCCGTACCTGCTGGCCTAACACGATTTCATAACAAATAGCCGCAGTCAGGTTATATCCTGCCACCTTGAGCGATGGTTGCACATAACTGCCACGGCTGAACGTTGACATCGGTAGGTCAAACAGCGGTGCCAGCGGACGCAGTAAGGATTCTAGCGGCACAAATTCACCAAATGGGACCAGATGGTGTTTGCTGTAACGGTTTCGGCTCGGATATTGATACGGTTCTTTATCGCCTAAGACGATGACGCTATTAAAGAAATGATACCCCTGACCTTCAGGCCGACGCTGGGCATCGACAATCCCCGTGATCAAGCTGCTATGATTGGCTCGCATCAGATCATCAACCATTGTCAGGAAGCCGGTTTGATCGGTTTCAATATCAGGAATGGCAGATTCCGGCCAGATGATGATCGGCGCTTTGCCCATAAACGGGCGAGTTTCATCCAGATAGACTTGCAGGGTCGAAAGCAGGACTTTAGGGTCCCACTTCATGGACTGAGCAATGTTACCTTGCACCATGGCGATATTGACAGCGCGTTCCGGCTCTGGCGTGAACCAATGCACTTGGCGCAGTGGCCATGGTAACAATAACAGTGCCATCGCCACTATTGCCGCAGTCACCCGGCGCTGATAGCAGGCGTAGACCAGTAATCCACTGATTGCCATCAGTACAAAGGTGATGCCATCAACCCCGAGTATTGGGGCAATCCCACGCAGCGGGCCATTAATCTGGCTGTAGCCAAATTGCAGCCACGGGAAGCCGGTCAACACCCAGCCGCGCAAGAATTCCGTCAGTTGCCATACAACCGGGGCGGCAATCGCTAGCCGCCACCATGTCGCTTTTGGGCTGAGACGCGCTAACACACCGGCAAATAGCAGGGTGTAGAGCGATAGGTAGGCCGCCAGTAGTACCACCAGGAAAATATTGATTGCCGTTGGCATTCCGCCGAACTCGGAAATACTGACATAGACCCAGTTAATACCGCTACCGAATAGCCCCATTCCCCAACAAAAGCCAATAAAGGCGGACTGCCGGGTATTACGGTTCAGGGTTAGGCTGAGTAAGCCAAACAGTGAAACAATGGCTGCGGGCCAGTAATCAAACGGTGAATAGGCCAGCGTACCGCAGGCACCAAAAAATAGCGCCAGTAGGGCGCGAACCCACTGGCGTTGAAGATATGAAGCAATAGGCATCAAGGATTTATTCTTCCAGTTTGGGTTGCGGAGCATCATCCGGGATTTTTACATGAACCTGAATGATACGTCGGCTATCCGCCATGGCAACTTTAAATAAGTAACCTTCAATTTCAATGGTTTCACCCCGGGCAGGTAAATGGCCAAATGCCTGCATTACCAAGCCACCAATGGTGTCAACCTCATCGTCGCTGAAATGGGTATTGAACACTTCATTGAAATCTTCAATTTGCGTCAGCGCACGAATGGTATAGGTATGCTTGCTGAGTTGACGCACATCTCTGTCTTCTTCATCGTCATACTCATCTTCTATTTCGCCAACGATCAGCTCAAGAATATCTTCAATGGTCACCAGCCCTGACACGCCACCAAACTCATCAATGACAATAGCCATATGGTAGCGCTGGGAACGGAACTCCTTCAGCATCCGATCGACACGCTTACTTTCTGGCACTACAACCGCCGTCCGTAACACTTTATCAATACTGAATGGCTCGGAGTCGGTGCGCATAAACGGCAACAAATCCTTGGCCATCAGGATACCTTCGATGTGATCTTTATCTTCGCTAATCACCGGAAAGCGGGAGTGAGCAGATTCAATAATCACATCCAAACACTCATCCAGCGTTTGGTTACGCTTTAATGTGACCATTTGAGAACGGGGGATCATGATGTCCCGCACGCGCTGCTCGGCAATATCCATCACGCCTTCCAGCATGTCACGGGTATCGGGATCGATCAGATCGTTTTGTTCAGAATCACGGATAAGCTCTACCAAATCACCACGGTTTTTAGGTTCACCGTGAAATAACTGGTTAAGGATAAGAGTAAAGAACCCTTTCTTGGGACTGGGGCTATCGTTGTTTTGTGAGTGGTCGTCGCTCATGGCGTTTTAGTTAAGTTTACTCATGTTATACCCTTGTATCTGATGCCGTAGGGGCTAGCAAGGTTTGCTTGCCGCCTACCTGCAATTCCAATGACGTTGGGTAAAGATTATATTTTATCGGTAGCAGTAGACTCACACCGCCGACAGTTTTCCCCGACTAACAGGGCATTATAACACCCGATATGATGGGTTTATTCGGGGTCTTTCTCCGAAATATACGGATCTGGATAACCCAGACTTTGCATAATTTCAGTTTCGATTGACTCCATTTCTTCTGCTTCATCGTCCACGATGTGGTCATACCCTAGCAGATGGAGACTGCCGTGAACAACCATATGCGCCCAATGAGCTAATAGTGCTTTTTCTTGCTCGATAGCTTCTTGTTCAACCACCTGACGGCAAATGATTAAATCACCCAATAGTGGCAGTTCAATTTCAGGTGGGGCCTCAAAAGGAAAAGACAAGACATTGGTCGGTTTATCTTTACCGCGATAGGTTAGATTCAGCTCATGGCTTTCAGCTTCATCAACCAACCGAATGGTCACTTCTGCTACGTCTTGAAACTGCGGTAATACCGCCTCCAACCAACGCTGAAAGTCAGCTTCGGCAGGTAAACCCTGGCTATCGGCGCAGGCAATTTGTAAATCGAGTATAACTTGGCTCACGGAGCCTCCTGCTCAGACGGGGTATGGTTTTCCCGCTTACGTTGTTCGGCAATAGTCTCTTTGCGTTTTTGTTCCGCCGCTTCCCAGGCCTCATAGGCAATAACCACACGGGCCACCACGGGGTGACGCACCACATCTTCGCTATGGAAGAAGTTAAAGCTCAGCTCTTCTACCTCAGACAGCACTTCAATGGCATGACTTAAGCCAGATTTTTGGTGGCGCGGTAAGTCGGTTTGCGTCACATCACCGGTAATAACTGCCTTGGAGTTAAAGCCCATACGGGTGAGAAACATCTTCATCTGTTCGATGGTGGTGTTCTGGCTCTCATCCAGAATGATAAAGGCATCATTGAGTGTCCGGCCCCGCATATATGCCAGCGGAGCCACTTCAATCACGTTACGTTCGATCAATTTTTCAACGCGCTCAAAGCCAAGCATTTCAAACAGTGCATCATAAAGTGGGCGCAGGTATGGATCGACTTTCTGACTCAGGTCCCCGGGCAGGAAACCCAATTTTTCGCCTGCTTCAACGGCCGGGCGGGTCAGTAAGATACGGCGCACATTCTGGCGCTCCAGAGCATCAACTGCCGCGGCTACCGCCAGATAGGTTTTACCGGTCCCGGCAGGACCAATCCCAAAGGTAATATCGTGATCAAGAATATTGGCGATGTATTGCGCCTGATTGGGGGTACGCGGTTTAACCATGCCGCGCTTGGTACGGATATTCACGGCTTTTCCGTAATCGGGTACGCTCTGTGCCGTTTGCTCCAATACATGACTCTCTTTCACCGCAAGGTGGATATCTTCTGGGGATATCTCTGGGGTAACACCCCGAATGGGGGCGGTGTCAACATACAGATGGCGCAGGATATCTGCCGCTGCAACAACGCAGATATTCTTACCGACTAACTTGAAACGGTTGTCTCGGCGATTAATTTCAATACCTAACCGGCGCTCCAACTGCTTGATGTTGTCATCAAAAGGGCCGCACAGACTCAACAAACGCTGATTGTCGGTGGGCTCTAGCAAGATTTCTTGTGTCACTACGTGCAAACTATTTCTCTGAGTCACTGTGTTCCTCTGGATATATCATTCACGGATATTATTTGTCTGATACCCGATTATACCTTTCGTATTGGAAATGGCCTTGGGTATATAACGTCAATCATACATGTCATTTAAGAATTATTCATGGTGCATGGTGCTGACGCAAGTTTACTTATCAATCCGTGCTTTCACGCTCTATTCAAGTAGCGACCCTCTGGAGGTGCAACTTAAACAGTCCGAATCTGCGCAGCAGCCCACTAGAATAAAACAGGCACTGACAATGCAGCGCCTGCTAATGCGAGTCAACTCGAACAACTATGGTCAGGGTTGATACTGCCCCACGCCAATTTCATTTTCTTTTCGGGTCCGCGCAATGACCGATTGTGGCGATTCATGAACCCGTAGCGCCATCTGGTCTTCGGTGCGCTGCAAAATACCGCGCAGTGAACTGGCATAAACGTCTACAATTTCGACATCAACGAATTTGCCAATCATCTCTGGTGTACCTTCAAAATTCACCACCCGGTTATTTTCGGTACGCCCGGCCAGCTCCATCGCACTTTTGCGGGAGGGGCCTTCTACCAGAATACGTTGCACACTACCAACCATCTCGCGGCTGATTTCCATGGCCTGCTGAGTGATACGCTGTTGCAAAATATGCAGTCGCTGTTTTTTCTCCTCTTCACTGACATCGTCTGGTAGCTCTGCCGCGGGTGTGCCAGGGCGTGGAGAGTAAATAAAGCTGTAACTGGTATCGAAATGAATCTCCGCGACCAGCTTGATGGTTTGTGCAAAATCCTGCTGAGTTTCACCAGGGAAACCGATAATAAAATCGGAACTTATCTGGATATCTGGCCGCGCCTGCCGCAGTTTGCGGATGATAGCTTTGTACTCCAGTGCGGTGTGGGCGCGTTTCATCATGGTTAAAATTCGGTCGGAACCACTTTGCACTGGCAGATGCAGAAAACTCACCAGTTCTGGCGTATCGCGATAAACATCGATGATATCGTCGGTAAACTCAATCGGATGGCTGGTGGTAAAGCGAATGCGATCGATACCGTCAATGGCGGCAACCAGCCGCAATAACTCGGCAAAACTACAGATATCGCCGTCATAGGTGGCACCGCGATAAGCATTGACATTCTGGCCGAGCAGATTCACTTCCCGCACCCCTTGGGACGCTAACTGTGCAATTTCAAACAGAATATCGTCACTTGGGCGGCTGATCTCTTCGCCACGAGTGTAAGGCACCACGCAGAAGGTACAATATTTATTGCATCCTTCCATGATAGAAACGAACGCGGTCGGGCCTTCAGCACGCGGCTCTGGCAGCCGATCAAACTTTTCAATCTCAGGGAAGCTGATATCTACCACCGGACTGTGGGTGCCTTGGACGTGGTTAATCATTTCTGGCAGGCGATGCAGGGTTTGCGGCCCGAAAATGACATCAACACAGGGCGCGCGTTGGCGCAGATGTTCGCCTTCCTGTGATGCTACACATCCACCGACACCAATAATCAGATTGGGATTCTTTTCTTTCAGGAGCTTCCAATGGCCCAGCAGGCTGAATACTTTTTCTTGTGCTTTTTCGCGAATTGAACAGGTATTCAGTAGCAGTAAATCGGCTTCTTCCGGGATCTCAGTCAACTGGTAGCCATGGGTGCTGGCCAGCAAATCTGCCATTTTAGATGAATCATATTCATTCATCTGGCAGCCCCAGGTTTTAATATGCAGTTTTTTCGTCATGGCTTATCTACCATCAAAAATTCATCATAAATGTCACATCGCGCGGTGCGGTGATCCATGTGTTCGCCAGGCGCAAAGGCTCATTAGTTGCGGGGTATTGTAGTCATTTGCAGTTGCGATGACCACCGCAGTTCGGCTTAGTTATTCTGTGGGGTGATGAAAAATCCGGTACACTGAGGGCAGATAAAGTATGGATGTTATTTTAACTTTTAAAAAATGGCCAAAATGAATAAATCGCAACCAAATTATGATGTTGTGGTGGTGGGGGGCGGTATGGTCGGTGCTGCTGCCGCGCTTGGACTGGCACAAACAGGCTGGTCAGTCGCGTTACTTGAGCATGAAGCCCCAGCCCCATTTGAGGCTGACAGCGTGCCCGATTTACGAGTTTCCGCTATCGGCTGCACTTCGGTGTCGTTGCTGAAACAGCTCGGTGTCTGGCCGCAGGTACAGCAGATGCGTTATGCACCTTATCGTCGGTTGGAGACCTGGGAGCAGCCCGGTTCACAGGTGGTGTTTGATGCCGCCTCGCTCTCTTTGCCTGAGCTGGGGTTTATGGTTGAGAACCGGATTTTGCAGTTGGCATTATGGCAACAGATAGCGGAATGCCCCAATTTAACGTTGCTGTGCCCGTCACGGCTGCAAACTATGGTTAGAGTAGATGAGTGCTGGCAAATCACGTTAGACGCTCAGCAACAGATACAGGGCCGTTTAGTGATAGGTGCTGATGGTGCCAACTCTCTGGTACGACGGTTAGCTGGTATCGGCACCAATGGCTGGCAGTATCGCCAGTCTTGCATGTTAATTACGGTAGAGACGGATACAGCTCAGCAAGACACCACCTGGCAGCAGTTTTTCCCAACGGGGCCGCGTGCTTTCTTACCGCTATTTGGCCAGTGGGCATCATTGGTCTGGTACGACAGCCCGCAGCGTATTCGTCAGCTTCAGGCGCTGCCGATGGCACAGTTGAATCAGGAAATTGCCAAGGCTTTCCCATCACGTTTGGGGGCTGTTAAAGCGATTGCTGCTGGCTCTTTCCCGCTAGTGCGGCGCCATGCACAACGTTATGTACAGCCGGGATTGGTCTTACTCGGGGATGCAGCCCATACCATTAATCCACTGGCCGGGCAGGGGGTGAATCTGGGATATCGCGATGTTGATGCGCTGTTGGAGGTGCTAAATCAAGCGCGTGAACGGGCAGAACCGTGGCACAGCGAGCGGGTATTACTGCGTTATCAACGCCGCCGCCGCACTGATAATCTGATTATGCAAAGTGGTATGGATGTGTTTTACACCACATTCAGCAATGATCTGCCACCGGTGAAATTCGTACGGAATCTGGCGTTGATAGCCGCTCAGCGCGCGGGCAAATTGAAAGAACATGCGTTGAGGTATGCATTGGGGTTGTAGGGGATGTCTGTTTTTTTGAGTTCAATACTTAATATTTGGGACAGTTCGGAGCTGGTTTCGGTTGATATTCGATCTGTTCTTTTGGCGGGCGTTGTCGCCTCAAGCAACCATCAATCGAAACCTAATCCAACCTGGACTTGAGACATCGGACTCAAGTAAGAGGGAATATAGTGAAATCCCAGAATGCAAAAAGCCCGCCGAAGCGAGCTTTTCTAAATTTGGCTGGGGTACGAGGATTCGAACCTCGGAATGCTGGAATCAGAATCCAGTGCCTTACCGCTTGGCGATACCCCAAAAGATGGTGGCTACGACGGGAATCGAACCTGTGACCCCAGCATTATGAGTGCTGTGCTCTAACCAGCTGAGCTACGTAGCCATCTTTAAATCTTTAATCTTGAGAAGTTGTATGGCTGGGATACCAGGATTCGAACCTGGGAATGCCAGGATCAAAACCTGGTGCCTTACCGCTTGGCGATATCCCAACTGAAATACAATTCTTTTTTATATGACAACTCTCTTGCCTTACAGCTATCCATCCAAAAAAAAGATGGCTGGGATACCAGGATTCGAACCTGGGAATGCCAGGATCAAAACCTGGTGCCTTACCGCTTGGCGATATCCCATCCGCTGTGACAAACCGATGAACGAATAATGGTGCGGGAGGCGAGACTTGAACTCGCACACCTTGCGGCGCTAGAACCTAAATCTAGTGCGTCTACCAATTTCGCCACTCCCGCAAAAAGATGGTGGCTACGACGGGAATCGAACCTGTGACCCCAGCATTATGAGTGCTGTGCTCTAACCAGCTGAGCTACGTAGCCATCTTTTTCCGCATTACCTTCATCGGCGTTGCGGGGCGCATTATGCGTATATGGCCGAATTGCGTCAACTAATTTTTTCCCAAAAAAGCGCTGAAAGGGTTCGTTTGTGTGGCTTGTGAACAGTCTGGTGATTAAAGCAGCACTTATGGTGATTAATTGTTGAATTTGCCAGCAAAAAACAAGGCTACCCTAGGGCAGCCTTGAGATTGGACAGTCAATATAGGCAGACCATCACATTCAATTATTTATAAGCGTCCTGATGCACGCCAACCGCACGGCCGGAAGGGTCATCCATACTTTTGAATGATTCATCCCACTCGATGGCTTTTGCTGATGAACAGGCGACTGATGGGCCACCAGGGACACATTCAGCGGCACTTGGCAGCGGGAACAGCTCTTCAAAAATTTCGCGATACAAGTAGCCTTCTTTTGACGATGGCGTGTTGTATGGGAAACGGAAGTGGGCAGTTTCCATCTGTTGATCAGTGACTTGCTCTGCGGCTTTCTCTTTTAGTGTGTCAATCCAGCTATAGCCGACACCATCAGAGAATTGTTCTTTCTGACGCCAGGCGACGCTGTGTGGTAAGTAAGATTCAAAACATTCACGCAGGACATGTTTTTCCATTTTGCCATTACCACACATTTTGTCCTGCGGATTGATACGCATCGCAACATCGAGGAAGTTCTTATCTAGGAAGGGGACGCGGGCCTCAACACCCCAGGCAGACATCGCTTTGTTGGCACGCGCACAGTCATACATGTGCAGGGCTAGCAATTTACGCACAGTCTCTTCATGCAATTCTTTCGCATTTGGTGCTTTGTGGAAGTAGAGGTAGCCGCCGAACACTTCATCAGACCCTTCGCCAGACAGCACCATCTTGATCCCCATCGCTTTGATTTTACGCGACATCAGATACATTGGTGTTGAGGCACGGATGGTGGTGACATCATAGGTTTCAATGTGATAAATCACATCACGGATAGCATCCAAACCTTCTTGCACGGTGAAATGAATTTCATGGTGCACGGTACCTAAATGGTTGGCGACTTCTTTCGCAGCACGTAAATCCGGTGAGCCAATCAGACCCACTGCAAAGGAGTGCAGTTGTGGCCACCAGGCTTCACTGCGCTCATCGTCTTCGACACGACGGGCGGCAAATTTTTTGGTGATAGCAGAGATAACGGAAGAGTCCAGACCACCGGACAGCAATACACCGTAAGGCACGTCAGACATCAAGTGGCTTTTTACCGCGTCTTCTAACGCGTTAGCCAACTGAACTTTGTCAGTTACATTGTCTTTGACGTTGTCGAAATCAAACCAATCGCGATGATAGTATTCGCGAATCTCACCCTCTTTACTCCACAGATAGCTGCCCGCTGGGAACTCTTTAATGGTGCGGCACACCGGTACCAATGCTTTCATCTCTGAAGCCACAAACATGTTGCCGTTTTCATCATGGCCCATATACAGCGGGATAATCCCCAGATGGTCACGGCCAATCAGATAGGCATCTTTCTCTGTGTCGTACAGGATGAAAGCGAACATACCTTGCAGGTCGTCGAGGAATTCAGGCCCTTTCTCCTGATACAACGCCAGAATGACTTCACAGTCTGAGCCGGTTTGAAACGCGTAACGGTCACCATATTGCTGACGTAATGCCTGATGATTATAGATCTCACCGTTAACGGCCAAAATATGCGTGTGGGCCGCATTAAACAGGGGCTGGGCACCGGTATTGACGTCAACGATAGACAAACGTTCGTGGGCGAGAATGGCTTTATCATTTGCCCACACACCAGACCAATCCGGGCCACGATGGCGCATTAAACGTGACATTTCCAGCGCTTTTTTACGTAACTCAATGGGGTCGGTTTTAAGGTCGAGGACCCCGAAAATAGAACACATAATAATCTCCCTAACTTCTCTGCTTTGGCGGTGATGATGTTGAATTTGAGTCGTTCATCGCTGGATCTGTTTTTTCACACTTGCTTATGAGTGATGCAAGTTATGCCCCATGACGATACAGTCATCCAAATTATTTCTAAACTAGATGTGAGAAATACATGCAATTTATACGCCAATTCACAGCGCTATTATTTTGGTGCAATGGTTGGTACGGCAATGGGTACCTATACCCAAAGCACTTGACGTTGCAGGCAGGCAGCCAGCGAGTCAGTCCCGATGAGCTTAACTCAGTCAAGTGATTCGGGTGAGTGAACCCAGCTAACACCCCAGCAGCTTCAAGGACGAAGGCTATAAAAGAAAATGCGCCAAAATAGGGCGTAATGGCAAGAAACTTTGGTGCACTGCACTAAAAAAAGGCATAGCGCTAAAGGGGGTGGGGGCAAAAAAGAGAGTGGCGGCCATGACATGACCGCCAACAGAGATTAGATAATATTGATATCAACCACGGAAGAGAAAACGTAGTTCGGGCGAAATGGCATGGCTTCAATATCTGTTAGCGTTGAAACACCGGACAGGACCAAAATCGTTTTCAACCCAGCCTGGAAACCGGCCAGAATATCGGTACGTAGGTTATCACCGACAATTACCGTGCTTTCTGAATGGGCATGCATTTTATTCAGCGCCGCGCGAATGATCCACGGGCTGGGCTTGCCCACATAAAACGGCTTGCGACCGGAGATTTTCTCAATAGGTGCGCACAATGCGCCACACGCCGGAGCAAACCCGTGCCCGTGGCTATCGGGGTTGGTGGCAATAAAACGCGCACCATTGGCGACAAAATAGGCGGCTTTATGCATCATGTCCCAGTTGTAGGACCGGGTTTCACCGACAATCACAAAGTCAGGATTGATATCGGTGATAGTAAAGCCAGCTTTATAGAGTTCATGTACTAATGCACCTTCACCCACAACATAGGCTTTTTTACCTTCCTGATTGCGCAGGAAGTCGGCAGTGGCCATCGCCGAGGTATAAAAGGCACTTTCTGGGACATCCAGCCCAGCAGAACTGAAGCGGTTAGCCAGATCCTGCGCGGTTTGTGACGGATAGTTGGTCAGAATAACCAGCGGCATTCCGGCATTTTGGATCCGGGCCAGAAAGTCGTTAGCGCCCGGTATCGCTTTATTATCATGTAACAACACACCATCGATATCGCAAATAACGCTTTTAATTGTCATGGTTAAACCCAAATTAATTGGAGTTACAGTTAGGCAGCAAATGAGTGCATCCCGATGCGCTGACGCTGGTCAGTATTCGGGTCAGTGAGAGCAGCAGCCTCAAGTCAGAAGGGTATTATATTACTCATTTTTGCACGGCAATGGTCCACTATAACATGACCGATAAGGCGTTTACCCCTGCCGTTGCCTTATTTGCATCTACGCGTCAGCTTTCCAGCAGGCGTTGCAATAATACACCGTTCAACATGGCGCGCTTAGCCAGAGCAAAAGCACCAATTGCAGACTGATGATCAAGCTGCGACGTCACGATAGGCAGATTCAGGCGGAAGTTTTTCAATACTTGTGTATTGATGCAACTCTGAATGGCTGGCAGTAGGATTTTATCGGCTTCAATGATTTCACCCGCAATAACGACTTTTTGCGGATTAAATAAGTTGATGGCGATAGAAATGGCTTTGCCCAGATAGCGGCCCACGTGCTCAATCACTTCGCTTGCCAGCAAGTCACCCCGGTTAGCCGCTTTGCAGATAGCGCCGATATGACAATCATCCAACGTTAATTTGCTTGGGTAGCCCTGAGCGAGCAGGTGGCGCACTCGATTTTCAATGGCTGCATTGGAGGCAACCGTTTCCAGGCAGCCAAAATTGCCGCAATAACAGCGCTCACCCAATGGATCAATCTGGATATGACCGATTTCACCCACGTTACCGTTACTGCCCAAGAATATCTGGCTGTTAACGATAATACCCGCACCGGTACCACGATGCAGACGAACCAAGATGGAGTCTTCACAGTCACGAGTTGCACCAAAGTAGTGCTCCGCCAGTGCCAAACTACGAATATCGTGGCCAACAAAACTGGTGACATTAAAACGATTTTGCAGATTTTCGACTAATGGCCAGTTGCTGACACTGATATGGGGCATATAGCGCACGATACCTTTGTGCGGTTCAACCAGGCCTGGGAGGATAACCGCAATGGCAATCAGCTCACGCAATTTGCGCTGATAGGCTTCGATAAACTGACTGATAATAGTAAACAGCGCGTGTTCCAGCGTTTCTTGCGTGCGTTCAGGTAGCGAATAATGTTCTTCACCCAGTGATTTACCGCTCATATCAAACAGGGTAATAGTCGCATCATGGCGGCCCAGGCGCACCGCAATGGTATGGAACTGGCGGTTTTCTGTCACTATAGATATAGCACGGCGACCGCCGGTAGAGGCTTGCTGATCAACTTCCTTGATAAGCCCCCGTTCCAGCAGCTGACGCGTAATTTTGGTGACACTGGCGGGGGCGAGTTGGCTGAGATCGGCAATCTGAATGCGCGAGATCGGGCCTTGCTGATCAATAAGCCGGTAAACAACGGCACCATTGAGTTGTTTCACAAGATCCACATTACCAATTTGTGACTGTCCGCCGGTGCTCATCAATAAAATTACTCGCTTATTTTAAAACCTCGTTACCGTTAACGATGGTTTTAGTGATTTTATAATCGCGGGTAAAGGCAGTCAGGTTGGCCACTTTGCCGACTTCAATACTCCCTAACTGCTTATCCACGCCAATAGCGCGGGCCGCATACAGTGTCGCCATACGCAATGTTTCGTCCAGTGCGATGCCAACGTGTTCCACACTATTTTGTACCGCTTCGATCATCGTCAGTGCTGAACCGCTTAATGTGCCATTCTCATCCACACATAAACCATCGCGATAGTATATTGTTTTGCCAGCAAAAATAAATTGATCAATTTCAGCACCCGCCGGAGCGGTAGCATCAGTTACCAGTACCAGCTTGTCACCTTTCAGACGTTTTGCGTTGCGAATATTGGCCCAGTCGACATGCAGGCCATCTGCTATCACCCCGGTGTAGATTTCCGGCGTATCAAAAATCGCTCCGATCAGGCCGGGTTCACGCCCGGTGATGTATGGCATGGCATTATACAGATGTGTCGCAAAGCGGATACCGGCCGCAAAGCCTTGGCGGGCTTGCTGATAAGTGGCATTCGAGTGACCGGCTGAAACCAAAATACCGGCTTCAGTCAACTGGCGAATGTATTTGTCATCAACCATCTCTGGTGCCAGAGTGAATTGGGTAATCACATCCGCATTTGCACACAGATAATCAATCATCTCTGCGGTTGGTTTGCGAATAAACGCTGGGTTATGTGTGCCTTTCTTGAGCGGGCTAAGATATGGCCCCTCCAGATGCAGACCCAACGCTTTATGTTGGTTTTTTTGCAGGTATGAACGCATGACATTAATGCCGTGCTTCATAAACTCATCACTACATGTGATGAGTGTTGGCAGGAAGCTGGTGCAACCAGACTTTTCATTCGCGCGCTGCATGATATCCAATGTCTCTTCGGAGATAGCTTCGAGAGAATCATTGAATTGCACGCCGCCGCAGCCATTTAACTGCACATCAATAAAACCGGGGGCCAGAATGGCGCCACCCAAATCGCGCACCTCAATATCAGCCGGAAGTTCAGCGGCAGGACAGATACGTTCGATCAATCCATCAGCCACGACAACAGCATGATTATCCAGTACTTCGTGGCTGGTATAAATACGGCCGTGAGTTAAAGCGTACATCTTAGCCCCCTGATGACTGTTACAGACCTTTGATATTTTCAGCTTCCAATTCGTGGAAGTATTTTACAGTTTTAACCTTCAATTCCATAGTGGAAGGTTCATCACACACCATGATGGCTTTGGCATGCAGTTGCAGGCAACTGATGGTCCACATGTGGTTGATGCTACCTTCGACCGCAGCTTGCAAGGCTTGTGCTTTACCGTGGCCAGTGACCAGAATCATCACTTCTTCCGCATCCAGCAAGGTACCTACACCTACTGTAAGCGCATATTTCGGCACGAGGTTTGCATCACCACCAAAGAAGCGGGAGTTAGCGATGCGGGTTTCTTGCGTTAGCGTTTTGATACGAGTACGGGATGCCAAAGACGATGCCGGTTCATTAAATGCGATGTGACCGTCAACGCCCACGCCCCCCATAAACAGGTTAATTTTACCGTAAGACTTAATTTTTTCTTCGTAACGACGACATTCTTCATCGATATCTGGCGCGTTGCCATTTAACAGGTTGATGTTCTCGGCTGGGATATCAACATGATCGAAGAAATTGGAGTGCATGAAGGTGTAGTAACTTTCGGGGTGTTCTTGTGGCAAACCGACATATTCGTCCATATTGAATGTAACAACGTTTTTAAAACTGACGTCACCGGCTTTGTGCATCGCAACCAAATGTTTGTATGCTTCCATCGGTGTGCCACCGGTTGGCAGACCCAATACAAATGGGCGCTCAGCGGTTGGTTTAAATGCGTTGATACGGCTAACGATATGACGTGCTGCCCATTTACCAACTTCTGTGGTGTTTTTCAGCGGGATAAGTCTCATCTTGCACCTCTTGGATTGCTAATAGTGGCTATACTCTACGCGATTTGAATCATCAGCTAAGCGTAACCCAGATTTTGACTCATGCGTTGGTACAATGCTTTGTTCATTTTTCGAATGATAAAATAAGTTTTGTATCGTGGCTAGTGCATTGGTGCTTTTTCACTAGTTTTTGGTGACATTTATCACAGAATAGGGGGTTTTAATTTGCGTTACGAAATAATTTTTTTACACTCCGCAATGAGTAATACGTGCCGTGAATAAATAAAAAGTGTGCCATGCGTTTTTCTAAAAGGTAGTGAGTCAATTAAATAAACTACTTAAAGGGTCCGATAGCGGACGAATAGGGGGAAAGGTGAATATTCTTAGTTACTTACAAAAAGTGGGCCGGGCCTTGATGGTCCCAGTGGCCACACTACCAGCCGCCGCGATACTGATGGGCGTAGGCTATTGGATCGATCCGGTAAGCTGGGGTGGTGATAATGCACTGGCGGCATTATTTATCAAATCCGGTGCGGCGATTATCGACAACATGTCCGTGCTGTTCGCAATTGGTGTTGCTTACGGTATGTCAAAAGACAAAGACGGTGCGGCTGCACTGACCGGCTTTGTAGGTTTCCTGGTATTAACCACGCTGTGCTCGCCTGCTGCGGTGTCGATGATTCAAAAGATCCCGGTTGATCAGGTTCCGGCCGCTTTTGGTAAAATCAACAACCAGTTCGTGGGTATTCTGGTGGGTATTATCTCTGCTGAGTTGTACAACCGCTTTAGCAGCGTTGAATTGCCAAAAGCACTCTCCTTCTTCAGCGGCCGCCGTCTGGTTCCAATTCTGACGTCCTTCCTGATGATCGTGGTTGCCTTCATTCTGATGTACGTTTGGCCACTGATTTATAACGCACTGGTGACCTTCGGCGAATACATCAAAGATATGGGTTCAGTGGGGGCGGGTATCTATGCCTTCTTCAACCGCTTGCTTATCCCAGTCGGCCTGCACCATGCCCTGAACTCAGTGTTCTGGTTTGACGTTGCTGGTATTAACGATATTCCTAACTTCCTCGGTGGCCAACAATCTATCGATTCTGGTAAAGCTGTTGTGGGTATCACTGGCCGTTATCAGGCTGGCTTCTTCCCAATCATGATGTTTGGTTTACCGGGTGCGGCGTTGGCGATTTATCACTGCGCGCGTCCTGAAAATAGAGCGAAAGTGGCTGGTATCATGTTGGCGGGTGCATTTGCAGCTTTCTTCACTGGTATCACCGAACCACTTGAATTCTCCTTCATGTTTGTCGCACCGGTACTGTACTTCTTGCACGCCGTGCTGACCGGTATTTCGGTGTTCATTGCTGCCAGCATGCATTGGATTGCCGGCTTTGGTTTCAGCGCCGGTTTAGTGGATATGGTGCTCTCTTCTCGCAACCCGCTAGCCACACAGTGGTATATGCTGATCCCACAAGGTTTGGTGTTCTTCGCCATTTACTACGTGGTGTTCCGTTTCACCATCCAAAAATTCAACTTGCTGACACCTGGGCGTGAATTGGCAGTTGAAGGCAGTGAAGAAGATGGTTATGACGTCAATGTTGATAACACCCCAGCAGTGAACGAAAGTGAAATCAACGGTTTGGCGCGTCGCTATATTGGTGCTATCGGTGGTTCAGATAACCTGACTGCCATTGATGCCTGCATCACCCGCCTACGTCTGAACGTAAAAGATTCTGCCCAGGTTAATGACAGTGTTGCCAAGCGCTTAGGTGCGTCAGGTGTCATTCGTCTGAATAAACAAAGTGTGCAAATCATTGTGGGTACCCGCGCAGAATTGATTGCTTCGGCCATGCGTACTGTGTTGGCAGGTGGTTCGGTTCCTGCCGCCACCAGCAGTTCTGTGGCACCCGCAGACGTTAAGCCTCAGGCAGTTATTAACACCACTAAAACAGCCTCTCTGGTACTGGTTTCGCCTATTACCGGTGATGTTGTCGCACTGGATCAGGTTCCTGATGAAGCTTTTGCCAGCAAAGCAGTCGGTGAGGGTGTTGCCATCCGTCCTACTGATAAAATGGTGGTTTCTCCGGCGAACGGGACTATCGTAAAAATCTTCAATACTGACCATGCATTCTGTCTGGAAACTGAAACCGGCGCAGAAATTGTGGTTCATATCGGGATTGATACGGTAAAACTGAACGGTCAGGGCTTTGCTCGTCTGGTTGACGAGGGAGCCACTGTCGTTGCCGGTCAACCGATATTGGAACTGGACCTGGCTTATCTGAACGCCAATGCGCGCTCAATGATTAGCCCGGTTGTGGTAAGCAATATTGATGATTATGCCGGTATCTCGGTATTGGCAGGCAGCTCTGTTGTGGCCGGTCAAAGCCCGTTGTTTGAGATTCAGAGCAAATAATTGGCTTATACTCGTCATACTTCAAGCTGCATGTACGTTGGCTGCGTTCAATCACCCGAATCACTTACTACAGTAAGCTCATCGGGATTCATTCGCTTGCCGCCTTCCTGCAACTCGTATTATTTAGAGTATAGAATTCGCGGTAGTAGAGTACTTATGTATTGAATGACCGGACTGAGTTTTAATCAAATCAGCGGGAAGAGAGCGATCTCTTCCCGTTTTTTTGTTTTGTTTCCTGTAACAAACGGTTGTTTCCAAGTCGGGCTTGTTGGATTATATGCGGTTATATTTGTTGCGTTTGCATTGAGGAATAGAACAATGAGTGAGGCAGAAGCCCGCCCGAGTAATTTTATCCGTCAGATAATTGACGAAGATTTAGCCAGCGGTAAACACACGTCGGTTCATACCCGCTTTCCGCCAGAGCCAAATGGCTACCTGCATATTGGTCATGCCAAATCTATCTGCCTGAACTTTGGCATCGCACAAGATTATCAGGGTCAGTGTAATTTGCGTTTCGACGACACCAACCCGGTGAAAGAAGACGTCGAGTTCGTCGAGTCGATTAAACACGATGTAGAGTGGCTAGGCTTCACCTGGAGCGGTGATGTGCGTTACTCCTCAGACTATTTCGACCAACTGTACCAGTACGCTGTCGAGCTGATTAATAAGGGCCTGGCGTATGTCGATGAGTTAACCGCTGAGCAGATGCGCGAATATCGCGGCACACTGACTGCGCCGGGGAAAAATAGCCCGTACCGTGATCGCAGTGTGGAAGAGAATCTGGCGCTGTTTGAAAAGATGCGTGCTGGTGGTTTTGCTGAGGGAACTGCGTGTCTGCGTGCCAAAATCGATATGGCGTCACCGTTTATCGTGATGCGTGACCCGGTGCTGTATCGTATTAAGTTTGCCGAACACCATCAGTCTGGTAACAAGTGGTGCATCTACCCGATGTATGACTTTACCCATTGTATTTCTGATGCGATTGAAGGGATCACCCATTCACTCTGTACGCTGGAATTCCAGGATAACCGCCGCTTATATGATTGGGTGCTGGATAATATCTCTATCGAATGTCATCCGCGTCAGTATGAATTCTCTCGCCTGAATCTAGAATACGCCATTATGTCTAAGCGTAAGCTGAATCAATTGGTGACCGAGAAAGTCGTGGAAGGCTGGGATGATCCACGTATGCCAACGATTTCTGGTTTGCGTCGCCGTGGCTACACCGCGGCTTCCATCCGGGAGTTCTGCCGCCGTATTGGGGTGACCAAGCAGGATAACAACGTTGAAATGATGTCACTGGAGTCTTGTATCCGTGATGATCTCAACGAAAATGCCCCACGGGCCATGGCGGTTCTTGACCCAATCAAGGTGATTATTGAAAATCGTGTGGCCGGGGAAGAGTGGCTGACTATGCCAAATCACCCGAATAACCCGGAGATGGGCACGCGTCAGGTTCCTTTCGATAGCGAGCTTTATATCGATCGCGCCGACTTCCGTGAAGAAGCCAATAAACAGTACAAGCGTTTGGTGCTAGGCAAAGAAGTGCGCTTACGTAATGCCTATGTTATCAAAGCTGAACGTGTCGAAAAGGACGCAGAAGGCAATGTGACTACGCTTTATTGCAGTTATGACGCAGAAACCTTAAACAAAGATCCAGCCGATGGCCGCAAAGTTAAAGGCGTTATTCATTGGGTTTCTGTTAAGCATGCATTGCCGGCAGAAATTCGCCTGTATGACCGTCTGTTTAGCGTACCAAACCCTGCGGCGGCGGAAGACTTCTTGTCTACCATCAATCCTGAGTCGTTGATTATCCGTCAGGGTTTTGTTGAACCAGGTTTGGTTGATGCGGTTCCAGAGCTAACCTATCAATTTGAACGTGAAGGTTATTTCTGTGCCGATAGCCGCTATTCACGCCCTGATGCCTTGGTATTTAACCGTACTGTCGGTTTGCGTGATACTTGGGCGGCAAAAGCGACCAGTTAAGTTTTAGTTCTCACTCAGAACAGTAGAATTGGCGTGGCTTAGTCCACGCTTTTTTTATGCCCTGATTTCCTGCAAATTTGATGTTAACAACGGGTATTCACCCAAATCACATGACTGCGTAAGTTCATCCAGATAGCTGTGCATTGTCTGGTTGCACACTCGGTTTATTAGAAATAAAACTGAAATTGTTTATTGTACTAAACACTAATAACTCCCTTTCTCTTTTCCACTTCTGCGTTTTATCCCCTGGTCAATGTCGACATATTGCTCCTTTTTTTAGCAACAAAGCGGCTGTCTGTAAGTCTTTCTTAAATATTCGCTTTACGAATTAACTGAGGAGAAATCCCTATTTCATGGAGAGAAAACGCAGGCTTTATTGTATCGGCTGAAACCATTCAATATGTCAATGAGAGAAGATTTATAATTAAGAATATGACCTTATGCATTGTTTTTAAAGCTTTTGTGAACTCTGTAATATTTTTTCACAGTTATGTGCTCGTTGTCATACTTTGAATAATTAGCGTTATTTTTAATTGATAATTCGCGTCGCGAAAAATAGTCTGTGTGGCAGCAGCAATCTACAGAGCGGTTGTTTTTCGCAACAGAAGTTTTTTAGCAGTAATGGCTGGTGGTTATTTCTCCCCAGCAAAAATTTTACCCACTAGGGTTTTTTTGAGGCTAAACCTGTGAGCTGTGGTGGACACAGGCAACGCACTTTAAATGTGATGTCAAAGAGGAATTTTTTCATATGGTTACGCACGGTGCTAAACGTAAAACGCTGGCGCTCGCAGTCGCGGGTGCATTGTTAGGAACGGGGTTCATGGTAGCCCCAGAGGCCAAGGCTAAAGGCTTTATTGATGATTCGTCACTGACCGGTGGGATTTATTATTGGCAGCGTCAGCGTGACCGTAAAGATTTAACGCCAGGGAGTGCGGAGTACGGCAAATATGTCGCCAACTTGCACCATTCTACCTTTAACGCCAATCTGGATTTCTCTTCCGGTTATGCGGCTGACATGTTTGGTATTGACTTGGCTGCTTTCGGCGCAGTTGAAATGACCAACAGTGGCCCGGCAGCGCCAAACGAAATTGGTTTCAGTGACGCTAAAACCCGTTGGGATGAGAAATGGACCGGTGATAAGAGTGGCGTCAGTGTTTATAAAGCCGCGGCCAAATTTAAGTTAGGTGATTTCTGGGCGCGGGGTGGTTATATCCAGCCAACGGGTCAGACACTGCTCGCACCACACTGGAGCTTTATGCCAGGGACCTACCGTGGGGCTGAAGGTGGCGCCAAATTCGATTTTGATACTGCCGGTGCCTTGTCCATGTCTTACATGTGGACTGATGAATATAAAGCACCTTGGTATCAGAATATGTACAACTTCCGCCAGGCTGATGGCAAGACCGGAGTAAGTTACCTGCACTCAATCGGTGCTAAATACGATTTCAAAAACAAACTGGTGATGGAAGCGGCATTTGGCCAGGCAAAAGATTACATGGACCAGTATTTCGCCAAGGCTTCTTACGCCTTCCCGGTGGCTGGCAATGATCTTCGTACCTCTTATCAGTTCTACGGCGCAAAAGATAAAGTTGATGGTGGTGCCAGCAATGTAAACGACGTCTATGACGGATTAGCCTGGCTACAAGCGCTGACATTGGGCTACACCACCGGGCCATTTGACTTGCGTCTTGAAGGTACCTGGGCCAAAGCTGACGGTAACCAAGGTTACTTCCTGCAACGTATGACGCCAGGCTATGCGACCTCTAATGGCCGTTTGGATGTTTGGTGGGATTCCCGCTCTGATTTCAACGCCAACGGCGAAAAAGCGCTGTTTGGTGGCGTGATGTATGACCTGAAAAACTGGAATCTTGCGGGTTGGTCAGTGGGAACCTCCTATGCGTATGGCTGGGATGCAAAACCAAGTACTAACCCAATTTATGACCAGAATACGCGTCTGAAAGAATCTGCTTGGAACTTTGATGTTCTCTACACTCTGCAAGAAGGCCGGGCGAAAGGCACGCTCTTCAAACTGCATTACACCATGTATGACAACCACACCAATATTCCAAGCTTTGGCGGCGGTTTTGGCAACGTATTCCAGGATGAAAAAGACGTTAAATTCATCGTGATTGCACCCTTTACCATCTTCTGATGTTGACCACTTTTTGATTGCCATCCCCGGTAACCAACCCGGGGACATAATGGAGCACCCGCCATGAAGAAAATGCTTTTTATTATTACCACAGTATTGGGATTAAGTGCCTGCGCACCACAAACCCCAGTTCAACCGGAAGATAGCAAACTCAAACAAGCCTACAGCGCGTGCATCAATGCCAGCGAAGGTTCGCCAGAAAGATTGATCCCCTGCAAGGCGGTGCTAGATGTGCTGAAACAAGAGAAAGCGCATCAGGCTTTTACTGAGAAAGAGACCGTTCGAGTATTGGATTACCAGCGTTGCATTGATGCTGCACATACCGGTAATGGTCAGGCCTATGACGCGCAATGCGGGAAGCTGTGGCAAGAAATACGCAGTAATAATAACCCAGATAAATAATAGTCCTGATAAAAGTGACCAGGATAACGGCAATTGAGCTAACAATAACGCTGCCAGCAGCAATACTGTCAATAGCCGTTTTGGCAGCAGTTATTAATTACGGATGAGGTTAGTGATGAATAAATTCAAATTAAATGCTTTAGCGGCGATAACCGCAACCTTTGGCTTGATGGGATATGCCAATGCTGATACCCGTAATCAACAACTTGTTGATCAACTCAGCACATTGAAAGTTAATTATAAATTGTTGGATAACCGTGCTGCTGAAAATGGCGTTGATTGCGCCAAACTGGGTGCCGACTGGGCATCATGTAATAAAGTCATGATTACTCTGACCAACACCGGGGATGAGATAGTCGGCCAAGACTGGGCTATTTATTTCCATAGTATCCGCCAGATTCTGACCGTCGATAACAGCCAGTTTAAAATTACGCATCTGACGGGCGATTTGCATAAAATTGAACCTACCGCCAAATTCACCGGATTCCCCGCCAATCAAGCGGTTGAAATCCCTATTACTGGCGAATACTGGCAGTTGTTTGCCACTGACTTTATGCCGCGCTGGTATGCCACTGCTGGCGATGCTAAACCCAAAGTACTAAAAAATACCGATACCGAAGATATCAATGAGTATCTGACACAGTTTACTGGCGATCAGTGGAAACGAACCAAAGATGACAATAATGTGCTGATGACGCCGGAATCACGCTTTGTTAAAAACGAAGCGGTAAAAACGTTGTCTGTGGCTAACTTGCGTGGGCAAATAATCCCTACGCCTATGGAGATTAAGCTCTATAAACAGGATGTGGATCTGAGTCACGGGGTTGCGCTGGATCTGAGTGTATTGCCTAAAGCTGCCGCAGAGGCAGCTCAGCAGCGCTTCGAATTACTGGGTCTGAAGGCCAATTCAGCCGGTTTCCCGATAAAAACTGTGATTCAACCTGCCGCGTTTAAAGGTGACTTAGCGGTTTCCGGTGCTTACGAGCTGAAAATTGGCGAGAAAGGGGCACAGGTTATTGGTTTTGATCCGAGCGGCGTGTTCTATGGCCTGCAATCCATTCTATCGTTGGTGCCGACTGACGGCACTAAGACTATTGCCACTCTTGAGGCGAAAGATGCGCCACGTTTTGAATACCGGGGTGTGTTCCTCGATGTTGGCCGTAATTTTAAAACCAAAGATGCAGTGCTGCGCTTACTTGATCAGATGTCAGCTTATAAGCTGAACAAATTCCACTTCCATCTAAGTGATGATGAAGGCTGGCGTATTGAAATCCCAGGCTTGCCCGAATTGACCGATGTTGGTAGCAAACGTTGTCACGATTTGACGGAGAATACCTGCTTGCTGCCGCAATTGGGTTCTGGCCCAGACAGCAATAATATGGGTAGCGGCCATTTCACTCGTGATGATTATATTGAGATTCTGAAATATGCCAAAGCACGCCAGATTGATGTGATCCCTGAAATCGATGTGCCAGCACACGCCCGTGCAGCCGTAGTGTCGATGGAAGCCCGTTATAACAATCTAATGAAACAGGGCAAAGAAAAAGAAGCTAACGAATTCCGTCTGCTTGACCCGACTGATGATTCCAATACCACGTCAGTTCAGTTCTATGAGCGTAAAAGCTATCTCAACCCATGCCTCGACTCTTCTAAGCGGTTTGTCGATAAAGTGATTGGCGAAATGGCGCAGATGCATAAAGAAGCCGGTATGCCACTGACTACCTGGCACTTTGGTGGCGATGAAGCGAAAAATATCCGTTTGGGTGCGGGTTATCAGGACAAAAACGGGCCGATTGAAGCGGGTAAAGGCATTATTGATAAGAGTGTTGAAGATAAACCTTGGGCCAAATCACAAGTTTGTCAGGATATGGTCAAACAAGGCAAGGTGCAGGATGTTGAACATCTTTCCAGCTATTTTGCCATTGAAGTCAGTAAGTTGGTTAATGCTCACGGCATCGAGAAGATGCAGGCTTGGCAGGATGGGTTGAAAGACGCCAAAGACGCCAAAGCGTTTGCCACTAAACGCGTTGGTGTCAACTTCTGGGATACCCTCTATTGGGGTGGTGCTGACTCAATCAATGATTGGGCCAATAAAGGTTATGAAGTGGTCGCGTCAAATCCAGATTATGTCTACTTCGATATGCCATATGAAGTTAATCCGAATGAACGCGGTTACTACTGGGCAACCCGCTTTAATGACGAAGCGAAAGTATTCAGCTTCGCACCAGATAACATGCCGCAGAATGCCGAGACCTCAGTGGACCGCGATGGTAATCACTTTAGCGCGAAAAGCGATAAACCTTGGCCGGGTGTACATGGCATCTCGGGTCAGTCATGGAATGAAACCGTCCGCACTGATGAGCAGATGGAATACATGATCTTCCCGCGGATGTTGCCATTGGCCGAGCGTGCCTGGCATCGCGCTTCGTGGGAGCAAGATTACAAAGCGGGCCGCGAATATCAAGGTGGCCAGACGCATAGCGTCGATACCAAGGCGTTGGACATCGATTGGCAACGTTTTGCCAACATCATGGGCCAACGTGAACTGGCAAAACTGGATAAAGCCGGTGTGTCATATCGCCTGCCTGTCCCCGGTGCTCGGGTTGTGGCGGGGCAGTTGGAAGCCAATATCTCACTGCCGGGCCTGATTATCGAGTATTCAACTGATGGCGGTAAGCAGTGGCAGAAGTATGATGCGAAGGCAAAACCTACCGTGAGTGGCGAGGTGATGATCCGCTCCACCAGCCCAGACGGTAAGCGTAGTAGCCGTGCTGAGTCGGTTAAAGTCTGAAAATTGGTAATATCGAGCTGTGTCTAATGTTATCTCCTGTTTGCTTTATTTTTTGGCCAAACAAATTTAAGTGAAGTTGAGTTGATGGTTTTTCCCCCGGCAGGTCCGGGGTTTTTTTTGCTGTAAAATTGATGCAGCTCGCTAAAGGGGGGAGAGTCAATAAATGGGGGCGATAAACAGTGAATTTGTCACTCAGGAAAGAACAATAACGGGATAGATACCCAATGTTATTGGTGTTGCAGATAGCTAGCAGGCGAACGAACCCAGAACATCGCTAATACTCTAGTGGCTTTCAGTACCAAGGGGATAAATATCAAGGACATAAATAAGAACGACCACCTGACTCCCAACCGAGAGATACTCAGGTATAGAACGGGAAAGGTGGCCATCTTGCTGATAGCTTATGTTAACCAAACAGTAGAACCTATCAATCTGGATTAAACATAAGCCGTAGTGTATTCAGTGCTTAAAATCTTTATAAGATAATGCTTTCAAAGCACATTATCTTTTATCGTGTGCCGACTCGTTTTCACGGCAATCACCGGTCTCACAATGGCCGTACAGATACAGACTGTGATTGGTCAGCTTGATACCATGCTGTTTAGAAATTTCACGTTGAAGCGATTCAATGGATTCATTGCTAAACTCAATCACTTTGCCGCAATCCAGGCAAATCAAGTGATCATGATGATGCTGCTGCGTCAGCTCAAAGACTGATTTACCGCCTTCGAAATTGTGGCGGGTAACAATACCGGCATCATCAAACTGGTTCAGTACGCGGTAAACCGTGGCTAAACCAATCTCTTCACCAATATCGATCAGCTTTTTATAAAGATCTTCCGCGCTGACGTGGTGGCACGCCGGATCTTGCAACACTTCCAGAATTTTAAGCCGGGGCAGTGTTACTTTAAGGCCTGCGTTTTTTAAGGCTTTGTTGTTGTCAGTCATGCGGATTCAGTCCTGTTACTATCGTTTCAAATTAAGGCTGTTCAGCCTATGACATCCGTGGCGCAATAATTACAATTGCGTCTCATTATAGAACTGCTAGCCCCAAATGAAAACCGTGGTTGTTAACAAAGATATAATTGCACACTTTGTAAGATTAATCATGCAGTGTATTGATGAATGGGGATAACACATCATTTAAGTGTACAGTGACGAGGGATAAAGTTACAAATTTGTAGCAGTTTATTTTCATTTTGCGCGCAGGAAGATGTGGATCTGTGGGCCGCTTAACAAAGCACAATCGGATAGCCGGACGCGCTGTTCACCATGGATGGGAGCTAAAGAGAGAGAAAACAACGTTATGACAAAAAGCACAGCTCAAAAGGATAAAAGGCAACGGAAACGCCCGGCAGTGTTGAACACGACCATAGCGTTTCCGACAGGCTTGATTAACCCACTATCTCAGACAGGCTCAGTTCTTCAGTAATCTGTTTTACCCATGCCTCAACCCGCTCATTGGTAAGTTCTGGCTGACGGTCTTCATCAATTGCCAGACCAATAAAGTGGTCGTCATCCGCCAGACCTTTGGACGCTTCAAAATGGTAGCCCGCGGTTGGCCAATGGCCCACGATTGCGGCACCACGTGGCTCAATGATGTCGCGCACGGTACCCATCGCATCACAGAAATATTCTGCGTAGTCTTCCTGGTCACCACAACCAAACAGCGCCACCAACTTGCCATTGAAATCGATCTCTTCCAGTGTTGGGAAGAAATCATCCCAATCACACTGCGCTTCGCCGTAATACCAGGTTGGGATCCCAATCAGCAAAATATCGAAGCCTTCTAAATCTTCTTTACTGCTTTTGGCAATGTCGTGAACCTCAGCAACATCTTTGCCCAGTTGCTTTTGGATCATCTTGGCAATGTTTTCAGTATTGCCAGTATCGCTGCCAAAGAAAATGCCTACAGTTGCCATATAGCTAAATACCTTTTAAATTCAAATAGTTATGCAAATTACTGAGCGTTCTGCCCAATATTATAACACATGTATAGGGCGACATAATGCCAGAGAACCCCATCAGGCTTTTATCAAGTTTATGCGATATTAAATTTTTGTGAGTCGCTCAACCTTATAACGCCATTGCCGATAACCGTTGTGTAACTGAATAGTTGCAATTTGCGGTGCCAGGGGGAAACCCGTCAGATGAAGGTCTGCCGGCAAAGGAGTTGTCGTTAGCTGTATGAACGTCCTTTATTGCTTTTCGGTCATCAAATAACACCAGAGTCTCTAACGATAACTATCCGATATATAAGGGGAACGAACATGCAGTTTTTAAAAAATATTACTATCAGGGCGGCATTGCTTTGGGTACTTGGCGCATTTTGTCTGCTCTGGGGCGGTGTATCGGCCTATACCTTGTTATCACTCAACCAACTGACACAATCCTCCAACGCGAATACTGTGTTGGTTGAAAATATGAATTTGGTTAATCAGGGGACGGATCAATATTTCCGTATGGTGACACGTCTGTCTCGTTCAGTAGATTACCGCCAGAGCGGTAATATCGTGGATGCTGACAAAGAATTGAAATCATCCCATGTTGCATTGGAAAACCTGAAACAAAAGTTGGCAGAATTTAAAACTATTGACCATGCACAGTTAGACTCCGCTTTGGTTAGCGGCGTGATTGATGGATGGAGTGGGTTAATTGAACAAGGGGTTACGCCGCTGTATCAAGCTGCAATGGACAATAACAGCGCCGCTTATCAGGATTTAGCGAAAAAAACGGTACCTGCATTGAGTCGCCAGTATGGTTCAGTGGCTGAAAAGTTTAATCAGGCGGCATCAAAAGCTATCGGGGTGGCTAAAGATCAATTCTCTCATTTGACCAAAGTGAGCAGCATTACCCTTATCTCAGCGCTGATCGCCGGTCTGGTGATTTTACTGGCAACAGATCGCTATCTGGTTGCCAACCTGGTGCGCCCACTGGACGATATTCGCGAGCATTTTCGCGTGATTGCTTCTGGTCAGCTTGGTCTGCCTATTGCTGATTTTGGTCGCAACTGTGTTGGGCGGTTATTCCCGCTGCTGCGTGATGTACAAACCAGTTTGGTGAATACTGTTCAGGCAATTCGTAGTAGCACCGATGGGATCTATCATGGTGCAGCCGAGATTTCAGCCGGTAACACCGATTTGTCATCCCGCACTGAGCAGCAAGCTGCGGCGCTTGAAGAAACAGCGGCTAGCATGGAGCAGTTAACCGCAACCGTAAAACACAATGCTGATAATGCACACCATGCCAGTCAACTGGCGGCGAATGCCTCCGCCACCGCGAAAAAGGGCGGAATATTGGTAGCAGATGTGGTTAACACCATGAATGAGATTTCAGCCAGTTCGCGGAAAATAGCCGATATCACGACGGTAATTAACAGCATTGCTTTTCAGACTAACATTTTGGCACTGAATGCAGCCGTTGAAGCTGCCCGTGCCGGTGAACAAGGTCGTGGCTTTGCTGTGGTTGCCAGCGAGGTGCGTAATCTTGCACAACGCAGTGCACAGGCCGCGAAGGAGATTGATGGCTTGATTAATGAGTCGGTTAGCCGTGTCAGTAGTGGTTCGGCCTTGGTGGAAAGTGCTGGTATTACTATGGATGAAATTGTTCGTTCCATCACCAATGTGACCGATTTAATGGGTGAGATAGCTTCTGCATCTGATGAACAGAGCAAAGGTATTAGCCAGGTCGGACAAGCGGTGGCAGAAATGGACAGTGTGACACAGCAAAATGCCGCGTTAGTACAGCAAGCTTCCCGTGCTGCGGCCTCGCTAGAAGAGCAGGCCACTCAGTTAAACCGGGCGGTGGCCGTGTTTAAACTAAAGGCAGATGACGAACGAGTAAAACCGGCAGTGAAAACACGGGCAAATCCATTAACCGCAGCACCTGCCAGCGCGAGAGTGGATAACAACGCAAACTGGGAAACATTCTAAAAACCGCTAACAGCCCGGTGACTTCAGTATGAGCGGGGTAAAGTAAAAACGGCGTAGCGTAAGTGATTACGCCACGCCGTCGTGGTAACCGATAGGGTTAAAACCCTTCTTGTGAATGGGCTAATTGAGCCAGCAACATTTGTTCAATCAGCTCACTACGGCTGATGTTACGCTGCTCTGCAAGGCTGTTGAGAGCATCGACGGCATCGGCATTAATCTTCAGTTCCACGCGTCGTAAGCCACGCACTTTATCGCGCCGTAGTTGATTTCGCTTATTAATTCTAAGCTGCTCATCACGGGATAATGGATTTGTTTTCGGACGCCCCGGACGGCGTTCATCTGCGAACAGATCCAGCGTCGTGCGATCCGTTTGTTCTTTTGCCATAGGTAGCAGTACTACAAGGGATTTACATCAGAAAGCGTAACGAAGCCTTGTCTGACGATTCGGTTTACATGTTTCAGGTTGAGAACATAGCTTGAGCGCATTGAATAACCTATATACCAGCAGCCTGAATTTGCATTTGCACCGGTTACGATCTGTGAACAGCGACCGAAGTCCGCAGCAAAATTAGAGCGCGCCATAATACCCCAGCCAACTGAGCAACGACAATGCTTTACTGTGATTAGATTGTGCTAATTCGTTCTTTTTTGCACAATTTTTCCACAGGAAATACATTTTTTTTCCCCAGGGGATGATTTTTAATCAATCCCCATCGTGCGCTGTACTTTTTTTATTCAGCCTCTTTTTCATCGATGCTGTTTTCATCAATAAAGCGGTGGATAGCCCGCAAGACAGAATCCGGCTTTTCCGCATGTACCCAGTGGCCAGTCCCTGCGACCACATAGGCACGGGCTTGCGGAAATTGGCGGGCAATATCATCACGATGGCTATCTTGAATATATGGCGACAGCTCACCGCGAATAAAGAGGATTGGGTGCGGCCACGGTGGAATAGGCTGCCAGCCGACAATATTTTCGTATTGATCCCAGAGTGTGGGCACATTAAACCGCCATTCGCCGTTGTGGAATGATTTCAATAAGAACTGAATGACCCCTTCTTCTTTTATCGACTCACGCATCAATTGAGCGGCTTCTTGTCGCTGGGTTATACCCGCAGTACTCACAGCATTGAGGGCAGTAAAGATAGTGTCGTGGCGGCGTACTTGATAGTTAACCGGGGCGACATCAATCGCGACCAGCTTTGCAATACGATGAGGAGCAATTGCTGTCAGTGCCATTGCCACTTTACCTCCCATCGAATGGCCGATGATAATGGCTTTCTCTATTGCGAGGTGGTCGAGCAGCTCCAGCACATCCTGCGCCATTGCAGGGTAATCCACTTGCGGTGAGCGGGGTGATAAACCATGGTCACGCATATCAACCTGAACCACGGTATGATCTCTTTGCAAGTCACGGGCCAAAACACCCAGGTTATCCAGATTACCAAATAGCCCATGAATCAGCATGATTGGCAGGGAAGGTGTGGCAGAAAGCGCGTTTTGTAAGCGGAAGTTTAATTTCATAGCGACGTTCATACTGAGAGATAATGTAGTTAGGATATCATGGCTGAACAAAGGTGTGCTGTTACACAATTATTTGCCTTATCATCAGTCATATGTAGATTATTGAGTTGCTGTGGGTGGGGTGGGCCATTTATCCCGATAAAGCCATTATAAAGGTACTCGTCAGCGCACTTTGACTTTATAATCCTAAGATATGTATAAGAAAGTAGAAACCCGTACTGGATAAAGATGAAAACTATTGAACTCGACGAAGAACTTTATCGCTATATTGCCAGCCATACGCAGCACATTGGCGAGAGCGCGTCTGATATTTTACGACGTATGCTGAAGTTTACGGCCGGTCAGCCGGTACCCAGTATCCCTGCCAGCACTGATGCGGTGAAAGCGGCTACAGCTCCAGCACCACGAGATCGGGTTCGTGCAGTGCGTGAATTGCTGTTGTCCGATGAGTATGCAGAGCAAAATAGGGCGGTTAACCGCTTTATGTTGGTGTTATCCACACTTTACACGCTGGATGCACAGGCGTTTACCGAGGCGACTGAATCATTACATGGTCGCACCCGGGTTTATTTTGCCGGTGACCAACAGACATTGTTGCAAAACGGGACGCACACCAAACCCAAACATGTCCCAGGTACGCCATACTGGGTTATTACCAATACCAATACCGAGCGTAAACGCAGTATGGTGCAACATCTCATGCTGGCAATGCAGTTCCCGCCGGATTTGACCGAAAAAGTGTGCGGGACTATTTAATTTCGTTGAACCGATACCCAAAGAAATTGGAGTTGCAGGTAGGCAGCAAGCGAACGACAAATGGGTTGTAAACCATGTTGAACAGCACTTGCACTGGCCCGCAGGGTGAGCCTCATCAGAGGCTCATAATCCCGATGAACTTACGCAAATATGCGATTCGGGTGAGTGAACGCAGCTTGCGGCTCCAAGTGCGAAGGGGATATATAGGGAGTAGTGACTGTGGCCAATCACCCTCGTGCCGGGCAACCCGCTCAGCAAAGCGATTTGATAAATGTTGCGCAGTTAACGTCGCAATATTATGTATTGCAGCCAGATGCTGAAAATTCGGCCCATGCGGTCAAATTTGGCACCTCCGGCCATCGTGGCAGTTCATTACGCCACAGTTTTAATGAAGCACACATCTTAGCAATCGCTCAGGCGATCGCCGAAGTTCGTCATCAACATGGCATTAGTGGCCCGTGTTATGTGGGTAAAGATACCCATGCACTCTCTGAACCGGCATTTATCTCGGTATTAGAAGTGCTGACGGCGAATGGTGTGGATGTCGTGGTACAGCAAGATAATGGTTTTACACCAACCCCGGCGATTTCACATGCTATTCTCTGCCATAATGTGCAGGGGAAAGCCTTGGCTGACGGCATTGTTATCACACCGTCACACAATCCGCCTGAAGATGGTGGCATCAAGTACAACCCACCGAATGGCGGCCCGGCCGATACCAATCTGACCTCGGTAATTGAAAAAAGAGCTAATCAGTTACTCAGCCTGAAATTAGAGGGCATCAAACGCCAAACGCTGGATAAAGCCTGGCGTGGTAATCATCTGCGTGAGCAAGATTTGATTCAGCCGTATGTTGCAGGCTTGGTGGATGTGGTCGATATTCCGGCTATTCAACGTGCTGGTTTGAAATTAGGTGTTGATCCTCTCGGTGGCTCCGGTATTGCTTATTGGCAACGTATTGGTGAGCACTATAAGCTGGATCTAACACTGGTTAATGATTCTATCGATCAGACCTTCCGCTTTATGCATCTGGACCATGATGGCGTGATCCGGATGGATTGCTCGTCAGAGTCCGCCATGGCTGGCTTATTGGCGTTACGCGATAAATTTGATTTAGCTTTTGCTAACGATCCCGATTATGACCGCCATGGTATTGTGACTCCGGCAGGGTTGATGAATCCGAATCATTATCTTGCAGTATCGATCAATTACCTGTTCCAGCACCGTCCACAATGGGGAGCTGAGGTGGCCGTGGGTAAAACCCTGGTCTCCAGTGCGATGATTGATCGCGTGGTGGCTGATTTAGGCCGTAAGTTGGTAGAAGTTCCGGTCGGCTTTAAATGGTTTGTTGACGGTTTGCACGACGGTAGCTTTGGTTTTGGCGGTGAAGAGAGTGCTGGGGCTTCCTTCCTGCGCTTCGATGGCACGCCGTGGTCTACTGATAAAGACGGTATTATCATGTGTTTGCTGGCAGCAGAAATCACAGCAGTTACCGGTAAAAATCCACAGCATCACTATGATGATTTAGCTAAACGCTTTGGCGCACCGAGCTATAACCGTATTCAGGCTCCGGCGACTCAGGCGCAGAAAAACGCGTTGTCTAAACTGTCACCTGAGATGGTGACAGCCAACATGTTGGCGGGTGATCCTATTACTGCCCGTTTAACCACAGCACCTGGCAATGGTGCATCCATTGGCGGCCTGAAAGTGATGACGGATAACGGCTGGTTTGCGGCCCGTCCATCCGGTACTGAAGACGCTTACAAAATTTACTGTGAAAGTTTTATCAGCCCAGAGCATCGTGAAAAGATAGAGCAGGAAGCCGTAGATATTGTCAGTGAAGTGCTAGCGGGTAAATAGTCATAACCGGTAAGAAATAGCGCCTATTGGTGCTATTTCTTCGCCAGAAGTTAGATCAGCCGATAAGCTGACACCTAATATTATATTTCTTCTTTTAGCCCTGTTTTCCATTGCCAGGAGCCGATTACCCCAATGCTACTAGCAATGCTCCGGCGGTAATTAGTGCGACGCCCAAGCTGGCCAGCAGAGAGATTTTTTCACCAAATAGGATAACCGCCAGAATTACCGCAAAAACCACACTGAGTTTATCAATCGGGGCCACTTGAGAGACATTGCCATGCTTGATAGCCATAAAGTAAAACAGCCAGGATAACGCACCCGCAACGCCACTGAGAATAATGAATAACAGGGCTTTTTTATCGGCCAATACACCACTGATCAGATTGAATTTCCCTTGAGCTAACACCACACCGACCAGGAACAGCGCCATCACGACAGCACGAACGGCAGTCGCAGTATTGGCATCCAACTGCTGCAAGCCGATTTTACCGAAGATAGCGACCAGAGAGGCGGTGAAGGCAGATAGCAGGGCGTAAATCAACCATGTACTCATGAATAATAAGACCTATTAGCATTTAAAAGTTTGATGCTACGCCGCTGACAGCTATTTTCCTAGTATCAATGTAAATTTTTATATCACACAAGGTGTTACGGGATAAAGCGATAGCCGACGCCGGTTTCAGTTAGCAGATGCTTAGGGCGGGTCGGGTCTGTTTCTAATTTCTGCCGTAAATGGCCCATATAAATACGCAGATAGTGGCTGTGTTCGACATAATTTGGCCCCCAGACTTGGCTTAATAACTGGCGCTGGGTAATGACTTTACCGGCATTCGCCAATAATGCAGAGAGCAGGCGAAACTCAATCGGTGTCAGGTGCAGATTTTCGCCGGCACGGGTAACCTGACGATTAATCAGATCAACGCTGATATCCGCAAAGCCCACCAGCGGGCTTTCCTGACTACCACCGCTATGGCGGCGCAAAGCAACCCGCACTCTAGCCAATAACTCACTGATTCCAAATGGTTTGCTTAGGTAGTCATCGGCTCCGGCATCCAACGCGGCCACTTTATCTTCTTCATTGTTACGAGCCGATAAGACGATAATAGGAATGGCACTCCACTGGCGCAGGTCTTGAATATAAGTCAGCCCATCGCCGTCTGGTAACCCCAAATCCAAAATAATCAGGTCCGGTTTGCGGGTACCGGCTTCAATTAGCCCCCGTTGCAAGGTATCACTCTCGAATACTCGCCAGCCCTCACTCTCCAGCGCAATACGAACAAAGCGCCGGATCTCTTTTTCATCTTCTACGATTAGAATGTTAGTCGGGGATATAGTCACTTCTCCTTCATTAGGCTATTTTATTTGCCATTTTGAACCTGGGCAGTGCTCAGAATCCTCACGTACTCGGTGTACGCTCCGGTTCTTCCGCTCTGTCCGTGTTCAAACTGCCTGCAACAATGACGCCTACTGAGATAGGTTCTATACCCGTCATACTTCAAGCTGCTTGTGTGTTGGCTGCTTTCGTTACTCGGCCCGTCCATGGGCCTCGCCTCTGTGAGGCCGCTGCAAGCAGCGTTCAAATCTGCTCCTGGCAGGTTTGTCACCCCGGTCACTTACTTAAGTAAGTGACCGGGGACTTACTCAGTTGCCGCCTTCCTGCAACTCGAATTATTTAGGGTATATCATTTTTCAGCATCAAGGTGTTCACTATCAATGTTTTCACCATCAATATCTGGCGCTCTCTCGAGTGGTAGCGTGAAGCGGAAGCTAGCACCGCCATCTTTATTGTTCTCAACCCAGATACGCCCGCCGTGTACATCAATAATGGCACGACAAATGGCTAAACCCAAGCCGACACCGGGAATGGCTGACTCTTTGTTACCTCGGGAGAATTTATCAAAGATTAGCTGTTCTTGCCCAAGTGTCACTCCTGGGCCATTATCCCATACTTCTACATTTAGCCACTCACCTTGTACCGCGGCCCGAATCCCCAGCAATGCCCCCTGACCGGCATATTTATGTGCATTTTCCAACAAATTGATAAACACCCGTTCCAGTAAGCTGCCGTCACAGTTGATCAACACCATTTCATCCGGTAACTCGACGTTGATGTGATGATGATTGAGGGCGGTTTCTAGCATATGCAGGGCGCTACCCACGATCTCTTCCAGTGATTGCCACTCTTTACGTAGATTAAACCCACCCGATTGAATACGCGCCATATCCAATAAGTTATTCACCAGTCGGGTGGTACTCAGCACTTGTTGGCGGATTTGATTGGCTTGCGGCGCATGGCGTGAACCTTCCGCTGCCAGATCCAGCGTCAAAATTTCGGCCTGACCGAATAGCACCGTCAATGGGGTACGTAAATCATGAGATAGTGCCGCCAGCAGTGAGTTACGCAGTTGCTCGCGTTCGGCATCCAGTTTTGCCAATTCGGCACTGCGTGCCAGATGTAGCCTTTCCAGAGCATTGGCGATCAGACTGGTAAAGGTTTGCAGCAAGCGCTGCTGCTCCGGCACCATTAATTGGCGCAGGTTGGCAGGTTCGATTGCCAGCACGCCAAAAGTTTGCTTGGAGGCGGTCAACGGTAATAACTGATAGGGGACACCGGGCAGGGTGTCGGTACCGGCACCTGCCGGTGCGCCTTTGTCAAAACTCCAGCGGGCAATAGCCACATCAACAGAAAGTGCGCCGCCTTCGTCAGTGGCGACTTGCTGCAAGCGTCCATCTTCCTGTGGCAGTAACAGGTCAGTTTTCGCTTGAAAACTGCTGGAGAGAAAATGACGACTGGTTTTGACAATATCCGCAGGCGTTAGGGCACGGCTTAATCCGCGCGACATCTCATACAAATGCCTAGCGCGTTGCTCGCGATAACGGGCAATTCTGGCTTGATAGCGCACCCCAGCGGTAAGATTACCCACCACGATACCGACAATCAGCATCACGCCAAACGTCACCAGATACTGCACATCAGTGACCGCCAGTGACCCATGCGGTTGAACAAAAAACAGATCGAAACTGGCGACATTAATCACTGCCGCCAAGACTGACGGCCAGCGGCCATAGAACAGTGCAATAATCACCACACCCAGTAAGTAGACCATCACCAGGTTGGCTTGATCGAAACCGGGGATGAGCCACTGCGATAACACCGTAATCAGGGCACACAAGCCGATGGCTGCCGCACAGCCACGCAGTTGCATCCGCCACTTTTCAGTAAAGGTACGAGAATCACTCTCTTTCACCACATTGGGGGGGGTATCGCCCTCCAGTGCAATAATCACCAAATCCAGATCTGGCCCCAGCTTGCCCAGGCGATCTGCAAAGCTACCACGCAGTTTCCACTGTTTTTCCGTGCGGCGACCAATGATGATTTTCCCCAGATTATGTTCTCGGGCGTAACGCAGGATGGCCTGTTCTTCACGGGGTTCTGACAGCGTAGCGGTTTCTGCTCCTAACTCTTGCGCCAATTTTAGTGTGCGTAAAATGGCCCGGCGCTTCGCTTCCGGCAGGCCATGCAGACGGGGTGTTTCCACATAGACTGCATGCCAGATACACCCCAGTCGGGCTGCCAGCCGGGCAGCAGTTCGGACCAGTTTTTCGTTACCGCTGTTATGGCCAATACACAATAAAATGGCATCACGGGTATGCCAGACACGTTCGCGCCCCTGAGTGTCACGGAAAGCACGCATCTGGTCATCAACCCGATCCGCGGTACGGCGCAGTGCCAGTTCGCGCAGGGCGATTAAATTGCCCTTACGGAAGAAGTGCTCAATGGCTCGCTCCGCCTGACCCGAAATATAGACCTTGCCTTCATTCAGCCGCTGGCGCAGGTCATCGGGGGGGAGGTCGACCAAAACCACTTCAGTGGCTTCATCAAACATATGGTCGGGCACGGTTTCCCGCACCCGGATACCGGTCACGCCGCCGACCACATCATTCAGGCTTTCTAGATGCTGTACATTGACGGTGGTCAGCACATCAATGCCAGCATCCAGCAGTTCTTCAACATCCTGCCAGCGTTTCGGATGGCGCGAGCCATAGGCATTACTGTGCGCCAGCTCATCCATCAGGATCAGTGCCGGGTGGCGTGCCAGGGCCGCATCCAAATCAAATTCACGTACCTGACGATTGCGGTGATGAATTCGCTTTTGCGGTAGGATGGTCAGCCCTTCGAGCAGCGCTGCGGTTTCGCTACGCCCGTGTGTTTCCACCACACCAACCAATACATCCAGCCCTTGAGTCCGCAGGCGCTGAGCCTCTTGCAGCATGGCGTAAGTTTTGCCTACCCCCGCACAGGCCCCGAAAAACACTTTTAGCCGGCCACGGGTTTTCTCATTGGCTGCTGCGAGCAGGCTGTCGGGGTCGGGGCGGGTTGGTTCTGCATCCACCATGTTATGTCCTTAAGATTTTGCCGGGTTGATCGGTACTTTTACCGGGCTTTGGGCATCCAACGCCATATTCAGATTCAGCACATTCACCACAGATTCACCGAAGAAGTTCGGTGTCGCTTTTTGCACACTACTATCAATCAACTGCTTCACTTCAGACAATGGCATCTGGCGCACGCTGGCGATGCGGGGAGCCTGATAATAGGCCGCTTCCAGTGAAATACTGGGATCCAGACCACTGCCTGATGCTGTCACCAAATCAACCGGGACTGGGCCAGTTTGTGTCGGGTTAGCCTGACGCAGTAATGTTACTCGCTCACTGATAACCTGATCCAGTGCGGGATTGCTGATGGACAGATTACTCCCACCAGAGGCCATTGGATTATAAGGCATATCTGCTGTTACCGATGGGCGGCCAGCAAAATAGCCTGGCTGAGTAAAGTTTTGGCCTAGCAAGGTAGAGCCGACAACTTCATCACCCAGCATCGCCAGTGAACCACGCGCTTGCTCGGCAAACATCAATTTTGCCAATCCGGTAGTCAGCAGAGGATAAGCTATCCCGGTGATAAGTGTCAGTAATATCAGTAGAACCAATGAAGGTCGCAGGTATGACATGGATATTGCCTCTCTATTCGGTCTTAATAGCGGCCACGAGCAAAACACGCCGTGGCCATTGCAAACATTAATTACTGAGTTTTCAGCTCATCATTAGGGCGGTCAGTACCAGATCGATCAGCTTGATACCGACAAACGGCACCAATAGGCCACCCAGCCCATAAATCCACAAGTTACGGCGCAGCAGCGCCGCTGCACTCATCGCCTTGTAACTCACCCCTTTCAGTGCCAGCGGGATCAGGAACATAATCACCAGTGCGTTAAAAATAACCGCCGACAGTATGGCCGACGCCGGGGAGTGCAACTGCATGACGTTCAGGGCATTAAGCTGCGGATAGGTAGCTGCAAATGCAGCCGGGATAATGGCGAAATATTTAGCAACGTCGTTGGCGATACTGAAGGTGGTCAGCGAGCCACGGGTCATCAGCATCTGTTTACCGATATGCACCACTTCAATCAACTTGGTCGGGTTAGAATCCAAATCCACCATGTTGCCAGCTTCTTTCGCCGCTTGTGTCCCCGAGTTCATCGCCACGGCGACGTCAGCCTGCGCCAGTGCCGGGGCGTCGTTGGTACCGTCACCGGTCATTGCCACCAATCGACCTTCGGCCTGATACTGGCGAATCAATGCCAGTTTGGCCTCTGGCGTGGCTTCCGCCAGAAAATCATCCACACCCGCTTCGGCGGCAATGGCGGCTGCTGTCAGGCGGTTATCACCGGTGATCATCACTGTTTTGATGCCCATTTTGCGCAACTCGGCAAAACGTTCTTTGATGCCACCTTTGACGATATCTTTCAGCGCCACTACACCCAGCACCCGTGGCCCATCGGCCACCACCAGTGGCGTACCACCGGTGCGGGCGACGCTTTCCACCGCGTCTTCCACTGCCCGCGGGAAATGGCCCTGATTGGACTCGACATGGCGGCGAATAGCATCCACAGCACCTTTACGGATCATTCTGTCCTGCACGTTCACACCACTCATCCGTGTTTGTGCCGAGAAAGGCACAAAGGTGGCATTTAGACTGTGCAAGTCACGTTCGCGCAGGTTAAAGCGCTGTTTCGCTAACACCACGATACTGCGGCCTTCTGGCGTTTCATCCGCCAAAGAAGAGAGTTGCGCGGCATCGGCCAGTTGTTGCTCGGTGACACCCGGTGCAGGTAAAAACTCAGACGCCTGGCGGTTACCCAGTGTGATAGTGCCGGTTTTATCCAACAACAGCACATCAACGTCACCGGCCGCTTCCACCGCGCGCCCGCTGGTGGCAATCACGTTAGCGCCCAGCATCCGGCTCATCCCGGCAACCCCGATGGCTGATAGCAGGCCACCGATAGTGGTTGGGATCAGACAAACCAGCAGCGCCACCAGTACCGTAATTGTCACCGGTGAACCGGCATGGTTGGCCTCAACACTGAACACCGAGAACGGATAGAGTGTCGCCGTCGCCAGTAAGAAGACAATAGTCAGAGCCACCAGCAAAATGGTCAACGCCACTTCGTTAGGGGTTTTACGCCGTTTCGCGCCTTCAACCATGGCGATCATCCGGTCGAGGAAGGTTTCGCCGGGGTTAACGCTGCACTCAACTACCAACCAGTCGGACAGCACGCGGGTACCGCCGGTCACGGAAGAGAAGTCACCACCGGATTCACGGATAACCGGAGCAGATTCGCCGGTAATGGCGCTTTCATCAACGGATGCACCACCTTCCAGCACTTCGCCGTCACAGGGCACGGTATCGCCAGCTTCAATCAACACCACATCGCCTTTGCGCAAGCTATCGGCGGAGACTTTCTCCTGTGGCGCATCAAAGCGGGCTTCTGACAATTTTTTGGCCCAACTGGTTTTTTTCACCCCACGCAGACTTTCTGCTTGCGCTTTACTGCGCCCCTCGGCCAAAGCTTCGGCGAAGTTGGCAAACAGCACGGTAAACCACAGCCACAGAGCCACATTGCCGGTAAACATGGCACTACCGGTGGTTTGGCCGCTTAATATCGCCAGCCAAATCAGAGTGGTCAACCAACTCCCCAGATAGACCACGAACATCACTGGGTTACGCCATTGGACGCGTGGGTCCAGTTTCTTCACGGCATCAATAAGCGCAGTACGAACCAGTGCTGGCTCAAAAATCGCGCGTTGTTTGCGTGTCATAGTAGTTCTCTCATCAATGTGCTAACCAAACTTGCAGATGCTCAGCAACCGGACCTAAGGCCAGCGCTGGGATAAAGGTCAATGCGCCGACCAACAGCACCGTACCTACCAGCAAACCGATAAATAGTGGTCCAGCGGTTGGCAGCGTGCCATTACCCGCGGGTTGCCGCTTCTTCGCCACCAATGAGTTGGCAATGGCCAATACCGGCAGAATCACGCCAAAGCGGCCGAAGAACATGGCGGCAGCCAGCAGCAGGTTATAAAACGGCGTATTGACACTCAGACCAGCAAAGGCGCTGCCGTTATTGTTGGCCGCAGAGGAGAGGGCGTAGAGAACTTCGCTAAAACCATGCGCACCGGGGTTAAGAATCCCCGCCCGCCCGGCATCAGTACAGAGTGCCAGTGCGGTACCCAGCAGCACGATAGCCGGGGTGACCAGAATGGCCAGCGCGGTCATTTTCATATCAAATACGTCAATTTTCTTGCCAAGATATTCAGGGGTACGACCAATCATCAACCCGGCAATAAAGACGGTCAGCAGCACGAATAGCAGCATGCCGTATAACCCAGAACCGACCCCACCAAACACCACCTCGCCAATCTGCATTAACCACATCGGTACCATGCCACCTAAGGCGGTAAAGGAGTCATGCATGGCGTTAACGGCCCCACAAGAGGCTGCGGTAGTGACCACGGCATACATACTGGTTGCCAGAATGCCGAAGCGGGATTCTTTACCTTCCATATTGATATTGCTGTCGGCACCTAACTGAGTTAAGTGCGGGTTACCGGCCAGTTCTGCATACATCACCACGACTACGGCCACCACAAAAATCAGTGACATAGCCCAGATCAGCGCATGGCCCTGACGGCTATCACCCACCACCTGACCGAAGGCAAAACAGAGTGCACAGGGTATGAGGAAAATCGCCAGCATCTGCACAAAGTTACTAAAAGCAGTTGGGTTTTCAAATGGATGTGCGGAGTTAGCGCCAAAAAAACCGCCGCCGTTGGTCCCCAACATTTTTATGGCTTCCTGCGAGGCTACCGGTCCCATTGGTAGGGTCTGTTTTACCCCTTCAAGGGTGGTGATATGCAGGTAGCCATCCAGGTTTTGTAATACCCCCTGACTGACGAAAATTAGCGCGATAATCAGCGCAATCGGCAGCAACACATATAAGGTGATGCGCACCAGATCGACCCAGGCATTTCCCAGTGTGTGGGCAGAATGGCGGGCAAAGGCACGGATCAGAGCAAAAGCGACGGCAATGCCGGTTGCAGCAGAGAGGAAGTTTTGTACCGTCAGACCGGCCATTTGACTCAGATAACTGAGGGTGTTTTCGCCGCTATAGGCTTGCCAGTTGGTGTTAGTGACAAAGCTGACCGCGGTATTTAAGGCCAGATGCCATGACATACCCGGCATGTGTTCAGGATTTAGCGGTAACGAACCTTGCGCCATCAACAGCGTGAACAGCAAGGCAATACCCAGTAAGTTAAAGCAGAGAATGGCGAGCGCATATTGCCAGCCGTTCATCTCTTCATTTTTTACACCGCTACAACGCCATAAACCGGCCTCGACTTGGCGCAATGGCGCAAAGGGTTCGCCTTCGATTATGCGAGCCAAAAAGCTCCCCAACGGGCGGGACAGCACCAACAACACCAGCATGAAGCTGGCGATAAGCAGAAATCCTGACGCTGCCATTTAAAAATCCTCCGCATTAAACAAGGCATAAACCAGATAGCCAAGAAGCAGTAGGACCAACAGCGCACCACTAATGATGCTGAAACTCACGATACACCTCCACAACGCTTATTTTTGATAACAACAGCTTATGAAGTCGAGCGAAAAGTTCCTGATAAAAAATGGCCGAGAGGTGTAAAAAAAGTATAAAAACGGTCAAAAAATAGACACGAAATGGGTGTAAATTAACCAGTGGCGGCGCAGTGTCGCCAATTCTGGCCCTTGAAGGGTTAGGCACTGAGTCAATACATATAATGTGCCAATTACTAAAGAGTACATAACTGCAATGTAACTAATGATTGGTTTTAAATTAACCTTGTTGTAACAAAATTACAGAATTGACAATTTATTTCGGATTTTGACGTGATTGAGTGGTCGGATGAGTGGTAAAATTTCAACCGATACGGTAAAATTTTGTCCAGTTTCCAATTTTGTTTATTTTATTTTTAACGCCAAGTTGTAAATCGACTCTCTGTTTAACCGAGTTGGCTGTTACACCAAGGCGTTTTAAAGGAGGATCGTTATGACCATGTACAACGCATACCCATTGCATCAGGTTCTCTTGCGCCGGAGCGCAGTGATTCTGGTCGGTTTACTGGCACTGCCGGTGATGCTTTTCCGCAAAGATCGCGCCCGTTTTTACAGCTATCTGCACCGGGTTTGGGCTAAAACCAGTGATAAGCCGGTGTGGTTGGCACAGTCTGAATCGGCAATACAGGATTTTTACTGAGATAAATCAGTAAGCTGCTCGTAGATAAAAACGGCGTAAAATTAATGGCCCGTGGGTTAACACTCGCGGGCTTTTTACTGCCTTTATATCTGCCCCAGATATAAAGGTATCAAGCAAGAGCGTGGTTCTCGGGCAACAACTGTTATGCTGTGATGAGAAAAGCTGCCAAGGCCAAGGGAGAATAGAATGCTGGAGAGTAATCAGGTAACCCACAGTATCGAGTACTGCCATGCGCGAGACGAGCTTGATGCGTTATATGCAGCAGGCATAACACGTGGCCAATTGATGGATTTTCATAGCCGCTATAAGTTAGTGCTGTTGGCGCATTCGCAGCCTGAATACCGCGAAATCGGTCCTTTTATTGCCTCAATGGATAGATGGTCATCATTAATTGAGTTTACTGATGAGTATCGCCAGCGTTTACTGCATTTGTTGTCTCATCAGCCAACGTCCGCCAATCACACCAACGTATTAATGCATGTACAGGGTTATTTTCGGCCTTACCTTACGTCAACACAACGTCAGGCATTGGCACAGCTTATCGAGCAGTATCGGGTAGGTGAGTTGCCTTTGAGTGTCCCCATCGGCCAAATAAATGCTTACTTGGTTGAATTCCCGAATGAGTATCTGGCCGGACAACGCTATTTTACATTTTACTCGGCACAAGGATAAGGCATGGCGACGCATCTGGTCTGGTTTCGTAATGATTTACGCGTAACGGATAATCTGGCGCTGCATGCCGCTTGTCAGGACCCACAAGCCACTGTGATTGCGCTATTTATCGCGACCCCTGCACAATGGGCCGCACATGATATGGCCCCTCGGCAGGCCACCTTCCTGCTGCAAAACCTACAACAGTTACAGCACGCACTGGCTATCCGGGCGATACCGCTACACTATCATCAGTGTGATGATTTTCAGGACTCCATTATCTGGCTGGATGATTTTTGTCAGCAGCAGCAAGTTGATGCGCTATTTTTTAACCAACAGTATGAGTTAAATGAACAACTGCGAGATGGGGCGCTAGTGACGCGGCTCAATCATCGGCAAGAAGCCGGTCATACCATTACCTGCCACCGTTTCGATGACAGTGTGTTATTGCCGCCGGGCAGTGTCCTGACCGGTAATAATGAGATGTACAAAGTATTTACCCCGTTTCGTCGTGCTTTTATTCAGCGTTTAATGATGAGTGAATGCCGTTGTGTCCCTGCGCCAAAAACGCGCGATAACGTGGTAGCTGCCATGCCATTACCACTGCTCCCGTTTGACTATCCGCAACAACCGGTAGATAGCCAATTATTTCCGGCAGGCGAAGAGGCGGCATTACATCGCCTGCGCAGTTTTTGTCGCGAGCAGGTTCAGGACTACCAGCAACAACGTGATCTGCCTGCTGTGGCAGGAACCAGTTGTTTGTCACCTTATCTGGCGTTGGGGATACTTTCGCCCCGTCAATGCTTTAACCGCTTGTTGGCAGAATGTCCCGCGTTGCTGGAAAACTCCGACGGTGGTGCTTTTACTTGGCTCAATGAGTTGGTCTGGCGTGAATTTTATCGTCATTTGTTAGTGGCTTATCCGCGTTTATGCCAGCATCGTCCCTTTATTGACTGGACTGATGGCGTAATATGGCATCACTCAGAACAGCAACTACTTGCCTGGCAGCAGGGACAAACAGGTTACCCTATTGTTGATGCAGCTATGCGGCAGTTGAATGAAACCGGCTGGATGCATAACCGCCTGCGGATGATCAGCGCCAGTTTTCTGGTTAAAGACCTGTTGATCGATTGGCGACACGGCGAACGCTATTTTATGTCCCAACTATTGGATGGGGATTTGGCCGCCAATAATGGAGGCTGGCAGTGGGCTGCCTCCACGGGTACTGATGCTGCACCCTATTTTCGTATTTTTAATCCCACCACCCAGGGCGAGCGTTTTGACCCGAGCGGCGTTTTTATCCGCCGTTGGTTACCTGAGCTGGCTAGGGTGCCAGACAGTGATATCCATCAGCCATGGCGCTGGGCGCAGCGGCAACAGCAACATCTGGATTACCCACTACCGCTGGTGGATCATAAGCTGGCCAGATTGGCTACACTCGCGGCATTTGAAGCCGCTAAGCGGGATGGCCGCAAGGATCCCTAATCACCAGGAGCTTGCATGTTTTTGACATATATTTCGACTAAATTCTGTGTTTCAACTAAAACCCATGTTTTAACGAAACCCACGTTATGTACCAATAAGATAACCCACATGGTGCTTAACGCCGGGCTGATTTTATCGTTTAGCCTATATAGCTCGCTGGCAGCGGCCGGTTTTGAGGTGGTGGCACTGGGGGTGGATGGTGGTGTCAGCGATGGCAATCTGACATCTTATCTGATTCGTGATGATAGTCAGCCGGTCTATTTAGCTCTGGATGCCGGTTCGGTGCTACCGGGTATTGCCAAAGCTCTGGAGAAGGGCGCTTTCCCCGATATTACCGATGAAACCGCCGCCCCGCTGACACGTCAGGGTTATATCTTTCGCCAGCGCATCAACAGCTATTTTCTTAGTCATGCCCATCTTGACCATGTTTCCGGCCTGATTATCGGTTCGCCGCAAGACAGCAACAAGCCCCTTTATGCCTCGGCAGACACGATTGATGTATTGCGAAACTACTATTTTAACTGGCGTGTCTGGCCTAACTTTACTGACAGCGGCAGCGGTACCCGGCTGGGAACCTATCGCATGCAAATGGTGCGGCCAAACCAGCCTCTAAGCCTGGGCTTAACCCGTTTGACGGGGGAATTGTATCCACTGAGCCATGATAAGTCCCCCTCTGCTATGTTATTGATCAGTAGTAATAATCAGTCATTTGCCTATTTTGGTGATACTGGCCCGGATGAGATGGAAAAGTCGAAAAATCTGGATACGGTGTGGCGTAACTTGGCCGAAAAGGTTAAACAGCAGCAATTGAAAGGGATGATAATCGAAGTTTCTTTCCCCAATGACGTTGCTGATAACAAGTTGTACGGCCATATGACGCCTAAGTGGTTGCTGAAGGAATTGAAAAATCTGGAGAAATACAGCGGTGAAGGCCAACCATTAAAGGGGCTGCCGGTGGTTATCAGTCATATAAAACCTTCATTTAAACAGGGACAAGATGTGCGTAAAACCATTGCCACTGAGTTGCAACAAGGTAATGATATGGGGGTTAATTTTATCCTGATGGAGCAAGGCGATAGCCAGCGTTTTTAACTACCCATTTATATTTTTTGAGGCTGATGAAATGCGCAATACCGAACTGGAAACTCTACTCAATAGCCAACTGAATATCTCGGCTTTTCAAGACTATGCACCCAATGGTTTGCAAGTTGAGGGGCGCGAAGAGATCAAGCGCATTGTCACCGGCGTGACCGCCAGCCAGGCACTATTGGATGCTGCGGTTGGGCAACAGGCCGATGCTATTTTGGTTCATCACGGTTATTTTTGGAAAAATGAACCGGTCGTGGTGCGTGGAATGAAACGTAACCGGCTGAAAACATTGCTTACCAACGATATCAATTTGTATGGCTACCATTTGCCACTGGATGCTCATCCTGAATTAGGCAATAACGCGCAATTGGCTAAATTACTGGGTATTCGGGTGTCGGGTGAAATTGAATCTTTCTTACCTTATGGTGAGTTTGATGCACCGTTAAATGCGGTAATTTTACGTGAACGGCTGGAAAAATTGTTGGGCCGTGAGGTATTACATTGTGGTGATCGAGCGCCAGTAGATGTGCGTCGTCTTGCCTGGTGTACCGGCGGCGGGCAGGGTTTTATCCAACAAGCGGCTGATTTTGGTGTTGATGCATTTATCACTGGTGAAGTTTCAGAGCAAACAATTCATATTGCCCGGGAGATGGGCGTGAATTTTTATGCTGCGGGGCATCACGCCACTGAGCGCTACGGTATCAAGGCGTTAGGCGAATGGTTGGCTAGCAAGCATCAATTTGAAGTTATCTTTATCGATATCCCCAATCCCGCCTGACCATTATGCAACATTATGCACTGGTAATAAGTATCGGTGCATAATCTACTGTAGGTATCTCCTTGTTTATGTGCAATTAAACCATGTTTTAAACAAGGTTTTATCCTCTCTCTGGCTATTTAAAATCATCATCTGGCCATAGTTGGATGATAAAGCGACAGTTTTTAAGAATATTTGCTCTCTATAGCCTGATTCTAAATAAGAAAAGAATCGATTATTTACCACTTTCCTTCGTAAAAAACTTCAAAATACGCTGTTTTCAGCGGTTAATTTCAGTATTTACATTGAATCTAGTGATTGCTGATATCTATTGGTTGATTCAGTTCTATTGACAGCAGTTAGGTGCTAACGCATAAATATGTCCTTATAAAAGCTATTTATCTAATGAAAATAAAAACTATACATGTCTTAGGGGGACGGGAGTGCAAAGAGCACGATGCTATTTATTGGGAGAGAGTGCGGTGGTTCTGGAATTGGAACCGCCGGTAACATTAGCAAGCCAGCAACGGATCTGGGGCTTAGCTGATCGTCTGATTCATCATCCTGATGTCCTTGAAGCGATTCCGGGTATGAATAATCTGACTCTATTATTGTCAGATCCACAAAATACGGCGCTGGACGCCATTGAACGCCTCCAACGCTGGTGGGAGGAGAGCGAATCATTAGTGCCTGAATCACGTGATATCACCATTCCAGTGGTTTATGGCGGTGAGGCAGGCCCAGACCTGGCTGAAGTGGCTCGTCACACTGGCATGACAGAGCGTCAGGTGGTGGAGTGCCACGCTGGCGCGAGCTATATCGTCTATTTTTTGGGGTTCCAGCCGGGCTTCTCATATCTGGGGGGGATGCCGGAAAAACTCGCCACGCCACGGCGTGCTGAACCACGTTTAGTGGTCGCGCCCGGTTCTGTCGGTATTGGCGGTAGCCAAACCGGTATCTATCCACTGGCAACGCCCGGCGGCTGGCAACTTATTGGCCGCACATCATTGGCACTGTTTAACCCGCTGGAGATGCCGCCAACCTTGTTACGGCCCGGCGATAATGTGCGCTTCCTGCCCTTAAAGGAGGGCGTATGCTGAATATTATTCGTTCAGGTATTTATACCACAGTACAAGACAGTGGCCGTGGCGGTTTTCGCCGTTTGGGAATCAGCCAGGGTGGGGCACTCGATTTACCAGCGCTCAGCATGGCAAATATGCTGGTAGGTAATGAGCCTGATGCTGCCGGGCTGGAAATTACCCTTGGTCAGTTTACGGCACAATTTACGCAACCAGGCTGGATAGCGGTGACAGGAGCTGGTTGCGATGCCCGGCTTGATAACCAATTGCTGTGGACCGGCTGGCGTTATCCGGTCAAGCCGGGGCAGCAGCTAAAACTCAGTGTGCCACATCGGGGAATGCGCAGCTATTTAGCCATCTCTGGAGGGATTGCAGTACCGGAGATGTTGGGTTCACGCAGCACCGACCTGAAAGCCGGTTTTGGCGGTTATCAGGGGCGACTGATCAAAGATGGCGACACCCTGCCATTAGGCCAAACCACACGTTTACCACGTGAATCAGTCGGTATCAAACAACTGTTATTTGGTAACCGTGTCCGGGCTGTTCCTGGCCCGGAATATCATGAGTTCGACGATATCGCACAGGGTGCTTTTTGGCGTGAAGCCTGGCAACTCAGCCCACAGAGCAACCGTATGGGATATCGCCTGACCGGGCGCGAATTAGCGCGCACCACGGACCGCGAGATGCTATCCCACGGATTATTACCTGGCGTGGTGCAAGTGCCGCACAACGGCCAGCCGATTGTGCTGATGGCTGATGCGCAGACAACCGGCGGTTATCCGCGCATTGCCTGCGTTATCGAAGCAGATCTTTATCATTTAGCTCAGCTTAGGCTCGGCGAACCAGTGCATTTTGTGCCATGCACAGTTGAGGAGGCGCTGCGGGCCAAAGCGGAGCAACAGCATTTCTTAAAACAGATCGAATGGGGTTTACAGCAAGGATTCGATGCGACGGAGGCCAAATGAAGATTGATTTAAACGCCGATTTAGGTGAAGGCTGCGCTAATGATCAAGCACTGCTGCAATTGGTCAGTTCAGCCAATATTGCCTGTGGCTTTCATGCCGGTGATGCGCAGACCATGCGCCAGTCGGTGCGCTGGGCTATGGAATATGGCGTTGCTATCGGTGCGCATCCGAGTTTCCCTGATCGCGAGAATTTTGGTCGAACCGCGATGCAGTTACCCCCTGAGACGGTGTATGCCCAAGTGGTTTATCAATTAGGTGCCTTGGCAGCTATCGTGAAGGCGGAGGGCGGCGTGATGCAACATGTGAAGCCTCATGGCATGTTGTATAACCAGGCGGCGGTTGATCCTCTGCTGGCGGATGCCATAGCGAAAGCGGTGAAAGCCGTGGACACGTCGTTACGGCTGGTTGGATTGGCGGGAAGCGAATTGATCCGTGCCGGTGAACGCGCAGGTTTGGTGACCCGACAAGAGGTATTCGCTGATCGTCGCTATCAGCCTGATGGCACTCTCGTGCCGCGCAGCCAGCCAGATGCCTTAATTGAAAGTGACGAGTTGGCGTTGTCACAAACGTTGGCAATGGTGCAGCGTCAGCAGGTTCAGGCTCGTGATAGCAGTTGGGTAGCGGTACAGGCGGATACAGTATGCGTCCACGGTGATGGAGCCCATGCCTTGGATTTTGCCCGCCGTTTACGCCACAGTTTTCAGCAGCAAAATATCACGGTAACCGCGCAGTAAGATGGACGTTGGGCAGTAAAAATTATAACCGCCTGGCCCGGGTGGAATTGCTTCATCAATTAGCTACATATCACACTTTATAACAACACTTTAGGACAGGAGAGTCACCTTGGAACAAACGGTAAACCTTTGGCCGCTAATTGGTATTGCGGCGATCGTAATCGGATTTTTACTGCGTATCAACGCAGTACTGGTGGTGATTACCGCCGGTATCATCACTGGTCTGGCGGCGCTAATGCCAATGGCCACTATTTTGGAAAAACTGGGTGAAGGTTTTCTCAATACCCGCAACCTGCCTCTGATTCTGTTACTGCCACTGGCTGTTATCGGCTTGCTGGAGCGCCACGGCTTGAAAGAGCGAGCGCAGGTGTGGATTTCACAAATTAAAAGTGCCACCTCTGGCCGTTTATTGATTGTGTATCTGTTTGTGCGTGAAGCGACAGCCGCGCTGGGTTTAACCAGTCTGGGTGGTCATCCGCAAATGGTACGGCCATTACTGGCACCGATGGCAGAAGGGGCGGCTGAAACCCGTTATGGTGAGTTACCGGAGAAAGTGCGTTATCGCCTGCGTGCAATGTCTGCCGCGACCGATAACGTTGGGTTGTTCTTCGGTGAAGATATTTTTGTCGCTTTCGGTGCGATTATTTTTATGCACAACTTTATGCTGGAATCCGGTGGCATTCAGACCGAGCCGTTACACATTGCGTTGTGGGGTATCCCGACGGCGATTTGTGCTTTCCTGATCCACGCCTACCGTTTGCAACGTTTGGATAAACACCTCGCCGCTGAGTTAACCGCGCTGAGTCAGTCTGCTTTGGCTACCAAGGGAGACGCAAAATGATTTTCCAACAACAATATCTTTATTGGCTGGCTGGCGTAGTGCTGTTGATTGTCGCGTTAATGTCATTTCGTGATAAGGCCAACCCGCGCCGTATCACCACCGGTTTATTTTGGGGATTATACGGGCTGATTTTCCTGGTGGGTGATTGGACCTATCGTCTGGCCAATACTTTGGCGGGCGAGGGACCGGATGAGAAGCGCATTCTGAATATTACTGTCGGTGTGGTGGTGGTGATTATGGCGCTGATTGCCGGTTTTGGTGGGGTAAAACTGGGTAGCTATCATCAACGCACTCCAGAACAGCGCGAAGTGAGTGCCAAGCGTTTGGGGAACCGGCTGTTCATCCCGACATTGGCTATCCCAGTGGTGACGGTTATTGGCGTGCTGCTGTTTAACAATATCCCCGCGCTGGATCAATGGCTGTTTGGCACCGGCAACCACGCCACCTTAGTCACCTTATTCTCGATGACTGTTGGTTGTGTTCTCGGTTTGATTATTGCGGTCGTCATGACCCACGAAACCGCGGCACAACCGGTGCAGGAAGCTCGGCGTTTGCTCGATTCCATCGGCTGGGCATTTATCTTGCCACAGATATTGGCCACCCTTGGCCTGCTGTTTACCACCGCCGGGGTCGGAACTGCTATTGCCCATCTGACACAGGAATATCTGGCAGTCGATCATCGCTTTGTCGCCGTGGCGGTCTATGCTATTGGCATGGCACTGTTAACCATGATCATGGGTAATGCCTTTGCTGCTTTCCCCATCGTCACTGCCGGTATCGGTATTCCAATTTTAGTATTGCAACACGGCGGTAATCCCGCAGTGATGGCAGCTATTGGTATGTTCTCAGGGTACTGCGGTACCTTAATGACGCCGATGGCAGCCAACTTTAATATCGTTCCTGCTGCGTTACTGGAGTTGCCGGATAAGAATGCGGTGATTAAAGCGCAGATTCCAACCGGGGTGACTCTATTGATTGTTAACGTATTCTTGCTGTATTTCCTGATGTTCCTCTAGGAGTGGTGATGAGAAGTGTATTAATTACCGGGTTTGAGCCATTTGGTGGGGAGCGAGTAAATCCTTCTTGGGAAGTGGTCAAACAATTGAATGATTTAATGCTGGGTGGGGTCAGAGTGGTGGCTCGCCAGTTGCCTTGCGCCTTTGGTGAAGCATTAATTGCGTTGAATGCCGCGATAGATGAAATTCAGCCAGTATTGGTGTTGGCTGTCGGTCAGGCCGGGGGACGCGCCGATATTACTATCGAACGGGTAGCTATTAACGTTGATGATGCCCGTATTCCTGACAATTTGGGGAATCAACCGGTAGATCAGCCGATAGTTGAGGATGGCCCGGCGGCATACTTTACCCGTTTGCCCATCAAGGCGATGGTGCAGGGTATCCGTGAGGCGGGCATTCCGGCCTCGGTCTCCCAGACGGCCGGAACCTATGTCTGTAACCATGTGATGTACGGGTTATTGCATCGGTTAAACCAGCTCAATAGTGAGGTGAAGGGTGGTTTCATTCATATCCCTTATCTGCCGGAACAGGCGGTAGCTCACCCCGGATCACCCAGTATGTCAACACATTCAGTGCTGGTAGCCTTAGAACTGGCTATCTCTATTGCCATGCAAATTGAACACGATCTGCATATATCAGGCGGCGCGATCCACTGATTTCTCTATAAAAAAACGCCACCTTCACCGGTGGCGCTCTCATCATAAACAGTCTAATTACTCTGCTTATTTCTTCAGTTGACTATTGAAGTCACGTTCGGCATAACCGGTATAAAGCTGACGCGGACGGGCAATTTTAAGGCCCTCATCGTGCATTTCATTCCAGTGAGCAATCCAGCCAATGGTACGGGCTATCGCGAACATCACGGTAAACATTGAAGACGGGATCCCCATGGCTTTCAGGATGATACCTGAATAGAAGTCCACGTTTGGATATAGCTTTTTCTCAACGAAGTAGGGGTCTTCCAGTGCGATACGTTCCAGCTCTTTCGCGACAGCAAATAGGCTGTCATTTTCCAGTTTGAGTTCTTTCAATACCTCATCACAGGTTTCTTTCATCACCGTAGCGCGCGGATCGTAATTCTTATACACGCGGTGACCGAAGCCCATCAGGCGGAATGAGTCGTTTTTATCCTTCGCGCGTTTGATAAATTCTGGAATATGCTCGACAGATTTAATCTCTTCCAGCATTTTCAGGCAGGCTTCGTTCGCGCCGCCGTGAGCTGGCCCCCACAGGGATGCTATCCCCGCGGCGATACAGGCAAACGGGTTAGCGCCCGAAGAACCTGCGGTGCGCACAGTAGAGGTAGAGGCGTTCTGTTCGTGGTCGGCATGTAGGATAAAAATACGATCCATCGCGCGTTCCAGCACCGGGTTGACTTCATACTCTTCGCACGGTGTGGAGAACATCATACGCAGGAAGTTACCGGCATAGGACAGGTCGTTACGTGGATAAACAAACGGCTGGCCGATGGAATATTTATAACACATGGCAGCCACTGTTGGCATTTTAGACAGCAGACGGAAGGCGGTAATTTCACGATGGCGCTCGTTGTTTACATCCAGTGCGTCATGGTAGAACGCGGCCAGTGCACCGGTCACTCCGCATAATACAGCCATCGGATGTGAGTCGCGACGGAACCCACGGAACAAGCTGGTGATTTGCTCGTGGATCATGGTGTGGCGGGTTACTGTCGCTTTGAAGGTTTCATACTCTTCTGCTGTGGGGGTTTCGCCGTACAGCAAAATGTAGCAAACTTCCAGATAAGTAGAGTTTTTTGCCAATTGATCAATAGGGTATCCACGATGCAGTAGGATCCCTTTATCACCATCGATAAACGTGATTTTTGATTCGCAGGACGCGGTAGAGGTAAACCCAGGGTCATAGGTAAAATACCCTTTAGAACCTAAAGTGCTGACGTCGATCACGTCAGTGCCGAGGGTTGGGGATAGAACCTTCAGTTCAATCGCAGCTTCGCCTGCCAGATTCAGCGTCGCTTTTTTATCAGCCATTTACAGTCTCCTTCGCGCTTATTTTAAAAACCGCTAACAACTGGAATGTCTTAGATGCCTGTAGGGCATTATCTTATCGGCACTGCTCTGTTTGATTCACGATTAAACGTTTTATTCACGATTAAAACATGATTTAGGGTACAGAGTGTCTTACCAATGCGGCCAGCGATCCGAGAGGCTGGATCGATAGCGACGTTACAAAGTTGTTAACGATTTGTCGGATGCTTATCGTTTATAGTTCATTGCCTACGATATCTATGGGGATATTCACTTAATACACTGTTGCATAACTTAGGCTTATGGGGAAGTGTATCCGCAGACCTTTAGTGCATCATAGGGCTTATTTCTACCCTAGTTGTAATGGAAATGTTTATTCTTTGTCAAATCAGATAATTAATTTTATATAAATTGTGTAAATCGTGATCCTAATCACTGTTCAGGGGAAATGTTACCAATCGGTTTGTGTGGGAATTGTAATAAGAATGTGAACCCCCTATACTGCCGCCAGGTCTCCGGATTACCCTGAAGTAGGAGCACCCAGCGTTATATAGAACACGTCATTTAGGCATGCAGGATGTTATGTTTAAATGTGCGATGTGAAGGGTTTCGGCTCTTAACGCTGTCTGATCCCAACAAGGCCCGGAGGAAGGAAAATAATAAGAGCTGTGTGGGCAAAACCGTGAAAAAACAAAGACCTGTCAACTTGGATCTGCAAACGATTCGATTTCCCGTTACTGCGATAGCGTCCATTTTACACCGAGTCTCTGGCGTAATTACTTTCGTTGCCGTTGGTATCCTCCTTTGGCTGTTAGGTTTGTCTGTTTCCTCGCAAGAGGGATTCATGCAAGCAGCGGCTGTCATGAATAGTTTTATTGTTAAATTCATCTTCTGGGGAATACTTACTGCGCTGGCCTATCACGTTTGCGGTGGCATCCGTCACTTGCTTATGGATTTTGGCTACATCGAAGAGAGCTTGGCTGCGGGGACCCGCTCCGCACAAGTAACAATGGTGTTAACCTTGGTGCTGTCAGTTTTAGCTGGAGTCCTCGTATGGTAAGCAATGCTTCTGCGTTAGGGCGTAATGGAGTACACGACTGGCTGTTACTGCGTGCTTCTGCAATCGTCATCACTCTTTATATTCTTTATATCCTGGGCTTCGTCGTTATTGTCCCGGACATCACCTATGAAATCTGGCGCGGCTTTTTTGCCTCGCACATCACAAAAGTATTTACCCTGCTGACCTTGCTGTCGATTCTGGCTCACGCTTGGATTGGTCTGTGGCAGGTATTAACGGACTATATAAAGCCGCTAGCGGTACGACTGGTGTTACAACTGGCCGTTGTGGTTACGCTGCTGGTCTATCTATTGTATGGAACAATTGTGGTGTGGGGTGCTTAAATGAAACTGCCGGTCAGAGAGTTTGACGCTGTCGTCGTCGGTGCAGGTGGTGCAGGTATGCGCGCCGCACTGCAAATTTCACAAATGGGGCTGTCTTGTGCCCTGATATCTAAAGTTTTCCCTACCCGTTCCCATACGGTATCTGCGCAGGGCGGTATTACCGTGGCGCTGGGTAATACCCATGAAGATAACTGGGAATGGCATATGTATGACACGGTAAAAGGTTCCGATTATATCGGTGACCAGGATGCCATTGAATATATGTGTAAAACCGGTCCAGAAGCGGTACTCGAACTGGAACATATGGGGTTACCTTTCTCCCGTTTAGAAGATGGCAGCATTTATCAGCGGCCATTTGGTGGGCAATCGCGCAACTTTGGTGGTGAGCAGGCGGCGCGAACTGCGGCAGCCGCAGACCGTACCGGCCATGCGCTATTACACACCCTTTATCAGCAAAACCTGAAAAACCACACCACTATCTTCTCTGAGTGGTATGCACTGGATCTGGTGAAAAATCAGGATGGCGCCTTCGTTGGCTGTACTGCTATCTGTATTGAAACCGGTGAAGTGGTCTATTTCAAAGCGCGGGCCACGGTGCTGGCCACCGGTGGTGCGGGTCGTATCTATCAATCAACCACCAATGCGCACATTAATACCGGTGACGGCGTGGGGATGGCACTGCGTGCCGGTGTACCGGTGCAGGATATGGAAATGTGGCAGTTCCACCCGACGGGTATCGCTGGGGCAGGGGTGCTGGTTACCGAGGGTTGCCGTGGTGAAGGTGGCTATCTGCTGAATAAGCACGGTGAACGCTTTATGGAACGTTATGCCCCGAACGCCAAAGATTTGGCGGGTCGTGACGTGGTTGCACGTTCCATTATGATTGAAATCCGTGAAGGTCGTGGCTGTGATGGTCCTTGGGGCCCACATGCCAAACTGAAATTAGATCACTTGGGTAAAGATGTGCTGGAATCCCGCCTGCCGGGCATCCTTGAGTTATCTCGCACCTTTGCTCATGTTGACCCAATCAAAGAGCCTATTCCGGTTATTCCAACCTGTCATTACATGATGGGCGGTATTCCGACCAAAGTGACCGGCCAGGCAATTACAGTAAATGAAAAGGGTGAAGATGTTGTCATCCCTGGTTTGTTTGCGGTCGGTGAAATCGCCTGTGTTTCCGTCCACGGTGCCAACCGCCTGGGGGGCAACTCATTGCTGGACCTGGTGGTGTTTGGTCGTGCTGCCGGTATGCATCTGCAAGAGTCATTACTGGAGCAGGGTGCTAGCCGCGATGCCAGCGAATCAGATATTGAAGCCTCACTGGAACGAATGAACCGTTGGAACAACACCCGTTCAGGTGAAGATCCCGTTGAGATCCGCAAAGCACTGCAATCTTGCATGCAGCATAACTTCTCGGTATTCCGCGAAGGTGATGCGATGGCGAAAGGATTGGAAGAGTTAAGAACTATCCGCGAACGTCTGCAAAATGCCCGTCTGGATGACACTTCCAGCGAGTTCAATACCCAGCGTATTGAATGTCTGGAATTGGATAACCTGATGGAAACTGCGTTTTCCACCGCCGTATCAGCAAACTTCCGTACCGAAAGTCGTGGTGCTCATAGCCGCTTCGACTTCCCGGACCGTGATGATGCTAACTGGCTGTGCCATTCGCTCTATTTGCCAGACACTGAGAGCATGACCCGCCGTGAGGTAAACATGCAGCCTAAGCTACGCGCGGCATTCCCGCCGAAAGTGCGTTCTTATTAATGCATGTGTTGTGTTGATAGGGTTAAACCTAACCCGTTGCGGAGGAAAAGGTCATGAAACTTGAGTTCTCAATTTATCGTTATAACCCGGACATCGATAACGCGCCGCACATGCAGGATTATGAGCTGGAAGCGGAAGAAGGCCGGGATATGATGTTGCTGGATGCGCTCATCCAGTTGAAAGAAAAAGATCCTACCCTGTCGTTTCGCCGTTCATGCCGTGAAGGTGTGTGTGGTTCAGACGGTTTGAATATGAATGGCAAAAACGGTCTGGCTTGTATTACGCCAGTCTCGGCATTGCAAAAGGGTAATAAAAAGATTGTGATTCGCCCATTGCCGGGGTTACCGGTGGTGCGGGATTTAGTGGTCGATATGGGGCAGTTTTATACTCAGTACGAGAAAATTAAACCTTACCTGTTGAATGATGGCAAAAATCCGCCGGCACGTGAGCATTTGCAATCCCCGGAACAGCGCGAAAAACTGGATGGTTTGTATGAATGCATCCTGTGCGCCTGTTGCTCGACATCTTGTCCGTCATTCTGGTGGAATCCAGATAAGTTTGTCGGCCCGGCAGGGTTACTGGCTGCTTATCGCTTCCTGATTGACAGCCGTGATACCGAAACAGCAGCACGGTTGGATGACCTGGACGACGCTTTTAGTGTTTTCCGCTGCCATAGCATCATGAATTGTGTCAGTGTTTGTCCTAAAGGCCTTAACCCGACCAAAGCAATTGGTCACATTAAGTCTATGTTGTTACAGCGTAGCGCATGATAGTTACAGCGTAGCGCATGTATAGCTACAGGGTAGCGAATGATAGTTGCAACGTAGTGCATGATGTGAGTTTATTAACCCGGGGAATGTATTTCCCGGGTTGCTTCAAGGTAGGGAATCTCTAAAAGCCGGCATGCAGTCAGTTTTTAGAGGTTCCTTGAACGGGACCGTTAAGGTCCATAACAGAACGTGCATTGAGCATGTCGAGTGAACCGTTTTTACGGCAAACCGTTGATACTACGGTGTATATGTTAACCACGGCGAAAACTGAAGCTTCAAAGCTTAAGGGATCATGATGCAGAACGGCGCAATGAAGGCCTGGCTGGATTCCTCCTATCTGGCGGGCGCGAACCAGTCCTACATAGAGCAGCTCTATGAAGACTTTTTAACCGATCCTGGTTCCGTTGATGATAGTTGGCGTTCAATTTTTCAACAGCTACCAACAACGGGTGTAAAACCTGATCAGTTCCACTCTCAAACACGTGAGTATTTCCGTCGCTTGGCGAAGGATTCCTCTCGTTATAACTCATCCATCAGCGATCCTGAAAATGATGCCAAGCAAGTTAAGGTGTTGCAGTTAATCAACGCCTTCCGCTTCCGTGGTCATCAACATGCCAACCTTGATCCACTCGGTTTGTGGAAGCAGGAGTCTGTTCCAGACCTTGAACCTTCCTACCACCACCTGACCGAAGCCGATTTCCAAAACACCTTCAATGTGGGTTCTTTTGCTATTGGCAAAGAAACCATGAAGTTGTCTGACCTGTATGCAGCACTGAAACAGACCTATTGCGGCTCTATCGGCGCTGAATACATGCACATTACCAACACCGAAGAAAAACGCTGGCTTCAGCAGCGTATTGAGTCGGTGGTTGGGAAACCGACATTCAGTGATGAAGAAAAACGTCGCTTCCTGAGCGAATTGACTGCCGCTGAAGGTCTGGAACGTTATTTAGGGGCTAAATTCCCGGGCGCGAAGCGTTTCTCGCTGGAGGGCGGCGATTCGCTGGTCACCATGCTGAAAGAGATGATTCGCCATGCGGGGAAAAATGGTACCCGTGAAGTGGTTCTGGGGATGGCTCACCGTGGCCGCCTCAACGTATTGATCAACGTTTTGGGTAAGAAGCCGGAAGATTTGTTTGACGAATTTGCCGGTAAGCATAAAGAGCATCTGGGGACCGGTGACGTTAAATATCACCAAGGCTTCTCATCCGATGTGGAAACTGAAGGTGGCCTGGTTCACCTGGCACTGGCCTTTAACCCATCCCATCTGGAAATTGTCAGCCCGGTGGTTATCGGTTCGGTACGTGCACGCCGTGATCGTCTGGATGAAGCACGCAGCAATATGGTTCTGCCAATCACTATTCATGGTGATGCGGCGATTACCGGCCAGGGCGTGGTGCAAGAAACACTGAATATGTCACAGGCACGTGGCTATGAAGTGGGCGGGACGGTGCGCATTGTTATCAACAACCAGATTGGTTTCACTACCTCGAACCCACTGGATGCGCGTTCTACCCAGTACTGTACCGATATCGCCAAAATGGTACAGGCTCCGATTTTCCACGTGAATGCTGATGATCCTGAAGCTGTGGCGTTTGTTACCCGTCTGGCGTTGGATTTCCGTAACACCTTTAAACGTGACGTGATGATCGATCTGGTTTGCTATCGCCGCCATGGGCATAACGAAGCCGATGAGCCAAGTGCAACGCAGCCCGTGATGTATCAGAAGATCAAAAAACACCCGACGCCGCGCAAGATTTATGCTGACAAGCTGACCGAGCAAAATATCGCCAGCCTGGAAGATGCCACGGAAATGGTCAACCTGTATCGTGATGCGCTGGATGGTGGTGACTGTGTGGTGGAAGAGTGGCGTCCGATGAATCTGCAATCCTTCACCTGGTCGCCGTATCTGAACCATGAGTGGGACGAAGAATATCCAAGCAAAGTTGAGATGAAACGCCTGCAAGATCTGGCGCGTCGCATCAGCCATGCGCCGGAAGCCATTGAAATGCAATCCCGTGTTGCCAAGATTTATGGCGATCGTGCTTTGATGGCAAGTGGTGAGAAGCCGTTTGACTGGGGTGGGGCTGAAACACTGGCTTACGCAACGCTGGTAGATGAAGGGATTCCGATTCGTTTGTCCGGTGAAGACGCGGGTCGCGGTACCTTCTTCCATCGTCATGCGGTGATCCATAACCAGAAAAATGGCTCGGTTTATGTGCCGCTGGCGAACGTACACAGTGGGCAGGGTGACTTCCAGGTTTGGGACTCCGTGCTGTCAGAAGAAGCGGTGTTAGCATTTGAATATGGCTATGCCACCGCAGAACCACGCACCCTGACTATCTGGGAAGCGCAGTTTGGTGACTTTGCCAACGGTGCGCAAGTGGTTATCGACCAGTTCATCAGCTCCGGTGAGCAGAAATGGGGCCGGATGTGTGGCCTGGTGATGTTGCTGCCACATGGTTATGAAGGGCAGGGTCCAGAGCACTCATCCGCACGACTGGAGCGTTATCTGCAACTTTGTGCCGAACAAAATATGCAGGTGTGTATCCCCTCTACGCCGGCGCAGGTTTACCACATGATCCGTCGTCAGGCATTACGTGGTATGCGTCGCCCGCTGGTGGTAATGTCACCTAAGTCATTGTTGCGTCATCCGTTGGCCATATCATCGCTTGATGAATTGGCAAATGGCAGCTTCTTACCAGCGATTGGTGAAGTTGACGAGCTGGATGCGAAAGGCGTCAAACGTGTCGTTATGTGTTCAGGCAAAGTGTATTACGACCTGCTGGAACAACGCCGTAAGAATGGGCAAACCGATGTTGCTATCGTGCGTATTGAGCAGCTTTATCCGTTCCCGCATCATGCTGTACAAGCGGTGTTGGAACAGTTCGCTCATGTGCATGATTTCGTCTGGTGCCAGGAAGAGCCGCTGAACCAGGGTGCCTGGTATTGTAGCCAGCACAACTTCCGCGAAGTGATTCCATTTGGTGCTTCCTTGCGTTATGCCGGTCGCCCTGCATCAGCTTCACCGGCAGTTGGATACATTTCCGTACACCAGAAACAACAACAAGCTCTGGTTAATGACGCGCTTACCGTCGAGTAGCGAGCCGGTTAACATATAAAGGATAGAGAATGAGTAGCGTAGATATTAATGTTCCTGACCTCCCTGAGTCTGTCGCTGATGGCTCTGTAGCAACTTGGCACAAGAAACCGGGCGACAGCGTTAAACGCGATGAAGTGCTGGTTGAGATTGAAACGGACAAAGTGATTCTGGAAGTTCCGGCCAGTCAGGACGGTATTTTAGACGCCATTTTGGAAGACGAAGGCGCGACTGTGACCTCACGTCAGGTACTGGGCCGTATTCGTCCAAGTGACAGTTCAGGTAAGCCGACGGAAGAAAAAAGTCAAAGCACTGAGTCCACTCCGGCGCAGCGCCAGACCGCTAGCCTGGAAGAAGAGAGTAACGATACTCTCAGCCCGGCAATTCGCCGTCTGATTGCAGAACATGACCTTGATGCTACTGCCATTAAAGGCAGCGGCGTGGGTGGCCGTATTACCCGTGAAGATGTCGATAGTCATTTGGCAAACCGTAAAACGGCACCGGCAGTGGCTGAGACCAAAGTAGCCGCCGCCGCACCTGCGGCACTGGCTAGCCGTAGCGAAAAACGCGTACCTATGACCCGCTTGCGTAAACGTGTTGCTGAGCGTTTGTTGGAAGCGAAAAACAGTACAGCAATGCTGACCACGTTTAACGAAATCAATATGAAGCCGATCATGGACCTGCGTAAGCAGTACGGTGAAGCTTTCGAGAAGCGCCACGGTGTTCGTCTTGGCTTTATGTCCTTCTATATCAAAGCGGTAGTTGAAGCTTTGAAACGTTATCCTGAAGTGAATGCTTCTATTGATGGCGAAGATGTGGTCTATCACAACTACTTTGATGTCAGTATTGCGGTTTCTACCCCGCGCGGTCTGGTGACGCCAGTGTTGCGTGATGTAGATACCCTGGGTATGGCTGATATCGAGAAGAAAATCAAAGAACTGGCTGTAAAAGGCCGTGACGGCAAACTGAAAGTAGAAGAGCTGACTGGCGGTAATTTCACTATTACCAATGGCGGCGTATTCGGCTCCCTGATGTCGACTCCGATCATTAACCCACCACAAAGCGCGATCCTTGGTATGCATGCTATCAAAGACCGGCCAATGGCGGTAAATGGTCAGGTAGTGATTCTGCCAATGATGTATTTGGCACTGTCCTACGATCACCGTTTGATTGATGGCCGCGAGTCCGTGGGTTATCTGGTGACGGTGAAAGAGATGCTGGAAGATCCAGCTCGCTTACTGCTCGACGTATAAAAAAGATAAATGACAAGGTCAGTCTGATTGCAAGGTGTTGATTAACCTGCCTCCGTGCAATCAGGCTACCTAGTAGGCTTCGGCCCATCTCAGACCTTATATGGATAGAACATCATGAATTTACACGAATATCAGGCAAAACAACTGTTTGCTCGGTATGGCATGCCAGCGCCAACTGGCTACGCTTGTACTACACCGCGTGAAGCAGAAGAAGCCGCATCTAAAATCGGTGCTGGCCCGTGGGTGGTTAAATGTCAGGTGCATGCGGGTGGTCGCGGTAAAGCGGGCGGCGTGAAACTGGTTAACAGCAAAGAAGATATTCGTGCTTTCGCTGAACAGTGGTTGGGTAAAAACTTGGTGACCTACCAGACAGATGCCCACGGTCAGCCGGTTCACCAAATTCTGGTTGAAGCTGCGACTGATATCGATAAAGAGCTGTATCTGGGCGCGGTTATTGACCGTAGCTCCCGTCGCGTGGTGTTTATGGCATCCACTGAAGGCGGTGTTGAAATTGAGAAAGTTGCCGAAGAAACGCCTGAACTGATCCACAAAATCGCATTGGATCCGTTGACGGGGCCGCAGCCTTATCAGGGCCGCGAGTTAGCCTTTAAACTGGGCCTGACCGGTAAGCAAGTCACTCAGTTCACCAAGATCTTTATGGGCCTGGCAACATTGTTCTTGGAACGTGACTTGGCGATGGTTGAGATCAACCCGCTGGTGATTACCAAACAGGGCGATCTGATCTGTCTGGATGGCAAGCTGGGTGCTGATGGTAACGCCTTGTTCCGTCAACCAGAACTGCGTGAAATGCGTGATAAGTCGCAGGAAGATAAACGTGAAGCTGATGCGGCGCAGTGGGAACTGAACTACGTGGCGTTGGATGGCAACATTGGTTGCATGGTTAACGGTGCCGGTTTGGCAATGGGAACCATGGACATCGTGAAACTTCACGGTGGTGAACCGGCTAACTTCCTCGATGTTGGCGGTGGTGCAACCAAAGAGCGTGTGACTGAAGCATTCAAAATCATTCTGTCTGATGACAAAGTGAAAGCGGTTCTGGTTAACATTTTCGGCGGCATTGTGCGCTGTGACCTGATCGCTGACGGCATCATTGGTGCGGTTGAAGAAGTGGGCGTAAACGTGCCAGTGGTGGTTCGTCTGGAAGGAAATAACGCTGAACTGGGTGCCAAAAAATTGGCAGACAGCGGTTTGAATATCATTGCTGCGACCAGCCTGACAGATGCGGCTCAGCAAGTTGTAGCGGCAGTGGGGGCTAAATAATGTCTATTTTAATTGATAAAAACACCAAAGTTATTTGCCAGGGTTTTACCGGTAGCCAAGGGACTTTCCACTCCGAACAAGCTATTGCCTATGGTACAAAAATGGTTGGCGGCGTAACGCCAGGTAAAGGCGGCACCCAGCATCTGGGCCTACCAGTATTCAATACCGTACGTGAAGCAGTAGAAACTACCGGTGCTACGGCATCTGTTATCTACGTGCCAGCGCCGTTCTGTAAAGACTCCATTCTGGAAGCTATTGATGCCGGTATCAAACTGATCATCTGTATTACTGAAGGCATCCCAACACTGGATATGCTGGTAGTAAAAGTCAGATTAGAACAGTCTGATGCACGGATGATCGGTCCGAACTGCCCAGGTGTTATCACCCCAGGTGAATGTAAGATTGGCATCATGCCGGGCCACATTCATTTACCGGGCAAAGTGGGTATTGTTTCTCGTTCCGGTACTTTGACCTATGAAGCGGTAAAACAAACCACGGATATCGGTTTCGGTCAGTCCACTTGTGTTGGCATCGGTGGCGACCCGATCCCAGGTTCTAACTTCATTGATATTCTGAAGTTGTTCCAGGAAGACCCGCAGACTGAAGTTATTGTGATGATCGGTGAAATTGGTGGTAACGCTGAAGAAGAAGCCGCTGCTTATATTAAAGATCACGTGACCAAACCTGTTGTGGGTTACATCGCCGGTGTAACTGCACCAAAAGGTAAGCGTATGGGCCACGCAGGCGCCATCATTGCGGGTGGTAAAGGAACTGCGGATGATAAGTTCGCGGCGCTGGAAGCTGCCGGTGTGAAAACAGTCCGTAGTCTGGCTGAAATCGGCAATGCCGTTAAAGCCGTGTTACCGCAGTAAGCCATTAGATACGATGTTAGTTTGATAACTAACTCAAGATAGAGGCCACCTTGCGGTGGCCTTTTTTGTGGCTAATCAGAACGTATTCAGGGCGGTGATTAAGATAATATCTGTTTGCGCTTGTTGCTTAGCCTGCTCAGTGCTGGCACTGGTAGTTTGTTGCTGCAACGTAGCCAATGCAGCATCATAACTGGCTCTATCCTTAAACAACTTATCTTTGACGTTAATTGACGCAATATTGGTGTAGCGACCATCTGCTGTTGCTGGTACTGCAATTTTGCCACTATTAATCAACTGTTTGACAATCTTCTGCTGTTTGTCAAAACCTTCCAACCCGATTAAATGCCAGCGCTGCTGAACTTTACCCTCATACTTCCCGGCCTTAATATCAGTCAAATAGCGAATGGTCAGATTACGTATTGTGCCGTCTTCCTCACCGTATTGTGCTTTACTGTCTGATAACACTTGGAATTTCTGTCCTTCCAATGCGCCACCTTTTTGCGTCAAATGCCCCATCCGGTAACTGTTCATTCCCAGATGAATAGGAGTGCTATCGGTAACAGGCGTGCCGTCATTGAGGCGTAGGTCGGTGATGCGCGAACCTGCTGGTTTACGCAAATCGATGGTGTAGGTCACACCATCGAAGAAGTCATTGGTCGAATATTTTGAAGCGCGACGTTGTGGATTAAAACTGTAGGTGACATCACCCGCTTTAACCTGATTAAAGTAATCAGCCGACCACTCCATGTACTGTTTTAACGCTTTACCGGTCAGAGCATAAACGGTGATTTCACCGCCGGCATATTGATAGTTAAATGCAATGTCTTTAGCGGTGATATCACCGACATCCAGTTTAGGATGGTCGTTATCAATCTGTAAGGCAATAACCTGCGCCTGAGGAGCATAATAATGTGCCGCCTCCTGATACAACGCGCTGATACCGGTATCCTGAATATGAACCTGAGGAATACCTTTAATCTCATCGGCCGGTACCAGATTACTGCCGCTCAAGGTTGCAATCACCCGATTAGCATTGGCGCGCAAAATATCATGATAAGGCTGGTAAATCGCTTCCAGCTTTTTATCAGACTCGACTCCCTTGATCGGGTAGGTATAGCTGTCTTTATCCACCAGATGATATTTACCCTCACGCTGCTCAAATTTCAGATCAATGCGGGAGAGCGCGCGGCCATACTTATCTGGTTCAGTGATAATGACACCGTTAACCACTGCTTTATCAATCTTCACATGCATATGACCTGCGACAATGGCTGCCAGCTCTGGATTGGCCTTGGCGATATCGCCAACCCCGGTACCAGGGCGCTGATTCTCATTATCGACTCCCATATGGGCAACCAGCACGATGGCATCTACTTGTGGCTGGATTTGCTGAATAACCTTTTTCACTTCTTGTACTGGATCGGTGAAATGAATGCCATTGATACGGTCGGTGCCTTGTGCAAACTCCGCAGTCATTGGGGTATCCATGCCAATAATGCCGATTTTCACCCCCTGACGTTCGATGATTTTATAAGAGGGGAGGTAAGGTTTACCTGAATCCCAGAAGATATTCCCCGCCAGTGCCGTGCCATCAAATTGTTTTAGTGAAGTGGAAAGGGCTTTCAGGCCAAAATCAAATTCGTGGTTGCCCATCACCCAGGCATCATATTTTAAGGCATTGAAGCCGAGAATCATCGGGCTGATCGGCTCATTTTTAAAGGTTTCAACAAAGTTGCCCTGAAGGGTATCACCGGCATCGACCAGAATCACATTCGGCTGTTCAGCCCGTATTTTTTGCACTTTCGTGGCTATCTGGCTCAGGCTACCGGCTAAGTTTTCACTGTCACTGGCATAGTCCCACGGCACAAAAGTACCATGTAAATCAGAGGTGCCTAAAATAGTGATATCAACTTGTTGCGCGGCGATGGAAGTGGTACTGACACAGAGTAATGTGGTGAGCGCTATTTTTTTCATTGTAGAGGATTCAATATTTTATCAAGAAATAGCATTTCATCATGCAACAAAATGGCAACACTTGCGAACGCTTCCCTCAAGTTAGACTAATATATTTATATAAAACTCGGAATTGTGATTTAACTCTCTCTGAGTGTAATAAATTTAAACGTTAATCTGGATCGCATAATAACGCAGTAATAAAGCATTAGAGAAACCATAAAATTACATTTCATTAACAGATTGGGGTTATATAAAAACAATCAAACTTTTAATTAACATGAAAAAGAATTAATTGTTCTAAATCAAGTTTTGAATATAGCAATAATGTTCATATGAGCTTAAATTGTTCTAGATCAAACTACGGCGGGATGGGCAAATGGCCTGTTTGTTGACCTGTATCCAGAACTCAACGCTGGGTCACGTAAAATCCTATTTATTGTGTGGGATTAGAAGCGTACTATTACCGCGGTGTAATACTGGGTAGTTGATATTGTTATTTTTGTTGTGTTTTTTTGGGCATTCACTGCGGGGTAATTTCAGGGCTTCCAATTTAGTTAGCGGAGGCTCGGTTGCCGCAAGTCGGAGTCTTCCTGCGAGGAGCAAGGAGTCAAGATGTTTGATATTGTCGAACTGTCACGGTTACAGTTTGCCTTAACGGCAATGTACCATTTCTTATTTGTCCCACTAACGCTGGGTATGGCGTTTATGTTGGCAATTATGGAATCGGTTTATGTGCTGTCTGGTAAACAAATCTATAAAGATATGACCAAATTCTGGGGCAAGTTATTTGCTATTAACTTTGCTCTGGGGGTTGCTACTGGTTTGACTATGGAGTTCCAGTTCGGGACTAACTGGTCATATTTCTCACATTACGTCGGTGATATCTTCGGTGCCCCTCTGGCAATTGAAGGTTTGATGGCGTTCTTCCTGGAGTCTACTTTCGTCGGTCTGTTCTTCTTCGGATGGGATCGCCTGAGTAAACATCAGCATTTGGCTGTAACCTGGCTGGTTGCATTAGGCTCTAACTTCTCTGCGTTGTGGATCTTGGTTGCCAACGGTTGGATGCAAAACCCGATTGCATCTGATTTCAACTTTGAAACTATGCGTATGGAAATGCTGAGCTTCTCTGAACTGGTTCTCAACCCGGTTGCACAGGTGAAATTCGTTCACACTGTAGCGGCAGGGTATGTGACTGGCGCGATGTTTGTGCTGGGTATCAGTTCTTACTATCTGTTGAAAGGCCGTGATATTCCGTTTGCCAAGCGTTCCTTTGCCATTGCGGCGAGCTTTGGCTTGGCTGCCGTATTGTCGGTTATCGTGCTGGGTGATGAATCTGGTTACGAAATGGGCGATGTGCAGAAAACCAAATTGGCTGCAATTGAAGCTGAATGGGAAACCCAACCGCCTCCGGCAGCCTTTACGCTGTTTGCTATCCCGAATCAAGAAACCATGGAGAACCGATTTGCGGTTCAGATTCCATTTGCCTTGGGGATAATAGCGACCCGTTCATTGGATACACCGGTTATCGGCTTGCGTGATTTGATGTCTCAGCATGAAGTCCGTATCCGTAATGGTATTCATGCTTACAGTCTGCTAGAAAAATTACGTTCGGGTAACACTGACCCTGAGGTGCGTGAAGCCTTTAGTAAGGCGAAACAAGATCTGGGCTACGGTCTGTTACTGAAGCGTTATACCCAAAACGTTACCGATGCGACTGAAGAACAAATTCAGTTGGCGGCTAAAGACTCAATCCCACGTGTTCTGCCACTGTATTTCGCTTTCCGCATCATGGTTGCCTGTGGCTTCCTGATGTTGCTGATTATCGGTCTGTCCTTCTATAACGTAGTTCGTGGCCGGATTGGTGAGAAAAAATGGTTACTGCGCGCAGCATTGTTTGGTATTCCGTTGCCGTGGATTGCAGTAGAAGCAGGTTGGTTTGTGGCGGAATATGGTCGTCAGCCATGGGCTATCGGTGAAGTGCTGCCGACAGCAATTGCAAACTCGTCAGTCACCGCTGGGGATATTCTATTCTCCATGGGGTTGATCTGTGGTCTGTACACGCTGTTCCTGGTGGCAGAAATGTACCTGATGTTCAAATTCGCGCGCCTTGGGCCAAGTAGCCTGAAAACGGGCCGCTATCATTTTGAACAGCCGACTGCCCCAGTGCAGGAAGCACGGTAAACAGGAGTCCACTTATGTTTGATTATGAAGTATTACGATTTATCTGGTGGCTGCTGATCGGTGTGCTGCTGATTGGGTTCGCAGTAACCGATGGTTTCGATATGGGTGTCGGTATCCTGCTGCGTATCATCGGTAAGAATGATACAGAACGTCGTATTATGATTAACTCGATTGCCCCTCACTGGGATGGTAATCAGGTTTGGTTGATCACTGCGGGTGGGGCGCTGTTTGCTGCCTGGCCAATGGTGTATGCAGCCGCATTCTCCGGCTTCTATATTGCGATGATTCTGGTATTGGCTGCGTTATTCTTCCGTCCGGTCGGTTTTGATTACCGTTCTAAGGTGGAAGATAACCGTTGGCGCAATATGTGGGACTGGGGCATTTTTGCTGGTAGCTTCGTGCCAGCGGTAGTCTTCGGTGTGGCATTCGGTAACTTGCTGCAAGGGGTACCGTTCCACATGGATAGCTACATGCGCCTGTTCTACACCGGTAACTTCTTCCAGTTGCTGAATCCGTTTGGGTTACTGGCGGGTGTTGTCAGCTTGACCATGCTGGTAACGCAAGGTGCTACTTACCTGCAAATGCGTACCCGTGGTGAGTTGCATCTGCGCTCCCGTACTGCGGCTCAGATCTCTGCGTTGGTGATGAGTGTGGCCTTCCTGTTGGCCGGTATCTGGTTAGTTAAAGGTATTGATGGCTTCGTTATAACCTCAGCTTTGGATACGGCGGCTGAATCTAACCCGATGCGCAAAGAAGTTGCACATCAGGCGGGTGCATGGTTGATTAACTTCAATAAGTACCCAAGCCTGTGGGCGCTGCCTGCTCTTGGGGTTATTCTGCCACTGTTCACCATTTTGCTGTCGCGCTTTGAAAAAGGGGCTTGGGCCTTCCTGTTCTCATCACTGACTATTGCCTGTGTGATTCTGACTGCCGGGGTAACTATGTTCCCGTTCGTTATGCCATCAAGCACGGTACCAAATGTCAGTCTGACAATGTGGGATGCCACCTCTAGCCTGTTGACGCTGAAAGTGATGACCGTTGTTGCGATAATCTTTGTTCCTATCATCCTGCTGTACACCAGTTGGTGTTACTACAAGATGTTCGGGCGCATTGATAAAGACTTTATCGAAAACAATAAGCACTCACTGTACTAAGGAGCATAAAGCATGTGGTATTTTGCCTGGATTCTAGGGACACTTCTGGCCTGCTCCTTTGGTATCATTACTGCTCTGGCGCTGGAGCAGAGTGAAGCCAATGCAGCAGCGAAAGCCGCTAATAATGGCAATGATGATGTTGTCTGATAAGTTATACGATTTACTGGATAAGGGCCCGTTCAGGGCCCTTTCACTGGTGCTCGCGTTTGCTGTGGCATTCTGTGTGTTTTGGGACCCTTCGCGTTTTGCGGCGGCAACCAGTTCACTTGAGGTCTGGCAAGAGGTGTTTATCGTGTGGGCGGTTTGTACCGGTGTGATTCATGGGGTAGGTTTTCGCCCTAAGCGGATATGGTTGCGTGCTTTTTTCTCACCACTTCCCGCAATTGTGATCTTGTGCGCGGGATTATTCTACTTTTTTGTCTAATCTGTACACGTTTCGTCTAATCTGAACACAATCTATCCTTATGGGCCATTCGGCCCATAATTATTTTCGTTCTATTCCCTCAAGTGATTCCAAAGCTTAGCGCTCTTCAGTATAGTGTGTCCGTTAACTGCATTACTGGGAAGTAGAGTGAGTAATACGTTGTTTCGATGGCCGGTACGTGTCTATTTTGAAGACACCGATGCTGGCGGCGTGGTATACCACGCACGCTACGTTGCCTTTTATGAAAGGGCGCGCACTGAAATGTTGCGCCAACGCAATTTTCACCAGCAGCAATTGCTCAGTGAGCATGTCGCTTTCGCTGTCCGCCGCATGACGGTAGAATACCTGGCACCGGCACGTCTTGATGATATGCTGGAAGTACAGAGTGAAATTACCGCAATGCGTGGGGCTTCTCTCACGTTTGCTCAACGAATTCTCGACACACATGGCAATCTTCTGAGTAGTGCAGAAGTATTGATCGCATGTATCGATCCACACCAAATGAAGCCAAGAGCGCTTCCTAAGTCTATTGTCGCGGAGTTTAAGTAGTGGCTGACATGAACATTCTGGATTTATTCCTGCAGGCAAGCCTATTCGTTAAGCTTATCATGCTGGTATTAATGGGCTTTTCTATTGCTTCATGGGCGATCATCATTCAACGAACGCGTATTCTGAATGCTGCCACCCGCGATGCAGAAGCCTTTGAAGATAAGTTTTGGTCCGGTATTGAGCTGTCTCGCTTGTATCAGGAAAGCCAGGCTCGTCGCGAGACTCTCGGGGGCTCCGAGCAGATCTTCCATTCTGGATTTAAAGAGTTTGCCCGTTTACATCGCGCAAACAGCCATGCACCAGAGGCGGTGATTGACGGTGCCTCCCGTGCGATGCGCATCTCAATGAACCGTGAATTAGAAGCTCTGGAAACTCATATTCCATTCCTCGGTACTGTTGGTTCCATCAGCCCGTATATTGGCCTGTTTGGTACAGTATGGGGGATTATGCATGCCTTTATTTCTCTGGGTGCAGTAAAGCAGGCGACGTTACAAATGGTCGCACCAGGTATTGCCGAAGCACTGATTGCTACCGCGATCGGTCTGTTCGCTGCGATCCCTGCTGTTATGGCCTATAACCGCCTGAACCAGCGCGTGAATAAACTTGAACAAAACTATGACAACTTCATGGAAGAGTTCATTGCTATTCTGCATCGTCAGGCTTTTGCCAGCGCCGAGAGCAAATAAGTAGGGGGTTGTATGGCGCGAGTACGTGGTCGTAAACGTCGCGAGCTTAAGTCTGAAATTAACATTGTTCCCTTACTGGACGTGTTGCTGGTGCTATTGCTGATCTTTATGGCGACCGCGCCGATCATTACGCAAAGCGTTGAGGTGGACTTGCCCGACGCGACGGACTCAAAAACCGTCTCAAGTGATGATAATCCACCAGTGATTGTGGAAGTGTCAGGGGTGGGGCAATACTCGTTGGTGGTAGATCACCAGCGGATGGAGCAACTGCCTTCAGAACAAGTTGTGGCAGAGGCTCAGGCCAGATTGAAATCGAATCCGAAAACTGTGTTCCTGATAGGTGGTGCTAAAGAGGTGCCTTATGATGAAATTATCAAGGCTCTGAATATGCTGCATCAGGCGGGTGTGACGTCGGTGGGCTTAATGACTCAACCGATATAAATTTGCGTTGATATTGGTTGGATTGAGAGTCACTCCAGCCAGTAGATACCTTGTTTTTAGCAGTTCCGTTTTTTAGCAATAGATGCGGACATCGAGTGTGGAAATCGAGCGTGGGTAAGGCAACCGAGCAAAATGATAAGCTGAATCGCGCCGTTATCGTGTCGGTGGTTCTGCACATCATATTGATTGCCCTGTTGATTTGGGGCTCTCTGACGCAGAAGACTGAAATGGGCGGCGGCGGTGCTGGCGGCGAAGTTATTGACGCCGTCATGGTCGATCCGGGCGCAGTAACAGAACAGTATAACCGTCAGCAGCAACAGCAGACTGACGCTAAACGCGCAGAACAACAGCGCCAGAAAAAAGCCGATCAGCAAGCAGAAGAATTGCAGCAAAAGCAGGCTGCTGAGCAACAACGGCTGAAAGAATTGGAAAAAGAGCGTCTGCAAGCGCAAGAAGATGCCAAGCAGGCGGCTGAAGAACAGAAAAAACAAGCCGCTGAGCAGCAAAAAGAGGCCGCTGAGCAACAGAAAGTTGCTGCTGCCGCTGCTGCAAAAGCGAAAGAAGAGCAGAAACAGGCAGAGGCCGCAGCCGCACAAGCAAAAGCAGAAGCTGATAAAATCGTGAAAGCACAAGCTGACGCGCAGAAAAAAGCAGAAGCCGAAGCCAAAAAAGAGGCGGCTGTAGCAGCAGCAGCGAAGAAACAAGCTGATGCTGAGGCGAAGAAAGCGGCTGATGCTGCCGAGAAAGCAGCAACTGCCGCCGCTGAGAAGAAAGCTGCGGCTGATGCTGAGAAAAAAGCGGCCGCAGAGGCTAAAAAAACCGCTGCTGCTGATGCCAAGAAAAAAGCGGCTGCAGAAGCGGCGGCAACAACCGATGTTGATGATTTATTTGGTGGTTTAGCTAACTCCAAAAATGCACCGAAAAGTGGGGCCGGCGCGGGCGCTGCTGCTGCGGGTAAAGGTGGTGGCAAGAAGAGCGGGGCATCAGCGGGTGATGTTAGTGGCTATTTGGGCCAGATAACCGCTGCGATCCAGAGTAAATTTTATGATGCAGATCTTTACAAAGGCCGTACCTGTGATCTGCGAATTAAATTAGCACCAGATGGTCTATTAATTGATGTTAAAGCAGAAGGGGGTGACCCGGCACTGTGCCAGGCTGCTATCGCTGCTGCAAAACAAGCGAAGATTCCTAAGCCTCCAAGCTCGGACGTTTATGAAGTGTTTAAGAATGCTCCGCTTGTATTTAAACCTCAATAAAGGTTGATTAACAGGGGTATAACTTTGTTGATCAACCGTGGATTATGTAGTTTTGTTTGCGTTGGTTTGTTAAAATTCTGCTAATTATCGCGGGCATCCCGCTCGGATAAGGGAGATAAGATGAAGCAGGCATTTCGAGTTGCGCTAGGCTTTTTAGTTTTGTGGGCTTCTGTGTTACATGCAGAAGTTCGAATTGAGATTACCCAAGGGGTAGACTCTGCTCGTCCAATTGGTGTTGTTCCGTTTAAATGGATGGGGCCGGGTACACCACCTGAAGAGATCGGTGCTATTGTTGGCGCAGATTTACGTAACAGCGGCAAATTTAACCCAATTGATGCGGCTCGCATGCCACAACAGCCTTCAACTGCGGCAGAAGTAACGCCAGCAGCCTGGACTGCGTTGGGTATTGATGCTGTTGTTGTTGGTCAGGTTCAACCGAGTGCTGATGGTAGCTATGTGGTTTCTTACCAGTTAGTCGATACTTCTGGTGCAGCCGGTAGCGTTTTAGCGCAAAATCAGTATAAAGTAACTAAACAATGGTTACGTTATTCAGCGCATACTGCCAGTGATGAAGTATTTGAGAAGCTGACTGGGATTAAAGGTGCTTTCCGTACCCGTATTGCTTATGTTGTGCAAACCAACGGAGGCAAATTCCCACACGAATTGCGGGTTTCTGATTACGACGGCTACAACCAGTTTGTCGTTCACCGTTCGCCAGAACCTTTGATGTCACCAGCCTGGTCTTCAGATGGTAGCAAAATTGCTTATGTCACTTTCGAGAGTGGTAAGTCAGCACTGGTTATTCAGACGCTGGCTAATGGTGCAATCAGACAAGTGGCTTCATTCCCTCGTCATAACGGTGCGCCTTCTTTCTCACCGGACGGGACTAAACTGGCTTTCGCGTTATCTAAAAGCGGTAGTTTGAACTTGTATGTTATGGACTTAGGGTCTGGTCAAATCAGCCAGGTTACTGATGGTCGTAGCAATAACACTGAACCAAGCTGGTTCCCGGATAGCCAGAATCTGGCCTATACCTCGGATCAGGGCGGTCGTCCACAAGTGTATAAAGTGAATATTAATGGTGGTGCACCACAGCGAATCACGTGGGAAGGTTCTCAGAACCAGAACGCAGATGTGAGTCCTGATGGTAAGTTCCTGGCATTGGTTAGTTCTAATGGTGGGGCACAACACATCGCCAAACAGGATCTAGAAACGGGAGCCGTTCAAGTATTAACGGACACGTTCCTGGATGAAACGCCTAGTATCGCGCCTAACGGCACCATGGTTATCTATAGCTCGACACAAGGGCTGGGAGCTGTGTTACAGCTGGTCTCGACTGATGGGCGTTTCAAAGCGCGTCTTCCGGCAACTGATGGACAGGTCAAATTTCCTGCCTGGTCGCCGTATCTGTGATGCATGTGTAAATACGTATGTATGGCAAACTATAAAAGGATCAAAGAGATGCAACTGAACAAAGTGCTAAAAGGGCTAATGTTGGCTTTGCCAGTTCTGGCAATCGCTGCGTGTAGTTCTAACAAAAGCGCAAATAATGACCAATCTGGCATGGGCGCTGGCACTGGTACAGAAAATGGCAGCAACTTGTCTTCAGAAGAGCAAGCTCGTCTTCAGATGCAAGAACTGCAAAAGAACAATATCGTTTACTTCGGTTTCGATAAATACGATATCGGTTCTGACTTCGCTCAAATGCTGGATGCACATGCTGCATTCCTGCGTAGCAACCCATCTTACAAAGTTGTTGTTGAAGGCCACGCGGATGAACGCGGTACGCCAGAATACAACATCGCGTTGGGCGAGCGTCGTGCAAATGCTGTGAAAATGTATCTGCAAGGTAAAGGCGTTTCGGCTGACCAGATCTCTATCGTTTCTTACGGTAAAGAGAAACCAGCAGTACTGGGCCATGACGAAGCAGCGTTTGCTAAAAACCGTCGTGCAGTTCTGGTTTACTAAGAGAATCGCATGAACAGTAACTTCAGACGTCACTTAGTGGGTCTGTCGTTACTGGTTGGCGTAGCGGTCCCATGGGCCGCTACTGCCCAAGCGCCAATCAGTAATGTCGGCTCCGGCTCGGTAGAAGATCGGGTCACTCAACTTGAGCGTATTTCCAACGCTCACAGCCAACTATTAACTCAACTTCAGCAACAGCTATCCGATTCGCAACGCGATGTAGATAGTTTACGCGGTCAGATCCAAGAAAATCAGTACCAGCTCAATCAAATTGTTGAGCGGCAAAAACAGATCTACCAGCAGATGGAGAGTCTGAGCGGTGGTCAGGGGGCGCAGGGTTCAGCTTCTGCGGCTACTGGTGCTGCGACAGATAATTCTGCGGCTGGAAGTTCCGCTACTGCTGCCGCAGGCGCAGCGGCTGCTACAGCGGCACCTGCAGCAAGTACTGGTGATGAAAACAGCGATTATAATGCAGCCGTTTCTTTGGCTCTTGAGAAAAAGCAATTCGATCAAGCGATCACTGCTTTCCAAGGTTTTGTGAAACAGTATCCAAAGTCGACTTACCAGCCTAATGCCAACTATTGGTTAGGGCAGTTGTATTACAACAAAGGTAAGAAAGACGACGCTGCATATTATTATGCTGTTGTAGTAAAAAATTATCCAAAGTCTCCAAAAAGTTCAGAAGCGATGTTTAAAGTTGGGGTGATCATGCAGGATAAAGGCCAAAGCGATAAAGCGAAGGCGGTTTATCAACAAGTGATCAAGCAATATCCTAATACTGATGCTGCTAAACAGGCACAGAAACGTTTATCTGCTCTTTAGCCATTTTCGAGTCCAGGAATTGGTCATATTGACTAATTTCTGGACTTTGGCGAGCGAAGAACAAGCAGTTAAACGCTTCAACAGAAATTTAAGTTGCACTGTGAAGAGAAATTAGTAATATATGCCGCCGTTGCCAAGACAACTTGTAAAACGTTAAAGCAGCAGGAAATTATAGTAAGCAATGCACATAATGGGTCGTTAGCTCAGTTGGTAGAGCAGTTGACTTTTAATCAATTGGTCGCAGGTTCGAATCCCGCACGACCCACCATTATGCAGAGTTATTAGGGTATCAAATCGTAGGGATGAGAGCCGTAAAGGTTCGAGCCGAGCGAAGCGAGACAGCAACGCGTAGCGTTGACCCGAAGGGCGAGTCCGCAGGACGAGTAATCCCGCACGACCACCACTATGTTAAGCAGTACCGCATTACAGCGGGTCGTTAGCTCAGTTGGTAGAGCAGTTGACTTTTAATCAATTGGTCGCAGGTTCGAATCCCGCACGACCCACCATTCTCCCCGCACGCCGGTTTGAATGTAAGAAGTTGAAATCAGCGCAAAGATTTTTCTTCCTGTTTTGTACTAAAAAGTACCCGAAGTGCGAGTAATCCCGCACGACAGGCACTAAATTGTCATTAGTAGCATACATAATGGGTCGTTAGCTCAGTTGGTAGAGCAGTTGACTTTTAATCAATTGGTTAAAGGTTCGAGCGAAGCGAGACAGCAACGCTTTAGCGTTGACCCGAAGGGCGAGTCCGCAGGACGAGTAATCCCGCACGACAGGCACTGAATTGTCATTAGTAGTACACATAATGGGTCGTTAGCTCAGTTGGTAGAGCAGTTGACTTTTAATCAATTGGTCGCAGGTTCGAATCCCGCACGACCCACCATTATGTCAAGTAATCCCGCACGACAGGCACTGAATTGTCATTAGTAGTACACATAATGGGTCGTTAGCTCAGTTGGTAGAGCAGTTGACTTTTAATCAATTGGTCGCAGGTTCGAATCCCGCACGACCCACCATTATGCAGAGTTATTAGGGTATCAAATCGTAGGGATGAGAGCCGTAAAGGTTCGAGCCGAGCGAAGCGAGACAGCAACGCGTAGCGTTGACCCGAAGGGCGAGTCCGCAGGACGAGTAATCCCGCACGACCCACCATTATGTCAAGTAATCCCGCACAACCTACCATTATACCCCCCAGTGATACCTTTTCCCTGCAATGTTACATATACTGCTAATCTCAGTGTCCCAAAGTTCCCCCTATAATTCTCTGACATTCCATCTGTATCTCACTTTTCCATCTCATTTTTAACTCCATTAAACATTTTCACCATTATCAGACAATTTTGGGCGACTTTTAGCTGGATATTGGGTATTTTGTTTAGGATAAAAAACAAATGAAGTCTTACTGGCAGCCAGCAACGTTTGCTGACTCTGGAATAACTGGCAACAGAGATGTGAGCGATGAGTGAAACTTTTGATGTAAATGCGGCTATTTATCCATTTCCTCCACGGCCTGTCCTTTTGGATGAAGAGGAAAAAGCCTTTTACCGTGAGAAGATCAAAACACTGCTGAAGCAGCGCGATGCAGTGTTAGTCGCTCACTATTATACTGATCCCGAAATCCAAGCTTTAGCCGAAGAAACCGGCGGTTGCGTCGCCGATTCCCTTGAAATGGCACGATTTGGTAATAACCATCCGGCATCGACATTACTGGTCGCCGGCGTGCGTTTCATGGGAGAGACGGCCAAAATCTTGAACCCTGAGAAGCAAGTGTTGATGCCAACCCTGAATGCAGAGTGTTCACTGGATTTAGGCTGCCCGGCGGATGAATTTGCCGCATTTTGTGATAGTCATCCAGACCGCACCGTAGTGGTGTATGCCAATACCTCTGCGGCGGTTAAGGCCCGAGCTGATTGGGTAGTGACCTCCAGTATTGCGGTTGAGCTTATTGAGCATCTCGATAGCTTGGGTGAGAAAATTATCTGGGCGCCGGATCGCCACTTGGGCAATTATGTGCAGAAGAAGAGCGGGGCCGATGTATTGTGCTGGCAGGGGGCCTGTATCGTCCATGACGAGTTTAAAACTCAGGCACTGGCTCGCATGAAAGTACTGCATCCTGATGCTGCGGTGTTAGTTCACCCGGAATCACCCCAGGCCGTGGTTGATATGGCTGATGCTGTCGGCTCGACTAGCCAACTGATTCAGGCTGCAAAAACGTTGCCACAGCAAAAACTTATTGTGGCGACTGACCGTGGCATTTTTTACAAAATGCAGCAGGCGTGCCCAGATAAAGAATTATTCGAAGCCCCGACGGCGGGTGAAGGTGCGACGTGCAGAACATGCGCTCACTGTCCGTGGATGGCAATGAATGGTCTCAGAGCGATTGCTGAGGGGCTGGAGCAGGGAGGTGTAATGCATGAGATACATGTCGATGAAGAATTGCGTCAGCAGGCGCTGATACCGCTGAATCGGATGTTGGATTTTGCCAACCAGTTGAAGTTACAGGTCAAAGGCAATGCCTAAGTCGTAAATGACACCGATTGACCTCAATACTTATTATTTCTCCCCAATAAAAGGATTGCCAGATGGATTTCCTCAGTACAAGCAATATATTGGTGCATATTCCGCTGGGTGCGGGGGGGTATGACCTTTCATGGATAGAGGCGATTGGTACCCTGTTTGGATTACTCTGTATTTGGTTTGCCAGCAAAGAGAAGATAATTAACTATTTGTTTGGCCTGATTAACGTGACGTTATTTGCGGTAATCTTTTTCCAGATTCAGCTCTATGCCAGCCTGCTATTACAGTTGTTCTTCTTCGTCGCTAATATCTATGGCTGGTATGCCTGGAGTAAGCAAACGTCTGATAATCAAGCTGAATTGAAAATTCGCTGGTTATCATTGCCGAAAGCATTGATTTGGGGCGCAGTGTGCGTGGCTGGTATCGCTTTAATGACCTTGCATATTGATACTGTTTTTGCCGGGTTGACCCGTGCCGCAGTGGTGGTGATGCAGCGTTTGGGCGCTAATGTGCAAATGCCTGAACTGCAACCTGATGCATTCCCATTCTGGGATTCCACCATGATGGTGTTATCAATTGTGGCGATGATCCTGATGACACGCAAATATGTTGAGAACTGGCTGATTTGGGTGGTGATTGATGTCATCAGTGTAGCGATTTTCGCCTATCAGGGGGTTTATGCGATGGCTCTGGAATACGTGATACTGACACTGATTGCCCTGAATGGCTCTTGGTTGTGGATGAAGAGCGCGGCAAGAAATCATTCACGTCCGTTATCAACTCAGAGTCACTAGCGGCTAAGTCAGGCCACTGTTTTATCGGGCTTATCTCCGTTGAAACAGTGGCCTGTTTGCCCTCAGTGAGGGTGGTAATGGTGCGCGTCGTTACTGGCGGTCTGATTAATGCCACAATCGGGTGCGGCACAATGCTGATATTCCATTTGAATGGTGGCATGCCCAATATTGTAGTGATGCAGTAAATGGTGCTGGATACGATGCAATAATTCATCGTTATCCCTCGGAGGGATCACTTGCACATGCAGCGTCATTAGCCGTTTTTCGCCAACTTGCCATAAGTGAACATGATGAACGTCCCTCACTTCATATATGCTGGCACATAAGTCTTTGCGCAATTTGGTGATATCAATCTCTTGCGGCGCGCCCTCTAACAGTTCGTGAAAACTCTCTTTCAGCAGCCGCCAGGCGCTGCGGAGCACCAACACTGAGACCAATACCGACAATATCGGATCAATAGGTGTCCAGCCGGTAGTCAGAATGACCACTGCAGCCACTATCGCCCCAACGGAACCTAATAGATCTCCCAGCACATGTAAGGCTGCGGCGCGCACATTGATATTCTTTTCTTCCTCGCCACGATGCAGTATCCAGAAGCAGAAAATATTCGCACATAATCCGGCGATGGCGATGAATAACATCGGCATCCCCATCACTTCATGGGGAGAAAAGAAACGCCGTACCGCTTCCCAGACTATCAATACCACAATCAACAATAATGCCGCCGCGTTGACGAACGCCGCCAGTGTGGTCAGGCGCAAATAACCAAAGGTATGGCGAGAGTCAGGTTTTCGCTGCGAGAAATGAACTGCCATCAATGCGATGAATAATGCGGCCGAGTCTGTCAGCATATGTCCGGCATCCGCCAATAATGCCAGCGAACCCGATAGCCAGCCACCAATGGCTTCCACCACCATAAACAGAGTGGTAACCACAAAAGCTATCAGTAGGCGTTTGCTGTTGCTGTCTTGGGGGAAAAATGAAGATACAGCCATAGTTATCCTTGGACCATAAGATGTGTGCACCGAACTGTCGGTTTATGTTAGCTCTGACAGGGTTTGATTCAAACCTTTAATCAACTGTGCTAATAGATTCTGCAGTTGAGTATAGGCCGCAGGAGCGATTTTTCCTTGCTGGCATTGGCTAATTAACTGCTGACATAATGCGGCACCTGCGGCATTTTGCAATATCAGAAAACTGCCCTTAATGCGGTGTAATACCTGTGCACGGGCCGCTAGCGGCTGTGGTACCAGTGCAAGTTGTTGGCGGTCATGCACCATGGAATCAAGCAGCGTCACCACTAATTTGCGCACCATAATTGGGTCTTGATTACCCAATCGTAATAGTATTTCCCGCAGGTTATCGTAAACCGGTTGCTCTGTGGTCATAACGGTTTGTATGCGTAATACCCGCTCAATATCACTGAGTGTCACCGGTTTGGTCAGCCAATGGTCGATAACGATATTCCCAGGCCGGATACGGGTAAATTCTTGTACATCGGCCGAGCAAAGGATGATTTTTACCGCCTTAGACTGAGATGGGCGCTCTTGTCGGCGAATGATTCGCGCCAGGGTAAAACCATCCAGAGTGGGCATATTGTAATCGACAAACAGCACATCGAACGGTTGCTGAAAATGAGCGTGTAATAGCTGGCGGCCATTATCAAACAGCTCGGATTCAATACCAAAATGCCTGAGCTGTTGTTGCATCAATAGGAGGTTACTCGGGTGGTCATCAACCATCGCGACACGAAGAGGAGACCGGCATAACGTGTCTGTAATTTCTGTTGCGGGCCTCAGGATTGGCGGCGATACCGTCTCCATGGCAAGCAATAATTTGATGGTGACCACGGTGCCTTTATTCAGCTCTGAGGCCAGGCTGATAGTGCCATTCATTCGGTCAATAAGCTCTTTGCAGATCGATAAACCCAAACCACTGCCTGGGATCATCAGATTGTTGCTGCTCTCAACCCGATAAAAGGGCTGGAACAGGTGGGGTATTTCCGCAGCGGCTATTCCGCAACCACTGTCCTCCACCTGCAATATCAACTCTCCTTGCCCTTCGTGCTGCGGTTGCCACGCCATCCGAACATTAATTTCGCCTTGGCGGGTAAACTTAATGGCATTGTTAATTAGATTGTTCATGACCTGAAGTAAGCGACCGCCATCAAGCAGAACTGTTTCAGGTAAGTTATCACTGTAACTGACATTTAAGGTTATCGGCCGCATACCCAACAGCGGTTGATAAACCGCGCGAATATGATTAATCCAAGGAATCAACGCAGTAGGTTGTGGTAAAAGCTGTAACGAGCCAATTTCCAACTTGGCATAATCTTGTAGGTCATTGAGTAGACTTAATAACGATGATGCTGAGCTGTAAATAACGGGCAAATTACCCTGCGCGATAGTGTTTTTTTTAAGCTCCAGTTCCAACAAACCAAGGATGGCATTCATTGGTGTTCGTAGCTCATGGCTGATAGTTGCCAGAAATTTACTTTTCATCTGATTAGCGGTTTCGGCTTGCAGGCGCGCCTGTTCCAAGACTTCTCGCTCACGTCGCTCTTTGCGCCGCTGAATAAAACGGCGGACCATCACCACCAAGAGCAGTATCAATAGCCCGCCAAGGGCGCTAAACAACCAGGTGGCAGGGGGCATCATGCGATTTTCATTTACCGCATCAATAATATTGCGAGGATCGGATACCCATTCATCACGCAGTGATTGTAGGGTGGCGGGGGGGATTTGTAGCAAGTTTTTATTGAGAATCGACAGCAGTAACGGTGAATGTTGGGCGACGCCAAAGGCCAGTGGATAAGCAATGTTATCTGCCGCAAATGCCAGTTTGATGACCCCGGAATAGCGGGAAAGAACCATAAAATTGGCGGAGATGACATTATCAATCAACCCGTCCAACTGCCCATTAGCCAGTGCATCATACATTGCCTTACGGTTAGCAAAGACAGTGGCCAAGGTCTGGGGGGGGATCAGTTGCTGACCTAAATCCCCTTCCACCACACCGAGACGCTTGCCAGATAGATCTCCCCACGTTGAGACGTTATGGGTGAACGCGTTGGTATACACCCCCCACAAGGCACGGTGAATGGGCATCGAGCTGTCATATTGCGCTTTGAAACCACCGGCTAGCGGCAGTAAAGCCCGCATCATGGCCCTATTTTGTTGCACCAGTTGATCGGCCAACCGTGGGTTACTGCTCCAGACCGGCGAAAATTGCAGGCCAGTATTTTGCGCAATGGTATTGAGAATATCGACAATATAGCCGCGTGGTTGTTTATCGCTGCCACGATAAGTAAAGGGATAGTCATCATCGATGGCGGCGTAATACACCACGGGATGGGCCTTAACCCATTCTTGCTCCATGCGGGTAAGATCAGCATTACCGGTATCGAGATAGCTGGGAATTTTTTTACTCCAGCGGCCCTGAATGGTATTAAGAACGTCCATAGGGACGTTGCTGATAACGTGATCAAGCGTCTCTATCAATGCCGGATTGGTTGCCGCAAACACCAAAGAGATACTGCCGGGCTTTATATCATTCTCAACCTGATAAATTTGCCCCAGTTGCAGTTGATCAATAATAAAGCTGGCACTGGTTTCATCGGCAATAAAGTAGTCATTAAGGCCGTTTAATAAGGAGTAAATGGCTTGCAGATTATTATCAAACAGCTGGTTATGCGGGGTTTTATTCTGAATTTCATCGACCAACTGCATACCGGCCATTTTACTAATAGCAATGCGCGCATCAGCCGAGTTTAACATTACCTGACGGCTATTTTGGCGGCTACGTAACACCAGTAACTTACTGACATAGTAAGGTTTTGATATATATAAGTTGGGATTTAATGCGCTGCGAGGTAAACCAAACAGTAGGTCGATATCACCTTGTTTTAATGCCTGATTCAGGGTTGTGGCGTCGGAGAAGCCTATCACCTCCACATTGGCCCCGGTTGCTTGCTTAATATAGTTAAGGTAATCGGCATTCAGACCGTACAGGTCACCATCGACAATAATATTATACGGGCTCACATTGTCGTTGAGGATGCCAACCCGCAAAGTGGCATTACGCCATGGATTATTAGGTGTGATAAACGGTGTGCTGGCCGGTATGTTCAAGCTGCTAACTAAATTGTAGTGCAAAGTAGAGGTCGCTTGTGCGGGTAGCAGCAGGCAGAATTGGACAATGAATAGCAATACTAACCCGCATTTTCTCATGGTTGTAGCTCGTTAAATACGGCAATTAATGCCAGTAAATTTGCTGCACCGGTTTTATTGAGAATATTTTTCTTATGTGTGCTGACAGTTTTATTGCTGATATTCAGTAACTCAGCAATATGTAAATTAGAATGGCCTTTACTGAGTAATCCCAATATTTGCAGCTCTTTCTGGGTTAAATGGTATTTTTCATCGTTAGGTGTGGAGCTGCTATCCAGCGTACTGGCGGGGAATACTCGTTGGCCGGCAATAACGGCATCAATGGCTTGCAATAGGTTATCCATCGGCTGCCCTTTATGCATAAAACCCTGTGCCCCAGCGGAATAAGCCATTTTGGCATAAACCTCTTCTTCCTGGGCGGTGTAAATCATGATGGACTGCTGTGGATAGTGGCGGCGGATTTTGCGTAAAAACTGCAAACCGTCAAGCTGTGGCAAACTGATATCCAAAATTAACAGATCAAAGTGATATTCCGCCAATAAGGCCAATGCCTGCTGGTCATCAGCAGCGCAATGCAGATGATAACGTGGTGTCGCGCGCATCAGTGCGGCTTCAAGGGCAACATGCACCACGGGGTGATCATCAACTAACAGTAACCTAGGCATAAACCGTATTAACCTTTAGGGATAAGAGGGGGGTGATAACCGAGTATGACTCTTATTAATGATTTTATAACAAATAACAATCCAGATAAAAATTGATGGCTTCATTCAATAAGTTGATACCTAATCGAGTAAACCGCATTATTGCTGTTTATCTGCACAGAACACCAAATGTAATAAAGTAGATTTACAGCGTTCAATTCACCAGCTAGATTGGTTCAACTAGATTGGTACCGATAGACGTTGTGCGATGACCGTCACAAGACTTAATGGAAGAACTATGAATTACCTGAATGATGACCTACGGATTAATGAAATTAAGGAACTCCTGCCCCCTGTTGCTTTGTTAGAGAAGTTTCCAGCCAGTGAGAACGCAGCAGAGACGGTATCCAAGACCCGCACAGCTATTCATAACATCCTGCGTGCCCAAGACGACCGTTTGTTGGTTGTCATCGGTCCATGCTCTATTCATGATACCCAAGCGGCCAAAGAGTATGCGGCCCGTTTGCTAACCCTGCGTGAAGAACTGCAAGGCGAGCTTGAAGTGGTGATGCGGGTTTATTTTGAAAAACCGCGTACCACGGTGGGTTGGAAAGGTCTGATTAACGATCCGCATATGGATGCTAGCTATGACATCAATGACGGTCTGCGTATCGCGCGTAAGTTATTGTTAGATATCAACGAGAGCGGGCTGCCAGCAGCGGGTGAGTTTTTGGATATGATAACCCCGCAGTATTTGGCTGACCTGATGAGCTGGGGTGCCATCGGCGCCCGTACCACTGAATCTCAGGTTCACCGTGAGCTGGCTTCAGGTCTGTCTTGCCCGGTTGGGTTTAAAAATGGCACCGATGGCACTATCAAGGTCGCTATCGATGCCATTAATGCGGCTAGTGCACCGCACTGCTTCCTGTCAGTGACCAAATGGGGTCATTCAGCGATTGTAAATACCGCCGGTAACGACGATTGTCATATTATTCTGCGTGGTGGCAAAGAGCCAAACTACAGCAGTGCTCATGTTGCTGCGGTTAAAGAAGGGCTGAGTAAAGCGGGCCTGGAACCACAGATCATGATCGATTTCAGCCATGCTAATAGTAGCAAGCAATTTAAAAAGCAGATGGACGTCAGTAAAGATGTCTGCAACCAGATTGCTCATGGTGAAAAATCGATTATGGGCGTGATGATTGAAAGTCATTTGGTGGAAGGCAATCAGAATCTGGAAAGTGGCGAACCACTGACTTACGGCAAAAGTGTCACCGATGCGTGTATCGGCTGGGAAGACACCGAAACGGTATTACGTGAGTTAGCAGATGCCGTCAAAGCGCGCCGCCAATAATAGCGAGCAGGCAAATAAAAACCCCCGGCATTGATCATGTTCGGGGGTTTTTTAATGGTGCTAATCAGGGATGATTACTTCGCTTTGCCTTGGTTAGCAACAGCGGCGGCTTTAGCCGCGATTTCATCAGCGTTACCCAGATAGTAGCGTTTGATTGGTTTGAAGTTTTCATCAAACTCATACACCAAAGGTACGGCAGTTGGGATGTTCAGCTCAAGAATTTCATCTTCGCTCAGGTCATCCAGATATTTTACCAATGCTCGCAGAGAGTTACCGTGGGCGGCGATAATGACTCGCTCACCACTGACAATGCGGGGTTTGATCACTTCATTCCAGTAAGGAATAACGCGTTCGATGGTCAGCGCCAGGCTTTCTGTGGTTGGCAGTTCTGCATCGGTAAGTTTTGCGTAACGTGGGTCATTACCAGGGAAGCGCTCATCGCTTTTTTCCAGCGCAGGTGGGGTGATAGCAAAACCACGACGCCACAATTTAACTTGCTCGTCGCCATACTTGGCCGCAGTTTCTGATTTATCCAGACCTTGCAGTGCGCCGTAATGACGCTCATTCAGTTTCCAGGTTTTTTCCGTTGGCAGCCAGGCCTGATCCAGTTCATCCAGCACACTCCACAAGGTGTGGATAGCACGTTTCAGTACTGAGGTATAAGCAAAATCAAACGCGAAACCTTCGTCTTTTAACAGCTTGCCCGCCGCTTGTGCTTCTCCACGGCCTTTCTCAGATAAATCAACATCATACCAACCGGTGAAGCGGTTTTCATTGTTCCACTGACTTTCGCCGTGTCGTACCAGAACCAGCTTAGTTACTGCCATAGCGTTAACTCCTTTAATGTGAAACTCAATCTCTATACCCCTCGGACTTGAAGACGCTGTCTAACCACGCAATTACCTGAGGGTATAGATTAATATTCAATGATAACTATTATCATTATATTGCGGGATTGCCGCCAACAGCAATGGTTTGTGTTTAACCATAGCCAATTTTTTAGCGGAAGTTAAGCTCATTGGGGTTCCCTCGCTTACCGCCTTCCTGGATCTTGATATTTATTAGGTATCGGTTTATATCCAATTAAAAGAGGGGTACTAAATACCCCTCCGGCTGCGGGGATTAGGCGGCTTTCTTCAGGCAGGTACTCATAAAGGTTTTACGCTCATCACCTTTTAACGCTTTGGTCACTGCGTCGGCATTGCAGCTTTTCATTTTCTGCTGTTGTGGCGTCAGGGCTTTTTCATCGGGATGAATCTGCGCTTTCAGGCACTGACTCATAAACTTCTTCCGATCATCGCCTTTCAGTGATTGGGTCGTTGCCTGCTGATTACAGTCAGTCATCTTCTTCTGTTGTGCGGCCTGAGCGGGTGACGGTGTTTTCGCCGTATCTGCTGCCATCACATTGACACTAAGCAGTAATCCCGCACAGAGTAACCATAGGGTAGTTAGGCGCATAAACATTCCTTAAATAATATTGAGGGTCGGAAAGGGCGGGAAACAGGTCAGTATCACCGCAGATAGATGCTGTTAAGCGTAGTCGGCAGTGCTCAATATGGGTAGTTATCCCCGTCATCTTTCAAACAGCGTTCAAATCGGTTCCCGACCGATTTGTCACCCGAATCACTGACCTATGTCAGCTCATCGGGATCTCGTCTTCCTGCATCTTGAAATCTGTTGGGTATATAGCTTTATAGCGCGATAAAGTGATAAACCGTGGTGGCGCGGTAGGTTTTCCCCGGTTTTAGCCAGCAATCAGGTTGTGGCCATTCGGGGTGGTTAGGGCTATCAGGTAGGAATTCACTTTCCAGCGCTACGCCGGTGTAGCTGGCGTAAGTGCCCCCTTTGCGGGCCGGTGTTCCGCCAAGGAAGTTGCCACTATACAACTGCAACGCAGGTGCGGTGGTATAAACACTCATTTGTACCCGGTTATCAGATGACCACAGATGAGCCGCCGGGCTTTCCGTTGCACCGCAAGTACGATGGAGCAGGTAAGCATGATCATAGCCTTTAACCCGCTGCTGACAACGGTCTTGCAGGAAGTCGCGTGCCAATGTTTTTGGTTGTCGGAAATCCATACCGGTTTTCTCAACATTAGCCAATCCGCCGCTTGGGATCCCCTCACTATCAACCGGTAAGTAACGATCCGCAAATAGCTGCAACCGATGCGCCCGTACGTCCAGCCCTTCACCATCAAGATTAAAGTAAGCATGATTGGTCAGATTCACCGGACAGGTTTTATCGACCTGAGCCTGATAGTGGATCTCCAATCGGTTATCTTCCGTCAACAGATATTGCACTTCGGCGGTCAGATTACCGGGGAAGCCCTGATCACCATCAGGTGAGTGCAGTTGATAAGTCACCTGCCTCTCATCCTGCTTAACCTTTTGCCAGCGGCGAGCATGGAAACCTTCAGGACCACCATGCAGTTGGTTAGGTCCCTGATTAGGTAACAGATTGAGGGTTTGACCCTCCACCGTGATTTGGCTGTTAGCAATACGGTTGGCATAGCGGCCAACGGTGGCACCAAGATAAGCGGCTTGACGTAGGTAGTCTGCGGGAGTCTGGCAGCCCAGCAATAGCTCGCGCTTTTCGCCATCGGTCAGCGGCAGGACCGCAGATAGCCAGGTTGCGCCCCAGTCCATCAGCGTTACACTCATACCGGCTTTATTATGCAATTCGGTCAATTCAAAGGGGTGACCATCTGGTGCTAACTGGTCAACACTGCTTGATGATGCAGCGTCGTTTTTCAGCATAAACCCGCTCCTTGTGAAGCCTGACATACGTAGAAGGTCTCTTTCCTACCGCCGCTATGAGCCGGATACTCCTGGGCTACGGCTGCACGAACCTGCTCAACCAGCGACGTTGGCATCAGTGCGACAATGCAGCCACCGAACCCCCCGCCAGTCATACGAACACCACCTTGCTCCCCAATAACGGATTTCACAATATCCACCAAGCTATCGATCGGCGGAACTGTGATCTCGAAGTCATCACGCATCGAAATATGAGACTCCTGCATCAATTGCCCCATCAATTTCAAATCACCGGAGGCCAGGGCATCAGCTGCCGCTAGCGTGCGTTCGTTTTCGGTAATTACATGGCGTGCACGCTTAGCGACGACGGGATCCAACTCATCCTGAATAGAGAAGAACAGGGTTGGATCCACATCACGCAAGGCTTTAACACCAAAGAAACGGGCGGCAGTTTCACATTGCTGGCGGCGGGTGTTGTATTCGCTATCAACCAGACCCCGTTTCACATTGGAGTTAATGATGACGACCGCAACGTTTTCCGGCATTGCCACGGCACGGGTTTCAAGGGTACGGCAATCGATCAGTAGTGCATGATCTTGTTTACCCAGCGCTGAAATGAGCTGATCCATAATGCCGCAGTTACAGCCAACAAACTGGTTCTCTGCCTCTTGCCCATTTAGCGCCAGATCGACACCGCTAAGGGGCAATTGATAAAGAGACTGCAACGCTTGCCCGACCGCGACCTCAAGTGATGCTGAAGAGCTGAGACCGGCACCTTGTGGCACATTGCCACTGATCACCAGATCTGCACCACCAAAATCGGCATGGCGCAGTTGCAAGTGTTTCACGACGCCGCGCACGTAATCCGCCCAGCGGTATTCGGCATGTGGGACGATTGGCGCATCCAGTGAGAATATATCCTGCTGATTTTCATAATCAGCAGCAATAACACGAATCTGGCGGTCATCACGTTTGCCACAACTGATGACGGTTTCATAATCAATAGCACAGGGCAGCACGAAACCGTCGTTATAATCGGTGTGTTCGCCAATAAGATTGACGCGACCCGGCGCTTTGATAGTGATGTCAGGTTCTTGATTAAACTGTTGGCGAAAAATAGCCTGGGTATGCTGTTTTAAACTCATTATTTGACTCCGGCTTCTCGATAATGAACATCACTTACTGCCCGCAGGTGTTCAGCCGCCTGTTCTGCTGTAAGGTCGCGCTGGGTTTCAGCCAACATCTCATAACCCACCATAAATTTACGTACCGACGCCGAACGCAGCAACGGCGGATAAAAATGAGCATGCAATTGCCAGTGTGTGTTGTCGCTTGCGTTATACGGTGCGCCATGCCACCCCATCGAATAGGGAAAAGAGCACGAGAATAAGTTGTCGTAGCGGCTGGTCAGCTTTTTCAGGGCAATGGCGAGACAACTGCGTTGTTCCACAGAAAGGTCTTCTAACCGCAGCACATGGGCTTTGGGCAGTAATAATATTTCAAACGGCCATGCTGCCCAATAGGGCACTACCGCCAGCCAGTGCTCGGTTTCAACTACCGTCCTGCTGCCGTCACGACGCTCACGTTCAGCATAATCGACCAGCATGGGGGACTGATTTTGCTGAAAATAGTGCTGTTGCAGGCTGTCTTCCCGTGCCGCTTCATTTGGCAAAAAACTATTGGCCCAAATTTGGCCATGGGGATGCGGATTTGAGCACCCCATCGCCGCGCCTTTATTTTCAAATACCTGCACCCATGGGTAGGTTTGGCCTAATTCGGCACTCTGTTGCTGCCAGGTCTGAATAACATCTTCCAACGCAGGCAAAGAGAGTTGCGGCAGCGTCTTACTGTGGTCAGGTGAGAAGCAAATAACCCTGCTGGTGCCGCGCGCACTTTGGCTCCGCATCAAGGGATCATCACTTTGCGGCGCATCAGGTGTATCTGGCATCAGCGCGGCAAAGTCATTGGTAAACACATAGGTTGATGGATAGTCAGGATTGACATCGCCGGTCACCCGAGTATTACCAGGGCACAAGAAGCAATCAGGGTCGTGCGCCGGTAAATTCTCCGTCGCCGGGGCCTCTTGCTGGCCTTGCCATGGGCGCTTGGCCCGATGAGGTGAGACCAGCACCCATTGATCACTTAATGGATTGTATCTACGGTGTGGATGATCCACAGGGTTAAAATCAGTCATAACAACACCTTAATCGGGATAGCCCTGAGGATTATTGGATTGCCAACGCCAGGTATCTGCCGCCATTTCATCAAGCGAGCGGTGTACCCGCCAACCCAATTGTGCGGCAGCTTTGCTCGGATCTGCCCAGTAAGCCGGTAAGTCACCTTCGCGGCGCGGGGCAAAATGGTAGGCCAGCGGCTTGCCACACGCCTTGCTGAATGCCTCGACCACTTGTAAAACACTGCTACCCACGCCGGCACCCAGATTGAAAATATGCATGCCAGGCTGATTGTGTAGTTTTTTCATCGCCGCCACATGGCCATCTGCTAAATCGACCACGTGAATATAATCGCGTACCCCGGTGCCATCAGGTGTCGGGTAGTCATTACCGAATATGGCCAGCGATTCACGACGACCAACGGCAACTTGTGCAATAAATGGCATCAGGTTATTCGGGATACCTTGTGGGTCTTCACCCATGGAGCCTGACGGATGTGCGCCAACGGGATTGAAATAGCGCAGAATGGTCATATTCCATTGTGGGTCAGCCAGTTGCACATCTTGCAAAATTTGCTCAACCATCAACTTGCTACGGCCATACGGGCTGGATGGCAAGCCGGTCGGGAAGCTTTCGACATACGGAATTTGTGGCTGATCACCGTAGACCGTGGCAGAGGAACTGAAGATAAAGTTTTTGATCTGTGCAGCACGCATGGCCTCCAGCAATACTAAGGTGCCGAAGACATTATTATTGTAATATTCCAGTGGCTTACTGACCGACTCACCCACGGCTTTCAGGCCAGCAAAGTGAATGACTGCATGGATAGACTGCTCAGCAAATATTCGGTCGAGTAAAGCGCGGTCACGGATGTCACCTTGATAAAGCTTCGGTGTATAGCCGCTAAGGGCATGTATCCGGGCTAATACGCTGGATTTGCTGTTGCAAAGGTTATCGAGGATGACCGGTTGGTAGCCAGCTTCAATCAATTGCACACAGGTATGGCTACCGATGTAACCGCTACCACCTGTTACCAGAACGTACATAAAAGACTCCTCGAATGACTTTAGTCTAAGAAAGATAGCACGCCATTATGTGAGAAAAGGTGATCTGCGCTCAATAATGGAATCGTTTACATTTAAATTTCTCTCAGTTTAATCCCAGTAAAAGCATAAAGACAGGGGAATAAGCAAGGATAGGCAAAAACAAGAGATAAATAACAGTCACCACATAGATAACTGGATTGGTAGCGTTCTCATCCATTAATTCAGCAGAAATGTCCTGCCTGTTATGCACCGCCCGATTCCAGTTAAGAATGCTAGCCTCGGGTCGGTAGATAACAGGGTAGATAAAGATTAGTGCGATGAATAAAGAGGATAAGTGAAGAACAATAAATGCATCAAATTCAGGGCGAAGTGAAAGGCAACCGCCACCAATAAACGACCACTCCACAGCCATGCCAGGCCGTAAATTAACCCTGCCAATGCGGCGAACACCATCAATAGCGGGCCGCCTGCAATATGTGCTGCGCCAAATAATAGGGCGGTGAGCAGTAGGGCCGGATAGTTACCCAACCACTGACTTAACCTTTGTTGCAAATAGCCACGAAACAGTGCTTCTTCTGCCAGACAAACAAAAAACACATTAGCGACCACAAAGGAACCTATCCATGCTGGGGTGTGCATCTCAATTTTCAGGCCGCCTAAGGCAACAGCCAGCAACAGCAATGCAGGGATACTGACAATCAATACCAGCCAGCTTGCACGGCTCACTGATGGATGCTTTTTCGCGACAAATAAGGTTGGCAGGCAAACCAGTAAAATAAAAGGTATTAATGCTTTATCAAGATTGTAATACAGGCTGAAGGGTGCGCTGAGTGGCCCTGTCTTCACGTCTTTCAATACATTTAGATTATTAAAACCGGGTACCAGATGCAGAAACAGTGCGATTGCTGCCATCACCAGCAGCAATTCCAGTGCGACGGCCGGCCATTTCCGGTGACGATATTTTTTCAGTAGTAGTGCCACAATCAATGTTAGAAGCAAGAATGCGGCCGATGGTAGAGTCAAAACACCGTGATACAAGGCAATTGACAGTGACGACAGCAAGAGAAACAGGGAAAGTACCCGGTTAATTGATAAGAAAAGTAACGAAGCAGCAAGTATGCCCCACATAAATATCCCTTTAATGTTATGCCCGTCATCTTTCAAATCGCAGGTGCGGTGGCCGCTTGATTCGCTCGGCTTATAGGGCTATACCCCTTTTGAGACTTAGCCTGCGGACTCACGTACATGCAGTTCAAATCGGCTTATGAGCGCTTTGTTTCTTGCGGCTGGCCTGCACCTGAAATTTATAGGGTATAAATCCTGATGGTGGCTGAATATGTTAAGTTTATCGCCGGCTCTGATAGGGGCTGGCAGTAAGAATGATAGCATAAGCCCCCGCCAATAAACGCCGCTTCCGTTGAGGATAGCTCTCATTATCCTCAACGAAATGCCTGAAGAGTTTTAACCTGCTAACTTTTCCTGTTGGTAGTGATAAATATCGCCATCAGGAACAAAGGTCAGACGGTGGGTAATGCACTGTGGTGCATCTTCAGCATGGTGAGAAACGAATAACAGTTGCGTGTCACCCTCACTGATCATTACATCAATAAAACGCCGTACCAATAGGCGATTAAGCGGGTCCAAACCCTGCAAGGGTTCATCAAGAATCAACAGTGCAGGATGCTTAACCAGTGCTCGGGCGATCAGTGCCAACCGCTGTTGTCCCCAAGAGAGACTGTGGAAGGGCTGATTAGCGGTCACGGCGGAAAAACCGAGTAAGTCTAACCATTGATTGGCTAATTGTTGTTGGCGATCAGACACTGCCTGATAAATACCGATTGAATCGAAAAAACCGGAGAGAATCACGGTACGTAGATTGGTGCTGACGCGGTAATCCAGATGCAAACTACTGCTGACATAACCAATATGGCGTTTAATATCCCAGATAGTTTCCCCACTGCCACGGCGGCGGCCAAACAGTGTCAAATCATTACTGTATCCTTGCGGATGGTCGCCAGTAATCAGGCTGAGTAAGGTTGACTTCCCAGCACCGTTTTGGCCAATAATTTGCCAGTGTTCACCGGGATTAACCTGCCAACTCAGGTTATGAAGAATAGGGCGGTCATTGTATTCAACCACGCCATTACGCAAGATAATTAGTGGCTTATCTGGTGCGAAAGGGGCCTGCTGTTGCGGGTGTTCTGTTTCTGGCAACAACATACCATCAAGGTTTTCACTGTGCGCCAGTTGGGCAATCAATGCCTCGGAAAGAATCTGCTGGCGGGGGCCAGTATGGGTTAATTGGCAATCTGCCAGCACACCGACGTATTGCACAAAATCAGGGATATCATCAAAACGATTTAGTACCAGCACCAGCGTGACACCTTGTGCTGAAAGGGTGGATAGCATACCAGCCAACTGCGTGCGGGCTGTCACATCCAGACCATCAAAGGGTTCATCCAGAATCAACAGATCCGGTTGTGGCATCAGCGCTCGGCACAGCAATGTTTTGCGGGTCTCACCAGTAGAAAGATATTTAAAGCGACGCGAGAGTAACTGGCTGATACCAAACTGCTCTGCCAACTGCTGACAACGTTGCGGATCAACGTATTCTTCCTGAATGATCTCTGCGGTAGTACGCCCGGTATCGTCTTCATCTGCGCTGAGTAAATCAGTGTTATTGCGCTGCCACTCTTCGCTGACTAACTGCTGAAGTTGCTCGAACGACAAATGCACGCTGTGGCGAAAATGGTTGTGGCGGCTGCCGCTCAACAGGATTAATTCCCCTGCTAATGCCTTTGCCAACGCGGATTTCCCGCTACCATTGGCACCGACAAATGCCCAGCTATCACCCGATTGAACATGCAATGCTGGCAGGATGAGTGTCCGGGTGTCACTCAGGCGAAAACAACCTTGCGATATTTGCAACTCCGACATCATTCTTTCCATATTTTGCAACACAATAAGGGTGTTAGGGATAATCGGAAAGGGGCAAAATGTCAACAGTAAATACTAAGGTTATTTTGCATAACTAAGCTGAATTATTTAGCAAAGTGTAGCGATAATGACCCGATCTGCATTGAATTGGGCAATGACGTGACTACCAACATGCAAATTCAGCTTATGTAATTCGCTATTGTTTTGTGTCGAACACAAGCTGGCTCCCCCAGTTAAGGTCACGATAACTTCACTGTGATCGCTGCCGGGTTCAATACTGGCCACGGTGCCGGGCAGAGAGTTATCAGCAGCCCCCGCCAGTGCCTGATCAGTAACCAGTTTTACCCAAGGGGCTTTGATCAGTGCCAATACTTCTTTGCCCGCCGAAAGTTGCAAGCGATCAGCACTCTGTTGAGTGAGTGCCGCAGATAACCGGGTTTTGCCGTCTGATAATAGGATATTGACGTGTTGTTGAACCTGCTGATGATCCCGCTCAATCAGGGTGCCGAAAAATTGATTACGGGCGCTGGTTTGTAAAGAGAAGCGCGAAATAGCTGCCAATAAACTATCGAGTGGCAGCGAATCATCTTTCAGCGTGTCAAATGCCTTTTGCTGGATCTTGGCGAGCAAATCATAAAGTTGAATTAAACGCTCGCCGTAACGAGTCAGGTGCGCGCCGCCACCGCCTTTACCACCTGTTGCCCGCTCAACCAATATTTCCTCGGCTAAGGTATTCATTTCGTTAATCGCGTCCCAGGCACTTTTATAGCTAATCCCAGCCAGTTTTGCGCCCTGGCTGATGGAACCGGTATGCTGTATTTGTTTCAGTAATGCGATACGCCGGGGATCAGCAAACAGCCGTTGCTGAAGTTTTAGGGTAAGAAGAATTTCAGCCTGCATGATTTTTTACTCCGGCGGGAAAGGATTATTGCTATCTAAGTGCTTGTATACACCTGAATCGCACGTTTGGCAGGTTACATTCTTTTGCTGTTAGTTAAAATAACAGGGTTCATTCATCGCTGATATAATTTACAGTAAATGATAGATCCTAGTTATTGTGATAACGTAAGTTATCGCTCAATGAGCAGTAATGAGAGGCTGATATGTTGGATTTATTGAAAAGTCTGGTCTTTGCCGTGGTCATGGTACCGGTGGTGATGGCCGTGATTCTGGGGCTTATCTATGGACTGGGCGAGGTGTTCAACGTCATCTCTAAGACCGGTCACACCAAAGAACGCTCTTAATCTGATTTCTGAATGCCCGGCACATAGACGCTGGGCATTTTCGTTTTTCTCCCTCATTTCCTCCACTCCCCCACTTGTTACCACAGCTCAAGATACCTCGCATCTTGCCGATAAACTGCATGACCTGCTTATAATGTTGCGTTATATTCCCATGTATATAGCGATTTCATTAATGCGGAGAACAACATGAAGAATCAATACGGTAACGCCAAGGTTTGGGTAGCGAGTGCAACACTGCTGGCAGCATTTTCCGGCACCACGTTAGCGGCGGACAACATTACAGTGTTTGCTGCGGCTTCATTGACCAATGCATTACAAGATATTGCCGTACAGTATAAAAAAGAGAAGCAGGTTGATGTTGTTGCGTCGTATGCTTCATCTTCAACGTTGGCACGCCAGATTGAGCAGGGCGCACCGGCTGATATGTTTATTTCTGCCGATCAGCAATGGATGGATTATGCTATTGATAAACAGCAAATTGTTGCCAATACTCGCTACACCTTATTAGGTAATGAACTGGTATTAATTGCTCCGCAAGACAGTAAAATAGATAAAGTCGTAATCGATAAAAAAACCGACTGGAAGAAATTATTGGATGGTGGCCGTTTGGCGGTGGGCGATCCTGATCATGTTCCTGCTGGGATTTATGCCAAAGAGTCACTGGAGAATTTAGGTGCCTGGTCAACTTTAGCCCCTGAAATGGCGCGGGCCAATAACGTGCGCAGTGCAATGGCACTGGTCGAACGGGCAGAAGCGCCGCTGGGTATTGTCTATGGTTCAGATGCGATAGCCAGTAACAAAGTTAAGGTTGTGGGGATATTCCCGGAAGCAAGTCATAAGCCGGTTGAATACCCGATGGCAATTGTTAAAGGTCATGAAAACCCGACCGTGAGTGCTTTTTATGATTACCTGAAAAGCCCAGCAGCGGCGGTTATTTTCAAAAATTATGGATTTACCCCACGCTAATGATATTGAGTGAGTATGAGTGGCAGGCAATTATTCTTAGTCTGAAGGTTTCAGCGGTTGCGGTGGCGTGCAGTTTGCCGTTAGGCATTTTAATGGCGTGGATTTTAGTGCGCTGCCGTTTTCCCGGTAAATCGTTGTTAGACAGTATTATTCACTTACCACTGGTGCTGCCACCCGTGGTGATTGGCTATTTATTGTTGATAAGCATGGGGCGGCGCGGTTTTATTGGCGAGTGGCTCTATAGCTGGTTTGGCATTAATTTCAGTTTTAGTTGGCGTGGTGCGGCGTTAGCCTCGGCGGTGGTGGCCTTTCCGCTGATGGTGAGGGCTATCCGGCTGGCGTTGGAAGCAGTTGATACGCGTCTGGAACTGGCGGCCCGCACGCTAGGAGCCAATCCGTGGCGGGTGTTTTTCACCATTACGTTACCGCTCTCTTTACCGGGGGTGATTGCTGGCACCGTGCTTTCTTTTGCCCGTTCACTGGGGGAGTTTGGGGCGACCATCACTTTCGTCTCCAATATTCCCGGTGAAACCCGCACTATTCCACTGGCAATGTACACACTGATTGAAACCCCTGGGGCGGAAGCTGCTGCTGCGCGTTTGTGTGTCATTGCCATTATTCTGTCGTTGGTGGCGTTGCTATTATCCGAATGGCTGGCCCGCTGGGGTAAAAAACGCATGGGGGCACCATGTTAGAGCTGGATTTCAGTCAGCAACTGGGCGATTTGGATTTACGCGTTTCCACCAATCTGCCCGCCCAAGGTATCACCGCTATTTTCGGGTTGTCGGGGGCCGGTAAAACCTCATTAATTAATGTTATTGGTGGCCTGACCCGTCCGCAGCAAGGCAAAGTGGTGTTAAATGGCCGGGTGCTGGTGGATGCCGAGCAGCAAATCTATCTGCCACCGGAAAAACGCAAAGTCGGTTACGTATTTCAGGATGCGCGCTTATTTCCCCATTATCGGGTGCGGGGCAATTTACAATACGGCATGGCCCCGTCAATGCGTGGGCAATTTGACACAATTGTCGGTTTGCTGGGTATCGAGCCACTATTAAGTCGTTTCCCACTGACCCTCTCTGGCGGCGAGAAACAGCGTGTTGCTATTGGGCGCGCATTATTGACCGCCCCCGAACTGTTGTTGATGGATGAGCCACTGGCCTCTCTGGATTTGCCCCGCAAACGTGAGCTGCTGCCTTATCTGGAGCGGTTGGCGCAAGATGTTAACACCCCTATTTTGTATGTTAGCCACAGCATGGATGAGATCCTGCGGCTGGCAGATCAAGTGGTGGTTATGGATGGTGGCAAAGTGCGCGCGGTCGGCGGGCTGGAGGAAGTGTGGGCCAGTAGTGCATTGCGCCCGTGGCTGCAACGGGAAGAACCGAGCAGCATACTGCGGGTCAGTGTCATTGGTCACCACGACCGCTATGCCATGACCGCGCTGGCGTTAGGTGATCAGCGATTGTGGGTGGGTAAGCTTGATGCGCAAGAGGGTAGCTCAATGCGTATTCGGATTAATGCAGCCGATGTTTCGTTGGTATTACAGCCACCGCAAAGCAGCAGTATCCGTAATATCTTGCCGGTAAAAATTGCCGAATGCCTTGAGGTGGATGGGCAGGTCGATGTCAAACTCGCGGTTGGTGATCAATGGTTGTGGGCGCGGATCACGCCGTGGGCACGGGATGAATTGGCGCTTAAACCCGGTCAGTGGGTGTATGCACAGATAAAAAGTGTCTCGTTTAACCGCAAGAATTGAGGGCGATAACCCCTGGGTTCACCCGACGATAAAACGCCCGTCAGCCGGGCGTTTTTTACTATCAAGCCAGGACATGCTGGCGGATGACGCCAGCAATACCGGGTTGTTCGTTATCGGCAATCACCAGGTCAGCCCGCTGTTTGATAGCATCGGCGCTATTCCCCATCGCCACTCCCAAACCAGCGCTTTCCAGCATGCTCAGGTCATTAAAGTTATCACCAAAGGCAACCACATCTTTCATGCTCAAACCCTGAGATTCAACCCATTGCTGTAGCCGCTTACCTTTGCTGTTACCCGCCTGTGCGATATCAACTTGATCATGCCATGACCATTCGCAAGCCAACCCCATGTCATTCTCAATCTGGGTTGCGAGCGCTCTCAGTTGCTCAATATCCGAGTGTGAAGTGGCGAATTTCCAGATAGAACTGGCAGTGTGAGCAGCATCAAGCAAGCTATCAACGTGGAGTAGCGTTGGGCGCTGAGCGGGTGGTAATGACTCAGCCCAACTGAGTGAGCGAATCACATGCCCGCTGGTTTGCTGATAGAGCATGGCATCGTCCACATACATTAGCCCGTGGATACCGGTTTGCTCCAGCAACTGCAACACCTGAACCGCTTGTTGAGGCTGCAAGGGGTTTGAATCTAATACCTTTTTGGCATGGTAATCATAAATATAGGTACCGTTACAGCAAATTGCAGGTGTATCAAGTTCTAGTGCCTGATAAAACGGGTGAATAGCAACATGATGGCGGCCGGTCACCACTACCACTTTGATGCCTTCAGCACGGGCTTGCGCCAGTGCGGACAAGGATTCTGGCAGAATACGTTTTTTGTGATCCAGTAGCGTTCCGTCTAGATCCAGTGCAATTATGCGATAGGTCATGGCAGCAATAGTCTCGTTAATAAGGGCATTAATAGTATGGTTACATAGTATTACCCGATGGTACACCGGATGGCGGGTTGATTAAACCAAGCCTGGGAGTGGGTAGCATAATCAGCTAAAAATAAGCAGGATAAGTTTTAAACAGCGCGACAGCAGACTGTTGTTATGTCCGCCGAGTCAGGTAAGCTAGGCTAAACAGTGTTGCCTAATAGGTTCGACTAAGGAGTAGAGATGAAGCAAGTGGTTTACGTGGCAAGCCCAGACAGTCAGCAGATCCATGTTTGGCAATTAGATTCCGCCGGTGCATTAACCTTATTACAAACGGTGGAGGTGCCGGGGCAAGTGCAGCCGATGACAATCAATCCAAACCAGCGCCAGTTATATGTAGGGGTGCGCCCCGATTTTGCCATTGTCAGCTACAACATCAGCGACGATGGCACATTGACCGCCGCTGGCATGGCACCACTGCCAGGCAGCCCAACGCACATTGGCACTGATTTACAAGGCCGCTTCCTGTTCTCTGCTTCATATAGCTTTAACTGTGTCAGCATTAGCCCTATTGATGAGCAGGGTGTGGTACAGGCACCTATTCAGCAATTGGATGATTTGCCTGCTCCACATTCGGCGAATATTGATCCGACCAATCAAATATTACTGGTACCTTGCCTGAAAGAAGATAAGGTGCGGTTATTTGATCTGAGCCTTGAGGGTAAACTGACCCCACACGTTCAGGCGGCGATACCGGTTGCTGCCGGTGCGGGCCCACGTCATATGGCCTTCCACCCCAATAAACACGTCGCCTATTGTGTTAACGAGCTGAATAGCTCGGTAGATGTGTATCAAATCAACAAAAACGGCCAAGAATACCAGCTAATACAGACGCTGGATGCGATGCCAACAGACTTTACCGGCACTCGTTGGGCGGCTGATATCCATATTACGCCAAATGGCCGTCATCTCTATATCAGTGACCGTACTGCCAGTCTGCTGGGTATTTTCAGTGTTTCTGACGATGGGCGTGAGATTACGTTGGTCGGGCACCAACAGACTGAAGCACAGCCACGCGGTTTTAATATCGATAACAGTGGTAACTTCCTGATCTCTTCCGGCCAGAAGTCGGATCATATTGCCGTGTATCGTATTGATCAACACAGCGGTGAGCTAACCCCCCTTAAGCGCTATGCAGTAGGGAAAGGGCCAATGTGGGTCACTATTTTGGCACCAAGAGCTTAAAAAATAATATTGCAGGGCGGGGAAATGTGTCGAAGGGGTCGTAACGGCGTAAGCCGTCGCAGCGCCCATCGGTGCAGTTGCCCCGCCAATTTGCGAACGATATTGTCCACCACTGCTTTAGTGGATATTTACTATCGCAGCTTTCACCGCATCCGTTAACCGCGTCAGTGATTGCGGCGAGATAATATAAGGCGGCATCAGGTAAATCAGTTTACCAAACGGGCGGATCCACACGCCGTGCTCGACAAATTGCCGTTGCAGGCGCGCGACGTTAACCGGCTCTTTCATTTCCACTACCCCAATTGCCCCTAATACCCGCACATCGGCTACTGCTTCATGTTCTGCAAGTGGCATTAACGCGTGTTTCAATTGGTTTTCTATGGCGGCAACCTGCTGTTGCCAGTGATTCTCAGCCAACAGACTCAAGTTTGCCGAGGCGACAGCGCAAGCCAATGGATTAGCCATAAATGTCGGGCCGTGCATAAAGCAACCCGCATCACCGTTACTGATGGTTTCTGCCACCTTACGGGTAGTTAAGGTAGCCGATAAAGTCAGGTAGCCGCCGGTCAACGCCTTACCCAAACACAGAATGTCTGGCACGATTTGCGCATGTTCGCAGGCGAAAAGTTTACCGGTGCGGCCAAAACCGGTAGCAATTTCATCGGCAATCAACAAAATCTGGTGCTGATCGCACAATGCTCTGACCTCACGCAAATAGGCGGGGTGATAGATACGCATTCCACCGGCACCTTGCACTATCGGTTCCAGAATGACTGCGGCTATCTCGCTGGAATGTGTGGCTATCATTGCAGCAAAATCAGTGATGTCTTCCGGGTTCCACGGCTCGTCGAAGCGGCATTGTGGCGCGCGGGCAAACAGATTTTCAGCTAAATACCCCTGATACAAACTGTGCATTGAATTCTGGGGATCACAAACTGACATCGCACCAAAAGTATCACCATGGTAGCCGTGGCGCAGGGTTAAAATCCGTTGCCGCCGTTCACCTTTGGCCTGCCAGTATTGCAATGCCATTTTCAATGCCACTTCAACGGCCACCGAACCCGAATCAGCGAGAAAAACACACTCTAGTGCCGAAGGGGTTAGAGCAACCAACTGTTGGCAGAGTTCCACGGCGGGCGGGTGGGTGATACCTCCAAACATCACATGGGACATTTTATCCAACTGCTGATGTGCCGCGTGGTTCAGTACCGGATGATTATAGCCGTGAATGGCCGCCCACCATGATGACATGCCATCGATCAGACGTCGGCCATCAGCCAGTTGCAGCTCAACGCCATCGGCTGCGACCACCGGATAGCAGGGAAGCGGGTCAGTCATTGAGGTGTAGGGGTGCCAGATATGACGTTGATCAAAAGCCAGGTCAGAAGGTGTCATGAGGATTGTTGTAAACCAATTCATTGCAAGAATGGTTGACAGTATATCGAGTTTATTTACACTGGCGAAACTTTTTTCTCTTCCTTGGAGAAGCCGTAATGGCAAATTATATTCGCTGGACAGTCGGGCAAGCCCAGGCCTTGTTTGAAAAACCACTACTGGATTTATTGTTTGAAGCGCAGCAGATTCATCGTCAGCATTTTGACTCGCGTCAGGTGCAAGTCAGTACTTTGCTGTCGATTAAGACCGGTGCTTGCCCGGAAGATTGCAAATATTGCCCGCAAAGCTCGCGTTACAAAACTGGCTTGGAAAGTGAGCGCTTAATGCAGGTTGAACAAGTGCTGGCGTCAGCGAAAAAGGCCAAAGCCGCTGGCTCAACCCGTTTCTGTATGGGCGCGGCCTGGAAGAATCCCCATGAGCGTGATATGCCTTATTTGGAGAAAATGGTTGAAGGTGTCAAGGCCATGGGGATGGAAACCTGTATGACGCTTGGCTCGCTGGATAAACAGCAAGCTCACCGGTTGGCAGAGGCTGGGCTGGATTATTACAACCACAATCTTGATACCTCGCCGGAATTCTACGGCAGCATCATTACCACCCGCAGTTATCAGGAACGGCTCGATACCCTCAGTGAAGTTCGTGACGCCGGTATCAAAGTCTGTTCGGGAGGCATTGTCGGGTTAGGCGAAACTGTTCGTGACCGCGCAGGGCTACTGGTACAACTGGCGAATTTGCCCAAACCGCCTGAAAGTGTGCCGATCAATATGCTGGTAAAAGTGAAAGGCACGCCGATGGAAAATAACGACGACGTCGATGCTTTCGAGTTTATCCGCACCATCGCTATCGCACGTATCATGATGCCAACCTCTTACGTGCGTTTATCTGCCGGTCGCGAACAAATGAACGAGCAAACGCAGGCGATGTGCTTTATGGCAGGGGCTAACTCTATTTTCTACGGCTGTAAATTGCTTACCACGGCGAATCCTGAAGAAGATAAAGATCTGCAACTGTTTCGTAAATTGGGGCTGAATCCACAGCAAACCGCCACCGAGCAAGGGGATCGCGAACAGCAGCAAGTATTGACTGAGCAACTCTTGCAGCGTGACTCATTGCCCGGTGAGAGCACACAATTTTATAACGCGGCAATCTGATGAACTGGCAAAGCAAGATAGAGCAGGGGCTGCAACAGCGACGCGACGCCGCGGCCTACCGTAGCCGTCAGGTTAATGAGGGGGCGAGTGGGCGCTGGTTGCAATCAGCAGAACGGCGTTATCTCAACTTCTCCAGCAATGATTATCTGGGGTTAAGTCAGGATCCCGACGTGATTGCGGCGTGGCAGCAGGGGGCGCAACGCTATGGTGTTGGCAGTGGTGGCTCTGGCCATGTTACCGGCTATAGCCGGCCTCATGCCCAACTGGAACACCAATTGGCGGACTGGCTGGGTTATCCGCGTGCATTGTTGTTTATCTCAGGCTACGCGGCAAATCAGGCGGTGTTGGCGGCGTTAACTGCCGCCGACGACAGGATACTGGCCGATAAACTCAGCCACGCCTCTTTGCTGGAGGCGGCTGCACACTCTCCGGCTCAATTGCGGCGCTTTGTGCATAATCAGCCCGATGCGCTACAAAACCTACTCGATAAACCCTGTGCGGGCCAAACATTGGTGGTCACTGAAGGCGTTTTTAGTATGGACGGTGATAGCGCTCCACTGGCTGCTTTGCAGCAAAAAACTGTGGCGGCGGGTGGCTGGTTACTGGTGGATGATGCGCACGGAATTGGGGTGTGTGGCGAAGGTGGCCGTGGTAGTTGCTGGCAGCAAGGGGTAAAACCTGAACTGTTAGTGGTCACTTTTGGCAAGGCATTCGGCCTAAGTGGGGCGGCAGTGTTGTGTCAGGAACCGGTTGCCGAGTATCTGCTGCAATATGCCCGCCACCTGATATACAGCACCGCGATGCCGCCAGCACAGGCTTGTGCGCTGCAAGTGGCACTATTACGTATTCAGCAAGGTGACGACTTGCGACAGCAGCTTCAGCAACGTATTGCGCAATTTCGGCGTGGAGCGGCAGACTTACCGTTGCAATTAGGGGCATCTGAAACCGCTATTCAGCCACTGCTGGTGGGTGACAATCAGCAAACACTGACACTGGCGGAGCAACTACGCGCCGAGGGGTTATGGGTAACGGCGATTCGCCCTCCAACAGTCCCGCCGGGGGGCGCCAGATTGCGTATTACCCTGAGTGCTGCGCATCAATATGATGATATCGGCAGATTGCTGGAGGTGCTGTATGGCGTTTGTCGCTGATAATCCACGATTACCCTTGGTTGATAAACCGGCGATTGCGGCTGCATTTAGCCGGGCTGCTGGTAGCTACGACTCAGCGGCAAGTTTGCAACGGGAAACGGGGAATACCTTATTGGCGCTGGGTTATCAGCACCCTGGTGCGTCGGTGCTGGATGCCGGGTGCGGTACTGGCTATTTCAGCCGCCGTTGGCGTGAACGAGACAGATATGTTACTGCGCTAGATTTGGCCGCCGGAATGTTGGATCACGCCCGGCGACAGCAGGCTGCGGACAGCTATTTATTGGCTGATATTGAGAATATACCGCTGCCAGATCAAAGCGTTGATATTTGTTTTAGTAATCTGGCGCTACAGTGGTGTGCTGATTTACCGCAGGCGCTAGCTGAGTTATATCGCGTCACGCGAGTTGGCGGCATCATTCTGTTTTCTACCTTGGCAAAGGGGTCTCTTGACGAGCTGGGGCAGGCGTGGCAACAGGTAGATGGCCAGCGCCATGTGAATGATTTTCTCCCCTTTCAGCATATCAGTGACGCTTGTCAGGGGTATCGCCATCACCTGACAACCGAGTTATATCAGCAACAGTTTCCTGATGTAATTGCGCTTATGCGCTCTCTGCAAGGCATTGGTGCTACGCATTTACATCAGGGGCGTCAGTCTGGGTTAAGTGGTCGCCAGCGGCTGGTGGCCCTGCAACGCGCTTATAGCACCCAATCTGGCACCTACCCGCTGAGTTACCATTTAGTTTATGGGGTTATATATCGTGATTAAACGTTGGTTTATCACTGGCACGGATACCGATGTCGGTAAGACAGTTGCCAGTTGTGCCTTATTGCAAGCCGCAGCCCAGCAGGGCTATCGCACCGCCGGTTATAAACCGGTGGCATCCGGCAGCCAGATGACGCCTGACGGATTGCGCAACAGTGATGCTTTGGCGCTACAAGCAAACAGCAGTACGGCACTTAGTTATTCACAGGTGAATCCGCTCACATTTCTGGAGGCAACCTCGCCCCATATTGCCAGTGCCAGCGAAGGGCGTGAGATTGATTTGTCAGTTTTATCGCAAGGACTACAGCAGCTTGAGCACTCAGCAGAATGGATATTGGTCGAAGGGGCTGGCGGCTGGTTTACCCCACTGTCGCCACAGGCAACTTTTGCCGATTGGGTTTTACGAGAGCAACTGCCAGTAATTATGGTTGTTGGCATCAAATTGGGATGTATCAATCATGCTTTGTTGACCGCTTTGGCTATCCGACAAGCTGGGCTGAAACTGGTAGGGTGGATCGCTAATGAGGTGATACCTGCGGGGGGGCGACAAGTTGAGTATATGGCAACATTGACACAGATGATCAGTGCCCCGCGATTAGGTGTCGTCCCCTATCTGACGGACCTTGACGTGTATCCCATCACCCAGCGGCGTGATCTTGGTGGCTATTTGGATTTAGGACTTTTGGCTGAGGTGCCACTGAGCTGAATTTTTGACGGCGATATGACCCTAAAGGGCTAATAGACATTATTAGCCCTGAGTTTTTTGCGGAGTATGGCCGCTATCATCGGCTTTAGTTTGCATGAGGGAGAAACCACTCTGCGCCATATTAACTGGCCAAATGCGTAATAATCATCTCTTCATCCAATTGAGCCAATGTTCCTTGTGCCACATTTCGGCCATCGGCCATCAAACAGAATCGATCTGCCACATGCTGAATAAAGGGTAAACGGTGTTCAACCAAAAGTACCGTCAAACCCAGGCTACGACTGAGCTGATGTAGGATATTGCCAATATCCTCAGTCAACGGCGGTAAAATACCACTCCCCGGTTCATCAAGAATCAACAGTTCTGGCTCTGTCACCAGTGCTCTGGCAATGGCCAACTGCTGTTGTTGATTACGGGTTAGCTCCCCACCACGTTGGGTGCGTTTGTCATACAGTTGCGGGAATATATCAAAAATCCAGCCCGGAATTTGGCGCGACTTATGGCGGCCCGCCAGCACGGCTATCAGCATATTCTCCTCTACACTCAGTTGAGAGAAGATCTGCTGCCCTTGTGGTACATAGCCAATACCCAGAGCAGTACGCCCCTCAACCGGCTGCTGTAGCAAATTCTGCGGCGGTTCATGATTAGGTTGCCAGGTCATGGTGCCACTCTTAATTGGCAGATGCCCCATGATGCAATTAATTAACGTCGTTTTTCCTACGCCATTACGGCCAATCAGGCAGGTACACTGCCCACGGGGGATCTCGAGATTAATATCCCAAAGGATATGATTCTGTCCATAGTATTGATTCACAGCGGTTAAACTCAGCATCAGTGCTTCTCCTCAGTCGATCTCAGTAGTTCACAGGTGGCCCGGTGTTCTGTAACGGCTAGTGAAGGATTAACCAGCAAATCTGCATACTTGGTAGCGGCAGTACAGCATAAAACACCACACTTCTAACGGGTGGTTGTCGGTGTAAATTGAGGTGAAATGGGCGAATTGCGGCATTAAATGGCATCAATAGGCTATTTTTATCCTTAATCACCCTGCGATAGGATGATTTTTAGTCTATTAATGCGTTGCACCGCTTTAGACCATTTCCCCTTTAATCTCTCCGTTTCACAGAGATATAAAGCAACTCTTGGGCCAAGTTGCTATACAGAGAGTAAAATCTGTTTGTTAACAGGCTGTAAATGGTTTTAACGCACAACGTGGGGTAAAAATAGCTCAGCCTGGCGGGGGGCGAGCGTAGAGTGATGGCTAGCTTGCACTTAAGCGGTGCTTTGGTGGAGAAAATGGTGCAGTAGAAAAAGAGAGAGGTCAGAGGTCATTAGATACAGGTGTTAACTAGTGAAAATTATAGAATTAGCAAGCTACATAGTTAGCACTAATTGAAATATGCGGTGAAATAAAAATGTAAAAAAAACACTAAAAAAGCCAGTTAGTCCCCATTTATCCCCCAAGCTTTGCTTTTCGCCAACTCCCAGCCGCTGTGGGGTTGAATGAGTTATCCACCATTCCTGTGGATAACCTTGTGCATTAGCCATAGAAAACTGATGGCAAGCGAGAGCGGGCGCGGCTTGCGCTCCTGTTGTCCGCATTCTCTACTTTTTAATAATTTATTTTACTTTCAATGGGTTATTTAAAATCAAGCGCTGAAAAATCATAACTGGAGATGATGAGTGATCTTTAATCGATTAGTTATCACTAATGTGTTTATGTTAACAGTTGGGGATAAAAACGCTTTTACAGTGCAGCTGTCGTTTAGATGTCACTGTAACGAGGCAAACAATCTCCTGGTGAAAGACATTCCTACATTTTGGTGCTTGAAGCTGGTTTTATATCCAGTATCATAGAGGTGGCAAAATTCTATGGGGCTTTCATAATTAGCCTCCTGATAGTGTGTGTTTCTCCAGTGGGTAGCAAATTCATGAGTAAATTATTCAAACTACATTCTGAGTTTAAGCCAGCAGGCGACCAGCCTGAGGCCATCCGTAAACTGGAAGAAGGGCTAGAGAATGGTCTGGCTCATCAGACACTGTTGGGGGTAACGGGATCGGGTAAAACCTTTACGATAGCCAATGTTATTGCTGATTTGAATCGCCCAACCATGGTGCTGGCACCCAATAAGACATTGGCAGCACAGCTTTATGGTGAGATGAAAGAGTTCTTTCCCGATAACGCGGTAGAGTATTTCGTCTCCTACTATGACTACTACCAGCCTGAAGCCTATGTCCCAAGCTCTGATACGTTTATTGAAAAAGATGCCTCGGTAAATGAGCATATCGAGCAAATGCGGCTATCTGCGACCAAAGCACTGCTGGAAAGGCGTGATGTTATCGTGGTGGCGTCGGTTTCTGCGATTTATGGTCTGGGTGATCCTGATTTATACCTGAAAATGATGCTGCATCTGACTAAGGGTATGATCATCGATCAGCGCTCTATTTTGCGTCGCTTATCCGAATTGCAGTACAGCCGTAATGATCAGGTATTCCAGCGCGGTACCTTCCGGGTGCGTGGTGAAGTTATCGACATCTTCCCCGCAGAATCTGATGAATGGGCGTTGCGGGTAGAGTTGTTCGATGAAGAGGTCGAACGGTTGTCCATCTTTGATCCATTGACAGGCCAGTTACAGCATGAAGTACCGCGCTTTACGGTCTATCCTAAAACGCACTACGTTACCCCGCGCGAGCGTATTTTGCAGGCCATGGAAGAGATCAAAGTCGAATTGGCCGACCGCCGTCAGGTGCTATTAGCCAATAATAAGTTGTTGGAAGAGCAACGTATTAGCCAGCGGACCCAGTTTGACCTTGAAATGATGAATGAGCTGGGCTATTGCTCCGGTATTGAAAACTATTCCCGCTACCTTTCGGGCCGTGGTCCAGGCGAAGCACCACCGACGCTATTTGACTATCTACCGGCTGACGGTCTGTTGGTGGTTGATGAATCCCACGTCACTATTCCGCAAATCGGCGGGATGTACAAAGGTGACCGCTCACGCAAAGAAACATTGGTGGAATATGGTTTCCGGCTGCCATCGGCACTGGATAACCGGCCAATGCGGTTTGAAGAGTTTGAAGCACTGGCACCACAAACTATTTATGTTTCAGCAACTCCAGGTAAATATGAGCTGGAGAAATCCGGTGGCGATATCATCGATCAGGTCGTGCGGCCGACGGGCCTGCTCGACCCATTAATTGAAGTACGGCCGGTAGCCACACAGGTTGATGACTTGCTGTCAGAGATCCGTATTCGTGCAGCGATTAACGAGCGGGTGCTGGTGACCACGCTGACCAAACGTATGGCTGAAGACCTGACCGAGTATCTTGGAGAGCATGGCGCCCGTGTTCGTTACCTGCATTCGGATATTGATACCGTTGAACGGGTAGAGATCATTCGTGATCTGCGTTTGGGTGAGTTTGATGTATTGGTGGGAATCAACTTACTGCGCGAAGGTTTGGATATGCCAGAGGTTTCTCTGGTCGCAATTCTTGATGCTGATAAAGAAGGTTTCCTGCGTTCTGAACGCTCTTTAATCCAGACCATTGGCCGTGCGGCGCGTAACCTTAATGGTAAAGCAATACTGTATGGCGACAGAATTACCGCCTCAATGGAAAAGGCTATTGGTGAAACGGAACGGCGCCGTGTCAAACAGCAAGCTTACAACGAAGAACGTGGCATCATTCCGCAAGGGTTGAACAAGAAGATTGGCGATATTCTGCAATTGGGCCAACCCTCTTCCCGTGGTAAAGGGAAAGGGCGGGGCGGCAAAGTGGCCGATCCCAATAATTATCACGCCTTGCCACCAAAAGCGCTTGATCAGAAAATCCGTGAGTTGGAGTCTAAAATGTACACCCACGCGCAAAATCTGGAGTTTGAGCAGGCAGCAGAACTGCGTGATCAAGTCCATCAGTTGCGCCAGCAATTTATCGCGATATCTTGATGCTCATCAGCCCTGCATTATGTGGGCGGTAAGCAATGGTGCGACAAATCGGGAATTTATGCTTGTCGCATCAACCTATCCTGATTAAGGTGTGCGACTAATAAAATCATCACCTAGATAGACTCAAATAACCTGGCGTTGCAGGTTGGTGGCAAACCCACAATTCAGCAGCCCCAAGTCGGAGAGTAAAAGTGCGAGATAAATAATGAGTGATCACTTGTCGAAAGATCCATTACACGGTATTACCCTTGAACAACTGCTGACCAAACTGGTTGAGCATTATGGCTGGGAGGAGTTGGCATACCGTATCAATATCAACTGTTTCATCAGCGATCCCAGCATTAAATCCAGCCTGAAGTTTTTACGCCGTACACCATGGGCTAGAACTAAAGTGGAGGCGCTGTATATCCATATGAATGACAGCGCAAGGTTGCAAGCTCAAACTCAAGCTAAGCCTCTTAGCTAGTTTGCCCCACCGAGCTGTTGCAGGGTGTTTTCCAGTGCCTGGCGCAGTAGCTCACGGTCATGGCGGTAAGGGATATCTTTTGCTTCCAGTGGCTGCTGGATAATAATCCTGTCTGTTACACCACTGATATCAATTTGTGGACTGACAATTGCCGCATCAATAATTTTGCGGCCAATCTTGCTTTCCATTATCGCCAGTTTTTCTTGCAACGATAGCGCGGCCGCCGCCACACTGAGTTCACGCCCCAGATTACCGATATAAATCATACTGGCAGAGCTGCGTCGTAAGGCCTGAGTTAAGTCATCTAGCAGTAACAAGGGCATCAGACTGGTTAAGAAACTACCTGGCCCAATCAAAATAACATCGGCCTGGCTAATTGCTTCCACGGCTTCCCGCGTGGCGTGAACGTGCGGTGACAACAACATCTCTTGTGGCATTTTTGCCAGTTGGTCGATATTCACCTCACCATAAACGGGGTGCCCTTCATGATCGATGGCCAGCAGATCGACCGGCTGCTCAGACATTGGGATGAGCCATGCCTCAACCTTCAGCAAGCTACGTACCAGATTGATTGCCTCGATAGGTCTGATGCTGAGATGGTCTAACGCTTTGAGCATTAAATTGCCCAGATTATGGCCCGAGAGTTCGCCATTACCGCTAAAACGGTATTCAAACATTGCCGAAGCCACACTCGGCTCAGTGATCAACTGATTAAGGCAATTGCGGGTATCACCCCAGGCAATCCCTCCTTCTGAACGGCGAATGCGGCCAGTCGAGCCGCCATTATCGGTGGTGGTAACAATACCTGTCAGGCGTGAACCCAGTGGCGAAAGGGCTGACATCACGCGCCCCAGGCCATGGCCTCCCCCTAAAGCAACCACTCGATCGAGATCCGCTAATGTGCGATTTCGCATATTTTTCCTGTCTAAATATTGTTGCCTGGCTCTAATAGCGTAGCTAAGGGTGAAATTGCTGCATAAGTTAACGGATTTGCCGCGAAAACGCGATAAAAGCCATTGTTTTAGTGATTTTAAACAAAGTATTAGCAACGGATTACAATAGACTGAATAACAGTGAGTTTTGTTAGATAAGTCGTTGTATATAAAAATATATAACGAAAAACAGCCATTGGCTATCCTGCCGTTTTAGCGTTAGAATCTCTAGGAAAAGTAGGGTTTTTAGCGACTCATCTGCCACTAAGCGCTTTACTTTTTAAACCATGGTTCGGTGGGCAGTAGGTAAACTGTCACTGAACATAAACTCCTAGCCTTGGCGTCTACGTTGTCTCGTTCGCGAACAATATGATGCTCTGGCCGTGGCTTTAAGCCACCAGGGTGCGAGGTAGAAATGCCTGCATCTCCCGTATTTGGAAAGGTGTTATGGTACAACTCACTGACGCATTTGCGCGCAAGTTCTATTATTTGCGCCTATCAATCACCGATGTGTGCAATTTCCGTTGCACCTATTGCTTGCCGGATGGCTATCGCCCCGACGGATTAAAAAGCTTTCTGAGTCTGGACGAGATAAGCCGCGTCAGCCGCGCCTTTGCTCTGTTGGGAACAGAAAAAATTCGTCTGACGGGCGGCGAACCTTCTATGCGGCGCGACTTCACCGATATCATCGCGACTATCAAACAAAATCCGGCGATCCGCACACTGGCAGTCACCACCAATGGCTACCGTTTAGCCCGTGACGCCGCCCAATGGCGGGAGGCTGGATTGACAGCCATTAACGTCAGTGTCGATAGCCTTGACCCGCGACAATTTCATGCCATAACCGGGCAGGATAAATTTCATCAGGTCATGCAAGGCATTGATGCTGCCTTCGATGCTGGTTTTGAGAAAGTCAAAATCAATGCCGTACTGATGCGTGATGTCAATGATCGCAATCTGAATGCCTTCCTCAGTTGGATAAAATCGCGACCGATTCAACTGCGGTTTATCGAATTAATGGAAACCGGCGAGGGGGGGAAGCTGTTTCGTCAGCATCATGTCTCCGGTGGTGTCATCCGCCAGCAATTACTCCAACAAGGTTGGCAACAGCAAGCGCGGGCGCGCAGTGATGGCCCGGCGCAGGTGTTTTATCATCCGGATTATCTGGGAGAGGTCGGGCTGATTATGCCGTATGAGAAAGACTTCTGCGCCAGTTGTAACCGCTTGCGTGTTTCAGCGCTGGGAAATCTGCATTTATGCTTATTTGGCGAGCAAGGTATTACGCTACGTGACTTACTGGGCAGCGATGACCAGCAAGATGAGTTAATGGCACGCATCCAGAGTGCATTGCAAACCAAGAAACAGACCCATTTTCTGCATCAGGGCAACAGCGGTATTACCCAGAATTTATCGTTTATTGGCGGTTGATAGCGGGCAACGTTAAGAACAGAAGAGAATATATGACCCAACTAACTCACATTAACGCCGCAGGCGAAGCCCATATGGTGGATGTTTCCACTAAAGCAGAAACTGTGCGCGAAGCACGGGCAGAGGCTTTTGTTGAAATGCAGGCCGCGACGTTGGCGATGATTATCGAGGGCAGCCACCACAAAGGTGATGTCTTTGCCACTGCGCGTATTGCCGGGATTCAGGCGGCTAAAAAAACCTGGGAATTGATCCCACTGTGCCACCCACTGTTGCTGACCAAAGTTGAAGTTCAACTGGAAGCACAACCAGAACACAACCGTGTGCGTATCGAAACTTGCTGCCGCCTGACCGGTAAAACCGGCGTGGAAATGGAAGCGCTGACGGCAGCTTCCGTTGCCGCCCTGACAATTTACGATATGTGCAAAGCGGTACAAAAAGACATGATAATTGGCCCGGTGCGCCTGTTAGCAAAAAGTGGCGGGAAATCCGGTGATTTTAAGGTGACCCCATGATTCAGATTCTCTTTTTTGCTCAGGTGCGTGAACTGGTCGGAACCGACAGCCTGCAATTGGCGGCGGAATTTCCCACTGTCGAGGCACTGCGCCAATCCCTGTGCCAACGGGGCGAACGCTGGCAATTAGCCCTTGAAGAAGGCAAATTACTGACTGCAGTGAATCAATCACTGGTCAATGTTCACCATCCGCTGGTGGCGGGTGATGAAGTGGCGTTCTTCCCGCCGGTGACCGGAGGTTGATAATGGAGCATACCCGTATTCGTGTGGGCACTGAGACCTTCAGTGTGGGTGATGAGTATCACTGGTTGTCACAGTGTGATGAAGATGGCGCGGTGGTGACCTTTACCGGCAAAGTCCGTAATCACAACCTGGGTGATAGCGTCAGTGCACTGACGCTGGAACATTACCCAGGCATGACAGAAAAGGCGTTAGCTGAGATTATTGATGACGCCCGCAGCCGTTGGCCTTTACAGCGTGTTAGCGTTATTCATCGGGTAGGGCCACTGTTCCCCGGCGATGAAATCGTCTTTGTCGGGGTGACCAGTACCCATCGCAGTATGGCGTTTGATGCGGCTGAATTTATAATGGATTACCTGAAAACAAAGGCACCATTTTGGAAACGGGAAGCCACAACGGATGGCGAACGTTGGGTTGAATCACGCGACAGTGATCATCAGGCGGCCAGGCGTTGGTAAATTGAGCGTAAACCAGTGTAAAGATCACTGCTAAATGTCTATTTTTACTCCCTTGTTGACTGTACTTCTGTGGTACCCTTAAAAAGTCGGTGGGCTGTCAATTTAGATGGCCTGTATCATTATTTATATGCATAAGGTAACTACCATGGATCGCTATCCACGCTCTAATGGTTCGATTGTCGAACGTGCCAACACAGGCATTCAGGCATACATGGCGCAGGTATACGGCTGGATGACCTGTGGTCTGTTATTAACGGCGGTTGTCGCTTGGTACGCAGCGAATACCCCTGCGATACTCAACTTTATATTTTCCAGTCAGATCACTTTTTTCGGGCTGATTATTGTTCAGTTAGGTCTGGTATTTGTTATTTCTGGCATGGTTAACCGCCTGAGTGGCTCGATGGCTACCTCGCTGTTTATGCTCTATTCCGCATTAACCGGCTTGACGATATCCAGCATTTTCATCATGTACACCAGCTCTTCTATCGCCAGCACATTCTTGATTGCTGCCGGTATGTTTGGTGCCATGAGTTTCTACGGCTATACCACCAAGCGTGATTTGAGTGGTATGGGCAGCATGCTGTTTATGGGCCTGATCGGTATCGTGTTGGCATCGATTGTTAACATCTGGCTGAAAAGCACGGCGCTAATGTGGGCAGTGACCTACATCGGGGTGTTAGTGTTTGTTGGTTTGACTGCTTATGATACCCAGAAGTTGAAAAACATGGGCTCACAGTTGGATGCCAATGATAAAGATAACTTCCGCAAGTATTCCATCGTGGGTGCTTTGACGCTGTATCTTGATTTCATTAACTTGTTCTTGATGTTACTGCGGATTTTCGGCAACCGCCGTTAAGCTGGCTGATTCAGGGCTGCGACGCGGCAAACTTGCTCGCCGTACGCTGCTCGAAATGCTCATTGACCGATGTCAACTGCGCTTTCTGCGCTGCGGGCGTCGGTCAATTTTTTGGTCTCGCCACTGAATCAAACTCAGCTTAAGCTGGCTGATTCAAAGTTGCGATGTGGCAAACTTGCTCGTTGTATAAGTTGATCAAAATTTTAAAGGACACCCCTGTGGTGTCCTTTTTGCTTTTTGGTGAATGCAGGTAAGTCTTGCTACCGTTTAATGTCGCTATGCGATTTTCCGCCTAAACATCCCATAGGCGGCACTCCCCGTGGTGGCGGTTATCACGAGTAACGGCCACAAACTGTGCCAGATAATATCGAAACTGGCATCCTTGAGGTAAATCTGTTTGGTGATATCTGTAAAGTGGCGGATAGGGTTGATCCACGTAATATTTTGCAGCCAGATAGGCATATTCTCGACCGGCGAGACATAACCGGACAGCAAGATAGCGGGCATCATAAAAACAAACACGCCAATAAAAGCTTGCTGCTGAGTGGAACATAACGAGGAAATCAGCAAACCGAAGCCAACGAGCGACAAGCCGTAGAGCAGCATGGTGCCATAAAACAGTGCCAACGAACCAGCAAACGGAATTTGGTAAAAAAAGATACCGATAAACAAGACGATACTTGCCTGGAAAGTCGCGACAATCAGTGCCGGGACAGCTTTACCAATAAAAATCTGCCAGGTGGTTAGCGGTGAAACTAACAACTGCTCGAGTGTCCCTTGCTCCCGCTCACGAGCCACCGACAGTGATGTCACAATAAGCACCCCGATAGTCGTAATCATCGCAATCAATGATGGCACTACGAACCATTTGTAGTTCAGATTCGGGTTATACCAATTGCGGATGACCAACTCGCTGTTGTTGGGCTTTATCTGGCCTTGGGTTAATTCTAATTGATAATTTTGTACGATTTGCTGAATGTAATTGGCGGCAATTTGCGCGCTGTTGGAGTTACGCCCATCCAGCAATAATTGCAACTGAGTGGTTTTGCCATTAGCCAGGTCAGCACTGAATTGCTCTGGGAAACGAATCAAAAGCAGTGCTCGCTGGTTATCAATCACTGGCTGAATTTCTTGCGGGCTGTGGAGCAGTAAGACATGAGAAAAAGCCTCTGCTTTGGCAAAGCGTTGGGTCAGCTCTACAGATGCTTTCCCGCTGTCTTCGCTATAAATAGCAATGGTGGCATTGGTCACTTCCAATGTAGCGGCGAATGGGAACAAAATGACTTGTAATATGACCGGCATAATTAATATTGCACGTGTCTGTGGTTCCCGCAGCAGTGACTGCAACTCTTTGATAATCAATGTGTAGAGGCGGTGAAACATATCTTGCTTCCTTCCTTTAATCTAATCGGCGCCTAATCTAATCGACGATTAGTTTTCCATGCCGTCAGGCCGATAAATACGGCTGCTGAGGCGACCAGGAACAACAGGTTAATCACCAGCACGGTGCCGATATTCCCCGCCAGAAACAGGGTTTGCAGACTGCTGACAAAATAACGGGCCGGAATGATATAGGTTACGGCGCGCACGATAGCGGGCATGCTGTCAATTTCGAAAATGAAGCCAGACAGCATCACAGCCGGCAGGAATGCGGCATTCAAGGCCACCATTGCGGCGTTAAATTGATTGCGGGTAATGGTCGAAATTAGCAATCCCATACCCAGAGTGCTGGCCAAAAATAGGCTGGTCATAACAAATAGTATCCACAATGAGCCACGGAAAGGCACATCAAGGATAAATACCGACACCGCCATGCAGAGTGTCATGGCTATCATGCCCAGGACGTAATAGGGGATCAGTTTCGACAACAGCAACTCGCTGCGCGTGACCTGGGTCGACAGCAGCGCTTCCATGGTTCCGCGCTCCCATTCACGGGCGATCACCAGCGAGGTTAGAATCGCGCCGATAACCGTCATAATAATGGTAATGGCTCCGGGAATAATAAAATGTCGGCTGATGGCGGCAGGGTTAAACCAATAACGGACCTGAATCTCAATCAGAGGATCGTTTTTTTGCCCTAGGTTTTGTGCCTGTTGTTGTTGCCAGATTTGCCACACCCCTTGTGCGTAGCCTTGCACAAAGTTGGCGGTATTGGGTTCACTGCCATCAGTAATCACCTGAATGGGGGCTTTACTTTCGGGGCGCGCAAGCTGCTGCGCAAAATCATTGGGGATCACAATTAGCCCACGAATTTTTCCGGCTTGCATCGCCTGAATTAGCGCCTGGCGATTATCACTGATTTGCGGTGAAATATAAGGTGAACTGGCGAAGGCGTTAGCCAGATCCTGAGCCGGTTTGCTCTGTTGCTCCATTAAAATGCCGACGTGCAGTTTGCTGGAGTCCAGATTGATGCCATAGCCAAAGATAAACAGCAGCAACAGCGGGATGACGAATGCGATCAATCCACTGCTCGGGTCACGCAGTATTTGCCGGGTCTCTTTACGGCATAAAGCCCGTAGGCGACGCCAGGAAAACCCCGTGTCCTGATAAGTTTCGCTCTCATTTACCGACGATTTATCCACTGGCAATAGATGTGGCTCGGTCATGACTGTTGCTCCTTATCATTTTGCTGATCATAGCGCTGCACCAGCCCAATAAAGGCCTCTTCCATGGAGGGATTAAGATTATTATCACTGGCAACCTGTTGTTTTAACTCATCCGGTGTGCCGGCTGCGATAATTTTGCCACGGTAAACCAGCCCGATACGATCACAGTATTCCGCTTCATCCATAAAGTGGGTGGTAACCATGACGGTGACACCTTTATCTACCATCCCATTGATATGCAACCAAAACTCACGGCGGGTGAGGGGGTCGACACCGGACGTTGGTTCATCCAGGAACAGAATGTCTGGTTCATGCATTAACGCGCAGGCCAATGCTAAACGCTGTTTAAACCCCAGAGGCAGTGAGTCCGGGGTTTGTTTGAGGATTGGGGTAAAGTTAAAGGCTGAGGTCATGTCAGCTATTTTATCGCGTTGTGTTTTGCCTTGCAGACCATAAACGCCGGAGAAAAACTTCAGGTTTTGTTCAACGGTCAGATTGCCATACAACGAGAATTTCTGCGCCATATAGCCCAAATGTTGTCGTGCTTTACCTGAACTGGTTTTCAGATCCATTCCCAGTACCAATGCTTTGCCTGAGCTGGGGACTAACAAACCGCACATCATTTTAAAGGTAGTGGATTTACCCGCCCCATTCGGACCGAGTAGACCAAATATCTCACCGCGTTTGACCTGAAAATTTACATGATCGGTAGCAGCAAAATCGCCAAATTTTTTGGTTAACTCTTGGGCTTCAATCACGGTCTCCTGATGGCTACCTGCGACTTTGGGCATGATCTTCGCCAACGCGGACTCACTGGCGGGGCCGCCCCCCAACAGGTCGATAAAGGCATCCTCAAAGCGCGGTTCTGCTTCAGTTATCTCGGCATTCGGTTGATTGAGTAGTGGCAATAGTTGGCTGTGATCCACGTCGGGTTTGAGGATTAACCGCACATACTTCCCCTGGATAACCCCATCACTCACTTGGGGCAATGCCAGCGCATGTTGTAACAGTTTACGGTTGGTCCCGGTTTGCGCTGCCAGCAAAATTGTGCGCCCACTCATCCGTTGTGTCAGGCTTTGAGGTGCACCGCTGTACAGCAACTTCCCTTCATTTAGCAACAACACTTCGCGGCATTGCTCTGCTTCATCCAGATATGATGTGCTCCACAGGATAAGCATGCCATCGCTCGCTAACTCATGCACCATGCGCCATAGCTCGCGGCGTGAAATCGGGTCAACGCCGACACCCGGCTCATCGAGCAACAGTACTTTGGGCTGACCGACCAGAGTACAGGCCAAGCCCAGTTTTTGCTTCATCCCGCCGGACAGTTTTCCCGCCAGCCGGTCAGTAAAGCGGGTTAAATCGGTAAACGTCAGCAGGCGCTCAAATGTTTGGCGGCGAAGCTCACCGGTAACCCCGCGTAGATCGGCATACAGCGTCAGGTTCTCCATCACCGTGAGATCTTCATATAAACCAAACTTTTGTGGCATATATCCGAGAATAGAATGTAACTGGCGATCGTTTTCTAACGGGTCCAGCCCGACCACCGTCATCTTGCCTTGACTGGGTTTGAGTAATCCGGCGAGCATACGGAGTAGGGTGGTTTTACCGGCCCCGTCCGGCCCAACCAAACCAGTGACTGCACCACTGCGGATCTCTGTCGTCAGGCTGGCGACGGCGGGGTTATCCAGTCCGGGGAAGCGTTTTTCAACACCCTCCAAAGTAATAAGATGCTGGATTCCATTCATAGCTCATGCCGCCTTAAGGTTGTGCGAAACGAACGGTGACGGGCATACCTTGTCGTAACGATTCATCGGGATCAGTGATAATGATACGTAAGCGATAAACCAGATCGGTACGCAGCTCAGGCGTTTCGACACTTTTAGGGGTAAATTCCGCCGTGGGTGATACGAAACCTATTTTGCCGTGATATGGCTTGTCCGGGCGGCCATCGGTAAATACGTCGACTTCGGTACCGGGAATGGCCTGATTCAAGTGGGGCTCACTGACGTAGGCCCGTACCCATACCGGATCGGTCAGTGACAGGGTAAATACGGTGTTACTGGCGGATAAAATGGTCCCCGGCTCAACCGCGCGAGTGAGTACGGTACCCGCTGATGGCGCGAGCAGGGTAGTGTCTTGCAGGTTGAGTTGAGCTTGAGCCAGTTCAGCTTCACTTTGGGCCAGATTTGCTTCGGCTTGCGCAATTTCCTGTGGCCGGTTACCACTCAAATATTGTGCGAGCTTATCTTTGGAGGCTTGCAGATTAGCCTGTGCTTGATTACGAGCAGTTCGAGCATTCTCTAGCTCGTTGGCCGAGGTGGCTTTACTTGCCCACAACCCTTGTTGACGTTTTAGGAAGCTATCGGCATAGCCAAATGCCGCTTCTCGCTGAGCAACTTCAGATTTTACCTGTGCTATCTCCTCGTCACGGTATCCTGCCTTCAATAAAGCCAACTGTGCTTGCGCGCTTTGAACATTGGCTTGCGCTTGTTTGAGTGCATTGAGATAAGGGCCGTCATCCAGTTTCCCCAGAACTTCCCCTGGCTGGATTTTATCCCCTTCATCGACAGCCAGAGACGCCAGCCGACCACCGACTCGAAAGCCTAAATTCACTGTGCGAATATCCACATTGCCGTACAGCGTCAATGATGCGTCGTGTTGTTGACGGTAGTAGTTCCAGCCATAACCTATCGCCGCCAGTAGGGCAACAATAACGACGGCCACTATAATCTTCTTGCGATTCATAATGCTCCCTATCGACCATGTCTATAGCTACAATTTTATAACGACCCCTTCAATACGCTCACCGTACTGATTTGTCCCGCAATCCGTAAAGCAGCAGGTCAATGTGTTCGATAAGTACCTGATTGATCATTTCACTTTCAGCCTCACCAATATCCAACCAACCGGCCTGGCGGCGGATAGTCTCGCGCCCCATGCGAAAGGCCAACACTTCACCAATCAAGGCATGGGTATGAAGAATCGTTTTGGTTGCACTGGCATCAGCACCAATAAATGCGGCCAGCAGCAGATTGAGTTTTTGGTGTAATGGCGCAATAGCCTGCACATGAATCAGTGGGTAAGCATCGCTAGGGGAGAGTTGCTCACGCGCCATGATTTTGCTCATATTCAACGTTTCTGGCTGGGTCATTAGATGGCTGAATTCCAGTAACCCACGGCGAATAAAATGCAACTGTTGCTCGGCGATTTGTGCGTGAATCGGTTGTTGGAGAAACTGGTCAATCTCTTGTGCCAGCGGTGAGAAGGTCTGCTGAATGAAATCCGCTATTTGTTGCGCGACCGCCAGATACAACCCTTCTTTAGAGTTGAAATAGTAGGTGATGGCCGCAATGTTCTGTCCTGCCCGTTGGGCGATATCCCGAGTTGTTGCCCCTTTCAGGCCTAACTCACCAAATAATTCGGTAGCCGCCTGAATCAATTGTTGGCGGGCTTGCTCACCACGACTGGTAACGGGCGTGGATAATATTAAGGAATGAGGTGTGGAATGAGACATCGTCACCATACTTAATAAATTGAAATTAGTTAAATGCTAAGAGGTAGTCGAACAATTAATCAATCATATGATTAACTTTAGGTCGTCCCAAAGAATATGTAAAGTTAGCGCGGATAAAAGCCTGGTTTTTGCGATCGGGGATGGATAAATGACAAGTAATAAATCAATTCTCTTGATGTTTGCGCTAATAAAAATCTTAAGAAATGTGTAAATATCCCTTTTCTTGCTAAAGATCTGCTACAATCAGCCGCAATGGTGCACTGCAGTTTGTGCCAATCCTCGTGGTAATGCCTCAATTCATGCCTCGTCTGATAATCTTCCCTTGAAACTGCACCTGACGATATCGTTGGGATTGGGAAGATCTGGAGCTTCTTGTAATATGTCATTTGATTCTCTCGGCCTAAACGCCGACATCCTGCGTGCTGTTGAAGAGCAGGGCTACCTTGTGCCGACACCGATTCAACGTCAGGCAATCCCTGTGGTACTGGAAGGCCGTGATTTAATGGCCAGTGCGCAAACGGGTACCGGTAAAACCGCTGGTTTCACCTTGCCATTGCTGCAACTGCTTAGTCAGGATCAACAGCCAATTAAAGGCCGTCGCCCGGTACGTGCGTTGATCTTAACGCCTACCCGTGAGCTGGCTGCGCAGATTGACGAAAACGTACAGAGTTACAGTAAATATCTGAAGCTACGTTCGCTGGTGGTATTTGGCGGCGTTAGCATTAACCCCCAGATGATGAAACTGCGTGGTGGTGTTGATATTTTAGTCGCGACGCCTGGCCGTTTACTGGATCTGGAACATCAGAACGCAGTAGATTTGTCCAAGATCGAAATTTTGGTATTGGACGAAGCTGACCGCATGCTGGATATGGGCTTTATTCACGATATCCGTCGCGTATTAGCCAAACTGCCCTCTAAGCGCCAGAACTTGCTGTTCTCCGCCACCTTCTCAGATGAAATTAAAGGTCTGGCGAGCAAGCTGTTGAACAACCCGGCTTCCGTTGAAGTAGCGCGCCGCAATACAGCTTCTGAACAAATTGCGCAAAGTGTTCATTTTGTGGATAAAAACCGTAAACGTGAATTATTGTCTCAGATGATTGGTGAGGGCAACTGGCAGCAAGTGTTGGTGTTTAACCGCACTAAGCATGGTGCTAACCATTTGGCTGAACAACTGAATAAAGACGGCATTACCTCCGCGGCAATTCACGGTAATAAGAGCCAGGGCGCGCGTACTCGTGCATTGGCTGATTTTAAAGACGGTAAAATCCGGGTTCTGGTAGCCACTGATATTGCTGCCCGTGGTCTGGACATTGATCAGTTACCCCATGTGGTTAACTATGAATTACCTAACGTACCAGAAGATTACGTGCACCGTATTGGTCGTACGGGCCGCGCGGAACGCACAGGTGAAGCGATTTCACTGGTTTGCGTTGATGAGCATAAACTGTTGCGTGATATTGAGCGTTTACTGAAGCGTGAAATTCCGCGCATCGCGCTGGATGGCTATGAGCCGGACCCAAGCATCAAAGCTGATCCGATTCAAAATGGTCGCCAGGGCCGTGGCGCACAACGTCCAGGAATGGGGCGTGGTAGCAGCGCAGGCCGTCCACAGAATGGTGGTGGTGCAGCCGGTCGCGGCGATAGCCGTAACAGTCGCCCACGTAGCCAGGCTGATGGTCAACGTCGCCCGGCTGGCCCTTCTTCACGTGGCCGTAGCAGTAAACCAGGCGAATAAGCGGTAATCCCTTTCGCTGATCAAACCGCTTCTTTGAGGCGGTTTTTTTTCATCTGAATTGACGTTCCTGCTGGGTTATTCCTTGTTTTACACCTCAATTCCCCCGTATCATTGCCGGTCTTTTTTACGTTTATACTGGGCGAGTGCGGATAATGGATCAGGGTAATTAGCATGCGGGTATTATTGGCGCCGATGGAAGGGGTATTAGATTCACTGGTGCGCGAACTCCTCAGCGAAGTGAACGATTATGACCTTTGTATCACTGAGTTTTTACGGGTGGTCGATCAACTTTTGCCAGCAAAATCCTTCTATCGTCTCTGCCCTGAATTACATCATCAAAGCCGTACTCCCTCCGGCACCTTAGTTCGTATTCAATTATTGGGTCAATATCCCGAGTGGCTGGCGGAAAACGCGGCTCGCGCGGTAGAACTTGGCTCATACGGTGTCGATCTCAATTGTGGGTGTCCTTCAAAGTTGGTGAATGGCAGTGGCGGTGGTGCCACATTGCTGAAAGATCCTGAATTGATTTATCAGGGAGCCAAAGCGATGCGTGAAGCCGTGCCTGCGCATTTGCCAGTCACAGTCAAAATTCGTTTGGGCTGGGATTCTGGCGCTCGTCAGTTTGAAATCGCAGACGCAGTGCAACAAGCGGGCGCGACTGAACTGGCAGTACATGGCCGCACCAAAGAAGATGGTTATCAAGCCGAACGAATTAATTGGCAAGCGATTGGCGAAATACGCCAGCGGCTGACTATCCCCGTGATTGCCAATGGTGAGATCTGGGATTACCAGAGCGCGCAGGAGTGCATGAAGGTGACGGGCTGTGATGCCGTGATGCTAGGGCGCGGGGCATTAAATGTACCGAATCTGAGCCGGGTGGTGAAGTATAACGAACCGCATATGGCTTGGTCTGAAGTGGTAAAACTGCTGCAAAAATATGTGCAGTTGGAAAAGCAGGGCGATACCGGCCTGTATCATGTTGCCCGCATCAAACAGTGGTTGGGTTATTTACGTAAAGAATATGCTGAAGCAACAGATTTATTCAGTGAAATCCGTGCGTTAAAAAACTCAAAAGATATTGCGTTGGCTATTCTGCGGGTATGAATTTTCTATTACTTATATATTAGCCATATAAATCCTAACCCTAAATATAGCTTAAACAAGAATAGTTATTCTTTTGATTTGTTTTAAGTATCGCGTTTATAGTGTGCCTGCATTTTAAATGCAGTATCTCGTTAGGCGAGGCTCCTATACAAACACAGGTTACTGATCTGACGACGTCCAGAGACGCCCAAGGTTAGGACAGGTTATATCGGATTAAGGTATAACCCAAAGTAACTTCTGAGAAATCAGATACGTTGTATAGTGCTAAAACTTAGACACGGAGATAGCCATTGAGCACTCTCTAATCTGGTTACGCCCCTATGTGAGGACTGTTTAGTTAATTTATAACAGTAATAGGGTCATTTATGAGTTCACATTTCGATTTAGCAATACCAAAGCAATCCAATCAAGGCGAGGATAAAGAGTCCACCTTAGGTGCCTATATGAGCGATACTTATATTACGGTATCGGCTGATATGTCAGTCACTGAGGCTAAAGCCTATTTCTTGCAGAATATCTCAGATAGTGAAATACCAACGCAATTGTTGGTAACAAATGGCAATCGGCATTTGGTCGGCTTACTCTCGGTTAAAAATCTACTGACGGAAGAACAGCCTGATATAAAAGTATTTCAAATTATCAATCAGAGTTATTTCTCGGTATCTCCAGAGCAGGATCGTCATGAGGCGGCAAGTTTACTGGCAAAAAGCGGCCTGGATATTGTTCCGGTATTAAGCCACGGAAAATTAGTGGGGGTATTACGGGCGAAAGATATTGCCGAATTGATCGAAGATGAAAATACTGAGGATGCCCAACGGCAAGGAGCCAGTTTGCCTCTCGACGAGCCTTACTTGCAAACTAGTCCGATAACATTATGGCGTAAACGCGTTATATGGTTATTACTGTTATTTGTGGCAGAAGCTTATACCGGAACAGTATTGAAAGCGTTTGAAGAGCAATTGGAAGCCGCTATCGCGCTGGCTTTCTTTATTCCATTACTGATTGGAACCGGTGGTAACAGTGGTACGCAAATTACCTCGACTCTGGTACGGGCCATGGCTTTGGGGGAGGTGAGTCTGCGCAATGTGGGGGCGGTATTGCGTAAAGAGGTCTCTACTTCTCTGATGGTGGCAACGACGATTGGGCTGGCGGCCTGGATCCGCGCTTGGTTCCTGGGCGTAGGGATGGAAGTCACCATTGTGGTGAGCTTAACTGTTGTTGCTATCACCGTGTGGAGTGCCATTGTCTCTTCTATTATTCCGATGGTATTAAAACGGATGTCAATTGATCCTGCGGTGGTCTCCGCACCTTTTATTGCTACCTTTATTGATGGTACCGGCCTGATTATTTACTTTGAAATCGCACAATTAGTGATGAGTGATTTGGTATAACAGGCTGACAATGAAAAGGCCGTGCGCGGCCTTTTCTGATAAATATCACTGCTATTTCTTCTTACGCCCGATAAACTTTGCAATACCCAATAGGAATACTGCACCAACAAGAATCAGCAATGCGTCAACCCAGAAGGTTAGTGATGCTAGATTTTCATCATGAATATCCGCTAAACCTGCCGCTATTAGAAATACACCAAAGAGAATACCAAAGATTGTTGTTCCCATATAAATACCTATGAATCAGTTTTATATCCGTCATACTTCAAGCTGCATTGGCTACGTTCAATCACCCGAATCACTTACTCATGTAAGCTCATCGGGGTTAATGAGCCTCACCCTGCGGGCAGCATAAATGCTGTTCAAATCGGTTTCCGACCGATTTGTCTCTCGCTTGCCGACTTCCTGCAACTCGAATTATTTAGGGTATATCTAAAAATTATGTTGGCAATTATAGGGTAATAATTAGTCTAGCAAGCGTTTTTTTTGTCATTATTGATAATCTGTTTAGATTTATAGCGCTAATCTTTCCGCCAATTAACGTCACATCCCGCGTAATTTAGCAAAATTGAATTATCCTGACCTAAATTGAGCCACGATGGCTGCTTGCTTATTTTATAAACAATCACTATCTTTCAAAATAATGCTCACAATAAGTCTTTGTTCCTTTCTTTGAAAAGTGTTTACCGGTGAGTAGCAATTAGGCAGCTTTAATCTTTGTAACAATCATTTGAAGAATGTGTGGTGCGCCGTGCATTACTGTAATTTATAATGCGCCAAACCAACCACAATCACTCCCGACAACCTATCTAAGCTGACGAACATGCATGTGAAAATCCGTTTTGCACTATTAAGTTTTTTGCTTTTATCTACCGGTATCAGTGTTGTTCCTTTAGCCTCTGCCAGTGGTGGGACGGCTGAAATTAAAGGGAAAACGCCCTTGGAACTGGCATCCGGCAGCGCGATGGTGGTTGATTTACAAACAAATAAAGTGATTTACGCTAACAATGCTGATGAAGTGGTACCCATTGCGTCAATCACCAAACTGATGACCGCAATGGTGGTGTTGGATGCCAAATTGCCACTGGATGAGATTATCTCAGTAGATATTCATCAAACTAAAGAAATGAAAGGGGTATTTTCTCGGGTTAGGGTAAACAGTGAAATCAGTCGCAAAGATATGCTGCTATTAGCATTAATGTCATCGGAAAACCGCGCTGCGGCGAGTCTGGCGCATCACTATCCCGGAGGCTATAACGCATTTATTAACGCAATGAATGCGAAAGCGAAATCTTTGGGAATGACCAAAACACGTTATGTTGAGCCAACAGGTCTGTCGATTGATAATGTCTCGACCGCGCATGATTTGACCAAGTTGCTGGTGGCGACCAAACAATACCCGCTGATTGGGCAACTAAGCACTACCACTGAGAAAATGGCAACTTTCCGTGACCCTGATTATACGCTGCCATTTCGTAACACTAACCATTTAGTTTATAACGATAAATGGAATATTCAGCTCACTAAAACCGGCTTTACGAATCAAGCTGGGCACTGTTTGGCAATGCGGACCGTCATTGGCAATCGTCCTGTAGCTCTTGTGGTGTTAGATGCCTTTGGTAAATATACGCATTTTGCCGATGCAAACCGCCTACGCAGTTGGATGGAAACCGGTAAAGCCGCGCCGATCCCTGGGGCTGCCAAAAGCTATCGTCAGCAAAAAGATGGGCAAGGGCGTTTAGCTCAGGTGTCGGAATAGGTAGAGAACACAGTCAGTAGATAGCAGAATTTGCAGACGGGCTGCAAATTCTGCTTAAAGCAATTGGCGGATATTTACATCTCTCTGATAATCATTAGAAAATCAATTTAAACACACCAGTAATCGTCAACAACCCGACAATAAAAATAATGGCGATAATCCACAGTATTATTTTCATTCTGTCTCCCAGACTTAGCATTAATACCGACTAACATTTGTTAGCCGCACCAACCTCGTTGGCTCTAGACTATGACTATAGTTTGTTTGGCAGAATTCAGGAGATAGAGGACTTGAATTCAGATAATGCCTAATTCGACTTGATATGGAGCCCAGTATCGGGGTGATATTATTCTTTCTGCCAGGATTTACGTTTTGAGGTTTTACCAATCCCAGGATTAAAGCTGTTGGTTGGGTCTATCTGTTGGTAAAAATCCTTTAAGGCAGGTTTGGCTATATAGAGATGCCCCACATTGTGCTCAGCCGGATATTCCGCCCCTTTGTCATTCAGCAGCGCCAGCATTTTTTGTTTTAATGCCTGAGTATCAACACCTTTTTTCACAATATAGTCCTGATGGAAGACATGGCACAAGAAATGGCCGTAATAGAGTTTGGCGACCAGGCATTGGTCTATTTCTGCCGGGAGGGTCTCAAACCATTGTTCTTCATTGCGCGGTAGCGCAATATCCAGAGCCAGAATATCCTCCACTTTATCAGCGTGAACAGCGTGATAGCGCACAGCAGCACCTGCTGCGGCAAAGCGGTGTAAAAAGGCTTTCTTGCCTTCATCAGCGGTACAGGTAATGAAGTTACCTTCCGCCGTCGCAAAAAAGTCCTTCAAAAACTGCTGTGCTTCAGGAATACCTGCACCTGACATTTTAAGCATCAAATGATGCTCATATTTACTCCGATATGTTTTGAGGCGTTTAGGTAAATGGTTGGGCAGTACCTGGCTGAAGCCTTGCATTATTCGATCAGTTAAATGGTCGATTAAAAAAGGAACTTTGCTAAGCCGTGCATCAATTTTGCCCTTTAGGGTAAAGAAACGAGGCATATTATTGGTACCCATGCTATTTATCATGACAAAGGTATCTTTGCCGTACACTTCAGCAATATCAAAAATATCGCGATGCATATATTCACCAGCGACGGGCAAATGTTTAAAGTCACGTAAAATTGCACGGCGTAATTCAGTCAATACCTGAGTCTGATTGGTGCCGATATAAAAGACTTGCTGTTGTTTTTCACTGGGAAAAGTGTCAAGCCGTACTGCAAATACGGCCAATTTACCGGCACATCCCGAGGCTTCAAATAATCGTCTTGGATCGGCATTGAAACGTGAAGGGGTTGGCGCATCAATATCTCTTACTCGCGTAGCATATTCGTGGTCGGAGGCTTGTTGTGTACCTTGTGCAATATCGCTGGCACGATATTTACCCCGTTCCAGCCGTTGCAAAATCTCTTCTGGCGTATTGCCTAAATTAATCCCTAAATGATTGATTAACTGTAACTCACCCTGAGCATCAATCTGTGCGTACAGTGCCATTTCGGTGTAGGCAGGGCCTCTTTGAACCAATGACCCACCTGAGTTATTACAAATGCCCCCCACCACCGAGGCACCGATGCAAGAGGACCCAATGACCGAATGGGGTTCACGATCATAAGGTTTCAGACGTATTTCCAATTGATTCAGCGTACTGCCAGGAAAACCAATAACCTGCTTTCCATCATTTAATAGCTGGATTTGATTGAGGCGCAAAGTATTTAATATAACAATGGGTCGATCATAATCATTACCACTGGGGGTTGAGCCTTCTGTCAGCCCGGTGTTCGCTGCCTGCATGATAACAATGGTATCGGCGGCCACACAGGCTTGTAGCAACTGCCATTGCTGTAATAACGTTGAAGGAAACACTACCGCAAGAGCAGATCCTGTTCCTGAGCGGAAACCCGTACGATAACGCTCTGTCTGCCGTTCGCCGGTTAGCAAGTAGCGCGCACCCACAATCTGCTGCAACTGGTTCAGCAAGGTTTGCCTTTTTTCATCATTGGATTGATTCATTGGTGCCGCTCCCTGTAATGGCATTGACTTTTGTTAGCATTCATCCACGTATCGGCTGATAGCAAACCGCTCTTCGGATGCCATGAAGTAAACATGAGGGAGGAAAGGGTTTCCTGATGAATCGTTTGCTTTGTGAGCTAGCTCTCGTTATTAGTGCTTAAATTGTCTTCAACCTTCATCATTCCCGCCGTTTAAACATTACTAACATTAATGATTTATAAGAAAACTATTCAGCGTATCAAGGCTAGGTTGAGTCATTGGGATATTGATAAGTATTTTGATCATTACGTGATGAGGTATAGGATCGAGTTTAATGATTACACTGATTAGTAAGGCATTTATGAGTGAGCATTTTATTGGTAAATATGAAGTTGAGTTAAAGTTCCATGTATCGAACATCAGCCAATTACATGAACAACTAGCATTACATCAAGCATTGCCATTTACCCTCAATAATCATGAAAAAGATATCTATCTGGAAGCCAACGGCGGTGATTTAGCGGCTAAACAGGTCAGTATGGTTTTACGTGAGATGAACCCGTCAGGTATTCGTTTATGGATAGTAAAAGGGCCGGGAACTGAACGCTGTGAGGCCAGCAATATTGAGGATATAACCAAGGTTCAAAGCATGCTGGCGACGTTAGGCTATCAGCCAGCATTTATGCTGGAAAAAATACGGAGTATCTACTTTATTGGGAAGTTTCATGTCACGGTTGATAGCTTGGCGGGTCTTGGCGATTTTGCCGAAATAGCCATCATGACTGATGATGCTACGGCCCTGGATAGCCTTAAAGTCGAATGCCAACAGTTAGCCGATAAATTAGGGCTATTGCCACAACAACAAGAAACTCAATCTTACCGGCAGCTATTAGGTTTTTAGTCCGATGGTGATGTCATGTCGGCCGTGTTGCATACCACGGCCAGACAGCGTTATTTCTTCATCAAAGACTTTAGGTTGGCGAATGGATTATGGGTAGCAACACCCTGATCATTCTGGGCATCATCCCCGGCAATCACAGTCGACCCATATTGGTCTGCTTCGGTGTATTTAGAGTGTTCATGATCATGACAAAAAAGGCATAACATCTCCCAATTGCTGCCATCTTCTGGGTTATTGCTATGATCATGGTCAATATGGTGAACCGTCAGCTCTCGCAGATTGGAATAAACAAACTCTCGTGAACATTTACCGCAAACCCACGGAAAAATTTTCAGTGCTTTCTCCCGATAGCCACTTTCCAGCCGGGTGTAATTCTTCGGTATATATGCCATGTGAACCCTCAATTCTGCGAGAAATAATGGTTTTATTTTAGCGTGAATTCAGGCTGTAGACTATCAACTATTGGTTATAGGTATTGAGGTGACAGTCTATAATTACGATCGGTCACTATAGGATCATATTGAATCGATTATAAAAAATAAGATTCAAATAATAATCGCATTCGGCGTATTTTTGAGACTTTTGCTGATGATTTAAAGGGATAAGACGTTTTACACTATGCCATGCTTTACACTATCAGTATTAAAGTTATTAGCATGAGATTATCTGTGTTCCGCTAATAGGCTTATTTTACAGCAGGCAATACAGTATGTTTCGCCTGAAACCCTTTGCCGATACAGTTGAGGCGATATGAAAGAATCTGAGGTACTGGCCGAAGTCAGTAATGAAAACCAGACATTGGTTGCTGTGGTGCAACAGGATAATCGGGTAGTTTACTTCTATATTTATCCGCAGGAGGCATTTGAAGAGCGTTTTCCCGTGCGTGCCTGCTGGGTGAGAAATCTGGTTGCTGCGCCACCATCGGCTGATAATACCGCCCTTGAACAAGGGTTGGCCCCACGATTAGCCGCAGAGTTCTGCCGTAATGTGGCGGGCGAGGCGGAGCTGGATGCGCAGTATATTACGATAGTCTGGTCTGAAAGTGACGACGGTGCGGCATTGTGGTATCAGGGACAACTGTTGGCAATTATTCCTGGCTGGAGCCTCTATATTGATCACTCAATTTGCTATTCCGCCAGTTGTATTAAAGATAATCCACTGACATTACCTCTGGGGTCAGCTTCAACCAATACACAATATGCCAATGCGCAACATACTCGTCAATTTTGGCGGGCCTGGCAACAGGAAGAGGGAAATCCGTGGCCTGCATTACAAGCTGAATATATTCAATATTATGAGCAGCACTTCGGTCCATCGGTAAAATATTATGCCATCGATCAGGGGACGTGGCCGCCAATGGCCATCTCCCAACATGAGAAAGAGGGAATATATTACTTTCTGACCGTGGGGGTCAGTATTCGTCCTCAGCCATGGGTTGAAATATTATTTAATGATGATGCAGCTAAATACCGGCGCTTGGAGATGGCGATTGCAATTGATAGCCAATATGTCAACGAAGACAACGCTATTCACATGGCCAGTGCGCTGGCAGGATTTGCCCACGTTCCCTGGAGTAAAATAACCTGGCTTGGCGAAGGGCATACACTGGAGTCGGCTGTCGCCCCTAAGGGTTATGAAGGCTATATTTTATCATCAGCGTTATATGCTGATGCAGACAATCTTACTCTACCTCTTCAACAAGGTGATCCGGTTAATATGTATTGGGTCAGCCCTGTGTTTACAAGCGAACGAGAGTTTGCGCATAGTGTGCCAAATGGTGGATATGATTTATTGAAAAAGCTACAACAGCAGGGAATTAATCATGTTTTCACCCCGCGACAGCCGGTTATTTGATTTGTATTTAACTTGGCTGGTCTGATTTGCAGATTTTGTTAATCGGGTCTTAACTTAATGATGTTAGCTGTTTTAAGACTGTCAGGTTAAGCCCGTTATGTTTACCTGAGACCTATGTTTAAGATTGAACGCAAAGCTGAAAGGCGGATCAACAACAGTGGGTAGTCAAATCAGTTATCAGCAAATATTAATTTTATGGAGGTGTTTATGGGCATACTATCTTGGATTATTTTTGGTCTTATCGCCGGTGTTTTGGCTAAATGGATTATGCCCGGAGAGGATGGCGGTGGCTTTATTATGACCGTAATCCTTGGCGTGGTCGGTGCCCTGGTGGGGGGCTATATTAGTGTCTTCTTTGGTATGGGCAAAGTTGATGGGTTTAATTTTGGCAGCTTTGTCGTGGCGGTTATCGGTTCACTGGTTGTGCTGTTTGTCTACCGTAAATTAAGAAGTTAGATACTCATCAATATCCTGTAATTGAGTAAAGTATAAGAAAGGTGGCTATTTTTTGTCACCTTTCTCTCATAAAACTTTCATCAAGATGCAATAGAATTATCCGTTAATAGCTCATGACGACAGGCAATCTGAGAGACATGTTATGGGCCAGGCATTACGTAAATTCACTGTGGCTGACTATCCGGCTGCGGTGCAAGAACCGCGTAAGAAGGTACTTGCCGTTAAGGGATTAGTTAAAGCGTACCAATCACAACACCGTGTGCTGGATGATATTAATTTTGAACTCCATGCAGGTGAGTTTGTTGCAATTATTGGCCGCTCTGGTGCCGGAAAATCAACATTGTTACATGTTTTAAATGGCACTATTCCCAGCAGTGCGGGCGAAATTATTAATTACCATGACAATGGCGATACGCAAAATATTGCAGCACTAACAACCAAGCAGATGCGTAAATGGCGCGCAAAATGCGGCATGATCTTCCAAGATTTCTGTTTGGTCCCCCGTCTTGATGTTATTACTAATGTTTTGTTAGGCCGCCTGAGTTACACCTCCACGTTTAAATCATTTTTCAAAATATTTGCTGATGAAGATCGGGCTAGAGCAATTGAGTTATTACAATGGCTTAATATGTTACCCCATGCGTTGCAGCGTGCAGAGAATCTCTCTGGCGGCCAAATGCAACGGGTGGCCATTTGCCGCGCCATGATGCAAAACCCCAAAATATTATTGGCTGATGAACCTGTCGCTTCTTTAGATCCAAAAAACACAACCCGCATTATGAATACATTACAGAAAATAAGTGAAAACGATATTGCTGTAATTGTGAACTTACACTCTGTTGATTTGGTGAAAGACTATTGCACCCGAGTGATTGGTATTGCCCACGGGCGGATTGTCTTTGATGGGCATCCTTCACTGTTAAATGATTCTATTATTCAAGATATTTACAGCGATGAATCCACTGAACTTTTGCATTAATCCCCACTTATCCCTTTATCAGAATAGGTTATTTTAATGAAAAAAGTACTTTGTCTTACCTCATTATTGGCAAGTTTTATGGTATTTAATGCTACAGCAGCGGATGCACCAAAAGAAATTAATCTGGGTATTCTTGGTGGGCAGAATGCGACACAACAAATTGGCGATAATATGTGTGTCAAAGAGTTTTTAGATAAAGAGTTAAATGTAAAAACAAACTTGCATAATGCATCAGACTATTCTGGCGTAATACAAGGCCTATTAGGTGGGAAGATTGACTTGGTATTAAGTATGTCTCCTTCCTCTTTTGCCTCTGTTTATATTAAAGATCCTAAAGCCGTTGATATTGTAGGTATTGCTATCGATGATACTGACAAATCACGCGGTTATCACTCTGTGGTTGTGGTGAAAGCGGATAGCCCTTATCAGAAAATTGAAGATTTGAAAGGTAAAGCGTTCGGTTTTGCTGACCCAGATTCAACCTCTGGTTTTTTAATCCCTAATCAAAGTTTTAAACAGAAATTTGGTGGAACACCGGATAATAAATATAACGACTTCTTCTCTAGCGTGACATTCTCTGGTGGTCATGAACAAGATATTCTGGGTGTCATTAACGGGCAATTCGCCGGTGCTGTCACCTGGGCTTCCATGATCGGTGACTATAACACCGGTTATACCAGTGGTGCATTTACGCGCATGATTCGTATGGATCACCCGGATTTAATGAAACAGATCCGTATCATCTGGCAGTCGCCACTGATCCCCAACGGCCCGATTCTTGTCCGCAGTGCATTACCGTCTGAATTTAAAGCGCAATTAGTCGCTGCGGTTAAAAAACTGGATAAAGAGGATCACGGTTGTTTCATTAAAGCGATGGGTGGCAAACAGCATATTGGTGAAACATCCCTCAGCGAGTATCAAACTATCATTGATATGAAGCGTGAATTAACCAAAGGTGATCGTTAATTCGGTCCGGCGGATAAAACGAAATAGCTCTGGCTTGCCGGAGCTATTGCTTTTAGGTGGTAGCTTATTTTGAATACTGATTTTAACCACTACTACCAGCAGATTCGCGGTAAACAAAAACGTGAAACGTTGATTTGGTCATTAACGCTGGCAATTATTTATCTGGGTGCTGGAAGTATTGCTGAGTTTAATTTACATACTGTTCTTATTTCCATCCCACATTTTTTTGATTATCTAGCCGAAACGATACCGGTACTCTATTGGCACAATTTATTTGCCGATGGTCACACGGAGGGGTCTCTGGCTTATTGGGGTTATCGGTTACCTATACAGTTACCGCTGATTTGGGAAACGCTGCAATTGGCGGTGGCAGCCACTATTTTATCCGTGGTGGTTGCGGTTATCCTGGCCTTCCTGGCTGCGAATAATACTCAAAGCCCGCCTTGGTTACGGTTATCTATTCGAACTTTTGTGGCATTTTTACGCACCATGCCGGAATTGGCATGGGCAGTGATGTTTGTTATGGCTTTTGGTATCGGGGCAATTCCCGGTTTTCTGGCACTGGCATTACATACGATTGGCAGTTTGACTAAGTTGTTTTATGAATCGCTTGAAACGGTATCTGATAAACCGGTGCGTGGGCTGGCGGCCTGTGGTGCGGGTAAATTACAACGAATGCGTTTTGCGCTGTGGCCACAGGTAAAACCGATATTTCTCTCTTATAGCTTTATGCGTCTGGAGATTAATTTCCGCCAATCGACCATTCTAGGACTGGTTGGTGCTGGTGGGATTGGGCAGGAACTGATGACGTCAATAAAATTGGACCGTTATGATCAGGTGAGCATGACATTGCTGCTGATTATTATTGTGGTATCGCTGTTGGATTATACCTCGGGTAAATTACGTCAGCACGTTGTGGAAGGAGCTTCATAATGTTGGCTCATCATTTAACACCGTCACAGATATTGACTTTAAAACAGCAATATCCGCAATTTTTCTTACAGCAAAAACGGTATATCAGGTTAGTTACCGCCATTACTGTCGGTATTTTTTTATATTATCTATTTTTCTTTAAAGTCTTTGGTATCCCTTGGCAGACATTTGCTAATGGAAGCCAGCAAATAAGCCGCTATTTTTTGCGTATGTTTGTTTGGCATGATTTCATTAATTGGCCATTTAAATACTATTTCAGTCAGATATTTATTACCTTGGCAATTGTATTCGCAGGGACTTTAACCGCGACGGTGCTGGCTTTGCCGCTATCATTTTTAGCCGCACGCAACGTAATGTCGACACCGGGATTACGTATTATTTCCTTTATAATTCGGCGCTTTTTGGATGTTTTTCGTGGCATTGATATGGCAATTTGGGGACTGATTTTTGTTCGTGCCGTTGGTATGGGGCCGCTTGCCGGGGTGTTAGCTATTATTATGCAAGATATAGGGTTATTGGGTAAACTCTATGCTGAAGGGCATGAAGCTGTTGATAAATCGCCTAATCGCGGCTTGACCGCCATGGGGGCTAATGCTTTGCAAAAACACCGTTTTGGTATTTTTACTCAGTCCTTCCCAACACTGTTAGCGCTAAGCCTTTATCAAATTGAGTCAAATACGCGTTCTGCCGCAGTATTAGGTTTTGTGGGGGCGGGAGGTATTGGCTTGGTTTATGCCGAGAATATGCGTCTATGGAACTGGGATGTTGTGATGTTTATTACCTTAATAATGGTTGTGGTAGTTATGATTATGGATAAAATATCTGCCACATTACGTAGAAAATACATTTCCGGTGAGGATATCGCCCTTTATCAATCCAGCTATAACAGTAAGATGAATAGCTGATCTTTAATAAAGTAGAAAGATGAAAGGAATATTAATTTATCTTAGCCCTTCAAATTTCATTATTATTGAGTTTTATGTATTCTACCGGAATGCATACTTTTCTCATTAATCAGATTTGCATTGAGAAAATCAACGTAAATCTATACAATACTGCCCGCTAGACGTGAAAGAAGCCTTTTGTTTTTCTTGCGATATTCGCCCACGTCTACTCTAAATAATAGGAATAGGGCAGTAATATGATGAACAACGATGTGCTCCGTAGTGTTCGCTACATGCTTAACGTAAACGATATCAAGATAGCAGAAATCATTAAGCTGGCTGATTTTGAAGTGAACAATGCGGATGTCGTTAATTTTCTTAAAAAAGAAGATGAGGCCGGTTATCAAGATTGCCCTGATCTGGTAATGGCACATTTCCTTAATGGTTTGATCTTCTTTAGACGTGGTAAAGATGACAAGTTCCCGGCCCCAGCGGTAGAGCCAGTCATTACCAACAATATTGTATTGAAAAAACTACGTGTGGCATTTGAGTTGAAAGATACCGATATGCACGATGTTTTTAATGCGGTTGAATTCCCAGTATCTAAACCTGAGCTAAATGCACTGTTCCGCAAAGAGGGCAGCAAAAACTTCCGCCCATGTGGTGATCAGGCTTTGCGTTATTTTCTGAAAGGTTTGACGCTACGTATACGTGGCCCTAAAAAGTAAGATTGATCATATCGATATAACTATCTGATATAGATTATTAATAACAAAACAGGAGTGGCAATTTGGCACTCCTGTTTTTCGTTAAAATTAAGCTACACTCTTCTCACCAATCTCTGAATTAACACCATTCTGTTTTTTAATTACCTGCCCACATACTTCCTCTCATTGTTGCACTATCTGTGCCCGTGCGTTGTGCATTATTGGTGCAGACAATTAGGCCGTTTATCCGGTTATTTGGTAACGTTATCTATAATCTTCAATTAAATTATTAAGATATAAAACTGGCATGGCGATTGCGCAGAGTAATCCGATCTTGTGTGTTTTACTCAACGACCAGAGGTTAACGCTATGCAACATCGTAACTTGATTAAGGTTTTTGCTCTTTCAGCTTCAGTTATCAGTATGGGTGTGGCTTTTGGCACGCTGGCTGCCGACACCATCAAAGTGGGTATCTTGCACTCGTTGTCCGGCACGATGGCTATCTCTGAAACACCATTGAAAGATATGGCTTTGATGAGTATTGATGATATCAATGCTCATGGTGGTGTATTGGGTAAACAACTGGAGCCGGTTATTGTCGATCCGGCCTCTAACTGGCCACTCTTTGCCGAGAAAGCGCGGCAATTATTAACACAAGATAAAGTCGCCGTCGTATTTGGTGCCTGGACGTCGGTTTCACGTAAGTCTGTCTTACCGGTATTTGAAGAGTTAAATGGTCTACTGTTCTATCCGGTACAGTATGAGGGGGAAGAGATGTCGCCCAACGTCTTCTATACCGGTGCGGCACCAAACCAACAGGCTATCCCTGCTGTGGAATACTTATTAAGTGAAGATGGGGGTGGTGCAAAACGCTTTATTTTGTTAGGGACGGATTATGTCTACCCGCGCACTACCAACAAAATCCTACGTGCCTTCCTGCATACCAAAGGTATTCAGGATAAAGATATCGAAGAGATTTATACCCCGTTTGGTTACAGCGATTACCAAACTATTGTGGGTAATATTAAGAAATTCTCTGCCGATGGCAAAACCGCCGTTATTTCCACCATCAACGGCGATTCAAATGTTCCCTTCTACAAAGAATTGGCCAACCAAGGTATCAAAGCGACTGATGTGCCTGTCATTGCGTTCTCTGTGGGGGAAGAGGAACTACGTGGCATTGATACCAAACCACTGGTGGGGAATCTGGCGGCCTGGAACTACTTCCAATCGGTGGATAATCCGACGAACAAGACGTTTGTTGAACAATGGAAAGCCTATGCCAAAGCGCATAAGTTGCCGAATGCAGATACTGCTGTCACCAATGATCCGATGGAAGCTACTTGGGTAGGTATGCACATGTGGGCCCAGGCAGTAGAAAAAGCCAAATCAACCGATGTGGATAAGGTTCGTGCTGCGATGGCCGGACAAACCTATCCAGCACCATCAGGATTTACGCTGACAATGGATAAAACTAATCACCATCTGCACAAACCGGTGATGATTGGCGAAATTGAGGCTAACGGACAATTCAACGTGGTATGGCAAACCGATGCGCCAATTCGTGCTCAGCCATGGAGCCCGTTCATCGCCGGAAATGACAAGAAACCGGATCATCCAGTGAAAAGCACTCAGTAGCGATGACTCTCCAGGGCCAGATTTTGCGGGCTCTGGATCTTTTTTGCCATATATCAGTGATGAGCGGGCCTATGAAATTGTTAATTCCTGTTTGGAGTAGAGCAGTCAATCTTTTGCTCAGGCCGCTGATAGGCCTGTTACTGAGCTTTTCAGCCTTGGCAACAGCAGGGCCAGCCCATGATTTTGCTGTGGCTAATCGTTCACAGCAAGCCGCTATGTTGCAGCAATGGGCGACCGAACCGGATGCTAGCCGATTACCCTTATTGCAGGCACTGAAACAAGAAACGTTGGTGGTCGATAGCACAGGGCAGGCATTCATCCAGCATAATCAGAGTTTCACCCCGCTGGAAGGGCAGTTACAACCTGTCGGTACACCAAAGAAAATCTGGCTCAATAACCGCTTACGTATTCTGATTGCTAATGCACTGACGGCTCAACGGCTGGCAAGTGAAGACGAATCAGTGCGCTTGCAAGCGGCACTAGAGCTACAGCAGCAAGCGCAAAGTGATCAATTACCGTTACTTAATCAGCGTCTTAAATTGGAAACAGACAGTAAAGTCAAAGAAGCGCTAAGTATTGCTTTGGCTAATTTACAACTGACCGATAGTAACCCTTTGGTGCGCCTGAATGCTGTGCAATTGCTCGGACAATCAGGTTCGCCACAAACCCAATCTCGTTTGCAAAGCTTAACCGATGCTAAAACCGAGCCTGATGCACAAGTGCGTGCCGCGGCAGCCAGTAGTTTGAAACAGGTACAAAATCGGTTGATGGTCGGGGATATTATTGGGCAAGTATTCAGCGGGTTATCACTAGGCTCTATCTTGTTGCTAGCAGCTCTTGGGTTAGCCATCACTTACGGCCTATTGGGTGTTATCAATATGGCCCATGGTGAAATGCTGATGTTGGGAGCCTATTCAGCTTACTTGGTGCAATCACTGTTTCAGCAATTAGCTCCGCATTGGCTAGCCCTCTATCCGTTGGTCGCCTTGCCGGTCGCGTTCTTTATTACGGCTGGAATCGGCATGGCTTTGGAACGAACGGTAATTCGGCATCTTTATGGCCGCCCGCTGGAAACGCTGTTGGCAACCTGGGGAATTAGTCTAATGCTGATTCAGAGCGTGCGTATGATTTTTGGCGCGCAAAACTTGGAAGTCGCTAACCCTGCGTGGCTGTCTGGCGGGGTACAGATTTTGCCAAATCTGGTTTTGCCATGGAATCGTATCGCCGTTATCGCCTTTGTGATCATTGTTCTGTTACTCACTTGGCTGTTGCTAAATAAAACCCGCCTCGGTCTACAGGTACGGGCAGTGACGCAAAATCGCGCCATGGCTGCTTGCTGTGGGGTGGCAACCGGCAGGGTTGATATGCTGGCTTTTGGCCTGGGTTCGGGTATTGCCGGATTAGGAGGGGTTGCCCTGTCACAACTGGGAAATGTTGGTCCGGAATTAGGGCAGGGCTACATCATCGATTCCTTCCTGGTTGTTGTGCTTGGTGGTGTCGGACAACTGGCTGGCAGTGTTGTTGCAGCACTGGGGTTAGGCATGCTGAATAAAATTTTGGAACCGCAGATTGGCGCAGTATTAGGTAAGATTTTGATTTTAGTGCTAATCATATTATTTATTCAAAAACGGCCGCAGGGTCTGTTTGCCCTCAAGGGCAGGGTGAGTGATTAATGAATCAACCTTTAGCTATAACCTTGACGCAAAAAGCACCTGTTATCAGCTTATCATTGGGGGCTGTAGTTGTTACTGCACTGATTATTTTGCCTTTTTTAGCACTGCTGCCGGCTGATAATCCCCTCGCAATATCAACCTATACCTTAACGCTTATCGGTAAGATTCTATGCTATGCAGTAGTGGCTATCGCACTTGATCTGGTATGGGGATATGCCGGTTTACTGTCTCTTGGCCATGGCCTATTTTTCGCACTTGGTGGTTATGCCATGGGCATGTATCTGATGCGTCAGGCGGCTGGTGATGGCCTGCCTGCATTCATGTCTTTTCTATCCTGGTCTGAGTTGCCGTGGTTTTGGAGTGGTAGCCAATATTTTATTTGGGCATTGTGCCTGATCGTCTTGGTTCCCGGTTTACTGGCTTTTATTTTTGGATATTTCGCCTTTCGTTCCAAAATAAAGGGCGTCTATTTCTCTATCATGACGCAGGCGCTGACTTACGCGGGGATGTTACTGTTTTTCCGTAACGAAACGGGCTTTGGCGGTAACAACGGTTTCACCGGATTTACCACTATGCTGGGCTTCCCGGTATCGGCAACCTCTACCCGTATTGCCCTGTTTCTGGCCTCACTCGCTTTGTTAATCGCCAGTTTGGTATTGGGCTTTGCATTGGCCCGCACCAAGTTTGGGCGAGTGTTGACCGCCGTGCGTGATGCTGAAAATCGCCTGACATTTTGTGGCTATGATCCGAAAGGTTTCAAGCTGTTTGTCTGGACATTATCAGCCGTACTCTGTGCTCTGGCGGGAGCGTTGTATGTACCTCAGGTTGGTATCATCAATCCAAGTGAAATGTCGCCAACCAACTCTATTGAAGCTGCTATCTGGGTAGCACTTGGGGGGCGCGGGACATTAATTGGCCCGGTATTAGGGGCTGGCATTGTCAATGGCGCAAAAAGCTGGTTCACCATGGCAATGCCAGAATATTGGCAGTTCTTCCTCGGATTGATATTTATTTTGGTTACGTTGTTCTTACCTAAGGGTGTTATCGGGTTACTGCGGCGGGGGAAAGACAAATGAGCCGGTTTCAAATTACGGAACAACTGATTTATCCCGAGATAATTGCTCAGGAACCCGGTGCGTTAGAGCATGCGGCCGACAAGCATCGCCAGCAACGGGATCCGGTGTTAACCCTCGAAAATATTAATGTTAGTTTTGATGGCTTTCATGCTTTGCGTGATCTCTCATTGCAAATAGGTGTTGGCGAGCTGCGTTGCATTATTGGCCCGAATGGTGCGGGTAAAACCACGCTGATGGATGTGATAACCGGTAAAACACGTCCCCAGGCCGGTAAGATGACCTATGACCAACACCGTGATCTCTCAATGATGAATACGATAGAGATTGCTCAAGCAGGGATTGGCCGGAAATTCCAAAAACCGACGGTATTTGAAGCGCTAAGTGTGTTTGAAAATCTTGAATTGGCACAAAAAAGCACCAAAACGGTCTGGGCCAGTCTGCGCGCCAAGTTGAACAGTGAGCAGCGGGATCAAATTGATGAAACCCTTACTATGTTGCGCCTTAGTGAGATGCGACAGCGGCAGGCAGGCTTGTTATCTCATGGTCAAAAGCAGTTTCTTGAAATTGGGATGTTATTGGTGCAAGACCCGCATTTGCTACTGTTGGATGAGCCAGCCGCTGGGATGACCGATGCCGAGACCGCCTATACCGCCGAGTTGTTTAATCAATTAGCCGGGAAGCATTCACTGATGGTCGTGGAGCACGATATGGGGTTCGTCGAGTCTATTGCTGATCATGTCACGGTGTTGCATCAGGGCCAGGTGTTGGCCGAGGGGTCATTGGCAGAGGTGCAGGCCAACGAGCAAGTGATCGAGGTATATTTGGGGCGCTGAGCCGTTCTGACTCGGTGTTGCTTCCCCCCTCATTTGGGTTGACCAAACTTCGGGGGATTGCGCCTTGATTCATAGCGGCTGCGCCACTGTGACTCGGTATTGCTTCCCCCCTCATTTGGGTTGACCAAACTTCGGGGGATTGCGCCTTGATTCATAGCGGCTGCGCCACTGTGACTCGGTATTGCTTCCCCCCTCATTTGGGTTGACCAAACTTCGGGGGATTGCGCCTTGATTCATAGCGGCTGCGCCACTGTGACTCGGTATTGCTTCCCCCCTCATTTGGGTTGACCAAACTTCGGGGATTGCGCCTTGATTCATAGCGGCTGATCGGCGTTGTTTCTCCTGCCATATCATGTGATCGGGTTTTGGTGACTAACAGTTAACTGGATATTTAAGGTCAATATATGCTGCAAGTGAATGAACTTGATCAATATTACGGTGGCAGCCATATCTTGCGTGGTTTGTCATTCGAGGCTGCGATAGGTGAGGTTACTTGCTTATTGGGCCGTAATGGCGTTGGTAAAACGACATTACTCAAATGCTTGATGGGACTGGTGCCGGTCAAAAACGGTAGCATTACATGGGAAGGTAAAAATATTAGCCATCAGTCACCACACCAACGGGTGAAAGGAGGCATTGCTTATGTGCCACAAGGTAGAGAAATTTTCCCCAGATTAACGGTTGAGGAGAACATTCTATTGGGGCTTTCTCGTTTTCCCGGCGCCCAGAGCAAGTTAGTACCTGAAAGTATTTATCAGTTATTCCCAGTGTTACAAGAAATGAAACATCGCCGTGGTGGGGATCTATCTGGTGGGCAGCAGCAGCAGTTGGCGATTGGGCGCGCATTGGCTTGCCAGCCTCGTTTGCTCATTTTGGATGAGCCAACTGAGGGAATTCAACCTTCGGTTATCAAAGAGATAGGTATAGTTATCAAAAAACTGGCTGTTCAAGGGGATATGGCTATCTTGTTGGTTGAGCAGTTTTATGATTTTGCCGCAGAGCTGGCGGATAACTATTTAGTGATGTCCCGTGGCAAAATTATCCAGCGTGGCCACGGCACTGATATGGAGTTAGACGGTGTCCGTGGCCTGGTTGCTATCTGACAGGCTCTTATGGGAGGCGGGTATCCTCGATGGGCAGTGAATCGAATGCCCCCCATTGCGCCCAAGAACCATCATAGAGTGATACTGATGGTGCGTTTAATGCCGCCAGCCCCAAAGCTACCACTGCGGCTGTTACGCCAGAACCACAGCTGGTAATAATGGGCTTGGTTAAATCCACGCCTTGAGCGGCAAAAATACGTGCCAGTGCTTGTGGCGATTTCAAATTACCATTTTCTACCATGCTCCCCCACGGGACATTAATACTGCCGGGGATACGGCCAAGGCGCAGACCAAGCCGAGGCTCAGGCTCTTGGGCTTTAAATCTGTTGGCTGGCCGAGCATCTATAATTTGTACTTCACTATTTCCCAGTACGGCGACAACCTCATCAACGTTTTTGACCGCAGCACTATTGAAAGCCACATTGAACACTTGCGGGGTTGATTTTGCCTGGCCGCTTTCTAATGCATAACCCGCTTGCCGCCATCCGTTGATACCACCGGCCAATATACGCACATTTTTGGCACCAAAAGTACGGAACGTCCACCAAACGCGTGGTGCGGAAAACAGGTTACCGTCGTCATAAATCACTAAAGTATGTTGCTCACTTACCCCTAATTGACCAACCCTCTCACTGAATTCCTGTGGCGATGGCAGCATATGTGGCAATTCAGTACTGTGGTCTGCAATTTCATCAATATCAAAGTAAACGGCTCCCGGGATATGCCCTTGCTCGAACTCAGCCTGAATGTCTCTTTTAGGTATCAATCCCGGCGGTGACATTCTGGCATCCAGAATAACGATATCGGCATCATTAGCATGTTCTGCCAGCCATTGTGCTGTAACCAGAAAAGGTGAGTTCATAGCAAGTTACCTGTCAACATTATAAAGGAGCGATGGGATTTATCGCTTCATCTTGATGCCCACTATATAACGAAATTACGCTATTGAAACCCCGACTTGCTCATGATGCGTGACGCTTCGCATTTATTGAAATTTATTATTCAATAAATTACATAATGAAAATATATAATTAATTAATTGAATTTGGAATTCAATCTGTGAACTACATTCTGATAGAAGTATCCTGCTTGTGTAAGCTTTCATTAGCTTGACCCTTTTCTTCGTAGCGCCTCGCAAAAATAACTTTTAATTTCATATTGACTTGATAGTGAAATTTTAATTTCGTATAACCAGTGGCAAGTAAAGCTACCTTATCGGGGCTTTAATTTATAAACAGGTAAGGGGAATAAAATGAAAAAAGTTCGAATTGGCCTTATTGGTACTGGTTATATCGGCCGTTGCCACGCCATTGCTTACGCGCAGGTTGCGACTGTTTTTCCACTCAAGGGTCAGCCAGTATTAGAGATGTTGGCAGAAGTGACTCCTGAATTGGCTCAAAAACGTGCTGCAGAATTTGGTTTTTCCCGATCTACCTCCCATTGGCGCGAACTGGTTGCCGATCCTGATATTGATGTGGTGGATATTTGTGCACCAAATTTCTTGCATAAGGAGATGGCTCTAGCAGCAATTAGCCACGGCAAACATGTTTATTCAGAAAAGCCACTGGCGCTGAGTGCTGCCGATGCTAAAGAAATGGTCGATGCTGCACGTGCAAAAGGGGTAAAAACGTTGGTGGGTTTCAATTATATGAAAAATCCAACGAGTCAGTTAGCGCGAGAAATTATTGCAAACGGTGAGATTGGTGAGGTCGTGCATTTTTATGGTACTCATAATGAAGATTATCTGGCTGATCCACTCACACCTTTGGACTGGCATTGTACCAAGGCGCAGGCAGGTCTGGGGGCCTTGGGGGATTTAGCCGCACACATTGTTAATATGGCTCATTATCTGGTCGGCGATATCACCCGTGTCTGTGGCGATATGCAAACTATCATCAGACGGCGCCCTGACCCGAAAGATCCCTCATCGCTTCTTGCGGTGGAGAATGAAGATCAAGCCAGTGCATTGGTGCATTTTAGCAATGGTGCTATGGGGACCATAGAAACTTCACGGATTGCTTGTGGCCGTAAAATGGGGCTGACATATGTAATCACCGGCACTAAAGGTGCGATCAGTTATTCTCAAGAACGCATGGCGGAATTACAGCTCTATCGCCATGATGATCCACAGGCCAGACAAGGGTTTAAAACATTACTTATAGGGCCACAGCATCCAGACTATGCGGCTTTTTGTGTCAGTGCAGGACATGGTATTGGATTTAACGATCAAAAAACGGTTGAGATCCGCGATTTGATTAACGGCATTGCTGCCGATGACCGTATGTGGCCGGATTTTGAAGAAGGTTGGAAAGTATCGAAAGTATTGGATGCTATTGCCGTTTCTGCCGAGGAACGATGCTGGGTAAATGTCTTAACAGATTGACCATTCTGCTACAGCTAACATTTTTAATTTCTACAATGTCAATGCGAAGAGAGGTTATCTAATTCTCAGATTTACATAGCACCTTAAGTTAGTTAGTGGTGAGCATCATTTAGCTGATACTGGCCCGAATTAGGCCATGTATGAGTTTTAAATATGCCCACTGCTGACACTAAACGTAATAATCACGCGACAACTACTGCTCATTATCTTAGTGAGCAGCAACGGGCAAAGGTAAAGCAGTTGTCCCGTTCTTGGCTATGGCGTCTGGAGATCCCTACTTGGATATTGATCGGTGTCATTTACACTGGGTGGTTTGTTGGTGTTATTCATTGGCAGCAATTAGGGCCAGTGATGGGAAGTGTTCTGCTGATCTTGTTGAGTGCGTGGTATATGTCTTTGCAACATGAGTTGATTCACGGCCATCCAACCCGTTGGCGGAGGGTAAATCAGCTATTTGGAACTTTGCCACTGGCGGTATGGTACCCCTATGGCCTTTATCGTGATTCTCATATTCAACATCACCGCGATGAGGATTTGACTCACCCAGAAAAAGATCCAGAGTGCTATTACTACACGGCAACACAATGGCAATACTTCCACATATTACTCAAAGGTATTATACGTGCGAGTAACACCTTTGTGGGGCGGCTAGCCCTCGGGCCATCACTAGACATCATTAATACTCTTCGCAGCGCAGCCCGGGCTTTTATTTCCGGCGATCGCTCGGCCATATTCATGTGGCTGATTCATTTAGGGCTACTTTACGGGTTACTTCACTGGATGGCAGGCTATGGTATTTCTGCCGTTTTCTACCTACTGGCGATTAGCTATCCGGCACTTAGTCTGACTAAAGTAAGATCTTTTTTTGAACATCGTGCAGCGCCAGAGAGTTCGGCGCGCTCAGCCTTGAATGAAGCTGCATGGCCATGGCGTCTGTTATTTCTAAACCTCAATTACCACTTGGTGCATCATGATTTGCCAGCCTTACCTTGGTACGGGTTACGCCAGATTTATCTGGAAAACCGCGTTCAATATCAGCAGCGCAGCGGGCAATTTGTCGTGAACGGCTATACTCAATGGTTTGACGCATTTGCTTTTACTGCGTTGGAAATAGAAGTACACCCATTTTACGATTGCGAGAATAAAACTGTTGCGGCAGAAGAGCGGTATGGTGTGATTAAAAGTAGTAGCCAGCATTCTGAATCAACCTAAATCAGCCCGCTGAGGTTAAAACGGCTATGGATTCAGGTGAATAAATTCTTAGCGATCTCTTCTGTTATTTGAAAATTGCTGTTGTTATATACAGTATTTGATGTAATCTTAACTGAAAATTTTGCTGTTACAACACAGCTTAAATACTTAGCTATCAAACTGTTACGTATTATAGATACAAACCTACAAGCCTAATGTAACGCTAATAATATATTTAATATCAATTGGTTATTTGGTTTGTTTTGGACTAAATCTAATATGGTTACTCATCTGTTAAAGATGTCTTGGCCGCACACCCTGTAAACATTCAGCTACTACAAGTATGCAAGAATGAACGTTAACTCACCCTTGAGCACATGAGAGGTAAGCATGGCAATGACCCTAACCCGTGGCCGGATTTTTGCATTGGCGGCAATGGTGCTAACGGCATCAACCGGTATATCACAGGCCGCAGATACTGTCCGAGTTGGCTCAAAAATTGATACTGAAGGTTCATTGCTGGGCAATATTATTGTGCAGGTACTGGATGCTAACGGGATAAAAACCACCAATAAATCACAATTGGGCACCACCAAAGTAGTGCGTGGTGCTATCACTGCGGGTGAGATTGATATTTACCCTGAATATACCGGTAATGGGGCTTTTTTCTTCTCGGATGAAAAAGATCCCGCTTGGAAAAATGCGAAAGCAGGCTATGAAAAAGTCAAAGCGTTAGATTACGAGAAGAACAAACTGGTGTGGCTCTCACCTGCTCCAGCGAACAATACATGGACCATTGCAGTACGCCAGGATTTAGCCCAAGCGAATAACTTGAAAACGCTGGAGGATTTGGGGAAATGGATTAATGCTGGTGGTAAATTCAAATTAGCGGCCTCCGCCGAGTTTATTGAACGGCCAGATGCCTTGCCTGCTTTCCAGCAAGCTTACGGCTTTAAATTGAATCAAGACCAATTGTTATCATTAGCCGGTGGTGACACTGCGGTGACGATTAAAGCTGCGGCAGAACAGACCTCTGGTGTTAATGCTGCCATGGCGTATGGCACTGATGGCCCGGTTGCTGCTTTAGGCTTACAAACACTCGAAGACACTAAGGGTGTGCAACCTATTTATGCGCCGACGCCGATCATTCGTGAGGCCACACTGAAAGCGCATCCAACGATACCTGCTTTACTCAATCCTGTATTTGCTACCCTTGATGGGCCGACGCTACAAAAACTGAATGCCCGCATTGCGGTTGAAGGTCAGGATGCGAAAAAAGTGGCAGCTAATTATCTGAAAGAGAAAGGGTTTGTTAAAGGATAGTGGTGGGTGTCAGAGATGGCGCTGTAGGCATCTGATTTATAGCGCTATCAAAGAAACAGGTCACTCGTTATTACAACAAAGGTTACCTGTCATGGAGATGGATTTTTATGGCTGTCAAAAACCGGGTCCTGCTAGTACTGGCTATTTTATTGGTTTTATCAGGTGCTGGGCTGTCTTTTGTGAGCCATGCACCTAACCGATTGATTTCCGGGCAAGGGATCTCGTTGTTATCGCTGATAAGTGGATCAAATGGGGCAGTGCTAATTCCTATTCTGATCCTGCTTATTTTTGCGTTCTTAAAACAAAATATCGTGCTGTATTGGCTAACAGTATTATTTGCCGAGTTGCTGCTTTTGGGTTTGTTGTTATTGGCTGGCACGACCGCCATACAGCTTGCCGGAGGTGGCGAGAGTCTGGCACGTACCTCATTAGGTGGAGGGTTCTGGCTGATGAGTGGGATGAGTCTATTGATTGCCGTCGATAGCTTATCTCGTGCCATTGTTAACCCTGTGTGGCGCAGTGTGGCTAATGTCTTACTGCTTCTGCCGGTAGTGATATTGCTCATGATGGGGCAGTTGGATCAACTATCGTTAATGAAAGAGTACGTTAACCGGCAAGACGTATTTAATGATGCGCTATGGCAACATCTTCAGATTTTACTCGCAACATTGATACCCGCCACCCTTTTGGGGGTCCCACTCGGCTTACTCTGTTTTCGTTCTCGTCATTTTCAAAGCACCATTTTTTCGACATTGAATATTATTCAAACCATTCCATCTATTGCCTTATTTGGCCTGCTAATTGCACCTTTAGCGGGGCTGGCTGCGGCTCTTCCCTGGTTGGCAGAGCATGGTGTCAGCGGTATCGGCCTGGCCCCGGCTATTGTCGCGTTAGTGCTTTATGCATTGTTGCCATTAGTGCGTAATGTGGTCGCAGGGCTAGAGTCGGTGCCTGACAGTGTTGTCGAGTCGGCCCGAGGTATGGGGATGACTCGCAGCCAGTTGTTCTTTCAGGTGCAAATACCTATTGCGATGCCACTTATTTTATCCGGTATCCGCATTGTCGCGGTACAAACAGTAGGGCTGGCTGTCGTGGCTGCATTGATTGGTGCGGGTGGGTTAGGAGCGATTGTGTTCCAAGGTTTGCTTAGCAGCGCATTGGATCTCGTGCTGCTTGGCGTTATCCCCGTGATTGTGATGGCGGTTGTGGTTGATTCGCTGTTTAAATTTATGGTTATTTTTATGGATACTTCACGTCGATGATTCATTTCCATCAGGTAAGTAAATATTTTGTCGGTAAACGAGCGGTCGATAATCTGACGTTGCAGATAGCCAAGGGTGAGTTTACTGTACTCATCGGTACCTCTGGCTCCGGTAAATCGACCACACTAAAAATGATTAACCGCCTTATTGAACATGATGAGGGGGAGATTCATTTTGCTGGTGAAGAAATTCGTAACTATAAACCTGAAGATATTCGGCGGCGGATGGGATATGCCATCCAATCGATAGGTTTATTTCCACACTGGACGGTGGAGCGCAATATTGCCACTGTGCCACAGTTGTTGAAATGGCCCCAGGACCGTATTCGCCAACGCGTCATTGAATTACTTGAGCTACTGCATCTGGAACCAGAACAATTTCTCCACCGCTATCCTCATCAATTGTCTGGTGGGCAGCAACAGCGTGTCGGTGTCGCTCGTGCCTTGGCAGCAGATCCTGAAGTCTTATTGATGGATGAGCCCTTTGGCGCGTTAGACCCGGTGACGCGCTCGGCACTCCAGTTTGAAATTACCCGTATTCATCAATTATCGGGTCGGACTATCGTGCTGGTGACTCATGATATTGATGAGGCGTTGAGTCTGGCTGATCGCATAGTTCTGATGGATGAAGGCCGAGTCATTCAGCAGGGAACGCCTCTTGAAATGCTAACTCAACCCGCCAATGATTTTGTTCGTGATTTCTTTGGTCGCAGTGATCTCGGAATTAAGCTGTTATCACTGGGGTGGGCTGAACAACGGGTCAGGCGCGGTGAAACGTTGATAGGGCCGCCGATTCTCGGTACTACCAGCCTGCGCGAGGCGCTTTCCCTGTTTGTGTCTCGTCAGACCGATAAACTGCCGGTGGCTGATGAATATGGGCAATCACTAGGTGTGCTTTATTTTGCTGATTTGGTGGCAGATAAGGGGAGCGTGTGAAACCTGATACCGCTCATACCCGTGATACGGCCCATACTTATAAGCCAACAAAGAAAGCGTTTAAATGGGTAGTGTCCGATGTACTGCGCTGGCTAAAAGACCCTCTGTGCTGGGCGCTGCTGCTGTTGACCGGTTTGGTTTTTGGTATGACCTCTCTACACGGTTTCTTTGCCGCGTTATTTCCTGATCTCGATCGGCCTGTCTACCTGCAAGATACATTCTGGTCACTGGTGGTTGCTCATGTCTTATTGGTGCTGGTTTCCAGTGTTATCGCTGTTTTGATAGGAGTGATTGCGGGTATTGCTGTGACACGTCCCATGGGGAAAGAGTTTCGCTCAGTGGTGGAAACCGTTGTTGCTATGGGGCAGACTTTTCCACCGGTGGCGGTGCTGGCTATTGCCGTACCGGTGATGGGATTTAGTGAAAAACCCGCCATTATCGCTTTGGTGCTTTATGGTTTATTGCCGATTTTACAAGGAACCATCACCGGTATCGAGTCTGTCTCCCGCGGCATTCATGAGGTGGCAGAAGGGGTGGGAATGAGTGCCAGGCAGATTTTGTGGCAGGTTGAATTGCCACTGGCAGCACCTATTATCGTTGCAGGTATCCGAACCTCGGTCATTATCAATATAGGTACTGCCGCAATAGCATCAACTGTTGGGACGAAAACCTTGGGTTCTCCGATCATTATCGGACTTAGCGGTTTTAATACGGCTTACGTTATCCAGGGGGCGGTTGTGGTCGCACTATTGGCTATTATTACGGATATGATTTTTGCTCGTTGGGCCAGGCGGCTGTCACGTTGGCGGGAATTACAATCTCTTCCGATAGACCGGCACGATTAATGTTTTGGCTGTTTTGCGCTCTGATTAGTAACAGGTGCCTATGCTAATTTCACTTCCTATGTATGGTGTCGAGCCGCAGGATGTTTTGCCTTTTTGGCGGTTATTATCGCAACAACTGCACCGTCATGGGGTTATAGGGGTAGATGGTGCTCCAGGGATAAGTGATCAACTCATCTGGCCTACTGATTTACTGCAACATTGGCGTGATCCTAATTTGCTGTTGAGCCAAACCTGCGGTTTTCCTCTAGTGACGTTATTGCAACAGCAGGTGCAATTGATTGGGGTATTTAGCTATCAATCACCTTACTGTTCGGGGGAATATTACCGTAGTTTGGTTGTGGTCCGTGCTGATGAAAAAGGCCAACAACTGGCAGATTTTCGCCATAGAATAGTTGCCTATAACAGTATGGATTCTCAGTCTGGATACAATGCACTACGTGCTTTAATTGCACCATTGGCGATCAATGGGCATTTTTTTTCTCACAGTTTGGCCTCTGGCGGGCATTATCATTCGATCTCGATGATCCAACAGCGACAGGCCGATATTGCCGCAATAGATTGTGTCAGTTTTGCACTATTACAGCGGGCCAATCCCTCAGCCGTTGCCGGATTAAAAATAATAGCGCAAACCGACGCGGCTCCTGGTCTGCCACTTATCACTTCATTGTCAACTTCAGCACAACAGCTTACCCAGATCCGCCAGGCTATTACGGCTACCGTTAATTCTCCTGAAGCCACGTCTGCCAAAGATAGGTTATTAATAAAATCATTTAGTGTTTTACCAATTTCGGCTTATGACGTAATTAGAAGGATGCAAGAAAAAGCGTTCTCTGCAGGAGTAATAACACTTTGATAAGACGTGTTATTAGTGTGAGTAAACAAGCCAAGCTCCTGCTGAAGCAATCGCTGAGATAAGCACTTTACTGTTCAGTACACGAGGCAGTCATTGCCCCGTGTATGGCTCAATAGAAAAACTAAGTGATATCAATTACAACAAGCCGCCACCTTCAACATCAATCACGCTACCGGTCATAAAACTGTTTTCCAGCAATAACACAAAGGCACCCGCAATATCAACCGGTTGGCCGACTCGACCGACAGGTAGTGAGGCTGCCATTTTTGTAAACATAGCCTGTCGCTGCTCATTACTCATACTATTATAAGCTTCAGTGGCGGTTACGCCTGGGCTGACTACATTGACCCGTCGTGGGGCCAGTTCTTTGGCTAACTGCTTACCGACTGCTTCCAATGCAGCATTAATAGCTGTTTTGATGAACTGGCCGCTGACAAACTTACGTGACAACAAACCTGACGTCAGGGTTATCGAACCCTGTTGGTGCAGATAAGGTAAAGCTGATTGTATCGCCCGCAGTGCTCCCCACAGTTTTACATCAAAATTTTCCTGAGCTTCGCTTAAAGAGGTGTCCGCCAAAGCGTGTGCTTGCACCGCAGGCCCGGCGGTAATAACCAAGTGATCAAAGGCTCCGATCTGTGCAAACAGACGCTTGAGTGATTCTGCATCAGTCATATCAGCAGATAAGCGGCACATAGCACTATCGTGATCGATAGATTGTGAGCCTGCCGAACGGCGCGAAACCAAGACGACTTTGGCACCTCGACTGATGGCGGCATAAGCCACGGCTGCGCCAATACCCCTGTTGCCCCCAAGAATAACCAGTTTTTGTTGATTGAGTGGAGAACTGAATTGATGCTGAGATAACGTTGTGATGTCCATAATGAGTCCTGTATTTAAATAAGAGTTTCACTCTTCATCTATAGTCATCTATTGAAAGTTGTCTAACAATCGACTAAAAAGACAATCACCTGTAAAGGAAATTTACTAATGATCTCATTTAGTGATCTGGATGTTTTTGTTCGAACGGTTGACTGCGGTAGTTTGTCTGAAGCTGCTCGTTGGCTCGATATCACACCCGCAGCAGCCAGTATTGCGGTAAAACGCCTGGAGTCTCAACTGGGTGTGCGTTTGTTGGTCCGCTCAACTCGCAGTTTGCGCCTAACAGAAGCAGGGGCCAGCTATCTTGATAGTGCACGTATTGCGTTAGGGGCATTAGTTGAGGGAGAACAGGCAATTCAGAAAAAAATGACGGGCTTATCTGGAGTATTACAACTTTCAGCCCCTTCAGACTTTGGCCGTAATTTATTAGTCGATTGGTTGAATGATTTCAAACAACAACATCCGCATATTCAATTGCATTTGTTACTCAACGACCGCCACGCTGATCTTTTCCGCGAACCGGTAGATATTGCTTTGCGTTTCGGGGTGCCTACCGATTCCAGCTTGGTGGCATTGCCCGTTCTAACTCAACATCGGCGTATGTTATGTGCCAGCCCTGCCTATCTTGCCCGTTACGGCGTGCCGCAGACACCAGCTCAATTGGCCGACCATCATTCGGCGTTATATCAGCGCAATGGTCGACTTTATAACCAATGGCGGTTAATGCGACAGGGGGAAGAACAAGAGGTAACGATGTCCGGTGAATACGTCAGTGATGATGGTGAGATAGCGCGACGTTGGGCACTGGCGGGGTTGGGTATTGCCAATAAGGCTGCTATTGATGTAGTCGATGATATCCGGTCAGGGCGTTTGGTTCAGGTATTGCCAAGCTGGCAGGGCGAAGTCTTACCCTTAAATCTATTGTGCCCCCACCGCTCGCAGGTGTCAGAGCGGGTCAGGGGTTTACAGACTTTTTTGCAACAACGATGCCGCGATTGGATGGGCGCTTACGGTGATTCCTGACCATTGTTGGATAAGCCCGCAGGGCCAATATCAGACAGTGGGGAGGATTCGGTCGTTTCAGTTTCATGTGGGGTGGTTGAACGAGTATAGATGTTCAACCCGGCGAGAAAAACGCCACCTAATGAACTCAGTGCCATTATCGCAATCAGGATAATGAGTGCTTTTCTTAGCATAATTTTTTCACTTTTTATCGAAACAGAGGGAATTATAATCTGTTCACTGAATGAAACAACCATGTTACATGGTTGATGCATCTATATTCTGGATAAAATAAACACGTCGGCCGTTGCAGCTTAACGAGGCTTAAACAGAAATTTCCCCAATGTGACCAATATTACCGCAGAAACAATCACCGCTAATGCACACCATTCAGTAGTTGATAAACTTTCACCGGCAAAGCCAATACCGAGCAACACCGCAACAACCGGGTTCACATAGGCATAACTGGTGGCGACCGCCGGGCGCACATTTTTTAGCAAGAACATATAAGCGCTAATGGCGAGCATTGAGCCGAAAACAATCAGGTAAAGTAACGAGAGAATGCCACCCATGGTCGGCATTTGTTCCAGTTGTTCACCACTTAGCGTACTGGCAAGTAACAACACCACACCTGCAACCAGCATCTGTGCGGCACCGGACATGGCACCACTGGGGAGCGCCAGCCGTGAAGCCCAGACCGAGCCAAATGCCCAACTGGCTGAGGCCAATAATATCAACATTGCCCCCACCGGATTACCTAATAAGTTGCTACCAGTATTGAGCAAGATGATACCTACCAACCCGAGAGCAATCCCAGACCATTCCAGTTTTGTGTTACGCATCCCCCATAACATACTGAAACACAAAGTGAATAGTGGAACAGTCGCCACCATGACGGCGGCAATCCCTGAGGGAACATGTTGATGTTCGGCGATGGTAACCAGCCCATTACCGATAGCCAATAATAAGATACCTATCGCACTGGCGCCCAGCCATTGGCGGAATGTGGGCAGGGCGTGACCACGAATGGCTAAAAAGCTGAACAGCAATACACCCGCAATCAGGTAACGTAAGCCAGCCATCATCAATGGGGGCCAGCTCTCTACCCCGATACGTATGACCAGGTAAGTCGAACCCCAAACGAAGTATAAAGTGAAAAGTGAACCAACCAGCAACCACAGATTACGGCTATTTTGCTTAAGCATAATTATTCAATAAAAAAGGGAGCGGTGAAACATCGAGGTATCAGTAAACATGAGAATAGCTGCCATTAGCAAAGGTTTTTATCATTTTTTTACGTTTTAATTTTTCGTCTGAAATTTACGCAAAAACAGTGAGTTATTCTTGAATATAATAACTGATGAGTTAATAAACAACTGATAGTTTCAGTGCTTCCCATGCAAGCTAAGGTTGCTTCAGGCATGATGCATAAAATCCGATGCTTATATTGTTAATTATCAGATAAGGTGAATTACTTATGACATCAACAGCTTTGCCAATCACTCGCCGGTTTGATTTTCGAACACTAAATCCGGTGCGGAGATACGCCGGGTTGATGGTGCTATTTATTTTGCTCGCAATCCCGTTTGCCGATGCAGCGCAGAGTAATTCGCTAAACAGTGACTATGCTTTTTTGTCTGCCAGTGAATTGCAGCATAACCAGCAGAGTATTGCGCAAAACCAGGCGCCAAAGGAGACCATACGGGCTTACCAGCAGTTATTACAGCAGGCGGATAAAGCGCTGCAACGGCCCGATCAAAGTGTCACAGACAAGAGTATTGTGCCGCCCAGTGGTTCGAAACATGATTATCTCAGTCTTAGTGCCTACTGGTGGCCTGATAGCCAAAAAAGTGATGGGTTACCTTGGATGCGCAAAGATGGGCAGATAAATCCGGCCAGTAAAAATGCGGATAGCGACGGGGTGCGTCTGGCTGATTTTACCGCTCAGGTACAGGCGTTGACGCTGGCCTGGTATTTTTCTGGCCAGCAGAAATATGCTGATAAAGCGATTAGCATGATTCGAACCTGGTTTATCAACCCGCAAACGCGCATGAACCCGAACCTCGATTATGCTCAGGGCGTGCCGGGTATTGCTGCGGGACGTAGCACTGGTATTTTGGATGGGCGCTACTTTGCCACTCGTATTGTCGATTCACTGATTATGTTGCGGCAGAATAAACGTTGGACGGCGCAAGATGAAAAGCAGATGCAACAGTGGATGACGGAATACTTACACTGGCTACAGCACAGCCCGGCAGGTAAAAAAGAGGCGGCGGCGCAGAATAATCACGGTAACTGGTACACAGTCCAGGTGGCTGGAATTGCCTGGTATTTGCAACAACCACAACGGGTTACCGAGATGGCTGAATTATTGAAAACCAAACTGGATACTCAACTCGCTGCGGAAGGCTCGCAACCCCTGGAATTGGCGCGGACCCGTTCTTTTCATTACAGTTATTTCAGTTTGCAGGCGGCGACGCTGATGGCGCAGTTGGCGGATAAAGTGCAAATCGACTTGTGGCGTTATCAAACACCGAATGGCAGTAGTTTGATTAAAGCGCTTGATTTTATGGCTCCCTATTCTGATGAACAGACAAAGTGGCCCCATCGCAGTCTTGATCACATGGGAGTGCGGTTGGTACCACTGATGGTTCAGGCAGATAAAGCGCTAGGCGAGAATCGCTATCAGCGGTGGATCAAACAAGCCGACTTTACTGTTATGCCGAGCAAGGAAGGGGCGAAGCGCAAAGGGGCGGTAACTGAAGCGCGGCGAGATATCTGGTTATTGGCCGTGACTACTCAGCAAAGTGAATAGTTAATTAGAGTATAAATAACAAAAAAAGCCGGGAGTTATCCCGGCGTAATAACAGGTAATAAATTCACAATGAAGCATTCAAACAGTAAATTAATGAGGGTCATACTAAGGCGAAAAATTTAGAACTGATAAACCAAACCGACCGCAACAACGTTGTCAGTATTAAGTTTCAGTTTATTATCATCACTCAACTGGTTAATTTTATAATCAACATAGGTGGACATGTTTTTATTGAAGTAATAAGACGCACCGATATCAACATATTTAACCAGATCAGTATCACCGATCCCTTCGATATCTTTCCCTTTAGATTGAACATACGCCAGCGATGGTTTCAAACCGAAATCAAATAAATATTGTGCCACTAATTCTACGTTTTGAGTTTTATTAGCAAAACCACTTACACCAGTTGACACATTATTAATGGTTGCCGTACCTGAGATAGGGGTCATATTACGGGTTTCAGCATAGGTTGCGGCCAAATAAACACCGTTGTCATCATATTTCAGACCCGTTGTCCAAGCATCAGCTTTATCGCCTTTACCAAAGTTGCCGTTCTTCTGCGCCGTAGTTCGGTTAGAAGAAGCATATGCAGCAGCCACGCTCACGCCAGCACCAATTTCATAACTGGAAGACAAACCGAAACCGTCGCCATTTTGTTTGGTGGCATCTGCGCGGTCGTTATTGCTATCGGCTTCGCTGCCGTTTTTGCCTTGGTATTGTAGCGAGAATTTCAGCCCATCAACCAGACCGAAGAAATCAGTGTTGCGATAAGTAGCCACACCGGTAGTACGACCGGTCATGAAGTTATCGGTTCTGGTGTAGCTGTCGTTACCGAACTCAGGCAACATATCGGTCCAGGCTGCCACGTCATATAACACACCGTAGTTACGGCCATAATCGATTGAACCTAATTTGCCGTAACGTAAACCAGCAAAAGCTAAACGTGTCTTATTGTCTTTTGTTTCCTGGCTTTCTGCGTAGTTAGCGGCAATGTTATATTCCCACTGGCCATAACCGGACAGTTGGTCAGTAATTTGGGTGGCACCTTTAAAACCAAAACGCACGTAAGATTTATCGCCGTCACTTTTATTATTATCAGAAAAGTAATGCAGTGCTTTGACTTTTCCATATAAATCAAGTTTATTACCGTCTTTGTTATAAATTTCTGCTGCATGTGACGTAGTGGCAACTAATAAAGCCGGTACCAGGATTGCCAGAAGATTACGTTTCATATTTTTGCCCTGTTTCTCTTATTTAAAAAGACGCGAGTAGAAGATTTTTTGCTGTATTCAATATCTATCTGAATTCGGCCAGCGCAGAATTTTTACCGCATCTGTGTGATATATTTATGACAAATCATAAATAACTGCGACATTGCGTAAATTTCATCACGCGGTGATTTGCCAGGTCAGAGGATTTCAGCTACTACGGCGGTGCTTTCGGGCTGACGCCAGCGTTGTGGTGTGGGACAATAGGGCAACACTCAGTTTAGATAAGATATGCATGGCGTTGTCCCCGGCAGTAAAAGAACAAATCAGTCAGTGGTATAAGGCTCTCCAGCAGCAGATCCCGGATTTTATCTCCCGGGCACCGCAGCGCCAGATGATCGCCGAAGTGGCGAAAACGCTGGCCGGTGATGCTGGCCGTCATTTGGCTATTGAGGCGCCGACCGGTGTTGGCAAAACGCTGTCTTATCTGATCCCTGGCATTGCAGTCAGCCGAGCAGAAAGCAAACCATTGGTGGTGAGCACCGCTAATGTGGCTTTACAGGATCAGATTTACAGTAAAGACTTGCCGCTATTGAAGAAAATTATTCCCGACCTTAAATTTACCGGTGCTTTCGGGCGTGGGCGATATGTGTGTCCACGTAATCTGGCGGCTATGTGTACGGATGTTTCTGGCCAAGGGGATTTATCGCTGTTTCTCGGCGATGAATTGGCCCCCGCCAATGGTGAGGAACAAGCAACTTGTCTGACGCTGTCTAAGCTACTGAGCAGCCATGTCTGGGACGGGCTGCGTGACCATCATCAGTTGGCGCTTAGTGATAGCCTGTGGACTAAATTGAGTACCGATAAGGCGAATTGCCTTGGGCGTAACTGCCATTATTATCGTGAGTGTCCGTTCTTTATTGCGCGCAAAGAAATCGAAAGTGCCGATGTTGTGGTCGCCAACCATGCATTAGTGATGGCTGCATTGGAAACTGAATCGGTGCTACCCAATCCGAAAGAATTACTGTTGGTATTGGATGAAGGCCACCATTTGCCTGATGTAGCGCGCGATGCGCTAGAAATTGAAGGTGAGATCACCGCGTTCTTTGCCAATATGCAGTTGGATATGATTGTGCGGCTGGTGGATCAATGCATGGTGCAATACCGGCCTAAAAATCCGCCTGGTTTAGCGAATCCAGAGCGCTTGAAAGACCATTGCGAGCAGTTGCGCGAGCTGATGTTGAGTGTGGAACAACAAGTCAGTCAGCTGCTTCCTGCCGATGCCAATCCGGCGGTGTACCGTTTTGAAATGGGTGAGTTACCGGGGAGTTTGACAGAAGATTGCGCCAAATTATTCAAACTGACCGATGCTTTGCGCGGTTTGGTCGAATTTGTACTGAACGATTTGAGTGAGCAAACCGGTAAGCACGATATTGTGCGTCTGCATCGCGCCATCCTGCAAATGAGCCGTACACTGGGTTATCTGGAGGCCATGAGCAAACTTTGGCGGCTTGCGGCAATGGAAAAAGCCTCGAATGCGCCGATATCCAAATGGGTAACCCGTGATTATCGCGAGAATCAAACGCACCTCTATTTCCACTGTGTTGGCATCCGTGTCAGTGACCAGCTAGATAAAATGTTATGGCGCAAAGTCCCCCATGTGATTGTGACTTCAGCGACATTACGTTCACTCAACAGCTTTGCCCGCTTGCAGGAGCTCAGTGGCCTGAGTGAGAAGGCTGGCGACCGGTTTGAAACACTGTCATCCCCGTTTAACCATATTGAACAGGGGAAGTTGATTATTCCCAAAATGCGCTTCGAGCCAACTATGGCCCATGAAGCTGAACATCTGGCTGAAATGGCGCAATTTTTCCGTGCGCAGCAGGCCAGTGGGCGGCATAAAGGAATGTTGATTTTGTTCAGTAGTCATCGGGCGATGCAAACCTTTCTCAGCCATGTGACCGATCTGCGTTTGATGCTGCTGGTGCAGGGGGACCAACCCCGTTACCGACTGGTGGAAGAGCACCGTAAGCGGGTCAATAACGGTACTGCCAGTGTATTGATTGGTCTGCAATCATTTGCTGAAGGGTTGGATTTGAAAGGTGAATTGTTGACCCAGGTTCATATTCACAAAATTTCGTTCCCACCGATTGATAGCCCGGTGATTCTCACTGAAGGGGAGTGGCTGAAGTCGTTAAAACGTTATCCGTTTGAAGTGCAAAGTTTGCCAAGTGCCTCGTTTAATCTGATCCAACAGGTTGGTCGTTTGATTCGTAGTAATCAATGCCACGGTGAGATCGTTATTTACGATCGGCGTTTATTGACTAAGGGTTATGGTTCACGATTGTTGGCGGCACTACCGGTCTTCCCAATTGAACAACCGGAGATGCCGGCGGAGGTGATTATGCCGGCTGCGGTAATAAAAGCCCCGGCGAAGGCGGCGGTAAAAAGAGGGCGGCGGAAACGGACTGTTTTATAAGTATGTTTTCTTTATTCATTAAAACGATATGTTTTCGCGAAGACCAAAACACTCGGTATTCTGTTGAGATAAAAGGCCGGCATCACCGGCCTTAACCTTTAGTTAAACAGTCGGAGTACGTGATCTAGAATTAACGAAGACAATGTAAAGTCTGGATCGGCGAAAGTAACCCCCTGAGCGCCCAAATGAGAGAACAAAGGCAATGTTAGTGCTGGTAGCACGCATAAAAGCAGCCCGTTAATACCACTGGCGATAAGTGCTCCACGGAACCCCCCCGTCGCATTGCCAAAAATAGCGGCTGCACCGCCGGTAATAAAACTGGCCATAATGCCTGGTACGATAATGGGCAATCCAATAAATGGGAAGATAAGGATACAAACCAGCTCGACGGAAAAACTCATCAAAAATCCGATTAGTGTCGCATTAGGTGCTTTGGTAAATAGCACCATAACATCAACGGCAGGTACAGAGCCTGGTGCAAATACTCGCGCGAAGCCTTTAAACGCAGGGACGATTTCAGCGGTAAATAAATTAACTCCAGCCTTAGCTAAATAGAGTCCGCATGTAAAAATAGCCGACTGCTCCAAGATGAAGATAATCACATTTTTATCAGCAGCACCGGCCCCATAAACCAATTTCATTGCATCTGTAATCTGCGGTTGTGTCGCAAAAATACAAGATATCAATAACAAAATTAACATGGTTAATAGTGTGGCAATATTGGGTTCGCGCAGGAAATCAAACTTATTACTGATTTTAATGTTTTCAGTATCAGAGTTTTTATTACCGAACCATTTCCCCATGTAAGATCCTATTACGTAAGAGGAAATTGCGGCATGGGAAATAGCATACTCATTTGAACCAATGATTTCACGACTGAATCGGCTAAGAATATAGGGTGATACGGCCATATAAAAACCAATAATAATTGTGGCGATAATAACTATTGGATAATGGCTGTAGCCCAGTTGCATAAGCACGGCAGTCAATGCAAAAGCCATAAATAAAACAAGGTGTAATGATAAATAGATAAATTTGAACCGGGTAAATCTTGCCAACAGAATGTTGAGTATCATAGAAAATAGCAGAATAAGTGCTGCTGTTGCACCAATTTTATCAATTGTTGCCGCCATGATAGCTTCATTACTGGGTACGACACCGACAATATTAAATGCACTGGAAAATAGTGTGCTGAATGCCGTAAGTACCTTCATTAAAATACTGCCACCGACTTTTATCATCGTAAACCCGATAAAAGAGAGGAAAGTACCGGTAATTAAACGAGAAACAGATGCTTTTTGAAAGAGTAAACCTAAAAATGCCACAATGGCAATTATTACTGCTGGCGTTTTTACTAAACTAAGCAATATATCCAACTTACCACCTCACCCCGAAGATATGCATATCGTAAAATATGTTTTTATTAACATTTTTATGACAAATGATGTTGTCACAAATAAAGTATCCCTTTAATGCTAAAAGTTATTCGAGCTGCGCATCACACATTTAAAACATAATTCCATTTTATATGGAATGCTATTTTAATTTTGTTTTTATTGTGTTCTGAATTTGTTGTGAAAATGCATATAAATACAGTGAAAACTGTTTTCATCTGAAATCTTTTTCTATGCGTATAAATCCAATGACTAAGATTATATAAGCCGCTGGTGAGCTGACTCTAACAAGTCATGCCTGGCAGTACCTCCGGTGTAAATTGCTGGTTATTGGTTAGCGGCAACGTTAACTGTTATCGACATGTTAGCAGGCAGGGGTAAAGCAGAATGAAACAGCTAATGGCAGAGTTTATTGGCACTTTCTGGCTGGTGTTAGGCGGGTGTGGTAGCGCAGTATTGGCTGCAATGTTCCCGGTGGCGGGTATTGGATTTTTGGGGGTGGCATTGGCGTTCGGGCTGACTGTCGTCACGATGGCGTATGCACTGGGGCATGTCTCAGGTGCGCATTTTAACCCAGCAGTGTCACTCGGTTTATGGGTGGGTGGGCGTTTCTCTGGCGCACAATTAGTGCCTTATATTGTAGCGCAAGTGCTGGGGGGGCTGGCCGGGGCCGCCATTTTGTATTTAATCGCCAGTGGCAAAGCCGGGTTTGATGTTAGTGCCGGGTTCGCCAGTAATGGTTTTGGTGTTCGCTCGCCGGGGGGATATAACTTACAAGCGGTACTGGTGGCTGAAGTGGTTCTTACCATGGGGTTTGTGATGGTTATCATGGGGGCGACCGATAAACCTTCTCATGCAATTGCAGCGCCGTTGGCTATTGGGCTATGTCTTACACTGATCCATTTGATCAGTATTCCAGTGGATAATACTTCGGTAAATCCTGCACGTAGTACCGCTGTGGCTATTTTTGCCGGTGGAATAGCATTGCAGCAGTTATGGGTATTCTGGCTGGCCCCGTTGGTAGGAGGAGCCTTAGGTGGCGCTATTTATCGGGTATTGTTTAGCCCACCGGAAGAGTTAAACAAACCACTGTAGTTTGCCTGTCACTGCCGCAAGTTGTTCTGGCAGTGGCGGGTTTCACCCGCTAGCCTACCATCAGTACGACTCATCTCTATTAGCCGCACAGTTCTAATTATTTCGGGTATCGATATCACTATTAGTGATAAAGTTTCAGCAATAAGTTACCTGATTTATGTGTAACCGCGACGGACAGGGGAAATGCCGCACCATGGATTACAGTAAAATTATTAAAGAGATTGGGCGCGGTAAGAATCATGCGCGTGATCTGGAAAAGCTTACCGCTTATGAACTGTATAAAGTCATGTTGGCAGGGCAGGTCCCTGAGTTGGAGCTAGGGGGGATCCTGATAGCCTTTCGTATTAAAGGTGAATCCGAACAGGAGATTCTGGGCTTTTATCAGGCGATGCAAGAACAGGTGATGCCACTACGCGCGCCAATGGATTATCCACTCCCCGTGGTGATCCCAAGTTATAATGGTGCACGCAAACAGGCTAATCTGACCCCGTTATTGGCATTATTACTTTCACGCCTAGGGTTACCGGTGGTGGTACACGGCGTGACTGAGGACAGCAGCCGGGTAACCAGTGCCGAGATTTTCCAGCAACTGAATATTCCGTGGTCACTTGATGCCGCTGAAGCCCAACAACGGCTTGATAGCGGGTTGCCGGTATTTATCCCTGTATCAGCATTATCGACTCAATTAGACCAACAATTACAGTTACGCTGGCGGATGGGGGTTAGAAATAGCAGTCACACATTGGCGAAACTGGCAACACCGTTTATTCACGATAATGCATTGCGTCTTGCCAGTGTTTCGCACCCAGAATATATGCAAAAAGTCGGCGGCTTCTTTCAGGCGATCGGCGCACCGGCACTGCTACAGCAAGGGACCGAAGGGGAGGTTTATGCTAACCCATCGCGTTGCCCACCAATTCATTACATCAATGGGGGGGAACAGCAAATTTTACTGGATCGCCAGTTAGAGCAGGGCGAACTGGTGTTACCCTCGTCGAAAGATGCCGCCATAACGGCCCGCTGGATTGAAGGTTGTTTGGCTGGTGAATGGCCTATTCCTGATGCTATCCAAAAACAGTTAGCATGTTGTCTGGTGGCAGTCGGGCGGGCTGATACCCTCGAGCATGCGCTGCAACAGATTGAGACTATGTGAGTTTTTGCGCGAGCAACGGGGTAAAGTGGTATCAGAGAGTGGCACTGAACTAAGCCCATTTATTCTGAGTAAATCGTGGTGATGACATCAAATGAAGTCGCCTACCGATAGGATTCGCTTTTATTTTGATGGCAATACCCACCACCCGTTCTGCGGCAATTTATGCTATCTTACGCGCCAGAAAATGCCGATCAGAGAGCCAGACGATGGAAAACAAAAAAATATTCCCCAAAGAAAAAAGCGGATTGCATCCCCGAAATCGTCATCGCTCACGCTATGATTTTGATGCTCTTTCAGTAAGTTGCCCGGAGTTAGTTCCTTTTCTGGCAGCTACCGCCTATGGTGATATTTCTATCGATTTTGCCGATCCTCTGGCGGTCAAAATGCTCAACAGGGCATTGCTGAAGCATTTCTACGGTATTGAATATTGGGATATTCCAGCTGACTTTTTATGCCCACCGATCCCAGGTCGTGCTGACTATGTGCACCATCTGGCCGATTTATTGGCCAGTTGTAATGACGGGGTTATCCCGCAGGGTAGAAATATTGCGCTGCTGGATATTGGCGTCGGTGCCAACTGTATTTATCCGATTATTGGTCAGCGGGAATACGGCTGGCGTTTTACCGGGACTGACATTGATCCGCAAGCACTCAGTGCGGCAAAAATGGTGGTGTCAATGAACCCGACGCTGAAAAACACCTTGCGACTTAAACAGCAAAAAGACTCACAAGCTATTTTCGACGGTATTCTGGCGGTGAATGAACGTTACGATGCCACACTATGTAATCCGCCGTTCCATGCCTCCGCAGAAGAGGCCGCAGCAACCACGCGTCGCAAGTTGCACAAACTGGGTAAAAGTGAAGTTGCCGCTAAACCAGTACAAAACTTTGGCGGGAAAAATAGCGAATTGTGGTGTGAAGGTGGAGAAGAAGGGTTCGTTAGTCGCATGGTGGCAGAGAGCGCAACTAAGGCGCAAAACTGTTTTTGGTTCACTTCATTGATCTCGAAGAAGACCACCTTACCGGCAATCTATCATGCCCTGCGCTATGCCAACGCCGTTGAGGTCCGCACCATTGATATGGCACAAGGGCAAAAAGTCAGCCGGTTTGTGGCATGGACGTTCCTGACGCCGGAGCAGCAGGCGGCGTGGAAAGTTGAACGTTGGTAATACCCTTCGTCCTTGACGCCGCAGGGGTGTTGGCTGCGCGCACTTACCCGAATCACTGACTTGAGTCAGCTCATCGGGGTGCGTTTACTGGCCGCCTACCTGCAACGTCAATGACTTTGGGTATGTCCTTCTTCGTCCTTGACGCCGCAGGGGTGTTGGCTGCGCGCACTTACCCGAATCACTGACTTGAGTCAGCTCATCGGGGTGCGTTTACTGGCCGCCTACCTGCAACGTCAATGACTTTGGGTATGTCCTTCTTCGTCCTTGACGCCGCACGGGTGTTGGCTGCGCGCACTTACCCCAATCACTGACTTGAGTCTGTAATATCTATGGGCAATATTCTATTATAGGGATATTGCTCTATTTCCCACGGTTTTATTTCCCTCTCATTGCACTAACAGCAAACCCCCATATTTTCGTCTATGCTAATTAAGATAAATCTTAGTCAGGCGCTATAGCTGACAAATCTTGCTTATATTGTGATGATTTTTTCTTTTTGATTTTATTAACTCAGCTACCTCATCGTCCAGGGTGAAGAATAAAACTTACACCTGCCCTCTTTCACGGGGCAGGGGTTTTATTGTGCAAATAGGTTGATAGCCACATGACTTATTTGCTGCTTAATCATTCGCCATAAGGACTCAATTTATGTTGTTCAATTTCAGCTCATCTCAGGCATCCCCTCGTGCCGAACTGACATCGATTGATAGTGCTGTCCCGATGATTATTTTCAAGCCAGATGGTACGGTAAAACACGCTAATACATTATTTTTACAAGTAATGGGATACCAACAGGATGAGGTGGTCGGCAAACATCATAAACTGTTCTGTGACCCACAATATGTACTCACTGATGCCTACCGCCGCCACTGGCAACTGCTCAATGAAGGGCGACCGATTACCGATAATATTAAGCGTATCCGCAAGGATGGCAGCATTGTTTGGTTGCAGGGAACCTATACATCGGTACTCGATAGTAGTGGAAATGTGATTGAAATTATTAAGCTCGCCAGTGATGTGACCGAGCGTATTTTGCAATCTCAGGAACACCAGAGTTTGCTAAAAGCACTTAACCGTTCAATGGGGATGATCACTTTCACACCACAAGGCATTATTTTGGATGCCAACGAGAATCTGCTGAAGGTTATTGGTTATACACTGGCAGATATTCAACATAAATCTCATCAGATACTCTGCACACCAGAATTTGCACATAGCGATGAATACTACCAGCACTGGCAGCGGTTAGCCCATGGTGAGTTTATTATTGGCCGTTTTGAGCGTCTTAATAGACATGGCAAACGGGTATGGCTGGAGGCCAGTTATAACCCGATTATGGATAACGAGGGACAAGTGATTAAAGTGGTGAAGATTGCTCAGGATATTACACAATTGATGTTGCAGCAGGAGCATGAGGAGAACCTGATCCGCGATGTGCACTATTTATCATTAACCACCGACCGTTCAGCGTCACAAGGGGCTGAGATTGTTCAACAGGCTGTTCGTGGTATGCAAGAGGTTGAGTCTATTGCACGCGAAACCTCTGATGTGGTCAGTGATTTGGGCCGCTGCTCACAAGAGATTGGTACCATGGTGGAAGCGATTCGTAAAATATCGTCTCAAACCAATCTATTAGCGATCAATGCCTCGATTGAAGCGGCTCATGCCGGTGAGCATGGCAAGGGTTTCTCGGTGGTGGCAAGTGAGGTCCGTTTATTGGCGGACCAGTCACGCAAGGCAGCGACTGAAATCGAGCAGATGACAAAGAGCATACAAAATGGGGTGATGGCGGCTATCAAGGGTATGGGGACTTGTGTCGAACAAGCGGGGGGCGGGGTGACGCTGACCCAAGATGCCGGTGAGGTTATTAATCAGGTCAATATTGGGATGCAGGATGTGGTGAAACTCATGACCGCATTTGCTCAGGTCAAGAATCAACAAGCGCCGGTATGATTGGCCTATCAGCATAAAAAAATCTGGCGGGGATCATCAAGATGCCCGCCAGAGGTATTTTAGGGTAATGTCAGCCTGCGCCTCAGGAAACGTGTTGGAGGAATTCCCGTAAACGTTCACTTGGCGGATTTGAGATAAGGCTATCCGGGTTGCCATCCTCAGCGACCCGACCTTTATCAATGAAGATAAGACGCGATGCCACTTTCTGGGCAAAACCCACTTCATGGGTGACGATGACCATGGTCATGCCTTCTTCGGCCAAGTCCTTCATTACCGTCAATACTTCGTGACGTAATTCTGGATCCAGTGCCGAGGTCGGCTCATCAAACAACATCAACTTGGGTTTTACCGCCAGCGCACGAGCGATAGCGACACGCTGCTGTTGGCCACCCGATAGCTCTGCGGGAAAATGATGTGCGCGTTCTGCCAATCCAACTTTGGTTAACAACTCCATAGCGAGTTTGTTGGCTGCTTCTTTAGAAGCACCACGAACGCGAATCGGACCAAAGGCGACGTTTTCCAAGGCCGTCAGGTGGGGGAACAGATAAAACTGTTGGAACACCATGCCAGCTTCCTGACGGATCAGGCGCTCATCGACTTTGGGGTCATTGACATTCAGACCATCGACAATCAACTCACCACTGGTGATAACTTCCAGCTTATTGATACAACGCAGCAGGGTGGACTTACCCGAGCCGGAAGGGCCAATAATAACCACCACTTCACCCTTGGTGATATTCAAATTGATGTCGTGAAGCACTTGGGTTTTACCAAAGTGTTTAGAGACGTTTTTGAATTCAATCATATTATTTTCAGCTTTCTTTCTAACCGGCGCAGAACGAAGCTCAGAGCCAAGGTGATAATCAGGTAGATCACCGCCACCGCACTCCATATCTCCATGGCGCGGAAGTTGCCGGCAATAATTTCCTGACCCTGACGAGTCAGTTCTGCTACGCCAATCACGATAAACAGTGAGGTGTCTTTAATACTGACGATCCACTGGTTACCGAGTGGTGGCAGCATACGGCGCAGAGCCAAAGGGGCTATTACGTAACGCAAGGTATCGCGTTTGGATAAGCCGAGAGCCAGACCGGCCTCGCGAAATCCATTGTGGATTGACAGCACCGCACCACGGGTAATTTCTGCGATGTAAGCCCCTGAGTTAATAATAATGGTCACAACGGCTGCTGAGAAAGGATCGATGCGCACCGGCATCATCATCGGCAACGCAAAGTAGATAAACATCACCTGCACCACAATCGGCGTGCCACGGATCAGTTCAATAAAGACTAATGCGATATTTCTGCTCAGCCAACCGCCATAAGCGCGGGCAAACCCTGCTATAACCCCAATAATCAGGCCGCCAAGCAACCCCAGGACCGAGATCCATAGGGTTAACTTGGCGCCTTCAAGCAGGATTGGGATGGCGGGCCAAATAGCGCTCCATTCAAACTGCATGGATATTCTCCTGGTCTAAAAACGGCAAAAATGAATTACTTAGGTTCTACGCCGAACCATTTTTTATAGATTGCAGCGTAAGTGCCGTCTTCTTTCAGAGATTTCAGAGCAACGTTAACTTTGTCACGCAGGTCACTGCCTTGTGGGAATGCAACACCATATTGCTGAGCTTTGATAGATTCACCCACCGCTTTGAACTGGCCATTGCCGGCAGTTTTGATGAAGTAAAGGATGTTTGGCGTGTCATGCAAAACGGCATCAGCGCGGCCAGTACCTAACTCCAAATAGGCGTTATCGATATTCGGGAATTGGCGCAGGTCTTTGGTTTTGATGTTGGCTTTAGCATAATCGACAGAACCGGTGCCGCTTTTTACTGCCAACACTTTACCTTTCAGATCAGCTTCGCCTTTGATGTCATTGTTGTCAGCTTTTACCATCACCAGCAGGCCGCTGTTGTAGTAGCCATCAGAGAAATCAACGGCTTTTTTACGTTCGTCGGTAATAGTGATACCGGCTAGTGCCAGATCCACGTTCTTGGTTTGCAGTGCTGGAATGATACCGCTGAAATCCATTGGTTTCAGGGTGTATTTCAAATCCAGTTTCTTCGCGATGGCATCCCACAAGTCGATATCAAAACCGACATATTTATCCCCTTGTTTGAATTCAAAAGGGACGAACGCGGTGTCGGTAGCAACGATCAATTCTTTTTCTGCGGCGTGAGAACTAACAGCAAAGGCCAGCGTAAGTGCGACCAATGAAACTTTGACAAGTGACTTCATAAGTGGGAGTTCCTTTGTACTTTTGTGGATGGAGATCCGTTTTTTATATTTCAGATAGCAATATGAAAAGATCGTGCCAGAAATGCAAGTTATTTAAAAATAACGAAATTATTCTAAGTGATTAGCATGCAATTACTTAGCTGACATTGTTTGCACCATCATGACTCACCAAAATAGTGCGTTAATATCATTTTGGTGCAACTAATCCATTATTTACTTATTATTAACTAGTTCGTTAATAATGTACAATCGATAATCAACATCAATGTAACAATATTGTTAACTATCTCCGATTTTTGTTCGATAATGGTGCAATAAGGGGGATGAAGGGGAGGGATTGCTATCTGAGTTGGCTATCTTTACTGCCACGGCGGTTATATCCGGCATGGCTGGCCTGATGCTTGTCTAATTGATTCTGGCAGTTCAGGCAATATTTTACCCCCGCCAGAACTTTACGCCGTGCTTCTGGAATGGCTTGACCACATTCAAGGCAATATAGCTCACTTTCACCACTGCCAAGCGCCTGTCTTGCGCGTTGTACCGCATCTTCAACGGTGGAGTCAATTTGATCTTGTACTGCGCCGTCGCCGGCCCATCCACTTGCCATATGACCTCCGTGCGTAGGGCCGGATAACCGGCCCTGTACCCATCTTCGCTAAAATTGCAGGTGTATTGGCTATTCTCATTACCCGGTCTATCTTCCTGCCATTTTACGATCTATTGGGTATCATACTGAGGATTACTCAATATTTGACTCGATAAACCACAGGAATTTATCCAGATCACGTGATGCGGCAGTAAACATATCAGCACTGTCTTCATCTTCTACTTCTGAAATTGCCTTACGAATATCATTAGCAACCACGGCGTAGCGATCTGCCAGCGCTTTAAGATGTTCTTGCACGCTATGGATATTGGTTGGGTAACTTTTCAGCGGTGTTTTATCATTAATGACTTGTGTGGTTCCGAGCGCGACACCACCGAGTTGTACCGCTCGTTCTGCGAAGGTATCTAGGTGATCAGTGAGGGCTGTGCGGAAGCCATCCAGCATTTCATGCACCGCGATAAAGTTGGCACCGCGCATATTCCAGTGAGCCTGTTTGGTCATCAGCGACAGATCAATAAACTGAATAACCATACGGTTTAATACTTTCACTGTGTCAACTTTGACATGTTCTTCAACATCGTTGCGAGTGTAGAGCAGTTCGGAAGATTTTGTTTTTACCAGTTTTGCTGTACTCATAATAGGTATCCCTTTATTGAGTTGATTACCAATTTCTTCACCGCAATAAGTATAACAAAGATATTTAAGTTTGTAGGGTAGATTCGGCCTATCAATTAAATAGTTGATAGTGGTGTTTATTTGTAAATGTAATTTATTGTTTCTTTTTAATAATATTATCATCGCGGTGTTTATGGCTAATTGAAAATAACTATTGCTGTGATTTGTATGGTTTTTATGAGGCCAATATCCATTTGGATGCTTTCAATAATATTTAATGCCACGGATGAGGCGAAGGTGTTATTAATTAATAGCTTGGCGAACATGAGTAATATATATAATGCGATGAATAGTTCCATACCGGAACGAATCAGCAGGTATGCCAGTCAATAAATTCAACCAGCATACCCGGTATGACTACTGAGCGTGGGCAACAATAAACAAGCGGGGGAATGCCAACAAACGGCGACCATCGGCCTGTTGCGGATAGGCCACATCAATGATTGCCAGATAGTCTTGCAAAAAATCCAATCGCATTGCTTCAGAGAGCGGTTCAAGAAAAGGCCGTAAACCTGTGGCTCGCAGCCAATCGACGATGGCTTGCGCTGAAGGCATCGGGTGGTAATAGGTAGTGCGCCAAATATCTATCCGCTCTGCATTGGGGGCCAGTAAGTCATAATACTGATTGGCTGACAGAACCTTCGCCCGTATTGCCCCCGCCTCTTGTAGTGTTTGCTGCCATGGACCGTTTTCTGCAACTTCACGCATAGCTCGATGGCTGGGCTCCTCCAGATTATCTGGCATCTGGACCGCAAGTATGCCGTGGGTAGCCAACTTGGAGAACAAATAGGGAAAGAGTTGCTGATGATCGGTTAGCCATTGTAACGATGCGTTAGCATAAATAAGATCTTGTGGCTCAGCGGGTTGCCACTGGCGAATATCCGCTTCAAGAAATGCACATGCCGGCAGGCGCTGTTGCGCACTGGCCAACATCGCCACCGAGTTATCAATCCCAACCAGCTGCGCCTGCGGAAAACGCTGGTGCAGCAATTGGGTAGAGTTGCCTGGCCCACAACCTAAATCGCTGATGCGCTGTGGCTGGGTAGTGCTGATATGTGCGAGCAAATCACCGGCAGGGCGGGTACGTTCTGCTTCAAATTGGCGGTATAAATCAGGATCCCAGTCTTGCATGCATAACCTCCGGTAGAAAAAGATCAGTAATGCGGATAAGTGATAGCCGCTGACGCGTGCATATTTATCTATTATAGATTCTGCAATGGCCCGCTAAACAGCACCGCACCGGTTGGCTGGCCAGTGGGCGAGCCGCCGTGAGGCTCCAGACTGATTGCTAATAACGAATTCGCCATTAACTGGTTTTCAGTCAGAGTCAGTTGTGTTGGCCCATGGGTATTGAGTAACCCCAGTGAGTGTGGTTTTTCACCCGCCGGAATACTCCATAATTCAAGGCTATTACGCTCACTGACTACCACGGGGTTAAGGGGAGTTAATGTCAGGCTACGAGTCGATTTCTCCAGACTGACCACCCATTGACCACTTTGCTGACTATTGGAGAGCACGGCCACCGGGACGGATGTTGGTGGCTCTACCAATAAACGTGGGATCACCAGGACTGCGGCCAGTGCGGCGGCGACAGCCCACCCCAAATAAGACCAACGATTACGTTTGATATGGCGCAGGTTGATTGGTGGTAACTCTAACTCCAGCCGCTTCCATACGCGTTCAGGAGGCTCCAGCGGGGCCAATTGATTATCCAGTTGGGTAAACAGACGCTGCCAACTGGCAACATCTGCCGCCAACTGTGGGTCACGACGGAATCGGCGTTCAAAATGCAGCCGGGCAAGTCCGCGCAGGGTTCCCAGCGCATATTCAGCGGCCAATGCTGAGTCATATTCGCGTCTGTTTTTCATAAGCCTACGCAGCCCTTCAAGTGATCGAGTGCACGACGTATCCAGCTTTTTATCGTACCAAGTGGTTGTTGTAGATGAGTAGAGATCTCCCCATGAGAAAGCCCCTGATAATAAGCCAACATAATACTTTGTCGTTGCTCAACCGGCAGATGTGCCAAACAGTCTGCCAATTGTTTAGCTTCACTGTCTTGCTGCAATTGAGCCAGAGGCGTCAGTGTGTCATCGGTCAAATAATCGGTTTGGTCATCGTTCAACGTTTGCAGACGATTATCACTGCCGCGCATCAAATCGATGGCCCGATTACGCACAATATGGGTCAACCAGGTTAATGGGGCACTGAGTTGCGCATTGTAATTATCGGCCCGATGCCAGACGGTGAGGAAACAGTCGTGCAAAACCTCCTCTGCCCGAGCAGGGTTGCGCAGCATTCTTAAGGCGACCGCGAATAGTCTGGGGGAAGTGAGCCGGTATAGTTTTTCAAACGCGGACTGATCACCTTGAGCAATGGCATCGATCAGCCCGATTTGTTGTTCCAGTGAGTATTCATTCATGCGCCAATCCCTAAAAAAGCCGTCAGGTGCAGTGAGACACTGCACCCAGTATAGACGGGTTTTATTTAGGCATCAGAACAGTATCAATCACATCGATCACGCCATTTTTCTGTTGTACATCATAGGTGCTGATATTGGCGATGTTCCCTTTTCCATCTTTAAGCTGAATGTTATGTGGCCCGTTGTTCATAATCCATAGTGATTGGCCATTGACAGTTTTCAGCTCGGCAGTACCCCCTCCGGCTTTAATTTTACTTTCTAACTGTTTCATATCGTAGTTCCCGGCCACCACGTGATAGGTCAAGATTTGGGTGAGCATGGCTTTATTTTCTGGTTTGACCAGACTTTCAACGGTACCGGCCGGCAATTTTGCAAACGCGGCATTGGTGGGCGCGAACAGGGTAAATGGCCCAGGGCCTTGCAGGGTATCAACCAACCCCGCAGCTTTAACCGCAGCGACTAAGGTCGTGTGATCTTTTGAGTTAACCGCATTCTCGATAATATTTTTACTCGGCAACATCGAAGCACCACCTACCATAACAGTTTCGGACATCATGGCGGCCATAGAGACAGTACTGAACAGTAAGGAAGCACAGATAGCAGAACGAAGAAGCGTTTTCATAATGTATTCCTTTTAGGACGGTTGAGGTGAAGTCTTGCCTCACATCTACCTATACGAATCAGCCTGGTGTTTTGGATGCAAAAAAAGGAAAATAATTAATAAAAAACGCCAACCCGTGCAGTGCTGGGCTGGCGTTTGATAAATAACAATAGGATAGAAGGTGAGAGGGCTGAACTAGCCCTGATGCGCGCAGCACCCTTCAGGCAATTTGATCCAGTTGTGGCTTGGGTTTGATAGTCAGTGTGGCCCCGATAGAGGCACTGATAATTGATGCCAGAGCCAACCATTGAACCCATGTCAGATGTTCATTTAAGAATACCAACCCTGAAATGGCCGCCAGTGCTGGCTCCAGACTCATTAACGTGCCAAATGTGCGCGTAGGGAGCCGGGTCAGTGCGACCATTTCTAGTGAGTAGGGTAATGCCGTCGACAAAATAGCGACAGCCAGAGCAACGGGGAGAATGGCGGGATCGAACAGGGCAAGGCCGTTATATGCTACGCCAATTGGGCAAAATACCAGTGCTGCGATCAGAGAACCTACCGCGACAGTCCCAGGACCGTGATCACCGCCGGCTTTCTGCCCTGAAATAATATACAGCGCCCAACAGGCTCCAGCACCCAAGGCACAAGCCGCGCCAAATAAATCAATGGTACCAATGTTATGTCCCAGCGGTAATAAGAACCATAGCCCCAGAACGGCCAACCCTACCCAGATAAAGTCCACCGGGCGGCGAGAAGAGAACATGGCAACCGCCAACGGGCCGGTGAACTCCAATGCGACGGCAATACCCAATGGCACCGTTTTTAGTGACAGGTAAAACAAAAAGTTCATTCCACCTAATGTCACACCATAAATAAGCAGGGGTAAGCGGCTGCCTGAGGTGAATCGCATTCGCCAAGGTTTAAAGATGACAAACAAAATAAGTGTGCCGATACCGAGCCGCAGCGAGGTTATTCCTTGCGCGCCAACCAGTGGGAACAAACTTTTCGCCAACGATGCACCACTCTGGATGGAGATCATGGCAATCACCAGTAACAGAATAGGGACTAAGGGAAGTGAATGTTTGGATGAAGGAGACAAAGACATCCTGTTAAGCCTCAAAGAAAATTATTAGGTAGCTATTTTTGCCAGTGTAAATGAAATGTCAGCCAAGTGTTTGAAAATCACCAAAGGAGCGAAAAAAGAAACGGAAAGCAGTGAAAGAAATAATAAATTTTCAGCATTGCGGTTTTTTAACGCTATTTCTGCTGGTTATTTAAGCGCTAAAACTAAGAATAGTCTGGAATGGCTTTTGGTGATGGGAGTCACAAAAAGGTGTAGAATGGCGGAAATTCGTAAGCGTATTAGTAAGATGGAAGATTCTTGAAACCCTTTGTTACACCAAATAAATGATTAGACAATCATATGTAGGCAGAGTTTCCTACTATTTATTGTTATAATTTCATGGTGTTTTTGTTTCATCTAAAAATTTGCGTCTTTCGAGGTGGTTATGAATAAAATTGCATGTCTTTCAGCAGTAGCAGCTTGTGTATTAGCAGTGACCGCAGGTTCAGCCTTTGCCGGTCAAAGCACCGTTTCTGGTGGTTATGCCCAGAGCGATTATCAAGGTGTTGCTAACAAATCTTCAGGTTTCAACCTGAAATACCGTTACGAGTGGAGTGATTCTCAACTGGGTTACATCACCTCTTTCACTCACACTGAAAAAAGCAGCTTCGGTGACAGCTCGTCGGTATACAACAAAGCACAATACAATGCTATCACCGGTGGTCCAGCTTACCGTATCAACGATTGGGCTAGCGTTTATGGCCTGGTAGGTGTGGGTTACGGTCGTTTCAGCCAGAACTACCCAACTTCTGCTAGCGATAAAAGCAGCACCAGCGATTACGGCTTTACTTACGGCGCAGGTATGCAGTTCAACCCAATGCAAAATGTTGCCCTGGACGTTTCTTACGAACAGAGCCGCATCCGCAACGTTGATGTCGGTACTTGGGTTGCTGGCGTAGGTTACACTTTCTAAGCGACCGCTTAGAATAGTTAGCACTCATCTTTCACGGTGTTATGCTGTGTCTGATAAAAATCCGCTTTCGGGCGGATTTTTTTTCGCCTGTCATATGATGCCGATGTGAGGCTGGCGTGTGATAACTATTTAACCGCATTTACGGCATTGACAATCAGCGCGATTATCTGCTGTGGATGAGAGAGTATCGAGGCGTGGCTGGAGGGTAACTCAATCACCTTTTGGGCCTGAATTCGAGCAGCAAAACCGCGTTGTGTTTCGACCGGCAGCATTCTGTCTTCCGTTGAAACCTGATACCAGCAAGGTTTGACCCGCCAGGCAGGCTGAGCAGACTTATCAGTAAAAGCGCGAGTTGCTAAGGGTTTTTGCACCATAGACATCACCAGTGCTTCATTCTCATCAATGTCCTGACACATATTTTCGTGGAACTGGTCAGTGTCAATCCATAGAAATCCATTATCATCCGGGCGAATATAAGCGGCGCCAACAGGCGGTTCACGCAGTGCAAAAGTACTGGATAAGCTCTCTCCCGCATCGGGGGCAAAAGCGGCGAGATAGACCATACCGACCACATTTTGCAGATGCCCGACTTGTGTAATGACCATGCCACCATAAGAGTGGCCCACTAATAGGGTAGGGCCATATAAGGCGGTAGTTAGCTTAATGGTCCGCTCCACGTCATCTGCTAATGATGTCAGCGGATTTTGTATTGCAATGACCCGGTGCCCCATGGTGTGCAGGGCTGGGATAATATAGCGCCACTGTGAGCCATCAGCCCATGCGCCATGGACCAATACAATATTAAGTTTTGTCGCCATATTTCCTCCTGAACGGGTATTAGTCCAAGCGGTGCATAATATCGTTATGCAGAAATAGCATTCTTGACGAATAACAACTTCTACTCATTTACCTGCATTAATGAAAAATCTTGTTTATAGCCAGATGTTATTAAAATTAAACAAATCTGTTATTAGGTTTAAAGTATAAAGCGCTGAGCGCTGATGGCTTTAGGATAAGGATGAAAATGAAGTACCGAATAATCCATTTGGATATCAATTGGCGATATAAAATTCCTGCGAATAGGATTCGCTATATTTTAAATTAATAAAAACAAGAGATTAACAAGGTTCTCTGTCTGGGTGTTACTGCGTAATTTACTGGTAAAAATGAGATAATATGACACACTACTATTAGTGCGGATTAACCTTCAGGCTCTTATCGTGATTCACGCATTAAGCTAAATAAAAAAATTGATGGTCATAAAACAGTTGGTTGTAATAAACGATAGGTTGTAATAAAACAATAGGTTGTAATAAAAAATGGGTTTAAATCATGACGACACTCAGTGAACAGGCTCCACCTCTGTTACATGACACCAAGCTTGAACAGCAGATTTTAAGACGTTCAATTTTTTGCACTTTGTTTATCGCCATTATGGGGATTGTTTTTGGTATCGTATGCGGTTCGATGTCGATTATTTTCGATGGTATGTTCTCTGCTTTAGATGCTGGAATGTGCAGTTTATCGCTATTGGTTTCCCGATTACTTGGTCAGCCGCACAGTCGGCGTTTTCAATACGGTTTCTGGCATGTTGAACCACTGGTTCTGGCTTTCAATGGCAGCTTGCTGGCCTTTCTTTGTCTTTACGCATTCGTCAATGCCATTAAGGGGATTTTCGACGGCGGCAGGGAATTGGAGTTGGGGTGGGCGATTGTTTATGCATTAGTGGTCAGTATTTTCTGTTTCACCCTCTTTTTAAAACAACGTCGTTTAAATAAACGAGTCAAATCCGAGCTAATTGCATTGGATACCAAAAGCTGGTTAATGTCGGCCTGCATCAGTTCTGCGTTATTAGTAGCCTTCTTGCTTTCATGGTGTATGGAAGGTACCCGCTATGCGCATTTGATTGTTTATACCGACCCCGCTGTATTGGCCTTGTTAACCTTGGTCTTAATACCTGTGCCAATAAAAACAGTCATTTCGGCAGTTCGTGAAGTATTACAAATGACGCCAGACAATCTGGATAATGCCATTGAGAGCTTAATGGATAAGTTAATGGCAAAATATAAATTTATTGATTACTCCCACTATGCCACCCGCATGGGGCGGGGGTTGTTTATCGAGATTCATGTGGTTATTCCACCAGATATGGAGACGAATGGTGTCAGTTATTTTGACAAATTACGCGATGAAATAGCCAAAGAAATTGGCGAGTCCGGCCCTCATCGGTGGCTAACGATCTCCTTTACCCGCGATGCAAAGTGGTTATAGCATCAACATCAATAGCGGGTATGGCGGCGTGTAAATAAATTAACCAAGGTAATGATTCTTATGAACAAGATGATTATTAAGCGTCAGATAAAACTTAACGCTATTGATACGCCGCCAAGGTTTGATGCTGTTACTAAGGTAGCCATTAATGATGAAACCATCGAATATCGCAAAGCTAAAGTTATTAGTAATATGCGCCGTGCCGATATCGATTATTTATTGGTGTATGCGGACAAAGAGCATGGGGGTAACTTTGAATATCTGGCGGGGTTTATTCCCCGTTTTGAAGAAGCGGCTCTGGTGTTACATGTGTCAGGTGAGGTCTATTTATTATTAGGTAACGAGAATTTAAAGTTATCTGACTATGCCAGAGTCAGAAATACCGTGATTCATGTCCACTATTTTTCATTGCCAAATCAACCAATGGACAACAGTAAAACGCTTACTGAATTATTGGCAGCAACCGGGATTCAGCAGGCTAAAAAGATTGGGGTTGCAGGATGGAAACTGTTTACCAGTAAGTTGGACGATAACAGTCAGCTATTTGATATTCCGCATTTTATTTTGGATGCAATTAAAAAGTCTGCTTCACCGGTAGCAACGATTATTAACGCTACCAGTCTATTTATTGGCAGTGATATTGCAGCTAGAGTGACCAATAATGCTAATGAATTGGCGCACTATGAATATGGCGCTAATTTGGCGTCGAATTGTATTCTTAATGCATTGGCGGCGGTTGATATCGGCATAACAGAAAAGCAACTGGGCAGTTATCTGGCAGATGAAGGCCAACCGAACACTGTTGTGATAATTGCTGCGACTGGCGCCAGATTTGAACAGGCAAATTTATATCCCAGTGATAAAGCGGTACAACTCGGCGATAAAATATCATTGACCACTGGGTTTAAAGGCGGTTTGAGCAGTAGAACCGGCTATGCGGTTCATCATGTAGATGAACTACCGCACGCGGAAAGAGATTATCTTGATAAGGTTGCGCTACCTTATTACACAACAGTCGTCGCTTGGCTGGAAAATATTCGTATTGGTATGCCAGGGAAAGAGATGTACGCATTAGTGGAAACGGTTTTCCCTAAATCACAATACCATTGGTCGCTAAATCCCGGCCATTTAGTTGCTGATGAAGAGTGGTTGTGCTCTCCCATTTATAGCGATTCTGAAGAGATAATTCGCAGTGGGATGATATTCCAAATCGATATCATTCCTTCGGTAAAAGGTTATGCCGGAGTGAGTGCTGAGGAGTGTATTGCACTGGCTGATCAGCATTTACGTAATGCGCTCGCTACTCAGTACCCTGATGTTTGGCAAAGAATACAAAAACGGCGTAGTTATCTCAGCGATATCCTGAATATCCATCTCAGCGAAGAGGTGCTACCGATGTCTAACACAGTTGGCTATCTGCGGCCATTCCTGCTGGATAAATACAGTGCATTACAATGTATTGATGAGTAACAGCACGAATAACCTAGGGTTTAGGGTATTTATTTAAGGGGCTAATAGCCCCTTTTAGTGGCATCAAGCTTTTATTGCCGCAGCCACTTACCGTCAGATTTAAGCGCTTGCTGAGATTTCGTGCAAAACTGGAGGCGATACTCTTGCCATCTTGTGGCATAATGCGCGCCGAATCACATTTTCTATAATTCTTGAATATCCCTATTCAGTAATCCAATCGAGAGCGAGCTCTGTGCTAAGTACTAACAATATCACCATGCAATTCGGCAGCAAGCCGCTGTTTGAAAACATTTCAGTAAAATTCGGTGGCGGTAATCGCTATGGTCTGATCGGCGCTAATGGCTGTGGTAAATCCACCTTCATGAAAATCCTTGGCGGTGATTTAGTTCCTAGCGGCGGTAACGTATTCCTTGACCCGAATGAGCGTCTGGGTAAGTTACGTCAGGACCAATTCGCCTTTGAAAACAACACAGTGCTGGACACCGTTATTATGGGTCACGGCGAGCTGTGGGAAGTAAAAGAAGAGCGCGACCGCATCTACGCTATGGCTGAAATGAGCGAAGCAGACGGCTATAAAGTGGCTGATCTGGAAGTTGCCTACGGTGAAATGGATGGTTACAGCGCAGAAGCCCGTGCCGGTGAATTATTGCTTGGTGTAGGTATTCCGGTTGAACAACATTATGGGTTGATGAGCGAAATCGCTCCTGGCTTTAAATTGCGTGTATTGCTGGCGCAAGCCCTGTTCTCAGACCCGGAAATTTTGCTCCTCGACGAACCGACCAACAACCTGGATATTGATACTATCCGCTGGTTGGAACAAGTGCTGAACGAACGTAGCAGCACCATGATTATTATTTCCCATGACCGTCACTTCCTGAACATGGTGTGTACCCACATGGCGGATCTGGATTATGGCGAACTGCGTGTTTATCCGGGTAACTATGACGAATACATGACGGCGGCGACGCAAGCTCGTGATCGTCTGTTGTCAGATAACGCCAAGAAAAAGGCCCAGATCTCTGAGCTGCAATCTTTCGTTAGCCGCTTTAGTGCCAACGCCTCTAAATCCAAACAGGCGACGTCTCGCGCCCGCCAGATTGATAAAATTCAGCTTGATGAAGTGAAAGCATCTAGCCGCCAGAACCCGTTTATCCGCTTTGATCAGGATAAAAAACTGTTCCGTAATGCGCTGGAAGTTGAACTGTTGGCCAAAGGTTTTGATGACGGCCCGCTGTTTAAAAAACTGGATTTGCGCCTGGAAGTGGGTGAAAAAGTGGCTATCCTCGGGCCAAACGGTATCGGTAAATCGACTTTGCTGAAAACCTTGGTAGGGGATTATGAGCCGGATTCTGGCACCGTAAAATGGTCTGAAAACAGTAAGATTGGTTACTATGCACAGGATCATGCCAGCGATTTTGAAATCGATCTGACGGTATTTGACTGGATGAGTCAGTGGAAACAGGAAAAAGACGACGAGCAGGCTGTGCGCAGTGTGCTGGGCCGTTTACTGTTTAGCCAGGACGATATTAAGAAGAAAGTACAGGTCTTGTCTGGTGGTGAGAAAGGGCGGATGTTGTTTGGTAAGCTGATGATGCAGCGCCCTAACATCATGGTAATGGATGAGCCAACCAACCATTTGGATATGGAATCGATTGAAGCGCTGAACATGGCATTAGAAATGTACGAAGGCACGCTAATCTTCGTTTCCCATGACCGTGAGTTCGTTAGTTCTTTGGCGACCCGAGTGATTGAAATGACACCAGGCAAGCTGATCGACTTTACCGGTAACTACGAAGACTATCTGCGTAGCCAGGGTATTCAGTCCTGATTAGTTGATGGTGTGTTGATAAGAGAGCTGATGCATTGCATCAGCTTTTTTTTTGCGCTAAATAGGCGGCTAATCTTTGCCACAGACTTCACAGTGGGCATCTTTGGCTAGCTTCATGGTCCGAAACTCTGCCGTTGCGGCGTCATACATCAATATGCGCCCAGATATCACCTGACCATAATCAGCTAACAGCTTTATGGTTTCCATCGCTTGTAAATTACCAATAATCCCCACCAAGGGCGACATTACCCCGGCTTCAACACAGGTCAGTGCATTGTCACCGAATAACCGACTGAGGCAGCGATAGCAGGGTTGGTTTGGCTGATAAGTGAAAACACTAATTTGCCCCTCCATGCGAATTGCTGCACCTGAAACCAGTGGTTTACGTTGTGCATGACACAGTCGATTGAGTTGCTCGCGGCTGGTGACATTATCGGTACAATCCAACACCAACTGATGTTCAGCAATGGTTGCCGCGAGTTGTTGGTCATCTAACTGACCATCAATGGATTTCAGTGCCAAATGAGGGTTCATTTCAGACAGCGTCAGTGCCGCAGAGGCCACTTTTGACATTCCGATACGATTATCGCGATGCAAAACCTGCCGCTGCAGGTTGGAAAGCGAAACCGTATCAAAATCCAGCAGGGTAAGGTGGCCCACGCCTGCTGCTGCCAGATATTGTGCGGCTGCGCATCCTAGCCCCCCTAATCCAACGATTAACACCTTGGCAGCATTCAGTTTTTCCTGACCGTCAAAATCAAAACCGCGCAGCACGATTTGCCGGTTATAACGCAGGGCTTGGGCATCGGTCAGTTCTGGCAGCATCTCAGCCTCTCCACCATGTACAATTTATTGCCCCAATAGCCCGTTAAACAGTTCGATTTCAACTGTTTCACCGACCGAGACAGAACCGCGTTCTCGTTCCAGCACAATAAAGCAGTTACCTTGGCTGAATGAACTGAATACGTGAGACCCCTGATGACCTGTGGTGCGTACTTCCAATTCACCGTTAGCATTGGTGGAGAAAATACCGCGTTGAAAATCTAAACGGCCGGGGGATTTCTTCAATTTTGTCGCCGCGACCGCGTTGAGGCGCAGTGGTGGACGCCACCCCGCATGGCCGGAGAGTTTAGCAATAAGGGGTTGTACCAACTGATAGAATGTTAGCGCCGCCGAGACCGGATTACCCGGTAAGCCGCAGAACCAGGCGTTATCCAATTTGCCGAAAGCAAACGGTTTGCCGGGTTTTATCGCCAACTTCCAGAAACCGATATCGCCTAACTCTTCCAGCATCTGTTTGGTGTAATCCGCTTCACCCACCGAGACACCACCACTGCTGATAACAAGGTCAGCGGCGGCATCGGCTTGTTCAAATGCTTTGCGCAATGCGAGTTGATCGTCACGGATCACGCCAAGGTCAACTATTTGGCAGCCTAACTGTTGCAGCATCAACCGTACCGCGAAGCGGTTAGTATCGTAAATCTGTCCTTCGCCTAAGGGCTGCCCGACTGGTTGCAATTCATCGCCGGTAGAGAAAATAGCCACTTTCAGTGTGCGAAACACGGCAATCTCTGCAATGCCTAATGAGGCGAGTAGCGGTAATTGCGCCGCGCCTAATTTTACCCCCGCGGGGAAAACGGCAGCACCCTGTTGGATATCTTCACCCGGCAAGCGGATATTTTGCCCAACCTGCACCTGGCTATTGAATATGACACCTTGTTCGCCAGCCACGGCCTGTTCTTGCATGATGACGGCATCGGCTCCCTCAGGAATAGGGGCACCGGTCATGATTCGCACGCAAGTATTGGCTGGCCACTCACCTTTAAACGGTGCACCGGCAAAAGCCTTGCCGGCCACCGGCAGCGGTAATGTGCTGCTAAGCTCATTACAACGCACGGCATATCCGTCCATGGCTGAATTGGCGAAGGGGGGCACAGCAATCGGTGATGTAATTGCACTGGCGGTGATACGTCCCGCCGCTTCGGTCAATGCGATGATTTCTGTTGCCTGCAATGGCGTAACCTGCGACAGCATTTTAGTCAGAGCTTGTTCGAGAGAGAGTAAATCCGAGGTATTACTGTGATCCATGCTGGACTCCGTGGTCAGTGTGCACCGTTAGCTAGAGGTAATTATGGGTGCTGAGCTACCATCAAATAATGAAACCATTATGGCAGAGATTGTCAGGTGGGTGAATGGATGGCGGCGCAAAGAGACGATAGATTGATACTGCCTTGATCAGTGCTATTATTTTCATGGGTATAAACCTTCGGCAGGCAACACAGGGGTGTGACATGGAGTATCAATCGATTCTGGACTTTTGGTTTAACGAGATGGACCCGGCGTTGTGGTTCAAAAAGGATGAGGATTTTGATGCTCTGCTACGCAAGCGGTTTGGCCCGGTTTGGCAAGCGGCATCAAAGGGGGAATTGGCCCACTGGCGGTTTAAAATTGAAGGGCGTTTGGCGGAAATATTGATACTGGATCAATTCAGCAGAAACCTGTTCCGTGATTTACCTGCATCATTTTCTTGTGACGGGATGGCGCTGGTGCTAGCGCAGGAAGCAATCAGCAGTGGTCAGACGAAACAATTATCTGATATTCAACGCGGCTTTCTTTATCTTCCTTTTATGCATTCCGAATCGGCGCTTATTCATAAACAGGCATTAGAACTCTTTACCGAATTGGGTAATGACAATCAGCTTGATTATGAGTTACGCCATAAAGCGATTATTGATCGCTTTGGCCGTTACCCACACCGCAATCATATCCTTGGGCGAGTCTCAAGTGCAGAGGAACAGGCTTTTCTTCTCCAGCCTGATTCTGCTTTCTAGACAGAAAAGGGCAGACGAATACAGGGTCAGCAAAATCGCTGTGCTGGCCACTTATCGTCACTTTGACTACGTACTGTTCCCGTTTTTTCTGTCGTGCCGCTCACAAAAAAACCTTCACCAAACAGTCGACTTAACATATTTATGTAATTGACATCACAAAGGAAATTGAGGTTTTTCCTAAACTACTCTCTGCGCTATAACTCTCATTGAAACGATAATGTTACCAATATATAACAATCTAACAATATAAAAATGAGAGTTCAGTGTCTGTGATTTCTCGGTTCTGAGCTTATATGGCATGGACGTTTAACAATGTGGCAGACGCATCATTATGGTTGAAACAACTTCATTAGACACTACTGTGGTAGAAGGTCAGGGAACATCAGCACGTCTGACAGATAAAGCAGATACCCGGCAACGGATACGAGCCATTGTTGGGGCCTCTTCTGGGAATTTGGTTGAATGGTTTGATTTCTATATTTACTCTTTTTGCGCGCTCTATTTTGCCCCGCTTTTTTTCCCCAGTGATAATCCAACCACCCAATTAGTGCAGACTGCCGGTGTTTTTGCTGCTGGTTTTTTGATGCGGCCGATTGGCGGCTGGTTATTTGGTTATATTGCTGACAAACATGGCCGCAAGTTATCCATGTTGATTTCGGTCTATATGATGTGTGCCGGCTCGTTGATGATTGCCTGCCTGCCAACCTATGCGTCAATTGGTAGCCTGGCACCGGTCTTACTGTTAGTCGCCCGTTTATTCCAGGGGTTATCTGTTGGGGGCGAATATGGTACCAGTGCCACCTATATGAGTGAAGTCGCAGTGAAAGGGCACAAAGGGTTTTATGCTTCGTTCCAATATGTCACATTAATTGGCGGCCAATTGCTGGCATTATTGGTACTGGTTCTATTACAGCAAACACTTTCATCAGAGGTATTGCACAGTTGGGGCTGGCGTATTCCTTTTGTTCTGGGGGCACTGTTGGCAGTGGTTGCTCTTTACTTACGCCGTTCACTGAATGAAACCTCGGATGAGAAGAACCGTAATAAGAAAGATGCGGGTAGTTTGAAAGGGCTATGGAAGAACCGTCGCGCATTTATTATGGTACTAGGCTTCACCGCGGGTGGCTCTCTTTCTTTTTATACCTACACCACTTATATGCAAAAGTATTTAGTCAATACCGCCGGGATGGATGTGAAAACCGCCAGCCTGGTCATGACGGCGGCATTATTTATTTTTATGTTGGTACAACCTTTATTTGGTGCATTATCCGATCGCATTAGCCGCCGTACATCTATGCTAACGTTTGGCCTATTATCAATGCTATTAACGGTACCTATTCTGCACGCCCTAAAAGGGGTAACCAGTCCATATATTGCGTTTATGCTGATTATTACCGCCCTGATTATTCTCAGTTTTTATACTTCTATTGGTGGGTTACTAAAAGCAGAGATGTTCCCGCCAGAAGTCAGAGCCTTAGGTGTTGGCCTGTCTTATGCAGTTGCAAATGCCATGTTTGGTGGTAGTGCTGAATACGTGGCGCTGTCTCTTAAGTCTTTTGATATGGAAAACAGCTTCTTTTGGTACGTTTCGGCAATGTGCTTCGTTACCTTCCTGGTTTCATTGCGCCTGCACCGCAAAGGGCAGGAGGTTGAGTTATAGTGCGAAACCTACATTAATTGCTTTTACCTCCATATGATGAGTTAACTCTTTATTAAATAGAGTTAACTCATCACCATCCAATAATTGGCTAGCAGGGATCTTCCCGATGAGATAGGCCGATAATGCTTTATATTCATGCGAGGTTAATTCCTCCAGTTTTCTAATATTTACGTCTCTAATATTAACGCTATCTATGTTTACGATGGGTATTATATCACGCATGTTGCGCTCCTATTTTTAAGTTAATTTTCCATCTCTCATGGTTATGATTCTATTACCATATGTGGCGGCTTCATCTGAGTGTGTAACCATTATTATGGTTGTTCCGGTCTGATTTATTCTGCTTAATTGTTCAAGTACATTTCGGGTGTTTTTACTGTCCAAATTACCGGTTGGTTCATCAGCTAACAATAATGCTGGATTGGATACCATGGCACGGGCAATGGCGACTCGTTGTTGCTGACCACCCGATAATTGCATTGGTTTATGATCTCTACGATTCTCGATAGCAAAAAGGTTTAAAATCCGATTAACGCGTTCAATACGTTCTTTTTTTGCAACATGGCGATACTTCAGTGGTAACTCAATATTATCGAATATTGATAAATGTGGAATAAGATTAAATGATTGAACAATATAGCCTATCAACTCACGCCTTAATATAATTCGTTGTGAGTAACTTAGGGATACGACATCCTTTCCTGTTAAGGTAAGTGAGCCACTATCAAGTGAGTCAAACATGCCTATAATGTTGAGCAGAGTCGATTTCCCCGATCCTGATGGACCCATAATTGATACGAATTCACCTTGTTCCACAGCGAGGTTCAGGTGATTAAATACCCGGGTTTTAATCGTTTTTGTTATGAAACACTTTTCTGCATTTTGTATGTTTAGCATATTATTTAAACTCAATTATATTATATTGGTTACTGTTTGAATATGAAGGGATGATAATACGTTGACCTGAATTTAGTCCTGCTGTTATTTCTGTTTTTTCTGCGTTGCGGCGCTTAATTTCTACTTTAGTTTTAATCGCATGATCATGTTTTTGTTGGTAGATATAGAGGTAGTTACCCCCATGTTTATCTGAAGTAATACTTTCATTGGGTACTAATAATATCTTCTCTTTCTCATCTTGCAATGAGATTTCTATTTCAATAGATTGGCCTCTTTTTAGCGGGACTTTGTTTAATTGAGTCGGTGTCAGCTTTGCCTTAAACTTGCCATTATCAATAACTGTGGAGACCGATTCAATAAGCAGTACAATATCCTGGCCATTTATTTTTGCAATAACACGAGTTTGTGGTTTTATCTTATCCAAGTAATATTCACTCAAAAAAACATTGAAATAATATGAATTGAAATTATCTACGACTGCTATTTTTTCACCAGGCTTTATTTGCTGGCCTAACTCAATGTCCAAAACAGATAAAGAGCCATCAATAGGTGCAGTTATTACTAATTGATCGATGCCCGTTTCAATCATTCCCATCATTCGTTCAAGTAATAAAATAGAGTCATTAATATTATTTAATTGCTTAGGAAGTGATTTTTGGTTTTTGTTATTATGTTCTAGTAATATCTCACTCTTAGTTTTCCAATTTTTCAGTATATCTTTTTGGTTTTCTAACTCTGATTTTGCAATCATCGATTTTGTATCGAGGACTTGATGCCTGACAAGGTTTTTGCTAACAACCCCGATCTGGTGTCGAGCTTCTTGTAGGCTGAGTTTGGTATCTCGATTATCTTGTTCCAATTGCATTTTCATATTACGCAGATTATTTATTTGTTCGGTGATATCTGCCATTCTGGAGGTTGTTTCTAACATGAAATCATAATTGGATAAACGAACGATAACATCACCTTTGTTAACCGCTTCAAAAGCTTTTTTGGCAATTTCAATGACTTTCCCCCCACGTTCACTTGATATAATCGTGCTTTCCTTCGGTACCGTAATGGCACGTGTAATTAATACGTCCTGAAATTCCTCAGGCTTAACCGTAATGAAAATAGTGTTTTCCCGCGCAACTAATAACGTATTTTGGCTTGTGAATAAAGAGTAAATGTAAAAAAAACAGGCAATCAGTATAAGTGATACACCTATAATAATTAACGTTATGCGTAAGTTTGTATGTGCATTTTTTTAAATTTTTATATCCATGTATTTATTGTTTCTTTTTGGTATTTATGTTGTCATTATTAAAGATCAGCGTAATAGTCATAATGACAACTATGCTAATTATGAAAATAAAAAGTGTAGCAGTGGCATTGACGTATGAAAGATTATCCACAGCATGGTATTGAACCAACCATCGATGCAATAAAAAGAAACCCATCGAGAATGCTATTATAGCAGCAAAAATAATGGGGGCGATATTTTGCTGTATAAAGAAAACGATATGGGTATAAATAGAACCACCAATAGACTCCATTATTCTTAATGTCTTACCGATTCGTTTGGTTTCGGATATACTGATGATTACCGTGCTTATTAATATTAATAAAATTGAAAGTATGGCAACAAAATTAGCTGTTTTTTGCATAAGTCTATTCGTATTGAAATATGCTTGATGTAAATGTTCCACTGTTTGTATTTGCGTGGGGTTAACCCGATATCGCTCAAGTGTTTTTTTAACTTCCCCAAGATCCTGTATATATTGCAATTTTAATGCGCCATATCGTTGGGACTTGTTTTCAATAAATATCAATAGTGGTGTGGTGTTTTTATTGACATCTGCAAGATAAAAATCATTTATTATTCTAAGGATTCTTATTTTATGTTCAGAGTCATTATCATTAATGTAAAATATGCTATTCAATGTTTCATCATAGGAATGTTGCCCCATTAAAGTCATAAAGGATTGAGTTGCTACCGCATGGACAATATTATTATCATCACTCGGCATTAGCACATTATCATACCCTGCTAATACCTTAACTCCCCAGGTATCAAGGAAGTGTTTATTAGCATTAAGTGTATTTACTGTTACTAACTTATCTTTCTCTTGCTGATTAAGATGAAATATTGACGTGTTTGTCCTCGACATGTCAAAGGGTTGCCAGCTACTAAGTGCGATAGACTCTATATTTACAGTATTCTTCAATTCATTTTGTAAACTATTTATTGCTGCTTGATCAATTAACTCATCACTTAAAGTAAATGTCACTATATTGTCTTTTTCATAACCAAAATTATGATGCTGCATAAAATCATTCTGTGTCAATATTCCTGCCCATAAGTAAACTATTATGCCTGCGATTGTTATTTGTATGCACAGTGCTCCTTGATGGACGTAGCGTGATATTGGCTGTTGATTATAAATATTATAATGGCCAGATTGATTGGGAAAAACGGTAACATATAGATATGTTATATGAGAATTGCTGTATAAATTGAAATTAATGTAAAAAAGAAGGAGGCTAGTAATGTTTTAGTTTCTTGAATGAGAATTAACTCTTTAACGCCTGTAGATAGCTGTATTAAAACAATCAGAAAGAGGATTGCTAACAGGAGTACAAAAAAGGCTTGAAGCAGTGCGATGGAAAGTGCTTCAGTCAATAGTTGATAACGAGAGGCTCCGAGAGATTTCTTTATCTGGAAACTGTTTTTTTTATTGGTATTTATTACATTGTTAACATTAAAAAAGTTCATGGTGGTTGTTAGAAATATAAAAATACCGGCTGCATATAAGCTGTATAAATAGGATTTTGCAATAACTGTGCTGATCTCATCAGGTAACCCATTATCGTAATGGATATCGGTAATATTACGTGCAGATAATTGAATGAACTCTTCGGGGCTGAATGGTGCTCCAGGGAGTTGGGGGGCGTAACGGGTAACGAGTGTACCCAATTGTTCAGAATCGGGTTTTTCTCCTGCGTCCATTGTAATAAAGGCATAAGCGTGCATATCGTACCAATCATGCCTTTTATCATGATAGCCATCTATGAGTTCGGGAGAAAATGCAATCACGGCGTTGGTTTTAAAACGGCTATCCTTATGCAAACTAATCATATCTTTAATGACGAATTGGCCTTTGTTCCCTAAGGTGATAACGTGCCCGACCGGATTATCCAGATGAAGATATTGACGATTAAATTCTGGCGTAATAATAATTTCATTCTGGGTCAGATGAGGGCGGTATTGAGAAATATTTGGTTCATATAGATTAGGTTGATCATTACTCAGTTTATAGGGATTAATGACATTGAAGAAATTCGGACTAACGGTATAAATCTCTACTTTCCTGTGAGTTTGGTCATTCACTTGTAAGTCTGTAAATAGACGTAGTGCATAGATAACCTCTTTAATGTTCTTTGCATTCTGCAATGCTGGAATCAATGGAAAAGGTACTTGTGCTGATTTTACATCGTCACCGTTTGGCAAGTTAAACTGAGTTTCTATGCGATATATTTGTGCGTGGTCATTGTGGTAATTTTCAATACTTCTATCCGTTAAATAAAGCAGTAATACTAAAAATGATGAGAGCATACCTAAAGCCGTTATTATTATCGCTAATATACTTGCCATCGGGCTAAGCTTTACATCATTAATGAATTCACTTGTAAACATACAAGAATATCTCAATTTATTTATCCCCATGATTTCAAGACGTAAATGTGTTGGATGCGTTTATTTCTGCCTTCCTTCCTACATATTGAAACCTATAAGGTGTATTGAATTGCTTTCATTGTTACTGCTATGTGGAGCAAGGTTAGGCCATTAATGATTTATGGCCTAACCAATAATTTCTGAATGGTTCATGTTTTTCTATTCTTCAGCAAAGCTTCTTGACCAGTTCCATGCTGTTATTTTGCTTCGCAGGGTATTGTTTTTTATTTTTTCTATTTCATTGTCATTTATATAAAATGCATTACTCTTAAATGATTCTTCTAATGATTGCAACTTACCTTTTAGTGCTATTAAGTGGCTGTATTTTATTTCTTTATCATCTGATTGCTTTGAAATATTCATATAATACTCCATTTAAATAATTATCTTTGAATGTAATTAAGTACCAAAAAGATTCTTACTGTTTATTTGTAATTCTATTTTTGGAGTTTATCAATATTTTTATTTATAGATATGTTTGTATGGAATGTGATTAGCTATCATGTTTTTTTAATTTTTCGATTGTTAATTAGCTATAACTGTAACGGGAATAACTATGCATTTCTACGTTAAAATAAAAAAGCCCCGTAGGGCTTAAAATAGTTATAATTGATAGTCACGTTAATTACATCGATTACGGATGTAAGAATTCCGCATGGAAGCGTAAGTGATCTTCAATAAATGTGGCTATGGTGAAATAGCTATGGTCATAACCCGGTTGAATACGAAGTGTCAGTGGCCAATCGCGCTGTCGCGCCAATTCAGCTAATTTTGCCGGTTGTAACTGGTCAGCCAGAAACTGATCACCATCACCTTGATCTACCAGCATCGGCAGTTGGGTGTGCGCATGTGTAAGTAAGTGGCAACTATCATATTGCAACCACTGACTCTCATCGGTACCCAAATACGCAGTCAAGGCTTTGCGCCCCCAAGGCACCTGACACGGATTGACTATCGGCGCAAAGGCCGAAGCTGATTGGTATTGCTGCGGGTTACGCAGTGCTAGCATCAATGCCCCGTGCCCCCCCATTGAATGGCCACAGATAGACTGACGGTCACTCACTCTGAAATGTTGGGCGATCAAAGCCGGTAACTCTTGGCTGATATAATCATACATCTGAAAATGTTTAGACCAAGGGGCTTGTGTTGCGTTGAGGTAGAACCCCGCGCCTTGTCCTAAATCATAACCTTCGTCATTCGGCACATCATCGCCACGTGGGCTGGTATCCGGCATAACCAGTACCAGACCCAACTCAGCGGCCACCCGCTGAGCACCGGCTTTCAATGTAAAGTTTTCATCATTACAGGTCAGACCCGACAGCCAGTAAAGCACCGGTGGCGGGTTGTCATCCCGTAAGGGGGGCAGATAGATGCTGAAGGTCATATTGCAATTCAGGCTGCTGGCGGTGTGGCGATAGCGTTGCTGCCACCCGCCAAACATCCGGTGCTCTTCGAGAAGTTCAAGTGACGTATTCATGCGTTGCCTGCCTCCTTGCCTTATTTGTTTTGTGAAGAATCATTAAAATGGATCACGGTACGGATAGATTTACCTTCATGCATCAAATCGAAGGCTTCGTTGATTTGATCTAGCCCCATGGTATGGGTAATAAAATCATTCAGAGCGAATTTACCGTCCAGATATTGCTGCACGATGCCCGGTAACTCGGAGCGTCCTTTAACGCCACCAAATGCTGAGCCACGCCATACGCGGCCTGTGACCAATTGGAATGGACGAGTCGAAATCTCTTCACCGGCACCAGCAACACCAATGATGACTGATTCGCCCCAGCCTTTATGGCAGCACTCAAGCGCTGAGCGCATAACATTGACGTTACCAATACATTCAAAGGAGAAATCTACGCCGCCATCGGTCAGCTCGACGATCACATCCTGAATAGGTTTATCATAATCTTTCGGGTTAATCAGGTCTGTTGCGCCCAGTTTGCGGGCCAGCTCGAATTTACTGGTATTGAGATCAATACCAATGATGCGGCTAGCGCCAGCCATTTTCGCCCCAATCACTGCCGATAAACCAATGCCACCCAAGCCGAAGATGGCGACAGTGTCGCCCGGTTTGACTTTTGCTGTGTTCATCACAGCCCCCATGCCGGTGGTGACGCCACAACCGAGCAGACAAACTTCTTCTAATGGCGCTTCTTTATTGATTTTTGCCAGTGATATTTCCGGTACCACTGTCAGTTCAGAGAAGGTTGAAGTCCCCATGTAATGGAAGATCGGTTGGCCATTTTTAGAGAAACGAGTGGTGCCATCAGGCATCAAACCCTTGCCCTGAGTGCTGCGGATCGCCTGGCACAAATTGGTTTTACCGGAGCGGCAGAATTTACATTCACCGCATTCTGGAGTGTACAGCGGAATGACGTGATCACCCACTGCAACGCTGGTAACACCTTCGCCGATTGCTTCTACAATCCCACCACCTTCATGGCCGAGGATCACTGGGAATATCCCTTCGGGATCTTTGCCTGACAAGGTGTAGGCATCGGTGTGGCATACGCCACTGGCGACAATCCGTACCAGCACTTCGCCTTTCTGCGGTGGCATCAAATCAACTTCTTCAACCGATAGCGGCTGGTTTGGCCCCCATGCGACTGCGGCGCGAGTTTTAATCATCTGCATGGTGTTGCTCCTATAGCTTCTGTGTGGTGACTGTTATATAAATTAATTGTTTATGTGTCTAATATGTTGCATCTGGCTGTCTGGACGTAAGTCAACATGGTTTGTATAAATTATGGCCGATAAGCGGCAAGCCGTCAGATAAGTCACTGAATTTCAATCTGCTCGATAATCAGTTCTTTTAAGGTGCGGACATTGGGGCTAAAGGCATCTTTACGCCAGATAAGCCAAGTTGCGGTATCGGCAATATCAGCCGGTAAGGCATGAACTTGTACCCGTTCATGGCCCGGCAGTAGCGCCAATACGGAATGGGGTATCAATGCCAGCCCGGCACCACTGGCAACACAGGCCAGCATGGCATGGTAAGACTGGATTTCCATAATATGGCCCGGTAAGACACCGGCCTGACGGAACCAACTCTCCAGGCGCAAGCGGTAAGAGCAGCTGGGGCGAAAGGCAAACAGTGTCTCATCCACCGCATCGCGGGCTTGCATAATCGGAGGGTGGTCCAAACAAGAAATGATCACCAGTTGTTCGTCGAAAGAGCGACAACCGTGCAGTTCATCATGTTGAACTGGCCCATCAACGAGTGCTGCCGCCAGTGTTCCGGCCCGTACCTGTTCAATGATTTCACCCGATGTCCCGGTGATCAGCGATAAGGACACCTGTGGGTAGCGCTGATGATAGGCCGCCAGCAAATTAGGCAGACGGGTGGCAGCAGTGCTTTCCATCGAGCCTAACGGGAAATTACCCGCCGGTTCGCCAGCATGCGTAATGCGCATTGCCTCTTCGCTTAGCGCCAGGATCCGGTTGGCATAGCAGAGGAAGTTATGTCCCATCGGGGAGAGCCGCAGGCGCTGTTTTTCACGGATAAACAGGTCGGCACCCAGCTCAACTTCAAGTTGGCGCAGGCGGGTCGTCAAATTTGACGGGACGCGGTGCATCTGCTCCGCTGCCCGGGCAACGGAACCGGTTTCTGCTACACAGCAAAACATGCGTAGCTGGGTCAGGTCCATAGGTGTTCTCTTTTTGTGATGAACTTAGTTAGTATTATTCATTTTTTGTGATTCTAATGCTCAGGCATGATATTGGCAACTTTCTTTTAACCGTCTGGCAGGAATTATCTGTCAGCAAACAATGGGCAGGGCAGATGGCATTAAGAATTGCATTAAGTGGTTTTCTCGCGTTAGTGGTGGCGATGGGAATTGGCCGTTTTGCTTTTACGCCGCAAGTACCGCTAATGATCGCAGAGCATCAGTTCACCCTAACCGGTGCCGGGCTGGTGGCAGCCTTTAATTATCTGGGATACCTGTTTGGCGCTTTTGATGCTATGCGTGCCAGCCGCCATGTGGAGCGCCGTTTATGGCTCGGATTGTGGGGAGCGGTAACGCTTACGCTGCTATCCGCAGTAGTTGATGGGCCGTGGTGGCATGGCGTGGTACGTTTTGCCATTGGCTGGGCCAGTGGTTGGTCGATGGTACTTATCGCCGCCTGGACCAATGAACGTCTGGCCCACTTTGGCCGTCCGGCACTCAGTGCCGCAGTATTTGCCGGACCAGGCGCGGGCATATTCATCAGCGGTATGTTGGCAGTGGTTATTCATAGCTATGGCTTATCGGCCGCAGAAGCCTGGCTGGTCTATGGTGTATTGGCGTTAGTTATTATTGCCATGATCAGTATTAATCTGCCGCGAAGTGGGGAACTACATCGCCCGCATATCGCTGCGATTCCACTGACCTTAACGCCAGCACTCAAGCGCCTGGTGTGGAGCTACAGTCTGGCGGGATTCGGTTATATTCTGCCCGCAACATTTTTATCGCAAATGGCAGCAGCGCGCTTCCCAGATAGCCTGTTTGCCCAGTTTGTCTGGCCGGTGTTTGGTGGCGCGGCGGTGATAGGGATCACTATCGGTATTTTGACCCGCCATTGCCTGAGTTCGCAAACCCGCTTGGCATTAACACTCTGGGTACAGGCATTGGGGGTATTGTGCGCGGAGCTAGTGCCGGGAGTTAGTGGGTTGGCATTAGGGGCATTACTGACCGGTGGCGGTTTCCTGAGTGTGGTGCAACTTTCATTGCAGCATGGCCGGGAGCTGGCACCGCAACACACCCGCTATATGGCTGGTTTACTGACCACCGGTTATGCTATCGGACAACTGGTTGGCCCAATATTATCCGCTATCTCAACAACCTTGACTCACCGGTTAGAGCCTGCGCTGTACGTGGCAGTGGTGGCACTGTTCATTGCTGGAGGGTTGGTTATCAAAACGCCACGTCGCGCTCAGGAAACAGTTACCGGTTGATTTACGCTACAGTGGATGCACCAAATGCAACTATTTCATCATGATGTAAATAACGATTCGATATGAATAACAATCACTGGATAATCATTTTGCTCTCAACTAAAGTGGGGAGCAAAATCCGAACGTGATCTACATCATGTTTATACTGTTCGGATGTGTACGCCTGCTGGAGAAAAGAATGTCATCGCTAAGTAAAGAAGCTGAGTTGGTTCATGAGGCATTGCTGGCCCGTGGTCTTGAAACCCCGCTGCGCAAACAAGAGTTAGATGCCCAAACGCGTAAAACCAAGATTCAAGCGCATATGACTGAAGTCATGCAATTGCTGAATCTTGATTTGTCTGACGATAGTCTGGCGGATACGCCAAGACGTATTGCCAAAATGTATGTTGATGAGATTTTCTCTGGACTGGATTACGAAAATTTCCCCAAAATCACCCTGATTCAGAATAAAATGAAGGTCGATGAAATGGTCACGGTACGAGATATCACCCTGACCAGTACCTGCGAACATCATTTTGTCACTATTGATGGTAAAGCCACTGTCGCTTATATTCCCAAAGACAGTGTGATTGGTTTATCTAAAATCAACCGTATCGTGCAGTTCTTTGCTCAGCGCCCGCAAGTGCAAGAGCGGCTGACACAGCAAATCCTGTTGGCACTACAGACACTGTTAGGCACTAATAACGTCGCAGTTTCTATCGATGCGGTGCATTATTGCGTTAAAGCGCGCGGTATTCGTGATGCTACCAGTGCGACCACCACGACATCATTAGGCGGGTTATTCAAATCTAGCCAGAATACGCGCCAGGAATTCCTGCGTGCTGTTCGTCATAATAGCTAACGTCACAACGGCTAATTAGCCTTTTCCAGAGAGGGTACCAGTGGGTGCCCGTACACAGGATGTCGGGTATGCGTCAACGCATCGCAACGTTAGACAGTGCGCGAGGGCTGGCCATCCTTGGCATTCTGCTGCTTAATATCAGCGCCTTCGGTCTGTCAAAGGCTGCTTATCTTAATCCGGCCTATCTGGGCCTTCCTTCGCTATCCGATGCCTGGACTTGGGCCATTCTCGATATTGTGGCACAGGCCAAGTTCTTATCTATTTTCGCCATTCTGTTTGGTGCGGGCCTTGAGCTATTACTTAAACGCGGCAAGAGCTGGATTCGGGCGCGACTTTCCTTATTGCTATTACTGGGATTAATTCACGGTATCTTTTTCTGGGATGGAGACATTCTATTTGCTTATGGTTTGATCGGTCTGGTGTGTTGGCGAATGATTCGTGATGCCAAAGATGCCGCCAGTTTGTTGCGTACCGGTGCGGTGCTTTATTTAGTGGGTGTCGCGGTATTGCTGTTACTGGGGTTTATCACTAATGGCGAACCGGGGCGATTTTGGCAGCCGGGGCCTGCGGATCTGCAATATGAGCAATTTTGGAAGTTGCAGGGGGGCATGGAAGCCTGGAAGAATCGGTTAGATCTGTTGTCATCCAATTTGATTGCTATCGGCGCCCAATATGGCTGGGAGCTGGCTGGCTCGATGTTATTTGGTGCTGGGTTAATGCGTTCTGGCTGGCTACGCGGTGATTTTAGCTTGCGCCACTACCGTTTGCTTGCGGCATGTTTGATACCGCTTTCATTAGTTATCCAAATACCGGGGGTGGCACTGCAATGGGCAGTGGGCTGGGATTACCGTTGGAGCGGTTTTTTGTTGCAAGTTCCCCGTGAGTTAGGGGCTCCATTACAGGCTGTGGGCTATCTGGCTCTGCTGTATGGCTTCGGTCCCACAATATCCGGTTGGCGTGTCAATCATTGGTTGGCACAGGTAGGGCGCATGGCTCTGAGTAATTATTTACTGCAAACATTGATATGTACGTTGATTTTCTATCACTTCGGCTTATATCAACAGCTTGACCGCCTACAACTCCTCGCGATTGTTCCACTGGTCTGGCTGTGTAATATCCTATTCTCCCTGCTATGGCTGCATTACTTTGCCCAAGGGCCACTCGAGTGGTTATGGCGAAAATTGACCGCCTATGCTTGCGGTCAATCGTTACAACCACGCAACACTAAGCCCTGAATGCGTCTGTAAAGTAAAAATGATCGAGCGGGTTGCAAATTTGTATGTAAACGTTTTCTTTCTTGTGACGCATTTCACGTGGCAAATTCAACAAACTGGGTAGGATAAGCCACCTGCCATGCCCAGTTCACATCAACACGCGCATGGTTACTTATTCACAGGATAAGGTCATGGCTGCTCTGCATTCATCTGGAAATAGTATCACCATTCGTGATGTGGCCTCGCGGGCTGGCGTTTCGCTGGCTACGGTATCCCGTGTCCTCAATAACAGCGCTGCTATTCGGCCAGAAACGCGCGCCGCAGTGCTGAAAGCAGTGTCAGAACTGGGCTACCGCCCAAATGCTAATGCACAAAAACTGGCAACACAAAGTAGCGATACTGTCGGTGTGGTGGTGATGGATGTCTCTGATCCCTTTTTTGGTGCCTTGGTGAAAGCGGTAGACACCGTAGCCCAACGACATCAAAAATATCTGTTGATTGGTAATAGCTACCACCAGGCCGATAAAGAGCGTCATGCCATTGAAGTGCTACTGCGTCAACGCTGTAATTCATTGGTTGTTCACGCTAAGGCATTGAGTGACGGTGAGTTAATCGCTTTTTTAGACCAGGTTCCAGGTATGGTTCTGATTAATAGGATTATTCCTGGGTTTGAGCACCGTTGTATAGGATTAGACAATGTTAGCGGTGCGCAAATGGCATGCCGTTTACTGCTTAAACAAGGGCACCAACGTATCGGTTTTCTCGGTTCCAACCACCCCATTGATGATGTTATCCAGCGTCAAACGGGTTACCTAAATGCGCTTGAGACCGCCGGTATCACTGCTCCTGACAGTTGGCGAGCATTTGGTACTCCTGATCTGGCTGGGGGGGAGCGTGCCATGATTGACTTGCTGGGGCGCAATTTACAGCTCAGTGCGGTGTTTGCCTATAACGACTCAATGGCTGCTGGTGCGCTGGCGGTGTTGAAAGAAAACGGTATCAGTGTCCCTGAGCAGTTTTCGCTGGTGGGCTTTGATGATATCCCTATTGCCCGCTATACCAGCCCCAAATTGACCACAGTTCGTTATCCTATTGTTTCTATGGCAACTTTGGCCACGGAACTGGCACTTGAAGGGGCCTGTCGCTCGCCAGACCCGCACGCGGCTTATTGTTTTAAACCCACATTGGTGCCGCGTCATTCTGTCGCAATTTGTGGGGTCGCTCACTAGTTCGGTATTTATTCTTGTGTAACCGTTTTCAATCTGTGAGAAAATTCACAGATTCTTAACAACGGCCCGTCTATGCTCTAGTTGTTTTCTACCTGAATGTATCAAGATGTCATCGGTTACCGGATAAAAAACACACGGTAGCGGGTTTTAGAATAGTAATTTACAAACACACGTTCCGCAGATGTTGAGTTTGTAAGTGGCATGGTTTTTGACGACTCAGGCGGCTTTCTCGGAGTGGAGTGCGCTCAAGGACGATAGATATTCAGTGTCAGCAGCTTTGAACGATGGGTCTTTCTCACGTTAAGGCGACGGTGTTATCACCCTGTACTACCCTACATAAACCCGGAGATACAAATGAATAAGAAGGTTTTCACATTAGCGACCCTGGTTGCCAGCATGATGTTTGGCGCGGCTGCTCAAGCTGATACCCGTATTGGTGTCACTATTTATAAATATGATGACAACTTTATGTCCGTGGTCCGTAAAGCTATCGAGAAAGATGCTAAAGCATCTCCTGACGTTACCTTACTGATGAATGACTCCCAAAATGACCAGTCCAAGCAAAACGATCAAATTGACGTATTGCTGGCTAAAGGTGTGAAAGGGCTGGCCATTAACTTGGTTGACCCAGCAGCAGCACCGGTTGTTATTGATAAAGCCCGCGGCAGCGATATTCCGATTGTGTTTTATAACAAAGAACCTTCACGTAAGGCATTGGATAGCTACGATAAAGCTTACTATGTAGGGACTGACTCTAAAGAGTCTGGTGTTATTCAGGGTGAGTTGATCGCGAAACACTGGAAAGCCAACCCAGCATGGGATCTGAACAAAGATGGCAAAATCCAATTTGTGCTGCTGAAAGGCGAACCGGGCCATCCAGACGCTGAAGCACGTACAACTTATGTCATTAAAACGTTGAATGACAAAGGTATTCCGACTCAACAATTGCAGTTAGATACTGCAATGTGGGATACCGCGCAAGCTAAAGATAAAATGGATGCCTGGTTATCTGGCCCTAACGCCAACAAGATCGAAGTGGTTATTGCTAACAACGATGCGATGGCGATGGGTGCAGTAGAAGCCTTGAAAGCCCATAACAAAACCAGTATTCCAGTGTTTGGTGTTGATGCCTTGCCAGAAGCGTTAGCTCTGGTGAAATCAGGTCAAATGGCCGGTACCGTGTTGAACGATGCCAACAATCAGGCTAAAGCAACTTTCGATTTAGTTAAAAATCTGGCTGCCGGTAAACCTGCTGCTGAAGGGACTAACTGGAAAATCGAAAACAAAATTGTACGTATTCCGTATGTAGGCGTTGATAAAGATAACTTGGCTGAATTTACTAAATAACAGCCTGTCGTAATAGGTGGTGCCCAAAGCCGTGTCAGTGCTAAGGGTAAAGCAGTAATTATTAACCTTCTGGCCCCGATATTGGGTAACCAGCATTGGGGCGGAAGGTTTTTTGCATTGATCCTTATTTTGAATATGCACTTATCGGCGGATAGGGTATTTATCTCGCAGGTGAGTAGCAATTCTTAGCCAGGTATAACTATGGCCGATATTAATACAGCACAACCCCGCGAGTGGTTGCTGGAAATGAGTAATATCAATAAATCATTTCCGGGTGTAAAGGCGTTAGATAACGTAAATCTTAAAGTGCGGCCAAGTTCGATCCATGCATTAATGGGAGAAAATGGTGCAGGTAAGTCAACGCTATTAAAATGTCTGTTTGGTATCTATAAAAAAGACTCCGGGAGTATTCTCTTTCAGGGGCAAGAAATAGAATTTAAAAGCTCTAAAGAAGCATTAGAGCACGGTGTCTCTATGGTTCATCAGGAATTAAACCTGGTGTTACAACGAACAGTGATGGACAACATGTGGCTGGGGCGTTACCCAACCAAAGGCTTTTTTGTCGATCAAGATAAAATGTACAAAGATACCAAAGCTATCTTTGATGAGTTGGATATTGATATTGATCCCCGCGATAAAGTCGCAACATTATCAGTATCTCAAATGCAAATGATCGAGATTGCCAAGGCGTTCTCTTATAACGCTAAAATCGTCATTATGGATGAGCCGACCTCTTCATTAACCGAGAAAGAGGTTAATCATCTATTTACGATTATTCGTAAATTGAAAGAGCGCGGTTGTGGCATTGTTTATATCTCTCACAAGATGGAGGAAATATTCCAACTGTGTGATGAAATCACTATTTTACGTGATGGTCAGTGGATTACTACCCAGCCGCTGGAAGGGCTGACCATGGATCAGATAATCTCAATGATGGTGGGGCGCTCACTGAGTCAGCGTTTCCCTGATCGCCTGAATAAGCCGGGTGAAGTCATTCTGGAAGTGAAAAATCTGACCTCGCTGCGCCAACCCTCGATCCGTGATGTCTCCTTTGATTTGCATAAAGGTGAGATTTTGGGGATTGCCGGCTTGGTTGGGGCCAAGCGCACCGATATTGTTGAAACCTTATTTGGTATCCGCGAAAAAGTGGCCGGGACCATTAAGCTACATGGCAAAAGTATTAATAACCATAGTGCCAATGAAGCCATTAATCATGGGTTTGCACTGGTAACTGAAGAACGCCGCTCAACCGGGATTTACGCCTATCTCGATGTGGGGTTTAATTCCCTGATTGCTAATATCCGTAACTATAAAAATAAATTTGGGCTGTTAGATAATACGCGCATGAAAAGCGACACCCAATGGGTTATCGATGCGATGCGGGTAAAAACACCGGGTCACCGTACCAATATTGGCTCTTTATCCGGTGGTAATCAGCAGAAAGTAATTATTGGCCGTTGGCTACTGACTCAACCAGAAATATTAATGTTGGATGAGCCGACTCGAGGTATTGATGTCGGTGCTAAGTTTGAAATCTATCAGTTAATGACTGAATTAGCGAAGAAAGACAAAGGGATTATTATTATCTCTTCTGAAATGCCTGAGCTATTAGGGATCACTGACAGAATTTTAGTAATGAGTAATGGTCAGGTTGCGGGAATTGTTGATACTAAGCAAACCACGCAAAATGAAATATTACGTCTTGCATCCTTGCATCTCTAATCTAGTCGAAGGTTCTTATTATGAATGCGTTAAATAAGAAAAGTATGCTCACTTACCTTAAAGAGAGCGGGATTTATGTGGTGTTGTTCGTATTACTGGCAATTATTATTGTTAAGGACCCGACGTTTTTAAGTCTGATGAACTTAAGTAACATTCTGACCCAATCATCGGTGCGTATTATTATCGCACTGGGCGTGGCGGGGCTGATTGTTACCCAAGGGACCGACCTGTCAGCCGGCCGTCAGGTAGGCTTGGCGGCGGTAGTTGCGGCAACCATGTTGCAAGCAATGGATAACGTTAATAAAGTTTTCCCTGATTTGCACACTGTACCGATTCCGATTGTTATCTTAACCGTCTGTCTGATTGGTGCGATTATTGGTTTGGTCAACGGTATTATCATTGCTTACCTGAATGTGACACCATTTATTACCACATTAGGTACTATGATTATCGTCTACGGGATTAACTCTCTGTATTACGATTTCGTTGGCGCATCACCGATTGCAGGTTTTGATCCGGCATTCTCAACCTTTGCTCAAGGGTTCTTACGATTTGGTGATTTCAAACTGTCTTATATTACCTTCTATGCTTTGATTGCTATCGGCTTTGTCTGGGTGCTGTGGAATAAAACTCGCTTTGGTAAGAATATTTTTGCCATCGGCGGTAACCCGGAAGCGGCAAAAGTTTCTGGTGTGAATGTGCCACTAAACTTGATCATGATCTATGCCTTGTCCGGTGTGTTCTATGCTTTCGGCGGTATGTTGGAAGCAGGCCGTATCGGTAGTGCGACTAACAACCTTGGCTTTATGTACGAGTTGGATGCGATTGCCGCCTGTGTGGTGGGCGGTGTGTCCTTTAGTGGTGGTGTTGGTACCGTTATCGGCGTAGTGACAGGGGTAATTATCTTTACCGTTATTAACTACGGATTAACTTATATCGGTGTGAACCCTTATTGGCAGTATATTATTAAAGGTGCGATCATTATCTTTGCCGTCGCATTAGACTCACTGAAATACGCTAAGAAGAAATAATCGGTTATTGTGAATTAACGTAACAGCCAGTCAGGGGTAAACCCGACTGGCTGTTCTGTTATGGGTGTCACTTTTATTCACGTCATTTCGTCAAATTTGTCGATATCAATGGCGCTATTGACTCAATGAGCTGGATTGCGCAGATAAATAATCCAATAGGTCAGGCCAACCAATAACCCACCACCAATAATATTGCCGATAGTCACCGGGATTAGATTATCGATAATAAAGTTATTTAGGGTCAGCGCAGAAAATTGATCCGGGGTAGCATTAATTGATAGCCAGAACCCCGGTGATGCATAATCGCGGATGACAATAGCTAATGGGATCAAAAACATATTGGCAATGCTGTGTTCAAAACCGCTGGCGACAAACATGCCGATAGGCAGTAACATCACCACAATTTTATCCGTCAAAGTATGGCCGGAATAGCTCATCCATACTGCCAGACAGACCATTAGATTAGCCAGAATCCCCAAACACACCGCTTCTACAAACGTATGATGCAATTTGTGTTCGGCAGTTTGCAACACATTCAAGCCCCATAAACCATTTGCCGCCGTATGCTGACCGGCAAACCAAATCAATGCCACAAAGAACAGTGCACCAATAAGATTACCGAAATAGACATTCACCCAATTACAGATTAATTGCCGCCAACTGATTTTGCCACTGGCTTTAGCCACCACAATGAGTACTGTGGATGTGAATAAATCAGCCCCACAGATAATCACTAAAATCAGGCCAAGAGAGAAACACAGGCCGCCTACCAACTTTGCTAACCCAAATGCCACCACGCCAGCAGTGCCGGTTGTTGCAGTAATGTAGAAGACAAAAGCGATAGAGATGAATACACCGGCAGTCATGGCTAAATAAAAGGTGGTGGCCGGATTCTTAGTGGCTTTATATATACCGACTTGCTCTGCCAGTTTTGCCATATCAATCGGAAGCCGCAGATCAAAGGGATTTTCAATGCTCATTGATAACTCCTTACTTATTATTTTATCGGTGTAGGGGAATGAAAACTAAATATTAATAAATTATTTTCCTGACCTAAATGTAATGCATTTTTCATACCAGGCATTCATTGAGCGGTTTTTACTGTTGCATTTTGTATTTTTCCTAAAATTGCTTTTTTTCGAATCAGATATTAATACGTATCTTTTATTTCGATATGTATTTATTTATATAGCGCCAGTTGTGATTTGATACTCCATATGTGGTGAGTATCACATGTAACCTAATGTTTTTATTTATCTTACGATGAAAATGAGACGTAATTTCAACTGATTGGTAAGATGGATAAATTGCGGAGAAATAGTTTGTTAACCCAGATCAAGCTTATCGGCTGTTGATATATATTTGTTCAGTTTAATACCTTAAAGTAGTGATCATTTTTCTGGGCTTAATAACGACGTTTATGGATAGAGCAAAAAAACTACCCCGTCCCACATTGGCTCAAGTTTGGCAAGATACACTGTTCACGGTATCAAAAAAGTTATTATTGCTACGGGATATAACCGATTTAGTGAATGAACTCAGAAAGCTCTCTTTTTCTGTGGTGCGTTTTCAGCGGGTCAATTTATTATTGCTTAACCCTCTTTATAACCAAAATACCCTTTATACCCATGACGATGCGACCAACAGGGTGCAGGGATCGCAAAATATCTTGTTTGCCGAAGGCCCCGGTGGCTTAGCCTGGCAGCAGCAGACGCCTTTGCAGACTGACCATCGCCGTATGCAAAGGGAGTTTTCTGCTGTTTGTGATTTGATTCCCTATCAGGAATTGCACTCTGGCTGCCATTTTCCCTTGGGCCATGACAATCATTGGTCAGGCTGTATTGAATTTATTAAAACTGATGACAGTGAGTTTGATGAACAAGCAGTTACTTTTCTGGGGTTACTGGCAGATGTAGTGGCAATTGCCGTTGATAATATTGCTGAGATTAATCGGGCATTTTCTGAGCGTGAAAAACTGCGCTTTGAGCGCGACCATTATCGGATTTTAGTGGATGTGACCAATACGGTTATTTCTAAGCTGGAATTGGATGTATTAGCGGCAGAGGTTTCAAAAGAGATACATCGATTTTTTAATATTGATTACATTAGCTTAGCGCTCTGTGGTACCCATAAGGATAAAAATAAGTTAAATGTATTCTCTACCCGCTACCAGAGTGGTAAGGCCGTACAGTATCAGCAGGCATGGGTGGATATTACCGGCACTTTGGCTGGGCAGGTTTTACAGAGCAAAGCGTTATTGTTGGTTAATTTGGCTGATATCTCTCTTTTAGCACCGGATGATAAGCAACTGGCAAATATGCTGGATGAAGGGTTACAAGTTGTTTGCCTGTTGCCGCTTTTTTTCGGTCACAAAATGTTAGGTGTTTTGAAACTGGCACAATGTCAGAGTGATATTTTCACTGATAGCAATGTAAAACTGTTGCGCCAAATTGCAGCTCGTATTGCCATTGCGGTTGATAACGCGCTGGCCTACAACGAAATTACCCGCCTAAAAGATTCGTTGGTAAATGAAAATCTCTATCTAACGGACCAGATTATTCATAATGAAGAGTTTGGCGAGATAATCGGTAATAGTGCAGGGATTAAAGCAGTACTGGAACAAGTTGAGATGGTGGCTTCCAGTGATTGTACCGTATTGATCCTGGGGGAAACCGGCACCGGCAAAGAGCTGATTGCCCGGGCTATTCATAATTTGAGTACCCGCAAGAATAAACGCATGGTGAAAATGAACTGTGCAGCCATTCCATCGGGATTGATGGAAAGTGATCTGTTCGGTCATGAGAAGGGGGCTTATACCGGTGCATCATCACAGCGTATTGGCCGGTTTGAAATGGCTGACGGCGGCACACTATTTCTTGATGAAGTGGGCGATATTCCTCTGGAACTACAGCCTAAATTATTACGTGTATTGCAAGAGCGGGAAATAGAACGCCTTGGCGGCAGTAAAATTATTCCGGTGGATGTTCGCCTGATTGCTGCGACCAATCGTGATTTAAAATTGATGATGGTGAATCGCGAATACCGCAGCGACCTTTATTATCGTCTTAATGTTTTTCCGATTGTGATCCCTCCGCTGCGTGAGCGGCCGGAAGATATACCGTTGCTGGTGAAATTCTTTACTCAGAAAATAGCCAAACGGATGAATCGCACTATCGACACAATTCCTGGTGAAACATTACGTTTGCTTAGCCGTTTACCGTGGCCAGGCAATATTCGTGAATTGGAAAATGTTATTGAGCGGGCGGTCATCCTTAGCCGTGGTACTACGCTGAATTTGCAGTTACAAGAGCTGGAATATCATCTGTCACCGCTAGAGGTTACTAAACCTGTGGCAGAAAGGGTTGTGCATAAAACCTTATTACCTGAAAGTGAAGAGCCAGAATCTTCAGAGTCTGAGCGCGCGCGAATTATTCGAGTATTACGCGAAACCAACGGCGTGGTTGCTGGGCCAAAAGGGGCTGCCATTAAGTTAGGGCTAAAACGCACCACCTTGTTATCCCGTATGCAGCGGTTAGGAATATCAGTAAAAAGTATCGAAGATGAAGATGGGATGGATTAACTCATTTATTTGCTTCGAATAAAACTAATATCTATTTACCGAATACCGTGTTGAACCAAGCAGTGCCAAACCCTTCTACCTGAACGCGGCGTCGCGAGCAAAGCCAGTCTGGGCGCGCTCAGCGCACAGCCACCGGAGTGTACATATAAGTACATGACGGTGGCGAGCACTGCGTAAACCCAGAATGGCAAAGCGCAGTAGCCGTTAACCGATCACCCCACTTCGGCTTCTCTACGTAACCGCGCCTTCAACTGACTGTATTCCTGTTGCACATAGTTTTCTGCCCACGTCTGATCTGGGATGGCTTCCAGCTTCACCGCGCAATATTTATATTCCGGTGTTTTGGAAATCGGATCCAGATGGTCCAGCGTCAGCTCATTACAGGCACCAATCCACCACTGGTAGGTCATATATACCGCACCGATATTAATGCGTTCACTGACTGAGACCCGCGTGATAACTTTACCACGACGCGATTCAACCCATACCAGTTGTTGATCCTGCAAGCGCATTTTATCTGCATCCTGCGGGCTGATTTGTACATAACCCGGTTCATCGGCCAGCGTTTGCAGTGCGGAACAGTTGCCAGTCATCGAACGGCAGGAGTAGTGGCCGACCTCACGCACGGTACACAACACCAACGGATATTGCTCATCCACCAGTTCCATTGGCGCACGCCATTCACTGGCAAATAACAACCCTTTGCCGCCAGGGCGGTCAAACTTATTACCGGCATATAACCAGGGTGTACCGGGGCTATCTTCAGTGGTACATGGCCACGGGATATAGCCCAAACCAGCCATTTTTTCGTAGGTTGCGCCATAGTACAGCGGGCATAACTCACGCAGTTCATCCCAAATCTCTTTGGTATTGTTATATTTCATCGGATAGCCGAGTGCGGTCGCCATCAGACTAATAATTTCCCAATCTGGTTTTACATCACCTTGTGGTTCAACCGCTTTTTCAAACCGCTGGAAACCACGGTCTGCCGCAGAATAGACCCCTTCATGTTCACCCCACGAGGTGGCGGGGAAGATAACATCCGCCTCGGCTGCGGTTTTAGTCATAAAGATATCTTGCACAATCAGCAGTTCTAATTCGCTGAAGGCTTCACGCATCATGGACAAATCCGGTTCGGTCTGGAGTGGATCTTCGCCCATCACGTAGTTGGCTTTAATTTTCCCCTCTTTCACTTTATGTGGAACATCGGTCAGCGAGTAACCGACTTTATCGGACAGGGATGGTACCCCCCAGGCTTTGGCAAATTTTTCCAGTGTGGCGGGATCGGTCACAGATTGATAACCCGGATACATATTTGGCAATGCGCCCATATCGCAGGCACCCTGCACGTTGTTTTGCCCGCGTACCGGACCAACACCGACATTCGGGCGCCCCAGATTACCGGTTAACAGTGCCAGTCCTGACAACCCTTTCACGACATCTACGCCCTGGCCCCACTGAGTGACACCCATCCCCCACAAGATGGTGGCTGAAGGGGCGGCGGCATAGATACGCATGGCTTCACGAATTGATTTCGCCGGCAGGCCAGTAATGCTTTCGACATATTCCGGGGTGTATTTGGCGACGATTTCACGGTACTCGTCGAAGCCCTCGGTATAGCGGGAGACATAATCTTTATCGTACAGCTCTTCAGTGATCAACACATTGGCAAAGGCATTCACCAGTGCCATATTGGAGCCGTTTTTCAGGGGCAACCAGAGATCTGCAATACGCGCCGTTTCGATATGGCGTGGATCGCAGACAATCACTTTCGCGCCTTTTTCTTTGGCTTTCAGAATACGGCGGGCCACGATCGGATGGGAGTCAGCGGCGTTGTAGCCAAACACTAAAATACATTTGGTATCTTCAATCTCGCAGATTGAATTACTCATCGCGCCATTACCCAATGTCACTTGCAGCCCGGCGACCGACGGGCCGTGGCAAACACGGGCGCAGCAGTCAATGTTGTTGCTGCCGGTAACCGCACGGGCAAATTTCTGCATCACATAGTTGGTTTCATTGCCTGGGCCACGGGATGAACCGGTATGCATAATGGCTTCCGGGCCATATTTTTCTTTGATTGCTCGCAGTTTACTGCTAGCAAACTCAATCGCTTCATCCCAGGATACCGCCTCCAGCTTGCCGCCTTTTTGGCGACGGATCATCGGCTGTTTAAGGCGCGGAGTTAGCAATTTGGTGTCATTGAGAAAGTCCCAACCATAGTAGCCTTTCAGACACAACTCACCCTGATTGGTGACGCCATTTGCGCCTTCAGCGCCAACCACTTTGCCATTCTCAACCAGCAAATTGATTTTGCAGCCGGAGCCACAGTACGGGCAGACCGTTAATGCTTTTTTCATAATAATTACCCTTCGTTCTTGGAGCCGCAGCCTTATTGACTAAAAGCTCATTTCGTTGGCTTCATCCAAAGCAGCGCGCATCTGTTTTTTGCGCAGCATGGCCTGCATGGTGTCGCGGCCAATCATGTGCAGCGCCTGCGTTGGGCAAACGGAGATACACGCCGGGCCGGCGGCTTGCCCTTCGCACAAGTCACATTTCTGTGCTTCGGCTTTCAGGCAGAATCCTTGTGAGAGGCCGTTAAACATCACTTCGACCTGTTTGGTCACGACGCTCATCGCACCATACGGGCAGGCAACGACACAGGTTTTGCAGCCAATGCATTTTTCCTGCAACACTTGAATACTGTCCGCTGCCCGAACAATTGCGCCGTTCGGGCAAACATTGGCACAAGGGGCATCTTCACAGTGCCGACACATAATGGCGGTACTGACATTTAGCCCTTTAACCACCTTCAGCCGAGGCGCGAAATTGGCTTTAGTTAGCGTGTCCAGCTTGCCACCGTTGTGTGCCAGCACGCAGGCCACCTCACAGGTGCGGCAGCCAATACACTTTTTGGGGTCTGCGATTATGAACCGGTTCATTGTGTTCTCTCCTTCCCCTTCATCTTTCAAGTTGCAGATGTGTTGGCTGCACTTGCTTACCCGAATCACTTACTTGAGTAAGCTCATCGGGACTCACTCGCTTGCCGCCTTCCTGCACCTTGAAATCTATTGGGGATAAATATCTTCATCTTTCAAGTTGCAGATGTGTTGGCTGCACTCGTTCGCCCGAATCACTTACTTGAGTAAGCTCATCGGGACTCACTCGCTTACCGCCTTCCTGCACCTTGAAATCTATTGGGGATAAATATCTTCATCTTTCAAGTTGCAGGTGTGTTGGCTGCACTTGCTTACCCGAATCACTTACTTGAGTAAGCTCATCGGGACTCACTCGCTTACCGCCTTCCTGCACCTTGAAATCTATTGGGGATAAATTGATAGATCTGGCAGATTCACGTTTAGAACAGCTAATCTGGCTCATTACCTTACATACTGCATGGTTTATGCCAACTTGAAGTGGTCAGGTAAAAGTGAATAAATGTGATTGTTTTATAAAGGATTAGTGGATGCTGATGTGGGCGGGGAGGTTAACAGGAAACTGTCGGCTGGCATGACGTCGGCAAATTTGACGACGGCATGCCGTCATTTCGCTATAAATGCGCGAAACCACCGTCACCTTGCCAGTGTGGCAGTTGTTGATACACCGTTTCTACCGCCTGTTTTACTGGCTCGGTCATTGGGAAGTAAAACGCTACTAAGGTGGGTTGAATCCCTACAAAAATGACTTCGCTAATATCTTCCTTTAACTGATCAATTAGAAAGTTGAGCGGTAAATTATGGGTGCTCATGATAAACATTTCGGCAATTCGCTCAGGGTCAATGATGCGAATCTCACCCGGCGGCAGCTCCATATCGGCAGCATCGACAATAACTAATCGCGTCGGTTGCAATGCGCGAATACGATGCACCACATTTTCCGGTGCCGAACCACCGTCAATCACCTGCCAGTCAATCAGTGGTTGTTGTGTCATGCGTTCAGCCAGTAGTGGGCCTGCGCCGTCATCGCCCATCATGCTGTTGCCAACGGTTAACACCAGATTGAGGGCGGTGGTGTGAGTGGCGGGGGGATGTGGCATGTTCATGGGCGGCGTTTCACCATTAAATAGATGGCAGGTTCCTGCTCGATATCGTACAGGGTTTGCAGCAGTTGTTGGCTCCATGGCTGGTGGAGTGAGGCGGAGTTTTCAGCCAGTGGTGCGAAGGCTTTTGCCAATAACTGGGTATGGGTACTGTCGATGGTGATTTCACCAAACTTCAGTAAACCGGCCATCTTGCGGTGAGCCTCGCCGGCGGGCAACTGACCAAACCATTGTTCATATTCTGCCAGCGGGCATTCCATGATGGCTTTTAAGCAATCAATCACCCCCACATGGTGGCCGATAGCCAGTGAGTAATACATCACTTGTTGTGCTTGCTCGGGCATATCGTCATCACTGTCGAGGAATTTCTGATTCAGTGCATAGAAAATAACCTTAGCGGACATCAGCTTTGCCTCCCGCCAATTGTATCAGGGCAATGTGTTGCAAGCTGGCGAATATCTCGCTCAGACGCGGATCATCTTGTTGGCGCAGGTAGTTCTGGCAGCGCTGTTCAAATTCCGGTAATGGCTGATTGGCCAGCAGCGACAAGAAACTGTCGGTGATTTCCCGCCCCTGGCGATAGCCGGCCATACGGCGCGCTTCACGCTCCAACAGCACTCGCAGATTGAGCGGTGCATCGGGGTGAATCAGCGCGACGCGTTCATCGGCACTCTCCTGATGCTCTTCGCCTTTCAGTTTTTGCTCCAGCAGACCCAATGCCACGGCAAAACCATAGATGGTTGCGGCTGGGGTCGGCGGGCAACCGGGAATGTACACATCAATCGGTACGATGGTATCGCTGCCACCCCAGACACAGTACAGGTCATGGAAGATGCCACCACCACAACCACACGCGCCGTAAGAGACGCAGATTTTTGGGTCCGGTGCCGATTCATAAGCGCGCAGTGCCGGTGTGCGCATGGCGCGAGTAACCGCACCGGTAAACAGCAAAATATCCGCGTGGCGGGGGGAGGCGACTACTTTGATACCAAAGCGCTCGGTGTCGAACAGTGGGGTGATTGAGGAGAAAATCTCAATCTCACAGCCGTTGCAGCCACCACAATCCACCCGATAGACATAGGCGGAGCGCTTGATATCTTTCAATAATTTACTTTTTAACTGGGCAACCGAGGGATCAAGTGCGATCGGTTGACTAACATGGTGCCCCCAGCCCGGTTTTAATGAATGTGGTTGGCTCATAGCTTGCCCCTCCCTTCGCTATGCTGATCCAGCATGACGTTGTTATTAATAACGATATTCTGTTTGCGCTTACACTCAGGGCAAGTTTCAAAATGTGGCCGCTGCTGCTCGACATCCTCGGCCGCCATCCCGGAATGAATCAGCAGTGCCATGACATAATCCACTTCTTTTTTCGGTGCAAAGGGTTGCTGGCATTGCTGGCAATGGGCAAGGGTAAAACTGGCGCGCTGATACAAATCCGCTTTGTTGAAGACGGCCAGTTCAAACTCTTGTGATAACACAATGGCGCGGGTCGGGCAGACCTCCTCACAGCGGCCACAAAAAATGCAACGCCCGAGAAATAACTGCCACTGACGAGTGCCACTAGCAAGATCGGTTTCCATGGTTAGTGCATTGGCAGGGCAGGCCATGGTACAAGCGCCACAGGCGATACATTGCTCGGCATCATATTGCGGTTTGCCGCGAAAACCGTGGCTGACCTCAAGCGGCTTAAACGGGTATTTCACCGTGGTGTCGCCCACTTTCAGGATGGTTTTAAACAGTTTTAACATTCTTCATCCCTCTATTTGAGCGGCGAATGGGTGCGCTCAATGCCATAACGCTCGATCTCTTTGTACGGCACAGTGACGGATTTTTGCTTGCGCACATCCACCAGAGTGACCCGGTCAGTACAGGAGTAGCAGGGATCGAGGCTGCCGATAATCAGGGGCGCATCGGAGACGGTATTGCCGCGCAACATATAACGCAGCACCGGCCAATTGGCGTAAGTTGCCGCACGGCAGCGCCAGCGGAATAGCTTCTGGTTGTCGCCGGTCATGCTCCAATGCACATCTTCGCCACGTGGTGCTTCCGAGAACCCGAGGGCGAACTTGTAAGGTTGGTAATTGACTTTTTCTTCCAGCAGCGGCCCGCCAGGCATATGGTTCAGGCCATATTCAATCATCACCAGCGAGTCAAAGAACTCGCGCACCCGCACCAGCAGGCGGGAGTGGACATCGCAGCCATCAAGGGTAAACAACTCTTTGGGCACATTGGCATAGTTGGCGTAGCTGTGGTCATGGCGCATATCACGCGCATAGCCACTGGCGCGGATCATTGGGCCGACCGGACTGAAATCGCGGGCGATTTTGCGATCCAGCAGGCCCACCCCCACGGTACGTTGTTCGATATTGGCGGTGCTCATCAACATATCCACTAACTGGCCGATATCGGCACGCATCTCCGAGACCAATTGCAGCGTTTTGATGCGATCCGCTTTCAGGATATCGCGGCGTACGCCACCAATCAGATTCAGACCGTAGGTTTTACGTGCGCCAGTGAGCATCTCAGCAATCGTCATCGCTTTTTCACGCACGCGGAAGAACTGCATAAAACCGGTATCGAAACCAACAAAGTGACAAGACAAACCGATATTGAGCAGATGGCTGTGCAGCCGCTCTACTTCAAGCAAAATGGTGCGGATCATCTGTGCCCGTGGCGGCACGATAATGCCCAAAGCATTTTCAATGGAAGAGGTGTAGGCCACGCTGTGGGTGAAGCCACAGATGCCGCAGATGCGATCTGACAGGAAGGTGACGTCGTTGTAACCCATGCGAGTTTCGGCCAGTTTCTCCATGCCACGATGGACATAAAATAGGCGGTAATCGGCATCAATAATATCTTCGCCGTCGACAAACAGCCGGAAGTGACCCGGTTCGTCAGAGGTAATATGCATTGGGCCAATAGGCACCACCCGGCTACTGCTGCCTGCTTCGTTTTCAAACTGATAGGTTTCTGTATCGCTGGTGGGCGTGGGGCGCTGGCGATAGTCCATGGTGTCTTTACGCAACGGATAGAGGTCATCTGGCCAATCATCGGGCAGCACTAAACGGCGCTCATCAGGCAGACCAACCGGTTGCAGACCATACATATCGCGTACTTCTCGCTCGCCCCAGACGGCGGCAGGTACCCGAGGTGTGACTGACGGGAACTCCGGTCGTTCGGGGCTGATAAGTGCTTTGACAATCACCCAGCACTTATCGCCATACTGCTTACCGGTCTCTTCGCCATATTGTTCACGGCCTTCCATCGACAGCACATAGTAAATGGCAAAATAGCCATTCAGGCTGCGTTCATCATTACCAAACAGCACCGACAACCAGCCACCTTGTTGATAATAAAGGTGCTCTACCACATCGGGCAGGCTATTTAGTTTGATGGTAATGGTCAGTTGATCAGGGGTTTGCCACTCTTCATCTAAAATCGCCGCAGGAAATTGTTCACGCAGGCGGGCTACATAGGCTGCACCCAGCTTTTCACCGCTGTGTGGATGGCTTGACACCGGCTGACCTGAACCCGGAATAGCTGAAATAGGGGTTTCGCGAGTCACGTTACATCTCCTGACGATTCGGGGTTAGTTGCACCGCACTATGGCTCTGTGCAACGGATGGAATGGGCTGAGTTACGGGTTGCGGTGGAGAGAGGTGCTGCCACGGCAGCATAAATTGTTGCTGGGTTGGCTCACTGCCATCGTTATTGAGAACAATCTGGGCCGCATCGGTCAATAAACGGGTCACTGGAGCCGGAATATGCACGCCAAGCAACAGCATCAACAGCAACAGTATCGCCATCGGCGCGGTGGTCAGAATACCCAGTTCGCCTTTGCTGACCGCTGCCGGTGGTGTTCCCAACACGGTGTTGGCTATCATGCGTACCAATCCGGCCAGTACCAGTGTTAGTAGCAAGAGCAGGGCGATAACCAGCCAAATATGGCCGGCGTCAATCGCGGCAGCCACCACCATAAACTCACTGATAAATACGTTAAACGGCGGCATCCCGGCCAGCGCTAATGCGCCACCAGCCAGTAACACCGCAGTCAGCGGTGCGACGCGGATAATGCCTTTAATCGCGCCCATATCCCGCGTGCCGTATTTCAATAACACATTGCCGGAACCACAGAACAGCAAGGTCTTAGCCAGGCTGTGATTCAAGGTGTGGAACAGTGCTGCCAGCACACCTAGCGGGCCGCCAATGCCCAGCGCAACCGCAATTAACCCCATATTCTCGACGCTGGAATAGGCCAGTAAACGCTTCATATCGCGCTGAGCCAGAATAAAGAAGGCGGATACCGCAACCGACATCATGCCGAACACCAACAGCAGCATTTGTGGGAAATGTGGCCCGATGGCGGCGCTGATAATGATGTAGTAACGGATGATAACCAGCAGGGCGCAGTTAAGCAGTACGGCGGATAACAGGGCGCTGGTGGGGCTAGGAGCTTCACTGTGGGCATCCGGTAGCCACGAATGCATTGGGAACAGCCCGGTTTTGGTACCGAAGCCAATCAGGATAAAGACAAACGCCAGATGCATCAGGCTGGGGTCCAACTCTTTAGCGTGTTCAGAAACCACGGTCCAGAAGATAGCACTGCCCGGATCTGCCAGCACATTCGCGGCATTGGCATATACCAGCACTGTGCCGTACAACCCGAATGCCACACCGACGGTACAGATAATAATGTACTTCCACGCCGCCTCCAGTGAGGAGCGCTGCCCGTATAATCCCACCAAAAAGGCTGAGCTGAGGGTAGTGGCTTCAATACCAACCCACATCAGGATCAGGTTATTACTGGTGACCACCAACAGCATGGTGAACAGGAACAGATGGAAGAAACCGTAGTAGTTGCACAGCGTGCCAACTGTGATTTCGCCATTATTCACTTCATGGCGCATATAGCCAAGGGAATAGAGACCGGTGATAAAGCCGATAATGCCCAGAATAGCGAGGAACAGCGCGCTGAGACTATCGATATGCAGCCAATTATGCGCCGCCAGAATCTCCCCGCCCAGCGCAACCCGACACACTACCGTCAGCGCCACCACTAGCAACACAGTGATGCCGGTAAAATGCACCCAAGTGGTTGCCATCCGTGCGGCACTGCCTAACGCCCGGCAAGCGAACGCGAGCAATGAGGCTATTAGAGGTATCGCCAGCAGCAACAACAGCAGGTCAGTATTACTCATTTCATTACCCCTTTAGCGCCGTCAGTTGTTTAACATCCAGCGTGTGCAGCGTGCGGTAAATCTTGCGCGCCATGAGCGTCATCACAATCACCGCGAAGATGGCATCGGTGGCAACGCCAATCTCGACCAATTCCGGTGCGCGGAAGGCCAGCAGCGCCAGCATCAGATGAGCCCCGTTCTCCATCAGGCAATAGCCAAAGATATTTTTCAGAATATTGCGTTGGGTGACGATACACAGCAGGCCAATCAGGAAATGCCCCAATGAGACGGCCAGCGCCGGTTTCAGTGCGCTGACCATGGGCAGTTGCACCGGTTCAACCACGAAGTAGCTCAGCAAGATAATGATGGCGGCGATAAAAATCAGGCTGGCGGTACCAATGATGCCGCCATTGGCTTTGGGATCGTCCATTTGGCGAAAAGCGCGATACATAATCCACGGCACCAGCACCACTTTGGTGACAAAGGCACTCAGCGACCACAGGTACAGCTCGTGGGCACCCAAGGTTTCAGCCAGTACCAGAAAAATCAGCACCAGTACCAGTGACTGCAAGGCATAAAGCAGCGCCGAAGTGGCGGGTTTCTTGGCGATGATTACCAGTAGTGAGGTAATGATCAGCAGCCCTGCGAGGTTATTTACGACCAAATTATTGACAAGAAGTGTTCCGGTCATTTTCTACTCCCTTATCCGAGCCAGGCGACAGCAATAAAGCTTGAGCACACCGACATAATCACCAGAATCACCAATACCCCCTGCATCGCCAGTGGCAGCGGTTTGGCGCAGGCGACCTCTGGTGATGGTTTACCGGGTACGGTTTGCCCGAACCAGTAGAGGAACCAGCCAAAGCTCGCTACCGATTCAAGTAGTGCCAGCACCAGCAGAGGTATCAGTAGCCAATGTTCGTGAGAGAGCGAGAAGCCAGCGGCAAAAATAGGGAATTTGCTGAAGAAGCCATTAAAAGGTGGCACCCCAGTGATTGCCAGTGCAGCGACACAGAACCCCACGCCCAGTAGTGGCATTTTGCCCATGATGCCTTTGAGTTTGGGTAACATACGAGTACCGCAGCTATAGCTCAGCGCACCTGCCACTAAGAAGAACAGACTCTTGGCAAACGCATGGTTAAAGATGTAGGCAATGCCGCCATCAAAGGCCATTTTTGAGCCATAGATAGCCAACGACAGAGCGAAGAAGATGTAAGACAACTGGGTGATGGTGGAGTAGGCCAGCAGCCGCTTCATATCTTTTTGTGGCAGATACATAAAGAAGCCATAGATCAGCGTAATCACTGCCATCACCATGCCCACGGTGCCAATTATTTGGGGTACATCGCCAGCGGAATAAATAGCGCGGGCAAAGATATAAACCCCCACTTTGACCATCGAGGCGGCGTGCAGGTATGAACTGACCGGCGTCGGGGCTTCCATCGCATCCGGTAACCAGATATGCAGTGGCAACTGGGCGGATTTCCCCCAAGCGGCAAACAGGATGCCGCCGAACACTATGATTTTGGTGCTGTTGTCTAATTGCGCCAGTGCCGTTAGGGCAAAGGTGCCGGTATTAACCAGTAACACCGCGGCCGCCAGATACAGGCCGATAGCCGCAACATGGGTTACCAGCAGCGCTTTGAGTGCCGAGCGCAGTGACTTCTGACTCTGGTAGTAACCAATTAATCCCCACGAACAACCGCCGGTGATTTCAAAGAAGAACAACTGACCCAGCAGAGTGGATGACAATACCAACCCGGCCATTGCACCGATAAATACCAGCAACAGGGCGTAGTAGCGGTTAGTGCCTTCGTGCGGATGCTCGCGATTACCCAGGGTCAGATAACCGGTGGAATAGATACTGACCAGCAGCCCAAGAAAGACGACGGCGAAAGCAATCAAGGTACTGATGCGGTCGATAGTCAGGCCAAACAGCGCCATATCGCCGTAGTGAATTAGATCAACCGTGACATCAATCTTCCCGCCACTTAAGTAGATATAGGCCAGCAACAGGGTTCCGAGAGTTGCCAGTAGTGAAAAGAAAGTACAGGACCATTTTGCCCATTGCTGTGGCAAGCAGGCCGTGAGGATGGCACCGGCAAATGGGACCAGAATGGTCGCAAGGGCGATGTTCATTAGGGCGATATTCATAAGAGCCATGTTCTCCATGATGGGTTTATTAGCTCCTTAAAGACCTGTGAGATAGAAAACCAGGGACAAGGCAGCAACACCAAACCCCAGCCAGGTAACACGGGAGGTCAACAGGAAGCGCCCACGGGCGATACTGTTTTCCACGATGGAGGCCAGTACAAACACCACCACCAGCTTGATAATGCAGGCCAGTAGCGCCCACAACAGGCCAAATCCAGTGAGTACTGCCAGCTTGCCGAACGGGATAAACACGGCGAGGAACAGTTGTGCCACCACCACTTGTTTCAGGCTGATGCCCCATTTGACCAGACCCAGCGCGGCACCTGAGTATTCGGTTAGCGGCCCTTCTTGTAACTCTTGCTCAGCTTCGGCGACATCAAACGGGATTTTGCCCATCTCGATAAACACGGCGAAACCACAGGCCAGTAACGCCAGCGCGGTTGCGGTCGGCGATTGCCAGTGGCCGGTCGAGAGTGCAGTACTGATGGTGCCGATATTGGTCGAACCGGCGATTAACCCCACTACCAGTAGCGACAGAATCAGTGTCGGTTCCACCAGCACACCAAGGGTTAACTCACGGCTGGCACCGATACCGGCAAAGATGCTGCCGCTATCCAGACCGGCCAGTGAGAAGAAGAAGCGGAACAGCGCGAACAGATAAAGCAGGGCTATCAGGTCTCCTGCCACGCCAAATGGCGATGCTAGCGTGAAAATGGGCAGCGCCATCGCAATCAGCAACATGCTGCCTAATAACACATAAGGCATCAGACGGAAGATGATGCCTGCATTCGCCGGTGCTACATCCTGACGTTTTAACAGTTTGGCTAAATCACGATAGTCTTGTAGCACGCCCGGCCCGCGGCGTGAGTGCATGCGGGCTTTTACCATGCGCGAAATACCCGACATCAATGGTGCCAGCGCCAGCATGAAAAGCGCCTGCCCAATGGCGAAGGCAATCATAGAGACCGCAGGCATATCAGTAGTTGGCATTGCTCGTCTCCTTAAATAGCCGCGATTATCAGCAGGGTAACCAGTGCGGCGACCACATACAGACAGTAGAGGCGGAAATCACCCTGTTGTAGCCATTGAATACGCTGGCTGAGCCATTGGATCAGGCGAATAAGCGGGGCCACAATTTTGTCGTCCCATAGCGGCTCTACCCGCCCGGCACCACTGATCGAGTGCTCAAGAGCACGTTGCATCATCGGTGCGGGGGAGAGGGTTTTACGCATTCGATAGAGTGGGGCAAACATCATCCGCAAGGGTTGAGTAAAACCACCGGCGGAGACGGTCATTGCTTGTTCGTAGGCATAACCACAGGCCCATGGGTCACCGCCATGGCGAAATGCCAGACGACTGCCTTTGTAGAGACTGGCTATCAGTAAAATCACCAGTGGCAGGATTAATAAGCCGAAGAAGATGTAGAGGGTAGACAGCATCGCTTGAGAACTGTGTTGTGGGAACAACAGCGGCCCTTGTGCAACCTGTAAAGTCTGTGCCGCAGGGGCCGCTATCAGGCTACTGGCAATGCGGGCAATCACCGGTGCTACCTCGGTGGCACCAATCCCCAATGCCAGGCACAGCAGGGCCAGCAACAGCATGGCTGCCGTCATTGGCCACGGCACTTCCCGCGCCTGTGCGGCTTTTTCCGTGCGCGGCAGGCCGCAGAAGCTAATGCCGTAGACTTTAACGAAGCACATGGCCGCCAGCGCGCCGGTAATTGCCAGCATGACGATGGCAATCGGTCCGGCCAGACGAATAATAAATCCACCATCTTTGGTCATAGTAAATAACGATTGATAGGTGAACCATTCACTGACAAAACCATTGAAGGGCGGCAGCGCTGAAATTGCCATACATCCCACCAGAAACGCCAGTGCGGTATACGGCATCATCCTTGCCAGCCCACCCATCTTTTCCATATCTTTGGTGTGCACCCGGTAGATAACGGCGCCAGCGCCAAGGAACAATAACCCTTTGAATACTGCATGGTTAAGCAGATGGTAGAGTGCACCCAGTAGGCCAAGGGCGGCCAATATAGGCTGGTGGCCCGCGATACCTATCATGCCAACCCCAACGCCCATCAGAATAATGCCGATGTTTTCAACTGTGTGATAAGCCAGCAGCCGTTTGATATCGTGTTCGGCTAATGCATACAGCACTCCCAGTACCGACGACACTGCACCAAAGGCCAGCACCACCACTCCCCACCATATTTGGCTGGCACCGAGTAAATCGATACCAACCTTGATGATGCCGAAGATACCAATTTTTACCATCACGCCGGACATCAAGGCCGAGGCATGAGATGGGGCTGCGGGATGGGCGCGTGGGAGCCAGCCATGTAATGGCAGCATCCCAGCTTTGGCACCAAAACCGAAGAAAGCCAGCAGGAAGATAACGGAAGCCATCACCGGCTCTGGATGCACCTGCCGGAAGGCGGAAAATTCCAGGCTGCCGCTCTGGCGGTACAATAAGAAGAAGGCAATCATGATTAACACGGAACCGGCGTGGGCAATCAGAAAGTAGAGTAGGCCGGCGCTGATAGCATCGTCGTCTTGATCGGAAATTACCAAGAAGTAGGAAGCCAATGACATCATTTCAAAGAAAATAATAAAGTAGAAGGCGTTATCCACCACCACCAGTGCCACCATCGAGGCGATGAACAGGTTCATAAATACCCCCATTCCCCATGCCCCACGCCCTTTGTATTCCTGCACATAAGCCAGTGAATACAGCGAAGTGACCACCACTAGCAGTGAGATGACCATCAGCATAAAGGCCGCCAATGGATCAAGGCGCAGACTGAAGGCCGCGAAGGGGAAGGGTCCGGCGGTGATAAAGGTAATGATATCGCCCCCCAGTAAGGTTGGCGCGGCGGCAAACAAGCCAGCAACCCCACCCAGCAATGAAGCCAGCCCAGCGGCATAAATCGCCAGCGTTTCCCGGCGAGCCAAAAGTAGCGAAAGTAGCGCACCAGCCAGATAGAGCAGTAAGGAGAGCCACAGTAGCTCCAGAGAGTTCATCATCTTTTCTGCTCCTCGTGAGAGAGGGTGGGCGAGCTGTCCCCGGTGATAAAGGGCAGGTCGTTGGCAAACCCACGGGCCGCAGCGAGCCGTTTAGCCTGATTGGCTTGCTCGATGCTGTGTTCATCCACCAACATCAGTGCGTTAGTGGGGCAGACCCGTACACATTCCGGTCCCTGTGGTTGGAAGCTACATAAGTCACACTTCACCGCAATGGCACGAACACCGGCGGTCCAGGCCAGGAACGGGTTCATATTGGCCGGGCTGAATGGCACATCAGACAGCTCGGTCATCGGAATATATTCAGGAAAGCTCTCCGGCACGGCTAATGGCTTACTGCCAGCGGGCGTAATTGCGCCAAACGGGCAGGCGATACCACAGAGCTTGCAGCCGATGCAGGTGGTTTCATCCAACTCAACGGCGTTATTGGTCAACGTGATGGCATTGACCGGACAAACTCGCGCGCACCATGCATCCTCGCAGTGGCGACAGAGAATCGGTGCTGTGACCGTGGCATTTCGCATCACGGTCAATCTGGGGTGCTCTTGTAAACCCTTGGCTTTATGCACCTGGCTGCAAGCAGCCATGCAGGTATTGCATCCAATACAAAGCCTCGACTCCGCAATGACAAAGCGGTTCATAGCCATACCCTCCGGGACAAAAATCTGGTGACAGTCAGGCTGATAGCAATCATTTCTAAGCTGCAAAGCATATTCTGTGCCAGCACGCCTGCTGCTGCTGTAAAAGAGCGGTGAAGGCACGCCTGCTGTGCATTGGGGCGGGGGGAGTAAATAGCGGAGATTTAAACGGCAGTGAAAATGGCGTAATTACGGTGGTTAAGTGTCGACATTAGTGACGAAACCGCCGCTCATCAATGACACTTCGACAGTGATTGCTCACCTTAATCATCTGGTCGCGGCCACATCTAAATAATAGTGTTATTTATTAGTTGTTTAGATTATTTTTCGAACAAGTGAAAATCAGCGCGTGGCTGGCATCTTCTTTGCATCGCTATTGTCAGGGATACGCCACAGGAGCAGCACGGTCATGCATGAAATAACCTTGTGCCAACATGCTATTGCCATGATGGAACAGCAGGCTCGCTTACATGGCGCGCAGCGAATTACGGGGGTGTGGTTAGAAACCGGCGCATTTTCCTGCGTCGAACCGCAGGCGTTAGAGTTCTGTTTTGAGTTGGTATGCCGAGGCACGCTGGCGGAAGGTTGTGTGCTGCATCTTAGCCAGCAGCCGTCACAGGTGTGGTGCTTTGATTGCCAGCAGCAGGTTAATTTGCTGAGTAGCAAAGTGATACGTTGCCCATTGTGTGCCGGGAGCCATTTACGCATCGGCGCATCTGATGATGGCGTCATACTTAAGCGACTGGAGGTGGAATGAGTTTACTTTTTTTAACTGAAATTGGGCGATTGAATAACGCAGAGGCTAGGCTATGTGTATAGGCATCCCCGGTCAAATTGTCGCACTGGATGAAACTCAGCCCGGTACTGCCTGGGTGGATGTGTGCGGTGTGCGGCGTTCGGTGAATATTATGCTGGTGGCTGCCGACTCGCAGGCCAGTCTGGCATTAATCGGCCATTGGGTGTTGGTGCATGTCGGGTTTGCCATGAGCAGGCTGGATGAAGAGGAAGCACTGGAAACCTTGCAGTTGTTACAGCAGATGGGGGAGGTTGAGAGTGATGTAGGGGCATTCTTGGGGCAAAGGGGTTAACCGGACGGGTGTATTATTAAAAACAGGATCGGATTAGATTTCGGTTGTTAGTGCCTCATAGCTCACTTGACCTTTGATAAACCCAATCCAATAGCAAAAGCTAATTCAAAATCATGGTGCTGGTGCAGGATTTTTCTGCTTTTCTTCTGCCAGCCGGTGTTCCAGTTCAACCAATTGTTCCGGTGAGACGGCCGGATAACCTTGTGCGTCATCGGGGATCACATGTATCGCAGGGATAGGGATTAATGGCCCAAGAAAACGTGGTTCGCGTTTCAGAATATAGAGATCCGACAATGCGCCGAGACGGGCAAAAATCTCACGCACTCGCACATTGAGCATATCTTTGGGGGACGGGACGGCAAAACACTGCGCCTGAATCCCCATATGGAGGGCGATAAACAGTGCCCGTTCGCAGTGGAAGCGCTGGGTAATGATAATAAAATCGTTGGTGTCGAATACCTTACGGGTGCGCACGATGGAGTCCAATGTACGGAAGCCCGCGTAATCCAGCACGATATCAGCGGGGGCGACACCGGCGGCGATCAGGTCGCGGCGCATGGTCATCGGCTCATTATAACTTTGCAGCGCATTATCGCCGCTAAGCAGTAAATAACTGACTTTGCCACTGTTATAGGCGTTTATCGCCCCTTGGATCCGATATTGATAAAACTGATTAATACCACCAGTGCGATAATATTTAGCTGTACCCAAGACCACACCGACCTGCCGGTGGGGCAAGTCTTGTAGCTCATCATAGATAAAGGGGGCTGTTTTCCAGCTAATCCAGCGATCGAGCGCAATAGCAGTCACCATCAGCAACCCTACGATGGTAATCAAGCTAATAATCAGGCGTTTCCACATTCTCAGGCCTTTGATGCATTCAATCTACTGGTCATATTTGCAAGGCTACTTTACCTGCGCATGCGGCGCAAGCCTTATACCCTTCGTCCTTGAAGCTACAGCGTTGTTGGCTTGTCGGCTGGCTGTAACTCCAATGCCTTTGGGTATTATCTTCGACCTTGAAGCTACAGGGGAATTCGTTATTCGGCCCATACCGAAGTACAGGCCGAATAATAACTAGAACGATGTGCGCTTATAAGTGCGGTACTGCGGCTGCCAATAGTTATGCTCAATGGCTTTTGCCAGCGCTTCTTCTGAGGTAACAATGGCGACACCTTGCAACTGCGCCGCTTTGCCCACCTGCATTGCAATGCTCTTTGACACAGCCTGAATATCGTCGATACGCGGCAGCAATGCCCCTTCACCGTTCGATGCTAGTGGTGAACAGTCAGCCAATGCACGACTGGCTGCCATCAACATACCGTCGGTCACCCGCCGGGCGCCCGATGCCAACACACCCAAACCAATCCCTGGGAAGATATAAGAGTTATTGCATTGTGCAATCGGATACAGCTTCTCCTTATAACTAACCGGTGAGAATGGGCTGCCCGTGGCAACCAGTGCGGCGCCATCGGTCCAGTTAATAATGTCTTCTGGCCGTGCTTCAACCCGTGATGTCGGGTTAGACAATGGCATTACAATCGGCCGTGGACAGTGCTGGTGCATCTCGCGGATCAGCTCTTCAGTAAACAACCCCGGCTGGCCTGAGACACCAATCAGCACGGTCGGTTTAGCATTGCGCACCACATCCAGCAGTGAAATTGAGTCACTGGCCAGATTCCAGCTTTGTAGCGAATCACTCTTTTGCACCAGTTTACTTTGGAAATCCAATAAGTTAGGTAGTTTGTCAGTCAACAGACCAAAACGGTCAACCATAAAGACTCTCGCCCGAGCTTGATCTTCACTCAAACCTTCTGAAATCATCTGTGCAATGATCTGTTCAGCAATACCGCAACCTGCTGATCCGGCGCCGAGGAAGGTGACGGTTTGGTCGCGTAACTGGCTGCCTGCGGCATGGCTGGCAGCAATCAGGCTACCCAGCGTGACCGCCGCGGTGCCCTGAATATCATCATTGAAACAACATAGCTCGTCACGGTAGCGGTTCAGCAGCGGGGTGGCATTGTTCTGCGCAAAATCTTCAAACTGCAACAACACATTTGGCCAGCGGCGTTTGACCGCCTGAATGAATTCGTCAACAAAAGCATAATATTCATCACCGGAAATACGCGGATGACGCCATCCCATATACAGCGGGTCATTCAGGCGTTGCGGGTTGTTGGTCCCGACATCTAACACTACCGGCAATGTATAGGCTGGACTGATACCACCGCACGCGGTATACAGCGACAATTTACCAATGGGGATCCCCATGCCGCCAATACCCTGATCGCCAAGGCCGAGAATTCGCTCACCGTCGGTTACCACGATAACTTTCACGTTCTGTTTAGTGGCGTTTTGTAACATATCGTCAATGTGTTCACGGTTTGGGTAAGAGATAAATAACCCACGCGCACGACGATAGATATCAGAGAAGTGTTCACAAGCCTCGCCAACGGTAGGCGTGTAGATAATTGGCATCATCTCGCTGAGATGGGCGTCCAGCAGGCGGTAAAACAGAGTCTCATTGGTGTCTTGAATGTTGCGCAGATAGATATGCTTGTCGTCGTCATTTTTAAAATCTTGATACTGGCGGTAAGCGCGCTCAGCTTGTTCTTCAATAGTTTCAACCGCTTCAGGCAACAATCCGTGTAAGTTAAAGTGGTTGCGCTCATCATTAGTAAAGGCGCTGCCTTTGTTAAGGAGAGGGAATTCTAACAGGATCGGACCAGCGTAGGGGATATAGAGGGTGCGCTTACTTTCGTATTCAAGTTCCATGAGTTTTACTCTTATATGACTATGGGTATTGATAGCAATTGTTGCCCTGATCCTAAAAGATAAGAAGAATATGTACAGCTTTTGTTAGTTAAATATGTCTGTAATCGGTAAAAGTGCGAGTTAACTTGCAGATTTAGCTGAGCAGTTTATTGGAACCAGGCGTCATTCGTTGCGAGGTCTTGGTGCTATGATCGGCATCGCTCAGGCCAGCTTATGGCTTGGAATACCAGATGACTTATCAGGTCGTACACGCGGGAATGAGTTTCACTGCTATTTAGGGGAATCGGTAGGATTAGCGTGATAACTGGGGGTTAGCCATGTAACCCCCAATTAGTTGGGTGTTATTTAGGCAAAAATGTCACGTGTTTTACATCATCGCAACCTAAGGCTGCCAGTGTTGCCAGTGTGGCATCCCACTGAGTCAGTGTCGGATTACTGCCCTCAATTAGCACCGCACGGCGAATGGCCGCGCAATCCCCACCGGTAATGTTGGTCAGGATCAATGCAGCTTGCAGCGGTGGTAGGCTGGGGTTGAAGGCGGCATTTTCTGCATAACGGCCCACATAGATAGCACCATCAGCCGCTTCCAATGCAACACCGCTATGAGCATTGCTATAAGGAGCATGACTGTGGTTCGCACCTTCGAGGGCTGCCTGAGTCAGTGCATCGGTTTCAGCTACGGTGTAGCCATGAAACACCGGATCCATCAGCAGCGTGGTGATATCCAAATCTTTCGGGCCGAAAGAGTCAGGCAAATAGTGACCCAGGGTTGCGGCAGGGCGGCCCGGCAAATGGATATGCAGGTCGGTTCCGCTATTCAGCTCATTCATAAACTGGCGGCAATGACCACAGGGAGTGTAATTAACAGTAATTGCGACCAGGCTGGCTTCGCCGCGTAACCAGGCATGAGTAACCGCACACTGCTCGGCATGAATGGTTTGTTGTAGCGGTACACCGCTAAACTCCATATTGGCGCCAAAATAGAGGTTGCCGCTGCTCCCCTGAGCGATAGCACCAACCATAAAATGAGAGATTGGCGCCAGCGCACACGCGGCAGCCAGCGGCAACAACGCGAATGCCAGCGCATTGTCATTCAACCCACTGATGCTTTTTACCGTTTCCACTTGCTTCGCTGTCAACATGGCAGGGAAATCGTTTGCGCTCAGAATAGGTTCAAGTGCTGATTGCAGTGAAGCGGGTAGCTTAGCCCAAGGGGCATGAAAACGTGCTTGCATAGGGAGTCTCTCCAAGAGTAACGGGAAACTATTTTAGGCAGCTTAGGGGCTTCTTGATGTGATTAAGATCTCATTACCAATGAAATCGATGCAAGTAAAATCTCAAATGAGAGATGTATCTCAAATTTAAACCTGAAAACAGGCGCTATTTCCCCTTGTTACTGTAGACCCTGATGTGCGTTTGCGCGTCAGGGTCTCACGCCATTAGCCGAACAAATGGAGTAACACCGGGAATAGGAAAGGAGCCAACAGTGAAGTGATAATCCCGCAGATTACCAGTGCCAGTGAGCTAAATGCACCTTCCTGAAAGTCCATTTCAGCACAACGGGCGGTGCCCAGTGCATGGGAGGCGGTACCCATGGCTAAACCTCGCGAGGCCTTAGTGGTTATCTTTAATAAATTTAGCAAGCTATGGCCAAATACCGCACCCAAAATACCGACAAAAATGACGCATACTGCGCTGATGGCGGGTAAGCCATGGATAGACTCAGCGACGGCCATGGCAATAGGTGTGGTGACAGATTTAGGCAATACCGAAGCCGCAATCTCCGGGGTTGCTCCCATCCACAGGGCGACCGCCGTACCACTAACCATGGCGGTAATACTGCCAATAAAACAGATACTGATAATGGATTTCCAGCGGGCGCGAATTTGATGCAATTGTTCATATAGCGGGAAAGCTAGCGCCACCACGGCGGGTTGCAGTAAATCATTCAATACTTTGCTGCCAGCAAAATAGTTGGCATAGGGCATATGCGTGACCAGCAGCAATGGAATGATAACAACCATCGATATCAATAATGGGTTAAGCAGTGGCATTTTCAGCCAGCGGGCTAAGCGACGCGCACCAAAGAATACGATTAAGGTGAGTGGCAGTGACCACCATAAATTGCTGATCATTTGTCGTCCTCGGTATGGGTAGGAGAACCAATGACTTTGCGTTCGCGGTGAACATAATGAGAACTGTAAGCCACCACCAACATGACAATTAGGGTGCTGACAAAGCAGGAAACTACGATGGGACCAAACTGTTTAGTCAGTTGGTCGTAGTACTGCATCACACCGACACCAATCGGCACAAACAACAGCGCCATATAACGGATCAGTAGGTGGCAACCGGGTTTCACCCAGATTGAAGGCAATATCTGGGATGCCAGCAGAGCAAATAGAATCAGCATCCCAATGATACTGCCAGGGATGGTGATAGGCAGCAGCAAAGCCAGTGCTTTACCCGCCCATAAGCACAGATAAATAATGGCGAAAGCCCGCAGGTACTGCCAGCAAAGTGAAGTCACATTGCGCATAGAAAAGGTCCTGAGTTACGGAGTGCATTCATCATACAATTAAGTTTGATTATGTGCTAGCTGTCACACTATGAATAATAGACTCATCATGTATCAAACTGTGAGCGTGTTGATTTGCTACTACACATAACTTATTCGCAGCCCGCCTTGCTGCATCTGGGCGCCTATTGGGTATGTTCTGATACCTGATGGGGTTGAGCCGACTGCGTCTTAGCCAATCGATAGCCACGATAGAAAAATGCCAGCCCCAAAATAGCCGCGATAATCAGCATATAGAACATCATCTGCGGTGCGGCCCAGGCTAGCAAGAAGCCACAAAGTACCGGATTAATCGCTCCGCCTAACTGACCGAGATTTTGTACCCCATAGTAACTGCCTTTGAGATTCGCTGGAGCAATAAAATCGATAAACAAGTATTCGACTGGGATAACAATAATTTCGCCCAATGAGAAAATCGCCATTGCCAGCATCCATAGTGGAATTGAATCTTGAGCCGCCATAAATCCGAGTAGGCCAATGATAAAGAACAGGGTGCCAAACATCAGCCAGCGCATTAAGTTCTGCTGATTCATACGGCGACTTAATAAGTATTGCAGGGTAATCACAATAGTTGCATTAACGGTCATTACTGCACCGATCACCTGATAGGCAAATTTAGCATCTGACACCGTAATCAGATATTGAGATAAATAACCCGAGAATTGGCCAAAGACAATGGCACTGAGCATACTGCCCAGGGTGAAGTAAATCAGCCGTTTATCACAACGTAAGATAGTAAATGTTTGGCGGAAATCCGGTACTGATTCGCTGGCTGAATGTTCTGTTGCTAACATATCGGTACTGCTTATTCTGAATTTCAACGCCACCGCGACCAGCAACGCCAATACACCCGAAATGATAAAAGGCAATTGTGAGCCAAAACCAACCACCAAAACCCCCATCGCCGGCCCCACCGCCCAGCCGACATTGACCAGTGTGTAGTTAGCTGAAAAGGCTTTAATACGTTCATTTACTGGCAGCCAATCAGCAAAACAGGCTTTGAGCGCGATACTGTAAACCGAGTAGGCCGAATGCAGCAGCGCCAAAATCAGAATGATCCAGGCCGGATGCTCAATCCATGGCAAAGTAAAAAATGTGGCAGAAAACAGACTTATTGCGAGCAAAATCAATAGCTTTTTATTGAATTTGTCCACCAGATAGCCACCATATAGGCTAGTGAAAATACCTAACGTCAAACTTGCCCCTAACACCAGCCCGACTTTATCGGGAGCCAACTGAAAATGCTCAGCCAAATAGATAGTTATAAAGGGCAGGGTGATAGCTCGCCCAATAGTCAGGACCAGCGAAGCAATCAATAAATTGGTGACACGTGATGGAAATCCTTTCATGGCATTTTCTTTTTTAATTATTTGGATAATAAGATATATCTATGCGGATTATTTCTAATAAAAAGAATGACTCGCACAGCGCTACGACAGTGGCTCAACCAACTACATTAGACTATTGCGGCGATAAAGAGAGGGGGGAGGGAGGAAAAATTTTTGTAAGCAGCAGATCGGCCTGAATCGATCTGCCAGTAATTGATATCGCCAAGGTCATGGGCGTTACCGCTAACATAGCAGTAACGTCAAGGACGAAGAGGATAATTAACCTAAATATTCGATGATTGACAGCCCAGCGTTATAATCGGTGCTGTAGATAATCCCTTGTGCATCAACAAACACATCACATGACTGAATAACTTGTGGCCGACCAGGGCGTTTATCCACCATTTTTTCCGGGGCTGCAGGCACTAATGCACCGGTTTCCTTCGGTTGGTATGGGTTACTGATGTCGTAAGCGCGCACTCCGGCATTTTGATAGGTAGCAAAAATCAGTGACGAACTGATAAAGCTGCCTGGGCGGTTCTCATGCAGGTTGTGCGGGCCGAAATGCGCCCCTTTTGTGACGTAATCCCGCTCATCAGGTACCGGAAAAGTTGAGATACTCACCGGATTGCTTGGCTCACGAATATCGAACAGCCAAATATGCTTTTCACCATCTTCCTGATTATCCAGCACCGCCTCATCCAGCACCACTAATAGGTCGCGGTCTGGCAATGGAAGTGCAGTATGGGTACCGCCACCAAAGGGGGGGCTCCAGTTGCGATGGCTGATCAGTTTCGGCTCATGCCGGTCAGAGACATCCAGCAGGGTCAGTCCACCATCGCGCCAACTGCCATAGGCTGTATCACCGCTGATAATGGCATGATGCAATGCGTAACGTTTGCCTTCTGGCCAGCTTGGTTGCTCACCCGCCGCAGTATGCATGCCGGGTAAAGCATAACGCCCCGCCACCTGTGGTTTTTGCGGGTCAGCCAGATCAATGGCCAGGAAAATATAATCACTGTAGCCATCCAGCAATGCAGAAACATAAGCCCAGCGGCCGCCAACATACCAGATGCGATGAATACCAATACCATCAAGCGGCAGGAAGCTAATTTCACGCGGTCTATCCGGTATCGAAATATCAAAAATACGTAAACCGGCACTCCAACTGCGACCTTCCTGCCGGGTACTGACGGTTTGTGCCACGGAGCGGGTGTAATAGACTTTCTCTTGCGCAAAACTGGCGTCGGCAAACAGGTCGCGTGCGTTAATCACCAGCAGCAGGTCATCATGGACTTGTAAGTGTACGTTCCAAGTATTGGGGGGAGCGGCGATAAAACCTGCCGGGCGCGGATTTTTCGCATCCCGCACATCAATAATTGATACCCCTTGCGATACCATATGGCCGACATAGGCATAGCCACGGTGCACCATTACCTGTACACCGTCGGGTTTTCCGCCCTGATTGCTATGGCCAATCAGCCGCATATTGCGGCTGTATTCGGGTTGTGGCAAGGAAGCTTGCGTTGCCATCTATTTCACTCCCAGTCGGTTAGATTTACTGGCCGTTTTTGGCGGCAAGGGTGGCGAACCAGGGTGAGTTGAAATCATCGGATTGGCCCCAGCCCGGAATGATTTTACTCAAGCCTGCCACGTTAACCGCGCCGGGTTGACTGGCCAGCAAGGCTTGTGGAATGGATGCAGCACGGAACTCATAACTGGCAGGCGTCTCTTCCCCAGCAATCTTCTTGGCGACCAAACGTAAGTTAACGGCTCCAATCAGTTTAGGATCGACGGCAACACTGACTTTCCATGGGCTATTGGCTTCACGCATCAGTTGTAAATCCTGATTCGATATATCAATGCTGTAGAGTTTGATCTCGGTACGGCCATTTTCCTGTAAGGCTTTATAAGCGCCTTGAGTAAAGGCATCCCAAGTTCCCCAGATTGCGTCGATTTTGCCTTTCGGATATTTTGCCAATACGGCACCGACTTTATTGGCGGTATCACCCTGCACATCAGAAGACACGGCTCCGATAGACTCCAGTTCATGAATACCCGGATTCTGTTTTAGCAGTGCCTGATAAGCGGCCTGGCGACGTTCCATCGGTGGGAAACCGGCAACCCAAAGCTTGATGATATTGGCTTTACCGTTGAAGTCTTTGACCAATTGGCCAAAGGATTCATTGGTCAGGGATGCATCATCCTGCTGAGTGACGGTCAGGCCGGGAATCTCGCCCTGAATAGCGGTATCGAACACCGATACCGCAATGCCGCTGGCTGCAATCCGTTTAACCAGTTCGGTTGAGTACGGGTCACGCCCCTGAGAGAGAATGATGCCGTCATATTTTTGGCTGATGGCCTGATTCACAAAGTCTTGAAAACGGGCGTCGTCACCGTTGCTCAAGAAGGTATCGACTTTGAAACCGAGCTTTTTACCTTCTTTTAATACACCGGACAAAAATTGAGTGGTGTTGTCATCAGATCCCAGGTTACGGATCACGGCAATTTTAATCTGCCCTGGATGTTTGGCGATAGCATCTGGGATCGGGGCTACCGTGGCGGTGTCCGCTGCGAATACCGGCAGTGCTGTCAGTAGGCTCAGGGCCAGTAAAGGGGAAGCAATTTTTTTCATCCAAAACTCCGTCATGGTGTCGATAAGTTATGCAAAGTGAGTGGTGTTGTCGTTGTTATGGCTATCTTTGTGTCTAGACGTCTATTCGCCGCTGTACAGCATCATAACCATAACTATTTTGATTAGGAATTAACTTTGTTATGAATTTTTGGATTGGGTTATATCTTTTAGTTTGGATGGCTTAAATAAGCAGCAAAATAGGGCTAATGGATTATTATGCTGCGAGGAAATAGGCTTAATAACCTTTCTATTACAATGGTTTATTCTTGCGTTGAGTATTCCCTTATTTTTATTAGGATTAATTTTTTATTTCGTTGTTTGCTCAGTACTGATACCCTAATGAAAATGTGTAGTAATCAATAATAGAGGTTCAATTCCATAATATAGATAGGTTTTGCAATTTTAAAGTTAATGATATTTAAAGGATTAAAGTCACTATGGAAAAAGTTAGCAGTCTATATAAATTCAGGCAGGAGAGTGCTGATAGAACACAATTGAGTTTGTGCTGTTTTACCTATAAGAATATCTATTTTTATCTGTCACGCAGTGAGTTTTTATTTCTATTTATTCGCTATTTATTAGCATTGACGGTACTCATTTTTTTAATAATAATACTATTTCCTGATTTAGCAGATGAAGTCTTGTCTTTATCGATTCAGGTTTTCCCCGCAGTCTACTCATTAGTCTTATTGCTGCCTTGCTTCAATCGGTTAACCTACCAAAATCTGACGCCTTATTGGTTGGTTTTTCATCTTTTCCCCATTATTGAAATGGTTATACACAATACAGTTACCTCATTCTTATCAGATTTATTTTTACTGTATCTGATATTTATAAATATTTATGATGTGAAGCTGCCAGATTGTGAGCGAAAAAAACAATTTGCTGCTGTTATAACGGAAGAGTATCCGTTTGGTCTCGCTATTGCTTGCTTTAGTGCATTATATATAAGTTTCTTTCTATTATTTGAACTGGATGATGCCATTATTTCCCTGATGTTACTGTCGTGGATTTTCTTTTTACTGGCAAGGTGGCATTGGCCGGTTGTGATGTTAAATTTATTAGGCGCCATCGGCGTATTTTGGTTTTTCGCATCAGGTTTTGTCGAGATGAAACATCATAAGAATATTATTATTAATGCGCTAATTAAGGTTTCTTTGCTGGACAGTATTCTGTTTCTTATTTTCTCATTAAGCTTATTTATTAATATGCTGTTTTGGTTGGAGGCATGGCAACGGGAGCGGTTGTCCACCATTACCAACATTGTGCGATAAAAAATGCCGGTTAGGTTTCCCCTGACCGGCATTTTTGCTATTTCCTGACAATTTAGTTATTCCCTGACAACCACTTTCGTCAGAGAACACTGTCATACATCAAATCATTTCACTTGCATGCCGGGTTGGGCACCACTGTCTGGGCTAAGCAGGAAGATATCTTTACCGCCAGGGCCTGCCGCCATCACCATACCTTCTGAAAGACCGAAGCGCATTTTGCGAGGTGCCAGGTTAGCCACCATCATGGTCAATCGGCCTTCCAATACTTTCGGGTCAGGATATGCAGAACGGATGCCAGAGAAGACCTGGCGAGTTTGGCCGCCGATATCCAAAGTCAGTTTCAATAACTTATCAGAGCCTTCAACAAATTCTGCCTGCTGAATCAGCGCAATACGCATATCCACTTTAGCAAAATCATCAAAACTGATGGTTTCCTGAATCGGAGAGTCAGCTAATGGCCCGGTGGCTACCACTGTTGGTGCCATATCCGCTTTAGACGAAGTAACCATTTCGTTAACTTTATCTAACTCGATACGATTGAACAGGGCTTTAAAGGTATTGATCTGATGGCCTAACAGCGGTTGTTGAATGCTATCCCACGTTAGTTCGGTATTGAGGAAAGCCTCAGTACGTTCAGTCAGCGATGGCAATACCGGTTTCAGGTAAGTCATCAGTACGCGGAACAGATTGATACCCAAGGAGCAAACCGCTTGTAGGTCGGCATCGCGACCTTCCTCTTTCGCTATCACCCACGGGGCTTGTTCATCAACATAACGATTGGCAATATCAGCCAGTGCCATAATTTCACGGATAGCTTTGCCTGATTCGCGGCTATTATAGGCATCTGCAATGCTGATAGCCGCATCAGTGAAGGTTTTATACAGCACTGGATCTGCCAACTGGTCGGCTAATTTACCGCCAAAGCGTTTATTGATAAAACCTGCATTACGCGAAGCCAGATTCACAACTTTATTGACGATATCGGTATTAACACGCTGGACAAAATCTTCCAGATTTAAATCAATATCATCAATGCGCGAAGAGAGTTTCGCGGCGTAGTAATAACGCAAGCAATCGGCATCAAAGTGTTGCAGGTAGGTGCTGGCTTTAATGAATGTGCCGCGTGATTTCGACATTTTCGCGCCGTTTACCGTGACATAACCATGAACAAAGATATTGGTCGGTTTGCGGAAATTGCTGCCTTCCAACATGGCAGGCCAAAACAGGCTATGGAAGTAAACAATGTCTTTACCAATAAAGTGATAAAGATCGGTTTCAGAACCCTCACGCCAGAACTCATCAAAGTCCAGGTCGCCGCGCTTGTCGCACAGATTCTTAAACGACCCCATATAGCCGATTGGGGCATCCAGCCAGACATAGAAATATTTACCTGGCGCATCCGGTACTTCAAAACCGAAGTAGGGCGCATCACGGGTGATATCCCACTGTTGTAGGCCAGACTCAAACCATTCCTGCATTTTGTTCGCAACTTGCTCTTGCAGCGCGCCAGAACGCGTCCAGGCTTGCAACATATCGCTGAAGGCCGGCAGGTCGAAGAAGAAATGTTCAGATTCGCGCATCACCGGAGTCGCACCAGAAACTGCCGACTTTGGATCGATAAGTTCAGTCGGGCTGTAGGTTGCGCCACACACTTCACAGTTATCGCCATATTGATCTGGCGCTTTACACTTCGGACAGGTGCCTTTGACAAAACGATCGGGCAGGAACATGCCTTTCTCAGGGTCATAGAGCTGAGAAATGGTGCGATTCTTGATATAACCGTTTGCTTTCAGACGGCTGTATATCAGGCTCGACAGTTCACGGTTTTCATCACTGTGAGTGGAGTGATAGTTATCATAACTGATAGCGAAACCGGCGAAATCCTGTTGGTGTTCCTGGCTCATTTCGGCAATCATCTGCTCTGGTTCGATACCCAGTTGCTGAGCTTTCAGCATGATCGGGGTGCCGTGGGCATCATCTGCACAGATAAAATGAACCTGGTTGCCGCGCATTCGCTGGAAACGGACCCAGATATCTGCCTGGATGTGCTCGAGCATGTGGCCGAGATGTATAGAACCGTTAGCGTATGGTAGCGCGGACGTCACCAATATTTTTTTCGCGACTTGAGCCATAGTGGGAAATTGCTTTCTTTATGTCGATTAAAGGGTCTTTGATGTTAACCGATATGCTGGCTTGCCGCTAGGGTAAGGCAACCTGCACTTTGCCTTAAGTCATAATCGGTTTACTTTGGTGACACAGGGGCAACTGAGTTCTGGTACACTATCATTGGTTAATAACGATAAATTCAAGGAGCCGGGATGAGCCCAAAATCCCCCGAGCAGACCACCCCTGACCTGCTGCAATCACAAATTTCAAAGGTTCTTACGGCCTTTACTCACCCAACCTTGCAAAAGGATCTCCATACCCTGCGTGCTATTCACCATTGCGCCTTATTGGACAATGTGTTGCATATCGAGCTGGTGATGCCGTTTGCCTGGCAATATGGTTTTGATGCATTGAAAGAGTCGGTCAGCGGGGAATTGCTGGCAGTGACTGGTGCTAAAGCTATTGATTGGAAACTGTCACATAATATCACCACGCTCAAACGTGCCAATGATCAGCCGGGTATCAAAGGCGTGCGTAATATTGTGGCTGTCAGCTCGGGTAAAGGTGGTGTGGGGAAATCCAGTACCGCCGTTAATCTGGCACTGGCATTGGCGGAAGAGGGGGCCAAAGTCGGCATTCTGGATGCCGATATTTATGGCCCTTCCATTCCCAATATGCTTGGAACCATGAATCAGCGGCCAACGTCCCCTGACGGCAAGCATATGGCACCGATCATGGCTCACGGTCTGGCGACTAACTCGATTGGTTATCTGGTCACTGATGAGAACGCTATGGTGTGGCGCGGCCCAATGGCCAGTAAGGCATTGATGCAGATGCTGCAAGACACCTTATGGCCGGATTTGGATTATTTGGTGATTGATATGCCACCGGGTACCGGTGATATCCAGTTGACGCTGTCGCAAAATATTCCGGTGACGGGAGCATTGGTGGTGACAACGCCACAAGACATTGCCTTAATCGATGCCATGAAAGGCATTGTGATGTTTGAGAAAGTGCATGTGCCAGTGTTGGGTATTATTGAAAATATGAGCATGCATATTTGCAGCAATTGCGGCCATTTGGAGCCTATTTTCGGCACCGGCGGGGCGGAGAAACTGGCGCAGAAGTACCATTGCAAACTGTTGGGCCAAATTCCATTGCATATTTCTTTGCGCGAAGATCTTGATCGCGGCGAACCAACGGTTATTAGCCACCCTGACAGTGAATTTGCTGATATCTATCGCCAACTGGCATCAAATGTGGCGGCAGAGATGTACTGGCAAGGGGAAGCTATCCCAACGGAAATCTCATTCCGCGCGGTGTAACAGCCGCTAACCCCCCTGCGGCGTCAAAGACGCAAAATTATGCCCAAAGTCATTGGCGTTGCAGGTAGGCAGCAAACGAATAAATCCCGATGAGCTGACATAAGTCAGTGATTCGGGTGCGTGAGAGCCGCTAACACCCCTGCGGCGTCAAAGACGCAAAATTATACCCAAAGTCATTGGCGTTGCAGGTAGGCAGCAAACGAATAAATCCCGATGAGCTGACATAAGTCAGTGATTCGGGTGCGTGAGAGCCGCTAACACCCCTGCGGCGTCAAAGACGCAGGGTATAGTGCTGGCATCAAACCCGCTAACTCCTTATAATTGCCGCGCTCGAAGCACCTAGCGTGCTTTGTCTCCCCTCACACTTCGTAATCAGGTCTTTAATTTTATGACTGACAAAGCACACCAGTGCGTCATTATCGGGATAGCGGGTGCCTCAGCCTCCGGAAAAAGTCTTATCGCCAGCACGCTGTATCGCGAATTACGCGAGCAGGTAGGTGACCAACATATCGGCGTTATCCCTGAGGATGGCTATTACAAAGACCAGAGTCATCTGTCAATGGAAGAGCGGGTCAAAACCAACTATGACCATCCCAGTGCCATGGATCACAACTTATTGCTGGAGCATTTGCAATCGTTGAAAGCAGGCCGATCGATTGAGCTGCCGCTTTACAGTTACACTGAGCACACCCGCAAAAAAGAGACCGTCCATTTAGAACCCAAAAAAGTGATTATTTTGGAAGGGATCTTGTTGTTGACCGATATCCGTCTGCGTCAGGAGATGAATTTCTCGATCTTTGTTGATACCCCGCTGGATATCTGCCTGATGCGCCGTATGAAGCGTGATGTTAATGAGCGTGGTCGTTCGATGGATTCTGTGATGGCGCAATATCAGAAGACTGTGCGTCCAATGTTTCTGCAATTTATAGAACCGTCCAAACAATATGCTGACATTATCGTTCCTCGCGGTGGTAAGAACCGAATTGCGATCGATATTCTAAAAGCGAAAATCAGTCAGTTCTTTGAGTAATGTTCGTCTGGACCTTTGCTTCTTAATATGGCAGCTTGCGTAGTAGATAAGCTGTAACATGCGAATTTTGATGGAGATTTTAGCAATGAGACTGTGCGATCGTGACATAGAAGCCTGGCTGGACAGCGGTAAATTAGGTATTGATCCTCGCCCACCGGTAGAACGTATCAATGGTGCCACAGTCGATGTTCGCTTAGGCAACCAATTCCGTGTATTCAATGGTCACACGGCGGCATTTATTGACTTAAGCGGCCCGAAGGATGAAGTCAGCGAAGCGCTGGAACGCGTCATGAGCGATGAAATCAATCTGCCGGAAGGGGAGGCATTCTTCCTGCATCCAGGGGAGTTGGCGCTGGCAGTGACACTGGAGTCGGTGACAATCCCTGATGACTTGGTCGGCTGGCTTGATGGTCGTTCCTCATTAGCTCGCCTTGGATTAATGGTGCATGTTACCGCACACCGTATAGATCCGGGTTGGCAAGGCAGGATTGTGCTGGAGTTCTATAATTCAGGTAAGCTGCCATTAGCGCTACGCCCAGGGATGTTAATTGGCGCGCTGAGTTTTGAACCACTCTCCGGCCCGGCAGCGCGCCCTTATAATAGCCGTCAGGACGCAAAATATCGCGGTCAACAAGGCGCTGTAGCCAGTCGTATCGATAAAGATTAGCCATTTCTTGCGGAAAGTTTAGCCTGTTTGGACTTTTTAGCCTGATTAGACAAGAGGATGTCATGAGACGATTACTGACGACGTTAATTATCCTGCTGGTTGTGTTAGTTGCAGGGATGAGCGCATTAGTATTGCTGGTTAATCCTAATGACTTTCGCGCCTACATGGTCAAACAGGTAGAGAGAAAAAGTGGTTATCAGTTGCAACTGGAAGGGGATTTGCGCTGGCATGTCTGGCCCCAGCTTAGCATTATTGCTGGCCGGACCGCGCTGACTGCCCCCGGTGCGGCGGCACCGGTTGTCAGTGCTGAAAATATGCGCCTGGATGTCAAACTTTGGCCTCTATTATCACATCAACTTGAAGTAAAACAGGTGATGTTGAAAGGGGCGGTTATCCGCTTGACGCCCGACAGTGAAGCCCAACAACAGCCTGACGCTCCTGTTGCACCATCCGGTAATGTGCCTGTTAATGAGCACCGTGCCTGGAAGCTCGACATTAATAAAGTACAAATCGCTGATAGCCTGTTGATTTGGCAGCGGGCAGACAATGATCAAGTCAATGTACGTGATATCAATCTTGAACTTCAACAAGATGCCCAACGCCAAGTACATATCTCTCTCTCCAGCCGTGTTAACCGTAACCAACGTGATGTGACTTTCTCAATGGTCGCGGATGCAGACATGCGCCATTATCCACAGCAGTACAGCGCCAATATCAGCCAATTCAGTTATAAATTGGAAGGTGCGGATATTCCTGTTGGCGGCGTGAGCGGCGAAGGGACACTACAAGCCAGTTATCAACACGATATTCAACAATTATTGCTGAACCAACTGAGCTTCTCAGCTAATAACAACCAGTTGACGGGGACCGCCAAGGCCACCTTGGGGAAGGTACCTGATTATGTTATCAATTTGGCTGCCGACAATCTTAATCTGGACTCTATTTTTGGTTGGGAGTCTAAAAGTACGGTTGTCAGCAAAGAAACGGCCAAACAGCTTGCCGTGACAGCGCCGGTGATTGCGATTCAGGCTGAGGATGATGTCGGGCAGGACTTGCAAGCATTACGCGACTTTACCGCCCAAATATCGCTAACGGCGAATAACCTGGTCTATCGGGCGATTAAAATCAGTCAACTCAATCTTCAAGCCTCTAATCAGCGCGGGAATGTAGAGATTAGCCGCTTAACCGGTAGTGCGGTTGAGGGCGATTTTTCGTTGCCAGGCTCACTGGATGTGACGGGCAAGAGGGTTCTGGCTACCGTTAACCCAGTGATAAACCATATGGAATTGGGGCCGGTTCTATTGGCCGCCGGTTTGCCGCCGATGATGACGGGCAAATTTTCCATGAAAGCTCAGTTGTCTGGTGATGGTCTTAATGTTGAGGCATTCAACCACCGTTGGCAGGGGGATGCGCAGTTCGGCATGACTAATGCGCGGCTGGAAGGGCTGAATATTCAACAGCTTATTCAACAGGCGGTGACCCGCAGTTCCAGTGATGTCAAAGGTCAGGATCGTTATGAGCGTTATACTGAGGTTACACAGCTACAAGCGAGCCTGGCTTTGCACCGAGGATCAATGAAAGTCAGTAATCTTAGTGCCGATTCGGCGTTGATTTCCATTAAAGGTAACGGGTCACTTAATTTACCCGAACAGCAATGTGATATGAATCTGGCGGTACGGGTTATGCAAGGCTGGAGCGGGCAAGATAGCCTGGTAAAAATGTTGCAAGGTACTGATATCCCTCTGCGCATTTATGGTCCGTGGACTCAGCTTAGCTATCAATTGAATGTCGAACAGTTGTTGCGTAATGAATTACAGCAACGAGCTAAAAAAGCACTCAATGATTGGGCTGAGCGTAATCAACAAAACCGTGCTAGCAAAGATCTTAAAAAGCTTATCGATAAGCTTTAATTACCCATTATCTCCGATAGGCATGGCTGTTTATCGGAGATAATGACGGCATACTGTTATCCATTTGTTGTGTAATTGTTCGCCAATCTCGCCATTCAAAACATAAAATCCTCTCTCTTGCTCACAAACTACTATTTGTTTCTAAAATCTCTGCGAATCATTGATAGATGTCATAAACTCGCCGATGGACTTTGGGCAGAGTGCAGAGCCATTTAAGTATTTTAACGATAATAATGCTGAAGCAATATTTAGCAACACACAGCAACAGGCAAGATTCAGAGAGGGTATATGTTAGATCTTTTGATTGGGATAGTCGTGGCCGTAGGTGTAGGCCGTTATATTATTAAAGGCTATTCAGCAACAGGTGTGCTGATGGTCGGTGGTTTACTGCTATTAATTATCAGTGCCTTAATGGGCAAGAATGTATTACCTGCCAGTGCGACCTCAACCGGCTGGCGGGCGACGGACATTGTTGAATATGTCAAAATCTTGCTGATGAGCCGTGGTGGCGATCTTGGCATGATGATCATGATGCTATGTGGCTTTGCGGCTTATATGACCCATATCGGTGCCAATGATGTCGTGGTTAAGATTGCCTCTAAACCACTGCAAATGATCAATTCCCCATACTTACTGATGGTTGCGGCTTATCTTGTGGCCTGCTTGATGTCGTTGGCGGTATCATCGGCAACCGGGTTGGGCGTGTTACTGATGGCGACACTGTTCCCAGTGATGGTTAACGTCGGTATCAGTCGGGGTGCCGCAGCTGCAATCTGTGCATCACCGGCGGCAATTATTCTCGCGCCAACCTCAGGCGATGTGGTACTGGCAGCGAAAGCCTCTGAGATGCCATTAGTCGATTTTGCTTTTAAAACCACCTTACCTATCTCTATTGCCGCGATTGTCTGCATGGCTATCGCTCACTTCTTCTGGCAGCGCTATCTGGATAATAAAAGTCAGGAAAAGCATGAGATGATGGATGTTAATGACATCACCACCAATGCGCCGGGTTTCTACGCCATTTTACCCTTTACCCCGATTATCGGCGTGTTGATATTTGACGGTAAATGGGGGCCGGAACTGCATATTATTACGGTGTTGGTGATTTGCATGCTGATTGCCGCCGTCATTGAATTCTTACGCAGCTTCAGTGCTAAAACGGTATTTACCGGCCTTGAGGTGGCTTATCGTGGCATGGCCGATGCGTTTGCTACTGTAGTAATGCTTTTGGTTGCCGCCGGGGTATTTGCACAAGGGTTGAGTACCGTTGGTTTTATCAGTGGTCTGATTGGGCTAGCTCAATCTTTTGGTACCGGTGGCATTATTATGATGCTGGTACTGGTGGTGATTACGATGCTGGCGGCCATGACCACCGGGTCAGGCAATGCGCCGTTCTATGCGTTTGTTGAATTGATTCCAAAACTGGCAGCTCAGATGGGGATAAATCCAGCCTATCTGGTTATTCCGATGCTACAGGCTTCAAATTTGGGGCGTACTTTATCCCCGGTTTCAGGCGTGGTGGTTGCTGTTGCTGGTATGGCAAAAATTTCACCATTTGAAGTGGTGAAACGCACCTCGGTACCGGTTTTAGTCGGGTTGGTGGTGGTGATTGTTGCCACTGAGATTCTGGTGCCTGTGCACTTGTAATCACAATCTATCACGATAAAAAAGCCGGGCGAGTTTACCCGGCTTTTACGCCAAATCACGATGGTTTATTACACTTCATAATCTGGGTCAGGCACTTTCAGCGGTGTTATTTTTACCTTCAAGATACGATGGCTGCTGACTTCCAAGGGCTCAAATAGGTAGTCACCAATTTTCATCTGTTCACCGACCTGTGGGATGCGCTGGGTATACTCCATGATTAACCCGGCCAAGGTGTGATATTCACGTTTATCATCGATAGGTAGCGGCAGATAGAGCACCAAATCTTCCAGCGGCATATAGCCATTCGCAATCCAGCAACCATCCTCGGTTTGCTGAATATCATGACGGGCATCCAACTCTTCACCGGCCACGGGCAGATTACCAGCAATGGTTTCCATCACATCGGTCAGGGTAACCACCCCTTCGATGGAACCGAATTCATCCACGACAAAGGCAAAATGCGTCTGTGCCTGACGGAACTGCTCTAATGCCATCAACAGCGAAACCTGCTCGGGGAAAATCAACGGTTGGCGAATCAATGCGCGTAAGTCGAGCTTTTCATCTGCTAACTGTTGCCTTAATAAATCAATGACGTGAATAACGCCCAAGGGTTCATCTGTCGAACTATCTTCAGTAACCACAATTCGGGTATGCAAATTTTTTGTCAGCAACTGAGTCAGTTTCTCTGGCGGATCGTTAAGATCCAGATACTCAACATCATGCCGTGATGTCATGATGCTGCTCACGGTACGTTGCGCCAGCCCCAACACCCGTTCAATCATGCGGCGTTCCTGCTCATTGAACACCTCTTGGCCGACACTGGTATTATCAGCGATCAGGTTAGCAGTATGGTTATCCAGCTCGGCCTCTTCGTGTTTGCCACTTAGCATACGTAACACTGCTTCTGCGGTTCTTTCACGTAACGGTCTAACCGTTGACAAAAAGCGACGGCGATTGAATTGTGCGAATTGATTGAGCGATTCAATAATGACGGAGAAACCAATCGCAGCGTACAGATATCCTTTTGGAATATGGTAACCAAAGCCTTCAGCCACTAAGCTGAAACCGATCATCAGTAAGAAGCTCAGACAGAGTATGACAATGGTTGGATGCGCGTTGACAAAACGGGTTAATGGCTTACTGGCCAACAGCATCAAACCTATGGCAATACAGACCGCAGCCATCATGACCGCGAGGTGGTCTACCATACCGACGGCAGTAATAACCGAATCGAGCGAGAATATGGCATCCAGCACCACAATTTGTGCGACGACCGGCCAAAATCGTGCACCTTTGCGCTGCTGACCTTGATGCTGGTCCTTGCCTTCAAGCCGCTCGTTTAACTCCATGGTGGCTTTAAAGAGCAGGAATACCCCACCGACCAGCATGATTAAGTCACGGGCGCTGAACGGGTGGCCAGATAAGGTGACCAAGGGAGCCGTTAATGTGGCCAGCCATGAAATACTGGCTAACAGCACCAAACGCATCAACAGTGCGCACAGTAAACCGGTAACTCTGGCTTTATCTCGTTGATGACGTGGAAGCTTTTCTGCCAAAATGGCGATAAATATCAGGTTGTCAATGCCTAATACAATTTCGAGCACTACCAGCGTTGCCAGTCCTGCCCAAATAGTAGGATCTGCGATCCATTCCATATATCCAATTTCACCTTTGATTTCTACGGCTTATGCCGCCAAAGTGAATAATGGGCTTATACTTGGGAATTTTCAAATCTAAATATAAAAATTGGATGAGATTGAAAATAAAAAGTATGCTAGAGAACTGCCGTAAACTTACATCTAAATGGTTGAAGTGGATATATTATTATGGTATGCGCATTCTGGTGAACATATAAAAATCACAGATGTTTCCTAGTTAAAGTCAAAGTTAATGCTATATAATAGCCATAAAATAAAATGATTAATTGGGTGTGTTTTCCTTGCTAAAATCATGCATTCTGCAATGCAAGATATGCGTAAACTATGCTGTAAATGTGACCCAATAGCTATTGGTAGCTGAAAAGCCAAGGGCGGTAGCATTGTAAAAACTAATTATTTAATAGCATATTATTTAAAGTGAAATGGTTTTCATTCTCACTTGTTGTGGCGGTACCTCTTTAGTTCAAACTTTATGGTGATTAAGGATATATGATGTTACTTCCCGTGATTATGGCTGGCGGTACGGGCAGCCGCCTGTGGCCGATGTCAAGAGAACTCTATCCAAAGCAATTTTTACGCTTGCACGGGGTGAATTCGATGTTGCAGGAAACTGTAAATCGTTTAGAAGGGATTTCTGTCAGAGAACCGGTTGTCATTTGTAACGAAGAACACCGTTTCCTGGTCGCAGAGCAGTTGCGACAAATTAATAAACTTTCACATAATATAATATTAGAACCCGTTGGCCGCAACACTGCCCCTGCAATTGCTTTAGCCGCATTAAATGCTATCTCTCAAGGCGACGACCCGATAATGTTGGTGTTGGCTGCTGACCATATCATCAATAACTGTAATGCATACCACCAGGCTATTATCGGTGCGATTCCTTTTGCTAAAAAGGATTGCCTGGTAACATTCGGGATTGTTCCGACCGGCCCAGAAACGGGTTATGGTTATATTCAGCGTGGAGAATCGACAGTCAAAGAGGCTTTGGAAGCTTTTAGCGTCAAGCGGTTTGTTGAGAAACCTAATTTAGAAACTGCTGAACAATATATCAATTCTGGTGAATATTATTGGAATAGTGGCATGTTTATGTTTCGGGCCAAACGTTATATTCAAGAGTTAGAGAAATTTAGACCAGACATTCTTGATGCTTGTAAAGCTGCGATGAAGGATTCTGATTCAGACAAAGATTTCATCACTATAGATAAAGATCAGTTCAGTGCCTGCCCTGATGAGTCAATCGATTATGCGGTAATGGAGAAAACAAATAACGCCGTAGTGGTGCCGCTGGATGCGGGGTGGAGTGACGTTGGTTCTTGGTCCGCACTTTGGGATGTGAGTAACAAAGATAAATCAGGTAATGCCACTACAGGTGATACATTCCTGCATGATACACAGAATTGCTATATCAATACTGATGAGAAATTAGTTGCTGCAGTTGGTGTGGATAATTTAGTCATTGTCAGCACTAAAGATGCGGTGCTAGTGGTAGATAAATCTAAAGTACAAGACGTTAAAAAGATCGTTGAATATCTCAAGCAGACGAAACGTAGCGAGTATCGCCGTCACCGAGAAACTTATCGTCCTTGGGGGCGCTGCGATATTGTGGTTAATGAACAGCGTTTTAATGTTAACCGGATTACAGTTAAACCTGGTGGCGCGTTTTCCATGCAGATGCATCATCATCGGGCAGAGCACTGGATTGTGTTATCAGGAACAGCAAAAGTGACGATTGGCGACAAAACATTTTTAATTACTGAAAATCAATCGACATTCATCCCTATTGGTTCACTTCATATGTTGGAAAACCCCGGTAAGATCCCACTTGAGCTTATTGAAGTACAGTCAGGTTCTTATCTAGGCGATGACGATATTATTCGAGTTAAAGACCATTATGGCCGTTGCTGATTTAGAGGAAACAATGAATACCTTAACTTGTTTTAAAGCTTATGATATCCGTGGTCAATTAGGTCCAGAGTTGAATGAAGATATTGCTTACCGTATTGGTCGAGCTTTTGGTGAATATCTAAAACCAAAAACTATCGTTGTCGGTGGCGATGTTCGTTTAACTAGTGAATCATTGAAAATGGCATTGGCAGAAGGTTTGATGGATGCTGGTAGCGATGTATTAGATATTGGTTTAAGTGGAACAGAAGAAATCTATTTCGCCACATTTTATTTAGGTGTTGATGGTGGAGTCGAAGTAACAGCTAGCCATAATCCGATGAATTATAACGGTATGAAGTTAGTTAGAGAAAATGCTAAACCCATTAGCGGTGATACAGGGTTATGCGATATCCAAAAACTTGCTGAAGAAAATAACTTTACTGTACCAGTTCAAAGTAAAAGAGGGAGTTATAAGAAGGTATCGGTCCTTAATGAATATATTGATCATTTGATGGGCTATATTGACTTTAAAAACTTTACCAAGCCTTTGAAGTTAGTAGTAAATTCCGGTAATGGTGCGGCCGGACATGTTATTGATGAAATTGAAAAACGTTTTACTGCAGCTCATCTCCCTATAGAATTTGTAACAGTTCACCATCAGCCTGATGGTAATTTCCCCAATGGAATCCCTAATCCGCTGTTACCTGAATGTCGAGCGGACACTGCAAGAGCTGTTACCGAATCTGGTGCAGATATGGGCATAGCATTTGATGGCGATTTCGACCGCTGTTTCTTCTTCGATGAGAGTGGGCAATTTATTGAAGGTTATTATATTGTTGGTTTATTAGCTGAAGCTTTTTTGAAAAAAGAACCTGGTGCCAAGATTATTCATGATCCGCGTTTGACTTGGAATACTATAGATATAGTAGAAAAAGCTGGTGGCATTCCAATTATGTCAAAAACGGGACATGCCTTTATCAAAGAAAGAATGCGTAAAGAAGATGCAATATATGGTGGAGAAATGAGTGCCCACCACTATTTCCGAAATTTTGCATACTGTGATAGTGGTATGATTCCATGGTTGTTAGTTTCTGAATTGCTTTGCGTCAAAAATATGTCTTTGAGCCAATTTGTGGGTGAGCGAATGAAAGCATTCCCGGCCTCTGGTGAGATTAACCGTAAACTCACTGATGCTCACAAACGTATTGCTCAAATTAGAGCTATTTACGAACCTGATGCGACCAATATTGATTTAACCGATGGTGTCAATATTGAATACAGCGACTGGCGCTTTAATTTAAGAACGTCGAATACAGAGCCGGTTGTGCGCTTGAATGTTGAGTCTTTAGCTAATATTGAACTAATGAATGATAAGACTCAGGAAATTTTAGAATTACTAGGTAGGGAATAACAGTGAAAGAGATGTTATTGGCAATATATCGCTATCGAGGGTTTATTTTTGGCAGCGTAAAGCGTGATTTTCAATCGCGCTATCAGATGAGTATGCTGGGTATTTCTTGGTTAGTATTACAACCGTTATCCATGATTATCGTCTACACTGTCATTTTTTCTCAATTAATGCAAGCTAGGTTACCACAAACATCTGGATCCTTTTCATACAGTATATATTTGTGTTCAGGCATCTTAACCTGGGGGCTTTTTGCGGAGATTATATCTAGAAGTCAAAATGTATTTACCGATAATGCAAATTTATTAAAAAAATTAAACTTCCCTAGAATATGCTTACCAATTATTATTAGCATTTCATCACTACTTAATTTCATTATAATATTCACTATCTTTATTATATTTTTAATACTAAGTGGGAATTTTCCTGGAGTCGTTATTCTAGCAATGGTCCCTCTTCTTATACTACAGATAGTCTTTTCCATAGGTCTAGGAATGACCGTAGGTGTGATCAATGTTTTCTTCCGAGATGTTGGGCAATTTATTAGTATCTTACTCCAATTTTGGTTTTGGTTTACTCCAATAGTATATATGGTTGGAACACTACCCGAATGGGCGCAAAAATTAATTAGATGGAATCCAATGGCTGGACTGATTAATTCTTATCAGAACATTTTTGTTCATGGTCAATGGCCACAAGTGGGACCACTAAAATTAGTCATTGTATTATCTATTGTCTTTTGTTATCTAGGATTTAAGCTATTTAAAAAACACTCGGCAGACATGGTGGATGAACTATAATGAGTAGTATCATAGTAAATAATGTCGGAAAAGCTTATAAGCAATATCCGAATAAATTTAGTAGGTTTATCGAGTGGATCTCTATTCCGGCTAAAAAAAGACATACTGAAAAATGGATATTAAGAGATATAACCTTTACTATTAATCCTGGGGATTCTATAGGTATTATTGGCGTAAATGGTGCAGGGAAAAGTACGTTACTAAAGATGATCACTGGGACGACGACACCTACAACTGGCTCAATACACACTGAGGGAAGAGTTGCTGCGTTGCTCGAGCTAGGTATGGGCTTTCATCCCGATTTCACAGGACGGCAGAATGCGTATATGGCAGGGCAACTTTTAGGCTTCAGTCAAGAAGAGATCAGTGGCATTATGCCGGAGATTGAAAGCTTTGCCGCCGTGGGAGATTATTTTGATAAGCCAGTAAGAACTTATTCAAGTGGGATGCAGGCAAGAGTAGCATTCTCTGTTGCTACAGCCGTAAAACCTGATATTTTAATTGTCGATGAGGCATTAAGTGTCGGGGATTTGGCATTTCAAGCTAAATGTATGCAGCGAATGAATTCTTTATTAGCGGATAAAGTGACTATTCTTTTCGTAAGTCATTCATTAGCGCAAGTCAGACAATTTTGTAATAGAGCAATCTATATTGCTGATGGAAAGATTAAATCTATTGGTGATGCTGCGACTGTTTGTGATTTTTACCAAAATGATCTTGTTGAAAACAAATCTAGCAATAAAAATTCTAAAAATGTTGAGGTTAATTATACTGAGGTTGCAGCGAACGAGATTAAAGTCGATCCTAATCTACGGGCTAATTCATTACTTATAGACACAGGAACCAAGAGCCTAGAATTTATTAGTTTTGATATTCTAAACTCAGATGAGATTGAAAGTAATACTTTCTATGCCCAGGATGAGGTAGTATTTAAAGCTGTCATTCGTTGCAATGACGCTACCCCAGAAGGAGCCGTTATCGGATTATTAATCGGAGATAAGGCAGGTTTCCCTTTACTCAGCATGAATTCCAATTACTATAATAAGAGACTTCCATTAATGAATAAGGGTATGGTGTCTATTATAACTTGGCGATTTAAAATACCATTTTTTATGGGAGATTACAGAGTAGATATAGGTATAAAAGAGGACCCGTATTCCCCTAACTTTTATGATAGAGTTTTTTGTGCAAAGGTATTTACCGTGAATACCCCTGGTAATCTTTTAAAAAATAATTTTGGAGGGATACTTTATGTTCCAGCAGATGTTGAAATTTTTCAAAAATAATAAAGATACTACTAACGTAGATTATTCTCAGAATACTAGTGAAGTTAGCAATGTATCTGTTGAAGAATACTTAGATGAAACTAAAGATTATTCCCTTTATAGCGGTGAACGGCAGACCTCTAATACAATTGATGGTATTCGGCGTGATCATACGTCAAGATATGAGTTGGCTATAGAGATCATAAGACAGAAAAAACACATCATCATAAATGCGGCAGATATTTTTTGCGGGAATGGATATGGTATTTTTATGTTATCTTCTGAATTCGAACAGGCCAATTTTATTGGCCTTGATGGTTCTTCTGAAGCGATCTTAGAAGCTAATAAAAATTACGTTAAAGAAAATAATATTTTCGCGAATAAACTTTTTCCATTCACATTGCCCGTCAATGTATTTGATGTAATAACCTGCTTTGAGTCACTTGAGCACGTAGATAAAGATGAACAACTTTTTGACGAAATCAAAAAATCATGTAAAAAAGATGGATTGATTATAGTTTCTGTACCCAATCAGGAGAAACACAGTTTAGATCTGAATCCACATAAATTTCATTTTAGACATTACACTCATTTAGATTTTTTATCTAAATTCAGCGATGGTTTAGAATTGCTAACATGGTATGGCCAAGATGTTTATCAATTTGATGAGCATGGAATCAATACACATCAATTGTTGAATGAAAATGCAATGTTGCCTGTTGAAAAGGTTCAAGGCCAGGTAAATATATATGTATTCCAAAAAAGATAATAAATATATATTCTTTTGGTTACCTTATGATGTGAAATATACGCATAAAACTTTTTTAACTAGCTTATATTTAGCACTAGATAGGTTTCCAATCAAAAATGCTATTCATATAGGCCAAAAAAAAATTTTCGAACCTCCATCTGCTGATATACCTGATAATTGGTTAGCATCTTATGATGCTAACATCCCCACAGAAGATTTATTAACATCGATTGATAAAGTTTTAATCAATCCTGAAATATTTGATGAATTGGAGAAAAAATACAAATCAAAAAATATTGTTTGGGGAAAGTTATTAACTGAGCGGTATTTACCTCTTGAGATTTTACTAAATGACATTTTTAATGATTTAGTATCAAAGTATGAAATTTCTGCCATTGTGCTGTGGTGTAATATTCCTAGTGTTGCTTATATTGCTGAGCAGATGAAAATAAAAGTTATACACAATGAGATGGGGCCTCTGCGAGCACCTAATTATGTAGGAACTTGCTATTTTGATTTCAGCGGCGTGAATGGCAATACAGAAGCTAGTAAAAGGTTTACTTCTTTTAGCAAAGAAAAAGATTTTATTGAGATTACTCAGTTTGATAGAAATTACTTATTAAATTTACTTAAAATAGAAGGGCAAGAAAAAGAAAGATTGATTGAAGAAGTATATGATATTGGTGTTCCATTACAAGTAGAAGATGATTCAAATATTATTGCATTTTCAAATGGATTCTCTAATTTTGAGTTGATAAATTATTGTCGCTCTTTATCAAATGATATTTTGATTCGTAAACATCCTTCTGGATATATAAATTACTCTGAGATAACTGCAAATAGTGAGGTGTTAACTCCCCAAGATTTTATAGATAAATGTCGGAATATAGTGACTATAAATTCTAGTGTTGGTCTCGAAGCTATTTTATATGGAAAAAAGACAATAATCTTAGGTGATTCCCCATTCAAGTTATTAAGTGAATGTACGGATAGAGAATATGCTGGTAAATTTCTTGATTTTACTGTTCTAAATTATTTAATTCCATTAGAGTTTCTATATGATAAAAATTATTATGACTGGAGACTCTCAAATCCTAGTGAAAAGGAAATCCGCAATTTTCATCTTAACTATTATTTAGAAAAACTTATGGAGAGGAAAATGCTTTTTAATGAACTTAGAAAGGAAATTAGTGAGTTCACTAGTAAGCTTAATGAACTTAACCAAGAAGTTTGTGAGCTAAATAATAAAGTCAATGAAATTAAGGATGAATTAGATTGCTATAAAAGGGATAGCTCGCGAGAGGAAATTAATATAATAAAATTTTGTAAGAATATGATATCACTGATAGTCAAGCCTATAAAATATTTTATTAATTCAGTCAGAAGTAAAAAAACAAAGGAATGAAGTCATATATCTATAACAAAATGGTTCTTTTTTTTTGAAATGAGTATCCTCATTAAAATAAGTTATTATTTGAAGGTAAATATGAAAAGTAAGGTGCTTTTGTTAAGTACATATCCGTTAGTCAAACCACGGCATGGGGGGCAAATAAGATTAGCTAATATTAAAAAGGTATATGAAAGTAATGGTTTTGACATAATAAATTTTGCTTTATACGAGCCTGAAAACTATCCTAAAAGTGATGTTGATTCTCATGATCTACCTTTTGATTTTAATTCACCTTATAGGAAATTTGATGGAAAATTAGTTCCACTTATTACTGACCTTCAATGTGGCGAATATGTATCTAAAGATAGGGATTTTTTTGATAAACTGATAAAAATAATACCTAAAGATATTGATGTTATACATGTTGAGCAGCCTTGGTTATGGCCTTTGACTGAGCGATTAATTAGTGAATTTTTTGTTAGAAGGCCTATATTAATATATGGTTCACAAAATATTGAATGGATACTTAAAAAAGATATTTTAGAAAGTTATTCAATCATCGAAGCTGAATCTATTATCCAAAAAATAAAAGAATTAGAAATTAGTGCAGCTCAACAAGCTGATATTGTATGTGCTGTAACAGAAAGTGATTCAGATGTATTATCTACTTATGGTGCACAGAATGTAATTCTTGCCAGAAATGGAATTTCAAAATGGACAGCGGCAAAGGATCGACTAGATTATTGGCGAAGTCAATTACCAATGGTCCCTTGGATTTTGTATGTGGCTAGCGGACACCCCCCTAACTTTACGGGTTTTAAAGCCTGTATCGGTGATTCTTTAGCTTGTATACCTCCAGACTCCAAACTTGTCGTTGTTGGCAGTGTGTGCGAAAGTCTTTACGGTCAATTAGTTGATACTGATTACAATAGTATAAATAAAAGTAGGCTTCAGTTACTTTATATGCTCTCAGATGAAGATTTGGCTGCAGTAAAGGAACTTGCAACGGCTTTTCTTTTGCCAATTCCACATGGTGGTGGATCTAATATCAAAACTGCAGAAGCAATTTTTTCGAAAAAATATGTTATTGCCACTGAAACAGCATTAAGAGGCTATGAACGTTATAAAGATCTTGATAAAATAAAAATTTGTCATAATAGTCAGGATTTTACTTCATCTATCAGGTCTATCTTAAACGATAAATCGCAATGCACTACAACTGAAGAGCCGAATAACCTAGATGATTTACTTTGGGAACATTGCCTTCAGATTATTCCACAAACTGTAAAAAAAGTAATTGAGGGAAAATAAATGTCATCTATCTGGATGGACGTTACTACTATTAGTAAATGGAATCGTCCTGCTGTTGGAATAATTAGAGTCGAAGCTGAATGTGCAAAATATGCTATTGGACAAACTGATGATGATATAAAATTCTGTGTATATGATCCTCTCGTCGGGTATTATGAAGTTAGTCGGGATACTGTAAACTCCTATTTTGCTAATTTTTCTAAATATCAAAAAAAATCAATATTAATTGACGATGCATCTAAAATAGGATTTGAACAGAGGCTAAAGACTTTGTTTTTGAAGTATAACTCCAAACTACCTCGTTCTATTTCATCTTCTTTACATTCGTTTCTTGTCAGAAAAAAAAGTGCTTTTGGATATTTTCTTGGTAGTGCAAGGCACCTGAAGGCTGGTCTAAAAGAACTCTTCGCTAAACATGAAAAAAATTCTTCTCATGTAAAAGCTAAAGCCAATAAATTAGAAAGGGATTCTCCTTTTGCAGCGAATGATATTTATTTATCCTTAGGACTGGATTGGGATCAGAAAGACTTAACCTATTTATATTCTCTTAAAAAAGAGTTTTCTTTAAACGTTATATTATTTTGCTATGACGTAATTCCAGTGAAACTGCCTCACCTTTGTGTCGGTAATGTTTCAGCTGCCTTTAGGCATTATTTTTCAAATGTGGCGTGGTGTGCTGATAAAATATTATGTATCTCAGACTGTTCCAGAAAAGATCTCCGTGAACTTTTAGTTGAAATGGGTACACCAATTCCTGAATTAAATGTTATACAATTGGGATGTGATTTCCCTAATTTGAAAAATAATGAAGTAGTGGAATTACCAGCTGATCTTAAACATAGTGAATATATTCTTTTTGTGTCAACAGTTGAAAGAAGAAAAAATCATGAAGTTTTATATAAGGCATATATCAATCTAATAGAGGAAAAGTGTGAGAATTTACCTATACTCGTATTTGTAGGTATGCCCGGTTGGGGAGTTCATGATTTTCTTCAAGATATTGCTCTTGACCCTAGAGTAAAAGATAAAATTAAAATTTTCAATAATATTGAAGATAGCATGCTCTCACTTTTGTATAGAAACAGCCTCTTCAGTGTATATCCGTCGTTGTATGAAGGCTGGGGACTACCTGTATCTGAAAGTCTAGCATATGGAAAATTTTGCTTAGCTTCAAATGCAGCCTCTATACCAGAAGCTGGAGGAGACTTTATTGAGTATATATCTCCTTGGGATGTTGTTGGTTGGACTGAAGCGCTTAAGAAGTATATTTATAACAAAGAATTACTTGTGGATAAAGAGTACAGTATAAGGAATTATTATAAAGTTAACTCTTGGAGTTTATCTGCCGAGACTATTTTTGAACAAGTAAAAGCTATTAATAAATAAAACAGAGGTTAGAATGAAAACTGCAGTAATTACCGGTATTACAGGTCAAGATGGTGCATATCTGGCTGAATTGTTACTTGAAAAAGGCTATAAAGTTTATGGCACTTATCGCCGTACCAGTTCTGTAAACTTCTGGCGTATTGAAGAATTAGGTATCGACAAACATCCTAATCTCCATTTAGTCGAATATGACCTCACTGATCTTTCTGCTAGCATCCGTTTGTTGCAATCAACACAAGCAACGGAAGTTTATAACCTTGCTGCTCAAAGTTTTGTTGGTGTTTCTTTCGATCAACCTGTAACAACGGCGGAAATTACAGGTATTGGTCCACTGAACTTATTAGAAGCCATTCGTATTGTTAATACTAAAATTCGTTTTTATCAGGCATCTACTTCTGAAATGTTCGGAAAAGTTCAAGCTATACCACAAATCGAAGAGACTCCATTCTATCCACGTAGTCCTTATGGTGTAGCTAAGTTATACGCGCACTGGATGACAATCAACTATCGCGAGAGTTACGGTATTTTTGGTTGTAGTGGTATTCTCTTTAATCATGAGTCTCCTCTGCGTGGACGTGAGTTTGTTACCCGTAAAATTACAGATTCAGTCGCAAAAATTAAATTAGGTAAACTGGATATTCTTGAATTAGGGAATATGGATGCCAAACGTGACTGGGGTTTTGCAAAAGAATATGTAGAAGGCATGTGGCGTATGCTGCAAGCAGATGTTCCTGATACTTTTGTTCTGGCGACCAACCGTACCGAGACTGTACGTGATTTCGTATCTATGGCATTTAAAGCTGCAGGTTTCAATTTGCGATTTGAGGGTAAAGATGACAATGAAGTTGGGATCGACATTGAAACAGGAAATACTTTAGTTAAAGTTAATCCGAAGTTCTACCGCCCTGCTGAAGTTGAATTGTTAATTGGTAACCCTCAAAAAGCCAAGGATATACTTGGTTGGGAGCCTAAAACTACATTAGAAGAACTTTGCCAGATGATGGTGGAAGAAGATCTCCGTCGTAATCAACAAGGTTTCTCATTCTGATGGTAATGAATGGCAAACGTGCCCTGATCACCGGTATTCAGGGATTTACGGGCCATTATATGGCAGCGGAGTTATCCGCTGCCGGCTACCGGGTATTTGGTTTAGGTTCACAGCCTTCAAATGAGCCTGATTATTTTCAAGTGGATTTACTTGATGCTAACGGGCTTACTTCTATTATTGAGCAGGTGAGACCGGATCTTGTTATTCACCTTGCTGCAATTGCATTTGTCGGGCACGGAGATCCTGGCGCTTTTTATGATGTCAATGTTGTTGGTACCAGGAATTTATTGGCCGCATTGAGTAGTGTTGCCGATACTATAGACGCAGTTTTGCTTGCCAGCAGTGCTAATGTTTATGGTAACACCCAAGCTGGTATGTTGAGTGAAACAGCTGTGGTGAATCCTGCTAATGATTATGCCGTCAGCAAGTTAGCCATGGAATATATGGCTAAATTATGGTCTGAAAAATTACCGATTATCATTGTTCGTCCCTTTAACTATACCGGTGTTGGGCAATCAAATAATTTCTTATTGCCTAAAATAGTTTCTCACTTCAAACGTAAAGCCGACGAAATAGAGTTAGGCAATTTAGACGTATGGCGTGACTTTACGGATGTTAGAGCATTAGTAAAAGCATATTTAGGCCTACTAACAGCCAAACCTATTGGCGAGATTGTTAACGTCTGCTCTGGTAGAACCTATTCATTACGTGAAGTAATTAGCATATGCGAAGAAATAACCTCACACAGTCTATCAATTCGCGTTAATCCAGCTTTTATTCGTGCTAATGAAGTAAAAACGTTATGCGGTGATGCGAGCAAATTACAAAGTATTGTTGATGGATGGAATACGCCGCCATTAGAGCAAACACTACGTTGGATGCTGGAAAGAAAATAATGAGAGTGGTTTTTTCTATTGACTCTATTAAATACCCACTGACGGGTATTGGCCGCTACACATATGAGTTAGCCCGAGAGCTGCAAAACAATGACGATATCTCAGATCTGTTGTTTTTACAGGGTAGAAAAATATCTCGGGATTTGCCTGCTGTTAAGGCTGAGTCGAGTGCTACTTCAGGGTTAAAAACTGCGGTAAAAAATAGTGCAATTGCGAGTGAGTTGTATCGGCTTTCTGCTCCGTGGCTAAAAAGTTTGGCATTAAAACCTTACCAGGGTTTTATTTACCATAGCACCAATTTTTATTTACCCCCGCGAGTTGATAATGCTGTCTCAACTTTCCATGATCTTTCGATTTTTAAATGGCCACAGTGCCATCCAGAAAATCGTGTACGATATATGCAAAAAGAATTATTACTCACGATAAAAAGGGCGAAAGTCTTAATTACTGACTCTGAATTTACTCGTAAAGAGTTAGCCGAGTATTTTGATTACCCTATTGAAAAAATAGTTTCAGCGCCGTTAGCCAGTAGTGGTGAATTTTATCCACGAGAGTATGTGTCTCTGCAAAATTTAATGACCCGATTGAACTTGGTTGCAGGACAATACACATTATTTACCGGTACTATCGAACCAAGAAAAAATATTGCAACCTTACTTGATGTTTATGAACGCATGCCTTTGGATCTTCGCTCTCGGTATCCCTTGGTAATATGTGGCTTCTCTGGATGGAACAGTGAGTCATTACATCGCCGTTTTGAATTAGCCACACAACAAGGCTGGTTACTATACCTTGGTTATTTAAGTTCGGATGATCTTCCTTTGCTTTTTTCTGGTGCAAGGACATTTCTATTTCCTTCATTATATGAGGGGTTTGGCTTACCCGTTCTTGAGGCTATGGCATCAGGTATCCCTGTCGTTTGTTCAAATGCGGCATCATTGCCTGAGGTCATAGGTGAGTCGGGTCTAATGTGCGATGCCTTGGATGTTGAGGGGCTGACTACCGCTATCGTTAAAAGTCTGCAGGATGAAGGATGGCGAAATAAGGCGATAGCAGCAGGGCTCGCCAGAGCTAGTACATTCTCCTGGAAACGGTGCACTCAGGAAACAATTAAAGCCTATAAGCAGGTATAATAATATAATGCTAAAAGTACTGCATTTTTATAAAACATATTACCCAGATTCTTTCGGCGGTATTGAACAGGTTATTTTTCAATTATGTGAAGGTGGAGCGAGTAAAGGTATTGATTCTACAGTGCTTTCTTTAAGTAAACGAGGTGGTATTATAAATAAAAAAATAGGAACACATACCGTATATTGTTCACCTGTAAATTTTGAAGCGGCCTCAACTCCTTTTTCTTTTCAAGCGATTAAAGATTTCAAAAAATTGGCGCAGCAGGCTGACATTATTCATTATCATTTTCCGTTTCCTTTTATGGATATGGTTCACTTTATATCTGGTATTAATAAACCAACGGTTGTTAGTTATCATTCTGATATTGTTAAGCAAAAAAATATTTTAAAGATATATACACCATTGATGAATCTATTTCTTGGTAGTGTTTCCCGGATTGTTGCTGCATCGCCAAATTATGTTGCCACAAGTGTAACTTTAAAGAAATTCTCTCGAAAAGTAAGTGTGATACCTTACGGTTTAGATGAGGATTCATATCCAACGCCACTCTCTGAACGCATTGATTTCTGGAAAAATAAATTCGGAACACGTTTTTTTCTGTTTATTGGTGCCTTTCGTTATTATAAAGGTCTTCACATTCTAATCGAAGCAGCTAAAAATTCATCTTATCCGATTGTGATTGTCGGAGCTGGCCCAATTGAATCAGAGTTAAAAAAACAGGCGGAAAAATTAGATATACATAATATCTATTTTCTTGGTGCCGTATCTGACGAAGATAAAGCTTCATTACTATCACTTTGTTATGCCGTAGTCTTTCCATCACATTTGCGTTCTGAGGCTTTTGGCATCACCTTATTAGAGGGCGCGATGTATGGTAAGCCTCTAATTTCGAGTGAGATTGGTACAGGTACGACATTTATAAATATTGATCAACAGACTGGATTAGTTGTTCCCCCATCGGATCCTGTCGCGTTGAGAACTGCGATGGATCAGTTATGGGATGATATTGAGTTATCAGAAAAGTTTGGCCGAAATGCCCGAAATCGCTATTTAGAAAATTTTACCTCCGAGAAAATGGTTTCGAGTTATATAGACTTATATAATGAAATTATCGATAAGTAAGCATTATTGCTAGAAAGTCTAAGACATTATTACTATTTTGATTTGGCTAAGATATTAATCTATAACTTGTTGAAATTATTATTGCTACATTTAAGAATGTAATCAAAGACGTTCTGATGTAAGCTTGTACAAAGTTAAAGGAATAATGAGTAATCATAGATTATTTGACTAATTATTATAGAGTTAATCCTGTAAGTTTTGCTGTCCAAAGTTGAAGAGGTCATAGTAATGAAGTGTTTAAAAGCGGTCATTCCTGTTGCCGGGCTTGGTACCCGAATGCTGCCAGCGACTAAAGCGATCCCAAAGGAAATGCTGCCGGTGGTGGATAAGCCTCTGATCCAATATATCGTTAATGAATGTGTGGCCGCCGGAGTAAAAGAGATAGTGCTGGTCAGCCATTCCTCTAAAAATGCGATAGAAAACCATTTTGATACATCATTTGAGCTGGAAGCTGCACTGGAATCACGTGTTAAGCGGCAGCTATTGCAAGAGATTAAAAATATCTGCCCGCCGGATGTCACTATCATGCAAGTGCGCCAAGGCCATGCCAAGGGCTTGGGGCATGCGGTATTGTGTGCCCAACCGATGGTGGGTGATAACCCATTTATTGTGCTGCTACCAGACGTTTTACTTGATGATTCAACAGCAGATTTATCTAAAGAAAATCTTGCTAGTATGATTAAGCGCTTTGAAGAGACCGGGCGTAGCCAGATCATGGTGGAGCCGGTGCCTAAAGCTGATGTTTCCAAGTACGGTATTGCTGATTGTGATCATGTAGCTTTGTCTCCGGGTGAAAGTACCCTAATGACGGCAGTGGTAGAGAAGCCCTCACTTGCTGATGCGCCTTCTAATCTTGCCGTGGTTGGGCGTTATGTATTGTCAAAAGACATTTGGCCGCTGTTGAAGAAAACGCCACGCGGGGCGGGTGATGAAATTCAGCTTACTGATGCCATTGCGATGTTAATGGAGCAAGAGGATGTAGAGGCTTTTCATATGACCGGTAAATCGCACGACTGCGGGGACAAATTGGGTTATATGAAAGCCTTCGTCACTTATGGCGTGCGCCATAACACCGAGGGCGAGAGCTTTACCGCCTGGCTGAAACAGCAAATTGACTAACTTCAGCTTAGCGGCTGAGTAGGAATAGATTTTAAATTCGCTTCAAGAAATCAGTAGGTTAATTATGACCAAATTGAAAGCAGTGATCCCAGTTGCCGGTTTAGGTATGCGAATGCTTCCCGCGACTAAAGCCATTCCAAAAGAAATGCTGCCTATTGTCGATAAACCATTGATCCAATATGTGGTGAACGAATGTGTTGCTGCTGGTATTAAAGAAATCATTCTGATAACCCATTCTTCGAAAAATGCGGTAGAAAACCATTTCGATACGTCTTATGAGCTGGAAGCCATGCTGGAAGCGCGTGTGAAACGTCAGCTATTGGATGAGGTACAATCTATCTGTCCACCGGGTGTGACTATCATGCATATCCGTCAAGGGCATCCTGAAGGTTTGGGGCATGCGGTGTTATGTGCCAAACCGCTAGTGGGTGACTCACCCTTTGCAGTATTGTTGCCGGATGTCTTGATTGATGACGCCAAGTCGGATTTAACCCGTGATAATTTGGCTCAGTTAGTTAAACGATTTGAAGAATCTGGTACCAGCCAGGTATTGGTGCATGCCGTAGAACCTGAAGCATTATCCAACTACTCGGTTATCTCCTGTGAAGTGTCAGATTTAGCACCTGGTGAAAGTAGCCGGATTAACGCGATGGTTGAGAAACCGCAAAGCCCGGCTGACCTCAAATCCAATCTGTCGGCTGTAGGGCGTTATGTTTTGTCTGCTGATATTTGGCCAATGCTGGAAAAAACCAAGCCTGGTGCTTGGGGTCGTATCCAACTGACTGATGCTATTGATGCATTAGCCGCTGAGAAACAGGTAGATGCCGTCGCTTTAACCGGTCAATCCTATAACTGTGGTGAGAAGCTCGGATATATGCAGGCTTATGTCGCCTACGGTCTGCGCCATCCAAAGCAAGGTGCAGAATTTAAAGCCTGGTTGAAAGAGTTTATGGGTAGCTAGGTTCGGTATCATTGAATGATAATCGAGTAGTCATTGGAAACTGTCTAGTTTAAACATCTTTGAGTATGCTACCTTCTGCAGTCAAAATATTTTTTATCGACACTAATCAATATTTATATTTGGTTGGTGTTTATGACATTATTTATAGCCTTTGAGTTACTTTGAGAAGTTGAAAATATAGAAATAAATCAGTTAAAATATCTATTTAGTTATATTCTGCAAAAGAAGTATTTTGGCTATTGAAGTCGTATTGTTAAATTTATCTAAGTAGTGATGGATGATTAAAATTTTTATTTATGGCAATATTTTAATTAAAATATTAAATTTACACATAAGAAAATTACGATATGATTTTTACCAAGCAATTTTTTATCTATATATCAATTGGTGTCATTTCGGCCTTGGTTGATATAGTAATGCTAAAAATTTCTATGTATTATTACAGCGGTATAATGGAATCAACGCTGATTGGTTATATATCAGGCTTGATAGTTAACTATATACTGCATAGCATTTTTACTTTTAAGACATCAATGGCTATTTCAAAGATTTTGAAATACCTTGTAGTTGTTTTCGTTAACTATTGGATAACAGTGTTTATTATATTTATTTCAGTTTTTTATTTTAGTGATGTTATATATGGAAAAATAATCTCCTTACCTATAATCGCTTTCATTGGTTATATCACAAGTAAGAGATGGATATATGTGTAGTGATCCGAAATTGCATCTGAATTTGAAAGGAAAGGTTGATTTATGATACATGGAAAAAATAAAAACTCAATTATTTTTTTTATTAGTTGTTGTGTGGCAACTATGTTGGTTATTTATCGGGGGCAGATACTTAATGGTTTTACATTTATTTCTGGAGATTCATATGATTATGTGATTTCTTCATCTATACTTGAACATTGGTATAATGTATTTAAAGGGCTATCTCATTGGGCAGAGACTAATTACTATTATCCTTATAAAAATACTATAGCGCAAACTGATGCTTATTTTATCGTGGCCATCTTTTATTCAGTATTTAGGTTCATTGGGATAGAGCCATTCCTTGCTTCAGAGTTATCGAGTGTTACTTTGAAGTTTGTTGGTTTTATATCAATATTTTTCTTTCTTAGAAAAATATTTCATATTCCTGTTGGCTGGGCTTTGCTTGGATCCATTTTATTTACTATAAATAATGCTATGGTAAGTCATAATTCACGGCTTCAATTAGCTACTGTAGCTTTAGCTCCACTGCTCTCGTACCTTATTTATAAAACAATAAATAACTTATTGATAAATAATAATAAGTTATTTAGATGGTATGGTATCTCTTTTGGGATTATGTATGGAGCATGGTGTTTAACCTGTTTTTATATGGCTTGGTTTTGGACATATTTTGTTTTGGTTTTTTTATCTCTCTTTGTAATTTTTAATTACAAAGATGTAATTTATGGTTTATCAAAAATAAAAATTGATAGGAATAAACTCATATCAATTTTTGTTGTTTTTGTTACGTTTATTTTATCAATTATACCTTTTTTATATGTTTTTTATCCTAAATCTCAAGAAGTAAAATTACGAACATATGATATGGTTCTAAACAATACTATACCAGTTTATGATGCTCTGCAGCTTGGGATAAATAATTATTTGTTTGGGAGTGTTTATAATAAAATATTGTTGTTTATTAATCCACAATATACTATATCTAGTGAGTATTATAATACTGGTGTTAGCCCGATACTATTCCTATTATTTTTATTTTCGTCAGCCTATATATTTAAAAATAGAAAAACATCTGTTGTTGGAAAAGTAATTTTTATTCTTTTTTTAACAACAAGTATTACATGGTTATCCGTAATGAATTTTTTCGGTCACAGTCTTTGGTTCTTTGTATATACCATAGTCCCTGGGGCTAAAGCTTTTAATGCTGTATCAACTTATCAGATTTTTTTAGCTTTCCCAATAGTAGTAATTGCCGTGAATTTCTTATCGGTTTTAAAAATTAAAAACATTTATTTATTTTTAATTGCAATGCTAGCTATAGCCTCAGAATTAAGTGCTCAGCATCTTGTATTTAATCGTCAAGAGGAAATTGAAAAAGTTACTGTTGCAACAGCACCTCCTTCTGACTGCCAAGCTTTTTATATCCTTGGCTGGAGTCCTGATAAGATCAGCAAGACATTTCCTGACTGGGTAAATAACATGTATTCACATAATGTTACTGCAATGATGATTGCTGAATTAGTTAATTTGCCTACTGTAAATGGTATCGCATCATTTAATATGCCTGATTGGAATTTTGCTAGTCCTGAGTTTTCTAACTATCCTGAAAGGATTCATGAATATGCTAAGAATCATAACGTAAAAAATCTATGCTCATATAATCCTAATACAAAACAGTGGAAATTAGATTAAATTTAATTAGGTAATTTTATTTTTCTATTTATTCAAATTGGAGTGAACATGATATACACTTCTAAAGTGGCGGTGGTACTTCCTTGTTATAAAGTAAAACAGCATATCCTTTCTGTACTTGATAAAATTGATAATTTAGTTGATAAAATCTATGTTATTGATGATTGTTGCCCAGAAAAATCTGGACAATATGTTGAAGAAAATTCACAAGATATTCGGGTGTCAGTTATTTATAATTCTGCGAATATGGGAGTTGGAGGGGCTGTACTTTCTGGTTATGCTGCCGCGATAAAAGACGGCATAGATATTGTTGTAAAGGTAGATGGTGATGGTCAAATGGACCCGCATCTTATTAAATACTTTATAGCTCCAATATCTAGAGGAGACGCAGATTACACAAAAGGAAATCGTTTTTATGATATTGATACTTTGAAGTCAATGCCGAAAGTTAGAGTTTTTGGGAACGCAGTTCTTTCATTTCTTACTAAATTCTCATCCGGATATTATAATTTATTTGATCCCACTAATGGATATACAGCTATTTCGATAACTGCACTAAAACGTTTGCCATTAGATAAAATTAGTAAGAGATATTTTTTCGAGTCAGATATTCTTTTCAGACTAAATGTAATAAGAGCAAAGGTTGTTGACATACCTATGGATGCAGTTTATGGGAATGAAGTGTCTAATTTAAATATAAAAAAAATAATGTTTCCTTTCCTTAAAGGTAACATAAATAACTTTCTTAAAAGAATTTTCTATAATTATTTTTTAAGAGGTTTTTCTATTGCATCATTAGAGCTGTTTTTTGGTGTGATGTTTTTTTCTTTTGGTGCAATTAATGGTCTTGTTTCTTGGTATAGTTCTTTGGCTACAGGTCAACCAGCCACTAGTGGTACAGTAATGTTAGCAGCATTACCAGTAATGTTAGGTGTTCAATTATTACTGTCTTTTATCCAAGCCGATGTTGAAAATCAACCCCAAATAGCACTGACACGTTTATTAAAAGATGAGCATCTACACTAAATATTCCTTATTACATACATAAAATATAGTATGTATTCTCACTTTACTCTCAGACTAAATATATTCTCTATTTAGTCTGAATTAATAAAAGCTCTCATGTTTTAAATAGAGTCCTAATGTATTTGAGGTTAAAGTAAAACTAATTTTAGATGTTCTAATAGGTGTAGATCTAGAAAAATTGATAACTCGATGTACAATCCTAGAACGGTTTTATTCCAGTTTTTCCTGCTGCGGTAACTAATTTTGAATACACCTATCCATTCTGATTATCTGATAGTTTCACCTGATTAACCATTGCGAACAGCAACTGGTCAGTTGTGCTATCTATCGCACCAATCACTACCCAGCTGACATAATCCTGAGTTAACATGTTTCCCACATCAAAAACCTGTTGGCCTCAAGGCCGGTAACAGGTGTCATCCTTCAGACAGGAGTTTTTTAATGTCCAAACAACAGATTGGCGTTGTCGGTATGGCGGTGATGGGCCGTAACCTGGCGCTCAACATCGAAAGTCGTGGCTATTCCGTTTCTATCTTTAACCGTTCATCAGACAAAACCGACGAAGTGGTTGCCGAGAACCCAGGTAAAAATCTGGTGCCGAGTTATACCGTGGAAGAGTTTGTTGATTCATTGGAAAAACCGCGTCGCATCCTGCTGATGGTGAAAGCGGGTGAAGCCACTGATAAGACTATCGCTTCACTGACTCCACATCTGGATAAAGGTGACATTCTGATTGATGGTGGTAATACTTATTACAAAGACACCATCCGCCGTAACCGCGAACTTTCTGCACAAGGCTTCAACTTTATCGGTACTGGTGTTTCCGGTGGCGAAGAGGGCGCATTGAAAGGCCCATCTATCATGCCAGGTGGCCAGAAAGAAGCCTACGAACTGGTTGCGCCTATCCTTGAGAAGATTGCTGCCCGTGCTGATGACGGTGATGCTTGTGTGGCGTATATCGGTGCCGATGGTGCCGGCCATTACGTTAAAATGGTTCACAACGGCATTGAATACGGTGACATGCAATTGATCGCAGAAGCTTATTCCCTGTTGAAACAGTCTTTAGGTTTAAGCAATGAAGAGCTGGCTAGCACCTTTGCTGAGTGGAACAAGGGAGAGCTGAACAGCTACCTGATTGATATCACCAAAGATATCTTCACCAAAAAAGACGAAGCCGGTAAATATCTGGTCGATGTGATTCTGGATGAAGCGGCGAACAAAGGCACCGGTAAATGGACCAGCCAAAGTTCTCTGGATTTGGGTGAGCCATTAACACTGATCACTGAGTCTGTGTTTGCCCGCTATTTGTCTTCTCTGAAAGATCAGCGCGTAGCTGCCTCTAAAGTACTGACTGGCCCTAAAGTGCAGCCTTTTGCCGGTGATAAAGCTGAATTTATCGAGAAAATCCGTCGTGCGTTGTATCTGGGTAAAATCGTCTCTTATGCTCAGGGCTTCTCTCAACTGAAAGCCGCTTCTGACGAAAATAACTGGGATTTGCATTACGGTGAGATCGCCAAGATTTTCCGTGCGGGTTGTATTATCCGTGCACAGTTCCTGCAAAAAATCACTGATGCATATGCAGAAAATGCAGATATTGCTAATTTGCTGTTGGCACCTTACTTCAAGCAGATCGCTGATGATTACCAGCAAGCACTGCGTGATGTAGTGTCTTATGCAGTTCAAAACGGTATCCCAACACCAACATTCTCTGCGGCGATTAATTATTACGATAGCTACCGTTCAGCCGTACTGCCAGCCAACTTGATTCAGGCGCAGCGCGACTATTTCGGTGCACATACCTATAAGCGTATTGATAAAGAAGGTGTGTTCCACACTGAGTGGCTTTAAGTTAACGGCTACTGCGCGTTCGTATTTTGATATTGGGCAGTGCTCGTCATCCTCACGTACTGAGTGTACGCTCCGGTGACTGTGCGCTGTCTGCAATCAAACTCCTTTCGCTCGCGACGCCTCAGGTGGATAAGTTATTAAATTAAGTGTGTCGCCGAGGTGACTTTAGGTAGGGTAGGTTGGAGTAACCCGCTCGCTGATTTAAAAAGTTTGTCCTAATAAAAACGCCCTCGATGCTAAGTCGAGGGCGTTTTTATGCCAATAAGAAAGCTAACTCGAAAATTACTTCTCGTGGCGTTCGCGCAGGCGTCCAATCACTTTACTCAGATTCAAATCTTGGTCTTGCAGCAACACCAGTAGGTGATAGATCAAATCCGATGCTTCGTTGGTCAACTCTTCACGGTCATTCACTGTTGCGGCGAGGGCGGTTTCTACCCCTTCTTCCCCCACTTTTTGTGCGATACGCTTAGTGCCGCTGGCATATAGCTTGGCGGTGTAAGAACTCGCTGGATCGGCTGATTTACGTGAGGCCAATAACTGTTCTAACTGGTACAAGAAGCCCCAATCGCTGGCCGCCGGGGAGAAGCAACTGTTATTGCCTAAATGACAGGTTGGGCCAATAGGATTAGCCAGAATGAGCAGGGTATCATTGTCGCAGTCGGGATAGATATTAACTACATTCAGCACGTTACCGGAGCTTTCGCCCTTGGTCCACAAACGTTGTTTGGTGCGAGAGAAAAAGGTTACCTTGCCGGTTTGCTGTGTCACCGTCAGTGCTGCCTGATTCATATACCCCATCATCAGAACTTCACCGGAAATGGTATGCTGAACGATGGCTGGCATCAGATTGTCGACTTTATCCCAATCCAGTTGGGCAATTTGTTGTTCGCTTAACACACTCTTATCTCCACGCCTTGTTCAGACAAATACTTTTTCAATTCGCCGATATTAATGATTTGTTTATGGAACACCGAGGCTGCCAGCGCACCATCGACATCTGTGTCACGGAAAGCCTCAAGGAAGTGTTCTGGGGTACCTGCACCGCCAGAGGCTATCAACGGAACATGGCAGATGGCCCGCATCTGTTTCAACTGACGTAAATCGTAGCCGTTGCGCACACCATCTTGGTTCATCATATTCAGCACAATCTCACCGGCTCCACGTAACTGGACCTCTTTGATCCAATCCTCGGTCTGCCAGGTGGTGGCTTTGGTCCGTTTTTCATCGCCAGTAAATTGATAAACCTGATAACTGTCACTTTCCGCGTCATACCAAGTATCAATACCGACGACAATGCATTGTACGCCATAGCGGTCGGCCAAACGGGTAATTAAGGTCGGATCTGCCAGCGCCGGTGAGTTGATAGAGATTTTATCGGCACCGAAGGTCAGGATCTGACCTGCATCTTCAACGCTTTTAATCCCACCCGCCACGCAGAAAGGAATATCAATCACTTCTGCGACCCGCGATACCCAGCTTTTATCGACCACACGGCCGTCAGATGACGCAGTAATATCGTAAAACACCAGCTCGTCGGCACCTTCTTGTGCATAACGCTGCGCCAGTGGCACGATGTCGCCGATGATTTCGTGATTACGGAACTGGACGCCTTTGACCACTTGGCCGTCTTTCACATCCAGACAAGGGATTATACGTTTTGCCAGCATGCGATCGCCTCCTTCACGTTAAACTTGCCGTCCAATAGCGCGCGGCCCACAATCACACCTTGCACACCACTGCCACGCAGGCGGGCAATATCATCCAGACAACCGATACCACCGGAAGCCTGGAATGCCACTTGTGGGTAGCGCTGGCACACTTCCTGATACAGTTCTACATTGGAACCACTCAGGGTGCCATCGCGGGAAATATCAGTACACAACACATGTTTTAGGCCAAACGGCAGGTATTGTTCGACGATTTGTTCCAGCGTAGCATCTGAGTTTTCCTGCCAACCGCTGATAGCCACCTGTTTGCGGCCCGCCTCATTAATTCGGACATCCAGCGCTAATACGATGGCTTCAGCGCCATAGCGCTCAAACCACTGTTGCACCATTTCTGGCTGCTTAACGGCTGTTGAACCCACGACAACCCGTGTTGCACCGGCTTCCAGCAGTGCGACCACATCTTGTTCGTTACGGATGCCGCCGCCCACCTGCACCGGGACATCTACACCGGCCAGTAACTCGCGCAGCAAGGGGATCTGACGGGCTGCCGGATCTTTGGCCCCGGTAAGATCGACCAGATGTAACACCTGAGCGCCTTGCTGCTGATAATCCTGTAAGCGGGGCAGTGGGTGATTACCGTAATCACGCTGCTGGCCGTAATCGCCTTGATGCAAACGCACTACCTTGCCTTCGATCAAATCCAAAGCGGGAATAATCATGGTGCTCACATCTCCAGAAAATTTTTCAGCAATTGGGCCCCAGCCGCACCGGAACGCTCCGGATGAAACTGCACGCCAAAGAAGTTGTCTTTTTCTACTGCGGCGGTAAATGGCTCGCCGTAATTGGCCTGGGCGATGGTATCTGGGCATATTGGCATTGCATATCCGTGCACAAAGTAGAAATAGGTCCCATCCGGGATCCCACGAAACAGATGATTACCCGCCTGTGGGGTAATCTGATTCCAGCCCATGTGTGGCAGCGGTAAACCAAAATCCATCATCTGTTTTACCGGCGTATCAATAATACCGAGAGTTTCAATACCGCCACTCTCCTCGCTGCTGGTCGCCAGCAACTGCATTCCCAGGCAGATACCCAATACCGGTTGAGTACAGCTCTTAATCAGTTCGATAAGTTCGCGTTCTTTTAACTGATCCATTGCCGCATGGGCAGTACCGACACCTGGCAGGAAAAGCTTATCTGCACGCAGTACAATCTCAGGGTCACGGCTGATAACTGGCGCGTACCCCAAACGCTGCACCGCATAGGTGACAGAGGAGAGGTTGGCGCACCCCGTATCCAGAATCACCACATTCATTACAGCACTCCTTTGGAACTTGGCAGGGTATTGCCCTCAACACGGATCGCCTGACGTAAAGTACGACCAAACACTTTAAACAGGCTCTCGACCCGGTGGTGATCGTTACGGCCTTTGGTTTTCAAGTGCAGGGTACAGGCCATGGCATAAGAGAGGGAGCGGAAGAAGTGCTCAACCATCTCAGTGCTCAGGTCACCCACGCGCTGGTAGTTAAATTCCGCTTTGTATTCCAGATGCGGGCGGCCAGAAATATCCAGCGCGCAGCGCGCCAGGCACTCGTCCATTGGTAAGACAAAACCAAAACGGCCAATACCGCGTTTGTCACCGAGCGCGTTGTTAATCGCTTCGCCCAGTGCCAGTGCCGTATCTTCTACGGTGTGGTGGTCATCAATGTAGAGATCACCGCTGACCTGAATATCCATACGGAAACCGCCGTGAGTGGCGATTTGATCCAGCATATGGTCGAAGAAGCCCACGCCGGTTTTGATCTTGCTGCCCCCTTCGCGATCGAGCCACACATTTACGTCAATGGCCGTCTCTTTGGTGACACGGTTAACATAGGCATGACGGTCTCGCTGGCTTAGCTGCTTGGCAATCTGCGACCAGTTCAAACCATCACGCTGATAACGCAAGCCGCTGATGCCCATATTGTGAGCCAATTGCAGGTCAGTTTCGCGATCGCCGATAACATAGCTATTGGCACTGTTCATCACGCCTTCAGCCAGATAACTTTCTACCAACGCGGTTTTCGGCTTACGGCAAGTACAATTATCCGCAGGCAGATGCGGGCAAATTAGCACTTGCTCGAAATTGACGCCCTGCGAGCTAAATATTTGCATCATCAGGTTATGGGGAGGATCAAACGTTTCCTGTGGGAAACTGTGAGTACCTAAGCCATCTTGATTGGTGATCATCACCAAACGATAATCCGCTTTTTGCAGTGCCAGCAAGGCCGGGATCACTTCTGGCTCCAGCGCCAGTTTGTCCAGCCGGTCAACCTGAAAGTCTTCCGGTGGCTCGGCAATCAAGGTGCCGTCTCTGTCAATAAAAAGAAATTTCTGGCTCATATCGTTTCCTTACGGAGGCTGGAGGTATTAGTGCTATTGGGGCTATCAATACCGGGCAGGGGAGCAAGGGCGGCAATCACTCGCTCACATTCCTGACGGGTGCCTACCGTAATGCGCAGGCAGTTGGATAACCCCGGTTGCTTATTTTGGTCACGCAGAATGATGCCTTGATCCCACAGTGTTTTGAACACGCTGCTGGAGGCGGTAAACCGGGCCAGTAAATAGTTACTTTCACTGGTAAATACCTGCTCAACACAGGCACAGTCTTGCAGCGCGCTTTGTAACCATGCACGGTTAGTTCGTACTTTGTTTACCCGCTGGCGCATTTGCTCAAGACCTTGTGGGCTGAGCGCTTGTGCAGCAATATCGGCCACCGGTGTAGATAACGGATAGGGCGCGATCACTTTAAGCAACAATTGGATAATATCGCTGTTGGCCAAGGTAAAGCCACAACGTAAACCGGCCAATGCAAAAGCTTTCGATAAGGTGCGCAAAATGACTAAATTCGGATAATCTTTTAGCCAACCGCTGACCGAGGCCTGTGGGCAGAACTCGATATAGGCTTCATCGATAGCCACGATAGCGCGACCTTGCGCCAGTTCCAGCACTTCACGCAGAGAGGCTGGGTTGATTAAATTGCCAGTTGGGTTATTTGGGCTGCAAACATAGATCAATTTCACTCGATCCAGGTTTTCTTTAATTGCTGGTAGATCTAACTGCCAGTCCGTGGTGGTTTGCACGGTACGCAGTTCCACACCAAAGGTTTCGGCGCTAACGGCGTACATACCATAGGTTGGCGGGCAGAAGAGTATCGCATCCTTACCTGGTTCACAGAATGCACGGATCAGCAGCTCAATACCTTCATCGGCACCACGGCTGACTAACACTTGATCAGTTTCTAAACCGGCATAGGCGGCATAACGCTCAATCACCTGTTTCGGCTGACATTCTGGATAGCGATTGAAGTTTTGTGTCGTAAGTTGGTATTCGGTTGCTAGCGGGTATTCGTTGGCATTAAGCCATACATCGCCATTACCGCCCAAACGGCGGGCAGACATATAAGGGGTCAGGGCACGGACGTTGGCACGGGCCAAATCGGTGACGTTGGTAGATTGGCTCATGCTTGCTCCTCTTGGGCGGCTGTCAAGGCCGCAACACGTAGGGTAACGGCGTTTTTGTGGGCGGTGAGTTGTTCGGCTTGCGCTAAAATTTCGATAGTCGAAGCCAGACCCAGCAAGCCCTGCGGTGTTAATTGCTGTACTGTCATTCGCTTAACAAAATCGGCCAGACCCAAACTGGAATAAGTTGAGGTATAACCATAAGTCGGTAACACGTGGTTGGTACCGGAGGCATAATCACCCGCAGATTCCGGCGACCAGTCACCCATAAAGACTGAACCGGCATTATCAATCTGATCGATAATGTCTTCCGGCTGACGGATTTGCAAAATTAAGTGTTCTGGGCCGTATTGGTTACTGATATCAATACATTGTTGCAAATCTTTGGTGACGATCAAGCGGCTGCTTTCCAGGGCCTGACGAGCGATATCAGCGCGCGATAACAATTTAAGTTGCTGCTCTACCTCAACAGCGACTGCTTGGGCAATGGCGGCATCCGGGGTCAGTAATACCACTTGTGAATCCGGCCCGTGCTCCGCTTGAGACAGCAAATCAGAGGCAATAAACGCCGGTGTAGCACCACTGTCGGCAATAACCAACACTTCTGACGGGCCAGCCGGCATGTCAATTGCAGCACCATCCAAACGTTGGCTTACCTGACGCTTCGCTTCAGTGACATACGCGTTACCGGGGCCAAAAATCTTGTTCACTTTCGGTATTGATTCGCTACCGAATGCCATGGCCGCAATCGCTTGTGCTCCACCAATCTGGAACACTTCTTTAATCCCACACAGTTGCGCGGCATACAGTATTTCATCGGCAATCGGCGGCGGGGAACATAAAATGACCCGATGGCAACCGGCAATGCGTGCTGGGGTACCGAGCATGAGTACGGTAGACAGCAGCGGAGCGGAACCACCGGGAATATACAAGCCGACGGAGGCAATCGGGCGGGTGATTTGCTGGCAGCGCACGCCCGGCTGAGTTTCAACATCTACCACTGGCATTTTCTGCGCGTTGTGGAAGGTTTCAATATTACGTACCGCTTGCGCCATGGCTTGTTTAATGTCGTCATTCAAGCGCCCGGCAGCGGCAGCTATCTCATCGCTACTGATGCGGATATCGGCAACCTGCGCCGTATCAAAGCGTTGGCTGAAATCACGCAAGGCACTATCACCCTCGGCTTTCACCCGATCAAGGATTTCGCTGACGGTTGCGGTGATTCTGTCAGAGGCATTAATTGCCGGGCGGCTAAGCAGTGCCTTTTGCTGCTCTTCACTGCATTGCTGCCAGTCGATTAGGGTATTGAAATTCGTCGGCTGCATCAGTTACTCCATCATTTTTTCAATCGGTAATACCAGAATGGAGCTGGCACCTAACGCTTTCAGCTTTTCCATTGTTTCCCAGAACAGCGTCTCGCTACTGACCATGTGCATGGCGACACGGCTCTTATCACCGGCCAATGGCAGAATAGTAGGGCGCTCGGCACCGGGTAGCAGCGTAATGATTTCGTCCAAACGTTCACTAGGTGCATGCATCATGATGTATTTGGATTCACGTGCTTGAATCACACCTTGAATACGGGTCATCAGGCGATCAATCAGTTGTTGCTTATCGGCTGGCATTTCGCCATCACGCTGAATCAGGCACGCTTTGGAGCGGTAAATGACTTCAACTTCGCGCAGGCCGTTGGCTTCCAGCGTGGCACCGGTTGACACCAAATCACAGATAACATCCGCCAAACCGGCACGTGGTGCTACTTCAACGGAACCGTTCAATAAACAGGATTTAAAGGTAACCCCTTGTTTGTCTAAGTATTGCTTTAAGATGTGCGGGTAAGAGGTGGCGATGCGCTTATTTTGCAGACATTGCGGGCCGGTATACTCGGTATCCAGTGATGCTGCCAGTGAGAGGCGACAGCCACCGAAATCCAGGCGGCGTAATGTGAAGTAACGGGGGTCTTCGCCTTGAGCACGGCGGCTCAGTAACTCTTCTTCCAGCACGTTTTCGCCAATAATCCCTAGATCAACCACCCCATCCATCACCAGTCCTGGGATATCGTCATCACGTACTCGCAGGATATCGATTGGCATATTTTCTGCAAAAGCGATCAGGCGCTGTTGTTGCAAATTGATTTTAATCCCGCAGCGCGATAACAATTCATGGCAATCATCACTCAGGCGGCCTGATTTCTGCATCGCAATGCGTAAACGTGTTTTATCCAGCATGGTAAATCCTCAATCTATTAATTAATCATATAAAATGATGAGCAACAAAAAAGCCCTCGGAAGATAATCTTCCGAGGGCTTTCTCTATTGCGTTCTACCGCCACCTGGAAGATTCGTTAACCGTCTTCCAGCACACATCGGCCTGCAAGACTAGTCAGGATGATGGTGATGATGGTGATTAAATTGAACGCAGTTCATAATAATTTCTCTGTTTGGGCGGTTTTGAGCAAATCAAAATAGCCTTGATGGATACATATAGCCATACGTGGCATAACTTCTGTCAATCAACCTAAACCATCTGCTCGGTAGCGCGCAACCTTTTTTTCGCCTGATGCATTTATTTCACCCTGGAAGGGTGCGGCTTATCAACCAGTAATGGTTTTCTACTTAGTCATTATCACTTTGTTTTATGTCAGTATAAGCATGAAATATTTACCCAGCGTCATTACACCGATTTATAGAAAGAGGCCCATAATAGAGAGTAATTGTTAGGTAACAGTAGTTGGCGTAACTTATGCGTATTACGTGTGTTATCGGTATACACCCGTCATACTTCAAGCTGCATGTGTATTAGCCGCCTTCCTGCAACTCGAATTATTTAGGGTATAGGTTATCGGTATGAATCCGTGGAGAGCAATTGAAATGAAGAAAGTAGCCATTATTGGGTTGGGCTGGCTGGGGATGCCATTGGCGCAATCATTAATCCGTCGTGGAATACAAGTGGTTGGCAGTAAGACTACGTCAGATGGTGTCGATGCCGCCAGAATGAGCGGAGTTGATTGTTTTCAATTGCAACTGACACCAGAACTGATTTGCTCTCCAGACGATCTGGAGCAACTGATGACCGCTGATGCTTTGGTCATTACCTTACCTGCCAGCCGCACCGCCGAACGTGGGGAACAATATCTTCAGGCGGTACAGATGGTGGTCGATAGCGCATTGGCTTTCGGTATGCCGCGCATTATTTTTACCAGTTCTACCTCGGTGTATGGCGAAACCCGTGGCCGAATCAAAGAGAGTTCACCGCTACAACCGGTGACCACTGCCGGTAAAACGCTGATGGAGCTAGAGCTTTGGTTGCATAAGTTACCCAATACCTCGGTGGATATCTTGCGCCTTGCCGGGCTAGTGGGCACCGATCGCCATCCTGGCCGTTTTCTGGCAGGGAAATGCGGTGTGAAAGGCGGCTCATTGGGGGTTAATCTGGTGCATCAGGAAGATGTTATTTCAGCCATCGAGTTGTTGCTTAAGCTGCCAAGGGGCGGCCATATTTATAATTTGTGTGCACCACACCATCCCGCCAAGCGTGATTTCTATCCTGAGTGCGCGCGAGCATTACAATTGACGCCACCGGAGTTTGCTGCCGAGGATATTGAGGAAGCACCACGTGAGATTGATGGCAGCAAAATTTGTAGCGAGCTGGGGTTTGAGTATCAATATCCAGACCCAAATCGAATGCCTTTGAATTAATTATCTTATCGGCTACTGCGCGTTGTCATACTGAGATTGTGCAGTGCTCGTACTCCCCACATACTGCGTGTATGCTCCGGGTACTGCGCGCTGTACGCACTCAGTCTGACTTAGTTCGCTACGCCTTGAATGTATGAGTCGATAAAACATTCGAAATAAACATCAAATATAAGAGGGCCCCTAGGCGCGGCTCACCCTTTCACTCGCCCTATCACCGCTTTTGATGGATATAGGTCAGCGCCAGCGCCATTGCCAATACCAGCCCTTTGATGATATCCATGGCATAATAAGGTACTGACAGCATCACCAGGCCGTTTTGTAATACACCCAGGATCACCGCGCCAATTAAGGTGCCAAAAGCATTAGGCTTGCCAGAACCGGCCAAAGAGAAACCGATATACGCTGCTGCCACGGCATCCATTAGGTAGCCCCCCCCGGCGTTCACCTGCGACGAGCCGATACGTGATGCCAGCAGAATGCCACCCAGTGTCGCTAACAGGGAAGAGAGCACATAGGCCAGCACCCGATAACGCACGGTACGGATACCCGCTAATCGAGCCGCTTCTGGATTGCCCCCAATTGCATACATGCGCCGGCCATGCTTGGTTAGCGACAGATACAACTGCACTACAATTGTCACCGCCAGCATAATCAGCACAATTACCGGCACTTGGCCCAGCGCTGAAAACATCTCAGGAATGACGCCTTCCGCCATATCGCCGCTGGGTAGCAACATATTTTGCGTGATAGACCCGCCATAACTGTAGGTCATCGCCACGCCCTGAATCACAAATAGACTGGCAAGGGTGGCCAGCATGTCAGGGATCTTCAGTACCACGATCAGAAACGCGTTAAACAGGCCGACCAAGGTACAAATCAGTAGCGTTAAAATAATGGCGCCAGTGGTACCAAAACCGTACCAGACAAATAGCGATACCACGATGGCATTGGCCAACGAAGCGGTGGAACCCACCGACAGATCAAAACCACCAATCGACAGCGAAATTGACACTCCAATGGCAATCACCGTCACGATGGCGATAGAGCGCAAAATATTGATAATATTGTTTGGATCGAGGAAGTTATCCGATGCCAAGCCAAATAACGCGATTAGCGCCACAACGGTGAGTAACATCCCCCATTTGTAGAGAAAATCAAAGAGCTGATGACGCCATGGTTGTGCGTCGGCTAGGGGGATTTCTTTGTTCACTGAGGGGTTCCTCCAGTAGAGAGTAGTAATAATGTCTCTTCATCAACATCGGCGGCGTTCAGTTCGGCGACAATACGCCCATCCCACAACACACAGATGCGAGAGCATAAACCGACCAATTCTGAGAATTCACCGGATGCATAAATAATGCCTTTCCCACTCTGGGCTAAAGCGTCAATCAGAGTGAACAGGTCTTGCTTGGCTTTGATGTCGACACCTTTAGTCGGTTCATCAAAAATCAGTACCTGCGCATCACCGCGCAACCACTTGCCGATCGCCACTTTCTGCTGATTGCCTCCCGATAGGCGCGCGAGTTTCTGTTGTGGTGAAGAGGTACGTATCCCAAGACGCTGAATTAACTCTTTGGCCCAATTTAGCTCCTGACGGCGGCTAAAAATACTCCAGCGGGAAAAACTGTCATCGGCCGCCACACTGAGATTCATCGCAATCCCTTCGTGGATAAAAATACCTTCTTTGCGCCGCTCTTCCGGTACCAATGCCAATCCTTGTGCGACAGATTGGTCGGGCGAGCGTGGTTTCCAGTCTTTCCCTTGTAATTCGCCACTGTCGACACGGCTGGGTGTTGCGCCAAACAACGCTTTGCACAGTTCGGTTTTCCCCGCACCGGCTAACCCAGCAATACCCAGAATTTCGCCTTCATGCAGTGTCAGGGAAATATCGCGCAATTTGTGTTGATCATGTAAACCACGTACTGCCAGCAGTGTTTTACGGCTGACCGCCGCTCGTCGAGGGGGGAAAATATCATCCAGCGTATGGCCAAGCATTTTTTCCACAATCTGCTCGCCGCTTAGCTCACCCATGGCATCATGGCTGACACGCCGCCCATCACGTAACACCGTTAATTGATCGCAAATTTCGCGTAATTCATGGATGCGATGTGAAATGAAAACGATTGCCATGCCTTCCGATTGCAAACGGCGGACTACGCGGAACAAGCGCGCGCTCTCTTCTTGATCCAGTGGTGCGGTAGGTTCATCTAAAATCAGGAAACGGCATTGGTGGGAAAGGGCGCGGGCTAATAACACCTGTTGTTTCTCTGCCAGCGTGCAGGATTCCAGACGTTGGCGCACATTTAATTTAACATCAAGTTGCCCGAGTAGCGCTTCTGCCTGACGGTAAAGCTGCGGCCAGTTAAACAGATGTCCCTGCTCCGCCAGCGTATCCAGCATAATATTTTCCGCCACAGACAGGGTGGGGATCAGCGCGACATCAACCTCTTGCTGAACCACATGGATACCCTGTTGCTTAGCTTGTCGGGGGGAATGAATATCTACCTGTTGGCCATCAATATAGATCTCACCACGATAGTGACTGTGAGCGCCGGAAAGAATAGCCATCAAGGTTGATTTTCCTGCACCATTAGCACCGACCAGTGCATGGGTGGAACCACCTTCTAGTGTAAAATCAACTTGTTGTAGTGCATGGAATCCAGAAAACGAAATAGAGATATTGCGCATCTCAAGGCGGGAGGAACTGATGCTGGACATAAATTTCTGTGACTGCCCTATAAAGTATTTTGGCGACCTACCCCTTTTTGCTATTCAGAAATAGGCTTACGATTTTTCTCAGGTCAATCAACCGGAGAAACAGGCAGTCAATAATGCTGCTGATAGCTTTCTTTTTTAACACAGTTTCTATTATTCGCAACAAACTAAAGTAGTTAAGGTATATCAAAAAATTATTAAACATTGCTAGCTTACCCCTTAAGATGAGAAAAACAGCGATAAGAACGTAATTTAAAAGGAACGCGCGATGAGCACGAATGCAATCCGGGTACAGGTAGGTCCGGCCAACTATTTTTCTTTTCCGGGTGCTATCGACAAACTGAGTGAGTTCTACCCTCCGGCGGCCCTGGATAAGGCACTGTGGATCTTTGGTGAGCGTGCTTTGGCGGCAGCCAGTGATTACTTGCCCGCCGCGTTCCACGGGCCGCAAGCGGTGCGTGCTGCGTTTTCAACCCATTGCAGTGAGTCTACTGTTGCGGATTTGGTGAAAACAGCGGGCAGTGATCGCCAGGTGGTGATCGGTATCGGCGGTGGGGCAGTATTGGATACCGCGAAAGTGGTGGCACGTAAGCTGGGGTTGCCACTGGTCGCTATCCCGACTATCGCCGCAACCTGCGCCGCCTGGACGCCACTCTCCGTCTGGTATAGCGACGCCGGGCAGGCACTGAATTTTGAAATTTTCAAAGATGCTAATCACTTAGTCTTAGTTGAACCGCGCATCATTTTGCAAGCACCGGTGGAATATCTGCTGGCAGGTATTGGCGATACCTTGGCAAAATGGTACGAAGCCGTGGTACTTAGCCCACAGCCGGAAACTTTATCTCTCACCGTTCGCCTCGGATTACAGGCTGCGTTGGATATTCGTAATGTGCTGCTAAAGCAAAGTGAAGCCGCGTTACGGGCGGTTAAGCAAGCTGAACTGACACAGGACTTTCTGGATGTGGTGGATGCGATTATTGCCGGGGGCGGCATGGTCGGTGGGTTGGGGGAGCGTAATACCCGGGTGGCGGCGGCACATGCAGTGCACAATGGCCTGACTCTGTTGCCCCAAACCGAACATTTTCTGCATGGCACCAAAGTGGCCTATGGGATTTTGGTCCAGACAGCCCTGCTGGAGCAGGATGAGGCATTACAGTCATTGATTGTGGCGTTTAAAAAGTTGGGTTTGCCAACCCATTTAGCGGCGCTGGATGTTGATATTAATGATCGCGATGCTATTGAGCGGGTGATTGGTCGAATTCTGAAGCCGAGTGAATCAATTCATTATCTGCCTATTGCATTGAATTCAGACAAACTGTGGGCGGCAATTGAGCGAGTAGAAATGGCCGCTCAGCGCTGATAGCACGCGGGAATAGCCGTTTAGATCAAACTGTCATAAGAATATTGTTTCAAGTGCTTTAACATCTTGTTTTTTGCTCTCAACTTAGGGCAGAATACGCGCCATGCAATAACCGACGTTTAAACGCGTCGGTTATTTTTTTGCATTCATGTTTTCACAAATCAAGAGGCCGGACAACGATCCGGATAGATAAACAGGTCCGCGAGCGATTATTCACATACTGAAATCGCCGTTATGAGGAAAGAAAGATGGGGCAATTATTCACACTGGCACCGGTGCCCACCGGTATGCGCTGCACATGCAGCGATTATGGCGCAGCAGGTATGGCAAATACCCGTTACTCCGCTCTTATTTCCCCACTTACGTATCCCAGGCAGATACGAAGTTTCCCCGTCACCTCTAACCTGTGCGCTACACTTGCGAATCGGGTTAAAGGTATGGGGAGGCTGAATCATGACGCATAACGCTACTGTTGCAGTCGGTACTAACCAAACGGGTACCAACAACCGCGTCCAACTCAGAAAAACACTGACACTGGTCCAAGTGGTGATGATGGGTCTGGCTTATTTACAGCCGATGACCATTTTCGATACTTTTGGCATTGTTTCCGGTTTGACCGATGGTCATGTCGCGACCTCTTACGCCATTGCGTTGATTGCGGTGCTGTTCACGGCAATCAGCTATGGCAAACTGGTTAAACGCTTCCCGTCTGCGGGGTCGGCGTATACTTACGCCCAGAAATCCATTAGTCCGAATGTTGGCTTTATGGTGGGTTGGTCATCACTGCTGGACTATCTGTTCATGCCGATGATTAATATTCTGTTGGCAAAAATTTACCTCGAAGCGATTTTCCCTGGTGTGCCATCGTGGATTTTTGTTGGCGCGCTGGTCAGCCTGATGACGCTGTTTAACCTGCGTGGCATCAACGTGGTGGCAAACTTGAACTCGGTTATTGTTGTGGTTCAGGTGGCTATCATGGTGGTCTTTATGGGGCTATTGATTCATGGTGTTTATCAGGGCGAAGGTGCGGGCACATTGGTAAGCCCACGCCCGTTCTATTCTGAAAATGCCCATTTGGTGCCGATGATAACTGGGGCCACGATACTGTGCTTCTCATTCCTGGGTTTCGACGGCATCAGTTCATTGTCTGAAGAAACCCCCAATGCCGGTAAAGTGATCCCGAAAGCGATTTTCTTGACGGCATTGATTGGCGGCGTGATCTTTATTGTGGTGTCTTATTTCTTACAGCTCTATTTCCCGGATATTTCGCGCTTCACTGATCCTGATGCGTCACAGCCGGAAATTATGCTGTTTGTTGCTGGCAAATTCTTCCAGTCAGTTATCTTGTGCTTCTCCTGTGTCACGGTATTGGCATCAGGGATGGCGGCACATGCTGGCGTTTCGCGTCTGCTGTATGTGATGGGCCGCGATGGGGTATTCCCAGAAAAAATATTTGGTTACGTACACCCGAAATGGCGGACTCCGGCAATCAACGTACTGTTGGTTGGTGGCGTGGCATTGTCTGCTATTTCCTTTGATCTGGTGACGGCGACCGCATTGATTAACTTCGGTGCGCTGGTGGCCTTTACCTTCGTGAACCTGTCAGTGATTTCACAGTTCTATATCCGTGAACGCCGTAACAAAACGTTTAAGGATCATTTCAGCTACCTGATTCTGCCAATGATTGGTGCAGGAACGGTGGGGGTGCTGTGGATGAATCTGGAAAGCAGTTCAATGACACTGGGACTGGTGTGGGGCGCGATTGGCCTGGCTTATATGGTCTGGAAAACCCGTGCTTTCCGTCAGGCTCTGCCTCAGTTTAATGGCGAACTGGCACAGTAATCGCATTTAATATTGCGCAATTGCTGACTAAAACGGAGCCTGATGGCTCTGTTTTTTATTGGATAATTTGCTGCCACAGCCCTAGCTCACTAAGCCTCTGGCATACTCAAACAGTGCTTTCAGCAGTGCCAGCTTCTCTTTATCATCTTCATACTGGTTATAGAATTGTTCCAGTTGCAGCACGTAGTCCTGCACTCTTTCAGGATTGAGGGCTTCGCGGCGATGTTCCAGCCAACGCTGTTGCTCACTGTCAGTCAGCGTATTGGGGTAATTACGGGCGCGAAAGCGGAAAAATAGCGCTTCCAGCCGTGGATCTTGAAAGGTCAAATCCAGTGCGGGCAGGTTTTGCGGTTCAGTTTGTAAAATGATCTTCATGGTGGCGCGGTCGGCATCGCTGAAGAAGCCATTATACAGTTGTGCATCGACATCATCGGATACCGCAAAAGGTTCGGCTTCGGCGAACAGTGCCACCACTTTTTCACGTACTTGCGGATTTTGCCGCAATAATTGCAAATTTTGCAGGCAACGTTGGCGATCAATGCCCAAACGATCAGCATTTTCCGGTAATAAAGTTTTAGCGGGAGCCAGTACCGGGCATTTATTGATGTGCACCAGTTTCAGTGGCACCGCTGCATCTTGTGCATTGAGTTTGTCGCGGCGGGTATATAGACGCTCGCGCAGTGTATCGCTATCCAACGCCAGCAATGGCGACATATCACCGGCCAGGTCACACATAATCACCGCATTTTTATTCTCAGGATGCCATGCCAGCGGCGCAACCCAACTGGTATTGCCTCGTGCCGCGCCAAACATGCCGGAGACATGAACCAACGGCGTCATCTCCGCGATATCAATCAGTGCGTTTATTTTATGCTTACTGCGGTGTTGATATAAATAGTCGAATAGGCGGGGTTGCGCCTGTTTGACCAATTTCGCCATCGCAATGGTGGCATGCACATCTGACATCGCATCATGGGCATGCAAATGCTCAACACCATTGGCTTTGGTCAGATGCTCAAGCTTGAAACTCGGCAGGCCATCTTCATTTTCCGGCCAGACAATACCTTCTGGGCGCAGGGCGTAACACGCCCGCATCACATCTAACAGATCCCAGCGGGAATTCCCTCCTTGCCAGCTATAGGCATAGGGATCGTAAAAATTGCGGTAGAAAATATTGCGACTAACTTCATCATCAAAACGAATATTGTTGTAACCGAGGATACAAGTGCCCGGCACATTGAAAGCCTGATGGATTTGGCGGGCAAATTCTGCCTCATTCACGCCATTGGCTAAGGCATGCTGTGGCGTGATACCGGTTATCATCACAGCCTCTGGCTGTGGCAGATAGTCATCGGCGGGAGCACAGTAAATGACCAATGGCTCTTCGATAATGTTGAAATCCAAATCGGTGCGCACCCCGGCAAACTGGGCCGGCCGGTCCAATGCCGGACGCTGACCAAAAGTCTCGTAATCGTGAATGTAAAACGTCTTTTGTATTGGCTTGTCTTTCACTGTATTTATATGCTCTTTGTTTGCCAAGTTTGTACATTAATTTCAATGGGTTAATGTGACTTATGTATTTGTGCGTAATTCAATGTATGTGTTTGTATATTGATGTTTAAGATAGTCCATGTGATATTGAGTACCAAGTTAGTACAAAATCACTATTAATGTTGAGTACAAAAAATAAAATGGCTATCAGTGATACAAAATTACGCGCTCTGTATGGTAAACCATATTCAGGAGCACCAGAAGTAACGGATTTGGATGGGCTTGGGATAAGGGTATCACCAAAGGGCGTAATAACTTTTCAGTATCGCTTTCGATGGGAAGGTAAGCAACACCGTATTGGTTTGGGGCGATACCCGGCTGTAACGTTAAAAGACGCAAGAAACAAAGTTGCTGACTTCCGTGAGAACTTAGCTCGAGGATTAGATCCACGATTGCTCACCAGTCAAAACAAAAACATAAAAAGCCCAACAGTTAAAGACTGCCTTACATACTGGGAAGAGACATACGTGAGCGTCTCCTTAAGGGATAAGACGCAGCAGCTTTATAGATGTACCGTCATAAAGAACATGTCTAACGCTTTCCCTGGTGTGCCTATTGATGAAATAACAGTTAGAAACTGGATGGATTTATTTACTGAAGAAGAAAAAATAAACCAGCGCCGCGCTCGTCATCTTTTAGTACAACTTCGGTCAGCGATTAATTGGTGTATCAGGCGTCAATTTATTGATGGCTGTAGCCTTATGAAAATCAGCCCTCGAGATATAGGTGAGAAACCAGCGGTAGGGGACAAGGTTCTTACTTACAATGAATTGGCTCGCATATGGCTGGCTATCGAACGTAGCAGGGCGTCAACATCTAATAAGCTGCTTCATCAGATGCTCATGTTGTGGGGCGCAAGGAATGGAGAATTAAGGCTGTCAGAACTTAGTGATTTTAACGAAGAAGACAAGCTTTGGATTGTTCCGGCCGAAAAATCCAAAACGAATAAAATAATTCGTCGGCCAATCTTCAGCCAGGTACTCCCTCTCTTTGAAAAGGCAAAACTGACTTACGGAAACGTACTATTCCCAGGGCAAAAGCTTAATGCTCCAATGACGATAGCTGCTGCTAATCGTTATATTGGCAGGATTAGGAACGTTGTTAATGCAGGGGTATGGACAGCGCATGATTTCCGCCGAACCCTCGCAACTAGATTGTCTGAAGAAGGGGTGGCCCCGCATGTAATTGAAAAAATGCTGGGCCACGAACTAGGCGGCATCATGGCTGTTTATAACAAGCATGACTGGATTGAAGAACAGCGCGAAGCTTATGAACTGTATGCCGAGAAGATATTTTGGCATATTAAGAAGCTCGCTGGTTAACCCCGCCGTTGAGTATCCATTGCTCGACCTCTGCCAGTAAGTATTGCTTTGGGTGCGTCCTCACTGGTAGAGGAAAATTATAAATCTTTGTGTACTTCCAGATTGTCATGCGAGAAGAGATCCTGAGCTTAGCCATCACTTCTTTCTCTTCAATCATATCGGTGCTAGACATCAGATACCTCCATAACAAAATCAGTAATAATGGCTTCAGCCATTGCCGCCCACCAGTGCCAATGCCCGTAGCAATCAGCTTCGTCTTCTGCCTCAGTAACCCGCTCGAATGGTGCACCGTTCCACTTGCCTGTACATTTAAATTTCATTTGGCACCGCCAAGTGAAGGTATTGCGATATCACAACACCCGTACCAGTCATCATGGATATCGGCTTTCTTACCCATTAGTGGCCCCCTTGCGATAGCCAGCTGCCAGAATAGACTTAGCGATATAAGCGAAATTAGGTTTGCCTGGGTGGGCTTTCTCATCATCGTGAAGTACCTCACCGAACAATTCGTTCAGCTCCCCTTCTAAAACTTCATTTAAATTCTTAGGCCAACACTCATAGGGCAAATCCAGGCCAACATATGCAGAGATAGAATCAATGGTCAGCACTACCAGCTCTTCGGATGTACGTTCTGGTTTGCGATAACCTGCTTTCCAGATAGCATCGGTCATATCACTAGGGTCGCCGCAGGCCGATTTAATGATGCTAGCCAGTTCAAACACGTTGCTTTCTACCATTGCATGTTCTCCCCCAGCTCACTGGCCACCGCTTCCGGCCCCATATCCTGAATCATTTCACCGAACCGATTAAGGCAAGCGTTAATCCACTGAATACCGCGAGGCTTTAGGGTGGCAATTGTTCCCCAATTAATGAAATAGCCTCTTGGTGTTTTTTCCATCTCCTTCCAGTCTAAAATGGCGTGGTAGCGCTTTATTCGCCGCTCCGCTGACGTCTCATTACCTTCAAGGTATGTACCAATAAAACCGCGTAACGAGGTGCGGTCTATGGCAAAGTCCCCGTACTTATGGCGATATACGGGTCGGCGATGTTTTGCAATCTGGTGATACATATAGGCTTCGCAAATTAAGTTCAAAACAAATTGTTCATAATCACAAAGTCGTTTTTGTTGGATTTTTGTCATTACCGTTTCACCTCAGCCAGAACCACCTTATAGGCATGCATGATCAGCGGCGTACGTCCGGTAATAACGGTTGTGCGACGAATGAAGCCTTTATTTTTTGTCTGAACACTGCCGATACGCAGCAAAACAGCATCCACGCAGCGGTTATGCTGGCGAACATAAGGCAACCAGCTAGTAAGTGTCAGTGATGCAGTTACGCCATGATCGATATAGCTGATATTCATTGCGCCTTCTCCCCATCGTTATTTCCAGATTTCAGGCGCAAGGTGAAGCCGCCAAACACTGGATGCTGCCATCGTTTAAGTTTGCCGGTGGGCGGCGTGGACTCATCAAGCAAGGTTTGAGCCGCCGCCATAAATGACTCACGGTGGATCTGCAAATGGCCTCGCTCACCATTGGTCAGTCGTGTCGGTAACTTCGAGAACGTAGTCAATCGGCGGCAGGCATCATCTGATAACCCACAAGCCCACGACAGATCAGACACAAGGGCATATTCAGATTGTCCGCTATCTGGCGTGTGGTGGCTGACCTGCAAGGCTTCTGGTGCTGGTGGCGCGATAGCTACAACTGGTTCAACTACGGGTTGGTACTTCTGAATGCCAACAATATCAATTACCGCTTTCATTGTTGCCGATGCGGTTGCTTCTGCCACAACGCGAGCCAGGGAAAGAATGTCATTGTTCATGCTGTTTTCCTGGGGTGCTGGCTGTACTGCGATGCGTGGTTGCTCCAGTTCTTCCTTCATAGCTCGCCATTGTTTAACCATCGACATACGACGGAGGGCGTCATAGCCAGTCGCAAGGCATTGCGAGTGTTCAAAGTCAAGAAAGTATTCCCATGCATTAGGATTAGTCATATCGTAATGAACGCAACTAACCCCTTGATTCGTAAGGTTGAGCAGATTTGCGCTACGGATGTAGTCCTTCTCTTCGCCCCCGTAAAGCTGCACAAGCATGACGCGAATATCACGACAGACTTCTTTGTGTTCTTTAAGGACTACCACCGCTATTTCACGGCTTCCCATCATTGGATTATTGCTATTGGTGCTAATTAACTGACTCATTTTGTTAGTCCTCATTATCCTGAATAAACCCGCTATGCACCGAAGTGGCCTTTTCATTAGCAATCAGAACGCACTGTTCAAATTCTTCCGCTGTTACTCGTTGCCGTAATGCTTGAATCAAAAAGTGGTCTTTCGAAATATGCAGATTGATATTCCTTTCTTTTTCCTTCTGCCTTAAAACAGATAGCTGCCCGCAAATCTGAGTCCTGATCCAATGCCACGTTTTATGTGCGGTAGTGGCTCGGATATACCAGTCACTGGCCTTATCACTGGCTTTAGTTAGTTGTGACTCAATTCTGTCCAGAGTGGCGTTAGCAACATTCAATGCCTCAAGGTGGTCTGTAATCGTCAGTAGCGATCCAACATCAATGCGCTCCTGGTTTTTTGCTTTGCTTATTCCCATCACTTAAACCCCCAATTCTTTGTTGTATCGCTGGTGGCTCATGGCCTCCCAGTGCTGCCCGCCGTCTTTCGATAACAACCGCCAGCGGTGGGTAATGCGTAAAGACAGATAGCCATGTTGATACGTGCGGCGAGGGCGAACAGCTCCACGGCGGTACCGGTTTAAAATCTGAGTGGCCCCGATGTAGATACGAAGCGGAATGCGGTTACCTGATAGCGTCATGATTTCACCGCGCTGGTGGCTGGCTTGTCAGATGCGCAGATCGACTCTTCTATCAGGTCATCCATGAATGCATGCCCCACAGAGGACATACCGCCCATTTTCTTTAAGCAGGATTGATAGAGTTCCAGGATGCGGCCACTTGCCGTTGCTTTCCCCAACCCCTCGATCGCTACTAGTTCGTATTGCTCCAGCGCCCGGGTTAGTACTTCAGTGGTCAATTGAACTGAAATGATTTTCCCCGTGGGTGATTTTTTAATTACGCAGGTGCTGCCGGTATTCCGTTGCAATGAATCCAGCTTTGCGGTTACCAGTCGGTTGCGATATCTGCCAATTAATTCAAGATTGCTCATATTCGAATTACCTTATTTTTCGGCCTTTAGGTGTGGGGAGTCCTAACCCGAAGGCCATAGTTAATATTTTGTTTTACGATTACTTAATTAATAAGGTTTGGTTTTCATCAGCTCAATATGCTGGTTTGACCACTTCTCATATTTCTTCTGCCATTTAAGCATTTCGCGTTGCTTGGCTAGCAGGCGACGAATGCGACGCATACAGCGATTATGTGAGGCTATATATCTTGGTGATGGCTCACCTCTTTCCCAGTGAATACAGCCATCCACTTGTGTGTATTTTTCGCCAACCCGAGATTTAACACCTGCGCGTTTAAATACTTTTTCAGTCATGAAGTGAGCGAGACGATTAATCGCAGTTTCACGGCTAAAGCATTTCTTATGGCGACCATGACGCATAACGAAATAAACAGGTTCCGGTCTTAATTGGAATGCAACCTCGATACCACCATCATCAATTAAATCGAATTCCCACTCTTCGAATCTGGCTGGGTCAACTTTTTCAATTTTCATTATTTTCATCCATCAATTTTTTAGCATTTCTGGATGATTGGGATGTCATTATTACCAACTCTTCTGTAAGGCTCCACAGCCTCGCTGCAACATCTTCATCAACCTTTCTAATTGCGTCATCAATGAGCATTGTATATAAATACCTTAATTGCTTTGCATAACGATCAGCGTTGCTAGCAGTATAAGCAAGGTATTCTATTTGCCCTTTCGGAGGGAAATTACCAAAATTTAATGGTGTAAAATTATCAGGTTCTTTGTACAAGATGTCTTTCTTGTCTTGTATGTATACACCTTCGGAAGAACCACCGGAGCCAGAGATGATACCTGGTGTGTTTTGGTTTGATGTCGATAAATTACGCATAAATTCCAGCTCCTTTATTCCTCTGTAAATAGCGTGTCTGAGTCTTAATAATACAGCCAGTTTCTTTGCAAGCATGCGTGATAGTATAATTACCCAATACATCACCGACGCTAGGGAACGGCTCTTCAATGTATATCCCGTAAGCCTCTCTCAACTTCCAATTAGCTAATAACCAACCGTATTCAGTTTTATAGTCACTTGCCAATTTTTGGGCTACATGTCGAGCTTCTTTATCAACTAAAATAATTTTCTCAGATGATGAGTTTGTAGTTGCACTTTTAATTATGATACTATTTGACTTAACCATATAACTAACCTCTCAGGTATGTGTATTTGGCTAGACTCATGTATTCGATTGGCGTCAGTACATGAGTCGTTAAACTAAGCATTCAAGTTTCTTTCTTTATAATTAGAATAACCAATAATTGAATTTTTAAACTTTTCGCATTCATCAATTATTTTTCGAGCTTGTTCATTTGCTGATTCGTAACTGTTAAAAAAATCCACAAGAACAAAGTAATTTTCAATCCGTTCATAAATGGCGTATTCAACTTCACCAACAAAACAAGTTTGAAGTTGGTAAGTTGATTTAGGGTTAAAATGTTTAGCATCAAACAAATACGACCAGTGGGATTTACTCTCACGTAATTTTTTATGAATATCCTGATGGTTAATCTCTGAGTGTTTCATCTTATCCTCAACGCAATTATGTGTGGTGGTGAGGTAATAATACTAAAAGTTTTAATATCTGCAATACTAAAAGTATATAAAATATTATCATAAGTATTAACTTTTTGAATTTTAATGGTATTTATTTTTATTTGGGCGATAAAAAAAGCCCGAGGTTAACCGTGGGCCTTTTCTTGGGGGGGGGGGGTGGGTAGGTGGTTTTTAAGAGAACATAATTTTAGCTTCTACCACAACGCCAATGATTTTACAGTTTCCATTAATGGGGATTAATGGGTACTGAGGGTTTAGGGGCTTAAGGTAGGATGATCCTCCGTCTGTCACTAATTTTTTGAATGTGGCTTCGTTGGCATCAGTTAATTTAGCGATAACAAGGCTGCCATTTTTTGCTTCTCGCCCAGTATCTACCAGAACAATCATTCCCTCTGGAATGCTGACACCTACAGGGGATGTCATTGAGTCACCTTGGACTCTCAACCAAAAGCCATCACCTTCAATGTGAGCTGAAGTATCATACCACTCATCGATATCTTTCAGGGTATAGGGCTCTATAGCCTCACACCATGAGCCTGCACTGACCCAGCTAATTAATGGATAACTCCCCTTGGGAGTATTTTGCTCTACAAATGACACGTTGGAGACTTGTGATAAGCGGGATGCCTCTTTTGCAAGAGATGGACTAAATTCTGATATAGGAACCTGTAGAAAACTTGCAAAAACAGCGGCAACATTTAGGTTGAGAGGGTTTCGCCCATTCAGATAATGACCTACAGCCCCCTGAGAAATATCAAGTTCGTTGGCAATCGCCTGCTGAGTAATCCCTAAAGATTTTTTCTTTGACTCATACAAAGCCTTCAGACGCATCGCATCTTCCAACTGTTCTGTCGTCAGGACTCTTTTGTTTTCCATGTCTTATTTTAATACCTTTAGTTTGATAATGTCTCCTACTTGTAGTAGTATTTATATTAATACTTTTGGTATTATAAATGCAACAGATAGGACATTTATGACTAATATGACGTTGAGAGAGTATGTGGATATGCATGGGCAAGTCCGTACTGGGAAGGCTCTTGGCTTAACCCAGATGGCAATCAGCAAGGCGCTTATATCTGGGCGAAACATCAAGGTTTCTGTTCAGGAGGGAGGAGCTCTTGAGGCATTCGAGACAAAACCCTTCCCTAGTAAGAAAAAAGTAACCAAGCGGAATTAACCCATGACTCCCGATGCATTTACCCAAGTAATCATGCCAACGGTGTTTTGTCCCGAGGATGGGAGGTGGATTCAGGAGCAGTTACAGCAATTGGCACCCTCGTTGCGCAGAAAGGTTGTCGTTAAGTATGCAGAGGCTTATCAGGTCGCGTTTTACACGGAGTCTGTTTCATACCGTCAAGAGAACAAAGCAAGGCATGAAGCTAATACGCGATTGAGATTGTTTGTGAAAAGCCACGGAAAAGCACTACAGGGTTACACGGTCAGTCCGCCGTTGGTAGTGAAGTAATAGCAGCCCCGAAGGTGTGGCGGCTTGAAGCAGTAAATTACACGCTGACTTGAAGGTGTCAGGTGTTAGCAGGTCGAGATTCTTTGTCCGTCTTTTTTCGTATCAATGTACTCGTTAGCTAGTACATGAATAAGGGAGAAGGAGGAGGGGGGTAAGGGGGGAGGTGGATGTGGGATTGGAATAGGCCTTTTCCAACAGACCACTCCATAGGTTGGGTAGATCTCGATCTAGGGTTAGCCCTCCAAAATGCACCGTACTAGCAAGATGATACGCAGAGTAGGCATAGACCAGAAGAAAGGTTTTCTCTGGAATAGTTAATTGGCGAGAGGTTACACAATGCTGAACATTACACCGAACTTCGCACAGGAACGCGCTTTGAACATGCTGCGCCGTGACTGGAAGTCATTTAATTCATTCATGGTCTATGCACCGACAGGCAGTGGTAAAACCGGCTTAGCGGCATTCATCGCTGACGGTTTTGTCAGTCGTGGTATGCGGGTGCTGTTTGTTGCCCCGTTCACCGTTCTGATCAACCAGACTTCCCGCCGCTTTGTTGAATACGGTTTGCCGGAAGATGAAATCAGCTTTATCTGGCGAAATCACCCGAGCTATGACCCAGCACTAAAAATTCAGATTGCCAGCGCCGATACACTGATCCGCCGTGAGTTTCCCGACAACATTGACCTGTTGATTATTGATGAAGCCCACTTACGCAGAAAGCAGATCCTGATTGAGATTAATCGACTGGTTACCGAAACCAATGTGAAAGTTATTGGGTTGTCTGGTACGCCATTCTCACCATTTTTGGGGAATTACTATAGCCGTCTGATTAAACCAACAACTATCGGAGAGCTGATCCAGCGTGGCGACCTGAGCGGTTACGAATTCTATGCACCAGGTAAACCTGACTTGAAAGGCGTCAAAACTACAGTTTCTGCTGAGTTTGGATCTGACTATAACGAAACCCAACTTGCAGAAATCATGTGTGGTGCTGACCTTGTTGGCGACATCGTTGATAACTGGTTACAGAACGGGCGCGATCTGCCTACGGTGGCATTCTGCGTAAACGTAGCTCATGCGAACTACGTCACTATTCAGTTTAATAAGGTTGGGATTAACGCCGAGGTGATGGTAGCTGAAACACCTCATGAAGAGCGTCAACTCATCATTCATCGCTTCGAAATGGGCGCTACGAAAATCATCGTCAGTGTGGGTGTGCTGGTGGCTGGCTTTGACAGTGATGTCCGCTGCGTTATTTATGCCCGACCAACAAAAAGCGAAATCCGCTGGCTACAGAGCTTGGGCCGTGGGCTTCGAACTGCGCAAGGGAAAGAGTCGTGTCTAATTTTCGATCACAGCGGCACAGTGCATCGTTTGGGCTTCCCTGACTCTATCGAATACAACGAACTGCCATCCAAAAGCGACGGAATGAAAGATAGCGCCAGTCGTGAGGCAGAGGAACGCACTGAAAAACTCCCTAAAGAATGCACCGAGTGTCATTTCATGAAACCCGCAGGGGTATACGTCTGCCCTAAATGTGGATTTAAGCCACTGGCAGGACAGGACGTGGATACCGACACCCAGCGCGGACTGAAAAAATTGGGCAAGGGAAAGCGTGTATTCACCCAATCCGACAAGCAAGCCTGGTGGAGTCAGATCAAGTTCTATCAACGTCAGCGCTCATCGATGGGTAAGCCTGTAAGCGATGGGTGGTGCTCACATACCTTCCACGACAAATTTAGCGAATGGCCTAATGGTTTAAGTGATTTTCCGATGGAAATAACACCGGAAGTTAGCAGCTACATCAAACATAAACGCATCTCCTTTGCTAAGGGCAGGGAGAAATTAAAGTCACCAGTTCAGCAATGCAATACCGGAAATATTGACGCCACCGCAGCAATTATTGATGCCAAAAATCACCTTGAAGAAATACGGAAAAGTTTAAGGAAACCAGCATGAAGACAGCAGAAGCAGCAAAGGGCCGATGGGCTGAGATTTTTGAATACTTTGGTTTACCGCCAATCACTGGCAAAAACCACTTCAAGGGAGAGTGTCCAGCATGCGGTGCTCGCGGCAAGTTCCGTATTGATGATCGTGAAGGTGCTGGAACGTGGATTTGTACCTGTGATAGCGGCGATGGCATGAAGCTGCTTAACCTGACGCAAGGTAAATCATTTTCAGCACTGTGCGCCGAGGTGGATCAGCTTATTGGCAATAACTACCGACACATCAGTATTCCTGTCACCAGTTCGGCAGCGAAACAGCGGCAGCGCGTTATTAGTAAGTTTTCAAAGCTGGTGGATTTGCGCGGTACCACTGCCGCAGATTATTTGCGCCAGCGCGGTATTAATCGGCTTCCTGTTGAAGCGGTCCGGTTTTGCGATAAACAGCGGCATGCAGGGCGGGTATATCAGGCGCTTTATTCTCTGGCGACAGATGATAAGGGGGAACTCTGTTACCTGCATCAGACCCTGCTTGATGGGGATAAAAAAGCGAATATCGGTGATAGCGCTAAACGGCTTAAATCACTACAGGAACAGAACTATCTCGATCATGCTCGTTCAGTGGCGATCCGTATGTTTCCAGTTGCCTCCACACTGGGAGTTGCTGAAGGCATTGAAACATCACTGTCCTGCTATCAGGTGTACGGGATAAACACATGGTCAGTAATCAATGCCGGATTCATGGAGAAATTCAGGGTGCCGGCAGGCGTAAAACACCTAATCATTTTCGCTGATATGGATAAACATTCCGCCACTGGACAGGCCGCAGCGTTTAATTGTGCCACCGCCAATCTCAGAGCAAAAAACGATTTGATATCTGTCAGCGTGCGTTGGCCTGATAACGGCGATTTTAATGATTTTGTGATGAACGGCGACCAGGTTCGTGAGCAGGTCTATACAAAGAGGGCAGCATAGTGAAATTAGAATCAGCAATGAAACAGTTCAGCGCCAAGAGCCAGATGATTACGGATTCTCCCCGCGCTACCTCTTCCGACTCGCTCAAGGGACCGGACCTAGCCGCTGCAATGGGAATGGTTGAGGCTCGGGCCAGTTTCGGAATGGCTGCATATCTTGGCAAGGTTGGCATAAGCAAAGAGGACCGGATCAGAACTGTTGAACAGCTTACCCAGTTTGCCATGAAGAATGCCCCGAAACATGTCGGCAAAGCATCGGGCCGCCGAATGGCTCAATGTATGGTTATCCTGGCTAAATTTGCCTACGAGGAATACAGCAGTTCAGCAGCGGCTACTACCACATGTAAACACTGCAAAGGGAAGAGGCTGATTTACAGCATTCAAAAAGTGGTTAAACACCCCGGATGCGGTGAAAAAACAGATGCATGGATAGAGGATGAACTGGTGGGTGAATTGTGCACTCCCTGTAACGGAAAGGGGAAAATTTCCCATCGTTGCCGCTGTAATGGGACCGGTAAAGTGCGTGACCTTGAGAAATCCAAGCGGCTTGGTGTGCCAGTCGAGAAAGAGTGTGAACGCTGCTCAGGAATTGGATACAAACGGACACCATCAACAACAGCTTACAGAGCGATCACAGCACTGCTTCCAGAGCTAACCCAATCATCTTGGTCGCGCAATTGGAAGCCGTTCTATGCGTCGCTGGTGGCTAAATGTGACATTGAAGAGAGTTATGCAGAGGATGAGTTTCAGCGAATTACACGATAGGCGCATGATTGCTACTAATGGCGACACTTTTTAAACATATCGCTTGCATTTTGCATAAAGTTGGCGTAATTTCTCTAAATCATGGGCGTTTCTGTAGATGAGCGCCAAGAAAAAGCTTTGAGAGCCCTGCAGAAATGCGGGGCTTTTTTTGCATCTGAAATAAATTTTTATTGGACTGGAGTTAATTTGATCTGACATTATCCAGAAAAAATAAATGGATTTGAAAATGGTCGAGCTAAGATTCAGCAATAAGCAAATCAATAGAGCTGGTTCAATCCTGCGCGATATTGATGGTTGTAAGATGGATGATCTATTTTGGGCTCTAGAAGCATTAAACAATCTCAGGGAGATGTATGTTCACCCTTTGAATGCTTTCCAAACGACACTGCGTAGAAAGATGAAGGCCGCAGATCAGGATGGGGTCGCTTCGCAAAGGTTAAAGCGCATACCATCAATTATTTCTAAGTTGAATCGTTCTCCAGGAATGAAGTTAGCAAGAATGCAAGATCTTGGCGGGCTTAGGGCTGTCGTCAAGGACATTGTTTCAGTGAGGGAACTTGAAGAAAGTTATGTCAATAATGGGCAAAATAGATTCAAGCATGAACTGAAGTCGCAACGAGATTATATAAACCAGCCTAAAGATTCTGGATATCGAGGCATCCATTTGGTCTATCAGTATCAAGGCAGCTCTAATCCTCATCATAATGGGTTATTGCTAGAGATACAGATTCGAACCAAGCTTCAGCACGCATGGGCTACAGCAGTTGAGACAATGGGTACGTTTGTAGGGCAATCCATTAAGTCTAGCGAGGCCGATACCGAGTGGAATGACTACTTCTCATTAGTAGGTAGCGCCTTCGCTCTCATGGAGGGGTGTCCTCCTGTTGAAGCGTATACCCACATGACAAAATTGCAAACCTACAAAGCTGTTGTTGACCAAACGGAAAAACTTCAAGTTATTGATAAATTATTGGGGTTTCGGTTTGCGATAAAGGATATCTCAGAAAGCAAAAACAGTGGTAGCTATCACCTCATAGTCCTAGACACTCTTGCGGGGACGGTAGATATAAATAGTTTCGGGTTAAAAAGAATCAATGAAGCCACAACTGCATATATTGAGTGGGAAACGAACTCCGAGCAGCTCCCACATGTACAAGTTGTTTTAGTATCAACTGAAAGCATAGGAAACCTGAAGGCTGCATATCCAAGCTATTTCCTGGACGCTGGTGAGTTTGTGAAGTACATTCGAGAAATTCAAGCTGAATGCTTGTAGTTGTTTATGAAATTGGCGGTACCAGAGCCGGCAATTGTCTATAAGAAAATATCTGGCGTAGTGGGCGGGCGTTAACCGCCTGACAAAACATTTAAAGGCTGCCTACGGGTGGCCTTTTTTTATTTCCACTACACGCCCAGCCCGTCCGGGAGGGGGAGATATGAAAATGCATAACAACCCTGACCTTATGGACATCATCACCAAATGGATTGCCGCACATCGCCTCGAATTTGGCTATGGCGGTATCGCTGGGATTATTGCCTGGTTACGTGGACGGTATAACGAAAAACCGTGGCGTAGATGCTTCCTCGATGCGCTGATGTGCGCCGCTATAGCGTTTGCGGTGCGGGACGTTCTTGATTTTTTCGGGTTATCGCCAGACCTCGCCTATATATCGAGCGTCATTATTGGTTATCTCGGTACGGATTACTTATCCAGTTTATTTAAATGGAAAGTAACGGGCCGGCCGATTGAAGAAGGGAAGGGTAATGACAAGTAATTTCAGATTCAGCCAGCGGAGTGAGGGGAACCTCAAAGGCGTTAATGCTGACTTGGTGAAAGTGGTACGCCGCGCCCTTGAGCTATCAACCGTTGATTTTATTGTGATCGAAGGTATCCGCACAGTAGCACGGCAACAGCAGCTATACGCCCAAGGAAGAACAACGGAAGGCAAGATTGTCACTTGGACAATGAAATCCAAGCATATCGATGGCAATGCTGTTGATTTATTGCCGGTGACCGGCTGGGACAACTTAGCTTCTTTTAAGGCCGTGTCTAAGGCGATATTTCAAGCTGCCAGTGAACTGGGTGTGAAAATCACCTGGGGTGCCGATTGGAACGGAAACGGCATTCAAGAGAAGGGAGAAACGGATAGTCCTCACTTCGAGATATCTGCATGAAAGAAACCCTATTGAGATTGATAGCCGTCGCACTGACGATTTCAGTTTTAGTCGGCGGCGGGTACTGGTGGGGTAGCGATAGTAAAAACTCGGAATGGTCTCTCAAGTGGACTAAGCGCGATAAATCAGACCTAACGGCAGAAATAGCCGCCAAAAAAAGTGCTGCCGAAAAAGAGGCTCAACTTCAGGCTGCCCAGTCAGCCGGATTAAAGGCATATCAACAAGGGGTAGTAGATGCTGAGAACAAAGCAAAAGGCACTATTGCTGCTTACCGCGCTGGCAATATCAAGCTGCAAAAGCGTTTCGAGTGTCTCGCCGCTTCAGTTGGGGATATGCCCGTTACTCCCGCCAGTGGACAGCTCACTGATGCAGCCAGAGACTGCGGATTTTCAGACGCAGATGTCGGGTTTCTTATTTCAATCGCTGAACGAGCCGATAAGTTAGTCGAGAAGGTCACCGCGCTGCAAAAGGTTGTCACTGACGACCGGCGAATAATTAACAGCACCACACATCAATAGCGTTGGGTTGTCGCAGTCCACAGGTATTAGCGGTGACGTAGTACCTCTCTATCGAGCGTATCTGTGGAATCAAAAACAACCAATACACCTTGATCGGGCATTAGCGGCAACATCAGCCGTTGTAGGCGAAGCGATGTGACAGTCGGAGAGACGGCCTGTATTGCAGCAGTCATTCAATGAGTGGTTGCGACAATACACGATAAGCAATGCTATCACCTGTTTCCCACCGCTCACCCAGAGCATTAACAGGCTGGTGGCATTTTATTTAATTCTGAAATTGGCGACTGATTACTACTAAGTAGAATTTATTAATGAGGCGCTGCTGAAACACTGATTACAAACAACTTCGAATAATGACCATTGAAAAAATATTGTTAATCCCCATTTATTATTTATGCCTGTCATATTGGCAGGTTTGGCAATTTGGCAAATGGAGTTCGGCATGTTAGAAAATTACCTCTCAACTCAAAGTAAAGAAGTTAAACGGTTGGTAGCAGTTCAGGCAGCTTTGGAAATTATTAAAGCCTCGGTATCAGCTCCTACTGGCTATGACGGAAAAGAAAAGTTAGATAGGGATTGCACCCATACAGTAACTCATGTAGCGACTATCGCTGATGCTATTCAGGAAGCGCTAAAAACAGAATGATGCCAATGCTCACCGCCTACGGGCGGTTTTTTATTTTACGGAGAACGTTATGGCAAAACCGGACTGGGGGGCATTACAAAATCAGTTCCTCACCGATCACGCCAAAACAAACATTTCCCCTAAAGCATGGTGTGAGGCGAACGGATTAAATTACGCTACGGCGCGACGCTACATTAAATTGTCTGCGCAAGATAATGCGCAAAGTGCGCAAAAGAAAGTGCGCAATGCGCAGAGTGCGCAAGACACCCAAACCCACACAGCCACTAGCTCTGATATATCACGCACTAATAGCGGAGAGAGTGAAAGGCCGCAAGAAAGCGAAGGCATTTTAAAACCACAGCATGAGCAATTTGCGCAGAACATTGTGCAGGGCATGCCGATGAAAGATGCTGCAATCTGTGCTGGCTACTCCCCGACGCGAGCAGAATCTCAATCCTCAATTTTAATGAGGCGTCCAGATATACGTTCCCGCATTAAGGAGTTGCGCCAACAGGCAGCACTGCTTGTTACCTTTGATGCAAAAGATTTGGCCGACCTATCTTATAAGGCTGCGAAAGAAGCTAGGGCTGCGGGTAAATTCGGGCAGGTGGCACCCAATATTAAGAACGCCGCGCAATTGACCGGCCTCGACATGAGCACGAACAAGACTGAAGTGAATGTCGATCTCGCAGGGTTGAGTTATGGCAAGGTTTGCATTGTTACCCCTGCTACTTGCCCTCCTGATGTCTGGGCCTCTCACATGGAGAAACTCCGCGAGGGAAAACAGACAGCCCAGTCATAATTGACGGTGTTCTGTACGCCTTTAGTAGTGACTGGGCGACAGGCGTGTTGTATGACGCTCCGATTGGCTCCGTTCGTTGGCGTTGGACTTTCGGCGGGCGTGGTGGTGGTAAATCGGTTGAGATTGCAAGGTCTCTGATCATTCATGGGGCTATAAGCTCGATGATTATCTTGTGTGCGCGTGAGTTCCAAAACTCCATCAGCGATTCCGTGTTAGCGCTGTTGGAGGCTGAAATATATGCGCTGGGCCTCAACCATTTTTACACTGTAAAAAACAATGAAATTACAGGGCTGAATGGTACCCGATTTACATTCAAAGGGCTGCGCAACAACATCAACAGTATTAAATCGATGCATGGCATCAAAATCTGTTGGGTGGAGGAAGCGCAGACGGTATCACAGGATTCTTGGGATATTCTCGGCCCTACCGTTCGAGCCAATAAATCCGAAGTATGGGTATCGTTTAACCCTCGGGAAGCGACGGACCCGACTTATGCACTGATGAAGCGACATGAATCTGATCCGCCAGATGGTGGTGTGATCATTCGCAACGTTAACTATTGTGATAATGCTTTCTTCCCCGATGTTCTCCAGCAAGAAATGATGTATTGCAAGCGCATTGATTTCGAAGCCTACGAACACATCTGGCTTGGACTCCCTCGAGCGATTAGTGAAGCGGTTATTTTCTCCGGTAAGTATCGGGTGGAGGCATTTTCCGATGACTTGTGGATGGATGCAGACCGTTTGTTCTTTGGCGCCGACTTTGGTTTTGCAAATGACCCATCCACGCTGGTGCGCTGCTTTATCCTTGGACGAAGGCTTTACATTGAATATGAGGCGTACGGTGTCGGTGTTGAGTTGGATGATCTATGGAAGTTCTACTCTGGAAAAGAGGGAGCAACAGCAGAGCAGCTAACACAGTGGAAATTTGGCGATGATAAGAAATACCTCGGCATCCCCGGCGCGCGTAAGTGGCCCATTCATGGCGATGGTAGCCGTCCTGAGACTATTAGTTACTTATCTCGGCAAGGCTTTGTTATTGACGCCGCATCAAAATGGCCCGGCAGTGTTGAGGATGGCATAACTTACCTAAAGGGCTTTGAAGAAATCATCATTCATGAGCGGTGTAAGCACATGGTTGATGAGGCGCGGCTCTACTCCTACAAAACTGACCGTCTAACGGGTGATGTGCTTCCTGTTGTAATGGATAAACACAACCACCTATGGGATGCGGTGCGCTACTCCCTTGATGGATACATCACCAGTGAAGGCGATCTGGGCGTCTGGGCAATGTTGGGGAAACAGCAGTAAATAGCCGCTTGACTACAAAAATAGGCTATGCATTTTCACCCCCTCTTTATGCATGTTTTATTCACCTCATTTTGGACCGTTATCCATACCAAATAGCCACAAATAACCCGTTGGTAGTGAACTGCTGGTGAGTGGTGTGCGCTCTGTCTATCCCAGTTTAAAATGTCACCCTGATTTCCCATTTTTGAATGTCACTTTTTATCCAAATTCTGAAGAGAAAAGGGCAGTCAGGTCATCTTTTCAGACTGGGTTTGAACAGGGGCGGGTCGGCAAGTACCGGGTTCATTGCCCTCAGTTGTTCCTGAACCTGAGCACGCCTTTTAGGCATATGTTGGCTGCGATTTCTTTTCCCCGCTGTCTCGAGTTCGTCCTGCTTTTCCTGCGCTAATTTCAGAACTGCCCCCAGTCGCTTGTTGTCCACAATGCGGCCCTGATCGATACAGGCCAGCTTGTCGAATACCTGATACTTCAGCGTTCTGTTGCCATAGCGGAACGCCAGCGTGCCGTCCGGATAGTCAAAAGCCAGGATTTTCTCACCCGCAATATGCGCATTTTCCCCCGAGGGTTCAACAAGATAAAGCATCTTATCATATTGAAAGGTCAACGATTTTGAGAGCGTACGCAGCGTCTGCCAGGCAAAAATATCATCCAGCTCTGAGCGGTTCTCGCTGACAGGTCGATGGAGGTCTTTCGGGTAGGTTGCGGGTCTGGCGAATCGACGATTAAAGTCGCGAATAAAAACGTCCAGCCACGCATTGGCCGCGTCAATGCCACTGATGTTTTCCAGCCGCATCTCCTTAATCAGCCGATCCTGCAGCGTCAGGTTGGCACGCTCGACGCGCCCCTTAGCCTGGCTGCTGTTAGCACATATCAGTTCAATATTGAGATCATGCAACGCACGTCCGAACTGAGTCATGCCGGTCCGACGAGTCTCAGCCTGGCTGACTCTGAACACAGCATGCTTGTCGCTATAAAACGCCACCGGCTTGCCGTGTTTATCCACGTACTCGCGCGTTGCCAGCATGTAGTCGAAGGCTGATTCGCTCTGACAAAATCGCAGATGCATCAGGCGACCGGTGGCATCATCGATGTAAACCAACAGGCAGCACTTGGAGGCACGTCCTTCAAACCAGTCGTGGTGTGAACCGTCGATTTGAATGAGTTCACCCAAACAGTCGCGTCGATAACGGGGCTGATAAACTCGCGGTCGCCGATGGGCATGCGGCACCCAGAGACCGTCGGCAGTCATCCAGCAGCGCAACGTCTCGACAGAAACGGAAATCCCATGGCGCTCCTGAAGCTTTTCTGCGGCAAGTGTGGGCCCGAAACCGACGTAATTTTCACGTAGCAGCGTCAGTATCCGATGGCGCAGTGCAATATCAATGCGATGAGTTCCGGGCAAACCGCGACGGCTGTTCGTCAGCCCGGCAGCACCGGATTCCCTGAAGCGGTTCATCAGACGTTGTACCTGACGTTCTGTGAGATCCAACTGAGAGGCGGCATCACGGCGACGCAGGCGCTTTTCAACAACGGCCTGGATCACCGGCAAGCGGTGAAGTTCTTTATTGGACATGGTTACCAGCATCAGAAGAGATCTCCCAGAAAGGTGGAAAATGCGCCGTATCTGGGTGACATTATAAACTAGCTAAAAAGTGACATTATCAAATGGGACTTACACCACCGGTGCGCTTAAGGGTCTTTATGTTAAAAAGTCACTAAATCAGCACAATTATCTTTTTCTGGATGGTCGCTTAGGCGGCTTTTTTTATGCCCGTAATTTAGCAGGTAACACATGAGATATTTCTACACTGCCAAACTGGGTGATACACGGTTTCTTCAGGCTGACGGCTCACTGTTATGCAAAGACGTAGCCATTGCGCGAACAGGCACACAAAGGTACCGACCGGAAGAGGTTGATCTTATTCCGGGGCCGGATGGTTCGGTTTTGGTGTATCGCACTGAAGATGAAGTGTTTGCGCCGGAAACGATAGCCAGCTTTGAAGGTGTTGCAGTAACACTGGGGCATCCAGAGGACGACGAGGGCAATATCGTTTTCGTTAACCCTTCCAACTTCTCTGAGCTGGCCCACGGACACATTCAGAACGTACGCAGAGGTACTGGTGATAAATCAGACCTGCTGCTGGCTGACGTGCTGATCAAGCGTCAGGAAGCCATTGATGCCGTTAATTCAGGGCTGACCGATGTCAGTTGTGGCTATGACGCGCTGTATGAACAAATCGCCCCTGGCAAGGGCAATCAATACCAAATCACAGGAAACCACCTAGCTGCTGGCATTCCACGCGGTCGGGCTGGTGTCCGTTGTGCTATCGGGGATTCAGCCCCAAACATCAAAAAGGAGAAGCCTGCAATGTCATGGCTTAAGAATCTGGCGAAAGCCATTAAAACTAAAGATGAAGCTGCGTTACAACAGCTTATCGACGAAGCGCCGGATATGCCTTCTGATGGCATGAATTCAATCCCCGGTCACACCATTAACATTAACGTACCGTCACAGGCTACAGCGCTGCCCGCAACAGAACGCACCACTACGGACAACGCACTCGAACCCGAGAGCAAAACGACTGATGAAGATGTACCCGCATGGGCGCAGGCTTTAATTGCACGTATTGCTGCGCTGGAAGGGAAAACCACGGATTCAGAACCCGATCCTGACGTGTTAACGACTGATGAAGATAAGGAAGAGGACGCGAAAGTCACCGCTGATGCCGCCTATCGCCGAAATATTATCTCTGATGCTGAAATTATTTGTCCTGGTTTCAAACCAACGGGTGATAAAGGATTGAAACGTCAGGTGTTGAACAACGCGATCCGTACGGGTGATAGCGCCTACTTGAAATCGTTTGGCATTCAGGATTACGGCAAGGTACCGAAAGCCACTGTAGATGCAGTTTTCAATGGCGCGGCAGCTTTGAATAAAGCTAAAAACCAAATCACTCCACAGTCACTTCACACGGTAGACGGTGCGGTTAATACAAAACACGCCTCTCCGGCAGAGCTGAATAAAATCTACGCTGCTCACTGGGCCAAAAACAAATAAGGTAATTACCATGTCTGGAAATGCTTATACATACCGGATGCCTATGGGCATTGCCGGGGCAGTCACTCGTCCTCGTGAATCAACCATCGAACCAGTAACGCTGAATAACCAAAAGATGTTTAACGACTATGGGCTGCCGGGTAAATACGTGGGAGACAAATTCGTCCCACTTGAAAGCGGCGACACCATTGATCTGGTGAAAGGTATTTTTGTTCGTCCTTTCCCAACCACCTCTCAGTCCGACCTTGCTTATCTCAAAGTCAACGCTAACCCGGTCGGGGACAACCTGAAACGTGGTTACATTTGCGTGAAGGTGACTGCTGGCAATGCCACTACTGCTAAAAAGGGCGCACCAATTTACGTTCGCGTCGCGGGTGGTACTACGCAAAGCCCTGTGGGTTCTTTTGTTCTTGTTCAGGATGCAACGGATACAAACACACCTCGGCTGGTAATGGCAGAGGCAATGGGCCCGGGCGATGCTGATGGTCGTCTTGAAATCGCCTTCAATATTTGAGGAATAATTAATGTTTACAATTGACCGAGCTACTATCGATTCATCCGGTGCGTTCCTGATTGGCGAACTGGAGCGCATGGATCAAACACTGAACATGCCACTGACCTCTGTGAAGTGGTCGCGTGACATGCCCTTACGCAGTGATATCTCTATCGCTGATGAAGTTTCATCTTTCACTAACACCGACTTTGCTAGCGTGGGCGGGCCAAATCCGACCGGTAAAAACTGGCTGGGGAAAAACTCAACCGCTATTCCGGGCATGAATCTTGATATCACCCCAACACGTAACAACTTGACCCCATGGGGGCAAGAGGTGAGCTGGACAGTTTTGGAACTCGCCTCAGCGCAACAGGTTGGGCGTCCAGTTGATACGCAGAAGTATGAAGGCATGCGCCTTAAATGGAACATGGACACTGATGAGCAAGTTTATATCGGTGATACAGAAATCGGCGTTCCGGGACTGTTAAACCTCCCATCCATCGCTGCTATTTCTGCTGCCGCGCCCTGGACTGCAACGACCGATCCAGATGTGATTGTTCAGGATATTAACCTGGTACTTACTGACGGATGGGTGCGGTCTGGTTATGCGGTCTGTCCGAGCAAGTTAGGTCTGGCCCCGGCTTTATTCGGGTTACTGGCAAGCAAAAAGGTTTCTTCCGCAGCGAATATCTCTGTTCTTGAATACGTGAAAATCAATACCATCGCTTTCCAAGAAAACGGGGTTCCGCTGGAGATCGTCTCCATGAAATTTGCCAATGGCCGTGGCGCTGGTGGTGCTAACCGTATTGTTGCGTACACACAAGACGAGAAATATATTCGGTTCCCAATGGTTCCACTGCTGAGTACCCCACTTGAGTATCGTGGTATGCAACAGCTTACTGTGTACTACGGCAAGCTGGGGCAAGTTGAAACCCCATATTCGAACACCATCGCTTATCTGGATGTCCCAGCAGCTTGATTTGTGGCGGGGAAACCCGCCTTTCATGGAGTATTGAAATGAAATATATCGTATCGGGTCATTCGGTTCTTAACCTTGCTGACGGTTCTAATTACACATTAACCCCCGGCATCCACGATGGCTTTTCTGATGAAGTGAAAAAACACTGGGCATTTAGCGCCTATGCCAAACCGCTCGATGAATCCGACCTTGCTAAAGAGGCAGAAAACCTCGATCTGGTTGCGCGAGTCAAATTGCTTGACGACGAAATCACCAGTCTGAAAGCACAGGTGGCAGGAAAGGACGACGAAATCACCAGTCTGAAAGCACAGGTGTTAAGCCTAACCGTTAGCGAACCCACATCAGGTGACGGCGATGAGGCGACAGCAGAAGCCGTGAAGGAATCCGCAAATGCCAAGAAACAGTCTACTGCCAACAAGTGATCAGTTCCGCGCCAGTTTCCCCGAATTTACTGACGAAACCCGCTACCCCAACACCTCAATAAACTTTTACCTCAGCATGGCTGATGACCTTCTGGATCAAGATAGGTTTGGGGATAAGTTTGTCTATCTGGCTGAGTTAATGACGGCGCATTACGTTGAATTACGAGGTAAGCGCACAGCATCAGCAGCACTGGGGGGCGTAAATACCTCCGGTGGTGGTGTGGCGACATCCAAGTCGGTTGATAAGGTCAGCGTCAGCTATGACGTCTCAGGCATCATTAATCCTGACGCCGGTTTTTGGAATAACACCGATTATGGCCGCGAGTTTTTCTGGTGGTGGTCGATGTTTGGTGCGGGTGGAAGGCAAATTCTATGAAAAGCGGGTTGAAGGTCAGAAAGGACAATGCCGAGTCTGTTTTGTCCTCTCTACGCGCCCTTTCAAAAATGGATGTGCTGGTGGGAATTCCAGAGGCCAATGCGACGCGAAAGGAAGGGGAAACCCTGAACAACGCAGAAATTGGCTATCTGCAATCCACAGGGGCCACGATACAGATTGGCGGTCAGACCGTCACACTAGAGCCTCGCCCGTTCTTGGATATGGGCATTGAAGATTCACAGGAGATCACTACCGGACACCTGAAAGCCGCCGCAGAGTTGGCACTTGAGGGTAAGCAGGATGCGGCCAAACGTGAATTGGAAAAGGCGGGGATGGTTGCCCGTGATGCGGCGAAAAAGGTGATCGGAGACGGTGACAGGCTGCATCCACTATCAGAGAAAACACTCGAAAATAGACGGGCGCAGGGTATCCCTGGTGAAAAGCCGCTTTACGCTCACGGGTTCCTTTTACGTTCAATCACCTATGTCGTAAGGAGTAAGTAATGCCATTTCTTGATGTGACAGAGGTGCTTCTTGATCCTGATTTCGTGGACACCACGCTGGTATGTCACCGGCAACTGCAAACGGTTGATGATGATGGGTTCACGACAAATACACCGCAGGACACACCTTTTAGCGGTGTTGTGACGGTTGACCGGTCACTGGAAGCCAAGCGCATGCAGGCGGGACAGAACATTAACGGGGCCATTCTCATTGTTACTCAGTTCCGGCTTACCCAAGGGCAACCAGGGCTTGATGCTGACGTGGTTACATACCGAGGCAGAAAATACCGAGTGACCTTTGTCGATCCCTATACCGCTTATGGTGCTGGGTTTGTCCAATCCCACTGCGAGTTGATGGACTTTGACGGAGGAACGCCGATTGAGTAACGACAGCACAACGGCGGGCTACCTGACACCGACAGGGCCGCCGCCTCTCTACGATGAGGAACTGGAGCGGGAAATCAGTAGGTGGATCAGAGCGGTTTCTGGATTACCGGCCAAGATGGTTTTCCCCCGCATGACTGATCCACAAACGCAGATACCCCAAAACGGAACCACCTGGTGTGGCTTCAGCATATCTGACTTTAATCAGGACGCTTACCCCGCCCTTATTGCGGGGGAGGAAAGCAGCCAACAATGGGATCATGAAAGCCTAAATATTTTATGTTGTTTTTATGGTCCAGCCGGGCAGCAAACAGCTACACGCTTTCGTGCCGGGATATTCATCTCACAAAACAATGATGAGCTAAAGCGCCTCGGCCTCACGCTCTGGCAATGCGGGAAAATGTATAACGTCCCCGAACTCATTAATAACCAGTGGGTGCGGCGGTACGACATCACCGTAATCCTGCGCCGCAAAGTAATACGCGAGTACGGCATTAAATCGCTGACCTCCGCCCCCGTTAAATTCTTCGGAGAATAACCATGTCGCAGGGATTACCTGTTTCTAACATCGTCAATGTGACGGTGAATATGGCTGTGCGTGCTGCCATGGCGCGGAACTTTGGTTCCCTGCTGGTGGTTGGCCCGTCGCCTGTTATCGATGCTCACGAACGTCTGCGCAGCTATTCAAGCGCGACAGATATAGCATCTGACTTTGGTCTGGATGCGCCTGAGTATAAAGCCGCTAATTTGTATTATCAGCAATCCCCACAACCGATTGATTCCTATGTCGGCCGCTGGGTGAAAGAGGATGCGGCCGGACTGTTGCGCGGGGCGATTTTGAACCCGACGCAGCAGCTTATGGCTAACTTTACCGCCGTGGTAGATGGTTCGATGAAAATCACGGTAGATGGTACGGTCAAAACAGTAACTGGCGTTGACTGGTCAGCGGAAACCAATCTGAACGGTGTCGCCGCGCGCGTGGCTGACAAGCTCACCACTGCAACCGTTATCTGGAATGGTTCTCGCTTCATCATCACATCCAAAACCACGGGTGCAGCATCGGCGGTTGGTTATGGTTCTGCCAATACCACCGGCACCGATATTTCTGTACTGATGGGATTGATTGAGAGCGCCGGTGCGCTGCCGGTTCAAGGTCTGACGAGTGAAACTATTCAGGCATGCATCTATAAATTGGCTGACATGTCTACCCGCTGGTATGGGCTGGTTATTGCCGACCCATCATTAAGCGATACAGACGTGATCAGTATTGCCTCGTTTATCCAGAGTGATGATGTTTCGCGGGTTTACGGGCATACCACGCAGGTAACCTCTGCCCTGGATGCGGATATTGATACGGATATTGCCAGCAAACTGAAAGCGGCTAAATATGCCCGTACCCTGGTGCAGTATTCCAGTGCCAGCCCGTATGCCGCCGCCTCTATTTTTGGTCGTGCGTTTACCGTGAACTTTAACGGTAATAACACCACCATCACGCTGAAATTTAAACAGCAGCCGGGCATTACCGCTGAATCACTTTCCCAGTCGCAAGCCAATGCGCTGAAAGCGAAGAATTGCAATGTGTTCGTCAATTACGACAACGACACGGCGATTATTCAGGAAGGTGTGATGTGCAATGGCGATTTCTTTGATGAGCGCCACGGCCTCGACTGGTTGCAGAACTACGTACAGAACAACCTCTACAATCTGCTATTTACCAGCACTACCAAAATTCCACAGACAGATGCCGGTGTGACTCGCTTGCTGACCAATGTAGAGAAATCACTGGATCAGTCGGTCACTAACGGGCTGGTGGCTCCGGGTGTATGGGGTGGTGATAGTTTTGGTGTACTGGAAACCGGCGACACGCTGACCAAGGGCTATTACGTGTACGCACCGCCAGTGGCATCACAGGCGCAGGCTGACCGTGAAGGGCGTAAAGCGCCGGTGATGCAGTCTGCAACCAAGCTGGCCGGTGCTGTTCACTACGCCGATGTCATTATCAATGTTAACCGCTAAGGAGCTGATGAATGTCTACTTATAGCTTTATGGACGTTACCGCCTCTATTACTGGTGTAGGCGGTTCATTCGATCTGGGTTATGGCGCCGCCGTCGCCGAAGAGGGGATCACGACCTCAATGATCGAGAATAAAAACACCATGACCATTGGTGCAGACGGTGAGGGTATGCACAGTCTGCATGCGGGGAAAGGTGGCACGGTAACGGTAAACCTGCTGAAAAACAGCCCGGTTAATCGCAAGTTATCAGCCATGTATAACGCGCAATCTCAGTCGAGTGCGACGTGGGGTAATAACATTATTCTTATCCGCAACACTGCCAGCGGTGACGAGTTCGCGGCGCGTGGCTGTGCATTCCAAAAACAACCGGATTTCAATAATGCTAAAGACGGCGCACTGGTGCCGTGGGTATTTGACTGCATCAAGGTTGACCAACTGCTGGGTACTTTTTAAGGAGTAATTAATGGAATTCACGATTAAAGGTATCGAGTACCGCTCTAAGAAACTCGACGTATTCGCGCAGTTGAAAGTGTCGCGTAAGTTGCTGCCTTTGCTGGCTGGCATCCTCAAAGACCTGCGAAGCGGTACCGTGACGATTGAAACGGCGTTACCCAGTATCGCCCAGTCACTTTCGGATATCAGCGAAGAGGACTGCAACGCCATTATTCACCCCTGCTTGGCGATGGTGTCACGTAAGCACGGCAGCGCCTATAACCCGATTTTCACCAATAGCGAACTGATGTTTGATGACATTGATTTGATGGCAATGTTGCAAATTGTTGGTCGGGTGGTAGGCGACTCCATGGGAAATTTTTTGCGCGAACTCCAAGAGAGCGAAACGGTGGAGCCGCCAGCGGCTTAATGCTGGATACGTTGCCGGGTGGTGAGGATTTTATCTTGCGCCCGGTAAAGCATCAGCTCACGACCATGGGGGAAATCAAAAGCGGGAATATCGACTTACTCGATATCGCATTGTTGAATGATTACCTCGATCTGGAGGCTGAGAACCAGGCGAAAATAGACAAGTGGAGATCCGATAAATGAGCAACGCTGAAACCATTAAGGATTTCCTGGTCAGTCTTGGCTTTGAACTGGATGAGGCAGGGGAGAAGAAATTCTCCGCTGTGGTCGCTGGCGTCACGGCCAATGTGTTGAAGATGGGCGCAGTGGTCGAAGGGGCGGCGCTGGCCGTTGTTGGTTTTACTACCAAAATTGCCAGTGGGTTGGATAAGGTTTACTTCGCTTCTCAGCGTACCGGTGCATCGGTGGCGGGTATTAAGGCGCTGGGTTATGCCGCTTCACAAATGGGCGTGGATGCTGCGTCAGCGCAAGGCTCACTCGAAAGTCTAGCCAGATTTATTCGCAACAGTCCCGGTGCTGAGGGTTTCCTTAATAGGCTTGGCATTCAGACCCGCAGCGCGAATGGCAGTATGCGCGATACATCAGCAATTTTTACCGGCCTTAGTGCAAAACTGAGCAGCATGCCGTATTACCGTGCTAACCAATACGCGCAGATGCTGGGTATTGATGAAAATACACTAATGGCAATGCGTAAGGGGCTGGGGCAGTTCAGTTCTGAGTATGCGCTAACCGCTAAAAAGATCGGCTTTAATGCTGAAGTTGCTGCCAAACAATCTAACCGCTTCATGACGTCCATGCGTGATCTCTCTATGACGCTCGGTCAGGCGAGAGACAAAATAGGTTCAAATCTGGCGGATGGGCTGGCGGGGGATATTGATTCTCTGCGCAAGCAACTTCTGGATAACTGGCCGAAGATTGAAGCGGTGTTGATGAAAGTTATCAAGGGAGTTCTATGGGCGGGGGATGCGGTCACGCGCGTATTATGGCGTACCGGTCAGGCGGTCGGTGATGTCATCAACTGGTTTAAAAAGCTAGACCCGATAACGCAGCAACTCATTATGTTGTTTGGCGGTTTGCTGCTGGCATGGCGTTTACTCAACACTGCGTTCCTGACATCGCCAGTGGGCATTGTGTTCTCGTTGGGCGCGGCGATTTTTGCCCTGTACGACGACTATAAAACATGGAAGGAGGGCGGGAACAGCCTGATTGATTGGGGGCAGTGGGAACAAGAAATAAACGCTGCGCTAAAAGGAATGGATGAGTTAACTAAATCCATTAAAGGCGTTGGCGTTGAGATTGCCAGGCTACTCAACATTAATCTGAAAAACTGGACGCTAAAAGGTGACATCGAGAACCTGACGAAGCAATTCGGCGAGTTTGGCAAGATGTTATCGATGATCGGTGACCTGATTAATGCATTGAAAGAGGGCAATTGGGGTGAGGTAGCCAGAATAGGAAAAGCGCTACTTAGTCAGGGCGGTGATCAGCCGGATGCAATGCCAGTCGTAACCGACCTCGGGAATAGTTCTGCCGATTGGGTTAAAGATAAAACCGGATTTGACCCGAGAAGCGTTGGCCGGTGGTTGCGCGGTGAGGGTGATTCAGCAGATCCGAGAGGAATACGGAATAACAATCCGGGAAACATTAACTACGTAGGGCAGGATGGTGCATCACTGGAGCGCCCCGGTGGTCGTTTTGCGAAGTTTGAGACGGCCTATGATGGACTCAAAGCCATGGCTCGACAGTTAATGCGTTACTTTACTGGCAAGACCACAGGTAAACCGCTGCAAACCCTCAATGATATTATTTCGACGTGGGCACCTGGAAGCGAAAACAACACGGGGGCTTATGTAGCTCAACTGTCAAAAATGCTTAACGTTCACCCTGATGCAGTTTTAAATTTGGAGAATCCGCAGGTAATGTCGGCGCTGATGGGGGGCATTATCCATCATGAGAACGGGCGCAACCCCTACAGTAGTGAGTTGATATCACGTGCGGCTGGTGGAATGCAACAGCAAGGATTGCAGCAGGAAACGAACATCTACATCACGGGTGTTTCTGATCCGGTATCAGCAGGTAATGAAGTCGCCGGCAGGCAGACCAATGTCAACGCAAGGCTAACTCAGCAATTAAGTACACCAACCCGATAGGAGGGTGAATGGATATTCTTTCTGCCATCTTCCGGCAGCAAACGCGAAAAATTGGGTTGCTGGTACCCAGTGTGATTATCTCTGAAAAGCATCAAGATGCGCTGGAGATAACCGAGCACCCCGTTGAAGTCGGGGCCGCAGTTAACGATCACGCCTATAAACGTGCCGCTGAGGTAACAATGGAGGTGGGTTTTGCGGGTGGTGGCTCATTACTGGATTTTGTGGATACTTCAACGATAGGCTTGAGCCTGGGTAAAAGCCCGGAGGAGGTCTATCAAGAACTGCGTGAGTTACAGGAAAGTAGAGAGCCATTCGATGTTATTACCGGTAAACGGAAATACAGCAACATGCTGATCCGTGGCATTGAGGTCACAACCGATAAAACCAGTGAAAACGTGTTGATGTGCGTTCTTACCCTGCGTGAAGTCATTATGTCTCAAACTGAGTCGATCAAAGTGGCCGACAAAGAAAATATGCAGGAAGGGGTAAGCACTTCGGCTATGCAAAACACCGGCACCAAAGCACCGGCCCCAGCAAACAATTCACTGTTAAAATCTGGTCTTGATTGGGTAACGGAGAACTTTAAATGAATGTTCAAGAAATCCCGTTAACGGCCAATAATCAGTTTTTCAATATCGCCCTTGGAGAAATCTCACTTAACCTGCGCCTGGTCTATCGTGATGTCGCGGGCTGGATAATGGACGTGAGAGATAGCGGCGGTGCTGACATGCTTTGCGGTGTTCCGCTGGTGGTCGGTGTTGATCTGATTGAGCAATATCCTAATCTGGGTATCAATGGTGTTTTTGCTGTGCTCAGTGATGATAGCCGGGAGGAATACCCGACAAAAACCAACCTTGGCACCGGTAGCCATTTATATTTTGTGCAGAATAGCTAAATCAATCCACGCAATTTAACCCGCCACTGAGCGGGTTTTTTTATGAGGTTTTCATGAGTAAGAACTGGATACGCCACTTTGAGTTGATGCTATTGGATAACGAAGGTAAGGGGATTAATTTCACTGATTTTAAAGTGACGTTTAATATTGAGTGGTACAACACTTCATTCCCTCGAGCGGCCATCTTCAAGATTTATAACCTGTCACAAAATACTATTAACCGGATCACCGGTACCGAGTTTTCAAAGCTCCGATTGATTGCCGGTTACGATGGCTCAACCTCACCAGACGGCCAACAGGAAGATGCTAACTTCGGTGAGATTTTCTCGGGTGATATCCGCTATACCATTACCGGCAGAGATAACCCCACGGATACTTTTATTCTGATACAGGCTATTGATGGTCATAACGCATTTATTAACGCCACAATAAACCAGACGGTGGCGGCGGGTTATACCGTGGCCGATATTAACAATTTGCTTATGCGTAACCTTGCCCCGTTCGGCATAACTCAGGGGATCATGCCGGAAATGCCACCCACGGTATTCCCCCGAGGTAAAACCATGTACGGTATGACGCGAGATTATCTGGATAACGTCGCCAAGCAATGCAAAGCCACCTGGCAGTTTGTGAACGGCAAGGTTGATATGGTGCCGAATGATAAGTATGTGCATGAAGCCATTGTGCTGAATAGCAATACTGGCTTGATTGGCATGCCACAACAAACCATTGGATCTGGTGTTAACGTTCGTTGCCTGATCAACCCTAACATTCGCTTAAATGGCCTCATTCAACTGAACCAAGAATCCGTATATCGTGCGACGCTCTCCAGCCGCGATGTTCAAATGTCAGGCGGCAGGCTTGAAGATCAAAATGATAATGGCAACGTGACCGTTAACGGCCTTGTTAACCCACCGGCTAGCATTGCGACCGATGGAGTGTATATCGTCAGAGGTATTAGCTATACTGGCGATACGCGCGGCAACCCGTTTTATATGGACATGATGTGTGAAGCGCGTGGGGCTAAGGATTTGTGGTCATCTTCCAATTTTAATAAAACGGCGTAAATGCAATGAAATTGAAATCGTTAATTTTGTTTTTTGCTCTGATAGGTTGTGTGTCTACAGCAAATGCCGCTTTCCAGTGTTCTGGTTATCACTTGGCAGCAAACGATAACGATGGTTTTATTCGGGTTAACGGCGAAAGAGTGACCTCTCAGAAAATCACCTTTATCAAATCGCAGGGTGATTACGCAAACACTAAAACCGACATGGGTCTAATGCCTGCCCGCGATGGCAACATGTACGGCTTCCAGTTTATCAAGCGTGATGGCAAAGCCTTTCTGAATGTTCAACTCCTACAAAACAGTATGGATGCCCCAAAAATTATAGGTTCATTCCCCTGCAAGAAAGTAAGTTAGCTAAATAGCTTAGCCCCACAGAACCCGCCAATGTGCGGGTTTTTTATTGGAGTTTTTCCATGACGGTATCAACAGACTCCCGCTCGGGAGAGTTAGCCGAAACACTGCGAACATTACAATCATCAGTATCGTCTCAATTGCGCGTATCGATGCCGGGGATTGTTCAGTCCTTTGATGCTGACAGTGTGACTTGCGACATTCAGATCGGCATTAAAGGCGAATCAGGCGGGGAATCAACAAACCTCTCGGTGCTGACTAATGTGCCTGTTGTATTCCCGCGCGGCGGTGGCGTCACCATGACATTCCCCATCAAGTCAGGGGATGAGTGCTTATTGGTTTTTGGTGATCGGTGTATTGATTTTTGGCACCAGTCAGGCGACATACAGGAAACTGTTGATGAGCGTCAGCATGATTTCTCGGATGCGTTCGCCATCATTGGCCCCCAGTCACAGGCAAAGAAAATTAGCGGCATCAGTACCAGCGCCGCGCAGTTCCGTAGTGACGATGGCTCAACCTACTTTGAAATAAATCCGACGACCAAAAAAATTAAAATCGTGGCACCTGGTGGCCTCGATGTGGAGACACCTAAAGCGGAATTCTCAGCCGAGGTTCTGGTTAATGGACTGTTTACATTCCTTGGCGGGCTGGTGGGGAGTGCGGCGGCGGGTGTTTCTGCGAAAATCACTGGCGCTATCGAGTTTGTCGGCACCCTGACCTCTAACGGCAAGACGATTGACGATACTCACACCCACAAAGACGTGCAGCCAGGTACCGGCAGCTCAGGCAAGGTAAATTGATATGCGCTATCGAAGAGAGGACGAGAACGGCGATTACACATTCGGTCAGGGTGATAACACATTCCTGATTGACTCTCCGGAGGCGGTCGCTCAGGCAGTGAAAACCCGCTTTGAGTTATGGCGCGGCCAATGGTTTTTAGATTTAACTGAGGGTACGCCTTATATCCAGTATGTACTCGGCAAGCAACGGTCTGATGTTTACATTTTGGCTATCCGTGAGCGCATCCTTGATACGCAGGGCGTTAACGCGATCCTTGAGTTTGAAGCCAATTATACCGGCGAGACTCGCCGCGTCACTTTTACCGCAACAATAGACACTATCTACGGGACCACAACCGTTACCAGCGAGGCTTAAATGTTAAACCTTGATACGCTAGGGCTGAATGCAATTGTCAGCGCTACGGGGATAACTGCGCCCGATTTTGAGACTATCCGCAGCACGTTGGTGAGTTATTTTCAGGAGATTTACGGCACTGACAGTTATTTGGATGCTGATAGTAAGGATGGGCAAATGGTCAGTATTTACGCGCTGGCAATCCACGACGCGAACAATAGCGCCATTGCTGTTTATAATTCATTCTCTCCGGCTACCGCAGTAGGAAATGGACTTTCCAGCAATGTGAAAATTAACGGTATTAAGCGCAATAAGGAGACAAACTCAACCGTTGACCTGTTGATCACGGGTAATGTTGGGCTGGAAATTACCAATGGGGCCGCGCGTGATGCTGATGGCGTTCGCTGGGATTTACCGGTAAGTGTGATTATTGGTCTGGATGGGACGGCAACCGCAACGGCTATTTGCTCAGTACCAGGTGCGATTGTTGCACTGGCCAATACTGTGAACGAAATAGCAACACCGACGCGAGGTTGGCTAAGCGTCAATAACCCCATAGGGGCGACTCCGGGGAAACCGGTAGAAGTAGATGCGGAGTTGCGTGTCAGGCAGGCGGTATCAGTGGCGCTACCTTCGCGCACGGTTCTGGATGGTATTTTAGGGGCTATCGCGGGCATCAGTGGCGTTGAGCGGTATCGCGGCTATGAGAACGACACCAGTATTACAGATGGTGACGGAATACCCAGCCACTCAATCTCTATCGTAGTTGATGGTGGGGATGCGACAGAAATCGCCCAAGCCATTGCCCTGAAAAAGGGGCCGGGTTCTGGAACATATGGCACTACAACAATTCCGATTACGGATAAGTATGGGATTGTTCACCCGATTAATTTCTTCCGAAAAGGCACCGTACAGATTTATGTCAGATTAGAAATTAAAGCCCTACAGGGATATACCTCGTCAATCGGAACTGAGATCAAAAACTCAATAGCGGAATATATTAATAAAATAGAAATTGGTGAGCCGGTTCGTATTAAGCGGCTTGATCTACCTGCGCAATTAAATGGCAGCATTGAACGGCTGACTTACGATATTACCCTTTTGGAAATCGGCACTTCCCCAGTAGCGCTATCTGAAAACAATATCGAGATAGCATTTAACGACGCAGCAGCTTGTGTGCCGGAGAATATAACCTTAGTGGTGACTTAATGAGTGAGACTAAATACCAACGTCTCATCACGTCCTATCATAAGAATAAGCCTAAGTTTTACGATCATATATCCTTGATCACCGTACCGTTCCTCGGTATCCAGCAAACGACAAATCAACTTACAAACGACTTTGACCTCGATAGCTCAATAGGCAATCAGGAGGATGCTGTCGGTCTGTGGGTGGGCATTGGACGAAACATCAGAACGCCAATCACCGATGTCTATTTTTCACTGGATACCGAGGGGCTGGGTTTTGATCTGGGGAGTTGGAAAGGACCGTATGACTCGTTAACAGGCTTCACGCGACTGGACGATGAGACTTACCGCACGATACTTCGGGCAAAGATACAGGCCAATCACTGGGACGGTACCGTCGAAACTCTCAGTGATATCTATCAGAGTATTTTCCCTGACGGGCGCACCAAGATATTCGCCGTCGATAACTTTGACATGACCATGACTGTTTACATTGCCGGTGAGCAAATCTCATCAGTGATGCGAGCGGTTATTGCACAAGGATATTTAGACGTTAAACCGGCTGGTGTTGGCGTCACGAATTACATCATTTCAACTGAGGCCGGTGCATTATTCGGCTTCGATTTAGATAACGAATATTCCCGAGGATTCGATAGTGCATCCTGGGGTTCACCATTAAGGGCAACAAATGTCTAATCAAATTCTTCCTTTTGGGATCAGTGCAGGCGCAAACGTCATTCCTTATGCTGATTATGAGGCGCTTCCAGCCCGTAGCGGTGGTTTTGTCTCTGGGGTGGCAAGGTCTGAACAACTTAATACTGTGTGGCGCCAGTCATCATTTGTGGCTTCTGTGCTGGCTCAGTTTATTGCAAGTCATTCGGGGCAGGATGTTCTGGATGATGGTGATACGGCAAAGTTGCAAACTAACTTGGAACTGGCGATTAAAACGTATGCTAATAGCAATTTACCAGCCGCATCGACTACCACACCAGGAATAACTCAGTTGAGTAGCTCAATCAACAGCTCAAATGAAACTTCGGCAGCAACGCCGAAAGCTGTTAAAACGGTCAACGATGGAATACCAGCTTTTTTGACAGGTGTTATTGGCACATCCCGCAATGCAAAAATGAGCGTTACAGCAGCATCGGCAACAGCCACTTTCACGGCAGATGAATTGATCGTGCAAACGGCGCTAGGTGGGCGTCAGTACAAACTGAGTAGTTTTAGTAAAACAATTAACCTTGCCACCACCGGTGCTGGCGGCATGGACACTGGCACCGTTCCGGCGGCGGGCTTTGTCGCGCTGTATGCGATTTATAACCCAACCACCCAGGTATCCGCATTGCTAGCAGTCAATGCTACGTCAGTGCTGGCCCCTGAAGTATATGGCGGGGCCAATATGCCGTCTGGCTACACAGCTTCCGCACTTGTCAGCGTGTGGAGAACTGCAAGCAGCCAGTTTACTGTCGGGTATCAGTTAGACCGTTCTATTTCATTCCCTAGAATAACTGTACTGACTACAACAACAGGAACGACACCGCTACTGCCAATAAATATGCCCAATTACTTACCTATAAATGCTAAGTATTGCAGCGTAGATGGCGCATTGGGGACATCTACTAATGGCGTTGTTGGCATGGCATTTTCATCGTCTCTTTCTGGTATCGCTTGGCGGGCAAGCGCAATGACCACTACGGCAGGTTATGGGTCAACATATGCAGCTATGAATATCCCGGTAATCACTGCACAAACCATTTATTACTCTGCTAATGCAACGGTTGGCACATTAAGCAATTTTGCATCTAATTTAGTTGATTATGTATTTTAACTAGGGAGTCATATGGATATTTTATATGTGCAATTTTCTGATGGAACAGAAACAGTAATTATTAGCTGGTTCTGTTGCCAACAATCATCGGAATATTACCATTTATTAGGAGAGGTTTATGCGAATGACCTAAGATATATTACATATTTTGAATCTCTTCCTGAGTGGTTAAAACCACTATTGCCTCAACCTATATATCTGTAGGTTTACCGGGCAGAAATGCCCGGTTATTATTTGAAAATATTACCATGCATCTTAAGGTATTCAATGCCAAATTGATGCGATGAGTAATCAGTTAAATGTGACCAATCCCTATACACTGGATAGCCATTAATGTCAGTTTTACATACCCCATATGAGCATTGTAAGTCATACATGTTTATTAAAATCAAGGTGGGAAATTTATTTTTTAACCGTAAAAACATATTATCAATCCAAATCCTATATTCGTCATTTTTATAATTACTATCGAAATCACAGGTGGATTTTAATAATTCTCTTGATTTGTATTTTTTCATCACACAAGAGTTTTGCTGTATTTTTGCCAGATAGAATGGATTTTGATTTTTATAAGCGTCAAAAATCCCAATGATAATAATTGGTTTGGCGTTGCTATTAATTATTTTAGTTATGGAGCTTTCAAGGCCTTTCTCTAGTTTTTCCTTTGCTTCGCTGGTGTTGGAGTGATTTTCATTACTAATATATCTCCCCCACGTTTGACTTATAATTACATACTGATAAAACCCTTTTTTGATTTTATTGTAATTTTCATTAGTTCTATTTGTACATATATTTTTTTCAGATTGGTCATCACCTTCTACAGCTAAGCATCCACCAAGTGAACTTGATTCTAGTGATATATCATTATCTTTAATGATAGATTTCAAAAACTGCCAAGAATGATCAGAGTATGAGTCTCCCATGACAATCGCGGATTTTTTTGCGCCTTCATTAAAGTGACAATTAAGCATTATTAGACTTAAATCCTCTACATTGCATTCATTTCTTATTCTATCCATCCAATTGTATTGAATCGTTTTATTATGAACTAAGTTCATATAGCTGCTACCTAATCGCGATGGAATGCCACTAGTAGCTTTACTTTTATGGTTCAGTGTGGATACAAGGATATATGGTATTAGCACTAAAACTACTAAAGTTTTCCAGAAGGATAATGAGTTTTTTCTTCTGAAAAAAGTCTCAACATAACGATAAGAGAAAATAGCAAGTAAGAATGATAAAAGTAACGCTAATGAAATAACGCTCCATGTTTCTTTTATACTTAAGTTTCTAATAAATGCCAGTACCGGCCAATGCCAAATATAAAGAGAGTATGATATCAACCCAATGAATACTATTGGTTTTATCGATAATATTTTTGTTGCAAATCCTTTGTTTTTTGAACCACCCAAATATATTAAAATGGCAGAGCTTAAACAAACGAGTAGTGCATATTTATTTGGGTAGAATTCCAAGATTCCATCACTAACCCCGATAGAAACAATGATTACAATACAACAAAACCCAATAGTCGAGTTTAACCACAGCGGAATTCTGTCAACCTTCAACACTCCAATAACAGCTAAAGACGAACCAATGAGCATTTCAAAAATACGACCTGAAAAACTATAGTAATACTTTAGTGAGTTTTTATCGTTAAAAACAAAAGATAGTTTTTTTATTCCATCTAATTGTATTGAAACTGATCCGAAATGAATTCCTATTATCATCAATGTTGTAAATGGTAATATCCAATATGCCCATTTTTTGATGTTAAGTAATTTAAAAAATACAAACATTAAAAAAGGAAGCAATAAATACCATTGCCACTCCACAGATAATGACCACGTATGCAACAAAGGCATAATGCTTACATCATCTGTAAAATATCCATTATTCAAATTGGAGAAGTAATTATTTGATGAAAATGAAGATGCGTATCTTAGACTGTTGGTATACTTTAAATAATCATCAGGAAGATATGTTAGTGTAGTTATTATTGTTACTACAATTATTAAAGCTATGAAAACAGGCTGTAATCTCCATAATCTTCTTTTGAAAAAATCAACAAAAGAAAAATCACCCTTTTCTAATCCATTTTTTATACCTAATGTTATCAAATATCCTGATATTACAAAAAAAACATCTACACCAACAAATCCAGAATTAACACCGAATACTTTAGCATGAAAAAATAAAACAAGTATTACAGCAATCGCCCTTAATCCATCAATGTCAGGGCGGTATTTTTTATTTGACAGGACTAGTGGTGATTCTTTCATTTTTCTTGTAAACCTTTGTCAAACATGTTGATTTCATTGTAAAAAATCAGTGATTATATAAAATAGATTGTTAATACTAAGCGAGTAGTTACCACACTTCAATGATTTTCCCTGAATAGGTCTAGTCATGCCTATGCCCACGCATGGGGATGGTTGGGAGGGATGCCTATCGAGGTGGTACCCAAATACAAAACCGGGCTTAATGGCCCGGTCTATACATTCGCATTATTGGCTGGTGGCTTAAGGCTGGAACCAATCATCAGCACTTTCCCACGTATCCTGTAAAATTTCTTCGACCGTCTTTTTGTCCTCATTACCCCCACCAAGAACCGTTAACCCATCTGCCCCCGCAAACCTCACTTTTACGTCAAAATCGCTAAATTTACGATTAAGGCGATTCGTTAATTCTTCAGTAAGTGCGTTGGTGTAGCCAGCCGGAAAACTCTTCGCGTTCAGCTTATCTATAGTCACTTCGACACGCAGCATAAATCCCCCTCAATTAAATATCGATAACCAGCCACTGATCTGCTTCATCAAACATTTCCTCAACCAGCCGATTGAGAATAGCCTTATCACCTTTGCTGGCGTCGGTATTGATGCCGTTCGCTTGCATTGGCTTAACCTTGACCTCAGCTTTAGGGAAGGCACGGTGCACACGCTTGGTTAGTTCAGCCAGGATAAGTTCATTGGCACCTGGTATCTCTTTCACGTTTCGCTTATCGTAAACCAGTTCAACTTTCATAAATCCCTCTCAACTGTGATAACAAGTTTTAGTGTTAACATCTTCAATACCAGACTCGATATAGTCCACGCGCCTCTGTAGTTCTCTAATTAGTTTTTTAGCGGCTTCCAAACGAATCATGACTTGTTGGTCTGGGTAATGCTCCGGCTCAATCTGCCTGAAGCCAGTGAGGGTATCGGTGAATGACGATCGCATAATAATGAACTCACCAAAGGCACTGTGAGCCGTATCAAAAGAAGTCAGTTCCCTCATCCCTGTAAATTCATCTTTAGGATTTCTTGCCATTGTATCACCTCGCTAATTTACTGTTTATTTATACAGTAATAGCGGAGAGGAATTCAATTGGTTTTTTAGCGGTAGAGTGGGAGTTGATAGTATTCCAAAGATTTCGCGGACAAATTGAGTACATAACTGAGTACATAACCAAAGGTTTTCATTATATAATGATATATATTTCAAGTGGTTATATCATTTATTTCATAATCGTGAATGTAGAAAGTAGGTTGCTTATTTTTATCTGACATTATTCGGTTTAACCCTTTTTACTATGGTCATTCTTTAGTGATGGGCCACCGTTTTGGTGGTAAGCCGCAGTGACCAATAACGTTAGTGTTAGAATATCATTTCAGGTGCGCCGAGACGTCAGGATTTATTTCGACATACTTATGTTTTGCCAGAAACATGTCGATCTAATTAGTATTTACCTACCGTTTACTCAGCTATTCATACAATTCGCCTACTAAATGACACGGTAGGACTCATGGTGAAAAAACTTCTGCTAACCGGCGCAACAGGGTTTCTGGGCGGGGCAGTGCTTGAAAAGTTATTGTTGGCAGACGCCGATTTTAATTATTTATTATTAGTACGGGCGACTACGCCGGAACAGGGGCTAAACCGTATCCGTGAAAATCTGGCGAAATTTTATCTCCCCAGTCAGCGGCTGAATAAAATAAATATCAACCATATTTTATTAGGCGATTTGGCAGAGCCGGATAGCTTTATTAATGACCCACGTATTGATGATGTGACCCATGTTATTAACTGTGCTGCTGTCGCGTCATTTGGTAATAATCCCTTAATCTGGAAAGTAAATGTAGACGGCACTCTGGCATTTGGCAAAAGAATGGCAAATGTAGTGGGTTTACAGCGCTTTATCCACGTGGGTACCGCCATGTCGTGCACACCAGATGCCGGAACGGTGGTTAGCGAGCAAGTATTATCAGCGCAAGATGATGCGCATTTAGTGGAATATACCAAGTCCAAATCAGCTATTGAGCGATTGTTGGCAGAGCAATGCCCGAATTTACCGCTGGTATTAGCCCGGCCATCGATTGTCGTTGGGCATACCCGTTTGGGGTGTCAGCCCTCTAGCAGTATTTTCTGGGTATTTCGCATGGCATTAATGCTGCGTAAGTTTATGTGCTCATTGGATGACTATATCGACGTTATCCCGGTCGATTATTGTGCGGATGCTCTGTTGTGTATTTTGTTCCATCCCCACTTGACCGAAAATATTTATCATATTTCTGCCGGAGAAAAAGACAGCGTCAGTTTTGCCGAAATTGATCAAGCCATGTCCTCGGCGGCACGGCAAAAACCGATGGGTACAGATTATTGCCAGGTAGACTACGGTGCTTTGGTGCAGATGCGTAACCAACTAAAAAGCATTTTCGGCCCCTGCAATGAGCGCTTAATGTTGAAAGCCATGCGTTTATATGGCTCTTTTGCCGTGTTAAATGTGCGGTTCAGTAATGAACGCCTGCTCAGTTTGGGTATGGCAAGATCACCACGCTTCACCGATTATATTGCCTGTTGTGTGGAGTCCAGCTATGGAATAACTATCCAGCAACAAATGGCGGTTGATTTTAAGTAAGCATCTCTCCCCGCGTGACGACAGACTGCGGGGAATAACTTTTCCCGTTTATGTCTCGTCACTGATTATTCGCTACTTTTACTAACTTTTAACCCCGTGCCAGCCGGTTATAACTCAGCTAAACTTAGGTTTTAGTGTTTTATTGGACGTAGGTATATTGTGCGCTTGAATAAAAAAATCTCGCCACTGGATAACTTGATTTATAGTCACTATCGCCTTACGCATGCTTTGCGAATTACGCTGGCATTTATCTTAACTTTCCTGATTATTCGCTTATTGGCTATCCCAGAAGGCACCTGGCCGTTGATCACGCTGGTCGTGGTTATGGGGCCGATATCTTACTGGGGAAATGTGTTATCCCGAGCGATGCAACGTATTGGCGGCACGGTGTTTGGCGCGATATCTGGCCTGATTGCCCTCTATCTTGAATCCTATTCGCTGACGTTCATGCTGGTCTGGTGCGGGGTTATCATGTTTCTGTGCGGCTATTTGACGTTGGGTAAACGGCCCTATATGGCACTCTTGATTGGTATCACGCTGGCGGTAGTTTGTGGATCTGCGCCGGGTGATATGAATACCGCACTGTGGCGTAGTGGCGATGTTATTTTTGGCTCCCTGCTGGCGTTAGTCTTTACCAGTGTTTACCCACAACGCGCCTTTACGCATTGGCGCATGCAGATGAGCGATAATCTGCGTGCTATCAGCCAGGTCTATGCCGCTTACCTGTCACCGAATGTGGTCGAACGCCCACGATTAGAACCTAAATTGAAAACCGTCCTGAGTCAGTCGGTTAAAATGCGCACTTTTATTGCTCCTGCCAGTAAAGAATCCCATATTAATAAAGATGTTTTTGAAGCCATCCAAACATTGAGCCGGAATTTAATATGCACACTGGAATTGCTGGTGGATGCTTACTGGTCGTCACGTGAAAGCCATTTTATTATGCTTAATGCTAAAGGGTTACGCAGCACCCAACTGATGACTATTCGCACTCTGAATACGTTGAGTGACAGTTTGCGTGATGGCTCACCAGCACGTGAGCGAGAGGTTGCCGCCGAGTTAAGTGAAATTGCGGCCGAACTGAAATCATTGATGCTGGCGGTAACGCAGGGGCAGCAGGTAGAAACGCCCATTTATGGCTATGTTTGGCTGAGTATGGAGCTAACCAAACAGCTTGAGGAACTCGACGATCTGATTAATATGACGTTGCGCAGGTGATCTCTCGCCGCTAAAGGCAGATGAAATTTCTGTCTGGCGGGTAAAGCAGGTAAGATAAGCCAATGAATCTTGTCACCAGGTACGACAAAGCGGTATGGTGCAGGTAGCCTGGTCACCAGCAATTGAATTTGTGTAAAACTTAAGTGAAGGTGTAAAAATGGATAATGCAATTAAGCCGACTTTCCAGGACGTTTTGGAGTTTGTGCGTATGTTTCGTCGCAAAAACAAGTTGCAGCGTGAAATCGTTGATAACGAAAAGAAAATCCGTGATAACCAAAAACGCGTTCTGTTGCTCGATAACCTGAGTGATTACATCAAGCCAGGGATGAGTATTGAAGAAATTCAGGCCATTATCGCGGACATGCGTACTGCTTATGAAGATCGTGTTGATGATTACACCATCAAAAATGCCGATCTGTCTAAAGAACGTCGTGAATTGTCGAAAAAACTGAAAGCGATGGGCGAAGTTAAGTAACTTCACCACGGTTTAATAGCTTATTTTAACGCTATTAAGAGAAAGGCTGGCATCAATTGCCAGCCTTTTCTTTTGGCTAAAATGGCCCTAACTTGACGGTTTGTTCTGCCGCAAGAAACTAAACGCTGGGATTTTCGCACCTTTGACAAAGATAAACGCCAGCAGTAACAAGCCCCACAGCGCCATAGTGATATAACTACTGACACCCATGATATTCAACCCGCTTTCCAGCATTTGCAGCAGGAACAGCGCCAGTACAATGCCGAATACTTTGCCAAATCCACCATCGGGATTTACCCCACCCAGTACGGTTGCCAAAATAGTGATCAGCAACAGCGACTCACCGTAGGATGCTTTGGCTGAGTTCAGTTTTGACATCATTAATAAGGCCGCTACCGCACACAGTAAAGATGAAATTACATACACCCAAACCAGTGTGCGGCGCGTGTTAATCCCAGAGAAGAAGGTGGCTTTCTCATTAGAACCGGACAAATAGATTTGGCGGCCCAATGGTGTTTTAGCCAGAATCAGCCAGATGGTCAGTGCTACCGCGACGAACAGATAAAGTGGCACTGGCACACCGAGAAAGTTGCTGCGATCCAGTGCCAGTACATAGTTCGGGAAGTTTGAGATAGCCGAACCTTTGGAGATAAGTACATTCACGCCTTTGAGCAACGTCATGATGCCCAGAGTGGCCAGAATAGGGGATACTCGTACCACCGAGATAAGTATCCCGTTGATAAGCCCCACAACCAATGCTACCGAGGCACCCGCCAGTAACATCAACATCATTGAACTGAACGTTGGCGCAAGATGGGTACAAACCCATGCCATCACCAGGGCGCTGGCATTCGCGGTAGCAATAATCGATAAGTTAATCCCACCGGTCAGCATAGTAATCGCCATTGCCAGAGTTAATACCCCCGCGACAGGGATTTGCGAAGCGATGGATTGGAAGTTAGCCGCCGACCAAAATACCTGTGGAATAAATAGGCTGAATCCTACGCCGACCAGCACCAGCAGGGCAACCAGCCAGCGTTCGGTATGATCACGTTGCGTTGTTTTCGACATGGTTATATCCCTACCTTATGGCGTTGGCCCCAGGCCGTCACACTGATACTGATGACAATTACCAGCCCGATAACCACGGTATGCCAGTACGACGAAATGCTCAGTAAATTCAAACCATTTTGTAATATTGCCAGCAAAATCACCCCCAGCAAGGTACCGGTAAGTGTTCCACGACCACCCACAATACTGGTACCGCCGAGCACCACGGCTGCCAGCACTGTAAGCTCATAGCCCAGTAATGAATCAGGCGCTACGGTTAATACGGTATAAGACTGTACTACGCCGGCGATGCCGGACAAAAAGCCCATATAGCCATACACGAACAGTTGCAGTTTGAGAATACTGAACCCCATGCGTGACGCCGCTTCCTGATTGCCCCCTAAGGCATAGATTTGCCTGCCAATACTGGTGCGGGTCATCAGTAGAGCGGTAACAATAATGGTAATTAGCAGCGTTAGAATAGGGAGCGACAGGCCGTAGTCATAACCATCGGCAGCGGTAAAGGCGAACAGCATTGGCCCGTGTTCAAACCATTCAGGGTAGCTATACAGCCAAACACCACGGCTGAGATACAACAGTAAGCCATAGAAAATATTCAGTGTGGAAATGGTGATAATGATCGACGGTACGCGTAAGCGGTTAACCAGCAGGGCATTAACCAAGCCCAAAAGTAGGCCGATACCACCAGCCAGCGCAAAAGCTACCGGGAAGTTGCCACCAAACTTCACAATTAATGTCACCATGACATATTGCGAAATAATGGTCATCGCCGGGAATGAAATATCAATACCGCCAGAAATCAATACGATAAATAAGCCACAGGCCAAAATGGTTAACATGGCATAGTTATTTATCAGATCATAAATATTGGCAAGGGTCAGAAAATCCGGGCTGGTGAACGCAAGATAAGTCGAAATAAGCAAAATAGTGAATGCCAGCATCACTTCATGGCGTTTTAGTTGTTCTTTATTGAATAAACCTGTTTTACCTACCGCAGATTTATTAACTGCATGGGGGTTAGCCATTTACTACCTCCGCAATGGCTGCTTCGCTACTGTTACCCGGTAAAAACTCTTGTACCAGTCGCCCGGCCCGCATCACTAAAATACGGTGGCTATTGAAATAAGCTTCATCAATTTCATCGCAGACCATTAACACTGCGATACCGCGAGCTGCCAATGCATTGATAATATTATAGATACCGGCTTTGTTAGCGATATCCACACCTACGGTGGGGGAGTCAAGGATCAAAATTTGCGGATCGGTTGCCAGCCATTTAGCGATAGCAATGCGCTGCGCATTGCCGCCAGACAGCGTATTGACTGGAAGGTCGCTGTTGCCGATTTTGATCGACAGGTGTTTCACCATATCCTCGACCAGCGTATCGACCCGCTCACTACGCATCAGATGGAACACGTTTTTCAGGCGATGCAGAACAGTGGCACTGATATTGTCACGAATGGATTGTTCCATAATCAGCCCGGTGCTCATTCGGTCTTCTGACACATAACCGACCCCCGCCGCAATAGCATCACGGTTACTGCTGAAATACATCGGTTTATCGTTAATTCGGATGGTGCCTGACTCCGGCGAGGTCAAACCGAATAAACTAAGACACAGTTCAGTGCGGCCAGAACCGAGCAGGCCCACCAACGAGACAATTTCCCCCGGATGCAGCGTCAATGAGATGTTGTGATATTCATTACTACGGCAAAGCTCCTCCACGGCCAGCACCGGCGGGTGGGCGGCACTGTAGGGCGGTAGCACCTGAAAATCAAATTTCATGCCGGTCATCAGCCACGCCAGTCGCTGGTTGTCCACTTCGGTGGCCGGGTAAGTGCCAACCCAATCACCATCCTTTAGCACCGTGATGCGGTCTGAAATCTCCAACACTTCACTTAATCGGTGGCTGACAAAGACTACGCAGATATTGCGTGATTTCAGTTCATGTACCACCCGCAGCAAGCCATTAACTTCTTGTCGGGTGAGGGAGGCGGTAGGCTCATCCATCACAATCAACCGGGCATCCTGTGCCAAGGCACGGCAAATAGCCACCAGTTGCTTCTGGGCGATGGGCAAATTCTCAACCAGTTCATCCAGATTGAGATGCGCATCAATGCTGCTGATCACCTGCTCAGCCGTGGCGCGCATCTGGCGTTTGTCCACCCACAGGTGATGGTGATAATGGTTCATGGCGATATTCTCAGCCACAGTCAGGTTCGGGAATAACGACAAATCCTGATAAATTACCTGAATCCCTAAGCGAACGGATTCAATCGGGGTCAGGCTTGAGTAAGTTTTGCCATCAATGGTAATCGTGGCATCAGCATCGGGCTGATAGACACCGGAAATAATCTTGATGAGGGTCGATTTGCCACACCCGTTTTGCCCTGCAAGACAATGTACTTCACCGGGTAACAGGGTCATAGCCACTTTATTTAGCGCTTTGACGCCATAAAAGGTCTTACTAACATTTTCCAGGGTAATAAATGGCTGCATATATCCTGTGTCCTTTTGATTCTTAATTAATTAATTGCGGAACCAGACAGGGCGTCCGGCTCCGCAATAACTTAGTGAATCAATACAGCGAATCCACGTTGTCTTTGGTTACCCGTAATACATTGTGGAACTGGATCAGATGCTTATCTTGGTCAACTTCAGCTTTACCCACGCCAGGAATTTCCATACCTGACTCAATTTTTTCACCTTTCAGCACTTTATCCGCCACTGCGGTCAGTGCATAACCGGCAGAACCTGGGTCATAGGTCACGCCCATTGCGATATCACCGCTTTTAATCAAGGATGCAGCCTGTGAAGGGATCATCATACCGAACACATGGACGTTGTTTTTCGCACGTTTCTCTTTCACGGCACGGCCAGCACCGATCGGACCTTGCGAACCGAAGGCGACAATACCTTTCAGGTCACTGTGCGCTTTCATTAAATCGAGCGTGGTACGGCGTGAATCATCAATACTCTCGGCAACAGGCATGCGGCTGGTCACCTCAAACATATCGGGGTAGTGCTCTTTCTGATATTTAACAAACAGATCAGCCCACAGGTTATGCTGTGGTACCGTCAGGCTGCCGACATAAATCACATAGCCACCTTTACCACCCATGGCTTTTGCCATCTCTTCTACGTTATCTGCGGCAAATTTGGCGTTATCGATGATTTCGATATCCCAGTTGGCGCTGGGTTGCCCTGGAGATTCGTTGGTTAACACCACAATACCGGCCTCACGGGCTTTCTTGAATACCGGTTCCAGTACATCGGCATCGTTGGGCACAATACTGATAGCACTAACTTTTTTCGCGATTAAGTCTTCGATAATTTTAACCTGTTGCGGGGCATCGGTACTGGAAGGGCCGATTTGATAGGCTTTGATAGCCAGATCTTTACCGGCGCGATCCACACCTTCGCCCATGCGGTTAAACCACGGCATACCGGCGATTTTTGAGATATTAACCACTTCGACTTCCTGCGCCAGTGCACTGCCCGAGCACACCATCATGCTGAACAGACTGGCTGCCAACAGGGTTTTCACACTCAATTTTTTCATTTAAGGCTCCCGGAACTCATGTAGGTTGAGGTAATTGTTATTTAAGGTATTGGTGCAATAATCAGCATGCTGTATTACATGAATTTTATTTATGTTTTTAAAAAAATGAAGATTTAACGGGAAACAGATTTTACATCTTCACTACATTTCCTGCTGGTGGGATCTAATACCTTGATAGCAGTTTCCCCCATATACATGAATGCTATTTACATGGACAAAATAGCTGCATTCCCTGTTTGTGACTGAAGTCATGATTTTGAGGGGCAAGACAAACAGAATTACATAAAAATGGTAAGCGGCAGGTTAATAACAGTGAGGTTTACATGGATATTCTGGTTCAGATGATTCTTAATTTTTCGCTATCATGGCCTGATGCTGAATGACGGGTTAACGCACGCCCCCAGGCACCATGGTTAACAGGTGTTGGCGGGGGTAGTGGCGATTGATATTGCGCTGCTGCAATTGCCAGAACACCTGCTCCACGTCATGCCGTTGACGGTCAAGCAATAATCCAACCACACTGCCACTGTGGGCTACGTTCAACCCGTATAAATCCAACTCATCCACTAGCCTCAGCAGGGCGCTAAAGTCAGGTTTTACCAGTAAACGCTGGCTGGCTTGCGCACTCAATGTGGTGGCCTGACCCAGCAGTGAACAATCGTGGCGCTCGGCGGCTTGGGTAAACAGTTGCCATGCCCGTTCCAGTGAGGTGGCACTGGCTAACAGCGCCGGTTGACGATCACGGCGGTGGTAATCCTCGGTTTTGAGAATCTGTGGGCTTTCCAGTAACAAAATATCTACCACTGGCTGCCAGTTATAAGAGATTTGTGTTGCGGCAGTTTGGTGGTCAAACAGTGTCAGTTGTTGAAATAGGGTGCTGTCAGTGGGTTCCAGCCTGACGCACAGTGCTGCCAGTGCGGCTTCATTGAGTGTTTCACCGAGATGGCGGGCGGTTGCCAGTGCGGTGGCGGCGATATCGGCGGTACTGCTGGCAAGTCCTTTTGCTACCGGAATGGTGGAATCAAAACTGATGTGCAGGCCATTAGCCATCTGTGCAGGTTGGCCAAAATAGGTCAGTACCGCCGCCAACATCTGGCGCATGCGTGGGCGTTCATTCTTGCCCGGTACGCCATCGGTCACCGAAACCGTACTAAACCAGTTGACCGGGCAGGAGATAAGCTTCTCCCCCCCCAGTATCCAACCCTGAATCAGTTCACCACAAGAGGCCGGGCAACGGGCTTCAGCCATGACCAAAGACCTGCTGTAAGGCACTGATCAGCCGTTGGTTATCTGCCGCGCTTTTAATGGCTACACGATAGTGGTCGCGGGTTAGACCGGGGTAATTAGCACAATGGCGGATCAGAATATGGTGCTTTAATAGCGCGTGTTGCAGATTAAGTTCAGGTTTAAGGCAGCGCAGGAAAATGTAATTGGCGCACCCTTGCCACACCTGCAACGCTGGCAGGGCGGCTAAATGCTGATATAACCAAGGTCGCTGCTGCGCCAGCCATTGATGTGTGGCTTGAATATAAGGTTGGTCGTCGAGAATAATCTCACCCGCCAGTGCGGCAAAAGCATTGATAGTCCAAGGCTCGCGTTGCTGTTTCATTTGCGCCAGCGCCGCCAGATCGCCACTGAGCAGATAACCGAGGCGCAACCCTGGAATGGCAAAGAACTTGGTCAGTGAGCGTAACAAGTATAAGTGTGGGAAATCCGCTAATTGAGGGGTAAGCCCCGGCGCATCTGGCAAGAAATCGATAAAAGCTTCATCGATAATTAAAGCAATATGGTACTGATGGCAACATTGCACAATGGCTTGCAGCAATTTGGCATCAGGCATCAGGCCGGTCGGGTTATTGGGTGTCGCCAGAAATAGGCAGTCTGGGCGCTGTTGGGCTAATAGCGCCAGTAGACGTTCATCGGGCTGATAGCCGTCTGACTCACTCATCTGATAATCATGAATCTGGCAGCCGACCCGTTGCAGGGCGCGGCGGTATTCAGCAAAGCCCGGAGTCAACAGTACCGCAGTGCGGGGTTGCAGATGCTGCACCACTGCGTAAATCAGCTCAGTGGCACCATTGCCTGCCATAATATTCTCTGGCAGGCAGTGGTGAGCACGGGCCAGCGCTGCATGTAATTGGCGATACTCAACATCAGGATAGTGTTCGGCACGGGCCAATTGTTCGATAATCGCCGTTTTCAAGGATTCCGGCATGCCCAGCGGATTAATATTGGCACTGAAGTCAACGATATTGGCTGCATCTGTGCCGATTTTCAGTGCCATTTCCAGCACATTCCCACCATGCTCACTCATTGCTACTCTATTCCCCTATATAGCTTGTGCGTTTAGAGTACCATACCCTTCGTCCTTGATGCTGTAGGGTTGTTTGCTACACTCACGCACCCGAATCACTTACTTGTCGTTGACCCTATATGAATAAGCTCATCGGGATGCGTTTACTTGCTGCCTACCTACAACGCCAATGACTTTGGGTATATCAGCGAGGGAATGGCGTTTAGCGACAATAGCTCCGGCGTGAAGGCGAGCACATCTCGTAGGCGAACCACGTCGCCAATAACAATCAGCGCCGGTGCCGATAAACCCTGCGCGGCAACCTGATCGGCTAATGTAAGCAGTGTGCCGCTGGCAACTTGTTGCTGCTGGTGGCTGGCGTACATCACCACGGCGGCAGGGGTGGTGGGGGCTTTCCCCCCGGCGACCAATTGCTGGCAAATGGTCGTCAGTTGTGTCATTCCCATCAGGATAATCAGCGTACCTTCCAGCTTGGCTAATGTTGCCCAGTCCTGTGGCTCATTGCCTTGGCGCAAATGGCCGGTTATCACATGAAAGCCTGAGGCATAATCACGATGTGTTACCGGAATACCGGCATAAGCCAACCCGCCAATGGCGGAGCTTATCCCTGGAACTACCTCAAACGGAATACCAGCCAACGCCAGTGTTTCAGCCTCTTCACCGCCACGGCCAAAGACATAAGGATCACCACCTTTGAGTCGCACCACATTTAGCCCACGTTGGGCGCAATCAACCAGAATTTGATTGATTTCTGTTTGTGGCACCAAATGGTGGTTGGGGTTTTTGCCCACGTTGATCATTTCACAACCATCAGGGGCTTCTGCCAGTAACTCAGCACACACCAAACGGTCATAGACCAACGCGTCAGCGCGACGAATAACATGTAATCCCTTCACCGTAATCAGCGCGGCATCCCCTGGCCCAGCGCCTACCAACCAAACTTTCCCACTTTCCATATTGCCTCTTATTGTGCGGCGAGGGCCGGTTGTACCGGCAGATTCAGGGCCACGCGAATGACATCACGGGCAATCATTAATTCTTCATTGGTATTGACGATAGCAATCTGTACCGGCGCAGAGTCATGTTGGATAAACGGCTGATTGTTGATATTTTTCTCTTCGTCCAACTCGATACCGAGAAAGGCTAAACCACGGCAGATTTGCTGGCGGGCTGTGCGGGCATTTTCACCGATACCGCCGGTAAATATCAGTGCATCAATTCCGCCCAGTTGCACGATATAGCTGCCAATCACCGCGCGGATACGTTCGGCAAAGAGGTCGAGCGCTACTTTGGCGCGCGGGTTGCCGTTGGCGGCGGCTTGTTCGACATCGCGATAGTCATGTGAGATGCCGGATACGCCCAGAAAACCGGATTGGTTGTTAATTAAATGGTTAATTTCACTGGCATTTTTTCCTTCTACTTGCTGAATAAATGGCAGGATGGAGGGGTCAATATCACCGCTCCGGGTGCCCATCATGATACCGGCCTGTGGGGTGAAGCCCATCGAGGTATTCACCGACTGGCCGTTGCCGATAGCACAAATGCTGGAGCCGTTGCCAAGATGGCAGGAGACAATGCGCAGTTCTTCCAAGGGGCGCCCCATTCGTTCGGCGCAAACGGCACTGACATATTTATGACTGGTGCCATGGAAACCATAACGGCGAATACCCAGCTCTTCATAGTAGCGCCACGGTAATGGATACAAATAGGCCGTCTGGCTCAGTGTTTGGTGGAATGCAGTATCAAATACCGCCACCGCGCTGGCATGGGGCAGGGCATGTTGGAACACCCGGATACCGAGCGCATTAACCGGATTATGCAGGGGGGCCAGTGCGCCAAGCTGTTCTATCTTATCCAGCACCTCGGGGGTTATCACGACCGAATCGGCGAATGCTTCACCGCCGTGCGCGACACGATGGCCGACACCGGTAATTTCATCCAGTGAATCAATAATATTGTGTTCAATCAGCGCGTGAAGTAGGTGTTCAGCACCTTGGCGGCAATCGGCGATAGGCAGAATCTCGCGCCATTTCACATCTGTGGCGCGGAGGTTAAATATCGCATCATCCATACCGATACGTTCAATTAATCCCTGACAGATCACTTTTTCATCAGGTAAAGAAAACAACTGAAACTTCAACGAAGAACTGCCGGCGTTAATCGCCATAATCTTACCGGGCATGCGACTCTCCAGAATGATTCAAATAAGTAATAAGGTCGGTTAATCCCTCACCGCTCAGCGCTGAGGTCACAAATAGGTGTTGCGCCCCCGCCTGCGTGAGGCTGTCAGCAGCCCAACGCAATTGGTCTGGCTGGTTAACGGTGTCGGCTTTACTGATAATGCCAATTACCGGCTGGTTGAAAACCTGCGCCAACATCGGGGCAAACCAGCTTTGGGTCGCATCCGCATTTTGTACCAGCCCCACCACATCCGCTTCACAGGCGCTTGCCAGTAACGCACTGTATAAACAGCGGTTTTCCAGGTATTCACCGGGAGTATCAATGGCATTGTCCTGCCAGATAATGGCTTGGGTTTTCTGGTAATTAAGCGCCTCACCCTGCAAACGCTGGATAAGCGAGGTTTTGCCGCACTGGCTAGGGCCAATCAACATGATGCGTTGCATGGCATCAGGTCCGGGTCATCGGGCAGGCGGTAAATTTCATCATGTCGCCGAGGGTGTGGATCACCTGTTTCAGCGCATATTCCACCGCTGACACATCACCGGTAAACACCACCGCACCGGTGAAACGGTCGATAAAACCAATCTCAACCGCACCGGATTTGGTGGCGATATCACTGGCAATAATCGAGGCTTCGCTAGGGGTAATGGTCAGGATGCCAATGGCGCTACTGACATCATTCAGCCCCAGTTTTTTGTAAAGTGCCTTATTAGGATTGGCTATCAGATGTGCCAGGGTTATCTGTTTACCGGGAACATATTCCTGAATTACGCGCTCGGGGGTGCTGCTCTTTTCCATCATGCCTCCTGAACTAACTGACGCCATAGCGCCTCATGGGGCCGTGGGATCACTGAGCTGTAAACCAATAATCCCTTCTCACCGGCACACTGGCTGGCAACGTCCACGGCAGTTTGTACATCAGCAATATCGCCGCTGAGCACTTGATAACATTTGCCGCCGATGCCAAACGCCATATGGATGCGCACCAGCGTGACATTGGCCGCTTTAACCGCACGGTCGGCGGCAGTAATACAGGCCGCCACACTCCAGGTTTCCACCACACCCGCCGCTTGACGATTTTCCACCGTATTCAGGCCGCTGATCGCCGGCAATACGGATGGATGAAGGTTGGGCAGGACGATGCTATCGACCAGCAGATGCCCGCTGTGCCGCTCTCCGTTTTGTACCGACTGGGTGACGGCACCGATATCGCCACCGACCATCAACAGATATTTACCGGGGCACAGAGTTTTGCTCACCAATAGGCTGACGTTAGCGCTTTTCAGCATCAAGTCGCAGACCTCCATGCCCTTGGCGATACTGCTTAATTCAACAATTCCAATGGCTTGTGACATAGCCCTTCCTTTTAATAAACATCAGCCCGTTTAATGGTGATGGCATTTGCGCTGATGGCCGTGACCGTGCCGCTGATACTGGCATGCACCGGTGCGCCTAACGCGTTATTCGGAATTTGGCCAATAAGTTGACCGTGATCGACCCGTTCGCCGACCGTGACCACGGGTTCGGCGGCAGCCCCGATATGCTGGCGCAATGGCAATACCACCTGTTGTGGTCGGTAGCCTTGTTCGCTGAATGGCGCGGCCTGATACCAGTCGGTGAGATCCAGACGGGCAATCAGCCGTGATATCGGTACCATGCGGTAATTAGCCATCGGATCGGCCTCACGTAGCGCCCCTTGATAGCGGGCACCTTGCGCCCGCAACTGCGTTTTCAGCAGGCGGTTTATGCGCATCGGTGAGATATCTACCGGGCAGGCGTAGCTTTCACACAGCCCGCATTCCGAGCAGGTCAGAGCGCTGAGTAAAATGTCTGGTGTGGCAACTTGTTGATAGGTTATCGCGCGCACCAGCAGATGCGGGGGTAGCTCATGGCCAATCAAGTGACGCGGGCATAACTCGGTACACATGCGGCACTGCTCACATACGGCACGAGCAATGGCTAACACATCCTGGTCGCTGCGGGCGCGGCGGGTAATCAGTAAGTGATCCGCGGGCAGTACCAACAGGCCGCCGGTAGTTTTGGTTACCGGTTGGTCAAGGTCATGCAGGGCATGGCCCATCATCGGCCCGCCATTGATATAGGCCGGATTGTTGATGGTAGCCCCTCCTGCCAGCGCCAGAACCTCGCGCAGCGGGGTACCCAGCGGTACCGTCAGGGTTAAGGGTTTCGCCACCGCACCATTTACGGTCAGGGTGCGGCGAGTCACCGGCCATTGCTGTTCCACCGCCCGCGCCACATTGAGTAGCGTTTGCACGTTGTTCACCACCACACCGATGCTGACCGGCAGCGCGGCAGGTGGCACCCGGCGACCGGTTGCCAGCCAGATAGTGATAACCTCATCACCGGCGGGATAGACATCGGGCAGAATGTGCAGCCGGATTTGTGATGGTAGCAAGGGGGTTAGTGCGGCAATCGCCTCACTATATTTGGCTTTCAAGGCGATGATGCCTTCGCGTGCGCCGGTGGCTTTCATGCCATACAGCACACCGCGCACCAGTCGGGCTGCCTGGCGCGGCATCAACTGCTGATCCACTTTCAGCATTGGCTCGCACTCAGCCGCATTGACCAGAAAAATCTCGGCCTGCGCTTGTAGCTTCACCGCCGTTGGGAAACCCGCACCTCCGGCACCGACCACACCCGCGTGCTGAACCCGTTGCTGAATAGTCACGGCATCACAATCAGCCAGTTCACCGTAGGCGGGTAGCAAGCAGGTATCCGCACTGTGTAGGTCACTCATAAAGCGCCTCGATAATCCCACGGATATCATTGCCGTCAGCCGCACGCGGGTTAGTGCGCAGTGTCACATCGGCAAGTGCGGCGGTAATTATGTCGGGAATACGTTGCTCTAACTGGCCCTCATTGATTTTCATCGCGGCCAGCGGCTGAGGTAATCCGCATTGGCGTTTGAGTTGTTCAATCTGATGGACCAATTGGTTAACTGCACTGCGCTCATCGCTATTTTCTGCACTGAAATGGCACAGTTTTGCCAATCGCGCATAGCGTTTACATGCCCGCGCATCAAGCGCGTTAAAGCGAATCACCGGCACCAATAGCAAGGCATTCGCCAAACCGTGCGCGATATGAAATTGCCCCCCCAACTGGTGTGCGATAGCATGATTGATGCCCAGACCAGCCTGGCTGAATGCCATGCCAGCCAGCGTGGAAGCATTGTGCATCTTGCCTCGGGTAATTAGGCAATCGCCTTTGCGGCAAGCGGTGGGCAGATGGCGGAACACCAACTGCACCGCTTTTTCTGCCAGCGCATCAGTAAAGTCACTGGCACGTGGTGAAACATAGGCTTCCAACGCGTGAGTCAACACATCCAACCCGGTATTGGCGGTGATAACTGGCGGTACGGTAACCACCAGAGCCGGGTCCAGAATGGCGATGTCCGGGTAAATCTCATCGTCAAACAGGGGGTATTTAATACTCTTTTCCGGGTCGCTGATTACACAGGCACTGGTCACTTCTGAACCCGTGCCGCTGGTGGTTGGGATAGCAATACAGGTCTCGATCTCTATCCCCTGTTTACGACTAAACCAGACAATGGCTTTCGCCGCATCTAGCGCGGAGCCACCACCAAAACCAATCACCACATCGGGGCGCAAGGCATGCATCTGCTCAATGCCCTTAACCACGGTGTTAATGTTCGGGTCTGGCGTAATGTCGCTGAACAGACTGATTTGGTTATCCTCTGCCAGCACTTGTTTCAAGCGATCCAGCAACGGCGAGGTGGCCAGAAAACCATCGCAGACAATCCAGATTTTGCGCTGATGGAAGCGTTGCAGCACCTTAAGGCTGCCTTCCCCGCTGTAGATACGTGTTTGCAGGAAAAAAGTCTTCATACGTCCTCGCTCAGCGAATGGAAAAACCGTTAGTCAGCACACAGCGACGCTGGCGCGCAAAGGTGCGAGCCGAGGTGGTGCCTTCGCCGGTCGGGGTGGCGATGGTAAAGGTGGTAAAGCCTTCACCGCCGACGCCTATCCCGGCATAGGACGGGCCGTTTTTAACAAAAATAGAGGTTTGTAACAGTCGGGCGGCCAGATTCAGGCGTGAGACATTTTGTGAGTGCATGGTGGCGGTATGGTGCAGGCCACCTTCCACTTGCAGTGCCAGCGTCAGGCCGGCATCAAAATCCTTTACCCGGACCACCGGTAACAGCGGCATCAGTTGTTCGGTAGTGACCAGCGGATCGTCACCAGCCACTTCAACCAGCAGCAAGCGCGGTGCTTTGGCCGGACAAGCGATGCCCGCCGCTTTCAGCAGTTCAAGCGGGCTTTTACCCACCAGATTCTTATTGGCGTGGCCTTGAGGGGTCAGGCAGGCTTTGCGCAGGCTGTCGACCTCTTGCGGATTACTGATAAGTAACGCATCGAAGGCTTGCATCTGTTGCAACAACCGATCGGCAACACTTTCCACCACGATCAGGCTCTTTTCAGCGATACAGGGCAGGTTATTATCGAATGAGGCTCCTGCCACGATATCCTGCGCCGCTTTTACCAATTCAGCCGTTTCATCCACCAGACAAGGTGGGTTACCGGCCCCCGCCCCAATCACTTTTTTGCCGCTCTTCATGCCCATTGCCACAATGGCAGGCCCGCCAGTGATAGCCAGCAAGGCGATTTTGTCGTGCGCCATCATCTGCTGAGTGGCTTCAAAGCTTGGCTCTTTCACGGTCACCACCAGATTGCGAATGCCGCAACTGTTGAAGATGATTTCTTCAATTTGGGCGATTAAATCCAGTGATACCGATTTAGCGCCTGGGTGTGGGCTAAAATAGATGGCATTACCGGCAGCTAACATACTGATGCTGTTATTAATAATGGTTTCGGTTGGGTTGGTGCTAGGGGCAACGGAACCTATCACGCCAAAAGGCGAGTATTCGAATAACACCATGCCGCCATCGCCGGTCAGCGCCGTGGTAGACAAATCTTCAATACCTGGGGTGTTTTCTAACGCGGCTTTGTTTTTCAGCAACTTATCTTCTTTATTCCCCATGCCGGTTTCACTGGCACCGCGTTCTGACAGTGAAGGCAACTGTGCTTTTAGCTGTTCACGCAGGGCGCGGATAATCGCGCTGCGGGTTTTCATCGGGCTTTGTTGATAACGCAAAAATGCGTTATGAGCGGCATTGACAGCTTCATCCACGCTGGCAAAAATGGCGCTGGAGGCAGACGCGGGTGTGGGCGTCAGTTGCTCAATGAGGATAGTGCGAATGAGAGATTCAAGGTCATTGGTATTCATTATTCATTCCTCAGATATAAAGCCGATATGGCCGCTTCTGCTATGTGCATATCTTGTTCGACGCTACCGCCGCTGATGCCTAACCCCCCCACCAATTGGCCGTTACGCCATAGCGGGTAGCCACCACCAAAGCTCACTACTTTGCCACCGGTACTGGCCTCAAGCTGGAACAGGTCGGCCCCCGGTTGTACGGCATCGCTAAGTTGGTGAGTTGCCGTTTTCATCGCCACCGCGGTCCAGGCTTTTTTCGGTGCCAGTTCGCTGCTGACCAGCAAGGTGTCGGGCATGCGGTAGGTCATAATCATGTTGCCGTGGCGGTCAGCCAGTGCTATGACCACGGCAATTTGTAATTTCATAGCGGCATCGACCGCCAATTTAACTAACTGATGAACATCAGAAAATCCCAGAGAAGCTGCTGTTTGTGGCTGACTTGTGGCTGGGGGGAGTGCTGTTGCCGCCAGATAACGGGCCACCACGGTTTGCGTGGTGTGTTGTAACTGTTGGCGCTGGTCTTCATCACGAGCCAGTGCATACAGGCAATCCGATAAACGGTTTAGGTATTGCAATAACACCGGGCGTACCGGGACTTGTTCAGCCAGTTCAATCAGCCGCCGTTCACAGCGCCGTGCCAGAGTGCGGGCAAAATGCAATCGGCTACCGGCTTCACTGCTACCCGGCAGAATAAAACCCTGTACCGGTGGCAGCCCCGCCATACAGCGGTCTACGGCTTGCTCCAGCGCTTGGATCTCGGGTTCATTAATACTTTTGCGCCCGGCAGGCGGTGTGGCGATACCTTCGCTTGCCAATTCAGCGCTGAAATAAAACAACTGATGTTGTATGGCATCGAGTAATTGACGGTTTTCCTCGCCCTGCGTCACGCGGGCACACAAGCTCAGTGCTGCATTGAGTTCATCCAGCGTGCCGTAAGTTTCCACCCGGGGATGGCTCTTTTTCACACGTTGTCCGGTGAACAGGGCGGTGGTGCCCGCATCGCCGGTTTTGGTATAAATGCTCATAAGGTCCCCGTTCAATCAGTAAGAACATTAATCATCAGTAAGAACATTCATCGACGATGGCGACAATCGCCAAATCGATGGCATCATTCGGCTCGGAAAATACCCGTCTGGCACTGGAACCGCCTGACAGCAAGACCAAATCGCCCTGACCGGCACCGACCGAATCGACGGCCACTTCGTCCGGCGTTTTGCTGTCGGGTGGCAGTGAGCCATCACCGGCAACACGGCGCACCAGCAGCAGCTTCCTACCGATCAACGTGGGTGATTTTTGCGTTGAGACTACGGAACCTACCACTCTGGCCAGTTGCATGATTTACTCCTGCCTTAACAGTTGAATGTGACGGGCTGACACGGTGTCCTGCGCCAGCGGTGTAACTAGCGTGTGGCTTGCAATGAGTAGCCAGCCGGAGTCGAGAGTGGCGATATCGCGATAACTTAGAACCTTGCCCGCGTGCAACCGTATAGCAACGCCCTGACTGTCGCTGAAACTGAGCGGCAATGAGTGCAGTGCGGCACAAGGCAACGCAGCCAGCAGTTGGCGATGTAAGCTGATATGCACTTTCATGCCCCACGACCATGCCTCGTTTAGCGCCGCCACCGCAGGGCAGGTGGTATCGAACTGCGCCAGCCGGTGGATAAATGCCAGGTCTGGCAACATCAGATGCAGCGTGGCATGGTGCACGAATACCGATGGATCAAGCCCGGCGCGCAATTGAGGCAGTAGCAGGGCGTGAACCCGGCGTTCGCGCTCAACTAACCGCGTGACAATCTGGCTGACCAGTTGTTCGGTTTGCGCCTGAGTCAGATTCATGGCCGCGTTGTCCCTGATGACGTTAATATCGTGGCAAACGCCGCAGGGTCGTCGGCACCCGCCGCATTGGCCTCGTCGGTATCGATATGCATTTCCAGTTTCATTTGGGGTGAAACGCGGATCGCCACATCATCCAGTATCAGGCGACGGCCACTGCCCTGAATGGCAACTTGTACCCGGTCACCGTGTTTTACCCGATAGATAAGGGCATCCAGCGGCGACATATGAATATGGCGCAGTGCCACAATCACCCCGCGGGGTAACGTCAGCTCAGCGAACGGGCTGACTAACGTGATGGCTGGGGTATCGTCCAGATTGCCAGACATCCGCAGGGGGGCATTGATACCCAGCGTGCGTGCATCGGTACGGGAGATCTCCACTTGGCTGTGGCTACGCAACGGGCCAAGAATACGCACATTTTTCAGGCTGCCTTTCGGCCCGACCAGCGTTACCGTTTGTTCGGCGGCGTACTGGCCGGGCTGGAGCAGCGCTTTCTTTTCAGTAATCGGCTGCTGCGGGAACAGCCGTTGGTAGTCCTGCACCGAAAGATGCAGGTGTCGGTTAGAAACCCCAAGTGGGATCGGACGAAGACGCATTTCGTCGAGGATCTTATTGACAACGGGTTCCAGTAACGCTTTTTCCATCAGACTTTTCCTCGTTTACCCAAGTGGATACAGCGAAAGCGAGGCTCGCCTTTATGGCGTCGGCAAGCCGGATCGAGGCAGAGATTACAGCTCACCCGGGGAGCGATTAGAGCCTCACTTTCCACACTACTTTCTTCGGTGCTGATTTTTTCAGCACTAAAGACAGGTTCAGGTACATCATCTGTGGCGGTCGCCGCAGCGGGCTGAGGCTCTGCGGCTTCCGTCTCCTCGTTAATGGGGGCTGTAGCGACAACTGGCTCTATCGCCACGGCGATTTCGGGGGCCGCGACCTCGACAGTCTCTGTCAGCCAATAGGCCAACAGAGCTTTTGTTGGGCGAGCCAGTACCGCGCGCGACACCAATCCGTGATGCAGTTCGGCAAAGGCGGCACCAGTACTGATTGCCGCCTGCACCGAGGCCACATCACCGGTCAGACGAATTAACATCCAGCCAGAACCATTGGTTTTTTCTATACCTATCAGGTTGATAGATGCTGATTTTGCCATCGCATCCGCCGCACTGATCGCCAGCGCTAGACCGCTAACTTCAAGTAAACCCAGTGACGTTTTCACGCTGTGCTCCTCTTCTTACCCTTAGGCAGAGGTCGGTAAAATGGCTTCTACATCGCTGTGTGGGCGTGGGATCACATGGCAGGATTTCACTTCACCCACCGCGCTGGCAGCCGCAGAACCGGCATCAACAGCGGCTTTTACTGCGCCGACATCGCCACGTACCATCACGGTGACCAGACCGGAGCCGATTTTTTCGTAGCCCACCAGTTGTACGTTGGCGGATTTGACCATGGCATCAGCCGCTTCGATAGCAGCGACCAGACCTTTGGTTTCGACTAAACCTAATGCGTTATTCATGTTTCATTTATCCTTGTTATCAAGTAAGGGCTATCTTGTTTGCCATTTTGAACCAGGGCAGTGCTCGCCATCCTCACGAACCTTGGCATTTACAACACCAGGTGTACGCTCCGGTGGCTGTGCGCTGGCCAAGTCCAAACTGCCTGCACCGACAACGCCCTGAGATTTGTATGGGGTTACTTAAATGGTAAGCCTTTGACTAACCGGGCCGCGTTATTGCCAAGCTGCCGTAGTTGGTCCTCGTTCTGCCCGCGCCGCTGCCGAAATAGCGGGTTGGCGGGCGGTAAATTACGAAAATGCACGACCACTTCGTCGCCGGAACAGGCCAGCCCGACCAATAACGGGGAGCGGGTGGCGGCCTGCCAGGCGCGTTGTGCTACATCGCCGTCGTCGTCTTGTTGCCAGCGCCAGGGAATACCTTCCTCCTCAATACCCAGCAGCACCTGATGCCAGACGGCTTCGGGTGTCGGTGTCGTCAGACTGATTACTATTGCGGGGGCGTCATGGGTGAAATTCATCCGTGATTCTCCCGTTGATAGGCCAGAATCAGCCCGGTGGCTACCGCATTACGCGGCCCTTCGCTGGCGCGAATGTTGCCGCGCCCCGCCACCAATTTGTAGTGAGAGAGCGCATCGGTGACCAATTGCGGGATTTCAAAGTCCAGCGACGAGCCGCCAACTAACACCACGAAGGGGATATCGCGGATATTGCCGGTCGGGCTGACTTGACGCAGGGCGCGAAGCGCATTGGTAACAAACACCCGCTCTTTGGCTGAGCGGCGGATATTGCGCACTTTTTCCAGCGCGTAATCCCCCGGCAGTGGCACTAAACCTTCCGGCTTGACTACCACCAGTCGGGCAAAAACCTCTGGTGGCAGCGGTTGTGGGAAGAACTGAACGCTGCCATCTTCATGGCGCAGGTGGAACAAGCTTTCCACTTTTGCCAACGGATACTTTTTGATGTCCTCTGCCAGATAGCGGTCTTGTAAATCTAATTCAGAGGCGATGATCATCGTGACCATATCGCCGGCTCCCGCCAGATGGGTGGCGACGATTTGGCCCTGAGCATTGATGATGGAGGCGTCGGTAGATCCCGCCCCCAAATCGAGGATGGCGAGTGGCCGTTGCGTCCCTGGTGTGGTCAGCGCGCCGAGTATCGCCGCTTCGGCTTCCGCCCCCCCAACCTGAACATCAATATTCAGTGTCTTTTCGATTTCTCTGGCGATATGCGCCATTTGCAGGCGATCAGACTTCACCATGGAGGCGATGCCCACCGCTTGTTCAAGCGAGAATTCGCCCGCCAGACCGCCGGTGACATTGACCGGCACGGCAGTGTCTACTGCCAGCAAGTCTTGAATGAAGATCTCATTGGTGGGTTTGTTGGTCAGTTCCGCCATGGTTTGGCGAACGTGTTCGAGCATGCCGCCGATATTGGTTCCTGCTTCACCACTGACATTGTCCAAATGACGGAAGCTGTTGACCGCCGTCATAATGGCTTCACTTCCGGTCGCCACATCCACCCGTACCGTGCGGCCGTCAGCGAATAACTCCAGATGACCGGCCGGTATCGAGCGTGCTTTAACATCCCCTTCTGGGGTTTTCACTACCACCGCCGAGCGGGTACCAATCAACGCTCGCGCCACCGGCACAATGTTTTTGGTTTCTTCGGCAGTCAGTTCAAATACGGTGGCAATGCCATAGGGGTTAGAGAGGGTTTCAATCACTTGACCCGGCATCGCAACTTCTACCGCCGCCAGCATGCCCATCGGGATGCGGTCGATATGTAGCACCTCATCAACGATTGGTAGCGGGTGCGCCAGCCGATTACTGACCAGCACGCCATCGTCTCGTTGCAAGATAACCGCCGTGATACGATAGCCAGCGCCGTTGGCAGCATTCACCACCGCCGCAACATCGGCGAAATCCACCGCTGATGGCACCACCAGAATATAAGGTTGGGCAGGGTCACGGGTGACCAACTCGTCAATAGTAATGGTCAGCCCAACCCCCAATCCCAGTCCACCGGGGGTTTTCGGGTTATGACCGATCATGGTGGATTCGGTGATGATGGTTTCGGTAATTGTCTCCATCGCCACATCACCGATCACCGGTGTGGCCTCGTTAATGCGGATCAGGCTGATATCGCTTAGCGCAATATCGGCCTTTTCCACCAACATATTCAGCGCCTTGTTAATGCCGAAAATATTGCGTTGAGTCCCTTTGATACCCGTCGTCTCGGTCAGGGTACTGGTAATAAAGTGCAACTGACCACCAGCCGTGCATTGTGCTAATGCCACTTCTGTTGACGAGTTACCAATATCCACACCGACGATGTAATCCATATCCGATCCTTAAATGACTAATAACGGGATGTCGTGATCAACGGGGCTATCGTACCTAGGGGCGCTCCGGCGGCTTACGCCGCTACGACCCCCACGGCACGCTTCCCCTTGATTGATATCACTGCGTTAATCGTCGCCTTTTAGCTTCTTACGCTGGACATACAAAACGGCAGCTTCACGGACGAATGCCGCACAGATGGTCGCTTTGTAGGTCTGTTCCAGGTCGTCGGCGATAGCGTTCAGCTCCTCTTTGCTGGAGCGGAATGGACGTAGGGCGTTATAGATATCCAACACCTTGTCATCCGGTACTGCCGTCAGCTCGGCTGCACGCTCGAAGTTAATTGCCAACAGTGGACGACCTGCATCACGGGCAATAGATGCCTGAATACGCAGGATTTCCGGTGTAATCCGCAAATCTTGCGAAGTGACACTGCCGTTCAAAACGTTAGCCAACGTGAGGTCATCCAGCGTTTTGTTAGTGGCCGTTTTGACCCAATCAGGGTGTTTATTTGCCAGCGGATAATCAGAGACTTTGGCATCATTGCGCGAACTGGCTGCTGGTGCCGCACAAGCAGCCGCAGGTGTCTGGCCTTGCAAGCTGTTCATCTTGCTCAGCACATCGCGAACCATGGATTCAATAGCTTCGGAATTCATTGTGTTTTCCTTTGTTAAAGCGCCACCCGGAGTTCCTGAGGATTCTTGCCGGTCACCACATATTTGGTTTCTTTAATATGCAGAATCGCTGATTTGGCCTGATATTTTGGCCGTGCCATTTGGTCGTTCAGGGTAGGAACCGGTTGTGGTGATTCCCGTTTGGCATAACGCGCGGCGTTTTTACCAATTTGGCGATAAGTTTCCAGCGTCAACAGCGGGGCCTGCGGGAACAACTCCAGATTGGAGAGCGGCGGTAAGCCTTGCTGATGAATCACCGTAGTGCCTTTGGATTGAATACCGATGGAGATACCGGAACCACTCAGGCGGTTACCCTCGACGGCAACAAACGCCACGTCGGAGGATTTAAAGCAGCGGATAACCCGTGCTTTAATGCCTTCTTCTTCAATACCGGCGATCAGTTCGCGCAGAATATTTTTGTGCGGGATACCGACGATGTTAGCCGTTTGCGATAGGCCAAATGCCGGGCCGACGGCAATGATCACTTCATCCTGATTGCTGCCAGGGCGGGCTTCACCCACTTCGGTCAGGAAATTTCCTTCAGCAACAGTAGCCGTAGCCGCTGCGGGTTGGGAATCCTGCTTAAAGGAGACGGTATTTTTGTCTCCCTGCATTTCCTGCAATACGCCTTCGATAATTTGACGTAACAGTTTTTCGTTAATATCCACCATCTCGTGAACCCCTTAACCAAGCTCATTCGGATCAAGCGCGTTTGGAATGTTTTTGATCTCTTCCCAACGTGCACCTTCCAGCCGGTAACCGGTAGCTGGACCCGCGTAGTCATTGACGTCATTCACCGCTGACAGCACTTGGTTGTCACCTTTAATGATCGCCGAGGTATGCAGGTAGTCACCGGCAATTTTGGCTTTCTGGATGTTGAGCATGTCTTGCGCTACATCTTCGAAACCACCTTGTGCCAATGCTTTTACCACTTCCAAACCGGTGCGGTTTTTGCTGATGATTTCCTGAGCGAACTTGATGTCTTCAACGATGTTACGTTCCGGCATATCTTTCGAGCCGTGTGCATATGTCGCCGCAATCACTTCTTCGTCAGTAATGGGTGGCAGGCCCATACCGGCAAATACTGCTTGCAGCGCACGGGCAGCTTTATTACGAATCGCCACCACGTCAGCTTCCAGCACCGGACGCAAGCCACCATCAACTTTCAAGTCGCGCTGCAATACGTTGTAATCGTCAAAGTCTTCGGCATCTTCGTTGGAACCGGCGAACATGTTGTCGTAGTTAGGTACCGCAGAAAAACCAGAGGAGATAAAGTCAGTACCCGGCAGGAACTGCATCAGCAGACGGGCGGTACGGCGCATATCGGAGTGGGTAAAGGTCTGGTCGTTACTGGAGGCGCATTCCAAATCCAGTGCAGAGCAAATCAGGTTTTCTGCCAGGATGGCCCGGATGCCCGATGGCACAGCGGATGGCACACCGACACAACTGACTGAACCATTTTGCAGCCCCTGAACCCCGGCAGCTTTGGTGATATAGATACAGCGAGCTTCCAGATACAGCATGGATTTGCCTTCGGCATAACCCATTTGCACCTCGGAGCCTGAACCAGAGGTAAAACGCATTTTCAAACCGCGTGATGCATAGGACGAGGCGAGGAAGCCTTTGGACCACGGCGTGTCATCACCGTCGGTAAATACCGGCTCAGTACCGTAAACCGAAATGGTTTCGGCATAACAGGTATGGCCCAGCATCCCCAGCTTCAACTCGGTGGCTTCTTCCAGCGAACATTGCGTCAGCACACCAGGGCGACCCACTTGCGAACCGACTAACAGCGCGATGGCATTGAATGGCGCATAACGGGCCACGGCCACAGTAGTTTCCTGCTCATCGAAGCCACGGTATGCGCCTTCGGCGGCATCGGCGGCAATCTGCACTGGGTTATCTTTAACGTTAGTGACGTGAGCCTGTTGTGATGGGGTACGACGTGCGCGCATTTTCTGCATCGACATCATCATTTCCACCACGTTCATATGAGAAACCACCTCGACAATTTTGGCCGGGGTCATCGCTGTAGTGAGTGGCACAATGGTGCGGCGCGATACGTTAGGATCACACAGCATATTGGCCAACTTGATGGAGTCCATCTTCATCACTTCTTCCGCATGCGCCAGATTGATACCGTAGCGGGCGATAAAGTGGTCTATCAGGTCGAAACTGCTTTGTGGCTTACCGTCTAATTCGGTCACCACACCGTTAACAATCTTGATGGAAGGTTTTGGATCATTCGGGCTTTCCATGGCAATAAAGCCTTCCTCGATCCACTCTTTGACAAAGCCGTCCTGATTAACCGGGCGTTTCGCCAATGCTTCAAATCTTTTCGATTTCATGAAACAGCCTCACTGTGGCGTCAGATATAAGAAGGGCGGTCGTTTTTCGGTTCAGAACCCAAGGTCGCTAATACCGTTTTGCCAATCTCACGGGCAGAAATCACTGCCTGACGAACTGCGCCAGAATCACCGGAGATAACCAGAATCACTTCGTTACTGAAGCTGGTGCCATGTGCAGGGGAGCTGTAAGCCACCACGTCAACGTTGGCAGATTTCACGGCGGTATCCGCCATCAAAACACCAATCGACGCCGGTGCACCGACTATCACTCCGCAAGAACGGCCCAATGGCGCGCCAAATGCTTTTTCCAATGCGTGGCTGGCACGTGCGCTGTACTGCAATTCAATGTGACCGGCTTCATTGGCGTAAACATCGCCGAAGGTCCGATCCAGCTCTTTCAGCGCCACTTCGACGGCACGTTTCACATCAGAAACATCATCACCACCGAAGATGATCAGCGAGCCATGACCGGCACCGCCCTTGGTATCGCGGGGTAACTCAATACTGACCACTTCAGTATTAGTGGCTTTGACAGCTTCATCGGCCGCCATGATGTGCGGGCCAGCGCCGGTACGTGCGCCCAAAATACCGATGGAGCGATAGCGTTTTTCCAGCTTCATTGCGTCCAGTAGGGCGCTGTCGACGTTGGCGATCACCAGTCCGACCGTGTCACCGATCGCGGTACCAACAAATTCCGTTAAACTGCAAGTCTTCTCAGCCATAGCCGTATCTCGTTGTTTATAGGAGGGTTGTTTAGAAGACGCCGGAGCGTGTTCGCTGACTTTTGCTATCACCTGCGCCATGATTTGGTCGACCAGGTCATTGCTTTTCATTAGCTATTTCCCTTTGGCAAGAACTTCTCGACATCGGTGTGTGGACGTGGGATGACATGGGTCGATTTCACTTCACCCACTTTCGCAGCCGCACTTGCACCGGCATCAGTGGCTGCTTTAACTGCGCCCACATCACCACGTACGATGACGGTGACCAGACCAGAGCCAATTTTTTCATAGCCGACTAATGTCACATTGGCCGATTTCACCATGGTGTCCGCAGCCTCAATGGCTGCAGTCAACCCTTTGGTTTCCACCATTCCTAGTGCTTCTTGTTGCATAAATACCTCGACGGGGATGTCAGGAACCTGATGTTTGTGCGTTGGAAATGCAGCTATTACGGTTTCAAACGCGCTTCAGGTTCTAAAATAAAAACTGTCGTGTTGGTGCCATTCAGTAAATTTAAAAAAATAAATTCGGTAAGTTTAAAAATAAAGTTGTCAGGTTCGTGCTGAGAACGAATATACAAACAAGCAATGAAAAAGAATGGCTGTATTGAATTTACTGACGGGAATGGTTAGTGAGGAAATAACAAATTATTGTCATGGCTATAACTTAATATTATGTTTTAAAACGTTATTTCGTTGATATTGGGTGGTAATAACTGGCTATTGCATATTCAGAATTACAATTTATTAGGTGACAGTAGGTATTAAATCTGCTAATTGCGCACCCGCCCGATTAATAGTTCGCGTGATCGCGCGCATAAATATAATGATACACCTGAGGGGGGAGTAGCCACAAAAGTGCGAGCTTGATAACAATAACGGAAAGAATAAATGGCAAGAAAGTCATATAGCTGAATAAAGCATAAAAGTGCCTGTTAACACGGTGTTGGCGCTAACTTTTCTGCGCAAATGACAATAATTTGTTATTGAAGGTCTATTTTTTGTTTAATTAATGGCACATCACGACAACACTTTCATTTTTGCTCTCTTTATAGTGGCTGGGTCATGGGCCGTGCATTACTTCATCTATTTTGGATAGATTGATCATAATAATCACAAGCAGGGTAAATCTATGAACGACTCACTAAAAGCGCAGTGTATTGCGGAATTCCTCGGTACCGGGCTGTTTTTGTTTTTTGGTATTAGTTGTTTAGCTGCATTGAAAGTAGCAGGTGCCAGTTTTGGTTTGTGGGAAATCTGTATCGTGTGGGGGCTGGGTATTTCACTGGCGGTCTACCTGACGGCAGGAATTTCCGGTGCTCACCTCAACCCGGCCATTACTATCGCGTTATGGCTATTTGCCTGTTTCCCCGCACGGAAAGTCATCCCGTACAGCATTGCTCAAGTTGCCGGTGCTTTTGGTGGCGCGGCACTGGCCTATATGCTCTATCATAATTTATTTACTGATTTTGAAGCCGCACACCAGATGGTGCGTGGCAGCATGGAAAGTCTGCAATTAGCCAGTATCTTCAGCACCTTCCCATCACCGGCAATCAGCGTATGGCAGGCTGCATTTGTTGAAATTATTATCACCTCGATTCTTATGGGGCTGATTATGGCACTAACTGATGATGGTAACGGTGTGCCACGTGGTGCATTAGGTCCACTATTGATCGGTATTCTGGTGGCGGTTATTGGTGCTTCTACCGCTCCATTAACTGGTTTTGCCATGAATCCAGCACGTGATTTTGGTCCTAAATTATTTACCTTCTTTGCTGGTTGGGGAAAAATTTCAATGACCGGCGGCCGTGATATCCCTTATTTCATTATTCCGATTGTGGCGCCGATTATTGGTGCTTGCCTCGGGGCCGCAGTTTATCGCTTCCTCATTGGCAAAAATCTACCTTGTAATACCTGTAAGTTAGAGGATGAGAAAGTTAATTTATAAAGCAACGTGGATTTCCTCATCTGACACTGGGTGAGGAAATTTCGTGATCCATTCTGGTTAATGGCTCATTAATGGTCCCCTGACGTTTATGACTCTGGTAGAGTAAATTGTTACTTTACCTTTTCAGGGAAATAGATTTTAACCTGGTGAATAGGAATGACTAAATAACAATGTTCTAACATATTACTTATTACAGGGATGCTTTATAACAATAAAATAAAATTTAATAACAATAAATTAACTGAGAGGTTTTATCATGATTTCTGCCAGTTCTCTTAACTCAGAGCTCATAAATAAAATCGCCCAGGATTTTGCCCAAGCCACCGGATTGGCGGTGGTGGTGGTGAATATTCACGGTGAGGAAATCTCTGACCTGTTTAATTTCACCCCATTTTGTCAATTAATGCGTCAAGATCCGGTTAACCATCTGCGCTGTCGGATGAGTGATCGTTGTGGTGGCCTTGAAGCGTCCAAATCCAATGAGCCCTGCATCTACCGCTGCCATGCCGGATTAACTGATTTTTCTATTCCTTTGGTGATTGCCGGCCATCTGGTGGGCTTTGTGTTATGTGGTCAGGTCCGGCTGCATGCAGATGTTTACCTTATTGATATTCTGAATGTCGATAATAACTGGCAGCAGAATCCGGCGCTAATGGATGAGTTCCATAATGTACCGATAATGGATTTTTCTCGAGTAATAGCCTCGGCTGATTTGCTGAAGCTGATTGTTGAGAACTGCCTGAAAAAACACCTCAATTTTGTTGTAATCAATGACAATATGGGGAGTAAAGAGCCGGGCAGAATACGGCCGGTCCACCCGCATGACAGCAAAATGAAGAAAGCACTACGCTATATAGACACGCATTTGTCAGAAGAGCTCCGGTTGGAAGAAGTGGCTGGCAAGGTGTATCTCAGTCCTTACTATTTCAGTAAATTATTTAAAAAATATCAGGGGATCGGCTTCAATGCCTGGGTCAACCAACAACGCATGGCCAATGCCAGAGAGATGTTGCAGCACAGTGATTGGAGCATTGCCAGTATTGCCAAAAATCTTGGATTTTCCCAAACCAGCTATTTTTGCAAGGTGTTCCGCCAGACCTATAATGTGACACCGCAGGTATTTCGTTCACTTTCTTCTGAACGCAGTGAAATGGAATGACAGTTATTGATCTAATAACAATTAGTCATGCTCTATGCTCACGTTTATATATTTAAGAACGGTGATGGGTATTAATATATTAAATAAATAATGACAATTTTTTGTTATGCTCTTAAATGCCGTTATCTTTCTAACTGATTGTTTTTAAATTATTTTTAATAATGAAGTGGCAATTATTTGCTGTGTTGACACCAAAAAATAATCCCCAAAAAATGAAATTAACCATTTTTTATTTGTGGAAAAGAGTATATTAACGTTAACCGGATTTAATAAATCAGTTGACGTTACAACTGTGTAAATAAAGAGATAAATTCTATAACGAAATAGAAATAAAATAATCTACTGTATTAGATAAATACATACCCCAACGTAGTTGGCGTTGCAGCAAGGTAGCAAACGAACAAACCCGTGGAGCTGACTAAGGTCAGTGATGCAGGTGCGTGAGAGTTGCTAACAACACTGTAGCTATCAATACGAGGGGGAAGTTACTGAAATGGTTATGTCGTGTACGCATTGGCACTTAATACACGACAGGGAAGGGGGTGACAATCCCCCGCAGCCCCCGCTGCTGTGATGCCGACGAACCCGCTGAAACCACTGATCCACCGGATTGGGAAGGTGCGGGAGAGGATGACGCTAAGCCAGAAGACCAGCCAAATCGGTAAAATATATTCAACTCCTTCGGTGGGAAGTGGGTTGTCATTAGATGCGCGCTGCGGTGACGTTGCGCAGACGCACCTTTTTGACACTGCATATCCCGCTAGAAATGGCGGGATTTTTTATGCAACGGTCTGGCAAACAAGCATTTATTATCGCAGGTACCGGCAGTGGATGCGGTAAAACAACCGTGACGTTGGGTATTCTGCGGGCGCTGATGGCACGCGGATTATCTGTGCAGCCGTTTAAGGTCGGGCCAGATTACCTGGATACCGGCTGGCATAGCGCCGTCAGTGGTGTTACCTCGCGTAACCTCGATGCTTTTATGCTACCGGCTGCGACCTTGAATGGGTTATATAACCAGCACATGCGCCATGCTGATGTGGCGGTGATCGAAGGTGTGATGGGCTTGTATGACGGCTACGGCACTGATCCCGATTATTGCAGTAGTGCGGCGATGGCCAAACAACTGGGCTGCCCGGTTATCTTACTGGTGGATGGCAAGGCGGTATCCACCTCGGTTGCGGCTACCGTGCTGGGGTTCTGCCAGTTTGACCCAAATCTCACCATCGCAGGCGTGATTGTTAACCGTGTTAATTCAGAAAACCATTATCAGCTAATCCGCCACGCCATCGAGCATTACTGCGGTATTCCCGTGCTGGGGCGCTTGCCGGTGATGGATGATATCGCGCTGCCATCACGCCATTTAGGGTTGATACCGGTGCAAGAGCAGCGTGAGGGCGTGGCGGGTAGAACCCATCAGCCCGACAGCTCGCCCCGCTGGCAACGGCTGGCACAGCAGGTTGAAGCCTTTATCGATCTCGACCGATTACTGGCACTGACGCATTGTGCGGCACAGCCTGCCGGCACCCCGCCTTCCTTACCTCTGTCTACACTGGCTAACGGCCTGACACTGGCCTTGGCCGAAGATGAAGCATTCAATTTCTATTACCCCGATAACCTTGACCTGCTAGAGCAGGCAGGCGTGCGCATCCAACGTTTCAGCCCACTTCATGACCGCCGGTTACCCGATTGCCAGATGATTTATCTCGGGGGAGGTTATCCCGAAATTCACGCGAGCCGCTTAGCGGCGAATACAGCGATGCATGCAGCGTTACAGCAAGCGCATCGCCAACAGATCCCGCTGTATGCCGAATGCGGTGGCCTGATGTATCTCGGTGATGGCTTAACGGATGAGAGTGGTCAGCGCCACCCGATGGTTGGCATTTTGGCCGGTGAGAGCCGGATGGGGAAACGGCTGACTCGCTTTGGTTACTGTCAGGCACAGGCCCGCAGTGACACCTTATTGGCTGCACAAGGTGAAATTCTGCGTGGTCATGAATTCCATTATTCCGATTTTACTAGCCCATTGACGCCGGTATTTGATAGCAGCAAATGGCGTGATGGTGTCGCTATTCAGCGCTGGCACAGTGGCTATCAACTTCAGCGCACTCAGGCCAGCTATCTGCATATCCATTTTGCCCAGCGCCCCGGTTTACTGAATGGCTGGCTGACCGCTGCCCGGAGCGTGCTATGACCCTGAGCGCATGGTTTGTCGCTTTCTTGCTTGATAGCTGGCTCGGCGACCCGCCGCACTGGCCGCACCCGGTGCGCTGGATGGGTAACCTGATCTCTGTAATGCAACGTGCTATCCGTGCGGTTTGCCATAGCGAACGGGCACTGAAGTGGGGGGGAGCAGCGCTGTGGTTGGTGGTGGTCGGCGTGACATGGCTGCTGAGTTGGGGGTTCTTATCACTGATGACACACATCAATCCGTGGCTCGGCTGGTTGGCGCAAGTGTGGATGATTTACACCCTCTTAGCCGGACGTTGCCTGAGTGATGCGGCGCTACTGGTATTTGATGCCCTGAAGCACGGTTCGCTGGCACAAAGCCGCGAGAAGCTGTCATGGATTGTCGGGCGTGACACCTCACAACTAGAGAAGCCACAAATCACCCGTGCGGTGGTAGAGACAGTGGCCGAAAACAGCGTTGATGGCGTGATTGCACCGCTGTTCTTTTTGATGTTAGGCGGCGCCCCGCTGGCAATGGCTTACAAAGCAGTCAATACCCTTGATTCGATGGTGGGTTACAAAACGCCAAAATACCGCGCGATTGGTTATGTGTCGGCACGGATGGATGATGTGGCGAACTGGATCCCAGCCCGTCTGAGCTGGTTATTACTCAGCGTAGCCGCGTGGTTACTACGAGCCGATTACCGTCAGGCATTGCACATCGGCTGGCGTGATCGTTATCAGCACGCCAGTCCTAACTGTGCCTGGTCTGAAGCCACGGTTGCCGGTGCGCTGGGCGTGCGGCTGGGGGGGCCGAATGATTACTTTGGCGTGCGGGTTGAAAAACCCTGGATCGGTGATGAACGGCGCGAGGTGGCGCTGGATGATATCCCGCGCACTATCCATTTGATGCTGATGGCGTCGTTATTAGCACTATTACTGTTTGCCCTGATTCGTCTGCTGCTGGTCGGCATTTAACAAGGATAACCTGATGAACTATATAAAGAACCCGCAGGAAATAGAGCAAAACAGTTTTGCCATCATCGGTGACATTATTGCCGATGAGCACCCGGACTTTCGCTTTGTCAGTGAGATGCAAGAAGCGGTGATCAAGCGGGTTATCCATACCACGGCGGATTTTGATTGGCTGGATATTCTGCATTTCTCACCGCAGGTACTAACCCATATTGCCGAGGGTATCCGCCGGGGTTGCACCCTTTATACCGATACTACGATGGCGATGTCCGGTATCAACAAAGTGCTGTTAAAGCAGATGGGATGCGAATGCCGTTGCTACATCAGTGACCCACGGGTGGTGGAGAGTGCGCCGCTACAGGGTATTACTCGCTCGATGGCCGCAGTGGATGTTGCTCTGGCAGAGTCAGGAGAAAAGCTGTTTGTCTTTGGTAATGCCCCGACTGCGTTATTCCGCTTGTTGGAACGCCACGCCACACCGATCGCGGTCATTGGTGTACCGGTGGGGTTTGTCGGGGCGGCTGAATCCAAAGATGCCTTGGTTGCCAGTGACCTGCCATGCATTGCAGCACTTGGGCGCAAAGGGGGCAGCAATGTGGCAGCAGCCATCATCAATGCCATCCTCTATCAGTTGCGGGGGGCGCTATGAGTGAGGCTACTGTCAATGACAGTCAGATGCTGCAAAACCAGCAATTAGACAGCATTTGGCATAACGGCAAACAATATCGCAAAGGTTACACCACCGGTTCTTGTGCGACGGCGGCGGCTAAAGTGGCGGCGCTAATGGTGTTGCGCCAGCAAGTGATTGACCAGATTTCAATTGTGACGCCTTCCGGTGTCACGTTATGCCTGAATGTAGAACAACCCCTCATTGAGGGCCAGCAAGCTACGGCGGCCATCCGCAAAGATGGTGGTGATGATGTTGATGCTACCCACGGCATGCTGATTTTTGCTCGCGTCACGCTGCGTGAACAGACGGAAATTACTCTGCGTGGTGGCGAAGGGGTCGGGACAGTGAGCCGTAAAGGTATTGGCCTCCCCGTCGGCAGCTCAGCCATTAATCGTACGCCACGCCAAACCATCGAGGCAGCAGTGCGCGAGGTCATCGGCCCGTTACGCGGTGCTGAAATAGAGATCTTTGCTCCCGAAGGGCAAGAGCGGGCGAAAAAAACCTATAACGGGCGGTTGGGGATCCTCGGTGGCATTTCCATCATCGGCACTACCGGCATTGTGACACCGATGTCGGAAGAGAGCTGGAAACGCTCGCTGGCATTGGAATTGGAGATGAAGCGCGCGGCGGGTGAAGATCGCGTCATTCTGGTACCGGGCAATCATGGCGAGCGCTTTGTTCGCGACCATCTGGGCCTCGACAGCCAGCGGGTGGTGACCATGAGTAATTTCGTCGGTTATATGTTGCAGGAAACCGTGCGACTGGGCTTTCGTCAGGTGCTGCTGGTAGGGCATCCCGGCAAATTAGTGAAAGTGGCCGCCGGTATCTTCCATACCCACAGCCATATCGCGGATGGGCGTATGGAAACATTGGTTGCCCATCTGGCGCTGATGGGGGCGCCGCATGCGCTACTGCTTGAAGTGAACCAGTGCAACACCACTGAAGCGGCGATGGAATTGATTGCTGAGCAGGGGTGGCAGGCGGTCTACAGCCGTATTGCCGAACGTATCTGTGAGCGAATTGCTGAAATGATGCGTTTCTCCGTTAATCCGCCGCAGTGCGATGCGATTTTATTCTCTTTCGATAATCAGGTGTTAGGCAGCAGTCGGCCTCTGGATGAAATTGTGGAGGCATTGCGATGATTACGGTTGTTGGCATCGGCCCAGGTGATATCGACTATCTGACCCCTGAAGCCCAGTGGGCTATCAGCCAGGCTGAGGTATTGGTGGGCGGGAAGCGCCATCTGGCAACATTTAGCAGCAATGTTCGTGAGTCCCGCTTGTTAGATGCGGATCTGCTGGGGTTACTGGAGTGGCTGGATAGCAACAAAACTCGCGCCATTGTGGTATTGGCTTCCGGTGATCCTCTGCTGTATGGCATTGGCAAACTGCTGGCGGCGAACTTCGGCACTGACGAGCTACATATCGTGCCCGGCATCAGCGCTATTCAATATCTGTGTGCCAAAGTGGCGCTGGATATGAATGACCTTTTTCTTACCAGCAGCCACGGGCGGGTACCCGATTTTGACTGGATTTTCCAGCATGACAAGGTGGCGATGGTGACTGACAGCATTATCGGCCCGCGTGCCATCGCCGATGCATTACATCAGCGTGGTCTGTCCCGCACCTTGATTATCGGTGAAAACCTGTCACAACCCAATGAACGTATTCACCGTCTGTCGCAACAACAGGTAGCGGCGCGTTATGACATGAATGTGGTGGTGATCCTCAATGAGAGATGATCTGTTCTTACGTGGGCAAAAAGTCCCGATGACCAAAGAAGCGGTGCGCGCATTGGCACTGGAACGGCTGGAGTTGCCTTGTTATGGCCACCTGATTGATGTGGGCGCCGGGACGGGCAGTGTGGCGTTGGAGGCGGCACTGCGCTTCCCCGATTTGCAGGTCACCGCGATTGAGCGCAACCCAGCGGCACTGGAACTGATTAGCGAAAACCGCCAGCGGCTGGGTTGCCACAATGTGGCGATTATTGCAGGCGTTGCCCCCTTGCCTAATACGGCCGCAGCCGATGCCATTTTTATTGGTGGCAGCGGCGGGCATTTAACCGATCTGATTGATTGGGCGCTGATGACGCTAAAGCCCGATGGCCGTTTGGTACTGACCTTTATTTTGCTCAACAACCTTAATGACGCGTTGGCTCACTTACAGCACTGCGCTGTCAGCCAGTTAGATTGCGTGCAGTTGCAACTCTCCACCCTGACCCCTTTGGGCAGCGGACACTATTTTAAACCTAATAATCCTACTTATCTTATTTCCTGCCACAAGGAGGCGCGCAATGTCTGAGCATCCTGATGCTGCATCAACAGCGGTACTACAACCCTGGGATACACAAAAAATCTGGTTTGTCGGTGCAGGGCCGGGCGACAAAGAGTTGATCACCCTGAAAGGCTACCGGTTGTTACAGCAAGCAGAGGTGGTTATCTACGCCGGCTCGCTGATCAATACCGAACTGCTGGAATATTGCTCGCCAGAGGCGCAATGCCACGATAGCGCGGGTTTGAATTTGGAACAGATCATCACACTGATGGTTGATGGTGTGCGGGCTGGCAAGTTGGTGGTGCGATTACAAACCGGTGACCTCTCTTTATATGGTTCGATCCGTGAGCAGGGGGAAGTGCTGAGTGAGCACGGTATTGGTTTTGTGTCGGTACCGGGTGTCAGTGCTTTTCTTGGCGCAGCGGCGCAACTGGGGGTGGAATACACCGTGCCGGAAGTGGCGCAGAGCTTGATTATTACCCGAATCGAAGGGCGAACCCCGATGCCGCCGCTGGAGCAACTGGAGGCGTTTGCCGCGCACCAAACATCGATGGCGATTTTCTTGTCAGTACAAGAGATGGACCGCGTGGCTGAACGTTTGATTGCTGGCGGATACCCAGCGTCGACTCCTGTTGCGGTGGTGTACAAAGCGACATGGGCTGAAAGCCGCACTGTGCGCGGTACGCTGGCTGATATCGCCGAATTGGTTCGCGCCGCTGCTATTCATAAAACTGCACTGATTTTGGTGGGGGCGTTCCTCGGTGATGAATACCACTATTCCAAACTCTATGATGCGGGGTTTAGCCATGAATATCGTCAAGCCTGAATCCATAGCGGTATTTTGCCTGACTCCGGGCGGGGTGCGGTTGGCGCGGCGTTTGCAGACCCACTTGCCGCTGACCTGCTTTACCAGTGAAAAACTGTTGGAACCGGGTTTTCTGCCGTTCAATGGCAGTTTTGGCGACACCATTCGTGAGGCCTTTAAACAGTATTCGGCACTGGTAGTGGTCGGGGCTATCGGCCTGACAGTGCGGGTTATCGCCCCGTTGGTGAATGACAAAATGAGTGATCCGGCGGTGGTGGTGATTGATGAGCGTGGGCAACATGTCATTAGTCTGTTGTCTGGTCACGTGGGTGGCGGCAATACCTTAACCCGTTATTTGGCGGGCATTCTCGGGGCCGATCCGGTGATAACTACTGCAACCGACGTTAACCAGATGGCGGCATTGGATACGCTGGCGACCCAACTGGACGGCGAAATGCAGGATTTTCGTCACGCCGTCAAAGTGGTCAATCAAATGTTGGTCAGCGAACAAAAAGTGGGTTTGTGGTGGGATACGCCTCTGCTGGCTGAGCGTGAACGCTGTGACACTCGTGGTTTTGTAGCGGTTGATTCGCTGGATCAATTGCCAAAACTGGATGCGATAGTTTGTGTCACGTTGCGCGACAGCCTGCCTCCATTACCGTTACCGGTGTACAAACTGGTGCCACGCCGGGTGGTCGCGGGTATCGGTTGCCGCCGGGCCACCTCGCTGCAAACCTTGGTTGAATTGTTACAACAGCAAATGGCCGAGAATCACTTTGACCTCATGGCGCTGCGGGCTATTGGCAGTGTCACTATCAAAAAAGATGAACCCGCGCTACATCAATTGGCTCAGTGCTGGCGAGTACCGTTCGAACTGTTCAGTGTCGGCGAACTGAGTCGCCATGAGCAACGTTTCCCTGCTTCTGATTTTGTCCGCCAAACGGTGGGTGTCGGCAGCGTTTCACAACCGGTCGCCTGGCTGATGAGCGACGGTAAATTGGTTGGCAATACTCTGCGTCAGCAGGGTGTCACCATCACTCTGGGAGTATCGCATTAATGTTAACCGTAATTGGCATCGGGCCGGGCAGTGAATCGATGATGACGCAGGAAGCTATCGCCGCAATCCGCGAGGCGGAAATTATCGTCGGTTATAAAACCTATACCCATCTGGTGAAACCCTTGACCGGGGATAAGCAGGTGATCAAAACCGGCATGTGTAAAGAGATAGAGCGCTGCCAAACCGCCATTGATCTGGCGCTGGCGGGCCATAACGTGGCGCTTATCAGCAGTGGTGATGCCGGGATCTATGGTATGGCGGGCTTGGTGCTGGAGCTGGTAACGCAACAAAAATTGGAGTTGGAGGTGCGGTTGGTGGCGGGGATCACCGCCAGTATTGCTGCTGCCTCGTTACTCGGCGCGCCACTAATGCATGATTTTTGTCATATCAGCCTGAGTGATTTGATGACGCCGTGGGCGGTGATCGAAAAACGCATTGTCGCGGCAGCGCAGGCTGATTTTGTTATCTGTTTCTATAACCCACGTAGCCGTGGCCGTGAAGGGCATCTGGCCCGCGCGTTTGAGTTAATGCAGCCGTGGAAGCGGCCGGAAACGCCAGTCGGGGTAGTGAAAGCCGCCGGGCGTAAAAAACAGGAGAAATGGATCACTACGCTGGGTGAGATGGATTTCGAACCGGTGGATATGACCAGTCTGGTGATCGTCGGTAATCAGGCGACCTATTGCCGTGATGGGCTGATGATCACGCCACGGGGCTATTCATTGTGATGGGCCATCACCCTTATCCACCGATTCATGTCTTTGGCGGTACCAGTGATGCGCGGCTGATTTGCCAATTGCTGGATGCCGCAGAGCAACGCTATAGCCTGTCGGTTGCCACTGATGCCGGTAAACAACTGGCGGGAGATATTGGCGGTGAGGTCATGGTTGGGCGGATGGATGCAGGGCAGATGGCTGATTTTTTGGCGACCAGACAGGTCCAGTGGGTGGTTGATGCCTCGCATCCTTATGCCTGCATGCTCAGTGACAATGTGGTGGCGGCCTGCGAACAGTCAAATGTCACGCTGACCCGTTACCAACGGCCAAGTGAAATTGATGTTCTGAGCCACCCTCTGCTGCACAAGGTCGATAGCGTTGCTGCGGCCTGTGAGGTGGCAAAATGGCTGGGGCCGCGGGTGTTACTCACGACTGGCAGTAAGCAGTTAGCTGAATATCAACGTGGGCTGGTGGGTAAAACCTTACTGGTTCGGGTGCTGCCCACGGCGCAAGTGCTGAACCAATGTGAGGCGCTGGGGCTGGGGGTTGACCACATTATTGCGCTGCGCGGGCCATTCAGTGCGTCGTTCAATCAGGCACTGTATGAGTTTTGCCAGCCGGATGTGGTTATCACTAAAGAGTCCGGTGCCCAGGGGGGATATCAGGAAAAAGTCGCCCCCTGTCTGGCACTGAATATCCCCTGCATTGTGGTGTGTCGCCCCGCCAGCGTGGTATTGGGCGGTATCGGTCAGCAAGTGACGTCATTAGATGAATTTAGCCAACATCTGATCCACTGGCAGCAACAACGAGGACAATAAAATGAAAAAGGCACTGTTGGTGATCAGTTTTGGCACCAGTTATGAACAAACCCGCCAAAAGAATATTGATGCTTGCGAGCAGCAACTGGCGGCAGCTTACAGCGATCGTGATGTTTTTCGCGCGTTTACCTCGGAGATGATCATCCGCAAATTGCGCAAACGCGATGGTTTGCTGATCAACAACCCACGGGAGGCGCTAAAACACCTGGCTGAACAGGGCTATCAGGATGTCGCCATCCAATCGCTGCATGTGATAAACGGCGATGAATACGAAAAAATTGCCAATGAAGTGCGCACCTTTAGCGACTGTTTCCATCGTCTGGTATTGGGTACGCCGTTGTTAAGCAGTTTTGCCGATTACCAACAACTGCTGGTGGCGTTACAGGCTCAAATGCCGGTGCTGGCCGCTGATGAACGGGTGGTCTTTATGGGCCACGGTGCCAGCCATTATGCCTTTTCAGCCTATGCCTGTCTGGATCATCTGATGACCTCGCTGCATTTCCCGGCATTGGTGGGCGCGGTAGAGAGTTATCCAGAAATCAGCCATATCATTACCCGGCTGCAACAGCAGGGGGTGCGTAAAGTGCACTTAATGCCGCTGATGTTGGTGGCCGGTGATCATGCCATCAACGATATGGCCTCTGATGAGCCGGACTCATGGCAATCGCAACTGGAGGCCGCCGGTATCTGTGCTCACTCCTGGTTACAAGGATTGGGTGAGAACCCATTGATACGTCAAATGTTTGTCGAACATCTGGACCAAGCCTTACAACAAAAACAGCAGGAGGCAGCGTAATGAGCGGCAGACTTTATGCATTGGGTGTTGGCCCAGGTGCTAGTGATTTAATTACTGTACGCGCAGCACGGCTGATAGCCAAACTCGATGTGCTGTATGCGCCTGCCGGGCGCAAAGGTGGCGACAGTCTGGCGCTCTCTATCGTGCGCGAATACCTTTCACCACATACCGAAATCCGCACCTGTCATTTCCCTATGAGCGCTGATGATAGTGAGAAGCAAACGGTATGGGATGAGGTGGCACAACAGTTGCAATCTGAAGTGGCCAATGGCCGTCAGGTGGGATTTATCACCCTCGGCGATGCCATGTTATTCAGCACGTGGGTGTTTTTATTGGAACGCATCGGGCGGCCTGATTGGTTGGAAATCGTACCGGGCGTAACCTCATTTGCCGCCATTGCCTCGCGTGCGGCGCTACCGCTGGCGATGGAGCAGCAGTCACTGGCCATCATGTCCTGTACCGCGCCGGAGGCCGAATTGGAGCGCGCACTGCGGGATCACGACTGTGTGGTGCTAATGAAAGTCTATGGCCGTTTTGCTCGGATCCAAGCGCTGCTGGCACGGTTGGAGCTGTTCCCACATGCGCTGTTGATGTCGGAAGCCTCATTGCCTGGCGAAGTGTGCTGGCGTCAGCTTGATAGCATCGCCGCTGACCAGACATTGCCCTATTTCTCGACCATTTTAGTGAATAAGCAGCAACGAGTTAATGGATAACAGGTTAGTTAAATAGAGGGTTAATTAATTTTAAATTACTCCCCAAAGTGATTGGAGCAACTAATGGAAATGGAAAAAGAGTTAAAGAAACTGTCTTATAGCGGAGTGGCAATGGCAATCTTGCTCACGCTGGCACCGAATGACGTTTTTGCCATGCACATTATGGAAGGTTTTTTGCCGCCGATGTGGGCGCTGGCTTGGTGGGTGCTGTTTCTGCCATGCCTATTTATGGGATTGGTGCGCTTAAAGCAGATTGTGGCTGAAGACAGCAATCAGAAAGTGTTATTGGCGCTGTGTGGCGCGTTTATTTTCGTGCTCTCAGCACTGAAAATTCCGTCGGTGACCGGCAGTTGCTCACACCCTACAGGGGTAGGGCTGGCAGTCATCTTGTTTGGGCCGGTGGTGGTGGCGGTGCTGGGGGCGATTGTACTGCTGTTCCAGGCGCTATTGCTGGCACACGGCGGGCTGACAACGCTCGGTGCTAACGGTATGTCGATGGCGGTGATCGGACCGGTAGTAGGTTATTTGGTGTGGAAATTGGCCTGTAAAGCGGGATTACGCCGCGATGTTGGGGTTTTCCTCTGTGCCATGTTAGCGGATTTAACCACTTATTTTGTCACCTCAGTACAACTTGGCTTGGCGTTCCCCGATCCACAATTTGGTATCAGCGGTTCAGTTATCAAGTTTATGGGGGTGTTCTGTATTACCCAGATCCCGATTGCGATTGCTGAAGGGTTATTGACGGTCATGATTTACGACCAATTGACCAAACGGCGCTTAATTCACGCGGAGAGCCACTAACATGAAAAAGACCCTGATCCTGCTGGCAATGGTGATTGCACTGGTTATTATGCCGTTCTTTATTAATCACGGCGGCGAATACGGTGGCTCGGATGGAGAGGCTGAAGCGCTGATCCAGCAAACGGCACCGCACTATGAGCCCTGGTTCCAGCCATTATATGAACCTGCCAGTGGTGAAATTGAGAGTCTGTTGTTCACGCTGCAAGGTTCCATTGGCGCAGCGGTGATTTTCTATATCTTGGGTTACTACCGGGGGAAACGCGGTGAGCATGCTGGGGATTGATAAACTAAGTTATCAAAGCCGCTGGCGGCAGGTTGACCCAATAGGGAAACTGGTGCTGTATGGCGTTTTCCTGTTGCTGGCGATGCTCAGCCCGCCGCTCTATCAGGCGTTATTGCTGATATTTATCGCCGCGCTGACCTGCTACTTGTTACGCGTTGGCCCGCGCCGTTATCTGCGCTGGCTGGCTATTCCGCTGTCATTCCTGTTGGTGGGGCTGGTGACCATTGTGTTATCCCTTTCTCGTCAACCGGAGAGTATGTGGTGGAGTATACAAATCGGTAATTGGTGGTTCGGTATCGATAAAGTCGGTCTAACCACTGCCAATCAGACCTTGTGGCGTAGCCTGGCTGCATTGGCCGCGACTTTCTGGTTTGTGCTGAATACGCCATTCCCACAGCTTATTCAGATACTTAAACGCTGCCATGCCCCCCGTTTGCTGACTGAGCAAATTTTGCTGACCTGGCGCTTTATTTTTATTTTGGCTGAAGAGGCTGCTGCTATCCATCATGCGCAGTCCCTACGGTTTGGTTATATCTCATTGCGTACTGGCTACCATTCGCTGGCTATGTTGGTGAGTATGCTATTTACCCGCGTGATGATTCGCTATCAACAGATGGTTATCTCGCTGGATATGAAACTTTATCAGGGTGATTTCCACCTGTAAGGCAGGATTTGATGTTAGCCACCAGACAGTTAGGTTTCAGCTATCAGGATGAGCAGGTATTGCACGATCTGACGCTGGATTTCAGTCAGCACGCGGTCACTGGTGTCTTGGGCGCCAATGGCTGTGGCAAATCCACCTTATTTATGAATCTGACCGGTATTTTGCAACCCCAACACGGGACTGTGCTGTGGCAAGGAGAGCCGCTGAGTTATAAAAAGGCCAGCCTGCGAGAGCTACGCCAACGGGTGACAACGGTATTCCAAGACCCGGAACAGCAGATTTTTTATACCGATATCGACAGTGATATCGCGTTCAGCCTGCGTAATCTCGGCGTGGAGGAAACGGTGATCGCCGCGCGAGTGGATCGGGCGCTGACACTGGTTGATGCGCAGGGTTTTCGCCATAAATCTATTCAGCACCTTAGTCACGGTCAGAAAAAGCGGGTGGCAATTGCCGGTGCACTGGTGATGGAAGCAGAGTATCTGTTACTCGATGAGCCGACCGCAGGGCTGGATCCGGCCGGGCGTCAACACATGATTACCATCATTGAACGCATTGTGGCAGAAGGGAAACGGGTTATTCTCTCCAGCCATGATATCGATTTGGTCTACAAGGTTTGTGACTATCTGTATGTCTTATCTCATGGTCGCTTAATGATGGCCGGTGAAACGACCGAGGTGTTTCTGCAACAGGATAAACTGCGCGCTGCCGGGCTTATCCAGCCATGGTTGGTCAAAATGCACTGCGAGCTAGGGTTACCGTTATGCAAAACGGAAGAACAACTTTTCGCGTTGATGCGTCAGCGTGAAACCGAGGAGGCGCAATGAGTTTATCGGTGATGGTGCAAGGTACCGCATCTGATGTAGGTAAGAGCGTATTGGTGGCTGGGCTATGCCGTATTTTTATGCAGGATGGCTATCGTTGTGCTCCGTTTAAATCGCAGAATATGGCGCTCAACTCAGGTATTACGCCACAGGGTGAGGAGATGGGGCGGGCACAGATTTTTCAGGCAGAAGCCGCAGGCATCACCCCTGATGTGCGCATGAATCCGGTACTACTCAAACCCACCAGTGACCGTAAGGCGCAGGTGGTACTGATGGGCAAAGTTGCCTGCAATATGGATGCGGTGGAATATCATCAATATAAGCCGCAATTGCAGCAACAAATCAGCGAGGTCTACCAAAGTTTAGCCCGTGAATATGACGTCATGGTGCTGGAAGGGGCGGGTAGCCCGGCAGAAATTAACCTGCGTGACCGCGATATCGTCAATATGGGGATGGCGGCAATGGCCGATGCACCGGTGATATTGGTGGCTGATATCGATCGCGGTGGGGTGTTTGCGGCTATTTATGGCACCTTGGCCCTGTTGCATCCGCATGAAAAAGCGCGGGTCAAAGGGGTGATAATCAATAAGTTTCGGGGTGACATTGCGCTGCTTAAACCTGGGTTGGAACAGATTGAAGCGCTGACGGATGTGCCGGTATTAGGGGTAATGCCGTGGCTAGATATTGATTTGGAAGATGAAGATGGTGTGGCATTACAAAATGGCAAATATCAGGATGCGGTGGAAAAAGCGCTGGATATTGCCGTCATTCACTTGCCACACATTGCTAACTTTACCGATTTTAATGCGTTGGCGGCTCAGCCAGATGTGCGCCTGCGCTATGTTTCGCAGCCCTCAGCCTTGGGGCAACCGGATCTGATTATTCTGCCTGGCAGCAAAAATACCTTGGGCGATTTACAGTGGTTGCATCACAGTGGGCTGGCCGCCGCGTTATTGGCACAACATCAACATCAGGTACCGGTGCTGGGTATCTGTGGCGGTTATCAGATGTTGGGAAAACGTATTATTGATGGTGTGGAGTCTGGCCTGGAACAGATGGCGGGCCTTGGTTTGCTGGATGTGGAAACGCAGTTTGCACAGGACAAAGTGACCACGCGGGTCAGTGGCTATTGTCTGATGGGCCTGCCGGGGATGCTGGAAAGCTGCGGCGAGCAGCAACTGGAAGGCTATGAAATTCATATGGGTGCATCCCTGCTTGGAACGGCCGCCAAGCCTTTCGCACAATTGACATTGCGTAACGGGCAAGTGGAGCAATGGTTGGAAGGGGCGGTGAACGCCGATGGCAGTGTGCTGGGCAGCTATATTCATGGCCTGTTTGACAGCCACAACTTCACTCGCCCACTGCTGGACAATTTGCGCCAACGTAAAGGGCTGGCGGCGTTTGACGGTGTGACGGTGAATTACGCCGAACATAAGCAGCAACAGTTTGATATTCTGGCAGCACATATGCGACAAAATATTGATATTGAAAGTATTTATAAAATAATGAAAACACATCGACAGGAGAGCGCGCAGTGATTTTGATTACCGGAGGTGCGCGCAGCGGCAAAAGTTCGCTGGCTGAACGGTTGGCGGCACAGGCGGCTGAGCGGGTGTTTTACATTGCCACCTCAGTGGTAACAGATGTGGAAATGGCCGCGCGGGTTGAGTTACATCGCGCCAGTCGCCCGGCACACTGGCGTACCTGGGAAGGTTATCGGGATCTGGGAGCAGTGTTGGATCAGCAAGTGGAACCCGGCGAAGCGGTGATGTTGGAGTGTATTACCACCCTTATCACTAATCTGCTGTTTGAACAGGCCGGTGATACGCCGCCGGAGCAGATGGATTTCACGTTACTTGAAGTGGGGATTCAGCAACAAATTACCGATCTGCTGGCCGCCTGTGCCCGAAGTTCAGCACCGATTTATTTGGTGACGAATGAACTGGGGATGGGCATTGTGCCTGAAAATCGTTTAGCGCGACATTTTCGCGATATCGCCGGTCGGGTCAATCAGCGCCTGGCTGCTGCCGCTGACCAAGTGTTTCTGGTGGTTTCCGGCATTGAGGTAAAAATTAAATGAGCCTGCGTCTATTTCTCGCCACCTTGCAGTTTATGACCCGGATTCCGGTGCCAGAGCGCTGGACGCAAGGGTTGGCGATGGATCAGTACGAACGCGGCATTATCGGTTTCCCACTGATCGGGCTGATTGTCGGTATCATCGGCGCGCTGGTCTTTACCCTACTGGTACCTTGGTGTGGCATTCCGTTAGCGGCACTGGGTTATGTGCTGGCACTGGCGCTGGTCACTGGCGCTTTCCACCTTGATGGTTTGGCAGATACCTGCGATGGCGTGTTTTCCGCACGTAAACGCGAGCAGATGTTGGAGATCATGCGTGATAGCCGCCTTGGGACTAACGGCGGTTTAGCCTTGATTTTTATCGTGGTGGCGAAAGTGCTGGTGGTGAGTGAGCTGGCACTGCGCGATGTACCGATGCTGGCAATACTAATGGCAGCTTCAGTGGCGGGGCGTACGGTGATTGTGTTGTTGATGTACCGCCAGCGTTATGCCCGCGCAGGCAATGGCTTGGGCAATATTTACATCGGTAAAGTTACCGGCCGGCAAACTGCCGTCACATTAGTGGGGGGCGCAATACTTACCCTGTTACTGGGGAAAGGGACTGCGCTGTTGGCACTGGTGATTACCATGGCGGTAGTGCTGTTGTTGGCAATCTATCTGCGTAGCCGTTTAGGCGGTCAAACCGGTGATACGTTGGGCGCGGCTGCCGAAATAGGTGAGTTGGTGTTTTTGCTGGCGCTGTTGTAGCTGCTTTGCAATAACAGCGTTATTTCCTGAATAATCTCAATATTGAGTCATTCTATGCGACTTTTTCTGGTACGCCACGGGCAAACCGAGGCCAATTTGCGTGGCGTTTTTTGCGGCCTGACTGATTTGGCGCTAACGCCACAGGGCGTGGAGCAGGCCGGATGGGTGGCCGATTGGTTAGCGGATGTGGATTTTAGTCAGGGCGTCAGCAGCCAGTTGCTGCGCGCCCGCCATACCGCTGACATCATACTCGCCGGGCACCGGGTGAGTGCCGATAGCGACGGGCAACTAAATGAAATGAATTTTGGTGACTGGGAAATGCGCCATCATCATGATTTACAGCGGGAAGACCCGGATGCATGGGCACAATGGGTGGCCGATTGGCAACAGGCAAGTCCCACCGGAGGAGAGTCATTCCCTCAGTTCTCTGCCCGGGTTGAAAAAGTTATCCAGCCACTGCTGTTAGCGTCGGGTACTTCACCACAAAGTAGTGATAACAATCGGCTACTGGTTGCTCATCAGGGGGTATTAAGCCTGATGTTGGCTCGTTTGCTGGCCATGCCAGCGGCGGCTATGTGGCATTTTCATTTTGATCAGGGGGCATACAGCGTATTAGAGATCCACGATGGATTTGTCACGCTGCGTGCGTTTAACAGTCGGGCTGTTTGGCAGCCTGCAATACGAGGTTAAGTACATGCAAACACTTTCATCGATTCTGCGCACGATTGCGCCGCTGGATAGCAAGGCGATGGCCCGAGCACAGGTGCGGTTGGATGGTTTACTGAAACCACCAGGTAGCTTAGGTCGCCTGGAACAACTGGCGGTTCAACTGGCTGGAATGCGGGGGTTATACGGGCATCAGGTTGTGCGCAAACAAATTATTGTGATGGCAGCAGATCATGGCGTCTACGATGAAGGCGTGGCTATTTCACCTCGAGTGGTCACGCTGGTTCAGGCGTTGAACATGGTGAAGGGGGTAACAGGTGTTTGCGTGCTAGCGGCTAATGCCGGTGTTGAAGTAAAAATTGTCGATGTGGGTATTGATAGCGAGACACTACCCGGTGTGGTGGATATGAAAGTGGCGCGTGGCAGTGGCAATATCGCCCGTGAAGCGGCAATGACTCGCCAGCAGGCAGAGGATTTACTTTGTGCCAGTGCACTGCTGACATTACGGCAGGCGGCTGAAGGCGTGAAAGTGTTTGGCGTTGGTGAGTTGGGTATGGCGAATACTACGCCAGCAGCGGCGATGGTCAGCGTGTTTACTGACAGCGATCCTGAATTGGTGGTAGGGATTGGGGCGAATTTTCCTAGCGCGCAGTTACATCATAAAGTGGCGGTAGTGCGCCGTGCTATCGAAACCAATCATCCAGATGCCAATGATGGTATTGATGTGTTGGCGAAAGTGGGTGGTTTTGATTTGGTAGGTATGACCGGCGTGATGCTTGGTGCGGCGGCGGCGGGGTTACCAGTGGTGTTGGATGGTTTCCTCTCATATGCTTCTGCGTTAGCGGCTTGCCGTATCGCACCGGGAGTCCGTGACTATTTGATCCCCTCTCATCTATCAGCAGAAAAAGGTGCGGTCATTGCGCTAAGCCATCTGCAACTCGAGCCATACTTGCAAATGGGCATGCGGCTAGGTGAGGGCAGTGGCGCCGCAATTGCCATGCATTTAGTGGATGCCGCCTGTGCCATGTATAATAATATGGGGTTGTTGGCTGAAAGTAATATTGAATTACCCACCCCCCTTCGTCCTTGAAAATACAGGGGCGTTAGCTACGTTCATTCACCCGAATCACTTACATGAGTAAGCTCATCGGGGTTCATTCTCTTGCTGCCTACCTGTAATCACAATGACTTTGGGGGCCTTAGTCCTTGAAATTACAGGGGGTGTTAGCTACGTTCATTACTCGGCCCATCCTTGGGCCTCGTCTCGTTGAGGCCGCCGCAAGCGGCGTTCAAATCGGTTCCTGACCGATTTGTCACCCGAATCACTTACATGAGTAAGCTCATCGGGGTTCATTCTCTTGCTGCCTACCTGTAATCACAATGACTTTGGGGGGCCTTAGTCCTTGAAATTACAGGGGGTGTTCCCTTTATCCTTGACGTTGCAGGGGATTGGCTACATCTACCTGCAACTCGAATGGTTTTGAATTGTTCGGGTGGTTTTTAGTCGTTGAATAATCAGATAGTGTTATTATCAAAAGATAAGTTAGGTTACGCATTAACATAATTGGATAGTGGCATGCAGAAGCTTCTTTTTTCCGGTCGTATCAATTTGAAAATGATCCGCTATTTCTTAGCCGTATCAGAAGAACTGCACTTTGGAAAAGCCGCTGAACGCCTTCATATCTCGCAACCACCGTTAAGCCTGCAAATTAAAGAGTTGGAAGATGCTTTGGGTTTCCCTTTATTTATCCGGGACAGCCGTAATGTGGTATTAACTCTGGCGGGTGAGATGATGCAGGCTGAGATGAAAGAAGTCTTTGAGAATATAGAAAACTCATTAAGCCGTGTGTCTTATATTGCCCGCCATGAGCAAAGCCACCTCAATATAGGCATTATTGGTTCGGCGCTTTGGCACCAATTATTAGAGAAATTCAAACTTTTTAAAACGCTTAACCCTAACACCACGTGGTCTTTGCATGAGTTTCCGCCCAGCAAACAGTATGAAGCGCTATTAAGTAAGAAGCTTGATATCGGCTTCTGGCGTTGTGCTTCCCTAGAGCAAAGCCCGGCGCTGGTCTATCAGTGCGTTGAGAAGCAGCGGGTTGCGGTTGCGGTGTCTAATGAGAGCGTGCTGGCAGATAAAAAAATGCTCACTTTGAAAGAACTCTCCGGCCAGAACCTGATATTCCTCACTTTTGCTAACTCTGGCTACTCCAAAAATTTATATAATAGTTGCCTCGCCGCAGGTTGTAAGCCGCTGACTATTTATCAATTTGATGAACCACAGACCCAACTGGCTTTTGTAAACAGCAATCTTGGCATCGCTCTGGTTCCTGAAAGCATGCAGGAAATCCCATGGCCTAATATTAAATTCATCCCGCTGATAGACAATCTCTCCGCTGATCTGTTTGCCGTTTATCATCCCGGTAGCATGACGCGGCCGCTGGAGCGGTTGCTTGCGTTATTTTAATGCCGCTGTCACTTAGCTTTAACCAACATGACCATCGCAATAACCACTAAAGTGACCCCAGCGGCGATCTCCTGCCAATTTATTGCCTGCCCTAGCACCACATTGGTCGCAATAACCGACAGCGGTATCAGATATACATAACCTGATACTTTGGCCGGAGAGAGCACAATGCAAGCTTTTTGAAACAGGAAGAAACTTAACGCGGTGGCAAAGGTTGCAAGATAGAAAACCCCACTCCAGGTTATAACGCTAATATTTCGCCATTCGATTTCTGGCAGTTGATAGGCGACGACTGCGGTTAACAATAGCGTGGCACAGATCAAACTCCAGCCAGTGAGAACCAACGCCAGTTCGCCACGATGTAACTTCTTTACTACGATGGGATTAAGTGCCATTCCTAAGCAGCCGAACAGGAATAAATAATCAGACGGCATAAGCGACAGATGTAAAAGCTGAGATAAATCGCCCTTAAAAATAATAAGCAACGCGCCTAAAATCCCCATTAATAAGGCCACCAGCACTGACCATGTCGATTTCGATTTGATTAACAGCATGCTCATTATCAGGCTCATTAATGGCACGGTGGTATATAACGCACTCGAATTTAATGCGCTGGTGGTCTGTAGTGAAAATATCATGCAAGCAAAATAGAGTAATGGCGGCAAACTAATTAACGTGTAGCGGCCTAAATCGCGCAATTTAGGTAATTTAAATAACCTCTGACTCACCAGTAACACCATAAAAAGCAAGCTGGCGATAGCATATCTTAACCAAGTGATAACCATGGGGGGCAAGGCATTGCTGATGGTGGCGCTGGCAATAAAAGAACCTCCTAGCAGGGCGGTAAACCCCAGCATTTGCAGATGTGCTTTAACTATTTCTGTTGTCATGTGCATACTTATTACCCTCTTGTGATCGACGATAATTGCGTGGAAATGCACCATGAACCATTACCTTTTCAGTATGGATAAGCGGGATTTTAGTATTGGTTGTGTCATAACCCCCTGCATATGATGGAGAGGAATATCTATCTCGCTACCTATTTATTATTTAGCCGGTTTATTGGATGACCCGTTTATTTGATAAATAAAAAATAATTAAGGGGTTTTATTATGACGACAGTAAATTCAAACAGTAATGCTGATTTCAGTGAATTACCCTTTCAGGCTGCCGCGTATATTCAGAAAATAAAGCCCGGATTTAAGCCTCAGGCGGCGTTTATTTTAGGTTCAGGCTTAGGCGATTTGGTGGCACAAATTACCAATGAAACCACCCTCAGTTATGCCGATATTCCCGGCTTCCCGGTCAGCTCGGTGCACGGGCATGCGGGTGAATTGGTTCTCGGTGAGCTGTTTGGTGTCGCTGTGATGTGTATGAAAGGCCGTGGTCACTTCTATGAAGGGCAAGGCATGAGCATTATGACCAATCCGGTACGCACCTTTAAACTGATGGGATGCGAGTTCTTATTCTGTACTAACGCCGCCGGCTCATTACGGCCAGAAGTATTACCGGGTTCAGTGGTGATGCTTAAAGATCACATCAACACCATGCCAGGAACACCGCTGGTTGGGCCTAATGATGATCGTTTTGGCCCACGTTTCTTTAGCCTGGCGAATGCCTATGATAAAGGCTTGCGTGCCGAGATGGCCAAGATTGCCCAACAGCTTGATATCCCTCTGACCGAAGGGGTGTTTGTCTCCTATCCCGGTCCTTGCTTTGAGACGCCAGCCGAAATCCGCATGATGCAAATCATAGGGGGAGATGTGGTGGGGATGTCGGTGGTGCCAGAGGTTTTGTCTGCGGCCCATTGCGGCTTAAAAGTGATTGCGTTAACGGCAATTACCAATCTGGCAGAAGGCTTGTCTGATGTGGTTCTGTCTCACGAACAAACCTTAAAATGCGCCAAATTGGCCTCGGTTAATTTCACCAAACTAATTGAAGCTTTTTTGAAAAGCAAAGCATCAGCCGTTCGATAAATACACTATCAACCTTTTGGTTAGTCCCCTATTGGCGTCATTGCGGCTCGCAGGCAGTAGGGGATACCGCTGAAGAGGGAAGTACCCTACAGACTCAATAAGCAAATCATATTCCCTCGACACCTTTGTATCACGGAGAATAAAAATGATAATAAAAAAACGGCTTAAAGTTATGTTCTTCCTCCAGTTCTTTATCTGGGGTGCCTGGCTGGTGACCTTGGGTGCCTATATGATGAATACCCTCCATTTTACCGGTGCGCAGGTGGGGCTAGTTTATGGTGCGAAGGGAATTGCCTGTATTTTAATGCCAAGCATTATCGGTATTATTGCCGACCGCTGGATTAAAGCCAATATTCTCTATACCTGCTGCCACCTATTGGGTGCTGTCGCGCTGCTAATTGCGGCCAATGTTTCCGATCCTAAGATCATGTTCTTAGTGATGCTGTTTAATGCGATGGTTTATATGCCGACAATTGCATTAGCGAATACGATTTCTTATATCTGTCTGGAAAAGGCCGGGCTGGATACGATTAAAGATTTCCCGCCGGTACGTGTTTTTGGCACGGTGGGTTTTATTTTTGCCATGTGGGCTATCAGTTTATCCGGTTTTGAATTGAGCAATATTCAACTCTATATTGCTTCAGGTGCGGCGCTGGTATTGGCTATGTATGCACTCTCATTACCCAGTTGCCCCACCTCTAATGCTAAGAAAGATCGCTCATGGGTTAACCTTTTAGGGCTTGATGCTTTTGTTTTGTTTAAACAAAAGAAGATGGCTATTTTCTTCTTATTCGCCATGTTACTGGGTGCTTCATTACAGATTAGCCATACGTTTAGCAGCCCATTCCTGCACGATTTTGCCAAGAATCCACTTTATCAGGATAGCCTCGTGGTGCAGTACCCGTCGCTTTTGTTATCGATGGCGCAAATTGCCGAAGTCTTTTTCATTCTGACCATTCCCTTCTTTTTATCTCGCTTTGGTATTAAGCGTGTGATGATGATCAGTATGATTGCCTGGACTCTGCGTTTCACCTTGTTTGCCTATGGTGACCCGTCCGCCAGCGGCATTGTTCTATTACTGTTATCCATGGTGGTCTATGGCTGCGCCTTTGACTTCTTTAATATTTCAGGGGCGATTTATGTCGAAAAAGAAGTCGACCACAATATCCGTGGCAGCGCACAAGGTTTGTTTATGACGATGGTAAACGGCGTTGGGGCGTATGTTGGCGCGATAAGCAGCGGGCATGTGGTTGATTACTTTACGGTCGATGGCGTAAAAGATTGGAATAGTATTTGGTTATCTTTTGCTGCTTATACTGTCGTACTGGCGGTTGTTTTTGTCTTTGCTTTTCACTATAAGCATGAACCGACTGAGTTGAATGAACGCCAGCTATCTAATTGATTATATATTATATTTTTACTATTCATGGCTCTGATTGAGGGGCGTGGCATAGAAACAAAAAAACCGCCAGGTAGGCGGTTTTTTGTGCTGGTCAGGTAAGCGGCCTTTCCAGCAGGGCTTTGTTAGCAACGTAACGCAAGCGCGATCTAGTGCCGATATTTGGTCTGATTGCTACTCACTGTCAATTTTAGTTCAAGAGAATAATTACTTACTCTTGTTCTGAATACCGCGTGCACCTAAGTTGTTATTATCAACTTGTGGCAGCCCAGTGGTTGCTGAAGAGGACAATAAACCGGTTTCAACATAGTTAAACAGCTTCTCACGGGTGTCGGTGATATCCAGATTACGCATAGTCAACTGACCGATACGATCATCAGGTGAGAATACGGAATCCCCTTTCTCCATGGTCAGCCGCTCTGGTTTGTAGGTCAGATTGTCAGATACAGTATTGAGAATCGAATAGTCATTGCCACGACGCAGTTCCAGTGTCACTTCACCGGTAATCTCGCTCGCAACCCAACGTTGTGCAGAATCGCGCAGCATCAATGCTTGTGGATCAAACCAACGGCCTTGATACAGCAGACGGCCCAACACCCGGCCATTGGCATGATATTGCTCGATAGTATCTTCGTTATGAATACCGGTCAGCAGGCGCTCATATGCGATATGCAACAACGCCATCCCTGGGGCTTCATAAATGCCACGGCTCTTGGCTTCGATAATACGGTTCTCAATTTGGTCGCTCATCCCCAAACCATGACGGCCACCAATACGGTTGGCTTCCATCATCAGCTCAACACTGTCGTCAAACACTACGCCATTTAGAGCAACCGGATACCCACGTTCAAAACGGATAGAGACTTCTTCCGCTTTCACTACCACGTTTTCATCCCAGAACTTCACGCCCATAATCGGGTTAACGATTTTGACGCTGGAATTAAGGAATTCCAAGTCTTTGGCTTCGTGAGTGGCTCCAAGCATATTGGAGTCAGTGGAATAGGCTTTCTCCGTCGACATTTTATAGTCGAAACCGGACTGAATCATAAACTCGGACATTTCATGGCGTCCGCCCAATTCATCAATGAAATCAGTATCCAGCCACGGTTTGTAAATTTTCAACTCAGCATTGGTCAACAAACCATAACGATAGAAACGCTCGATATCGTTACCTTTATAGGTACTACCATCACCCCAGATATTGACACCATCTTCTTTCATCGCGGCAACCAGCATGGTACCGGTGACAGCACGGCCCAGCGGGGTGGTGTTAAAGTAGGTTACACCGGCGGTGGTGTTATGGAATGCACCACATTGAATGGCTGCGATACCCTCAGCAACCAGTTGTTTGCGGCAATCAACCAGACGGGCTTTCTCTGCGCCATACTCCATTGCCTTACGCGGAATTGCATCGTAATCTTCTTCGTCAGGCTGACCCAAATTGGCGGTATATGCATAAGGAATTGCACCCTTTTTCTGCATCCATAACAGTGCTGCGCTGGTGTCCAGGCCACCAGAAAAAGCAATACCAACACGCTGATTAATAGGAAGGTGTTTGAGAATAGTTGTCATCAATTAAATCCTGTATGAATTAGGTCTGTCTGGCAAAGGTTTCAATGCCTACATTGATATCGCAAAACCCCTATTCTAGTCAAAGACATTTTGCATATTTATGTATGTTTCATTGCATAAGTATTTCATCACCACTTTGGTGAAATGATGTTTCACTAAAATTTATCGCATGTTCTATTATGAGATCTGCAAGGATTTTTTACCGCGGACAAAACGTTAAAATTTAACGCGGGTAATCACCATTGTAAATCAGCGCATCGGGATGTTTCACCATAGTGGTGGAAAGCGTTGATGTATGCAAATGGACGTGATTCCAGGGACTGTTAAGTTGAAAATCTTTCACGCAAGCGCGTGGTATAAAAAGCGAAAATCCTATCGGGTACTGTTTTGGCGTGAGATAACGCCACTGGCTATCCCACTGTTTATTGAAGGGCTTTGTGTGCTGCTGATGGGGGTGTTTAGCACACTGCTGGTGAGTTGGTTGGGTAAAGAGGCCATGGCGGCGGTGGGGCTGGCGGATAGCTTCAATATGTTGATTGTGGCTTTTTTTGCCTCTGTTGCGCTGGGAACATCGGTTGTGGTGTCATTTAGTCTTGGTCAGCGTAAACGCAAACAAGCACAAACGGCAGCGCGTCAATCGATCTCTCTACTGGTGCTCATCTCATTATTTTTGGTGTTACTGGTGCATTTTACCGGTGAGACGATTATTAATCTGATGGCCAGTCAAGCCGATCCCTCCGTTAAGGCGATGGCGCTGACCTATCTGCATCTGACCGTCTGGAATTATCCCGCAATGGCCATCACCTTGGTGGGTTGTGGTGCACTGCGCGGAGCCGGTAATACCCGATTACCCATGGTCATCAATATTATGATGAACATTCTCAATATTGCTATCAGTAGCATATTGATTTACGGCCTATTTAGCTGGCAGGGCTTAGGCTTTATTGGTGCCGGTATCGGTATCACGCTTTCTCGCTATATCGGCGCGTTGGTGGTGGTGCTAATGCTAATTTTTGGTGCCAATCACACTCTGCGCATCCCGTTCAAAGCATATTTTATGCCGTTTACCTCGGCGATTATGTTTGAGGTGTTGAGTATTGGTATTCCCGCGAGTGTTGAATCAGTGATGTTTAGCATTGGTAAGCTGATTACTCAGCGTTTTGTGGCGGGGATGGGGACCGAAGTGATCGCCGGTAATTTCATCGCATTCTCAATTGTTGGGCTGATTAACTTGCCGGGCAACGCGTTGGGCTATACCTCGACGATTATTATCGGCACGCGGTTAGGGAAAGGGCAGATCTTGCAACCGATCCGCCAACTCAAGCATATCTTCTGGTTATCGACGGTTGGGGTGTGTTTTATCGCGCTATTATCGATCCCCAGCGCAGGTTTTTTGGCTTCGTTGTATACCAACGAGCCGGGCGTCATTACTGTCGTTAAACACCTCATCTGGATAAATGCACTGTTTATGCCGATTTGGGCCGCCTCTTGGGTGTTACCATCCGGCCTAAAAGGGGCGAAGGATGCCAGTTACACGATGTGGGTGGCACTGGCCGGGATGTGGGGTTGCCGGATTATCGCCGGTTACATTCTGGGTGTGACGCTAGGATTTGGCGTCATTGGCGTGTGGATGGGCATGTTCCTCGACTGGATAGTGCGTGGTGTGCTGTTTTATCGGCGAATGTCCTCTGGCCGTTGGCTATGGCGCTATCGGCCCACAGCCTGACCACTAAAGTTCATTTGCGCCCGTTTGCGGGCCAGCGCATGGCGACTTTTATCGCATTTCCCAGTGGACGCAGATGGTCGTTAAGTGATGTGCAGCGGCGACGTCAGGCAGTGTTCGGTGCCGCGTTTTTCTCTTAAGTCGAATTATTAAGCATTTTCTCCCACGTGCCGATAACACTATAAGTTCCACCATGGTGAGAATGAGAAAAGGCAATGGACAGACGTGGGACGAGAGGGCACCGTGCGTGCTGTATTTTCCTGTTCCCGAATGAAAGGGTGAAGCATTAGTTGCCGCTGAGCAGAATGTTATTCCTTATTTTCCGAATGGCTGATATCGCCTTGTTATTGCACATCAACAATTATTTGCATTGGGGAAAGTATGGATAATTTTCAAAAAGAGATTGAAGAGAGAACAAATCTCACCTCATCAAACCGATTTGAACTTTTGTTGTTCCGACTGGGGGTATCTCAAGAAGAAGAGAAATCCGAGTTATTCGGTATCAACGTGTTCAAACTGCGCGAAATTGTACCCATGCCTACGCTGACCAAAGCCGCGGGTATGGCATCTCCGATGATGGGTATTGCGAATATTCGCGGAGAAATCATTCCGGTGATTGACCTCCCGTCTATCGTCGGTTGCGTGCCAAAAACTGGACTAAATATTCTGCTGGTGACTGAGTACGCCCGGAGTACACAGGCTTTTGCCGTGGAATCCGTTGACGATATCGTGCGCCTTGAATGGAGCCAGGTACTGGCTGCCGACGCGGGTGTTAAGAGCCGCAATATTACCAGTATCGCGCGCTTGGATAACGATCCTACGAGCAACCGATTGGCACTGGTGCTGGATGTTGAACAGATTCTATATGACATTATTCCTGCTAATCGCAATGTTCAAATCGACAGTGAGAAGACCAAGGCATTTGAACTTAAGCCCGGCTCAGTCGCGATTGTGGCTGAAGATTCTAAGGTGGCGCGTTCGATGCTTGAACAGGGTCTGAAGATGATGAATATCCCTGCCGTGATGCATATCACTGGTCTGGAAGCGTGGAATAAGATCAAGAAGATGGCCGATGAAGCGCGGGCCGAAGGGGTACCTATCTCGGATAAAATCGCCTTTGTGTTAACCGATTTAGAAATGCCGGAGATGGATGGTTTTACCTTGACGCTGAATATAAAACGCGATGAGTTCTTAAAAAATATTCCGGTGATAATCCATTCGTCATTATCGGGTAGTGCCAATGAAGACCATGTCCGCAAAGTGGGGGCAGATGCTTATGTGGCAAAATTCGAAGTCAACGAATTGGAAGCCGCCATCCATAGCGCTCTGGATTCAAAGAAAGCGATAAACGCGTAACCACCATGATACCTACGGCCTTTTCCTGCCTGCTCATATGAGCAGGAACGGGCCGACTGATCACCCTAGCCTAAAACCGTTATGGCACTGTGCTATTTAACGACCCGCGATACTTCCCTCTACTCACAATTTTAACTCTCGCACATCTTCTATCATTTTCTCCACATTTCTTTCTTCGCCAGAAATAGCCAATGGCAATAATTTGACCTTCATCACGAAAACAACAAAACAAAATAAAACAACAAAATGCCAATTTGTGATTTTTAATTTCTAATTATCTTAATTTAATGGAATATTAGTTTGATTATATGATTTTTTAATTAAATTATTGGTATTAATCACTGTTGTGTTAGTGGGGTTAATGGATGGTTTTATGTTGTTTAATGTTGCTTTGAATTATTATTTCTGTGATGGTGAATTGCAGTTAAAAACATAATAACACTTTCTAATATTTCTTATCTTTTGAGGCCCGACATGAAAAATGTAGCAATACTCGGAAGCAGCGGGGGAAATCTGTTCAATCTCGGTGGTGCCTACCCCGAAAGACTTCTACAAGAAATCTATACCCAACTCCACTCTGCTGGGTTAGGTGTCAGTGCGGTGCAATTTATTGCAGCGGAAGAGTCGATGGATGTGGCAAAGCCGACCACCGCCGCCGCCGTTTATTCAATAATCGCGGAAGAAGGGGATAAACCACGGATTAGCTTCCAGGGGAAACTCTCCGAGGTGAATGACGCGGTAAAATCATCGGATGCGGCCATTGCGGCACAAATTCGAGCCGGTGATATTGATGGCATCATTATCATGAGTGCCGACCCTGATCGCAGTAATAAAGACGCTATTTTGGCGGCGATAGAAAAGAAAATCCCTATTGTGGGCACTGGCGGCACCTCGATGGCAATTATCACCTCCAAAGGTGCCAATGTGATTGCCACCTCTGGCACAACTGGAACCAATAGCCGCACACGGGCTATCTCTTTTACCGCCTCGCTATGCAAACACTGGCAGATAAAATATACCCCAGTGCTGGGCAGTAGCGAGGCCAACATGCCGGGCAGTGACAAGAGCCTGCTAAAAAGAATCAATATCCGTAGCATCATGATCCCAGCTCTGCCTGGTTTTATCGCCATGGCTATTGTATTGGCGCTAAGCCATATCCCAGGGTTGCAATCACTCAATGCCATTTTTGAACTGTTGTTGAAGGGGTTGCCGGTTATTGTCGCGGTTATTGCGGCTAAACAGGTTTCTGAGCTAGATGAAGTGTCGATTGTGGCGGGGGTTGTCGCCGGGGTGCTGTCGGTAGAAGGTGGCTTAATCGGCGGTATTTTGGGAGGGATCGGCGCCGGTATTATGGTGCGTTACCTGTTCGGGCTCTGTCTGAGATGGCAATTCCCAATGACCACCATCAATATCGTAGCGGGTGGTTTGTCCGGTTTATTCTCCGGTTTAGTGATGTATTACCTGCTTAGCCCATTGGCATTAGCCGCTGGTGACTATATCAAATTGGCTATCGAAGCCACTCTGGCTTTTAGCCCGATTTTAGCCGGATTACTGGCCGGTCTGGTTATTTGGCCAGCTATTCTGGGTGGAGTTTATCACGCAGTTATATTGCCACTGGTATTACTGGAAATGGAAAAGTCCGGTGTCAGCTTCCTCGGCGCGGTCGATATGGTCGGGCTGGTGATGGTGGCAGCCGGTATTAATCTGGCAAACGTGATTGCTCCGCGCGAGAAAAGTGAAGCCGCAGTAGCTGCCCCAGGGTTGTTAATTAACCTCGGTTTTGGGACGTTCGTCGAATCTGCTTACCCGTTCATGTTTTCTAATAAAGTCGTCTTTGCTGGTGCAATATTCTCCGCCGGCGTTGGCGGCATGTTGCTGGGATTATTAAATATTAAAGGCGTGGCATATGTACCTGCATTCGCCTCCCCATTCTTGTCGAATAACGCTTTTTATATGGCGATAGTCATGGCGGTAACACTGGTGTTGACCTGTGTAATCACCCTATTAGCCAACAAGTTTGTCGCAATTAAAAAAGCAGTACCCGAATCACCAACACCAGGGATCTCGGGCTAAGAGTTAACAATTAAAAAAGCCGTTTTATATAAATCAAGTAGAGGTAAATATGTTCAACGCTGATATGAGTAAGAAACGTTCCGTCGCTATGGATAAAGTACGAAATGCAATTTCATTACATGGCGGTCAAACTATTCTCAGTACTGGAATAACCGGAGATGATGCTCGCTTAGCGAAAGCAGTATGCGATTCAGGTGTTAAATTATTGGAACCTAATCACCCGGCGTTGGCACTGGCTCGCGGCCATAATGGCGTGACGAATATGCATGCTGCGGAGCGTATTCGTCATGAGATAACCATCGGCCAAATGGCACAAGCCGTGCGGGGGGTGCGTAATGTGGTGGCTGACGATATTTTTATTACCGTCGGCATCGCCGGGGGCTTTACTGAAACTGTACCTACACCCGTGACAGAACAAGATATTTTATTGATAGCTCAATCAGGGGCTGATGGTTTACATACCCATAAGTCCAGTTTTGAAGATTTAAAGGAACTGGTGGATTTAGCCCATAAATATGGTCTGACGGTGGATGCTTATATTGGTCATCCGAGTGACTTGCATACCTTCGGTATTGCCGCTGAAACCCCCGCTGATGTTGCGCAAGTGGCTAAAACGATGGAAGCACTGGGTGTTGATATGATTGGTTTAATGACTGGCATGAGCTACGAAGGTGTCAGTGCGGGTGATATTCCTGATGCTATCAAACAGAGGCTTCTGGCGTTGGTCAGTGCGGTTTCGGTACCAACATTAGCAGAAGGGGGGATCAATCTGGAAAATGCCAAAGCATTTAAAGATACCGGTGTAAATATTCTGGTGGTGGGCACCGCCATTGATAATGTTGTCTGCAACGCGGCAAAGGATGTGGTATCGCGCTTTATTACCCACTGATAGTATAATGTGAGCAAGGAGGGAGAGTATATTAGCAATAATATATTCTCCCTTTTTTATTGGAGTCAACGTATGTATAAGTTATTAGCACTTGATCTTGATGGCACGTTACTCACTCAGTAAAACCAGCAATCATTATTATGAAATAATGAAACATGGCATCAGTAAGGGGTAAGGATTGCATTATTTATCTCAGCACTTAAATATCAGTGCTCAAGCCATGGTCAGTATTGGCGATCAGCAGAATGATATCAGTATGTTTCAGTTTTCTGCTGTGGGTGTGGCAATGGGGGAATGCCAGTGATTTTGTCAAATCTTGTGTGGATAGGGTAAGTCAGGATAATAACCAACACAGGGTCGCTTTTACCATTAATCAACTCTGGCCGGTGTGATTGAATCGCCTTTTGTTTCATAAAATTATTCAGTAGAATGACACTATGTATCGCACAGTTTCGGGCCGCTATTCCTATGAATCAGATCAAACGTAAACAGTTTATTTTAGAAAAGCTGGATAGTCTTGGTGAGGTTTCGGTTATTGGTCTTTCTGAAGAGTTGGGTGTGACGTCTGAAACCATCCGCCGTGATCTTTCCTATTTAGAAAAGAGCGGTGAGGTCACTAAAGTCCATGGCGGTGCGATAAAAGTTCAGAATATACAAGAGGGCAGTTTTGCCCAACGAATGGATTTAAATCGCCAGGAAAAAATGCTAATTGGTCAATATGCTGCATCGTTGGTGACTGAAAACGATACTTTATTTATTGATTCTTGTACCACCACACTTATTTTTGCTTCATTCTTACCATTAGTGAAGTTTACTGTTTTTACTAATTCATCATTAATTGCTGATCAAATTAAAAGTAAAAATAATATGGCTGTCGTGCATGTATTAGGTGGTGAATATAATCATACCTACAAGGCTAACTTAGGCATTCAGACCATTGAACAAATGAACGATATTCATACTGATTTCACTTTCGTCGGAGTTGGCGGAATAGACAGTGATTTTGGCGTGATGGTAAAAAATTTAGATGAAGGGCGTATTGCCAAGAAAATGTTGGCGATGGGCAGACAGAAAGTTATTTTATGTGACACCAGTAAATTTGGCCAAAGTGGGTTAATGAAAATAAGTGACATCAATGATATTGATATTATTGTCACCGATAAAAAGAAGAATATTCATAAACAAGCAATTGAAGCTATCTATTCAGATAAAATCATCTACGCCAATTAATATTATTTTACAACACCCACCGCAATAGCGGGTGTCTTTATATGTATTACCTCAGCATTTTTCAACGTGCATTGCACTACGAATACCCGGTTTGAACCCGTATTGTTGAGCCTGCCAGACAATAATCAACCCAAGGAGTAATAACCCCAACACTGTCCACGGGAAACTTACTGCTCCGGCGCTTTGTAACAACAGGCCACCGATGATCCCGCCCCCTGCAATGGCTAAATTCCAAGCCACCACAATCATTGACTGCGCCACATCGGCATTTTGTCCTGCGGCATCCGCCGACGCGGTTTGCAATAGTGTGGATGCGCCACCAAAACTGAGGCCCCAGAGCAACATGCTGCCATAAATCGCGGAGGGGGATCCCCCGGCGATTGCCAATATCAATGCAGCCAGAATAAAGGTACCAAGACTCAGTAATACCGCGCCACGTAACCATCGATCCACGACTAATCCGGTGAAGCAAGTTCCCGCTAGCGCACTGACACCAAATACCAACAGCACTTTATCGAGCTGATTTTCCAACCCGACTGGGGTGATAAAAGGGGCAATATAGGTATAAAGAATATTATGTGCCAGCATCCAAAGGACAATAACCGACAAAATGGGGCGTATGCCAGGGGTGGTGAACACTTTGCGCACCGGTTGCTGCTGTTTGGCCGATTGCCCTGGATAATCAGGTATTTTCACGATAACCCAGACAATCAGCAGCAAAGTTAATCCCGACATAATGGCAAATGCATTGCGCCAACTGAGCACCATACCCAGCCATGCCCCCAATGGTACCCCTAGTGCCAGGGCGATAGGGGTGCCGGTCATGGCGATCGCCATTGCGCGCCCTTGTTGATGAGGTTGTACCATACGTCGTGCGTAACCTGCGATAAGCCCCCATGCCAGTCCAGCGGCAGCACCGGCCATAAAACGGGCCAGTAAGGTTAAACTGAACCAAGGCGAAATAGTGGTTAAAGTATTGAATATGAAAAAACCGACAATGGCGCTGAGTAAGGCTTTACGCCGCCCCCAACTGCGGGTCAAAGTAATTAAGGGGATCGCAGCCAGTAACGAACCCAGAGCATAGAGTGTCACCAATTGGCCAGCCAATGCTTGTGAAACCCCCAATCCTTGGCCGATCTGCGGCAACAATCCAGCTGGTAATGTCTCGGTCATGATGGCAATAAAGCCCGTCATCGCGAGAGCCAATAATGCCGAGAGAGGAAAGGGCGCTGCTTTCATTATTGTTTCCCGACGCCATAGATGGCGTCCCGCAGATCGTTGACAAATTGCCCGGACATACCTTCGTATAGGGTATTAGTTAATGCGACTGCGGATATCCCTTGAATCCTATCAACAAACCATGAGTGACCATATGCACCTCCCCAACGCCATGTACCAACGGACTCAGGTGAATCAGCCTCGTGTGGATCGCGCAAGACCGAAAAGCCTAACCCGAAGCCCAAACCGGGAGAGTCAGGTAAGATAAGACCCTGAATTTGGTCTCGGCCCATCTCATCGACTAAAGCCGCTGGAAGCAGTGGTGAGCCACCCCGACGTAGCGTTTCCAGCAAGCTCAACAGGTCGTTGGCACTGCCTATCATCCCCGCACCGCCAGAAGGGAAAGCATGGCGATTGAGTGCACGGGCAGGGGAAAATCGAATACCGATGGTATCGGGGAACGCGGCGACAAGTTCATCTTCCTGCAAGGGGTGTGGCGCAGGTGTATCACTGACATAAGGCGTAGCTAGCCGACTGACATCATGGGTGAAAAAATCCGTGTCCTGCATATGTAGTGGCTCGGTGACCAATGCCCTTACTGCTTGATCTAATGGCCGACCACAAACTTGCTCGATAACTGCACCTAATACATCAATTGCCAATGAATAAGCCCATGCAGTTCCTGGGGCATAATATAGTGGCACATCGGCTAACCGACGTAAGTTCTCGTTGAGTGTGATTGCTGATCGATCCATGCCATCGGAGATCCCCGCGCGCGCATAGGGCCCATCCTCATCAGCTTCACAAAAGCGATAGCTCAAACCGGCGGTATGGCTGAGTAATTGGCGTATCGTAATGGTTGGTAATTCCTCATTTGCCAGCCGGGGTTGAAAGTCAGGTAACCAGCGCCGGATATCGCCATCAAGGTCGAGCTTACCCTGTGCGACTAATACCATTGCTGCTGTAGAAACGATCGGCTTACTGATGGATGCCAAACGAAACAGGGTATTGGAGGTCATCGGTTGTCCGGTTTCGCGATCCGCCCATCCTGCTGCCCGGCTGAAATGTGTCTCGCCGTTAAGCGCCACCATGACTACGGTACCCACCAAGCGCTGTTCGGTGAGCGCCTGATCAATCACTGTATTAATTCTGGCTGCCAGATGCACTGGCTGTATTGGCACTAACGAACTCGCAGACATAGTAATTCCTTAATCTGAATGAAGACTTAACCATAGATGGCCATCTAACAATAGATAACTACGCAATCAGGAAAAAGTGGGGTAGATTTCCAGTATTAGAGGATAAAAATGTCCGCAATCGGAGCCGTGATGGATAGCCTAAGCAGTCTGAGTGTTTTTGTTCAAGTGGCCGAGACCCGTAGTTTTGTGATGGCAGGGCGTATATTGGGTGTTTCCGCTTCAGCGGTTGGTAAGAATATCGCACGGCTCGAGGGGCGGTTAGGCGTGAGATTATTTCACCGCAGCACTCGCAGCATAGCACTGACTTCCGAAGGTGCGCTTTTTCTTGAACGTAGTCGGCGGATTCTTGCTGAGGTAGAGGCCGCAGAGCTTGAGCTGTTACAACTTACCGATAAGCCGCGCGGCAGGTTGCGGGTCAGTTTGCCACTGGTGAGCACATTGTTGTTACCCGTATTGGCCGATTTTATGCTCGCATACCCCGACATTGAGCTAGATCTGGATTTCAGTGATCGGATTGTTGATGTGGTCGAAGAGGGATTTGATGCCGTCGTCCGCACCGGTGAACTGACTGATTCCCGTTTGTCAGCACGTAAGTTGGGGCAGTCCACCATGCTACTGGTGGCATCGCCCGCCTATCTGGAGCAGCATGGTGAGCCTATGCACCCTGTTGAACTGGCGAATCATATCTGCCTGCATTATCGTTTCCCTAACAGCGGAAAATTGGAAACCTGGCCCTTGCCTAATGAGTCTGATTTGCGGATCCCAATCTCGATGGTATGCAACAACATTGAAACCAGAATGTGTTTTGCTTTAAGAGGATTGGGCATCGCCTGCTTACCGGATTTTTCGATGGGAAAGGCAGTGGCGGAAGGCAAATTACGAAGCTTGCTGGATAGTTATGTAAAGCGCACAGTGAGCTTGCATGTGGTGTGGCCTTCCGGGCGTTATATCACGCCTAAATTACGGGTATTTATCGATTTCCTTAGTGACAGGATGTTTGCGGGCAAATAGCCACTTAAGCTATAGGCGAAAAGTTTTTAGCACAGGATGATTGGCACCTTGATAATCCGGCCGTGGGGACATTACTTTTCTTCAGTCAATAAGACTTTTTTGGCTGCTTCAAGAAATTCATCCGACAACTTATCCCCGGCGGTGGCGCGCGCCAGTGTTAATGCACCGGACAACATAGCAAGCTGTGCCAGCGCGTGTTGCCTGCGTTGTTCTTCATTTTCTATATCAGAAACAGACATTAATCTGTCTAGCAGGGATCTCACGCCACTGAGATAAACCTCTCGCACCGGATTCTCATCATTCTCACGTGCCACATCGCTGGCTAGCGCAGTAATTGCACAGCCATCTTCTGCATGGTCACGGTGGGTGGTTGAGAGATAAAGTTCGACTAACGTGCGCAGATTATGATGCTCGGGCTGGCTGCTGATTTGCTGCCAACGGGTGCTGGAATCGTCGAGCGCTTTGCGACTGGCGATAGCCGCCAATTCATCTTTAGAGGTAAAGTGTCCATAGAACCCGCCATGAGTCAATCCGACCGCAGCCATTAAATCGTTGACGCTGACACCATTCAAACCCCGGGCACGGAAGAGTTGTGAAGAGGTCTGTACGATTGACTCGCGATTGAGTGCCATCTGTTGCTTTGATACTCGGGCCATACATTTCTCCTGATTGAACAGGCAGCATCATAAAGTATGCCATGCTAGCACATCAATAGATGTTGCCTCTCATCAATACAGATCTTGATTCATGCCCGCGGTGGTCGGGGGGCGATGATACGCGTACTATCGCCGCCCTGCGCCCGTGCCAGAGTGTTGGCGATTTGTTCGTGTGGCGTTCCCAGAGTAATGGCGCTGACCTTATCAAGACGTGCCACTTGTTCATCACTCAATATCACATCTAATGCTGCCAGTGTGTCATCCAGTTGGGCTTGGGTACGGGAGCCTAAAATAGGGATTAGGCTGGTAGGGGAGTTTGCGGCTTTATGGCGCAACCAGGCAACAGCAATATGTAATGGTTGCACGTGGTGTTCCTGTGCTATTGCGATAACTTCATCGAGTAGCGCAGTATCTTGCTCGGTATGCACCAATCGGCCCGCAAAACCAAGTAGACGACCTTCATCGCTTTGACGATATTTTCCTGTCAGCAATCCTCCCCCCAGAGGTGACCACAGTGTGGCTGCTAAGCCGAGTGCTTCGGCCATCGGCAGTAGTTCACGTTCAGCCGTTCGCTGTACCAAACTGTACTCTACCTGAATACCGGCAATACGTGACCAGCCGCGTAATTCTGCCAAGGTATCTGCCCGTGCAATGCGCCATGCCGGGAAATTGGAAAGCCCTGCATACTGTATTTTGCCTGCACGAGTCAGGTCGTCAAAAGCGCGCACAATTTCTTCAAGAGGCGTTAACTGGTCATCAAAATGGGCCCACAATAAATCAATGCGGTCGGTGTTAAGCCGTTTAAGGCTGCTTTCCACGGAAGCAATCATATTGCGGCGGCTGTTTCCGGTTTGAGCAATCCCCGCATCCGGTTGTGCTCCCAGCGTATATTTTGTTGCGACCACAAAACGATCACGTTCCGCAGCAATGAACTCTCCTACGATCTGTTCAGATTGACCGAATTGGTAAGTATCTGCGGTGTCGATGAAATTACCCCCGGCCTCGGCATAGCGGTCAAATACCTGTTTTGCTTCCTCTTTTTCCGAGCCATATCCCCAGGCAGTACCAAAGTTACCGGTACCCAGTGCCAGTTCGGAAACCCGTAGGCCGCTATTACGACCAAAAGTGGTGTATTTCATATTGATTCCCCATCCCAACAATTATTTATGATGACCAACATCTATTATATATGACATGCATAATCTATTTGTGCAAGTGAATCCTCTTTGACGCTTAGATGATGATTTTGGGGGGCTATTGTTATTATTGTTAGGCGACACATTTTATTAGAATAAACCCATCAATAAATTGTGGATTAATGACAGCGTAATCTTGCGTTACCGACAAGTTAGCCTATTATTTGAACAATTTAGCGTTGTAAGTGCTGCTTTGTCTGGTTTTCCCTCCATCCGACATTTTTTCCATCGATTATCAAAGTTTCCTTCAGAGGACGTCACGCACAACTTCGTATTCAAGCGTGGGGTGGATTTACCGTGGGCATTTGGATACCGAAGGCCAATGTTGAACTTGAATGCGACCTTAGCCAGCTTGAACGAGCTCCAAGCATCATAAAATCAAGATGACCTCCAGTATGAATAATGGGTCCGATCGTCGGTCTGGCACCGGAATTCGGTATATCAATTTATGGCGCGACGAAGGCTTTTGTGTTGTTCCTCCCTCAGGGACTGAACCTGGAGTTATAAATAGCGCTAAGAGAATCACATATTTTAATCGGATAAAAGTGTCTGAATCGCCATGGAGCGAATACACTCTTCTACGATGCCGTTTTTATTTGCATTACGTTCATCATCTAATTGTTGAGTGATATCACTGCCGTCCGAATGACGTTTCCTCTCTCGGGAACGCTCTGGTTTTAGTCGGTGACGATCCTGAGTCGGACTTTCTTTTATAGGCTGTTCGTTCGCGAACGGTCCCTGCATGCAACCAAGGAACGAAAGATGGCCTACGCAACAACCAATCCCTACACCGGCGAAACGATCAAGACGTTTTCTGACGCCACTACTGCCGATGTTGCTCTTGCTCTGGATCAAGGCGATGAGGCATTCAAGCAATGGAAAAATACTACAATCGCCGATCGTGTTGCCGTGCTGCAAAAGGCGGCCGACTTGCTCCGAGCCAAGCATACCGAATACGCCAAGTTGTTGACACTGGAGATGGGTAAGCTACTGGGAGAGGCCGAAGCGGAGGTTGAACTGTCGGCGGCTATCTTTGAGTACTACGTCGAGAATGCGCAGCAGCAACTGGCGCCGGAGAAGCTGCATTCTAAAGACCCTGCGGTAACCGAAGCGTGGCTGGTGCATGAGCCTCTAGGCATCATCCTGGCTATCGAACCGTGGAATTTTCCTTACTACCAGATAGCTCGAATCATCGCGCCGCAGTTAGCGGCCGGGAATGTCGTGATACTCAAGCATGCGTCTAACGTACCGCAATCCGCCGATGTGTTTGAGAAGCTAATGCTTGAAGCCGGCCTGCCGGTAGGCGGATTCAAAAACCTCTACGCTAGCCGTGAGCAACTCGAAACCATCATTAACGATCCGCGTGTACATGGTGTTGCGCTAACGGGTTCGGAGGACGCTGGCGCTGTGGTTGCAGCACAGGCCGGTAAGGCATTGAAGAAGTCAACGATGGAGCTGGGTGGTGCTGACGCCTTTGTGGTGTTGGAAGATGCTGATCTGGACAAGGCCGCTAAGTGGGCGGTGTTTGGCCGCCACTGGAATGCCGGCCAGGTGTGCTGCTCGTCCAAGCGTATTATCGTGGTCGAGGCTATCTACGACGCTTTCCTTGATAAGTACACAGCTGGCGTTGCCCAACTCAAGGCCGGCGATCCGCTGGACCCTGCCACGACTCTGGCCCCGCTGTCCTCACAGGGTGCGGCCGACGATGTGCGTAAACAGGTGAAGGAAGCTGTCGGCCACGGCGCGACCCTGACCGTGATTGGTGCTGAGGTGCCGTCGCAGGGCGCCTTCGTGCAGCCGGTGTTGCTCACCGGCCTGACTAAGGATAACCCGGCGTATTACTGGGAATTCTTTGGCCCGGTATCGCTGGTCTTTAAAGCCAAAGATGAAGCGGAAGCTATCGAGATTGCGAATGACTCGCCTTTCGGCCTTGGCGGTTCGGTGTTCACTCAAGACATCGAACGGGGCCGCAAGGTTGCAGCTCAAATGTCTACCGGCATGGTCTACATCAACCATCCGACTGCGGTGAAGGCTGACCTGCCATTTGGCGGTGTGCGCCGCTCAGGCTATGGCCGCGAGCTGATTGGTCTCGGACTGAAGGAGTTTGTCAATCATAAGCTGATTGGTGTGACGGATATCGATGGCGGCTTCTGATCTGCTCTGCAATTTTTAGTTATTCAGAATAAGATTTTATTAAATTGTTCGGAGATCAATAACGGTGCCGAAGCACCGTTATTGATGAGAGCTAATAACGATTAGAAGTTGTATTTCACCCCTAACATCACTGCAGTATCGCTGTAACCTTTGTCGCCCAATTGCTGGCCGACGTTACCCCAGACATTCAGTTGCTTGTTCAATTGCCCCTCAACACCCACTTTCAGTTCACCGATATTCTTCGCGCCAGCTTGTTTCACTTCAACCGCGTTCATATTGGTGCCAAAATCTTTGGTGTTGTGGATCCAGTTGGCTTCCACAAACGGTTGGAACTCGCGATCCTTGCCATTATCACTTTCGTGGTGGCCTTTCATATAAGAACGCAGCCCCAGACGGGTCTGGATATTACCGTCGCCTTGACCACTCACCTGAGTACCGTTTGCTTCACGGTGCTCGTCAGCCTTCACACCCATCCAGGTGATTTGGGCTTTCGGCTGGATAAAGTACGTTTCGTTCTTAGACTTATTCTCGCCGATTTTAAAGGTGTAGCCGCTCTCGACCGACGCGGTGATCCCTTTCGATTTATACTCTTCCGTCGCCAGACCGTCGCCCTGCACGCTATTGTTAAACCAGCTGTACTGCGCCCAACCGTCAACATACAAGCCCGACTTGTCTTCGTCGTTGGCATACCAGGTGCTGTACACCCCGGCGGTGTAACCATCAACCGAACCACTCGACTTATAGCCCGATTTCGCGTGGGTGTCGCTTTTGCTATTACCGTAACCGGCCATCACACCCAGGTGTAAACGGTCCAGACCATCGTTGCTCCACTGGGCGATATCGCCACCCAATTGCATCACATAGCGGTTGCTTTGGGTTTTCAACTGACCACTGGTGTCACGTGAACGGTTATGTCCGCCTTCGTTACGCAGCCACATGCTGGTCACTTTCTGCTCGCCAGTCAGGGCGTCGATATACTGTGTTTCGCCCAAACGATCGTGCAGACGCGTCACAAACATAGTGTTGGCTGCGGCCAGGTTCGCGGTGTAGCTGCCGGCTTCAGGACGTTTAGTTTCCTCGCCTGGGCCCACTGGATTTTCTGGATCAACCGGGTTCTCTGGATCAATCGGCAAATTGCTCAGGCTGGTCAAATACCAGTTACTGGCGTTTGAACCCACCCCACGTACGAGTGAGTAATCATATGCACCCGCTACGATACGGCCAGGGTTCACAAACTCACCGTCGGATTGACCATTCACCTGAATGAGCTCAATACCGTTTAAGGTTTTAGCGCCCGTACCGCCCGCATTATCTACGCTTACGTTAGTGGTGCCGCTGGTGTTGCCGTTCACAATCATGCTGTCGGTGGCAGAGCTGTCGTCGCCCAGCGCGGTGTTGAAGTGCAGCAGACCGTTGTTGCCAATATAGTTGCCGTTGACCACTAATTGGTTACCGGTGGTGCCCGTACCGTCACTGGTCTTGTTACCGATAAATACCGTGCCGCTGTTGGTTAAGTCAGTGCCAACGGTAAAGATATTACTGGCCGGCGCCAGGCGAGCCAGACGGCCCATCGCCGGTACCATCGGTGCCGCTGGGTTGCCCACAAACAGCACGCCCTGGTTATCAACCGCGCCCGCTACACCACCAAAACCGCCCATAAAGGCACCGCTGGCTATATTCACCTGCTGGCTTGCCAGCGTCATGGGGTCAGCACTGCTGCCTAACATCAGGCCACCCGCATTGATATCTGTCTGGCCGGTATAGGCCGCAGATTGTGTCAACGATACGGTGCCTGTGCCGTTTTTAGTCAGGCTGCCACTGCCGCTAATGCTGTTGGCCAGCAACCAGTCACTCGCACTATTGAGCACCAATGCGCCGTCGTTGGTGACCGCCGCCGTCCCCAGATGTTCTGCCTGAGAAGCAGTTAACTGGCTGCCGTTCGTGATAGCAAACAGGCCACTGAACAGGCTGTTATCACCGCTCAATGTGATGTCGCTGCTATCTTCCAGCACCACACTGCCGGCATCACTGATAGCATTTGCTAACTGGCCCGCAGCCCCTTTCAGTGTCAGCAGACCGGCGTTAACGATATTGCCATCGCCCAGACCCGCTGCATTGTTCAGTAACGCTTGTGCGCCACTGGCAATGGTGGTCACCGCGCTCAGGCCAGTATTGGCACCCTTAACGCTCAGCACATTGGCGGCAATTGTCAGCGCGCCACTGCCGGTCAGTTCACCCTCAGACATACCGCCCTGACTCAAGGTTAAGCTGCCACCATTGAGATCAACCGTTGAGCCCGCAGTACTGTTCAGTTCGCCCACGGTTTGGCTATGACCCTTCATGTCAAAGGCGGTATCTGCTGCCAGTGATAACAGCGAGGTATTCCCCAACACATTATCATTCAGCATCTGCAAGGTGCCGCTGCGTACATCGGTAGAACCGGTGTAATCATTGTCCAGATTGGACAGTGTTACCGTATTTCCTGCACCGGTATCAATCGCCAACTCACCACTGCCCGTCACTTTGGCACTCAAATCCGCCGCAGGACCGGTTTTATTGGTGGCATACAGCGCCAGTGCATCTGCACCGCTGCCCAGCAGTTCAACTTCGGTCAGGCCGTAACCGATATACAAACCGTCGTTACCCGTACCGCTGCTCAGGCGATAATCGTAAGTGCCTTTGGCGACCGTGGTGCCATTTTGTGCAATATCGGCCGTGGTGGCATCGGTAATGACATTGCCATCCTGGTCTTTCAGCACCAGATTGCCACCATTGCCTTGCACCACCACATCACTCACCGCCAGTTGCAGCAAGGTATTGGCATCATCCTGCTCCATGATGGGCAGTACCGGATTGACCGGCGTCTGGCTGTTGTCGACGCTGTCGATGTCCACCACCACCGTCCCGGTGCCCAGCAGGTTCATCTCTTTGGTGGTATGGATAGTGCTTTTCGCCACCGTCTCACCCGGAGTGCCGGTGTTAAATTTCACCGTACCGCCGTCAAAGGCCAACCCACCGATAGTTTGCACACCGTCACCGACGGTGGTGATACTGTCCGCGCCCAGTTTCAGGGTGGCATTCACTAATGCTGCCGTGTTATCCGCCGCCAGTTCAAAGGTGGCGTGACCTAATGCCAGTACCCCGTTAAAGGCGTTCTGTGCCGCATTGGCCGTAAAATCAAAGGCATTACCGGCGGTATTAACGGCCATCGTGCCGAGGCCGTTCAACTTGCTGTTAAAGCTCACGGCATTCAGGTTATTAACCTGCAACAGACTGCCGTCACCCAGATTAAAACCGGTGTTGGCATTGTCATCCTGACTGTCACCCAGCGCCAGCAGCACATTGTCCAGTGTCAGCGTTGAGTTATTGATCAGGTTGATGTATTCCATATTCTGGATGGCATCAGCATCACTCAGGGTATACAGCGAACTGTCCAGCGTCAGCGTATCGCTGCCGGTACCGCCGTTCAGTGAGCTGAACACGCCGGTATCGGCTAATGTCAGCCCTTTCAGAATGAAGGCATCATCGCCGCTGCCGGTGGTGAAGTCAGTGCCTTTACTGCCTTGCATCAGGGTCACGGTGTTGTTGCCCGCTAACAGATCCACCTTGCCAACAATTGTGCCACCCGTGGCGTTGGTAAATGCCAGACCCGTCCCAGTATTGGTTACGACAGCCTGCTGCGTGGCGCTGTTGGCTTGAATGGTACCGCTGTTGACGAAGCTGGTGACATAACCGTTATTGATGTCCACCACCGGGCTGGTGAGTGATGTTGATATCAGGTTACCGGACTGCTCGACACGGCCGGTAGTGCCTTTGACAATCAGGGCTGCACCGCCTGCGGCATCATTGACGTTTACGCTGGCACCGGTTTTCAGATCCTGACGGGAGTTGGTGACAATCCCTTTGCCCGCGGCTGAATTGACGTTAATCACCAGACCGGCCGAGTCGGACATGTCCAGCGTATTATCGGTGATGGTGTCGCCGGTGTTGGCAAACAGAATACCGGTACCGCTGCCGTTGACATTGATCGTGCCAGAGTTGGTTGCCGCCAGGGAGGCACCGGTACGAATACCTGCACCATTACCCACCGTCAGCGTGGTGTCTTTTAACTGAATACCGGTAATTTCCGCTTTGTTTTCAATCGCATTACCTGTGCCGCCCGCGGTCATGGTGATGGTTGCGCCATCCACGGTCAGTGCTGTGGCACCGGTATCAAGCAGTACGCCATGGGCAGTGCCGCCCGCTTTGGTTTCACCGTTACCGGATAAGGTCAGGCTCGCCCCCGCACCCAGCAGATAAGCGGCGGTGCCGTCGGTTGCGTTGACGGTACCGCTGTTATTCACGGTAGAGTTAGCACCCTGAATATTGACCGCAGTCCCATTGACTGTGATGAGGTTTTGGTTGGTCAGAATCCCGCCGTCTACCAGCACGCCAGTACTGCCTGCTTGTGTAAAATCAATGGAGCCATTGTGGATAAGCTCACCGCCATTACGGGCGATATAGCCATAGGCACCAGACGCGGTGTTACCGGTGGTCAATACCGCCGAACTGGTTAAGACAGATTTTCCGGTAGCACCGGTGGCAATACCATCCAGGCCGTAGTAGTTGCCATCGACGATACCGGCAGTAGCCCCATCACCGCTCAATTCCAGGCTGGCATCTGCCGTGATGGTGCCGCTGGCGCCACCCTCGACTTTTACCCCAGTAGAGCCCTCGCCAGACAGGACCATATCTAACGCGCCGGAGTTAAATGTACTGCCAACACCGGTGACTTGAATAAGAGAAGAATCTTTACCGGTGGCATTCATGGTTGAGGCTGTGGTCCCGATAAAGCTGGCACCCTTATCAACGCGATACAGTGTAGAGCCTTCGGTTGAAACCGTTTCATCACCCGTGGCAATGTTATTGACGCTAGAGCCCGTACCGTAAATCAGGTAGCCCACCTGTTTTTTACCTGAAACAAACTCAACCTGACCGGTACCGGAGACATTAATGGTACCTTTATCTTCAGCAACCACCCCAATAGCACCATCGCCCGCCAGCTTTACCTCACCAGAGAGATTAGCCACCGCGCCCGCACCAACCGCCTGAATACCGTAGTTCGCCAGTTTAGTGGCAGCATCAAGCCCGTTATTTACATAAACGTTACCGGCGTTAGTGGCTGAACTGTTGGTTAGTACTTTGATACCGACGGTATTGATACCATTTATAACGATATCACCATTATTGAAGATATTCGTGGCGTTAGCGCTGGAAGAGATACCGATATTCTGCCCTGCATTTTGTCCGGATACCGCACCAGCACCGTTGAGCTCAATAGTGCCGTTTTGATTGACTACTGTTCTCGCTCCTTGTGCAGCAATAGCTGTAGAGTTTTCAGTTTTGCTGCCAATCACGATTTTACCGGTCGCACTATTGGTAAAGGTAGCGATATTGCTCAGATTAACCGTATCTTGCAGTAATTTGACGGCATAAGACTGGGTCTTAATAGCCAGATCAGTGACGATATCAGTCGCTGAACGCTGTGCTTGACGGCCAATATAGACGGTACCGTTATTTTCAAAGGTAGAGCCTTTCTGAACACTCACCCCTTCGTTCAGATACCCTGTTGGAGGCGATTTATCGATAGTTGCAGCAATGTTAATAGCGCCGTTATTGACGAAGGTTGAGGTACCGTCAATGATAGCTACGCGGGTATAAACACTGCTCCCACGTGAAGCCGTGTTAATTACGCCGTTGTTAGTGACTGAGGAGGCCCCATTAGCCAAAATTGCAGTATGGCTCCCACTGGCGACATCCAGTGGTAAAGTGGCACTCGGTATGGGTTTGAAATCCAGCATGTCAGGGTTAGTCCCCGCGTCCAGAACCCCAGTCGCTTCATTGATTACTGTACTGTCAGTGGCGAAAATAATATTGGTGCCACGAACAGTGCCTGCGGCTGAACCTAATGTCCCAGCGTTATTCAGGGTCGCGCCATCGTTCAATCGCACCACGGAAATATCCGTATTGAACGCCTGAATATTGGCATCAGCACCTATATTCACAATAGCATGTTGACCATCACCATGAATAAAGGCAACACGGCTAGAATCGACCAGGTGATTTACGGCATCATTGGCATCAATCCCCATATCAAGATAGATCGGGGTGACTTTGGGTGTAACCTGGCCGCTAGTAGTTATATAAGCTCGCGCAAGTTCAGCCTGGTAGCCATTGCTGTCCAGTGCAATCGCACCACTTTTAATGCCTGCGATTAAATCATTGTTGTATTTTTGGAAATCAGCAAAGTTTTGAACATTTTGGGCCCCTAAATACGGGCTGGTGAATGCACCGGTAAAGTCATCAAGTACAGCATTCGCCACCGAGGTACCACTGTCACGAATGTTATTGCTGTTACTCCCCAGATTGACTACAGTTTTGGCGTTGTAATTTAAGACTGTATTCTGGGCTGAAGTCGTAGAGTCAACATAGAATCCTGAAGAAGTCGTTGTTGCCGCTTCACTTTTCAGGCTGCCTTTAAGAATGGCGTTAAAATAGTTATTGCTGTCATTAACCCAACCTGCGGCCGTGCTGCCGACAGCCACGGTCAGATCACTGCTATCCTGCACATGGAATAAGTTGCGATTCACATACTGGCCATTTTCACCAACCGCATAAGAAACAGGTACCACAAAATCAGCAAGTGGTTTAATTGACATCGCAGTACTGCTATACACATTAATAGTAATTAATGCGCCAGTGCCTTTCGGGTCAAGGAAAGTTTCAGTAACCATATCCCCTAAATTGAAAATATTTTTACTGATCAGATTCTCAGCACCATAGAGGAAGTTCCCCGGGGGAATATCACCCAGTTTACTGTTTTTGAAACCAACATCACCTTTGGCAATATTGCTAAAACTCCCCGATAAAGTATTGTTGGCCCCACTAAACGTCTGCGTAAAATCAACTTCAGGTGTAAATCCGGGAACACTTACATCCGCAGCAAAAGCAGAGCTCGCCCCTAATGTGAACATCAAGGTGATGGCAATTTGGCTCAGGCGAGAGGGGGTCGTTAAACCTAAAGTTGTATCGACAGTTCCCGAGCAAAGTGACTTAGTTTTTTTTCCTGATTTAGAGATTTCAGATGCAACGTCATAGCGGCCTAAGGCACTATTCCAAATGACTTTAAATACTTTATTCATAGTATTACTCTGATTAGATGCGTAGACCTAATAATCTGGTCTATCCACAAGGGTGTTGGTTTAGAACTGAGTAGGATTGTTTAAAATGTTAAATTAACAATGTTGACCTTTTAATCAGCACAATATAACTCACCCCACTAATTACGAATATAGGAGGGCGATAGGGGTGTTGTAGGAAATTTCCCTAAATTGATTTAATTTATTTATTAAGTGCAGTGCGACTTATTGTAAATGTAAGATGTTTGCTTTTTAATTTTTACTTGTTATTTTTCAGGCTGTTATGTTTTTTATTATGGTTTTGGTGGCGTGGTGTTTCGGATTTATTGGGGCGCTATCTTTATATTGATAGCGGTTGAGTTAACCATAGTAACTGAGTGGGTAACTTGCTGCTATTTTTTCGTCGCAATTATCTCAGCCACAGTTTTATATCTATTCTTATTTCAGGTTACGGATACAATGCTCAATGCGTTTAGTGTGTGATAGTTAAATAAAACTGAATCATTGTTAGATGTGTAATTGATAATCTTAATAAGATGAGAATGAAAAAATGTTTTTAATTATAAATTTAAACTGGAGTGAATTAATCTAGTTATTCAGCACCATTATTATCTTTTGTGTGCAGCTGAATTTATGAATGTTACCAAAAGCGCCGGACAAAGATGCTTTAACCCGTTTTTCTGCAGGTAAGGTTTCTGCAAGCCAGAATAGAGAAACCAGCATCAATGCACCGATAATTGCCAGCAACCAGAAAATGGCGTGCCAGGAGGTGATGCTAATCATTTGTCCGCCGACCAGTGGCCCGGCAATGGGCGCAATAGCCATAATGATCATCAGGGTAGAAAGCATCTGTGCTGCACGAGTACGACTAAACAGATCGCGTATCATTGCCCGTGCCAGCATGGGGCCTGTGCATACTCCCAAAGCCTGAAAGACACGCCAGAAAATGATTTGCACAATATCAGTCGATAATGCGCAGCCCACCGAGCCTATAACGAACAATATCATGCCGGCAGGCGTCGACTAAAGTGGTCACTAATTGACCCTAAAATCTGTTGGGCAAGACAAAAGCCGGTATAGTCAATTCCACATCGCCCTGCAAATCTATTGCCATGACTGGCATGGTAGGTAAATAGATATCGATTAAAAAGCCGGTGATAGCCATTAACGCACTGAGAATTAAAACAAGTGTAAGGCCGCTGGTTTTTCCGGCAGCTAGTTGCGATCGTGTCTGTGAGTTGGCCATGATCATCTATCTGAATATTAAGAGGTGAACGCATGTTAACGGATTTATGCAAAGAGATAATGGCAGGTAGCAGGATAAGCACTATGAGCAGTATTCATGAATACACTAAATAGCGGGTCCATTGAGTATCTTTTACCAGGCAGCCAATAAAGACATGACTCCTGGATACAACTAAAAGATAGTTCTCATGACTGTAGAATTTGGTCCGCACCTTCGGCAAATAACTTAGCCTGAAGGTGAGTGCGACAGCTTAAAGAAGAAGGTGTTGGGAAATCTTCGAAAGTGGCACCCATTTGAGGGGTTATTTTTTACGTATCCCATTACTCATAAATTATTCTCATTATTAACCATAATTGCCGGATTGTTCTACAGTTAAAGGGCGTTAATGCTTTCAAAAGGAAATAGGGTTAGGCTGATAAATAAATACTACCCCTTTTTATTGGCAAGTAATTTTTGCGGGTGATTGGATGATTCACGCATTTTCTGTACTTGAAGATAAATGTAGGACAATACTTTCTTGGGTAAAATCGTTTCGTTATATATCATCAGATAAGCGTGATTTAAGGATTGATCTGCTGCGGGGCATTGCTTTGGTGATGATGGTTGTAGCCCACATTGAAGTGATGTCGCTATTGAATATCTTTACTTGGGAGCGTTTTGGCCTGACAACCGGCGCGGAAGGGTTCGTTATTCTCTCGGGATTTATGTTGGGTGTAATCAATCGCCAGCGTTTAAAAAAAGAAGTTCTGCTAACTATAAGCTATGCACTATATCGACGAGCAGCAAAAATATATGTGGTTAATATAGTGATCATCCTTAGTATTTTACTTCTAGCTAAACTGACGTTCATAAACACTTTCGAAGTAACCCATTTTACCGATCGCTTTTCAAACGTAAGTTATACGTTATATCCACTTTACGACCAGCTAAAAGAATCTTGGTTTAACATGGTGCTCTACTTACAAATCGGGCCTCATCAGAGCCAGATTTTGGGGCTATATTTCTATCTGCTGTTGGCCAGTCCTATTTTTATCTATTTATTGCAACGCCGATGGGTAGGTGTATTGCTGCTGTTATCTCTGGCATTATATATTATCTACCATATTACCGGGATACGAGTTACATCAGCGGAATTTGAGTTTGCTTTTCCATTTTTGGCTTGGCAATTTATTTATGTCTTGGGGATGACGATTGGTTGGTACAAAGAAGAGTTGCTTTCTTTAGCCCATACTCAGGCTGGATTCTGGAGTTTGTCAGTTGTTGTATTATTTACATTAGTAATGATGTTTATTGCACAGAATCATACCAATCCATTTATGCCCTATAACACGATGCTCCATATCATAAATACGAAAAATTTCAATTGGTTCTATCTGAACTTTGCTGAAAAGAATGCATTAGGTCCACTGCGTATTATTAATGATTTTAGTCTGCTAACAACATGTTATTTGGTGTTAAGTTATTTTTGGAAACCAATAAATAAGATGTGTGGTTGGTTTTTAATAACATTAGGCCAACATTCTTTGTATGTTTTTATTATCCACGTGTATGTGGTCTTATTGGTTAGTCAGGTAGTTGATTTTGGTTTATGGCATCGGGCATGGTTGCTAAATACATTGGTTCATCTCTGTGCCTTAATGATGTTATGGCTATTAGCAAAATATGATGTCGGTAGGAGATTTATTCCTAACTGATTTGTATTTTTTTGACTCAATCTTATAAATAGGCTAGAAATGAAAAATACTCCATCGACTTCAGATAAGAATCAGATTAGCAAGCTACGTAATAGCATACTTTATGAACTGAAATATTCTCTCGGAGTGATACTATCAACAGCATCATCCAGTGACATTTTTAGTGCATTAGCACTGGTCGTGCGACGCAACCAAACTGATGATTATTTTAACACTCGGGAACGACATCACCAGGCAAGAAAAAAACGTATCTATTATATTTCTATGGAGTTTTTAATTGGTCAATCTCTGCGGAATAACTTAATAAATCAAGGGATAATGGAGATAGCTAAAGCCGCATTAGAATCTCTTGGGGTAGATTTTGAAGTTATTGTAAAAAGTGAAGAAGATGCAGCATTAGGTAATGGGGGGTTGGGGCGCCTGGCTGCATGTTTCATTGATTCAATGGCAACCTTGGATATTGCTGGCTCTGGTCACGGTATAAAATACGAATATGGCTTGTTTCACCAACAAATTCAGGATGGACAACAAATAGAGAAGCCTGATGATTGGCACTCTGCACACTCACCCTGGCTAATAGAACATCAAAGTCAGGCAATGATAATTCCGCTGTATGGGCGCATAGTCGAAATAGAGGACCAGCAAGGAAATTACAATCCAATGTGGATGGATTGGAAAATAATTATTGGTGTGCCTCACGACTATCTGGTCTCAGGTTATATTAATCATACCGTAAACTCGTTGCGTTTATATAGTGCTTGCGCTTCAGATTCATTTGATATTCATATCTTTAATCATGGTGATTATCTGAATGCTGTTAATCAAAAAATAGCATCGGAAAATATCTCTAAAGTGCTTTATCCCTCCGATGAAGTGTTGGCAGGGAAGGAATTACGCTTAACACAAGAGTATTTTCTGGTGGCTTGTACATTACGTGATGTCATGCATGATTTCTTCTTACTTTCCAGTGATATTAACCAGTTGCCGGATTTTGTAGCCATTCAACTTAATGATACCCACCCGGCCCTAGCTATTGTTGAGCTAATGAGAATATTGGTAGATGAACATACTGTTGATTGGGATATCGCTTGGGATTTGACACAACGGGTTTGCGCCTACACCAATCATACTTTAATGCCAGAGGCGTTAGAGAAGTGGTCAGTTAATTTATTCGAGTTGTTGCTGCCTCGACATCTACAAATTATTTATGAAATCAACCGCCGTTTCTTACTGGAAATACATAGATGGCGTCCTGAACGTGCAGATTTATTAGCATCAATGTCTTTGATTGAAGAGACGCCTGAAAAGAAAGTTCGCATGGCCTACCTTGCTATTATTGGTAGTCACAAAGTGAATGGAGTGGCTAAACTTCATTCGGAATTAATTAAATCGAATCTTGTACCCGATTTTTATCATTTAATGCCAGAGAAGTTCACTAATCAAACCAACGGTGTTACACCTCGTCGCTGGATTCAGCAGGCTAATCCTCGGTTATCGACTTTTCTGGATTGTCACTTAGGCCATGAATGGGTTACCGACCTGACTCTTTTGACTAAACTTAAATCGTTAGCGAACGAACGTGACATTATTGCCGAACTGGCTGAAATTAAAAAATTTAATAAATTAAAATTAAGTCAGATAATTACGCGTCAGCAAGGAATAATTATCAATCCCGAAGCTATGTTCGACTGTCAGATTAAACGAATTCATGAGTATAAACGGCAATTACTCAACATCCTCTATGTGATAAACCTTTACCAGAAAATGCTGAATGGAAGAGGAACTATTTCGCCGAAAGTCCATATATTCTCGGGCAAAGCTGCACCGGGTTATGCCATGGCCAAATTGATCATCCAGTTGATTAATCAAGTTGCTCTTAAAGTGAACAATGATCCTAGAGTCAATGAGCAACTAAAAGTGGTTTTTTTAGAAGACTATAAAGTCTCGCTAGCGGAAAATATTATTCCAGCCGCTGACTTATCAGAGCAGATATCTACTGCGGGTACTGAAGCATCGGGTACCAGCAATATGAAGCTGGCGATGAATGGTGCTTTAACTATCGGAACGCTAGATGGCGCTAATATTGAAATTAGAGATGCTGTGGGTCATGAGAATTTCTATGTTTTTGGTTTGTCTGCGGAGCAAATTGCTGAGCAAAGAGCTAAAGGACGGTCATCATATGATGAGTATTTATCTAATACAGAACTTAAAGAAACTGTTGATTCACTTATTTCAGGTGCTTTTCATGCCGATAAGAACCTGTTTTCACCGATATTTCATATGTTGGTGAGTCACGGTGACCACTATTTCCATTTGGCTGATTTTGATAGTTATTGTTACGCACAATATCAAGCATTGACCGATTATAGCGATACTTACAGTTGGCACAAGCGAGCATTAAACACGATAAGTGGCATGGGAGAGTTTTCCAGCGACAGGACTATTCGTGGATACAGCAAGGATATTTGGAGGGAGGACAACCTTAAGTGAAACATTACAAATCACTCACGGTATTACTTAGTGGACTCTTTTTCTGCCCGCTGGTGACTGCGAGTGAAACGACTAATCCACCAGCTGTTAAATTATTTACCAGCCCTTGGTCACGCCTTTTTTCTGGTGATGAGAACACATTTTCAACGGCATTAACCTATAGTTCGCCACTTAAAAAAAAGATGGTTAATGTACCTACAGGGAAATATAGCTCGGAGGAAATATATAAACTAAATCAGCGGGGACTTTTTAGTGTGCAGTATTCCCCAATAAGTTATCTTTTTGCCAATATGACGGTTCGGGTTCCATTACAAAATACCAGTAAATACAGTACCGATTTTGTTTATAGTTTTGGTTATGACGATTGGCATCCGGGTACTTTTAGTTTGGTTTATGGTAATTACAACGATAATAATAGTTTCTTCCCTACGACAGGTGCTCAAAGAACACGGTTTGAACAAGGCTCTTGGACTTTGGGCTATAAATTTACCTTACCCAAGACGGTGGAGTCTGCATTATTGATTAACAAAGATGACTCACTGATTTGTCAAGTTGGCTATAGCTATGTGCCTCGTTATTACTCTGACGCTTCATCAACTATCAAAGAAAATAAGAACAGTTTTTTAGGGAGTTGTGGCTATACCTTACAACAACACTATTTTTTGCGTTTGTCCGCGTTTTATTACCCTAACAAGAATCAGCAGCAACCTTGGAATTATGATTATACCTATAGTTTTGGCTATACGTCTGGCTACGCTCCGGGGTCCTGGTCGCTTTTTTATGGCAATTACACCGGGACTCGCTACCCGTGGCGGCAGAATGCAAATGCTAATTTTCGTAGTGGGACAATAAATCTCAGTTGGACATTACCCCTATAAATTGGAGGTGTAAGAATCTGTGCTACGCTTAATTACGCTATTAATAGTTAAGTGAGCATAATGTTTTTGTGGGTATGAAAGGTTCAGGGACGTTGAGCATCCTCTATCGACGATGATGTTTGATAAATTATGTTTACACGAAGCTCTTGGGTAACTTATGCAACCACATCCTTCCGCTACTGGTGTGACATCTATTCTTGTTGTTGATGATTCAGCAAGTTATCGCTTTTTACTGGTTAATCTACTAAAAAATTGGCAATTTACTGTTTTTGAAGCAGAAAATGGCCAAGATGCTTTGGCTATCCTTGATAATAATGCCATCAATATGGTGATCAGTGACTGGGAAATGCCAGTTATGGATGGGTTGAAACTCTGTACTACTATCCGTAAACATTATTCCGATAGGTATATTTACTTAGTATTGATAACCGTGCGGCAATCCGTCGAGGATTTGATCGCAGGATTAGATGCGGGCGCCGATGATTTTCTGTCAAAGCCGATAAATCAAAGTGAGCTACGCGCCCGATTACATGCAGGTGAACGGATATTAATGCTAGAGGCAACCCTCGATGCCCGTAATCAGAAACTGTCCCAAGCCTACCAACAAATAGAAGATGACTTGCAGGCTGCGGCAAAATTGCAACGTAGTGTTTTGCCAGCAGAAAAGCTAATGGTGAGTGGTTTTCAAGCCGAATGGATGTTTATACCCTCCGCGTATGTTTCGGGTGACTTGTTAAGTTTTTTCCAACTGGGAAATCAACACATTGGTTTTTATAGTATTGATGTTGCAGGGCATGGCGTGGCTGCGGCGATGCTCTCACTGTCAGTTGCACGCCAATTTCTTAATGGGCGCACGGTAGATAACTTACTGATTTCACTGGCAGATACTCCCTCTGGTTATCTAATTACCCCGCCACACAAAGTTGTGAGCGAACTTAATCGCCGTTTTTGTATAGAGAATGATGATATAGCCAGCTATTTCACTCTTATTTATGGCGTTATCGATGTTCAAACAGCGGGTGGGGTGCTTTGCCAAGCTGGGCATCCGACCCCCTTTATTGTCAGTAGTTCAGGTCAGATTACCCCTATTGGTGACGGTGGTGCACCGGTTGGACTTATTGATTCGATGGACTATCAGGACACTGCGTTCACTCTTGCTTCGGGTGATCGGCTCTATTTATTCACCGATGGCATTGTTGAGTGTGAAAACCCTGAGCAAGAGCTATTTGGAGAACGACGATTACAAGACTTACTGGCCGCAAGTCAACGTGACTGTGTGCAAACTGTTTTTGGGCAAGTACAGCAGGCACTGAAATACTGGCATCCGGTACAAAAAGATGAACATCAAAGTGATATTCAGAATGGGCGTTCTGTATTTAGTGATGATATCTCGTTACTGGTGATCGAACGCAATAACAATTCCCCTCTCCTGGCAGCATTGTAAGGAAGAAAAAATGAACTTTGAAACTCAGACAATTGACAATGTATTGGTGATAACCCCCTTGATCAGGCGACTCGATGCATCAGTTTCCCTGAAATTTAAGGAAGATATACAAGCAATGATCGCTCAGGGAGCCAAAAATATTTTATTGGATTTTAGTCGGGTAGATTTCATCGACAGTAGTTGTTTAGGTGCTCTGGTTTCGTTGTTGAAGACCTTAAATGGGAAAGGTGAACTGGCTATTTGCTCACTGAATAATAATATCCACGGAATGTTCAAATTAACCCGGATGGATAGGATATTTACTATCGGTGCTAATCAACCCGATACATTACAGCAGATGCATTCCGTAGCACCTTAATTTGTAAGGAATACCTATTTATGAAAGCCATGATCCTTGCTGCAGGGAAAGGAACCAGAGCCAGACCACTGACCACCATACTGCCAAAGCCAATGATTCCATTGATTCGAAAACCTATTATGGAATCGATTATTGAGCATTTAAGAAAATATGGTTTTAATCAGTTAATGGTGAATACCAGCTATCTATCTGTGGACATCGAGAATTATTTTCGTGATGGCCATGCCTGGGGAGTAGAAATAGGTTACTCCTACGAAGGTATTATGGAGGGTAATACTTTTGTTGACAATGTTCTGGGGTCAGCGGGTGGAATGAAACACATCCAAAATTTCTCAGGTTTTTTTGATGAAACTTTTGTCGTTGTCTGTGGTGATGCATTAATTGATGTAGATTTCGATAAGGTATTGGCTTTCCATCGAGCCAGAAAAAGTGTGGCAACCTTGGTGATGCGCCCAGTCTCAGCAGATCAGGTAAACAAATACGGTATTGTTGTTACTGATGAGCAGGGTAGAGTTAGTAAGTTTCAAGAAAAACCTAAAACCGAGGATGCATTATCAAACAATGCCAATACCGGAATCTATGTTTTTGAGCCAGAAATATTCGATTATATTCCTGATGGCGTTGAATACGACATTGGTAGTCAGTTGTTCCCCAAACTTGCTGAATTAGGTGTTCCTTTCTACGGTATTGCCTTGCCCTTCCAATGGGTTGATATTGGGTCTCTACAAGATTTTTGGCGTGTAAATCGCATGATCCTTAATCAAGATTTACCCGACTATCCCATGCCGGGAATTAAAATTGCACCTCAAATCTGGTGTGGACTTAATGTTAAAGCCGACTTTTCGACCTTAGATATTGAAGGGCCAGTCTATATTGGTAGTAGTACAGAAATACAGTCTGGCGTAACGATTAAAGGGCCTACAATTATTGGTGCGGGGTGTTTATTAGAGCAGGGAGCTGTTATCGATCAGAGTTTTATTGCTGATTATACCCGGGTCGGGGGTATTGCGCATTTGCATCAACAGATGATTTTTGCTGGGAAAGTTATCTCACCAGACGGTATGTCCATTGATTTATCTGAGGCGGGTTTAAACTGGCTCATTGATGATAAACGGCGTAAAGATATTATTATGGCAGAGAAATCTTTGTTCGATGAATTCCTACATAAAGATACGTTGATATGAGTTATCACCAGCGTGACTCACAGGGCTGGTTAATGAGAATATGTTTGCCTGCTTCCTTGTCTAGCCTGAATGTTTTACATGAAAAGTTACTACAATTTATTCAACCCTTAAAGATTGATTCATCTAGCAGTTATGCTATGGAACTTGCATTAAATGAAGCATTTATCAATATTGTAAAGCATGGTGTTAACTATGATGCCACCCAAGATATTACTATTGTGATGCATTATGGCAATAATCAACTAGCTGTGACCTTACAAGATAAAGGAAAGCCTATACCTACAAAATTTTTGCAAAATAAAAGTGGGTTGTCTCATATTCCTGAGTTGTCAGCGCCGGATTCTTGGCCAGAAAATGGGATGGGATTGATGATGATGTTTAATGCCGTTGATGACATCAGTTATAAAGTGGAAGAGGGCATCAATTATCTATCGCTGATAAAGAAAATAGAAGAGTAGGCGTAAAAATTATGTTTATTCATAAAATAATGCTCTTCGAACTCCCCCTTAAAATGGGCTGATTTATCTCACTTATCTTCATGGATTGACTGAGGTTGTGATAATGGCTTTTTATTTCTCTTCGTTTGAAAACAGGAAACCACCATCACCACTCAAAACTCATTGGGCTACTGAGTTTTTATGGCAAAGTCTGGCGGTTGCAGCGCTTATCTTGGGGGCAAATTATATCCGCTGGCGCTGGATGAATTCACTGAATTACGATGCGCTTTGGTATTCCATCCCTTTGGTAATGGCTGAAACACTAGCCTATATTGGTTCTGTTTTATTCACTATCAACCTCTGGAAAGTCAGAGATATTCCTGTACTCCCAGTACCTGAAACAATCGATGACTGTATAGCCGCGGAAGAGATGCAAGAAAGGCGTCAGATAAAAGTTGATTTGTTTATTGCCACCTATAATGAAGATGTCGAATTAGTGCGTTTATCGATTCGGGATGCACTCGCCGTAACTTATCCCTTCTCCTTGGATTATCGCATTCATGTATTAGATGATGGTAAACGAAGCGAAATGGAGGTTGTTGCAAAAGAAGAGGGGGTTAATTACTTAAGTCGGGAAAATAATATCGGTTACAAAGCAGGTAATCTCCGCCACGGGCTGGATATGACGGACGGTGACTTTATTATTATCTGTGATGCAGATACCCGAGTTTTCCCCACAATATTGACTCATACTTTGGGTTATTTTCGTGATGTTGATGTTGCCTGGGTCCAGACTCCTCAGTGGTTTTATGATTTACCACAGGGCAAGCGATTACCTGAATGGGCAAAGAAAAAATTAGGTTCAGCAGGTTATTTTGTTGGTAAAGGGATTGAAAAATTGGTTGGCCCGCTTACTGTGGGGCATGATCCCTTTTTTAATGATCCGCAAATGTTTTACGATGTTATTTTACGCCGACGTAATTGGGCTAATGCGGCTTTTTGTTGTGGCGCCGCATCAATTCATCGTCGTGAAGCTATTATGCAAGCTGCACTGCGTCGCTATGTAGATAATATAGAAGATGAGATCGAGCAATATACGGGCGACCTAACTGATAAAGAAACCAAAGTAGACTTGGCTAAGGCCATGTTACCTCATGTGGTGCATGATACCGAGCTGATGCCATATAAATTTCATGTTTCAGAAGATATCTATACTTCTATCGTTTTACATGGTGATCCAGGCCGTAAATGGCGATCTGTCATGCACCCGCAAATAGAATCAAAAATGCTTTCACCGCAGGATTTGTTGACCTGGATGATCCAGAGATTTAAATATGCGGCTGGTTCAATGGATATTGCCTTGCATGACAGACTTTTCACTAGTAAAAGGATTAAGCTCAGTGCAATACAAAAATTAATGTACGGAACTACTTTTTGGTCCTATTTTGCCTGTATCTGGAATACGGTATTCTTGATTGCCCCATTAATTTATCTTTTTACGGGGATCCCCCCCGTTTCGACTTACTCATCTCCTTTTTATTTGCATTTTTTGCCCTTCATGATTGTCTCTGAATTAGCATTTATGTTTGGCACCTGGGGTATATCAGCGTGGGATGGGAAATCGTCTTTTCTTGCTTTATTTTCCATGAATCTACGAGCTCTTGATACAGTACTAAGAGGTGAGAAAATCAAGTTTCATGTGACGCCCAAAGAACGCCAACAGGGCAATTTTTTATCCTTAGTTAAACCTCAGCTCGCCATTATTGGGCTGACGTTATTGGGGTTGATTTGGGGGGCGATTCAGATAGCCGTAGGGAACATAAAAGATCCCTCAGGTTTTGTGATCAATATCTTTTGGGGAGCTGCAAATATTGCAGCCATGATGCCGATGGTTTTAGCCGCATTTTGGCAACCCGAGCATGCTGAATCCACCGGACAGGAGGGGGCTTGATGTCATTCAAATATAACCTCCTCAAGGCGAGAAGTTATCTGGCGATGGTGATCGGTATTTTAATCGCATTTTCTATTGTGTTGTATGTCGAAAAGAACTCTCAAGATATGGAAGATTCTCGTGTCCATATCACCACCAGTATTGGCAGACCATTAACACCAGTTCCTCGACCATTGAGTTCCGAAGAAGTAATTTGGGCTAAGGCTGCATGGCAATATTTTATTAATAATACTCAGCCGAGTGGTTTAGTGAATTCCGTGGATAAATTCCCATCGTCGACAATGTGGGATACCAGTAGTTATTTTATGGCGCTGATTTCAGCGCAACGAATTGGTATTATTCAACAAGATGAGTTTGATACCCGAATCAGTAATGCATTAGGTGCATTGGCTAAATTGCCACTATTTGAAGGTAAATTACCTAATAAAGCCTATAATACACAGACTCTATCTATGGTTAATTATATTAATCAGCCCAGTACGAAAGGTATAGGCTGGTCGGCTATTGATATCAGTCGAATGATGGTGCCATTAAATATATTGGTCTGGAGTTATCCCCAGCATGCTGTCGAGGTCAATAAGGTTATTTCACGTTGGCAATTAGATGCGCTAGTGGTCGATGATCAATTACAAGGTTCGGTAGTTGATGATAAAACTCAGCTCATTTCATTGCATCAGGAAGGGCGTATGGGGTATGAGCAATATGCGGCACGGATCCTGCAATTAGTGGGTATTAATGCTAGCTTAGCCCTTGATTACACTGTACATCTACAATTTATTAAAGTTGAAGGGATATTGGTGCCAGATGATGATCGTGTCTCGCAAAAAGAGGGGGCAAATACATTTATCGTCAGTGAACCCTATATCTTGACCGGCTTAGAGTTGGGTTTTGATCTTTATTCATCAGAACTAGCCTGGCGGGTTTTTAAGGCTCAGGAAAATCGTTTTCAGCGTACTGCTATATATACCTCTGTCAGTGAGGATCATGTGGATCAAGCTCCTTTCTTTATTTATAGCACACTCCATTATGCTAATGAAGATTGGGCGGTAATTACGGACAAAGGTGAGAGTGTCAATCAGTTACGACAGTTATCAACCAAATCGGCATTTAGTTGGTATGCCTTATGGCGCACACCTTATAGTGAACAGACACGGAATCAATTAAATAGCTTGATGGATTCGAACAAAGGTTGGTATAGCGGAATTTATGAAGTTAACAATAAAATAAATACTTCACTAAATGCCAATACCAATGGCGTGGTGTTAGAAAGTTTGGCTTTTATCAAGGGTGGAAAACTACTTTGTGCTGCCTGTCCTCAGGTGATGCAATCCGTTGGCGCAACAGATAAACAACTAAGGTAGGAAGGTTTTATGATGGGAAATCAGTCATTTTTGATAAGGTTAAGTCTCATTGTTAAGGCTGGCTGCTTGATTTTGATACTCCTGGCCATACCGTCTTTTAATACCTTTGCTGAATTACCTGGCAATAAATTAGCGTCTGAAAACTACCCTGTGCGGCACGGTGAGTTAACGCCCAGAGAGATGGCGGTTGCAGTTAATGCCTGGCAATATTTTGTCCATAATTTACAACCTACAACTGGGCTTGTTAATGCAGTTAATAATTATCCTTCGACCACAATGTGGGACAGTGCATCTTATTTGGCGGCACTGGTGTCGGCGCGCGAGTTGGGTATTATTAATAAGGAAGAGTTTGACCACCGAATGTTACCTTTTTTAAAGACACTGAATAATATTTCACTATTCCAAGGGCAATTACCCAATAAAGCTTACAACACCATAACTGCTGAAAAAGTTAACTATATGAATAAATCCGGTGAAATAGGATTTTCAGCTATTGATACTGGCCGTATGTTAATTTGGCTGAAAATTATTAAAGAACGTTATCCTGAATATGCCAATAGCATTGATAACGTGGTCTTAGGTTGGGATTTTTCACATGTTGTCGATGATTGCGGTACGTTATATGGTGCGATATTAGATAAAAATAACACGCCTCAGTATGTACAGGAAGGGCGACTGGGTTATGAAGAATACGCCGCCAGTGGTTTCCAACTTTGGGGTTTTTCTACCTGTCAGGCATCGCGCCCTGAACCTTATGATTTGGCTAAAATTTATTGTGTATTAGTCCCTTATGACTCTAGGGATGCACGCAAAACGAATCAACACAACTATGTGGTTACCGAGTCGTATATCTTACATGGCCTTGAGATGGGGTGGGATCGCAGTAATGATCGGGCTAATAAAGCAGCGAGCTACAGCCATCCGTGGATGAAAGACTTCGCCAATCGCGTCTATCAGGCACAGGAAAACCGCTATCGTGAAACGGGAATACTGACAGCGCGTTCGGAGCATCAGTTAGACCACGCCCCTTACTTTGTTTATGACACGGTTTTTTCCGATGGCTATAACTGGAACACAATTACCGATCAGGGCTTTTTTGTCCCTGAAAATGCGGCAGTGTCATTAAAAGCTGCGCTAGGCATGTGGGTATTATGGCATTCGCCGTACACTGACCGATTATTTGATGCAATAGAAAATGCTAACGTTAAGGATATCGGCTTTAACGAGGGCCTCTACGAAAATGGTAAAGGGCCAATTAAAGAGTTTACGGCAAATAATAATGGCATCATGTTAGAAGCGCTATTATTTAAAAAAACAGGGAAAATACTCCGTTTCACCAGTGGTGATCCTAGCCATAAAGATTATATTCCCTCGTTGTGGGAACGGCAGTTAATTAATGCTTTTGATGATAATAACAGTAAAAGGAATCGGCCGTATATTGATGCAACACCGAGTTTAGCCGCATTTTGTGATCAAACGGACATTGCGATACGTAAAGCACCAGATTGTAAGAGCTGCCAGTGTGCTCAGTGTCAGGATGAAAGCAGCAGTAATAATTTATTTAAATTACCGGCGGCAACATCATCATGCGCAAAACAGTGAAGTCCGCCGCTTTTGCCTGGGTTATTGGTGCTGGGCTACTGGGTGCTGCATTTACGGGCGGTATGTTTGTGGCAAGCAGTATTACTCACAGCTCTGTTGCCTATTCTGCCCGTAGTGGTGTGCTATCTGATAATGAACAATTGTGGGCGAAAGTAGCTTGGCGTTACTTTGTTAATAATACGCAAGTGAGTACTGGGTTGGTTAATTCTTTGGATAATTACCCGGTTGTTAATCTCTGGCAAATCGGCGACACACTTGTCACATTAACCGCAGCAGCCCAATTAGGGTTGATCAATCGTCAGGAGTTTGATCAGCGCCTCACACTATTATTGGCAACAATAAGTCATTTACCTTTGGTGGAGGGAAAAACGCCAAATCTGCTTTACAACACCGCCAACGGACAGATGATTGATTATGCTCACCAGCCAAAACCACTGGGGTGGTCTGCACAAGATATCGGCCGCTTAATGATAGGTTTGAAAGTTGTTGTGCGTTTTTATCCTGAATATGCTGAGTATTTGGATAAGGTCCTATTACGATGGAATTTCTGTCAGATTATTGATGGTCATGGTGAGTTACTGAAATCAGCGACTGTTAATGGCAGATTTATAGCCAAACCCGAAGGCGTTTTGGGTTATAGCGAATATACCGCTGGTGCGTTTGGTCTGTGGGGTTTTCCTGTAGGAATATCAGCTAATCTTCCCTATAACACCACGTTTATTTATGACATACCTATCGATTTTGATATCAGAGATGCTCGAACAACCTATGTACCCTCTATTGTCGTCAGCTTGCCTTATTTACTTACTGTAATGGAATTAAAAAGCACCCCAATATTTAAACAGCAAAAAAAACGGATAGATAATATCTATCGGGTACAAGAAATACGGTGGCAAAAAGAACATATATTGACGGCACGTAGTGATTATTTCACCTCAGTTGCGCCATATCACGTTTACGATACGGTGTTCGCTAACGGTTATCATTGGAATACGATTAGCGAAGACGGGCAATTTCATCCTGACCTGGCGTTGGTATCAACCCGTGTAGTTTTTGGCTTATGGGTTTTGTGGAATAGCCCTTATACCGATGCATTAATGCAGTTGACTCAGATGCAGTATGATGAACAACGCGGATGGTATGAGGGGCGTTATGAAAATAATGGTGCCTATAACAAAACAATTAGTCTGACGACAAACGCTATGGTATTGGAAACGCTGCTCTATAAAGCGGCGGGGAGTTTAATTAATAGCGACTCTACCGCGGGATATCTGGATGTGCGCATGAGTGATATTTTTTCACGACCACAATTATGCCTGCCGCAAGAAAGAGTCATCCGTCGACAGGCGGCATCGAAATGAACATTAATTGCTGGTGCAGGGCTTCTATTTTAAGTTTGGGATTTCTTTTACAACTTATCTCGTCGGTTGTTGTTGCTCAGTTGCCATCCACTTTAGATTTGTCCGGTCAGTGGCGAATACGGGATGGCAATCCGCCAGCTTCTGACGCCTGGAGTGACACCCTGGATGACAGCCAGTGGCAACAGTTGAAAGTGCCCGCTAATTGGTACAGTGAGGGCGTCGATCATCAAGGCGTATTATGGTATCGCACCCGGTTTACATTACCGGTTTTAGATACCGATGATATGGCGACCTTGGTATTCGATGGCGTCGATTATCAAACGGATATTTGGCTCAACAGTCAACGAGCGGGGCAACATAAGGGGTATTTTCAGCGGTTCAGTATCGATATCACCGATATAGCCCGAATAGATAATGTGCTGGCTATGCGTGTAGATAGCCCTTACGAGACTCCGGGCAAAATTTGGTCATTTCGTAAGCAACTGATTAAGGGCGTGTTCAACCATCATGATACTCGGCCCGGTGGCGCGTGGTCGGATCACGGACAAGATGCTAATTCAGGCGGTATCTGGGCTCCGGTAACGTCACATATCAGCCGTGGCGCTGTTATAGACAATGTACTGGCCGTGCCTGACTGGTCACGGGGGCTTGCACATCCGATTCTGAAGGTGAGTTTGGATTATCGTGCTAACCACAACCGCCCCGTTGTTATGTTGCTACGCCTGATACCCGATAATTTTATCGGCCAATCTTATCAACTGGAGAAAAGTGTTTCATTGGTTGCCAGTCAGCATAATGCACAAACTCTCACCGCTAATTTTCTGCTTGATAACCCCGCATTGTGGTGGCCGTCTGGTCATGGGAAACAAAATCTTTATCGGCTGGAGGTCAGTTTCTCAGACCGTTTAGGCATGATGGATGTGACTCATGTTCGCACTGGCTTACGGCGAATTGCGATAGACCCCCAACAGCAAAGTTGGTCAATCAATGGCAAGCGACTATTCATAAGGGGGACGAACTATATTGGTAGCCCGTGGCTGGGAAGCCTGACACCGACAGATTATCGCCATGACTTGCTCATGATGCAGCTGGCGAACATCAACGCCATACGAGTACATGCCCATGTGGCTGGGCGGGCGTTGTACGACCTGGCTGATGAGATGGGGATACTGCTCTGGCAAGATTTTCCACTGCAATGGGGATATGACGATTCAGCCTCTTTTGCCAGAGAGGCTGCCAGGCAGGCCGCGGATATGACACAGCAGTTTGGCAGCCATCCAGCGATTGTATTGTGGTCTGGGCACAATGAACCGCCCTGGGATGCCACATGGATGCAATATCGTTATTCAGACTGGCGGCCTGACATCAACCGGGCGTTAACCGCGAGCGTCGCGCAGGTGCTCAGTCAGGACCATAGCCGGATCACTCATGCTTACTCGTCCACTGCTGAACACTACTGGCAAGGGTGGTACTCAGGGCAGAAAAGTGATCATCTTAAACCGGCAACTACCTCAATCATCAGCGAGTTTGGCGCACAAGCCTTACCTGACCTGGCAACGTTAAAAACGATAATTCCGCACGCTGAGCTGTGGCCCAAAACGGCGGATAAACAAGATGAAGGCTGGCGTATCTGGGCATACCATAACTTTCAACCTCATGAGACATTTGAATTAGCTAAAGTGACTCGCGGGCCAAATATCAATACGTTTATCAAGAACAGCCAACAGTATCAGGCAAGTTTAATCCAACTCGCCGCAGAGAGTTATCGACGCCAACGTTATCAACCCGTTGCTGCATTATTTCACTTTATGTTTACTGAAAACTGGCCGTCAATTAACTGGGGCGTGGTGGACTATCTCCGCCATCCTAAGCCGGGTTATTTTGCTTTGCAGCGAGCTTATCAGCCCGTTTTACCCTCTATAGATCCGAAAACAGAAAATTGGGTGCAGGGGCAGAGAGGGCGTATTGATTTATGGGCCATCAACGACCGTTGGTTCAACTATCAAAAGGCATCATTACATTGGAAAATATTGCAAAGTGGTATGATTTTATCTAAAGGATCGCGGAACATAAAATTAATGGCGGATAGCGGTCAAAAGGTGATTGAATTGCAAGTTATACCTCGTAGCGTTCAACCAATGAATGTAATGAGTGACATTATTAACGAACAGGGTGAGATATTAGGCCACAATGAACTACAAATTTACATTCAACCCTAACTAATACTGTTTATTATTAGCAGAGAACACTTAAGCTAGATTTGATTGTGGCCAATACTATCTTAAATTACAGAGTGATCCTATGCTTTAGCCAATAGTGATTATAAGGGTATAGATATTATATGAATCCTTCTCCATTCAATGCCCATACGCAGCAATTGTCCTCATCTTGGCTTTCATTTAAGTTACAACAAAATATTTTACTGCCACTGGTTATTTTCATTATTGGACTGGTTATTTCAGGTGCGGGAGCATGGTGGCTTTATAACGAAATTGAAGCCAATGCAAAAATCGATTTTCAACGTAATGTTGATAGGGTTTCTGGAGAAGTTGAGCGACGTTTCTCTCAGCCAATATATGGGTTGAATGGGATAAGAGGTGTTTATGCTACCAACAGTCATTTAACCCGCGAGCAATTTAATGCTTATGTTGCTTCGCGTAATTTGCCGGTGGAGTTCCCTGGCGTGAGGGGATTTGGTTTTATTCAACGGGTGTCGCGCAGCCAGTTAAATGCGTTTATTACTGATACCCGAGCTGACGGTGCGCCGACGTTTTCTTTGCGGCAACTTCAGGATAAACAGCATGATGATTTGTATATTATTAAATACATTGCACCAGCAGAAAAAAACCAAGGCGCAGAGGGGCTTGATATTGGCTCTGAGTCGGTCAGACGAGAAGCCGCATTGTTGGCAATAAACAGCGGAAAACCCACTCTTTCTGGCACTATTCATCTGGTTCAGTCTAATGTTAAAACTCCCGGCACATTACTTTTTGTCCCGGTTTATAAGTCGGGTACCTATCCTACGACACTTGCTGAACGGCAGGCGTCATTGGTCGGTCTACTCTATTCACCCATTGTGATTGCTGATCTATTACGTGATATTCCCGAGTTTATGAATGGGCGAGTGGATGTTGAATTGTTTGATAGTCTCAATGATTTATCTAATAGAACGATGATCTTCGATGCAGATGGCAGTAAATACGCCAATTTCATACCGGACGAAGAGCATGATGATGAAGCCATAGCTGCCAGAATATTTCACAATACCAGCGTCTTGCCACTACCTGGTCGAAAAATGACACTGCGAATCAGCAGCACACCAGTGTTTGAAGCGCTAACCGAACGTTATGCACCTTGGTTGGTGTTTGCTTTTGGTCTTTTGCTAAGTTCGGCATTGGCTTTACTTATTCGCCAGCAAATCAGTGGACGTAATCGGGCAGAGATGCTGGCGCGGAATATGACCGCAGATCTTGAACGTCTGGCTTTAGTGGCCAAGAACACCTCTAACGCCGTCGTTATTACCGATGTAAAACGTAATATCGTCTGGGTTAACGAGGGCTTTGAACGTATTACCGGATACAGTCAAGCCGAGGCTTTCGGCAAGTCGCCGGGGAAATTACTGCAATGTAGTAATACAGACCAAGGCGTAGCAAGTGAGATGAAAATTGCGTTAGATGCCGGAGAGCCATTTAAAGGTGAAATAGTCAATCGCGCTAAATCGGGGCAAGAATATTGGATTGAGCTGGAGATTCAACCGCGTTATAACGATAAGAGTGAACTTATCGGCTTTATGGCGATTGAGTCGGATATCAGTGAACGTAAAGCGACTTATCAACGTCTTGAAGCGGCCTTACGTGAAAATAATGCCTTACTCAGCACCCTTAATTTACACGGTATTATCTCTACTGCAGACCGGGATGGGATAATCACCGATGTTAATGACGCATTTTGTACTATCAGTGGTTACAGTCGCGAAGAACTTATAGGGCAGACTTACCGCTTAGTTGATTCTCATACACATTCGACTGATTTTTGGCAATCGATGTGGCATAACATTGCTAATGGGATCTCGTGGCGTGGAGAAATCTGTAATAAAGCTAAAGATGGCTCTTTATATTGGGTCGATACCACGATTGCTCCGTTTAACAATAGTACTGGCCAGATTGAGCGATATATTTCCATTCAAGTTGATATTACAACCAATAAAAATCAGCAAGCCAATCTGATTATTGCTCGAAATCAATTAGTCAGAGCGGCGGATGTTGCTGAGTTAGGTATTTGGACCTGGAACATTCCAGAAGGTACGCTTTCTTTCGATGAGCGGATGAATAATATCTATGGGATCCCTGAGGAGTTACACAATGCCGATATCCCGTTGGCGTATTGGTATAGCCTTTTGTATCCAGAGGATATTCCCGACGTTAAAAGTGCAATAAAAGCAGCGTTAGAAAATGAAAGTGTCTATCGTCAGGTTTTCCGTATTGTGGTGAGAAATGAAGTTCACTTTATTCAATCAACTGGAACGGTTGAACGGGATGAAAGTGGCAAAGCAATGTTGATGATGGGGATTAATCGGGATATTACTCAACAACGCGAGGCCGAGAATATCCTGAAAACAGCAAGAGAAGCTGCTGAAGAAGCCAATAAGGCCAAATCTGCATTTTTGGCCAATATGAGTCATGAGCTACGGACCCCGATGAATGCCATCCTTGGCATGCTGACATTGCTACGTAGGACGGGTCTTGATAGGAAACAAGCTGATTATGCGGTTAAAAGTGAAGCCGCCACGCGCACCTTGCTGCGCTTGCTGAACGATATCCTGGACTTCTCCAAAATCGAATCCGGTAAAATGGAACTGGAATGTATCCCGTTTGATATTCGTGTGATGTTGCGTGATTTGGCGGTTATCTTATCGAGCAATCTGAAGGTTAAAAAGGTTGAGGTCTTATTTGATATTGACCCTTCACTACCCCAGTTTGTTGAAGGCGATAGCATGCGACTCCAGCAAATATTAACCAATCTGGGGGGCAATGCGCTGAAGTTCACCGAACTTGGTGAGGTGGTGCTTTTCATCAAAGTTATCACACAGGATAGCCATCACGTTACGTTGCATTTTGGGGTGCGCGATACCGGAATTGGCATTGCACCAGAGAATCAAGAAAGTATTTTTAGTGGTTTTACACAAGCAGAAGCCTCGACAACGCGCCGGTTTGGTGGCACGGGCTTAGGGCTAGTGATAAGTCAGCGCTTTGTTGCACTGATGGGCGGGACGCTCACCTTAGAAAGTGAACCGGGTAAAGGGAGCCTATTTCATTTCACCATAACGCTGTCGCTACCTTCTTATACCAATCTGGTTATTAATAATGAAACACCAAACACTTTGGTAAACAGAGCACAGGCATTGAATAATTTACGAGTCTTGGTTGTTGATGATAATCCGACAGCCTGTGACCTGATCAAACAGATGGGGGAATCACTAAAATGGACCGTTGATGTCGCAACCAGTGGCAATGATGCATTGCAATTGATGAGACAGCAGCATGATAGTGGTATTACCTACGGGGCGCTCTTTATTGACTGGCAAATGCCGGGGTTAGATGGTTGGCAGACCAGTAAATGTGTGCGTGAACTGATGCCAGTAGATAACGGCCCTATGATTGTCATGATAACCGCCCATGATCGCGAAATGTTATTACAGCGCAGCGAAGAAGAGCAGGCATTACTGGATGGTTATTTGGTTAAGCCGATCACAGCATCAATGTTGTTGGATTCAGTGATTGATGCATTAAGCGAACGCAAACAACCTGATGTTGCGAAACCGGCAATAACCGAATCTTTACACCGACTGTCTGGTATAAGGCTATTAATTGTTGAAGATAACTTGAATAACCAGCAAATAGCACGTGAGTTACTTGAGGATGAGGGAGCAGAGGTCAGTATTGCCAATCATGGCAAAGAGGCAATTGAGATATTAGAACATCATCCGTCTTCATTTGATCTGATATTGATGGATTTACAAATGCCGGTCATGGATGGCTACAATGCGACGAAATATATTCGAAAAAGTCTTGGGTTAAAAAACTTACCGATTATAGCCATGACAGCTAATGCGATGGCCTCTGATCGTGATGCCTGCCTTGCTGCTGGAATGAATGACCATATTGGTAAACCCTTTGACTTGAATAATCTAATACACATCATACGGAAATACAGTGGGCAAACTGATGTTGTCGCTACGATTAGCCATATAACTCCTGTTTTGTTATCTGCTGAATTAAAAAATGTCGCGGCAACGGCAGGAATTGACGTTGATACCGCCCTTAATCGATTAGGTGGCGATATTACGCTGTACCAAAAAATGTTATCGCTGCTTAGTGAGGATTTGGCTAATTTCCCTACCCAGTTGGAGACATTATTGACTGAAGGTGACCATCTGTCGGCATCTCGTCTGCTACATACCATCAAAGGACTTGCCGCACAGCTGGGGGCCACTGGCCTTTCTTTGAGTGCGGGGCAGGGGGAGAAGTTATTTAGCCAGGGCGCTATACCTACGGCAGATACGATTAATCAATTACTGAGTGAGATGCGAAATAAAGTATCCGTTATACAATCTGGGATAATGATACTAATCCCAATGCTATCGAAAGATAACACTAGTAATGTTGTGGCAGAGGCAGTTGATATAAAACCTATCGAGTTGGAACTGAATCGTTTGATGCTGTTATTACAAAACTCAGATATGGCTGCGTTAGAGCTGATGAATAAATTGATGATGACTTTTGCTAAGCAACTTAATGGACAATTATCTCCTCTTAATGATGCAGTAAACCAACTAGATTTTGCCAACGCTATCAAGTTATGCCAAGCCTTGATGGTTAATCTTCCTACTCAGAGAGATAAGAAGATATGACTATAATCCATTCTTTTTCGCAAGATTTGACCTTAGATCTACCCGGCACGGGGAAGCCCAAGATCCTTATTGTTGATGATCATCCGATAAATATTCAGATGCTCTATCAAGCATTCTCTTCCGATTATCATGTGTGTATGGCCACCAGTGGTAAACAGGCACTCGACGTCTGTATTAGTCAACATCCAGACTTGATTCTACTGGATATTGAAATGCCCGGTATGAATGGTTTTGAGGTTTGTGCCAGACTCAAGGCATCGCCAGACACTCAGGATATTCCTGTTATCTTTGTCACTGCGCATATTGATGAAGAGACCGAAACTCGCTGCTTTAGCGAAGGTGCCGTAGATTTTATCAGTAAACCTATTAATAGGAACACCGTTCGGGCTAGAGTGAAAACACACTTATTGCTTAAAGCTCAATCCGACTTATTACGCCAACTAGTTTATTTAGATGGATTAACCGAAGTACATAACCGGCGTTACTTTGATAAACAGTTAGAATTGGAGTGGAAACTCTCAAATCGTAACCAGACTCCACTTAGCATGATCATGATTGATGTTGATTTTTTCAAAAAATATAATGATTTATATGGGCATCAGGCAGGGGACGATTGTTTACGGAGTATTGCAAAAGTTATCCGAGAAACTCTCCGACGCCCTGCGGATTTGGTGGCCCGCTATGGTGGTGAAGAATTTGTTTGTCTGCTCCCCGACACCGAGTTAGCCGGAGCAATGGATATGGCAGAAACTATCAGGCTGCAAATTCTTGAACAAAAAATTCCACATTCTGGTTCCACAGTTTACCCCTTTGTCAGCATTAGCCTTGGGGTTTGCTGCAAAGAAAATCAAAGCGTCGGTATGTCAACGGCACTTCTGCGTCAAACTGACCTGCAATTGTATCAGGCAAAGAAAAATGGCCGAAATCAAACTAGTGGTATGCTCTATCAACTGAACGAGGGGTAAATTAAATATATTCTCGGCATTGGATCAGGCACTTAGTGATTCGGCCTGATTATTTATCCATCTGTATTATTAATCAGAATATCGAAAGCAGTAAGGCAACTGGCAGGCTCAAGGGCCACGTTAATCCGATAAGAGATGATGATAAGCACCTTACTGCTAAGCTCTGATCACGTGTTAGTGGAAAGATGATGAGGGTAGAGGCAATAGCCCCAATTCCGTAAATGCAGAGCAGGATAAATCCGGTATTCATGGGGCAATTTTCCTTTTGACCATGTCATTTACTCATTATCGCTGAAAGTACGTGTATTTTTGCAAGATAATTCAAATTATAGGGCTGCACTATTGTGGGTCTTCTCCAATATTTTAAAAGGGTATAGGATAATGACTTCTCTGAATTGGGGGATTGATGCTCAAGAAAATTCTAAACAGTAAGCTAGCAGGCTATATCGTGGGCGTTTTTATTGCGATTGGTTTTGGCGAAAGCTTCATCACTACTCACGAAGAAGCTGAGAAATTCGCTAAATAATTCAGGGGGACTGGAACTACAGGGTCTGCTGTTATCAAAGAGTTATCGGTCAGGCTGTTGCGTTCCTGATGACTCATCTGGCGTTCAACTGCATTCTATGACCACAGACCAGATTCTATCAGGGCACTACAGGCCATGGCATGGAATCCGTGGTCAATGGTCCTGATTCGGTTTGATATTTAAGATACCAGAAACGTGAACCACTTGGATTGACCAAAAGGTACAAACCGTGTGAATCGGAAACTTTGAAAGGTTTTTCAGAAGGCTTGAGACTGCGGATTTTAGTGTCGTTCAGAGACATAGTGTGGTCACTCCATAATCGAACTGAAATGACCCCAAATCAGACCACCAATCTTGCCCGATGCGGAGGGGGAAATGAAAATGCATCGGGAAGACTTTTCACACTAACTCGTTGAATCTAAATCTTATAAAGATTCGTGAAGATGCATGAAAACACAAATTTGGCTCCTCTGACTGGACTCGAACCAGTGACATACGGATTAACAGTCCGCCGTTCTACCGACTGAACTACAGAGGAATCGTGTGAACGAGGCGAATAATAGCGAGGGTGGTGACGTTTGTCAAAGTAGAAAAACACTAAAAATGTGCGTTTGCTGAGAGAATGAGCTTATTGGCTTGTTTTTCAGCAAACTTGTTTATTTTCCCGTGAGTTATCCCGCCAAATGAGGTTATTTTTAATAAGGCGGAGAGGCGAGTTTGTATTGGGGAAGGTGATTGGCTCGGTAGTGACCGAAAAGCGCACATTACACGCCGAGGTTATGTATTTAACCCCGCTAATCAGTAGGAAAGACACTTTTAGCAGTGTGTTTTAGTGACATAAGCAACATAAGTGGGACATGTGTAAAATATCCCCTAAATTCAATAGGGTAATAATTTCGCGGCGGGTAGCCAGCATTGTCAGAGGAATTACATGAGCGCTGCAATTCCTCTGCGATTATCCGTGAAAACAGTAATTCGTTACAACGTCACTTTTATTAACTGGCTGTTTTTTAGCTGATTACCAGCATCATCAAAATAAACATAGTTCAAGGTTACTTCACCATTGAGTGAGGTAGGCTGCTGTTCAAAATGATATTGGCGTTCAGCAAAGGGTGTGACCATCATGTCCATCTCTTGTGCTATCAGAAAGCGTTGTTGTTGGTTTTCTAGCTGAACCTGACCAAAAGATACATGGTATGGTGTGGGGTTATGGGCAGTGAGAATGTATTCTTTGTTTTTCTTCTTAAGGGTAAAACTGACTTTTTTCATTGCCTCAGCCGGTTTCGGCGTTAGCCCATCAGGCCGGTAGAATATTTTCATTTGGGTATTCATCGCCATAGCAACCTGGGCTTGAGCATCGATGTTACGCCGGGATTTAGGCGGAATTTCATACAGATTGAGCCAATAAACAGACTCTCGATCTGTCGGCAGATTGTCACCTTTATTGATAATGCGCAGCCCTTGAGCCGCTCCTGCCTGCATTTTAAAAACAGCAGGCAAGACAATGAAAGGCGCTTTGCTCTGATCGGGAGTGCTGTCCACATCGCCATCATCAATCCAGGTCTGCACCACGACCGGATAATCATTGGTATTAGCCAACATCAGGGTGCGCTCACGCGATTCAGGCTGATAAATCATGCGGGTTGAACCTGCCACTAAACCGGCCATGGTGTGTTGGCTGATGCTCAACATCAGTAAAAATAGGCAGAGGAGTCTCATTGTATCTTCACCAAAACGTAAGCGGTCGCATCGACTTTGCCAGCAGTAGGCGTGCCGTTAGGTAATTTTTTCAAGGTGGCGACAAAGTGATGTGAATAGTTATCATAACCAGCACCATTGCTGCCATTAGCGCTGGCACCCGTGAGTACCGGGTACCAACCCGCGTTGGTATTGGCATTGCAATTACTGACACATCCTCCCCAACCAACAAAATTCATTGCCGCACCGCTGCTGTCACTCAGGCTGATTCCCACGCCGGTGGCTATATTTTTGTCAGTACCATAGTGGTCTGATAAAAGATAACTCACGCCGCCGGCTGCGTTTACTAACCCGAGTCCTTGTGCTTTCAGATAACCGGGTAATGAAGTTTGGATGCCCAGCGCAGTTTGCCCACTATTAATGCCAGATTCCGTACCCGACTGGCATTCGATATCGACAGTGATATCCGCGCTGCGTGATTGATTATCATTAAGTTCGTTCACGGTGATAATAGGGAAAACCACATAAGGTGTGACGTTACGTACTACGCAGGTATTTTTGCGTGTCAGGGCAGAGACCGGAGAGGTATTCATACCAAATGCCATATAGCGGCCACTTCCCCATGTTTGGTAATTGGTTGCTGAGTCATAGCCGGTTTCCGGTACTGGCATGCCAGGCCCTTTGAATACCACGTAACCGTTGGGTTGATTGCAGGAATAGCTACCCGAATAGTTATCAGCCGCAGGACCAGAACATCCCCAACTGGAAGGGCCGGGCGTGCGGTCTACAGAACCTACTTTTTTTAGCTCAGCACGAATTTGGCTGAAATGTTTACCCTTAATTTGAATTTTATTCCCGACTACGTCGTACTTTCTCAACGGGACCTGCTGCCAGATGCGGGTGAATTCGACGCCAGTATCAACATGAGTCAGTTTCAATGCGGTATAGGGGAAGAAAGTCTGAAAATAGTTATCACCCATATTGCTGTAGCCGCCGACATTACTGTCGCCATTAGTCGCAAAAACTTCAAATAAACTGTCTTTATCGGCCACATCACATTCATAGATAACCGCTTCTGGGTCTGACCAGAAACGGGCGGGTACCAAGCTGATAATGCTGGAGGCAAGGATTGAATCGACAGGCTGAATGTAATTACTGGTTATATTGATATTACCTAATTGCAAGGACGCACCGTAGTTATCACCACCGATATTGGCGCCTTTCCAAACACATTGTGCATAACTGGGTAAGCTGGTGCTCAGTAATGCGAGTGAAAAGAATAACCCCATATAGTGTGAGAATAGGGGCTTGTATCGGTATAACCTGGCGTAGTGAGTCGTTATAGGATTCATACTGTTTCTCTGATTCAATGCTGGGTAACGACACACAAGGCATCGAGTTTATATAACTGTTTATCGTTATTGGGCGTGCCTAAGTCGTAATTTAACTGGCAGCGTTCATCGGTAGCATCGCCCCATACTAAAATGAGTGTGCCTCGGGTTCCTTCAGCCCGAACATAAGCCTGGCTGGCCTGACCAACCATACCAACCTCGTTCTTTTGCTGCTGAGCACTGTTGTCGCTGTCGGCAGTCGTGCTGTATACCACGGTGCCCATAGGTAACTGACTACCATCAGCCAGCCGGACGGTAATGAGTACCGGGTAACCGCTGAGAGTGCGGAAAGTGACTTTCACTGCTGAGCCGGCAAAGGGGGCAACTTGCCGCTCACCATCCTGAAGCTCTGTATTGAAATCCATGCCATCAGGATTGAGCGTAATGGTGTTGTAGCGATACGGGGTGAGTGTTGGCACCAGTGCATAGCCAAATCTGTCAATACTTGAACCTTGGCCATACATCACTTTGGCACCACTGGCGCCTTTGGCCTCGATCAGGGCAAAAGTATCACTCAGATAAGGTCCCAGTGTGACACCGCCACTATGGAAGGCCACTGCCCCACGGGCGCTGGCTGAACCTTGCCAATAACCAGGGCTGCTGGACGCACTGCCGCTCAGACTAGTGACAGGAAGCCGTTTTTGTAAACTGCCACTAAAGGTGTTTTCTTTCGTTTGTTCACTGCGGGCAAAATCCATACTGTAACTGGAGGATTGGTCCTCGCCCATCACACCGGATAATGAGGTCTGATAGCTGGCGCCACTGAGCTTACTGTTGACAGCACCGGCGGAGATATACGGCGCATGCGCACTACCACCTAATGGGAATGAGACCGACATCTGCACCACAGTCTCGCTGATGCCAAGAATATTTGCACCATTAGCCGCTGGCATGCCGCTACCGGGGTCGACAAAGGAGGTTTCGTTGCTGCCGCCCCCGGTTTTTTGTCGTGAGACCGCAATATTGAAACTGGTATCGCGCCACAGAGTATTGGCATAGCCTAATTGCAACTGTGTATCCCGCTTGCGGTCATTGCGATAATCCTGTGAAGACGCGGTCAAATACAGAGAACCGTAGCTGTTAAAACTCTGATTCATCGATATTTCTGCCCGGCTGCGTTGCCGGTAAGTATCTGAATTCCAGACTTTGCCATTACGGGCTGCACGTACCCCCAAAACATCACTTAAATCGCGATAACCCTCGGTAGAATAGCGGTAACCCGCCACGGATAATGTGGTATTGGTAGCTTCGAACGTGCGGCTGAAGGAGGCTCGCGCCATCCAGCCCTGCTGCCGTTCATCACCATCACTGTTGTCATCCGCTAGCCTGGCATTCGAATAGGTAGCATCCAGCCCTAAGGCACCAATATAGTGGGTAAAGACTCCCCCCAGCATGATGGCCTGATAACCTGATGCCACGCGTAGCCCGGTATTGGCGGTAATGGCGTTACTGACCCCTCGTTGATAAGTCAGTTCACTGAACACTTCATTACTGCTCAGATCCCGCACTTGCCCAGCGGCGAAGCTATAGCGGGAATAACCGGGGCGCAACGACTCCGGCACGGAAGAGAATGGCACCTGAAAGGTGCTTACGCTGCCATCCGCTTCCTGAATTTCTACCGTCAGGTCACCGCCGAAATTGGTGGCTGATAAATCATTAAATTCAAACGGTCCTGGTGACACAGTGGTTTGGTAAATAGACCGATTGTTTTGATAAACCGTGACTTTGGCATTGGTTCTGGCAATCCCTCGCACAATAGGGGCATAGCCGCGTTGCGATTCAGGCAACATGCGGTCATCAGTGGCCAATGCGATGCCGTTAAAACCCAAGCTGGAGAAAAACTGACCAGCGCTGAACGTTTGGCCCAAGGTCACTTCACTGCCTATGGCGGGCAGCGCGCGTTGGCTGTATAGCCGGTTAGAGGTCCAGTCGGCTCCTCGGGTAGGGTCATAGCGCAATGAACCCTGTTGACGCAAGCGCCACATGCCAGCATTGATACCATTAGTTAGGCTGAGATAAGTTGAGTTGGTTGAACGCTTAATTCCATCTTTGTTATAGCCCACGTGATATTGGTTCAAGTTGTAATTGCTGAAACCAATGGTATCCCCCGAGGTTAAATTATGGGGGTCAACATAGCCACGCGGCACTTTTTTAACGAACAGCTGTGGTACCGACAAGTCGAAGCGCAACTTGGCGTAATCAAAGCGATAGTCACTGGCCGGCAAGGTGGTTTTAAAATCCAGACAGTCATCTTTTGGGTCGCTGTTCTTCAGCGCCTCCTCAGTGACGCCGGCTTGTTGCAGTAGTGCGACTGACAAACAGGGAATAACCGCATCATTTTTTGCAATAAATATCATTTCTATACGATCAACAAAATTGTTGTTCATATAGAGATCAACCTGATATTTGCCTTCTTGATAGGAGTCTTTTTTATTAAAGCGGGAGATGGAGCCTAAGCCGAGCGCTGAGCCGCGGACTAACGCATCCTCAAATACATATTCGTCTTGATTACTCTGCTCTGCTGCTGACACGAAATGGCTCGCCAGTAAACCGTGCGTTAGCAAATAGGATAACCAGGGAGCAAACCTCACTGGTTATCTCTATAACTGGGCACCGTCTGGATTATCATCACGGCTGGACTACAAATGATAATTCGTGGAAATGTTGGTGCCATAATCATTAACCACGTTCAGCGTCAGCACTTCGCCCTTTTTGGCCTTAACCCCAGCGGGTAAGGCTAAATCAGTGGTCGAATTGGGCGAGAACATCTCACTGGTGGCGAACGAAATCGTTTTCCCATCACTGACCAATTTGGCATCACGCAGGCTGATATAATAACCCGTCGGGTTACTTATCTTGATTTTATCACCGCTAGTGCCATCCAGAGTAACGCGTATCTTTTCACCTAATGTATCGACATTTTCTTTTAATGCCGCAGGGCGGTAAAAAACTTTCATTCGGTTATTAACGATCAAAACCAGTTTGTTTTCGGTCTGCTTATCTGCTTTTAACGCGGGGATCTGCAAGAAGTTAAGATAGAAAACTGATTCACGATCTTTGGGTAAATGGCGCTCAATATATGACAACCGTACCACTTGCCCACTTTGGGCTTCCATACGGAATATCTGTGGTGTCAGTGTGAAAGGGACATCACTTTTTGATGGCGAAGACTGGTTATTACCGTCGTCCATCCATAATTGGACTAAATTCGGATGGTCATCTTTGTTACTGAGCTGTATTACTTTTTCCCGCGTACCTTCGGGATAAATAATACGAGTACCGGTCATGACAACACTGGCTTGCGTCCATAAGGGTACGCCGCTGAGCAGCAGCAACGAGCAGGCGATCATTCTGTGGGCAATCAGTGTCATAGCAATTACTTATCCTTGATACTTCTGGTTTGTTTCGGCTTCGTTACCGATTGGCAACGTATTCATGATATGGCTTGGATCTCATGAATAGTCAGGGATAGGTGATCGCGTATTGTGCGGAAGCAATAACGCTCCCGGCGGTCGCACGACCTTCTTCCGTAATATATTGAGCCGCCAGATCCTGTGATGCTGAGGTTGCACCGGCGACCAAGGTGATCCCCGGTACTTCAACACTGCCACCAGACATGCGAATTGGGGCACCATTGGTATCAAGTAACTGAATAGCAACATTTTGAGCTGTACCCACATTGCCCAAATTACCCGCCGAAGTGACGTTCATCCCCTGAAAAACCGAACTGATCTTGGTGTCTTGAATGGCGATATTGCAGCCGGTTAGGTTAATCGTAAAATTGGTTTTACCTGCAACTGAATTAACTTGATTCAGGTTGCTGGTCGAAACTGTTGGTAACAAAACTACCGGGGTGTTAGCTGTGCCATTGATATCCACCATGCAAGTCTGTTCGGCTACCTCTCCCTGAAACTTGATAGTGTTATTTGAGGTTGCAGCTAACGCCATACCCGGCAGGGTAAGTAGCACCAACGTCATTAGAGTCTTTCCCATTTAATTCCTACTTAATTTTATAATTTATATTTCGTTGTACGGAGACCTCTAGCATTCATCACAATGAGCGATCATTAAGTTGAATAAAGTCAGCCGCGATTGAGCTGTGCTATTTGGTATCCGGGCCGAGGCTAGTGTAGGGGGAAATAGAGACAGATAAAATGAGAGGCGTCCTTGTTTTATATGTGAAATTTCCCACAAAAGGTGTAGGAACTTAGTCGATTAAAAAAAGTAAAAACTATAAATTATTTTAATTTCAATATCTTATGTTGTTTATTTTAATTAAATATGAAATTGTGTTTTTGCTATCACGCAGGAATGATTACTTGATAAATAAAAAAGCCCACCAAGTATGTACTGGCGGGCTTTAGATGAAAGCACTCTTTAAATATTTATTTAATCGGGGGTATCGCTATCTATTTCGGCATATGAGGCAACCAGCTTAACTAATAACTGATTAGTCTCCGTTAACTGTTTCAGATAGTCTGCTCCAAGTGAAATGACTGCTGGCCTATCATGAGCGAGTAACAGGGATTCGAATCTGATACAACAATCTACCAGATCTTGCGCATCAATCAGTTGTACCGCGCCTTTGATCCGGTGCACCAACGTTGCCATTTCGTTATAAATATCGCTAGCATTCGTACTGCTATCATCCGTTATCAGATGGTCAAACAGTTTCGTTAGCGCGGCAGTATCCTGCACATTGCTTTCCAGCAACGATTGTAATAACTGCAACTCTACCTCAGCTCTGCCACCCGAGAGCGATTTCAATTTATCTTGTGCTGCGACAATAGGGGGCTGTTGCGTTTTTGGGGTCTCACTGTTGTCCGCGGCTGAGTTCCTATTTTCCTGATGGCTCATCTCCATCGCATTGGGACCATCGTCGCCGGTAGTGTGATGATAATTCGCCTCGACATCGTTACCGACAATCTGTTGATGGAGCAAAACAGTGCGTAAGGTGTCAATAGTCACCGGTTTAACCATGCAATCATTCATACCAGCATCAGAACAGCGAGTTACGCTCTCTTCCCGCGCATCTGCGGTACAGCCAATGATTATCATCTCCTTCATTGCCGGACTATTGCGGATATGGGCGGCAAGTTCATAGCCATTCATCAGCGGCATGTTGTAATCGGTGATGACGATATCAAAACTGTAATGTTGCAATATTTTCCAGGCTTCTGCGCCATTTTCTGCGCTCATCACCTGTTCGATGCCGATAAAGGCCAATTGCTGCTGAAGTAACTGGCGGTTGGCCGGAAGGTCATCCACCACCAGAACACGTAGATTTTTCAACTGGTCCAACTGCTTTTCATCGGCATGCAGAATAGTCGCATCTGGCGGTAAATCCTCAGCAGTGGCAATCTCCAGTGGTAAAGTAATAAACAAACTGGTGCCTTTGCCGAGCTGGCTTTCTAAGCTGATTTGCCCGCCCATTTTATGAATCAATTGATGGCAGATCCAAAGCCCTAGCCCTGAGCCGCCAAAACGGGGTGATTTACCTTCATTCGCCTGGCTAAAGGGTTGGAACAGCGTGGCCTGTGCCGCTGGAGAAATACCAATACCGGTATCGGTAATATCGATATTCATTACGCCATGCTTATCATCCGTCGGCTCCCAAGTCACATCCACCGAAACACTACCTTGTTCGGTAAATTTCAACGCGTTACCTAACAGATTACCCATCACTTGTCGCACTCTGAGCATATCTGCCATCAGCAGGTGAGGGATTTGGTCATCCAGCCAACCCGAGAATTGAAGCCCACGCTCATCGGCGATGGGTTGATAGATAGTCAGCATCCGTTCCATTTCCTGGCGGAAATCTACCACCGCAGGGTGAACACTCAGTTGGCCGGCTTCAATTTTGGCAGAGTCGATGATGTCATCAAGCAGTAACATCAACGATTGAGCTGATTTGGACACGGTAATCAGTGTATCTTTATCAACCGGCTGGGAGCTGCGGATCTCCAGCTCCAATAAGCCCATAATGGCGTACATTGGCGTTCGCAGTTCATGACTGATTGTGGCAAGGAACGTACTCTTGGTCCGGTTGGCGCTTTCGGCTTCGACACGGGCCGCTTCTAACTCACGCTCAACGGTTTTACGTTGGCTAATGTCCAGCCAGCCGCCCAGTAAACTGCGTTCGGCATTGTCCAGTGGAATAATCCATAGGAAGATATCCCGTAGCTCACCATTGATTTCAAGAGATAAATCCACCATTTGTGGTTTTCTGTCCTGTAATACATAACGACAGTATTTATCTATCTCGCGATCAAGCGGACTGGTCATCGGCCAGTTGGCTTGTTCAATATCCTGATTGAGCAAATCGTGAAGCTTATCTTGGTGAGCCGCAGCAAAGTGGCTGTTATAAACGGCTAACTCGGCATTGGTTGTACGAATAAAGACCGCAAAGGGCAATGCATTGATAATCGATTCTTGCTGTAGCAAACGGGCATGTAGCAACTTGGCCTGGCGGCGCTTATTGAACACCAGATAGCACAGGTATAGACCGAAGACCAACAATAGCCCTGAACTTATTTTCAACGCCATCATCAGCCATTCATTATCTGATGAGTCTTCATCAAAACTTATTGGCTTAGGCTTGAAGGTACTCCATTCACTAATTAAGTTGTCTAACTCTTCTGGTGGAATAGATTCAATTACTTTATCAATAATGGCTTTTAATTCGGGCAGGTCTGGGCGGATGGCAAATGCCATCATCAGCGGTTCTTCACCTGCAACCGCGACCGTTTTTATATTCGGGCTAAAATTCTGAGCTGACAGGTAGTTGGCGGTCATCATATTCTTAACGACAGCATCCACTTTACCTTGCTGCAACCAACGCACCAGTGTCATGGTATCCGGGGCTTGGACAAAGGTAATCTTTTGAGCTAACAGGGGGTTACCAATAATCCCGCCAGAAGCACTACCCGCTTGTATCCCCACGCGCTTTCCTGCTAGATCTGCCACATTGTTGATATCCAGGCGATCTTCGCGCGTCAATATTCCCCATAAGGATTGAGCTACTGGTGAGGAGTAAAGGTTGTTACCATACATACCGTTGCGAACGGCTACAATCGGCAGTAAATCGGTTTTACCGGCGATAAAATCACGCACCCCTTCACCGGTATCTTTGGTATAAACCGGTTCAAATTTAATCCCGGTTCGGCGCGCGATAATATCGATAAGATCGACTGAGAAACCGGCCATTTGTCCGGTTTGACGATCGCGGAATATCAGTGGTGCCAGATCAAGTGGGGCGACATAAGTCACCACCGGATGGTGCTGAATCCAGCTCACCTCTTGTTCGGTCAACAGTAACTTGGCATCAATATTGTAATGATGTTTGCTACCAAACCAGCGTTGCTGAATATCACCGGTCGCGCGGGTCGGTAATAATTCTAAAATCTGATTAATGTAGTCAATCAGCTTTTGATTACTTTCCCTCGCCAGGAATGTGTAAGGGGCAGGGTGATAAGGCGCAAAGTTACGAATTTGCAACGTCAGCAATTGTAACTGATCAATCAGATAGTTAGCTGTTGTGGCATTCGCGACAAAGACATCGGCATTACCATAGGCGACAGCCAACAACCCCTGCAATTGGTTGGGGTAGGCAACAATTTTATCGGCATGATAATTAAATAAAAACTCAGGGGAGAGTGGCTCGTTATTAACGATAGCCACCGTTTCTGGGTGGGTACGTTTGGTCGGGTCCCAATTTTTGCTGCGAACTTCGACATGCCGGTTGGTAAAGAAGGCATGGGAAGCTATCAGCCCCGGCTGAGGGGGCATAGGTGTCCCGGCCATTAAGTCAATCTGGCCATTTTCCAATGCATTCAAAACTAACCCGTAATCGCAATAACCGATCATCTGGAAAGATAATTGGCTGGCATCACTGATTATTTTCAGGTAATCCGCAACAATACCTTCAATGGCATTATCATCACGGTTAACGACAAAAGGAGTATTGGCATCCATGACCACCCCCACTTTCACCGTGCGCCGGCTTGATTGGCGAGTGTCCGTGGAAGGTGTCAGTAATAGGTCTTCACTGTAGCTATTAGCGATACTGTGTATCGTCAATGGCTGCCCAGTATCGCACCCCTGACGACCGGTCATCATTGCGGCATTAAGCTGCCCGCTAAGCAACAGCAAACAGTAAAGAAGAATTCGCAAAGATAACCTACTCGGTAAAGATAAGATTGCCCGTGGTAAACCTGAGCCGCCTGAATTATACCAAATTATGGGTATGCGCATAATCTGCCAGTTCAATTACGGAACTTAGCCCTAATTTGGTCAAGATGCGGGTTTTATAGGTACTGACAGTTTTGTTACTGATAAACATTTCGTCGGCAATCTGTTTATTTGACAAACCATTCACCAGATAACGTAAAACATTAATTTCTCGTTCTGACAACAACCGCGCCCGATTGACAGGATCATGGCTGGAAGGTTGCCCGGCTAATTGGGTCAACGTTTCAGAGGGGAAGAAAGAATACCCACGTAATACGTTCTGTGCAGCAAAAAGAATTTCGCTAATATCTTTATTTTTACTGATGAAACCGTTGGCACCGGCCTGTAATGCCCGTACCGCAAAAACTTGCTCATTCTTGGCGGACAAGAATAATGATTTGCCTGTAAATCCACGTTGCTGTAGTTTTTTCAACAATGAGAAACCATCGAAGTTAGGTAACTCAATATCGATAATAACCAGATCAACAGGGTTGTTTTTTAAAATCTCTAAGGCTTCACTGCCATCAACCGATTCGTAAATGGTTGAAAATTCGTTACTTTGTGATAGTAATGCACGAATGGCGACACGAATAGCCGGGTGGTCATCAACTATCATCACTGATTTTGTCATGTTCTCTCCGTAAATCGTTATATCTTGGGATTCGCAGAGTTAATTCACTGCTCCTCACTCGCACCGATCGACTCCAAATGATTACCCAAGACGAGATAAACAAGAACCACGCTGCCGATGCCCAAAGTACTATTTCGGTGATTCTAATCTCTAATTATAGATTATCAAGAAAAGATTCTTACTCATGTATAGCCCGCTGAAGTCAACTCATCACCGCAACCTTATTCTGCCTAGTGAATTGATTATAAACGAATTAGGAATTTTTTTATTAAATTTAAAATAGATTATTCAGAAAAACAGAGAAGAAATAGTTAATTTATAATTCCAAATGTAAATATATACGACTTTTCAGAGTAGGGTGTAGGAAACTTCTATAATCTATTGTGTGGGTTATTCTAGTATGAATATCAGGGAGATAGGTCCTATCTGATAATGGTTTGCGGATGGTAACCTAATGCAATTAATGATAATACATTAACTATCGCAAAACTGCGGCGGAGCGTGAATCTACAGGATTAAAATAAAAAGCCCGCTTAGTTGCCTAAGCGGGCTTCTTTAATTTGGCTCCTCTGACTGGACTCGAACCAGTGACATACGGATTAACAGTCCGCCGTTCTACCGACTGAACTACAGAGGAATCGTGTGAACGGGGCGAATAATAGCGGGGTATGAGGAACATGTCAAAGGGGAAACAGTAAATTTGGATTGTTTGCTTACAGTTTGCGCAACTTATTGAGAATTTTGGCTTTTAGCTCAATCCTTGCGCAAAAAACGGCCGATTGTTTAACGAAAGAGCGAGCAACGTATTGTTACGCTGCTCGCCAACAAGTCTACTGGGGCGTATCAGCCAGAACAAACATGCCATAGGGATGGATTTGCAAATAATAACTGTCACCGGGGGCGGGTTGCAGTTGTGTGGCATTTACTTGCAATAGCAAAGATTGACCTTGCCAATCCACCAGTACCTCATATTGCGGCCCCATATAAGCCACTTTATTAATAGTACACCGCTGGCTTGGCTCACCTTGCTGACTTAGCGTGATAGCCTCTGGTCGTACACCTACGGTGGACTGTTGCCGTTGGGCGGCAAATCCCTGTGGTTTAGGAATGTGATAACCGAAGATTTCAACGCTACTGCTGTGAATAGTGGCTGGAAAGACGTTAGCGTCACCCATGAAACTGGCCATAAAATGCGAGGCGGGATGGCGATACAGTTCTTGTGGCGCACCAATTTGCATTATTTTACCTTTATTCATCACCAGCACGGTATCAGACACGGCAAAGGCTTCACTTTGGTCGTGGGTAACATACAGCGAGGTAATATTAAACTGCTGCTGCAATTCTCGAATTTTATCACGCATGCTGCGGCGCAAATTAGCATCCAGATTACTGAGCGGTTCATCAAAAAGCAGCACTTTAGGTTTGAGGATTAGTGCCCTTGCCAGCGCAACACGTTGCTGCTGCCCACCGGATATTTGATCCACGAAGCGATCGGCAAAGCCGTCTAAATCGACTAACGCTAAGGCTTCTTGTACACGATCTCGAATCTCATCTTTCGGCCGGCCCAGCATTTTCAGACCATAGCCAATGTTTTCGCCCAGTGACATGTGCGGGAACAAGGCATAGGACTGGAATACCATGCAGATATCCCGTTGCTGGATAGATCGGTCAGTCACATCTTCACCATCGATAAAGATTTGTCCACCGGACGGTTTTTCTAGCCCGGCAACCAGCCGTAATACCGTGGTTTTACCACAACCCGATGGCCCCAGCAGGGTGACCATTTCCCCTTTAGGGATAGCCAGATTGAGACTGTCAATCACGATATTGCTACCAAAACGCTTGGTGACGTGTTTTAGCTCGACGAAATGTTTCTTATCGCCAGTGACTGTCTTTTGCTCTGACAGATTATTTTGAGTAGATACTGTATTTATAGTAGACATAGCATTCAGCCTTATCAGTACGTCATTATTCAGCATTACTGGCTTTCGAGCGGGCAGTACGCGCTTCGCCAACCAGATAATCAAACAGGAAGATGATGGCGAGCATGACCACAATCAGAATCGAACCATAAGCGATGGCAATACCGTATTCGCCATCTTCCACCCGGTTAAGGATGTAAGAGGTGGCGACCCGTGTATCAGGTGTTACCAGGAAGACGATGGCACTGACGGTAGTCATGGCGCGCACAAAACTGTAAATCAGCGCCGATAGAATCGCCGGGCGTAGCAACGGCAGTAGAATATAAATCACCGTACGCAGCGAACCCGCCCGCAGACTAAGTGATGCCTCATCCAATGATTTATCCAGTTGTCCCAGCCCGGCAATCCCCGCGCGTATCCCTACCGGCACATTACGCATCACCATAGAGATAATAACGATGGCGGCAGTACCGGTCAGGTACACCGGGGCACTGTTAAAGGCCAGAATATAGGACACCCCCGCGACTGTACCCGGTACCGCGAAGCACAACATGGTGCTGAATTCGATGGTTTTTTTACCACGGAACTGTTGGCGCACCACGATATAGGCAATCAGCAGACCAAAGGCGGCGGTGATAGGGGCAGCAATACCCGCATAGAGCAGCGTATCGAGCAGAGAAGGCCATGCGCCGTCACTGAAACCTTGACCAAATAGCTGATTAAAGTTATTCAGCGTCAGGGTGTAATCGACCCCCCAGTTGACGGTGAAACTGCCGTAGAAAATGCTGCCATACAGTAAGACGTTAAAGGCAATCCACACATACAGCATGGCGGTGGTGCCCCACACCAGTGATACCGGTAATGGCTGGACATCGCCCCGAGAAGACTTACCAGAAATGGTGACGTAAGAGCGTTTACCTATCCACATATACTGAATGCAGAAGATAAACAGTGAAAACATCAGCAAGATAACCCCCAGCGTGGAGGCTGCTGGATAGTCAAGTTGTGCACCAGTGATATAGAAGTAGATTTGGGTAGCCAGCACGTCAAAGTTACCACCCAACACTAATGGGTTACTGAAATCAGCCAGTGATTGCACAATGACGATTAGGAATGAGTTGGCCAATGCCGGTTTTAGCAAGGGTAAAAACACCTGCATAAAGGTCTGCCAACGGCTGGCCCGCAAGGTATAAGAGGCTTCCTCCAGCGACGGGTGGATAGTTTTGATTGCGCCATCGAGGATCATAAATGACATCGGCGTAAAGGCTAAAACTTGTGCCAGCCAGATGCCGGTGAAGCCATATAACCAGTTGGTATTGGTCAGTCCGAACCAAGTGACCATCAACTCTGTCACATAGCCGGAGCGGCCCATCATCAAGGTTACACCCAGCCCGACGACAAAGGGTGGGGTAACAATAGGCAGAATTGAGAAGATGCGCCCCAGCAAAGCGGAGCGTTTGGCAATACGCGTGGTATAGATAGCCAGCACCATACCGAAAAAGGTACAACCTATGCCAACCGCCACCGACAGCAGGAACGAATTCCAGATAACTTGCAGGATATGCGCTTGACCGAGGATTGCCATAAACTGCCACGGTGCAAAAGCGCCACTCTCATCGGTAAAGATCGGGATAAAAATGGCAATACTGGGGAACAGAATAAAAACGGTGATCAGGGCAATGATAGTCACCAGTGATCCGAGTACAAAACGGTCACCACCCAGCCATTCAAGGCGCGCCAGCGCCAGAGTAATGATTGCCCCCAGAGCGATAAACAGCCCGATAGTGGCAAATCCTAACCCGCGCCCGAGCCAGGCTGAGCTTACCACCACCAGCAGTGCGCAGAATAAGGCATAGCCTGCATCAAACAGATGGCGGTAGCGATGTTCGCGACCAACGGGTGACAATGGCCTGAAAAGCAGCAGTAACGGCAGGCCAAACCACAGCGTACTGATATTAAGGCCAGACCAACCATAAGAGGCCAGTAGCTCCGAACGACTGGCCTCAAGCAGGCCGTAATCCAGGCTAAACGCGGGCAATAGGGCAAAAGCAGCCACGGCGAAAGCCAGCCAATAGAAAATAGCATCCCGTGTCTGCGGGAGCCGCAGAGCATGTGCATGTGTCATGGTGTTCCCCAGATACCCTTTGTCCCTGGCGTTACAGCAATGTTCGCTTACCTTGCGAACCGGCATAAATGCTATGCAAACCGGTCCCCGACCGATCTGTTATTCATTTGCTGCCTTGCTGCAACGCCAATGACTCGGTTATAGAAATAAATTATTTATATGAGTCGGAGTCCTTTGTGGGCTTTTATTGGCCCATCTTGACGTCGTTGACCCACTTGGTGATCAGCTTCTTACGCATTTCTGTGGCACCATAAGTGTCCATGTCGTAGTTAATCAGCTTCAGATCATCCAACTTGAGCGAGTTAGGTGAGGTTGCCGCCGTGGTATTGGTCAGAATCTGGTAGGACTGGCCCTTTTGCCATGCCAGTTCTTGTGCCTCTTTTGACAACACCCAATCAACAAATAACTTGGCATTATCCAGATTACGAGCGCCCTTTAGGATACTGACTCCGCCGATTTCATAGCCGGAACCCTCACATGGCGAGATCAATTTCAACGGTGCACCTTTCTCTTTTTCCAGCGAGTAGTCGTGCAGGAAGCCAATACCAATTGTGGTTTCGCCACGGGCAGCATTCCGGGCCGGGGCAATACCGGATTTGGTGTATTGCGACACGTTGGCATTCAGTTTTTTCAGGTAATCGAAGGCGGCATCTTCACCCCATAATTGTGAAAAAGTTGCCAACGCGGTGTAGGCGGTACCGGAGCTTTGTGGATCAGCAATCTGAATTTCACCTTTGTAAACTGGGTTGGTCAGGTCTTTCCAACATTTTGGCTCTGGCAGACCTTTTTCTTTCAAGCGGTCGGTATTCACGCCCATGCCTAAAATGCCGATGTAAACCGCTGAAGAGTAGTTACCTTTGCGTTTGGCCGGATCACGGAACTGCGGCATTATTTGCGCCAGATTAGGTGACTGGTAAGGATAGAGCAGGTCCATTTCACCCGCTTGAGATTGTGGATCCAGAGTGCCGCCATACCAAACATCGGCCTGCGGGTTCTTTTTCTCAGCATCCACTTTGGCCAGCGTGCTGCCGGAACCATTACGAATAAAGCTGGTTTTTACATCGTATTTTGCCCCAAAGGCTTTGGCTTCTTCTTCACACATCGCATTGGTGGCACTGCAATAAATCACCAGACGGCCTTCGGCTTTGGCGACAGTAGTCAAGGCGCTCAGGGCGAGGCCGGCGGCAATCAGAACTGAGAGTGGTGCGAGTTTCATAACATTATCCTTTTATCCCTTTTTGTCGCCGATACGGGGTGACAGGTCGGGCTGATGTTGTAGGGTAGAGGTCGTGCTGACTTCACGTAAGGTACTGTTTTATTTTCTTTTTTAGGTGCTACTCACCTGCGTTCCATTGCGGGCTAAAGATTATCTTTATCTTGTGGGGCGAATCTCTTTTGCGCGGGTTCCAACCCCGACAAATTCATACCGGTCATTAATAGCGGCATTAATAGCAACCCAACCCCGGCTGATGCCAACGTCAGTAAGGCAAAAAAGCCTTGCCAGCCATAATGTTGCAATACTTGCGCCAGTGGCCATCCCGCGAGTGCTGCACCGAGGTAGGCAAATAATCCGAGAAATCCAGTGACCGTACCGGCGGCGTCTTTATGGGTATATTCCGTTGCCGCCAATCCAATGAGCATTTGCGGCCCGAAAACAAAAAAACCGATACTGAAAAATGTCACTGACAGCAGCGGATAGTTATGTACCGGTGCCAACCACAGCGCGGTCATAGTCAGAAATAACCCCAGCGCGAATAACAAAATCATCGGTGCCCGCTGACCACGAAATAACAGATCTGATCCCCAGCCAGCAAACAGCGCGCCAAATAATCCACCTAACTCAAATAACGACAACGTGGCATTGGCACTGAGCAAATTGACCCCATGGCTCTCCGCCAGCCAGATATTGCCCCAGTCGTTGAGAGCAATGCGGATCAAATAGACCAGCACATAAGAGACCCCCAGCAACCAGATGGTGCGATTACCTAAAATGGCATCACGTAAAATACGCCCCATCGGCATCGGCGGGCTTTGTTGCTCCTGCCATTGATCCTGTGGATCGCGCCGCCATTGGCCGATAGTCGGCAAACCTTGCTGTTGCGGCTTATCGCACAACTGCCAGCACAGCCAAATCCCTAATACGATGCCTATCGCACCCGGTACCAGTAGTGCGGCTTGCCAGCCATAGTGCGAAGCCAGAAAGGCAGACAGCAGAGGCACTGCCGCCCCCCCGATGCTGATAGAGGTATTCCAGCATCCCCACCAGCTACCGCGTTCACTGCGTGAATACCATGTGCTGAGCAATTTGGCGCATGGCGGCCAGCCCCATCCCTGAAAGAAGCCATTCAAGGTCCACACAATTAACAGTGCGGGTAGGGTGTGGCATAGGGTGAACACCACATTCAGCACCCCGGTCATCATCAGGCCGATGCCCATAATCCAGCGGGCTTGAGTCCGGTCGCTGACGATACCGGAGACAAATTTAGAACCGCCGTAAGCCAGGTAAAACAGGGTGCCGAGTAAGCCGATATCCCCTTTGTCCAACCCCAGTTCCAGTTGCATCACTGGCATCGCGTAATTGACACTTTTACGCGTTAAATAAAAGGCGGCGTAACCCATCACCATGGCGGCCATCAGGCGCGGCCGCCAATAGCGATAACGCGCATTCACCTGTTCCGGCGTCAAAGGCTCGGGGGGTAAAGTCTTCGACGACGTGTACGATGCAGGCATGGATTCCTCCAGTAAGTGAGTTGAGTGTAGGGAAGGTGAAAGTGAAAGAGATGAGACAAGGTTTTAGGCGGCTAGGAATAATGCTTATTTATGAAGACTTTTGATTCAATTTTGTGGGCAGGTTCACAGTGTCATTACTGCGGACGTGAGTGGGTAGATTGACCACCACCCGGGTACCTAGCCGGCGTTGCAGTAACCAGTCTCCCCCCAGTGCGCGCACCCGTTCTTCAATGCCACGCAGGCCAAAACCACCTCCAGGCGGTTGTACCGGAATACCCATGCCATCATCGCGCACGTCCAGCGTGATGATATTGTTACCGATGCGCAGGCTGACGTGAATATTGTGTGCCTTGGCATGCTTATTAATATTGTTCAATAACTCCTGCACCAATCGATACAGGGTGAATATCACTGCATCTTCACCAGGGTCGGGTGGCAGCGCATAATCCAGTTGGAAGTTGATACCTTGCTCGGCAAAAGCAAATTCTTCAGCCAGATGGTGCAGTGCTTGATCCAGCGGCATTTCATCCAGAACTGGCGGACGTAACTGGCGTAACAGTTGGCGCGTGGTTTGATGAATACGTTGCGACAGGGTGCTTATCTGATTTGCTGCGGATTGCGCTGCCGCGGAGGGGGCGCTGCGGTTGACTAACATCGCTTGGATTTGAATTGCAGTGATATTCTGACCAATCTCATCATGCAACTCGCGTGCAATCTCTTTGCGCACATCCTCCTCGGTATGCACCAACCGCTCCATTAGTTTGCGGCGAGTTTGTAATTCTTGTTCTAACTGATTGCGGTAACGGTGCAGATGTTGTGTCAGTTGCTGCTGACGGCTGATAGCGATACCCAGCGTCATCCCCAGCAGGGCTTGGGTCGAGAGGAACAGCTCCAGTTCCGCCAGGTCATGAAACGCGCCACTGGCCTGACGGGTGACTGTTATCATCAGGCTGCCTAATACCGCAGCCAATACCCCCCCTTGCCAACCGAATTTGTAAGCCATAAACACATTGGGCAGAAAAACAAAAATCAGCAACAGGCGCTCCATATTCGGCGTAATAGCAACCTGTATACACACGCCAATGGCAAAAATAAGCGAGCACCAAATCAGTAGCGAGGTACGCAGCGGCGGATCGGGCATCTGTTGGGAAAACAGGTTACGGATGTGCTGCTGCTTTAAATATTCATAGATAAGATAGGTAAAGGGGACTAGCAAAATACCGCCGGTAAAGGTGGCAAGCAGGGTCTGCGTTAACGATAAAGGTAGCCAAAAACCCAGTACGAAGCCGTGCAGTAAGCTGTTGCCCGTCACCGCAGTGAGTAAAAGTAACAGCCGTTGCCAATAAAGGGTGTAGTGATGCCAGAAACGTTGACTCAGCCAGGCGGGCAATAAACTCAGCGCCGATGAAAGCACAATTAAGGCCGTAACTTGTAACTTTTCGCTATACAACCACCACAACATCCCAGATTCGGCCAGCAGCAGTACCGGCCAATAACGGCGGGGTAGCAGAATCATTAAGGCCAGCCGTAGCCCTTGCGGCAGCAGTAAAACGGCGTGTAAACCGTCATTACTGAGATAAAAACTGATGGTCCACAGGGCGAGCCAACTCAGAGAATAGAAGATGGTCAGAAACAGCGATAGCCCCACCGACCGTAGCTGCAACATACTTAGTTACCTGCCAACAACTGATGCTGTAGGGCAAAATGCACCAGTTCGACAGTGGTTTCACAGTTGAGTTTGCCCAGAATATTGGCTCGATGGACGTGGACGGTTTTGTGGCTGAGTGACAATTGCTCGGCAATGGATTTAACACTGATTCCATTGATTAACAATTGGAAAACCTCTTTCTCGCGTGGCGTTAATATTGCCAGTTGTGGCGGATGTTGTGGTATATAACGCAGTGCTCGCAGTGCGTCGGCACACAGATAGAGGCCGCCGCCATTGACCGTCCGCAGCGCCTGAACCAATTCATCCGGCCCACAGCGTTTAGTCAGATAGCCGCTGGCACCCGCATCCATCGCACTTTGCACAAAGGCGGTGGTGTCATAAATACTCAGAATAATTGCGCGAAAATGAGGCATGGTTTGACGCAGACGTTTGAGCAGACTTAGCCCGCTTTCATCCGGCATCGAAATATCCATAACGGTAACATGCACATCGATATTCGGTAGTTCGGCCCACGCCTGTGCTGCCGAACCATACTCACCAATAATGCGAATATCTTTTTCCAGCGAGAGCAGTTGGGCAAACCCAGAACGGACGACAATATGGTCATCTATCAATGCAACATTAATCATGATTTTTCTGTATTACGGAACCTAGCCTGCATGATGCTCATCAATCTTTGTTGTAGCAATAATTGTTATCAAAAATGTTAGAGGCTTAACAGATGCAGGAAAAATCTGATTATTAACTAGGCAATTATTATCTGAGAAATGAAGCGCTCCACGTGATTGACGGTGGAACGCCTTTGCTGTCGAGTGGAGAGTCGTGCCAACTACGCTGATTTTTTACTGCGATAAATCCGCTGTGGCCGACCCACCTTGCCATAAATAATTTCTGCCTGTAGGGCCTGATTAGTGGCACAGAACTCCAGATAACGGCGTGCCGTAGTACGGCTTAATCCCAGAACCTGGGCGACAGTTTCTGCGGTGTACTCCGCCGTGTTATCACTGAATAGGGTTTGGATTTTGTCCAATGTCATCTGGTCTATGCCTAATGGTAGCGTCACTTTCTGTTCACCACGGGCATAGGTATTATACATTTCATCGATCTGGCGCTGATTAACCTTGGTACCATCTTGTAATACCTGATGGCGGTGGCTGTAACGGGCTAATGACTGCTCCAACCGCTCATAGGCTACCGGTTTAATCAGGTAATCAAAAACCCCATAACGGATTGCTTCAGATACCGTCTCACTATCGCTGGCAGCAGTGACGAAAATAATGCCACCAGAGAAACCCTGTAAGGTCATCTCACGCAGTAATTCCAGGCCACTACCATCGGGCAGATAGTTATCCAGCAAAATCAAATCAGGCTTGAAACGCGTCACCATGCTGCGGGCTTGTTGCAAGTTACCCGCGAGCCAAACTTCGTGGCAATAGCTGCTTTGTTTGATAAATTCTGCATGCATCTCTGCCAGCGGTGTTTCGTCTTCTACCACTAAAATATTAAGCCATTCCATGGGATCTCCTCATCTTTGAGATCAACGCGTCTTCGGAATAAAGACCGTAAATAAGGTGCCGCGCGGCGGATTTTCTTCTATCGTAATGGTGCCGCCACTTTGCTGAACATAGGTGGCTACCAGGTACAGGCCGATCCCGTGTTCGTCTGAATTTTTAGAGCTGATACCGCGTTCGAATAAGCTATCTTGCAGTTGTGGATCGATACCGCAACCGTGGTCAGCAACCTCCAAAATCAAGTTATCCCCTTCATCAGAGAGGTAAATCTCAACCTGTTTATCGCATTCCGGGTTCTTCAAGCTAGCCTCAAAAGCGTTATCCAGTAAATTCCCCATGATGGCAGCCAATTCGTTCTCCCCGATGGTGGGCGGCAGTATGCCCAACTGGCAACCGGGAATAAAGTTCAAGCTCAGCCCTAACTCCTTGGCCCGGTGGTATTTACCGAAGAGTAAAGCGGCAATTTGCCGGTTACTGAACGCGGTACGTAACATATCAATCAGAGCCTGATGGGATGAAGACTCGGTTTTTACCATCTCAAGCGCCCGATCAAACTCTTTCATCTGCAATAACCCACTGATGGTTGACATCCAGTTCAAGTGTTCATGGCGTACCGTGCGCAGATTCTCGACATATTGCTTAATCTGGCTCAGTTGGACGCTAAGAGTATGAATATCATCCTGGCTACGAAAGCTCACCACCCAGCCTTGAAACACCCCCTCTTCAGACCAAATACCCGCCCGATTGGCGATAGTATTCAAGCCATTAAAGGTACATAGCTCATCCTGACGGTTATCGCCGGTTTGATCGAGGAAGAAATGGTCAGGTGAGACCACTTCACTGACGTTGCAACCTATTAACTGTTGTGGTGTGGCGGAGATGTGCAGCATTTTACGCGCATTTTGATTGATTGCAGTGATCCTTCCCTCAGGATCAACCGCCAGCAGCCCTTCAAATACGGCACCAAACAAGGCTTCTTGTTGGCGCAATACCCGCGCTATCTCTTTCGGCTCCATTCCCATCATTTGTCGGCGGATGTGGTGTGCAAACAGCCATGACAACAATAGCAATACAATCAGCACCATGATAAACGAGTGAGTGAGTGGCAGCAGATAAATGAGTCGCCAGTGGTCAATCTTGCTGATGAGGTAGCCCAGAGAAACGACCCCGATGATTTGTCCGTGTTCGTCACGGATCGGGGTTTTGGCCCGCATCGCTTCCCCCATCGAGCCTTTACCGAAAATGATATAACTTTCACCTCGTTCCAGCGCACCGGGTTTCGTCCATTGCATCGGATAACCAATCATTTGCGGATTAGGGTGATACAGACGAATCGACTGAGTATCGCCAATCACCAGATAATCAAGATCTGAGGTATCACCTAACCGCCCCACAATTTGTGCTAACTGAGCTTTATCGCGGCGTTTTACTGCAGCCACCACCGAATCCATCGCGGCGATAATCTTGGCCTGATTCATCGCGGTTTTACTGACCTGATCCAGTAAATATTGTTCAAAACTGTGGCTCAGAAAACGATCAAGTGTACCAACCAAAATGATCGAGACGGTTAATAGCAGCAAAAATATACGCAGCGGGAAGGCAATATTCTTCAAGCGACTCCATTTCAGGCCGTGCCATTTTAATTTGCGTAATGGGGAAGAACCTGAAGAGGAACTGGGCATGCTACTCACCTTAATTAACATATGGACCATTAGCACAGGCATTAACATAAGTGAATTTAAGCAATAATTAAATAGCTAAGAGAAATAAAAAATAATATTAATAATTAAAGAAATTAAAACCATTAAATAACTTATATTTACTCTCTTATATGTGAAATAGGTCAATTAACCACGCTATTTTTATGTTTAGCATGTGGTCGTAAATTAATTGGAATTAAAAATCAGTTTTTAAATGGTTATTTTATATTGTTGTTTTTATGTGAATTTTTAATTTAAATCGCACGCTTTGACTTGCCTGATTATCGGGAGTTTAACTTGTGTTTTATTTGTTATATAAACGTTATGCTAGAGAGTGAATTATGGATACGGTATTTAGTCAAATTAATCGTTCAGAGCATCAGCAAATTGCAGAAATAACACGTTTCTTGCGTGCAAACGATCTGAATATAGATACCACTGTTGACGTATTTATTACCGTAAGCCGTAATGAACAACTCGTGGCCTGTGGCGGGATTGCCGGCAATATTATCAAATGCGTGGCAATCAGTGAGCAGGTTAGGGGGGAAGGATTGGCGCTGACCCTGGCGACCGAACTGGTCAATTTGGCCTATGAACGTCACCATAGCCATCTGTTTATTTATACCAAGACCAAGAATGAAGACTTATTTAAAACCTGTGGCTTTTATCCGATAGCCAGTGTCCCCGGTATTGTGGTGTTGATGGAAAATAGCGCCTGCCGCTTGCAGCGTTATGCCAAACAACTAAGCCAGTTACGCCAACCGGGACAAAAAATTGGCAGCATTGTAATGAATGCCAATCCGTTTACCCGTGGGCATCAATATTTAGTCCGCCAGGCCGCGGCACAGTGTGATTGGTTGCACCTGTTTTTGGTGAAAGAAGATAACTCGCGTTTCCCTTATGAAGATCGCCTGCAATTAGTGCTCAGTGGCACCGAGGATATTGCCAATCTTACCGTGCATCCAGGCTCGGAATATATGATCTCTCGTGCCACTTTCCCGTGTTATTTCATTAAAGATCAAGGTGTGGCCGATGACTGTTATACCGAAATCGATCTGAAGATATTCCGTCAATATTTGGCCCCGGCATTGGGTGTCACTCACCGCTTTGTTGGTACCGAACCGTTTTGTACCGTGACCGCCAAATATAACCATGACATGAGCTACTGGCTGGAAACCCCGTTATTAGTCTATCCCCCCATCTCACTGGTAGAAATTGAGCGCCTTAAATATCACAACACCGCTATTTCTGCCTCTTGGGTACGCAAATTACTGGCTCAGGGGGATGGCGAAACCATTCGTAAATTGGTCCCCCCCGCCACCTGCCACTATCTACAACGCCTGCTGGCGCAGCGGGCAAAAAAGGTAGCTTCAGCAAAGGATCCAGCCCTGTTTTAGTCGAATAAAGCAGGGCACAAAGATAGGTGCAGATACGTAGATCAGCAATCTCGAATTTGAAGACAAGTTAATCAGGTGAAAAATGAAAATTATCAGAGAGGCCGTCGCCGGAACACTGGAGTCGAGCGACGTGATGGTGCGCATTGCGCCATTAAATCCACCCGAAATAGATCTGCAAATACATAGCAGTGTGGATAAGCAGTTTGGTGAAGCTATTCGTTACAGCGTTTTAGCGCTGTTGGAACAGTATCGGCTAAGCGGAGTGCAACTGATTATTGACGATAAAGGCGCACTGGATTGCGTGTTGCAGGCACGGTTGGAAACCGCGCTACTCAGGGCAAGTGACGAAAAAATTCTGCCATGGAGAGTATCGTGATGAAACCTGAAATGAAAAACAGAATGCGTCGCAGCATGTTATTTGTTCCTGGCGCTAATGCTGCAATGGTAAGCAATGCCTTTATTTATCAGGCTGATGCATTGATGTTCGATCTGGAAGACTCGGTTATTCTGCGCGAAAAAGATGCCGCCCGACGTTTGGTCTATCACGCCTTGCAACACCCGCTTTATCAAGATGTGGAAACCATTGTGCGAGTCAATGCGTTGGACTCAGCCTACGGACTGGCCGATTTGGAAGCGGTGGTCCGAGGGGGGGCCGATATTGTACGTCTGCCCAAAACTGACTGTGCGCAAGATGTGACCGATATGGCACGCGAGATCAGCCGTATCGAGTCGGAATGCGGCCGTGACGTTGGCAGTACAGGTCTGCTGGCCGCGATTGAGTCAGCACAAGGGATTACTCAGGCACTGGCTATTGCACAGGCATCTCCGCGCCTGATGGGGATTGCATTAGGTGCGGAGGACTATGTGCGTAACTTGCGTACCGAGCGCTCACCAGAAGGTATTGAGCTGCTGTTTGCGCGCTGTTCAATTTTGCAGGCGGCCCGCGCTGTTGGAATTCAGGCTTTCGATACCGTCTATTCCGATGCCAACAACGAAGCCGGTTTTTTGCAGGAAGCCGCATTGATCAAACAACTGGGCTTTGATGGCAAATCGCTGATTAACCCACGGCAAATCGAACTGCTACATAACCTCTACGCCCCGACCGAGAAGGAAGTCCACCACGCACAACGCGTGGTCGATGCGGCGGCGGCGGCGGAAGCCGAAGGACGTGGGGTGGTCTCCCTGAACGGCAAGATGGTAGATAGCCCGGTGATTGAACGGGCACGGTTGGTTTTGCAACGTGCGGTCAGTGGCCTGCGTGAGGAATAAAAGATGAATAGGCAACAACGAGTAGAAAGCTTAAGTCGCACTCAGGATAACGGCCCGGCGTACCACCTGTATCAAAACACCTCGAAAGCGAATTTACAGGCGCAGAAACCCCGTGATATCAAAATATGTGACTCACTGGAGACAGTTATCCGCCGTTGCGGGTTGCAAGATGGCATGACTATCTCCTTTCACCATGCTTTTCGTGCTGGTGATTTAACCCTGAATCTGGTGATGGATACCATTGCCGCCATGGGATTCAAAAATCTGCGTCTGGCCTCCAGCTCGCTGAGCGACTGCCATTCACCGCTGGTGGATCATATCCGCAATGGGGTGGTCAGTGAGATCTATACCTCTGGTCTGCGCGGGCCGTTGGCAGAGGAGATCTCTCGTGGGTTACTGGCTAAACCCGTACAGATTCACTCCCACGGTGGCCGGGTTAATCTGATTGAATCCGGCGAACTGACTATCGATATTGCCTTTATCGGCGTACCGGCCTGTGATGAATTTGGTAACGCCAATGGCTTTAGCGGTAATGCCTGTTGTGGCTCGTTGGGCTATGCCAGAGTCGATGCAGAATATGCACACTGTGTGGTATTGCTGACAGAAGCGGTGGTGACCTATCCCCATCATCCAGCCAGTATTACCCAAGATCAAGTTGACCTGATTGTACAGGTTGAAAAGGTCGGTGATGCCGACAAGATCGGTGCTGATACCACCCGAATGACCTCGAATCCTCGTGAGTTACTGATCGCCCGCCGAGCTGCCGAGGTGATTGCCGGTTCTGGCTATTTTATCGATGGATTTTCTTTGCAGACCGGGACCGGCGGGGCATCGCTGGCAGTGACGCGCTTCCTTGAGGATAAAATGCTGCGGCGCAACATTACTGCCGCTTTTGCCCTCGGTGGCATTACTTCAACAATGGTAGAACTGCACGAAAAAGGGCTGATTACCAAGTTGTTGGATGTGCAAAGCTTTGACCGGCAGGCTGCTTCCTCACTGGCCCGTAATCCACGTCACATCGAAATCAGTGCCAATCAATACGCCAATTTTAGTTCGAAAGGTGCGTCAGTCGACCGACTGGATGTGGTGGTGCTCAGTGCTCTGGAGATTGATACCCGTTTTAACGTCAATGTACTGACCGGCTCGGATGGCGTGTTACGCGGTGCCTCTGGCGGCCATTGCGATACGGCGGTCGCCGCCCGACTCTCTATCATCGTCGCTCCCTTGGTTCGTGGCCGGATCCCGACGCTGGTCAATGACGTCACCACCTGTGTGACGCCCGGCTCCAGCGTCGATATTTTAGTGACCGATCATGGTATTGCGGTTAATCCAGTCCGGCCCGAATTGGCAGAACGCTTACAGCAAGCCGGTTTAGCCGTAGTCACCATCGAATGGCTGCATCAGCGCGCGTTACTGCTGACTGGCGTGCCACAACCTATTGCATTTACTGATCGCGTCGTAGCGGTGGTGCGCTATCGCGACGGCTCAGTAATTGACGTTGTGCATCAAATACAGGAGTAGGCGATGAACACTCTCTCTCCTGCGTTAGCGGCCAACCGGCCCATCAGCTTACCGGAGTTACTTACCAGCCGTGAGTCCCGTCAGAGCAGACAACAGGCGTGGCTGGCTCGCCATCAGGTGACGTTGATTTCACTGACGTTGGTGGCACCCGGTGCGGTGAAAGATAACCCATTGACGCGCAAATTATTTGCATTGGCATGGCAGGCGATCACCTCGCTAAGTCAACAGCAGTGTTGGCCAGTGTTGCAACAAGAGATTTTTCCACTGCCGACCGGCTGTGAAGGTTTGATTGCGGTGGATTTACCTGCGGAACAGGTGAAGGACGCCGCGTTGTTACTTGAGCTAAAGCACCCGCAGGGCCGGTTATGGGATATCGATGTGCTTGATGCATCGGGGCAAATCTTATCGCGCCGTGATGTGGGGTTAGCGCCGCGCCGCTGTCTGCTTTGTCACCGTCCAGCCAATGTCTGTGCCCGCGCGCAAACCCACAGTATTGACCAACTATTGGTTCAGATGGAGTTGATGCTCAATGCCACAACTGCAACGCACTGACAACAGGGCGGCTCAATCACCTGTCGCCTCCTCTGACTTTGCCAAAAAATATGGCGCACTGGCGTATCGCGCCATGCTGGCAGAGGTGAATCTGACACCGAAACCGGGCCTGGTGGATCGCTTCAATTGTGGTGCACATAAGGATATGGCGCTGATCGATTTTTATCACAGTGCTGATGCTATTGCGCCGTGGCTCCCGCGCTTTATAGAACAGGGCATCAACCACGCTCAGCTTGGTGGGCAGGCAGCACTGAACAGCCTGCGACCGCTGGGACTGGCGTGTGAAAATAGTATGTTCCACGCCACTGGGGGGGTGAATACCCATAAAGGTAGCATTTTTTCGCTGGGATTAATTTGCTGTGCGTTGGGGCGGCTGAAAGCGCGAGGTGAATGGATTAGCGCTGATGCTATTTGCCAGGAGGCGGCGCGTCTGTGCTCTGGGCTGACAGAGCGTGAGTTGCGTCAATCCAATCCACAACAAACGGCGGGCCAACGGCTGTTCAATCACTATGGCCTGACCGGCGCACGCGGCGAGGCCGAATCTGGCTTCGCTACCGTGTTGAATTATGCCTTGCCGGCTTACCAACGCTTATTAGTTAACGGGGCGGAATCCGACCATGCCTTATTGCACACTTTGCTGATTTTGATGTCCGTCAACCGCGATACCAATGTGGTATCCCGTGGCGGTATGGCCGGGCTGCAATGGCTGCAACAGCAGGCGACAGAGATTCTGGCTTCACTCGCATCGGCAGGGATGGGTTCTCCTCTCAGCCTGAGGCGGGTGCGAATGTTTGATACCCAATGTATCGCCCGCAACCTTAGTCCCGGCGGCAGTGCTGACCTGCTGATCCTAACCTGGTTTCTGGCGCAGTTCCCTCATCATCTCCCTCACAAAAATAATAGCGTTGTTATTGAACCAGTAACAGCTATAGGAGTATCTCTATGTTGAAGTCGCAAGAGAAATTATGGAAAGCGCTCGCGCCTTTTGTGGTGCTGGCTGTTCTGCTGTTGATTCCCACCCCGGAAGGAATGCCACCTCAAGCCTGGCGCTATTTTGCGATTTTTGTCGCCATGATTGTTGGGATGATTTTAGAACCGATTCCAGCCACCGCGATAAGCTTTATCGCCGTGACGATATGTGTACTGAGTTCAGATTGGGTGCTATTTAGTGCGGCTGAAGTGGCTGATGCCAGCTTTAACGGCGGTAAAGAGTCTTTAAAATGGGGGCTGGCCGGGTTCTCCAGTACCACTGTCTGGCTGGTGTTTGGGGCATTTATCTTTGCGCTGGGTTATGAAGCCACCGGACTTGGCCGCCGTATCGCCCTGTTCATGGTGAAATTCATGGGCAAACGTACCCTGACGTTGGGTTATGCCATTGTTATTATAGATATTCTGTTGGCACCCTTTACACCATCAAATACTGCCCGTACCGGGGGAACAGTGTTCCCGGTAGTAAAAAATCTGCCACCCCTGTTTGATTCATTCCCCAATGATCCGTCGTCACGGCGTATCGGGGGGTACCTAATGTGGATGATGGTGATCGGGACCAGTATCAGCTCCTCCATGTTTGTCACTGGCGCGGCACCTAACGTACTGGGTATCGAGTTTGTCAATAAAATTGCCGGTGTCCATATTGGCTGGATGCAGTGGTTTTTGGCGTTCCTGCCCGTTGGGTTAATTTTACTGATAGTGGCACCCTGGCTCTCTTATGTGTTGTATAAACCCGGCGTGACCAAAAGCGATGAGGTAGCGGCTTGGGCGCAAACAGCACTGACTGAGATGGGGGCGTTAACGCGCAAGGAAGCAATCCTAATTGGTTTGGTGCTGCTGAGCCTGTGCTTATGGGTGTTTGGCGGTAAATTCATTGATGCGACGGCGGTAGGGTTGCTGGCAGTATCCCTGATGTTGGCACTGCATGTGGTGTCGTGGAAAGACATTACTAAATACTCAAGTGCCTGGAACACGCTGGTCAATCTGGCCACACTAGTGGTGATGGCCAATGGCTTAACGCGGTCGGGCTTCATTGATTGGTTCGCCAATACCATGAGTACCCATTTGGATGGTTTCTCGCCGAATATGACGGTGGTCGCGCTAGTATTGGTGTTCTATTTCTCTCATTATCTGTTTGCCAGCTTGTCTGCCCACACGGCAACCATGCTGCCGGTTATTTTGGCGGTCGGTAAAGGTTTAAGTGGTGTGCCGATGGAACATTTATCTATGCTGCTGGTGTTATCCATTGGGATCATGGGTGTCCTGACGCCGTATGCGACTGGCCCTGGTGTGATTATCTATGGCTGTGGTTATGTGAAATCGAAAGATTATTGGCGGCTGGGTGGCATCATGGGGGTGTTCTACATCTCAATGTTGCTGCTGGTGGGCTGGCCAATCATGAGCCTGTGGTATTGATGACAAAGTAACCGTGAGAAGGGCCGGTCAGCGGCCCGACTCATGATTATCGGTTTATCAGCCGGTGTACACGCCAAATACCCTTGGCAGCCACAGTGATATTTCAGGAATATAAGTGACCAACATCAGCACCAGGAACAGTGCGCCGTAGAACGGCAACATCGCTTTCACCACTTGTTCAATCTTCTGTTTACTCACCGCACTGGCGACAAACAGCACCGACCCCACCGGGGGAGTGATCAGACCAATTCCCAAATTGATCAACATAATCATACCGAAATGGACCGGATCAATACCTAATGAATTGGTCACTGGCATCAGTACCGGTGTTAGGATCAAAATCAGCGGTGCCATATCCATCAAGGTGCCAATCAGCAGCAGCATGATATTGATACACATCAGAATCACGTATTTGTTATCAGAAACCGAGGTAAAGAATTCAGTGATACGTTCTGGCAACTGCATGTAGGTCATGATAGCGCCGAAACTGGCGGCAAAACCTATTAAAATCATCACGATAGTGACAGTTTTTACTGTGCGATACATCAGTTTAGGCAATTCGGACCATTTATAGTCGCGATAGATAAACATAGTGACAAAGAATGACCACAAACAGGCAATCGCGGCAGATTCTGTGGCGGTAAATACCCCGGAAAGAATTCCTCCCATGATGATGACCACCGTCATCAACCCCCATAATGTATCGACAAAGATTTTGAGCGCCTGACGGAACGGCACTCGTTCACCTTTAGGGTAACCTCGCTTATAGGCAAAGCCGACACACATTAGCATCAGGGTAAAACTGAGCAGCAAGCCCGGTAAAATCCCGGCAATAAACAGTGCCGCGATGGATACGGTGCCGCCGGTTGCCAGTGAGTAAATCACCGAATTATGGCTGGGTGGGGTCAATATCGCCTGCACTGAACCACTGGCGGTGACTGCGGCGGCAAAATCACGCGGATAGCCTTTTTTATCCATTTCCGGGATCATTACCGAGCCAATGGAGGCGGTATCTGCCACTGATGATCCTGAAATGGCACCGAAAAATGTTGAAGCCACAATGTTAACTAGCGACAAACCACCACGGATGAAACCAACGAAAATATAGGCGAAACTCACCAGCCGCCGTGCGATGCCACCTTCGGCCATAATGGCCCCCGCCAGAATAAAGAACGGAATGGCCAGTAATGAGAATTTATTGACGCCACTGGTGATTTGAATCATCACCGCTTCCAACGGTAAATCAATCCAAAATGCACCGGCGATGGCACTTAAACCGACGGCATAAGCCACCGGGACACCAATAGCCAGCAAGATTGCCAGCGTAAAAACTAAAATAAATGCGTCCATAAGGCAAAGTTCCCCAAATTATGAATTGCCGATCATCACTACCGGGCGGTGGGTCTGCGGGCCAAAAAATAGCCGCTCGATGATAAACATCAGCGTAATCGCGGAGCCGATTGGCAGAGGAATATAGCTTTGTCCGGCTGTCAGTAATGGGAACTCAGCCACTGGTTGTGACCAAAGCTCGCTACACAGAATGTAGCTATAGACCAAAATAAACAGGCTTATCAGCACCATCAGCAAATCAACCAATAACAGGCATACTTTTTTACCGGTCTCAGAGAGCCGATCAGTGACCATACTGACAGCAATATGTGAACCAGAACGATAACTGGCGGCAGCACCAATAAAAGTAAATGTCACCATACATAATATGGCGACGGGTTCTGGCCAGGATAAGCCATCGTTTTGGACATAACGGGCAAATATCCCCATAGGGATAACCACAACCATAATGATTAAGGCAATACCAGCGACCCAGATTGACAGGCGATATAACGCATCCATCGTTGATAGATAATAGCGAGCCATAGCGGAGACCTCAGTGTACCCAGGGTCATTGGCTACAACCCCCATGACCTTGGGTAAATATCAGTAGTATTAAAATATTTAATACTGTCGGAAAGATGTTATTGCACGGCTGCAATCTGCTTGATCAGTTCTTGATGATCCTTACCGAATTCATCACGAACGGGTTGAGTGGCTTTATAATAATAGTCATGGTCCATTTCATGATATTGCACGCCACCGGCTTTCATTTTGTCATGGGATTGCTGCACATAGGCTTGCCATAATACGCGCTGCTCAGCCTGTGCTTCTTTGGCCAATTTCAGAATAGTTTGTTGATCTTCAGCAGATAATTTATCCCATTTTGTTTTGGAATAAAGGAACAGCTCAGGAATAATAAAATGGCCGCTCAGGGTATAGTTTTTGACAACCGGCAGATAATTGTGGGCGATAAAGGTCGGTTCGTTATTTTCGGTACCATCAATCACCCCGGTTTGCATCCCGCTGAATACCTCGCTTACACCCATACTGAGTGAGTTGGCACCCATGGCCTTAAGGGTAGCCAGTGCAATCGGGCTGCCCTGAACGCGGATTTTCATACCTTTGAGATCTTCTGGTTTAACCACCGGTTCTTTGGTAATCAGATTACGGGTACCCGCATCCATCCAGCCGAGAAATACCAATTTTGAGTTCTTATTGTTAGTGATTTTATCACCGATTTCTTGGCCGATTTGACCATCAATAACTTTATGTAAATGGTCTTCGTCGCGGAACATATAGGGCAGGGTAAAGACACTGATCTCCGGCAGAATAGAGGCAACAGGGGTCATAGAAACACGAATAATATCAATTGCTCCCATTTGAGCCTGTTCTATCATTTGCTTTTCATCACCTAAGACGCCACCTGGGAATGTTTTAATTTCCAGGCGACCATCCGTTGCGGTCTTTAGTTTGTCACCCATATTTTTAACAGCAACAACATTAGGATAATCTTTGGGATGAACATCGGCAGCTTTAATTTGTTGAGCAGAGGCCATTTGACTAAATAATATGGCAGAAATAGCCAGGCACAGTGTGGGCAAAGGCTTTGGGAATTTCATTCAGTGTTCTCCAGAAGTCGCTATACAAAAGATAAAATGGATTATTTTTAATAATGGGATAGGTATATACCCAATAGAATTCAAGCAGCAGGTGCGTATCTGTAACCTGTAACCTGACGGATATATCAATATATAAAAAAAGGTTATTCCTTTATCCCTCTGGTAATTAACCTAGCTGTTTACTTTTTCTTTTAAATTGACCATTGTCACAGAAAAAGAAACGTCAGGAACTGCGTTTCAATAATTGTGAAGTGACATTTCATAATGAATTAAGTCGTATTGGGTTATTTGTTGATGGGATTGGTGTTTTGGCTTTTGGTAGCAACTTGCTTTCACTGATGTGTTTTAGCCATCGGGATAGGTTCGGATATTGTGGTGCTGTGGGTTAACTACTATTATAAAGGCCTATGAATCCAGATGATTAGGATAACGCGTGACGTCGGTATTTATTCGTAACTTTACCTTTGCCGCACTGCCAGCCAGCGGTTTAAATGGCCAACCATTGTTTCACGGCCTGTTGGCAAAATGTGATTTTGATGTCAATGAATACCGGGATGAGCTGTTTGCTGCTTATGGCATTGCGTTTCCCGGCAGTTTACAAAAAGCAGTGGCAAAACGGCGTGCCGAATACCTGGCGGGCCGTTTTGTCGCCCGACAAGTGCTGAATATGCTTGAAGTACGCAATTATCCGTTAGCGAATGGGCTAGATCGCGCGCCACTATGGCCCGCCGGTTTGATTGGCAGCATCAGTCATAACAACCAACGTGCTCTGTGCACTGCGCAAATTATAACGCCGGCTACAGAGTATTCTGATCAAAGTGCCCATGTCCACGGTGTTGGGCTAGATATTGAAAGCCTGATTGCAGTTGAAAGGGCGAATGATCTATGGCCCGGAATCCTTAGTGAGCAGGAGTACCGCGATCTTCAGGAAGGCCCATTAGTATTCAACCATTTACTGACATTGGCTTTTTCAGCCAAAGAGAGTCTATTTAAAGCGGTGTATCCACAGCTAGGGCGTTATTTTGACTTCCTGGAGGCCCGTTTCCTGAGTTATTCCATGGCATCAGGGCGTTTTGAGTTGCAGCTATTACGCGATCTCAGCAGTGACTTCCCAGCAGGCCGCATTTTTACGGGATGTTTCACTGTTAATGACAGTGATATTCAAACATTTATTGCTTACTAAGTTGGGGCTAGTCACTTGTTGTAATAACTTTTTATTTTTTTAAGTTGGAAATTTCAATCAATATAGACTAAATATTTGACTATCAACCATATTTATTTGATAGGACATCATGAAATATATAGTGCTATTCGCTTTTATCTTATGTGTAGTCTATGTGCATTTTCGTGGCAAAGTTCGCTACAAGTTCTGGCGTCAGCTCTCAGATCATTCGACATTTGTTTCACCAATCAATGTGTTTATGTATCTGTTTTCACGGGTACCCACCACGCCCTATTTAAAGCAGGATCTCTTCCCTGAATTGACCGTGCTGCGTGAAAACTGGCAGCAAATCAGGGATGAAGGTAAGGCGCTGATGGAAATCCAGCAAATCAAAGCATCGGATAAATATAATGATGCGGGTTTTAATTCGTTTTTTAAAACTGGCTGGAAACGTTTTTATCTGAAATGGTATGAAGATAGCCATCCCTCGGCGATGACACTTTGCCCCTATACCACCTCGTTATTACGCGGATTACCTTCGGTAAAGGCAGCGATGTTTGCTGAATTACCGCACGGTAGCCGCCTGCCTCGGCATCGTGATCCTTATGCCGGTTCTTTACGTTATCACCTTGGTTTAATCACCCCGAATGATGACCGCTGTTTTATTGATGTTGATGGCACCACTTACAGTTGGCGTGACGGTCAAGGCATTTTATTTGATGAAACTTATATTCATTATGCCGAGAATCAGAGTGGGCAGAATAGGCTGATCCTGTTTTGTGATATTGAGCGGCCAATGCGTTACCGCTGGGCGCAATGGATTAACCACTGGTTGGGGCGCAATTTAATGAGTGCAGCCACAGCCCCCAACGAAGAGGGGGATCGTACCGGTGGTGTCAATCGTATGTTTAAATACATCTATGCAGTGCGCAAGGTGGGGAAACGGTTGAAAGCCTGGAATCGTAGGATCTATTATTTGATTAAATGGATATTATTCGGTGGTATTGCCGTATTGATTTTTTATGCACTGTAAAAGAAAACAGCTCACAGAACAGACTATCAAATAGCGAAAGCCCCGCCCAACCTTAGCTATACGGGGCTTTCTCATCAATTATCTTGATCACTTTTCTTTTTTGACGCCCGCAACCCCGCCACAAATCCAGACTCAGACCAACATCACACCCAAAATTGATACTTAGAGTCGTCAAAAACCAATGAAATATTTTATTCTATTGATGGCTTATTTTGAAATAATATAGTTATCTAAGTCACAAAATTGTAAATTTTTTTGTAATTATAGCGTGAATAACGCATCAGTGCCGTCATCTATTCTAAGTATAATATTACTTATATATCAGTGAGATAATTGTGTGTTTGATGATGAGATACCTGTATTACCTGAAATTCCCCTCACCAAAAATGAAATTATAATGCCATGTTGTGATCGATATAGAATTTTAATTTCAATCAAAATGATATGTTGTGTCACAGTGAGTTAACATACTTATCAGTGATAACGCCAGTTGAGGATCGCCAGAAACCGCTAGCGAGCATTCATTGATAGTCTATTTTTGTCTCGTCAGGAGGATATAGATGAAAGAAGTCAGTGTTGGATTGATTGGTGGTGGTTATTGCAGTCAAGCCGTCGGTTGGTTTCAGGCCGCAACCTTTGTTTGTGCTGTCAGCAGAATGAGGGGCTGGGACGTCGGTTGAGGCGGGGTAGCAAAATATAACGTATTACCAGTACCACCATGGTAATCGGTACATTTTAAAAATTGGGAGCGCAAAAGGATCATGCAAAATAAAAACCGTAGCAAGAATCATATAATATCGCACTCTGGAATAAAGCTTATTTGTCTTCAATAACTGCATTTATCTTATTAATAAATCAGAGTGTCAAAAAGTTCTTCATCACCTCCATGTTTTAAGGTGGAGAAGGAGTTACTTTTGTTTTTTGAAACCCTTTTTGACATTAAATGGATAATCAAATAAAAAGGTAATGATATGTCGTTAATGATGAATCTCAATGCACAACAGAGAAAACGATTACATCAAATAACATTAGTCGCTACATTTGGTGGCTTGCTCTTTGGTTATGATACCGGTGTTATTAATGGTGCATTTTCTTCATTGAAAGAAAATATGGCCCTGACGCCGACGACAGTGGGCCTGGTAATGAGTGTACTATTGGTCGGTGCCGCCATTGGTAGTGTTTTTGGCGGAAAATTGGCTGACTTTTTTGGTCGAAGAAAATACCTGCTCTATCTCTCCTTCGTTTTTTTCTTTGGTGCGTTATTGTGTGCATTATCACCTAATATCACCACTCTTTTAATTGCCAGATTTTTGCTTGGTTACGCGGTAGGCGGGGCATCGGTTACTGCACCTACATTTATATCCGAGGTTGCACCGACAGAAATGCGGGGCAAACTTACCGGGTTGAATGAAGTTGCCATTGTTATTGGACAATTAGCAGCATTTGCAGTAAATGCGGTAATTGGTATTGCCTGGGGCCATCTACCTGAGGTCTGGCGTTATATGCTATTGGTTCAAACTATCCCTGCTATTTGCTTGTTAGTGGGAATGTGGCGTTCGCCAGAAAGCCCCCGTTGGTTGATCAGTAAAAATAGGCGGGAAGAGGCATTAGTAATTTTAAAACAAATTCGCCCTGAGCCACGGGCTATTAAAGAATTTAATGATATCGTAACGTTGATTGATATCGAAAAAGAAAAGAAATTGTATGCTAAAAATGATTTGGCTATTATTTTTCAAACACCGTGGATCTTAAAATTAATTTTGGTAGGTATTGCCTGGGCAGCTTTACAGCAAACTACCGGTGTTAACGTCATTATGTATTATGGTACGGAAATATTAAAAACTGCCGGATTCTCGGAAAGAATGTCGCTAATCTGTAACGTGTTAAATGGCGTTTTTTCTGTCGGGGGGATGGTTATTGGGGTTATGTTCCTGGTTGATCGTTTTAAACGGAAAACACTGATTGTGTATGGTTTTGCCCTGATGGCAACGCTGCACTTGATTATTGCTGGTGCGGATTATTATCTGGTTGGTGAAATAAAGGCAACTGTTATTTGGTTGCTGGGTGCACTGTTTGTCGGGGTCATGCAGGGTACGATGGGCTTTCTGACTTGGGTCGTATTAGCAGAACTGTTCCCATTAAAGATTCGTGGCCTATCTATGGGGATCTCAGTATTTTTCATGTGGATCATGAATGCCATTGTGAGTTACTTGTTCCCCGTGCTTCAGGCGAAACTTGGCTTAGGTCCGGTCTTCTTGATTTTTGCTCTTATCAACTATCTGGCGATTATCTTTGTGATTACCGCCTTACCAGAAACATCCAATAAATCATTAGAACAACTTGAAGAAGAACTGTCTGCCGGTAATTAATAACATAATTTTTATATGAGATAAAAAAGATCATATCGCAAAGGGGACAGATAATGATAGATAATATTACCGTTGATAACCTACACTTAGGATGTCATGCAAAAAATAAAGCTGAAGTTTTAGCAATGATAGGAAAAGAGTTTAAATTAAAAGGTTATATTAACCAAGAATGTATCTCTTTTCTTAATGAAAGAGAACAACAAGTCTCTACATTCTTGGGGAATGGTATTACCTTACCTCATCTGCCTAAATCAGCCACAAATACCATTGTTAAAACCGGTGTTGAAATTTTTCAATTCCCTGATGGTGTCATCTGGGATAGAAGTAATGTTATGTTTATTGCCATTGGGGTTATTGCTAAAGAAAAGGAGCATATTGATGTGTTAAAAGATGTAGCCTCGATTTTTAGTGATGAAATTATTGCCAATGCGCTCTCATTAATCTCAAATAAACAGGATTTTCTCCGTATCCTTAATCGTAAATAGGGGGAGGGTCGTGTAAGCCTGGAGTTGTAGGGCTTATTAGCAGATTAAATAGTAAAAAGCTCACTTGAGGTTGCTTAAGTGGGCTTTTTTAATTTGGTAGTTGTAAAACCATCTCAATGTGCTGGCTGACGCTTAACAGTAGTGATTTTTATTAACCATTTCGGCATAAAGTTATTAAGGCGATTTGATGCCATTCGCGCATGTTCTCATCCTGAAAGAGAACCTAGGTACTCAGAAAAAGGTTACCAACGACAATAAAGGTATTGGTCCTTTTATTTTGGCAAGCAGTGAAATGAACAGAAGACAATAAAGAATTATTTTCAGTAACACTTTAGGTATTTGAACGCAAAACCAATGCCTAAAGTGGCTTCATTATAATAATCAGCCTTTTATTTATAGTTTTATGAAGTTCATTTTATAGAGTGTTAGACGACGCGGGCATGCCGAATAAACCGGAGTGGCAGGGTATCAACCCACCGGACAGTAACTCTGGAAGATAGCCGCGCACGTCTGGATCAGTTCGGGGAATTGCCGGTAAAGGCTATTCCCCGCAACCGCGGTTAATCTATGAGGGAGATGTATGATGAACGGCAATAACATCAGTAATGTCGATCTCGCCCCTATTAACTTGTGCGACCTTGCGTTCTGTCGCTGAGTTTGATTCTGCCGAGTTGTGTTGAATGGGGTACCAGTTATTCAGCCTATCAATGTAGGCGATGACATTTGTGTGTATTCTGTTGTGACTGAATGACATCTCAGGATGACTTATATCGTTGCCCTGTGTTGCTATCAGGTGTACCACCAAATACATGCATAGGGCTTGCGATACGTTACTGCGATAGTTGTTGTAGCCTTGAGCGTTGGAAAAGGACTGCTGAGCAGGCCCAGACATGTTGTAGTAGTACTCGTCGTTCTCATAATAGATGAAATACGGGGCTAAGCCTGGGCGGCTTATCATGACCTCCATGACCTTCCCACCAAACCAATTGCGTGGTCGGTCTTGCAAGCTGTCTGCCGTCATAACGACTTTCCCTGATTGCGTTATGAGGAGGACCGATGCCCCCATCTGCTCAAGATTAACTGCGATTTGTCTCTGAGTTTGCTCGACCTGAGACTCCCGCTTCCTGGCAGATAAGTCCATTTCGTTGGCATGACTCTCGCGTGATTCAGCTAATAATCCTGCATCCTCGATAAAGAACGTATCTATACCACGAAGCGGCTGAGAATGCTCTCCGTAGGGTGATTTTGCAATGATATGTCCCACGATAGAGCAACGGGCCATGGCAGCGAGCTTTTCACTTACACCTGACGATCTCATCGCAGCATGTAACTGATTTAGGCCATCAACGATTTGATCCGCGGCTGAATCGGGTTTTAACCGGTTCAAACCCCCTTCGTAGAAGTCCTTGTTTATGCCAGTTCGCTTGACGAATGAATGAACGAAATCAAAATTGCTCATTGTGGCTGCATCCAATTCATAAGCGATAACGTCCACCGTAGCGCCGTATTTTCGGCAAATCACATCATAAAAGCGGGCGGCACAAACCATTATCGAATATATCAGGCTATCCCCAGAATTCGCGTCTTTGGCAAATTTAGCGAGATTATTTGCTCCAAATCCACCTCGATCCGCTGCCTCCAACTGCCAGAGAATAGCTGTGGCTCGAGGATGACCGGCTTCCGCTGCTTTATACCAACAGTCTGCCGCCAGATCGAAATCATAGGGTGTCACACTGCCTGCCCCCCAAAGAAGAGAAAGATTGAATAATGCCGAAACGTGACCTCCCCGAGCAGCATTGCCTAAGTGTCTACTTGCAGCGTTGCAATCGCCTGCCCGTAAGGCCTCAACACCACAAACGTATTCGGCTTCCACGTCTTCTGATGTGCTGGTGAAAAACGGATCCTGAAACTCAGCCATATTCATATTCCTTCGCGTCGACTAATATCCATCTCGCACTTTTGTACGGATGTCTCCGTTGCACACAACGTTGTAATTTCCAGGATATCTAACAATTAACATATCAAAATGTCGGCCTGGTACGATAATAGCCGCACAGGATCAATCCAAATATAGGCTGGTGGATAACGGCAAACGAAGCAAAATAACGTATTCCAAACCGCCATTAGCAGTGGTGTAATCTGCTTTTTTTACGGCTAAAAAGCCAGTTTAGTACACTACACTTCTTGTTATTTGTTGAGCAAGGTGAGTTGCAGAAAATTCTGATTACAGGAAGGTTTAGTGTTTATGGTTGCAGCATCATCGCCACCATTCTCTATTTTTAACCCTCTTTTTTCGGCCAACACTAACGTATTGATTTTATACAGGATTTGTCGAGAGTATTAAAAAAGCCTTTTTTACCCTCGCAGTCTATTTTTCTTTTACCATCAGCAAGTTATGTGTATTTTATAACTGTTCACTGCCGTATCGGCAGGCTTAGAGAAGAGGCTTCGGCCAGTAACACACAAAAACGATCAAAAAAACAAAAGCAAAAAGCCCGCTTAGTTTCCTAAGCGAGCTTTTCTAATTTGGCTCCTCTGACTGGACTCGAACCAGTGACATACGGATTAACAGTCCGCCGTTCTACCGACTGAACTACAGAGGAATCGTGTGAACGGGGCGCATGATATCTAGCATGCCCGATACTGTCAACGCTAAATTAGTACATTGCGATTGACTGCTCAGCATCTGAGCAAAGAGGGTGGATATAGCGGCTAAATAAGGCCAGTCCGCGATTTATTATTAACTATCGACTCTTTACTGCTTCAACGAAGGTATAGGTAATTAACTTAGTGGCTGCATATTATCGGTATTTTGATTATCCGCTAACCCATTTTCCCAACGTTTTAATCTGGCGAGTGGGTCCTGACGATAGAATGCGCAGAAATGCTGATAAACAACAGGAAAACGACTTTCTAATAGTTCAGGCGCACTGAAGAAATACTCTGATAATACCGCAAAACATTCCGCCGGATCACTGGCGGCATACGCATCCATACTGGCAGCCTCGACACCTACCATATCTATCTCATCTTGAATACTGTCCATCGCCTGATGCAGGTCATATTCCCATGCAGCTACATCACGCATAGCAATAGGAGGCACCCCGTTAGAATTGCCACCATTACGCATATCCAGCTTGTGTGCGGCCTCATGAATAACCAGATTAAAGCCTGATAAATCAAAGGAATCTTGAATATCTTGCCAGTTCAAGACAATCGGCCCTTGTTCCCAACTTTGACCCGATTGTACCGTTTGACCAGAGTGCACCAAGCCGAGATCATCTTGCCAGTCGTCGTCAACCACAAAAGGTGAAGGATAAATAAGGACTTCATGAAAGCCATCTAACCATTTGGCGCCGAGTTCCATCACTGGCAGTGCGAATAGCAGACAAAGGCGGGCTTGCATCAGCGGTGTTAGTTCTAACCCCTGCAATGGCACCAGCCGCTTTTGTTGCAGCAAATTACTGGCAACAGAAACCAGCCGCTGCTGCTCCTGCTCATTCAGCGGAGCCAACAGTGGGATGTTCAGTGCTTCCTGCCACTGCGCAAGCATCTCCGCTTGCGGTTGATTTGCTTTCCACAGCCACTTAATCATCAGGTTGCCCACAAAGTGATAATTCGAATATCTAAAGCAGGGAGGTGTTGCCATAAACATGCCGTAAAAAGGTGCATGATCGCAACCGTTTCATGGAGAGATACCGGAGCGGCTGAAGAGGTTGCCCCGAAAACGACTGAGAAGATAACCTTTCTAAGGGGAAAACCCCGCTTGCTCCGCCATTATTCAAGCACTTATAGAAAAAAAATTCAGCGATCCTTATCACACTAAGTTGGCGTGGCAAGATGATAAATAATAGATCAGGGTTGTTGATTGTTTGCTGCTATTTAGGCCTATATTTAATTATGACATCAGAGAGTTCTGACTGATGAATCCCAAATGCAGGAGAAGGCTATTCGCGGCTTAACCGGTTTCATTGTAATACTGACGGCACTACTGCTGCCGGGCAGTGTTGCCTATGCAGCGATGGCGGGTGATGCCAGCCCGATGTTCATGCCAATATCGAGTCTCCTTACCTCTGACCCGATTCGGGTCGCTCAACACCATTTTGAGCAGATTGAATCCTATCAGGTCATAATTCATTCTCTGTCAGCACAAGGCGAGGCTACGGTGATTCGTTATAGCTATCGTAAGCCGGGATATGTGCGTATGGATTTTACTGAACCCCACAATGGCGCCGCGCTGGTCTATAGCCCTGACAGTGGCAAAGTTCGATTATGGCCCTTCGGTGTAAACACGCTACCTGTGCTGAGCCTTTTGCCCACCAATACCTTAATACGCGATAAAAATGGCCACCGGGTGGATCAATCAGACATTGGAAGGTTGTTAGACAACATCCAGCGCCTGCAACAAGGTGGCAAGACCGCAATTCTTGGTGAGGAGGTTTTCGCGCAACAACTGGTATTGCACCTCTCAATAACTGGCCCGGCCGGTTTCACTGTGGATAAGGTGCATCGCTGTGACATCTGGCTAGATAATCGATCCCATTTGCCTGTCAAAGTGATCAGTTATGGGGTGGATGAAAGGCAACTGGAAACGGTCATTATGGAGGCAATGATTATCAATTTGCATTTTCCTGAGCGTTTTTTCACCCCTTGATGCGGAGTTCGCTGGTATGGCTGAGTATCGGTTTTCCACCATTTGGCAGGTCAAGGCACCGCTTCAGGCAGTATGGGATATTTTATGCCACCCGGATATGTGGCCGTATTGGTGGAAAAGCCTGGAGCAAATCATTGAGATAGAAAAAGGCGATCTACAGGGTATCGGCGCATTACATCGTTATACCTGGAAAGGTGTACTTCCTTATCGGATAACCTTTGATATTCATGTAGTAACCATTATGCCTTTACATTTGTTAGAGGGGCAGGCGAGTGGTGAAGTTGAAGGGATTGGGCAGTGGTCATTATTTTACAATGGCAGCGACACCATTGTTCGTTACGATTGGCATATTCGAACCAATACGCGCTGGATGAACTGTCTGGCACCAATAGCTGCCCCATTATTTCGCTGGAATCATGATAGCGTTATGCGAGAAGGTGCCAAAGGGTTAGCGCGTAAATTAGGCACACAGGTGGAGATGAGGTGATGCTATCGCTCCATAAGATGGCATTACGTACTGGCTTACAATGATTGGCAGAGTCAAAAAAGATAACAGTAAGTGATAATTATTTCTGTTTATAAGATAATAAAAGTGGCTATTTTTGTTTCTTTTTGTCATGAGATTTGTTGATATTAATTTAATTTTTCGATAAATAGATATTTTTCACTTAAATATTATAAATAATTTGTAAAGATCATTTTTGGCTAAATTTATGTTTGGCATTTTTTGATGTGTTATATCTAAGAATGGTATTTTTTTAAGATGTCCTCATCTATCAGCGTAAGAAAAGTCCCACAAGCCTGTTTTATATTGTTTTTTTATTTATGAGTCATTCACGTGTTTAATATCGAATATAACTTATTTTTATATGTTATCTATCGATTGTAGGTAATTTCCCACACGGAATGAGATATGTCCTGCCGTGAATTTCCACTCTTCTTTTGTTTGTATTCTGTGATTCTTATTATTTGGTAATGCATTTATAACATCACGTTTTGGACTGGATTGACAATATTTAAAATGCTGAAATAATAGCCGTACGAAATCGGATGTCACTGATTCAGGATATTAATCCTAATTAATAGTATTGGTCTAAAACCTTATTTTAAAGCACAGGGAAATAAACATGAAAATTAAAACTAGCAATGCATTAATCGCTGCTATTGCAAGCGTATTTATTGCACAATCAGCATTTGCTGCTGATGGAACTATTACCATTAACGGTCAAATTACAGATACGACTTGTGGTGTCTCTGTCAACAACGGCACTAAAGATGGGACCGTTAACTTACCGACTATTTCTGCAAGCGCACTGAGTTCAGTCAACTCCGTTGCGGGTACCACTCCTTTCAATATCTCGTTGTCTGGTTGTACTGGGGCGACACTGAATAACGCTTATGCTTACTTCGAACCAGGTGCTTTTGTTGAGACCAGCACTGGCCGGTTGAACAACAATAGCGGTACAGCAACTGGTGTTCAGGTTCGTTTGTTAGACAAAAGCAGCACAGCAATCATGGTAGGCGGCGCTAGCCAGGGCGGCGTGGTGGAAGATATTTCCACTGGTGATGCAACATTGGGCTACTACGCACAATATTATGCGAATAGTGGCACTGTTGGTGCTGGTACCGTTGTAACACAAGTCGACTATACTATTGTTTACGATTAATCAAAGCGTGTGATATAGCGTAGCTGGTGGCAAGTGATTGTTATAGCTAATGTTATCTGTTGCCAAATGGGAGCTTAATGCTCCCTGTTTCATTCGCTCTATAATTGGAAACTCTTATGCGCAAAACATACTTTATAGCCTTTGCTTTTGTCACATTACTGGTTGCAGCAACGGTTACCCGTGCTGAAGTAATGATCACGGGTACGCGTGTTATTTATGACGAGAAGCAGCGTGAAGGTGTGGTTAAGGTTTCCAATACCGGTAATATGCCGGTTCTTCTTCAAGCCTGGATTGATAACGGTGATGCGAATGCGCGTCCTGATACCATCAAGGTGCCTTTTAGTGTTACGCCACCAGTAGTGCGTCTGGATCCTAAACGGGATCAGACTATTCGCCTGTTCCGTACTGGCAGCGGCTTAGCAACCGATCGTGAAACGCTTTTTTGGTTTAATTTGCTAGAGATTCCGCCTAAACCCACTAAAGGTGCCACGGGGGAAGATAATAAATTGCAATTGGCTTTTCGTACCCGAATAAAAATGTTCTATCGCCCAGCAGAATTAACGATGCCGATAGAACAGGCTATTACGAATCTGACCTTTTCTAAAAAGGGCAATCAACTGGTTATAAAAAATGCATCACCGTATTATATAACCTTTAGAAAATTGGAGTTACGGGCATCAAAAGAGAGCCCGGCGGTGGCGAACTTGAGCAAAATAAATAATAAGATGATTGCACCTTTTGCTGAGCTTAGCTTACCGGTTAGCGCTAACGGACCAATAAATAATACTACACAAGTTTTTTATTCTGTTATCAATGATCAGGGTGGCGAGACGCAGGGTGTTCAAAAGTTGGCGCAATAAAAACATAAATATAATTAATTAGTCTTTCTCTGCATCCACCGGGTGCATATTTATTAAATGGCCTCGATATAATGTTTAATTATTACATGTATTATCAAAAAAACGAGCGCCCGAAATATTTGTCGGCATTCTCCCTTGTTATTTTTAGCTTGGGCGGCATGCTATTTAATTTACCCGCCTGTGCTGAAGACCCTGAACATGTTGAGTTCAGTGATTCTTTCCTCCGTTTTTCTGTTGATGCCAGCCGCTATAGTGAGGGCAATCCCGTTGCTCCAGGTGAGCGTAGTATTGATATCTATTTGAATGAGCAATGGATCGGGCGTCAGGCGATACGCTTTGAGTTGCCGTCGCCAGAATCTAAAGTGGCTCTTCCGTGTTTTGACTTAAAGTTGTTTGATGAACTCGGAATTGATACCACTAAGCTCACGCCTGATGTACTGAAACAACTGGAAACTGCCAGTGTTTGCTCGTCATTGAGTACTCTGCTGGACGGTGGGAATGCCATTTTTGATGAGAATACCCAGCGGTTGGATATTCAGATCCCACAGGCTTCCTTAATCCGTCAGGCGCGTGGCTATGTTAATCCCAAATATTGGGATGACGGTGTGACGGCGGCAACGCTGAAATATGATTACACCGGTTATCGCAGTAATCAGAGTGATGCCAGCAGCCAGACTTATCAATATCTCGGGCTGCTAGGCGGATTCAACTGGCAAAGTTGGCGTTTATACTATCGTAGCGCATTAAATCGAAGTGACAGTCAGGGATTTGATTATCAAAATCTGGCCACTTACGCGGAGCGTGCGGTGCCATCCTTATACAGCAAAATGACGATTGGTGACTCCAATACTGATGGTCAGGTATTCGACAGTCTCAGCTATCGTGGCATTGAATTAAGCTCGGATGATCGTATGTTCGCTGACTCTCAGCGTGGTTATGCACCCGTAGTGCGCGGCATCGCCCGTACTAACGCCCGTGTCGTGGTGCGTCAACAAGGCCAATCTATTTATGAAACCACGGTGCCACCGGGGCCTTTTACCATCGACGATCTCTACCCTACAGGTCAGGGCGGCAATCTGATTGTCACTATTACTGAAGCTGATGGTAGCGAGCAGTCGTTTACCGTGCCATTTGCATCAATTGCCGAGCTATTGCGGCCGGGAACCACGCGCTATTCTTTAATGGCCGGTGAGTATCGTGATAATTCAATGGCGGAAAAACCGGCTCTCTTGATGGGAACCTTGCGCCATGGCTTATCCAATTTAATCACCGGTAACGGTGGAGTGGTTGCAGCCGAAGGGTATCTATCGGCCTCTGCCGGGCTGGCGTTTAATACTCCCGTAGGCGCGGTGGCATTTAGTTTGACACAAGCACAAACCAGGTTACCCGGTGAGAGTGATCAGAACGGTCAGAGTATGGGCATTACCTATGCGAACTCATTACCGGAAACCAATACCAGCCTGACCATCGCCAGTTACCACTATTCCAGTGACGGTTTTTATACGCCGTCAGAAGCGATGCGCATGCGTGACTATTTGCAACATGGCGAAGTTAATAACACTATTTTCAATTCAAGCCTGCCAGATGGTAATACTCGCTACGATGACAGTTTTAAGTATCGTCGCCGCAATCAGGCGCAAATCAGTATTACTCAAGGTTTGCCAGAGGGTTATGGTTCGTTTTATGCCAATGCGAATGCGCAGGATTATTGGGGCGGGCAGCGTCGCGATATGAATTTCCAACTCGGTTATAATAATAGTTATAAGTCACTGAGTTATAACCTAGCTCTTAATCGGCTGCGCAATATGTCCAGTGGGGATTGGGATAATCAACTGAGCGTCTCTTTCTCCATTCCGTTGGGCAGCAAACGGGGTTCACCGCGGTTGAGTACCAGTTACACCAACACTCGTGACAGCAGTTCAGTTCAAACCGGGGTTTCAGGTTCTGCTGGCGACGATAATCAATTTAACTATGGTGTTTCAGCGGCGAATAACCGTACTGACGTGAACGGTAACTACAACACTGTAGGCGTGACGGGCAGTTGGCTGGCGCCTAAAACGACTATTGGTGGCAGTTATTCGAAAAGTAATGATTACGAGCAGGCCAGTGTCAATATGTCTGGTGGCATCGTCGCCTACGGTGGTGGTGTGGTTTTTGCCTCCTATCTGGGCGATACGGTAGGGATTGTTGAGGCCCCGGATGCTGCCGGAGCCCGTGTGGCCAACTATTCGGGGATGCGTCTCGATAGCAGTGGCCGGGCGGTGGTGCCTTACTTAAGCCCTTACCGACAAAATGATGTAGAACTGGATCCAAAAGGCTTATCGTCGGATGTGGAATTTAAAACTACCAGTCAACGGGTTGCCCCTACTGCCGGTGCGGTGGCACTGGTGAAGTTTGAGACCTCTAGTGGCTATTCGATGTTATTGACCGGACATCGGGCGGATAACACACCACTGCCGTTTGGTGCCGAGGTGAAAGATGCCACTGGTGCCAGTGTGGGCTATATCGCTCAGGGCGGGCAAGCCATGGTGCGGGTGAACCAGCAAGATGGACATCTGCGCGTGATATGGGGTGAGGGCGTTGGTGATAGTTGCGGCTTTGATTATAAATTACCCAGCAGCACATTGGTTAAGGGTGAATTCCGGCAGTTAGAGGTGATATGCAAATGAGTTCTTATCGGAATATAGCGCAATATTACATGGACAGGTTCTGTGGTGCAGCCAGTGATTCGATAGCGCGCGGCTGCCGTCAACTAAAACAACTTTTACTGTGGTTACTGGTGATGAGTAGTTTAGCGATCAGCCATAATGCTAATGCATTGGGCTCTGCCATGGATTGTGACTATAGCGGTACTTACTATATTTATGGCCCGACAACCACACTGCGAGTTCCGCCCAACACCGCGGTTGGTTCGCCGATTGGTTCATGGATAAGCTTCCCCGCAGGGGGCTGGGTGTGCAAGATATTATCCACCTCAATGAATGACAGTATTAAGGCTGGGGCAGGGCTGTTCTCGCCGTACAGCATCGACCGGACAATCAACATTGATGGCAATAGTCACAGTGTATTTTCTTATACCGGTAAAGCTGGCTTAGGCTATGCACTGCGTTTTCGCGTGACCGGCGCAGGTTTCAGCAGCGACTGGAAGCCGATGAATGGCTTTAGCGCGGCAAATATAGTTTATTCCTCACCGCTGTTAGGCCCTATTCCTTACAACAATGGGGCTAATTTTAACTTGAACGTAGAACTACAAATCAAGTTTGTTAAGATTGCCACGACATTAACCAGTGGATGGGCTGCCGCTTTTGACCCTGCTTATGCCTATAACTATCGCACCTATAACAATGGCGCCAGTAGTTATCTTGAATCAACCCGCTACCGATTATTTGATTTTGCGCCAAATTCCCTGAATATCCAGTTAATGACACAGACCTGCACCACACCGGATGTGATTGTCAATTTACCGGATGTCGCCAGCAATAAATTTACTGGGATTGGCAATATTGAAGGGTTAAGATCATTTAATCTCAATTTTAATAACTGCCCTGGTGGATTGGCGGGTATTAATTATACGTTTGGCGCGGCAACTAATGTGCTGAATGCGGCAAATGGTGTGGTAGCGTTGAATAGCGGATCTACTGCCAGAGGCGTGGGGGTATTATTGCGTAGCCAGACAAATACACCTATCGTGTTGAATACCGAATACACCTTGAGCGGCTATAATTCAGCGAGCACGCAGAGCTACACCGTGCCGATGAACGCCGGGCTTTATCAAACTGAAAGCACCGTGCAAAGTGGTTCCGTCAACGGCGCATTTACTTTTACGTTGATCTATAAATGAAAACGCTATCGTACTGGCTCATGCTGTATATCCGCAGGTTCACGCATCGGTATCACGTGTTTGCGGCGGTGACCCTTGCCTCCTTCTTGCTCAGTACCACAGCGCTGGCGGGTATTGCTATTGGTCTGACCCGAGTGGTGGTTACTGGAGATGATAAATCAGGCAGCGTGCAGATCCTCAATAAGGGCAATCGCCCAGCTTTACTGCAACTGTGGGTTGATAACAATATTGCTGAAATGGATAAATCAATTGAGCAGATAAAGGTACCGTTTGTTGTTGATACTCCAGTGTTCCGCCTTGATCCCCAAACCAATAAATCTGTTCGCATTTACTATACCGGTACTGCCGGTCAACTGCCGTCTGATCGCGAATCGATGTTTTGGCTGAATGTATTAGAAGTGCCACCGAAAACCGCTTCACCGCAGGCTGCCGACAATGAAGTGCAAATTGCCTTCCGTTCGCGCATCAAACTGTTCTATCGCCCGGCGGGTATTCCTGCCAGTTCAGAGGGGGTGCTTAACCAACTCTCTTTCAGATGGGTTCCAGAGGGCAGTGGCGGGGTTTTTCGTGTCACCAATCCGACGCCATTTAATGTGACATTCCAGACTGTGGAGATTGCGCAAAGTAAAAGTGCCGCGAGAACCCCGGTTAAGTTGGGGAATGACGATATGGTCGCGCCGAAAAGTAGCATCGATGGTGGGCTAGTCGGTAATCAAATTCCGGCTAAGAATATGACGGTATTCTTCTCAATTATTGATGATTTTGGCTCGACAGTGGAAGGTCAACAGCCACTACAATAACCCGCGTTGTTACTCCTTACTGCTGCGGCGAGACTAACGATAGCCCGCAAACAGGCAAACAACGTGGTCATAAGAAAAATCCTACAAATCAAACGGATACAATTCATTCCTGCTTTGCTTTTCCTATTGGTCTCTCCGGCCACAAGTGATACCTTTCTATTATCACGATGATAAACAGGCGTTTCGCACAGAATTTCAGCAGCGATTTATCATTTTGCAACAACTTGTCACAAGGAAAATGCCGTGACTCAAGGAAACCGTATCGCGCAGGAACTGGCGTTTAGCACCAGTGATAATGTTCCGTTATTCTACCGTTGTTGGGTTGGCCTGTTCGGTACAAGATGCTGATGAGTTTGTCCGTTTCGCCGCCGTTAACTGACCTGTTCTTAGCGCGTTAAATCCTGAAAAAGCAGGCGGTGTCGCCTGCTTTTTTTGGCGTAAAATTTAGATAGTGGGTTCCTGATTACCTAACTGTGTGACCACCAGTTCCACCTGTTGTTGCTGCAACAGTGCGGCCAGTTGTGACGGGGGGGAAACATTGGTAAACAGCGCTGTAGCTTTGGCAACATTACCAATTTCGACGGCGGCGGAGGCGTGGAACTTGGTATGATCGGCTGCCAATAAGATGTGGCGGGAGTGTGCCATCATCGCTTTCACCACTGTCGCCTCATTAACATCAAACTCCAGCAGGCTGCCGTCGCTATCAATTGCCCCCATGCTGGTAATCAGATAGTCGGCGCGGAAACCTTCAACGAAAGAGACCGCACTGGGGCCAATAATGCCACCATTGTTTGGTCGTAGCGTACCGCCTGGCACCATCACTTCAAAATCGGTATTTTTATATAAAATGTGTGCCACCCTCAGGCTATTAGTAATAATCCGCAGGTGGCTGTGATTTATCAATGCGCGGGCGATATGTTCAACAGTGGTACCAATAGTGATAAACACCGTTGAACGATCGGGAATGTAATCAGCAATCGCCTCAGCAATGGCCATTTTCTCTTTAGTATATGAAAGCTCTCGCTGTTCAAACGCGGTATTCACGACGCTAGACGCTCGCCCGGCCCCACCGTGATGACGGGTAATCAGCCCTTGTTCGCTAAGCTTACGGATATCGCGACGCACGGTTTGAGTCGAAACATCCAGCAATTGTGCCAATTCATCAATATTCATATAGCCACGACTGGCGATCAGTTGAATCAGTTGATCGTGGCGCGGGTTACCGGTTAGTTCGGTCAGACTCATGCTTTGCTCTCTCTCATTCATCATACTATTGTTTATTTTATACAAAATGCGTCAGGAAAGAGTCAGTTTGATCACAATCAGGTATTCCGGCCCGCCCACCGGGGCGGGTACATTTTAATGCCGCCACGGCATTAGCATAGCGCACTGCCGCAGTAATTGTGTGTTGTCGGCCCAGCGTTACCGCTAATGCACCATGAAAAACATCCCCCGCACCGGTAGTATCGACCACGGCTACCTCAAATCCCGCTTGATGTTGCTGTTCGCCGTTCTCCAGCCAATAACAACCTTTTTTACCTCGGGTGACATACACCTGTCCGTTTGTGTCACTGGCGGCTAATAAGAGCGCAGCGTCAGTGTCATTTTTGCCCGTCATTCGCTGTAAACCCGGCTCGGAGAAGACCGCGTGGTCCGCAAGAGCGACCAACGGGCGGATATCTTGCGGCGTGACATCGGCATCAAGTAGGGTGGTGATACCGGTTTGGCGGGCCAGTGTAAATGCGGTTAGCGCCCCCTGATGCCAACGGACATCCGCCAACACGACATCATAGTGGCTGAAATCTATCCCCGTCAGCCATTGGGCATCTTCTGGCAGGTCAGGACTGGGATGGTTAATGATGATGCGCTCCCCATGACGGTCGACTAAGATCGCCGACTGCGATGAACGGGCATTGGCGTAGCGGCGGCTAAGGGCGGTATTTACCCCATAGTGTTCCAGCTCATCGAGCAGAGTATTGCCCGTGGCATCATCACCTACCCGGCCAATAAAATCGACTTGCGCGCCCAGTCGAGCCGCCGCTACCGCTGCTGTTGCCGCCGGGCCTCCACCAATCTCACGATAATCATCCGCCACATATTTACCGCCGCTATCGGGCAGTTTTGCCAGGTAATAGAGGCGGTCCTGCACCGCAATTCCTACACATGCAATCCGGGTCATGGTTTCAGTTCCTTGGTTAGCCAAAAAAGGGCTGTTGATCACGATGTGACCATTTTAATTCGTTCAAATGTTAAAAGAGTGACGGATGTCAATTTTTTGACCATAAATTACAAATACGATCAAAAACAGACAAAATATTCCAATCAAGTGACTAAAAATGACATCAGGTGACAGGAGAGAATAATGGCACAGGTAGCATTCATCGGGTTAGGGCAAATGGGATCGCCCATGGCGCGTAACCTCATTAAACACGGGCATCAATTACATGTTTTCGATACTAACCCCGGCGCGGTAGCGGCGTTGGCTGCGCTGGGTGCCACGCCATGTGGTAACGCAGGGCAGGCCGCCGAAGGAGCAGAGTTTGTTATCACCATGCTCCCTAACGGAGAACTGGTGCATGACGTGCTGTTCGGCAACGACGGCGTTTGTAGCCGCTTGTCACCAGAAGCACTGGTGATTGATATGTCCACTATCCATCCGTTACAGACTGACCGTTTGGCGCAACAGATGCAGGCCAAAGGGTATGGCTTTATGGATGCGCCGGTGGGGCGTACCTCTGACCATGCACAGGTCGGCACCTTATTGATACTGGCGGGGGGAACGCAAGCGCAGGTTGAGCGGGCAACGCCATTACTGATGGCAATGGGATCTGAACTTATCAATGCGGGCGGGCCGGGGATGGGGATCCGCGTGAAGCTTATCAACAACTACATGAGTATTGCGCTCAATGCGTTGTCGGCGGAGGCCGCCGTACTATGCGAAGCACTGGGACTGTCTTTCGATGTCGCACTGCAAGTGATGAGTGGCACTCCGGCGGGTAAAGGGCATTTCACTACCACGTGGCCAAATAAGGTGCTGAAGGGAGATTTAACGCCAGCGTTCATGATTGATTTAGCACATAAAGATTTAGGTATCGCTCTTGATGTGGCTAACCAATTGCACGTCACCATGCCGATGGGGGCTGCTTCCCGCGAGGTTTACAGTCAGGCCAGAGCCTGCGGGCGCGGGCGCCAGGATTGGAGTGCCATTTTACAACAGGTTCGCAGTCAGTCTGGTCTGCCAACAACCGAATGATTTCCGATTAATTGATGGTTTTTAAAGCGGCTGTTATCAGCACGCAGAGGGAGAGAAAATGTCTTATGTATCCGGTAATACCTTAATTCAACACGCATGGCAGCATGGCTATGCCATCGGCGCTTTTAGTGCCCACAATGCTGAAACAATCCGCGCGATCTTGCTGGCTGCCGAAGAGGAGCAGGCGCCCATCATGCTGCAAATTGGGCAGAAAGTGATTAGCGTCATGGGGTTAAAACCCATGAAAGAGATGGTTGATGCCTTTATGCATGACATTACGGTACCGGTCTGTATCCATCTGGATCACAGCCGTAGTTTTGAGCAGACCATGGCGGCAGTTCAGGCCGGTTTCCAGTCGGTGATGTTCGATGGCTCTCACCTGCCATTCGATGAAAATGTGCGTATTACCCGCGCGGTGGCAGATGTCGCTCATGCCTTGAATATCGGCGTTGAGGGTGAAATTGGTAAAATCGGTGGTACTGAAGATGATATCTCAGTTGACGAAAAAGATGCCCTGATCACCGGTTGCGATGAAGCGCTACAGTTCGCCGAACTGACCACCGTTGATTATCTGGCGGTATCGATTGGTACCGCTCACGGGATGTATAAGCAAGAGCCGAAACTGGCATTTAAGCGCCTGCAAGAAATCCGCGAAATCGTCAAGAAACCTATCGTATTGCATGGCGGCTCTGGGGTGCCGGATGAGCAAATTCGCCGCGCGATTACCTTGGGGGTTGCCAAGGTCAATGTCGATACCGAACTACGTCAGGCCTTTACCCAAGGGGTTAGCGAAGTATTGAATCAATCACCAGAGGAGTATGTCTTGGCGGTTTCGCTGGGCCACGGGCGTGATGTGATGAAACAAAAAGTGATTGAAAAAATCCGCTTGTTTGGCAGCCAGGGGAAAGCCGCTGCTTTTGCTGGCTAATCCTTTCTATCTATCGTACGGCATGGTGTTTTGCACTTGAACGGGCAGGCGACCAAAGCCGTACGAAATACGAGGTTGAGTGTATGACGACAATTCAACGCCAGCAATTTGGCGAGCATCAGGGGCAGGAAGTTTCGCTGTTTACACTAACTAACCGCAATGGTATGCGGCTCTGCGTGACCGACTACGGTTGTATCATCACCCAACTTTGGGCGCCAGACCGCCACGGGCAACTGGAGGATGTGGTGATGGGGTTTGATGATTTGACCTCCTATCAGGCCGGTCATCCGTTCTTTGGTGCCATTGCCGGTCGCTGTGCCAATCGCATTGCGGGTGGGCGCTTTAACATTGACGGGCAAGAGTATCTGCTGGCAACCAATGAACTGCCGACCGGGCAGCATTTGCACGGTGGCCTGCGCGGCTTTGATAAGTATGTCTGGCAGGCGCAGGAAGAGGGCGATGGTCTTATTTTTAGCCGCACGTCGCCCGATGGCGAAGAGGGATATCCGGGGAATTTACAGGTGCGCCACCGTATCGGCCTGACGGATGACAATGTCATGACCTTCAGTTTCGAGGCGCAAACCGATAAGGCAACCATCGTCAATCTGGTGAATCACAGCCATTACAATCTGCGCGGTCACACTCATTTAATTCACGACCAGCAACTGAAAATTGACGCTGACTTTATCACGCCAGTGGATGAAAGCAGCATGCTACCGACCGGCGAGATTGTCCGTGTTGCAGGCACTGCATTTGACTTTCGTAATGCCCGCCGCTTGGGTGATGCGATGCAACAGCGGCCAGCGCAGGATTTTGACATCAACTATGTGCTGAAAAAAAACGATTTATCGCAGAAAAATAGCACCACTCTGCAACCGGCGGCCACGCTGATTTGCCCACATTCAGGTCGGGTGATGGCGGTTCATACCACCCTGCCAGGTATTCAGTTTTATAACGCATTCAAGCTTTCTAACAAGGTATGGAATGGCAAAGCAGGGCATCGCTATCAGGCATTTTCAGGAATATGTCTGGAGACACAGGCCTTCCCTGACAGCATTCATCATGGGCACTTCCCCGATGTCATTCTGCGACCAAATCAAAATTATTCTAGCTACACCGAACACCGTTTCAGTGTTGTCGCTTGAGCTGCGCCAACCGATAAGTCATTAAATTCACTGGAAGCAATATGATGAATAAAAAAGCAAAAGTGGGCGTGTTGGCCTTGGGCCGTAGTACTTTTGATGTGCCGTATGCGCAGGAAATGCTGGCGCAGGCGTGGAATACCCTGAGAGCAATGGATATCGAGTTGATTGGGGAACCGGCATTACAGTTTGATGCCGAGTCTGCGTTACAAGCGTTGCCCGCGCTGAAGCAGGCCAATCTTGATTTACTGCTAATTTTACAGGTGACGTTTACCGATGCTTCGCTGACCTGTGAAGTGGTGCGTGACTTCCCGGTCCCAACAGCTATGTGGTCCTTCCCGGAGGCTCGTACCGGTGGTCGTTTACGGCTCAACTCCTTCTGCGGGGTTAATTTGGCCTGCCATGCATTGAGCCGCGAAAATATCAAGGTCCAGACTGTTCACGGCCTGCCGGATGATGCCCATGTGGTCAGCGAGCTACAACAATTGGCGCAGGCTGCCGCGATCGTCAATCGCTTTAAGTGCGCCAAAGTGATGGTAATAGGCGAACATCCACTGGGGTTCGATGCTTGTAACTACAACCAACAACAACTAACACAACACTTTGGTGTCAGCGTTGATCGCCAACCCGTGTTGGAATTTATCGATGAAGTAAAAGCGCTACCGGACAGTGCCGCCGATGCACCCTATCAGCGCCGCGCTAAAGATTTCCCGAATTTGGCGGAAATGGACCAAAGTGCGACCTGTAAAACGCTGAAAGTCTACTCAGCGTTGCGTGAGAAAGCGCAACAGCAGGGTTACTCCGGTATTGCGGTGCGCTGCTGGCCAGACTTTTTTACCGATTATGGGTGCGCTGCCTGTGGCGCATTGGCGCTGATGAATGAAGACCTCGTTCCATGTGGCTGCGAGGCTGACATGTTCGGTGTGCTCTCGTCATTAATGGCGCAGTGGGCCTCTGGTAGTGCCGCGTTCAATACCGACTTGGTCGATATCGACCCGGTGAGCAACAGTGTGGTGTTCTGGCATTGTGGTCAGGCACCGATTGAAATGGCTGATCGCGACGGGCCGGTGCAAGCCACCATCCACTCCAACCGCAAGTTACCCCTGCTATCCGAGTTTGCCCTTAAACCAGGCCGCATCACCCTATGCCGTATTACGCAGGGTGAAGGCAAGTTGCGTCTGATGCTGGCAGGCGGCGAGATGATCAAAGCTCCGCTGGCATTCTCTGGCACTGCCGGGACGGCAAAACTGGATATCGATGCTGATAGCTATCGTCAACGGCTACTGGATGCCGGAATGGAACATCATACCTCGCTGGTCTATGGCGAGCATCGCCCGCTGCTGCGCAAGGTGGCTCGTTTACTCAACCTTGAGGTGATTGAGCTGACCTGATAGGGCAACCATTCTGATAATAGGGGTTCTGATGAATGTTAAGAACCCTAACTAAATCAACAGTATTTATACTTTTTGGGGATTTTTATTATGACTTATCAAGCGGACAACCTGCCGGGAGTGGTATTGGTTGAGCACGATGGCGGTTTCACTCTTTCATTCCAACAACGTTTGTTACTGCAACACAGCGCACAAACGCCGTGCCTGTGGATTGGCCGGGGTAAAGCGGACATCGATATGTTCCGTGGCAATTTCAGTATCAAAGATTGCTTGAGTGAAAAACTGGCATTGACCGATGCGGTTATCATCCCACAACAGCAGGGGTGGGAGATTCAATTTAGCCGGGGAGAGGTAGCCCAAGCCACATTACATATTACCTACGACGCGGCCGGGCGGTTGGAGATGTCCCTGCGCAATGGTGATAAAGAGAATAACCGAATGTGGCTACGGCTCGCCGCGCAATCGGAGGACCATATCTACGGCTGTGGTGAACAGTTCTCCTATTTCGATCTCCGTGGCAAGCCATTCCCACTGTGGACCAGCGAGCAGGGGGTGGGGCGCAATAAGCAAAGTTATGTTACCTGGCAGGCCGACTGTAAAGAGAACGCGGGCGGTGACTATTACTGGACCTTCTTCCCGCAGCCCACTTTTGTTAGCAGCCAAAAATACTACTGTCACGTTGATAACAGTTGCTATATGAATTTCGATTTTTCAGCCCCTGACTATCACGAACTGGCGATTTGGCAAGACGTAGCGGTGCTACGGTTTGACTGTGCTGACAGTTATATCGGTCTGTTGGAGCAATTGACCGCATTATTGGGCCGCCAGCCTGAGTTACCGGATTGGGTATATGACGGCGTGATCCTGGGGATTCAGGGCGGGACCGAGGTGTGCCAGCAAAAGCTGGAGGTGATGCGTGAGCATGGGGTGAAAGTCAGCGGGATTTGGGCGCAGGACTGGGAAGGTCGCCGCATAACCTCTTTTGGTAAACGCCTGATGTGGAACTGGCGCTGGGACAGCGACCTCTATCCTGAGCTGGATAAACGGATTGTGCAATGGAAGAAAGAAGGTGTGCGCTTCCTCGGCTATATCAATCCCTATGTGGCGATTGAAAAAAAGCTGTATGCCGAAGCGGCAGAGAAGGGCTATCTGACCAAAGACTACAGCGGCAATGACTACCAGGTGGAGTTTGGTGAGTTCTATGCCGGGGTGGTTGATCTGACCAAACCGGCGGCCTACGACTGGTATAAGGAAGTGATTAAAAAGAATCTGATCGCGTTTGGCCTTGATGGCTGGATGGCCGACTTTGGCGAATACTTGCCGACCGACACCGTGATGGACAATGGTGTCGATGCTGAAATCATGCATAACGCCTGGCCCGCGCTGTGGGCCAAATGTAACTACGACGCCCTGGCCGAAACCGGCAAATTAGGCGAAATATTGTTCTTTATGCGGGCCGGTTATACCGGTAGCCAAAAATACTCGGTGATGATGTGGGCTGGTGACCAGAACGTGGATTGGAGTCTGGATGATGGGTTGGCATCTGTTATACCTGCGGCGTTATCACTGGCAATGACCGGTCATGGTTTGCATCACAGCGATATTGGTGGTTACACCACGTTATTTGAGATGAAACGCAGTAAAGAGTTGTTGATGCGCTGGTGTGAATTCTGCGCCTTTACCCCACTGATGCGTACTCATGAAGGTAACCGCCCGGATGATAACTGGCAGTTTGATAGCGATGTCGAGACTATCCGTCAGTTTGCCCGGATGACCCAAGTCTTTACCACGCTGAAGCCGTATATCAAACAAGCCGTGGCGCTTAACTCACAATCTGGCTTGCCGGTAATGCGCCCACTGTTCCTGCATTACGAGAATGATGCTCACACCTATGGCCTGAAATACCAGTATCTGTTTGGCCGTGATCTGTTAGTTGCACCGGTATATGAAGAGGGGCGCACCGATTGGTCACTCTATTTGCCATCAGACAACTGGATCAATCTGTGGACCGGTGAATCACACTGTGGCGGGGCTGATGTAACTGTCGCGGCACCAATGGGACAACCGCCGGTGTTCTACCGGGCGGGCAGTGAATGGGCTGAATTGTTTGCATCATTACGGGCGTTATAACACAGGCAGAGGCCCGCGGGTGGCTGGCCTCTCAGGAGAGTGACATGAGTGAAATACATCAAGATCCAGTAAAATTGACACTGCCGCTGCGCGAGAAATTCTCCTACGGGATTGGCGATGTGGGTTCAAACCTACTGTTGTGTGTGGGTACATTGTACTTGCTTAAGTTTTATACGGATGTGTTGGAAATCCCCGCCGCTTGGGGAGGATTAATCTTTCTAATCTCGCGTTTCTTTACTGCATTCACCGATATTGGTACCGGTGTCATGCTGGATAACCGCCGCAATATCGGGCCAAAGGGTAAGTTCCGCCCCTTTATCCTCTATGCATCGATGCCGGTGGCCTTGCTGGTGGTGGCTAACTTTATTGGTACCTCATTTAGTATTACCGGTAAAACCATCACGGCCACGTTGATCTTTATGAGCTTTGGCCTGTTCTTTAGCATGATGAACTGCTCATACGGTGCAATGGTTCCCGCCATGACCAAAAACCCACAAGAGCGAGCTCAGCTTGCCGCATGGCGTCAGGGGGGGGCAACCGTCGGACTACTATTGTGTACCGTCGGTTTTGTGCCCATCTTGTCGCTATTTGAAGGGCAGGCGCAGACCGGTTATCTGGTGGCTGCATCCATCTTCGCTTTTGTCGGCATGCTGTGCATGTGGTGGTGTTATTCCGGCGTTAAAGAACGTTATGTCGAACTGCCAAAGCCGGGAGCAGCCAAACCTGGTCTGTTGCAATCATTCAAAGCCATTACTGGCAATAAGCCGTTGTTTGTCCTCTGTATTGCTAATCTGTGCACCTTGGCTGGTTTCAATATAAAACTAGCGATTCAGATCTATTACACCCAATACGTACTCAACGATGTCACGTTACTGTCATATATGGGGTTCTTCAGTATGGGGTGCATCTTACTGGGGGTGCTGCTGGTACCGACGGTGGTGAAACGCTTTGGTAAGAAAAACGTCTATTTGGGTGGGCTGAGCTTGTGGATCTTGGGGGATGCCATGAACTACATGTGGGGCAGCACCTCGACTTTATTTGTTCTGTTCTCTTGCCTGGCTTTCTTCGGCACGGCTTTTGTGAACAGCCTGAACTGGGCGCTGGTTTCTGACACGGTGGAATATGGTGAGTGGAAAACCGGCGTGCGCTCAGAGGGGACGGTATACACCGGTTTCACCTTCTTCCGTAAGATTTCCCAAGGGTTAGCAGGCTTCTTCCCCGGTGTCATGCTGGCGTATATCGGCTATGTGCCTAACGTGGCACAGGGAGAAAGAACTCTGGAGGGGCTAACGCAGCTTATCTTCTTGTACCCATGCGGGTTGGCGATACTTACCGCACTGACTATGGGGTTGTTCTACCATCTGACCGAGAAAAATTACATCAAGATTGTCACCGAGCTGGAAGAGCGCAAACGCGATGTCAGTCCGGCAATCTAGCCTTGATCTGTTTAATCAGATGAATTAACACCACCAAAACCCTACAACCCGCTTATGGCAGGATCCGGTGCGAGTGAGATTTAACCGGAGGTAAGCGGGTTAAAAAATAAAAAGGACCTGTCAGATGCCGAATTCAACTTACCAGGATCCCGTAACACTTCGATTACCGCTGCGGGAAAAAATAGCTTATGGAATGGGCGATTTTGGTTCTAACCTGATGCTGTGCATCGGGACACTTTATTTACTGAAGTTTTATACCGATATTCTGGGGCTCCCGGCTATTTACGGTGGCGTGATTTTTTTGATTGCCAAGTTCTTTACCGCCTTTACCGATATGTTTACCGGCGTACTATTAGATTCTCGCCGTCACATTGGTGTGAAAGGGAAGTTCCGGCCATTTATTCTGTATGCCTCATTACCTGTGGCATTGCTGGCTGTCGCGAACTTTCTCAATACCGGTTTTAGTCTAAATATCAAAACGGTATTGGCAACAGTGCTGTTTATGTTATTCGGTTTATTCTACAGTTTGATGAATTGCTCTTATGGTGCGATGGTCCCGGCAATGACCAAAAACCCAAATGAGCGCGCGCACCTGGCAGCCTGGCGACAGGGTGGGGCGACGGTAGGGCTATTACTGTGCACGGTAGCTTTTATGCCAATTCAACTGCTGTTTACGTCCTCACCTGAGATAGGCTATCTGGTTGCAGCGCTAATATTTGTCACGTTCGGCCTGGTCTGCATGTGGTGGTGTTATTCCGGTGTCAAAGAACGCTATGTGGAACCGGTATCGGTACACCATAAACCGGGTATTTTTAAATCATTTTGCGCCATCTTTAAGAACCCGCCGCTATTAGTGTTATGTATTGCCAATTTGTGCACGTTGGCAGCATTCAATATCAAACTGGCGATTCAGGTTTATTACACTCAGTACGTATTGCAGGATATTCATTTACTGTCCTATATGGGCTTTTTCAGTATGGGCTGTATTTTGATTGGTGTATTGCTGGTCCCCACGGCGGTGAAGTATTTCGGCAAGAAAACCGTCTACCTTAGTGGCTTAATGTTATGGGGCATGGGGGATGTACTGAATTATATCTGGGGCACCAGTTCGGTCAGCTTTGTTGCATTCTCCTGTATGGCCTTTTTCGGTACTGCATTTGTCAACAGCCTGAACTGGGCATTAGTCTCCGATACGGTGGATTATGGTGAATGGAAAACAGGGATTCGCGCAGAAGGGTCGGTGTATACCGGCTATACCTTCTCACGAAAAATTTCTGCCGCACTGGCTGGATTTCTGCCCGGTATCATGCTCACTCAGATTGGTTATATTCCCAATGTTGCCCAATCGACATCAGTATTGGAGGGGTTGCGCCAATTGATTTTTATTTACCCTTGCACTCTGGCAATGATTGCAGCCATAACCATGGGGCTATTTTATAAGCTCAATGAGCAGCGCTTTGTTAAAATTATTGCTGAATTGAATTTACGTAAAATGGCTACGTCGGGGTGATTTCTATTTTTAGTGGTAATAAGAAATGCTATTAAATATAGAGTGATGTGACGTTAAAAACTGGCATGTTGTTATTTTGATTGTGTTATTCCTCTACCGGTTATTTATGGCAGAGGAATAGCCATGATAACTATTTGTCATTTTTCATGATGTAAGAAAAATAATAAACCTTCATTTATTGTTATCAATAGGGATTTGTCATGAATAAATATAATTCAATTATCTTGATTACCTCGTTGGTTTGCTCTGCCAGTGCCTTTGCCGGTCGAGCTTATGTTGAAACCCGTGAAGCATATAATACGGCCTCTGAGCTGCATGAAGTTATCCTGCGCGGTGGGTATAACTTTGATAATGGTTCCGGCCTGATGTTAACGAATGCTTATAACACAGGGAAAATGGATCAATTCAAACATAGCTATAACGAACTGGAGGGTTGGTATCCATTATTTCGCCCAACAGATAAATTCACTATTTCCCCTGGCGGCTTAGTGAACTCCAATAGCTCAGGTTCGGGTGGTTCCGTCTATATGGATTTTAACTACAAATTCTTACCGGTATTTAATTTGACTGCGCGCTATCGTTATAATCACAATAACTATGAATCAAAAGATCTCAATGGTCATTATGCTCACAATGACAGCCATGAGTTTGCTACTTATTGGAATTTCAAACTGACTGATGCGTTGTCATATACTTTTGAACCTCATTACTTTGTGCGCGTCAATGATTTTCACGGTAAAAATGGCAAAAGTTCTCACTGGGAAATAACCAATAAATTCAGTTATAAAATTGACACTCACTGGATGCCCTATTTTGAATTGCAATGGTTGGATCGTTGGAATGAATACAACAGCGAGCAATATCGTTTCCGCTTAGGGTTACGTTACACCTTCTGATCGATAATGAGATTGTTATCACAAAAAAAGACGGCACATTGATGCGCCGTCTTATTCTATCAATACCCGTCATACTTCAAGCTGCATGTGTGCTGGCTGCGCTCGTTACTCGGTCCATCCTTGGGCCTCGCCTCTGCGAGGCCGCTGCAAGCAGCGTACAAATCTGCTCCCGACCGATTTGTATCTCGCTTGTCGCCTTCCTGCAACTTGAATTATTTAGGGTATATTCTGACAACTGAAAAGGTTAGCGGTCTTTCTTCTTACCAAAAATCCTCAGTAACGCGCCAACGGCACAACCAATAACCACACCCAATATGACCCATTCAGTAAATGACATAATCAGACCTTTTGATTTGTTTGGTCTGATTATATAAATTATTCCTCACTTGTCCATGTCAGGCCACCTCTGTCCTTACAGCTTTGCCAGCATCTCGCGGGTGACTAATACAATGCCACTCTCTGAACGATAGAAACGACGGGCATCTTCATCTGCATTTTCGCCAATCACCATCCCCTCGGGGATAGTACTCGCACGATCGATTACACAACGGTGTAGACGACAAGAGCGGCCCACATTGACGTCGGGTAGCAATACGCAAGAATCAATATTGCAGAAGGAGTTGACCCGCACTCGGGAAAATAGCACTGAGTTGACCACCACTGAACCGGAGATAAAGCAACCGCCGGAAACTAAGGTATTCATGGTCATCCCGTGACTGCCAGAACGATCCTGAACAAATTTCGCCGGTGGTAAGGGCTCGGCATAGGTACGTATTGGCCAATGGGGGTCATACATATCCAGCTCGGGTGTGATAGCTGCTTGATCGAGGTTAGCCTGCCAGTAGGCATCCAATGTTCCTACATCACGCCAATAATCAGGGGCATCGGGTGACGTTGAGACACAAGACAGTGAGAATGGATGCGCCCAGACATGACCTTGTTCAGTAATTTTCGGCAAAATATCTTTGCCAAAATCATGGCTACTGCCTTTATCTGCGTGATCGCTTTCCAGTAAATTGAACAGGAACTCAGCATTAAAGACATAAATTCCCATACTGGCCAGGCTGCGCTCAGGTTTGCCGGGTAACGTTGGCGGATCCTCCGGTTTTTCCCAAAACATTTTTACTTGTAGATCTTCAGACACTTCCATTACACCGAAGGCACTCGCTTCCTCTTTGGGCACTTCAATACAGGCTACGGTGCAGGCAGCGCCGCTTTCCACGTGATCTAACAGCATGCGGGAGTAGTCCATTTTATATATATGGTCCCCGGCGAGGATCACGACATATTCAGAACGATAACGGCGGATAATATCCAGGTTCTGGAAGACGGCATCAGCGGTGCCGGTATACCAGTGCTCTTGTCCTTGGCGCTGTTGTGCAGGTAACAAATCAACAAACTCGTTCATCTCTTCACTGAGAAACGACCAACCATGCTGAATATGTTGCACCAAGGTATGAGATTGATACTGCGTTATCACGCCGATTCGGCGAATACCTGAATTGAGGCAGTTAGAGAGTGCGAAGTCGATAATGCGGTATTTTCCGCCAAAGTGAACTGCGGGTTTCGCGCGAACGGACGTAAGATCTTTAAGGCGTGAGCCACGGCCTCCTGCAAGAATCAGTGCTACGGCTTTGTTTGGAAGTTGTCTGGCCGACATGACTCTGTCGATATCGCCTGTTTTCCGCATGTCAGACTCCTTATGATGTGTATGTATAGCTGCCGGATTACGGGCTATATTCTCCAATCCTAATGTGCCAAATGCTTTTATGCGCTTAATGCTTTTCGGACAATAGCCGGAATGATAAAGCGGATTTGTACCCTCCCTCCTTTCAATATAAATATTGTTAATGACATAATCGGCTAATTATCGTTCTAACACTGAGAAGCGAATCAAGTTTAGCGCCAATTGACATAATTTTTTGCGCTATAGCACTTATTAGCACTCCTACTGCTTATTGCTTTCGCACATTGTGGGGGCGTCGATCGTCGACCATACTCGTTGAGGCAAAAGTATTCGTAGTTTTAATAAGGATATAAAATTATGACAGTAACAGTAGATAGTCTGCGATTATCCGCACTGGTCTTGATGCTAAGTAGCAGCGCGATTAGTGCCGCACCGGTTGCTATCCCGCCTACCGGTTACACATTGGAGCGCGTGGTTATTTTGAGCCGCCATGGTGTCCGCTCGCCGACCAAACAAACACAGTTAATGAATGATGTAACCCCCGACAAGTGGCCGCAATGGCCGGTCGCCGCAGGATACTTAACCCCCCGAGGTGCACAATTAGTAACATTGATGGGCGGATTCTATGGCGATTACTTCCGTAGCAAAGGGTTACTCGCGCCAGGGTGCCCAACTGATACGGCTATCTATGCGCAGGCCGATATTGATCAACGAACGCGTTTAACCGGGCAGGCATTTCTTGATGGAATAGCACCGGGGTGCGGCCTGAAAGTACATTATCAGGCTGATTTGAAAAAAGTGGATCCGCTATTTCACCCGGTCGATGCGGGGGTGTGTAAGTTAGATTCGACACAGACCCATCAGGCTGTTGAGGAGCGACTGGGTGCGCCATTAAGTGAACTGAGCCAGCGCTATGCTAAACCCTTTGCCCAGATGGGCGAGGTATTGAACTTTGCAGCATCGCCTTACTGTAAATCACTACAACAGCAAGGAAAAACCTGTGATTTTGCCCAATTTGCAGCGAATGAAATCACGGTGAATAATACCGGGACAAAAGTCTCGCTCAGTGGACCATTGGCGCTATCATCAACCTTGGGTGAGATCTTCCTGCTACAGAATTCACAAGCGATGCCCGATGTTGCCTGGCATCGGTTAACGGGAGAAGAAAATTGGATCTCGTTATTATCGTTGCATAATGCGCAATTTGATTTAATGGCCAAAACACCTTATATCGCTCGTCATAAGGGCACTCCATTATTGCAACAGATCGAGACCGCACTCGTCCTTCAGCGCGATGCTCAGGGACAAACACTGCCGTTATCACCACAAACCAAAGTTCTTTTCCTTGGTGGGCATGATACGAATATTGCCAATATTGGCGGAATGTTGGGTGCCAATTGGCAACTACCACAGCAACCCGATAATACACCGCCCGGTGGAGGGTTAGTCTTTGAGCTATGGCAGAACCCAGATAATCATCAACGCTATGTCGCGGTGAAAATGTTCTATCAAACCATGGAGCAATTACGAAATGCTGAGAAACTAGATTTGAAAAACAATCCGGCAGGTAGGGTTCCTGTTGCGATTGAAGGTTGTGAAAACAGCGGAGAGGACAAACTTTGTCAGCTTGAGACCTTCCAAAAGAAAGTGGCTCAGGCGATTGAACCGGCTTGTCATATTTAAATAACGCTGATCCGACGGGCGGCCATTAACACCCGCCGGATATATTATTGGGAGTTGATGATAATAAGTGTTGGCTAGGATTCCACTCTCTATTGTTATAGTTGATGGCTATCATAGTTGTGTTGTTAAATGCCATAATTATATAAATAGCAAGGTTATATAAAAATGATGGGGCGACCTTTTAATACAGGTGCCCCAGCATATTAGTGCCACTGCTAATAAATTAGCTTTTCAATTTTTGCCAAGAAAGTCGCATGTCTAAATCTATTCATTATATGCACTCACGACTATTAGCCTAGTCTGACTAAATCGAAAGGCACATAACGTTCACCTGTTTGCTGCAATTCAACCACTCTTTCCCGTTCGGCCTGTACTGGGGCCAGCCCGTCGGCATGGATAGCTTTTGCCACGTCAATCTCACCGGTTTGTGCGACCATTACACGTTTTCCCGGGATAATTTGGTTTCTGTTTCTGTCATAGACCTTAACCATATTAACCTCCAATCGCTATCTGATCAGATTCCATGATTATAAGCTATATAATAAAACTGCTATCTAAAATCACAAACAGAGCAATAATATACCCTATATGGATTGTGCTCGATGAGGCTAATCTATTTACCTCAAGTAAAACCATTGCGGAGTTGGCTTACATAACGTGAGGAATTATATTTATTTTTTATCGAGGATCAAGCTTAACAATGATTTTTTTTGCTAATTTACTCGCGATATAACCGGTGCGGTTTGGCAATGATATTTTTAATCACTAATCCGCCGAGTTGGCGGATTAGTGGAATCTCTGTATGGATTATATTAGTGCTTTCTGCGTCAATGATTCCAGTATCTTTAACGGGGATTGCTCAGGGTGTTTCATGCCGGTAACCGGCAATAGGAAAGTTTGTTCTAACATATATTGCCCACCCATTGCGGCATGGGGGGTTTGATCAGAAAAACAGATCCAACTGCTGCCCGATGGGAAATCAATCGCTTGTTGTGAGCCATTCTTCTGATAATCCAAATCGGACTTCATTTTGTCGTGTAACTGAAGCATCAAATGGTCGTAATGGCTGCGACGGCGTTTAGTGATACCCACTTTATTTTGTAGCCAACTACTGATAGGGGAGTAGTCATCCAGTTGCGGTAAATAACGGCTGGCCAACTGGGTGAAATTTTCGCCAACACGCCATGACCGGGGTTCACCCTGAGGGTTGATATTGGTGAAGATACGGATGATACGTTCACCATAATTGGGGCGTGAAGGGAATGCATCAACATGTAGGCGGCTATCGTCTTTACGCCATGATGTGTTATCACGCCAGGCCGCAACCGGGTGTAAACGTAAACTATTGGTTGGGCTGTGCAGGGCAGATTTATACTCTGGCAATAGTTGATTAATTAAATTTAAGCAACGTTGGTAATAGCGTTCAAGTAACTGACGGGTTAAGGTAATTTTGCTTTCATCAATAACACCCGTTAGCGTGCCTTCCACTGGCTTGAAGCTGATATTTTTACGCTTAGCATCAACCAATGCAGGGTTGAGCAGTTGTTTCTCCTGTTCACTTAGTGCAAAGGCCAGATGAGGTAAAAATAGCACTTTACCTTGTTCTAGAGCCTCAATAGCGCGGGCATTTTCTGTTTCACTCTGATCCCAACTGCTGTTGGGGAGTGTTAGAATCAATGACTCCGGCACCTGGCTTAGGGTTTCACTGCTCATCAACTATCCATTTTTTGATATCTATCTAATGGTAGGAAGCATAACTCTTTATTATAAATAAAGTGAGCCTGGAGGCACATATTTTAGATTTTTGTGCCCCTGATTGGCTGCATTAATGGGGGTAATCGCCGCATAATAGGGGATGATTTTACGATTGAGGTATGAATTTCGGCGTGTTCAGACCAATGGTCAGTGATGGCATCTAATTGCTCCAATGACTGAAGGTATAGACGGCTAATAAAGCAATCGTCACCGGTTACTTTGTCACACTCAACACATTCTGGTGTCTCCTGGATCATCTTTGCAACGCTATGCAGCATTCCCGTCAAGGGCTTGACCCGGACAATGGCTTGCAAGTTATAACCGAAAGCTCGCGGGTCTAAGTCTAGAGTGTAACTGCGGATGATATTACGTTCTTCAAGACGCCGCAGACGTTCGGATGTACTCGGAGAGGAGAGGTCCACTTGTTGTGACAGATCTTTTAGAGATATCCGAGAATTTTCCGCTAAAATAGCAATCAGTTGTTCATCAATTTTATCCATACCTATTAGCCTCTTTTTATTAGGAGCATTAACCTTATTATAGGCAAAATTTTAGCGTATTAACGATATCTGCCTAACAAAACTAATGAGTATGCTGGATAAAAAGGCTACTTTGATATAACGATTAAAGCCCCATACGGGGCATAAGTGTTATGAATACGGGTATTTACTGCCCAATAACTGACGAACTGGCTAACGAGGAGGTGACGTTTGGTTCATTAAACCGTGAGGGCTTTTTTTGTAAATAAGCCAAATCATAGACATCATAAAAATCTATTTCGCCTTTATTATTAATAATATGCTTAAAGCGAAGTTTAAAGTCATCACTGATATTCTTGTTATTTAATATTTCATCAATTGCTTGTGTTGATAACGCACGACTAAAGAACCACTCTCCGTTGTAGCAAACGCGTAAGTCAAGAATGCCAATATCCTCAAACTTAAATACAGGTTTGATTTCCATCATAAGGATGGCTGACATCAGGACAAAGAAAGCGGTAAATGCAATCATGTAGCCTGTGCCAAAGTATGGCGTTAAGTACATCAAAACTAAGACGAAAAAATATGACACTAGCATTGCCAGGCAAAGGTAGGGATGTTTGTAGACAAAATCGCTGTTAAATTTTAACCGGCCATCTCTTTTTTCTTTTTGATTTATTCTTGCGATGTCGTCAATTAATATTTTTTTAATTATGTCCATAATTATGACCTTGTGATTAATGACTCATAAAAATTAAACCATAATGGTTTGTTATAGATTAACATAGAAGATCAAATCTAAAGTATATCAGTTCAATAAATTAGTTAGCTAAACTGTTATAGGCTGATAAGGGATAATAGTGATGTATATTATTTACTCATCCGCAGAAATCAACCCTTGAGTGTCGATTTCTGCGGATGAGTATAAATAATAGCGGTTTTTATCGTTTTGCATTGCTTTAAACGGTCAAAACAATTTTCCCGATATGTGTACTGCCTTCCATCAACTCATGCGCTTTCGATGCTTCTTCCAGTGGGAATGTCTGGCAGATTTGCGGCTTCATATTGCCCTTACCTAGTAAAGGCCAGACTTGCTTTTCCAGTTCTTGGGCGATCAGTGCCTTTTCTGCAACGCTACGAGAGCGCAATGTAGATCCGGTGTGTGTCAGGCGTTTTAGCAACATTAACATCAGGTTAAGATCTTTAGCATTACCATTTTGTGTACCAATTTGAACAATACGCCCATTCATGGCCGCAGCTTCATAATTGCGCCCGACATACTCTCCAGCAATTAAATCAACAATAACATCAGCCCCTTTACCGGCAGTAGCGCGTTTAGTTTCAGTGACAAAATCTTGGGTGTGGTAGTTAATAGCAACATCTGCCCCTAACTTCAGGCACGCTTGACGTTTTTCCTCTGAACCCACAGTGACAATCACTGTCTGTGCGCCAAATGCTTTGCTCAGTAATATTGCGGTGGTCCCAATACCCGAAGATCCGCCGTGAATTAAGACTGTTTCGCCGGCGCTAAAATGGCCTCGTTGGAATAGGTTGGTCCATACGGTAAAGAATGTTTCAGGTAACGCCGCTGCTTCAATATCAGTAAGGGGGGAGGGAATAGGTAAGGCATTGGTTTCATGTATGACACAGTATTGCGCATAACCCCCACCAGCTATCAGCCCACAGACTCTGTCTCCGATCTTAAAACGGCTCACATCAGCTGCAATGGCGACCACTTCGCCGGCAACTTCTAATCCAGGAATATCTGAGGCCCCCGGCGGCGGCGCATACTGACCACGACGTTGCATCACATCAGGGCGGTTAACACCTGCGGCTGAAACTTTAACTAATATTTCGCCCGCAGCAGGCATCGGTGTTGGACGCTGTACGGCCACTAAGACTTCTGGTCCACCAGACTGAGTGATTTCAATTGCGACCATATTCGCCGGGAGGTGCGTTAACGATGTCATAATATTCCTCTTGTCGCCTAAAAGTGGTAAGTCCGATGCTATGCCGGTGACTACGAGACTATCTTAGTCTGGTAATGGAAATAATTCATGACGAGAATGTGCTTAAGTGATGACAAAAATAAGCGTCAGAAAACATCAGTGAAGTAGAAAACAAAAAAAGCGCCCAACAGAGTGGGCGCACAAATTTGCAAAGGAGTCGTGCATGTATGGCTTACTTGCAGGGCTACAATCAAGACTAAGAGATGTTTGGAACGCTTTGATTGTATGAACATTACTTTTCTTACGCTATAGGTATAAATCTGAAATTGTGGACCAGGATAACCCGCGGCGTACGGTGACGAGATAGCCACCGTACGCCGCGCTAAGCTTAAGCCTAACCCTTATAGTGCCAGCAGACCTGATAGTGATAGCTTTCGTCCGTCAGCAAGTGATCAGCGTGAACACTAGGGCTCCATGAGTCGTCACCACCGACCCCCATATGAAAACCATCGATATTCAACCAGGTACCTTGATCGGGTTTTAGTAAGTGCTGGTGGCTGGTTATCATCAGTTGCTGCGTGCTGTAACGGCTGATACCAAAATGGAACCGACCGGTTAATTGCCAGTTTCCGTAACGCAGAGAGTGGGTATTACAGCGTAAGCCATTTTCACTCGGGAAAATGTAGGGTGTGTGCATCTGCTCAAGCGGCTGTGACCACTGACCATATTGTGCTGAAAGCTGCCGGTCAGGATAGTTTTCATGTGGCCCTAACCCTTGCCAGTCAACATATGGAGCGAGATCTGATAGTTGGCAGCACATACCGATTCTGGCCGGAGGGGGAAGTGATGTTGCCACTTCAACCTGAACATCAATGGTCATACGGCCTTGCTGATCAAAACGGTATAACCAATGTGAATGCAATAGCACTTCATTGGCAAACTCATAGCTGTAGTCGGCACAGATTTGTATTGAGTGGGAGAGGCTATCAGCGTGTAATGATAGACAACGTTGTTCCAACTGATACATTCCCGCCTTTTTCCAGCGTTCGACCCAGGCGTTGGGGTCGATACGGGTTGCTTCGCTAATACCAATATCGTTATCCAGTGGCGCACGAACAAATTGATCACGCAGCGGGCTAAGTAACACCGGTAATTCACCCACCCACCATTGTTCCAGCAAGCCAGTCTGACGATTGAACTGCCAACGCTGTTGCTGGTGAGTCACCATAATCGAGTGCGCATCTTGGATGAGCTGAAGCTCGCTTGGCTCGGTACTATTTAGCTCAGTGCTATTTGGCACAGAGCGGCGGGGTATAGATAGCGCCCGAGGTAAACGCCATTGATGCCAGGCGCTGCGATGGTTGCTGGCTGCCCAAGGTGTTTCTGTTCTCAACCTGACGTCAACGTTTAACCATAAATGGCCGGGTTTATCTGTCAGGGGTAATTGCTCTGCCAGCCTGTAGTGCTGCGTAGTCTCAGGAGATAAATCAAGAGAAAAGTCACCTTCCTGTATCAATTCGCCGTCTAATTCAATTCGCCAATAGAGCTGTTCATTATCACTGTGTCTGAACAGATATTCACTGGTGACACTTATCACCAGTGGCGTGGTGCTCAGTAATGAAAATTGGAAAAACTGCTGCGCGCATTGTGCTTCGTACAAGCTGGGATGAGGGCTGCGGTCAGGGAAAACTAACCCGTTCATACAAAATTGGCGGTCATTGGGGCTATCACCAAAATCACCGCCATAAGCCCAGTAAGGTTCACCATTCTCATCATCGCGGATAAGGCTTTGATCTACCCAATCCCAAATAAAACCACCCTGTAACCGAGGATATTGGCGGAATGCCTGCCAGTAACGGGCAAACCCACCGAAGCTATTACCCATTGCATGAGCGTATTCACACAGAATCAATGGGCGAGATTCATCAGGCAAACCAATCCATTTCTTGATTGCCCACTTGGGCACCGCTGGGAAAGGTTGGTCCTCATCCACGCGAGCATACATTGGGCATACAATATCGGTCGCGAGCGTATTTGCGCCGCCGCCTTCGTATTGTACCGGACGTGTCGGGTCATTGGTTTTAATCCAGCGATAGAGGGCATCATGGGTTGCGCCATGGCCAGATTCGTTGCCCAAAGACCAAATAATGATACAGGCGTGATTACGGTCACGCTGAACCATACGCGTAACCCGTTCGCTGAAAGCAGAGAACCACTGAGGATCGTCCGCGAGACGCCCCATCGGTTGCATACCGTGTGTTTCAATATTGGCTTCGTCCACAACATACAGACCATAGCGATCACACAGGCGGTACCACAATGGATGGTTTGGATAGTGTGAGCAGCGCACGGCATTAAAGTTATGCTGTTTCATCAGAATGATGTCTTGCCGCATGCTCTCTTCATCGATGGTCTGACCGGTTTGCGGATGATGTTCATGACGGTTCACCCCCCGAATCAATACCGTTTTACCATTAACCTTAAGCAGACCCTGGTGGATGGTAACTTGTCGAAAACCGACATCATAGGCTTCTGACTCAATCAATTCTTGCTGCTGAGTGAGCAGCGAAATCACGGCGCGATACAGTGTGGGTTGTTCTGCACTCCATAAAGAGGGGGATTCCACCCGCAGCTTAAGATGGGTGCGATCAGTGTATTGCCCGCGTTCATCAATGGCTTGGGTACCTAGCGGTTGCTGCAAACTGCTAATTAACTTATCTGCCAGCCACAATTGTACGCGGACTTGATAAGCCCCAGTTATCTGTGGATCGTTGATGCTGAGTGGAGGAATATTTATCGCTGCCATTACCTCTAAATTGGCAGAGCTGAACTCCGGGGACAAATGTGTGGCGATATGGATATCCCGCAAATGGATCGCTGGTTTGTGAAGCAAACTGACATCACGGAAAATACCGCTCATGCGCCACATATCCTGATCTTCCAGATAACTGCCATCACTCCAACGTAAAACCAGAACGGCGATACGGTTATCACCCGCCTGTAAGTAAGGAGTGAGATCGAACTCAGCAGGCAGGCGACTGTCTTGGGAATAACCCACCCATTTTCCGTTACACCACAGATAAAATGCGGAACTGACACCATCAAAAATAATGCGTGTTTGGCCTGATGAGAGCCAATCTGGCTCTAAAACGAAATTACGCGAATAACAACCGGTCGGGTTCTGTTGTGGTACTCGCGGCGGGTCGACCGGAATAGGGTATTGGACGTTAGTGTAAATCGGGGTGTCGTAACCATGGCGTTGCCAGTTGGCGGGGACTGGCAGTAATCTCGCTCCCGATAAATCGTGCTCAACCCACTCATCTGGTACTCTTTCTGGCTGGTCGAAATAGTTGAATGACCATTGTCCGTTGAGTAAACACCGTTGTGGCGAAGGGGTATCATTTTTTGCGCTGTCGCTATCACGCCAACTGTAAAAGGGAGGATGTGCTTCAAGGCAGTGATACTGCGTCACCTGCGGGTTCTCCCAATCTCTGCGTGACAAAATCTGCGATAGGGGCGGTTGAACCTGCTGTTGAACCTTCTGCTGTGACGTCATGATATCAGCCTCATTTCTGCGATGTGCGTGGATACTTTTTGTGCTGGTAAGTGATCAAAGGGTAAAAATGTTATGCGCTCACAATTGTGTTGGGGTAAAGATGAATTCAACGACAGATAAAGTAAATAGTGGTTGGATAAATAGTCGAGAGTGATCGCATTTATTCGTTTTTAAGGATAGAGCGCTTAAAGCGTGCTGTTGTTTGGCGTATTGTCAGTTCAGTGGCTAACAAGAGAGACTCAGAAGGTAGCTCAATTGAGTGGTGCAGCCTGACAATCAGGCGGGAAACGCTCTCTTCCCCTAATTGCTTGAAGTCCTGCCTGACAGTCGTCAGTGGCGGTTGGAAATAGGCGCTGTCTGCGGTGTCATCGTAACCAATGACCGAGACGTGCTCAGGGACATTGATATTATGCTCATGCAGAGCGCGTAATACACCAAGAGCCATTTGATCGTTAGCGACCAAAATGGCGCTAAAAGGGATGTTGCTGGTAATGAGTTGCAGTGTGGTCTGATAGCCGCTTTTGGCATTCCACTCACCGTGATAGACCGCCTGCGGTATTAACGAGGCATCATTGAGTACCTGTAACCAGCCCTGATAACGTAACTGGGCTGAAATGGCATTTTTGGGTCCACAGATAAGGGCAATCTGCTGATGGCCTAAGCTAATTAGGTGTTCAGCCCCCTGAACTGCCCCGACCTTGGCATCAAACAGAACACTGAAGGCGGTAGATTGTGGATCAACATCCAAGAACAGCACTGGAGTATCAGCACACTGTTGGACAATTTTCTCGCAGCCTTTGGGCTTCAGCGGAATATTCACTAAGATCCCGTCCACCCGTTGAGCTAATAGCTCATTTATGGCTTGCTGGCAGGCTGGGCCAGTTTGATCATCAACCATGGCAATCACTATTGCGTATCCCAACTCGCGGGCTTTGCTTTTTATCGCTGCGGCTATTTGAGAGGGGGCATGCAACGCGAGATCTGCCGTTGCCAGCCCAAGCGTAAGGCTATGTTTCCCCGCTAATTGCTGTGCTACGCGGTTCGGAACATAGTTTAAGTCAGCCATGGCCTGTTCGACCTTGCTGCGGGTTTTTGGCGAGACATGAAGGGCCTGGTTTAAAACACGTGATACGGTTTGATATGACACTCCCGCCTGACGTGCAACATCATCTAAGGTGACAGACTTCGGCCTCATGTGTTTCTCTCAGGGGTAGGTGGCTGCATATTATAGCAAACTCATGAGATAAACTTTCAGTACCCATCGGAAAACATGACGTGAAACAGCCTATTTAATATATTTTGCTCTTTTTATTATCGCCAGCGTTTGGGCAGCAGTAGTTTAGTAACAATAAATTTTATGATTATTCTGCGTAAAAGTGGGCATCAAGAGTATAATTAATAGCTTTTTTGGTTTTATTTTAGCCATGCAAACAAGAATCTGTAGTTTGCCCGCTAAAAAGAGTTGCTATTAAAAGCCGGTCATGAGTTAATGCGTCTCGGCCTGTGGTACAGACCTATTTATGCACGACATCTTGAGTAAAGTGGTTCATATTTAAAGCGTTATCGTTGATAGCTCTTCACTGACGAATTTCCTTCATAGTGCCTCCATAAGTAACGACTGATAACCGGCTATAACACGCCCATGGTGGCAAATTTTTTTAATAAAGGAAATACACATGTCTAACATGATGAAAGGTCAAGTAAAGTGGTTCAACGAGTCTAAAGGCTTCGGTTTCATCACTCCAGCTGATGGCAGCAAAGACGTGTTCGTTCACTTCTCTGCAATCCAAGATCAAGGCTTCAAGACCCTGGCTGAAGGCCAGAATGTACAGTTCTCTATCGAGAACGGTGCTAAAGGTCCGTCTGCAGCAAACGTAACTGCAATCTAATTGGCCTTTGGCTGATTATAAAAAAACCCGCTAAGGCGGGTTTTTTACTTTCTGGCATCCAGTAAGATCCTCTGCTTTATCCCCTCGACTCTGATTAACTCAGCTTCTCTTACTCAGTAAGCCAATACTGTTCTGCCCTCGAATATATTCACCAAAAGCATACCGTTGTTTATACGTAAACCTTATCATTCTCACCTTATTCTGTACTACACTAGCAGCATTGATTTAATTGAAGGTAATATCATGAAAGTGAATGATCGGGTGACAGTAAAAACCGATGGCGGCCCACGGCGTGAGGGGGTTGTGTTAGAGGTTGAGCAGTTTAGTGAGGGTATTATGTATCTGGTTTCGTTGGAAGATTACCCCTCAGGTGTCTGGTTCTTTAACGAGATTGATAGCCATGATGGCACCTTTGTCGAGCCGCTTCACCCGTAACATTGGTGTTCTGTCTGTTGTGCTGCGGGCGACGCAATAAAAAACCGGAGGAAGGTGAGTACACCTTGCCTCCGGTTTTGCTATCTAAATATCGTCACTATAGTTTGGTTGAACGGTTTCTGGTGTTAACTCAGAACGTTTCCCAGTTTAGTGAGTCGTCACCGGACTTCTTATTCCCGACCGCGCTCTTCTGTTTGGTGGACATAGGTGCCGGAGTTTTCAGTGACGGGGCAGGGTTGCCGCCTTTTAAATGGAATACTGCAACGGCTTGAGTCAAGATTTCAGCTTGTTGTTCCAAAGAGGCCGCCGCCGCTGACGCTTCCTGAACTAAAGAGGCATTCTGTTGCGTGACATTGTCCATTTCTGAAACTGCCTGGGCAACCTGACTAATACCACGACTCTGCTCATCAGAAGCAGAGGCAATTTCACCCATAATATCAGTTACATGACTAACGGCTGTCACGATCTCATTCATCGCTTTACCGGCATCGGACACCAGAATGGATCCATCACCAATCAGGTCAACCGAGGCCTCAATCAACGATTCTATCTCTTTGGCAGCATCGGCACTGCGCTGTGCCAGATTACGGACTTCACTGGCCACTACAGCAAAACCACGGCCTTGTTCACCCGCCCGGGCAGCTTCAACCGCAGCATTCAGAGCCAGAATATTCGTTTGGAACGCGATACTATTAATTACATTGGTAATTTCAGCAATTTTCATTGAACTGAGGGATATCTTATCCATCGTGCTAACAACATCATTAACGATATCGCCACCCTGGGCAGCTTTACCTGATGCGTTGGCTGCGAGCTGGCTCGCATGATGGGCATTCTCCGCATTTTGTTTTACGGTTGCGGTCAGTTGCTCCATGCTGGCGGCGGTCTGTTCAAGTGATGCGGCTTGTTGCTCGGTACGTGCCGAAAGGTCGGTATTACCCAGTGCAATTTCACTCGATCCTTGGTAAATAGATTCAGCACTGCTGCGCACAGCTTCCACAGTTAGGGATAACGAATCCTGCATTTGTTGAATATTGTTACCCAACACACCAATTTCATTGCGGCCAAATGAGACCGAACTTTGTGTCAAATCCCCCTGAGCAATACGCTGAATACGTGCTACCAGCCAATTAATCGGCTTGATGATGACTTTGCTGATCACTAAAAAAGCAATTAATGTCAGTAAGATGGCCAGAATAAAAGCGCCTCCCATCAGCATATAACCAAGACGGGCTTGTTGTTGGGCGGTCTGATTAATCTGGTTAGCCCGTTCGGTACGATACTTAACTGCTTTCAGCAGTGGTTCATTATAAGCATCATCCAACTGATTAAGTTTTTCAGCTTCAAGGGAAATAACTTCTTCAAAATGACCTTCTTTCGTCGCGTCGAGCATGAGTTTCATTCCCTCGTCGCGATACTGTTCATAGGCTTTTTTCAATGGTGCATCTAATGCGCTATCCGTTTCGGATTTAACCGGACGGTTATAGTAGAGATTAAACATTTGCTGCGATTGAGCGATACGGCTCTCAGCGTTTTTTAGCCCCTGCTGATAACCCTCGGTATCACCGATACGTGCCGCTGATGCTGCTTGAATCAGAATAAGGCGTGCAGTACGCAGGTGGTTCGAACTGTTAGACAGACCCAGGCGGATATCTAGTTCTTGCGTCGCCTCTTCCAGTGATTGGTTACTCTGTTTTAAGAAGTAACCTGACGTCCCAATCGCCGCTGCAAATAAAAGCAGTATTCCCGCCAAGATGGCGATAAACAACGTGACCAGACGCATATTATTAATAAACAATACTTTCGTATTTTTATTCTGTTCTGGCGCTATTTTTATATCCAATGGCTGATGCGTACTTCCACGTTTCATTGTTAGTTCCGTTTCTATAGTCGCTCGAGGAAAGGTCCTTGCCTGATGTACCCGGTATGGTTGAAGCTATAGCCTGGTTCGCTGTAACGCCGATTTACGGTGGGTACAGGCATCGCTACTTAAAGTTAATCCACCCCTATATCTAAAAAAATTTCAACAGTCCTTTAAGAACCTATCGGCAACGGAGCTAAAATAGTTAGGGTTATAAATGGGATCACGATCGCAATTTGGATTAAAGATTGATGGGATTTCTGTAATTGCGTCAATGACTTGATGGTAAGGACAGGGGGATGCTCTCAGTTGGTTGAGTTAGGGGGTATAGGTGTCATTGTGCGCGAGTCTTAGCGAAGGTGATTGAGTATGGGCGCCGACGCGGGGAATGGCAGGTAAGAGTGTTTGAGTTGATTCTCTTATCTCTGTTTTATTCTTATATGCCCCTGACGCATGCTCAATGGCTTGAGTAGAGTATGATGTAATTAATCGATATATTATAAATATTAAGTTTATTGTTTAATTCATTGGGGCTGGTTTAGGTTTTGTTTAGAAATATAGACTTTACATAATTATCACACGCAACTATACTCTTGAAAAATTTCGGTGGAGAAAATAATGGATACGCAAAGTAGTAGTCAAATAAGCAAGGCAAGCTAACCTATCTCTCTACAGATTTGTTGCTTGCCGAAAATGGCGGGCAGCACCCTCTCTTATTTCCTGAGTTGTGCATACCCAAGTAGACCCTTATTACTTGACGTTATCGTGGCGCTGGTGGTGTTTATTCACTTGAAGCCCATGTTTTAGTCAGCGCAACGAGATTCATTCAATCGTTGTCTGGTTATAACGCCAATGAATGTGGGTGTAATATTTAACTCGATGTTTAATCATCGAGGGTAATAATTCGGGTTTTTATTATGGTATTTAACAACCACGCACTTTTTCCTCCTGGCAGAAACACAGGCTATTGCTGATTTATACCCTCGGGTTATATATCTCAGCACAATTACCTGTGTGCTAAATAGCACATGATTATTCTACCAATGATTAATTCATGGAGAGAATCATGGCATTAACTCCTTTTGTCGTAAATTTATTACTGGCGATGTGTTTGGGCGCATTAATTGGCGCTGAAAGACAATGGCGCCAGCGTATGGCGGGCTTACGTACTAATGCATTAGTCGCGACCGGTGCTGCAGTATTTATTCTCAGCTCTTATGCCACATCCCCTGATAGCCCTGGTCGTATCGCCGCTCAAGTTGTTTCAGGCATCGGTTTTTTGGGTGCAGGCGTCATTATGCGTGAAGGCATGAATATTCGTGGCCTGAACACCGCAGCTACACTCTGGTGCTCGGCGGGTATTGGTGTGCTTTGTGGCTTGGGACTGTATTGGAATGCAGTGGCCGCCACTGCCGTTATTCTGTGTGCCAATATATTGTTACGGGAGGCGGCGCAACGGATTAATATGCAGCCTCAACAACAAGCCATAGACCTGGAAGTTCGTTACCGGATTCAGGTCACTTGTGGTGCGGAAGATGAGATATTGGTTCGCACCCTTATTTTACAGGCGTTAAATGGTGTGGCATTACGATTACAGTCACTTTGCAGTGCAGATATTGCCAAACCCGGTCAATTGGAAGTGTGTGCAGAAATAATGGCGACACCCGCAGCGCAAAGAGAAATTGAAAGTATTGTTTGCCGTGTCAGTCTGGAGCGGAGCGTCAGTGCTGTCCATTGGCGTATCGCATCTGAATTACCTGCTTAATAATAAAGTAATTTACTCATTAATAAATTGCTCAATTTTTTGCAATAAATAATTAAATACTGACCCACGTGGTAGTAAGGAGTTGTTATGGACGATCACCCCGGAGTTAACCAAATTAGTCGCTGCTAATTAAATATAAATACAAAGTTGGCAGCGCAATAATAGTTCAGCACATTTATCTCTCAATAATTGAGCGGATAAACCCTGTGCGTTTAGAATTAAAAGAGAAGCGTTATGACCCAATTCAAAAAAACAGTTACCAGCCGTAACAGTAATAAAAAAACTTTTGCTATCGCGCAAGAAGCCAAGAATAGTTTGGATCAAACATTATCCAAGTTGAATGCTAATTTAAATGGGCTGACAGAAGAGGATGCCAGGGAGCGACTGGAATTATACGGCATTAATCAGGTAGCACATGAGAAAGCGCCCCCAGCGTTGCTTCAGTTATTGGCAGCATTTAATAACCCTTTTATTTTTGTTTTGATGGTATTGGCGGCAATCAGTTTCTTTACTGATTATTGGCTGCCATTACAACAGGGTGAGGAGACTGATCTGATTGGTGTCACAATTATTGTGACGATGGTATTGATCAGTGGTTTATTGCGTTTCTGGCAGGAGTACCGCACCAATAAAGCGGCTGAAGCCCTGAAATCGATGGTGCGAACCACCGCCACAGTATTACGCCGTAGTAGCCATAGTGCCCAACCGGCAAAACAAGAAATTGCGATTAAGCAATTAGTGCCGGGGGATATCATTCTGTTATCCGCCGGAGATATGATTCCGGCAGATTTACGGCTCATTAAATCCAGAGATTTGTTTATCAGCCAGGCGATCCTGACCGGAGAAGCTATCCCTATTGAAAAGTACGACGCAATGGGGGCCATCAGCTCAAAATCAGTAGATGCGGATGCCAATAGCGAGAGTGAATTACTTGAATTATCTAATATTTGTCTGATGGGAACTAACGTTGCCAGTGGAACGGCAATGGCTGTGGTTGTGGCTACCGGCGGGCATACTTATTTCGGGTCGCTTGCTAAGTCGATTGTTGGCACTCGCGCACAGACGGCATTTGATCGTGGCGTCAACAGTGTCAGTTGGTTATTGATTCGTTTTATGTTGGTAATGGTACCGATTGTATTGCTAATTAATGGTTTTACAAAAGGTGATTGGACTGAAGCGGCACTATTTGCATTGGCAGTTGCGGTTGGGTTAACCCCTGAAATGTTGCCAATGATTGTCAGTTCTAACCTGGCGAAAGGCGCAATTGCTATGTCACGGCGAAAAGTTGTGGTTAAGCGATTGAATGCAATACAGAACTTTGGTGCTATGGATGTGTTGTGCACAGATAAAACCGGCACATTAACCCAGGACCGCATCATTCTTGAACACCACCTGGATGCCAGTGGCAGCAATGACAATAAAGTGCTGCAATTAGCATGGCTTAATAGTTTCCATCAAAGTGGTATGCGAAATCTGATGGATCAGGCGGTCATAAAATTTAGCCGCGGTAAACCTGAAATAGATGCTTTGCGCGGCTTTAACAAGGTCGATGAATTACCGTTTGATTTTATCCGTCGTCGTCTGTCAATTGTGGTAAAAGATGAGCAGCAGCACCAGCGCTTAATTTGCAAAGGTGCGGTGGAAGAGATGCTGAGTATCTGCACCCAAGTTCGCGAGGGAGATAAGATATACCCACTGGATGAAGCCCGCAGAGCCAAATTACTGGCGTTAGCCACACAATATAATGAAGACGGTTTTCGTGTTTTGTTACTGGCAACCCGTGAATTAGGGACTCAGCTCAGTGAATTACCGTTAAATATTAATGATGAACGTGATTTAGTTGTTCAAGGGCTACTGACTTTCCTCGATCCGCCAAAAGAGAGCGCAGAGGCTGCTATCACCGCACTGCGAGAAAATGGTGTTGCAGTAAAAGTGTTAACGGGCGATAACCCGATTATTACGGCAAAAATCTGCCGCGATGTCGGGTTGGAGCCGGGGGAGCCGCTGAGTGGTCGTGATATTGAAGGTATGGATGATGAAACGTTAGCGCGTGAAGTCGAGTTGCGCACAGTGTTTACCAAACTTACCCCTTTGCAAAAATCACGGGTGCTAAAAATGCTGCAAAGCAATGGGCATACCGTTGGTTTTCTTGGCGATGGCATCAATGATGCACCGGCATTACGCGATGCTGACGTGGGGATATCGGTTGATACTGGCACTGATATCGCTAAAGAGTCGGCAGATATTATTCTGTTAGAAAAGAATCTGATGGTGCTGGAGGAGGGGGTTATTATAGGGCGTGAAACCTTCGGTAATATCATCAAATATCTGAATATGACGGCTAGCTCGAATTTCGGCAATGTGTTCTCAGTGCTGGTTGCCAGTGCATTTATTCCCTTCTTACCCATGCTTGCCATCCACCTGCTGTTACAAAACCTGATGTATGACATTTCCCAGCTCTCCCTGCCGTGGGATAAAATGGACAAAGAATTTTTACGCAAGCCGCGTAAGTGGGATGCTAAGAATATTGGCCGCTTTATGCTATGGATTGGGCCAACTTCCTCAATTTTTGATATTACGACTTATGCACTGATGTGGTTTGTTTTTGCGGCTAACAGTGTTGAGCATCAGGCTTTGTTCCAGTCCGGTTGGTTTATTGAAGGTCTGTTGTCGCAGACGTTGGTTGTCCATATGTTGCGCACACAAAAAATACCGTTTATTCAAAGTACCGCCGCCTTACCAGTGCTATTGACGACCGGATTGATCATGGCAATAGGTATCTATATTCCGTTCTCACCTTTGGGAGCATTAGTCGGATTGCAACCATTACCGTGGCAATATTTCCCTTGGTTGGCAGGTACCTTAGTCAGCTACTGTATTGTTGCGCAAATGATGAAGCAATTTTATATTCGCCGCTTCGGTGAGTGGTTGTAATTGCTTCGATTAATGTCTAGGTTTTATATCCGGCAAGACTATTTGTTGCTATCAGGGCATTGATATAACAGTTTCCGGGGCGAGTTGGCCCCGGAATTATTTCGACTATTCATTACTGACGCGAATCACCAACTTGCCAAAATTCTTGCCTTCCAATAGGCCGATAAAGGCTTGCGGCGCATTTTCTAGTCCGTCGACCAAGTCTTCACGGAACTTGATTTTGCCCTGATCAACCCATTGGGTCATTTGCTGTAGGAAATCACCAAAATGATGGCCATAGTCATCAAAAATGATAAATCCTTGCATCCTAATCCGTTTGCGCAAAATGATGCTTTGTAACAGTGGCAAACGATCCGGGCCGTCCGGTAATTCTGTATCGTTATAGCGTGCTATCAACCCGCATACTGGAATACGGGCGCGTGGGTTCAGCAATGGCAATACCGCGTCAAATACCGCACCACCTACATTTTCATAATAAATATCAATGCCGTCAGAACAGGCTTTTTCCAATTGTTGCGCAAAATCTGTTGCCCGGTGGTCAATACAGGCGTCGAAGCCCAATTCTTCCACCACATAGCGGCATTTCTCCGATCCTCCGGCTATCCCGATAACTTTGCATCCTTTTAGTTTACCGACTTGCCCGACAACTGAACCAACCGCGCCACTGGCAGCGGCAACGACCAGGGTTTCGCCCGCTTTGGGCTGACCAATATCCAATAGTCCCATATAAGCCGTGAAACCAGGCATGCCCAAAACGCCCAGAGAGCGTGAAGGATGGGAGAGTTGTGGCCCCAAATTGCGGATACCAGCACCATCCGATAACGTATAGTCTTGCCAGCCACTGTTGGCCAAAACCCAATCACCCACTTGAAACTCCGGATGATTAGAGGCTTCAACGCGTGAGACGGCCCCGCCTACCATGACGTCACCAATTTCAACCGGCGCGGCATAGGAGGGGGCGTCGCTCATACGGCCACGCATATAGGGGTCAAGCGACAAATAGCGAGTGCGAAGTAGCACCTGACCTGCTGCGGGTTGCGCAATAGGTTGAATATCTAAGGTGAAATTTTCGCTGGTTGGTGTGCCATGTGGGCGTGAAGCCAGCAGAATACGGCGGTTACTGGTTTTATCTTGAGGCATCAAATTCCCTTACTTGGACGGAGTAAAAAGGCCGGTAGTGAACATAGCGAATATTAAAAATAACGCGTGTTGAGAATAATAGTAGAACTCGGCGGGATGATTTCAGCTAATAGTGCGGCAACACAGCGAAAGGCATTACGGTGCTGACAGAACGGTTGTCGCAATGCACAGCTACGGGTTAATTAAAGTGGGACGATCAATACGTCGACACTACTGGTATTAATCAGCTTGGCAGCAGAACAGGAGAGTTTATTCATCAGGCTTGTACTGTGGTTACCGCAGATAACTAAATCAATATGCTGCTGTTGGCAAACGTAAGCCATGCTATCAGCGAATTGCCCGTGCACAATGGATCTATCCTCTATGGGATAATCAGCATTAATCGCTAACTCCTCCATAAATAGTTGCGCTTCTTCTTGCAACACAGAACGCAAGTCTCCCAGCATGGGGGCAGCATAACTGCTGTACATTTCTGGCTCAGTTGTCAGGGTGATTAACGAAACCCTGCCATTATAGGGCCGCACGATAGAAACGGCTTTATTAACCAATTGTTGGCTATCGGGTGAAAGGGCAACTGCGACCAGTACATTTCTGTATCCCATCATTAAGCTCCCATAAGCGCGGCTATAGATTAAAGGTTAGGGGAATACACCTTTGATAAATGGGATGTCAGTCACATTTGGTTACGACCAGCCAATAATGCGAGCCGTGATAGGGCGTTAATTAAAATAGTCGCTAATAAGCAATATTTGAAACTTATGTTTCAAACATTATTAATTATTTTTAATTACATTCTATTCACAAATTCCTTGTGGAAACGCGGATATGAACCGCAGTTGAAACTGCGGCAGAATGAAATGTGTGCAATAGCGTTGAATTGAAACATGCAGTTACCTCTGTTGCCTTTTTTAATACATGTTGTTGGGTTTTTTAACGTTAAAAGGTAAATAGGTTAATAAATGATCGGTAGGCGGTGTTTTGTGAAATCGCATAAATATTCGTTAAAACAAAATAGTTTCGGAAGGGTACTTATAGGATAACCGAACTATAATCCTCTGCTTTAGTCCTTACTGCTGATAATTTTGGGTTATAACAGATTTATGTTCTGCTATTTTGCTTTAGGAATGCTTTTGTTCGAACTGATCTAAAAACACTAAGAATTGGGCCTATATATCTAGTTTTTTAGCTCTTTTCTGACTTGTGAGTGTTTTTTAACCATGAGTGTGAGTGAAAAGTGAACAATTATGAGTGTAAGAAACAGCTTTATATTTTATTTTTGTGATCTATATCACATTACATTTAAAATGAATCACTAGTCACATTGTATGTGCTAACGATTCGGGAGTAGAGTTGGGCCTCTTTAGGAATAATCCTAATATTTTGTAAGAAAAGTTGCATAGCAAGATGCACTATCAGAGCAGCACAAAATCGAGCTGCCAAGTTTACGACATGTTATTTCATACCAAAATGGTATTTTTGTAATGTAACACCAGTAGGTTTTAATTACTTTTAGTTCTATGGGTTTTAATTAACTGTATAGCGGGAAGGATCCCAGGTCTTGGGTGAAGAATTCTATCATCCAACTTATGTTTTAAAACATAATCAGTCGGGATGTATAAAATGAGTACGTCTGAATTACTCAAACATATTTATGATATTAATTTGTCTTACTTGCTTTTAGCACAACGGTTAATTAACGATGAAAAAGCCTCAGCGATGTTTCGTCTGGGTATTACAGATACTATGGCCGACGCATTAGCGCAGTTAACTTTACCGCAAATGGTTAAATTAGCTGAGACTAACCAATTAGTCTGTCATTTCCGTTTCAGTGACCACAACACTATTCATCATCTGACGAAAGAATCTCGTGTCGATGACTTGCAGCAAATCCACACAGGGATCCTATTGTCGAGTCACTTACTCCACGAGCTATCGTTACAAGACGGTAGTGCGCCTAAAAAAAGAGCATGACTGATGGTTGTGAAAAGTATTGTTCAGGAAGCTAAAGACATTCATTTGGCAATGGAGTTGATCACTTTAGGTGCGCGTTTGCAGATGCTTGAAAGCGAAACGCAACTCAGCCGGGGGCGATTAATTAAGCTCTACAAAGAGCTGAGAGGGAGTCCGCCACCTAAAGGAATGCTGCCGTTTTCGACTGATTGGTTTATGACCTGGGAACAAAACATTCATTCATCGATGTTTTATAACGCTTATAGCTTCCTGCTAAAAAGCGGGCAATGCACCGGTGTTGAGGCCGTTATTAAGGCCTATCGTCTTTATCTGGAACAGTGTCCTGATCAGTCTGGAGTACCGCCATTACTGGCGTTAACTCGTGCCTGGACCCTGGTTCGATTCGTTGACAGTGGTATGTTGCAACTCTCAGGTTGCAGTTGCTGTGGTGGGACTTTTATCACCCATGCGCATCAACCACGAAATAGCTTTGTTTGCAGTCTCTGCCAGCCACCTTCCCGCGCAGTAAAAAAACGTAAACTTTCTCCGCCATCTGCCGATATTACTTCACAACTGCTGGATGAGCAGGTTAGACGCGCAGTTTGAGTCTCTTTGAGTTGTCAGAATTTTTTGGTTACAGCTGCGGTATGGATACCGTTCCTGTAGCCAGTTAATGACAATTCATTGCACTCAAAGGGTGCTAACGCCTCACCTTCCACCCACACACTTTGCTAAGGATGTCGCGTGTTAGTTATTTTGGGTTATATCGTGGTCTTAGGTGCGGTCTTCGGTGGCTACATGATTGTTGGTGGCAACCTTGGCGCACTGTATCAGCCAGCCGAATTTTTAATTATCGGCGGTGCAGGTATCGGTGCATTTATCGTGGGTAACAACGGCAAAGCGATAAAAGCGACAATAAAGGTCATGCCAAAATTGATGCGCCGTTCTAAATATAACAAAGTCCTGTATATGGACTTAATGGCGTTACTTTACCGTTTATTAGCTAAATCCCGTCAACAGGGAATGCTGTCACTGGAACGGGATATAGAAAGTCCGCGGGAAAGTGAAATTTTCTCTAATTATCCTCGGATCTTGGCCGATAAGTTATTAGTGGAATTTATTACTGATTATTTACGGTTAATTGTTAGCGGAAATATGAATGCTTTTGAAATCGAAGCACTGATGGATGAAGAGATAGAAACTCACGAACAAGAATGTGAAGTTCCCGCAGGTAGCTTGGCGATGGTGGGGGATTCGTTACCCGCATTCGGTATTGTTGCTGCGGTTATGGGGGTGGTACATGCCCTGGCTTCCGCCGACCGACCAGCCGCAGAACTTGGGGCACTAATTGCCCATGCGATGGTGGGGACGTTTCTGGGTATTTTGCTGGCATATGGTTTTATTTCACCTTTGGCCACCTTGTTGCGTCAACAGAGTGCAGAAACCACCAAAATGATGCAGTGCATCAAGGTGACACTGCTTTCCAGCCTGAACGGATATGCGCCACAAATTGCCGTGGAGTTTGGTCGTAAAACGCTCTACACCACTGAGCGTCCATCGTTCATTGAGCTGGAAGAGCATGTACGCAGAGTGAAAGCGCCGGCACCGCAAGCGACAGAAGAGGACGCATGAAGCATCAGAACCACCCCGTTATTGTGATTAGAAAGCGAAAAGCTAAGCATGGTGGCGGTCATCATGGCGGGTCATGGAAAATTGCTTACGCTGACTTTATGACAGCGATGATGGCCTTCTTTCTGGTGATGTGGTTGCTATCGGTTTCCAGCCCGCAGCAACTGACGCAAATTGCGGAGTATTTTCGGACACCGTTGAAAATAGCGTTGACCAGCGGTGATAAGAGCAGTGCCAGTACCAGTCCGATTCCAGGGGGCGGTGATGATCCCACCCAGCAAGTGGGCGAGGTACGCAAGCACATCGATTCAGAAGAGAGTCGCAAAGAAGAGTATCGACTGAACAAGTTGCGGGAAAAACTGGATCAATTAATCGAATCTGACCCGAGATTGAGAGCATTACGGCCACATCTGTTGATTAACATGATGGAAGAAGGGTTAAGAATTCAGATTATTGATAGCCAGAATCGGCCGATGTTTAAGATGGGCAGTGCGCAGGTAGAGCCGTATATGCGTGATATTTTACGTGCTATAGCCCCTATCTTGAATGACATACCAAACAAAATCAGTCTGTCGGGGCATACCGATGATCTGCCGTATGCCAATGGCGAACGAGGTTACAGCAACTGGGAGTTGTCGGCTGATCGTGCTAATGCTTCACGGCGTGAATTGCTCGCCGGTGGTTTGGATGAGGGGAAAGTGCTGCGGGTGGTGGGTATGGCCTCGACGATGCGCTTGAAAGAGCAAGCAGCGGATGATCCGGTTAACCGTCGAATCAGTATTTTAGTGCTGAACAAACAGACGCAACATGATATTGAGCATGAGAATTTAGATAACAAAGCGCTGGATATAGAAAAAGCCGCGAGCTTAAAGCAGCTTGAGACCAGTGGGACTGTGCCAACCGCGACGCCTGCTGCTGCGACAGCGCCAACGGGTACGGCAACCTCCACCGGGCAACCCGCGACTGGGGCGGTAACAGTATCGGCGGCGGCAGTACCGGTAACGGCAGCACCTGTGAAAACGATAACGCAGCCTGCAACAGCACCACAAACACAACAATCGAGCACGGGGAGCATCACTCCAGCAACCACTGGGCCAACGACATCGTTGCCAGCGGCACCTGCAAGTAATGCACCGGTCTCTCCGACAAGCCGCGACGCACAGTAGAGGTGACACCGTGAGCATGGATATTACCGCGTTTTATCAGACTTTCTTTGATGAAGCAGATGAACTGTTGGCAGATATGGAACAGCACTTGTTATTGCTGGACCCACTGGCACCAGATAAAGAACAACTCAATGCCATTTTCCGTGCTGCTCATTCGATCAAAGGTGGTGCAGCGACGTTTGGCTTTACGGTATTACAAGAGACAACCCATCTGTTGGAAAACCTGTTGGATGGTGCTCGTCGCGATGAAATGCGGTTGAGCACTGATATCATCAACCTGTTTTTGGAAACGAAAGATATTATGCAGGAACAGTTGGACGCCTATAAAACCTCTCAGGAACCTAATGCGGAAAGCTTTGAGTATATCTGCCACGCATTGCGCCAACTGGCATTAGAGGCTTTAGAACAACAAAGCACAGGTACCAACACATCAGTAGCACAAGGGAATGGCGTTGTGATGACTGACACCAAAGTGGGTGGTAAGTCACCTGCATTGGTTCAGGGGGGAATGCGCATTCGCTTGTCTGGCCTGAAAGAGCAAGAAATCCCACTGATGTTGGAAGAGCTAGGCAATTTGGGTGAAGTTAAAGATCCACATCAAAGTGCTGATAGCCTGGAAGCCACCCTGATTACGTCTGTCAGTGAAGATGATATCAGCGCCGTGCTCTGTTTTGTGTTGGAACCGGAACAGATCAGTTTTATACCCGCTGAATTGCAACCAGAAGCTACAGCTGAAGTGGCTGTAGTGGCGCCGGTTATCGCAGAATTACCGCCAACGGCGGTGGCCCCAGTGGCTGAAACCAACAGTTCCTCTAAAACGGGTGTTATTGCCGCACCGACCAGCCCGGAACATGTAAAACCAAAAGCGAAAGCCAGTGAGTCAACCAGTATTCGCGTCGCGGTTGAGAAAGTTGACCAGTTGATTAATCTGGTGGGCGAGTTGGTGATTACTCAATCAATGTTGGCACAGCGCTCCAGTACGCTGGATCCCGTCATCAACGGTGATTTGCTCAATAGTATGGGGCAGTTGGAACGCAATGCGCGTGACTTGCAAGAGTCGGTGATGTCGATCCGTATGATGCCGATGGAGTATGTGTTCAGCCGCTTCCCTCGTTTGGTGCGCGATTTAGCCAGTAAACTCAATAAGCAAGTCGAACTGACGCTGCTTGGCAGTTCTACAGAACTGGATAAAAGCCTGATTGAACGCATTATCGATCCCCTGACCCATCTGGTTCGTAACAGTTTGGACCACGGTATTGAAGATGCTGAAACCCGTATTGCTGCCGGTAAATCGCCGGTGGGGAATCTGACGCTGTCCGCAGAGCATCAGGGCGGTAATATCTGTATTGAAGTCTTGGATGATGGCGCAGGGTTAAACCGGCAGAAGATTCTGGCAAAAGCGCAGTCTCAAGGAATGGCCATTAATGAGCATATGAGCGATGAAGATGTTGGGATGCTGATTTTTGCTCCCGGATTCTCCACCGCAGAGCAAGTCACTGATGTTTCCGGCCGCGGTGTCGGTATGGACGTGGTTAAGCGAAATATTCAGGAGATGGGCGGCCATGTGCAAGTCAGTTTCCAGGCCGGTCTTGGCACTTCAATCCGTATTTTATTGCCATTGACGCTAGCTATTCTTGATGGAATGTCAGTAAAAGTCAGTGATGAAGTCTTCATCTTGCCATTGAATGCAGTAATGGAATCACTGCAACCTTTGGCTGAAGATTTACACCCGCTAGCCGGCGGTGAACGGGTATTACAAGTGCGCGGCGAGTATTTACCTTTGGTTGAATTGTACCGGGTATTTGATGTTGAAAACGCCAAAACTGAAGCCACTCAGGGCATCGTTGTGATTCTGCAAAGTGCCGGGCGTCGTTATGCACTCTTGGTAGACCAGTTGATTGGTCAGCATCAGGTGGTGGTGAAAAACCTCGAGAGTAACTATCGCAAGGTGCCAGGTATTTCAGCCGCAACCATATTGGGTGATGGCAGCGTGGCATTAATTGTTGATGTGTCGGCTTTGCAGGCATTAAACCGGGAAAAGCGTGTAACGGCTGATGATGTGGTCGCTGCCTAGCAGGTGGACCAATTGAAGCCTGTATGGAACCCGTATGAAAACAGGTATAGGGCACGGAGTGTTCCGGTCCTGAAAACAAACATAAATTCAACCTATTGATTGAAGGGTAAAAACATGGCAGGACTAGCAACCGTCACGAAGCTGGCTGGCGAAACGGTAGGACAAGAGTTCCTGATTTTTACGCTGGGCGATGAAGAGTACGGGATTGATATTCTGAAAGTACAAGAGATCCGTGGCTACGATCAGGTGACCCGTATCGCTAACACCCCGACGTTCATTAAAGGTGTCACTAACTTACGCGGCGTCATTGTCCCTATTATTGATTTACGGGTTAAGTTTGCACAAAAAGGTGTGAGCTATAACGAAAATACCGTAGTGATCGTACTGAATTTTGATCAGCGCGTGGTGGGTATTGTCGTTGATGGTGTGTCAGATGTGCTGTCATTAACCAATGAGCAAATACGTCCTGCACCAGAGTTTGCCGTCACTCTGGCAACTGAGTATCTAACAGGTTTAGGTTCACTCGGGGAAAGAATGCTGATTTTGGTGGATATCGAAAAGCTGTTGAGCAGTGAAGAGATGTCGTTGATTGACTCTGTCATTAAAGGGTAAGTTTCGGTTAATTTGCCTATCGGGTTTCGGTTGATATTCGTTCAGTGATCAGGTGATCTCCTGTCTCATGTCAACCGAACCAATCACCACGCCGCTCGCCATCGAAACCGTGGTCCGTTCTTGTCCGGCCAAAACCTGATGAGGCCGGTTTTCACCTCGATAATAACAAACTGCTAACACTCATCCTCATCTCGTTAAAATAATGTCTCTCTCCGGTAAAGTTCCCCCTCCCAGTGCCGATAACACAGTTAATTAGACGTCCTATGTTTTGGCGTACCTGTGTTTTGACGTACTTATGAAGGGATAACATGTTTAAGCGTATGAAAGTGGTCACCAGCCTCCTGTTGGTGTTAGTGCTATTTGGTGCCTTACAGTTCGTTTCCGGCGGGCTTTTCTTCAACTCCCTGAAAAATGACAAAGAGAACTTTGCGGTTTTACAGGTTATTCGTCAGCAACAGTCGGTGTTGAATGAAAGTTGGGTAAATCTGCTGCAAACCCGTAATACGCTGAACCGCGCAGGCATCCGCTACATGATGGATGTGAATCATACCGGTAGTGGCCCTACGGTGAATGACCTGTTGGCATCAGCCAAAGGGACATTAGGTGTGGCGGCGGAGCGTTTTAAAAGCTACGAACAGATCCCGTTGGATAGCCAGCAAGACGTCGAATCAGCTAAAAAATTAAAACAGACTTATGACCAATATTTTGGTGCGTTAACCGAACTGATCCAATTGATGGAAGCTGGCAAGATCAATGAGTTCTTCGACCAACCCACCTCTAGCTTCCAAAATGCTTTTGAACAGGATTACAACACTTACCTGACACAAAATGATCGCTTGTATGCCTCCGCAGTGGAAGACAGCAACCAGTCATTTAGCTTCGCGATGGGGGTGATTGTTACCGTACTGATTGTGGTATTCGCGGTAATTATTGTTGTTTGGCTTGGCATGCAACACATCTTGATTAATCCGCTTAAACACTTGATAGAACATATTAAACATATCGCTAACGGTGATTTAACGCAGACTATCGAAGTGCATAGCCGCAACGAAATGGGCACATTGGCCGCCAGCCTGAAACACATGCAATCTGAATTGATTACCACCGTCAGTGATGTGCGTTTAGGTGCCGATGCTATCTATAGCGGTGCCTCAGAAATTTCCGCCGGTAACAACGATCTGTCAGCGCGTACAGAACAACAAGCCGCCTCACTGGAAGAAACCGCCGCCAGTATGGAGCAGTTAACCGCCACAGTGAAACAGAATGCTGAGAATGCTCGTCAAGCTAGCCAACTGGCCTTAAGTGCATCGGAAACGGCACAGAAAGGTGGCAAAGTGGTGGCGAATGTGGTGCAAACCATGCATGAGATTGCCGGTAGTTCACAGAAAATTGCAGATATTACCAGTGTCATCGATGGCATCGCTTTCCAGACCAATATCCTGGCGCTGAACGCCGCCGTTGAAGCAGCCCGTGCCGGTGAGCAGGGTCGTGGTTTTGCCGTTGTTGCCGGTGAAGTACGTAACCTGGCACAACGTAGTGCGCAAGCTGCAAAAGAGATTAAAGGCCTTATCGAAGACTCGGTTAGCCGTGTCGATATGGGGTCAGTACTGGTTGAAAGTGCGGGTGAAACCATGGGAGATATCGTTAATGCGGTAACCCGCGTCACCGACATCATGGGTGAAATCGCTTCTGCTTCCGATGAGCAAAGTCGCGGTATCGATCAAGTGGGTCAGGCGGTCACTGAAATGGACCGGGTAACCCAGCAAAACGCCTCTTTGGTGGAAGAATCAGCCTCTGCCGCCGCCGCACTGGAAGAACAAGCCAGTATGTTAACCCAATCCATGTCTGTATTCGTTCTGCGTATGGATAACGGTAGTACTACAAGAGATGTTAGAAAAATAAAGCAGCCGACACAGGATTTGAGCGGAACTGCTAAAAAAACACTGGGAAGTGACCTGCAAGACAATTGGGAAACTTTCTAGTCCCCTACAACCCTTGATACTTGAAATTGCAGGGGTGTTAGCTGTGCTCACGAACCCGAATCACTTACTTGAGTAAGCTCATCGGGATTCGTTTGCTGGCTGCCTACCTGCAACTCCAATTATTTTGGGTGAACAAAAATAGATAAAGCTGGCCAATGAGCCGGCTGAGAAGAGGTTACGATGTTTGGCCGAATTCGGATTTCTACCAGCTTTTTCCTGTTACTGATATTAATTTGCTCGATACAGTTAATTTCAAGTGGTCTGTCATTTACTGCTTTTCGCTCAGACTACCAAAATTTGAACCGGGTGGATCTCAGTAGCCAGCAACGGGATGCATTAAGCCTCAGTTGGGTATCCTTGCTTCAGGCGCGTAATACCTTAAACCGGGCGGGGACGCGCTCGGCTCTCAAAGTACCTCAGGAGCAAGTCAACGCATTAATGGGCAATGCGCGCAGCTCATTACAGAAAGCGGACCTCTACTTCAATCAGTTTATTGCGGTGCCACGCCTTGATGAGAGTGATAACGGTGGCGAATTGTTGGATGCCACTAAAAACAGTTATCAGAACTTACGGACGTCGTTACGACAACTAATCGATTTTCTGGAAGCCGGTAATTTACAAGGCTTTATGGACCAACCCACCCAGAAAACACAGGATTTGTTCGAAGCCGATTTTTTACAGTATTTGCAGTATGCCAATGAAGTGATTGCTGAGGCCGGTACCCAAAACCAGCAGGCGTACCATCTCTCCATGTGGATATTTGGTGCGGCGATTGTAATGGTAATAGCCATGGCGATTTCGTCGCTTGTTTGGCTGCGCACCATGTTTGTCAGGCCGCTGAAAATTATGCGCGCGCATTTTGACCGCATCGCACGGGGGGATTTATCAGCGCAGATTCATGTCTCCGGGCGTAATGAAATCAGCGAGATGTTTGCCAGTTTACGCATCATGCAGCAGTCGCTTATCACCACTGTTAGTCATGTCCGAGATGGCACTGAAGCAATGCTAACGGGGATTCAGGAAATTTCTGCGGGTAACAATGATTTGTCAGCAAGAACCGAACAGCAAGCGGCGTCTCTGGAACAAACTGCGGCCAGCATGGAGCAACTGACCGCGACGGTCAAACAGAATGCGGATAATGCTCGTCAGGCAACATTGCTGGCGAAAGACGCATCAGCAACCGCTGCCAAAGGGGGTGAGTTGACGGGCAGTGTGGTGACAACTATGCATGATATCGCCACCAGTTCACAGAAGATTGGTGCCATTACCAGTGTTATTGATGGTATTGCCTTCCAGACCAATATTCTGGCGTTAAATGCTGCTGTTGAGGCTGCTCGCGCTGGTGAGCAGGGGCGCGGTTTTGCTGTCGTCGCCGGTGAAGTTCGTAATCTGGCCCAGCGCAGTGCACAAGCAGCAAAAGAGATTAAAGGGTTGATCGATGAATCGGTCAGCCGTGTTCGCCAGGGCTCCACTCTGGTTGAAAATGCGGGTACTACCATGGAAGAGATTGTTCGCTCAGTGACTCGGGTTACCGACATCATGGGTGAAATCGCTTCCGCCTCGGATGAGCAAAGCCGAGGTATTGAGCAGGTTTCACTGGCAGTAACACAGATGGATCAGGTCACTCAGCAAAACGCCGCATTAGTGGAAGAGGCTGCGGCTGCGGCTAACGCACTCGAAGAGCAGGCAAGTATGCTCTCCGATGCAGTGTCTGTTTTTCGTTTGGAGCAGGATAGCGACAGCGGGGAGGGGCAGGCAGCAGACGGCAGTGGTAAACAACCGGCTGTTAAGGAAATTCCAGATTGTCAAACGGCGTAACGAAGACTTTGTTGTGGGGTGAGGCCGGATGAAACCATCATCGATGAAACAGCCATCGCCCCAAGAGTCTGGGTCGATCCTGACTCAGATGATTCAACGGCTCCCGTTGCCGGATGTTCACTTCCGGCGCATATGCCAACTTATTTATCAACGAGCCGGGATAGTACTGGCCGATCACAAACGGGAAATGGTCTATAACCGCCTGGTCAGGCGGCTGAGATTGCTAGGGATTAACGATTTTGGTCAATACCTTGCTTTGCTAGAGACCGACCCGAACAGTGCAGAGTGGCAGGCATTTGTTAATGCCTTGACCACTAATCTGACGGCATTTTTCCGTGAGGCACACCATTTCCCGATTCTGGCTGAACATGCCCGCCAGCGGCCGGGAAGCTATTCGGTGTGGAGTACGGCGGCATCGACCGGTGAAGAGCCGTACTCTATCGCGATGACACTGTGTGATGTGTTGGGAAATAGAGCGGGTTCGTGCCAGGTGTTAGCCAGCGATATCGATACGCAAGTACTGGAAAAAGCGACCAGTGGTGTATACCGGCAAGATGAATTGCGTTCATTGTCGGCACAACAGATGCAACGCTATTTCTTGCGTGGCACCGGCCCACATCAAGGCATGGTGCGAGTGCGCCCGGAATTGGCCAATATGATCCATTTCCAGCAACTCAATCTGTTGGCACCAGAGTGGGCATTACCCGGGCAGTTTGATGCTATTTTTTGTCGTAATGTGATGATTTATTTTGATAAAGAAACGCAGGAGCGCATTCTGCGTCGCTTTGTCCCTTTGCTAAAACCAGGTGGTCTGATGTTTGCAGGCCACTCGGAGAATTTCAGTCAAATTAGTCGGGAATTCTATTTGCGCGGGCAGACCGTTTATGGGCTGACCAAGGAGAGGTGATGAGTAAAATCAGAGTATTGTGCGTTGATGATTCTGCATTGATGCGCCAACTAATGACCGAGATTATTAATAGTCACCCGGACATGGAAATGGTTGCAACGGCTCCCGATCCGTTGGTTGCCCGTGATTTGATCAAAAAATTCAATCCGCAGGTTTTGACGCTCGATGTCGAAATGCCGCGGATGGATGGTTTGGATTTTCTTGAAAAGCTGATGCGGTTGCGGCCGATGCCGGTGGTGATGGTCTCATCATTAACCGGTAAGAACTCTGAGATAACCATGCGTGCGTTGGAGTTGGGAGCGATTGATTTTGTTACCAAACCTCAGCTTGGGATCAGAGAGGGAATGCTGGCTTACAGTGAGTTGATTGCGGAGAAAATCCGTACGGCTGCTAAAGCTCGCCTGCCGCAGCGCGGCCCAGAAAACGCGCCGGTTATGCTTACGCATACACCACTGCTCAGTAGTGAAAAGTTAATTGCAATTGGTGCATCTACCGGGGGGACAGAAGCTATCCGTATGGTATTACAGCCGTTGCCACCGACCAGCCCGGCACTGTTAATTACTCAGCATATGCCACCGGGTTTTACCCGTTCATTTGCTGAGCGACTTAATAAGCTGTGTCAAATCACTGTGAAAGAAGCAGAAGACGGTGAGCGGGTCTTACCGGGGCATGCCTATATTGCTCCCGGCGATCGGCATATGGAACTGGCGCGTAGTGGGGCGAACTATCAGGTTCGCATTCATGACGGGCCGGCGGTTAATCGCCATCGTCCCTCGGTTGATGTCCTATTTCGCTCAGTGGCGCAGTATGCCGGGCGTAACGCCGTGGGGGTTATCCTGACGGGGATGGGCAATGATGGTGCGGCCGGGTTGTTGGAGATGTATCGCGCCGGTGCTTATACCATCGCGCAAAACGAGGCCAGTTGTGTGGTTTTCGGCATGCCGCGTGAAGCGATTGGTATGGGGGGCGTTAATGAAGTTCTGGATTTGAACCAGATAAGCCAGCGTATGTTGGCGCAGATTAGCAGTGGTCAAGCCCTGCGAATTTAGTAGACATTTTCCGGTGGAAATCGGGCGTTGATAGTTAATCGCTCAGCGGTGAGCAACAAACCTTAGGAGTTGGTATGGCGGATAAGAATCTCAGATTTTTGGTGGTAGACGATTTTTCGACCATGCGTCGTATTGTCAGAAACCTGCTGAAAGAGCTGGGTTTTAACAATGTGGAAGAGGCCGAAGATGGCGTCGACGCATTGAATAAATTACGTGCGGGTGGCTTTGATTTTGTGGTTTCTGATTGGAATATGCCGAATATGGATGGCCTGGACCTGTTGAAAACTATCCGTGCCGATGGTGCTCTTGGTACTTTGCCGGTTCTGATGGTAACCGCCGAAGCGAAAAAAGAGAATATCATCGCAGCAGCGCAAGCAGGTGCCAGTGGTTATGTAGTGAAACCTTTCACTGCCGCTACCTTGGAAGAGAAGCTCAATAAGATTTTTGAAAAGTTGGGTATGTAAGGAGGCGAGATGAGTAACCATCAAATGCCCGCAACAGATGCGGCATCGGCCAGTGATATAATAAGCCGCATTGGCCAATTGACGCGGATGTTACGCGACAGCCTGCGCGAATTAGGTCTTGATCAGGCGATTGCACAGGCTGCGGAAGCCATTCCAGATGCGCGTGATCGACTGGATTATGTCGTTCATATGACGGCTCAGGCCGCAGAAAGAGCACTGAACTGTGTTGAGGCAGCACAGCCGCGCCAAAATGAGCTGGAGTCATCGGCGAAGGCGCTTAAAGTTCGTTGGGACGAATGGTTTGCTAATCCTGTCGAGCTGTCAGATGCCCGCTCTCTGGTCACTGATACCCGTGAATATCTGGAAGTCGTACCGCAACATACCTCATTTACCAATGCACAATTGTTGGAAATCATGATGGCGCAAGATTTCCAGGACCTTACCGGTCAGGTTATCAAACGCATGATGGATGTGGTGCAAGAGATTGAGAAGCAGCTATTAATGGTACTGATGGAAAATATCCCAGATATGCCATCTAAACCGCAAAAATCTGCTGACAGTCTACTCAATGGGCCACAACTGGATAAGAATGGTGCTGGTGTTATTGCCAACCAGGATCAAGTTGATGATCTGCTAGACAGTTTAGGCTTCTAAGCCGACTGATCGACCATAATAGGCAGGTGAGGGGATATCTCATCTGCCATTATTTCTCTCTGGATTTATCGTCGTGATAATCTCATTTAAAACCGGCTATTCCTGGCGTTGCGGCTGATCGTGTTCTTCATCCCTTTTCCTTCATCTATCACTGGCTGTAGACGTTCCTAGCTATCAAATTTGACGACAGCCAGTCCCCCAACAGGCTACTGAGCCTGACATGATGTATTCATCCGAGAAATAACCCCCTAATTGCTGCTTTGTTCCATCCATAACCTTGCTGAATATTTGTCATGCTAGACAGCAATTTTTTATTTCCTAATTATCTGATATGGGAACGCTTACGCTGAACAGGAAAACCTGCTGTGGCTGAAGATAGCGACGCGGAAAAGAGCGAGGAACCCACAGCCCACAAGCTGGAGAAGGCTCGCGAAAAAGGCCAAATACCGCGTTCGCGCGAACTGACCTCGATGCTGATGCTCGGGGCCGGTTTGGCGATCCTGTGGGTATCTGGGGAGTCGATGGCTCGCCAACTGGCGGCGATGATTGCCCAAGGACTGCATTTTGACCATGGCATTATCAGCGATGATAAGCAAATGTTGCGCCAAATAGGGACGCTGCTGAGTCAAACGATGATGGCATTACTGCCCATCTTTGCCGGATTGGTGATCGTGGCGCTAGCAGTACCGATGCTGTTAGGTGGGGTGCTGTTCAGCGGAGAATCCATCAAGTTCGATTTTCAGCGGATGAGTCTGATTGCGGGCTTAAAGCGCATGTTTTCTTCTCAGGCACTGGCCGAATTGCTGAAAGCCATCCTCAAGGCCACGCTGGTCGGTTGGGTCACGGGAATATTCCTCTGGCATAACTGGCCAGATATGATGCGGTTGATGGCAGCCCCGCCAGTGGCGGCTTTAAGTGATGCTGTCCACTTGATTATTTTCTGCGGACTGGTGGTGGTATTAGGCCTGACCCCGATGGTCGGATTCGACGTGTTTTTCCAAATAACCAGCCACATTAAAAAATTACGTATGACCAAACAAGAGATACGTGATGAATTCAAAGATCAAGAAGGTGATCCACATGTGAAAGGGCGCATTCGTCAGCAGCAACGGGCTATGGCTCGTCGCCGAATGATGGCTGATGTCCCTAAAGCTGATGTAATAGTGACCAACCCAACCCACTATGCTGTTGCCTTGCAATACAACGAAGCAAAAATGAGTGCACCCAAGGTGCTGGCGAAAGGTGCTGGCGCAGTGGCACTGCGTATCCGCGAGTTAGGTGCAGAGCATCGTATTCCGTTATTAGAAGCGCCGCCGCTGGCCAGGGCACTGTTTCGGCACAGCGAGGTAGGCCAACATATTCCAGCCACCCTTTATGCCGCGGTGGCAGAAGTTCTTGCCTGGGTATACCAGTTGAAGCGTTGGAAACGGGAAGGCGGGCTAATCCCGAAAAAACCTGAACATCTGCCAGTGCCGGAAGCACTGGATTTTGCAACAGAGAGTGAGACTGACTAATGGCTAATTTGGCCGCCCTGCTACGTTTACCGGGCAATTTTAAAGATACGCAGTGGCAAATCCTTGCCGGGCCAATTCTTATCCTGATGATCTTGTCGATGATGGTGCTGCCGCTGCCGCCCTTCATCCTTGATTTGCTGTTTACCTTTAATATCGCGCTGTCCATTATGGTGCTGTTGGTTGCCATGTTTACCCAACGCACGCTGGATTTTGCCGCCTTCCCAACCATTCTGTTGTTCTCAACGCTGTTGCGTTTATCGCTAAACGTCGCCTCCACCCGTATCATTCTGATGGATGGGCATACCGGTGCGGCGGCTGCGGGCCGTGTGGTGGAAGCGTTTGGTCACTTTCTGGTTGGTGGCAACTTTGCCATCGGCATCGTGGTCTTTATTATTTTGGTCATAATCAACTTTATGGTTATCACCAAAGGGGCGGGGCGTATTGCCGAAGTGGGGGCGCGCTTTGTTCTGGATGGTATGCCCGGTAAGCAGATGGCGATCGATGCCGACTTAAATGCCGGCTTGATTGGTGAAGACGAAGCCAAAAAACGCCGTTCCGATGTTACGCAAGAAGCTGACTTCTACGGTTCAATGGATGGGGCCAGTAAATTTGTTCGTGGTGATGCGGTTGCCGGGTTACTGATCATGGTGATTAACGTGGTCGGCGGCTTACTGGTCGGGGTGCTTCAGCACGACATGGCGGTGGGCCATGCAGCAGAAACCTATACCTTGCTGACGATTGGTGACGGCTTGGTAGCACAAATCCCGGCATTGGTTATCTCGACGGCGGCGGGCGTTATCGTGACCCGCGTCAGTACCGACCAGGATGTTGGCCAGCAAATGGTCACCCAGCTATTTAATAACCCTCGCGTGATGGTGCTGAGTGCCAGTGTCCTCGGGTTACTGGGGATGGTGCCTGGCATGCCTAACTTTGTCTTCCTGCTATTCACCAGCGCACTGTTGGCATTAGCCTGGCGCTTACGTGGTAAGCAAATGAAGCAACCGATGGTGGCAGAATCACCGGTGGTGCAAGACCAGCAACAAGCCACTGAAGCGACCTGGTCAGATGTTCAACTGGAAGATCCGCTGGGTATGGAGGTGGGGTATCGCCTGATTCCGATGGTGGATTTCCAGCAAAATGGTGAGCTGTTGGGGCGGATTCGCAGTATTCGTAAAAAGTTTGCTCAAGAGATGGGATACCTGCCACCGGTGGTGCATATCAGAGATAATCTGGAACTGCCGCCAGCAAACTATCGGATATTAATGAAAGGGGTCGAGATTGGCAGTGGCGAAGCTCATCCCGGCCGTTGGTTAGCCATTAACCCCGGCAATGCGGTTGGCTCGTTACCCGGTGAGGCCACCCATGATCCCGCCTTCGGATTGGCGGCGGTTTGGATTGAAAGTGCATTACGTGAGCAGGCGCAGATTCAAGGTTTTACCGTGGTTGAGGCCAGCACCGTCGTGGCGACCCATCTAAACCATCTGATTAGCCAATTTGCTAGCGAACTGTTTGGCCGCCAGGAAACCCAGCAATTGCTGGACAGAGTTGCGCAAGAGATGCCGAAGCTGACGGAAGACTTCATTCCCGGCGTCGTCACCTTAACCACGCTGCATAAAGTACTGCAAAATCTACTAATGGAGCGGGTATCCATTCGCGATATGCGCACCATTATCGAGACACTGGCTGAACATGCGCCAAACCAGACCGACCCTTACGAATTAACAGCGGTAGTTCGAGTGGCGTTAGGGCGCTCCATTGCGCAACAATGGTTCCCAGGAACCGGCGAGATTCAGGTCATCGGGCTGGATGCGGCATTAGAGCGTTTGTTACTACAGGCGCTGCAAGGTGGGGGTGGTCTGGAGCCAGGTCTGGCTGACCGTTTGTTGGATCAATCTAAACAAGCGCTGCAACGTCAGGAGATGCTGGGTGCACCGCCGGTGTTGCTGGTTAACCATGCACTGCGGGCACTTTTAGCCCGTTTCTTGCGCCGCAGTTTGCCGCAGATGGTGGTGCTGTCTAATCTGGAAATTGGCGATAATCGCCAGATCCGTATGACATCAACGATAGGAGCTGCTTGATGCTAACTCGTCTCTCCCTAATGTTGGCTACACTACTTCCGGTATGTGTATTGCCGTTGAATGCTGTCGCTTCAGGCACTTGGGTGGCGGACGATATTGGGGTTACGCAGGGTTTGCGCGGGGTAGCTACCTCGTCGGCGGTACTGCAACCACCGGTAGCGCTGGCGCAGGAAAATGCGCGCATCGTGTCGGTTGGCTGGCGCTACCAATTAATGTCGACAGCGCCAGAGGGGTTACAGGTTAAATTATGCACCCCGACCCGTTGTATGCCACTTGAGGGTGGCAGCGGACAGAGCCGGGGACTGGCGGGAGAGGCGGCAGCAACTCAACTGAGGTTTGTTTACTTTATTGCCGGTAAAGGCCGAGTCAACCCGCCGTTGCAAGTGATCAGCAATCAGGTGCTGGTCAATTATCGCTAAAACCAGACGAAGGGGTAATAGCAAGTCATACAGAAATAGACCGGATGTTCGAGCTGATTGTTGGTCTCAACGGCCTGCACTGCCTGACTCATTGACAGTGCTGCCGCCCCGCAAAAAAAACACCCCAGTAGCAGACTTACATACCTTTTTTTCATATCTCCTCCTTGAAACTAAGCACATTTGCTCAGTTTCAGCAGACTAAAACATCGGAGAAAAACAGGAAAACTCATTTTTTAAGTAGGTAGAAAGCATTGAGGGCACGAGTCAATTAACGCGGAGGAACGGTACGGATATAAGCCTCGACTGAGCGGCGGTTTATATCCGTAGGGATGAGGTTTTAAATACCGATCTTGCGGCCCAGTAGACTGGCACCTTTAGAATGACCATCTGGCCCGTATAGTGACTGGCCGTGGCGGGTATTCAATACTGCCAGCGCCTGAGTATTATGCTCAATATGCTGTTGTAGCAATAATCCATTGTGCAAATTACTGTACTGAAGGTTCTCAGCCAACTGCAAGATACGTTGCCAACGTATTGCCAACTCTTGAATCTCGCTATAAGGCGCCTGTATATTGGCCGCAATTTCGGTGGTGAGCCGGGTTTGATCCAGATAAGCCAAGGTGGCCAGTATTGAACTTTTTTGTTCCGTCACACCTTGCAGCACGACACCTTGAATCCGACCGGAGCAGAGTAATTGCTGCTCTTGTGCTACCACAGTCGTCAGTGACTCGAGAAGTTCCAGTTGCTGGTCCAAATTGGTCTGTAGTCTTTCCACCACCACGTATCCTTTTACGGTTAACGACTGTTTTGCGGTTAACGATTGTTCTAGGGTTAATGACTTTTGTTATGTTTAGCTATTTCTCAGATCATCCGCGACATTCTTTAACAGAGCATCGGCAATTTTACCGGTGTCCATCGTTAGTTGACCTGAACGGATAGCCTGTTTTAAGGTTTCTACACGTTCTACGTTGATGTCCTGGCTGCCCGGTTGCATCAGTTTTGCCTGCGCATCACTTAATTTAACCTCAGTACCACTCACCTGTGCTTTTGTTTGGGCAGAAGGCTTACGCATCTGCTGCGCAATGTCACTGGTTTCCCGTGGCTGCACTTGCGATACCGGTAATAACGGTTGAGTGCGATCAATACTCATGTTGTGTTGCTCCCTCTATAGCGGGATTGACGTTTATCGACCCGCGAGACTTTTATCTTTTAACAAAAAGAAAGGCGGGATTGTCACTGTGCTACCCGCAAATAACTGCATACCAGAGTTATCGGCAAAGGTTAAAAAAACTTTAATCACTATAACATAATCCGAATTGTGCCATCTTCGGCCACGGTGCCACTGACGATTTGGCCAGATGCCATGCGCACCCGAACGTTATCCTGTATGGCGGCGTTGTTCATCGCTTTACCATTGCTGTTAACATTAAATCCTTCTCCCTGTGCCAAAACTTGCACCTCTTGCCCTGCTTTAATGACCCATAATCGACGCAGCATATTGCGCGTCAGCGGCTGGCCGGCACTGATTTGCCGCAAGCTGACGGCACCTTGAGCAAAATGTGAATCCAGCAAGGCGCCGGGGGGGAGGGTATCCAACCGGCCTTGTTTCATCTGAATATCAGACACGGCAATTTTCTCACCAGCTGCCAGTTGGCGGCCAGCCACAGCATATTGTCCACTAACCTGCACTTGTGTCTGAATAAAACGGCGAACCCCCTCACAGCGTACGGACAAACTGATATTGCCCCACGGGCGCGCATTGGCAGGCAGCGTAATTTCTGGCACTTCGCATTGTGGCCATTGGTTCTGTGGCGTTTTGATAACCACCTTAACCTGACTCTCTTTATCCGGGTATTGCTGTTGGAAGAATTGATTTACCTGCGTTGATAAATCTGCCGCCATCGCTGAATGAGTGACGGTCTGACTCAGCAATAGCACCCCCCAAGCCAACTTTATGACGCCATTTTTATTCATTGTCATCAATCTCCTTCTGCCGGTGTAACCAGGTAATACCAGGGCACACCTCTTTTGCACACTAGTGTACCTGTAGCGCGATGAGGTTAAGGGGACAAATAGCGACGCATTTTGCTCTTATTCTGGCGATAGGCTTTCCTATACGGCGTTTATGCTGTCGACTCCAAATTCTAACCTTGCGGGGGGACTATGCTCGACAAACTGGACGGTGCTCTGCGTTTTCAACAAGAGGCGCTTAACTTGCGTGCGCAACGACAGGAGATCCTGTCGTCCAATATTGCAAATGCGGATACACCCGGCTTTCAGGCACGTGATATTGATTTCTCCAGCCAACTGAAAAAAGTGATGGAGCAAGGCCGTGCCACAGGTACAGGGGTGTCGCTCAGTTTAACGTCAGCCCGTCATATCCCGGCAAGCACCGTTGCGCCACCTGACCTTGACCTTTTATTCCGGGTTCCAGACCAGCCGGCGATGGACGGTAACACGGTTGATATGGATCGTGAACGTACTAATTTTGCCGATAACAGCCTGAAATATCAGACCGATTTGACCGTTCTTGGCGGCCAGATCAAAGGGATGATGTCAGTGTTACAACAAGGATAAGACGTATGTCTTTACTGAATATTTTTGATATTGCCGGTTCGGCATTATCAGCCCAATCGCAACGGTTGAACGTCAGCGCCAGTAACATGGCCAACGCCGATAGCGTTACCGGCCCGGATGGTCAGCCTTATCGTGCCAAGCAAGTGGTGTTTCAGGTAGCGGCTCAACCAGGGCAGGAAACCGGCGGGGTACGTGTATCACAAATCGTTGACGATCCCGCACCGGATCGTTTGGTGTATCAGCCGGGTAATCCGCTGGCTGATGCCAAGGGTTATGTCCGCATGCCTAACGTTGATGTAACAGGGGAAATGATTAACACCATTTCGGCCTCGCGTAGCTATCAAGCCAACGTTGAAGTGCTTAATACCACTAAATCTCTGATGCTCAAGACGCTAACACTGGGTCAATAACAGGAGCTTGTATACATGGCCATTACCAATTCCCTGACCGATAGCGATTACGGTATTACCAGCACTAGCGGGACCAATTCCACCACCGGTAGCGGTAGCACCAGTCAGGATTTGCAGAACAGTTTCCTGACGTTGCTGGTTGCCCAGTTAAAGAATCAGGACCCGACTAACCCAATGCAAAACAACGAGTTGACAACGCAATTGGCGCAAATCAACACCGTAAGCGGCATTGAAAAGTTGAATACTACGCTGGGTTCCATCTCCGGGCAGATTGATAGCAGCCAGTCGCTGCAAGCCAGTAGCCTGATTGGCCACGGCGTGATGATCCCTGGCACCACGGTGTTGGCAGGCAGTAAAGATGGCACCGTCACTACTACGCCATTTGGTGTTGAGTTAGAACGTTCAGCAGACAAAGTGACGGCAACCATCAGCGACAGCAATGGTCTGGCAGTACGCACCATTGAAATCGGTGGTCTGTCAGCAGGTGTCCACTCCTTTACCTGGGATGGTTCACTGGAAGCGGGCGGTAATGCGCCAGATGGTGCTTACACCGTGACGATCGCCGCCAGCAGTGGTAGCGAGTCACTGGTTGCTACTCCGCTGAGCTATGCGGTTGTTAATGGTGTGACCCGTGGCAGTGACGGTTCCAAGCTGGATCTGGGCCTGGCGGGGACTATCACCATGGATAAAGTCCGTCAGATTTTGTAGGTCAGAGATCAGTCTTAAGCAGTAACCAAACAAACACCACGGTGAGTTAACTAATTGAAAAAACTTACCTTAATTTTTAAATAGCGTTTGATATGTCATCAATGCTCAAGGTCTTTAACGGACCCCGAATCTAACGGAGAAGAAAATGGGCTTTTCTCAAGCAGTCAGCGGTTTGAACGCAGCATCCAGCAATCTGGATGTGATCGGTAACAATATCGCCAACTCGGCGACGTCAGGTTTTAAAGCCGGCTCAGTTTCTTTTGCCGATATGTTCGCAGGTTCACAGACCGGTATGGGGGTTAAAGTCGCCGGGATTACTCAAGACTTTAACGACGGTACGCCAACCACCACCAACCGCCGTTTGGATTTAGCCATCAGCCAGAGTGGTTTCTTCCGCATGCAAGATAGCAGCGGCGGTGTGTACTTTGCCCGTAACGGCCAGTTCAAACTTGATGAAAACCGTAACATCGTTAACATGCAAGGGCTGAGTCTGACCGGTTATCCGGCAACAGGAACTCCTCCTACCATACAGCAAGGGGCAAACCCGGTACCCCTGTCGATTCCTCAGGATATGATTGCCGCGAAAGCCACCACCTCGGGCAATATGGTCGCTAACCTGACCTCAACCCATGATGTTATTAGCGCAACCTTTGATCCGCAAAAGCCAGATACTTACAGCTTTGTGAATAACATGACCACCTACGATAGCCTGGGTAACCGCCACGTTATCAATGTGTATTATGTGAAAACCGCTGAAGATGCCGTCAATGGTAATAGCTGGAATGTCTATACCAAGGACAGCAGCGGGACATTGGCCGATGCGACTAAACCTTTTGACCCTGCTGACCCTGCCGCTGCCTCTCTGCGCGGAACGATGGTATTTGATACCAATGGCGCACTGAAAAGCGTGAAAAATGGCGCGGGTGCTGCCAGTACCACTGACTTCAATCTGACTGTCCCTATGGCGGTGGTGAATGGTGCCCCGGCGCAAACCTTCGCGCTGAATGTTGGGGGTAGCAAACAGCAAAATACCGGTACTGACGGTATTGTGACTCAAAACCAAACCGGCTATGCCGCAGGTGAGTTCACCGGCTTCCAGATCAACAACGATGGCTCGGTTGTCGGCACTTATTCAAACCAGCAGACCCAACTGCTTGGCCAAATTGTGCTGGTTAACTTCTCTAACCCTGAAGGTTTGTCTCCTGAAGGCGATAACGTTTGGAAAGAAACCAAATCTTCCGGTAACCCGATCCTCGGTACCGCCGGTGGTGGTGGTTTCGGCACCTTGACCAGTGGCGCGTTGGAGTCTTCTAACGTGGATTTGAGTAAAGAACTGGTGAATATGATTGTGGCGCAACGTAACTATCAGTCCAATGCGCAGACCATCAAAACTCAGGATCAGATCTTACAAACTCTGGTTAACCTGCGTTAATCGAACTGACGGGATAAGCTCATGGATCACGCAATATATACCGCGATGGGGGCTGCCAGGCAGTCGCTGGAGCAGCAAGCGGTTACGGCTAACAATCTGGCTAACGCCTCGACGCCGGGTTTCCGCGCGCAGTTGTCAGCGATGCGTGCCGTACCTATCGACGGGCCGAGCATGGCAACCCGTACCATGGTGACGGCATCGACCCCCGGTGTGGATATCAGTCAGGGGACGATGAATTATAGCGGCCGCCCATTGGATGTTGCCTTACAGCAAGATGGTTATCTGGCGGTACAACTGCCTGATGGTACCGAGGCTTATACTCGCAATGGGAATATTCAGGTTGCGGCTAACGGTCAAATGACCGTGCAGGGCTACCCGCTGATGGGCGATAACGGCCCGATTGAAGTGCCACCGCAGGCCGCAGTGACTATTGCGGCTGATGGCACCATTTCGGCGCTGAACGCCGGTGACTCACCGAATACGATTGCTCAGCTCGGCCAAATCAAACGGGTTAGGGCCAATGCGGGTGAAGTGATGCACGGTGATGACGGTTTGTTCCATTTGACTCCCGCGACGCAACAGGCGCGTGGTGCTCAGTTGGCCAATGACCCGCTGATTAAAATTATGCCGGGTGTACTGGAGGGCAGCAACGTGAAAGCGGTTGAAGCCATGACAGACATGATTGCCAATGCCCGCAGTTTCGAAATGCAGATGAAAGTCATTCACAGTGTGGATGAAAATGAACAGCGCGCTAATCAGCTGTTAGCAATGGGCTAAGCGCGCAGGCGCAGAGGAATAAACTGATGATCCGATCATTATGGATTGCCAAAACTGGTTTGGATGCACAGCAGACCAATATGGATGTCATCGCCAACAACCTGGCGAACGTCAGCACCAATGGCTTTAAGCGCCAGCGGGCGGTATTTGAAGATTTGCTCTACCAGACGATGCGCCAGCCGGGTGCGCAATCCTCCGAGCAGACAACCTTGCCATCGGGTTTACAGATTGGTACCGGTGTTCGCCCGGTAGCGACAGAGCGTTTACACAGTCAAGGCAACCTGTCCAAGACCGACAATACCAAAGATATCGCCATTAAAGGTGAAGGGTTCTTTCAGGTGCAAATGCCTGATGGTACCAACGCTTATACTCGCGATGGGTCTTTTCAGGTGGACCAAAACGGCCAGTTAGTAACATCCGGCGGTTTTCAGGTACAACCGGCAATTACCATTCCGGCCAATGCTCTGAGCATGACGGTGGGGCGCGACGGGATAGTCAGTGTCACCTTGCAGGGGCAAACTGCCACGCAGCAAGTCGGGCAACTGACATTGACCACATTTATCAATAACAGTGGCTTGGAAAGTATTGGCGAAAACCTGTATCAGGAGACCGCCAGTTCCGGTGCACCAAACGAAACCACGCCAGGTCTGAACGGCGGGGGCTTGCTGTATCAGGGCTATGTTGAAACCTCTAACGTCAATGTGGCGGAAGAGTTGGTCAATATGATCCAGACGCAACGAGCCTATGAAATCAACAGTAAAGCGGTTTCAACTTCAGACCAGATGTTGCAAAAACTGACCCAATTGTAAATCCGCTTTCAGGGGGTAATTTAGCCCCCTGACTGCAACAGAATAATGAGTAGATGAGGCCGACCGCGTGGCCTCTTACCGGTTACAGGACTGATAATCAGAGATGGACAGAAAGCCGCTGCGCAAATCAGGTGGATTGAAATGGGTCTGTATGCCGTTGACGGCGATGCTGCTCAATGGCTGCGCGTATATTCCGCATAAACCACTGGTGGATGGTACCACCTCGGCACAACCGGCACCGGCCAGTGCGCCGTTGCCGAATGGCTCTATTTTCCAGGCTGCTCAGCCAATGAACTATGGTTATCAACCTTTGTTCGAAGACCGTCGCCCACGTAATGTCGGTGACACGCTGACCATTACCTTGCAGGAAAATGTCAGTGCCAGCAAAAGCTCCTCTGCCAACGCTAGCCGTAATGGTTCAAGCAAATTTGGTGTCGCCACCGCGCCGCGTTATCTGGAAGGATTATTGGGCAATGCGCGGGCTGATATGGATATCTCAGGTGACAATACCTTTGGCGGTAAGGGCGGGGCGAATGCCAACAACACCTTCAGCGGCACGATCACCGTTACCGTCGATCGCGTGCTCGCTAACGGCAACTTGCATGTGGTCGGTGAGAAACAGATTGCAATCAACCAGGGGACTGAATTTATCCGCTTCTCTGGGGTAGTAAACCCACGCACCATCAGCGGCAGCAACACTGTGACCTCAACGCAGGTTGCAGATGCGCGCATCGAGTATGTGGGTAATGGTTATATCAATGAAGCGCAGACCATGGGCTGGTTGCAGCGGTTCTTCCTTAATATCTCACCGTACTAAGAGGCCGTCGATGCGTAAACAGTCACTTGTCACTCTATTTGTTATACAGCTTATTGTGCTGCTCACACTGGTGTCATTACCTGCCACCGCAGAGCGTATCCGCGATTTGGTGACCGTTCAGGGAGTACGTGATAACGCGTTAATCGGTTATGGCCTGGTGGTCGGCCTGGATGGTTCCGGTGACCAGACCATGCAAACGCCGTTTACCACGCAAAGCCTGAGTAACATGCTGTCGCAGTTGGGGATTACCGTACCGCCAGGTACCAATATGCAGCTCAAAAACGTAGCAGCAGTGATGGTCACGGCCAAGTTACCGGCATTCTCCCGTGCCGGGCAAACCATTGATATTGTGGTTTCTTCAATGGGTAATGCCAAAAGTATTCGCGGCGGCACCCTGCTGATGACCCCATTGAAAGGGGTGGATAATCAGGTTTATGCCCTGGCACAAGGTAACGTGCTGGTCGGCGGTGCGGGTGCGGCATCGGGTGGCAGTAGTGTACAGGTCAACCAACTGACCGGTGGGCGAATCAGCAATGGTGCCACTATCGAACGTGAGCTGCCGACGACCTTTGGTACCGATGGTGTGATTAATCTTCAATTGAATACCGAGGATTTCACCATGGCACAACAGGTGAGTGATGCCATTAACCGCCAGCGCGGTTTTGGTTCTGCCACAGCGATTGATGCTCGCACCATTCAGGTTTTGGTCCCGCGCGGCAGCAGCTCGCAAGTGCGTTTCCTGGCAGATATTCAAAATATCCCAGTGAATGTCGATGCGGGTGATGCCAAGGTGATTATCAACTCTCGTACCGGCTCGGTGGTGATGAACCGCAATGTAATGCTGGATTCTTGTGCTGTGGCGCAAGGGAATCTATCGGTGGTGATTGATAAGCAAAATACCGTCAGCCAGCCTGATACCCCATTTGGTGGTGGGCAGACCGTAGTTACCCCGAATACTCAGATTTCCGTTCAGCAACAAGGTGGGGTATTGCAACGCGTCAATGCCAGCCCGAATCTGAATAATGTGGTCCGCGCCCTGAACTCGCTGGGGGCAACCCCGATCGATTTGATGTCTATCTTGCAGGCAATGCAAAGTGCTGGCTGCTTGCGGGCTAAATTGGAAATTATCTGATGAGTGATTTGATGGCGATGTCTGGGGCGGCGTATGACGCCCAATCACTGAATACCTTAAAACGTGATGCGGCAAGAGATCCACAGGGTAACTTGAGGCAGGTTGCCCAGCAGGTAGAGGGGATGTTTGTGCAGATGATGCTGAAAAGTATGCGTTCTGCCTTGCCGCAAGATGGCGTGATGAACAGTGATCAGACCCGGCTTTATACCTCGATGTATGACCAACAAGTCGCGCAGCAAATGTCGGTCAAGGGGTTGGGTCTGGCCGATATGATGGTGGAGCAGCTTTCAGGCTCTACCTCGCCAAGTGAAACGGCAGGAACGGTGCCGATGCTGCTGGATAATGAAGTGCTGCAAACATTGCCAGCACAGGCATTGGCACAAATGGTACGTCGCGCCATGCCAACACCGCCAGCCAACAACTCAGCGTCATTGCCACAGGGCACCGGTAATTTCGTGGCGCGGATGTCTATTCCGGCACAAATTGCCAGTCAGCAAAGTGGCATTCCTCATCAGCTGATTGTGGCTCAGGCGGCACTGGAGTCGGGCTGGGGTCAGCGCGAAATTCCGACGGCCGACGGCAAAACCAGTTACAACGTATTTGGCATCAAAGCGGGTAGCAACTGGGATGGTCCAGTCAGTGAAATTACGACTACCGAATATGAGCAAGGTGTGGCGAAGAAAACCAAAGCTCGCTTCCGGGTATATGGCTCATATGTCGAGGCCGTCAGTGATTATGTCAAATTACTGACACAAAACCCGCGCTACGCCAATGTTGCCGCAGCACAAAGCCCTGAGCAGGGGGCACATGCGCTGCAACAAGCCGGTTATGCCACCGACCCGCAATATGCGCAAAAATTAGTCAGCGTGATCCAGCAAATGAAAAATAGCGGCGAACAAGCAGTAAAGGCATACAGCAGCGACCTAAGTCAGTTGTTCTAAATAGGCTATTTTATTTTCCATTTTGGGATTGGACAGTGCTCGGTACCGTTACGTAGCCATAATTTACAAAGTCATGGTGTGCGCTGGCTGCACCCAAACTGTCTGCGACAATAACGCCTATTGGATTGGTGAGGATCGAGATTTACACCCATATTTTGACTCAAGTTTTCCAAAGTCGAGCCGATAATAATCACAGGCTGTGCGGAGGCTTAGGTCTCCTCAGGCAGTATCCCAATATTAATTAATGCAGGCGCTGCGATGCTCGTCGTCTGTGGTAAAAGGATTTCTTCATGTCCAATAGTTTAATGAATACTGCGATGAGTGGTCTGAGCGCAGCGCAATATGCCCTGAGCACCGTCAGTAATAACATCACTAATTTTCAGGTGGCGGGCTATAACCGTCAGAATACTATTTTTGCCCAAAATGGTGGAACCTTAAGTCCCGCCGGCTTTATTGGTAATGGCGTTGCAGTAACCGGTGTTAACCGCGAATATAACTCGTTTATTACCAACCAATTACGTTCTTCACAAACGCAAAGCAGTGGCTTAACTACCTACTATCAGCAAATTTCGCAAATTGATAATTTGCTCTCTAATTCGTCCAATAACCTCTCCAGCACCATGCAGGACTTTTTCAGTAACCTGCAAAATTTGGTGAGTAATGCCGGTGATGATGCGGCCCGTAAAACGGTATTGGGCAAGGCTGAAGGGTTGGTTAACCAGTTCCAGAATGCGGATAAATATCTGCGTGATATGGATACCGGCGTAAACCAGAAGATCACCGAAAGCGTTACGCAAATCAATAACTATGCTGACCAAATTGCCAAGTTAAACGATCAAATTACCCGTTTGCGCGGCAGCAGTGGCAGCGAGCCAAATGCGTTACTCGATCAGCGCGACCAATTGGTCACCGAATTGAACCAGATTGTTGGCGTGACCGTGACCCAGCAAGACGGCGATGCTTACAACGTTTCTTTTGCCAGCGGTCTGCCATTGGTGCAAGGACCGGATTCTTATAAAGTCGAAGCCATACCTTCCAGCAGTGATGCTACCCGATTAACCATTGGCTACAAATATGGTAGTGGCGATGTGCTTGAAGTGGACGAAAGCCGCCTGACCACCGGTAGCCTGGGGGGTACGCTGAAATTCCGCAGTGAGGCACTCGACAGTGCACGTAACCAACTGGGGCAATTGGCCCTGGTCATGGCAGACAGCTTCAATACTCAGCATAAAGCCGGATTTGATACCAGCGGTGATCCGGGCGTTGATTTCTTCAGCTTTGCACAACCAAATGTGTTGAAAAATGCAAGAAATCAGGGTGATGCCAGCTTGACGGTGTCCTACACCGATACTTCAAAAGTCAAAGCCAGTGATTATAGTGTGGAGTTTGATGGAACTGACTGGCAGGTGACACGGCTGTCTGATAACACCAAAGTGCCGGCTAACCCGGTAAAAGACGGCAGTGGTAACACCACTGGGCTGAGCTTTGATGGTGTCGCCGTCAGTGTTGATAACGGCACTGCCGGCGCGCAAGCCAGAGATAAATTCATCGTCAAAACCGTCTCTAACGTGGCTGCTAATTTACAGGTCGATATCACCGACTCAAGTAAGATTGCTGCTGCCGGTACCGCTGATGGTGGCGCGAGTGACAACGTTAACGCCCAGGCATTGTTAGATCTGCAAACCAAAAAACTGGTTGATGGCAAAGCCACGCTGTCTGGTGCTTATGCCGGTTTGGTCAGTAACGTCGGTAACCAAACCAGCACCGCGAAAACCAACAGCACGGCGCAAGCCAATATCGTCAAACAGTTGACCGCCGAGCAGCAGTCTATTTCCGGCGTGAACCTGGATGAAGAGTACGGCGATTTACAGCGTTTCCAGCAATATTATCTGGCGAATGCCCAGGTCATTCAGACGGCTTCGACGCTGTTTAATGCGTTGCTGAGTCTGCGCGGTTGATTTTTTGTCAGCGGCAGAGAGTCCCTGTCGCTACTTATCTTATTTAGCGGTTAGTCAGTATCCCTGTTAAGACAGATTGATTGTTGAAACGGGGTTGGCGGGCTGAACGATTACTAAAAGGAACTGGCATCATGCGCTTAAGTACCAGCATGCTGTATCAGCAAAATATGCAGGGCGTGACTAACGCCCAATCACTGTGGATGCAGTCGGGCCAACAACTCTCCACCGGCAAGCGGGTGGTTAACCCTTCCGATGACCCGATGGCCGCATCTCAAGCGGTGATGGTGTCGCAAGCCCAATCGGAAAATAGCCAATATACTTTAGCGCGCAGTTTCGCTCGCCAAAGTTCTTCGCTGGAAACCACGGTTTTGGCGCAGGCGACCAGTACCATTCAATCAATTCAGACCTTAGTCATTAGCGCGAAGAGCGATATGTTGAGTGATGATGACCGTGCCTCTTACGCCACTCAGTTACAGGGTTTGAAAGACCAACTGGTCAATCAGGCTAACACCACTGATGGCAACGGTCGTTACATCTTTGCTGGCTTCAAAAGTGATAAAGCGCCGTTTGCGGTTAGTGCTACCGGTGATGTGACTTATCAGGGCGGCGATGTCGCTATTGAGCAGAAAGTCGATGCTAACCGTTCGATTACAGTTGGACATACCGGTTCCAGTGTCTTTATGGCATTGACCAGTAATGCGAAACCTGAACCTGATGATGCCGGTGGTAATCCGGTTGCGTCAGAAAGCAATATTTTCAATACCATCGATACCGTGCTGAACTCACTGAAAGTCCCGTTACAAGGGGCGACTGATGCGGTTAAAGATCAAGCTAATGCCGATATGGATAAAGGTATCCGTGGGATGTCCAACTCATTGAATAATGTGTTGTCGGTTCAAGCCGAAATCGGTACCCAACTGCAAGAGCTAGACAACCTGGATAGTTTGGGCAGTGACCGTAATTTGATTAATAAACAGCGTTTGAGTGATTTGCAGGATGTGGATTGGACCGCGGCTATCTCGTCATATGTGATGCAGCAGGCTGCGCTACAGGCTTCATATACCACATTTACCAATATGCAGGGTTTGTCCCTGTTCCAGCTTAATAAGTAATCCGTCTTCTGCCTGTGGGTCTACCCCACAGGTTCCCTCTTAAGTGTACTTAAACCGGGTGCACTTTTTGGTGTGTCATCTTTTCCCACTAAGGTTTGGGGTGACATACCATTTTTTTGCAGCGACTCAGTTTGCCAATCCGCTCAATACACCTGCTAATCGGTCAAAAACTTCCCCGAACAGATGCTCAGCAAAGGGGGGCAATAATGGCATTATCAATCCGATTGAGATGATCCCGACGGTCAAGGTCAGTGGAAAACCGATAACGAACACCGAAAGCTGTGGGGTCATTCGGTTTAGCATGCCTAATGCCATATTCAGAGTTAACAACAGCGTGATCAGCGGCAATGCCAACATCAGCCCATTCATAAAGATTAATGAGCCAGCCTGCGTCAATGCCAGAAAGCCATTACCATTGAGCGGTTCGAACTGAATGGGTAAGGTATGAAAACTGTCGGCCAACAATGAAATCAGCCATAAATGACCATCAAAAGTGAGGAATAACAGCAGGGCCAGCAAGTTAAGTAACCGGGCTAAAACCGGCATATTCGGCCCCCCCGAGGGGTCAAAGAAGGTCGCGAACGATAATCCCATCTGTAAACCAATCACTTCACCGGCCAGCCGGATGGCAGCAAAAGCAAATTGCATGGTCAAGCCGATGGCTACCCCAATCAACACTTGTTGGGCGGCGACCCAGACTGCACCGGTTGAGACTAAGGGAATATTGACCGGGGGCAGCGAAGGGGCAATCAGAAAAGTAATTAACAGCGCCAAACCGACTTTAACTTTGCGGTTTATCTGTTTCTCACTTAACACCGGCGCGGTGGTGATCAGCGCCAGCACCCGAATTAACGGCCAGAAATACTGGCTGACCCAGAGGCTAAGTTGAGTGGTATCGAGGGAAAGCACCGTTAGCCAATCAACGTGGGCAGGCTGGTGAACAGATTACGCATATAGTCCAGTATCAGGTTCAGCATCCATGGGCCTGCGATCACCATCGTGGCGAACACGGCCAGTATTTTTGGGATGAATGACAATGTCATTTCGTTAATTTGCGTTGCTGCCTGCAACAGGCTCACGATCAGGCCGCTTATCAGGGCGGCTAATAACAAGGGAGCAGCCAGAGCAAGTGCAATCTTCATTGCCTCAACGCCGAGGGCCATTACCGATTCAGGTGTCATGATGAGTCTACCTTAGCTATAAAAACTCTGTGCCAGGGAACCCAGTAGTAGCTGCCAACCATCAACCAAGACAAATAGCATCAGCTTGAAGGGCAGTGAGATACTGGCTGGGGGAACCATCATCATCCCCAATGCCATCAGCACACTGGCTACCACCAGATCGATAATCAGGAAGGGAATAAACACGGTAAAACCGATTTGGAAGGCGGTTTTCAGCTCGCTGGTGACATAGGCAGGTAGCAGAATGCGCATCGGTACCACTTCGGGACCTTCCAATGGCGGCAGATTGGCCAGCCGGGCATACAGTGCCAGATCTGATTCTCGGGTTTGGCGCAGCATAAATTCACGTAAAGGTTGTGAGCCTTTATCCATTGCCACTTCCATGCTTATCTTGTCCTGACTGAAAGGCAGATAAGCGTCCTGATACACCTTGTCAAATACCGGCGACATAATAAAAAATGTCAGAAACAGCGCCAGACCCAACATCACCTGATTGGGTGGTGCAGAGGGGGTACCCAATGCGTTGCGCAGCAACCCGAGCACAATAATAATACGGGTAAAACTGGTCATCATCAGTAAGGCGGCAGGCAGGAAACTTAGGGTGGTGATGAAAACCAAGGTCTGAACCGGTAAAGACCAGCTCTGCCCACCATTAGCCAATGGCTGGCTGATGATACCGGGTAGTTGAGCCAGTACCGCCGGAGAGCAGAGTAAGCCTAATAGCAGTAGGGTGGTTTTATTGATGAGTGCAGCCAGAAGACGGCGCAGCAGCAACCGATAAGTGAAATCAGTGTTGGCCGCTGCGGTTGTTACGCTATTTGCTGCGGTAAGCACGGGGCGAAGAGACATCATGCCGATTTTTCCGGGTGTTTCGATTTCTTGTTAAATAGATGGTTGTTCAGTAGCTGGCGAAAATCGGCCGGTTTCGCACGGTCGGGCGACGAAGCCGCTGTGGCTTCATCAATCGCAGGACGTGTCAGAGTGTGGAGTTGTGTCACCTGCTGTGCAGTTACGCCTAACACCAGCCAGGTATTGTCTACTTCAACAATGACCACCCGTTCGCGCTGACCAACCTGACAACTGGCCTTCACATTCAATAATTTGTTGTTACGTGCCTGCGGGGCAAAACCTAAACGGCGTACCAGCCAGGCACCACATAAAATCAGCAGTAAAATACCGCCTAACACGCTGCCAACCTGCGTTAACACCGAGCCGGCAGGTATCGCTGGTGCCGTCTGTTGCACCGCAGTACCTGGGTGGCTGGCCGCAAAGCCAGTAACCGGTGTCGTAACCGTGGATGCGGCAGTATCAACCTGTGCTGCGGTCATTAGCGGCTCAGACGGCGCATACGTTCTGACGGAGTAATGATGTCAGTGATACGTACGCCATATTTATCAGCGACTACCACCACTTCACCCTGCGCAATCAGATAACCGTTAATCAAAATATCCAATGGCTCACCGGCCAGTCCATCAAGGGAGACGACCGAGCCTTGAGACAAGCGCAGTAACTCTTTGATGGTCATTTTGGTGCGACCCAGTTCAACGGTCAGCTTTACCGGGATATCCAGAATTAAATCGATATCCTGTAGGTTACCCAAGGCATCCGGCGCTTCCAGTGATTTAAATACCCCCTCGGTGGTGGCCGCTGGTTTATCCGCTGCCTGCTGCTCATTAAACGCATCAGCCCACAGATCGTCCACGGATTCCTTTCCATCATCAGACGGAAGCTTAGGGTCACTCATTGGGCTGTTCCTCATTCAGAGCATTCAAAATAGGGTTAATCAAATGTTCAACACGTAGGGCATATTGCCCGTTTAATGTCCCGTACTGACTGGTCAGTACCGGTACGCCGTCGACATGCGCAATCAGTCGATCCGGTTTATCTATGGGTAATACATCCCCTGGTTGCAGCTTGAGTATCTGCGATAGTCTCAGCGGGATATCGACAAAATTAGCCACCAGCTCCAGCTCGGAGTGCTGCACTTGCTTCACCAGTGTTTCGCGCCAGTGGCTATCTTCCTGTCGGGAATTTTCCAACGGTGGGTTGGTTAGCAGCTCACGCAATGGCTCGATCATGGCGAAGGGAATACAGATGTTGAACTCACCGCTCAACGCACCGATCTCCACATGGAAAGGGGTGGTGACCACGATATCGTTGGGGGAGGTGGTGATATTGGTGAATTTCACCTGTATTTCAGAACGGACATATTCCACATCAATTTTATAGATAGGTGCCCAGGCATCACGGTAGGCATCCAGTGCCAGCCGTAACATGCGGTTAATCACACGTTGTTCGGTGTGGGTAAACTCGCGACCTTCTACTTTGGTGGGGAAGCGACCATCACCACCGAACAGATTATCAACCGCAATAAAGACCAGGCTCGGGGCGAAAACGAATAGCGCGGTGCCGCGTAGCGGTTTGAGATGAATCAGGTTGAGATTGGTCGGTACCGGCAGATTACGGGCAAAGTCGTGGTATGGCTGAATTTTTATCGGGCCGACGGTGATATCCGGGCTGCGACGTAACAGGTTAAACAGCCCCATACGGAACTGACGAGCAAAACGTTCATTGATGATCTCCAACGCTTGCAGGCGTTCACGCACCACACGTCGCTGGGTCGTCGGATCGTAAGGTTTAACGTCTGTTTCATTACCGACGACAGCAACTGGCTCATCGCCACCGCTGTCACCGTTTAACAGTGCGTCAATCTCTGCTTGTGAAAGAATGCTATCGCCCATAATGATTATCGCAATATAAATGCGGTAAACAGCACATCGCTGACTACCTGATTAGGTTGGCCTTTAACCATTGGCGGGCTAAGTACGTTTTTAATTTCACCGACTAAACGCTGTTTGCCTTCTTCATTTGACAGGCTATCGGCGGACTGCCGAGAAAGTAGCAACAGCAAGCGGCTGCGAACTTCCGGCAGATAGTCATTGAGTTTAGCGCGAGTCGTATCGTCGGGCAGCCTTAACGTTAATCCGATATAAAGCACGCGATCCAGATTGTTATCTGGCGTGATCAGATTGACCGTAAAGGTCTCCAGCGGCATAAACACCGGAATAACAGGAACGGCTTTCGCAGCGGTAGGTTTACTCTTATGGAGTATCCACCAGCTATAACCGCCACCTGCAGATGCTGCCACAGCAATCAGCACTAGCAGGATCACCCAGATCGAACTCTTACGCTTGGCCGGGAAGGTATTATCAGACATGGAGAAGACAAATTCCTGTTTCGGTATCAAACCGGTGAATCACGACAATAACCTGGGGTATCTCATTGCTGGATGGCACAAACCGCTGACCACCGACAAATAACCCCATGCTATCCGAATTATTACTGATGATTATCCCGCGTATCTTTAATGCCAATAGGCAGAATAGGTGGCGAAAAACGGCCTAACTTGTCCGTTTGTCACCTTTTGCTGAAATTAACACCCGTTTTAGGCGAAAATATCAACACCACCATTACCATTAGCCAGTGATTGCAACGCCGCAGGTGTCACTAGCGGTGTGCTGTTCGGTACATCACCCGATGCGCTGCTACCGTAAGCGGGTTGGCCGTGTGATGCGAAACTCTGCTGATTTTGTTGGCTCTGTTGTTGTGCCTGTTGCCACTGTCCTTCACTGCCGACACTGCTTTGGCCCAACTGGATACCACTTTCAGCCAATGCCGAGCGTAAACTTGGCATCGCCGCTTCAATAGCTGCCCGAACCTGGCTGTGAGCTGAAGCAAAGTGCAACTGAGCTTGGTTATCTTCCATTTTCAGGCTGATTTGCAATGCCCCCAACTCTTGCGGATGTAGCCGCAGTTCAGCATTTTGTTGGCCGTTACGGCTGAACATCACCACTTGCTGACCCAGCGATTGTTGCCATTCCTGGCTACCTAACTGAGCACTTAAATGGCCACTGACTGGCACGCTAACCGCACCACTGGCCGTCGCTGGCAGGACCGGGCTGGAAACCGGAGGGAGTGATGGTGTTACCGTGGCTGAACTCACGGCTATTTTATCCACGGCGGCTGTGGCAATAGTTTTGTCAGCCTGTACTGCTACAGGAACTGCTTTCGCGCTGAGACTGCTATCTGCATCCTGTGCTGCTGTTAGGCGCACCAATTTATCTTGAGCTGTGGTGGTTTTTGTCTTACCGGGGGTGGCCGCTGGCAGTGCGTTGTTGCTGGCATTGTCACTTTTCGCAGTGCCGATTGTGCCGCCGATCAATGCCGCCAAACCTTTATCTTGTGAGGTCAGACTGGTCAGAGTGGCTAAGTCCTGCTTAGCGCTGGTTTTGTCGCTGGTCAGGCCATTGCCGTCAGTCAACTGCGTTTTCTGCCCATTGTTGGCGCTGCCCAGCGTGGTAGCAACCTGGTGGGGTAACATGGCTAATAACGACTGCAACGCACTGGATTCGGCCAGCGCGGTGGTTTTATCCAGCGTGCTGTCATCATCTAAGGTGGTTTTCTTCACATTAGCCGCGTCTCCAGTCTGCCCTGCGTGGGTCAGGCCTGCAGGCAACGTGGCACTGATATCACCTAAGGCGGCCAATAACTGATTCAATTTACTGTTACCACTGATTGACTTTCCTCCATCCACATCGGCAGTGATATCAGTGGTTGCAGCCAGCGATGATTTCAGGGTCGAGGCATCCATAACCGTCAGCTCTTTACCCAGTTGGTCACCCAATAATTTGGCAAAATCAGCCGGCAGCCCAGCATCAGTAAATAACGCAGCAATCGATGAAGAGGATGATGCGCCCTCAGTTTCACTGGCAGTTGCAGTGGCAGGCAATAGGGACAGATTCATGAATTAAGACTCCTTTGTGAGGCGCGCTGTGCGAACTCATCCATCAATTTTTGATCCAAACGGTTTTCTTGCAAGCGCGCGGTGGTTTCAGCCCGCTCATTCAAGGTTTCAAATGCATTTAACCGTTGCTGCTTTTCTTGCCAATGCTTAACTGCCTGCTCAACTTTGACATTCCACTGAGCCAACTGATTACGATGTTGGTCAATAGCTTGCTCCAACGTCTGAATAAATTGCTGATAGTTTTGCCAACTGGAGGAGGCCATCCCGTTACTCAGTGTGTCATTCAACCGCACCCGGTATTCATCCTGATAAGTCAGCAACATCGTGAGTTGCTGCTCAGCATTCTGATAGGACAGGCGAACCTGACCCAGTTGCGTGCTTGCCTGTTCGACGGCTTTCTGGGCCAGATCGCGCAGGGTGATGAGAGGTGACTGACTTTTCATCGTATTCCTTATACCCTCCGTACTTGAAGCCGCAGGGTTGTTGGCTACGTTCACTTACCCAAATTACTTGACTGTGTAAGCTCATTGGGATTAATGAGGCTCATCCTACGGGCTAGCATAAATGCTGTTCAAATCGGTTCCCGACCGATTTGTCATTCACTTGCTGCCTACCTGCCACGCCAATTTCTTTGGGTATACGACAGGGGCGGTGGCTTGAGTCACTGGCTATCAACCCGGAAACAGACTCTTCAGATGCTGGCATGCATCGTCGTAACTGCTGCGTTCGAACATGCCTTGCTGTAAGAAGATTTCCATTTGCGGGTAAAGAGCAATGGCCTTATCCAATAGCGGATCACTACCGGCGGCATAGGCACCCACACTGACCAAGTCTCGGTTACGCTGATAACTGGCAAGTAGTTGTTTAAACTGGCGAACTTGACTGTAATGGTTCTCATCGATCAGTGATGTCATGGCACGACTGATCGATGCTTCAATATCGATGGCCGGATAGTGGCCAGATTCAGCCAGACGGCGTGATAACACCACATGGCCGTCGAGAATGGCGCGTGCCGAGTCTGCAATCGGGTCTTGCTGGTCATCGCCTTCGGTTAATACGGTATAAAATGCAGTAATCGAGCCACCGCCGGTGACACCGTTACCCGCACGCTCCACCAGCGCCGGTAATTTAGCGAATACGGAGGGTGGATAACCCTTGGTTGCCGGTGGTTCGCCGATGGCCAACGCAATTTCACGTTGCGCCATGGCATAGCGAGTCAGCGAGTCCATAATCAGCAATACGTGCTGACCACGGTCACGGAAATCTTCTGCAATGCGAGTTGCATAAGCGGCACCTTGCATACGCAGTAATGGCGATACGTCGGCAGGAGCGGCTATCACTACCGAACGAGCACGGCCTTCCGGCCCTAAAATATTCTCGATAAAGTCTTTTACTTCACGGCCACGTTCGCCAATCAGACCCACCACAATGACATCTGCTTGGGTATAACGTGCCATCATGCCGAGCAGCACACTTTTACCTACCCCAGAGCCGGCGAACAGACCCATACGTTGCCCACGGCCAACGGTGAGTAGGGCATTAATCGTCCGCACACCGACATCGAGTACCTGCACAATCGCGGTACGTTGCAATGGATTGATTGGCGGGGTGATCAGTGGGGCGCGATAACTGGTTTCTGGTGCAGGTAGACCATCAAGCGGTTTGGCACTGCCATCCAATACTCGCCCCAGGAGTTCCGGGCCGAGCGGCAGTTGTTTACTGGCTGAAGCACCACCGGTGGTCACCCGGGCATAGACTCTGGCTCCTGGCACAATGCCTTCGACTTCTTCCAACGGCATCAGAAACAGGCGATGGCCGTTAAAACCGACCACTTCACTTTCAACTTCCTGCACTTCGCCGTTATCGTGGCGCTCAATCAGACAAGTTGCGCCCAATGGCAGTTGTAACCCTGTGGCTTCCAAGACTAAACCGGTGGCGCGAGTCAACCGTCCGTAGCGGCGGATAGTGGTTGACTGGCTGATGCGCTCTTCGAATTTATCTAAAGAGGCGAGCCAACGACCAAGGCGCGCGGTCATCATAATTCTCCCGGCGCGGCGAGGCGGCACAACTCATGCCAGCGGGTCGCCAAACTGGCATCCAGATCACCTTCTTCGGCGCTGACTTTGCAGCCACCCGGATGAATTTGACTATCACCCAGCAAGCGCCAGCCATGCAGACTTAAGGTGCTGCCTAAGCGTTGCTCGACGACAGCCAGATCATCGGGATTAACCCGCAGTTGTGGCTTACCGGTGAACATCGGTTCCTGCTGAATCAGTTGTTGGATTTGGGCCAATAATGCCGTGCCATCGCAGATTGCAGGTTGCCCGAGAATTTGTTTCGCGGCGGCCAGGGCCATTTGCATTAACCGCGAGGCTATCACGCTGTCGAGTGCATCAAGGGTACTTTGGAAGTCGTTCACCATCAGTTGCCAGTGGGCAGTCATCGGGGCCAATTGCTTTTGAGCATCGGCCAGTGCCTGTTGATGACCTTCCTCCAGACCGGTCTGGTAACCTTTATCCAACCCTTCTTGTAACCCTTTAGCGAACCCTTGTTGGCGGCCCTGCTTCTCGGCTTCGAGTTGCAGATTTACCAGCGCTTGCTGCTCACTGACCCCGGTTGATTCACTATCGCTACCCGTATCCGGTTCATCAGTAAACAGCATACTGATATCCGGCGCAGCCGCTGGCGGAGTAGTATCCGATGTAGTGGCAAAGTCGTTGAGTGACCAAGGTTGCCAGGGCAGGGCATTTATCCTGTCAGACATAGATATCCTCGCCACCACCAATGACTATCTCGCCGCTTTCCGCCAGACGACGGACGATAAGCAAGATGGCTTTCTGTTCGTTTTCGACCAGTGACATACGTACCGGTCCACGGGTTGCCAGATCGTCGCGCAAGATTTCTGCTGCACGCAATGACATGTTGCTGAGGAAACGCTCGCGCAATGCTTGATCGGCACCTTTCAGGGCGATCAACAGTGATTCGTTGTCTATCTCTTGCAGTAAACGCTGAATGCTGCGGTCGTCGACACTGACCAAATTCTCGAACAGGAACATTTCGTCGATAATTTTTTGAGCCAATTCGCCGTCGTATTCGCGCACTGCATCCATGACCGTCTCTTCCTGTTGTGTTTTCATCAGGTTGATAATCTCGGCCGCTGTGCGGATACCGCCCATTTTGCTGCGTTTGAGGTTCTGGCCATCGAGCAGGTTGTTCAATACTTCGGTCAACTCAGCCAATGCGGCGGGCTGGACACCACCAAAGGTGGCGATACGCAACATCACATCGTTGCGCAGGCGCTCGTCGAACAGCGCCAGTATATCGGCGGCCTGAGCGCGTTTCAGATGGACCAGGATGGTGGCGATAATCTGCGGATGTTCGTCGCGGATCAGGTCGGCCGCCATCTGCGGCTCCATAAAGTTGAGCGTTTCCATGCCACTGGTGGTTTCGCGCGATTCCAGAATATCTTCCAACAAGCTGGATGCGCGCTCTTCCCCCAGGGCTTTTATCAGCACACTGCGCAGGTAATCACTGGCGTTCACGCTCAGTGCGGCATATTGCTCGGCATCGTCTTCAAATTCAGCCAATACATCAATCAGTTGCTGGTGAGAAACCTGACGCATACTGGCCATGGTGGTACTGAGTTGCTGCACTTCGCGCGAGGAGAGGTGTTTAAACACCTCGGCGGCATGGTCTTCACCCAGAGTCATCAGCATGATGGCGCTTTTTTCAGTTCCGGTCAGGCTCATTGGTCATTACTCATCCATTGACGGATAACCAGCGCGACAACACGTGGGTCTTTATCCGCAAGTTCGCGTATACGCTGGGCCTGAACTTCAGCACTCACTCGCTGCTGATTTTTCTTACGTAAGGCCAGCTCTTCTTTACTCTGTTTGGCATTTTCAGACGCTACCGCAGTCTGGACAATGTTATTGACCGATGCCGCAGCCTTATCAGCAACTTGTTTCTTAGCGACCATAGGGCGCACTAATTTGCGCCATAAGATCCATGCCACCAGCAAGATAAGCAGATAACGACCAGCATTTAACATCTGATCAAAGAACGATTGTTGTTGCCAGAAGGGCAGTGTGTTACCGCTGGCATCATCGGTGGCGTTAAATGGTGTATTCACCACATTTAATGTGTCGCCACGATCAGTAGAGAAGCCCATCGCCTCGCGTGTCAGGGATTCCACTTGTGCCAATTGATCTTTGGTCAGCGCAACTGGCTTGCCCGCCTTATCACTGCCGTAATTAACAACAACGGCAACCGAGAGGCGCTGCACCATGCCAGCTTGTTGCTGGGTATGACGGATTGTGCGGTCAACTTCAAAGTTAGTGGTTTGGTCGTGGCGGCTGTTGCTTGATGTCGCTGTCGATTTAGCGGCAGTGGCCGGACGATTAGCCGCGTTGGCATTGTTGGCCGTGGCACCAGCAGCACCAGCAGCACCGGCAGCAGGTGTCGCTGCTGGGGTTTCAATCGGTGCGACCGGTGTGGCAGATGGCTGATTGGATAATGCCCCCGGAACACCACCGACATTGGTTCCCCCCAGCTGTTCACTGGTGCTAACTTGCTGTGAGCGGACCGCGCCTTTGTCGGCGGCCTGATTAGGCTTATACTCTTCATCGGTCTGTTCACGGCTGGCAAAATCAACTTGAGCCGTGACCTGCGCATGCACATTACCGCTACCGACCATCGGGGCGAGTATGGTTTCAATGCGACGTTGGAAGCGATTTTCAACTTCGTTAGTAAATTTGAGTTGTGCGGCGTTTAAATCACGGCCCGCACTGTCGGATTGCGTCAACAAACGGCCGGTTTGGTCAACGACAGTCACGTTACCCGGCGGTAAACCGGCCACGCTACTGGAGACCATATATACGATGGCGTTAATCTGACCATCATCAAGGGCACGACCTGGTTGCAATGCGAGTGTTACAGAGGCGGTGGGAGACTTTTGTTCCCGAACAAAGAGAGAAGGTTTTGGCATTGCCAAGTGAACACGCACATTCATCACTGGCCCGAGGGTGCCAATAGTGCGCGCCAGTTCACCTTCCAATGCCCGTTGATAGTTAACTTGTTCACTGAACTGGCTGATGCCAAATTTTTCCTGGTCCAGCAGTTCAAAACCTACCGCACCGCCTTTAGGCAAGCCTTGTTGGGCCAGACGCAGACGGGTTTCATGCACCTTATCTGCCGGGACCAACAACGCGCCACCATTATCCGCGAAGCGATAAGGGATATTCAGTTGTGTCAGTTGCGTAACGATATCGCCACCGTCACGATCATTTAGGTTGCTATAAAGGACGCGATAATCCGGGCTTTTAGCCCATAACATCAGCGCGACAATAATAGCGACGGCCGCAGCCGCAGCAATCAGCAGTGGGATTTTTGGATTCGCGCGTAGGCGTGCCAGTGTTGTCGTAAAAACATTTTCACGATTTTCACCGCCAGTTATCGAGGCATTCATACACGTCCTTGGCCAAGCTGAACAACGTTTGAGTTAGTATTTTTTATGTAACTAATGTGTCGAAACAAAACAGACTCCCAAGTGCTGTGAGCGATAAAGCATCAATAGCTGATCTCCCCTTTTATGGGCATGCCATTATTTGCTGTAAGTGATGAATTCGATGGCTCAATAAGCCGGTATTTTTGTGTCTAATTAGCGGCTTTAGTCCAAAAATGATGTGTTAGGGTGTCATCCTGAAAATAGTGACACGTGGCGAATGGTGAATAACTGCATTTACGGACTCACTTTCCATGTTGTTATTTGACCCATTACATCGTTTGAGGATGAGCATGTCTGTTCAAGGTATTGAAGGGGTTTTACAGCAGTTGCAGGTCACTGCATTGCAGGCATCCGGTTCTGCAAAGATGTTGCCAGCAGAGGCCGGTTTCGCCAGTGAGTTGAAAGCGGCCATCGGCAAAATCAGTGAAAACCAAGAGCATGCCCGCACTCAGGCACAGAATTTTGAATTGGGTGTGCCCGGTGTTGGCCTGAATGATGTGATGGTAGATATGCAAAAATCATCAGTATCTTTACAACTGGGCATTCAAGTTCGTAATAAGTTAGTTGCGGCTTATCAAGATGTAATGAATATGGGGGTGTGAGGCTACTTATACCGTCTCATGTGACAGTGCCCATAGATAGAGGGATGCCGTTGTTCCATAGGGTGTGTAACGGCGGCGGTAACGCTCAAAGCGTTCTCGTGGCAGCGTTTTATGGCCATATAGATTCATCATGCCGCGCCGGATCGCTAAATCTCCCCAACTGACGACATCGGGTCGTGCAAGTGAGGAGATCAATAACATTTCTGCGGTCCAGATGCCAACACCGTTGAGGTTTGATAGCTGTGCAATAACGTCGTTATCGGGCAGCAGAGAAATAGCAGATAAATCCAGCGTGCCATTAAGTGCAGCATCTGCAGCACCTTTAATGTATCCCGCTTTCCTCATCGTCATACCACACCCTTGAATAGCCTCTACCGTTGCAGTTGCGACAGTTATTGGCGTCACGACCCCGAGCAATGCGACCAACCGTGAGTTGACCGTTAGTGCCGCCTTGACCGAAATTTGTTGGTCAACGATATTTCTGATCAATGCAGCAAATAAATCAGGGGATAGCGGGCGAGTTATCATCCCCAGCCGTTCGATGGCTGCGGCCATCTTTTTATCACGCCGTTTGAGATGGTTAATTTCTGTTTCACCGTAATGATAGAACATGCCCGACAGCCCCCTGTTATCTAAGTAATAAAATATATAAGTAGAAAGTTAAAAATCATAGCGCTAATTCTAGCTGCTGCACACTCTGTTTGTTGCTGATGTTTTTTTACAATTGAGAATTATCTGACCACTATCACTGCTATATTTATTATTCATCTATTTAAAAAAGAATGCTTCATTTAGGTACATATCACCTATTAGCATAATGAGGATTAGATAATGAGTGAAGAAAATAGAAAGACAAACAGTGATCCCTCATCGAAAACGGGTGAGAAAGCTTTTCCGACAAAGGTAGGTTATATAATCGGGATTATTATTTTATTTATTGCTGTAAGTTATATGTTTATGTATTGGTAATTAGCTGAAAAAAGAATGGGTTATGCCTTATAAATCTAATGAATTACTACCAGACTCAGTGAGGAGTGTTCTCCCCGCCCATGCGCAAGATATATATCGTGCGGCATTTAACAGTGCATGGGATCAATATCAGGACAGTGATGAACGGCGCGGACATGACTCGCATGAAGAGACTGCCCATAAAGTCGCCTGGAGTGCGGTAAAACAAAGCTATCGTAAAAATGAGAGCGGTGAATGGAGTAAAAATAACACTCACCACTCAGGAAAATAACACGCCTTGTCGTTATCCTGTCTTTGCCAATGAGATATTCTGGTGGCCAATTTTTTGCAATAATACAGGAATATCAATTGGATCAATTTTATCTGCTTGTAGATAAGCAACGGCATATTCGTGCCAGATACCCGATTGCAGGAACAAAATAAACAGTTCCCGGTCCAGATGATTCTCATTCACCATGTTGACCATGATATTGAGGGCTTCAGACAACAACTTCCCTGGTTTATAAGGTCGATCGGCAGCCGTCAGAGCCTCAAATACGTCAGCTATGGCCATCATCCTCACCGGAATACTCATCTGTTTATAGGTGAGCTGATAAGGATACCCTTTACCGTCCATGCGTTCATGATGCCCACCCGCAATCACTGGGACATTTGCCATGGTTCGTGGGAAGGGGAGTTTATTTAACATCACGATGGTCTGCATGATGTGTTCGTTTATTTTATAACGATCCTCGTCTGTCAGGGTGCCACGGCGAATACTGAGGTTATAAATTTCGCCACGGTTATAGAGGAACCTCGGTTCTTGTACTTTGAAATCAAAATATTCCGGGCGTTTATTTTTATTATCACGGAAAATAATATGTTCATCTTTATCCGCCAGCATCGGCTCCTGTACCGGCAGTGGAGCGGCGGGTTGTCTGGCTTTACGCACTCGCTCTTCTTGGGCGATACCTGCATTATCATCTAATGTGCGAGTCCAATGGTAAGCGGCAATTTGCTGGATACGCGCGATAGCTTCGTCAGACATATACTCGCCACCCACATTGCAGTTGGCAATAAAGTAAAAATCTTCATCTAATTGGCGTAATTCCTCAGCTAACAACTGTTGCTCGGCTTCACTGGCGCTCATCGCACCATATTGGCGTAAGAAGGCGATTTCTTTCTCACGTTTTAAGACTTCAAACCGCATGCGTATTTCATGGATGCGATCATAAATTAGCTCCAGTTTTGTTGATTTATCGACTACAAATTCCGGCGTGGTAATCTTGCCACAGTCATGTAACCAGCAGGCTGTATGTAACTCTTCCCACTCATTCTCTGATAACGTAAAGTTGGCGAAAGGCCCCTCTTTAATATTGACTGCGGCACGGGCGAGCATTTTAGTTATTTCAGGCACACGCTGACAATGCCCACCGGTATAGGCACTTTTGGCATCGATAGCTCCGGCAATAAGCTCAATAAATGCGTTGAGCAGGTTTTTTTGTTCTTGCAATAATCGCTGTGTTTCTACTGAAACTGATAAACTGCCCACCAGGGCATTAACTAATTGAATTTTTGAGCGTTCACGCTCAGCATTTAGCTCATAAGGGTTAAATAACAGTAGGAATCCGAGCAATTGGTTATCATGGGTCTTCATCGGTACGGCAACAAAGCGGAGGGGCAAATAAGGTTGTAGGAAGTCATGTAATTGGCTAAAGATATTATCTTTATTGAGCGTTCCTACAATGGTTTTCCCTTCGAGTACCGGCAGGAAAGTCGTGAGATTGTCTTCTTTAATTTGTAATGAGGACATTTCTGCTACCGGGATATTTTCACCATTCCAGCGAAATGCCGTTGGTGTGAAGGTTCCCTCATCTTTATCTGACAGAAAAATAATCCCTCCGGTCATGGCAGCAATTTCTGTGGTTTCACTTAATAGCCCTTGCATCTGCCGGAAGAAATTACTTTCTGCTGTCAGCATATTTCCCATCGAAATAAACTGCTTCAGTGTTGATTTCATTTTTGACATTGATTTGTGGAGCTCGTCAACTTCCTCAATCACAGAGCGTTCTAATTCGCGCTCTTCGAAATGGAGATTGCTGATGGAATCCGCGTCCTGGCGTAGACGAATAAGGGGTTTGGATATTTTTCTGGAGAAATACCAAACTAACGGCAAGCTGAGCATTAACAGAATAAATGCAATAAAGGTTGAGTGATTACGAATAGAATTTGCATCGGCTGTCAGATAGCTGGCGGGTGTCGCAATAATCAACTGATAGGCATTGCCGTTGCTATTAATCTCAACAACTGAGCCGAACCAGCGCTGATTTTGTGCTTCAAACATGATACTACGATTAGCATTGTTTACCGGTGAGTTGCTAGCTGTCTGACTATTCTTTTGACTATTGAGCAAAACTTGCAATACAGGGATTTGCCGGTCTGCATTGGTGTTATCTGCCGCCTTATCTTTAGGTTTTGGCAGGCTAGCGATAACTTCACCATGGGAATTAATAATAATGGCCTGGCTACCTGGCGGTAGATTTTGTTTTATTAAAAATTGCGAAAGTGAAGCTAGGGAAACGTCCAATCCAATAATTGTCTGTTTATTCTCAGCTTGACGGCTATAAGTAAAACCGACTTCTCCGGTGCCTTTAAAAATATAAATAGGGGAGGTGATCAGCATAGGACTTGCGGCGGCCAGAATAAACCAATCCCGCCGCCGTGGATCGTAGTTATCATTTTCACGCGGCATAACAGCAATCACTCGCTGCTGCTTATTAAGATAAATAAAACGTTTCTCCGGTAAACTATCAAGAAAACGATTACTTTGAACCATCCATTCGGCATCTTCAGGGGCATGGAATAATGTACGGTTAGCTTCCGTTAAACGCCGCAGCATAAAAAAATCACCATTAGCATAGGCGCTATACACGGCACTGGCATAACTATTCTGCTTCAGAATTTCAATAAATTTATCGACAAAGGCCATTCGTTGTTCAAGGGTCGATAGTTCTGTGATTTGCATACTGGCAAGAATATTAACCGACATTATCATTGGTCGTGTTACGGCATCCAATTCAGCGGCAATCGCCTCTCCGGTTTTTTGATACTGCCGATTGGTGCTGATTTCAGTCAATTTAGTCAGTTGGCTATGACCAAAAATAATAATGACGGTACCTATTGAGACGATCAACAAGGTGAAGAGAGCGGCAATCTGGATATGCAAAGGATAGCGGTTTTTTAGCCCGAATAGATTACTTAGCATCATAGCCATCCCGGAAGTTTATTATTTAATTACTTATAATCATAGAATGTACTGACATAATCAGCATATTTCCCTATCTTTCAGTAGGTTGTATGTAATTGCATGATTGTAAAAGCTTTGTTTTATATTGCATCGGAATTGTTGGATGAAAAAACCAATCACAGTCAGAAAAAAAATGTTTTAACGTGCAGAATATCTAAAAGCAGTATTTAGCAGCCCGATTTTTAGGCGGTTAAAAGGACTTGATGAGTCGAATGGGATGCAGCGAATTTACTGACCGGCATTAAACAGGCCATATCGGAAATTATTAAAAGTATCACCTCAATAGGCTCATATTGGCCCTAAATCAGACGCATGCAGACCTAAATAGCGATGATAGTTGTCAGGGGGTGGATCATTATCTGTCGGATGTAAGCGATGGTGCCCACGGATGGCGGTAGGGGCAAAGCCAAAACGTTTGCGAAAACGTTCAGCAAAACGTGATGCACTCTCGTAACCCACTTGGCTGGCTATTAATGATATTGGCCAATCAGTACCTTGCAATAAACGCAATGCACTGGTCATGCGGACATCAATCATTAAGTCACGTAATAGTATTTTTTCGGCAGCTAATTTTCGGCGTAATACAACTTCGCTCATCGCCATATGGTCTGCAACTTCTGATGCCGACCATATTTTGTATGGATCTGTCGCCAAACAACGGCGCACTCTCTCACTTAACGAATCACTTTCATTTAATATAAATTTAACGCCACGCTGAGCCAACCAAAGTAACAATTCAAGCATGCGGTGTCTGACGATAGTTGGCGGAATATCACCAATGTCAGATATTGCTTTAAACGTATTGCCGAATGTATTGATGAATTCAGGTGCTAAATTACGTACCGGCATAACGCCTGGAACATACCCAAGACCAGCGGATGCTGGATGATTGGCAAAGGTAGCAATCAAACGGGGATCACAGCGAAGTTGGTGGCTAAAAAATAGTCCGTCGTCAGATAAGCCATTAATTACATCAACTGTTTGACCACTACTCACTGCGACTATTTCACCGGCTTGTATAATACATTCCTGATTATCCCAGCGAATGATTTTGTACCCACGGTTAACCATAATGAGCAATGGATGCTCAATATAGACGGAGGTGAGTAGTAGCTCTGTGTGTTGAATAACATGTGCCGAGCTACCCACACCGGGGCAAAAATTAATTGTACGTTCCATCGATATTCATTTCACAATTTTAGCCTGAGAATATCTTTACGCTTTGAGTGGCAGAGTAGCAACTCATTTTAATAGAAAATTTACAGCAACTGGCTATTTTAGCGAAAAATATTAAGGGTGAGAATAATAGCCAGCTCGATATGAGTGATTGTTACTGTCAATATAATCCCATGTTAAAAACAATGACAATAAAAATTAATTGGCATGTTAATAATTGCAGTGACATGTAATTTCTTTACAACAAAAGGTGTAATCGTTTTCGGCAACTGACCGCTACTGTGTTTCACCCAGCAGCAATGCATGATCAGGGAATTGACCATAAGTATTATTAACAGCTTGCTGTCGGGTTGATTGCCCGACTAATTCACTGAGTGCATCGAGACGTAACTGTAATAGACGTTTAATTTCTATTTCATTTTCCAAAATAGCTCTCAATTTCTCACGTAACAGCTCTTGCAACACCTGAGATGAGCATGAGGATATAGTGACATTTGCCGTGCTTTCTACCGCTTTAAGGTAAGTCATTTCGAGATCAACCAGCGCATCCCAATTCCCCTCAGTGGCTAATGCAAGCATTTGCTCACTGAGTGTCAGGATTTGTTGATATTCGGACAAAAGGTGCTGGTGACGTTCCATTAAATGAGGTCCTAATCAGGTTGATAATTGGGGCCGATCTGCCGCCAGGCGTCTGCAATATTTTCGAGCAAAGCAGACACTTCATTAATTGCCTGTTCGTCATTATGCAAATTGGCATGCAGCAAGCGCCGCGACATATAGTCATATAAAGCTGACAAATTCTGTGCCAGCTCACCGCCTTTTTCCATATCCAGTCCTGCACTCAGCCCATTATCAATAATATTAATGGCTTTTGACAGTGCAGCACCTTTGGCCGGAATATCTCCCTGACTCATCAAGATGCGAGCACGAACCAGGGCGCTTTGCGCCCCGTCGAAGAGCATCACGATCAATTGATGAGGGCTGGCACTCATTACACCACTTTCGACTCCTACGTTTGCGTAAGCTTGAACCCCTGATCGGCTGTACATGCTCTATCCTTTATGAAGAGAATTGTTGAGTTAAGAAATTACCGGTATTGGTTAATGAACTCACCAATTTGTCCAACTGGGTAAATTGTGCCTTATAGCGTTCAATGGTGGCATTAATGCTATCAGTGGTTGAAGTAACCTGTTTCTCTAATGATTTTAATGTCTTGTTAATACCATCAGTGGCTGTCTTTAATGAGCCTTTGGTGGAATCCAGTGCGGTATTTAGCAGGTTATCCATCTGAGTGGCGAAACCGGTGGTTTTGCCATCGCCGACAAAAAATGCTGTTACGTTATTCGGCTGGTCAGTCAGTGCTTTATCAAGTTTCTTCGAATCAATGACTAATTTTCCATCAAGATCTTGAGTAATACCCATCGCTGCCAGGGTTTTCACATCACCGGCCTGGGCAGAGGCTAATTGGCTCTTCAATTGCGTTTGGATGCTGCGCAATGTGCCATCGCCAACTAATGCGCCATTACTGGTTGATTGATCCTTACCCGCTTCAACCGCAGTATATTTGGTTAAAGAAGCAAACGTGGTTTGTAATGAATTATACGCATCGACAAATGTTTGAATCGCAGCTTTGGTCGCGGTGGAGTCACGTGTAATTGTCAGTTGCTCAGGTTCATCTTTTTTTGTTAAGGCTTTCAGGCTGAGTGTAACGCCTTGTGGTGCATCAGTAATGGTATTGCTTTGACGGGTAATGGATACGCCATTTACTGTCAGTGTTGCATCTTCAGCTTTTACTTTTTGCGTTAAAGCGCCACTACCACCGGTGGTGCTTGGGGTGTAGTTCAAAAAGTTGTTTAAAGTATCATCACCAGAAACACTGACTGTCATTTCTGACTTCGTCCCTGTTTCCTTGGAAGTTAATGCGAGGTAGTAAGTATCATCATCCGCTTTCATGATACTGGCGCTGACACTACCTTCTTGTTTATTAATCGCATCGCGAATACCGGTCAACGAGGTCTGCTCACTGGTCAGTTTTACTTCCAGTGGTTTTGCTTGACCGGGTTGAGTGATAGTAATTGTCCGGCTGTCGTTACTATTACCCAGTTTATCTGTGGCGTTCGGCACATCAGAAGAGAGTAATGATTGCGCTTTAGCCAAATTAGTCACTTCAATCGTGTAATTACCTGCTGTCGCACCACTGCTGGTAGTGGCGGCAAAAGCGGTATTGGTGCTGTTAACAGAGGTCGTGGCTAGGGTATCGGCTTTTTTTAGTGCTGCAGATGCCGTTTCGACTTTAGCCAGGGCGCTTTGTAACACACCATAGGCAGTAAGCTTGCCTTTATAACTGGTCTGCTGGTTGGTTAGCGGAGTTAAGCGGGTTTGTTCCCCGGCACTTAACTTATCCAGTAAAGTGCCTAGCTCCAAATTTGAACCGATACCCAGAGAACTGATACTTGCCATGTCTAATCCTTAATATTCAAGTGTCGTTACAGGGGTTATCGGCCAGAGAATTGAAAAGTTTACACATAAAATGGAATTTATGATGGCTGGAATAACGGGGGATAACAGGGCGCTATTTGCCCTATTGAATCGAGTGATAATTAAAGAAGAGAGAAAAAATAATTTTACCTAAATTTAAAATTATTTCACAGAATGGCTAAAGGTTCCTTAAAGAGCGCCGATACAAGTTGTGACGGTGATGAAGCCGTGGGCAGTAAGCCCAAACCATAACCCAACAGCATTTAAGGAATAACATTATGGCGGTAATTAACACTAACATTCTGTCTCTGACGACTCAGAACAACATGAACAAATCCCAGTCAGCTTTAGGTTCCGCCATTGAGCGTTTGTCCTCTGGTCAACGTATCAACAGTGCGAAAGACGATGCTGCGGGTCAGGCAATCGCTAACCGTTTCACTTCTAACATCAAAGGCCTGACTCAGGCTTCCCGTAACGCAAACGACGGTATCTCTCTGGCGCAAACCACTGAAGGTGCGTTGGGCGAAATCAACAACAACTTGCAACGTGTGCGTGAGTTGAGTGTTCAGGCTGCTACCGGTTCTAACTCATCTTCTGACCTGAAATCAATCCAGGACGAAATTAAACAACGTCTGGATGAAATCGACCGTGTATCTGACCAAACTCAGTTCAACGGCGTGAAAGTTCTGGCTGGCAACAGTAGCATGAAAGTTCAGGTTGGCGCTAACGATGGCGAAACTATCAGCATCAATCTGGAAAAAATCGACTCAAAAAGTTTGGGTCTGCAAGGCTTCAACGTTGATGGTGCAAAACAAGCCTCTGTTGATGATCTGACTTCTCAGTTCAAAGCTACTGGGACTAACAACTTTGATGTCGGCGGTGTTGCATATAAAACTGATATCAACAGCGGTGCAGTGACTAAAGCTGGTGTAGCACAATATATTGATGCGGGTACCGGTGCATTCTCCGGCACTGCGACTGCTGCTAACACAGCATCAACTGTTTACACAACTACAGCAGTCGCTGGCGCAGAAGCTACTTCTATCGCTGCTGCGTCTGTTGGTAAAGCAACAGGTGATAAATTCACTGCTCAAGGCATGGAATTTACCGTTAAGACTGCGGCTGACGCGAATGGTAACGGTGTTTTCAGTGCTACAGTTGACGGTAAAAGTGTTGATTTCACAACTTCAGCCAGTACTGCACCTGCCGGTACCGCTGCTGAAGTGAAAACTTCTAGCGCTTTATTCGCCTCTGTTGTTGGTGGTGGTTTAACCACAAAAGCTGCTGAAACCAACCGTGCTGCAACCTTAGCTGATCTGGATTTACAAGGTGCTACCAAAACTGGCAGTACTTTGACTGTTAACGGCACTGCATACACCGCTAACGCCAAAGGTGATGAAATCACCGATGCGGGTGGCAAAGTAATGTACATGTCACGTACTGCTAACGGCAACACCACCCTGATCAATGAAGATGCTGCTGCATCTCAGAAATCAACTGATAACCAACTGGCGACTGTTGATAAAGCGCTGGCACAAGTTGATGCGCTGCGTAGTGGCCTGGGTGCGGTACAAAACCGTTTTGACTCAGCTATCACCAACTTGGGTAACACCATCAATAACCTGACTTCAGCTCGTAGCCGTATCCAGGATGCTGATTACTCTACTGAAGTTTCTAACATGAGCCGTGCTCAAATCCTGCAACAAGCAGGGACTTCAGTATTGGCACAAGCAAACCAAGTACCACAAACTGTGCTGTCTCTGCTGCGTTAATTCGCCAGAAAGACCACATTATGTCAACCCCGCTGCGGCGGGGTTTTTATATTACTCACTGGAAAGAGAAAAGAGCACTTTTTCCAGTGGGAATAAGTTTAAACCAGACGCTAATGGCTTATTTTTAGCGGTTTTCATCTCTATTTATCGCTCTGTTTTTTCAATGACTGCAATAGGTTAACAGTAAAATTAACGGGCATAAGCCAAATAGCCGCCCTTTTATAGGCCTATTCCAGCGATTGTCTGGCTGACCTGACAGGATAATGGTACGACTCTCTTACCCTTAGGTGCCTGTCTAGTGAGTGATCTGTATACCGCCGAAGGCGTGATGGACAAAAATTCCCTCTGGCAACGCTATGTTCCTTTGGTTCGCCATGAGGCACTGCGTTTGCAGGTTCGCCTGCCGGCCAGCGTGGAGTTGGATGATTTGTTGCAGGCTGGAGGTATTGGTCTGCTGAATGCTGTCGAGCGTTATGACGCTTTGCAAGGGACTGCGTTTACCACTTATGCGGTACAGCGTATACGGGGTGCCATGCTAGATGAACTGCGTAGCCGAGATTGGGCTCCACGCAGTGTGCGGCGTAATGCACGTGAAGTAGCCAGTGCCATGCAACAGGTTGAACAACGGGTGGGGCGCCCTGCAACTGAGCAGGAAGTAGCGCAAATTCTTGATATTAATTTGGCGGAGTACCGTCAGATTTTGTTGGATACCAACAATAGCCAGCTTTTCTCCTATGACGAATGGCGGGAAGAGCATGGTGAAAGTGTCGAACCCCTGCTGGAAGGGCATGAGGATGCCAATCCATTGCAACATTTGTTGGAAGGAAATCTGCGTCAACGCGTGATTGAAGCGATCGAGGCATTGCCGGAACGCGAAAAGATGGTGCTGACGTTGTATTACCAGGAAGAGCTGAACCTGAAAGAAATCGGAGCGGTGCTTGAGGTCGGGGAGTCCCGCGTCAGCCAGCTTCATAGCCAGGCGATAAAACGCTTACGCGCCCGCCTGAATAACGACTCTTAATTCACTTCCGCTCAGTGATATCACAGTTTCTATTTTATTAATGCAGGTCTTCTTATGCCAGGACTTCAGTTAAAAAAACGGCCACTGAGCCGTTATTTAAAAGATTATAAACACGGCCAAACCCATTGTTCACATTGTCATAAAGAACTTGATCGTATGGCGTTGGTTTTCCGTGGACAAATCATTAATAAAGAAGCTATCTCCGGTATGGATCAGCCCATTGACGATCAAGTATGGTCAAAGCTTCAGCATGAGTTGACTGCATTATGTCGTTTTTGCAGCGAAATATATTGTAATAGCACGCCCGGTTATTTCGATATTATGGCGTTCAAGCAATATTTATTTGAACAAACTGAGATGAGCCATAGTACTGTTCGCGAATATGTTGTGCGCCTACGTCGTCTGGATGAAATGTTGGTTGCCACTAATTATCCGGCCGAAAAGTTTGCCAGTGAGACCATGCATCAGCGCATTATTGATGAGTTGCCTAATGCGGCGCATAACAATTATCGTATTGCCTTGCGTAAATATGATCAGTATCTGGAATGGCAAAAAAATTACTGAGACTGGTACGTGCATTCAGGCAGTTGAGAAAACTCTGTATTTTCGCTAACAGCGTCGCGAGTGTAACGCGAAACCCTTCAGTCATTATTTTACGCCCGGCAAGGTTCCCCGTGCCGGGTTAATACCCTTCATTCTGTACCCTGTAGAGGTGTTAGCTACCCTCGTTCCCTCGAATGACTGACTTGATTAAGCTGAGTAGTGCCGCCCTCTATAGCTTGAAATCGCTGAGTATCGTCTATTTATTCCGCATATTACGTTATTCCCCTGCGCTATCGTCAACGACATCTATAATAAAAATAAGTGATTATTGGTGTTACATCTGATAAATCTATATTTCCTCTTGGTACTTGCAGCCGCAGGGGTTAGTTACATTGACTTATCCGTACCTACCTACACGCCAAGTTCGTTGGGCAACAGTTGACTTATTAATTCCCTGGGGGATCCGTGACGTTTCAACACAAACTGGCGCAATTTCCGCGTCTAGATCTGGTCGGCAATCCGACGCCATTGGAAAAACTATCTCGACTCTCCGATTATCTGGGGCGTGAAATTTATATCAAACGTGATGATGTAACACCTCTGGCATTAGGGGGGAACAAATTGCGTAAGTTAGAGTTTTTGGCAGCAGATGCGTTAAGTCAGGGCGCGGATACGCTGGTTACCGCGGGCGCTATTCAGTCTAATCATGTCCGCCAAACAGCAGCAGTTGCGGCGAAATTGGGGCTGCGTTGTGTCGCATTGCTTGAAAACCCGATTGGCACGGCACAGGAAAATTATCTGACTAACGGCAATCGGTTGCTATTGGATCTATTTAACGTAGAAGTAGTGATGTGCGACGGGTTACATGACCCGAACCAACAATTGGCTGAGCTGGCAACCCGTCTGGAGGCTCAGGGCTTTCGGCCGTATGTGGTGCCGGTTGGTGGTTCTAATGCCTTAGGCGCTTTAGGTTATGTGCAATGTGCATTAGAGATTGCGGCTCAGTCGGCTGGGAATGTCACTTTTAGCTCGGTGGTGGTGGCATCGGGTAGTGCGGGCACCCACGCAGGTCTGGCAGTAGGGTTGCAACAATTATTGCCTAATGCCGAGTTGATTGGGGTGACCGTATCGCGTAAAGCCGATGAGCAACGCCCTAAAGTGGCGCATATTCAGCAAGAGTTAGCTGCGTCCCTGGGGATTACTGGGGAGCAGGCAGAAATTATCTTGTGGGATGATTATTTCGCCCCGCAATATGGCATGCCGAACGATGAAGGGTTGGCAGCTATTGGGCTGTTGGCAAGGCTTGAAGGTGTACTGCTCGATCCGGTGTATACCGGCAAGGCGATGGCGGGTTTACTGGATGGTCTTGCGCAGAAAAAGTTTCGCGATGAGGGTCCAATTCTGTTTATCCACACCGGTGGTGCACCCGCATTGTTTGCTTATCATCCACGGGTGTAACCTTTAGTTATTGCTTATTCCGTTTATAGCTATCGTTATTAGTTTATATTCCTTTATTCCATTAACAGCACTGATAAAGTGCTGAATATCAAAAAATAAACATGACAGTCGGGGTATTTATGGGTTTTTCAATTGTTCGTCGCCGGTTAGTTCTGGGCATGGTGGCAGTCGCACTGGCAACAGGCTTGAATGTGAAGTCTTATGCTGCAGGTGATTTGCTGAGTCAGGTCAAAGATCGAGGAACTCTGATTGTTGGGCTAGAGGGCACTTATCCGCCGTTCAGTTTCCAAGGTGAAGATGGGAAACTCACTGGGTTTGAAGTGGATTTTGCTAATGCATTAGCAGAACACATGGGCGTTAAGGCCAAAATCACCCCGACTAAATGGGATGGCATGTTGGCTTCATTGGAGTCCAAGCGTATTGATGTGGCGATTAACCAAGTCACCATTTCTGAAGAGCGTAAGAAAAAATATGATTTCTCAACGCCTTATACCATTTCTGGTATTCAGGTGCTGACTAAGAAAGGTAACGAAGGTAACTTCACTAAACCTGAAGATTTGCAAGGCAAGAAAGTCGGTGTTGGCTTGGGTAGTAACTACGAACAATGGTTACGTGACAACCTGAAAGGTGTTGATATTCGTACCTATGATGATGACCCAACTAAATATCAGGATCTGCGTGTAGGCCGTACGGACGCCATTTTGGTTGACCGTTTAGCTGCATTGGATCTGGTAAAGAAAACCAATGGTACTCTTGCTGTTGCAGGCCCGGCGTTTGCTCGTCAGGAGTCTGGCGTAGCATTGCGTAAGAACAACCCAGAGTTGTTAGCGGCAATCAATCAGGCGATCACTGAGATGCAAAAAGATGGCACGTTGGCCAAAATCTCTGAGAAATATTTTGGTGCGGACGTAACTAAATAATGCAAGAAAGTATTCAATTGGTGCTGGATTCAGCACCATTTTTATTGAAAGGTGCCTGGTTTACCCTCCAGCTCAGTCTGGGGGGGATGTTTTTTGGTCTGGCATTAGGTTTTATGTTGGCCATGATGCGGTTATCTCGTTTCTTGCCGTTATCACTCCTTTCTCGTTTCTATGTCTCCATTTTCCGTGGTACTCCATTAATAGCTCAGCTATTTATGATCTATTATGGTCTGCCACAGTTCGGCATTGAACTGGATCCGATGCCTGCTGCATTGATCGGTCTATCACTTAATACCGCCGCTTATACATCTGAGACATTGCGTGCTGCTATTTCGTCAATTGAGAAAGGGCAGTGGGAAGCTGCGGCCAGTATCGGTATGACACGTTGGCAGACACTTTATCGGGTGATATTGCCGCAAGCCGGGCGCACCGCATTACCTCCGCTAGGGAACAGTTTTATCGGTCTGGTAAAAGATACCTCTTTGGCGGCGACTATCCAGGTTCCTGAACTTTTCCGTCAGGCGCAATTGGTCACTTCCCGTACATTGGAAGTTTTCACTATGTATCTGGCGGCCTCGTTGATTTATTGGGTCATGGCGACATTGTTGTCAGCATTACAAAATCGGCTGGAAGCCCATGTTAATCGTCAGGATCAGGAGTAGCCATGAGTGCCATAGACATTAAACAACTGACCAAACAGTTTAAAGGTCAGCAGGTGCTGCACGGTATCTCACTTGAAGTAAATAGCGGTGAAGTGGTGGCGATCATCGGGCCGAGTGGCTCAGGTAAAACGACTTTATTGCGCAGTATTAATCTACTGGAGCTCCCTGATTCAGGGATTATTCGTGTCGGTGATATTGAGATTGATGGCAGCATACCTATCAGCAAGCAGCAACGTCAGGTGCGTGCACTGCGCCAACAGGTCGGGTTTGTGTTTCAGAGCTTCAATTTGTTTCCACACCGTTCGGTGCTGGAGAATATTATTGAAGGGCCGGTTATTGTTAAAGGCGAAAAGCGAGCCTCTGCGGAGAAACGTGCTCGTGAACTGCTGGCAAAAGTAGGGCTAAGTGGGAAAGAAGATGCTTACCCACGCCGTTTATCCGGTGGTCAGCAGCAGCGGGTTGCCATAGCACGAGCATTAGCGATGCAACCACAGGTTATTCTGTTTGATGAACCGACGTCAGCGTTAGATCCTGAACTGGTGGGGGAGGTTCTCAACACTATCCGCGCACTGGCTGAGGAAAAACGCACCATGGTGATTGTGACGCATGAAATGAGCTTTGCCCGCGATGTGGCTGACAGGGCTATTTTTATGGATCACGGACGGATTGTTGAGCAAGGTCCAGCAAAAGAGTTATTTGCTCATCCGCAGCATGAGCGTACTCGGTTATTCCTTGATAAGTTCCTGAACAATCACTGAGTCATTTACTGCGAAGCTGATAGCCAAATTCAGCGAAATAGGGGGCACTTTTGGGCCCCCAGTTTTATCAAATCATCTTACAAAAAGGCTTCCAGCTTAAGGCGAAGCGCGGTAGCTTTAACTTCCTTCATCTGCCCATGGCCCGGTAATACTTTTTGTTCGACGGTGACCAACCCTGCTTTTTTCAAAATAGCCACATCGCGGGTGACGGCACTGCGATCCCTTTTTAAACGGGTTGAAAGGGAGGTGATAGAGCCAGGGTGCATTTTTACCGCCCGCAGCAGAACAATGCGCGCAGCACTTAATATCCGCACCATCGCTAATGGGTCTTCAAAGGTAATAGTGTGTTCTTCAGGTAAGGCTTTCCCTGCATCTGCCAGAACCGCGACTTGTTTGCCTCGTTTGAAAAAATCATCTTCCGTTGCTGTTTTGATGACCAGTTTGTCCATTAACTTCTCCTTAATGAAGTCCAATCCTTCTGAAAGCAATCCTCTATCTGTTCAAAGCTGACAAAATCAACTGCTTCAATGCCACCTAAGTAATGGCGATGGTGAAAACCATGCGCATTGTCGTAACCTATTACGCAACCATTATCACCCAGTGATAAATGGTGATTGATATAGGCTAAGTTATAACGGGTGATAGTACCGGCCCGATCAGCCCATATTTCACGGCGTAATTGACCATTACCCCGCCGGTTAGCAATTTGATGAGTCTCATCGACAATCTTTTTATCAGACATGAATATTATTATCACTCCTGAGGAGGGTTGTACATAAGATCTTCACTAAGAAGAAAGCTAGGGGCGTATACAGTTCCGTCATTTGTCTGAATTTATAATGAGTTAATTACCAGGGAAGGCTCAACAGAGTGATGTGAAATATGCGAGAGGCTACCAGAGGAAAATAGTTTCATACCCGTTTTACATCGGGGAATGCGGCACATATCGAATAATAACCCGTCAGTTGCGACCGGAGTCTACGTAAAGAATAAGGTCCCGAAGGACCTTATTGGTGCAGGCACTCTAAGTGCGAAAAAGAGTGAGCTTAGTTAGCTAGCCGATGGTCATCAGGCTGGCATTTCCTCCCGCGGCGGCGGTATTCACACTCAGTGAGTGCTCAATCAGCAGACGTTCCAGCAGTATATTTGTTTCACCACGGGCGAAGCCCTGTACCGAGACAATTGGCCCCTCAATTTGCGCTATCTGCTCACACAAGGTGCGCAATTGATCAGCATCACCGTGATAGATAACGGCATCAAACGGTACGTTGGCGGTTTGCCAGTCATGGGTAAGGGTAATTTGGGATTGCACTACCGCCGGTAGCTGGCGTAACAGATCCTTTTGTATCCCCTGTTCTGGCCATAAGATCTCGCAGCCGATTGCCAGAACGGCTGCCAGTTGTATTAGAGCATCAGTGTCATTATCCGCCAGACAAAGAACACGTTCACGTGGTAGTAGGGTATAACTGTTGCGCTCACCGGTTGGCCCAGGCAATAACTGTATGGTGCCACCTTGCGCCAGTTCGCCATAGCGCTGCGCTAAAGGTACTAATTCAGCATATTGTTGTTTGTCAGCCCATTGTATTAGGGCGCGATGGGCTATTTGTAATGCTTCGCGACCAGCCATATTCTGTGGTTGCTCAATATTTTGATGTGCCAGTGTCTTAAGAACTGCATCTTCTGGGCGGCTGCACAACAGGCGATACAGATACAGTGGACCACCCGCTTTAGGGCCGGTTCCTGACAACCCTTCACCACCAAAAGGTTGTACGCCAACCACTGCCCCAACCATATTGCGGTTAACGTAGAGGTTGCCTACCTTAGCTTTTTCAGTGACTTGGGCGATAGTTTCATCAATACGAGTGTGAATGCCCAAGGTTAAACCATAGCCGGATGCGTTGATTTGATCGACTAAGGCGCCAAGGTTCTGACGCTGGAAACGTACCACATGCAGTACCGGCCCGAAGATCTCTTTTTTCAACTCATCAAAGCTATCCAGCTCTATTAATGTTGGCTTAATAAAGGTACCGCGTTGCCACTCGGTTTCGTCCTGACTGTTGGTGCGGGCAGCCTGGTAAACTTTACGCCCTTTGGCGCGCATGGCCTGAATATGGCGCTCAATCCCAGCTTTGGCCTCGGCATCAATCACCGGCCCAATATCTGTAGACAGGCGTTCTGGATTACCCATCCGGCACTCGGCCATCGCGCCACGCAACATTTGCAACGTGTGCTCAGCAACATCATCCTGAATGCAAAGAATACGCAAGGCCGAACAACGTTGGCCCGCGCTGTCAAAGGCTGATGCGACGACATCGGTCACCACCTGTTCCGTCAATGCAGAGGAATCAACAATCATGGCATTGAGGCCACCGGTTTCGGCAATCAGCGGCGTTGGGCGGCCCTGAGGATCAAGGCGGCCTGCGATGCTGCGTTGCAAAATAGCAGCGACTTCGGTTGAGCCGGTAAACATCACGCCGCGCACACGGTTGTCATTGACCAATGTCGCCCCAACGTTGTCGCCTCGTCCTGGTAATAGTTGCAGTACGCCGTGAGGAATACCGGCCTCTAGCAAGATACGTACAGCTTGCGCAGCAATCAGTGGCGTTTGTTCTGCCGGTTTTGCCAAGACACTGTTACCGGCAGCTAATGCTGCGGCAATCTGGCCGGTAAATATTGCCAACGGGAAGTTCCACGGGCTGATACAAACCACAGGGCCAAGAGGGCGGTGGCTATCATTGGAGAAATCGTTTCGTACCATTCCAGCATAATAGTGCAGGAAATCAACAGCTTCACGCACTTCGGCAATGGCATTACTCAAGGTTTTACCCGCCTCTCGTACCAGTATCCCCATCAATGCTTGCATCTGACTTTCCATCAGTTCGGCGGCGCGCACTAAAATAGCCGCACGCTCAGCCGGTGGCGTTGCAAACCAGATAGCCCCCGCGCTGCCAGCCGCATCTAGCGCACGACTGATTTCAGCATCCGTTGTTTCGCGAACGTAACCGACGATATCAGCGGGTTCTGCCGGGTTGATAACGGCTTGCGCTATTAGGTTATCAAGTCCTATACCGTTATCTCTTTCTGCGTCAATCATCGGTTCTGCCCGCCATATCTGGCTGGCACTGGTGAGGAGAGCACTGGAGAGCGAGGCCAAACGGTGTTCGTTGGCCAAATCTAATCCGCTGGAATTGGCTCTATCTTTACCGTAGAGGTCGCGTGGTAACGGGATTCGTGGATGAGGCAAACCAAGTTGCCCTTCACTGGCGGCAATGGCTTCTACAGCACTAACAGGATCAGCGACCAGTTCATCCAATGGCAGAGTGGCATCGGCAATGCGATTGACAAACGATGTGTTGGCCCCGTTTTCCAGCAGGCGGCGCACTAGATACGCCAGTAAGGTTTCGTGGGTACCGACCGGAGCGTAAATACGACATGGGCGATTAAGCTTACCCTCGGCAACTTTCCCGACGACTTGTTCATATAGCGGTTCCCCCATGCCATGCAGGCATTGGAACTCATACTGGCCGGGGTAATAATTTTGCCCTGCAAGATGATAGATAGCGGACAAGGTATGCGCGTTATGAGTGGCAAATTGGGGATAAATCAGATTAGGTACGGCCAGTAATTTACGCGCGCAAGCCAGATAAGAGACATCGGTATACACCTTGCGGGTATAAACCGGATAACCTTCTAACCCATCAACTTGAGCGCGTTTAATCTCGCTGTCCCAGTATGCGCCTTTGACTAAGCGAATCATCAGCCGGCGGCGGCTGCGCTGGGCCATATCTATCACAGCATCAATAGTGGCGGGGCAACGTTTTTGGTATGCCTGAATGACGAAACCGATACCATTCCAGCCTGCCAATTTTGGCTCGAAACAGAGTTTTTCCAGCAGATCGAGGGAGATTTCCAGACGATCAGCCTCTTCTGCATCAATGTTAATGCCAATATCATACTGCCGTGCTTGCAAGGTCAACGATAATAGCCGTGGATACAGCTCATCCATTACTCGTTCATATTGAGCACGGCTATAGCGAGGGTGCAGGGCGGACAGCTTAATTGAGATACCTGGCCCTTCATAAATTCCCCTGCCATTTGAGGCTTTGCCGATAGCATGGATTGCTTGTTGATAGGAGAGTAGATAAGCCTGAGCATCTACCTCTGTCAGTGCTGCCTCACCCAACATATCGTAAGAGTAACGGAATCCTTTATCTTCCAGTTTACGGGCGTTCGCCAATGCCTCGGCAATGGTCTCGCCGGTCACAAATTGCTCGCCCATCAGGCGCATCGCCATATCCACACCTTTGCGGATCAATGGCTCACCACCTTTACCGATAATACGATTTAAGGAGCCGGAGAGCTTAGCCTCATTATGAGTAGAGACCAGATGGCCGGTAAAGAGCAGCCCCCAGGTCGCCGCATTGACAAACATCGACGGGCTGCGCCCCAAATGAGAGTGCCAGTTGCCGTTACTGATTTTATCGCGGATCAGTGCATCACGAGTGGGCTTATCAGGAATACGCAGTAGTGCTTCCGCGAGACACATCAATGCCACACCCTCTTGTGAAGAGAGGGAGAACTCTTGCAGTAAGCTTTGCACGATACCCGCGCGACCATTAGCACTCTTCTGGTTACGCAATTTTTCAGCAATGGAGTAGGCCAGCTTATGGGTTTCTTGCGCTAAATCGGCCGGTAAACGTGCTTGCTCCAATAACATCGGTATGGCTTCAGTTTCGGGACGACGATAGGCCGCAGTGATGGCCGCACGAGTTACTGATTGTGGTAGCACTTGCTCGGCAAAATCTAAAAATGGTTGATGTGCGCTTTCAGTGACTTGCGGCATAATATCGTCCGTTTCCGCGATAGGGGTCACATGGGGTGTTGGCAATTCGGGTAGCTCACTGCCACTTTCCAGTCGTTCCAAATAGTTAAAAATGGCCTGCTTGATCAGCCAGTGTGGCGTGCGGTCAATACGCTGTGCCGCGCCCTTGATACGGTCGCGTGTTGCTTCATCGAGTTTCACGCCCATTGTGGTGCTACCCATGCTGTCCGGCTCCTTTAATAAGGGGGATTATGATTTGATTCCTGATAATATCAGGCATGTTGCAACTTTGTGCAACCGTGTTAAATCACGGCGTGAATGAAGTGTGAATTCAGTCTTGTTTTTAACAATCGAGCGGGGCGTAGGAGGGATCGAATATTATGTTTAACTAAGGCTAATGCTAACAATGGTAGGCTTTGTGAGGGATTAACCTTAGGTATGACTCATTTTGCAATGGAAGGTGTAACCTCTAACATGGCGTAATGTGATGCAGGGTGAATTTTTTGTAAAAAATTTGTTTAATTTGTTGTGAGTAAGGAAACTCCTCCACTAGGATAGCCACCGCGAGATGGCCGTTCGCCAGCGAATAGTTGTGCTGGTAGTTTATTTGAGTTCGAGATTCATCTCTGGTGCAACTGAGTGTCACGTTCCGGCTCTCCAGAGTGAAAACATGACACCGCACTGAGCGGAAAGAACTCAAAATAGCGGGATATATTAAAACGATAATACGCACTATGGAGACGTTGCATGACCATGAATACGCCAATGTTGGTGACTTTTTTAGTTTACATTTTTGGGATGATATTAATTGGCCTCATGGCCTACCGGGCAACCAATAACTTTGATGATTATATTCTGGGTGGGCGAAGTTTAGGCAGTGTGGTCACTGCATTATCTGCCGGTGCTTCCGATATGAGTGGCTGGTTATTAATGGGATTACCGGGGGCAATATTCCTGTCGGGTATTTCCGAGAGCTGGATAGCCATTGGTTTAACGATTGGTGCTTATCTTAACTGGAAGTTGGTCGCAGGCCGTTTGCGGGTTCATACCGAAGCCAATAACAATGCACTGACATTGCCTGATTATTTCACCAGCCGTTTTGAAGATAAGAGTAAATTGCTGCGGGTGATATCAGCGGTAGTTATCTTGGTTTTCTTCACTATTTATTGCGCTTCAGGAATCGTTGCCGGTGCGCGTTTATTCGAAAGTACGTTTGATATGAGCTATGGCACCGCATTATGGGCTGGTGCTGCGGCCACCATCGCCTATACCTTTATTGGCGGTTTCCTCGCAGTAAGCTGGACGGATACAGTACAAGCAACGCTGATGATTTTTGCTCTGATCCTGACCCCGATTATTGTTATTCTGGCGGTGGGAGGTATCGACACTTCCATGATGGTCATTGCTGCGAAAAATCCCGCGAATATCGACATGTTTAAAGGGCTGAATCTGGTTGCCATCCTCTCTCTACTCGGTTGGGGATTGGGTTATTTTGGTCAGCCACATATTCTGGCGCGTTTTATGGCGGCAGACTCTCACCGTACTATTCGTAGTGCACGCCGCATCAGTATGACTTGGATGATCCTCTGTCTGGCAGGGACCATCGCGGTGGGCTTCTTTGGTATTGCTTACTTTGAAAACCATCCTGAACAAGCTGGGAATGTGAGCCAAAATGGCGAACGTGTTTTCATTGAGTTAGCTAAATTACTCTTCAATCCATGGATTGCCGGTATTTTACTGTCCGCTATTCTGGCAGCCGTCATGAGTACCTTAAGCTGCCAGTTACTGGTGTGTTCTAGTGCGTTGACGGAAGACCTGTACAAAGCATTCCTGCGTAAAAAGGCCAGCCAGAAAGAGTTAGTGTGGGTCGGCCGTGCCATGGTGTTGCTGGTGGCATTGATAGCTATCGCACTGGCAGCGGACCCGGATAATCGGGTTCTTGGTCTGGTTAGCTATGCATGGGCTGGTTTTGGCGCCGCATTTGGTCCTGTGGTTCTTATCTCGGTGATTTGGCCACGAATGACTCGCAATGGCGCACTGGCAGGGATGTTGCTCGGTGCTATTACGGTTATCGTCTGGAAGCAATATGCCTGGTTGGGCTTGTATGAAATTATACCAGGCTTCCTATTTGCCAGTATCGCCATTGTGGTGGTGAGCTTGTTGGGCAATACGCCAAGTAATACCATTACTGAACGTTTCCGTAATGCTGAAGCGGAGTTTAAAACCATTTAATAGCGCACACATGCAGTTATTAATAGCATTTACTGTTGCTTAACATCGCCTCCTGTACAACAGGAGGCTTTTTTTTGCTGAAAATTGCGCCAGATATCGATAAATAGGCTGAGAGGGCGGTGCGACCTAAAAAAACGTATCTTAATGAATTTATTTGTTATTTAACCTAGCAGAAACAACTTGCCACAGTTTGTTTAACAATATTCTTATTTAGCCTCTTGAATTTCTTTTTGCCAGAATGATAATCACTATCGTTCTTAGTTTTACTTTTCTTTACGAAAATTGACGTTACTCATAATTACATATTTATACCCATATCCAGCGCAGGGGTGCTTAGCATGTTTGTCCCATTTCTAATTATGTTTCGTGAAGGGCTGGAAGCCGCGCTGATTGTTAGCTTGATAGCCAGTTACCTTAAGCGTACTCAACGCGGTCAATGGATGGGGGCAGTGTGGATTGGAGTGGTAACGGCAGCCGCGCTATGCCTTGCTATCGGCATCTTTATTAATGAAACCACGGGTGAGTTTCCGCAAAAACAGCAAGAGCTGTTTGAAGGTATTATTGCGGTGGTCGCAGTTTGTATTTTAACCTATATGGTTTTCTGGATGCGCAAGGTATCCAAGTCAGTCAAAGTCCATCTGGAAGGGGCAATTGATAATGCACTCAACTCAGGCCGCAGTCAGGGCTGGGCATTGGTGGCGATGGTCTTTTTTGCCGTGGCCCGTGAAGGGCTTGAATCGGTATTCTTCTTACTGGCGGCTTTCCAGCAGGATGTCGGGATTGGCGCGCCAATTGGCGCAATACTTGGCCTGACCTGCGCCATTTTGGTGGGGATGGCTATCTACTGGGGCGGCGTTAAGTTGCATCTGGCTAAATTTTTCAAATGGACCAGCCTGTTTATCTTGTTTGTCGCCGCAGGCCTGGCAGCCGGAGCCATCAGAGCTTTCCATGAAGCCGGTCTGTGGAATCATTTTCAGGATATCGCGTTCGATTTGACGAATGTGCTCTCCACTCATTCACTGCTCGGCACCTTCCTTGAAGGGATGTTTGGCTATCAGGAAGCACCAACAATCAGCGAAGTTGCGGTCTACTTTATCTATCTGATTCCGGCACTGATCCTCTTTTTCCTTCCACCACGCACTACGGCGGCCACAATTACCCCTGCTGCGCGGAAAACTAACCAATAATTCAGGAATTTTCACATGTCTAACCGGTTCTTCCGTCGCACTGCATTGCACGCCGCGTTACTGGCACTACCTGCTGTAGCTATCAACGTACAAGCAGCTGATATTCCACAAATTAAAATTACCGTTAACGATAAGCAGTGTGAGCCGATGGTGCTGTCTATTCCTGCCGGTAAAACTCAATTTATTGTTCATAATGCCAGTCAGAAAGGGTTGGAGTGGGAGATCCTCAAAGGCGTGATGGTGGTTGAGGAACGCGAAAATATTGCCCCGGGCTTTACCCAGAAGATGACGGCTAATCTGGAGCCGGGTGAATACGATATGACCTGTGGCTTACTCAGCAACCCGAAAGGTAAATTGACAGTCACGGCGGCTGGTGATAACGCGGCGGTAAAACCGGACGCGATGGCATTGGTCGGGCCAATTGCTGAATATAAAGTCTATGTAACACAAGAAGTTGCCCAATTAGTCACGCAAACTAAAGCCTTTACTGATGCAATCAAGAAAGGCGATTTGGCTCTGGCGCGCAAGTTGTATGCGCCAACCCGCCAGCATTATGAGCGTATCGAGCCGATTGCTGAACTGTTCTCAGATTTGGATGGCAGTATCGATGCCCGTGAGGACGATTTTGAGCAGAAGGCCGCTGATCCGAAATTTACCGGTTTTCATCGGTTAGAAAAAATCCTGTTTGGTGACAACACCACTAAAGGCGCGGATAAATTCGCCGACCAACTGTACAAGGACACCCTGGAACTGCAACAACGCATCACCGGCCTGACATTTGCGCCAAATAAAGTGGTTGGTGGTGCTGCGGGCTTAATCGAAGAGGTTGCGGCCAGCAAAATCAGTGGTGAAGAAGACCGTTATAGTCGTACTGATCTGTGGGATTTCCAGGCCAACGTTGATGGAGCACAGAAAATTGTTAATCTGCTGCGGCCATTGCTGGAAAAAGCCGACCAGCCGCTGCTGCAAAAAATCGATGCTAACTTCAAAACCGTCGATAGCGTATTGGCGAAATATCGCACGAAAGAGGGTTATGAGTCTTACGAGAAGTTAACTGACGCCGATCGTAATGCTATGAAAGGGCCGATTACGGCACTGGCGGAAGACCTTGCTCAGCTTCGTGGCGTATTGGGTTTGGATTGAGGCATTAAGATGAGTAAGAAAACCGACCCGCAACACGGGTCGTATCAACATGATAGCGGGGCGGCGTTGCCCTCCCGTCGGCGTTTACTGCTGGGTATGGGCATGATGAGTGGTGCCTTGGCTCTTGGCGGGGCAAAGATAGCCCGAGCGGCAGATTGCCCTGCACCCGAGGCTGCACTTGTGCAAGATGAACGCTGGCAGAAGCAGCCCTTTTATGGTCAGCATCAGTCAGGGGTATTAACCCCACAGCAAGCGGCCATGATGCTGGTAGCATTTGATGTACTGGCCACCGATAAGGCGGCCTTGACCCGATTATTCAAACTGCTGACGGAGCGGCTGGCCTTCCTGACCCGCGGCGGGCATGCACCTTCGGTTAATGCCAAATTGCCACCGCTGGATTCTGGAATTATGGGGCCGGAAATTTACCCGGATAACCTGACCATTACGGTTTCTGTGGGGGATTCCTTGTTTGATGAGCGGTTTGGTTTGCAGGGGCAGAAACCACTGCGGCTACAAAGAATGACGCGCTTCCCCAATGATTCACTGGATGCGGGTTTGTGTCATGGTGATATCTTGCTGCAAATTTGTGCTAATACCAACGAAACGGTGATTCACGCTCTGCGCGATATTATCAAGCACACGCCAGATTTACTCAGTGTGCGGTGGAAGCGTGAAGGTTTTATTTCTGCTCATGCGGCCCGTAGCAAAGGTAAAGAAACGTCGATCAATTTGTTGGGTTTTAAAGATGGGACTGCGAATCCCAAAACCAGCGATAAGCCGCTGATTAATCAAGTGGTATGGGTTCAGGGCAATATCGGCGAGCCCGCATGGGCAGTCGGGGGTAGCTATCAGGCGGCGCGGATTATTCGCTTTAAAGTGGAATTTTGGGATCGCACACCGTTACAAGAACAGCAGACTATCTTTGGCCGTGATAAACATAGCGGTGCCCCCTTGGGGAGCCTACATGAACATGATGAGCCGGATTACACCAAAGATCCCGATGGCAACGTGATTAAGTTAGATGCACATATCCGGCTGGCAAATCCACGTACCGCAGAAACTCAGAGTAACCTGATGTTACGCCGTGGCTACAGTTACTCGCTGGGAGTGTCAAATTCAGGGCAACTGGACATGGGCTTGCTGTTTGTCTGCTACCAATCTGATTTGGAAAAGGCGTTCCTGACGGTACAAAAACGGTTGAACGGTGAGGCGTTAGAAGAGTATGTCAAACCGATCGGTGGGGGATATTTCTTCGTGTTACCTGGGGTGGTTGATGCTAACCACTATCTGGCACAAGGGTTGCTTGAAGCCTAACTCCGTTTAATGAGTAAGAAAAAGCACCGCTTTCATGCGGTGCTTTTTTATTGCCAGACAGCAGGGTTGATGCTCAAAGCAGATTTGAACGCTACTTGCCAAGCCCTGATATGGGCTGAATATTGAGCGAAACTAACCCCGCTGCGGTATTAGGTCTGAAGGGCGTTAGCTTACCAGTTTGGCGGTAATTTTTGCCACATGCTCGCCCTGGAAACGGGCGATAGCAAGCTCTTCAGCAGTTGGCTGACGGGAGCCATCACCACCGGCAATGGTTGTTGCACCATATGGGGTACCGCCACGGGTCTGTGAAACATCAAATAACTCTTTGGCCCCATAGCCGATTGGCACGATGATAAAACCGTGGTGGGCTAATGTGGTCCATGTGGAGGTGATGGTGTGCTCTTGTCCGCCGCCAGTACCGGTTGAGGAGAATACACTGGCAACTTTGCCGTACAGTGCACCAGAAGCCCATAGCCCGCCGGTTTGATCGAGGAAGGTACGCATTTGCCCTGCCATATTACCGAAACGGGTTGGGGTACCAAAAATGATGCCATCGTAATCGGCCAGTTCTTGCGGCGTTGCGACCGGGGCTTGCTGGTTGTTTTTGCCGCCGGCATTGGCGAAGGCGTCTGGTGGCATGGTTTCAGGGACCCGTTTGATGGTCACTTCAACACCGCTGACTTTTTGGGCACCTTCGGCAATCGCACCGGCAAGTGTTTCAATATGCCCATACATGGAATAGTAAAGCACTAAAATTTTCGCCATCTCGCTATGCTCCAATCAAATTTATTGAATAATGCTGATGATGTAATCATAGTCGCTGCTAATGACACCTATTAACCATACGCCAATACAATCAGGCTGCAACTTATTAGTCGTGCGCAAAATGAATGGGATATGAGCTAACCTTCTCTTTCTGCTGGTTTTATTAGCGCAATATTGTTACAGATTACGTAACTTCTTTTGCAGGCGTTTTTGCTGCCAGCGCTCGACCCAATTACCCAGCAATAACAGATTTATTGCGCGCAGACACAGCGGGATACTTAGCCCTAGCACTACCCACCAGGCCCACATATAGCCAGGTGAAGTAAACCAATTGATAGCAAACAGCACTGCACACAGAATAACCGCCCGCAGTAACTGACGCAGTAAAGACATTTCATCCTCAACCGCTTTGCGGGCATCAATGACGCGTTGGTCAACAGCTTGCGACGGGGTGCTCTGTTCCTGAGAGACATTTGGGCAATACAGCTCACTGACTTTCAGATCCATGACGGCCGCAATAGCACTCAGTGTTTCCAAGCTGGCTTGTTCACCATTCTCTATGCGTTGAATCGTGCGTACACTCAGACTGCAAAGTTCAGCCAACTGTTCTTGTGACCAGGCCCGGGCCAACCGCAATTCACGAATACGATACATGTTCATACTGATTTTCCTATGAGGTTTGAAGCGATATCAACAAACCTATGCTTAAGCCCTCGTCACTGCCACGACAGCAGCATGACATGTTCCCGACAGCTTTCTGACACGCTTATCACGACTTATTTAACCGCTGTTGCGAGCATTTTACCGCGACGACCCTGCACATGGCGTGACGTCTTGGTTATAAAACGCCTTAACGCTCTTGATTGAGCTTTTTGGCACACTAACAGAGCGTTATGGCACAATGTAAACAAGCCTGTTTGCGTAAGCTACTAACTTACCTCACAGGAGAACCATCATGAAAAAGATAGCACTGTCTCTGGCGATTATCGCAGTGTCATTATCTGCTCAGGCACAAACCTTCAGCGTCAAAAGTAGCGATATGCCTGAAGGTAGACCCTTACAAACCCAGCAGGTTTTTAACGGATTTGGCTGTGATGGCGGGAATCAATCGCCACAGCTTTCATGGCAGGGTGCGCCCGCAGGAACCAAAAGCTTCGCCATTACCGCTTATGATCCTGATGCCCCGACGGGGAGTGGCTGGTGGCATTGGACGGTGGTGAATATCCCCGCCGATGTTCATTCATTGGCAACAAATGCTGGGCAGAGCAAAAATGGCACTTTACCTGTTGGTGCCGTTCAGGGGCGCAATGACTTCGGCTATGCGGGATTCGGAGGGGCTTGCCCACCAGCAGGAGATAAACCTCATCGCTATCAGTTCACTGTGTGGGCATTGAAAACAGATAAATTACCCCTCAATAGTGATGCCAGTGGTGCATTGGTGGGTTTTATGCTCAACAGTAATGTGATTGCGAAAACGCAACTGGTTGCCACTTATGGCCGCTAATTATTAATCCAAGAGCAGGAAGTATGCAGCAGATAAATCATAGCCAGATGACTATCTCCAGCGCTGAAATTGTTGCCCGCCGAGCACATACGTTGCATCGGGTCACGGTGTTTTCACCGGCACTGTGCCATGTCCGTCAGGGCAGTAAATTGGTGCAATGGGGGGCACAGGCTGCCAGTGCGGGGCAATCGTCGCTTATTTTGTTTCCTGCCGGTATCGAAGTCAGTATCGCGAATACCCCGGATCGGGGGCATTATTGTTCTGATATGGTCTATCTGCCGCAAAGTTTATTACGCCAGTTTCGCCACTGGTACGGTGCCTCTGCGGTGACGCCAGTGGCAACTGCATCGCTGTGTGTTCCTCTGGATAGCCATACCCGCCTTGCATGGGATAGCTTATTGCTCAACGTGAAGTGTCATGCGCCAGATGCGCTCTTACAGCATGCGGCGATGGGGGTTTTATTGGCGCTGCACTTGGCTGGACAGGCAGGGACGTTATTAATCGACCGACGAGATAAATGGGCGGAACAGGTACAACAAATTTTACTGCTCGATCCGGCGCGCAACTGGAGCGTGAGTGACGTCGCCCACTCTTTGCATATTGGGGATTCAACTTTGCGGCGCAAACTGATGCAAGAAGATCGTAGTTTTCGCGTGATTCTGGAAGAGGTTCGTATGGGGTGTGCATTAAATGCATTACAAACCACATCACTTTCGATTGGCGAGATCGCTGCACAGCACGGTTATATTTCACCGTCCCGCTTTACTTCACGTTTTCAGCGGCATTTTGGCTTAACGCCACGCCGATTACGCGAAGCAATCACGGCAGCCTAAGTATATCTATATAAAAACCTTACTCCCGTGCAGGGAGTAAGGTGATGATAATAAAACAACCGCTATAGGTGATGATGATGCCTTACTGATTACGGTTATCGTACAAGTAGCTTCTGCGCTTCTTCAAGATGAGATAGCCAATGGTCAGAATGACAAACCACAGCGGCGTCACTATCAGCGCTTGGCGGGTATCACTTTCCAAGGTTAACAGCACCAGGACAAAGGCAAAGAACGCCATACATACCCACGACATGAAAATACCAGCGGGCATTTTATAGATGGATTTCTTATGTAATGCCGGGCGTCTTTTGCGATACACCAGGTAAGAGCAAAGGATGATGGTCCAGACGAACATAAACAGAATCGCTGAAACTGTGGTGACCAGTGTAAACACCGTCATTACGTTCGGGATTAGGTAAATGAGAACCACACCACCTAGCAAACAGATACAAGAAAATGTCAGGCCGGATGCGGGGACGGAACGGCGCGACAGCTTACCAAATTGCTTTGGTGCATCACCTTCTTTTGCCAAACCGAACAACATACGGCTGGTGGAAAACACGCCACTGTTAGCTGACGAAGCCGCCGAGGTTAGGACCACAAAGTTGATCACACTCGCAGCGGCGGGTAACCCGACCAGAACGAATAACTCAACAAACGGGCTTTTATCGGCAACTACTGAACTCCATGGTGTCACTGACATAATCATAATCAATGAGAAAACATAGAACATGATGATGCGGATAGGGATGGAGTTAATAGCACGCGGTAATACCACTTCAGGATCTTTGGTTTCAGCGGCGGTGGTCCCAACTAACTCAATACCGACAAAAGCAAAAACGGCTATCTGGAAGCCCGCAAAGAATCCACTGATTCCTTTCGGGAACATCCCGCCATCATTCCATAAATGGGTAAATGACGCGGTGGTACCCGAAGGGGACTGATAGCTCATTAACACCATGGTTAAGCCGGCAAAGATCAGTGCCACAATTGCCACAATTTTAATCATGGCAAACCAGAACTCCATTTCACCGAACATTTTCACCGTGGCCAAATTCAGTGATAGCAACAGTAAAACCACTAGCAGTGAGGCAACCCACTGGGAGAAACCGGGGAACCAAAATTGGGCGTAAGCCGTGATGGCAACCACATCAGCGATACCGGTGATGACCCAACAAAACCAGTAGGTCCAGCCGGTGAAAAAACCAGCCCAAGGACCGAGTAAGTCGGCAGCGAAATCACTAAATGATTTATATTTCAGATTCGATAGCAGCAGCTCACCCATGGCCCGCATCACGAAAAACAGCATAAAACCGATTATCATATAAACGAAAATAATCGACGGCCCGGCAAGGCTGATGGTTTTACCCGATCCCATAAACAATCCGGTACCTATAGCCCCGCCAATAGCAATTAGCTGGATATGGCGGTTGGAGAGACTTCGTTGAAGGTGCTCTTCAGGTTCCGGCAACTGTTCTGCCACTATCTTGGATTGGTCTACCATCTTTCCCATTCCCTCTTCCTGTATTTGTGAAGTTGTTGAGCTCTATGTTGGCTCTTTGGTCTTAACCTGTCTGTCTGTCTGTCTGTTAGTTTTTTGCTATGTTTTAAGTACAATTTGCGAATTATTTAATATCTTCGCAACAATAATTGCACAATACGCCTCGTTTTCCAGTGTTTATATTTCACACACTGAATTTTGTTAAGTTCATCACAGCATCTGGAATTACAACATGAAGTCACATAACTAACAATAATCGTAAAGAACAGATGAATAATTAATCTCCAGAGAGGGATATAAACAGTATAAACAGAAAAATCCGATGAAATGTTTGACAGCCAAGGCTAACAGGAGAATAATTATCGCCGTTGGGTCGTTAGCTCAGTTGGTAGAGCAGTTGACTCTTAATCAATTGGTCGCAGGTTCGAACCCTGCACGACCCACCAACAAAATCAATAAGTTACACTAAATTTCATATGTTTTATTTATATTTTCGTGCCATATTTGTATCGGTAATATTTAATATTCCATCTGTTTATTTTATATGCTGGATTAAATTGATAGGTTAACCACGAACAAGCCTTATTAGTATCTCAATATCTTCTCTCAGCCTATTTCTTATGATATATAAATAGTAAATCTCGATTTAAATAATTGACTTTTTTATGTATATCTTAACCAGGAATATGGGTAAAACACGTTAAAACCCAAATGTTAATTGAGTAAATAAAGTTGAATAAACATCAATTATGATTATAGGCTTGCGCTGAATAGTTTTATTTTCTCCGTAGTTGTGATAATCGTAATGCTTTATTCACTAACATTGCACAATAAAAATCTCAATTTTCCATAATATCCAGGGGCCGTGATATGAGAGGTCTGTAAACAGTAAATACCTATGGTGGTCGAAAGCGGAAATCGCTCAAACGTTTGATACTACCTTTCCTGAGAATATTCTTTCGACTTTAGGCTAAACGTCGAGGCGTAATGGCTGTATGACTGCCATGTAGGGTGAGGATCAATGAGTCAAACAATTATTTTTTTGCGTATTAATACGACAATTTATTGTACTTTTTACCCGAGATAAAACAAAAGAGCCGCGCATTAGCGAGACTCTTTTAGTGGTTACTGAAAAATAAAATTGATGGTTCCAGCAACCAGTAGCAGAAATACAGTATATTGTAAGTAGTACGCAGACATTGCTCTCATTTCTTCCTCCTTGCTGTTATGGTCTTTAATCAAGCAATATTTGCGCCATATCTAACTAATTGAAAAATAGTTTATTTTTATTATGGATAACTAAATTAGTGCCCCTATTTAGGGAGTCGGCACCATTTAGGAGCATATCGGGTATATCTCTCCTGGCAGATTTATTGTTTAGGCATTTAGTTTTGATTTGATTAATTATTAACACGACGACTTACTGGTGCTTTGAGAAGTGTAATAACACATGACATTAACTCTTAGAAAAAGGGTTTTTTTTAGTGCGTAGCTCTAATTTATGCATGTACATGGATGAATCGGCGGCGGCGAGTAGTTCATTAATCGGTGTATCTTTCTCTAAATTGCAATTAGCGTACCCCACGCTAAAATCAATATTATAACCACGCAATTCTTGGCTATTGCGTAATTCTAACGCATTCTTAAAGCGGCTTAATATTGCTGGCATATCACTACAACCTGATGCCGTGAGTAATGTGACAAATTCGTCGCCACCCAATCGGGCGACAACATCTGTGTCACGGAAGAAAAACTGTAACTCCTCAGCGAAAGTCACTAATGCCTTATCACCTTCAGCATGACCATAACTGTCATTTATTTCTTTAAAATCATTTAGATCAAAGAAAATCAAAGTGGCAGGAATATTATTATGTGAGCAAAATGTTAATGCATGCTGAGCCAGAATTTCAAAGCCTCGACGGTTGGTTAACTGTGTTAGTTCGTCAATAGTTGCTAATTGAACGGCAGCAATTTCTTGCTCAGCCATTTTCGCTAAGTCACATAAAAGTTGTTGGTCGTATTCATCTAAAGAGCGCGGTTTAAGATCGATAATACAGAGTGTGCCAAGTTTACTGCCATTGGGAACAACCAGCGGACAACCCGCATAAAAACGAATGCCAGGATCGTCGGTAACGAGTGGGTTGTCACTAAAACGAAGGTCGTTAAGGGCATTGGGTACCAAAAGGATATCGTCACCTAAAATCGCATGACCACAAAAAGATATATCCCTGGGGGTTTCGCTGGTTTCCAGTCCGGGATGTGATTTAAACCATTGCCGGTTTACGTCGACGATAGATATAAGCGCTATTGGCACATTAAATAAACGTTTAGCTAAGCGGGTGATACGATCAAAGCGTTCTTCGGGAGAGGTATCGAGAATATTATAAGAGCGTAATGTAGCAATTCTCTTAGCCTCATCTTGAGGTATCGGGGGAGCTTGCATATTCATCGTCTCCTGTTACTTGTCTTATCCACTTAGCGCGAAGTGTCGCTAACAAAGATTAGCAGTAGTGACCAAAGACTACTGGGTGTGGCTACAAAACAACATCAAAAATAAATTTAACGCATTGAAAAATAGTTATTTTCTCATCAGTGAGATGACATTTTACAGACGTAAAACTCAATCCAAGAAGCTATTTATCCGTATCACAAATTACCAACTGTGGATCGGGTAGCTTTTATTACCATCAGTCTCAATTCCCAGGCCAAATGATCGCTTGTGCTGCAATTATCGTCTTTTTCTCTGGGTCATAAGCGATTGATTGTGAGCCGTATAATACATAGCCAAGCTTCAATTGATCAGACACTCGGTGACAAAATGATGAATCATCTGGTCCGGTAATCAGCCGGTATATTGGTAATCCATCTGGCGGCACAGTGTTCATATACATCCCCCATTTTGTTGATTAGTCGTGTGTATGCTTTTGTACATTCTCTCTGGCTGCGGCTTTGGCTTCTTCAGCCAACTGTTCAATTTGCTCTTCGGTAAGTTGTTCTGAAGCTTCATGAATTTTAGCCAAACCTTCATTAACTGTTGTTTCTTCGTGATTTTTATTAGACATAATGGATCCCATACAGCGTTGCATTTAATTTATACTATAGGTCATTTAACCCTATTAAGGGGTTTTATAATGAGTTAGTGGTTTTTAGGCTCGCCGAGTCAATATCAAACAGGCGCTGGGGGAGTAAACCTCCCCAAGAGTCACGAGTTGATGCAGGAATTTTTAATAAAAACCATCCCGATTTCTATTCAGGTTTCTTCGCAGAAAGTAAAAATAGCATAGGGCGTTCTTTCTCTTCATCCAATTCAGGATAATCTATAATTTGCTGTGTTGTTGGTCCCCATTCTTCGACATGCGTAATTATAAAACCTTGTTTTATCAAAAAATTAATATAAGTCCCTAATGTCCGATGCTGCTTGATAACGCCTTCTGCCAACCAGTTTGTTATACGTTCCCCTTCCGCCTGATAACTGTTCACCGGCCAGGATTTTTGCCCATTATCGGCAATTAACCAACCAGGTTGCTTTGCTGCGGTAAAGATAGGGTGTTCGGCGGAAAAAACAAAACTGCCCCCAGGAGTTAGTGCTTGATAAATCGTGGCAAACAGTGCTGGCAGTGCTTTTATATAATGCAATGTGAGTGAGCTATAGGCTAATTGGAACAGCTGTGGTGGTAGATGCAAATGTTCCAGGTCTTCCTGACGGTAAATAATGTTTTCGTCAGTGGTCATCTCTTTAGCGTGGTTTAACATTCGCGTTGAAACATCCAGACCTAAAACTTCGCTGGCACCTTGCGAGCGTGCGTAGCGACAAAACCAGCCATAGCCACAACCCAGATCTACAACTTTGCTTCCTGACAGCGACGGCAGCATCTGGCGAATGGCTTCCCATTCTGGCGCGCCAGCCAATCCATCAACTGAACGGGGAAGTTGTGCATACCCTGAAAAAAATGCCTGATTATCATAAATATTCTGAGTCATTTCTCTTCTCCTTTAAATTAACTTTTTACTCCTGAATAAAAAACATCGACAGTTTAGCACTAATGAAAAGATATTGAATATATCAGAGCAGCCGCCAAATGTTATTCCTTTGTTATAAATACAAATGACTGAGATTAGCTAAAGCGATATTGAGATGTAATAACGGATAGTTAAAACTATTTAATATGGAGTGCGGAGTAAATTAATATTATGCGGATTCTGTTATTTATTGAGAAATAGCCTAAACTTTATACAGTACGTGTTGACGGACTTCGTTAACCGTTCGGGAAGGGTCACCTTCTGTTTGGTGTTGCCAAAGACTGATAAAGCGTGAATATACTGCGAGAGCAGGTAGCCACTATGCCAGATTAAGGCACTTTATCCCTGATTAGATGCTTCTCTTGAAGGAGATAGCGATGACTCCCGTACAAATACTGATTATTCTGGTGCTAACACTTTTTGCATTGTACCGCCAGTCGGTCAGCCACGAGGTGTCTTTAGGCCCCGCCCGTTTTAAATGGGCCTGGGTTTACGGGATGGTCGGCCTGGTAGTCGGTGGAACATATATGCCCGCTACGATGACTTCCTGGGTAGTTTTAGGTAGCGGAGTTTTATTTAGTATTGTTGTCGGTGTTTTGCAAGGTCGCCTTATAGAGATTTGGCGTGAACCTGATGGACGTATTTTTTGCAAGGGAACACCACTGACGATAACTTTATTTCTGCTATTGGTTGGTTCTAAATGGATTATAGGGACACTGCAATATCTTTATAATCAACCAACGGAACAAGGCGGGTTTGGTGAAATCCTGATCATGATTGCAGTCATGGCAGCATTTCAGGTCGAGATTGTCAGACGACGTATTCGGGTTTTATACCCGGATAACCCCGTTGATTCATTACCTGAAGGGCAGTAACAACGTTTATTTCAGCTAACAGCCGAGGACTGGCTGCTAGCTGAATATAAAGGACTCATAGACATCTTCGAAAAACGTGATCAGTCGACAATAAAAAGTCTGGCCCCTGAGATTGTAGATGAACGATGTGCTTCGGCGCCATCGGCAACCTGATAACTCATACCTGCCTTCAATATAAAGCTTCGCCCATCGTCCAATTCAGTGCTTAGTTCGCCTTCAAGGCACAGCAATATATGCCCTTTAGAACACCAATGGTCAGCTTTGTATCCAGCACTGTACTCAACCATACGGACTCTAACACGACCAAAAAGTTGTGTTCGCCAGTAGGCAACCCCTTGCTCCCCCTTATGCTCAGTTGTTTCTATTTCTGACCAATCGGTGATACCGAAGGGGATATCCACTATTTTCATTTAAATTACCTCTTTTTAATGCTGGCCGACCTTACATTAACTCACTATTAAAACGAATACACAGTCTATTACCTTATTGCCAATCCAACTTTTATAAAGTGGGCCATACTGTGAGATATACGGTTAAATGGAGTTATCAAGCCTATGAATAATCCCACAATCTTCCAGTTTTTCCATTGGTACTATCCTGATGGCGGTAAATTATGGCAGGAGGTCTCAGATCAAGCCGCACATATTAGCCAACTTGGAATTAATATCGTTTGGCTTCCCCCCGCATATAAAGGTGCCTCAGGAGGATATTCTGTAGGATATGACACCTATGATTTGTTTGATCTGGGGGAGTTTGATCAGAAGGGGACTCAGTCGACTAAATATGGCGACAAAGAAGGATTACAGAATGCGATTAACCGATTGAAGGAGAATGGCATAAAAGTTCTTTTTGACGTCGTATTCAATCACAAGATGGGGGCGGATGAAAAAGAACAGGTCAGTGTCCGTAAAGTTAATCCTGATAACCGGACTGAAATGGACGATGATATTATCGACGCCCTTGCCTATACCCGTTTTACGTTTTCTGGCCGCAATGAAACTTATTCATCCTTTGTTTGGGATAAACAGTGTTTTACCGGTGTTGATTATATTGAAGAACCCTCAGATGAGGGGGTTTTTAAGATAGTAAACGATTATAGCGATGAGGGATGGAATACAGAGGTTGATGATGAGTTAGGTAATTTTGATTATCTGATGGGGGCGGATATTGATTTCCGTAATCCTGCCGTTATGGATGAGTTAAAATATTGGGGAAAATGGTTACTGGAGTCACTGCCAATTGATGGTTTTAGATTGGATGCAGTAAAACATATCCCAGCATGGTTTTTTAAAGCATGGATAGAATATATACAAAATGAAACAGAACATGATTTACTGATTATTGCGGAGTATTGGTCCCCTGATATCGAAAAATTACAACAATATCTGGCACGGGTAGAAGGCAATGTAATGTTGTTCGACGTTGCTTTACATCACAAGTTTCACGAAGCGTCGAAACAGGGCGAAGATTTTGATTTAACGCAAATATTCAATGGCTCATTAATTGAAGTTGACCCGTCACATACCATTACGTTGGTGGCCAATCACGATACTCAGCCACTTCAGGCCCTGGAAGCACCTGTAGAACCTTGGTTTAAACCTTTGGCTTACGCGTTGATCTTAATACGAGAACAAGGTATTCCCTGTGTTTTTTACCCCGATCTTTTTGGTGCCAATTATGAAGATAACGGTGAAGATGGGGGGACTTATCAGATAGAGATGCCGGTTGTTGCTGAATTGGAGAGGCTAATTCAAGCCAGACAACGCTTCGCTCATGGCGCACAAACCGATTATTTTGATGATAAAAACTGTATTGCTTTTGTTCGTGCTGGTACGGCGGAGGCACCCGGTTGTGTGGTGATTCTTTCGAATGGCGCAGAAAGTGAAAAAACAATCGTCCTTGGTGAAGGTTTTGAAAATAAAGAGTTTGCTGATTACTTAGGTAATCGTCAGGATATTATTACTACAGATGAAGATGGTGGGGCGACATTTCCTGTTAATGGCGGGAGTATTAGCCTTTGGGTACAGAAAGAACTTCTGTAATCCGTATAATGAATATGTTCTTCAGAGAAGATGCCATATCATCTTGAGCTAGGCACTAAGTTGCTATGATTCACACAACTTAGCGCTTAGTCATTATTTCCTTAGCTTAATGATGGCTGATTAATTTGAAAGAAACGGATAATCTGGCGCAACTCCGCGCCTTGCTCCGTTAATGATTGTGCGGCGGCGGCGGCTTGTTCAACCAATGCGGCATTTTGTTGCGTAACTTGATCCATCTGTTCTACAGCGATACCGATCTCTTGAATACCAATGTGTTGCTCGTGTGATGCCGTCGATATCTCGCCAACGATATGAGCAACTTTCCCCACCGAGTCGACTATCTCGCCCATCGCTTGACTGGCATGGTCAGCGCGTTCTGAACCCGCATTAATTTTCTCAACCGTACCAACAATTAATTGCTTTATCTCTTTGGCTGCATTTGCACTTTTCTGTGCCAAAGTGCGTACTTCGCTTGCGACAACGGCAAATCCCTTACCTTCGGTGCCCGCTCGGGCGGCCTCAACTGCAGCATTTAACGCTAATATATTGGTTTGGAAGGCAATGCCTTCAATAACAGCAATAATATCGACGATCTTCCTTGAGCTTTTGGTGATTTCTTGCATACGAAGTAGCATTTCATCAACAATAATTCCGCCTTCTGTGGCGGTTGCTGCTGTATTAACCGCTAACTCACTTGCTTGCCGTGCATTCTCCGCATTCTGACGTACGGTTTGGGTGAGTTCCTGCATATTTGCTGAGGTTTGAATCAGAGAGGATGCTTGTTCCTCGGTACGTTGTGATAAGTCAGCATTACCCTGAGCAATCTGATTCGACGCCACAGAAATTGATTCGCTCCCATGCATGATCTCATTAATCGTTTTCTTCAACTGCCGGTTCATGATATTCAGGGAAGCCAGTAAGCTATTATTATCACCTGGGCGAAGTTTTATTTCAGTGGATAAGTTTCCGGCGGCGATATGGCCCATAATAGCCACAGCATAGGCCGGTTCCCCTCCCAATAAACGAGAAAAGTTGCGGGCAATCATGACAGCAAGCAGTGCAGAAATGAAAACAGCAAAGAGCAATAAAGCGATAAGTACGTTTTTGGCAGTATTAAAGCTTTGTTGACCATCCGTTGCAGCTTGTTCCCCACCTTGAACTTCCAGCACGACTAATTCAGCGAGGTCTTTCATCAACTGTGTGCGATATTTTCTTGATGTATCACCACTAACTTTAGTGGCTTCAGCTAATTGATTATTATTAACCGCATCAATAACGAGACTGTTTGCCTGAGAAAAGTGGTCAAAATCTGACATTATTATCTTGAATAGTTCGGAGTGATTGTAACCTTCGGGTAATTTCAGAAATCTATCTTGCGCGGCACGAAAGTTGTCTACGGCTTGTAATATCTCCAGACGGTGTCCTTCGCGCTCTTTTTCTGTCGATGAGGCGATATACTGAACCTGCTGCAGGCGCAATTCGGCTAAAACGCCTCGCATCTCTAATGCATAGCGAACACCCGGTAACCAACTGTCGCGATAGGCTTCCAGCCTGGCGTTATTACTGCTTAACTGTGATAGTGCCACAGCACCTAGCAATAACATCATAACAATAACAACCGAAAAGCCTGAGAGTAACTTTGTCAAAATGGATAGGTCGGAGAACTTTTTCATGAACATTACGTATATTAAATAAGAGGTGCAATGTATAACGGCAAATAAAATGAATTCTTGATGTAATAAAACTACTTAATTTGATTTTTTAAGCATTTTATTTGAATGTACAAAACACAGGATAATGTTGATTTTTGAGCTGAATTTATCATGTTTTAGATAAAGTCATAGATGATTTGTCTTATAATTTAGTTATCGCTTTATCTTATGCTATTTAATTGTGGATGTTCAATACGGTTCTTTTTTTAAATTAACTATTTATTAACTTCATTTCTGCTGTTTATGATGTTTTTAGACTGACATTTTATGTTTTCTGCATTCCTTTTTTTCTTGTAAGTGGGTCTTAATGGTTTTTAAGGAGTGTGCTAAGCTCGGACTATCAAAACTTTAGGTGGTTAATCATGGTCTTTGTCATTCTTTGGTTTGCTATTGCAGGATTAAGTGAGTACTTAGTCTGGGGATCTCCACTCTTGGCGGTGTCTCTGGCCTTGCTTTTTGTGGTGCTCGGCGGGTACTGGGTTTACAGAGTCAGAAAAATTCAAGTAAGTGATATACCTTCTGATGAAGTCAGATCAAAATCTATCAGTAATTTGAATCTCACCTTCTCTGTGGCGCTGTTGGCTATTCATGCGCTTGTTTTATTACTATTGCGCTGATAATGGTATGGTTTTCGTTAACTATGCCATTGGTTCCAGGCAGCTATAAGTATCCAGGCGGCGATGGCCCAACATAACACAGCCGCGGTCAATGCGAGTGGTAGGCGTAAATAGTCAATTAAAAAATAAAGCGATATCAAATAGATAAAGTAGGGAATGATAGCCCATAAACCGAATATAATTGTTATGCGCAGTGCTTCGATATTGCGCTCATGGCCAACAATATAGTGTGCGATGAGGGCGAAAGTAGGGAATAACGGGATTAAACCAGCAATATAGTAATTGCGCGTCTTCGATAATAGCCCAATCAATACCACAACTATGGCGCCGATCAGTGCTTTAAGTAACAGTCCCATCGCAATCCCGAAAAATTTAAAAAAGCTGCCAATAGAATATATTTCAATGAAAAACAAAGAAATTCCTATATATGGCAGCGGAGCAAAATAAGACTCTATATCTTGATAAGCTATTGACGATAGCCGTTCTTGATTTGTGCCAGGGTATTGGTGAAAACTTCAGCTTGAGCAGTGTCTTCGATACCGGCAATGGAACGTTCGATATTTAAGATTACTTTCCCAGCATCGGCTTGGCCGATCGCTTTTAGCAATAGAGTCAATGTTGCTTTCAAACATGCAACTTCATTTGCTAAAGTTTCTGGGTCAGCAGAAGTGGTAAAGTCTGGATTACTCATTTTTTTTCCTGAAGTGATAGCTTACCTGTGAACAAAGTGATGTGGGCTAACCCAGTATCGCAGTGAACATTCGCGGCATTATTAAACAGTTATAGCATTATATCATAAACTGATGGTCAGCTTTGATAACATGTGCTTAATCTTTAGTTTGTGGCGCAAAATGTGGTCGAAGGCGAGCAGGGGATAGGTATGTCTGGAAGATGCTTCCTCTGACTATGTAAGTATTATCTTAATTAAGTGAGTTTTGTTCATAAAAATCATACCATTTCTGAATGAGTAATTTTGTGTCAAAAATCACTCATTTTGAGCGTGAATAAGAGATAAACAATAAATAAACAAAACTAAGAATAATTCCTATGCCGCAAAATTAGAACGGAAATAGCCGATCCTGTGTGGTATCAATATGTTGTGCTTTTTCATGTAAAAATAAGTTTCGGGATGTCAGCAATTACTGTTTGCATGAATAGCAGTGTAATGCCAAGAAAACTCTTAAAAAAACTTTTCTTTTTTATCATGTCGTTAATTGATATGTCAGCGATTTTATGTACATAGTCGAAATGATGATAAAAATAATATCTGTCAAACAATATAGATATGAATTTGCAATTATTCTGTATTCATTCTTTGGTCGAAAACAAGTAATATCATTGTCGTAAACAAAGCGTGATTAGGTTACTCCCTTATTTTTGGAGAATTTTCTTTGATTAGCGTTCTTCTTGTTGATGACCACGAACTGGTGCGCGCAGGGATTCGACGCATTCTTGAAGATATCAAGGGTATCAAAGTAGCGGGCGAGATGCAGTGTGGTGAAGATGCGGTAAAATGGTGCCGTAGCCATGTTGTTGATATCGTTTTGATGGATATGAATATGCCCGGTATCGGCGGGTTGGAAGCAACTCGTAAGATTTTGCGTTTTTCTCCAGATACTAAAGTTATCATGCTAACCATCCATACTGAAAATCCGCTGCCCGCAAAAGTCATGCAGGCTGGTGCCGGTGGGTATTTAAGTAAGGGGGCAGCACCTCAGGATGTTGTTACGGCTATCCGTGCGGTTCATTCGGGGCAACGCTACATTGCTTCTGATATTGCGCAGCAGATGGCCTTGGGTCAGTTAGAGCCTCCAGCCGAAACGCCTTTTAGTTGTTTGTCAGAGCGTGAGTTACAAATTATGCTCATGATAACGAAAGGCCAAAAGGTGAACGACATTTCGGAACAACTTCATCTGAGTCCGAAAACGGTGAACAGCTATCGCTACCGGATGTTTAGCAAGCTTAATATAAGTGGTGACGTTGAATTGACCCATCTGGCCATTCGCCACGGTCTGTTTAACGCGGAGACGTTGTCTAATAGTGACTGATTGTTTCGATTCTAAAGAGTTTTTGAAAACTGTCACCAGCCAACCTGGTGTTTACCGTATGTATGATAAGACGGGGACAGTTATTTATGTCGGCAAAGCAAAAGACCTCAAGAAACGTCTGACGAGTTATTTCCGTGCTCAGGTTGCCAGTCGAAAAACAGAGACCTTGGTTAAGAATATTGCTCAAATTGATGTGACCGTGACACATACAGAAACGGAAGCACTGCTGCTTGAGCATAACTATATCAAGCTTTATCAGCCTCGTTACAACGTACTGTTGCGTGATGATAAGTCATATCCTCTTATTTTCTTGAGTGCGGATACTCACCCGCGCTTAGCTATTCATCGCGGTGCTAAGCATGAGAAGGGTGAGTATTTTGGCCCGTTCCCGAACTCTTATGCTGTCCGCGAAACCTTGGCATTATTGCAAAAACTTTTTCCAGTAAGGCAGTGTGAAAACAGTGTCTACCGCAATCGTTCACGGCCTTGTCTGCAATATCAGATTGGCCGTTGTTCAGGCCCTTGTGTTGCAGGTCTTGTGAGCGATGATGAGTACCAACGCCAGGTTGATTATGTGCGTTTGTTCCTCTCGGGCAAAGACCAACAGGTACTGACACAACTGATTTCCCGGATGGAGGAAGCCAGTCAATCGTTGCATTTCGAAGATGCGGCGCGTATTCGAGATCAAATACAAGCAGTAAGGCGAGTTACTGAACAGCAATTCGTTTCGGGCGACAATGAAGATCTTGATGTTATCGGTGTGGCGTTTGATGCCGGGTTAGCTTGTGTCCATGTGCTATTTATTCGACAAGGGAAAGTGCTGGGAAGCCGGAGTTACTTCCCGAAAGTTCCTGCTGGGACTGAGCTCAGTGAAGTCGTTCAGACCTTTGTTGGGCAGTTTTATTTGCAAGGAAGCCAGGGGCGAACGCTCCCAGGTGAGATCTTGCTGGACTTTACCCTAGAGGAAAAGGATCTGCTGGCTTCCTCTCTTTCTGAGTTGGCCGGAAGAAAAATTCAGATCCAAAGCCGTCCTCGGGGGGATCGAGCGCGTTACCTTAAACTTGCGCGCACAAATGCCTCTACTGCGTTGATTACTCGTTTATCGCAGCAATCAACAATACATCAGCGAATGAAAGAGTTAGCCAAGATTCTTAATCTTGATGAGATCAATCGTATGGAATGTTTTGATATCAGCCATACGATGGGAGAGCAGACTGTCGCGTCTTGTGTCGTATTTGATGCAAATGGTCCTGTACGTTCGGAATATAGACGCTACAATATTAGTGGCATAACGCCCGGTGATGATTATGCGGCGATGTCTCAAGTGCTTAAACGTCGATATGGTAAGTCATTAGATGACAAAAAAATTCCTGATGTTATTTTCATTGACGGAGGGAAAGGCCAACTGTCTCAGGCTTTTGACGTGTTTGCTTCTCTCACCGTTGAGTGGGATAAGCAAAAACCATTATTGGTCGGCGTTGCTAAGGGAAGTGATCGAAAAGCGGGGCTGGAAACATTGTTCCTGGAGGCGCAAGGGGAGGGGTTCTCGTTGCCACCAGATTCACCAGCATTGCATTTGATTCAACATATCCGAGATGACTCGCATAACCATGCTATCACCGGACATAGGCAGCGTCGTGCTAAAGTAAAAAATACCAGTGCATTAGAAACGATAGAGGGAGTTGGCCCTAAACGGCGGCAAATTTTGCTGAAGTATATGGGGGGACTGCAACCTTTACTGAATGCTAGCGTCGAGGAAATTGCAAAAGTGCCGAGTATTTCACAAGCATTGGCAGAAAAAATCTACAATGCATTGAAACACTGAGGCTAATGTTGCACCATACTCATAATATCCACCCCAGCCAGATAGTTATCGTAGCATTATGCAATTGAATATACCGACTTGGCTTACCCTGTTTCGTGTTGTACTCATCCCATTCTTCGTTCTGGCGTTTTATCTGCCATTCGTTTGGGCTCCGATGGTTTGTGCCATCATATTTGTGTTTGCAGCAGCAACCGATTGGTTTGATGGCTTTTTAGCGCGCCGCTGGAAACAAACTACCCGTTTTGGGGCTTTTCTTGACCCTGTGGCGGATAAAGTTATGGTTGCCATCGCATTAGTGTTGGTCGCTGAGCATTATCATGTCTGGTGGATCACTCTACCGGCGGCAACTATGATTGCCCGTGAAATCATCATTTCTTCCCTGCGTGAGTGGATGGCTGAAATCGGTAAGCGCAGCAGTGTTGCGGTGTCATGGATTGGTAAAGTGAAAACCACGGCTCAAATGGGTTCGCTGGTTGGCTTACTTTGGCGCCCAGACCATAATGTTGAGCTCGCCAGCTTTGTTCTTCTCTACATTGCTGCGGTACTGACATTCTGGTCAATGTTTCAATATTTAAACGCCGCCTGGAATGATTTGCTCGAACCTTGATCGAAGCGCCGCAAAAAGCAGCAAACGAACACATTAGTCAGATAATTTTATTGACTCATTGCGTCAGGTAAGTAGAATGCATCGCATCAGACGGCAGCAACGAAATGTCGAAAGATAGCAAAAGAATCAGTAAGTTCTGATGTTGCGGGAATAGCTCAGTTGGTAGAGCACGACCTTGCCAAGGTCGGGGTCGCGAGTTCGAGTCTCGTTTCCCGCTCCAAATTAGTAGGTTGGCTTAAGGCGAACCTCAGCTGTAAAGGCAAAGAAGAATAAGGCGCGTTGGCAGAGTGGCCATGCTACGGATTGCAAATCCGTCTACCTCGGTTCGACTCCGGGACGCGCCTCCAGTTTTCCAGAGCCCGGGTGGTGAAATCGGTAGACACAAGGGATTTAAAATCCCTCGGCTTATGGCTGTGCGGGTTCAAGTCCCGCCCCGGGCACCATGGAAAATATTCTAAGTAAAACAAAGTAGTATGAGTATGTCGTTAACCGCCGAGAGGCGGTTTTTTTGTGCCTAAAATCACCTTTCATAATATCTCTTCATAATATTATTTCTGCTTTACTGGTCTCCTACCGCTGGCACTATCGCAATTTTACGATCATATCGTGCTGTTTGAGCTGCATTCTTGTGTCCTGATATCGCCTGTTTGTCACTGAGTGAACCCTCAAGATCAGAAACCCCTTTAGCTTTCAGGTCATGGAAGGTGAAATTAAAATCCAGCTCAGGGTGCGCTTCTTTTGCTGCTTCTTTGGCTTTGCGCCATCGACTATTAAAACCGTCGCGTGTATACCGCAGTCCCGTTCGTTGGCGAATGATGTAGATACTGCTGATACCCGGCTGTAAGGACAGGGACTCAGCCAGCGCGATAGCGTCACGTAATCGCTCCGACCATTCCTTGATTTGTTTTGCCCCTGTCTTACCCTGCCTGATGTATATACCTGACTCTCTGAATTGATCCTTGCGTAATGAAAGCACATCAGCCTGTCTTGCGAGGCACAAGTACGCTACCTGAATTCGTTGGTACCACTTGGGGCGATAGTGGGTTGTATGCCCTAGCTCTTAAGCGTGAGTTGCGCGGCTCGATGAGGTTATTAGCTGGCGGCAGAACGCCACCCGGAAGCAATGAAAAAGGATCGGACATTAACGTTATATAAATGGAGTTAATAACTTGTAAATAAAGGCTTGATAGCGTCAGCTTTTAACTGTATAAAAAAACAGGTCATTAATTTATTGTTAAGTACAATACGTTAATAATTAGAAAGATAATTAATTCACAAGGAGTGATTATATGGTAGTTCGCTTATCTGCATTAATTGTTGCTTTGACTGTATCGTTCTCTTCGGTTGCAGCAACTTCACAAGAAGATATCCAAGGAGCTAAGGTAGTGACTATGGCTACCGAAACAATATCCGGCCATCTTAATATTGCAAATGGCCGTAACTGTTTGGATGAGAATACCCAAGGTAAGCCCACCTTGTTAGCCTGTGATAGCGTGGCAAAGGCCAGTTCAGAAAAAAACACCGTCCATTACATCGTGTTGAAAAGTGGGCAGTGTTTGTCAGATGAAGGTGGCTCAACTCCGGTCATGGCAACCTGTGATTATCAGAACACAAAACAACAGTGGAAAGCTCTTCAAGGTGTTGGTTCGGATGTGCGAAATGTGGCGTCAAATAAGTGCCTGACAACTGCAGGGTTGGACAAGTCGGTGACGATGGCTACATGTGCTGGCCTGCCAGCTCAGAATTGGAAATTACCTCAGTAAAGTAGCATTACAGGTGGCATTCCTTGAGTGCCATCGATAATGGTGCGGATATATAAGATTTTCCTTAATTTAATGCCATTACCAATGGAAATAAGAATTATTATTAACAGCGGTTAAACAAACCAACTTATTTGATTGATTAGTGGACTTGATGAATTAATGATTAGGGTGGCTATTGCAGGTTATTAAAAGCAATCGTCGCATCGTCCGTCACTTTAGGCGGCTAATCATGGAGGAAGTTACGATGAAAGATATGTTAAAAGGCTTACTGTTAGTTAGTGTTATGTTGCTATCTGCGGGTGCTATGGCTGAAGAATGTAATCCATCCAGCAAGTGGTGGCCGTATTGTAATGATCCTGCAACGGGGCCTGATGTTGGCACTCCTGAACATGGACACTGTCAAGCTAACGGCGGATGCACTAATAATTAAATAGTTGAAGATTCCCTATATTGGGAGTCACATTTTATGTGTTAAATATTATTATCAAACCGCCTACGGCGGTTTTTTATTGGAGTAAACAAATGACCAAACCAGATTGGGAGGCCATCGAATCGGCGTACCGAGCTGGCTTGATGTCATTGCGTGAAATAGCCTCACAACACAAATGTCTTTGCCAGCGAGGGCGTGAGCGGCTTATCGTTGGCCCACATATGGGCCTCAGCCATGGTGTCAGCCAACATTTGCGTGGTACGGATGTAGTTTTCAAAGGCAAATAGCGGATAATCAGAGCAGGAGCGGGAACCCAAGAGGCGATAGCCATTTTTACGGATCAGGGTGGTAACATTTGTTATGGTGCCGGATTGCTACGCGCGGGCAGGTGATGGGGGCTGTGTGAGGGATAGCACAAAATAAGGTGGCACTATTACTGATTAAGTAATAGTGCCACTATTTATAGAAACAAATAAGGATGATTACATACTCGGCGCTGCACTTTTGTATTTTGCGTCAGGCGTCGGTTTTGCACCTAATGAACGACGGAACTCGTCAAGAGACATACAGGCACATATATCCCCATTTTTATTGACGCAAGCCACTTGCGCATAATCCGTTACCCCCAGACCACCCGAACTACCAGGATTACCACCTTTTTTAAATGCGATAAATGCTTCGACATAAATAATAAAAGCTCTTATGCCTTTACCATTTTTGATGACCTCATCTAGGGAGACTCCGGTTCTACCAGAGAAATAGGTTTGTGCCCATAGTGAAAATTCACCTGTGTAGAGCATGCCGCCATAAATCAGGAAATGATGACCATCAATTGCGGATAGAGCGCTTTGAGCCTGTTGATAATTAATAAACTTTGTTTTTTCGGATTCTAAGTCGGCCTTACTTCTTTTAAATTCAATTAATACCCATTTATTGCCCTGAGTAAATATATTGTCACCGGCTTTCTCGTGATTGCCATCTAATGGGGCTATAGCAGCTGTGTCACTCAAATATTTAGCCACGAAATAGTATTCAACGGTTTTTTCCCACCATATCATGGTGCCAGCGGTTTTATCTTGCCCGAACATTACAGCTCCTATTGCTGTTATCTGGATGATAAATATAACTATACATCTATTTTGGCAGCGTGTATTAACGGTATTTCTTGTGAGCTATTCTATGACAAGTGGCCAAGTGGAAACGATATAACCTTGATTCACCGCTTCAATCAAAAGCCACTGCGGTAGTTCGGGTAATTCAATCAGCGGCCAGTTTTCCGCTGTCGGCCATGCGCCGAGGCCGACGGCGGCGGGAAGTCATCAGAGAAAATGCCACGCAGCACAAAGGCTGTATCCAGTTCGTCACCGAGGGACAATATCAACACCTACTCACCCTCGGACGGTGCTCACCATGATCGCGATTGACCGGCGCGCAGCGTCAGCCAGTTTAACTAGCCGGTGGTATTGTCTCCTGTCGCCACGCGGCGCAGGACTTGGTCGAGATCGACCGCGGCCACTGTACCAATACGGATCAGGTTGTGCAGCAGGCGCAGAATTTCAGTGATTTGGATTTGAGTTTGCATGGGGGAAGCATGCTATCGGAGATGGTCTTCTTCAATCTGATAGGGTTGTAAGAGCTATAGCACAACAAATTTTGAAATAACTTGCTAATCACTAAATTGATAGTAATTTATTATCGATAAATTTTCAGTATCACATTTTTTATAGCTATCTTTATTTCTGGGACAATATAATAGAAGAAAAAGAATTCTTTAGTCATGGGGATGTATGGGTTACAAATGCTTGTTTACGGTAAGCGGTGCCACTTATGCAATGAATGGCGTTACATCAGTTAAAAAATTATAGACAAAGTACTCAAAGGTAGGCTCGGTTATTTTAGCTATTATTGGCGCTCTAGTTACATTTAACACTGGTGGTGAGGTTAGGATTATTGGAATATTAATTTTATTAACTGATGTCTTTTGGTTTAGAAAAATAAAACTAAAATATGTTGTCGTAAGAAAATACGATATTTTGCCATGACAACTCTGCAATAGTATTCACACTTGTTCAGTGGTGGCAATATATTAAAAAACATTTCACTAATGATGTAATAAAGCCTCAAATATTGTTATTGTCAATAAGATAGTGATTAATTTGACTAAATCGGATATTCCCATTGCCTTTAAATCATGAAACGTGAAATCAAAATCCAATTCAGGAAATGTCTTTGCGGCCAGTAATTTTGCATTGCGCCACCGACTATTGAAACCATCTCTTGTGTAGCCATGCCCTGACTTTTGCTGCAGTACATAAATACTGCTCACTCTTAGCGCTATTTCTATTTCATCGGCAATCTTGATGGCCTGCTGTAATCTTTCTGTCCATGCCTTGATCTGTTTCTTGCCTAGAAATGGATCCGGCAATAATGAAGTCAGAAATTTATGATAAAAGTGTCGGTGCGGCCGCAAAAAGTGCATTAGTGTGATAAGAATTGTTTGTGCAGTAGTGCCTAGCCAGCCAAATAAACCTCGCTTCGGTGGGGTTTTGTCGTTTTTGAACTTGGATTGGTGGGCTGAATAATCTGAAAAGTAACCTTGTTGATGGCGTGCTTATAAATTGATGCGTAGAATTCGCTCTGTAACCGCCACTAGCTCAGCTGGATAGAGCCGATAACCATAGTTGTTGTAGGTGCGAGGTTCGAGACCTCGGTGGCGGGCCAAATTTCAGCCCTTAGCTTAACGGTAGGGGCTTTGCCATTTTGTGAGTCATGCCCACTATAAAGTTGGTCATGTTTACTGTTTGTTTATAATTACAATGTAAATTATACGGTGCTGTGATAGTTACCTTGGTGCAAGGATTGCATTATCATTGGTACGGTTACAGGGTCAGCTATCACAGCACCAAATTTAAAGCCTCAGCTAATCGCTGGGGCTTTGTCATTTCTGGAGCTTGATAATGGATAAAAATAACCCCTCGATGTTCTGATATTTCGTCAATGAAGTAGTTTCAGATAACTTGATTAATAATGTTGTATAAAAAAACACCATTTATAAGAATGAGTGTTAGGACGTTATCTGAAAAAACCTACTAGAGAATATGATGAAAGCAAATATCGGTGGCTAGTTTGAGATTTGTGTTGCAGGCATGTATCGGGCACAAAAATTCTATGAAGCGGTCTTTAACACTAAACTAGAGAAACTGGGCGATGGTGAGACGGAGTATTTAATGTTTCCTTATAAAGAGGGGACTGAAGGGATTAGTGGGGCATTGGTAAAATGAAGGGTGTTACACCAGGGCCAGTGGCACGGTAATTTACCTGATATGTGATGATTGCTCGGTGGAAGAAGGTAGAGGAAGTGATTGTCCGGTTTTCAATACAAAAGGCCGCCACTAGCATCTAATTACTTGTAGACATGATGTTTCGTGGCGGAAGCAAGACCTAATCCATAACCTTTTACAGGGTCTCATAGCTTGCTTACAGGTTGACAGACATGAAAGCGCTGTGGATTTGGCACTAAAATGATTGATCAAAAAGTGATCAATTACAATTGATTTGAAATGACATGCATCACATAACCACAAGTATGCTCGCTAACTCGCTTATTTATATAACGAGGCCCACACAAGGTATGGGGAAGCAAGTAATATATGCAGAATACTTATTTTAACGTTGGTTTCTCAATGGCTGTTTGGGAGCATAGAAGGATTTCAACCTTCTCTTTAGCACTGCAAGCTGGAGGGAGGTTAAATCAGAGGATCATCATTTAATAATCATCCTCAACGTCTTTAGCTGCCGAGCGAAGAATGAGCCAGACTATCACCGCGATGATCACAACAATACCGGCTATTATCAACGTTATCTTCAATTCCAAAATTGCCTTATTCAAAGTGTTATTAATACTCATCGCGGTTGAGTAACTAATAAAATAGCGTATAACGCTCGACATTGCTGGATTGAGCGCTTTCTCCGATCAATTAAGTTATGTGATAGCGCTGGCAGGGATGCTAGCAGATATTAAAAGCATAATCGATATGCAACATAGTAATTAGGAGTATTGTTTAGTGGCGATGGTGAGTGTCAAATTTAATGCACGAAAACAGTGCATATCATCAGTAGATAGCCATTCTGATTAAATAGAAACCTTTATTTTATAAATTATTTGCCATGATAGACAGCTTCAATATTGTAACCATCTGGATCAAGAACAAATGCAGCATAATAGTTTTCATGATAATGAGGACGGTAGCCAGGCTCTCCATTCGATATTGCACCAGCTTCCATGGCAGCATTATAGAATTGATTGACCTCATTTTTGCTTGCAGCACGGAAAGCGATATGGCTTCTTGGGGTATAAGGTTTACCTTCCATTACCCAAAAGTCACCGCCGGGATCATCCCCATTGGCTGAAATTTTCACACCAAAACCACAGGCATCACCAAGGTTTAGACGTATCTCGTAATTGAGAGGTGCAAGCGCTACACTGTAAAAATCTTTACTTATTAATATATTAGTAACGTTAATCCCCGTATGGTCTATCACTCTTTATCCCTTCTATTAAATGCCAGCCATTAATCTCATTCGAGTATAGCTCACACAGAACATCTTATAATTTGATGCTAATCTCAATCCTTATTAAGACATTGCATAACTTGCAGCCACGCTGTTTCTGTTTCTTTTCCCAGTTGTTGGAATACCTGTCGTAGCAGTTGCATTTGTGTCTCTGTTAATTGAGATTCAAGCTTTTTACCGGCGGGGGAGAGAGATAACTGCCGCACTCTTTGATCATATTCGGCGGTGGTAACCGTGATTAGCTCCATTTTAACTAATTGTTTTAATGGTGCATTAAGCGCTTGTTTGCTGATTTTCAGAATTCCCAACAAGGCATTGATGGCGATATCAGGATTGTGTCCGACAAAGTACAGGATGCGGTGGTGAACCCGACCTAATCCTCGCTGAGCCAGTAATTTATCCGGTAGTTCAGTAAATGTCCGATAACCAAAATAGAACTGTTCGATGGCTTGATGCAGTCGTTGGTCTTCCTGTTGCGGGACGTTTTTGGAGGTTGCCATCGGATTTTTATCACAAATTAAAAAATAATTAGGTCAATACTATTGACGTAATCAGCCGTCCATTTTACTGTCCATAAAGGTCAAATATGTTGACCTTTATGGAAGGACTGCCATGAATAAGACTGTAGTGGATCAGAATAATCGATTTTCCTCACGGCTGCACGATCTTCACCCCTCGCCTATACGGGAAATACTCTCTGTTATTGAACGGCCTGGGATGATCTCATTTGCTGGCGGCTTGCCTGCGGTTGAAAGTTTCCCCCACTTGCACCTGGAAGGAATGCCGCAATCGATGTTGCAATACGGGGCCAGTGAAGGGGAAACAGAATTGCGCAGGCATATTGCGCAGAATTTATGTAGGCGCGGTTTATCTTGCACTGAGGAGCAGGTCCTGATTATTTCAGGCTCGCAACAAGGAATTGATCTGGTCGCTAAATTATTTATTGATGCAGGAACACCTGTCGCTGTTGAGTCGCCCACTTATTTGGCGGCATTGCAGGTATTTCGGTTCTTCGGGGCACAATTTGTGGCTTATGATTCGGCACAACCTGATATTGATAAACTCAAAACAGAAAAGCCTGCTTTTGCCTACAGCATCCCAACTTTTCAGAATCCAAGTGGTCACTGTCTTGATAGTACGCAGCGGGCCACATTAGCAAAGGCGTGTGATGACCTTATGTTGCCGCTGTTTGAAGATGATCCCTATCATGACCTGGTCTATGATCCGTGTGAGCGAAAGCCGGTATGTGCCTTATTACAGCACGCACCGTGGATTTATCAGGGGTCCTTTTCTAAAAGTTTATCCCCGGCATTGCGGTTAGGCTATCTGGTTGCTTCGTCAGAGTTAATTCCTTATCTGACACGGCTAAAGCAGGCGGCTGATCTACACAGTAGCCGAATCAGCCAATGGCTGGTATTGCAACAGCTAGGTGCCGCCAACCATGCTGAACATATGGACCAACTGGCCACATATTATAAGAGTCGTCGTGATGCATTTGAGATCTCTTTACAACGCCATTTTGGTTCTCTTGCCACTTGGGAGAAACCTGCCGGTGGGTTATTCTTCTGGCTCACACTTAATCATTGTATTGATACTCGTAAACTATTGCCTAAAGCACTCGAAAAAAATATTGCATTTATGCCGGGCGAATCGTTCCTGCCATATCCGTCAGAGGGCTGTGGCCAGTTACGACTTAACTTCAGTCATGCAACAGAAGAACAAGCTGATATTGGTTTACAGACGTTAGCTGCTTTGGTGAGAGAAGATTGTTAATATTCTAAAATAGCTTACAAATAGAATGGCGAGAGCCGCAATAATAGAGAAAATTAATTAATAGGCGGGAGTCTTTCCCGCCAATATATTTTTGTTATTAAATATGTCTATGTGAAAGGATGTTCTTTCTTTAGAATTTTATCAATTATATTTAATACGCCAGAGTCGTTATTTGATTCGGCCTGATACTTTGCTACATTCTTAATGTTGTCTGGAGCATTTGCCATGGCATAACCAAAGCCGGCGTACTGTAACATTTCAATATCATTGCCACCATCGCCAAAAGTTACGACTTGTTGATCAGTTACATCCCACATTTTTTGGAGTAGTTTAATACCATGGGCTTTATGAATTCCGGGTATTATAAGGTCTACAGAACCATGTCCACTTGATACCGGGGTCACTATATCTGCGAGTTCTTGCTCGATAAATTTCATAAAGTCTACCAGTTTCTCATTGGGTAAACTTATCGCAAATTTGAATGCAGACTCTGTTACTTGATCGAAGTTATCGATAATTTTAAGGCGATGGTAGTATTTACTCATTGTAGTGTAGAAATAATTATCTGAAGAGCTCAACATGTAAGCGCCATTTTTGCCACAAACAATGACATCAAGATAGGGTATTGGTAGTAATGTTTTTAGCACTTTATTACAATCTTCATCAGAGATTGAACCGCAGAAAATTTCAGTATTCTTGTTACTGACATAAGCCCCATTTTCAGCAACAAAAGCGATTTCATTGGCAATCTCAGGGAAGAATGAAATTAGCTGATAATATTGATTACCACTGGCAACAACAAATTTTATTCCATTTTCTTTTAGTTGTGAATATTGTGTAATAAACCGTTCCCTATCAAAACTCATCTGATCATTGAGAAAGGTTCCATCCATATCAACAGCAATGATTTTAATGCTCATACAATTTCCCTCTTTAACATCTTGGTTTGATAGAGAATATCTCGGCATAGTATACCTAAAAAAAAGCTAGCATAATTTTGCTAGCAGGTAAAATTACCATACTCAGTCACACTTTTATCTTCAAAAAACAGATTGACCCACTATCCACCGGCTTTATTTATCGGTAGATAAATGTTTAGTCACTGGAATATTTCAGTTTGAATGCCCCAACTGCTATGACAATAAATGTCAGGGCAACCACTGTGAATGCAGTGTAGAGGTCAGTTATATGTGCAATAAAACCGATCAGTGCCGGCCCCCCTAAAATACCGAAATAACCCAGCGTTGCGACCATGGCTACCGACATGTTCACGGGCATTACACTTTCCTGGCCAGCCAGCGTGATAAGTACCGGAACAATATTAGCTGCACCTATTCCTACCAGTGCAAAGCCAAATAACGTAAATTTCCAGTCAGGTATTATGACGGCAATGGCATAGCCGGTCATGGCGATGATACTGCTAAAAATCAGTACATGCTTGCGTCCCAAAATACTGACAACTTTATCACCAGTGAAACGCATTACAGACATGGTGCCACCGAAAATAGCAAACCCCCAACCGGCATGTGCTATGTCAAGGCCACGGTCATTGGTTAGAAATACGCCACTCCAATCTAATACTGCACCTTCCGCCATAAAACAAATCATGCACATAAGTGCCATTAATATGAGCCTGAAGTTTGGGCGTGGTTTTATTTTTGGCTGTTGATTAGGTTCTTTATGATCGCCAAAAGGGATTAATTCCTTGAAAACGACTGAGGTAATTATAGCCATTATCACGACGGCAATCAGCGTTACGGGGAGGGGCATTAAGCCAAGAGTAAATAATATTGCACCGCCGCCAGCACCCGCAATTGAACCAATGCTGAATAAACAGTGGAAACCTGACATCAGTGGTTTATCCGAGGATTGTTCAACCAGAGAGCCTTGGACATTAACCGCAACGTCGACTAAACCAATGCCTGCGCCAAAAAAGAACAGACATAGTGCCATCAAAGGGAACTGATCAATAATTGCCAATGTGGGCAGGAAAACAGCGCTAACAACGATACCTAATAGTATTATTCTTCTACAGCCGAAGCGGCCAATCAGTTTGCCAGAGAATAGCATTGCCAGTAGGGAGCCTGTTCCCAAGCAAAGTAATAACATCCCCAAAGAGCCTGCATCAAAATGAAGTCTATTCTGTGCATAGGGCACCAACGATGCCCAAAGGCCCATAGCAAATCCAGCGACAAAGAAGATAGAGCGCGTAGATGTGCGTGTAGCCGGTGTATCCAGAGGGTAGTCGACGACATGGCTAGACATTTAAGCACCTTTCTCTGGTAAGTGGCAGCGAGCAAGTAATAAGTACAGTCACTTTATAAAAGACTTATGTTAAGTTGTGAAATATACAGTGGGTACCTGGCTTGTCAAGAACATTTTTGCCTATCAAGGTGGTTTGCCGACTAGAGAAAAGGGCATACGACGGTTAGGATAGCCTGAAGGTGGGAGAGGGGGCTCTAGAAAAATTTTCTCATCATAGATACCGCTGAATACTAGATCTCAAATACTCGAAAATTATTATAGGCATCAAGAGTGTATTCTGATATTCCATTGTGATAATCGTATTTAATGTTGTCGCGATAGACAAAATGGGGTATGTGTTTGCAATCAAATTTTTTGAGTAATTGAGCAGATAATTCTGCAATGCAATTTTGACTGATATGTTCTCCTGAGATGGCTATGGTTGCAGGGTTAATCATGGCGATCAACGATGAAGTAATATAAATAAGTCGTTGTTGCACCAGTTCATGGTGAGAATTTATATTAGTCCCTAGATTGTCATAAAATGGCAGTTGCGACACTTCACCTGCAAATTGACTTGCACCACGTAGCATTTTACCTGAAATAACAATGCCACAGCCGGCACAATGTCTTGGTGGCATAAAAATATAGGCGATAGGTTCATTTATATTACGGCAGTGATTACGATAAAAACCAAATGCGGTATAATTCATGTCATTCCCCGCCTGAACAAAAATACCGAATCGGTTACTTAATAATTCAGTGATTGCCAATCCCTCCAGGCGGGTAATATCGCAAGTAAGTATTTTTCCATCCACAATGACACCGGGCAATCCTAGCCCTATTGCTTTGATATTATTGTATTTATCTGAAAATTCTTGAGTTTGCGCGAGCAACATATCTTCAGTTAAATCAGAATATATTTTATCGTACTCAACAATGATTTTGCCATCTGCAGACCTTAGGGATGACGATATAACGCCGGAGGTATCGCTCCCTTCAATATAAATACTTAATATGCTAAAGTAATTTGAGTTGTATATATAGCGCTTTGCTGGCCGGCCACCACGTGATTCATCAATAGATTCTTCAATGATTTCGCCCTTTGAACATAATTCATTCAAAATGGTGCCACATGTTGCCAAGCTTAATCCAGTTTGAGCAGATATATCGCCTTTGGTTGCGGATGACAGCGATTTTAATGTGCTTGCAACCAACATAATATTTTTTTGTTTCATCTGCCGGGTGGTATTAAGCGGTACAGTAGTCATTTTCTTCACCAAATATTTAATTGAAATGAATATAACATGTTCGTATTTATGAAGAAATAATTATCATGGCATTTATCCGTATGGTTGTGGTGATTAAACTTTGCTATAAATGAGTACAGTTGTCGAGCTATAACCACCAGTGGTATTTTCTGTTTTCGTGACTCTCGCGTTTCACGATATTGATGCTTTAGAGGCTGCCTTGTAAAGGGACTATTTGATGGAACCATTACTGACGGATCGTTTGCTATTAATACCTTTAACCCTACAGGATGCTGACCAGATACAGCTAAAATTTCCGGTATGGGAAGTGGTGAAGTATTTAGATGCTTCTGCCGTACCTTGGCCTTACCCAGCCGATGGTGCCCTGACCTTTGTCCGTGATATTGCATTACCTAAGATGCAATGTGGTAGCCGTTTTTTCTGGTCAATCAGGCCGAAGGTTTCACCAGAGACCTTGATTGGTGTTATTAATTTGGCCTGTGATACAGACGATCACCGTGGCTTTTGGTTAAGCCCTGTGTGGCAAGGGCAGGGGTTAATAACGGAAGCCAGTGATGCAGTCACTCACTTCTGGTTTACACAATTGGACCAGCCTTATTTACGAGTGACAAAGGCCGCACCGAATAAGGCGTCAGCCGCCATATCACGTAAAAATGGTATGCGTTTGGTTGCAACGCAGGAGCGAGACTACGTTAGTGGGCATTTCCAGACGGAAATATGGGAAATCAGTCGCGAAGAGTGGTTGAGAAATAAGCGCTGAACCATGGCATGCCAGCTTTGAGGTTATTAATGAGACTAACCGAATGAATAAAATCTGTGGTTGGGCGACAGACTCTTGTTGATAGGGTTGCTAACATGGTGCATATACCGCACAAAGGAGGAGTACAACAATGGGAAATCGCATCACTTTAGCGCGTGTTTACGATGTTCAGCCGCCATATCAAGCCAATACCTTTCTGACTGATCGGCTGTGGCCGCGAGGCATTAGCAAAACCCGGCTGTTAGGGGTGGTATGGTTAAAAGAAGTGGCGCCGGAAAATGCATTACGAAAATGGTTTCATCAATGTTTAGATTGGCCAGAGTTTGTGGTGCGTTATCAGGCCCAGCTTGATAGCTCAACGGCCTGGCAACCTTTACTAGACGTACTGAAACAACAGCCAATTACGTTGCTGTATGGCAGTCGCGACACGCAACAGAATCAGGCGGTAGTGTTACGTGATTTTCTGCTTAGCAAGCTATAGTATTTTCTCTTGTAATACCCATACTGCGGCTTCAACCCGCGATTTCAGCTTCATTTTTTTCAACAGATGTTTGACATGAACTTTAACGGTGCTCTCTGCAATCAGCAATTTCCGGGCAATGGTTTTATTCGGTAACCCTTTAGCGATCAGCTTCAATATGTCGCGTTCACGTGGGGTGAGGGTGTTAATATCGCGCTCATTATCAGACCGATTCTCGCGGAGGTTGATTGCCAGTATCGACATCAATGCGTCGCTGAGAACCATTTGTCCTGCTGCTGCATCATACAATGAGACCAGCAAATCTTCAGGGTCCATATCTTTTAGCAGATAACCATCGGCCCCGCGTTTTAAGGCACTGATGACATCATCCTGATGGTCAGAAACGGTAAACACTACAATTCGCCCGGATAGTGGCTGCTGACGCAATCTATCCAGTGTTTCCAATCCATTCATGCCCGGCATGTTTAAATCCAGCATGATCAAATCAGGATCAAGATTGGTGGCGAGAATAATACCTTGAGCACCGTTGCTGGCCTCACCTGCGATGGATAACCCAGGTGCCATGCTGATTAATTGCTTAATACCGTGCCTTAGCATCGGGTGGTCATCAATCAACAGGATGGTCGCGGCGTCTTGTTCACTCATGAATAGTTCCTGTAGCTGAGAGGGTAAATACCTCGAACGGAAGGGTTGATCGATATTCTTCCTCATCCTTGACTATTACCCCATAACCAATAGGGAGTACCCCCTAATAGTCAACGGGTGTATTACTCGGTTTCAAGAAAACATTCACATCGGCAACTAAATGAAAAGAGGCTCTTTTTTGCCAGTAAACCTACTACCCACAAATGATGTATGGGTATTGTTAGCTAAAAGTTAACTTCACATCCTCTTGATGTAAATCAACTTTGAAATAGCCTCTGGTGCCTAGGGTGACGCATTACTTCCCGTTTGTGGTCACCCTGACTGAGGTTTTTATGTCGCACTCTCCGACACCATTAACTAACTCATCATCTTCCGCTATCCCGGCAAAGTTAGCCGGTGGTCAATCAATACCGCAGTGGTACCCGGAAGATCCACAGTTCTGGCAACAGGTAGGGCATAGTGTTGCCCGGCGAAATTTGTGGATTTCAGTACCAGCATTGTTACTGAGTTTCTGTGTCTGGATGCTGTTTAGTGCGGTCGCAGTGAATCTGAATAAAGTGGGCTTTAACTTCACCACCGATCAACTGTTCATGCTGACAGCATTACCCTCAGTATCGGGGGCACTGTTACGTGTTCCATACTCGTTTGTCATACCGGTCTTTGGTGGTCGTCGCTGGACGGCTATTAGCACATTGTTTCTGGTTATCCCCTGCCTCTGGTTAGGTATCGCGGTACAGGACAGCACCACCCAGTATGGAACATTTGTATTGATTTCATTGTTGTGTGGTTTTGCCGGTGCGAACTTTGCCTCTAGCATGGCTAATATCAGTTTTTTCTTCCCGAAAGCCAAGCAGGGGGGGGCGCTGGGCCTCAATGGGGGATTGGGGAATCTTGGCGTCAGTGTGATGCAACTTATCGCCCCTATGGCTATTTCGGTTGGGGTGTTCAGTGCCTTTATGGGCAGTGGCTATCCACAAGCGGATGGTAGCCAGCTCTGGTTGCAAAACGCAGCCTATATCTGGATCCCCTTTTTGCTGATATTCAGTGTGGCGGCCTGGTTTGGTATGAATGACTTGTCTGCTGCAAAAGCGTCGATTATCCAGCAATTACCGGTCCTGAAACGTGGCCATTTGTGGATTTTGGCGGTGTTATATCTGGCAACTTTTGGTTCATTTATCGGTTTCTCAGCCGGATTTGCCATGTTGGCAAAAACACAATTTCCTGATGTTGTCATCCTGCATTACGCTTTCTTCGGCCCGCTATTGGGCGCACTGGCTCGTCCAATGGGCGGTGCGCTCTCTGATCGCTTTGGCGGCATTCGCGTCACCTTCGTCAATTTTATCCTGATGGCAATATTTGCGGCATTACTCTTCCTCACCTTACCGGGAACCAATGTTAATGGCTCCTTCTTTGCCTTTTTTGGCGTATTCATGCTGCTGTTTCTGACGGCGGGACTGGGCAGTGGATCAACGTTTCAGATGATTGCGGTGATCTTTCGCAAGTTAACTGTCGATCGAGTGACCCTCGCGGGGGGGAGTGATGAACAAGCGCAGCATGATGCCGTCAGAGAGTCAGCGGCGGCACTGGGTTTCATCTCAGCCATTGGCGCTATCGGCGGTTTCTTTATTCCTAAATCCTTTGGTACGTCGCTGGCCCTAACCGGTTCACCGGCCGGCGCGATGAAGCTATTCGTGGTTTTTTATGTGGTTTGCGTATTGATCACCTGGTTTGTCTACGGGCGCAAGCTTAACGCGGGTATGGCGACCAAAAAACCACGTTGACCGGTACGGTCCGATAAATAAGCAACATTGAGCAATGTTAATCCACTTATAAAAATAAACAGGGCCGTTATGTCCCCAATCAGGAGGTCTCCCGATGAGCAAATTTCTTGACCGATTTCGTTATTTTAAACAACTTGCCGAGCCTTTTGCACAAGGCCATGGCCAGACACTGGACACCAATCGTGATTGGGAAGATGGCTATCGTAGCCGCTGGCAGCATGACAAAGTGGTACGTTCAACTCATGGTGTGAATTGTACGGGTTCATGTAGCTGGAAGATTTATGTCAAAAATGGGTTGGTCACTTGGGAAACCCAGCAAACTGACTACCCGCGTACCCGCCCGGATTTACCTAATCATGAACCCCGTGGTTGCCCTCGTGGGGCCAGCTATTCCTGGTATTTGTACAGTGCTAATCGGCTGAAGTACCCGATGATGCGCAAGCATCTGTTGCAATTGTGGCGTGCTGCCAAAGTGCTGCACAGTGATCCGGTGGAGGCATGGGCTTCAATTGTTGGCGATAGCGTACAATCAAAGGATTATAAACAGGCTCGTGGCCGGGGGGGCTTTGTCCGTTCGACCTGGCAGGAAGTGAATGAACTGATTGCCGCCGCTAACGTCTATACCGCCAAACAGTATGGGCCGGATCGGATTATCGGTTTTTCACCGATTCCAGCGATGTCGATGGTTTCCTACGCGGCGGGCGCGCGCTATCTATCACTGATAGGCGGCGTTTGCCTCAGTTTCTATGACTGGTATTGCGATTTGCCTCCGGCATCACCGATGACCTGGGGTGAGCAAACTGACGTGCCAGAATCCGCTGACTGGTACAACTCATCCTACATTATTGCCTGGGGTTCAAATGTTCCGCAGACCCGTACACCCGACGCCCACTTCTTTACCGAAGTCCGTTACAAAGGGACCAAAACTGTAGCGGTGACGCCGGATTATGCAGAGGTCGCTAAACTGTGTGACCAATGGCTGAATCCGAAACAAGGAACAGACAGTGCCATGGCTATGGCAATGGGGCATGTGATCCTCAATGAATTCCATCTACAACGACAAAGCAGCTACTTTGTTGAATACATGCGTCAGTACACCGACATGCCGATGCTGGTATTACTTGAACCTCGTCATAGCGGCGATTATGCCGCCGGGCGGTTACTGCGCGCCGCCGATCTGGTGGATAATCTGGGAGAGGAGAATAACCCAGAATGGAAGACCATTGCCATTGACGCTAACAGCGGGCAGTTGGTAGCGCCGCAAGGGTCTATCGGTTATCGCTGGGGTGAAAAGGGTAAATGGAACCTTGAGCAGCGCGAGGGCAAAACGCAGCAGGAAGTCTCATTACAACTCAGTTTATTGGGTCAACATGATGCTATTGTTAATGTCGGATTTCCCTACTTTGGTGGCGAAATCAGTGAGAATTTTCAAAGTGTTGCGCTAGAGGAAATACTGCAACACAAGTTGCCAGTAAAACGGTTGCCATTAGCCGATGGCAGTGAAGCACTGGTGACCAGTGTTTATGACCTGATGATGGCAAACTATGGCCTGGATCGTGGTTTGGCTGATGACAACTGCGCCAGCAATTATGACGATATAAAAGCTTACACTCCTGCCTGGGCTGAAAAAATTACTGGCGTTGCACGTCAGGATATTATCCGCATTGCGCGTGAATTTGCAGATAACGCCGAGAAAACCCATGGCCGTTCGATGATTATCGTCGGGGCCGGTATTAATCACTGGTATCACATGGATATGACCTACCGTGCACTGATTAATATGCTGATTTTCTGCGGCTGTGTCGGGCAAAGTGGCGGCGGTTGGGCGCACTATGTGGGGCAGGAAAAACTGCGACCACAAACCGGCTGGTTACCTTTGGCATTTGGCCTCGATTGGCAACGTCCACCGCGCCATATGAACAGTACGTCATTTTTCTATAATCACTCCAGTCAGTGGCGTTATGAGACCGTCAGCACCACCCAATTACTCTCTCCCTTGGCCGACAGTTCGCGCTTTAGCCCAAGTCTGATTGATCTTAATGTGCGCGCTGAACGTATGGGGTGGCTGCCTTCGGCCCCGCAACTGAATTGCAATCCATTGACCCTTGCCGCCAGCGCACAACAAGCCGGTCAAACACCGGTAGAATATACCGTCGATAGCCTTAAAAACGGGTCACTGAGATTTGCCGCTGAACAGCCAGATGATCCACAAAACTTCCCGCGAAACTTGTTTGTCTGGCGTTCCAACCTACTGGGTTCTTCCGGCAAAGGGCATGAATATATGCTCAAGTATTTGTTGGGTACGGAAAATGGTATTCAGGGTAAAGATTTGGGCCAGCAAGGTGGGGTGATGCCGGAAGAGGTTGAATGGCAGGAACAGGGAGGCGAAGGCAAGCTGGATTTAGTCGTGACATTGGATTTCCGCATGTCTAGTACGTGTCTCTATTCAGACATCATTTTACCCACCGCAACCTGGTACGAAAAAGACGACATGAATACCTCGGATATGCATCCGTTTATTCACCCGCTGTCTGCGGCGGTAGATCCTGCCTGGGAGTCTAAAAGCGACTGGGATATCTACAAAGATATTGCCGAAACCTTCTCTCGAGTTTGCGTCGGCCATTTAGGTCAGGAAACCGATGTAGTGACCTTACCCATCCAACATGATTCGCCAGCCGAACTGGCACAGCCATATGGTGTAAAGGACTGGAAAAAAGGTGAATGTGAACTGATACCGGGCCAAACCGCGCCGCACATTGTGGTGGTCGAGCGCGATTACCCAGCAACCTATGCTCGCTTTACTGCCTTGGGTCCCCTATTGGATAAATTAGGTAATGGCGGCAAAGGGATTAACTGGAATACCCAGACTGAAATTGATTTCCTCAAAAAACTTAACCATACCCAGCCTGACGGCCCTGCCGCCGGACGACCAAGAATTGATACTGCTATTGATGCCGCAGAGGTGATTTTATCCTTGGCCCCTGAAACCAACGGTCAGGTGGCGGTAAAAGCCTGGCAGGCTTTGGAACAACTTACCGGTCGCCAACATGCTCACTTAGCTCTGAATAAAGAAGATGAAAAAATTCGTTTTCGCGATATTCAGGCGCAACCACGCAAAATCATTTCCAGTCCAATCTGGTCCGGCTTGGAAGATGAGCATGTTTCCTATAATGCTTGTTACACCAACGTTCATGAGTTGATCCCGTGGCGCACCCTTTCAGGCCGGCAACAACTTTATCAGGATCATGAATGGATGCGTGCTTTTGGTGAGAGTTTGTTGTGCTATCGCCCGCCAATAGATACTCGTGCCGCCCAACCTTTGCTTAATAAGAAGCCGAACGGTAACCCAGAGAAAGCACTTAACTTCCTGACACCCCATCAGAAGTGGGGCATTCACTCAACCTACAGTGACAACCTGTTGATGCTGACACTGTCGAGAGGGGGGCCTATCGTTTGGTTGAGTGAAGATGATGCCAAAGATCTGCTGATAGAAGATAACGACTGGATTGAGGCGTTTAACAGTAATGGCGCATTAACTGCTCGTGCCGTCGTCAGCCAGCGAATTCCGTCAGGCATGACCATGATGTACCACGCACAGGAGCGCATTATTAATATCCCCGGTTCTGAAATTACCGGCCAACGTGGCGGTATTCATAACTCAGTCACCCGTATCAGTCCAAAACCAACCCATATGATTGGCGGATATGCGCAATTAGCCTACGGCTTTAACTACTACGGCACGGTAGGGTCCAATCGCGATGAGTTCGTGGTGGTGCGCAAGATGAATAAGATTGATTGGCTGGATGACGAACAGCAAAACCAGAGCAAAACCGGGGGCAAACTATGAAAATCCGTTCACAAGTCGGCATGGTTCTGAATCTGGACAAATGTATTGGCTGTCATACCTGCTCAGTAACCTGCAAAAATGTTTGGACCAGCCGCGAGGGTATGGAATATGCCTGGTTTAACAACGTGGAAAGCAAACCGGGGCTGGGTTATCCGCACGATTGGGAGAATCAGGATAAATGGAAGGGGGGCTGGATCCGCAAGATTAATGGCAAATTGACCCCCCGTATGGGGAGCCGAGTCGGGGTCCTCGCCAAGATATTTGCTAACCCTGATGTACCAGCATTAGATGATTATTACGAACCCTTCGATTTTGATTACCAGCACTTGCACAACGCACCGGCTGGAAAACATCAGCCGGTAGCTCGCCCACGTTCGCTGATTACCGGTCAACGAATGGAGAAAATCGAGAACGGCCCTAACTGGGAAGAGATTCTGGGCGGTGAGTTTTCTAAGCGATCTAAAGACCAGAACTTCGCCCATATTCAGAAAGAGATGTATGGGCAATTTGAACATACCTTCATGATGTATTTGCCACGTTTATGTGAACACTGCCTTAACCCCGCCTGTGTCGCAACTTGCCCCAGTGGGGCAATTTATAAACGGGCTGAAGACGGTATTGTGCTGATTGATCAGGATAAATGCCGGGGCTGGCGTATGTGTCTGACCGGTTGCCCGTATAAAAAAATCTATTTCAACTGGAAAAGCGGCAAGTCGGAGAAGTGTATTTTCTGCTATCCACGCATTGAGTCCGGTGAACCGACCGTTTGTTCAGAAACCTGTGTGGGGCGCATTCGTTATCTGGGGGTACTACTGTATGACGCAGATGGCATTGAACAAGCCGCGGCTACTACTGATGAGAAAAACCTCTACCAACGGCAAATGGATATTTTCCTCGATCCCCATGATCCGCTGGTGATTGCCGAAGCGCAGAAACAGGGGATTCCCTTAAGTGTCATTGAGGCCGCCCAACGCTCCCCGGTTTACAAAATGGCAGTGGAATGGAAATTGGCACTGCCGTTGCACCCCGAATACCGGACCTTGCCGATGGTATGGTATGTCCCGCCGTTGTCACCGATTCAGTCTGCGGCAGACTCTGGCGCGCTGCCCCACCGCGGGGTGCTACCGGATGTGGAAAGCCTGCGTATCCCGGTTCAGTATTTAGCCAACTTACTGACTGCTGGTGATACTCAACCGGTATTAATGGCACTGAAACGGATGCTGGCAATGCGCCACTATAAACGGGCTGAAACCGTTGAGGGTAAAACTGATCTCAGTGCACTGGAGGCCGTGGGGCTAACAGAGGCGCAAGCGCAAGAGATGTACCGCTATCTGGCGATTGCTAATTATGAAGGTCGCTTTGTCATTCCATCCAGCCACCGTGAAATAGCCCGTGACGCTTTCCCGGAAAGTAAGGGGGGCGGCTTCAGTTTCGGCGATGGTTGCCATGGCAGTGACAGTCGTTTCAATTTGTTCAATAGCCGCCGCATTGATGCCGTTGATGTCACACGTAAGACTGACCAGGGGGCCATTCATGATTAGTTTGAGAATCATTTCACGTTTGCTGGAATACCCAGATATTGATCTGTGGCAAAACCGGCAAGAAGTTGTTGAGGCGCTCGACAGCGCCGACGAACTCACGACGGAACAGGTTCATCGGCTCAGGCAATTTATCAATACATTATGTCAGAGCGAATTGCTTGAGTGTCAGGCTAGCTATTGTGGCTTATTTGACCGGGGGCGAGCCACCTCACTGTTGCTATTTGAACATGTGCATGGTGAGTCGCGCGATCGTGGTCAGGCCATGGTGGACCTCATGGCACAGTATCAACGTGCGGGGTTAGTGCTTGACTGTAAAGAGTTGCCTGATTTCCTGCCACTTTATCTTGAGTATCTGGCTAACCAGCCAGTGCAGGATATCACCTTGGGTTTGCAGGATATTGCACCCATTTTGGCGCTGCTGGGGGCACGTTTACATCAGCGGGATAGCGACTATGCCCAGTTGTTTGATCTGCTGTTAGTGCTGTCTGGCAGTGCTATTCGCAGTGAAAATCTTGGCGATAAAGTGGCGGGTGAAAGCCGGGATGACACCGCCAAAGCACTGGATGCGGTATGGGAAGAGGAGCAAGTGAAATTCCTCGGCACGCAGGGGTGTGCATCAGCTCAGCAGGGGATGCCCCCCAAACACCTTGCCGATGCCGTACTACCACAATATCTCAGTATTCAGTCTGCCTCAGAGGGCAAAAAAGTCGTTCAGTCCCATGTGGTGACGGACCGTAAAGGAGCCATCTTATGAGCTTTTTGAATAAATTCTTTTTTGATATTTATCCTTACATGGCAATGGTGATTTTCTTTGTGGGCAGTTGGTTGCGTTACGACTATGGGCAATATAGCTGGCGAGCAGGTTCCAGTCAGATGTTAGATAAGAAAGGTGTATGGCTGGCATCTAATTTATTCCACATCGGTATTCTGGGGATATTCTTCGGCCATGTGCTGGGTATGCTGACGCCACATTGGATGTATGAATCGTTCTTACCGATAGAGATAAAACAAAAAATGGCGATGATTGCTGGCGGTGCCTGCGGTCTGATGATGTTAGTCGGTGGTGTCATGCTGCTACACCGCCGCTTGACTAATTCGAGGATCAGGGCAACCAGTACCCGGGTAGATATTCTGATTCTGATATTGCTGGTGGTACAAGTTAGCTTGGGGCTACTGAGTATTCCGTTTTCTGCTCAACATATGGATGGTAGCGAGATGATGAAATTGGTCGGTTGGGCGCAGTCAATTGCGACTTTCCGCCCCGGAGCATCGGCCTATCTGATAGATGTAGCCTTGATTTTCAAGTTGCATATTGTCTTGGGATTGACCCTTTTTGTTTTATTCCCGTTCTCACGCTTGGTACATATCTGGAGCGTACCCATCGAATATTTAACGCGCCGTTATCAACTGGTGCGTAACCGCCACTAAGCGTGTCGATTCAGCCCGTAGGTCTCTCTATCAACCTACGGGCTAACGATGGGCTTTAACCGGTGGAGTTTTGTTCGCGTAACTTAGCCAGAGCCACTTCTGAAGCGTTTATATCTTCCCGCGGGCGCTGTTTGGGCATTGTATCTACCGGTGCGGCAGCTACCTCAGTGGCGCGCTTACGTAAACTAAACCAACCGGCAACCAATAACATGGCCACTACCGGCAATGTGGCGATAGTCCAGGTTCCATTCGGATAGTCGAAAGCCATCATCACTAAAACACCTGCCAGGAAAAACAGCGTCAGCCAGGATGTGACCGGCGCACCGGGCATTTTAAAGGATACGGGTTTTGCTGTTCCCTGCTTTATTGCCTGACGTAATTTCATCTGACAGATAATGATGAATGCCCATGAGCTGATAATACCTAAAGAGGCAATATTAAGAACGATTTCAAATACCTGTGATGGTACCAGATAGTTAAGTAGCACGCCGAAGACATAAATACCCACGGTAACCAATATGCCGGCGTAGGGAACAGATTGTGGGCTCATTTTGGACATGAATTTAGGTGCTGAGCCACCCATGGATAATGAGCGCAGAATACGACCTGTCGAGTAAAGGCCAGAGTTCAAACTGGAAAGTGCGGCAGAAAGTACCACGATATTCATGATGGTCCCGATATAGGGGACGCCTAAGTTACTAAAGAAGGTGACAAAAGGGCTTTGGCCGGCCTGATAGGCATTCCATGGCAGCAGACACACCAGTAGCACCACAGAACCGACGTAGAATAGGCCAATCCGCCAAATCACACTATTAATTGCCTTTGGCAGCATATTTTCCGGGTCTTTACATTCACCGGCCGCCGTACCAATTAATTCAATACCGGCAAAGGCGAATATCACCCCTTGAACCAATATCAACGCGGGTAACAACCCGTGGGGGAACAATCCGCCATTATCGGTTATCAGGTGTATACCGGTGGGATGCCCGGCAACACTTTGCCCTGTGCCGAGAAAGATCACACCCACGACCAGAAAGATAGCAATGGCTGCGACTTTGATCAGTGCAAACCAAAATTCCATTTCAGCAAACCATTTAACGCCAATCATATTCATGGTGGCAACAATTGAGAGCGCACCCAGTGCAAATAACCACTGCGGAACATCAGAGAACGTCCCCCAATAGTGCATATAAAGGGCCACCGCAGTGATATCGACAATCCCGGTCATGGCCCAATTAAGGAAATACATCCATCCGGCAACATAGGATGCTTTCTCACCGAGGAATTCGCGGGCATAAGAAACAAAGCTGCCACTGGTTGGGCGGTGCATAACTAATTCACCGAGCGCTCTAAGAATAAAAAACGAGAAAATCCCACACACCAGATACACCAAGGCCAGTGCGGGGCCAGCCATTTGCAAGCGGGCGCCGGTGCCTAAAAATAACCCCGTACCAATAGAGCCACCGATAGCGATCATCTGGATATGACGTCGGCCCATACTTTTGTGGTAGCCAGTATCATGAGAGTCTAGCCAGCGTTTTTTGGCGGCGTGATGGGTCTTTGCAGTGTGTTTTCCTGACATCATAGCTTTCCCTATTTTCCTGTCTGTCGTGCAATCATCGTGAATGTATTACAGCAACTGATTGCTAAAGGTTAATGCATAAATAGCGTCTTAGCGCCTTCGATTATTATGGTTTCTATTGCTGCCACTGGATTCTGGGAGGGCATGCTATCGTTTCTATCGTGATGAGGCAAAAAAAATATTCACTTATAAATTATTTTTTTTGTTCTATTACCGGAATCAGTAATTGCAAATGAAAGGTTAAATTATATACAGGAAAAATGTTTTTATGGTAATGTATTACTTATGCTTATAGGGCGAAATATCAGTATTTCTTAACTCATTGTTACATTTATGAAAGTAGAATTTTTTTGGATCGGAGTTATAGATTGGCTGTATATTATTCAACGATAAACCTTTCTTAGATTGAGTGTATTTATTAAGATTATTGCTTCACATAAAATTGCAATTTATCTTATTATAGATAAAAATAATATATTGTTTTTCTAAGTGTTAATTTTAAAATTTATAATTTATTTTTGTGTAGCGCAGTTAATATTTACGATGATATTTATCAAGCAATTAGATTGTTGTATTAACGTGACTCAATCTAATAGGTAAGTTGCAGAAACTCTTATTCGAATAGCCTCGACTTAGTGCTGTGCATAAAGCGTACTGCGTAAGATGCAATATGAGATCTAACACACAGTTTTCCGAGAATGATATTGCATTTTCTCACCTTCAATGATGATACTAATAACGCAATAGTTATATTTATTGCCATAATTTTATTGAGGCGTGTTACTGGTAAAGCAGGCAAGACCAAAATAAAAGTGTCCCCCGTCCGCGGGTGCATTTTTGTTTTGGTCTTTTTTTTTGTTTTTTTTAAGTGATAAATTCAGGGGAATAGCGATGGATTACCAGCAGTTAGGATTGAAGATCTTAGCGTTGATCGGGGGGAAGCGTAATGTCAGTAAGTTAACACATTGCGCCACCCGCTTGCGTTTTGAGTTTAACGATGACACTAAAGTTGATGCTAAACAGATTGAAAAACTGGAGGGTGTGATCAGTGTGGTCGAGCGAGGAGGCCAGTTTCAAATAGTTGTCGGCAACAACGTGCAGCAAACCTATCGGACGATATTGAAAGAGATTGGCAGTGTGCCAACAGCAGAGAAGCAGGGCAATAAAAATAAAACCAAAAATGGTATTTTCAGCCAGATAATCAGTGTGATTTCTACCACCTTTACCCCTGTCATTCCGGCTATTACCGGAGCCGGGATGATTAAGGCGTTGCTGGCAATTTTGAAACTCACCGGTGTGATTACAGCTAGCAGTACCACTTATCAGTTGCTCGATACCATTGCGGATGCGGCATTCTTTTTCCTGCCGGTTCTGCTGGCATATGGTGCCGCGATTAAGTTTGAATGTAATCCTATTTTGGCAATGACGATTGCCGGGGCACTGTTACACCCTAATTTGGCACAAATGTTGGTAAAAGGTGACGCGGTTAGTTTTATCGGTATTCAGGTTAGATTGGCTGATTATGCCGGTTCGGTATTACCGATTATCTTTACCGTTTGGTTGATGTCTTATGTCGAGCGCTTTGCCGAGCGAATTTCGCCCTCGATGATTAAATTTTTTACCAAGCCAATGATTATATTATTGATTACTGCTCCTTTGGCATTAGTCATGATCGGGCCATTTGGTATCTTTCTTAATGATATGGTGGGCAGTGGTGCTGCCATTATAAACACGAAAGCCAGTTGGCTTATTCCCATGTTAATGGGGGCGCTGCAACCCTTCTTGGTTATTACGGGCACGGCGTGGGCCATGACCCCGATTGCAACCATGCAATTGACTAAGCAAGGCTATGAGATGATCAATGGCCCCGGTATGTTGGCATCCAATATTGCTCAGGGGGCGGCGACACTCTGTGTCGCCTTCAAAACAAAGAATAAGAACTTGAAACAACTGGCATCTTCAGCAGGCTTCACTGCACTTTTGGGGATAACCGAGCCGTCATTATATGGTGTGACCCTGAAGCTGAAACGCCCGCTGGTGGCGGCAATGATCGGCGGGGGCTGCGCTGGTGTTTATGCGGGGTTAAGTGGTGTGGTGCGTTACGCCTTTGTATCACCAGGGCTTGCTGCATTACCGGCGTTTATTGGCGAAAACCCAATGAACATTGTGCACGCATTAATAACCTGCGTTATTGCTATTGTGGTCACTTTCGCCCTGACCTGGGTATTGGGCTTTGAAGACCCGGTAGATGAACAATCGCAAGTTGATGAAAGTGATAACGTTCCCTTGTCTGCCTCTGTGGCGAGAACTACGGGGACAGCGGCTCAGGCAGCAGTCATAAGTAGTCCATTAAGCGGAAAATTAATCCCATTAGGCCAGGTTAACGATGATGTGTTTTCTCTGGGATTGTTGGGGCAGGGGGTGGCTATTATCCCTGATGTGGGTGAAATGCGCGCCCCAGTAACAGGTGAAATTATGACGTTCTTACCCAGTAAACATGCCGTCGGAATTAAATCAGACGACGGGGCTGAGGTTTTGATTCATATCGGTATTGATACCGTCAACTTAAATGGTCAGCACTTCAGTTCGACGCTGCAAGTGGGGGATCGTGTCATGGTGGGCGACCTACTGGTGAGTTTTGATATCACCGCCATTACTCAGGCAGGCTACGATATCGTCACACCGGTATTGATTGTAAACAGTGATGCGTATTCGCAGGTTAGCAGTGTAGCTTGCGGGCCAACTCAGTTTGGTGAGCCGATTATTACTCTGGGTGCACGTGGTTAGGGGGCGGTTATGATTTATCAACAATTACAGAACTTCCCAGCAGGATTTCTCTGGGGCGGTTCCACCTCTGCCTATCAGGTTGAAGGTGCTTGGGATGAAGACGGTAAAAGTCCATCGATCATTGATATGTGCCAGCATCCAGCAGGGACGGCAGATTTTAAAATCGCCAGTGACCACTACCATCACTATAAAGAAGACGTTAAGTTATTTGCCGAATTAGGCTTAAAGGCATACCGATTTTCTGTCGCCTGGACCCGCATTATCCCTGATGGTTCGGGGGCGGTTAATCCTGCGGGGATCGCGTTTTATCAGAATTTGATTGATGAACTTAATCATTACGGCATAGAGCCAGTTGTCACACTTTACCATTTTGATTTGCCCTATTGTCTGGAGCAGCAGGGTGGTTGGGGGCATCGCGCCACGATTGATGCCTTTGTTGAATACGCCAAAGTGCTCTTTAGCCATTTTGGTAGCAAAGTAAAATATTGGCTGACGATTAATGAGCAGAACACCATGATCCTCCATCCTGGGGCAATTGGTACTCCGCCCAATGGTCAATTACCGGATAAAAAATCCTTATATCAGCAGAGTCACCATATGATGTTGGCACAGGCGCAGGTGATGGCGTTGTGTCATCAAATGTGCCCGGAAGGTAAAATTGGTCCGGCGATAAATACCACATCGATGTATCAGGAAACCTGTGCACCACAAGATGCTATCGCAGCCCATAACTGGGAAACATTACGCTGCTGGAGTTTTCTCGATGTGGCGGTGTATGGTCGTTACAATGCGTTGGCGTGGCGTTATTTGCAGGATCGTGGATTAGCGCCCACGGTGGAAAGTGGCGACAGTGAAATCCTGTCACAAGGGCGGCCAGATTTTGTCGCGATTAACTATTATTCGACGGCGACTATTGCTGCCAGCCGGGGCGATGCCTCAGATATCACGGCCCGTGCCGGAGATCAGCAGATCATGTTGGGTGAACCGGGCGTGTATCGCGCAGCAGAAAATCCGTTTGTGGATAAAACCCGCTATGGCTGGGTGGTCGACCCCATTGGTTTACGTCTCACGTTACGTAAGACGTATGAGCGCTACCATCTGCCCATCCTGATTAGCGAAAATGGTATTGGCGCACCGGATTCGCTGCAAAGCGACGATCAGGTTAACGATGACTATCGTATTGATTTTCTGCGTAAACATATAGAGCAAATGCAGTTGGCTATCAGCGATGGCGTAGAGCTAATGGGATACTGCCCGTGGTCTGTTATTGATGTTGTCAGCACGCATCAGGGCTATGGTAAGCGCTATGGCTTTATTTATGTCAATCGGACTGAACATGATTTACTCGACCTAAGGCGTATAAAAAAAGCCAGTTTTACCTGGTATCAACAAGTCATTGCCTCAAATGGTCAGTATCTTTGACCGTAGTTTGATATTCTGGGCGGCAGAGAACCGCCCATGGCACATGAACAGTTGGCATACTAGACAGCCCGGTAGACCGGGCTAATCATGATATAAAGTCATTGCGGCGCAAAGACAGGGGTGGCTAGAAAAATGGATGTCATTAAAGTATTGAATAACAGCCTGGTCTTATCTGTCGATGCCAACAATAATGAAGTTATTGTTATGGGGAAAGGTATTGGATTTAATAGCAAAATTGGTGATGCGATTGATGCTGGGAAAATAGAAAAAGTCTATGTGGTACAAAACACTCAAACCAGTAGAGAATATGTTAGGTTGATCGAAAATACGCCAGAAGAGTATATATCTTTGGTGCAGAATATTATGAGTGACGCCAATGCCAGCCTGAAGGGAAAGCTTAGTGAACAGCTATTTTTTACTCTAACGGACCATATTACCTTTGCCATCGAACGTTTTCACAAAGGGATTTCAATCCAAAATAGATTGTTATACGAAGTAAAAAGATTTTATCCGCATGAATTTTCCATTGCGCAACAAGCAGTTAAATATTTAAATGAGAAACTCAATATTCAGTTACCTGAAGAGGAAGCGGGAAATATAGCTTTCCACTTGGTTAATGGTCAAACTGATATTCAGAGTATGGAAAGTACACTGCTCTCAGTTAAGATGTTGAAAGACATATTTAATATTATCAAATACCATTTTAATGTCGTAATTGATCAAGACTCGCTAAATTACCAACGCTTTTTGACGCATATGCAATTTTTTATCCAGCGAATGATTGAACGTAACCAGATAGAAACCAAAGATGACTTTATTTTTGAACAAATGATCCGCGAGTACCCTGGTGAGTACCGTTGCAGTATGTTAATCGGTGAATACATCAAAAACCTGCTCAGTATTACTCTCTCAAATGACGAAATGTTGTACTTAATCATTCATTTAGTTCGTATTGCAGGCTCGTCAATAGATGAAGAGTAGCACCAAATAACAACAGGTGGTATTTCAGTATAGGTTTGTCTGTCAGCGACAAAAAAGTATAACAGACAAATCTCACATCCTTCAGATTATTTAATTACAAAACACCAAGTTAAGTTAATTAAAATAAACTTGACGATAGCCTCGCAAATACAATACATCGTTGCACCTTAACTGTTCTTTTATTTTAAATAGAGTGGTAGTTTGCCATTCTATATTCACATTTGAATTTTTTGTTGTTGTTTTTAACATCAATAATAATTTTTAAGTGCCAGGTTGGTCGATGCCTCATTGAGATACATCAGTCAAAAAATATCAAATCACTATAACCGGCTAAAGCATTAGATCCGTTACCTCCCGTTCCTTAGGTGCTACCCAATAGTAGGTCTAAAATGAAAAAAATAAATCAGGATGTCGTGCTTACCCCCGTCGAACAGATTGACATGTCGGGGAAATCTGCAATCAAGAGAGTTATTACACACTTAAATCAGATGAACATAAATACTATGCCAATGGCATTATTTATGACTATTTCAGCTATTGTATTCATTTCGGCTTATGCCAGTTATTTACCCAAAAATATGATTGGCGGGCTGGCTGTAATCATGACGATGGGTTTTGTTTTATCACATATCGGCCGCCACATACCGGTGTTGAAAGATATCGGTGGGCCAGCAATTTTGTGTTTAATGGTACCCTCGGTTTTGGTTTATTTTGGTATTTTCCAAACCAACACCTTGGATACTGTCCACTTGCTGATGAAAGAGGCGAACTTACTCTATTTTGTTATCGCCAGTCTGGTGGTCGGCAGTATTCTTGGGATGAACCGCGTGGTGCTTATTCAGGGAATGACCCGGATGTTTGTCCCGCTAGTGGTGGGAACCATTACGGCGGTGGTTACGGGGTTGCTGGTGGGTAAATTATTTGGTTTTACTCTTTATCACACCTTCTTCTTTATTATTGTACCTATCATCGGTGGCGGTATTGGTGAGGGCATCTTGCCATTGTCGTTGGCTTACTCGGCTATCCTTGGTCAGGCTCCTGATGTGTATGTGGCCCAACTGGCACCGGCTGCGGTGGTGGGGAATATTTTCGCTATTATTTGTGCCGGGGTGCTGGCTCGTATTGGTCTGCGTCGCAAGGATCTCAATGGCGAGGGGATGTTAATTCGCTCGGCACAAGATAATGCGGTATTTACCGCCCAGGAAGGGCCAAAGCAAGCCGATTTCCAACTGATGGGCGGTGGGTTATTAATGACCTGTGCTTTCTTTATTGTCGGGGGCTTATTTGAAAAGATTGTCCACATTCCCGGCCCGGTGCTAATGATTTTGATTGCGGTGATGTGTAAATATGCGCAGGTTATTCCGTCGAAAATGGAACAAGGTGCGCACAGTTGGTATAAATTCGTCTCCACCACACTGGTATGGCCGCTGATGATTGGATTGGGGATGCTGTATGTTCCACTGGAAAGTGTCGTCGCCGTATTCTCTGTCGGTTATGTGGTGGTGTGTGGTGCGGTGGTGTTGTCGATGGCCGCGGTCAGTTTTATTATCGCACCCTATCTGAATATGTATCCGGTTGAAGCGTCGATCGTCACCAGTTGCCACAGCGGGCTAGGTGGCACCGGTGATGTTGCTATTCTCTCTGCCTCGAACCGAATGTCACTGATGCCATTTGCCCAGATAGCAACCCGTATCGGCGGTGCGTCCACCGTCATTGGGGCTACGTTACTGTTGGGTTGGATTATGTAAATAACTGCCCGATAAGACTGAGGTCATCAGCGGCATCCCTGAGCAAATGCCGCTGGTTTTTTATCAGGACAGTTTCTGTGCGTGCTGGTTGATAAAAACAGCTTCGAGGCAGTGCGGCTCATTACTGGCAATACTGCTTTAAGACTTCTTGCTGGCTGGGTAGCAACTTGTAGAGATAAACTGGCCGACCGGTCGCACCGTAAAGTACCTTAGTGCTTAAAACGTCGGTATCAGAAAGGTAAATCAAATATTTGCGACAAGAAACCCGTGAAATACCAATGGCGTTCGCCATTTGTTCGGTTGAAAATTCCCCATCCTGCATTTCCTGAATCCATTCACACACCGTGCGCAGTGTTTGTGCTGTCAGCCCCTTGGGTAGCTTCTTGCGCTCAGTTGGCGTCGCATTGCTACGCCGCAGTAATGAGTCGACATCTTCCTGAGCACAATATTCACGTTGCCCCAGCAAACTCTGTTTTTCCCGGTAAGTGGAGAGTGCCTCTTCGAAACGCGAAAACTGGAAGGGTTTAATTAAATAGTCCACTACACCGTATTGCAGCGCTTTCTTAATGGTATTCACATCGGTGGCAGATGAAATAACAATCACGTCAGTATGTTCGCTGAATTCACGCAACACTGGCAGCAAATCCAAGCCATTGTCTTGGCGCATAAAAACATCTAATAACACCAGGTCAATGGGGTGTTCTGTTGTCATCAAATGCTCTCTGGCTTGCTGTAAACTGGACACTGTACCGCAGCAGTTAAAGCCTGCCACTTGGCTCAGATAGCACTTGTTCAGCTCAGCTACCATTGCATCATCATCTACTATCAATACATTAATCATGATTTACCGCGCTGATGTTGTTTGAAGGAATGTCATTCGGTGTGATGTCGTAAGGAAGGCTGATAAAGAACTGGGTAAAAACGCCCGCTTCAGAATCAAATTCTATATTGCCACCAATACTCTCTAAACTCTGACGCACCAGGCTCAAACCGATACCGTGCTCATTTCCTTTAGTGGAAAAACCATTATCAAAAATACGGCTTTGCAATTCTGATGCGATACCCGGCCCATCATCGCTGACAACACAATGTAGCCGGCCATTTTGATAGTGGAAGCTGACATTGATCTCCCGTTGACTCAGGCTACCAATGGCGTCCATGGCATTCTCGATTAGATTACCCAACACCGTAATCAAAGTGGTGGTCACTTGCTCATTATCGGTATCGGGGAGCAGGCTTTCGTCACTGATGGATAGGGTTATCCCCAAATCGCGCGCACGGTTAATTTTCCCCAACAGGAAACCGGCTATCACCGGCGATTTTACTTTACGCAACAGCGATCCAATTTCTGCCTGATAATTATTGGAGGTTTTAACGATGTAATCTTCAAGTTGCTGATAATACTTCATATGCAACAGACCCAAAATGACATGAAGTTTATTCATAAATTCATGTGACTGCGCCCGTAACGCGTCGGCATAGTGCACCATACCGGTCAAGCGTTGCATCAGTTGGCTCACTTCAGTTTTATCGCGGAAGGTGGCAATAGCACCGATAATATCGCCTTTTACTATTACCGGCACGGTGTTGGTCAGTAATATGCTGCCATTAAAGTTTATCTCTTCATCACGGCGAGCGATGCCCGTTTCCAATACTTGCTGTAAGTACAAGCGCACCGGCCAATATTTGCTGGCATTACTTAATAATAAGTTCTCCATCGGCCCACTTTGTTTAAATAAGCGCTTTGCTTCATGGTTAACGACGGTAATGCGTGAGTTGGCATCAACCGCAATGACGCCTTCCTTAATGGATTGCAACATGGCGTTACGCTGTTCGAATAAATTAGATATTTCATACGGCTCGAAACCTAGCATAATTCGTTTAAGCGCTTTGACTAAAAACCAGGTGCCCAAGGAGCCAATCAAAGCTCCGAATAATATGGTCCAGGGAATGGTCCAGCGAGTTTCGCTCACTACCGAATCGATACTGGTCAGTGAGATACCAATGGCGACCACCCCTAACTGTTTGCCGTGCGGCTCATAGACCGGAATAAAAATACGTAATGCTTGCTCAAGGACGCCACGGTTTATCGCACTGTTCTCTTTCCCCTCAAGCGCAGGTTGCAGATCATTACCGATAAAGTGTTGACCGATCATTTCAGGATTAGGGTGTGAATAACGGATGCCTTTCATATCGGTAACCACGATGAACAACAGACCATTGGCTTTCTGAACTTCACTGGCATAAGCCTGAATCTGCCGTCCGGCAGCCGGGTCACTCAATCCGTTAATAATCGTGGGCGAGAACGATAATGTACGTGCTACGGCAACGGCCTTGTCTTGCAAACTATCCTGTGCCATTTGACTGAGCTGAATAAAGAACAGAGTGTGAACCACCAACAGCACCGAGACAATGACCCCAGAAACCATCAAGGTAATCGTGGTGCTGAGCCGTAACGGCACTTTTTGCTTTGCTGCCGTTGTTGCGTTGTTCATGTCATGCTCCAGAGACACTGACCAGTGTGATGCATCGACCGCTAGATTGAGGTAATAGGGGTGGGTGAATCAGCGGTAAGCTAAATAAACGGGTAAACTCAATTACCCTATAGTTTACGCCGTTTATTTATTAGGATGCTAAGACTTAGAATTACTTTAACTACATAACGATTTATATAATTATTCAAACTGAATGCTGTCAGGCGGTTGTCCCATTTGCCGCGCAAGGAACCGCTACAAGCGGTTTTATCATCAATTTGCCAAGCGCGGGACGGAGGCGATGATCAATTCAATCTCTTTATCGGCCAACTCGTCATGGGCCGCTGCCGATAAACTGCTATCAGTGATAACCACATCAAAATCAGTTAATGGTAATGCCAGATAGGTGGCTATTTTGCCGTATTTTGACGCATCAGCCAGTAGCACGCGCTTACTGCTGACTTCACAGACTGCCCGTTTGACCACCACCTTATCTTCGTCTGGCGTAGAGATACCCCGCAATCCCCAGCAGGACGCGGAAATAAAAGCGATATCAATGGACAAGTTTCGTAGGGCGCGGGCTGCTGCCTCACCGACACATGAGCGGTTTTCACGACACAGTGTGCCGCCGGAGTGAATCATTCTGCATTGGCAGGATTCAATCAGAAAGTTGGCGATCACAAAGTCATTAGTCACCACCAATAAATCATCTCTGGCTTCCAATTGGCGCGCCAATGCCAGTGTCGTTGTTCCCGCATCAAGATAAATACAGCTATTACGTGGAATATGCAGTGCGGCTGACATGCCAATGGCATTTTTCTGGCTGCTATACATCAGTGTCTTATCCAGATGCGAGGGTTCTGCGGCCAGCCGCTCGGTGGAACGCACCCCACCTGACACTGATAGCACTGCGCCTTGCTCTTCCAGCTTCTGCACGTCACGGCGAATAGTCATGTGTGATACGCCTAAACGATCAGTCAGTTCAGCAATGCTAACCACTCCACGTTCGGCAACCAGTGCCAGTATCTGTTGGTGACGTTCAACCGGTATCACGTTAACTCCTCGCCAAATTCACCCACTTGCGGGCTATAGGATGGTAATTAATGTGATTATACGTCAAGAGTGAAAATTTCTTTCTCATTTTTTAACGTAAATGTTACGCACCGCGGTGAAATGGGTGATGTTACGGGTAAAAAAAGGCGGTAAAAATAGCTAATCGATTAATTTTGCTGCTGAATGCAGGGGTGAGCTACTGAATGGGTAAATGTGAAATGATGTGATTTAATGATTTTTGGTGTTAATTATTGTGATTTCACTCACGATAACAGCCCTTACCTCCGGCTATGCTTAACATAAGAAATCAAATTATCACCAAAATTAACACGGAGAGAATATGACTCACGCAGAAACACTATCAGTATGCGTTATCGGGCTAGGCTCTATGGGAATGGGGGCCGCACAGTCTTGTATTAAAGCCGGGCTACAGACCTACGGCGTTGATCTTAATCCGCTGGCACTGGAAACCTTACGAAAAAATGGCGCGATAAGTGCCCAAGTCAGCGCGGATGATTTTGCCAAAAAATTGGATGCCGTTGTGGTGCTGGTGGTGAATGCTGCCCAAGTAAAACAGATTCTATTGGGCGAGCAGGGGTTGGCGGCCAAATTAAGGCCCGGCACTGCCGTTATGGTGTCGTCAACTATCTCAGCCCAGGATGCCAAATTGATCGAGCAAGGGCTGTTGGCACATAACCTCATTATGTTGGATGCGCCAGTATCGGGCGGCGCAGTTAAAGCTGCTGCGGGTGAAATGACGGTAATGGCCTCCGGTAGTCGTGCTGCTTTCGAAAAGTTACAGCCAGTATTAGACGCGGTAGCCGGGCAGGTTTATCGCATCGGTGATGAAATTGGCCTGGGCGCAACCGTGAAAATTATCCACCAGTTGTTAGCCGGGGTCCATATTGCTGCCGGTGCCGAAGCGATGGCTCTGGCCGCGCGCGCGGGGATCCCGTTGGATACGATGTATGAAGTTGTCACCCATGCTGCGGGTAACTCGTGGATGTTTGAAAACCGTATGCGCCATGTCGTAGATGGTGATTATTCGCCCAAATCGGCGGTAGATATTTTTGTAAAAGATTTAGGGCTGGTGACCGATACCGCCAAAGCGCTGCACTTTCCTCTGCCATTGGCATCAACTGCCTTCAACATGTTTACTTCAGCCAGTAACGCCGGTTTTGGTCAGCAGGATGACAGCGCGGTAATCAAGATTTTCAGTGGTATTACCTTGCCGGAAAAACAGGAGAATATCTGATGCGACTCGGTGTAATTGCGGATGATTTTACTGGTGCGACCGATATCGCCAGTTTTCTGGTGGAAAATGGCATGTCGACGGTGCAAATCAATGGTGTGCCTGATGCCGATTATCATGTGAATGCCGATGCGGCAGTGGTCAGCCTGAAATCACGATCTTGCCCAACGGCAACTGCGGTGGCGGACTCACTGGCGGCCCTGGCATGGTTACAAGCGCAGGGCTGCCAACAATTCTACTTCAAATACTGCTCAACCTTCGACAGCACCGCGCAAGGCAATATTGGCCCGGTCACTGATGCATTACTGGATGCACTGGGTCAGCAACAAACCATCATCTCTCCGGCGCTACCGGTGAATGGAAGGACGGTATATCAGGGCTACCTGTTTGTGATGGGGCAACTGCTGGCGGAGTCGGGAATGCGTAATCACCCAGTGACGCCGATGACAGACAGCAATCTCTTGCGGCTGATGGACGCACAAGCGCGCGGTCGCAGTGGATTAATCAACAGTACAGTGATGGACCAAGGGGTTCAGGCGGTGAGATCACAGCTCGCTCACCTAAAGGAAGAGGGCATACGTTATGTGGTGCTGGATAGTTTAAACGAGAGTCACTTGCTCACGCAGGGTGAAGCAGTACGCGACATGGTACTGGTGACCGGGGGATCCGGCTTGGCCATCGGTCTGGCACGGCAATGGGCTGGTGATGAGTCCCATCAGCCGCAAGCCACATCTGCTGGTGCACCACAAGGCAAACTGTGTGTGGTGCTGTCGGGGTCATGCTCGGCGATGACCAACCGTCAAGTGGCTCGTTATGCACAACAAGCGCCTAGTCAATCGGTAGATATCGCCCGTTGCCTAAATGAACCTGAATCTTATGCTGAAGAGTTATGCGCGTGGGTAATGGAAAATGCGGGCGGTCCGTTGGCACCGTTACTGTATGCCACCGCTGAACCCGAGGTGTTACAAAAAATTCAGCAGCAGTGGGGGGCGGCTGCCAGTAGTGAGGCGGTAGAGCGGCTGTTCGGTACCATTGCACACCGTTTACAACAACTTGGCTTCCAGCGTTTTATCGTGGCTGGTGGCGAAACCTCAGGGATTGTTGCGCAGTCACTGGGTATTCAAGCTTTCCATATCGGCCCGGCAATCTCACCGGGAGTACCTTGGGTAAAATCCACAGATCATCCGGTTTCACTGGCGTTGAAGTCAGGTAATTTTGGTGACGAAAACTTTTTTGCCAGAGCACAAACGGAGTTCGCAGTATGAATGAGCAGCAAGCGCGGGAAGAGATGGTTAAGTTAGGCGCGTCCTTTTTCCAACGGGGCTACGCCACTGGCTCTGCGGGAAATCTGTCAATGAAACTGGCTGATGGCACATTATTGGCCACACCAACAGGTTCCTGTCTGGGTGAACTGCATGCGGAACGGTTATCAAAAGTCAGTTTGGAAGGTGAATGGATCTCAGGTGATAAACCGTCAAAAGAGGTCAGTTTTCATCGCGCAATCTATCTTAATAACCCTGCGTGTGAAGTGGTTGTTCACCTCCATTGCCTCTATCTGACAGCGCTTTCCTGCTTACAAGGGCTGGATAGCCGTAATGCCATCAAGCCCTTTACACCTTATGTGGTGATGCGGGTCGGCGATGTCCCAGTGGTGCCATATTATCGTCCAGGTGACACACGGTTGGGTGAAGAGTTGGCAAAGCTGGCACCCCATTATCGTGCTTTCCTGCTGGCAAATCATGGCCCGGTTGTGGTGGGTAAAAGCCTACGGGAAGCCGCTGATAATATGGAGGAGCTAGAGGAAACCGCTCGTCTGATATTTACGCTGGGTGACCGACCTATTCGCTATTTGACTGATGACGAAATTGCAGAGTTAAGGAGTTAAAGATGCCTAAGTTTGCGGCTAATTTATCAATGATGTTTACCGAGGTTCCTTTCCTGGATCGCTTTAAGGCGGCCAAAGATGCCGGTTTCAGTGCGGTGGAATTTCTATTCCCTTACGACTATCCGGCGGCACTTCTTGCACAGACACTGGCAGAAAACAGTTTGCAGCAAGTGCTGTTTAATACCGCACCTGGAAATACCAGTAGCGGTGAATGGGGGCTGACGGCACTACCTGGCCGGGAGCAAGAGGCGCGCCGCGATATAGATTTGGCGTTGGAATATGCATTAGTGCTGGGGTGCCCGTCAGTCCATGTGATGGCCGGTGTGGTGCCGGTGGGGGCTGATCGTGCAGTTTATCAGCAGACATTTGTTGAAAATATTCGCTATGCGGCTGACCGCTTTGCCGAACATAATATTAAGGTAATGATTGAGGCGTTAAACCCGAAAATAAAACCTAATTATCTTTTTTCCAGTCAGTATCAAACCTTGGAACTGGCTAATGTTATTGACCGCCCTAATGTATTTACCCAATTGGATCTCTTCCATGCGCAAATAGTGGATGGCAACCTCAGTCAGTTAATTACCTCTTTAGCTGGGCGCTATGGCCATATTCAAATTGCCTCGGTACCGAATCGTCATGAGCCAGATGAAGGGGAGATTAACTACCCGTACTTATTCGATCTACTCGATAGTATTAACTATAGCGGCTGGATTGGTTGCGAGTATCAACCACGGGCTAATACGATGGCAGGCTTAGGCTGGATAAAACCTTACCAATCATAGCTGCTGTCATCGAACACTTCACCGGGTTGTTTGAATCACAGAAATAATAATTACAGAGTCGAGAAAACATCGTGATGTCGTTTGGCGGCCGCGCGCTATTTCTTCGTTACTCGCATTAGGCGGGTGTGGCTCAGAATAAGATTAATAGAAAAGTGCCAATAAGCACATAACAAACAACCTATGTAATATTTTTTGTTATCGAGGTTTAAATAATGTCTACCTCCCTACTGCTGACTATTGCTGTTGCCAGCGTTTTACTTTTATTAATATTAGTCATTAAAGCCAAGGTCCATCCCTTTGTTGCGTTATTGGTTGTCAGTCTGTTGGTTGCAATAGCAACAGGTATTCCGGTCAGTAATATCATGAAAGTGATTATGTCCGGTATGGGCGGATTGCTTGGTTCGATAACCATAATTATTGTGCTTGGGTCAATGCTGGGAGGGCTGATTGAAGCCTCCGGTGGTGCGGAATCTCTGGCTCAACGATTTACTGGCTCATTGGGGATCAAGCGCACGGTCATGGCATTAACCCTGACTGCCTTTATTTTGGGGATCCCGGTATTTTTTGAAGTTGGCTTTATCATTGTTATCCCGCTTATTTATGGTTTCGCTAAAGTTGCTAAAGTATCACCCATTAAATTTGGCCTACCTATGGCCGGGGTCATGCTAACAGTACATGTGGCCTTGCCAACTCATCCGGGAGCAGCGGCGGCGGCTGGGCTATTGGGTGCGGATATGGGGCGGCTAATGATGATTGGCATCCTTATCTCTATTCCAGTCGGGCTGATAGGGTATTGGGTCGCGAAGAGTATGAATCGGCGTAACTATGCGCTTTCAATTGACGTTTTGGAGCAGTTGCAGTTGGCAAAACCTGAAACCGGGATTGCTGCTGAACCGGCGAAGGATATTCGTGACCGAATCCCGGGGGCGGGTTTAATTGCTTCACTTATCATTATTCCCATCGCCTTGATCATGCTAGGTTCGTTGGCTGCTACCGAGTTGCCTGAAGAGAGCTTGCTGCGGGAGGTTATCGTGCTTATCGGTACGCCCGCCATTGCATTGTTAATTGCTCTGGGGTTAGCAACCTATCTGTTGGGTATTCGCCGTGGCTGGGGCAAGGACAAAATAGAACAGATTATGGGGGATGCTATTCCAACGTCGGCGGCGGTCATTATGGTTGCTGGCGCTGGTGGCGCTTTTGGTAAGGTTCTGGTTGAGTCTGGTGTTGGCAAAGCATTGGCGGTTTCACTGGAAGCTATCCACTTGCCTTTAATTCCCGCGGCTTTTCTGCTCTCGCTGGCATTACGTGCTTCTCAAGGCTCGGCTACCGTGGCAATCCTGACTACCAGTGGTTTGCTGACCCAAGCGGTTACCGGGCTTGATAGCATGCAGTTAGTATTGGTGACCCTTTCGGCGTGTTTTGGTGGCTTGGGGTTATCCCATGTTAATGATGCTGGATTTTGGGTGGTAACACGTTATCTGGGGCTTTCCGTCGCTGATGGATTAAAAACCTGGACAGTATTGACGACGCTGATGGGGCTAACCGGATTTGCTTTGGTATGGTTGGCATGGGTCTTGGTATAAAGAACAGCAGTCGATAGGAATAAACTAATAATAAGAGTCCACAGGCCAGGCGGATTCTTATTACATTCACTTTCCCTGTGGCGATTATTCCCCAACACTTTGCCAGTAATCACTCACTATTATGCTAATTTAATGTCAGCTTACCTACTAATCTACTACCGCTAATTAAATCATTCCTACGTCGTTACGCCTATCACATATCGCTAATGTCATGATACTGCAATAGTATCGTTGTTCTCTCGTCTGACCAAAAATAATCAATCTTATTGAAAACAACTGATATACAGCTTTCTAAACCTAAGCTATCTTAGCTTAAGAATTTCATGATTAATTGATAAAACCAAAGGTGAAAGAAGCCAGGATTCATTATTACCATTTTATATAAATTAAAATGTGAAAGTATTACTGTCGCCTAAAATAAGTGGTAGAGGCAAAAAAAAGACAGAAAAATAAACAAAAGGTAAACGGGAGATAGCGAATATGCCTACAGATGATAGCAAAAATGGAATTATCGACTACGTATCCACCGGGCATCTACCTGACCCAGACACTGTGGTTAAATTGGTGCAAGAAGCTCATAAACGTTTTGGTGCAGATACCGAAGGTGTAGTTTCTAGCGTTTATCCTGCATTGGAACGCGTTTCGCCGAATCTGTTTGGCGTCTGCATGGTTGGCACCAACGGTAAAGTGCATTCTGCCGGTGATGTAGATGTTGAGTTTACCATCATGAGTGTCTCCAAACCCTTTGTGTTTGCGCTGGTTTGTCAGGCTATCGGAGCCAAAGTTGCACGTGAAAAACTGGGCGTGAACAGCACCGGTATGGCATTTAACTCCGTTACTGCGATTGAACGCACGCCAGATGGCCGCACTAACCCGATGGTGAACTCCGGTGCGATTGCCACCACCAGTCTGGTACCTGGATCAACCAGTGATGAGCAGTGGAAATTTATCTATGACGGATTGTGCCGTTTTGCCGGACGCAAGCTGACACTAAACGAAGAAGTGTATCAATCTGCTTGTGAAACCAACTTCCGCAACCGTGGTATCGCTAATGTGCTGCATGGTTATGGCCGTCTGGGGTGCGATCCTCTTATTGCTACCGACTTATATACCCGCCAATGTTCGCTGAATGTCAGCGCCAAAGATCTTGCGGTGATGGGCGCGACACTGGCTGATGGTGGGGTTAACCCACTGACTCGCGAGCGGGTGGTGGACAACGATGTATGCCATTACGCATTAGCGGTAATGGTAACAGCAGGGTTGTACGAAACGTCTGGTGACTGGCTTTATGACATTGGTCTGCCGGGCAAAAGCGGTATTGGTGGTGGAATTGTGACGGTGTCACCTGGAAAGGGGGGGTTAGGGACGTTTGCACCGCTACTCGACAGTGCGGGTAACAGCGTTAAAGGGCAACTGGCTGCCCGGTTCTTATCACGTAGTCTTGGGATGGACATGTTTGTTTCTGAGCCTTACACCGAAAAGAGTTGAGTTACACGATCTGAGCATTGCGCTGACAGTCATATTGTTTCGTGTGCAAGGTTGATTTAAGAACGAGAGTACTTGGTAGACGAAATTATCTCGCAAGCCAAAGGGCTCGAAAACAAGAATACATGTCAAAAGGACAGAGAATTTATGGCGAATCAATCAACTCACCGCGCTGGCGCGGAAGTTAAAGAATCCTGGGTGCCGATGATAACCATCGCATTAGCCCAGATTCTGATGTCATTCAACGTTGCTTCCCTACCGGTCGCATTGGGTGGGATGGTAAAAAGTTTTAATGTGCCACCCACCACGATCGCCACCGCGATTGTTATGTACTCATTATCTGTTGCGGGCTTCGTGATGTTGGGCGCCAAACTCAACCAACGTTTTGGGCCGCTGGTGGTATTTCGCAGCACAGTACTGCTGTTTGGTATCGCGCAGGTCATGATGACATTCAGCCCGAATGTTACTGTAATGATCAGTGCGCAAGCATTAAGTGGCTTGGCGGGGGCGGCTTTGGTGCCAGCTCTGGTCGCTTTGATTGCTGAAAACTACCGTGGTACACAACAGGCGACGGCGCTCGGTGCTTTAGGCTCAGCTCGAGCCGGTGCGGGTGTCGCGGCGTTTCTGATTGGTGGTGTCCTGGGTACCTATATCGGCTGGCGTCCAGCGTTCGGTATTTTGATTGTGTTATCGGCCGTGATCTTTGTGCTGAGTTTCCGATTGAAATCTGATAACGGTCGTCCTGAAGTGGGCATCGATGTGTTTGGGGTGGTACTGGCGGCATCGGCGATTATTCTGCTGTCGTTTGGTTTTAATAACCTGAACCGCTGGGGCTTCGGTCTGGTGCGTGATGGTGCGCCCTTTGATTTGTTAGGCTTCTCACCCGCGCCCTTCATGATTGTATTGGGTATTGTGCTGGGTCAGGCGTTTGTGGTTTGGACCCGTCGCCGTCAGGAACAAGGTAAAACACCGTTACTGGCACTGGAAGTGATTACCTCATCTACGGAAAAAGCGGCAGTATTCGCTATGTTTGCTGTGGTCGCACTGGAAGCGATGTTGAACTTCTCAGTGCCGTTGTATATCCAGATAGTGCAGGGCAGTACCCCGATGGCCACAGCGATTGCCATGATGCCATTTAACTTGTCAGTGTTCTTCTCCGCGATGCTGATAGTTCGTTTCTACAAGAAATTGACACCACGCAAAATTGGCCGTTATGGTTTTATCACCTGTACCATAGCCCTGTTGTGGTTGGCATTCGTGGTGCGCAATAACTGGAGTGAGTTCGCGGTACTGTTCGGTCTGGTGGTATTCGGTCTGGCACAGGGCGCATTGGTGACCTTACTGTTTAACGTATTAGTCAGTGCATCACCGAAAGAGTTGGCAGGCGATGTTGGTTCGTTGCGTGGTACGACTAACAACCTGGCAAATGCTATCGGTACTGCGGTTGCCGGTGCTTTGTTGGTCGGTTTGCTCAGTGCTAACGTGCTGCGTGGTGTGGCTGAAACGCCAATTCTGACGCCAGAAATTCAGGCTCAGATCAATATGGACAGCATCAACTTCGTCAGCAATGACCGCCTACAAGGTGTGTTAGCTCAGACGACGGCGACACCGGAACAAGTTGCCGAAGCGGTGCGAGTCAATGAAGAGGCGCGTTTACGAGCGCTGAAATTTGGCTTACTGATTATGGCGTTGCTATCACTGCTGGCTATCTTCCCAGCAGGCCGCTTGCCTGATTACTTACCGGGTGAATTGCCTGCGGATAATCTGGATCCTAAAGCCCGCAAATAACATGCTGTATTGATAGAAGAAAACGCTAAAAAGAACCTGGCAGTGTGCTGCGAAAACAGCCACTGTCAGTGTTCAACCCGCTTTAAATCCCATCAGCTATAATCTCATCGACAGTGCGCCTTGTGGCGGCGCTGATGACTGATGCTCGTTTTACAACTTCAATATCGTAATCGCCGCGAACTGCAAGTGATGCATAAACTCACGCAGGATCAGCAGGCGTGCGGCAAACACATTATCTGCCGGTATCCCTTCAGAGGCTGCGGGTCTACCCATCATTACCGCCGCCAGCCTGTCAAACACCCGCTCTACCGCCTCAAGTGATAAGTGCATTTCGCTCTGTAAAGGCAAACCCGCGAGCAGAGCTATCTCGGCTATCTCGCTATCGGTGGTGACTAATTGCGAGGTTTTATTCAGCGCAGGGCTAATACGGATAACTTCATCTTCAACCACCATAATGGCGGTTTCCATCTCATCAGCCGTTGGCGGATTGTGGCGGAAATAGCGCTGAGCTGTATGGGTATCACCCACGGTAAGTGGCCATTGAGCACCAGTCGGGTCAATAATTACCGTGCTTGCATCACGACCAATATGCAGCAGGGTGATGACCTGCGCGCTATTACTGAGAGATGCGCGGATAGTTTCATATTCGGTCTGAATGCTATGCATTATCTACCACCTAAAGGGCTAGCGTTACTCAATTAATCCATGTGGAACAACCAAATTACCCCGGAAAACCTGCGGATTTACATGTTTACCCGCGCGGGCATCAATTAAGTCGACCACCTTTCTCGCCAATGTTTCTAATGAATACTCGATTGCTGGCACTGCTGGGATACCGGGTAATTGCACTGAACCATCCAGGCTGAAAACCATCACTTTATCAGGAACGGTATGCTTGAAGACATGCAATAGCGAGATGGCCTTTTGCGCTTCGATTTCATCCATTACCAACAGCGCATTAAATTGTGCACCGTTATTCAATAGTGTCTGCAACGCCTCTGAAGAGGAGTGAACGTTACCCATCACTAAACTGCGGTTATAGGGAATCAGGTAATTCTCCAACGCCCGTTGATAACCCAGTAGCGTCTGTTCCGCCACCGTGCCAGAGGCATGATTTAACAGCGCAATATGTCGGCGGCCCTGACTGACCAAATAGTGACAGGCAGTTTCTGCTGCGAATGAGTGGTCGAATAAAATACTGTTAGGGGTAGAGGACTCAAGACAATCAATCATGATGATATTTTCATCATGAGATGGCAGCGCAAAGCGTGCGCCGATGATGATAATGGCATCACACAAACCATTGGCGAGCTCAGCGACAGCATTTGCTACCCCGATGCTATTGTCGGCAAAACGCAGTAATAAATGCTTTTGATGCTGGCTAAACTGTTTTTCCAAGGCAAACAGATAACTGGTTGTTTGCTGAATGTGTTCAGTAGCGCAAATCACACCGACACACCCGGTTGACTGTGCAGTCAGAAACTGGGCGATGACATTCGGTTTATAATTCAGAGTCTCAACGGCCTTCATCACCGCCAGACGGCTCTCTTCCTTGACGCCGCGTGTACCGCTTAACACCCGGGACACTGTAGCTTTAGATACGTTGGCTAACCGCGATACATCATTAATAGTCGACATAACTTCACTCCACTTTATCTGATCAATGGCCAGAGGGCCTGGTCAGTTCCCTATTTCCTTGGTTCCAGTCTTACTGCATCTATTCTATACCGCGATCATCATAACGGAAACCGTTGTTACCAAGGAGTATCCAATAAAACAGCTCCCAGTGCTTAGCTTTTTGTGACGTCTTTCACAACTGCATATCTTTCAGTGGTTAAATATTTGAGCGCGCTCTCATATCTATTCTGTTTGCATGGAAACCGGTTTCCATTTTGTTTCCAATGAGGCTCAATATGACAAAATTACTCTGAGGCGATACGTAATGAAAAAGATAATGTTGTGCTGCTCCGCCGGGATGTCTACCAGCATGCTAGTGAAAAAAATGTTGGCTGAGGCAGCAACGCGCGGACTTGAGGTTCAGATTGATGCTTTCGGTGCCAGTGAATTCAATGAACAGTTCAGCCGCTATCAGGTTGTGCTATTGGGACCACAGGTGAAATATATGCAACGTGATTTGGCGGCAATCGCTGAGCCTTTAGGGATCCCGGTGATGACTATCGACATGATGGATTACGGTATGCAACGCGGTGATAAGGTGCTCGACTTCGCCTTATCTCTTATTAATGCAGTGAAATAAAAGGTATCTGCCATGAGTTCTCTTTACCAAGCAATGGTTGGAATGATAGAGCAAACCATTACGCCACTGGCTGGGCGGCTGGGGCAACAAAAGTACATAATCGCCATTCGTGACGGGTTTACCTCGGCACTGCCGTTTATGATTATTGGTTCATTTATGCTGGTGTTCATTTTTCCGCCGTTTTCTGCGGACACCACATGGGGTTTTGCCCGTGGTTGGTTAAACTTCTCAAGTACCTATCGCGAGCAATTGATGCTGCCTTTCAATCTCAGCATGGGGGTGATGACCTTCTTTATCTCGGTGGGGATTGGTGCCAGCCTTGGGCGGCAATATAAGTTGGACCCAATCATGACCGGTCTGCTGGCATTGATGTCCTTTTTGCTGGTAGCAGCACCTTATGCTGATGGGCACATTTCAACCCAATATTTCTCAGGACAAGGGATTTTCACCGCCATCGTGACCGCGGTGTATTCCACGGAGTTGTATGCATTCCTCAAACGCCACAATATTACTATCCGCCTGCCGAAAGAAGTGCCGACCGGGGTTGCACGATCTTTTGAAATTCTGATCCCCGTAGTGGCAGTGGTTGCGACATTGCATCCACTGAATTTATTTATCGAATCCTCCACAGGAATGATTATTCCAGAAGCGATTATGCACCTGTTGGCACCTTTAGTTTCTGCCTCAGATTCGCTACCTGCCATTTTGTTGTCGGTTCTGTTATGCCAAATTTTGTGGTTTGCCGGTATCCATGGCGCATTGATTGTGACCGGTATCATGAACCCGTTCTGGATGACCAATTTGGCGCTAAATCAAGCGGCTTTAGCTGCCGGAGCGCCGTTACCTCATATCTATTTGCAAGGTTTCTGGGATCACTACCTATTGATCGGTGGTGTGGGTTCGACTTTACCGCTGGCCTTCCTGCTATTACGCAGCAAAGCCATTCATCTGCGTACTATTGGCAAAATGGGGATAGTCCCAAGCTTCTTTAATATTAATGAACCGATTCTGTTTGGTGCCCCCATCATCATGAACCCGGTGTTCTTCCTGCCTTTTATCTTCGTTCCGATGATCAACGCTACATTGGCCTATATCGCGACCAAATTGGGGTGGATAGCGCAAGTTGTGTCATTAACCCCGTGGACGACGCCTGCGCCAATTGGTGCTTCCTGGGCTGCCAATTGGGCGTTTAGTCCAGTAGTTATGTGTCTGTTATGTATGGTGTTCTCGGCGGTGATGTACTACCCATTCCTCAAAGCTTATGAGCGCAGCCTGCTGAAAGCCGACCAGGAAAAAGAGCAACAACTGAGTTTTGCTGAGTCAGCCGAAACCCGCTAAGTCGTGATTAGATTAATCTTTATGGAGAGTATGATGAAGTATCAATTTCCACATGATTTTTGGTGGGGCAGTGCCAGTTCAGCCCCGCAAACCGAAGGTGAAAGCTTGAGTGGTGGTAAAAGTGCCACTGTCTGGGACACTTGGTTTGACAAGCAACCGGGGCGTTTTCATCAGCAGATTGGGCCGCAACAGACATCAACGTTTTATCAACATTGGCAGCAAGATATTGCTTTATTGAAACAGTTAAATCACAACAGTTTCCGTACCTCCATCTCATGGGCGCGACTGATCCCCAACGGACGAGGTGAAGTGAATCCGCAGGCAGTGGATTTTTACAATGGTGTCATTGACGAACTGCTGGCACAGGGGATAACCCCATTTATCAATCTGTTTCATTTTGATATGCCAACAGTCATGCAGGAGTTGGGGGGGTGGGAAAGCCGCTATGTAGTGGACGCCTATGCTGAATATGCCGATACCTGTTTTCGTTTATTTGGTGACCGGGTACAACATTGGTTTACCTTCAACGAACCAATCGTGCCAGTCGAAGGTGGCTATCTCTACGATTTCCATTATCCGAATGTAGTGGATTTCAAACGGGCGGCCACGGTGGCTTATCACACCGTGCTGGCTCATGCTTTGGCGGTGAAAAAATATCGCCAACGTGAGTTAGGTGGTGAGATTGGCATTATTTTAAATCTCACGCCGTCGTATCCGCGTTCTGAAAATCCTGCGGATGTAAAAGCGGCTAATATCGCCGACTTACTTTTTAATCGCAGTTTCCTCGATCCAGTATTACGCGGCGAGTATCCGGCTGAGCTGACGGCATTACTGAAAGATTATGATCAGCTGCCTGCCTGCCAACCTGGAGACAGTGAATTAATTGTTGAGGGTAAAGTAGATTTACTCGGTATCAATTATTATCAGCCACGTAGAATTAAATGCCGCGATAGCCGGGTTAATCCAGAAGCCCCCTTCATGCCAGAATGGCTGTTCGATTATTATCAGATGCCAGGCTGCAAAATGAACCCGCACCGGGGTTGGGAAATTTATGAACCCGGTATTTACGATATCCTAACCAACTTACGAAAAAACTACGGCAATCCGCGCTGTTTTATTTCAGAAAATGGTATGGGTGTCGAAAATGAACAGCGATTCAGCCGCAACGGTCAGATAGATGATAGTTATCGTATTGAGTTTGTTTCCGAGCATTTAAAATGGGTTCACCGTGCTTTGGCGCAAGGGAGCCATTGCCTTGGTTATCATATGTGGACGTTTATTGATAACTGGTCATGGTGTAATGCCTATAAGAATCGTTATGGCTTTGTTCAGTTAGATTTGAAAACGCAGCAACGTATCGTGAAAAAAAGTGGCGAATGGTTTGCGGCAACGGCAAATAATCAAGGTTTTGATGAGGTAGAGCGAAATGATTGATTTGGAAGAGGCCGTAATGGAGATTATCGTCAATGCCGGTCAGGCCAGAAGTCTTTGTTTTGAGGCATTGCGAGCCGCCCGTGAAGGTGATTTTGTTCAAGCGCATGCACTGTTATCAGAATCGGATGGCTTTACCAAGGCCGCACATCGGATGCAAACCAAGCTTATCGAACAAGATGCCGGGGAAGCCAAAACACCGATGACACTGATTATGGTCCATGCTCAAGATCATTTAATGACATCGTTATTAGCCCGTGAATTAACCAATGAATTAGTATTATTATATCAGCGAGGATAAATCGCCTTGGGTAAATGAAATTCATTGTGTAAGTCAAAGAAATATTTAAATTAACTATTGCACTGAGGTCAAATATGAATATTTAACCATGGCTGGTTATTTGCCAAAAAGATACTTCTGGGTATAAAAATAAATAAATCATTAACTCTTTAAAAATGGGTGAGCTGAGTATCGCCTTTATTTTGAGAGCCTAATACTTTACTTCACATTATCCTAAATAGAGATGGTTATTATGAATAAGTTTATACTGGTTGGACTTACCAGTCTTTTATCATTGCCTGTATTCGCTGAAGTGTCCTGGGAGACCCCACAAGGGAATCTGAAATTATACGGTGATGTTGAGATTAATATGGATGCTGCCAGTAAAAGTGGGCAGCTCACTTCTCTACGCACCAGTGCAAATAAAGACTGGAAAGCGGGGAGTAGAGAGCAATGGGATATTAATGGCAGAATACTGATCGGTCTGGATGGTTATCGGCGTATGAATAATGGCAATTTCGCAGGTTTCACTGTACAGCCACTGGCTGATATTGGTGGTCATATGAACCTCGATGATGCAGCCTTCTTCTTTGGTCATGAGAAAGATTGGAAGGTGAAAGTCGGTCGCTTTGAAGCCTATGATATGTTCCCACTGAATCAGGATACGTTTGTCCAACACTCAGGTAATACTGCGAATGAGCTTTACAGTGATGGCTATGGTTACATCTATATGATGAAAGAAGGCCGTGGGCGCAGCAACAATGGGGGTAACTTCCTGGTCAGTAAAACTCTGGGTAACTGGTATTTTGAAGTTAACACCATTCTAAAAGACGGAACCACGTTATTTGCCAATAATACTTATCATGGTAATACGCTGGAAAATGAAAAAAATGTGGCGTATGTTCGTCCGGTGATTTCGTGGAAACAAGATAGCCTTTCTGCGGCTATAGCAATGGAAAGTAACGTTATCAGTAATGCCTATGGTTATCGTGATGATCAGGGCCAGTTTCAGGACCAATCGAAACGTAATGGCTATGGGGCAACATTCACTTGGAATAATCAGGATAAAGATCCTGACAATGGTATTGTCGCTAATCTGAGCTCAGCTTATATGGATGCAACCAATGAGAAGAACTTCAGTGCCGGGGCTAATATCTTATGGCGAAACTTTGAAATTGGTTATATTTACGCACACAATGATATCGAATATTTCAACAGTGCAAATGCAGGGATAGTTACCTCGGGGATATTAACCTCGCCTGATAAATATGATGTTCACACGATCCACACCTCCTATAAAATTGCCAATATCATGGATATGAATAACTTTAATTTATATCTTGGTGCTTACTGGTCTAAATTGGAAGTGTCACCTGACAATAAAGTGGTTAATGCTGAAAACGATGACCGCTACGGTGTACGTGCCAGATTTAAATATTTCTTCTAATAGATTACTGGCGACCACATGAATTAAATTAGTTATTTAATATTTTACTCAGATTAAATTTCACTTAAATAAATGCCTGTCTGCGGAATTAGGTTATGCACGCCTGTGGTATTTCCGCAGCAGGCCAGGTTGTTTTCTACTCTTGTCCCCCTCAGAACCAGCGAATAAAAAACCTTCTATTTGAATTATTTTTGCACTTTCCTAAGAAGAAATTGCGTAGTGCGCCGCATTTTTAAACAAAAATTCAAGAAACTAAATATTTTTTGATGCGGATCAAGACACATTTCCTTTGTTTAGTGTTAATGTTAATAAATCTCATTATCAACTTCATGTGCGTTACTCATATTATGCAAACTTGGCACAAACTCTTTCTGCTTTGCTGCTGTTGGTGGCTATCAGCCTCATTAGCCTGGGCTGCGACGGATTACCCGCAGTTGGTTAATGATATCCAATCCCGTCTCGATAAAACGTCTCAGTTGTACCAACAACAGAACAATGATGAAGCCCGTACTACGGTGCAGATGGCGTACTTTGAAGTTTTCGAAAACCTCGAAGGCCCGATTCGTATCAATATCTCTGCCCAGAAGAGTTATCAGATGGAAGCCGCTTTTGGTGAAATCCGGCGCATGATTGGGGAGGGCAAGCCGCAAGCGGAAGTTGATAATAAAATTAATTGGCTTAAAAGTGAACTCACTGCGGTACTGCCTATACTGACCGATGGGCATAAACTTAATGCAGAACAGCAACATGCAGCTTATGAAAACAGTGAAATTGCACTGTACTGGCAGCAGAGTTTCAAGATCATTGATGACTTACTGGCACAAGCCATAAGCGAATATCAAGAAGGGAAGTTCGCCGCGGCCAGCGAAAGCGTGCAACAGGCTCATTATCAGGGTTTTAAAAACTCTGAAATGGAAATGTCAGTGCGGGGCAATCGTTCCGCACAAGCAGCAGCGGCAATTAACCAACAATTTACCGCATTAATCGATCTCACTCGCAAGCCAGACCAAATAACGGAAGTTGCCTATCGTGTCACCGGTTTACTACAAACTATCGAAGACACCCTTCCAGGCTTACCCACAACGCGTGAACAGCAACCCGTCACCGCAGATCAAGCCAACGTTGGGCAATCTTCGGCATCGGCTGCTAGTTCTGACGGACAAGCTAATGCCGATTGGGCGGCTGTTTCCAGTAAGATAAATCAGGCCATCAGCGATGCTATTAGTCAGTACCAAAAGGGGCAGACTACACCGGCAATGATGGCTGTGCAGGATACCTACTTTGATTTGTTCGAAGCCAGTGGCATGGAGAATAAAGTTGGTTCACGTGATGCTGCATTTAAATCGACGTTAGAGGGGCATTTCACTCGTTTAGTCAGCCTGATGAAAGCCGGTCAGCCAGTCGAACAGTTACAAGCCGAAGCCGTCGCGTTGCAAAAGGATTTGGCCAGTGCTGTAGAGATGCTCGGTGGGGGGGATGAAACCAACTGGAGTCTGTTCATCTACAGCCTGCTGATTATTGTGCGTGAAGGGCTGGAAGCTTTACTGATTGTTGCCGCGATAGTGGCTTATCTGGTGAAAAACAACCATCAGGATAAATTACCGCTCATTCGTCAATCCGTTGTAGTGGCCTTAATCGCCAGCGTGCTAACCGCTTTCGTCTTCCAGTGGTTATTTGCTAATTCAGGGCAAAGTCGTGAGTTATTAGAAGGTTTCACCATGATGATTGCCGTGGTGATGCTGTTCTCAATGAGTTACTGGTTATTGTCGAAGACTGAAGCACGGCAATGGAAAGCTTATCTCGAAGGGAAATTTTCTAAATCACTCAGTAGTGGATCGATGGTCGGGTTATGGCTGACAAGCTTCCTGGCGGTGTATCGCGAAGGTGCTGAAACTGTACTGTTCTATCTGGCCCTGATGGGCGATGCCAGTACCACTAGCGGCCACTTGTCGATTCTGGCAGGTTTTGGCGTTGGCTGTGTATTCTTGCTGGCAGCTTATCTGGTCATGCGCTTTACCGTAGTCAAATTGCCACTCAAACCCTTCTTTATGTTTACCGGTGGCTTTATGTACCTAATGGCGTTTGTATTTGCCGGTAAGAGTGTTCTTGAACTAATTGAAGGTAAATTGTTTGAGCCGACATTGCTACCGGGCGTACCTGAAATCAGTTGGTTGGGGATCTATCCATATCTGGAAACATTGATTCCTCAAGGGATATTACTGATTGCTGCGCTGGTTGCTCTTTGGGTAATGCAACGGCGTGGTCGTACTGTCTCAGCGTAATGGTCCGGCATGATGCCGGTGTGAATAACGACAATGTAATTATCATTTGATACCAGAGGGTGTGCTACATGACCATGAAGAAAACGATTATTGCCAGCAGCATTATCGCCAGCATTTTTGCAGCGCCTGCTGCTTTCGCCTTTAAAGAGTATCCGGCTGGCGAGCCTATCAAGATCAACGATATGGAAATTGCTGCAGTTTACTTGCAGCCAATCGATATGGAACCGCGTGGCATGGGTTTGCCTGCCGCGAAAGCTGACATTCATCTGGAGGCAGATATCCATGCCACCGAAGGCAATAAGAATGGATTTGGTGCCGGTGAGTGGATGCCGTACCTGACTATCGCTTATACCTTGGTGAATACGGATACTGGTACCAAACAAGAAGGCACATTCATGCCGATGGTTGCCAGTGACGGTCCACACTACGGTGCCAATATTAAAATGATGGGTGTAGGTAACTATAAAGTTACTTACCATATCAGTGAGCCATCTAAAGCCGGATTACATCGCCATACTGATAGCGAAACGGGTGTTGGCCGCTGGTGGAAACCGTTTGATGTGAGCTATGACTTTAAATATACCGGTTTGAATTGATAACAATGGCCGCGATGACTAAAACAGTTATCGCGGCTTTTTCTTAATGCTGGATGGTCAGCGCGTTTTTATCCGCGCGATGTAAAAGCTGATCAGTGATAACTGGCAGGTGTTGTGATTATCTTGCCCAAGGTGTGTGCTAATGAGTTATTTTTTTGTTTCCGTGCTACAAGCCTTTTTACCGGTAGCGTTGTTATTGGGGTTAAGTTGGGCATTCAGGCCAGCTCCTGCATTGAACCGGGTGGTATGGATAACGATACTCATGGCTATCTTGGGTATTTGGGCCGGTACCCATTACCCAAAATCGCAGCAATTGCAGTTAGTTCTGGCGGGGGGGCAACTTCTCGCACTGCTGTTATTCTTGTTAAGTCAATTTACGCTCCGCCGATCGTTAGGTTATGTCTGGCAAGCCCTGTTGGTATTGGGCGCGGCATTCAATTGGGGTAATAACCCGAATCTCGGTGCCTTTACCAATACCCATGTCATCAACACCGATTTACTGCTTAATTTGGCGGCTATTGTCGTGGCATTTGGCTGGGTGATTTTCAGTGCCGTATTATTGCTGATGATGGTCAGGCAATTGCCTCGTTGTCGTTGGCCACTATTGATACTGATAACGGTATTACTGATTTTGCCACTCAGTGGCGACGGCATTCTGTTATTAATGAAGTTACAGGTTGTGCCACTGACCAAATCACTACTCAGTTATGTCGCTTTAGTTACCAATGGGCATGCCTGGTTGAGTTACATTTGTGCGCTGCTTCTGGCATTTACGACGCTGTGTTACTTGATACCGTTACGGAATTCCCGCCGGATCGTCGGTGAAAATTCAGACCCGATTGCTCACCGTAAAGCATTAGCTGATTACCGTAATGTACGCCGAATCTTTGTTTTTTCCTTGCTGGCATGGGTAATAGCCGCAGGTGCTCAACTCTACTGGGATAAAGTCGCTTCTCAACCGCCCCAGTTGTCCGAGGCTTTACCCGTGACACTCTCGGCTGATGGTTTAGTCCGTATTCCAGTAGAGCAGGTACGTGATGGTAAGTTGCATCGTTTTGTCTGGGTCGCCGATGATGGTAAAGCAGTACGTTTCTTTATTATTAACCGTTATCCCGATCGTCTGCGCCTGAGTGTGGTTTTCGATGCCTGCTTGTTGTGTGGTGATCAAGGGTATGTCATGGAAGGCAATCAGGTCATTTGCGTTGCCTGCGCCGTGCATATTTTCATTCCGTCGATCGGTAAAGCAGGGGGCTGTAACCCGATACCGTTGGAGGGGTGGAAAAGTGACGATAAAGAGTTAGTCATTCCCAAAGCCTCTTTGGAGGCGGGTGTCAATTACTTCACCACGGTAGTAACGCTTGATGTAATTGATCCGGTTGATAAAACTCGCCTCACCAATCAAAAGGCCGAATATAAGTACAGTTATGGCGAGAATACCTATTTCTTCTCATCTGAGGCGAATTACAACCGTTTCCGTGAACACCCGGAGCAGTTTGTGACGCCGGTTGCCAGTAGTGAAGACAGTGACACGCAGGAGAATCCATAATTATGTTATGGCGCATGCTCAAGCAGTCTTGGTTCAGGAATGTCCGGCGTAAATCCCTGGCGGTATTTACGGTCTTCCTTGCTGCCGGACTCATCTCGTCATTGTTGGCGGTATCGATAGATATTGGCGATAAAATGTCACGTGAGTTGAAGTCTTATGGTGCCAATATTTTGATTGAACCTGCTGGGCAGGTGGCACTGCCGTCATTATTCGGCGAGCAGAGTAACCCACTTACCGGGCAGGATTTCCTCGATCAAGCTGAGTTACCCAATATCAAAGATATTTTTTGGCGTAACAATATTGTCGGTTTTGCGCCATTACTGAGCGGCGAAACTGATGTTAAGGGGCAAATTATTCCGCTGCTGGGGACCTATTTTAATCAGCCGGTTGATGTACCCGATGAAGAGGACTATCACACTGGTCAGCAAATTATCAGCCCGTATTGGCAGGTTAGTGGTAACTGGCCGCAGGAGCCAGTTAAAGCCGATGCGACAACGGCTGAGGCATTGTTAGGTAAACAACTGGCACAGCAAACTGGTTGGAAAGTCGGTGATGAGTTGCACCTCAACGGTGCCTCTGGCCCACTAACGGTGAAGATAAGTGGGGTGCTGAGTAGTGGTGGTGAAGAAGAGAGCCGCCTGGTATTACCCCTAAGCGCAGTGCAATCACTCCTCGGCTTGCCAGGAAAAATCCAGGCAGTGCGGGTTTCAGCATTGACTGTGCCAGAAAATGAGTTGTCGCGTAAAGCGCGCGAAAACCTTGAAGCCCTTAATGCCGAAGAATATGACCTGTGGTATTGCACTGCTTATGTTTCTTCAATTGCACACCAATTGGAAGAGGCTATTTCTGGCTCCGTAGTGCGGCCAATTTGGCAAGTTGCTGCATCTGAAGGGGTGGTGATTGAAAAGATACAACTGCTGTTGGCGGTGGTTACGCTGGCGGCGTTGATTGCTGCGGCAATGGGGATTGCATCGCTGATGACCAGCACGATTATGGAACGCGCGAAAGAGATTGGTTTGATGAAAGCATTGGGGGCGCGTCAGTGGCAAATTTTGATGCTGTTTTATCTTGAAGCAGCAATCAGTGGCTTGATTGGTGGTCTGGCAGGCTGTTTGGCTGGCTGGGGCTTGGCAAAAACCATTGGCCTGATGTTGTTTGGCGCTCCACTCAGTTTTGCCTGGATGGTGGTGCCCTGTGTGCTGGTGATATCCGTGTTGATTGCCGTCATAGGTACCTGGTTCCCTGCCCGGCGTATTGCCAGTCTCTATCCGGTGGAGGTGCTTTATGGCCGTTAATCATCGGGCAATTCAGCATAAAGGCAGTAATAGTATGTTCTGGCGATTAGTATTACGTGCACTGCGCCTGCGGATGCAACGGGTCAGTGTGGTATTTGCCGCACTCACTGTTGGTGCAGCGATTGTCACCGCAATGTCAGCAGTTTATTTCGATATTAATGCCAAAATGAGTCAGGAGTTACGAACCTTTGGTGCCAATTTCTATATCGGCCCAGGGCATGGTAACTCTTTTGAACAACAGCGATTTCAGCCAATTATAGATGCGGCACCCAAAGGGCTTATCAATGCTTCCAGCCCCTATATTTATGGTATGGCCCGCACCGAATTGGAAAAAGTGGTGCTGATGGGGGTATGGTTTGAATCCCTACAACAGCTCGTTCCCTACTGGCAAGTCACCGGCAACTGGATCGGCGTCAGTTTTGATGATCGCAATGCCATGATTGGTGTCAAACTTGCCGAACGCTTGCACGTCAAAGTAGGCGATACCATTACATTGGTGAATGGAGCGACTCGCCAGCGTCTTCAGGTCAAAGGTATTGTTGAAGCGGGTGACGCCACGGATAACATGTTAATCGTCAATCTTGAACTGGCACAAAAATGGCTCAATCAACCGGGGCATATCAGCAATGCGCTCCTTAGTGTCAGTAATGATGTGGGGCAGGTTGAAACATTTGCCAGCCGCCTGCGTGAGCAATATCCCGATCTTGAAATTCGGCCAATCCGTAAGGTTTCGGCTTCTGAAGGACAAGTGCTTGATAAAATAAAAGGGCTGATGGGGCTGGTCTCGGTGGTGATCCTCATTTTGTCATCACTGTGCGTTAACACCACCTTAATGGCGATAGTGGGTGAGCGTTCAAAAGAGTTCGCCTTGCAAAAAGCATTGGGTGCCAGTGGTGCCGATATTATTCGTCAGATGCTGACTGAAACACTGATTATATCGCTGGCTGCCGCAGTCTGTGGTGCTTTGCTTGGGTATGTGTTGGCGCAAGTATTGGGCCAGACGGTGTTCAGTGCGGCAATCGCTTTGCGAGCACCAGTACTGCCATTGACCCTGATATTGTCATTGTTAGTCGCCGCCGTGGCGGCCATTGTTCCCACCCGTCGGGCTATTCATATCGAACCCGCTAAAGTCCTGAAAGGAGAGTAGCAAATGACATCGCCATTAACACGGGTGAAACCTGAATACACCGCGGATGCCGTCATTGAAACCCGACATTTATATAAGCGTTTTGGTCAAGTTACAGCGCTGGAAGACATTAATATTCGCATTAATCGTGGTGAGTTTGTCGCGATTATGGGGGCGTCCGGCTCAGGTAAAACAACATTAATGAATATCCTGACCTGTCTGGATACCGTTAGCGAAGGGCAGGTGTTACTTGACGGTATTGATGCCGCAGGCTTAGACGAAGAAGGCCGCAGGCAGTTTCGGGCTGACAAGATAGGGCTGGTTTTTCAACAATTTCACCTGATTCCTTACCTGACTGCGTTAGAGAACATTATGTTAGCGCAGCATTATCACAGTGTGGTTGATGAAGACGCCGCGCGGCAGGTTTTAGAACAGGTCGGGATGACACCACGTATGGGGCATCTGCCTAGCCAACTCTCTGGTGGTGAGCAACAGCGAGTGTGTATTGCACGTGCGCTTGTTAATCAGCCCCCTATCATTTTTGCTGATGAACCGACCGGCAACCTTGATGAAGAGAATGAACAGCGGGTGCTGGATCTGCTAAACCATATTCATCGTCAGGGTAGAACCATTGTCATGGTTACCCACAATCCAGATTTAGGGTGTGTTGCTGATCGGATAATCCGGCTCCAGCACGGTAAATATCTTAATGAAGAGAGCCGTCATCATGTGGCGTAATCGGTTAAAAGTTATCGGCATGTGTGGTGTGTTATTGCTACTTAGCGCGTGCAAACAAGAAGAGTTGGTGGTGGGTGAAGCGGCCCCGCAATTGGCAGCTTATGACCTAAAAGGCAAGCCGGTGGCACTTGATCAATGGAAAGGTAAGCAGGTGTACCTCAATTTCTGGTCAGCTAGCTGTGGCGGTTGTCTGGCTGAAATGGCGGCACTGGATAAACTGAGTCAGGAATATCGGGATGATATCGTGGTTGTGGCGATTAACACCGATCCTGAACAGGTGGATATCAATCCGGTGTTGGCACAGCGGAATATTAGTTATCCGGTTATTCGTGATCAATTAGGTATCACACAAGAACGCTACCAGGTTATTGGCACCCCGACTTCTTTTCTGATTGACCGCAGTGGTAAAGTGACGCAATTGCATCAGGGCGCGCGTAATGAGCAGGCGCTGGTTACGTTGTTCCAACAATGGGCGGCGGGTGCATAATGAAAGCAGTGCTGTTGTTAAGCGTGGGTGTCCTGCTGCTCAGTGTCACGGCTCAGGCGGCCACTGACGGTGAGCATATTTATAAACAAACCTGTTCAAGTTGCCATGGGCGTTCGGCTGATCGCAAAGGCTTGGATAAGGCACCGCCACTGATATCGTTATCGCGTGATGAAATTGTTGATGGTCTAACTGCTCGCCGCGATGGCAAGATTGTTGGCCGGGGTAATAAGGCCAAAGCACATCTGACGGATGACGATATTCAAAAACTGGCCGACCATATCGAAAACTTAAAAACGATTAAACACACAATGCCTTGATGTAATATTATCTTTTATTTCAATTTGTTGATTGATTTAAATAAACCAAATCTCGTGCCGAATTTGTTTGTTCCGACGGCTTCATTTGATAATGTTAATGCTGTATTATATGTTGCATATTAAATACATCTTTAAGTTATCTGAGGAATATCAGTATGGGAAATGCATCAGCACTGCTGTGTTATAAAGAGTTACCTGTCTGGAATAGTACCGCTGTACCGGCGATGTTCCGGGAAAAACACAATACCAAGGCAGGTACTTGGGCCAAACTGACCATTCTAAACGGGGAGATGGATTTTCTGATCCTCGATGAAGCGGGGAATACTTTGGCGAGGCATAGCTTCTCTTGTGAGCAGCAGCCACCCTTTATAGAACCCCAAGTCTGGCACCGTATTGCCGCATGTTCAGATGACCTGCAATGCCAACTCAGTTTCTATTGCACGGCAGAAGATTTTTATCATAAAAAATACAATTTAACCCCGACGCACTCTGAAGTCATTGAAGCCGTGAAAATGGTTAAACCGGGTAAAGCATTAGATTTAGGTTGTGGTTCTGGTCGTAATTCTTTGTATTTGAATTTATTGGATTTTGATGTCACGGCGGTAGACAAAAATAGCGATAGTATCCATAATTTACAGCAGATTATAGTACAGGAAAATCTGCAAAATATTACCGCCAGCACTTACAATATTAATGAAGCCAGTGTGGACAACCGCTATGATTTTATTTTATCGACTGTGGTCCTGATGTTCCTACAACCGGAAAGAATTCCCTCTATTATTAATAATATGCAGGAGTGTACCTTGTCCGGTGGTTATAATTTGATTATCTCTGCCATGTCTACGGATGACTTCCCTTGTACTGTGCCGTTCTCCTTTACATTAAAGTCGGGTGAGTTAAGCCATTACTATAAAGATTGGGATATTATTAAGTACAACGAAGATGTTGGGCAATTACATAAGACCGACGCCGAAGGTAATCGGATAAAACTGCGCTTTGCGACACTATTGGCGAAAAAACGGTAATTGCACCGTAGGTACCTAACCTGCGACTTAGTTGGGTTTAATACAGCATATTAAATCGCGGGTAATTTAACCGCCGCGGGGGGTAAGTTGGGTTCTTTACGCAAACAACTGACAATATAATCAATAAATACGCGCAGCTTGGGGGGTAAATAGCGGGTTGGCGGGTAGAGTAACCATAAGCCACCGCTGTACGAACTGATAAAGCGCCATTCTGGTAATACCGGTACTATCAGTCCCTGTTGCAATGCTGTTCTGGCCGTAAAATAAGGTAGGCTGCCGATACCTATATGCTGCAAGACAGCATCTAGCCTGACACCGGTATGGTTAGCTGCGTAGCGGCCCCGTACCGCGACAGTTACCGCTTTGCTACCTTGACGGAATTTCCAGCGGGCGTCTCCCGGCGTCTCTCCGAGATAAATACAGCTATGGTGCGCTAAATCATGAGGATGCAGGGGAACCTCATGGGCGGCGAGATATTCGGGTGTGGCGCACAACAAATGTTCGATAGTCATCAATTGCCGGCCAATCATTCCAGCAGGGGGTTGGTCAGTAATACGAATTGCCAAATCGATATTTTCATCAATTAAATCAACGTAGCGGTCATCTAAGATCAGTTGTACATCTATTTTACTGTGGCGGCGCAAGAATTCAGGGATATGCGGGTGAACGACAAAACGGCCAACCGCTTTTGGTACACTGATACGAATAAGCCCTTCCGGTTCCAGATTGTACTGGCCACTGACTTCCATCACTGAATTGGCTGCACTAAGCATCGCATGACAGCGTTTAAAAACCTCTTCGCCACTTTCGCTCAATCGCAATTTACGCGTAGTTCGTTGCAATAAGCGCGTAGCCAGCGCTTTTTCGAGTCGGCTGACGCTACGGCTGATTGCTGAAGGTGAAACGCCTAACTGGCGTGCAACTGCCGAGAAACTGCCGGTTTCTACCACTTTAACGAAAATAGCCATTTCGCTTAGCGGAGTCAGAGGCGTATTTATGCTCACAGCGCAACAGTCCTTTGAGGTTATGACGGATTATCACGATAGACTGACATTAATATAATCATAATGGAAATGATAAAAGGATAATGATTGTGACTACTCGTCTATTTTTTGATAACGATACGCTGGCTACGGATGTAAATGTCCTGAGTTGTACTCCTGATGGTGAGCGATTTGCTTTAATATTGCAGGCTACTATTTTCCATCCACAAGGCGGTGGGCAACCTTGCGATACCGGTATGATTGGCGGCAGCCCGGTATTACATGTGGTGCAGCAGCAACATCAATTAGTTCATTATGTGGCGCTGCCCGTTGCATTAGGGATACAACCTGCGTGTATCGACAGTGACCGGCGTTTTCTGAATGCACGCATGCATTCCGCTGGGCATATCATTGGCAATATTGGCGAAAGTTATGGCTGGTTGCCAATAAAGGCACATCACTGGCCGGGTGAGGGCCGAGTCTCATTTAAACGAACTGAAAATCCGCATCCAATTGATATTAATACTGTTCAGATAGCTTTAGAGCAGTTTATTCATCAGGATTTAGCCCGACAGACGTTGATCCAGGGTGATTTTCGCGAAATCGGATTTGGTGAATTGCCCGCGTATGCCTGTGGCGGAACACATGTTAGTTCGCTGCGCGATGTGGGAAAGGTTGTTGTTCAGTCCATTTCGGAGAAAAAAGGAGTGATGTCGGTGAATTACACGATTGATTAATCGGTAATAAATTGTCCTGGCTCTGCACCTGCAACTTCAATGACTTTAGGTATATTATTCAGATCACAGATAAAATAAGCCTTGAAGGAAAGTTTGGTGAATAAAGAAAAGATTGCGCATTTAGACGCGGTAAGCCGCAAAGCCCGTACGGTAATGGAGCGAGAAGGGCTTGATGCTCTGGTGGTCACCGTCTGTGATAATTTCTACTATCTCACTGGGTTCGCCAGCTTCTTTATGTATACCTTCCGCCACACTGGTGCGGCGGTGGTGATTATGTTCCGTGATGCAGCAATTCCTTCGCAAATCATCATGAATGAGTTTGAGGCAGCCAGTGCCCACTTTGATATGCCGAATATGGTGCTAAAAACCTTTCCGGTGTGGGTCGATGTCGACTCTCCACGCAATCCCCTTAATCATCAGACCAAGCGTGAGCGGCCGATTGGCCCGCCAGTTGAAGCTGTTTTTAGTTTAGTCAAAGCAGCGCTTGAGGACGCCGGGGTGCTGGGTAAGACCATTGCCATTGAATTACATGCCATGTCTAACGGGGGAAAAGGTGTTCTGGACAAAGTAGCGCCAGGGCTGAAATTGGTTGATTCAACGCCGTTATTTAATGAAATCAGGATGATCAAAAGCCCGTGGGAGATTGAACATCTGCGCAAAAGTGCTGAGATAACCGAGTTTGGTATTGCCCGTGCAGCGAAAGAAATTCGCGTCGGTTGTACTGCGGCACAATTGACGGCGGCATACAAAGCCGCAGTAATGACGTTCCCGGAAACGAACTTCTCCCGTTTCAATCTTATTTCGGTTGGCGATAACTTCTCGCCTAAAATGCTGGCGGATGACACCCCAGCTAAGCCGGGAGACTTAATTAAGTTTGACTGCGGTGTGGATGTTGCAGGTTATGGTGCCGATCTGGCGCGAACTTTTGTTCTGGGGGAGCCGGACCCACTAGCAAAGCAGATATATGACACCATTAGAATCGGTCATGAACATATGCTCTCAAGGGTGGCACCGGGGGTTAAATTAAAAGATGTTTTTGATTCCACCATGGACGTCATTAAAAAATCGGGCTTGCCACATTATAATCGTGGTCATCTAGGGCACGGTGATGGTGTATTTTTGGGATTAGAAGAAGCACCTTTCATCAGTACATTAGCGACTGAAACGTTCCAGCCTGGGATGGTGTTAAGCCTTGAAACACCCTATTACGGTATTGGGATCGGTTCGATTATGTTAGAGGATATGATTCTCATTACTGATAATGGTTATGAGTTTTTAACTAAACTCGATCGCGGCTTACAACGTTGTGACTAATCTGCGCTGAACATCTCACTTTATGTGAATTAAATTCATCTTGCAAAATAGACTCTAGCTATTTTAGCTGAGCCTATTTTTCTTAGGTCAAAATCGTATATGACAAACATTCAAATAGTTATAAAAATTATTCATATAAAATAATGAGTTAAATTGTAGAAGTGTTTTAATAGTTTGGTTACGGGCATTTTGGCAGTAAGACCTGATTTTCAATCAGTTCATTCTTAATGATAACGGTAGTGATAATCTACTATTGCTAATAATAGCGGACTTATTTTCTAGTTATAAGATAAATAATATTTTAGATATTAAAATTAAAAGTAGTAAAAAAAACAGGCTAAAACAGCCCGAAAATCAAATCGTGCTACCCTTTTGCAGACGACTGTATCGCAGGATTCCCTTAGTGAAAATATTTCGTCGCTAAATTTTGCCTTTTTAAAGAGTTTTCTTCTAAGATTAATCTTAATTTCATTAAAACTAACCGCTATAACACATTTTCACCTCTATTAATCGCTGGAATAACAATATTCTATAATAATTCGACAACAGTATTTTCTTTCAACTATCCTATGTAACATGCTGTAATACATTCTAAGGACTTCATTTCATCATAATTCCATAATGAAAAATGGATGTTCGTGAAGTAGCTTTCCTTGATCATCAAACAAGTTGCTGGCTTAAGGGTTATATAATGTATAACGCATTTACAACACTACTGCGCCCGTTGCACCGGCACAGAATAACTTTATTAGCGCTATTAATTTCCGGCCTTTCAGTTAATCCAGTTTTGGCAGATACACAGTATGATTCGTTAATCATCCAAGCCAGATCAGGAGATACCGCGCCGGTCCTTGACTACTTACAAAAAGAATCCAAATCTGGCCCTCTCAATAGTGGGCAGGTAGACGACTGGCTACAAATAGCCGGTTGGGCAGGGCGTGATCAAGAGGTCATTGACGTTTACGAAAGATACCACTCTTCAATGAATCTCTCTTCGCGGGGCTTAGCGTCAGCAGCGCGTGCATATCGCAATGAAAAACGTTGGGATCAGGCGTTGGCATTGTGGCAAAGCAGTTTAAAGAAAGACCCAACCAACCCAGATCTTATCACTGGCATGATAATGACTCAGGCGGATTCCGGGCGCGGTGGTGAAGCTTTACAGCAAGCGAAAGACCTGGCTGCGCGTGACCCTTCTGCAAAAAACTATATGACCCTCTCTTATCTTAATCGGGCAACCAACCGCAATTACGATGCTTTACAGGCCTCGAGTGAGGCGGTACGACTGGCACCGGAATCTGAGGAAGTATTAAAAAATCACCTCGAGATTCTGCAAAGAAACCGTATTGCCGATCCTGCGTTGCAGCTTGCCAAAGAGAATCCAAAATTAGTGACCGCAGAGCAATATCGGCAACTTGAGCGAGATGCTGCAGCGGAACAAGTCCGTATGGCGGTACTACCAACACGCAGCGAGACGGAGCGATTTTATATTGCTGATCAAGCGTTGGCTGATTATCAGGATTTGTTAGCCCGCTGGAGCAAAGATCCCGAAGCGCAGGCCGATTATCAACGTGCTCGTATCGATAGATTAGGCGCGTTATTGGTTCGCCGTAATACCGAACAACTCATTAAAGAATATGAAGGCATGGAAGCCGAAGGCTACAAGATGCCGGATTATGCACGTCGCTGGGCGGCATCTGCTTATATCGATCGCCGGATGCCAGAAAAAGCAGCGCCCATCTTGACCAGTTTGTATTACGCCGATGGCAAAACATTCCGTAATAGCGATGATTTACTTGATGCAGATGATCTCTATTATTCGTTGAATGAAAGTGAACAATTGGATAAAGCACATCAATTCGCTAAAAACTATAGCGAGCAAACGCCGTATCAGGTTGGCGTTTATGGTCTGCCAGGTAAAGAGCCGAATGATGACTGGATGGAAGGGCAGACTCTGCTGGTTCAATCCCTGGTAGCACTCAATGATCTGCCTGCGGCGCAGAAAAAACTGGAAACGCTATCCAGTACTGCTCCTGCTAACCAGAATTTACGTATTGCTCTGGCCGGTATCTATTTGGCAAAAGATTTACCACGTAAATCTGAACAAGAATTGAAAGCAGTAGAGTCATTGGCGCCACGCAGTCTTATTCTGGAACGTGCACAAGCTGAAACTGCGATGGATTTGCAGGAATGGCATCAGATGGAGTTACTCACTGATGATGTGATTACCCGTTCTCCTGAAGATGTTCCCTCTCAGGAGCTCGATCGTCAGCGCAAAGTGCATAACATGTATGAATTGCGTGTAACCGGGAATCGAACTATTTCTTCCAACAGCCCAATCAGTGGTAACAAGGATTTTGGCGTTGAAACCTTGCTGTATAGCCCCCCGATAGCTGAAAACTGGCGGGTATTCGGTGGTGGCAGCTACGACAATGCGCAATTTGAAGAAGGAAAAGGCATTAATCGTGCGACACGGCTAGGGGGCGAGTGGACATCCCGTGACCATTGGGTTGAGGCTGAAGTGAATAATCAGAATTACGGTTTTGGTAACAAAACCGGTGCTCGGTTATCGACTTGGTACGATTTTAATGATCACTGGCGCGTTGGCGGGCAGGTTGAGAGACTGGCCAAAGATACCCCATTGCGGGCATTAAAAAATAATATATCCGCTAACAGTGCGTCAGCATATGTGTTCTGGAAAGCAGATGATCGGCGTGATGCTGAAATTAGCGTGACACCGTCACGTTTCTCTGACGGCAACAACCGTTGGGAATACGAGTTCAACGGACGCCAGCGTGTCTGGACGGGCCCTTACCTGACGGCAGATCTTAGCTTAGGGTTAGCGTCGAGCCATAACACCAAAGAGGATGTGATTTACTATAACCCGAAAAGTGATTTCACTTACGTCCCTGCCATTACCCTAAACCACATTATGTATCGCCACTATAAAACCGTCTGGAGCCAACAAATTCAGCTCGGTGTTGGCGGTTATTGGGAGAAAAACTTCGGTAATGGTCTGGTAACCACGGCAGGTTATGGGCAACGCATTCAATGGAATGATGTCGTGGATACTGGGATAGCAGTGACCTACGATAAGCGCCCCTATGATGGTGTCCGTGAGCACGATCTCTCGCTCGCTTTCGATTTGAATTACCGTTTCTAAGGGATCAGCGCCATGGCGAAGATACTATTTTTTATACGAATACTTGTAGTAGGAATGATAACGGTGCTGGCCTCGGTGTGTTATGCAGAGAAACCGGTATTCGTTCCACCCGCTGAGCGGGCATTGCCGCTAAGTGAAAGGCCGTGGCAAAAAAATACCTTTGTGGTTATTGCTTATCACGACGTTGAAGATGAATCCGCAGACCAACGCTATCTGTCAGTAAGAAGCAGCGCATTAAGTGAACAATTGGCCTGGCTAAAGGATAATCGTTACAACGTGGTGTCTGTTGATCAGATTTTAGCGGCCCGTAATGGTGGCGCACCGCTGCCTAATAAAGCCATTTTACTGACCTTTGACGATGGGTACAGTAGTTTTTATAACCGTGTTTACCCATTGTTAGAAGCCAATAATTTGAGTGCAGTACTGGCTCCAGTGGGGACTTGGATCGATACGCCACCGAATAAGAAGGTGGATTTCGGTGGTTTAAGTACTGATCGCGATCGTTTTCTTACCTGGAAACAGATCAGCGAAATGGCTAAATCAAAACTGATTGAAATCGGTGCACATACTTACGCTTCCCATTACGGCGTGATAGCAAACCCGCAGGGGAATACCGAACCGGCAGCAGCCAACTTGATTTATGACCCTAAAACGAAAAAATATGAAACTGAAGCGGCTTTCAAGCAGCGGATGGAAAAAGAGGTTACCTTGATAACTCAGCGTCTTATTCAGGCAACGGGCAAGCAACCGAGAGTCTGGGTTTGGCCATACGGTGCAGCCAATGGAACCGTGTTAAATATCTTACGCCAACACGGTTACCAGATGGCTATGACACTGGAGCCCGGTATTGGTAACGTCAATGATCTGATGAATATACCGCGTATCTTGATCAGTAATAATCCGTCGTTGAAAGACTTTGCCCAGTTGGTTACCTCTGTGCAGGAAAAAGACATCATGCGGGTGGCGCATGTTGACTTGGATTATCTCTACGATCCAGACCCGGTACAGGAAAAGGAAAATCTCGACAAACTGGTACAACGGATTTCTGATTTACGCGTCACCACGGTGTTCCTGCAAGCATTTTCTGATCCGAAAGGGGATGGCAATATTCGTCAGGTATACTTCCCTAACCGTTGGATACCAATGCGCCAGAACTTGTTTAACCGCGTTGCCTGGCAACTAGCATCACGCCCTGATGTGGATGTTTATGCCTGGATGCCGGTGTTGGCATTTGAGATGGACCCGTCGTTACCACGGATTAAGCGTATTGACCCAAAAACAGGGAAAACCAGTATCGATCCGGATCAATATCGTCGCCTATCGCCATTTAACCCGGAAGTCAGACAGCGCATCATCGATATTTATCGCGATATGGCCTATAGCGCACCGATTGACGGGATTCTCTATCATGACGACGCGGTAATGTCTGATTTTGAAGATGCATCGCCGGATGCTATCCGTGCATATGAGAAAGCCGGTTTCCCAGGTTCAATTGCTACCATACGCCAAGACCCGGAAACCATGGCCCGCTGGACGCGATATAAGAGTAAATATCTGGTTGATTTTACTAATGAGTTAACACGTCAGGTGCGTGATATCCGTGGTCCACAAGTAAAATCTGCCCGTAATATATTTGCTATGCCGATCTTAGAACCGGAAAGTGAAGCATGGTTTGCGCAGAATCTTGATGATTTCCTGGCTAACTATGATTGGGTTGCCCCGATGGCAATGCCGCTAATGGAGAAGGTGCCGTTATCAGAGTCTAATGAGTGGCTATCGCAATTAGTTAATAAAGTTGCAGAGCGCCCTGGGGCCCTGAATAAAACCGTATTTGAACTGCAATCGAAGGACTGGACCAAGCCTGAGGGCAGCAATGCCATCAGCGGCCCGATACTGGCGGGATGGATGCGCCAGTTGCAGTTAAATGGCGCGCAAAATTTTGGTTACTATCCGGATAACTTTATCACTGGCGAACCACCGCTAAAAGATGTCCGCCCTGTGCTATCTTCTGCCTGGTACCCTTTATATGATCGATAGAATTATTGCGTTACTCATCCTATGCCTAGTACTGAGTATACCTGCGGGTATGATCCTGCTCTTTACTGGTGATGTGTTGCTGAATTTTGTTTTCTTCTATCCGCTCTTTATGTCCGGTATTTGGATAACCGGTGGTGTCTATTTTTGGCTACGCCGAGAAAGACACTGGCCGTGGGGCGATGATGTTCCCGCACCGGAGCTAAAAGGTAATCCGTTAGTGTCTATTTTAATCCCTTGTTTTAATGAGGGAGAGAATGCGCGGGAAACCATTCACGCGGCATTGGCACAGACTTACACCAATATTGAAGTGATCGCCATTAACGATGGCTCCAGTGATGATACTGCACAAGTGCTGGATGGCCTGTTGGCTGAGGACTCGCGGTTGCGTGTTATTCATCTGGCTCATAATCAGGGTAAAGCTATTGCTCTGCGTATGGGAGCAGCAGCGGCACGTAGTGAATATCTGGTATGTATTGATGGTGATGCCCTACTGGACAGCAAAGCGGTGCCTTATTTGGTCGCGCCGCTGATTGCGAATCCACGCACGGGTGCGGTTACCGGTAACCCGCGAATCCGTACGCGCTCAACGTTGGTTGGCCGTGTGCAGGTTGGTGAGTTCTCTTCTATCATCGGGCTGATTAAACGGACACAACGTGTCTATGGTCAAGTTTTCACCGTCTCTGGTGTGGTTGCTGCGTTCCGTCGCCGAGCACTGGCGGATGTGGGCTACTGGAGCCCGGACATGATCACGGAAGACATCGATATCAGTTGGAAATTACAAATCAGGCACTGGTCAGTATTCTTTGAGCCTCGCGGTTTGTGCTGGATTTTGATGCCGGAAACCTTACGTGGTTTATGGAAGCAACGTTTGCGTTGGGCGCAGGGCGGGGCTGAAGTTTTCCTGAAAAATATGTTTAAGCTGTGGCGCTGGCGTAATCGCCGCATGTGGTTACTGTTTCTTGAATATTCACTGTCGATAACCTGGGCGTTCACTTACCTGTTCAGTATTATCCTGTTCCTACTGGGATTGGTTATTACTTTACCGCCAGGTATCCATGTACAAACAGTCTTCCCACCGGCCTTTACCGGGATGGTACTGGCGTTGACTTGCTTGATGCAGTTTGCGATAAGCTTGGTCATTGAACGGCGCTATGAGCCTAAACTGGGTAGTTCACTGTTTTGGATTATCTGGTATCCCATGGTCTACTGGATGCTGAGCTTGTTCACCACAGTGGTTTCGTTCCCCAAAGTCATGCTCAATACCAAGCGTAAACGTGCGCGTTGGGTTAGCCCTGACCGTGGGATCGGGAGGGTTAAACCATGAGTGCACCTCTTATTCACACTGAACAGCGGCTGATACCGCGCTGGATCGACATTATTATCACGGCATTGGCCTGGATAGGTTTTATCTTTCTGTTCGTGAAAGGTTTTCTCGACATGATTGGTAGAGCGCCGAATATGGGGCCGATTCCGTTCAGAATGTATATTATTAGCGGCCTGACAACCTTGGCATTGTATGCGGCGATTGCGGCATTCAATGCCGTGGTAATCATCGTCTGGGCTAAATACAATCAGGTGCGTTTTCAGGTAGAACGTCGTGGGCATCGACCACATCTGAATGATGATGAGTTGGCTAGCAGTATGGAACTTTCAGCGGAGGTGGTGGCTCAGCTTCAAGCGGGTTCCTGTCTCACGTTATATAATGATGAACATGGGCAATTACTGGACGTCAAAGAAGGACTACAGCTTCCCACCGTTGCACCGGTAGTTAATCTACGCCGGGGGTGATGGGCCATCATCTCTGAATACCTGATAGTAAGTTATTCTGTACTTATATCGGGTATTCAGACCCTGCTTGCTATTATTTCAGCTATTTCCCGCCAAAAAACGTCACTTTGTTTTGCCATTCTTGCCTTATATATTGCTATGATTTGGCAGGAATTACCGCGCGTGAAATCATTGAGTATCGTAATAATTGATATTCCTCTGCCAGTTGTGTTTAAAAGGAGCATACAGTGAAGCAAAACTATTTTGGGCAAACTATCGGCACTGAATTACCGCATTGGCAATCAGCGCAGCAACCTCAGCGTGAGATTTTACCCGGCCATTTTTGCTATCTCGCGCCAGTGAATGCAGACAAGCATGAAGCGTCGTTATATCAGGCGTATCACATGGCGAAAGAGGCCGATGACTGGACTTATTTTTATTGTGAACGACCTGAAAATGAAGCTGATTTTCATCTCTATCTGCAAACCCTGATCAATGCACCGGGGGCTGTCCACTATACGGTTATTGATGCACAGACGGGCCTTGCATTGGGGACGGTTGGCTTACAGCGAATTGATGAGAATAATGGTGTTATCGAGATAGGTTCAGTGAATTGGTCGCCACGTTTAAAACGTAACTCGGCAGGGACAGAGGCAATATATTTACTATTACATTATGTCTTCGATAAATTAGGTTATCGGCGCTGTGAGTGGAAATGCGATTCATTGAATGAACCCTCAAACTCTGCTGCGTCTCGTTTTGGTTTTCAGTATGAGGGCCAATTTCGTCAGGCGATTGTGACTAAAGGGCGCAATAGAGACACCAATTGGTATTCCATAACTGATCGTGAATGGCCATTAATTAAGCAGGCATTTAATGATTGGCTGGCTCTGGAGAACTTTGATAGTGAAGGCCGACAAATAGCACGTTTACAGGATTTAAGAATCAGCCGTTAGAGAGGATCTGGTTAATTACATTTGAGTTTATTCTATTGTATTAATGATGTTTTTTTATTTTCGTCTTTACTTATAACCCAAATAAAAAAGGTAAAGGCGAAATTACGAAGCTCGTTTGATGCAGGGAGTAAAACAGGGCTTAATAGTATAGCGCGATGCAAAAAATAATCAGAGCAAAAAATGAGCAAATAAAAAAATTATATTTTTTTACATTTTGAGATCGCGAAACTTAAGAGTGTCATTATACTGTAATCATCTGGCGGTATTTTTCACACGGTGCATAGCTTAGGCTGTTGTTTATCACTGCGGGGATCGCTAATGCTAGAGTCCATGATTGGGCTGTTAAGACAAGACCACTGTTTTACCCAAGCAACTCGTTGTTACGAGGGCTCCCCCTCCGACTCTCATTTTCCAGCAGTACTGTCATTATCTATCCCTGATATATTTTTGTCTCCAGCGTTATTGTTTCAAGTATTCATGTCACGTAATAACTCCCTTGCGATATCGTTCTCACCCCAGACCTGTTTTTACACAAGTCATTTTGGGGCCTGGGTGTTGACGCTACTCGCATTTTTCATTGGCTATTATTGGCTGCGAAGGAAGCCAAAAACCTCATCCGTATGTGAAACATATACCCAAAGTAATTCGAGTTGCAGGAAGTCAACACACATGCAGCTTGAAGTATGACGGATATAATCGCGCAGGCAACCGCTGCTGCGGTAGGTGAAACAAACTGTAAGGTGCCACTATGGGAAGACAGAAAGCAGTGATCAAAGCTCGTCGTGAAGCGAAACGCGTAATTAGACGTGATTCACGTAGCCATCGTCAACGTGAGGAAGAAAACGTGACATCGTTAGTGCAAATGGGCGGTGTTGAATCAATAGGTATGGCACGGGATAGCCGTGATACCTCCGTTATTCAGGCGCGTACGGAAGCTCAAGGTCATTACTTATCAGCCATAGACAATAAACTGCTCATCTTTGCGACCGGCGAAGCTGGGTGTGGTAAAACCTTTATCAGCGCGGCTAAGGCCGCAGAAGCACTGATTCACAAAGAAGTTGATCGGATAATTGTGACGCGACCTGTACTACAGGCTGATGAGGATCTGGGGTTCTTACCTGGTGATATCTCTGAGAAGTTCGCGCCTTACTTCCGCCCGGTGTATGACATTCTGCTGCGCCGGCTCGGCTCGTCTTTCATGCAATACTGCCTGCGCCCAGAAATCGGCAAAGTGGAAATTGCGCCTTTCGCCTATATGCGCGGGCGTACCTTTGAGAATGCGGTAGTGATCCTCGATGAGGCACAAAATGTAACCGCCAGCCAAATGAAGATGTTCCTAACCCGTCTCGGTGAAAATGTTACGGTCATCGTTAATGGCGATATCACCCAATGCGACCTTCCGCGTGGTGTGAAATCAGGTCTCAGTGACGCGCTGGAGCGTTTTGCTGAGGATGAAATGATTGGTATCATCCGCTTTGATAAACAGGACTGTGTCCGCTCTGCACTCTGCCAACACACTCTAAATGCCTATTCATAACTCAGTGTTATGAATGGATGACCCGATAAAAAAGGGCAAGCGCGATAAACGTTTGCCCTTTGCTTGTCCCTTGGCGGGCATGAAGTTACAGCATGATAGTCATCATATAAGCGGCAAATAGCGCCAGATGGGCGGTACCATTAAGTACGTTGGTTCTGCCGGTGGAAAATGATATTTGCGACAAAATCAACACGCTGACCATCACCACGATATGTGGCGCTTCCAGACCAAAGTTCAACTCTTGCCCGGTGATTACCGCAATCAAGGTAACCGCAGGAACGGTCAGTGAAATGGTTGCCAGCACTGAGCCGAAGAACAGGTTCATCGCACGCTGTACCTGATTAGCCAGCACCGCTTTTAACGCCCCTAATCCTTCAGGGGAGAGGATTAGCAGAGCAATCAGGAAACCGGTAAATTTAGCCGGTGCATTTAACTCAGTAAGCAGTGCTTCTAATGGGTTGGCATCAAATTTGGTAACGGCTATTACTGCTATTAAATGAATTAACAACCAAAATGTGTGCCACAAGCTACTGTGTGAGGATGGCTTACCATGGTGAGGGTCACTCGGGTCGTCACCTTCATCCTCATGTTCATACACAAATAGACTTTGGTGCGTTTTGGTTTGAATCAGCAGAAAAACACCGTACATCGCGGCTGAAATTGCTGCGACAACCAGTGATTGAGCCACGCTAAAGTTGCCGCCGGGCAGGGTACTCGGTAGCACCAACACAATGATAGCCAGCGGGAATATAGCCATCAGATACTGTTTAATGCCTACCAGATTGACATGCTGGGTAGCAAATTTTCGACCGCCGAGCAGCAAGGAAACACCGACCAATCCACCAATCACAATCATGATGATTGAATAGAGCGTATCGCGCATCAGGGCGGGTGCGGCATCACCTGTTGCCATCATGGCTGAGATCAAACTGACCTCAAGCACAACAACCGACAGACTGAGGATTAAAGAGCCATAGGGTTCTCCCAGGCGGTGTGCTAATACGTCGGCATGGCGCACTACGCTAAAAGCACTGCTCAGGATACCCACAAGTGCGATCAGGTTGATAACAATAACAGCAGCAAAATTGCTGGTATCACCCCAGATATTAAGAATGACCAATGCAATGATCGGCAGGATGAGGGAGTATTCGTGATGGCGAGATTTAGATCGGCCAGGATCATTTTGCGACTTCATTTCGAGAGCGCTCCTAATAACTTTACTGCATTAAACGGGCATTAGAGCCATTTAATGATAATTAAGTGCCATATTGTAGGCTAAGTAGCTTTAAGACTAACAAATAACAGGGAATTGTCGCAGAAAATTTACAAGGTTTTAACTGGAAAGGGTAAAAAAAATAGCTATGAAAACGGACACTACAGGGTAATGTCCATTGATTTTACAGATATTAATTAATCTTACTCGTCAATATTGTCCATAACTTCATGGCGCTTATGGTGATAATCTTCTTCATTCAGCCCTTCGCGCCAGTAGGGTACAGCATAAAGTTGCTGCCGCTCACACCCTTTTTCTCGGCGCAGATAACGGCGCAATTGCACCACCATGCTATCTTCTCCAGCCAGCCAGAATGTTGACTCTTCCATCAGCAGATTCAGCGCACAGAATTGGGTTATCACATCACCTGTTTTTTCCGTACCCCCAATGACCCAACTCAGTTCCAACCCGGCAGGTTTAATCAGATTCAATACATCTTGCGGGCTATCTACACGGATGATGGCATGGCCTTCGGCATTTGCAGGCAGGGTTTCCAGTAAGGCGGCAATAGCGGGCAGTGAGGCGGGGTCACCCACTAGATAGCTGTATGCCGCTGCTGGCAACATAGTTTCCGGTCCACCAGGATTGGTAATCCCTAACCAATCACCGACTTTGGCATTGCGGGCAAAATCGACCGCCGGACCACGGTGATCATGAATAGCAAACTCAATATCCAGCTCACTCAGTTCTGGGCGAGAAGCACGAACAGAATAGGTTCGAACAATCGGACGGACCTCGGCGGCAGGCCAGATTGGACCTTTTTCACCAAGTACTGGCAGTTCCGGCTGAGTTTGGCTCGCCAAAGGTAGGAAGATTTTCAAATGAGCGCCCGCGCAATCAGACGGGTAATTCTGCAATGTCGGGCTATGGAAGGTGATTCGACGTAAATGCGGTGAGGTATCCACTATCTTTTTCACCTGAATCAGACGCGGTGGAACTGGGCGATGTGTGGGTTTTGCTGCGGTTGATCCTGTGGTCACAGTTTATCCTTCTTATCCTATGATGTTTTATTCTTGGTCATCAGCCAGCAGAGGTTGTGGCTTATAAAGGGATAAACTATAACATCAACCAATGTTAATGATAATTATTTGCATAAAAAGAGTGCGATAGGCTGCAACGGCGCATTTGCCCCACAGATATGTAGGGCAAGATGAATTGATTGCTTAATTGATGGGTTTTACAATTGCCGTTCGACGGAAATGCAATCTTAAACGCAACATAGTGACCAGTGCGATAACCATCACGACCATTGCAGCCAGCGGAAGTTGCTGTAATTGCAGACCAAAAGCCAGCAAGGTGCCACCGAACCAGGCGCCCAATGCATTACCTAAATTGAACGCGCTTTGGTTAAAGGTTGATGCCAGATTAGGGGCGTCACGGGCCTGATCCACTACTAATAGTTGTAACATTGGGCACAAGGCAAAAGCCACAATACTCCAGATAAACAATGTCAGTAGTGCCGGTAAATAGAAACCAATGGTGTAATGCAGCGCCAGCAGGATAGCTATCAGTATGGCGATTAGTCGGGTCATGGATCCCACCAGGTTTTTGTCGCCTAAACGACCTCCCATCACGCTGCCGATGGACAACCCAACCCCAAGAATCAATAACACCACAGTAACGCCATGTTCAGAAACTCGCGTCACCTCACGCAATAATGGTGCAATATAAGTGAAAACAGTAAACAGGCTGGCATTGGTTAATACTGATAGCAGTAAGGCGGTTTGCACTTTTTTCTGCATCAGGGTTTTGAATTCCAGCTTAGGACTGATTCTCTTCATCGGAATATTATTCGGTAACCAGGCGATTACCGCGATGATAGCTACAATACCAATAGCACTGACACCCCAGAAAGCGGCTCGCCAACCAAAAGCTTGTCCAACTGCTGTACCTAATGGCACACCAAGTACATTTGCCAGTGTGACACCCATAAAGACTAATGCTATTGCCCGCGCCCGGCGGTTAGGTTGGACCAAATCAGTGGCGACCACCGATGCCAAACCAAAGAAAGTGCCATGGCAGAGCGCTGCAATAATACGGGCAGCCATCAATAAGTTATAGGTTTGTGCCAATGCACACAGGACATTGCCAATAATAAACAGGACAATTAAACCCAAAAGTGTGGATTTACGCGGGATTCGCGCCGTTGCAATAGCCAATAAAGGTGCGCCGATTACCACACCCATGGCATAAACAGAAACCAACATCCCGGTTTTAGGGATACTGACCCCCAAGTCATGGGCAACTTCCGGCAATAACCCCATAATTACAAACTCGCTGGTACCAATGCCAAAGGTAGCAATGGTGAGTGCGATAATAGCCAATGGCATGAGTAACTCCTGAACAGCCTTACATACATAAAAGGCTGAATAACATCAATGTCAACTCACTCCCTGGCATGAATATGAAGGAGATAAAGTCTTGGCAGATGAATTTTATTAAGCGATTTTAGCACCGAGCCAAAAGGGCGTCTAACGGCAAAGTACGATCCTCTGGGTAACTGACGCATCAGTAGGGGAGTCGGCGCTCTACCGGCAATACCAATAGCTCTGGGTATATTAAAAAGTAATTAAATATAGCTGATTTTAATTTCTCCCCCAAAATTAGAAACCCCTCTATTTCCCCTATCTTTTTGATAAATTGGGTTATTTCAATTTTTACCACCATAGTATAGTGATTTACGTATGCCATAAGCTTTACTTAGCACAAAAAAACATAAGCAACGGTTTTTTTGTATTTGTTGGTGGCCATTTTCCCCCGTAAATCTATCTACCAAATAGAGTGAAATCAAAAGGGGCTAAATGTGAATTTCCAGCAGCTTAAAATTATTCGGGAATCAGCCCGTTGCAACTATAACCTGACCGAAGTGGCTAATACTTTATTTACCTCACAATCGGGTGTTAGCCGGCATATTCGCGAACTAGAAGAAGAATTGGGTATTGAGATCTTCGTTCGACGAGGAAAACGGTTGCTCGGGATGACTGAACCGGGCAAGGAGTTGCTGACAGTAGCCGAACGCATGCTGAATGATGCTAATCAAATCCGCCGTCTGGCTGATGTATTCAGCAATAATGATAGTGGACAGTTGCATATTGCTACCACACACACTCAAGCTCGCTACAGTTTGCCTCGGGTGATTAAAGAATTCCGCCTGTTATACCCGCAAGTTAAGTTAGTTATTAGCCAAGGGAACCCGCAAGAGATTGCAGCCATGCTGCATTCCGGTGAAGCGGATATTGGTATTGCTACTGAACTATTAATGAGTGACGAGTCTGTCGCCACGTTTCCTTATTATCGCTGGCACCACGCTATTGTCGTGCCGGATAATCACCCGCTAACACAAGACCCTAATATCACCCTTGAAACGCTGAGTACGTTGCCATTGATTACCTATCGTCAGGGGATTACTGGCCGCTCACGTTTGGACAATGCCTTCAAAAATGCTGGACTGACACCCGATATTGCACTCAGTGCACAAGATTCTGATGTAATTAAGACCTATGTTGAACTCGGCATGGGAGTCGGCATTCTGGCGGATATGTCCTACGAGGCACATCGTGATAAAGGGTTAGTACGACTAAATGCCGAACACTTGTTTGATGCTAATACTGTTTGGCTAGGGCTAAAACGAGGTCAGTTACAACGTAACTTCATTTGGTTCTTTATACAGCTCTGTAATCCAACACTTTCTTTGCATGATATTAAAGAGAAAGTGTTGGCAGAGGCAGCAGATGAGGTGGTGATTGATTACCAGATCTAGCCACGAAGCGGTAGAGATAGGCCATCTGGACAGAAAGCATCAGTCAAGAGAGTCATTATCTGGAGCAAATCGCACCTGAACTTCTGTTCCGCCATCGTCCCGTTGGCGGATGTTACAGTCACCATTCAGGCTATTTGCCCGATCCTGCATAATGATCAAACCGTAATGATTAGGCCGCTCGCTGGCCTGTCCAATCCCACAGCCGTTATCGCGGATGGACATGATGACATCACCTTGCTCAACAGTAACCCTGACTGTGGCCATACTGGCGTGAGCATGCTTATAAATGTTGTTCAGTGCTTCACGGGCAATGTTAACCATATGAATGGCTTGATGGTCGGGGACACAGTCTGACGGCAAGTTAAACTCGAGGGTAATGGGTAAACTGGCTCGCTCGCTGAATTCATTTACCAAAGTCTGAAGTGCCGCTTGTAATGTTGCCTCATTTAGCTTCAGGCGGAAGGTCGTCAGTAATTCACGTAGCTGGCGGTAGGCGATGTTAAGTTCATCGCGCATTTGCTGTACTAAAAGTTTACTGGGTTCCGGCATGTCGGGCGCTTGCATCTGCAAACAACTGATTTGAATTTTGAGGCAGGAAAGCGACTGGGCGATGGAGTCATGCAGTTCCCGGGCAATGGCTGAACGCTCTTCCATCAATAATAATTGCTGCTGATGCCGGGCTTGGCTTTCCAGAGCCAATGTACTGCTCAGTTGCTCCACCAGCATATTGACCAGTTGCTGCTGATCTGAATTGAGTGATTTATCAGTGGGTAGTTTTGCCAGTAGTAACCCATATTGACCAAGCTTATCACTCAGACTCCAACTCAAAGATTCCCGCAAAACAGCACTACTCACTCCGCCAGATGAGCTGCTAATAGTGAGTTGTGCCGGGCTGTTTTGGGGCGGCAGATATTCGCCATCGGCGTTATCAGCGAGATGATCGCGATAAAGATGATTTTCATATAAACAGATCTGCACATTTTCCAATGGTGTCAGTGTTTGTAGCTGCTCGATAATTGGAACTAAGCGCTCGCTTAATGGTTGGTGGGTATGTAATTGACGGCTACTATGATATAGAAAGGCTAATACTTGATTTTTTTGTTGTAAATCAGCGGTTTTTTGAGTAACTCGTTGCTCCAAGTCACTGTATATCAAAGAAAGTTCCTGCGACATTCGATTCAATGCGGTACCCAGCATTCCCATTTCATCTCGTTGATAAGACAGCGTATAGCGTTTGCTGAAATCACCGCGACCAATCGCATTCGCCATGGAGATTAATTGCAGCCATGGACGCAGTATGCGGCGGCGCAAATAATAGATAGTGGCCAATAGTAAACTCATTGTCAGAACAATGAACACCAGTTGAATCATGGTAACCAATAACAAGCGTTGTTCAGTTTTATGGTCAATGGCTAATACCAGAGCATCTAGCTGGTGGACAAAGTCTGCCACGTTGACGGCAACGTCATCGGGATGTTTAGCTTGTAGCAACTGTGGTTTTAGCGTGGTTTGCCAGTAACGCTCTATTTGTTGATATTGGCTGGTTAACCCTTCTCGCTGTAACGCATGTTGTAAGTCGCTACTGGTTTTATCCTGCTCGAGTGCAACCAGGTAGGGCAAATCACCATTATTTAACGGTACCATTGAAAGCAGCCGGTAGCTTTGCATGCGTAGCGAGCCTGCTTTGTTGATGGCATGCGCGTTACCCTGAATACTTTGCGCCATCCATGACGAGATAGTCATACCGGCAAGGCCCAGTAAACCCAGTAGCATCATCAGTAAAGCTATCTGATTAACCAAGGGGATGAGGTAACGTTTCATAACATAATATTCCTTTGACCAATAAACGTGGCAACCTTACCGTATGTTCATCGTGTCATGTAAGCGTTAATGGGACTTCATGCCGGCCGCAGTCATCATCATACGAAACAACATAGAAACTGCGAATAAAGTCAGTACGCTACCGCACCAAATAAGTAACATCCAGCCGATCTTCTTCCACCAAGGCGATTTTAGCTGTTCAGTTGGCTGAAGGGCTGTTTGTGATTTTATCGTTTTATTTTCAGACATATAAGTCTCATGCATACAAATTCTAATATTCACTATAAGAACATATCAGGGCCAGCGAACTAGCCCATGATTGTCATTATCCACTTGGTACTTAGTGGTAACCTTGATCGTGATGGATTTTCCCTCGGAATACGTAGTAGCTCCAGAAGGTGTAAACCAAAATAATAGGAATAATAAAGAGTGCGCCGACCAGCATAAAACCCAGACTTTGCGGCGGAGCTGCCGCTTGCCACAAAGTAATGGATGGCGGAATAAGATAAGGCCAAATGCTAATACCCAAACCGCTATAGCCAAGGAACACCAGCAATAACGTCAATAGGAAGGGGGCATAATGCCCACCCCGTTTAACTGAGCGCAGTAATACCCAACTAGCCAGGACTACCAATAATGGCACCGGTAAGAACAAAAACAGATTGGGTAGCGTAAACCAGCGTGCCGCAATTTGTGGATGTGCAAGCGGTGTCCACAGGCTAATGATGGTAATAACGAGCAGCATTACACATGTCAGTGGTGTGGCTAGCTTATGCATGACCTGTTGCACATGTCCTTCGGTTTTCATAATGAGCCAGGTACAGCCGAGTAGTGCATAGGCTATAACCAGACCGAAGCCGCAAAACAGAGCAAAAGGTGTCAACCAGTCAAATGGGCCGCCACTATAACTCCGCCCCGTTACCGGGAAGCCGTGAATAAAAGCACCGACCACTATGCCCTGAGTAAAGGTGGCAATCAATGACCCACCGATAAAGGCTTTATCCCAGATATGCTGTTTTTCAGCGCTGGCTTTAAAGCGAAATTCGAAGGCTACGCCACGGAAGATCAAACCCAATAACATTAGGGTAAGAGGAATTGCCAGTGCATCCAGAATAACTGCATATGCCAACGGGAAAGCACCTAATAAGGCCGCCCCTCCAAGAACCAGCCAGGTTTCGTTACCATCCCACACGGGGGCGACGCTGTTCATCATCAAGTCCCGATCACGGCTGTGTTTTACCAGTGGAAACAGGATCCCGATACCCAAATCAAAACCATCCATCACTACATACATCATGGTACTGAAAACGATAATGACAAACCAAATCAGTGGAAGATCGATACCCATAATTAGCTCCTGCTTTGGTGGTTGTCAGAACTAAATGACTCACTTACTGCCGACAGTGGCCGTGATGGCGTATTCGGCTGACCGGGTCCGCCGGGTTGTTGCTGGGTACCTTCATGCGCTTTTGGCCCTTTACGGATAAGCCGCATCATGTAAGCGTAACCAACCCCAAATACCGAACCATAAACCACAATAAAGACCAGCAGGCTGATACTCATATGCATTTCGCCATGAGATGAAACCGCATCACTGGTGCGTTGCAAACCATAGACTATCCACGGTTGGCGGCCGACTTCGGTGGTGAACCAACCGGCCAGAATAGCAATTAAACCCGACGGTCCCATCCACAGCACAAAATAGAGGAAAGGGCGCGATTGGTATAAGCTGCCACGCCAGCGTAGCCATAAACTCCAGATACCGGCCAAGATCATCAACATGCCTAATCCGACCATAATACGGAAGGACCAGAAGACAATGGTTGAGTTCGGACGATCTTCCACTGGGAAAGATTTCAATGCTGGGATCTGTTTTTCTAAGCTGTGAGTGAGGATCAAGCTGCCTAAATAAGGAATTTCCAGCGCAAAATGGGTTTTCTCCTGCTTCATGTCTGGCCAACCAAACAGAATGAGTGGCGTGGGTTCTCCGGGCTTGTTTTCCCAGTGCCCTTCAATCGCCGCAATCTTAGCCGGTTGATATTCCAGTGTATTCAAGCCATGGGCATCGCCAATAACCGCCTGTAGTGGGGCAACGATCAACGCCATCCACATTGCCATTGACAGCATTTTCCGCATCGCGGGTGTATCCCGTTTACGCAGTAAATGCCAGGCGGCAGAGGCGCCGACAAAGAATGCCGATGCAAGGAAAGCAGCCGTGGACATATGCAGTAACCGATAGGGGAAGGATGGATTGAATATCACTTTCAACCAATCGACAGGCACCACTTGCCCATTAATAACTTCAAAGCCTTGGGGGGTTTGCATCCAGCTATTGGAGGCGAGTATCCAGAAGGTAGACATCAACGTGCCTAATGCCACCATGCAGGTTGCAAAGAAATGCAAACCCGGCCCAACGCGGTTCCAACCAAAAAGCATCACCCCGAGGAAACCGGCTTCAAGGAAGAACGCGGTCAGTACTTCATATGTCAGCAACGGGCCGGTGATACTGCCGGCAAATTCTGAAAAAAAGCTCCAGTTAGTGCCGAATTGATAGGCCATGACCAAACCAGATACCACACCCATACCAAAGTTAACGGCAAATATTTTTGACCAGAAATGATAGAGGTCGCGGTAATCCTCATTTTTGGTTTTTAACCATAAACCTTCTAACACCGCAAGAAAACTGGCCAACCCAATAGTGATGGCTGGAAAGATGATATGGAATGAGATGGTAAAAGCGAATTGGATTCTGGCCAACTCTAGAGCGGTTAAGCCAAACATAGTGACCTCGCTGCAAACATGGTGCTGCCTCATTAATCTATAAAATGAATCACGCCGGTATTAGTTATCCCGATAACAGGTAGTGACAACAGGCGATTATTTGGCGGAGTAAACTTGGCAGTTAGTTAACCATAAGTTAAAGTGGCTATAATAGTGACAATTAATTCAATCTTACCTATAACAGTTGGCTTATGACTCGATATGAACAGTTAGCTCAGCAAATCCGGGCACAAATACAATCCAAGGTCTGGCAGGCGGGTGACAAGCTGCCTTCGTTGCGGGAAAGTTGTAAACAATCAGGATTAAGTCTGATGACCGTAGTGCAGTCCTATCAGCTATTAGAAAGCCAAGGTTGGATCGTGGCCCGGCCGCAGTCGGGATATTATGTTGCTTCACGGCCGACACAATTACCCCAGCCACAGCGAGGGAAAAAACTGCATCTGGATGAACAGGTAGACATTAATGCCTTTATTTTTGATGTACTACAGGCAGGGAAAGACCCAGCAATAATGCCATTTGGCTCGGCATTTCCCGATCCGAGTTTATTGTTACAACCCCGATTATCACGGGCGCTGGCCAGCGTCGCACGTAAGATATCACCACAAAGCTCTGTGACTAACTTACCACCGGGTAACGAAAGTTTGCGGCGCAATATAGCTCAGCGTTATGCCGCCAGTGGAATGAATGTCTCCCCTGAAGAAATTGTTATCACTGCGGGTGCGATGGAATCACTAAGTCTGAGCTTGCAAGCGGTTACGCAGCCCGGAGATTGGGTAGTGATTGAGTCACCCGCATTTTATGGTGCATTACAGGCGATCGAGCGTTTGCGGCTAAAAGCGATTGCCATTACAACCCACCCACAACAGGGTATGGACCTCGATGCGCTCGAACAGGTGATTAACCAATACCCGATCAAAGCTTGTTGGCTGATGACACATTTTCAAAATCCATTGGGTTGCACGATGTCCTGGCCGCAGAAAGAACGGCTCGTAGCCCTGCTACAGCAGAATAATATCTCGTTGATTGAAGATGATGTTTATGGTGAGTTGTACTTTGGTGCGGAGCGGCCGTTGCCAGCCAAAGCACTCGATCAGCATCGGCAAATTCTGCATTGCTCATCGTTTTCTAAATGCCTGGCGCCGGGATTCCGTGTCGGTTGGGTCGCAGCAGGGGAACATGCGCAGCGAATTCAGCACTTACAACTGATGAGTACGGTTTCGGCCAGTGTGCCGACTCAGTTAGCGATTGCAGATTATCTCAGTCAGGGGGGATATGACATTCATCTGCGCCGCCTGCGCCGCTTAATGGAACAGCGGCTCAATACGCTGCATCAGGCGGTTATTGAGCATTTTCCTAAAAATGTCAAAATCAGCCATCCTGCGGGGGGATATTTCCTTTGGCTGGAGTTGGAACCGCCGTTTAATGCCAGTGAGTTATATCGGCGGGCGTTGGCGCAGGGGGTTAGCATCGCGCCGGGGAGAATGTTTACCACGGGCAGTCAGTTTGATCACTGTTTTCGCCTGAATGCTTCGTTTGCCTGGTCGGAACAGAGCGAACAAGCCATCCGCATACTGGCGCAACTGATTAATCAACTCACCAGCGTCATAGATAATAGCCGCTCGCGTCGATAACCATCTAATTTCCGCTATGAGTATATTTACCTGGCTCCAGAAAATGGAGCTATAACAGCATTATCTTCTGCCGCTATTTCTGCAATATCCCTCATTCCATTATGCATAAACGGAGTAAATCCTTTCGTATCACCGGCCTTGTTAGCAGGAGAAATGCACTTAATTGATGCATTCACTGCCCATTTATAGGGCGTTGGAAAGCTTAATTGTTATTTTTGTGTTGCTGTAATGTGATCTGACAGAGCAAAAATCAAAATTGATGTCAAATGCATATAATTTCTACTCAAACCCACGAAAATGGCTTTTCTCTTCGCTAAAGTTCAGTATGAATGCGAGTGTTTTGCATAACTATGCAATTTAAATTATTGTTTTAATGGAATTTGTACATTTTATTCACATTGTGACTGGTGTGGCATGAAAGCTGCTGTACACTTTATATCAGGTGAATATATTTCATTCTTTATTGTTAACAGAATAAGAGATTTTTGTTGGGGTATGGTGACCTCAAACGATGACTCTCTCAACCCCATATTTACGCTGATCAAAGAGGCCACTATGGAACACCCAATCCCCGTTACCCGACAGTCTTTTGATGAATGGATCGTGCCAACCTATGCACCAGCAGATTTTATTATCGTGCGAGGGGAAGGCGCGACACTGTGGGATCAGCAGGGCAAATCTTATATCGATTTTGCTGGTGGTATCGCCGTAAATGCCTTGGGACATGGGCATCCGGCAGTAAAAGCAGCACTGATTGAGCAGGCAGAAAAAGTATGGCACTTGGGTAACGGCTATACCAATGAACCGGTACTGCGCCTGGCAAAACAATTGATTGATGCCACTTTCGCCGAGAAAGTTTTCTTTTGTAACTCTGGGGCTGAAGCCAATGAAGCGGCACTGAAACTGGCCCGTAAATATGCGTTGAATAATTTCGGTAATAAGCCAGGGCTTGCCGGCGAAAAGAACCAGATTGTGGCATTCAGGAATGCATTTCATGGCCGGACGCTGTTTACCGTTTCTGCGGGCGGGCAGCCGAAATATTCGCAAGACTTTGCTCCGCTACCGGGGGGGATCAGCCACGGTATTTTCAATGATATCGCCTCAGCGGAGGAACTGATTAATGACCGAACCTGTGCTGTCATTGTGGAACCGATTCAGGGGGAAGGTGGTGTGCTACCCGCTGATAGCGAGTTCTTACATGGCTTGCGAGCTTTGTGTGATCGTCATAACGCATTACTTATTTTTGATGAAGTACAAACCGGGGTTGGCCGTACCGGAGAACTTTATGCCTACATGCATTACGGTGTAACGCCTGATGTGCTGACCAGTGCCAAAGCACTTGGGGGCGGCTTCCCGATTGCGGCAATGTTAACGACGACCAAATATGCCAGCGCACTTAATGTCGGCAGTCATGGTACTACCTACGGCGGTAATCCACTGGCTTGTGCCGTGGCGGGTACTGTTTTGTCTCTTATCAACACACCAGAACTCCTCGCAGGCGTAAAAGAGAGGCATCAGTGGTTCTTGGCTGGATTGGCTGAAATAAACGCCCGCCACAAAGTCTTTTCTGAAATCCGTGGGCGCGGGTTGCTGATTGGCTGTGTGCTTCACAAGGATTATGACGAGAAGGCCAAAGAGATTGTTCAGGCTGCCGCACAGTACGGGCTTATTGCTTTGATTGCGGGTCCGAATGTGGTGCGTTTTGCTCCGTCCCTGATTATTTCTCAACAGGATATTAAAGAGGGCTTAGCCCGGCTTGCCATGGGTATTGAACAGGTTTGTCGACAGGTTAAGTCATAACATTGATGCAGTAAGCAAGGGACCTTGACTATGATGATAGTTCGCCCGGTAGAACGCCGTGATCTGGCCGATATCCTTGAATTGGCAGGTAAAACTGGCGTTGGCATGACTTCACTGCCACAAAATGAAGAACACCTCGCCGCTCGAATTGAGCGCGCGTTAAATACCTGGCAAGGTTCTTTGGCTGCGGGTGAACAGGGCTATTTGTTTGTTCTGGAAGACAGTGAGCGAGAAAAAGTGGTGGGCGTTAGTGCTATTGAGGTGGCTGTTGGTTTGCATGACCCTTGGTATAACTTCCGTGTCGGCACGTTGGTTCATGCATCCAAAACACTCAATGTGTACAAATCGGTACCGACCCTGTTTTTAAGCAATGATCACACTGGGTATAGCGAACTCTGTACCTTGTTTCTCGATCCTGAATACCGTAAAGATAAAAATGGCCCCTTCTTATCAAAAGTACGTTTTCTCTTCATTGCCGCATTCCGCCAGTATTTCTCCCGCAAAGTGATTGCGGAAATGCGTGGCTATACCGATGAACAGGGGCGTTCGCCATTTTGGGAAAATGTGGGGCGGCACTTCTTTGCCATTGAATTTGCTAAAGCTGATTATCTCAGTGGTACTGGGCAGAAAGCGTTTATTGCTGAATTAATGCCAAAACACCCGTTATATGTGGATTTTCTGGCAGAAGAGGCGCGGGCCGTCATCGGGCAGGTCCATCCACATACGGCTCCCGCACGTGCAGTGCTGGAAACCGAAGGCCTGCAATATCAGGGATATGTGGATATCTTTGATGGCGGTCCAACACTGGAGGCCAACACAGATGAAGTGCGGGCGGTGCGCGACAGCAGTAAGCGAATCGTGGTTATTGATGACATCGATATTGACCCGAGTGGCACTGCCTATTTAGTGGCTAATGACAGCTATCAATATTTTCGCTCAATATTGATTACTACTCATCTTTCAGACGAGCTACTGCATTTAACGACTAAAAATGCGGCAGCGCTGGGTGTCGTAGCCGGTGATACGGTTCGGATAGTCAGCCTTTTTGCCCCGGAGATTAAAAAATGACTCACCCAGCACTGTTTATTCAAGGGGAATGGCGCACCGGTAACGGCGCGCATTTCGACAAACTTGACCCCATAGATAGGCAATTATTGTGGCAGGCGCGCGCCGCAGACAGCCATGATGTCGCAATGGCTTGTCGTGCGGCACGGCAGGCTTTCCCTGCTTGGACGCGTACATCGCTGGAACAGCGGGTCGTGGTGATACAGCGTTTTGCTGCATTACTTGAGCAGTATAAACAGCAACTGGCCTGCACTATCAGTTTGGAAACCAGTAAGCCACTCTGGGAAACACTGACAGAGGTGCAAGCAATGATTGGCAAAGTGGCTATCTCGTTGCAAGCCTATCAAAGCCGAACCGGGAGTAGCCAAACACCGATGGCTGATGGTATGTCCGTGTTACGACACCGTCCCCATGGTGTATTAGCAGTATTTGGCCCTTACAACTTCCCAGGGCATCTCCCTAATGGGCATATCGTTCCTGCATTGCTGGCCGGTAACACGGTGGTATTTAAACCCAGTGAGCTAACACCAAAGACGGCAGAAGAAACCGTCAAATTGTGGCAGCAGGCAGGTATGCCTGACGGGGTATTAAACTTAGTACAAGGTGGGCGTGAAACAGGCGAAGCCCTTGCTGCGCAACATGATATTGATGGTTTGTTGTTTACCGGTAGCGCCCATACCGGTTATCACTTGCATCGCCAACTGGCCGGCCAACCGGAAAAAATCCTGGCACTGGAAATGGGTGGCAATAATGCATTGATTGTTGAGCAGATAGCAGACTGTGATGCGGCAGTAAATCTTGCTATTCAGTCGGCTTTTATCTCAGCCGGTCAACGCTGCACTTGTTCGCGCCGTCTACTGGTTAAATCTGGCGCTGAAGGCGATGCATTTTTACAGCGTTTTGTCGCTATTGCCAAAGCCCTGCGTATCGGGCGCTGGGATATGCAGCCAGCACCCTTTATGGGAGCGGTGATTTCATCACAAGCAGCAGAAAAAATGCTGGCAGCGCAACAACATTTGCTGGATTTAGGTGGCAAGCCATTATTAGCCATGACCCGCCCAGATAGCCAAAGTGCAGTGCTGACGCCGGGGATCATTGATATTACTGGTATCAATGTCCCTGACGAAGAGTATTTCGGCCCACTGGTCAGCGTTATTCGCTATGGCGATTTTACGCAAGCATTACACATTGCTAATCAAACCAGGTTCGGTTTGGCGATAGGTCTGGTTTCTGAGGACCGGCAACAATTTGAACAACTGTTATTGGAAGCCCGAGCCGGTATTGTTAACTGGAACAAACCGTTGACCGGCGCATCAAGTGCTGCACCCTTTGGCGGGGTTGGGGCATCAGGTAATCATCGACCAAGTGCCTTCTATGCTGCCGACTATTGTGCCTGGCCAATGGCATCACTCGAAAGCGAAAGTTTGACGCTACCAGCAACATTGTCGCCGGGTATCTCTTTCGATTTGCCCGATAGCCATTGAGCCATGAATGGAGAATACGATGGCAGGATATGAGGTTAATTTTGATGGATTGGTTGGGCTGACACATCACTATGCTGGATTGTCATTTGGTAATGAAGCCTCTACTGCGCATCAAAACAGTATTTCCAACCCTCGCCTGGCTGCGCGGCAGGGGTTGCTGAAAATGAAAGCATTAGCCGATTTAGGTTATAAACAAGGTATTTTGCCACCACAGGAGCGACCAGCCATAGGCGTTTTGCGTCAGTTGGGCTTTAGTGGTTCAGATGAACAAGTATTGAGTGAAGTGGCACGTAAATCTCCACGTCTATTATCTGCGGTAAGTTCCGCATCATCAATGTGGACGGCGAATGCGGCGACGGTCTCACCTTCTGCGGATAGCGCGGATGGGCGAGTGCATTTTACTGTGGCCAATTTAAATAACAAATTTCACCGTGCAATTGAGGCCGAAACCACGTCGGCTTTACTCAAAGGCGTTTTTAATAACCATCGTCACTTTGTTCATCACGATGCACTACCTGCTGTGGAATTGTTTGGTGATGAAGGTGCGGCTAATCATAATCGTCTGGGGGGAGAATATGGCTTGCCAGCGGTTCAGGTCTTTGTTTATGGCCGCAACGCACTGGAAAACGGAGTAAATCCTAGCCGATACCCTGCTCGCCAAACGCGAGAGGCCAGCGAAGCAGTGGCTCGACTGCATCAACTGGCACCAGACCGAACTGTTTTTGTGCAACAGAACCCCGCAGTGATCGACCAAGGGGTTTTTCACAATGATGTCATCGCTGTCAGCAATCAGAATGTGTTATTCTATCATCAGCATGCATTCATTCCTGGCATTCAAGCTATGGATGAGATTCGCCGTAAAATGGGTAGCATTGAACAACAGTTGATCAGTATAGAGGTCCCTGACGCGCAGGTGTCGGTTGCTGATGCAGTATCAAGCTATCTGTTTAACAGCCAGTTATTGAGTAAACCGGATGGTAAAATGTTGTTGGTTATTCCGCAGGAGGCACAAGAAAACCCGTTCGTGTGGCGATATCTGTCGGAATTAATCAATAGCGGTGGTCCGATTGACAGTGTCAAAGTATTCGATTTACGCGAGAGCATGCGTAATGGGGGGGGGCCTGCTTGCTTACGCTTGCGTGTTGGCTTGACCGATACAGAGTTACAAGCTGTTAATAGTCGAGTAATGATGACACCGGCGCTGTTTGTGACGCTGAATAATTGGGTCGACCAACATTATCGTGATCATTTGCAATTTAAAGACTTGGCTGATCCGCAGTTATTACAAGAAGGGCGGCAGGCATTGGATGAATTGACACGGATACTTAATATTGGCTCGGTATATCCGTTCCAGCAGAATTAGAAGGAACGATGATGCTAGATTTCCTGGCGATAACACTCTCGGGCCATCCGCCAGAACAGACCCGTGGCGCGACGCTGAGTATCGAGTGGCAATGGCTCGATGACGGGATACTGATGTTGACACCTTCTGGCAATTACACCCAGTCAGTGGTGTTATCTGCCGGTATCCACGGAAATGAAACGGCCCCGATTGAGATTTTGAATCAATTGGTGTCAGATTTGTTAGCAGGTGAATTAACGCTGGCCGTCCGTTTGTTAGTCATATTTGGCAATCCAGCGGCGATAAGCGCCGGCAAACGTTTCCTCTCAGCAGATATCAACCGTATGTTTGGCGGGCGGCACCGGCGTTATCCTTCCAGTAATGAAACCCGACGGGTTGAAATTATTGAGCAAGCTGTGTCGGCGTTTTTCCGAGCAGAGAGTCAACTGACGCGCCAGCATTACGATTTACACACGGCAATTCGTGAATCTCATCATACTCGATTTGGATTGTTGCCTTATCAAACAACACCCTATAGCGCAGTAATGCTACGGTGGTTACAAGATATTCAACTGGATGCATTAGTGATGCATACCTCGGCAGGGGGGACCTTTGCTCATTTTAGTAGTGAGCACTGCCAGGCCGCAAGTTGTACGCTTGAGTTGGGAAAAGCGCTACCATTTGGCGAAAATCAGTTGGCTGAATTTACGCATATAGTCGGGGGATTACGTTCATTAGTTAGTGGGGAACCATTGCCTGTACAACCCTCAGGAGGAATGGTGTTTTATCGCGTGGTGAAATCACTGCTAAAACAACATCCTGATTTTAAACTGTGGGTTGACAATGATACGGTTAATTTTACTCGTTTTAAGCAAGGTACACTGCTGGCGGAGCAATCCGGTGAGTATTACCGTGTTAAACATGAAGATGAGTGGATCTTGTTTCCAAACCCTCAGGTAGCCCTTGGATTACGTGCAGGGATTATGTTGGTACGAATGGATAAGAGTGAGGTACCAACGGTATAAATAAGGCCGTGTTACCAATACCGCCATAGATAGTTACTTGAGGTAATATCACCACCAGAACTACAACTTAAGCCAAATTTTAAGTGGTATATTGTTTCTAACCTATAGGAAATGAGCTTTTAGCTATGGAAGTTCATTTTTTATGCATTAAATTAAAGTTTTTCTTATTGCGATTTTTATAAAAAATACACTTCCAATGAAAATACCGATAATTAATAACCAAACAAAGTCATACTTTCTATAACCCTATTAACGTCCCTAATGTTTAATTTTTATGTTATTGCACCAAAGGTGACATGACATTACTCTCTATTTGTACTTTAAATAGTCATCTAATTACTTTAGATATATAAAAAATCGCATTGGAACTGTGATATTCGATCCATTTCACAAATATGATATCCGAATAGAACAAAAAAGAAACAAACTGAAATTTTTTCGCACCATTTTGGTGCTTATGCACTATTTTGGTTATATATAATCACCTAAAAATAAATATAATCAATCAGTTACGGAAAGTTCCATTAAACACATTTTGTTACAATTGATTACCTGTTTATACCTATGTTTCTACAAGTTTACCGTTTTAACTTTTTGTGCTTAATGCTAATGTCTCTTCGCTTTACAAGACAGGTAACTATAAAAAATTAAAAACTAACTTTTATGAGGCTGAAAATTTAATTCAGCCCGATGGGTTTGTTTTATTAAAATTTAAAGGAAAATTAATGATGAAGCGCAGTTTACTGGCCTTGGCGGTCACCTTGAGTATCGTTCCTACTCTTTCAAATGCAGCAGAGATTTATAATAAAGACGGCAATAAGCTGGATCTTTATGGCCGCGTAGCCGCTAAATATCTTTTCTCAAACCATAATAACGCTGACGATACCTATGTGCGTTTCGGTTTTAAGGGTGAGACACAGATTAATAGCCAATTGACCGGTTTCGGCCAGTGGGAATATAACGTAGCCGCTAAAAATGCAGAATCACAGGGCGACAAAGGCAATAAAACCCGCTTGGGTTTTGCTGGTCTAAAATTTGCTGAGTTTGGCTCTTTCGATTACGGCCGTAACTATGGTGTAGTTTATGATGCGCTGGCCTATACCGATATGCTGCCAGAGTTCGGTGGCGACTCAATCGCTTATACCGACAACTACATGACAGGTCGTTCTACTGGTTTGGCAACTTACCGTAACTCTGACTTCTTCGGCCTGGTTAAAGGTTTGAATGTTGCAGCTCAGTATCAAGGTCGTAATGACGATGGAGATACCACTAAGAATGAGCGCGCAATCCAGAAGGCTAATGGCGACGGTTTTGGTTTGTCTGTTGATTACCAAGACATCGAAGGCAGCGGTATCGGCTTTGCGGGTGCATACTCTTCTTCCAATCGGACCTTAGGCCAAAAAACATTGGCTGACAGTGCGACAGGGGATAAAGCTCAGGCTTGGGCTACTGCACTGAAATATGATGCAAACCAAGTTTACATCGCAGCAATGTACGGCGAAACGCTGAACATGACGCCATATAAAGCACTGATTGCGAATAAAACCCAGAACGTTGAATTGGTCGCTCAATACCAGTTCGAAAATGGCATTCGCCCGTCCATCGCTTATGTCCAGTCTAAAGGTAAAGAACTGGCAGTTGTTGGCGATGCAGATTTGCTGAAATATGCTGAAATCGGTGTGACTTACTATATTAACAAAAACATGTTTGCCTATGTTGACTACCAGATTAACTTACTGGATGAAGACAACAATCCACTGGGCCTGGGCACTGATGATACTGTTGCAGTTAACTTGACTTACCGTTTCTAAGTTAACTTAGCAGTAATTATTACCCTTTTCTGTGTCGGAAATAGGTGAATTAAAAAGGCGGGATTAACCCCGCCTTTTTTGCATTTATTACCGACTGAAAACTCAGTGAGTGGAATGTTACGTTTCAGCGTTGATAGTGCTGTTCACCCCATGACAACATGATATGAATTAACTGTTCGAGTAACTGCTGCAAATGCGTGGCTCGCTCAGGTCGGTAGTGATAAGGCTCAGTTTCAGACATATAGTTTAACTGGGATAATTCCAGTTGCACGGCGTGTTGCTGATTCTGGGGCAGACCATATGCCCGAGTTATATGACCACCTTTAAAGCGCCCATTCAATATATGGCTGAAGGTGGATTGATGTTGACAACATTCAATTAATTGCTTGCTTAATGATGGGTCACAACTGACACCACTATTGGTACCAAAATTCAAATCGGGTAATTGTCCTTCAAATAATCTCGGAATAACTGATGCAATTGAATGTGCATCTAACAGCAATGCATAGCCAAACTGTGCTTTAAGCCGGTCCAATTCGGATTGAAGTTGCTGATGATAAGGACGCCAGATATGTAACAGGTAAGATTGACGCTCCTGCGGCGACGGTGTTTTGTCTGAGATAAAACAAGGTCGCCCATCGAACAACGTTTCGGGGAATAAGCCAGTTGTTGCTGTGGTATACAGTGGTTGATCGTCCTCTGGGCGATTAAGGTCAACGACTAAGCGAGAGTAATTACCTATTAGTAAGCTGGCCCCCATATTTCGGGCAAAATCATAGAGACGAGGAATATGCCAATCAGTATCTGATAAAGGGCGTGCGGCAGCTGTTAGGCCAGCCTCCACCACGGGGGTTAGTCGGGTGCCGGCATGAGGAATGCTGATTAATAAAGGCAGTTTACCGGAGTGAAAACTTAACGGGTCAGTTAGATTCATGGGCGAACCTCTCCTTGGAAAACGACAGTTGCAGATAATTGGCCACCTAGCCAGTAAGCTAATTCGGCCGGGCGGGATAGTGGCCAATGGACCCAATTTGCCAGTTTGCCAATTTCCAATGTGCCTTGAGTCTCTTGCAGACCAAGTGCCTGAGCGGCATAGCATGTGACACCCGCCAACGCTTCTTCCGGTGTCATACGGAATAAGGTGCAAGCCATATTGAGCATCAAACGCAAAGAGAGTGCAGGGGAGGTTCCTGGGTTGGCATCGCTGGCCAAGGCCATTGGCACACCATACTGGCGAAACAGTTCAATGGGGGGGCATTGTGTTTCACGTAGCAAGTAATAAGCACCTGGTAGCAATACCGCCACAGTACCCGCATGGCACATGGCTTGAACATCTGACTTCGTGGCATATTCAAGATGATCGGCCGACAATGCATTAAATTTTGCTGCAAGAGTACTGCCACCAAGTGCCGACAGTTGCTCGGCATGCAGTTTGACCGGCAAACCGACTTTCTGGGCGGCCAAGAATATGCGCTCGACCTGTGCCGGTGAAAATGCCAGGTGTTCACAAAATGCGTCAACGGCATCGGCCAACCCCTCTTCAGCTACCCGAGGAATGACGGTATTACAAACGAAATCAATGTAGTCGTCTGCTCTGCCGGCAAACTCAGGTGGTAAAGCATGTGCTGCCAAACAGGTTGTTTTAACTGTAATGGGGAGTAATTCACCCAAACGGCGGGCAACCCGCAGCATTTTTATTTCACTTTCAAGACTAAGGCCATAACCGGATTTTATCTCTATGCAAGTCACGCCCTCGGCAAGAAGAGGTTTCAGCCGAAATAAAGCTTGTTCGAGCAATTGTTCTTCACTGGTATTCCGTGTTGCCCTAACCGTCGAGATAATCCCACCACCATTAGCGGCAATCTCTGCATAGCTGACCCCATTAAGGCGTTGCTCAAATTCAGCACTGCGATCACCGCCAAAGACGAGATGTGTATGGCAATCAATTAAACCAGGGGTAATCAGGCCACCTTGAAAGACGATCTCACGTGAGGCATGGAGTGCTGGTAACTCTTTATGTGGCCCAATCCAGACTATTTTACCGCCTGTGACCGCTATTGCTCCTTGCGATATCAGATGATATTCCCCTCCACACATGGTCACGATATCGGCACCGTACCACAAACTGTCACAGTGAATTACTGACACCATCTCACTCCTTCAAGCTATACCCTTTATACCCGACGCCACAGCGCTATTCACTGATTGAATCACTGGCGTAAGTCAGTGCTCCGAAATTGATTTGTTGCTATAGCGTTAATGATGGCGAGTACACAGCGAAATTAAGTTGTATATACAATCATGGACAACCTAGCGCATAAAGTCACTATCAGCAAGATAGAGATTTAAACAATTGCGTAACACTTCGCAGTTCTCACAGAGAAATAAAATTGATCAGGACGTCACGGTGCCTTGTGGGGTAAAACGACCATAGAGTTGATAGCGTGAGCCTGGATACAGTAATTGCGCCGCAGTGACGACGACTTTTCCATACCAGGTTCTTCGGCGAATCAACAGACAAGGCTCATGCTCATCCAATTGCAGCAGTTGTCGCTCAGTCTGGCTCGGGATCACGGCTTCAACAATATGTTCACCTTCAGTCAGAGGCGCGGCTTGTGTGAGATAGCTGTAAGGAGTTATGTGATTGAAATCCTGCTTCATATAGTCGGGGGCCGTGCTTGGGTTAACACAGCGATTTTCGACTTGAACAGGGAAGTCATTCTCATAATGCACAATTTGCGAGTAGAACAACTGTTGACCGGGCAGGATCCCCAACGCTACCGCTTCTTCAGGGGTTGCCGGGCGAGCTTCTAGTTGCAGAATTTTACTGCTGTGGCGATGACCTCGAGCGGTTATCTCGTCAGCAATGTTATGAACTTCAAGTAAGGCACTGTGCGCTTTTGCTTCAGCAACAAAAGTTCCCACGCCTTGCATACGAATAAGGAAACCTTCATTGGTTAATTCACGTAACGCGCGATTGATGGTCATACGGCTGACCCCCAGCTCAGCAACGAGCTCGCTTTCTGAGGGAACGCGTTGATGGGGCTGCCAGACCTCGCTTCTGATCTGGTGGATAATGGCCAACTTAACCCGTTGATAAATTGGCGCAGGAGTATCGTCCATTGCGGCACTTAATTGTAAGACTTTTTGTTGTTCCGCCACGGCGTTAACCTCGTCAAATAAAAAGTTTATATGCTAAGTCTACGGTTGAATTTAGCGTATGTATATGTATATACAAGTGAGTGGTTTAATTAATTGACGCCGCTGCTGCTTAGCGCGTTTGACTCTGAACAAAATATTGGGATATCGCTATGCCAGTTTATTTTACCGAGCGTGCTTTCTTACCGAGTGGATGGGCAGATAACGTACAAATTACTGTTGACGAACAGGGGTATATTCAGCGCATTGTGACCGGCAGCAGTGGTACTGGTTGTCAGGTTTTATCCGGCCCAATAGTACCAGGCATGCCGAATCTTCACTCCCATGCCTTTCAGCGCATGATGTCTGGATTAGCCGAAATCGCCGGTAACCCACAGGATAGCTTCTGGACTTGGCGAGATCTGATGTATCGACTGGTACAGCAATTAACACCGGAAGATGTTGGTGTGATTGCCCGTCAACTGTATATCGAGATGCTGAAAGGTGGCTATACGCAAGTCGCAGAGTTTCATTATTTACACCACGATCCCGACGGTAATCCATACAATTGCCCAGGTGAAATGACCGCTCAACTGAGTCAGGCCGCGCAAGAGGCGGGTATCGGGATGACATTGTTACCCGTATTGTACAGCTACGCGGGGTTTGGTGCTCAGCCTGCTCAGCAGGGGCAGCGCCGTTTTATTCAGAGCACCGATAGCTATCTCAAACAGCAGCAGGTTATTAGTAAACAATTGGTTAATCAGCCATTACAAAACCAAGGTTTATGTTTTCATTCTTTGCGCGCCGTAGAACTCAGCCAAATGCAGGAGATCCTACAAGCTTCGGATAATCAATTACCGGTACATATTCATATTGCTGAGCAGCAAAAGGAGGTCAACGACTGTCTGGATTGGAGTGGGCAGCGCCCCGTTGCATGGTTGTATAACCATTTGTCAGTCGACAGCCGCTGGTGTCTGATTCATGCGACACATCTTGATAAATCCGAGCTTGTTCGTTTGGCAGAAAGTCAGGCTGTGGCAGGATTATGCCCGACTACCGAGGCTAACCTTGGTGATGGTATTTTCCCTGGGGTCGATTATCTGCATTATCAGGGGCGGTGGGGTATCGGCTCAGATAGCCATGTTTCATTGGATGTGGTGGAAGAATTACGTTGGTTAGAATATGGTCAGCGCCTGCGTGATCAACGCCGCAATCGTCTGACGAGTGAGCAATATCCTGCCGTGGCTGATTTGCTTTATAGCCAAGCTTTAGCGGGAGGACGACAGGCTTGTGCCAGCAAAATTAGTCAGTTAACCGAAGGCTACCGCGCTGACTGGTTAGTATTGGATGGCGATGATCCTTATATTGCTGGTACAAAATCGGCATCTTTGTTGAATCGGTGGTTATTTGCGGGGGGCAAATCGCAAATTCGCGATGTTTATGTGGCAGGCAAAGCGGTAATAGTGGATAGATATCATCCAATGCAACAGCAATCTGCACAGGATTTTCTGACGGTATTGAAAGCCTGTCAACAGGAGGTCTGATGAGCTTTACCCTTTTTGATTTTGCCAGCTTACCCGTTAGCCGTTGGCGAAATGGCGGCGGCGAAACCCGTGAAATAGCATGTTGGCCCGTTGGTGGAGATGATTTTGCCTGGCGTGCCAGCATTGCTACAATCGAACAGGATGGCCCGTTTTCAATGTTTTCGGATATCGATCGGTCAATTACGCTGCTATCAGGTGAAGGGGTTGAACTATCCAGCCCAGGCTGGGAGGCACATACTCTTTCCAAGCCGTTGCAGCCGTTTGCTTTCCCCGGTGATATCCCTATTCATGCGCGTTTATTAGGGGGGAGTAGTCAAGACTTTAATATTATGACGCGGCGCGGTTGCTGGCAGGCATCGGTATCGTCGGTGAGTTCGGCACAAAAACTCCCTGTTTCCCATAGTGGATTGATCTACGTTGTGAAGGGAAACTGGCTTGTTTGCCATACCGAAACACACCAACTTACTGCTTCGCAAGGCTGTTGGTGGTTGCCTGCAATTAAGGGAGGGCAATTACAGCCTCTTACTGCGGATAGCCATTTGCTATGGGTTGATTTATTTCCTTGGCGGTAAAAGGGAATGTTTTTTGTAATTTTCATTACAAACCAAAGTGATGCAATTCTTTGGGGTTACTTTTTCACATGCAAGACTGCTATAACTGATGCTCACATAGATACTGTGGGCATCACCGCTATACCTGTTACAATTTCCCTCTGCCACACAAACTGCAACTAAGAAGATTTCCTCATTGCCAAGGCATGTGCTTGGTTACTCGATAGTGTTCAAATTACCAGCATTTGTTAGATCCATGTCATAGTTTTGTTATTTGCTCTGCGCAAAACACACATTTCGGTTGTTTGGTGTTAAAAATTTCAATAATCTTAATTATGAAATAAATATTTAAAAAAGAGGTGATAGATGGAAGAATAGATAATAAAAAACTAACCAATTGTTTTATATTGATTATTTGTGAATTTCAAGCCGGGAATGGGGCGTTTGCATTCACGGAAGTGCATTGAAGTGCCTAAAATAACTATTTTTATCTTCTGCGAGTCATGCAGTTATAAAAAAATATTTTCAATAAGCAGGCGCTGAGATGTTAATGCATTCCACTTTTGAAGGGTATAGTTCATGAAGCTGAAAAAAATCATTATCGCCTCACTCGCTATTTGTCTGTTGCCATTGGGTGCTTATGCTAAAGATCTTAAAATTGGCGTTTCCATGGCTTACTTCGATGATAACTTCCTGACAATATTACGTCAGGCTATGCAAAACAAAATGAAAGAAGAAGGGAATGTCACTGGGCAATTCGAGGATGCAAAAGGGGATATTGCCCAACAAATTCAGCAGGTAGAGAATTTTGTCAGTCAAGGGGTCGATGCCATTATTCTGAATCCGGTAGATACTCAAGGTGTAAAGCCAATGATCAAATTAGCTGAACAGGCGAAGATACCATTGGTTTTTGTGAATCGCCGTCCTGAAATAACGTTACCAGCTGGTATGGCCTATGTGGGATCAGATTCTGAGCTTGCAGGTCGTCTACAGATGGAGGAATTAGCGAAGCTGATGGGGGGGAAAGGTAACGTAATGATCCTGATGGGGGAACTCTCGAGTGAGGCTACTCGTGATAGAACTCGGGGAGTAGAGAAAGTTGCAGCTCAGTATCCAGATATTCATATCATTGATAAGCAAACTGCAAAATTTTTCCGCAAAGAAGCGGTAGACGTTACCACTGATTGGGTTTTGTCTGGGCAACAAATAGATGCCATTGCATCAAATAATGATGAAATGGCCATTGGGGCTATTTTAGCCTTAAAACAAGCGAAGAAAAATGGCGTAGTAATTGGTGGCATTGATGGCACACCCGATGCGCTTGAGTTTATTAAGAAAGGCGATTTGAATGTCAGTATTTTCCAAGATGCTAAAGGTCAAGGAGAAGGCGCTGTAGAAACTGCGATTAAATTAGCCTCCGGCCAGAAAGTTGAAAGCAGTGTTATGATTCCTTATCAACTCATCACTAAAGATAATTACCAAGACTTTGCTAATAAAAATAAAAAGTGAAAACAACCTTTTCCCCTGGCTAATAGTTAATTATAAAAACACAGAAATAAGTTAACTTTTCAAGTCAAATTTTTATACATGAAAAATCAAATATTCATTAAATATATTTTAATGGATAGGTGGTGCCGTATTTATTGTTATCACTTTTTTGATAAGTACGGCGCTTACCCACTGAGCGTATTATGATGACCAAGGAGATGATGATATGTATCCTTACATTCTCGAGGCTGAAGGCATCAGTAAGCAATTCCCTGGTGTCAAGGCATTGAATAAAGTGGGCATTAAAATAAAAGCAGGAAGTGTCCATGCATTAATGGGAGAGAATGGCGCAGGAAAATCGACCCTGATGAAATGTTTGATAGGAATATATCATCCTGATGAAGGCTCAATAAAAGTAAAGGGCGAAACGGTTAGCTTCAGTGATACATTAGATGCACTCCATGCTGGTATTGCAATGATTCATCAAGAGCTAAATTTAGTCCCGCATATGACGGTGGCAGAAAATATTTGGTTGGGGCGAGAGCCCGTTCATTATGGTTTTGTTAACCACGATTTGCTCAACAGCAAAACCAAGGATTTATTAAAGCATTTAAATATAAAATTGAAACCAGATATGCTGGTTGGTGAATTGAATATTGCTAGCCAACAAATGGTAGAGATTGCTAAGGCTGTTTCTTATGATGCAGATGTTTTAATAATGGATGAACCGACATCAGCGCTGACCGAAGGTGAGGTTTTTCATCTGTTTGCGATTATTACTGAGTTAAAAGAGCAAGGGAAAGGCATTATCTATATCAGCCATAAAATGGATGAAATATTCGAAATTACTGATGAGGTAAGTGTTTTCCGCGATGGCATGTTTGTTGCCACAGATAAAACGGAAAACCTGACAAAACAATCATTAATCACCATGATGGTCGGTCGTGAACTTACTCATATGTTCCCAAAATTTAATAATAATATTGGTGAAGAAGTTTTGCGAGTTAATGAGTTACGGCGAGATGGGTTATTTCGCAATATCTCATTTTCCGTAAAACGAGGCGAGATATTGGGTGTTGCTGGTTTGGTTGGCGCAGGTCGTAGTGAGGTTATGGAAAGCTTATTTGGTATGCATCCTGCGGACAGTGGTGAAATTTTTATCGATGGTCTGCCAGTCAATATCGACTCCCCATCAAAGGCTATTGAACAAGGATTGGCTTTTCTTACCGAAGACCGAAAGAAGTCAGGGTTATTCTTAGTCTTGTCTGTGGTTGAGAATATGAGCATCGTAAATCTTTCTGAGTACATTAATACAAAAGGTTTTGTCAGTCATGGACAAATGGCTCAAGACTGCATGGAGCAGATTAAAAAATTAAACATCAAAACACCTACGATGGATCAAATAATTAATAATTTAAGTGGCGGTAATCAACAAAAGGTGCTCATAGCACGCTGGTTATTAGCTCAACCCAAAATACTTATTCTGGATGAACCCACTCGAGGTATTGATGTTGGGGCAAAATCAGAAATTTATCGTTTAATTAGTGAACTGGCGAACCGTGGTGTAGCCATTATTTTAGTTTCCTCTGAGCTACCTGAAATTCTTGGTATGAGTGATAGAGTTATGGTCATGCACAGCGGACACATCACTGGAATATTAGACAAACAAGATGCTAGTCAAGAAAAGATAATGGCCCTGGCCTCAGAATAATTACTGGAAGGTAACGATAATGAGTAATGTTAAATTTGCTAAATCATTAACGGTTGAGTCAACAAAAACACATTCATTCATGTCTGGATTTAAAGGGAAATTACCTAAAGATACCGGTATTTTTATTGTCATGATCGGTATTGCATTGATTTTTGAGTTCCTTGGCTGGTTTATTCGCGATCAATCATTTTTATTGAATCCTAATCGGCTATTATTGATCGTTCTGCAAGTGGCTATTATAGGTATCATTGCCGTCGGAGTGACACAAGTTATTATCACTACCGGCATTGATCTCTCATCCGGCTCTTTAATTGCATTAACGGCTGTTGTCGCGGCGAGTCTGGCACAGACATCAGAAAGTATTTCACCTATGTATCCGCACTTATTGGATTTACCCGCGGCTATCCCTATTATTGCAGGCATAGGGGTCGGGATACTGTGTGGATTTATTAATGGTTTCTTGATAACCCGTACAGGTATTCCTCCCTTTATCGCTACATTAGGAATGATGGTTTCTGCCAGAGGACTTGCCCAATATTACACTAAAGGCAATCCGGTAAGTTTTCTCTCCGATGATTTTACCGCGGTTGGGCAAGGTGCTATGCCCGTTATCATTTTTTTGGTTATTGCGGTGATATTCCATATTGCACTGAAACACACCCGTTATGGTAAATACGTCTATGCCATCGGCGGGAATATGATTTCAGCAAAAGTATCAGGCATTAACGTTAATAAATATCTGGTAACGGTTTATACCATTGCCGGGGGATTAGCTGGCTTGGCGGGCGTGGTTTTGGCCGCCCGGGTGAGTAGCGGGCAATCAAGCATGGGCCAATCTTATGAATTGGATGCGATTGCGGCTGCCGTTATTGGTGGTAGCAGCTTGATGGGTGGGGTCGGTCGTATCACCGGTACAGTAATTGGCGCCGTAATCTTAGGACTGATTAAGAGTGGTTTTACTTTTATTGGTGTGGACTCCTACATTCAGGACATTATCAAAGGCATCATTATTGTCAGTGCCGTCGCCATAGATATGCATCGTAACCGCAAGAAGCGCTAACCGCAGTCGGCGCGATTAAACCAGTAGCACTAACAGCCTATCATTCTGCTGTTGAGTGCTACTGGGGTTTGAGGCCAAATCACGCAGAAAACATACTAACATCGGAGCTAGTTTTTATTTCAGATAATTTTTTATAGGATGATGTATCAGTTTTTACTAATGCATTGGCTTACAGATAGTCACCGTTTAGCGAAAATAATCCAATAAATCAATTAACTCTGTTCTAGAGTATTACAATTCCATTTGTCACTCACGGCGTTGCTTTACTGTCATAAATACGCCTCCACACCCAGCTTAGCATCTTGGCGGTATCACCCGACTCAGGCAATTGGGTAATTTCTGGTGCTGCTGCCCAGTGGCCACTTTCATCTATGCCAGCAATGTCATAGCGGAAAAAATAATCGGGCTCTAACCCCATTCGCAGATCTGCAAGGGTCAGCCGAAGCTCGCCATCCTCACGTCGCTGAGCGTGAGCGGCGATAAACCCATGTGTGAACCACAATAGACGTTTCAACTGCGGTACGGATGTCAACTGCGCCAACGCCTGGTTGTCGCTTTCGTGAAAAGTAAATTGCATCGCTCCCCGATCCGCGACAAGGGATCGGTCACCGAGCCAGTAGCCATCCGGTACCATCACAATCACCCGCCAAGCCAGCGTGTTGAACGGAAGCGGTGTAGAAAAACGCGGGGCATTCTGCAAGTTCAGAACAGCCAGGCTTTGCGAGGCTACCCGGTCAACCAGAGATTTGGCGGCAACACTCCAAGCCAGGTAGGCCGAGCTCACGAGCAAGCCTGCTACCAACCAATTGTGTGCCGCCCTGTCTCGGCCTGAGCCACTCGTTTGCTGCGCAGTTTTATGTGGTGAAAGCTGCCAGGCAGCCATAACCCCTATCAACAACGGCACTGTATACAACGGATCAATGACGAAGATTGTCGCCCACATGACGGGTGGGGTCTTCATGGGCCATAGCACCTGCGTACCGTAGACGGTAAAGGCATCCAGCAACGGATGTGTTATCAGGGCCAGCCAGATCGCCAACAGCCACCGCAATGGGGCACCTCGAACCAGCGAACTGCGAGACTTGAGCAAGAGCCAAAGCAGCAATCCCAACAACGTTAGCATCAAGAGTGAATGCGATGGACCACGGTGCCAGGTCACTTCTGTAACCACATCACTGCTGAATACTTTGAACCAGAGCACGTCCAGATCGGGCAAAGTACCGAGAACTCCACCCGCCAGTATTGCCTGGCGTCGATGATGTGGGGGGACAACAAGTGCGGCGACACTGCTGCCAAGAACAATCTGAGTTAATGAGTCCATGGCAGATTCCAACGGCTTGGTTTACTGATCTGTTGGGCATCTTGTGCTTTTATCCATCGGTCATGCAGCCATTGTTCCGTTTTGCGGCGAGCGAGCAGGGTTGCCCATTCCAGATCGCGCTCGAACAGCATCGGTTTCTCATCGCTACCGATGATGACCCAGAACCAACGCCCATCAGCCAGATTGCGTGCCTTGAATTTTAAACCGGTGAGTTGGACGGTCTCGTTACGGCCTGGGTGTGATAAGCGAATAGGTTCATCATGGAGAGTAACAGACGCTCTCCCTAGGCTGGTCAGCAAGTCGGGCGCAGCCTTACGCAAGAACTCTGCCGCAATCTGCTCAGCGCGCTCACGAGACGGTAACGGTTTCCCCACTAGGTCGAGCGAGATGTTGGCAAAACCCTTGAGTGTGCCATCGGCGGCGATCACCGTACTAAAGTGTTCTCCCTCCAGGAAGGCATTGCGCTCATCGCGCCTCTCGTAACGGCTGAGTGCGGCGGGTTGACCATCCAGAGTGACCGAACGCTGACTGGTTTGATGATGAGTATCTGGGATGCTGATCGGGTTATCTCCAACCGCACCGGAGGCTGTTTGCAACGCGAAAGCAGACAGAGCAGCGGTAAGCCCTAGACTGATGCGGAACACCAGGATCCAACGGCAGGAAGTCAGAACTGAAGAGAGCGAAGAACGGATAGAATTCATGATTTCCTCGTGGATGAAGCAAGCGATGCACTGCCCGCAACGCAGACAGTGGCCAGTAAAAGTGCCACCGCAAGCCCCACCAATAGCGGGACGAAACCGGGCACCCAGGACACGATAAATGGACCGATGCTGGCACCGATAAACAGGACAAAACCATTGAGGGCCATGCCCGCTGCGCGGTTAGGTACCGCCAGATCACCAAACTGGGTGATCATTGCCGGAATAGCGAGAGCGACGCCGACCACGAAGACCAGACTCCCAATGGCAATACCGGTCAGCGATTGCGCTAACACAGCCTCTAGGGCCAAGCCCACGGCCGCAACCAGATAACCTGCACCCGCAACGCCCGGCATCCCGATCCGAGCAGCAAGCGGCCCGACCAGCAAGGCGATGAACATCCCTGGCAATCCAACCAAGCGCAGTGCAATGACTGTGGCAGGAGAAAGGTTCAAGCCCGCCAGATGCGGCCCCAACGCCGTATACATCGCAACGAAAGACAGGAGAAGTGTGATGTGTGCAAATGACAGCAGCAGAATGGCAGGCCGCACGGCAATTTTGCCCAATGCTACGAAACGATGGCCCAGATGACCCTCAACGATAGTGCGTGTCGGTTCCTTTATCATCAACGCAATTAATGGAAGCATGACCACAAGACCGCCTCCCGTGGTCAGAAATACCCAGAACCAATCCCATCGTAACGCCACCCAGGCCGCGAATACTTGCCCAAGGATGCCGGCCACGAGGAAAGACGTAGACATGGCCCCGATGGCGGTTGCTCGGTGACGTATCCGCACCGCTTCAGCAAGATAGGCCAGTGCTACCGGGGCAAAACTGGACGCTGCCAGCCCCTGTAACATCCGAAGTCCCGCCAACCATGGCAACGAAGGCACGAAGGCGCAGGCAAGTGTGGCAATCGACAGGGCGCTCAGCCCCATCAGCATCACTGGCCGACGACCATACTGATCCGATAACGGCCCCCAGAGCAGGAACCCGCCAGCATAGGCCAGGCTGAAACAAGTGGCCAGCGCGAACGAGACAGCCCCCGGTGTTGCCGGGCTGAAAGAGTGACCGACGTACGTCAGCAAAGGGATTGCCAGGTAAAGCTGGGTCAGCACCAACAGGGCGACCGAGACCAGTAGCGTGACACCTGGCCCACTCGCGTAATGAGCTGGTCTGAGGTGAGGGGGCTTGCTGAAGGTCTCATCAGCCAAGCCTGAGAATTGCGTATTTTCAGCCATGGAACTCTGCTTCCGATATCGGTACAGCACCCCCAACGATGACGGAATGTACCTGACGTGCAGTATGCAGTTCCCAGAATTGGTCAGCGATGTCCATTGGTGCGACGGTATCACTTTTACCCACACCGCCCGGTGTTCCCTCAACGAAGCCGTTGACGATCACCTCACCGACATGAATGTCATGTGACGCGAGGGTATGCGCCAGAATATGGGTAGTTTTACGTTGAGCTGCAACGCTGATGGCAATCGCAGCATAATCGATGGCGAACGCATTGATTTGTGGGTCATCGAGCGCCATGACGCCGCTGGTAACCAATACGGTACCTTTTGATGCCGCAAGGTCGTTCCTGCTCTCTTGTACGGCGGTGATGTAGCCAACAACGCGAAGATCGAAACTCTTGCTCAGATCTGCGGGCTGAGTGGACAGCAGGTCACCTTCGATATCGAGAAAAACGTTCCAGTGCAGGATACCTATAGGCCCCATTATCTCATGTACGTCCGTGACGGCATGTCGAATCGCTTTAACATCGCTAAGATCGGCTGGGAAAGCGCGAGCCTGGATGCCTTCGGCGGTCAATTCCGTTACCGCATCAGCGAGACGCTGAGCATTGCGCGCAATCAAGGCTACGGGATGACCCGCCTTACCAAAACGGCGAGCGACTGCATGGGAAATACCCGGGCCATATCCACAGATGAGGATGGTGTTTTTCATAGTTCAGACTCCGATTATAAAGTAAAATTACAACTCCAACGTTTTAGTTGGAAATAACTATAGTATGATTACGTGACAGCAACAACCTATAAATGAGAGAGAAGAAAAATGGCTTGGGATACTGAAGGGACGAAACGCAAAATTCTGGATGCGGCGATGACCGAATTCGCCCGACTCGGACCCGATGGCACTACCCTTGAGCGGGTTGCCAAGTTGGCCGGGGTAAACAAGGAGCGTGTTTATAATTACTTTGGCGATAAGCGAGCGCTGTTCTCAGCCGTATTACGTAGTGAGTTGGCCAAGGTGGCATCGGCGTTGCCCATTACATCCTTTGCGGTTGAAGATATTGGCGATTACGCTGGCCGTGCCTACGATTATCACCTCGACAATCCTGAACTGAGTCGGCTCATGCGCTGGGAAGGGTTGATATTCAGTGATGAGGTGCCGGACGAAGAACAGCGACGCGAATACTATGGATACAAGATTCAGGCCGTGAGCGATGGGCAGCGCGAGGGAATTGTTACCCAAGCCATTGGAGCAGATCATCTGGCTTTTTTGGTGTTAGCTTTGGCCGGATGGTGGTCTGCCGTTCCACAGGTCGCGCGCATGTTAACGGGACCAGATAGCGCAGAAGAACATGCCAGACGGAGATCCTCTGTCATAGAAGCTGCCCGACGTCTGGCGTCTGCCCCATAAAGTTATTCGAACGCTAGCTTTTGCGTACTGTGGACGAACTCAGAAAGAACTAGAGGCAATGTAAGCCTAAATAGCGGCCTTAACTTTCCTCTCTAAACGGAAATCAGGGGTTCTCGACATCCCGGTTTTGCCATAACCCGCTTTTTTGTTAATAAGAATACTAGCCATGTCTGATTTCATTCGTGGTTTTCGCCCTGACTTAATTTTGGTAGCCATTGCGGCGGCACAACGGCCATTTTCCCTCTCCAGGATACGTCGATGCTCGGCCTCAGCGACGGCAGCTAATATCTGGTGGCCTACTGTACAAGCGCCTATTGATTAGCGTATGTGTAATAGTATAACATTACATTCGTGCTATCCAATAAGGAGCTATAGATGTCTAAAAAATATAACTGCCTATCCATAATTGCATTGAGTGTTTGTGTTTCATTGATCAGTTTTAAATCATTTGCGCATGGTAAACATAGCCACTCACATGAGCACCATCAATCGGATGCTGCACGCACAGCAAGTGAAGGCATCTTTGTAGACAAAGATGTTAAGGATAGGGGGCTGAGTGATTGGGATGGGGTCTGGCAATCGGTTAATCCCTATCTGTTAAAAGGGGATCTGGATTCGGTACTCGTTAATAAAGCGAAAAAAAATAAAGATAAAACGGTTACAGAATACCGAGAGTATTACCGCCGGGGCTATCATACTGATATCATTATGATTGGCATAGAGAATAACACTATTGATTTTCACACCTCAGATGCCGTTAATTCATGTAAGTATAGCTACTCTGGCTTTAAAATAATGCACTATGACTCAGGGAAGAAGGGAGTACGCTATTTATTCGAATGTAAAGATGCTAACTCAAAAGCACCAAAATTTGTCCAATTCAGTGACCATATAATAGAACCACAAAAATCCCATCATTTTCATATTTACACGAGCAATGAGTCGCATGAAGCATTGTTTAAAGAAATGGATAACTGGCCAACGTTTTATCCAATCACATTAGGCAAAGATGAAATAGTTCACGAGATGTTGCATCACTAAAGTTAGTGTTGTCGATTATTTCCAGTAAGAGAAGACCATGCATCCGCATGGTCTTTTTGTATGTTATTCAAGCGAGCATTTGGGTCGATAGGCCAAACATTGACCGATTTGATTTTGTATTCGTCGCAGATGAGTGACGCACACAGCTACATACACCCGCTATTCTCATGGTTATCCGGTAGGATGCATGGCGACTAAATCTCAAAATGTGATATTTATAAAACATCTTTTCATTAAAATTGAAATTTTGTTTTTAGAGTGCTATGTTCTGCACAGTCAAGTCTAACTATCACACCCAATGGGCCACAGCTCATTGGCGCAAAGGAGAGAACATAATGAAAATTGCACTGATGATGGAAAACAGTCAGGCAACTAAAAACGCCATCATTCTGAAAGAGCTGAATGCTGTAGCCTCGGAAAAAGCGTACCCGGTATACAACGTGGGCATGAGTGATGAAAACGACCATCACCTGACTTATATTCATCTGGGGATCATGGCCAGCATTCTGCTCAATTCTAAAGCAGTGGATTTTGTGGTTACTGGCTGTGGTACAGGCCAAGGCGCAATGATGTCGTTAAACATCCATCCAGGTGTTGTATGTGGATATTGCATCGATCCTGCTGACGCTTTCCTGTTTGCTCAGATCAATAACGGTAATGCATTGTCACTGCCATTCGCCAAAGGTTTTGGCTGGGGTGCTGAATTAAATGTGCGTTATATCTTTGAAAAAGCGTTTACTGGCGTGAAGGGGGAAGGTTACCCGCTGGATCGTAAAGAGCCGCAGGTACGTAATGCGGGTATTTTGAACCAAGTGAAAGCTGCGGTAGTGAAAGAAAACTATCTCGATACACTGCGCTCTATTGACCGTGAATTAGTGAAAACCGCAGTAAGCGGTGCACGTTTCCAGCAGTGCTTCTTTGATAACTGCCAAGTTGAAGAGATTAAAGCTTTCGTGAAAGAAGTACTGGCGTAACGATAGCCTCGAGTGTTGAAGAATAAAACAAGGCTCCTGAACAGGAGCCTTTTGCTTATTTGATTCCGCTAGAACACTTAACGACTACTTACACCGCGGTCTGCTAACACTTAGGCGCTGCCCCTTGTGGTGGCAGATAGCGTAGTGGATCAAGTGCGGTTGCTCGGTAACGGATTTGGAAATGCAACATTATCGTGTCTGTTCCGGTGCTGCCCATCGTGGCTATTTTTTGTCCCGCTTTCACATCTTGAGCATTGTTCACTAGCATGGTGTCGTTATGGGCATAAGCGGTGATGAAATCCTCACCGTGTTTAATCATTATCAGGTTGCCATAACCACGTAACTGATTCCCGACATACACGACTCGCCCTTTGGCCGACGCGTAGATTGGCTGCCCACGTTTAGCCGTAATATCAATGCCTTTATTACCACCGTCGGCGTTGGAGTAGCGCGATATTATTTGGCCACTGGTCGGCCAGCGCCAGCATCGATTAGCACCCGGTGGTGGTGTCGATGCAGCGAGTACAGTATTTGAGGATTTACGCTTCGTTGATGCCAGTCGCCCGGACGCCGCAGAACTGCTGAGCTGAAGTTTTTGCCCAACCTCAAGTCTATAGGGGGGGCGGAGCCTGTTGATGCGGGCAAGGTCACTCACTTCGCTATCACTGATCCATGCAATAAAATAAAGTGTGTCACCTGACTTAACGGTATACGATTTATCGTTATAACTGCCTTTTGGCAGTTTGGTGTAGTCACGATTGGATTTGTTTGAGCACCCAGCCAATAGCAAGACAACCATTGCGTATACCGCCAACCATGGCCACAACTGCATTCTACTTTTAGTGTTCAAAACTTTTCCTTTATCGCCGTGATATCAAACTCCCTCAGCCAACTATATTAACATTTGAACTATAAGGTTCAAAAGCCTGTGTAAGATTATCGTTTAGGATTGGTGGTAATTGGCAGGCTAAAATGGCTCACAATTTCTTGTGAGACGGGGGAAACCCATAGAATTGTGTAGATTAGTGGCTTCTTACGTATTACCGCTTTCCAATGGAGTGCAGCACTCTGGCAGAGAGTCGCCTTTGCTGCTTACGGTTTACTAGCCATGATAATGATGGGCTGAAAGGCATGTAATATTTATAACTATTAATATACCTAAGCCTACTTATGTCTTTGCTATGAATTATCTGTTTGTTATTAAATTAACTTCATTCAATAAGTATTAATATATCTATAAATCAAAGTGTTTTTTAATTGGCTTTTATTAAACTACATTTTTTAAATGTTGACGATCAATGCGAGAAATATACTGACTTTCTGTGTTGCTTGTCTGGCATGTTTATTCTAGATTTAAACTGAAAACAATATAAGACATGGTGGTTGATTTATATTTAATTATTAGCTGACTTGTTTTTATTCTTTGTGAAAACTATGGTGCTAAATTTAAACTAAATAAATAGGGTGTTTATTATGTCAGATAATATGGATTGTTTGTTTTTAGATTCTCGTTTTGGATCATTACAAATGAGTTACTCAATTGATAAAAAACAAATTCCGCTTCAATCACATCTAATAGATTGTTTTTAATTATCTTTTAATAATCTAATTATGAGGTGAGTTTATGCAGAACAATAACGTATCAACCAAACGCAGCCCGTCAATAAAAAAACTGGGCATTATGACACTAGTGGTAATGAATATTGTGGCAGTGGTCAGTCTAAGAGGGTTACCTACCGAAGCGGAGTATGGATTAAGTTCTATTTTTTACTATCTGTTTGCTGCTGTATTCTTCTTGATCCCGGTCTGTTTGGTGGCGGCTGAATTGGCAACCGGTTGGCCGGAAAAAGGCGGAGTATTTCGCTGGGTAGGCGAGGCTTTTGGCCCGCGCTGGGCATTTTTAGCCATGTTTATGCTGTGGACTGAGGTGACGGTATGGTTCCCTACTGTCCTGACGTTCGGTGCGGTTTCATTAGCTTTTATTGGCCCCGACCAGACATGGGATCAAGCACTCGCGGCCAATAAATTCTTTGTGCTCGGGATTGTGTTGTGTATTTATTGGTTTGCGACCTTTATTGCCTTTAAAGGGGTGGAAACCTTTGCCAAGGTCTCTAAATGGGGGGGATTGATAGGCACCATCATTCCGGTAATTATCCTGATCATATTAGGTTTTTCATATTTGATTGGTGGAGGTACCTCGCAAATAGAGTTGTCATGGGATAACGTTGTTCCTGACTTTTCTAATTTCGATAATGTGGTTTTAGCCGCCAGTATCTTCCTGTTTTATGCTGGGATGGAGATGAATGCCATCCATGTCAAAGATGTAGAGAACCCGCAGAGAAACTATCCCATCGCTATTATGTTGGCTGCTTTAGGGACTGTACTTATTTTTGTCTTGGGCACGTTAGCCATAGCTTTTGTGATCCCCGAGTCTGATATCAATCTGACGCAAAGTTTGTTAGTGACTTATTACGACCTGTTTAAGTGGGCCGGTATCGAATGGCTAGGGCCGATAGTGTCATGCTGTCTGGCTGTGGGGGTATTAGCAGGTGTAGTGACATGGGTTGCCGGGCCTTCATCCGGGTTATTGGAAGTGGCTAAGGCCGGATACTTACCGCGCTGGTGGCAGAGTATCAATAAAAATGGTATGGCGACGCATATCCTATGTGTTCAAGCACTTATTGTTACCTTGCTATCTATCTTGTTCGTGGTACTTCCCTCAGTTCAATCGGCCTACCAGATATTGAGCCAATTGACCGTCATCCTGTATCTCATTATGTACATGTTGATGTTCAGTGCGGCTATCTACCTGCGCTTTAGTCAACCAAACCGACCACGGCCTTATTGTATATCTGGCGGTAATGCAGGGATGTGGATTATTGGTGGTACAGGGCTACTGAGTTCGTGTATTGCTTTCATCTTTAGCTTCATTCCACCTAGCCAAATTGTGGTGGGTAGCCCCAAGGAGTATGTCGCTATTTTGATCGCATTAGCCTTGTTCTTCTGCATGGTACCTTTGGTGATTTATGCACTGCGCAAACCTCATTGGCGTGATGAAAACTGTGATTTTGCCCCTTTTACCTGGGAGCGAGACCGTGGGCATCCCGGAATCCCGACCACTAGTGCAATTCATACCAGCGATGCAGTAGCAAACAGGTAATACCCATAAATTGTCTATCGGCATTATCAATCAAAATCATAGATCCGTCATATGTCAGTGAGCTTTTCAAAAAAAACATTATGACTGCAATGCCTAACAGGCTAACGTCTTCTATTTATATCAACACCCGCTTTTGGCTGTGAATTCACTCGATGGATGCATCACATTGGTTAGATCGCTCTGCGTTTTCCATGAATTGGCTGAGCATAAAATCTTAATGAAAAGCCCTGAGGGGCTTTTCATACATACGCATCTGCAAACTGTTAATTACCACATCAAATCATCGGGCACTTTGAAATCGGCATACGGATCTTCTCCATCTTGCTCTTCCTGACTAAGCGCACTATTTAATACAATACTGTTCGCATCTCGCTGCGCAATTTTATCGGCTACGCTCGCGGGGATAATAGCGTATTCACTCTCGCCACTGTTCTCAACAACCAGACGAGCAATGGCGAGACGACCACTAATCAGCTGAGCTTGAGTGAGCTTATCCACAACTATTTTTTTAATTAAATTATTATCTGTGAAGTTAAAACCAATATTGCCTTTTGAAATATCGATTCTGTTCATTTCAATGAGCTGTTTCACCTGAGCTTTATACTCTTTAGATAAAGCCGCTTGTTTTTGTTGTTCGCTTAGTTGTTTATCACGCTCAAGTTGTTCTTTTTTATTTTCATCCACAGCCTCTCTTGCCTCACGAGCCTGAGCTCGTGATTTCTTAGCTGTTCTTTGGACTTTGGCCATTTTTTTGCTGGTCACTAATCCAGCTTTTAGCATCTGCTCTTGTAAGGTGAGTTTTGTCATCTTCGTTCCTAAACCAGTTGAATAATTTGTGGGATTATACCTGTAATTTTTGAGTCTGTTCCAGATTGCAGGACCTGATCACGGTATTACTTGAGTTTGGAGGGGGTTATCAGAGGCTGGTGGGACCTGCTCTCAGGATTCGCCAGTCGGTTTAAAATTCGGTATCATCCGCTCCCACTCTTCATCCGGGTAGCCTGATGTCTAAGATAATCGATACCTTTATTGCCCCGCCGTGTCATGACAAGATAGAGACTCTCTATCAGGACGATCACCTGGTTCTTATCAATAAACCTGCGGGGCTGCTTAGCCTCTCGGGGAAAAATCCGCAAAATCTGGATTCGGTGCATCATCGGTTAGTACAGATATTCCCCGGCTGTACCCTGGTTCATCGCCTGGATTTTGGCACTTCCGGGCTGATGGTGATTGCCCGCAATAAGGCTATAAATGCCACCCTCTGTCGACAGTTCAGCCAGCGCACCGTGACCAAAGTGTACAGCGCACTGCTCTGCGGACATCTGGATGACAACGAAGGGATGATAGACGCAGCGATTGCCAAAGACCCGGCACTGTTCCCGCTGATGTCGATTTGCCCAATCCACGGCAAGCCGGCTCGCTCCTACTATCGGGTCGTGGAGCGCTTTTATCATGAGTTGGAAGATGGGACGTTACTGCCATTAACGCGGGTACAGCTAACCCCAGAAACCGGGCGTACTCATCAACTCCGCATCCACTGTCAGCAGTTGGGCCATCCCATTTTGGGCTGTGACCTGTATGGCGGTCGCCTGCTGCCAGGTACCGAACGGACTCCACGGCTGATGCTGCACGCCAGTGAGTTGCATTTTGTTCATCCCATCAGTGAAGAGTGGGTCAAAGCCCATAATTCCAGCCCGTTCTGAAAGCGAAAGTTTCTATTACGATGCCACCCGGAGTATCTCCCCCATCTTATTTAAACGGGTATTACCTGTTGTTCTGGTCACATGTGTGCTGAAAGTACCGCTCCAGCCGAGGCTTTTGCGTCGTTGACGCAACGAGTGCAATGTCATTGGGCCGCATGGATTATCACGACCCGGAAATAGGTGCAGCCGATATCCTGTCAAACTATGGCGCGTTCTGAGCATTTTGACGGTTTGAAAGGGAAGGGGAATAGCATGTTATCTGCGGATTGTTATCCACATACTTATTTTAAACTGCGCTTTCACGAGACAAGATGAGACATTATGAAATGAAAAATCCACGCAAATGCGTGGATTTAATGGTATTTGTTATTTTTCATGAGACTCAGTGAATCCTCATGAAACAACAAAAATGATTTAGACGTTGAACAAGAAGTTCATCACGTCGCCATCTTTTACGATGTAATCTTTACCTTCTGAACGCATTTTGCCGGCTTCTTTCGCGCCTTGCTCACCCTTGTAGGTGATAAAGTCCTCGAAAGCGATAGTTTGTGCGCGGATAAAGCCTTTCTCGAAGTCGGTGTGAATTTTACCGGCAGCTTGTGGTGCAGTTGCACCTATCGGGATGGTCCAGGCACGCACTTCTTTTACACCGGCAGTAAAATAGGTTTGCAGGTTCAGCAATTCATAACCGGCACGGATCACACGGTTCAGACCGGGTTCTTCAATACCTAACTCAGCCATAAATTCAGCGCGGTCTGCATCTTCCAACTCAGCAATATCAGACTCAACTGCGGCACAAACGGCAACTACCACAGAACCTTCCGCCGCAGCGATGGCACGCACCTGATCCAAATATGGATTGTTTTCAAACCCATCTTCATTGACGTTAGCAATGTACATGGTTGGCTTCAGGGTGAGGAAGCTCAGATAACGGATGGCGGCTTTATCTTCAGCACTCAGGTTCAACGCACGCAGCATGCCAGCATTTTCTAAATGTGGCAGACATTTTTCCAGCGCTTCCAGTTCCGCTTTAGCGTCTTTATCACCGCCTTTAGCTTTCTTCTGAACACGATGCATTGCGCGTTCACAGGTTTCCAGATCGGAAAGTGCCAGTTCAGTGTTGATGGTATCAATGTCATCAACGGGATCAACTTTACCGGCAACATGGATGATGTTGTCATTTTCAAAACAACGTACCACATGACCAATTGCTTCAGTTTCACGGATATTGGTCAGGAACTGGTTACCCAGGCCTTCGCCTTTGGATGCACCCTTAACCAGGCCCGCGATATCGACGAATTCCATCGTCGTTGGCAAAATACGCTGAGGTTTAACAATCTCGGCCAGTTGGTCCAGACGCGGGTCCGGCATTGGCACCACACCCGTGTTGGGTTCAATGGTGCAGAACGGGAAATTAGCTGCTTCGATACCCGCTTGTGTCAACGCGTTGAACAGGGTGGATTTACCAACGTTAGGCAGGCCCACAATACCGCATTTGAATCCCATGTTTTATATCACCTTAAATAACTTAAAAATCAACTCGTTAGGGTTAACGTGCTGATGTAATCAAAATTTATGTCGCCATTATACACATTCTGACGATTTATCTCGATCATGCTGTTTCGTCGCCGCAAGGGAACATGCTGTGAGAGCGAGTAGGTGATTGATTTTTCTAACTCTGTGTCCGAGATCACGCTTATGCCATCTTAAGTTTCCTGATAAATGTCCGATAACTAGTTATTACAGTCCGCATACTGAATTTGGGTAATTCCAATGGAAATGAGTATCTATAAATGGCTGATCGTCATCTTGTTCGGGGGGATGGCGGGTATTGTGGGAATGCGTTTTCTTACCGCAGATGTTGAGCCTGCCGCCCCCTCCTTTGCCGAGTTGGTTGATCAATATGGGGTGGAAATTGAAAGTCACTCGGGCAAGAGCGTTAGATATGTGGGGTACAAAAAAAATACCCTTTATGAAGATTTCGACAGCATCCAGTTGAAATTTACCGCAGTAACCGACAAGTTTGAACGCAGCCACGACTTATCGCGCAACAAAGGAAAGGCATCAGATTGGGATTCGCTTTTTTGTAGCGATAAATTGAGTGATATTGCGGGCGAATATGATGGTAAAAGCAACAATTTTCTCGGGCGGGTGAGGGTGATATTTTCAGGTGTGGTATTGACCGGTGAGGGACAACAGGGGATTAATGCGCTGTGCAACAAAAATGAATAACAACTAATACAGGCACCCCGGCTTATGTTCGTTAGCCGGGGAACCGGGCCAGTATTATACGCCGGCCTTAAAGGAATGCAGGCGATTCATTGCCTTAGTGATGTCTTCTTTTAGCAGTATTTCAGTACAGCGGATAGATTCATCAATAGCCTCGTCAATTAAGGTTTGTTCACTGATTGGTGGCTTACCCAAAACAAAACCGGTGACTTTACTTTTATCACCCGGATGGCCGATGCCGATGCGCAAACGATAGAAGTTAGGGTTATTCCCCAACCTGCTCTGAATATCTTTCAGGCCGTTATGGCCACCGTTACCGCCACCTAGCTTTAATTTAGCCACGCCCGGCGGGATATCCAACTCATCGTGTGCGACTAAAATCTCTTCCGGCAGAATACGGTAAAACCCAACCATTGCGGCTACGGCCTTGCCACTGAGATTCATAAAGGTAGAGGGTACCAACAAGCGAACGTCTTGGCCTGCCAGATTTAGCCTTGCAGTGTAGCCGAAGAATTTACCCTCTTCTTTCAGTGGTTGATTATGGCGCTGCGCCAATAAATCCACATACCAAGCACCTGCATTGTGGCGAGTTTGGGCATATTCAGCGCCCGGATTTGCCAGCCCAACGATTAATTTAATACTGCTCACGTCGCCATTCGCTATAACTAAAGGAATTAAAGTGCCATAGTTTACCTGTCATAGCGCGTAATAACAAAACTGCTAGCATGAATTTATTTAGAGTGAATAGTTCAAGATGTGAATAGTTGCCTGTATGTATAATTCAAATTCAGTGCCAAATGTCTGGATTATGTAAAGATTTGTTGGAATATATTTGCCAGTTGTGATCACAAGCGCAATACCTTCCTCGCAAGCCTGACTATACTTAGTTATTAAGTGGACATGAATAATCGCATTAAGCAAGCAGTTTTAGCGTTCGGCTCAGTGGTTATTTATTGGCAACCTAGGTGGAGGTGGCATATGAAACGTAAAAGCGCAGCAAGGGTCGGTAATGTGCTGATGGGATTAGGTTTGGTTACCATGGTCGTAGGGGTAGGTTACTCAATCCTGACAGAGGTATCCCAACTGGGTCTACCGCAATTCTTTGCCCATGGTGCCGTGATGAGTATTTTTGTCGGCGCACTGTTGTGGTTAGTTGGCGCGCGTATCGGTGGGCGTGAGGAAGTTGCGGATCGTTATTGGTGGATTAAGCACTTTGACAAGCGTTGTAATCGCAACCAGCGTCACTCCTAGCGAGCAAGGCATCATTAGCGACTAATTACAGCGAAGCGGCAAACATAGACCTGTTTTCTTGGCTTTTTAATTGAGCTGATGTGCAGGAGGGGTAAATGACGGCTCAACGAGCGATAAAACAAACACCTATTGATCAAGAACTCAGCGATCGAGAGTAGAAAACCCGTTGTCGCATCTGCTTCAACGGGTTTTTCTTTATCTGCTTCAATTTATGCATTGCATAGTATCAATTCGTTATGAACCCCATTCGTGATGCCCACCAAGTGACCTATCGCGAAAATAGCTTAATGGCTAACTGCGGCCAGATAGCACCGCAGGGATATCCACAACCTAATACTGATTAATGCTCAAACATCGCAGAGATGGACTCTTCATTGCTGATACGGCGGATGGCTTCAGCCAACATGCCTGACAGGGTCAGAGTACGCACATTTTTTAATGCCTTGATTTCAGCTGACAACGGAATCGTGTCACAAACAATCACTTCATCGATAACAGAATGTTTGATGTTTTCAACCGCATTACCAGAGAAGATCGGGTGAGTCGCGTAAGCAAATACACGCTTGGCACCACGTTCTTTCAGGGCTTCCGCTGCTTTACACAATGTGCCACCGGTATCGATCATATCGTCAACTAACACGCAGTCACGGCCAGCAACGTCACCGATGATGTGCATCACCTGAGAAACGTTAGCACGTGGGCGGCGTTTGTCGATAATCGCCATATCAGTATCGTTCAGCAGTTTTGCAATGGCTCTGGCGCGAACAACGCCGCCGATGTCTGGAGAGACAACAATTGGGTTTTCCAGATTCTGCTGCAACATATCTTCCAGCAGGATTGGGCTACCAAATACGTTATCAACCGGAACATCAAAAAAGCCTTGGATCTGTTCAGCATGTAGATCCACTGTCAATACGCGGTCAACCCCAACACTTGAGAGAAAATCGGCAACAACTTTGGCAGTGATCGGTACACGGGCAGAACGCACACGGCGATCCTGACGAGCGTAACCGAAGTAAGGAATAACAGCAGTAATACGTCCTGCGGAGGCGCGACGCAGGGCATCAACCATGACAACCAGTTCCATCAGGTTATCGTTCGTGGGTGCGCAGGTGGACTGGATGATGAAAATATCACCACCGCGTACATTTTCGTTGATTTGCACGCTCACTTCGCCGTCGCTAAAACGACCTACAGCGGCGTCACCAAGACTGGTGTACAAACGGTTGGCAATACGTTGTGCTAGTTCCGGGGTGGCGTTACCAGCAAAAAGCTTCATATCAGGCACGAGAAGAACCTCAGGCATGCGTCCAGAGAAGATATTGTCATATCAGTAATCAGGGGCGATTATTCATACTGATTGCAATATACATACGGGTATTTAAAGCCAAAACACGGTGAATAACCGTCATCATTCAAATTACAGGTGTGTCGACTGTTCTCGTTCACCCGCATCACTTACTCATGTAAGGTTATCGGGATTCGCTCGTTTGCCGCTTTCCTGCATCTTGAAATCTATTGGGTACAAAACAGCATTATGAACCGGCTTTCAATCAAATGAGACAGGTATTTTCAGAACCCAAGGTTAGTAGAGCCATTACATCGACCTTACATAACGCTGTAAATCGTTATCTGCACTCACAACTTTCAATTTTCCCAGAGCGCGCACGATGCAGTGGCGAAACATTTACACCACGAGCAACAAAACCATGCAACCACTCCGGGGCAATACTTAACACCTGTCGGGCCGATGCCTCAGTGTCGAATTCTGCAAACACACAAGCACCGGTTCCGGTAAGGCGTGACGGAGCGTATTCTAACAGCCATGAAAGAGCCTGTTCAACCTCGCGAAAACGTTTTCTTGCGATCGGTTCGCAATCATTTGCGTACGGAGTGCTTAAAAGCGCCGCCAGTGGGCGAACTGGCGTATTTCTTTTTAATTCAGGATCAGAAAAAATAATTGGTGTTGGGATGCTTACACCGGGGTGTACCACCAAATACCACTTCTCTAAAGGCTCCGCAGGTTGCAATTTTTCGCCAATTCCCTCAGCAAAGGCAGCATGTCCACGAACGAACACCGGCACATCGGCACCTAATGTTAGGCCAAGAGTGGCCAATTTCTGATCAGAGAAACCACATTGCCACAGTAAATTGAGTGCAACCAGTACCGTAGCGGCATTAGATGAACCACCACCCAGTCCTCCCCCCATTGGTAGGCGTTTATCAATACTGATATCTGCCCCACGAGGTACTTTTACCGTGCCGGGCTGTTGTTGTGGCAATTGTTGTTGTAGAAATTGTTGTTGTAGCAATCGCGCCGCGCGAATTATCAAGTTCTGTTCGTTTTCTACGCCTGCAACTGGCGTTAATAAGCGAATCTGATTGTCATCTCGCGGCACAATAGTTAGCTGGTCGCCATAATCGAGAAACTGAAACAGGGTTTGTAAGTCATGATAACCATCGGCCCGTTGCCCGGTGATATAAAGAAACAGGTTTAATTTGGCCGGTGAGGGCCAGACATGTTGCTGCGTGCTAACCATGTTATTTGACAGTCCAATTATCCATTTTTAGCTTAATTCGCTGCCCGCCCTGGCTCAGTTCCATGCGGCTCGGCAATGCTGGCGTCACTTGAGTGTTGTATTCCTGATAATCAACCACCCACGTCATACCATTTTGTTTATAAGTCACTTGCTTCAAACGGTACTTATCATCAAGGATGAAATCAGTGGTATCACCGGGTAACCCTAAAATCCACTGACGTAAGCTTTCCAATGGAATGGACATCCCCGTCAACTTTTGAATCATTTCTTGTGGGTCATCACTGACATAGCGTTTGCCTTGATTATCGGTCAACTGGGTAACGCCTGGTTGTACCACCAATTCCAGTTCTGTGCTGCCCAATGGGTTGGTCAGCAGTAGGCGATAGCGCTCAGGTGTAGTTTGTTGCCAGAAAAAGCGCGCATAGACTTTTTGTTTTTCAGAAATATACGCAAAGGCACCCCGGGTCTGGAATTGGCTCAATTGCTGTAATTGTTGCTCATGTTGACGCCACTGTGGCGATGTCGGACTGGTCGCCGGACCGGTCGGTGGCGTGGTGCTACAGGCTGCTAGCAACAGCGTTGCTAAAGGGAGCAGGCGATAAAAACTGATTTTATACATCGACATATGGCTATAAATCCTATCGGTCGCACGGATATCATTGGCGACGCGTCTTTGATGAGGTCATGTTACCGATAAATAATAATTTTTGATAAAACAAATTATTTGATACCTAGCTAATTGGTATCTGAGGTGCTCACGCTAACGGGCTGAAGGCTGAGCGTCAATATCTTGTTCTATTTTGTACAGGGTTTACGCAATATTGTTGTACAGCAGATAACCAATTTCTGATCATAATTTATGATAATACTTAGGATATTGCACTGTGACTTTTATTGAACCCGCGCATCAAGTAGAATGCGGTTCAGACGAGAATCCATACTAACATCAGTATTACTCGAAGCCGTTCTCATGACTCTGCTTGCATTAGGCATTAATCACAAAACTGCGCCTGTATCTTTACGTGAACGAGTGAACTTTTCACCGGAATCTATCGACCAGGCGCTTGTCAGCTTGCTCCAACAGCCGTTGGTGCAGGGCGGTGTCGTATTGTCTACGTGTAACCGAACTGAGTTGTATCTCAGCGTAGAGCAGCAAGATAATCTGCATGAACAACTTATTGCCTGGCTTTGTACCTATCACAAACTCAGCCCGGACGAAGTGAAAAAAAGCCTGTATTGGCATCATGGTAATGATGCCGTCAGTCATTTGATGCGTGTTGCCAGCGGGTTAGACTCACTGGTATTAGGCGAACCCCAAATTTTGGGGCAGGTGAAAAAGGCCTTTGCTGAATCTCAGCGTGGTCAATCGCTGTCTGGCGAGTTGGAGCGGTTGTTCCAGAAATCTTTCTCGGTTGCCAAACGGGTTCGGACAGAAACAGATATTGGAGCCAGTGCCGTTTCGGTTGCTTTTGCTGCCTGTACTCTGGCACGTCAGATATTTGAGTCGCTTTCTGAACTGAATGTGCTGTTGGTGGGGGCTGGGGAAACCATTGAGCTGGTGGCTCGTCATCTGCGTGAGCATCAAGTCAAGCATATGATTATCGCTAACCGTACCCGTGAGCGAGCTCAAGTGCTGGCGACAGAAGTGGGGGCCGAAGTGATTACTTTGCCGGAAATTGATGCTCGATTGGCCGATGCCGATATTATTATCAGTTCAACGGCCAGCCCATTGCCTATTATTGGTAAGGGAATGGTCGAACGTGCTCTGAAAAGCCGCCGCAATCAGCCAATGCTGTTTGTCGATATCGCCGTACCACGGGATATTGAGCCAGAAGTGGGTAAACTGTCTAATGCCTATTTATACAGTGTTGATGATCTGCACGCGATTATTCAGCACAATATGGCACAGCGTCAGGCCGCTGCGGTGCAGGCCGAATCAATAGTACAGCAGGAAAGCATGAATTTTATGGCCTGGCTACGTGCGCAGGGGGCGGTTGAAACCATTCGTGATTATCGTTCTCAGGCCGAACAGGTTCGTAGTGAGATGACCGCTAAAGCATTGGCCGCCATTGAGCAGGGTGCCAATGTAGAACAAGTGTTGAATGAGTTGGCCCATAAGCTCACTAACCGCCTGATTCATGCTCCTACCAAATCCCTCCAGCAAGCCGCCAGCGATGGCGATATGGAGCGGTTGCAATTATTACGCGACAGCCTTGGGCTGGATCAGCATTAGTTTCCTCTAATTACAGGGTTTAAAACCACGGATGAAGTCTTCTATTGTTGCCAAACTGGAAGCGTTACAAGAGCGTCACGAAGAAGTGCTGGCGTATCTTGGCGATGCCAGCGTTATTGCCGATCAAGACCGTTTCCGCGCGTTGTCACGTGAATATGCGCAATTAACGGATGTCACCCGCTGTTTTAAAGAATGGCGCAGCGTGCAAGATGATCTCGAAGCCGCAGAAATGATGCTGGAAGATCTTGAAATGCGCGAAATGGCTCAGGAAGAACTGAAAGAAGCAAAAGCGCGCAGTGAAGAGCTGGAACAGCAGTTGCAAGTGTTGTTGCTCCCTAAAGACCCTGATGATGAGCGTGATTGTTTTCTCGAGATTCGTGCCGGGACCGGTGGTGATGAAGCGGCTATTTTTGCTGGTGACATGTTCCGTATGTACAGCCGTTATGCCGAAGCACGCCGCTGGAAAGTTGAAATCATGAGCGCCAGTGAGGGCGAGCATGGTGGCTATAAAGAAGTGATTGCCAAGGTCTCTGGTGATGGGGTGTTTGGTCAGTTAAAATTCGAGTCAGGTGGTCACCGTGTGCAACGTGTACCCGAAACCGAATCACAAGGCCGTATTCATACCTCTGCCTGTACCGTCGCGGTAATGCCTGCCATTCCTGAAGCTGAGATGCCGGAAATCAATGCCGGTGATTTGCGTATTGATACTTTCCGCTCGTCTGGTGCCGGTGGTCAGCACGTTAACACCACCGATTCGGCAATCCGTATCACCCATATTCCAACGGGCTTGGTGGTGGAGTGTCAGGATGAGCGCTCGCAACATAAGAACAAAGCCAAGGCGATGTCGGTGTTGGGTGCACGTATCCGTGCCGCAGAAATGCAAAAGCGCCAATTGGCAGAAGCTTCCGAGCGCCGTAATCTGCTTGGTTCAGGTGATCGCTCTGATCGTAATCGTACCTATAACTTCCCACAGGGCCGAGTGACCGATCATCGCATTAACCTGACCCTCTATCGCCTAGATGAAGTGATGGAAGGCAAACTGGATATGCTGATTCAGCCGATTGTGCAGGAATATCAAGCCGACCAGCTCTCTGCGTTGTCAGAGCAAGATTAATGGACTATCAGCAGTGGCTGTCGTTAACGGCAGCCCGTTTCAGTCAGAGTGACAGTCCAAAGCGCGATGCCGAGATTCTATTGAGTTTTGTCACCGCAAAGGCGCGTACCTATGTGTTGGCTTTCGGTGAAACTAAGCTGACAGCCGATCAGTTACAGCGATTGGAACAACTGGCAACCCGGCGTGAGCAGGGGGAACCTATTGCTTATCTGGTTGGGGAGCGCGAATTCTGGTCATTGCCACTCAGTGTTTCCTCCGCCACTCTTATTCCACGCCCTGACACCGAATGTTTGGTTGAACAGGCGTTGGCACATCTGCCAGCCACTCCTTGCCATATTTTGGATTTGGGTACCGGTACCGGTGCTATTGCTTTGGCGTTAGCCAGTGAGCGGCCAGATTGTGCTGTGGTGGGTGTGGACATCCAAGCCGACGCTGTTGCACTGGCTCGCCATAATGCAGAAAAGCTGGCCATAGATAATGTACATTTCCTGCAAAGTAGCTGGTTTGACGCGGTCGACGGACAATTTACGCTGATTGTTAGCAATCCTCCTTATATTGATGCCGATGACCCGCATCTGAACGAAGGTGATGTCCGCTTTGAGCCTCACAGTGCGCTTGTCGCACCTGCCGAAGGGATGGCTTCACTGGACGAGATTATCCGTCGTGCGCCGGCTTATTTAGAGGCGGGAGGCTGGTTAATGTTGGAGCATGGCTGGCAGCAAGCCGATGCAGTACAGAAATTACTTAAAAACGCCGGATTTAGTGCTGTAATGACGTATAAAGATTATGGTAATAATGATCGTGTTACTTTGGGGCAATGGATCGGCTAATCAAGAAAAATCTGATTTTGTGCGGCATTTATTCGGCAACAAATAAAAAAAACGATAAATATTTAACATAGATAAGGAAGCGAGAGTCATGTGGGTTGATTATATCGCCATGAAGTATTTACATTTACTCACAGTAGTTATCAGTATTACGCTGTTTGTATTACGTTTCTTTTGGAAATGTCGCGGTTCGGCTATGATGGATAAGCGCTGGGTAAAAATAACGCCACATATCAATGATACGTTGCTATTTGTCAGCGGTATTGTACTGATTTTTATCACCGGATTTTACCCTTTCAGTCCGCAAGGAACATGGCTGACTGAAAAGCTGTTTGGCGTTATTATCTATATCCTGCTTGGCTATGTCGCATTAGGTAAGCGAACCCGCAGCCAGAATCGTCGCTGGCTTGCTTTCATACTCGCATTGGGTTGCCTGTATTTGATTGTCAAACTGGCAACAACTAAATTACCACTGCTGATGGGATATCTATGAGTAGCATTGCTGATTTCGAATTTAACAACGCGTCCCTGTGTGATGGGGTGTTATTGGTTACCCAGGAGATTCGACAGAATTTTCCACTGGTTGATGTACGCAACCAATTACAACAGCTCGTTGATGATGCCCGGGCTGCGATGCCCGCCAATCTCAATCAGGATCAGCAATTAGAAGTGCTTATTGATCTGTTTTACCGTAAATGGAAATTTGGCGGTGCTGGTGGCGTTTATCGCCTGTCAGACGCTATCTGGCTTGATAAAGTGTTGGATAAACGTCAAGGGACGCCAGTATCGCTGGGCGTCATTTTCCTGCACATCGCCCATCAACTGGATCTACCTTTGATGCCAGTTATCTTTCCAACTCAATTAATTCTTCGGGCTGATTGGTTAGATGAAGAAATGTGGCTGATTAATCCGTTAAACGGTGAAACGCTTAATGAACATATGCTAGAAGTGTGGATTAAGGGCAACCTGGGTTTGAGCGCCGAACTGGAAGATGAAGATCTGGAAGAAGCGGAAAACACCCTGATTGTTCGTAAAATGCTTGATACATTGAAAGCGGCATTAATGGAAGAGAAGCAGATGGAGTTGGCATTGCGCGCCAGTGAAGCGGTATTGGCTTTTGACCCCGATGACCCCTATGAAATCCGCGACCGTGGCTTGATTTATGCCCAACTGGATTGCAACCATATTGCTATCTCTGATTTAAGCTATTTTGTTGAACAGTGCCCGGAAGACCCGATTGCTGAAATGATAAAAATGCAGATCCACTCCATTGAGCAACAGCGGGTGACATTGCACTGATCTCTTTTATACCGCGGTTGTATGGTAGCCATGTCTTGCGGCATAACCGTGGTAATTAATCTCGATTTACCCTTTATAAAGGTATTAGTATGAAACAGAAAGTGGTTAGCATTGGCGATATCAACGTAGCGAACGACCTACCTTTCGTGCTGTTCGGCGGCATGAATGTGCTTGAGTCGCGCGACCTGGCAATGCGCATTTGTGAACATTATGTCACGGTGACCCAAAAGTTGGGCATTCCTTATGTGTTTAAAGCCTCGTTCGACAAAGCCAACCGTTCTTCAATTCATTCTTACCGTGGTCCCGGTTTGGAAGAGGGGATGAAAATCTTCCAAGAGCTGAAACAGCAGTTTGGTGTCAAAATCATCACCGATGTGCATGAAGCCAGCCAGGCAAAACCGGTGTCCGAAGTGGTTGATGTTATTCAATTACCGGCATTTTTGGCGCGTCAAACTGATTTGGTTGAAGCTATGGCCCGCACTGGCGCGGTTATCAACGTGAAAAAACCGCAGTTTGTCAGTCCTGGGCAGATGGGCAATATTGTCGATAAATTTAAAGAAGCCGGTAATGATCAAGTGATCTTGTGTGATCGCGGCAGTAACTTCGGTTATGACAATCTGGTGGTTGATATGTTAGGTATCAACGTTATGGTCCAGGCGACTGGCGGTCATCCAGTTATTTTCGATGTGACTCACGCATTACAATGCCGTGACCCGTTTGGCGCAGCCTCCGGTGGCCGTCGTGCTCAAGTAGCTGAACTGGCGCGTGCTGGCATGGCCGTTGGTTTGGCAGGGTTGTTTATCGAAGCGCACCCAGAGCCGAACAGCGCCAAGTGTGATGGTCCGTCAGCTTTGCCATTAGACAAACTAGAACCGTTCCTGGTGCAGATGAAAGCTATCGATGATTTAGTGAAGAGTTTCCCGGTGCTGGATACCAGCAAGTAAAAAGTGTTCGCCGGTAATATTTGAATAAAGAAAAGGCAGTGTAGGTAACTACACTGCCTTTTTTGAAAACCGTAATACTCATTCAAAGGGACTAACCTCTTACGCGTAAAGCCTCCAGCGCTTCTGGCAGTGACCCATAAAAACTCAACTTGCCTTCAATGGGCTGCACTCTGGCTCTTGCCAGCGTCTTCAGCGGCTGGAAAGGAATATCCGTGATAACGAGCTGTTGTTGCTCGCCCAGCGCCTCTGTGAAGCGTAGGAACGCATTTAGGCCACCGGCATCCAGAACCGGTACTGCATCCCACTGCAAAATAATGGTTTGATAATTCTCACAACGGCTGAGTAACTCATTAAATATCCGCTCTGCGGCAGCGAAAAACAGTGGCCCGTTCACTCGCAATACCAGCGTATGCTCATCAACAGCCGCGGGTATCTCACTCAGGCGCGTCATGCGCGCAATACGCCGCATAAACAGCAGTGAGGCCAACACAATACCCACTGTGATTGCAATCACCATGTCAAATAATACCGTCAGGCTCATGCACAACAACATCACAATAATGTCATCTTTAGGCGCTCGGCGCAGGAGGTCAACGACTTTATGTGCCTCACTCATGTTCCAGGCCACAATCAGTAGCAGAGACGCCATCGCAGCTAAAGGCAGATAAGACAACATCGGTGCCAGTACCAGTAACGCCAGTAAGACCAACAGTGCGTGGATGATGGCTGACACTGGTGAGGTTGCACCTGCGCGAACATTAGCCGCAGAACGAGCAATGGCGGCAGTCGCAGTGATCCCGCCAAAGAATGGCGCAATGATATTCCCCAGTCCCTGACCGACTAACTCACTGTTGGAGTGATGCTTTTGTCCTGTCATACCATCAAGTACGACGGCGCAGAGCAATGACTCAATTGCGCCCAGCATTGCCATAGAAAAGGCTGCGGGCAGTAATGCAGAGAAGGTTGCCCAGTTCAATACAAATGGCTGACTATTGGCGGCAGGTAAATTCCACGGCAAGACAAATTGCGGCAGGATGGGGGGAATACCGTGGCCTTGGGTGCCATCGGCCAGTAAATAGCCAAAGCGCGAGCCGATAGTCGCCACTTGATGATCAAATAGCGATAACACCGCCATGACGGCAGTACCCGCAACCAATGCCGGTAAGTGACCCGGTAACTTTAATTTTAACCGTGGCCAGAGTATTAATACCAGCAGAGTGACGGTTGCAATTAGCGTATCACTGAGGTTGATGGTTGGCATTGCTTGAGCCAACGCGGCAACTTTACCAGCATAATTTTCCGGCACTTCTGTCAGGTGCAGGCCAAAGAAATCTTTCACCTGCATGGTGGCAATGGTGATACCAATACCTGAGGTAAAACCGAGGGTGACGGACAGCGGGATATATTCAATCAATCGGCCAAGTCGCCCTAGGCCCATAAATAATAAAAATATACCGGAGATCAGTGTAGCCAGCAGCAAACCCGCTAAACCAAACTGCTGTGATACCGGATAGAGAATAACCACAAAAGCGGCAGTGGGGCCGGATACGCTATAGCGGGAGCCGCCGGTGACCGCAATAACAATACCGGCAATAGCGGAGGTATATAAGCCGTATTGTGGTGGGACACCACTGGCAATAGCCAGTGCCATCGCCAGTGGGATAGCAATGATACCGACAGTGACACCGGCAATTATATCTTTGAGAAGTCTTTGAAGTGTATAGGTTTCTCGCCAGCAAGCGTCAATAAGCGCGCTGAACGGCCTAATGCCGTTAATTCCGTGCGTTTTCATCTAAGGTGCAAACCAAATAAAGAAAAGACAAAATAAATGGCGGGCCAGTAAGGGTCCGTCTCGAGTAGCAGAACACAACGATACGCCAATTAGGTGACTAAGATCTAGATGTATATCAATCTCAGTCGGAAAATTAGATAACTGTCGGTTTTATAAAGAGGGTTAAATGAACGGATTCATGGTGGACCAGTGCATTCCTCCCCTGAATAAATGAAAAGTGGTTATTATCCCCACTAGCGCCTTCTTTTAGACCCAAGTATCGGAAATTGAAAAATAAGCATCCAAACTAGGGCTGCATCCTGTGTGCGAAATCGAAAGGGGGGTGATTAGGCGACATCTTGTTACATGAATTGAGGGATTGGTCCCATAGTGAAATTATTCAGGAATAAAACCTGTCTCACAGCTAAGATTTGAGTTAGAAACTATGGCTATTAACCATGCTTAATGTTTAGGATTTCCAATGAATATATTCGACGTAAAACGTTACTTAATGTTAGTTGGCAATAAGACAAACCAATGTCAGCCAAAATCCTCGCTGAGAATTCAAAGGATTAATGCTACGCCATGAGCGAATTAGAATCTCTATCGACACTATACCGAGATGCTTGTGTCACCTATGCGACGCTCTCAATCAGTTATTTTGCCTTAAGTAAGAACAGTGCTTTTTCTTACAATGGGGACGTCTGGAAACGTATTCTATTTGGTGTCGCATCGGGACTGGTTTCACTTTATCTGAATCAGGACCAGTGGGTGATTTCAGGTGCGTTTTTCTATAGTTTCGAGTTGATTCCGATTATTTTGGTCACTTTCTATGGTGGTTGGTTAAGTAGCTTGACGGCATTGCTGATTAATTTTGCTTTCACAGGCTGGTTTACCCTCGACAATATTCTTATAACAATAATATTTATTCCGCTCATACTGTCACGAGTCTGGGAGCGAAAAAGCAATCGTATTTTTTATACCGCAATCCTCGCTATTGCGATTTATCGTATGGTCGTTGCTGTATTAGTTGCCCCGCATATTTTGACCTGGGCCCAGGTGATAGTATATCAACTGATTTCCGCGCTCTGTTTGGCTATTTGCTACCATGCACTGAATTTTAAAGAGCGTCATATCTCCGCCTATTTTTCGATGAAAAACCGGGCGAATATTGACAAATTAACCCAGCTAAATAACCGGGCAAGTATTGATTATCGATTAACGGCAATTCACAACAGCCGTCAGGCGTGTGGTTTAATGATTCTGGATCTGGACCATTTTAAGTCGGTGAATGACAGCTATGGTCATGACGGTGGTGATTTACTTCTAACAGAAGTGGGGAAGCTGCTGACGTCAATCATTCGCGATGAGGACTTTGTTGGCCGTTATGGCGGTGAAGAGTTTATTGTTATAACCCGCCGCCACGAACCACAAACGATTAAAGCGGTTGCCGAGCGAATTCTCCAACAAGTTGAGAATCTCGCGGTGGTTTTACCTGACGGACGTAAAATAAAGGCCACCATCTCGATTGGTGCGTCTCTTTATTTGCCTGGAATGTCGATGCTAAAAGCATTAAAAATGACGGATGAAGCACTTTATCAGGCGAAGAAACAAGGGCGCAATCAAGTGGTTTACAGCCGATTAATGCCATTTTCCCCATTGGGAGACCGCATAGATAAAGAGGGGCGCCGCCGTAAGTTGTAGAAACACCTTGGTGGGAATCACGAAAAAGGCTCTGACTTTCGTCAGAGCCTTTTGCTCGAATATGGCGGTGAGAGAGGGGTTCGAACCCTCGATACACTTACGCGTATACACACTTTCCAGGCGTGCTCCTTCAGCCACTCAGACACCTCACCGTTTGTTACCGCGCTAAGCACGGCAACGGGGCGGTACTATAGGGACCAGCAGGCAGATGGTCAAGCAGTATTTACCCGTTGCCATTCATCTGGTTATTCTGCATGCATATAGCGTAAATCACCGGCAAATTATAAGCAATCAACGCCAATTTTTCGCCTGCAGTGGTGAATCAACCATCACATAATCGGCACCGAGATCTTTAGCTAGCTGATAATCTTTTGCAGAGTTTATGCCAATCAGCAAAATTTTTGCATCTTCGCTCTGCTTGAAACAGTCCATTGCCTGTTGATTCCAAACCAATTGGGTCCGGGTTGTTCCTTTACCCAGGGTGAATTTCTCGACGACCTTTACCTCACGTCTTAATTCAAAGGCATAATGTCTATTCTGGTTGCTAATGAATGAATTACCCTTGTTTTTGGCTATTATACATTCATCTGCCATCACCGCAGTAGCTAAAATTTTACGGGTTTTATTACGTGTCTCGAATTTACTTATATAATCAGGTAGCGCATCAAGATATTTTTTCTCAGTAGAATAGAAAACAATGCGGTCAGGTGAGAGAATGCTTTCTCTCATTTCTGTTATGGCATTCGCTATTATTTTTGGATCTACATCAGGAGACTTAATATCTATAGTGAATCTTGCTTTTGGGAACGATAATAAAATATGATGTAATGAGGGGATCTTTACCCCCCATCCGCGGAATGTATACTGATCGTCACTTTTAAAGTGATAGGCCGCATCTAATAACTGTAATTCTTGCCAAGAGTGGTCAGAGACCAGGCCGCTGCCGTTAGTCAATTCGCTCAAATCTTTGGGCCGATATAGTACTAAAACACCATCTTTACTAAGTTGAACCGAGACCCAAATAATATCAGCATTATTTGATAACGCTTTACTGATGGCATGTCGAGTGTTCTCTGGGAAATCGGCTGTTCCTGCACGATGAGCAACGATTAACGGCGAGGCTGATAGGGGGTTAACACACAGGGTGAATAATAAAGAAATAAAATAAAATCGCTTATTTTTCATTTGATACCTCGATATGGGTTATTTCGGATTTATAATATTCCTTATCTTGTAACATGTAATATTGAACTGGAAATAAACCAATTAGTAATAGAGGCATTTAATAAAGTGATTATGTTTATACCCGTCATACTTCAAGCTGCATGTGCGTTGGCTACGCTCAATAATCTGAATCACTTACAAATGTAAGCCCATCGGGATTAATGAGCCTCATCCTTGAGGCTCACCCTACGGGCTAGCATAAATGCTGTACAAATCGGTTCCCGACCGATTTGTATTTCGTTTGCCGTCTTCCTGCAACTCGAATTATTTTGGGTATATATGTCTGAAACGATATTTGGCAGGAAATAAAGCTATCTAAAGGCGAAAAAAAACGGCAATCGGGTTAACAGGTTCAGGTATGAAACCAGACATGTTATCGATTGCCGCTTCGTTTGTCGTAGAAACCAAGGTTCATCTACAGACTAAATATGGCGGTGAGGGAGGGGTTCGAACCCTCGATACGCTTACACGTATACACACTTTCCAGGCGTGCTCCTTCAGCCACTCAGACACCTCACCGTGTTACAGCTATCAACTACGCTAAACGCTGTCGACCGGCGTAATGTAGGCAAAAGTGTGCCCAGCGTCAACCCTCTTATATTGGCTTTGTTACTGTTTAGCTAAAGTTACAGCAGTTTGCTGATTTCATCGTCATTTCTTGCGGGTAACACTTGCATCTGACCGTTAATCGCGGAAATCTATCAGGTACTTTCGCAAGGAGTTGGCAAATAATGAATATTATTTTTTATCACCCGTTTTTTGAAGCAAAACAGTGGTTGTCAGGCATACAATCTCGCTTGCCCACGGCGAAAATCAGGCAGTGGCGACGTGGTGATACACAACCAGCGGATTATGCTCTCGTCTGGCAGCCACCACAGGAAATGCTCGCCAGACGTGTTGAACTGAAAGGCATTTTTGCTTTAGGGGCGGGGGTCGATGCTATTTTGGATCAAGAGCGCCGCTCTCCGGGCACATTGCCAACCGGAGTGCCGCTGGTACGATTAGAAGACTCTGGTATGTCATTGCAAATGCAGGAGTATGTGGTAGCCGGTGTATTGCGATATTTCCGCCGAATGGATGAGTATCAACTGCAACAACAGCAGAAAGTGTGGCAACCGCTGGAGCCGCATCAGCATGATAAATTTACCATAGGTATTCTTGGGGCGGGGGTATTAGGTAAAAGCGTGGCCCACAAATTGGCTGAGTTTGGTTTTACCGTGCGTTGTTGGAGCCGTACACCAAAACAGATTGAGGGTATAACCAGTTTTGCCGGCAAAGAGAAACTATCGACTTTCCTGCAAGGGACACAATTATTGATTAATTTGCTGCCCAATACGCCCGAAACTGTCGGTATCTTGAACCAATCGCTGTTTTCACAATTGAATGCTAACGCTTATGTGATCAATATTGCGCGTGGTGCACATTTATTGGAGCGTGATCTATTAACTGCAATGAGTGTTGGGAGCGTTGCAGCGGCGACATTGGATGTATTTGCTGAGGAACCCTTACCGTCAATGCATCCTTTCTGGAGTCACCCACGCATCACTATTACACCGCATATTGCAGCGATAACCCTGCCGGAGATAGCGATGGATCAGGTAGTTGCCAATATTCAAGCCATCGAAGCGGGGAGAGTGCCAGCGGGCCTGGTCGATGTGGTACGAGGTTACTGATTTACATACTGACTCGGTTCGATGAGATATAGCGATAGCCCTGCAAGTAAGGGCTTTTAGCGCTGTTGATGAGAAGAATTCCTGCTATCATTAGCAGTCTATGCTTTACCTGCAAAAAAGCCATCCTGCCTTAAAAGACTTTGTGGAGTAGTCATGTATCCTGTTGATTTACATATGCATACCATCGCCAGCACCCATGCTTACAGCACCCTGCACGATTACATTGCCGAAGCTAAGTTAAAAAATATTAAGCTGTTTGCCATTACTGACCATGGCCCGGATATGGCTGATGCCCCGCATTACTGGCACTTTATGAACATGCGTGTCTGGCCACGGTTGGTAGATGGTGTGGGTATTTTGCGCGGTATTGAGGCTAATATTAAGAATTTGGACGGTGATATCGATTGTACCGGCCCGATGCTTGATGCCATCGACCTGCTAATTGCCGGCTTCCATGAGCCTGTATTCCCGCCTCAAGACAAAGCTGCCAATACTCAGGCAATGATTGCGGCCATGGCACAGGGGAATGTGCACATCATCAGTCATCCCGGTAATCCTAAATATCCTGTTGATATTCCAGCTATTGCTGAGGCAGCGGCAAAATACAATGTGGCGTTGGAGTTGAATAACTCGTCCTTTACGCATTCACGCAAGGGCAGCGAAGCGAACTGCCGGGCGATTGCTGAAGCGGTCCGTGATGCCGGTGGCTGGTTGGCATTAGGTTCTGACTCCCATATTGCCTATTCATTGGGGACTTTCGAACATTGTGAGCGGATTATTGCTGAGGTGAATTTCCCGCCAGACCGTATTTTGAATGTTAGCCCGCGCCGCTTACTGAATTACCTTGAGCAGCGTGGCCGCCCGGTAATCCCTGAGTTGGCTGATTTATAATATAAAGTATGTGACATTGTCACTTGTGGTTTAAATATTCATAAGAAACAGGAAGATGTAAATGAATGATTTCTCTCTGGTGTGCCGGGTTCTTGGGTCACTATTTTATCGCCAACCACAAGATCCGCTACTGGCCCCCCTTTTTGCGCTGATAAGTCAGGGCAAATTAGAGCAGCACTGGCCACTGGAACAAGGTGAGCTGCTGGCGCGTTTGCAACAAGAGTATCAGCCACCGGCGGTGGTCGCTGATTATAACGCGTTGTTCGTCGGCGATGATCGTAGCGTGTCACCTTATGGCAGCGATTATGAGGATGCTTGCCCAGAAGCTGAGGTCAGAGCGTTTTTGCAACAACGAGGGATGCCGCTGGGCGATGGCCCAACTGATCATTTTGGTGGGTTATTATTGGCAGCCTCTTGGTTGGAAGACCAAGCCGCAGAGGATGAGATTGCGGCTCAAACCGCACTGTTTAACGACTATTTACTGCCCTGGTGTGGTCGCTTTCTTGGCAAAGTAGAGGCCCACGCTAACACCGGCTTTTATCGGACGTTGGCTCAGTTGAGCCGCGAAGCGTTACAGGCGATGTGGGATGAGTTGTCTGAAGATACTTTGCCGAATTAAGTAACCCTCTTTGGATTAATGAGCCTCATTCTTTGAGGCTCACCCTGCGAGCCAGCATAAATACGGTTCAAACCGGTTCCCGACCGATTTGTCATTCGTTTACTGCAACGGCAATGACATTTGGTATCAGTGACGATGCAGCAAACGATAGCCTGTAAACCTCGCAGTGCAGCTAGTCAGTCAGTCAGTGGGATGACTAACTGGCCTGGTTTCACTTCTAAACCTTTTGCCAGCTTTTTCGCCATCCCTTCAGCTTTACTCTTTTCACTGTCCAACACATAGACCGGTTGCTGATTAAAGTAGGATTTCAACGACTGATTCAGATAAGGGGTCAGTGCTTTCATCACTGAATCCATTTTTTCTGGCTTAACGGTATAATCAGTCAATTCCATATCTTTTAGGAAGATAGCGCCTTTCTCACGATCGAATGTCGGTTGCGCTTTTAGTGTCAGCGTCATATCCGCACTTTGTGGGCCAAGGATCGAGGTAATGTCTACTTTGGCATTACCGGTTAAGGTCACTTTACCAGGCTCAGTACGGCCAATCTGGCTCTGCAATTGCGTCAAGATAATGTGGGCGTCAACCAGACCGGGTATGCCAATCTGCTTTTCATAGTTATTGTGTTTTTGCAGATATTCATTGATTTCCTGTTCGCTCAATGTGTATTGAGTTAATTGGTTACAGCCGACCAGTGTCGTGGTCACAATCAGCGCAGCAGCGCCCCACATTAATGTCTTCATCAAAACCTCATAGCAATATTTACTAAACAAACAAGATGGCGCATCACATCAAACCAGACAAACAGGCCAATAGTAACCGGTTAATCCACTGTTTTGTATTATTAACCATATTTGTTCAACCAAGGTTCAGTATTGCGGACAATAATGCGGCGGTGGGGGGCATCTGCCAATCGGATAACCCCGAATCAACGTTGGTTTGAAAAGAGAATAAAAAGATGCCAGAGAGGCTTGGCGACTCTGGCGCTAGTGCTAACGACAGAATAGTGCTAACTGCCGCTTAGCATGGCAGACTCGATACGGCGCTGATTAAACTGCCAGTAAAGCCCGGCCAGCGTAATTACCCCAATAACGCCCAGCAGGAACCAGGGTAACTCCGGCATTTCCAGCGTTCGGCCAGTATCGTACATCCAGCCGCCACCGGTATAGCCTAATGCTCCTCCCAACGCCAGCCCCAGACGGCTAAAGCCCATATAGCTGCCACGTGCGCGCGAGTCGGCCAGCGAAGCCCCCAGGGTTTCACGTGCGGGTTCAGCGATAATTGAACCTGTATAGAAGAAGCAAATGAACATAAACAGTGTTTGCAGGTGGGAAATCAAGCCGATCGGAAACAGGCTTAATGTCATGATTAATAGCCCAAACATGAGGCGCTGTTCGAGGCGAAAACGTTTCTCGCTCCAGCGAGCAAGTGGGTAAAGCAATGTCAAAGAAAGCGCGGCCTCAATGGCGTACATCCATTTAACGGCAGCAGGAGACCCCGCAATCTCATTTACCACGATCGGCAGCATGAGCATCACCTGTACCGACAGCATGTAATAGCCTGTTAGTGTCAGGACATAAGTCACAAAGCGGCGATCACGTAGCACCCGCATTAAACCTTCTTTCATTGGCGCACGCACGGTAGAAATGCGATACGCGGGCAGCAACCAAAGGTTCCAGCCTGCCGCTAAAATGAAGATTACCGCGCCAGTCCAACAGACAAAATGGAAGTCGTATTGCAGTAACCAACTGCCGATTAATGCGCCGATCACCGCACCTGCACTGTCTTGCATCATCAGCAGGGAGTAAAAACGGCCACGTTCATGGGGGCGGGTTAATTTGATAACCAAAGCGGTACGCGGCGGATCAAATAGGGTGCCACCTAAGCCAGATAGCGCACAAGCCAGCAGGAGTATCCAAGGTTCATCGGCCATTGCCATAAATGCAAAGCCAGCAGCCCGCATTAGCATGCCGGTAACAATCATTGGCTTGGCACCAAAACGGTCGGCAATGGCACCACCAAAGATGCCTAACCCTTGTTGGACAAGTTGCCTTAGCCCCAAGGCCAGGCCAACGAGCACCGCAGCCCAACCCAGTTGATCGACAAATCGGATAGAGATGAGTGGGAAGACAACGAAAAAACCCAACACAACTAATAAGTTATCAAGCAATAAAAAATACTTACCCAAGCTCCGAGCTTGCGATACCAAGGCCATGCTTCACCGTCAGAAATTAAATAAGGAGGGAATAAAAAACACGCTTATAGTTTGTACCCAAATTGCTAGAAACGATAGAGGGTAGATTGATAATATTTTTTTATCGTCAATACGTTACCTCATCGATTATTCATAATAAAATGCTTATTCACCGCTTTAACTACGTGATTTCATTGTGTCCTCGTGTGCAAAGTTTGCAAGGGCGGTTTTACGCAGGGTATGGGCAACAGGTATATTGAAGTAAAAGATTGTCGCTAAATTAAGTACAGAGTGCAGCCCAAGGGGAGCAGATGTTCGGCTATCATTCAGCAACACCTAAAATACGCCTGACGACGGACCGCATGTCATTGCGGTTGATTCATGAACGTGATGCCTACCGCATGGCTGAGTATTATGCTGAAAATCAGGTATTTCTCAAACCATGGGAACCCGTGCGCGATCAAAGTCATTGCATGCCTTCCGGTTGGCAGGCGCGGCTGGGTATGATCATGGAGCTACAAAAGCAGGGGAGCGCCTACTACTTTATTCTGCTGGACCCCGAAGAGAAAGAAGTGCGCGGAGTGGCTAACTTTAGCAATGTACTGCGAGGTTCGTTCCATGCCTGTTTTCTGGGTTATTCATTAGGTGAGCGCTGGCAGGGTCAGGGTTTAATGTTTGAAGCGTTGCAGCCGCTGATTCGCTATATGCAGCGGCAGGAACGGATGCACCGTATCATGGCTAATTATATGCCGCACAATCATCGCAGTGGCAATTTACTGGCACGCCTTGGATTTGAGCGTGAAGGTTACGCCAAGGATTATTTACTGATTGATGGTCAGTGGCGCGACCATGTGCTGACTGCTTTGACTAATAAAGAATGGACGCCAACTCGCTGAGGTCAGGATGAAACACAGTTTAAATGCACAGGAAGCCAGAGTTATTGGCTGTTTGCTAGAAAAACAAGTGACAACACCGGAGCAATATCCGATGTCGCTCAATGGCGTGACCGTCGCCTGTAACCAGAAAACCAACCGTGAACCGGTGATGGAGTTATCCGATTCGGAAGTCCAGCAGACACTGGATTTCTTGCTGAAAAAACACCTTATTCGCACCCAGAGCGGTAACCGAGTAATGAAGTACGAGCACCGTTTTTGCAACTCGGAATTTGGCAACCTAAAGTTCTCACCTGCTGAGTTGGCGGTGATTACCACGCTATTATTGCGTGGTGCACAAACACCAGGAGAGCTGCGTACTCGCACTAACCGGATGTATGAGTTTGCCGATGTTACTGAAACAGAAGAGGTATTGAACCAACTGGCAATCCGCGAAGATGGGCCATTTGTGGTGCGTTTAGCCCGTGAACCGGGTAAACGTGAAAGCCGCTTTATGCATCTTTTTAGTGGTGAGGTGGCCCCGGCCTTGGCAATAGCAGAGAGTGCTGAAGGAGAAAGCAGCGCCCTTGAGGAGAGAGTTGCCCAACTTGAACGGCAAGTGGTCGCACTGACACGTCGGTTGGATGAAGTATTGATTCAGTTGGATGATTAATAAGGATCCTATGAAAAAGCTACGTATTGGTATTGTCGGTTTGGGCGGTATTGCACAAAAGGCCTATTTACCTATTTTGACTCAAGCACGGGACTGGCAACTGGTTGGTGCGTTCTCCCCCAATCAAATCAAAGCACAACCTGTGTGTGACAGCTATCGGATGCGCTATTTTTCTCGATTAGATACGTTAGCTGCTGAATGCGATGCTATTTTTGTTCACAGCAGTACTGCCAGCCATTTTAAGGTGGTCAGTGAACTGTTGCAGGCAGGGATTCATGTTTATGTCGATAAACCGCTGGCCGAAACACTGGAGCAATCCGAACAATTGATAGCACTGGCCGCGAAACGGCACTTGGCACTGATGGTCGGGTTTAACCGACGTTTTGCTCCGCTATACCAACAACTGAAACAACAAGTCATTCACCCGGCATCGCTGCGGATGGAGAAACATCGCCAGAACAGTGTGGGGCCGAATGATCTGCGCTTTACCTTGCTTGATGATTATCTGCATGTGGTGGATACCGCTCTGTGGCTTGGTGGCGAAGCGGCAAAGCTGCTGAGTGGAACGCTTCAGACAAATGCGTTGGGACAGATGCTGTATGCAGAACACCATTTTCAAGCGGGCAATGGTCTGATAACTACCAGTATGCACCGCCACGCAGGGACCCAGCGGGAAAGCGTGCAAGCCGTCAGTACGGCTGCCTGTTATCAGGTTAGTAATATGAGCCACTGGCAGCAGGAGTCGGATGGGCAGGTGATAAGTTTGCCGGTAGCCAGTTGGCAAACCACCTTAGACCTGCGAGGCTTTACTGGGGCAGTGCAGCATTTTATTGATGCAGTAAGCAACCAAACGGCACCACAAGTTTCGGGTGATGAAGCTATTTATGCGCAGCGAATGATAGAGCAAATTTTACAGCAGGATACTGTTCAATAAGTCGATAATGCAAAGCAAAATGGCGCAAAAAGCGGGCTAAGTCAGTAATTTGTTACACCTTGCGATGGATATTCATCGCCGGATACGTAGACTGGCGGCTGTGTTCACACCGTTTCAGGGGCACCTTAATTTCGGTACCTCAACAATTGGGTAGAAGCGACGCCTGCTAATTGCAGGCGTTGATATTTACGGCGAATTAAAAACAGATCGGAAAACAGATCAGAACCCCATATCAGACAACCTATGAATCTACTGAAATCACTGGCAGCCGTCAGTTCCATGACCATGTTTTCCCGCGTATTAGGCTTTGCCCGTGATGCGATAGTGGCGCGGGTTTTTGGTGCCGGGATGGCAACGGATGCCTTCTTTGTGGCATTTAAATTGCCTAATCTATTGCGGCGAATATTCGCGGAAGGGGCATTCTCACAGGCTTTTGTCCCCATACTGGCCGAATATAAAAGTCAACAGGGCGAGGAGGCAACCCGCACTTTCATTGCTTACGTCTCTGGTCTGTTAACCCTGATACTGGCAGTAGTGACTGTTTTGGGGATGTTGGCCGCGCCTTGGGTGATTTTTATTACGGCTCCCGGCTTTACTGATACACCTGATAAGTTTGCGTTAACCTCCGCGCTGCTGAGAGTGACTTTCCCTTATATTCTGCTAATTTCGCTGGCCTCCTTAGTGGGGGCGATCCTTAATACCTGGAATCGTTTTTCTATTCCTGCTTTTGCGCCCACTTTCCTTAATATCAGCATGATAGGTTTTGCGCTGTTTGCCGCACCCTATTTCAATCCACCAGTCATGGCGCTGGCCTGGGCGGTGGTGGTTGGCGGGGTGCTGCAATTAGGCTATCAACTCCCTCATCTGAAGAAGATTGGCATGTTGGTGCTGCCACGGTTATCACTGCGAGATGCTGGCGTCTGGCGAGTTATGCGCCAAATGGGGCCGGCGATCCTTGGTGTGTCAGTCAGCCAAATCTCTTTGATTATTAATACCATTTTTGCTTCATTCTTGGTGTCAGGTTCCGTTTCCTGGATGTATTACGCTGACCGTTTGATGGAGTTTCCGTCGGGGGTGCTGGGCGTGGCGCTTGGCACGATTTTATTGCCCTCACTGGCAAAAAGTTTCTCCAGTGGCAATCATGATGAATATTCCCGACTAATGGATTGGGGACTAAGGTTATGTTTCCTATTGGCGTTGCCAAGTGCTGTTGCATTAGGGATTTTAGCTAAACCGTTGGTGGTGTCATTATTCCAATACGGTAAATTCAGTGCTTTTGATGCGGCAATGACGCAACGGGCGTTAGTGGCCTATTCCATTGGTTTAATGGGGCTGATTGTAGTGAAAGTGTTGGCACCCGGTTTTTACTCGCGTCAGAATATTAAAACGCCGGTGAAAATTGCCATTATCACACTGATATTGACCCAAGTAATGAACCTGATATTCATCGGGCCGCTCAAGCATGCTGGGTTATCACTCTCTATTGGGTTGGGGGCCTGCCTTAATGCCAGCTTGCTATATTGGCAGCTGCGTAAACAGAAAATATTCCAGCCACAACCGGGTTGGGCCGTATTTCTAACCAAGCTGGTTATCGGTGTTGTGGTGATGTCGGCCGTGTTACTGGGGCTGCTCTGGGTGATGCCTGCGTGGGATGTGGGGGGGATGGCCTATCGCTTGTTACGGTTGTCTGCTGTCGTTGCCGCAGGGGTGATTGCCTATTTTGCCGCGCTGGCATTACTCGGATTTAAAATTCGGGATTTTGCCCGCAGAACATCCTGAGTCAATCAATCCAAATATAATTATAGATTAAATAAATAATCTAACCAAAGCCCCGATATTTCTCGGGGCTTTTTTTATCTTTTAACGACGCTGTTTTATTGGTTTACATAATAAAAATTTTATTTCTATTAAATAAATGCATCTAAATCGACTAATTATATTACTAATCATTAAAAAGCATCTCATTAGCTTATCATGTACTTTATTGGGCTTGGGTATTATGTATTTTGAATGGGTGTTGATATGCACATCAATTTAAATAAATTCGTTCATATTGACCTTTCACAGTATGTGATTCAATTCGTCTTTATGTTTATGAAATATTTAAAATGTACACTCAAGGTATTTGATAAATGCTTATTATACGGCTATCTATTTTAATCGCTTTTTTCATTTGTAATATTGCCCAGGCAGATAAGACTGACTTGATCGAAAATGATAAAAGAAAACAGTGCCTGGCAATGTCAGGAATTTTTGTTCAAGGGAATACACTTATTTCATTAAAGGATATAGAACGACTCATTAATATCGAAAATGACTGTATTACAAATAATGATATTAACACTCTGGCTAAAGACATTACCAAAGAGTATATAAAAAAAGGCTATATTGCTGCTCGCGTCAAATTTATACCTATAAATGCGCAGGGACAGCTTGGGCTGCGTGTGACTGAAGGTATTGTTGAAAGAATTGCCGGTGGGGATAAACGAACAGATCACAAAATGCTATTTCCTAGCGTGGTGGGTAAACCACTCCAGGTAGCACAGCTTGATCAAGCCATCGATCAGGCCAACAAATTGCAATCTAACCAAGTTACTCTGGATATATTACCGGGCAGTAATGAAAATGGCTCAATTATTCTGATAAAAAACAAACCGTCTACGTCATGGCACTTATCAGGTTCAGTCGATAATTATGGTTATAAAAATATTGACGAGTGGAAGAAAAAAATATCTTTTACCCTGGATAGCCCACTCGGACTGTCAGATGTGATCAGCATTAGCCTGAATAGAACATTAGACAGCCAAAGAGTACGTTATAAAAATGAAACTACTCTATTTTATTCAATCCCTTATGGTGCTTTTACATTTAGTGCTTTTATCAACCAAATGCAGTATAGGCGCTATGAAACACTGACTTACAATAGGGTTAAACTTCATGGGGATGTAAGAGACATTAATTTTCGCTCTGAATATACATTTGATCGCAGTAAAAACAAGATAAACACACTCAGTGTGCAGTTAAAAAACAAGAAAATAAATACCCGTTTTAATGATAAGAAAATCGAGGTAAGTAGTTACCAATTGACTACGCTGCAACTTGGTTTAAATCAATTATTCATTATGCCCACAAGTGCAATTAATATTAATTCTTATATAGAAAGAGGTGTGCCATGGTTCACTAATGATAAAGTTCGTGGTCATAAAAAGGTGTTTAAAATAGATAATGGATTCACAAAAGGAGGTGTCAATTTTAATTTAAATTACGGCTTTCTGGTCCTTAATTCACGGTATCAACTAAACAGTATTTTATCCGGACAATATAGTCATGGTCAATTGCCTGGCTCGGAGGAATTCAACATAACAGAACGTAATGCTATTCGCGGATTTAGCCGGGGAGCGAGTAAAGGGCAATTAGGTTGGTATACAAAAAATACACTTTCACGACATGTATCGAGGGCCAATTTAACCTTTATACCTCGCGTGGGTATAGATGTTGGGCGGGTATTGCAACGTGATAATAAACAAGGCTGGCAAAGCAACGCCGGTTTGAGTGCCGGAGTCACGCTTTACTACAAGAAGGTAAATCTTGATGTCGAGGTAAGTCGTGGTTGGCTGTTATCAGATAGTTCCGGCCGTAAAGAACCTGTCCAGATATTAGGTCGGCTAAGCTACGCATTTTAATATTAATACAATATTGATTAAAAAATTAATAAGGGTAATAACTCATGAGAAAAAAAGAATTTAAACTTTCACCAGCAGGAAAATTAACCGTTCTATTGGCGATGATGCTAACGCCAATATCTGTTATTCACGCAGCGGAGTCGAGTCTGGCAGCGACAGCAGGGGCGCATGGCCCTGATATCCATGTTGCTACCAATGGGGTGCCAGTGATTAATATCGCCCCACCTTCGGCATCGGGAATGTCTCACAATCAGTATGAGGCGTTCAATGTAGGCCGTGAAGGAGCGGTATTTAATAACTCCTTGGAAAGTGTTAATTCAAATGCGGGGCAACTCGGTGCCAACCCCAATCTGCAAGGCAACGCAGCCAGTTTGATTCTAAATGAAGTGGTTGGTCGTAATGCCTCGCTGTTATTGGGGCGGCAGCAAGTTGTTGGTATGGCCGCTGACTACGTTCTGGCAAATCCGAATGGTATTAGCTGTGATGGGTGTAGCTTTGATCCTAATTTCAATCAGGTAACCCTGGTGGTGGGTCAGTCGGTGGTAAATAACGGGGCATTACAGCAATTTGATACTGCAAACAACACACAAAGAATGACAATAAAGAACACCGCTGCCACCGATCTGGCTAATGTATTGACGTTAATTACCCCGACTATCGATGCTGACAGTGCTATTCGGGCGGCTAAGGATGTTAATGTTATTGTTGGGCAAAACAGGGTTTCTAGCCAAAATGAAGTACTCCAGTCTGATACTACAGAAGCCCACGAGACTATGATTGACGGATATTTCCTTGGCAGCATTGCGGCAAATCGTATTCAACTCATCGATACCCGTAAAGAGAGTGGTTTGACATTGGTGGGGGATATCACTGCCCAAGAGGAACTAAATATCAATGCAGCGGGCACCATCTGGCTACAAAGCGATGTTGTAAAGGGAGAATCTATTGATCTACAAGCCAAGAATATAATCATGGCTAAAGACCCTGTATCCACAAAAGGATCGAATAAAACAGACGAACTTATTTTTGTGGACAGCAGTAATATTAACATTACCGCAAGCGAAAATAACCAATTAACCGGTGTTACATTTAGGGCACATGATGTATTAGTCAAAGGCTCTACCGTAATCATTGAGGGTTTGGCGCGTGAAAAGAAAACCATTATAGATTCAGATAAACAGGGTGATGGCATTGGTGATAAAATTACCGAATATACTCAAAGTGTGAAGAAATTCGACGAGAGTTTAATACTCGGTATCGATAGTTTAAATATTGAGGCTACTGATGGAGATTTGGTTATAAAAGGCACGAATCTAAAAAGTGGCGGTGACACAAAATTGGATGCAAGTCGTGATTTGCTTCTCAGCGGGCATATTGGCAAGGAAACGACTGATAAATTAGTTGTAATGAACGATCTGGGGGGGGATCTAAAAAATGGCAATACAAGAGAATTAATTACATTTGAGACGTTAGGTAAAACAAATATATATGCTAATGGAAATGCTGAGTTGAAGGCTGGGCGGAACATCAATATTGCTGGCGTGAAAGTTAATGTAGATGGCTATCTTAAATTAAATAGTGGTAATAATATTAGCGTAAATCCACAAAAAATTGAAAATTCCAAAGTGAGTTATACGGGCTTTACTCAATGGGACGCGTTAGGAGGCAGTGAAAGAGATTCAGATAAAAAATATACTTATATCAATGAACCGTCAGAGTTATCTAGCAACAAGGTTTATATCAACGCCAATGAAAATATTTCTATTATTGCTAGTAAAGTTAATGCGTTAAATGATACATCGATTAAAGCGTCAGGCGATCTGATTTTGGCAGGGGTACTTAATAAAACAAGCGAACGCTCTAGCAAAGAAACAGGTGTTGCATTTAATATTATCATAGATTCTAACAACAAGAAGAACAGCAATGAGCGTTTTATTGATACTGAGATAACATCAGGGAACGGCGTTGCTTTAGATTCAAATAATGTCTTTATTGATGGTGCATTGGTTAATACTCGCGGTAAATTAGACATCGATGCCAAGGGTAACTTCGTTGTCACGGCAGCTCGCCAACAACAACAAAGTGATGAACAAGACAGTCGTCTTAGTTGGGAATGGTTCGCTAAGAAACAGAAAGATAAGCAATACCGGGCAGGGTTTGAAATTAAACATGTTAATAACAAAGAAAAAAACAGTAAAACAAAGAGTCATTTTGCCACATTAATGGGAAAGACAATCAATATTAATGCGGATAAAGACATTAGGTTTTACGGTACTGCGATAAAAACAAATCAGGGGGACTTGGCGTTATCGGCTAAAGAAGGGATCCAGTTCCTGGCTGCAATTGATTCCAATATGACGGATAAAGAGCGTACCATTTACTCCGGTGGTGCACATTATGATGGCGGAATAGATAAATTTGGTAGTGGTGTTGAAGGTAAATATAGTAATAATAAGAGCCATGAGCTAACTAATACCAGTATTGGCGCAAAGACTGATATAAATGGAAATATGACGATTACTGCTGGAGAGGATATCACTCATCAGGGCGCTCAGCATCAGGTTAGTGGGAAATATTATGAAAGAGCGAAAAATATCTATCATATGGCCAGCAATGATAAAACTATCAGTAACAGCACTGAAAAAGAAATTAAAGCAGGGCTAGGTTTTAATATTAATTACAGTAAATATACCCGGCAAATAGAAAAAGTCATAAAGGACCCTGCGAATGTACTTCATCATTTAGGCGGCACAGGGAGTATCAAAGGAATTTCAGATCCTAACGTTGGTGTGGATATCTATGCCAGTGGTGGTAAGACGACTAAATCAGGTCTCAGCTCATTGGCTTCAGTAACAGAAATAGCCGCCGCAGATATTACTTTGCTTGCCAGAGAAAATATCATTGATGATGGCACACAGTATCACGCCAAGGGTATTAATAAGCAAGGCGGACTGTTTAGTTTGGACGCAGGCCATCATTTCAGTCATGCAGCAATAAACTCCAGTCAAAATAATATTGAAAATGAGAAGGGGGAAGGCGCGATTCGGGTCTCAACCATGACAGGTAAAGACATAAAAGTAGCATTATCAGCCGCAGGCGAGACGTCTGAAAAAGATAGCGCGAGCAGCGTGTTGTTACCCTCATCTATTAAGGCGGGTAGTAATGTGCTGATTAACACAATTGGCAATGCCTATTATCAAGCGACGGAAATCTCTTCTGAGCAAGGGGGGATTCATATTAAATCTGGTGGGGATATACATTTTGATCAGGTCATTGATAACCGCAGTAATAACGCCACAGGCACTCATGGGAAAGGTAAATTAGCCGTAGGCGGTGGTGTGGGGTCTAAAGAGTTGCGCCTTGAATTGGGAGGAGGTTACCAAAAGAGTCATGGACATGAGTCAAATGCTAAAGTGGGTCAAATAAAGGCACGGCATGCTGTCACTTTAGATGCGAGTAACATTACTCTCATTGGGACTAAAATAGGTAATGAAAAAGCCAAGGTTGGCAATGTTCAGATGATGGCAGGTCAAAAATTAATATTAGGAGCCTCGCTGTCAGACAGCGCTAATAATGGTCTTAAAGCCGGTGGGAATATCAGAGTCGGAGGTAAGGTCGCCGCTTCTGAGACTGATAGCAGCAAAATGGGTTTCATTGGCGGTGATGGCAATGCAGATAAAGTCAATGAATCCAAAGTGGTCCGTAAAGGAATGAATATATACAGTGCCGGGGTGGTTTCATTGCAGGCGCACAGTGATGATAATCAGGCGATTTATACTCAAGGGCTACAGGTTGATGCAAAAAAAATGGATATCAATACCAATCAAGGGGGCATATTGATGGAGTCTGCGCTAACTGTGTTGCCAAAAGATAATTGGAACTTTGATATTAATGCCGACTTAGTGCTAACCGGTAAGTTTAATAAAGACAGCAATGGTCTTGTTGATAAAAATAGTAGCAGTAAAAGTCATTATACTGGTGCAGGAATAAAAGTGGCTGTCGATAAGCAAGATGTCGTTGAGCACCAAAACACCCATATAAAGACGGGCACTTTCACACTCAAAAGTCATAAAGATACCCGCATGTTGGGTGCTGATGTCTCGGCAGATATCGCACTCGTTGATGTCGGTGGTGATCTCAATATAGAAAGCCGGAAAGATAAACAAGATATCACGGAGGTATTGGTCAATTTTGCCCTGAGTCATACAAATGATAAAAATAGCAGTGTGATCAGCAATCTATCGAAAATTGGCACCAAGCGCTTTGAGGGGGAAATTAAGAATGTGTTAACCAAGGGTATTAATAAAATGGGTACCGCATACAATAAAAAATTTCCGGCCAAAGATACCATGGGAGGTGTTAGTTTTAGCAAAGATAAGCAAACTGTAGCATTGCCGCCACTATCAAACAAAACTCACTCACGAAACCTCGCAGATAAGACGGCCCGTTTTCTTGGCGATAAATTTAAAACAGGATTAACCGGCCCTGCTGGATTCGCAGGCCATGCTAATTTAGATGTCAATATAGTTAAAAATGATGCCGTCGATCATCTGTCAGGTATTTTTGCGCAAAAAATCGCTGATATTAAGGTGTTAGGAAAAACGACATTGATCGCCGCTCAAATAAATAACGCGGAGAGTAAAGTTATTGCTAATATCAAAGAACTGCACGTGGGGAATATAAGTAATAGCTATCATCAGGGTGGTGGTGGTTTTAATCTTGCATCTACTATCCTGGGTGTCGCCCGTGGCACCCTCGCTGATGCAGATTCAGGGAAAAAGTTACTGATACGCGCACCCTATAATACTAACAAGAATAACAATATTCAGGGCGGAATTTTTAATTATTCAAGCGGAGAGTTTATTATGCCTGACGTCCCTGAGAGTAATTAGCGGTCGGTGATTTAATCTGCTGGCTCGTATTATAACAAAGGCACCTAAAGGTGCCTTTTCACTGATATACCCGCCGCCCTGTATTTTGCCGGGCGACGAGAATCGAGAATATAGATGTAGCTACCAATTACATCCGTTCTACCGTCTGAATACCTAAAGTATCCAGACCTTGCTTCAGTGTTTTTGCTGTCAGCATCGCCAGTTTTAGGCGGCTTTGGCGGATCTCTTCACTTTCTGCATTCAGGATCTGGCAGTGTTCGTAGAAGCTGGAGAACAAGCCTGCTAAATCATACAGGTATGAACACATCACATGTGGTGTGCCTTCACGGGCCACCGTGGTGATGACCTCTTCAAACTGCAACAGGCGGGTAGCCAGTGCTGCTTCACGGTCTTCAGTGATAACCAATGGCAATGTCAGGTTGCTTTCATCAATACCGGCACGCTTAAATACTGAAACCACGCGGGTATAAGCATATTGCATATAAGGCGCCGTGTTACCGTCCAGTGCCAGCATGTTATCCCAGTCGAAGATATAGTCAGTGGTGCGGCTCTTAGACAAGTCGGCATATTTCACCGCACCAATACCAACGGCGTCCACCACCTGCTTCAGTTCATCTGCGGGCATATCAGGATTTTTCTCGGCAATCAATTTGCCGGCACGCTCGATAGCTTCATCCAATAAATCGGCAAGCTTCACTGTACCGCCGGAGCGCGTCTTAAACGGTTTACCGTCTTTACCCAGCATCATGCCAAACATATGGTGCTCAAGGGGTACTGACTCAGGAACATAACCGGCTTTACGAACGATAGTCCAGGCCTGCATCAGATGCTGGTGCTGACGGGTATCGATGTAATACAGCACGCGGTCTGCGCCCAAGGTTTCATAGCGATATTTGGCACAAGCGATATCTGTGGTGGTGTAGAGGTAACCGCCATCCTTTTTCTGAATGATGACGCCCATTGGCTCACCATCTTTATTTTTATACTCATCCAGATACACCACGGTTGCGCCTTCGCTTTCCACCGCCAGCCCTTTGGCTTTCAGATCAGCAACAATACCCGGCAACATGGCGTTATACAGGCTTTCACCCATTACATCATCTTTGGTCAGTGTGACATTTAACCGATCGTAGGCAATCTGGTTTTGCGCCATGGTGATATCCACCAACTTGCGCCACATCTGACGGCAATACTCGTCACCGCCTTGCAGTTTCACTACATAAGCGCGGGCGCGTTGGGCAAACGCTTCATCTTCGTCATAGGTTTTCTTGGCTTGCTGATAGAAAAGCTCCAGATCCGATAAGCCCATATCACTGGCATTTTCGTTCTGCATCTTTTCCAAATAGGCAATCAACATGCCGAACTGGGTTCCCCAGTCACCCACGTGGTTAGCGCGAATAACATTGTGGCCCAGAAACTCTAAAGTGCGCACCGCTGCATCGCCGATGATGGTTGAACGCAGGTGGCCGACATGCATCTGTTTAGCCACGTTGGGTGCCGAGTAGTCAACCACGATAGTTTGCGGTTCTACCGGTGCAACACCGAGTTTCGGTGCCGTCAGCGCATGTTCTACTTTTTCTGCAACCCATTGGCGGTCCAGAAAAATATTGATAAAACCGGGGCCGGCAATCTCAACTTTGCTGGCAATGCCTGAAAGATCAAGCAGCTCGATGACTTTTTCTGCCAGTTGCCTTGGTTGCATGCCAAGTTTTTTGGCAACGGCCATTACACCATTAGCTTGATAATCGCCAAATTGAGCTTTAGCAGATTGGCGAACCTGAGCTTCGCTATCTGCTGGAGCACCTGCTGCAATCAGCGCCTGGCTGACTTTATCTGAGAGAAGAGCCTGAATATTCACCGGGTTACCTTAATTACGCACAAAAGACAGATTAATGACGCACAAGAAAATCTCTGTGCCAGTTAATTCAAACAAGGCCAAAGCCTTTCACCACAAAAATGATGGGCGGCAGAGCCGTCTGGCAGAGGGTTAGTCACAAGATGGCAGGATTTATACCATATTTGACCCTCGGCGTCAGCATCAGGCCAGTGGTTGTCGCTAATCTCATGGCTAAATAGATTAACCGGTTATTTTATTAGCAATGGCGAATGCGAAAGAACAAAACGGTTAGATTAAATATGGCTGATTAGCGGTAATAACGGTAGATTATGGCCGCGTTACTGCCCGCAATAACAATTCAAAAGGAGAGCCGGATGCGTAGCCTGAAAGATATTGCCGAATTACAGGACTTATTTACTGACTTACCATGCTTTGAGCAAAAACTGGCTCGCTTCGCCACGCGATTGAATTTGGATTTAATGCAATTTAGCGCTGATCATATTTCGTTACGTTGCCACCAAGTCGAAACCGCGCAACGTTGGCGCAGTGGGTTAGCGCAGTGCGGTGATTTGATGTCCGAGACACTGATTAATGGTCGGGTGATTTACCTGTTCGACTTGGCTCAACCTCTGGTGGTCGGGCCATGGCTGATCGATTGCGTGGAATTACCCTATCCGGGGAAAACGCATTACCCCCATCAGGGATGGGAGCATATCGAGCTAGTCTTGCCAGGGGACCCGCATACCTTGAGGTCACGTGCTCGTGCTTTATTGCCAGCCACATTACCGGAGGGTATCAGCGAGAAATTCAGTTCTCCACAAGGGGAACATGAGCGCTTAGCCAACCCGACACTGGCGGTGAGTGATGGTGAGATAACCATTAAGTTCCATCCCTATACTTTGCGGCAAATTATAGCCAGTGAGCGCAATATTTAACGTTAATGGGTTATTTATTTTGATAGCGACTTTCACTTATGGTTATCACTGTGACTGACATCTACTCATAGATTTAAAATGAGTGCCATAGTAAACGCTTAAGTATGTGTTATTAGTTTCTGTTTTTACTTGAGAGCGATCTTCGCTATTTATTCAACAGGTAAATTATTTAGTTCTTATTTATATGCCCGTAAGTAAGCGGGTATAAATACTGTCGCAGTGGCGTTCGTCAAACGGGAGAGAGAATGACTATATTGGAAATTTGTTGCTATAGCGTTGATTGCGCGCAGATAGCAGAAAAGGCAGGAGCCGACCGGATTGAATTGTGCTGCGGTCAGTCCGAAGGGGGCTTAACACCCAGCGTTGGTACATTAATGCAAGCCAATGAAACTGTTACTATTCCGGTGCATCCTATCGTAAGGCCTCGAGGTGGCGATTTTTGTTATAGCAATAATGATTTTGCAATCATCAAAAATGATATCGCGCGAATCCGTGATATGGGATTTGCGGGCGTAGTGGTTGGTGTACTGGATACCGACGGCCACATTGATATGCCACGGATGCGGGAGATAATGTCCATCAGTGGCCCATTGGCGGTCACTTTCCACCGGGCATTTGATATGTGCCAGAACCCAATGATTGCCTTACAGCAATTAACTGACCTGAATGTGGCGCGGATTTTAACCTCGGGCCAGCAGCCAAATGCTGAGCTGGGGTTGGCGTTATTAAAAGATTTGCTTGCTGCAACTCAGGATAAAGGGCCGGTTATCATGGCGGGCGCTGGGGTTCGTTTGACGAATATGCAAAAGTTTATTGATGCCGGTATCCGTGAGCTGCACAGCTCTGCCGGGCGGGCGGTCCCATCGACGATGAAATATCGCAAAGCGGGCGTCACTATGTGTGCTGACAGTGATGTTGATGAGTTTGCCCATTATTGTGTTGATGGTGATGTCGTTGAGGCAATGAAGAGTTTATTAGTGATGGGCCGCCCTCTTTCACAAAGTGCCTAGCTCTTTCAAGCGTGCTGCCAACCGTTGTACACTGCCCCGGCCAATTACGCCGGGGCTGCCTTATTATGGCTTACGCGCGATTAATACCGCTCGGAGGGGAGCAGGGTAGCCTTCTACCGTTTTACTCGGGTCATGTGGGTCAAGAAACTCGGCTAACGATTCGCTGGTCATCCAGTCAGTACGGCGTTGTTCATCGGTGGTGGTCAGCGCCATATTAGCGATCCTGACATCGACAAACCCACACTTTTCCAACCAGGCTTTCAATGCCGGTGCCGATGGAATGAAATATACGTTGCGCATCTGAGCGTAACGGTCACCCGGGACTAACACCTGTTGGCTATCGCCTGCAACGACTAAGGTTTCAAGTACCAGTTCACCGTCGCTGACCAACTGATTTTTGAGCTGATAAAGGTGGTCCAAAGGTGAGCGACGATGATACAGCACCCCCATCGAGAATACGGTATCAAAGGCTGCAAGTTCCGGCAGCTGTTCGATACCCAGTGGCAACACATGCGCTCGCTGATCCCCCCCTAGCAGTTTACGAATAGCTTCAAATTGGCATAAAAACAGCTGCATTGGGTCGATACCGACGGCCAGATGGGCACCTTCGCCAATCATGCGCCACAAATGATATCCACTACCACAACCGACATCCAAAATGCTACGGCCAGCCAGTGGGCTAATATGCGGTAACACCCGTTGCCATTTCCAGTCAGAACGCCATTCAGTATCAATATCCAGCCCATATAGCGAGAATGGGCCTTTGCGCCACGGCATCAGCGCACGCAACATATTCTCCATCCCTTCCCGCTGACCGGCAGAGATCGGGGGGGACATTTCGGCCCGTACACCGTCACGCAAATCCAAGGTGGTCGGTGTAAGTAACGGCAAATGCTCTACTGCATTAAACCAGGTTTTAAATTTGCCGTGTAACGACTCACGCTGCCAGGCACTGAGCTGAGCGGGCAGGGTATCTAACCATGGGCTTAACGGGCCTTTGGCAATCAGCCGGTAAAAATCGCCAAATTCAATCATTGCGCCTCTCCTGCTTTCAGGGCGATCAGAGAACCAAAGTTAAAGCATTGAAACCAGACTTCTGCGTGTTCAAAACCCGCCTGATGCAAGCGTTGTTTATGGGTTTCAACCGAGTCGGTTAACATGACGTTCTCCAGCATGCTGCGTTTCTGACTGATTTCCAGTTCGCTATAGCCATTAGCGCGCTTAAAATCGAGGTGCATATTGAACAGTAATTCGCCAATATCGTTATCTTCAAAATTGAATTTTTCGGATAACACCAGAGCACCTCCCGGGCGTAACCCTTGGTACACTTGGTTAAGTAGCCGCTGGCGATCTGCCGGTTCAAGGAATTGTAGGGTGAAGTTAAGCACCACCATGGAGGCATTTTCCAGCCGAATATCCAGAATATCGGACTCGACAACCTCCACCGGCGTTTCCGCCCGAAAAGCATCAAGATGGCGGCGACAACGTTCGACCATTGCCGGCGAGTTATCCACGGCAATAATTTTGCAACCTTCAGCCTTAATATTACGGCGCATTGACAGGGTGGCCGCACCCAGCGAGCAGCCGAGATCATAAATCTGGCTGTGAGGCTGCACAAAACGTTCCGCCAACATGCCTATCATCGAAATAATATTGGAGTAACCAGGGACCGATCGCTGGATCATATCGGGGAACACTTCAGCAACTTTTTCGTCGAAGGTCCAGTCACCTAACTTGGCAATAGGGGCAGCAAATAGGCTGTCACGCAGTGGCTCGATAGCCCCAGCCGGATGGCGTTGTGCGTCGTTTTGAGATTGAGTGTCGCGATTTGGCATGACTGTCATTGGCATTAACAAGAAATTTAAGGCGCATATTATAACAGAAAACCAAACGCATTAGCGTGATAATGCGTGAGAAGAGGGCTGATAGACACAGATGAGCGTGAAGGCGGTAGTCAGCCGCCCAAACTAATAGAACTCCGGCGATGGGGACCTCGCAACGGAACAAGCGATAAGCCTATCAGGTCAGACTGAAAATCTGATCCCAAGGCAAGTAGTAAATATTAGCTATAACCATTAATACCAAAGAAACATAGGTGGCACTCATCCCGGAGCGACGCCAGCGAATTTCGCGATGGCGTAAACCATAATAATGTAGCAGGCGGCCAACTATCAGCATTAATCCACAGATATGGATCATCCACGTTTCAGCACCGTTCATCTCCATCATAATGAGCAAAATGACAGCAATAGGGATATATTCTACGGCGTTCCCATGTACCCGGATAGCGGTTTGTAATTCATAAAAACCGCCGTCGCCATAAGCTACCCGGTACTGGTTTCTCAATTTAACCACATCAAATGAAAGCTTTATCAATAACAGTGCGCCCAACACGACATAAAGCGAGCTAACCATTTTCAACTCCATTGCCCAACCATAGACTGGCGGAATAATGATAACCGCCTGTTGGGTCACTGTCGCTAGAAAAATCGATGGATTGTCATTTCTTGAGGTTCAGTTTAGTGTTTGGAAAGATGAGCTTAAAACAACGTCACTTGTTCAGGCCAGTCAGGTGCGGTTGCTAGCGTCGGTATGCGTGCTGCCAACTGTTGCCATAGCTTTTGTGCTTGCTGCGGCGAGTCACTGTTATCTGGTGTGTGAATGAATAAATAAGGCTGATATTGCTGTTCCCACTGTGGCAGCCTTTGTAACCATGGCGAAAATAGAGCCAAATTATCATCTATTTGGTCGCCACCAATAAATCGCACCAAGGGATGACTGCCAGTGACGACGGCATGAACAGGGAGGCGGGGTTTCTTGCTTTGTGCATCCCGTACGGCCGCAGTTGCCGGTTTGGCGGCATGAATAGCGCGGCTATCTAATATTACCCGATTGATTGACCGTTGGTGCAAACCTTGATTGAGCGCCAACTCAGCAGCACCTTTGGCAAAAAACTCAGGATGACGCACTTCGACCCCATAATTGAAGCCTGCGGGCAATTTATCGAGAAATTGCCACAAATGGTTCAACGCATTAGGCCCAAATGCTGCGGGCAACTGTAACCACAACTGGCCAATGCGTTCATGCAGTGGAGCCAAACAGTGATAAAAAGCCTGTAGATCTTGCTCACATTCGCGCAAAGCCGCCTGATGGCTAATCGTCGAGGGGAATTTAAAGCAAAAGCGGAAACTGTCCGGCGTCATATCACGCCAGCGCTGTACTATTTCCAGCCGTGGCAATGCATAAAACGTGGTATTCCCTTCAACACAATTAAAGTAGCGGCTATAGTCAGCTAAATCCTTGATACCCAGCCGGTTCCAGGTTGGATGTTGCCATTGCGGCAGTCCGATATACATATTTTACCCTTCTTACTTGGCGCTACAGCGTTGTTAGCTGCACTCATTCACCCGAATCACTGACTAATGTCAGCTCATCGGGATTCATTCATTTGCTGCCTAGCTGTAACACCAATTAATTTGGGTAAACTTTTATCACTTGGCGCTACAGCGTTGTTAGCTGCGCTGACGTTATAGCGTTACGCGTTAAGGGCCGCAAGAATTTCGCTACTGCTGCGCACGCGGGATATCCGCGGGAAAATATGGGTAAATGCGAACTGCTGCATCTCGCTGCTCGCCGTACTGCAACCATCTTCGGCAATCACCAACTCATAACCGTGCTCCCAAGCGGCACGAGCTGTTGATTCCACACCGATATTGGTGGCAATCCCCGCCAATACGATGGTCTTTATGCCGCGTCGGCGTAATTGTAAATCCAAATCTGTGCCGTAAAATGCGCCCCACTGGTGTTTAGTAATTTTGATATCTTGATCAGCCACCGCGAGTTGTTCTGGGAACGTCCACCATGAGTCTGGCAACCCACCCTCGGGGGCAGGACTTGGCTGATCTACGGGCTGTTTTAGTGCCTCGGCGAAGGAGTCAGACCAACCCACTCGCACTAAAACCACCGGAGCACCCAGCAGGCGAAACTGCTTTGCCAATTGTGCGTTGGTGGCGATGACCTGTTCAGCCCTATAGGGGCCTTTGGCAAAAGGTAAGATCCCTTGTTGTAGGTCAATCAGTACCAGTGCGGTGGTTTTTGCATCAAGTTTCATTCTGTTACGCCTCAATATCATTATGCGAAAGTCTGGATGAGCGGTTCCACCTGCTGACCCGTTGTTGCTAGCATATGTTATCGGGCGGTCCTTGTGAGGGGATAAATTTGTTAAATGATGTGTTAAAACATCGCTGAAAGGGATTTTGTCATGCCTGAGCTGTGCGTTCGCTCTTATCTATACCATGAAATTCCTTTATAATGGCCCCCATTTTTCAAGACTCTTTAATCCAAAACACCTAAGAAAACAGTCGCACGGACAGTGCATAACGCGTGTGGCATCGGCTGAGTAAAAGGATATTGTATGCGTACTGAGTATTGCGGGCAGTTGAATCTGTCCCATGTGGGCCAAAGCGTTACACTTTGTGGTTGGGTTAACCGTCGTCGTGACCTCGGTGGTCTGATTTTTATTGATATGCGTGATCGCGAAGGCATCGTTCAGGTATTTTTCGATCCAGACCATAAAGCCGCTTTTGAACAGGCTTCAGAGTTGCGTAATGAGTTCTGTATCCAGATTACCGGCACCGTGCGTGCGCGCCCAGATAGCCAAATCAATAAAGATATGTCGACGGGGGAAGTGGAAATCTTTGCCAATGCGCTGAATATCATCAACCGTTCTGAGCCGTTGCCACTGGACTCTAATCAGACCAACACTGAAGAGCAGCGTCTGAAGTATCGCTATTTGGATTTGCGTCGCCCGGAAATGGCCGATCGCCTGAAAACCCGTGCAAAAATCACCAGCTTTGTCCGTCGCTTTATGGACAGCCATGGTTTTCTCGATATTGAAACCCCAATGCTGACCAAGGCAACGCCAGAAGGTGCGCGTGACTATCTGGTGCCAAGCCGGGTACACAAAGGCAAGTTCTATGCATTGCCACAATCACCACAACTGTTTAAACAGTTGCTGATGATGTCTGGCTTTGACCGTTATTATCAGATCGTAAAATGCTTCCGTGATGAAGATTTGCGTGCTGACCGCCAGCCTGAATTCACCCAAATCGATGTTGAAACCTCTTTCATGACCGCCGATCAAGTGCGCGAAGTGATGGAGAGACTGGTGCGTGAATTGTGGCAGGAAACCAACGGTGTCGAGCTGGGTGATTTCCCGGTGATGACTTTTGCTGAAGCTATGCGTCGTTTCGGTTCTGATAAACCAGACCTGCGTAACCCAATGGAATTGGTGGATGTTGCGGATCTGGTTAAAGAGGTTGAGTTTAAAGTCTTCTCTGGCCCGGCAAATGATGTCAAAGGTCGTGTCGCTGCACTGCGTGTTCCCGGTGGCGCACAGGTTACCCGTAAGCAAATTGATGAGTACGGCCAGTTTGTCAACATCTATGGCGCGAAAGGCTTGGCATGGTTGAAAGTCAATGACCGTGCAGCCGGCGTTGAGGGTGTACAAAGCCCCATTGCGAAATTCCTCACTGCAGAGGTGCTGGAAGCCATTCTGGCTCGCACTCAGGCTGAAAGCGGCGATATCCTGTTCTTTGGTGCCGATAGCAACAAAATCGTCACTGACGCGATGGGTGCATTGCGTCTGAAAGTAGGTCGTGATCTGGAACTGACCAAACTGGGAACATGGGCGCCGCTGTGGGTGGTTGACTTCCCGATGTTTGAAGATGATAGCGAAGGCGGCCTAACGGCGATGCATCATCCGTTTACTGCACCAAAAGAGATGAGCCCAGAGCAATTGGCTGCGGCACCGACTACGGCTATCGCCAATGCGTACGATATGGTGATTAACGGTTATGAAGTAGGTGGCGGTTCCGTGCGTATTCACCGTACCGAAATGCAGCAACAGGTGTTTGGTATTCTGGGTATCAATGAACACGAGCAGCGTGAGAAATTTGGCTTCCTGCTGGACGCATTGAAATATGGCACACCACCACACGCAGGTCTGGCTTTCGGTCTGGATCGTCTGGTGATGCTGCTGACCGGTACTGATAACATTCGTGATGTCATTGCTTTCCCGAAAACCACTGCGGCGGCTTGTCTGATGACCGATGCGCCAAGCTTTGCTAATCCTGCTTCTCTGCAAGAGCTGTCAATCAGCGTAGTGGCGAAGAAAGGGGCAACAGACGTAGCGGAAGAAGAGAATAAGTAATGAATTATATATACCCAATAGATTTCAAGATGCAGGAAGGCGGCAAGCAAGAGAATCCCGGTGAGCTTACACCGGTAAGTGATTCGGATGATTGAGCGAAGCCAACACACTTGCAGTTTGAAAGATGACGGGTATAAGCGCCCAGAATCAATACTGGCGGTGATCTACGCCAGATCCAGTGGTCGGGTGTTGATGTTGCAACGGCGTGATGATCCTGATTTTTGGCAGTCGGTGACCGGCAGTCTGGAAGAGGGGGAAGCGCCGCGGCAAACCGCACAGCGCGAAGTAAAGGAAGAAGTCGGCATTGATATACTGGGTGAAAACCTTGATCTACTCGACTGCCTGCGTTGTGTGGAATTTGAACTCTTTGTGCATTTGCGCCGTCGCTATGCGCCGGGTGTTACGCGGAATAAAGAACATTGGTTCTGTCTGGCGTTACCCGAAGAGCGGGATGTGGTTATCACCGAACATCTTGCCTACCAGTGGTTAGATGCTGCAGATGCCGCAGCATTAACTAAATCCTGGAGTAATCAGCAAGCGATTGAAGAGTATGTTCTTTATTCAAGCTAGTATTTTTGGAGATACTTATTTATGGCAGGTCATAGTAAATGGGCCAACACAAAACACCGCAAAGCGGCACAGGATGCTAAGCGCGGTAAGATTTTCACTAAAATTATCCGTGAGCTGGTGACTGCGGCACGTCTGGGTGGTGGTGATCCCGGCGCAAACCCACGTTTACGTGCGGCCATCGATAAAGCGTTATCGAATAATATGACGCGTGACACCCTGAACCGCGCAATTGCCCGTGGTGTTGGTGGTGACGAAGATAACAATATGGAAACCATTATTTACGAAGGCTACGGACCTGGCGGCACTGCCGTGATGGTTGAATGTCTGAGTGATAACCGTAACCGTACCGTATCTGAAGTCCGCCATGCATTCACTAAGACCGGCGGTAATTTGGGAACCGATGGTTCTGTTTCCTATCTGTTTACCAAAAAAGGCGTCATTTCTTACGCACCAGGTCTGGCTGAAGATACCGTGATGGATGCGGCATTGGAAGCGGGTGCCGATGATATCGTGGTATATGATGACGGTGCTATTGATGTGTTCACTGCTTGGGAGTCATTGGGCGCGGTGAAAGATGCTTTGGATGCAGCGGGTCTGGTGGCTGAAGGTGCTGAAGTTGCGTTGATTCCATCAACCAAAGCGGATTTGGATGCAGAAACCGCACCAAAACTGCTGCGTTTGATCGATATGCTGGAAGATTCTGATGATGTGCAAGAGGTTTACCATAACGGTGAAATCTCTGATGAAGTGGCGGCAACATTGTAAAACAGCGTCATCTCATCCGGTTGTTCAATGAGTTATGTCATTCTCACTGGCCGCATTCTGTGGCCAGTGTTTTTAGAGGCACCCCCGGTATTGCACAGGTACGGTGCCTTTGCTCATTAATGTTACTCAACATAATATTAATGAGAAGCAATGCAGCGAATAAGGTAAAAAACTGGTATGGCGATCGTATTAGGCATCGATCCCGGTTCTCGTGTCACCGGTTATGGCGTTATTCGCCAGCAAGGCCGTCAGCTCACTTATCTGGGCAGCGGTTGTATCCGCACTGTTGTTGACGATATGCCTACTCGTCTGAAGCTAATTTATGCTGGTGTGACTGAAATTATCACTCAGTTCCAACCTGATTTTTTTGCTATTGAACAAGTGTTTATGGCGAAAAACCCGGATTCGGCGTTAAAGCTGGGGCAAGCACGCGGCGCTGCAATTGTTGCTGCGGTAAACCTGAATTTACCGGTTTCTGAATATGCAGCCCGCCAGGTAAAGCAAACTGTGGTGGGAACCGGGGCGGCAGAAAAAAGTCAGGTTCAACATATGGTGCGTTCACTGTTAAAACTGCCAGCGAATCCCCAGGCCGATGCGGCTGATGCATTAGCTATTGCGATAACCCATTGCCATCTTAGTCAAAATACCTTGCGATTGGGGAATGACCAAATGACATTGGCGCGTGGCAGAATTCGCTAACCCATTACCAGACGCGAACAGGTTAACAGTTATTGTTGGCTGGATATCCATCCAGCCTTTTTTATGCTATAAACAGCCATTATGTTTATACCCGACCGCGGGTAAACGAGGAGAGAGTCAACGTGATAGGGCGCCTCAGAGGTATCATTCTGGAAAAACAGCCACCGTTGGTGCTGTTGGAAACAAACGGTGTTGGCTATGAAGTCCAATTACCAATGACCTGCTTTTATGAGCTGCCGGACTTGGGGCAGGAAGCCATTATCTTTACCCAATTTATCGTGCGTGAAGATGCTCAGCTTTTGTATGGCTTTAATGATAAGCAGGAGCGGGCGCTGTTTCGCGAACTGATTAAAGTTAACGGTGTTGGTCCTAAACTGGCGCTGGCCATTCTCTCCGGCATGTCTGCGCAGCAATTTGTGGCCGCGGTTGAACGGGAAGACATTACCACTTTGGTTAAATTACCCGGTGTCGGCAAGAAGACGGCCGAACGGCTGGTGGTGGAAATGAAAGACCGCTTTAAAGGTCTGAATGGCGATCTGTTCAATAATACCGGCGATATTCAGTTGCCCGCCAGTTCATCGCAAACATCGGATGCCGATATTGAGGCGGAAGCTGCTTCGGCACTGGTTGCTTTGGGCTATAAACCACAGGAAGCCAGCCGTTTGGTGAGCAAAATTGCTAAACCGGGTGCTGACTGTGAAACCCTGATCCGCGACGCTCTGCGTTCCGCATTATAGAGTGAGTCATACAGGATGATTGAAGCAGACCGCCTGATATCGGCAGGTATTATCAGTGATGAAGAGAGCATTGATCGGGCTATCCGACCAAAGCTATTGGCAGAATATGTCGGGCAGCCCCACGTCCGCGAGCAAATGGAAATCTTCATTCAGGCGGCAAAACAGCGTGGCGACGCGCTTGATCATGTCCTGATTTTCGGCCCGCCAGGGCTGGGTAAAACCACATTGGCAAATATTGTTGCTAATGAGATGGGGGTGAACCTGCGAACTACCTCCGGCCCGGTCTTGGAAAAGGCCGGTGACTTAGCGGCGATGCTGACCAATCTTGAACCACACGATGTCCTGTTTATTGATGAAATCCATCGATTATCGCCGGTTGTAGAGGAGATCCTCTATCCGGCAATGGAAGATTATCAATTGGATATCATGATTGGTGAAGGCCCCGCCGCCCGTTCAATCAAACTTGATCTGCCGCCATTTACCCTGATTGGTGCCACCACTCGCGCCGGTTCATTGACCTCTCCACTGCGTGACAGGTTTGGTATTGTGCAACGCCTGGAATTTTATCAGGTGGCAGATTTAGAACATATTGTCGCGCGCAGTGCCAAGTGTATGGGGTTGGAACTGACGCCAGAAGGGGCTCATCAACTGGCGCGTCGTTCAAGAGGGACGCCACGTATCACTAACCGTCTGCTGCGCCGGGTGCGAGATTTTGCTGAGGTCAGAGCCGATGGCGCGATTAACGGCGATGTGGCGATGAAAGCGCTAGATATGCTTAATGTCGATGCCGAAGGGTTTGACTTTATGGACCGTAAGCTGTTGCTCGCCGTGATTGACAAGTTTATGGGCGGTCCGGTAGGGCTGGATAACTTGGCCGCCGCGATTGGCGAAGAGCGGGAAACGATTGAAGACGTACTGGAACCTTATTTGATCCAACAAGGTTTTATTCAACGCACACCACGTGGGCGAATTGCCACCAATCATGCTTACAAACATTTTGGGATTACCCGCGAAGAGTAAATTTTTTGATGCAGGGCTGAGCCAATGCCAGCCCTGATGGAGTGATAGTCAGGCGGTTGCTTGTTCGCCGACAGGTATGTTAATCATTCGATTAAGCCATGGAATGAGTAGCGCCATAACCAGTGCAATGGCCAGTGTGGCGATGCCAATTTTGCCAAAAACATCGGTATAGATAGGCAGTGTTTCGAGTGGGTCTGTTATCCCTTCTGGTGTCGCGGTAAAGGTGGCAACATAACCGCCAATCAGGAACGATGCGGCTTGCGTCAGGAACCACATCCCCAGAATAAAGCCCATCAGATATTGCGGTACCAGTGCCGCCACCATCGCTAAACCTAAAGCACTGATCATCAATTCCCCCAGGCTCTGGAATAAGTAAACCAGAACGATAAACCAAGGTGATGTCAGACCTTGTGCATCAGCAAACCACATCCCCGCGGCGGCCGCTGTCAGAAAACCCAGTGAACATAAAAACATACCTAAAGTAAATTTGGCCGGCATCGATAAGTCACGGTTTTTACTGCCCAGGCGGGTATAAATTGAGGCTAAAATCGGGCTGGCCACCACTACCCAGAATGGATTTAGTGCCTGGAAACTCACCGGATTGATAGTGAAACCAAGAATTTCATGATGAACATTATTGATGGCGAAGAAGTTGAGTGACGTCGGCATCTGTGCATACAGCACGTAGAAGACGATAGCTTCAATCATCAGAATAAAAGCGACATACATTTTATTGCGGCCTAATTTATCCTGCTTAAATGCTTCTTTGAAAAAGATAAATACCACAATCAACGATAAGACGATCAGCACCAGATTGGCAATCACCACATGGTTCATTAACCAAGCACAGAGACATATCATCACCGCACTACCAGCCAGTACCAGTAGCAAGTTTCGCCAATTTAACGGTTTAGCATCAGGCTCGGAACCGATATGACTCACCATATGGCGGCAGCAGAAATAGACCAACAAAGCAAAAATCAAACCAATACCGCACAAATAATAGGTCACGGTATAACCGAAGCGTTCGGCAATAACCGGAGCCAATGACAGTGAAATTAGGGAGCCGATATTGATCGACATGTAAAACAAGGTGAAGGCCCCATCAAGGCGTGGATCTTTGGGGAGATAGCATTTTGACAATAGGCTAGCCGGATTAGCTTTAAACAAACCATTACCGACAGCAATGGTCCCCAAAGCAAAGAAGATTAGATTTGGGTTATATAGTGATAAACCGGTAGCAAAGTATCCGAGAGCCAGCACGATAGCGCCTAATACCATGGTGCGTTTAGTGCCTAATAAATGGTCGCCGACATATCCACCAATCGAAATCAGGCCATAAACCAAAGCGGCAAAAGCCCCAAAAGTGACAAACGCTTGTTCCTGTGAAAACCCTAACTGCTTTACGAAGAAAACAGCAAGAATACCTTGAACACCGTAATAACCGAACCTCTCCCATAGTTCGACAAAGAAAATCATGAAGAATGGTTTGGGTTGCTGAAGTAAACCAGTGGGTGTGGATCTATCCATGAGAACCGCCTCTGCGGAATAATCATTCTGCGTAAATTGGGAGCATACAAGCCCATGCAGAAATGAAAGAGGTATCTGCATAACCATTATATTGCTCATTGATTTGAGTGATAGGCAGGGTATTACACTGCAATTTTATTGTATTTGTGGTTGATCACACTAATTAAAATATAAAATACAGAATTGATGATTGTTGGAATATTTAGCAATAGACGCTAATCGTGAACGAGGTTATTGCTATTAGTGGCGGGAGTTAATGGTTTGAGAACATTAATGGTAAGGGTGGATAGGGGGTTTATTACTCTAACCCCCCTTTAATCGAGCAATTATCCACGCGCCTTTTGTGACAGGCTGAGTACAAACATGACCGCCGCACAAAGTACCACTGAAGGCCCAGCGGGGGTGTCATAGAAAGCAGAGAATGTCAGACCACCGGTCACGGCAACAATACCGATACCGATGGCAATTCCAGCCATCTGTTCGGGGGTTCGGGCAAAACGACGAGCTGCCGCAGCAGGAATGATTAGCAGTGAGGTGATAATCAGCGCGCCAACAAACTTCATCGACAGCCCGATAGTCAGTGCGGTGACCAGCATTAGCAACATCCGTACCCGTTCTAGGTTGACCCCATCAACATGAGCCAGCTCCGGGCTAACCGTCATTGACAGCAGTGCCCGCCATTGCCAACACAGCACCGCTAACACCACAATAACACCTACGGCAATCAACCAGATATCACTCAGTGTTACGGAAAGCAGATCACCAAACAGATAGGCCATTAAATCGACCCGGACATTATGCATCAGACTCACGACCACCAGGCCCAGTGATAATGCGCTGTGAGCCATGATCCCCAGTAGCGTATCGACTGCTAACTGTGGGCGGCGTTCTAACCACACCAAAATCACGGCTAATACCATGGTCATTACAATCACGGCATAAAACGGATTCACATTTAGCAGTAAACCAAAAGCAACACCCAGTAAGGAGGCATGGGCCAGAGTATCACCAAAATAGGACATTCGACGCCAAACGACGAACGACCCCAGCGGGCCGGCCGCTGTTGCCAATAATACTCCTGCTAACCAGCCAGGTAGCAATAATTCAATCATGCCTCACGACTCCCGCTGTTCTTCAAAATAATCTTTCCGTGCAAATCGTGTCGATGATTATGGTGGTGGCGATAAACCGCTAGCTGCTCAGCGCCACGATTGCCAAACATGGCAATAAATTCAGGATGAGTGGAAACAACCTCTGGTGCACCAGAACAGCAGATATGTTGGTTAAGGCATAATACTTCATCAGTTTTGGCCATCACTAAATGCAAGTCATGGGAAACCATCATAACAGCACAGCCTAACTCTTTACGCAGTTGCTCGATTAAGTCGTATAGCGCTAATTGCCCATTAACATCAACACCTTGCGTTGGCTCATCCAGTACCAGTAACTGCGGTTTGTTCAGTAATGCACGGGCTAACAGCACGCGTTGGTTCTCACCGCCAGACAGTCTTTGCATGGGTTGGTCTAATAAATGTGCTGCATGCACACGCTTGAGTGCCGGCAGGATATCCGCCTTTTTGACACCCGGTTTCAAACGCATAAAACGGCTTACAGTGAGCGGTAATGTGGCATCCAAATGAAGTTTTTGCGGAACATAACCGATGCGTAAGCCCGGCTGACGGACAAGCGTGCCGCTGGTGGGAGGAATCAGCCCCAGTACCACGCGAACCAGCGTCGATTTACCGGCACCATTTGGCCCAAGCAGGGTGAGAATTCTTCCCGGTCGCAGTGAAAGGGAGATATCGTTCAGTACCCGCCGGCTACCAAAAGTGACGGATATATTATGTAGAGTTACCAATGTGGACATTATGATTACGTTTGCAGAACCGAGTGAATGTTATAATATTACGCTTTACCCAACAAAACGTCGAGAATTCGTATTATGTTACATAAAAAAAAATGGCTAAAGCGGGCAATGCTAGCCAGCGCAATTTTAATTGCCAACCCATTTAATATTGCCTCAGCGGCGGTCGTTACATCAGTACGGCCATTAGGTTTTATTGCCTCTGCCATTGCCGATGGGGTGTTACCAACGGAAGTATTATTGCCCGATGGTGCATCGCCACACGATTATGCGCTTCGTCCGTCGGATGTCCAGCGGTTACGCAGTGCCGAGCTGGTTATTTGGGTCGGACCAGAAATGGAAGCATTTTTAACAAAACCATTGACACAAGTTGCTGATAATAAAAAGATTGCACTGGCTGAGTTACCTTCAGTTACACCTTTATTGATCAAAGGTGACGAACATGATGAACATGAAGGTGAAACCGCAGGGCATGACCATGATCATGCTGAAGATAATCACAGTGACGAGCACCATCATGGCGAGAACAACATGCATATTTGGTTGTCGCCAACGATTGCGAAACAATCTGCAATCGCTATTCACGACAGATTATTGGAACTTATGCCACAAAATAAGGACAAATTAGATGCAAACCTGCGCCGATTCGAGGATCAACTAGCGCAAAACGAAAAAAATATTGCTACTATGTTGAAGCCTGCCCAAGGTAAGGGATATTTCGTCTTTCATGATGCCTATGGCTACTTTGAAAAACACTTTGGCTTGAGCCCGTTAGGGTATTTTACAGTCAATCCCGAAATACAGCCTGGTGCGCAGCGTTTACATCAAATTCGAACACAGTTGGTTGAGCATAAAGCGGTATGCGTTTTTGCTGAGCCACAATTCAGGCCGGCCGTCATTAATGCCGTTGCTAAAGGAACAAATGTGCGTTCAGGCACCTTGGATCCCTTGGGCAGCGGTATCGTATTAGGCAAGGACAGCTATGTGAACTTTTTGTCTCAGTTGTCGAACCAATACGTGAGCTGCCTGAAGTAAGATTAAAAGGATACTCATAAGTGCAGCAGATAGTCCGAACTATCACCTTGGCGTATAACAATCTCCCTCGACCCCACCGTATTATGCTGGGGTCGTTGACTGTAATGACACTGGCCGTAGCTGTTTGGCGGCCTTTTGTTTATCACCCCGAGCATGAACCTGTCGCTAAGAGCGTGGTATTAGATACCAGCCAAACCCGCATTTTATTACCTGAAGCCAGCGAACCCATCGATCAGCCCACGCCTGATGATGAAATTCCACAAGATGAGCTAGATGCCAAAGATGTTAGTGAAACCGGTGTTCATGAGTATGTGGTTTCAACTGGGGATACCCTGAGCAGCATTCTTACCCAGTACGGCATTGATATCTCTGATGTGTCGCTGTTGGCGACGCAAAACCGTGATCTGCGTAATCTGAAGATCGGGCAGCAAATCTCTTGGACCGTCAATGATACCGGTGATTTACAGAGCTTGACTTGGGAAGTTTCTCGTCGTGAAACGCGGACTTATGACCGTGTTGGCAATAATTTCAAAGAGACCAAAGAGCTACAAAAAGGTGAGTGGAGCAACAAGGTTCTGACGGGTCGCCTTGATGGCAGCTTTGTCACCAGCGCCAGGAAGGCAGGCTTGACGGCTTCCGAGATTCGCGCGGTCACTAAAGCATTACAGTGGCAGCTTGACTTCGCCAAACTGCGTAAAGGTGATCAATTCTCGGTTTTGATGTCACGTGAAATTCTTGATGGCCGCAGTGAGCAAAGCCAGCTGGTCGGGGTGCGTATGCGTTCCGGTGGTAAGGATTACTACGCTATCCGTGCCGATGACGGTAAATTTTATGACCGGCTTGGTTCTGGCCTGGCCCGTGGTTTCATGCGTTTCCCTACCATGAAGCAATTCCGGGTGTCGTCAAACTTTAACCCACGCCGCCTAAACCCGGTAACCGGGCGTATTGCCCCGCATAAAGGTGTGGATTTCTCTATGCCTGTCGGGACGCCAGTGCTCGCCGTCGGTGATGGTGAAGTCGTGATCGCAAAACGCAGTGGGGCTGCGGGTAACTATGTTGCTATCCGCCATGGTCGCCAATACACCACCCGTTATATGCATCTGAAAAAGTTGTTGGTCAAGCCAGGTCAAAAAGTAAAACGTGGTGATCGTATCGCATTGTCAGGTAATACTGGCCGCTCTACTGGTCCTCATTTGCACTATGAATTCTGGATGAATCAGCAAGCCGTTAATCCATTAACCGCTAAATTACCGCGCTCAGAAGGCTTGAGTGGTAAAGACCGCAGTGAATATCTGGCTATCGCCAAGCAGGTCATTCCGCAGTTACAACTGGATTAACCGCTATCCAGTAACCACTATCTACCGGAGTGTTATACCCAGACAGTGGAGTTGCAGGGGGCAGCAAACCTACGAATCCCAATGAACTTAGGTTAAGTGATTCGGGTGAGTGGGAGTAGCTAGCAACCCTGCGGCTTCAAGGAGGAAGGGTATACTATTATTAGCCCACAGAATTCCAAGAGTTCCCCCATGCATAAAGATAAACATGACGCCGCTGGCTTTATTCCGGTATTTAAGAAATCTTTCCTCCACCCACGGTTTTGGGGGGTATGGTTGGGGGCCGGTTCTATGGCCGCGATGGCTTATGTGCCACCGAAATTCCGCGATCCTTTGTTAGCAGGGATTGGCCGTCTGGCGGGCAAGTTTGCCAAGAGCGCCCGTCGTCGCGCGCGGATTAATCTTCTTTATTGTATGCCAGAGCTGCCGGAAGCTGAGCGCGAACATATCATTGACCAGATGTTTGCCACTGCGGCGCAACCGTTGATGATGATGGCAGAACTGTGCTTTCGTGAACCGAAGAAAGTACTCTCTCGGGTTCATTGGCACGGTTTGGAGATTCTTGACGAGTTGCAGCAGCAGCAGCGTAATGTCATTTTGTTGGTGCCACATGCCTGGTCGATCGATATACCGGCAATGCTGCTCGCAGAACAGGGCAAACCAGTTGCCGGTATGTTCCATCATCAGCGCAATCCGCTAGTTGATTATTTATGGAATAGTGCCCGTTTGCGGTTTGGTGGGCGAATTCATGCGCGTGAAAGTGGCATCAAGCCATTTATCAGTTCAGTGCGCCAGGGGTTCTGGGGCTACTATTTGCCGGATGAAGATTATGGCCCTGAGCAAAGTGAATTTGTTGATTTCTTTGCCACCTATAAGGCGACCTTGCCAGCAGTAGGGCGTTTGATGAAAGTATGTCGTGCGGCAATCGTACCGATGTTCCCAGTCTATAATTATCGCGAACACCGCCTTGATATCTATATTCGTCCACCGATGGATGATTTGGCTGATGCTGATGACGCCTATATTGCCCGCCGTATGAATGAAGAAGTTGAGTTGTTGGTCAAACCCAACCCGGAGCAATATACCTGGATTCTTAAGTTGTTGAAAACCCGTAAAGAGGGTGAGATAGAGCCTTATGTTCGTAAGGATATTTAACAGTCGCTATCGTGATTAAACATAAAAAAGCCCGCATATTTTAGTCGCGGGCTTTTGCATTTATTGGCTACAGCAAACTACTCAACACGTAGGATGCGGCTGGTATTGGTCGTACCAATAGTCCCCATCACATCGCCCTGCGTTACAATAACCAGATCACCTGAGACCAGGAAACCTTTATCTTTCAGTCGGCTGACAGCTTCACTGGCCGCCAGAACACCATCAGTATGGGTATCACAATAAACTGGCGTGACACCACGGTAGATTGCCGTCAGATTTAAAGTATGGTCATGACGCGACATCGCAAAGATAGGCAAACCGGAGCTGATACGGGACATCATCAGTGCCGTACGGCCAGATTCGGTCATGGCGATAATGGCCGTGATACCTTTCAGGTGGTTTGCTGCATACATGGTCGACATCGCGATAGCTTCTTCGACATTGTCGAATTGCACATCAAGGCGGTGTTTAGACACATTGATACTTGGGATCTTCTCCGCACCCAGACAAACTCGTGCCATAGCAGCAACAGTTTCTGCTGGATACTGACCGGCAGCGGTTTCTGCTGACAACATAACAGCGTCAGTACCATCTAGCACGGCGTTAGCAACGTCCATCACTTCCGCACGGGTTGGCATCGGGTTGGTTATCATTGACTCCATCATTTGAGTCGCGGTGATAACCGCACGGTTAAGCTGACGAGCACGGCGGATCAGTTTCTTCTGAATTCCCACCAGCTCTGGGTCACCAATTTCTACCCCCAAATCACCACGGGCAACCATCACTACATCAGAGGCCAGGATGATATCATCCATAGCTTCATCGGTTGCAACCGCTTCAGCACGCTCAACTTTTGCCACGATTTGTGCATTACAGCCAGCATCACGCGCCAAACGGCGGGCATAATGCAAATCTTCGCCAGTCCGTGGGAACGAAACAGCCAGGAAGTCCACCCCGATTTTAGCGGCGGTAATAATATCGGCTTTGTCTTTTTCTGTCAGCGCTTCTGCCGACAGACCGCCACCGAGCTTATTAATGCCCTTATTATTGGAGAGAGGGCCACCGACAGTAACTTCGGTGAACACTTTCATGCCCTGGACTTCAATGACTTTTAATTGTACCCGGCCATCATCCAGCAGCAAAATATCACCAGGAACCACATCAGCGGGTAGGCCTTTGTAATCGATACCGACTTTGTCTTTATCACCTTCGCCTTTTGCCATATTGGCATCGAGCAAGAATTTATCATGTACGTTAAGGAATACTTTGCCTTCCTTAAAAGTAGATACCCGGATTTTAGGACCTTGCAAATCGCCAAGAATAGCAACATGGCGCCCTAATCTTGCAGCGATCTCACGGACTTTATTGGCCCGCAACTCATGATCTTCGGCGCTACCATGGGAAAAATTCAGGCGGACTACGTTAGCACCAGCAGCAATAATCTTTTCCAGATTATTGTCGCGGTCGGTAGCCGGCCCCAGTGTAGTAACAATCTTGGTCCTTCTGAGCCGTCTGGACATCTCTTACTCCGTTGACTGATGAAGCATGGTGTTGTTAAAACAGCGGATAATGAATCCGATAGTAAAATGTAATTAAGATCAAATTTTACGACGACATGCGATACGATAACCCTGTTTTACCACACAGCGCCATGCATGTTATCCGCTTGCGGATGTAAAACGATTGATGCATAAATGGCCCCATCCGAGCACCACCAATACATCAATGACAACATTACAAAAGCGAGCTATTTACCCCTTATCGGTTTTGGTAACGTTTACCGCCGCCATACAAGGACTATTTTCCAATAATACGTCAAATTATTACTCCAGAAGATGCGCTAACACAAAACAAAGCGACTTCTGCCCTTGACGTTATTCACCGCTGTTGACGCGCGGCGAACCTTTATCAAAGCGCGATTCTTTCAAGGCGTCTTTCACACGTTTCAGGTTATCCCTGAATTTTGCTCCACGCCGTAGGGTAAACCCGGTTGCCAGCACATCAATTAATGTCAATTGAGCAATACGGGAGACCATCGGCATGTACATATCAGTATCTTCCGGCACATCCAGCAGCAGTGATAGTGTTGCTTCATTTGCCAGCGGTGTATCACGCGAGGTGATAGCAATCACTGTGGCATCGTTTTCACGGGCTAAGTGGGCCAACTCGACCAGGTTTTTCGTCCGGCCAGTGTGAGAGATCAATACCACTACATCACCCTCACTGGAATTCATACAACTCATACGTTGCATAACGATGTCATCGAAATAAATTACCGGAATATTGAAACGGAAAAATTTATTCATCGCATCGTGAGCAACCGCGGCAGAGGCGCCAAGGCCAAAGAACGAAATTTTCTTCGCCTGAGTCAGTAAATCTACTGCCCGATTAATGGCCGCAATATCTAAATTGTTTTTCGCCATATCCAAGCTGGCCATGGTCGATTCGAAAATTTTTGTCGTGTAAGCAGCTACACTATCATCTTCTTCGACATTGCGGTTCACATAAGGTGTGCCATTTGCCAGACTTTGCGCCAAATGCAGTTTAAAATCAGGGAAACCTTTGGTGTCCAGTCGGCGGCAAAAACGGTTAACCGTCGGTTCGCTAACGTTCGCCATTTTGGCTAGTGTCGCGATACTTGAATGGATGGCAGTTTGTGGGGAGGCGAGGATCACCTCGGCGACTTTCCTTTCTGATTTGCTCAGGAGGTCCAGACTATTTTGGATATTTTCCAGCGTATTCATATATCGAGAGTCACCCATGGGTTTTACCGATTTCATTTAAAGGAGAAATCTATGCCGGTTTAATGAAAATATACTACGAGCTGGGACCCGTTGGCAGTGGCATAGGGTGGGAAGTAAGGTTTTTTCACCAGAATATGACCTGTGTCTAATTTTCATAATGGTAAATAGTTGTCAAAAACGTCATAAAATTACATTTTAAAGTTGCACGGCCTGATTTGGCGCGGCTTGGCACCCTGATGGATGTTTTTTAACCTTTTTTGCTCTGCTTTTATCTGGGTTTACTGGCTATAGTCAAAGAGAGTACATTAGTAATGTAAGAAAATTACAAATATCCTGCAACGAGGAGAATAACATGGCGGTAACTAATACAGCCCAGGCAGCCCAGGCGTGTGATCTGGTGATTTTCGGCGCTAAGGGAGACTTGGCTCGCCGGAAACTGCTGCCTTCCCTTTACCAATTAGAGAAAGCGGGTCACATCCACCCAGATACTCGCATCATCGGCGTAGGCCGTGCCGAGTGGGACAAAGACGCGTACACAGCCGTGGTAAAGGAAGCCCTCGATACCTTTATGAAAGAGAAGATGGATGATGAATTGTGGCAAAAGCTCAGTTCTCGTCTCGACTTCTGTAATTTGGATGTCAATGACAGCAAACACTTTGCCAAATTGGGCAAGATGCTGGATCAAAAAAATCGTACCACCATTAACTACTTTGCCATGCCGCCCGATACGTTTGGTGCAATTTGTAAAGGATTGGGCGAAGCAGGGCTGAATAAAGAGCCTGCTCGTGTGGTAATGGAAAAACCGTTAGGGAAGGATTTGGTCTCTTCTCGGGTGATTAACGATCAAGTGGCAGAATATTTCAACGAGTGTCAGGTTTACCGTATCGACCACTATTTAGGTAAAGAGACAGTACTGAACCTGTTGGCTCTGCGTTTTGCTAACTCACTGTTTGCTTCTAACTGGGATAATCGCACTATTGACCATGTGCAGATCACGGTTGCCGAAGAGGTCGGGATTGAAGGGCGCTGGGGCTATTTTGATGAAGCCGGCCAGATGCGTGACATGATCCAGAACCATCTGCTGCAAATCCTGACCATGATTGCCATGTCACCGCCAGCAGATCTCAGTACTGACCGAATTCGTGATGAAAAAGTGAAAGTACTGCGATCATTGCGCCGTATCGACCACACCAATGTGCGGGAAACCACAGTACGTGGTCAGTATACCGCCGGTTTTGTCCAGGGTAATAAAGTACCCGGCTATCTGGAAGAGGAAGGGGCGAATAAGAACAGCAACACTGAAACGTTTGTTTCTATCCGTGTCGATATTGATGACTGGCGTTGGGCTGGGGTGCCGTTCTATTTGAGAACCGGCAAACGCCTGCCAACAAAATGTTCTGAAGTGGTGGTTTACTTTAAAAATCCGGCACTGAATCTGTTCCGCGAGTCTTATCAGCAATTGCCTCAAAACAAGCTGACGATCCGCTTGCAACCGGATGAAGGTATCGAGATTGAAGTGCTGAATAAAGTGCCAGGTCTGGAGCATAAACACCGTCTGCAAACCACAAAGCTGGACCTCAGCTTCTCCAAAACCTTTAACGAGCAGCATATTGCTGATGCCTACGAACGTCTGTTGCTGGAGACCATGCGTGGTATTCAGGCACTGTTTGTGCGCCGTGATGAGGTTGAGGAAGCGTGGAAATGGGTCGATTCCATTATGGATGCATGGGCGGCTGATAATGACGCACCTAAGCCATATCAATCTGGAACCTGGGGGCCGGTGGCATCCGTTGCCATGATTACCCGCGACGGTCGTTCATGGAATGAGTTCGAATAAATATTTAGGTTATGACTATACCCTAAATAATTCGAGTTGCAGGAAGGCGGCAAGCGAGAGACAAATCGGTCGGGAAGCGATTTGAACAGTATTTATGCTAGCCCGTAGGATGAGGCTCATTAACCCCGATGAGCTTACATCAGTAAGTGATTCGGGTTATTGAGCGTAGCCAACGTACATGCAGCTTGAAGTATGACGGGTATATTCCCGATAACAGCGCCTCACCTAGGCGCAATAATAAAGAGTCGTTAGCTGGCTCGCATTGTGATTCTTTATGGCAGACAGAAGCAGGAATACATGTTCTGCCTGCCATATTTCAACTGGCACCCTCGGGTGAGTACATGCCAATCGGCATAAGTGGAGATAACAACTGATGAAAAGCTGGAAAACGAGCGCAGAACAGATCATGACCGCAGGCCCCGTGGTCCCGGTGATTGTGATTAATAAGCTCGAGCAGGCGGTACCGTTGGCAAAAGCCCTGGTGGCTGGCGGTGTTCGGGTGCTGGAAGTGACGTTGCGCACCCCTTGTGCTGTTGAGGCTATCCGTGCTATCGCAAAAGAAGTTCCTGAGGCGATTGTCGGCGCAGGTACTGTGCTCAATCCACAGCAGTTGGCTGATGTGGTTGAGGCTGGCGCGCAATTTGCTATCAGCCCAGGGCTGACTGATGAATTACTTAAGGCAGCCACTGCAGGCTCAATCCCATTAATTCCTGGGATCAGCACCGTTTCAGAACTGATGCTGGGTATGAGTTATGGCCTGCGTGAGTTTAAATTCTTCCCGGCAGAAGCTAACGGTGGTGTTAAAGCATTGCAAGCCATCGGCGGCCCATTCTCGCAAGTGCGTTTCTGCCCAACCGGCGGCATTACCCCGAATAACTACCGTGATTACCTGGCGCTGAAAAGCGTATTGTGTATTGGCGGTTCATGGTTGGTTCCGGCAGATGCGCTGGAAAAAGGGGACTACGCTCGTATTACTGAATTAGCCAAACAAGCCGTGGCGGGTGCAACAGCATAAGCTGTTCTAACCTCCTGAACTGACGAGATAATTCGCATAATCTCGTCAAACTATAAACCTCTGCCATGCAGGGGTTTTGTTTTTTTAGAACCACTAACTTATTATTTTATAATCTCTTTTTTTAAACTATTTATAAAATTGATGGTTTGCTTTATAAAATTGGCTGTGGTAAAAATACAGCAGTGAATTATTCCATTTTGATGAGGGTTTTAGGCGTATCACACTAGGTTTGGCAAACAAGTATGTAGCTAAAGCATGTGTGGCTAAAAAAAAGAGATATATTATGATTAAAACTAATGGAATTACTTTCAAACCTTCTACCTGTCAACTTTTCCTGTCAGCCATTCTGGCCAGTGAGCATCACTGGTGTAGCGAGCTGTAGCGTCTTTATTCTTCCATCTTAAATACCCGTCATGCTGCATGTGCGTTGGCTGCGTTCAATCACCCGAATCACTTACTGATGTAAGCTCATCGGGGGTCTCTTGCTTAGCGCCTTCCGGCAATTCGAATTATTTAGGGTATAAAAAAGTTTATACGCCAAGTGAGTTTCTATTTCTTACGGCCTGCGCATGTCTATTCCTTGTGAATAGGGCATCAAATTAGGATAACCGTAACAAATAGACCTTAGCGTGCGTTTTACCCGTCACTTTTCAAATAGCAGGGATGTTGGCCACTTATTACTCGGCCGTCCATGGGCCTCGCCTCTTTGAGGTCGCTGCTTGCACTTTGAAATCGATAGGGTAGCTGTGTTAGGAGAAGAATGATGATTTATTGGATATTTTTAGGTTTAGCGATTGTCGCAGAAATTATCGGCACGTTATCAATGAAATATGCCAGTGTCAGTGGTGAAATGACCGGGCATATCGTGATGTATTTTATGATAACCGGTTCATACATTTTACTGGCTCTGGCAGTGAAGAAAGTCGCGCTAGGCGTGGCCTATGCCCTGTGGGAAGGGATTGGCATCCTGATTATTACTGTGTTTAGCGTGCTGTGGTTTGATGAAAGCTTATCACCACTGAAAATTGCCGGTTTAGTGACCTTGATCGGCGGCATAATGTTAGTGAAGTCAGGGACGCGTAAGCCGAAGAAACCAAGCAGTCCGCACAACAATTCAGGTGAGCAGCATGCAACAGCTTGAGTTTTACCATATTGCGTTTCTGATTTTGGCGGTCATCCTGGAAATCATTGCCAATATCTTGCTGAAAATGTCAGATGGTTTTCGCCGAGTATGGTTAGGCATATTATCACTGCTGTCAGTGTTAGGGGCATTCAGTGCTTTGGCACAAGCAGTGAAAGGCATTGAATTATCAGTGGCTTATGCCTTGTGGGGCGGGTTCGGTATTGCCGCCACCGTGGCCGCAGGTTGGATTTTGTTTAATCAGCGACTGAACTATAAAGGCTGGATCGGCCTGATTTTGCTACTGGCCGGCATGGTGATGATTAAGCTGTCCTGATATCCCCTTTGTACTTGAAGCAGCAGGGGTGTTGGCTGCGCGCGCAAACCCGAATCACTTACCGGTGTAAGCTCATCGGGATTTGTTTGCTGGCCGCCTACCTGCAACTCCAGTTACTTTGGGTATATCGAGTGACAGTTTTTAATCGAAGCTGATAAGCGGGGAAATGTACTGAATGGGTCCTTATTTGTTTAAAATACAAGGGGCGCGAGCCGTCAGAGTGCCCATCAGTGCAGTCGCCCCGCAGATCGCAAAATCAAATAGCCGCAATAATTTTGATTTCAACTTTGTACTTCGGATTCATCAATTTGGCTTCGACGGTACAACGCACTGGCGCATTGCCATCAACCACCCAGGCATCCCACGCCGCATTCATCGCCGCGAAGTCCGCACTGTCTGCCAGAAAAATGGTGGCATCCAAAATACGGCTTTTATCTGAACCGAGCTGATTCAACATCATATCTATTGCTGCCAGTGTGTTGGCAGTTTGCGCCGTGGCGTCTGCATCCAGATTTTCCGGTACGCTGGTGTAATAGATAGTGTTGTTAAATACCACAGCATCTGACCAACGTTTTTCTGGATTAATTCGTTCAATACTCATTTTCACTCCCTTGTGTGAATGTCAATGTCAGTTATCAGTAGTAGGGTAGCATAGCTTATGATGAGAATGTGTGGTCGCGGGGCGATAGGCTTGGCATAATCACCGCTGATTTCGCCCGGAAGAGAACGCGTGACAGACGATTTTGCAACAGACGGCGCATTAGCGCAGGCCATTACAGGTTTTAACCCCCGAGAGTCTCAGCGCCGAATGGCGGCGGCCATCAGTGAATCTATTGATGCCAAACAACAATTGGTGGTAGAGGCAGGTACCGGTACCGGTAAAACATTTGCCTATTTGGCGCCCGCACTGCGTGCTGATTGCAAAGTGATTATCTCCACAGGTTCGAAAGCGTTACAAGATCAGCTCTATTCGCGTGACTTACCCACGGTAGCGACTGCTCTCAAATACAAAGGGAAGCTGGCCTTATTAAAGGGGCGCTCAAACTATCTTTGTCTGGAACGACTTGAACAGCAATCATTGGCCGGGGGTGAATTAGCCAGTGAGACATTGGTTGATTTGGTTCGTTTGCGTGGCTGGTCAGCCGAAACCATCGATGGTGATATCAGTACCTGTGGCCAGGTGGCTGAGGATAGCTTTGTCTGGCCGTTGGTCACCAGTACCAATGATAACTGTCTGGGTAGTGATTGCCCGCTGTATAAAGATTGTTTTGTGGTCAAAGCCCGCCGTAAGGCGATGGATGCAGATATAGTGGTGGTGAACCACCATCTGTTCTTGGCGGATATGGTGGTGAAAGAGAGCGGTTTTGCCGAACTGATCCCCACCGCAGATGTGATGATTTTCGATGAAGCCCACCAGATCCCCGATATTGCCAGCCAATACTTTGGTCAGCAACTGACCAGTAGACAACTAATGGATTTGGCAAAAGATATTATTATTGCCTATCGCACCGAAGTGCGTGACTCCGCTCAATTGCAAAAAAGCGCCGACCGTCTGACGCAAAGCACGCAAGATTTCCGTCTGGTGCTCGGCGACCCGGGATATCGCGGCAATTTACGTGATGTACTGGAACAACCGGCGATTCAGCGGGCGTTGCTGTTGCTCGATGATGCGCTGGAGTTGTGTTATGACGTGATGAAGCTTTCCCTTGGCCGTTCAGCCATGCTGGATGCTGCTTTTGAACGTGCAACGGTGTATCGCAACCGCCTTAAGCGTTTAAAAGATGTCACTACACCCGGCTACAGCTATTGGTATGAGTGTAATTCACGCCATTTCGTACTGGCGTTGACACCGTTGTCGGTTTCTGATCGTTTTCGTGAGCTGATAGAAGAAAAACCGGGAAGCTGGATTTTTACCTCTGCCACACTGTCGGTTAATGATCAGTTATCACATTTCACCTCAAGGTTGGGGCTAACGAACGCCAAAACGCTACTCCTGCCCAGTCCGTTTGATTACGCCAATCAGGCATTACTCTGTGTGCCACGCAATTTGCCTTCGGCAAATGAACCTGGGGCTGCCCGTAAACTGGCGGTGATGCTAAAGCCACTGATTGATGCCAATAAAGGGCGTTGCTTCTTTTTGTGTACCTCACACCAGATGATGCGTGGTTTAGCCGAAGAGTTCCGCGCCAGCATGACGCTACCTGTTTTGGTGCAAGGCGAAACCAGCAAGGGGCAGTTGCTGGCACAGTTTGTAGCAGCAGGCAATGCACTGCTGGTGGCGACCAGCAGTTTCTGGGAAGGGGTGGATGTGCGGGGCGACGCGTTATCTTGTGTCATCATCGACAAATTGCCGTTTACCTCACCGGATGACCCTTTGTTGAAAGCCCGCATCGAAGATTGCCGTCTACGTGGTGGTGACCCGTTCAATGATGTGCAATTGCCTGATGCCGTTATTACCTTGAAACAAGGTGTGGGGCGTTTGATTCGTGACATCGACGATCGCGGCGTGCTGGTTATCTGTGATAATCGCCTGGTGATGCGCCCTTATGGCGCGATGTTCCTTAATAGTCTCCCGCCAGCACCCCGCACCCGTGATTTGGCGAAAGCCATCGCTTTTCTCAAGCAACGCGATTAAGGGAAAAGCGAGGAGGGGTGTGCTATCATGCGCGCCCTGTATTGAATTCATACTCTTTTCCTGCCGAGGTTGGCATGTCCACGCGAATTTTAGCGATCGATACCGCAACAGAAGCATGTTCTGTTGCATTGTGGAATAACGGCGAAGTTCAGGCGTTGTTTGAGCTTTGTCCACGGGAACACACCCAACGAATCTTACCGATGGTGCAGCAAGTACTGGCTGAATCAGGTTTATCACTGACGCAACTCGATGCATTGGCCTTTGGCCGTGGCCCTGGTAGCTTTACCGGTGTCCGTATTGGTATCGGTATTGGTCAGGGATTGGCTCTGGGCGCAGACTTACCAATGATAGGTATTTCCACCTTACAGACCATGGCTCAGGGGGCATTCCGTCTGACAGGCGCGTCTCGCGTATTGGCTGCGATTGATGCCCGCATGGGGGAAGTCTATTGGGGTGAGTTTGAGCGTGACGCACAAGGCGATTGGCTTGGTGAACAGACTGAGGCAGTAATGACGCCGGCACAAGTCTTGGCACACGCGCCATCACTGAGCGGCCATTGGGCCACAGTAGGCACTGGCTGGCAGACGTATCCTGATCTGGTTAGCAGCGATAACGTGGTGCTGGCTGACGGGCAGATGCTACTGCCGCAGGCAGAGGATATGTTGCCACTGGCATTATCATCATGGGCGAACGGGCGGATGGTGAGTGTGGAAAATGCCGAGCCAGTGTATCTGAGAAATGAAGTGACCTGGAAAAAACTGCCAGGCCGTTAGAACTGAACTGCGCCACGGAAATGTGAAAAATTAACGATATAGCAACTTGTCATCCTGTTTAGAGTCTAAAATATTCAGATAGCTATAGATATGATAAGGAGCAGCACACTATGGCGATAAATACGTCAGCAACTCAATCTATAAAGAATAGAAGCCGTAAATGGACGTGTGGCTGGCTAGGATTGGGCGTTTTGCTTCTGTCCGGCTGTGTTACTGTCCCGCCTGCTATTCAGGGTACCACTGCGACGCCGCAGCAAAATCTTAATTTGGTTCGAACCGATCCGAAGGTCTTTATAGGCCAGGAGGCGCGTTTTGGTGGGACCGTCATCAATGTGGCCAACGAAGCGCATCGCACCCGGCTTGAAATTGCCAGCGTACCCTTAGACTCGGGTGCCAGACCTATTTTGGGGGAGCCGTCACAAGGGCGAGTGATAGCCTATGTTAATGGTTTCCTTGAGCCAGTTGATTTTCGTGGTCACCTGGTGACCGTGGTTGGGCCGATTACCGGTGTTGAAGCCGGTAAAATTGGGATGACGCCGTATGACTTTGTGGTGATAAATGCCACAGGTTACAAACGTTGGAATCTTGCACAACAAGTGATGATGCCACCGGCAATGGGCCCGTGGGGTTACCACAACCCTGGGATGTGGGGGCCGGGATGGGGTGGTTGGTACAACCCGGGACCAGCACAGATTCAAACTATTGTTACGGAGTAGGTAGTCTGACCGGTTTCAATTGCTGCCAGATGTTAGGGTGTAATGGCATGAAGGGCGCTGAATTCAGCGCCTTTTTTACGTCGATAAAACATAAAAGATTATATAATCAAAGAGTTATGGCTTTAAATGCTAAAAATCGCCTGTAATATTTTGATTTTATTGAATTTTAATGGGCGGCATTGGCTGCCTTAGTTATTTTTGAGATCTCGGCGCCAGAAAATAGTGACGTATATCCCAACCTCAAAATTGTTTGAAAGCAAACTGGTAAGCTGAGTTAAAATATTGTTAAAGTTCTGGTGTGAATTTGCGTCTTACTCTGGCGATCAATAATAATTTCAGGAGTGCTACCTTGGAAAAAGTATGGCTAAAGCGTTATCCGGCAGATGTCCCCGCAGAGATTGACCCGGATCGCTATTCTTCTTTGGTGGAAATGTTTGAGAACGCCGCACTGCGTTATGCGGACCAACCTGCGTTCATCAATATGGGGGAGGTGATGACCTTCCGTAAGTTGGAAGAGCGTAGCCGTGCTTTCGCCGCCTATCTACAGCAAGGTTTAGGGTTACAAAAAGGTGACCGTGTCGCCTTGATGATGCCCAACTTGCTGCAATATCCCATAGCTTTGTTTGGTATTTTGCGTGCGGGTATGGTGGTGGTGAATGTTAACCCGCTGTATACCCCGCGCGAGTTAGAGCATCAACTGAATGACAGCGGAGCTGTGGCAATCGTTATTGTCTCCAACTTCGCTCACACGCTGGAAAAGATCGTTTTTAAAACCCAAGTCAAACATGTCATCTTAACTCGCATGGGTGATCAGTTGTCGACGGCCAAAGGGACGCTGGTTAATTTCGTGGTGAAATACATCAAGCGACTGGTACCGAAATATTATCTACCCGATGCTATTTCGTTTCGCACTGCGCTACAAAAAGGTCGCCGTCTGCAATATGTTAAACCGGATATTATCAATACTGACCTGGCATTTTTGCAATATACCGGAGGTACGACAGGGGTGGCGAAAGGCGCAATGCTGACACACCGCAATATGCAGTCGAACCTGGAGCAGGCGAAAGCGGCTTATGCACCTTTGCTGCAACCCGGCCACGAGCTGGTGGTCACGGCACTCCCCCTCTATCACATATTTGCTTTAACCATGAACTGCCTGCTGTTTATTGAGTTAGGTGGGCGCAGTTTATTGATAACCAATCCGCGTGATATTTCGGGAATGGTAAAAGAGCTAAGTCGTTATCCATTCACCGCCATGACGGGTGTAAATACGTTATTTAATGCTTTGTTGAATAATGAAGAGTTCACCAAGTTAGATTTCTCCACACTGCGCCTTTCTGTGGGTGGCGGCATGCCAGTGCAGAAAGCGGTTGCTGAACGATGGGAAAAACTGACTGGGAAACATCTGCTGGAAGGTTATGGTTTGACCGAGTGCTCGCCGTTAGTGACGGGTAATCCTTATGATTTGAAACACTACAGTGGCAGCATTGGTCTGCCTGTCCCTTCTACCGATGTTCGGCTGGTGGATGATGAGGGTAACGAAGTTGGATTGGGTGAACCGGGTGAACTATGGGTGCGTGGTCCACAAGTTATGTTAGGCTATTGGCAGCGGCCAGAAGCGACGGATGAAGTGCTGAAAGACGGTTGGCTGGCAACTGGCGATATCGCAACCCTTGATGAACAAGGTTTTTTACGTATCGTTGATCGTAAAAAAGATATGATTCTGGTCTCTGGTTTCAACGTCTACCCCAATGAGATTGAAGATGTGGTAGCGTTACATCCGAAAGTGCTGGAATCTGCTGCGGTTGGCGTGCCTAATGAGGTCTCTGGCGAGACGGTAAAACTGTTTGTCGTGAAAAAAGATGCCTCACTGACACCTGAAGAGCTGCTAACCCATTGCCGCCGCTACCTTACAGGGTATAAAGTACCGAAAATAGTAGAGTTCCGCGACGAGTTGCCGAAATCGAATGTCGGCAAAATTTTACGTAGGGAACTGCGTGACGAACAAGTTAAGGCTAAAGGTAGCAACCAAGACGCAGCCTAACTTAACAGCGTCACTCAATCATCATCAACAACGCCGGTCATCGCCGGCGTTGTTGTGTTTGTCATAGACTAACGACCAAGAGAATCACGTTTTGAATTATCAGTTGATCACGACCAATAGTGCGTTGCAGCAGGTCTGCGAACAAGCCCGGACACATGCTCATGTCGCGCTGGATACGGAATTTGTCAGAACGCGCACCTACTATCCTCAGTTGGGCCTGATTCAACTGTATGACGGTGAACAACTTTCACTCATAGACCCCTTGCCCATCACTGAATGGCAACCTTTCAGTGAGCTACTGCAAGATTTGAATGTGGTGAAATATCTGCATGCTGGTAGCGAAGATCTCGAGGTGTTCTTAAATGCCTTTAGCCGGATGCCAACGCCGATGATTGATACTCAGGTATTGGCGGCATTTTCTGGCCGAACCCTGTCTTGCGGTTTTGCCATGCTGGTAAATGAGTTTGAAGGTGTTGAGCTAGATAAAAGTGAATCACGTACCGACTGGATTGCCCGTCCACTCAGTGAAAAACAGTGTGATTATGCCGCCGCTGATGTTTTCTATCTGTTACCTTTGGCAGCTAAATTAGTGGAAGCCACCGAAGCTGCTGGGCGAATGGATGCAGCGATAGATGAATGCCAACTACTGTGTCGCCGTCGCAGTGAAACACTTGACCCTGAGCTGGCCTACCGTGAGATAACCAATGCCTGGCAGTTACGTGGCCATCAGTTGGCATGTTTGCAGAAGCTGGCGGCATGGCGCTTGCGTCAGGCGCGTGAGCGTGATCTGGCGGTTAACTTTGTCGTGCGTGAAGAGAATCTGTGGCAAGTCGCCCGTTATCAGCCAACCTCGCTGGGTGAGTTAGATTCCCTTGGCCTGAGTGGGCAGGAGATTCGCTATCATGGGCGTACCTTGTTGGCGCTGGTGGCTGAGGGGAATGCTGTAACGGAAGAGCAGCTGCCGCAACCGGTAGCTAACCTGATCGACCAACCCGGCTACAAGAAAGTCTTTAAAGATATTAAAGCGTTGATCCAGTCAGTCAGTGAACGTAGTGGACTGAGTAGTGAGTTACTGGCGTCACGTCGTCAAATAAACCAATTACTCAGTTGGCATTGGAAACTAAAATCAACTGACACTCAGCCTGAATTATTAAGTGGCTGGCGGGGCGATTTGTTGTCTACGGAATTGGCTGAGATTTTGAAACAGTATTAATCGATATTCAGAGTGGGGTGGGCTTCACTCTGGGTGTTTCAATTTTAATTCATAAGTACTTTATGACTAATTGAAATAGAGATTAAGATTTTTCTTGTTTCAGTGACAGATATATTGAATAGCACAATGGGCTGGATATATATACAGTTAACTAAATGAAAGTACCCCCTGTAAATAAATACAGGGGGTAGTTATTGCGAAGAAATCATTTAGGCGTTTCTTCCGTTTCCGGTAATGTCACGTTAAGTTCAAGTACCGAAATATCATCCCCTTTCTGCTCGAATTGCACATGCAGCATTTCAGGATCGATCTGTATATATTTACAAATAACCGCCAAAATATCGCGTTTCAAGTCAGGCAAATAATGGGGCTCACTGTCCCCACGACGACGCTCAGCGACGATAATTTGCAGCCGTTCCTTGGCTATATTGGCTGTCGGTTTTTTGCGGGACAGAAAAAAGTCTAACAAAGCCATGGTTTATCCCCCAAAAAGGCGTTTCAGGAAGCCCTTCTTCTCTTCTTCGATGAAGCGGAAGGGGCGTTCTTCTCCTAGCAAACGGTCAACGGTATCGTCATAAGCTTTACCGGCATCTGACTCTTTGTCCAGAATCACTGGCTCGCCTTGGTTCGAGGCGCGCAATACAGATTGATCTTCTGGAATAACGCCAACCAGTGGGATCCTCAGAATATCGAGGACATCTTCCATGCTAAGCATATCGCCGCGATTAACACGCCCAGGATTGTAGCGGGTCAACAGCAGATGTTCTTTAATTGGATCCTGGCCATTCTCTGCGCGGCGCGACTTGGAGGACAGTATCCCGAGGATGCGGTCAGAGTCACGAACCGAGGAGACTTCAGGGTTAGTGGTAATAACGGCTTCGTCAGCAAAATAGAGCGCCATCAAAGCGCCGCTTTCGATACCCGCAGGGGAGTCGCATACCACAAACTCGAAATTCATATCGCCAAGATCGTTTAAAATCTTTTCAACACCCTCTTTGGTCAGGGCGTCTTTATCGCGCGTCTGAGAAGCCGGTAAAATGTACAGATTATCTGTACGCTTATCTTTTATTAATGCTTGGTTCAAAGTGGCATCACCTTGAATCACATTAACAAAATCATAAACTACCCGGCGTTCACATCCCATGATCAAGTCTAGATTCCGTAGGCCGATATCGAAATCGATAACGACGGTTTTTTTACCTTTTTGGGCCAAGCCGGTTGCGATAGCCGCGCTTGATGTGGTCTTGCCAACGCCCCCTTTACCCGATGTAACAACAATAATGCGTGCCATGAAATGGATTCCTTGTCAAAAGGGCTTAATTTAAAGGTTGTATAGTTAATGCGTTATCCAGCAGATGCAGACGTGCGGCCTGACCAAAATACTCACGCGGGATCTGGTCACTTAACCAGTACTGCCCCGCGATAGAGACGAGCTCAGCGCCTAAATGTGTGCAAAAAATCTGGCATTGGGCATCCCCGGATGCACCTGCTAGCGCACGGCCTCGCATCATTCCATAGATATGAATATTGCCGTCGGCAATTAATTCAGCACCGGCACTGACACTGCTGATAACAATCAAATCGCAATTACGGGCATAAATCTGTTGGCCGGAACGGACAGGTGTGTTGATGATACGTGTCTTGGTCGGCGCGTTTTCCGGCGGGCTGATAACGGGCTCGGGTGCCATTTTCTGGCCTTTACCCTCACTCAATAACGGCAAACCTGCACGTGCTATCGCCCGTTTTTGACGCTCATCCTGACAACCACTGATGCCAACAATACGCAGACCTGCTGAAGTGACAGCCTGTTGGAGATCTTTCCAGTTAGCACCGTTTGGTAACGTTGCAACGTTAATCACAACAGGGGCGTTTTTCAGGAAAGCGGGGGCTTGATCCACCTTTTCCTGCAATGCCTGACGGATTACCTCCGGTCGTGAATCGTGTAAATGAACGACCGATAGGGTAAAACTACTGCCTTTTAACTCAATTGGCGATTGTGACATCTATCCTGACTCAGTTTCAGCTACGTTTAATCCCCAAAATACCACTCGGGGTACAATATTCTGATGTTCCCAAGCATGTTATAGGTAATATAAAGATAAATCTATCCGTATCAATATATTGAAATCTTAAGGTCATAATGACTTCAATCTGACAAGAAATTACAGCATAACTTCCGCTTATTCGCTAGCCCTGACCTGCCTATATTTGGCGGTTATCACTCCCACCGTTAAATTGTGTATTTTTTCAACAAGCAAACATGCTGATGGCGGGTTTGACGTCGCCCATAAAAGTGACCATTTTTAATCAGAGATGAGTCATTTTTTTATCAGATGAAGTTGTTTTTTATAAAATAGAGTAATGACTCACCATTATTATCACTTTCAAGATGATGAAATAGAGATATTGAGTGTGGTTATTATCGACTTAGTGAAATACCTCACACTATTATTTCAGAGAAATCTCACCCAGTAATCTGTGTATCACCACATTGCCGCTGGCATGGGTAATTAAAGCTGAGTGATAAATGGCACTAATCAGTGCTATTTTTAATGATTCTATATTGAGAATGATAATCATTTTGTGATATTTTGCGGTTTCTGCATCAATCTATCTGAGGAACATCAACGATGAAAAGGAATTTCATCCCACTATCATTTATCTGTGTTATGGCTTTACCTGTTGCATTTACTGCATGGGCTGACTTTGGCTATCACGCCGAAATCCCAAAAGACAGTAAGGTTCCCACCGATTATCTTGAAAAACGTAAGGCGCTTGGATCGGTGGCGACAAGTGCTGAGTCATGGCAAAAGCAATTGGATGAGGAGAAAGCGCGGATAGATGCCGAAGCGGCAAAACGGGAAAACGAAAAGCAGGCTAAATGCCAACAGCAAGAACATTACCCAGCTCGGCGCGCCGAAAATGATAAACGTCAATATGCTGTATCTGATCCCTGTGCTAGCAGTATAGGCATCAATATCTATTGATATCCCAAGCATCTGAGCCAGGCTAGCGTGTTATAATACTATGCTAACTATACCCGTAATACTTCAAGCTGCATGTGCGTTGGCCGCCTTCTTGTAACTCGAATGATTTAGGGTATATACAGTCTCATTATTGAATTTATCAAATAGAGTCCAAACATGCTGTGTGCTATCTATAGAAGCCCGAAACGGGATCAAACCTACCTATATATTGAAAAGAAAGATGATTTTTCCAGAGTGCCGGCTGAATTACTTACCAGTTTTGGCAAGCCGCAATTTGCGATGCTGCTTTCATTAAATGAACGCAAAACGTTGGCGACAGCGGATGTCGAGAAGGTAAAAAGTGCACTCATTGAGCAGGGTTTTTATCTGCAAGTCCCACCGCCACTCGAAAGTTTGTTGAAAATGCACTTGGGCGATACTACCGTATAACGTTGATTTTCATCAAAACTGCCTACCGTGATGGCATCCATCACAACCCTAAGGTGGATGTCCATGTATCAGCCCCGGTTGATTTTATATTTCCAGCTTCCTCTCTGGTTGTTGTTTTACACAGGAATGCGTCGATGAAATTGTCAATGATTGCAGTTGCTCTGGTGACGCTCATCTCAGTGGGATGTGCCAATAAAAATGCTGCGGCCCCGATTGCGGCACCAACACCAGCAACCGCGCCACCAACCATGCTGGATTCACCACCGGCTGCGGCCAAGAACAGTACTAAAATGACATTATCCCAGCAAGGGCGTGATCCAGCGCAGTTTCCTGCTTATGTCGAACAATTAAAGGCCCAAGCTCGTGCAAAGGGGATCAGCGAGGCTACGCTTGATAAAGCGTTTGCCAATATTCATTTTGTTGACCGAGTCATTCAGTCAGACCGCAATCAGTTAGAAAAGAAAGTCACACTGGATGATTACCTGACCAGAGTTCTGACAGAGGCGAAAGTCGCGCAAGGTAAAGAGATTTATCAGCGCTATCAGCCTCAGTTATCACAAGTTACTGCGCGCTATGGTGTGCCTGAGCGTTACATCGTGGCGCTGTGGGGCATGGAAAGTGGGTTTGGCAAGTTTCAAGGTAAAGAGGATGTCATCTCTGCCTTATCCACCATGGCATTTGAAGGGCGGCGTGAGGCATTCTTCACTAAAGAGCTGATAGCTGCATTGCAAATCATTCAGCAAGGCAAAGTTGATGACCCCGAGTTGAAAGGATCATGGGCTGGTGCGATGGGGCAGAGTCAATTTATGCCTAGCTCTTTCCTGACCTATGGCGCTGACGGGGATGGCGATGGGAAAATTGATATTTGGAATAATATCGATGATGTCTTTGCTTCGACAGCTAACTATCTGTCTACTGAAGGTTGGAAACCGGGTGTTGATTGGGGCCAGGAAGCGACGCTGCCCGAAGGATTTGATATTAAGCTGGCGGGCTTAAAAGACAGCCAAGCCAAAAGCGTCGCCCAATGGCAGCAACTCGGGGTAATGGCGATACCCGGCGGTAACTTTGCCAACTCAGATCTCCGGGCTTGGGTCATCGTACCTGATGATGTGCAAGGGCGGGCGTTTCTGGTTTATGATAATTTTCGTACCATTATGCACTGGAACCGTTCTTACTATTTCGCTATTAGTATTGGTATGATGGCAGATAGCGTAAGTCAATAATGTCTGCGAACACCTAATCGTGGTATGACTTGGTTGTGTCGCTGCGGCAAGAGCCAATCAAGATGTAAATTCAGACAGGATGTTAATTCAGGAGAGGCAGTATGTATCAACATAGAGACTGGCAAGGGGCTTTGCTGGATTTTCCAGTGAGTAAAGTGGTTTGCGTTGGCAGTAACTATGCCGAACATATTAAAGAGATGGGGAGTACTGTGTCAGTTGAACCGGTGCTGTTTATTAAACCTGAAACAGCGCTATGTGATATTCGCCAGCCGGTATCGATCCCGAAAGAGTTCGGTGAGGTTCATCATGAAGTAGAATTAGCCGTTTTGATCGGTACTCCGTTAAAACAAGCCAGTGAAGACCGAGTGGCACGCGCAATCGCCGGTTACGGTGTCGCATTGGATTTGACACTGCGTGAGCTGCAATCTGGCTTGAAAAAGGCTGGTCAGCCGTGGGAGAAATCGAAAGCATTTGACGGTTCTTGCCCGATTTCCGGTTTTATACCGGTGGCGGAGTTTGGTGATGCGCAACAGGCTGACTTATCGCTTATCATTAACGATGAGGTCCGTCAGCAAGGCAACACGCGTGATATGATCACCCCCATCATTCCGCTAATCAGTTACATCAGCCGTTTCTTTACTTTGCGTGCTGGCGATATCATTCTGACGGGCACTCCACAGGGCGTCGGGCCGATGAAATCAGGCGATATGCTGAAAGTTATGCTAAATGGTAAAACGTTGAGTACCCGCATAATCTAAGAGCATCGCTACCGCTTATGCCATCAGGCTGGGCGGCAACACTTGCATCTGACCGCCAAAGCGTCTATAACGACCCGCTCATTTATTCACACCGGATACCGATATGTCACAACTTCCTTTTTGGCAACAAAAAACACTCGCTGAAATGTCAGATAGTGAATGGGAATCACTGTGCGACGGATGCGGCCAATGTTGCTTGAATAAACTGATTGATGAGGACACGGATGAAATCTATTTCACCAATGTGGCCTGTGATCAGCTCAATCTCAAAACCTGCCAGTGCCGTAATTATGAGCGCCGCTTTGAATTAGAAGAAGACTGCATCAAGTTAACCCGAGAGAATTTGGTAACGTTTGAGTGGTTGCCACCCACCTGTGCTTATCGGATGGTGGGCGAGGGGCGTGGCCTGGCGAGTTGGCATCCACTGTTAGCCGGTTCAAAATCTGCGATGCACGGTGAGCGGATCTCGGTACGCCATATTGCCGTACGTGAGAGCGAGGTTATCGACTGGCAAGACCACATTTTGAATAAACCGCAGTGGGCCAGATAACCATTGATATATATGTAATTTATATTGAAGCCTCTCAGACAACAGATGCCTATTCAGACGCCAGATATGGCATACTAACGCCGAAATTTAACCAAGAAACTTAATAAAATGAAATATTCAACGTTGGCCGCTGTTATCATCGGCATATCTGCTACTTTAGGTAGCATTTCGCACCAGGTTCAGGCCGCTGGGGCCTCATTGATAAATCTTGATTGTAAATTGAAAGAGGGAGGCAGCCTGACCGCAGTGTTAGACGGCCCGAATCAGCAATTGACCATTGATAAATCAGTGTTCCAGTTTGTAAAAGTTAATCCAGAAGGTCAGGGCGAGGCGTTAATATTCCAAAATGCCAACAGCCAGGAGCAAGTTATTGCTTCTCTCAATATTTCCGCGCTGCCAATCCGTTTGGCGGTGGTTGATGGTGAGCAGGCTAATCAGTACATTTGTACCCATACCACAGCTTAACTAGTTTATAATCGAATTAAAATGAGGCTGCCTTATGGTGGCCTTTTTTCGTTGTATGACCATTTATGGCTGTAAATTTGATTAAACCACTGGATGGATTAGTCCTTAGTCGACGCTGAAGTTACCCACAAAGTAGTAATGTGAGTCCTCCATCTGGAGAGTTAAATAGCTTGATTGATAACACCGCGATAGTTTCTGCTTCTGCAATTATTGAGAAGGGTGCGGTGATTGGTGCGAATGTACAGATTGGTCACTTTTGTTACATTGGTTCTCAAGTCACTATTGGTTCCGGCACGGTGCTTAAATCGCATATTGTAATTAATGGTATTACCGAGCTTGGATGTGACAATAATATTGGACAATTTTCCTCTATTGGAGAGGTTAATCAGGATCTTAAGTACCAGGGGGAGCCTACCCAGGTTATCATTGGCGACCGCAATTTGATTCAGCAAAATGTCACGATACACCGTGGCACGGCTCAAGGACACGGTATAACACGTATCGGTAATGACAATAGTCTGATGAATCATGTGCATATTGGCCATGACTGCATTATCGGTAACCACTGCTTATTGGCGTCGAATGTAGGATTAGCCGGACATGTAGAGGTCGATAATTTCGCCATTATCTGCGCGGCCAGTGCTGTGCACCAGTTTTGTGTTATTGGCACCCATGCCTTGGTCAATGAAAGCGCCTGCGTGGTGCAGGATATCCCCCCTTATGTGATTGCGGGGGGTAATCGTGCCGTGCCGGTGGGTATCCGAGCAGCAGGAATGGGGGACGACTGGTTGAACAGTGATGATTGCCAAGCGGTTCAAAACGCCTATCAGCTTATTTACCATACCGGTAAGTTGGTGGCGGATGTCAGTCAGGACATTGAGGTTTTGGCCAGAGAATGGCAAATACTTCAGTCTTATAAATCTTTTTTCTCTCGCTCAGCGCGCGGGATCATCCGTTAATGCACTGTCATCCAAAAGAAATGGCACCCTGAGGTGCCATTGTCAGATAAAGATATGTTTGAAATTATCGACTAAACAGGTCACGTCTTTTCGGTTTAACGAATTGGCTGATCAGCACCAATACGCCAATCAATAAGTATGCAGCAAAGATACCGACCAACCATTGCGGCATTTCTAATGACATAAATGCCCATTGTTTTACCGAGCAATCACCACTGGCAACAAAAATAGCGGGCAGCCATTTGTCTAGTGGCAGCCATGACGGGAAGCTGACAAAGAAATCACAGGTCGTGAACGGTGAAGGATGGAGTTGCAGCATAGTGTGTACCCAGGCTAGCTGAACACCGCGCCATGCGCTGTAGATCCAGATAAAGATTGCCAGGTAGCGCAAGGGCGATTTAGGTGCAATGGCACCCAACAACGACGCACCGAGAATACCGAATAACGCAGCACGTTCGTAAATACACATTACACAAGGCTGTAACAACATCACGTGTTGAAAATAGAGTGCGACCAATTCTAGTGCAAGTGCAGTCAGGGCCATTAAAAGCCAAGCACCGCGCCCTTTAGAGCAGCGGTTAAGGAATTGCAACATATCTTTATTTTCCATGCAGTAAGCAATTGTACCGGCAGTGTAAACCAATTCATCTTTGCTGCCAGCCACCCAAAGGTAAAATTAGGCAAAAATCAGCTCTTTCTCGCGCGTGACAAGTTATCACAAGCCTGAATTTTACTTTGGGTGAGATATTTGGTTTGTTTTGCCAGCCCATAATCCCTCGAAGCTAATAACAGCCCCCGCGGCGACCAAAAGTGTAGGGCTGGCAGATACTATAATGCAAGCGATCAATGTGTGATGCTAGCTCCGGCTGCCAGATGAGGCAAACTTATCCAGCCACTTTGCATCATCCATTCGGTTATTGGCACTAATAAGTACTCCACGCCTAACAGACCGACGAGGGTCATCACAATAGTATAGGGGAGTGCCATATACACCATGCGCCCATAAGAAAGACGAATTAAAGGGGCCAGCGCGGAGGTTAGCAGGAACAGAAAAGCGGCTTGGCCGTTCGGTGTGGCAACTGAGGGGAGGTTGGTCCCGGTATTGATGGCAACAGCCAATAACTCAAATTGCTGAAGCGAAATAATACCGTGCTCAAATGCAGTGCGCGCCTCATTGATATAAACCGTACCGACAAATACATTGTCGGATACCGAAGAGAGTAAGCCATTAAACAGATAAAACAGTGATAACTGTGCTGATGGTGAAGATTGTAAAACAAACTGAATAATCGGTGAGAAGAGGCTCTGCTCAATAATGACGGCAACCACGGCAAAAAACACCGTGAGTAGGGCAGTAAAAGGCAATGCCTCCTGAAATGCCTTACCCAGTGCATGTTCATTGGTAATTCCGCAGAGGGAGGTGGCGAGTATAATCACCGATAATCCGACCAAGCCTACCTCGGCTAAATGCAGGGCCAATGCGAGCACCAACCAAACACCGATCAAGGCCTGAATCAGAAGCTTCACTTTCTCTTGCTTGCTCCGTTTCGCACTGGCTTGTTGATCATAGTCAGTCAAAACCTGACGAACGCGCTCGGGAAGCTGTGCACCATAACCAAACAGTTTAAAACGTTCTACCAGCAGACAAACCAATAATCCGCAACACAGGACGGGTAACGTCACGGGCAGCATGCGAATAAAGAAGTCGGTAAAGTTCCAACCGGCACTCTTAGCGATAATCAGGTTCTGCGGCTCGCCAACCATGGTCATTACGCCACCCAGCGCAGTACCCACACCCGCATGCATCATCAGGCTACGCAAGAAAGCGCGGAATTGCTCCAACGTTTTACGGTTTTCCTGATTATCGATCCAACTGTCGTCGGTGATATCTTTATCGGTATGGTTTGATGCAACATGATGATAGATAGTATAAAAACCAACAGAAACACTGATAACCACGGCGATTACAGTTAAGGCATCAAGGAATGCCGAAAGGAAGGCAGAGGCGACACAGAAGGCTAATGAAAGAACGATTTTTGAGCGAATGTTCAGCAGCAGTTTGGTAAATACAAACAGTAATAACTGCTTCATGAAATAGATACCTGCCACCATAAACACCAACAACAGCAGCACTTCCAGATTATTAGCAATTTCTTCTGCCACCTGATGTGGGCTGGTCATACCGATGGCAACGGCTTGAATGGCCAATAAACCCCCCGGTTGCAGTGGGTAACATTTTAGCGCCATAGCCAGTGTAAAGATAAATTCGACCACCAACATCCAGCCAGCAATAAATGGGCTGACAAAAAAGAATACCAGTGGGTTAATAATGAGAAACCCGATAATTGCCAGCTTGTACCAATCAGGTGAATTCCCCAGAAAATTCTTGAGTACAGCTTGTCTAATGGTCATATCCATTGTGAGTTACAGTCTCCTTATTAAAATTATTATGGTGCAATTACTGCCTAAAGTTACATTTTACCTTACGTCATTGCTCTAAAAGCAATACGTATAATCTGTACATCATTCCATCTGCGCAATTTTTGCAACTTTATGACTACTTTCACCATTTGTTCGGTCCTGATGCTATGTCACGATAGCGTCGTCTGGTATGATGAGCGCACTAAATTGCTGATATGTATCGCTACGGAACGTCAAAAATATGGTTATAAAGGCGCAAAGTCCTGCCGGTTTCGCGGAAGAGTATATTATTGAAAGTATTTGGAATAATCGCTTCCCTCCAGGCACTATTTTGCCCGCGGAGCGTGAACTTTCAGAGCTGATTGGAGTGACTCGCACTACATTGCGTGAAGTGTTACAACGCTTAGCCCGCGATGGCTGGCTCACTATTCAGCATGGTAAACCGACGAAAGTAAACAATTTTTGGGAAACGTCTGGTCTTAATATTCTGGAAACACTGGCGCGACTTGACCACGACAGCGTGCCACAATTGATAGACAACTTACTGGCAGTCAGAACAAATATCGCTACCATCTTCGTTCGCACGGCAATCCGTAATCATCCAGAGAAAGCACAGGAAATCCTGGCACAAGCTCAAACAGTTGATGATCACGCCGAGGCTTTCACCGCACTGGATTACGGTATTTTCCGTGGTTTGGCTTTTGCTTCGGGTAACCCTATTTATGGGTTGATCCTAAATGGCATGAAAGGGCTTTATACCCGGGTTGGGCGTTACTATTTCTCGAATCCTGAAGCCCGTAAGCTGGCACTGACTTTCTACAGCAAACTGTCAACGCTGTGTGATGAAAAAGCCCATGATCAGGTGTCAGAGTGCCTGAGAGCATACGGTAAAGAGAGTGGTGCTATTTGGCACAGCATGCAGGGCACGATGCCAAGTGATTTGGCCGAAGCACGCCGTTAGGCGAATATCGCGTAAAATTGCAACGCAAAAGGGGCATTAAATGCCCCTTTTTCATGGCAAGATGTAGCGCAATAGCTCGCGCGGTTATCCACCTCGTCTGCCCTGTGCTAGAGCTTATTGGCTCTTGGCGGCACGCTGTCGAGTAGCTCAATCGAGCCATCGTCATTCAGTTGTTCCATATGAATATCAAACCCCCATAGCCGGTGAATATGTTTCATCACTTGCTGACGGCTCTTATCCAGTGGTGCCCGATCATGAGGAATATAGCGCAGGGTCAGGGAGCGGTCTCCGCGCAGATCAACGTTCCATACCTGAATGTTTGGTTCGTGATTACTCAAGTTATATTGAGCAGACAATTCATTACGTATAGCCCGATAACCTTCTTCATTATGAATGGCTGAAATCTCCAGATAGTTATGCTTATCATCATCCAGCACGGTGAATAGCCGGAAGTCACGCATTACTTTCGGTGATAAGAACTGGCTGATGAAGCTTTCATCCTTAAAGTCGCGCATGGCAAAATGCAACGTATCCAACCAATCTTTACCGGCGATATCCGGGAACCAATAATAGTCCTCCTCCGTCGGTGATTGGCAAATACGCTTGATATCTTGGAACATGGCAAAGCCAAGGGCATACGGGTTAATACCGTTGTAATAAGGGCTGTTATACGGCGGTTGATACACAACGTTGGTGTGGCTGTGCAAGAACTCCATCATAAAGCGGTCAGTGACCTTACCCTCATCGTACAGATGGTTAAGAATGGTGTAATGCCAGAAGGTGGCCCAACCTTCATTCATCACTTGTGTCTGTTTTTGTGGATAAAAATATTGGCTGACTTTGCGGACTATTCGCAGCACTTCGCGTTGCCATGACTCCAGCAGCGGAGCATTTTTCTCCATGAAATAGAGCAGGTTCTCCTGCGGTTCACTGGGATAGCGTTGAGCCTGGGCTTGGACTTCCCCTCGATCCTTGCGCGGTAGGGTTTTCCACAACGAGTTGACCTGACTTTGCAGATACTCCTCGCGGCTTTTCTGCCGGGCGGTTTCCTCCACTAAAGAGATCTTTTGCGGACGTTTATAGCGGTCCACCCCATAATTCATCAGGGCATGACAGGAGTCGAGTAGCCGCTCTACTTCTTCCACCCCATAACGTTCCTCGCATTCACTGATGTAATGACGAGCAAACAACAAATAATCCACTATCGAACTGGCATCGGTCCAGGCTCGAAATAAGTAATTATTCTTAAAGAAAGAGTTATGTCCATAGCAGGCGTGAGCCATGACTAAGGCTTGCATGGTAATAGTATTTTCTTCCATTAAATAAGCGATGCAAGGATTGGAGTTAATCACAATCTCGTACGCTAATCCTTGCTGACCGTGCTTATATTTTTGCTCTGTTTCGATAAATTTCTTACCAAAAGACCAATGGGTATAGTTGATAGGCATACCGATACTTGAATAGGCATCCATCATCTGTTCGGAGGTAATAACCTCTATCTGGTGGGGGTAAGTATCTAGCCGGTAATGTTTTGCCACCCGGTCTATTTGGTCCAGATAGACCTGCAACAATTCAAATGTCCAGTCTGGGCCGTCAGTCAGGCGCTTATCTTGCGCGGTTTGTTTCGGTGTTGAAGTTGTCATAGCGCATCCTCACGGTTTTATAACCCTGCAAAATACTGGTCACTTCAATAATCCTAGCTCAAGATTAACAAGTTGAGGCATGGCAAGACCTTATGTCAATGAATATCCGCCATCTTTCAAACAACAGGTAGGTTGACTGCCGGTTCGTGCCAGAATCATTGCTGTCGTATCAGTCTGTACGATTAATTAGATTTTATAGATTATTATTCTGATTTATTGGTCTAATTATGGAATATAAAACTAGTAAAAGAGTCTTACACAACATGCCAATTATTCATGCTGCTAATTGTGGGTATTATGGCGCTTTCTCTCCTTTTAGACGTTTAATTGGGCAAAAATAGCATCTTATCGCTATTTTCCTAACGCTATTGAACTGAAAAGTAATTGCATTGTAAATTAATTGTGAATTAAGTCACGACCTGGCATTAATATGTTGGCTAGATTTTTCTGCTGAGTTAATTTTCTGTCAACAGAATATTATGCTTTAGGTGTTGTTTGGGGGGAGGAAGGTATGCGCATTGTCATTTTAGGAAGCGGTGTGGTGGGGGTAGCCAGTGCCTGGTACTTAGCCAAAGACGGGCATGATGTTACGGTGATTGACCGTCAGCAGGGGCCCGCGCAGGAAACCAGTGCCGGTAACGCAGGTCAGATATCGCCGGGATATGCGGCACCTTGGGCTGCGCCTGGGGTTCCTCTGAAGGCCATTAAATGGATGTTCCAACGCCATGCGCCGTTGGCAATCCACCTTGACGGCAGCAGCTTCCAGCTACGCTGGATGTGGCAGATGCTGAGAAACTGCGACACTTCCCACTACATGCTCAACAAAAGCCGTATGGTGCGTCTGGCAGAATACAGTCGCGACTGTTTAAAAGAGCTGCGTGAAGACACCGGTATTCAGTATGAAGGCCGTCAGGGGGGAACACTGCAACTGTTCCGTACCGAACAGCAATTTGATAACGCCGCCAAGGATATTGCGGTGTTAGATGATGCGGGGGTGCCATATTCACTGCTAACGGCTGATCAACTGGCAACAGTGGAACCGGCATTGGCGAAAGTAGCACATAAACTGACCGGTGGTTTACGTTTACCTAATGATGAAACCGGCGACTGCAAACTGTTTACTGAACGCTTAGCCCAAATGGCCGAGCGGGCTGGGGTTAAGTTTGTGTTCAATCGCTCGGTGGATAAATTGCTGGTGGACGGTGACCAAATCGCCGGTGTGCTGTGTGGCGACGATATTATTAACGCTGATGCCTATGTAGTGGCCTTCGGTGCTTACTCTACGGAGCTGTTAGCCGGGCTGGTCTCGATTCCTGTTTATCCACTAAAAGGTTATTCACTCACTATTCCTATTACAGATCCGGCCTCGGCACCTTTCTCCACCGTGCTGGATGAGACCTACAAGATTGCCATTACGCGCTTTGATGACAGGATTCGGGTTGGGGGGATGGCGGAAATCGTTGGATTTAATACTCAATTGGCACCAGCACGTCGTGAGACGCTGGAAATGGTGGTGGGTGATTTGTACCCTCATGGGGGCAATATCAGTCAGGCCACGTTCTGGACCGGGCTGCGCCCGATGACACCTGATGGTACGCCCATTGTCGGGCGAACCTCGCTTAAGAATCTCTATCTGAATACCGGCCATGGCACCTTGGGCTGGACCATGGCCTGTGGGTCGGGTCAATTATTGGCTGATATTATGTATGGGCGTCGCCCAGCGATTCTGGCGGATGATTTATCTGTCGCGCGTTATAGCGCGGGCTTTCGGCCACTGAATATCACGCCTTTACACGACATTCACCCTGTGCGCTAAAAGGCGCCGATTGATCATTACAGCCCACTGGCGGGCTGTAAATAATTGAATACCGCCCAAGAAGGAAAAAGCATGCCTCGCCCGATATCCGCTACGCTTCATTTATCTGCCTTACGCCATAACCTCAGTATTGTTCACCGTCTTGCCGGGGCCGCTAAAATTTGGTCAGTGGTAAAAGCCAATGCCTACGGCCATGGTCTGGCCCGCATTTGGCAAGGGCTGGATGCAACCGATGGTTTTGCGTTATTGGATTTAAATGAAGCGATAATGTTGCGTGAACAGGGCTGGCAAGGGCCAATTTTGCTGCTTGAGGGGTTCTTTCGTGCGCAAGATATAGTCCTGATCGACCACTACCGGTTAACCACCGTGGTACACAGTGACTGGCAGCTTGACGCCATCAAAGCGGCGCGGCTGAGCACACCACTCGATATTTATTTAAAACTTAATAGCGGCATGAATCGCTTAGGTTTTCCCATCGGGCAGGCAGAGGCCATCTGGCAATGGGCTAACAGTATAAATAACATCGGCAAGGTGACGCTAATGAGCCACTTTGCCAATGCAGATAACCATATTGGTGCCAGCGAGCAATTCACGCAGATTCAGCAGGCCAGTGGGCATCTGGTGGCTGCGCGCAGCTTTGCCAACTCGGCGGCAATATTGCGCAATCCTGAAACCCACTTTGATTGGGTGCGGCCAGGTATTATCCTCTATGGCGCGTCACCCAGTGGTGATGTAAGCGATATCGCTGGCATTGGATTGCGCCCGGTAATGGAGCTGCACAGCGAAATTATCGCCATACAGACGCTCTCAGCAGGGCACAGTGTTGGCTATGGCAGCCGCTACAGTGCCACAGGCACACAGCGCATCGGTGTCGTCGCCTGCGGTTATGCTGATGGTTATCCACGGCTGGCTCCCAGCGGCACGCCCATCAGGGTGGATGGCATACTGACTCATACGGTGGGGTCGATTTCAATGGATATGCTAACCGTAGATTTGACACCCTGTCCGCAGGCACAAATGGGGAGTAAAGTTGAGATCTGGGGGGATAATCTTCCTATCGATGATGTGGCGGCGGCGGCAGGCACCGTGGGGTATGAGTTGATGTGTGCACTGGCGAGTCGCGTTAGCGTCATCACCGAGCGCACTTAGGTTGTTTTTAGTTTATTTTCTGCAAGTTACCACGGACATGCTTACTGGCACGGCGTGCCTGCCAAGCCAGTAGACACCCTGCCAGCATTACGATGGCGAGTGATAATTTAGGCTCAATTGGTAAGGACATTGCCAGCAAGCCTAATCCAGCTCCCCCGGCCATTTGCACAAAACCCACCAGCGCGGAGGCGACACCGGCTTCATTGGCATAGGGCTCCAATGCATAACTGGTGGCTGGCCCCATCATAAAGGCTAAACCGGCACAGGCACTGGCAACGGGTAACATATACACCAGCCAGTGTTGCTGTATTTCTGCCGACAGTTGCGTCAGACCAAATAATAACCCTAGACACCCCAGCGCCATCAACAGGCTGCCGGTCATCAGGCAGGTAGGGCGGCCGATTTTTTGGATAATACGGTTAGCAATAAAACTGACCGCCATGATCCAAAAGCCATTGGCACCGAACACCAGTGAGAACTGTAATGGACTGAGTCCTGCGCCCACCATCAATACGTTGGGTGCCAGCGAGACATAAGTTAAGGCCATGCCCATAGCGCCCGCGTTCACCAGTGCGAAAATCAGAAAACGGTCATCACGTAAGATGCGCAGATAGTTCTTTATCGGCAAGCCCTTAACGGCTTGGGTACCCGCTGGCCGTGTTTCTGGCAGGAAGATAATTATCAGAATTAATACCAGCAAGCCATATAACGCCAGGAACCAGAATGGGGCGCGCCAGCCAAAGGCTTCCGCCAATAAACCACCGAGCAAGGGGGCCAATGCGGGTACGATATTTAACGTCCCATTAAGGAAACCAAAAGCGCGCGCGGCCTCATTACCGTTGAGGCGGTCACGCACCCCACTGAATGCCACCACCGCAGTACAGCAAACAGCGACACCTTGTAACAGGCGAGAACTGACAAACATCAGCGGGCTGACTGCCAGTGCAGCCATCGCGGCCCCCAGCATGTAGAGAATAATACCGATGATGGCTATGGGTTTACGCCCATACTTATCGACTAATGGCCCAGCAATCAGCTGACCAATACCCAGTACCAGAATAAACAAGGCAATAGTGGATTGAATCAGCGACTCGCTACTGTTTAGCCCCTTGGCTATCGCGGGAATCGTGGGTAAGTAGAGGTCGATGCCCAATGGGCCGAGCAGAATCAGGCTTAACAGCAGAAAAAGAAATTTTTGCATAACAAAAAAACAACATCCAGATTGCAAAGGCGACAAGAATAAAGAATTTATCGACGAATGAAAAGGTTAGCCATAGCCAACCAAACGATAGTGACAATGTCACCTATTGGTGTTCTAAATCGACTAATAGGGTACTACAACTAATAATTAATCTCTTGTTATTGATTAGCTACTGCTACTAGTCGTGCGATGCTCTAACCACTGTTCTAGTTTCACGGCAGGTAATGCCTCGGAAAAAAGAAAACCTTGGCCTATTTGATAACCTTGGCGGCTCAATAATGTACGTTGCGCCTCGTTTTCTACCCCTTCGACAATCACTGATAGTTGCAAACTTTCACCAATACGGATCACCGCCTCACTTAACGTTCGGCTGGTTTCGTCATGCTCAAGATCATGGACAAAACTTTTATCCAGTTTGATTTCATCAAGATCCAAATGGCGCAGATAACTCAGACTGGAATAGCCGGTACCAAAGTCATCCATTGATAAACGCACGCCCAGTCGATGAATTTTTTCTATAGTGGCAAAAATCGCCGGATTATTTGCAATTAATATGTCTTCGGTGATTTCCAGCGTGAGATCCTGCGGCGGCAAGTGGTAATGCTGCAAGATATGTAAAATCATGTCCGGCAAGCCTGGATTATGGAAATTGGTCGGCGATAAGTTCACTGAAACCGAGGGCACATCAATACTCCGTAAACGCCAGTCCGCCAACTGTTGACAAGCCGTCTCAATCGCCCACAGAGCCAGTTCGTTGATCAGCCCGCACTCTTCAGCAATAGGAATAAAACGCTGTGGAGGAATGTTCCCCAGTATGGGGTGAACCCAGCGACTAAGGGCTTCCACACCATATAGGTGCCCATCTTTTAACATCACTTGTGGTTGATAAAATAACTCAAGAGACCCGATATGAAATGCATGACGCAGAGCATCTTCCATATCCTGGCGCTGTTGATTGAGATTATTCATCTCTGCACTGAAGAAATTGAAATGACCATGTCCCATATTCTTGGCTTTATGCATGGCAATGTCGGCGTGATTCATCAGCGCATCCATTTCTAAACCATTCTCAGGATACAAACTGATCCCGACACTGGCCGAAGGAATAATATTGACGTTGGCTATCTGACAGGGCTGAGACAGCAGACTGAGCATTTTCTCAACTTTCACGGTAGCCTGCTGCATGGTGCAGGGGGCTAAAATGATAATAAACTCGTCGCCCGATAAGCGGCCGATAATGTCACTTTTTGGCATGTCGTTGCGCAACCGTTGGGCAATCAAGGCAAGTAATTCATCACCGGCGGCCAGGCCGAGTGAATCATTAACTTGTTTAAAACGGTCCAGATTAATGATTAATACTGCCAGTGTGTAATCCATTTCAGCGGCAAGGGCGATAGCTTGTTTGGCATAAACCAGAAACTGAGTGCGGTTAGGCAAGCCAGTCAGGGAGTCATAAAAAGCCAAATGCTGAATTTGCTGACGTGATTGCTCCCGTTCCATCGCCAATGAGCACAAATTTGCGATTAATTTGACCAACTGATGGTGGAACTCGCTGGGGCCTTGCACTTCTTTGTAGTAAAAGGCAAATGTGCCCAGAACATCCCCCTGGCTTGACAGAATAGGCGTCGACCAACAAGCTAACAAACCATGGGGTAGAATTAGGTGCCGATAGTTCTCCCATAATGGGTCAGTGGCAATATCATGGACTTCAACCGGTTCTTTACGAAATGCGGCGGTGCCACATGAGCCAGATACCGGGCCAATAGGCACACAGGCCAGCGCCGCAGTATAAATCAGGGGTAGGTTGGGTGCTGCGAGATGGCTGAGGTAGTTGTGCCCGCTGGCTTGCAAAATACTGGCGGTCACCTCGGGGGCAATCCGCTCAACTTCGCGGCACAGCAAAGACATCACTTCTTCCAGTGGCAGCTCTTTAACCAGTGCTTCCAGCACCTTATATTGCAACACTTCATACATTTTGGTCAGCGTGATATCAGTCAACACACCAATGCTATAACTCGGTTTACCCTGCTCATCAACTAGCGAGTTGATAATGGCGGAACACCAATGCGGCTGTTTGTCTTTGCTGTAGAATAACTCTTTGGGTAGTAATTGCTGATGTGAATTTGGCGAAGTGGAATCAATTAACCCCAGTTGTTCAGGATGTGCACTCTGGAGTAAATCGACCATGCTCTGGCCCAGAGCCTGTTCGGGTGTATAACCGAATAACTTAGTAAAACCTTGATTAATATAAACTGCTTGTTGCCCGTGATCACTATTAGCGGCAATAAACATTGCGCTGTCGCTGCGATCAGTTAATTGGGTTAAAAGTTCTACCCACTCTTGAGTGGCTTTTTGTTGCTCAATTAAAAAAGTAATGTCCTTAGCAATTTTCACCATCCGGGTAACGCTACCCCCTGGGCCTGGTACCGGTTGATAGATGGCGGCCAGCCAGACCGTGGATCCGTCTTTGTGCAATCGTTCAAAACGGCCCTCAACGGACTTCCCCGCCAGTAAAGATTTCTTCAGTGTCTGATACTCGTCGCTACTGGCATATTGTGGATGGCAAAACATAAGATGATGTTGACCAATGACTTCATCACGTTGATAGCCAAAATAATCAAGGTAGTTTTGATTAACCGCAATTATGCGACTGTTGAGATCAAACTCAATGATGGCTAATGAGCGGTCCAATGCACTTAATAACGCACTACTTTCGTCGTATTCAGACTGCGTGGCATCCTGCGATGCTGCTGTTTTTTTGGGCTTCATGATGAATTCCTATGTAAAAGAAGCGCTTGGCAGTCGTATTACGTAAATGAATTACCACTGTAACCATTGGATAGCACTATTTTTAAATAAATAAAATAGGATAAATGACAAATATTCCAATACGAATTAATAGCATCAAGATTAAAAAAATACGGCCGTCTTATTTAAGCTGGTGGTATTTCAATACATCGCTCTGTGTCCACACCATGAACATCATTGTGTTAATCAGCCAGTGATAAATAGAGGAATAAGTAATATTAAGTTTAGTCGATATCCAGATAGCTAAATGTGGGATTGATTGCTGGCACGTGACAGCAATCAATCTATTTCCGACTAAGGTCTATTTTTAAACGGTGGGATGCTTTGCTGGAAGGTAACCGGCCATTACCTGACAAAAACCTCGTCAGGCAATGGCGGATAGATAAAGGGTTATGAGTGGGTATCCATTGAGCCAAAACGACCGCCGTTAAAATCAGCGATGGCCTCGATTATCTGCTGCTGAGTGTTCATCACAAATGGCCCGTGACCGATAATAGGTTCATCAATCGGCTCACCACTCAGTAGCAACAGCACTGCATCATTATTGGCCTCAATAGTTACATTGCTGCCAGCCGCATCCAGTAATACCATTTCGGCATCGCGGGCAACGGCATCGCCATTGACCAATACGGTACCACGCAACACAATTAATGCCGTGTTCCAGCCAATAGGCAGTGAAAATTCCGTACTTTTACCCTGATTCAGCCGTATATCCCAGACGTTTAGTGGTGAGAATGTCTGAGCAGGGCCATTTTTACCTGCATACTCACCGGCTATCACCCGCAGGCTGCCAGCATCTTCAGCTAGCACTACCTGAGGAATAGTTTCACTGCGAATGGCCTGATAACCAGGATCTGCCATTTTGTTTTTTGCGGGCAGATTGACCCACAATTGCACCATTTCAAAGGCACCGCCACGTTGTGCGAACATATCTGAATGAAACTCTTCATGCAGAATCCCGCCACCTGCCGTCATCCACTGCACGTCACCAGGGCCAATAACGCCGCCTTTGCCGGTGGAGTCCCGATGTTCAACTTCGCCGTGATAAACGATGGTGACAGTTTCAAAACCACGATGCGGGTGTTGCCCGACCCCCCGGCGATGTTTGGTCGGGGTAAAATCCATCGGCCCGGCATAGTCCAGCAGCAGGAACGGGCTGAGCTGTTTACCATGGCTTTGATATGAAAACAGTGAGCGAACCGGAAAACCATCTCCCACCCAATGCTGGCGAGGTGCGCGATAAATACCTTGAACTTTTTTCATCGTAAACTCCTTACAAACATCATCAATGAGGTATTGCAGCCCGGTACAACCTCTGGCCGGGCTTCATGTTGGATAAAGTATATAATTAGGATAATTTAAGCAGTAGATAGCAAAATTAGTTATCACTGTTCTATTATCAGAACAATGATGACGTTATCTTTGGCAAGTAATACAGAGGCAGGTTATGCAAGATCTTAATGATCTCTACTATTACGCAGAAGTGGTGGAACACGGTGGATTCAGTGCTGCCGCGCGGGTATTGGGTTTGCCAAAATCAAAACTGAGCCGACGGCTGGCATTGTTGGAAGAGCGATTGGGCGTGCGTTTAATTCAGCGTTCAACCCGCCGTTTTGCGGTTACCGAGGTGGGGCGTACCTACTACGAACACTGTAAAGCGATGCTGGAAGAGGCCAACGCCGCTCAGGAATCAATTGACTTAACACGGGCAGAACCCCGTGGTGTGGTGCGCATCACCTGCCCAGTGGCGCTATTACAGGCCACAGTTAGCACCATGCTGGCGGATTTCATGGTCAGTTGTCCTTTGGTGACGATTTATCTTGAATCGACCAATCGACAAGTGGACCCGATTGCTGAAGCCATTGATATTGCCATTCGGGTTCGGCCACCGCCGTTGCAAGACAGTGATTTGGTGTTGAAGGTGTTGGGTAACCGTTGTCAGTGTCTGGTGGCCAGCCCGGATTTGGTGGCACGACAAGGTATCGTCAATGTTCCGGCAGATCTGACTGGCTGGCCAAGTCTTGGCTTGGGCCGCGCGCCCCAAGAATTTATCTGGCATTTAGCCGGACCAGAGGGCGCGCATGCCGCGATTTATCACCAGCCCAGATTGGTGACGGCCGACATGACAACGCTTCGTAGCGCAGCACTGAGTGGTGTCGGGGCAGTACAGCTCCCGGTTATGATGGTGGCAGATCAACTGATGGCCGGAACGCTGATTCGCTTATTACCGGATTGGGTATTACGCCATGAGATTATTCATGCGGTATATCCATCACGGCGGGGATTACTGCCGTCTGTTCGCAGTGTGCTTGATCATCTGGCGTTGCGGTTTAGCCAACTCGAAGACCAATAGCCAAGCCTTTGCATAGCTGAGCCGCGGGTAACGCGGCAAGTTATACCGACTCAATGCTTGTGGCGGTGATGTGAATCCGGGTAATGCGGGTGAGAGTGTGCCAGTGGCTGATGTTGATGGCGATGCTTATGCGCCACACCGACTGTCACAGGGAAATCATGTGCATGTTGATGATGTGCGTCATGGTGATGTTCATGTTCATGCAGCAATTCATCATGGATATGCTGATGGGCATGCTGTTCAGTGAGATGCAATGCGATCCCTACAGCCATCAGGAGACCCGCCACGACGAGTGGTATAGTGACAGTGTCACCCATAATAACGGCCAATACAGCCCCTAAAAATGGGGCAATAGAGAAATAAGCACCAGTACGAGCAGTGCCAAGATGGCGCAGGCCGATAACAAAGAGTGCCAAACTCACGCCATAGGCAAAAAATCCTACCAGAAGGGCACCGGCCAGATTTGTCAGTGGTGGCAATGTTGCGCCGAGGACAAAAGCCAGCCCGAGATTGACGATACCGGCAACCAGTCCTTTGACTGACGCAATCCAGGTGGCATCCGTCAATGAAACCTTACGGGTCAGATTGTTATCAATCCCCCAGGCAAAGCAAGCACCCAGAATTGCCAGTGTTGGCCACCATCCGGCAAAACGCGCTTCACCCGGCCAACTTAAAATAGCTGCACCGGCCACAATCACTATCATGCCAAGGGCGATGCGACGGTCAAAATTCTCTTTAAACGCGAACCAGGCCAGTAGGGCGGTAAATACCCCTTCGGCATTAAGCAATAATGATGCGCCAGATGCAGGCATACCCGTTAGCCCTATCATCAGCAGAACCGGGGCAACAATCCCTCCAGCCGTAATGGCACCAATAAACCACCGCCGTTCGTTGCGAGGTAGGCTCACGGCTGTTGCTTGGGTGAGCAGACGATAGAGCGCCAGACCGGCACCTGAGCCAAAATAGAGCAGGCCCGCCAGTAGCCATGGACTGACCGTATTGAGTAACTGTTTTGCCAGCGGGGTTCCGGCACCAAACAGCACCGCAGCACTTAATGCGGCTAATACACCGGGCTGTCGTAATCCATCATGCCATTTCATCGATTCAACTCTGAAAATAAGGTCGTAGTGGCAATTTTAGCCCATGAAAAAGCCGGGAAACCATTCCTGTCATGGAAAAAGTTGACCGGCTAATTTTAGTATTAATTATCAACGGTTTGTTTGTGGAACAACTCACGGAATACCGGGTAGATATCTTCAGGTTCTCGGATGTGTTGCATGGCAAAGTTGTCAAATTTTGCCTGTAAGTCTTCATATTCCCGCCACAGAGTCTGGTGTGCGCGCCGGGTTATCTCGATGTAGCTATAGTAACGCACCATTGGCAGGAGCTTTTGGGCCAGTAACTCATGACACAGTGGTGAATCATCGGCCCAGTTATCGCCGTCTGAGGCTTGGGCTGCATAGATATTCCACTGCGTTGGGTCGTAACGTTCCTGAACCACTTCTTCCATCAATTTCAGGGCACTGGAGACAATTGTTCCGCCGGTTTCCTGCGAATAGAAGAATTCTTGCTCATCAACTTCTTTCGCTTGAGTATGGTGACGGATATACACGACATCAACGTTTTTATAGGTACGGCTCAGGAACAGATAAAGCAGGATGTAGAAGCGCTTTGCCATGTCCTTGGTGGCCTGATCCATCGAACCTGACACATCCATCAGGCAGAACATCACCGCCTGGCTGGATGGCTCAGGACGCCGTTCATAGTTCTTATAACGTAAATCGAAGGTATCGATAAACGGAACCCGCGCGATTTTTTGCTTTAATTCAGCAATGGCTTTACGTACACGTTCTTCTTCCAGCAATTGTGCTGGTTCCGTGTTTTCCAGTACGTTCAGCGTTTCTTCCAATTCGCGTAACTCACGGCGCTTACTGGCTGTCATGGCGGTACGACGCGCCAGTGAGTTTTGCAGTGAGCGCACCACGCTGATATTGGCGGGCACGCCATTCGAGGTATAACCCGCACGATGGGTTTTGAATTCGGTCAACTGCTTATACTGATTTTTCTTCAGATTGGGCAGCGCAAGGTCTTCAAACAGTAAGTCGAGGTATTCATCTTTGGAAATCTGAAAGACAAACTCATCCTCGCCTTCACCGTCCTGACCGGCATTACCCTGACCACTGCCGCCGCCTCCACCGCCACCTTGAGGGCGCTCCACTCGGTCATTGGTGACAAAATGGTCATTGCCAGGATGTACCCGGTGGCGTAACCCACCACGGCCCTGATGGAACATCGGCTCATTGATATCATCAATAGGTATCGAAACTGACTCGCCGCTCTCAATATCAGTAACTGATCTTTTATTGATGGCATCGGCAATCGACTGTTTAATTTGCGACTTATAGCGGCGCAAAAAGCGCTGGCGATTGACCATGCTCTTATTCTTGCCGTTAAGTCGTCTGTCAATAAAGTAGCCCATATATCCCCCAAACGACTTTGTCACTGTCCCTGCATCTTTCACGCGGTAGCTGTGTTGGCTGCCATCACTCACCCCAGTCACTTAGTAGACTAAGCTCCTGGGGCTTCGTTCAGTTGCCGCCTTACTACAACGTGAAATCTATTGGGTCTATACCTACGATTCCGTAGTGAATCGGTAAATGGGTTATGACGATTTTCTCACCCGCAGATACCATTCACACAGCAAACGAACTTGCTTACGGGTATAGCCTTTCTCCATCATCCGATCGACAAAATCATCATGTTTTTTCTGCTCATCCGTTGAGGTCTTGGCATTAAAGGAGATAACCGGCAGTAACTCTTCGGTGTTAGAGAACATTTTCTTCTCGATAACCGTGCGCAGCTTCTCGTAACTGGTCCAGTTTGGATTACGGCCATTGTTATTGGCTCTGGCACGCAACACAAAATTGACGATTTCATTACGGAAATCTTTCGGGTTGCTGATACCCGCCGGCTTTTCAATTTTCTCCAGTTCAGCATTCAGTGATTCACGGTCAAACAGTTGCCCGGTGTCAGGATCACGGTACTCTTGATCCTGAATCCAGAAATCGGCGTAGATAACATAACGGTCAAAAATATTCTGACCATACTCAGAGTAAGACTCCAGATAGGCGGTTTGAATCTCTTTACCAATAAATTCAGCATATTTCGGGATTAAATAGCCTTTCAGGTGTTCGAGATATTTCTCCGCAACATCTTGTTGGAATTGTTCGCGTTCGATCTGCTGTTCCAGTACGTAGAACAGGTGCACCGGGTTAGCAGCCACCTCAGCGTGGTCGAAGTTAAATACTCTGGAGAGGATTTTAAAGGCAAAACGAGTAGAAAGGCCGTTCATACCTTCATCAACCCCAGCGTAGTCGCGATATTCCTGATAAGACTTGGCTTTAGGATCGGTATCTTTCAGGCTCTCACCGTCATACACCCGCATCTTAGAGTAAATACTGGAGTTTTCTGGCTCTTTCATCCTTGAGAGAATCGAGAAGCGTGCCAGCGTTTCCAGCGTGCCAGGTGCACAAGGCGCATGGGTCAACTCACTGTGATTTAACAGTTTGTCGTAAATCTTGATCTCTTCTGATACCCGCAGGCAATAAGGCACTTTGACAATATAAACACGGTCAAGGAATGCCTCATTATTCTTGTTATTACGGAATGTTACCCACTCGGATTCGTTAGAGTGCGCGAGAATTATACCGCTGAATGGCAGGGCGGATATCCCCTCGGTTCCGTTATAGTTCCCTTCTTGTGTCGCGGTCAGTAGTGGGTGCAGCACCTTAATTGGGGCTTTGAACATCTCGACGAATTCCATGATCCCCTGGTTAGCACGGCATAAAGCACCGGAATAACCATAAGCATCGGGATCGTTTTGGGCGTGATTTTCAAGTTTACGGATATCAACTTTACCGACCAGTGCCGAGATATCCTGGTTGTTTTCATCACCGGGTTCGGTTTTCGCTATCGCAATTTGTTCAAGGATAGAAGGCCAGACCTTGATAACTTTGAACTTGGTAATATCACCGCCAAAATCGTGCAGGCGTTTTGCCGCCCATGGCGACATAATCGTACCGAGATAGCGGCTTGGGATACTGTATTCTTTGGCCAGAATCGCCGCATCTTCCTGCGGATTGAACAGACATAACGGGTGGTCATTGACCGGGCTACGTTCACCGTTAGCACTTAAAATATAGATAGGCACCCGTTGCATCAGGGCTTTCAGTCGTTCAGCCAATGATGACTTACCACCACCCACGGGACCCAGCAAATACAGGATCTGTTTCTTCTCTTCCAGCCCTTGGGCGGCGTGTTTGAGATAGGAAACGATCTGCTCTATGGCTTCCTCCATGCCATAAAACTCTTCAAAAGCAGGGTAGCGAGCGATAACCCGATTAGAGAACAGTCGAGACATGCGGGACTCAAGCGCGGTATCGACCATGACTGGCTCACCAATAGCCATCAGCAGACGCTCAGCCGCATTAGCATACGCGCTGCGATCTTGCTGGCAGATTGTGAGGAACTCCTGGAGTGTGAACTCTTCGTCCTTGGCCGCCTCATAGCGCTGGCGATAGTGATCAAATATGTTCATAGCGATGCCCGTCCTGTTTGAATGGTTGGGAACATAAAATAGTAGTAGCGCTTTATTGGGTTAAAATTTTGAAACTACTACCTTATTGTTATGGCCGTGTCTCCTCCAAAGGTCAAGTTAAGCCAGACCACAGATTTGCCACCCCTCAAACAATAAATAACCATTATTTGGTAATTAAATCTATTTATTATTAGATTGGTAGTGTTTTGTATATGATTGCTTGAACTTATCTATTTGAATATCTCGATATTTTATTGTAATCAAATCTACGTAAATTTTTAGGTTGTCAGCCTCTTGGTTATCGGCGATAAGTTATACAAGCAATATCGATATCTGGCTGACATGTGTAAAGATTTCGCCACGGGCAACCAATTGATTTACACTAAGTTAACTAATTATTTTGTTACCAATGGGATTTAATCCGTGAAAAAACATTCTTTAAAAGCCAAGCAAATAAAAACACTGGCTGCTTTAGCAGTCGCTACGGCCGTTTGCATGCCGACGGCAATGGCAGGGACCTGGTCTTTGGGGGCTTCTGCGTTAATCAGCCCAGACCCTTATCGGGGTAAGAATGACCGTGTCTATCCGGTACCTATCATTTCTTATGAAAGCGATAATTTCTACTTCCGTACCTTAGCTGCGGGTTATTACCTGTGGAAAGATGACAATAATCGCTTATCAATCGATGCTTATTACTTACCGCTGCACTTTACGCCAGGTGACAGTGATGATCAGCAGATGAAGCAGTTGGATAAACGCCGCAGTACCATGATGGCGGGGATGTCATATTCTCATATTGAGGATTGGGGGACGTTGCGCGCTATGTTCTCTGGCGATGTGCTGGATAATAGTGGTGGTTTTATCGGCGATTTGGCTTACCTTTACCGCTTTAACGTCGATAGCTGGACGCTGACGCCGGGGGTAGGTTTTAACTGGAACAGTGGTGATCAAAACAGTTATTACTATGGCGTGAGCGGTGCTGAATCTGCCCGTAGTGGCCTGGCGCAATACAACCCAAGTGATAGCTGGTCGCCATATCTTGAGTTGTCGGTGAACTACAACATCAATCCGAATTGGAATGCGTTCTTTACCGGCCGCTATGTGCGCCTGGCCAGTGAAGTGAAAAATAGCCCAATGGTTGATGCATCTTACAGCGGCGTGTTGTGGACTGGCGTGACCTATACTTTCCGCTAATTAATGACGCGGTAATGTTGAGCCATAAAAAATGGGGCATAGCGCCCCATTTTTGTGCCTAACGACATCTGGAACGTTAGCTATTTTTACGGCTACGGATGGTCATGGCAAGACGCGCCGGGGCGTCAAGTGTTGCCACCAACGGCTTATTCACTCGCGCTGTTTCCACGCAAACCATGGTTTTAAAACCCTCGTTTGGCATATCAACCATGCTACTAGACAACTCTGCACCTGGATTCCATGCCACTACATCACTTTGGTGATGATGATGTACTTCAATGGTGCGTTTGAGCGCCGCATCTTTTATCAAGCTATAGGCTTCGGGTTGTGTGTAGATACGGTCAGTCTGGCCGTTGAACACTAAATCGCCTTGTTGTGTGGCATCGGCAATTTTTAGCACTTTATCGAAGTATTTCTCACCCAGGCCACTGACTTTAATCTGGTCGATGTCGCCAATCTGGAAGTAAGTATGTAGCGCGGCTACTGCCTGATAATCACCGTGTGATTCCAGCTCCATTTCGCACTCATCACCTAGCTTGAAGCGGGCAATCAATGTGAAGGCATGCGGCCAGTATTTACGGGATTCATCACTGTCTTCCAGTGTGAAGGTCAGGATAACTCCATTCTCGTTTTCATCATGGGCACTGAGAGTCCATGGCAGTAGACGGGCAAAACCATGAGAAGGTTGTGCTGATGGACCAAACCAAGGCCAACAGATTGGCACGCCACCACGAATAGCGACGCCATCTTTAAACGGCGTGTTATTGCTCAGCCAAATGATAGGTTGCTCACCGCTAGGTTGATAGGCCAGCAAATGAGCGCCTTGTAGGCTTACTGCGGCACGCACCTTCGGATGAGAAACCACCACTACCGGCAATTCATCCAGTTGGCGTTGGCTGATGTAAGGCGAAATTTGTTCAACAACAGGTAGGGTGAATACTTTCTCGTTCATTCGTTTGGCCTTATGGGAAAGGGAGCAGGGATCCTTTGAATTTCAGACTCTCGATAATATCACAGGCTGTAAATCTTGTAGCAAATGGACGACACCGTAGTGGTGAATCATTGATATTGCGCAATTTATTATAACTACAAATAAAAAAGCCACCCGAAGGTGGCTTTTGGCAGAAATCTACATCAATCCATTATTACTTGGAGATGTGAGAGATCAGGTCCAGAACTTTGTTTGAGTAGCCAGTTTCGTTATCGTACCAAGAAACCAGTTTCACAAAGTTGTCGTTCAGCGCGATACCGGCTTTAGCATCGAATACTGAAGTCAGTTTTTCGCCGTTGAAATCGGTAGAAACAACGTCGTCTTCGGTGTAGCCCAGAACGCCTTTCAGCTCGCCTTCTGAAGCCGCTTTGATAGCAGCACAGATTTCTTTGTAAGAAGCTGGTTTTTCCAGACGTGCAGTCAGGTCAACAACTGAAACGTTAGGAGTAGGAACGCGGAACGCCATACCTGTCAGTTTGCCGTTCAGTGCTGGGATAACTTTACCAACTGCTTTAGCGGCACCAGTAGAAGAAGGGATGATGTTCTGGGATGCGCCACGACCGCCGCGCCAGTCTTTATGAGACGGGCCATCAACAGTTTTCTGCGTTGCAGTAGTTGCATGCACAGTGGTCATCAACGCTTCAACGATACCGAACTTGTCGTTGATAACTTTAGCCAGTGGAGCCAGGCAGTTAGTGGTGCAAGAAGCGTTAGAAACGATTTCCTGACCCGCGTATTCTTTGTGGTTGACGCCCATAACAAACATAGGGGTGTCATCTTTAGAAGGACCAGTCAGAACCACTTTCTTAGCACCGGCAGCGATGTGCTTACGTGCTGTTTCGTCGGTCAGGAACAGGCCAGTTGCTTCAGCAACAACGTCAACGTTAACTTCGTTCCACTTCAGGTTAGCCGGATCTCTCTCTGCGGTAACACGGATGGTTTTACCGTTAACAACCAAGTGGCCGTCTTTTACTTCTACAGTACCGTCGAAACGACCGTGGGTAGAGTCGTATTTCAGCATGTACGCCATGTATTCAGCGTCCAACAGGTCGTTGATTGCAACGATTTCGATGTCAGAACGTTCCTGAGCAGCACGGAAAACAATGCGACCGATACGGCCAAAACCGTTGATACCTACTTTGATAGTCATATATTCCACCAGCTATTTGTTAGTGAATAAAAGGTTGGTTGTAAAATTACAAAAACCTTGCCGAGCGTCAAGCGGAATCGTGTCAATTATTGCTACAAATCAAACCAACGACGTTAGATCGAACATTAATCACGCGTTTCCAGATACGATTAGCCTCATTTTTATATTGGGGCGAATTATTCAGTTTAAAGTGAGAATCGGTAATATTTGCGATTTTTATCGCATTTATACCCAAAATGATTGGCGTTGCAGGTAGGCAGCTAGCGAACGAATCCCGATGAGCTTACATTAGTAAGTGATTCGGGTGAATGAGCGTAGCTAACAACCCTGCCGCGTCAAGTATAAAGGGTATATGCGGTTGTCACTTTGATGGCATACAGTTTAGGACAATTTTAACTGCTTTGTTGTTAATTTTTTGTTATTATTAAACGTTGTTTTCGTTGACTTTATTCCCTGCCAGAGAACCGCACAAATGGCTAAAGAACTGAACTCTACACCCGATATTGAGAAACTGTCCGATATTCAGCGTCATGTCACCCAGCAGCGCGGGACAGAAGCCCCGTTTAGTGGCAAATTGCTGCATAACAAACGCGATGGCATCTATGAGTGTCTGTGTTGTCATCAACCTTTGTTTATCTCAGAGTCGAAATTTGACTCTGGCTGTGGTTGGCCGAGTTTTTACCAACCTATCAAAGATGACTCTATCCGCTATATTGATGATAATTCACACAATATGATTCGAGTTGAAATTCGTTGTGGTAATTGTGATGCTCACTTAGGCCATGTTTTCCCCGATGGGCCGCAGCCTACGGGCGAGCGCTATTGCGTGAACTCGGCGTCATTGAATTTTGTTGATGACCAGAATGGCGAGCAGATTGCCGGTTGATACTCAACGATTATGCATGTTGAAAAATCGATTCAGCTTATTATTCGTTTTGCTAAGGATACTTTGATGGAGCTTGAAGACCTGATTTCAGTGATGACACCTGAAATTTATCAACGTTTGATGCAAGCGGTTGAGTTGGGTAAATGGCCGGATGGTGTGGCACTGACACCTGAGCAGAAAGAGAATAGCCTGCAAATGGTAATGCTATGGCAAGCCCGTCACAATGAGGATGCTCAGCATATGAGTATTGGCACTGATGGCCAAATTGTGATGAAAACCAAGCAAGAATTGAAACAGCAATTCAGCCAGCCAACATTGGTAAAACTGAAGCCAGAATAGGGCTGTTACCCACAAGATTTATCAAAATCAACGGAGCCGGGTGAGGCTCCGTTGGTGCTATTTTTATTGCCAGTTATTTGCTTGCTGAATCTATTTCAGCCAGCCACTGTGCCAGTGTTTGTAAGCTTGCCCCTGCTTTATGCATCGTATTTAGGGCGTGTTGACTGTCATGCGGTTGTAGGTTGACCCCGCGACAACCGTCACTGATGACCGTTGTTTGATAACCCAGAGCTAATGCATCCAAGACGCTATATTTCACACAATAATCAGTTGCCAGCCCCATAATGAACAAACGATCTATCCCTTGCTGCCGTAACCACTCATCCAAAGGGGTTTTTGCTCGCCGACCATTGTCAAAAAAAGCGCTGTAGCTATCAATATCAGGATCTTGGCCTTTGCGGAACGTGGCATCAATTGCGTGTTGTTTCAATTGCAGATGTAAGGCGGCCCCTGGCTCATTTTGCACACAATGCACTGGCCACCAAACTTGTGGTAACCCATCCAGCTCACCTACGGTACCCGATTCCGCATTTGAATTGACGGCAAAGCTGCGGTGCCCGGCAGGGTGCCAATCCTGGCTGGCAATAATAGGTATCTTTTTGCTAAGGCAGGCATCAATAGCTTGATTGGCAATGGCAATAACCTGATCACCCTCAGTAACAGCCAGCGCCCCTCCCGGACAAAAGTCATTTTGTAAATCAATTAAAAGCAGTGCCGCATTCATTGATATTCCACCGGATCAGTTAGTGTCAGTGAGTTCACCACGCAGGTTTTGTTGCATTAACCGGCGAATGTCTTCAGGGGTTAAAGATTGACTCAATAAATAATGTAGTTTTGTCAGTGCGGCCTCGACCGTCATATCAAAGCCACTGATAACACCGGCGTGGGCCAATGCATTACCGGTTGCATAGCCTTCCATATTGACTCTACCGGAAATACATTGTGTCAAATTGACTACCACAATACCTCGCTCGCTGGCATTTTTTAACTCATCCAGTAACTCGGCTTTTTGTGGTGCGTTTCCCACACCATAAGAACGTAAAATCAGGGCTTTAACGGGCTGCAACAGGAAGTTGCGCACCACCGCGCCGGATATCCCAGGATAAATAGTCACCACACCGATCGGTTGAGGGGTGATGTTATGGACAATCAATGGCCCATTATTGGCTGGTGACTCGACCGACACCATACGCCGAATATGAATACCAGCCTCAAGCAGTACTGACAGATTCGGGGAGGCAAAAGCATCAAAACCATCAGCATGGGCTTTAGTGGTGCGATTGCCACGGAATAATTTGTTGTTAAAGAACAGACTGACTTCATTCACTGGGTGGTTCGCGGCCAGATAGAGGGCGTTAAGCAAGTTGGTTTGCCCATCAGAGCGTAACTCTGCCAACGGGATCTGAGAGCCGGTAACAATCACTGGCTTGGCCAGATTTTCTAACATGAATGACAGGGCCGAGGCTGTAAATGCCATGGTGTCTGTGCCATGTAAAATAACAAAGCCGTCGTATAAGTCGTAGTTTTGCTCAATATCGTTGGCAATATGCTGCCAGTCCTCGGGTGTCATATCTGAGGAGTCAATTAATGGCGCATATTCATGGATAGTGAAATCAGGCATTTCGGGACGATGGAACTCAGGCATCAGCGCAAGTTGGCGTTGCAGATGGCCGGATACGGGGATGTATCCATGTTCCGAGCGCTGCATACCGATGGTACCGCCAGTATAGGCAACATAAATAGATTTCTTCTGCATAAGCATGAGGGCCTGAAAAGTAGTACTGAATAAGATGAGTGAATTATAGGGAGACTGACGAGGAAAAAAAGCCCGGCGGGTGCCGGGCGGAGTATTTTGATTAATTTTCTAGCGGACATCACCACAGGTTAGGCATAACGCATAGCGATTCTGCGGGTCATTCAATGTACTGAGTAAACTTGGCTGCTCTTTCACGGCTTGCGCCATAGCAGATAGCGGGGCAGGTATCCAAGCCTGAATGGCGGCGGGTAACATGGCCTGTACCGATGCGCTCATTTGGCCGAAAATCAAGTCACTAAGACTCGGCTCATCAACAAACCAATTCAACTGCCAGGTTTTCAGTTGTGCCAGCTCCGCGACCTTCTTCACCGCGTCATCAAAGTCACCTAACTGATCCACCAGACCGTTACTTTTAGCATCAATCCCAAGCCACACATGGCCCTGTGCGATTTGATCCACTTGTTCAGGGGTTTTATGACGTGAAGTTGCGACCAGGTCAATAAAGGTCTTGTAGCCATTTTCGATATTAATTTGCATCATCTGCGAAAACTCAGGCGGCAAGTTTTTAGTAATCGAAATATCGGCTAATGGCGACGTGGCTACGCCGTCAGTATGAACACCAATACTTTCCAGTGAATTTTGGAAGGTATTAATCACGCCGAAAATACCAATCGAGCCGGTAAGGGTGCTCGGGCTGGCAACGATATAGTTAGCGGGTGTGGAGATCCAATACCCACCCGATGCCGCCATTCCCCCCATCGATACCACCAAGGGTTTATTGGCTGCGCGTAACGCCGCTAATTCTGAACGAATCAACTCAGAGGCGCTGACACTGCCCCCAGGGCTATTTACTCGCAGAATTACGGCTTTAATTTTTGGATCTAAACGCGCCTGGCGAATCTGTGCTGCCAGCGAGTCGCCACCCACGTTGCCCGGAGTTTGCGGACCATCAATGATGGCGCCGTTAGCAAAAATAACCGCTATCTGCTCGCCCTGCTGTGGTGTAGGTACCGGTTGATAGTCATAAATACTGACGTAATTAAAGTCGTTATTCTTTTTATCCCAACCAAAGGTTTTAACCAACTCGGTTTCTACCTCAGGGCGTGACGCTAATGTATCCACCAGTTTATTGTCCAGCGCATATTTTGCCGGAGAACCGCCAGCGGCTTGCAACCCACTGATAACACCCGCGGCACCTGGGAACAGTTGCTCTGGCGTTAACTGCCGGTTGGCAGCAACAGCAGTAAGATAATTTTGCCATAACCCACCAATCCAGCGGCTGTCTGCTTCACGTGCAGCCGGTGACATATCATCACGAATCATCGGTTCAACCGCGGACTTGTAGGTGCCAACCCGGAAGATATTAGTGGTGACTTTAAGTTTTTCCAGCAACGATTTGTAATAGAGGTTATTACTGGCGAAACCATGCAGATCGACCGCCCCTTGTGGCGATAGATAGATTTTATTAGCAAAGCTGGCTAAATAGTATTGGGTTTGATTATAGCTATCGCCAATTGCATAGATTGGCTTACCGCTGTCACGGAATTCCCGCAGCGCTTTACCTATATATTGCAATGAAGGTTGGTCGGCACCGGTAAAATCACTCAGTGACAGCACCAAACCGGTAATATTTTTATCGGTTTTTGCCAGACGAATAGTTTCGACAATATCAAACAGCGAGTTTTCCTGTAGGCGATTACTGGATGCCCCTAAGAACTCACGCCCCAATTGACGTAATTTATTGTTTACCGCGGGCTGATCAACCACCACGCCACTTAAATTTACCAGCAGCGCGCCTTTAACCGGTTCTGCTGGTTTACTTTGGAACTGAAGGTAAATACCCACACCGACTAAAATTAACAGTATTAAGAACAGATTAAGAATAAATTCCCTGACGAAATTAAGCAGACGCCAGGTCCACTTGAAAAAGCCAGCAATAATTCGCCACAAAGTGCGCATGTTATCTCCAACAAAACCGGGCAAGTACGGTTATCCTAATGACCTGACGAACAAATGTCAGCTTTAAATCACTGTTAAGCCTAGCCGAAAGGTCAACACTGGCAACAAAACGACAACTTATGCTACCGTGCTGAAAATGAAAATCGTTATCAGGAGAGAATGATGGATGCGTTAGAACTGTTACTTAACCGCCGTTCGGCGTCCCGTTTGACCACCCCAGCCCCAACGGGTGAGGCATTGGATCATATTATCCATGCGGGCATGCGGGCACCTGACCATGGCACATTGCAGCCATGGCGCTTTATTTTGATTGAAAATGAGGGGCTAGAACGTTTTAGTCAATTGTTACAACAAGCAGTGCAACATGATGGTGCTGATGACGCCGTATTGGAAAAAGCAAAACAAGCGCCGTTTCGTGCGCCGCTGATTATTACCGTTATTGCTCATGTCACTGAAAACCCCAAAGTGCCCAATTGGGAACAAGTGGTTTCCGCCGGTTGTGCGGTACAAGCGATGCAAATGGCCGCACTGGCTCAAGGCTTTAATGGTATCTGGCGTACCGGCTCCTGGACCCATCATCACGTGGTTCGTCAGGGGTTTGCCTGCCGTGAACAAGATGAAATAGTCGGCTTCCTTTATCTCGGCACACCACAACTGAAATCAGCGACGAAAGTGACCCCACTGGATTACACCACTTTTGTGAGCTATTTCTGATAGTTATATGGTCTATAATCAATAGGTTTCAAGGCGGCAGCGAAGAAGCAAATCGCTTGGGGCCGTCTTGAACATCACAGCTTATGCACTTTTATAGGAACTAAGCTGTGTTTTCGTCTGCTTTGTGACCAACCTATCTGCCCGACAGCGGCCTCTACTTACCAAGCCACGCCATAGGCGCTACCATAGGCAGTCTGGATACTAGGCCTACGAGCATAATTCCTCAATAAACTGCTTATTACTGACCATCACACGGGAGAGTGTTATGACACCGCCAGCGATACGTCTTACCCAATACAGCCACGGAGCGGGGTGCGGTTGCAAAATTTCGCCCAAAGTTTTGGATAAGATATTGCATACCGATCAGCAGAAGCTTCTTGACCCCCGGCTGTTGGTGGGGAATGAAACGCGTGATGATGCAGCAGTTTATGATATTGGCGGCGGTGTTGGCATCATCAGCACTACCGACTTTTTTATGCCGATCGTTGACGATCCCTTTGATTTTGGCCGAATTGCAGCCACCAATGCTATCAGTGATATCTATGCGATGGGGGGTAAACCCATTATGGCGATTGCCATCCTGGGCTGGCCGATAGATAAACTGGCACCTGAAGTTGCCCAACAGGTTATCGAGGGCGGGCGCTATGTTTGCCAGCAGGCCGGTATTTCTCTGGCAGGGGGGCATTCCATTGATGCGCCTGAGCCGATTTTCGGTCTGGCGGTCACCGGAATCGTCAGCACTGAGCAGGTTAAGAAAAACAGTGCCGCACAGGCTGGTTGTAAGCTATTTCTGACCAAACCGCTGGGTATTGGTATTCTGACGACGGCAGAAAAGAAAAGTAAGTTGCGACCTGAACATCAAGGGGTAGCAACAGAAACCATGTGTCAGTTGAATAAATCAGGGGCGGACTTTGCCAGTATTGCCGGTGTCACTGCCATGACCGATGTTACCGGGTTCGGCCTGTTAGGGCATTTAAGCGAGATTTGTCAAGGGTCCGGTGTTCAGGCCAAATTACATTTCTCGGCTATACCGCGATTACCTGCGGTTGAAGAGTATATTGCTGCGGGTTGTGTGCCGGGGGGAACTGGGCGTAATTTTGACAGTTATGGCCATCTGATCGGCGAGATGACCGAGTTACAGAAAACGTTATTGTGTGACCCACAGACTTCCGGTGGTTTGTTGTTAGCCGTATTGCCTGAAGCGGAGGCTCAGGTGCAGGCTATTGCGGCTCAGCACGGTATGACGCTCAGTTCTATTGGCGAGTTGAGCTCTGTGGATAACCGCCGGGCGTTGATTGAGATTACAGAATGACCTTTTCTTTGATGCATTTTTGCGGTGAATGATGCGACTTTTTATTGCTGAAAAACCCAGTTTGGCGCGGGCGATTGCCGATATTTTGCCAAAGCCGCATCGTCGAGGCGATGGATTTATTGCCTGTGGCAGTGATCAAATGGTGACTTGGTGTGTGGGTCACTTGCTGGAACAGGCCCAACCTGATGCTTATGACAGCCGCTATGCACGTTGGTCGTTAGCTGATTTACCTATTATTCCTGAAAAATGGCAACTACAGCCTCGGCCCTCGGTCAGTAAGCAATTGAATGTTATCAAACAACTTTTGCAACAGGCCGACGAAGTGGTGCATGCCGGTGACCCAGACCGCGAAGGGCAACTGTTGGTTGATGAAGTATTGGATTACCTCGATTTGGTGGCAGAGAAGCGGCAAAATGTCCGCCGTTGCCTGATTAACGATCTCAACCCGCAGGCAGTGGAGCGTGCGGTGGAGCGTTTGCGTTATAACCGCGAGTTTATCCCGTTATGTGTTTCGGCATTGGCCCGCGCCAGAGCCGATTGGCTATATGGCATCAATATGACCCGTGCCTATACTATTCTTGGGCGTAATGCAGGTTATGATGGTGTTTTGTCAGTAGGGCGGGTACAAACGCCGGTATTAGGCTTGGTTGTCCGCCGTGACGAAGAAATTGAAGATTTTATTCCCAAAGACTTTTTCGAAGTTAAAGCCCATATTGTCACGCCTGCGGATGAGCGTTTTATTGCCCTATGGCAGCCGAGTGATTCTTGCGAGTCATATCAGGATGAAGAAGGGCGCTTGTTGCATCGGCCACTGGCTGAACATGTGGTTAATCGCATCACGGGTCAGCCTGCATTTGTAACTTCCTATAATGATAAACGGGAATCAGAAACCGCACCGTTACCCTTTTCCCTTTCGACATTGCAGATTGAAGCTGCTAAACGCTTCGGTTTGAGCGCTCAGCAAGTTCTGGATATTTGTCAGCGTTTATATGAAACGCACAAATTGATTACGTATCCGCGTTCAGATTGCCGATACCTACCAGAAGAGCATTTCGCTGGGCGTCATTCGGTATTGAATGCCATCAGCATTCATCAGGCTGACTTATTGCCGTTGGAGGTAATGGACAGTGATCGGCGTAATCGCTGCTGGGATGACAAAAAAGTCGATGCCCACCACGCCATTATCCCAACAGCACGGGCCAGTAAGGTGAATCTAACCACTGATGAAGGCAAAGTTTACCGATTGGTAGCACAGCAGTATCTGATGCAATTTTGTCCAGATGCACAATTTCGTAAATGTGTCATTGAGCTCGATATTGCTGGCGGCAAGTTTGTCGCTAAGGCCCGTTTTCTGGCGGAGGCGGGGTGGCGTACCTTGCTTGGTAGCAAAGAGCGCGATGAAGAAAATGAAGGCTCGCCGTTGCCGGTGGTGGAGAAAGGTGCTGAATTATTGTGTGAGCGGGGTGAGGTTGTTGAACGGCAAACTCAGCCGCCACGACCATTTACCGATGCCAGTTTATTATCAGCGATGACCGGAATCGCGCGGTTTGTGCAGGATAAAGAGCTGAAAAAAGTGTTACGTGCAACAGATGGGTTGGGGACTGAGGCAACACGAGCTGGGATTATTGAGCTACTTTTCAAACGTACTTTTTTATTCAAAAAAGGGCGTTATATTCATGCAAGCCCTGCGGGAAGAGCATTGATTCACGCGCTGCCTGATATTGCTGCACGGCCCGATATGACGGCCCATTGGGAATCGACACTGACACAAATCAGTGAGAAAAATTGTCGTTATCAGGATTTCATGCAGCCACTGGTGGCAACATTGCAAGATTTAATCAGTCAGGCAAAACAAAATCGTTCACCTCAGGTTTTTCGCGGGTTGCCAGCAGCACCGTCTGGGGCGATAAAGAAACGTAAAAAAGCACCGTCCAAAACCAAGGATAATAAGTCATGAGAATATTGTTATTGCTAGGTTGTATTGGTTTTGCCTCGCTTATTTCTGCTGCGGCGATGGCCAATCGTAACAATGTCGATGTTGTTGTTCCTTTGCCACCTGAAATATGGAATAACTCATCAAATCGCAACACGAATAATAATCCGTGCACTCGCTGTTGTGTCTATCAAAATCAGAATTATTCTGAAGGTGCTGTATTGCGAGTTGAAGGTGAAGTGTTGCAGTGTGTGCGTGATAGCAGTGTGATCGGTACCAATCCATTGATTTGGAAGCGGTTGACCAGGTAACAGGCTAACGTTTCTGGGCAATAAACGCATCTAAAAGCGGAACATCGGCGGGTGCCAGAGGGTAACGGTAAGCCTCCTCTGGTGCCAACCAGACCACTGCGGAGTGACAATGCAATGCTAGCTTGCCGCTGAAACTCTCAACGAGCCAGGCATGCAATCTGATGGTCTGTTTATCTGAATCCCATTGGTTGGTGGCGATATATCGGGTCACTGATGCCTCAATATTTAACTCTTCGGCCAGTTCACGTATCAGAGCCTGAGGTTGGTTCTCTCCCGCCTCAACTTTCCCTCCAGGAAACTCCCACAAACCGGCCTGATCACGGCATGAGTCCCGCTGAGCCAGCAGAATCTTACCATTTTGTTCAATAATGGCGGCGACAACATCAATCATTTTTTGTTTACCCAGCTTTGGTCGCGTATTGGTAAGTGGTAGGCCCATTTTGATAGGGCCTCCACTTATGTCATCAGAGCGCGAATTCAGACCATACTGGCGCGTGGTCTGAGGGTTTTTCCATGCCGCGAATTGCATAATCAATTCCTGTCGCAACGCAGCGGGTAGCCAGTGGCTGACTTGCCAACAATAAATCTATACGCAGGCCTCTATTCTCATCAAAACCACGGGAGCGATAATCAAACCACGAAAATTGATTGTTACACTCAGGATTAGCTGCACGGAATGTATCAACCAGCCCCCAGTTTTGTAAACGTTCCAGCCAGGCACGCTCTTCAGGCAGAAATGAACACTTACCTGTGCGCAGCCAACGTTTACGGCTCTCTTCGCCAATACCAATATCCAGGTCAGTTGGACTAATATTTAAATCCCCCATAATCAGTACCTGAGCATCTGCTGAAAGTTGTTGTTCCAGATATTGTTGTAAGTCAGCATAAAAACGCTCTTTTGCTGGGAATTTTATGGGGTGATCACGGCTTTCTCCTTGGGGGAAATAGCCATTAATAACAGTGAGAGGACCATTTGGCGTTGCAATATCAGCCATTATAATACGACGTTGAGCATCTTCTTCATCAGTAGGGAAGCCACGACGAACAGCCAATGGTTCATTTTTGGTTAACAGCGCCACACCATAATGACCTTTTTGCCCATGATAAAAAACGTGGTAACCATGCTGACTGACATCCTCAAGGGGAAACATATCATCATGTACTTTCGTTTCCTGAAGGCCGATAACCTCTGGTTGATGTTGCTCGATTATCGCCGCTAGTTGATGTGGTCGAGCACGTAGGCCATTGATATTAAAAGAGACAAACTTCATGGTTAGCACCGTTTATTCGATAAAAATGATTTCAGATATTAGCAGATACTGAATAAAAATGTAACGCACAGGTAAAGAATAAAGAAATTGGATAATACCGATTGATAACGAAAGTGAAATAAAATAATACCAATGAATTTAGTTGGTAATTCTATTTGCCATTTATAGCTATTAAAATTTAAGTCGCCATTCAGATATCTATTTATGCTTTAAATTAATTATCTGGAAGTGACCACTATTAAAATAAAACGTGAACGGTGGTTTTGTATTTGTAAATATCAATTGTAAATTCAAATTATATATTTTTTGTGAATGTAGTGCAGGGTTATTAGCGGTGTAACCACCTTGAAAGTTAAAGGGTGAAAATATCGTTTTTTTATTCTTTGCAATGGAGTTATTCATTTTAACTACCAGAGCTATCCGATTCCAGCTACGTATGTTAACTGATTTTGTAACGGGGTGGATAAAAAATAGTTATTAAATATCATAGAACTACGAATGGTTGTCTGTTAGAAATATGTGTAATGTTGAGATGCTAATAGACAGAGTCTTACAGTTTTTTCGTAAAAAACGACATCAAAGTATTAATTTCTACGCAGTAATAAATTTTTATAATTTACCTTTCAATTATTTTAAATGCAATTTATATAATAAACTTATTTAATGTTGAATGTTATCTACAGCTAGCCTTGTGCATGTTGACATGCCTGTCATTTTTTCTGATAAATTTTTACGCAAAGGATTAGTGAATTATGTTTCTATCTCGAAAGCTAGAGGCTTTTATGGCCGTAGTCGAAAATGGCTCGCTGAGTAAGGCCGCAAGGGTGATGAACAGGACTACACCTCCGGTAGCAAAGTCGATCAAAGACTTTGAAAATATAATAGGAAAAAAACTTTTTAAAAGAGAGAAATTTGGTATGAGTTTAACAAGGGATGGTGAGATTTTATATAATGATCTAAAAGATTTATATCAGCAAGAAAAAGAAATCACAAAAAAACACCTTACTGGGCACGTATCGAATGTCATCAATATTTACTACGATTGGGGTAAAAGTGAGAACTTGACAAAACTCTATCGGGAGGCAGAAAAGAATAACATTCAAGCTAATATAATTAAATTTTACTATGAAAATATTGATGAAATTGGAGACTATGATGGAAATTCACTTATCCTGTCATCAGAAAAAATCTCTAGCGAAAGATTTACGTTGTTAAATGAAGTGCCAGACAGTGGTTTCGGTATCTATGGACGCAAAGATATAATAAATGAAAGTCAAGATATTATAAATATTCTCCACAAGAATGTTTGGTTGTGCAACCCGACACTATATAGAAGTGACTTTGTTAAGAATCTTGAAGAATCAGTTAAAAAACAACATGATAAAGTTAGTGTTAGGCAGGTGGATAACCTGGCTTGCTGCCTAAACTTTATTTACTCTGGTCGCTATATATGTATTACAGATTCAATAATGGATGATTTTAATGGTGATTCTAAACTGGATTTTATAAATTTAGCCAGTTTTGAAAGTGAGAATAAGTTATATTTTTATAAATCACGCTCACATTCAAGTGTATTAAATAGACTTATTGAGTACATTCATACGATGGTATAAAACTATCTAGACTATTAGCCGGTTGTATCGCTACCCTCGGCGACCTTCCCTGATGGCAATATCTTTGATTTTTATTGTTTTTATTGGATTAGAATAACTCTAGGAGATGGTGGTGGGGGAAGGATTATTCGTCACTGCGTTCCTCACCCTTCGGGCCGCCGCTGCGCGTCGTTGTCTCGCTACGCTCGGCGCGAACCTTGTCGAAGGTTCTTACCTTCCCTGATGGTAATATCTTTGATTTTTATTGTTTTTATTGGGTTGGAATAACTCTAGGAGATGGTGGTGGGGGAAGGATTATTCGTCACTGCGTTCCTCACCCTTCGGGCCGCTGCTGCGCGTCGTTGTCTCGCTACGCTCGGCGCGAACCTTGTCGAAGGTTCTTACCTTCCCTGATGGCAGTATCTTTGATTCTTATTATTTTTATTGGGTTGGAATAACTCTAGGAGATGGTGGTGGGGGAAGGATTCGAACCTTCGAAGTCGATGACGGCAGATTTACAGTCTGCTCCCTTTGGCCGCTCGGGAACCCCACCACTGAATTTGTGGTTTTTATTACTAAGATACTTGGCCGTATCTGTGATGCTACCTTGTCGAAGGTTCTTACCTTCCCCTTAAATGCTCATCTCGATTTATTAATTTGCGGATAAGTTTAAAGTTCAAGGTAAAAATGGTGGTGGGGGAAGGATTCGAACCTTCGAAGTCGATGACGGCAGATTTACAGTCTGCTCCCTTTGGCCGCTCGGGAACCCCACCACTGGCCTAACTGCTTATCAATACTGTCTTGGTAAGCGGGGCGCATCATATCAAATGAAGCGCCCCTGTAAAGACTTGAAATGAAAAAAATAAGTTGTTCGGTGCTTTTTTGTTCTTGACGATGTTTATCTGGGCAAAAAACATCTGTTTATTGCGCGCTTACAGGATAACGGTGCGGTTACCGTAAACAAAAACACGTTGTGCTAAAACACGATACAGAGCACGGCTCAGAACGTTTTTTTCCACATCTCGCCCGGCTCGCATCATATCTTCAGCCGTGTACGAATGATCGACGTGAATAACATCTTGCATGATGATTGGGCCTTCATCCAGGCTATCGTTTACATAGTGAGCCGTGGCACCAATAATTTTCACCCCCCGCTCATAAGCCTGGTGATAAGGGCGAGCACCGATAAATGCAGGCAAGAATGAGTGGTGGATATTAATAATCTGGTAAGGGAAGTGTTGAACAAAGGCTGGTGTTAGCACCCGCATATATTTGGCCAGAACCACGTAGTCTGGTTGGTATTGTTCAATTTGCTCAATCAGACGTTGGTCATGTTGATCACGAGTCAAACCTTCGTGGCTGATGAGATGGAAAGGGATATCAAAGCGCTCCACTAAATTCTGTAGTGCATCATGATTGCCAATCACCGCCGCAATTTCAACATCCAGACCACCATAGGCACTCTTCATTAATAAGTCGCCGAGGCAATGTGCTTCTTTGGTGACCATAATGACAATACGGCGACGCCCTGCGGTATGTAATTCGCGGTTGGTGCCTTCGGGTAAAGCATCATCTAAGTCTGCCAGCAGGGTAGTATCGTTAAAAATACCTTCAAGCTCTGTACGCATGAAAAAGCGGCCAGTCAGATGATCAACAAATTCATTATTCTGCACGATATTCAACTGGTGCTTGTAACAAATATTGGTAATTTTTGCGATTAAGCCTTTAGCGTCAGGGCATATAGTGCGTAACACTTTCTTTTGTACATTCTGGTGTGGCATAAGGTGGTAAATCCTGTCTTAACAGTACTTGATGTTATGTAAATGTTTGATGCTACGGTCCGTAATGAAACGATTTTACTGTTAATGCCCGCAGCATTTCTTATATTTTTTCCCTGAACCGCAAGGACAGATATCATTTCTACCCACCGACGGCCGGACTCCGTCGATATAGTACCAGTGTTCTTTTATTCGAAGGAAGCGGGAACGTTCATGCATTGTGCTTATCTGCATATTATTTGGATCAGTAAAGCGGGCAATGAACTCAACAAAGGCTTCGTCATCATGACTGCCAGTAGTTTCTGCAATAACTGTTAATCCGTGCCATACAGTATTGGTGAAGCTTTGAATTATTCCATCTCGCCATTCTTGTGCCTTGCAGTCTGGATGCCAGGTTTTAATCAGATAGTCCGCATCCTTTTTTACATAGGCGCTATAGCGTGAGCGCATCAGTATTACAGGTTTGGCCGCAACTTGCGTGTTAAGGATATAAGGCGCACAGCATCGTTGATATTCAAAGCTGCTGCCACATGGGCACTGTTCTGACAAAATTTCTCCGAAAAACCAATAATGCCATCTTATCTGCGAATGAATGGTCAGCAACAGAAGAAGGCGGGCAATCAAATAGGGGCAAATAGGGCCTTATCTTACCTAATCACGGGATGAGGTTCAAAGTTGATAATTTTGCGCGGGATATGGGGTGAACTTAAGTTTTGTGATGTTGCTCACAAAAATAGTTGACCGGCGTTTCATTATGGAGTAACTTAATAACTGTGATGTGTATCACATAAAAATAATGATATTTACAGGAGCAACCCATGAAACTGATCAATAAAGTTATCGCTATGTTCGAAAAAATGAGTGTCTCATTTGGTACTATTAACGGTTAATTATTTCCTAAATAATCCGTAAGAATTCATAATATTCTGAGAAAGGTCGAGTTATAGTTAATAACACTATAGCCCACGAGAGCTAACGGTGAAATGACAGCATGTAACGCGATTATCTATTTATTGAATCTTATATTACTAGATAATATTAAATATTTTAATTTGTCTTAACTCCGAATATTTACTCTGAATAGCCACTACTATAGTGGCTATTTTGCTGTGTTATGTCGAGTGTCAAAGCAATAAAGTCAAAAATAGCAACGGTTACTGAATGAACTGAGTGCTACCTCTCTGTTTTATCTTTTACTTAGTGACAACTAGCCACTGTTTTTACCATATAGAAACTAAGTGGGTCGTATTGATAACAACCAAATTCAGACGTAAATTCAAAGCCTAATCGCTGGTACAGTTTTACCGCTTCAGGTTGATGAATCCCTGTCTCCAAATAAACATATTTTAAATTCAAAGAGATAGATTTTTCGAGCAGTGCTGTAACTAGCATTGACGCAATGCCATTACCTCGGCAGTCAGGGATGACAAAAACGCGCTTAATCTCAGGATATGTACTTTCGGGTTGGAAAAGAATGGCGCATCCCACAGCGCGACCTTGTCGTGTTGCAATATAAACGAATGTTTTTTTCTGAGCCATACTCTCAATCGACTCTGTATGATTACTTTCAGCCGGATAGAGTGCTTCTTGATACGCATCTAATTGAGCAATTAATGCAATAAGATCTGGATTAAATAGATCGGTTTGGCATATTTCAATATTCACAGTATATCCTTCCACTTACAGCCTATATCTTAGTAATGAAATGTAAACTATTTGTATCAATTTACCAGAAGGATAAATGTTAACTATAGTTCAATCAGTAGGGTTATAGCACTGGCGAGTAAATATGGATTTTTCCTCTGAGTGAGCGCTAAGTTGTTGCGTGCTAGCGTTAAGAGCCAAGCGGCAGTGTCGATAACAAAATCAGAGTCTGATTTATTTAGTTGAGCGGTAAAGTGCCAAATTGATCGAAAATGGACGAAATAAAAATGAGAAAAATTAAGATTGGACTGGCACTTGGCGCGGGTGCCGCGAAGGGATGGGCACATATCGGGGTCATTAACGCGCTAGGAAGAATGGGCGTCAAAGTTGATGTTGTTGCCGGTTGTTCGGTTGGTGCCTTGGTTGGTGCAGCGTATGCCAGTGATCACCTGAATGTGATGGAACGCTGGGTTCGTTCGTTTAAATATTGGGATGTTATTCGATTGATGGATTTCTCCTGGCGTCGTGGCGGATTACTGCGGGGTGAGCGGGTTTTTAATGCTGTAAACCAAATAATTGAAGTGCAGGACATTACTGAATGTAAATTGCCCTTTGGGTCTGTTGTAACCAACTTAACGACGGGCCGTGAGTTATGGCTTACTGAGGGGGATATTAAACAGGCAATTAGGGCTTCATGCAGCATGCCTGGATTGCTTTCTCCTGTCCGCTTCGGTAGCTATTGGTTGGTTGATGGTGCAGTAGTCAATCCTGTTCCTATTTCTTTGGCAAGAGCAATGGGCGCTGACATTGTGATTGCCGTTGATTTGCAACATGATGCACATCTGATTCGGCAAGATCTGTTTTCCTCACAATCATCTCCTGAAGGTAAACCCCCGGAGATGCCAGCAAGTTGGCATTTGCGCTTAAAAGCACGAATAACCAATATGTCAGGTAATCCAACGATGGCCGTTCCCAGCGCCATGGAGATAATGTCTACCTCAATACAGGTATTGGAGAACAGATTAAAACGTAACCGTATGGCAGGAGATCCTCCCGATGTGTTGATCCAGCCCTACTGCCCACAAATATCAATGCTGGATTTCCATCGGGCGGATGAAGCCATTGCCGCTGGACAATTGGCTGTGGAGAAAAATATAGAGCAGTTACGTCCTTTGGTAAGGGGCTGATGAGTAACAAATGTGTGTGAGTAAAGCAGTACGTAACAATTTCAGACAAGCACAAACAGCCATTTTGGGCCACTATTACGTTTAAGGTTAGCAAGAGAAGCAGTACATGGAAAAACCATTAGCAGGTAAAAATATTTTAGTCGTCGAGGACGAAACGGTCTTCCGTACTGTAATCACTGAGTTTCTAAGGGCACTCGGTGCGGCAGTCCAGCAGGCAGAAAATGGCCTGGAGGCGTTAGAGCAGATTAAGGTCCAATCACCTGACCTGATACTCTGCGATCTCGCTATGCCTAAGATGGGAGGGATCGAGTTTGTTGAGCGTTTACTCATGCAAGGAGTAAAGATCCCTATTTTAGTTATATCGGCTACTGATAAGATGACTGACATTGCTAAAGTCATGCGTATGGGCGTGAAAGACGTACTGTTGAAACCGATCGTGGATTTAAATCGGTTACGTGAAGCGGTGCTGGCATGCCTTTATCCCATACTGTTTACCTCTCATGCAATTGAAGAGACAGAACTTATTCAGGATTGGGATGCATTACGTAAGAATCCTCATGATGCAGCGCAGTTACTTAAGCAATTGCAACCACCGGCACAGCAAACCATTGCACACTGTCGGGTAAATTACCGGCAGTTAACGATGGTCGAGAAACCGGGATTAGTCCTTGATATCGCTGCATTATCAGATAAGGACCTGGCATTTTATTGTCTGGATGTCACCCGCGCCGGGGATAACGGAATTTTAGCCGCACTATTATTACGCGTGTTATTTAACGGGATTCTTCAAGAGCATTTGGCACATCAACAACAGCGTTTACCGCAGATGTCAACGTTACTTAAACAAGTTAACCAGTTACTAAGACGTACTCATTTGGATGGGCAGTTTCCTTTGCTCGTTGGTTATTATCATGTGGAATATAAAAATTTAATTCTGGTTTCGGCTGGTCTTCACGCGAATGTTAGTGCGGGTAAAAATCAGATTCAACTTAGTAATGGTGTGCCTTTAGGTACGTTAAAAACAGCACATTTAAATCAAATTAGTCAGCGTTGTGAAGCATGGCAATGCCAGGTATGGGGAGGAGGGAGTCGATTGAGGTTGATGCTTTCAGCCGATGAATAGTTTATATTTTGAAAGTATTACTCAATAAATAGTTCACGTAATTTATGTATCTTGCTCACTTATTCACTGCTATGACCCTCCAAGTCTCAATGGTTCTATAACGAATCTACGAAATAAACCTCATTTGTTTCAATCAATGAGTATGCCCGAGATGTAAGAAATATCGGTTGATATACTTTCCTCCTTACTTGTGGCTGAAAATTTTCAGTTAACTTTTATTATTCGCTGGCAATAAGGTTGGCTACCTCAGGCTAAATTAAGGTTAGGTCTTGATAATGGTCGGCGGTGTGTCTCTTATCGAATTCCAACTTGAGGATTGATTGCATGAAAGTGACGGTTTTTGGTATCGGTTATGTAGGACTGGTTCAGGCAGCAGTACTTGCCGAAGTTGGTCATGATGTCCTGTGTATCGATATCGACGCAAACAAAGTTTCCGACCTACAAAAAGGCCGTGTCGCTATTTTTGAACCAGGATTAGCGCCATTGGTAAAAGAAAACTACGACGAGGGCCGGCTTCGATTTTCAACAGATGCCGAAGCCGGTGTTGCTCATAGCACGATTCAGTTTATTGCGGTTGGTACTCCTCCTGATGAGGATGGTGCGGCTGACCTTAAATATGTGTTAGACGTTGCCAGCACTATTGCGAAATATATGGATGCGCCTAAAGTTATTATCGATAAATCAACTGTGCCAGTGGGTACCGCGGATCAAGTGCAGCAAAGGATTAAAGCGATTTTACAGCAACGTGGACAAGATATAGCTTTCAATGTGGTATCGAACCCTGAATTCTTAAAAGAAGGCGCTGCTGTTGCTGACTGTAAGCGGCCTGAGCGTATCGTTATCGGAATTGATACTGATGATAATGGTGTGATTGATTTAATTAGCGAACTATACGAGCCATTCAACAGAAATCATGACCGCATGTTAATTATGGATGTCCGCAGTGCAGAACTGACCAAATATGCAGCAAACGGTATGTTGGCAACCAAAATCAGTTTCATGAATGAAATTGCTAATATCGCAGAGCGGCTCGGTGCCGATATCGAAAAAGTACGCCAAGGTATTGGCTCAGATTCTCGCATTGGCTACCATTTTATTTATTCTGGTTGTGGCTATGGCGGTTCCTGTTTTCCAAAAGATATCCAAGCATTAATTCGTACCGCAGAAAATTGTGGCTATCAGCCGCAACTGTTGCGTGCAGTGGAGAGAATCAATAACGAACAAAAGTGTAAGTTAACTGAATTTATTCAATACCATTTTGATTCGCAGCTTGCAGGGAAAACATTTGCACTCTGGGGATTAGCATTCAAACCCAATACAGATGATATGCGAGAGGCCCCCAGTCGGATTTTGATGGAGGCTTTATGGCGTGCTGGCGCTATTATTCAAGCTTATGATCCAGAGGCAATGGATGAAGCTCAGCGTATTTATGGTGCAAGGGATGACCTAAAGTTAATGGGGACAAAAGAATCAGCGCTACAAGGGGCGGATGCTCTGATTATTTGTACTGAGTGGCAGAATTTTAGAGCACCTGATTTTGATATGATCAAGCTCCGATTAAAACAGCCGGTTATCTTTGATGGGCGTAATTTGTACGATCCAGAACGGTTAAATAGCCGAGGTTTTACCTATTATGGGATTGGTCGGGGTACATCGATTAATCGAGCGTAATAAGTTCTAAAGATGATTTTATGTGTTGGGTACAAAACTTAATTAGTTTCTGTTTTGTGCTCAATCTTCATGCCGTAGGGCGGGGGTGACACAACTCTTTCACTCCAAGATTCTCATATATCACAATATTATGGGAAATTTAGTCAGTTATATCGATTATTGTATTGTTATAAATTAGCAGAGCATTCTTATAGATTTACAAGCACAGTGATAACTAAGGGGTATTTATCGAATGCGATATGTTTAGGTTAGGTGCTCCTTGGCAATTGTATGTTAATTCAACAGCCGTATTGATAAGGATTTCAACTATGATTGCAGGGCAAGAGGGAGGTAAAAAAATACCCCCCGTATAATAGGAGGGTACTTTTATCATAATAGTAAATTAACTAATACTATTACAGCAGGAAATCATCCAGTGATTTACCTTCGTCTTCAATGGCTTTCTTAATCACTGCTGGAGTACGGCCTTGGCCTGTCCAGGTTTTAGTTTCGCCATTCTCGTCTACATACTTATATTTAGCTGGGCGTGCAGCACGCTTAGCTTTAGTTGTAGCTTTAGTTGCACTCATAGTTTGCAGCAGTTCATTTGGATCAATACCGTCTGCAATAAGCATTTCACGGTATTGGCTCAATTTACGTGTGCGTTCTTCAATTTCAGCTTGTACTTGAGAATCTTCTTCGCGGCGTTCGTTAACGACCACTTCAAGCTTCTCCAGCATTTCTTCTAAAGTTTCAAGAGTGCATTCACGCGCTTGTGCACGCAGAGTACGGATGTTGTTAAGAATCTTTAACGCTTCGCTCATTGTCCTGGTCTCAAATTATAATTGGTGGGGGGGCGTCTGGATAATAATAGAGTGCTATTTTAATTTCTGCAATAGACAATTTGATTAGCATCCTCGAATTTACGTATTTTATTAGCGAAAAGTTGCTGCTTGCTACTAATAAGCGATGGCGGTTTGTTATTCTCCGTAGTGTTTTTAACGTAAAAGTTCATTTTGCTCGCTAATGACCCTACGCGAAAACATGATTTTCTCACTAAGTTATAAGTTTGCTTTATATCAATAAAGCAAAAATAGACGACTTATCGTGCTAGCGTGTGCAATAACTGATCATGCAAAAAGTGCGATATTGATATAGCTACGATGAAAGATTGAGTAAGGGAAAAGCATGCTGTATTGGTTTTGTCAGGTTCTGACAATATTTGTTATCACTATTTTACCAATTAACCATGGTAATACATTACTTGTATCATTAATGAACCAATCGCGGTACATCCTATCCGACCCTATTGCTATCCCACTCACCTAATCTGGTTAATGTTCAAGCAGCATACGTTCGCTGTATCAATATTGTGAGATTGGTCATGTAATGTACCTAATAATAGCAAGGTGCTTCAAATGAAAGTGTCGGCAGCTACATTAACGCTACCATTACTTAATATAGAAAACAGTAATATAGAGAAGTAGTCTGCTCCTCGTTAAGTCTGAATTTATGATAAACTTGATACTCGTTGTCATTGTGACCATTTATTATACCACTGGAGTTACGGGCCCATGGCTCAACTTTATTTTTATTACTCTGCGATGAATGCAGGGAAATCCACCGCGCTGTTGCAGTCTTCTTATAACTACCAAGAGCGGGGCATGCGTACCTTGGTGTTTACAGCAGAGATAGATAATCGCTTTGGTGTCGGGACTGTCAGTTCGCGTATTGGCCTGTCCTCACAGGCGCTGCTTTATAATAGTGGAACTTCACTATTATCCATTATTGCCACTGAGCATCAGGAAAAGCCTGTTCATTGTATCTTGCTAGATGAATGCCAATTTTTGACCAAAGAGCAAGTTCAGCGATTGTGTCAGGTGGTGGATGAACTGCATATCCCGGTATTGTGTTACGGTTTGCGTACCGATTTTCTCGGCGAACTATTTCCCGGTAGCAAATATTTGTTGTCGTGGGCTGACAAATTGGTTGAACTGAAAACAATTTGTCATTGTGGCCGCAAAGCAAACATGGTGCTGCGGTTAGACGAACAAGGCAGAGCTGTGCATGACGGCGAACAAGTCGTTATTGGTGGTAACGAAAGCTACGTTTCTGTTTGTCGCCGCCATTATAAAGAGGCGATTAAAGCGGCTTCTCTCCAAAATCCTTCCTAGATACTCATTGTCCACCAAGGATGCCTCACGGGATTTCTTATTGAAGCTGTGGGGTAACCAACCTTTTGCTGAGTTTACGCCATATTAAGCCATACAGCTTTATCCCTCGTATTTATGCGGGATGAAAAGCCTTGGTTTAACGTTATATCCTGGACTGGGTCATTATTTTGGCTTTATCGCCACATTTTCTACAATCTTACAAAATTAATAAAAGACACGATGTTGATCCTAATGTCTCCTTAATCAATAGCCGATTCGGGGGATGACGTTATAACGCATTAGCTTGGGTATAGCAGGGGTTGGTGGCGATGTGGCAAGCCGTATTGAGATTAGTCCGGGGATTAGATGCGTGGTCCGTAGGAACGGACTATGGCGATTTGAGCGGTTATATACCAAATGTTTTTAAGTGTGCTTATAAAAAGAAACCCCCAACAGCAATGGCAATTGGGGGCTATATCTTCTGTTGTGTAACCCCCAGCTATAAATGGGGGTTACACATTAAGATTACTATTATTTCTTGGCTTTCTTTTCAGTTTTTGGTGCAGGAGCTGCTGTAACAGCAACTTCTTCACGGTCAAGTTCTTCGCTAAATTCGCGGCCGTAATAAGTATCCATCAAAATCTGTTTCAACTCAGAGATCAGTGGGTAACGTGGGTTAGCACCGGTACACTGGTCATCAAATGCATCTTCAGACAGTTTGTCTACTTTAGCTAAGAAATCAGCTTCTTGAACGCCAGCTTCACGAATTGATGCTGGGATACCCAACTCTGCTTTGATTTCATCTAACCAAGTCAGCAGTTTCTGAATTTTCTGTGCAGTACGGTCGCCCGGAGCACTCAGACCCAGATGATCTGCAACTTCAGCATAACGACGGCGCGCTTGTGGGCGGTCATATTGGCTGAAAGCAGTCTGCTTAGTTGGGTTGTCATTCGCGTTATAGCGAATAACGTTAGAAATCAACATGGCGTTGGCTAAGCCATGCGGGATATGGAACTCAGAACCCAGTTTATGGGCCATTGAGTGGCAGACACCCAAGAAGGCGTTAGCAAAAGCGATACCCGCGATGGTTGCGGCATTATGTACACGCTCACGAGCCACTGGGTTTTTAGCACCTTCATTGTAGCTGGCTGGCAGGAATTCTTTCAGCAGTTTCAGCGCTTGCAGAGCCTGGCCGTCAGAATATTCATTCGCCAATACAGAAACATAAGCTTCCAGAGCATGAGTTACTGCGTCCAGACCACCGAAGGCACATAAAGACTTAGGCATATTCATGACCAGGTTGGCATCAACGATTGCCATGTCTGGAGTCAATGCGTAGTCAGCTAATGGGTATTTCTGGCCTGTTGCATCGTCGGTAACTACCGCAAATGGTGTCACTTCTGAACCGGTACCTGATGTGGTGGTTACCGCGATCATTTTCGCTTTCACACCCATTTTCGGGAACTTGTAAATACGTTTACGGATATCCATAAAGCGTAGTGCCAATTCTTCGAAGTGGGTTTCAGGGTGTTCGTACATGACCCACATGATTTTGGCTGCATCCATCGGTGAACCACCACCCAGCGCAATGATCACGTCTGGTTTGAAGGAGTTCATCTGCTCGGCACCTTTGCGCACGATGCTCAGGGTAGGGTCCGCTTCTACTTCGAAGAAGACTTCAGTCTCGATACCGTGAGATTTCAACACGCTGGTGATTTGATCGGCATAACCGTTGTTGAACAGATAGCGGTCAGTCACGATGAAGGCACGTTTTGCACCGTCAGTTGCCACTTCTTCCAACGCGATAGGCAGAGAGCCACGACGGAAGTAAATAGATTTCGGTAGTTTATGCCACAACATGTTTTCTGCTCGCTTAGCCACAGTTTTCTTGTTGATCAAGTGTTTCGGCCCAACGTTTTCAGAGATGGAGTTACCACCCCATGAACCACAACCTAGCGTCAGAGATGGCGCCACTTTGAAGTTGTACAGGTCACCGATACCACCATGAGAGGCAGGGGTGTTGATTAGAATTCGGGCGGTTTTCATTTTATCGCCGAAATACTTAACGCGTGCAGGTTGGTTATCCTGGTCGGTATACAGGCAAGATGTATGGCCGATACCCCCCATTTCTACCAGTTTTTCCGCTTTATCAACTGCGTCTTCAAAATTCTTCGCACGATACATCGCTAAAGTAGGCGACAGTTTTTCGTGAGCAAATGGTTCTGACTCGTCAACAACCTTAACTTCACCGATAAGAATTTTGGTGTTGCTAGGAACTTTAATGCCAGCCATTTCAGCAATTTTAGTTGCTGGCTGACCAACGATAGCGGCGTTTAAACCACCATTTTTCAGAATGATATCCTGAACTGCTTTCAGCTCTTTACCTTGTAACAGGTAGCCACCATGGGAAGAGAAGCGCTCGCGAACTGCGTCGTAAGCTGAATCAACCACGATGATAGATTGTTCAGAGGCACAAATCACACCATTATCAAAGGTTTTTGACATCAAGATAGATGCAACAACACGTTTAATATCAGCGGTTTCGTCAACCACAACAGGAGTGTTACCTGCACCAACACCGATAGCCGGTTTACCTGAGCTATAAGCTGCTTTAACCATGCCTGGGCCACCGGTTGCCAGAATCAGGTTAATGTCAGGGTGGTGCATCAGTTGGTTAGACAACTCAACTGTTGGCGCATCAATCCAACCAATAATATCTGCTGGCGCACCTGCGGCAATAGCGGCTTGAAGCACGATATCTGCAGCTTTATTGGTTGCGTCTTTAGCACGTGGATGTGGAGAGAATACGATACCGTTACGCGTTTTAAGGCTAATTAATGCCTTGAAGATAGCGGTAGAAGTCGGGTTAGTTGTTGGCACGATACCGCAGATTAAACCAATAGGTTCAGCGATAGTAATTGTACCGAAGGTTTTATCTTCTTCTAAAATGCCACAAGTTTTTTCATCTTTGTAGGCATTGTAGATGTATTCAGAAGCAAAGTGATTCTTGATCACTTTATCTTCAACAATACCCATACCTGATTCCTCTACCGCCAGCTTGGCCAGGGGAATACGGGCATCCGCTGCAGCCAGAGCTGCGGCACGGAAGATTTTATCAACCTGCTCTTGAGTAAAGTTGGCATACTCGCGCTGGGCTTTCTTGACGCGTGCTACTAGCTCGTTAAGTTCAGCGACATTCGTTACAGCCATAATGCTCTCCTGATAATGTTAAACTCTTTTAGTAAATGAGCTGTTGAAGCAACTAGTATAGTCAGGCTCTAGTATGCCGTAAGGTCAAATAGAGCTAGTTTTATAGCTTACTTTCCCATTTTTTACCGATGATTTACTGAAAGAGCTTTTGTTCCACTAAGAATAAGATGAGGGGGAAAATATCATTTTCAACCTTTATACTCTGTTTCTCAGTGAACTTACTCTCTACCACTGCTCAGAGCTTAACTATTCTTAGGTATGTTTTTCGTGATTTAAATCACAAAATCGTCAAGCTGACACCATTCAGCAATTATTTGTTGAGAGTAATTATCATTAACATGAATAAATTGATAATTCATGACGTTAAAGCTTCATTAACACCACAGGACATTAACAAGAGTTATCATTTTAAACGGTAAAAATTTACCTTGTATAAATGCTGTTTTATTACATAGATTCCTATGACTAATTCCATTACATTAGCGCGCACATCTGTAGAAGAGCGCCCTAAGGGTGATTTTTAGTGAAAAGAACTGTGGTCAGAGGCTTGAATAATGCAGGTGCCATTCTGCATGGTTGCGACATTATTTTTGTCGCGAATTTTCCAGGCACGGGCCATAAGGTGTGTTGTCTTGGGGCATTAAATTATAATGGCCTGTTATCTGTGACGTTTTTATCAGCTATTGCGCGGAGTGATGTGTGAGTCAATCATTGTTGGACCTTTCAGGTTACATCAAGTTTTTTGTTGGCTTATTTGCACTGGTAAACCCGGTAGGTATATTGCCGGTATTTATCAGTATGACCAGCTATCAGGCAGCGGCTGGGCGGGATAAAACTAACCTGACAGCTAACCTGTCAGTGGCGATTATCTTGTGGATATCCTTGTTCTTGGGGGATGCCATTCTGAAAATTTTTGGTATTTCCATCGACTCATTCCGTATTGCCGGTGGGATTCTGGTCGTCAGCATTGCGATGTCGATGATCAGCGGCAAACTCGGTGAGGATAAGCAGAACAAGCAGGAAAAAACCGAAACGGCGGTCCGTGAAAGTATCGGTGTTGTGCCACTCGCATTGCCCCTGATGGCAGGGCCAGGTGCCATCAGTTCAACAATTGTTTGGAGTTCCCGCTATCACAGCTGGCAGAATTTGTTAGGCTTGACGGTGGCTGTGGCCTTGTTTGCGTTCTGTTGCTGGTTGCTATTCCGGGCGGCTCCGCTGCTGGTTCGGCTGTTAGGGCAAACCGGTATTAACGTTATAACGCGTATTATGGGGTTGTTGCTGATGGCATTAGGCATCGAGTTTATTGTCACCGGTATCAAAGCGATTTTCCCCGGATTACTTTAATCTATCCCCATATCCCACGGTATGTAGGTCACCGGTATTATTACGGGTGACCTTTGCTGTTTTTCAGCCTGGTATTTAAATATCTAAGCATTATTTTAGTGCAGAATATGTATGTAATTTAATCTATTGCACTTAAATGCTGCAATAATGCTATCTCTATAAAGATAATTTGGCTTAAGGCTTATTTACTCATCTTTAATAAATCATTCAGTGACCCTCAGAGTAAACTAAATACGCTATTTGTTGTTAAAATGCTCACATCATTCTGTAGGGCTTGTGCGGAATTTATCTAGGTGTTATTAGTGATTACTCTGTAATCAGTAGGTGTTTATTCTGGTATTAGTGCTAATGTTAACTTTATGTTTCTAGAACGGCTTTTTTGACATTTTTTTTGCTGTGAATTTAAATTTTAAATGATTTTTTTTGAGCTAAATCATATAGATGATTATTTCTTAGGCGACTAATTAAGATAGGTAATATCGTTAGTTACTCTGTAGAAAAGAGAATTGCTTAACATTTCTGTAAAATTTATTGGCGTCAGATTTCGGGTTCTGTTAGTTTTCGGACAACTTCCCGACAAGAGATTTCTTGTTTTTTAATGAAACTAAACCGAATTTTGATTTTTGGAATAGTTATTGCTAGTCGTTGTGGGCAGCAGATTGACGTAAACCTTGAGAAAAACATCACGAAATCTCGTAAAAGGGCGGTTTGAAATGCAAATAAAGTTTAAGCAACCACCACTGGCAATAATTGGCGCTATTCTGGGTTTGTCATTTTCGGCTGTATCAATGGCGGCGGCAGTTCCGGCCAGTGTGGCATTAGTGATAGATCAGAGTATTACCATTAATAATGGTTCCGAGGTTGCCTCATTAGACCCGCATAAGGTTGAAGGCATTCCTGAAACCAATATTATTCTGAATTTATTAGAAGGTCTGGTGAGCAATGATGCTAATGGGCATATAATTCCGGCAGTTGCCATACGCTGGGATAATGACGGTTATAAAGTCTGGACCTTCCATTTGCGAGATAACGCCGTGTGGAGTGATGGAACTCCGGTCACTGCTCAGGATTTTGTCTATAGTTGGCAGCGTTTGGCTAGCCCTAAAGTGGGTTCACCTTATGCCAGTTATTTGCAGTATGCCCAAATTGAGAATGTTGACGAGGTATTGAAAGGGACCAAAAAACCGGATGAATTAGGTGTTAAGGCATTAGATAGCAAAACCTTGCAAGTGACGCTAACGGAACCGGTTCCTTATTTTATCAGCATGTTATCTCACACCTCGATGAAGCCGGTTAAGCGTGAGGCTGTTGAAAAGTATGGTGATAAATGGACTCTACCACAAAATTTTATCGGTAATGGCGCTTTTCAGTTAAAAGAATGGGTGGTTAATGAGCGGATTGTGCTGGAGCGTAGCCCGACTTACTGGAATAACAACGAAACGGTCATCAATAAGGCGACTTTTTTACCGATAACGTCAGAAGTCAGTGATATTAATCGCTATCGCAGCGGCGAAATCGATATGACTAACAGTGCCATTCCCCCGAATTTATTTGCCAAAATGAAAAAGGATCTGCCATCGCAGGTTCATATCAGCCCATACCTCTGTACTTTCTATTACGAAATTAATAATAAAAAAGCACCATTCACTGACGTCAGAGTGAGAACGGCAATTAAATTAACGCTGGATCGCGACATTATTGCGACTAAAATTATGGGGCAAGGGCAGATCCCTGCCTATGGCTTTACCCCGACATTTACCGCAGGGGGTAATTTCGCATTGCCAGAATGGGCCAACTGGACTCAAGAACAACGCAATGCAGAGGCGAAAAGAGTGCTTGCCGAGGCCGGTTTCAATGCCCAAAATCCATTAAAGTTTACGTTGCTTTATAACACCTCAGATCAAAATAAGCAGCAGGCGATTGCCGCTGCCTCTATGTGGCAGAAAAACTTGGGTTCTACCGTTACCTTGCAGAATCAAGAATGGAAAACCTCTCTAGAAAGCCGCCATCAAGGGCAATTTGATGTTGCCAGAGCAACATGGTGTGGTGACTACAATGAGCCGACCGCTTTTCTGAATATGCTGCTATCGGATAGCAGCAATAATACTTTCTTCTATAAAAATCCAGCATTCGATGCGCTGTTAGCTAAAACGCTGACGACTTCGAGTGTCGAGGCGCGCGCTGCTTTATATCAACAGGCAGAGAACTTATTGGATAAAGATTCTGCAATGGTGCCGGTCTATTATCGAGTCAGTGTTCGACTTATTCGGCCAACTGTCGGCGGATTTACCGGTAAAGACCCACAAGATTTAGTGGATTTAAAAAATCTTTATATGCGTAAGTTGCAGTAAATATTAAGTTATAAAAGTTTATCGCAGCAAAACAGACTTATATGTCAATTGTTCACAAGCGAAAATCGCGGTGGCATGACAGCAAATAAGAGACAGACAAGGTAATAGGGATGTATAGCACAGTACCGATTTTAGTCTGATGCTAATACATATAGGGCATTACATGGCCGGGTTCGTTCCCCGCGCAATGTGATTTAAAGATACCTTTTAAAGGTGAAGCTTGCTCAGTCTCTGAGCGACGCAATAATAAAATCTGGAGTAGATATCAGCATGACCAACATCACAAAGAAAACTTTCCTGGCCGCAGGTATCGCTGCTGCTATGGGTATGATGGCTGTGGGAACTGCCTTTGCCGCCAATGTGCCGGCAGGTGTACAACTGGCCGAGAAACAGGTTTTAGTTCGCAATAATGGTTCCGAACCTCAGTCACTGGATCCGCATAAAATTGAAGGTGTGCCTGAATCCAATATTTCGCGCGATTTATTGGAAGGGTTGGTTATTAACGATCCAAACGGCAAGATTCTGCCTGGTGTCGCTGAAAGTTGGGATAACAAAGACTTTAAAGTTTGGACTTTCCATCTGCGTAAAGATGCTAAATGGTCAAATGGTGACCCTGTAACAGCACATGATTTCGTTTATAGCTGGCAACGTCTGGCGGACCCTAAAACAGTTTCTCCGTATGCGAGTTATGTACAATATGCCCATATCGCGAATATCGACGATATTATTACCGGCAAAAAATCACCTGATACCTTGGGTGTAAAAGCGTTAGATGACCATACTTTGGAAGTCACGTTGACCGAACCTGTTCCTTATTTAGATAAACTGTTAGCTCATCCATCCATGTCTCCAGTTAATAAAACTGTGGTTGAGAAGTTTGGTGAGAAGTGGACTCAGCCACAGAATTTTGTCGGTAATGGTGCCTATAAGTTAAAAGATTGGACCGTTAACGAACGTATTGTGTTAGAACGCAGCCCAACCTATTGGGATAATGCGAAAACAGTTATCAATCAGGTTACTTACCTGCCAATCTCTTCTGAAGTGACTGATGTTAACCGCTACCGCAGCGGCGAGATCGACATGACCTATAACAACATGCCGATTGAATTATTCCAGAAACTTAAAAAAGAGATCCCACAAGAAGTTCATGTTGACCCGTATCTGTGCACCTATTATTACGAAATCAATAACCAAAAAGCGCCATTCACCGATGCACGTGTTCGTGAAGCACTGAAACTGGGTATGGATCGCGATATCATCGTGAACAAAGTGAAAAACCAAGGTGATTTACCTGCCTATGGCTTTACGCCTCCGTACACCAGCGGTGCAGAATTGACCCCACCAGAATGGTTTGGCTGGACCCAGGAAAAACGTAATGAAGTGGCTAAGAAGTTGCTGGCTGACGCTGGCTACACACAAGATAAACCACTGAAATTTAACCTGTTGTATAACACATCTGATCTACACAAAAAATTGGCTATTGCGGCAGCATCTATTTGGAAGAAAAATCTGGGTGTTGACGTTAAGCTGGAAAATCAGGAATGGAAAACCTTCCTTGATACCCGCCATCAAGGCACTTTCGATGTAGCGCGTGCTGGCTGGTGTGCTGACTATAACGAACCGTCGTCATTCCTGAACATGATGCTATCTGACAGCAGCAATAACACGGTGCATTATAAGAGCCCAGCCTTTGATAAGTTGATCCAAGATACGCTGAAAGTAAAATCTGAAAAAGAGCGTGCCGGTTTGTATCAACAAGCTGAGGTATTGCTGGATAAAGATTCTGCTATTGTGCCGTTGTTCTACTATGTGAATGCCCGCTTAGTGAAACCTTATGTCGGTGGATATACCGGTAAAGACCCACTGGATAATATGCACGTAAAAGATCTTTATATTATCAAGCACTAATATATTAAGGGCAGCAGCTGAATTAGCGTGCTGCCCTTATTGCGTTGATAATATAAAGTCGCAGTAAGAGGCTAAAGGTACAGGCAATGTTAAAATTTATTCTACGCCGCTGTCTGGAAGCGATTCCGACACTTTTTATTTTGATAACCATTTCATTTTTTATGATGCGTCTCGCCCCAGGAAGTCCGTTTACTGGCGAGCGTAATCTTCCTCCTGAAGTTATGGCCAATATTGAGGCAAAATATCACCTCAACGACCCGGTTTATAAACAGTATTTCAACTACTTGGGTCAACTTGCGCATGGCGATCTTGGGCCTTCGTTTAAATATAAAGATTACACTGTGAACGATCTGGTGTCTGCATCGTTTCCCGTCTCTGCGAAGCTTGGTTTTGCAGCATTTTTACTCGCAGTAGTATTAGGAGTTAGTGCTGGGGTCATTGCGGCACTGAATCAAAATACCAAATGGGATTATACGGTAATGGGCTTTGCCATGACTGGGGTGGTCATCCCGAGTTTTGTGGTCGCCCCCTTATTAGTGTTGGTTTTTGCCATTATATTGAAATGGTTACCGGGTGGTGGTTGGAATGGCGGAGCGCCGAAGTTTATCATTTTGCCGATGGTCGCGCTGTCGTTGGCTTATATCGCCAGCATTGCACGTATTACCCGTGGCTCAATGATTGAGGTTCTTCACTCTAACTTTATCCGTACGGCGCGAGCGAAGGGATTACCACTGCGGACCATCGTATTACGCCATGCATTAAAACCGGCGTTGTTGCCTGTTTTATCCTATATGGGACCTGCGTTTGTAGGGATTATCACCGGTTCGATGGTTATTGAGACCATCTTTGGTTTGCCGGGCATTGGTCAGTTGTTTGTCAACGGAGCGTTAAACCGCGATTACTCTTTGGTGCTGAGTTTGACCATTTTAGTCGGCGCTTTGACTATTTTATTCAATGCGATTGTTGACGTGCTGTATGCCGTTATCGATCCTAAAATCCGTTACTAGCACTGGAGCACGCCAATTATGTTGAGCAATAAAAATAGCGAAGCTCTGGAAGTTTTCAGTGAAAAACTGGAAGTTGAAGGGCGCAGCCTTTGGCAGGATGCCCGCCGTCGTTTTGTTCATAACCGCGCGGCGATCACCAGTTTGGTGATCCTAATGTTAATTACCCTATTTGTTATTTTGGCGCCGATGTTAGCGCAGTTTACTTATTCAGACACGGACTGGGGCATGATGTCAGCCGCCCCGAATATTGAGTCTGGGCACTACTTCGGTACTGACTCTTCTGGTCGGGATCTGTTGGTTCGTGTTGCTATTGGTGGTCGGATCTCATTGATGGTGGGGGTGGCTGCGGCGTTGGTTGCTGTGGTTGTCGGCACCTTGTATGGCTCTTTATCGGGCTATCTCGGCGGGAAAGTCGATTCACTGATGATGCGCCTGTTGGAGATTCTTAACTCATTCCCCTTCATGTTCTTCGTTATTCTGTTAGTGACCTTCTTTGGCCAGAATATTCTATTGATATTTGTGGCGATCGGTATGGTGTCCTGGCTGGATATGGCGCGTATTGTTCGTGGACAAACATTAAGTTTGAAACGGAAAGAGTTTATTGAGGCCGCATTGGTGGGCGGTGTTTCCACACGTAATATCGTATTGCGTCATATCGTTCCGAACGTGTTGGGTGTGGTGGTGGTGTACGCTTCTTTACTGGTTCCCAGTATGATTTTGTTTGAATCTTTCCTGAGTTTCCTCGGCTTAGGCACCCAAGAACCCTTGAGTAGTTGGGGCGCATTGCTAAGTGATGGCGCCAACTCCATGGAAGTGTCGCCATGGTTGCTGATGTTCCCTGCCGGTTTTCTGGTAGTGACCTTGTTCTGTTTCAACTTTATCGGCGATGGCTTGCGTGATGCCCTCGATCCGAAAGATCGCTGAGGAGTAGCACTATGACGACTATTGATAATCGGTCTGCTGTTCAGCAATCGGCATTGTTGGAACAAAATAGACAGTTGGAACAAAATATCCTGCTGGATGTAAAAGATTTAACCGTGACTTTTGGTACGCCAGATGGTGATGTAACGGCAGTTAACGCCCTTAATTTTGATCTGCGTGCGGGTGAAACATTAGGCATTGTAGGTGAGTCTGGCTCAGGGAAATCGCAAACAGCTTTTGCTTTGATGGGGTTGCTGGCCAGTAATGGCCGGATAGGGGGGTCTGCAAAGTTTAATGGCCGCGAAATCTTAAATCTGCCGGAAAAACAGTTAAACCGTTTGCGGGCTGAGGAAATCTCGATGATATTCCAAGACCCAATGACCTCGTTGAATCCTTATATGCGTGTTGGTGAGCAGCTAATGGAAGTGCTGCAACTGCATAAAAAGATGAGTAAAAGCGAAGCATTTGAAGAGTCAATTCGTATGCTTGATGCGGTAAAAATGCCAGAAGCACGTAAGCGCATGCGCATGTATCCCCATGAGTTCTCTGGTGGTATGCGTCAGCGGGTAATGATTGCAATGGCGCTGTTGTGCCGCCCTAAATTATTGATTGCCGATGAGCCAACAACGGCACTTGATGTCACCGTTCAAGCACAAATCATGACGTTGCTGAATGAGCTAAAGCATGAATTCAATACCGCGATTATCATGATCACCCATGACCTTGGCGTCGTTGCCGGAATCTGCAATAAAGTTCTGGTGATGTATGCAGGTCGAACGATGGAGTATGGTCAGGCCCGCGATGTGTTTTATCACCCAAGTCACCCTTATTCTATTGGTCTACTGAATGCGGTTCCTCGTCTTGATGCTGAAGGCGAATCTCTTATGACGATACCGGGTAATCCGCCGAATTTATTGCGCTTGCCGAAAGGTTGCCCATTCCAACCGCGTTGCCAATATGCCATGGATCGCTGTGGCGTGGCCCCGCCATTGGAGCATTTTGGTGATGGCCGTTTACGTGCCTGTTATAAGCCAGTAGGGGAACTAGTATGAATGCCATGACTGAGAAGAAAGTATTGCTAGAAGTGGCTGATCTAAAAGTCCATTTTGATATTCAGGATGGCAAACAATGGTTCTGGCAGCCATCAAAAACACTAAAAGCTGTTGATGGTGTAACATTGCGCTTGTATGAAGGCGAAACCTTAGGTGTGGTTGGCGAATCTGGCTGTGGCAAATCAACATTCGCCCGTGCCATTATTGGTTTGGTGAAAGCGACCAGTGGCAGTGTTTCATGGTTAGGTAAAGATTTGCTTAGCCTGAGTAATGCACAATGGCGCGCGACCCGTAGTGATATTCAGATGATATTCCAGGATCCACTGGCTTCACTAAACCCGCGTATGACCATCGGTGAAATCATCGCTGAGCCGCTGCGAACTTATCATCCCAAAATGTCGCGTCAAGAAATTAAAGATAAAGTTAAAGCAATGATGCTTAAGGTCGGCTTGTTGCCTAACTTGATCAACCGATATCCCCATGAATTTTCGGGGGGGCAGTGTCAACGTATTGGTATTGCTCGTGCATTGATTCTTGAACCGAAGCTGGTTATCTGTGATGAACCGGTCTCCGCGCTTGATGTGTCAATTCAGGCGCAAGTGGTGAACCTGTTACAGCAATTACAGCGCGAAATGGGCTTGTCACTAATATTCATCGCCCATGATTTAGCGGTGGTGAAGCATATTTCTGATCGGGTTCTGGTGATGTATTTAGGCCACGCAGTGGAGCTGGGGACCTACGATGAGGTTTATCATAATCCACAGCATCCCTATACCAAGGCGCTCATGTCGGCGGTACCTATCCCTGATCCTGACAAAGAAAGGGCGAAAGTGATTCAGCTACTGGAGGGGGAACTGCCTTCACCGATTAATCCGCCATCAGGCTGTGTATTTCGCACTCGTTGTCCGATTGCCGGGCCGGAGTGTGCGAAAACCCGCCCACTGTTAGAGGGTAGCTTCCGCCACGCGGTATCTTGTCTGAAAGTCGATCCGCTATAACATTCTGATAGTGATTGTCCAAAAGCAAAACCCTCGTCAGAGAAATGACGGGGGTTGTTATGATTACGGTATTAGCAGCCATGGGGGAAGGGACGTGTAACGATCACTCTTTCCACAAAATATGGCAAAGTTTATGGTCTTTTTCGCGGCACAGAAGAACTCGCGCAAATACATCATTAATCTCTTCACCATCACTATCAGCAAGGCCGATAACAACTTCGGCGAAAAAATCAGGGTTTAAATCAAAATCGACATGTTCTTGCCAATCTTCGGCTGGATCAAATAACTCCGCACCGCCACGCTCTTCAAACTGAAGGTTAAACAATAAAATATCTGCCGGATCGAGATTGTCCCCCGCCAGCTCCAGAAAGATATCGTAAGCCTGTTCCAGTGTTTCATCTTCAGTCAGGCGGTTATTGAGATCCATTAAGCTTGGCTCTTGTCTATTCTGGTCCATTTGCCGATTCCCATTTGTTATTTGCAGATTGCGCTCATTAAAACATTCTATATGCCGCTTTTACAATTATTATGCTATCTGAAGTCAATAACTCAGAGAATCTACAATAGGCATACCACCAGCCGCCTCAGTTATTACAGTAACGGGCTGAAAAAGTAGAATAATCGTTCAGTAACGCGATGCCAGAGAGGGCGTTTATTCCACAATTCACCATCTAACAGTACCGAGCGGGCAATGTAGTCGTCCTGAACTTGCGCCAAATCTGCACCAAAACCATCATCATCAATGACCAGCGTGATTTCAAAGTTCAACCATAAGCTGCGCATATCCAGATTGACCGTACCAACCAAACTTAGTTGACCGTCGACCAGCACACTTTTGCTGTGCAATAGGCCACCTTCAAACTGATAAACTTTAACGCCCGCTTCCAACAATTCTGAGAAGAATGCCCGGCTAGCCCAACGGACCATCATCGAGTCGTTGTCTCGAGGAACAATAATGCTGACATCAACACCACGTTGTGCTGCGGTACAGATGGCATGCAGCAGGTCATCGCTAGGTACGAAATATGGCGTCGTCATGATTAACTGCTCACGGGCTGCATACACCGCCATTAATAATGCCTGATGAATCATTTCCTCAGGGAATCCAGGGCCAGAGGCAATAACCTGAATGGTATGACCGCTCTCTTCTTCAAACGGCATGATATTAGTATCAGGCGGCGGGGGTAGAATACGTTTGCCGGTTTCAATCTCCCAGTCGCAGGCATATACGATACCTATGGTGGTGGCCACCGGGCCTTCCATCCGTGCCATCATATCGATCCATTGACCTACGCCGGCATCTTGCTTGAAAAACCGAGGATCAACCATATTCATGCTACCGGTGTAAGCAACATAATTATCAATCAACACAATTTTACGGTGTTGACGCAAATCCATTCGGCGCAGAAAGACCCGGAACACATTGACTTTGAGTGCTTCGACCACCTCAATCCCAGCATTGCGCATCATCGCCGGATAGGGGGTGCGAAAGAATTGTTGGCTACCGGCGGAGTCCAGCATCAATCGGCAATGAACACCTCGGCGCGCTGCCGCCATTAACGATTCGGCAACTTGATCAACCAAGCCACCAGGCTGCCAGATATAGAACACCATCTCGATATTGTGACGGGCCAGTTCAATGTCACGTACCAGTGCTTTTAATGTGTCATCGGTGGTGGTCAATAACTGTAATTGATTACCTTTAACGCCGCTGATGCCTTGGCGGCGTTCACATAATTGGAATAATGGGGTAGCGACTTCGCTATTTGAAGTGGCAAAAATGTGTTGGCAGTCTTTCAGTTCACTTAACCAGCGAGCAGTGGATGGCCACATCGCTTTTGCTCGCTCAGCACGGCGCTTGCCGAGATGAAGTTCACCAAATGAGAGATACGCAATTATCCCAACTAACGGCAGAATATAAATAACCAGCAGCCATGCCATAGCCGAAGGAACGGCTCTGCGTTTCATCAGAATACGCAATGTTACCCCGGCAATAAGCAACCAATAGCCAAAAACCGAGAGCCAACTGATTACGGTATAAAATGTTGTCATAAGGGCGGAAGTCCTGTTCACAAACGGTCACTAAAGAGTGTACGCACAGTATTGCAAAGGCGAAACCTTTAATCAGATATATTACTGGATAAAATCTTTTAAGCTAAAGGACTTGCAACGGGTAATTAAATATTTAACGGGATTTTTTTAATCTTCCCACGCTGAGCTAAATAAGCTATTTGGACTAAACCCACGATTTCGCCGTGCAGCGGCTTGGCTCACAAGATGAAAGGTTTATAATAGCCCAGTTCTCAGCTTTGGAAGAATTGTTTCATGAGACGGAGTAAGAATGAGGTGGGCCGTTGGCGTATGCTGCGGCAAAATCAGCGCCGAAGAAATCGCTGGCTTGAAGGTCAATCACGGCGCTATCGCCATATCTATTGTGTCAGGCAGCTCCACGAGCATCAGCATCGTCGGGCGCTATTGTTCACTGTAGCTTATGAATGGTAGTCCGCTGTGGTAGTAATAAAAACAGTCTCTTTATGAGGCTGTTTTTGTTTTAATCATAGTAAACACTGAGCTTTTATTAACTTCCCACCACAAAATATCTCATATTATACTTGCCGGAACTGAGCTGTTGCAGATGAACTTGTCAATAATTTGTTGCTGGCGTTAAATTCTGGAATGATATTTTCTACTTTAAATAGTGTTTTTCTTCGCAGAAAAATCACTCCTATCCTAAATTATCAAAATGCGATAATTCTGATGTTACTACTAATAATAAAAGGTGCAGAATAGTCATTTATAAGTTTATTTCACATCAGAATGACATCGCGCTACCATATATATTAGGTCGCTTCGTTCTAATCATTCAGTTTCAGGGGTGTTACTGTTTGGTTGTTCGAAGCGACCATTCTCCTATGAAATAAATGATTATGAAATAATAACATTGATAATCATCATGATTAAATAATACTTTCTTATCTATCAATGGGTTGATCAGAGTGGTTGCTACTTTTGGGAATCTCTTATATCGTTTTTAGTGATCAATAATAAAAAATTGATCAATTTTATCAATTGATCAATACTGCTGTTCTAATCAAATAAAAGGGTTTTACTGTGGATAGCAGGCTAAACATTGCAGTTGATTGCACTTTTATCTGTGAACCAGTTTACTGGCAGAATGGTAAGTTATTTGCTGTGGAGTTATTGAGTCGGTTCACAACGGCCTCTTTTAAATCGCCTATTTATACTGAGCGCTTCCTTCATCAACTTAATGCTCAAATGAAGGCTAAGCTGCTGTTTGACCAATTATGTGCGGTAAAATCACAGCAGAAATGGTTTATTGACCAACAAATAATACTCTCAATTAATATAGATTTTGATATGGCTCAGACGGTGCTGTATGACGAAGATGTCATATCATTGTTAGCTATGATGCCCTTTATCCGGCTAGAAATAATGGAGAGTTTTCCCAATCTCAGCGATGGGCCGAAGAACACACTATTAAGTAAGCTGGCTGAACGATATTCATTATGGTTGGACGATTTTGGTAGCGGTAATGCTCACCTGGCGGCCGTTGCCAGTGGGTTCTTTGAATGTGTCAAAATTGATAAGCACTTTTACTGGCAATGGGGGGGAAGTGCCACGTTCGATAACCTGCTGACACGACTTCGTGAGCACTGCCAGTGCGTGATAGTTGAGGGGGTAGAAACTCATCAACAGCTTACTCAGTTATCTGATCTCGGGGTGGATGCCATGCAAGGTTATCTATTTAGTTCATTTCCGTTGATTGAGGTGGAGAAGTTGTCGCTCGAATAAAGCTAAATTTTTCCGATAGGACATCAACTTAGGGTACTTTTTGTAGTGGATATCACAGTTATATCTGGCTGATGAGTGGATGATAGAGTCCCTATTTCGGTAAAGGCTATAGTTCATGTCTCAATATAAATTAGCTAAAACAGTATTCTTCGGGGATTTAAAAGTTAGCACCGCACTTTATAAGTACGAGATTTATTGTGAAGAATCTGAGCTGGTATACCATGCTGCTATTTATTCTGAGCAAGTCATTGCTGCTGGCAAACACACTTATCCGGTTTGGGTAAGAAAAGACCATATGATTTTAAAAGCACCGGCGCATATGCTGGATAAAGCAGTTGAGGCATGCGAAGAGCATTGGCTGAAGCACTACAAAGCTTAAGGCGGCGTTAACGTCTTTGTTCTGGCTGGTAGTATAAAATCAAATACGCCTGTATTCAGGCGTATGATCAAGTTGACTATTGTTTACCACCACAGCGCAAAACAATCTGTGTGGTTAATCAAATAACTCTGAGAGGAAACTTTTCTTTTTGTAGTGTTTAGGCTTTGCATATCCGTGATTATCGCGTTCACGTTCTCTGGTGTCAGAGTATGGCGCTGATGTTGATGTCGGTGTACTTTCAGCCGATTTTTCAATGATTTTATCCAGTTCTCCGCGATCCAGCCATACACCACGGCAGTTAGGGCAATAATCGATCTCAATGCTCTTACGTTCAGACATCACCAGTTGGGTATCTTTGCATACTGGACACTGCATAGTCTTCATCTCCGCATTTAACAAAATGACTCAACGTCACGATAGAAAAATCGATATCTGATTAGACAATGATTCTCAGTAATTATAAGTAAAGATAATTAAATACATGTAATCGCCTGACGAGATGGCTACATGCAACCGACTTTGCCTATGGCCGGATAGATGTCAGACATCTGTAGTGATTCAGAATACCCGTTTATAGGGTTTTACAATAACCGACTGATACACACCAGCCGCGCTATAAGGGTCTTGTTCCGCCCAGTGTTCAGCCTCTTGTTGCGAGGCAAATTCGGCGATAACAGTCGATCCAGTAAATCCGGCAGCACCGGGGTCTGCGCTATCAATGGCTGGGTTCGGGCCTGCTGTCAGTAGGCGACCTTGATCCTGCAATACTTGCAGGCGGGCCAGATGTGCAGGGCGAACGGATAAGCGCTTATCAAGTGAATCAGGGACATCCGTTGCAAAGATTATATAAAGCATGTTTCACCTTTAAAATTATCATACCCGTCATACCCGTCATACCCGTCATACCCGTCATACTGCAAGCTGCATTGGCTGCCTTCCTGCAACTCGAATTATTTAGGGTATATACCTCAATATGATGATTTGTATTCGTTGCGCCATAACACCATGTTCTATCCATAAATTCAATAAGGTGCAGAAAGGGCGGCATCTAAAATTCTCAGATGAATACACCGGTAGTTAATAATGAAATAAAATGATAACTAAGCGTAACGAGAAAGTATTATTTGGTTGATATTGCCGTTTAAAGCATCATTTAAGGCTGTTGAGGAAGATTGTTTGCGGTTGCTTATTGAATATGATTGCTATTTGCATTTACACTTAGCTGCATTAGAGGACATTGAATTATTATGCAGCTAAATAAATTTTTCCTGGGTCGACGGCTTACATGGCCAATCGTATTTTCAGTTGGTTTACATGGCAGCGTAGTTGCGGCATTACTGTACGTTTCTGTCGAGCAAATGAAGGTACAACCTGAAATAGAGGATGCACCGCTGGCCGTTACGATGGTCAATATAGCGACCTTTGCCGCACCACAACCAGCGGCGGCGGAGCCACAGGCCGAACCGGAACCCGTTGAAGAAACACCGCCAGAGCCTGAGGTGTTGCCAGAACCTGTTCCTGTACCGATTCCTGAACCGGTGAAGCCGAAACCAAAGCCCAAGCCTAAACCGGTGAAAAAAGAAGTTAAAAAGCCGGTAGTGAAAAAGACCGAAGCACCACCGGATGACAAGCCGTTTAAATCTGATGAGCCAGCACTGGTTGCCAATAATGCGCCGGTAAAAGCCGCGCCGAAAGCGTCAGTCCCGGGGGCATCAACCACGGCTGGGCCAAGAGTCTTGAGTAAGGCGAAGCCAACTTATCCGGCAAGGGCACTGGCTTTGGGGGTCGAAGGGCAGGTTAAGGTCCAATACGATATTGACGAAAATGGTCGTGTCACTAATGTGCGCGTTTTGGAAGCGACGCCGCGTAATACCTTTGAGCGTGAGGTGAAGCAAGTGATGCGTAAATGGCGATTTGAAGCGGTTGCGGCTAAAGATTATGTCACCACCATTGTGTTCAAGATCGGCGGCAATATGGAAATGAACTAAGGTTATTATGATATTACTCAGTCTGCTATTGAGTAATCAGCAAATATCATAATAAGAAAAGGGTCGCTGTTATACAGGGCGACCCTTTTTTTGCGTCAGGACAAACTTGGCCAACGGTTATTGCGTTGCGCCAACCTCGAAATTCCCTCTGCCGTTAGGTAGCGCACGGGCTTTACCGGCATCATCCACCGCTACATAGGTAAATACCGCTTCAGTGGCACGATAGCGCTGCCCGATTGGCTCAGAAGAGACCTTTTTCACCCAGACTTCAATATTGATGGTAATTGAGCTACGGCCGGTTTTAATACAGCGGGCATAGCAACAAACCACATCGCCCACAGCGACTGGCTTGAGGAAGGTCATCCCATCCACCCGAACAGTGACAACTCGCCCTTGAGCTATCTCTTTGGCCTGAATGGCTCCGCCAATATCCATTTGTGACATTAACCAACCGCCAAATATATCACCATTAGCATTAGTGTCTGCGGGCATTGCAAGGGTACGAAGTACCAATTCACCATTAGGTAATGATTGCTCACCGCGAGGTGATAATTGTTCCTGAGTCATCTCTGCCTACTTCTAAAAGTAAATCTATTCACCTGGAATGGCTCACTGAAATTTCAATAAGCGCAAATATACCAACGTCATTGAGGCCGCAGGGCGATGCCTGTCTGCAGTCTCAATGACGTTGGGAGCTATTATTTAAGATTATGACTTTTTCTGTTCTTCCGGCATATGCCGGTAAATATAAACGCCACTGATCAATGTGAATATCAGGGTGAGTGCGGTTAAACCAAAGACTTTAAAGTTTACCCAAATATCTTGCGGTAACCAGAACGCGACATAAATGTTCAGCAGGCCACAAGCTAAGAAGAACAGCGCCCATGACATATTCAGTGTTGACCATACCGCATCTGGTAGCGTTAGCTCTTTACCCAGCATGCGCTGAATCAATGGTTTTTTCATAACCCATTGGCTTATTAACAAAGCAACAGCAAACAGTGCATATAACACCGTCACTTTCCATTTAATGAATAAGTCGCTGTGGAATGTGAGCGTCAAGGTCCCGAATACCAGCACCATAACAGCGGTAACTAATGTCATCTTTTCTACTTTACGGTACTTAACCCAAGTAAAAGCTAACGCGAGTAGTGTCGCGACAATCAGTGCCCCTGAGGCGACAAAAATGTCATACATCTTGTAGAAAACGAAAAATACGACCAGCGGGAGAAAATCTAAAAGTTGCTTCATGAATCAATCCATCATTTGTACACAGCCCGACTATACCGGATTCAGTGGTGTGAGGGTACCAGCGGTAAAATACTATTATCCTTAATTATCCGTCGGAATGCGCGCTCTGCCAGTGGAATTTGCAGAAACTTACGATAAACAAGTAACAGATTTTGTCAGCATATTGCCAGTAGTGCGTTAACCCAGCATGATGAGTAATAATTATTGGGTTAGGTGTTGTGGAGTAAATATGCAGAGAAGATCACTTCGGTACTGGATGCCGGGTTTGACCCAATTGATGGCGTATGAACGTGAATGGCTCAAACCCGATGTCAGGGCGGGTCTATCCGTGGCCGCAGTCGCATTACCTATTGCTATTGCTTATGCTGAATTGACGGGGGTTAGTGCCGCTGTTGGTTTGTACTCCTGTATTTTGCCGATGATTGCCTACGCTTTCTTTGGTTCATCGCGACAATTAATCGTCGGACCTGATGCGGCAACTTGTGCGGTGATTGCCGCTGTGGTCGCGCCACTGGCTGCGGGGAGCAGTGAGGTGCATTGGCAGCTCACCATCATGATGACATTGATGATGGGCACATGGTGTCTGGTGGCCAGTCGTTTCAAACTGGGGGCTTTGGCTGATCTATTATCTCGGCCAATATTGACCGGGTTACTTAATGGGGTGGCAATTACCATTATTGTCGATCAGCTCGGTAAGGTTTTTGGTTTTATGACCCGCCCCCCACAACTGATTGAGCGGGTACTGGCATTACCCCATAATTTAATTAATAGCCATTTGCCCACCGTCGCCATTTCACTACTGACTTTTGTGGTGCTGTATGGTGTTAAGTGGTTACGACCAAACTGGCCTGCACCGCTGTTGGCGATCGTCATGGCGACCTTTGTTTCCTGGGCTGCCAATATGCAGCAATTTGGTGTGGCGGTGGTCGGCGGGTTCGATGGTGGCTTGCCAATGGTGCATTGGCCTGATTTCCAACCCGGCCTGCTGCGCGATATGGTTATCCCGGCACTTAACCTGGCCGTGGTCAGTTTTGTTAGCATGATGCTGACCGCGCGTAGTTTTGCCGCCAAAAATGGTTATGAGGTGGATGCCGATGTAGAACTGCGCGCCTTGGGTATTACCAACATTGTTTCAGCGCTATCACAAGGTTTTGCTATCAGTGGGGCCAGTACCCGTACAGCCGTAAATGACGCCAATAATGGCAAAAGCCAGTTGGTTTCTATTATTGCTGCGTTGATGATTGCGATGGTGTTGCTGTTTTTAACCCGACCGTTGCAATTTATCCCGATCGCAGCGCTGGGCGTGGTGCTGATTTATGCTGCCTGGTCACTGCTGGGATTCAGGAGTTTATGGCAATTACGTAAACGTAATACTCAGGCTTTCTATTTAGCGATATTTACTTTTGTCAGCGTAGTATTGGTCGGCGTGATTAGTGGTATTGGATTGGCGGTACTATTGGGGCTATTGCAGTTCCTGCGCACGGTATTCCGCCCAACAGAACAGTTATTAGGGGTTAATGCTGATGGTATGATCCATTCAATGCGTAGCGGCAATGGGATCAAACCTGTACCCGGCGTGATGATTTATCGTTTTAATTCACCTCTGACCTATTTTAACGTGGCGTACTTTAAGCGGCGGATTTTGAATTTGGTTGACAGCACCCCCCATCAGGCAGATTGGGTGGTTATTGATGCGGTTGCCAGTTTTACCTATGCCGATATTAGTGTTCTATCGGCGATTGATGAGCTTAAACGTGACCTGAAGCAACGCAATATTAAGTTGATACTGGCGGGAAGACGTACCGAACTAACACGCTGGTTTAGAGTTAATAAATTGAAAAGTCAGGATAATGACCTAATTCTGGTACCGGATCTCTATCTGGCACTAAAACTGATTCAAAGTAAGCAGCGGGTGGCAGAGAAACAAGAACCAGAGATAGGTGCCGAGCCTGAAGTTAGTGCATAGGTATCAATCATTGATGAACAAAAAGGGCCGTAATGGCCCTTTTTGCTTTTACTTGGCGGGGTACTTACTCCGCTGGAGTGGCAGGGCGCAACAACATATATAAACGGAACAAATACACCAGCAATAATGCAGAAACCAGATTGCTAAGCGCACTTAAAATAATAGTCGCAATCGGTGTTGGCAAAATAGTCAGGTGGCTTACCAGATACAACAGAATCAATTTGGCCGCTATCCACAGCATCATCGCAGGGATGATTAACCGCACATTGGCAAATGCCAATTTAATACTGACTCTTATGGCCGAGAAAACACCTACTTTCTCTGTGGTCACGATGATCGGTGAGAGTGATAACGCGACAGCAATGACCACACCAGGCACGATAAATATTGTTAATCCTAACTGAATCAACAAAGTACCGATAAACATCAGCAGCAGTAAGCGAGGCAAGATCGGTACTGAAATACCAATAGCTTGCAATGCACTGACCCGACGGCCCATCGATACCATAGAAATCAGGGTTAGCATTCCACCGACTAATAACACGTTACCGACTAAGGCAGAAAAGGTCGCCGCCGCAGAGACTTTAAGCAGCACCATCTGCTGCTCCGGTGTCATCTGCGATACTATCTCACTGATACTGACACTTGCTGATGACGCAATATCACTGTCCGCAGCACTTAAAATACCCAGTTGTTCAGCATCAGGGATAAATGCCTGATTCAGCATGACGGTAATGAACGCAGTCAGTAAAGCCAGCAGCAGGATTGCCGGCAGTTGATTACGTAAAAAGTTAAAACTGTCACGGTATAAACTGTTAGCCGTGATAGGCATGAAAGCTCCTTGGGATCGAAAAAATAGCGCTAGCCGATGATTATACCTTGTTATGAGGCGCTGTGGGATCCTGTCATTAATCTAGCAGTGATTTCTTCTAATCTGATTACCTCGACGTTATCAATAGCTAACGGTGGTAACCCATAGTGCGCACGGGCGCGGTCACAGTGCGGATTATGAATTCCGGCATCCCCTGAGCGTTCAAATTCATAACAGGGTGGTGGGCGGTCGCCATAAATTGTACAGGAAACAGTGTGACCGACTTCACCTTGAAGTGCACTGCAACGGGGGGATTTACAGTTAGTACCGGACATACAGCTTATAAAGGGTGTGACTTGTTCGGTCATGGCGTTGGGCACTGTACCGCCTCCCTCTTTGGCTTCAGCCCAATAGAACGACACTCTAAAATAGGCGCAACACGCACCACAGTTCTGACACGGATTAATTTCAGCGTTCATCTTGAATCTACTGCTCCTTACAAAGTAAACAGCCAACCGATCGCGATTTCACACATACAACATCCAAGCATAGCAGCATGACAACAGTTCCATTTTTCATCAATGACTGTCAGCACAATTTGCGGCTAAATGGTTTTTATGATCCAGATCAATTTCAATATTATTAAGGAATTAAATAACCTTACATAAAATAGGATTTATTTAATTTGTTACCAAAGATGTGATCTCGATTGGATCATGAATACTCATTTATGGGTATATTTTGCTCGCGAATATACCTACAAATGGAATGGATAATGAAAAAAGTCACTTTGGCATTGTTAGCTGTAGCAGCTCTGGCTCCCATTGCGGCAAGCGCGCATCAAGCAGGCGATTATATTTTCCGGGCAGGGACAGCAACAGTCAGACCAAATGCCGGGTCTGATGATGTATTAGGTTACGGTTCCTTCAAAGCGGATAACAATACTCAGTTAGGGCTGACCTTCAGCTATCTGATTACTGATAACATCGGTGTAGAATTGCTGGCTGCTACGCCGTTCCGCCATAAAATTGGTCTGGAGGCAACCGGTACCATTGCTGAAGTTAAGCAATTGCCGCCAACCTTAATGGCGCAATACTATTTCCGCGATAAACAAGACAAACTGCGCCCGTATCTGGGTATCGGCCTGAACTACACCACCTTCTTTGATGAGAAATTTAATAACACAGGGCAAGGTGCCGGTTTGACGGATTTAAGTGTTAAAGATTCGTGGGGTATTGCTGGGCAAGCGGGTATGGACTACATGGTCAGTGAAAACTGGATGCTGAATATGTCGGTCTGGTGGATGAATATCGAAACTGACGTGAAATTCAAAGCCGGGGGTGAAGAGCAAAGTATTCATACCCGTCTTGATCCATGGGTGTTTATGTTTGGCGCGGGCTATCGTTTCTAATTACCCTTCGCTCTTGCCGCTGCAGGGGGGTTAGCTGCACTCACTTACCCGAATCTCTGACCTGAGTCAGTTCATCGGGATGCGTTTGCTGGCCGCCTACCTGCAACGGCAATAACTTTGAGGAATCTCTGATGTGATTGCGGGGGCCTACAAAGGAGGCGCGAAGAGCGCCTCCGAACAGGGGATTATTTGATTTGCATTCTATCACTAACAGATTTCACCCCAGGTACGGTACGGGTGATCTGTACTGCACGGTTTGCATCCTGACGCGAACTAACAAAGCCGCTTAACTGGACCCGTCCTTTAAAGGTCTCAACACTGATTTCAGTAGATTTAAGATTCTTCTCACCCAGTAACGCCGATTTTACCTTGGTGGTCACCACAGTATCATCCAGATATCCACCTGTGCCTTCAGATTTAGGTGTTGGTGCACAGGCTGCTACTGCCATTGCCATGATTACTACAATACATAAGGCTGAAAGGGTCTTAAAAAGCTTCATAAATTACTCTCCATGTTTGCCAATAATTTAACAGGACATTACGAAAAAAATAACTTGTTGAAAGCGTTATTAACACATATTGACGTCGTGCTACTGATCACTCATCGCATCCAAAATGTAAAGAAATGCTTAGGGCGTTACATAATTATTGGTTATGAATAGTGTTAATTCAAATTTGCAGCAGATATATAGCATGGCAGGCGAGAAGTTCGAGCGAATATAGCGCCTGATCGGAACCGACAATCAGGCGCTGGTGGTGAGATTAACCGCGAGTTGCCGCTTTCATTTCAGTCACAAAACGCGACAACTGGGCTAACATCTCAGCGGGCTGTGAGACATTATTTTCAATGATTTTTACAATCGCGGAGCCTGAAATCGCACCGGCCGCACCGGCTGCCAGACTGGTCTTCACTTGTGCTGGCTCTGAAATACCAAAACCTTGTAGTGCTGGGGCGGCATTATATTCACGCAGTTTATCAATCAGATGATTCAGCGCAAGCTGACCGTGATTCTCAGCACCGGTGACACCCGCACGTGACAATAGATAGGTGTAACCACGGCCATGAGAAGCTATCTCGCGCAGTAAATCATCGTCCGCATTGGGTGGGCAGATAAAGATAGGCGCAATCCCATGGCGCAGTGCCGCTGCGCGGAACGGGGCTGACTCTTCAAAAGGTACGTCAGCAATGAGCACTGAATCGACACCGACAGCAGCACAACGCTGGTAGAAACTATCAATTCCATTGTGGAATACCAGATTTGCATACATCAGTAGGCCAATGGGAATCGCGGGGTGTTTTTTACGGATTTCCGCCAGCATTTCAAAGCAGATACCGGGTGTCACGCCAGCGGCAAAAGCCCGCAATGCTGCATTTTGAATGGTTGGGCCATCTGCAAGTGGATCAGAGAATGGTATACCCAGCTCCAACGCATCGGCACCTGCGGCAATTAATGTATCAATAATCTCTAAAGATAGAGCCGGTGTTGGATCCCCTAGCTGTACGAAAGGAACAAATGCCCCTTCTTTTTTGGCTGCCAACTGATTGAAAAGTTGCTGATAACGCTCCATTAAATCTCTCCCCGTGCTTTCAGAATATCGTGAACGGTGAAAATGTCTTTATCACCACGCCCGGACAGATTCACTACCAATATCTGTTCTTTTTCCGGCGACGCTTTAATCATTTTTAAGGCATGGGCCAAGGCATGGGAGGATTCCAGTGCTGGAATAATCCCCTCTTTGCATGACAGCGCTTTAAAGGCATCGAGTGCTTCGTCATCGGTAACGGAAACATAATCAGCACGACCAATGCTATTTAAATAAGCATGCTGTGGCCCTACGGATGGGAAGTCTAACCCCGCAGAAATTGAGTAAGATTCTTCGATTTGGCCGTCACTGGTCTGCATCATCGGCGATTTCATACCGAAATAGATGCCTACTTTACCGTGTTTGAGTGGTGCACCGTGCTGGCCGGTTTCAATACCCAGCCCTGCCGGCTCAACACCAATCAGAGCAACACCTGGCTCATCGATAAAATCAGCAAACATACCAATCGCATTCGAGCCGCCACCGACGCATGCCAGCACCACATCCGGCAGACGGCCTTCCCGGGCTAACATCTGCGCTTTGGTTTCTTCGCCAATCATCCGTTGGAATTCACGCACGATAGTCGGATAAGGGTGTGGGCCTGCTGCGGTTCCCAACATATAGTGGGCGGTTTCGTAGCTGCCAGACCAATCGCGCAGTGCTTCATTACAGGCATCTTTCAAGGTGGAAGAACCGCTGTGCACTGGGATCACTTCAGCCCCCATCAGGCGCATACGGAACACGTTGGGTGACTGGCGCTCAATGTCTTTGGCACCCATATAAATACGGCATTTCAAGCCGAGCAGGGCGCAAGCCAGTGCTGACGCTACCCCATGTTGACCTGCGCCGGTTTCCGCAATGATTTCGGTTTTACCCATGCGTTTGGCCAATAAGGCCTGACCCAAAACCTGATTGGTTTTGTGCGCGCCGCCGTGCAGCAGGTCTTCACGTTTCAGGTATAACTTGGTTTTTGTCCCAGCGGTCAAATTCTGACACAGGGTTAGCGCGGTCGGGCGACCAGCATAGTTCTTTAACAGATCCTGAAATGCTGCCTGGAACTCAGGGTCCAGTTGAGCACTGACAAAAGCCTCTTCCAGTTGCTTCAATGCTGGCATCAAAATCTGCGGCACATACATGCCACCGAACTCGCCAAAATAAGGATTAAGTGTGGTCATTTTTCTGTCCTATGGGGTTACTAAAGTGTGTCCATGAATCATGAATAAAGTTAGCCAGCAAAATTATCCATCAGTAAGCGCGTAACGTCTGGAATACAGCGGCGATCAGTTGTGGATCTTTGATGCCGGGGGCACTTTCTACACCGGAATTGAAATCAAGACCGGCACAACCCAGTTGGGCTGCTGCACAACAGTTGTCAGCGCTTAGCCCACCCGCCAGCAGCACATTATCCAGCGGTTGACCGGCCAGTAATGACCAGTCAAAGCGTTGACCGGTGCCACCGTTGCCGTGGTCCAGAACATAACGCTCGACATGCTGTGAGTTGCGTTGCGGTACACTATCGTCAACACGCAACGCCTGCCAAATTTGGCAACTGGCAGGCAGTATCGCCCGCAGTTGATTGATATAGCTCTGATCTTCTTGCCCGTGCAACTGCACTGCCACCAGCGACAGGCGCTCGGCTGTTTGCTGCACAGTTTCAATTTTGGCATCACGGAATACGCCAACATACTTCAATGGTGCGCCGCTAATCACAGTCCGTGCTTTGGCGATATCCACATAACGCGGTGAACTGCCAACAAAGATTAAACCACCATAGACGGCACCTGCTTGATAAGCTGCGGCGGCATCTTGAGCGCGGGTCAGGCCGCAGACTTTATTTTCACCGAGTAACACACGGCGCACCGCAGCATTGAGATCGGGTTCAGACATCAACGCGCTGCCAATCAGGAACCCGTTGGCAAAGTGACTCAGTTCGCGCACCTGTTGGTAATTATTAATACCTGACTCGCTAATAACCGTGACACCTTTTGGCAGCCGTGGGGCCAGTTCGCGGGTGCGATCAAGGCTTATCGACAAGTCACGCAGATCCCGGTTATTAATACCGACCACTTTGGCACCCAATGCTATTGCCCGATCCAGTTCTTCAGCATTACTGGCCTCGGTCAACACCCCCATATTTAGGCTGTGTGCTACGGCGGCCAGTTGGCGATAGCTGTCATCATCGAGCACCGATAGCATCAGTAAAATGGCGTCAGCCTGATAAAAACGCGCCAATTGAATCTGATAGGCGTCGATAATAAAGTCTTTACACAGCACCGGCTGAGTGACGGCAGCACTGACGAGTGGTAAGAAATCAAAGTTGCCCTGGAAGTACTTTTCATCGGTTAATACCGAGATGGCCGATGCATAATTTTTATAAACTGCTGCAATGTCTGCCGGATTAAAGTTCTCGCGGATAACCCCCTTAGACGGGGATGCCTTCTTACATTCCAGAATAAAAACGGTCTTACTGCCTTGCAGCGCGTGATAAAAGTCGCGCTGGCTCAGGGTAATATCGTTTTGAAAGCTAGCCAGAGGCTGTTGCAATTTCCGAGCGGCAACCCAGATTTCCTTATCGTGCACAATGTGGTGGAGCACGGTTTTATTAAGCCCAGTTTCCTGCATGATTTATCCTCTCGCCGCCAGAGCGGTAACACGATCAAAAGCCTGACCGCTGTGAATCATTTCCAATGCCTGCTGTGCGTTATGGCGCAGGTTTTCCTGACCGTGCAACTTCAGCAATAACGCCACGTTAGCCGCAACGGCTGCGGCGTGTGCCGGTTCACCTTTACCTTGTAACAACCGTGCTAAAATGTCACGGTTTTCTTCCGGTGCGCCGCCTTGTAACGCGCCCAGTGAATAACGGTTCAGACCAAAATCTTCCGGTGCTAATTCATAGCTTTCGATGCTGCCGTTATTCAGCTCAGCAACCTGAGTCGGTGCATGAATCGCCACCTCATCCATTCCCCCACCATGTACCACCGCAGCACGCTGGTAACCCAACACTTGTAGGGTTTGCGCGATGGGTAATACCAACTCAGGGCTGTAAACACCAATCAGCGCCAACGGCGGGCGAGCCGGATTGATTAATGGCCCCAACACATTAAACAGGGTGCGGGTCTTCAACTGCTGGCGAACCGGCATCGCGTGGCGAAAGCCAGTGTGATACTGCGGCGCAAACAGGAAACAAACCCCTAACTCATCCAAGGCTAATCTGGATTGTTCCGCGCTCATGTCCAGGCGAATACCAAATGCGGCCAGCAAGTCTGATGAACCGGAACGGCTGGAAACACTGCGATTGCCATGTTTGGCCACTTTTACGCCACAACTGGCGGCAACAAAGGCGCTGGCGGTAGATATATTGATACTGTTAGTGCCGTCACCCCCGGTACCAACGATATCGGCGAACAGGTAATCCGGGCGCGGGAAGGGCTGTGCATCCGCCAATAAGGCTTGCGCGGCACCCGCTATTTCGGCGGGTGTTTCACCGCGTACTTTCATACTGATTAACGCCGCCGCCAATTGGCTCGCTTCCAGTTCACCTCGCACGATAGAGCTAAACAGGATTTGGCTTTCCGCTTGGGTCAGGGATTTAGCCTGAAACAGTTTTTCCAATAATAATTCTTTTGATAATAATAAGTTTTGCATCTTATAGTCCTTAATTACACCCTACCCAAAGAACATGGTGTTACAGGTGACAGCATGCGAGTAACGAATGTAGCTAACACCGCTACAGCTTCATGTGTGGAGGGCATAATGCCCAGTCCAGCGTCTGCTCAAGCAAACGGGCACCATGGGTGGTTAAAATAGATTCCGGGTGGAATTGGTAGCCACACACCCGATGTGCGTCATGGCGCACCGCCATGACCATCTCACCAAAACGGGCGTTAACGGTTAATTCTGTTGGGATATTGCTGCCCACTAATGAGTGGTAGCGGGCTACTGGCAGCGGATTCGGCATGCCTGCAAACATAGCTTGTCCATCGTGTTCAATGGCCGAGGCTTTGCCGTGCAGTATCTCTCCGGCCTGTCCTACATGGCCGCCATAAGCTTCGACAATGGCCTGGTGGCCAAGGCAAATACCGATAATCGGTAACTGGCCGCGTAGACGTTGCAATAATTCGGGCATACACCCCGCCTGTGCCGGTGTGCCAGGGCCGGGTGAGAGCATCAGCACCGGTTGTTCGAGTTGTTGCAAGCGGGCGATAATGGTATCGGCGGCGATTTGGTTACGGTAAATCACCACCCGATGGCCACTGGAGCGTAATTGGTCCACCAGGTTGTAAGTAAAGGAGTCAATATTATCGAGCAGCAAGATATCAGCCATTAGAAGATCTCCCTGGCATGGTGTGCGCTAGCAATTGCCCGCAGAACCGCACGTGCTTTATTGCGAGTTTCATCGGCTTCGGCCTGTGGAATGGAGTCAATCACCACACCGGCCCCCGCTTGAACCGTGGCGACACCGTCTTCGACATAAGCTGAGCGGATAACAATGCAGGTATCCAAATCGCCGTGTGCGGTAAAGTAACCTACCGCGCCACCGTAACTGCCCCGACGTGCGCCCTCACTGCCAGCAATCAATTGCATAGCGCGGACTTTCGGTGCGCCGCTCAGGGTGCCCATATTCATACAGGCTTGATAAGCATGCAGTACATCCAGATCCTGACGCAGCGTGCCCACTACGCGCGAGACCAAATGCATCACAAAGGAATAGCGGTCAACTTTAGTTAAATCGGCCACATAGCGGCTACCCGGCTCGCAGATGCGGGCTAAATCATTACGGGCTAAATCCACCAGCATCAGATGTTCAGCCAATTCTTTATGGTCAGTGCGCATCTCCAGCTCAATACGGCTGTCTAAATCACGATCCAATTCACCATTGGCACGGCGGCCACGCGGGCGCGTACCGGCAATCGGGTAAATCTCAATCTGGCGGTTGGTGGCGTCATATTTCAGCGCACTTTCCGGTGAAGCACCAAACAGGGAGAATTCGTTATCCTGCATAAAGAACATATACGGGCTGGGATTATGGTCTTTCAATGTTTGGTATGCCGCCAGTGGTGAGGGGCAAGGCAGTGAGAAACGGCGCGAAGGAACAACCTGGAAAATTTCGCCTTCTCGGATTGCTATCTGCAATTGGGCCACCACTGCACCGTACTCTGCGTCTGATTGGTTACACTGTAACGCCATCTCAGGCACTGACTGGGCAGGGATCGGTTGTGGTGCTTGCTGTAGCTGGTGGCTAACTTGTTCTAACCGCTGGGTCAGACGCAAATGTTCGCTAGCGTCGGCGGTAAACAAACTGGCTTGCAACTGCGTCGAGCGATGCTGATGATCCAATATCAACAAGGTTTCGGCTAAATAGAAGCAGAAATCTGGGCAACGTTGGTCCTGGCGCAGCGGGGGTAAATTTTCAAAACCCGCCACCAAATCGTAAGCGAATAGACCACCAATGAATACGGCCTCCCGCTCAGCTTCGGGTGCATCGACCAGTTTTAGTAGCAAACGTAGCGCATCAAAAACCGACAATGACTGTAAACGAGAGTCTTCATCTTGCACTTCGTTAATGATAGGGAAGGTTAATTCACGGCCATTCGGGCGCACTTGAATCTCTACTTGTGGCGGTAACGCAGCATCTAACAGCGGTAATAACGACGCGCCATTGCGACTGAGTGCTTCAATCGTGACTTTCTGCTCAAGGGCGGTAATACGTAAAGCGCTATCAATAATCAGCAGGCTTTTTAAGTTCTGTTTACTGGTCACTTCTGCGGATTCAAGCAGCAGAGTGGCTGGTCGTGCGCCGCAGAGCTGGTGAAACAGCGCGGTTGGGTCATCGCGGTAACACGCCGGGGTGCTCAGTAACTGTAATGTGGGGCGCGAAGTTTGCATCATTTATCTTTCCTGAAAAGTGATTACGCCGAAATCTAACCATAAAAAAGCCCGCTATTAGCGGGCTGAAGCAATCTGCATTGTCTGGTGACTGATATGCGTGATTACATCGCCCGAGAGAGGGAGATGTGCCACCAACGCAGTAAGGAAATCAGGGAAGTTTTCATTATCAGTCACTACTCTCTATGATTGCATTCAGTTTATTCCCCTTGCCCTTGACGCCGTAGGGGGTTAGCTACGTTCACTTGCTGTTTACTCAGACGTTTAAGTGCCCTGTGAACTTGTGTACTAGTTAACTGGTTCATGAGGTAAATGTCAACCCTTGATTGATTGTTTTCTAACAAAGTCTGTGCGGTTATCTATTTCACTTTAATTTCGATACGGTGGCAGAGCACGACTAAGTTTGATTAACGTTAGTGTGTTATTAACAGGTATGATAGCCCGCCACGCTTTTTCGGATTTTTGTTTTGGTTAATAAGACCATTTTGATAAATAAACCTGTTTTGACTGATAACACCACCTTATCTGATAGGGCTGATGCCACCATATCAACGGCCTTTACACTTTATGATTTGCATAGCCATACCACTGCGTCGGACGGCTTGTTAACCCCTTCGGCACTGGTAATAAGAGCAGCGCAGATGCGGGTAGGTGTTTTGGCTATTACCGATCACGATACCACCGCAGGGTTGGCTGAAGCCGCCGCCACCATTGCCCAGCAACAATTGGCACTACGGCTTATCCCTGGGGTGGAAATTTCTACATTATGGGAAAACCACGAGATCCATATTGTGGGATTAGGTATTGATACCCAGCATGCCAGTATTGGCAAATTATTGAGTGAGCAGTCCAACTATCGCTATATTCGGGCGCAGGAAATAAGCGCGCGACTGGAAAAAGCGCGTATTCCCGGTGCCTGGGACGGAGCTAACCGCTTGGCGGGGGGCGGACAGGTAACCCGTGGGCATTTTGCCCGCTATCTGGTGGAGTTGGGGTTGGCGAGTAACGTTGGGCAGGTTTTTAAAAAGTATTTAGCCAAAGGCAAGACCGGTTATGTCCCCGCACAATGGTGTACAATAGAACAAGCTATTGAAGCAATTAAGCAATCTGGTGGGCAAGCGGTACTGGCGCATCCGGGTCGTTACGATTTAACCGCCAAATGGTTGAAACGTTTATTAGCCCATTTTGCCGAGCATGGCGGTGATGCCATGGAAGTTGCCCAGTGCCAACAAGCCCCCCATGAACGAGCGCAGCTTGCACAGTATGCGCGCGACTATAATTTACTGGCATCCCAGGGATCTGATTTCCATCAGCCTTGCGCCTGGATTGAATTGGGCCGCAAATTGTGGCTGCCCGCAGGGGTGGAACCAGTATGGCGTGATTGGCCTGTAGAGCCAGCTAACGCGAACGTTGAATGATGAGGTAGTGTCATGAGTCAATTTTTTTATATACACCCGGAAAACCCTCAGCCGCGACTGATCAACCAAAGTGTTGATGTGTTACGCAAGGGCGGGGTGGTGGTTTATCCGACAGATTCTGGTTATGCCCTTGGCTGCCGTTTAGAAGATAAAGCGGCAATGGAACGTATTTGCCGTATCCGTCAATTAGATGGTAATCATAACTTCACACTGGTGTGCCGTGATTTGTCGGAGTTATCGACTTATGCATATGTTGATAATTCAGCGTTTCGACTTATCAAAAATAATACCCCGGGTAATTACACCTTTATATTGAAGGCGACGAAAGAAGTTCCTCGGCGTTTGATGAATGACAAACGTAAAACTATTGGTTTACGTGTGCCTTCTAACCCTATTGCGCTGGCGTTGCTGGATGTATTAGGCGAGCCTTTGATGTCGACGACATTGATGCTACCGGGTAATGACTTTGCTGAATCCGACCCGGAAGAGATCAAAGACCATCTCGGTAAGCAAGTGGATTTAATCATCCATGGCGGTTCATTAGGGCAGCAACCCACTACAGTTATTGATCTGACTGATTCCTCTCCTGAAGTTATTCGTGAAGGAGCGGGGGACGCCACGCCGTTCCGCTAAATATCTTTAATATCTGGGGTGTTGGATACGGCATAACCGAAAGGTACCGGTATCCAACCCAGATGACATGCTCAATCACGGGTGTTAGAAGGCATATTTCACACTAAGCCCGCCAGCTACACCTTCGCGTTTTCCGCTGTAACCTGACAGTTTCAGGTCCATAGACAGATTCTTTTCTTTAGTCGGTGTGATACGAATGCCCACTTCACCAATGCCCGTGCTCCCTTTAATGCCCGCAGAATCGATATTATCCCCATCGATAGTCCCCTTGGCTTTACCATCAAACTCATATTCATAGGCAACCCCGCCGATAACATCCAGTTTAGGTGTGGCATGATAGGTAACAGTAACGCCGGTATTCACACGCTGTGAGTTCAACGCCGAAAACGTCAGCTTCTCACCCTGGGAATTGGTGACACTGTCACTGCCCACTCGAGTCGACAGGATACTGGCATGGGTGTCTAGTTTCACCGCCGGCGTCATGGCATAGCGATAGCCGGTTTTCAGCTGCCCGCTGACATAAGGTGACGCGCTGTCATAATGGCTCGCAACCCCGCCATTCACACCGAAATCAGCAGAAGAAAAGTCGCTAGATACCCGCCCTGCACGCAGAGAACTGTTGAGGTAAATAGCGTCAGTGAATGCATAGTTGGCAATAATACCTGCACCTTTATAGTCGACATTTCCGTTACTTTTTACACTGGCCAATCCGCTAAAATCATTATAGGCGTCATAGCTACCCCAGCCGGCTTCAAACAGGCCACCGAGGGTGAGTTGCCCCAGATTCTTGGTGATACCGGTGGTCAAAGCGAAGCTATCCATATCAATGTGGGAACCGGTGTTGTAACGGCTCTTGCTGCCGGAGGTAAGACCAAACAGTGCCACCCCATTATCATCACGGTAAAGTTGTGCTGTATCCAACCCGGCAAGCAGGTCGCTGCCTTGATTGATTAAAAACATGCCTGGCAGACGGCCTTCCAAATAGGCTTTAGTCTGTGGGTTTGCGTCAAAACCGGTGGTCGGGCCGTTTTCCCGGCTTAATTGGGTTACGCTATCTAACGACGCTTTTACTGCATCATTTTCCCGATACACTCTGATATCCGCCAGTTTTGCCGTACCAATTGTGACTTTTTGCGTGTTATTTAACGTCGGCTCACCCCCGGTGACATTTGAGATAAGCGTAATAGCATCACCCTTGACCAGGTTGCTGTCCTTACTGATACCGGTCACTGCAATAGCCGCATTGTCGATATTAGCCGCGTTAGTCAGTGCAATCAAAACATCATTATTTTTAATATTGTTGTTCAGATAGAAATTATAAAAGGCAAAATTACCGATCTTATTCAGAGTGATAGGGTTGGCGGAAAAATTAAAAGTATTGCCGGTGAAAGCATCACCATATGAGGTTGCGATACCGTCGAACATATCCGCATATCCCCCCCATATTTCACTACTATTAGCGTTAAATACCGGAGCGCCTGACAGCGTAATGGTGTTATTGATTGCAGTGGCATTCTCGGGGGTTGGTGCGCCACCAAAGCTTGAGGCATAACCGCCATAAATAAGGCCACTGAATACACCGCCATTCAGCGTAAGAGTGTTGGCATTACTTTTCACACTGATACTGCTACTTTCTCCTGGGGTTATTTGGTCAATCATGGTGATAGCTTCTGCGTAGCCACCATAAATAGAACCAATAAAGGAACCATCATTAATAACAATTGTATTGCCACTGCTTGAGGCGCTGGCGTTCGCCTGAGTTTTATCTACGCTGTTAGCGCCATAGGCAAAAGCAAACACATTGGTATAGGCATATCCACCATGCACAGGGCCACTAAACGAACCGCCATTAATCGTAATGTTATTGGTATCACTGGTGGCGCGCGCATCAGCCAAACTTCTGGCGATGCTGCCAGTACCGTAGGCGTTTGCCAAAGCATTGCCATTGCTAACAGAATAACCGCCGTAAATATCACCCTTGAACACACCATTGTTAATAATGATCGTATTCATATTACTGCTGGCGTTTGCATAGGCATCACTTTCGGCAATGTGACTTATCGCCATAGCGCTTACCATGGCATCGCTATTGGCATCGGCACTGGCATAACCGCCATAAATATCGCCGTTAAATAAACCATTATTGACGACAACCGTATTATTATTACTTGCCCCATTAGCATCAGCACGGCTCATAACCGCATCAGTATTACTTACGTTAGACGTTGATGCGACAGCATCAGCAGACCCGCCAAGAATAGATTGCAATGTGGCGGATGCGGGCGTATCGACAGTAACAGTATACCCGGAGGCATCGGTGCTCTCTGAACCCTGCGCCAATACGCCGATAATATCAGTACTTGAGGCTGTAGTGACCGTGCAGGCACTATCAGCCGATGTTCTGGCGGGGTCGTTACACTCAATAGCATAAGCACTGGAGGCCGCACCAGTCATTAACGTTGCCATCAGGCAGCGGGTAATAATATTTAATTTTTGGATTGTAATAGGTTTCATATAGATGAATACATCCTGGTGATAATAATGATTACAAGAAAGATAAAATCGAAATAAGAAAACGGAATAGAAATAAGAAGTGAGAAATTGAGAAAAGAAAGGCTTGGTTTTTAATCGGGTTTAAACTCGCCTTATCGAGTTAGAATTAGCACTGCAGATGGCAGTTGATGGAGTACATCTTAAATTGATTTAGATCACAAAATAATTAGACAGGCATCCAATCGGTGTAGGATTATTCTTGTATTGCACGATTTTTATCCATTTTGGACATGGCACTGTGGATCTCTGGGTAAGTGAAAAGGGTGGTCAGACACTTTTTGAATCCTTGAGTGTGAAATTAGTGTAATATGTCGGGTCACGAACCAGTGTGTGAGGCCGCCTGCACCCTTTTTAGTGCGCCATGCTGTGTTCTAAAATGTATTACATTCAGTGAGTTTCGCTTGATTGCGAGCTTAACTTGTTGATTACAATATATAATTCGACGCCTGTGAAGGCGACATTAGAGGTTGCTCAATGAGCGAGAAGTCAGAAAACCAAAAATTACCAAACTCAAAGCCACAAAGCCCTAAACCGCAGGGCGATAAAATTGTGGGTGAAAAATTACAGAAAGTCTTGGCACGTGCCGGTCATGGTTCGCGTCGGGAAATCGAAACTATTATCCAACAAGGCCGTGTCAGCGTTGATGGTAAAATATCAACGCTGGGTGATCGTGTTGAAGTCACTCAGGCCACCAAAATTCGCCTCGATGGTCATCTTCTTTCTATTAAAGAATCTGAAGAGGCTGTTTGCCGTGTTCTGGCGTATTACAAGCCGGAAGGTGAACTCTGTACCCGTAATGATCCCGAAGGTCGCCCAACAGTATTCGATCGTTTACCTAAACTGCGCGGTTCGCGCTGGGTGGCGGTAGGCCGTCTGGATGTTAATACGTCAGGGTTATTATTGTTCACCACTGACGGTGAACTTGCCAACCGTCTGATGCATCCAAGCCGTGAAGTTGAACGCGAATATGCCGTGCGGGTGTTTGGTCAAATCGATGACGAAAAAATCAAACAACTTAGCCGTGGCGTGCAGTTGGAAGATGGTCCAGCGGCTTTCCGCACCATTAGCTTCCAAGGCGGAGAGGGGATTAACCAGTGGTATAACGTTACGTTGACCGAAGGGCGCAACCGTGAAGTTCGCCGCTTGTGGGAAGCTGTTGGCGTGCAGGTTAGCCGCCTGATTCGTGTGCGTTATGGCGATATTAATTTGCCGAAGGGCCTGCCACGAGGTGGCTGGACCGAATTGGATCTGAAGGCAACCAACTACTTGCGTGAGTTGGTCGAATTGGATTCTGAAACTGTCAGTAAACTGCCTGTTGAGAAAGACCGACGCCGGGTTAAAGCCAATCAAATCCGTCGTGCGGTTAAACGCCACACTGAAGTCGCTGGCCGTCAGGTCGCGGGTCGTCAAGGTTCTGCTCGTAAAAGTTCTACTCGTCAAAATACGGGTAATGCAGCGCCAGCAGCAACGACTGCTCGACGCGGATCTAACAAGCGCGGGTAATTTGTCTAATGGGGAGGGAGCATTTTCTCCCCATCATTGATTTTAAGCATTCACATCCCTCCGTCAGCTATTGTGTTTCTTCCTGAAGTATAAAAAACCACCATCCATCTATTGGATAGTATAATATTTCTATAATAAATGTTTTTACCACATACACACACCGTCAACCACGATGAGATACCGCTAGTCTCTAAATATTCGGCGTGACTATATTGCTCTTGGGGAATACCCCTCGGATTTAAAATCTCAGGAGCATTAATATGAAAAAGTCTCTGTTAACGACCAGCGCGGCTATTTTATTTGTCGTCGGCACCGGATTCTCATCTGTAACTTATGCTTGTGCTGGGCCTCACTCTTACTCTCACTATGGTGACAATTGCCAAAACACGTGTGGTTCGCTCCCTAAACCATTGAAAAAAATCTGCTATTTTGACAGCACACAACACCAAGCGCAGTCGTCAAGCCAAGTGGTCCCTGGGATGGCAACACTAACTCCCGCCATTGGGACATTGACCCCGTCAAAAATACCCATGATCCCTCTAGAGAAGTAATTTGGAAAACTGAGTTTGCCAAAAGGGGCCGTAAGTTTAGATCTCATTATATATAGCGAAAAATGCCGCAGATATTGCCTCTGCGGCATTTCATTGGTTTGCATGAATACTGCGAATTACCAGTCAATACCTTGTTGTGCTTTAATTCCGGCATCAAAAGCATGTTTGACCGGGCGTAATTCACTGACGGTATCGGCCATTTCCAACAAATCGCGGTGGCAGCCACGGCCAGTAATAATCACGGTTTGATGGGCAGGGCGCTGTTTGAGGGCGGTGATGACCTCATCAAGTGGCAGATAGTCATAGGCGACCATATAAGTCAGCTCATCGAGCACCACTAAATCCAGGCTTGGGTCTGCCAACATGCGCAAACCGTGCTGCCAAACACCTTGGCAGGCGGCAGTGTCAGTTTCTCTATTCTGAGTATTCCAGGTAAAACCGGTCGCCATAACCTGAAATTCGACCCCATGCTGTTGCAGCAGGTTTTTCTCACCGTTAGGCCATTCACCTTTAATAAACTGAATCACCCCCGCTTTCAGACCATGCCCGACTGCCCGGGTCACAGTGCCAAATGCTGCAGTGGTCTTACCTTTACCGTTACCGGTAAAAATAATCATGATACCGCGTGTTTCTTGTGCTGCCGCAACCCGTGATTCAACCTTTTCTTTTATTTTTTGTTGGCGCTGCTGGTGGCGTTCTTCAGACATAACATGTTCCTTTATTCTGCGGGGCCGGCTTTACGGCCGGGTTGTGCATCGAAACTGATGCCGGTTTTTCTACGGCTATCATCGCTCATGAGATAAAGATATAGCGGCATAATATCAGCAGGTGTTTTTAATTTAGTTGTATCTTCGTCAGGGAAGGCGGATGCCCGCATCTGAGTTCGGGTGCCGCCCGGGTTAATACAATTCACCCGCAAATTGCTGTGTTTATATTCTTCTGCAAGCACTTGCATCATGCCTTCAGTGGCGAATTTGGATACGGCATAAGCGCCCCAGCCGGAACGACCCTGGCGACCCACGCTAGAACTGGTGAATACCAGCGAGGCGCTGTGAGATTTCAATAGTAGCGGTAAAAGTGCTTGGGTAAGCATAAATGTCGCATTTACATTCACTTGCATCACGTCCTGCCAGACGGCTATATTTTGCTGCGCCATCGGAACTATATCACCTAATAAACCGGCATTATGCAACACACCATCCAGATGTGAAACATGCTGACTTAGGGTGTCTGCCAGCTGCTGGCAATCTTGTTCCGATGCATGTAATAGGTCAAGTGGCAGTGTTACAGCGGGCAACCCTTGAGCCTCAGCTATCTGTTGTTGTACCGCCATTAATTTACTTTCAGTCCGGCCAACTAACACCAGACGAGCACCAAAACGGGCATAGGTCAGTGCCGCTTCGCGACCAATACCATCGCCTGCTCCCGTCACCAGTATAGTGCGGTTATTGAGCAGATCGTCTTTAGGTTGATAATGCATAGTTATTCCTCTTACTGGCGGCGGATATTTTATTCAGGCATGCCGCGATATCTCTTACATTCTTATATTTAAGCGAAACCAATGCAATTTTTCATTTGCGCAAGACGGCAGCTTACGGGTTCGCTAGAATGCAGATATCTCTCTAATAGCAGATGAATAAAGGCGGTATTTGTGGAGTTAATTTCTCTGTACGGACTGTTTCTAGCCAAAGTAGTGACGATTGTGGTCGCCATTGGTGCGGTAGTGTTACTGGTTGTCAGCCAAGGGATGAGAAAACAAGGGCAACGGGGTGAATTGAATCTGGTTGATTTGGGTGAGCAATATAAGGAAATTCAGCGGGAAATGCGGCTAGCGCGCATGAGCCATGCAGAACAAAAAAACTGGAGCAAAGAGTTTAAGAAGCAGCAAAAAGCGGATCAAAAGCTGAAGAAACAGCGCGCCAAAGCCGGTGCGGTGGCAGCGGTAAAACCCTGCCTATATGTAATTGATTTTAAAGGTAGCATTGATGCACATGAAGTGACGTCATTGCGAGAAGAGATTTCTGCGGTTCTGGCGGTTGCTAGCGCGCAAGATGAAGTGCTGCTGCGACTCGAAAGCCCTGGTGGCGTAGTGCATGGTTATGGTTTAGCCGCCTCGCAATTGGAGCGCTTGCGCCATAAAGGGATTCGCCTGACGGTGGCGGTCGATAAAGTAGCTGCCAGTGGGGGATATATGATGGCTTGTGTGGCTGATCGTATTATTAGCGCGCCCTTTGCTATTATTGGCTCTATCGGTGTTGTGGCCCAAATCCCGAACTTCCACCGCTTGCTGAAAAAGAACGATATTGATGTAGAACTGCATACTGCTGGTGAGTTTAAACGCACACTGACATTATTTGGTGAGAATACTGAACAAGGGCGCGAGAAATTCCGTGAAGATCTGAATGAAACGCACCTGTTATTCAAACAGTTCGTACAGCAACAGCGGCCCTCTTTGGACATTGATGCGGTTGCGACCGGTGAACACTGGTTTGGCACCCAAGCGAAAGAAAAAGGGTTGGTTGATGCCATTGGTACCAGCGATGATTTATTGATTGCTGAAATGGATAATCATGAAGTTATCGGTGTGCGTTATTCGCGACGCAAACGTCTGATGGATCGTTTTACCGGCAGCGCGGCAGAAAGCGCTGACCGTCTATTATTACGCTGGTGGCAGCGCGGCGAAAAACCCCTTTTATAATCTGAGAGCATAGGGTTTTTAGTGAAGGAAGGCAGGGGGCTTAGCCCCCTGTTATTTGTGGCTCAATGGCGAAATTAGCCATGTAATAATGGGAGGAGTCACCGGCAATTAATCGATTAAATGGTATTTAGCTGACAAAACATGAGCCAAATGTTTAAACATATTAAATACTGCGGTTGTTTTCGCTGTCGGTAAACCGTCTGCATCCAAGAAAAACTCGCCGCGAAATACCAATACTGGCCCTTTTTGCTCAACCTCAGTTGCCTGCATCCCATGCATATAATCTTCGTGCTGGCGAATAATCTCATTAGCCTCTGCTAATAATTTATTACGCTCAATCGGTGCTGTGTTTCCGTGCATTATATCTCCTTACTACAATGTAATTTCTCTCACTATTGTACTGCGGGTTAGCATTTGTTCGCAAACCGGCTAAGGTTTATTCGAGCCTCTGGCTGTTTTGTAGCCGTGATTGGATAAATTCATATTCCTCGCTAATTAGGTTGCGTAGCGCTTTTTATCAGGTACAGTGTGGGATTTTATACTATTAGGTGGAAGGTTTTGTTGACGCCATGAGGCAGAATTCGCTGCTGTAGTGCTGGGTGTAGGCAAAAATTTTTAGGGATCGAGGGGTCGTCAGGTAAGACTCGGCAGGCGCATTTATGGCTCCGATCAAAAAAACAGGTTGATCTCCTGAGAAAGTACCGCAATATAAAAAAGAGATTCAGAATGCCGCGGTACGGCAAGATAAAAACCTTCTTTTAGAAGAAATAATTTAGGTAAAGGTCATTATGGGTAAAGCCCTCGTAATAGTTGAGTCCCCGGCAAAAGCCAAAACTATTAATAAATACTTAGGGAATAACTACGTGGTTAAGTCCAGTGTCGGTCACATTCGTGATTTGCCGACCAGTGGATCAGCCAGTAAGAAGAGCGCTAACTCAACTGAAGATAAAGCCAAGAAAACCGACAAGCCCAAGACTAAAGTAAAGAAAGACGAAAAGGTTGCGTTAGTGAACCGTATGGGCGTCGATCCTTATCATGGCTGGAAAGCGCAGTACGAAATTTTGCCCGGCAAAGAAAAAGTGGTTGCCGAGCTGAAAGCATTAGCCGAAAACGCTGACCACATCTATCTCGCAACCGACCTTGACCGCGAAGGAGAGGCAATTGCCTGGCATTTGCGGGAAGTGATTGGTGGTGATGATAAGCGCTTTAGCCGTGTGGTTTTCAACGAAATCACCAAAAATGCCATCCAGCAGGCGTTTAATCAACCGGGTGAATTGAATATCAACCGGGTTAATGCCCAGCAAGCTCGTCGCTTTATGGATCGGGTTGTGGGTTATATGGTCTCCCCGCTGCTCTGGAAAAAAATTGCCCGTGGCCTGTCTGCCGGTCGAGTGCAATCAGTGGCAGTGCGCTTAGTTGTTGAGCGTGAACGGGATATCAAAGCATTCGTTCCCGAAGAGTACTGGGAGCTGCATGCTGACTTGCTGGCGAAAGGTGAAGTTCCGATTCAAATGGAAGTCACCCATGCCCATGACAAGCCGTTTAAACCGGTAAATCGCGAACAGACGCATGCTGCACTGAAATTACTGGAAAATGCGCGCTATAAGGTGCTGGATCGTGAAGATAAACCGACCAGTAGCAAGCCCGGCGCGCCGTTTATTACCTCCACCTTGCAGCAGGCTGCCAGTACCCGTCTGAGTTTTGGTGTGAAAAAAACCATGATGATGGCGCAGCGCTTGTATGAAGCAGGTCATATCACCTATATGCGTACTGACTCCACCAATTTAAGTCAGGATGCGCTGACCATGGTGCGTGATTATATTGGCGACAATTTCGGTGATAAGTATCTGCCATCTGCGCCTAATCAGTACAGCAGCAAAGAAAATTCGCAAGAAGCGCATGAAGCTATTCGCCCTTCAGATGTGAGTGTGATTGCTGAGCAGTTAAAAGATATGGAAGCCGACGCCCAGAAGCTGTACCAACTGATTTGGCGTCAGTTTGTGGCTTGCCAGATGACACCAGCTAAGTATGACTCCACCACGTTGACCGTTCAGGCTGGCGATTTCCAACTGCGGGCGAAAGGGCGTACTCTGCGCTTTGATGGTTGGACTAAGGTGATGCCTGCGCTACGTAAAGGCGATGAAGACCGCACTTTACCGGTAATTGAAGTGGGCAGTGATCTGGATTTGCAAAAACTTATCCCAAGCCAACACTTCACCAAGCCGCCAGCACGTTACAGCGAAGCATCACTGGTAAAAGAGTTGGAAAAACGGGGTATTGGCCGTCCATCCACATATGCATCAATCATTTCGACCATTCAAGATCGTGGTTATGTGCGGGTAGAAAACCGCCGTTTCTATGCCGAGAAAATGGGTGAAATCGTTACTGACCGGTTAGAAGAAAACTTCCGCGAATTGATGAATTACGATTTTACCGCGCGCATGGAAAGTGGCCTGGATCAGGTTGCCAACGATCAGGCCGAGTGGAAAGCTGTACTGGATGGTTTCTTTGCCGAATTCAGCGAACAGCTTGAAAAAGCAGAGAAAGACCCTGAAGAGGGCGGTATGCGCCCGAATCAGATGGTGATGACCAGCATCGACTGCCCAACCTGTGGCCGTCAGATGGGGATTCGTACCGCCAGTACCGGTGTGTTCCTTGGGTGTTCTGGTTATGCATTGCCACCTAAAGAGCGCTGCAAAACCACGATCAATCTGGTACCCGAAGCTGAGATTCTCAATATCCTTGAGGGTGATGATGCGGAAACTAACGCATTACGCGCCCGCCGCCGTTGCCAGAAATGTGGTACGGCAATGGATAGCTATCTCATCGATAACCAACGTAAATTGCATGTTTGCGGTAATAACCCTGCGTGTGATGGTTATGAGATAGAAGAGGGCGAGTTCCGTATCAAAGGGTATGAAGGCCCGATTGTTGAGTGCGAAAAATGTGGTTCTGAAATGCATCTGAAAATGGGGCGTTTTGGCAAGTACATGGGCTGCACCAATGACGAGTGTAAGAATACCCGTAAAATCTTGCGCAGTGGTGAAGTCGCGCCACCTAAAGAAGATCCGGTACCGTTGCCAGAACTGCCTTGTGAGAAGTCAGATGCCTATTTCGTGTTGCGAGACGGTGCTGCAGGCGTGTTCCTGGCTGCGAACACCTTCCCTAAGTCGCGCGAAACCCGTGCGCCGTTAGTCGAAGAGTTAGTTCGCTTCAAAGATCGTTTACCTGAAAAATTACGTTATCTGGCTGATGCGCCTGTGGCGGATAAAGAAGGTAATAAAACCATGGTACGTTTTAGCCGTAAAACCAAACAGCAGTATGTTTCATCCGAGAAAGATGGCAAAGCCACGGGTTGGTCTGCTTTCTATATCGATGGAAAATGGGTTGAAGCGAAAAAATAAGTGGTTAAACCGATCGGAGTACACTTAAGCCTATAGTGCGGTACTCCGGTACCACAACAAAAAACCAGCCTCAATGGCTGGTTTTTTTATTGGGCTAATCTACTCAAGTGCTTTATAGTCTTAGTTAATCCGCTAAAGTTATTACACTTTGGCTACTGTCTGCATTTATCAAAAAATACTATTATTTTTAGGCTGATGTACTGTAATACCAAGTAAGAAGGGTATATACAGTTAGCGATGAAATGATATAGTAGTTATATAAAATATTTTCTTATCACCTAATGTTATTATAAGGTCAATACTGACCAGCTTCGCACCATGCAGTTTACGGGTTTTAGTTAATAACTTCTCGGCATACCGGGTGATACCGATATACCAAACTGTGGCGTTCCCACAGTGTTCAACCTAGGATGGTATCGATATGAAATTGCAGCAGCTCCGTTATATTGTTGAGGTGGTCAATCATAACCTTAACGTATCGTCCACCGCAGAAGGACTGTATACCTCGCAGCCGGGGATCAGTAAGCAGGTCCGAATGCTGGAAGATGAGCTGGGTATCCAAATTTTTGCCCGCAGTGGCAAACATCTCACGCAGGTGACCCCCGCAGGGCTGGAAATCATCCGTATTGCCCGTGAAGTCTTATCCAAAGTAGATGCTATCAAAGCCGTTGCCGGTGAACATACCTATCCTGATAAAGGTTCGCTGTATGTAGCCACTACCCATACTCAGGCGCGTTATGCATTGCCGAATGTGATTAAAGGTTTTATCGAGCGCTACCCGCGTGTGTCGCTCCATATGCATCAAGGCTCGCCGACCCAAATAGCCGAAGCGGTTTCTAAAGGGAGCGCTGATTTTGCTATCGCCACTGAGGCGCTGCATTTATATGACGACCTGATTATGTTGCCGTGCTATCACTGGAACCGTGCTGTGGTAGTCAAGCCTGATCATCCTTTAGCAGGTAAAACCCACGTCAGCATTGAAGAGCTGGCAGCATACCCGATTGTGACTTATACCTTTGGTTTTACTGGCCGTTCTGAGCTGGATACTGCGTTTAATCGTGCTGGTCTGACACCGCGCATTGTGTTTACCGCGACAGATGCCGATGTGATTAAAACCTATGTGCGATTAGGGTTGGGTGTGGGGGTTATCGCCAGTATGGCAGTTGATCCGATCCAAGATCCTGATCTGGTGATAGTTGATGCCCGTGATATCTTTACCTACAGCACCACGAAAATTGGTTTCCGCCGCAGCACTTTCCTGCGCAGTTATATGTATGACTTTATTCTGCGTTTCGCCCCACATCTGACCCGTGATGTGGTGGATAAAGCGGTTGCCTTGCGTTCTAATGATGATATCGAGGCGATGTTCCAAAAAGTAAATCTGCCGACTAAGTGATAACTAAATCAACAGCTTACATCTGCCTCTAAAAATCGTGGTCGCTCACTATGTGTGAATTTCGTGTAAGTTATGTGTAACTTTCCGCCGTGAGCTTAGGCTCAACAGAGGAGGAGATCAACCTCCTCTGTTTCACATTTCATTAGAACGCAGGTTTATCCACAACAGAAGTTTGCATGATAAAAGTGTAATTACGCGGTGACTTTGCTTTTGGGAGCTTCAATTTATGAATTTAAAATTTACTTTTTTGGCAATTGGCCTGTTTATTCCTTTATCTGCTTTTGCTCTACCTGATGGCTTTGTGCATCCATCTACCTTTAATGGTTCTGAGAATGAAAAGAATGCAGTATTAGATTATATAAAACAGGATGCTAAAGATAATATGACGGAGCTTGATATAGATAGCCCTTCAACTCTACGTATGTTGGAGAAATCCGAATTATCTGCTTTCAAAAAACTAACTCAAGCAACAGATAAGGAGTTATTGAATAAGGTTATTGATACATACTGTGATGATATAGATATGTGTTCATATTCAATTCTACAGATGATGTATGCTCAAGACTTAAAAGCGAGCAAAGAAGAATTGAGCTGGTAATTTATTATTAGAATTCCCCCTCCATTTTGGCCTCTTTTAAAAGGGGCTACTTTCTAACTTTCTTGCCTTAAAAATATCCGTCTCAGTGTCCGCACTGTTAAGCAAATCAATATCAGTCAAATTATCAGCATTTATAATCCTAAAATATCGTGAGCTGTTTACAGCGCGTAGAAAGGCTGTAGAGAAGAGTTTGTGTATAGCTTTGGGTATGTATAGACAGCCCCTTAAAGGGGGCTAAATAAATGGTTATCAAGGCGCTAGCATGGCGTGATTAGTTATTCATAGTCTTCTTGATACGGTAAACGGTAGCAACTCCACACTGTGCAATTTTGGCTATTTCTTCAATCGTGTTGTTACCTGCTGCAAGTAACCGTAAGACCTTTGCATGCAGTTCTTTGTTTGCCTGCTTGCCTTTGTATTTCCCTTTTTCTTTCGCTATCGCAATCCCTTCATCACGGCGAGCAGCAATAATCCCTCGTTCAAACTCTGCTACAGCACCCATCATAGTGAGTATCAATCTTGATGTAGGACTATTATCAAACGTCTGATTGTTATCAATAAAAGTGACTTTAACGTTTTTCTCGATTAGCACATCAATTAGTTGTAAGAGTTCTTTGGTGTTTCTTGCAAGTCGATCAATTGATTTAACTGTTAACTCATCACCAGAACGTAGCAAGGCCATGAGACGCTTTAACTCTGGTCTGTCTTTAGTCGTCTTGCCAGATTCAGTCTCGGTGACTACCTCGTCACACAGTGGCTCAAGTACGGCTAGCTGTCGCGCTTGATTTTGACCTTTGCTAGAGACACGGGCGTATCCATATTTCATATCACACCTTCATTTATCATTTAAGTTATCTCAATGATAATTTATCAAATAGGTTATATCAAGGTCTAAATGATAGGTTTTTCACTATGACTTCTAACCTATCGTTGGGGTGTACCCAAATGATAAACAGACATAACAGATAGCAAAGAGGTGGTTAGGTGTTATGAATATGAGAATGCATATCAACAACAAACAATAATAAAATTTTTCATTTGTAGTTTCATTGCTGCATGGTTTTGAGGGGTTAAGAGGCAACATCACTTAATCCGGTATTTCCTGCATTTTATTGTGGATTCAGATAGGGCGGGGCTTAGAAGTGCATACAGCCTTATACGAACTGTGTAATCACTGCCTAACCAGACAAATCATTACCCCATCATTATCGGCTATTTAAAGGCTATATAAACCCTATATTAACTGCTGTTTTTGATCAGTACAAACAATCAAATAAGGAAATATGATAGGTATAATCGATAGACTTAACCGATCGATTAAGAGAGTTCGATCGACACAACCAGTTTTCAAAATCACTGATAGTTGTTTAACCTATGCAAAAGAAGTCTTGTTTTAACTTATTGATTAAGATCATTTTTGTGAGGTTTTATGACTAACACTCAGATCAAAAGCATCATTAGCTTTCTTCTCTTTACTTGGTTTGCTGGGGCAGGGGTGGTGATTGCAATCCTTGGTGAGGCACTGAGTTATTCTATACCTATGATTGCTGTAGGTGGGTTGTTCTTCTGGGCTTCGATGAGGAAATAAAGCATCGCCAAAATTTTAGACGATGCTGGTCAAGCATGATTAAACGTAGGCTTGTTCCAATAACCACCAAAGTGAAAGGTTGTTTAGATAATTGTGATGTGTATCTATTTATTTAGTATCGTTTATTGAGAGATACAAGCTATATTTACTGTCTGATATTTATATGGAATTAAATATATGTTCTGTTCTGAATGTGGTAAAGAAATCAGTAATACAGACAAATTTTGTAACTCTTGTGGTAAAGAGCAAGTGATATCCCCTGCTGAAGATAAAGGAATAAATGAGACAGCATCAGCATGGATTGCAAAAAAGAATCGCAAGAGTGAACCAAATGTTAGCGAGAGTTTAGGCCAAAAGATAATCACTAAGCCAAATCCTGTTAATAGTTTTAAGTTTAAATATCGTTACTTGTTTTTAGCTGCTATTGCTTTTGCAGTCATAAAAACGAACTTTTATGATGAACCTTCCAAACCTGTAACCCCAGAGGAAAAGGCAATTGCTGACGCTAAAAGGGAACAAAGAGATCGTTTAGGGCAGGCTAGTGTTATTGCATCAGGTTATAGATGTCCAGACCCTGTAAGTGTTACTCTCAATTATGATGGTAGTTTTAGAATTATGTGCGATGACGACTTGTTGACTTATATAATGAAAGAAGACTTGCATACAGGTAAGGTAACGGTTGAGCCAGATTAATATCATTTCTTGATATTGGGATAAGCTACTTTTAATGCTCACACACAGCAATAAGGATAAAAATTAATGCCTAAGTATAAAGTTTTTTCTGGGACAAGTTCTGATTCTCTCTGGAATGGGGAAGCTAAAAATCACGAGGAAGCTTGGCAAGCGTATCGAAAATATTCAGGTAGCTACGAATATTCGTTATTTGAATATGTTATAGATTATACTTACGATGGAAAATCTCAGGATTTAAATATATACATTACTGAATGTACAGAAATGGATAACAAAAAAGAAGATCATGAGATATTTGAAGAGATAAAAGATAAGAGCCGTATAAACACAACGCAGTATAGAAAAACAGCTAATAGTAGATAGTCTTAATCAAATTAGCATGACACCCATATGTTACAGTGACTATAACAAGCATATGTTATAGAAGTATGACATACGGGTGTTATGGTACTATGACAGGCATGTGACCACTACTAGATTATAACTATATTAATACTAGATTATAACTAAATCAGTTAAAGACTGACTAAGGAATGAATGTTAATGAATGTATAGTTAGTCTCTTAGTATAATATTATGACCTTATAGACTACGTTAACACTTCGTCCATAGGTCTGTGCCTATTGTTGTTATCTCGCTACCGCTCACCGATAACAAGACTGACAGGTAATAATCTGAACAGTTAAACGTTATGATAAGACTATAACTTATTAACTATCATCTTATAACCTTCATTAACCAATCTTACACTATGCAATGATGTAACCATTACACTGTGCAATCTTGGATTCAGGTTTATATGATATTCACTGTGCAAGGTTTTACCTATTAATTAGCCAGACTGCTTGCAAAACGATTTTATTTCTGTTATTGTAATCTTGGGTATATATAACAAAAATAAGTTAGATATATGTTGACATATAGACGGATTTATACTAATATAATAGTAGGAGCAAGAGAGTTTGCTCTGAGATAGAAAAATACAATCACAAATAAAGTAATCCATATGAGGTCACCATAATAGAGGTGGCCTTTTTTGCATTCAAAAAAAAGGAATAAAATGACAACACAACAGCCACAAACTAACACACTTAGATTTACTTCAGAAGATATCCTAAATGATTTAAATACCGGAAAGTTAAAACTAACTACCGCACTTCGATATCAGCGAGAGCGTAACCTAACAGAAGAGCGCCGTCAGTTGTACAGAATTGCAGTTATTAAATTTAAAATAAACGAGTTACAACAAGAATTAATCTCATTAGGAGCATGAAAAATGCAAGTTGAACTGCCTAGAGAGCTGGTGCAATGGTTAGATGATAACTACCCGAATAAATCTAGACCAGCAGCAATAAAACATTTGATTAAACAGGCAATGAATAAAACAAACAACGATAACTCCAATGAAAGGGGAAATAATGACAGAGATCAACAACAACAATAATAATGAAAGAACTTTTTCTAAACAGTATTCTGATGTAATGGCAATCAATAAGATTGAAGTAAATGGGAAGTTATTACCCTTTAGTCTGTCTCTCAAAACAGTTTATATTTATCTTTTAGCTTGGCAAGAAAATAGTGGAAAGGTTTTTCCCAGTATTGTTAGAATTACTGAGGAGTTAGGGATAGGAAGTAAAACTTCTACTCAAAAATATATTAATGGTCTACTTGAATTAGGTCTGCTTAAAAAAGAATCAAGAAAAGGTCTAAGTAATCTATATACAGTTTTAGATATCAATGAAGTAGTAGGATTCAAAACAGACCTGACAGGCCAGTTAAAAGGCACACGTTATGAACGTACAGAACAGCCATTAGTGCAGGGTAAGCAGTTAACCAATGCAAAGGTACCGCCTAAGCCTGTAAGTGCCTTTATAGAAGCAAAATCAAAGGCTAACAAAGTCTCTGATAATGAAGCAGTGAATGAAAGCTTAAAAGTAGAAGAAATAGCCATTAAAGAAATAGAACAGATAAAAGAAAAACCGATAGAAATTTATTCACCAAAGCACAATGAAGATGAAGACGACCTCCCAGATTTTGCAAGGTCAGATTATAAGTATGTTGCAGTTGTTAAGAAGCCTGAGCCTAAACAATACTATTATCCAGATATAGGTTATCAATCTGGTAATTGTGATCATATACCTGAACCATTCTAAATATTATCTTATAGGAGAAACATATGGCATATGCAAAAGACAAAGAACAAACAATCACACTCAGCTTATACATGACCCCAGAGGAATACCAAGAACTTAAAGAATTTTGTTGGGATGAGGGTTGGAGTGTGCCGGGTATGCTAAAACAAACAATGGCACAAATTCAGAGGCAAATAAAAAACAAAAAACAGAAGACTCGTGATGAATTGCCATTAACTATTTTAAACTAGGAGGTGAGTTGATTAAATATCTAACTTTACTGGGTGCGCTGTTTCTGTGTTTTGCAGTATCTTTTTATTTATTCCCAGTAATTACCTTTGTACCTATTGTACAAACACAGTTTCAACTAATGGCTTTGATGATAGTTATGTTAGCCCCTTGCTACAGACGCAATACTGCAAGCTAGGAGAAGAGTTCTCTATAAAGACACCCTAACCTACAGGGTATACCCTAACTCGATTAAAACACCGTGTTTATCACGTAGCGAATGCGGTGTTAACAATAACAACAATAATAAAAAAGGAAACCAAACTAATGATGTACTTCTTGAAAAAACAAAAACAGAAGAAAGCAGTGAAGAAGACAAATAAGATTTTGAATGAACTTGAGAGTATCTATTTAGATCTGAATTATTTCGTTGATAATGAACATATCAATCTATTCTCGTTAATCGAATACACAAACGATAAATTAGACCAATTAGCTGACGTCATTTTAAGTAACGAACATTATCTGACTGAACATCATCAGGATCTAATAGAGCGAGCTAACATTGTTCAGCATATCGCGTTGAAGTGTGGTGAACAGGCTGTAAGAGAATTTGAAAAAGAGTTATTAGAATGTGGGGGTGTTCTTGCATAAGAAGAATATTAAAATAAATAAGAAATAGTCAAGGAAAATCACCACAATATATTGCAGTCATCCCTGTAATAGTGTATAATAATATTAGAGGGATGATTTGAAACTCATTACCACGAATAATAGCCGAAAATTATCTCCTTGAATTATTAAAAAATTAATTAAAAGTAGAAATTAAGCCATCACTTTAATTACAAAATAATGCCTCATCTTCTGGATAAATCCTTGTGGCTTCAGCACCCGCATTGCCAGTAGGTGACATTTCTTAAGGTCTTTACTTTTAGAGATTTTAATAAATGTACGCTCTTCCGTTCATTTCCTCTGATAATCTGATTTCTTGTTTACTTCCTTGTTATTGTTTGTTTGTGCTTAAAGATAAAGGTTCTATCGCTGGATGTGATAGAGCCTATTATTTTATATCTACACTGCGGGAATATATAGTTAAGAGAATTCAGTAAGTTATAACTTCTCATTTTAAACAAGCAAAGTAAACAATCTACAATTGAACTTTCAAATGCCTCTTGTTCGTTGATTTGACTATTCATATTATATTCTCTAAATCTAATACTCTTATTAAATCAACTCAAGGGGCATTTCAAAGTGCTATAACAAATATAAGGAATAATCTATGGCAACAAGTAATAAGAAATTTAAAGTCACGTATTATTCTGACGATATGGAATTGTTAAACAAAATGGCATTCATCGCCAAACAATTTGATATCAAAGCAGAGGAGTATGGTGAAGGTGGCCTGATGATGAGTAGCGCTGTCACTCGAAACGAAGACCATGCAGATTTTGAAGTAAATAAGTCCAATAACAGTAAAGAAGAACCGGATTATTTGCTCCAACTGGTTAAAGCAAAATACAAACAACAATAAAAGGAAGGAAAGAATGTCTCTATTAAAAACAGGTAAAACAGGTACAAGCCCTTTAGGCCAGAATGATATCATCGCGTATGCCGTTGATAACGTCTTCAATCAGAAGCTTGTCACTATGCCGCTCCCAGCTATTACTTATGCTGGAACTTGCATTGATGCAACATCAGGCGCAGCAGCAACAACAGCCTCGACAAAAGTCTACGTCGTTCTTGAAGACTATCCCGCAGGCTCAGCACAGACACTACGGGTGGCAAATGCATTTGGTGTGGTATTACGTGAAGCAGTCCTCCAAGCAGCAGATGCAGCGGGCTTGGCTAAAGCAAAAACGTTACTTCTTGTAGATGGTTTCCGTATTCAGTAACAGAATAGATTAATTCTAAACAATAAAATAACAATAATAAGGAAGAAAAATAATATGGCTTTTAAATTAGCACCTGCAAATCCAAGTGATCAAATCGTAGACCTATCATATATCTATGAGCAGATTAAAATACCCAATCGATTATTCAATGCCCTTGATCTATTTGGTGTTGAGAATCACGACACACTGAACGTGGCATTAGATCGTTTGATTGATAAAGCGGAAGAAGTATTAAATGAAAATGTGCCTTACGCAAGTGACTTCAATACTACAGTAAGACCTCGTTTCTCGAATTACGTTTATCAACTGCCATATTTCAGCAGTGTTGACCAATTGACATCTCGTGATTTAGAGCGATTCCGTGCAGCAGGTCTTGATGCAGACCAAACACTAGGTAAAGCTAGGCTTGAACTAATCGAGAAGCAAGTAACGAAGTATTACAATACTAAAGACCGTTATTATTCTGACTCAATCCTTCGAGGGGTTTCTAAATCTAAATATGCAGGTCAGGGCGATTTAAATTATTATGATGAATTTGGTGCTGGTAGTCAGGTTAATTATGAATTTGATTTCGCTGCAAGTGCTTCTGTACCTAAGCAACTAGATAGTCTGATTCAACAGCAGCAAATTGCTACTCAAGGGAAGAATGGAGATGTATTACAACGCTTCATTGTGTGCTCTGGTAGCCTAGCAACAGAACTTAAATATCACCCTACGGTGGCTGAGACAATGATTTACAACTTGTCTTCACTCAGTGCGGATAACTTCCTTACTCAGTATACTGAATTGCTTCCAGCTTATCAGATGTGGGTCTACAAGGGTGTAGTCTTTATCGATGTTACAGGACAAAACGCTCAATATGACATTCCAGATAATGGAGGTTTCATGTTTACTAAATACACTAAATCAAGTCGTGTCCATGTTCATCATGCAGGGCCAGCGATAAAATCAGCTAATATGATTGGTGTTGAGGGAGAATTCATTCAGTATCAATTACCTAATGACGAATGGGGATTCCCAACAATTGTTTCTGAGTTCTCACTTTTACCAGTAAACAACCTGCCTCAGGCGACAATCTCATTATCAATTAAGGCTTAATTTAGGTGTGAGGGTATTTATTACTACAGTACTTACCCTCTTTACATGCCTGTTTATTTTTATTATGAGTGGGGTCTATATTAGCCCCGTTCTTTTATATCTATCATTTTTATTATATAGAGGTATTGTATTATGGTTATTACCCTAGAGGGTAGCTCACACCGAATTATCAGGCGTATTTCAGGAGCTGATGTACTTAATGTATTAAACATCAGGCAGCTTGCAAAGCTATTCAACATTTCAGAGTCAACGGTACATTGGCGTATGAAAGAACAGAAAATGACATTGGAGGATGCGTTAACGCATCCTCTTCAGTCTAAGTAATAAAGCCAGCCTTAAACCGCTGGCTATTTTTTTATCTGATTTTATCTGAGAAAAATAATAACAAGGAGATAAATATATGAATATAACAGCAGCTACGCTAAGGAATATCGTCAAATTTGATACTGATATCCAAAGTTTAAAACGTGTAAAAGAACAAATGAAAAAGCTGAGGAAAGAATCAATTGGGGCAGTAGGAACCATTTCTCCAGCCTCTGCCAATAAAGCCGTAGCAAGTGCAAAAGCCGTAGCCAATCAGCAGATGGCAGCTATTTCAAAAGTATTCAATCAAGCAAGCAAAGTTAAGTCAGGTTTCGGCACTGGTATCGTGGGTACGCCATCAACCAAAGATTGGGCAGCGGTGACGGCAGCACAAATGAAACAAATGAATAGCGTGGGTAAAACCCAGTCAGAAGCCGCCCGTCAGGCAAAAGAGGCAGCACTGGCAGATAAAAAGCGATTGGCATATCGCAAAGCCCTGAAGGAAGCAACTGACCGTGACATCGCAGCAACGATGAAGCTAAAGAATATGAGCCTTGATATTGCTCGTCTCGATAAACTGAGCGCTGGTGAAAAACTCAAAGCGGTAACAGCCGCCAAAGCTTTAACACAACAATATCGTGAACAACGCCTTGATATGAAAGAGCTAAATTTTGAAGCTAAACGTCTGCTACAAACAACAAGAGCCATATCACGCAGTGAAACTCAAGCACGTAAACAACCACGACAACAAGCAGTTGGTGCAAAGAATGGTAGATTTGGGCTAGCCGCTGGTACAGGTATGGCTGTTGCAGGCGGTTTGGTAGGCGGTTTTGCTGCATATTCAGCAGCACAAACCAGCACAAACCGTGCAATGCTGATCAAACAGATGCAGAAGCAGGACGTAGAGAGTTTTGAGGCACAGGCTTTAGTTCGGTACAGCGTCCTTAACAATATTACAAAAGACCCCATTGATTTGTTGAAAGATATCAATGAGAAAAAAGCAGAATTAACCGAGATGGGGAAAGTGAATCCTAAGACTGGTGAAATTCAAAATGGTGGGGAATTCGCTGATTTATATGAAAAATTGCTTAAGCCTACCGGTGTAACTATGAAGCAAATCAAGGACTGGAGTCCCACCGAGTTTATGGTTCAAGTTGTGGATTCTGGGAAGCAACTCAAGAAGACCAATGCGGAGATGACCTACTTCCTCGAAGGTGTTGATGATGCCAGTTTGTTCTTGGATGCTTTTAAAGACCAAGGCAAACAATTGGTTAATACTTGGGAAGATATGCGCAGCAAGGGACAGCTACTAACTTCTTCTGAGGTTGAGCAGTTAGTACAGCTTAGAGCATTCGGGCAGGCCGTAGGGCAAGCAGGGCAAACGCTAGGGGATAGATTCAGCATAGCCTTATCTGAGGCCATTGGAGGCAGCGAGGGCGTAGGCAAGAGCCTGAAAGACCTCACCCCACTAATTGAAGCCCTTGGAACTGCCGTAGGTAAGCTTACCTTACTTATTTCTTGGATAGTATCTAAACTGCCATTCTTGAAAAGTCAGGAAGAGATTAAAGCAGACAGCCTGAAAAATCATCAAGAAAATCTCACGAAGGGTGGAATTAGACAATGGCTTGCCGAGCTTGGACGTGACGGAATGAAAGCATACCAACCATATGCTAATTCACTGTCTCCACAGGCTATGATTCCTACAGCAAGCAGTCTACAACCAACACCGTACCAAGCTAGTAGCCAGTACCAAGCACCAGTTAATCATATTACTGTTAAACCTGCGGATGTGCATATTAGTACAGACGTAGGGCGTTTAGAGGGGGTTTTTTCTGTACTAGCAAATAACAAGATAAACGAGTACAACAACAATACCATGAATGATTTACTTTCAAGTTACCCAGCACGTTGATTTATAAATAAACAGGGCGGGTTAATCCCCGCCTTTTTTACGTTAAATCTATAGCAGATTTTAATAATATAATTGCATCGTCTGATTTATAAATCCTATCGGTAGTTGTCTTGTGTGCATGTCCTAATAGTTCAAATCTGACATAATCAGGAATGTTCAATTTTCTAAGTCTGTCACTCATACCGTATCTATAACTGTGTGCTGTAACGCCTAGACCTGTATAGATTGAAGAAACAAGCTGAGAAGCCCTATCAGGGGTATATGTAAACGTTGGTTTATCTGTGAAAACACCGAGTTTTAGCAAGTCTTCATGAATAGGTATGGTTCGCCTAGAGGCATAATTCTTAAGCGTTTTATTCCCTTCATCGTTAATAGAAATACACTTAACTCCATCAATTACACGGTAGTCGGCTGGCTGTAGCTGTGATATCTCGCTTATCCTGCATCCAGTGAACCAAAGCAACTGGAGCAACCACCAATTCTGTGAATGCTCAGGGAAGCCCTTAAGTGCCTGCTCATGCTCTAGGTGGAGTATCCCTCTCTTATCAGTAACATTTGATACTTTTTTAAAGCGCATTCCTTCAAATGGGTTTCTTGTGATGTAATCTCGTTGCTTACAGGCAAACGTAAATAGCCCAGACGCTTTGATAAAATAGTCGTTACAGGTATTGGGACTTAATCCTCTATCTACCAAGTGTTGCTTAAAGTCAGAAACATCAGATTTGCTTATTTCTGTTATTAGTTTATTCCCCAAAAAATCGATTAAATAGCGACAGCGTGACTCATTGACTTCCAGCGTCTTTGCCCTCCAATCGTTTTTATTACTTTTTAAGTAATCATCCAGAACAACTAACAGTGTTAAACGCTTCTCTTTGTCTTTCTTTGGTTTTGGTGCAATAGCCCTTACTGGTTGTTTTACAACTGGCACAGTTTGGGGGAGGGAAGGCGGCACGGCATAACCCACCAGAGCAGCTAATTGAAGCTGTTTTCTGCATGAATAGAGCATCTGGCGCACTGTCTCAAGTGGTTCGCAGGAATGCTGATAGTAAACCATCAATAAACTACGAGACATTACCGCAGCCTCATAGGAATCTCTGGTGCCAAGCGTTATATGAATGGCTATCCCATTATGATGTTTGCAAAACGTATACAAACCAGATGGACGACGAAAAACATGTGTAATTCCTGTGTGATTCCGTTGGTACATACTTTCAATACTCCGCTAAGCCTTGTACGGAGCGACTTTTGATCATCGAGGCGATGTTTAAAGACATTAAATTGCCGACTAAGTAATTTATAAAGAAATAAAAGCCATCTCTTTTTCGTGATGGCTTTTCCATAACAGAACTAATAAGTAAAAATTCAAAAGCCAATAGTCACCTCTCCTGTTAATTTGTTTATGAAAATAATGGTGTTATTTTTATAAATACTTTCAGGGGAATATATGTCTTCAACATCTTGTCCATTATTAAGTAATACATTAACTAATGTGTTTTCATTTCATGATGATGTCTATGCCGGAAGTGAAATTTTTAATATAAAAATGGGTGAAGAACAGTTTTTTTTAGAAAAAAAGAATGGAATTAATAAAGTATTAGATGAATTATGTAAACATGGGTGGGTTAATCCATCTGCAAATTATCATGACACAAACCTGCACAATTTACTGAGTTCGTTGGTTGAGACCCCACTGGCAGAAACGATGATAGGTTTCGATAACGCACTGAAATGTGGTTTGCCGCCTGGTTATAACCCAACTTTCTGCTTTGAGAGAAATGGTCAATCTGGTGTGAAGATGCATTATGAGGTGATCCACAGTAAAGAGAGCTGTAATCTTTTTAAATTGACGGGTGAGTTTCTGTTTGATAAAGATTGTCAATTAAGTCATGAAAAACCTTCAATTTCTATTGAATTTTTCCCTCAATGCCCTACGGTGTTAGAAGAGGCTCTGGACTCCAGAACGGTAATAAAGAAATTTTTAGATTGGCTAATGAATTTATTCAATTTAAATGGTTTTGTGTTGGCAAATACTCAATCTGATGTAGATATGGCAAAAAATATTGCGGTGAGCTTTTCAAATATAAATAAGGATGATAGTAATTATTGCGTAATGGAAAATAGATTGAATAAAGAACGAGCAGCGCGTGAAGAACAAGCAGATGATTTTAATAAATCATTGCAATCCATTATTAAAGGGTTTGATGAAATAACTCATTATATAAACAATGAATTAGCTGAGTGTAGTGATAATAAAATTGAACAAATGATAACAAACTTTTCTGGCGTTCTTAAAAATGAGATAGAGAATGATGAGAAAGGTCTTAAACAACTAGAAAGTTATTCAGTTAAATTAACTCAAGATCCTGGAGAGATAGAAGAGATAGAAGAGATAAATGATGGATTAGTGTCTCAGCAGGAAGATGATTATGAATGGGACGATTATGGTTTCAATAATGTAAATAACCCTGTCCATAAATCTGAGTAATTGACACAAATTGGCCATCACCATCGTTTACACCTATCGCTGCCAGTAATTGCCATTGTTGCCAAAATGTTAATGTTTCTTTGTGTTATATTTAATTCAGACCTCATAATTACAAGGGAATAGCCTTGTTGGGATGAATGCTGTTTTAGAGCACTTATAAGAAACAATGGAGGCGCTATGTCGTTGGATCTGCGAAAAACGAGTATGGCCAAGTTGGTCGCTCTTAATCATGAATATCACTACTACAGCCTGCCGCAACTGGCGGCAGTGCTGGGGGATATTGACCGACTGCCGAAATCACTGAAAGTGTTGCTGGAGAATCTACTGCGTCATCTGGATGGCGAACAGGTTCAAGAGGATGATTTAAAAGCCATTATTGATTGGCAGCTCACCGGGCATGCCAGCCGGGAAATTGCTTACCGGCCTGCGCGGGTATTAATGCAGGATTTCACCGGCGTACCAGCGGTAGTCGATTTGGCTGCGATGCGTGAAGCAGTCAAACGGCTGGGGGGCGATGTGGCGCAGGTTAACCCATTGTCACCGGTAGATTTGGTTATCGACCATTCCGTCACTGTTGACGAGTTTGGCGATAAAGCCGCTTTTGGCGAGAACGTCCGGCTCGAAATGGAACGTAACCACGAGCGCTATATCTTCCTGCGTTGGGGGCAGAAAGCCTTTAGCCGTTTCCGTGTGGTACCGCCGGGTACCGGGATCTGCCATCAGGTTAACCTTGAGTATTTGGGGCAGACGGTTTGGCATGAACAGCAGGGTGGGCGGGAGGTCGCTTACCCCGATACGTTAGTGGGTACCGATTCCCACACCACCATGATCAATGGCTTGGGGATACTCGGTTGGGGCGTTGGTGGGATTGAAGCGGAAGCCGCAATGCTGGGCCAACCTGTCTCAATGCTGATTCCCGATGTGGTCGGCTTCAAAATGACCGGTAAGATGCGTGAAGGGATCACTGCCACGGACTTGGTGCTTACCGTAACGCAAATGCTGCGAAAACATGGGGTAGTAGGCAAATTCGTTGAGTTTTATGGTGATGGTCTGGCGGATTTGCCACTGGCAGATCGCGCGACTATAGCCAATATGTCGCCTGAGTTTGGTGCTACCTGTGGTTTCTTCCCGGTGGATGACGTGACGCTGGGGTATATGCGCTTAAGTGGCCGCAGTGATGAACAGATAGCCTTGGTTGAGGGCTACAGTAAAGCACAAGGGTTGTGGCGTCATCCTGGTGACGAGCCAATTTTCACCAGTCAGCTCTCATTGGATTTGAGCACAGTGGAAGCGAGTATGGCTGGGCCGAAGCGGCCACAAGACCGGGTCGCTTTACCCAAAGTGCCCTTAGCCTTTAAAGCGTTTGAAGAACTGGAAATTAATAGCAAAAAAGATAAAGTTGACCATGTTAGCTTCACGCTGGAAGGAAAAACGCACGAGTTGGCATCTGGCGCGGTGGTGATTGCCGCGATCACCTCATGCACTAATACTTCGAATCCCAGCGTACTGATGGCAGCCGGTCTGTTAGCTAAAAAAGCGGCAGAAAAGGGGCTAAAAACCAAACCATGGGTGAAAACTTCACTGGCACCAGGCTCTAAAGTGGTGACTGAGTATCTCAATGCCGCCGGATTAACCGCTTATCTGGATAATTTGGGCTTTAATCTGGTGGGTTATGGTTGTACCACCTGTATTGGTAACTCTGGCCCATTGCCTGATCCAATAGAAAATGCCATCAAAGTCGGGGATTTGACCGTCGGTGCGGTGCTGTCCGGTAACCGAAACTTTGAAGGGCGCATTCATCCTTTAGTAAAAACCAACTGGCTGGCTTCGCCGCCGCTGGTGGTGGCTTATGCTCTGGCCGGTAATTTGAATGTCAACTTGGCACAAGAGGCGCTCGGTAACGACCCTGACGGCAAGCCGGTTTATCTAAAGGATATCTGGCCTAGCGGATTTGAAATCGCTAAAGCTGTCGAAGAGGTTAAAACTGAGATGTTCCGTAAGGAATATGCCGCCGTATTTGATGGCGATGAAGAGTGGCAGTCGATTCAGGTTAATAGTACACCAACCTATGATTGGCAGAGCGATTCCACCTACATCCGTTTGCCTCCTTTCTTTAGTGATATGAAAGCGTTGCCTGATCCGGTTGAGGATATTCACCATGCACGTATTTTGGCGATTTTGGCTGATTCTGTCACCACAGACCATATTTCTCCCGCCGGTAATATCAAGCTTGATAGCCCTGCGGGCCGCTATTTACGTGATCGTGGGGTCGAGATTAAAGAGTTTAACTCCTACGGTTCCCGTCGTGGTAATCATGAAGTGATGATGCGTGGGACGTTTGCCAATATCCGTATCCGTAATGAGATGGTCCCGGGGGTTGAAGGGGGTGTCACTCGTCATATTCCGTCACAAAATGAGATGGCTATCTATGATGCTGCTATGCGCTATCAGCAGGAGAATGTGCCATTGGCGGTGATTGCCGGTAAGGAGTATGGATCCGGTTCGAGTCGTGACTGGGCAGCTAAAGGGCCAAGATTACTGGGGGTGCGGGTAGTGATTGCTGAGTCATTTGAGCGTATTCATCGCTCCAATCTGATTGGGATGGGTATTTTGCCCCTCGAGTTCCCAGCAGGGGTTAATCGCAAAACTTTGGGGCTGACGGGTGATGAATCCATTAGCGTCAGTGGGTTACAAAAACTGTCCCCAGGGCAGAAGGTGGCAGTGACGATAACCTATGCTGACGGGCGGCAACAAACGGTAGATACCCACTGCCGTATAGATACAGGTAATGAATTGGTTTATTTCGAAAATGGCGGCATTTTGCATTATGTTATCCGCAAAATGCTGTAGTTATTAGAATGTTGTCGTTATTAGAATGGCATAGCCATTAGTGACAGTGTCACTACGGTGCTTGTTCGATAAAAAGGGTGGTTGAGAAACCACCCTTTATTGTTCTTGAACGCGGCTAATTATTTGGTCAGCAGATGGCCCATTTTGGCCGCTTTGGTGGCCATATACTGTTCATTCTTGGGATTTTGCCCGACAATCAATGGCACCCGCTCAACGATATTAATCCCCGCCTCGGAGAGAATCTCAACCTTCTTCGGGTTATTGGTTAGCAAGCGCACGGCTTTGACGCCCAGTAATTTATATATATCTGAGCATAAGGTGAAGTCACGTTCATCGGCGGCAAATCCGAGTTGATGGTTAGCTTCCACCGTATCAAAGCCCTTATCCTGTAACGCGTAAGCGCGAATCTTATTCAGCAAACCAATATTACGGCCTTCCTGACGATGATAAATCAACACACCGCGCCCCTCTTCGGCAATGTGCGCCAATGCGGCTTCTAACTGAAAACCACAGTCACAACGCAGGCTAAACAAAGCATCACCTGTCAGGCACTCAGAATGAACACGGGAGAGCACTGGTTTATCACCACTGATATCACCAAATATTAAGGCCAGATGATCATGGCCAGAGGCTAACTCTTCAAAACCGACCATCAAAAAATCACCCCAAGGCGTGGGTAACTTGGCTTCTGCTACACGTTTAAGCTGCATCTTACTGTTCATATTATAACTTCAGACCTTAAGGATGTTATCGCGCATCCTGATGTGGATACCCGCTTTAACCCGTTATATCCCTTCATCTTAGGGCATAGGGTTAAATAAAAAGTTTCTCTGCGATCATTATTAGCTATATTGCCATAACTTTTGGCTCACTGCTGTTCAACAAAGCAGCGAAAAGGAAAGAGAAAATGTCTGACGAGAACATATTTGGGTAATAACATAATTTTGTTTGTGTTATCAATGATTAATGGGACTTATACTGTGTGGTTATAGCCGCTGTACAATTCGTGCTATCACCATGGAAAAGACGATATAGACATCATGTGTAACCAAGGGCCCCAGATGTGGAATATAGCGAAACGAATCACTGTCGGAACACTTATCTTACTCTTACCCACCCTTGTTATCTGGCTTTCTGGTTGGCAGTGGCAACCCGGCAGTAATAATGTTTGGTTGAAAAGTGTGTTCTGGGTGACTGAAACGGTCACTGCGCCATGGGGAATCTTGACCAGTGCGTTGCTCAGTTGCTGGTTTTTATGGTGCCTACGGTTTCGGATTAAGCCCGCGATAGGGTTGTTGGTCCTGATGGGCGGCGTAATTCTTGTCGGTCAGGGTATAAAATCACTGATTAAAGAGCAGGTACAAGAACCTCGTCCATTTGTCGTCTGGCTTGAGGCAGAACATCATATTGATAATCGCTTTTTCTATTCGCTTCCCCGTGCTGAACGCAGTGAGTTGGTCAAACAGCAACTACAGAGCCAAACCATTATTCCGCCGTGGTTGAGCAGTCATTGGCAGTTTGAAACTGGCTTTGCTTTCCCCTCAGGTCACACGGTTTTTGCTGCCAGTTGGGCATTGTTGGCGGTAGGCATATTGTGGCCACGGCGACATTATAAAACCGTCATTTTGCTAATGATATGGGCGCAAGGTGTCATGATGAGCCGGTTGGTATTAGGCATGCATTGGCCACGGGATCTGGTAGCCGCAGCACTTATCAGCGGGTTATTGGTCGCCATTGTGTGTAGCTTAGTACAACGTTGGTTCGGCTCGTTAGCCATTTTGCCACAAGAACAGCGCGAGATAGAAAAACGTGAGCATGAGGAAAATTGAGTGATTAGTTATTATTCTCAGCCCAGTCGCTTAAAATAATATCAATTAGGTGCCCAATCGGCGCTTTATCTTGGTGCAGGGTTTCTTTGCTGGGTAAGGAAGTGCTAATTTATCAAGTAAGGGCGCCACATTTTTGGCATAATTCATCAGGTTGATTCGGCCTTTAGGAAAAAACGTGAAATATTTGCTGATTTTTTTGTTAGTACTGGTGATTTTCGTGATTTCAGTCACGTTAGGGGCAAATAACGATCAAGTCGTTACCTTTAACTATTTATTGGCTCAGGGCGAATATCGGGTATCTACGTTATTGGCAACGCTTTTTGCGGCGGGCTTGGTACTTGGGTGGGTTATTTGTGGGCTTTTTTATCTGCGAGTTCGAATTTTACTGGGGCGCGCAGAGCGGAAAATTAAACGTCTTGAGTCACAGCAAGAGCAGCCTATTGAATCCAGTGCGGCTGTTTCCACACCTGCTGTCAGCAAGGAATAATTTTCTATGTTAGAAATGCTGTTTCTGCTGTTGCCCGTCGCTGCCGCCTATGGCTGGTATATGGGGCGTAGAAGCGCTCAGCAGGATAAGCAACAGGATGCTAACCGCCTGTCTCGTGAATATGTGGCAGGGGTTAACTTCCTTCTCTCTAATCAGCAGGACAAAGCGGTTGATCTGTTTCTTGAGATGTTGAAAGAAGACAGTTCGACCGTTGAAGCGCATCTGACATTAGGGAACTTGTTCCGTTCTCGTGGTGAAGTTGACCGCGCTATCCGCATTCATCAGGCGTTGATGGAAAGTGCTTCTCTGACCTTTGAACAACGATTGCTGGCAATTCAGCAACTTGGTCGTGATTATATGGCCGCGGGTTTATATGATCGGGCAGAGGATATGTTCAATCAATTGGTTGAAGAGCAAGATTTCCGGCTCGGGGCACTACAGCAGTTATTGGTTATTCATCAGGCCACCAGTGATTGGAACAACGCGATTGAAGTGGCGGAAAAACTGGTCAAGATGGGCAAAGATAATCAGCGGCTGGAGATAGCGCATTTCTATTGCGAACTGGCGCTGCAAGCCATGGGGAGTGATGATTTAGAGAAAGCAATGGGGTTGCTGAAGAAAGCGGCTATTGCGGATAAGCAGTGCGCCCGTGTCTCCATCATGCAAGGTCGGGTGCATATTGCCAAGGGTGAATATGCCAAAGGCGTAGAGGCGCTGGAGCGTGTGCTGGAGCAGGATAAGGAAGTGGTCAGCGAGGCATTACCTATGTTGAGCGATTGCTACCAACATCTACAACAGCCCGAGGCGTGGGCGAATTTCCTCAAACGCTGCGTTGAAGATAATACGGGTGCTACGGCTGAACTAATGCTGGCCGAAATACTGGAACAGCATGAAGGCCGTGATGTGGCACAAACCTATATCAACCGCCAGTTACAACGCCATCCCACCATGCGTGTTTTCTATCGATTAATGGATTATCACCTGGCAGATGCAGAAGAAGGGCGAGCGAAAGAGAGCTTGCTGTTGCTGCGAGACATGGTAGGAGAACAGATTCGGACCAAACCCCGTTATCGCTGTCATAAATGTGGTTTTACCGCGCACTCTCTGTACTGGCACTGTCCATCATGCCGAGCCTGGGCTTCGGTTAAGCCGATCCGGGGATTGGATGGGCAGTAAACGTTTCTATTGTCAGAGGTATCGCGACAGTCATCGGGTGACCTGAGCCACCCGATAGTTTTTGATGAAGTATTGTGGTGTTATCTTTATTTTTTCTTCTGAGGCGCTTTCACACCGTCTTTCAATAATTGTCGCAGTTTCTTCAACTCTTTTTGGCTTAACGGCTGCTCTGAAATCTCTTCTACACCTTGGCTATCAATCTCACCTTGATGCAACTTGGCATCTTTGCGGCTGGCTTTACTACTTTTAACATCAACCTCAAAGCTCTTTTCTAATCTTTCGCACACTTCGGTACTCAGGGAAAACTGTTTTTCTAAGGCAGCAGCCTTGATTTTCTCTTTTAATTCCAGAGGGATTTTAATGGTTAAGGTAGATATTTCGCTCATCATATAACCTTTAACTTAGGAGGAAATACCAAGCTAAGCGAGGGAAGCGAAACTGTCTAGGGGATAACACAACTGTCACAAAAAATTCACATTAGCCACGGCAAAAAGAGCGCAAATGCGCTCTTAGAAAGAGATAAAGCGTTAACCGGAGAGACGGGTATTAACGATAGATAATGGCGGTACCGTGCATTTTGTTATTGCCGGTCGCAGAGGTTATCAGGAAAGATTTTGCACCGGCAGCTTTGGCTTGCTGCGCCAATGCATTTTCTAACTCGGTCAAGGTAGTTGCATTACTGGCAGAAATCACGCCAGCTTCATTCAATCCTGCTGATTGATTAGTTTGTATTTGAGTGGCGGCGACGCTAGCAAATGATGCGAGAGACAGAATTAATGCCGGGGCGATGAATTTAATGCTTTTCATGTGAAACTCCAGTTTCTAGTTTATTATATTGAATAATTGATATTTTTTACTTATTCAGTAGACAATTACTGTCTGGCGATGGAGTGAATGATACAGCATTAATATTGAATGAGAATCACAAACAACTGAGCATCTAAATCAAAATATTTGATTGAGAATTTACGTTTCTTGAAGCTGATTTACTTAATGGCAGGTAAGCACAATCTCACTGCTTGACGTAAATTGACCCTCTGCGGCAATTACGACCCATAAACAGCAAGTATTGGTGTCGCTCGATAGCTGTAATTTCAGTAGAGCAGCCTGTAGAATATGAGCGTTATCATTACTTATTGACTGAAAAGGGCTTAAAAATGACGTCTGCAACTAAAACTAATAACAGTGGCCCGATATCTTCTCCGATCATTGTCGCGTTGGACTATGCCAATAAAGACGCTGCGTTAGCCTTTGCTGATCGTGTTAATCCGCAAGATTGCCGGTTAAAAGTGGGCAAGGAGATGTTTACCTTATATGGCCCTCAGTTGGTCCGTGATCTGCATGCGCGTGGTTTTGAGGTTTTCCTTGATCTGAAATTTCACGACATTCCCAACACCACCGCTAAGGCGGTGAGTGCGGCAGCTGAGCTTGGGGTGTGGATGGTCAATGTCCACGCCAGTGGTGGTGCACGCATGATGACTGCCGCCAAAGAAGCTTTATTGCCTTATGGGCACCAGGCACCCCTATTGATTGCTGTTACGGTGCTCACCAGCATGGATGGCGAAGATTTACGTGATATCGGTATTAACATCAGCCCGGCAGAACATGCCGAACGGTTAGCGAAACTGACATGGGATTGCGGTTTAGAGGGGGTGGTGTGCTCCGCCCATGAAGCTGTGCGCCTCAAGCAGGTTTGTGGCGCTGATTTTAAACTGGTTACCCCAGGTATTCGCCCGCAGGGCAGTGAGGCCGGTGATCAGCGCCGTATCATGACTCCTGAGCAAGCCGTCTCTGCTGGGGTGGATTATATGGTTATTGGGCGTCCGATCACCCAATCTCCTGACCCAGAAAAAACACTGAGTGAGATTCTGGCATCATTGAGCAAGGTGGCATAATGACGAATTATAATAGCCGTTTGGTGTATTCAACTGACTCGGGGCGTATCAGTGAGCCTGAGCTAAAACCCGCGCGGCCAAAAGGGGATGGTATTGTTCGTATTCAGCGCCAAACCAGTGGTCGTAAAGGAAAGGGCGTGTGCCTGATTACCGGTGTTGATGGCAGTGATGAGGTGCTGGATAAACTGGCAGCAGAATTGAAGAAGAAGTGCGGTTGCGGTGGCTCGATTAAAGACGGCATTATTGAAATTCAAGGAGATAAACGCGATCTTCTTAAGCAACTGCTCGAAGCCAAAGGGATGAAAGTCAAACTGGCGGGTGGCTGAGAATAATTTACAGTTTCATTTATCAGTTTTCCCCTAATTAATTGACGTTGCAGGTAGGCAGCAAGCAAACGAATCCCGATGAGCTTACACAGGTAAGTGAGCGTAGCTAACACCCTGCAACGTCAAATCATACCGATAACATTATTTGCTGACTTGGTGCCCGATAACCCCACCAACCGCCGCGCCACCTAATGTCCCCAGCGTACTGCCGGTCAACACCGCACCACCTACAGCACCAGCACCGGCACCGATTGCGGTATTGCGGTCACGTTTGGACATATTAGAACAAGCAGACAGGGACAAGGCCAGTGTTAGCGCCAAGGCGGCAGTGGCAAATCGTTTATTGATTATCATCATCATAATTCTCCTGACGTTGGCTAAGTACGGATAGATCAGGTCATATAGTTTGAATCTATCTATCCTGATGTATCCGTGCAAAATTGAAATTACCTAACTAAGTATAGGCGTTGTAGCAATTTTAGCCGAAGTCTCATTTTGTTAGTGTTTAGAATAAAAATCGTCGTTTAGATTTAAATTCAGAATTAATGCTAAAAACTCGTTTTGTCACCAATAGAAACTAGTATAAATATCCGCGAATCATTTAATAGGTAAATAGTCCTAATTTGATCTGACAAGACGGGGAATTAGGGATTGTCTGAGACTAAAGGCACGATTAACCCATTGTCAGTGCTAAATAAAATATGACGTTCTGCTATGTGTACCTCGCAGACTGTACTTTCCAGCCGATCTGCACGCAGTTTATAGCCATTTATCCCATACCGGTTCTTACCTGTGGCGCTGAAAATGAGAGAAATTCAGTCATTCAGGATACGACGATGCTCAACGAACTGAAGCAACAGGTACTGGCCGCCAATCTGGCGTTACCTCGCCACAATTTGGTCACATTCACTTGGGGCAATGTCAGTGCTGTCGATAGACAACATGGGTTACTGGTGATTAAGCCTTCCGGTGTGGAATATGACGTGATGACACTGGACGATATGGTGGTGGTAGAGCTGGAAACCGGCAAAGTGGTGGAGGGCAGTAAGAAGCCCTCATCGGATACTGATACTCACCGGGTGCTTTATCTTAATTTCCCGCAAATTGGCGGCATCGTTCATACCCATTCACGCCATGCAACCATTTGGGCCCAGGCTGGGCTAGATTTGCCTGCGTGGGGTACCACTCACGCAGATTACTTCTACGGCACCATTCCCTGTACCCGGTTGATGACGCAAGAAGAGATTGCTGGCCGCTATGAATGGGAAACCGGCAATGTCATCGTTGAGACATTCCATCAACGGGGCATTAAACCAGAAGATGTGCCTGCGGTTTTAGTCAATTCACACGGTCCGTTTGCCTGGGGGACCAGTGCGGATAATGCCGTACACAACGCGGTTGTGTTAGAGGAGTTGGCTTATATGGGGATTTTCTCACGCCAATTGAACCCGCAACTTGGTGATATGCAACCGCAACTGTTGGATAAACACTATTTACGCAAACACGGTAAAAATGCCTATTACGGGCAATAATCGCTGTTTGGGCCTCTCGTTGAGAAGGTGACCCGTGTTCAGTCTTGCACGGGTTTCTCCAGCCATAGCACGGAGTCAGTGATATCGAGCATTTTTGCTTCGACCTGTGCAATGGCATCATTGATACCTTGATTGTAATAATGCGCGCCCAGCTCACGACTGATGAATTCCAGTAAAAATTCCGCATCAAAATCTTCCAGCTCAATACTCAGGTTCTGCTCCAGATAATCCTGAATTTTACGTGCCATCCGTTGAGTCTGTTCACGCGTGAAGGTGATGTCCGCCATTATTGCTGTTACTCCGTTATGAATGTTGTTCCTCTTATTCGCTGAGGATATCGACTTGAATGCCTTGTGCCGTTAATTGCTGCTGATAACCTGCGGGCAGGCGGTTATCGGTAATGACCCGGTTGATGGACGATAATGGCATCAGTGAGTTCTGATGCACCTGACCAAATTTTGATGCATCGGCCAGAATGATATTTTCAGCGCCTTTGGCTAACACACTATTAATCACATCGGCGCGTAACATATCGCGCCCGGTAAAACCGGTATCTGCCTGATAACCGTCGATACCGATAAACGCCTTGCTGAAATGCACATGGCGCAAACAAAGTTGCGTCAATGGGCCAACCATACTGTCACTTTTTTTCTGATAAATTCCGCCTAGAAGAATCACTTCACAGGAAGACTCTTTCAATTGTCTGGCGATATAACCACTCACCGTCACCAAGGTGATACCAGGGCGTTGTGCCAAATGATGCGCCAACAGGGCGTTGCTACTGCCGCTTTCGATAAATACCGTCTCACCTTCATTGACCAGTGAAGCGGCGTGATTAGCCAATTTTTGCTTCATGGCAAAGTGAGTCATCATGCGAACATCGACATCGTCACTCTCAAGAGCGACGGCTGAACCATGCACTCGTTTGAGCAAACCTCTCGTCTCTAGCTGATTGAGATCCTGACGGATTGTCACCTCAGAGACCTGCGTTTCCTGCGCCAATTCACTGACACTGACTCGTTGCCGGTCGTTTACCAACTGTAAAATTATTTGCTGTCTTGGGTTCATGGCATTCCCGATAATAAAGTGTGCTGAAAATTGAACCAGCCAACGTGGTGGTAAAAGTTCGCCGGTTCACAACAACATCATAATGATAAATAATACCTTAAATAGTAGGGATAACACCCTGTGTTACTAAGGGAAAAGTGAGGCAAGCCACAACTCTGTCTTACAACGCTATCATCGCATTTTTTGCAGTATGTAAAATACATTGCTTTTGATTGAAGTTTAATTTGCTTTCGAATGAAAGTATTTTGATAAAGATCACATTATCGATTCATGATTGGTCTATGATTGCGGCTGATGATTGGTGGTAAATCCATTTGCTTAACTGGCTTATTTGTTTAACCAGTCTGGCTGCTTACATAATCCAAACCGGAGGTTCTTATGGAGCTTTATCTTGATACCGCAGATGTAGCTGCAGTAAAACGCCTGGCGCGCGTACTGCCATTACAAGGTGTCACTACCAACCCGACTATTTTGGCCAAAGCGGGCAAGCCTATCTGGGAGGTGTTACCTGCGCTGCGCGATGCTCTGGGCGGTACCGGTAAACTTTTCGCACAAGTGCTGGCCAGTGACAGCGAACTGATGGTGTCTGAGGCAATCATGCTATCAAAGCGCGTCCCCGGTTTGGTTATCAAAATCCCCGCCACCGCAGAAGGATTGGCGGCTATTAAGCAATTGAAAGGGATGTCTATTCCGACATTAGGTACCGCCGTATATGGTGCCGGGCAAGGGCTGCTGTCTGCATTGGCGGGGGCTGAATATGTCGCACCCTATGTTAACCGACTGGATGCACAAGGCGGTGATGGCATTGCGATGGTCCGTGAGTTACAGCAATTGTTAACCTTACATGCACCGGGCGCGAAAGTATTGGCGGCCAGTTTCCGTACGCCACGTCAAGTAGTAGATTGCCTGTTGGCGGGCTGTCAGTCGGTCACCATTCCGGTGGATGTAGCAGAGCAACTTATCAGCGCGCCTGCGGTAAAAGCGGCAGTAGAACAATTTGAACAAGATTGGCAGGGCGCATTTGGCTCGCCAATCTTGAGCTAGTTGGTGGTGCCTGCTGTTCAAACGGAAAATAAAAACGCCCTGTGAAACATCAACAGGGCGTGACAATGTCACTTTATGATTCAGCTTGCTAGTTTAACAAGGGCATTTCCCCAGTTTGCCGGCCTCACTGGGGAAGCGGGCATTCAGACAATAATGGTGGAATTCCCGTTCGGTCATCGGTGTAGTGTCAGGATGATGTCGGCGCATATGATTAACATAATTGCCGTAATCCTGTACTCCCACCATCAGTCGAAAGCTTTGTGCCACGCGGTGTGCGATAAGGCACAACCAAGCCCGTAGATGAGTCGGGCGGACAGCCACAGGAACCAACGGTACACAACGCGTAATCTGGCGCGGCGTGGTTGCTAACCCTGTTCGGGTACGAAACGGTATACCTGCATTAGCCACGGGCAACCTCCTCACGGAAGACAATTTCAGTCTCATGGGTGGTCGGTTTGCTGGATTTCAGCGCACGACGGACCACAAAGAAAGATGAAATCAGCATGGTCACTGCCACCAGCATAAAGAAGGCACATAAGGCGGCATTGATCTGGTTATTGAACACAATAGTTTCCATGTCTTTAATGCTCTTGGCGGGAGCAATCAGAACGCCTTGCTCAACACCGGCAGAGAATTTCTTCGCTTGAGCCAGGAAACCAATACTCGGTTTTTCATGGAAAATCTTCTGCCAGCCCGCGGTCATTGAGGTAATAAACAGCCAAATTGTTGGCAGGATGGTTACCCAAGCATAGCGTTGCTTCTTCATTTTAAACAGGACGACAGTCCCTAAAATCAGCGCCATCGATGCCAGCATCTGGTTACCGATACCGAACAGTGGCCACAAGGTATTGATCCCCCCTAATGGGTCAACCACACCTTGATAAACAAAGAAGCCCCAGCAGGCGACCGCCACTGTGGTGCCGGACAAGTTACCCAACCATGAGCGGTTATTTGCCAGGCTCGGCACTACGACACCCACCAAATCCTGCACCATAAAGCGACAGGCTCGGGTACCGGCATCCACGGCGGTCAGAATAAACATGGCTTCAAATAGAATGGCAAAGTGATACCAGAAGGCCATCATATTGCGGCTATTAAATATCTCACTGATAATATGCGCCATCCCAACGGCGAAAGTGGGGGCACCACCCGCACGGGATAAAATGGAGTTCTCGCCAACATCTTTGGCAATCATGGCCAGGGTTTCTGGTGTGACTACAAATCCCCAACTGCTAATGGCCAGAGAGGCGCTTTCTACTGTGGTGCCAATCAACGCTGCCGGAGAGTTCATGGCGAAATAGACACCGGGATCGATAACCGAGGCACAAATTAGCGCCATGATGGCGACAAAGGATTCCATCAGCATCGCGCCATAGCCGATAAAGCGGGTGTGACTTTCACGCTCAATCAGTTTTGGTGTAGTGCCACTGGCAACCAAGGCGTGGAAGCCCGAAATGGCCCCGCAAGCGATGGTAATAAACAGGAACGGGAACAGGCTACCGGAGAATACCGGGCCGCTACCATCAATAAAACGTGTGACGGCAGGCATTTTCATTTCAGGCATGGCAAAGACAATACCAACGGCCAAACCAATAATGACGCCGATCTTCAGGAAGGTCGACAGATAGTCCCTTGGCGCCAACAACAACCACACCGGTAGCACTGAGGCGATAAAACCATAAATAACCAGCACCCAGGTCAGGGTGGTGCCGTGTAAGGTAAAGAATGGTCCCCAATAAGGGTGAGCCGCGATATTGCCGCCGTAAATAATTGCGGACATCATCAGTACGAAACCAATTAAGGATACTTCCGCGATTTTCCCCGGGCGGATAAAGCGCATATAAACGCCCATAAACAGTGCTATCGGGATAGTCGCTGCAATGGTGAACAGGCCCCATGGGCTGTCAGCCAAGGCTTTAACCACCACTAATGCTAGCGCGGACAAGATGATAATCATCACCCCCAGCGCGCCCAGCATAGTGATAACCCCGGCAAAAGCACCCAACTCTTGTTTTGCCATCTCCCCCAGAGAGCGACCATCGCGACGGGTAGAGATAAACAGGATCAAGAAGTCCTGTACTGCACCGGCCATCATTACCCCGACCAAAATCCAGATAGTCCCCGGCAAGAAGCCCATCTGTGCGGCCAGAATTGGCCCAACCAATGGCCCGGCACCGGCAATCGCCGCAAAGTGGTGACCGAATAGTACCCATTTATTGGTCGGGACATAATCCAAGCCGTCATTGCGCCGCTCAGCAGGTGTCAGGCGCCGGTCATCCAACTCAAACACATTCTTGGCAATAAATAGGCTGTAAAAGCGGTAAGCGATGCTGTAACACGCCACTGAGGCGATCACCAACCAGATGGCATTGACATGCTCACCGCGGCTGAGTGCCAGCATAGCAAAGGCAAATGCACCAATTAACGCCACGGTCAGCCATATGACGACAGTCTTGACGTTCTTCATGGGTAACGACTCCTTGTTATGAGGAAAATTTAACAGTTATCAGCATCGGTTTTGGAAAAAAGATACAAACCGTTAGTTAACATAGGAGCTTTAATGTGAAAGAAAAGGTGCGAAAGTGAAAAGTGTGATCAATAAATTACTTTAACGTAACGTTCAGTAGTATTTGCTTACATTTTGTGACGCTGAGAGCGCTAAACTGGAGGGAACATCAAGTGGGATTGACGGGGGGCAATTGAAAAAGCCGTGGGATGTTGTGTATCACCACGGCTTAATGTGTTTTTTCTAAATATCAAACCACCGGGCGGGCCACCACATTGCGAGTTTCCATGCGAACCTCGGCAATGCGCACTTCGATTTTATCGCTTTGGCTATAAACCGTTTCACCTTTAATTTGCACGGTACCTGTTTCCTGACTGCATACCATCTCATCACGTACTGCATGAATAAACGGTGCAGGGATAAAGGCCACGGCGCCATTATCCAGCAAACGAACACGCAGACCACCACGGGTAACATCAATAATTTCCGCAGGGAAACGGGTATCAGTACCCGCTTGAGGCTGTAGATAACGGGCATACAACCAGTCACCGACATCGCGTTCGGCCATGCGATTCAGACGACGACGCTCAGCCAATTGAATCGTTATCTCGTCTTGTGGTTTCTCCGCTTGCTGGCCGGTAATAATGGCTTTGAGCAGGCGATGATTGACCATATCACCGTATTTACGAATAGGTGAAGTCCAGGTGGCATACGCCTCTAGCCCCAAACCAAAGTGTGGGCCAGGAACGGTACTGATTTCAGCAAAGGTCTGGAAGCGGCGGATACGGCTGTCGAGGAACTGGGTTGGCAATGCATCAAGATGACGGCGCAACTCACAGAAGCCTGGTAGGGTCAGTAGAGCCTGTGGGTCAGCCTCGACACCATTGGCCTGCAACACGGTCGCTGCCTGTTCAACCAATGCCGGATCAAAACCGGTATGTACGTTATAAATGCCAAAGCCCAAATTATCGCGCAAAGCAATAGCAGCGCAGACGTTGGCGGCAATCATGCACTCTTCAACAATACGGTTAGCAATACGGCGGTGCTCAACAATGATATCCAGCACCTCGCCTTTTTCACCCAATTGGAAGCGGTAATCTGGACGGTCTTTAAACACCAGGGCATGTTCTTGACGCCAGTTGCTACGCGCCTCGCACACCCGTTTCAGCAATAGAATTTGCTCGGCAATATCCGCATCCGGTGGCTGCCAACCTGTGTTGCCGTCCAGCCAGTCAGAAACCTCGTCATAAACCAGTTTGGCTTTGGACTCGACCCAGGCGGCAGAGAAACGAATATCATCACTCAGCGCGCCATCAGCGGCGATAGTCACACGGCACACTAATACCGGGCGGCGCTCATTTGGCCGCAAAGAGCAGAGGTTGTCAGACAAGTGGCGTGGCAGCATCGGAATGTTGAAGCCAGGCAGATAGTTAGTAAATGCACGTTTACGGGCGATTAAATCCAACTCACTGTTTTCATCGACATAGGCGGTTGGATCAGCAATGGCAATGGTCAACAACAGGGAACCGTCACCGTTGTCTTCCACATACAGCGCATCATCCATATCTTCGGTGCTGTTGCTGTCGATAGTAACAAAATGGAGCGCCGTCAGGTCTTCGCGTACTAAGGCGCTATCATGTAAGGTAGATTCAACCATAACCGGGGCTTCACGCTCCAGATTATGGCGAGCTAATGTTACCCACCACGGCACGAAATGATCTTCACCATTGGTAATAAATGCCGTCAAATCAGCATTAAAAGCACGATCGCCTTTTAATGGGTGACGGCGCATTTCAGCCACCGCCCAATCACCGTTCTGGAAGTCGTGGGTTAACTCACGGGCTGGACGACATTGGATGGCATCACGCAGCAGCGGGTGGTCAGGCACGATAGACAGACGATCATCTTTTCGTTGGACGCGACCGACAAAGCGGGATAAAAACGGCTCGACCAATGTTTCTGGCTCAGCAATTTCACGATCTTTATCCGTGTGCAAGGTGGCAATAATCCGATCGCCGTGCATGACTTTCTTCATCTGTGGCGGCGGAATAAAATAACTTCTCTGCCCATCTACCTCAAGAAAGCCAAAGCCTTTCTCAGTACCTTTAACCACGCCTTCAACGCGCGGGGTCTGAGTGTGAAGTTGCTGTTTTAGCTGCGCCAGCAGCGGGTTATCTTGAAACATATCGTCCAGTAAATGGTGTAGTGAGTGGGTTTAATCCGGCTGACAGTTTTACGCGAATCAGCCCCATCGGGCAAGCGGCATATCACGTTGGAGGGGAATTCCTTGTTAAAGGTATGGGCATATCCGTTGCCCATGATTGCCAGCCCTGGCAACAGCCAGAGGGCCGGCTTTAGCTAACAAACTCAGGCAATGCGCTGTGACAATGGTGGTTGCCAGCGTCGAATGGTCACTGGCACTGATTTTGACGTTGGGGTGTGGGTTTGATCACCAAAGCTGGATAAGGGCACCAGTGGGTTGGTTTCAGGATAGTATGCGGCGAGATTACCGCGCGGGATATCATAGCTCACTAACTTGAATCCACTGACTTTACGAGTAATCCCATCATTCCATAAGGTTTCTATTTCCACTAGCACGCCATCTTCTAAAGCTAACGCGGCCAAATCTTGTGGATTAATGAACAAAACTTCTCGCTGACCATAGACACCCCGGTAGCGATCGTCGAGACCATAAATGGTGGTGTTATATTGATCATGAGAGCGCAATGTTTGTAACACAAACGGGGCCGCCCCCCCTGCAATCGGCGGGAATAGACTCTCTGGCAGGGGCGCTGCGCAAAATTCAGCTTTACCACTTGGGGTAGCAAAACGCATTTCAGCGGCGGCACTACCCAGATAGAAACCACCGGGTTGATCACAACGCGTGTTGAAATTATCAAAGCCCGGTATGGTGGCGGCAATATGATCACGGATCAGATTGTAGTCAGCGGCCAATGCCAGCCAGTCCAGCTTTGCACCATTAACCTTTTTGTTAGCGAAAACCGCATTGGCGATGCCACAAACAATGGCGGTTTCGGCGTGCTGGGTATCCGCCAGCGGCTTCCCGACACCTTCAGATGCGTGCACCATACTGAAAGAATCTTCTACCGTAATGAATTGTGAACCACTGGCTTGCATATCGCGCTCGGTGCGGCCCAGTGTCGGCAAAATCAAGGCATCAGTGCCGGTTATCAGGTGACTACGATTTAGCTTGGTACTGATATGAACGGTCAATTCGCAACTGCGTAATGCTTGTGCGGTGCGCTCAGTATCCGGTGCCGCCGCCGCCAAATTCCCGCCAAGGGCAATCAGCACTTTTACTTCACCGCGCAACATCGCCTCGAGAGCTTCCACGGTGTTATGACCCGCACTTTGTGGTGGGGTGAAACCAAAATGGTCGGCCAAACGATCCAGCATGGCTTTTGCGGGTTTTTCATCAATGCCCATCGTGCGATTACCTTGCACGTTACTGTGACCACGTACCGGACATAACCCCGCGCCGGGTTTGCCTAACTGACCAAACAACAGTTGGAGATTAGCCAGTTCCCGCACCGTTATCACTGAATGTTTATGCTGAGTGATCCCCATCGCCCAGGTGATGATAATGCGCTCGGCATGTTGATAAATATCAGCGGCATGGCGAATTTGCTCTTCACTCAGGCCCGACTGTTGGGTGATCTGCGCCCAAGAGGTGTTATCAACGGCCGCCAGATACGCCGCTATACCTTGTGTATGTACCGCAATAAAGGCTTGATCAAACAAACCTGATTCCCCTTGCGCCAATTGATGGCGATGGGTTTCCAATAAGGCTTTTACCATGCCGCGCACCGCCGCCATATCACCACCCAAATTAGGTTGAAAATAAGCAGAACTAATAGGGGAGGATTTTGGTGTCAGCATCTCAAGAGGATTTTGCGGATCGGCGAAACGCTCCAAACCGCGTTCACGCAAGGTATTGAAGCTAACAATACGTGCACCGCGATCTTTGGCATGACGAAGGCTGTGTAGCATGCGGGGGTGGTTAGTCCCCGGGTTTTGTCCGAAAACAAAAATAGCATCGGCCAGTTCGAAGTCCTGCATCTGAATGGTACCTTTACCAACGCCGATACTCTGCTTTAATCCGGTACCACTGGCTTCATGGCACATGTTTGAGCAGTCCGGGAAGTTATTGGTCCCCAACATGCGGCCAAATAACTGATAAAGGTAAGAGGCTTCATTGCTGGCCCGCCCGGAGGTATACAGCTCCAGCTGATCGGGGTTATCCAATCCATTAATATGCTGAGCGATCAACGCCAAAGCATCTTCCCAACTGATGGGTTGGTAGCGGTCAGTTTGTGGGTTATAACGCATCGGATGGGTGAGTCGCCCCTGGTACTCAAGGAAGTAGTCACTCTGCTGGCGCAATGTGGTCAGACTGTGTTCGGCAAAGAATTGGGGTTCCACCGCTTTGCGGGTTGCTTCCCAACTGACCGCTTTAGCGCCATTTTCGCAAAAACTGAAGGTGCTGTGATTATCGTCGCCCCAGGCACAACCGGGGCAGTCAAAACCTTTTACCTGATTGACCCGCAACAAATTGCGAATATTTTTCAACGCTTGCTTGCTGTCCAGGACAAAGCGGGTGGTTGCTTCGAGAGAACCCCAGCCACCAGCTGCGCCGGTATAGGGTTTTATTGCTGATTTAAATTTCATAATGATACGCCGCAGGTGTCTTTTTTGTTTCAAGCAGGTAACAAAATCATTAACTGTTTGAGTCTGTTTTGTCACAAGTTTAGTGGCGCGGCGGTATGGCGTCTAATCGAATACCGCAATCGCGGCATAGAGGGGGTTTATCGTGGTTGATAACATGCGGTGAGACGCGCCAGAAGTGTATCGCGCTCACTGCATAGAGTGGCAGCGTGATGTATCAGCATTCTTATCGTCGGCCGGTGCTCACCGCCACAGGTATTTACTGAGCGTGGTCAGTGAATTAATGCTCGGGGTAGACCTTCTCTTTAAACTCACACAAGTCTTCAATAATGCACGAACCACAGCGCGGTTTACGGGCAATACAGGTATAGCGACCATGCAGGATCAACCAGTGGTGGCAATCAAGTTTAAATTCAGCCGGAACCACCTTGAGTAGCTTGGCTTCAACCTGATCTACATTGCTACCGGGAGCAAAGCCAGTGCGATTACAGACACGGAATATATGGGTATCTACCGCGATTGTGGGCCAACCAAAGGCGGTGTTCAACACCACATTGGCTGTTTTACGCCCCACACCGGGCAGCGCTTCGAGTGCTGCTCTGTCTTCAGGCACCTTGCCATTATGTTTTTCCAGCAAAATACGGCAGGTTTTAATCACATTTTCAGCTTTGGTATTAAACAAGCCGATGGTCTTGATGTATGCCTTCAGGCCATCGACACCCAGGTCAAGCAGGGCTTGCGGGGTATTAGCCACCGGATAAAGTTTGGCAGTGGCTTTATTGACGCTGACATCGGTGGCTTGTGCCGAGAGCAATACCGAAATAAGCAGTTCAAAAGGTGAGGTGTAGACCAGTTCAGTGGTTGGATGTGGATTGTTGTCCCGCAGACGGGTCAGAATCGCGACACGTTTTTCTTTATTCATAAGGCTTTCCCGGCATCTCCATCCTGAAGTTGCGGCGCAGTTGCTACTACTTGTGCTTTGCGCGCTTTTATTTTTTCGTCAATGACATATTTACCGGCCAGCAGTAATCCCAAACCAATAAAGGCACCTGGCGGCAGCATTGCCAGCAGAAAAGGGCTATCCAGATGCAGAATTTCGATACGCAGCACTTTTGCCCAGTTACCTAACAGCATATCCGCGCCATCAAACAACGTACCGTTACCCAGGATTTCACGCAGTGATCCCAGTACAAATAACGCGCTGGTTGCCCCTAGCCCCATAGCCAAGCCATCGAGTGCCGATAACCCCACCGGATTCTTGGCCGCGTAAGCTTCCGCCCGGCCAATCACAATGCAGTTAGTAACAATCAATGGAATAAATATCCCGAGGGATTGATATAACCCAAAGGCATAAGCGTTAATCAGCATTTGCACGGTACTGACCACGGAAGCAATGATCATCACATAGATTGGAATACGAATTTCATTTGGCACCCAGCGGCGCAAAGCCGATACCGCGGTATTGGTACATACCAATACCAGCGTGGTAGCTAATCCCAAACCGAGGGCATTGGTGGCGGTAGAGGAGACCGCCAACAACGGACATAGCCCCAGTAGCTGCACTAGCGCTGAGTTATTCTTCCATAACCCCTGCGCTAACAGATTTTTTGCTTCACTCATTGCCGTTCTCCACAGCCTGGCAGGCTATCAAGCCTTGCTGGCAAGGTTTCCAAATACAGCGTGGTGCTTTTCACCGCCCGCACCACTGCTCTTGGTGTAATGGTGGCGCCGGTAAATTGATCAAAGGTACCGCCATCTTTTTTTACGGCCCAGCGTTTGTCTTGTTCACTTGCTACATGTTGGCCGCTGAAATGGCTAATCCAGTCAGAGATTCTAATATCAATTTTATCACCGAGACCGGGGGTTTCGTGATGTTCTATCACCCGACTGCCCAGCACATTACCGTGGAAATCTGCACCGACTAACAGTTGGATAGCGCCGGAATAACCATCGGGAGCGGTGGTTTCAATCGCGGCAGCCACGGGTTTATTCGCCAACCGGGCCAGATACAAGCGATGAGGCGACAGGTTACCCAACGCGGCATCAGTGACAACGTAACATTCTGCTTGCATATCGTTGTCATAATTTTCAGCCGGGACAACCTGATCCAGCAACGCTTTTTGTTGCAAAGCGGCTTGATGGGCGATGGTTGACTCTGTCAGTGAGTTAACCACCGCCGTCAATCCGGTAGCACCGGCGGCAAACAGCGCCAAAGTAATGCCGTGACGCTTCATGGTTTTTAGCATAACGGCTCCTTATTTACCGGCACGGTTGTGACCATAAACCCGAGGCTGGGTATAGTGGTCAATCAGTGGAACAGTAATATTGGCCAGCAGTACGGCAAAGGCAACCCCGTCAGGATAGCCACCATACACCCGAATTAACCACACCAGAATACCGATTAATGCGCCGAAAATCAGCCGGCCACGGGGCGTGGTGGAGGCACTGACCGGATCGGTGGCAATAAAGAACGCCCCCAACATGGTGGCACCGGAAAACAGGTGCAACATCGGCGGGGCAAAACTTTGCGGGGCAACTATCCAACTAATTGCGGCACAGCCAGCCAGTGCCAACAAGAAACTGACCGGAATGTGCCAATGAATCGCTTTACGCCATAGCAGCAATAAGCCGCCCGCCAGAAAACCGAGATTGATCCATTGCCAGCCTACCCCCGCCAGCGTTGCGGCAAAAATGGGCTGTTGCAGAATTTGATCTACGGGTTGTGAGCGTAGGGCGGTTTTAAAGCTATCAAGCGGTGTGGCCTGACTGACACCGTCATAACTCATCTGGAGTTGATGAATATCAGCGCCACTGTGGGTATATCCGGTAAAGATAATTAAAAGAGAGTCATAAAACCCCACCGGTGCAGCTTGTAATGGCAGCGGCGGTAACCAACTGGTCATTTGTACCGGGAATGAAATAAGCAGAACAACATAACCCACCATGGCCGGGTTGAACGGATTTTGTCCCAAACCACCATACAGTTGTTTAGCGATGACGATAGCAAACAGCGTACCCAACACAATCATCCACCAAGGGGCCAATGGGGGCAGGCTTATCCCCAGCAGTAAGCCGGTGAGCAGGGCGGAGTTATCTTGTAACCGCATCAATACGGGCTGTTTGCGTAACTGCAAAACGGCCCCTTCGGCTAGCATGGCGGTAACCATTGCCAGTGCTACCTGAATCAGGTTGCCATAACCAAAGAAGTAGGTCTGAGCAATAATGCCCGGAATGCAGGCCAGAATCACCAGCAGCATGATGCTACGGGTACTACGTTGATTGTGCGTAAAAGGGGAACTGGCTATTTGCAACCCTTTGTTCTGGGTCGATGCTGCTGGCCTGAATTTCATGAAATTACAACCATATGTCGAATGCTTAACAGAGTTCTTAAACGCAGTTATCGCGCTGGCAAGTCAATACTTGCGGGCATCGATACACTCAGCCGTCAGGGGGATAATATTTGTGCCGCATTCTACCCTATTCAGACAAAGTGTAATACGCCTTAATCATAGGGTTATTATCCATAATGTGTTGAAATATTAAGTAAGCTGCAGCATTTAATAAATCAGGCTAATCTAAAAATTTAACTTGCAATTTATATCGCGATGGTAACAAACATATAGCAAAAACGGGTTTTTGTGCGGCTTGTGGGTATTAGGCTTTGGTCTCAGATAAATAGATTTAACTCTTTGTTTTAATGGGTTTGTTTTTGTTTTATCTGTAGCTAATCAACTGTAAGTTAACGATTTATTAACTTGTGAAATTAGATTTGAGAAAAGCGTTGGCATAATGATAGATTAATGTAGTATGCACTGTAATTATATATTTAAAGAACAATAAGATGATAAACGAAGACATATTGTTTATAGAAGAATTAATTGAGTGGATTGAAATCAATTTAGAAAAGAGGCCCACACTGGACGATGTGGCGAAGATTTCTGGATATTCAAAATGGCATCTACAACGGAAATTTAAAAGTATTGTGGGGGTACAATTAGCCTCCTATATACGTGGCCGGGTACTGACTCGCGCAGCGGTTGCATTGCGCATTTCACGCCGTCCTATCATTGAAATCTCTGATGAGTTGGGTTTCGATTCGCAGCAAACCTTTACCCGTACATTTAAGAAGCGTTTTGGTGTTACCCCAAATAGTTTTCGTCAAATGGAACACTGGGATGTGCAAGGGATGATTCCCCGTTTCGGTTTTTGTGAAAATTACACCCCAGAAATCAAACGGATATCTTTACCACCGCGAGAATTGGTGGGCTTTACACGGCGGCTGGATTTTGACGAACACAACCATTGTAGTGGTCAACACTCCTCCTGTATGGCGATGAAAGATGAAATTCTGCTCGATTTCTTTAAGGAAGTTAATTTCTCATGCCAACGGGTGTACTCGCTGTTTTCTGCCAAAGAGTGTCAACAAGGGCAAAACAGTGTGAATTATTCGACTGCGATTGATAAAGACAAGCGGCATGAAATCCAGGGGCTGCGTGAGGTTGATCATATCTCTATTCCGGCGGGGGAGTTTCTCTCCATATCCCACCAAGGTAGTGCCAAAGAGTGTGTGAAATTCTCAATTTATTTGTTTAATGAAGTGCTGCCAAAATTACGCGAAGAGTTTGGTGGTGGTATCGAAATGGAAGTTATTGAGATAGACAGTTGTCACGCCGAATCAAAAATGCGTGATATCTCGGTGGTTTATAACTATCAGATGTTGACGAACTGATGTACTGCCGCAGTGGCAGTGCGTCAGTTCAGTGTGTTACCTCTTAATCTGGGTTAGCAGTTTGTGCGGCTTTCTTGGCTTTGACCCGGGCAATGGCGGCAGCTACAGCGGCTTTGCGTGGATCTACTTCTGATTTTTCATGTTCATGCGTCACAACCGCGGGCTCAAGCTGTGTTTGTGCGGCTTTCTTGGCTTTGACCCGGGCAATGGCGGCAGCTACAGCGGCTTTGCGTGGATCTTCTTCTGGTTCTTCATGTTCATGCGTCGCAACCGCGGACTCAAGCTGTGCTTGTGCGGCTTTCTTGGCTTTGACCCGGGCAATGGCAGCAGCTACAGCGGCTTGGCGCGGATCAACCGACGACGGTGTTGACTCATCGGAGGCGACAGTCAGCTGTTTTTCTGCCTGACGTGCTCTGGCCTGTGCTTTACGTGCTTCTCGAGCGGCAATAACGGCACTGTTATCCGGTGCTTGCCCTGCGATCACGCTGATAACCGCGTCGGCATTCTTATCCTGGCGAGCTAATCGACTGACAGCGGCTTCAACCTTTTGCTGGTCAGCATCAGTCAGCTTGACCGCGGCTTGTTTATGGCGCAGTTCACGCGCATGCTTTTCTCGTTCCAACCGCGCTTGTTTGGCCTCAAAACGTGCTTTGGCTTCCGCTGCTCGGGCATTTTCCTGATCGAGGGCGCGGATTTCTGCTTTTTCCTGACGGTAATACTGTACTAATGGGATATTGCTCGGGCATACATAGGCGCAAGCACCACATTCAATACAATCGAATAAGTTATGATTGCGCGCTTTCTCGTGTTCTTCACCTCGACTGAACCAATAGAGCTGTTGGGGCAATAAACCTGCTGGACAGGCATCAACACATAAGCCACAGCGAATACAAGCTTGTTCCGGTTCAGATAGCCCCATTTCGGCTTCGGTCGGCGCTAAAATACAGTTACTGATCTTAACGATCGGTACATCCAAACTTGGCAAGGTAAAGCCCATCAGCGGGCCACCCATGATCACCATCGGTTGGTGCTGAGGCTGAAATCCGGCCAGTTTCAACAAGTGCAATACCGGTGTCCCAATTCTGGCCCAGAAATTGCCTGGGTTTGCTAATGCATCACCAGTGAGTGTCACGACTCGTTCAATTAATGGCTCATCGTCGATAATCGCTCGCTTAATGGCAACTACTGTACCCACGTTTTGCATCAATACCCCAATGGATGAGGAGTGCTTGCCGAAAGGCACCTCTTTACCAGTCAGGATTTTGGTGAGCTGCTTGGCACCCCCGGACGGATATTTAGTTGGTACAACCCGCAACTGGATCTCGTCATGGCCCTGTAATACATGTTGTAAAGCCGCAATGGCGGCGGGCTTATTATCTTCAATGCCAATCAACACCTGCTGTGGTTGCAGCAAATGTCTTAGAATATCAATACCGGCGACCAGTTCCTGCGCGTGCTCCTGCATTAACCGATCATCGGCAGTGATATAAGGCTCGCATTCAGCCGCATTGATAATCAGAGTGGTAACACTGTTCACGCCACCTTGTAATTTACTGGCGGTCGGAAAGCCTGCGCCGCCCAAACCGGCGATACCCGCTTGATGAATACGATCCAGTAACGCTGCGGTATCTCGCTGTAAATAGTCGGCCCACGGCTGTTGCTCACGCCAACGGTCTTCGCCATCCGGGGTAATATGTACACACAACTCAGCCAACCCGGAGGGATGTGCAGTGGTATGCGGGGCAATAGCCGTAATAGTGCCAGAGGTGGGGGCATGTACTGGAACTGTGCGGCCACGGCCCACGGTCAGTGGCTGGCCCTTTAATACTTGTTCACCGGTTCTGACGCGCAGTTCACCTTCTGGCCCCAGATGTTGTTGCAACGGAATGATCATTTGCTCAGGCAAGGATGCGATGCGCATTGGCACCGTGCTGGATTGCAACTTCATTTCCGGTGGATGGATACCCCCGTCAAAATCCCAGATATTGTCGTGTTGGCGGGCAGTAAACAGCTTAAACATGTTGCTCCACATCTATCATTTTCACTGGAATCATCTGTGAGGCCACTAACTGGCTGGGAAGATTTTTGACCGGAATAGTGCTCAGATCCCACTTCCAGTTAGCGGTGGTGGTGGCAACCGGAATCATTTCAATACAGTCTGTCGGGCAAGGGGCAACACAAAGGTCGCAGCCGGTACACAGGTCTGGCAATACGGTATGCATAGCTCGGGTGGCACCCACAATGGCATCGACAGGGCAGGCCTGAATACATTTTGTGCACCCAATACAATTGGCTTCATCAATAAAGGCCACTTTACGCTGTGGATGAGCCGCCGCTTCGTCACCCTCTAGAGGTTGTGGTTCAACCGCCAGCAGTTCAGCCAGCTTAAGCATCACTTGTTCGCCACCCGGTGCGCACTTATTGATTTTCTCCCCCTGAGAGGATACAGCTTCTGCATAGGGCCGACAGCCAGGGTAGCCACATTGACCGCACTGGCTTTGCGGCAAGATTGCTTCTACTTGCTCAACCACGGGGTCTTGATCAACCTGAAAACGGCGAGCAGCAAAACCAAGCACCACGCCTGATATCAGCGCCAATGTACTTAATGCACCTACGGCAATCCATAACGACATCATTAGAACTTCACCAACCCGGTAAAGCCCATAAAGGCCAATGACATCAAACCTGCTGTAATCAGGGCGATAGAAGACCCGCGGAATGGCGCAGGAACGTCAGCCACCGCCAACCGTTCGCGAATAGCAGCGAATAACACCATTACCAGAGAGAAACCAGCTGCGGCACTGAAGCCATAAACCGCCGATTGCATAAAATTATGAGATTGATTGACATTAAGCAACGCGACACCCAACACAGCACAGTTAGTGGTGATCAGTGGCAGAAATATCCCCAGCAAACGATAAAGTGCCGGGCTGGTTTTGCGTACCACCAATTCGGTAAATTGCACCACGACGGCGATGACTAAAATAAAAGCCAATGTGCGTAAATACACCAAACCAAGCGGCAGCAAGATAAAGCTGTTTACCATCCAGGCGCAAACAGAGGCCAATGTTAGTACAAAGGTAGTTGCCAGCCCCATACCAATAGCGGTCTCCAGTTTTTTGGAGACCCCCATAAACGGGCACAGGCCAAGAAATTTGACCAGCACAAAGTTGTTTACCAATACAGTACCGACAAACAGGAGCAGGTATTCAGTCATTACGAAGCCTAAAAAAATAAAAGCCGCCTATTATCCAAAATTGGCGGCCTGACGACAACAGATGAAGTGCAGGGTTATTACGATTTACTGGCTATTTTAGGGGGAAAAGGTGCGCAATCCCATTAAAGTTCGGTAAAAGTATGCTTCACGCGTTGAGAACGTTTGATGTAAGGCACAAAAACAGCAGCGGCCAGCAAGGGCCATCCCAGAGTGCGTAAGGCAATATCATCACTGATCGGCGAGAAAGCAAAGGCCTTTAGTGCCAGTAGCACGGTTAACAATAACCAAAGAATAAACCATTTCGGTAGACGACGTGAGCGGCTGTAAAACAACCAGATGACCCATAATGTATAGGCCCACATCACCAAGGTTGTTATCACCGAGAAATACCATTGTAGGGTAAATGCCTGTGAGTTGGTCACCAGATACTCTCGTGACTCTGGGGTGAAGATGGCCATGGCATACAGTACTAGCATCAGGCTGGCGCTGAGCAGTGTGACGATCAAATAAGCCAGTGGGGCCAATAACCAGCCGCCAATGCGCTGATATTCCTGCGGTTGAGACATAGTGAACCTTAGTAATCTATTAATAAGGAGTGATAACCATCTGTCGCTATCACTTCTTTGTATGATACTAGCTTAACCCGCAAATGTGTCCTTCGTCATCTATATCAATATGGTAATACGCCGGTTGGGTACCCAACCCTGGCATGGTCATGATATTTCCAGTGTAGATACGAACAAATCCGGCACCTGCCGACACGGCACAGGCCGTTACAGGCAATACAAAATCATGTGGGACGTTCTTCAGGCTGGCATCGGCACTGATAGACAGGGGTGTTTTGGCGATGCACAGCGGCAAATGGCCGAAACCTGCTGCGGTTATCTCATCAAGTTGTTGGCGCGCTTGAGGCGTAAATGTCACATCGTGGGCGCCATAACGCTGTGCCATAACCTGTAACTTGCTCTCCAGTGTGGCGCTGTCTGGATAGGGTAACGTCGGCTCAGCGCCCTGAGCGCAGGCAGTTATCACTTGTTGAGCCAGTGCGGTGGTCCCGGCACCTCCCAGGGCAAAAGCGTCACTGATTTCACAAGCAAGTGCGCCGGCAGACAAAGCATAGTCGGCTAAAAATCTCAATTCTTCGGGGCTGTCGTCGGGGAAGCGATTAACCGCAACCACCACCGGCAAACCGTAACTTTTCGCGTTATTGATGTGCCATTTCAGATTGGCGCAACCTTGATTGAGCAAGGGAATATTGCTATTGAGGATCTCGGCAGGTAGTGGCTGACCCGGCTTAATATCATACGCGCCACTATTGGCTTTCAGGCTACGCAGTGTCGCCACCAAAACCACACAAGCGGGGGCAATACCGGATTGGCGATACTTAATATTAAAGAATTTTTCCATCCCCATATCGGAACCAAAACCCGCTTCGGTTACCACATAATCCGCTAATTGTAAGCCCAACCGGTCTGCCAGAACCGATGAGTTGCCGTGGGCGATATTGGCAAAAGGGCCTGCATGGATCAGTACTGGGGTGTGTTCACTGGTTTGCATTAATGTTGGATGAATAGTCTCTTTCATTAGCACGGTCATGGCACCGGCGACGCCCAAATCTGTTGTGGTTATCGGTTCGCCGTGGGTGGAGTGAGCCAAAATAACCCGGCCAATGCGTTGTCGCATATCTTGCAGGTTTTCTGATAAGGCCAAGATAGCCATCAATTCAGATGCAGCGGCTATTTCTACATGGTCTGCCCGCTCCACACCGTGGGTACTTTCGCCGATCCCCACACGAATATGGCGTAGCGCCCGGTCGTTGTGATCAACCACGCGTGGCCAGAGGATCCGCTGCGGGTCAATATTCAGTAACGGTAATCCGGTTTGTTGACTAAACGCCAGCCCCAAGCGTTGCTCATGGTACAACCGCGCATCCAAAGCGGCGGCGGCCAGATTATGTGCAGCACTGATGGCATGGATATCACCTGTGAGATGCAGGTTCAGTTTCTCCATCGGTTGTACCTGTGAAGCACCGCCACCCGCAGCGCCCCCTTTCACACCAAAGACCGGGCCAAGACTGGGTTGACGGATACAGGCAACACAACGGTGACCTAATCGGTTGATCCCCTGACTTAAGCCAATCGTTGTTACGGTTTTCCCTTCGCCTAACGGCGTTGGGGTGATACTGGAAACTAAAATCAGTTTGCCTTGCGCACGACCAGGCTGGATCGCACGGATATCAACTTTTGCCATATGATGCCCATAAGGGATGACATCATCGGTGCTAACACCTAATTGCTGAGCAATATGCATGATCGGCAACATTGCTGGGTGACGAATAAAATCTGAATGAGGGGGGAGGTCATCGGCAGTCGAAGGCATTGTCGGTGTCATGGCGAGAAAAAGTCCTGTTATCAGTGATAAAACGGCGGCAGCCAACCACTATGGCTATAAATCACCGCAAAATTATCACATAAAGCGATGAATAATTGACGATACAAATCAATAAATGTGAAGTGACCGAGGTTAAGTGTCCTACCATAGATATTCTTAATATTGGCGGCCTAATATGTCTAATTTATATCGCTCCATTGTGAATTAAAATTCACAAACATAACGAAACTAAGGTGTTTTGAGTTATCAAAAGTTATAAATCCTTACGCGATATGAACGATATATAAAAACCATTCTATGATACCAGCGTTATATGTTTTTAGACTTGTTCAGGCGATTATCTGTTTCTTATGTTGACAGATGTTCCTAATAATTTAGGTAATCTACTCTATGGAAAACCACGTTCATTCCTCATTGGTCTGCGCTGCTCGATTACTCCGTCTGGCGGGGTTGAATTCAGACACTGTTGAGGATTTTAGCCACAAAAATGCTATCGGTTGTTGGACCATGGCCACACGTGCATCATTGCAGCGCTATTTAGCGCAATTTTCACATACCACAGCAGCTCGCTTCAAAATCATAAAAAAGTCATTAAATAATATTAAACCAGAACAATTGCCACTTGCCTTTCGCGATATGCAAGGCAAATTTATCTTATTGGCACGTATTAATGAAAAGCAGGTGCTACTGCAACATGCAGATAGCGGGAAGCCAGAAATAATAACTTATCAAGAGCTTACGTCGATTTGGAGTGGTGTCATCATTTGTTGTAGCCATTCGCGTTTCAATATTCGCTGGTTTGTTCCCGTATTACTGCGCCACCGTAAATCATTGATTCAGGTATTAGTATTATCAATGTTATTACAGTTTCTGGCCTTGATTTCTCCTCTTTTCTTTCAGGTTATTATGGATAAAGTGCTGGTCCATAATGCACTCACAACACTTGATGTGTTAATTATTGTGCTATTAGTCGTAGGCATATATGAAGTCGTATTAAAATTACTGCGAGAATATATTTTCACTCACACGACCACTCGGGTTGATATTTTATTGGGCGGCAAGCTATTTAACCACCTAATCAAATTACCACTAAGTTATTTTAAGCAACGCCATGTGGGCAATATTGTCGCTCGAGTGAAGGAGCTGGACAATATTAGAGAATTTATTACGGGATCCGCACTGACGCTATGTGTTGATGTGGTTTTTACCCTGGTGTTGTTTATTGTCATGTGGTGCATTTCACCACTACTGACGCTCATCATTTTAGGCACATTGCCGTTATATCTGTTATTAGCGGCGCTGACCACCCGGCCATTACAACAGAAAGTTGAAGTCCTGTGCGGTTGTGCCGCACAAAATGGGGCATTTTTAACTGAAACTGTCTCTGGCGTGGAAACGGTAAAAAGTCTGGCGCTGGAACCCCAAATGCATCAACGCTGGGAAATCCAAACACGTGATTATGCTGAAGCGAATTTTCAGGTACAAAACCTGCAAAATCTCAGTAGTCAGGCGGCTCAGTTATTGCAAAAACTGGCTGGTGCAGTGGTGATTGTGGTGGGTGCTTATCAAGTGATGTCGGTGCAGCTTAGTATCGGGCAACTGATCGCCTTTAACATGTTGGCGGTGCAGGCATTGATGCCAATGAGTAAGTTGGTTGATTTGTGGCAACAGAGCATCCGGGCCCAAGTGGGGCTAATGCTGATCTCTGACATTTTGAGCTTACCTGCGGAGCAGTCGGTGAGGGCGGTGCCACTTGACCACCCGATTCGAGGAGATATCACGTTGCAACAGGTGATTTTCCGTTATCGCGTCGATTTAAACCCGGTACTACAGGATTTTTCCTTATCTCTGCGTGCTGGCGAACATATCGGGCTGGTGGGGCCATCAGGCTCGGGTAAAAGTACCGTTGCCCGACTATTACAACGCCTCTATATCGCAGAGCAGGGTGTAATCAATATTGATGGCATCCCAATTGGAAATTTATCCCTCGACATGTTGCGGCGTCAGATAGGGGTTGTGATGCAGGAGAGTTATCTGTTTAACCGTACGGTACGGGAGAACATCGCCCATTCACGACCCACGGCATCATTGGATGAGGTGGTCAAGGCTGCATGTCTGGCGGGAGCCAACGCTTTTATACTCGCCTTGCCACTAGGTTATGACACCGTGCTGTCAGAGGGCGGTGCCTCGCTTTCTGGTGGTCAGCGTCAGCGTATTGCCATTGCCCGTACATTGCTGGCTAATCCCCGTATTTTGATTTTTGATGAAGCAACCAGTGCGTTAGATGACGAGTCGCAAGCGGAAGTACAGAAAAATATGGCCCGCATTATCGCCAATCGTACTGTCATCACTATTGCCCATCGCCTCTCGACGGTGCGACATTGCCATCGCATCGGTGTCATGACACAAGGCCGCATTACTGAGTTGGCTAACCATGATCAACTACTGGCGCTAAATGGCGTTTATGCCCGATTGTGGCAGCAACAGGCTGACTTCAGCCATGAGGAATCAAAATGAAGTTGATGCAATATTGGTATAGAACAGCATGGTTCAATGCCATAAAGAACCGTTGGCAACGCCATTTCTCGCCTCAGCGCACCCGTGATGAATATGATTTCCTGCCTGCCTATCTGGATATTGTGGAACGGCCAGTGGCACCACTGGCACGGAGCACTGCATGGTTTCTGGCGCTGACACTGCTGCTGGCATTGGTATGGTCGATTGTTGGAAGGCTTGATATTCACGCGTCAGCTAAGGGCAAAGTGATTGTTTCTGAACATTCGAAAGTGATCCAACCGCTAGAACCGGGGGTGGTGGTCGCAATTAAGGTGCGCGATGGTGACAAAGTTGAAGCCGGCCAGGTGTTGATTGAGTTAAATCCAATCGGCATTGATGCCGAGCTAGGTAATATCAATCAGCAATTAATGCATCGCTTACTGGAAGCTGCCCGTATGGCGGCGCTGCTGACAGTGAACCCCGCCGCGATGTTTACTCCTCCTGAAAGTAGCCCTGATGATTTGAACATCACCGCCAGGGCACTTTTGCACAAAGAAGTAAACGAGGTCAATGCAGAGTTATCGCGCCAGGAGAGTGAACAGGCGGTTAACCAGGCCCATATTCAAGCGGGTATGACTAATATTACGCACCAGAAAGTGTTAATGAAAAACATTCATCAACGGTTGCAGGCGTTACGAACACTCGCTAAATCCAAGTCAATCGCCGACGTGGAGTTATTGCTACAAGAGCGGGAATGGCTAAATGCCACGGCTGAAAGTAGCCGTTTGGACAATGAACAGGCTATCTTGCAGGCGAAAGCACACCACCTGTCACAAACCCGACTGCACTATTTAGCTGAAAAGAGGCGGAGCTACCAGGAACGATTAAATCAAGCTCATGAAGTTATCAACCAATTGCGACAAGAGCAGATCAAATTGCTAGAAAAGCAGCGCCAACAGACCTTACGTGCACCGGTTACCGGCGTGATTCAACAATTGGCGATTCATACTCTGGGCGGCGTGGTCACCACGGCTCAACCGTTAATGGTATTGGTGCCGGAAAGTCATCAGTTAGAACTCGATGTCATGATCCTCAATAAGGATGTGGGTTTTGTGCTGCCAGGGCAGGCGGTGGAGGTGAAAGTTGATAGCTTTCCTTATACCCGATTTGGCACGTTGTCGGGTGAAGTAAAGCATATTTCTCGTGATGCGATGGAGGACCAACAACAAGGCTTAGTGTTTCCGGCCCGGATCCGTCTGGACAGCGACAGGCTGAGCGTTGAAGGGAAGTCGGTGCGTTTATCCGCAGGTATGGCGGTCAGTGTAGAGATTAAAACCGGCCGGCGGCGGGTTATCGATTACTTACTCAGCCCATTACAAGAATACCAATCCGAAGCCATGAGGGAGCGTTGAGATGAAGAATTCAACATCAACGCAGGTCATCCAGCCATTGGCAGCACTGGCTCGGGCTGCTGCATGTTTTGATCTGGCGGTTGAGCCTGCGCAGTTGGCGCATCAACTCGGATTAGCGCCGGAAAAAATAGATTACATTGCGCTGTGTCGTGGTGCCGGTTGGATTGGTTTGCGGGCCAGAAAAGTCAGTCAGTCATATGACCGTTTGAAACATCTGGCGCTACCTATCTTATTCAGTGATGAGAATCAGTGGTATGTACTACTGGCGCTGAATGATCAGGGTGCGGTGGTTTATTTTGCCGCCACGGGACAGCAGCAGCAAATAAGCCAGCAAGCACTGGCCTGCTTGTGGCGTGGTGACGCTATTTTATTGGCGAAAGCAGAGTTACAGGGACCGAAAAAAGCCTCTTTTGGCTTTGGTTGGTTTATTCCGGTTATTACTAAATATCGCCATCAATTACGTAATATCGTTTTAGTGTCACTGTTATTACAGGCTATTTTGCTGGTGACGCCAATGCTATTTGAAACGGTGATCGACAAAGTCTTAGTGAGCCGCGGCGTCGGGAGCTTAATGGTATTGGGCTGCGCCATGATAGCATTGGCAATTGCCGAACCCTGTTACACCTTCTTGCGTGGCTGGCTGTTCTCACATCTCTCCAGCCGAGTTGGTGCCGAACTTAACACCCGCCTTTATCGCCATTTACTGGGGTTGCCCCTGGCTTATTTTGGCGCACAGCAGACAGGGCAAACTATCGCCAAAGTACAAGAAATGGAGCAGATTCGCAGTTTTCTGACGGGGTCTGCATTAACCATGTTATTGGACCTGATCTTTGTTGGTACATTTATAATTGTGATGTTTTGTTATAGCAGCCAACTGACATGGATAGTTCTGTTCTCTCTGATCTGTTACCTCCTGTTTTGGTGGGCCATTGGCGGTGTTTTACGTCAGCGGGTTGAGCGTCAATATGAAGCCAGTGCAGATAATACGTCGTTTTTAACTGAAGCAATTAGCGGGTTGGAAACGATAAAAACCACTGCCACCGAAAGCCAGTTTAATCGTAGCTGGCAGCAGTCATTAGCCCGTTATGTGCGGGCATCATTTGCTGGCATGAGGATGGCAAATATTGCTGAGCAAGGTATTACACTTATCAATAAAGTCACCTCAGCCATAGTGTTGTGGTTTGGCGTTAAATTGGTACTGGCAGGGGGGTTAAGCCCAGGTCAATTCATTGCTTTTTCAATGTTTTCGGGTTACGTAACTCAACCCATTTTACGTTTGGCTCAGATATGGCAAGATTTCCACCATACGCAAGTCGCTCTGAAACGGATTGGTACCATTTTGGATTATCCAACCGAGCCGGGCTGCACCGGATTATCATCAAGTCATGGGTGCACCGGGCGGTTGACATTTAAACAGGTGCGTTTTCGCTATCGATCAGATACCACCGAAGTTTTACAAAATCTCAATTTAGATATTGCTGGTGGCGAGTTTATTGGCATTACCGGGCCATCCGGCTGTGGCAAATCAACGCTAACGAAGTTACTACAGCGGTTATATATTCCTCAACATGGGCAAATTCTGATAGATGGGCAGGACTTGGCGATTACCGATGCCACGGCATTACGTCGCCAAATGAGTGTGGTACTGCAAGATAGCATCTTGTTCTCTGGTAGCCTGCGGGACAACATCTGCCAGTGCCAGCCTAATGCTGATGATACCCTGGTTGAGTCGATTGCCCGGCAGGCGGGGGCGCATGATTTTATTATGGCTCTACCGCAGGGCTATCAAACCCAGGTGGGGGAAAAAGGGAGTATGCTGTCTGGCGGGCAGCGGCAGCGAGTTGCTCTGGCGAGGGCGCTAATGGCGGATCCTAAAATACTGATTCTTGATGAAGCCACCAGTGCTCTGGATTATGAATCTGAGGCGGCAATTATGCGCCAGTTACCAGAAATTATCCGTAATCGCACCGTCATCTGCATTGCTCATCGATTGAATACATTGCGCCAATGTCATCGTATTTTGGTATTAGGAAACGGGCAAGTATTGGAACAAGGCAGTCATCAGGCGCTACTTGCTCAGGAAGGAGCCTATGCACGGTTGTGGCGGTTACAAACTGAGTAATGCATCGCGCAGTGGGTTATTAATCTCGCTTAAAATAACGCTGGGTGAGAATCTCTCACCCAGCTATCACCAGCCATACAGTGCGTGATTACAACTTGTCACCGTTGGTTTTAATCACCCCTTGATACCAGAAGAAGCTTTTTTTACGCTGACGTGCCAGTTGTTTCTGATGGTCGACATAAACAAAACCATATTGCTTCTGGAAGCCATTCAACCAACTGAGTAGATCGATAAATGACCACGGATAGTAACCACGGACATCTGCACCTTGCTTGATGGCATCTTCAATTGCCACAATATGCTGACGCAGGTAATCAATCCGGTCATCATCAACCACTTCGCCCTCAATGATTGGGTCTTTAGCACCCAAGCCATTTTCAGTGATATAGATAGGGATGTCACCATAGCGCGCCTTGATATTCATGATACCTTCAGTAAGGCCCTGCGGGTAAATCTCCCAATCCCAGTCGGTATAAATCCCGTTAGGATTGCGGACAAATTTAAACAAATCTTTGAAGCCGAACTCATTCCCTTGTTGATGACCGGAACCTTTTTCACCTGAGGTGTTCATGGTCAGATGCGTTTCTTGGTTATTGGCAGCAATAGTTTCACGCTTATAGTAGTTCAACCCAATAAAGTCACAGATATTGTTACGTAACAGAGCATCATCATCGGGGGCGAATTGTGGAACACCCCAAATGGCCTGGGTCTGTGCCAGCAATTCAGCTGGATACTCACCTTTTAACACTGGATCATATAACCAATGGGTAAAGATCCCTTCAGCTAAGCGAAATGCGGCGATATCTTCGGCGGAATCACTCAGTGGCGTGTTGGTTTGCAGGACATTCACAAAACCTATTGTCCCGTCGATACCGCTGGCACGAAATGCTGCAACCGCTTTGGCGTGAGCGACAAAAACGTGATGGCAGGCTTGGATAGCACGGGCAGGATTCTGGACGCCCGGCGGATGACCGCCAGTAATATAGCCAAAACCAATAAAACAGATGGTCTCGTTGAACGTTGACCAGAGCTTGACCCGATCACCATAGTGCTGATAACACAAACGTGCATATTCTTCAAAAGCATCGGTGGTGCTGCGGGTTTCCCAACCCCCTTCATCTTGCAAGGCTTGTGGCAAATCCCAGTGATAGAGCGTAATCATCGGCTCGATGTTGTGTTCCAGCAATGCATCGATCAATTCACTGTAGAATTTAACTCCCGCGGCGTTCACCTCCCCACGGCCTGTTGGCAACAAACGCGGCCATGAAATTGAAAAACGATAACTTTTCATGCCCATCTCCGCCATCAGAGCTACATCTTCGCGGAAACGATGATAGTGGTCGACAGCAACATCACCATTGGTTCCCTGATAGGTGGTACCGGGCAGATGTGCAAAAGTGTCCCAGATAGAAGGGCCTTTACCATCAGTATCATAGGCACCTTCAACTTGATAAGCGGCGCTGGCGGCACCCCACAGGAAATTTTTCGGGAAAGCAGACATAAAATCACTCTCATATAATGGATAAAAAGGGTGTTTGATAAAATCTCTATCCTCAGTGTATTAGGGAAAACGTTATTTATGCAACCGGTTTCTGTAACCGGTTTCTGTGATGCTAAATTGAGTGATTGAACGGCAATAAAACGACAGCGATATACAAGACACCAATCACAAAACCGTAAACAGTGCCTAAACGAGGTGAAGACAAGATGGGTCATTGAATACCACTGTGTATATAATCAGTGTTTCGCAAATTAAGATTTTTTGTTGAAGAAGGAAGAATGATGATCACTCGGCTTGCTATCTCTGGCTACCGTTCGTTACGCGATGTGGTACTTGAATTGGGGCAATTGAATGTCATTACCGGCGCGAATGGCAGTGGCAAGTCCAGTCTTTATCGAGCGCTCCGGTTGCTGTCAGATATTGGTCAGGGGCAGGTTATCCAATCATTGGCGGCGGAGGGCGGTTTACAATCAACCCTCTGGGCGGGGCCCGCGTCGTTTTCCCAGTCGATGAAATCAGGAGAACAACCGATTGAAGGTACCACTCGCCATCATCCCGTGAGCCTCAAATTGGGCTTTGCTGGTGCGGACTATGGTTATGCTATCGATCTGGGTCTCCCCACACCGCGCAGGTCATTTTTTGCATTGGATCCTGAAATCAAGCTTGAAAGCCTGTGGTGTGGCGATACCCTGAACAATAATGCGCTTTTTGCTGAGCGGCGAGGCCCGCGGGTTCGCATCCGTGATGAGCGCGGAATTTGGCGCGAGTCATATCACGGGTTAGCGGCCTATGACAGTATGATGACCCACAGCACAGACCCCCGTGATGCCCCAGAGATTCTGCTTATGCGCGAACGGATGCGGGCCTGGCGTTTTTATGACAATCTGCGTACCGACCGTCATGCGCCAGCTCGCCAGCTTCAAGTGGGGACTTATACACCGGTACTGGCCAGCGATGGTGCGGACTTGGCCGCAGCGTTACAAACGATCAGAGAGATCGGGGATACCGATGCACTCACGCATACCATTACAGATGCTTTTCCCGGAACTACGTTGGCTATTGAACCCAATTTTGAGTTGCTGTTGTCACAGCAAGGTTTGTTAAGGCCACTCAAGGTCGCAGAGCTATCAGACGGTACCTTACGTTATTTATTGCTGGTGGCGGCATTGCTATCGCCACGACCTCCCGAAATGATGATCCTGAACGAACCCGAAATCAGCCTGCATGTTGATCTGTTAAAACCATTAGCGCGGTTGATTGGGCAGGCGGCACAACATACCCAGGTGATTGTGGTGTCCCATGCTGCTGAGCTGGTGGCGGCGCTACAGCAGGAAAGCCACTGTCGCCATATCTTGTTGGATAAACAGTTAAGTGAGACAACGATACAACAAGAGGCCACACCTCATTGGTTATGGGCAGCACGTTAGCGGCAGTGACGGCGATGTTGAAAACATATAGGGCTGTTAAGCTCCTCAGACTGCTGACAAACTTCGACGACACGAGCTCTGGTGGGGAGAATAGGCAGAAGATATTGTATCCGTGGCAAGGATGGTGCGGTTCGAGCCTAAATAGGTGCTTATTATGCGCGGGGAAAATGACGTCTTTACGATCTGCTGGTTTTTCACCGTGGCGGACAGGTTGTCATTAAACTCAGGGGCCGTTAAGCCCCTGGATAGCATGTTTAAATCAATTGATTTATTTAAATCACTAAGTCTATTTAAATTACCAGGTCTATTTAAATCAACAAATTAAATCGCTGTATTAGCCTTAACTCAGCGATTTAGATGGTAATACACTTCGTTCCAGCGGATTTCATTTTTAAATGCAGGAAGCGTCGTATCATTGTCGATCAACAGGAATTCAATACCGTGCATCTCGGCATACAGGCGCAATTCATCCACCCCGACGGCTTGAGAGAATACCGTGTGGTGCGCGCCACCGGCGATAATCCAAGCTTCAGCAGCCGTTGCCAGCGACGGCTGAGCTTGCCAGATAGCACGGGCTACCGGCAGTTTAGGTAAGGGGTGCGGCTGTTCGACAGTATCGACGACGTTGACCAATAAGCGGAAACGGTTCCCCATGTCAATTAAACTGGCATTCAGTGCCGGGCCTGCCGGTGTAGAGAAGATCAAGCGCGCCGGATCGGCTTTACCACCGATACCTAAGTGTTGTACATCCAGCAACGGTTTCTCTTCTTTGGCGATAGAGGGACACACTTCCAGCATATGAGAGCCAACCACTAAATCATTGCCTGGTTGGAAGTTATAGGTGTAATCCTCCATAAACGAGGTGCCACCTTTCAGGCCAGTGCCCATTACTTTCAGAATGCGCAGCAACGCGGCAGTCTTCCAGTCACCTTCACCGCCAAAACCGTAACCTTGTTGCATCAGTCGTTGCACTGCCAGCCCCGGTAACTGCTTCAAGCCATACAGATTTTCAAAGTTAGTGGTAAAGGCTTTAAAACCACCTTGTTCTAGAAAACGCTTCATGCCTAATTCAATACGGGCCGCATCCAGCAAATTTTCACGTTTATTGCCGTTCAGTTTTACCGCATCAGTGAAGCGGTAAGTGGCTTCATACTCTTCAACCAAGGTATCAATATCACCTTTGCTAACGGCATCCACCACCGTGACTAAATCACCGATCCCATAGGCATTAACTGAGTAACCAAACTGGATTTGAGCAGCCACTTTATCACCGTCGGTTACTGCCACTTCGCGCATGTTGTCGCCAAAACGTGCCACTTTAAGCTGTTGGCTTTCTTGTTTGGCTGCCGCTACTCGCATCCATTGACCAATACGTTGATGCGCTGCTTTATCCTGCCAATGACCGGTTATCACGCTGTGTTGTTGGCGCATCCGCGCGCCGATAAAGCCAAACTCGCGGCCACCATGGGCGGTTTGGTTCAGGTTCATAAAGTCCATATCCATGGTTTCCCACGGGATCTGCGCATTAAACTGAGTGTGGAATTGCAATAAAGGTTTATTCAGAATACTCAAACCACCAATCCACATTTTGGCGGGAGAGAAGGTGTGTAACCACGTCATTACCCCGATACAGGCGGTATCATAGTTCGCCTCACGGCACAGTGCAGTTATCTCATCCGGTGTGGTCACCAACGGTTTTAGTACCAGTTTTATTGGCAAGCCCGCTTCACTATTCAGGCTGTTAACCACCTGATGGGCATTATCCATAACTTGTTGCAGGGTTTTCGGGCCATACAGGTTCTGGCTACCAATGACAAACCACACTTCTGATTGCTTGAATACGTCCATCTGATACTCCGTTTAATAAATTGTTATAAAAAATATATTTATAAATCAGTTTGATCGCCAAGATCAGTGTGTCGTCTCGGTCATTGGCGCAGGTGTATCGGTTACTGGCATATAGTGTGGTTCTGCTGACAGACACCACTGTTGATAGCGCTGATAAAGTTGCTGATAGCGAGCAACCTGGCTGGCGTCAGGTGTCAGAGTGCGCTCAATCTTACAGGCCATCTGACGCTGCGCAGCAGGGACATCGCGATATATTCCTGCGGCCACGGCGGCAAAAATTGCCGCTCCCAGCGCGCAACATTGATCAGAGGCAACAATTTGCAGTGGTCGATTCATCACGTCGGCACAAACTTGCATGATAACCGGTGATTTACGCGCAATACCGCCCAATGCCAACACGTTCTCAACCGGAATATCCTGCTGTTCAAAACACTCCATGATAGCGCGCGCACCAAAAGCGGTTGCTGCGATAAAACCACCAAATAGAGTAGGGGCATCGGTTCCCAAATTCAGATCGGTAATAACCCCTTTTAAACGTTGATTAGCATTCGGCGTACGGCGACCATTAAACCAATCCAATACCACTGGCAAGTGATCCAGTGAAGGGTTCTTTGCCCATTCAGCGGTGAGTGACGCGAGGAGGGTAGATTCAATCTGCTTTAACTGGGGTTGCAATTCGGGTTGTGCCAAGGCGGCCTGACGTAATGGCCAACTCAGTAAACGACTGAACCAGGCATACATGTCACCAAAAGCTGACTGACCTGCCTCCATACCAATCCAGCCGGGTACCACACTGCCTTCAACCTGACCGCAAATACCGGCAATGGCGCGCTCACCCACCAACTTGTCATCGGCAATCAGAATATCGCAAGTGGAGGTACCAATAACTTTGACCAAGGTATAAGGTTGAGCACCTGCGCCCACGGCACCCATATGGCAATCAAACGCGCCACCAGAGAGCACAACACCGGTCGGTAGCCCCAAACGCTCAGCCCATGCGGCAGTAATTAAACCCACCGGCCGTTCAGCCGTGTAGGTATCAGTAAACATAGGGTATGTAAGGTCGTCTACCAGACGGGTATCCAGTGCCGCCAGGAATTCACGCGGTGGCAATCCCCCCCATGATGGGTGCCATAAGCTTTTATGGCCCGCGCTGCATCGCCCCCGTTGAATATCCTGTGGGGCGGTGGTGCCGGATAACAGTGCCGGTACCCAATCACACAACTCAATCCACGACACCGCTGCATCACGCACGGCGGCATCGGCGCGTGTCACGTGCAGGATTTTTGCCCAGAACCATTCAGAAGAGTAGACACCGCCAATATAGCGGGAATAGTCGGCAAATTCGCCACTGCGACATAAGCGATTAATCTCTTCCGCTTCTTCTATAGCCGTATGGTCTTTCCACAGCACAAACATCGCATTGGGATTATCTGCAAATTCAGGGCGCAGTGCCAATACCTGTCCTTGCTCATCAATCGGCGCGGGTGTTGAACCCGTGGAGTCAACACCAATCCCGACGATTTGCAGGCGCTGCTCTTCTGACAGGCGGCTGACGACCTGACGGATCGCCTGTTCCATGGCTTCTATATAGTCCAGTGGATGATGGCGAAACTGATTTTGTGCGGCCTGACAATAAAGGCCCTGCTGCCAGCGAGGGTAGTAGACAACTTCGGTATCGATCTCGGTGCCATGTTGACAATCTACCGCCAATACCCGGACGGAATCGCTGCCAAAATCTAATCCGAGCGCTATAGCTTTATTGGTTAATAAAGGACGGTCCGCCGATACAACGCTGGTTGTCATAGTGGTTGCTCCTAACATTTGCAGAAAACAGGAATTCATTGCCAATAACCATAGGAGTGAGTGACAGCAAGATGTGAGGAGCCGATGGCTGGAAGTATGTACTTTTCTGCTTCCTACAGTGTTTTTGTGATGTCAGTCAAAAGTTAGAGAGAGGTTAAATTTGCTGAATATATGGATAAATAAACTGTAATCCCTGGATGTGATAGCGCTCTACATTCTAAAGCATAATTAACGTTAAAACTGTCAGCGTCTTACCGGGTGTGGTGAGGTTAAGTGGCTTTCAATAAAGCATTCAACCGCACTAAAACTGAAAAATAACATTGATAACGTTTCCACTAAAAATCAGATGATTTGGGTGGTTGACGATTAAATAAACAAAAATCATCTCTTCCTACAAAAATAGTTCGGAGAACACTATGCATAAATTAACTAAGGCGCTGGCAGTCGTTGGGTTAGCGGCAGTTATGTCACATTCAGCTATTGCCGAAAGCATGAAGTTGGGTTTTCTGGTAAAGCAGCCTGAAGAACCTTGGTTCCAGACCGAATGGAAGTTTGCAGATAAAGCAGGGAAAGATTTAGGTTTTGAAGTGATAAAAATTGCAGTGCCCGATGGTGAGAAAACCTTGAATGCTATCGATAGCCTTGCCGCCAGTGGTGCGAAAGGCTTTGTTATCTGTACACCAGACCCGAAACTGGGGCCGGCCATCGAGGCGAAGGCGCGCAGTTATAACCTGAAAGTGATCGCAGTAGACGACCAATTTGTGAATGCCAAAGGCAAACCGATGGAAAGTGTTCCATTAGTCATGATGGCGGCGACCAAAATTGGTGAGCGTCAAGGACAGGAACTGTGGAAAGAGATGAGTAAACGCGGCTGGCAACCGGGTGAAACGGCGGTAATGGCGATCACTTCTGATGAACTGGACACGGCTCGCCGACGTACCAGTGGGTCAATGGACGCGCTGAAAGCCGCAGGGTTCCCAGAAAAGCAAATCTATAAAGTACCGACCAAATCCAATGATATCCCTGGGGCATTTGATGCCGCCAACTCCATGTTAGTCCAGCATCCTGAAGTAAAAAACTGGCTGATTGTCGGCATGAATGACAACACCGTGTTGGGTGGTGTCCGGGCGACAGAAGGTCAGGGCTTTAAAGCACCCAATGTGATTGGCATTGGTATCAATGGCGTTGATGCAGTCAGTGAACTGTCCAAAGGCCAGGCTACCGGTTTCTATGGCTCTCTGTTACCAAGCCCGGATATTCATGGTTATAAGAGTATCCAGATGCTGAATGACTGGGTGACCAAAGGTGTTGAACCACCGAAATTTACTGAAGTGACTGATGTGGTGCTGATCACCCGGGATAACTTCAAAGTCGAGTTAGAGAAGAAAGGCTTGATGTAATTCCGTTATACCCAACGTCATGGGCGTGGCGGCTAACCCTCTGGCCGCGTCAAATTCGAAGGGTATACACGCTATGGCGCACGGGGGCAGGCTACGGCTTGCCCCAATGGACCACACAGACGGGTGGTACCGTGCGACCCAAACTTTATAAGGAAGCCATCATGTCAGCACTCCATTCTGCGTTACAAGCCGAGCTGGAAGCCGAACAGTCACCTTATCTGGCTTTTTGTGGCATTGGAAAAAGTTTCCCCGGTGTTCAAGCGCTGGATGATATCAGTTTTACCTGTCAGGCCGGTCAAATCCATGCCCTGATGGGAGAGAATGGCGCGGGGAAATCAACCTTGTTGAAAATTCTCAGCGGTAACTACTCACCGACTCAGGGTGAAATTCACATTAAGGGCAAAGTGGTTAATTTTGCCAATACCACCGATGCGCTTGATGCCGGTGTCGCGATCATTTATCAGGAACTGCATTTGGTGCCGGAAATGACGGTGGCAGAAAATATCTATCTGGGCCAATTACCTACCAAGATGGGCATGGTTGATCGCAAATTATTGCGCTATGAATCCAGTTTGCAGCTCTCACATTTGGGGCTGGACATCTCCCCCGATACCCCACTGAAATATCTCTCCATCGGCCAATGGCAGATGGTCGAAATTGCCAAAGCGCTGGCCCGTAATGCCAAAATCATTGCTTTTGATGAGCCGACCAGTTCGCTCTCTGCCAGAGAGATAGAACAACTGTTCCGGGTGATCCGTGAATTACGCGCCGAAGGGCGGGTCATTTTGTATGTATCACACCGGATGGAAGAAATCTTTGCACTGAGTGATGCCATTACGGTGTTTAAAGATGGCCGGTATGTGCGCACGTTTGACGATATGACCCAGGTGAATAACGACTCGCTGGTACAAGCCATGGTTGGGCGCAATTTGGGTGATATTTATGGTTATCAGCCGCGTGAAATAGGGCCAGAGCGTCTTACATTGCAAGAGGTGAAGGCGATTGGGGTGAAATCGCCAATAAGTCTGACCGTCCATCAAGGGGAGATTGTTGGCCTGTTTGGTTTGGTGGGGGCGGGGCGCAGTGAATTACTGAAAGGGTTGTTTGGTGGCACCAGGCTTAGCAGTGGTCAGGTTTTGCTGGATGGCAAGCCACTGACGATTCGTTCACCCATCGATGCCATCACCGCCGGGATCATGTTATGCCCGGAAGACCGTAAAGCAGATGGCATTATTCCGGTTCATTCGGTACAGGACAATATCAATATCAGCGCACGGCGCAAAACACTGACGGCTGGCTGTTTGATCAACAACCGCTGGGAGCAGGAGAATGCGGCACTGCGTATTCAGTCTTTGAATATCAAAACACCCAGCCCTCAACAACTGATTATGAATTTGTCCGGCGGCAACCAGCAGAAAGCCATTTTGGGCCGTTGGTTATCCGAAGATATGAAAGTGATCCTGTTGGATGAGCCAACTCGAGGTATCGACGTTGGGGCTAAACATGAAATCTATAACGTGATTTATCAACTGGCGAAACAGGGTATTGCGGTGCTGTTTGCGTCCAGTGATTTGCCAGAAGTTCTTGGGCTGGCTGACCGAATCGTGGTGATGCGGGAAGGGGCAATCTCTGGTGAGTTAGACCACGGTTCTGCCACTGAAGAACAGGCGTTAAGTCTGGCGATGCTACGCACCCCGAATATTGCTACTGATGCCGCGCCTGCGGTTGCTTGATTGTGAAGGAGTTATCCATGTCCAGCGTTACTTTGAGTTCTGATAAGAAGAACCCGGCATCAACTGAGTTAAAAGGTGGAGCACACAATAGTCAGTCGCAACCACCACAAGATACACCCGCTAAAAGTGGACTAGGACTATCCCGTATTTGGGATAGCTATGGGATGTTGGTAGTTTTCGCGGTGGTATTTATTGGTTGTGTGATATTTGTGCCTAACTTTGGCTCCTTTATCAATATGAAAGGGTTAGGGTTGGCTATCTCGATGTCGGGGATGGTGGCCTGTGGCATGCTGTTTTGTCTGGCATCCGGCGATTTTGACTTATCCGTCGCCTCAGTCATTGCCTGTGCGGGGGTAACGACGGCAGTTGTTATCAATATGACCGAAAATATGTGGCTGGGGGTAGGCGCCGGTTTGTTACTGGGCGCGCTATGCGGGCTGATCAATGGTTTTGTGATTGCCAGATTGAAAATTAACGCCTTGATCACCACGTTGGCGACGATGCAGATTGTTCGCGGCCTGGCCTATATCATCTCTGATGGTAAAGCGGTGGGTATCGAGGATGAGCGTTTCTTCGCATTGGGTTATACCAATTGGCTCGGTTTGCCTGCTCCTATCTGGATTACTATTGCCTGTCTGGCCTTGTTTGGCTTCTTGTTAAACAAAACTACCTTTGGCCGCAATACCCTGGCTATCGGGGGCAACGAAGATGCGGCGCGCCTGGCGGGGGTGCCGGTAGTTCGCACTAAAATCATCATTTTTGTCTTATCGGGTTTGGTATCGGCGGCGGCTGGGATCATTTTGGCATCACGGATGACCAGTGGTCAGCCAATGACGTCGATTGGTTATGAGCTGATTGTTATCTCGGCCTGTGTGCTGGGGGGCGTGTCACTGAAAGGTGGGATTGGTAAGATTTCCTATGTTATCGCTGGTATCTTGATTCTGGGGACAGTGGAAAATGCCATGAACCTACTCAATATCTCTCCGTTCTCCCAATATGTGGTCCGTGGTTTGATCCTGCTGGCAGCGGTTATCTTCGACCGTTACAAACAGTTGGCTAAACGGACGGTATAAGTTGCACGGTGACAGAAAAGTCCATAAAAAGCCTATCTGGCTCACAGTTCTGTAATCACTATCGGGCAGCGTGAATTCTGCCCGATAAACTGAAATAAGCACATGTGTTTGCACGCCAATCAGATCAGGACTCCAAGGAGGCTAAATGTACCATCGAATGGTTCAGGAACCGCAACCCAATCCCTTGTTACCCGGCTATACCTTTAATGCCTATCTGGTAGCAGGATTAACCCCGATTCTGGCCGATGGACCACTCGATTTTTTTATCGATAGGCCAGGCGGCATGAAGGGCTATATCCTGAATCTGACCATTAAGGGGCAAGGTAAGATTTTTGACGGTGAGAATACCTTTTACAGCAATCCAGGTGATTTGCTGCTCTTTCCCCCTAAGGCATCACACTATTATGGTCGCTCACCGAACAGTGATTGTTGGTATCACCGTTGGGTCTATTTCCGGCCACGGGCATACTGGGCGGACTGGTTGGAGTGGCATAGCAAAACGCATGAAGTTGGGCGGTTATCTTTGCCTAACAACAACTTATTACTGGAATTTGATCGCCTGTTTGCCAATATTGAACAGACGCAAAAATCAGGACGGCGTTTTGGCGAAGAGTTGGGTATGAATCTACTTGAGCGCTTACTGCTGCGCGCAATGGAAGAAGATCCTCTTAGTCCACAACGCATTATGGACCCTCGAGTGATTGAAGCGTGCCAGTTTATTACCGGCAATTTGGCCGGTGAGCTGCGTATTGACGAAGTTGCACGTCATGTTTGCCTGTCTCCGTCACGTCTGGCACATCTGTTTCGTGAACAAGTTGGTATCAATATATTGCGTTGGCGTGAAGACCAGCGGGTTATTCGGGCTAAGTTATTACTGCAAACCACGCAAGAACCGATTGCCACTATTGGTCGCGTGGTGGGTTACGACGATCAACTCTATTTCTCCCGCGTTTTTCGTAAGCGTGTTGGTGTTAGCCCCAGTGATTTCAGGCGTCGTAGCATTGAAACCAATTACCCGCAACGCAGCCTCCGACAGCCAGAATGGCGGGATAATGCTGAGGCCATAGTGCGAATTTAGTCTCGCCACTGACATTCAGCCAAAAATTACCTCTTGTCGCGGGAATCATCATGGTGTCAAATCGATTGATCGACTGATATCAATTGGCAAATATGCTGCGCGAGAGGAAATATAATGGCTGAAAAAATCAAAGTGGGTTTACTGGGCTATGGTTATGCCAGCAAAACGTTCCATGCGCCGCTGATTATGGGCACTCCGGGGCTAGAGCTGGCAGGGGTTTCCAGTAGTGATGCCAGTAAAGTACATGCTGACTGGCCGACAATGACGGTGGTTTCTGACCCCAAAACGTTATTTGATGATCCTTCAATCGATCTTATCGTGATTCCAACCCCGAATGACACTCACTTCCCGCTGGCTCAGCAAGCACTGGCTGCCGGTAAACATGTGGTGGTGGATAAACCGTTTACCGTGACACTGTCACAAGCAAATGAATTGAAGAAACAAGCAGATGAGGCCCACTTATTGCTTTCAGTGTTCCATAATCGCCGTTGGGACAGTGATTTCCTGACGCTGAAAACACTGCTGGCTGAAGGCTCACTGGGGAATGTTGTCTATTTCGAATCTCATTTTGACCGCTATCGCCCGGAGATCCGCCAGCGTTGGCGTGAACAAGCCGGTGCGGGCAGTGGCATTTGGTACGATTTAGGCCCACATCTGTTGGATCAGGCGCTACAACTGTTTGGTTTGCCACAGACGCTAAATGTTGATTTAGGGATGCTGCGCCCCGGTGCGCAATCTGTTGATTATTTCCACGCGGTTCTTAGTTATCCGGGGCAACGGGTAGTGTTACACGGTACGGTGTTAGCCGCAGCAGAAACTGCTCGTTATATCGTGCACGGCATGCAGGGGAGTTACATTAAATTTGGTCTGGACCCACAAGAGGACAGGCTGAAAGCGGGTGAACGTTTGCCACAGGCAGATTGGGGCTACGATATGCGCGATGGAGTAGTGACACTGTCACATGATGGCATCCTCGCTGAGAAACCACTACTGACGTTGCCGGGTAATTATCCTGCTTATTATGCGGGGATCCGTGATGCCATTTTAGGTACTGCTGCCAACCCAGTACCCGCCTCGGAAGCGATAAAAGTAATGGAATTAATTGAACTGGGCATTGCCTCTGATCAACAGAAAAAAACGCTGCCGGTATCGCCAGCAAGTTGATTTTGCAGCCAAATACGCTTATTTGATAGAAACGATAGCCAAAGTCACTGGCGTTGTAGGTAGGCTGCCAGCAGATTTGAACACTACTGGCAGCGGTCTCACCGAGGCAAGGCCTAAGGATGGGCTGCACAACGCAAACAGCTACCCCCTCTGCAACGTCAAGAACCAAGGTTATATTGAAGGAATACAGTGGCATGTCATGGTTACAACGCTTACGGATAGATAAATTTTTATTAGTGCTGATTCTGGTCGTTATTATTGCTTCTATTTTCCCTTGTGAAGGGGAAGTTAAGGTGTGGTTCGAACACCTGACGACCGCGGCCATTGCATTATTATTCTTTATGCACGGTGCCAAGTTATCCCGCGCCGCCATAGTTTCAGGCATGGGGCATTGGAAACTGCATCTGGTGGTGTTTCTCAGCACCTTTGCCTTATTCCCGCTGTTAGGGTTGGGAATGAATGTGTTGGTACCTGGCGTGTTAACACCAACACTGTATCTGGGTTTCCTCTATTTGTGCGCGTTACCTGCCACGGTTCAGTCAGCTATTGCCTATACCTCCGTCGCGGGAGGTAACGTGGCGGCGGCAATTTGTAGCGCCTCGGCATCCAGTATTTTGGGGGTTTTCCTGTCACCGCTGCTGGTGGGCATGTTGATGCATACCCAAGGGGGTGATACCGACACGTTGCATGCGATAGGTTCTATTATCATGCAACTGATGGTGCCATTCATTGTTGGGCATTTATCGCGCCCACTGATAGCTAAATGGGTTGAGCGCCATAAAAAACTGGTTAATATCACTGACCGGTCATCTATTCTATTAGTGGTGTATGTCGCGTTCAGTGAAGCCGTGGTGCAGGGGATTTGGCATCAAATTGATGGTTGGTCACTGCTGGCAATTCTGGTCTGTTCGATGGTGCTATTGACACTGGTATTAGTCATTAACACCATGGCAGCCCGCTGGCTGGGCTTCAATACTGCCGATGAAATCACCATTGTGTTTTGCGGATCGAAGAAGAGCCTCGCCAATGGTATCCCGATGGCTAACGTGTTGTTTCCCGCCTCAGTAGTCGGTGTGATGGTATTACCCTTGATGATATTCCATCAGGTTCAATTGATGGTATGTGCCGTCCTGGCACAGCGTTACGCGAAACGCGTCGCCAGAGAGCATGCCGAGGCGACTGAATCTTTGGCGACGGCGGCGCGGGCAGAAACTAAGTAGCCGGTTGCGATCTGCAATAAAAAACGCCGCTACTTCTATGAAATACCGGCGTTTTTAGTTAATCCCTGACCGATTTAGCCACGGATTTTGTCGCGCAGTGCCTGTTTTTCCTGCTCGGTGATAAATGCCATCGTCAGGCCATTTTGTTGTGCCTGGCGGATTTCTTGCGCTGTTAGGCCTGCAGCAGGTGCGGCAATGTGATATTCATTAGCAATTTCAATCCCTTGTACCGCCGGGTCATCGGTGTTGATCGATGCCATTACGCCATGGCGCAGGAAGGTTGCCAGCGGGTGAGTAGCTAACGAAGAGACGGTACTGGTCTGAATATTAGAGGTCAGGCAGGATTCGATCCCAATGTTGTGTTCAGCCAAATAATCCATCAATTTGCTATCTTCAATGGCTTTCACACCGTGACCAATACGTTCAGCACCTAACTCACGGATAGCTTGCCAGATACTTTCTGGGCCAGCGGCTTCACCGGCATGGACGGTAATACGCAGGCCCGCATCGCGTGCGCGATTAAAGTGACTGCGGAACAAACCGCCAGGGAAGCCCAGTTCGTCACCGGCCAGATCCAACGCAGTAATCCCCTCGCGATGTGCCAGTAAACCATCAAGTTCTTGCAAACAAGCTTGTTCACCAAAAGTGCGGCTGAGGATCCCAATCAGGCGGATATCAATATCAAAATCACGACAACCGGACTGCACCCCATCAATGACGGCCTCGACCACACCGGCGACCGGCAATTGGTGTTTCATTGCCATATAGAAGGGTGAAAAACGCAGTTCGGCATAATGCAAACCGGCATTAGCGGCATCTTCGACATTCTCGTAGGCCACACGGCGGCAAGCATCAAGTGAGGCCAACACCGCAACCCCCCAATCCAGCTTTTGCAGGAAGCTGACTAGATCTGGCTCAGTTTTAGTGATTTGCACATGCGGGCGCAGTTCGGCTAGTTCATCAGCCGGCAGGGCCAGATTAAATTGGCGACCCAGGTCCAAAATAGTTTGCGCACGGATATTGCCATCAAGGTGGCGGTGAATGTCGGTCAGGGGGAGGCGGGGATCAATCATGCTGTGCACTCACTTTTTATCAGAAGTAGATTCTTGTAGGTAAAGTGCAGAACATTATAAAAACAAATGAATGAAAATATCCACTGCGTTGCATAAAAAAGTGACATAAATCACGAATTGGCATGGGCGGACAATATCGCCCGCCCATGACGCCGGCTTTAATTTCAACTATTTATTGCGATTCAACTGCGACCAATCTTTTCTCGGTTCGCACTACCAGCAGATAAGTGAGGATAAATGACAGGCCGAGCGACAAGGTGACACCTAATAGGATGTAGATAAAGTAAGGGCCAATATAGGCCGGTAAGCTGAATATACTTGATAAAATATAGCCGTACAGCCTTACGCCGAAAAAGGCGATAAATGCAGAGGCAATCGAGCTGCTTATCGTCGTGGCAATAAAGGCTTTTTTGTATTTGGTTAGCACCCCAAACAGTGCGGGTTCTGTAATGCCCAATAAGCCAGAAACGGCGGCAGACAGCACCACGGTTTTTTCTTGCCGGGTTTTGACATGGAAATAGATAGCAAATGTTGAACCCGCAATGGCCATGTTTGCCATAAACATCATTGGCATTAACATATCAAAACCTTTGTCGGTAAAGTTTTGCAATGCAATGGGGGTCATGGCGTGATGCATTCCGGTAAGAATAGCAATCGGGCGAATGGCACCGACGATAAAACCAGCAAATACCGATGAGATATCAAATAATCCCTGAATACCGAATGCCAGCAGTTTGCCTAAATAAATGCCGGCCGGGCCGATAAACGTCAATGAAACCAATGCGGTGATAAAAAGGGTTAGTGTCGGGGTAAATACTGTTTTCAGCACATCGGGCATAATTTTATCGACCCAACGGTGAATATAACTCAGCGCCAGAATTGAGAAAATAACGGGGATAACACTGGCAGAATAGTTAAATACCGATACCGGCACGATATCCATAAAATAGATGACACTCACCGCGCCCGGGGTATGAGTGGCCAGCGCTTTGGCGGCATCAATGAGTGTGGGATACATCAGGCAGGCTGCCACCGCCGCTGCCAGATATTCATTAGTTTTAAATATCTTAGCCGCAGAAACGGCAAGGAAGAACGGCAGGAAATAGAATACCCCGCTGGCAATTAAATCGATAATCATCACGGTGTCGCTTTTGGCTGAGATGATTTTTAAGGCGATCAACCCTGCCAGTAAGCCTTTAATCATCCCCGCCCCGGCAATCGCCGGAACGATAGGGCCGAATACCCCAGAAACGGTATCCATAAACAGTGAAACCAGACTTTTCCGTGCTTTAGGTGTTATTGCCGTAGTCGCGCTTGAGGGAACATTCTCATCAGGTGACATATTATCAACAATATCTTGATACCAGGCATTTACCTGTGGGCCGATAATGATTTGTACTTGATCACTTTGATTTTGCGCACCTAATACACCGGGTAATTGTTTGATTTTCTGCCATTCGACTTTACTATCATCAATTAAATCAAAACGCAGCCGTGTCATACAATGCCAGACTTTATTTATATTATCCTGACCACCGACCAGTTTAATTATTAACTGACATACCTCAGTCCTTCCCATAAAACCCTCGCACCTGAGCCATTATTTTTATTCACTGTGAATGATAATAAGTTTACTGAAAGTTAAAAACAAACCAATAAATCATGGGTTACATCACATTATTCGATGGTTAGGGTGTTCTTAGATGCTTTTTCTATTAATTGGTATGGTTTTTTGCGGTAATTTGCGTAATTCACGAACCAAAAAAAACATTTAAATTTTAGGTTTACAAGGTCAGTGTAAATAAGGTGAAATTAGCGAATACGTCATACGAATTTATTTATTCATGCATCATTGGTTGCCACGTTGAAGAGTCGCAATCTGAGTGTTGTAAAGGAGCATTGCATGCAACCCACGTTGATAACTGGCATTGAATGTCAGATAACCCGGCCCGATCGCCATAATTTAGTTGTGGTTAAGATTGAAACTAATAAAGGGATTGTTGGCCTGGGTTGCGCCACATTTCAGCAGCGCCCCCTTGCCGTTAAAGTGATGGTGGATGAATATCTCCGGCCACTATTACTGGGGCGTGACGCTAATAATATTGAAGATTTGTGGCAGATGATGATGGTCAATGCCTATTGGCGAAATGGGCCGGTGATCAATAACGCGATTGCCGGGATTGATATGGCATTATGGGATATTAAAGGCAAGCTGGCGGATATGCCGCTCTACCAACTGTTTGGTGGCAAATCTAAAGATGCCATTGCCACCTATAGTCATGCCGCCAGTGACTCACTGGATGGGTTGTATGTTGAGGTGGATAACTTGCTGGCGCAAGGTTATCGGCATATCCGCTGCCAGTTGGGGTTCTATGGGGGGAATGCTCAGGATCTGCATGCGACCCGCCAGCCAACAATCGGCGCATACTACGATCAAGACCAATATATGGATAACACGTTGGCGATGTTTAAAGCGCTACGCGAAAAATACGGCAATCAATTCCATATTTTACATGATGTGCATGAGCGCTTATTCCCACAACAAGCGGTTCAATTCGCCAAGCAGTTAGAAGCTTATCGCCCTTATTATATTGAAGATATTTTGCCGCCGAATCAGAACGAATGGCTGGAACAGATCCGTAATCAAACCGCGGTACCACTTGCTACGGGTGAATTATTTAACAATCCGGCAGAGTGGAAAGACTTGATAATCAATCGCCGGATCGACTTCCTGCGTTGTCATGTATCACAGATTGGCGGAATTACCCCGGCATTAAAACTTGGCAGCTTCTGTCAGAGTTTTGGGGTTCGCCTGGCATGGCATTGCCCGCCAGATATGACACCGATTGGTGCTGCGGTTAACACCCATTTAAATATCTATTTGCACAATGCAGCAATTCAGGAGTTCGTGGCCTATCCGGCGAATACCCTGAGTGTATTTCCGGGCGCCGTTCAGCCGACAGAAGGCTATTTGTATCCAATTGAACAGGCGGGGATAGGTGTTGATTTTGATACTCGTTTAGCCGATGAATTCCCGGTTGTTTATCGGCCTCATGAATGGACACAAAGCCGTTTGCCTAACGGAACAATTCATACACCATAGTGGGTCTGAGCTGATTCAGCTCTGGCGGAACTTCAGGTTATCCTGATTAAACGGAATAATATAGGTGCAGGAATAGTCGATATCCACGATATCACTGAATGTGTATACGCGGCCATCCTGCAAAATGCCTCGGTTCAGGATATGCATGGCGGCAATACCTTTTTTGCATCCAAGCAGTTCAGCTTGTTCTTTATTGATATTAATCGCCTGATAATGGGTTAATGCATGGGACAGGCGATAGCCTTTGCTGAGAATATATTGCTGTATCGAGCTTTCAATGACTTTTTGGTTCAAATCAGGGAAAGCGGAGACTGGCATGCGCGAATTTTCGATTTGAACCTTACGATTATCAATGTAACGCAAACGTGAGAATGCCCAGATAAAATCATCCGCGCTAAGGTTAAAGATCTGTTGTTCTTCATTATCAGGGCGGCGTTTATGCAGATTAATTAAACGAAAACTGATTTGGTTAAATTTCTTTTCGGTAATTGAATTGTATACCAGTGGGTTATTACCCACGCCGGGATTAATGAAGATCCCAGCACCTTGCACCATATGCACGGCACCAATGGCTGCCAGCTTCTCTAACGCTTTGCGTATGGTAAAACGTGACACGCCATATTCCTCTGCTAACTGGCGTTCCGGCGGCAATTTCTCAGGTAATTTCTCGCCAGACTGATACATTTTACTCAGCAAGTCCTGAGCAATAAATTCTTTCTTTTTCATTTGGTTGTCCAGCACAGATAAACCTAGCCGCGTGATAGTAGTATATCGATTATTGACGTTATCGGCAGCGGGAAAGATGAGATGGGGAGGGGGAGAAACGCCACTCAAGGCATCAAGTGGCGTAATACACGATGCTGTTTTACTTAACTGCCGTTATTGCCCTGCAAAAAACGAATAGCGTTAATCAGCTTATCCATACCGGCTTCGACCTTGCTGCGGGAACAGCCTACATTCAGACGTAAAAAGCCACGCCCCTCTTCGCCATAGGTAAAACCGGGCATAATGGCGACTTTCTCTTTCTCAATCAGCACCTCTTGCAACTGATGGTCATCAATGTTCAAGGGGCGTAGGTCTATCCATGCCAGATAGGTTGCTTGCGGTGGCTGCCAGTTTAATGCCGGGAACGCCACATTAAGGCGCTGTGCCACATAAACCAGATTGGCTTGCAAATAACTGCGTAGCTCATCCAACCATGGTTGCGCCTGCTGGTAAGCCGCAATGTGCGCCACAATGGCCAGTACCGCCGGAGAGGATAGTCCATCACGGCCTTTCAACATTTGAGTGTAGATATCACGGGTTTCACTGTCACTGATAAAACCGTATGCACCGGTTAAGGCGGGGATATTGAATGTTTTGGAACCCGAGGTCAGCAGCGCCCACGGAGTCTGACCTACCTCACTCCAAGGGGTATGCACCTGATTGCCCCAGGTCATATCCATATGGATCTCATCGCTGATAACGCGGACCTGATGGCGTTCACACAGTTCGGCCATTTGCGCCAGCTCCTGTGGTGTCCAGACTTTCCCTGTTGGATTATGCGGACTACACAACAGCAGCACTTTCGTCTGTGGCCGCGCCAACAGTGCCTCCAGATGTGCCATATCACATTGCCACTGGTTATCTACTTTGTGCAGCGGGCAGCTAAGTAGCTGGCGCTGATTACCGAGAATGACTTTATAGAAGGCGTCATAGGCAGGGGTGTGGGTAACGACGAAATCACCGGGCGCAGACCAACAGCGGATTAGCTGAGCGACCATATAGATAACTGACGGGCCGTAGACCGCCATTGAGGTATCGATATGGCAATGAAACCGTTGCAGATACCAATGACGAATTGCACCAAGGAAATCTTCATGCTGCCAGCGGCTATAGCCCAACACACCGTGGGCTATCCGCTGATTCAGCGCTTGCAGAATCACCGGTGCGGTAGGGAAGTCCATATCAGAAATGGTAAAAGGCAACAGGTCAGCAGCACCAAAACGGTCGGCAATATAATCCCATTGGGTACACCAAGTGCCGTGACGATCGACAGGCGTGGAGAAATCAAACATCAGCATCTCGCTTATCAAATATACCCTTGGTCCTTGAAGTTGCGGGGAGTTTCGGCACCTGTTACTCGGCCCATCCCTGGACCTCAGGCGAGGCCGCTGCAAATCACGCTCAAATCGATTCCCGACCGATTTTTCATTTGCTGTGGCCTACCTGCAACGCCAATAACCTTGGGTATAATTTTTCATGTAACTGGTATTTAGGTAACGGCGCTTAGCGAATTACCGTCCTAAGGCGTCGCAAACTGAGTACTGCTTATCAGTGAGTCTAATTCATCTTTCACCGATTGCACTTGTGGACCAATAACAACTTGCAGATTATGGTCATTCAGTTGAATAACGCCAATGGCGCGGTTGGCTTTTAACGCCTCTTTATCCACCAAACTCATATCTTTAACTGACATCCGCAAACGGGTAATACAGTTATCCAGCGAGACAATGTTATCTGCACCACCCAGCGCATGAAGAATAGCAGGGGAGTTATAACCGGATTTACCGGTTGCAGCGCCATAAGTGGCTTTTTCTGCATTGCTGCTAGCGGTGGTTTCGCTTTCGCGGCCTGGTGTTTTGATATTGAAGTGCTGAATAGCAAAACGGAAAATCATGTAGTACGCCACGAACCAGATCCCGGCAACCACTGGCACCCAATACCATTTAGTCGCAGTGCCATGCAGAATACCAAATACCACGAAATCAATGATATTACCGTCGGTATTACCAATGGTGACACCCAGCAACGCCATCACAGTAAAGCCCAAACCGGTCAGGATCGCATGGATCAAATACAGGAACGGTGCTACAAACAGGAACAGGAATTCAATCGGTTCGGTGGTACCGCCAATCACACAAGCCACAACACCGGAAATCAACAACCCTTTAATTTTATGTCGATTTTCAGGCTTGGCACAGTGATACATGGCTAGCGCAGCACCCGGCAGGCCACCGAGGAAGGCGGGCATTTTGCCTTGAGATAGGAAGCGAGTCGCACTTTCTGAGAAGCCGGTGGTGGTTGGACAAGATAACTGAGCCTGGAATATTGTCAGTGCACCACTCACGCTGTGACCACAAACATCCATGGTTCCGCCCGCTTCAGTAAAGCGGATCAATGCCACCAAAATATGGTGCAGGCCAAACGGCAGCAATAGACGTTCGCCACTGCCGAAAATCATCGGCCCGAACATGCCGGCACCGTTAATCAGGCGACCCAGACCGGTGATGCCGGCGGCGAAAAATGGCCAGATCAGCGGGATCAACAACCCCACCAGCCCGAGCACTACCGTCGTCACTATCGGCACAAAGCGAGTACCGCCAAAGAAGGCTAATGCATCAGGTAAGCGAATGGTGTTGAAGCGTTCATGCAGTAAATAAACAATGACCCCGACAATCACCGCCCCCAGAATCCCGGTGTCGATCGACTGAATACCTAAAATATTTTGAATATTATGGGTTTTCAGGACTAATGGATCGGTGGTTGGCAACACACCGCTGGTGGTGAGGTAAAAGTTGGTCGCCAGATTCAGCACGGCAAAGCCGACGAAACCAGAGAAGGCGGCTACACCCTTATTTTCGCGCGCCATACCCAGCGGGATAGCAATGGCAAACATTACGGGCAGGAAACTAAAGGCAAATGAACCCACCTTGCTCATCCAGGTAAATAGTAGCTGGAAGGCAGGATGACCAATTACCGGTAATAGGGTGATGACATCTTTACTGCTGAGTGAACTGCCGATACCCAGCATGATCCCACAGAAGGAGAGCAAGGCGACCGGCAGCATGAAGGTTTTCCCTAAACTCTGGAAAAACTCCCACAGCGTAATTTTTTGTTTTTTTACCGCTGACATAGTGACTCCTGTTTTTCAAAACGCCTGATGTTAAAAATGTCTGCTCTAACCACCGCGCTTCTTAATACGGTGTGTTTATCGATAAATGGCGACTATTTCGCCTCCCTGTCTGGAGGTTAAACAAGATAAAACGTTTAACCCAGATAATATGAGTGATATGTCACAATTACTGATCCTACTTCTGTATTAGAGTAAATCATTAGATTAAACGTTTAACTTGGCTTGTTTATCCGCGGGTATGACCATTAAAAAAATCACAATTACCGATGTGGCTAAGTTTGCCGGCGTCTCAGTGGCGACAGTTTCATTAGCTATAAGTGGCAAAGGGCGTATCTCTGGGGCAACCGCTGACCGGGTCAATCAGGCAATCGAACAGTTAGGTTATGTGCGTAACCGCCAGGCGGCACAATTACGCGGTGGTGAGTCCGGCGTGATTGGCTTGATTGTGCGCGATATCGGCGATCCGTTTTATGCCGCAATGACGGCGGGTTTGAGTGAAGCAATTGAAGCCGAAGGCAAATTGCTGTTTCTGACGCAAAGTGGTCGCGAGGGCAAAGGTCTATTGCGCTGCTTCGATACCCTTATCGCTCAGGGTGTTGACGGCTTGGTCCTCGGCGGGGGAGCTAAACGTGAGATGGGATTGCAGGAGAAGGCGGCAGAGCATGATATCCCATTGATTTGCGCGGCACGGTCGAATGTGTTGGAAGGTGTGGATGTCGTGCGCCCTGATAATATGCAGGCGGCTAAAATGGCCACTGAGTTTTTGATTGGCCGTGGTCACCGGCAAATTGCCTACCTTGGCGGGCACTCGCATTCATTGACGCGGGCAGAGCGCTTGGGAGGCTTCTGCGCCACCTTGGTTCAATATGGCCTGCCATTTCGTTCTGAATGGGTGGTTGAATGTGACGGGCAACAGCAGGCGGCGGCAGATGCGGCAGAAGAGCTGCTACGTTATCACCCCAATGTCAGTGCCATCATTTGTCATCAGGCATCAGTGGCATTGGGGGCTTACTTTGGTATCTTACGCACCGGCCGGACTATTGGTAGTGCTGGTGTAGACACCTATCTGGATCAACAAGTGGCACTGATTGGTTTTGGTGACGTGCCGGCAGCCGAATTAACCGAACCACCACTCACCTTTATCACCAGTTCCGCCAGAGAAATTGGTTACAGTGCCGGGCAGCGGTTACTCCAGCGTATTGCCGGTGTTGACCTGCAACTGCAAAATGTCATATTACCGCCGGTGTTGATCCGCCGAGGGTCTGCTTGATCATGCCTGATCTTGGGGGTTATTCATTAACGCCAAAGCATCGACATCGCCCGCGGTAATCAGATGCAGGTTGCGGCTGATATCTTCTATCGGCCAGTCCCACCAAGCAATAGCCTCGAGTTTAGCTATCGTTACTGGTGGGAAGCGGCTCTTAATCACGGTTGCCGGGTTGCCCCCCACAATGCTATAAGCCGGTACATCACGCGTCACTACCGCTCGTGATGAAATGATGGCACCATTGCCGATGGTCACACCTGGCATGATAAGTACGTCATAACCAATCCAAACATCATTTCCAACGCAGGTATCGCCTTTATAGGGCAGTTCATCCATTGATGGCGTGACGCGCTCCCAACCATTGCCAAAAATATTGAAAGGATAAGTCGAAATACCTGAAATTTTATGATTGGCGCCATTCATGATGAATTGAACCCCGCGTGCCAGCGCGCAGAATTTGCCAATAATCAGTTTGTCACCAATAAACGGGTAGTGATAGAGCACGTTGCGCTCAAAGTTTTCCGAATCTTGTGGATCGTCGTAATAGGTATAATCCCCGATAATAATATTCGGGTTGTTCGTTGTATTTTTGATAAAGCAAACCTGCGGAAAGCCTAGCATAGGGTGCTTGCAGTCGGGGTTGGGGCCGGTCATAAGTTTATCTGTCATTGCAACCTCCTGCGTACTGTTTGGATCCAGAGATAAAAAAACGGAGCCATCAGGCTCCGTTCTATGTGTTATTACTGCGACTTATTGCAACAACTATTGTGCCGGAACCGCAGGTTCTGCTGGGGTTGCTGGCATCTCTTCTGGTGCGCTGCCGGTGTCTTCTTCAGCAGGTGCCCCGCCAAACATACCAAACAGGCCAACAAACTCTTGCAGTGACATTTTCTGGCCATTCAAATTGACCTGATTATCAGCAAAATGGAAGCTGCTGCTGATAACATCATCTTTGGTGGTGGTCAGTTTAAACATCTGGCCCATAGCGGCAATGCCTTGAACCTGTTGTTGTGCCAGCTTCTGAGCTTCTTCCGGGCTGTAGCCTTGCAGGCGTGCGGCCTGGGTCGTCAACTCAGTTGCCATTGGCATCGGGATAGTCAGGGTTGCGTCAACTTTCTTCACTGACTGTGCTAACAGGGGTTCTGCACTTGCTTTAGTCTGCGCCGGATCAACCAAGTCGATATTCAGGGTAAAGGTACTTTCCCCTTTAGCGTTTTTCCAGCTCAGTGGCGCAATGCTCACGGTTGGATTGCCTTTTAACAGCCCTGGAAGATTGGCAATTAACATCTCAGTCATTTGCTCTTGATAGGCAACAGGATCGAGATTTTCACCAGCCTGAACGGCTTTCAGCACTTGTTGATTATACGCGCTGGTAAACTGCTTCAGGTTTTGGCCATCAAGCTTGTCAAAGGCAAAGGCTAATTTACCGGAACCGAAATCATTACCCTGAATTTTTAATGCATCGAGGGTGTAGCTCAGTTTGCCGTTCAGGTCTTTATCCGTTTCACCCAATTGGGTATTAAGGTTAAAGCCAACCAGTGTTGCCATCTCTTTGCCATCAAGACTGAAACCAATTTGCTTGATAGCGACTTGCTGATCACCAATGCTGAGATCAAATTTACCCATTTTGCTGTCACTTTTCAGCGTCAGGCCCTGCACGCTGAATTGTTCCAGTTGGTCCCACTGATTTTTGCTGGTGAAGACGATATTCTCGCTGCTACCACTCATCTTCACATTACGCATATCGCGCGAAACATCGGCATCAATAGTAGCACCAGAGAATTTCATGCTGGTGGTATTTTGCTGATAGTCGATAGGAATAAAGGTAATGGCGGAAGAGGTATCACCGCTGTATGAAATGCGTGAATCCGCAGTAAACGGTGATTGGCCCTTGGTAACATCAAATAGCTTTTTCAATGCAGGGGTATTGGCAAGTTCGGTATGTACCGATGCCATGCTCGGGATCAAATTGAATTTCTTCAACTGCGCGAACGGGAATGGGCCGTGATCGATAGTTTCGATAAAAGCGATTTCATCACCGTCTTTTAACGCTTTTTCACCCACGACACTGCTATCTGCTTGCAGCACATAGCGAACCTGGCTACGGAACAAACCACGTTGGTAATCTGTATAGGCGAGTTTGACACCGGCTTTAGGCAGCAATGTTCTGATCTGCCCGTTTGCGGTGTTAACCAGCTCGCCCATCCGTTGTTCAATCAGTTTGCCGGTATACCATGAGGCTCCAGTCCATGCTGCGCCAAGTACGACAATGACGCTGACAGCCACTAACGATTTTTTCATTGTTCTGTTCATCCTTTTCTAATACACCAAATTCACTATGTTGAACGCGGTAATGAGTTGCTGGTGAAAAACCACCCAAGAGAATGCCTGAAAAACAGTATTCACCAAATTAATATAGGCATAGATTAACCGGACACAAATATTATTGCGACGATAACTATCCTGAAACGGCAAGTGCGAGTTCTGCGTAATAGCAAAACCCCGTCATTGCGACTATGGAATCTATCTATCACGACAGCAAAAAGCCAGTTATTGACAACAAAATGAGTGACTTCGTTCAGTCTGCGTTGTAAACACGCGCAATAGAGCCAATTCCTTGCACTGTAACCGGTGATTCATTCGCCGGGATAAAACAGGATTCGCCTGGTTGTAGTGTTATTTCCTGCTGCTGTTTTTTCAATACCGCCTGACCCTGAATACAAAACACAATTGCCGCACTAGGTTGTGCCAACACTTGAGTCTCGGCCGTTACTGTATGCAGTGAAAAAGCAAAATCCTCAACAGGGATAGGGAAGGCCAGTTCATTGCCTTGCTGTTTTGGCGTGGTCAGCAGAGTATCAGCCGGTTTGGGGATAAATTGCAGATTGGCCATCAGTTCGGGAATATCGATAAACTTGGGTGTCAGGCCCGCGCGTAATACGTTATCGGAGTTTGCCATCACCTCTAGTGCCACGCCGTTGAGGTAGGCGTGCGGTGTTTCAGCATACAGGAACATGGCTTCACCCGGTTGCAGGGTCACGACATTTAGCAATAAGGGGGAGAACAAGCCGCTGTCATCAGGGTAAAAACGCGAGATACTGCGGATGGTATCCCAAGGTTCACCTAACTGGTTATTTAAGGCTGCTTTCAAAATTCCCAGCGCGAGCGTTTTTGGGTCACCAGCCAAACTCAGCAAACTGGCAAACAGAGCCGCTAAGTGTTCAGTATCCGGTTCGCGCAGGAATGTGGCGATATCGGGATGCGCTGCCGCCAAGGGGTGGAGTAATGCCTGAATATCTTCCAGTGTACGGAAACCATTCATAGCCTGAAAGGGTGTTAGCGCATAGACCAGCTCCGGCTTATGGTTGGCATCTTTATAATTTCTTTCGCCAGCATCCAGTGGGATACCCGCCTGATTCTCTTTGGCAAAACCAATTTCGGCGGCGGTTTTACTGGGATGAACCTGAATCGATAACGGTTGTGCCGCACAAAGTACTTTGAACAGGAATGGTAGCTCACCAAAACGGTTGAAAACATCATGGCCCAGATTAGCATCGGGATCTTGTTCGATCACATCACGCAATGAATGCCACTGGCCGTTAGCATCTGCCACCTGTGAGCTGCTCTTCGGATGCGCACCCATCCACAGTTCAGCCATCGGTTTCCCCTGTGGATTTGCTATGCCATAAAGCTGAGTGAGGGCGTCAGTACTGCCCCAAGCGTAGTTTTGCACTGCATTCTTCATCTTTTGCATATTTACATTCTGCCGTTTGTTAAGGGCCAAATTAAGGGTTACACACAAATCAGTTATTTTATATGACTAATCGCGCCTGGCCCTGCCGCCCAATAAAATTGTCCCTTAGTAAACAATGGCGCTACGGGGGTTGCAAGTAGTAATCGGAGGGTGGGGGGCCAATTGAACGAAAACGGGCACTACCGCCGTTTAATGTCGCGAAGAGGGCGTAACATCGACGCCCCTATTTAGGAAAGTGAGAAAACCGCTAAGGTAAATACGGCGAAAATCACCGAGCAAAAGATAGCGCTTGCCCTTGCCATCCAGTGGTACGCAGGAATTGTTCCCAGGTTAAACTGGCCGGATTTACTTGTCGGCTCCAAAGCAGATCTCGCTCTTTACGGAAGTAACCGTACTCTACCGTATACTCAGCCATACCGATTACCTCATCCACTAATCCCCCAATGCTGGAAAATGTGGGGAAGTGTTGACATAGCTCCTCACGTGTAAACGCCGAGCTGTAGCGGGCTTTTTTCCCCGTGACACGGCTAAACGTTTCAACCATCTCTTTGGGTGAAATGATCTCCCCGATAACAGGCAAAGATTGGCCCGCGTACAGGTCCTTATCATCAAAAATCGCTAACACCGCTGGGCCGGTCGCTGTCAATGGGTCGACAAAAGGTGCGCAAAAATCTTCAGGTAGATAGAGAGGAAAGACTAAAGTATCTCCTTCCATTCGTGGCTGATAGAACTCAAGTAGATTAGTGTAAAAAAACGCCATGTAGATAAATGAACTGGTGACGGGCAGTGTACGAATGTAGCTCTCAACCCGGCTCTTATCGGTAAAGTGTGGCACCCACTTTTTCCCTTCGGTAATCTTTTCTACGTTTTCCAGACTAGAGAATACAATATGTTTTACCCCCGCTTCGACGGCGGCATCTGCTATTTGTTTACCTAACGCTGTTTCGTGTGTTTCCGCGTGGCTTGCCTGCGGCGTGATAGCGGGCGTCATCAGAAACGCGCCATATGCCCCTTTAAATGCTTGAACAAACGTCTCTTTATGGCCCAACTCTAGCGGCACTGCCATGAGTTCTGCACCCTGAAGCGCCAGCTCTTGCGCTTCAGGGGAATCTACCCGCCGCGTTAACGCGCGTACTCGGTAGCGCTGACTCTCTAGTAGCGTGCGCACCACACTACGCCCTTGTTTACTCAATGCTCCCACCACTGTGATGAGTGGTTTGCTATTCGATAACATCAACTGTCTCCTGATCATCCCTACAACATGAACTTGCATTATGATGACGGCTGAGGGATAAGAGAAATCGATTGTTTTATATTAAGGAATCCACCAAATGGATACCACACGGATAGACCTAAACCTGTTGGTCACCCTGGAAGCTTTGCTTGCTGAACAGAATGTAACGAAGGCCGCAGCGCGACTTAATCTCAGCCAGCCCGCAGTTAGTGCGCAACTGAATCGCTTGAGAGAGGTATTTGACGACCCTTTGCTGGTTCCTGCGCGACGGGGGATGACGCCGACTGCAAAAGCGCTGGAGTTACTTACTCCGCTGCGTGCGTCTTTGGACCAACTGCGCCGCACGCTGCAATCGCACAAGGATTTTTATCCCGAGCGGGCTCAACTGACGGTCACCATTGCTGGTACTGACTACATACAGGCTGCGGTCGTCATGCCGCTGGTTTTGGCCTTACGGCAAAGATCACCGGGGGTCCGCATTGCCGTTCGTCACTATAATCCGAGCCAGTTGGAACAACAGTTGGCCAGTGGCGAGGTTGATATAGCGGTTATTACACAAGGTGCCTATCATGCGCGTCTAAGAGCACGCCATTTGTTCGATGAAACTTATGTACTCATCGGGCGGAAGGACCACCCGGGGCTTAGAGACAAGTTAACAATGGCAGATTTTAGCCAACTAGAGCATGTCATTGTTTCACCTTCTGGGGGCAGCTTCACCACACCAATAGACGATGCTCTGGCGGCATTCGGATTTCAACGTAATGTTGTTATGTCGGCAGCGTCATTCCTTTTTGTTCCTGAGATAGTCGCCACTAGCGACCTTGTTGCTTTAATTCCACGGCGATTGTGGCAAGTGCAGGGGCAGCCGGATCGATTCACGATGGTTGAGGTTGGCTGGCTTGCGGAGCAATTTGATGTCAGCTTAGTTTGGCATGAGCGCAGTCATAGTCATGCTGGCCATGGTTGGATCCGAGATTTGATGGTTGAACTGAGTGGTCACAAGGATGAGTGTGCTAATTAGCGGTGTGTTTTAGCCGCCGGCTCGTTATGAGAATATTGATCACAAAATGATATAAATGCGAATCAATCGCATAAAGGTGACAGCAAATGTGCCATGATAGTTGTCATGTCGCCAGTGAGACTGGTATGACATACCTCAACCGTTCAGTTCTACATGCTAAGGAGACCGTGATGGCGACCACCCGCAGTGAAAAAGACTCTATGGGGCCTATCGATGTACCAGCAAATCAATTATGGGGCGCACAAACCCAGCGTTCACTGGAACATTTCCGTATCTCGCAAGAAAAAATGCCGACGGCACTGATCCATGCTCTGGCACTGACCAAACGGGCAGCGGCGCAGGTCAACATGGATTTAGGGCTACTACCAGCCGAACGGGCAAAGGCCATCATGCGCGCCGCAGATGAAGTTCTGGAAGAGTGTCATCCGAGTGAGTTTCCACTGTCTATCTGGCAAACCGGGTCTGGTACCCAGACCAACATGAATATGAATGAGGTTTTGGCGAACCGTGCCAGTGAGTTGTTAGGTGGCGAGCGCGGAAACAATCGGTTAGTACATCCTAATGATGATGTAAATAAAAGCCAAAGTTCAAATGATGTCTTCCCAACGGCGATGCATGTTGCTGCGGTTATCGGGTTGCGGCAACATTTGTTACCGGAACTCAAAACATTGCAGGAGACTCTGGCACACAAAGCGGACGCCTTTCGCGATATCGTGAAGATTGGACGGACGCATTTGCAAGATGCTACGCCATTGACCTTAGGGCAGGAGATATCAGGCTGGGTGGCGATGCTATCTCACAGCGTGCAGCATATTGAAGCGACTATTCCTCATCTGTGTGAGTTGGCGTTAGGGGGGACGGCGGTAGGAACCGGGCTGAATACGCATCCAGAATATGCCGTGCGAGTAGCCAAAGAGATTGCGGCGCTTACCCATCAACCATTTATCACTGCGCCTAATAAGTTTGAGTCATTAGCGGCTTGTGATGCATTAGTTCATGGTCATGGGGCTTTAAAAGGACTTGCGGCTTCATTGATGAAAATTGCCAACGATGTGCGCTGGTTGTCCTCCGGCCCTCGCTGTGGCATTGGTGAAATCGCGATTCCTGAGAATGAACCGGGCAGTTCAATCATGCCTGGCAAAGTGAATCCGACACAGTGTGAAGCCATGACGATGTTATGCGCACAGGTTATGGGTAACGACGTGGCCATCAATATTGGTGGAGCATCCGGTAATTTTGAGTTGAACGTCTTCCGCCCGTTGGTGATTCATAACTTCCTGCAATCAATTCGTTTGCTGGCCGATGGTATGCGCGGTTTTAATGAACATTGCGCGGTGGGTGTTGAGCCAAATCGTGACCGTATAACGCAGTTACTGAATGAGTCTTTGATGTTAGTTACCGCGTTGAATACCCATATTGGTTATGACAAAGCTGCCGAGATTGCCAAAAAGGCTCATAAAGAAGGGCTTACACTCAAAGCTGCCGCCTTGAAATTAGGCTATCTGACCAGTGAACAGTTTGATGAATGGGTCAAACCGGAAGATATGGTTGGCAGTATGAAATAACGGCCAGCCAAACAAACGATTAACGTCGGTCCTTATGACTGGCGTTTTTTACGGATAAAAAACCGGTGTTATCAACCGTCAAACTCAGATCTCCGTTTTCTATACGGCAGCGACTATCAGCAATACAACTTGTCTAAAGGAAACATCGATGGATGAGAACCATAAAGAATTCAGCAGGGAAAGTTTTATCGTTACGACAGACAAATCTCGCTTCGATATTCATGCTATGCACGCATTTTTAACATGCTCTTCCTGGGCTCCAGGAATTGATCTGGAAACGGTCAGACTTTCCGTTAAAAATAGCCTTTGTTTTGGACTGTTTGATGGAAAAAGACAGATTGGGTTTGCCCGTCTGGTCACTGATTATGCCACTTTTGGCTATTTATGTGATGTGTATGTGCTTGAAGAGTACCAGGGATTAGGTTTAGCAAAGTGGCTGGTCGAATGCAGTCAGGCTCATCCGGTTACAACCAGCCTTAGACGGATTATGCTCGTTACGGACACTGCCGCTTTCCTTTATAAAAAGACTGGTTTTCAGGCGATCAATCGTCACGACTTTGTATGGCAGATAAACCGTCCAGATATCTATCTTAAAAAATGTATATGAATTCGTTATGGTTATTGCCCGTACTGGAATTGATCTTGGCAACGCATTATTTATTCAACGTCGATATACAGATGCAGCCTTGGCACCAGTAACCGCAGAGGTTTGGCATCCGGCTTATATTTATGCTTAATTTGGTTGATATCGTAGTCTATTAACTCACCTAACTTAGGCAATTCCGCCGCTGATTGTACCTGGCAAAAAGCAATTAACGGCATAGGGCAGGGGTGCTGCACTTGCTTTTGCTGTTCCTGATACCAAACTCGTGCGATAGGCTGCACTTTTACTGGCCGCTTAATCTTCAGGCGGGTATTTTCAGGTAAACGTTTTACATCATTAATTTCCAAGCTAATTAATTCCATCCACTGTTCGCGGCTAAAAGGCGGCACCGCGCGCCCGGCATTAAGGCTTTTATTCAGTTGAACTAAGATCTCTTCACGGGTGACATTCTTAATTATATGTTTGTTGGCCCAGCCGAAACGCACAGAACTAGGATTGATGAGTGGAGTAATGGTGCGGTAAGTATTTAAGGTAATCAGACCATGCAAATGGGTATGCACAAACTCGAAACGTTGCTCACTCGGTAAGCCAGACTCGACGGTTATGATATGTTCCAACTCATTTTTCAACTGATTAATCTGAGCAATAGTATTTTCACATTCCCCCAGTTGCTTATCACTCACGCTGAAACACAGTACCCCGGGTAAGCGCAGGGCCGCTTTACTGCTCGCATTTTGCCCCTGATGATGAATAAACAACCGCTGGTAATGTTGTAACCCCAGTTCTTTTGCTTTATTACCGACTTTTGCGGTAACGCTGATTTTCTCAATAGGTTGATGTTCGGTACCTTTTTCAATTTCAGGCAGCGAAAATACACGGGCTGCGAGTAGGGGGAGCGCATTAAGTTGCTGGTGGAGATGATCTAATGCAATTTCCAGTGCAGCAAAACTGCCATTCATTCGCTCAATCAAATCATACTTAGCCATTATCTTTTCCAATTAAGCTGATTTTAGTTACAACATACATTGTGTCATATCAGTAAAAACAGCACCATGAAAGCCTGTTGTTAACTTTAATAAAGGGGATATCTATTCGTAATGGCAAAAGATTCAACAGCACGGTTTTTCAGGGTGGATTTACTGGTGGGTTAATATTTATTATCTTGAGTGTCAATTTTACGCCACTTTAACGTAGGAAATAATGTTAATTCAAAAGATAGATCAGACCACACTATCCGGGTGGGTAAAACTCCGTACACAGCTCTGGCCCCATCATGGTGGTGATGCGCATCATCATCATGGTGAAAACATAATTTTTTGTTCTGATAAGCTAATTTCATTTGTTGCTATCGCTGACTCAGGCGATATCGTCGGATTCGCAGATGCTTCACTTCGGCATGATTATGTCAATGGTTGCAATAATACGCCGGTCGTCTTTCTTGAAGGAATATTCGTTGTTGATACATACCGGAGAAAGGGAATTGCTGCACAATTAGTGACTGCCATACAAGCTTGGGGGCGAGTAAAAGGTTGCAACGAATTAGCTTCCGATACCGATACCGATACCGATACCGATACCGATACCGATAACATTGCATCACAGAAAATGCATCAGTCATTAGGTTTCCAAGAAACGGAACGCGTGGTGTTCTTTAAAAAAAATATCAGATCTTAGATAGCGGGGCATTAATATCAATACCCCATACAGATAATCAGGATAGGTGCGCTAAAACAATTTTGGTGGCCGCAGCTAAAACGTCACGACGTGGTTCTGCTTCTTTCTTAAGCTGCGTAAAGTAAACCACTAAAACCAGTGGCGCACCTTTCGCCGGCCATAACACCGCGACGTCATTTGTCGTACCATAATCACCACTGCCGGTTTTATCACCAATAACCCAATCAGTCGGCGCACCTGCACGGATAGTTGCCGCTCCCGTGGTATTTCCTTTTAACCACAAGGCTAACTGCTCCCGTTGCGGTGCAGCTAGGGCATCTCCCAGTACCAACTTGTTGACACTGGCTGCCATAGCCGCAGGTGTTGTGGTATCTCGAGGATCATTTGGCAAAGCAGTATTTAACTCAGGTTCCCAACGATCCAGTCTGAATGTCTGATCACCAATACTACGGGCAAACTGGTTAACCGCCTCGAGTCCCCCCAACTGTTTGATTAACAAATTGGCTGCCGTGTTATCACTATACTGAATAGTCGCTGCGCACAGTTCTGCAACCGTCATCCCTTGTGCTAAATGTTTGCGCGTAATCGGTGCATAATCGAGTAAGTCACTTTCACGATAAATAATGTGTTTACTGAGTAGATTTGGCTGAGATTGGCTATGACCCAACACTGCGGCGGCCAACATTAATTTGAAGGTACTACAGAATGGAAAGCGCTGGCCGCCACGATAGTGAACTTTGGTGCCCTTGTCGGTATTGATTAACGCCAATCCTAAACGGCCATTTGACGATTTTTCAAGTTCAGCGAGTTGATTATCTAATGACATTTTCGCCCCAGCCGCCCAGGATGGTAGTGTAAAATTGAGCAATGGCACGGTGAGACCGGCTAATAATAGCGAACGCCGCAACGGTGAATGTTTCATTCCTGAATCTCGCAAGTGGGAAGAAAAATTTGCCTCTAAACACATGGCGCAGATAGGCAAATTGTTAAGAATTTTCATCAGGCAGTTTACAGTAAGTTATATCAAATAGGGGAAGGGAAAAATTTAAACAATGCCGCATATCGAGGAAATTGATGCCGTGTTACATGCCGCAGGCCGCGATAAACAAGGCTAAATGCCATTCAAAGTGACATATTAGCCTTGTTGGGGGCAGGTAGCTCAAATATTAAGCCAATGCTTTAGCTTTCAATTGCTGGTATTCGCTTTCAGTTATCGTGCCTTCATCCAATAATTTCTTGGCATCAGAAATCTGTTCTGCTGGTGATTTCCCCGCAACCTGGCGGATATAATCATTGGTATCAGATACCGACTTCTGTACCGTAGCGCGATAACGCTGCGCCATGCCTTTCCCTCGGGTAATGAGATACAAAAGAGACGTGAGGAGCGGGATGAAAAGCAGAAATACAATCCAGATTGCTTTATAAAAACCGCCTAACTCATGATCACGGAAGAGGTCAGAAATGACTTGAAATAGAATCAGTAAGTAAGCAATAAAGAAGAAAATTGAAAACGTTGTTACCAGTATGTCCCAAAGCGTAAGAAAGTGACTTGCCATATGTTCTCCTGAAAAAAATAAATTAAGGAAATATTTTTCGTAAAATCCCTAAATACGTTAGATACTTAATTTACACGCTAACTAGCAGTAATCCTGTATTAAGTTTCATATTAATAATAGATACATAGGCGACAGGACGTCAAATTATAGTTTGGCGCCGAATAGATCTTATCTCGATAATTAAAGATTAAATTCGTGCGGCTTCTGGCAATTTACGTAATCGCTGCCCGACATACAGTGCTAGCAGTAGCAGCGTCGCAATAAACCCCACCACCCCAGTCCAGCCTAAATTAAGCCAGAAAATGCCCCCCAATGTTCCCGCTACGCTAGAACCGGCATAATAGCAAAATAGGTAGAGTGATGAGGCTTGAGCTTTAGCGCGACGAGCGCGGCGCCCAATCCAACTACTGGCAACCGAGTGAGCAGCAAAGAAACCGGCTGTAAATATCATCATGCCGAAAAGAATCGTAATCACCGGGGGGAAACTGGTAATAATAACACCGGCCAGCATCATACTTATTGCGGCTAATAATACCGGCCCACGACCATATCGGCTGGTGAGCGAACCTGCTTTCGGTGAACTATAAGAACCCGTCAGATACACTATCGATAATAATCCCACCACTGCTTGACTCATATAATAAGGCTGAGCCAACAAGCGGTATCCAATGTAATTAAATAAGGTGACAAAGCTGCCCATTATCAGAAAACCTTCGGCAAACAGCAGTGGTAAGCCTGGGTCACGCCAGTGCAGCTTGAAATTAATCACCAGTGTTCTAGGGCGTAACGACGTTGGGCGGAAATGTTTAGACGGCGGGAGAATTCGCCAAAACATGCAAGCGGCAGCTAAAGCAAACAACCCAATAACCGCCAGTGCAATACGCCAGGAAAAGAAGTCACTCAACACCCCCGTCACCAGGCGGCCACTCATCCCTCCAATGGAATTGCCGCTGATATACAAGCCCATGGAGAGTGCGACAAAACTTGGATGAATCTCCTCACTGAGGTAGGTCATGGCCACAGCAGCAACGCCGCTTAAGGACAGACCAATCAATGCCCGCATCAACAAAATCCCTTGCCAACTGGTCATAAAGGCACAAATTAAAGTACAGATAGCCGCCAGCATTAGCGCAACGACCATGACCGACTTACGTCCAATGGCATCGGAAAGTGGACCGGTAAACATCAGGCCAAACGCTAACATGCCGGTGGCGGCTGAAAGCGATAAGCTGCTGCCCGCAGGTGAGATATTAAAGTCTTGAGATAACAGTGGCAGGATGGGTTGTACACAATAGAGCAGGGCGAATGTAGCTAATCCTGCTGAAAAGAAAGCCAGTGTCACACGGATAAATTCTGGTGTACCACGTTGAATATATGGCCGTTTAGTTAAACGTGTAACCTCGGGAAGCGGAACTAACGAAGTTGCACCATCGTGTGCTGCGGATGTCGGCGCTACGGTGGTCGTAGTGCGCAAAGAGGTGGTCACGGTATTTCCTTATCAATAACCCAATTAAAGACTGTCTGTTTCGATTTAGCCACTATTTAGCTTAATGAGAAGAGCATAGAAATAGCTGAGTTTTTTGTCTAATATATTAATTATTATAAATGAGACTTTAAACATATCAATGGAGCGCAATGAGTATTGAACTCAGACATTTACGTTATTTCATTGCCGTAGCAGAAGAATTGCACTTTGGTAGGGCGGCAGAGCGCTTGCGCATTTCTCAGCCACCACTCAGCCAGCAAATTCAGAGTTTGGAAGAGCAAATTGGTGCCCGACTCTTGGCGCGTAACAACCGTAATGTCAGCCTGACCCAAGCCGGCTCCTTGTTTTTAAAGGAGTCTTACCAAATTTTAGCCCAAGTGCATTCGGCAGCGGAAAAAGCGGGGCGTTTGCATCGCGGAGAATCCGGCGAACTGACTATCGGTTTTACTTCATCGGCACCTTTTATTAGCACGGTATCTAAAAATTTACAGGCATTCCGGCAACTGCATCCTCAAGTGCATATCAAAATGCGGGAAGTTAACAGTAGACAGCAAATTGAACCTTTACTGGATGGGCGGCTTGATCTTGGCGTAATGCGCAATACACGATTGCCGGAGGCACTGCAATATCGTCTGTTGTTACGTGAACCTTTGGTTGCCGTTGTCCACGAAAAAAGCCCCTTAGCGGCTTTACCTTCGGGGAGTGTTAAATTTAGCTCACTGGCAGAACAACCCTTTGTTTTCTTTTCGCGTGAAGTGGGTACTGCCCTGTATGATGAAATCCTCGCACTATTAACCCGCGCGGGTATCACGCCTTATATTACGCAAGAAGTAGGAGAGGCGATGACCATCGTCGGTTTGGTGTCCTCTGGTTTGGGCGTGTCGATACTGCCTGCCTCATTTACCCGAGTAAAAGTGGATGGGGTGAAATATTTACCTTTGGCTGAACCTGATGCCACCACCGAAGTGTGGTTGGTTAATCATAAACATCGGCCAGTAACCGCCCCAGCAGAAGCGTTGATTCGCTTGATGGTTAAGGATACTCAAGCGACGCCAGCCAACTGACTCCGTATAAATAACCAGCAGTAAAGCCAGGAAAACCGGTGATTATGTGCAGTAAATCACATAACTAATCAAATAGTTGACGGCATATACTAAAAGCCCCAACATAGCCGATAATCTTTATTTAGAAGCGCGAAAAATACTCGGTTGGCAGAGAAGGAGCCGGTTCAGTGATAACGGATGGACAGCCTGGGCACATTGATCAAATCAAGCAGACCAATGCAGGAGCCGTTTATCGGCTGATTGATTTGTTCGGCCCAATATCCCGTATTGAACTGTCTAAACGGGCGCAACTGGCCCCGGCCAGTATCACGAAGATTGTGCGGGAACTGGTTGAGGCTCATCTGGTCAAAGAGACCGAATATCAAGATATTGGCAGCCGTGGGCGGCCTGCCATTGGTTTAGTTCTTGATACCGAAGCTTGGCATTATGTCTCTGGGCGTATCAGTCGCGGTTCTATTACTCTCGCCTTGCGTGATCTCAGCAGTAAACTGGTGGTTGAGGATCAAATTCCGTTACCGGATAGTCATCCTGAACCGCTACTTAATCGTATTCTCAATGAAGTTGATCAATTCTTTATTCGGCATCAAGACAAGCTTGAGCGGTTAACTGCGATTGCAATTACTATGCCTGGCATCATTGATGCCCCGGCGGGTATTGTGCATAAAATGCCGTTTTATGATGTTGATGAGATGCTGCTTGGCCCAGCACTGGAACAGCGCACGGGATTACCTGTCTATCTACAACACGATATTTGCGCCTGGACGATGGCCGAAGCACTGTATGGTGCTTCACGTGGCTGTCAGAATGTCATCCAAGTGGTGATTGATCATAACGTCGGTGCTGGTGTTATCACTGCCGGAAGGGTATTGCACGCAGGTAGTCGTAGCGTAGTGGAGATTGGTCATACTCAGGTGGATCCCTACGGCAAGCGCTGTTATTGCGGTAATCATGGCTGCCTTGAGACAGTTGCCAGTATCGAGAATATGTTGGAAATTGCCCAGCAACGATTAAATGGTTCAATGAGTTCGCTATTACACAGTTCTCCACTGAATGTTGAATCTTTATGTGATGCGGCGCTGGCGGGCGATCAGTTAGCTAAAGATATTATTCTGGGCGTTGGCCACAGTGTTGGCCGAATTATTGCCATTATGGTCAATTTATTTAACCCGGAAAAAATTCTGGTCGGTTCCCCATTAAATAAAGCCGCATCTATTCTACATCCGGCAATTGCGTCATGTATTCGTCAACAAGCACTACCTGCTTACAGTGAGAATATTCTGGTTGAACCTACAGCATTTTTTAATCAGGGCACAATGCCAGGAGCTGCATTAGTAAAAGAAGCGTTATATAACGGTTCATTATTGGTGAAGTTGCTGCAAGGGTAAGGTATTAACACTAATAATTATGGGTTAATTATTAGTGGGTATGTACGATGTATTCCTCCTATTATTTGGTGTTATCCGTTAAAAACCTCTCTCAGTTCGGCAAAACCTTGCGCTAACGCAAGCTGTCTGTTGTCGGCATCGCCTAGACTTTTATCCATGTTGCCAATTTCGCTAATGTTAGGCGGAAAGACTTGAGTCTAAGTGGCCAGATTGCGGAGTATTGTTATGTTAACGCGTGTATTTGTGACGGGTACCGACACTGCTGTCGGTAAAACCGTGGTGTCACGGGCCTTACTTCAGGCCTTAAGCCAAAATGGCAGAACAGCGGTAGGCTATAAGCCGGTAGCGACAGAAAGTAAAGAGACACCTGAAGGGTTGCGTAATCAGGATGCACTTATTTTGCAGGCTTCATCCTCTATAAATTTGGATTATCAGGAAGTTAATCCATTCCCGCTGCAAGGGGATGTTATCCATGCCTGCACGGATACGCTGATTAATTACGGTGCAATGACCGAAGGATTACAACGTTTATCCGCCAAAGCCGATACGGTTGTGGTCGAAGGTTGTGGTGGCTGGAAAGTTATGATGAATGACCAGCGTTTCTATTCTGATTGGGTGATACAGGAACAATTGCCGGTTATTTTAGTCGTCGGAATTAAATTAGGTTGCATCAATCATGCATTATTAACAGCACAAGCCATTATCAACGATGGATTACCCTTATTGGGATGGGTCGCAAATCGAATTAATCCCGGATTAGCTCATTACGCCGAAACAATTGCTATGCTACGCGAACGGTTACCTGCGCCACAATTAGGGCAATTACCTTATCTTCCTCATCCAGAAGAGAAGCCGCTGGCGAAATATTTAGATTTGACGGCGATCGGCTGATCATCTATTTATCCCTTTGGGCTGATTAAATTAATAGTGGCTATCCACTATTGCATTAGTTGCCTATTTTAGCGTGAATGATATACCGAAATCGGACGCAACCATCGGGCTATTGTTGTTGAAATAACACAGGATAATAGTAATCCTGGGAGTAGGGTGTATTCGCCCGTCATTTCGCAAACCATTAATGCCGCCATGATAGGGGCATGAGTGGTCGCAGCCAATAGAGTCGCCATACCGGTCAGTGCCATCAACAACGCAATATTGTCACCAAGAGCTGGCCACCAGGCAAACATCTGCCCACATAACATGCCTAACGCGGCCCCAACAAACAAGGTCGGGGTGAATACCCCGCCCGGAGCACCTGAACCGCTACTGGCTAATACAGCCAACAATTTGCATATCAATATACCTGCAATCAATAAAACCCCTGGCGGAGCTGTCAACAGTGACTGCACCACACTGTAGCCATTGCCCCAGACCTCAGGGAAAATCAGCGATAATAGCCCGACAATTATCCCCCCCAGCGCAAGCTGTAATGGGGGAGAAAGATTCAGCGAGCGGAAAGCATCGCCACTGGCGGCCATCCCTTTTAAAAACAAGGGGCCACAGAAGCCAGCCAGCAAGCCTAATAGTGCCATCAGTAAATATTGTATTGGCCACGGTGATGGTAGCGCTTGCACTTGATAAAGGGTTTCCTGGCCACCGTGTAGCAGGTTGGTGGTGAGCAATGCACTGACGGCAGCGATCACTACTGGCCCAAGTGAGGCCAGCATCAACGTACCAAACAGAATTTCCGCAATAAATAGACTGCCCGCCAGCGGCGCATGATAGGCGCTGGCCATCCCGGCGGCGGCACCACAGGCAACCCAAAGCTTCCATTCGTTAGGTTTGGCATAGCGCTGAGCAAAAACGGACGCAAACAAAGCGGCCAACAGCACCATTGCCCCTTCGCGACCAATCGCACTGCCGCTGGAGACCACGAGTAATGAAGCGAGAGACTTGACCAGACTGGCGGAAACATCTAACCGGCCATCACCGATCTCGATGGCCTCCATATAATCAGTTGGCGCACTGGGCTTTTGTTTTCGGTAACGCTGGTATCCCCATAAAAGAGCACCGGCGGCCAAACCACCTAATGCGGGGGTTAATGCGCGTCGCCAGCCAGTAATAGAAGAGGCAGCGGCTACCAGACTGCCATCAGTTCGGGCAAATAACAGCCACTCCAAGCCCAACATTGCTTGATGGAATAACCAAACAATCAAGGCTGCCATCATACCCAGCATGATCGAAATCAGTAGTCGACGCAGCATGGCGCGATAGTAATACAGGTGGGCAGGCCGTTTCATGCAACGCTACTGACTGACATAGTGAGGTAAACCCCATACTTTGGTGATTGATAGGTAAGTTGACGGAGAGTGTGTTACTTGTCATCGATTGTTACTTGCCATCAAATGAATGACCAGTAAAAATTGAGAAATGCAGAAATAAATTATTGATAAAACAAAAGGGTGCACCGAAAGGCACACCCAGACCGGTGACGGCGAAATTACTCGCTGTCGGTTATGCGGGTATAAACAATTTTCTGGCTATCATTTTCGCAATGTCCAACCACCTGACCGCCAGCTTGCTGAACTTGATCATTAGGAACGATATCCAGTTTAAAGCCGGACTCAGGCACCCCATTATTGATAATCTTCTGCGTGATATCTGCTTTCACACTTTCACAAGATGCCAGAGCAGCCAAAGGGGCCAGCGATAACAACAATGTACTGATAATAAGCGTTTTTTTCATCATAAAATCCTTATGTGGATGAATAGCTTGCCTAACATATTGATTCTTAAACCGTGCCTAAAGGATAGTCCAGATTCTCATAACCTCAAGTAAATCTGAGCCATAGCCACCCATTACGGATTAATCTGGCGACCTGATAGCCGATCCAGACAGCGCTGCGTGTTAGGCTCCCAATAGGCGTTCAAATTTTCACTGCGGTCGCAGTTGTCTTTCGCATCTTCAGCCCGATCAAACTTATCAAAGTTCTTTTCAACCCGGGTATTAACTTTATTGCGCAGGCGATGAGTATCATCCCATTGCTGTTGGCTTTGGCGAGCCTGTTCTTTGGACATCGAATCATTACTACCACCAACAGAAACACAAGTGCTGCCTTGGGTGCAATTGGTCGCCTGTGCCAGGGCCGGTGTTTGCCAGGCAAGCATAACCAAAGCTAGCGGTAGAAACGCACGCGTCAGGCGTGGCAGGCTAGTTATTTTCATCGTCTTAAGTCCTTTATTAGTCGGTGATGTTAAATCATCATGTGGTTTACTGGCACGCTATCAGCGGATAAAAAATTATATCATTGCTTTCGGTATATAAACCAGTCAGCGACAGGTTTGTCGGGAATATGTAGAGTAACCTAATGTTAATTTTAAACATTTGCCTCAGAGGTAAGATGTTGCTGGCAATATCAAGAGATCAGAACATGTTAAAGACGTCGTTACTGTTTTTTGTTACCGCACTGGCTGAGATAATTGGCTGTTTCTTGCCCTATTTGTGGTTACGTAAAGGAGGCCCTCTCTGGTTATTACTGCCCGCGGCGGCCAGTCTGGCAATGTTTGTCTGGTTATTGACACTGCATCCCGCTGCCAGTGGGCGTGTTTATGCGGCATACGGTGGGGTTTATGTCGCGACAGCGCTAATTTGGTTACGGGTAGTGGATGGCGTGAAACTTTCACTGTTCGATTGGGTCGGCGCAGGGGTCGCTCTGATTGGGATGCTGATTATTGTTGCGGGCTGGCGAGTAAATTAAGGGTGGGGCGGTGATAGCCCCCTCGTTTTCTTTATTGTACTAAATGTGATTATGATGATATTAATTAAAACTGACAAGCAGCCATTGAGATTATATATAATAAATTTTCGACTATATTTTTAGTTGATTTGTCTTTTGGTATGCATATGGATAAAATGCCTAAACGGAAAAATTTTTATTACAGTGATTTCGTTAAAACCATCACTTCAATATGATAGCATCCATCAAGCTTCATGCGGCAATGAATATTTAAATTTATTATAATGGGTTTATTTATAATTATTTTCCTAAATAACATTAGGGCAGGATTAATTCACTTAAGATTAATAAATAGTAGATAACTAAAGTGCCTTCGAGACCATCTTGATATCGCGGATTCTGTTGAGTATACTTTATAGGGTTGCACTCAATGGTCACATTCTTTTTTATTAAAAATAACTTGAGAGGCTGAACTGATCATGGATGAAAAAAATAAGCCATCGGATTCAAAAAATTTAGTCGTAAAATCCTTAAATTCACTGCCGCTGATTTCCATTATGGAACACAGCCATGAACCGTGGGTTGTGAGAGATTGCCAATCGCGTTACGTGTACGTAAATCAAGCCGGTCTGGATTTTTTAAATTTACCTGCTGGTTTTGATATCGAGGGACGGTTAGATAACGAATGTCCGGCTGATTGGGCGGAGTTTGCTGAACAATATCAAGCGAATGATAGAAAAGCGGAAAAAAGTGGAAAACGTGTGGCTATTATTTCAACCAATTTTTATGGCCGAGATAGAATACTAGAACCCTACTATTTACCCAGGTTTCCTATTTACAATAAAATCGGTGAATGTATAGGAACATTAACAAATGCCAGCAAATTAAATTTTATTTCTCTTTCTCAATATATAGACCGCCGTACACCTTCAGTATTAACACTTACCCCGCCAACAGATCTGTTTAGTGAAAAAGAACTTGAGATAATCTTTTTCATATTACAACCTATGACTACTAAGATGGTAGCGAAAAGGCTTTCTTTATCAAACAGAACAATAGAAAATAGATTAGGTATAATGTACGAAAAATGCGGTGTTGGTTCTATAAATATGTTTAGAGAGTATTGTGGGAACTTAGGTTTTGATTTATATATCCCCCCTAAGTTTGTAAGACCCAATGTTCAAAATCAGAGTTAATTTTATATTAAAAACACCCAACGCCAAGCATGCTGATAATTGTTGCGGACTGGCGGATAAATTAAGGGTGGGGCGGTGATAGCCCCAGCCCAATTTTACCCAATAACGCCTGATATTAACCTTCGCGATGAATACTCAACCCAGCAAAAGATTGACTGACCGGCATCATCTCCAGTGAGTTAATATTGACCCGTGCTGGCAGCGTAGCAACCCAATAGACGGCTTCAGCGATATCCTCAGGTATCAGTGGATTAGCGCCATCGTAGGTTTTATTGACTTTATCGCCATCGCCTTTAAAGCGAACTGCTGAGAATTCAGTGCCACCGACCATACCAGGCTCAATATCCGTCACACGAATATGTGTACCGTGCAAGTCAGCACGCAGACCCAGACTAAATTGTTTCACAAACGCTTTCGTGGCTCCGTAAACATTACCACCGGCATACGGCCAGTTGGCGGCAGTAGAGCCGATGTTAATCACGTGACCAACATTACGTGCCACCATTGCGGGCAATAATGCACGAGTCATATTCACCAAACCTTTGGTGTTGGTGTCAATCATCGTATCCCAGTCTTCAACATTAGCTTTATGTGCAGGTTCCAACCCCAATGCCAAACCGGCATTGTTAACTAACAGATCGATATCTTTTAGTTCGGTAGGTAGCTCATCGATAACTTGCTGAATAGCCGCACGATTCCGTACATCTAAACGAATGGAAGGGACTTCCCCTGGATATGCGCCTGATTAACTCTTATGCAATCATGGGGTAAACATAGCCCCGGAGGGATTCGTTATGACCATCACTACTGTCGGTATCGATCTTGCTAAAAATGTGTTTGCTGTTCACTGCGTTGACCAACACGGTAAAACTGTTCTGGTTAAACCCAAAGTACCGCGTGCTGCGCTTCCTGAGCTGATTGCCAGTTTACCTCCCTGTGTTATCGGGATGGAGGCATGCTCTGGGGCTCACTACTGGGCAAGGTTGTTTCGGCAGTATGGTCATGAACCGCGCCTGATGGCAGCTAAATTTGTATCGCCTTACCGTATGGCAGGTAAATCAGGGAAAAATGATGCTGCTGATGCTCAGGCTATCTGTGAAGCTGTTCGTCGTCCGCATATGCGGTTCGTACCAGTGAAAGACGAAAGCCAGCAGGCCATGCAGTGTTTACATCGTACCCGGCAAGGTTTTATCGAAGAGAAAACAGCAACATATAATCGCCTGCGAGGGTTGATCTCTGAATTCGGCGTCATCGCTCCACAAAGTACAGATGCCCTGCGCCACATGGTATCTGAACAGAAGAAATCTTTGCCGCTTCAGGTTCAGCAATGTGTTGATGACCTGCTGAAACACATTGATCGCATTGAAAATAACGTTACTGAATATGACCGGATCCTGTCCCGCATGGCAAAAGCGGATCACCGCAGCCAACGACTGATGGAACTGAAAGGGATTGGCCCCACAACAGCCTGTGCTCTGGTCGCCAGTATCGGTAATGCACACGATTTTAAAAATGGACGACAACTGGCAGCTTGGCTGGGACTAACGCCATCGCAATATAGTAGCGGCGGAAAATCAAAGCTTGGCAGGATAACGAAGGCGGGCGATTCGTATCTACGAACGCTGTTGGTCCAGGGCGCTCGTTCAGTTCTGATTGGCGCCGAGAAAAAGACAGACTCATTCAGTCGTTGGGTTTGCTCGCTAGTTGAGCGCAGAGGATACTGGCGTGCCGTTGTGGCCATAGCGGCTAAAAATGCAAGACTGTGCTGGGCATCACTACATTATGGTGATGATTTCAGGTTGTACTCAGTGAGCTAAAGCACGAAACTGATTAACCATCTTAACTGCAACTCGTTGATGATAAAGGGTTAGACCCCGTGAGATATATCTGACTATTGTACAGGATATACGTATCCGTTAAACGAACAAGAATCTCACGAGCGTCTTTCATCAGGGTCCGAATCGATTACGATTCCTCATGACCGTTTATAGTACCGCAGTCTCTCCCCTTTAATTTTAATGACGAGCAGACAGGAACCGAAAAAACCGGTGTTGACATGCCGGGGAAGCCCTTATAGTACGATATGTAACTGCTCACCCAATTCGTCCTTCAATTCTTCCAAACGCTCCTGACGACGACCTGTCGCGATAACCTGATGACCGTGGCTAATAAACTTTCGAGCGATTGCCTCACCAAACCCTGAGGTTGCACCAGTGACGAAAACGATCATACACATTCCTTATTTTTAGTTGTTAAAAATATAATTGATATGATTAACATACTCTTAACTACAGAAGGAAGCTATTCCGGCATAGTCCACTACACATTTTAGCGTCGTGATGGTTTCTTACGTACTTCATCGCCCGCATCACCGCTAAGGGTTAATGTATCTACTAACGATAGTAATGCGACCAGCGCGATAACCACAAATGCTATCTGGAAATTCTCCAATGGGATCACACCTGCGCGATGGGGGTGAAACCACTCAGCTATCCGCAGCGCTAAGGCTCCGATGGCGATGCCGAGGCCAATTGCCATCTGTTGCGCCATATTAGATAGCGTATTGGCACCGGCCATTTTCGGACCAGGCACTTCAGAAAAAGCCAGCGTATTGAAAGCAGTAAACTGCATTGAACGCGTCAATCCGCTGATAAATAACAACACAATAATCAGCGTTGTTGGTGTTTCTGGCGTGATAAACGCACAGGCAAAGATAGTCGCGGCATTGAGTAAACCATTAACCAATAGTGTAGGGCGGAAATGAAAGCGATAGAGGATAGCAGAGGTAAAAGGTTTCATTACCAGGTTACCAGCAAACACCGCCAACACTAACAAACCGGCATTAAAAGCGCTCAGGCCAAAACCTATCTGAAATAGCAACGGCAGCAAGAAGGGAACAGCACCAATAGCCATTCGGAATAAACCGCCACCCCAGATAGTGACGCTGTAACTTTTTATTTGCAAAGCCCACAAATCAACCAATGGGAATGCCTGATGTTTTGCATGATACACCGCCAGTGAACCTAGTATCAGGCTGCCTGCAATACAGAATAGTGGGATTAAACGTGACAAGTTTTGATGATTAAATAATTCCAGACCAAACATCAGGCTAAAACAAGCAGCGCCGGTTAACAGAAAACCAAGGGTATCAAAAGGCGTTTCTTTCTGTGGCGACTCCTGCGGTATTAACCGCCATGCAAGCCATAACCCAATGATCCCCAATGGAACATTTAATATAAATATCCAGTGCCAAGAAGCATAGGTAGTAATAAAGCCCCCCACAGGAGGTCCGAGTATCGGGGCTACCAATCCGGGCCAGGTAATGGTGGCGATGGCTTTGATCAGATCAGGTTTGGCCGTATTACGTAATACAATGAGCCTACCGACCGGGACCATCATCGCACCGCCAAAACCCTGCAAAATTCTTGCGGCAGTAAATGTCATCAAATCAGTGCTTAATGCACACAGCACTGATGCTAATGTGAAAATAATCATTGCGGCAGCAAAGATATTACGAGCGCCACAGCGATTGGCAATCCAACCACTGGCAGGAATAAAAACCGTCAGTGTCAGAATGTAAGCAGAAATACCAATATTCATATCAATGGGATGTACTGCAAATGCCGTCGCCATCTGCGGCATGGCGGTGACAATAACTGTCCCATCGAGATTTTCCATAAAGAAAGCGCCAGCAACCAATAATGGCAGAGCGGAATTGCGCACTATCGATTGGCTCATCATTCGCACCAGTGGGAGTTGTGGTAATTTACTGATTTATATTGGAATAGATAATTTAAGTTGGCTACTGGAATCACGTTTCAGATCCACAAGATTTTCTGACATATTTCGAGCATACCGGATCTAGATAGGATTAAAAAGGGGGGTTATTGGTGACGGTGTAACAAAAAAACAGGCAATCAGGGAGATTTGCCATCTAATAAAATGGGCTGTCACTTCACAGCCCATTCTGATATTACCGAGCAAACTATCATGGTTATTTTTTCTTATAAACATCAGCAGTAGCATGAATTTTTGTGTTGGTATTTGCTGATGTTACAACAAAGTAATCCCCACCAAGCTCATCAGCCTTTTTAGACAATTCTTCCTTAGCATCACTTGGCGCTAACTCGCCAGCAGTAACAATATTGCCGATTTTTTCGTATTGACCTGGGCTTTTACTCAGTTCATCTTTAGTTAACAATTCGGCGGCGATGGCACCGGAAGAGAATGCCCCTAAAAGAACTAATGTTGTCATTGCTTTAAATAATTTCATAGTATCCTCTCATCAATAATATTTACGGTTATGTGAAGCCTTATTCTAGTGGAAAGGTAAGTATTGTTCTCATTGCGGGTTTTATCCAGTGGATCAGCTGCTTTTAGGATTTTTGCACATTCGGGCGAGGATCATCGCCCGATTGAACATATAAGATAATTTGCTTAAAATAGATAAAAAGGTGATCGTGATGAATATGAATTTTTACCTCTGTCCGCTGTTGCTCCATCCCCGAATAACTGAATGCAGTGATTATTTGAGCGTGTAGTCACTGCCACGAAATTAAAATGTTCCGTGGCTTTCTTTTTGAAAGGGAAAAGTCATGAAAGAGAAACATTGGTCAAGAGTGGAATATCTCCATCTCACTGTTAAAAATCCAAATATTGAAATCAAAGGCCAACATAGCTACTACAGCGATAGCTGGGATCAGGGATTTGAAAGATCTGTCGTTCGATACCTGCATGGGGATACCATCAGTCAGGAATGGGAGCCGCTTGGGCATACAGACAGGCTTATCATCGGAGATTATGTCTGTATTGCGGCTGAAACAGTTATCTTGATGGGAGGTAATAACAATCATTGTACTGATTTTATTAGCCTTTATCCATTTATGAGCATGATAAAAAACTCATATCAGCACCGGGGGGACACAGTGCTGAACGATGGCTGTTGGCTCGGTATGCGTTGCATGATTATGCCTGGAATTACGGTCGGTGAGGGTGCCGTTATCGCGGCTGGGAGTGTTGTTACAAAAGACATTCCGCCATACGCTATTGTTGGTGGCAATCCGGCACGCGTTATTAAATTTCGTTTTACACAAGATGTCGTAACACGCATTCTAAATTTAAGTATTTACGACAAATCTGAAGACGAAGTAGCCCGGTTAATTCCCATACTCAGCTCTGATGATATTTCCGCATTGGAAGTCGCGTTAGCAAAGTGAAGTGCCTTAATATCGTATTTGAACAATGATCCAACCACAGCACTGGAAGACGATTCCAGTGCTGTTTTTAGTAGAACGTAGATAACTCAAAAGGCCCAGCCAAGGATAGTTGAGTAATTAATGACGGACCGTAAAATATGAAGCGTGAACTACGCCAGCGCAATGGTACAAGATGTTCGTGAGTACGGAACACCTGCCAGGAGCTTGGCAAGTACACTGGATTGATACAACCTGAGCAGGCAAGTTTCCCCTGAGCTGGCGTACCAACGAAGAGATTTAAATAATCAACAACCACATACCATGATAAAGCCTAAACCCTCAGATTCTACCTAACACCACCTTTGTCTATCCCAGTTTAAAATGTCACCCTGATTTCCCATTTTTGAATGTCACTTTTTATCCAAATTCTGAAGAGAAAAGGGCAGTCAGGTCATCTTTTCAGACTGGGTTTGAACAGGGGCGGGTCGGCAAGTACCGGGTTCATTGCCCTCAGTTGTTCCTGAACCTGAGCACGCCTTTTAGGCATATGTTGGCTGCGATTTCTTTTCCCCGCTGTCTCGAGTTCGTCCTGCTTTTCCTGCGCTAATTTCAGAACTGCCCCCAGTCGCTTGTTGTCCACAATGCGGCCCTGATCGATACAGGCCAGCTTGTCGAATACCTGATACTTCAGCGTTCTGTTGCCATAGCGGAACGCCAGCGTGCCGTCCGGATAGTCAAAAGCCAGGATTTTCTCACCCGCAATATGCGCATTTTCCCCCGAGGGTTCAACAAGATAAAGCATCTTATCATATTGAAAGGTCAACGATTTTGAGAGCGTACGCAGCGTCTGCCAGGCAAAAATATCATCCAGCTCTGAGCGGTTCTCGCTGACAGGTCGATGGAGGTCTTTCGGGTAGGTTGCGGGTCTGGCGAATCGACGATTAAAGTCGCGAATAAAAACGTCCAGCCACGCATTGGCCGCGTCAATGCCACTGATGTTTTCCAGCCGCATCTCCTTAATCAGCCGATCCTGCAGCGTCAGGTTGGCACGCTCGACGCGCCCCTTAGCCTGGCTGCTGTTAGCACATATCAGTTCAATATTGAGATCATGCAACGCACGTCCGAACTGAGTCATGCCGGTCCGACGAGTCTCAGCCTGGCTGACTCTGAACACAGCATGCTTGTCGCTATAAAACGCCACCGGCTTGCCGTGTTTATCCACGTACTCGCGCGTTGCCAGCATGTAGTCGAAGGCTGATTCGCTCTGACAAAATCGCAGATGCATCAGGCGACCGGTGGCATCATCGATGTAAACCAACAGGCAGCACTTGGAGGCACGTCCTTCAAACCAGTCGTGGTGTGAACCGTCGATTTGAATGAGTTCACCCAAACAGTCGCGTCGATAACGGGGCTGATAAACTCGCGGTCGCCGATGGGCATGCGGCACCCAGAGACCGTCGGCAGTCATCCAGCAGCGCAACGTCTCGACAGAAACGGAAATCCCATGGCGCTCCTGAAGCTTTTCTGCGGCAAGTGTGGGCCCGAAACCGACGTAATTTTCACGTAGCAGCGTCAGTATCCGATGGCGCAGTGCAATATCAATGCGATGAGTTCCGGGCAAACCGCGACGGCTGTTCGTCAGCCCGGCAGCACCGGATTCCCTGAAGCGGTTCATCAGACGTTGTACCTGACGTTCTGTGAGATCCAACTGAGAGGCGGCATCACGGCGACGCAGGCGCTTTTCAACAACGGCCTGGATCACCGGCAAGCGGTGAAGTTCTTTATTGGACATGGTTACCAGCATCAGAAGAGATCTCCCAGAAAGGTGGAAAATGCGCCGTATCTGGGTGACATTATAAACTAGCTAAAAAGTGACATTATCAAATGGGACTTACAACCTTGGTGCGCATAATGTATATTATGTTAAATTGATTGGAGCAACCCATAACTTCATGGTTATCTGTGCCACCATCACAAATCCGTCAGTTACCTTTGATGATGCCCCTCTCTATTTTGTTATGATCTTCATTGTTCATTGCAGATTTTGATGAATGTTCGTTATGTTGTCAGGAGTGATTTCTCATGTATTCACTCCCCAACCTCTGTCGACATTATCAGTTTCAGGAAATAATTCTTTACTGCCTCATCACCATCTTTAATGGTTTGCGAACCTAACATTATTTATGTCATTATCCCAAGGTTATTATTTATTAACTAACTCGCCATAATGCACCGCTAACCAGATAGTCGGTCCATTCGGATCGGTCCATGCAACCCGATGCCGGCACTGGGCTGGAATATTAACAAAATCCCCGGCGTGTAGTTCACGAACGCTCGATTCATCTGCAAAATGCAAACATGCGGATCCCTGTACAACCATCACCCACTCACTTTGTGGCTGACAATACCAGAAATCTGGCGGACTCGATTGCCCGGTTGATATTATGCGTTCAATACGGACATTTGGTTGAGATATCAACTCTTCAAAAGTTTCTGATGCCGCCTGTCTCGCCGCGTCTGGGAAGTTAGTAAATATATTTTCCGTCATATAAAATAATTCCTCTATTCGTTAGCTGAAGATCCGCGCAGGTCTGTGTGACTATGGGAACGATGTGCGAGTATCCACAGCAATGAGTAAAATCAAATTTCATGTATTTGGATACAAGAATCGGATGATTTGAATATAATTCTGCTCGAAGGAATAATAAATAAGGCACCATTGAATACTGACTCAGATATTAAGTACAATCCCTGTTAGCGTTAGTTAAGGCTCAACTGGCCTGTTTAGCTCCGGTTTATGCCTTTTAACACCATTAACAGTAAGATAAAGAAGAAGTTATCAATAGAAGAATTAAATAAAACAATTGAAAACTTAAACAAACAGAGGACAAAAATGTCCGTATTGTCTATTTTTGCCACTGATGACCATAGCCGCTGCTTGCACTTTAGCAGAGGATAGTCGGTTTCTTTGCCAGGCAATTATCAAAAACTGGAGAGTATTATCGCCTGTTCTCATCGCTTTCACTCTGTAACTAAAGTTACACCGCGGGGTGCACTTCTCGCTTGTACTCTTTTACTTGCCAGTTGCTCCTCCGAACCGCCGAGGTCGCTCGTCACCCCGCTACCTTCGGTGGCTAAAGTTCAGCAGAGTCAGGAGCCGGTGCGCGGTGTCTGGCTGGCGACTGTTTCCCGCCTCGACTGGCCACCGGTAGCGTCAGTCAATGCCAGCAGCTCTGCTATCCGCATCAGCCAGCAGCAGCAAGCACTGACCGATAAGTTAGATAAGCTAAAAACTCTCGGTATCAACACCGTGTTCTTCCAGATTAAGCCTGATGGAACTGCACTGTGGGCATCAAAAATTTTGCCATGGTCAGATATGCTGACGGGCAATATTGGTGAGGATCCTGGATACGATCCCCTGCAGTTTATGCTGGATGAGGCGCACAAACGTGGCATGAAAGTCCATGCTTGGTTCAATCCCTATCGGGTATCTGTCAATACCAAGCCGGCTACTGTTACAGAACTGAACCGTACATTGTCGCTACATCCGGCCAGCGTATTTGTGCTACATCGCGACTGGGTCCGCACCGCAAACGAGCGTTTTGTCCTCGACCCAGGTATCCCTGAGGTACGGGACTGGATCACCAGTATCGTGGCCGAAGTCGTTGCACGTTATCCTATTGACGGTGTGCAATTTGATGATTATTTTTATGCCGAGTCAGCAGATTCAGCCCTGAACGACAGCCAGACATTCAAAAAGTATGGTCAATTATTTGAATCAAAAGCGGACTGGAGACGGCACAACACTCTGCAACTTATTCAACAAGTTTCACGCACTATCAAGCAATTGAAACCCAACGTTGAATTCGGCGTCAGCCCTTCTGGTGTCTGGCGTAACCGTTCACACGACCCAGCAGGTTCCGACACGCGAGGAGCGGCGGCATATGATGAAGCTTATGCAGATACCCGCCTCTGGGTACAACTGGGATTACTGGATTACATTGCTCCGCAGCTTTATTGGCCCTTCTCACGCCAAGTAGCCCGTTATGATGTGCTAGCCAAATGGTGGGTTAGCGTGGTGAAACCCACAAAAACACGGCTCTATATTGGTATTGCCCTGTACAAAGTGGGTGAACCTTCAAAAAATGAGCCTGAATGGTCGAATAATGGGGGCGTGCCAGAGCTGAAAAAGCAGCTCGATTGGAACGAGTCAGTACCACAAATCACCGGAACGATTCTGTTTAGAGAGAATAACCTCAACCAACCACAGACCCAAGAAGCAGTCAGTTACCTTCGAAGCCGCTGGGGTGGTTAACTAAACTATTTAGGCAATTATTTGGCTCAGCCGCTGTATCCCTGCTACGATTTCCGCAGGTGAATGAGCGGCAAAACCTAATAAAATAGCCTGTTCTGGCGAATTTGTTTGGCAATAACGAGAAAGTGGTTGTGCCCCTAGCCCAATTTTACGACATTTATCGATAATATCTTGCTCTTTTAGATTGTCTAATAACCAGCAGACAATATGAATACCTGAATCAGCAGGTTCAATCTTAAAACTATTTGGCAGATATCGTTGTATGGCGTCTATTATTACTTTTTTACGTTCGTAGCAGGCTTTTCTGACCCGTCTCACGTGGCGGGCGTAATGACCATCAGAAATAAACGTGGCCAGTGTAGCTTGTTCTAAATAAGATGTACGCGTATCTGCATAGTATTTAGCGAGCTTAAATGACTCAATGAGATTATTCGGTATCACCAGGAAACCTAAGCGAAATTCGGGGAACATCATTTTTGAAAAGGTTCCGGCATAAATTACTCGTTGTTGTTTATCCAACCCCTGAAGAGCTTGTATCGGCGGAGCGGTATAGCGGAATTCACTATTATAGTCATCCTCAAAAATCCACGTTTTATTTTCAGCCGCCCAGTCAAGTAAAGCCATCCTCCTCGATAAACTCAATGTTCCTCCCAGCGGAAATTGATGTGAAGGAGAAGTGAAAATCATTTTGGCATTTGGCCAGCCCCTGATGCCATAGGAAATATCCATACCGTCTTTATCACTGATTACAGGGCAAATTTTGGCACCCATGGCAGTAAATGCACCTAAAGCACCATCATATCCTGGCTCATCCAGCCAAACTTCATCGCCCCTTTGCAACAGAACTTGTGCCGCCAAATTCATCGCCTGTTGAGTCCCATTAACAATGAGTATTTGGTCTTCATTACAATTTAAACCACGTGTGGTTCGAACATAATCAGATATTGCCATCCTTAATGGCTGAAATCCTAAAGGTTCATTTAATTGCCCAATCTGTTGGCGAAACTGCCGCCACGCTCGCCCTAATAACCGCCCCCAAAGTTCATGGGGAAATAAATCTGTACACCCTATTCCAATACTAAACATTCGATTTTGTCCGGTATAAGGTGAGGATTTATCCCAAATTGAGGACATTACTTTCATTTGCGGATTAATATTGAGTTCGATGTTTTTATCATCAGCACATTGGTGTTGGGGAGTAGCTTGTATATGAATCATTTCATCAGGAATAATGGATGAAACATAAGTACCCGCGCCCTTCTTGGTAATTAGATAGCCTTCATCAATCAAGCGTTCGAAACCCGAAATAACCGAATTCCTGGAAATTGACATCATTTCAGAAAGCGTTCTGCTGGAAGGAAGTTTAGTTCCCGACCTTAATTGCCCATTGAGGATCAATTCTTTTAGCGCATGATGAAACTGCTCTTTAATTACGCCTTTCTTAAGCAATAAACTGGGGAAGTTGGCATCGTTCTTTTTCATTGTAAAGTGGACCCATGAAAAATGAAGAAAGTGTACCTTATGTAAGACCACTATAAAAACTATGATTCAATCTCTAAAGGCTTATATTTCTATTTATGAATACAAGAGGTTGATATGATTGACAATACCCATACTATTTCAGTGAGCCCAGTACAAGCAGATGATTACGCTAAATGGCTGCCCTATTGGCTGGACTACCAGAAATTTTATAACGTTCAGTTATCGGAACAGACAACGCTAGTAACATGGAAACGGTTTTTTGCAGCAGAGATCCCACTGTATTGTGCAGTTGCGCGAGAAGGTTCGAAAATTCTTGGCTTCGTTCACTATGTTTTTCACGGTTCAACTTGGGCTATCAATGATTTTTGTTACTTAGAAGACCTGTTTGTTACCCCAGAATCCCGAGGTAAACATGTTGGTAAACAGCTCATTGAATATGTAAACCAACAGGCACAGGAGCGCCAATGTGCTCGATTATACTGGCATACTCAGGAGAGTAATTTGACGGCTCAAAAACTGTATAACTGGATTGCTGAGAAGCCCGGCGTCATTGAATATAGAATGCCCGTTTAAATAGCGAATGCTGAACATTTCAACCTTATATAATTGATGCAATAACAGATAGTCAGGCGGAGTTTAAAGCATCGAGCAGGTTAATCGTCGATGCTTTTCTTTCTAATCGATAGGCTTTCGACCCCACTCACTCGGATGGTAATAGTAAAGAGTCATATGGCACAAATGAGCAAACATTATTTCATTTATTAAAAATGTGACTATATGGCTTAATTTATTTAACTTTTTTACTGTATTTAACTAGCGTCAGTGATTAATGGTTTTTTTATGGTGGTGCTGGACCCTCTCTATATGCCCTAAAGCATAATATGCCCGTAGAAGACCATGGTAGCAGTGACCTATAAACACTTTTCTAAACGGTACTATAGGGCGCGGTAAATCCTCAAATTAATAAATATACCAACCGTTTAACTTTCATTTATATTTAAAATGTTAAATATCGTAGTGACATTATCATTTAAATTTCTGTGATATTTTGTCGTTTACTTCTTCATCTGAAGATCCTTATTGTTTACTTATAGCGTAAAGAAAATCATGTTTTCTAAAGAAGAAAGTATTAAGTTACGTAAGAGATTACACGGGATTAGCGGAGGGAGTGATTTCATTCTCGCGAAGTTAGAGAGTATGGGTTACCACTCATTAAAACAGCTCTCCGACGTTAGTGTTACCGATATTGTCTCTATCGAATACATGCGTTCTGGAGCGCCAAATTGGACAGAAAAACCAGGATTCAGGACATTACTTCGCTCAATATTAGATATTGCAAAACAATCGAAATATCCTATATAAGCTATTTAGAAGGTCTGTTTGTTGCACAGAATCCCAAGATAAACAGCTTATTGAATATGTGAAGTAACAGGCTAATTTGCTCGATTATATTGGCATACTTAATCGAGCGAATTGACAGTTCAGACGCAATTAACGCGATTGCTGAGAAACCCAGCGTCATTCAATAGAGAATGCCCGCTGAATGTCTGATTATTCAGCTACACGTCTGCCCTGCTCATCTACCAACCGTTCACCATCTTCCTTGGTGAACGAACCACGTTGCGCATCGGGCAAAATCTCCAACACCACCTCAGAAGGTCGACACAGCCGGGTACCCAGTGGCGTGACAACAATCGGGCGGTTGATCAGGATGGGATGCTGCAGCATAAAATCAACCAGTTGGTCATCGCTGAAGGTGTTTTCTGCCAGACCTAATTGCTCATAAGGCTCGACGTTTTTACGTAATAACGCCCGAACCGTGATCCCCATATCGGAGATCAATTTTACCAACACCTCACGACTTGGTGGTGTCTCCAGATACCGAATAACCGTGGGCTCAGTGCCACTGTTGCGAATTAACTCCAGCGTGTTACGCGATGTGCCGCAGGCCGGATTATGATAAATAGTCACATTGCTCATTTGGGTGATCTCTCATTGAAACCCCAGCCGGCATTGCCTTCTGGAGGGTAAATAATAGTTATTGCATCATTGATAATCGCAGCGCCAATGCTGCCAGCGTGACCAACAGCACCGGGATCGTCATGACAATGCCCACCCGGAAATAATAGCCCCAGGTAATGGTCATATTCTTTTGTGACAGTACATGCAGCCACAATAAGGTCGCCAGGCTACCTATCGGGGTGATTTTTGGCCCCAGATCACTGCCGATAACGTTGGCATAAATCATCGCTTCCTTGATCACGCCGGTGGCAGAGCTGCCATCAATCGATAGCGCCCCCACTAACACGGTCGGCATATTATTCATGATGGAAGACAGGAACGCCGTCAGGAACCCGGTACCGAGCGTAGCCACCCATAATCCCTGCTCCCCCAGTTGATTCAACAAGGCGGAAAGGTAATGAGTCAGTCCCGCATTCCGCAGGCCATAGACTACCAGGTACATACCCAGTGAGAATATAACGATTTGCCATGGCGCACCACGTAGCACCTTGCCGGTGTTGATGGCATGTCCTTTCTTCGCTACGGCAAACAATATCAGCGCCCCCACGGCGGCGACCAAACTGACGGGCACACCAAGTGGCTCCAGGCCAAAGAAACCCAACAGCAGCAGCACCAGCACCAACCACCCGGTTTTAAAGGTGTTGATATCGCGGATGGCCTCTTTTGGTGCCTTCAACAGCGACAGGTCGTAAACGGCAGGAATATCTTGGCGAAAAAACAGATGCAGCATGACCAGCGTCGCCGCAATGGCGGCCAGGTTAACCGGCACCATCACTGCCGCGTATTCAGTGAATCCAAGATTAAAGAAATCAGCTGAGACAATATTGACCAAATTCGAGACGATAAGTGGCAAGCTGGCTGTATCGGCAATGAATCCGGCTGCCATCACAAAAGCCAACGTAGCACCACGGCTGAAGCCCAGCGCCAACAGCATCGCAATCACAATCGGTGTCAGGATCAGCGCGGCACCATCATTAGCGAACAGTGCTGCCACTGCTGCACCTAATAAGATGATGTAAGTAAACAGTAAACGGCCACGGCCATTGCCCCAGCGGGCCACATGCAGTGCGGCCCATTCAAAGAAACCGGATTCATCCAACAGCAGACTGATGATGATCACGGCAATAAAAGTCGCGGTCGCATTCCAGACAATCTGCCACACCACAGCAATATCACCCATGTGAACCACACCGGTCAGTAACGCCAGTCCCGCACCGAGCAGCGCACTCCAGCCAATTCCCAACCCTCTGGGTTGCCAGATAACCAGCACAATAGTCAGGACAAAAATAGCACCTGCCAACAACATACCGCCCCCGAAAGGCAAGAGTTCTCTCCTGCCCGGTAAATTTTAATGGATTAAACATCAACGGCCAGATGAGCTAGACCATCCTTCCTGCTATCTGCTTTCTCTTCCAATCAAATATGTAAATTCATATATGATTAGGCAAATTTTTACTGTATTAGCGGCAAATTGCCTTACCGCCCGAGGCTACATTACCGCTCGCCAGCAAAACGATTTTATCTCGTTGGCTAAGATAGGCCTGCTCAATCACCGTGGCCGCCCAAGCTGGGATATGTGGTGACAGACGATAGTGAATCCACTTCCCTGCACGGCGATCGAGTAAAAGTCCAGATTCTCTCAGCATTGCTAAGTGTCTGGAGATCTTGGGTTGAGACTCATCCAATGTGTCACAAAGCTCGCAAACACATAGCTCGCCCGACTCTCGCAACAGCAGGATGATATTCAGACGTGTTTCGTCGGACAGATTTTTGAAAAGCTGTAATGGCGTGAGTGTAATCATGGGATCTCCAAGACTGAATACTGAGGTTATCTTAGAAGTCTTGGCGTTAAAGTCAATTATATATTCGTTTTACCATATCTGTTTTCATCGTCACCGATTACAATTTTTGTGTTGAAAGTCATGTCCCCTGGCCGCTCATTGGGTCTGGATGATAAGAAAGTCACTTTTATGGCATGAAACGGGCCATTCTAATGAGAAAATTCTTATTAATCTGGAACAATTTGCACCTGTTGTTTAGTATGTCGCTATCCTGTCTACGCTATCAGCAAATCCAATATTTATGAAAAAACTCATTAAACGGCTGGAGATCATTAAAAGTGCTATTGAGCTTGAAGATGAGGATATTATCCGACAACAACTGCCTTATCTTAAAAGCGAATCCCAGGACGCGGTGCTGGCTTTTATTGCCATGGAAATTGAACAAGGGAAATTTACGCATGCGCTAGACGCAATTGCAGCCTGGCTGGCGAGTAAACAAGCGGTTACCCAGTGGCAAGACCTTGAATTGGCCGCCTGTAAAATGGAGCTAAAAGCACTGGAGGAACAGTTACGCGAGTTAATCGATAAACGTAACGAGCGGGTTCAGTTGCTGGATGACTTTAATGATCTCTATCTGGTGCGCCTTGGCCCATTGATGAATAAAATCCTCCAGTTACGTAAACAGTTGGCGGAATGTACTCTGCGTAAAGCAGAGGCCGAAGCCCGGCGCAGGGAACGCGATTATCGCAACTGCCAGCAGTATATATCTCAAGCCATTGATGAACTTGCCGCGTTAAAACAGCGCTGGTTAGCGCTCTCTGCTATGTCGAGTGAAACCATTGAGATACGACAACAGATTCAGCAGCAAACGGATTTAATCGCCGCACTGCTGGCGGAAATTAAAGAGCTGGAAAAGGGTTTTTGTACCCGCAATACTGAGTCAACCCGTAAAGCTCGGGAAGAAGCGAAAGAGAAGTACGAGAGCTATCAGGAGCAGCAAAAAGATGCCGAACAGCGGCATAGTAATGAACAAAAACTCTCAGTTGATCAGCGCCAAGAACTAAAACGCCTGTGGCGGCAAGCCAGTCGACTCTGCCATCCAGATTTAGTCGCCGATGAATTTAAAGAGAAAGCACATCAACTGATGGTCCAGCTCAATCAAGCCCGCCAACGGGGAGATTTCCCCGCAATTAACGCGTTACTCGAGAGTTTAAAACGTGGGTTTGAACCGCTAATGGCAAGTGATTGTATTGACGATCTTGAACGGCTGCGCAGAAAAATTAAGCAGGTCAGAGATCAAATTGACGTGATGTTGCGTGAACTGGAAGCATTAGAGGATGAAGACTCTTGGCAGCTTGTCACCTCTTTGTCCGATAAAGATAACTGGTTCAAAGAACAAGAAAACGTATTATCAAAAACGCTAAAACTGCTGGAGCGGCAAGTTGAAGAAGCATCAAAGGTACTGTATGAAATTTGAGTGACCTCATGCTTACTGGTAATGCTCTTTTGGCCTACTGCCAACTGTGCCCGGTCCATGCCTGCCGCTTAACAACAAATATTATCCCTGTTATCTTTTATTATTGATGCATAATCACTATGCGTATTATTAAGTTCGTATTCATTCTGAAATAAGGTAATCAATGATGAAAGATAACGAATACCAGCCTCCAAAGGTCTGGACGGAAAATAACGAGAGTGGCGGTGTATGGTCCAAAATCAACCGCCCAACGGCAGGTGCACGTCATGAAGCGGTCCTGCCTGTTGGCAAACATCCGTTACAGCTTTACTCCATGGCGACACCCAACGGCCAGAAGGTCACTATTCTGCTGGAGGAGTTATTGGCGCTGGGCGAGAAAGGCGCAGAGTACGATGCCCACTTGATTCGAATAAGTGAAGGCGACCAGTTCTCAAGTGGTTTTGTCGCAGTGAATCCTAATTCAAAAATCCCCGCGCTGATGGATCACTCAACGCCGACTCCGGTGAGAGTTTTTGAGTCCGGTGCTATTTTGCTTTATCTGGCGGATAAGTTCGGCCATTTCCTGCCAAAAGATCACGCACAGAGAACGGAAGCACTGAACTGGTTATTCTGGCTACAGGGCGCGGCACCTTATTTAGGCGGGGGTTTTGGTCATTTTTATCATTACGCACCGGTAAAAATCGAATACGCAATTGACCGTTTTACCATGGAAGCTAAACGCCAGCTTGATTTGCTCAATACTCAGCTCAAAACACATGAGTATATTGCAGGGGATGAATATTCGATTGCCGATATCGCCATCTGGCCGTGGTATGGCAATTTGGTTTTAGGCTTGCAATATGAAGCCGGGGAATTCCTGGATGTTAAATCCTATACCCACTTGATACGTTGGACGGAGAATATTGCGAAACGACCAGCCGTGCAACGGGGGCGTATCGTCAATCGGACCTGGGGAGAACCAAATGAGCAGTTGCCTGAGCGCCACGACGCATCAGATTTCGATCACTTATAGCTCATAAGCGATCAAGTCAATTCGACTAGTAAAAGGCGATAAACTCTGTTTACGCCTTTTTCTAACTCGAGTGACTACAGCTACTGTACCCCATCAAAATGGAGAAACAATAGAGCCAATACGCTGGCAGAAATCATCGTAAGCATCGCCCAGTTTTTCAAACAATTTACTGATGTCATTTAAGTGTTTCATTGGCTGTTCCTCTGAGAGCGTTGAGATTTATTTGTGTGATCTGTATCACTAAATAAAGCTTACCGTTTTTAAAACAGCATTTCAATATTTTTGTGATGTGGATCACAAAAACAGTAACTCTGCATAATGCTTATGATTATTGAGCGACACCTTCCCCGCCCGCAAGCCACAGAAACTCTTCTAGCGAGATTCAGATATAGATATTTATTCATAAAAAATGCGTTTTTTTTCATACAACCCACCAGATCGTGATCGTGATCTCATTTTAAACACAGCAAGAGGATTATAAAAAAACGCAAGATCGATAAATATGAAACATTGTTTCATTTAAATGAAGGGATGCAAATGGAAAAGAAAATAACCATCAGGCACACGGTTGCATACGGCAGTGCAAACCTGTTGGGCAGTGGTGCATTGGCGATCAGTGGCGCGTGGCTTATGTATTTCTATACCACGTTTTGTGGACTTTCTGTCGTTGAGGCTGCCGCCATATTCTCTCTAGCCAGCATTCTTGATGCCATCAGTAACCCTATCATGGGCTACATCACCGATAACTTTTATAACACCCGCCTTGGCCGCATGTTTGGTCGTCGTCGCTTCTTTATCCTCATCGGTACTCCGCTGGTCTTGTTCTATCCCCTACTTTGGGTGAGTGGTTTTGGCTTTTGGTACTACTTGATAACCTATGCCATGTTTGAATTGATCTACACCTCGATCATGGTGCCATACGAAACGCTAGCCACAGAGATGACAACCGATTTTGCTAAGCGCTCCAAGTTGACGGGATCAAAAGCGATATTCGGAAAAGTTGCCAACTTTATGGCGGCCTTTATTCCAGGGCAATTTATTGCGCTCTATGGCAAGGATTCTCCGGCCCCCTTCCTTTATACCGGCATCGCATATGGAGCTATCATGTGTTGTGCCATGATCTTCCTGTACGTTTCTTCTTGGGAGCGCCCGGCCAGTGAAGTGGTCAAAGAGACCACCAGTAGTTTGTTTCAGGCGCTGAAAAAAATGTGTATTGATATGGCGTCAACATTTCGGCTCCGTATTTTCCGTAAACATTTAGGGATGTATCTATTTGGATTTGGTGCCGAGTGGTTATTCGCTTCCTCATTCACCTACTTTATCATTTTCGGTTTACGCCAAAGTGCTGTTCTGGTGTCGCAACTCAATAGCTTCAGTTCGATTATGCAACTGATCTCGACCGCATTCTTTATCGGCATCTGTGTGAAAATGGGCTTCGCCCGTCCTTTCCGTATTGCATTGCAGGTGGTGATTGTCAGTGTTTTTGCCTATGCCGCGCTCTATTTTACCGGTTGGTCTGACACGACCACTGTCATTGTATTATTCGCAATCACCGTTGTTTTTGGTCTGAGTACCGGCGGTATTTATTATATTCCCTGGACCGTTTATACCTTCCTCGCTGATGTAGATGAAGTTCTCACGGGGCGTCGGCGTGAGGGTCTATATGCGGGTGCAATGACATTCGCTGGCAAAATGGTTCGTTCGGTTATTGTGTTTGCGATGGGCTGGACACTCAGCAGATTTGGCTTTGTCTCTGGTCAGTCGGTGCAACCAGAAACCGCGGTTCAGGCGATTGTTGGCGTCTTTGCTATCGGTGTAACCGCACTGGCATTAGTGGCAATTTTTTATACCACACAGATGAAACTCGACAGAAAGAGTCATATGGTTCTGTTGGAAGAAATTGCCCGGATTAAGGCCGGTGGTGCGATAGCTGACATTGCTGCTGGCCCCCGCGCAACGATTGAAGAACTGACAGGTTGGAAATATGAACAGTGCTGGGGGAATAACCCACTTGGTCAAAAGAAACCGGCAGAAAAATTGACCGAGCTGACATCAGAGGACTGATGACTACTGTAGATTCAGGGACCGTATCATGAAAACGCTCGTGGGGAAGTGGCAGGTATCGCTTCTGAGGAAGAGGGAATTGTCATATTTGAAGATGCATAATCACAAAAGGGGAAAAATCGTATTCTGGATATTCCACCAGAGCAATTACATCAACGAGTCCCCTTCTTTGTCGGCACCTCTTCGATGGTTGAGGATGCCGAACGTTTCATTGCCGAAAATCCTGATTCCTTATCCGGTTAATGCTCATTTACCCAGGCACGTCACTAACCGTTGGATAAAATGGACTGTTGGTGACGGCGGCCTCCTATCGTTTTATGCCGAGCCGTTTGGCAAGACGATGGAGGTTGCCTGCGTCAAGGTTTAGCGCACGAGCAGATGCCGACCAATTCATCCCATGCTCCTGAAGAACCTGCATGATAACCTGCCGCTGAAAATCACGGGTCGCCGCTTGCAGGTCTACAGGCGCGCTACCTTGGTCCTCACTGACTGATATCGGTGAAATACCCGATATAGTGGTGACTGTAATATTAAATAAGTCAGCATGCAGTTGCGCAGATTCTGTCGCCGGTTGTGAGGCACGCGCTAATACCGCAGCACGATAAATAGCATGTTCCAATTCACGCACATTTCCGGGCCAACTGTAATTCTCTAGCAAGGTTAGTGTGGTTGCCGGGATGCCCAACTGCTGAAGCCCCAGTTTCTTTCTTATCCGCTCCACAAAAAATCCTGCTAACAGGACAATATCCCCTTTCCGTTCCCGTAACGGTGGAACATGTAACGGGAATACACTCAAACGGTGAAACAGATCAACGCGAAAGTGCCCTTCGATAACTGCTTGTTTAAGATCACAATTGGTAGCAGCAATAATACGCACATTCACCCGCTTGGTACTGTCGTCACCGACGCGCTGTAAGTCGCCGTACTGAATAACACGGAGTAATTTGGCCTGAAGTACCAAAGAAAGCTCGCCTATCTCATCAAGAAATAGTGTGCCATTGTCGGCAATTTCGAACTTACCGGTTCGGTCATGTATTGCACCGGTGAAAGCCCCCTTCACATGGCCAAATAATTCGCTCTCCGCCACATTCTCGGGCAAGGCGGCACAGTTTAAATAGATTAATGCCTTCGCAGCTCTGGGTGATAAATGATGAATTGCCTGAGCAACCAACTCTTTACCTACCCCCGTCTCTCCGGTGATTAGCACATTCAGTTCTGAACCTGCTACCACCCCTATCTCATGTTTTAGTTGCAGTATCAACGGTGACAGGCCAATCATCTCGTCTTCCGAGCTTGGTGTGGCTTGTTTTTGGATGCTTAATGAACTAACCGTAGGGAGCGCTTGCTTCTCCAACACATCGACTAAAAGTGCATTATTCAATGCCGAGGCCGCTAATACGCCAATCAGTTTAAGCTCTTCATCACTGAATCCATCAAATTGCAGCGGGTTCATACTGTCGAAAGTTAATGCACCAATAAGTGTTTGATCAGCAAACAAGGGCAGACCAATACAGGCATGGACTTTTAGCTCATCATGGCCCGGGATCAGGCCGTCATAGGGATCAGGCAGATGGCTGTCAGTCGGGAAACGGACCACATTCCCTGCCCGGGCAATGGCCTCTAATCGCGGATGGGATGACAACGAAAAACGCCGCCCCAACACATCAGGCGATAAACCATCAATGGCCAAGGGGCGGAACAATTGATGTTCATAACGTAAAAGTGCCGAGGCATCGCATTGCAGTAATTGCCGCAAGCTACTGACTAACGTCTGAAAACGATCTTGCCCTGATAAGCCGCCCTGTAGCTCAATGGCTATTTTGGCCAGTGACTGAATGGATAAACTCATATTCTGTCATTCCGACATAGTGTTAGTCATTATGACAATGACACATCAATGTCATAATGACTAACTTTAATTTTTATATGATTAAAATCAATACTATAAATCATGGCACGCTATTTGCTCTCTAAGGTGAGGTAAATCATTTATTTTAGTTGAGGAACGGTTCATGGCGATTCAAGTTAAGAATAATATCAAATGGGTTGGGCAACGTGATTGGGAAGTGCGTGATTTCCATGGTACTGAGTACAAAACCCTGAAAGGGACCAGTTACAACAGCTATTTAATCTGCGAAGAAAAGAACATTCTGATCGATACAGTTGATCAGAAATTTGATCGAGATTTTGTTGCCAATTTAGCACGGGAGATCGACTTAAATGCGCTCGACTATATTGTTATCAATCATGCAGAAGAAGACCATGCCGGCGCATTAACCGAGTTAATGGCGCGTATCCCCAACACTCCGATTTATTGCACCGCCAATGCTATCGACTCAATCAACGGACATCATCATCATCCTGAATGGAATTTCATTACAGTTAAAACAGGCGATACCTTAGATATCGGCAACGGTAAGCAATTGATCTTTGTTGAAACGCCGATGCTGCACTGGCCTGACAGCATGATGACTTACATCACGGGTGATGCCGTGTTGTTCAGTAATGATGCTTTCGGTCAGCACTACTGTGATGAGCATCTGTTTAATGACGAGGTCGATCAGACCGAACTTTATGAACAGTGCGCTCGCTATTATGCCAACATTTTGACCCCTTTCAGCCGCTTGGTAACACCAAAAATCAATGAAATTCTTGGTTTCAATCTGCCAGTATCAATGATTGCCACCTCCCATGGCGTGGTATGGCGCGATAATCCAACCCAAATTGTCACGCAATATCTGGCTTGGGCGGCAGATTATCAGGAAGACCGGATAACCATTTTCTATGACACCATGTCAAATAATACCCGCATGATGGCCGATGCTATTGCTCAGGGTATTCACGATACCGACCCCGGTGTGGCAGTGAAGATCTACAACATTGCCCGCCATGACAAAAATGAAATCCTCACCCAGGTCTTCCGTTCTAAAGGCGTTTTAGTGGGTTCTTCCACCATGAACAACGTCATGATGCCAAAAATCGCCGGGATGCTCGAAGAACTGGCCGGATTACGTTTCCGTAACAAAAAAGCTGCGGCATTTGGCAGCTTTGGCTGGACTGGCGGTGCGGTTGACCGCATTCAAACTCGCCTGATGGATGCCGGGTTTGATATCTCCCTCTCCTTAAAAATGAAATGGCGGCCTGATACTGATGCTTTAGCAGAGTGCCGTGAACATGGGCGTAAAATTGCCCGTGAATGGGCACTTCATCCATTGGAGACCCCCCATTTATCTGAGGTTGACGACGTTATCGCCCTCACTCAAGAAAAGGCCCGCGCCGAGAAACAGAATCTGGGTATTTCAATGCAATGCAGTGTTTGCCAGTGGATATATGACCCAGCACTGGGTGAGCCTCTTCAAGAGGTTAAGCCGGGAACCTGTTGGGAAAATGTCCCCGACTTCTTCCTCTGCCCAGAGTGTGGCTTGGGCAAATCTGTGTTCGATCCACTGTAATGGAGCATGTTATGACAGATAACATTATTATTGTGGGTTCAGGTTTTGCCGCCCGCCAAGTGGTTAAAAACATCCGTAAACTTAACCCACAAGTGCCAATCCAGATGATCGCCGCTGACAGTGGCGTGGATTATAATAAACCTGATTTAAGTCATGTATTTAGTCTTCAGCAGAGCGCTGACGATCTCACCCGGTTGTCGGCCGAGAAGTTTGCAGAAGAGAATAATCTTACTTTGCATACAGCGATGTTGGTCACCGCCATTGAGCGGCACACTAAACGCGTTTTTTGTGGTGATCGGGGATTTAATTACCATAAATTAGTGCTGGCTACCGGGGCGTCTGCACTGGTTCCGACCGTGCCCGGTAGCGAGATGATCGTTACATTTAATAGCCAAAATGAATACCGGCAACATCAAGATAGGTTGCAAAAGGCATCGCGTGTTTTAGTGCTGGGCGGCGGGTTAATCGGGACGGAGTTGGCAATGGACCTACAGCGTTCTGGTAAGCAGGTGATTCTGGTGGATAAGGCACACAGTTTGCTAGCCTCTGTGATACCAGTGGAGATCAGTAGCCGCTTACAACAGCGCCTCAGCCAAAGTGGTGTTACTTTGGTGTTTAATAATGAATTGCTCAGTGTGACAAAAGTCACCAACGGCTTGCGAGTAGAACTTCGCGCGGGTCAAACGTATACCGTTGATGCTGTTATTGCCGCGATTGGTTTAATGCCGGAAACTGCCCTCGCCGCTGCCGCAGGTCTCGATATTGGGCGTGGTATTAAGGTCAATAATCAGTTGCAAACGGTTGATCCAGATATCTTTGCCGTGGGTGATTGTGCCGAGGTCGAGGGGAAAGTACTGCCATTTTTGCAGCCCATATTAGTGGGAGCCATGACACTGGCAAAAAATATTCTAGGGGGAGCCGCGTGTCTCACCCTGCCGCCGATGTTAGTTAAAGTCAAAACACCTGATCTACCGCTCTATTTCGCTGGCGAAACCAACCGCGAGGATCTCCACTGGGAAATATGCCTGACAGCGCAGGGGATAGTGGCGCGTGGCACTGATAACTCACAGCAATTACGCGCGTTCGTCGTCAGCGAACAACAGACCCAACAGGCTTTCCCCCTGTTACGTGAACTGAGTGTGTAACATTAATCGTGCTGCGCTATAACATCACAACGCTAACCCCCCGCCACCTGCGTAGGGGGTTTTGCCTGCAATTTTCATCACTTCTGCCCCCAACGTGACAAAAGGTGCCCGCCGACTGGCGTAGATAATGCCGCCAGCCTGAGCGCGAACCGCTTTTACCGTATCGGTGAGCGGATCAATAATTTCAGCTACCACTTCATCTTTCCCAACCCATTCACCCGGCTGGCGTAATAACAGCAGAATGCCACTGGCAGGTGCTGTCACTATCTCACCCGCCGTAAACGGCAACAGGGTGACTTCCCGCTGCGGAATAACCAAAGATTGCCCTTTGACTGCGCCACGGTACTGCAAATAGTGATAAAGACGCTCGGCATCAGCACTGGCCAACGCGTGGCTAACATCCTGTTGACCCCGTAATTCTAGCGTCACCGCCATGCAACCCGGTTCAAGCTTTAACGCCGGATAGTGCGCCGCTAACCGGTGCCATGGCAAGCCGCAAGCCTCATCAAAGGATCCACCACCGCTATCTTGCGACAGTAATACGGTGCCAATATCTAAGAACCGTGCCAAGGTTTCGGCGGGTTCACGCCAGGCAGGATCAGCGTACATGTGCAAAATAGCGTGATCATCACAATGCAGATCCAGCACCAGGTCCGCATCACAAGCCAGTCTTAATAAGTGTTGGCGCAGCGCTGCAACTTCACTGCTGGCAGGCAAATCCTGCAATGCCTCAACCATGGCAACTCGCACTTGTTGCTGTATACCAACACTATCAGTGAGCGGCCGCGATGCCAGCCGCGTTTGTACCCCTTGCGCCAGATCAGGGAAGTCACGGTTGAAATTGCGGCCACTGCCCAGATCAAAACGGCCGATACCACTATTAAGGAGCACTTGCGCAATACCTACCGGGTTGGCAAGCGGCACAATAATTATTTCGCTCTGAATTTCACCGCGCCGTTCCGCCTGACTCAGTAATCTTTTAAGATAATGTAATACCAGCATGCCGGGCAGTTCATCAGCATGCAGGCCAGCTTGTAGATAGATTTTCTCACCAAAACCTTGCTGGCCGAAATGAAAGCTGGTTAATTGACGCTGCCCACCTAGGGCATGTTCAGGTAACTTATGATTATTGATTTTCATTGGACGTCCTATCTGTGGAAAAGAAAGCCCGGCTTGACCGAATTGACAAAAAAATCCTTGAAATACTGAGCCAGGATGGTCGCATCTCTTATCAAAAGCTCTCTGAACAGGTAAACCTTACCGCTCGCCCTTGTCTGGAGCGCGTACGGCTACTGGAGCGTGCCGGTATTATCCGCGGTTACAGCGCGATTATTGAGTTGCCGGAACCTGCGCATGCTTTTGTTATACAAGCACAAATTGCACTGGCCGACCATGGGCACTCGCAGGCGGCATTCGAACAGGAAGTATGCAAAACGCCGGAGGTGCTGGACTGTTGGTTGGTCGGTGGCAGCTTCGACTTCCTGGTGCGCATTGGCTGTCGTAACATGGAACACTACCGGTTACTGGCTGATAGTTGGCTGACCAGTAAAAAATTCCGGGTCGATAAAATTGTCACCCTGACGGAATTACAAACCATCAAACGCACTTAAATCCGCAGTGCCCGCACGGGATACTTAATCGTGACGGGCAAAAGCCAGCCAGCGCCGTTCTGCACGTGAAAATAGGTAAATCAGCATAAAAGTGCATAACAGATAGAGCGCCGCCGCCATCAGGAACGGGATGAACGGGGAATAGGTTGCCGCATAGAACGAGCGCGCCACGCCGGTAATATCCAATAGCGTTACGGTACTGGCAAGCGAGGTGGCGTGTAGCAGGAATACCATCTCGTTATTCAGCGCTGGGATACCGCGCCGCAATGTTGCGGGCAGTACCAACCGGCGAATAATCTGCCACTGGCTCATGCCAAAAGCTTCGCCAGCCACCCACTCCTGACGTGGAAACGTCACCATCATTCCCGCCAATAATTCTGCCACATAAGCACTGGTATTCAGCACCAGCGCGAGCGTGGCACAGAAAGTGGCATCACGGAACAGCAGCCAGAACGGTTGGTCGTCCTGCCAACCCAACTGCACGATGTCAAACTGTGACAAACCGTAGTAGATCAGCATTAATTGCAGATAGAGCGGCGTGCTACGGAAAAAATAAGTTACGCTGCGGATGAACCAAGAGAGCGGCCGTGGGCCAAAAGCTTGCCCAACTGCCATCAGTAGTGCCAATAATAAACCCGGCACCACGGACAGTAAAAACAGCTTAGCGGTCATGGCCAACCCGGTAACATCCGACCCGTCGCTATACAAAAATGTCGGTGCAGCCTCCAGCATGGTTTGCAGATTCATCCTTGCCTCGCTGCACTAGAGGTTGACAGCGCATAGCGCCGTGAAAGCAGACTGAATCCCCAACTAGAAAGCGCGGTGATGACCATGTAAATCATCGCCACCAGGAAGTAAAACAAGAACGGTTTTTGTGTCGCCCGCCCTGCCTGTTCAGCCAGCCACACCATATCTTCCAAGCCCAGAATGGATATCAACGCCGACGCTTTCATTAAACCAAGCCAGTTGTTATTGATCCCCGGAATGGCAAAACTGAGCATCTGTGGCAACATAATGCGCCGGAATACCTGAGCAGGACTCATACCGTAAGCTATTGCGGCCTCCAACTGACCACGATCAACGGTTTGAAATGCGCCCCGGAAGGTTTCAGTGTAGTAAGCGCCGAATACAATACCAATGGCCAACACGCCAGAGATAAAAGTGTTGAAGCGAACCGGCCCCACGCCCAATAAACTGAGGAACCCATTCACCAGCATTTCGCCACCGAAAAATAGCAGCAACATAATCACCAGTTCAGGAATCCCTCGCACCAACGTGGTGTATCCGGTTGATATCCAGCGCAACCAGCGCGGACCAAACAGTTTGATAACCGCATTGATCAACCCAAGTACCAGTGCCACCGCGAGTGACAGCAGCATCACACACAGTGACAACCCCGCCCCCTGTGCCAGTAAAGGCAAATATTCGGCTACCATTATTGGCCCCCTGTCGCTGAAAAACCGGTGCCGGGCGCGTTAGTCATCGGCCCGGCGGGTTTACATCACAAAAAATGGTGGAGCACTCAGTTGCCGTAAATATCGAAACTGAAATATTTTTTCTGAATGGCGTCATAAGTACCGTCAGCACGGATCGCCTTAATTGCTCCATTCAATGCATCGCGTAACGCTGGATTATCTTTACCGACGGCGATACCCACATCAGATGAGATAGTTTCGTCTTGGATAACTGGCCCGGCAAAAGCAAATTTCTGCCCACGCGGGGTATCAATAAAGCTACTGGCAGCCTGAATGTTATCTTGTAGCGAGGCGTTGATGCGCCCAGACAGCAGATCCAGATAGACATTGTCCTGATTAGCATAAGAGACGATTTTCACCCCTTGTCCACCCCAGTGTTTTTTCGCATAGGTCTCATGGATTGAGCCGGTTTGCACACCCACGGTTTTGCCTTTCAAGCTGGCGGTGTCCGGTAACAGCGGACTGCCTTTGCGCGCCACCAATTGTGCGGCACTGCGATAGTATCGATCCGTGAAATCCACTTCTTTTTTGCGCTCTTCAGTAATGGTCAGCGACGCAATAATTGCATCGAACTTACGGGCATTAAGTGCCGCGATCATGCTTTCAAACGGTTGTTTAACGAATACACACTTCGCATGCAGGTTTTCACACAAGGCATTCGCGATATCGATATCAAAGCCGGTGATCTCGCCACTGGGAGAAAGAACATCAAAAGGTGGATAACCCCCGTCTACACCAAAGCTAATAGTGTCAATGGTCTGAGCCGCCACGGGCGCGGAAAGTATCAGGCCGGTCAATATTGCAGCTAATGTCTTTTTCATGGTTAAGATCCCAATGTTGGCAAGTAATAGAAACCGCAAAGATTAGAAACGAAGCGAGAGGCAGGTCAAGCCGCCATCCATTTTTTTAAATTCACTGGTATCAAGTAGAATAATTGGCATTCCCAGCTTTTCAATTTGCGCCAACGTGTAAGGATACCCTTGCGGTGTAATCAACGTATCATTGATCCACAAAGTATTACCGGCGTAAGACTCATCTTCAGGAATAACAATGGTATTAAACCGAGAAAACGCAGGATGGTGCTGATAATCCTCGGTCAGCAACAAGGTGTTACGCCCAACATAGTTAACAATCGACTTCAGGTGTAACCCCGCACTCACTGCTATTGGCGTTACCCGATAGCCATAGCGCGCGACCGCGGCAGTAAACTCGCTGATCCCGACTTCATCAGTGCGTGAAGTCAGGCCGATAAAAAATTGTTTATCCACCAACAGCACATCACCCCCATCAAGATGGCCTTGCTCGCTCATTCGAAAGACCGGACGGTCGGTAAATAGCGGCTCGATAGTCGCCACTTCGCCTTGGCGGCTGGGTGCCCCAGGGTGGGTTATCACCGCCAGTTCCGGCATGACGACGGCAGTATCCTCAACAAAGTGCGCATCAGGGAATGCCGGTGCTGCCGGTAAAATAGTCACTTTCAGGCCAAGACGGAGCAAGGTATCAACGTAGGCCAAAAATTGGTGACCCGTCACAGCAATATCTGGGGCGCCCAATTGGGACGTGGTCTGGCCGCTACCACAGGTAGCCGCCGGCAGTCTGGCAATGGCTTGAGTAAAGTGCATAGGCGAGTCTCTTGATTGAGTGTTGCAAAAGTGTTGATCTGATTATTAAACAGATACTGTTACCAATCAGGTTGAATCAGCTATCACTGCCATACATTTACGCTGTATATGACTCTCTCTGCGACCTATTCAGTTGTCAGATGAAAACCATAGACAACCCGCTTTAGCTATATACTATTTGATATAACTTATCGGGCAGTATCCGAGACAGGCAAGCTACCCTTCCTGTCTCTGCGCGCGTAGCGTGCTAGCGAACCTAAGGAAACCGAATGAAAAAGTTAATCATGGTGATGATTACACTATTGCTGATTGCCTGTGCAAATACCGGTCATGTCGGCGTGAGTGGGGGTTCGGGCGGAGTATCGAGTATCAGCATTGGCACCGGCATTCGCCGGTAATACAGGCAGGTGTTTTCAGTCCCTGCCTTACCAGTATTGACTGTAAAATTGGCTGTCAGCTATCTGTTTTTCAGGACTGGAGCATCCTCGGAAAAACGTGCTGAAATAGCATCCCGTTCATAACCTTGCCGCTCAGTCAAAATGGTATATAACTCAGGGCGGCGACCATAGATCCAGCGCCGTCCAGTACTGAGTGGGATCAAGGAGAGATCCAGCTCAGCGCACACCATCATGTCGGCGGCCTCCCAGGTTTCATTGATGATGCGACCATACGGGTCCAGTATCATCGCATTACCGGTGCGCACTTCATCATCATCGGCCCCAATACCATTACTGAACAGAATAAATAAACCATTATCATGTGCCCGGGCTGGTAACCAGCGCATCAGCCATTCCCGGCCATTGATGCCACGAATTGCCGCGGTTATTTCTTCTTTTCGTTCAACACGTTGTTGCCACAGTTCGAGTGGAATGGGCTTCATGCCATAAGGGCTACGGGAGTGAGTTCCACCGGTTTGGTGTGGTGCCAATAATATATCCGCGCCCAGTAAGGTGGTAGCGCGAACATTCTCCACCAAATTGTTATCCCAGCAGATAAGTATGCCCACTTTGACCCCCCAAGGGGTGTCAAACACGGTGTAAGAATCGCCGCTGCTAATGGTTGGATGCTCAAAAGCATGCAATTTGCGATGAGTGTGCCAGGTGCCATCAGGCATGCAAGCAACATAGGCGTTATAGAGTCGCCCGTCATCTGCCCGCTCAATCAGACCCACACCAATAAGCATTTGATATTTAACTGCTAACGCACGAACCAAGGCGATTGATGGACTGTTTCCTATCGATTCCGCCAGTGCATTGACTTGCACCGCAGTCAACTTAGGGACATGCCAGTATCCAGTGATACACATCTCTGGAAAGGCTAATATTTTGATGTTTTGCAGGGCTGCCTGCTCGATAAACTTCTCAATAACCAACAGATTATATTGTTTGTTATTGGCCTGATGCTGGAACTGCACTGTTGCTGCTGTTATCAATGGTAATTCAGTCACATTATCCTCCTAGGGCATCTACCGCTGATTTTTATCATTGGCATTACAGCAGCCGTATTGATAACTTTATAATGAATGATTTTCCTTTATCGATTACCAATTGGAATGAAACAGTGAATATTAAGTTGCTAAAAGCCTTTGTTATGCTGGCACAGAAAAGCAATTACAATGAAGCTGCACAGGCGCTTTGTATCACGCAACCGGCCCTGTCTAAGCAGATTAACTTATTGGAATCGATGCTAAATCTTCATCTGTTCTCACGCGGGCGTCATGGTGCGCTACTGACCCCTGGCGGCCAACAGTTGCTGGCAGAGGCGGAGAAAGTGATTAATCAGTCTAATTTTTTTCTACAACATGCCGCCAGAGTGGCCAAGGGCATTGAAGGGTTTATATCGATAGGTTTTGGATTGTCGACTTTCTATACTGCTCCGCACTGTATCGCCAAATTCAGAGAGCAGTTCCCTGGCATTGCCATTACGTTGGAGGATATCCCCTCGGCACAGCAATATGCATTATTAACCCACGGTGAACTGCAAATAGGATTTGTTCGAGTGCCGCCCAAGGCGCCGTTACATTATCATCCCTTATTTGACGATCGCCTGGTGCTGGTAACCCCGCAAGATAAGGCACTAACACTCGACGAATGGTTAAAACATCTGCCGTTACTGCGTTTATATACCGAGCGTGGGCGCGGGCTAAATGCACAAATTGACCTGTTCTTACAGTCAAATCAACTCTACGTGCCAGCGATGCAAGAAGTTGAGGATATTCAAACCATACTCGCACTGGTGATTGCCGGTCTCGGCGTGGCATTACTGCCGCAGAGTGTGGTGCATATCGCGCCCCCGACGATGAATATTATTGCGCTCAGCGGTGACACCCTCAGTTGGCAAGTGGGTATCGCTTGGAATAATACTATTCCTGATTTGGTGCGGGACAATTTTATTAAGATGGTCATCGAGCATAACCGGCAAAACATCGATTGATACTTTGCCGGTTTATGGCGCGATTAGATTAGCGGAACGGCGGCTCGTTAAAGGTGCGCAGTTTGCGTGAATGCAGTTGATCACCCTCCGCGCGCAATAAATCTATTGCCCGAATACCAATCTGCAAATGCTCAGAAATAGCACCTTCATAGAAATGGTTAGCTTGCCCCGGCAACTTGATTTCGCCATGTAACGGTTTATCTGAAACACAGAGCAATGTGCCATAAGGCACTCGGAAGCGATAACCTTGAGCTGCAATGGTGGCACTTTCCATATCGACGGCAACTGCGCGGCTTAAGCTAAAACGCAGTGCTGACGCAGAAAAACGCAACTCCCAGTTACGGTCATCAGAAGTGACTACCGTCCCAGTGCGCAACCGCTGTTTGACTTCAACGCCTGGCATGCCACTCACCGCTTTGGTGGCGTCGTACAATGCCCGCTGTACCTCAGCAATACTTGGGATCGGGATATCTGGCGGCAACACCGCATCCAACACATGATCATCACGCAGATAGGCATGAGCCAGCACATAATCGCCGATGGCCTGACTTTCACGCAATCCACCACAGTGCCCAATCATCAACCATGCATGAGGCCGCAGTACCGCCAGATGATCACAAATAGTTTTGGCATTGGATGGGCCGACGCCAATATTCACCAAAGTAATGCCATGACCCCCTTCTGCAATTAAGTGATAGGCCGGCATCTGATGTTTTTTCCATGCCAGATCAGAGGTGGTCTTTTCAGGATCAGCATTTTCAGCCGTTATGTAGCTGCCACCGGCACAGGATAAGGCTTTATAAGGGCTGGCGGAGTCGAGAATCTGCTCACAAGCCCAACTGACAAACTCATCAACATAGCGGCTGTAGTTAGTGAAAAGGATATAAGGCTGAATATGTTCTGCGGGGGTGCCGGTGTAATGTTTTAGCCGCGCCAGTGAAAAATCAGTCCGCAAGGCATCGAAATGCGATAAGGGAAAATCAGCGGTGGCAGTATCAATACCATCAGTAATGCCATCACCGATTTTTGCCAAATCCGTGGTTGGGAAGTGCTGAGCAAGGCCCGCCGTCATTGACCGGTCGAGAATGAGGTCAGAACCGTCGATCACAAAAGGATATGGCATTTCTTGTTGTGACGGTGTCACTTCAAACACCGCGCCGTACTCACTTTCAAGCAAGGTGAGTTGCTCTGTCAGATAGTCCCGAAACAATGTCGGCCGAGTAACAGTAGTACTGTATTGCCCGGTCCGTGAGAAACGCCCATAAGCACGGGTACGCTGGTGGTCGCGGAATCTTCCGTCCCAACTGACGCTGAGCTGCGGATATGAAAACAAACCCTTAGCCCTTTCACCAACATCCGGCAGAGCGCCATCGCGAATAAAAGCGCTAATGGCATCACGCAATGCCGCAAGTGCTGACTCGTATAGCGTCTCAAGCCTATCAATCGCTTCGCTGGCTGATAGGTGAATGGTATTTTGTGATTGATTCAAGATATCTCCTTTCAATACGCGTAAAGGCGGTGCTTAGCTTACTCAATTAACCGACGCAGAAACATAGTAAAAAACACGGTTTTACTGTCCATCGACGTAATGTGCCCTGTAATGAACATTTTGCCGTTACAGGTCAAATATCCAAACACGCGTTACACCAAAAACCTCCATTCATTGAAAACAAGAGGACATTTTGCCACTTATTCCGTCGTTTGATTCCCCTTCACCAACACTAAAGTATAGGTTGTCGCAGATAACACATTATTTTCTGCCTTGGGCAACACTATAAAGGTCTCTTTTGCGTGGCAAAATCATTTTTACGCAGTGGTAGTTTGGACGACATTCTGGCGTTAGGCGAAAACGGGCAACCGGTTTATGCCTCTGCACGGCAGATAAGAGAGGCATTACGCCTTAAAAAACAGCAACATATTGCTGACTGTCTGGCCATACCTCAACTTAATGAACGCGGCGACCGCATAGATTGGTATGCCCCCATTGAAGGCAAAGTGACCTCATGGCTGGCAGCCAGCAGTGTTGAGCGCAAGGCAGCGGTTAAGCAGTTGTCAGCCTGTCTGGCAAGTGCCAATGACTTGTGTCAGCGGGCGCAAAAATCAGATAACGCCGCACAGCAGCTATTTGGCGTACTGTTGGCCAAAACAATGCAATTCCCCGATCAAAATCACGTTTATTTAGTGGCAGGCAAGCCAGTACTGACCTTTTGGGGATTTGTCAGCCCGGATAAAAAAACACGCACTGACCCACTCGATTGTCTGCGCCAGACCACCGAAGTTTACGAGCCGATTGAACCTATTATCGCTACCATTGCGGCCCCAATGCCCACGCCGCCTGCCGCTGCTGTCAGTGAGTTAGCACCTCAGGCCGAAACTACGTTGCTGCCCCCCCTGCCGGAGCCTGTCGCAGAGGTCACCCCGCCATCAAAAGCAGTAAAAAAACCAACACGTTGGCTACGATTTAGCTGGATGTTACCGGTGTTGGCGCTAATCATCGCCTTGATAGTGCAATTCAGTGGTGGAATGCCGGAAAATGCCGCTGCCGCCCCAGATGTTAAGCCCACTGTCCTAGAAGATAAATCAGCCACTGAAGATAGAACCCTGTCAGTTAAAGACCTTGCACCGGTAACCACTGCACCTGTTGCTCAAATTATCCAGCCCACAATTGCATCACAACTGCCGTTGAATAATGCCACCGTCGTGCCTGCATCAGCTATCGCGGAACCAACCGCCGTCGCATTGCCGACCACCGTTGAGAGCAAAAGTGCGCTGATACTCCCTTCAGATGCCGTCAAAGTGGGATCGACTACATTCCTTAATGGAAACTGGCGTGTCAGCCCGGATATTAAAACCGCCCAAACCGGTAAAGCACCCAGCCTGAAGTATCAAATTAAAAACGGTAAAGGTACGGTGAAAATCACCCACGGGGATAACGTGACTTGCCGCGCAAATATCACTGCTGGTGTAATGAAGTCAGGCAATTTGGTAATCAATAGCCGCTATAGGGCGCAGTGCAGTGATGGTTCAAAATATCAAATGCCTGAGATCGTCTGCAAACAAGGCGTGAGCGGGATTGCAGATTGCAAAGGCCGTTACGATGCCAATACGACCCTTCCAATGACGATGAAGCGTGAGACTAAATAATATTATGCTGGCAACGATCACGGATTTAAAACAGAAAATTACGCTTATTCAGGACAGCGGCATTCAGTTTCTGGACTTCGCTTTAAAGCCCCAATTAGATACTGAGCTGCCAAATAAATTCGTCCGCAAAAGCGCTAATGGCCCACTATTACGCCTGAACTACCATCCACATAACGGTAAATATTCGCTAATGGTACCCGGCTCAGCCCCAGAGATTGTTAAACCTGAATTTAGTATTCCATTGGAACAATCGCTAAAACTGCTGAACAAGATTTGGTTGCCGCTGCCCTTCTTGCGTTTTAATCCGCCGCGCACCTTCGTTAATGGGCCTGATAACTGGGCCAGAGTACAGATTTTAGTGCTAGATTCGCCAGATCAAGATGGCAATACTTTACGTGCCACCATGGCATTTGATACCAAAGTCTATCCTGAAGGTGATGCTAATGAGTATTTGGCACCTAATGAAAATGATGTCAAAACCGGATTAAGTTTCGCCCTGGCCTACCACAATGAAGAATTGGCAGAATTCCTTGATTTAACCTGGGTTGACGGTTGGTTGCGGGAAGTTTTTGTTCAACAGGCATCAGAGCAGGAAGAACGCACCGAAAGGCATATCAGTGTGTCGCTGCGCGAATTCGAATATCAGGCGCACTATCTTAATTTGCTGGAGTTACTTGGCAGCCAAATTGGTGTGCCAGAAATAAAAATCAATACCAGCACCCTACAAGAACCTACCGTTAATGTTGATTTGATCCTCGATGTCGGCAACTCGCATACCTGCGGCATTTTGGTGGAAGACCATGCAGATGAAAGTAATGGCCTGAAACAGACTTACGAATTACAAATTCGTGATTTAAGCGAGCCACACTATCTGTATAACGAACTGTTTGAAAGCCGGATTGAATTTGCGCAAGCGAAGTTCGGCAAACAGAATTTTTCGGTGGAAAGTGGCCGTGACGATGCCTTTATCTGGCCTGCGATTACCCGTGTTGGTCGTGAAGCCAGCCGTATGGCACAGCACCGTTTAGGCACCGAAGGGTCTACCGGCATTTCCAGCCCCCGCCGCTATCTGTGGGATGAAGAGACCTATACTGCGGGCTGGCGCTTCAACGAGACCCAAACCACACTAATACATGAACCGCTGGCGACGGCGTTGCCGCTGACCAATCTGGTCAATGATGACGGCCAACCGCTCTATACGATGCCAGTAGATGAACGGCTCCCGGTATTTTCACCACATTATAGCCGTAGTTCATTGATGACATTTATGTTGTCGGAACTATTGGCGCAAGCGCTGATGCAAATCAACAGCGCGGCACAACGTTTAAAAATGACCCATGCCAATGCGCCACGGCAATTACGCGCCATTATCTTAACGCTGCCGTCCGCCATGCCAAAACCGGAGCGCGAGATATTCCGCCGCCGGATGAATGAAGCCATTGCCTTAGTTTGGAAATCTATGGGTTGGCATCCGGCAGATGATAACTTTGCATCCACCCAAGGCCGCGCCAAAAGCCAGGTTCCAGTACCAGATGTACAGATGGAATGGGATGAAGCGACCTGCGGTCAGATGGTTTATCTGTATAACGAAACTCAAGTTAATTTCGGTGGCCGTACCGCAGCCTTTTTTGCCAGTATGGCACGACCCGATAAACAGCCGGAAGCTGGGGATGTTGCCGGGAAAACCTTACGTATCGCCTCTATCGATATTGGCGGTGGCACCACCGACCTGGCAATTACGCAATATTGGCTGGATGATGGTATTGGCAATAATGTCAAAATCAGCCCGCGCCTGTTATTCCGTGAAGGGTTTAAAGTGGCCGGTGATGATATTTTGCTGGATGTTATTCAGCTCTATCTTCTACCTGCCCTCCAGGCTCGCCTTAAGAAAGCTGGCGTCACCAATACTGATGCCTTGCTGGATAAATTATTCGGCAATGATGGCCGCATGGATGGGCAATCAGCCCTGCGTCAGCAAGCCACATTGCAGATATTTATGCCCGCAGGCCGGGCTATTCTGGAAGCCTACGAGAACTTTGATCCCCTGGATGCCAGTGCAGAAATAGACGCTAATTTTGGCGAGCTATTGCCCCAATTACCGACGCAGAAAGTCCTTGATTACATTAACAGCGAAGTTCAGCGTGAACTAGCAACAGATGCTGGCGGGTTTGATATTTTGCAGGTTCCGTTAGTATTAAAGCTAAGCAAGTTGCACGGTGAGTTTTTATCTAACCGAATGAGTATTACGCAAAACCTGCGTTCACTGTCTGAAGTGGTATCACTCTATTCTTGTGATGTGCTGTTATTGACTGGCCGCCCTTCACGCTTCCCCGGCATTCAGGCACTATTTCGCCATCTGCAACCTCTGCCCAACAATCGTATTCTCTCGCTGGATGGATATCACACCAGCGATTGGTATCCGTTTAACAAGCATGGTCGCATTGATAACCCAAAATCGACTGCCGCAGTGGGGGCAATGCTATGTTTACTGGCACTGGACTTACGGCTGGCCGGTTTTTACTTTAAAGCCGGTGATTTCCAACCTTATTCAACCATACGCTACCTCGGGATGTTAGACAGCAGCGACGCACTGACAGAAGAGAATGTCTACTATCGCGATATCGATCTGGATAGCAGCAATTTTGCCTTGCCATCCGACGCTCATTTTCAGGTTAGAGGGTCGTTGTGCCTTGGCTTTCGCCAGCTCGATAATGACCGTTGGCCTGCCTCGCCGCTTTATACCTTATCCATTGTTGATCAGGAACTGGCGCGCAAAGTCGCGGGTGACAGCGTATTGCATGTCAGACTGAGATTAGCAAAGGGCGACAAGCAGAATGACGATGGTCAGGAGCGCTTTGAGATAGCGGATGCCGTATTGCAAGATGGGAGCCGTGTGCCATCCCACCACCTGCGCCTCAAGCTCAACACATTAGCCAGCAACGGTTCAGGATCAACCCATTATTGGATTGATAGTGGGAGTGTATTTAGAAAATGAAATCATTAATCACCCAACAGCTCAATAACCAGCTTGAGCAGGTCACACAAGGTATTGATCAAACAATTGATTGGATTAACAATGTGCGCCAACACGCCATTCGATTGGATATTGAAGCCGATCTTCTCACCATCAAACTGCGTCGCCATCGCAATAAAGCACGTCAACTAACGGAAACATCCTTAACCGGCATGAGCATTGGCTTTTTTGGTCAGTCATCTGCCGGGAAACAGCACCTTATTTCAGCGCTGGCGGCGGATGAAAATGGCCGCTTGGAAACCACCCTTGGCGGGAAAACTCTCGACTTTTGGCAACAAATAAAACCGGGCTATCAGGCCAGCGGGCTGGCAACACGTTTTAGCCAGCAAGCCGTTAGTCATTCCGAAAGCCATCCGGTACGGCTTTCTCTTCTCAGTGAAGTGGATATTGCTAAAATAGTTGTGGGTGCTTTTCTACTGGATAACCCTCAAGGCCCCCGTCATCAGGATGGACGAGAGCATTCGCTGGATGAACAGCATATTACTGACCATCTGCAACAGCTCGTTATGCGCAGACAACCGATCGCCAACGCAGGTATCAGCAGTGATGATGTCATTGGGCTGTGGGATTATCTGGTTCGTCATGACGCCCCGCGCCAGAGAAAACTGGAAACTCATTTCTGGCCGGTGGCCATTGAACTGGCTCCTTATCTGAGCATTGATGATCGTGCCCTTTTGTTCTCATTACTGTGGACAGAATTACAGCCATTGACCGATGCTTACCGCCATTTTGCCTATACTTTGCAACATCTGGGCGGCGCGACTCAAGTACTGTCACCACTAAGCGTATTAGTGGACGATACCCTACTGCCCGCCAATGGCGTTATGAATGTTGCGACACTCTATTCTCTGAACACACCCGCGGATAGCCACATTCAAGTTATACCCTTAGTTGATGACAATGCGACTGATTTAGTGACGTTGTCACTTGCTGAGCTAACTTTTTTAGCTGCCGAGTTACATATCCCGCTGACCACATCTACCCGTAAAAATGTATTTGAATCCATTGACTTGCTAGATTTCCCTGATTTTACTGAGCCATTCGATACACCAGAATACCTTGAACATCCTCCTTATCCGCAGGCCGTTTTGCTATCTCAAGCTAAAAATGCCTATTTGCTTGACCGCTACACGGATAAACAGCAGATAAACCTGCTATTAGTCTGTAATGCGGCGGGTAAACGCTCAGAAGTCAAAACTGTCAGTAAGGCACTGGATTATTGGGTTAAGCAAACACAGGGGGAAAATGTGCAGGTGCGTTCCCGTCGCAATCCTGGGTTAATCTGGGCATTAACACCTTTTGATCAACGGGTTACTGCTGACCCACAGTTGGCTGGTGCGAAAAATTATGACGAAGCGGTACAACGTCATGTGGGTAATCCTGGTGATAGCTGGGGCTCCATGCTGGCATTGGACACTCGTGGTGTTGAACGAATGGTCACTTATCTGACCCAAGAGATCCGTCGTGATATCAAAACAGAACGGATAACCGAACAACTTCATGAGTTACAACGAGAATTGACCGATAATCTGCTTGCAGGCTGGTATCAGCCAGCAAACAGCGAATTGCAACAGAAACAACGTATTGCTGAAACCTTACTCAAAGCCTTACAAACGCGAACCGGCTTACACGGCGAGTTATTAGAGCGACTGCTGCCCTCTCGTGATGAGTTACGCGGTTTATATCTACAACAGCAAAACCGTGCGGCTGAATTGATCACCCCAGCGACCCATAGCGAACCTTTTAGTATCGGTATCGATATCGACTTATTCAGTGATCAGCCCGAATCCGCGGCATTTCAAACCACGGTAACACCTGCGATAAGCCATGATTATGAAACAGCCTATGCCGCAAGTGTGCAGCGTTATTGGATAAATCACCTGCGACAACTGCCCGATAACGGCCCATTGATTGAACTGCTCGGTATTGCCAAACCCACCATTGAATTGCTGGTTGCAGAACTGATTACCGCCAGTATCCGACTGGATATCGCCGGGCAGTTAATCACGATACTGGCAGACAGTGAGCAAGTTGGTCTGCACCGTGAAACCAAAGCCGATCGTCAGGTATCGCGTGCGTTGACGGTATTGGGCGATTTTGTTGCCTGGCTTGGTTTCTTACAAATAGAGGAAAACCAGCGCCCTGATAGCCGTATTAATCGGGGAAATAAGATTTTTGCCCAACCACCTAAATCAGTATCGCCGTTGGGGGCATCACAGCGATTGACCAAATTGGCATTGACCCCAACCAATAATACTGCATTTTATATTTATGATTGGCTGGTTGGCTTAGGTGAAATGATTATTCACAACCAGGGTTATTCTGCCAGCAGCGAAATAAACTTGCAGAATCGTGAACAATTAGCGGCAATATTCTTGCTGATTAATCCGCAATTCAGGCCGTAAACCATCAGTAATATATCCGTTATTCCCCGTTGAGTCGGGGGAGTAACGGATACCACCATACTGAACTCAACCCATTGGTTCTAAATCACTATCTCCGACCGGCAATGCCCTAAGTACCACAATGCCTGGGGTTTTCTTCACATATTCCAAGAAAGGTGAGTCGACAACTTTATTGTTCCCTTTCATTGATGATGCATTACGGAACATCGCGCCTTTTGCTGTCCTGATAAATATTCCTGTATGGGTGACATCCAGACCTAAAATAGGGGTGTAAATGCCGATATAATCCCCATTTTTTAACTCCGCGACTACCGCATCATTAATAAACTCAGCCGGAATATAAACAATATTACGCTCAATAGCACTCAGCCCGGGGATAAACTCGCCACCCTCTTTTTTCTGATTCAGATTTTTGAGAACAGTGTGGGTATGAGTACTTATTTGTGCAGTAACATCTTGTGCGTTTAAAGGGGATCGCTGTGACCAGTCAGTAAAGAAATGTTTTCGGTGCAAGTAGCTGACATCAGCATCAACATATCTTGTTCTGATAACTTGCTGCACAAACTCCGCCTTGCTTCCTGATTTTCGCAAGGCTTCAACATAATCCAGGTAGGTGAAGCAGTCCAATCCACGGAAATCGACCACTAACTGTTCCGGTTGCGTTAGCGAACCAATGAGTACATTTGCCTCATAAGGTGTACCTAAAAACTCAGCAGATATATTCGCAATAGCATCACCCTTATTGCTATAAGGTGCTGTTTCTAATTTAGCTTCTATAATACTGGTGATACGATTTGCGGTGTAATTATCAATGCTGACCGTTTCGGGAGGGGGTTGTTTCGCACCACATCCTGCGATAACAGCAATGAGAACCAAAGATAACGATTTATGCATAAGTCCCTTCTATGCCTTATCAAGCGGCTATTCCATACACTCCAAGAGTTTTACTTTAATGTTTAAATTTTAAACAAGGTATCAACAAGAGCAGATTAGCCTGTGTTGATAGGCTATCTGAGTGCTGACACCTCATGCTATATGATAAAAAACCTTATCTTGCTAAATCGCTAACCAAACATCTATTAATTACTTTAATTTTCAAATAATTAAAAAAAATATTTAACTACCGCGTCCAGCCACACCAGTAACGTTGTGATCCGCCTCAGATTTTTGCATTGTTATCATTCTGATTGCTTGTGCCTTTTGGCGAATCGTGTTTATCTTTTAAGGCTTATTACACTTATTGATGAGATACCTCGTGAACTATTCCACTGCCACCTTCAGTCTACAAAATACTGCGTATGTTAACGCAGTGGTAGTCGTACGCGTGCTAGTGGTGGTGGTCGGCAGCGCGCCGTAACGGGTACCGAATCCAGAAAGATTCCCAAACCCCGCCGGCGCCAGCCGAGCGGGGTTTCTTTTTAGCCCCACTCTGTTAACCGCCGGCCCTGATGAAGGATATAACCATGCGTTATACAGGCGCCCAATTAATAGTTCGCTTGCTCGAGCAGCAAGGTATTACCACGGTCGCAGGCATTCCCGGCGGCGCAGCGTTACCGTTGTATGATGCTCTAGGGCAAAGCCGTATTATTCGCCATGTGCTGGCACGACACGAACAAGGTGCTGGCTTTATGGCTCAAGGCATGGCCCGCGCCACCGGCCAAACCGCAGTCTGCTTAGCCTCCAGCGGCCCTGGGGCAACCAATCTGGTCACGGCAATTGCCGATGCCAAACTAGACTCTATTCCACTCGTGTGTATTACAGGTCAGGTTTCCTCCTCAATGATTGGCACCGATGCTTTTCAAGAGGTTGATACCTATGGCATATCGATACCTATCACCAAACATAATTATTTGGTTCGCGATATCAGCGAATTGCCCCGGGTGATCCCGGCGGCATTTCGCATTGCCCAGTCTGGGCGGCCCGGTCCAGTATGGATTGATATTCCCAAAGATGTGCAAACAGCAGAAATTGAGCTTGAGAGTTTGCCGCTACCAGGAGTTGCCGATGAACCTTGCCCAATAGACCCACAAGCTATCGCGCACGCCGCTCAAATGATCAACCGTGCGGCACGGCCTGTGCTCTATCTGGGGGGAGGAATCGTTAGTTCGCAGGCACACCAACAAGCAATACAACTGGCTGAACAGGCTGGACTGCCAACTACCATGACATTAATGGCACTGGGTACCATGCCCGTTGACCACCCATTATCCTTGGGAATGTTGGGAATGCATGCAGCACGCTCAACCAATCTGATCATGCAACAAGCTGATTTATTGATCGTACTTGGGGCGAGATTTGATGATCGTGCTATCGGAAAAGCAGAACAATTCTGCCCTGATGCTAGCATCATTCATATTGATATTGACCCAGCTGAATTAGGCAAAATCCGCCGACCACACCTGGCAATGAATGCCGACATTAAGCAGGTATTAACCCACCTGTTGCCTTTAGTTGAAACTCGTTCACGCAGCGAATGGCGCTCAACCGTCAGTGATATGCAGCGCGAATTTCCGTTCAATCAACCCAACAGCACCAACCCACTGTGCCACTATGGTTTGATTCGCGCGGCGGCCGAAGCGCTGGATGATGACACCATCATTACCACTGATGTGGGACAACACCAGATGTGGGTAGCGCAGGCTTATCCGTTGCATCGCCCGCGACAGTGGTTAACGTCTGGCGGACTGGGCACCATGGGATTTGGTCTGCCCGCTGCCATTGGTGCAGCACTGGCGAAACCAGAGGCAAAAGTAGTGTGTTTTTCTGGTGATGGTAGCCTGATGATGAATATTCAGGAAATGGCGACCGCCGCTGAAGAGCAGCTGAACGTTAAGATTATTTTGATGAATAACCAATCATTGGGTTTAGTCCATCAGCAACAGGAACTGTTCTTTGGTAAACGTATTTTTGCAGCCGATTACCCGTATCGCACAAACTTCATCCATATCGCAGAAGGGTTTGGTTTCTCCACATGTGACCTCAACACAGCCAGCGACCCTTATGCTGCCTTGCATGAAGCCTTAAACCGCCCAGGCCCAGTATTGATCCACGCACTGATTGATGTGGATGAAAAAGTGTATCCGATGGTGCCACCGGGTGCTGCAAATATCGATATGATTGGAGGGGAGTAATATGACTACTCAACAAATGGCAGGACAACCAGCACCAAACCTATCGACATCTGCGCAGGTGACACTGTTACTCACAGTACGCAACCACCCCGGGGTGATGTCTCATATTTGTGGGCTATTTGCCCGGCGCGCATTTAACGTCGAGGGAATTTTGTGTATGCCGTTGGCTGGCGGTGACGAAAGTCGCATTTGGCTGCAAGTCTTGGATGATCAGCGATTACTGCAAATGATAAGCCAGTTGGAGAAACTGGAAGATGTGCTCCAGGTGCGCCGCTTCGGGCCTGAAATGCCTATTTTTGACCAAGTAGAAGACTTAATTGCCAATCAACGGTGACGTTGTCACTAGCATTGAATTACGTTAGATGGCAGACCTTAGTTGTAAACCCGCACTTCCGCTTACTGGCGGCTGTGCGGGCTAGCTCAATTTTAGGCTGGATTAATAGCAAATAGCGTTTCTATCTCAATATTTATCTCAGGTGAGAATAAACCTTTAACTTCAACCAAAGAACTGGCTGGCAAGTTTGCACCATAAAATTTATACATAACATCACGCAAGGTACTTAGCTGCGAAATGTCCGTCACAAAAATCGTTATCTTAATAAGATCAGCAAAACTGCTATTTTCAGCCTGCACAATGCTAGCGATTTGATGAAAAATCTCTGTAGCTTGTTCGGCCATACTTCTCCCTTGTGCAATGGTACCGAACGCTGTCATACCTGAAATATAAAGCAATCCATTGTGCTTCACGCTATGAACGTAAGCCCCCGCAGGGTTAGCAAGATGAGGATAGTTTTTACGAAGTAACGTCATATTTAAAATTCCTCTTTAAATCTATTGAAAATAAAATCTTGCACTCACCCCGTGGCTACGGGCCTTCCTTCAGAATTAATATAGTCAAGCTTTGCAACTAATATACGAGCATAGATAACCGGCTGTTATCGATAATATACCGTTAACAGCCTTTTAAAATTAGATAGGAGGTTAATTAGGCCAAGAGTAATTTCTGTAACTCTGCCAGCGAACTGACTTGGTAACGAGGCGCAATATTATCATCCGGTACACTGCCGTGCATATTAAGCCAGCAAGTATCTATCCCTGCATTAATACCACCCTGAATATCAGAATGCAGATTATCGCCCACCATTAGAATATGCTCTTTGGCCGGATTATTCATTAAATTGAAAGCATGCTCAAATATAGCCACATCCGGTTTGGCCACCCCGACTTGTTCAGAAATGATCAGCGGAGAAAAGACATTTTTCAGACCAGTACGTTCCAAACGTATCGTTTGTAGCTCGGTAAAACCATTGGTAATAATGCCCATATTCACTTTACCACTCAAGGCATCAACCAACTCACGGGCCCCCGGTAGGAGTGAACAGATATCCGCCATGGCGACTAAAAACTCACTGTTCAACCGGGTAGCTGCCACCCCCAGTTTCTCTGCCCACATCTCAAAACGGGTGTTTTGTAATTCGCTGGCGGATATTTTCCCATCTTGATAATCAACCCACAGCGGTTTATTAACCAATTGATAATAATCGAAATCCTGCACGGAAAAATCCACATTAAAGCGAGAAAACATCAGCTTTAACCCTTGATATGCATCAAAGTGAAATAGTGTCTCATCCGCATCGAACAGTATCCATTGGTATTTCATCACGACTATCTCTCTGACATTATTAGGCGCGCTATGGTAGCGATTATTAGCATTCAGCTCAAGTTACACCGCGGCGATACCTGGCTAATCATATTAATAGTGCTGCCGATATATCACGGTTTATTGCGATAACTTCTTCACCGGTTACCAAGGGTGCATCAAACGCCGATAATACTTTGCGGTTGATTTCAATCAGCGCGTCGTCAATTTTGATTTCCATATCTAACGCGATATCTGCTAATTTTTCTCTTTCCCAAGAGTCGCGGGAAATCAATAATTTCAAGAAAGTCACGATGCTATCGGGCAAATTAGCACTAATTGCTGCTATTGATTGTGGATTAATATCTTCCTGAGTCGATACCTCAGTATTTTCAGTAACAAACAGACTCTCCAGCAACACCACTAATTCCTGGCTTTCATTTTTTAACAGATTAATACGGTCTGTATCATTAATAACTTCAGCGGCTTGAGACGGCAGACTCAGTGTCATCGGGGTTGCACGGCTATCAAGATCGCTATAAACCAATTTGCTGTCTAAGGCAAAACGCTTATATACCCGCTCAAGAAATTTCACTTCTGGTGGCGTAATGGTTCCCTCTACCTGAATCAAATGTGCCAAAAAGCGAGCAATGGCCCGACGGTTCTCCAGTGAGAGCGGCTCAAGATTATTTTTCAGGGCCAGCAGGGTATTATTTTTCCTGATACCGGGTTGGAGATAAGCTTTCAACCGCATACGCTGACCGGGGCTAAGATAACCCCAGGCATCAATATGTCGGGTCAATATCATAGATTCTGGCTCACCGATACGCCCATCGATCATCACCGCTGCGCAAGCCAACTCCACCGCAAGCATGGTCACGCGGTATGCGGCAAAGGTGGCAGATTCAGCCACCATTGACTCAATAGGGAACAGTGCCACAGTATCTTGCAAAACAGGTGTGCGGTTATCTGCTCTGACATCAGGTTCAATACCCACTTGCAGTGATGCTAATGCAAAGGTTAATGCCATAACCTGACTGCGGGATAAACGCTCTAATGGCTTGGTGTCGCACGCCGTACTGAGCCGAAGAAAAAGCTCATCCAGCGTTACCATCAACAAGCCATAACCCACTCTCGCTTTGATACTTTCTAACTCTGTTTTTAATGCTGCTGACCACAACGGCATCGGTAATAATAGTTGCCCTTCCAGTGACATTTTTTTCTTTGGATTAACACTGGCAAAACGGTTATAGATATCCAGGTCATGCTGGCAAGATTCAAATATTGGCCTCAGTTTATCCCTATGCGCTTTACACACAGCCACATTCGGCAGTTCCCCCATCTGCTGAAAGAACTCTTGCCCCATTAATCCCGCAGATGCAGGGCGATAAAATATCAGTAACTTGGTTTTATTTATGGGTAATAAAAATCCGTCTCCATACTGCTCACGATAACGCTGCTGAAAAAGTGAGGAGAAAATATCAGCACAATGTGCCATTGAGATATTCTGATTTATCGCCGGATCAGCCTCGCCCCAGGCGAGCGCCCAGGTGGCAGGCAAAGGTTGCTGGTCGACAGCCAACTGCCCTAAACCAACCAGTAGCGCCAACGGAAGTTCTGTTGATGCCTCGCGGGTTAATGGGGGTGGAGATAGATAGAGTTTCTCTTCTATATTCACTCGAGATATATAAACCAACAAGTTCTGCGCATAATGATTAAATGCGTTATTTTTCCCATAAATATTTAGCAGGCGATTAATTTCTTCTTCAAGAACAGGAAGTTCTTTTTTCGCTACCGGATCAATCGCAGCATCGATTAAAATCCGATGTTCCAAACCATAGAAGAATAGGAAGACGTAACCAATATGCGCAGTAGGTGATTTACGCCCATCTGCAAGCCATTGTAAATAAGCTCTTCTCGCTTGCGGCGAACATGTCGAGTAATCAGGCGCATTATCAATCCGCGGCAAGGAGATATCTATTTCTTGTTCTGCCACATCCATCGATGGGTTAATAAATGCAGGTTCCGCACCAGTGCGATTACTTTTGTATTTATTACCAATGTAAATCATGCCATCGGGTAAATTTATTCCAGCCACAACCGCCAACTCTCCAGGACGTAACCAGGAAGCGCGGGCTAAAGATCCTCGCGAGGTCTCGGGTTTTTTAGTCGCGGGTTTCTTGATTTCATCAACTGATGGGGTCTGATTTGCGCTGCTACCTTCAATGCTATTTTCGGGTTCAAGCTGTGAAGGGGTAATAGGATAATCGCCAAGATCAGGTATCGCTGCAGTTTTCTGCATGTCCGCGCTAATAGATGAGGCGACAGACCGCTTAGTCCCTTTAAGATTTTGCCAGACAAAATACATGCATAAGATAGCCGCACTCAGTGCAATCCACACTTCTCTTGGGATACCTGTAATCAGCCCTAAAACGACTATTAGTAGGATAACCCAGCCGGTACCGGTAGATTTTCTCTTCGCCACGATGGTTTATATGCCCCTATCTTAAAATAGTAATTTTTATTCTGCCTTTAATGGCGATTTTTAATAAATAACTCTTTTCACACACGGTTTTTACACAAATAAACCACGGCAAAAAGCCGTAGAGAAAACCTGTAAATTTAACTTAAGTGCAATTTACAGGTTAAATAATAAGTCAGTGTTTTAATTTAATGCATCTGCCCACCATAACAACAGGCCAGAATGCACAATAAATCAATTATGCCAGTTGATTATGCATTCAGCTAGCAAAGACTATGCAACCATTGGATAAACTCCACCGCTCTTGGTTTGTCCAGGGTTCGCTTGGGGTAAATTAGATAATAAGGTTTTGTAACGGGTAATTTATGTTCAGACAACTGAATTAAACACCCTTCATCTAATTCTTTTTTAATCAAATGTTGTTGGCCCAGTAAAATACCGTTCCCCGCCACGGCCGAATCAATTGCCATGGAGGTTAAGTTGTAGATTGGCCCTCGGTTGGGAACACACTCATCTAGTTTTGCTGACAGCAGCCATTCATGCCAATCAGGTAAGAACTGCCCTTCTTTGCCCCAATCAACATGTATCATCGGGTAGATAATGTTGTGTTTGCCATCAAGCCAAGGGGTAGTTAATAGCAGTGGGCTTGCAACCGGAAAAACCCAATCCTGAAATAGCATTTCTTTCTCTTGTTGGGGATAATGTTCATCACCAAAAGCCAGGTAAAAATCTGCCGCAGTACGGTTGAAATCAACCACCCCGTGAGTAGCATGAATCCGAATATCCACATCGGGATATTGGGCTAACCACTGTTTGAGACGCGGATTAAGCCATCGACTCGCTAGGGCGGGCAGTGCTGAGATATTTAATGATATATTGCCTTTATCCCGCGCCATACTCTGTTGGGCCATCCGTAATGTTTCAAATGCCTGCTGTACATAAGCTAAATAGGCACTGCCCTGCGAGGTCAGTTCAACGCCTGATTTCGAACGGGCAAATAATTGAATCCCCAGATGTTGCTCTAACTGACGTATTTGCTGGCTAACCGCCGCTGGCGTTAATGATAACCGGGCCGCCGCACTGGCCAGACTGCCGGTATTAGCGGCTGTCTCGAATGCTAAAATGGCGGTTAACTTTGGCAAACGAACAGCCTTCAAACTATTCATAACAGCCCCCCTTATCCATAACGCATTATATTGATACCGATAGCCAAACTTAACCTAACAGTAACGTTTTATTGTTATTCCAGTTACAACTAATCCTATACAGTTAGGAACAGAAACCAAGCAACATTTAGCATTACTGGGAGGATATATGCAGCAGCTCAGCGAAATTATTAATATGGAAGCCAACCCAATCAACGATGTCATGTTCATCACACAGTGCAAGAACACGTTAGAAACATACGGCGCCTTGGTACTATCAGGCTTCTTGCAGCCCCGCGCACTGAGTAGTATTAAACAAGAAGGCGTCAGTCATAAGCATCGAGCTTACTATGCCGCTAATCAGCATAATGTTTATCTGACCAAAACCGATCCCGCCTTCCCTGCTGGTCATCCCCGTAATCGGTTGGTTACTTCATCAAAAGGCTGTATTACTGACGAAGAAATCCCTACCGATTCCGCATTACGAACGCTGTACAATGCGCAAGATTTCCAAGACTTCTTGTGTGCCGTATTAGATGAAAAACAACTCTACCCTTACGCCGATTCACTTTCTTCAATTAACTTGCACTACGCCAGTCAAGGCCAAGAGTTAGGTTGGCATTTTGACAATTCATCATTCGCCATCACCTTATTAGTACAAAAACCGCAAGCGGGTGGCGTCTTTGAATATATTGAAGAGATGCGCGATGCCGATAAAGGAGAGATGAATTACTCAGGAGTGGAACAACTGTTAAACCAACAGGTCACACCTAAAACATTGCAAATTGAACCGGGGGACTTAGTGCTATTTCGTGGAAGAAATGCGATTCACCGGGTCACGCCGACCCAAGGGAATATCACACGAATGCTGGTAGTGTTAGCCTATAATGCTCAACCCGATATTGCGCTATCCGAGACAGCCAGAATGACTTTTTACGGTCGTATTTAGTTTTCAGTGGTTTGGCATTTACTTAACGGCTCTGCGGGCGTCCTTGCCCGCTAATAACATAGCTATTCTCTGCCAGCATACAACATTAAACCACTCCGGTGGTCACGCTGAAATGGCGGCTCTCTCCTGGCGATAACATTATTAACGTCCCCTTTTCTTTCGCCGCCATATACCCTTCCGGGCGACAGGTTGCAGGTAAAATAAATGCAGCCACTTTTTGATCGCCATTATGTAAAATCCAACGAGTAGCATAATTAAACTGCGCGGTGGAAAAACGAGTCACAAAACGATGCCCTTGCGGGGACAACATAAAGAATTCTGCATTATCAACATATTGTGCAAGATTATCGGCAAAAAATACAATTTCTGGATCGTAAAACTCCGATTCATTTAAATCGGTTAATCCCTGAGTTCTTTCCCGTAATTGTTGGGTGTAGTGCAACCATTGCGGGGTTGGGTGTACATGTGCCGGTACTGTCTCACGCAATTTCAGTGCTGAACCGGGTAAGTTTTGACGGAAAGTGGCCCCAGGAATATAGGTGTAATTCATATGACACATATATTGCAGAGGCATCGGCATACTGGATAAGTTAGTCACCTTCATCTCAATATCGAACTGCGCACTACCGGCCCTGAGCCTAACCAGCGGTTGCGCGCAATAATGATCACCGAACCCTTTCACATATTCCACACTGCCCGTGACGGCAAGTGTGTCGCCGTCAATAAGGAGCCAAGCGTAGTCCATTTCAGCACAAGGCATCTCGCCGTGTAATACATGGTCGTCCTCAGGCGATGGACAACCATTACGGCGCAAACCCGAATGGAAAGCAAAACAACCGTAGGTATCAACAATGTTCTCTCCACGCTTAGGTTGAGAGAACATATTTTCCATTTTCAGGTTATGCCCATCAAATTCCGCATCCCAAATCATTTGGCCGTAATAAGGTAAAACGGTCAGGTACCCACGAGAATTAACAATTTTCAGAGCTTCAATACCTGAGGCATATTTAAAACTGATAACAGTAAAATCACTACTGCTATAGATCTCTTGCTCCTGAAGACTGAACTGTTCACGGATTAGCGTTATTTTGGCGGTCATTTATTGTTACTCCCGGTTCAATTAAGACTCATTATTTGCCAATGTTGCCGCACTTGTCCGTTGTTTATTGCGCAGTTCACCCCAAAAATAGAAACCAACATAGGCGAAACACAATAATGAGACAAAAAATGCATGTTGCATTGAACCAAGATGGTCAGAGACAAACCCTTGTAATGCTGGTACCACTGCAGCCCCCACTATCGACATCACAATAATGGCCCCGGCCACTTCGGTATATTTGTTGTCAACTGTATCCAGGGTGCCTGCATAGATAGTCGCCCAGCAGGGCCCAAACAAGACGCTAACAAATACGGCTGCATATACCGCCGTAAAGTTGGGTACGGTTACGACATAAAGCAACGTTAATGCACCTAAAATAGAATAGGCAATTAACACTTTTTCGGCTTTAAATCGTGTCATCAGGAAGTTGGCCACAAACTTACCAATGAAGAAGCAAATAAAACTGTAAATCATAAAGTTCGAGGCATCTCGTTCATTAGATGCGCCCAGGTTTAAGGCCAGGCGAATCGTAAAGGACCATACTGCGACTTGCATACCCACATAGAGGAACTGCGCCGCAATGCCTTTTTTAAAACGACTGTTCCCAGCTAAATATTTCAAGGTTTCTTTTAATGACGGTGAAACCACTTTTTTACCGCTATCACCTTGTGGTTTGCAATGAGGATAACGAGTAATAACAAATAACAGCATAACCAGCAGTAGAACGAAAATCAGATATTTATAAGGCTCCAATGTATGTTCTAACATCGTAAGACGAAAAGCATGAATCTGTTCTGGCGTCATCGCGGCCATTTGGTTGTGTAAACTATCACCTTCCTGAAATACCAAGTATTTACCGAGTACTATCCCCATCAATGCACCGATCGGGTAGAAAGTTTGGCTGATATTAAGCCGTAAAGTGGCATAGTCTTTATGACCAATCATGGAGCTGTAGGTATTAGCAGCAGTTTCAAGGAAACTTAAACCAATAGCGATGGCAAAAATAGCGGCCAGAAACATAGTATATGTTGCCATATGGGAAGCAGGATAAAACAACATACATCCGATAATATAAAGTGTTAACCCAGTTAATATAGCAACTTTGTAGCTGCTTTTTTTGATGACCAAAGAGGCAGGAATAGCAATCAGAAAATAACCGCCATAAAAGGCACTTTGTACCAGTGCACTGGCAAAATCACTGAGTGCAAATACGCTTTTAAATTGAGTAATTAAAATATCATTCAGACTGGCTGCACATCCCCAGAGCGGGAATAAGCAGGAAAGCAAAATAAATTGGAATAACGGTGTTTTATTTAAATAGCCATCTGGCAGTTGAACGGTATTAAGGCGCATTTTATTTTCCTTGGTGTAGGGTCTTTAAAAAATCAATAAATTGCGACGCATCAGGATAAGAACGTTGGGTTCCCTTTCCTGTGACACTGTAGGCTGCAAAAGCAGAAGCCATTTCCATCGCTTTTAATATATTGCCGTGCTGGACATATTCATGAGCAAAACAACCAATGAAAGCATCACCTGCGCCGCTGGTGTCGATGGCGTGGACACTAACCGGTGGCACATGGTTAATGTGTTCACCGTGCATCCATAATGATCCGCGATGCCCCAAAGTAATGATCAGGTTATGTAACCCTTTATCCAATAAGCTGCGCCCTGCACGGTAAATGTTATCCAGACTATCAACTGGCATTCCGGTCAGAATCGCGAGCTCAGTTTCATTTGGCATAAAGAACTCGCACTGACATGCATAGCCGATATCCAATGCTTTAGATGCGGGGGCTGGATTAAGAATGACTTTAATCTGGTGCTGGCGGGCAAAGTCGATAGCGGCGTAGACCGTTTCCAGCGGAATTTCGAGTTGTAGAATAATCAATTGGCAAGCTTTGAGCGCATCAGCAGCAGCATCGACATCCGCGGGTAACAAATGATTGTTAGCGCCTTTGATAATCAAAATTCGATTTTGTGATGATTTATCGACGAAAATCGGAGCCACACCACTCGAGGCCCCTGTAACTGCTTTTACATACTGGGTATCAACCCCAGCTTTTTGTAGATTCCTTATGGTATTTTCCGCAAATAGATCATCACCAACCCGAGTGATCATCATCACATTGGCACCTAACTTGGCAGCGGCAACCGCCTGATTGGCCCCTTTACCGCCGCACCCAATTTCAAAATTCGGTGCCTCCAATGTTTCCCCGACTTGCGGCATTTCATCAATATAAGTGATCAGATCAACCATGTTGGAACCAATTACTGCAATATCCATTGTTAACCCCTTTATTCTAATTTTTACCACGCAATGTTATTGCAATAACATTATCAGCTGACAAATGTTATGTGTGTGACAAAGATCGCAGCAATTTAAGTACACAGCACGCGAAAGACAGGAGTTTGGCATGAATTAAAATGTTATTATTATAACAATTGGTAAGAAATGATAATGTAAATCAGTGATATTTAGAGGATGGATATAATCGTAGCTAACAGAAACTAAAAATCCCGGCCATTATTGCACCGGGATTATTCAGCGAATTGTGCTGTAACAGGTGTATCGTGACTTATTTAATCGCCATAGCATCACGCATGGTAAAGAACAGGTCGGTTTGGTCTGTTAGACCAACCACATTTGCCGCATGTGGTCCGTAAGCTGCTATGCGCAATTGGGTACCCGTGTGCCCTTGAGAATCATCTTCAGAGTTGCCATAGCTTATCGCCATAACTGCGCCATCTTTCGTGGTTAACGCTTGTGTTAAGCCAGGAGCTTTTGCATCTGCTTCAATAATTTGACTGGAATGCGCGTGATCTGCCGTCACAATAACCAAGGTATTACCTTCTGCACGCGCAAACTCCAGTGCTTTTTGTACTGCTTCATCCAAATCGACAGTTTCACCGAACTGACCACAAGGATTCGCCGCATGGTCTTGTTTATCAATGGATGCCCCTTCAACCTGTAAGAAGAATCCTTTTTCGTTATGTTTCAGCAGGTCAATTGCTTTTTCAGTCATCACTGCCAAGGTTGGAATATCTTTAGTACGCTCGGCATTGTTTTCACAAACTACCGGCGGCTTATCTAAATTGCCATGATAAGACGCTTTCGGCCCCTGCCAACGTACTGGCATGTTACCTGGGCTAAATAACCCTAATAGCGGTTTTTGTTGGTCTGCCTGCTTTATTGCATTCAGATCGTCAAGATTTTCGACAATAACATAACCTCGAGCCAAGGCTTGTTCACGCAGAGATTTATCTTTCCATTCACCGGCTTTAGCGACTTGGCTGAATGATTTAGCGCCACCACCCAATGTGACATCCGCGCGCCCGGCAATCATCTGCTCAGTAATTGAACCGCGCCCACCCTTTTCCAGCGCATTGCTACTGCACTTCTCGCTTGTTTCCTCCGGGCCATAGCATTTTCGCCCAGTTACGTGAGCAAACTGTGCCGCAGGAGTGGCATCTTGCAGTTCAGCAGTTGAAACGTTACCAGTTGCTTTACCGGCTTTCTTCGCTAACTCCAACAAGGTGACGTGATCTTTTCCGAACACATCAACACCCAGCGCGCCGTTATACGTTTTTACACCTGAGGACCAAGCTGTTGCGGAGGCAGCTGAGTCAGTCACGTAATCCGGTTTTTGCGTTTTCTTATCTAATGAGTAGTGCGTGTATTGCCCTGTCAGTGGTAACGCATCAATTCCTTTAAAGAAACCACCGGCCCCCATAGCATAGTTACGTGCTGAGGTGATTTCTGAATCGCCCATACCATCGCCAATCAGTAAAATGACATTCTTTACGGTTTTATTGGAAAGCGAATCACGAAGAGCCTGTGTCTGATCACCGGTCAAACGTCGTGCCCCACCAAATTGAGTGATATCTCCCTTGGCGCTACGGTCATATAAGCCAGTGGCGGAAGCAACAGCATTCGGTGTAAACAATGAACTGGTGAGTATCAGAGTGGATAACGCTATGCCGGACAAAGTGGATACGCGGTTCTGCATCGGTATAATTCCTTGTTGTAAAACAGTAATACAATTTGTATTGATTGGTTACAACGGATACTAGAACAAGCGAATGACGCTTTTATGACAGTCGCGATTAATTGTTATCTCTGACAATGCAGGCTCCCCTGACCTTTCCACGCGTTCACCACAGGCTAAATCAGGCCACCGTTGGCGCGTAAAACTTGCCCATTAATCCAGCCACCGTCTTTTCCAACCAGAAAAGCCACGGCTGCTGCAATATCCTCTGGCGTTCCTAATCTTTCTAGTGGCGCCATTTTCGCCATTTTTTCAATTAATTCGGGTGATTTACCATCAAGGAAGAGCGAGGTTGCCGTCGGCCCAGGAGCCACAGCATTAACGGTGATATTACGCCCCCGCAACTCTTTCGCCAGAATAGCTGTCATGGTTTCAACCGCCGCTTTGGTTGCAGCATAAACACCGTATTTTTCCAGTTTCAGCCCGACAACACTGGTTGAAAAGTTTACGATGCGGCCGCCATCTTTCAAACGCTTTGCCGCTTCACGCATCCCGTTAAAGCTCCCTTTCAGGTTAATGGCGATCTGGCGGTCAAAGTGTTCATCATCACTGTCTGCAATGGCACTGAGAGATAGAATTCCAGCATTGTTGACCAAGACATCAACCCCGCCAAACGCAGCTTCTGCTTGAGAAAATAACTGTGCAACCGCTGCGGCATCACTGATATCCCCCTTCGCACTCGCTGCATTTCCGCCCGCTTGTTGAATTTTGCGCACCAGTGTTTCCGCCTCAATGTTACTCCGGGCATAATTGATCAGAACGGTATACCCCTCCTGAGCCAAACGCTCAGCAATTGCTGCGCCAATACCCCGTGATGCTCCGGTTACAATGGCAACCTGCCCGGTTGTATTCACCATGATTTTCTCCTCGATGTGTATTTTATCGTTTGTGACGATGCATTGATTGCTATCCAGCAAGTGGAGCATGCTATGTTTAACCACCCGCAAACAGAGAATGCCACTTTTATCGTTTCGGATAATCATCTATTATTCGTTAACACTATCCGAATAAAGCGAACAATCACGTGGACCGAATTGATGCAATGCGGGTATTTATCAGGGTAGTGGAACAACGCAGTTTTACCCAAACCGCCCAAGATTTAAATCTACCGCGATCTACAGTGACAGATGCCATTCAACAGCTCGAAAAGCGTTTAAATGTGCGCTTATTGCAGCGAACTACCCGACATGTTAGCCCTACGCTGGATGGTGGAGCTTACTACCAGCGCTGTCTGCGTATTATTGCTGATATTGAAGATGCTGAAATGGCCTTTGCCAATGCCAAGCCACGAGGTTTGTTACGAATTGATGTACAGGGCACGTTAGCCCGCCATTTCGTCTTGCCACAATTACCTGATTTTATTGCTCAATATCCTGACATTGAGTTATTTATCAGTGAAGGTGACCGCTTGGTCGACCTTATTCGAGAAGGTATTGACGGGGTGCTACGTGTAGGTAATTTACAAGACAGCGATATGGTCGCCCGCCGAGTGGCGTTGTTGCCACAAGTCACCTGTGCTGCACCGCAATATTTACAACGACAGGGTACTCCACTCCGGTTGGACCAGTTACCAGGCCATCAGATGGTAGGTTTTCGTTCTAGCGCAACCGGTAGCCTGATGCCACTGGAATTTGGCACTGACAGCACCCTTAGCCCCGATAAAACAACAGGTTATAATAAATCAGCGTCCTCCAGGGTAATAACAGAAAGCGCATATCTACCCTCTGCTTCGTCATCATCTACTAAAACTCAGCAAGTAAAATTACCGACTGTTCTATCAGTCAGTGGTGCAGAAAGCTTTGTAGCAGCCGCACGTCTTGGATTGGGTATTATTCAAGTGCCTCGTTACCATATCGAATCTGACTTAATCGCTGGCACCTTGGTTGAGATACTACCAAAATACGCACCACCCCCGATGCCAGTCTCGTTCCTGTATCCTCACAACCGCCAGCTTTCCCCTCGAGTACGTATTTTCAGTGACTGGTTGAGCCAGTTATTTCTTGCCACCGAGATAAAGTGATAATACGCCGGTACGCCTATCCTGAATCAATGTTGCCACGATAGGCAGCCGCACCAACCGGCACAGCCGCCACTCATTATTGTGCTTTTTCAACCGATTGACAGATATCGATATCAAAATAACCATCAGTTATGCCGTCATTGAGGTAAACCTCATAACACGCACCTTCTACCGAACGATAACCACTTTGTGGCAGATGCTGGTTATACAACTCGCTCCAGGCTTTGGCATAATCATCATCCGTTACCCTGGTGTGATACACCGCATACAACCCCCCGGGAATCACTTGTAGTTGTAGTTGATCACTGAGTTCTGCGGGCAACACATAATCGTCAGCCACAGACAAGGATATGTCAGCCCGTAGCTCAGCAGGAGGATTAGTCTCAGGATTGTCCCAGTAAAGAGCCAACCACTCTTTCCCAGGGATTTGGTACTGAGTATAGAGTGAAGAAAGTTGGTTAAAGCCTTGCGGGATAGTCTCGTGATAAGGGCCGACCAGCCGAATACTGACTATTTGCTGCGGTTGCTTTTCTACTATCTTAAATGTCATATCGCTACCTCGACTTAATGGTTTCAAGAAAGATGAAGTGACCAAAAATGCGACTTTATGCCACAACTGTACATTCATACAGTATAGCGAGATTTTATGACACTCGGTTAATTTTCAACCTTGACTTGTGAAGAGCTTCGCAAAAAATCATCCGCCTGTTTAAGCTGATGATGGCTGAAAACGGTTATTCCGTGGCGGCGCAATAACGCCGTGGTGACTCCCTGTCCTGTGCGCTGGGTGCCGCTAAAATGACCATCATAGATGCGGCTGCTCCCACAAGATGGACTCCCTTCGGTCAAAATTGCTACTGTGCAGCAGTGCTTTTGCGCCAACTCCAGAGCCTGATAAGCCCCTTGCAAAAACTCCCGGCTAACATCATTGCCCCACTGCTCGGTCACCCGCGCCAGCCCTTGCAACACCGCCTCGCCGTTACCTTGCTGAATTTCGGCAGGCGGACGCGGTACCGGCATACCTGCGGATAATTCAGGGCAAATAAGGACCAGTCGCCCCTCATCCTGCCAGCGTTGAATAATTTCATCGCTAACAGACAGGGCACTGCCGTTATAACGTACCGGTTTTCCCATTAAACAGGCACTGATCAGAATGCGCGCAGGTTTTGGTTCCACGTAATTATCAACCTTAATATTATGCAGCGAATAAAAAATGATGATTATGCTGATAATAACCAATTAATGGCTGTTGGTCATGAGCGTGCGTTGATAATTGTTGCAGAACAGATAATTTTCATGTCAATAAATGGAATTGTTGCTTATTTTGCATAATTCAATGCCGCTAACACCTGCGGCAACAGTCGCGCCAAACGGCTCGCCCAGAGCGCCTGACCTGCTTGATGCGTAATAAGATCCTGACGAATCTCAATACCCACATAAGGTAACTGCCGCTGTTCTGCGTGGAAGGGTAACGTGAAATCTGTTGCATCCGTCATGGCATAAGGTTCGTTAATCCCGACGTGCAGGTCACCTTCTTGCTGTAACAATGAAACCAGTTGCAAAGCAAACTCAGGATTACGATGAAACAAGGTACCAATCTGCCAGGGGCGCGCGATGTTTTTAAACGACGGTGTAAAACTGTGCATGGAGAGGATCACGCTCATCTGGCCGCTATCACGACGTTGATTCAGCGTTTGTGTAATCAAATCATGATAAGGCTGGAATACCTCAACCCGGCGCGCTTCAGCCTCTGCTACGGTGACACCAATATTGCGCGGGATCCGTGTGTGCTCGGAAATTTCAGGGATCGAACTGGCGATTCCCGGCGTGCGATTGCAATCAATCACCAATCGCGAATACTGCTGATGAATCAAGGTTGCATCCAGATACTGGCTAAGTAACCGCGCCATTGCCAATGAACCTATATCCCAACCGATGTGGCGGTCAATTTCTCCTGAGGGTAACCCCAAATCACCAAGTTGAACCGGTATCCGTTGACCGGCATGGTCGGCCAGTAAGATAAATGGTGATTGGCTGTGCGGGCGCTCGATAACAGCTGACTGAGGATCGCCATCACGTAATAAAGGAGACAAAATGATATTTGACATGGAGTTAGTACCTGGCATGAAGTGGCAATCGTAAGTATCAGTCGTCACAACAGTTAATACTCACAAACAAGGGCTTTCGTAATCAATAAGCTATCATCCTAGCCGCTAATGTTGGGTTCGCCCACCCCGAATTTATACCTAAATTTTCTTGGTTATGCGATTATCGCCACAGTAGGTATCTTTTGATGCCATATTTCAGGCAATCATTATCGGCAAAACTGTCTACAACCAACAGCAGCAGCAGCATAGCGGAGACTTATGGAAACGTTTTTTATTGATCGGATGGCAACTCCACAAGGTGAACTGTTACTGATCGCAGACCAAGAAAACCGGCTACGTGCCATCGATTGGACTGACCACTACGAGCGTCTGATGAAGTTGCTAGGCAACCATTACGGCCAGGGCGCGTTTACATTGGTTGAAGAACGCAATCCCGGTGGGCTAAGTGACAGTATGCAACGCTATTTTGCTGGTGACCTGAGCATTATTGATAATTTACCAGTTAAAACCGCTGGGACTGATTTTCAGCGTCAAGTCTGGCAAGAGCTGCGAAAAATCCCCTGTGGCGAAACGATTACTTATGGCGAGTTAGCAAAACGAATCAACCGCCCTACCGCTTCGCGGGCTGTCGGGATGGCGAATGGATTGAACCCTATTTCAATTGTTGTCCCTTGTCATCGGGTCATTGGGCAACAAGGTGCATTGACAGGATATGCCGGTGGAGTGGAGAGAAAACGCTGGTTATTAATGCATGAGGGTTATCTTTTAGCACGCTAACTATTGTTGCTCTTATCAGACGCAAGAAAAGATGTTAAAATTGACGCATATCAATATTAATGGGAATACCCTATGATCCCGGAAAAACGCGTAATCCGACGTATCCAGTCTGGTGGTTGTGCAATTCACTGTCAGGATTGCAGTATTAGCCAGCTCTGTATTCCGTTTACCTTAAATGAAAACGAGCTGGATCAGCTCGACAATATCATTGAAAGGAAGAAACCTATTCAGAAAGGACAGGCGCTGTTTAAAGCGGGTGATGAACTCAAATCCCTGTATGCCATCCGTTCCGGGACCATTAAAAGCTACACCATTACCGAAGAAGGTGATGAGCAAATCACCGGTTTCCATCTGGCGGGTGATTTAGTCGGTTTTGACGCTATCAGCAATTTGCAGCATCCGAGCTTCGCACAAGCTCTGGAAACATCCATGGTTTGTGAAATCCCGTTTGATACGTTGGACGATTTATCCGGCAAAATGCCAAATCTGCGCCAGCAGATGATGCGCCTGATGAGTGGTGAGATCAAAGGTGACCAAGATATGATTTTGCTACTTTCCAAAAAGAATGCAGAAGAGCGTCTGGCGGCCTTTATCTATAATCTGTCTCGCCGTTTTGCTCAACGTGGTTTCTCTCCACGTGAGTTCCGCCTGACGATGACCCGTGGTGATATTGGTAACTATTTAGGTCTGACGGTAGAAACCATCAGCCGTTTACTGGGCCGTTTCCAGAAAAGCGATATTCTGAGTGTGAAAGGTAAGTACATTACTATCGAGAATACCGAAGCTCTGGCCAAACTGGCGGGTAATCCAAGACCAAGTCTGTAACCTGATCAAAACCAGAATAATAAATACCCGATAGATTTCAAGTTGCAGGAAGGCGGTAAGTAACGGCCTCGTAGAGAGCAGGTCTGAGGATCGACCGAGTAACACAAGCCGTCAGCAAATCTGCAACTTGAAAATTTATTGGTCTGCTTCTCCCAGCCACCTATCCTGTTTCCCTTTCATGGTTTACTCTTTAACTAACATACTGTTAATTCACGTTTGTAAGGAGACTCTATGGCAAAGTATCAGAATATTCTGGTTGCTATTGACCCCAATCAGGATGATCAACCTGCACTAAGACGTGCAGTTTACCTTGTGCAGCGCAATGGCGGCACAATCAAAGCATTTTTGGCTATTTATGATCTGTCATATGATATGACCACCCTGCTGTCGCCTGATGAGCGTACCGCAATGCGTAAAGGGGTTATCAGCCAACGTTCCGCATGGATAAGCGAGCAATGCCGCTTTTATCTTGATGCCGGTATTCCAATTGAAATCAAAGTGGTATGGCATAATCGGCCCTATGAGGCCATTATTCAGGAAATCCTGAACGCCAAGCACGATTTGTTGTTAAAAATGGCGCATCAACACGACCGCCTGGAGTCGATTATCTTTACCCCAACCGACTGGCATTTATTGCGTAAGTGCCCATGCCCAGTCTGGATGGTGAAAGACCAACCTTGGCCGGAAGGCGCCACAGCGCTGGTGGCCGTTAACCTCTCAAGTGAAGATCCACTCCATGACCCACTAAATCTCCGTTTGGTCAAAGAGACCAGAGAGTTAGCCGAACATGTCAATCAAACGCCAGTGCATCTGATCAGCGCCTACCCGGTAACCCCGATTAATATCGCCATTGAATTGCCTGATTTTGACCCGAGCGTCTATAACGATGCCATTCGTGGTCAGCATTTGGTTGCGATGAAAGCATTACGCCAGCAATTTGGCATTGATGAAAAATTCACCCATGTTGAAAAAGGTCTCCCTGAAGAGGTTATCCCTGATTTGGCTGAACACTTGCGGGCTGGGGTGGTTGTTCTGGGTACCTTGGGGCGTACTGGGCTATCTGCCGCCTTTATTGGGAATACTACCGAACATGTGATCGACCATCTTAAGTGTGACTTACTGGCAATTAAACCCGAAGGATTTACCTGTCCGATAGAAGGCCATGAAGATCTGGAAGAGATTGAATAACCCTTGTCTGACATCACCCATTGATTAAATCAAAAAGAAGGGCCACCGAATAGGTGGCCCTTGATCTGCGATTCGTAATAACGAATTACAATGCGCGTAAAATTGCTTCTACGCTGTCTTTAGCATCGCCAAACAACATTTGGGTATTTTCTTTAAAGAACAATGGGTTTTGCACGCCAGCATAACCGGTATTCATTGAACGTTTAAAGGCAATAACACTTTGCGCTTTCCATACTTCCAACACCGGCATGCCGGCAATCGGACTACGCGGGTCTTCCAGTGCTGCTGGGTTAACCGTATCGTTGGCACCAATCACCAACACGACATCAGTACTTGGGAAATCATCATTGATTTCATCCATTTCCAGCACTACGTCATAAGGGACCTTGGCTTCAGCCAATAACACGTTCATATGACCTGGCAAACGCCCAGCTACCGGGTGAATACCAAAGCGGACTTTGATGCCCCGCGCTTGTAGTTTTGCAGTAATCTCAGCGACGGGGTATTGTGCCTGTGCCACTGCCATGCCATAACCCGGAGTGATGATAACTGAGCTAGCATTTTTCAGCAGGTCAGCCACTTCTTCAGCCGTGGTTTCACGGTATTCACCCATTTCTTCAGCATTACCGGTTGAAGAACCATCAGTACCAAAGCCACCGGCGATCACACTGATAAATGAGCGATTCATCGCTTTACACATGATGTAAGACAGAATAGCACCGGAAGAACCGACCAAGGCACCCGTTACAATCAACAGGTCATTGCTCAACATGAAACCTGCCGCAGCCGCAGCCCAACCGGAGTAGGAGTTCAGCATTGAGACCACAACCGGCATGTCAGCACCACCGATAGATGCCACCAAGTGCCAGCCAAAGCCCAAAGCAATCACCGTCATCAATAACAACGCGACCACTTGTAAGCTAACGCTGTCGGTTTTGACGAACAGAATCATCAGCAGGAATGACACAACCAGTGCCACCAGATTCAACTTATGGCGTTGTGGCAACATCAGTGGTTTGGATGAGATAATCCCGCGTAACTTACCAAAGGCAACAATAGAACCGGTGAATGTTACTGCCCCGATAAAAATACCTAAGAAGACTTCAGTCAGATGGATATTAACCATCACCGCGTCCATCACCACCGGGCCGTGATCCAGATAGCTGTTAAAGCCAACCAGAACGGCTGCCAGACCGACGAAACTGTGCAAAATGGCAACCAGTTCTGGCATTTCAGTCATTTCGACTTTCTTCGCCAGATAGATACCAATTGCGCCACCAATCACCATGGCAATGATGATCCAGGCAACATTACCTGAATCCGGCCCAAGGATGGTGGCGATAAGCGCGATGGCCATACCGGTCACACCGAAAGTGTTACCTTGTTTGGATGTTTCGTGGCGCGACAGCCCAGCCAAACTGAAAATAAATAAAATCGCAGCAACTATGTACGCAGCTGTAACGAGACCACTAGACATCAGTTACCCCTATATTTTTGTGTGACATTATTTTTATACCCACCGAGTTTTATACCACTCAGTTTTTACGGAACATTTTCAGCATGCGCTGGGTGACCGTAAAGCCACCAAAAATGTTGATACTGGCAATCAGTACGGCAATAAAGGATAAGAAGCTTACCCAACCGCCATGGCCAATCTGCAATAATGCACCGACGACAATAATGCCTGAAATGGCGTTAGTGACTGACATTAAAGGTGTATGTAGTGCATGGCTGACGTTCCACACCACGTAATAACCCACTACGCACGCCAGTGCAAAGACCGTAAAGTGAGATAAAAACTCTTTCGGAGCAACATTTGCTAACCAGCCAAACAACACAACGACCAGTGCCATAATGATGTATTTCGGCCATGGCGAGCTAGGCTTGGCGTCTTCTTTCACAATAGGTTCAGCTTTAGCCGCCTGAGGCTGTGCTGATACCTGAATAGGCGGCGCTGGCCACGTTATTTCACCGGTTTTGACCACGGTTACACCGCGAATCACGGTATCTTCGAAATCAATATCTATCTCACCATTTTTCTCTTTACAGAGTAGTTTCAGCAAGTTAACCAAGTTGGTTCCGTAAAGTTGCGATGACTGTGTGGGTAAACGGCTGGGTAGATCGGTATAGCCGATAATTTTTACGCCATTGTCTGTCACTGTCACTTTATCGGCGACGGTCAGTTCACAGTTACCACCGGTTTGCGCGGCCAGGTCAACAATCACACTGCCCGACTTCATGGATGCCACCATCTCTTTGGTGATCAACCGAGGAGCAGGTTTACCCGGAATCAGTGCAGTGGTAACAATGATGTCCACTTCAGCAGCTTGAGCGGCAAACAGTGCCATCTCGGCTTTGATAAAAGCGTCAGACATCACTTTGGCGTAACCATCACCACTGCCCGCTTCTTCCTCAAAGTCCAGCTCAAGGAATTCAGCACCCATACTCTGAACTTGTTCTTTTACTTCTGGGCGGGTGTCGAATGCACGCACGATAGCACCCATACTCCCTGCCGCCCCGATGGCTGCCAAACCTGCAACCCCAGCCCCGATAATTACCACTTTCGCCGGTGGAACTTTACCCGCGGCCGTAATTTGCCCAGTGAAGAAGCGACCAAATTCATGGGCAGCTTCAACAATGGCACGATAGCCGGCTATATTGGCCATTGAACTGAGCGCATCCATCGATTGCGCGCGAGATATGCGCGGCACTGAATCCATGGCCAATACGGTTACCTGACGCTCCGCTAACTTTTGCAGTAATTCCGGGTTTTGAGCTGGCCAGATAAAACTGGCTAACGTACTCCCAGCACGCATCAGGCTAATTTCTTCCTCAAGGGGCGCATTCACTTTGAGGATAAGGTCGGATTGCCACACATCGGTGGTATCCGTAATGGTGGCACCCGCTTCCTGGTACGCCGCATCGTCGAAGCTGGCTAAGTGACCAGCTCCACTTTCAATCGCCACGGTGAAGCCTAATTTCAGCAGTTGTTCCACCGTTTTCGGCGTTGCTGCAACACGGGCTTCATTGGCCAACCGCTCTTTTGGTACACCAATACGCATAATGTTCCCTTTTTACCTGTCTTTGATGATGAGTATTGCCATATCCATCTTACTCGGCGTTGCTGGGACGTTAGCGACTTACACTCACCCGAACCACTGACGTGAGATTCGTTTGCTTGCAGCCTACCGGCAACACCCACTAATTTGGGTATGCTTCAGTTCTATTTGGTTACTGATAAACCTGCTTTGCTACAGCTCCCTATAACCTACTGAAAATGTGACTGATGATCCATATCTGTGTGTGCTTCTGGTGCAGTTTTTGCACTAAAACTGGCAGGCGGAAAGAACTCTCTATAATTCACTACAAAAATAATATTTACTAGCGGCTTGTCCTGCAACTTTGCACCAAAATAACAAGCCGGACAATAATGAGGCAGCCCAGTAATGGCGCGGCATCAGGTTAGCAAAATGTAAATAATCAGCACTTATGACGTTAAAGCAATTATTCGTAAAGCTTATCCCTATTATTGCTGTAAAGTACCGGCGGGCTAATCTTCAGAATTGATATACTAAGTCATATAAATTGCTGAGACACCCGCCATTATTACATGTAATAATCATCTGCTATTCTGTTACACATCAATTGTTCCGCACGTATCAACGTTAATGCGCAAGGCGAAAGGATTTTTTATGAAGCTGAAATACACGATCATCGCATCGGCATTGCTATCACTCACCGCGCTTTCTGCTGCACAAGCGGCAAAAGAACTCGCGCCTGAGCAAGCAGCAGCCATTAAGCCATTTGATCGCATTACTATTACTGGCCGATTTAATGCAATAAATGAAGCAGCGGATGCGGTATCCCGCCGTGCTGACAAATTGGGTGCAGACTCCTTCTATATTCAGGATATCAACAGCAACAATAATGGCGGCAACTGGCGTGTAACGGCCGATGTTTATCATAACGATGCCGCGGAAGTGAGCAAAGAAACCCAGTATCGCGTCTTTAATGATGTGAAAGAATTGCCAAAAGCAGAAGCCTACGCGCTTCAGCCTTATGATACCGTTTCTGTTAGTGGCTTCTTCCGCAGCCAGCCTGATATCAACGATGCCATTTCAAAAGCGGCAAAAGAGAAAGGGGCTTACTCCTTCTTTATCGTACGTCAGGTTGATGCAAACCAAGGCGGCAACCAGTTTGTTACGGCATATGTTTATAAAGCAGATGCGGCAAAACGTGTTGTCCAGAGCCCGGATGTTATTCCTGCCGATTCTGATGCTGGTCGTGCGGCACTGGCTGCCGGTGGCGCAGCTGCTGCCAACGTTGAAATCCCAGGTGTTGCCTCTTCAGGTACGCCAAGTGCTGATGTGGGCCGTTTCTTCGAAACGCAATCATCAACCGGTAAACGTTACACTGTCACCCTGAATGATGGTACTCAAATTCAGGAGCTGAATAACACGACAGCCGCACAGATGGTGCCGTTTGATTCTATTACCTTTAGCGGTCACTACAACAGCATGACTGACGTATCTCATGAAGTGGCTAAACGTGCTGCGGCAAAAGGTGCGAAGTATTACCATGTGACTCGCCAGTGGCAGAACCAAAGTGGTGGTAACCTGAGTGTTAGCGCTGACTTGTTCAAATAAGTTTGCTTAAATCGTTACTGTAAGGGCAGCTCCGTGCTGCCTTTTTTTATGTGTCTGCTGTTGTCCTGCTTCTTATTGGTACGGACTGAATAATTTTTTGCCCAAATCGCATAACCAATCATTGCATGATCGCGTTCCACTCCGTAAAATCTCCCCAAAAATTTGGGGCTATTATCTGTCAATTATCGATAATCTTTCCTCATATAATGCTGCTTACAAGTCAGTAACCATTCATTAATACTTTCAAAACCAGGATCCATAATTGGAAAAAAAACTCGGCCTGACTGCGTTAACCGCGCTGGTCCTTAGCTCAATGCTGGGAGCGGGTGTCTTCAGCTTACCGCAAAATATGGCAGAAGTTGCCAGCCCTGCGGCACTGCTTATCGGCTGGAGTATTACCGGCGTGGGGATCATCTTCCTGGCGTTTGCCATGCTGTTACTGACGCGTTTGCGCCCTGATCTCGATGGCGGAATATTCACCTATGCCAAAGAAGGCTTTGGTGATCTTATCGGTTTTTTCTCAGCCTGGGGTTACTGGCTATGCGCCGTTATTGCTAATGTCTCTTACTTAGTAATTGTTTTTGCTGCATTAAGCTTCTTTACTGATAAATCGGGTCACATTATCTTCGGTGAAGGGAATACTTGGCAGGCATTGCTGGGAGCCTCCTTCCTGCTATGGTTGGTGCATGCACTGGTTCTGCGCGGTGTCCAAACCGCCGCCAGTATTAACCTGGCCGCCACCTTGGCAAAACTGCTGCCTATCGGTGGTTTTATTGTGTTGGCGGGACTTGCATTCAGCCTTGATACTTTCAGTTTTGATTTTAGTGGTGTCGCGCTGCATACCCCGGTCTGGCAGCAGGTTAAGGACACCATGCTAATAACGCTCTGGGTCTTTATTGGTGTGGAAGGCGCAGTCGTTGTTTCGGCCCGCGCACGCAATAAAAAAGATGTGGGTCGGGCAACCATGTTAGCCGTACTTTCTGCCCTGTGCGTTTATTTGCTCATTACCCTATTGTCTCTTGGCGTAGTGCCGCGGGCTGAGTTAGCAGGCATGCGTAATCCGTCGATGGCTGGAATTATGGTCGAGATGATTGGCCCTTGGGGGGAAGTCATCATTGCCACTGGGCTCATTATTTCTGTGTGTGGCGCTTATCTTAGCTGGACCATTATGGCTGCTGAAGTGCCGATGGTTGCAGCTAAGCACGGGGCTTTTCCCAAAATGTTCCGCCATCAGAATAAAAACAATGCACCGGCACAATCTTTGTGGTTAACCAACTGCGCAGTACAGGTGGCTCTGATTCTGATTTGGCTGACGGGTAGCAACTACAATACCTTACTAACAATTGCGTCAGAAATGATTCTGGTACCCTATTTCCTCGTGGGAGCCTTCTTATTTAAAGTCGCCTTAAAGCGTCATGACTGGCGTTTGATTGTTGCTGCCAGTGGCGCGTGCTTGTATGGTTTGTGGTTAATTTATGCTGCCGGATTAGTGTACCTGCTGTTGTCCGTTCTGTTATATGCCCCAGGATTATTGGTATTTATTTATGCGCGCAAAGGGCATGAAGGGCTGAAATTACTCAATACCGTGGAGCGAGCGGCTATCTGCCTGGTGTTGATTGCAACTATTCCAGCAACCTGGCTCGCGATGCATTAAGCCCGAATAAAAGCGGCGAAAAATAAGATCTCAAATGGGCTGACCGCGTTACCTCAGTTTGCCCGTTTGAGTATCGTCTGTTAACTAATGATTAGCTGCTCCCGCCAAATCCACCGATAAACACTCCCCCTGCTGGTTTAATTTTATCGATTCCGGCAATTTTTGTTTAATCTCACCGAGTTGATCAGTATCCAAAGGGTAAGGCAACTGGATATCCAACACCGTAATGCCCTGTTGTTCGGCTAGCCGAATCAAGCGAACAATATTGGTTTGGTCATTAAGCTGGGTAGATAATACCTGTAAGGCCAATGCTTTAAGCCGCTCTTGCGGTGTTTTTTCCGATTCAGTCTGCGATTTTACTACCATGCCAAATATCGGCATAACACCATAAATCGCATCGATAAAACTCCACCGTTTTTTGCATGATGCGGCTAAAAATTCCGTGTAATTGAAACAAACCTTTTCACTGTGCGCTGGCGCACCAATGTGTTCGCCACTCATCCCTCAGTCCTCAGCTGATCGATACAGCTATTCATTAATCGTAAGTATTGATATATAAACGATAGGCGCAACAAAATAGAGATGACGATATAATCACTTTTATTAATATAATGAAATGATTTACCTGTTGTCTAGCAATCACTCATCAGCATTAATGATAAGCGGAATAAATAACATGCATAGTATTGCTGTCAACTGCGCGCTATGCTGAATTCTGGCACCTTTATAAACTGAAAAACATGACCAAAATTGTTTTTGTGGAAGACGACCCGGAAGTCGGAAAATTGATTGCTGCCTATCTGGGTAAGCATGACATTGATGTGTTTGTAGAACCCCGTGGCGATACGGCCCAGGCGGTGATTGAACAACAACAACCGGACTTGGTATTGCTTGATATCATGTTGCCAGGAAAAGATGGCATGACGCTGTGTCGTGATTTGCGGCCGGTTTATGAGGGGCCGATTGTGCTACTGACCTCGCTTGACAGTGATATGAACCATATTCTGTCGCTTGAAATGGGCGCAAATGACTATATTCTCAAAACCACACCACCCGCAGTACTGCTAGCACGCCTACGGCTACATCTTCGCCAGCATAATCAGCAACAAAGCAAAGAGATCATTAGTCCGCCATTTACCGGTCATAATGCGATTCATTTCGGCTTACTCTGTATCGATCCGGTAAACCGCCAAGTTAATCTTAATGATGAAGAGATAACATTATCCACGTCTGATTTTGATTTGTTATGGGAGTTAGCTACCCATGCAGGAATAATAATGGACCGTGAAGCGCTACTGAAAAATTTACGCGGCGTCAGCTACGACGGCATGGACCGCAGTATAGACGTTGCCATCTCGCGTTTGCGGCGCAAACTCTATGACAATGCTTTCGAGCCATTTCGCATCAAAACCGTGCGTAATAAAGGCTATTTATTCGCCCCCAATGCCTGGGAGTCCGTGCAACAATGAGGAAGCTATTTATTCAGTTTTTCTTATTGCTGTTCGTCTGTTTTATGGTGATGGCGATGCTGGTTGGCTTGGTTTACAAAGTCACCGCAGAGCGTGCTGGCAGGCAGTCATTAGATGACCTGATGAAAAGTTCACTTTCGTTGATGCGCAGTGAATTGCGGGAAATTCCCCTGAAGGATTGGAATAAAACCATTGCTACACTGGACTTAAATCTTTCCTTTCAGTTGCATATAGAACCTCTCGATAAACGGGATCTCGGCGAGCGTTTGAATAAACGCCTGCGCGCCGGTGAAATTATTGCGTTAGATGATGAATATACTTTCCTGCAACGTATCCCACGCAGTCACTACGTTCTTGCTGTCGGCCCAGTCCCCTATTTATTTTATTTGCATCAAATGCGCCTGCTCGACTTGGCCTTATTAATCCTGATTGGTATGTCCTTAGCGCTGCCAGTATTCTTGTGGATGCGCCCGCACTGGAAAGACCTACTGAAACTGGAGAATGCGGCTCAGCGACTGGGGGCTGGCTATCTTGACGAGCGAACCCATTTTGATCCTACGTCCAGTTTAAACCGCTTAGGCGTAGCGTTTAATCAAATGGCTGACAATATCAATACTCTGATTGTTAGCAAGAAATTACTCATTGATGGTATTGCTCATGAACTCCGCACACCGCTCGTGCGTTTACGCTATCGTTTAGCGATGAGTGACAACCTGACAGAAAGTGAACAATTGGCTTTAAATCATGATATTGGCCAGTTAGAAGCACTGATTGATGAGTTACTGACCTACGCTCGATTGGACCGCCCGCAGGTTTCCCTTAATCTGGAACCCATCGACCTACCCGCTTGGTTAACAGCAAAAGTCGTGGATATGCGCTTAATCCATAGTGATCGGGAAATCGAACTCGATATCCCCCATCGCGGTGACTTTGGTGCTGTTGACCTGCGTCTGATGGAGCGCGTATTAGATAATCTGGTTAATAACGCGCTACGCTATTCCACTCAACGACTGCGTATCGGATTATGGTTTGATGGTGACAACGCCTGCTTGCAAGTTGAAGATGATGGGCCTGGTATCCCTTTGGAAGAGCGCGCACGCGTTTTTGAGCCTTTTGTTCGCCTCGATCCCAGCCGCGACCGGGCAACGGGAGGCTGTGGCTTGGGCTTGGCGATTGTTCACTCCATCGCACTGGCTTATCAAGGCAGTATCTCCGTCGATGCCAGTTCATTAGGCGGTGCCAGTTTCCGTTTCTGTTGGCCGGTAAAAAGCCTTTACTCACTGTCCGTTGCTCAAGATTAAGCACTAACTTTTACTTTGGAGTGTTTTATGACCACTGCTTACCACCACCTGCGTACAACCTTTACCCGGCTTGCACGTTTCGAACACCTGTCGGCTATTGCCGGATGGGATATGCAGACTATGATGCCAGTGAAAGGTAACCTTGCCCGTTCAGAAGCGATGGCGGAGCTGAATGTCTTACAACACCAGATATTAACGGCCAACCAGGTTGGTGAATGGTTAAAACAAGCTGAGCAAGAAACACTTGATGATATTGAGCAGGCAAATTTATGCGAAATGCGTCGCCATTATGACAATGCAGTCCTGCTGCCAGAAGCACTGGTAGAAGCTAAATCACTGGCAGGGGCGCGATGTGAGCATGCATGGCGGCAACAGCGTATCGCTAATGATTGGCATGGTTTTGCAAAGAACTTGCGGGAAGTGGTCAAACTCAGCCGTGAAGAAGCCTCGATACGTTCTCAGGCGGCTGGTATATCGGGTTATGACGCATTACTTAATCTCTATGAACCAGGGACTAACAGTGCCGATTTAGACCGTATATTTGGTGATCTTAAGCAATGGCTACCTGACCTATTACAAAAAGTGACGGCTAAACAAGCCAATGAAAACTGCCTGATACCACAGGGCACTTTTGACGTGGAAAAACAGCGTCAGCTTGGGTTACAAGTGATGAAAGTACTCGGTTTTGACTTTGACGGCGGGCGGGTCGATGTCAGTGTACATCCGTTCTGCGGTGGTGTTCCTCAAGACGTACGCATTACAACTCGTTATAACGAACAAGAATTTCTCAGTTCATTAATGGGTATTGTGCATGAAACAGGCCATGCCCGTTATGAGCAAAATCTACCACGTGAATGGTTAGGGCAACCCATTTCCCATGCACGGTCAACCGCCATCCATGAGTCCCAAAGCTTACTGTTTGAGATGCAATTAGCACGCAGTAATGAATTCTTACAAGTGATCCGCCCACTGGTAGCAAACCAATTTGGGGATCAACCCGCTTTTGCGCAACAGAACTTCATAGCTCTCAATCAACGGGTTAAAACGGGTTTTATTCGAGTTGATGCCGATGAAGTGAGCTATCCTGCCCATGTTATATTGCGGTATGAAATCGAAAAAGCGTTGATCAGTGGTGAAATCGAAGTAGATGATATCCCTATGCTGTGGAATGAGAAAATGCAGCAATACCTCGGTATTAATACTGAGGGTAATTACCGTAACGGATGTATGCAAGATATCCATTGGACCGATGGTGCTTTTGGCTATTTCCCAACGTATACATTGGGTGCAATGTATGCAGCGCAACTGTTCCAAACTGCCCGTGATGCTATGCCGGGGCTGGATAAAAGTATCGCTAGTGGCGATCTCAGCGCCCTATTCACCTGGTTACAACAGAATATCTGGCAGCATGGCAGTCGTTACTCAACCGCAGAATTAATTACCAAGGCTACCGGTGAAACACTTAACCCTCGCTATTTCCGCCAACATTTAGAGCGGCGCTATTTGTAATTTATTGCGTGTTAGTCTGCGCCTAACCTCTCATTAGGGTTGGGTGCCTTCTCCCTGCATAACTCAAATTACATCCCCACTATCAAGCGACGTTGATGTTACATAAGACGATAAGTTTATTAAAAGGCTATATGTATGTTGTAACTAAAATAAGTGATTTAGTCGGTTATTTATCTGGTTTATTGCCGTTGTACAATCGGTTACAAGCCGAAACCAATGACTCACGGAAGCCAGTATATATTTCCTCTACTCTCTTTATAACGACCCAACGGGGCCGATATACAAACAGAACACTGAGGAATAAATTATGAAAACAGTATTAGCTCTGATTGTTGCTGCAACCTTGGGTGTATCATCTATAGCAATAGCCGCCGACACCGTTGCACCACCGGCAGCACCCGTTGTTACAGCACCTGTAGCTCATAGTGCACCGGCTAAAACCATGCACCACAAGAAAGCTAAAAAATCTGATTCGATGAAAAAAATGGATAAAGCAGCCCCGGTGCAAAAAGCACAGGCAGCCAAAAAACACCATAAAAAAGCGACACACAGTAAGTCAGCTCCAACCGCAGTGCCAGTGACCAAATAGCGGCAGCATTTAACTTGTGAAAGCTACAACAGGCTCTCACGATTGACCTGCAACAGCGATTCACTCGACACCCGGTTTACCGGGTGTTTTTTATTAGGAGTGCTGATAATGCTGCGCCATTATTTATTTGAAATCACTTTAGCCATATTAGTTATTTGCGGTCTGATCACATTATTCTTTTATTTATAGTACCAACAGCCGATAGCGCTCTAAAATTATCGAAAAATCAATTACTGACAACATATGACACAACTTATTATGTCTATAGTTAGCGCTAGTAGAGCCGTGATTGGTCGTCTAATCAGCAGGTCTCAGGTGTGTTAATGGATAACCTTTGGTCAGTAAATAAAGGCAAGGCTAATTATTTATGCGTTTATCTTCATTATTACTATTGAGTCTGTTGCCACTTTCCATCTCTATGGCTTTAGCCCTTCCCCCCACTGACAAGCCGAATGATGAAAGCAGCATTGCGGATCAAACCACGTTGTTCTTCGGGAAAGATGACCGTACAGCGATAACAAATAGTACGGAGTGGCCGTGGCAAGCCATTGGGCAAGTTGAAACAACCAGTGGCAACCTTTGCACAGCAACGTTAATCTCCCCTCGTCTGGCGCTCACCGCAGGCCATTGCGTTCTTACCCCACCGGGGAAAATTGATCGCGCTGTTGCCTTACGTTTTATTTCTCATGATGGTCATTGGAAGTACCAGATTACCCGACTGGAAACGCTGGTTGATGCCAAATTAGGTAAAAAACTTAAACCTGATGGCGATGGTTGGATAGTTCCACCCGCCGCCGCCGCTTATGATTTTGCACTTATTCGGTTAACTAACACAAAGCCTATCCCGATTAAGCCGTTACCGCTTTGGGATGGAACCTCAAGTGAGCTGACACAAGCGCTTAAATTGGTTAATCGTAAAATAACTCAAGCGGGTTATCCCCTTGATCATCTTGAAACTTTATACAGCCATGAAGACTGTCTGGTTACCGGGTGGGCACAACAGGGCGTACTTTCACACCAATGCGATACCTTGCCAGGTGACAGTGGTTCCCCACTATTACTAAAAAATGGCGACGCGTGGTCTTTAATTGCGATTCAAAGTTCTGCACCGGCCGCCAAAGACCGCTATCTTGCGGATAACCGCGCCCTAGCGGTAACGGCGATTAGAGAACGGTTAAAAACGCTCGCTAAAAATGCAGCAAAGTGACCACTTTATTCAGTGATACACAGAGTGAGGGATATCCCCTATTTCTTACTGACACAATGGGGCTTTTGGTTGAATTTGAAAACAAAAGTCCCACCTAATGCTGCTGCGTAACGGCTCAACGTGGTGAGGTTGGGAGAAATGATACCTTTCTCCATACGGCTGATATTTTGTTTTTTCAGCCCTGCTCGTTGCGCCACTTCCTCTTGTGTTAAATTACATTGCTGACGGGCAGCTTTCAGCTCAGTCATCATGGCGTCGCGAATCTGCAAGTCTGTGTAAGCTTCTTTGACCTGAGGATGATTTAAAGCATCTGTTTTAACCTCAGCAAAAGAAATAATGTCAAAGTCATCTTGTTTTTTCATGGTTGCAATCTCCGTTTGATTTCCTTCATCCGCTGATAAGCCAACATCAGTGTTCGCCTTGGGGTCTTTTGCGTCTTCTTTTGTAAGATATGAATGATGTAAACCTGCCAACCCAGGTGGTAAAAGAAAAAACCACGCCCGCCCCCCTCTCTAGCACTAACCCGCAATTCCTTTAGCCCGCGCCCAATATCCCGCACCTCTGGCTCCCGCAACTCATGACCATAAGCCTCTAACTCATCCATAGCTTTAATCAGAGCCGCCTGAATGCCTACAGGTAATTTAAACAACTCGCGCTGTGCCAACCTCAACAAACTAATTTGATACATAAGCAATCCCTGCACTGGAAAAACTCTATCAAACTCACCATAGGTAATCAAATATGGTGACCCTAAATCAGACAAACTTTAACCCAATGGTCTGATTTATCAGTACCCATATAGCGGGAGTTCAAGATAGGAGGCAATAATGCCGCGGCCATGCAGCCCAGTTAATTTACAATTCTCGAGAGGCTTCGCATCAACATCAGCAAGTTTCATCTATTACATAGTTGACATGCAGATAAAAATAGACGAATCATAAAGATAGTGAATTTTATAGCGGTATATTAGGAAGGAATTTAGTCAGTAAGAGACTCCGCGTCTAAATCAATGATACTTAGAACGCGGAGTGATATTAATCGCTAATCAGGCAGAAAGCTGTTCGATAGTTTGTAGAATACGCTTGTCAGAAATAGGGTAAGCTGTCCCCAATTGCTGGGCAAATAAGCTCACACGCAGTTCTTCAATCATCCAGCGAACTTCTTTAACATCTTCATCTTGCTGGCGTTTTGGCGGCAATTTATGCAGCCATTGCTGCCACATCTGTTGCACATGTTCTACGCGTAGCATTTGGGCACGATCACGATGAGGGTCCATAGCCAGCTTTTCCAATCGGCGCTCAATTGCTTGCAGATAACGCAGTGTATCCGGCAGACGTTTCCAACCATTATTGGTCACGAAACCACGATAAATAAGCCCCCCTAGCTGGGCTTTGATATCAGAGAGAGCCAATGCCATTGAGATATCTATCCGGCCTTTCAGTCGCTTATTAATACTGAATACCGTCGTCAGAATTTGTTCAACTTGCTTGGCAATCTCAACCACCGTGTCATTCAGCTCAGCACGAACCTTTTCCTGTAGTCGAGCGAACTCCGCCTCTTGCCATGCGGGGCCACCATGCTGCGCAACTAACTTATCCACACCACAAGCAATGCAGTCATCAATCAGGTCCAACACTTTGCCATAAGGATTAAAATAGAGCCCGAGCTTGGATTTGTTCGGCAATTTCTCATGTAAATACTTTATAGGGGATGGGATATTCAATAATAGTAAACGTCTTGTCCCCTGCCACATAGCTTGTTGTTGCTGAGATTCTGTATCAAACAAGCGAATAGCGACACTGTCTTTTTCATCCACCAGTGCCGGGTATGCCTTGACTTCATAGCCACCACGACGCTGCTCATAGCACAGCGGTAGATCACCGAAACTCCAGATATGTAAGTCAGTTTGTTCAATACCATCGTCGGCAACGGCGGACAATGTTTCCTGCACTTTCTCTTGTAACTGTAGCTTCAAGGCAGCAAGGTCTTTACCTTCACGCAAAATACGATTTTTATCATCGAGCACACGGAAGGTTATTTTAAGATGATCTGGAACTTGGTCCCATTGCCAACTATCACGTGACACTGTCACACCAGTCATGCGCCGCAGTTCACGCTCTAATGCATCGAGCAGCCCCACCTCCATCGGGGTAACGCGGGCCAGAAACGCCTCAGCATAATTGGGCGCGGGGACAAAATTGCGCCGCACCGGTTTAGGCAAAGACTTGATCAGTGCAATCACTAATTCACGCCGAATCCCCGGTATCTGCCAATCAAAACCCTGCTCTTGGATCTGATTAAGGATGGGCAACGGAATATGTACGGTTACCCCATCAGCGTCAGTACCGGGTTCAAATTGGTAGGAAAGCCGTAACTTAAGCGACCCCTGATACCAAAAATTGGGATAGTCGAGCGGGTTAACTTTGTTCGCGCCATCTTTGATAAGCATGGTTTTTTCAAAGTTCAATAACTCTGGCTGTGTCTGGCTGGTTTTCTTCCACCAGCTATCAAAATGACGGGCTGAAATAACCTCGCGACCAATTCGCTGGTCATAGAAGTTAAACAGTGTCTCATCATCCACCAGAATATCGCGCCGACGTGATTTGTGTTCCAACTCTTCAACTTCAGCCAATAGTTTGAGATTGGCGCGGAAAAAAGCGTGACGCGTTTGCCAATCCCCCTCCACCAAGCCATGACGAATAAACAACTCACGGCATAGCGGTGGGTCAATCGGGCCATAATTGATTTTGCGCTCAGCAACTATGGGTAAACCGAATAGGGTGACTTTCTCACTGGCCATCACCGCACCCTGTGCTTTCTCCCAATGCGGATCACTATAATGATGTTTCACCAAATGCTGCGCCAAAGGTTCGATCCATTCCGGCTCGATGCGGGCAGCAATGCGGCCCCATAAGCGACTGGTTTCGACCAGCTCAGCCACCATGCTCCATTTCGGCGGTTTTTTAAATAAACCGGAACCGGGGAAGATAGCAAACCTTGCGTTACGAGCACCGGTATACTCTTGCTTTTCAACATCTTTTTGGCCGATATGAGATAACAAACCGGTCAATATCGCGGTATGCACGCTACGGTAGTCGGCTGCAACACTATTCACCGGAATACCCAGTTCTTTCACCACCTGGCGCAGTTGCGTGTAGATATCCTGCCATTCGCGCACCCGCAGATAGTTGAGAAAGTCACTACGGCACAGTTTACGGAACTGCGCTGATGACAACTCTTTTTGCTGCTCTTTCAGGTAATCCCATAAGTTAACAAACGCCAGGAAATCAGAATCCTTATCCGCAAAGCGACGATGTTTTTCATCAGAAGCCTGCTGCTTATCCATTGGCCGTTCACGCGGGTCCTGAATCGACAACGCCGAGGTAATGATCATCAGTTCACGGACACTGCCACTTTTCTGTGCTTCCAGCACCATCCGTGCCAGACGAGGGTCGACGGGCAATTGCGCTAATTGTCGCCCCAGCGGGGTCAGTTGTTGATGACCATTATCAGCGGTTTGTATCGCACCCAGCTCTTCCAGTAACCGAACACCATCTTGGATATTGCGTTTATCGGGGGCTTCCACAAACGGGAATGCCGCAATATCACCCAGACCGAGTGACGTCATTTGCAAAATGACGGAGGCCAGGTTGGTTCGTAGAATTTCCGGGTCGGTAAACTCTGGGCGAGAGAGGAAGTCCTGCTCAGAATAAAGACGGATACAGATACCGTCTGACACACGGCCACAGCGGCCTTTACGCTGATTAGCTGACGCCTGAGACACCGGCTCGATAGGCAACCGCTGCACCTTAGTACGGAAGCTATAACGGCTGATGCGAGCTGTACCGGGGTCAATCACGTACTTAATCCCAGGTACGGTGAGCGAGGTTTCAGCCACGTTGGTCGCCAATACAATTCGCCGCCCATGATGCGACTGGAACACCCGATTCTGCTCACTGTTTGATAAGCGGGCATAGAGTGGTAGTACTTCCGTATGGGGCAGATTTTGCTTCATCAATGCATCAGCGGTATCACGAATCTCACGCTCACCACTCATAAAGATCAGAATATCGCCGGGACTTTCATGGCCTAACTCATCAACCGCATCAAAAATAGCCTGTAGTTGGTCACGTTCAACATCATCGGCATCATCCACAATGGGGCGATAACGTACTTCGACCGGATAGGTGCGGCCAGAAACCTCGATAATAGGGGCATTATTGAAATGCTGGGAGAAACGCTGCGGATCAATGGTCGCCGAAGTGATAATTACTTTTAGATCTGGGCGTTTGGGTAATAATTCACGCAAATAGCCCAAGATGAAATCAATGTTCAGGCTACGTTCATGGGCTTCATCGATAATCAACGTATCATATTGCATCAACAGACGATCTTGCTGAATTTCAGCCAACAAAATCCCGTCGGTCATCAACTTAACCAGCGTGTTTTCACCCACTTGATCGTTAAAACGCACTTTATAACCGACACAACCGCCAAGGGAGGTATCCAGTTCATCCGCAATACGGTTTGCGACGGTGCGCGCAGCCAGACGACGTGGTTGAGTATGGCCGATCACCCCTTGCACGCCCCGCCCCAATTCCAGGCAAATTTTCGGCAACTGGGTGGTTTTACCGGAACCGGTTTCACCGGCGACGATCACCACCTGATGGTCACGAATAGCATGGTAGATATCTTGCTTTTTCTGGCTGACCGGCAAGTTTTCAGGATAAGTTATCGCCGGACAAGCAGCTCGACGACGAATAACCCGCTGCATGGCGGTTGCTATATCAGCCTCAAGCTCGAGGGTAATCGCCTCTACGGCCTGTGGATTATTAATTTTTCGTGCGCCTTGCAGCCGACGCCGCAGGCGTTGTTGGTCACGGAGCATCAACTCACCGAGTTGGGTGGATAATGCTGCGAGCGAAGATTTCACGTTCTGTGTTCCTTGTTACGATGCGGCTGCAACCTACGGTATCAGCCCAATGATTTTATGCTATGAGTTTGATTGGCAGATATTTTTTATTAATCGGTATCAATTTTTAACCTGCCAATACCCCCATTTTCGACGCCAAATAGATGAGTGACCCATAGCTTTTATTAGATAAACCCTTACCTGATATGGTAACACAGCCTCGGATTACGCTGTAACCCGGCGGAGATTTCCTATCTGATTATCATCGTTCAATTAAATCGAACAAAGAACGCAAAATATTGCGCTATCACTAATAGAAAAATATTAATAAAGTGTATCTCATTGAAAGGGCGAACCGCCTAAGTCTCTGTTACCTGTTAAGGAATTACGATGAGCAAAGTACTGGTCCTGAAATCAAGCATTCTGGCAACTTATTCACAGTCCAACCAATTAGCTGACTTTTTTGTCGAACAATGGCAAGCAGCCCATGCTGACGACGAAATCACCGTACGTGACTTGGCCGCTCAACCGGTTCCGGTGTTAGATGGTGAACTGGTGGGTGCTCTGCGCCCTTCAGATGCCGCGCTAACACCGCGCCAACAAGAGGCTTTGGCACTGTCTGATGAGCTGATTGCGGAACTGCAAGCCAATGACGTGATAGTTATGGCAGCACCAATGTACAACTTCAATATCCCGACGCAGTTGAAAAACTATTTTGACCTGATTGCACGTGCTGGCGTGACTTTCCGCTACACAGAAAAAGGTCCAGAAGGTTTGGTAACCGGTAAACGTGCCATTATTCTGACCAGCCGTGGGGGCATTCATAAAGACACCCCAACTGATCTGGTGGTGCCTTACCTGCGTCTGTTCCTGGGCTTTATCGGCATTACCGATGTTGAATTTGTGTTTGCAGAAGGCATTGCTTATGGTCCTGAAGTGGCGACCAAAGCACAAGCTGATGCCAAACAGTTACTGGCTCAGGTTGTCAGTGCTTAATTGATAACTTTCGCGCAGAAGTGGGTGTCTCCGTCAATGCGCGACTGAAAATGACCTTGTATTACCCTCGTGTTACCCAGTAGTGTCATTGGTTAATTGCGCGCCTTTCGGCGCGCTTTTTTCTCTGTGATTATGCCAGTAACGCCATCGCACTCTCTTCATCCGTAACCAAACCATTCACCCAATGCCCCCTGAGCGCCGCTTTAATAGCCTGATGTTTCTCCTTACCACCTGCGATAGCAATCACCGGTTTTTCTGGCTGAATACGTAAGCTGGCACTGGTTAAACGCTGATCCAATTCATAGGCGACGCGCTGACCATCGATATCAATGAAATTACCCAGCATTTCTGCCACAACATTCGCGGCCATGAGCACATCGACATCTTGTGCAGAAATAAAGCCATCTTTATGCAATGGACAATGATACCCCATTGAGCCAATACCGATAAACGTAACATCAGCCTGAGCTGCTTTCTCAGTGACAGTGCGGTAAATCCGGTGATTACACCACAGGTCACGATCCGCCGCGCTGTCAGCAAACAAAGGCGCGGGCAAAATAAAGTAGCGTCCTTGTGTTTTCTCGGCCATCCACAGCGGGACATCATAGCGTGTACAGGAACCATCAGCAGCAATAGCGCCGATAAGTGAGACACAACTGTGCTGAGGACGTTCGAAATCAGGTAACTCATCAATGGCGGCTTTCAAACTGCGACCAGAGCCGACACCAATGACCAGTGGCTGTTCTTGACGCAGAAATTGCGACATCACTTCAGCCCCCACCACAGCAATGGCTCGTTGGATACCCGCGCTGTCCATCCCCAAGCTGGGGACCACCTGACACTGATGCAAGCCATACTGCTTTTGCACCTGTTCGGCCAGCGCCATACAGCGGCCAACCGGGTGAGCAATGCTGACACTGACCAGCCCGTTATCAATAGCACACGCCACCAGCCGCTGGGCCACCTGACGCGAAACCCCCAGGGCATCAGCAATTTCATGTTGCGTCTGCCCGGCAACGTAATACATCCAGGCCGCTCTGGCCGCTTGATCCAGCTTCTTATCACTCTTCTGCATGAGTTATCTGCGCAATATTATTTGAAATAGAGATAGGGGGTGAAACCACAATGGTCATCATCTTACGCCTCTATTTGACAGATTTTTATCTCTACTTACGGTTATGTGAGCCAAAGCCCACCTTTCGGGCAAAAGTTACATTACCCTAACGCCATTAGAGCAAATGCCCTACATTAGAGCTTATGCTCAAATTATAACGCCAACACTTACCGTGATTGTGGAGATAATTTATGAACAGTTTTCTGAATACCACCCATGCAGTGTGGTTGCACATTGGTGCAGGCTCCTTCCACCGTGCTCACCAAGCCTGGTATCTACACCGGTTACGGGCCATAGGCGATAATCGTTGGTCTATTGCTCTGGCTAATATTCGGGATGACGCGACCCCGTTGCTCAATGCATTACAAGCCCAAAACGGCGAATACACCTTGGAAACCGTGACACCAGGGGGGGAGCGTCAATATGAAAAAATCACATCAATCCGCAAAATTATCCCTTGGGATAAAGAACTGAGCCAATTGGTAGCACAAGGTAGTCTGCCAGAAACGCGCGTTATCTCCTTTACCGTGACCGAGGGCGGTTACTACCTGGATAACCAATTTAACCTGCAACAGGATAATGCGGATATCCAGGCTGACCTCAAAGGTGATTGCCGCACAATATACGGTGCTATCAGCCGTATCTTGCTGCAACGCCAACAGATGCAGAGCGGGCCAGTGACCTTGCTGAACTGCGATAATTTGCGTCATAACGGTGAGCGTTTCCGCCATTGCCTGCTTGAGTTCCTCGCACTTCGCGACCAGCAAAGCTTGCTCAGTTGGGTGACAAGTCAAACCCGTAGTCCCAATACCATGGTTGACCGCATTACCCCGCGCCCCGCTGATGACATCGCACCACGGGTGCTGGAACAAACCGGTTTCGCTGATCTGGCACCGGTTATGGGGGAATCATTCATCCAGTGGGTTATTGAGGACGATTTTATTGCCGGACGCCCAGCATTGGAGAATGTGGGTGTAGAGATGGTGGAATCAGTTCTGCCGTATGAAGAGGCAAAAATCCGCATCCTCAATGCCAGTCACAGTTGTATTGCCTGGGCTGGCACCTTGCTTGGGCAAAGTTACATTCATGAAAGTACCCAGACTGACGCTATTCGCCAGATGGCCTATGACTATGTGACTCAGGATGTCATCCCATCACTGTCGCCAAGCCCACTGGATCTTGCCAATTACCGTGATGTGGTGCTGGACCGTTTCAGTAATCCGTATATTCGTGACACCAACCAACGGGTGGCGGCAGATGGCTTTTCCAAAATTCCCGGATTTATTACACCCACATTGATGGAGTGCTACCAACGAGGTGATACCCCAGCAGCAACCGCGATACTACCCGCATTATTCTTCGTATTTATGGAAAGTTGGCATCAGGGCATCCTGCCGTATGAATACCAGGACGGAATACTGGACGCCGCGGCCGTCCATGCCATGTTCCAATCAACTGACCCGGTAGGTCTGTTCGCTCGCGACAGCAAGCTATTTGGGCCACTAGCCAGTGACAACCAGTTTGAACAGCTGCTGCGCCAATCGATTGACCGGGTAAATACCTGGCTCGTTGCTAACCGTTAATCATCGACAAGGAATTGCTATGTATCTTGGACTTGATTTAGGGACGTCAGAAATTAAAGCCGTGGTGATTGATGACCGGGGCCAGATTCTGGCCAGTGAAGGCGAACCCTTGACCGTGCAGCGCCCGCATCCTTTATGGTCGGAGCAAAATCCCACTGACTGGTGGCAGGCGACACAACGGGTTATTGGCCGCCTGCGCCATAAAATACCCCAGCGCTGGGGTGAGATCCTCGCGATTGGTCTTTCGGGTCAAATGCATGGCGCGGTGCTGTTGAGCCGCGAGGATCGTATCTTGCGACCGGCTATTTTGTGGAATGATGCGCGCTGTGCCGAAGAGTGTGATGAGTTGACCCGCAATGCCCCACAGTTGCATCAGATTGCCGGAAATCTGGCGATGCCAGGCTTTACTGCACCGAAACTGCTGTGGGTTGCTCGCCATGAGCCGGAGGTGTTCGCACAACTGGCGACGGTACTGCTACCTAAAGATTATCTGCGCTGGATGATGAGTGGCGATAAGGTCAGTGATATGTCTGATGCCGCCGGAACGTTATGGTTGGATGTCGCCAGGCGCGACTGGTCGGACTCTCTCCTGGCTGCCTGCGGATTATCCCGCGATATGATGCCGCGCTTGATTGAAGGTAATGAACCCAGTGGTTACCTGAAAACAGATATTGCGCGCGAGTGGGGCTTAGCCGATAAAGTGATTATTGCTGGCGGTGGTGGCGATAACGCAGCCAGTGCTGTTGGGATTGGTGCCATCAATCCTGGTGATGGCTTCATCTCTCTGGGCACGTCCGGTGTATTGTTTGCCGTTAATGATTGCTACCGGCCCAATCCACAATCTGCCGTTCATGCCTTTTGCCATGCTTTGCCGCATCGCTGGCATCAGATGAGTGTCATGCTGACCGCAGCCAGCGCCCTGCGCTGGTTGTGCCAATTGCTGGGAACCAATGAAACCACCCTTCTATCCGAGGTTGCGCAACTCAGTCGCTCAAAGCAGCGGCTGGCACCAATTTTCCTGCCTTACCTTTCAGGCGAACGCACCCCCCATAACGATCCGCTGGCAACCGGTGCGTTTCATGGCATGACTCATGCGACAGACCGTGCGGCGCTGGGATATGCCGTGCTGGAGGGGGTGACTTTCGGTATTGCTGATGGCCTGGCGGTGTTACAGCAGGCCGGTACCCAACTGAGCCAATCATCGTTGATTGGTGGTGGTGCACGCAGTGTGTGGTGGGGGCAATTGATGGCTGACACCCTTAACCTGCCAATTGTCACCCACAGCGGTGGGGAGGCTGGTGGGGCTTTAGGTGCCGCACGTTTAGGGTGGCTTGCCAGCGGCGGTGATGAGCAGGAGGTGTGCAGCAAACCACAAATCGACCAACGCTTCATCCCCGATGTTAACCGGCAAGATGCCTTGTTTGCGCGCCTTGAACGCTATCGACTGCTCTATCAACAGCAGCGGCAGTTACGCCAACAACAGCCGCAATAACCATCTAAAAAATAAAGATATAACAAGCCCGGGCGAGCCTATCGCCCTTTTCTCTGTCCCTATAACCGTTGCTCCTACCAGCAACTCAACCAGCCGGCGCTCAAGCGCCAGAGGAACTTACTATGCAAAAAAAACCTACCCACTGGTTTGGTTTGCCAATGAATTTGTTCTGGGGTTACATTGCCATTGCCATTTTTATGAGCGGCGATGGATTTGAAATGGCCTTCTTATCCAAACATATTACTGATATGGGCTTTTCTCCGGCACAATCAGCCTTTGTGTTTACACTCTATGGCTTAGCTGCTGCCATTGCCGCCTGGAGCTCTGGTGTGGTTGCAGAGATCATCACGCCACAACGCGCCATGCGGATTGGTTTTGTGCTGTGGGTGGTCATGCACTGCTTATTTATGGTATTCGGTTTAGGCATTAAAAGTTATCCACTAATGTTGCTGTTCTATGGTATTCGTGGGTTGGCCTATCCGTTATTTATCTATTCATTTGTTATGTTAATTGTTCAAAATGTCCCTAAACAGCAACTCTCTTCTGCCATGGGTTGGTTTTGGGCGATGTATTCCGTCGGTATCGGTGTCATAGGGAGCTATTTGCCCAGTTTCACCATTCCGGTGATTGGTGAAACCGGTACGTTGTGGTTTGCCATTGTCTGGGTCATGGCCGGCGGTATGATGGCGTTGATATTACTGCGCAATGTTGGCACTGCCAGCCCTAAAGCATCACTCTCAAATAAAGAAAAAATCAAAGAGTTGTCACGGGCCGTCACTATTCTGTTTACCAATAAAAACATCTTCTTATCCTGTTTAATCCGCATCATCAACACCCTGTCATTATTTGGTTTTGCCGTTATTATGCCGCTCCTGTTCGTTGGCCGACTTGGTTTTACCATGTCTGAATGGCTGCAAATCTGGGCGGTGTTCTTCTTCGTGACAATTTTCACCAATATTATGTGGGGGATCTTGGGCGAAAAAATTGGTTGGATGCGGCAGGTGCGTTGGTTTGGCTGTATCGGTTGTGCCCTTTCTAGTCTGGCGTTCTACTATATTCCGGTTCATTTCGGGCATAATTTCTGGGCGGCCCTGATCCCGGCAGTAATGTTGGGGATAACCGTAGCCGCTTTCGTTCCGATGACCGCAGTATTCCCGGTATTGGAACCGGAACACAAAGGTGCAGCCATCTCGATTTATAACTTGTCTGCGGGTCTGAGTAACTTTGTTGCCCCGGCGATTGCCTCGCTGGTGTTACCTTTCTTCGATATTGTTGGCGTGGTGTGGGTTTATACTGCGCTGTATCTGATTGCTGCTGTGCTGACCCTGATTGTTAAAGTTGAGCAACCAGGGCATGCAGATACCTATTATCGCAAAGAATCACTCGATAGCCTCGCTGGGCATCCTGCTACGGCCAGTTTACACCCTGAGCGCTAGCGGGTTATTTTTTAAGCTAAGGCCAATACCGTCGAAATCAATATTTCAGCAACCCGAAGTTTAGACATAAAAAACGCCCGTGCTGAGACGGGCGTTTTCCATAGCGTCATTGATACCATCATCGCAACAATTAGCGCTGCATCCACTGGCCATTAATACCGCGCACATATTCACCGGCAGCCGCACGGTTAACTAACTTTTGCCCTGCCAGCTTGGCAACATCTTCAGTTGAAATATGGTTTTTCTGCGCCACTTCCTGATATTTCTCTGTTCTGGCAATATTGATTTGCTCTACCAACGCCAGTGTCTCAGGATCTTTTTTGACCGGAGCCAAATAACCACTCAGGGTTTCGCCAACCCGCCCTTGCTGCTTTGCCTGTTCCACGGTCAGGGCGAAAGCCATGGCGCTGAACAGCAAACTGCCACTCAATATCGTCCACCCCAACATCACTCGAATCAGCCTTAGCCTGCCACCAATCCAGCCTGAATTTTGCTTTTTCATCGTGGCTCCTTAAAATAGATTGGATTGATTTTTAAGCAAGTTTTCCACATCTTTATCAACTTTTATCTGGATTTCATGCTCAATCTTGACGTTCATATTGATAGTGATCGGTTTTTCCGGTGTCGCTACCTCAAGGCGTAAACAGCCACTGAGCATCAAAACACCCAAAGCTATTGCCACATGTTCCCCTGTCAAGATCTTCATTCCTTCGTCCTCGCCGGTATCACTGTTGGTTGTAAAGAAAGCGTCTGTTGTAGCCACTCTTGTAAATTGTCACCAAAACGCAGGCTACGCCAGAGTTGGAACACATTTTCCTGATGCTGATAATTCAATACTATCTCACGCTTTGAGTTTTTTTGCGTATTCACACCATGAATCTTCGAGCGTAATGTCAATTGCCCCAAATTATCCAGATCCACTTTGGCATAAGATTGATAAATCTCCATATAGCGTAACCAATCAATCGCAGCACCGGCGACAAAGTTACTATCACCGATTGAATTGGCCAGATCTTGATCGAGGCGCAATGTCACCCTGCCATCGTTAGCAATCCAACCATTACGCACCAACCACTGTGGGTTATTGAGATAAAGAGGCAATTCCCCGTTGACCTTCCCCGACATCGCAAACTGTTTCGGTTGTAGCACGGTAAATAGCTCACTCAAGTCAATGGCGGTTAATTTCAGCACGGCGGCGTCGTGTTGCGGTAAGCGTAACGCGGACAAACTCAGATGGCCGTTAAGAATGTCCATACCGACGTTACTCAAAGTTAACGGTGCATCATCAGAATAGGGATAAGTACCTTGTAAATCAGCAGTTATATTCTGCATTTCAAACAAGTTGCTTATTGAGGCGATACGCAACATCACCGGGTCTTTCGCGCCCAACTGCCAGTGGTGATTCTGCAAGCGATACGACATGACAAAATCTAACCCGCTCATTTCTCCGTCTTTCAGCCACATCCCGCCATTCTTCACCACCCAGTGACCACCGGCGGTAAAGCCTTGTTCTCGGGCTGCCGAAAAGGCCGCCTGAGCATACAGCTCTCCATCACGCAGTTTGATGCCTAACTCGGATGCGATAAGCGGCTGGAATACGGTTAACGATTGTTTCGGCCACCAGCCCTCACCCCGTAACCGCTCGCCATCCCAGCGGCCGCGCAGTGGGATCGGCCCGATAGGCTGCGCCTGCAATTGCCCCTGCCACAGAAAGCTGTTTGGTTCCCGACCATTGAGTTGCAAAGATAATTCAGCGGGAGGTAGATAACCGCCCCCGTCGCTGAACGACACTTTTTTCGCCCCTAACGCAAAACCGGCAATAAAGGCTGGGTGATGGTTATCGCGCTGCCAGGTGAGTGGTTTCACCAATGTCAGTCTTGGCGCCTCAACCTTAACCAGGCCATATTGCAACCGATCAAAACCGGTCGAGAGCTGGTCAACGGTGATTAATGTATCGCGCCAACTCCCCTTGCCCGCCATATCCCAGCGAGCAGCCAGTGGCGGCAGGTGACCATTGCCCCAGTAACGCCACTGCCAATAACCTTTATCCGGCCAAAACTCTTGCGCCTGACCATCCAAATGCAGGTTGAAATTACCCCAATAGCTGTCTTGTGCATCAACGATGGCTTGTAGACGCCCGCTAACCCCGGCAGCCGTGACCTTGACACCAGCCAATGGCCAGCGAGCATCTCTTATCCGCAATTCAGGCGTCACATTGCCATGCGCGCGCAGTAACGCCCCCGGGTGCAGCACCCACGTTGGGTTCAACACCGAACCACTGAGCAGCCCTGGAATGGTGGCATTAAGCACCATTTTCTCCAGATTAGCCTGACCACTGAGTTGGAATTTTAAATCGCTGTTTATCATGCTCAGATTACCCGGCCCGAGGGTCAATACGGCATTACCCTTACCACTCTGCCCAGAGGTAATCACATTAATTCGCGCGTCAACTGAGGTCTGATCCAACCCTTGGTCCCAGTCATGTAACGTCAGGTTAATACCGCCACTTAATGGTTGCTGCGCGTATGGCCATTGCCACTGTCCGTTAACTAGCTGAATTTGGTTTACCGCAACACGCCATGGCAACCGTGCGAGCGGCACATCATCGCCACGCTCAGTGAGCGTCAGCACACCTTGCTGCTGTTGCCAGCTCAAGTTTAGAAGCAGTGGTTTAGACAGATAACCGGTGGTTAGCATCCCCTGTAATTCACCCTGTTCCGGCCAATCATCCAGTGACAAAGGAATCTTTATTTTTCCACTGAGTTCGAAAGGCTGCGGGGTACCAGGAACCGCAATAGAGAATTGATGCAAACTCAGTTGTTGATCCTGATCAAGGGTCGCGGCAAAGCTCAGTTGCGGCCCCTGATAACGTAACTCTTGAATCAATTTAAGCTTATCGGGCGAGGTGAGGGTCAGTTTACCGGCATATTGCTGCCAGGGCGTAATCTGCAAATTGCTGATATCCAGATCCAATACCGATAACTGCTGTTGCCAGTAAGCTAAATTCAGTGGTGCGCTGTCGCCATTAGTCGGTAATTTACTCAAACAAGCAGTATCCAACGCAACATTACCGGCCGCAAGTTGCCAGCGCCCCTGATGGTAGCCGACACTCAATTGATTCATATTTGCGAGGGTGCAGTCTTGTATCGAATAGCGCAATTGCTTGATACGCAGTGCGCCGTCACGCCATACCGGTGGCGTAGCCAGCGTTATCTGACTCCCCACGGGTAACCAATAATGTGCCACTTTGGGTAACCACTGTGGCAGGGTTTTCCATAATGCCATCAGAGAAATTGCGCTGATTAATAACAACCAACCCACTATTTTTGCGCATTTAGCCATGACTCGCCTTGTTTTATCCCCAACCAGACTTACGGTGTGCTTTAATCAAATCACTGCAAGATACCATAATAGATAACGCTACCCTTGCAACTCAGACAAAACTGTTGCCATTGAAAGTTGGAATAAAAACCTTATCTCTTTGGCATGAAAAAGTTACAAGTGCTCTATTTAACTTATTATTGTGGCAAATTGTATGATTTATTCAAATCTGTTAGATTGATCACAATATTTTAGCGGAGATATCGCGATGAAATTAGCCGTTTACAGTACTAAACAGTATGACCGTAAATACCTCGAATTGGTCAACAAAGATTTTGGCTTTGAATTAGAGTTTTTCGATTTTCTGTTAACGCCAAAAACAGCAAAAATGGCTGCTGGCTGTGATGCGGTCTGTCTTTTCGTCAACGATGATGGTTGTCGTGCGACATTGGAAGAACTGAAAAGTGTCGGCGTCGAGATTCTAGCGTTGCGTTGCGCTGGTTTCAATAATGTGGATCTGGAAGCCGCGAAAGAACTGGGAATTCAGGTAGTTCGTGTCCCTGCCTATTCACCTGAGGCGGTCGCTGAACATGCTGTGGGTATGATGATGAGCCTTAACCGCCGAATTCATCGTGCTTATCAGCGCACCCGTGATGCCAACTTCTCGCTGGAAGGACTGATCGGCTTCAATATGCATAACCGCACTGCCGGGATTATCGGTACCGGTAAAATTGGTGTGGCAACCATGCGCATTCTGAAGGGTTTTGGTATGCGTCTGCTCGCTTTTGACCCCTATCCAAGTGCGCAAGCTCTGGAACTGGGTGCTGAATATGTCGATCTCAAAACGCTATATGCTGAATCTGATGTTATTTCCTTGCATTGCCCGATGACACCGGAAAACCATCATCTGCTTAATAAACAATCATTTGATCAAATGAAAAACGGTGTAATGATCATCAACACCAGTAGAGGTGGTCTGATTGACTCTACCGCAGCCATTGATGCCCTAAAACAGCAAAAAATAGGTTCGCTCGGCATGGATGTGTATGAAAATGAACGTGACCTGTTCTTTGAAGACAAATCCAACGATGTGATTCAGGATGATGTTTTCCGCCGTTTATCTTCTTGTCATAACGTGTTATTTACCGGGCATCAGGCGTTTCTGACCGAAGAGGCGCTGACCAGTATTTCGGCCACCACAATGCAGAATATTGCCCAGTTGAAAAAGGGTGAACCCTGCCCGAATATTATTACCGCCTGATTATTTATACGTTATAACAAGCGGCAGCATGGGATACCCAATAGATTTCGAGCACAGGCAGGCGGCAAACAGAAGTAGCCAATACACCTGAGACTTGAAAGATGGCGGGTATCAACGTGCCGGACAAGCGCCGCGCATTAACGCCCATTCTTCACAACGTTTACCATCGGGTAACTGACACATCCCTACGCTGCCACCATTGAGTTGTTTGGCAATGGTTAATACACCACCGGCATTGGCACAGTTGACTGCCGCCGGATTGGCCATATTAATATTATGGTGGACACTGGCGCTGGTGGCTTGTTGCACGGGTTCATAGGCATCAACATTATTTAAAGCTGTATCCGTTGGGTCATTGCTGCTACAGGCGGCTAAAAAGAACACAGCGCCACCCACAAACATTGATAATACTTTCATTCTTCTGCTCCGGCATGAGAAAGGCATAAATCTATTGTTTAATGCAATTTCGTCTACGCTAATTGGCTTATATAATATCTGTTATAATTAAAACACAACATAAATAAGCGCAAATTCGATAATTAAACTTAACCTGTAACAAGGTGAATAGCCGAATTATCAAGGTAGTTTGCTGTTAAAAATTTGGCGAAATAACCAAACCGAGACTAATTAGATAGAGAATCAGTTACCTACGATTTGGATAAAAATAAAACGGGAATAACTATGATCACTGATTTACTGCTACGAATAGCCCTTGCCGGATTGCTGGGTGGGTTAATAGGTATTGAACGTCAATTGCGGTCAAAAGAAGCAGGATTGCGTACTCATATCCTGGTTGGCATCGGCAGTGCCATGTTTATGATTGTTTCAAAATACGGTTTCGAGGACTTACTGACACTGGAACACGTCAGTTTTGACCCTAGTCGAGTCGCAGCACAGGTTGTCAGCGGCATGGGGTTCCTGGGAGCCGGGACGATTATGATTCAAAAGCAGATGGTTAAAGGCCTAACAACCGCAGCCGGTATGTGGGTAACAGCGGCTATCGGCCTGGTGATTGGTAGCGGCCTGTATGAAATTGGCATCTATGGCACGCTAATGACACTGGTGGTACTGGAGATCTTCCGCCAATTGAGTAATCGCCTGCTTGGCCAGCACCATTATGTCTCGATCAAACTGTTACCCGAGAGTGTACCGCTTATTCTGGTCGCGCTGCAAAAACTGCGACTGCGACCAATTAACCTGTCAGTGGTACAAAAACGTGAAGAGAAGGATACCGATTGTGAACTGACCATGGAAGTGACTTTGTCACCTAGAAAAAGTCTCGATCAGTTTTATGAGACGTTATTGTCTATTGATGGCATACATCAATTAGACATTAAATAGTTGAAAAGGACGTTGTCCTACCTTTCAGTGACACCGACCATCACTCATTAGCGTGTTATCCCGCCCCACCACGATAACGCGCTAATAGATGAGTTCCGCCTGTATCCTACAGGCGTGATTAATGCATGGGTGTCTTAGACAGCAGATTAATCACCATAACCCCCGCAATGATTAGCGTCATCCCGGCAATGGCTGCCCAATCAAGCTTTTGTTGGTACATAAAGGTAGCGGCGATCGACACCAAAACAATACCCAACCCTGACCAGATGGCATAAGCGATACCTAATGGCATGGTTTTAACCACCTGCGAAAGCCCCCAAAATGCAATGCCGTAGCCAATAACCACCACAATTGAGGGTACCAATCGGGTAAACCCATCAGATGCTTTCAGCATCGTAGTAGCCACCACTTCGGCAACAATTGCCATCATTAAATACATGAAACCGCTCATCATCATTTTCTCATTTCAGTATTGGGTCAACATTATGCCCGTCCCATATTAAATGTTCATTAAATCTAATTCAGTTTCACAATTATTTTACAAAAGCACCCATAGGTATTGCTTCACCAAGCGATATCTGAGCAGTGCAATAAATAGTTTTCTAATTGTAATAATTATTATCCGAATAACATCTATATAAGCTTTGCCTGCGCTACTGGCTTATTTTCTGCATTTTAACTGAAAGCATTTAGCCCCCCAGCCACACAAACTCGATAACTGACAAAAATGCACTCTGCTAGAATTTCAGTATTAGTTCAAATAATTCGTTAACCGTCAGAGGCACCCATTACTACTTTGGTCTCTGCGTGACAAGCAATGTGAAGGTATAAATTAATGATTACTACTGACGGTAACAGTGCAGTAGCTTCTGTGGCCTATCGCGCCAGCGAAGTTATTGCTATCTACCCTATTACACCCAGTTCTACCATGGCAGAGCTTGCTGATGCATGGTCAGGTGATGGTAAAGTCAATATTTGGGGAGACGTTCCCCGCGTGGTTGAAATGCAGTCAGAAGGCGGCGCCATTGCCACTGTGCATGGCGCACTACAAACTGGCGCACTGTCGACCTCCTTTACCTCTTCGCAGGGATTGCTGTTGATGATCCCCACGTTGTATAAGTTAGCGGGTGAACTGACCCCTTTCGTACTGCATGTTGCAGCCCGAACCATTGCGACTCATGCCTTATCCATCTTTGGTGATCACTCCGATGTTATGGCTGTGCGCCAGACCGGTTGTGCCATGCTGTGCGCCAGCAGCGTGCAAGAAGCGCAGGATTTCGCCCTGATTTCACAGGTAGCGACGCTCAATAGTCGCATTCCATTTATTCATTTCTTTGATGGTTTCCGCACCTCACATGAAATCAATAAAATTGTGCCACTCGATGATGACACGCTACGCCAATTATTGCCGCAAAAAGGGATAGATGGCCACCGCAGCCGAGCGCTGTCACCGGAGAGTCCGGTTGTGCGCGGTACCTCTGCCAACCCTGATACCTATTTCCAGTCGCGTGAAGCGACCAACCCTTGGTATAACAACACCTATCAGCATGTTGCTGATGCCATGGCCGCTTTTGCCGAGGCCACTGGGCGCGAATATAAACCATTTGAATATTACGGCCACCCACAGGCGGAGCGTGTCATTATCTTAATGGGTTCCGCTATCGGCACCTGCGAAGAAGTGATCGATACTTTGTTGACGCGCGGCGAAAAAGTCGGCGTGCTTAAAGTGCGTCTATTCCGCCCTTTCTCTGCGGCGCAGCTGTTGAGTGTCTTACCCCAATCAGTAATAAAAGTGGCCGTGTTGGATCGCACCAAAGAACCGGGTGCACTGGCCGAGCCACTCTATCTTGATGTGATGACCGCATTGGCTGAAGCCTATAGCCGTGGCGAACGCGCCACATTACCGAAAGTGATTGGTGGTCGTTATGGTTTGTCTTCCAAGGAGTTTGGCCCTGATTGTGCTCTCGCCATTTTCAAAGAGTTGACATTGGATTTGCCTCGTCCACGTTTCACCGTAGGGATTTTTGATGATGTTACTGGTCTGTCATTGCCATTGACTGACGAAAAGATAGAACAACGCGCCACACTGGAGGCGCTGTTCTATGGCCTGGGCAGTGATGGTTCGGTCTCTGCCACTAAAAACAACATCAAGATAATCGGCAACAGTACCTCACTGTATGCACAGGGTTATTTTGTTTATGACTCGAAAAAAGCGGGTGGCCTGACGGTCTCGCACTTGCGCGTCAGTGAAACTCCGATCAATTCCGCCTATTTGGTCAGCCACGCCGATTTTGTCGGTTGCCACCAGTTGCAGTTTATTGATATCTACCAAATGGCCGAACGGCTGAAACCGGGTGGTATCTTCCTGATTAATACCCCATTCAGTGCAGACGAAATGTGGTCTCGCCTACCACAAGAAGTGCAGGCCGTATTGCACCAGCGCAATGCACGGCTGTTTGTGATCAATGCAGCCAAAATTGCCCGTGAATGCAAACTGGGCGCTCGTATTAATACCGTGATGCAGATGGCGTTCTTCCATCTGACACAGATTTTACCCACTGCGATGGCGCAACAGCAGTTGCGGGCCGCAATTGATCGTAGCTACAGTAATAAAGGGCCAGAAATTGTCACGCGCAACTGGCAGGCACTGGATGCGACCCTTGATGCACTGATTGAAATCCCGCTACAACCGATTAATGAAAATAGCCCGATGCGGCCACCGATCGTCTCCGATCAAGCACCTGATTTCGTCAAAACAGTTACCGCAACCATGTTGGCTGGTTTGGGGGACGCACTGCCAGTATCAGCCTTCCCGCCTGATGGAACCTGGCCGGTGGGTACGACCCAGTGGGAAAAACGCAATATTGCAGAAAATATTCCTATCTGGCAGCCCGACCTCTGTACCCAGTGCAACCACTGCGTTGCCGCCTGCCCACACTCAGCAATCCGTGCCAAAGTGGTACCGCCAGAGGCTATGTCTGGTGCACCTGACAGCTTGCAGTCACTCGATGTCAAAGCCCGTGATATGCGTGGGCAGAAGTATGTGTTACAAGTTGCGCCGGAAGATTGCACCGGATGTAACCTGTGCTATGAAGTCTGTCCGGCCAAAGATCGCCAGAATCCTGAAATCAAAGCCATCAACATGCAACCACGGCTGGAGCACCTGGTGGAAGAAAAAACACACTATGACTTCTTCCTCAAATTGCCGGAAATCGATAAAACCCAAATTGAACGTATTGATATCCGTACGTCACAATTGATTTCCCCGCTGTTTGAATACTCTGGAGCCTGTTCGGGTTGTGGCGAAACACCGTATATTAAGCTGTTGACCCAGTTATATGGCGATCGTCTGTTAATTGCCAACGCCACCGGTTGCTCATCAATCTATGGCGGCAATCTACCTACCACGCCTTATACCACCAACGCCGATGGTCGTGGTCCGGCATGGGCTAACTCACTGTTCGAAGATAATGCCGAGTTCGGTCTGGGCTTCCGCCTCACCGTCGATCAGCATCGTCAGCGGGTAACTCGCCTAATCAACCAACTGGCACCACAGTTACCGCAAGAGCTGGTCGATCAGTTAATTCTTCAGGATGCCACGCCAGAAGTACGCCGTGAGCAAGTCTCTCAATTGCGTCAGCTATTGCGTGACATCCCAGGCAATGATGCTCAACAATTGGCAACCGATGCGGATTATTTAGTCGATAAATCCATCTGGTTGATTGGTGGCGATGGCTGGGCATATGACATTGGTTTTGGTGGACTTGACCATGTATTGAGCCTAACAGAAAACGTCAATGTGCTGGTGCTCGATACCCAGTGTTACTCCAACACCGGCGGCCAGCAATCTAAAGCGACCCCGCTCGGGGCGGTCACTAAATTTGGTGAGCATGGCAAACGTAAGGCGCGCAAAGACTTAGGCGTCAGTATGATGATGTATGGCCATGTCTATGTTGCCCAGATTTCGCTGGGAGCGCAGCTCAATCAGACGGTAAAAGCCATTCAAGAAGCGGAAGCTTATCCTGGCCCATCGCTGATTATCGCTTACAGTCCGTGTGAGGAGCATGGTTATGATTTGGCCTACAGCCATGATCAGATGAAGCAATTAACCGCCACCGGTTTCTGGCCGCTATACCGCTTTGACCCACGCCGCACTGACGAAGGCAAAGCGGCCTTGGCATTGGACTCCCGCCCACCAAGCAGTGACCTGACCACCACACTGCTGAATGAGCAACGTTTCCGCCGACTCAATACCCAAGAGCCGGAGGTGGCGGCACAGTTGTACGCGGCGGCGGAGAAAGACTTGAAAAAACGCTACGACTTCCTGAGCTTACTGGCAGGGAAAACAGAAAAAACCGCCTCTGAGGGATAAGTCCACTCAGTATCAACATCGTTTATCAGCAGGATAACAACGCCTCATTCGGGGCGTTGTACTGCGGGTTTTGATTCTGGGGGCACCCTATTCTATTGTTTTTCTCGTACTGAGTATTCCCCCATAAATCAATGGGGGAATAGCAGAATGGGTCAAAGGTGATATTACCGCGTTAACTTAATAGATAAATAAAATCAGAGATTGGTTACATCTATATACAGGGCGTTATTGATATTGGTAGAAGAAACCGTTGCTTCACTAAACGCGTACTCTTCCCTATCCCCGTCACGATCTAACGGCAGGTTGACGAAATCAAAAAGGTTACGGTCAGCTAACTGGCTTGGGCTTACGTTTTGTATTGACTTAAATACACTCTCAACCCGTCCCGGATCTTTTTTATCCCATTCGCCTAGCATGGTTTTAATCGCCTGGCGTTGCAAATTCTCCTGCGAACCACACAGGTTACATGGAATTATTGGAAAAGTTTTATACTCAGAATACTTAATCAGGTCTTTCTCGCGGCAATATGCCAGCGGCCTGATAACAATATTACGTCCATCGTCAGAACGTAATTTTGGCGGCATCGCTTTCATGCGTGCACCATGGAAAATATTCAAAAATAGCGTTTCAACAATGTCATCCATATGGTGACCGAGCGCGATTTTTGTAGCGCCAATCTTCTCCGCAAATGAATACAATGTTCCTCTGCGTAGACGAGAACATAGCCCGCAGGTTGTTTTACCTTCAGGTATTTTCTCTTTAACAACCGAATAAGTATCTTTATCCACAATATAATAAGGGATATTAAGGCTTTCAAGATACTCAGGCAGAATATGCTCAGGAAAACCGGGCTGTTTTTGGTCTAAATTTACCGCAATAACATCGAACTTGATCGGCGCAACCTTTTGTAGGCCGAGCAGGATGTCCAACATTGCAAACGAGTCCTTCCCACCACTCATGCATGCCATTACAACGTCATTATCTTCGATCATGTTGTAATCGGTGATAGCGTTGCCGACATTTCTCCGAATGCGCTTCTGGAGTTTATTGAACTCAAGGGTTTCTTTTCTTGTATCTTCTTGATTCATAAATACTTATCAGGTCTCTAATAACGTTCAGAGCGACTAATTCCGAGTGAAAAAGTAAAGCGTTATTATACGTAAGTTTATGCATCCATGAAACAGTAGAAATTGCAGCAACCCTGAGCAGGTTGAAAGGAATTAAATATCTTGCTAAAAATGCATAAAAAAAATGCCGATGTTGAGACAACATCGGCATCGTAACAATTATGTGCTATGCAGTAATTCAAAATAAAAGTATTACAAATATGGAGCGCAACGCCCATCGCTTGACGTTGCATTCACCTGCACAGTGATAATGCCTGAGTCATTACCATCAAATCTTGATGTGGCTCAATTTTGCAGTGATTAACCCTATCTCTGGCACACTCTTTTACGCGCCTACCGCTTCATTATTAGAGCCATTTACTGCGCTTTAACCACCAGGCAACACCTAACACCAAAGCCACCAACATCATGCAAAAAGTCGCAAAACCAAAAGAGTCGGTATTACCGGGGATCCCACCAAGGTTGACCCCAAACAAACCGGTCAAAAAGGTCGTCGGTAAAAAGACCATTGCCAAAAGCGACATGGTATAGGTCCGCCGGTTCATCGCATCAGCCATTAATGAACTAATTTCATCAGACAGCACTGCCGTGCGGGCGATGCTTGAATCTAAATCCTCTAATCCACGGCCCAGCCGTTCTGAGATTTCCTGCATTCGACGCCGATCATCATCATTCATCCAGGGCAAACGCTCGCTGGCCAATCGAGAAAATACATCGCGTTGTGGTGCCATATAGCGGCGTAACACAATTAGCTGCTTGCGTAATAATGCCATTTGCCCACGCTGGGGGATTTTTTGCTCCAGTAAATCATCTTCAAGATCGATAATTTTGTCGTGTAAGTCTTCGATAAACTCACTGGTATGGTCGGTCAGGCCATCGACAATCTCCACCAGCCAATTACCACTGTCTGTCGGGCCAGTGCCGCTTTGCAGGTCATTTAGTACATCATCGATGGAGTAAACCTTACGATGGCGAGTTGAGACGATCAATTTGTCTGTGATATAGACCCTAATCGTCACTAACTGATCGGGACGGGCATCGGTGTTAAAGTTAATACCACGCAAGGTTATCATCGTGCCATCACCCAGCCGGGTGACCTTAGGACGCACACTCTCCCCCGCCAGACCATCACGCACCACCTCTGGCAGTAAGGGTGTATTTTGCAACCAGGCTGCACTTTGCGGATAGGTATAATCCAGATGCAACCAGCAAGGCTGCTCCGCTGTGGCGACCGCATCAACACTTATTGACGTCACCCCCCCTTTACCATCGAGTTGATAGGCATAAACCGCATCAGAGACTTGAAGTGCTTTCCCTTCGACTACATCCACAACAACATCCTCTATTTCGGAATTTATCATGCAATTAGCTCAGTGTAGCGCTAGCCACCCGATCTTTAAAGGTGATGAACCAGGATAGCTCGCCGCAGCCATAACAGAACCGTCTGACACTAAGAAAACGCAATGTTAAATGTAGTAAAATGATCTAAACATAAAGTGACCAGATAGATTTAATTATCTCATCACCACTGAGAGAAAATTAAAAAAATAGAAAAAGCCGCCAATTAATACTGGCGGCCTAACTGTCAGAAACACACCAGCTTTAGTGCTTGATGATATACATCGTCTGACTGTATGCCACATCCTCAGGGTTAGTGATTGGATAACCTTTCACCCACGGCTTAATTAAACGGCCATTGGTAAATTGATATATAGGTGCGATAGGTACTTGCTCGGCAATAATCTGTTCAGCTTTATTATAATCATCACTCAGTGCTTTAGCATTGGTCTGTTTACCCGCTTCATTGAGTAACTTATCATAATCTACACTATTAAATTTCGCGATATTTCCGCTGTGTGTGGATGTCAGCAGTGACAGGAAGGTAGACGGCTCATTATAGTCACCGACCCATGACGCACGAACCACATCAAAATTACCGGTGTTACGGCTGTCAATATATGTCTTCCATTCCTGGTTAATCATTTTGACATCCACACCCAATGTTTTCTTCCACATAGAAGCAATGGCAATGGCTAATTTCTGATTATTATCAGAGGTATTATACAAGAGGGATAATGTTAACGGCTTATCAGGGCCATAGCCCGCAGCATGCAGCAATGCTTTGGCTTGTGCGTTCAATTCATCCTGATCTTGCTGCTGCAATAAATTTGCAACCGGATGGTAGCCAGCAGTAACATCAGGCGTAAAGTGATAAGCTGGCTTCTCTCCAGTACCTAATACTTTTTCAGCAATGATTTTACGATCTATCGCATAAGATAATGCTTTACGTACGCGAATATCATTGGTTGGTGCACGTTGCGTATTAAAGGCGTAATAATAGGTTCCTAGCTGATCAGGCGTATAAACCTGGTCAGGAATATCTTTTAGCAACTTCTGATATAAATTTTTCGGGAATGATTCTGTAATATCAATATCACCCGCACGATAACGTTTAGTGGCATTTGCTTCCTGATTAATTGGAATAAACGTTACTTTGGTCAGCACCGTATGCGCATGGTCCCAATAATGTTCATTCGGTACTAAGACCAATTTCTCATTGACGACTCTATCTTGTAATTTAAATGCGCCATTGCCTACCAGATTACCGACTTTGGTCCAATCATTACCATATTGTTCAACAACAGACTGGGGTACCGGGAATAAACTGAAATTTGCTGTCAGACTTGGGAAATAAGGTACTGGTTTACTGAGTTTGACTTTTAAGGTGTGATTATTAATAGCACTCACCCCTAGCGTGTCGGGTGACATTTTCCCTGAAATAATTTGCTGTGCATTCTCCATCCCCGCTAATTCAGCGAACCAGGCAAAAGGAGATAAACTTTTAGGGTCAACTAATCGACGCCAGCTGTAAACAAAGTCCTGTGCAGTGACCGGTGAGCCGTTAGACCATTTAGCGTCTTTACGTAAAGTAAATATATAGGTTTGGTTATCTGTTGTTTGCCAGCTTAATGCCACTCCGGGAATTATTTGGCCCTGAGCATCCTGATTCACTAAGCCTTCAAACAGGTCACGCGCGACCTGAGCCTCGATGAGCCCCACGGCTTTCATCGGATCAAGGGAGGCTGGCTCATCTTTAATATGACGAACGATTTCTTGTTTTTCTGCCAATACGGTACCCGCAGGAACATCAGCAGCATTTGCTGCGCCCAACGCGGTGCCCACTAATGCGGCACACAATGCATAACGGAAATAGCGCATAATCGATAACCTTATCGTTGTTGTCCATGTCAGCGAAAGCAGCCCCTGACTGCTCATAACGTTAACTACTCACAGCGCGTACCAACATATTCTATGTAGGTAATATTCAGCCATGACCTTGGGGTTACTGTGTGTGTAAATTTAACGCATCATTATTTCTAGATCTATTTATTTAAAGTAAATCAAACAGTAAAGCTTCAACATCAACTCAACACGTTGTCGATATAAACTAGCAGATTAAACCCTATACTGACGATGATAAAATATAGCTCACCACGGCAACATCAAAAGTAAACTGCATTCAACAATACAATCAGCGACTGACGTTAGCCTTTATGGTTCTCTGAACCATTGCCATCAGCATCAAAAATAACTTATTGATTCAAAGAAATAATATTAAATGCTATGTTGAAAGTATTATAAATATGTTCAGGATAACAGAGAACATTATGACTCAATATCGACCTCGTTCAGCACGAGGAAATTTGTTCACCTTAGGCCAACACTACGGCCAATCGCTGCTGGGGGCACCGCTGCTTTACTTCCCTGCCCCCACGTCATCTGTGAACACCGGGTTGATTATCGCCGGCACCCATGGCGATGAAAGTGCGGCCATTGTTGCCCTTTCCTGCGCGTTACGCACTATTGCCCCGGAACAACAGCGCCATCATGTGGTATTAGCAGTGAACCCGGATGGTTGCCAATTAGGGTTACGTGCTAATGCCAATGGTGTTGATCTTAATCGCAATTTCCCGGCAAAAAACTGGCAACCAGGCGAGACGGTTTATCGCTGGAACAGTGCCGCTGATGCACGTGATGTCCGGTTATTGACGGGCGAACACGCAGGTTCAGAGCCAGAAACACAAGCTTTATGCGCCTTGATTGAGCAACTTGCTCCCCGCTGGGTCGTCTCATTCCATGAGCCGTTGGCCTGCATTGAAGACCCTGATAGCTCTGTGCTAGGGGCTCGGTTGGCAGCCAATTTCGCATTACCGCTCGTTAACAGTGTCGGTTACGCCACACCGGGGTCATTTGGTAGCTGGTGCGCTGATCGCAATTTGCCGTGTATCACCGCAGAATTACCGCCAATTTCCGCCGATGCGGCCAGTGAATGTTATCTGGCTGCATTGGTGGATTTACTCACGTTGGCGGATTAAACCGACAAATCGATCGCCCCTGTTGAGAAGTGCAACCCACCCTCAATGTCCTGTTCCAACCATGTCGGGCCGTCGAGATCAACAAACCGCGCGCCCGGTGCCAGTGGCAAGGCCGCTCGTATGGCGCGGGAAGTACACAACATGCAACCGAGCATAATGGCAAATCCCTGTGATTTTGCCTGCTCGGCTAGCAATAACGCTTCGGTTAACCCGCCACTTTTGTCCAGTTTAATGTTTACCATGTCATAGCGGCCAACCAGTCCGGCTAAATCCGCCCGCGTATGGCAGCTTTCGTCAGCACAAATCGGCAACGGATGAATAAAATTCTGCAAGCTATCATCTTCACCGGCCGGTAGCGGCTGTTCCAGCATCGCCACACCTAAATCTGCCAGTAACTGGCAACGGGCAACCAGCCCTTCGGTTTGCCAGGATTCATTGGCATCCACGATTAAGGTCACTTCTGGCGCAGCACTGCGGATCGCCACTAAACGCTCAGCAATAAGATGGTCATCAAGTTTTATTTTCAACAATCTGGCGCCAAGATGTGCCAATGCACTGGCACTGTACGCCATCGCTTCTGGCGTGCCGATACTGACTGTTTGAGCCATTGAAATATGGGGAATAGCCGTGGTCTGGCTCATATGCCACAAACTTTGCTGGCTCTGTAAACATTCCAACTGCCACAGTGCACAATCCACCGCATTCCTGGCGGCCCCTGCGGATAATAGCGGCTGTAAATCCTGCCGTGAAATGCCACCTTCTATGGCATTAACAACCAAGGCGAGCTGTGCCATGACCGATGATTCACTTTCACCATAATGTGGATATGGCGTACATTCGCCGCAAGCCAGGATGCCGTCCTCTTCAATCTCGACGACCACCACTTTGGCTTCGGTGCGGCTACCACGGGAAATAACAAACGCAGAATGTAAAGGCCATGCCTCAGGGTAGAAACGCATTGTTCTCAATTATGGCTCCTTGGCAAAATTCGGGTTTGAGTATCAGACGTTAGAACCTAACGTAAGCGAAATCTCAATTATTTAGCAAATTTCTCATATCCAAGCCGCCATTGTTACCTTAAACTGAACTTCGTGTTACACATCTGTAAAAGGGATCAAATAATGACACAGACCGTACATTTTCAAGGCAATCCAGTGACTGTTGCAGGTCAACTGCCACAAGCTGGCGATAAAGCAAAAGACTTTACTTTGGTTGCGAAAGATTTATCTGATGTTGCCCTGAGCAGCTTCATTGGCAAACGTAAAGTCCTGAATATCTTCCCAAGTATTGATACCGGCGTTTGTGCGGCATCGGTACGTAAATTCAATCAATTGGCTGGCGAACTTGAGAACACTGTCGTTCTTTGTATCTCCTCTGACCTGCCATTCGCTCAATCACGCTTTTGCGGTGCTGAAGGCCTGAGCAACGTAACGACCTTATCAACGCTGCGTGGCGCCGATTTCAAACAAGCTTATGGTGTGGCCATTACCGAAGGCCCATTGGCTGGTTTGACTGCGCGTGCTGTGGTGGTTCTGGATGGGCAAGATAACGTTATCTACAGTGAACTGGTTAACGAAATCACCACTGAACCAAACTATGATGCCGCCCTGGCAGCATTGAAGTAACTGGTTAACTTGGGTTTAACTAATCCGGAGCATTAACTCAAAACGGCTGGCCCATCTGGGTACAGCCGTTTTTTAATACAATCCGTTTTTAATACAATCCATTTATAGCAACGTATTGCTCTGTTGCTTACTCTTCTTCGCTGTTATCACTGACTGGCCGCTTACTGCTTAAACCATATTCGCGCAACTTGTTGGCAATCGCGGTATGCGAGACGCCAAGGCGCTTGGCCAATTTACGTGTACTGGGATAATTACGATAAAGACGGGTCAGCACTGAGCGTTCAAAGCGTTTGCTGATGTCATCAAGCGAACCATCAAGCACTTCGTCCCCCAGTACGGCTTCAACTTCGAACTCCGGCAAGATAATGTCCTGGGGCCGTAGTTCGAAACCGTCCAATTGGGTCAGAGCGCGATAAATGGCATTTTTCAACTGCCGTACATTGCCGGGCCAACCATAATTAGTCAGAAAACTGCTCAGTTCAGGAGCCAACTTCGGCCGTGGCACGCCTTGTTCGTCCGAAAAGCGGGCAACGAACAATTCGGTCAGTGGCATGATATCAGCCTGACGCTCACGCAATGGTGGCAAGGTGATAGTCAGCACATTAAGGCGATAATAGAGATCTTCACGAAACTCACCACGCTGAACCAACTCCACCAGGTTCTTTTGCGTGGCGCAAATAACCCGAACATCGACATGCACTTCATGTTCTTCCCCGACACGGCGGAAGGTACCATCGTTTAGGAATCGCAACAGTTTGATTTGCATGCGTGGCGACATTTCGCCGATTTCATCCAGTAGCACCGAGCCACCATTCGCCTGCTCAAAGAAGCCTTTTTTACCTTCGATGGCATTCGGGTAAGCCCCGGCTGCATAGCCGAATAGCTCGCTTTCTACCACATCGTCCGGCATTGAAGCACAATTAAGGCCAAGGAAAGGCATTTTCCCGCGCGGGCTACGCAAGTGACAGGCGTGAGCCAAGAGATCTTTACCAGTACCGGTATCACCGACCAATAGCAAGGGGGCATCCAGCATCGCCAATTTACGGGCTTGCTCAAGCACTTGGCGCATCTTAACGCTGGTGGCAACAATCTGTTTAAATTCAGTATCATCGTTAACTGATAAGATTTGTAACTGTTTACCCATGCGCGCCGTGGATTTTAACATCACCACTGCACCCACTGTTTGGTTCTGCTGATGCTCGTCTTCAAGCTCGATGGGGGTTATCTCCATCAGGTAATCCTGATTGTTGATCAACACCCGTTCGGTATGAGGCGCGGTTTCCCCCCCTTCAAACCAACGGGCAAAGTTATATCCCCCGAGCAGGCTGCCGGCAGTTTTGTGGCGAATACGCTCCTCATGAAGGGAGAAAAGCTCACGGGCCGCAGGGTTCGCTAACTCAAGATTACCTCTTAAATCAATGGAGAATACCGGTTCTGGCATCGATTCAAGTAACGCTCGCAGCGCGCGGTGTTCACGTTCTGATGGCATAAAGGAGACGGTTCGAACGTCTGTTACCCCCTCGATACGTCGAATATCCATCATTAAAGCACTGAATACACTGAAATCCAGTTGAGAAAAGTTCAGGTAAATACGCCCTATCGGATCAATTTCGATCCCCCGTAAATCAATGCTGCGTAAAACCAAGAGATCAAGTAACTCTCTGGTGAGACCGAGTCGGTCTTCACAAAAAACTTCCAAGCGCATCAGTATCGACCTTATATAGTGCAGGTGCGGAGTCTCTGCTTATGATAATACCCTGTCCCCCCTTGCTGATGAAGCAGTCTGTCAGCAAAAGTTGACAGGAATCGGGTTTTTGCTGATTTTTTCCCCGACCAATACTAGCAAGGTAAGATTTTCAGCGCCTGTGCGCTATACATCTAGCGAGTTATTAGTTTTTATAAGAATAATTCAGAATAATATAATGCCTGACTGTATCAGTCCCTTCGTCAAGGTGAGGTGACACTTTGCATTCCATCGGCCAACTGGCTATAGTAGAGGTAGCCATATGACCGAGGAGGTTACATGAGAGCTTATCAGCCTACCCCCACAACCAAGGCAGGGGCGCTCTGGCGTGAAATTGGTTTGCCGGCCAGTCGTGGCACGGTATTGGTGGATAGCATCAAATTGGGTTTTTCTGTCGATGTCATCGATAGCATCCATCTCTGGGCGTCCATACCTAAATCTGAAGTATTGCGTGCTACCGGTATTCCCAGCCGTAGTCTAACCCGCAGACGCACCCATGATGGCCGTTTCACACCGGAAGAAAGCGAGCGAATTGCGCGTTTCGTGCGAGTAATGGATGCCGCCGTTGATCTATTTGGTGGTGATAAAGGCAAAGCCATCGTCTGGATGTCGACGCCAATTAAGGGGCTTGGGCATCGCAGCCCTGACTCACTGCTGGAGACCGAAACCGGCGCACTAGAAATCTGTGATTTAATTGGCCGGCTGGAACACGGTGTATTTTCATAGCTGAGTGCCAGGAAGGATAAAAGTTCTATAGGGAAGATGACATGGATAAGTTCACAATTACTAGCAACCCGACGGGGCAATACTTATGATGCTCTATCGCATTGTGATGCGCCGTTATCTTGCTTCAACCTGGACCGGCTATGGCGCTGAAATCTATGGCGGCCGCTGGAATCATAAAGGCCACGCTGCCATCTATTTAGCCAGTAGTGTGTCACTGGCAATGCTGGAAACACTGGTGCATATTCAAGACAGCTCAACACTCAGTGAGTTTGAATTATTTCAAATTGAGATTGATGATAGCAATATCATGCTGTTACAGCCACAGGATTGGCCCATTGACTGGCGTAACGACCCCGCACCTGTCGCTACGATGGATATCGGCACCGAGTGGTTGGCATCAGAATCATCAATTGGATTACTGGTCCCGTCCACACTGGTGCCATCAGAACACAATATGCTGGTCAACCCACGCCACAAAGATTTTCAGACCTGTTTGAGTACCGCTAAAACACTCTCCTTCGCCTTCGATCCGCGATTGAAATAGCCAACCGGCTATGGCTTAGCTTGGTCTTTTTTCGGCAGCGTATTTTTCAATTGGCTAATCAACTGGCGGCGAAAATCTCCCAGTTTAGGTTTATCACCATCCAGCCATGGCAACGGGCGACATAGCTCCATCGCTTTGATACCCAGTCGGGCGGTCAGTAGCCCCGCCCCGATCCCTTGCGCCGCACGAGCCGATAAACGCGCGGCCAAATCCTGTGACAACCAGTCCATACCCACTTCTCGTACCAATTCGGAAGCCCCGGCAAAAGCAATGTTCAGTAACACTAAGCGGAATAACCGAATTCGGCTGAAATATCCCAATTCGATACCATACAAAGCAGCAATACGATTAATCAGACGAATATTACGCCAGGCGATAAAGGCCATATCCACCAACGCCAGAGGACTGACCGCAATCATTAATGCTGATTCAGCAGCGTAGCGGCTAATTTCTGCCCGTGCCTGATTATCCAGTGCTGGCTGTACCAGTTTGGCATATAACTCAACCACTTCTCGATCGTTATGCGTCTCATGCAAGGACGCCTGCCAACGTTGCAGTGCCGGATGCCCTTGATCCAGTCCGGCCTGACGCGCCAGTTTTTCACAAAAGGTGCGCCCTTGCCCGATACCGTGACTCACCAAGAGTTCACGGGCGATATCTCGCTCTTGTGCCCGCTGGCGTAAACGGTATAAGCGCCGCCACTCGGTCAACACCGAACCAACTCCGGCCACCACAATCAGCCCACCGGCAGTCGTTGCCCCCAGTGCTATCCAATCCTGCTGCTGCCAAGCCTGATTAACCCATTGCACTGACTGGGCAATTACACTGACACCAAAGAGTGCCAGTCCGGCCGTCACCATTTTGCGCCACAGACTGCGTTTGGGTTTCAGCGCAGCATTCACCAACCCTTCCACCCGCCCTTCTTCATCTTCAGCGTCTAGTTCAGGTGCCGCAGGGTAGAAGTTCTCCGCGGTTTGTTGATCAAAAGCCTGTGCTGCTTTTAATACTGGCTCATCAAGAGGCTGCAAAGGCTGTTCAAAATCTATCCGTGGTTTCAACGGCTCACTCATCGCAACTTATCTCCCAATAAGAACTCCATCACTGCATCCAGCCGAATATGGGGCAATGGGCTATCAACATTCACCGCTTGTGGACGAAATTCATCAAAATGAAAACCCTGTTGCTGCCAGAATGCCGGACCAGGCAAACGCGCCGGGACATCCCCCGGGAATACCGTCAGCGGTACACCATCCAGTAGGCGATGGCCACGCAATGCAGGGATTTTTTGCCCCTGATGTTCAACTATGCCACTTTCTGTCGCCTGTACCGATGCTAGCCCAACACAATCCATACTGATCCCTTCGAAAGCAGCATTTTGCCAGGCTTCCTGCACCAATTGCTGGAGTAACGATACTAGATTCGCGTGTTGATCCGCCGTCACGTGATCCGCTTTAGTCGCCGCAAACATCAGCTTATCGATACACGGCGAGAATAAGCGACGGAATAACGTTCGTTTTCCGTAATGGAAACTCTGCATTAATTGTGTCAGAGCCAGGCGCATATCGTTGAATGCCTGCGGCCCGCTGTTCAAGGGTTGCAAACAATCCACCAGCACAATTTGTCGATCAAATCGGACAAAATGTTCTTTATAAAAACCTTTCACCACCGAGTTGCAGTAATAGCTAAAACGGGTGCGTAACATACCCAAATTGGAATGTTTATCCGCCTGCGCCAGCCGTGATTCACTCAGTTCATTCACCTCCGGCCACGGGAAAAACTGTAGTGCAGGCGCACCAGCCATATCACCAGGCAGGACAAACCGCCCGGGTTGAATGAAATGCAGGCCTTCATTCTTGCAGCGAATAAGATAATCGGTATAGGCCTGTGCAATGGCCGCTAGCTGGTTTTCGTCTGCCGGTGCTAACGGATCACACTGCTGACACAATGTTAGCCAAGGTTTGGCCCACTGTGCGCGATCCCCTTGTAGTAGACCAGCCATCTGGCGGGACCAGCTTAAATAGTCCTGTTCCAACATAGGCAGGTCCAGTAACCATTCACCGGGGTAATCGACAATCTCCAAATAAAGTGTCGATGTCTCTTTAAAGTGGCGCAAAAGCGAATCACCAGAACGAAAGCGCAATGCTAAGCGAATTTCACTGACGCCACGGGTTGGGGTTGGCCAGTTTGGCGGTGTGCCATATAAAGACGCCAATCCTTCATCATAGGTAAAACGTTGAATACCCAAATCACGCTGCGGTACCCGTTTTACACCCAGTAGCCGCTCTTCGCGCACAGCCGAAAACAGCGGTAAACGTGCACCGCTGTGGACATGAAGTAATTGATTCACTAACGAAGTAATAAAGGCAGTTTTCCCGCTGCGGCTCAAGCCGGTTACCGCTAATCGCAGATGGCGATCCATCCCACGATTAACCAAAGACGTAATCTCATTTTGCAGTCGTTTCATGCTTCTCCTTGGCAAATTGGCCAGCAGCTGCCTGCATTGCGCGTTTTAACATTGGCTCGAGCAGCATCAGCAGCAACCAACGCAGGGGCTTGCGGCTCACACTCTTTACTATCAAGCCAGCCGCACTGGCTGGGCCATAGGCCAATGCAACAGTAAAGATAATTTTAACCAGTGACGTTAATACTACACCTGCACGTGAACGGGCGGGATTATTGTTCATCTTTTGCCCTCCGGCAGGCTGTATGGATAGGTAAGTAACATCTATGGGCAACATTCCCGGCTGCAATAATTGGTAACACTACAACTGGCGAAAACGGCTCTGGACACCAAAAGTCTCAGAGGTGACATAGCGCTCTACCTGGCGCAAACGCTGTTCCCCGGCGCCCAACTCAAACTCTAGTTGATCCAGCAGCTGACGAGGCGTTGCTTCATGCTGCCCATTAAAACTGGCTGCGGGGACCGGTTCCAGTATAAAAGTCAGTACGATATAGGCCGCGATAGTGAAAACAAACAAACCAAAGAACAGGGATAACACCACCATCACCCGAATCAATCGTACTGGAATATCAAAATAGTGGGCCAGACCAGCACACACCCCTTTGATCATGCCCTCTTCTGGCACCCGGTACAGTTTTTTGCCACTTAACATATTATTTTTAAAAACATCGCCCATTATGACTGCCTCCAGTTCGGATGTTGCGCATCAAGAATTTCTTCTAATGTTTGAATCCGTTCCCGCATCCGGCGAGCATCATCAGTTAACTGTGATAGGCGCTGCATATCCTGATGACTAAGCTGAGCGCCACTTTGCTGGCGATTGCTGTAATGCAGCCATAACCAAATAGGTGCGACAAACAGCACAAAAATGGTCAGTGGTATGGCAAGAAACAGGATACTCATTCGTTCCCCTTAATCATCTGGCGCGGGTATCCGCATTTTAATTATGGCAGGCCGCTTTATTGCTTACGGCCCGCCCGATATATTTTCGCCCCTAAAGCGATAAAACAGAGCAAAAGATAGGGCTTACGCAAATGGGTCAAGACCATTACTCAGCCGAATTCATTTTCGCTTTCAGTGCGGCCAACTGGTTACTGATTTCATCATCTGCTTTCAGTTCAGCAAACTGGCTTTCCAGCGACTTTTGTTTGCCGACCCCCACAGTTTCAGCCTCAGCTTCCATATGGTCAATACGCCGCTCGAATTGCTCAAAACGTGCCATAGCTTCGTCGAGTTTCCCACTATCGAGCTGGCGGCGCACATCGCGAGATGACGCAGCAGCCTGATGGCGCAGGGTCAGCGCCTGTTGTCTGGCGCGGGTTTCAGTTAGCTTACTTTCCAACTCGCTAATTTCATGTTTCATGCGGCTCAGTGTTTCTTCTACTGTGGCCACTTCACGGGTCAGTGTATCAATCAATGCAGCAACTTTTTGTTTTTCAATCAGTGCCGCGCGGGCTAAATCTTCTTTATCTTTACGCAGAGCCAGCTCGGCTTTTTCCTGCCACTCTTGCTGCTGACTTTCGCTGTGATCGATGCGACGCAACAACTGTTTTTTCTCAGCTAATGCGCGGGCAGATGTTGAACGAATTTCGACTAGTGTATCTTCCATTTCCTGAATCATCAGGCGTACTAACTTTTGTGGATCTTCCGCTTTATCTAGCAATGTATTGATGTTGGCATTCACGATATCGGCAAAGCGTGAAAAAATACCCATAATGTATGTCCTCTTTGACTTAATGGCTTTCTGAAATAGCGGCGTCTGGTTGCATCCATTCGCCTAACTCTTGTGGAATAACTATTATCAAGAGTCGTGCCAACTTTTCATTAGTTTTAATAAGTTGAAAAATAACAAAAAAATATTTTCTGCTTAAATTAAGATAGAATGTAAAGTGAGTGTTTTAACTAACTATTGGCGAATTTCATCATGAGCGAGCAATTAGAAAACCTGTTAGGCGAAGCAAACTCTTTTGTTGAAGTGCTGGAGCAAGTTTCCGGGCTGGCAAAGTTGAATAAGCCGGTGTTGGTGATTGGTGAACGAGGCACCGGTAAAGAGCTGATTGCGCACCGGTTACATTATTTATCAAACCGTTGGCAGGGGCCATTCATCTCACTTAACTGTGCCGCATTGAATGAAAACTTACTTGACTCAGAATTATTTGGTCATGAAGCGGGGGCGTTTACCGGTGCGCAGAAGCGCCATCTGGGGCGTTTTGAACGAGCAGATGGGGGTACGCTCTTTTTAGATGAACTGGCAACAGCGCCTATGTTAGTGCAGGAAAAATTACTGCGTGTGATTGAGTATGGTCATCTGGAGCGCGTTGGCGGCAGTCAGCCGTTGCAAGTGGATGTCCGGCTGGTTTGTGCTACCAATGACAATTTACCCGCTTTAGCGCAGGCAGGTAAATTCCGCGCCGACCTGCTGGACCGGCTCGCCTTTGATGTAGTGCAACTACCACCGTTACGTGAACGTCAGCAAGATATCATGTTACTCGCTGAACACTTTGCCATCCAGATGTGTAGAGAGTTAGGTCTGCCGCTATTTCCCGGTTTTACGCCACAAGCTAAACAGCAACTACTGGATTATGACTGGCCGGGTAATGTGCGGGAGTTGAAAAATGTGGTGGAACGTTCAGTTTATCGCCACGGGAATAGTGACCAATCACTGGATAATATCATTATTAATCCTTTCGCACCCCGACAGCCTCGTGAAAACAAAGCGCCGCAAATGGCAGACGTTCACGTTTCTGAACTTTCTCAATTGCCTCTCGACCTAAAGCAGTGGTTGCAAAACAGTGAACAACAAATGTTGAAACACGCTTTGGAACAGGCGCGGTTCAATCAACGCAAAGCGGCGAGTTTACTCGGGCTAACCTACCATCAGTTACGTGGCATGTTAAAGAAACATGCTATTTTAAGCGGTGATATCGGTCAGTAGAAAAGAATTAGCTTCTCATTTCGTTCAGTGCAGAGGATAATAACCGGCTGATCTGAGCGAAAAGCTAATGAACCCCCTCCAGCCCCCGTAGATATTTACCTTTAACACAGACATCGACAGGGAGATTAATTAAGTAAGCGGCTTGTGCAAAACTGGATAGCCCTTTCGCTCCATTACCATTAACTTTATCTTCTGCTATAGTTCCATACCATTTATCATCTATTTTAATATTAATCGCATTAAGCGACATATCATCCGGTCGCCACATAATAGTCGCATTATATTTTTTAATTATCTGATTATAAATCATCATGCTGTTATCAGCATCACATTGTGATTTTAAATCTCCAGGTTTAGTCGCCAATACCGAACTACAAAATAACACAATGGCCCCATAAATAACCACCTTCATAATATAACCTCTACATATTAGGAATATTAACTTTATAAAATAGCGATTAACTTAAACATTCTGCCATGACCTCGATAAATTGAATCTATACCCCGCTTGTGGTTCGTTGACTTCATACTGCCAAAACACGCCCTGACCATCGGTCTTATTCCCATTCTTAACATCCAGACTCGCATTATATTCAGAGTCGACGGTATTATTAAAGCATTGCGATAAGGATTCGCACTGGCACTCGATCGTGTTTGCCGATACAAAGGGTTAGGCATAAACTCATTAGCGATAACTTTGCCCTGACGCAACAGGTATGAAGTTGCTGACATAATTTGTTCTCCTAAAATTCTGCTATGCGCCATCCATTCCGATAAGAACGGCGAATAGCGAAAAATATGGTGAAGCTCCTGTTGCATACCACTCGCCCCCACGCGTAATATAAAATTCAATGTATAATCTGCGCTATACATATTACTATCAGCCCTTATCTGATAAAGATAAACCAGTGCATCACTGCCTATTGTCGTTTGTGTTTTTTTCAAAACTCTCTCTAAATAATTATAAGCAAATATTTTATCGGCTGTAGTGGAAATAAATATACTATCCGCTGATGTGGCATGGTCACCACGGCAACTTCTGCCACTAAGGTGTTCTACTACAGAATCATTATCACCTAAAGAGTGAAAACCCTGACTGAATATCTCTTGATAATCGCGGGTATCAACACGCCAAACAATATCCGGCGGTTTAGCCCAACCACTCATACTTATTATATAAGAAATAAACAATAAAACCATTAATTGACATCGTTTCATAACGCCACCAGACTATATAAATACAGTTTCAGCACTAATATTTTTCATTTATTAATATAGCAATGGATGTATTGATTTCATAATACAAAAAAACTGAGTGCACACAGGATAAATATCATTATCATTTATAATTAAATCGTGATCGAACGTCAGTACACATAACATATGAAAGGACCAGGCGACGCCAGGCAAAAAAAAAGCCAGCACCCGAGCTGGCTTAAAAAACACTGGAAGCAATGTGAGCAATGTCGTGCTTTCCTGTCTAAAACCAGAAGCTACTGGCCTTATCTCGAAGAGCAAAATGATGATAATGGTTATCAATAGCACTTGCAAACACTTTGTTGAGAATTTTTCTCATTCCCGCACTGATTATGATGGAATTATACTCAATTACAGCATCGAACACCGCCGCCGCCGCCCATTGCTCTCACTACATCCTCGCGTATAAACAACAATTTGCTGTTTATTCACCTCGATTGCTGCAACAACCAGCAGACAGTGCAGTTGTTTTACTCAATGGATTGGGGGGAGTGTCAGATTACGGTACACTAAGAGTATTGCTTACTTACTGCGAAGCGTTTATGCGTGCTTTACTTATTTGCTTGCTGTCGTTGTCTTGCCTTGCGACATCAGCGCTGGCGCAACCCGCCCCGGCCCCTCAACCCGCTCAACCGCTGCCGGATATCCGCCAACGTGGCTTCGTCTATTGTGTCAGCGGGATACTCAATACCTTTAATCCGCAGATGGCCAGTAGCGGATTGACCATCGATACCCTGGCAGCACAACTTTACGACCGCCTGCTGGACGTTGACCCGTATACCTACCGTTTAATCCCTGAACTAGCTGAAAGTTGGCAAGTGCTGGATAACGGCGCGACATATCGTTTTCATTTACGTAAAGACGTCTCCTTCCAGACCACCGATTGGTTTACCCCAACCCGGATGATGAACGCAGATGATGTGATATTCAGCTTTCAGCGGGTATTTGACTCACAACACCCCTACCACCATGTCAATGGTGGCGAGTATCCTTACTTCGACAGTTTACAATTTGCCGACGCAGTGCAAAGTGTCAAAAAACTGGATGATTATACGGTTGAATTTAAGCTGAAGGCTCCAGATGCCTCCTTCCTTTGGCATCTGGCTACCCATTATGCACCAGTACTCTCTGCCGAGTACGCCGACGTGTTGACCCAAAAAGGCCGACAAGAGCAGATCGATCGTGAGCCTGTGGGGACCGGTCCCTTCTTGTTGAACGAATATCGCTCCGGGCAATACATTCGTCTGTTCCGTAACAGTGATTATTGGAAAGGTTTACCGCGCATGCCGCAGGTGGTTATCGATCTGGGTGCGGGTGGTACTGGCCGCTTATCCAAACTACTGACCGGCGAGTGTGATGTGTTGGCCTATCCAGCAGCCAGCCAATTATCCATTTTACGAGATGACCCTCGCCTGCGTCTGACACTGCGCCCAGGGATGAATGTAGCTTATTTGGCATTCAACACCCGTAAGCCACCACTCAACGATCAGCGGGTGCGGCAGGCGATCGCATTATCGATTAACAACCAGCGATTAATGCAGTCAATCTATTACGGTACCGCTGAGACCGCAGCGTCTATTTTACCTCGTGCATCATGGGCATATGACAATCAGGCCCAGGTAACCGAATATAATCCAGAAAAAGCTAAAGAGATTCTAAAACAGCTTGGATTGACTAATTTACAATTCAATCTATGGGTGCCGACCGCCTCGCAATCTTATAATCCCAGCCCATTAAAAACGGCGGAACTGATTCAGGCTGATTTGGCTCAGGTGGGGATTACAGTCAATATAGTGCCGGTCGAAGGCCGATTCCAAGAGGCGCGGCTGATGGAGATGAATCACGACCTGACGCTGACAGGGTGGTCGACAGACAGTAATGACCCAGACAGTTTCTTCCGCCCGCTATTAAGCTGTGCGGCAATTCGTTCGCAAACAAACTATGCTCATTGGTGTGATCCGGCGTTTGATGAATTGCTACAAAAAGCATTACGTTCCCAGCAATTATCCGCGCGTATTGAATATTATCAGCAAGCTCAGCGTATTTTGGAGCAACAATTGCCACTGTTGCCATTAGCATCTTCATTACGGTTACAGGCATACCGTTATGATATTAAAGGTTTGGTATTAAGCCCGTTTGGCAATTCTTCTTTTGCTGGCGTGTTCCGTGAGAGCAATGAGGGCAAAAAACCATGATTATCTTCACCTTACGCCGCTTATTACTATTAGTGATAACGTTGTTTATGTTGTCACTGGTCAGTTTTAGCCTGAGCTACTTTACCCCTCATGCGCCGTTAAATGGCGCATCCTTAATGGATGCTTACCGCTTCTATTTCAATAGCCTGTTTCAGTGGGACTTCGGGGTTTCTAGCATCAATGGTCAACCTATTAGCGAGCAATTGCGTGAAGCCTTCCCCGCCACCATGGAATTATGTGTACTGGCCTTTACACTGGCCCTATTTGTTGGTATTCCGCTGGGGATTATTGCCGGTGTGATGCGCGGGAAATGGGCTGATATCGCCATCAGTTCTGTCGCATTACTTGGTTTCTCAATTCCTGTATTCTGGTTGGCGCTGCTGTTGATGTTGTTCTTTTCACTGCATTTAGGTTGGCTGCCGGTTTCTGGCCGGTTTGACCTGTTATATCAAGTGAAACCGGTCACTGGTTTGGCTCTGGTCGATGCATGGCTATCACCTTCGCCGTATCGCAAAGAGATGATGCTCAGCGCTGTGCAGCATATGATCCTGCCAATCACCGCACTGGCGGTGGCCCCAACGACCGAAGTCATTCGCCTTATGCGCACCAGTACCGATGATGTTATTGGGCAAAACTACATTAAAGCCGCCGCCACTCGCGGCCTATCACGCTTTACCATTATTCGCCGCCATGTGCTGCATAATGCATTGCCGCCCATCATTCCAAAACTGGGGTTACAGTTTTCCACCATGCTGACGTTAGCGATGATAACCGAAGTGGTGTTTAACTGGCCGGGATTGGGCCGTTGGTTGATAAACGCCATTCGCCAGCAGGATTACGCCGCCATTTCTGCAGGGGTAATGGTGGTCGGGTCGTTGGTTATCGTCATTAACGTCCTGTCAGATATTCTGGGTGCAATGATGACACCGCTAAAGCATAAGGAATGGTATGCCCTTCGATAATGTCTACCGTGAGAAGAAAATGCCCAGCCCGTTGCTGTATACCTGGCGGCTTTTTTATGGCGATGCCTTGGCAATGGTGGGCTTCTACGGCGTACTCGCCCTCTTGGTGCTTTGTGTGTTGGGCAATACACTGGCACCCTATGCCCTTGACCAACAGTTTTTGGGCTACCAACTGCTCCCGCCCTCTTGGTCACGCTATGGCAACGTTTCGTTCTTCCTTGGCACTGATGATCTCGGCCGCGATATTTTAAGCCGATTATTGGCAGGAACCGCATCGACTTATGGCTCGGCACTGTTAGTCACACTGGCTGCGGCGCTGTGTGGCGTGATCCTTGGTGTATTTGCCGGTATCACTCACGGCTTTCGCTCCGCTATTCTTAATCATGTACTGGATACCCTGCTCTCTATTCCGTCGCTGCTGCTGGCCATCATTGTGGTCGCCTTTGTCGGGCCGAGTTTAGAACATGCCATGTTCGCGGTTTGGCTGGCACTGCTACCCCGAATGGTACGAACCATTTATAGCGCCGTACATGATGAGTTGGATAAAGAATATGTTATTGCCGCCCGTTTAGATGGCGCGTCTACCCCTCATATTCTGGCTTATGCTATTTTCCCCAATATTGCCGCTATTTTGGTCACTGAATTTACCCGGGCACTATCAATGGCAATTTTGGATATTGCTGCGTTGGGTTTTTTGGATTTAGGCGCACAATTGCCCTCACCGGAATGGGGAGCGATGCTGGGGGACTCACTTGATTTAGTCTATGTCGCCCCGTGGACCGTGATGTTGCCGGGTGGCGCGATTTTAGTCAGCGTACTGCTAGTTAACCTGTTGGGTGACGGCATGCGCCGGGCAATTAATGCGGGGGTGGAATAATGCCGTTACTTGATATTCGTAACCTCACCATTGAATTTATGACCTCTGAAGGGATGGTCAAAGCGGTTGATCGCATCAGTATTACCCTGACTGAGGGTGAAGTTCGTGGTCTGGTGGGTGAATCCGGTTCAGGTAAAAGTTTAATCGCCAAAGCTATCTGTGGGGTCAGTAAAGATAACTGGCGCATTACCGCTGACCGTTTTCGCTTTGACGACATCGATCTGTTGCAATTGACCCCACGCGAACGACGCAAGGTGATCGGCCATAATATCTCGATGATTTTTCAGGAACCGCAATCCTGTCTGGATCCCTCAGAAAATATTGGTCAGCAATTGATACAAGCGATACCGGGCTGGACCTATAAAGGTCGCTGGTGGCAACGTTTTCATTGGCGCAAACGGCGGGCAATTGAGTTGCTGCACCGTGTAGGGATTAAAGACCACACAGATATTATGCGCAGTTATCCCTATGAGCTGACTGAAGGTGAATGCCAAAAGGTGATGATTGCCATTGCACTGGCTAATCAACCTCGGCTGCTTATCGCCGATGAACCTACCAATGCCATGGAACCCACCACTCAGGCACAAATTTTCCGTCTGCTGGCGCGACTTAATCAGAATAACAACACCACTATTTTGCTGATAAGCCATGACTTGCAGATGATGAGTAAATGGGCGAATCGGGTTAACGTGCTGTATTGCGGCCAAACTGTGGAAAGTGCCGTTTGCGAAGACCTGCTGGCCGCCCCCCACCACCCTTATACTCAGGCGCTGATCCGTGCCATGCCCGATTTTGGCCGCTCCCTGCCACATAAAAGTCGCTTAAATACCTTGCCTGGGGCTATTCCATCACTGGAGCATTTGCCCGTTGGCTGTCGTCTTGGGCCTCGCTGCCCTTATGCGCAAAAAACCTGTATTGAAACACCGCGCTTGCGGCTGGTAAAAAACCACGCCTTTGCCTGCCACTTCCCCTTAAATCTGGAGGAGCAATAATGGCAGAGACTCTGCTCGAAGTCCGTAATCTGAGCAAAACCTTCCGCTACCGCACCGGGTTATTTCGTCGTCAGCATGTGGAAGCAGTCAAATCGGTCAGTTTTACTTTACGCGAAGGCCAGACCCTGGCGGTGATTGGTGAGAACGGTTCCGGTAAATCCACCTTGGCAAAAATGCTGTCGGGCATGATTGAACCAACGGATGGTGAATTGCTGATTGACGATCATCGCCTGTCCTACGGTGATTATGCTTACCGCAGCCAACGTATCCGTATGATTTTTCAGGATCCGAGCACCTCACTTAACCCGCGTCAGCGCATCGGCCAGTTGTTGGATGCGCCACTGAAATTGAACACTGATTTAGACGCGGTGGCTCGTGAGCAACGAATCTATCAGACCTTGCGGCAAGTGGGATTACTGCCCGATCACGCTAACTATTATCCGCATATGTTGGCGTCCGGCCAGAAGCAGCGTATCGCACTGGCACGGGCACTTATCCTGCAACCTAAAGTGATTGTTGCCGATGAAGCACTGGCGTCTTTGGATATGTCCATGCGCTCACAGATTATTAATCTGATGCTGGAATTACAGGAAAAACATGGCATATCTTATATTTATGTCACCCAGCACTTAGGCATGATGAAACATATCAGCGATCAGGTGATTGTGATGCATGAAGGAGAAGTGGTGGAGCGTGGTAGCACGGCCGAGGTGCTGGCATCCCCGCTGCACGATCTGACTAAGCGGCTGATTTCCAGCCACTTTGGTGAAGCTTTAACCGCCGATGCCTGGCGGCGGGACTCAGGCCATTTTTAGGCGGGTTTTCTGCCCTGCCATTTACCTCCACGATCACCCATTCCGCGCTCACCTCAGCGCGGATTTTTTCCTGCTTCTTTAGTCATTTATTCGCTAACGTAACAACATTTTTGTTATATATAATAATATGTTATTACTTTTAGTTATGGATTATGGTTTAACATTATTTTATCTCGCAAACTCAATCAGTAATGATATCCACTGTGTTCATTCCATAAAACAACAGGATATCTTGCCGATGTTGATACCGACTACTTTGCTATGCTCCCGGTCCGATACCGCACTACCTACCCTTGTCACTGATTCGCTCTCGGTTTATAGCCAAACGGTGCTTACAACCTCTTTATCGTTAACCTGGGCGCGTTGCTGTCCCTAACGGAGGTCATCATGGTGCAATTTCGACAACAGGATAATGCCCATTGGTATCATGAAACTCAACGCAGCGGTAACCCGGAGATCTACGCCGCCCCCGTCACCGAGGAGAGTTACAGTGCTAATAGTTGTAATGGCGATAATCTGCTGACAAATGAGAACAGCATTGAACAGGGTATCTTTTTGCTTGGCTTAGCCGATACTATTCCCGCCCGATTAGATGACCCGTTACGCCAGCATGCGGCGATTTTGTCTGCCTCAGATGCAATGTATCAGGCACTTTTCCCGCTCACTGTCGAGCTGAACCGAGACCACACCTTTTCACTGTATGACCGCTTAAGTACCGCACTGACGGTGGCACAAGTTACCGGGGTTCAACGGTTGTGCAGCCATTATGCCGCCCGCCTGACGCCACTTTCCAGCCCGGACGCATCGCGGGAAAGTAATATGCGATTGACACAGATAACACAATATGCCCGTCAACTGGCCAGTCAGCCGACATTAATTGATAAGCATGCTTTGCAACAACTCGCTGATGTAGGTTTAACCGCTACAGATATTATTGTTTTATCGCAGATTATTGGTTTTGTTAGTTATCAAGCCAGAGTAGTGGCAGCCCTTTGTGCACTCGCTGGATATCCTACGGTAATATTGCCCGGTTTTCCGCGCATGGAAGATGCTCCCGCAGGCTTGATAGCGTCATCTGTAGCGCAATGGCAAGGTTGGTTACCCTCAAAGACAATCAATGAGGTCATTTCATCTGAGCCATCGTCAGATGACGCAGAGATAACCCTCAGTGAGTTGCTACAACACCATCAGCAAAGTCTGCTCGCGTACCGCACCATTATCACCCGCCAACATTATCCTCCGTTGCTGCCACCTGATTGGCTGGCATTGGTGGCGTTGGTGACTGCGCGCATCAATGGCAGTCGCTACTGTCTGGCTATCCATAAACACCAATTGCACCAATTAACCCCTAACACCACATTGATAACGTCACTTGACGCGGGGATTGATAACGCTTTGGCGACTCAATCTGATGAGCAGATTATCCACTGGCTTATCTATGCCGCAGCCGAGTTGACTCGCGCACCAGAACGCTTTAGCCATCAACATATCAGTCCATTGTTAGCTCTGGGTGTCAGTAATCAGCAACTGGTGAGTATCATCTTCGACACCGCCGCAGCCGGATGGACCAACCGGTTAAGACAAACGCTGGGGCAAGCTGTTTGATACTCGCCCGCAATTGCGGATTGCAGTGTTTTAGTCGGTAGCCAACCACGTTTTAGCGACATCAAAAAAGTGCTGGGCCAGCGGTGTAACTCGCCCTGGTTCAGCCACCACGACAGCAGCATGCCGACTCATCTTCAAAATATCCACCGGCCGCCGTTGCAGGTCGGGTGACATATCCTCAAGTAGACTACCCTGCGGGAACAAGCCACAGCCTAAACCGACAAAGATTCCTTGTAACAACTGAAAGATAGAAGTACTTTCCAGCCGCACATGCAGCGGCAGACCGGCATCACGAAAACTGTTATCCAGATAGCGGCGGAAGTAACGGCTGGGTTCAGCCAGGCAGAGCGGCAGTTGTGCTACCTGGGCCAGTGCCAGCGGCTCAGTCCCCATCAAATCAGGGAAATGTCCGGGGTGAAACACCAGGTCAATGCCCCCGTCAACTAGCGGTTGTACCTGAAAATGCAGCTCATTCAAGGTGGTCAATTCAAAAAAACCAATGCCCACATCGACCGAGTGACCGGTTAAAGCTTCCAGTAATTGGTCAGCACTTAACACTGAAACACGGTAATCCAGATGGGGATAGCGTTCACTGGCACTTTTAAGTAATAGTGCCAACGAGATACTGCATTGTGGTACTACACCAATACGCAGCGTGCCGTTTAAACCATGTTTAAGGGACTCCACCTCTAACTTTAGCCCTTGATAGACAGAGACAATCTCTCTGGCCCAGGCTAATACGCGCTCACCTTCGGCGGTAAATCCTTCGAAATTATTACCCCGGTTTATCAGTGCCACCCCCAGTTCCCGCTCCAGGTTTTTCAGACGCATCGACAATGTTGGCTGGCTGACAAAGCTGGCCTCAGCCGCACGACCAAAATGGCGCTCGCGCTCCAGATTACAGAGATAGACCAGTTGCTTGATATCCATACAGATACTCAGATTTTCATGATTCTATCCAGTATACCATCGTCCCTTGGTGGCATGTTTTGCCGTGCTGGCCTTTTTCGCGCGAAAAATTTACACAGCTATCTGATCCAGATCCCATTTCATCTTTCAACTCAGGCATTTTACTGATTAACATTTGAACGAAATTTGGATAATTTCAGATTATTCACAATAACCACAATATTGAATTGTTTATTCACTCACATCTGACCATATAAACCACTAACCAATCAAATAGCAGAATATACCACCAAATAAAATCAGTTCAGCTTTTAATCAAAACAAAAAATCGTCAAACAGCTAAAACATAAACGTTAATACTGCATAACATTTGTAACATGGTCGCATAGCCCTGCCTGAGATATATGTAACAGAATATTGCAAAAGCCTTGTCTCGTTGACAAAGATAGTGAACATTAACCGCCGCTAAACATCTTATAACAATGCAAAAGGATGCCGGTTCGCGCATTCACTTTTGTCTCTCCCACCATTTGTGGTCGGTAGTGAAAAACAGAGGTCCCCGTGTCAACAGCAAACAACAGTCAACAGCCACCCAACAGTGAGCAATCCGAAAGCATCAGTATGAATGCTTTCAAACAACCAAAAGCATTTTACCTGATCTTCTCTATCGAGCTTTGGGAGCGCTTTGGTTATTACGGCCTGCAAGGGATCATGGCCGTCTATCTGGTAAAAATGCTCGGGATGAGCGAAGCCGACTCCATCACCTTGTTCTCATCCTTCAGTGCACTGGTCTATGGCTTTGTGGCCATCGGTGGCTGGTTAGGCGATAAGGTGCTCGGTGCCAAACGTGTCATCGTACTTGGTGCATTAACGCTGGCAGTTGGTTATGCCATGATTGCCTACTCCGGCCATGACATTTTCTGGGTTTATCTGGGTATGGCGACCATTGCGGTTGGTAATGGTTTGTTCAAAGCCAACCCATCCTCTCTGCTGTCAACATGCTATAACAAAGATGATCCGCGTTTAGACGGCGCATTCACCATGTACTACATGTCCGTCAATATCGGTTCATTCTTCTCTATGCTGGCCACCCCATGGTTAGCCGCGAAGTATGGCTGGAGCGTCGCATTCTCACTGAGCGTAGTGGGTATGTTGATCACCTTGGTAAACTTCTGGTTCTGTCGTAAATGGGTAAAAAATCAAGGTTCAAAACCTGACTTTGCACCACTACAGATTAAAAAGTTACTGATGGTATTGGTGGGTGTGGTTGCACTGGTCACGCTGTCAAGCTGGTTGCTGCATAACCAAATAGTGGCACGTTGGGCGTTGGCATTAGTATCTCTGGGCATCATCTGTATCTTTGCCAAAGAGACCTTCTCTCTGCATGGCACTGCCCGCCGCCGAATGATTGTGGCATTCTTACTGATGCTGGAAGCGGTGGTGTTCTTTGTGCTGTATAGCCAAATGCCAACGTCGCTGAACTTCTTTGCTATTCATAACGTTGAGCATTCAATCTTTGGTATTACCTTCGAACCAGAACAGTATCAGGCGCTGAACCCGTTCTGGATCATGGTAGCCAGCCCAATACTGGCGGCTATCTATAATAAGATGGGTGACCGACTGCCAATGCCACACAAGTTTGCTTTCGGTATGGTGCTCTGCTCTGCGGCCTTCCTGGTTCTACCATGGGGTGCCAGCTTCGCCAACGAACATGGCATTGTGTCCGTTAACTGGTTGATCCTGAGCTACGCATTGCAAAGTATCGGGGAACTGATGATTTCGGGCCTCGGCCTGGCGATGGTTGCGCAGTTGGTACCTCAGCGCTTGATGGGCTTCATCATGGGTTCATGGTTCCTGACGACAGCAGCAGCAGCCCTGATCGCCGGTAAAGTTGCAGCATTAACTGCGGTGCCAAGTGATATTACTGATGCCCATGCATCACTGGCAATCTATAGCCATGTATTTATGCAGATTGGTATTGTCACTGCCATTATCGCAGTATTGATGATGCTCACTGCACCAAAACTGTATCGCATGACTCTCGCACCAACAGAGAGTAATAAAGCGACCCCAGTAACCGCCGCATAATTGCCCGGCAGGATAAAGCACGCGTGCTAAGCACTTTATCCTGCCAACTCCCACGTAAAACTCAGACAGCCTGTCGTTTGGCGAGAATAAGTCCTAAATTCAATACTTATTTATCAGACCATACCGCCAACTGATAGCCATCCGGGTCGGTAAAGTGGAAACGACGCCCGCCGGGGAAAGTAAATATCGCCAGCACAATAGAGGCTCCCGCTTCTTCCAACCGTTTTTGCGTCTGTTCAAGATCATCAGCATACAAAATGATTAACGGCCCACCGTTGGGCTGAACGTCACTCAGGGTGGTGAAGCCACCGGTCAGTCGGCCATCGGTAAACTCACAATATCCTGGGCCATAGTCAGTAAAGCGCCAATTGAATACCTTGCCATAGAAATCCTTCGAGCGAGCAATATCACCGACGGCAAACTCTATGTTGTCAATTCGACTATCATTTCCCTGAATACCCATAAACGGCTCCTGATTAAAATACCTGATTAATTCACTGATTCATCTTAAACATTTACTGAGATGATGAATATCACTCGCCTTATCAATGATAACTTCATCACATTATTTGTGCGCAAAAAATAAACTATACTGATAACAGACCGCACAGCGTTAACCCCATTTTGAGCGATATCAGAATGAAACCCGTCTGTTATTTGCGGTCAATAACCGGCAAGGAGGTGATTTATGATAAACCATGTATGGGGGCTTCTGACCCGTCCTAGTCAGGAATTGCAGCAAATTAAACGCGAGGGGGAAAGTGTCCGCCACCTGTATGCCCATCACGTCCTTTTAATGGCTGCCATTCCCGTGATTTGCGCGTTTATCGGCACCACACAAGTGGGCTGGAACTTTGGTGATGGTCAGATAATAAAACTGGCTCCCCTTACCGCACTCTATTTTGCCATTATTTTCTATGTTTTGATTTTGGCGGCGGTAGCTCTCATGGGACGAGTGATTTATTGGATGGCCCGCCGCTATGAGAGCCGGCCTAGTTGGCAAAGCTGTACCTTATTCGCCGGTTATGCTGCAACGCCCATGTTTTTAGGTGGCGTGGTTGCCCTCTACCCGATTATCTGGTTGTGCTTATTGGTTGGCATCATTGCACTCTGCTATGCAGGCTACCTGATGTATTTGGGCATCCCCACCTTCCTGAATATAGACCGACAAGAAGGTTTTATCTTCTCCGGTTCCACATTTGCTATCGGCGTGCTGGTATTAGAGTTACTCCTTGGTCTGACTGTATTGCTGTGGGGTTACGGTTCACGGCTATTATGACCTCCAAACCTTCCCTTCGTTAACACCGCTCCTGATAACATTTACAGAGAGCGGTGGCTGTTACTCCGTTGGTTCTCGCTTTATTAGCTTTGACTGGGGCTAATATCAGGCTTTTATGGTGATTAATGTCGCCCAGATCGCAATCTCTTACATCCACACGCAGGATAAGGTTGTACACTGAGTAAGACTGATGCAAACAAGGCGAAAAAAATGAAAAGGCTAACATTAAAAGAAATGACCGAAAGTGAGCAACGTGACGTCAAAACGCAACTCGATAGAGCCAGAATAAATTTAGGAAGGGCTTTAACCAATTCAGAACAGAATAAAGTAAGAGAAGAAGCAATAGATAAAATCATGAACGCTCGGGAACAAGTCGCCAAGTTAACCCGCGTAGAAAGAAAAACCAAAAAAACCGCACCAAGTACCACCACTTTTAGCTGGTCCGCATCGATCAGCACTCGCCCACCACGGTAACTGATTTCCACTGCCTGATAATAACAGACAGGGATTACCTACAGCGGTGGATACTCACTGCTGTAGGACAACACTTTATTTCTGCGACTAATTTTATTTCCCGCACAATTATATTACACCGCTAGCAGCATTTTTCCCTCGCCTGCCTTAGGATTAAGGAAGCTTTTTTCTTTCAGTGATCGATTAAGGAGTTTGTGATGAAATTGTTCTATAAACCCGGTGCCTGCTCTCTGTCTCCACATATTGTATTACGTGAAGCAGGGTTAGATTTTAGTATTGAGAGTGTCGATCTGGTGGCCAAAATAACTGAAACGGGTGAAGACTATTTAAGCATCAGTCCAAAAGGACAGGTACCCGCCTTGGTACTGGATGATGGCAGCCTGCTCACTGAGGGTGTTGCTATCGTGCAATATCTGGCAGATATGGTGCCAGACCGCCACCTGATTGCCCCATCAGGGACCCTTTCCCGCTATCATGCCATTGAGTGGCTAAACTTCATTGCGACTGAATTACATAAAGGTTTCAGCCCACTGTTTAACCCGAAAACACCAGATGACTATAAAACGATCGCACGTGAGCGGCTGAATAAACAATTCAGTTATGTAGACAGCGTATTAGCACAACACGATTATCTGTTAGGCAAAAAATTCAGCGTGGCTGACGCCTATTTATTTACTGTCACTCGTTGGGCGAGTGCGCTGAAACTTGATATTACCCAGCGCAGTAATTTGGATAAATATATGGGCCGTGTAGCAGAACGCCCAGCCGTTAAAGCCGCATTAGCCGCAGAAGACGTTAAGAAATAAGTCCTTTGATTAATTAGAGTGCCCCTCCATTAAGGGGCACTGTATAGCTGGGATTATAACTTGATGGCAGAGAATTTACTGACGGGATTAACAATTCCATCCTGAGCGGCGACAACCTGAAGTTCATACTCACCCATCTCCTGAGTTTTCAGCATCACTTCATATACAGCGGCAGTAACATGCTCCAGTGCCTTATCCAGTGCTTCACCTTTCAGCAAGTTCACCAGCAATAAACCACTGGTCAAATCACCCACACCGACCGGTTGGCGGGCACCAAAGTCCACCAGCGGACGGCTGATATGCCATGCCTCATCGGCCGTGACTAATAACATTTCAAAGCAGTCAGCATGATAACCGGCGCGGCTTAGGTGCTTAACTAACACAACTTTTGGCCCTTGGGCGCAGAGATCACGAGCAACCTTAACGGCCTGTTCGACACTTTCAACCCGCACACCACTAAGTTGCTCCAGTTCAAGCAGGTTCGGTGCAATGATATCGCTGGCAGGCAAGGCCTCTTTACAGAAGAACTCTGCCACCCCTGGCGCGACGATACAGCCCTTCTCTGGATGCCCCATGACCGGATCACAAAAATACCAGGCATTCGGATTGGCTTGTTTTACGCGTGCAACCGCAGCCAGAATATGATCGCCCTGCTCGGGTGAACCGATATAACCACTTAATACCGCATCACAATCTTTCAGCCGATCAATATCGGCAATGCCTTGTACTATCTCAGTCAAATGGCTGGCGGGCATCACACAACCAGTCCAGTGACCATATTGCGTATGGTTGGAAAACTGGACGGTATTCAGCGGCCAAACATTGACCCCCATTCGGCGCATAGGAAATTCAGCAGCACTATTACCCGCATGGCCAAAAACAACGTGAGACTGAATCGAAAGTATATTTTTCATTGGAACGGCCTAAAGTTAAGGGCACCCATGCCCACTTTGTAATACAGCGCTGACTGGAATAAAACATCAGCTAACAAAACATTAGCCAAAAAATAAGGGGCATTTCAGCCCCTTATCTTATTTCATTCTTATAGCCAGCTAATCAGGCAATAATGTTTTTTGCCACGACGCAATAAGGTATAGCGCCCAAACAGACGATCAGCATCGGTAAAGATGTATTCTGGGTCTGCCTGCTTTTCACCATTAATGGCGACAGCATTAGAACCAATCATAGTACGCGCCTGCCCACGAGAAGGGACCAACTCAGCATTAACCAATGCCTGTTGTAAATCAGCATCGCGGCTCAGTTCAATTGTCGGCATGCCATCTTGTGCTAACTGAGCGAAGTCGGCTTCGGTCAGCTCATTTAAATCACCGGAGAATAAGCTCGCGGTAATACGTTTGGCGGCAGCAAGGCCTTCTGCACCATGGACCATACCGGTGATATTTTCGGCCAGAACATACTGCGCACGTGGCGCTTTGCCGCTGTTTTTATCTTCTTCTTCCAGCGCGTTAATTTCTTCCATACTCATGAAAGTAAAGAACTTCAGGAAACGATAAACATCGGCATCTGCGGTGTTAATCCAGAACTGGTAGAATTTGTAAGGACTGGTCTTCTTCGGATCAAGCCATACCGCACCACCTTCGGTTTTACCAAATTTAGTGCCGTCAGCTTTAGTAATTAATGGCACGGTCAGGCCATAAACTTGCTGCTGATGGAGGCGACGCGTCAAATCAATACCAGAGGTAATATTACCCCACTGATCAGAGCCGCCGATTTGCAGCGCCACACCGTGAGCTTTATTCAGGCAAGCGAAATCATAAGCTTGTAACAGGTTATAGGAAAACTCAGTAAACGAAATCCCACTGTCATCGCGATTCAGGCGTTGCTTAACCGCTTCCTTATTGATCATCTGATTAACAGAGAAGTGCTTGCCAATATCACGCAGGAAGGTCAGCACATTCATGCCACCAAACCAATCGTAGTTATTGGCCGCAATAGCACTGTTTTCACCGCAATCAAAATCCAGGAATGGCGAAACCTGACGGCGGATTTTCTCCACCCATTCGTTAACCGTATCTTCCGTATTCAGTTTGCGTTCGCTAGCCTTGAAACTTGGATCACCAATCATACCGGTAGCGCCACCGACCAGCGCCACGGGACGATGCCCAGCCAGTTGGAAACGCTTTAGGCACAACAACGGAACCAGATGACCCAAATGCAAGCTGTCTGCGGTAGGATCGAAACCGCAATACAGTGAAATTGGCCCTTGCGCCAGTCTCTCTGCTAACGCGTCTTCATCCGTAACCTGGGCAACGAGGCCCCGCTCTTGCAATTGTTTAATCAGGTTGCTGCTGGTCATCAACGACTCCATTGTTTTTCACAAAAAATTGTCTTTTACAAAAATTATCTTTTACCAGGAAAAGAGGATTTATACCCAAAAAACTTGGCGTTGCAGCCAGGCAGCAAGCAAATAAATCCCACTGGGCTTACTCAAATAAGAAATAAGCGATTAGAGTGACAAATTTGCTTGCCGTGGCCTCGCAGAGGCGAGACTCAGGGGTGGGCCGAGTAACGAACGTAAAAACCCCCTGCGGCTTCAAGTACGAAGGGTATAGAATAAAGCGCCCGTCACACGAGCGCTAGGCTTAACCACAATTATTTCATCGTTCTCAAGGGGCTAAACGGTCAATTTTCCATGCATCTGCTTGCCGTTGATAAATAAAACGGTCATGCAAGCGATGCTCACCGCCCTGCCAAAACTCCACAGAGTCAAACTTAACGCGGAACCCGCCCCAAAAACTGGGCAATGGCACGTCACCATGCTGGAATTTTTGCTTTAACTCGAGGAACTTACTTTCCAATACACCACGAGCAGAAATACGTGATGATTGTTGGGAAACCCAGGCACCAATCTGGCTATCTTTCGGGCGGGAACTGAAGTACTTCAGCACTTCAAGGGTTGAAAGCCGTTCTGCGGTACCGAGGAAGATGGCTTGCCGGTCTAACATATGCCAAGGGAACAACAGACTAATATGTGGATTTTCAGCCAGTTGCTGCGCTTTGCGGCTGCCCAAATTGGTATAGAACACCATACCCTGATCATCATAATGCTTCAGCAGCACGATGCGCTGATAAGGTTGACCATCGGCAGCTACCGTAGCCACACACATAGCTGTTGGATCAGGCAAACGCGCTTCACAGGCCTGTTTTAACCAACGTTCAAATAAGTCCAGTGGGTTTTCGGTTAAATCACTGCGACGCAAACCGCCGCGAATATATTCACGACGTAAATCTGCAACATCAAATTCATTCTTGTCAGTCATATAAGCTCTGTAACGCGCAGGAAAGCAGTGACTATTATTCTGCCCTTGCAGAGCAAGAATCACAATCACTCAGAGCAGACAACGGCCTGATTACTTGATCAAAACACAGTCATTGATAATGACTTTTCCATCACGCTCAACAAAAGCACTATTTCCTTTCGACCAGAAGCTATAGTGGCCGTTGCTATATTTAGTGCCGGAAGCTGCACGCACCTGAGGTAAGGTCAACTGTTCACCATCTAACACCAAATTGACTTTATCTTGGCGGTTGTCCTGAGCAACGGTCAGCCGGGTTGTGCCACACTGATAATGCAACGTTTCACTTTTAGGTTGAACCAGACTGCATCCTGCCAACATCAATACTGCTGTTACGCCAAATACTGAAGTTGCAACAAATAAGTGTTTCATTATGTCGTCCTCGTTGATGGAATAAGGCACCGTACCCTATGGCAGCTTAACACCCTCAGCGTGACGATACAGGATAGACTGCTCCTAAAATGGTTTCGCAACTGGCTCCGGTCACCGAGGGCAAATTACCCGATTTACCGGACAAGGTCCGAAATGCCAGCCAGGCGAACGCCAGAGCCTCCATATCGTCGCCACTCACACCAAAATTGTCAGTTACGCACACCTCCGTCCCCGGTAACAAGGTTGACATCCGTGACATCAGCAACGGGTTACGCGCCCCGCCGCCACACACCAACAGCCGCTCACAGCCTCCCGCCAACTGCACCTGTTCGGCGATTGATAGCGCGGTTAACTCTGCCAACGTTGCTTGAATATCTTCCGGTTTCAGCCCCGGCACCTTCGCCAATTGCTTATCCAACCACCCGGCATTGAAATATTCACGCCCGGTACTTTTTGGAGCAGGCTTGGCAAAATAGGGATCACTGAACATAAGCTCAAGCAGCGGTTGATTAACTTGCCCCGACAGTGCCCAGCACGCATCTTTATCATAGGGTAAGGCACGATTACGCCAGATCCAGGCATCCATCAACATATTGCCAGGCCCGGTATCAAACCCCCGCACCGGCAAATCGGGTAATAGCATAGATAAATTAGCAATACCGCCAATGTTCAGTATCATGCGCCGCTCGGTGGCATGGGCTAGTAACGCATGGTGGAAAGCGGGTACCAAAGGTGCACCTTGCCCGCCATAAGCCATATCACGGCGGCGGAAATCCCCAACAGTAGCAATGTTTGTCAACGCAGCAATACGATTATTATCACCTAATTGTATTGTAAACGCCGGTTCACCAAGCGGTTCATGCCACACCGTTTGCCCATGACAGCCAATGGCGGTAATGTCCTGTGCGCTAAGGCCTTCTTTTGCCAGTAAGCCCTGCACCGCTTGCGCAAACAAGATACCCAGTTGGGCATCAAGCTTACCCACTGCGGACAAGGTCGTAGACTGGCCCTGACACATGCCGAGGATATCTTTTTTCAGCTGTAGCGGCATTGGATGACTATAGCTGGCCTGCTGGGCCACCATACGCTCATCAATGGCAGCTAACACCACATCAATCCCATCCAGACTGGTTCCTGACATCACTCCAATAAAACGGCCTGATTTCATAGCAATGACCTTATTCCCTCATTCAGGGACAAAATAGCAATAAGACTTTCCACAAGCCAAGTCAGAATAATAAAATTAACACCCTGAAAAGATATACTTTTTAAAGTGTATACCGCTATAGGAGCCTGTCCTAAACGCTACTTTTTATTTGTAGGAAAGGTCACATAAAAGTCACTCTTACTGACATTTTCATTTATCGCAGTGATATTTCTTACTTTAAGAAAGTTAAACTGCCGTTTAATATTCGTTGAAGTATAAACCGCTAAGCTGCGTACCCATCGATGGTGGTCGAAAAATTAAGCAGAAAGTTAAAATAAGTAAGTAGTGAAATAAACATTTGGGTAAGCCATACTTTGTGCAAATATCGGCCCTGCGCAAATACTGGGCCATCAATGGACTGGATTTGGATATCCCTGGCATACTGAACCGTAATACGGTTGTGCATTTTTAATAGGAGTTTTTATGATCAAGCCACTAATCGCCGTTGCTATCGCTGCGGTTACTCTGACCGGTTGTGCCAATAATAGCACCCTGTCCGGTGATGTCTTCAGCGCATCCGAAGCCCGACAAGTACAAACTGTGACTTACGGTACCCTACTATCCGTACGCCCAGTCACTATTCAGGGTGGCGATGAAAACAATGTTATGGGTGCCATTGGCGGTGCAGTCTTGGGTGGTTTCCTTGGCAATACTGTTGGTGGTGGTACTGGTCGTAGCCTGGCAACTGCAGCAGGTGCTGTTGCGGGTGGTATGGCAGGGCAAGGTGTTCAGGGCGCAATGAACCGCACCGACGGCGTGCAACTTGAAGTCCGTAAAGATGACGGCACAACCATTCTGGTGGTGCAAAAACAAGGCCCAACTCGCTTTAGCGTCGGTCAGCGCGTGATGCTAGCGAGCAGTGGTAGCACCGTTACCGTTAGCCCACGCTAATAACTCTGCTATTACTGTCTTCAGGTAAAAGCCAGAGTTCGTAATGAACTCTGGCTTGTTTTACTAAAATATTTCTTTCTGCTGTGAATAGAGTCGTAAATCTTTATTATTACTTGCTTTGTAATTGGTTAATATTGCTCTCAAGCTTATTAATCAGACCAGATAGCAATTCAATCTCATCTGTTGAAATCCCCCCAAGAATTTCTTTACGGGTGGAACATATGACTCCATCAACCGTATCGATTATCGGTGAAGACTGCTCCGTCAGTTTTATCCTCTTCGCACGGCGATCATTTGCGCAGGTATGCCGTGTGATTAAACCTTTCTCCTCCAGTTGATCTAAGGTTCTAACCAATGATGGTTGTTCGATACCAATCGCTTTTGCCAGTTGAATTTGTGACTGTTCAGGCGGTAAACGATTAATGTTATGCAAGGTAACCCAATGCGTTTGAGTTAACTCCAGCGGCTTCAACCGATGGTCGATAAGCGCGCGCCAAGCGCGAACTAATCGTGCTAAATCAGATCCTAATGTCGATTCCAATTGCCCCTCCTTTTAATTAGCGTGCTAGCATAACTCCCAGAGTCCCGTCTATTTTGGGTAATTAACATTAAAAACACAAATGTATATATACCGTCGATGCTAGGGTAATAGCAATAAATACGGCGAATCCTTTAGAAAAAATGATGTTTTAGCTAAAAATACCTATTAAGGATTAACCTTATGTATGTATCAGTGTTACCCATAAACGCACCTCTTACAGACTTGGTTATAGGTGCCTCAATCTATTTCCCGCCGATGTTTAAGGCGGTTATGCTAGGTTTGGTGTTTTGGCTATTGATCCATCATGTCCTACGGAATTGGATCTACTCTGGTGACATCTGGCATCCAATATTAATGGATCTGTCAATTTTTGTCATTGCGGTCAGCGTTTCTTTATGGATATTAGCCAGTTGGTAAATTGATATGAATCATCAGTCTCTTAAATATTTCTCCTCTGTCATTGTCTTCGCTCTCGCACTTTGTGCGGGTTGGTGGATGTGGAACTACTACATGCAATCACCCTGGACTCGCGATGGTAAAGTCCGGGCTGAATTGGTCAGCATCACCCCGGAAGTGTCGGGCCGGCTGGTTAAAATAGTAGCTCATGATAACCAGTTGGTAAGCTCGGGTAGCTTATTATTTGTGATTGACCCACAACCCTACCAACTGGCACTGGATAACGCACAAGCCGCTTTAGTGAAGGCGCAAGCTGACCTGGCTAAAGCGAATCATGAAGCAGAACGTCGGCGAAATTTACCGAAAAATATCATTTCTGGTGAAGATCTCGACATTGCCAACTTAACCGCCGATAGCATGAAAGCGGCCTATCAGGGCGCAGTGGCGAATGTCGAACAAGCGAAATGGAATCTCAGCAAAACCCGTATTTATGCGCCGACCGATGGTTATATAACCAACTTGCAAACACGGGTGGGTAACTATGCTACCGCCGGCATACCATTAGTCGCGCTAATCGATACCAATTCATTCTATGTGATGGGCTATTTCGAAGAAACCAAGTTGAAACATATTAGAGAAGGTAATAAAGCCAAGATTGTTTTGTATAATGGCAACATTCCTTTACGCGGCGTAGTCGAAAGTATTGGTCGTGCTATTTATGACCAAAGTGTTGATAGCAGCGGTGACTTATTGGTAGATGTAAAACCTAATGTTCCTTGGGTACGGCTGGCCCAACGGGTTCCGGTAAGAATCAAACTGCTGGATGTCCCAGCCGATGTCACCCTTATTGCCGGCACCACCTGCACTATTTCACTGGTTGACTAAACGATGCGTATCTCCTTCCCCCTGTGGCACCAGACCCCATGGGGTAAAGCCAATACCGGTCAGTGGCGTTATGCATTGCGTAATTCATTGGCAATGTGCTTATCACTGTGGATTGCCTTTGCGCTGAATTTAGATGAGCCTTACTGGGCAATGACCTCCGCTGCGGTGGTGAGTTTCCCCACCGTCGGCGGGGTCATCAGCAAGAGTATTGGTCGCATCATCGGCAGCTTACTGGGGGCGGCCGCATCCGTGGTAATTGCCGGCCATTGCCTAAATGACCCCTGGCTGTTTACCTTTACCATTGCAGCCTGGATTGCCCTTTGTACTTTTGTCTCCAATCACTATCAAAATAATGTTTCTTATGCGTTTGCGTTAGCCGGTTATACCACCGCGATTATTGCCTTTTCTACGGTCAACACCGCTGGCACCCAGCAAATTTTTGATATCGCGCAAGCCCGAGTGTGTGAAGTAATTACCGGTATTCTTTGTGGTGGCCTGATGATGATGCTGATGCCGAGCACCTCCGACGGCGAAGCATTACTGACCTCACTGCGCCGCATGCAATCTCGCTTACTGGAACATGCCGAGTTATTGTGGCAAACCGATCATAACCCCCAGCTACGTGCCTCACATGAAGGGGTAATTGGCCAGATCCTGACCATGAATGTACTGCGGATCCAGGCCTTTTGGAGCCATTACCGCTTGCGGCGGCAAAATAACGTCTTGAATTTTATTTTGCATCGTCAATTACGTATAACCAGTGTAATTACCAGTTTACGACGCATGTTGCTTAACTGGCCAACGCCACCGGAGAACCTGACACCAGTTCTGTCACAGTTGCTACAAACACTACAGCGACCCGATTGCGATAAATATCAATTGGCCAAAATACTGCAACAAATCGCCCCGCATGATGAGTTCGACTATCGACACCGCGCCTTCTGGTTACGATTACAGCATTTTTGTTGGTTATATTTGCAAGTGAATCGTTGGCTGACACAGTTGGATAAAGAATCTGCCAGCGACCTGCCACAACCGCCACCAGTAACCGCGCTGGCTCGCCATACCGATACCTATGAGGCCGCCTATAATGGGCTGCGAACCTTCGTGTGTATTGTTATTGGTTGTGCATTTTGGATAAATACGCAGTGGAGTTCGGGCAGTGCTGCACTGGCATTGGCCGCGGTAAGTTGCGTGCTCTACTCCGCAACCCCGTCGCCAACCGACAGTATTGCTACACTATTGAAAGCCATTGTTCTGCTTTCTATCGGCTGTTTTATTCTTAAGTTTGGTGTGATGGTACAGATTGATGATTTCTGGCAATTTGCTGCCGTACTGTTCCCCATTTTAATCACCATGCAGATGATGAAACTACAGCATCCGGCCTATGCTTCATTGTGGGGACAATTGATTGTCTTTATGGGTTCTTTCCTAAGTGTAACCAACCCGCCGAGCTATGATTATCAAGAGTTCCTTAATGATAATATTGGTAAATTAGTCGGCGTAATGTTAGCTGGTGTTGCTTTTCAGCTATTGCGCCCCAGTTCTGATAAACGCAAAAGTCGACGTATCATTCGGATGCTCCGCCGCGATTTCATTGATCAAATCAGTAGCCATCCACAACAGAGCCAGAATCAATTCGAATCACTGATTTACCATCGAATTAACCAACTCAATCTCAGTAAAGATCAGTCAGCTCGCCTGTGGCTGCTGCGTTGGGGGATGGTATTGCTCAATTGTAGCCATGTGGTCTGGCAATTACGTGATTGGCAAACCACCTCTGCACCCTTGTCAGCAGTACGGGACGTTTGTATTCACTGCCTGAAGGGGTGTATGACCGAAAAAGGTGTGCAACCCAGTTCGTTACTCGCAACATTGCAGGAGTTACAACGAATGAGTGCTATTTTGGCTCAATACCCCGATGCCTCTGGGCGGGAACTGGCGGGGCTGATTTGGCGATTATATTGCTCACTGACACAACTGCAACTGGCCCCTCCTGCTGAGGAAAGCAAAACTGCGCCAGCCTGAGGCTTACTGGCGCAGAAAAGAAGCTTAAGGCACGTCATAACCCAGTGCAGCACGACGAATGCGGAACCACTGCTGGCGAGTCATCGTCAAGGAGAGTGATGCCCATGCGGCTTTAACCCGCTCTATCTTGCCAGAACCAATAATCGGCAGCGGCGCTGACGGCAAACGTAGCACCCAGGCATAAACCACTTGCTCAATGCTTGCTGCACCGATTTCGTCAGCTACCGCCTGTAACTCATCACGTAATGCCTGGTACTCCGGGTCGCTGAACAACCTACCACCACCAAGACAAGACCATGCCATGGGTTTGATACGCAGTTGCTGGCAAGCATCGAGCGTACCATCCACAATAGCAGGCTGATGTAGCGGGGAAATCTCTACCTGATTCGTTACCAGCGAGAATGGCAGGCGTGATTGCAGTAAATTGAATTGCGCAGGGGTAAAGTTTGACACACCGAAATGTTTTACTTTGCCGCTTTTGTGCAGTTGGGTGAAGGCTTCTGCCACCTCATCGGCATCCATCAACGGGTCCGGGCGGTGAATCAGCAGTAAATCAAGATAATCAGTGTGCAAATGGGCCAATGATTGCTCAGCACTTGCAATGATATGTGAACTATCCGTAATGTAGTGCCCCAACGCATGTTCCGGTTTAGCCGTGGTGGCAATGCCACATTTACTCACCAGCTCCAGTTGGTCACGCAAGGACGGTTTAAGCCGTAAGGCTTGGCCAAATGCTTGTTCACACTGATAACCGCCGTAAATATCAGCATGATCCGCCGTAGTAATACCCAACTCAATGTGTTGCTCGATAAAAACCAACAACTGCTCAGGCGTCATGCCCCATTCCATCAGCCGCCAATAACCGCAAATCATACGTGAAAATTCAGGTCCAAGCGGAGCCAGTTGGCTACGTGTATCCATTATTAGCTACCTCATCTGTTTATCTACCTATAAGCATACACAACCGGCGGTAAGGTTAAATCCTCCCTGAACCATCAATTAAAGGTCAAACGGGGGCTTAGCGGTAAAATAGCCAGAAATGGTAAAGTTTAAGACCGATTAAGCGCGAATTAGAATAAGGAAGGTTGTTCTGGTAACGGCTCATCGACTTGTTTGTTACCACGCTGCAAGCGCATTAGGCGTTGGCGGCATAAACGCAATACATCCCGTTTCTGCGGGTCACTCATTTTCATCCAATTAAAGCGCTCATCCCTGCTACGCAGACAGCCACGACAAAAGCCACGGTCATCTGATTGGCAGATGCCACGGCACGGACTGGGAATGTCGAAAAACTCAAGTTGCTGAGACACGCTGCCTCCTGCGGCTGATACCTTAATTGAAGACTGCTTCACCGCGGCTGGCAAGTCCAATTTGTTTACGGTTGTAAAAATCCGCTATCAGCGCCGAGGCGCGGCCCTTAACCGCTAAGGTTATCTTAAGTTTCATTCGATACCATTCAGGTAATTAGTGAACTGTAGGATTCCATTTTCACAATGAATGTTCGATATAAGTTACGGTGTAACAGCCTGAGTTTTATCCTGGCCAGTGCACTCTTTTTCACTCTGGGTCATAACGCACTGTTTATTGCGAAAGCCTGGTCGCTGATCCATTTTGACAGCAGTGACAGTTACTTCTTCGCCGCGACAATTCCGGTGGTGATATTTTGTGCACTGAACATCATATTTAGCCTGTTAGCTGTGCCCTTTCTGCATAAGCCAATCATTATTCTATTGCTGTTGGGCAGCGCGGCGGCAAACTATTTTATGTTTAGTTATGGTGCCGTCATTGACGCCAATATGATGCAAAATGCCTTTGAAACCAACTCACAAGAGGCGGCCGCTCTTTTCACTCCCCGTATGACCCTATGGCTACTGGTGGCAGGTATTATTCCTGCGACCCTGGTCTGCTTTGCCCGTATTCGGGTCAGCCGCCCATGGTGGTATATGTTGGGGCTGCGCGCAGCAAATATTTTGATATCAGCAGTGATTATTCTGTTGGTTGCTGCCCTGTTTTATAAAGATTATGCATCGTTGATTCGTAATAATAAAAACATCGTTAAAATGTTAACTCCATCCAACTTTGTCAGTGGCAGTTTTCAATTCACTAAACACAAATATTTCACCCGTAATCTGCCACTGGTAACACTCGGTGAAGATGCCCATAAAGGCCCATTGATTAGTGGGCAACAAAAGAAAACGCTGGTCATTCTCGTGGTCGGTGAAACTGCCCGTGCAGAGAATTTCTCCTTGGGCGGTTATGAGCGAGAAACCAACCCGAACCTGAAAAAACAAGATGTTACCTATTTCAGCAAAGCATCATCCTGCGGGACTGAAACTGCGGTGTCGGTACCTTGTATGTTCTCGAATATGGCGCGCAAAAATTATGATGCCACCCTCGCCAGTCATCAGGAGGGCTTAATGGATATTCTTGCCCACGCTGGCTTGAATGTCTTATGGCGCGAAAATGACGGGGGTTGTAAAGGTGCCTGCGATCGCATCCCACATCAGGATGTTACCCAATTGCAGCTCACCACCGATTGCGAGAACGGGGTCTGTTTAGATAACGCATTACTTTATAAATTAGATAATTATATTAATGGGCTACAAGGTGACGGTGTCATTGTCTTACACCAAATGGGCAGCCACGGGCCGGCTTATTATCGCCGTTCAACCCCAGAAATTCGCCAGTTTTCCCCTACCTGTGATAGCAACCAAATTCAGGATTGCACCCCACAGGAATTGGTAAACACCTACGATAACTCTATTCTTTATACCGATGCGATGTTGGGTAACACCATTAAGTTATTGCAACAACACAATAATAACTTTAACACTGCGCTGGTCTATCTCTCTGATCACGGTGAATCATTAGGCGAAAATGGCATGTATTTGCACGGTACCCCTTATATGTTCGCCCCAAGTCAGCAGACACATATACCATTTCTAATGTGGCTATCACCTGAATATACAAAAAACTATGGCATTGACCGTCAGTGCTTATCCTCCAGTGCACAACATGATGAAATATCACAAGATAATCTGTTTCATACCTTATTGGGCATGATGAATATTCAAACCACTGAATACCAATCAGAACTAGATTTACTACAGAAATGCCGAACTCAGGGCGAAAGAATTAGTCAAAAAAGTCCGTAAAGAGTTAATACCTGATAGTGAGCTTGATGCCAGTGTTTCCCTCCGCTGGCATTTTTTTCTTGACCTAGACCGATTGGTCTATTACGCTCTGCGACATGAACAAAATACAGCACACACACATAGACACCCGTGAACATCTGTTAGCAACCGGTGAGAGCCTTAGCCTGCGTCTTGGCTTTAATGGTATGGGTCTCAGCCTGTTACTGACCACGGCAGGCATACCGAAAGGCTCGTTTTATCACTATTTCCGTTCTAAGGAAGTTTTTGGTGAAGCGATGCTACAGCGTTATTTTGATCGTTACGACGCTGAAATGGAAAGCCTGCTCACCCATTCACAAGGTGATATGCGCCACCATTTGTTGCACTATTTTGCTCAAGCTATTGCTAACTATTGTGGCAGTGAATGCCACAATGCTTGTCTGGCAGTTAAACTATCAGCAGAGGTAAGTGACTTATCCGAACCTATGCGTCATGCATTGGATATCGGCACTGCCCGTGTGATTGGTCGGTTGCAAGATGCCATTGAAGCCGGTATTGCTGAGGGCTCGCTGCGCATTACGCTCTCACCGGCGGCAACCGCTGAAACACTGTATGCCTTGTGGCTCGGTGCTTCACTGCGGGCTAAAGTGAAACGATCGGTTGCTCCGCTGACCTGTGCGCTAGAAAGTATCGAACTGATTCTACAACCAACCCCATAATCCAATGATTCTGAAGCTAACACTTTTGTTTTTCAGAATTTACCCAGTTACTAGTTGACTGGTCTATTAATATAGGACGCACCATGAAGACTGCTAAACTGTTCTCCCCTTTGAAAGTTGGCGCGCTCACATTGCCAAACCGCGTATTTATGGCTCCGCTAACGCGCTTGCGCAGCATTGAGCCAGGTGATATTCCAACTCCTCTGATGGCTGAATATTACCGTCAACGGGCCAGCGCCGGTTTGATTATTACCGAAGCCACCCAGATTTCTTTCCAGGCGAAAGGCTATGCGGGTGCTCCAGGGTTACACACTCAGGAACAGTTAAACGCCTGGAAAAAAATCACGCAGGCGGTGCATGAAGACGGTGGACATATTGCTGTACAGTTATGGCATGTCGGCCGTATCTCGCACAACAGTTTGCAGCCAGGTCAGCAAGCGCCGGTAGCACCTTCAGCCATTGCCGCGGATACCCGCACCACCGTGCGCGATGAAACGGGAGCCTGGGTACGCGTTCCCTGCTCCACCCCACGCGCCCTGGAAACAGAAGAGATCCCTGGCATCATTAATGATTTCCGTCAGGCAACAGCGAATGCCCGTGAAGCTGGCTTTGACTATATTGAATTGCATGCAGCCCACGGCTACCTGCTGCATCAATTTATGTCTCCGGCATCCAATCAACGTACCGACCAATACGGCGGTAGTATTGAAAACCGTACCCGTCTGACATTGGAAGTGGTTGATGCGACAGTAGCCGAATGGGGCGCTGAACATATTGGTATTCGTATTTCACCATTGGGGCCATTCAACGGCTTGGATAATGGCGAGGATCAGGAAGAGGCTGCGTTGTACCTCATTGACGAGTTGAACAAACGTCATATTGCTTATCTGCACATGTCGGAACCCGACTGGGCGGGTGGTAAGCCTTACTCCGACGCATTCCGTGATGCCGTTCGCGCCAAATTCAAAGGTGTGATTGTGGGTGCCGGTGCATACACGGCTGAAAAAGCTGAAGAGCTCATTGATAAAGGGTTTATTGATGCCGTCGCCTTTGGCCGTAGCTATATTTCTAACCCGGATCTGGTAACCCGCCTGCAACAACAGGCTCCGTTGAATGAACCAGATGGTGATACCTTCTATGGCGGTGGCGCAAAAGGTTATACCGACTACCCAACTCTGTGATTAGTCCGTAAATTAAATCATTAAATAACAGCCAGTTAGATTAACCCTCTGACTGGCTGTTTTGTTTATGGCTACAGGTGAGATAACACAAAAAATGGCGCAATTGCCCCCACTACGGATGATGTAATACAACCCCCGCTATCGACTTAGGTATTTAGTGATTCATTTCGAATTCTTTGGAAACAAGATAAAGCCATTGATTTTGTAAAAAATGACGAGTAGAAACAGAGGAATACTTACAGGGAGGATAAAATGGACAGCACTATTATTTCTGTTTTAACCATCAGTGGAGTGATAGCTTTAGGGGCTATGTCTCCAGGGCCGAGTTTCATCCTTGTTGCGCGAACGGCAATGTCATCCTCACTTAAAAATGGTTTAGCCGTTGCTTTAGGCATGGGCACCGGGTGTGCATTCTTTGCCTTGGTCGCTCTGCTTGGTTTGCAATCTTTGCTACTCACCGTACCTTGGCTATATATGTCACTTAAAATCGGCGGCGGTTTTTATCTCATTTATTTAGCCTTTAAAATGTTTTTCGCGCCTAAAAAAGCAATAAAATTTGAACCCGAGGTTGGCGGACAAACAAGTCTGTCTCGTTCGTTTTATATCGGGCTTATTACACAAATTAGTAATCCCAATACAGCATTGGTTTTTGGCGGCATATTTGCCGCAATCCTTACTCAGAATATCGTGGGCTGGATGTATATTGTGTTACCTGTTCTGGCATTCTTGATTGACCTCATTTGGTACGCAATCGTCGCTTGTGTCCTGTCAGCCCCGGTACCAAGAAACTATTATATGCGTTTCAAAATATATTTTGACCGTATTGGTGGTTTGGTCATGGCGCTGCTAGGCATCAAACTGATATTTCAGAAGTGACGGTACTCAACTATAAATTAACAGATTGTTTTTTAATGATATTACTTAACATGCAGATGATTAACCATAAGAACGCATAGCGGGAGAGTCGATTAAATTGATCTTCACATGATGGCAAAAAACACGATAATACCCGCAATAGCCCTCAATACGCCTACTGTGATTAATCTACGTATCCATTTAGCACCCTAGGTTAAAGAATAAATTGCTTCAACCACGAAGAGTATTATCGAAAATAAAAAAGAAAATAGGCTTACCAATAAATTAAATAAAGCTTCTGCTATCGCTACAACTAAAGAGTCCATTTTCATAAGAATAGTATCCATAAAATTCCTACGACTAACCACGGGATAATACAGATATTTTACTGAATCAGAATAGTGTACTGACATAATGTCACAAAAAAAGTCAATTTACTCCCCCCTTTCCAGGGACAATCCCGCCATAATGATAACCAAATATCAGAAGAGTCATGGTAGAGAGCGGGATGATATTACTATATGATTATGAATCAGTTTTGATTTATAATGATTTTAAGACTTTAAACTGTTGATTATAAAGAGGTATTATGAAGCGCTTACTCCATACCATGATCCGCGTTGGTGACCTGCAACGCTCTATCGATTTTTACACCAAGGTATTAGGGATGCGTTTACTGCGTACCAGCGAAAACACGGAGTATAAATACTCGCTGGCTTTCGTCGGTTATAGCGATGAAAGTGAAGGTTCAGTGATTGAGCTGACCTATAACTGGGACGTGAACAGTTACGACATGGGGACTGCATTTGGTCACCTGGCGCTGGGCGTGGATGATGTTGCCGCTACCTGCGATCAAATTCGTCAGGCGGGTGGGAATGTGACCCGTGAAGCCGGCCCGGTAAAAGGCGGTAATACTATTATTGCTTTTGTCGAAGATCCCGACGGTTACAAAATCGAGTTAATCGAGAATAAGAGCGCCGGACACGGCCTTGGCAACTGATTAGCGCAAAGGCACCTAAGGTGCCTTTTTTCTCATCGCGATATCCCCCTGCATCCCGCGCTAAAATTTGACATAATGCGCGCTGAATTCGATGAAGATAAGAAACTGATGGCAGATAAAAGTGATCTTAACGCCCTAAGTGGCCGTTTTCGTGGGTATTACCCCGTTGTAATTGATGTGGAAACCGCCGGTTTTAATGCGCAAACCGATGCATTATTAGAAATTGCTGCCGTAACCTTGCAGATGAACAAGGATGGTTGGTTATTACCCGATGAAACGCTGCATTTCCATGTAGAACCATTTGAGGGTGCCAATCTGCAACCAGAAGCACTGGCATTTAATGGCATTGACCCAACCAACCCTTTGCGTGGTGCTGTGAGTGAATACGATGCTTTGCACGCCATCTTTAAAGCCGTGCGTAAAGGGCTGAAAGATCAAGGTTGTAACCGAGCTATTATCGTGGCACACAACGCCAATTTTGATCACAGCTTCGTGATGGCTGCTGCTGAACGCGCCAGTTTGAAACGTAACCCGTTCCACCCATTTGCAACCTTTGATACTGCGGCGCTCAGTGGGCTGGTGCTGGGGCAAACTGTGCTGGCGAAAGCCTGCCTGACGGCAGGTATTCCGTTTGATAGTAGTCAGGCGCACTCCGCATTGTATGACACCATGCAAACGGCAAAATTATTCTGTGAACTGGTCAACCGCTGGAAAAAACTGGGTGGCTGGCCTATACCGGCGGGGGAATCCGAATAGCGCAGTGTTCACGAAATAAGATTGTTCATGAGAGAAGACGCAACAATTTTACGTTCAAAAAAGGTGGCCCAAAGGCCACCTTTTTATTTTTGTCACAGAAAACACACATGCCCTATTCTGCGGCAGGCTTTTCTTCTTGTGCACGGTATTTGTCAGCGGTTTCTTTCAACAACTGTTGTAGTTCGCCACGCTGATACATTTCCATCAAAATGTCGCAACCGCCGACCAATTCACCATCAACCCACAATTGTGGGAAGGTTGGCCAGTTAGCATATTTTGGCAGTTCCGCACGAATATCCGGGTTTTGCAGGATATCAACATAAGCAAAGCGTTCGCCACAGGCAGACAGCGCCTGCACAGCCTGAGCCGAGAAACCGCAGTTAGGTAACTTTGGTGAACCCTTCATATAAAGCAGGATTGGGTTTTCTGCTATCTGGCGCTGGATTTTATCAATCGTCGTCATTTCTTGCTTCCTCAAGCCATATAGTGGCTACAATACTTAGAACCTATCCATTAGGGCTGTTTTATTATTGCGTCCGGCCTATTGTAGCGACTGTTACCACTGGAATAAAACGCCATCTTTTGCAGGGGCTTTACTCCGTGGACGAATGGTTATATTGTCAGCTACAAATATGTGCATTTAGAATAACATTTTTGATCCCATCACTTCACTATTATCTTCTTTATGGGATTCCCCCTGCGGCTTCAAGTAGGAAAGAGATAACTCGTTGACGTATGGTTGATTTAAGTCCATTAGACGTGTGAAAAAGCGACAATATCTAAGCCATTAATGTTTTCTCACAATATCGATTAAGATCCTGTCGCTCTCTGCTTTTTTATATCGTGAGTTTCGGCAATACTGTGACTCTTCATATTCATCTCAGGGCAAGGTTGGTAGCGTTATTATGCGTTTAATATTTACGCTGTTTGTGCTGCTGTTTACCCAGCTATTTTTAAATCTGGCGCATGCGTCGCCGCAGGCTCATGTGTCTGCTGAGCAGAAGAAAGGACAGGTCAGCCAGGCCAGCCCTGATGATCGTAAAAAACGTAAAGCAGATAAAAGTACCAAAAAAGTAAAAGTAGCCAGCAATAAAACCCCTACCAGCAAAGTGACTACCAATAAAACAGCAACCAGCAGCGATAAAAAGAAAATTGCCGCCGGCACGACTAAAACCATTAAAAAGAAAACGCAGGAAGTCAGTAAAATCGCTACAAAAAAAACCAGCAATACGAAAAAAACCAATATTAAAACTGCAGCCAATAAAAAAGTGACTGCAGGTAAAAAAACAGAAAGAGTCGCTTATGGCCGACACAGAAATAAAACCCAAGGCAAAGCGGCTACCGAATTAGTCGCCAATAGTAAAATCAAGCTCAGTCCAGCGCATAAAAAACGCTATCAACACGCCAAACAGACCGCGATGAGCAAACTGATGAAGCAAGTCGGTAAACCTTATCGTTGGGGTGGCACCTCTCCTAATACCGGATTTGATTGCAGCGGGCTTATCTATTACGCCTATAAAGACGTGATCAGAATAAAAATGCCGCGTACCGCGAACGAGATGTATCACTTGCGTGACGCCGCCCCCGTCAAACGTGCTGAGCTGGAGAGCGGGGATTTAGTGTTCTTCAATATTGCCAACCGTGGCGTCGCCGACCATGTAGGCGTCTATCTGGGTAACGGTAAGTTCATTCAGTCCCCACGCACTGGTGAAGAAATTCGTATCAGTATGCTGGACAATGACTACTGGCAGGATCATTACGTTGGCGCACGCCGTGTGGTCACACCGAAAACCATCCGCTAAGACTTCAGTTTGCGCCCGGTTGTCCTACCGGGTGCTGATGGCACAATAACGCCCCTGCACTTGTTATCCCCATGGCATAACGGTGATACAATCACCCATCAAACAGTATGGTTATATCTGTCATTCCTGTTGAAAGTTGTTAAGATTAATACCCACAACAAAAATACAACAATTAAGCTTTAACCGCTCTTCGCCACCTCACTGCCCGTGGCAATTGATGTGATTTGAGGAGCAAACACCCTGAGCAACCCCGAAAGGAGAGAGCGATGTCTTTTGAATTACCGGCATTACCCTATGCGCAAAATGCGCTAGAGCCCCACATCTCAGCTGAAACGCTGGAATACCACTACGGCAAGCATCACAACACCTATGTGGTTAATCTCAATAACTTGATTAAAGACACTGAGTTTGCGGGTAAGACGCTGGAAGAGATTGTAAAAACCGCTAATGGCGGGATCTTTAATAATGCGGCCCAAGTCTGGAACCACACCTTCTACTGGCACTGCCTGTCACCTAACGGCGGCGGCGAACCTACGGGCAAAGTTGCCGATGCCATTAATCAATCATTTGGTTCTTTTGCTGAATTTAAAGCACAATTTACTGATGCAGCAGTAAAAAACTTTGGTGCGGGCTGGACCTGGCTGGTTAAAAAAGCAGATGGCACACTGGCGATTGTCAGTACGTCTAATGCAGCAACTCCACTGACCACCAACGATAAACCAGTGTTAACCGTAGATGTGTGGGAACATGCTTACTATATTGATTACCGCAATGCGCGGCCAAAATACCTGGAAAACTTCTGGGCACTGGTTAACTGGTCTTTCGTTGAGAAAAATTTAGCCTGATACGGCAAGAAGAGTGACAACCCATCGTCGCATTACGCGTAAAAATAATTAAGGGCGGGATTAACCCGCCCTACTTATCACTTCACACCGGCAAGCGGTTTAATTAATTCATTACCGCCACGAAGCTAAAGACAATAATCATCGCCAGCGCACCAACAGTCGTAATCAGCGACATTTTCAGATTGGTATCCATAAAAACTCCTTAGCCGGTTAGTTTGTAGTAGGGAAAAGGCACATAGTTAGTGTGTTAAATTATTTTCCCACAGTTCAGAAAAAAAATCTTGTGCTCATTACGCACTTTATAACTTTGATTACCCCTTTCACTTTTCCTCCAGATCAGCCAAAATTCGCAGTTCATAACTGCATACCGACTAATAACGTCCAATAAATACTCTCAGACAATCAGCTGATTTAACTTCCCAGCCTAATATCGTGTTTTTGTCTGAGCGGTTTTCGGGTTATGCAGGCAAACGATTAACATAATACTTACCCTACTGTAACCGGTAAGCTTAGGAGTCATTCTTTTTATGGCAACGATTAAAGATGTGGCCAAACACGCGGGTGTGTCCACCACCACCGTTTCGCACGTTATCAACAAAACTCGTTTTGTCGCCGAGAATACCAAGGCTGCGGTGTGGGCTGCCATTAAAGAACTGCATTATTCACCCAGCGCTGTAGCCCGCAGTTTGAAAGTTAATCACACTAAATCAATTGGTTTACTGGCAACATCCAGCGAAGCGCCCTATTTTGCCGAAGTGATCGAAGCGGTCGAAAATAGTTGTTATAGCAAAGGTTATACCCTGATTTTATGTAATTCTCATAATAATCTGGACAAGCAAAAAGCTTATCTGGCGATGTTGGCACAAAAACGTGTCGATGGGTTGCTGGTGATGTGTTCAGAATATCCTGAGCAGCTACTCGGGATGTTGGAAGAATATCGCAATATCCCAATGGTCGTCATGGATTGGGGAACCGCACGGGGTGATTTTACTGACTCGATTATTGATAACGCTTTTGAAGGCGGCTATTTGGCGGGCCGTTACCTGATTGAGCGCGGTCATCGTGACATTGGGGCTATCCCCGGCCAGTTAGCCCGTAATACCGGTGGTGGCCGCCACCAGGGCTTCCTGAAAGCACTGGAAGAAGCAAATATTACCCTGCGTGATGAGTGGGTGGTCCAAGGGGATTTTGAACCGGAATCCGGTTATAAAGCGATGCATCAAATCCTGACACAAAAACATCGCCCAACGGCGGTGTTCTGTGGCGGCGATATTATGGCCATGGGCGCGATATGTGCTGCTGATGAGTTGGGCCTACGGGTACCACAAGATATTTCGGTGATCGGGTATGATAATGTGCGTAATGCGCGCTATTTCTCGCCGGCGCTAACCACTATTCACCAGCCCAAAGAGCGCTTGGGCGAAACGGCCTTTGCCATGTTACTTGACCGTATTGTCAGCAAACGTGAAGATTCGCAGACCATTGAGGTACACCCTAAACTGATTGAGCGCCGTTCTGTCGCTGATGGCCCGTTCCTCGATTATCGCCGTTAATCCTCTCCTGCCGGTAGTGTTTAGCTCTACCGGCGGCTAATCTTGCCTCATTAATCCTCAGTCATTGATTGATAACTCACTGTCATCTTTCAACCATTCGGTATTAAGTGTGACACTGTCACCTAGATATTCCAGCAGCCAGGCCAATGCTGGTGAATGGTTGTTCTGCTCCCAGGTCAAGCAACATGGACTATCGGGCAACGGTTCAGCCAGCGTCAGTGCCGCTAGCTTCCCTTGCTCAATCAACGGCGATACCATATGTGCCGGCACCATCCCGATGCACAATCCTGCACACAGGCAATCGATTCCCGTTGCCCAGTCCGGGGCGACCAATCGCTGCTGGTTTGCTAAAGTCCAGGTGTCACGTTTAGGTAAATTACGGGCGGTATCTTCCAGGCAAAGTGAGGGATAAGGCCGTAACTGATTATCGCTAAGTGGCTCGGTTAATTGGGCTAAAGGATGATCGACACTCACCACACAATGCCAGCTTAAAAAGCCCATATCGCGAAAGATGAACCGCCCACCGACCGGGATCGCGCGGGTCGCACCAATGGCCATTTCCGCCTGCCCATCCACCAGCGCATCCCACACACCGTTGAATACTTCATAGCGTACCCGCAGTTCAATATCAGGAAAATGTCGGTAAAAATCCAACACTAAACGGCGACTACGCTGTGGTTTAACAATTTTATCTATTACTATATTTAACTGCCCACGCCAACCATTCGCCACCTGTTGACACTGACGGCGTGTGTCATTCATTTTTTTGATAACATCTCGCGCATCTTTAATAAAAACCACGCCAGCTTCGGTTAATTCCACATCGCGATGACGTCGTTCAAACAACGGAACGGCCAACCACTCTTCCAACTGGCGCACCGTATAACTAATCGCAGACGGTACGCGGTGCAATTCTTGAGCAGCAGCACTGAAACTCCCAGTACGGGCTACTGCGTCCACCACATCCAGTGAATATTCAGACCACATAGTTTTTCACCTTTTTACATCACCAATTTGCTATCAAATTTTTTAATAGCATGGTGCAAATATTACCGTTTCACAACAGAATATCGCAGCGGATAGAATGCCCTCCGCAATTAATTTTCTATAACAGAAGTTTTGCCTGCAAAAATTATAATTTAGCCAACGTCATTGGAGCCGCTGCTAACACCTCTGCGGTTTCAAAGACCAAGGATATAAAGAGAAATAAAGAATGAAAACGTCGTCTGGTTTTATGTTCTATCTGGCCGGTCTGAGTATGTTGGGCTATTTGGCCACTGACATGTATCTACCCGCTTTTGGCGCAATGCAACAAGAGCTTCAAACGTCTGCCGGCGCCATCAGTGCCAGCTTAAGTATCTTCCTCGCCGGTTTTGCTATCGCTCAGCTTATCTGGGGACCCGTATCGGATAAGTTAGGCCGTAAACCGGTACTGTTAGCCGGTTTGGCGTTATTTGCCATCGGTTGTCTGGGGATTTTATGGGTTGAAAATGCGACACAATTATTGGTACTCCGCTTTATTCAGGCGGTAGGGGTGTGTTCTGCTGCTGTAAGTTGGCAGGCGTTAGTGGTAGACCGTTATCGCGATGGCAAGGCCAATCGCGTGTTTGCCACCATTATGCCGCTCGTAGCACTCTCTCCCGCGTTAGCTCCGCTACTGGGTGCCTGGTTATTAAACCACTTCAGTTGGCGTTCAATTTTTGTAGTGCTACTGGCCGTTACGTTGCTGCTATTGATCCCAACGGCGCGGTTGAACGAACGCAAAAAAACCGCACAAGATAATGCTGCACGCATTAGCACCAACATCAGTTTCTGGCAGTTGCTTAAGTCGGCAACATTTAGTGGCAACGTGATGATGTTTGCTGCCTGTAGTGCCGGTTTCTTTGCCTGGTTAACCGGTTCACCTTTTATTCTGGGTGATATGGGTTATAGCCCGAATGTCATCGGATTAAGTTATGTCCCCCAGACCCTGGCCTTCCTGTTAGGTGGATTTGGTTGTCGCAGTGCTCTTTCCCGAATCAAGGGTAATACCTTGCTGCCGTGGCTGTTGGCGGGATATGCAATCAGCATGATTGCACTTTATCTGATAGCAACGTTAACCACGCCGACGCTGCTGACCTTACTTATTCCATTCTGCATAATGGCGCTGGTGAATGGTGCCTGCTACCCTATTATCGTAGCGAATGCATTAATGCCTTTTCCAGCTAACACCGGTAAAGCAGCCGCGCTGCAAAATACGCTTCAGCTCGGGTTATGTTTTGTTGCCAGTATGTTGGTATCGGCCTATATCAGCCAGCCATTGCTGGCAACAGTGACCGTGATGCTGTCGACCGTGGTGCTGGCGTTTTTAGGATATGGCATTCATTGCTACGCATTGCGAAAAGAAAAAAATGATACTAATCCGATGCCCAACGTCATCGGTGTTACAGCAAAGCAACAAACGAATGAACCACGGTGAGCCTGGATAAGGAATGATTCGGGTCGGAAATCGATTTGAACGCTGCAAGCGGCAGCCTGATAGAGGCGAGACCCAAGGATGGGCTAAGTAACGAGAGCCGCTAACACAGCGGTAGCATCAAGGACGAAGTGAATTAATTTCCAATAGAAATAGTCACTAAGGAACACGTGAGCCGGGTGTGATTTATTATTGAGAAAGCCTCCCGGCAAGCCTATACTCGATTTAACCAATTACGATATCATTAAAAAAAAGCATTATCTTAAGTACTTTCTGTGCGCGTGGATTGCGTCACATTTACGCTTATGGATGAGTTACCCTAAATCAATCTTTATTAGGGTTTCTTCTTAATCTTCCTCTGTCCGTTATGGATATTAGACACCAAGGTCACAACAACCTTATTGGTATGAATCTGCATATATCGCGGGTCATAAGTCAGAAGAAAGTGATGGAGAAGCTATGAGTTCATCCTGTATAGAAGACCAGAGTATTCAAGAAACCCCTTGGTTTCGCATTGTACAAGAAATGCTGAATCGGGCTGATATTGAAATCAATGGCTCACGCCCTTTCGACATTCGAATCAATAACCCAGACTTTTTCAAACGAATACTTCAAGAAGGATCTTTGGCATTAGGTGAGAGTTATATGGACGGCTGGTGGGAATGTGACCGCTTGGATATCTTTTTCCAACGGGTTCTCAGGGCTGGCCTGGAAAATCAACTTCCACACCATCTCAAAGATACTTTACGCATTGCTGCTGCGCGTATTATTAATTTGCAATCAAAGAAAAGAGCCTGGATTGTTGGCAAAGAACATTACGATCTGGGTAATGATCTGTTTAGCCTAATGCTCGATTCGAATATGCAATACTCATGCGCTTACTGGAAAGATGCCACGACCCTTGAGCAAGCGCAGGAAAATAAACTGCGGATGATCTGCGAAAAACTTCAATTGGCTCCGGGCATGACATTGCTCGATATCGGTTGTGGCTGGGGAGGCCTCGCAGCCTATGCTGCCCGGCATTACGGCGTCGCCGTTTCCGGTGTGACCATTTCGGCTGAACAACAAAAACTGGCACAAAAACGCTGTGAAGGTTTAGACGTCACTATTTTATTGCAAGACTATCGTGATCTGAACGAACAGTTCGATCGTATCGTTTCTGTCGGTATGTTCGAGCATGTCGGGCCAAAGAACTATCACACCTATTTTGATGTGGTAAACCGCAATTTGAAGCCAGATGGCTTGTTCTTACTGCACACTATCGGTGCTAATCGTACCGATCTGAGTATCGATCCGTGGATTAATAAATATATCTTCCCTAATGGCTGCCTGCCGTCAGTAAAACATATTGCTAACGCCAGTGAGCCTTATTTTATTATGGAAGATTGGCACAATTTTGGCGCTGATTATGATCGCACCCTGATGGCGTGGTATGAACGTTTTCAAGCCGCGTGGCCGAGCCTGGCTGCGAATTACTCGTCGCGATTTGAGCGGATGTTTAGCTATTATCTCAATGCCTGTGCGGGTGCTTTCCGCGCCAGAGACATCCAACTGTGGCAAGTATTATTCAGCCCTAACGGGGTCGAGGGTGGGATTCGCGTGCCGCGTTAGTACTTAAAAGAGGACAGGTGGACTGCCTGTCCTATCCTATTTACGTTAAGCCCACATTTATCCGCGAGTGGCCTTATCAACTACCGGCGTAGCGAGTACAGTTTCCCGCTGAGCCAATACCCGCTCAACCGTGTCCACCACCGCCTGGGTTTGTGGATCGATCTCGATATTTACCCGATGTCCCAAACGCTTTTTACCTAATGTGGTCCGCGACAGTGTTTCTGGTATCAGATGTACACAGAAGCGGTTCCCCACAACCTCACCAATAGTTAGGCTGATACCATCAATACCGATAAAACCTTTGTGTAACACATACTTCATTAAATCAAAGCTGGGCATACGAAACCAGATCTGACGATTATTTTCTGATGTGTATATCTTGGCAATCTCAGCAGTACAAATAATATGGCCGGACATGAGATGCCCCCCGATTTCATCGCTGAATTTAGCCGCACGTTCCAAATTAACGGTATCACCAACCTTAATATCGCCCAAATTGGTAATACGCAGTGTCTCCTTCATTAAATCAAAGCTAACCCGATTACCCTCAACGGCGGTGACTGTCAGGCAGCAACCATTGTGGGCAACAGAAGCGCCTAACGCTAATTCAGGCAACATCTCCGCTGGCATGTCTACTACATGGGTGCGGAAATTTGATTTTTCTTCGATGGCAACCACCGGCGCGGTGCCTTGAACAATACCGGTAAACATACGCCATGCCTCTTATCTATAGAAAGAAAGTTTCTTTGCCTTGATTTTGCCTCAGAAGATAAGGAAAACCAAACCACTTACACTAAAAAAACAGATAAGAGGTATTTAGCTGATAATTAGCAACAAAGATTGCTTAAGCGCGATGAGCAGGTACAATCCTTCATTGTTTTTCCGCTATTTTATTTATCGCCCATGGCGCGATAAATAGTCGTTATTGAAATCATAACTAGGTTATACCCAAGTTACTTCGAGATACAGGTAGGCGGCAACCGCGTGAACCTCCAGGAGCTTAGATAACTAAGTGTCTGGAGTGAGCAAGGGCAGCCAACACCCCTGTATATTGAAGGGCGACGGGTAGAGAAAGGTGCATACGTGCAGAAGTATATCGTCGAAGCGCGTAGCTTATTGGCTCTCGCTATTCCCGTTGTCATCGCGCAATTATCTCAAACCGCCATGGGCGTGGTTGACACCATTATGGCCGGTTCTGTCAGTGCTACTGATATGGCTGCCGTGGCGGTAGGTACTTCTATCTGGTTACCGGCTATTTTATTTGGCCATGGTTTGTTGTTGGCACTAACCCCGACAGTTGCACAGCTCAACGGTTCCGGGCGTCGCAATCAAATTGCCCATCAAGTCAGGCAAGGGTTTTGGCTGGCGTTTTGCGTTTCACTGCTAATTATGTTTGTTCTATATAATAGCGACCACGTTATTATGCAAATGCATAATATTGACCCCGTGCTAGCAGATAAAGCCGTGGGCTTCCTGCATGCCATTATGTGGGGTGCGCCGGGCTATCTCTTCTTCCAGGTGCTACGTAATCAATGTGAAGGATTATCCAAAACCAAGCCGGGGATGGTTATCGGCTTTATTGGTTTGCTCGTGAATATTCCGGTTAACTATATTTTCATCTACGGGAAATTCGGTGCTCCGGCATTGGGTGGCGTCGGGTGCGGGGTGGCAACAGGCACAGTCTACTGGGTGATGTTCCTGATGATGCGCTGGTATGTCACCCGCGCTCGTTCACAGCAAGATATCAAACTGGAGAAAGGGTTCGCCGCACCGGACTGGCAAGTAATGAAACGCTTGGGTGGCCTAGGCCTGCCGGTTGCTCTGGCACTCTTCTTTGAAGTGACGCTGTTCGCGGTTGTCGCCTTACTGGTTTCACCTCTGGGCATTGTCGCTGTTGCCGGGCACCAAATTGCGCTCAACTTTAGTTCATTAATGTTTATGTTACCGATGTCGCTGAGCGTAGCAGCCACCATTCGTGTTGGTTTCCGCCTCGGTCAAGGCTCGGTAGAACAAGCGAGAGTGGCCGCTTATACCAGTATTGCCGTGGGTTTAATGCTGGCCTGTGTCACTGCGGTATTTACCGTTATTTTCCGCGAGCACATTGCCTTGCTGTACAACAAAACACCGGCAGTGGTAATGATGGCCTCGCACTTGATGTTGCTGGCCGCTATTTACCAGCTATCGGATGCGATTCAAGTAATCGGTAGCGGTGTGCTACGTGGTTATAAGGATACACGTTCGATCTTCTTTATTACCTTTACTGCCTATTGGTTACTGGGGTTACCGAGTGGTTACGTGCTGGGGCTGACCGATTATATCGTGCCCGCCATGGGGCCAAGTGGTTTCTGGATTGGGTTCGTTATTGGCTTAACTTCTGCGGCGATTTTAATGGCACTGCGCATCCGCTGGTTACAAAAACAGCCAGCAGCATTTATCCTGCAAAAGGCGGCGCATTAGTACCGATAGTCTCTGGCGTGACAGCCAGAATTCATATTGGCAAGTCGCGACTGCGTAAAACACCGAGGTGGAGAAAAAAACAGCGCAATGGGCAAAAGCGCAGCAATTACGTGAGTTTGCGGTGAATATTGTGTTTTTCCCCTTGCCAGCAGACGGGCAGCTCGTTAATATTCGTCCCCGCTGTCAGCATTGATGGTGAGTAATAAAAGAGGATGCGTCCGTAGCTCAGTTGGTTAGAGCACCACCTTGACATGGTGGGGGTCGATGGTTCGAGTCCATTCGGACGCACCAAATTTATTGCAGGTAGATAGCGTTAAATATTTTGTTAGTTCAGTCGCTAAGGTAGTAGTCGTTGCAGTTGGTAACACTGTAGCGTCAAGTCAGTAGGGTAATGTGCGTCCGTAGCTCAGTTGGTTAGAGCACCACCTTGACATGGTGGGGGTCGATGGTTCGAGTCCATTCGGACGCACCACTCTGGCAACAGGTTTATCATCTTTAGATGCGTTCTTAGCTCAGTTGGTTAGAGCACCACCTTGACATGGTGGGGGTCGATGGTTCGAGTCCATTAGAACGCACCACTCTGCATTTGCGGTTTACTCTCTGTTTTCTTAATCTTCCCAATACTCTTTTACCCCCTATTCCCTGCAATATATAACCGAGATAAAGCAATAAATATCAACCAATCGCCCTGCCACCTCCTGCTTGTTTTTCAACCCTGGATTGGCTAAAAATGTTAAACATCACACCAGTTGCGCAACAAAATAAGAAATATTCGCAATACTTGCGCGACTAATTCCCCCTTTTTATAAAAAACGGCAATGAGTTTCTGTTTTCTATTTCATTTCCCGTTAGTTACCGCTTATAATACGAACCGTCGTTTCAGTTGAATGGTTTCAGCATCTTGATCTGCCGATACGCTAAAAAAATACAACTCACATTTACGCCATCGTATACCGATCATGCGGTTAGCCTCGTGCTAAAGTTTTCCGCTCAACTTCCGCAACTGTCATCTATCCTTAGTAATGTTTTGCTTCTTTGTAACGTTTCGCTACACCAGACACTAATCAGATCCCACTCCGTTGATCTCATTAACGGAACTTTCGTTTTTAATCCATCACAACTTGTAGAAAAATCCTCATGAACATGAACGACAAAAAGACTAAAATTGTTTGTACTATCGGTCCCAAAACCGAATCTGAAGAAATGCTGACAAAACTGCTTGATGCCGGCATGAACGTTATGCGTTTGAACTTTTCTCATGGTGACTATGAAGAACATGGTCAACGTATCAAGAATATTCGTACTGTCATGGCAAAAACCGGCCACAAAGCTGGCATCCTGCTGGACACCAAAGGCCCTGAAATCCGCACCATGAAACTGGAAGGCGGCAAAGATGCAGCCCTGGTTGCCGGTCAAACTTTCACCTTTACCACGGATCAAAGTGTTATCGGTAACGACAACATCGTTGCTGTGACTTATCCCGGTTTTGCTGCTGACCTGAAAATTGGTAATACCGTGCTGGTTGACGATGGTCTGATCGGCATGGAAGTGACTGAAGTCACTGAAAGTACCGTGGTATGTAAAGTACTGAACAACGGTGACCTGGGTGAAAACAAAGGCGTTAACCTGCCAGGAGTTTCTATCCAGCTACCTGCATTGGCTGAAAAAGATAAAGCTGACCTGATCTTTGGTTGTGAGCAAGGTGTGGACTTCGTTGCAGCCTCGTTTATCCGTAAACGTTCAGACGTGCTGGAAATTCGCGAACACCTGAAAGCGCACGGTGGCGAGCATATCCAAATCATCTCTAAAATCGAAAACCAGGAAGGTCTGAATAACTTCGACGAAATCCTGGAAGCATCTGACGGTATCATGGTTGCCCGTGGTGACCTGGGTGTTGAGATCCCGGTTGAAGAAGTTATCTTCGCGCAGAAGATGATGATTGAGAAATGTAACCGCGCTCGCAAAGTTGTTATCACTGCAACGCAAATGCTCGATTCAATGATCAAAAACCCACGCCCTACCCGTGCAGAAGCTGGCGACGTTGCTAACGCCATTCTGGATGGTACAGACGCCGTGATGCTGTCGGGTGAAAGCGCCAAGGGTAAGTACCCATTAGAGTCTGTCACCATCATGGCGACCATCTGTGAGCGTACAGACCGAATTATGCCTAGCCGCATTGATACGCTGAATGATAATCGTAAAATGCGTATCACCGAAGCCGTTTGCCGTGGCGCGGTAGAAACAGCAGAAAAGCTGGAAGCAAAACTGATTATCGTTGCCACTGGTGGCGGTAAATCAGCAAAATCAGTGCGTAAATACTTCCCTACCGCCACCATTCTGGCATTGACCACCAATGAAACCACCGCACGTCAGCTTATTCTGACTAAAGGCGTGGTGACTCAACTGGTCGATAAGATTGCTTCGACTGATGATTTCTACCGCATCGGTAAAGAAGCTGCTTTGGCCAGCGGTCTGGCACAGAAAGGCGAAGTTGTGGTTATGGTTTCTGGTGCTCTGGTAGCAAGTGGCACCACCAATACTGCTTCGGTGCACGTGTTATAATCCCAACACGTCCTCTCGGATGATAATTAAAAACGCCGCTTTCAATAGCGGCGTTTCCTTTTTTAAACCGTCCAAATAAACTTTCTGAAAAATCTGCTTTATCCCAACTGCGTTAAAGTCATTTTTTCAAATAAGACTTATCCCATAGAATCCGGCTGTTTTGCCTCGTTTTTTTAACTTTTTTTTAAAACAAGGTGCTTCTTTGAGCGAACGATCAAAATAAACCCCTCTAACACTAAAAATTTATTCTCTTTCGAAAAAACTTTGTGTAATACTTGTAACGCTACATGGAGATTAACTTAATCTAGAGGGTGTTAATAATGAATCGTACTAAACTTGTACTGGGCGCGGTAATCCTGGCTTCAACTATGCTGGCTGGTTGTTCAAGCAATGCTAAAATCGACCAACTGTCTTCTGACGTTCAAACTCTGAACGCTAAAGTTGACCAACTGAGCAACGACGTGAACGCAATCCGTTCTGACGTTCAAGCAGCTAAAGACGATGCAGCACGTGCTAACCAACGTCTGGACAACCAAGCTCACGCTTACAAGAAGTAATATTACTTCCTGAAAATGAAAAATGGCGCACATTGTGCGCCATTTTTTTACCCCGCTAAAATGAATCCCTGACGTTACCTTCCTTGATATCGACCTTCCTTTGCTACTGACTCACCATGTCATCCTGCGGTTACTGCTACACGCTTTGCCACGACGGATAAGTTGCCATGGCAAAGGTGCATCTAAAACTTAATTAGCGGCGGAGTAGACCGGACCTGGCTGAACCAGCTTAGGTGCGGCTTCATCAGCCGGTTGCTGCTCTTCTGTCTGCGGTTGTGCCTGTTGCTCGCCCTGAGGCGCTACAGCGGCCGGAGCCTCTACAGGGGCAGTCTCACCTACCGTTACGATGACGGGCATGCCAGCGCGGCGTACAATCGCATCCTGGACCACTTGAGCATCAGTCTGGCTGTCACTCATAAACTTCAGTAGGCTGCTGCTAATCGCAATTGGCATCGTTTGTGGGTCATCACTGTCTACACGGGACAACGGCTGATGAACTTCCACATAACGTTTACCATCAGGTTCTACGGAATATTTAACCGGTTCGTTGACTATCTGTACGCGAGTACCTTTAGGTACTGAGCTGAACAGTGCCTTGATATCATCAGGACGTAAACGGATACACCCGGAGCTGACACGCATACCGATACCAAAGTTGGCATTAGTACCGTGGATCAAGTACTCACCGCCGCCGGCTGACAGACGCATAGCAAACAGGCCCATTGGGTTTTCCGGCCCTGCTGGAACAACTGATGGCAAGGTAACGCCTTGTGCCAGGTAGTGCTTACGGATGTTCGCAGTCGGTGTCCAAGTCGGATTCGGGATCTTCTGGCTAACAGACGTCGTCATCGTCGGAGTATTACGCCCTAACTGGCCGATACCGATAGGATATACGATGACCTTGTTCTGGCCTTTAGGGTAGTAATAAAGACGCAGCTCAGCCAGGTTGATGACGATACCTTCACGTGGGGTATCAGGCAGCAACATCTGGGTCGGGATAGTTAATACTGAACCCGGTAACGGCAAATACGGGTCAGCACCTGGGTTGGCTTCGAGCATCCCCAGCAAACCGATTTTATAATCGGCAGCAATAGCCTCAAGCGGACGGCCATCGTTTGGAACGGTATAGGTAGTATTTTCACCAATCAGACGGCTATTGGCTGGCGGCAGAGGATACTCGGTCGCATTGGCAGCGGTGATACTTCCCGCCATACAAGTTGCGAATAACATACCAATCAAAGTTAATGCACGTTTCATGCTTAGTTCCTACATCACTTCTTCAAATTCGGTTTACACGGCTATACCCGATAGATTTCAAGTTGCAGGAAGGCGGCAAACAAATGAATCCCGCTGAGCTTACGCAAGTAAGTGATTCGGGGGGATGAGAGCAGCCAACACACCAGCAGTTTGAAAGATGACGGGTATATCTACGTTAATTCTAGCAGCCAATTATAAGGCCAACATATAGTAACAGCCATTATTATAAAGGCAATTTATATCTCTAGAAATCAAGGTGTTACAAAGTAATTTATTATGCTTTATCCAGCAAGAAAGCCGATTTAACCTGCTGAAATTCCACCATTTTAAGACTGTGACCCATGACGCAAAAATGGTCAACCGCCGAGGAATAAAGCACAAAATGTTGGCATGAATTAGTGAGTTTTTAAACTTGCCGCTTTAATACGAATAGCACGGATCATCGCTTCCAGACCTTGCGAACGCGATGGTGTCAGGTGCTGACTCAGGGCTAAGTCGGCAAAAAATGGCCGAACATCCAATTCGATTATCTGTTGTGGCGTTAAACCTTGATAAAGGATAAACACCACCGCGACCAACCCTTTAACGATAGCCGCATCACTGTCACCGGCAAAAACCACCTGGCCCTCATCAGAGGTTGTCATGGCAATCCACACTTGGCTTTGGCAACCGGAAATAAGATTCTCCGGCTGGCGCTGCTGTTCCGTTAACGCTGCCAACTGCCCACCCAACTCGATCACATACAGATACTTTTCTTCCCAATTCAAACAACGGGAAAAGTTACGAATCAATTTATCTTTATCTGGCAAAACAGCCATAGCGTGCTTCCTGATACCCTTTGTACTTGATGCCGCAGGAGATTAAGGCCCCACTGCCCCGCCAAATTACACGAACGCGTAAGCTCATTGGCATTAATGAGCTTCATCCTGCGGCATCAATAATGTGGTAGTAGTTGATTTTAGGTACGGCGCTTATTAATAGCACTCAACCTAGCAATTTTTCAATGCGCTGTAGCCCTGCCACCAAGCGATCTACTTCCTCACGGGTATTATAAAGTGCTAATGAGGCACGACACATACTCGGAACCTGGTAGAACGCCATCAGAGGCATGGCACAATGATGACCAGTACGAATCGCGATACCGTATTGGTCAAGGAAACTGCCAACATCATACGCGTGGTGCACCCCTAAATTAAACGCGATAACCCCGGCACGGGCTTGCGGGCCATAAAGTGTCAGGCTGTTTACCTGACCCAGTTGCTCCAAGGCATACTGCATCAGCGACTGCTCATAGTGCTGGATCTGCGCAAGTCCAACATCAGTAACATAACTGATTGCCGCACCCAGCCCCATAATGCCTGCGGTATTGGGTGAACCGGCCTCGAAACGCCATGGCGCATCAGCAAAAGTGGTACCTTGCGTCAGGCTAACGGTTTTGATCATCGAACCGCCCCCTTCCCATGGCGGCATGTGTTGTAGCAGTTCACTCTTGCCGTATAAAATACCAATGCCTGACGGCCCATAAAGTTTATGGCCGGAGAAGACATAAAAATCACAATCCAATGCCTGCACATCTATCGATTGATGCATGATAGCCTGCGCACCATCCACCAGCACCACCAGACCAGCAGCTTTAGCCTGAGCAACAATCTGCTGTATGGGATTCACGGTCCCCAATACATTGGAAACCTGAGTAATCGCCAACAACCGGGTGGTATCATCAATCAAGCCCACCAATGCCGCCAACTCAAGTTCCCCGGTCGCCGTCAGCGGCCAGATACGAATTTCAACACCCAAGTCAGTTGCTAACATCTGCCACGGCACAATATTGGCGTGATGCTCCATCTCAGTGATGATGATGCTGTCACCGGCGCTCAGGAAATGACGGCCATAACTGTTAGCCACCAGGTTGATGGCCTCGGTAGTCCCTTTAACGAAAACAATCTCTTCAGCCGAGGCGGCATTAATAAAACCCGCAACCTGGCTGCGCACCGCTTCCATCTGTTGGGTCGCTTCGCTACTTAGGGTATGGATACCACGATGGACTGCGGCATAACCCTCACGATAAAAGTTAAGCTCCCTGTCGATGACCACTTGTGGCTTCTGTGCGCTGGCGGCGCTGTCCAGATAGGCCAGCGGCTGGCCGTTAACCTGACGGCTCAGCAGTGGAAAGTCAGCTCTGACCTGTTCGATAGGGAAACTCATAGCGATTCTCCGGCTAAGCGCTCAGCAATCCGCGCCAGCACCACTTTGCGAATGGCATCGCTGTGAATGGCTTCCGTCAATTCGGCTGCAAAGGCAAAAATAATCATCTGTTGCGCATCAGCCTGATTAATCCCGCGCGATTGCAGATAAAAAAGCTGTTCCGCATCAATGCGCCCAACCGTCGCACCATGACTGCATTTCACATCATCAGCATAAATCTCTAACTGTGGCTTGGTATCAACTTCAGCCAATTTACTCAACAGTAAATTATTGTTGGTCATCTGGCCGTCAGTTTTTAATGCATGTTGAGCCACTTTAATCATGCCGTTAAAGATAGCTTTACCCCGTTCACGCACAATGGTTTTGTGTAACTGGCGGCTTTCACAATAACCTTTGTTGTGCTCCAGATAGCTGCGGGTATCGCAGATTTCGCGCCCTATCGGGAGCAGCAAGCTATTAATGGATAACGTAGCACCTTCGCCGTTCAGCTGGGCGCTGGTATTATGACGGGTCAACCCGGCACCCAGCAGGAAACTATAACTACGCGCCCGCGCATCACGACTTAATACCAGATCATTATGGGCAAAGTGATAGCTGTGAGGGGTTTCAAATGCCAACTTACAATGGCGTAGTTCAGCATTATCACCTACCTCAATGGTAAGCCGTGCGCCGGTAAAGTGAGGCTGCTCACTCAGACTGACGAAATGTTCAATCACTTCAGCCTGTGCATTAGCTTCAATCACCAGATGGTGTCGGTAGTGACTGGTATTCACAACGTCAGAATCATTGCCTGAGCTGATATGCAGCAGATAGAGCGGCTTCTCACTGTGTTTCCCCACCGGCAATCGGATATGCAGACTTTCCTGCGCCAGACTTTCCGTCAGATGCAAAAACACCTCAGACTGGATCGCCGGAGGAAACTGCGTATTTCCACTCAGGTTGGTCAGTTGATAAGGGCCACACTCAATATCACTGAGTTCAGGTGCATATCGGCCATCAATAAAGACTAAACGATGAGCATCTTGCACCAACGACAGTTCATCGCGTTGGCTAGCCGTCACCTGCGCAGGGCTGGCGAAACTGAAATTATTGACCAGCAAACGTTCCAGTGGCGTGTATTTCCAGTCTTCATGTTTAAAGCTCGGGAAACCCAACTGTAACACCTGTTGCCAGTGCGCACTGGCCTGTGTTGAATGGCCATGCTGGCGCAGATTAAACAGTTGACCGAATTGTTTCAGTGCATCACTGCGCTGTTTTTGTTGCAGATGCTGCTGTTCCAGCATTTTACTGTTGGTCGGTAAGCCAGCCATAGCCTTGCTCCTCCAACTGTTTTACCAATGTGAAATCACCTGACTTAATGATCCGCCCCTGATACAGCACATGCACAAAGTCGGGTTTTACATAATCAAGGATACGCTGATAGTGAGTCACAATAATAAATGCACGGTTTTCGTTACGTAGCGAGTTAACCCCGTTAGCGACAATTTTCAGCGCATCAATATCCAGCCCAGAGTCGGTTTCATCCAGAATACATAACGAGGGTTCCAGTGCCGCCATTTGCAGAATATCGTTACGTTTCTTTTCGCCGCCGGAGAAGCCCACATTAACCGAACGGGTCAGCAAGTCAGCCGGCATTTTCAGTAACTCAATTTTTTCTTCAATAAAATCAGCGAAATCAAAACGGTCCAATGGCTCTTGCTGGCGATATTTACGCACCGCATTGACGGCAGTTTGCAAGAAGAAATGGTTACTGACACCCGGAATTTCCACTGGGTACTGAAAAGCCAAAAATACGCCTTCACCCGCGCGATCCTCTGGGTCCAACTCCAGCAGGTCTTTCCCTTTAAAGGTTATATGCCCCTCGGTCACCTCATACTCTTCACGCCCCGCCAACGCGGCAGATAATGTACTTTTCCCTGAGCCGTTTGGCCCCATGATGGCGTGCACTTCACCGGGTTTGATCTCCAGATCCAAACCTTTGAGGATTTCATTACCTTCAACACTGACTTTTAAATTCTTAATGCTTAACATAGGGTTCCTTGGTGCGCCAGAGCGCAAAACTCTGCGAATGCGTGTTTCAACTCACACTTAACCGACACTGTGTTCCAGACTGATGGCTAACAGTTTCTGTGCTTCGACGGCAAACTCCAGCGGCAGTTCGGAGAACACATCTTTACAGAATCCGTTAACAATCATTGAGATGGCATCATCTTCACTGATACCACGCTGCAAGCAATAAAACAGTTGGTCATCGCCAATTTTTGATGTTGTCGCTTCGTGTTCCAATTGGGCTGAGTTATTGCGCACTTCCACATACGGGAAGGTATGCGCACCGGAGTCCGGCCCAATCAACATCGAATCACATTGCGTAAAGTTACGTGCGTTATCCGCACCGGGCAGGATTTTCACCAAACCACGGTAGGTGTTCTGGCTATGCCCAGCAGAGATCCCTTTGGCAATAATTGTTGATTTGGTGTTTTTGCCAATATGAATCATCTTGGTACCGGTATCGGCTTGCTGGTGGCCATTCGTTAGTGCCACCGAGAAGAACTCACCGATTGAGTTATCACCCTGTAAAATAACGCTTGGATATTTCCAAGTAATAGCGGAGCCAGTCTCAGATTGAGTCCATGACATTTTTGAACCCGCACCTTCACACAACGCACGTTTGGTCACAAAGTTAAGGATCCCGCCGGTGCTATCGGCACCTGCAAACCAGTTCTGCACCGTTGAATATTTCACTTCCGCATTTTTGTGCAAAATGACTTCAACGACCGCAGCGTGTAACTGGTAGCTGTCTCGCACTGGCGCTGAGCACCCTTCGATATAGCTGACATAACTGTCTTCGTCAGCAATCAGAATGGTGCGTTCAAACTGCCCTGTTTTAGCCGCATTAATACGGAAATAGGTGGATAACTCCATCGGACAGCGCACACCTTTTGGCACATAAACAAAAGTGCCATCAGAAGCCACCGCCGCATTTAGCGCGGCAAAAAAGTTATCTTTAGCCGGTACTACCGACCCCAGATATTTACGTACCAAATCCGGGTATTCCTGAATAGCTTCGCTAAATGAGCAGAAAATAATCCCTTGTTCGGCTAATTTCCCACGGTAGGTGGTCGCAACCGAAACTGAGTCAAAAATAGCGTCTACTGCTACTTCGGCCCCTTCGCGCACCGGAACCCCTAGCTGAGCAAAGGCAGATTCAACCTCTGCGGTGAGGTACTCATTCATCGCCTGTTCAGACAGATCACGTGGTGACGCACTGTCCGCAGACGATTGCTGCACTGCACCGGGTTGCGAATCACAACTGTCATCACAACTGCCACAGGATGGCGCGGAGTAATAACTGTAGTCCTGATAATCCAGACTTTTATAATTGGCTTTCAGCCAGTGAGGCTCTTCCATTTCGAGCCAACTGCGATAAGCACCAAGACGAAACTCCAGCATCCATTCAGGCTCATTACGTTTCGCTGAAATGGCGCGAATGACATCTTCACTAAGGCCTTTCGCTAACTGATCAGTCGCAAGCTGGGTAAAAAAGCCTTCTTTGTAACGACCATCGCTGACCCAAGCCTGCACATCATCTGGAACCTCTACATTGCTTCGTGTCATTTCGTTTACATCGCTCAAACGCCAAAACTCTCGCCACACCCGCAGGAATGCTGAGCTTTAGGATTATTAAATTTAAAAATCTGGTTTAGCCCTTCGCGGACATAATCCACCTCGGTGCCATCGATAAACGGCATCGCTTTTAACGGTACGTAGAGTTTGGCACTGCCCTGTTCGAAAACCAGAGCGTCGCTGGCGGGCTCTTTAGCCATATCCATTACATAAGCAAACCCCGCACAACCGGATTGTTTCACGCCAAGCTGCAATCCTTTAATTTGCGGATCTTGCTGCATGAGTCGTGTAATTTGTGCGGCAGCGCTCTCTGTTATCGTCACGCCCTGCCAGACATTCTCGTCGAGTGAAAATGTCCCGACTGATTCCTGTTGCATATGCCCTACCTTATATTTCGCAATCACCCATTAGGTTGATCTTTTCAGGTTAACAATTTGCTGGCTGATTATTGGAGAATCAACACAGATTATTTACAATGGTAGTGATAATAATTATCACTTCAACCGTTTGTTTTGCAGGGATATTAAGAAAAGTGCCGTTTGAACCTCGAATGAGGCGGCAACGAGTAAGCATGCTGCGATGGCCGAAGAGGTCTGGAGGAAAAAGTGCACTTTTATCACCCTGAAATAAATGAATAAATTCCTCTGTGACGCTCGAATCCCTTACTATATCAATGGCTAATCGCAGTCAGCCGCTGAGTATTTAAAACATTCATAAAAAATACCTATTTCTATTTTAACTTTAGCTGAAAACCCTCACAGGGGAAACCTATCATAGAGATTCGCCGCATTTATCGGCTAAATGAAACTGTCTGAAGGGAGCCGCAGCAAGTGCCATGAGCTGCTGACGTCACTCAGGGCCATTGGTGGCCCTGAGTCAGGTAATCACGTGTAATTTGGTGGGGGAATGACCTTATCGGGACAACACGGCGACGGTTAAACGCGAGGTACAACACAGATGGTCTTCTTCATCAAACACCTCAATCTGCCACACCTGATGGCTGCGGCCGATATGAATGGCCCGACAGCAACCCCGAACTTTCCCGGAACGTACTGCTTTCAGGTGGTTAGCATTAATCTCCAACCCCACGACTTGCTGGCCTTCGGTGGTACACAGATATCCGGCCATCGAACCGAGCGACTCCGCCAGCACCACCGACGCACCACCATGAAGTAAACCGAAAGGTTGAGTCGTCCGCTGGTCTACTGGCATCGTGGCTTCTATTTCGTTATCAGAGAGGCGGGTAAACTCAATGCCCAAATGCCCAACCATACAGCCCTGGCATTGCTGGTTTAACTGTTCCAGCGTTGCGGTGCGTTTCCACAGCATCTTTTCCCCTTGGTTGTTGAAATTACAGCAGCAATAGCTGTTCTGATTACTCAGCCCATCCTTGGGCTTTGCCTCTGCGAGGCGGCGGCAAGTAGCACGAAGTAAATAGCATAGTCAGCTCGTAGGTTAAACCAGCTCAAGCAAAGCTTGTAACGGATGTCTCAGTCCATTGCCTTCAATACGTTTAACCTGACTCCGGCAAGAGTAACCTGTGGCTAAACAGCGTTTACCCGGTAACTTTTGTAACGCCTGTTGCCAGGATAACGCGTAAATACCCAACGAGTTATCGATGTTCCTCGCTTCATGACCATAAGTTCCGGCCATGCCACAACACCCGACACTGACGTTTTCCAGTTTGGCACCATAACGGGAGAATATTGCTGCCCAGTGCTGGCTGCTGGCAGGTAGTGCCGTGGTTTCGGTGCAATGCCCAAACAGGTACCAGGATTCGCCACTCATCTGCTGCTCTGGCAGGTCAGCCAGGGCCATCTGTAGCCACTCGTGCACCAATTGCACCGTAAAGTCACCGCGCGCATCACCAAGAATCTCTTTATATTCATCGCGATAACAAAGAACCAGCGCCGGATCAACCCCAACCATTGGTATCCCCAGTAACGAAATGCGATTAAGAAAATCTGCCGTCTTACGGGCCGTTTTAGCAAAACGTTGCAGGAAACCTTTAATGTGCTGCGCTTTACCGTTGGGTGAGAATGGCAACAGCACGGGATTGAAGCCCAGTTTTTCTACCAAGTGAACAAAATCCGCCACCACCTGAGCGTCGTAGTAACTGGTGAAGGGATCCTGCACGATCAGCACATGCTGGTGGCGTTCTGACTCAGACAGTTTCTCCAACTGCTCAAGGGTCATAGTACTGGCATAATGGCCGGATAATGATTGCTTCAACGTTGGGCTAGAAAGCATCGGTAAGTCCACCATACCAATACTTTTCCGGCTTAGCTCCCTGACCCACGGCTGTTTGAGGAAAAAGTTAAACACTTTTGGGGTTTTGGCCATTAACGGCGCATAACTCTCTACTCCAGCCACCACATAGTCACGCAGTGGGCGATGATAACGGGTGTGATACAACTGTAGGAAGCGGGAACGGAAGCCCGGTACATCAATTTTTATCGGGCACTGCGTCGAGCAAGCTTTGCATGCCAGACAACCTGACATCGCCTCTTTGACTTCATGAGAGAAATCATAATCCCCCTGACTGGCAGCCCAGGTATTACGGGTTTTCTCAATCAAACCACGCAGGCTGGGGCGTTTGGTCGCCAGCCCTTTCTCTAGTGCAATGGGGTCAACCCCTTGCTCAGATAGCAGCCGTAACCATTCTCGCACCAGCGTTGCCCGGCCTTTTGGTGAATGAATACGGTCACCGGTAATCTTCATCGACGGGCACATCGGGCTACGTGTATCAAAGTTAAAGCACAGACCGTTACCATTACATTCCATCGCACCACGGAATGAGGTTCTTACTGCTAACGGAATACGCCGGTCCAAGGTACCGCGTTTAGCTGAGGTATCCACTTTCATCATTGGCGCATCACTGCCCAACGGTGAGCATATTTTCCCCGGATTTAAGCGATTATCCGGGTCGAAAACGGATTTAATGCGCCGCAACTCGTGGTAAAGCACTTCACCAAAGAAGTCAGGGCTGTATTCTGCACGGAAACCCTTACCGTGCTCGCCCCATAGCAAGCCGCCATAGCGCGCCGTCAGTTGCACCACTTGGTCAGATATCTGTTTCATCAGCATTTCTTGCTGTGGATCGCACATATCCAGCGCTGGGCGTACATGTAATACCCCCGCATCCACGTGACCAAACATGCCGTAGCTCAAATTGTGGCTATCAAGCAGTTGGCGGAACTCGACAATATAATCGGCCAAATGTTGTGGTGGCACACAGGTATCTTCCGCAAACGGAATGGGCTTAGCCTGGCCTTTACTGTTGCCTAACAAACCAACCGCTTTTTTGCGCATACCATAGATGCGCTCAATACCCGCTAACTCACTGCAAATCTGGTAACCAATAACGCCGCCTTGCTGAGCAGACATCAGGTCATCCAAGCGCTGACAAAGTGCCTCCATTTGACTATCGATCAGTGCCTTATCATCACCGGCAAACTCAACGATATTCAACCCCAGCATCTCTTTATCAGGGATATCGGTAATCAGCTCTTTTACTGAGTGCCAGACAATATCTTCTTTGGCCAGATTAAGAACTTTAGAGTCCACAGTTTCCACTGACAGTGCTTTGGCTTCCACCATAAACGGGGCATTACGCAGAGCGGAATCGAAGGAGTCATACTTTACATTCACCAGACGGCGAACTTTAGGCAGCGGTGTTATATCCAGTGTCGCTTCAGTAATGAAGGCCAGCGTGCCCTCTGCACCGGTTAAAATTCGGGTCAGGTCAAAGGTTTGCAGGTCATCACTAAACACGTGGCGTAAATCATATCCGGTCAGGAAACGGTTTAATTGGGGGAATTTCTCCAGAATCAGCGCGCGCTGCTCACGGCAGTGATGCAGCACCGTATGATAAATACGGCCGGTTACAGAGTCCTCCTGCGCAATCGTTTGTGCCAATGCCGTCGGCATGGCGCGGGTATCGAGCAGGGTTCCACCCAGCAATATGGCACGTAGCCCCAACACATGGTCGGACGTTTTGCCATACACTAGCGACCCCTGCCCAGAGGCATCGGTATTGATCATTCCACCCAATGTGGCGCGGTTACTGGTCGATAACTCGGGCGAAAAGAAGTAGCCGAATGGCCGCAGATATTGATTGAGCTGATCTTTAATCACCCCCGCTTCAACCCGCACCCAACCCTGTTCGGGATTAATCTCCAGAATACGGTTCATATGGCGCGACATATCCACCACAATGCCACTGTTCAGTGCCTGGCCATTGGTGCCGGTCCCGCCGCCGCGAGGCGTAAATACCAGGGATTTAAAACTCTCCAGGCCAGCCAGACGGCCAATCAAGGCAACATCTGCAGTCGAACGAGGAAAAACCACGGCGTCGGGTAGCAGTTGGTAAATACTGTTGTCCGTCGCCATAGTCAGGCGATCGGCATAATTAGTGGCGGTATCGCCGGTGAATCCGTTTTGCTTCAAAGCATCCAAAAAATCTAGCACCAACTGGATGACACCCGGTGCCTGAGAAATCTGTGGGATCATTAGTGTGACCCTATCTAATAGGTATGTTTGTGGTTCCGCCAAGAGATTATCTGCTAGCAATCCTCTTTGTCGAATAATTTATGTCAATTCAGAATGATGAGAAAGTGATGCGTATCTGCCGAGGATAAATGCGGCAATAAATCATTAAGTATCAAAATTATATATTGTATAAATAATAGTCGCACCACGCCGAAAGAACATTGTTTCAGCACCTTGGTTGCGGTCGGTGTTTTTGTTATGTCCAAGCTAATGCTATTTTTTAACAAATCACAGCAGTAAAATCCGGCGTTGTCTGTTAAAACATTAAAAAATACACCATGATTAGTACAGATGCTTAATTAGTTCAAAATCTAATGAGTGCCTAAAAAACAGTGCGATGGCCACCTTGCCATGACTTTCGATGTGAGAACCCATTGATGAATTACCCGCAGCAGCGCCGTTTCGATTTACCTAAACTGATGTTTGGGGTGATATTCATTATGATAATGATTATCGCCAGTTTCTGGGTGGTACAGCCTTTTATTATGGGTTTTGCCTGGGCGGGCATGGTAGTCATTGCGACCTGGCCACTGTTGATTAGGCTGCAAAGGCTACTTTGGGGTAAGCGCTGGCTGGCTGCTATTGTCATGACTCTGCTGCTGGTGTTGTTGTTTGTCATCCCGATAGCCCTACTGGTCAGCAGCCTGGTGGAAAACAGCGGCCCGCTTATCCAGTGGGCATCCAGCCCGTCTAATGTGCGCATGCCGGATATGACCTGGTTGCAATCGATCCCAATGGTGGGGAACAAACTCTATAGTAGTTGGCATACATTGGTTGCCGGTGGTGGCAATGCGATGATCGCCAAAGTTCAACCCTATATTGGTGCGGCCGCGACCTGGCTGGTAGCTCAAGCCGCCCATGTCGGTTATTTTTTGATTCATCTGGCGCTGATGGTGCTGTTCAGTGTTTTACTCTATTTCCATGGTGAGCAAGTCGGGCTGGGTATCCGCCATTTTGCGGTGCGCGCTGCCGATAAACGTGGTGATGCCGTCGTGGTGCTGGCCGCTAAAGCTATCCGGGCCGTCGCATTGGGGGTCGTGGTCACCGCACTGGTACAAGCAGTGCTGGGCGGGATTGGGCTGGCGATTGCGGGCATTCAATACGCCACACTGTTTACCGTATTAATGTTTATCTGCTGCGTAGCTCAGCTTGGGCCACTGTTGATACTGGTCCCGGCAATTATCTGGTTGTATTGGACCGGTGATACCACCTGGGGCACGGCACTGCTGGTTTGGAGCTGTATCGTTGGTACCATGGATAACGTTTTACGCCCCTACCTTATCCGTATGGAAGCTGATATGCCGATGATTCTCATCCTGTCCGGGGTGATTGGTGGCTTGTTGTCATTCGGCATGATTGGCTTGTTTATTGGGCCGGTGGTGTTAGCCATCTCCTACCGCCTGACTTCTGCCTGGGTCAATGAAGCGCCGGAACCTGAAGAGAGTATGAAGGAAGTTGCCAAGCATTTAGAAGAGCTTTAGCTCTTACCGGGGGTTTGGTAGTTATGCTGCCGAACCCCTATTATCCAGCGACATTCGCTATTAACAATTAAGAACAACCGTTTTAATTCCTCTATTTCTATTCTCAACCTGTATTTCATTAGTTATTAAATAGAATGATTATTAATAACCATATGAAATTAATCCTATAAAAACATTTATTTAACCTATTATATTCAGAAGATTCTTAATGACTAAGCCACGGAATTTACTTAATATTATTATTAGAAAGTGCTTTCCCCAAGGCATTTAAATAATTCATCTTCAAATGACTTATTTAAATATCTGTAATCGAATACACGTATTGCTGTGTGTAGTCTTTGCCTGTCATCTTAGACGGGCTTTTTTTTTACTTATTATTGCAAAAAATCCGCAACCTAAGCTGCGGATAATTAAATGTCTCTCTATCGGTATAACCCGAGTCCAATCAATGCTTAGTATGTTGCGCCAAACTGACCCACGTTTGTACTACGGTGTCTGGGTTAAGGGACAAACTGTCAATCCCCTGATCCATCAGCCATAAAGCAAAATCCTCATGGTCTGACGGACCCTGACCACAAATCCCCACATACTTGCCTTGACGTTTCGCCGCCTGAATGGCCATCGACAGCAACGCCTTAACGGCTTCATTGCGCTCATCAAACAGTTCAGAAACCACACCGGAGTCGCGATCCAGCCCCAATGTTAACTGAGTCATATCATTGGAGCCGATAGAGAAGCCATCAAAATGCTCAAGGAATTGATCCGCCAGCAATGCATTGGACGGGATTTCGCACATCATAATAAGCTTCAGGCCATTCTCACCACGTTTCAGTCCTTGTCTTGCCAGTTCTGCCACCACCGCCTCTGCCTGAGCCACTGTACGTACGAAAGGCACCATGACTTCGACGTTAGTCAACCCCATCACATTCCGCACCCGCTTAACCGCCTCACACTCCAGTGCGAAACAATCACGGAAGCTGTCTGCGACATAACGCCCCGCCCCACGGAAACCTAACATCGGATTCTCTTCATGTGGCTCATAAGCTTCTCCGCCAACCAGATTGGCGTATTCGTTAGATTTAAAATCCGACAAGCGCACAATCACACGTTTCGGCCAGAAAGCGGCACCCAAGGTAGAGATCCCTTCGGTCAAGCGACCAACGTAAAACTCGACCGGATCGTCATAACCCTTCATCAAGGCTTTGATTTCTGCCTGAATTGCAGGCTCCTGGCTATCGAATTCCAGCAATGCTTTAGGATGCACACCAATCATGCGGTTGATGATAAATTCCAGACGCGCCAAGCCAACGCCGTCATTTGGGAGACGGGCAAAGTCGAAGGCTCGGTCTGGATTGCCAACATTCATCATTATTTTCAACGGCAAATCAGGCAGTTCAGTAACTTGTGAGCTCTGAATCGAGAAATCGAGCAACTCTTGATAAACATAGCCCGTATCCCCTTCGGCGCAAGAAACCGTAACCTTCTGCCCTTCTCTCAGAATATCAGTGGCATTACCACAACCCACAACGGCTGGGATCCCCAGCTCACGAGCGATGATTGCCGCATGGCAGGTACGCCCGCCACGGTTGGTCACAATCGCTGATGCTTTTTTCATGATCGGTTCCCAGTCAGGGTCCGTCATGTCTGTTACCAGTACATCACCCGCCTGAATACGGTCCATCTCGCTGATATCATTAATCACCTTAACCGGCCCCGCACCAATACGATGACCAATGGCGCGCCCCTCCACCAGCACCTCACTTTGGGCATTCAGCAGATAACGCTCCATAACTTGCTCGTTGGAACGTACTGTTTCTGGGCGAGCTTGCACGATAAACAGCTTACCGGTATGGCCATCTTTGGCCCACTCAATGTCCATCGGGCGGCCATAATGCTTTTCGATTGATAGTGCCTGATGCGCCAGCACTTGTACCTCTTCATCACTGAGAGCGAAACGATTGCGTTGTACTTCTGGCACATCTTCAATCTGTACCTGTTTGCCATGTTCCTGGCTTTCGGCATAGATCATGCGAATTTTTTTCGAACCCATAGTGCGGCGTACTATCGCGGGTTTGCCATTACGCAATGTTGGCTTATGGACATAAAACTCATCCGGGTTCACCGCCCCTTGCACCACCATTTCGCCTAAACCATAAGCTGCGGTGATAAAAACCACCTGATCGAAGCCTGATTCAGTATCAATAGTAAACATCACGCCCGCCGAGGCGAGATCAGAGCGCACCATCCGTTGTACACCAGCAGATAGCGCCACCCCACGGTGGTCGTAGCCTTGATGCACACGATAGGAAATAGCGCGATCATTGAACAGTGAGGCAAATACGTGCTTGATAGCAACCATCACCGCATCAATCCCCTGCACATTCAAGAAGGTTTCCTGCTGGCCGGCAAAGGAGGCATCTGGCATATCTTCGGCAGTAGCCGATGAGCGCACAGCAAAAGAAGCCTCAGGCTCACCGTCAGCTAATTGTTGGTAGGCTTCATGAATAGCCTGTTCAAACTCGGGATGGAACGGCGTCTCAACCACCCATTGACGAATCTGCGCGCCCGCTTTGGCTAATGCCGCAATATCATCAACATTGGTCTGATCCAACAATTGATAAATGCGTTGGTTAACACCGCTTTGCTCCAGAAATTCGTTAAATGCTTGAGCTGTGGTAGCAAAACCATTAGGTACCGAAACACCCAGGTCTGAAAGATTGGTTATCATTTCACCCAGGGAGGCATTCTTGCCGCCTACCCGCTCAACATCGTTCATGCCAAGCTGATTGTACCAAAGCACATTGCACAGATTTAGGCCATTGTTGGACATCGAAACAATCCTTTTTACATTGTCTATTAATTATGGACGGTCAGTAGGGTACAGACGGAGGTATCACGGCTGACGAATCAGCTATTTCAGACTAGCACAATGATCCATAGTCCATGGACAGGTGAATCGATCAACCCAACAAGAAAAGTTATTTTCAGGCGATTCTGACAGCAAACGCTTTACCGATAGGCCGAATCAGGCACACTGATTAGGCTAAACTTGTCACCAGATGCTTATTTATCAGTGTGGTCAATCCGACCAGAAAAATACTCAGGAGTCAGCGTGGAGAGAAGTGTGTTTTATATTTCGGATGGTACCGCCATCACTGCAGAAGTACTCGGTCATGCTGTTTTGTCGCAGTTCCCTGTTAAAGCCACTACCTTTACGCTGCCGTTTGTCGAAAGTGCTGCGCGTGCGCAAGAGGTTTGCCAGAAGATTAATCAGATATATCAAGACACTGGCGTTAGACCGCTGGTTTTCTATTCGATAATCAGTGCGGAAGTGCGTGAACTCATTCAGCACAGTGAGGGATTTTGTCAGGATATTGTGCAAGCACTGGTTGCCCCACTACAGGGCGAACTGGGGGTTGCCCCACAACCGGTGCTCAACCGAACCCACGGTCTTACTGAAAGCAATTTGGGCAAATACGATGCGCGGATTGCGGCTATCGACTACGCCCTGGCCCATGATGACGGTATTTCTCTGCGTAATCTGGATCAAGCACAGGTGATTCTATTGGGGGTTTCCCGTTGCGGTAAAACCCCAACCAGCCTCTATTTAGCCATGCAATTTGGGATTCGTGCTGCAAACTACCCATTTATCGCCGATGATATGGACAATTTGCAACTTCCCGCCGCGCTGAAACCTTTTCAGCAAAAACTGTTTGGTTTGACAATTAACCCTGAACGGCTGGCGGCAATCCGTGAAGAACGACGTGAAAATAGCCGTTATGCCTCGCTGCACCAATGCCGAATAGAGGTGGGTGAAGTAGAAGCGCTATTTCGCAAGAATCAGATTCGCTATCTGAACTCCACTAACTACTCCGTTGAGGAAATCTCCACCAAAATCCTGGATATTTTAGGCATGAGTCGCCGCATGTTCTAATGGAATATTTGCCTGAGATATTATTTACAGTTTATTTCATCACAAATTGTATGAATCAAGGCCGTGGCGGTTGAATTCATTTAGTTTTGGTTTATTGTGATCGCCATCACTTCCCGGTATTCCTGCCGCAGAGAAGAACAGATTTAGAGAATTTCCATGCACAAAACAGATGAACTGCGGACTGCGCGCATCGATAGCTTAATCACGCCACAACAACTGGCGGAAAAATTACCGATTTCTGCCAGCATTGCCGATAACGTGACAGCGTCACGTAAACGAATTGAAAAGATCCTCACCGGCGAAGACTCCCGCTTGCTAGTGGTTGTCGGTCCCTGCTCGATTCACGACCTTGATGCCGCCATTGATTACGCCACCCGACTGAATGTATTACGCGAGCGCTATCAGGATCGCCTGGAAGTCGTCATGCGCACCTATTTCGAGAAACCGCGCACCGTCGTGGGTTGGAAGGGGTTAATTTCTGACCCGGCGTTGGATGGCTCATGTCAGGTCAATCGAGGGATTGAGATGGCGCGCAAACTGCTATTGGCAGTTAATGAGTTAGGTCTACCTACTGCCACCGAATTCCTTGATATGGTGACAGGTCAGTACATTGCCGACCTGATCAGTTGGGGGGCCATTGGCGCACGTACCACGGAAAGCCAGATTCATCGAGAAATGGCATCGGCCCTCTCCTGCCCGGTGGGTTTCAAAAATGGCACTGACGGCAATACCCGCATTGCAATTGATGCTATCCGTGCCGCGCAAGCCAGCCATATGTTTTTATCCCCGGATAAAAACGGCCAGATGACGATTTACCAAACCAGCGGCAACCCGCATGGGCACATTATTATGCGTGGCGGTCGGCAGCCTAATTATGGTGCATCTGATATTGCCACAGCCTGTGACAGCCTGCGTGAATTCGATTTACCGGAACATCTGGTGGTCGATTTTAGCCATGGTAATTGTCAGAAAATGCACCGCCGCCAGTTGGAAGTTGCCGCTGATATCGGGCAGCAAATCCGTAACGGTTCTAGCGCTATTGTCGGTGTGATGGCTGAAAGCTTCCTGATTGAGGGCTCGCAGAAAATTGTTGCGGGTCAGCCCTTGATCTATGGACAATCCATTACCGACCCTTGCCTGAATTGGGCCGATACTGAACAGTTATTGAACTTATTGGCCATTGCTGTCAGCAGCCGGTTTTAATTAACACACAGTGATAGAATGGGTTAACACGCCACATTGACTCTGTTCTATCACTGGATTAAATGGTCCACGCCCCCTCATTCCGCTCAAGCTCCCTTTTTACAAATCAATTCTAAACTATCTATCCAAAATATTAATTACTAAGAAAAATAAAGGAATTAACATAAAAAGTAATAGAGATTGTTATTGAAACCATCCACAGATGAAGATGATAATGATTATCACTTAACTGGATACTCTAAAGAATACTTCTTATGCGCAAGGGCACCTATCCTAATCAAGCCGTAAATTGCACACCAACCCCATCTCCTGCGGTGTTGCAATTATCCTGTATTAATAGCGGACAACTGCTTGGTCAACATGATGTCGTGGTGATCAATCACCAAGGGCAGTTCTATTATTTGCGCCAAACCAAAGCAGGAAAACTAATACTGACTAAATAATTTTTAGTCACTCGATCCTATTTGCAAAAAATATCCACTACGCCAGCCACCTTATATTGAATACTCAGGCAGCCAGCAACTTATTGATTATGTTTAATAACATAGGGAGAGTTGCTTATGCTTCGTTTTTTTCGTTTGTCTTTATGCAGTCTGGCAATAACCGTGGCGTTATCCCCGCTGGCAACAGCTCATTCGGCACCTGCCAGTAAGAATCACACCCTTATTGTTACCGGAACTCAACCGGCGACTGACAGTTTCAACACCCCCGGCACAGTCACCGTCATTGATGCTGCATTACCAGACAAACAAACTGCTACCACCGCCGCAGAAATGCTGCAAAACGTACCCGGTGTGAGTGTTAGCGGTGTTGGGCGCACCAATGGACAGAACGTTAATATCAGAGGCTATGATCAGTATGGTGTGCTGGTGCTCATTGATGGTATTCGTCAGGGCATCACGGGGGCCAATATCAGTGGTACTTTCCTTGATCCGGCCCTGATAAAGCAGGTCAGCATCATTCGTAGCCCATCAACATCAAGGTTTGGCAGTGGTGCCATGGGCGGGGTGATTGCTTACCAGACCGTTGATGCGGCCGACTTGCTGGCTGAGGGCCAAAATCTTGGTTTCCGAGTCAGTGGCTTTGGCGCCACGGGTTATCACAGTATCGGCTCTGGGGTGTCCATGTTTGGCCGTACAGAGAGTCTTGATGGCATTATCGCGCTAAGTAAACGTAAGGTCGGCAATATTTACCACGGCAACGGTAATGAAGCGCCGAATGATGAAACGATTAACAGCTTGATGTTTAAGGGCACCGCCTATCTTTCTGACAGCCAATCGTTAACCACCGCCCTGCGTTATTACAATAACCAAGCACTAGAACCGCGCATGGCTAATCTTAGTACGCCTGACTTAAAATTTAATAAAAATCCAATGATGAATCGTTCCACCCTTCAACGTGATGCCGAGTTAACCTACCGCCTGCAACCACAACACCTTGATTGGTTGGATGCCACCAGCCAACTCTACTATTCCGAGATCAATATTAGCGATGACGTCAATCGCGAAGGCTCAGGCCGCCGAAAACAGATCACCCGTGGTTTAAAGCTGGAAAATAGCAGCCTGCTATTTACTCACAGCCCGGCTGCAAATTTATTCACTTATGGCATTGAAACCTACCATCAAGAGCAAGTTCCAGTCGGTGTTATTCGTAGTTTCCCCCCGTCTGAAATCAAATTTTCCTCCGGTTGGTTGCAAGATGAAGTTACGCTGCGTGATTTACCCGTTACCTTGCTGCTAGGCAGCCGTTTTGATCGTTATCACAACAGCCGCGCCGGTTTTGCTGATAGAGAAGCTAAAAACGGGTCAACTCGAGGTGCCGTTACCCTCAAGCCCACCGATTGGCTGATGTTGTTTAGTGCCTACAGCCAAGCGTTCCGTACCCCAACGCTGACTGAGCTTTATAATGATTCGATTCATTTCTCTATGGGGCCTTTTACCAATCGCTGGCGACCCAATCCAAACCTAAAACCCGAAAGCAACGTCACTCGTGAGGCTGGTTTTGGTTTGAACTTTGAACAATTATTGTCCAATGATGATTTGATTGAATTCAAAGCCAGCTACTTTAATATTGATGCCAAAAACCGCATCACCAGTGAAGTCCACACCGAATTTTTTGGTAAAAATTACTCCGGCTACATCAATATCCCGCGCAGTAAAAGCTGGGGTTGGGATGTGTCATTGGATTACCAGAATCAATGGATTGACTGGGCGCTGGCCTATAACCGCACTCGTGCTATTAATCTCGACACCCGCCAATTTATTAACAGTATCAATCCAGATACCGTCACCAGCAGGCTTAATATCCCTATTGCCAACAGTGGTTTTAGCACTGGCTGGATCCTGACAATGGCAGAAAACACCAAGTTTATGAAAAATAACGATGCCAAAACGTCGTCACGCCGTTCCTATGCGCCGCAAGCTGGTTATGCGGTCCATGACTTTGACCTAAGCTACCGTGGGGCTGGCAGCTTGAATGGCCTCACCACCACCGCAGTATTGGGTAATGCGTTTAATAAGGAGTACTACTCACCGCAAGCAATCCCGCGGGATGGGCGTAATGCCAAACTGTTAATCAGCTATCAGTGGTAATCACAAGGAAGCGACTCATGGAAATGTCACATTACCAACACTATCTCAACATTCGGCAGCAACACCCCAGCAAGCCTCTATACGATATTGCCCTCATGATGAATATCAGTGAAGCCGAGCTATTTTATGCGCGGGTAGGACAGGATGCAGAACGCCTGGATATCAGTGCCGATAGACTGCTGACTGAGTTAGCCAGTGTCGGTGTCACTAAATCGATCACCCGTAACGATTATGCAATACATGAGCATTGGGGTGAGTACCAGAATTTACGCTTGCACGGTCACCTGGGCTTGGTTCTTAATCCACGCGCGCTGGATTTAAGGCTGTTTTTCCGCCAATGGGACAGCATTTTTAGCCTGAGTGAGGAGACACCACAGGGTAAGCAACTGAGCATTCACTGCTGTAATCTGCAAGGCAAGGCAATCCATCAAATCTACTGTACCGAAGAAACAGACCTTAACGCATGGCAGCAGTTGGTAGAAAAGTATCGCTGTGAAACCAATGCGCGATTGGTGTTCTCCCCCGCAGAAAAGGCGTTAACTCAAGAGACAGCCATTGATAACGCTGCGATAGATAATGAATGGCGCAAGATGAACGATATCCATCAGTTCTTTATGCTACTCAAACGCAATAAAATCACCCGCCGGCAAGCCTTCCGGTCTGTCGGTGATGATCTGGCTTATCCGGTTGATAATAAAGCATTAAGGCAAATTTTATATGCGGCACAGGCTTGCCAGAATGAAGTGATGATCTTTGTCGGTAACACCGGGTGTATGCAGATCTTCACTGGCGTGATAGAACAATTTATTGCCTGTCAGGGGAAGCAAACACCGCCGCCTCATTGGATCAGTGTGCTTAACCGCCGTTTTGCTTTGCACCTGCATGAGAATGCCATTGCAGAAAGTTGGGTAACACGCAAACCGACCAAAGAGGGTTACATCTCAAGTCTGGAGCTGCTGGATACTCAAGGTAATCATATTCTGCAATTATTTGGGCAACGTAGCGAAGGCCAACCAGAGCAGCACCACTGGCATCAGCAACTGGCCGAATTGACTGCCATAGGCTCCGCTGATGAATAAATGGCTAATATTTATTGCCCTTATAATTCCAATCAGTGGCATTGCCAGCCAACGCATTATCACACTCGGTAGTGATATCTCTGAAATCACCTACGCATTAGGCGTAGGTGCCAACATGGTGGCCAGGGATAGTGCCAGCCAGCACCCCAGTGAATTGAAAACCTTACCCGACGTGGGTTACTTGCGACAACTCAATGCCGAAGGCATTCTCGCGTTACAACCTACGTTGGTGTTATGTCGTAAGCAGGCTTCAGCGTCACGAGCGCTGAAGCAAATCACTGACTATGGGGTAAAGGTCATACTTATTCCCGCGGACAGCTCGCCACAAACAGTGGTAACTAAAATTCAGTTGATTGCCACCGCAGTTAATCAGCAACAGAAAGGCCGACAACTGATCAATCACTACCAGCAACAGCTAGCAATGATAGATTCCACACCATTGTCGGTAAAGGTTCTATTTATCCTAAGCCACGCGGGGTTACCGCCGCTGGCTGCGGGTAAAAATACTGCTGCGGATAGCTTATTTCGCCTTTCAGGCCTGAACAACACCATGCAAAAATTCAGCGGCTATCGCCCTTTATCACAAGAAGGGATTATCGCCAGTGCTCCTGACCTGCTGATTGTTACGTCATATAGCGTTAAATCACTGGGTGGCATTGATAATATATGGCGCTTACCGGGAGTAGCTCTGACTCCTGCGGGTAAAAAACAACGATTACTGGTCATTGATGATAGAGCATTACTGAGTTTTGGCCTGCAAACACCCCAAGTTCTACAACAGTTGCGGAGTGCCGGGGAGTCCAGCCGGTAAAACGTCTTCTGTTAGCGACGAGTAGGAGTGATTGAAATACCTTTCATCCTTGAAGCCACCGCTAAGTTAGCGGTTGTTACTCACCCGAGTCACTGAATACGTTGGATATGCAACCAACTAACTGGAACAGGAGATTTCCAGATGTTTCCCCCAGTCAGGAGGTAATGCCGCCAAGTCATCAAATTCAGGTTGCTCTGCGAAAGGATGTTGTAATGCCTGATGCAACCGCTGTAGAGGTTGAATATCATCCTTTTCAGCGTGATCAATCACTTGCTGTGCCAGGTAGTTACGCAATATATATTTCGGGTTAACCGCTTTCATCAATTGCTGACGCTGAACATCGTCAATCAGCTCTTGTTGCAAACGTGTACGATAACGGTGGTACCAACTGTCAAAACCGGCTCTATCGATAAAATCATCACGTAGTGGCGATTGCGCCGAATGCATTTCAACCTGGCTCAACAAGCGGAATGTACGGGTATAATCTCGCCCCTCTTGAATCATCAAACTCAATAATCCTGTCAGTAACTCGTTATCCTGGCTGCTGTTTTCGACAAAACCTAGTTTAGCGCGCATCTGTTGGCCATAAGCTGCCATTAACTCTGGCTCATAAGCCTCTAGTGCCAACTGTAGCTGCTCCACCGACATTAAGCCGGACAACGCCTGCCCCAACCGATGCAGATTCCATAGTGCGACCGCTGGCTGATTATCGAAAGCATAACGCCCCTGATGATCAGAGTGATTGCAAATATATCCCGGTACATAGTCATCAAGAAAACCAAATGGACCATAGTCCATGGTAATACCAAGAATCGACATATTATCGGTATTCATCACACCATGAGCAAAACCGACCGTTTGCCAATGAGCGATTAAACGTGCCGTGCGTTTTACCACATCAGTAAACCACAACAGGTAACTTTCCGGTTGACCGGCCCATTGCGGCCAGTGACGAGCAATAACATAATCAGCCAACTGTCTGACCTGTGCAGGCTGCTGTCGATAATAGAAGTGTTCGAAATGGCCAAAACGAACATGACTTTCAGCCACGCGTAATAACATCGCCCCACGCTCTGGTTGCTCACGATAAACAGGATGTTCGCTGGTAACAATGGTCAGTGCACGGCTGGTAGGTATTCCTAGATGGTGCAATGCTTCGGAGGCTAAAAACTCCCGGACGACTGAGCGCAAAACGGCCCGCCCATCTCCCATGCGGGAATAAGGGGTTAACCCTGCGCCTTTCAAATGCCAATCCATACTGCGGCCGTCACTGAGTTGTTGTTCCCCGAGCAAAATCCCACGGCCATCCCCGAGTTGCCCTGCCCATACGCCGAACTGGTGGCCACTATATACTTGTGCCAGCGGCTCCATACCTGGTAGCAAAGCCTCTCCTGCCCATACGCTGGCTTTCGGCAAACTAAACCAACTCTCATCCAGCCCAAGCTCCAGCGCTAACGGGGAACTGTGGTACAGCAAGCGTGCCCCCTTTAACGGCGTTGGTTGCAAGTGAGTATAAAAACCGCTCAATTGCTGCCCGTAGCTATTATTAAATTGAGGCGTATTCTCAGATTTTGAAGCGCTATCTGATTGAATGAAGTTAAAAGGGGTCATCAGCGTAATACCTCAGCCAGCCAGTGACTAACTTGCAACAGCTCAGCATGTGACTCAGGAAAATCATCGCTTAATTGCTGACAAACAACGTTAATAGCCTCGGGACGATACACCGTCCCTTGTAGCCGCTCAGCCAAAGCTTCCAGCGGAGCAGGATTCAAACTATCCGTAAAGATTTGGCAGCGAGCGATGGCACCCTGTAATACATCAAAATGCAGTTCAATTCCGCCCCAAATAAAACGGGTATCGACTAAGTGGCTAAAGGCGGGGGCCTGACCGAAATTCCATTCCCAGCTACTCTGTTCCGCAAATTGTTCGGTAAAACCAGGTAGGTCGGGCAATGCTTGTGGGGAGATTCTTTCCGCCAGCACCTTTTCATTATAATAATCGAAAAAAGCCTGCTCAATGGCGACACAAATCTGTTGATGCTCAATTCCCGGTAATAGCTCCACCAGATTGGTGACTCGGGAGCGCACTGATGTAATCCCTTTGGCCTGCAATTTTTTCGGATCAGGATTAAGGTAATCGGCCAAACGACTCAGATCCGCACTCAATAACAATGTGCCATGATGAAAACCACGATCTTTGGTCTCTTTATACGCCGAGCCCGAAACTTTGCGCTCATCATCACCGTTCTTAACCACCAAATCATTACGACCTGAAGCGGTGGCCTGAATTCCGAGCGAGGCTAACGCAGTAAGAATAATTTGAGTGGAGACCGTTTTATCATATTCAGGTTTACCCGCCATAAAGGTGAAACAGGTATTGCCCAAATCATGAAATACCGCCCCGCCGCCGCTGCTGCGCCGAGCCAGCTTCACGCCATCTTGCTCCATTTGGCGCGTATTACACTCTTTCCATGGATTCTGAGCACGGCCTATCACCACGGTGTCAGCATTACGCCACAAAAATAACACTCGCTGATCCGGGGACATCTGACGGAAAATGCACTCTTCTACCGCCAGATTAAACCAGGGGTCATAAGAATCAGAAATGAGTAAGCGAAGGGATGACATAAACGCGGCTCCGAACCAAAATAAGCAGCTATTAAGATAACATAACCAACGCCGATATCTTTAGGTTCGAGGATTCATTCTGTATTGATTAAGAACTATATCGAAAATGCATCAAATGCGACGCGCTTGCCAGTACACACGTTTCCAGTAAACATTTTCCAACGATGAACGGATCACACCTTTACTCGTTGAGGCATGAATAAATTCATCATTAGTATCGTAAATACCGACATGCAGCCCATTTTGTCCACTGCCAGTTTTGAAAAACACCAAATCGCCAGGCATGAGTTCATCACGAGAGACTTTAGTGCCTAAGGTGGTCTGCGCTGCTGTTGTTCGGGGTAATTGCATATCAAAACGATCACGGAATGTGCGGTAAACAAACCCTGAACAATCAACACCACTTTGATCCAGCCCACCATTACGGTATGGCGTTCCTTCCCATTGACGCAGTTGTTCATTCAGTTTAGCGACTACCACAATAGAATCTGATAAGTGACCACTCGGTGTTGGAGCATGGCTGCTACAACCAGCAAGAATCATACTGACCAAAAAGATCCAGAAACGCATCCGCATCGAGATATCACCAGAGTAAGGCTTAGCCAATCCACCGCACAGCAAGCTATTCGGCGCTATATCTGGCCAGCGAGAGGTACCAGTAGAGCTAATTTAGCTATCGAGTCTGGAAAAAACAAGTTATATGAATGAGATAATAGATTTAATCACTTTTTATGGGTTTGGTGTGAATCAGCCATATCCCCAGTAGGATAAACCCCGCCCCTAACGTTTTTAGTAACGTCGCCGACTCATTGAACCAGGGTAGCAATACAGCGGCTAAATAGACCAGCGCATAACTAAGACTCAGTAATGGATAGGCTCGATTGAGTGGCAAATACCTTAAGGCAAAAAACCAGCACAACATGGATACTGCATAGCCGACTAGCCCGAAAGTTACCGCCATTAATTGTGTCAGATGATGTGCTAAAAACTGACCATTAATATCTGCCAACGATATTAATGGAGTATGCATCATCCCCCACTTCAACATGAGTTGGGCCATGGTCACCAACACCACACTGCCTATTCCCCACAGGTAACCTTTCATAAATGCCAACTAATCAAAAGGATGCCAAACATAATGGCAGCAACACCCAACCAATGGCGAGAAGTTGTCTTTTCTCCATAAAACAACTGCGCGGCCAAGGTCACCAGCACAAAGTTAAAGCTTAATAGCGGATAAGCCACACTCAAAGGCAGATGTTGCAATAAACGCAACCACAGCACCATTCCTAAGCCCAGCAATATCACTGCGATAGCAAGCCAACGCAGTGTGGGCGCAAGCCGTTTTTCACCAGATTGCCCCCAACATTGTGCAGCTTGCTTCTGACACAGTTGCCCCGCACAGGTCAATAAACTGACAACTATCAATAGCAAATAATTTGTCATGGTGTCTTTTGGTACCACAAAAGTGCCAAACGATTCATTAAATTAACCTTGTCGGCTACCGGATAATGGGTAGAGATGTCCTCACCGCGAGATAATTGCACAACTAACGACACGTCACCTTGCTGCCTTGCATGAGCCAACCATTCACTAAAATCTTTATTGCTAATGTATTTATCTTTGCTGTCAGCATAGTTCAGCCCATAAGACAGCTCGCCCTTTTCGCTGAACATCAGTATATCGCTACGTTTCAGTTGCCAGGCTAACCCTGCCGCTACACCCACACTGTCGGTAAGCACATAGCGGCTGCTGCTCAACGCATCAAAATTATTCTGAATAAAATTTTGCGGCTGTTTGGAATCAATAACCTGTTGAGGAATCAGGTAACCCACCAGCAAAACCAACAATAATGGACAGGCGGCAGCCCAACGCCAATAACGGGCGTTATTATACAATGTAATCAGCCCCACCAACCCCCATCCAGTAAAGGCGACTATCCCCAACACTACTTTCTGCTGCTCTTGTGGCCCATAGGCGACCAAGTGCCCTACCAAATTCAAACCAATAACTAACACCGCCAGCGCGCAAACTAATCCAAAAATAAGATTTATTGCACCATTTATTTTCAGCGCGCGCATACGCATGTTACTGGCGCAATCTGTTGCATATGCCGCCATCAGTAAAGATAGTGGAGCCATACATGGCAAGATATACGTTGGGAGTTTTCCTTTAGCCACACTGAAGAATAACAACGGCATGACGACCCAACTGAGCAAAAAGAACAGCTCTGGTTTTGCCACCCGTTCACGCCACCCTTTAAGTAACGCTCCCGGTAATAACCCCAACCACGGCAATACACCGATGCAAAGAATAGGCAGGTAATACCAAATGGGGGCTTTATGTTGAGCATCTTTTTCAGCGAATCTCTGAATATGTTCAACCCAAAAGAAGTAATGCCAGAAATCGGGTTCACGTTGCGCGATGGCCAATGCCCACGGCAAGCTCAAGATTACCGCACCCAATATCGCTATCGGGCCAAAAATGATGAGTTCTTTTATTCGCTTTTGCTGTATGACAATAGGCAATACCGAAATAACCGGCACGGCCAACGCCAGAAAACCTTTAGTCATAAAGCCCATGCCACAGGCAAGGCCGAGCAAAAGGTAAGCCCCAACCTTCTGCGCCAAAGTTTCGGCCCGCAATGTGAGATAAAAACAGACCATTGAAGCGGTTAGCCATAATGAAATCATCGGGTCCAATACCGCATAGGAGCCGATACTAAATACCAACAACATGGAGAGATAAATTAATGTCGCCAGTACCGATGTAGAGCGGTTACGCCACAATAAAGTCGCTAACCAATAGACTAAGATTGCACTCAGCGCGGTACTAAAAATGGAACCAAATCGGACGGCAAAATTAGTGTCACCAAATATCCACTGGCTAATATTATTAAACCAATATCCAGCGATAGGCTTTTCGAAATAGCGGATCCCCAGAAAATGCGGCACAACCCAATCACCACGTTGCAACATTTCCCGACTAATCTCAGCGTAGCGAGTTTCGTCAGGTTGCCACAGTAAACGACTATTGATTGGCAATAGGTATAGCAAAGCAAAAAACAACGCCAACAGTGCTGCCCCGCCTCCTTTTAACAGTTTCATCCGACATCCTTAATTTTTGTCTGACACCCTAACCAACCCTCTCGGCCAGGAAAGGTGGTACGCTCGACTGTCCCTATCGGCAATAAATCTAAATCATCGGGTAATAACTCTCGAAGCGGGCAAAACTGGATACCTTGTTTTTTGGCCTGGACTAATAATTGCTCAAACATTACTGCCTGAGACATCCCTTCAACTTCAGCATGAATGGTATAAACCGAGACACCTCTATCACGCAAAATAGCTTCAATGATGAAATTATTAAAATCCTCAGCCCGCACTTCACTCCCTACGACTTCATCGTACGTTGGCAACGTAACAGGAATTTGTACACTGCCAAGACTGCCATCAGGTAATAGGGGGCGGAAAGGGTGAGTACCACGACAATCACTGTTATAACGAAAAGCGAACGGTTGCTTGATGGCTAACACCCGCGAGTCTGCACGCCAGCCAGCAGCGGCGGAACAAGTTACTGGCTGCCCAATGCTGTTCTGTAATTCATCCACACCCCATTGAACCTGCTCAGTTAGCTGTTGTGTTGACCACGATGCAACCTTAGCTTGCCAGCCTTGATGATCCCATGCATGCAAACCAACCTCATGCCCTGCTTGTAGCGTGGCTTTCATTAATGAGCCAAGGTCTTTACCGATTTTTTTACCCGGCCAGGCGGTTCCGGCCAGTAAGATATCCCAGCCATAAAGCGAAGCGGCATTAGAACGCAACATCTTCCACAAGAAACGAGGTCGGAAAAGGCGCCACAAGTGACGCCCCATATTATCTGGACCAACACTGAAGAAAAAGCTGGCGCTGATATCATACTGTTCCAATACAGCAAGTAATGATGGCACACCTTCTTTTGTTCCACGGTAGGTATCCACATCAATTCTTAGTCCAACTTGCTTCATAGATAATGCTCATCCTTTTGGGTTTCACCCAGTTCGAGTACAGCACCACGAAGGAAGAAATCCAAGGTTTCGCTGACAGTTTGCTGCAAAGCGATTTCTGGCTGCCAATGTAAAATACGTCGCGCATTCGTGATGCTGGGGGTGCGATATTCGACATCTTGGTAGCCTTTACCATAATAGGCACTGCTTTCGATATCTTTAAAGCCAGCAAATGGTGGGAAGTGACCACGTAATTGATGTTTTTCAAAACTACTCAGCAGCATTTGCGCTAATTCGCGAATACTAGCCTCATTCGTCGGGTTACCAATATTGATTATCTGACCATCACAGCAGCCATCATTGTTCTCAATAATGCGAAATAGCGCTTCAATGCCATCATGAATATCAGTAAAACAGCGTTTTTGCGCGCCGCCATCAACCAGTTGAATAGGAGAGCCTTCAACCAGATTTAATATCAATTGTGTAATGGCGCGGGAACTGCCAATACGAGCAGCGTCAAGGTTATCCAGACGTGGCCCCATCCAGTTAAATGGGCGGAACAATGTGAATCTGAGATTTTCTTTCGCACCATAAGCCCAGATAACACGATCCAATAATTGTTTGGATACCGAATATATCCAGCGCTGTTTGTTAATTGGCCCAACAATCAGTCGCGAACTGTCCTCGTCAAACTCTTTGTCATCACACATACCATAAACTTCAGAAGTGGATGGGAAGACAATACGTTTATTGTATTTAACGCAATCGCGAACAATCTTTAAATTTTCTTCAAAATCTAATTCGAAAACACGCAGTGGATTGCGGGTATATTCAATTGGCGTCGCAATAGCCACCAGCGGCAAAATGACATCACATTTTTTAATATGATATTCGATCCATTCGGAATGAATACTGATGTCGCCTTCCACGAAATGGAAGAAAGGGTTATCCAAGAAACGACTAATAGCATCAGAACCAATATCCAGACCATAGACTTCGTAACGGTCATCACGCAACAAGCGTTCGGTTAAGTGATTACCAATGAAGCCGTTCACACCAAGGATCAGTACACGGGTACGTCTTTTCAAAGCATTGCTTGGTCTATTAGCTAAACGCACATCCGTGACAATGCCCATTTCTTGGGCTAATCGACTGCCCTGAACATACAAACCAGCGTCTCCCTGACCAGTAACAATCTCCAGCGCACCTTCACCGCAGGCGACAACTAAAGGTGAAATTGAGAGTATGGTGCCGGGTAACTTTCCGTGTGCCATCTTCAGTGGTCGCGCACGCCAGATGATGAGTTTACGCTGTCCAAGATAGCTGAATGCACCGGGATAAGGCTCCGTCACGGCACGAACTAAATTATTGATATCTGATGCTGACTTTTGCCAATTGACCTCTCCATCAGCAGCAGTTCGACGGCCAAAATAGCTGGCATCAGCTTCTTTTTGTGGTGTCAGATGCAGTGAAGAACGCTTCATTTTTGGCAATAAATCACGTAACAACTCTTGCGACGCTTCACGCATTTTTGCATGTAATGTCAATGCAGTATCTGTATCGCTGATGGTAACTTTGTGCTGACCCACAATTGGGCCTGCATCAGCTTTTTTTACCATTTGGTGCAAGGTTACACCTGTTTCGGTCTCCCCATTAACCAGCGCCCAGTTAATCGGAGCACGCCCTCGGTATTTCGGCAACAAGGAGCCGTGTAAATTGAATCCTCCTTGCGGTGCTAACGACAAAATTTCATCACACAGCATATTGCGATAATAGAAAGAGAAAATAATATCCGGCTGTAATTGCTTAATGCGCTCAACCCATAACGGATGATTGGCATCATCCGGTGCAAATACAGGAAGTTCTAAATCAGCAGCAACCCGGGCCACTGAAGAGAAAAAACGATTCTCATTAGGATCGTCAGTATGGGTAAATACTGCCTGAATATCGTAACCAGCTTCTACTAGTGCTTTTAGACCTACACAGCCAATATCATGATAGGCAAATACAATCGCTTTCATTTTTCTACTTCCTGATTATTGTCGGTATGCTCTGCCCCGACCACTTTCTGTATGAAATAACGTGGGCGCGCGCGCACATCGTTATAAATTCGACCGATGTATTCACCGAGTAGCCCCATACCAACGAATTGGGCACCGATGAACATGAACAACACGGCAAAGAGCGTAAAGACACCGCCGCCCGCCCATTCCGGGCCAAATACCAAACGCAAAACCACTAACAGCACAGCAAGAGTAAAACCAGAAAGTGCAATGACACTGCCCACCAGGCTTAACAGACGTAATGGGGTCGTTGTCAGGCAAGTTATCAAGTCATACATAAGATTAATGAGCTTCATCAGGCTGTATTTTGAGTCACCGAATTCGCGCTCAGCATGATGAACTGTAATTTCAGTGGTACGGCGGGCAAAGCTGTTTGCCAGAATGGGAATAAAGGTACTGCGTTCGTGACAGTGTAACATTGCTTCTACGATATGACGGCGGTAGGCTCGTAACATGCAGCCATAGTCACCCATAGATTTACCTGTAGCACGTTGAATCATCAGATTAATCAAACGGGAGGCTGTTTTACGAAACAGCGAATCTTGCCGATTAGCGCGCACAGTCCCGACGACGTCGTAGCCCTCTTCTGCCACACCGACCAGCCGTGGGATTTCCTCCGGCGGGTTTTGCAGATCAGCATCAAGTGTAATGATCAAATCACCACTAACCTGATTGAATCCAGCCATAATGGCTGAATGTTGGCCATAATTACGATTTAGCAAAACTGCGATTATGTGGTTTTCAGGTAGGTTCGCCGCTGTTGTCAAAATTTCAGCAGAACTATCACTACTCCCGTCATCAACCAGAATAATTTCATAAGGTTGGGTGAGTAACTTACAGGCAGCCGACGTCCTCTCTATTAATGCCGGCAAGCTCTCTTGCTCGTTATAAACAGGGATAACTATTGATACTTTTTTGATTTGCTCATTTTGTAACACGGTGCGGCCCTATAATAGTTGCCAATGCATCAACTACCCGGTCAACATCACTGTCTAGCATGTCGGGGAAAAGGGGCAATGTGCATAATCTGGCGGAATTCCATTCGGTATTGGGTAAGTGCAACTGTGGATAGCGTTCGCGATAATACTTTTGAGTATGGGCGGCACGAAAATGCAGACCAGTACCAATTCCTGACTCTTTCAACCGCTCCATCAGTGAGTCGCGACTAATTCCGCAGCGACCTTCATCAACACGCACCATAAACAGATGCCATGCATGGAGATGGGCATAGTCGGGAACCGCCAGGGGTTGCAAGGGGGAATCGTTCAATGCCTTATAGTAGCGGGCAACTAATTCTTGGCGACGAGCATTGATTTCAGGTAAACGCCTGAGTTGCACTACCGCAATCGCTGCGTGAATATCAGATAAGTTATATTTATAACCAGGCACTATGACTTCGGCCTGTGGGCTACGCCCTTGTAGCTGTCGATCAAAGGCATCCACACCCAAGCCATGAAACTTAAGTTGCCGTACTTTGTCGGCTAGCTCATCATCATCAGTGGCAATTAAGCCGCCTTCAGCACAAGTCATGTTTTTAATGGCATGGAAAGAGAAAATAGCGGTGCCCTTCTCGCCAATCCATTGATTACCATAGCGGGTGCCAGCAGCATGGGCCGCATCTTCAATCAATGGGATACCTTGATGCTGAGCAATTAAACGCAAAGCATCAAGATCACAGGGAGCGCCGGCATAATGCACCGGGATAATGGCTTTGGTTTTTGCGGTGATAGCTGCTGCAACATCCGCAGCATTTACCATTAAAGTGTCGCGATCAACATCAATCATTACCGGCTCAGCGCCCAGCAACACAATCATATTAAGAGTAGAAACCCACGTTTGAGACGGGGTAATAACTTCATCCCCTGGGCCAATACCCAAGGCCATCAAGGTGATATGCATTCCCGCAGTGGCCGAACTGACAGCAATAGCATGCTTGCAACCCAATGCCTTACAAAAATCAGTTTCTAACTGTTGATTCTGTGGGCCAGTAGTTATCCAACCTGAGCCTAATACATTTATGACCGCATTAATTTCGTCCGTACCGATTGACGGACGTGAAAATGGCAAAAAATTCTGCATTGAATAATCCCTTAGGACACCAGAGCTGTCGGCAACTATATGCTCACTTAAGTTAACGAAAACTAAACGCCCATCAGATAAACCTGTGGTCTGCTAGGGTCAACTCTAGTCCATTAACCTTAAATAAACCTTAAGATAGCGTTTTTTTGCTGATATATTCAGAAAGGGTATTTCACGAAGAAAGGAATTGTTTTTCATAGTAAAATCAATAAATTAATATAAAACACTGTGGGATATTTCATCGCAATGATTTAATTGATTTCTTCTGTGGAGAAAAAGAAAAATAAGCACCATAATAAATATTAATGCAAATTATAGATGCAGGTTATTAATTTTATACTCCCAATAAAACTTAGTAGCTAAATGTAAGTATCATATGCTTTTTGTAATAATCCAATTCTGGCCATCAAAACTATGTATTTGAAATTCCACTTCGAACACATCAGATAAAATATCTGCCTCCATTACCTGTTTAGCCCCACCCTGTGCAAGCACGTCCCCTTTAGACATTAACCAAACCTGATCAGCCTGTTGCAAGGTGTGGTTAAGGTCATGAGCACTAATGATAGCACTGCGCCCAGCCGCACAAAACTCAGCAAGCAGACTATCAAGTGCCACTTTTTGCGCCACATCAAGCCCGGTATAGGGTTCATCAAGCAATAACAGCTTGCTGTCAGCGTTGATATCCGGCCAAACTTGCAAGAATACTGCCGCGAGCCGAACACGCTGCCACTCGCCGCCTGAAAGTTGCGATAACATTCTTGGCAATTTATCGGTTAATCGTAATTTTTTACAGAGATAACCAATCGTTGCCGCTACAGCATCCAAAGCGGCACCGGCTGGCTGATAGAGAGCCAGATATTGGAAAACCGGCATTAGAGTCAGAGCCGATTGCTGTTGACTTAGATAGGCTCGTGAACGGGCCAAGTCGTGCCCTGCATAGATGGGCAGTGGTTGCCCGGCCAGTAAAATATCACCACGAGCAGGCAACAAGCCTGCCAGAGCGGCCAACAGGGTACTTTTCCCTGCACCATTGGGACCTATCAAATGAATTTGCAACCCAGCAGCTACCTGGGCAGAAAAAGGCGCAAGGCGGGTTTCGACATGGACATTGCTGAGTTGCAAAAGCATCAAAATAAACCTGTTGTCGGTAAATTATTTGGTGGCTAACGCTTGAGTAATTGCACTGATTAGAATCGAATCTTCTGGTGCCATATCGGGAGCAAAACGCTCAAGAACTTCGCCATCACGACTAACCAGGAATTTCTCAAAATTCCACAGAATATCACCCGGTTGCTTTGGCTCACGCCCCTTACTGGCTAACCGTTGATAAAATTCGCTCCCTTCCGGTTTTATTGCAACAGACTTAGCCGCAATCAATTGCTGGTACAAAGGGTGCCGTTGCGGGCCATTGACCTCAATTTTACTAAACATCGGAAATTCAACCCCAAATGTGCCACGGCAGAAAGCTTGGATCTCTTCATCACTGCCAGGCTCCTGCCCCGCAAACTCATTACTCGGAAAACCTAAGACTTCAAAACCTTGCTGATGATATGTTTTATAGAGGTTTTCAAGCCCTTCATACTGCTTAGTCAGACCACACTGAGAAGCCACATTAACCACCAACAGCACTGAGCCTTTATACTTTTCCAGCAGAATAGATTCACTTTCAATGGTTTTAACAGGAATGGAATAAATTGGATTACTCATCAGGAAGGATCCTTATTCAGCGATGATATACAGATGAACTTACAAGAGTATCAATAGGTGTAAGGCAGATCACTTTACACTTTTCACTCGTGTCAGCAACCAGATAAATAATGGCGAACCCAACGTTGCTGTCACCACACCAATGGGCAGCTCAGCCGAAAATAGAGCGATACGTGCGATAACATCCGCAAACAACAGTATTCCAGCGCCAGCTAGTGCACATCCGCTTAGCAGATGGCGTTGGTCAGTTAAACCGGTCAATCGTAAGATATGGGGAATAACCAGGCCAATAAAGCTGATAACACCAGCCAGAGCAACACTAATACCTACCAGCAATCCTATAGCGAGTACTAATAAATTCCGCCATAAATGGAGTGGGATCCCCAACTGCCTGGCTTGCTGCTCACCCAATGACATAAAATTGAGCACTCGCCCCTGGCAACAAAGCCATACCACGATCGGCACCAATGCTACGACCAATCCCTGCTGTCGCCAATCTATACCGCTGAATCCCCCCATCATCCAATACATCAACTGGCGTAAATCCAAGCTGGTACTGAAATAAACAGCCCATGTCATCACCGCGCTGCAAACGATCCCCAATGCAACACCAACCAGTAACAGACGAGCGTTAGTCAACAAACGCCGGCGAGCGAAACCTAACAGCAGAACTGTCATAAGTAAGGCTCCAGCAATAGCACAGCCACTTAAAAACCAGATCGGTAATAACCCGTGCCCTAGCAAGACCGCCATAACTAATGCAACACCTGCACCATTCGCCACCCCCAGCAGACCGGGTTCGGCTAATGGATTTTCAAACAATGCCTGCATTACAGCACCCGCAACCGCAAGACTTGCACCAACCATCATTACGGCTAAGGCTCGGGGCAAACGCAACTGCCAGACGAATAATTGCCCGCTTTCACCAAACCACTGAGTGGGCCAAATCCACGCATCTCCAGCACACAAGCTGACTACCAGCGCAAAAAAAAGTATCACCACCAATCCCTTGAGGTAACGGTGATCACGTTGTTGTTGCCGCTGTTGAAGCGCAGTAAATAACTGACTGGTCTGCATTACATCCTCGGTCGCTGCCTCAGGATTAACCTGAAGATGTCTCATAAATATTAGGGGCTGATACCCATAGCTAGGCTACAGATAGTAGGGGGTTAACGCGATAAGGGGAAGTTTTGCATGAAGAATAAGACTTTTTTATGGTAAGAGAACGCAAACTCTGTCGATGATTTTAGCGACAAAGCCTGCATTCATCGGTTACTTACTGTCAACGATGGCCCTTATTTTGCGATGGATAGAGTGGCTGACCATTATGATTATCGTTATTATTTGGCCCGCCTTGCTTAGCACCACTACCCTGTCGGCTATTATTCACTGGCTGGCCGCGTCCATTATTGTGCTGTGGCGAATTACCGTAATCGCTGCGTTCATTATGGCGTTGACTACCTTGCTGCCCACGGAACGGGTTATGGCCATCCTGCGGTTGTGGATGTTGCCAACGCCCCCCGTCCCAATAATAGCCACGGTCATTGCGGTCACCAATATGGCCACCACGATGTTCATGCCACCACTGTGGCGGACGCCAATCATAACCATCCCAGTAATAGCCACGGTTGTCCTGATCACCTAGATGTAAGCTGACTCCGGGTATATTGATGTCAAGTGATACGTCTGCCTGTGCAAACGATGGCATTAATGCCAACACCCCAAGTAATAGCAGATATTTTTTCATATACATCCGAATGTATTATTTAACAGTTATTAAATTTATATCAGCGAAAATAAAAACCATCTATCAGACAATCCGCTCTTTTCATTTTCATTTCATCTTGCTTACGCAATACATACAGTTCTTACAAGTCGGACATTTTCATTTACTACCACTCCTAACATATCTTAACGTTTATCTGACAGTGACATTTATTGTATTGAATTATAATCCAAGCATTGCCGGATAATAAAAGATGAGACAAATAAAATGCAACGTATAACGTTAATGACAATAGTACTCTTATTAAGCACTACATTATCAGCTTGCTGTATATTCCCACCGCATGGCGGTGGCGGTGGCGGTGGCGGCCCAAGGATGCATTATGATAACCATCAGTTGCGTTAGATTACATCCTAAAAAATAAGTATAAAACTGGCATTCAATAAGAATAGTCTAATTTATTTAGAATAAAATATTGAGTGCTAACTTAAGTACTTCATGAAAATATAATCTCAGCCAATCTAATTTGGATGCAAAAATTAATTATCACGTAATGATTAATATAGTCTTTACAATTTAATTAAAAAAAATGTTATAGAATGAATGGTGCCACTCCACCGAACATTAGCAGAAACATGACAAATCCTACTCTAGATTAATGCTTTTGCAACGGTTGTAGACTAGACAAACTAAATGCTGAAAATTCCATTTCCAATCAACCCCCACTGGTTTCTGTGACCCCACCTTAAGGCTAAGCTAGAAATACAAATAAAGGGAAATGGCCCCAACCTGCGGTCATGATGTGGGCACTTATAAAATAAAATCGATGTTTCTCAATGAGGTGCAGGCAAGAAAAAGGCCGCTTGCGCGGCCTTTTGTTTGGGGAAATACTTACTCTTTTGGAGTAGCACTCTCTACCCGGCTTTTTAGCTTTTGCCCTGGACGGAAAGTCACCACACGGCGCGCCGTAATAGGAATGTCCTCACCCGTCTTCGGATTACGGCCCGGACGTTGGTTCTTGTCTCGCAGATCAAAATTGCCAAAGCCAGACAGTTTGACCTGTTCGCCATTCTCGAGAGCACGACGTACTTCCTCAAAGAATAACTCAACCAGATCTTTGGCATCACGTTTGCTAAGCCCTAGCTTTTCAAACAGATGTTCTGACATTTCAGCTTTAGTAAGCGCCATAGGTTCAATCCCTCAAGGATGCTTGGAATCGCTGTTTTAACGCCTCTACACATCTTGCAACGGTAGCGGCGATCTCCTCTTCTTCCAGTGTACGTGCGGTATCCTGCAACACCAGACTAATAGCCAGACTCTTATAGCCCTCTGCTACGCCCTTGCCACGGTACACATCAAACAAGTTTACGCCAACTACCTGATTTGCGCCAACTTTCTTACACTCCGCCAAAATATCTTCTGCGGGGACGTTTTCGGCCACCACAACGGCGATGTCACGACGGTTTGCTGGGAAGCGTGAAATCTCGCTGGCCTGAGGCACAGCGCGGTCTGCGAGCTTGTTCCACTGCACTTCGAACACCACAGTCCGACCATTTAGACTCAGCTTACGCTCCAACTCAGGGTGAACTACACCAATGAAACCAATGTGTTCCCCTGCTAAATAAATTGCAGCACTCTGCCCTGGATGCAGTGCAGGATGTGCTTGTGCACGGAACTGAACATCAGATAATTTGCCGGTAAGTTCCAGAATTGCTTCCAGATCACCTTTCAAATCATAGAAGTCGATTGGCTGACGCGCCAGATCCCAATGCTCTTCAAAACGGTGGCCAGCAATGACACCGGCTAGCATTACATCCTGTCTAACCCCGAGATCTGCTGTATTATCAGGTACAAAGCGTAACCCACTTTCAAATAAACGCAAGCGAGATTGCTGGCGATTCTGGTTATAAACCACTGCTGACAGTAAACCTGTCAACAATGATAAGCGCATCGCAGACATCTCAATCGAGATAGGGCTTGGCAAAATTAATGCGTCTTGCTGTGGGTGCAGAAGTGCTTGTACTTTCGGGTCAACAAAACTGTAAGTAATTGCTTCCTGATAGCCGCGATCGACTAAAGCGGTTTTTACACGCTTCAATGATAAATCAGCTTCGCGGTGTTTGGTCATCACCAAATCAGCTTTGATAGGCACATCCGGGATATTGTTATAACCGTAGATGCGGGCAACTTCCTCCACCAGATCTTCTTCGATTTCCATATCGAAACGCCAGCTTGGCGCCACTGCCCGCCAATCAGAACCGAGTTCAGTCACCTGACAACCGAGCCGGCGCAGAATGTCACTCACCTGCTGTGAAGGGACATGATGACCAATCAACCGATCCAATTTCTCACGGTGTAGCGTGATGGTGGCGCATTTTGGTAATTCTGCGGTCGCGGTCACGTCTATTACCGGCCCCGCTTCACCACCACAGATATCAATGAGCAGACGTGTCGCACGCTCAATCGCTTTATGCTGTAACGCAGGGTCGACACCACGCTCATAGCGATGAGATGCATCGGTATGCAAACCGTGGCGACGCGCACGACCAGTAATTGATAATGGATTGAAGAAAGCGGATTCCAGCAAGACATTGCGGGTTTCTTCGTTAACACCTGAATGTTCACCACCAAAGATACCGGCCATCGCCAACGGCTTATGCTGATCAGCAATGACCAGCGTATCTGCATTCAATTTGGCTTTTGTGCCATCCAGCAGTGTTAATTCTTCACCTTCAGCCGCCAGGCGAACAATAATCCCGCCTTCAATACGGTCCAGGTCAAACGCATGCATTGGCTGGCCTAACTCCAGCAACACAAAGTTAGTAACGTCTACCACCGGATCAATCGAACGAATACCACAGCGGCGCAGTTTCTCTCGCATCCACAATGGTGTCGCAGCCTTAACGTTAATCCCTTTAACTACTCGGCCCAGATAGCGCGGACAAGCCTGCGGAGCTTCTACATGGATTGGGAATGTATCCGTAATGGAAGCCGCAACAGGACTCATATCCGGTTCGATTAATGGCAATTGATTCACAACCGCCACATCGCGCGCGACACCAATAATGCCCAAGCAATCGGCACGGTTTGGTGTCACACTGATTTCAATGGTTTTATCGTCCAGATACAGATATTCACGCAGATCGACACCAATAGGCGCATCAGCAGGCAGTTCAATAATACCGTCACTATCTTCTGAAATAGCCAGCTCAGAGAAAGAACACAGCATGCCTTCTGATGGTTCACCACGCAGTTTGGCCGCTTTGATTTTGAAATCGCCCGGCAGCACAGCACCAACAGTCGCAACAGCGACTTTCAAGCCCTGACGACAGTTCGGTGCACCACACACGATATCCAATAAGCGGTCACCGCCTACATCAATTTTGGTCACCCGCAGTTTATCGGCGTTGGGATGTTGGCCACATTCGACAACATGACCGACAACGACACCATTGAATTCGCCCGCAACCGCATCTACACCATCAACTTCTAAACCGGCCATAGTGATTTGATGGGCCAGGTCATCACTACTAATGGCTGGGTTTACCCATTCGCGTAACCAAAGTTCACTGAATTTCATGAGATATTCCCGCCTTACTTAAACTGTTTGAGGAAACGCAGATCATTTTCGAAGAATGCCCGCAAATCGGTGACGCCGTAACGCAACATAGTTAAGCGTTCCATCCCCATACCGAATGCAAAACCTGAATAAATATCAGGATCAATACCGACGTTTCGCAATACATTTGGATGCACCATGCCGCAACCAAGCACTTCAAGCCATTTACCATTTTTACCCATCACATCCACTTCAGCGGACGGTTCGGTAAACGGAAAATAGGAAGGGCGGAAACGAATTTGCAAATCTTCTTCGAAGAAATTACGCAAGAAGTCATGCAAGGTGCCTTTCAAATTGGTGAAACTGATATCACGGTCAACAATCAGCCCTTCCATTTGATGGAACATTGGAGTGTGCGTTTGGTCGTAATCATTACGATACACACGGCCCGGCACAATAATTCGAATAGGTGGCTGCTGGGTTTTCATGGTGCGAATTTGCACGCCCGAGGTTTGGGTGCGCAGCAATCGGGTAGCATCAAACCAGAAGGTGTCGTGGTCAGCACGCGCTGGGTGATGAGCCGGAATATTCAATGCATCAAAGTTATGATAGTCATCTTCAATTTCCGGGCCAGACTCAACGGAAAAGCCCAACTCACCAAAGAACGTTTCGATACGATCGATAGTGCGGGTAACCGGATGCAACCCACCATTTTCCATACGACGCCCCGGTAGAGAGACATCAATGGTTTCGGCTGCCAATCGGGCATTCATGACCGCTGATTCCAGCTTGTCCTTACGTGCATTAAGCGCTTCTTGTACTTCCTGCTTGGCCTGATTAATAACGGCCCCCGCTGCCGGGCGCTCTTCAGCTGGCAGCTCGCGCAGTGATGTCATTTGAAGGGTCAAATGGCCTTTTTTACCTAGATATTCGACGCGTACCAAATCCAACGCGGCAACATCTTGGGCATCTTCTACGGCTGCTTTAGCTTTGGCAACCAGCTCTGCGAGATGTGGCATTGTTCTCTCTTCCTCTGGCCAGTATGGCCCGCTTGTAGTTATATCCTTTGTTCTTGAAGCTGCTGGGTTGTTAGCTACGCTCACTCACCCGAATCACTTACCTATGTAAGCTCATCGGGATTTACTCGCTTGCTCCCTACCAGCAACTCCAATAACGTTGGATATAGATAATGAGTTAAAATCCGATAAGTAAACTAAACTTTTCATACAAAATCAATAAGGTACCACATCCGCGATACCCTTACTCCAGTCGCCATAAATGCTATAGAGCAAAAACAAAAAAGCCTCCACGATGGGAGGCTTAGGCGTTATTTTTCGTTTCTATTCTTACGCGCAAGCCTCCTGAAATCAGGCGCTAAAGTAAAAAAAGAAGCGAAAAGTAACTGCATGCATCATAAAAGTGACCTTCTTACCAAGAAGATAAAGATTAAAAGAGGGAGACAAGCTCCCTCTTCAATTCTGACTTACGCCAGAGCTACTTTCGCTTTTTCGACCAGTGCAGAGAATGCCACTTTATCGAATACTGCGATGTCAGCCAGGATCTTACGGTCAATCTCAACAGAAGCCTTTTTCAGACCATTGATGAAACGGCTGTAAGACAGACCATTCTGACGAGCAGCTGCGTTGATACGTGCAATCCACAGTTGGCGGAATTGACGCTTCCGTTGACGGCGGTCACGGTAGGCGTATTGGCCTGCCTTGATTACTGCCTGGAAAGCAACACGATAAACGCGCGAACGGGCACCGTAGTAACCTTTCGCCTGCTTTAATATTTTTTTGTGACGTGCACGAGCTACCACACCACGTTTTACGCGAGCCATTTACTTCTCCTATCGTCTTAATTCAAACCAAAATTACTTATGCGTATGGCAGACATGCTACGACCAAACCTAGATCGTTCTTAGATACCATGCCTTTTGGACGTAAATGACGTTTACGCTTAGTAGCTTTTTTGGTCAAAATATGACGCAGGTTGGCATGCTTACGCTTAAAACCACCGGCACCGGTTTTTTTAAAGCGCTTAGCGGCGCCGCGTACTGTCTTAATTTTTGGCATTGAATATATCCACTTCGCATTGTTAATTACAACGAGCTAGCTAGGCGAACAGACCCCTACTCTGCAATCAGAAAGAGGCCTATTACTTGAGTGCCTTACTGTCTCTTCTTAGGTGCGAGCACCATGATCATCTGACGGCCTTCGATACGAGTCGGGAAAGACTCCACGACAGCCAAATCAGAATCTTCAGTCAGATCTTTTTTGACACGGTTAAGGACTTCCATGCCGATCTGCTGGTGCGCCATTTCACGCCCACGGAATCGCAGGGTGATTTTGGCTTTATCGCCATCTTCCAGAAAGCGAATCAGGTTGCGTAGTTTGACCTGATAGTCGCCATCATCGGTACCAGGACGGAATTTGATTTCCTTGACCTGTATGACTTTTTGCTTCTTCTTCTGTTCTTTTGTCGACTTGCTCTTCTCATAGAGGAATTTGCCGTAATCCATGATTCGGCAAACCGGCGGCTCGGCATTCGGACTGATTTCTACTAAATCAACACCAGCTTCCTCAGCTTTTTCAAGAGCTTCATTCAGACTGACAATGCCAATCTGCTCACCATCGACGCCTGTTAAGCGAACTTCTGTGGCGCGAATCTCTTTGTTGATGCGATTAGGACGCGCCGGTTGAACTCGTTTTCCGCCTTTAATACTTTATTCCTCCAGTTGATGAAGACTACGGCTGCGAATTTCTGCTAGCAGCTGGTCTACGACCACGTTGACGTCCAAGCTTCCTAAGTCTTTACCACGGCGGGTACGAACGGCAATTTTGCCTGATTCGACCTCTTTATCGCCACAGACCAACATATATGGAACCCGACGCAACGTATGTTCACGAATTTTAAAGCCAATCTTCTCATTTCTCAAGTCCGCTTTTGCCCTAATCCCTGCATCTTGCAGTTTTTTGGTCACTTGTTGGACATAATCAGACTGACTATCGGTGATATTCATCACCACGACTTGTACCGGAGCTAACCACGTTGGGAAGAAGCCTGCATACTCTTCGGTTAAAATACCGATAAAGCGCTCCATTGACCCCAAAATAGCCCGGTGAATCATTACTGGCACCTGACGATCGTTATTTTCGCCGATGTAAGACGCACTTAAGCGGCCCGGTAATGAGAAATCGAGCTGTACGGTACCACACTGCCACGCGCGATCCAAACAATCATGCAAGGTAAACTCAATTTTCGGACCGTAAAACGCTCCCTCACCCGGCTGATAATCAAATGGAATACCATTTTCAGTCAGCGCAGCGGCCAAATCATCTTCGGCACGTGTCCACAGATCATCACTCCCAATCCGTTTTTCAGGGCGGGTAGACAGCTTAACCACAATTTTCTCGAAGCCAAAAGTGCTGTACATGTCGTACACCATCTTGATACAGCTATTCACTTCATCGCGAACCTGCTCTTCGGTACAGAAAATGTGTGCATCATCCTGAGTGAAACCACGGACGCGCATTAAACCATGCAGTGCGCCTGAAGGCTCATTACGGTGGCAGCTACCGAACTCAGCCATACGCAATGGCAAGTCACGGTATGATTTCAACCCTTGGTTGAAAATCTGCACGTGCCCTGGGCAGTTCATTGGCTTGATGCAATACTCGCGGTTTTCAGACGATGTGGTGAACATATGCTCAGCATAGTTTTCCCAATGTCCGGTTTTTTCCCACAGTACGCGGTCCATCATAAACGGCCCTTTCACTTCCTGATACTGGTACTCTTTGAGCTTGGTCCGCACAAAAGTTTCCAGTTCACGGAAGATAGTCCAACCGTCGTTATGCCAGAACACCATACCTGGTGCTTCTTCCTGCATGTGGTAAAGGTCCAATTGCTTACCAATCTTACGATGGTCGCGTTTGCCCGCTTCTTCCAGACGTTGCAGATAAGCATTTAGTTGCTTCTTATCACCCCAAGCCGTGCCATAAATACGTTGCAGCATTTTATTTTTGCTATCGCCACGCCAATAAGCACCGGATGTTTTCTGCAATTTAAAGTGATGGCAGAAACGCATATTCGGTACGTGCGGGCCACGGCACATATCAACGTATTCTTCATGGTGATACAAACCAGGATGATCATCGCGGCTAATATTCTCATCGAGAATCGCCACTTTATAATCTTCACCACGAGCAGCAAAAGTGTCGCGGGCTTCTTGCCAACTGACTTTCTTCTTAATTACATCGTAATCTTTATCGGCAAGTTCATGCATCCGCTTCTCCAGCAGATCCAGATCTTCCTGCGTCAAGGTGCGGTCGATATCTACATCGTAATAGAAACCGTTGTCGATAACCGGGCCGATGGCCATTTTGGTATCAGGCCAAAGTTGCTTGATTGCGTGCCCCAATAAGTGTGCACAAGAGTGGCGGAGAATCTCCAGACCTTCAGCATCTTTGGTGGTGATAATAGCCAGTTGGGCATCAGATTCGATCAAGTCTCTGGCATCGACCAGTTCGCCATTAACTCGACCAGCAATACAGGCTTTTGCCAAACCAGGGCCGATATCCAAGGCAACATCGAGAGCAGAAACGGCGTGATCGAAATGACGCTGACTGCCGTCAGGAAGGGTAATAACGGGCATTCTAATTCCTTATCTACAGTGGTGACCCACACGACAGATCACATGCAAAATTCTAATACTATTTAAAATCAATATGTTATAAACGCTATCCGACTTTACTTTGCCTGATATATACACTCATATGTACACAACTTGTTTGCACATAGGGTGTGACGCTATAACGGACGAACCATACTAACATCCTCATTATTGGTTTATCCACTCAGAATGATTTCTTTATCAGGCATCCCTGCCCCGTTAAAGAGTGATAATTATCTGATAATTGGTCACTTCACTCAGCGATGTTACTGTCGACGTTACCCTCGGCGAATTTGCCATATTGCGACTAATGAACTGATTAGAGCATGACAAAAACGCGTAGACTACATCGAATCGGGGAACGACCAGCCACACTAGCAACGGCTATCACAGTTAAGGGCAACATCATGCTACGTATCGAAGTGACAATAGATAAGCTAAATATCAATAAATTCCCGGCAGGATACACCGACGCACTCACTGAGGAGTTGGATAAGCGGCTTGGGAGGAAATTTGACCATATTGATGTGAAAGTAAGGTTTGCGGGCGCTGATGGTCTATCAGTTCTAGGTGGTGCGCCAGATGATAAGAAAGCGGTAGAAGAAATTTTACAAGAAACATGGGAAAGTGCTGATGATTGGTTTCAGCCTTAGAATAGACTGGGCAATTACGCCCGGTTTTTGTATTTAGAATGGCAGTACAATCCGCTCCTGGCATGATCGACCCAATGCCAATAAAGAGGATGTATCTCCGCAATCGGCCGTCACGGATAGAATAATACCTAGCGAATAATCTATTAATACTACAGCCAAACGGTGATAATGATCACCGACAAAGTTATCAAGCTCAAACTGCTCTACGATCACTATAATATCAATACCGTACAACTGAGGGTCAACTAGTGCAGCGACAACCTGTTACATCTTCCAGAATTCTGTCGATTGGTTATGATCCTGAAAATCGCATGCTGGAGATACAATTTCGCGAACAAGGGATTTATCAATATCTTGGCGTCCCGGAGCGCGTTCATCAGAATTTTATGTCCGTGGTTTCGAAAGGTCGTTTTTTTGATGGCGTGATTAAGGGTAAGTTTTTGTGCCGGAAAATTGGCTAATTAGAAAAATAACCAATTAAAACAGTCAACTAAATAAATCTGAAACGGTCGCTTCAATGATAAATCTGTGCAGAGAAGCCTACCGTTTTAGAAATCATCTTTCCGCTCCACAGATTATCCCATCAAGTAGCGCCATAAATAGGATATGGGTACCACAAACAATAGCGCGGGCAGGAAATTCACCACCGCGAATATTTTAATTTGTGCAATACGTAACCCCACTGCAATCATAATAATCCCACCGCAGGCGGAAAAATCAGCAAAGGCAATATCATCCATATACGGCATGATCAGTTTAGCCAACAAAACCAATGCAATTTGGATCAACAATTGCGGCACAGCAATAGCCACCAGCGCAATACCGAGCGAGATGGAGAATATCAGCGCGGTGAAGAAGTCCATTAACGCTTTGACAAATAGCAGTTGAAAATCACCAGTAATGCCTTCAGTCAACGAACCAACAACTCCCAGTCCACTAGCACAAAACAGCACAATCATCGCGGTGAAACTCTGCGCAAACTCCTGCGGCGGCAATGTACTGCGTGATGGAATAACTCGTTCCAACATTATACGGGTTTTATTTGCCCCCCATTTTACCCCCTGCTCAAGGGATAATAACTCCCCCACGGCTGTCCCGATAATCAACGCCAAAATAACCGCTGGCATAAAATGTACTTTTACCACCATCACAATACCGATGGAGATAGAAGCTAGCGCAAACGTAGCCGGTAACCCTTCCTGTAAACGCTTAGGGACATGACGCGCTAGTAATACGCCAACTATCCCCCCCAGGATAATGCCTGCACTGTTAATAAATGGGCCAACCATACCGTGCTCCCAATGGCTAAAACGCGTTCTGCTGATAAAAAATGTGTCTGTTTTAGAATTAGGAATTTCGATAATAGCTAAAGACAAACAACTGATATGAGGTATCCCGACCACTGGAATCCCCCATACAGACAAATTATATGTTACGGTGTCACAAACCCCAATTCCTGCGAAATACGCTGGGCCGTAGCCAGAATAGGTTTAATTAGGGTTTTTACCCCCACCTGTTGCAGTTTGGCTGTGGGCAGGGAAACTGAAACGGAGTACGGTACCCGTTGCTGAATATCAAAAACAGGAGCCGCCACACAAGATACACCTAGTTCATTCTCTTCACGATCCATCGCCAGCCCTGCTTGACGAATATCTGCCAGCTCCTGGTACATTTTGGGTAATTCGGTGATGGTATTGTGCGTCAGCGGCTGAATCTCATGCTGATGGCTCTGCCAATAATCATCTGGATAGTCACTTTTACCGTACGCCATAAATATCTTACCCATCGCCGAGCAGTACAGTGGCATATGCTGCCCGATATAAGCGCGGGTGCGCATCATGCCAGTGGTAGGTTCTAACTTATAAATCAGGATAACGTGGTCATCTTCGCGGGTTGAAAAATTGACTGTCTCACCAAGCTCAAGATTGAGTTGTTCTAAATGTGGGGCCGCGACATGGATAATATTCAGTGATGACAGTGCTTTTTGGCCAATTGAGATGAACTTGGTTGTCAGCCGATAACTGCCTGGAGAAGGCGCCTGAGTGACATAGCCACAGGTATGTAGCCCTTGCAATAACCGATGAACGGTACTTTTGTTCATCCCGGCCAATTCAGATAGATGCGCCAATGGGCAGCCATTAGGGTAATTACTTAATATCTCAATCAGTTGCAGCCCGCGGAACAGACTTTGGCTGCCTAACGGCTTATCTTTCTTGTCATCTGTGAGTATAAGGGCCATAGACGATATCCTTGTTGTTTAGCATGAAATGGTACTCCAAAGCCGCAGTCTGTGTGAAGCACGAAACAGTGTTTCGTTATCATCCCTGGCGCTGTATCTCGCAACATTTATCCAACATAAGAAGTGCGTAGTTCGTCACATTTCCACAAACAAATAAATAAGTACTTGTTTTTTATAGCAACTTAATTCATCACTTCTTTTGCTTTAGCGAAGATATCAGCATATTATTTTTGAAATCAGATTTCGTATGTTGAAATATAAAGTCTAGTTTATGCTCGATAACCACTAAATCGCGAATGCTTTCACTCAAGACATTCACCGGATAAGGGGCGTCACACTGATGAATACCACTGAATTGGGCCAACCCATTCTCTCGATGCGCCATATCATCAAAGGATTTGGCGGCAATATTGCGGTCAACGATGTCAGTCTTGATGTTATGCCAGGCGAAGTACTGGCATTGCTCGGCGAAAACGGCGCAGGAAAATCCACTCTAATCAAAGTATTGGCGGGCGTCTACCCACGGGACAGTGGCGATATTCTGTTCCAGGGAAATAACATACGTTCTGCCGCAGAAATTAAAAGTGATACTCGTCAGCCTATTGCTTTTATCCATCAGGATTTAGGGCTAATTGACTGGATGACCGTTGCCGAAAATATGGCGTTGGTGATGGGGTTTCCGCGTCGATTCGGTCTGATTAATTGGTCAGCTATTCGCCTGCAAGCCAGTCGGGCTTTACAGGATATCGGCATTGACCTCTCACCTGATGCGCGCGTGTTTGAACTGTCGCGCACTGAAAAGTCATTATTGGCCATTGCCCGCGCCGTTGCGGTTAATGCCGAACTATTGGTGTTGGATGAGCCGACCGCCTCTCTACCCGCCAACGATGTCCGCCATTTATTTGAAGTGATTAACCGCCTGAGGGATAAACATGTTGGCATGATTTATGTCACTCATCGTTTGGATGAAGTGATTGAAATTGCCGACCGGGTGTGTGTGATGCGGGATGGACGCTATGTTGCGGGTGGGAATACCGCCGATTACTCATTGCGTGATCTGGTGCAAATGATTGTTGGTGAAGCCATGGGCGACTCCCAGCGTGAACCGTTACCTGAAGCCAGTAAACCTGTATTACAGCTTAACGCGGTGGTGGTAGGTGAGATTGGCCCGGTTACTTTCAGCCTACAACCAGGCGAAATGCTGGCACTAGCGGGGCTAAGAGGAGCGGGCCAAGAAGAGTTAGGCCGCCTGCTATTTGGTTTACGCCATTGTGATCAGGGTGAAATTATTTTCCGCGACCGCCCCTATACCGCCGCCTCACCGCAGCAAGCTATGGCAGCAGGTGTTTCCCTGGTGGCCGGTGACCGCACCGGTGAAAGTCTGGTGATGTCGATGTCGGTGCGCGAAAACCTATTCATTAACCCAATTGCCAGCGGTCACAAATTACTTTCCCGTTATAGCACCCGCAGCGAAATGGGGGAAAGTTGGTGGAAAGTGCAGTTATTCGATGTCCGACCTAAAGACGTCAATATTGATATCAGTGCCCTTTCCGGCGGTAACCAACAAAAAGTGGTCATGGCACGCTGGATGCACCTGGGCGCGCCATTACTGATCCTTGAAGATCCAACTGCTGGCGTGGATGTTGGCGCGCGTGCTGAAATTTATCACTTATTAAACAAATCATTAGCAGAAGGTGTGGCGGTTTTGGTGATTTCCAATGATTTAGAGGAGATCGCACATATCTGTAATCGGGCATTGGTGTTTAACCGTGGCGAAGTGGTTGGTGAACTGCGTAACCAGCAGGTCTCGTTCGCTAATTTATTGGAGTTGGCGTCTGCCAGCACCGGGGAAGTTACATCCGTTTAAAACAGCGACCTGTGCTAATGGTTACATCGCCCCTCGCGGTGTCATTGTGGTGCTCAGGTTTCGGAGAGTGTTATGTCTAAAACATCCATAAAATCGACAGCGCTTGAACAACGAGTCAGCCTGAGTGAACACGGTTTCGGTGCCTGGTCCATGCAGGCCATGACGCGCTACGGCTTACTATTATTGTGTATTTTATTGGTGCTGGTGTTCTCACTGACCACCCCGTCGTTTGCTTCCATGCTCACTTTGCAGGCCATTTTGTCCAGTAAATCAAAAATTGCTTTGCTGGCACTGGCCGCCACTATTCCGATGATTGTCGGCAAGATCGATTTAAACGTCGGTTTCGGTATTGTGCTCTGGCACATTCTGGCGATAACCCTGCAAGTGCAATACGGTTTTTCTTGGCAGGCTGCCGTCATAACCGTATTGATAATTTCGGCACTTTACGGGCTATTAAACGGCATATTGGTAGCATTAGCCGACATTGATAGCTTTGTGGCGACCTTAGGCTCCGGCACCGTGCTTTACGCCATCGCGTTATGGCACTCAGGTGGCCGTCAGATAGTCGGTGATCTTCCTGATGCTTTTATTGCACTGCACCATACCGAGATATTCGGCATTCCTATTGTTGCATTCTATGTATTGATTATCGCCGTGGTGCTGTGGCTCATTACCGAACATACCCCGCTTGGCCGCTGTATGTATGCCGTGGGTGGGAATCCCGCGGCCGCCCGGCTTAACGGGATTTCGGTCAACCGTTTTACTGTCGGTGCATTTATCACCTCCAGCGTGTTGACCGGATTCAGTGGTGTGCTCATCGCCTCGGAGCAAGGGGTTGGCCAGGCCAGTGTCGGTATGGACTATCTGTTACCAGCACTGGTCGGTGCCTTCCTCGGCAGTACCACCATCCGCCCAGGCCGGGTCAATGTATGGGGAACGGTAGTAGGGATTGCGATTCTGGCAATTGGTATTGCAGGTATTCAGCAATTCGGTGGCGAGTTCTGGGTTGAACCCTTGTTTAACGGTGCCACATTGCTGCTTTCCATCACCTTAGCCGGTTATGCCCAACGGCGCAGATTATTGAATCAAAAAGCCGTCAAGCCCAACCAAACGCCGGGCAACACTAAAAAAGCTACAAATTCTTAACCTCACCAAGGAACAGAATATGAAACGCAATTTGATACTACAGGGCTTAGTTTTTACCACGCTATTTACCACAGCATTACCCGGCTGGGCTGACAGCTATCTTGATGAAGCCAAGGCCGCAGTCAGTAAGGCCACATCAACGGTGACTGAATGGGATGGCCCCACCAGTGGCCCAGCACTGCAACCCAATAAACATATTATTTTTATTGCTTCTGATATGAAAAACGGCGGCGTGCAAGGAGTACAAGAAGGCTTATCACAAGCGGCCAAAGCCGCTGGCTGGAAGCTGGAAACACTTGATGGCGGAGGCTCGGTTAAAGATCAGTTATCATCATTAAATCAGGCGATTGCACAAAAACCTGACGGTATTGTTATCGGTGGTTGGAATCCCAATGTCGCGAAAATACCACTCAAAAAAGCCATTGCACAAGGTATTGTGCTGACCGCCTGGCATGCCGTCCCAGAGCCGGGTCCGGTGAAGAATTACAATATTTTTTATAATGTTACCTCCGACTCCAATGATGTAGCCCGTATTGCTGCACTGTATGCCGTAGCAAAATCAGAAGGTCAGGCCAAGGTACTGATTTTCACTGATTCGCTGTATCAAATCGCGTTGGACAAAGCCAATGTGATGAAACAAACCATTGAGAAATGCACCGGATGCCAGGTGATTGAATTTATTGATACCCCGTTGGCAGATACCGCCAACCGTATGCCAGCAATGACTTTCAGCCTGTTACAAAAATACGGTGATAACTTCCAATACGCTTTAGCAATTAACGACCTCTACTTTGATTTTATGGCCCCTGCCCTGAAAACGGCTGGTAAAGGTGGCAAGAACGCGCCTTACAATATTTCGGCGGGGGATGGCTCTATTTCTGCCTATCAACGCATCCGCTCTGGCGACAGCCAGTCAGCTACGGTGCCGGAGCCGTTGAAGCTGCATGGCTGGCAACTACTGGATGAATTTAACCGTGCATTCGCCAAACAGCCTCCCTCTGGCTACGTGACTCCTGCTCATTTGGTTACCCGCGACAACATAAGCAGCGACGGGGGTGATAAACAGATGTTTGACCCACAGAACGATTATCAGGGTCACTATAAAGCTATTTGGGGCGTGAAATAAGTCAGGCGTAAATACGCCGTCGGAGGCAGCAACCATGACCACGTTAACGCTGGCTGAGACAGGTATTGGTGAATTATCGGCGGTGTTGGCCGCCGATAGCCCACTGGAATGTTTATGCTCCCCAGCTATCTGGGCGGAAGGGCCGGTCTGGTTACCACAAGAAAATGCGGTGGTATTCAGTGATGTAAAAGGGAACCGGATGTTTCGCTGGTGTCGCGACGGCGAACTCAGCCTCTACCGGTCACCGTCCAACTTTGCTAATGGTAATGCCCGTATGGCTAATGGCTCGATTGTCAGTTGTGAGCATGGCCGACGCGGTATCAGCCAGACTGATATACAAGGCAATATCACGCTATTAGTTGATCGTATCGACGGCAAGCGTTTTAACTCGCCCAACGACATTGTAGTGAAATCAGACGGTACCTTATGGTTTACCGATCCGCCTTATGGCATTACCGGCGACGACGAGGGCTATAAATCAGAAAGTCAGGTTATTGGCTGCTACTTGTACTGTTTCGATCCTAAAGATAGCTCACTACGTATCGCCGCTTGTGACTTACAGCGACCAAACGGGCTGGCTTTTTCGCCAGATGAACAACTGCTGTATGTGGCGGATATGTCAATTGTCGATTTCCCCACCCTCGGCCGGCGGCAGTTGCGGGTTTACCCCGTAATTGGGTTACAACTGGGTGATGGCCGTGTTTTTGCAGAAATATCACCGGGCTTCCCTGATGGATTCTGTGTCGATCATGCGGGCAATCTATTTTGCAGTTGTGCGGATGGTGTGCTGGTTTTTACCCCACAAGCAACATTACTGGGTAAGATTTCAGTTCCTGAGCGGGTATCAAATTGCACTTTTGGCGGACCGAACGGTGATGAACTGTATATCACTGCCGGTACTTCACTGTATCGCATCAGAGTGAATACTTATGGCTGAGAAAAACCCATAACCCAGCCCCCTATCCATGCCGGATTCATCCGGCATTAACCCTCGTAACCCCATAATAAAACAGGATTATCCTGCGTACGACCACGTCGTGTCTGTGCGCCACACTGCCTAAATAATCAACAAAACGAGGTGGTGATCACATTTTGACTAAAAACAATATAACTGATTGTTTTTAAAAAACATTTAACTACGGCGCTGCTTTGACTTCACTTCTGTGGAGGTATAGCATTAATTTGAAATGTGATTTCGTATATTGAAATTTAGCGCATCAAAAAAATACACTTCAATTTTTAAATTATTCAGGGGAGCGCGCAATGAGAGTCAGTTACCAGCAGTTAAAGGCAGAGTTTAAACGGGTACTATTGGCGCGAAAAGTGAGTGAAGTTACCGCTGATGCTTGTGCCGAGATGTTTGCGCAATCCACTGAATACGGTGTTTATTCCCACGGCGTAAATCGATTCCCACGTTTTATTCAACAATTGGAAGCCGGTGATATCGTGCCTGATGCTATTCCAACGAAGGCATTAGCACTCGGGGCTATCGAGCAATGGGATGCTCATCAGGCTATTGGCAATTTAACCGCCAAACAAATGATGGATCGTGCCATGGTATTAGCGGATCAGCATGGTATTGGGGTGGTTGCCTTGCGCAATGCTAACCATTGGATGCGCGGTGGTGCCTACGGCTGGCAAGCGGCAGAACAAGGTTATATTGGCATCTGCTGGACAAACTCAATTGCTGTAATGCCGCCGTGGGGAGCCAAAGAGTGCCGTATCGGCACCAATCCTCTGATCATTGCCGTTCCCGGTGAAACCATCACTATGGTCGATATGTCTATGTCGATGTTCTCTTATGGCATGCTGGAAGTTAACCGATTGGCGGGCAATACATTGCCCGTGGATGGTGGTTTCGATAATGACGGCAATCTCACGCGGGATCCGGCCATTGTTGAGAAAAACCGGCGCATCCTGCCAATGGGTTATTGGAAAGGTTCTGGTTTATCCATTGTGCTGGATATGATTGCCACCCTGCTCTCTGGCGGTTTATCCGTTGCCGAAGTCACGCAAGACAAATCAGATGAATTCTGTATCTCACAAGTGTTTATTGCCATTGAAATCGACCGTCTGATTGATGGCAAAACTCGCGATGAAAAATTAAAACGCATTTGTGATTATGTCACTCAAGCTGAGCGCGATAACCCTGATGTCGCTATTCGTCTACCAGGGCATAAATTCCCACGCGTTAAAGCGGAAAATCAGCGCGATGGTATTCCCATTAATGACCAGGTTTGGAAAAAAATCTTAGAAATGTAATTAAAATCAATAAAATTCAGCAGGATACTTATTTTTATCTTGAAGGAGAATTAAGAGCAGTGAGTCCTTAAAATATTTAGCCAATGGATTAACCTCGAGAGTTTAAATAAATATCCAGCGGAATAATCTCGGATGAAAAATTAATCATCTTTAAATTTAAACATTAATAATAAATAGGAAAGGCGTCTTTTTATATAAATATACTTGATATTTATATTACTAGCTGTCGCCTCCTTATTGGCACTGTTGCTGCCCAAAATAGACAAAAAAGCTGACCGGAGGCTGAAATGGAATATTGGTTGGGTATCGATTGTGGCGGCACCTTTATTAAAGCGGGTCTGTATGACCGAGACGGTAACGAATGCGGGATCGCGCGGCAAAATTTAGCCATTATCAGCCCCCAGCCGGGATGGGCTGAGCGCGATATGACTGTGCTATGGCAGGCAATGAGTGCGGTGATTCGCCAACTGTTAGCCCGCCACACGATTCCCCCCAGCAGTATTCAGGGCGTGGGCATTTCTGCTCAAGGTAAGGGACTGTTTTTACTTGATAAAAAAGGTGAGCCATTAGGCAATGCCATATTATCCTCTGACCAACGGGCGCTGTCATTGGTTAAACAGTGGCAACGAGATGGCATCCCACAAATGCTCTATCCAATCACCCGCCAAACATTGTGGACCGGGCACCCGGTATCCTTGCTGCGCTGGTTGAAAGAACATCAACCCAGCCGTTATGAGCAGATTGGCAGCATTCTGATGGCCCACGACTATTTGCGTTACTGCCTGACCGACCAATTAGGTTGCGAAGAGACCAATATCTCAGAATCTAATCTCTATCCGATGGCCGAAGGTGGCTATCAACCCGCACTGGCACAACTGTTAGGTATCCCTGAAGTTATGGCAGCCCTGCCACCGATTGTGGGTTCGGCACAAATTGTCGGCACCATCACTCAGGCTGCCGCCAATGCCACCGGTCTGCCGGTTGGCCTCCCCGTTGTCGGCGGTTTGTTTGATGTGGTCTCTACCGCCCTCTGTGCTGGCCTGAAGGATGAAAGCCGATTAAATGCAGTGATGGGGACCTGGTCGGTGACCTCGGGAATCACCGACCAGCTTAAAGCTGATGTTGAATATCCCTTTGTTTATGGCCGTTATGCCGAAGCAGGTAAATACATCGTGCATGAAGCCAGCCCGACCTCTGCGGCCAATCTGGAATGGTTTACCCACCAATGGTTTGGTGCTGAGGGCGGGAAAACAGACTACCAACAGCTTAATCAATGGGTAGCACAGTTACCCAAAGCAGGTAGCCAGCTACTGTTTGTGCCGTTTTTATATGGCTCCAACGCTGGATTAGGAATGTGTGCCGGATTTTATGGCATGCAATCTTTCCACCAGCGCCAACATCTGGTGCAAGCCATCTACGAAGGGGTGGTATTCAGCCATATGACCCACCTCAACCGAATGCTGAAACGCTTTTCGGCCGTCAGCGCACTACGGATTACCGGCGGACCGGCTCAATCACTGCAATGGATGCAGATGTTTGCCGACATCAGCGGGTTACCGGTAGAGCTGCCGCAAGTTGAGGAGACGGGTTGCCTGGGCGCATCACTGGCGGCAATGGTTGGCACGGGGCGCTTTGTCGATTTCAGTGATGCTCAGCAGGCCTTAACCCCGCTACTGCACACTCTGCAACCCGATCAGCACGCCCGACAAGCATATCAGGAGAAATATCTCCGCTATCAGGCACTGGTTGCTGCTCTTGGCACTTTGCAATGAGCTTCTATTGCTCAGGCAAGGTTGCGGCACCGACTCTATTTAGGACATTGATACTATGACAACTCAGCACCTCAGGCCGCAATTACAACTCGCACTGGACAATACCCGGCTTGATGCCGCACTGGCGACCACCGCGTTGCTGCACCGCCATGTCGATATCATCGAGGCCGGTACCATCCTGTGTATCAGTGAAGGTATTCAGGCGGTCAAAACTCTACGTCAACGGTATCCACAACATACGCTGGTCGCTGATCTTAAAGTGGCTGACGCGGGCGCCACACTGGCGCAGCAAGCATTTTCTGCCGGCGCAAACTGGATGACGGTGATTTGCGCAGCCCCTCTCGCCACCATGGCAGCCGCATTGGAGGTGGCAAAGCAACATGATGGCGATATCCAGATAGAACTGTTTGGCCACTGGACGCTAAATGACGCTAAAAACTGGCGTGACTTAGGGTTAACTCAAGCCATTTATCATCGTGGCCGCGATGCTCAAGCCAGCGGACAAAGCTGGAGTCAGGCTGATCTAGAGAGGATGCAGACACTGTCCGACTTAGGAATCGAACTGTCGGTTACCGGCGGTATCACTCCTGCTGATTTACCCCTCTTCCACACCATTGCGGTACGTGCCTTTATTGTCGGCCGTGCACTGTCTGAAGCCGAACATCCCGTAGCCACCGCCACCGCGTTCCACCATGCCATTGACGCTATTTGGGGGAAATAATATGCGCCAACATCCATTAGGTATTTATGAAAAAGCATTGCCTAAACACTTGAGCTGGCCTGAGCGTTTAGCCTTAGCCAAAGCATGTGGTTTTGATTTTGTTGAAATGTCTATCGATGAAACAGATGAAAGGTTAGCGCGGCTCAGTTGGAGCAAAGCACAGCGTTTATCTCTGGTTGATGCCATGTTAGAAACCGGGATTGCAATCCCTTCCATGTGCTTGTCGGCTCATCGCCGCTTCCCTTTTGGCAGCCATGATGACGAGTTGAGAAAGCAGGCCTACCTTTTGATGCAACAAGCGATTCAATTGGCGAAAGACGTGGGTATCCGCACCATTCAGTTGGCGGGCTATGATGTCTATTACGAAGAGCAGGATGCTGGCACTCTAAAGCGCTTTACCGAAGGGCTGCAATGGGCAGTACAACAGGCAGCCGCCGCGCAGGTTATGTTGGCGGTCGAAATAATGGACACGCCGTTTATCAATTCGATCAGTAAATGGAAGGTCTGGGATAACTGCCTCGCTTCACCGTGGTTCACGGTTTATCCTGATGTCGGCAACCTGAGTGCCTGGGGTAATGATGTCAGTAATGAGTTATCGATAGGAATTGACCGTATTGCAGCCATTCATCTGAAAGATACTTATCCAGTCACTGACCAGTCACCAGGGCAATTTCGTGATGTGCCTTTTGGTGAAGGATGCGTGGATTTCGTCAATGTTTTTAAGACACTTAATCAACTCAATTATCGCGGCGCATTCCTGATTGAAATGTGGACGGAGAAAGCAGAGGAACCGGTGGCGGAAATTGTTCAGGCTCGCCGCTGGATTGAACAACGAATGCAACAAGGGGGACTCACCCCCTAATTTAACGTTGGCTGCATTACGGTATTGGCAAAGAAACGAATTGGGAACAAAAAACCTACAGAGACGGCTGACATTGGTTGTGTAAAGGTGTTTATCACCACCAACAATGATTTACATTATGATCTATTGCTTTTGAGTAGCGCTGGGTGTATTGCTATTTCTACAGGATGTGCTCATAATAAATTTCCGTTTCCGTGTAGCAATGGTTACTGGAACGCCGCCCCGATTGTTCATGCAATCGGGGCGTTTTATTTGGTCGCTATCCACCATTTCTCGCGCCAAAAACGCGCAACCGCCCCCCTACCGTGCATCTCTCACTATTTAGCTTTTGCCCTGACAATGATAAATACGGAACAAAATAATACTTTCCATCCGTTTTTCTTCCGTATTTTGTTGCCTATGATTTGTTCACCGGTCAACGAGGGGAGAAATATAATGCAAAAGATTACAGACGATCTGTCGGATCTCGAACGCTACTTCCAACAAACACACCAGCAATGCACCGCCAAAACACCTTGGTTTACGCGTTGGTTATATCTTCCGGTAGCAGAAAGAATGCAAATACTGGATGACTTACTGCTGCCATATTCAGAGAAGCCCCAGCAGAAGCAATAAGCGCTGTGAGTGAATGCAGATAGTTGACCTCATGAAGAGAGGCCCAGACGGGAGGTGGCTGCAACGGGCTCACTCAGATGTGTGCGTTTTAGCCAACTCTATGGCAGCTTGAATCGCTGAGCGCGCTTGCGGGCTATTCTTCCAACAAGTAGAACCCACCATGGCCGCCGCACTGGTGACAATTTCACCCATATCCGCCTGACTGAGTTGCGCAAGGGAGGTAAAACCGAGTTGTTCCAGGCGGGTGACTACCGTTGGCCCGACCCCTTTGACGGCTAACAGCGCATTGCGTTCATCGGCGTTAAAGGCCATATCAGCTTACTCCACATTTAACTATTAGAGCCGTTTTCTGGCCGCATTCTCCGCACTGAAGAACCAGAGTTCTGGCATACGGTTAGGATAAAAACGAATTTCGTAAGTATCTTTCAGGGGGGCTAAACGCCAACGCGGCCGGGCTTCACGCTTAGGTTTTAAAAAACGTAACCGACCACGCGCACGCGCGGCCTGCGTATCTAACACCCATGCAGCAGAAGCCGATAGTGGCTGACGAGTATATTCGTCTTCAACGCTGATATCACAAATGCACAAAACCGTATTCCTTGCAGAAATTAATGCTGACATGATTATTCTGGATCTACCCTATTGAACCAACTGTTGCTCGCCAGAGATTTGATCTATATCACATATAAGTTACCGTAGCGTTGGCAGCATTTATTCACTCAACCCGCTCACTTACCAGTGATTCATCAGCCACAAGTTAATCCCCGATAGCCTTTTGCCTGACGTATCGCGTAGAGTGGCAAAGTAGGGAATAATGCACTGTTGCAATATATTTACCCAATGTACGACTAATTGCCTGATATGCTTTACTTTCATCGGGGCGTTTGATGTTATTTTCGGAGTAAGACTGATGCAAGATATTTTCGAATTATGTAAAGCCATTGGTTTAGGCTTGGTATTACTGCTGCCACTGGCAAACCCGTTGACAACGGTAGCCCTATTACTTGGGTTATCTGGCAACATGACCAGCGAGGAGCGCAATCAGCAATCGAAGATGGCATCAATCTATGTCTTCTTTATTATGACCATCGCTTATTATGCCGGCCAGGTTGTGATGAATACCTTCGGTATTTCTATTCCCGGTTTGCGTATTGCCGGTGGGCTAATTGTGGCGTTTATTGGTTTTCGTATGCTTTTTCCGCAGCAATCAGCTGAAGATACGCAATTAGAAGCAAAATCGCAGGATTTAAAGAAGCGAAAATCTATTAATATCGCCTTTGTGCCACTGGCGATGCCAAGTACCGCTGGGCCAGGTACTATTGCCATGATAATCAGTTCTGCCGCATCAATGAAAGGCCATGCTGTATTCAGCCCATGGGTCGTTACCGTTGCCCCAGTGCTGATTTTTCTTTGTGTTTCATTGATTTTATGGGGTTCACTGCTCAGTTCCGGGGCCATTATGCGCTGGGTGGGCAAAAGCGGCATTGAAGCCATTTCACGCTTGATGGGGTTCTTGCTGGTGTGTATGGGCGTACAATTTATTATAAACGGCATCCTGGACATTATTGCCAACTACCATCCAGCACTTGCATAACCAAGAGTGAGATTGAAGAGGGAAACGCTAGCCGATGTTTATACTGATAACAGTTACGGCGCCTATAAGACTACATCGGTTAGCGTTTTAATATTACTCTGACATTGCCCGGTACGCGGTATCTACTTTCCACAAATAGCGTGGTGCTTGTGCGGCCGGATGTTTCTTTTGTATATGCTGATAAAACTCGTTCGGGCTAAGACTATTTATTTTATTTACTGCCAGACGTTTATCTGATGAAAAAGTCCGTAGCATCGCCCCCGCACCATTGGCATAAGAAACGATGGTGGCATAACGCAATGTTTGCGGATCACTTATCCCCGCTAACTGCTGGTTTTGCAAAATATTGATATACGCCGCGCCAATATCAATATTCTTCACCGGATCTTTTAATTCACCTGAACTCGGTTGACCATCGCGCCCTTTCATCCGGTAGGCATCTCGACCAGCGGTAGAGGCTTTAATCTGCATCAAACCCACAGCATTCGAGGTGCTCACCACATCAGGATTGTAACCAGACTCCACCTGAATAATGGCTTTAATCAACGTTTCATCAACGCCGTAATGGCTAGCTGCTTGTTTAATTACATCGCTATAGGCAACTGTACTTGAACCGCCGCTGCTTTTCGGTGCGTTAAGGAAACCACCCTGTGGCGCTTTCTTCAGCCACCCGTTATTTGCTTGTGGTGACGGAGTTTGTTTAGCACACCCCGCCAGCAATAAAATTGCCATTAGGCAACCGACTTTTGGATTCACAGTATTCCCCGTGCTGATAAGCCGTTTTGTAGCATATACAAGTTGTCACCTCGTCCAAATAGATTTTTTGGCCTAGCTTGACCATTATCAACATAATGATCAGGCTATATTCAGTAACTATCGGTAAGTTTTAGTTTATTGTATGGCAAGGCTTGACTTCATCGCTAATGATATTGATAATCATTTTCATTTAAAGAAAGGGAACATCGCCATGTTTATTAAGCAAAAAATACCCTACCTGCACTCAATTAGCCGTATTACACCTCGTTTTTTACCTGCCATTACCCTATTGGCTCTTGTTGCATTCTCCTCGATGATCAGCAACTCAGCCTTGGCAGAAAATAAACCCAGCGACTCTGATAAAAAATTCAAAATTGTGACTACATTCACAATTATTCAAGATATTGCGCAGAATGTCGCCGGTGATGCTGCCATTGTTGAGTCAATCACCAAACCCGGCGCAGAAATTCACGACTATCAGCCCACGCCACGAGATATCGTGAAGGCACAATCAGCAGACTTGATTCTCTGGAATGGGATGAACCTGGAGCGCTGGTTTGAGCGTTTCTTTGAAAATATTAAAGATGTCCCTTCGGCTGTGGTTACAGATGGCATCACCCCCCTGCCTATCCGTGAAGGGCCATATAAAGGTATTCCGAATCCACATGCCTGGATGTCACCATCAAACGCTTTAATCTATATTGAGAATATTCGTAAAGCACTGGTGGAGCACGATCCCACCCATGCTGAAACCTATAATCGTAATGCCAAAGCTTATGCTGAAAAAATTGCCGCCTTGGATGCCCCGTTGCGTGAGCGTTTATCTCGCATCCCCGCACAGCAACGGTGGCTGGTGACCAGTGAAGGTGCCTTCAGTTATCTGGCAAAAGATTATGGTTTTAAAGAAGTTTACTTGTGGCCAATTAATGCGGAAGAGCAAGGTTCCCCGCAACAAGTGCGCCACGTGATTGATACCATGCGCGCAAATAAAATCCCGGTGATATTCAGTGAAAGTACTATTTCCGATAAACCGGCGAAACAAGTTAGCAAAGAAACCGGTGCACAATATGGTGGTGTGTTATATGTAGATTCTCTGTCGAATGAAAAGGGGCCGGTCCCCACTTATATCGATCTGATTAACGCCACTGTACAAACTATCGCGAAAGGATTTGGTCAATGAGCCATGCTGTTTTTGTCCGCCCGGAGCTGGTAGTGGATAATGTCACTGTCACTTATAACAACGGGCATACTGCTATCTATGACGCCAGTTTCTCACTGACCGGTGGCACAATTTGCGCCTTGGTCGGTGTGAATGGTAGCGGTAAGTCGACACTGTTTAAAAGTATTATGGGGTTAGTTAAACCCAGTGTCGGGAAAGTAGAGCTGAGTCATAAACCCATCAGCCATGCCTTAAAACAAAATACCATCGCTTACGTGCCGCAGACCGAAGATGTCGACTGGAATTTCCCAGTGTTGGTGGAAGATGTGGTCATGATGGGCCGTTATGGCAAAATGAATTTTCTGCGCATCCCGAGCCGGGAAGATAAAACCATTGTCGATAAAGCCATTGAGAGAGTCGGCTTGACGGCATTACGGTCACGTCAGATCGGTGAGCTATCGGGGGGGCAAAAGAAACGGGTGTTTCTGGCACGCGCGTTGGCACAGCAAGGCTCAGTCTTGTTATTGGACGAGCCGTTCACCGGCGTTGACGTCAAAACAGAAAATGCCATTATTGATTTATTGCGGGCACTGCGCGATGAAGGCCATCTGATTCTGGTTTCCACGCATAACCTCGGTAGCGTGCCAGAATTTTGTGACCACGTGATTCTGATTAACCAAACCGTGCTAGCCGCCGGGCCGACCGAAACCACCTTTACCCAAAAGAATCTCGAAATGACTTTTGGTGGTGTTCTGCGCCATATCAATCTCTCCGGTACGGCACTGCACGATGATAATGACCCACGCACCGTCACGGTCATTACCGATGATGAACGTCCTGCGGTATTTTATGGTCACACCAAGAATGACCCGCCGGCACAGAGTCAGTCAAAGGAGAATAACCCCTGATGCTGGAACTGTTACTGCAACCGTTTAACTACAATTACATGGTCAAGGCTATCTGGGTCAGTGCGATTGTTGGTGCCGTCTGCGCATTCTTATCGGCATATCTGATGCTGAAAGGTTGGTCGCTGATGGGGGATGCGCTATCGCACTCCGTCGTTCCGGGAGTTGCTGGCGCTTATGCTCTTGGGCTGCCTTATGCCGCTGGTGCATTCTTTACCGGCATGCTCGCCGCATTGGCGATGACATTAGTGCGCCATATCACTCGTCTGCGTGAAGATGCCATCATTGGTTTCATCTTCTCGACCTTTTTTGCTGTTGGTTTATTAATTGTTTCGCTCAACCCTACCTCGGTCAATGTCCAGTCGATCATTTTCGGTAATATTCTGGGGATAGCAGACGAAGATGTATTGCAGGTAGAGATCATAATTTTGGTTTCGTTTGTGATTCTATGTCTGATCTGGAAAGACTTGCTGGCGGTGTTTTTCGATGAAAGCCACGCTATGTCGATAGGACTATCACCCCTGCGCCTGAAAATTTTGTTCTTCACCCTGTTAAGTGCCTGTACTGTCGCGGCTTTACAGACTGTTGGCGCGATCTTAGTCATTGCCATGGTGGTGACCCCCGGGGCGACGGCTTACCTACTCACGGACCGTTTCAGCCGCTTACTGATGATAGCGATTGCCATTGGTGCCTTTACCAGTGCCTTTGGTGCATATCTCAGCTTCTATCTGGACGGCGCAACAGGCGGGGTCATTGTGACCTTACAAACACTGGTCTTCCTCTTAGCCTTTTTCTTCGCGCCGAAACACGGATTACTGGCGACCCGTTTTCGTTCGCGGCAAAAACGCCGTCACCCACTACCCCACCTGCCAGAGGATAATGTATGAATACATTGTTTAGTCTGGTCAGCGAACCCTTCGCCTACCCCTTTATGCAACGGGCGATAGTGGCCGCGATTATTACCGGTGTGGTGTGTGCAGTCTTGTCTTGTTATCTGGTGTTAAAAGGCTGGTCATTAATGGGGGATGCTATCTCTCATGCCGTGCTACCAGGCATTGTGCTGGCCTTTTGGCTCGGTATTCCGCTGGTTATCGGTGCCTTTGTCTCAGGTATATTCTGCGCGATTGCCACCGGTTATTTAAAAGATAATAGCCGGGTCAAAGAAGATACCGTTATGGGGATTGTGTTCTCCGGTATGTTCGCATTTGGCCTGGTGCTATTTTCCCGCATGGATACAGACCAGCACCTCAGCCATATTTTATTCGGCAATATGCTGGGTATTTCATTAGCGGAACTGAAACAGACATTGTGGATTGCCGGCTTCACTCTGTTGGTGGTGCTATTAAAGCGTAAAGATTTCATGCTCTACTGCTTTGATCCAAACCATGCCAGGGTGATTGGGCTGCCGGTCAAATTGCTGCACTATGGCTTACTTTGCCTGCTGGCATTGACCATCGTGGCATCATTGCAGGCGGTTGGGGTTATTCTGGTTATCGCCATGTTAATCGCCCCCGGTATTATCGCCTTTATGGTTTGCCGTAGTTTTGATCAAATGCTGATTGTTGCCACACTGGTGTCAGTGGTGGCCTGTGTGCTGGGCACCTTAATCAGTTTCCATATTGATGGTGCCACGGGTCCCTGTATTGTCATTATTCAGGCACTGTTCTTTGTGGTCGCCCTGATTTATAGCCATATAAAACCCGTAAAGGGCCGAAAAATATCCCCTCAGGCCAAAGCTGCTAGCGCTAAAAACCTGCCGAAAGGTAACCTGCTATAATCAATTAAGTCCCAATAAATATGCCGGATGGCCATTACGCTGTACGGCATATTTATTATTCAGATTCAGCCAGCAGCAAGTTTTTTACCATGCCATTTTTGTCGTAATATGAGCAAAACAGCGAAACGACTAACACTTTACCAGTAGAATCAGTCTTTTGTTTGATCCGGCACGGGTATCCCTGTGCGCCAGCTCTTGTTCTTCGCAGCATAAAGACGCTAACCTAATGATCTGTAGCCAGAGTCATTGGACTTGCAGGTAGCAGCGAATGTCAAATCGGCCGGGAGTCGATTTAAATAGCATTAATGCTAGCCCGCAGGATGAGCCTTATGGATTAGGCTCATTAATCCTGATGCGCTAATGTAGTCGAGTGATTAGGATAAGTTAACGTCGCTAACTACCCTGTAATTTCAAGTTCACAGGGTTTAACTGGCAGCTAATAGGGGGTGAATCATGTGGCAAGCAGTGAATCGTCTGTTAGGTGAATATCTCGGTCCCGCCGAAATTCGGGAAAGGACTGAATTACCGGGCGGAGATATTCATGAAGCCTGGCGTCTCAGTTATGGTGAGACTGAGGTTTTCGTAAAATGCGATACCCGTGAGATGTTACCCATATTTACCGCCGAAGCTGATCAACTCGCTTTATTATCCCGCAGCAAAACAGTCCAAGTCCCTGAAGTCTACGGCGTGGGCAGCGATCGCGATTACAGTTTTCTGTTACTAGAGTATCTCCCCCTAAAGCCACTCGATGCGCATAACGCCTATTGTCTGGGCCAGCAATTAGCCCATCTGCATCAATGGAGCGAACAACTGCAATTCGGGCTGGATTTTGATAATGATCTGGCCACCACACCGCAGCCTAATAGCTGGCAGCGCCGCTGGGGGCAATTCTTTGCTGAGCAGCGTATCGGTTGGCAATTGCAATTAGCGGCGGAAAAAGGCATGTCTTTTGGTGATATCGACCAGATAACTGACTTAGTTCACGCACGTTTACAAGGCCACCAGCCACAGCCCTCACTCCTACACGGTGATTTATGGCCAGCTAACTGTGCTGCCAGTGCCCAAGGGCCAGTAATTTTTGATCCCGCCTGTTATTGGGGAGATCGCGAGTGCGACCTTGCGATGTTACCGCTCTACCCTGCCTTACCCGCCCAAATTTATGATGGTTACCAGCGTGTTTGGCCGCTGCCTGCCGATTTTATTGAGCGCCAACCTATTTATCAGCTTTATTATTTATTGAACCGCAGTAATTTATTTGGTGGACAACACTGGATTAACGCGCAGAAAGCCGTTGAGCATTTGCTGCACCCCGAACGTTTTTAGTGAGATACCCGCTCGCTGGTTAGCACGAATAACCCGCCTATTATAAATAGCACCCCCAATTATTGGCTAGCCAACCAATAAGGGTGCTTTTTTTATGACCAACATCTCATAACGAAAGACGCCTTTCCTAAAAAAACATGAACAAAACCACAGATTAGATGCATTTCCACTGACTAATAATGACGTGACACCCTGTTCTTTTTTGCCAGCGACAACCCACGGCAAAAAGCGCTTACTTAAATAAAATCAAAAGCCTTCGTCGAGGAATATCTCATAACCTTCGATAGGCATTCTATTGCCAGTAATTGGGAGCAAGACAAATGGTGGATATGCGTGAGTGGGAAAACCTCGCTAATAAAGAATTAAGCAAACGAGGAAAAAAAATAGAAGATTTGATCAGCAAGACGCCCGAAGGTATTGCGGTAAAAGCACTTTATACCGCCAGTGACCTTGATGGATTAGAGGTTACTGGCTCATTCCCCGGTCTTGCACCCTACGTCAGGGGGCCAAGAGCCACAATGTATGCCGCTCAGCCCTGGACAATTCGCCAATATGCTGGTTTTTCAACCGCTAAAGAATCAAATGCCTTTTATCGCAAAAACCTGGCTGCGGGGCAAAAAGGTCTTTCTGTAGCATTTGATCTTGCCACTCATCGTGGTTATGACTCAGATAACCCACGCGTTTCTGGTGATGTGGGTAAAGCAGGTGTGGCAATTGATAGCGTTGAGGATATGAAGGTTCTGTTCGACCAAATACCACTCGATAAAATGTCTGTTTCGATGACGATGAATGGTGCGGTGCTGCCCATTCTGGCGTTTTATATCGTCGCGGCCGAAGAGCAAGGGGTAGAGCCTGCGCTACTGACCGGCACTATTCAGAACGATATTCTGAAAGAATATCTGTGCCGCAACACCTATATTTACCCACCCAAACCCTCCATGCGCATTATTTCCGACATCATCGCCTGGAGTTCGCAAAATATGCCGCGCTTCAACACTATCAGCATCAGTGGCTACCATATGGGAGAAGCTGGCGCTAACTGCGTGCAGCAAGTGGCTTTTACTATTGCTGATGGTATTGAATATATCAAAGCGGCCTTAAATGCCGGTTTAAATATTGATGACTTCGCCCCACGCCTCTCATTCTTCTTCGGCATTGGCATGGATCTGTTTATGAACATCGCCATGTTACGCGCCGCACGCTACCTCTGGAGTGAGGCGGTCAGTGGATTTGGCGCAACCGACCCTAAATCATTAGCGCTACGAACCCACTGCCAAACTTCAGGGTGGAGCCTGACCGAGCAAGACCCCTACAACAATATTATTCGTACTACCATCGAAGCTCTGGGCGCAACACTCGGCGGCACACAGTCTTTGCATACCAATGCTTTTGATGAGGCTCTCGGCCTACCGACTGATTTCTCAGCACGCATTGCGCGTAATACACAAATAATCATTCAGGAAGAATCGGCGATTTGCCGCACCATTGACCCGCTGGCAGGCTCTTATTTTGTCGAGTCATTAACCGATCAAATGGTGAAACAAGCCAGAACCATTATCAAACAGATCGATGATGTGGGCGGCATGGCCAAAGCCATTGAGGTTGGGCTACCCAAACGGATGATTGAAGAGGCGTCCGCCAGTCAGCAATCACTTATCGATCAGGGAAAACGCGTTATTGTCGGGGTGAATAAATATAAGTTAGAGACAGAAGCTGAAACTCAGGTGTTGGATATTGACAACGTTAAAGTGCGCAATGAACAAATTGCACAACTTAAACGTATTCGCGCCGAGCGAGATAACAGCGCAGTTCAACAAGCATTGCTAAACCTGCGTCATGCGGCGGAAAACCATGAAAATCTACTGGAAGCCGCAGTTCAAGCTGCACGACTGCGGGCAACACTGGGTGAAATCTCAGATGCAATGGAGAGGGTGTTTGACCGCTACCTGGTACCAAGCGAATGCGTTACCGGTGTCATTGCGCGCAGCTATCACCAGAGCGAGAAAGACGCTCAGGAATTTGATCAAATAGTGGCGCAGACCCAAACGTTCTTCAGTGAGAATGGGCGCAGACCCAGAATTCTGATTGCCAAAATGGGCCAGGATGGCCACGACCGGGGGGCTAAGGTTATTGCCAGCGCTTACTCTGACCTCGGTTTTGATGTCGATCTTAGCCCGATGTTCTCAACACCGGATGAAATCGCCCGTCTGGCGGTGGAGAATGACGTTCACGTCATCGGTGCTTCTTCCCTTGCCGCCGGCCACAAAACATTGATCCCCGAGTTGATTGAAGCGCTGCGTCAATATGCACGGCCAGATATTCTGGTGGTGGCTGGGGGGGTTATTCCGCCACAGGACTACGCCTTCTTGCGTGAACAGGGTGTGGCAGCAATTTATGGGCCGGGTACACCAATGCTCGTTAGCGTGCGTGACGTTCTACAACTCATCAGCCGCCGCCATGATTGATATCGACAATATGGCGGACTACGTTCACCGTTTACGCCAGGGAGACCGAGCCGCATTAGCGCAAGCCATGACCCTGGCAGAAAGCCGCCTCCCCCGACATCAGGCATTAAGCGCTCGGCTGTTAGACCGCATTATGCCTTATACCGGTCAGGCTAAACGGCTAGGCGTTACTGGCACACCCGGTGCGGGGAAAAGCACCTTTCTTGAGGCGCTAGGCGAAGAGTTATTGGCACAAGGGCATAAGGTCGCGGTGATTGCCGTTGACCCCAGCAGCCCGATCAGTGGCGGCAGCATTTTGGGCGACAAAACCCGCATGCTGAATCTCTCACGCGCTGAGCATGCGTTTGTGCGCCCGGTGCCGTCAGGGGGCCACCTCGGTGGGATAAGCCAGAGTACCCGCGAGTTGATCTTGCTCTGTGAGGCCGCAGGCTACGACGTCATCATCGTTGAAACCGTCGGCGTTGGGCAGTCTGAAACCGAAGTGGCTGAAATGGTGGACTGCTTTATCTCTTTGCAAATCGCCGGTGCGGGCGATGACCTACAAGGCATTAAGAAAGGCATTATGGAAATGGCCGATTTTATTGTGATTAACAAAGATGACGGCGACAACCATAGCAATGTTGAAATCGCCCGCCATATGTATCACAGCGCACTGCATATCATTCGCCGTAAATATCCCGCATGGCAGCCACGGGTTCTCACCTGTAGCGCGTTGGAAAAACGCGGTATCCGCGAAGTGTGGCAAGCAGTACAAAGTTTTTGGCCGGTCATGACGCAAAGTGGGCAGCTCACCACCTTGCGCCAACAACAAAATCTTGGTTGGGTGCGTCATCAGGTAGAGGCAAATGCACTTGCAATGCTGTTTTCTCACCCCGAGGTCCGCCAGCACTATCAGCAAATTGAAGATCTGTTACGTCAAAATCAAATCTCGCCGCGAGCCGGTATTAATGACGTAACCCATTTTATTACACAAAAAATTATCAATTAAAGGGAACAACCATGTCTTATCAGTATGTCAAAGTGTTGATTGCCAATCGGGTGGGTATTATTGAGTTCAACCACACACGCAAACTCAATGCCTTAAGTAAGGTGTTTATTGATGATTTGATGCAAGCGCTGCATGACCTCAATCATACCGATATCCGCTGCATTATTCTCCGCGCGCCCGAAGGTTCAAAAGTGTTCTCCGCCGGCCATGATATTCACGAATTACCCACTGGCCGACGGGACCCACTGTCATATGATGACCCACTGCGCCAAATCACCCGAACTATCCAAAAATATCCTAAACCGATCATTTCGATGGTCGAAGGTAGCGTTTGGGGTGGTGCATTCGAGATGATCATGAGCTCAGATATTATTGTGGCTTGTAACACCTCAACCTTTTCGATGACACCGGTGAATCTGGGCGTTCCCTACAATTTGGTGGGTATCCACAACCTTATTCGCGATGCTGGCTTCCATATCGTGAAAGAGTTGATTTTCACTGCCGCGCCAATAACCGCGCAGCGTGCACTTTCGGTTGGTATTCTCAATCATGTGGTTGACCCCGCTGAACTGGAGGATTTCACACTGAAATTAGCCCACGTCATTTCTGAAAAAGCACCACTGGCGATAGCCGTTATTAAAGAAGAACTACGGGTTTTAGGCGAAGCCCACACCATGAATTCAGATGAGTTTGAGCGCATTCAAGGTTTGCGGCGTGCCGTCTACGATAGTGAGGATTATCTCGAGGGTATGAGTGCATTTATGGAGAAGCGTAAGCCTACCTTTTTGGGGCATTAAACCTTCTCAACCAGAGGATTTCTTTATGAAACGGTCATATTGCATAATGAGCGCGGATGAAGCCGCTGAATGTATTGAACATGGTCATATGGTGGTGTTCAGTGGTTTTACCCCAGCCGGAGCGCCTAAGGCGCTTCCTGCCGCTATAGCCCGGCGCGCTATAGCGCATCATCAGCAGCAAAAAGATTTTCAGATTCGTTTACTGACCGGCGCGTCCATTAGTGCTAAAGCTGATGATGAAATGGCTGAGGCTGACGCTATCGCCTGGCGCGCGCCCTATCAGACCGCATCATTATTGCGGGAAAAAATCAACTTGGGTGCGGTCAGTTTTGTCGACCTGCATCTGAGTGAAGTGGCGCAAATGGTTAACTATGGCTTCTTTGGCGACATTGATGTCGCGGTTATTGAAGCCTCGGCGATCACCGCTGATGGCAAGGTGTATCTTAGCAGCGGCATTGGTAATGCCCCGGTTTTTTTACATAAAGCCAAGAAAATCATCATAGAACTCAATCATTATCACAGCCCACGGGTCGCTGAACTGGCTGATATCATCATGCTCGGTGCCCCACCACGGCGTAATACCCTGCCTATCTACCATACATTGGATAAAGTCGGCCAACCCTATGTACAGGTGGATCCGAGTAAAATTTTTGCCATCGTTGAAACCGAACTGCCGGATGCCGGTAATAGTCTGGATCGCGAAAACCCACTATGTGAAAAAATAGCCGACAATGTGGTGAGTTTCCTGCTTAATGAACTCAAATTGGGCCGTATTCCACCAGAGTTTCTCCCGCTGCAAAGCGGCGTCGGTAATATCAATAATGCCGTGATGAAACGTCTGGGAGAAAACCCAGATATTCCGCCGTTTATGATGTATTCAGAGGTGCTGCAAGAGTCGGTGGTTCAATTATTAGAAACCGAAAAAGTGATGGGGGTAAGTGCCTCCAGCTTGACCGTTTCCCCCGCCTCATTGAAGAAAATCTATGACAATATGGATTTCTTCTCTACCCGCATTGTATTGCGGCCACAGGAGATTTCTAACAACCCAGAGATCATTCGTCGGTTAGGGGTTATTGCCCTTAACGTCGGGCTTGAATTTGATATCTACGGCCATGCCAACTCGACCCACGTTGCCGGTACGGAATTGGTCAACGGTATTGGCGGCAGTGCAGATTTTGAGCGCAACGCCTATTTGTCGATCTTTATGGCCCCCTCCATCGTCAAAGGTGGAAAGGTCTCCACCATTGTGCCGATGTGTACCCATGTTGATCATAGTGAGCACAGCGTAAAAGTTATCGTTACAGAACAAGGCGTGGCTGACTTACGCGGGCTATCACCCATGCAGCGTGCCACCACGATTATCAATAACTGTGCACATCCGATGTATCGTGACTACCTGCATCGCTATCTGGCACAGGCCAAAGGCGGACATTTGCATCACAATCTGGCGCAAGCATTCCAGTTGCACCAAAATCTGTTCGAATTTGGCTCAATGTTGGCACCTTAATCACCCTCTCGGTCTGAATGTATATAGCCCATGACTTTTTCGATGTGATGATTATTCTTGAGCGAATATAGGTACTCTCGCATATACATGGGCTGATTCGGTGCATCAAAATATTTCAGCTTGGCGGGGTTAACTAACCGATAAGCAAACTGAGGCACTACCGTCAGAAACTGCCCTTGCTCAACAGCACTGATTTTTGCCATAAAGCTGTAGGGGCGATAGATAATAGTGGGGTTAATGCCAATCGCACGGAAATGCGCATCCAGTAGAGCCTCAAAATTTGCCCTATTTTGGAAGCGCATTTGCAACCAAGGCAATGTATTCAACAACTCTAGCGCCTGGATATTCTCAAAGCGACGTGACACTAAAAAACCGAGCCGTAAAGAGGGAAGCTCCGTGGCTTGCAGGGTATCAATATGGGTGACACGTTGTGACGCTTGCTGCGGGGAGATAATAAAATCTACACGGCGATCGAGTAAGTCATCAATCACACTGTTTTCGTTAAACTCAAAAGGCTGAGCGGTAATCCCGTCGTATTTATCGCTGAGACTGAACAATTGATCAAAAATGATGGTTGGGTAAGTGTTATCAATTCCTATCACAATATTCTTCTGACGCTGTGATATAGCCACAATGCTGTTATCTATAGCTGAAAGTCGTTGATAAATAGGAAATAGCTCCTGATAAAGCTCTTGTCCTGCTTTATTGAGGCTGATACTTTTCTCATTACGAGTAAATAAGGAATAACCGACCAATTCTTCCAGCGCCATAATACTTTTGCCGAAAGGAGATGCCGTCATGTGTAATTTTTCAGCCGCCTTCGCCATGCTATTTGTTTGGGCTAACACAATAAAATTACGCATTTTCTTGGAAATGAAAACGTTCATTACTTTACTGATATGACAGAGGAGAGAGTGCTACAGCATAAGGGAATCACATCAGAAATAGTGTGAGTGCAAGAAGAGTATCACTACCATTTTCTGGTAAAATTCTTTCAATACATTAATTTATTTATATATCAATAAAATAGACAATAAAAAGGCCAGAATGCTGTGTCACACACTGGCTTGTTTCTATACATCTCTATCACTCAGCAAGGCTTTCTTACAACAGAATCACCCTTGAGCCATCAATCCCAACAATTTAAGAACAAAATACCCCACCACAGCAATCACTAACGGCAAGATATATAAGGTAAAGAACTGCAAGAAGATGGTGTGATGCGGTAAAACCACCTTCTCTTCTAGCTGTTCACGGCTGCGCCCTTCGCTACCTTTGGCTTGTTCCAAAATCAATTGATCTTCAATACCTTCACGAATGTGCCGCACCTGCCGCGACATACGAGCACCAGATGCCTGTAGTGACAAACCGACAAAAATCAGCATATAGATGATAAAGAACATAATATTCGCGGCGGTTAAGCCCTGCTGAAGATCAGGTACTGGCGAGTTGAACCAGAAAACATCCAGAAAAGTGGTATTGAAGCGAATCATATCGGTCATCACATGGATAAAATCCAACATGACCGCATTAATCCCGCTGCTTTTTTGACTATATTGATAGGCAAAATTGATAATTGAGATCAATGTTGACAGCAGTGCTGGAATAAAAACGAGCCACCCTGCAATCCGTTTGATAACAGCGACGCGCCCAGCCTGTTGATAGGTCATGACTTCTCCTTGTAAATACCACAACTTATGTAGCTCTAGTTTACCCGCTACATTCGCTCTTTGTGCAAAATTTTTGCTATAACTCTCACCCTTAACACAAATTCAAGCCTAGCTCATTCGGCGCTTTATCATTAAGTTAATGATAAAGTATTCAGCCCGTAGCTAAAAAAACCACAGGAGTGATGATAAATGGCAACCCCTCACCCGATTAAAGCGGCAATTTTCGATATGGATGGCTTGCTGATAGATTCGGAACCATTATGGCTACAGGCCGAACTCGATATTTTCACCAATCTTGGGCTGGATACATCCTCACGGGATTCATTACCCGATACCTTGGGTTTACGTATCGATTTAGTGGTAAAGCTTTGGTTCCAAGCCATGCCATGGCAGGGTCCTAGTCAGGCGGAAGTGTGCAAACGGATTATTGTTCGGGCGATAGAACTGGTAGAAGAGACCCGCCCGGTGCTGCCAGGCGTTGAGTACGCACTGGACCTTTGCCGCCAACAAGGGCTGAAAATCGGCCTAGCATCAGCATCCCCTCTCCATATGCAAGAGCGTGTGCTGGACATGTTAGGTGTTAGAAATCAGTTCGACTGTCTGGTTTCAGCCGAATACCTGCCCTACAGTAAACCGCACCCTGAGGTGTATCTGAATGCTGCGGCTGATCTCGGTATCGACCCGCTACAATGCGTCACGCTGGAAGATTCGGTAAACGGTATGATTGCGACTAAAGCAGCACGAATGCGCTCTATCGTGATCCCATCGCCTGAATACTGCGCAGACCCACGCTGGGTATTGGCTGATCTTAAGTTGGAATCATTAGAGCAATTGAATAAAAAAGATATAACGTAATATTACCGTATTGATGATAGAGGGCGGTGGAGCCAATGACTCAACCGCCCAAATACCCTTTAGAGGAAATCATCTCGCTTAGGGTTAAAGGTGTCGATTAAAATACTATTATCTTCCAGTGATACCGCGCCGTGCATCTCATTTTTCACGGCACGATACGCATCACCCGCTTTCAATATGCGTTTCTGCCCTTCAATTTCCACTTCAAAGCTGCCTGCGGCAACATAAGCAATCTGGTCATGAATGTCATGTTTGTGTGCAGTACCAATGGCACCTTTGTCAAAGTGAACGCAGACCATCATCAGATCATCGCTCCAAGTCATTACTTTGCGTTTAATGCCATTTCCTAACTCTTCCCATGGCGTTTCATCATTAATAAAGAACATCTTCATTGTCTCACCTCATTATGCAGAATAAGTTTCTGATGTAGCGTAGTCACAGTTTCACGCTGAATTCTGCCCATTCTACGGGCAAAATTGGCAGATAAGCCATAAATAATCCAAAAATCATGACATCCCTCAAAAAATAATAAAACATCATTTCATTTTTATTGAATTAACTTCCCGCAAACACTATCATCATCAGCATTACAAGAAACACTCGGTCAGACATCAGACCAGTACAGGTTGTCAGCAACAATTGTCGACATCATGCGCTTGTTTGAGCCGGTCTTGCTTTCTGAGTTGGGTTTTACCCACCAAGATACTGTTCTGTAAAAGAGGTACTGACATGCAAGTTCGCCAAAGCATCCATAGCGACCACGCGAAACAGCTTGATACTGCCGGTTTGCGCCGTGAATTTTTGATCGAAAATATATTCACCGCAGATGAGTACACCCTGACCTATAGCCACATTGACCGCATCATCGTCGGGGGTATTTTGCCCGTCAGTAAAGCAGTCAGCATTGGTGATGATGTAGGTAAACAACTGGGTGTCAGTTACTTTCTGGAACGCCGCGAATTGGGCGTTATCAACATCGGTGGCTCAGGACTTATCGTTGTTGATGGTCAGCGTTATGAAATTAACAATGAAGAAGCATTGTATGTGGGTAAAGGTGCGAAAGAGGTGCAGTTCAGCAGTATCGACAGCACAAAACCTGCCAAGTTTTACTACAACAGCGCGCCAGCACACACCACTTACCCGAACAAAAAAATCACGTTGGCAGAGGCCGCACCGCAAACATTGGGTGATGATGCCACCAGCAACCGTCGCACTATCAATAAATACATCGTGCCTGATGTGTTGCCAACCTGCCAACTGACCATGGGTTTAACCAAACTGGCTCCCGGCAATCTGTGGAATACCATGCCTTGTCATACCCATGAACGTCGTATGGAAGTCTATTTCTACTTTGATATGGACGAAGAAACAGCGGTGTTCCACATGATGGGCCAGGCACAGGAAACACGTCATTTGTTAGTCCACAACGAACAAGCTGTGATTTCACCAAGTTGGTCTATTCATTCTGGCGTGGGCACTAAGCGTTATACCTTCATCTGGGGCATGGTCGGTGAAAACCAAGTCTTCAGTGATATGGACCACATCGCTGTTAGCGAATTGCGTTAAGCGTCACCAACCGAATCCGTCCTTTGGGCGGTTTTCTCCCCAATATTGAAATCGCGGCAATCTTTGACCGCCTTGAGAGAGATGTTAGCTATGATTTTAGATTCCTTTGAATTGAAAGGTAAAGTTGCACTGGTTACTGGCTGTGATACAGGTTTGGGCCAAGGCATGGCGATCGGTTTAGCCGAAGCCGGTTGTGATATCGTGGGTATCAACATTGTTGAGCCACGTGAAACTATTGATAAAGTGACTGCACTAGGCCGCCGTTTCCTTAGTCTGACGGCTGACCTGAGCAAAATTGAGCACATTCCTGCCCTGTTAGAACAAGCTGTCGCTGAATTTGGTCAAATCGATATTCTGGTCAATAACGCCGGTATCATTCGCCGTGAAGATGCGATCAACTTCAGCGAGAAGGACTGGGACGATGTCATGAACGTTAACATCAAAACCGTGTTCTTTATGTCTCAAGCGGTTGCTAAACAGTTCATTAAACAAGGCCATGGCGGCAAGATTATCAACGTGGCATCAATGCTGTCTTATCAAGGTGGTATCCGTGTGCCATCTTACACCGCATCGAAAAGCGCAGTCATGGGTGTGACTCGTCTGTTAGCTAACGAGTGGGCTAAACATGGCATCAACGTGAACGCAGTGGCACCGGGTTACATGGCAACCAACAATACCCAACAGTTGCGTAAAGATGAAGAACGCAGCAAAGAGATCCTTGACCGTATCCCTGCTGGTCGTTGGGGCTTGCCTGATGATCTGAAAGGTCCAGTGGTCTTCTTGGCATCTAAAGCATCTGATTATATCAGCGGTTACACCATCGCGGTTGATGGCGGTTGGTTGGCTCGCTAAGCCGATAATCATGACTAATTTGAGTTAAGGTCTATCTGGCGGAGTTATTCGCAATATTTTGACTCAAAAACGCATCAAGGCACAACTTCTGTTGTGCCTTTTTTATTACTTATTTATCAATTAGTTAACAAATAAATCTACCGGTAAATTTCTGCCAAAAGCGCAAAAATAAAAAATTCAAAACAACGTTCCGACTCCGATCACACTTTTGTCATTCGCTCAATGACTCGTCAGTAAATACAAATATAATAGATTGTGAAACGACGTTTCTATTTATAAGGAACCTTAAACCGGTTCTATCCTGATGTTCGATGATGGGGTTATGGCAATGGATTTTATAGGCAACATTAAAGGCAGCGACGCAATGATGATTAACTGGCTCAGCGCTATTCGCAGCTATGTTGATCTGGTCCAGTCTATTGGCCATAGCAACCAAAACCCTACCCCCCTGCTAGCTGATGGCTTTGATGTGCTGACACATCAACCGGTCGTATGGGAATTTCCTGATGGCCACAATACACCAATATCTAATTTTGCCAGTCAGCAAAACTGGTTGCGGACATTGGATGCCCTCAGTCTGGTGACTCAGGATCCGCAATATCACCAACAAGCACGAGTGCAAAGCAGCTATTTTATGCACCTTGGCGTTCATGAGCAAAGCGGGTTGTTTTACTGGGGCGGCCATCGTTTCCTCAATCTGGATACATTAACGACCGAAGGGCCAGAATCAAAAGCGCAAGTACATGAACTGAAACATCATCTGCCCTATTACGATTTTCTGGTCACTGTTGACCGGGAAAAAACACTTAATTTTTTACAGGGTTTTTGGCACGCCCATGTAGAGGATTGGCAAACGCTGGATCTGGGCCGCCACGGTAGCTACGACAAGTTACGCGACCCACATGTGTTTACCCATGCTCGCCGCGATGTGGTTAATCCTACTGACTTACCGCGCCTTCCTGAAACCAAAGGCCTGACCTTTGTGAATGCGGGTACTGACCTGATTTATGCCGCATATAAATATGCTGAATATACCGGTGATATCGCTGCTGCTGCCTGGGGGAAACATCTCTATCGTCAATATGTATTAGCCCGTAACCCAGAAACCGGTTTACCGGTTTATCAGTTCAGTTCGCCACAACAGCGTCGCCCTATCCCGGCGGACGATAATCAGACCCAATCTTGGTATGGCGATCGTGCCAAACGTCAGTTTGGTCCAGAATTTGGTGACATTGCTCGCGAAGCTAATGTGCTGTTTCGCGATATGCGCCCGCTACTGATTGATAACCCATTGGCGATGTTAGATATTCTGCGCCAACAACCCGACGAACAAGTCTTGCAATGGGTTATTGATGGCTTAAAGAACTACTATCGTTTCGCTTATAACGTTGAGAGTAATACATTGCGCCCGTTATGGAACGATGGACAAGACATGAGCGGCTATGTATTGCTGCGGGATGGTTACTATGGCGCCAAAGGTACGGTTATTTCGCCATTCCCATTAGATGTTGATTATTTGCTGCCATTAGTTCGCGCCTGGCGCTTGAGTGAAGATGAAGAGCTGCTGGATCTGATTGGTGTGTTACTGCACCGCTGGCAGTTTGCTGAATTGAACAAACAAAAACGCCGAGCATCATTGATGGTGGGTAAAAAACCTGCTGCCACTGCACACCTATTGTTGGCCTTAGTTGAACTGGCAGAACACTGCCAATGTAGCCGATTATTTGAATTAGCCTGGCAAGTTGGCGATGAACTATTTAAACAACATTACCATCGCGGCCTGTTTGTTGAATCGGCTCAACACCGTTATTTCCGTATCGACAATCCAATTGCATTAGCAATATTGGCCTTAATTGCAGCAAAACAAAATAAGTCTGCTGCTATGCCTCAATTTATTACCAATGGTGGTTACATTCATGGAGATTATCGGGTGAACGGGGAAAACCGTACTCTGTATGATATTGATTTTATTTATCCGACGCTTTTGAATCAGTAATTTTATTTATCTTTCATGTTATTAAAAATAGGTAAGCATTATGAATGAAAACAGAATGCTGGGGTTAGCCTATTTATCGCCTTATATACTCGGGTTGATAATATTTACGGCTTTCCCCTTTGTATCATCCTTCTTTCTCAGTTTTACTGAGTATGACTTAATGAACCCTCCCGTATTTAACGGGATCGAGAATTATCGTCATATGATTCTTGAAGATGATTTATTCTGGAAATCCATGGGCGTTACATTCGCTTATGTTTTTCTGACTATTCCTTTAAAACTGGCATTTGCTCTAGGGATCGCTTTTGTACTGAACTTTAAATTACGCGGTATTGGCCTGTTCCGTACTGCTTTCTATATTCCATCAATCCTCGGCAGCAGCGTTGCAATTGCCGTGTTATGGCGTGCCCTATTTGCCATTGATGGCCTGTTAAACAGCTTTATTGGCGTGTTCGGGTTTGATGCCATCAACTGGTTGGGAGAACCAGCGCTGGCGCTGACATCCGTGACATTACTGCGTGTCTGGCAGTTCGGTTCCGCCATGGTTATCTTCTTGGCTGCATTGCAGAACGTACCGCAGTCACAATATGAAGCAGCCATGATTGATGGTGCCTCTAAATGGCAAATGTTTATGAAAGTTACCGTGCCACTGATCACGCCGGTTATTTTCTTTAACTTTATTATGCAAACCACGCAGGCGTTCCAAGAGTTTACCGCGCCGTACGTTATTACCGACGGTGGACCAACTCACTATACGTATTTATTCTCGCTCTATATCTATGATACCGCGTTTAAATACTTTGATATGGGATACGGTGCTGCACTGGCCTGGGTATTATTCCTGGTAGTCGCCCTCTTCGCCTCAATTGCATTTAAATCATCTAAATATTGGGTCTTCTACTCCGCCGATAAAGGAGGAAAAAATGACTGACGTACAACAAACTTCCAACCAGAAGAAATTAGATCTGGCGCAGGAAATTGCTAATGCGGAAATTAGCCGCACAGAACGCAAAGCAAAAGTCAGTGCTGCTTTCCGCTACATCATTTTGATTATTGTCGGTCTGATGATGCTTTATCCGCTGCTGTGGATGTTCTCTGCGGCGTTTAAACCCAATAATGAAATTTTCACCACATTAGGATTATGGCCAGAAAACGCAACCAGTGATGGTTTCGTTAATGGTTGGAAAACCGGTACTGAATATAACTTCGGTCACTACATGCTTAACACCTTTAAGTTTGTAATCCCGAAAGTCATTCTGACTATTATCTCTTCCACTATCGTGGCATATGGTTTCGCACGCTTTGAGATCCCATGGAAGAAATTCTGGTTTGCAACATTGATTACCACCATGTTGCTGCCAAGTACTGTGTTATTGATTCCGCAATACATCATGTTCCGTGAAATGGGCATGCTGAATAGCTACTTACCACTTTATTTGCCGACGGCCTTCGCCACCCAAGGGTTCTTCGTCTTCATGCTGATTCAGTTCCTGCGTGGTGTACCACGTGATATGGAAGAAGCGGCACAGATCGACGGTTGTAACTCGCTACAGGTGTTGTGGTATGTGGTTGTGCCAATCTTGAAGCCGGCCATTATCTCTGTCGCACTGTTCCAGTTTATGTGGTCAATGAACGACTTTATCGGCCCACTGATTTATGTCTACAGCGTAGATAAGTACCCGATAGCGCTGGCTCTGAAGATGTCAATTGACGTCACCGAAGGCGCACCGTGGAACGAAATTCTGGCAATGGCAAGCATCTCCATTCTGCCGTCCATCATTGTTTTCTTCCTGGCTCAACGCTACTTCGTGCAAGGCGTAACCAGCAGCGGAATTAAAGGTTAATAGAGGATTTATCATGGCTGAAGTCATTTTCAATAAATTAGGCAAAGTTTACTCCAACGGTTTCCGCGCGGTTCATGGCATTGATCTGAAAATCCATGATGGCGAGTTTATGGTTATTGTTGGTCCATCAGGCTGTGCTAAATCCACCACTCTGCGCATGCTGGCAGGTCTGGAAACCATCAGTGATGGCGAAGTTCGAATTGGTGATCGGGTAGTCAATAATCTGGCACCTAAATCACGTGGTATTGCCATGGTGTTCCAGAACTATGCGTTATATCCGCACATGACAGTGAAAGAGAATCTGGCCTTTGGCCTGAAACTGAGCAAGCTGCCAAAAGATCAGATTGAAGCGCAAGTCGCAGAAGCGGCCAAAATCCTGGAGCTGGAAGACCTGCTGGACAGACTGCCGCGCCAGTTGTCAGGTGGCCAGGCACAACGTGTGGCAGTAGGCCGGGCGATTGTGAAAAAACCTGATGTTTTCTTGTTTGATGAACCGTTGTCGAACCTCGATGCCAAGTTGCGTGCCTCAATGCGTATCCGCATCTCAGATTTGCATAAGCAATTGAAAAAAAGCGGCAAAGCAGCAACAACTGTTTATGTTACCCATGACCAGACCGAAGCCATGACCATGGGTGACAGAATCTGTGTAATGAAACTGGGCCACATCATGCAAGTTGATACCCCGGATAATCTCTACCACTTCCCTACCAACATGTTTGTTGCAGGTTTTATTGGTGCACCGGAAATGAACATCAAACCGAGTACGCTGGTAGAAAAAGAGGGGCAGATTGGCCTGACAGTTGGCCAATACACTCTGGTATTGAGTGAAAAACAGCAAGCCAAAGTGGCCGCCCATGCCGGAGAAAAAGTGTTCTTTGGTGTACGTCCAGAATTTATTCGCATGTCACAACAACCCTTTGCCAATAACCATTCGCAAGGTGAATTAGTTCGTGTGGAAAACATGGGGCATGAATTCTTCTTATACATCAAGGTTGACGACTTTGAATTGACTTGTCGCTTACCGTCTGATGAAGCACGGCCAATTATTGAAAGTGGCCTGCATCGCACCGTGTACTTCCAATTTGATATGGATAAATGCCATATCTTTGATGCAAAAACAGAAAAAAATATCTCTCTTTAACAGGAGCAGTACCCAATGAAAAAAGCGATCCTACACACGCTGATAGCATCCACTCTGGCTTTATTATCACATCAGGCTTTTGCACAGGATGACGTTAACCTACGCATGTCATGGTGGGGGGGCAATGGGCGTCATCAAATGACACTTAAGGCTCTGGAAGAGTTCCACAAGCAGCACCCAAATATTAATGTTAAAGCAGAATACACTGGCTGGGACGGTCATCTTTCTCGTCTGACGACGCAAATTGCGGGTGGAACTGAACCTGACGTTATGCAAACAAACTGGAACTGGTTGCCCATCTTCTCCAAAGACGGCACTGGCTTCTATGACTTAAATAAAGTGTCAGAGCAGTTGGATTTGGCTCAATTCGATCCGAAAGAACTGCAACAGACTACCGTTAATGGCAAATTAAACGGTATCCCGATTTCAGTGACAGCGCGTATTTTCTATTTTAATGACGCGACTTGGGCTAAGTCTGGTTTAGAGTATCCTAAAACGTGGGACGAATTACTTAAAGCAGGTTTAGTATTTAAAGAAAAACTGGGTGACCAATATTACCCTGTGGTATTAGAGCACCAGGATACTCTGGCATTAATTCGCTCTTACATGACACAAAAATACAACACCCCGACTATCGATGAAGCTAATAAAAAGTTTGCTTATACACCAGAACAGTGGGTTGAGTTCTTTACTATGTATAAGAAAATGGTTGATAACCATGTAATGCCATCCACTAAATACTATGCATCATTCGGCAAAAGTAATATGTACGAAATGAAGCCGTGGATTAATGGTGAATGGGGTGGTACTTATATGTGGAACTCCACCATTACTAAGTATTCCGATAACCTGACTAAACCAGCAAAATTGATACTTGGCCCTTATCCGATGTTGCCAGAGGCAAAAGATGCAGGTCTGTTCTTTAAACCTGCTCAAATGCTCTCTATTGGTAAATCGACTAAGTATCCTAAAGAAAGTGCCATGCTCATCAACTTCCTGCTTAACAGCAAAGAAGGTGTTGATGCTATGGGCTTAGAGCGTGGTGTACCACTGAGTAAAACTGCGGTAACTCAACTGCGTGCCAGCGGTGTAATTAAAGATGAAGACCCATCTGTTGCTGGTTTAAATATGGCATTAGAACTGCCACATGAAATGAAAACGTCACCATACTTTGATGACCCGCAAATCGTTTCATTGTTCCGAGATGCAATCCAATATATCGATTATGGTCAGAAATCTGTTGAAGAATCTGCGGAATACTTTAATAAACAAGGTGACCGTATCCTGAAACGCGCCATGAGATAATCTGTAAATCTATTTAACTTAAGTGGTTATTAAACCCTGCCATTGATTTGGCGGGGTTGTTTTGTTTTATAAATAAAAAATAATAATAGCCAATTAGATCGCCATCACAAATTAATATCTGATTAAAAAATTAATCTCTAAGAAAGATCTGGATCACACAAATAATTATCCATATAAATAGAATATGAATCCACATAAAGTGAAACGTTGTTTCTTTGATTGTGGAATTGTTTTTTAGTCGTATGTTGATTTTTATAAACTTGTTAATGATTGTTGTTTTAAATAACCATAACCCTGGGATTATATAAAAAATGAAATTTAAATTACTTACTTTGGCAGTGGCATCTGTTATCAGTTTTAGTTCTGTTGCAACAACAATTGACTATCGGCATGAAATGAAAGATACCAGTAAATCTGATCATAAAGACCGTTTACTGATCTCCAACCGTTTTGCCAATGGTTTTGGTTTATCTTTAGAAGGGAAATGGGGCCAGCACAGCTCTGATACTACGCCTAATAAACCATTTAATGAGCAAGTCAGTAATGGTACCGAAGTGGTTGCCAGCTACGTCTATCAATTCAACAAAACATTCCAGATTGAGCCTGGTTTCTCATTAGAGTCATCATCTGACTCGAACAACTATCGCCCTTACCTGCGCGGTAAAGTGTCCTTTACTGATGATTTCTCTACCTCACTGCGTTATCGCCCATATTACAAGCGTAACCAGCCAGCTCAGACCAAAGCAACAGAGAAAGGCCATGAGTTCACCATGCTGTTTGCTTATAGTTTCTTGAAAGACTATTCAGCAGAATACGAATTAAACTACAAGAAATCTGAAGATGAAATTCTGGCAAATAAAGAAAAAGAAGAATGGAGTCATGATCTGAAAATTGCTTACAAATGGGATAAAAACTGGAAGCCATATGTTGCTATCGGCAACGTAGCAGGTAGCAAAACGACTGACGAGCGTCAAACTCGCTACCGTGTCGGTGTGCAGTACAGCTTCTAATTATTATGTTGTTATGAGTACCCTCATCATTATTTGTTAAATTATGCCCATACCCGTATTACTTTGGGGAAAAGTCGACTCCCGGTCACTTTTCCCCTTTTTTTATCAATGTAACTTCATTTCAGCCCAAGACCTGATATTTCCCCCCTGAATACTCACGTTAAACTCCCTGCTCTCAGCCAGAGAAAAATGAGACATTTAGTTACAGCGTAACGGCTATCCACGCCAAGATAAATCTCATATACTGGATAAATCAACAGCTACAGACTCGGAATTCAAGTATGACAGGGGAAGGACACCTTATTTTTTCTGTCGCCTGCGCTATCTTTGCCAAAAAAGTCGGTCTTACACCGGAACTGGCACAGGGTGACTGGTGGCATATTATCCCTGGCGCCCTGCTAACTTCCCTGCTACCCGATATTGATCACCCAAAGTCAATCCTTGGCCAGCGGTTAAAGTGGCTCTCCACCCCCATTGCCCGTGCATTTGGCCATCGTGGGTTTACCCATAGCCTATTGGCCGTTATCGGTGGTGTGGCACTATTTCAAATGGACATCTCACGCGATTGGATTATTCCCGCAGATGCGTTCCATGCAATGATTATTGGCTATTTCAGCCATTTACTAGCGGATATGCTCACACCTGCTGGCGTACCGCTGTTATGGCCTTGCCGCTGGCGATTCTGTATCCCGCTATTACGCCCACAAAAAGGCAATCAATTAGAACGCGTATTCTGTGTTCTATTAGTTTGTTTTTCCGTCTATTGGCAAACTGATACCACCATTCCCTTGCTATCCTATATGGAACAATTGAAAAACTTCCGACTGTGATCACATTTTAATGGGTTAATAATCACCAATTTGAATGTATTCCATACAAATCAGGGTAAAAATTTATATAACATTCCTTTTGGATATAAGTGAGCCTGAAGAGGAACTGCTACCATATGCGGCTAATTGCACCATGACGGTGCTTGGCTCTGTTCTAGATAAAAATAGTAATAGAATATGTGCCAGTATTTAAAATAATAATTTGGAGATATGGGGATGAACCTTCCGCTTGTGATTAACGTGCTGGTATTTGTAGCACTGCTATTACTATTGGCACAAACCCGGCATAAACAATGGAGTCTGGCCAAGAAAGTTTTGGTTGGCTTAGCACTGGGTGTGCTGTTTGGTCTGGGCTTGCAATGGGTATACGGTGCTGATAACCCGGTACTGAAAGAGTCCATCACCTGGTTTAATATTGTCGGAAATGGTTATGTGCAATTATTGCAGATGATTGTTATGCCGCTGGTATTCGCCTCAATCTTGAGTGCTGTCGCTAAACTGCATAATGCCTCTTCGCTAGGTAAAATTAGCGTACTGACAATCGGTACGTTGCTTTTCACCACCTTAATTGCTGCTCTGGTTGGCGTGCTGGTTACCAATCTGTTTGGCTTAACCGCTGAAGGCTTGGTACAAGGTACGCAAGAGACAGCACGTTTGAGTGCCATTGAAAGCAACTACTTAAGCAAAGTGACGGATTTGACAGTGCCGCAGTTGATCCTGTCGTTTATTCCGAAAAACCCGTTTGCCGATTTGACCGGGGCCAGTCCGACCTCAATTATCAGCGTGGTGATTTTCGCGACGTTCCTCGGTATTGCCTCACTGCAATTGCTGAAAGATGATGTCGAGAAAGGACAACGCGTATTAGTTGCTATTGATACGCTGCAAGCTTGGGTGATGAAACTGGTACGTCTGGTGATGAAACTGACCCCCTACGGCGTATTGGCACTAATGACCAAAGTTGTCGCTGGCTCTAATATTCAAGATATTATCAAGCTGGGGAGCTTTGTCGTTGCCTCCTACCTTGGTCTGGCGATTATGTTTGTGGTCCACGCCGTGTTGCTGTCATTCACTGGCATCAATCCGTTGAAGTTCTTCCGCAAAGTCTGGCCGGTGCTGACCTTCGCCTTTACCAGCCGCTCCAGCGCCGCCAGTATTCCGCTGAATGTGGAAGCTCAAACCCGCCGCTTGGGTATCCCGGAGTCCATCGCCAGCTTCTCTGCTTCCTTTGGTGCCACCATTGGGCAAAATGGCTGTGCTGGCCTCTATCCGGCGATGCTGGCCGTAATGGTCGCACCAACGGTGGGAATCAACCCTCTGGACCCAGTATGGATTGCCACACTGGTTGGGATTGTAACCATCAGTTCTGCCGGTGTTGCCGGTGTGGGCGGTGGTGCAACCTTCGCCGCGCTGATTGTTTTGCCGGCATTGGGCTTGCCAGTTACATTGGTTGCTTTATTGATCTCGGTTGAGCCATTGATTGATATGGGCCGGACCGCGCTGAACGTCAGCGGTTCAATGACCGCCGGTACCATTACCAGCCAATTGATGAAACAGACCGATAAAGAGATTCTCAACAGCGACGATGATGGCGATTTAGCCCATCAGTAACCGACGCTAATTAGTCACTCTATTGTGATGGCTCAGAAAGCCAGTCAGTAAAATGACTGGCTTTCTGCTTTTAAAGTGCTTATTGCCGCTAATTAATTGGCGACGTCAACTACCCTATGGGTGATATTTCTCGACCAACGCCAGAGCAATGGCTTCAGTTTCTATATCTGGTACGCCGCGAATATTCTGCGCCCTGAAATGCATCTGAAAAGCCTTAATAACCTGAATGGTTTCATTATCCAGCACGCCGCTTTGTGGGATTTGATAACCATAACGGGCCAGTGCCTGCTGAATAACAGTAACTGAGCCGATATCATACTTATTTCGACCATCAATATACTTAGCGACTGTTGCGTCATCTGGCCAGGCGCCTATGCCTTGCTGCGCCAAACGCTGCCATGGGAATAGCGGACCGGGATCAGATTTTCGCTGTGGAGCAATATCGCTGTGAGCTACGACATTCATCGGAGCAATATTATAACGCTCGACAATATCTCTGGTAAGGCGCTCAATCAATTCAATCTGAGACTCATTGTAAGGATACCACCTTCTACCCAACATCCTCTCAGTGAAGCCCTTATTGACGATTTCGATACCGATAGAGGTATCATTGAGACTGGTGCGCCCTTCCCAGTAACTCACCCCGGCATGCCAGGCTCTTTGGCTTTCAGGCACCAATTGCAAAACAACCGGTTTGCCCTCAACATTTTGGGGATGTGTTTTTACCAAATAATGGGCACTGACATTACCCTGAGTCAGTATTCGCAGTGATTCAGCATCATCTGTTGCAGTATAATGAAGCACTAAAAAACGCACTCGTTCATTTTGAGCCACTGATGGATGATTAGTATCGATTTTATAATCATCACGGTCGATCAGTTTATGCGGCCGGTCACTGTGAGGGCTACTACAACCCGCCAATAGCAGTAACAAACCCGCGCTTAATAACTTCCTCATCATTTTTCTCCCTATAATATGATTAAGCACGGTTATAGTGACCCAACCGAATTAAATGGACTGTCAACAATACATTTAATTAACAAATCACAAGACCGAATAATACCAAACACAATAAATAGTATTAGATTGATAATTATACATAGAAATTAATTGCTGTTATGGCTGTTTTAACAACCCAGCTTACCGTCATATCACTGATTTTGGTACGTCGGGCCGCTTACACCTTGGCGCGGGGGATTTACCAATAAAAAACGGCTCCTGGTTAAAGGAGCCGTCCGGCATCGCTGGGAAGGAATAAATAGTTATAATTAACAGCTGATTAAAAATATCCAATAATTATAAAGTATTTACCCTATTTCGCTTTATCCTCAGAAAGGATAATCACGGTAACCCATTTGCTCTGAGATGTTACGTGCTGCGCGATGCAAAGATTTAACTATGTCACTCTTGCTGTCTTCAGAAAAACGCAGCGTCGGGTATGAAATACTTAAGCCCGCGATCACCACACCGAAACGGTCGAAAACAGGTACAGCGATACAACGCAAACCTTCTTCTTGCTCCTCGACATCTTCACCAAAGCCCTGCTCACGCACCAGATCCAGCACTGGCAATAATGCAGCCGCGCTATCCAGGGTGTGTTTAGTGCTACGGGTGAACTCGATATGAGACAAGATTTCCTCTACTTCACCACGGTCACGCCACGCCAATAACACTTTACCAATTGCGGTACTGTGCAGTGGGTTACGACGACCAATACGGGAATGCATCCGCAGGTTATACATAGAATCAATTTTATGAATATAAACAATGCTGTCTTCATCCAATGCACCCAAGTGAATAGTTTCACGAGTTTCATTAGATAATTCACGCATCTGTATATCTGCGCTACGAATCAAATCAACATTTTGTAGCGCTTTAGCCCCCAGCTCAAATAACTTCAGCGTAAGGGAGTATTTCTCTGATTCGCCTTCCTGAGCAACATACCCCAGGGATTTCATGGTCTGGAGAAAGCGGTAAACCGTACTTTTAGGCATCATTACACGTTGGGAAAGCTCGGTAATACCAATTTCCCGTTCTTCACCCAATGCTTGTAAGATGCCAAAAACCTTCAGAACCGACGACACAGAGTCGGGCTGTTTATCTAGATCTGCAATAGCCATTTCTTGGTTACCCTACTCAGTTTTCTGTGTTTCATAAAACAATATGTTTTAAAAAAAATAGAACAGTGGTTTTATTATAAAGGGAAGTTGCGAGACTGTGCAATAAACCAATGTGAATAATAAGATATTAACCTTGCAGACAGCAAATTAGCCTCTTTCCATGAAAGAGGCTAGTGCAAAATTTAACTATTGCCAGACTGATTCAGGCAAAGTAGCCAAATAAAGTGCAGGTTTGCCATGAACATCAGATGTGAACAGAACTTGTTTATCATCAGGGGTAAAGGAAGGATGTGGATGCGTCACCTGCCGATCACCTTCAAACACCTGCCATGAGGTATCGTGGCGAGCAACACGATGCTGGCTGCCATTTTTCATGTTGAATACATACAGGAAAGGATCGTTTTCGATCTTATAGCCGCTATCGTCTTGTACATCTACCGGTGCATCTGAACCATCGCCGACCATCAACGTACCGTCATAGTTACTCATCAGATGGGAACACGCCGGCATAGAGGTCAATTGGCGATTTTCCAATGTCTGTGGGTCAGCACTGTAGATAAAGCGATCCGGGCTGCCTTTCAAATAAGAGACATACACCAGCGCCGAACCATCGGGTACCCAGAACTCATGGGTGCAGCTTTCGCCTTCAGCATGAGTTTTCACTTTACGCATGTTGCTGCCATCTTCATTGATTAGCCACATACGTGCATCAACCAGATCGTGTGGACCTTCATGGCAGAATGCGACCGTACTGTCATCATAAGGGCGATAGATTGGGTGACCTAGCCATTGATTCTCTTGCAAAATCACCGCCGACTCACCGGTTTTCAAGTCAACACGCATCAAACGGCAACAAGGTTTAGTGAAATAGAACTCGTGGAATTTTTTCCAATCGGTCAAGGGGACCCAGTCTTCGCGTTTAATTTCAATACCGACCAACTTGGTACAATCTGAATTGGCGACCCAGGTACCGTAACCCACCCACTCTTCAGGCACCTGATAAACCACGCTCTCTTCCAGTGTGGCAAGACAGACTCGCATCAGGTTACGCCCATCTTTGACATAAAACAGTGCATCATCTTCAGGTGACAAGAAACCACCAAAGGTATTGTCGCCACGCCCTTCTGTCAGTTGTGTTGCCACTTGCGTGTTGAGATCCAACAAGTAGTAGTTCCACGGACCATCAAAAGCGCCGCCGAACAATAACTTACTGCCATCACGGGTGAAACATTTTTGATAGAAATAGTTACGGTGGCAAGTGACATCAGGCGGCGTTAACCGTGTAACTTGTGCACCGGTAGAGGCATCCTGATATGTGTGAAATGTCAGGGGGATTTGTTTACCTTTGGCCATCAGGAAAGTCCTTAAAATCATCAGAGAATTAAAATTTGCCCGCAGAGGAACTTGTCAGGCTATTACTATCTCACATTATAGAAACGATGTTTCATTTTTCCGTGATCGCGGTTCTATTTTCACTGATTTAGCCAAATTACTGTGCTTATCAGCCTGTTAATCTGATTGCGATAACTGTACCACATCGCTATTTACAAATAAGCCGGCTGGCAAGGATGCATTCAAGCACAATACTGGTTAGCATATAAACACTTACCTACATCATTATTTTTACAGATAAAACCTATGATCCCATCATCAAACGATGGCATGCCGGTTCCTCAGCGCTATGCTGCAATATTGGTTATTGCACTCGGTATTACCATAGCGGTGTTGGATGGCACTATCGCCAACGTAGCTTTGCCAACCATCGCTCGTGACCTCAATGCCAGCCCAGCCACGTCTATTTGGGTCGTGAATGCTTACCAGTTAGCTATCACCGTGTCGTTGCTCTCAATGGCATCGCTGGGCGATATCATCGGTTATCGGCGGGTTTATCAGGCAGGTTTACTGGTGTTTAGTGTGACATCGCTGTTCTGTGCTCTGTCTGACTCCTTATGGACGCTAACATTTGCCCGTGTGCTGCAAGGGCTTGGCGCAGCAGCCTTAATGAGTGTTAATACTGCATTGATTCGGATTATTTATCCACGAGCACAACTGGGCCGTGGTATCGGTATTAATTCATTGATTGTGGCCGTTTCCGCCGCCGCCGGTCCCACCATTGCCGCGGCGGTGCTATCGGTTGCTTCATGGCAGTGGCTGTTTGCCATTAATGTCCCCATCGGCTTGTTGGCATGGTTGTTAGGTATGAAGTATTTGCCTGCCAATAATATGAAAAGTAACGGTAACCGTTTCGATTTTACCAGTTGTGTGATGAATGCTCTGACCTTTGGTTTACTGATAACCGCTATCAGTGGCTTTGCTCAGGGACAAAGCCCAACCCTGATAGCGGCTGAAATTATCGCATTGCTGCTAATTGGTTTCTTCTTTGTACGCCGTCAACTTAGTCAGTCTTTCCCGCTGCTTCCGGTTGATTTACTGCGTATTCCTATTTTTGCATTATCAATCGGCACTTCTATTTGCTCTTTTGCCGCACAAATGCTGGCAATGGTGTCACTGCCCTTCTTTTTACAAACTGTTCTGGGCCGTGATGAAGTGGCAACCGGACTGCTGTTAACCCCATGGCCGTTGGCAACCATGGTGGTAGCCCCGATAGCCGGGCGATTAGTCGAACGTTATCATGCAGGATTATTAGGCGGGATAGGTTTGGCGGTGTTTGCCAGTGGTTTGTTCCTGCTAGCATTGCTGCCAGCCAACCCGAGTGATGTGGATATTATCTGGCGGATGGTGCTATGTGGTGCCGGTTTTGGCCTGTTTCAGTCGCCGAATAACCACACCATTATTTCTGCTGCACCGCAACATCGTAGTGGTGGGGCCAGCGGCATGCTAGGCACCGCCCGTTTACTCGGGCAAACCTCTGGGGCGGCATTAGTGGCATTAATGTTCAATCTGTTCTCAACCAGTGGCACTCATGCTTCTCTGGTGCTGGCTGGCTGCTTTGCCAGTATCGCCGCATTGGTGAGTGTGCTGCGCATAAGCCAGAAACGTGGCTAGACTCGGGTTGCAATAAAAAAACCCCGCTGGCGGGCGGGGTTTTTAATCAGAAGAGTTGGTGGTGGCTACTTCAGATACTGGCCTGAACGTAGCGCTTCAATACGTTTGTCCAGCGGCGGATGTGACATAAACAGCTCGCTGAAGGTTTTGGACTTACCATTAATGCAGAAAGCCATCATGTTGCCTGCTTCCTGTGGCTCATAGCTGGTTTTCAGCCGTTGCAGAGCCGCTATCATCTTCTCACGCCCTACCAGTTTCGCTGAGCCGGCATCAGCGTGGAATTCGCGATGGCGCGAGAACCACATGGTGATAATGCTGGCCAGAATACCAAAGACCAATTCCAAGACCATTGATACGGCAAAGTAGACCATCGGGTTACCAGCGCTACTGCTTTCATTATCACGGTCCCCTGATAGGAAACCGGCCGCGACTTGCGCAATCAGGCGTGAAATGAAAATTACAAAGGTATTCACAATCCCCTGAATCAAGGTCATGGTGACCATATCGCCGTTAGCAACGTGGCTAATTTCATGAGCAATAACGGCTTCTGCTTCATCACGGCTCATGTTCTGCAATAGACCTGTACTCACTGCCACTAAAGAGGCATCACGACGAGCCCCGGTCGCAAAGGCGTTAATATCCGGTGCCTGATAAATAGCAACTTGTGGCATAGCAATACCGGCTTGCTGAGATTGGCGACGTACCGTATCCAGCAACCAGCGCTCAGTTTCATTGCGCGGTTGTTCGATAACCTCACCACCCACTGAACGCAAAGCCATCCATTTGGACATCAGCAACGAAACAAATGCGCCGCCGAAACCGAACAGACCAGCCATGATCATCAGCCCTTGTACACTGCTGGACTGAATACCTGTCAGGCTTAGTACCAACCCGAACACCAACATGACTGCCAGGTTGGTGAGAAGGAACAGAGCGATACGCATCATAAAAATTTATTTCCTTATTGTTTTAAGTCGACACTGTGTTGAGTCACATGGGTCTTAAGTCAAAATTGGCATAATCCTGGATGATGACTTAGCCAAATTACTACTGAGATACGCTGATCGTATGGGCATCTGATAAATTTTCAAGGCTTGTTAAGTTCTAACAGAGTAAATCAACATAACTTTACAAATTTGGATACTTTTCATTACATATTTTGCTATTTTTTCGCCAATTGATAAATTCGGCGATGAAAAAAACGTAAAAAAAATCCGGGCTCTTTTTAAGGCCCGGATCCTTCATATTATCTGCTGACTTATTTTGCCGCAGGTGCTGCCGCTGGTGGTGATTCAACTTGCGGCTGCGCTTTTTCTTTATGAGCCAAATCCAAAGCAATATGAACAGTCTCATCCAGATAAGGGTCTGGCTCCTGATAGTCTTTTGGCAAATCCTCCAATGACTTCAGTGGCTTTTTACCTTCACGCTTGAAACGCTCATTCAAGCGATTCAGCCGCGTGGCATCATCATCATGGTTCTCTTTTTCACGCTGAGCGTAATTGAGAGAGACGATGTTGCGTTTTTCTTTCAACGCTTTATAACGCTCAATATCTTGCTGAATATGCTGGAATTCAGGATCAGCGGCAATCCGCGCTGTATGTGCTTTCAGTAACTCCGGCTCCAGTGGCTTCAGATCACCACTCTTGACGTAACTGGCCGCATTGATACTGTCCCAAGGCAAGGCATTGTCTTCGAAACTCTCACCCGTTTCCGCCGGATCAACACCGGTTGGCATCACGATATCCGGGGTTACCCCTTTACGCTGAGTACTGCCACCGTCTACCCGATAGAATTTCTGGATAGTGTATTGCAGTGAACCTAACGCAGGCCATTCCGGGCGCAACATTTGATCATAAATACGATTTAACGACCGATACTGTTGAACAGTACCTTTACCAAAGGTTGGTTCACCGACAATTAATGCACGACCATAGTCCTGCATGGCAGCAGCAAAGATTTCGGAAGCGGATGCACTGTAGCGGTCCACCAATACCACCAGCGGGCCTTTGTAGTACACCACGCCATCAGTATCACTGTCTTCACGCACTTTGCCGTTGTTATCCCGCACTTGAACCACCGGCCCACTCGGAATAAACAAACCGGACAGCGACACAGCCTCGGTCAGAGCACCACCACCATTACTGCGCAAGTCAATAATAATGCTACTGACATTCTCTTTCTCCAACTTCTGCAATTGCACCTTAACGTCTTCGGTCAGGCCAACATAGAAACCAGGGATATCCAGTACACCGACACGCTCTTTGCCGATAGTTTTCACCGACATTTTCACTGCGCGATCTTCAAGACGAATGCGTTCACGGGTCAAGGTTACAGTGCGCGGTTTAGTACCTTTACCGGCCGGTAAAATCTCCAGCCGCACTTTACTGCCCTTCGGCCCTTTAATGAGTGCCACGACATCATCGAGACGCCATCCAATCACATCCACCATCGGCTTACCGGTTTGACCCACACCGATCACCCGATCACCTACGGCGATAGTTTTACTTTTCGCCGCGGGGCCACCTGGAACCATAGAGTTGATTAAGGTGTAATCATCATCCATTTGCAAGACAGCGCCAATACCTTCCAGAGACAAGCTCATTTCAGTATTGAACTGTTCGGTATTACGTGGCGACAGATAGTTGGTATGCGGGTCAATTTCATGCGCAAACGCATTCATAATTAGCTGGAACACATCTTCGCTATTACTTTGCGTCAAACGCTTAATGGCCGCCTGATAGCGTTTTGTCAGCGTCTCTTTGATTTCTTTATCCGTTTTACCGGTTAATTTCAAATTAAGCTGATCGTACTTAACTTTTGCGTCCCAAAGCTTATTCAGCTCAGCTTCGCTGGTAGGCCAAGGTGCTTTACCACGGTCAATATCAATGGTGTCATTACCGGTAAAGACCATTGGCCGGTCCAGTACTGACAATGCATATTGATAGCGCTCAAAGCGGCGTTTTTGCGCCAAATTGAATAAAGCGAAAGGCGTGTCCAACTGGCCTGATTTTAACTCATCATCCAGCGACTGCTTTTTATCCGCAAACTGTGCCACATCTGATGCCAACAACACGTTATGGCTGTAATCCAGCATGTTGAGGAATCTATCAAATATTTTGGCGGAAAACTGATCGTCCAGTGTAAATTGACGATAGTGAGAGCGAGTGAAGCGCGATGTTACGCGCTCACTCACGGTTGCATGCTCGGGTTCCTGACGCAGTTGAGGTAGCTGATCGATGCGATAGGTGGTATCCGCTGCGTAACTCGCCCCCGCCAGTAACAAGCCTGCGATTGCTGTTAGTCTGACAAATTTGTTCATGCCTAGGTTGGCCTCCGTATCAGAACTGCAAGTGTTCTGCGCGCACAATCATCGCCAGACCGGAAGATAGCTGCACCCGTACGCCATCTTTAGCGATTTCTAATACGGTTGCATCCATCGCGCTCTTACCTGCTCTGACTTTGATTTCTTGACCAATTTGCAGTTTAGAGATATCTGTGACCGGCACAGGGCGTGGCTGGTTTTCCTCGGCCTGTGGCCGAGGTGGCCGAGCCTGTGGTGGGCGAGGTGACTGACGAGGCTTGCGGTTTTCCGAAGCCACACCCGCTTCACGACGCGGCGCAGGTTTTTTACCTGCCGGACGTGGGCGACGTGGCTCTGGGGTTTCACCCGCAGCAATGGCAGCTTCGCGCTTTTTAGCTTGTTGTTCAGCACGTTGTGCCTGAACACGGGCTTTCGCCTCTTCTAGCTGTTTGCGGGCATGTTCTACATGTTGCTCTTCCAGCACACCACAAGGGTTGCCGTCTAAATCAACACGTTCAGCACCGACTTTGACCCCATAAAGATAACGCCAGCTTGAGGTATAGAGACGCAGCGCAGAACGCAATTGCGTTTTGCTTAAATTCTCTTCCCCCTGAACACGTTCGACCAGATCTTGAAAAATACCGATCTTCAGTGGACGTGCTTCGCCTTCGGCGGTGAAGCAAAGCGGGAACCGCTCAGCCAAAAAGGCTATGACTTCTTTACTACTGTTCAACTTAGGTTGATTTTCCATGAAATTTCCTGATTACAACGGGTTTGCCAACCAGCGCAGGCATGAACAGGCGTCATTATAATGACGCCATCAGCAATTGCCACGTTATCCGTATATCAACTTGCAGTCTGTGTGACATATTTCTCACTGTCACACAGGTCAAGATGCTCGCAAAGCCCCGCCACAACTGAGATTAAACCCAATTCATCAGCGTCATCAAAGCGATCATAAACAATGCTGTCGATATCCAAAACGCCGATAATTTTACCCTTCACAGTGATTGGCAGCACAATTTCAGCATTACTTGCGGCGTCACAGGCAATATGTCCGGGGAATGCATGCACATCCGCCACTCGCTGAACGCGGTTTTCTGCCACGGCAGTTCCACATACGCCTTTGCCGATTGGAATACGGACACAGGCAATTTTCCCTTGAAAAGGACCCAGCACTAATTGTTTGCCGTCGATCAAGTAAAAACCGGCCCAATTCAACCCATCAAGACGCTCATAAAGTAAAGCGCTGGCATTAGCCAAAGTAGCAATGAAATTCGTTTCACCTGCAATCAGGGCACTTAAGTCACGTTTTAATTCCGCGTAGAATTCTGCTTTTTTCATGTAATGACCGTTAGAAACCTAAGAATAGCCAGAGGCGATAGTTATGCTTAGCTTATATAAAGTAATCATTAAATACCCTTGGCTACAAGGTTATTCCGCTATAACGAAGTAAAAGAGTTATCGCCATCGGGGGTTTGGCCCGTTTTGCCCCTTGTTTTGACCGATTGCTCTGCTACCATCCGCGCTATTCTTTATAAACCGGTGTCAGCATCAGGGTTTTATAATATGAAGGTACATGCCATTCAACGGCCACTCTCCACTGCAAGGGTTCAGCGTTGCTGCCAGTGCGATGCGCTATTTACCCTGCCGCCGCTCAATGGTACACAAACAGCCTATTGCCCACGATGCAGCGCAAAAATTGCCAGTGGGCGCGATTGGTCCCTTACCCGCCTAACCGCCATGGCGGTTGCCATGTTACTGCTGATGCCATTTGCTTTTACCGAGCCGCTGATTACCATTCGCCTGCTCGGCACGCGGATTGATGCCAGTCTGTTAGAGGGTATCTGGCAAATGAGTCGTCAGGGCGGCCCGATTACAGCCAGTATGGTGGCATTTTGTATTATTGGCGCTCCCGTTACACTCACCGCATCGATTCTGTATCTGCGTATCGGCAGCCGGATTGGCATGAACCTGCGCCCGGTGTTATTGATGCTGGAGCGGCTAAAAGAATGGGTCATGCTAGATATCTATCTTATCGGTATGGCGGTGGCCTGTATTAAGGTCAAAGAGTATGCGGACGTTATGCCCGGTGGCGGGTTGATAGCGTTTCTGGCTCTGACGTTACTCAGTATTCTGACGCTGGTGCATTTGAATCTGGAGCAGTTGTGGGAGCGATTTTATCCCCAGGAGCAGCCCCCCGGCCCCCGGGAAACATTGCGCATTTGCCTGTCATGCCATTATACCGGACACTGCGATGCACACGGCCGCTGCCCACGCTGCCATACCCCTTTGCGCCATCGCCGCCGCCATAGCATCCAAAAAACCTGGGCGGCGTTAATTGCCTCGATAGTCCTGCTGTTGCCTGCTAATCTTTTACCGATATCAATTGTTTATGCCAATGGCTCCCGCATGGAAGATACTATTTTCTCCGGCGTGGTCTCTTTGGCCTCATCGGGTAACCTGCCCATCGCCGCGGTGGTGTTTATCGCCAGTGTGTTGGTGCCGTTTACCAAGGTGATTGTGTTGCTAACATTGTTGCTCAGCATTCATCTAAAGACGCAACATAGCCTTAAAACGCGCATGCGATTACTGCGACTGATTACCTGGATTGGCCGTTGGTCGATGCTAGACCTCTTTGTTATTGCGTTAATGATGTCGCTGATTAATCGTGATCAGCTCCTTTCCTTCACTATGGGACCGGCAGCCTTCTATTTTGGGTCTGCGGTCATTTTGACTATCCTTGCTGTTGAATGGCTCGATAGCCGATTGATTTGGGATGCACATGCAACAGGAAACGCCGAGTACACCGACTGAGGCACAGATTAAACATAAACGCCGGATATCGCCTTTCTGGTTGCTGCCTTTTATTGCCCTGCTGATTGCCGGTTGGCTGATTTATAACAACTGGCAGGACCGCGGTACCGAAGTCACTATTGATTTCCAGTCTGCCGCCGGTATTGTGGCGGGCCGAACCCCGATTCGCTATCAGGGCGTTGAAGTCGGGATGGTGCAATCCATCAGTCTGGATGATGACCTGCGCAATATAAAAGTCACCGCCAGTATCAAAAATGATATGGAAGACTCATTGCGAGAAGGGACACAGTTCTGGCTAGTGACGCCCAAGGCCTCTTTGGCCGGGGTCTCTGGCTTGGATGCGCTAGTCGGTGGTAACTATATCGGGATGATGCCAGGCGAGGGCAAACCGCAGAGCCACTTTACCGCATTGGATACCCAGCCTAAGTTCCGCCTGAATACCGGCGAATTGATGGTTCACCTCCATGCCCCCGATTTGGCCTCACTCAATAACGGCTCTCTGGTTTACTACCGTAAAATCCCGGTGGGTAAAGTCTATGACTACAATATCGCGCCTGATAATAATGGCGTTGTCATTGATGTACTGATTGATCGGCGCTTCGCCAAATTGGTAAAAAACGATACCCGCTTCTGGAATGTGTCTGGTTTTAAAGGTGACTTCAGTCTCAGTGGCGCGTCGGTTCAAATGGAAAGTCTGGCTGCCTTGGTCAATGGTGCCATTGCCTTTGACTCACCCAAAAACAGCCCAGATGCGAAACCGGACCAACCCTTTCAGCTCTACCCCGATTTAGCACATAGCCAACGTGGTGTGGCAATTACGCTGGATTTACCCAGTGGGAGTAGTTTAAGCGAGGGGAGAACACCGCTGATTTATCAAGGGTTACAGGTAGGCACCCTGACCAAAATGACACTTCAACCGGACAGTAAGGTGACCGGTGAACTGACCATTGACCCTTCAGTGGTCGATTTGATGCGTGCAGGCAGCCGCATTGAAATGAACAGCCCCCGAATCAGTCTTAATGATGCCAAACTGAGTGAACTCTTGACTGGCAATACATTAGAGTTAATCCCGGGTGAAGGGGCACCACAAAAACACTTTACCGTGCTACCAAGCAGTAAAAGTCTGTTGCAGCAGCCCAATGTGCTCGAATTGCAATTAACTGCACCGCAAAGTTATGGCATTGATATCGGCCAGCCGATCTCGCTACATGGAATTAAAATTGGCCAAGTCTTGACCCGTGAGCTATCAGCCGACGGTGTTACCTTCACGGCAGCAATTGAAGCCAAATACCGTGATTTGGTGCATAAAGACAGCAAGTTTGTGGTTAACAGTCGGCTGGAGGTAAAACTCGGGATTGATGGCATTGATATTCAGGGTGCCAGTGCGCAGGAGTGGATTGATGGCGGTATTCTGATACTGCCGGGCAGTAAAGGTGCAGCCCTGAATAAGTATCCGCTGTATAGCAGTGTCGCCAAAGCTACCGATGGCATTTTAGGCAACGCCCCCGCCACAACACTAAGTTTAACTGCTGCCAGCTTGCCCGATGTGCAAACCGGTTCTGTGGTGTTATATCGCAAGTTTCAGGTAGGTGAAATTACCCATATCAGGCCAAAAGCCAATGAGTTTGAAGTAGATGTCTATATTCAGCCCGAATATCGCAATTTACTCACTGATAAGAGCATTTTCTGGGCCGAAGGTGGGGCGAAAGTCCAGTTGAACGGCAGTGGGCTAACTGTGCAGGCATCTCCATTGAATCGCGCTCTAAAAGGAGCTATCAGCTTTGATAATCTGGAAGGTGTGACACTGGATAAGGGGGCCAAACGCACCTTGTATGGTAATGAAACCGCCGCCCGTGCTGTCGGTAGTCAAATCATCTTGCGCACCTTTGATGCCAGCAAACTGGCAACCGGCATGCCGATTCGTTATTTGGGTATCAATATTGGCCAAGTCGAATCGCTGAAACTGGCACCAGAGCGCAACGAAGTGTTAGCCAAAGCCGTGCTTTATCCAGAATATGTGCAGAACTTTACCCGGGCCGGTACCCGCTTTTCTATTGTCTCGCCGGAGATATCAGCCGCAGGGGTCAATAATCTGGACACCTTGTTCCAACCTTATATTAATGTAGAGCCGGGTAAAGGTGGCACATTACGTACTTTTGAGTTGCAAACCGCCACTATTACCGACTCCCGTTATCTTGATGGGCTGAGCCTTATTCTGGATACCGCTGAGGCAGGATCATTGCAAGTTGGCACACCGGTCCTCTTCCGTGGGCTTGAAGTAGGTACTGTTACCGGGTTTAACCTTGGTGCGATGTCTGATCGCGTGCAAGTATCGATACGGATCAGCCAGAAATTCCAGCAGTTGGTGCGGCAAAATAGCGTGTTCTGGCTGGCATCAGGGTACAACCTTGAATTCGGTCTAACCGGTGGTGTGGTGAAAAGCGGCACCTTCCAGCAATTTATACGCGGCGGCATTGCTTTCGCGACCCCACCAACTACGCCACTGGCCCCTAAGGCCAGCATAAATCAGCACTTCTTGCTTAACCCAGAAGAGCCGAAAGATTGGCGCAATTGGGGTACAGCAATCCCCCGCTTTTAGGTGCTCATCAGGGTAGCTCACACTGGGCTGCCCTGATAATTCCCCAACATCATTTCCGCATAAAGATTAATCTTCGTGTGCGATCTGCTGCTCACTCGGTGTCACCACCACATCCAGCACACATTGACGCAACCAGCGGTGCGCCGGATCAGCATCCATGCGCGGATGCCACAACATCGAAACCGTAATAGTCGGTAAGGTTAAAGGAAGCGGAAAACTGTACATCCCTCGGCGCAGATTCTGGCTATGCCGTTCGGGAACCGTCGCCACCAAGTCCGTCCCTCTCACCAGCGCCAATGCGGTGGATATAGAATCAACCGAGGCGATAATATTCCGTTCAATCCCAAGTAATTGTAGTGCCTCATCAATCGGCCCTTTATGGCCCTGACGCCGTGAAACCACAATATGCCCCTGAGTTGCATAACGCACGGGGGTGATGTCCTCCCCACATAGCGGATGACCATCACGCACTACGCCCATAAAGCGATCGCGGAAAAGTGCCCGTGTTCGTAATTCAGGGCTGGCAGTCGGGCCCACCACCCCCGTTTCCAGATCCACCATGCCATCACGTAACAATGCGCTGTCTTTATTCAATTTTTGCATGAAATGCAGTTGCACATTGGGGGCTTGTTGATGAATCCGAGTCAGCAATGCGCCGCCAAAGTTTTCGACAAAGCCATCGCTGGTACGCAAAGTGAAGGTACGCATCAACTGTGCCAGGTCCAGTTTTGCCGCAGGCCGCAGCGCCGATGTGGCTTCTTGTACTAATTGGCTGACCTGTTCACGCAGTTCAAGTGCTCTTGGTGTCGGTACCAAGGCGCGCCCTGCCCTGACCAGCAAGGGATCACCGGTTGTTTTACGCAATCTTGCCAACGCCCGGCTCATCGCCGATGGGCTAAGCCCTAATCGCTGGGCAGCACGCGCTACGCTCCCCTCGGCCAGCAGAACATTGAGTGTGATTAATAAATTGAGATCAGGTTTTGTCATGTACTGACTCTAGCACAACCTCATGCTGACATGGCGTTTTATGCATGGATAAACTGCATTCCATGCGCCTTCCGCCTTATGATGTAATGCCCTAGTCTCTCCTGAACAGGTCATTCAGGAGTTAATCTATTAATGAAAATCAATACCGAAAACATCAATAGTGACATCATCGCCAACAGTGCGCTAAGCAGAATAGTTATCAGCCTCTCACTGCCGATGCTGCTTTCTTCATTAGCAACCAGTATCGCCAATGTGGGTTTACCCACGTTAACACTCACTTTCAGTGCCTCTTTTCAAGCGGCGCAGTGGGTCGTTTTAGCCTATTTACTGGCGATTACCACCTCGGCCATCAGCATTGGCCGTTTGGGGGATATCACTAACAAACGCCGATTGTTGAATGCGGGGATTGGTTTATTCACAGTGGCCTCTCTGGGTTGCGCGTTAGCCCCTGACATCGGAGTGTTAATTGCTGCCCGTGTGTTACAGGGATTAGGGGCCGCCACCATGATGACACTGACTCTGGCGCTGGTCGGTGAGGCGATTAGTAAAGAAAAAATCGGGCGGGCGATGGGCATGCTCGGCAGCATCTCGGCTATCGGCACGGCACTTGGGCCATCAGTGGGCGGCATGTTAATCAGCGGATTCGGTTGGCCAGCGATGTTCCTGATTAACATCCCTTTTGGGTTATTAGCCCTATTTTTGCTATCACGCTATTTACCCATCTCCGACTCATTCCCTAGCACTAACAACGAATTACAACAGGCCCATGGTGGTTTTGATCCTCTTGGGATGCTATTGCTGGGCCTGACTCTGGCACTGTATGCCCTTGCCATGACGCTGGGCCATGGCACCTTCGGCACACTTAATTTAGTGTTATTACTCGCTGCGGTAATCGGCATCGGATTATTCATCTGGGCGGAAAAGAACACCTCATACCCATTAATTCAAACCGCTATGTGGCGCCACTCACAACTGCGTAGTGCATTGATAGTCAGTGCATTGGTCACCACTATCATGATGGCAACATTAGTCGTTGGGCCATTCTATCTTTCACGGGCTTTTGCCATGAGTACACCATGGGTTGGATTGTCGATGTCCGCCGGCCCGATAGTCGCGGCACTCATCGGGGTTCCTGCGGGTTATCTGGTCGACAGATTCGGTGCTCAAATGATGGTGATTACAGGATTAACGGCGATCACTACCGGGGCAATTGCACTGTCGATGATCGGGCCAATTGCCGGCCTGCCCGGCTATATTTTGCCGGTCTGCCTGATTACAGCTGGCTATGCTATTTTCCAGGCTGCGAATAATACGCTGGTGATTAAATCTGTTGGCGCGCAACAACGAGGCATTGCATCCGGCCTGCTGAATCTTTCGCGCAATCTCGGGCTGATTACTGGCGCCGCTGTCATGGGGGCTATTTTCGCCTTTGCCTGCGCCCAGCAAAACATTCAATTAGCAACCGTAGATCATATCACCCAGGGAATGCAGTTTACTTACCGCATAGCCGCCCTATTGGGCGGTACTGCTTTAGCTATTTCTGCAATATATTCAAAAAATAAATCTAATCAATAGCCAGGATCTTTGATATGGATCTCAGCATATCCTTATTTGGCTGAATGGATTCATGCCAGTAAACCCCCGATATAAAAACATCAATTTATCTTGAATAAAATAGCTAACCCATTTTTAAATTTTTGCCAGTACAAATAGGAATAAATGATGTAAATGAGATGGATAAAGATTTTTTAATTAATTTTAAACACTTTCTAAATCTTGCTGCTATTAATTAAATATCTAAATTTTTAATGATTTGTTACATAAACATTAGTTTCGCTACGTTATTGGCGCAACTCTGTTCTCGCTTACCTGGCTGCAAATTAGATGATTAAGGAAGCAATAATGAAGAGAATCTTACTTATTTTAGGTGCGGTGATGGTACTACAGACAGCGCCAGTGCAAGGTGCAGGTACCGCCAGTGGAACACTAAACGCAACACTCAACATCATCGCCGGTTGTTACATCGATAATGGTCTCGGGAGTGGCAACTTAAGTAATCTGGGCACTGTAAATTTCGGCACAGTGAGCGACCTAACCGCACCTCTTAGCGTGACATTCAGTGGCACGACCAACGATTCACTTAAATTGCATTGCAGCAATAATACCGCTTATTCCATCGCAATAGATAATGGGCTGCATGACAACTCTGGGCAACGCCGACTGGCTGGCGGAACATCAGAATTCGTCAATTATAACCTTTACAGAGACAACGGTTTTCTTCAGCCATGGAATGCGACGCCAGTATCCGGCACGGTTGATGGAACGGGCACTGGGTTGGCCACCGCGATCCCACTGACTATTTATGCCCGCGTCCCTGTTCAAACGACACCCAGTGTCGGCACCTATCTCGATACTGTTACCGTCACTGTTACCTGGTAATGGCAGGCCGCTTGTTTGCTCTGGCCGCCACTTGCAGCTTGTTACTGCTGCCACTTTTTCCCGTTGGGGCTATAACGAAAAATGCCAATATCACCGTCCGTGCCACGCTATTGCCCACTTGTACTGCGGGCACCATTGTTAATGGCGCAACCAGTTTTGGTACCCTGAATTTCGGCACTGTGGTGGCGTTAACTACTCCGATTGCCGTCGCCGGTCAGGGAAATAACGGTGCCATTTCCGTCCAATGCAGTAAGGGGACCAGTTTTAATGTGCTACTCAATGGCGGGCAGAGTGGTAGCACTGCCAGCCGTTATTTGGCCGGCGGCCCGTCAGGCCAGCATGTTAATTACAACCTGTATACCGATGCGGCACATAGCAAAGTTTGGGATAACCTGACTGGCATTTCCCAGATTGCTAGCGGATCAGTGGTGATCATTCCGGTTTATGGTCTGGTTTTTGCCCAACCGACCCCGGCGGTAGGGACTTATACCGACACCGTTCAGGTCACGGTGAATTGGTAAATATTATGGAGGATGCTGACAATGAAATATGCTTTATCTCAGTATAACCTCACCCGCGCCCTACTTATTTTAGTACTCAGCATAGCCGTTACCCATGCTGCCACCTCACCGGTATCTAAAAGTTTCACTGTCAATGCAATAGTGCAAACCGGCTGTAGCCTTGGGGGCGGAGCCACCGATACCAGCAACTTTGGCACATTGGATTTCGGCACCGTCTCTTCATTGGCAAACGCCACTAACGCAATATCTGGACTCAACTCAGGCAGTATCGTCCTCCAGTGCAGTGGTAATCCCACGGTCACACTGGCGCTTAATTCCGGGGCCAATACCTCAGGTAACATTTCTGCCGGCAGGCGCTTACTCAACAGCACAACGGGCGAATATTTGCTGTATCAAATATATCAAAACCCTGCCCGAACACAGATCTGGGGGGATGGTGCCAATGGGGGATCGACACGTTTAGTGACCACCGATGGCACCCAGCAACAAGTCATTTTATATGCACAACTATTTGCCAGTAGTATGCAACCCAGCGCTGGCGTCTACACAGATACTTTATTAGTTACAGTTACTTATTGATTACTGGCACGATGCCGCAGGAGATTTCACTATGACGCCATTTAACCTACTATCTCGGGTAATATTGCTTTCGGCCACACTGACCAGTAGCCAACTGTATGCTGCGGCCTCCGTTCTGATCTGGCCCATTGACCCGATAATTTCAGACAATGATAAAGCCACTGCATTGTGGTTGGAAAATAAAGATAGTCAGCCTATCTATATGCAGATTCGGGTATTAGGTTGGCAGCAGGTCAACACCCAAGACGATTACACCCCGCAATCAAGAATCATCGCCAGCCCACCGGTTGCAACTATTCAACCCGGTAAGCGTCAACTGATTCGTTTAGTCAAAAACGCCCCCGTTCCCGCTGGGCAAGAACAAGCCTACCGCATATTAATTGATGAAATACCTTATAAGGACCCAAACGATAAAACCGCCCCCGCTGCCACTCAGTTAGGGCTGAAATTCCAAATGCGCTATTCCGTTCCCTTGTTTGTTTACGGCAGTGGTGTGCTGGCGGCATCTGATACCACGCCAGCCCCCGGTGTTATGCCGACGAAACTCAGTTATAGCGTGCATTCACAAGGCGAGAAACAATGGTTGAATATCACTAATCAGGGCGCTGTTCATGCACGGATTTCGCGGGTGACCCTGCAAGAGAAAGACATTAATAAAGGTTTACTCGGTTATGTGTTAGCCGGCGCAAAAATGAGTTTCCCGCTCAGCCCAACAGCCAGAACAGGAGAATTAAGCGCCATTATCAATAACAGCACCAAACCCATAGTCATCCCACACCAATAAGGTGTTCGCATACAGCAGATAAGGTGTGTTTAATAATAACCTAGGGTTGGGAATGACTATCAGATTCAAGCTGTCACCATTATTAATATTGATGTATGGCTCAGTGTTGTTGCCTCCACTCATCCCCTGGGAAGTTTGGGGGGATAATCTGCCGCCACCTATGGCAGCAATGCCCGACAGTACCTTATATCTTGAGTTAGTGGTCAATGACCGTAACTTTGGTGATGCTGTGCCAGTCATCTATCGCGGGGGACATTACTATCTTTCACCAGCACAGTTAAAAACCATCGGATTACCCTCTAGTGCTGAGGTTGCGGTTGATAAGATGGATAAGGTGGCCGTGAAATATGATGGAGAAAACCAACGGCTATTAATTGATGTTCCCAGCGAGTGGTTACCGAAACAGCAAATTAACTCTGCCGCAACCGATGATTTTAATCTTGCACAAAGTAGCCTGGGATTTTTATTAAATTATGATTTTTATGTCAGCCAGAACAGTGGTAACCCACAGTCAGGTAATGCCTCAGCCTGGAGCGAGCAACGTATTTTTGACCGTTTTGGTTTAATCAGTAATACCGGCGTTTATCGTACTAACTTTTCAGGTAATAACGGCGACACGGATAATAACGGCTATATTCGGTTTGATACCCAATGGCAGAGGAATGATGAAAAAAACCTGCTACGTTATACCGCAGGTGACCTGATCACTGGAGCCTTGCCCTGGAGTAGCGCGGTGCGCCTGGGTGGTGTTCAAATCGCGCGTAATTTTGCTATTCGCCCCGACCTTATTACCTATCCGATGCCGCAATTTGCCGGTCAAGCTGCGGTACCTAGCACTGTCGAACTGTATATTGATAACTTCAGAACACAATCAGCCAATATTAACCCCGGCCCTTTTGTTATCGATAATGCCCCTCGTATTAATGGTGCTGGCCAAGCGACTATTATTACAACCGATGCCCTCGGTAGACAAATCAGCACCTCAGTGCCATTTTATGTTGCCAGTTCACTGCTAAAACCCGGCATGTGGGATTTTAGCCTGTCAGCCGGTGCTTTACGCCGCAATTATGCCATCCGTTCTGCCGATTATGCTGATCCTGTCGCCAGTGGCGTGGTTCGTTATGGCACAACGTCTTGGTTGACACTAGAAGGCCGAGGGGATGCTGCCAAAGGCATGAATGTGGTAGGTGGCGGAGCCGGATTTCGACTGGGCCTATTTGGGGTACTGAATGGTGCCTACAGCATGAGTAGTACCTCTGCCGATGCATTTAGTGATGTCATCAGTCAACCAGCCACTGATATCAACAATTCAACCATTAATACCTCACAGGTTGCCATTAATACCCGTGGTGGTATCGGTAACCAGCGTTCATTAGGTTATACCTACAGTAATTCCTACTTTAATCTGAATGCTCAGCGCATTAGCCGCAGCGATAATTATGGCGATCTGGCTAATTACAAAAGCGACTTTCGTCTGAGCCGACGTACCGACCAGATAACCGGCAGTATCAGCCTTGGAAACTTAGGGACACTTGGATCTGGTTATTTCGATGTCAGGGATGCGCTCGGTGAGCGAACCCGGTTGGTCAATATCAGCTATAGCACCTCAATATTCCGTAATACCAGTATTTACCTCTCCCTCAATCGTGAGTTGGGGACCAAAGGTTACAACGCACAACTGATCTGGAGTATCCCGCTGGGTGAATGGGGATCAGCCAGCGCCAGCACCAGCCGTGATGTTGATAACCAGTGGTCCCAACGCGTGAATTATAGCCGGGCAGCTCCTTCTAATGGCGGACTGGGTTGGAATCTCGCTTATGCCAACGGCAACAGTGAAAATAGCAGTTACCAACAAGCAGATGTTATTTGGCGCACTCGGATAATGGAAAGTCGCGCCGGTGTTTATGGCAATAGTGATAACTATAATAGTTGGGGTGAATTAAGTGGCTCGCTGGTTATGATGAATGGCGGCGTTTATGCCAGTAATATGATTAACGATGCATTTGCCTTGGTATCAACCAATGGTTTTAGCAATATTCCGGTCAGTTACGAAAACCAACTGATTGGTACTACGAACAACAACGGATATATCTTGATTCCGACAGTTTCTTCATATTATCAGGCCAAATTCCAGATTGACCCCATGAATTTACCTGCCGATGTCATATTGCCAACAGTAGAGCGAAATTTAGCGATTAGCGAACGCAGTGGCTATTTAATTGATTTCCCCATAACACAGATTACCGCCGCAAATATCAGACTTACCGATAAATCCGGTCAAGACTTACCGAAAGGCAGCGCGATATATACCACGGGCGACACACCTAGCGGTTATGTCGGTTGGGATGGTATGGCTTATATTGAGCAAGCCACCCAGTTGAATAAACTCACCATAGTGCGGGCTGATAATGGCACCCGCTGCTACAGCCAATTCCAATTGAAAAATACTAAAGGGATACAAGATGCTGGTACAGCCATATGCCAATAATTGCCGTACCTGGCTATCGGCAACTTTATTTAAGGAGCAGCTAATGATATCGCTCACGACGCAAATTACCAGCAAGATACCTCGGCCATACAGGCTACCTTATTGGTTGGTTCTGTCTGTACTGTGGCTATTGTCTGTCAGCAGTGCCACCGCGTGCACTTTTGCTGCCGCAGAAGTAAAGCTGCCACAAAATTCATCGTTTAATGTCAATACCCTCCCCGAAAGTGCCAGTGGTATAACGGCACTTGGCTGTGATGGAACAGCGCTGAGCGTATTATCCACTCCCGTATTGAACAGCACCATCACCAGCACTGCTAATAATCTTAATCTTAAGAATGCCGCCGGCGACTTAATTCCTTATTCAATCTATTCTGACCCAGGCTACAACAATCCCATTATAGTCGGGGGGAATATTAACTATGCTAACAGCAATTTACTCACCATCGTGCTGGGGAAAATAAAAGCCAATTTACCTATCTATATCCGTACTGGCAGTAATAATGCCATTAACGTCAATATCAGTGCCGGCACTTATACCGATACTATCTCTTTGAACTGGAATTATGATTTATGCTCTGCCGTTATTGGCGTCTGTATCGGTGGCACATTCAAAGGAACGGCTTCATCAACAGTCACTGTCACATTGGTGGTCAACAACGATTGTGTCATAAACGCCGCGCCCAATGTCGATTTTGGTAGCTACGCGTTAATGTCACAATTTATTCCTGTAAATCAATTTATCACCGCTACCTGTACCAAGAACGCCACCTTCACTACCTACATAACAAATGGCGATAATTTCTCTGCCCTTTGGCCCCAAATGAAATTACTCCCAGGGAGTGTTATACCTGCCCCCCCTACCGACTATTTACAGTATCAACTGTATCAGGGCTCGGGGTCGATTCCCTGGAATATAACCAACAAAAGATCAGATACCGCGACAGGCTCAGCTCAACAGATTCCTTATAAAGCGATGATCAATGCACAACAAACGCAAAGAACCGTTGGCACCTATCAGGACAATGTCAGTGTAGTGCTGGAATACTAGTGTGGTGCCGGAATACAGAGGAGGAGAAGCCATTAACTCGTTGTGTTTTATGCACTATTGGTCTTTTAACCTTTTATTTTTTTATGATTGAAATTTTTAGTTATTGTTTATTTATAAGAAAAATCCGATTGGACTGTACTAAATCTGTCCCTGTTATACAATCTGCGGGCTTAAATAATAGCCGACATATTTCTATCTAAGGAAAGCCGAGATTAAACAGGAGTGGACATCATGACTGACTACGATAATCGGGAAGAATCAGCTGACATTGGTCTGTTAAAAGAAATGAACAGCTTACGGGACATCATCGAGAATAATTCAGACTGGATCTGGGAAGTTGATGCTTCCGGCCGTTATACGTTTTCATCTGCAAAATCCATTGAGCTTCTTGGTCGCCTACCCCATGAGGTGGTCGGTAAAACGCCGTTTGACTTTATGCCTCAGGATGAAGCCAGCCGGGTAGGAAAGATATTTGCAGAGATTGCGGCTGCACGTATCCCTTTTGCCGGTTTGCAAAACCGTAATATTCGCGCTGATGGCAGCGAAGTCTTAGTTGAAACCAGTGGTATCCCACTGTTCGATGATAACGGCGAATTCAAAGGTTATCGAGGAATTGATCGAAACCTGAGCAATTTACCTTATGATGCGGGTAAACGCTTATTTGAGTTGGAATCGATTTATTCCAGTGCTCCGGCTGGTCTGTGCTTTATCGATACAACCCTGCGCTATGTTACTGTAAATGATTATCTGGCTGAACTTCTGGGTAAAAATACAGTAGAGATTAATGGGCGCAAAATTGCAGACTTCCTACCTGGCATTATTCCTATTTTGCAGAGTGCTCTGCTGAAAGCCTATTGCAATGACAGTATCCCCGATGCTGAGTTTCAGATGCCGGATAAAGCACGGGTGTTCTTTATGCGGATAAATGCCGCCAGATATCCCAGTGGTCAAGTGAGTGGGCTGTCCGTCGCGATGATCGATATTACGTCATTAAAAGAGATGGAAGAAAAGCTGCGCAGCAGTAAACAGCATTACCGCAATATGGTGGAGCTGAATCCGCAAATTCCCTGGACTGCATCCCCGGATGGCATGATTACCGATGTCAGTTCTCGCTTTGAAAAAATTACGGGATTAACCCGCGAAGAGGCGCTGGCAGATAAATGGCTGCGTACCATCCATTTAGATGATCGCCACCCCACCTTAATCAGTTGGGAACACTCCTTACAAACACAGCAGCCACTGGATGTTGAAATCCGCTTTTGTCATGTTGAAAAGGGATGGAACTGGATGCGAATCCGAGCAGTTCCCAGCGTAGATGACAATGGCGATGTGTTGTGTTGGTATGGAACCGCAGAAGATATCCATGAACGAAAATTGCTGGAACTTAAGCTGGTTAAAGCAAATCGACGTCTGGAAATTCAGGCCAGAACAGACTCACTGACTAAATTGCCTAATCGCCGGGCGTTCAAAAAAGTGCTGGCCCATGAATTTATGCGGGCAAAACGCTCAGACTCTCCGCTAGCAGTTTTAATGATTGATATTGATTACTTTAAGAACTTCAATGACTGCTATGGTCATATCTCTGGTGATGCCTGCTTACGGTTGGTCGCCAGGGCATTACGCAAATCACTAAAACGCAGCACCGATATTGTTGCTCGCTATGGTGGAGAAGAGTTTGCTGCTATTCTGCCAGATACCGATCAACAGGGCGCCAGCCTGGTGGCCGAGCATATATTGCAATCTATCCGTGCTATGGGAATTAAACACAATGACAGTAAATTCCGTAAAGTCACCATCAGCCTTGGTGTCACTGTTTATCAAGCCCATCAGCATAGTGGTATTACAGATCAAGCGGATTTAATGCTCGCGGCAGATCAAGCACTTTATTACTCGAAAAAGAATGGCCGTAACCAATTTAATTTGGCTGAACTCCCCTGCGAATGCAGCCATTAGGCTACTCTGACTAAACATACTCGGTATTAAATAATTAACACCCATCAGATTCGATGCGGATAGAATTTACGCCGAGGCGGTATTTTTTAGATGCGGCCTCTGGCACTTTTTTCTGACTCAGCTATTCTCAATAAGGCGACCAATCTGGTCATACCTCATACCACTTGGTAGGTAAGGAGTCTTTATGGGAAAAACTCTAGTAAAAATCAGAGATTTTGAAGTTGATGACGCAGAGTTATCTGCACCACTGACAAAAGGCGAAAACACCCTCAGTATCCCCTGTAAATCGGATCCTGAATTGTGCATGCAGCTAGATGGGTGGGATGAACATACCAGCATTCCCGCAACGTTAGATGGGAAAGACCGGTTGCTTTTTAAGCAACATTACGATCGACATCAGGATGCTTGGGTAATGAGGGTAACGTGATTGTTGCAATAAGAAGATCCGTCAACCCATAGCTACAATTTATGAGTGACGGTTTCTTCTGTTGCGACTCGATAATATCTGTAGTGCAAAATCAATCAAATTACTGACCACTAGAAGCCAGCTATCAGAATTTTTCCAATACTTTGAACTGCATACAAATCAGCATCATTTCTGGGGAGAACATCTCGTACTCCTCAAAAAAGCGCTGTTGCGTTTTACGCCAAAACGTCAGCGTTCGATCGCCCTCACCTTCAGCGACAGCATGGGCTTCATCAACCTGATCAAACGTTTTCAATTCTACGTCGGTCAACTCTATCGCACAAACCGGTTCATTGCGGCCATTGACCACAACAAAGATATCCCCCGCCTGCGGCACGCCATCTTCATCCAATGCCGCACAGGTCGCTGTTTTCGTACCGTTCAGTACTAATGCCAATACATCATCTGCCACTTGTTCAGTATCACCAAATGCCCAACGCTCGGCATCTTGATATTTTTGTGGGACTGTAGCCATAGTTTCATTATTCCTATTCGTCATCTTATTGATGCAGCGCATATTACACTTTATCTTAACTGGTACGAACTGACTAACTCTCGCATCAGCATAAATTTTCGCTACTATACCTAAAGTAACCAGCGTCGCAGTAAACAAATGAATTCCGCAGAGCTGACCCCGTCAGACATAATACTAAATTGAATAAGGACCCTATGGTGACCAAACGCTTGCATACGAAACATTGGAAAATGTTTGTGGTGTTACTCTGTATCTGTGGCGCATTAATGCTGCTGCGGTGGGCGTCGATGATTTTTGGCTGATATGACTACCGCTAGCGTTTGTCTTTAGGTAAAAATAAGCAACCACACTTTGGGCAAACCAAGGCCGTATTTTTGTGCACTTTTTCTGAGCTCTGCTCAGAGACTGCGCCACAATCTGGGCACTTGATCTTCACTTTTACACTGCTAACCAATCTTTTGACGCTATCAAGAAATGACATATGCTCGCCTCTCAGTTGTACAACCTCGTTAGATTACGTTAACCAACGGCAATAAACCGTGGAGTGGTCAGCGTTTACTCAGATTATCTGTACCGGGCCAGATTTTTGTTCACGAAAATAGCCGGTTTTGCAGGAGACAACGGAAAAAAAACAAGCGGAAAATGGAAAGTACGGGGAAATCATTCACCACGCAGCATGACTTGCATGCTTGGCGTAGTGATGTGGTAGACGGGTTATTGGAAACCTTTGGTCTGGGGTCAGTGATTCCATAATTCTTGGATCAACCCTCTGACCCGAACCTTGGAAGCACCAGCAACCAAACTGATAACACGGTTAGCACTCAACGTAGAAACGTCGGTATTCCATTCATCAAAAGAATGTTCTGCGTAACTATCGTTGAAAACTTTTTTTATCGAGGATTCAGCTTCGGACATCTCACTGAAACTCTTAGCGTTTATTAAGCACTGAGCAATGATTGAGACTTTTTTCATGTTTTATCCTTGATTATCGGTCGCATAGTGTAGCACAATTACACTCTCTCTGATCATATGCTGCTTAAATTGTTTTCAATTGAAGATAACGTTTTGATATTACAGCATATTAAACCAAGACTGACAGGCAAGATCTGGTCCTAACCTCATTGTTCAGTCACTCTAAAACCCTACTACGCGCTCAGAACTTACTTGAAAAGCATTCATCATTCTAAATCCACCCCAGCAGATTCATTATTTATTCACTATCAGTGCGTTTTTTAGTCAGCTCACATGCTATATTGTAGTGGCTTTGTCATGACAAAGACCTTATCTGTGTGAGTAATTGAGGTGCCGAATGATCAGCAATTTCTTTCTCTATTCACTATTTATTATCTATATCACCGCGGCGCTTATTGATGGCTCACTCCCACTGCTTGACCTAATGTAACCCAAGTACCAGCCTGACAATGGCATCAACACCAAAGCGCCCCCTCTAGTTACTGTGCATGGCAGCAGCATCTTGTAGTAAGGAGTTCATCTCAATGGTACCTGGTGGCCGTAGTGACCATTTTGGCCCCTGTAACGCCTCTGCATAACCCGCCTGATACAAACGCTCCATCTTGATGGGATCAAAAATCTCTGCGCCATTGGTATCAACATTTGATGGAATCGTTATCCAGTGGAATCCTGAATTTTCAGCCAAAGAGAATGCATAAATACGATACAAATCCCCGACCAATGCCGCTTTGCTGGTTGAGTCAAGAGTACGCATAGCGATATTACGCACCAACCGTGGGGTCGGTTCTGGTTGTGGGCCAAGCTGTCCATTATGGATGATATAAATATCTTCTTTACTGTCTGCCAGGCCCGCTCTGGTACGTACGACTTTTGAACTGTACACACCACCATTATAGAAGACCCGCGCCGCCACACCGCCGTCAACATGCATTTCATCGTAATGCTTACCCTGAGCCACCACATCAAAAAATACCGGTGAGAACGCGACAGGGACTGAAGAGGAAGCCAGCATCACCTTACGAAATAGCATTAAAGCTTCAGGAGTCCCTTTCATCGCAATCAGCCCCATGTTCCAGACAATAAATCTTTGCGAATCGAGATCCACCGTACCCATATACAACCGCCGACCATGCCGATGTGCCTGGGCGATTTCACTCATTAACTCAGGAGTAATATGCCCATCAATCAATTTAGACAACGGGCTGGTATCCGCTAATGATTCGCGGAAAAAGAGGCGAAATAATAGATTATCCAGATGGAAAATATCACGGGTGGTGGTGGTGGTATAAAAGTCATGTAATGCCTGGTCGTGATCACTCCCTAAAAAGGCGAAAGGTGCGATCAACGCGCCAGTGGAAACCCCACTGACCACCTTAAACACGGGGCGCTTACCTGTTTTCGTCCAGCCGTTCAAAAAACCAGCACCGAAGGCGCCATTTGGGCCACCACCAGATAATGCCAGATGGGGATAAACCAATGTTCCATCCGCGGCTCGGAACATCTCTTTCGATTCATCTTTATAAGATTGCAGTAAATCCGCTTCAAATATCGGGCTAATGTGCCCTGCCCCGGCACGGATATCCGGCATTCCAGGGATTTCGGCCGCTGGCATTAACTCCACTGGCACTGGATTTCTAGGTAATTGGCTACAGGCCACCAATAGAGAAACTCCGGTTAGCAACGCCATGGAACGAACTAATTTCCAGCTTATTATCATTATATGTCCTAGCAGATGCGGCCAAATATTACTGACTAAACGTAGACTAATTTGATGATAGTCTCACAAAATCATCCTGTCTGTTATGCCATTGTTGATGAGAAAGATGATACCAACAGTGTTGGCTTAACTTACTGTCAGGGCTGACAATTGGATGGGGAAAATGGTCTGGCGCGCGCACCATGCCGATTCGTTCCATCAATGCTTGTGAACGCAGGTTAATTAAAGCAGTAAATGAAACAATTTCAGCCAGTTTTAATTGATCGAAACCTACCGTCAATACTGCCAATGCAGCTTCCGTTGCCAGCCCTTGCCCCCAAAATGGAAAAGCAAAACGCCAGCCTATCTCGACACAAGGTGAAAAAGGTAATTTAACGGTAGGAATATGTAACCCCAATGCGCCGACAAACTGCCCGCTAGCTTTCAGCTCAACAGCCCACAACCCCCAGCCACACTGTGCTATCAATAATTGACAACGTGAAGCCATCATATCGCTTGCTTCACGTGTTAGAGGGGCTGGGAAAAATGCCATAACGCGAGGATCTGCGTTAAGCGCTGCAAAAGGTGCCCGGTCTGACGGGAGCCACTGCCGTAGCTGTAAACGCTCAGTTTCAAACTCAATAACGTTTTTCATTCTATCGAAGCTAATCCTACTTTGGTACAAGGTGAAGGATTGCCCCACCCTCAATTTTTCTTACCTCTATTTCTGCGATAATGCTCGCCATTGCTGCACAGAAGGCCGCTGCCATTGGTAATTTGCATACTGACGAAGATACTCAGGTAAGTTGTCGCCATTCAGAACTAACCGGTTAAGCATCAGTGCCAAATCAGTATCTGCGATACACCATTCACTGAATAAATATCTTCTGCCATCCGACAGCAAACGCTCCAACCCAGAAATAAGTTTATTCGCCGCTTGTTGCGCGCTATCAGACAAAGGAGGCAGCCTTAACCCAGCAAAGACCACTTCAGTTGGCCGTTCAGTGCGGACCGGCATAAAATCACTGCGCAGCCATGCCTGTATTTCACGCGCTCTGGCACGCTCTTGCCTATCTTGCGGATACAGCCGAGCGTAATCTGGCGCCGGGAAACGCTCGTCCAAATATTCAGCAATAGCTGAAGACTCAGAGAGTTGAAAATCATCGATAACCAGTGTCGGCACCCGACGTGTCGCCGACAGACGGGCATAAGCCTGTTGCAGATTCTCCCCAGCAGACAAATTAATGACGCTTAATGAGAAAGGCAGTGCTTTTTCTGTCAATGATACGAATACCGACATCACATAAGGACTAAAAAAATCTGAATCGGTATACAACGTAATAGTTTGCTGGCTCATCGAAACCCCGACTGATTATCACTAAGTAGATTGACGTTAATCGGTTTTAGCCAGATTGAATAGCAGCTTCTGCAAAAAAATATTATCGCTAATAACGCCCTATTTTCTGTTTCAAAAACCGCAGATGACCTTTGTATAGCAACATTGCACAGACGAAAGCCAAAGTAATGAAATCTAATCCGCAGGTTGTTGGTCATCTAAAATTGTCAGCAGAATATCCGCATCCGGGGTTGTTATATGCTTCCCTTCGAGAAAACCAGCGAGTTTAGCCTCTGCATCATGTTCATACACTTCATAACCTGTGATTCGATAGCCCGGTACGCCATCCTGGCGGCGAATATACTCATCACCATCAATGTAGTACTCAACAACACCACTGGCATCTTCAATCTCATAACGTTTATCAAAAGGGAACTGTTTCATTACTCATCCTAAAAAAACAACATAGCTCTATGATGCCAATTTATAGCTGTTTTAGGAAGTGTTCGGCGTACCGTCTTCCCCACTAGCGCTCAACAACGTTGCTTTAGCAATGAGAAAGGTTGCCCTGTTAATCAGGCAACCTTTATTACTTTTTATCTATTTTTTTTAGACTTAAAATAACTGAATTAACTAATAATGGTCACTTCTTAAACTTTAAAGAAAGCAGTGCATTCTTGCCAACATCCATATATTTGTCAGCTAAAGCTTCAGTCGTGTTAAACGTAGCAATAACTAGTTTCCCATCAATCGTAGTGAGCAACATCACATTCTTGATGGTTCCATCAGCAGCCGGGGTATCCATAGTGATGATATAAGCTTTACGCCCATCAACATCCTTCTCTTCCAGAGTCGGCTTGAATGGCGCAAATTGTTTCTTCATCATATTAACAACTTCAGCGAGCTTGCCATCGGGTATGGCACTATTGCTATCGCTGAATGCGAAGGACACACTGCCCTGTTCAACGGAATAGGCTTCTTGTGGTGCATTCTGCTGAGGGTATTTAGTTGCCAGCATTTCTTTAGACATTAAAGTGAATTCAGCTGGCATCTCAATGTAAGCTTTGCCACCAAAAACTTTAGTGCCTGTTGGTTCAGGTTCAGAACAACCGGCAAGAACAACGACCATAGCAAATAATAGGAAAACACTTTTTTTTAACAAAATAGACACCCCAGAATAAAATGAATGTAGACTCTGGCTAATAATAGCCAGACCCTGTTTTTGATAATAATTTATTGCCGTTTAATTATATCCACTGGTATTCTTTTTAGTCCATTTAGATCATCCAAGATATGTCCTAATTAATTATTCCCTTTTATCATAAATAAAATTAGAAACACGATTACTATCAATGATAAGGAAAAAGCAACGAATATCATATGCAATAAACACCCCCATTTACTTAATCAGAGCAATGTCACCTTGGCGTAATCCACCCTTATTTATTGCTTAAGAAAGTAAATAAGATGATACAGATGTTGTTAGTTAGTTATATTTACTCTTGCAATAAATCGGGACATTGAGCTCATTTTTTCATCTTCTCCCTCACTAAGAATCAGCTAGCTGGAACAATTTTTACGTGTTACAGACGTGAAAATAAATGCAATTAAGGTAAACTGAGACGCCTAAGTAAGGGGATAGAATGAGTAGTGAAATATTTCTTGCGGTGCTGGGCGCGGCACTGTTACATGCTTGCTGGAACGCTCTTGTTAAATTTGGCAATGATCGTTTTGTCGCTATCTCTTTGATGGCAATTTTCTCCGGAGTGATTTCACTGTTCGGTATTTTTTTTGTGGCGTTACCCTCGCTGAGCGCGCTTCCTTGGTTACTGTTGTCGGTTGCTTTTCACACAGGTTATTGCCTGTTTCTGAGTAAAGCTTATGAACAAGCCGAGTTTGGTCAAATCTATCCTATCGCACGTGGCGTTGCCCCCCTGTTAAGTGCTCTGCTCTCTTGGTTAATCTTGTCGGAAATCCCCAGGTCATTAGCCTTAGTAGGGGCGGCTATTTTAGTCTCCGGTGTCATCATGATGACATTTGATGGCCGACGTGGCCCTGACAAAGTCAATGGCAGGGCTATTATCTATGCCTTAATTACTGCGACTTTTACTGCCTGTTACACCCTATCTGATGGGGCTGGTAGCCGCGCCAGCATTGAACCACTTAGTTATATTTTTTGGTTGTTTATGTGCAACGGCATAGCCATGTTTGCATTACTTTGGATAATGCACCGCAATGTGGTTTTTCGTCAAATACGCCAGCACTGGCGACACGGCGTGATTGGTGGTGCGATGCAATTACTGGCTTATGGCATTGTCATTTGGGCCATGAAAAGCACGCCAATCGCCCTCGTTGCCGCTCTACGTGAAACCAGTGTCTTGTTCGCCATGATAATCTCAATCTGGATGCTAAAAGAGAAACCATCGATGTTACGACTCATCGCCAGTGCCATTATTCTGATGGGGGTAGCAGTAACTAAACTTGGCTAATACTTAACCAAAAAATGCAAACTCCATTTCTTAGAAAAGGAGAGCACTACTTCTTCAGCAAACGCGCTATACTCATATAAATCCTATAAATAAGGAGAATATATGCTCATAGGATTTGTTTTATTGGTTAGCACCTGCGGTATGGATGCTTGCGAGGCACTGCCCGTGACCGATGATGTGTATACAACACGCCACGAATGCATGGCTGTAGCTACTCGTCTTCATGAACGCAGACCTGATGTAGTTTTGATTTGCGGTGAAGTATACCGCCAGCCTGACAGCGATCAATCTCATTGAGGGTTTCACTGTATTAATTCGATCTGCTGAACATCTGTTCCGATATTATTTTTAATATTAGAGGATGTGCTTTATTTCCTACATTTAATCTGTAAGAAATTGGGAAGTTAACAAAAAAACAACCAAGGTGACGTTAACCACATTCGCCAATCATTAATGCTAATCACCAAAATAAAGTGTTAAATGGCCTGCTGAGTTAAATGTAATATCACAGAAAACCAGTGATAAACACACTGCTGATATTAGTTTCCTGACTAAACTACCGAACCAATGATATAAAATATTAACATACTAGATATCACCACAACCACGACATTGTTAATGAACAAAGCAAACATCACACTGAATAGTGCGCCCCATAAATAGGGATTATCCGAGAATGAGCATAGTGCACCATCCTGAAATAGATAATTGCCCCACAAATTGTGGTTAATAAACAGGGTGTGGCGTACTTAAGTGCCTGGGCGAACTTCCCTCAATAGCACAGAGGGACGATTGACCATCGGAACAACAATTGAAGCGAAGGTGGCAATAATGGAGAAATCTAGCTGCAAGCGGGCAAGATCAGGCATCATTGTGCCACTACAGGCTATTGTTTTCTCTTACCCGAACAATTAGAGCACATTTTATCGGAACAGTAATAAATATCAGGCAAGCCACTACCAGCCCGATCCCCACCCACCCCGTAATAGGCAGTCTTTCTCCCACGATAATCACTGCCAATATGGCAGCAATAACAGGCTCGATGAGGGTAATGGTCGTCGCCATACTTGCCGTTATACGAGCCAGCCCATATCCATAGCAAATATAGCCAAGAAACATCGGGACCAACGCCATATAGGCACCCACTGCCGCATTACTCCAAGATTCCAGCAGCGGGGCTCCAGTCATAAGGAGTACTGGCATTAGTAAAATGCCGCCAAGACCAAAAATCGCCCCCATCGCGGTGCGAGAAGGAAGTCCTCGCTGCATCAAACGGCGAGCAGCCCACGAATACAGCGCATAAGTAAAACCAGCAAGAAGGCCTAGAATTACTCCTATCGTGACATTGAGTGACTGAACCAGAGTGCCGTGCCCCCCACTTTCAGCCATACAAAGCAACACCATGCCTGCAATGCCAAGAGCAGCCCCCAACATCCAGCGAGTCGTCAGCCGCTCGCCCTCCAAGACATATTCAATCAGAGCAGATAACAGAGGGGCAGAACCAATAGAAATGACAGTCCCGACAGTGACACCCGCTAAATGCATAGAGGCATAGAATGCCAGCGGATAGATGGCAACAGCAATGACCCCTATCAGCAGTAAACGCCACTGTTGAAGGAGTTTATCTACATAACTAATGATACTCCCAGCGGCTATCATCGCCTGGAGTAGCCCCCCTAGCCCCATCGCAACAGCGCCTATGGCAACAGCACTAACTGCAGGAGCAAATGTTGCCGCCGTTCCTGTGGTTCCCCACAAGATGGCCGCAATCAATACTCCCACCCTGCCCATCATGCGATCTCTTGGCGTGACAGTCATAGCGACTCCATCATTTCGGCGGCCATTGTCATTGCCTGACGAACGCACTCACCATTCCCTTCCAAGCCTGCGCGAGACATACTCCCCTCGAGTAAAAATGAAAAGTGCCTGGCCATCCGTATGGCACGTTGTTCATCACCAGAGAGAAGCACACAAAGATGTTCAGTCAGAATCGACTCTACCTGCTCCTTGTGCCCGCGCACTGCCTGTCTGCCCGGTGCGCCCGCGGGCAGTTCAGCCGCGGCATTCAATAGTCCGCACCCTCTGAATCCACGTTCATAGGCAAATTCAGCATGGTCTGCATAAGCAAGAAAAACAGCCATCACGCTCTCTTTTGGACTCGCCGTTTGTTGCAGACGATTAGCGTACAGTGCGAGCCACTCTTCATGACGAATCTGTAAGTAAGTAGCAACAAGTTCTGCTTTGGACTCAAAGTTGTTGTAGAGACTTTTCTTGGCAACACCAGCCCTTTTAACAATGGCATCAATACCCGTTGCCGCAATGCCATCGTTATAGAACAACACCCTTGCAGCACTCAGCAGCCGATCTCGGGCACTTTCTGATAATTCGCGTGAGGACATGGCCAATTTCTTCCTGCTTTGGATAATTATAGGTATACCAGTCTACCTACTATTATTGTGACGTCAATACGAGCAAGAAAGTATGCTCTATATTAAATATTGGGAACTAATGCCGTACTCAGGCCATAGCGTCAGGTTTGACAGAACATGAGGAAAAAGACTGATGATTGGTTTCACACCGGGTGTTTCATCAATATAAACTCGGCTATTGCCGAGTTTATATGCTTGAGTACTGAGACCGATGATAATTATGTGAGCTTAGCGCCCTTTCTTCTTACGTCCGGGCTGGGTAAAGCGCTTGCGGGAAGCTGAGTTACCATCGGGTTTTTCGGCCTTTTTCGCCCCACTAACACTCGGTTTTTTATCTGCCACGGGCTTAGCCTTGGCTTTTTTCACCGGTTTTTCGTCAGATGATGAGTTTTCAATCAGCTTAAATAACTCGATTAGCTCATCATCAGTCAAATCTCGCCACTCACCCATTGGCAGTCCTTTCAGGGTGACGTTCATGATACGAGTGCGCTCAAGCTTGGTGACTTCATAGCCAAAATGTTTACACATACGGCGAATTTGACGGTTAAGCCCTTGCACCAGCGTGATATTAAATACAAAGGTCGCGACTTTATTCACTTTGCATTTTTTGGTCACGGTTCCCATCATCGGTACACCAGCACCCAGACCGAGAATAAACTCGTCAGTCACCGGTTTGTTGACCGTAACCACGTACTCTTTTTCGTGGTCGTTCCCGGCGCGCAGGATTTTGTTAACCAAATCACCGTGATTCGTCAAAAAAATCAACCCCTGCGAGTCTTTGTCCAAACGTCCGATAGGGAAGACTCGTTTACTGTGATTAACGAAATCAACGATGTTATCGTTTTCCCCCTCTTCGGTGGTGCTTATGATGCCAACCGGTTTATTCAGTGCGATCAGCACCAAGTCGTTTTCGTCACGCGGTTCGATAAGCTGACCGTTAACTTTGACTACATCCCCGCCATATACTTGATCGCCAACAGCGGCCCGTTTGCCATTAATAAAAACATGTCCTTGTTCAATATAACGATCGGCATCACGACGAGAACAGATACCGCTCTCGCTAATATATTTGTTAAGACGAGTGGATGAGTTGGTCAGCATAAATCTTCCGTAAAAATAAGATTATATCACGTTAGGCTATGAAGCCGGCAGAGCAGCTTAGCAGAGAGAATGCAAAGTCATAAAGACGATTTCGAAGGATATGATGGCCGGTGGCAATATCATCGTGCTGCAACACATCCTCGGCCATTCAGATATTCGGGTCACCATGCGCTACTCTCACGTCGCGGCAGACCACCTGCAAGACGCTATTCACTCAACCCATTAGCCCGATTTAAGCATGGCGACAAAGTGGCGATAGGGATGAAATAACAAGTAACGAGGGGTGATGGTAGTCCTATTAAGCAATTGATATCATCTCAAAAAACACCTTCCATTACCTTACTTCCCTAGTCTTTAAATTCATATAGTTAACTGCTAATTCGGAACCATTCGTAAAAATTTCGATACGTTTAATGCGTTCGGGTTGTGTTCTGTAGCAAGGTACGAACAAGCCTGACTGTCAGCTATGAGCGAGAAGCGGACCTTACAATCAGATCGAGTTAGCAGGGCGGCACATGGATAGCCAAGTGCCAAACTCAGCTTTCCCCATCCTGTTTAGTTTTAGCCGTCAGCTGGTATCTGTCTATCAGCGATGTTTTCGTTCATGTTCGATTAGCCATTCTTTGCGCGCGATGCCCCCGCCGTAACCGGTCATCGAACCATCCTTGCCGATGACTCTGTGGCAAGGAATAACTATAGCTATTCGGTTTGCTCCATTTGCGGCGGCCACCGCTCGTACTGCGTTAGGTTTTCCAATCTGCCCGGAAAGAGCTTGATAGTGTGACGTTTGTCCATAAGGAACAGCACTTAGCCCCTGCCAGACGGAGCGTTGAAAATCACTGCCAGGAGCATCGAGCGTGAGCTCAAACTGTTGTCGCGTTCCGGAAAAATATTCACTAATCTCTTTTTCCGCTTGTCGGGTATGGCTATTCTCCCCTGACATTATTCGAGCATTCAGCAAACGTTGGAGATCACGGAATTCCGTCTCCAGCATTCGGCGGTCGGTAAACTCCAGCAGGCAAACTCCACGTTCCGTAGCACAGACGAACATTGGGCCTAGGGTCGTGGTAAATCGTTGAATTATAATTATCTGAGTCTGCTCTGTTGGAGCAACACCCGTAAGTCGCTTATAGGTATAAGCAAAACCACTCAATGATTCGTAGCCATTATCAAAAGCCACATCGGTGGCTGCGGACCCACCTTTTAGCTCCTGAAGTGCGATATTCACCCGCTGCATTCGTTGAAATGCCTGGAAGGTAATACCGTGGTTTTGTAGAAACCAGCGTCGTACCCGCTCGGGGCTGATATCGTGCTTACGTAGCGCAGTGTCGCTTATTCGTGTTTTAGGGTTAGCGCGCACGAGTTCAAGTGCTTTTTCGATAAAAAATGGAGCTGTGTGCGCATTTTCAGTGGGTCGGCACACTTTGCAGGGGCGAAAACCTGCATCTAGAGCAGATTTAAAATCTTTATAGAACTCGACATTCTCACGTTTTGGTTTCCTCGCCCGACATACCGAAATACAAAATACCCCCGTTGTTTTGACACCAACGAAAAACACCCCTGTATACTCCGAAGCGCGCTCAAGTAATGCCTGATACCAGACATTGCACTGGGCATTATCGAGAACTTTCATCAATGAAAACTCCTGCAAATGTTTGCTGCGACTGGATAAGTAGCATTAAATCTTTAAGTTTCGATTGAATGGCTGAATGAACGAAATTTCCCATAGAAATGCGACTTACACCCATTTTACCCAGCCTTTCGAACGTGGGAAGATCTGGCATACACATGACGTTTAATGGAATATTAAGCTCTTTGGAAAAGGTCTCAATATCTTTTTCTGACGTCAGACATGGGACAAAAAGCCCGTTTGCCCCCGATGCTTCATAAAGTCGGCCACGTAAAAGCGTTTCCTGTAAAGCATGTTCATGATTAAGCAGGTATGTATCAGTACGGATATTAAGAAATAGTTGATAACTCTCGTTGTTCAACGCATCGCAAATCTCTTTTAATTGACTGGAAAATGCAACTGCATCATCAAGTTGTCTGACACCGTTAACAACTCTGCTGTCCTCAAGATTTATACCAACAACTCCAAGCTGCGCGAGACGTTTAAGATTGGTCGTTATCTCATCAGTTGTGCCACCAAACCCCGCTTCTACATCAACACTTAATGGTAGGCTACTGACGGATTGGATACGTGTGACAATGTAGAGCAATTCATCAAAAGACATTGCTTCTCCATCTTCGTAACCTAACGTTGCGGCAATCGCTGCACTTGAAGTACCCATGGCCTGATAGCCCGACTGGTGCGCCATAATTGCACTAGCAGCATCCCAGACATTGGCGATGAGTAATGGTTTGTTTTGATGGTGAAGTTCCGTGAAGTTCATGATTATCTCCTTTAATAAAGTACAGGATGAATCTAGAACATCCGATGAAACACTCACAACCGAAAATTAGACGACCATTTTTTTAAACCGCTATAAGAACTGATCTGCTCGCTTTTGATTAACATAGCTGGTGCTAGAACGTCCGCACTTGGCACAGAGCAGCCGAAGCAACATCAGGGGACTGCTATGAGCGAGGAGCGGAAGTTGGCCTTACACCGCATTGATGTATAACTGTGTTTGTAAGTGCGCTGTAGTAGCGACTATCTACGCTTTTCAAGGCTGTCCATGAAAATCCCAGCGCGATGACCCCATTACGTCGTAGACGTGCTGATCCGTAAATGGTGGGAATAATGTACGTTTAGAAGCTTCCACTAAAGCATGACAATAACCTTCATCGCCGCTCTTTATGATGAAATTTTGTAGGGTACCATCAATTTTGAAATCGAGGTGTGCATCACATCTTTTACCACCCCAAGCATGGGGCTCAATGAGGGCTGCATCAAGTGCTTTTTTGATACCCAAGGCCTGGTAACCAAAAAGGTCTTTATCTGATACCTTCCCAGAACGGTTGTAGGTGCAAGAGTTAAGTGCGCTATTTTTATGACAATCTTTAGGAGTTAGTGGTGCGCATCCTGTAACAGTTGCCGCCAGTATCATCAACATCAATATTTTAGTCATGCCTAAATCCGTCCATGGTGATTTGCATTAAGTTGTGCTTGCAAATAGTAGTTTGGGTTATTATACCATTCAATCTAGTCCGTGACCTGCCCCCTAATTTTTAACGCAACGCGATGTTAGCGACGTCCATATGTACTCTTTCAAAACTGGTTACGTCAGCTTCTGGCACCAATGGGACGACCAGAGACGAAAGTCAGTACATTATGCCAGGAACTGGGGATAACCAGGCAAACGCTATACAGGCATATATTTCCTGATGGTCAGCTGCGTTCTGACGGAATAAAACCTCTCAACCGGAGTTAGACCAGTTAATTAATTCTTTTTATTGAAGGTATTATATGATTATGAATGGTAAAAATGGTCATTTATATTATCGAACAAAAGGTAATGGTCCTCTTGTAGTACTATTACATGGCTTACTGATGGATGGAAATTCATGGCTCACTAATGGGTTGGTTGAGGCTCTCAGCCACAAATTTTGTGTCGCATATCCTGACATGTTAGGGCATGGAATGAGTGATAAGCCAGTTGAAATTGGTCTTTATGAGCAGGAAAAACAGGCATTAAATATAAAATTATTAATCAATGCATTAGGGTGCCAACAGGCTCATGTAATAGGCTATTCTTCGGGGGCTTGGCTGGCTGCAGGATTAGTAAAATACCATCCAAAAGCCCTGTCTTCACTGGTTATTGGGGGATGGGATGTTGAAAATGGCCTTCCTGAAGGCCCAAATGGAAAACTGGATTTTGATACATTTTTTGCGTACGCAAAAATTACTGCCCCTGAATTAACCGACTGGATAGCACCAGCTACAGAACCAGCAGTACGTGCATATTTCAATGCAATCAGCTCGTACGATGGTTTTTATGATTCGGTACAGCTTACTCAGATCAACACTCCTAAATTATTTTGGGCTGGACTGGAAGATGTTTACTACCGACAACTAAATTACTGGACCGAAGCGAACAAATTTGCGTTCATTTCGGCAACGGGAGATCATGTAAGCGCAATACTCAAGCCTGAACCTGCCATCATCAGTGAAATTTGTAAATTTGTTACACAAGCGGAATATCAAACCTCAGTATAGTTTTAACCGCAGGAAAAATCTGAGATTCCGGCGTAAAACCCTGATCTGTGAAATACGCTCTAACGTTTTATTTTTGCTCATGGCTGCTTAAAGTCTTTGCTACGGCAGCTTCGAGCGAGGTGCGGAAGTTAGAACTGAAAAATACATTCCTGGTATCAGCGGATCGAATGTTTCAGAATAGAACGTGGAGATTTAGTCAATCCAGGCTGGGTGAAATTTTTATTTCAGTGATAATCAAAACCCGGACAGCGTTGTCACACAGGAGCAATACGGGCAGTATGGATGCGATCTGAAACAATAATAAATAAGGGATTTTAATGTTCCGAAAATCGACTCTGATAACTTTACCCCTGCTGATGACGTCTATCTTCCTGCTGACAGGATGCCCCCCAGCACCGGATCTAACACAGTGGCAACGTCCTGATACGGATATCGACGGCGTGCGCGTCGCGATGGGTAAATGCGGCGTGCAACTCCCCGGCTCCGATATTCCCAAAACGGATAATGAGTCAGTTCTGTATTACCAATGCATGGAGAATATGGGGTTTACCCGTAAAGACGGATTCAAAATTTGCAGCGTTCGTGTTTACCATGATACACCAGCCTGCCTCAAGCAAGAGCAGGGGTATCCCTTGAGTCAGAGTCAGCTAGAAGCGCTGCCTTTTGTTGCAGACAGAGGGTTTCATCCGATTAAGCCGGATTCCGGCGTGAGCAAGTTTTCCTTGATTACCTGGCGTAAAGTGGGAGCCTCGCTGCATTTTTCTCATGAAGTTGAAAACGACAAGCAAGCACTGGCGGTGATGTATCAATGCGGTTATCCGCAACCGTTGGGTTCGACGCCTTACGTGCCGACGCTGCGCAAAGCCGCTAATATTCAACGATGCATGCTGGATAAAGGTTTCGAGCCGAAAAACAAACTCAATCTAGTATGTCGCAATTACCCGCAGGTCACTGACTGCTCAAAACATCACTCCTCCCCCTGAACTAGCCCTGAAGAAGCTGTATAGGCACTGTCGTTATCTCCCCCATATATGATCTCTGAGGAAGTTTTTTTGGCCGATGATGGGATTTTCCACGACGACATATTCATAATCAAACCTCCTCCAATGATTATGTTGGTCTCTCGAGAGCGAGGATCAGACATAATTGATCTGCCCCAATCCAGATAAGGGTACCGTTATTTTCTCTTAGGTTCCCAGACACATGTGATGCCGCAAACCTTTTCGATGAACGCACAAAGAGCTGCCGCACCTTCTTCAATCGTGTTGTAAGGCTCCGAACCGTAAATTTCGTTTTTCCCGTTGAACCAACTACGATGTTCTGGCCGTATATCAACTGAAGTGAAGCGTTTCAGACAATCTGGACTGGTACGAATCCGAAAACCACCATTTTTGTCGCGCTGAAGCATATGTACACCAGTGGTATTGTTACCTTTAGTGTTAGCAAGATTGACCATTTTCGATTCCTATTTGTATTAAGATGATTCTGAGGATAAACACACCACTAATCGTTGTATTTGCTCAACAGGGACCCGAATTTAACGATATTTAGATAATTTTTATAACCCATCGAGTCGAGAGTTACCAGATAACAGGTTGGTGAATTTTAGCAAAACCAGCACCGCTATAACGAATTACATCACGTGGCCACCAGTTGGGTATATATCCCCGGCCATTGGTCGGGTTCGTATGCTGTTGAGTAGGTAATAGCTCCCGTCGTAGTCACTCGGAGATATGAGGGTGTTTTCAGTAATTGACTGTTTTGACGGGCGCTAAATAAAAAAGGCCACCAAATTGGCAGCCTTAAAATTATTCTGTAGTGATAGGGATGTTCTCTGGCTATATCAGTTTTAATCTATAGATATTAATAACGAGCTAATTATATAAAACACATTTATAAATAATCTATTTTAATTCAATTAATTGAACTTATATATTCATTGACGGGAACGATCCCTTCGGTAAAATGAAATCAACATAACTTTCCCTGGTGTTGGCCGAATTGGCATCCCTTACCAAATAAGATAGAGGTAAGGGCTTTTTTTTTGCGCCTAATAATCATATTGGATTGGTCGATGAAATATAATGCAGTGATAGCTAACTACCACGGGTAGGACGACTGAGTCACAATCATCAAAAAGCAACTGTCACGGCAAGTTATAATTTACACTAGCAACATAAACAATTAGTAAATATCGCTCATTTTTATTGAGCTCCTCGCCCCCCCCCCAAAAAAATGAATAAAAAAATCACCGAAGTGAGCCTTAAAAATTGTCGTGAATTGATCGCTTAGCGTTGCATAAAACTAGTGACTAAAATTAAATCTATTACACTATAAAAGCACTCGGTGTAGCCCTGACTATAGCAGTTTCAATTAGCTAAACGTGACAGAGCTCGCAAGCACTCTTATCCGAAAGTTATAACCCTTTCGATGTTAAACGTGCCACGTGCTCGACAAATAGTTGAACAGGGTTGGTACTGCTGGTAACAACCCCCGCAGTTTGATTGATAGCATCCAGGTGATCCATTGAATAATCAGAGCGGATAACTTTGCCGAGATGCATACTATAGCGCCCAACCAACCCATCATTCTGTAAACGTTCTTTTGTGAACAGAAATGAGAGGGCAACCATTGAAATATGCAGCGGATCAAAATTATTGAGTCCCTGCTCAATCGGGTTGTAATTAATCACCCCACCCCAAGAATAATAATAAACGCCATTCTCATATTCTTTACCTTCGCCTCCCCAATTGCTTGGCAAACCCTGCGGATATTTGGCATTGAATTTAGCGACGCCTTCGCTGGTGAGCGAGTTAAGCGCTGCAACACTGTCTTGTGGCAGGGAGGGACGACCAGTCATAATGGAAAGGAATGAGCCAAAAACGTTCATCACTGCGCCCGCAATCGCTTCTGGAAGGGAGCCTGGTTTCATCGCCAAACGGACCAGATCGGCAATTTCCGAGCCAAAGTTTGCCCCATTAACGGAGGTAACAGACGCAACCAGTTCGGGATGAATGGCGGCGACGTAGCGGCAGGCCAAAGGGCCTTGGCTGTGACCAATCAGGTTGACCTTGTGGGCTCCGGTTAATTGGGTGACTTGTTTTACAAAACTGAGTAATTGTTCACCACGAGCTTCATTACTATTTTCTGCCGATATAGAGGCAGTGAATACAGTAGCTCCGGCTTTTTCCAGTGCTTGCTGAATACCGAAAAAGTAAGGATAGATTCCAGCAATCTTATCGAAACCACTGAAACCGTGAACGAGAATAATGGGATATTTTAATGAATTAGACATGATGAATACCTTTTAGGATTATTTGTCCATGTGGTCGAAATAAATAGTAAATCAAGGTGATGACTCCAATCCGTCATTACTGTTGTGTAGCGAGTAATACAAAGAATGCGTAATGGTGACGCTGTTGAACATTAATAGGACATGTGCTTTTCAATGAAGGTATCCGCCCATTCCACAGACCAAAAAGCCCTGACTTATGTCGGGGCTTATCATTTTTGAAGTCGGTTACGGTTCCGGCGTCAACACCTAACGATGTGCTGACCACATACCTTTAAATGTACTTCTGTGGTGGCGGGGAATTCGCCGATGTCGTTTCACTGGTGTTCCACTTGTATCCCCACATATCGGTGCCGGCTTTCTCCACATTCGGCTGGATACTGTTTCACAACGATTGGATTAACCAATCCAGTACCCATGCGAATGTAGAAATGAAAAAAAGGCCAAAATTAAATAGCACCATAATCATTTCATTATTAACTAGTATACGATTCATCAATGATCCATGTATTTATTTTGACACTCATTAAATATTTCAAGTATATGGACGTGAGCATATAAAACTCACCTGCAAATTTGGAGAAATCATTATGTTTAAAATTATAAAGTTTGGAGCGGTAGCGTTGTTGTTTACAATAGCAATCCCTACGTTTGCTTGTGTCTCTATGGGTGTTAGTCACACGTGTAATAAAGATTGTAATTCTTGGTCAGAGCCTTGGTACGCACTTTGTATATATGGTGGAGAACAACATCGATAGCTAATAAAAAGCCCCTGAGCAATTAACTCAAGGGCTGGAAAGTTGCCTGTTTTTCCCAACCGTTACTTCACATCAGTAAGGTACACTTAGCTTCTTTTGGAAAGTCGATAGTGTGGATCTGCCCAGCGCTCATGCGAATGAGCCCTCCAGTAATTACAGCTCCCACCAATAATTCAACGGCATTGCTGAGAGATACTATCCGTCCCGCGAGGGCATATCTCTGAAGAACTTGGGTACGGCATTGGTATCCAACTCCAAGAACAAGCAGACAATGGTAAACACAAAATAACAGCAATTAACATTCTCATAAATCACATCCCTATCATTTGTTAAGGGAATATATCAAAATATTAATAACCCATTTTTAAACGAACAGTGATTTACTTAAAATAAAAAGCCCCGGCGATTAACCGAGGCTTTGAGTTTGGTGCTGTGATAGCTGACCCTGTAACCGTACCAATGATAATGCAATCCTTGCACCAAGGTAACTATCACAGCACTATATAATATACAGTGCAATTATAAACAAACATTAAACATGACCAGTTTTATAGTGGGCATGACTCACAAAACAGCCCCCCTATAACTATTAACTCATGGGCTGGAATAGTTGCCAATATCTCATAGATATGATTACCAACAGAGAGGCGCACCGGGCAATTTTCCGTAGGGGTCTACGCATCAATTTATAAGCACGCCATCAGCAAGGTTACTTTTCAGATAATTCAGTCTACTAATGCAAACTCCAGAAAAGACAAAACCCCGCACAAAGGCGAGGTTTATTTGACTGAATAAGCGCTACTTCATAACCAACTCTTATCATACTAATACACTTTTTGCGGCCGCACCAACACTTTCATCATAAATTTCTGACTTCATTGTTGCAGGGTCCATTTCTAGGCAAACGTCTATCATCGACAAGCAACCATCAACAAATCCTTCGGCCATCTGCATGCTCACCCTGACGGCTCTTTCATCCCGTTTCTGCTGCTGAGCAATGGCCCGTTTTGACTGATTCAACACATAATGCCGTATAATCAGTTCGTACTCATCAGGTCGATATTGATTTAGTCAGGCAACCCGCTAACTGGAAAGGAATTATCTCTCGGCAAAATTGCCCGGCGAGACGCCATATCCCAAGCCATTGAAGCCAATAATTTCATTGAACAAAACTACACTCCTGTCGCGCTACTAGAAAAGCTCAAAGGCACGCAGGAGTACACACTGGCGGCATGGCTAAAACGATATGACGTCATCTATAAGCGCCGGGAATTGGCCGAAAACACCTATAAAGTTCGCAAGGGACAAATAGCCATGATCAGCGAAAAGATGGGCAACAGGGTGTTAGCTAAAATCAGCACGCGCCATATTGCAGAGTTTTTAGAGTTTTGGGTGGCACAGGACAAAAAAACTATGGCCGCTACTATGCGGTCAGTGTTGTCTGATATTTTCCGAGAAGCGATTGTCGAGGGCCATATAGATAATAATCCGGTGACACCGACACGCTCAGCTAAACCAGTGGTGAAACGTGAGCGCCTGGAACTGGATCAGTATCTCGCTATTCGTGAGGTCGCTGACACATTACCGGCGTGGTTTGGGCTATCAATGGATCTGGCGCTAGTCACTGGCCAACGGCGTGAGGATTTATCTCTGATGCGCTTTGACCAGATTGTTGATGGCAGATTACAGATAGACCAGGGCAAAACAGGAGCCATGATCTCCCTGCCCTTAGATCTTGAGCTTAAAGCCGTTGGCCTACGTCTTAACACCGTGATTGAACAATGTAGATTAGCCAGTAAGACTGATTTTATGATAAGTGCTGGCATCAGAAAAAATAGCCCTGATGGATCACTACATCCAGATAGCCTGACAAAGAAATTCGTAACGGCGAGAAAAGGAACAGATTTTCGTTTTGATGAGAGTCCGCCAACTTTTCATGAGATCAGAAGTTTAGCCGGACGATTGTATGAAAAGGAAAAAGGTAAGGAATTTGCGATGAAACTACTGGGGCATAAATCGGAGAAGATGACGAACAAGTATCTTGATACGAGAGGGAAAGAATACGTGATGCTATAAAAGACCGAATATCAGATTTCGATAAATTTCGATAAACAACAAAATTCACCTTTAAAATCAACAAATTAAAAAAAGACCGAATACGATTCCTAAAGGTGAGAATTCTTAATTTTATCCATATAAAACAATAAGATAACCAGAATCATGACCTTTAGCATACGTTTAATACCGTCTTTAAAAGATCAATATGATCATATAGTTATCATCTATTTCGAAAATGCTCGGGAAAAGTTCGGGCGCTAAAATGAGGAAAACATGACATCAACATTGTTTATAGTCTGCCTAATACTGGCCGCCGTAATGATCACTATCCACCCAGCGCTCTGTATTCCTTTTGTTATCGCTGCTTATTTGCTGGCAGGTAAAGGCGATATGCACATGGACAGTAATGCTAGTATCATCTTAGGTATCATCGGATTTATTCTGTTATTGGTTCTTTTCGTCATTGTGAATGACGCACTAAAATAATTATTGATACCGTAATATAGATTAATCGCTACTCAATCTGACAGTCAGCTAAGAGCTGTGAAGCACACGTGATGCCTTACAGTATATTGTAATTATTCAGGTAATCCCGTTGTACACTCAGGTAAATCTGTCTTGTAGAAATTGTTGGGCAGTATCAATTTCCTAATCGCTGGTCAACAACATTGAGTGAATAGTGGCATTGCGTTCTCATCGCTACATATTTACATGGAAAGATGAGAGCGTAGTGCCACCAAAATAAATAGCGTATTGTACTCATTACTGCATGAGTCGATGATTCTATTTTCTAATTATTTTGAATCCATCAACTCCATCTTTAGCAATTCCACTTTTAATAAATGACAATATCCCACCTTTTTTCGTTGGCCATGCATTTTTTAGCCTCTGGTCAATAAGGACAACATTTTGCCCTCCAGATAGTTTCGTTGCGCGAAAAACACATTCTCCGTAAGCTTTGGGATGCTTGACACCGTCAATTCCTGACAAACTAATTAATGCTTTACTTAAAGCCATCCCAACACCTATTACCAATGGAGGTAACCCATAACGAGTTTCTAATGCTTTATTTACTATATCAAGGGTCGTTGACAAGCAATCCATTGCTGCATCATGCGCATCATAAATAGCTTTATCAGGATTATTCTCATACCTTTTAAAAAACCCCAACACCCCGTCACCTAAGTATTCAGTAACTCCCCCATTATATATATTTATTGTTTTTTCTAATGCGGGAAGGAGTGCTGATGTCTCATAAAAAACACGCTGAATGCCCTCCAAATTAGAGTTATTATCAGCATTTAACATATGTTTAGTGGAACCTCTCATGTCAGCAACAATTGCGATAAATTCATCGACAATCGTGTCTCCATCTTCTACTATTTCATAGCCAGGTATCCGAGATGGTGCAGCATCCATAGCACTATCGCTAAATGAGTCCATCCCAACTGAACTTTTAGCTATCAACTGATAACCACCTTTTCGCCAGTGTTTTTCTGCTTGATCTAATGACCTGTCAACTAGTTCTTTAATGGCCGTAATGTCTTTATTATTCATGCTGACAACCCAATTTTAAATAGAAAAACCACCGATAAAAACATACCAAAAGCAAGCCATAATAAAGTTAAGTTAGTACATACCTTAACTCTCAGTGCTTTGACATTCCTTATTAGTGAAACTTTCATTTTTTCACTAGCTAATTCCGATAAAAGCTCAATTTCATTTTTCGGGAGGCTTTTCAAGTAATCTCCAACTGACTTTTCGGCCCGAACATCGTCGATTAAAAATAAGTGTTTCATTCCTATGAAAGGCATCCCACCTTTAAAAAAGGTATCATCAGGCATTACACCAATCATATGTTTTTGGATGTCCGTTATGGCGGAGAGGCTTTTAAAAAGGAAGTAAACAGATAAAAGCCAGACCACACCTACAAATATTGAAATTGAACCAAAATGATTTGGGGAAGCCCACAGAACTAATAAAGCTTTAGAAATACCATCAATTGCAGCTAAAGGAAGGAAGATCACTACAAAAAGGAAACCAATTTTGACATCTATTGCTCTAATTGTCGCCTGTGTATCATTAATAGATTGATATAAGAATTCTATTTTTTTTTCGTCCACTTGTTCAGCCTCAATTCACAACATGTTGAAGTTTGGGAAGGTTCCTATGTATTTAACCTCAAAAAGAAGATAAAGAACAACAGAATTGTCCACTTCTGACACTAAACCGACGGTCTGAATTGATTGTACCCATGTGAGGTTGCTATCGAGTTGGCAAGCCAAACCATCTATGATCATGGCAGCATTCCTTTGGTCAAAGACTTATTAATTAGGGAGTTCTTTCAAACTCCCTCTTAAATTACTTATTAAAGTACGGATTCACCCGTTCCACCGCCTGCTGTACTAGTTTGTTTCTGGTTGCCATCAGCCGGTCAATCTTCTCCCTTTTCTGATCCGCCGTTAGTATCCGGTCCCGCCTCATCATTTCAATCTGGGCATTCAGTGCTTTCACTTGCTTTTGCGTCGCTGTTAGCCCCTGACGCTGCGATAACTTCCCTCTATTTTCCTCTATCAATTCATTGGCATCATCGCCACGCCCCTGTTTACGGAAGCTGTTAATGGTACTGTTTATCTGATTGGCTTCAGTCATCATGCGGTAAAAATCTTCTGTGAACTGGGTAGACTTAGCCGGGTCTGAACCTCTGAAGAACGATTTAATCACCGGCATTTCATCCAGGCGCATGGCCGGGGTTTCGCCGTAGTCTTTCAGGTTACGCATGAGAAGATTCGTAGCGCCCATCACATAGCCGCCCAGGCTGCCGGTATACCCCATAACAATATGATCCAGCATCTTAGGTGACATATTGGTAGCCTGCCCAACTTCACGCATTAGCAGGCTGGTCTGATCATTATAACGAGCACCCGCAATCAAATTGCTGTCGGCCATATTCTCAATCGGACCACCTTTGAAGAAATCATAGTTAACATAGGCTTCAGCAATCGGCATGGCGACTTGCGGGATAGGGTTGAATGCCATGGTTTCCATAAAGTTATGCGCCACCAGTTTGCCAAATTTAGCCCCGGTATCTTTACCGCCCAGCGCACGAACAAATCGCTCTGGTAAAGTGCCAAACATCAAGCCAATTTCAAACGGTTTCGGGAAACGGATATGCTGCCCGCCAATCCACGCATGCCAATAGGTGTCTTTATCCCAGTCCTGTAGCTCCTCATAACGCTTATCGTCCCAATTTAGCGCCATCAGTGCCAGAGAGGCCGCCGTAATCATGCCGCCGCGTTTCAGCACTTCACGCGGGTTCTCTTTGATACCTCGGCCTAATTTACTCAGCCCCTGCATGCGGGCGTTGAAGAACGGCAGCATATCACTCAGGTTAATCATGATATTGCTGGCACCCATCATGCTAAAGTCCATCAAATCACGCGATTCAAATGCTGCCTGAGCCTTACTTTTTCCTGATTTAATTGCAGCTTCATAAGTGGCCAGCCGGTTAGCATTCTCCGCCGCTTCGCTGAGATTTTTATATTTATGCAAACCCTGTTCAATCTTGCCCATCACCTCTTTGCTGTTGCGGGCAATTGAGGATTCAAATTCTTGTATCTGACTATCGTTGTAACCTTTACGTCGTAGAACACTACGAATGGTTTTAGCAGTCGATGCCGGATCATAAACATTCGAATAACCACCACCAAAAGTGGCACCGGCAAACATCATATCCACCAGGCTATCATCAGTGCGTAATGCTTTTTTAAATCCGGCCCATGAAGCGGTAACAGGCTTAAAACCATCTTTGTTAATGGCCCATGAATGAATAGAGTCACGCATAAAGTTACGGATGATAAAGTCAGGCATGGATGTGGTGCTGACGGTCAGCACCTTTTTAGCCTGGCGGGCCGCTTTCATAAAGGTGGAATTACTGCGCTCAAGGTCAATCATGGTAAAGGCGCGATACAGTTCAGGATCATTAACCTGTACCAGTTTTTCCTGCCCATCAACAAACACCTTCACCACATCTTTGCCGATGCGCTCAAAGTCCATCTTGTTCGGTGATTCAATCACCTCCAGCACACCAGTATCAGCAAGGTTCACCACTGACCTGCGCATTGCTTCATTTTTCATCGAAGCATCGACCGATTTCGCCACGTAGTTAAACAGGTTTTCGATAGGATCCTTAATGGTCAAATCGCTGCCTTTTAACTTGCGCACGGTACTGCTCTGGTTAGCAATACCTTTGCTGGTCCACGGCCCCTTCACCTCACCATTTTCTGCTTCACGGTAATATGGCAAGTACCAAGCATCCTCCCACTGTGCGCGGCTTTCTGGATCAATCAATCCCATATCCTGTTGCAGATCCAGAATCGATTTAATAAAAGCATCATACTTTTTCTTCTGACCTTCGAATAAAGCCTCATTACCCCGGTTGAGGGTTTTCATATAAGCAATTTCGTCGGCATTAAAGTTGTTCTCTTTGCCCTCTTTCATCAGCCGTTCAGAGCGATGGCCGGCGATCCATTTAAAGAAGTTTTCCCGATGGTTTCCCAGTCCGTCGAGAATACCCATAAGAGCGTCCTCTTTACCGGTGCCGGATTGTCGCTCTACTATCCCTTCGGCTTTGTTATAGCGCGGCAAGCCATGCTCTAAAGTGGCAGCAGTAACAGAGCCTGCCCCGGCAGCCATACGCGCTCCAATGTAGGCAGAACTTCGTGCATCATTGATACCAGCCGCATCCTCGGCATACTTCAGCGGAGCCATGCCATCAAAGGTTTTAGTATTGAGTTTATGGCCGGTTTCTTTTAGCCAGGCTTTCAGTTCCGTTTTATCTTTGCTGGTCACGGTGCCGTAGAAAGTCCTTGCCTTATCAAACCACCCCTGCTCAACGTTAAAGCCCATTTTGCGGTTGGTTTCAGCATCCATTGATGGGTTAGCTGTGCGGGAGTAAAGTGCCTTATTCTTGCGAATATCGGTCGATGAGAGTATATTTTCAACTGAATCTTGATTTGGTGAACCGCGTTTGGGCAATTGAAGCTCTTGGGCCGTACCAGATTGGGATTCTAAACCCTGATAAGTGTTCTCCTTGGGCAATTGGAGCCCAACAGAACGAAGCTTATCGGGGTTTTGTTTTTCTCGGCGGTATAACGCTAAACCAGCATCCTCCATACCTTGAACTTTCGCCATGCCCCCCACTGTGCCGTACACTGAAGCAACTCGATTAACTTCCAAGCGCCCACGTTTTGCATTCATATGAATAGCAGTAACCACTGGGTTTCCGTTTGCATCATGAGCCTCCAGAAGAGCAACTACTGCGTTATCCTGTGTTGCTGAGCGATATACTGCTAACGGGTCATGCATCAGCTCAGGAAGCTGCTCAATGACCTCAGTCGGTACGTTGTGTTTTATTCCATTGGTCGCTTTACGTACCGTATCACGAGAAATTACCATCTCCACATTGGGAGCGCCAAGCGCACGGAGTACCGGCGGTGTTCTGCCTATTGAAACCGTTATGTCATCGGACCGTAACGAACGCATCGCTTTATCAAGCTCAGATCTATATTGTTCGGCTTCCACTGGTAATGGCTTGAGTGGGTCAACATCATCATGTTTCGAATACAGTGCGTCTGACCGAGAGAAAGTATTATCGAACTCCCGCGTCCCCGGCTGTTCGCCATCATACATAGCAGTCTTTTTGAAGCGCCCGGCGACCGTGCGCAGAATATTACGTATTTCCGTTGGGGAAATGTCATTCGCATTCATGATGCCCGTTTTCTTCAATCCATTGATCAGCACAGAAACAAAACGGTCCCACATCGCTCCAAGGCCGGTGAGTTCTGAACGCTCAGCCATGTGAGCCAAAAACTCATTAGCCTGCATTTCGAGAGACTCATTGCGGTATGATTTATCGACTTCCCGCCAAACATCCTGAATTTCTTTATTTTTGCTGTCACGCGTTTGATGTAACACACGCATGATACGATCATATTCCACATCGCCAATGACGGAAGCTAGCCCATGGTGTGCCAATACCTCATGACGTAATTTCGCCCGAAGCTCGCGGTCAGAAGTAATATTATCTGCTACCACAATCACCCGGCTGAGCTCTGGCTGATAGATAGCATGGACAACACCGAACTCTTTCGGGATCCCGCTCGGCATCATGGCTGCTGCTTCAGCTTGCGTTTGGACTACCTTAACTTTGATTTTGGCTGCACCATTCAAATTACGCACCCAAACATCAGCAATAACTTGGGCCCGCCCTTGCCGTATTCCCTGAGTGGGCTTGTCGCCAGCGGCCGTGTGACCACTATCTGAAATCACATTGCCTTTGCCAATGTCAGTACCCTTACGCGAATAGAAAGCGATACCTTTATCGGTTGGCTTGGTTTTGAGGGTTTGGAATAGGTGATCAAATGCCTGGCGCACGCCGCCATTTAATTCAGCTTCGGTTGGATAAGCATAGGTTTTAGGATTTGCGTGTTCGTCAGCTTTGCGCAGGTTAACCAGATAATCGTTAGTGATACCTTTACTCTCGGCTTTATCCAGCAGATAGCGTTCAAATGCTCGCGCTGACATTTCCAGTTTAGTTGTCCAATATGCTTTGCTTCGCCCACTGTCCAGTATTGCCGCCCGTTCCCTCATTCCACTATTAGTGACTTTCATGACTGCGCTCTTAAAGGCGTCATATACCTCTTGCCTGACCGGATGAGTAATCTCTTGCCTTTTACCACTGCTAAACTCATAACGAGGTCGTATACGATCGGTAATAAATTCAGATGAACGCTTACCGGACGACTCGCCATGGACATCATAGGTACCAAAATAGTTATCCAGTGCATGGAACCACTCATGCGCTAGCGAGCCTGCGCCATTACCTTTGGTTAGATTGATAACCACTTGCCCAGGCTCATAATGGGCTTTGGCCCCGCCCTTACCCCGAGCGCCAAATGCCAGCCCCAATTCACCATTGAGAGAGAGGGCTTTGGTCGGCACACTCAGTAATTCGGCCATATCGATCAGGGAGTCATAGGCGTCGTTTAATTCAGATTGACGGCGTGGCCCCTCAACATAGTTACCAAACTGCACACCTCGGAAGCCAAATGCATCACTAAATTGTTCAGGCGTCACATTGCCATTACGGCGTTCAATTCCTATCCGGGGCTCGTTGGTTAATTTGCGTTGTTCTTCTCGCGATGTTTTGCGTAATTTATCCAGTTTGGCTTCTATTTCAGCGCGATTCTCTGCCAGATAAGCGCGTGCTTCGGTAGGTGTTTTGAAGCCAGCTTTAAGCGGTAACACGCCCATGGCCCCTTTGTAGCCAATAAACACACTCTTGTCTGCCCGTCGGGTATAGATCTCTAACTTAGCCTGTCTAGGCGTTAACTGAGCCTGTTTAAGCGCGTCATCTCCTTTATCACTATTAATCTTGGTCTCAATAAATTCCTTGGCTTTGGGTAATAGCTCCGGCATTGAACCCGCTGAAATATCAGTTTTCATCCCTCCAGGGGTAACCAGCTCATATAGGGTTTTCCCACCGGGATAGCTCTTGCCATCAAAGTAAGTGTAATGGCCGGAACGAATTGAGTATTTTGACGCTTCGGCCATATGCTCAGGCTTAAACTGCGAGATTAAGTCAATAGCATCTGCGGCAGAACGTAAGGAGGACTTACTGCGGAAAATGGTTTTTATATCGTCAACACTCGCATGGCTATTGATAATGGAACCCGCTAAATCACGAACTCCCTTAACCTGTTCTGCCCACTGATTTAGCTTATAAGGGGAGCCCGGTTTAGTTGGGATAAATGAACGCAATGCTGCCAGCAATGCCAATTTCTCAGGTTCAATACCGTTTTCATGCATTTTGGCATAATCAGGATGGGGGAACAGTTTCGACAAAGGCTGCTTTTTAATTTCTTCGATATCATGTTCGGCTTTCAATGATTCAGCTAACTGGCCCCACTTATGCTTTGCTGCCCCCTTGAGTTCTTCACCAAAATCATCAATTTTCGTATCACTTTTTTTGGTTTGATGTGCAGACTCAGGTACAGGTAAGCGAACACCAAACCCCTTTCCTACCGGCTCAATCGTTGCACCCGGCATCTTTCCCCACTTGGAATACTTGGCCACCTTCTCACTGGAAAATGGTTGGCCGCCGTATAGTTTTAATTCACCGACTTGCTGCTCACCAGACGCCACAACGCCCTCATTAGAGGGCGCTGTTTTCGTATTTGCCGTTGTTGGCTCAGGTGGCAATCGCACACCAAAACCATCACCAACCGGTTCAATCACCGCCCCCGGCATCTTGGCCCATTTCGTGAATCTGGCTACTTTTTCATTGGGGAATGGCTTGCCGTGGTGCAATCTCAACTCGCCTTGTGGAGTTCCTGATTCAATATGCCCCTCTTTGGTTGATGCAATACCGCTATCAGTTGATTTTGCAGGTAATCGCACGCCAAAACCGTCGCCTACTGGCTCAATAACAGCACCTGGCATTTTTGCCCACTTAGTGAATCTGGCCACTTTCTCATTAGGGAATGGCTTGCCGTGGTGCAATCTCAACTCGCCAAGAGTTTCACCTTTTGCATAAGCTTCGGTACGTGCATCTATAGGGACACCACCAGCACGCTGACGCTGATCGGTAATCGCTGTTTCAGACTGCGCTCCCATCGCCTCAGTAAAGCGGCGCACATCTTTACGCTGCCCTCCCTCAAACTGCGGCGCTTTCCCTGACTGAACATCATCAGGATTAACTACAGGTCCATCAGCAAAGATGATATTTTTATCCGTAATGGCCTGCGGATCCGTTTGCCCATCGTAGGTATGGGTTTCTCTGACCGCACCTTGCTGCTCTGCCTGCTCCCTCGGCAAATACACTTGCCCACGAGTCTGTTCCCCGGCAGTGAATTGTGGCGCGGAACCCGCTTGAGGTTCATCACCTTGAATGGGTCCGGGCATTGGGAAACCTTCACCCGGATGAATATTACCGGGAGCTGGCAGGCGTGGAGTTCGCTGCCCCCGAATCTGATCAGCCTGCTGAAGTATCGACAACTCATCAGGTGTAAAGCCCTGCTCACCCGACTCCATTTGTTGCTGAATCAGATCTTGTGCGGTCGGTTGTGCCTCTGGCTCTGCAAGTGAACGCTGTACATCGCTATCATCAGCAAAGCCTTGTACCCGAGGATCCTGACGTAAGTAAGCTGGGGTATCGCGGAAATCATCAATTTGAGAGTTGGGTACACCATTTTCACTGACTGAGTTTTGTTGTACTGCCACTTCAGGGGAACTCTGATTTTCTGCCTGCGGTGTAACTTCCTGCTGTTGGGAGGGATCGATATTTTCAGATACGGGTGAACCGTCAGCATTAACGGGGTTTTCTGATGTTGCTTCTGCTGCTGACCTGCGGCCACGAATTCCACCGATAGTTCCCGCTGCGCCACCAATGCCAGCCCCTAGCACTGCATTATTAGCACCGGTTTCTACCACCCCTTTCATTGGGTCTATTTTCTGACCTGCGGTGTCAATTAACTGCTGATTTTGAACATAGCGCTGGGCTGCACCCTGAGTGAACTCAGTTCCACCTTCCGCCGCCGCACCTAATGAAGCCCCGGAAATAACACCAGAAGCCGCCCCTTTTTTGGTAAGCAAATTCAATAAGGTATGATCGCCCAATGTAGAGGCTGCAATGTTTATCGCTAGCATGCGCGGGTCTACCGTCACACTGCTGGCGGCCTGTTCTGCAACCTGATTGCGAGCTAGCGTTAATTTTTGTGTATCTGACAGTGCTGAGTTATTTGGATCCGAATCTATGGTTGAAAAGGCTTTTTGAAAAGTAGGGCTTTGCACTAACTGATCAAAGGGCAATGCATTGATCTCATCGCGCATTTCATTACCAGAAGAACCTTGTGCAGTACCTGCCATTATTCCGACAAATCCAGATTTTTGAGCCTGAATGCCCGCTTTAAGTGCTGTTTCTTTTGCCGTTTCTCTCGCTACAAATTCAGGTAACAGATTCTTAAGTTTCTGAAAAGTAAGTTCCTCAATACTTTTAGCGATGACCTTACCACCAAGTTTGGCAAATCCACCCACAGAGAACAGCTGAGAAAGTGTGGGTACTGCATTCATTACCCATGCATCTTTATCAAAAGCACCAGCACCAAGCTTCAGATTATCTTGAGAATCAGTTTCAATGAAAGGCATCTCTGCTGCCTGCTTAGCCCCCTCACTGTAATTAGACTTTATTTTATCAGTGACATCACCAGCTAAATTACTTATGCCAGCTAAGGCACTAACCCCAACTTTACCGAGTGCTTTAGGTAAATCATTACCAGGATTTTTTCGAATTACATTCAACAACTCAGGATCAACATCCAGTGATATCCTTGGTTTTTCGGTGGCTAATCTGTCCAATTTTCTATCAGCACCAACAACCATTTGGGATAATCCGTGAATAATTTCAGAAGGTGCTGTCGCTGCTGCGAAAGCAACATCTTTTAAACCTACACTAGGGTCATTCGCCTGCGGAGCTTTTGACTGCCGCCCAGCAGCTTCACGCGCTGCCCTGACGGCACCCCAGTCGAAACCAGTATTAGCATTCTCACCTGGTTGCTGGATATTGAGTGTTTCACGATTACTGTTATTGGTTTGCTCTTCTGGACGTTGTTGCTGCGGATCGTAAGTCATTGGGCGCTCCAAATTTCAGACGTAAAAAAAGCCTCATTGTGAGGCTGTTCGATAGTATTAATAAGGTCCGGTTGAGCGAGATCTTTAATCCGTTCATATTCAAGATTAAGTCTGTGTTTTTCCTTCTTTCGCGCATTCATCAATCGACTACCGATAGTCCCCTTAACCTTCGAAACATTTTCTTTTATGACAAACAAATGCTGCGCTTCTTCGCCGATTGCAAGACGGCGCTTTAGTTGCTCTGTCATCCAGTTGAAACCATTGATATACGCCTCTTTAATCGCTGTCGCAGGTTTACCGGTAAATCCCATAATTAACATCATGCAGCCATCACGGGTTATATTAAACATTGGCTGCATATCGCCATTTTTATCAATGAAATCAGTGGGCGCAAAATTGCGCTGGGTAAAATCATCGGAACATTTCAGGTTTCGAGTTGCCCTTAGAACATCTTTGTGACGCTTGCTAAAGCATTGAGCAACCTTAAGTGAGGTGGTTATCACTTTGTTCTCTGACATAACCACCATGTCTCGAAAATCAAATTGTGGGATGACTACCATTTGTTTGTTCATTGGCACTTCCTTATTAGAAATGAACCTTTGGCGCATAGGAAACCAGCCCATCGAGGCGTACCAACCGTACTGGCTCCTCAAAGGCTCATTTCTAATCAGGTTCGATGATTTGAAGCACATGCGTTGTGCTGGGGAAACTGGAATAAAAAAAAACCGGCAGGCGAACCTGTCGAGGCTAGATTTCGTGCATAAAAAAACCGAAGGGCTTTTTAAAGCTCACTTCGGCATCTTTGGATAATTTAGCGCGTTCCGTTTGGCTAAGCAAGATTATAAATTGCAAATATCTCATACTACAATTGACGATACAGACTCCAATATTTTATAGTCTCAATTAAAAGCAATACAGTCAGTAATATTCGGTGTTATACATGACCGAGTATGCTTCTGTTACTCTGCCATCAGGGTATATGTCTTTTATTTTACAGGATACAGGGTTACCATGTGAATCTATCGTACAGTCTCTTGTTGTTGAAACTTCAAGCTTATCATTAATGTAAGTTTTCGTTTCATAGTTAAATGTATTTATTGCTTTAGCATCAAATTCAGTCACTATTTTATTCACGAAATTCTCTTCATAACTTACGTCTAAAATAGGATATCCACTTTCGTCATACTCGTAATGTTTTCTTATTTTCCCACTTTCTGATATTTTAACATCCGTTACAAACCCTTTATTATTCAGTAGTGTTTTAACATCTCCATTCATAGTTTGCGTAATGTTGCATTTCTCATTCAAAATTAACTTTTTTTCTTTGGTATTACTATTAATATAAAAATTACCATCTTTAACGTAATCCGTATCTATTTCTGATATTGGAGTGCGGACCTTTATTGAAGTAAAGCAGCCTTTCTCATCAATATTTGCATGAGCTTCAGAAATAACATTCCCATTGGCATCCAGCATTTTTTGACTGAGTGATTTAACAGGTCCATGTAACGGGTCTAACCCAAATATGTTAGAGATGCTTGCAACATTCGGCGTAAAAACTAAAGATTCATTATTCCTATCGCAGGCACTTAATACCACAATCAGGGTGCAGACACTTATAATCCGTTTCACTATGCACTATTCCTTATAATAAGTAGCTGATTACATAATATCAGGAGTCGCTAAGAATAATAAGAAACATATTTATTACTTTGCCGCTCGACTATAAACTTCTCGTAACTGCTGCGCAGTAAAGCTATCACCAGAAACGAGTTTTTCCTGGGTGGTACTGTTTGTAGCCCTCTGCTGCCTTCCTTCCCTTTGTTTCTGTTTCCATGCCACAAAGGCCTGCTGATCCTGTGGGCTATTCAGATCGGGAACTTCACCAAACTCTTTTTGGTACTCACCCGCAAATGCTTCCAACTCTGCCGGGTCAATACCTGATTGATTTTGCGAACTACGTCCCCCGCCAACACCGTAGAGTTCCGAGGCCTGCTGACGGCGTTGCTCCGAGTTGCTCTTAATCTCCTGTTTTGCAGCAGTCAGTTGTTTTTCATCCATCATCGCACCATCTTTATTCAGTGCAGCCAGTTGCTTACCTTCATCTTTGCTAATATCCAGCAGTTCTTTACGATAGCCCTCACTTTCCTGACGCATAGCGGCTTTATCTGGCGGATTAACCATGCTGCCAATGAACTTGGCCCTATCTGGTTGGTTAAGCTGACCAACCATCTGGCTGTAACCTCTGACTTTATTCATAAACTCATCGATAGGGATTTTAGCTACCTGGTTATCATTCACATCAGCGGAACCGAATTGAGTCATAGGTTTGTTGGCGGTTGAACCATCGCTATAAGTGACTTTCAGACCGGGAATAACAAACTTGCCATCTTCACTGATACCAATATGAGCCAACTCTTTGCTCTTAATCTTCTTCCCTGACTCTGGATCGACTTCATCAATATTGCGTTCAATATAGGGGGCCAGCACAGTATTCATCGTTTTTAATACTTTCGGGTCGTTATAGTTCATTTCCCCGGAAAGCACCTTCGGCATAATCTGGTTAATCTCCATCACATTATCAATTGCTCCCTGACCAAAGAAACGCGAAGGGTGAAGCGGGTTATCCTTTGAAATTTGCCCATACAATTGAGGGTCAACCTGACCGGTGGTTTCAATTTGCTTATACAGCGCCTGAACAACCGGCATTTCTTCTTGCATGCGCTGCTGCCGCTCAGCTTGAGAACGTTGGAAATTAAACTCGTTCTTACGCATATTGAGTTCCTGCGCCCGCATCCCCAAGCTGGCATTCGCTGTTCGCTGGTTGGCTTGTGCTAAGCCATAATTCTTATTCCACTGCTCATCACCCACGCTATCACGCTGTGATTTATATTGATGATCACGATTGTCCGTTTCTTTGCGCCAGTTAATCTGATCCTGCGCCAGACCATAGTTACGGTCAGAGTCCTTAACCTGTTGTTGTTGTGCCGCATCCCGCAAACCCAGTTCACGGTCACGACTGATAGCCTGATCCGCAGTATTGAAGCCTGCCAAGAAGCCGTCTGCTAAACCTTGTACGCCCATAATAATGATCCTTTAGAAGAAACTACTTGCCAGCAAACCTACTGCGGCACCAATATGATACCCATGGATTTGCGCAGATGTTCCATTGTTGGCGGTATACGGCCACTGCCGCCGCACTCGTTGCATATTTCGGGATGAGGTCGCAGAGTTTTACCGGCACCGTGACAGCGGGGGCAAACTTGCGTTATCGCCGCCTGCTGATTAGCCCATGCCCGTAGTGCACCACGTTCGGTTTTGATTTTAGACTGAAGGGTTTTTATTTCGTCTGCCAGTAATACGATAGTGCCATCATCAAGTGCCTGGGCTTTATCTCTTTCCAGCAATTTGATTTGCTGCTGTAGCCCATCAACGACTTTTCTGGTCATTCCAGTCCGAGATCCGTAACGTCGCAGTAAAGTTGCAATTTGCTCTACCTGCGCAGGGAGGTTTCTATCCAATACCATGTTCAGCGCTAACTGGCAGGCAGCAATGGCTCGGGGTGGATGCGGTCGTTTATGCAGCCACACACTAATTGCGGCCCGTAAGCGTTGCTCTGCTTTGCTTTGCAGTCATTGCGGTATTTGGTCATCAAAATATCGAATCCGACAGGGTGTATATGCTGGCAGGTAGCAAAAGTGCCTAATATCTGATCTTTGGTCAGAATTGCACGACCTCTGCCAATGTTCAGCGATTCAATGCTGACGCAGCGCGGATCATGCATTTTAATAAGTCGTTCAATTGCAGTGGTCATTGGTCAGTCCTCAAAGGTTATTAAAATAATATTCTATATGTAAATAAATTTTTATTGAATACATTTAAATTTCTTTCGGATATAACTCTAACTCAGACCATACCTTTCTATATATAGCACCCAAAATTACTTCATCAACTATTTTATTTATTTTATGATAGTATTCAACGACGATATCAATTTCTTTTTCAATAGAATTCCCTTTCTTACTTGGTAAAATTAAAAAATTGTCAAAAAACATCCTTCCATGTTGGTCTGAGGCTAGCCAGGCTGGTAGCTCGTCTCCCGTTAATGAGTACTCAATATAATTAACGTCATAACATACGATACAATCTCGCCCTCTTGACATGTACTTATCAGTATTTGAGAAATAATCCTTCAAAGAAGTAATTAGTTCATTAAGTGGATATATTAACTCGCCGCCCTTAGGAAACTCATTGACAACTGTAATTTGAATTACTTCATTAGTCGTCACGTCATTAAAATTATTTGGCATGGCTACTTTGCTAATATCATTTACAATGACTTTTTTTCCTAATAATTTCACTATTTTAGATAATATTGTCAGCCCCATATGATAACTTAAAACATATCTATCTGTATCAGCATTACTCCTAAAGTTCGAATTCTCAACTATATATATAGACTCTTCGCCATTTATATATTTACCTACCACCACCCCACCTAAAGAATATTTTTCCCACCCTTCGTATTCAACCCCAAGCATTCCTTTTATAAAAAATGCAGTAACGGCTTTCTTTTCATCACTGGCAGAGGAATAAATAAGAGCATGATTATCATCTATAACACGCTTCAATATATCCCCAAGCTCACCTAGTCTATCTTTCCTCACTTTATCTCTATTAACTGTTAGCCAATAACCAGAATCTTTACTAAATATATTCATAGTAAAAGCAATCCCTCTGGATAAAACATTATCTTCAACATAAGTATCTTTATAATACACTTTGCCATGTGAATTTTCTAAGTCTACATCAATTAATACATCTACACCTAGTTTATAATCAGTAATTACATTATCACTTTTATAAAGTCTTTTAACGCCGTCAACAATAGTTTCATTATTAAAACAAAGAGGAATAGTAGAGTTTTTAAATGCTTTATTTATCGCATTAGAAATATAGCTTTCAGTTACAGGTATATCGGTATCAACTAAAGGATCATAATTGTAGATTATGGAGTCCATTGACTCTACCATTGAAACTGAGTTAGGTATTTTTTCTTGCTTTATCTCTAATGTAACAGATGTTCCTTCAAACCATTTATTATCAATCACACGAATCCAAACACTAGGTATCCTTGAGCCATTTTTAATTAACTTTATTTCGTAACAAAGATCTCCTCTTTGCCTTGTCGTTATTAACATTTTCTCAACTGAATCAAAAACACTTTGGATGCCTATTCCAAAATACCCTGATGGTTTTGCCCACTCTTGCATTGAGTTAATTATTTGACTTTTTAAAGATTTATTAATAGAACCGACAACCGTAAGCTTTTTTATATCATCCAAAGACATTCCAATACCATCATCTTTTATTTCCAATTGATATATATAATGACTGTCAATATCTTCCTTTTTAATTAAATTAATATTTATACGTTCGTTACTTATTTTCCCGTAGAAAAGATCCCTTTGTTCATGTTGTTGCAAATTATCTAACTCTTCTTTATGACTCATTTCCTCCCAAACTTTATAATATACTGCATCCATAGAATTTTGTATAAGCTCCCTTATATATGAGAAACGACTCTCATATAACAACTGACTTGTTAAATAATTGTAGATCCTCCCGCTATCAAGAGTTATCGTAGGAACTTTACCATCTAATGTAATAAAATCCAGCATTACACAATTAATATCATTAACTGTGGGTAACGCGGAGTAATCAGAACTTGGAACGATTTTATTCCAATGTCTTTTCTGAAAATCAAACTCTGATTTTATGTAGTCAAACCAAGATTGCTGCACCTTAAATACATCGTAATCCCTGCATTCAGCTCTGATACTTATTACGGAACTATCAATATATAAAGATTTTATTGATTCATGTTTTTCCTTATGGTGCATTGAACTGCAAGGTATACAACCTATATTTTTTAATAAGGTCGGACAAAACCGCCCATCATCTATATCGAGCAAATCACCTATTCTTAATAATGCGGAAACATATCGTGGATGAGCGTAGTCCTCCGAATCCATCCCATCATTTACATCAGGTAAAATCAGTATAGAGTTTGAATCTTTCCCATGACTAGCACATATACTTGCTAGAATAGAAATTAAACGGCGAGGGATCAGTGGAGTTCTTGGCGAATCTACACCAATCTTTATTGGATTATTAACATGTTCCTCTGATCTAGAAGCATGTTTCGCTCTATAATAATCAGCTAATATGAATGTAAGATATTGAGAGTCATCAAATAATTTTTCAGCATTACCTGCCGTAACACCTTCGAGTATACTTTTCGCATATTCACTAAATTCATCATTACCTTTTGATATTGTTTTTAAGTGAATAATGAAATTCTTATCACTTACTAGTTGTTTTTTTTCTTCATAATTTATAATCATTCCACTATCATGCCAATAACATGATTCTAAAATCAACCAGCAGTCAGTTGCAGATAGTAACTCTATATTAGGTGAAATTACTTTTTCAATCTGTGAAATAATTGTTGATGAATGACTTTCGTCATGAAGACTAAAATTTGGGAAATTATTTGACACTGTATTCAAAGCTCTAGATAACAGTCTCTTATCAAATTCCCACTGGGCTAACAATGGAGCGTAACTCTGGTTTTCCGCAGCAAGAGTTCTTAATCTTCTCTCTATTCTCATTATAGACCCCAATATAGTTCAAAATAATTACGATGCCAATCAAGATATGCTTTACTTCCCTCAAAAACGTTAATCTTTACAGTTAAAGGTATATTTAATTCAGTGATAGCGTCGTGTATTTTTGGATCATTCCTAATAATCATATAGCCGTCACTGGTAAAGCTTATATATCCCTTATCAAATAATACATCTACATGTGGAGCTAGCATTAGTCCATTATAAGGGTCCAATCGCTCCTCATCTGAACTATCCCGCCAAGGTTTAATATGACTCGCCCTAAGTAACTCAGGCATAGATACGCCTGTAACAGGGCACTGAGGATAGAGGGCCAGCACATTTTGCCGGAATAAACCTTGCCCCACGCGAGCCTGGATCAATCGTTCTGCTGTCGTGGGATCGCCAAGTTTATGAGCCTTGATTTCAGCAATATCCTTTTCAATTTCTTGATAATCAGAAGTATCGTTTTGTTGTATTAAACTGTCTGAATGGCATAGCTTTAACAGTAAATGGCCTAGCTCAGGGCTGATTTTTGACAAGTACATCTCATTACCATTGCCATTAAGTGGTTTTATTGGCGAATGCGTTTCAGGTAATAACGGAGCAATTTCCCCGAGATGTTCCTTTGGCGAGATTGGCGTATTTAACGTTGTAAACTCAACATCAACCTTCCACCCTTGGTTATCCCAAAAGCTGTCAAACGCAGGAGGTTGAATGGCGTCATAGCACTTTGATTTAGCGACGCCGACAGCGCCTATTTTAGTAAATGCATAGGAAAATATTACGTCGCCAGGATTGACCAATTGCAGCGTATCGTAAGCTGGTCTTGGTTTTCCGTCTTTTGCTCGACTTGGAGCCCAGATAAATCCTTCTTTACGCGCAATTTTGAATGTTTGTTTGTGATTAACCCAAAAGAATTGCTGCTCTGCCGTTTTATTGCTCATGATTATCTTACAAAAAATTTATTTGTAGATAAATTACAGCTCAAACCATGCCTTATCAACTAATGTAACGAAATATTAACCGTCCGTGATTGAAATCACAAAACCATTAATTACATCACGTTACGCTAATCTAAAATATAATAACAAGCTGCGATTAATGAAAGTTGAACTATGGATATAAAATACTATTAAAAAGTCCTAAGCATCCATTTTTATAATTAATTTAGGATAAGTAATATTGAATCTGTGCTTGGGTGCGTTTAAATCCATAACAAACTTTAGCTGCATATCCCGCTATCGTTAGCCGAGATATCCTCATTGCGGACAGTTCTGACCTGTTTCAGCAGCCCATGACGGACAGGACTAATTTCACGCAGGCGTGCGCTTATAGCGGTCTGGGTATCACCTTCACCGGGGAACATCTGGGATAATAATTTTTCGAGATCGCGCAGGGTCCGCCAGTCAGCACCACTGGCGGCACTGATCACGCGGTTTAACTGGCTGTTTGCATCACTCAGCAGTACCCAGCAAGCCCAGAACTTCAGCAGATCCAGATAAACGGATTGCAGCAGTTGCCCGCCAAAAGATGCGTGGTTGCAGTAAGTTACCTCGCGGCGTGCGTTAAGCATTAATTAGCAGGAAAGCAAAATAAACCATCGGAGCTACAACTTAGGCTGTGGCTCTTTTTTTTACCTAAAAGGAACCAATATGAGCAATTTACCAGCAATTAGTATGAAGCAGATTGAATCTTCCCAGATCCACAGCATCGGCCATGACCCAGTTAGCAACACACTGGCGATTCGCTTTAAGTCGAAGGGTGAGCCGGCGGCCCTGTATCACTACCGAAACGTGTCCGCTGATGATTACACAGCCTTCTCCGGCGCTGAATCAATTGGCTCCCACTTCTACCGCAATATCAAGCCAGATACCGAGCGTTATCCATTCCAACGTATTAACGAAAAGAAAGATGGCGAATAAGAGATCTTATCTTGGCCCTGATCTTCGGGGCCTTTGGCTGCGCTGCACTCAGGTTTAACTCGCGAATATTGGGCGGTCAACGTCTATCGTTTATTCATTAAATTGAGTAGAATATCTTAATAATTGATGGCTATTTTAGGCGGTCTAATGAATGATCTGTTGAAGTCAGTGAAAGAAACCATTATCGATAGAATACGAAATCCATTTTTCTTTTGTTTTATCCTCTCTTGGTTATACTTCAATTGGCAATCAGTACTAATTATTATTCTCAGCAAGAAACCGATTGAAGAGCGGATTACTACTACCCTCGCTGGAAAACTTGACCCTTGGCATCTTGACTCTCTTATCTATCCAGCCATTTCAGCTTTTATTATTGCGGTTGCATTCCCTTATCTTGGTGTAGCTATCCGCCTCCTTCATATGCAGTATGACAATATTTCTGAAGATTTTGTTAGAAAACAAAAAACTCGAGCCTATGAAACAATTAGCCATGTTGCACAATCAAAAGTTCAAAGCGACAATGCTGAGGAGTTAGCAAAAGCAGAAATAGCTACGAAATTAGCTGATGAAGAAGAATCACAGCTTAAGTCAAAACTAAATATGGATGCATTAAGTACCCATCATGAAATATTAAGCCTCTCTATAGTGACACTTGAAAAGCAGATTAAAAGTGCAAATGAGACGATATCTACCCTCAGTGAAAAATCAATAAGTCTTCAAAATGAAATAAATGAAAGCGAAACTATATTAGTTGGTCTCAAGGGTAAAATAAAAGAATCAAATAGAAAGGAGGGACAGTCCACAACCAAACAAAGAAACATTACTGTAGCAGAGGCACTCGGATCTCCTGCATTCAAAGATGGGAAATATTTAGCCAGTAAAGAAATTATGTCTCAGGTTTCAGCATTGTATAATCCAGCTTCTGACCTACCCAACAACCTCAAAGAGTTAATCAAAATAGCTGAATCCCCTGTTGCCAAACAATTAGGCTCAATACTTAAAAGTGATCTTAATTTTGGTAACGTTCCAAAAGAGTTATTTGAAGGAGCAAAACTAGGGGAGAAACTAAATGTAGCTAATTGGGGTATGGGTAAAGAAATCTCAGCCATTCCAACAATCATAAATTCGCCTAGAGATACTGACCCAACTGAAAATTAGGAGGATTCAGATCCCCCGGCTAAAAATGATACCTAACCAGCATATTATTTAATACCCCCCCTTTAAAGGCCACTTATGTGGTCTTTTTTATTATATAAATAAGAAAGGCCTATGAATGAATACAACTATCAGCGAATGGTTGAGCAATCGCTGGAACAGTATGACCGCCTATTAATTTCGGATCCTGATGAGCAAGAGGAATTAGGCAAGAGGATTGAGTTTTTACGCCGTCATTCAAAAATGCTCGGCGCTTTTAAAACCGCTGTCAAAAATGGCTGCTTTATTGCGGGTGCAAGTACCCATTACCTTGCAGCACTTACCGAAACAACCGCTATGGAACTCTATCTGGATGAGGTGCAGGAGGAAATATTTCTCCGTGTTGCCAAAGCAGAAAGAGCCATGGAGTTAGATGCAACACAAAGCACCCTCATAGACTAGGAATAATAATCGCGATAATTATTTGATAGTCTTTTCAATAAAAATTGCTCTGCAATTAGCAAGGAATTCATTCTTTGTTGCTATTGGATCTGCTTTAATCTCAGCCCCCATTTCTGGGTTAACCTTAGCCTGATTCAATATCGATCTTAAATAATAATAAGCCGATTTATTAAATTCAGCATCAGCAGATTTTCCTATTTTTTTATTGAAATCATCCCAAACGCTAACGCCTGCGGCGATAGCAAGCTCGTCTGATTTTCCTTCACTGAAATAAGCTTTTAGTGTTTGAAAACCGGCAAGGCAGTTTGTATCTAATATCGTTAGAGTCTTATACCAAGATGCCTCTGATTCTTTGCCTTCACATCCAGTCAGACGATACTCACTTTTCTCATTCTTAGAAAGATCTGAACTCACGTAGATAGTTTTGTGTTGAGTATAAGCAAAGGGAATGAAATCAGCCTCTTGACTATTTTCCCCTGTAATACGGACCTCACCACAAACAAACGTTTCGCCGGTAGAGTTGGTTACTTCAGTGATTGACCGATATTCCACTGTTTTCGGGTTCTGCATGCCTTCACGCATTACCTTTTCCATGGCTGGAATATCTACAGCAAATGCTGATGGAATACTAAGAATTGATGCTAATAAAACTACAAGTTGTCTTTTCATACCTTTTCTTACTTATCCATATCCTAAAAGAGAAAAGCCCCAGCGATTAAGCCGGGGCTATCCCAGGAGTGCGGGACCAACCGCAAACCTACTGAGGACTGAACAATAACCACGAGGATTATTATCAGCGTGGTTGAGTGACCAAACCCAACCATGGGAAAGCATACCATGACTACTGAATTCATCAAGAAACTCCAATACCGCCACCGCGTTACCGGCGACGACTTCAACCTATATCCCAAACAATCTGGCCTGAAATTCTTCTTCGCCTGTGTTTTAGGCGCGTTCATGTTTCTGGCTATCGCTGTCAAAATCTGAGGGCTGACCAATGACCACCCAAGCAGTAACAACCAGTAATCTCCCGCCCGCCGTGGTTGGGTTGAATATTGACGAACCAACGTGGAACGAGCTAAAAAACAGTATTTACCCTGGCGCTAAAGATGATTCAGTCATCATGGCAGTGAGTTATTGCCGCGCCCGCCAGTTAGATCCACTGATGAAACCCGTTCATTTAGTTCCTATGAGCGTGAAAGATGCGGTAAGTGGTAAATATGAAATGCGTGATGTGGTGATGCCCGGTGTTGGGCTCTATCGCATACAGGCAGACCGCTCTGGTAACTATGCCGGTGCACAGGAACCCGAATTTGGCCCTGACCTCACACAAGTTTTTAACGGAGTAGAAATTACTTTCCCTCAGTGGTGCAAATACACCCTGAGCAAACTCATGCCTAACGGCACTATCGTGGAGTTCAGTGCGAAGGAATATTGGCTGGAGAACTATGCGACCGCTGGCCGCGATACCCAAGCACCCAATGCCATGTGGAAAAAGCGGCCTTATGGGCAATTAGCCAAGTGCGCCGAAGCGCAGGCACTGCGTAAAGGTTGGCCGGAAATTGGTCAGCAGCCAACAGCAGAGGAAATGGAAGGTAAAAGTCTTGATGTGAATGAAGGTAAAGAACACAGCCAAGGCAGCCAGCAACCAAGCCAGCCGCAGGCACTACCAGAATACAGCGCGGAACAATTTCAACGCGCACTTGCTGACTGGACAACACTGATCAACAAGGGCAAGAAAACCGCCGCGCAAATCATCAACACCATCGAAAGCAAATACACCCTCACCTCGGCACAAATCAAAACTATCGAACATCTGGAGGCAGAAGATACAAATCATTAATGTCCAGCAAGGCACGCCAGAATGGCACGCCTTACGCAGTCGCCATTTCACTGCCAGCGAAGCCCCAGTAATGATGGCAGCCTCCAGTAAAATGCGCCGCGATGAATTGCTGAATATGAAGGCCACCGGCTCGGAACGGGAAATCAGCGATTGGGTACAAACCAACTTGTTCGATAAAGGCCACGCGCAAGAAGCCACAGCGCGGGTCATCGTAGAATCCATGATCGGTACCGAATTATTCCCAGCAACCGCCATCGATGATGATGGCTATTTGTTGGCTTCCTTTGATGGCATGACCATGATGGAAGATGTGTTGTTTGAACACAAAATGTGGAATGCCACACTGGCGCTGGCGGTGAAAAATAAAGACTTGCCGCCAGAGTATTACTGGCAGTTAGAACAGCAGCTTTTAGTGAGTGAGTCCGAAAAGGTCATTTTTGTGGTATCAAATGGCACTGAGGATAACTTTGTGTGGATGGAGTATTTACCGGTACCTGGTCGCCGTGAAGTTTTGATGGCGGGTTGGCAGCAATTTGAACAGGATTTGAACGGTTACACAGCCCCTGAGATAAAAGACATACCGCAAGGTAAAGCCTTAATGCGCCTCCCTGCCCTATTGGTGGAGATAGAGGGCGCGGTAAAAGAATCAAACCTGACTGTTTACCAGAATCAAGCGTTGGCCTTTATTCAATCCATCAACACTAATCTGGTGACCGATCAGGACTTCGCTGACGCAGAAGAAACCGTTAAGTTCTGTGAAAAAGCAGAGAAAGAGCTGGATCTGATTAAGCAGCAGGCACTGTCTAAGACTGAGCAGATTGATCTACTTTTCCGCACCATTGATACCTTGCGCGATGAAATGCGAAACAAACGGCTAGACCTGTCAAAACTCGTTAAGTTGCGCAAAGAAGCTATTCGCCTTGAAATACTGAATAAGGTAAAAGCCGCTCTTGCTGAGCACATTGCCGGTATCAATAAACAGTTGGCTATTGTCACTCTACCTACTATCCCGGCTGATTTTGCCACTGCTATCAAAGGCAAGAAAACCCTCACCTCTTTGCAGAGTGCAGCCAACGATGAACTGGCCCGCGCCAAGATAGCTGCTAACCAATTAGGTGAGAAATATCAGTCTAACTTAGTGCTATTTGCTGATATTGAACCGGCTTATAAAAATCTGTTCGCTGACATCAACCAAATAATTGCCCTTGAGCACGAACATCTGGCGCTGATGATTGATCAACGCATTACCAGGCAAAAACAAATTGAGGAACAGCACAGACAGCAGGAAGCATTGCGGCTTGATGAATTGAAAAAACAACAACAGTCAGTGCCAGTGGCCACTACAGAAACAGTCGCCGCAAGTACGGATACAACAGTCCATCAGTCGTTACACCCTGCGGGATCGCTTAACTTTCCTAAGCAACTGGGCGGATCGGTAAATACGCAACTAACAGACAAGCCAGCTAATTGGATTGCCCAAATTGATGCTGATTTAGTAGCGGCAGGAATTGAGCTTACTACTGAAACAGTTAACCGCCTGTACAACGCGGTAAAAGCTGGCCGGATCCGCTATTTCTCTATCACGCAATAACCTTTCATAACCTGCCACGGCAGGCATTCCACAGGTAACCCATCATGACCACACAGGCCACAACTGCCAGTGTGCTGGAGTCATCCCTGCGTCCAGTTCGGGCGCAGTTAGACCTTGCCATCGAGCAGACTACCGGCACCGCACAGCGCTCTATAGAGAGCGCGACTGTTTTACTCAACCAAGCACAGTCCCTATGTATTGAACAACTCAACATCGAGACTGACGAGTACAACCTTTTATTCGACCGTTTAGAAAAAACTGAAAACGACCTAACCACGAAATCCTTGGCGTTAACACAAGTGCAGGAACGCATAGAAAATGCAGACCTGTTAGTCGCTGAAGCTAATGCGCAGCGAGACAGTATTTCAGCCAAATACAATCTTTCACTTTCAGGCCAACGCGTGTTGGCTACTGAGGTGAATCGGTTGAAGTCACTGAATCCTGAAAAAATGAAAATCCAGATCGTTCGCCTCAAAGATGATTTGGAGAGCAAGCGCACGCTGTTAAACCAGCAACTAACAGAGATCCGGCGATACAAAAAAGAGGTGGCAGAAAAAACCAGCAAACTGGCTGTCATGGTCAATGTTAATGACCAATTGAATAATGCCGTTTCTGACCTCACCAACCGGATCCAGCGTATGGATGGTGACGTCGAGCCAACCTACTATCGTGGCAATGATGGTATTGAGTTTTACTTTTATACCTTCCAGTGGGGACTGAAACTGCGCTCAGGTGATTACGATATGCAGCTCATTAACGATATTGACTGGCATATTGAAATTCGCTCCACCAGCGGCATTGGCCTGATCGTCTCGGTCAATGAGTGGGCATTACCCGTCTATCCCATGGTTGAGGATTTCAAACAGAACTGGCCGGATGGCCTGACCCCAGCGGTTACCCAGCGTTCACGCCGTCAAAGGCTTCGGGATAGCAACTGCCCGCCAGGTACACGCTCAATGCACCAGAATCGTAAAAGAGTGGGAATTAGAGCAGAAACAGAAGGAAGCCGCATGATGGATGAGGAACTGAACCAGAGTACCGGCAGCTACTTTAAAGAAGATGACCGGGGGGACTATACCGCTCGTATCATCTGGCTAATGCGCTGTCGCGCTGAAATCCGCAGCGGTAACCCCTACCAGCCAATACCGAAGCCGATTTATCCCAATGATGAGCGATGGCCCGGCTTATCTCAGGTGAATACGGTCGATATAGGTATTCGTAAGCGCTACTCACTGGAAGTTTTGCTGGCTATCTATCAGTTTCACCGCGCTGGCCACAATGAAAACTTGATTGCCAGCAGCACCGGTATCCCGGTGACCACTATCCGCAAAATGTTGGAACATAAAACTCAGAATCAGCGCAAAGCATGGCAATTGGCCTACCAGCTTCGCATTCCCTCCAAAAGAGACATTATCAACCGGTTAACTCGGGAGGTTTAACCATATCCGACCGTAGCATTCGATAGCAGTATCACTAAAACATAGCCCCTTACCACCCCAGACCAAACGACCATAATAGGGCGTAACATCTTTGCGCCCTTTCCTACTGAGGAAAGACCAATGACCAAACTACTGACATTAGAAGAATGGGCGGAAGAAACCTACCGCAGCAAGCAACCAACCCCCCAGACACTCCAGCGCTGGGCGCGAGGCGGCAATATTTACCCTGCCCCTGAAAAACATGGGCGGGAATATCGTGTACAGCCAGGTGCTATTTATATTCAACCTAAAAGCTATCGCTTAGCTAAAAAAATAATAAAAGCATCACCCGATGTTAACTCACCATTAATAGAGAGAATTAATCATGGCATCAAGGCCGCAAAGATATGATGCCAATTTACCTCGGAACCTTACCTATCGCCGCTCGCGCAAATCATTTTACTGGCGTAACCCTATTACTGGGGAGGAAATAACCCTCGGGCAAATTGCCCGTAGAGATGCCATATCTCAGGCTATTCAGGCCAATAATTATATTGAATCCAATTTTCAGCCAGTTGCCCTGCTTGAACGATTACAAGCCCCTACCCCAACTCCTGCGGCTAAAGCTGAAGTTAATACCGTAGCAAGTTGGCTAAAGCGCTATTCAGAGCTATTAAAGCGTAGAGAACTGGCTGAGAACACCATGAAAATGAGAGTCCTGCAAATCGGATATATTAACCAAGAATTTGGAGATAAACCGATCGAGGCTATTACCACCAAGCATATCGCTGATTTTATTAATGCCTATGTCGATAATGGTAAAAGTTCGATGGCGGTAAATCTACGTTCTGTTTTATCTGATGTTTTTCGCGAAGCAATAGCTGATGGTTTAATTAGCACCAACCCAGTGGAAGCAACACGCACGCCGTCACCAAAAGTTAAGCGGGAACGGCTCGACTATGCTGCCTTTTGCAAGATTTACGAGGCAGCCGGCCAACAGCAGAACTGGGTTCAACTCAGCCTAGCATTGGCGCTAATTACCGGCCAACGCCGTGACGATGTGCGGCAATTAAAAAGAAGCGATGTGCATGATGGCAAGCTTTGGATAGTCCAAAGTAAAACTAAAATGCAGATAGCTATATCACTATCACTTCGGTTGGAAATAATGAATACCTCCGTCGGTGACGTTGTAGAAAAGTGCCTGAATAACAATAAGAGCGAATATCTCATTTGCTCGTCCAGTAGAAAATCAGGCCGGGAGCCCGGTGCATTAAATGCGGACTCACTCACCAAAGCATTTGTTAAAGCATTGAAAGCAACGGATCTGGTTTATGACATATCCCCTCCCAGCTTTCACGAGATCCGCAGCCTGGCATCGAGACTTTATGAAGCTGAGTACGGTAAGGAATTTGCACAGAAATTGCTCGGTCACAAATCGATGAAAATGACGAATGTATACCTGGATTCGCGTAAAAATGAGTGGGTAGAAATTTAGGCCGAGTATAGGATTTCGGGGAAATTTCGGGGGAGAGGAAAAAACATCAAAAAAATCAACACATTAAAAAGAGACCGAATACGATTCCTATATTCGGTCTAGGGAAATGGCTCTTGGGAGAGAGCCGTGCGCTAAAAGTTGGCATTAACGTAGGCTTATTCAGCCGTACTCCTTAAGCGTAGTCGAGTACATGTGTTTCGCCAACTTGGCAATAGAACTAATTAATTACGGTTGTAAACTAATCTGAATGGCGAAAACTCAAACCTATTACTAGTAATAGTAATCATTTGAAAAATACGGGTTAATATTGGTGAGTCTCACAATTTCAGGTTTAATTTTGACACAATGACATTGCACGCTGCTGGAAAGGCGCCAAGCTCATCTTCTGCCCAGGGTTGTTACTGTCATCTAACAACAAAATATCTAACGGCTTCGCTAATACAAGGCCAGATTTCATCTGCTCGGTAGCAATATCATTGAGGGGATATTGCGCTAACGTACTCGGGTTAATCACAAATAAAGCATTACCTGGGCGGCATTCCAGCATCACTTCTTCTCGGGTAAATGCCCATTGCTTACCAAATTCAAATTTACTGACCGTCACTATCTTTCCAGCAGCAATAGCGTTAATTGATAGCATCAGCAACGATAACGTCAGCACAAAACCTTTCATCTTAATTATCCTCAATTAATTGATTGCTTAGATTTTCTCGCATCCAAAGGCTCCAATGCAAGCTCAGTAGCAATATCTGTTACTTATAGCTTTACCCTATACCGGTGCCATAGTGGCAAAAACACTGACTAAGAGTAATACCGCTACACCGAGGATAATTTCCACACAACTATTTACCACTAGCCAATAGTGAGCTTTAGCGGGTAATTGCTTAAGCAATGGAACGATGAGATAACGATTAATCAGTGCAACAATAATCATAAACATCACCAATATCACTTTGCAGAGCAGAAGTATCTGATAAGTAGATGTCAGCGTCAGCGCGGTATCGCCCAGTATAATGATGCTGTTAATAACACCACTCGCCAGTACCAATGCTACGGCCAGATGTCCCCAGCTTGAGAATCGAATCAACGTAGTGATGGCTTCACGTTTGACATCATTATTGCGGGTATAAACGAGGCAAATCAGCAGCGCTGGCAAGCAACCCAGCCAGTAACCCGCACTGAGCAGATGTATGATTTGATTAGTTTGGTGAATCCATCCCACGACTCCAGCATGCATCGCCGCATGCCCGGTAAAAGCAAGACTCGCGAGTAACAGCGTTGAGCAGCCCGCTATCAGTCGATAGTTGCTACGAGTTGAACCCAGCAACACTATCCACATAATCAAAATGGATAAACCCATATGCCATTGCCACACCTGGCCGAAGCGTGTACCAAATACCGACCACCAAACGGTCAATCGATAAGTATCAGCCCAACCATCACCCATCATTCCAGCCTGAACGGCTAAAAGCCCCACGGCAGAGATAAGCCCCAGAAAAGTACTGAAGATAAGTAGAGGTGACAGACGGGTTTTGAGTATTGAAGAGAATCGATCTGGTGCTAATACAGCGGTGAATATACTGATGCCAAACATCAGCATCACCGCCAGAAAATGCAAGAAGCGACACAGAACGAATAGAGCCGCCAGAGACATATTATTTCACAGTGAAGCTGTATGTGCCTTTGGTTTTATGACCATCGACAGACACCACGTGCCATGAAACATTATATTTCCCTGCTGTTAATGCATGATCAATAGGCAAAATCAACTGTGTGTTATTCACCGGATCCAATTTTAACGCACCAGTTTTCACTACATTGTTATCAGGGCCGGTAACTTTCACACCACTGAAATTGAGTTCAATACCTTCAGAGAAACCCAGCGTCACTGCTTCTGGTGCTGAACCGATAGTGGTATCGGCAGCTGGCGACTCTATTTTCAGGTGTGCGTGAGCCAGAGCTTGCTGGCTAGATAGCCCAACAAACAACACAATAAGCGCCGAAAGCATGCGGCAAGAAGAACGGACTTTGCGAATAAACATAGTATCCCTTAATCAATGGGGAAAAGAATCAATCTGCTACCAACCATATCCTATATTGGCAGCGCGAACCCCTATCACTTCCAGTCAATTGCACTACCTGTGAGATAGCACACAAAACAAAACGCCAAATTCTGAGTGGTGATTGAAATATCACCAATAATTGGGCAGCAATTCAACTCACTGCCTTGTCGTTATTGCAAATGATAACGATTTGAATATAGCAAGTCGAGAAACCATAGCTAAACAATATGCAATTAGCACGAAAACAATAAGATGGAGGGAGTTGTGTAGCTAAGTTAGCGGGGAAAAACGAAAATCGCAGTTCCTGATTCTGTTGATCGAGAATCAAAAACTGCGTCAATCACTCTAACAATACAGATTAAGCTTGAACGTGGCTTTGGGCCGCCATTGTTTTCAGATCTTTATCAACGAAGAACAATGAATTACCGCTGTTACCCACCAAGGCCAGTTTATCAAGAATGGATTTGAACAGTTTTTCTTCTTCATGCTGCTCAGCCACATACCATTGCAGGAAATTGAACGTGGAATAATCGTGGTTTTCCATTGCTGCATGAGCGAGTTCATTAATTTGAGTAGTAATAAGCTGCTCATGCTCGTAAGTCTGCTTGAATACATCAGCCAGAGAAGCAAAATCAATTGGTGGGGCGCTGATCGTACCCAAAACCGGCATAGAGCCTGTCCCGCTGAGATATTCGAACAAACGCTGCATGTGCTGCATCTCTTCTTGAGAATGCTCTTTTAAAAATGCCGCAGCACCTTCAAAACCTTTATCGCTGCACCAGGCACTCATTTGCAGGTAAAGATTCGCAGAGTAAAACTCCAGATTAAGCTGCTCATTGAGCTTTTTTGCCATTTCTGTTTTCAACATAATAATTCCCTTATTTTTATAATGCAGGTAAGCGATGATTATTTTTCGTATTATGCCAAGATAAATACAAAATAAGAACACCCCATTTACAATAAAAACATTAAAAAGATAAAGACAACTCAACCACTTGATTTAAATCATAAAATAGTAAATCCCACAAATTACCGTAATTATTATAAGAATCATTCACATTACCGGCAAAATACTAAAAGGAATGATTATTATTTGATTTTCACCTTAAAATAATAATTAATTACAGTGGGTATTAATATTATCCCAATACAGATAACCGATTAATGTGATGGTTTGGTCACATCCGCTACTTGCCAATCCACGTTACCTGCATTACCTTTTGCGCCATACCCCCACAGCCTAAGAAGGAGAAAACGATGGGATATAATCTGACGGAGCTTTCTGACGAAGAAACGGCAAAAATGAATGTTGATTTAGCCGCTTCAGGTGTGGCGTTTAAAGAGCGTTACAATATGCCAGTGATTGCTGAAATGATCGCCCGGGAACAGCCGGAAGAACTGCGTGAGTATTTTTTACAACGCTTAGCTCACTACCGTGCTGAATCAATTAAATTCTCACGCTTACCGTATGAGCCCAAGATAAAGTAAGCGACTAAAAACTCCCGCAGGTATCAAGTTGCGGGAGTGGACCGAATAAGACAATTATGACTTACGCGCAAATCTATCTGTAGCCAGAATCAACTGGTGCAGAATTCCTGGCTCATCAAAGGAATGCCCCGCACCTTCGACAATATGCAATTCAGCCTCTGGCCAGGCTTGTGCTAAATCCCAGGCATTCTGTGGCTGGCACGCCATATCATATCGACCATGAATAATAACTGCTGGAATATGACGAATACGTGTCACGTTATCCAACAATTGGTTATCACTGTCTAAAAAACCTAGATGGGTAAAATAGTGATTTTCAATACGGGCAAAGGCCAGAGCAAAATCATCTTCGCCAAAGGAAGCAGAGCTTTTGGTCGGTAATAATGTAACAGTTTCACCTTCCCATAAACTCCAAATTTTGGCAGCCTCCAGTTGTACCGCCTTGTCAGGTGATGTCAGCCGCTTACGGTAAGCAGCAGTAATATCACTCCGTTCTTCTGGCGATAAAATGGAAAGTATACGTTGCCATTTATCTGGGAAAAAACGAGAGGCCCCATCCTGGTAGTACCAATTCAACTCTTTTTTGCGTAGTGTGAAAATTCCACGCAGAACCATCTCACTGACCCGTTCGGGGTGTGTTTCACCATAAGCCAATGCGAGTGTTGAGCCCCATGAACCACCAAAGATCAGCCACTTATCTACATCCGCCATTTTGCGTAGCCGTTCGATATCATCGACCAAATGCCAGGTTGTATTATTGTCCAGACTGGCGTGGGGTTTTGAACGACCACATCCACGTTGATCAAACAGCAGCACTTTATATTTTTTAGGGTTAAAAAGTTGCCGGTGATAAGGTGCAATACCCCCTCCCGGTCCACCATGTATAAATACAGCTGGTTTACCTTCTGGGTTGCCACAGAGTTCCCAATAAATCTGATGCCCATCGCCGGTGTCTAATAAACCACTGTCGTAGGGTTCATACGCTGGATAAAGCCCACGTAATTGTTCCATTATTTTTCCATGTTTGTTATTAGACATTAAAGTTATCAAAGCCTATACAGCACGCAGGGTCAACGATAAAACATCACATTTACGCCAATCAGCCAATTAATTCCTCCAACTGGCGATAATTACGCCATATCTCAATGCATTCTGCGCAGTTATATCCTCGGGATAACACGATTTAAACGGTAACAAGATAAATTAAGATTTAATAATACTGTTGTTAAACAATAGATTAATTGCATTGATGCTTTATCTCCTTGCAACTTACCCTCATAAGGTGGTTAATAGGTGGGCGTACCAACCTAACCGAAGGTAAAGAGAGGCAAGCCATGAGTAAGGGAATGGACAGCAAAAAGAACGCGAAGAAAAAGCCACTAAAAACTCCAGCTGAGAAAAAAGCGGAGAAACGCGCTAAGAAGTCATCTTCTACCAGCGCAGAATAAACGGGCTTTTCGTCTCGTCAGTCAACCCGCCATATTAGGCGGGTTTTTTGTTGCTATTATTTAGCAATAGTCGGTGGGGGATAGAAATGTATTTTCGTGTTATCGATACCGAAACCTGTGGTTTAGCCGGTGGGATTGTTGAGGTTGCTTCTATTGATTTAGTTGATGGAGCATTGGCTAACCCTATGAGTGATCTGATTAGTCCAGACCGACCAATCAGCATTGATGCGATGGTAATCCACCATATCACTGAAGAAATGGTAGAAGGCAAACCACGAATTGCGGTGGCGATTAGAAGATATCAAGGCAGCCCATATTATGTTGCCCATAATGCGCCTTTTGATCGTGGGGTATTACCGGAGATGGGCGGCCAATGGATTTGTACGCTTAAGCTGGCACGAATGCTCTATCCTGACATTAAGCACAGTAATCAATATCTGCGTTACGCTTTGCGACTGAATGTTTCAGTACCGGATAATCTATACCCGCATCGTGCTTTATACGACTGCTATGTCACTGCGGCGCTATTACAGCGCATTATGCAAGACTCTGGTTGGAACGCCGAACAAATGGCCGAGATAACACAGCAGCCGCTGTTATTACAGACATTTAAATTTGGGAAATACCGGGGCAAAAGCATTGAACAGATAGCCCGGCAAGACCCGGACTATCTGCGTTGGATGTTAGCTTCAATAACTGACCTTACGCCAGATATGCGCCATACCCTGACCTATTACCTGACGTAATATTCCTGACTAGATTAAGCCAAAGCCAGTATGAATGCATATTCCAAAGCGATGTCTTCATACGCTTTGAAACGGCCTGATTTACCGCCATGACCTGAATCCATATCGGTGTAGAGCAATAATTGGTGGTCATCCGTTTTCATTTCACGCAGCTTGGCGACCCACTTTGCCGGTTCCCAGTATTGAACCTGTGAATCATGTAAGCCGGTAGTCACCAGCATGTGCGGATAATCCTGAGCCTTTACCTGATCATAAGGACTGTATTGCTTAATATAGTCGTAATACGCCTTATCGTTCGGGTTGCCCCATTCATCATACTCGCCAGTGGTGAGAGGAATCGATTCATCCAACATGGTGGTTACCACATCAACAAACGGCACCTGTGCCACTACGCCTTTATATAACCCGGGTTCCTGATTGATGACCGTCCCCATCAACAAGCCACCAGCACTGCCTCCCATGGCAAATACACGGTTAGCATCACCATAACCCTCAGTTATCAATGCTTTGGTAACATCGATAAAATCGTTGAAAGTATTTAACTTGCTGAGCAATTTACCGTCTTCATACCACTGCTGTCCCAATTCTCCGCCGCCCCGAATATGAGCCAGAGCGAAGACAAAACCACGATCCAATAGGCTTAATCGGCTACCACTGAATGCGGGATCCATACTGCTGCCATATGAGCCATAGCCATAAACCAACAGTGGATTACTACCTGAAACAAAGTGATCTTGGTGATAAACCAATGAAACCGGCACTTTTACGCCGTCGGTTGCAGTGACCCATATCCGCTCGCTGCGATACTTTTCCGGGGTGAAATTCTTCACTTCTTGCTGTTTCAGTAGCTGGCGCGTACCTGTATCCATATTAAGTTCAAACATTGAACTTGGTGTAGTCATAGAGGAGTAGCCATAGCGCAGCAATTCTGTTTCTGGCTCGGGGTTATAAGCCAACCAGGTAACATAGGTTGGATCATCAAAAGTAATGTATTTCTCTTCGTCAGTGGCCCAGTGAATCTGTCGTAAATGCGTCAGCCCTTCACTACGCTCTTCCACTACCAACCAATCACGGAATAGGCTGAAGCCCTCCAACATAACATCAGTTGTTGGCGCGATTAATGACACCCATTGAGATTCATCGGCAAAATCACGTTGTTCCTTACCTTCTTCGGCTATTTTGTACAAACCGAAATTCTTGCCATCTTTATTTGAGCGTAAATAAAAATGTTGCTTATAGTGGTCCAACCCGTATTCATGGTCTTTACGGCGCGGTGCAAACATCTGTGGTGCGGATTCAGGCTTATCAGCATCCAGCAACAAGATTTCAGATGTAGTGGTACTGCTCAGATTAATAACAATGAAACGTTCAGATGTGGTTTTTTCCAGCCCAACATAAAATGTATCGTCAGTTTCCTGATAAATAAGTTGGTCCAATTGAGGGTCGGTTCCTACTACATGGCGATACACTTGATAAGGCAGTAATGTTTTTTCATGTTTGCGCACGTAATAGAGCGTTTTTGAATCATTGGCCCACTCAAAACTACCTGAGGTATTGCTGATAACTTCTTCGTGCCAAACATCACTTTGCAAATGTTTCACCCGAATATCATATTGGCGACGCGATAAGAAATCCTCTGCAACCGCTAATAGATGATTATCTGGGCTAACATCCAACCCACCCAAGGTATAAAACTCACTGTCCGCTGCCCGTTGGTTGCCATCCAATAACGTTTCCCAACTGCTATCAGCCCAAACCGGTTGACGCACGTAAATAGCATATTCATTACCCGGCTCAAAACGCGTCTGATAGCGATAGCCATTGCGGATATAGGGGACTGATTCTTCCTGTGGCGGAATTCGCGAAACCATCTCTTGATACAGGGTTTCTCGCAAAGGTTGTTGTGGCTGCAACACTGCGTTGGTGAAATCATTTTCAGCTTGCAAGTAGTTCAGAACATCGGCGTCAGTACGCTCGTCATCACGTAGCCAATAATAGTCATCTACACGGGTATCGCCGTGCATAGTTATTGGATAAGGGCGTTTATCGGCCTTTGGAGGTATGGTCATTGATTGAGTTATCCATCTGTGTTCGTTAACGCGAGAGTGACACGATTACCTGTGGATGCCAAGCACCAGCATATGCTTATAATTTAGCTGAAGGGAGCTAATTAAATGATAAATATGATTATAAAAGAGACCTGAGAGAGTATCCGCCGTGAGGGGGGATAAACAGGTACCAGATACGTTTCCTCCAGCACCTGTTTGGCAGCTATTAACTTTATGCAGACGTTATTCTACCCAGACCTATTTGAGTCAATTACTAATGAGAGGTATACCTATTTAGGGCCATTATAGGTAATGCTGCCAGCTTTGCAGTCAAGTACCACTTGGTAGGTTTTGTCACCCTTGTTACCACGAACAGTCATTGGAACCTGCCAGACATCATCCTGGCCTGTAATGTCTACCGCGCTAATCCAAACCACTGGGCTATCAGTACCCAATTGTTTCTTATCCGCTTCCCAACGCGTAATTCTGTTTTGCAGAAAATCTCGCTTAACCTGCGTTGCTACCTGAGATTGGTTTAAACCGGGGCAAGCAGGTAATTTCGCTACTCGCGGCTCTTGGGCCTGTACACCACTGGTGATACCCGCCAATGCAGTGATCAATACCAAGGCTAATCCTGTCTTTCTCATCATTCCTCCAAATATTATTATTTCTATCCTATGGTAGGAACGATGATTGAAAGGTAGGTTACAGAGTGAACAGCGTTGCAGGGTAATAATGATAACGCCGTTTAATTAACACCGCGTAAATTCAATCACATAAAACTGTTCCAGCCCAGGATAGATCTCCTTAATCACCTTTTTCAGCTCATCCAATGACATATTTTCTTGCTCCGCATGACGGTCAGACAGTGCCTCCAGCGTGATTGGCGTGACTGATTTGACCATAATGTGGCAGAAGAATACGCCATCTTCATTGCGACATACGCGCAAGGTTTCCCCTGGGCGGAAATCGGATTCACTGCTATCCCGGATGGTGATCGTCTTACGATCTGCCAGAATATCCGCCTCAAATCGGCTAAAGAAGGTGATTTCACGATTCATTTTAGATCCCTTTTTCACTTTCTGCTGAAAGTTGGCAAATTAAGCGGCTTGATTTTCTTCAGATTTGTTTTTTTTCTCTGGTACATTCTTTTCCGCTTTCACTTTTGCTTGCCCATCGACAGGAGTCGCAGGGTTAGCACCTCGAAGAATTTGCCCCAAAGCCTCTTTATTTTCTGCCAGGAAGAAACTCAGCGCCTCGCGTTGATCTTCTTCAAGGGTTAAGGGAGCCTGTGACAGCCACTCAGACAAATTGTCAGCCAAATCCAGCATTTTATCGTAAGCATCGGCTTCTTTTTTGGTTGTGAAAGTCATTTTTTCCTCACCCTGTCTTACCACGACGAATTTTATTTCAACGGCCATTGCTGTATGTCCTTTTCATGTCTTTCACGCCCACAAGTAACTGTACATATAAACAGTATAGTGTGAGTTGTCGGGGGGATGCAACAGTCATCTCCCCTTCGTGTAATTATTTCAATAAACGGGCTTTGCAGTTTTTGCCTTTAATCTTGCCTTGTTGTAATTGCTGTAAGGCACGTTTGGCACTGGCTTTACGGATTGCAACATAGGCATGGACTGGGAACATATCAATCTTACCGACGTCAGCAGCGGTCAGACCGGCCTCACCGGTTAAAGCACCCAAAATATCACCTGGGCGAATTTTTGCTTTGCGCCCACCATCAATGCATAACGTGACCATTTCAGGCTCTAGCATCGTGTTAGCACTACGGCTCACCTGTTCCGCCGGGGTCCATTTCAGTTTTATTTGCAGATAATCTTCAATGGCATGCGCGCGGGACATCTCTTGTGGTGTACACAAGCTAACCGCCAGACCACTCATCCCTGCCCGACCAGTACGACCAATACGGTGCACGTGAACCTCTGGGTCAAAGGCCAGCTCAAAGTTAACCACCAGCGCCAGATCTTTAATGTCCAGGCCTCGGGCTGCTACATCGGTTGCCACCAGCACACGACAACTGCGGTTGGCAAAACGCACCAGCACCTGATCACGGTCACGTTGTTCTAAGTCACCATGCAAAGCCAGCACACTGATTCCACGAGATTCCAATGCTTCATAGACACTTTGGCAATCTTTCTTGGTGTTACAGAAAACCACACAAGAACTCGGCTGATAATGACTGAGAACTGATATCAGTAGCGGCAAACGTTTTTCGCGGGTGGTTTCAAAGAACACCTGCTCAATGGCAGGAACTTCATCGCCATCATCAACTTCAACATTGATTGGTTGGCGTTGAACTCGCGCACTGATTCGTTCGATACCGACCGGATAGGTGGCTGAGAACAGTAGGGTTTGGCGCTGTGGCGGGGTATAGGCAATGACATCGTCGATGGCATCGGTAAAGCCCATATCCAGCATGCGATCAGCCTCATCCAATACCAGAATCTTAAGATCTTCCAGTACCAGTGTTTTCTTACGCAAATGCTCCTGAATACGCCCCGGCGTGCCCACAACAATGTGTGGCGCATGTACCAGTGAATCCAATTGATGCCCCATCGGTTGGCCACCGCACAAGGTCAGGATTTTAATGTTTTGCGTGAAACGGGCCAAGCGGCGCAACTCTTTGCTGACCTGATCAGCCAATTCACGGGTCGGGCACAGCACCAATGCCTGGGTAACAAACTCACCGACCGCAATTTTATCGAGTAAACCAATACCGAATGCCGCAGTTTTGCCACTGCCGGTTTTGGCTTTCGCCCGGACATCCTGCCCGTTGAGGATTGCCGGTAAAGCCGCAGCCTGTACCGGTGTCATCTCGGTATAGCCAAGTTCATTAAGATTGGACAACTGCTCAGCAGGCAGCGTCAGGGAAGAAAAGGAAGTTGTGCTCACGGCAGTAACTCTTATAACTGGATGGAATGGCAGCGACAGCCTGAAGGCAAGCGCAAGATTTTGGCGCGATAATACCAGAAATGGGGGCATTGCCGGAGTTAAACCGCAAAAAACAAACCAAATACGCAATGCGCTGCGCATATATTGATATCGACTCACTGCCATTCGCCAGATACGCAATCGTTTTCGTTGCCATTTTGCCGTATACTGGCGCCCGTAAAATTGATCGCGCGACAAATAAATGTGCAACTATCCCACTGATGTAGGTACCTAACTATGCTAACTATTGGAACCGCTCTGCGCCCAGGCGCTACCCGTGTCATGTTGCTTGGCTCTGGCGAGTTGGGTAAAGAAGTGGCTATCGAATGCCAAAGACTGGGGCTGGAAGTGATTGCCGTGGATCGCTATGCAGATGCACCCGCCATGCATGTTGCCCATCGCAGCCATGTCATTAATATGCTGGATGGCTCGGCGCTGAAACAGTTGGTCGAACAGGAAAAACCGCACTATATCGTGCCAGAAATAGAAGCTATCGCCACCGATATGCTGGTTGAACTCGAGATGATGGGCCAACGGGTCGTGCCTTGTGCCGAGGCAACCCGGCTGACGATGAACCGTGAAGGCATTCGCCGTTTAGCGGCAGAAACCCTGCAATTGCCAACCTCTAGCTACCGTTTCGCCGACACTGATAGCGCATTCCGTCAGGCCGTTAGTGAAGTGGGTTATCCCTGTATCGTTAAGCCAGTAATGAGTTCTTCCGGTAAAGGCCAAAGTCTGATCCGCAATGCAGGTCAACTCCAAACCGCCTGGGATTATGCCCAACAAGGTGGCCGCGCCGGGGGTGGCAGAGTGATTGTTGAAGGCTTGGTTCGTTTTGATTTTGAAATTACCCTGCTGACAATCAATGCTGTTGATGGCATCCATTTTTGTGCGCCTATTGGCCACCGTCAGGAAGATGGCGACTACCGTGAGTCTTGGCAACCACAGGTGATGAGTGAGACCGCCTTGGCGCGCGCAAAAGCGATCGCGTCTCAGGTGGTGAAAGCTCTCGGCGGTTATGGCTTATTTGGCGTGGAATTATTTGTTTGTGGCGATGAAGTGATTTTCAGTGAAGTGTCACCGCGCCCGCACGATACCGGCATGGTGACGTTAATTTCACAAAATATGTCTGAGTTCGCATTACATGTCCGGGCATTTCTTGGTTTCCCGATTGGCACTATCCGTCAATATGGCGCGGCCGCTTCAGCGGTTATTTTACCTGAATTGACCAGCCAGAATATTGCTTATCATGGCTTAGAAACTGCGTTGACTGGCGATACGCAAATTCGCTTATTTGGTAAACCTGACATTGCCGGCAAACGGCGTTTAGGGGTGGCGCTGGCCGTCGCTGATGATATCACTACCGCCATCGAAGTAGCGAAACGAGCCGCAGCGGCTGTCGTGGTCAGTGGGTAACCCTCAGCCCGTTCATCTGGTTATCCCATAAAAAACCCGCCAATTAACGGCGGGTTTAATCAGTTGCTATCCCGAGCTTATCCCTCGTACGGATCCTCAATGTCATCCGCATCTTGCTCATTATCACGGCGATAATCAGATTCATCATGATCATCAAAATCAGTATCTTCAAAGATAGCCATGGCTTGTGGATCATCTTGGTGCCGCTCACGGATTTCTGCGGCCACCAGTGCGATCGCTTCACCACTGCTCATACCTTCTGACATGAATTTGTGAATACGTTCGACAGCTTCTTGCTGTTCCTCATGGGAAAGTGAAGGCATACCCGCTAGCATTGATTTATCTCCAACATATAATTGATTAAGTATACCTGTTTATTCGGGTCTGCGGTGAATTGACTGCCCCAGACGACCCGCCCGCCAATTTATGCTAATCTTCACTGCGGCGCGCTGCGAACTGCGTCATCGCGCCCCCAATATGTCCATCCGAAAGAAAAGAATAGTGACTCATGAGTGTGAAATCCCTGACCATCAAAGCCTTGCCTTATCAGCCTGACGCCCTGCTCCAACAATTTGCTCCACTCGCCAATCAAAGCTGGGCAATGCTGCTGCATTCGGGATTCGCAGAACATGCTCATAATCGTTTTGATATATTGGTCGCTGACCCGCAGGTAACACTCACCACTCGGGGCCTGCAAACGGAGATAATCAGCGCGCAAGGCCGAGTCTGCTCCCCGGCAGATCCCTTCTGTTTATTACAGCAGCAGCTCGATAAATTCGCCTTGCCACTGCCATCACACCCTGACCTGCCATTTCTGGGCGGTGCATTGGGGTTATTTGGTTATGACCTGGGCCGTCGAGTTGAGAAGTTGCCGACACTGGCCGAACAAGATATCGCATTACCGGATATGGCGGTCGGCTTGTATGACTGGGCGCTGATTGCCGACCATCATTTGCAGAAGCTGACGCTGGTGTGTCATGGGGATGCCGAGCAGCGCCTACTCTGGCTACAGCAGCAACAGAGTCCTAAAGCTCCCCAGTCATTCACACTGACCAGCCCATGGCAGGCCAATATGTCGCGGGCGGAATATGGCGAAAAATTCCGCCAGATTCAAGAGTACCTGCACAGTGGTGACTGCTATCAAATTAATCTGGCACAGAGATTCAGTGCTGAATATCAAGGTGATGAATGGCAAGCCTTTCTGTCGTTGAGTCGCAGTAATCGCGCACCGTTTTCGGCCTTTATCCGCTTGCCACACAACGCCATACTGAGTGTCTCGCCGGAGCGCTTTTTATGGCTGGAAAACCATCAAATTCAAACCCGCCCGATCAAGGGCACACTGCCACGTTTGGAGCTCCCCGAGCAGGACCGCTTGCAGGCTGAACGGTTAGCTAACTCACCGAAAGATCGGGCTGAAAATCTGATGATAGTGGACCTGCTGCGCAACGATATTGGCCGTGTGGCACAACCAGGTAGCGTGCGGGTGCCTGAGTTATTTGTTGTTGAGCCTTTCCCGGCAGTGCACCATTTAGTTAGCACCATTACCGCGACCCTGCCTGCTGAATGCCCGGCGACGGCGCTGCTTCGAGCCTGCTTCCCCGGTGGTTCAATAACCGGAGCACCGAAGATTCGTGCCATGGAGATCATCGAACAACTGGAGCCACAGCGGCGCAATGCCTATTGCGGTAACATTGGCTATATTAGTTGCTGTGGTACGATGGATACCAACATCACCATCCGCACGCTGTTGACCGAAAACGGCAAAATCTATTGTTCTGCCGGTGGAGGAATTGTGGCTGATAGCCAGGAGCAGGCTGAATATCAGGAAACATTTGATAAAATCGCCCGCATTTTGCCGCAACTGGAAATGCCTGGCGTTGAAAAAGACAGCTTATAAGCGAGCCATTCTGTGAGTGAATTATTTATCGGGCAAACTTTGTCTGAATTTATCAGCCGGTTTCAACTGCAACTGCCCCAAGCTGGCAGCTTTACGGCCAATAGCCACCATGCCGCGGTTTTAATTCCGATAATCTGTCGACCAGAGCCTACTTTACTGCTGACACGGCGCTCTGATCATCTGCGTAAACATGCCGGTCAGGTCGCCTTCCCCGGCGGCAAAGCAGACAGGGAAGACAGTTCACTGATTGATACCGCACTGCGTGAAGCGCAAGAAGAGGTCGCTATTCCTGCTTCGGCGGTACATGTCCTCGGGCAACTGGCGCCATTAGACAGTTCCAGTGGTTATCAGGTCACCCCGATTGTTGGTTTGATCCCCGCTAATATTGCCTTTCATGCTAATGAAGAAGAGGTGGCTGGTCTGTTTGAAATGCCCTTACACGAGGCGCTTAGCCTTTCACGCTACTATTCTCTGGATATCCATCGTGGAGGTGTCAATCACCGGGTCTATCTTTCTTGGTATGAGAGCCAGTTTGTCTGGGGCTTGACGGCGGCAATTATCCGGCGGCTGGCACAACAGGTGAGTATTTAATCTAAAACCATCACTCAAGCATGGGTAATGAGTGACACACCTCACAGCGTTGCCGCTAAAAAAGCTGAATTACAGCATAAAGCGATCCCTATCACCCCATCACATCGATTTTTACTCTACTTTCCTTGCACAACCATTTTAAAAAAACTGTAAACTGGCCTGTCAGCGTTATGAAATATCTGTAAAATAACATTCATCACTATAAACCACTAAAAATGTAAGGTTAAAACCTGATAGTGAGCGCCACTGATGTCATCCTAAGCTGCTCTCGATTTAGTTCGTGGGTGATAACACAGGCAGACACCATATGTAGTTAATTTCATATGGTTTTTGATCGTTTTTTAGCCCTAAATTGATCGTGATATGTAACTGTTGCGGCATCAAATCGATGCGGCTAACACCAGTAGGACCCAAATAAACAAGGGTCTGTGATGGCAATACTTCATGTATAAATATTTATCATGCGAAGTAACCTGCTGCTATCCACAGAACTCTTATACTTAATATAGATATTCTCAGTCACATTCATATGCACTGGGAATAACAAAATGCGTTGTTAAGGAGTTATAGCGTGATTAGCGTTTTTGACATGTTTAAGATTGGTATCGGCCCATCCAGCTCTCATACTGTTGGGCCAATGAAAGCTGGCAAGGAGTTTGCTGATTTGCTGGTGACTCAGGGCTTGATGCCATCTGTCACGCGTGTTGCCGTTGATGTTTACGGCTCACTCTCATTGACAGGGAAAGGTCATCACACCGATATCGCCATTATTATGGGGTTAGCCGGCAATATGCCTGACACCGTGGATATCGACAGCATCCCAGCCTTTATCCGTGATGTGGGATTAAGCCAGAAATTGATGCTTGCCAATGGGTTGCGTGAAGTTGATTTCCCACGGGAAGGCGGAATGGTGTTCCGCAGCGATAATCTGCCACTGCACGAAAATGGCATGCAAATCCACGCCTTTGCCGGTGATGAGAAAGTGCTGAGCAAAACTTATTATTCAATCGGTGGGGGTTTCATCGTTGATGAAGAGCATTTCGGCAAAGCTGCGGTAAATGCCGTCAGCGTGCCCTATCCATTTAATTCTGCTGAAGAAATTCTGGCAAACTGCAAGCAAACCGGCATGTCTATCTCCGGTATGGTGATGCAGAATGAGCTGGCGATGCACAGCAAAGAAGAGATTGAAGCCTATTTCACCGCTATCTGGCAGACCATGCGCGCCTGTATTGATCGCGGTCTGAACACCGAGGGCGTATTACCGGGTCCTCTGCGTGTACCGCGCCGTGCCTCCGCATTGCGCCGCCTGCTAGTCTCTTCCGATAGCCTGTCCAGTGATCCAATGAACGTTATTGATTGGGTCAATATGTTTGCACTGGCAGTTAATGAAGAAAATGCGGCTGGCGGGCGTGTTGTTACCGCGCCAACCAACGGCGCTTGCGGTATCGTCCCCGCAGTGCTGGCATATTACGACCACTTTATTGAGCCGGTCACCCCGGAAATCTTTATCCGCTATTTCCTGTCATCAGGTGCTGTCGGTATTTTGTACAAGATGAATGCCTCTATTTCTGGCGCTGAAGTAGGCTGTCAAGGTGAAGTGGGCGTTGCCTGCTCAATGGCAGCCGCAGGTCTGGCTGAATTACTGGGTGCCAGCCCAGAAAAGGTCTGTATTGCCGCTGAAATTGGCATGGAACACAATTTGGGGCTGACCTGTGACCCGGTTGCCGGCCAGGTACAAGTGCCTTGTATTGAACGTAATGCCATCGCATCAGTAAAAGCCATTAACTCTGCACGTATGGCGATGCGCCGCACCAGTGATCCACGCGTCTCCCTCGATAAAGTTATCGAAACCATGTTTGAGACCGGTAAAGATATGAATGCCAAATATCGCGAAACATCCCGTGGCGGTCTGGCTATCAAAGTGCAATGTAATTAATTTATTACATTGAAAAAATCGTGTTCATCAAGGGGATGCCGGTGCGCCCCTTGATGCACAGTAAAAGATTAAAAATAACTGTTATGCCTAGCAACCAAAACATGCGGGAATGCAACATATCTCACAACACACAGACCAATCAATATCTCCTTGAGGTATTTGAGGCTGAGTATCGCACGCTTTTTTATTTACCTCAGCGGCGATGGGTGTCGATAATGCATCACTAAGCGCCCTTGACGCCGTCTCCTGGCCGAATGTACCAAATGAAGACAGCATTAATACAAGAACAAAAACTATCTTTCTCATAGAACCTCCATCACGAGCGGGTAGAATGGTGAAAATATAGGTTATACGGCATCAAAAACAGAAAGTTAATTTCTATTCTGGCATTTTAAAATAGATTAAAACCAATATTTTAAACTGTTTTTAATGCCTACTTAAATTCTGTTTAAATACCCATATAACTGCCTTGAGCATTGACTTGCTTAAGTGATTTTAAGCATAGTATATATCAATTTATTTGGCGTTATTATTTTAATTAATTATTACTTGTTTCCATTCACACGTAAAATAAACATAACCTGTTGATTGTGAACAACTTAATGAGCAATTGTTTATTTTAATAGTCATCAGTATTTACTGGGGTTTTAGTATTATTGCTTTCGTTATTATATATATCAGTTTTATTTAAATTGCAGGCCTGGAAATTAACAATAAAAAACATAGTTAACTATAATTGTTTCGTCTATTAAAAAACAATTAATAGTGTGATGAGTATTATTTATCAGTCTGATAAATTAAACGAACTAAAAAGCGCTGAAATATCCATTAAAAAATGCGGGTCACCTTAAGATGACCCGCATTAGCCGAAACTCTTTTCGTTGTTAGAGTGTTACTCTTCCAGTTCGTTATTCAGTTTGGTGATTCGCACTAACTCGATACGGTAATCCGAAACCTCCATAATCTCAAAACGCAGGTTATGCAGTTCAACCACATCCCCGGCGGTTGGCATATGGCCTGAGTGAGACAGCAGCATCCCGGCGAGTGAGGCATAATCGGCGGTCGGACTTACCAGTTCGTGACAGTCCAGAGCCTGTTCCAGAGAGTGTAAATCCGCGCCTCCTTTCACCAACCAGCCATCACCGTCAGTGATAATGTCTGGTGTTTCATCTTCATCCGGGAACTCACCGGCAATGGCTTCCAACACATCAAGTGGTGTTACCAGACCCTGTACCACACCAAATTCGTCATTGACCACCACTAAGCGGCCTTTTGCTTTGCGTAATACACCCAACAGATTAATCACGTCCATGGTATCGGGTACCACAATCGGTGGCGTTGTCGCCGCAAACTCACAAATAGAGTCACCTCGCTCAATGGCAACTAACAGATCTTTGGCGCGAACCACGCCGATTATCTGATCCAATGAATCACGACAAACCGGGAACAAACTGTGTGGTGTATCTAAGAGCTGCTCACGGATCTCCTCTTGTGAGCGATTACAATCGACCCAGGATATCTCTGTCCGTGGTGTCATCACACTACGCATCGAGCGGGATGCCAATGTCAACACACCACTTATCATATAGCGCTCTTCTTGTGCAAATGCCTCGGTAGGTATCATCTGTTGCGAGTCACCATTTTGTGGTTCCTGCTGCTGACGCCCCCCCATCAAACGAATGATGGCTTCAGCCGTGCGCTGGCGTCTTGGCAAACGTGACTCATGCTTAATGAAGTTACGGCGCGCAATCTGGTTAAACAGCTCAATCAGAATAGAGAAGCCAATGGCTGCGTACAGATAGCCTTTCGGAATGTGGAAACCAAAGCCTTCAGCAATCAGACTCAGGCCAATCATCAGCAAGAAGCTCAGACACAGCACCACCACCGTAGGGTGGGCATTGACAAATCGGGTCAGTGTTTTCGATGCCAACAACATCACGCCCATGGCGATGACAACCGCAGTCATCATAATCGCCAAGTCATTCACCATCCCCACCGCAGTAATCACTGCATCGAGTGAGAATACAGCATCCAGCACCACAATCTGTGCCACTACTGCCCAGAAGCTGGCATAGCCTCGATTGGCACTGTCATCGTGCTGGTTACCCTCCAGCCGTTCATGTAGCTCGGTGGTGGCTTTAAATAGCAAAAACAGCCCCCCCACCAGCAAAATAAGGTCGCGTCCCGAGAAACTAAAACTGCCGACACTAAACAGTGGTGTCGTCAGCGTGACCATCCAGGAGATGACCGACAACAGCCCCAGGCGCATGATCAGCGCAAGCGACAGCCCGATGATTCGCGCTTTGTCTCTTTGTTTGGGGGGGAGTTTATCAGCCAGAATGGCAATAAAGACCAGGTTATCAATACCCAGAACAATTTCCAGCACCACCAGTGTCAATAACCCTGCCCAGATTGAGGGGTCCATTAGAAATTCCATGTCAGACTCCGAAAATAAGAACACGATTTAGATGATGTGCGCACTGCAACAGATACAGCAAAACGCCGTAGCACGGTTGTCAGTATAGATACGCAGAAAGATTGGGTGAGATTATACGCAGCAAAGGTGCGTGATTGAGTAACCAGATTTAAACCCACTGGTTGGGTATTAACGCTAAATAAACAGTAACTTCGGTGACAGTCCATAGGGAGAGCTGAGGCCCTTAACTCCTGACAATTAATAGAGCCGTTAACTTTATCAGGATTTTTTTTATCAGCATAGGGGGATTTATTACCTGACCCACGATAAACAGTCATCTCATCACCTTAAGGTTCATCATCAGCCGCGATTCTATTTTTCTATACCTGAAATTTATCCCTCACCGAAAAGTGGTTATGAATCAATTTTTATACCGATTACACAAATAGTTAACACAAAAAGTCTAATATGACGCTAGCAGCCCAACTGAATACATCAATGTCGTTTATATAACTGTCGATTAATTACCCAAGTAAGCTAAATCATTCATAACATGTCCGAATAAATGAACAGCGTCACATAATTTATTTTTTCACTGACTAAAATAAATCACATCCAACAACATTAAGCGGCCTACTTGAATCGATTCATTTGTGTTGCGAATAAATCATCAGCAGTACGCTGATATTGTGACTATCATAATAGATTCAATGTATACCGAAATGCTGTGGGTGATTACTGGATTTTCTGTTACGTGCTAGGACTCAATTCTGAGTTAACAGAGGGGGTAGCGAGTGAGTATAGCTATTATCATCGGCACACATGGGGCTGCGGCAGAACAACTGCTGAAAACAGCTGAAATGATTTTAGGCGAACAAGCTAACGTCGCTTATATCGATTTCGTCCCCGGTGAAAATGCCGAAACGTTGATTGAGAAATACAACGGTAAATTGACCGGGCTTGATACCAGCAGTGGTGTTCTATTCCTGGTTGATACCTGGGGTGGTAGCCCGTTTAACGCTGCCAGTCGTATTGTTACTGATAAAGAAAATTATGAGGTCGTTGCCGGGGTTAATATCCCGATGCTGGTTGAAACCTTTATGGCTCGTGATGATAACCCATCATTTGCTGAATTGGTTAAAATCGCGGTGCAAACCGGTCGTGAGGGAGTTAAAGCATTAAAAACCGTCGAACCTGATGTGGCTACCACTCAACCGCAACCCCCTGCCGCTGCACGTAAAGTCGCGGCCCCAGCCGTCGCTTTAGGCCCCAATGATCATATGAAGATTGGGTTGGTGCGTATTGATGACCGCTTAATACATGGTCAGGTTGCCACCCGCTGGACCAAAGAAACTAACGTAAATCGTATTATTGTCGTCAGCGACGAAGTTGCTGCTGATAAAATGCGCAGTACGTTGCTAAAGCAAGTTGCTCCTCCCGGCGTCACCGCGCACGTCGTTGATGTTGAAAAAGCGATTCGCGTCTATGACAACCCGAAATATGCCAAAGACAGGGTCATGCTGTTATTTACTAACCCAACTGACGTCGTCCGTGTGGTTGAGGGTGGTGTAGACATCAAGTCAGTCAATATCGGTGGTATGGCATTCCGTCAGGGTAAAACCCAGGTGAATAATGCGGTCTCCGTTGATGAAAAAGATATTGAAGCTTTTAATAAATTAAATGCCCGTGGTATTGAGCTGGAAGTTCGGAAAGTCTCTTCGGATAGCCGACTCAAGATGATGGATTTAATCAGCAAACTTAATAAATAGCTTTATTAAAAACTACGTAGAAAGGTAATGCCCTGTTCTGTTTGGAACACGGTTATTTTTACTCAGCTTTTTTGGTCATAGGAGAAGTACAATGGAGATCACAACTCTTCAGATTGTGCTGATATTCATAGTTGCATGTATCGCCGGGATGGGTTCCATTCTGGATGAGTTCCAATTTCACCGTCCCCTGGTCGCCTGTACTCTGGTAGGTCTGGTTTTAGGTGATATGAAAACCGGTATTATTATCGGTGGTACTTTGGAGATGATCGCTCTCGGCTGGATGAACATCGGGGCTGCAGTAGCGCCTGATGCCGCGTTAGCCTCGATTATCTCTACTATTCTGGTTATTGCAGGTGGCCAAGACATCGGTGCAGGTATCGCACTGGCTATTCCGCTAGCAGCAGCCGGTCAGGTATTAACCATTATCGTCCGTACCATTACTGTGGCCTTCCAGCACGCCGCCGACGGAGCCGCCGAACGTGGCAGCCTACGAGCGATAACCTGGATCCACATTTCAGCCCTGTTCTTGCAGGCGATGCGTATCGCTATCCCTGCCCTGATCGTTGCCCTGTCTGTTGGGACATCTGAAGTTCAGATGCTGCTCAGTTCGATTCCTGATGTGGTTACCAGTGGCCTGAATATCGCCGGTGGTATGATCGTCGTAGTAGGTTACGCCATGGTTATCAACATGATGCGTGCCGGCTACCTGATGCCATTCTTCTACTTAGGTTTCGTGACCGCCGCATTTACCAACTTCAACCTGGTGGCATTGGGTGTTATTGGTGTGGTTATGGCCCTTCTTTATATCCAGCTCAGTCCTAAATACAACAAGTCTCAGGTTGTACAGTCTGGCCCGTCCAATAATGACCTTGATAACGAATTAGACTAGGAAAAGGTGAGAGAAATGGTTGATACAACAACTGTGCTTGATAAAACCACAGCGACTGGTGAAAAGAAACTCACGCCTGCTGATATTCGCGGGGTGTTTATCCGCTCTAACCTTTTCCAAGGGTCGTGGAACTTCGAACGTATGCAGGCGCTGGGGTTCTGCTTCTCAATGGTGCCGGCGATCCGTCGTTTATACCCTGAGAACTCGGAAGAGCGTAAGCAGGCAATCAAACGTCATTTGGAATTCTTCAACACCCAACCTTTCGTTGCCGCGCCAATTCTGGGCGTAACGCTGGCGATGGAAGAGCAGAAAGCCAATGGTGCCGAGATTGACGATGCGGCAATTAACGGGATAAAAGTCGGTCTGATGGGGCCGCTGGCAGGTGTCGGTGACCCAATATTCTGGGGTACTGTGCGCCCGGTGTTGGCAGCTCTTGGTGCCGGTATCGCAATGAGTGGCAGTTTACTTGGCCCATTGCTGTTCTTTGTACTGTTTAACCTGGTACGTTTGCTGACCCGTTATTACGGTGTAGCCTATGGCTATAAAAAAGGCGTCAATATCGTCAGCGATATGGACGGTGGCCTGCTGCAAAAACTGACTGAAGGGGCGTCTATCCTCGGCCTGTTTGTTATGGGGGCCTTGGTTAACAAGTGGACCCACGTCAACATACCGGTGGTGGTATCCAAGATAACCAATCAGAATGGTCAGACCACAGTAACTACGGTGCAAACCATTCTTGACCAGTTGATGCCAGGTTTGGTGCCATTACTGTTAACGTTCGGCTGTATGTGGCTATTACGTCGTAAAGTTAACGCGTTGTGGATTATTATGGGCTTCTTCGCCATCGGTATCTTCGGTTACTGGATTGGCTTCCTGGCACCTTAATGTTCTGATTAGATTTGGTAAAAACCGGGGGTTTACTCCCGGTTTTTTTTAGGGTAGATACCAATACCCAATAGATTTCAAAGTGCAGGAAGGTGGCAGCAACACACCTGTGGTTTGAAAGATGATGGGGATGTATCTCTTGGGAGTTGTTGCATGTCGGTTACTGATCTCGTTTTAATTGTTTTTATCGCCCTACTGCTCGCTTATGCTATTTATGATGAATTCATCATGAACATGATGAAAGGGAAGACCCGGCTGCAAGTTCACTTAAAACGTAAAAGCAAAATCGACTGCGCCATCTTTGTCGGACTGATAGCTATCCTCATTTACAATAATGTCATGGCGAATGGTGCACCGTTAACCACCTATTTATTAGTGGGTTTAGCGCTCATTGCGGTTTATATCTCTTATATCCGTTGGCCCAAATTATTGTTTAAAAATACCGGTTTCTTCTACGCTAATGCTTTTATTGAATATAGCCGAATAAAAAGTATGAATTTATCTGAAGATGGAATTTTAGTCATTGATTTAGAGCAGCGCAGATTATTAATCCAGGTTAAACAATTAGATGACCTAGAGAAAATCTATAATTTTTTCCTTGAAAATCAATAACAAAACAACATCCTTGGGAAATAGGTCTATTGAGTGCCTACTCAACTGATTAATTTCCCAGCAAGACTCTTGTCTCTTATCCTGCTTATTCCCACATTGTTATCGATGTTTATATGTACTATTTTGCACAAAAATCTCGATAATGAAAATCATTATCAGTAATAGTAATTTGTCTTATTATCTTTGGGGTTGTCGCTATAATAATTTATATGTTAAGGTTGCGCCGTTCATGGGGAGTAGCCGGTTTCTGTGCAATTGTACCTAACGTAATTGAAGGGTATTTATTGATAAGCAGAAACGCCCGTATCAACATACTCGTTTCATCTATTGAAACGTGGTACGGGTAGCCAGGTAAGGTTGGCGAGACCATAGACACGTAGCTCCGTCGTTAGGTTGGGGGTGGGTTACGTGTATATGGAGCCGCCCGGCCGAGTTTATTGCTATGAATCTATCTGCAACTCTTATCCTTGCTTTTGCTATGTCTATGGATGCATTTGCTGCATCTATTGGTAAAGGCGCCAGTCTACACAAACCCCGTTTTCGAGAAGCACTACGTACTGGCCTTATTTTTGGCGTAATAGAAGCTATCACCCCACTCATAGGTTGGTGTATCGGCCTGTTCGCCAGTCAATATATTCTGGAATGGGATCACTGGATTGCTTTCAGTCTGCTGTTTATTCTTGGTTGCCGCATGATTTTTGAGGGTGCGAAACAACAAGTTGCAGAGACTGAAAAAATGCGCAGCCACAGCTTCTGGGTTTTGGTCATGACCGCAATTGCTACCAGCCTTGATGCTATGGCAATTGGTGTCGGTTTAGCCTTCTTACAAGTGAATATTGTCCACACCGCCATGGCGATCGGTCTGGCGACCATGATTATGGCTACCTTAGGTATGCTGATTGGCCGTTATATTGGCCCATTATTGGGTAAGCGTGCCGAAATCATTGGTGGGATAGTCTTGATAGCGATCGGCTTTAATATTCTGTATGAGCATATCTATCGGGTCGCTTAATGGCTAAAACGCGTCTATTCTGCCGATAAAATCATTGGGCAAAAATAAACCCCGCATTCAAAGAATCGCGGGGTTTTTTATGGTTCCGATGCCGCTTAGCAAACGGGCATCAACCTCGGATTAGAAGTCCATGGAAACAGACAGTTTTAGCTCACGCGGATTACCTTGATACATATAAGTACCGGTATCTTCAACCGACTCCCAGTAACGTTCGTTGGTCACGTTCTCGAGATTCGCACGCCAGATCAGATTGGTCTCTTTCAGCGGCATGGTGTAACGCATGCCCAGATCCAGACGGGTCCATGGTTTTAGTTTTAAGGTGTTTTCTTGGTTAGCATACTGCGAACCAGAACGTGTGACAGTACCAGTAGCCGTCAAACCTTCTACTGCTTTAATATCGTACTCACCGCCAAACACTAACTGATAGCGAGCCACACCCACAGCATAATTACCATTATTTTGGCTGCTTTGCGCTTCGGTCAGTATCGGGTCCAACCACACGGCACTACCTAACAGACGAGTACCAAATACCGGTTCACCGAATACGTTCAGTTCAACGCCGCGGTTACGCTGTTCACCACCCAAGGCGTAGATATTGGTTGTTGCATCAATGGCACCGGCAGGTCTGGTGATTTCAAACAGAGCCAAGGTACCGCCATAGCGCTTGTTATCGAATTTCACGCCAACTTCATTCTGTTTAGCATGAATAATACCGGTAACATTACCCGCATTGGCGGTATACCAAGGCGCGACCTTCCCCGGCGATAATGCTTCAATGTGGTTAGCATACAGGGAAACATTTTCCCACGGTTTAACCAGCAAGCCATATACCGGTGTCACTTTCATGGCATCTTGCACGTTTTTACTGTCTGGTACACCACTGTCAAAATTGCGAATAACCACTTCCTGACGGCGCAGCCCGAGCATCAACTGCACTTTATCATCCATTGCCGACAGGGTATCCGACACCGAGATGCTACTGGCCCGAACCTGACTGTTTAGTGTTGGGTCTTGATTAGGGCTAGCAAAAGCAGTTGGGGGGAATGGGATTACCCCTGGGTTATAGATATTGGTGTCTACTGGCCCTGACATATTCCAGGCAGATTTAGCCGTTCGGTAGTTAGCGGCATAACCGAGATTCATCTTATGGGTTACTGGGCCGGTTTCAAAATGACCACGAATCCCCCCTAAACCAGCAATAGAGTCCGAAACATAAGGCACATACAGACGGCTGATGGTGGCGTTGCCATTATTATCAGTCAGCGTTGGTGAGCCATATTGCCCGGTTTCGTCATTGTGGCTGGCACCGAGGGTACCGTATACCGTCCAGTTCTGGCTTAAATCATACTCACTACGCAGCATACCGAAGGTGGTTGCCATATCGGTATAGACCCACTGCTGACCATAGTTTAAGGTGGCTGCCGGTGGTTCTGGAATCACCGTCGCACTACCAATGGCAACATCAGTACGCATACCGTGAACGGTTTGTTTTTGATATCCAATATCTAAAGAAGTACGGGCGCGGTCACCACGGTAATCTAAACCGGTTGAGAGTGCGGTCGTGCGCTCGTTCTGATCATGAATCGCCGTTTCGCCTTCGCGGTGCAGCACATTAACCCGCACACCGAATTGGTCATTGTCACCAAAGCGGCGACCGACATCCAACGCACCACCAACCTTGGCAGAAGAAGTATAATCCACACTAACACGCGTCAATGGAGTATCACCGGCACGTTTAGGCTCCAGGTTAATCATCCCTCCCACACCGCTGCCGCTCGGCGAAATACCGTTTACAAATACGTTCGGGCCTTTAAACACTTCAACTCGCTCGACCATACTGGTATCAACCACCTGACGTGGCAGTACGCCGAACAGACCGCCGAACGAGATATCATCCCCATCGAGATTAAAACCACGAATACGGAAGTTCTGTGAAGCATTACCGTAGCCGCGCACGTTCTGTACTGAAGCATCGTTTTTGACCACATCAGCCAGTGTCCGCGCTTGCTGGTCTTCTACCAATTTAGATGTGTAGCCAATCACATTAAAAGGTACGTTGCGCGCATCTTGCTGCCCCAGGAAGCCAATACGCCCACCGTTAGCTACCTGACCGTCCAGATAGGTTGGAATAAGATCATTACCACCGGCACGGAAGGTCTCTTGCGTCCCGACCACGGTAATAGTATCCGTTGTTTTGCTGCTATCAACCTGAGTGGCATCAGCTGTTGTGCTAGCCTTTTTGCTGCTTTCAGCCGTATTGTCTGTGGCTGTTGCTGCCCATACAGATGCAGACAAAGTCCCTAATGCCGCACCGATCATCACGCACAAAAGACGTGGTGCAAGCCGCTTCTGATTTGCGCGGGTAGAGATAGTTTGATTCATCGTGTTGATGCCCCTGAAGTTTGCAATTTTGTTAATAATGAGAATGCTTATTATAAGGATTCAGAATTATCCTGATAACAGTTGCCGATGCAAGCATTTCTGCACTTCTGCGGGGTTATTTTTTGTATCGTGAAAAAATTAGATCAGTTATGTAATGAACATGATCTCGGTCGGTAATCTTATGGCCCCAAATGAGGGGAAATGATTGCGTAAATTACTTTTATATACGACCAGACTAATTTCCCCTTCCCTACTTAAGTCAATTTTTATGGGTTATTCACGCCACCCCCTATTATTAATAAGGCGATTTATTCTTTCTCCCTGTTATATTGACATCAGTTCCTTACCTGAAGTCCCGTAGTGACAGGCTTGATAAGCGTAACCCTCATATCCATTACAATTCTTATCGTGTATTTATTTCTGGTAAGAAAATTCTCATTACCTAATTTCATCTGTTAGCGATAGACTGCTACATTACTTTTACCGCAATAACAGATTAACCCTTCTGGCTCTCGATCCGCTCAGCCAAAGGTGGCTGAATATTAATTCAAGGAAATACAGGAATGGCTTTGCATCCAGCATCATTTGACGATCATATTTTCCGGCTCTTGATTGAAGCCGTTGATGACTACGCCATATACATCATTGATGCTCAAGGACATATCCTCACTTGGAACAGTGGCGCAGAACGCAATGCCGGTTACGCTAGCGAAGAAGTTATTGGTCAATCTTTCGAACTGTTTTATACCCCAGAGGATTTGGCGAACAAATTACCGACCAAAGGGCTGCAACATGCCAATCAGTTTGGCCACTATGAAACCCAGGGCTGGCGGGTGCGTAAGAATGGTAAACGTTTTTGGGGTAATATTACGCTGAGTGCGCTGCATGATTCAGACCATATTTTGCAGGGATTCGTCCATGTCACCCGCGACTTGACGGATAAATGGCAGCGCGAAAATGCGCTGCGAAAGAGTGAGGAACAGTTTCGTCATCTGATCAGTGAAGTTGAAGACTATGCTATTTACATGATCGATACTCATGGCCGAATTCTCACCTGGAATAAAGGTGGAGAACGGAATGAAGGCTATACCAGCGATGAAATAATCGGTGAACATTTTGCGTTGCTGTTCACACAGGAGGATATTTCTGCTGGGGTGCCGGAGAAATCACTTGCCAAAGCTACCGCAGAAGGTAATTACCAGAGCGAAGGCTGGCATGTGCGCAAAAACGGTATTCGCTATTGGGCCAGTGTAGCAATTAACCCAATGCATGATGACAGTGGCAAACTGTTGGGATTTACCAAAATTGTCCGTGATCTCACCGAGCGTCGTCAACGAGAAGAAGCACTGCGCATCAGTGAAGAGCGTTTTCGCTTAATGGTTGATACTGTTGAGGATTACGCTATTTTAATGCTTGACCCTTGGGGCCGGGTCAGTACCTGGAACCACGGTGCTGAACGGAATATTGGCTATGCCAGTAATGAGATAATTGGTCAGCATTTCGGTTGTTTCTTTTTACCCGAGGATATTGCCGCCGGGTTACCGGAGAAGTTGCTGAAGACCGCAGCATCGACGAGTCGAATGGAGCGTGAGGGCTGGCTGGTTCGCAAAGATATGACGCGCTACTGGGCAGTGACAGTCATAACAGTAGTCCATGACAATAATGGGAAACTTCTCGGTTATGCCGAAATAATCCGTGATATGAGTGAGCGCAAACAACGCGAAGATGCACTGCGCGCCAGTGAGGTCGCGCGTTATGAAGAGCGCGAGCAACTGCATCGGGTGTTGTCATCTATCCAGGAGGGGATTATCTCCCTCGACACAGAAGGCCGTGTGGTACTGATGAACCCCAAAGCCGAAGAGATGACCGGGCGTAGCCAAAATGAATCCTGCGGTTTGCCTATTGAAGACGTTTTTATTTTGTGGTCTCCGTTGCAAGATAAAAATCAGTTACTTGCCTTCAATCAGTGTTTGGCCGAGGGGCGCAATACCTTATTACCAGAAGGCAGCCAGTTATTATCAAGCCAAGGAGAACGGCAAGAGATTCGCTGTTCTGCCTCGCCGATCCGCGATCGTGACAATATACTCACTGGCGCGGTCGTGGTATTTCAGGATGTGACTCGCGCCCGCCATGCACAGCGCGAACTGCAATATCAGGCCAATCATGACATGCTAACTGGCCTGATTAATCGGCGTCGACTGGAAGAGCGGCTCACCCAGTCAATCAGCCAATTGGGGGATAACGAGCAGCATATCCTCTGTTATGTCGATTTAGACTATTTCAAAGATGTTAACGATACCGCAGGTCATGAAGCTGGGGATATGGTGCTGAGAATGGTGGCACAAACCATGCAACAAGCCGTTCGTGAAAATGACATTGTTGCCCGTTTAGGTGGCGATGAGTTTGCTATCGTGTTGTTTAATTGTCAAAACAAGCCTGCAACAGACATTCTGGAATCTGTGGTTGCCGATATTGCCGCCATCCAATTTCATTGGCACGGTCAATCGTATACATTTACCGCAAGTCTGGGCGCCATCCCGCTAACTCGCCAAACTGAGAATGCCGCACAAGCCATGCGTCAGGCAGATATCGCCTGTTATGCAGCAAAACACGCAGGCCGTAACCGGCTATCACTCTCACTCTAAACCCTTCTTGTCTGGGTGGCGATGACTGCCACCCACTCATCAAATTGACCAATCATCAGAAGCGCATTAACTCAATCGCCCTTAATGACACAATTTTATCAGGGTTATTGGTTTGTATGTCGCGCAATTAGACTTTGGTCAAAATATCGCTGTCAGTGCTGTGCTATATAAAGATAATCATCTTATAGCTTGGAACAAATAGATATGCCGTACTTTACGGTTAGTGTTGTTTTGCATAATGCAGTGGAAGGCGATTACGAGTCACTTAATAAGAAAATGATTGATGCCGGCTTTACCCGCCTTATTGGTCGGGAAAAAGTCTATAAATTGCCTGAAGGGGAATTCAATTATGGCAGTGGCACACTAAACAAACAAGAGGTCGCTGATTTAGCACTAAAAATTGCCGAGGAGGTACGGTTCATACCCTCTATACTGGTGACTGAATCCGGTGGTCGAACCTGGCGAAACTTAGATCTTAAATAAACCACTTCAGTAAAATATAAAAAAACCATGAATTTGACTTAAGTTAATTAATGATTCTACACCAGGGAATGTCACACTATAAATATATTAAAATAATAATGAGAGTTTACCTTAGGGGAGTTAGCTAATATTAAGGTATTGGTGATTTTTAAAAATCAAATCTGGATTGATATAATTTATATAAGACTCGTGGCCCGAACACTGTCAGGCCAACGCTAACAGCATAGACTATTGGTCACTGCTCACGGCTGCAATTTCAGCCGTAGGCTCTTCTCTGCGGCGGTGCAACGCAATGACAAAGTCAGTTTCACAGATAAATGCCTGCCGCGCAGCCAACTCCTGCCCCATTTCGATTGATGCCCGCCAGGCAAAAGGGGTCATCTGCAATAAATTAAAACTCTGCTTACCCGGAAGTTTCATTTCATAAGCCAGTTTTTCGCAACTCAGCAAGTCAAACCCCTCAAGGTGCTCTTGTGCATCACCGTGGAGTTGTACTTCTGGGTAGATCAGTGCTTTTAACTGATAGAGATGACGCGGCCCAGGGGCAACAGTAACCACAATCCCGCCAGGTTTCACGGTACGTGATAACTCCGCCGCTTTGCACGGTGCATAAATCCTTAATACCGCATCAAGCGAGTTATGGGCAAAAGGTAAGCGATGGCTGGAAGCTACACAGAAGCTCACCTGTTGATAGCGCTTTGCGCCATACCTTACGGCGACTTTTGCCACATCTAAACCGAAAACAGCCATTTGACGCCGCCGATTTAACCTATCTGCCACAGCGCCGGTGTAATAACCTTCACCACAACCGATATCCAGCAACATGGTGGCATCCAGTGGTAACGCTGCATCCAGAAGCTCGCAGACCCGCTGCTGCAAGGGCTGATAATATCCCGCATCAAGAAATGCCCGCCGGGCCTGCATCATCTCAGGGCTATCTCCTGGTTGTTTCGATCCCTTGTGCTGCACTGGCATCAAATTGACGTAACCCTCTTTGGCGCAATCGAACTGATGATTATTGCTGCAACGCCACTGCTGCACGCTAAGCTGCAAAGCCTGATGACAAAGGGGGCACTGATAAGACATGGTTGATTTCCAGATGACAGACAAATAACCGCCAGAATCGCGGACAGACACGGCGTTAGTCTAAAGAAGCACTTCCACCGTTGCAAGCCACTGTTTAACGCCATAAATCGGTCGAATATCAGCTATGGTGTACCATCCCTGCCGGGATAGCGTCAGGTTCAACATTCATGGTGCGCAAAATTTGCCCCATAATATCGCTAAATACCGGGGCAGAAACCGCGCCGCCATAGTATTTGCCGCCTTGCGGATTGTTTATCACGACCACCAATGCAAAACGGGGTTGGCTGGCAGGCGCGACACCCGCGGTATAAGCCACATATTTATCAATATACTGGCCATTTGGCCCAATCTTCTTAGCAGTCCCCGTCTTAACGGCAACCCGGTATCCCCTGACGGCCGCTTTCATTCCGCCACCGCCGGGCAGCGCCACACTTTCCATCATATGTTCCACTTGCCGCACCAGATCCTCGGGGAATACCCGTAGCCCTAACACCGGAGGATCGACCTTAGTAATCGATAATGGCCGATAAATACCGAAACTGCCGATGGTGGCATAGACTCGAGCCAGTTGCAGCGGCGTCACCATCAAGCCGTAACCGAAAGAGAAGGTAGCACGATCCAGATCACTCCAGCGTTGCCGCTGTGGCATTAACCCACTACTTTCACCGGTAAGGCCTAACTGAGTCGGTTTTCCCAAACCAAACAACGCATAGGTTTCCATTAATGCCGAAGACGGCATTGCCAACGCCAGACGAGAGACGCCAACATCACTTGATTTCTGCAATACGCCGGTCAACGATAGCGCAGGATAAAAACCCACATCTTTAATTTGGTGCCCACTCAGCACATAAGGATGGGTATCCAGTACGCTGTCTGGCTTTACCAGATGATGTTGTAATGCAGTCATTACCACCATCGGTTTGACTGTCGAACCCGGCTCAAAAATATCGCTGATAGCCCGATTACGAAAATTCTCTTCCGCCGTGGCTGCGCGGTTATTCGGATTAAAGGTGGGATAGTTGGCCATCGCCAAGACTTCGCCAGTATTAATATCAATAACCACTGCGGAGCCAGAATCAGCCTTATTAAACATGACAGCATTGGTCAGCGCATGGGATGTTTCAGCCTGCAAACGTTCATCAATACTGAGTTCAACATTCTGTCCCGGGTGGCTATCAGTAGAAGAGATATCCTCAACCACTCGGCCAAAGCGATCTTTACGTACCACTCTACTGCCAGCGGTGCCACTTAATAGCGAGTTAAAGCTCTTTTCTACGCCTTCAATACCCTGGTCATCTATATTAGTGAAACCAATTAAATTGGCCGCCACATCACCGGACGGATAAAAACGCCGTGACTCCGCTTTGGTCGCGATACCGGGCAGTTTCAAGCGTTGAATGTACTCAGCAACATTAGGTTCAACTTGTCGGGCAAGATAGATAAAACGGGCATTGGGGTTTTGATTGATACGGTTGATTAATTGACCTATTGGCATATTGAGTTCCTGTGCCAATGCCTGCCAGCGTTCGGTAGTACCTACCCCGCCTTTTTCCAGTACCGTTTTGGCATCAGCCCAAATGGCCTCGACCGGGACACTGACCGCCAACGGATGCCCGCCACGATCAGTTATCATACCGCGTGTATTGGGTGTTGCCACCACACGCACTGAACGCATGTCCTCTTCTTTTACCAGCGGATCCGGTTCAATAACTTGCAGCCAGGCAACCCGTGCCAGCAGGCCAAAAAGTGACATTAAAATACAACTACACAACAAGCCAAAGCGCCAACGAATAAAGTTATTACTGTCAGTTTTTGGTTTAGGAATCATTAAGATCAACCCTGGAGAATAGCGAGCATCATAGCTGCCATTAAACCCTATCCCAGACACTAACGGGTGCCAAAACAGTGATACAAGATGCATTATTTTGCAACAATTCACTAACGGCGATTTAAAAGAAAAGGTGACTGGTCAATAACTTAAAAATCGGCTTACACTGAGTGGCGTTCTTTTTCTTCATTAGGTAGGTTCTATGACTGATTTTTCACCACAACTTAGCCGGATCACCACCCTCTGCCATGGTTTTGGCAATAAATCGGCCCTGTTACCTTCCTGCCTCTTGCCATATCAGGCTTCACAAGCCATTAAAAAGCAGGTTCATGGCACTACGATTATCGATGTGACCGCCCCGGGACAAGAGTGTGGTGAAGCCGATGGTTTCTATACCACTCAAGCAGGCATTTTATTGACCGTTCTGACGGCTGATTGTCTGCCAATCATTTTTAGCCAACAACAAGGGAGAGCCATTGCGGTGGTTCATGCTGGTTGGCGGGGCTTATTTGATGGTATTATCTTAAAAATGGTTGAGCGTATTGCGCGCGATGATGACCCTGTAAATTGGGTTGCAGCCATCGGGCCTGCCGCACAGTCTTGCTGCTATGAAGTCAATGAGGAGTTGGTCGAAAGGTTTACTAATAAATTACCACTGGCTAAAAATATCATTTCACCCCGTTTTCGCCACCTCAACTTAGCGGCCATTGCTGAACACCAATTACGAAGTGCAGGCATTCATCAAGTCGATCATGTGGGCAGTTGTACTATTTGTACGACTATTCAACATGATGATAATAATAAAAGTCACTTCAAATATACCAGTTTCCGCCGAACCAGCCAGCAGCAAGCGATTGACCCAACCCATCCAGGGATTAAAGGCCGTAATCAACATTCCGGCTTAATTATTTTGCCTTAACGGATAGATAATATTTATCGCACCCTGAATACGAAAAAACCCGCACAAAGGCGGGTTTTTACAGCAAAAGAGCTGATTAGATTGCAGTAACGTTTACTGCAGACGGACCTTTCTGACCGTCTTGGATTTCGAACTCTACGTTCTGGCCTTCAGCCAGGGTTTTGAAACCATTACCCTGGATTGCAGAGAAGTGTACGAACACATCTTTGCTGCCGTCAGCTGGAGTGATGAAACCGAAACCTTTAGACTCGTTGAACCACTTAACTTGACCTTTGATCTTTGCCATCTTGAGTATTTCCTTTGGATTGTTTAACTCGCCCGTAGGCGTTTACATAGACAAACTAGAGTCGTTACTGCTTGAGGCACTAAGATAAGGATCGGCAGAGAAGCGGTATTCAACGCTAACGTCTTTACTCAGAACTTCTTTACTGAAAATGCCACACATATACAGAACTGTACCTCGTTTTACCCATATGCGTTATCACATACTCTGTATTCGATGGCAAGCCATTTTTAATCAAGGGTGAACCTGTCGCACATATTTGAAACGCTTGCTCATAAAGAATGCGTAAATATGCTGAAATTTGTTGAAGGTCATCGTATTTTCTGCTCTATTTTTTTATACTGGCCTATCGCGCTTTCTTACTGGTTTTTAACATTTCAGCTAACACTTTTTATAATACTGCTTACGTGGATATTTACTGTTTTCCATCCCCAGCATCGAACCGAAAATCACAGTGGTATAAATTTTATTAGCATTAAATATATAATAATTGAATATATCCCTCCCCAGCGCTGACGGCTCACTCTCTTCATCTAGTGACTGTCACAGGGGCAAGCTTGTTAGCTAACCCCTTACTTAATATCAGGTTATAGTTTGAATCTTATCTTTGCTCAAAAATCAGAAATAATTTATTGGCGACTTTGTTATGAAGCACAATTGCACAACCTACCCCCAACAGTAAGGAGAGCCCCTTGTTATATAAAAATATAAACTCAAATGCCAAATTTAATACTAAAAGATTGGCTCTCCATATGGACTGGTATTGTGCTATATAGGTGCAATACACGAGAAAAATTAGCTGCATCGCACCAACAAGGTGCGATAGCACTTTATTTAATCTGCATGAATATCGCCTAAAGTACGCATTATTAGTTAATTCACCAGGGTGAAATGTAGCCTAATCCACCTACATTTAGTGTGAGAAATTCCTCTTGATATATTCTTAACTTTTCTGAAACAGAATTTAATAGCACTGATGTACAGTTGAAAACTCTAAATTACTTTATCGTTATAGTGTGGTTTAGGTTCGAGATTATAAGCTCCACGCAATTATAAATAATCTATTAATCACTCTTATTTTGATAAGTACAAAGATTATCTGATGCACAGATATCTTATTTCGCCTTATGGGCATCAGAGAGCCATGTTATGAATTGTAAATATATTATCAACACCTGTATTCTCAGTAGCTTATGGTGGGGTCAGGCCGCTACTGTATTGGCGGAGGAAGACTATCAGCCAACACCGACATCTATAGGGCAGCATAACCCGCAAACCAGCAATGAAAGCTTGTGGCAACGCCTGACGAGCAACATCTCGCTTACCTGGGATTCACCAAACCAGGAGCTGTATATCCCGCTGAATACCTGGCACAACCGCTGGACCTACGATGATGACAAGATAGAGTCATACAATGAGCGGCCATGGGGTATCGGCTATGGCAAGTATCGCTATGATGAGGATAACAACTGGCACTCTGTGTATGCGATGGCATTTATGGATTCGCACAACCAAATTGAACCCATTATAGGTTATGGCTATCAAAAAATGTGGATACCGGGAGCGATGGACGGCTGGCGTTTTGGCGTAGGCTTTACCGCCAGCATTACCGCACGTCATGAATATTATTACATTCCTGTCCCATTGCCTTTGCCACTTATTTCTATTGAATATAATAAGTTTTCACTACAAAGCACCTATATTCCCGGCACTTATAATAATGGTAATGTTTTGTTTACCTGGATGCGCTGGCAATTCTAATGGACTCTATTATTTAACTATTTAAACCATGCAATTAAAGTGGTTATAGGCGACTATTAAGAATTAATCTCAATTAGCGTTAATTGATCCAAAAAAATACGATAGTTCTCATCAATTAAAACTATGCTGAGTATCCGCTTAGTTTATTGCTGATTATTTAAACACAACAAATAGCGTCTTAGGTGATAACAGCCGGGCTTGATTTTTCATACAGTTAATCGCCCGGCACTTTTATGCTAACACTTCAATCAGGCTACATCTGAGTCATTTACATTCAGTTTATGCCGCTTATGTTTACGCCGAGTGAGTATAAAACCGCACCACAATAGCGCAACCCAAACTGGCATCATTAGCACTGAGATCTGAATACCATCAGTGAGATACATAATGACCAGAATCAACGACAGAAACACCAGGCACAGATAATTACCGTATGGGTACCATAGCGCCTTAAACCGCGGTTCTACGCCTTCTTGCACCTTCGCAGCCCGGAATTTGAGGTGAGCTAAACAAATCATCACCCAGTTAATGACCAATGTTGAAACAACCAGCGCCATAAGCAGTTCAAACGCTTTGCCCGGCATAACATAGTTAATAACAACACCGGCTGAGGTGGCCAACGCCGAAAGTGCGATTGACAGAATAGGCACGCCACGTTTATTAACTCGGGTCAACAACTTAGGCGCATTCCCCTGCGATGCCAAGCCAAATAAGATGCGGCTATTACAATAAACACCGCTGTTGTAAACCGATAGCGCGGCGGTCAAAACCACTACATTCAAGATTGTTGCAACCCAATTGCTATCTAACGCATGGAAAATCATCACAAAGGGGCTACCGCCTTCAACCACTTTGCCCCACGGATATAGGGAAAGCAGTACCGCCAATGAACCGATGTAAAAAATGAGGATGCGATAGACAACCTGATTGGTTGCTTTAGGGATACTGTGATGGGGATCTTCAGCTTCAGCGGCCGTAATGCCAACCATCTCCAAGCCACCAAAAGAAAACATAATCACCGCCATCGCCATCACTAATCCGCTCAAGCCATGGGGCATAAACCCACCTTGTGCCCAGAGGTTAGTAACCGATGCCTCAGGCCCACCAGTACCGGAAGCCAGCAGATATGCACCGAACACAATCATACCGATAATGGCAACAACCTTGATGATTGCGAACCAGAATTCAGTTTCACCATACATTCGTACGTTAATAAGATTGATGGCATTTATTAAGACAAAAAATACAGCAGCGGAAACCCAGGTGGGAATCTCTGGCCACCAGTATTGAATATAAATACCGACGGCGGTCAATTCAGCCATACCAACCAGTATAAACATCGCCCAGTAGTTCCAACCAGATAAGAAGCCAGCGAAATCGCCCCAATATTTATACGCAAAATGACTAAATGAACCTGCAACTGGCTCTTCGACAACCATCTCACCGAGCTGACGCATAATGAGAAAAGCGATAAAACCACCGATGGCGTAGCCGAGTATCACTGAAGGGCCAGCCATCTTAATCGTCTGAGCTATCCCTAAAAATAATCCGGTCCCAATCGCACCACCCAAGGCAATCAGTTGAATATGTCGATTTTTTAAACCGCGTTTTAGTGTTGAATCCTGCAACTGCTGTTCCATCCTATCCTCTGCCGCACCTATTACGCACTAACGTGCTAAACAGCGCTTTCATAAATGAATCTGCGGCGGTTTTTTAACACTTAAACCTAATTGCAGCAAGAATAAAGGTGGTTAGCTGACTATCGGAGAAGGATCAATCAGCCGATGTTTACATGGGAAGGATTTGATTAGAGGACAATGATGCTTTGCCTGTTTAGGGTTGTAACGCAGATATGCCACATAACTTACTCAGATTCCTGGCCCCAATCATCAATGTCGCGACATAAGATTGACTCCGGGTGACAACTTCAACCGCCACGCGATTATTTTTATAGCGGATAAGATAAGTTGAAGGCCAGCCTTGGCGCCGCTCACCATAAGACTTTTGATGGTGGTCAATCGCCGCATGGGCAATGACCAGGTGAGATAAATTTGAATCCCCTTTAATAATACGTTTCATCATCAGCTCCAAGAAGTCAGTCAGAGAATCGCTTACCGTTGGTCACGCCACGCGCTCAGCATATGGGTATCCACGCGGTCGAAAATCATCAATATTTACTCAAATATCTTGGCTGAGCAGGTAACAAATCATCGCGGCACGAAGTGGACTTTGGCTATAGGCTTGCCACTCACCTTGCGGATTGGTAATCCGAGCATTCCACTGATTATTATCATTAACTTCAGGGGAATAGAGGCCAATTTTATTGGCATAGATGATAGGCCAGGCATCAGAAGGGTTTTTGCAGTAGTCCTTACCTTTAACTCCACCGTATGGATACCACTTATCGGGATCTTCCCCTGTCAGCAGTGCAATATTTCGGTTCACTTCAGTGTCACTTTCTTCATACCATTTAATCATTAGAATCACCGTTGTCTTGAAAAGTTCTGGCTACATTACGGCGAAAATAAGACAAATTTATGACAATCAGCGCAGTATATTGGGCTAAATAAAGGGGCAAACTCACATCGCGCAAAAAGATAATGCCGGCTATGCAGGAGAAACCATAACTCTAGCTACGACGATATTCTGATACCGCCTGGTGACAGCATCAGAATCGGGGGGATTTATCGCTCTGGAATAAACCCTTTGAAGTCGAGAGGCGAAACAATATCACTATCGTCTTGCTCATGCCTGACACCCGTAGCATTTTCCAGTAAAGCATTGAGCAATTCGGTTTGCCGTTTTTGTTGTTCGGCAATTTCGTGTAACAAACGGATTTGTTCATTTGCTCGTACACTGGCACGGCTCAAAAAGAACCAGACTATCAAGAAGAAAATGACAGTAAGCAGCGATAAAGCAATTGGGATGACACCCAGTGCCCCCATATTTGTATCTAACATTGACTACCCTATGACATACGTGGCTAAGGCGCTATCTTATCACTCTGCCCACCACAAAGGGGATCTGAATAAGTGATTCATACTTAATAACGATAACTAATAGTAATAGTTATCTATCGTTATTATAGCTAAGCATAATAGGCTATCCTTACCATGGAATAATCGAAGTGATAGCACAAATACCGGTAGAAAAAGTCCCCCCCTGATCGCAATAACTATCAAGGGCTAATAGATAAAACAAGCAGCAAACGGCAATGATCCCTACCGTTGCGACAAGTTTCTTAATGTTCAAATCGGGCTCCTTCCGTAATGTTTTTTTTAATTATACTGTATTAAACATCAACCATTTATAGCCAAAATGTAATTACTGATGTGCACTATAGCTCTGTAACAACATTTTTTATAAGAATTTACTGTTTAGTCTTATAAATCAATATGATTTAGGATTTTTACTATTAACTAACTTATCATTACTCGTTAAACTGTTAAATATTTATCCTAAAAAATAAGTAAAACTAATTACATGGAGTGACTACATGAGTTTATTCAGACTGGTTTTGGTGGCAGCAATCATATACTTGGGCCTTCTCTTTTCAGGCTATGGCGTGCTTATTGGCAGTGAGAAAAACGCCGCAGGCATTGGTTTGCAGTGTAAATATCTGACGGCAAGAACTGTTACAACCGCTCAATTTATAAACGGTGAAAATGGTGTCATTGGTGTCAGTAACTGCCCATTAGTGAAAAAGATCGGCAATAACGTTTTTGAATAATTGAACTGCGGGTTTGCTATTCATAACCCGCAGTGCATTTCCCCCACGGCCGCTAGCCTGATACTACCGCCCTACTTGCAGACAGCCTTAAACGGTAGCTGTTATTTTTGGCTAAATTTCATATCAATTAATGCAATGGCTTTCTCAATCGCTCGCTTAGTCACTGGGTCCGCCCCTGCCGGGTGTGTAGAGAAATCAATAGCTTTAAGTTGATGGGACATTTTATCTCGCACCTCCACCGGAGCAATGATATCAATCACATCAAGGATTTGCTTAATCACCAGTTGGCAGGCAACCAAGTCTGACACCAGCTCTTGGTCATTAGTAAACATTTCAGACATGCATAATTCCTTCTCAGTAATATCGTAAAAGGATATCACGCTTGCTGAAATATTTCTTTAACCTGCACTGCTCTTGTCGACTCGAGAGACTAACATTATCCTTGGCTAATGAAATACCTACAACCGATGTCGATGATGTGCTTAATCAATTGCCCCCTCTTTTTGAAAGAAAGAAGCAGATATGAGATGGCAAGAAAGCTAACGTCAGTACGAAGAGGATATAAAAAAACCAGGCATGAAATTATCAATCACCTGGTTCTAGAGGAAACTCATTAGATGTAGATCGATCACAATATTCCTAATCTCACAGTTCATCACCTCCTGCGCCTTTACCTTTATGCAGGACCATTACTGGCATCTTTAAAAAAACGGTTACGCCGACAACCGCTATCAGAGTCATAATCACCGTTATTAACATGCGATCACCTCATCATTTTTAATTTCTATTTTTCCAAACTCAACCCTTTATCCTCGGGATAGACCCCTTCCTGATGACACTACCCTTTTACTATGGCACCAGAAAAATCTTTTGCAAACACTGTCTGAAAAGTCTTTATGGTCTATTTTGTTCAATCGGGAGCAATTTGGTGTTTTGTGTTGTTCGATTCAACTTGTGTATACTGCTCTACTCCTATCCAGAAAAAACAGACTAAATAATGTCACAAGAAAATCATCTCGCGTTAGTCTGCGCCCTCAGTAAATGGGTCGAAACCCATCTAGGGCGGGTCATCTACCTTGAAGAGTTAGCCGTGTATTCAGGCTATTCGCTTTGGCATATGCAGAAAATATTTAAAGAAGTGACCGGGGTATCGCTGGGTAAATACATTCGGGAAAGACGCTTAGCGGGCGCGGTTTATCAACTAAGAAGTAGTGATAGTACGATTTTTGATATCGCATTGGACTTTGGCTTTGGCTCACAGTCACATTTTACTTACATGTTCAGAAAACGTTACGGTATCACTCCGTATGATTTCAGGCAAAATACTGATATTGACCTGAATATCGCGTTGCCCTTGCATGCTATTCATCAGAAGCTGGCATAACACTCCGCAATGCCCACGAATCGCCTGAATGCTTACCACTGCTTTCCGGCGAATAACGCTTTTCAGTTCTTTTTATAGCAATTCTGTACATCAATAGGTTGTGCTTCGTTACGTTGGCGATCCGCCATATAGGTCATCGCAAACATGACACTGACGACAATGAGTGCCGCCAACAGTAAACCGATCAATGCGATGACTTTGTTGTCATCAAACAAGCTCTTATCCATACACTCCCCCTAATTTCTATGGCGTATCATTAGATTAACCATAGGATCGCAATCAATGTTATTGCAATCAGCAAACATGATGTTGTAAGTAAAACCACGAGCGCAAATTGCGCATCGCCAATTCCCGCAGAATAATCACTATTCGGGGTAATATTTTGTTGTTTTTTCAAAGCAATACCTACTGATTGGCGCACACCAATCCTAACTCTATATAAGAAAAATCGCATTTTATAATGGATACATTTCTATCGGATATCAACCTAATCATTAGTTATTCCAACGCGATCCTGTCGTACTCTGTGTTATAGATCAAGCCCATCCATTGTAAAGTTAGGGATAGGCGCAAAATACATTAGCTTTGATTAAGTGTTTGTGGCGATAATATAATGTCATCTCTGTTCAGTGGACAATTACTGTATCACCGACGTTATTATACCGTAATTACCCCTGTGGCGAGGCTATACAGAGCGGCTAAAGCGGTAATCATGGCCACGGCAAAAAGACATTTTTCAATCGGCGCGAATATTGCTCTCTTTTGCTCACGCTTCGCGATGATAAACAGCACAGTTCCCGGACCATATATCACTGCTGACAGTAATATGTATTTCAACCCGCCCGCGTAGACCATTAATATGGCATATAGTGTTGCTATCAAAGCAAAAATAAAATCTTTCTTCAGCTCGACCGAACCTACCGAATAGGTTTCTCGGGTCCAGGCCAATTTCAGCCCATAAGCCGCAACCAGCAAATAGGGGATCAAAACTAATGAGCTGGTGAGTTCCAGTGCCAACTGGAACGCATACTCAGTGAAGAGCGTAACAATTAAGAATAATTGGATAAAAATATTCGACATCCAAACCGCTGCCGATGGCACCCCGCGCTTATTCTCCGTTGCAAATATCTGCGGCATGATATTACTTTTTGCTGCGGAATAGAGTGCTTCAGCCGCCAATAGGGTCCATGACAGATACGCACCCATAACGGAGATAATCAGCCCGATGCTGATAAATATAGCGCCCCATCGACCCACTATATGTTCTAACACCCCAGCCATTGAGGGTTGCCGTAAAGCAGCAAGATCAGGACGAAGCAGCACGCCATAGGAAAGCATTGTCACTAATACCAGTAAACATAAAACACCAATAAAACCGAGAACAGTAGCAATACCAACATGCTTTCTTTCTTTAGCGTAACGGGAATAAACACTCGCCCCTTCAATACCCACAAAAACAAATACGGTGACCAACATAGTACTGCGCACTTGAGCAAATAGTGTCTCTGATGTTGCACCAATATCTAATGCCGCATGACCGGTATAACCATAGTCATCCAAATGGGAGAGATCACCGACACCAGACAAAGATTGGGAACCCCAGAAGTTTAATGCAAACGTATCTGTATGAAATGCAAATGCCAGCACAATAACAAAAATAAATATCGGAATAACTTTAGCAAAGGTGGCAATAGTATTGATTGCTGCGGCTTCTTTGATGCCGCGCAACACCATAAAATGAAAACTCCACAAGATTAATGACGCAATTAAGACAGCGGATAACGTATTACCATCACCAAATAGTGGGAAGAAGGCTCCCAATGTTGATTTGATCAAAACAAAATAGGAAACACTTCCGATACAGGCGCCAGCCCAAAAACCAATGGCTGAGGCAAAACCGGCATAATCACCAAACCCAGTTTTAGCATAAATATAAACACCGGAATCCAAATCTGGCTTACGTTGTGCCAAAGTCTGAAAAACAAAGGCCAGAGTTAACATTCCGCCACCAGCAATAATCCACGCGATGATGGCACCCAATCCTCCGGTTGCTCGGCCGAATGTAGCAGGTAAAGAGAAAATACCAGCACCTATCATTGAACCCACGACCAGCGAGGTTAATGACCACAGCGAGAGCTTTTTATTTGATGAAGCCGCCATATTCATTTCCATTTACATTAACTAATCCAATGTAAAACAGAATAACCTAATAGAAGACCCACGCCTATAGATGCAATTCAGAGAAAATGTGAGCCTCCTTTAAAAGCTGAATATTCACTGTTGAGTGGGCGTGACACTAATATTAAGGCGTATATACACTCACAGCGGTAGCCTCTTTATGTATCAGTGACAAAATAGACCTATTAGACATAGGTCTTGATACCATTTGAATTTAAACTGCGCATAGTCGGTTTGTGCTGCCAAACTAGTTAATCAGATTTTTAGTCAAATAATAACGGTGGTACTCACCCAGTACATTTTCTAGCGTCATTTTCAATTGATAACCCTGTTTTTCATAGAACGGGCGAGCCTGGAAGCTGAATGTATCTACTTGGGCAAACTTGCATCCCCGCTGTATTGCTTCCTGTTCGGCTGCGTTCATCAAGTTAGTACCAGCCCCTGAGTGACGTAATGCATCCGATACCCATAACAACTCAATACTCAGGCAATTACCTAATGTATATCCGGTAATCCCTCCCAACTTTTCGCCACCTTCTCCTGTGATAAATACGGCTAATGGTTTACGACCATTATCACCAACAAATTTACGGTTAAAAGCCTTCAACCCCTCAATGATTTCTGCAATATCTTCAGTCGTTGGGGCATCTGTCATGGTCAAATTCATTGCTACTGCTCCTCGCTATTATCTGACTAACAATACTCGATATAATCTTGGCTTCAATGCATATTCTCACAGATAAGAATTCTATTATCGGATAATAAATAGCAAAATAAATGCTATTAAGAACCATTTACATTTATAATGCAGCGAACAGCTTTTCCGACATTTGTACCGATTTCTCCTCTGTAATTGTAAGGATACCCCAATGCTCCGCCGTTTCTTTTCTTATTATGCCCCGTACAAAGGGCTTTTTTATCTAGACTTTGGCTGTGCCATTTTGGCCGGGCTGCTGGAGCTGAGTTTCCCGATGGCGGTAAAACTGTTCATTGATAAATTACTTCCCAATCAAGATTGGGTGTTGATCGTTTGGGTGGCAACTGGCCTGTTGATGATTTATCTGCTCAATACTGCGCTAATGGCGATTGTTAACTACTGGGGGCACGCATTGGGTGTGGGTATCGAAACCGACATGCGTCGCCAGGCTTTTAGCCATCTGCAAAAATTATCATTTAGCTATTACGACAATATGAAGACCGGCCATATTATCACCCACGTCACCAAAGACCTTGAAGAGGTTGGAGAAATTGCCCACCACGGTCCTGAAGATCTTTTTATTGCCATTATGACCTTTATCGGTGCATTCATTTTGATGGCATCCGTCCATTTACCACTGGCGATGCTCACCATCATCATCGTACCCTTTATGACCTATCTGGTCAGCCGCTACGGTTCACAGATGACCGAAACCTGGCGCAAACTGTTTGGTCAAGTTGGCAATTTTAATGCCCGCATTGAGGAAAGTATCGGCGGTATTCGTGTCGTCAAAGCTTTCGCTAATGAATCTCATGAAAAGAAATTGTTCGCCGCAGATAACGAAAGCTACCGCACCACCAAATTGCGGGCTTACCGCATCATGACCACCAGTATGACTATGAGCTACCTCAGTACCCGTCTGGTGCAGTTAATTGTGATGGTTGCCGGTACCTGGTACGTCGTGCATGACCAGTTGAGTTACGGCGGTTTTGTCGGATTTCTGTTATTAGTTGAAGTGTTTTTTCGCCCGGTGGCGAAAATAACCTCAGTCCTGGAAAGTTATCCGAAAGGAATTGCCGGTTTTAAGCGATTCACTCAATTGATAGATACACTGCCTGATATTGTTGACCGACCAAACGCTCGCCCTGTTGGCCATTTGCATGGCGATATTTGTTATCACAATGTCAGTTTCGGTTATTCACCGCAGAATAAAATTTTCACCCATTTGAACCTGCAAATCCGGGCTGGCGAAACCGTGGCATTCGTCGGGCCATCGGGGGCGGGTAAAACCACGTTATGCTCACTGCTGCCCCGCTTTTATGAACTCGATGAGGGGGCAATCACGATTGATGGTATTGATATCCGTGATATGACTCAGCAATCATTGCGTAATAATATCGGTATTGTTCAGCAGGACGTTTTCTTATTCGGCGGATCTATCCGTGAGAATATTGCTTACGGTAAACTCGATGCCAGCGACGATGAAATAATGGTTGCAGCACAACAAGCCCGGCTAGATGAGTTGATTGAAAGCTTGCCTGATGGACTGGATACCGTTGTTGGTGAGCGCGGAGTGAAATTATCCGGTGGGCAGAAACAGCGCTTGTCAATTGCACGTATTTTCCTGAAAAATCCACCGATTTTGATTCTGGATGAAGCCACCTCCGCGCTTGATACTGCCACTGAACAAGCCATCCAGCTTGCGCTAACGGAATTATCACAAGGCAGAACGACGTTGGTGATTGCCCATCGCTTAGCCACAATTCAAAATGCCGATCGTATCATTGTGGTCGATAAGGAAGGGATTGTGGAACAGGGCGACCATTATGAATTGCTGGCCCGTAAAGGTGCCTATGCAAAATTGCATAATGCCCAGTTCAGTGCTGCCTGATACTCAGTAAAAACCCACCCGCTGATGGGCGCGAATGGTAAACTGAAGGAAAATTCAGCCAAAGCCATTCCATCGCGGGCTTAAATAGGGTACAAGGACGCCATGAAAATTCCAAAACGAATCCAACCGCTGGTTGATGACGGCTTGGTTGACGAAGTCATCCGTCGTTTGAAAAGTGGCAAAGAAGCTGATGTATACGTTGTCCGTTGTGGGCAGGATATCCGCTGCGCTAAAGTCTATAAAGAAGCTGAAAACCGCAGTTTCAAACAGGCTGTTCAGTATCAGGAAGGGCGTAAGGTTCGTAACAGTCGTGACGCGCGAGCCATGGCCAAAGGTTCTAAATTTGGCCGCAAGCAACAGGAAGAGACCTGGCAAACTGCCGAGGTGGATGCCTTGTACCTGCTCGCCAATGCCGGTGTTCGGGTACCTCAACCTTATGCATGCCTTGATGGTGTTTTATTGATGGAACTGGTCACCGATGCAGATGGCCTTGCCGCCCCCCGCCTGAGTGATGTGCCATTTAGCAGAGAACAAGCGCTGATTGACCATGCGTTGATGATCCAATATGTGGTACGGATGCTTTGCGCCGGTCTGGTTCATGGCGATTTATCAGAGTTTAATGTCTTAATTGATAAAGAGGGCCCGGTCATTATCGATTTACCGCAAGCCGTCAATGCTGCGGCGAACAATCATGCTAAAGCCATGCTGGAGCGGGATGTCGCAAACATGACACACTATTATGGCCAATACGCACCAGAACTGCTTAATCGTAAGTATGCCAAAGAGATGTGGGCACTTTATGAGGATGGTAAACTGCATCCAGAAACGCAACTGACTGGTGAGTTTGCAGAAAGCACCGAAGCAGCTGATGTTGAGGGTGTACTGGAGGAAATCAAAGCGGTTATAGCTGAAGAGCAAGAACGCCTGCGTGAAGCTCAGGATCACGACAACTAGACATTAACTATCCTAAATCGACTCTCTGTGGGGCAGTAATGACTCTCTTCCCTGCCCCACACGCTCTTTACGTATCAGTTCAGCACCACCGCTTCCACGCGGTTTTTCCCCGTGGTTTTCGCCCGATATAACGCTTTATCCGCAGCATCCGACAAGTCTGTCGCCGAAATAGACTCACCCGGCGCGGATACCGAAGCCACACCAATGCTGATGGTCACCCGCCCCTCTGGCGATATCCCATGGGGAATATCTAACTCCTCAATGGAGTGACGCATGCGCTCGGCAACCGCTTTCGCATCCGCCAGGGTACTGGGTGCTAGCAATACAATAAACTCCTCGCCGCCATAGCGCGCCAAAATGTCTGAACCACCACGAATAGATTTTGACAAAGTTTCGACAATGGATTTCAAACAAACATCCCCCATTGCATGACCATAAAGGTCGTTAAAGCTTTTGAAATTATCAAAATCGATCATCAACACAGACAGAGAACCGCCTTCGATCTGGTTTTTTTGCCAGATGTGCTGATAGATATCATCAAAGTGGCGACGATTGGCTACCCCAGTTAATACATCGGTTTGTGACAACGCCTTGAGGATCGATTCTGACTGTTTAAGTTCAGTAATATCGAAAAACGAGCCATACCAAATAACAGCCCCATCATCCTGAAGCGTCGGGAAAGACTCACCATGGAGCCAGTGTGTACCTTTGCCCGGCAACACCACGCGAAAATCGCAGCGCCAGACAGATAGATTCTGTTGAGAGATGGCTACCGCCTGTTTTAGCATATCCATATCGTCAGTATGCACGCGGCTAAACAGAGGGTTTTCCTCTCTGGGCACATACAAAACATCAGCCGGTGACAGAGCAAATATTTTCCTGACACCCTCGCTACAATATTTAAAATAAGATTTACCCTCTGCATCTAAATAATAAGCATAAATCATTGCTGGTAAATTCTTAGTTAAACGATCCATCATCTGCTTACTTTCTTCCAGCTTCATCAGCAGGAATTTTCTTTCCGAAACATCAGCAATCACACTAATATAACCCACGGTCTGGTTATTATCGGCAGTTATTTCATGGACACTAAGTGCTCCCCAGAAACGTTTCCCATCTTGGCGCTGATAACACCACTCGCTGGCATCACGCCGATTAAGCAATAAATAATCCAGCTCAGCTTGATCCTTACCAAACTCTGGAATGTGCAGTATATCCGAAATAGGGCTTCCCAAGACTTCATCTTTAGAATAGCCAAACATTCGCTCCGCACCCACATTAAATATGGTGATCCGACTATCTAAGTCGGTGGTAATAATCGCGACCTGTTTTTCCGCATTCAACAGTACATCCAGTTGAAGATTAGATAATTTATCTTTCCCATTCTCTCTCTTCACTGGTTCACCTTTACGGTGCTGACCAAATACTTTCCCAGTCAAAGCATTCAGGCAGTTATGATAAAAAGAAAATAAAGACATAAAGTAAATCACCTATAATTTAGAACAAGAAAAAATGAAATTATAACCAGTCTACTGATGGCGCTAATAATAACACTGTGAACTATAACATACACCAATGAATCAGTGTAGGTTTGGAATGATGATACTCTCTAATAGATAACTACAGACACTCAACTTGATAATATCATTACAAATCTCGCCAAGAAAACTGAAAGAACAATCCGTTATGGTGATGATGTATTCCTATTGAATAACTGGAGCGAGAATGAAGAAGTTACTGATGTTTTGTGGTGTATCAATGTTGCTATTGAATGCAGCCTCTAGCTTTGCCACACAACCTATTAATAAAGAAGCACAAAAACAATCGGGGGTGAGATGTAAACGCCCACCTGAACCGCCGAAAGACAAGAGTGGCCGCCCGTTGCCGCCAGCGAAAGAACATCATGATAGCCAACCAGCAAAAAACCAGCCGCAACATGATGGCAAGTATCCATGCCCTCCACCGCTATCAGATAAAAACCACAAAGTTTAAAATGTTATATTTATTAGTATCGCTAATAGTATTGTAGCAACAGATAAATTGAAAGCAGGCATATTTTGTTGCTCTGCTTTTTATTTCAAAATAAATAGCCATGTCATAGTTAATAAAGAAACAAAAAATATAAACAATTACTATTGATAGCTACGTTTACCAATCTTATATAAATCGCTATTAAATCTCTTTCATGCAAATCAGACACATAAGAGGAACGCTAGCAGAAAATAATAATCCGTCTTATCCCTCATCCCGATAATTTAAGCTTGGCGCTGGCAAGATATACCTTTATAGCTCATGCTAAATAACGAGATATAACTCTCATCCATGTAACAATAATATCAGTTGAAATTTAATATATAGATAAGGAAATAGTCATGTTCTATAAATCACTGCTTAAGAGTGTCATTGTGACACTCATGCTCGTAACCGTTAACACAGTATTCGCAGCATCATCACCCACCACCCCAACAGAAATGACCTGCAAAGAATTCCTTGATCTTAATCCGAAAAGTATGACCCCCGTCGCTTTCTGGATCCTAAACCGGGATATCCAGTATAAAAAAGGCGATAGCGTAGATTTCCAGGAAATAGACCAGGTCTACACACCAAAAGTGATTGATGTTTGTAAAAAATCACCGAACAAAAAAATTACTGAGATGAAAAAAGAGATTGAGTGGGTACCTAAGAAACCAATGTAATATAATTCTGAGCCTCACATTATTCAATGTGGGGCTAACATTATCTTTTGACTATTATTTGGGAAAAATAATCATGTTAAAGAAGATCATATTGATATCGCTACTGGCATTACCCGTCGACCAAGCATTGGCACTTGACTGCCAGAACGCACTGACACAACTGGATATAAACCAGTGCGCAAATTTAGATTATAAGAAAGCCGATACCGAACTAAACCGTATTTATAAACAAGTTTTGGCCAAAACCCCAGTTGCCCAAAGAGTATTATTAAAGAGTGCGCAACTTACTTGGATAAAATACCGTGACGCAGATTGTACCTTCCAATCCTCAGCCACCGAAGGCGGTTCAGTGCATCCTATGATTATCTCGGCTTGTTTGACCCACAAAACTGAAGCTCGCTCGGCAGAACTACAGTCATTCCTTGATTGTGCTGAAGGTGACCTAAGTTGCCCCTTATAGCGTGCTGTGATTAGCGTTGCCGAATAGTCGAGGGCGTTAGGCCATAGGCCACTTTAAAACAGTTACTGAAGTGGCTGGCAGAGCTGAAACCACACTCCAGGGCAATGTGAATAAGCGGCATCATGCTATGTCTTAATAGCTGGTCTGCGCGAGATAACCGCGCTTTCAACACAAATTGATGTGGTGACAGCCCAGTGCTCTGCTTAAACATCCGTGCGAAATGGAACTCACTCAACCCTGCCTGTTCAGCAAGATCTGACAACAGCAACGGCTGTGAAAGATGTTCGTCAATATACTCTTTCACCCGTTTTAACACTGCCGGAGACAACCCACCGCGAATTACGGGGATCGCCCACTGCAACTGGGTGTAATTTTTTAATAAATGGGTCATCAACAAGGTAGCAGCACTACTGAGGGCTAAATGATTGGCCTGTTCTTGCCAGTTACAATTCAGTAAAAATTGGCGATATAACAACGTTATTTGCGGATCTTCTGCGAAAATTCGTTCATCAACCTGAATTGACTGGGGGCTGCGCTCCCAAATTTGTTCAGCTAGCTGGCGCAGATGCTTATCGGTGCAATACAAATGTACAAATGACAGGTCATCCCGCACATCCCAACTGGATAAGCTGCCCTTTGGCATAATACAAAAACGATCCGGTCCACCGCCATTTTTCCAGCCAGCGCGCGTTTTGTGATAGCACTCATAGCCATCTGCAACATACAGGCTCAAGGTGTGGTGATCAGGGCTTTCTTGTGTAATACAGTCATCACGGTTAGACCAGGCTGCCAATTGAATACCCGAGCCGAGTTGCACACAATCATGCAAGCACGCTTTGTGTTCTTTTAGGGTTTCAAAGGCTTGATACCGTTCCAACATTGCGCTGACTTCCTTTCGGTACGCGGATGCAACCAGTTTAATGGCTTGCCAGACGGCAGACTATATTTTCCAGCGATTTATCGTAAAAATGCGCAAGATTTTGCAATTTAAAGCAAGCCGCTGAAAGCGCCTCTCCTTCCTATACCGGATACTGCTGTTTTCTAGCTGTGATGAGAAATAACGATGAACGCGCTGCTATATTTGTTAGTTGTACTGATCTGGGGAACGACCTGGATTGCCATTACCCTACAACAGCAAGGTGATGTTGCTATTACTGTGTCCATTTTTTATCGGTTTGTGCTGGCGGCCGGTGTCATGATGCTCGTTTTACTGCTCGCCCGCCGACTGCACCAGCTCACGGTGCGTGACCACCTTTTTTGTCTGGCACAAGGGGTTTGTGTCTTTGCTTTTAATTTTTACTGTTTTTATCATGCTGCGGCTTATATCAGTAGCGGCCTGGAATCGGTTATTTTCTCAATGGCGGTACTGTTTAATGCCATCAATGGCATGCTTTTCTTTCGCCAACGCCTTAGCCCTAACCTGCTGCCAGCCAGTATCCTCGGCATGATAGGTATTGTTGCTTTGTTCTGGCAAGATCTGACCGCCACACAAATAGCCCCGGAATTACTTAAAGGTATTGGCTTAAGTTTGCTGGGTACCTATGGTTTTTCTCTGGGTAATATGATCAGTAGCCGCCACCAACGCAAGGGATTGGATATTCTGTCAACCAATGCTTATGCCATGACTTATGGTGCGGCAGTGATGGGACTTTTCAGTATGATTCAACAACACTCTTTTACTCTCGAACTCACGCCACGTTACCTTGGCTCATTGTTGTATCTGGCTATCTTCGGTTCCGTGATTGCATTTGCCGCCTATTTCAGCTTGATTGGACGAATCGGAGCCAGTGGTGCGGCTTATAGTACCTTGTTATTTCCGCTGGTGGCCCTAACCATATCAACCTTCTATGAAGGCTATCACTGGCACCTGAATGCCATTATTGGTTTACTGCTCATCCTATTGGGTAATTTAGTGATGTTCTCACGCCCAGGCATGATGCAATCCTGGTTTAAGCGCCGCCATCATTGCCAGCCACAAAGATAACCAAGAAAGGCCGATCGTTATCTCATCGAGAGTTCTGATCGGCCTTGCTCATTTTATTTTGCGGTATCTAAAATGGGTTCACGTACAATGAATATGTAAGACAGAGCCCCGAGGACAGTAACGCAAGAACAGATGGTTAATGCCAGGCTAAATGAGTGAGTGGTATCAACTATCCAACCCGTTATCACCGGTGCAAATGATGCAAATATGAAACTGGCAAAATTCTGTATGCTGCCAACCGATGCAGTCATACGAGAAGAGACCGCGACATGTATAAGCCCCCAGCATGATGTCCCAGCGAAGTGAATACAGAACAGTGCCATGCCTATTAATATAACCGCACTCCCGGTAGTGTCAGCACGGACGACGACAGAGGTAAATGCCGCTGACAGCAACATACCGACCGCAATGCATATTTTGCGGCTTTTTAAAGGAGCCATACCCTGGCGGACCAGAAAATCGGTAACGAATCCATTACATAACATGCCTGCCGCGCCGAAAATAAAGGGAATAGAAGCAAACATGCCAGTGCTAGCAAGATTTAAATGATACGTTGTCTGCAAATAGCCCGGCAGCCATGCCAGATAGAGCCATGCAGTATAATTGACGCCACTGAAGCCCAGCATCATGCCCCACATAGTGCGATTACGGAATAAGCCACGCCATTCTTTAAAATTCACAGGCTTACGACTTACATTAACACTGCCTGCATCAAGATATTTTTGTTCTGCTTCGGTTAAATTGATACTGTCACGATTACGGTAAAGCAGATACCAACCGATAGAAAGTACGATCCCCAAAAGACCAATGGTAATAAACATCCCACGCCAACCGATAACCATCATCATGGCGGCCAGAATAGGTGGACTGATGGCTAAACCGATTGTCGACGCAGAATTAAATATCCCCATAGGCAGGCCACGTTCTTTAATATTGAACCAGTCATTTATCACCTTCACACCGCAAAGATTCATGGGTGCCTCACCGATACCTAACCCAATACGTACCAGAATAAATTGCGTAAAGGTATGAACAGCCCCGGATAGCGCCTGAAAGAATGACCATACAAACATGCCTAGCCCTAACATAATGCGCGGGCCTTTACGGTCTAACAACGGGCCACACGGCAGTTGAGCAATACCGTATGCCAGAGAAAATGCGGAAAGCAGAAAACCAATCTCCGTGGCACTTAGCCCTAGCTCTTCACGAATGGTTAAATTCGCTACAGATAAAGAACTACGGTCAAGAAAGTTAATGACTGCGGCCAAGAATAATAAAACCATCGATACGGTTTGAATTCTTTTAATACGACTAGAACGCTCTGTATGTAGTATAGCCTTGGGGGTTTCATCTGATGTTGGGTTTAATACACCCGCATCATTATTTATCACGACATTATTTTTTTCCACGCCCAGCTCCTGAACTTTATAATATATTCACATTGCGATTCATAAAAAAACCTGTCCGATATGAATCTATTAGGAAATAAAAATCTCAAGAAAAAAGACTTATTACAGCGTCAACTATAGAGAGAAAAGTTAACTGAAATTCAGATTAGTGTGGGCATTCTATATACAGCATATCTTTGTGATGAATACGTGAGATGATTAATAGTTTGCTGGATTTTATCTGTCCTTAATGGTTTTTTATGCGGTTTTTTATCTTAGTATGCGCTTTCAGCAATACTCTCTAGGTGGTTAATCATTCGCTGTATTGCGTGATCGAGCGAATCATTGATTGCTTAGCAGTATCCAGATGACGCCGTAACTCGCGCACCGCATCCAAATCATTGCGAAAGATTAACGCACTTAAAATCGCCATATGCTCTTCTATCGCCACGATATTGCGCTGCTTTAAATCGCTCTCATCCCATTGATAATGGAAGTGGAAAATAACTGAAATAATCTCCAGAGATTGATTAAAAAATGGGTTATTAGCGGCAGAAAGTATCAGGGTATGAAAATCACGATCTAACTGTGAAAACATGCGATAGCTGCTGCCAATGGTATCCCGCAATTGCCGATGGCGAGCCAATAGCTCTTTGGCTTGCAGCCAACGTTCATCACTATGTGCAAGATTTAAAAAGCGATTTAGCGCATGCGTTTCCAACATTTCACGTAACTCAAATAATTTTTCAGCATAGTTTTGATCAAATTTTTTCATGCTCCACTGACCACGGCGGATATTAACAATGAGGTCATAACGACAAAAACGCAGTAAGAACTCACGAACCACCACGGCGCTGACATTGGCGGCACGAGCAAGTTGTAACTCTGAAAATGAATCTCCTGCACGAAGCTGACGTTGATTAATCATCTGAAAAAAAGCACGTTCAAATACGTCGGCCTGAGCGTCTGGTGACTGACTGATACAATCAAAACCGTCCTCTGATTGGGGTGTTCTGACAATAATGTAGTAGTCGCCGACCTTCTCCAACACGCCACAGTGATCTAAATGACTCAGGGTATTACGCACAGTTGTCCGGCTGATACTGTACATTTCCGCTAGGGAAGCTTGAGAAGGAAGTGGTGATGTAATATGCCCTTTGGCAATAGCGTCGATCATCTGATTGATGACATTGTGACGAAGATTTTGTGTTCTGCTCATGATTATCCTTAGCTGTTTTTTATTCATTTAAAACCAATTTAAAACAGAATAATTCGTCATCCCTCACAAATATCACATTCGATTTAAACCTGGTTGTGATTTTTAATGAATATCAAACCTCACCTTTTGGAGGAATAGTCATGACCACGATGAATACTTTAGTTTGCCTTGAACCAACCAAACTTATTTATCAAAAACGAACTCAACCGTTACCGAGAATTAATGAAGCCTTAATAAAGGTTTTAAATGTTGGTATTTGTGGCACAGATATACATGCCTGGGCAGGTAATCAACCGTTCTTTAGTTATCCCCGAGTATTGGGTCATGAAATTTGTGGCGAAATAATAGCGCTAGGGGATAACGTCAATAATATGCATGCCGGGCAACGCGTTGCCGTTATTCCTTATGTTGCTTGCCAGCACTGTAATTCCTGTCTCAGCGGTAAAACCAATTGCTGCGAAAACATTTCTGTTATTGGCGTCCATCAAGACGGGGGTTTCAGTGAGTATTTATCCGTCCCAGTCAGTAATTTATTGGTGGTCGACGATGTAGATCCCGTCTCGGCTGCATTGATTGAACCTTTTGCCATCAGCGCCCATGCTGTGCGCCGTGCCGATGTTCATCCTGATGAGCATGTTTTGGTGGTCGGTGCTGGCCCAATTGGCTTGGGTGTGGCCGCCATTGCGCAAGCCGATGGTGCCTATGTAGTGATGGCCGACACCAGTGCACAACGCCGTGAACATGTAGAAAACCTGTTGGATATCCGGACATTAGATCCCAGTGATGCCGGATTTGAGCAAAATTTACGCCAGCAATTTGCTGGCATGTTGCCACTAAAAGTTATTGATGCCACAGGTAACCAACGAGCAATGAATAACACCCTCAACTTTATCCGTCACGGGGGCAGCATTGTATTTGTGGGCTTATTCAAAGGTGATCTCAGTTTCCCTGATCCTGACTTCCATAAGAAAGAGACCACCATGATGGGCAGCAGAAATGCCACCTTTGAGGATTTTGACAAAGTGGGGAAATTAATGGCCGCTGGCAAATTATCGGCGGACATGATCCTGACACATCGTTTTGAATTCAATACCTTGGCAGATATTTATGAACAGCAGGTCGTGAAGAATAAAGATCTTATCAAAGGCGTTATTCAATTCTGATCTCACTCATTTTAAGGATATAACACCATGCTAACGTTAAACCGCGAAAACTTTCCTGGCCGTACTCACCCAGATAAAGTGATTCAATTTGGTGAAGGAAACTTCCTGCGCGCCTTTGTCGATTGGCAATTGGACCGACTAAATGAACATACCGACCTTAATGCCGGTGTCGTAGTGGTCCGCCCGATTAACAGTGATTTCCCCCCATCACTTAATACTCAGGATGGCTTATACACCACAATTATTCGCGGTTTAAACGAACAAGGTGAGAAAGTCAGTGATGCACGCATCATTCGCTCGGTTAACCGCGAAATCAATATTTATCAGGACTTTGACAGCTACCTCGCCCTCGCCCGTAATGAAGATATTCGCTGGGTGTTCTCCAATACTACGGAGGCTGGGATAAGTTATCTGGAAGATGATAAGTTTAGTGATACGCCTCCCGCCAGTTATCCTGCGAAATTAACGCGGCTCATGTTTGAGCGCTTTCAACATTTTTCCGGGGCAGCCGATAAGGGGTGGGTGCTATTGCCATGTGAGTTGATCGATTATAACGGCGAAGCATTGCTGGAGTTAGTCCTACGCTATGCGCAGTGCTGGAATTTAGGCGAAGGTTTCAGTCAATGGTTATTACAGCACAATACGTTTTGCTCTACATTGGTCGATCGTATCGTGACCGGCTATCCCCGTGATGAAGCTGTCGCCCTGGAAAACCACCTGGGTTATCACGATGCATTCCTCGATACCGCAGAACACTTTTACCTGTTGGTGATCCAAGGACCGCAATCATTAGCGCAGGAACTACGTCTGAATCAATACCCACTAAACATTCGAATCGTCGATGATATTAAGCCCTATAAAGAACGCAAAGTGGCAATTCTCAATGGGGCTCATACCGCATTGGTGCCGGTCGCATTTCTGGCGGGTTTAAATACAGTCGGCGAGGCCATGGCCGACACGCAAATCAGTCAATTCGTCGCACAACTGATCAGCGAAGAGATTATTCCAGTCTTGGATTTACCCGCGGATGAGCTACAAACCTTTGCTCAAGCCGTGTTGAGCCGTTTTCGTAACCCGTTTATTCAGCACCAACTGCTGTCTATTGCCCTCAATAGCATGACCAAATTCCGTACCCGTATTTTGCCTCAGTTGCTCTCCAGCCAGCAAAATAACGGGCAGTTACCGCCACGACTCACCTTTGCCTTTGCCGCCTTACTGATGTTTTATCGAGGAAAACGTGACGATGAATGTTTTGCATTACAGGATGATGCCCACTGGCTAAATTGTTTCGCCTCTATGTGGCACGACGTTGACGCCGGTTCACTGCCGATGGAGGGATTAGTGCGATTGGTATTAGCCGACGCCACCCATTGGGGGCAAGACCTCAATCACATCCCGCAGCTCACCAATAGCATTACTGAACAGTTGCAAACAATTAAACGTGTGGGGATGCGAGCTGCTTTAGCCGCTTACCGTTAAATATGTTTATCCGGGCAGATGATTTTATTTTCTGCCCGCCATCTAGTGCAGTCACCGTGCGGTTTAAGCACCATCGTGATGGATAAACTCAATACCATACAACCCACCAATAGCATTGATGGTTTCTAATAGATGCGCACCATCCGCTTGATGCGGGACGGTATCGCTCGCGGCTGAATGCGCTGGCCACCACAGGGGAAGCCCGATAAACCATGCTGTAATCTTAGCCATTGCTACCTCTGCGTTATTTATCTAGCGGGATGAAACTGATGCTTTAAGGGTAGATGCTGCCGCGCGCAAAGGTGAAATAACGATTATGGCTTTGGATATGCCAAATTTATCTATGAAGGCCAAAACTTAAGATAAAAATTAATAATTATGCATTTTAAAGATGCCAGCCATCAGCCAAGGCGTTATCTTAATTAGACATTCGCCCTGAAGGAGTTTCGCATGTTTGTTGTCAGTCTGACTTACCATCAACCTATCGATGTGGTCGAAGCACTCACTGAAAGTCATAAAGAGTGGTTGAAAAAGTACTATACACAAGGTGTTTTTATCGCATCAGGCCGTAAAGTGCCGCGTACCGGTGGCATTATTTTGGCCAAAAGTATTGCCCGTGAAGAGCTGGATAAGATATTGGCCGAAGATCCGTTTAATGCGGTTGCCGATTATAGCGTGACCGAGTTTATCGCCTCCATGGCTATCGAGTCGGTGGAAGCGTTGAAAACTCTGTGATGCTTTTATGCGATAAATCCTAACAGCAGCTATGGTTGATGCCATGGCTGCTGTTACAACGTATTGGTAGTTAATTCTGCCCGCTGTTGTCGTTGCGCCATAATACGGTGCAGATTGGCCTCAAGCCATACAGTCAGCCCTTCCACCTGCTCCTGAATCTCTTTCCCCAACGGCGTTAATTTATATTCCACATGAGGTGGTACTACCGGATAAGCAATACGCTCAACAAAACCATCTTCTTCAAGGTGTTGCAGAGTTTGTGCCAGCATCTTTTCACTAACACCGCCAATCTTTCTGCGCAACGCACTGAAACGCAGAGTCTCATTGCTTAACGCAATCAAGGCTAACACCCCCCAACGGCTGGTTACGCGCTTGAGCACTTCTCTTGAGGGACAATCAGCATTGAGTAATTCACCCCGCCGAACTTGTTCGGGAAACGAAACAGTGTGACTCAAATTTTGCGGCTCTATTATTTTCATACTAACCTTTTGGTGCGTACTTACGTAAAGTTAGTATATTGCATATGATGAACTTAAGGGCAACTTTCTGGCCAATTATGCGGTTTTATTCTTTGCCAACTGTCTGTCATCTTTCTCATAACATCAAATCTGGAGTGTCATTATGATCGCAGTAACCGGTGCCACAGGCCAATTGGGCCGCCTTGTTATCAATGCATTACTTAAAAAAGTGCCAGCCAGTGAGATTATTGCTGCGGTACGTACCCCGGACAAAGCCCACGAGCTGGCGGCGTTAGGTGTTCAAATCCGCAAAGCTGACTATAGCCAGCCAGCCACGCTGGATACCGCCTTTCAAGGTGTTGATAAACTACTGTTAATTTCATCGAGTGAAGTGGGTCAGCGTATTGCCCAACATAGCGCCGTGATCGCGGCGGCCAAGCGTGCAGGTGTTAAATTGTTGGCATATACCAGTTTGTTACATGCGGATAAAAGCCCACTGGGGTTAGGCGAAGAACACCGGGCCACCGAAGCACTATTACGTGAATCAGGTCTGCCCGTGGTGTTATTGCGTAACGGCTGGTATACCGAGAACTATGCAGCAAGTATCGCGCCAGCCCTGGCACACGGCGCATTTATCGGCGCAGTAGCTGAGGGGCGTATCGCCTCTGCCGCACGTGAAGACTATGCCGAAGCGGCCGCTGTGGTGCTAACGCAGGGAAACCAGGCGGGTAAAGTTTACGAATTAGCCGGTGACGATATCTATACACTGGCTGAATTCTCGGCAGAAATTGCCCGCCAGTCAGGTAAAGCTGTGGTGTACCACGATTTGTCTGAAGCCGATTTCAAGCAAGCATTGCTCGATGCCGGTTTACCTGATGTTTTCGCCAGCCTATTAGCAGATTCTGATGCTGGCGCAGCTAAAGGGGGGCTGTTTGATGACAGTCATACATTGAGCAAACTGATTGGCCGACCGCCAACGCCTTATGCAGATGTCATTGCAGCAACGCTAGCGACACGTTAAATCTATTCAAATATTCTCGGCCGGTTCCCCTTAAGTTACCGGCCGTTCTCCATTAGAACTTATAATAATGCCGGACTAAGACTTGGCAGCATCCAGTGCCTGAGCAAGATCATTGAGAATGTCATCAATATGCTCAATACCAATCGATAGACGCACCATATCCCGTGGTACGCCCGCCTTGATCAGCTCTTCATCGTTAAGCTGACGGTGGGTGGTTGACGCTGGGTGGCAAGCCAGTGATTTGGCATCACCAATATTCACTAAGCGCACGATCAAATTCAGCGCATCTATAAAACGCCCGCCCGCCTCCTGGCCGCCATGAATACCAAATGACAATATTGAGGCTGGTTTGCCACCTAAATAGCGCTGGGCCAGTTCATGCTCAGGATGATCAGGTAAGCCTGCGTATTTAACCCAACTGACTTGTGGATGGTTTTGCAAATAGTGCGCGACTTTCAGCGCATTTTCAGTATGACGCTCCATACGCAAAGCCAATGTTTCCAGCCCCTGCAAAATCAGGAAAGCATTGAACGGCGATAACGCAGCGCCAGTATTGCGCAATGGCACCACCCGGCAACGGCCAATATAGGCAGCCGCGCCGAATTGCTCGGTATAGGTCACGCCATGATATGACGGATCAGGGGTATTTAATTGAGCAAAACGCTCAGGGTATTGCGTCCAAGGGAACTTACCCGAATCCACCACGATACCGCCAATACTGGAACCATGACCGCCGATATATTTGGTCAATGAATGAACCACAATATCCGCACCGTGTTCAAATGGTCGACACAAGATTGGTGTTGCGACGGTATTATCGACAATCAATGGCACACCATGGCGATGAACCGCATCAGCCAATTTTTTCAAATCAACAATATTCCCAGCAGGATTACCAATTGATTCACAGAAAACTGCTTTAGTTCGGTCATCGATTAAGGCTTCCAATGCGGCGATATCATCATGATCGGCAAAACGGGTTTCTATCCCATAACGCGGTAACGTATGCGCCAGCAGATTGTAAGTCCCGCCGTACAACTTGGCCACCGACACAATATTATCCCCCACTTCGGCAATGGTTTGGATAGCATAAGTAATCGCCGCCATACCGGAAGCCACGGCCAGAGCGGCAATCCCCCCTTCGAGAGCGGCAACCCGTTTCTCCAGTACATCATTGGTGGGGTTCATGATGCGCGAGTAAATATTGCCGGCGACTTTTAAATCAAACAGATCAGCGCCATGCTGGGTATCGTCAAAAGCAAAGGAGGAAGTCTGGTAAATAGGTACCGCAACGGCTTTGGTGGTGGGGTCCGGTGAATAACCTGCATGAATAGATAATGTTTCTAATTTCATTCTTTATCCCTTGTTATATGACAATAGCCAGCGCCGCTGCCAACACGATGATATAACGTGACTAGTCATATTCTTAACTGGCGACGGAGGTGATGAAGAGAATAACAATAGAGGAATTAATGAGCAGTACCTACCTACAAAAGTAATTATTTAGCTATTAATTATAATTAAACGATATCGACATCCTCTCAGCCGCCATTCAGCCAGGTAGCGCTACGTTTCATCTATTCCATCCTGATAGATAACTTTCTCTTCTTATAAATCAATATACTGAATAAAAATATCTCTTCAGGGCTTTTCTGTCCACACCTCGCCGCACATACTGTATGCATAACCAGTTATTTTGTAAATCAGTCGTTTTTTTGTTATCACGCTCTCCCCTTAGATAACGCATTTGGAGGCTTTATGGGTGCATTCGGCAATGCTGCACAGGACTATATTGAAAAGAGAATCGACCTTAATGAACACTGCATTGAGCACCCAGCCGCCACCTTTTTCATGACCGCCAAGGGTGACGCCCTGAGTGATGCAGGTATTAACAACGGCGCACTGCTGGTGATAGATCGCAGTTTGCAGGCACAGCACGGCGATATTGTCGTTGCAACCATCGGGGGTGAGTTCAATATTAAGCGGCTTTATTTACGACCGGTTCCCCGCCTTGAGGCGCTGAATGCAGCCACTCCCCCACTCATATTATGTGAAGGGGATGAAGAGTGGGTTATCTTTGGCGTCATTGTATTTAGCATCAATAAGTTACGATAATGTTTGCTCTCGTTGACGTGAACTCATTTTATGCCAGTTGTGAAACGGTATTCAGGCCTGATTTGTATGGTCGCCCTGTGGTGGTGTTATCCAATAACGATGGCTGCGTGATTGCCCGTAGCCGGGAGGCTAAGGTCGTGGGTATTCCAATGGGGGCACCCTATTTCAAGATACAGCAAGTTATCCATCAGCATCGTGTTGTCGCGTTTAGCAGTAATTACGCACTCTACAGTGATATGTCTGCGCGGGTCATGACTATTCTTGAACAACTGGCCCCAGGGATTGAAATTTACTCAATCGATGAGGCATTTCTCAATCTTAATGGTGTACAGCATTGCATTACACTAGAAGAGTTTGGTCAGGGCGTGCGTGATAAAGTACGCAAATTGACTGGCCTAAATGTCGGTGTAGGCATCGCCCCAAGCAAGACTCTCGCCAAGCTGGCAAACCATGCTGCTAAGTTATGGCATAAAACGGGCGGTGTAGTCGATTTGTCCAATCCCATACGTCAACGCAAATTGCTGGCGCTGATGCCAGCGGCACAGGTATGGGGCGTGGGCCAGCGTACCGCAAAAAAGCTGGCAGTGATGGGGATAACCACCGCCCTTCAATTATCAGAGGCCAGCCCCGCGCTTATTCGCAAAAACTTTAGCGTCGTACTGGAACGGACAGTGCGAGAATTGCGCGGAGAAGCTTGTCTGGCGGTGGCTGAGTTCGCACCTACAAAACAACAAATAATCTGTTCGCGCTCATTTAGTAAACGCATTACAGAATATCAAAGTATGCATGAAGCCGTTTGTAGCTATGCCGAGAAAGCAGCAGAAAAGCTACGCAAGGAGCACCAATACTGTTGCCATGTATCAACCTTTATCAAAACCAGCCCTTTTGCCCGTAACGAGGTCTATTACAGTAACCTCGCCAGCACTCGCCTCAACTTTCCGACCTTGGATTCAAGGGATATTATTGCCGCAGCTCTCAAATGCCTAGCGGCAATTTGGCGACCCGGTCACCATTACCTGAAAGCAGGTATTATGTTGGGAGATTTTTCAAATCAGGGTATCGCGCAATTGGGTCTATTTGATGAGAGCAAACCGTACATTAACAGTGAATCATTGATGGCGGCTATCGACAAAATTAATCAATCCGGTAAAAGTAAAATTGCGTTTATCGGGCAAGGAGTTAATCAAGAATGGCAGATGAAACGTGAAATGTTATCACCTGCATATACTACCCGAATTCAAGATTGTCCTATCGCGGTTATCCGGTAACATAACTTAACGAATACCTCGGTGTACTGCTTATAGATGAATGTCACGTGAAAACGTTGATGGTTGGCAACAGAGGCTTAGTCCGCCCCGCATATAGAAAGGAATATTATGGGTGAATTTACCGGTTTTACTCAACATGGGCTGACATTCTTACAGCACATTGCTCACAACAATAACAAAGAATGGTTCGAGGAACATCGCGATATCTATGATCAGCATCTACTACAGCCAGTGCGAAAACTGGTTACCGACCTGAGTTCAGATATGCTGACTATTGATGAACTGTTTGAAGTTCGTCCGGCGATTGGCAAGACAATTTCTCGCATGAATCGCGATACCCGTTTCTCTCATGATAAGTCACTCTATCGCAGCAATATTTGGTTAACATTTAAAAGATCGCGTAAAAATTGGACGGATGCTCCAACTTACTTTTTCGAATTTGGCCCAGACTGGTGGCGTTATGGGTTGGGGTATTACAGCGCCTCGCGAGAAACAATGGATCTTTTCAGACAACAACTGCTCCGTGCTCCGGCTGATTTTCTCACCATAGCTGACTGTATTTATCCCAATTTCTCGATTGAGGGAGAGAGTTACAAGCGCCCTTTGATTAAAGATCTACCACCGGCATTGGCGGTCTGGTACAACAAGAAGTCGTGGGCATTAATTAGCCACCGCAGAGATATGGATTTATTATTTTCCAGACAACTGGTTGACCGGTTGAGTAAAGACTTTCTCCGTCTTTCACCTATCTATGATTTTTTGATGAAAATTGAAAGCTTGAAGAAAAGTCATAATCACTTTAGCTAGGCGAGAAGATTTACCCTATCCACGGTGCAAAAGTACAATACTCAAATGGGTTTAATCCATTTACAAGCATCAAAACCTTGCAAGCTGCACAGATGAAACATTAGATTTAGAACAGCTTGCTATTAAACGTCCATACGGTCTTATTCATCTTTTACCCCTGCCTTTCAGGGGTTTTACCTTTGATAGCGACTCAACTAATACCCCCACTACTGTAACAAATAGTTATTCATATATTCATAATCAATGGTCAGTTGTAAATAAAAAACTCATGAGCATCATCTTTTGCAACATTCAAACAGATTTGAACTATGTTTTATCTAAATAATAGACAAACAACTAGATGCAAGAGAATTCATTCACTCTTTTCATCAATTATATTTAATGCAGCCCTACAGTAAAGATCCCATCTAGTTGTTTTTAATGTATTTTTATATAACTTACATCACTTTAAATAATAGAATTATAATTGAATAAAAAAATAAATTTAAATATATTAATCATTTAATAAATACAATCTTGCCCCAGAAAAGTGCAATAGCATGAATAATCAGCACCATTATGGGGAATCAATAATTTAATTAATAAAAGTATAAAGTTTTATCTTATGAGGCCGATTACCGTCTGTAGTTATTGTATTCACCTGTTATCAGGGAACTCCCCCATTTACTGAGGTTATTATGAGAGTGAACAAGCCTGTCAGTCGGCAGGAGTATCCCATTGATCGCGATACCACCTTGCAATCCACCACCGATATTCACGGCAATATCGCCTATGCCAATGCCGCCTTTGTTCGCGCCAGTGGTTTTGAATATCAGGACTTACTGAGTCAACCGCACAATGTTGTTCGGCACCCAGATATGCCACCCGCGGCATTTGCTGACATGTGGCAAACCCTGAATGCTGGCTTATCCTGGTCATCACTGGTTAAGAATCGCCGTAAAAATGGTGACTACTATTGGGTACGCGCTAATGCTACGCCATTACGTCATGATGGCCGTCTGACCGGTTATATTTCGGTACGCATTGCCCCCACTCGCGAAGAAGTTAAACAAGCGGAAGCACTGTATGTCGATTTTAATTCGGGTAAGGCCAGGCAGCGCCACATAGCACTATATCGAGGGTTAGTTGTTCGTACCGGTTGGTTGTCTTTATTGTCGTTGTTCCAAAAATTACCATTACGCTGGCGCTTGCGCGGGGCATTATTGGGGGCAGCTTTACTCCCTACTGTGGCCGCCGGAGTGATAGGGATAACCGGTTTGCCATTACTCGTTTTGGCCGCAGTTAGCGTTGCCAGCAGCGTGGTGACCTCCTGGTGGTTAGAACGTCAGGTTGCCCACCCTATCGCCGCAATTTTGCAACAAGCGCAAGATGTCTCTTCTGGGCAAGCGGGTGATTACGTACAGCTAAATCGCGTTGATGAAATTGGTTACTTGATGCGGAGTGTCAATCAATTAGGGCTGAATCTCCGTTCTCTGACGGATGACGTTAGCGGCCAGGTTGATGGTATTAACACTGCCAGCAGTGAAATTGCCGCAGGGAATCGTGAGTTAAAAGTTAGAACTGAACAGGCTACCGCCAACTTGCAGCATATCGTCAGCGCCACAGAACAATTAGTGGCCACAGTACAGCACAGTGCTAATAGTGCCAATGAAACCACATCGTTGGCCGCGATGAGCAGCCATGCTGCAGAACAAGGCAGCGAGTTGATGCATCAAGTCATTGAAACTATGGGTACGATTAATGCCTCCAGTCATCGTATTGTAGATATTATCAGTGTCATTGAAGGAATCGCCTTTCAGACCAACATTCTGGCGCTCAATGCGGCGGTTGAAGCGGCACGTGCTGGCGAACAAGGTCGAGGGTTTGCGGTAGTTGCCAGCGAGGTACGCCATCTGGCTCAGCGCTCTTCAACCGCGGCCAAAGAAATAAAACAATTAATTGAAACCAGTGTGGAGCGGGTTCGTGACGGTAGCGCCTTAGTGCAAAATGCTGGGGCCACCATGGATAATATCGTCAAACAAGCGGGTCAAGTTTCTACCCTAATCAGTGAAATCAGCACCTCAACCCATGAACAGACACAGGCACTTGGTCAAATTAACCAATCGATCGGTCAGTTAGATCAAATGACACACCAGAATGCGGCCATGGTTGAACAGTATGCCGGAGCGGCAGAAGAATTGGCGCATCGCACCCTGCGCCTAACAGCGGCTGTTCGAATTTACCGCCCAGTAAAATGAGATAGGTTGTTAGATACATAACGCTGAAATAGTGCCAGCACTGATACTCCAACGCCCTACTTCGGTAGGCTTTGGTGAGGTGTTTAAGAACAGCATCCAGTAATGTTCATATTAAAATTAGCGGAGAGTGTCGCAAGATATTCTCCGCTAATGTCAGATAAGATATGACCCGTCATGACTTAAGGCTATTGGCCTGACATCTCAGATGTAATCCTTTATTTTCAGCATAATATAATATGCCCAGTAGCCATAATACTGCCGCGTTTAACGTCGCCAGAAGGCTGAGTATCATTTTTTAAAAATATCACTTCGCTTTAATAAATAAACATAATTACAACGTTCCATCGTGGGATGAAAATTAATCGCCCCTAAAAAATGATAATAATCAAAATGATGACCAATCCTTAACTCAGCCATGTTCGGTAACTGTGTTAAATATAATAGCAGTGAAGATATACATAATTTACTCATAGAGTAACAATTAAAGGATTTGATAAATGAATTATCACACCACATACTTATAAAAAAATTAAACACAAAATAATATATTAAACGATAATTCCCCACAAAAAACACAATGTCATCATGTGCACCAAACTTAGCATTAACGATATTTATCACAAACAAATTAATAATAAGTTTGATAATTAAATAAACAGTAGAATAAGGTTATTTACAAAATATCAAACTGCAATATTACCAATTAATACTTATATATTGTTGCATAAAAATCTAAAAAAACACTTAACTATCGAGGTAAAAATCATGAGTAACAATAAATTACAACTTCGGCATGGCCGGGTCACTGATCCTCAAACACGAGGCTTGGTAGCAACTGATTTAGGATTGATTGCTGAATGGGAAAATAATGAAATGGAAGGAGGAAAAAACTTCCCTGATTTGACAGGCGGTTCTTTCGTCCCCCCTTACGAAATGGATAGTTGGAGCAACCCACCACCCCCTGATGGCCTTATTCTCAGTGGTGGTCACCGCGGTAATCGAGAGGTGGTGAATTTCACCGATAAAGAAATGCAACACAAGCTACGGTCTATCGGTCACCCTAATGATAACTTTACCTGGCCAACTATCGTGGTTAACCCAGGCAGTGACCTTGATATATATTGGGCCTACACTGTTGCTCATGTTACTCGTGGTTATCGTTGGTTTATTACCAAAGATGATTGGAACCCAGCAGAACGTATTACACGGGCTCAATTAGAGCCAGCACCGTTTTATGAAGATATCTATCCTTATGTTCCTTATTACTCGCACAACGATAAGTTAGTGGCTAAAATCGAGCACAAGGTTCATTTACCTAAAGGTAAAAAAGGCCATCACGTCATTATTCTGGCATGGATTGTTGCAGACTCAGGCAATGCGTTTTATCAAGCATGTGATGTCGACTTTGGTCAATAAATAATTAGGCTTTATCTAATTTAGCCAATCTCACTATGCAGGTGGATAAATTTCACCTGTATTTTTATACGATAGCAATAAATAAAAATCCCGCTATAGTAGTTAGGTAGTTACTCAATTATTAAATAAGGAGTTTTATGTCATCACTTAATCAAACATCTGTCCGCGCTCACAAAGGTGAAACTGATGCAAACTTACCTGGTGAAGATCATCTGATCGCCCATGAAGCTTTGCTTGTCGCGTTAATGGTTGAATGTGCTAATGAGTCAGATAACGATCAGTTCCTGGCCAGTGTCCGAGAGACGCTTAGCGGCATCTTACACTCAGCACGTTATCTGGATGCCAGCAAAATAGCCAAAGGCCTGCTCGATGAGGCTGATGATAAAGCCAACCGTTAGTCTATAGCCCTCATCATTGAGGGCTTTTTATTGGTTCATCCTCAGGGTCGTGCCGGTTGTTCAACAATGGCAATAACATGATAATCAACCAATTAAAACGACAACATGATCCATTAAGGTCACACGGTGGTATCGCGTCAGGCGATTAACCTGATTACCCGCATATACAGCAGCACTGTCGTCCTTACTACTGATATCTCCCATCTGAACACCGTATTTTCTGCATCATTGGCTGAAGTATCTACTGGAACATCGCTATCGTGGCGGCTGTACAGGCCTGTGCTAAGGCAAAGGTGAAGGAAATAATAATTGGGTGATCTAGTGACTAAAAAGTCATTTTCGCTCACTCTGTCCATGATTTTTATATGGTTTTACGTTATCGTTATTGTACTTTGCGTATTCGACCTAAAAGATCAATTCGGCAAGGTTTATGAAGCCAAAAAATACAAGGAGGAAAAGTGCTGCTGGATAAATTCTTGCTAGTTGCCATTATGGTTTTATTATCACTTTTTACCTGGTTGTTTTTCTCACCATACCATATGTATTCAATAGTTTATGAGTTTTTAGAGGTATTTGGTTTTAAAGAGGGATACAACAGTTTAGGCATCACTTCAGCCACGGCAACACCGGAATAAACAGATAAATAACAGGTGCCACATCGGGCACCTGTCTTATTTATTTCACAGCCAACTTTATTGACTACTGATTTCATTTTGCTCTTTCGGCGGCAGAACTGAATAACTGGCAACTATCGCCGTAAGAATAATAAACAGATGCCCTTCTGAAGAGTCGAGTAAGAAGGAATTAAACAAGTGGCAAGCCAAATAGGCACCAAGTAATGCAATCAGCACATTTCTAACCTGAGCAGATAAACGCCATGCGGAGCGGAAATAACACCACATCCATCCCAGGAATAAGGCTAACCCGACCAATCCCGACTGAACTGTCTGCATCAGATATTCATTATGTGGATTGATGCTATACGCACTTTGCGAGAAAGAATACCAAAAACCCCCAGCCCCATGACCCAATATCGGCGCATCCTCAATCAACTTCACTGAGGCGAGCATAAATGCGGTACGTAGCCCCATCGAGCTATCACAGGAAACATTAGCATCACCATTCGAGACGGCCAGACAGGTTTTAACCTCAGTCACGCCCTGCTGCAACCGATCTACCGCCCGGTTAGGCACCATAAGTACAATGGCCGCGACGATAAATGCGCAAACGACCATCGCCAAGCGCTGGCGGATTGACAGTGACAGTAACCCCCACAGGCCAAATGCCGCGGCCAATGCAACATAGCCGGTGCGGCCTTGCACCATAAACACAATGTTATAGATAGCCAAACACATCAACAGACCATAACCCCAACGCTTCCATCCTTGGCTTCTAAAAGCCAGAGCAAGCCAGATAACGGCGGCCAGTGCCATAAAGAAATTATGCGTAATTTGCAGTTTAAACACAGAGGGATTCAGTGGATCGATATGCCCCAACGGCAGATGGAGAAGGCCAACCCACAGGCTGGCTGCCAGGATAACGGCATTTGCCAGTAAAAAACCTTTGGCAAAATAGCCAGCCAATGAACGTGACAGCACAAAGAACATCGCTAACGGTAAGATATACAGTAATTTGGAGTACTTGCTGACCATCACTTTGCCGTATAGGTTATGCTGCCAGAGCAACGACAGTGCCAGCAGCATGAACATAATGGCAGGCAACCAAATCAACGGATTCTTTGCCAACGTTTTCACATAGCGAGTATCGCGGTTCAGCAGCAAACAGATGACAGCTAACACCATCGACAAATTCATTATGAAATTAGAAGTGGGTAGACCAATACCTAACAGGAATGCCGTAGCACAGGAAAACATGCCAACATATCGATGCACTGGCGCTGAGCCGGGCAAAGAAGTAGAAACCGGAGAAATCATAAGTCACTCACTTCGAATTGATAATCAGTTGAGGCTATCAGATACCTTTTCGCAAAGGATAGCAGCCCCAATTTACGCCATAACCAACCATCAGATAACCACTAGCTATGGCAATATTTTGTGGCGAGTGCCGTTATGCTGCCAGTGATCTAAACAAGTAACGGAACCACCATAATGGTCGCCACCAAAGCTTGCGTTCAGGCACCGTCGGCACACGTGAATGCACTTTTTTAATTTCCCAGTTAAAGTTAAGAAATATCCGGCTATGGCCATATTCTGCACCAAACCGTGCAATTTCACTCTTCTTCCGGTCATCAATCGGGGCGTTGTGAGTCAAATCACGATCCAGAGAATGGTAGCTTTTCTTCCTATCTACATTACGCTCAATGCATCGGTACTGCTTAGGCAGATAACGTGGTGTGCTACCATGATCTTTATGGAACTTCACAAACCGATAATCCTCCGAGCCATAATGGCCAGCGAACTCTTCATCATACCCATACAACCTAAAGAACCGTGCTCTGGACATGAAGAACAGGTTAGGATGGCCACGATAGGCTTTACCTGTTTTTTCATCTGTGCGGTAGATACGATATAGGGAACGGCCAGGGTTACGGGCATTCACCAAATAACGCAGGGTGTCTGCCGGTAGCAAGCAATCTAAATCAGTAATGATAATCTTATCTGACTTCGCGTATGTCACCCCCAGATTCCGAGAGCCGGCCTGATTCCACTGAATATCAGTGGTTATTCTTAACCACGTGAAATTCAAATCATAATCCTTTACGTCATACTCTAATGGCGAGCAATCATCGACGATGACAAACTCCACTGCATCTTTAATATCATCAGGGTAAGTTTCATATTCCTTCAACAAAGATTCAACAGAATCCATATTTCCCTGATTACAGTAAAAATGAGTTACATAAGTCAGTTTGATATGCTGCTTATCTAACGGATGCCGTGCTTTAACAATTTCCACATCCTTTGTCACAATGTAAACCTCTGTTTTAAGAGAGAAAATAAAGAATAAGATTTTTATAATATCTTGAAAACTGCGAGCTAAATAAGCTCAGTACAATTCGCCAGCAGCTATATGCCAAATAACTTGCGGTAAAGGATAAAGAGTTACCATAATCAGTCAAATATTTTCTTCATATATTCCTACCGCAAGAACAGTTTGAGAGGTGAATAACAATTTAATAACAAATAAGAGATAAATCTGTACTAGTAGATATTTAAGCAATCAACTTCGTCCCTTCTTGGGATAAAAAAAGCCTCACGGTAGCTTAAACTCCCGCGAGGCTTTGTTCTGCTCAACAATTTACATGTTGTCGATGATATCTTGACCAAACTCGCTACATTTGCGCAGTTTAGCGCCATCCATCAGGCGTTCGAAATCATAAGTCACGGTCTTGGCCTGAATTGCGCCTTCGGTGCCTTTGATAATCAAGTCAGCCGCTTCGAACCAACCCATATGACGTAGCATCATTTCTGCGGACAGAATGATTGAGCCTGGGTTCACTTTATCCTGACCAGCATATTTTGGTGCAGTGCCGTGAGTGGCCTCAAACAAAGCACAATCATCACCAATGTTGGCACCCGGAGCAATACCGATACCGCCAACCTGAGCAGCCAAGGCGTCAGAGATGTAATCACCATTCAGGTTCATACAGGCGATAACATCATATTCAGCAGGACGCAGCAGAATTTGTTGCAGGAAGGCATCAGCAATCACATCTTTGATAATGATCTCTTTGCCATTATTGGGGTTCTTGATTTTAACCCAAGGACCGCCATCGATCAGCTCACCACCAAATTCCTCACGTGCTAACTGGTAACCCCAGTCTTTAAAGGCACCTTCGGTGAATTTCATAATGTTGCCTTTATGAACCAGAGTTACTGATTCACGATCGTTGGTAATTGCATACTCAATTGCCGCACGAACCAAGCGCTTAGTCCCTTCTTCTGAGCAAGGTTTGATACCAATACCGCATTGTTCAGGGAAACGGATTTTCTTCACACCCATCTCTTCACGCAGGAACTTAATCACTTTTTCAGCTTCTGGTGAACCGGCTTTCCATTCGATTCCAGCATAGATATCTTCCGCGTTTTCGCGGAAAATCACCATGTTGGTCAATTCAGGGTGTTTTACCGGGCTTGGGGTCCCTTCGTAATAACGCACCGGACGCAGGCACACATACAGATCAAGTTGTTGGCGCAAAGCAACGTTCAACGAACGAATACCGCCACCGACCGGGGTAGTCAATGGGCCTTTAATCGCCACGCGGTACTCACGAATCAGATCCAATGTTTCTTCTGGCAGCCAAACATCTTTGCCATAAACATGCGTTGACTTCTCACCGGTGTAGATTTCCATCCAGGAGATTTTACGCTCACCTTTATAGGCTTTCTTAACCGCGGCATCTACCACGTGGATCATGGCAGGGGTCACATCAACGCCGATACCATCACCTTCAATAAATGGAATGATCGGATTATGCGGAACAACCAGTTTACCCTGAGCATCGACAGTAATTTTCTTACCTTCTGCCGGAACAACTACTTTGCTTTCCATCAACCTTCTCCTTCAGCGCAATTTTGTTAATGCCTTGTAAGATTCGTGTCAATACTACTTGAATATTCGTTCCACGCCAATCCGAAACGGATTGAGGTATAATGCGCTAATCATTCGGAATCGCAATAAACATGAATAAATTCTCTGTTAAAAATCACAAAGTTAACCGATTCAGCACCAAGACGCCGGCCAAACGGGTAAAGCCTGTCGGCCCAAGGAGAGTGTTGTTATTCAACAAACCTTTCGATGTCTTGCCACAATTTACCGATGAGTCTGGCCGTAGCACATTGAAGGAATTTATCCCCTTTAACGACGTTTATGCCGCAGGCAGACTCGATCGCGACAGTGAAGGTTTACTGGTATTAACCAATGATGGCAAGTTGCAAGCCAAACTCACCCAACCGGGCGAGAAAACAGGTAAAATCTATTTTGTACAAGTAGAAGGAATACCTGGCGATGATGCTCTCGGCCAATTACGCCGTGGTGTCACCTTAAAAGATGGCCCTACCTTACCCGCAGGGGCTGAGTTGGTTAATGAACCTGAGTGGCTATGGCCGCGGGTGCCCCCGATCAGAGAGCGCAAAAATAGTCCTACCTGCTGGCTACAGATCACACTTTACGAAGGTCGTAATCGGCAAGTGCGCAGAATGACGGCCCATATTGGCTTCCCTACCCTGCGTCTGATACGGTTTAGTGTAGGAAATTTAAGCCTTGCCGACCTACAGCCCGGCGAATGGAAGGAGATTAACTATGTTTAAGCCCCATGTAACTGTCGCTTGTGTTGTGCACGCACAAGGGAAATTCTTAGTTGTCGAAGAGACGATTAATGGCAAAAAACTATGGAATCAACCGGCTGGACATTTGGAAGCCAATGAAACTCTGTTGCAAGCCGCAGAGAGAGAGTTGTGGGAAGAGACCGGAATTCGCGCCACACCGCAATCTTTTCTGCGAATGCATCAATGGATAGCCCCGGACAAGACCCCATTTTTGCGCTTCGCTTTCGTTATTGAACTGCTGGCCCCCTTACCCACCCATCCTCATGATAGTGATATTGATTGCTGTCGGTGGCTCTTGGCTGATGAAATACTGCAATCAGCCAATTTACGTTCACCATTAGTGGCCGAGAGTATCCGCTGTTACCAACAACCCGAACGTTATTCCCTTGATCTGGTTGGTTCTTTTAACTGGCCTTTATAAAAAGTAGCGTTGATTTACTCAGGTAATTTCGTCGAGAGCGCGAATCTAGAATGCAGCCGAGCGGTCAACGTGATAAAATCCGGCGCTTGTTTTTATAATGCCTTGCCCGTGGCGATAAAGTGTTCGGATAGTGCTATCCGCCTTGGTCTCTATCAGAAGCTTAGGTATTTACGTTAGTGAGACTCCCATGTCAGATAATAGCCAGAAAAAAGTAATCGTCGGTATGTCCGGCGGTGTCGACTCTTCCGTTTCCGCCTACCTGCTTCAGCAACAGGGTTACCAAGTTGCCGGTTTGTTCATGAAGAATTGGGAAGAGGATGATGGCGAAGAGTATTGCTCAGCAGCGACCGATTTGGCCGATGCGCAAGCAGTATGCGACAAACTGGGCATGGAGTTGCACACCGTCAATTTTGCCGCAGAATATTGGGATAACGTGTTCGAATTGTTCCTGGAAGAATATAAAGCCGGGCGCACACCTAACCCTGATATTCTGTGTAATAAAGAGATCAAGTTTAAAGCTTTCCTTGAGTTTGCCGCCGAAGACTTAGGGGCTGACTATATTGCCACTGGCCACTATGTCCGCCGCCAGGATGTCAATGGCAAAAGCCGTTTACTACGTGGTCTGGATGGCAATAAAGATCAAAGTTACTTCCTCTATACATTAAGCCACGAACAACTGGCCCAAAGCCTATTCCCGGTCGGCGAACTGGAAAAACCTGAAGTGCGCCGTATCGCCGAGCAACTTGATCTGGTCACCGCCAAGAAAAAAGACTCCACCGGCATCTGCTTTATCGGTGAGCGCAAATTCCGTGATTTCCTGGGGCGTTATCTGCCCGCACAACCCGGCCCTATCATGACTGTTGACGGTCAGCATATGGGCGAGCATCAGGGGTTGATGTATCACACCTTGGGGCAACGTAAAGGGCTGGGTATCGGTGGCACCAAAGATGGCGGTGATGACCCATGGTATGTGGTAGATAAAGATGTCGCCAATAATATCTTGCTTGTGGCGCAAGGACATGAACATCCACGGTTAATGTCAGTCGGTCTGATAGCCCAACAGTTGCATTGGGTTGACCGTCAACCGATAACCGCCGCTTTTCAGTGTGTGGTGAAAACACGCTACCGTCAGCAGGATATTCCCTGCACCGTCACCCCGCAGGATGATGAGCGTATCGAGGTCAGATTCGATAGCCCGGTTGCCGCAGTAACCCCGGGGCAGTCCGCTGTATTTTATCAAGGTGAAGTCTGCCTTGGCGGCGGTATCATTGAAGAGCGTTATCCACTGACTGACGTAGTAACAAACTAAATCAGCCCAGCAATGAACCAGAACGTTTACAGGAGTGACCGTGGCGAAGAATTATTATGACATTACGCTGGCACTGGCAGGGATCTGCCAGTCCGCTCGCTTGGTTCAGCAACTGGCTCATGAAGGCCAGTGCGATAATGAGGCATTGAACACCATCTTGGGCGGGCTACTACAGACCGACCCACCGTCAACACTTGCGGTGTACGGCGGTAATGAGCAATCGCTGAAAATGGGATTGGAGACGCTACAAACGGTCTTAAATGCCAATCGTCAGGGGCCAGCAGCAGAATTAACTCGCTATACCCTCAGCTTAATGGTGTTAGAACGCAAGCTCAATGGCAATAAGCCTGCCATGAATACATTGGGTGACCGAATCAATCAGCTTGATCGCCAACTGGCACATTTCGATCTTGAATCAGAAACAATGATGAGTTCACTGGCATCCATTTATACTGATGTCATCAGCCCTCTCGGCCCACGCATTCAGGTTACCGGTTCACCCGCTATTTTACAAAGCACGTTGGTGCAGGCAAAAGTTCGTGCCGCCCTGCTGGCGGGTATTCGCTCAGCCGTGCTTTGGCAACAAGTCGGTGGAAGCCGCTTGCAGTTAATGTTTTCGCGAAATCGTCTTTTTAAACAGGCACAGAGTATTCTTGCTCATAATTGAACCATACCAAAGTAATTGGAGTTGCCACCGATGGAATTATCCTCACTGACCGCCGTTTCACCTATTGATGGTCGCTACGGCGACAAAGTCAGCGCACTGCGCCCAATCTTTAGCGAATTCGGTTTGCTGAAATTCCGCGTGCAGGTCGAAGTACGTTGGCTGCAAAAACTGGCCGCCTGCGCAGAGATCAAAGAAGTTCCGGCTTTTGATGCCGACGCAAACGCTTACCTTGACAAGATCGTGCAACAGTTCAACGAACAAGATGCACAGCGCATCAAAACCATTGAGCGCACGACTAATCATGATGTGAAAGCTGTTGAGTATTTCCTGAAAGAAAAAGTAGCGAGTGTTCCGGCGTTGCACGCAGTCTCAGAATTTATTCACTTTGCTTGTACTTCAGAAGATATCAATAACTTATCCCACGCCTTAATGTTGCAAACCGCCCGTCAGGATGTGGTATTGCCAATGTGGCGGCAGATTATTGATTCAATTAAAGCGCTGGCCCACCAGTACCGTGATTTGCCACTGCTGTCCCGTACCCATGGTCAGCCAGCCACACCTTCAACCATCGGTAAAGAACTGGCTAACGTTGCTTACCGTATGGAGCGCCAGTTCCGTCAACTGTCACAAGTGGAAATTCTGGGTAAAATCAACGGTGCAGTAGGTAACTATAATGCTCACATCGTTGCTTATCCTGAAGTGGACTGGCATCAGTTCAGCGAAAGTTTTGTCACGTCGCTGGGGATCAACTGGAACCCATACACTACGCAAATTGAACCTCATGATTACATTGCCGAACTGTTTGATTGTGTTGCCCGTTTCAATACTATCCTGATCGATTTTGACCGTGATATTTGGGGTTACGTTGCCCTAAATCATTTCAAACAAAAAACTATCGCCGGTGAAATCGGTTCAAGCACCATGCCCCATAAAGTGAACCCCATTGATTTCGAAAACTCCGAAGGCAATTTGGGCATGTCCAATGCGGTGCTCGGACATCTGGCCAGTAAATTACCGGTTTCCCGCTGGCAGCGCGACCTGACTGACTCCACAGTGCTCCGTAATTTAGGTGTTGGTTTGGGCTATGCGTTAATAGCCTATCAGGCGACAATGAAAGGCATTAGCAAGTTGGAAGTCAACGAAACGCACCTACTGGATGAGCTTGATCACAACTGGGAAGTTCTGGCTGAGCCGATCCAAACCGTAATGCGCCGTTATGGCATTGAAAAACCGTATGAAAAACTCAAAGAACTCACCCGTGGCAAGCGGGTAGATGCCGCAGGCATGCAGGCATTTATCGATGGCCTTGCCTTACCGGAAGAAGAAAAAACCCGGTTGAAAGCAATGACGCCCGCTAATTATATTGGCCGGGCAGCCACTATGGTCGATGAATTAAAGTAATTTTTTAATCCCTAATACAGGTGGTAGCCCTATGCCACCTGTATTATCCTCCTGATTTCTCTTATTTTCCTGCGTACTCTCCCCTCCTGTTTAGCAACGGTTTAGCCGTTATCATCGATAATATCCGCGATGCCAAAAGGACGTTACAATTGCAGGAGCTATTATTATATGTTGAAGCAAACCTTATTATCTCTCGCCCTGATGGGTACCTGTACAGCCGCAATAGCAGGTGATTACACTTATGTAGCGGGTGGCTTGCAATACGGTGCCATCAGCAATAAGGCCCGTTTTGATAAACAGTTTGACCAAAAAAAGTACAGCCAGACTGGTAATCGCGAGATGGGCGGCATTTATCTGAATGGTGGCTATGGATTTGATAATGATCTCTTTATTGATGCCCGCCTGAACAGTATTGCCAATAACGATCGCGGCCTTGCACAAGCAGTGCTCGGCTTGGGGTACCACTTTGCTTTTTCACCTAATATCGATTTTTATAGCTTAGTGGGTGGCAGCCGCCATGCGATGGTATTTGATGCCAGCAAAGACGGTAAAAAAACCAATACCTACAATAGCGCTACCGGTGAAATCGGTATTAAGAGCAAACTCACGCAAAGTATCGGTATGGATGTTGCCTATCGCCTGGCAAATTATGACCACCGGGCATTCCATGAAGCGCGAATTACGACGAGCTACGCCTTAACACAGAGCCTTGCAGCGGAAGTAGGTTACACCTACCATAACTGGAAAGTGAGTGATCAAGCAATGCAAGCAGGTTTACGTTACAACTTCTAAGTCATTGATTTTAATTATTTACTTGCCGGGTAATATTGAGTTGCCCGGTTAAGTCTTATCGAGGAATGTGGTATGCGGGTTCTGGTTGTGGAAGATAATGCTTTATTGCGTCACCATCTTACCGTGCAAATGCGTGAAATGGGCCATCAGGTTGATGCAGCGGAAGATGCTAAAGAAGCAGACTATTTCTTGCAAGAGCATGCCCCGGATATCGCGATTATTGATCTCGGCCTTCCCGGGGAAGATGGCTTAAGTCTTATTCGTCGCTGGCGCAGTCATCAAACAAACTTACCTATTCTGGTGCTCACAGCACGGGAAAGCTGGCAAGATAAAGTCGCCGTGCTGGAAGCGGGTGCCGATGATTACGTGACTAAGCCCTTTCATCTTGAAGAAGTCCTCGCACGGATGCAGGCGTTGATGCGCCGCAATATTGGTTTAGCATCTCAGGTAATTGAATTCCCTCCGTTTCAGATTGACCTCTCGCGCCGAGAGTTGTGTGTCAATCAGCAACAGATTAAACTGACGGCCTTTGAATACACTATCATCGAAACCCTTATTCGTAATGCCGGTAAAGTGGTCAGCAAAGATACGCTCATGCTGCAACTCTATCCTGATGCAGAACTACGTGAGAGCCACACCATCGATGTATTAATGGGCCGTTTGCGTAAAAAGCTACTGGCAGAACATGAAGGCGAAGTGATTACGACCATCCGAGGTCAGGGATACCGTTTTGACGCCAGCTAGACACTATGTTCAGGAAAAATAGCAAACCGTTCTCTCTTCGTGCGCGTTTTCTTATGGCGACAGCAGGTGTCATTTTAGCGCTGTCGTTATCTTATGGCATGGTTGCCGTGGTTGGGTACATTGTCAGCTTTGATAAAAATACCTTCAGTGCCCATCGCGGTGAAAGTAACTTATTTTTCAGTTTGGCTCAGTGGCATGATAATAAACTGAGTATTTCGGTTCCCCCTGAACTTGAACTGAACATCCCAACGTTGGTGCTGATTTATGACAAAGACGGCAATATTTTGTGGCGTCAGCGCCATGTGCCCGAGCTTGAATCGCATATCGAAAAAAGTTGGTTACAAAAACCCGGCTTCTACGAACTGGATACCGGGACACACATCAGTAGCATGATGTTGGGTGATAACCCCAAAGCCCAAGACCAGCTAAAAAAATATGACGATACTGATAACAGCGCCCTAACGCACTCAATCTCCGTCAATACTTATCCTGCGACCTCACGCTTACCACAGCTCACCATTGTGGTCGTAGATACCATCCCGCAGGAGTTACAACGTTCTGACTTGGTGTGGAACTGGTTTAGCTATGTGTTACTGGCTAATTTGCTGTTGGTGGTTCCCTTACTGTGGCTGGCGGCCTACTGGAGCCTGCGGCCAATTAAAGCACTGGTCAGTCAAATCAGTCAGTTGGAAAAAGGTGAACGCGAACAACTGGATGAAAATCCACCGCGTGAATTACAGAGTTTGGTTCGAAACCTCAATATTTTGCTCACCAATGAGCGTCAACGTTACACCAAGTATCGCACAACCTTGTCGGATCTCACCCACAGCCTTAAGACCCCACTGGCGGTATTACAGACCACCCTGCGTTCTTTACGTACCGGCAAGCAGACGACCATCGAAGAGGTCGAACCTATCATGCTAGAGCAGATAAGCCGTATCTCTCAGCAAATTGGCTATTACCTGCACCGCGCCAGTATGCGTTCCGAACAGAATGTACTGGTCCGGGAAATCCACTCGGTACCGGCGCTGTTAGACAGCTTGTGCAGCGCACTGAATAAAGTCTATCAGCGTAAAGGGGTAGTACTCACGCTGGATATCTCACCTGAAGTCACCTTCCTTGGTGATAAAAATGACTTTATGGAAGTGATGGGCAACGTACTGGATAACGCTTGCAAGTATTGTCTTGAATTCGTTGAAATTACCGCCCTACACTCTGAAAAACAGCTAACTATTGTGGTGGATGATGATGGACCGGGTATTCCTGAAAATAAGCGGTTGCTGATTTTCCAGCGCGGCCAGCGAGTTGACACTTTGCGCCCTGGACAAGGGCTGGGGCTATCAGTGGCCGCCGAAATTATTGAACAGTATCAAGGTGAGATTTCCATCACTGAAAGCCCGTTAGGTGGAGCCAAAATGATGGTAACTTTTGGCCAGCAACATGATTATCACGATGATTAACAAAATTTGCCTGCCAACCCCTGATACTAAAGGCCGGCTTCCGTTATAATCACAAGCAAATTCCCTCCTATTCTGGAATAAACATGGATTACCAACTCTGCCTCGATTGGCCTGATTTTCTGCAACGTTACTGGCAGAAACGCCCCGTTATCCTTAAACGCGGTTTTAAAAACTTTATAGACCCGCTTTCGCCGGATGAACTCGCCGGGCTAGCCATGGAAAATGAAGTCGACAGCCGCTTGGTAAGCCATGAAGAGGGGCGTTGGCAAGTAAGTCACGGCCCGTTTGAGAGTTTTGATCACCTGGGTGAAAATAACTGGTCGCTGCTGGTGCAAGCTGTTGACCATTGGCATGAACCTGCTGCTGCATTAATGCGCCCTTTCCGTCAGTTATCTGATTGGCGTATGGATGATTTGATGGTCTCTTTCTCAGTTCCGGGTGGCGGTGTAGGTCCGCACTTTGATCAATATGATGTCTTTATCATTCAGGGTACTGGCCGCCGCCGCTGGCGAGTGGGTGAAAAAACTGAAATGAAGCAGCATTGCCCACACCCTGACTTGCTACAAGTCGATCCCTTTGATGCCATCATTGATGAGGAAATGGAGCCGGGCGATATTCTCTACATTCCACCGGGTTTCCCCCATGAAGGCTATGCACTTGAAAATGCATTGAATTATTCAGTCGGTTTCCGCGCGCCAAATGGCCGTGAATTAGTTAGTGGTTTTGCCGACTATATCCTTTCACGTGAATTGGGGAGTTACCGATACAGTGATCCTGATTTGCAACTGCGTGACCAGCCGGCAGATATTTTGCCACACGAGGTGGATAAACTGCAGGCAATGATGTTGGATTTACTCCAACAACCTGAGCATTTCCAAAACTGGTTTGGTGAGTTTACCTCTCAGTCACGACATGAACTGGATGTTGCACCGCCTGAACCACCTTATCAGGCCAGTGAGATCTATGATTTGCTACAGCAAGGTGAGCCATTACGGCGCCTTAGTGGCCTGCGCGCCCTGCGTATTGGTGATAGCTGCTTTGTTAACGGTGAACTGATTGATACGCCACATTTGAGTGCTGCCAATGCTTTGTGTCAACATTTCAGTGTGGATGCTCAACAACTTGGTGATGCACTGGAAGACCCGGTCTTCCTGGCACTGCTAGCAGAGCTGGTTAACAGCGGTTATTGGTATTTCAACGACTAATATCCGTGAATAGAGATACAAAAACGCCCCATTTACGGGGCGTTTGGTATAGGCGGTTAAGCAGGTAGCAGGCAATTTATGACGCTTTAGCTCGTGCTGCTGTCAGTTCAGAAATCCGCATGATTACTGCAACCGCCTTCTCCATCCCTTCCAGCGTAATAAATTCATGTTTACCATGATAATTATAACCACCAGTAAAGATATTGGGACAAGGTAATCCGAGGAAAGATAACTGCGCGCCATCAGTGCCTCCCCGTATCGGCTTCATGACGGGCGTGATATCGCAATCACGCATCGCCTGTTGTGCTAACTCGATGATATGCGGGTGCTTGATTATATGTTCACGCATATTGTAATAACTGTCATCCATAACGATTTCGATGTAGCAGTCACGATGCAAACCTTTACCAACCCGCTTAGCAATATCCACCATATTCTTCTTACGGGCTTCAAAACCATCACGGTTGAAATCACGTACTATATAGTGCATTTCTGCCCGCTCAACAGTGCCTTTAATACTTTGCAGATGATAGAAACCCTCGTAACCATCTGTACATTCAGGAGTTTCACTTGCAGGAAGTTCCTGATGGAAACGGGTCGCCAGTGATAATGCATTTACCATTACCCCTTTGGCACTGCCGGGATGGACATTATTACCAACAACCTTGATCGTTACTGACGCCGCATTAAAGTTTTCAAACTCTAACTCGCCAACACCACCACCATCAACGGTATAAGCCCACTGGGCATCAAACTCGTCCACATTAAAGAAGCGTGCACCTTTGCCAACCTCTTCATCGGGAGTGAATGCAATGCGGATATCGCCGTGAGGCACATTACTGTGCTTTAACCGCACCATTGCAGTAATAATTTCGGCAATACCGGCTTTATCATCGGCCCCCAGCAAGGTTTTCCCATCAGTGGTAATTAATGTGTGGCCGAGTAGCTGGTGTAATACCGGGAACATGACCGGTGACAACACCTCGTCGCCTATCCCCAAGGCAATATCCCCACCACGGTAACTTTCTACAATCTGTGGATTAACATTTTTGCCCGAAAAATCAGGTGACGTATCGAGATGTGCAATAAAACCAATAGTGGGGACCGGCCAAGAGACATTTGCAGGTAATGTTGCCATTACACAACTGTGATCACTCAAGGTAACCTGAGAAAAACCCAGCGCCTGCAACTCATGCTGTAATGCCAGCGCAAGCTTGTGCTGCCCCTCAGTGCTCGGCACGGATTTTACATTGGCTTTTGCTTGTGTATCAAAAGAGACATAGTTGAAAAAGCGGTCGAGTAATTTGTCCATGGTTCCCACCCTCATAATAGTGAATATCATTATGGGGAAGTGATCGTGATCAAATATTGCGTCAAGTCAGCTTTAGGCAAACTTAAGCCAGAATAATAAGGTGGGATGCTAAAACCCTGCTGGGTGATTTATTCATCAACCCGCAGGGACTATCGTTTATTTATACGCCATTTTGGCTAATTGCCGCTGCTACCCTGGCGATTCTCACCCCGGGTAGTCAAAAACTCGCGCACATATTCCGGTACCACTTTACTGGCAAGCCCATAGTGTTTTTCATCGAACTGACTTTCTACCTGACTGGGTTCCAGATTCAACTCAACGGTATGAGCACCGTGCAAACGTGACTCATGGACAAACCCAGCCGCTGGATAGACGTGGCCTGAAGTTCCTATCGAGATAAAGAAATCAGCCTCAGCCAGCGCCTGATAGATATCATCCATCCCCATCGGCATTTCACCAAACCACACAATATGAGGTCGCAAAGGGGATGGGAACTGGCAGCAATGACAACGCTCGTCAGCCGAGAGATCCCCCGGCCAATCTAATACCTGGCCAGACTGCGTGCAACGCACCTTCAGTAATTCACCGTGCATATGGATAACACGCTTACTGCCTGCCCTTTCATGCAAATTATCAATATTCTGGGTAATCAGAACAAAGTTATCACCCAGCACCGCTTCCAAATCTGCCAGCGCCTGATGCGCCGCATTGGGTGCAATTTCTGGCTGCTGCAATTGACGGCGACGAGCATTATAAAAAGCTTGAACTAACTCAGGGTCGCGACGATACCCTTCCGGCGTTGCAACATCTTCCACCTGATGCTCTTCCCATAGGCCATCTGCGGCACGGAAAGTACGGATGCCTGACTCAGCAGAAATCCCCGCACCAGTAAGCACCACCACAAACGGTTTCTTCATTTCTGCTGTAGCAGCACTGTCCCGATGAAAGATACGGGAGCGAAAACGTTGATGCCGCAAATGCTTATTCTTGCGAAACCGACATAGCCGATGGCGAATACGCATAACTTTTGCCTCTATATTGGATATCGTTATTGTTTGTGACGACTCTATAGCTTGTGACGACTATTATTCACTCAAATGCAGAAACGCAGCGCCACGAACGCCGCCCGCATCACCATAACGCGCTTTTTCAATGCGTGGCAATCGGGCCACTCGCAATAAATGCTGGGGTAAGCGTTTTGGTAGTTCCTGATAAATCTTGTCAAAATTAGATAGCCCGCCACCAATGACAACCAGATGTGGATCAAGCATCGTCAATAGATTACCCAAACATACCGCCAGCACATCCATAAAGCGCTCAATATGGGCTACTGCTTTGGGCTCGCCAGTATTATAGTTGGCGATAATCTCAGTGGCGGGCAGCGATTGTTGGTTAAAGTGCTTATACATCCATTCAAAACCACGCCCTGAGATATAATTCTCTATGCAACCGTTATGGCCGCAACCACAGGGTACGCGCGGAATATCTGCGCCTAAAATATCCAACGCATCTACCGGTAACCGAAAGTGGCCGAATTCGCCGGTAATATGATTCCGCCCGCTAACAATACTGCCATTAACAATCAGGCCACCGCCAACACCGGTGCCAAGAATTAGCCCCAGAACTGTTGGATAAGTGCGAAATTCAGGATCCCACGCTTCGGACAGCGCAAAACAGTTAGCATCGTTATCGATTCGAACTTCACGCTCAATCAGGCGGGAAAGATCACCCTGCAATAATTGCCCCATGGCCGATGGCACATTGGCCGTAAATACTGTGCCATCATCGGCATTGGGTAAACCAGGAATACCAATACCCACACTGCCTTTAACACCACAATATGCATCAGCTTCCAGCGTTAAATCACGCAAAGTTTGCAGTAACTGTTGATAATCTTCACGGGGCGTTGGGACTCGTTTATGCCAGATTCGTTGCAGATTGGCATCAAAAACGCCTAACTCAATCTTGGTGCCGCCCATATCAAAACCGTAATACATAGAATTGTCCTTATATACCCTAAATAATTCGAGCGGTAGGAAGACGGCAACTGAGTAAGTCCCCAGGCGCTTACTGAAGCAAGTGACTGGGGGTAAACGAAAGCAGCCAACGCATATGCGGCTTGAAGTATAACGGGGGGAATTATTGCCCGCTTAATACCCGAGCCGGATCAATACGACTTGCGCGACGTGCAGGATACCAACTGGCAATTAAACTCAGCACCAGCGCGGTGGCTAATACGCAGGCTACATCAAACCAGTGCAATTCTGACGGCAGGAAATCAATGAAATAGATATCGCCAGACAAGAATTGATGGCCAATCAGCCGCTCCAGCCCACGGATAATGTTGGTCAATTGCATTGAGACAATTACCCCCACTATCACCCCGCTGATACTGCCGATAAACCCGGCCAGTAAGCCATACCAGATAAAGATTGCACGGATCAGACCATCTTTGGCCCCTAATGTGCGTAACACGGCTATATCGCTACTTTTATCTTTAACAGCCATAACCAGGGTGGACACAATATTAAAGCTGGCAACACCGATAACCAGCACCATGGCCAAGTACATGATGGTACGAATCATCTGGATATCGCGATACATATAGCCATAAGTGCCAATCCAACTGCTGATATAAACATACGCATTGCTCACTTCGCCAGCGCTGCGCACCAGTTTGTTGGCGTTGTATACATCATTGACCTTAATGGCTATACCCGTGACACTGTCACCCATGTCCAAATATTGTTGGGCATCAGCCAAAGGAACCAGTGCCAGACTGTGATCCAACTGACCACTGAGTTGAAAAACGCCGGCGACCTGTAAGCGAATACGCTTAGGTTGCAGCAGTTTCATTTCAGGATCACTATTCGGGATCATTACTGTCAGCCATGACCCCTGCTTCACACCTAATGCGTCAGCCAGACCTTTACCTAAAATAATCTGCTGCTGACCCGCTTTGAAATTATCCCAAGCATGGTCAAGCACAAAGCTGGGTAATGCGCTAAGACGCTGTTCTGCCTGCGGATCAACACCTTTAACCTGTACTGCACGCAGTTGTGTGGCATTTTCAATCAGACCGGTGAAATTGATATAGGGGGCGGCCGCTACGATACCAGGCACTTTTTCAATACGTTGCAGGGTTTGCGGCCAGCCACTGAACGGCTGATTAACCACCGCAATTTCGCCGTGTGGTACCACGGCCAAAATGCGATCTTTCAGCTCACGTTCGAAGCCATTCATCGCACTTAGACCCACGATCAATACTGCAACACCCAAGGCGATACCCAAGGTAGATATCACTGAAATTAATGACACCATACCGCCACGACGGCGGCCACGGCTAAACCGTAAGCCGATTAAAAGTGAAAGTGGCGACACACCCATTACTCAGCCCCCACCAGTGTCAAGTGCTGCTGTAGCTGGCCATCGCGCATTTCCAACTGGCGGCTCATACGTTTTGCTAACTGCAAATCGTGGGTTACCACTAAAAATGCCGTCCCCTGGCGAACATTCAATTCACCTAACAGATTAAAGATGCTGTCAGCATTACGTTGGTCCAGGTTACCGGTCGGTTCATCTGCCAAAACCAGTGACGGGTTGTTCACCAGCGAACGGGCAATCGCCACCCGCTGACGCTCACCACCAGACAACTCAGACGGCCGATGTTTGCTCCGTTTTTCCAACCCTACCGCGGTCAACATCGCCCGGGCTTTATCCTGCGCCTCTGCGGGTTTGGCTCCACCGATTAACAGTGGCATTGCGACATTCTCCAATGCGGTAAAATCAGGCAGTAAATGGTGGAATTGATAGATAAAACCTAACTCTCGGTTACGTAATTCCGCTTTCGCGGTGGAAGAGAGCTGATTCAGTGAACGGCCCTGATAAATAACCTCGCCGGAGGTTGGGGAATCCAGACCACCCAACAGATGCAATAAGGTACTTTTACCTGAACCGGAACTGCCGACAATCGCCATCAGCTCACCAGCTTCGATAGTGAACGACACATTACGCAATACGTCAGTGTGCAATTGCCCTTCCTGATAGCGTTTGCACAAATCTAAACACTGTAATAATGGATGGTTACTCATAGCGTAAAGCCTCGGCAGGTTGTGCGGCGGCAGCGCGCCAGGAAGGATAAAGCGTGGACAACAAGGCAATCGCCATCGCCAACAGAGCAATCACGGTGACCTGTACCGGGTTAATCTCCACCGGCAAGGTGGCACCATCAATCAATAAACCGAGAATCGGGATAATCGTGTTTAATTGGCTGGCGAGTAAAATACCCAGCCCGGCACCAAGTAATGCGCCAATTACCCCGGCGGTAGCCCCCTGCACCATAAAGACCAGCATGATTTGGCGGCGGCTCAAGCCTTGAGTTTGCAAAATCGCCACTTCACCCTGCTTCTCCATCACTAACAGGCCCAGCGAGGTAATGATATTAAAGGCTGCGACGGCAATAATCAGGCTAAGTAGCAACCCCATCATATTTTTTTCCATACGCACCGCCTGGAACAACTCGCCTTTACGCTCCCGCCAATCTTTCCATACCGTGCCTTCAGGCAACGCCTGTTGGCTCAGGCTATCAACAGACAAAGGTTGTGCAAGGAATAGACGCCAGCCGGTAATATTGCCAGCCGGATAACGCATCAGACGTGATGCATCCTGCTGATTAACCAGCATTTGATAGCCATCAACCTCGCTGTCTGCGGCGAATGTTCCAATGATATTAAACAGCCGCTGGCTAGGAATGCGCCCCATTGGCGTGAACTGACTGGCGCTAGGGACCATCAAACGCAATGTTTCACCACGTTTAACACCCAACTGGCCCGCCAGTTTTTCGCCCAGGATAATATTGTAGCTCCCCGGCTGTAAATCCTTCAGGTGCACGTTAACCAAATAATCAGCCAGTGGTTCATGACGCTCGGGATCAACACCCAGCATCACACCAGCCGCCAGATTGCGGGCACTCTGCAACACCACATCCGCAGTGGTTAGCGGCACAATATCAGTAACGCCAGTCAGCGATTTAAGTGCAGAGGCAGGGATCTTATTCGGGTCAAGAGAGCCTTGTGACGTGGTAATCAGCGCCTGCGGCATCAGCCCCAAAATATTATTCTGCAAATCACGCTCAAAACCATTCATCACCGACAGTACCGTGATCAGCGCCATCACGCCAAGCGTGATGCCAATAGTAGAAAGCCATGAGACGAACCGACCGAAGCGGTCAGATGCACGCCCGCGCATATAACGCAGGCCAATAAATAGTGCGACAGGTTGATACATGAAATCTGTTTAGATCCTGTTGCTAAAGCAAAGTGATCGAGGATAATAAAGGGTACTACGCCTTTATGGAACCATTAACCGCCTATATCCTTCATATTTCAAGTTACAGGTGTGTTGGCCGCGCTCGTTTACCCGAATCACTTACTTTAGTAAGCTCATCGGGATTTTCTCGCTTGCCGCCTTCCTGTACCTTGAGATCTATTGGATATATCTCTGGCTTTTATTCCAAATCAGGGTGCCAGTCTGTGGCTATGCCCCCTCACGTGCTAGGATAGCCGCCGAGATAATTTGTCATCTGTTGTGCTGATACTGTCCTGCTGAACGGCAACATGGGTTAACGCTATCCCTGTTACTTGGTCATGCCGGTAGGCAGCACCCAAGTAAAAAGTCGGTAAGCAACTGATTTTGATATCATTTATGCTAGCCCATAGGGTGAAGGCTCATTAATACTCAAGCGCTTAGATAACTAAGTGATTGGGGTGAGCAAGGGCAGCCAACACCTCTGCCTCTTGAAGGGCGGCGGGTATACAAACTAAGAGACTGTTTAACTGCTTATGTCCCAACAATATCGTTATTCATTGCCGCAGCGGCCTGGTGATACCCGTCAATTAGGTCAGTTGACTGGCTCAGCCTGCGCGGTGGAATGTGCGGAAATCATTGAGCGCCATGATGGCCCGGTAATGTTAATTACCCCTGACATGCAAACGGCCCTGCGCTTGCGTGATGAGGTGCAACAATTCTCACTCCGCCCAGTAAGCACCCTATCCGATTGGGAAACACTGCCTTACGACAGTTTCTCGCCGCATCAGGATATTATTTCAGCGCGCCTTTCGTGTTTGTATCATCTGCCCGCGATGGATCGCGGTGTTATTATTCTCCCGATTAATACACTGATGCAACGCGTATGCCCGCATGAATTCCTACACGGCCATGCGCTGGTGATGAAAAAAGGCCAGCATCTGTCGCGTGATAAACTACGCGCGCAACTTGAGCAGGCAGGATACCGCAGTGTTGATCAGGTAATGGAACATGGTGAGTTTGCGACCCGTGGGGCATTGCTTGATTTGTATCCGATGGGCAGTGAAGAGCCGTATCGAATTGATTTCTTTGATGATGACATTGACAGTCTGCGCGTGTTTGATGTTGATTCTCAGCGCACGCTGTCCGAAGTTGAGCAGATAAACCTCCTGCCTGCGCATGAATTTCCGATAGACAAAACCGCAATCGAGTTATTCCGTAGCCAATGGCGTGAACAATTTGAAGTGCGCCGCGACGCTGAACACATCTATCAGCAAGTCAGTAAAGGCATCTGGCCTGCGGGTATCGAATATTGGCAACCCTTGTTCTTTAGCCAACCGTTGCCCTCACTGTTCAGTTATTTACCTGAAAATACCTTATTGGTAAATACCGGCGATCTGGAAGGTTCTGCTGAGCGTTTCTGGCTAGATGTGAATCAGCGCTTTGAAAGCCGCCGTGTTGACCCAATGCGCCCATTGCTGGCACCCGATACGCTCTGGTTACGGGTTGATTCACTGTTCACTGAGCTAAAAAAGTGGCCTCGGCTGCAGTTCAAGACAGACCCACTGCCGACTAAAGCTGCCAATACCAATTTGCACTATCAGCCCCTGCCTGATGTGGCTGTGCAAGCACAGCAAAAAGCGCCACTGGATAACCTGCGCCGCTTTATCGAAACATTCAGTGGCAGTATCGTGTTTTCAGTCGAAAGCGAAGGCCGACGAGAAACGCTACAAGACCTGTTGGCCCGGATAAAAATCAGCCCGAGCCTGATTACAGCGTTACCACAAGCGGCGGCTCCCGGTCATTATCTGATGATCGGCGCCAGTGAACGCGGCTTCCTCGATACCGATAAACAATTAGCGCTGATTTGTGAAAGTGACCTACTTGGCGAGCGCGTCAGCCGCCGTCGGCAGGATAATCGGCGTACCATCAATACCGATACCCTAATCCGCAATCTGGCCGAGCTGCGCCCCGGTCAGCCAGTGGTTCATCTGGAACATGGTGTCGGCCGCTATCTGGGCTTAACCACGCTCGAAGCTGGCGGCATCAAAGCTGAATACCTGATACTGACCTACGCCGGTGAAGATAAGTTGTATGTGCCAGTCTCATCTTTGCATCTGATTAGCCGTTATTCCGGCGGTGCTGATGAAAATGCGCCACTGCATAAACTGGGCGGAGAAGCCTGGGGTCGGGCACGACAAAAAGCGGCCGAGAAAGTGCGAGACGTGGCAGCCGAACTGCTGGATATCTATGCCCAACGCGCCGCCAAGTCTGGTTTTAAATTCAAACATGACCGCGAGCAATACCAGTTATTTTGCCAAAGCTTCCCGTTTGAAACCACGCCAGATCAGGAACAGGCCATTAATGCGGTTCTCAGCGATATGTGTCGGCCGCTGGCGATGGATCGCCTGGTATGTGGCGATGTTGGTTTCGGTAAAACCGAAGTGGCAATGCGTGCTGCGTTCCTCGCAGTTGCCAATAATAAGCAAGTAGCCGTATTGGTCCCCACTACACTACTTGCCCAACAGCATTTCGATAACTTCCGTGATCGCTTCGCCACTTGGCCGGTCAGGATAGAAATGATGTCCCGTTTCCGCAGTGCCAAAGAGCAGCAAGTGATTCTGGAGCAAGCCGCTGAAGGTAAAGTCGATATCATTATCGGCACCCATAAGTTGCTGCAAAGTGACCTGCGCTGGCAAGATCTCGGCCTGCTGATTGTCGATGAAGAGCATCGCTTCGGTGTTCGTCATAAAGAGCGGATCAAAGCGATGCGTGCCGATGTGGATATTCTGACCCTAACAGCCACACCGATTCCGCGTACCTTGAATATGGCGATGAGCGGCATGCGCGACTTGTCGATTATTGCCACCCCACCGGCGCGGCGCCTGGCAGTGAAAACCTTTGTACGGGAGTACGACAGCCTGGTTATTCGCGAAGCCATCCTGCGTGAGGTTCTGCGCGGTGGGCAAGTTTATTACCTGTACAACGACGTGGAAAATATTGAGAAGGCCACACAACGTCTGGCGGAGCTGGTTCCTGAGGCGCGTATCGCTATCGGTCACGGCCAGATGCGTGAACGGGATTTGGAGCGGGTGATGAATGATTTCCATCATCAGCGCTTCAACGTTTTGGTCTGTACCACCATTATCGAAACAGGTATTGATATTCCTAGCGCCAATACCATTATCATCGAGCGTGCGGATCACTTTGGCCTGGCGCAGCTACACCAATTGCGCGGCCGGGTTGGGCGTTCACATCATCAAGCTTATGCTTACCTACTGACGCCGAATCCGAAAGCGATGACCACGGACGCTAAAAAGCGGCTGGAAGCGATTGCCTCACTGGAAGATCTTGGTGCCGGCTTTGCGCTGGCAACCCATGATCTGGAGATTCGCGGCGCGGGTGAACTGTTAGGTGAAGACCAAAGCGGCCAGATGACCACCATTGGCTTCTCACTCTATATGGAGCTGCTGGAAAGCGCGGTTGATGCTTTGAAAGAAGGCAGAGAGCCATCTCTGGAAGATTTGACCAGCAATCAGACTGAAATTGAATTGCGCATGCCGGTGCTGCTGCCAGAAGATTTCATTCCAGATGTGAATGTTCGACTTTCATTCTATAAGCGTATCGCCAGTGCCCGCAATGAGACGGAACTTGATGAACTAAAAGTGGAGTTAATCGATCGTTTTGGCAAACTGCCCGACCCAGCACGTTATCTGTTGCACACCGCAGAGTTACGCCAGCAGGCACAAAAATTGGGCATCAAACGAATTGAAGGTAATGAGCGCGGTGGCTTTATTGAATTTAGTGATAAGAACAAAGTCGATCCTGTCTATCTGATTGGGCTATTACAGCGCCAGCCACAGATATACCGCCTGGAAGGGCCAACCAAGCTGAAGTTTATGCAAGATTTAACTGATCGTTCACAGCGACTGAAATTTATCAGTGAGTTGTTGGCCGCCTTTGCGCAGCATCGGGTAGGTTAATCAGCGAGTTAATGCGGGTTTCTCAGCAATGAGAGACCCGCGTTAATGCTAATGCCACTCGCTTAAATTTTTTGCCGGGTTTGCGGCAAAAACATGTTCTGTTTAAACGATCAGAATTAGCACTAAATCGCGGGTTCTTGGTACCAGGTCTTGGACAACAGATTTTGTATTATGCTCGGTCGTTCAGTATTAGTTGACCATTTTTATCGATCGGGATCTGCGTACCTGGATCACGATCCATACGAATTTTTCCCTGCTGATCACCAATTTTGTAGGTTACGTCATATCCCAGCATTTTTTGTGACTTGTCATAGACAGTCTGGCAACGCTGTTGAGTGGTGGTATAGGTATCACCTTCCTGCATATTACTTTGCACGCGGTTACCGGCATATCCGCCAGCCAACGCACCGGCAACAGTAGCGATATCCTTCCCTCGCCCGCCCCCTACCTGATGTCCCAGAACCCCACCAGCAACCGCACCCAACACTGAGCCAGCAATCTGATTCTCGTCTTGTACGGGTTTACGGTGAGTAACCGTGACATTACGACATTCCTGCCGAGGCGTTTTGACCGTTTCTTTAATCGGTGTCGCCGCAATAACTTGTGCATATTGCGGCGCGCCAGAGAAAACATTCATACTCGCAACTGCGGCAATTCCCAGAGCGGCCGCAATACCGATACCCACGCCTGCTAACATTGATTTGTTCACAGGAAATCCTCCTGAAAGTGTTACCACGCATCTTCTGCCCCAGAATTCCAGCGTAAAAACAGAAAATCTGACAGTTTCCGACACCAAAGGCTGTCTCTGATTAGCGGAATACGGCGTGCGTGACTCGCCGTCTGTAAACACCATGGAGTCTGCACAAAGTCGTTTGAGCTAGCAATAAGACAAATGGACTAAAAACCCAGATAATAGGTGTAAATGAATATGTTTAGGAGGAATCCGACTGTGGGTATTTGCGACCGCGAAATTTTATGCTGCAAATTTCACATTACGGGCGAACATTTTTAACGTTAAGTGCCTGAGATTGAGCAAACAAAAACCGCCACCTTTGACTAACGGCAGCGGTTTGTTTAAGTGAGAAGACGATTAGTGCAACTTCAAGCGCGGGCGAATAACCCGATTAATCCCACCCACCAGCATCATCAGGCCAGTCTTGGTATAACCATGTAATGCCACCTGGTGCATACGATACAGTGAGATATACACCACACGAGCAACACGCCCTTCGACCATCATTGAACCGCGCATCAGGTTGCCCATTAGGCTACCCACAGTGCTGAACTTCGACAGAGAAACCAGTGAACCGTGGTCTTTATAGATATACGGCTTCAACGGTTGCTCATTAAGCAACGCCAGAATATTGCTGTAGCAACGGCTGGCCATCTGGTGAGCCGACTGCGCGCGCGGGGGAACAAAACCGCCACTTGCCTGCGGGCAAGAAGCACAGTCACCAATAGCAAAGATATTCGCATCACGCGTCGTTTGCAGCGTTGGTTCCACCACTAACTGATTAATACGGTTGGTTTCCAGCCCAGCGATATCTTTCATAAAGTCCGGTGCTTTGATCCCCGCCGCCCACACCATCAGGTCAGCGTTAATGAACTCACCCTCTTTGGTGTTCAGACCTTTTTCGTCCGCACTGGTCACCATGGTTTTGGTCAGCACGCGCACGCCGAGTTTAATCAATTCCTGATGCGCGGCCGCTGAAATGCGCGGGGGTAATGCGGGTAGAATCCGCTCGCCAGCTTCCACCAGCGTCACATTCAGTGCTTGATTGTCCAAGCCCTCAAAACCGTAGCTATGCAGTTGTTTCACCGCATTGTGCAGTTCCGCAGAGAGTTCCACACCGGTAGCCCCCCCACCGACGATCGCAATGTTAACTTTCCCTTTTTCACCCGGTTGCGCTGAATATTTCAGGAACAGGTTCAGCATTTCATTATGGAAACGGTGTGCCTGATGCGGGTTATCAAGGAAAATGCAGTTCTCTTTTACGCCTGGCGTACCAAAATCGTTAGAGGTACTGCCTAAGGCCATGACCAGAATGTCATAGGTCAATTCACGTTGGGTCACCAGCACATCACCGTGTTCATCGCAAATCTCAGCCAAACTGAGTGTTTTGGTTTCACGGTTAATGTCAGTTAAGGAACCTAACTGGAAGTTAAAGTGATGGTTACGCGCATGAGCCAGATAGCTCAATGCATCGACGCCATCATCAAGAGAACCAGTGGCTACTTCGTGTAACAGTGGTTTCCACAGATGACTGTGATTGCGATCAACCAGAACGATGTCCGCTTTCTTGCTGCGACCCAGCTTATGGCCCAGACTCGTCGCCAGCTCAAGACCGCCGGCACCACCACCAATAATAACGATTTTCTTCTTCGGCGTTGTCAAAATGACCCCCTAAATGTGAACCAATTGTTAGCTAAGGGTAAAAGAATAATATCCTTAGATAACATAGGGTTCGCTGATGCTGAATCAATAATCTGTAGCCAGAATATCATGCAGGGTTATTTGGTCATACCAAAATTGATATATATCAACTTTTTTTGATTAAAGTGGCAGCATAGGGAATCTTTCTGGAATAGGATTCAAATAGTTAGCGTTTAGTCACAGTTTAGAATTTTTCTATTTGCAGCGAGGAAAAATCTTATTTTGCCGTTTTTAAGCAACAAAACGGCCTGGATAAAGGATTTAAACTCCCTTCCCCAAACCGGTTAGCAGAACGTTATAAGCTTTACAATTAACCAATCTTTAACAAACCGACAGTTTTAGGCTCAGCAGTCACTTTACGCTAGCCAAGAGTTTTAAAGGCTTTAATGCGCTGAAGGTGGGGTGAAAGATCCTTAAACTTGTGGTTTTGTTTCTCGTCCCAAACAATTTCATAATAAGGATGTAGGTCACCCGCAGTTCGCTGGCTATCAAGCATTTCATCATGACGAGACAACACCACCAGGCAACGATCGCGATTTTTCTCGCGAAAGTCATTAATACACTTGCTGGCGATATCAACATACTCTTCTGGGCGGTCGATTTTACCGCCCATATTGTCCTGCGGATACAGATTCGGGTTGAAAGCAACCTGTCGAATACCGCACAGGAAACCAATGCGCTCGGCCCAAAACCCGCCTAAACCAACACCACAAATCAGTGGTTTGACATCACCGCCCTGCTGAATGGCTTTATCCACTTCTTTCAGTAAATGCTGCATATCATGTCGAGGATGCAAGGTGCTGTAACTGATAAAACGCACATCTGGATCGATAAATTGCAGTTGCAGGACTTTCTCGTGATTACCGGGGCTATTGGAATCAAAACCATGTAAATAGACAATCATATTTATCCTCGCGACTTATACTTGTCATACGTCAAGCTGCATGTGCGTTGGCTACACTCAACTACTCGGCCCATCCGTGAGCCTCACCTCGTTGAGGCCGCTGCAACTCGAATTATTTAGAGTATATAACTTATTTCAATTGGCTCTTATGTGCATCCCAACGTGCGCTGAGTGCAGTTAATGCCTTATTCGCCTGTTGCCAGCGTGATGACCCCATCAATGATTGACGCTCAAACTGCCCAGAATGATACAAGCGCGCAACCTGATCCGCTTTGACCGGAGACAGGTTATCTAGCACGCTGATAGCACCCTGGCGGTTATTACACACCAAAATCATATCGCAACCGGCATCCAGCGAAGCCTGCCCGCGCTCGGCGTAACTGCCCATTATCGCAGCACCTTCCATCGATAAATCATCTGAGAAGATAATGCCATCAAAACCTAATTCCTGACGCAATATCTGCTGGAGCCAATACGCCGAGCCGCTGGCCGGGCGCGCATCAGCTTCAGTATAAATCACGTGAGCAGGCATGATGGCATCCAGCAGTCGCCGCTCGATCAACTCGCGAAATATAACCATATCATGAGTACGGATTTCTGCCAGTGGTCGATTATCATGTGGCGTCTCCTTATGGGAATCGGCGGTGACCGCACCATGACCGGGGAAATGCTTACCGGTGGTCTTCATCCCGGCACTATGCATTCCTCGGATAAAGCATTCCGCCATTGCCAGAGCCTGTTGTGGCTCGCTGTGGAAAGAGCGCTCACCAATAGCGGCGCTAACATGGCCGATATCCAGTACTGGCGCAAAACTGATATCGATATCCATCGCTATCATCTCTGCCGCCATCAGCCAACCGGCCTCTTGCGCCAGCTTAGCTGCCGTAGCTGCATCATTAATAGCGGCAAACGACTGGGCCGCAGGCAGGCGAGTAAAGCCATCACGAAAACGCTGCACCCGGCCCCCTTCCTGGTCAACGGCCACCACCAGACGCTCACGAGAGGCCGCCCTGATTTGACGAACTAGCTCACGCAACTGCTCCGCATCATGAAAGTTACGGCTGAACAAAATCAGACCGCCCACCAGTGGGTGTTTTAAAATCTCACGCTCTTCAGCATCCAGCTCATAGCTGGCGACGTCTAACATTACTGGTCCCACAACAACCTCACTTCATTCAATAAAATACCCCTCGGACGGGGCCGCCACAGGGGGTTGATTTGCCTGGCTGCTACGCCAATTTCTTTGGGTAACGCTACGAATTAAAACGATAAATTAAACCGCTGGCGCAGTGGCGACGCCCATTGTAAAAATGTCTCATCACCCGTTTGCTGCCAGCGCACCTCAAACCACATCAGCATCAGGTAATCAATCCACGGTAACCAGCGCTGTATCTGCTGTGATAAGCGTTTGATGTCAGGGTATCCCTGCTCACTCGCGCAGTAGTGCTGTAAAAAGGCATGTTGTTGTGGCAATAACCAGTTATTGCCGCGAAACAGCGCCGCAATATCCAATGCGATATCCCCATCGGCAGCATATTCCCAATCAATCAGTTTCAGCCCGGTTGGGGTCATTAACACATTGCCGGGATGGACATCCATATGCAACGGCGCCAACTTAATAGGCTGCGGTAGCGGGCGGCGCAGAAAGTCATGTTGGCGGCGCAACCAGGCAGGTGAGCGGCGCGTTGAGTCAATCAATTGCCCATAGCGGGTTAACTGACGGCGCAAGTCGAAACGGTAGCCGCTGATGGGCAGATGATGCAGACGGGCCAATAACTGTGGCAACTGCCCATTATCTGATAATTCAATAAATTGCTCATTAGTGACAACGTCACCTTCAAGCCAATTAACCACTAACCAGTACTGATCGGCGGCAATAATGGCCGGTGAGAAATGCTGATTGGCCACGTGTCGTAACAGTTTTCGTTCCCGCCGCCGGTTCACCCCCAACTGACGTTTGGCTAGTGATTGTTGACGTGCCAACCAGTCAATATTGGGTGCTGTAATACGCCAGCTTTCACCGGTTAGCCCCGCGACCGGACTAAAGTGATAATCGGCGATTTTCATCGCCGGATTTATGCTGTCAATGAATGCATACAGAGAGGGATCAGCGCTGAACCGGGCCATTACCAGACCAAATGATTTCGCCTGATTGCGCCTGCATCAATTGCATTTCAATGGTTGGCGACTTCACATCACCACTCACATCGCTGTACAGCACATATTGAGCGCCGACATAGCGGGCCAAACCAATCGCTTTGCTGCGCGACCCCAGGCTATCTTCTTCCGAAAGCCCCAGCGTTTGCTTAGCAACGGCTAATTGTTGCGGCGAGATCAAAACAAACTTTTTATTCGACGCTAGCACTTGATGTAATGCGGCGGTGGCTTTCGCCGTTTGCAATGCACCATTGGTGTTGTTTTTAACGCTATCCAATAGCAGAATGCTGCCATTCGCCACTTCGTTGTTATTCACCATTTTCGCCACCAACGGCTCGACACTGATAGCCCAATCGATAGATTGCACTTTCGGTGGCTGCGGCACGGTGTCTACCGGCGGAGGTGTCTCAACGACAGGGGGTGTTACCGGTTCAATGGTGACGGGCGGTGTCGTTGGTGCAACAGGCGTCCGAGACGGACAACCGGTCAGCACTAGCGCTGCTAAAACCACAAATAAATACCTTTTCATTGCCCTACTCCAATGGTGAAAATCAATCGGTTATAAAAATAAATGAAGGCGTGCACTGCGCGCATTAAAATTATTATTAACTGACTGAATAGTGACATCGTCCCCTGGTGCTATCATCATAAAACGCGGCGCTTCCAGCGGCGGCACATCTAAGCCCTGGGTATCATACCAATAAAAACGGTAGTTGATTCTTACCGGCTTATTCTGGCTATTCGTGATAACTGAACGCGCAACATTATTGCCAGAAGAGAGTGATACTGTGGGTTGAGAAGCCAAAATACCTGCCGTCAGAACCGACGAATCCATTACCACGGTTTGCTGTTTATTTACTGCAATCCCTTTCGGGTTGCTGCACCCCAATAATGTCGCGATACACGCCGACACCATCACCGGTAATAAAAACGCCTTAACACGGCGCATAGGCTTACCTCATTTAGACTCAATCATTATGCCGCTATTGATGCAGCATCATTATTTATGTGACAACAATGAACCCAGATAGCGACCACCAACCAGGTGCATATGAATATGATAGACCACTTGCCCGGCATGTTGGTTACAGTTGATGATCAGGCGATAACCCTCTTCGGCAATGCCTTCTTGTTGTGCAAGTTTAGCTGCCACGGTAATCATACGACCCAGTGTGGCTTCATGTTCTGCCGTGACATCATTCACAGTTGGAATAAGAATGTTGGGAATGATTAAGATATGGGTGGGTGCCTGTGGGGCAATATCACGAAACGCCGTCACCAACTCATCCTGGTAGACCACGTCGGCAGGAATTTCACGGCGGATAATTTTGCTGAAAATCGTTTCTTCGGCCATTACGCATTTCCTTTATCATTATAAAACGGAGAATGCGTAGTATGAGCGACAAATTCTATTGATTTCAACCTCAATAATCAGCCTCTGGCATAAGCCGCCGCTTTTTCAAACAAAGCGGGCTCTGGGCGAATCCCCGTATACAGCACAAATTGCTCAACCGCCTGAATAGCAAATACTTCTGCGCCAGTAATAACGGTTTTCTGCTGTGCTTTGGCGTAACGGATAAGTGGGGTGACTGCCGGCAGTGCCACCACATCAAAAATGATATCCGCACTATCTATTTCACCCTGAGTAAATGCCAGAGCATCGGCATCCTTCCCCCCCGACATCCCCACCGGCGTAGCATTAATCAACACATTAGCCCGAACATCCTGCATATCAGGGCGATAAATATAACCTGATTGATCCGCTAGCTGCTTACCTGTCACTTCATTTGTCGCAATGATATAACCCTGCTTAAAACCTGCATTTTTTAATGCAAAAGCCACTGCTTTTGCCATGCCACCACTGCCACGTAAAGCAAAAACCTGCTTTGATGACACCTGATATGTCGCAAGCAACATGGCGATGGCGATATAGTCGGTGTTGTACGCCTTAAGGTAGCCTGCGGTATTGACCAGAGTATTTACTGAGTTAATGGCTTTAGCTGATGGGTCCATCTCATCCACCAGCGGAATCACCGTCTCTTTAAAGGGCATTGAGATGGCACAACCACGAAATCCCAGCGCCCGCACACCACCGATGGCGGCAACAAGATCAGTGGTGGTAAAAGCCTTATACAGATAATCGAGGTCTAAGGCATCGTACAAAAAGTTGTGAAAACGGGTACCAAAGTTACTGGGCCTGGCCGCCAGAGAAATACACACTTGGGTGTCTTTATTCAAATACCGGGTCATCTTCTCACCTTAAATAGTCATTACGCCCTGCCCGTACAAGCTTTTCATACCGAAGGACGGTGGGCGATAAGCCCTTGCTGTACTAAAAATTATCGGCTAAAAAGGTGATATTAAAAACTGCTGAGATTCATTCAATAGAGATCCTCTTTTATGGTCAGTCGACGTCTTGAGCAACAATATTTACGCTTATTGGGCGTGGTTGGGGTGCAACAGGTTACGATTACACTGCAAGAATTAGCCGACAAGCTTAGCTGCACTAAGCGCCATATGCGGACATTGTTGGTTAAAATGCAACAGGCTGGCTGGTTAATATGGCAGTCAGAAGCTGGCCGTGGTCGCCGTTCACATTTACAACTATTGCGGAACACTCATCAACTATTGATTGAAAAAGCGGAACAGTTATTGGATTCAGGCGATTTCAACGAGGCCATTGCGCTACTGGGAGAAGATAAGCAGCTTATTACCCCGTTGCTCCGAACCAAGTTGGGGTACCGGATACGTGATGACTATCAAGCCTTGCGAATTCCCTACTACCGCGCCATGGCTAACCTTTATCCTGGAACCCCACTGCGCCGATCTGAATTACATTTAGTTCGGCAGATCTTTAATGGCCTGACGCGGATAAATGAGGAAAACGGCCAAGTTGCCACCGATTTAGCCCATCAATGGCGCATGTTGGACCCATTACACTGGCGCTTTTACTTACGCCCTGGCGTACAGTTTCATGATGGTCGCGAGCTTTCCAGCTATGATGTGGTCAACTCATTGATGCGTTGTACTGACTTGCCGCTATTTTCACATATTCAATACGTCAGCGCATATGGGCCACTGAGTGTCATTATCGAACTGAATCAACCCGACCCGCAGCTTGCGCTATTGCTGACTCACCACGCAGCACTGATTTTGCCGAGCGACCACGCCTCACGACCCGATTTTGCGTCTCATCCGGTAGGCACCGGCCCTTATCGGGTCGCCGAAAATGATGATTGGCATTTGCAGATAAAATCCTTTGACCACTATTTTGGTTTTCGTGGCCTGCTGGATGAAGTTGAAGTCCTTATCTTCCCTGATCTGGCCCGTCAGCATACGCAAACGCCAACTGTACTCGCTGAGCAACTGAGTATTGATCATATTCAGAGTGCAACGTGGCTAAGCTCCAGTATCAGTGATATTGATTATGTCGCTGGATTCGCTGCCAGCCTGACGGGTAAACCTTCAGATTCAACCCAAGAGATGTTTTTGGAACGGGGTGGATATTTTCTGTTATGTGACAGCCGCTCACCCCATTGGCACCACATAGAGCAACGCCGTTGGCTGCGAGAGGTACTCAATCCATATAACGTTACCCAACGGTTGATTGAGCCAATTCGCCCGTTCTGGGTACCCGCCAGCAGTGTTTTACCGACATGGTTCCACTCAATGCATTCAGGAGATAAAAGTTCTCCTTTCGCCGCGACGACAATGGCTGATGACAGCCCGGTGTTAACCTTGGCCTATCATGCCCAACACCCAGAATATACGATGCTGGTTACGGAAATGTCGCATATTTTGGCGGCACAGGGGATTAGGCTAGTGGTATCAGAGCTTGATTACGCCACCTGGGCGAAGGGCGATGCCGATGTTGATTTGTGGCTGGGGACGGTGAATTTTGCAGTTCCAGAAGAGTGGAATATCGGGGCATGGTTACTGGGTATGCCGCTATTGCGCCAATCTATTGTAGGTGGTGATGAGATGCGTTTGCAGACATACCTGCACAACTGGCGTAACCAGTCCCTCAGTACCGAGCAATTAGTCAGAGAGGTTATAGCTGACGGCTGGTTACAGCCATTATTCCATCACTGGATGCGCCTGAAAGCCCCACCGCAGGCTCAGGGCGCACATCTGAATAACCTTGGTTGGTTTGATTTCCAGACGACATGGTTAGAACCACAGTAACGTTTTTCCAACAAAAAAAGGGAGGCTTTCGCCTCCCCTTTGCACTCCCCAAACCTGAATTAATGGTTACGAATATACTCGTCCATATCTGTTTTCAGGTTATCTGATTTAGTCCCGAAGATAGCCTGAACACCAGACCCTGCCACCACTACACCCGCAGCACCCAGTCGCTTCAGACCAGGTTGGTCAACCTTGGAGACATCCGCCACGCTGACACGCAGACGGGTAATACAAGCATCCAGGTTAGTGATGTTCTCTTTACCACCAAACGCATTTACCAGTGCCGCTGACATTTCTGTGCCGCCCTGGACAGTTTGCTCAGTGGTTGTCTCTTCACGACCCGGTGTTTTCAGGTCCAGTTTGGTAATCAGCACACGGAAGATAGTGTAGTACACCAGACCGTAGCAAATACCCACCAGAGGGAACAGCCAGATACGGCTACTGTTACCACTGAGAACAATGAAGTCAATCAAACCATGGGAGAAGCTGGTACCGTCACGCATTCCAAGCAGAATACAGATTGGGAACGCCAGACCAGCCAAAATTGCATGGATAACATACAAAATTGGTGCCACGAACATGAAGGAGAATTCAATTGGTTCGGTGATACCCGTCAGGAATGAGGTCAGTGCTGCGGAGATCATGATCCCGCCCACTTTAGCGCGGTTTTCCGGCTTGGCTGAATGCCAAATCGCAATCGCAGCGGCTGGCAGACCGTACATTTTGAACAGGAAGCCACCAGACAGTTTACCGGCAGTTGGGTCACCCGCCATGTAACGTGGAATGTCACCGTGGAACACCTGACCTGCTGCGTTGGTGTATTCACCAATTTGCATTTGGAATGGTACGTTCCAGATATGGTGCAGACCGAATGGTACCAGCGCACGTTCAACTACGCCGTAGATACCAAAAGCAACGACTGAGTTCTGGTAAGCCGCCCATTGGGAGAAGGTCTGGATCGCAGTACCGATAGGTGGCCATACGAAGGACAGGATCACACCAACGAAAATAGCGGTGAAACCAGAAATAATCGGAACAAAGCGTTTGCCCGCAAAGAAACCGAGATATTCAGGTAACTGAATACGGTAGAAGCGGTTGAACATGTAGGCGGCTATAGCACCTGCAATAATCCCGCCCAGTACCCCAGTATCGGCTAAATGTTTGGCCGCAATTTCTTCTGCTGGCAGATGCAAGACCAGAGGCGCTACCACAGCCATGGTTTTCACCATGATGCCGTAAGCAACAACTGCCGCCAACGCGGATACACCGTCGTTATTGGTAAAGCCGAGTGCAACGCCAATAGCAAAGATTAATGCCATGTTAGCAAAGACGGAACCGCCCGCTTCTGCCATTACGTGAGAGACTACTGTTGGTAGCCAGCTAAAATTCGCGGAACCGACACCCAGCAGAATACCTGCGATGGGTAAGACGGATACCGGTAGCATTAGCGATTTACCTACCTTTTGCAGGTTTGCAAATGCGTTCTTAAACATAGTTGAGTGTGCTCCTGAGTAATAGTGCTTTTCTGCTGTTTCTCGCGTTTATTGGCATTACAAAGGGGGGAGTAAGCCTTTGCGAATAAGGGTGTCTAAAGCACCCTTTTAATTTTTACGAAGAGTAAAATAAATAGCCTGCTTAATGTTTGATGGCAGTCACGTTTCTTTCAAGAAAGCGCTTAATTTGCATCAAATCGCGCATTTTTTGTAAAAAAACGTCAACAAGACCTGCCCTCACCCAATAAATCGGGTGAGAACATTACTCGTTCCGGGGATTAATTACGAGCTTAAAAAAAAGTATTATGAAGGAGGCTAACTATTTTCACTGGCGAGCCGGGAAGGGTCCAGATGAAATAACCGGCAGAAGTTGTCAGTCGTCGCCTGCGCCAGTGATTCAAGACTCACGCCTTTCAGCACTGCCATATACTCTGCAACATCACGGACATAGGCTGGTTGATTCTCTTTGCCACGGTGGGGAACCGGGGCCAGATAAGGTGAATCGGTTTCTACTAATATCCGATCCAGCGGAACATAACGGGCCACATCACGCAGTTGTTCCGCATTACGAAAAGTGAGAATCCCCGAGAATGAGATATAAAAACCGAGGTCTAATAGCGTTGCTGCCGTGGCTTTGTCTTCTGTAAAGCAATGTAAAACACCACCACACTCCTGCGCCTGCTCTTCCTGCAAAATTGCGAGTGTATCTTCACGCGCATCGCGGGTATGCACAATCACCGGTTTGTTTAATTCGCGACCAATACGAATATGTTCACGGAAAGAGGCTTGTTGCAGCGGGATATTATCTTGCTGATAAAAATAATCCAGCCCGGTCTCGCCCATCGCCACCACATTATCTGCCGCAGCCAGGCTTCTGAGTTGCTGGAAATCATAGCCACCATCGAGATTCAACGGATGAACACCACATGAAAATGCCACATTTTGGCGTTCGCCAATAAGGGATGTCATGGCAGAAAAGCCCGGTAACGTAGTGGCTACCGCCAGGACGAAACCGACATCTCGCGCATTTGCTTTGGCTAATACATCATCGACGCTGCTGTGCAACGTCTGGTAATCAAGGCTATCAAGATGGCAGTGTGAATCTACTAACAACATAATATTAAACTCTTCCATACTTTTCATAATTGAAGCCGCAGGGGCGCTCGCTATATTCGTTACTCGGCCCATCCTTCGGCCAGCCGCTGCAACGCCAATTACGTTGAGTGTACAATCAAGGTGAGGTGGAATAGGTGCCGGTGGATAACGCGGTTTCCCAGTTAAGTAACAACTCAGTGAGTAACAATTCACGGTTGACACCGACGACAGATAGTAATTGATGACGGCATTTTGCCAGTTGTTGCGTTGACTGAAGCAACACCAGTGTGGTGGCTACGCGTGCCAACTGTTGTACCAGCGACAATTGATCCTGATTAACAGCAAACTCGCCAGCACCTTGTTGCCATTTCAAAGCATCCAGCAGCAGCGAAGAGAGCCATTGGAGGCGTTCAGCTGCATCATCATGGTTCAACTGCACTAACAATGACAGTAGGTCCGAACTGTTCAATGCACTACTCAGCGCGCTACACAGCGCAGTTCGTAGAGTCCAGCGCTCCGGTTGCAACAACCGCTCGGCTGCCAAGGGTGCGCCCTCACTCAATTTAAGCGCGGCCAGCGCCGTCACCGGTTCTGCTTGAGTCTGGCGTTGCAGCCATTGCAAACTGAGTGCGGTATCTGGGCAGGCTAAATACCAGTAAAAACAGCGGCTACGCAGCGTAGCTAACAAACTGGCGGGTTGATGGCAGTCCAGCAGGAAATAGGTTTTCTCCGGTGGCTCTTCCAAGGTTTTCAATAAGGCATTTGCCGCCGCATCGGTCAACAGTTCGGCGTGTGGCAACCACACCACCTTAGCCCCACCTTGTTGTGCATGGGAATAGAGCTTATCTATCTGCTGACGCACCAATTCGACCCCAATACTGCTTTTACCTTTTTCCGGTGCCAGTACATACCAGTCCGGGTGGTTACCCGCCAGCATTAAACGGCAGCTATGGCATTCACCACAACTTTTCTCACCTTGCCGCTGCTGGCACATCAGCCAGCGACTGAGGCCATAAATCAACGCCTCTTCGCCATTACCGGGCAAGGAGTGGAGTAATAACGCGTGGTGCCCGCGCCCGGCAGTATGCTGCCCTATCAACTGGCGATAAGGGGCCGTAAGCCACGGATACCATTTCATTATGCGGTTTCCCGGCTGGCCAGCCATTGAGTCAGTACCCGGCTGATTGATGTGCTCACTTGCTCAAGAGATTGGGAGGCATCGATGGTTTTTATGCTGCTATCAGCGGCGGCCAGTTCGAGATAGCGTGCCCGCGTGCGTTCAAAAAAGGCCAGCGACTCTTGTTCAATACGATCCAACTCGCCACGGGCACGAGCGCGTGCTAAACCGACCACAGGCGGCAGATCAAGATACAGCGTTAGATCAGGGCGGAATTCACCCAATACGGTATCACGCAGTGACGTCATCAGTTGGCTATCAATGCCACGCCCTCCTCCCTGATACGCCTGAGATGAGAGATCATGGCGATCACCCACCACCCAACTGCCTCGAGCCAGCGCCGGTTTAATTACATTCTCAACTAATTGTACTCGCGCGGCATACAGCATCAGCACTTCGGCTTTATCTGTCAGGACTTCACCATCAATACCTTGTTTAATCAAATCACGCAGTTTTTCTGCCAATGGTGTCCCACCCGGCTCTCGGGTAAAAACAATATCGTTAATCCCTTGGGCGCGCAGCGTGGCAACCACGGTGTCTCTGGCGGTGGTTTTCCCTGCCCCTTCCAGCCCTTCAATAACGATAAATTTACTGTTCATTTTTATCCTTAAGCGATTGACGATAGACCCGTACCGCTTGGTTATGACTGGCTAAATTGGTGGTAAATGTATGCCCGCCCTTACCATCTGCCACAAAGTAGAGATAGGCGGTTTTGGCCGGATGCGCGGCAGCCGTCAGTGATGCCAGCCCCGGCATGGCTATTGGGGTGGGCGGCAAACCAGAAATCACATAGGTATTATAAGGTGTTGGTGTATCTAAGTCTTTACGACTAATGTTGCCATTATACTTGTCACCCATACCATAAATGACTGTAGGGTCAGTTTGCAGGCGCATACCAATCCGCAGACGGTTAATAAACACCGATGCGACTTTAGTGCGTTCTTCATTTACTGCGGTTTCTTTTTCGATGATAGATGCCATGGTGACCAGCTCACCCGGTGTCTTATAGGGTAAAGATTCCTCTCGCCCTTGCCAAATTTCATCAACCGTCTTTTCCATCTTCGCATGGGCACGTTTGAGTAAGGCCAGATCAGTCGTCCCGGCGGTATAGGAGTAGGTATCAGGATAGAGCCAACCCTCAGGGTGATCACTGTCTTTTAACCCCAGTAACACCGCAATCTCACTATCACTTTTGCCGGCCAAAACATGTTTTACGTATTTCGACTGCTGCAACTCATCCAGCCAGTCACGTAGCCGCTTGCCCTCAATAAAGCGCACGGTAAATTGTGCTTCTTTACCACTGGCGAGTAATTCCAGCATGCCGCGCACCGTCATGCCAGGGGTAAAACGGTAAGTCCCCGCCTTAAATTTTGCCAACTCAGGCTCTATACGTAACAGCCAGGGGAACAAACGGGTGTTTTTAATCACGTGGTCACGTTGCAGTAAATTCTCCAATGCGACCCGCCCCGTACCGGCGGGGAGTTTAAAGATGGTTTCTTGCTGGATAGCCAGCGGCTGGTCCGCAAAGTGTTGTATTTTCTGATAACCCAACAGCACTAATCCCAAACAGATAGCGGCAAAAAGGATTACAACTCGGGTGCTTTTTATTTTCATCGGGTGGCCATCTTCAAATTAAAGGTAGTCATCTACGCTATACATTAAAACCAACATGCTGCTGAGACCATCAGTTATGCATCGCAACAATACTGATTCAGGAAATCAAACAACTGACGCGAGTGATAAAGCCATTTATCGGCGCGGTTCACAGACAGTAGCGGCATCAGCGCGTTGCACACGATAATTTCATCCGCATCAGCCAGTGCCTCCAGTGGCTGCGCCACAATCGCTACCTGCTGCCCATGCCCGGCCAGACAGGTAATAATCATCTGGCGCATGATGCCATCAACACCCGACTGGCTTAAGTCCGGGGTAAATATTGCGCCACCTTTACGCCAGAATAAATTAGCCGCACAGCATTCCACCAGCAGGCCCGCAGTGTCAAGCACCAGTGCCTCATCAGCCTCTGTCTGCTCAAGATGCGCACGAATCAACACTTGTTCAAGGCGATTCAGGTGCTTAACACCCGCCAGCAATGGGCTGCGAGCTAATGTCACCGGGCTTAATGCCAATGAAATACCCCGCTCACGCCAACTATGATAATGCGCCGGATAATCACTAAGCGAAATAATGCGCGTAGGGTGCTGACAAGCAGTACCGCTGTAGCCGCGCCCACCGCTACCCCGGCTAATAATCACTTTCAGTACCCCATCTTCAGTATGGTTTGCCGCCTCGACTATTTCCTTAGTCAAGGCATTCCAGTTTACTGTCGGCATCAACAAGCGTTCGGTTGCCTGTTGCAGGCGCAGTATATGTTTATCAAGCCACACTACCCGACCATGAGATACCCTTGCCGTCGTAAAGCAGCCATCACCAAACTGCACTGAGCGGTCTGACGCTGAAATCAAATTTTGCTCTATACCATTAATCCAGAACATTCAGACTCTCTTTAAATGGGAGGGGTATTGTTTGCCATACATTCAGTTGCTAAATATACCTTGCCAGTAAATATATACTGTACATAAATAAAAATTGTACATGGCGACAGTAGCAGATTTAGTCAATGGCTGTTTTCAGATTTATCTCTTATTAAGACAGTGATTATGGCGGGATGTTATCTCTTTCTTACTTGGCACTGTGGCGCGACGTTAGCGGTGACAGCACTCACGTTGAGCCATTAAGTGATGCGGGGTTAACCTAATAAAAGACCCGGAAAACCGGGCCTTTTTAGCAGCAGAAGCTTAACAGCAGAAGTTAGACCTTGCGGAAAACTAAAGAACCGTTAGTGCCACCGAAGCCGAAGGAGTTACACAAGGTGTACTCCATATCTTTTACCTGACGGGCTTCATGCGGAACAAAATCCAAATCACAACCTTCATCCGGGTTATCCAGATTAATGGTTGGCGGAATAGCTTGATCACGCAACGCCAGCACAGTGAAGATAGACTCAACCGCACCGGCTGCACCTAACAAGTGCCCAGTCATGGATTTGGTGGAACTGACCATCACTTTGCGGGCATCTTCACCAAATACAGACTTAACTGCCTGCGTTTCGGCTTTGTCGCCAGCAGGAGTCGATGTGCCATGGGCATTGATATAGCCGATTTGAGATGGGGTCACACCCGCATCACGTAATGCATTCACCATTGCCAGCGCTGCTCCTGAACCGTCTTCCGGTGGAGAGGTCATGTGATAGGCATCGCTGCTCATCCCAAACCCAACAACTTCAGCATAGATTTTTGCACCACGTTTCTTCGCGTGCTCGTACTCTTCCAGCACCATCATGCCTGCGCCGTCACCCAGAACGAAACCATCACGGTCTTTATCCCACGGGCGGCTTGCGGCTTGCGGATTATCGTTACGAGTAGACAATGCACGAGCGGCACCAAAACCACCGACACCCAGTGGAGTACTGGCTTTTTCAGCGCCACCTGCCAGCATGACATCCGCATCATTGTAAGCAATGATACGTGCCGCTTGACCGATGTTATGCACACCAGAAGTACAGGCAGTCGCGATAGAAATACTTGGCCCACGCATACCACACATAATGGTCAGATGGCCGGCAATCATGTTAACAATGGTTGATGGCACGAAGAACGGGCTAATTTTACGTGGCCCACCATTCACCAGCGCGGTGTGGTTCTCTTCAATCAGACCCAACCCACCAATACCAGAACCAATAGCGGCACCGATACGAGGAGCATTGGCTTCGGTTATTTCAAGCCCTGAGTCTTGCATGGCTTGCATGCCAGCAACAATGCCGTACTGTATGAATGCATCCATTTTGCGTGCATCTTTACGCGAAATGAACTCTTCACAATTAAAATCTTTTACTAAGCCAGCAAATTTCGTTGCATAGGCACTAGTATCGAAATGGTCGATCAGGCTGATGCCACTCTGCCCGGCAAGAACAGCGTTCCATGTGGATTCTACTGTATTACCGACAGGAGACAACATGCCCAGTCCAGTCACAACAACTCGACGCTTAGACACGGTTGTCCTCCAAGGAGGGAAAATAACACTTAGGACAAAAAAAACTTAGGCGGTCGAGTGACCGCCTAACTATCTAAACTTAAAGCATGTTCGCTTACTGCTGGTTAGCGTTGATAAAATCAATAGCTGCCTGAACAGTAGTGATTTTCTCTGCTTCTTCGTCTGGAATCTCAGTATCAAATTCTTCTTCCAGAGCCATTACCAGCTCAACGGTGTCCAGAGAATCCGCGCCAAGATCTTCAACGAAAGAAGCACTGTTCTTCACTTCGTCTTCTTTAACACCCAGTTGTTCAACGATGATTTTCTTAACGCGTTCTTCGATAGTGCTCATACTCTTAAATTTCCTATCAAAACTCGCTTTCGCGATGGTTTTCGTAGTGTATAAAATGTTGAAAAAGATGCAACTAAATCTCGGCTGGTCAAACCACGATTTTACGCTATTTTGCGGTTTTCACCTCAAATAATGCAAATACTTTCGTGATTTTTAAATCATATACATGCCGCCATTGACATGTAACGTTTCACCAGAGATGTAGCTGGCCTCGTCAGAGGCTAAAAATGCAACAGCGCTGGCGATTTCTTTAGCTTGCCCAAGCCGGTTAGCTGGTACTTGGGCTAAAATGCCTGCGCGTTGTTCATCTGTCAACGCCGTCGTCATGTCCGTCTCAATAAAGCCAGGTGCCACAACGTTGACAGTAATGCCACGTGAAGCAACCTCACGCGCCAAAGACTTGCTAAAACCGATCAGACCCGCTTTAGCTGCCGCGTAGTTAACCTGCCCCGCATTGCCCATTGTCCCAACCACAGACCCGATGGTTATGATACGCCCAAACCGCTTTTTCATCATAGCGCGCATTACCGCTTTTGACAGGCGGAATACAGAAGTCAGATCGGTGTCAATAATATCTTGCCACTCTTCATCCTTCATACGCATCAGCAGGTTATCACGCGTAATACCTGCATTATTCACTAAAATATCAACTTCGCCAAATTCCGCACGAATCGCTGTCAAAACAGCATCGATTGACGCGGGTTCCACGACGTTCAACATATAGCCTTTGCCATTGCTACCCAGATAGGCACTAATCGCTTCTGCACCCTTCTCACTGGTCGCAGTGCCAATAACCCGGGCACCACGTTCGACCAATAATTCTGCAATCGCACGGCCAATCCCACGGCTCGCGCCGGTTACCAGCGCAATTTTTCCTTCGAAGCTCATGTTATCCTCTTTCTTAGTTTTCAAGCGCGCTGGTCAATGTAGCAACATCGTTTACCGGTGCTGCGGTTAAAGTATCCACGATACGCTTGGTCAAGCCAGTCAAGACTTTACCTGGCCCAACTTCTAACAGCAGCTCAATACCTTCTGCTGCCATAAATTCAACACTCTCAGTCCAACGTACCGGGTTGTAGAGTTGGCGCACCAGCGCACTACGGATAGCGTCTGGTGAAACTTCCGTTTTCACATCAACATTATTGACAACCGGGAACAATGGCGCCTGGAATTCAATGTTTTCCAGTGCTTCGGCTAACTTATCAGCCGCCGGCTTCATTAACGCACAATGAGATGGCACACTGACCGGTAAAGGCAAGGCGCGCTTGGCTCCGGCCGCTTTACAAGCAACCCCTGCGCGTTCTACTGCTTCTTTGTTGCCGGCAATCACGACCTGGCCTGGCGAGTTAAAATTGACAGGCGAAACAACCTGACCTTGTGCTGATTCTTCACAGGCTTTAGCAATGGATTCATTATCCAGACCTATGATGGCGTACATTGCGCCGGTGCCTGCTGGTACCGCTTCTTGCATCAGTTTGCCGCGCAATTCAACCAGAGTGATCGCCTGTTTGAAATCAATCACACCCGCGCAAACCAGCGCTGAGTATTCACCCAAGCTATGACCTGCCATCATTGTCGGCAGCTTGCCGCCTTGATGTTGCCAGACACGCCAAATTGCAACAGATGCCGCCAGCAATGCCGGTTGTGTCTGCCACGTTTTATTCAATTCGTCTGCCGGGCCTTGCTGCACTAGCTGCCAAAGGGAGTAACCCAGTACCGACGACGCTTCACTGAAAGTCGCTTCAACTATCGGAAATTGTGCCGCCAAATCGGCCAGCATGCCAAGGGATTGAGAACCCTGGCCTGGAAATACCATTGCAAATTTCGACATTCTGCTTTCCTGTTAAATCAAAAAAGGTACTGTTAAATCAAAAGCGAACCAGCGCAGAGCCCCAGGTAAAGCCACCGCCAAACGCTTCCAGCAGCACTAACTGCCCACGTTGAATACGCCCATCTCGCACCGCTTCATCCAGCGCCGCAGGGACAGATGCCGCAGAGGTGTTGCCATGACGATCAAGAGTTATCACCACTCTATCCATCCCCATGCCTAACTTCTTCGCCGTTGCGGTAATAATACGCAGGTTAGCCTGATGCGGCACTAACCAATCCAGCGCACTGCGCTCCAGATTGTTGGCCTGCAATGTCTCATCCACAATGTGGGCAAGCTCAGTCACCGCGACTTTAAATACTTCATTACCGGCCATGGTGACATAGGCTGGTTGCTCTTGTTTTTGGCGATCTTGGTACGGCAGTGCCAGCAACTGACCATAGCTGCCGTCGGCATGCAAATGGGTTGACAGTATGCCAGGCTGTTCAGATGCGCCTAATACCACAGCACCTGCACCATCACCAAACAGAATAATCGTACCGCGGTCTTCTGGGTCCAGTGCGCGCGATAACATATCGGAGCCAATCACGATGGCATGCTTAACCGCACCACTTTTCACATATTGGTCAGCCACACTCAGCGCATAGGTAAAGCCCGCACAGGCTGCTGCCAAATCGAAAGAGGCTGCATCTTTAATACCCAGCATTTGCTGTACCTGACAGGCCGAGCTTGGGAAAGCATGGCTTGAAGAGGTGGTAGCAACAATAATCAGCCCAATCTGGTCCTTACTAACGCCAGACATCTCCAGTGCTTTTTCAGCCGCATGGAAACCCATGGTTGCGACTGTTTCATCCAGGCCGGCAATACGCCGCTCACGAATACCTGTACGGGTGACAATCCACTCGTCCGAAGTATCCACCATTTTTTCTAAATCAGCATTGCTGCGCACTTGTACGGGCAGATAACTCCCCGTACCGAGAATCTTAGTATACATGTACGATCAGTCACTCTTGGGTAATACCGCTTCAAGGCGCGCGGCTATCCGTTGAGGGACTTGCCGCTGCACCGCCTGCACCGCCTGTTCGATTGCGACTGCGAATGCACGTTGATTCGCCGCGCCATGACTCTTGATTACAATGCCCCGCAATCCTAACAGACATGCACCATTATACTGGTCGGGGTTCAAATGACCGAACCGTTTTGCCACACGTTTTTGCAGCCAGCGCCCAATGAGTTTAAGCCACCAGGACTGTTTACTGCCTTCGCCCGATGATTTGAGCAGTGACAAGAACATTCTTATCACACCTTCCATGGTCTTTAGAGTGACGTTACCCACGAAGCCGTCACAAACCATCACATCGGTCTTACCCGTAAGCAAATCATTGCCTTCCAGATAACCAATATAGTTGATCGCCGGTGTATTTCTTAATACTGCGGCGGCTTCGCGGATATTATCTAACCCCTTGGTTTCTTCTTCGCCGATATTGAGCAAAGCAACACGCGGGTTGGTAATACCGACAACTTCTTCTGCCATCACCGAACCCATGACAGCAAACTGCACCAACATTGTACTATCACATTCAACGTTAGCCCCTAAATCCAGCACCACCGTCTTGCTGCGTTGCTGGTTTGGGATGACAGTCATTAACGCCGGGCGCTCTATTCCATCTAATGGCTTAATCATCATCTTCGCCAGCCCCATCAAGGCTCCTGTATTCCCTGCACTCACACAGGCTGCCGCGTCCCCGTTTTTGACCAACTCCAGCGCTATGCGCATCGAGGTACCACGACTGGCACGAATAGCTTGTGAGGGTTTAGCATCGCTGGCAATAACATGCTCAGCAGGGATGACCTGTAACCTCACCAGCAACAAAGGATCGGCATTAACAAGTAACGGAGTGATGGTGTCGGGATTCCCGACCAGCAGGAGTTTAAGCCGTGGATTAGAGGCCAGTGCCTGCAATGAAGCAGGCACTGTGACGTGGGGACCGAAATCCCCACCCATTGCATCTAACGCTAGGGTTAGACAAGTCAAGGTATCGCCTTGCTAAAGATTAGCAAGTACTACTCAGCCGATAACCTTGCGGCCACGGTAGAAACCGTCGGCTGTGATGTGGTGACGCAGGTGAGTTTCACCGGAAGTTTTGTCCACAGACAGAGTGGCAGTGGTCAGCGCATCGTGTGAACGGCGCATGCCACGTTTGGAACGAGTTGGTTTGTTCTGTTGTACGGCCATTGACCTTACTCCTTAATTACTTTCTTTAAACTGGCTAATACGGCAAATGGATTCGGTTTCTCCACCTCTTCAGGCAGTTTACCAAATACCATGTCCGCCTCGGACACTTCACAGTGTTCAGAATCATGTACCGGAACGACAGGCAGTGAAAGAATAATTTCGTCTTCAATCATAGCCAGCAGATCAACTTCGCCAAATTCGTCGACTTCGATCGGCTCGTACGCTTCCGGTAATGCTTCAGCCTGCTCATCATTGACGACCGGGCTAAAACAATACGTTGTATGAACATGTTGTGCAAACGTGTTACTACAGCGCTGACACATCAATGTTACATCGACGTCCGCGTGACCTGTAATAACCGCCAGGCGCTGATTATCGATATTAAACGATAATGAGGCCACGACATCGCTGTCCACACTTACCACTGAATCGGCTACACGTGTAACCTGCTCAGGAGAATAGATACCTGCGTAATCTAAACGTTTCTGAGCGGTACGAACCGCATCAATGGTCAGGGGTAATTTTACCTTTTGCATAGGGCGCGCATATTAACTTTGTAACGACATAGAGTCAAAGAAAAAGGCCTTTTTACTGCACCTTTCACCAATATTCGCTTCCGAAGCGGCAGACAGTTTAAAATGCCTGATTAAATTACGCTACGGTTTATGGAAAATATTATGCTGCAACTGGTTCTTGCTTCAACCTCATCATATCGTCGGACTTTGCTGGAAAAGCTGCAATTACCTTTTGTTACTGCGGCACCACAGACCGATGAAAGCCCACAGGCAGGTGAAGAAGCCAGCGCGCTAGTGCAGCGGTTGGCGAGTGCAAAAGCACAGGCACTGGCGGGGAGTTTTCCACAACATCTGATAATCGGCTCTGATCAGGTCTGTGTCATTGACGGATTAATCGTCGGGAAACCCCACAATTATGCAAACGCAATGAAGCAATTGCAGCAGGCCAGTGGACAATGTGTCACTTTTTATACCGGTCTGGCCCTATTGAATACAGCAACCAACAGCATTAACTGCCTGTGCGAAACTTTTGACGTTTATTTCCGAACGCTAAGTGAAGCAGAAATAGACGGTTATTTGACGCGAGAGCAACCATGGGATTGTGCCGGCAGTTTTAAAAGTGAGGGATTGGGTATTACCCTATTTGATAGATTATCAGGCCGCGACCCAAATACACTTATCGGTCTGCCGTTAATCGCCCTCACCGAGATGCTGATTGAGCAAGGAGTAAATCCGCTCCTGTAAATACTGCATAACAAAACAGGGCGCAATTGATACTTGCACCCTGTTACTTCAATTATTTATTACGGCAATTTATTTTTCTGCTGCTTTCTTTCGTAATATCAACAAACAGTGGCGTAACTGATTATCCAGTGGCGCTTCAATGCGCATGGTTTCACCGCTATTGGGATGCTCAAAACGTAATGCCGCAGCATGCAAGAATAAACGATGCAGCCCGGTTCCTTGCAATTGTTGATCAAATTCACGGTCGCCATAGCGATCATCAAAAGCAATTGGGTGACCCGCATGGAGCGCATGTACGCGGATCTGGTGAGTACGACCAGTAATCGGGCTGGCCTTGACCAAGGTTGCATGCTCAAAGCGCTCTTCAACTTTAAAACGCGTTTCTGACGGTTTGCCCTCGCTGCTGACTTTCACCACTCGCTCGCCACTTTGTATAATATTCTTCAACAAAGGTGCCTGCACCGCTTTACAGTGAGATTGCCATTGACCACGAACCAATGCCAAATAGTCTTTCTGCATCCCTTTTAACCGCAGTTGCTCATGCAAAGAACGCAGCGCAGAGCGTTTTTTCGCTACCAATAAGACACCGGAGGTATCACGGTCAAGGCGATGAACCAATTCAAGGAAGCGGGCTTCGGGGCGCAATGCACGCAAGGCTTCAATAACACCAAAACTCAAACCACTGCCACCATGAACCGCCGTGCCAGAAGGCTTGTTCAACACCAACAGATAGTCATCTTCAAATAAAATACAGTCGGCCAACGCCGCAACTTTATCAAGTTTGGCAGAGACCTGAACCTCTTCGCGCTCAGCGACGCGCACTGGCGGTATCCGGACCACATCCCCGTCAACCAGTTTATATTCTGGCTTAATGCGCCCTTTATTAACGCGAACCTCACCTTTGCGCACGATGCGGTAGATCATACTCTTTGGCACACCTTTCAATTTAGTGAGCAAAAAGTTATCGATCCGCTGACCAGCTTCGTCGGCAGAAATGGTGATTAATTGTACTACTGGATTATTCGTTTTCATGGTGCGCGATTCTAAATACACCGAGGAATTAGCGCCACCCCTTTTTCTGTGCTTAACTGTCAGTCTGGCTATTTAAAGATAACGTTTGCGCGCATTTATTGTTTAATAAGACAACGATAGCCGCCAACGCTGTGAAAACAGTAAAAGAATCTTTACGTAGACAGGTAAAGTCATCTTGCTATATCAGTGTCAGCAATGGAATAATGTCACTAATTCTGCGTTGATTCTCGTTAGACCAAGAGACTTGTGGAATAATAAACTTTGCCTGATCACACAAAAACGCAGCAATGGCGTAAGACGTAATGTGAAATCAAGCAATTAGCGGGCTGCGGGTTGCAGCTTGGCCGGCAAGTGGGTCTGCTCTGTTGTCTTATATTCAGAAGCACCCCTTTATATAAAAGCGCTGTTTTTCAGAAAGAAACACAGGCTTACCGAAATAATGCGCCCCTATGCAGGCGACAACCGTGAGGTTGACGGCTTTGCTAGAAGACTCGGGGTCATCGGTTTACCCGGCCATAGAGGTTATTTTGCCCGCAGTTCTAACGCCAATGTAAAAATAACGAGTAAGTTAAAGATGAAAAGAATGTTGATTAACGCAACTCAGCAAGAAGAGTTGCGTGTTGCCCTTGTAGATGGACAGCGGCTGTATGATTTGGATATTGAAAGCCCAGGTCATGAACAGAAAAAAGCGAATATTTACAAAGGCAAAATCACCCGAATAGAACCCAGTCTGGAAGCCGCTTTTGTTGATTACGGCGCTGAACGTCATGGTTTCCTCCCACTAAAAGAAATTTCTCGCGAATATTTCCCTAGTAATTATTCCTCTCATGGCCGCCCAAACATCAAAGATGTGCTGCGCGAAGGCCAAGAAGTTATCGTTCAGGTTGATAAAGAAGAACGTGGCAATAAAGGTGCCGCACTAACAACTTTCATCAGCCTGGCTGGCAGTTATTTGGTTCTGATGCCGAACAACCCACGTGCCGGTGGTATCTCCCGTCGCATTGAGGGTGATGACCGCACCGAACTGAAAGAAGCCCTATCCTCCCTGCAATTGCCTGATGGCATGGGTCTGATTGTCCGTACTGCCGGTGTTGGCAAATCTGCTGATGCACTGCAATGGGACTTGTCATTCCGCCTCAAGCATTGGGATGCGATTAAAAAAGCCGCTGAAGGTCGCCCTGCGCCATTCTTAATCCATCAGGAAAGTAACGTAATTGTCCGCGCTTTCCGTGATTATTTGCGCCCGGATATCGGCGAGATCCTGATCGATAACCCTAAAGTTCTCGAACTGGCAAAAGAGCATATCGCCGCTCTGGGTCGCCCGGATTTCAGTAGCAAAATCAAATTGTATAGTGGTGAAATCCCCTTATTCAGCCACTACCAAATTGAGTCTCAGATTGAGTCAGCGTTCCAGCGTGAAGTACGTCTGCCTTCCGGCGGTTCTATCGTTATTGATACCACCGAAGCCCTGACGGCAATTGATATCAACTCCGCGCGTGCAACACGTGGTGGCGATATCGAAGAAACCGCGTTTAACACCAACCTTGAAGCCGCTGATGAAATTGCCCGCCAGTTACGTTTACGTGACCTCGGTGGCCTGATTGTTATCGACTTCATCGATATGACACCAGTGCGCCATCAGCGTGAAGTTGAAAACCGCCTGCGTGATGCCGTTCGCCAAGACCGTGCCCGCATCCAGATTGGCCGAATCTCTCGCTTCGGCTTGCTGGAGATGTCCCGTCAGCGTCTTAGCCCGTCACTGGGTGAGTCAAGCCACCACGTGTGCCCACGCTGTAGCGGTACCGGTACCGTTCGTGACAACGAATCACTGTCACTTTCTATTCTGCGTCTGATTGAAGAAGAAGCGCTGAAAGAAAATACCCATGAAGTTCACGCCATTGTACCGGTACAGATTGCGTCGTATCTGCTTAACGAAAAACGTGAATCCGTCAATGCCATTGAAAAACGTCAAGGTGGTGTACGTGCGGTGATCGTGCCAAACGATCAGATGCAAACACCGCACTACTCTGTTCTTCGGGTACGTAAAGGCGAAGAGGTTCCTTCTCTCAGCTACCTGCTACCACAACTGCATGAAGCAGAAATGGCGCAGCCGTTAGAAGAAGCAACAATTGAGCGTAAACGCCCAGAACAACCAGCGTTGGCGACTTTCTCTCTGCCAACCGAAGTACCACCGGAAGCTGCACCTGCTAGCGTCAGTGCTAAACCAAGCGTTGCGCCACAAGTAACCGCATCTGCTGCTACCTCAGAACAGCCTGGCTTCTTTAGCCGTTTGTTCAGTGGCCTAAAAGGTATATTCGGCACATCAGCAGAAGAAGTTAAACCGGTAGAGGTCGAGAAAACCGAAACCACCGAAAACCGCCGTAATGATCGTCGTAATCCTCGTCGCCAGAACAATGGCCGCAAAGAGAGAGGCGACCGTACACCACGTGAAGGCCGTGATAACAGCACACGTGACAACAGTGGCCGTGATAGCAATAGCCGTGACAACAGTGGTCGTGACAATGCGAACCGCGAAGGTCGTGAAGATCAGCGTCGCAACAAGCGTCCAGTGGCGCAAACTACTGCGCCGCAAGCACAAACTGACGTTGTTGAAACGGATAAAGCGCCACGTGACGAGCAGCAACCACAGCGTCGCGGTGATCGTCAGCGCCGTCGTCAGGAAGATAAACGTCAGGCACCACAGGAAGTCAAAGCAGAAGTAGAAGTGGCAGCAGTCAGTGTGGTCGAAGAGGTGCAACCTGAGCAAGAAGAACGTCAACAGGTTATGCAGCGTCGTCAACGCCGCCAATTGAATCAGAAAGTCCGTATTCAATCTGCCAATGATGAGCTGAATGTGCTGGAAAATGCAGCCCAGGAAAATCCTGTTAGTGCACCGCTAGCAAGCATTGCAGCGCCAGTTGTGCAGGAAGAAGTGAAATTACTGCCACAAACGACTGTTCAAGCGGATGATGAAGCTACTCACGATCGCAATGCCAATAATGAAAATGGTATGCCACGTCGTTCACGCCGCTCACCTCGTCATCTGCGCGTCAGTGGCCAGCGTCGTCGTCGCTATCGTGATGAGCGTTACCCGACACAATCTGCTATGCCACTGGCCGGCGCTTTCGCCTCACCAGAAATGGCTTCAGGCAAAGTGTGGGTCCGTTATCCAGTAGCTCAAACAGTTGAACCTGCTTTTGTAGAAAACCCGGTTGAACAACCATTGCCAATAGCAGTTGCAGCAGTAGAGACCCCGGTTAATATTCCGGCCGTGATTGTAGCAGCCCCAGTCGTTGCCGCACCTGTCGTCGTCGCCGTGACTGAAACTGTCACTCCGACACCTGCTGCGCAACATAAACCAGGTGGTTCTTCATCTTCAGCCGCAGCCGTTCCTGGCCGTGCTCCTGTTGTCGTGCCAGTGGTTGTAGAACCTGTTGCCGTTGAGCCAACTGCTGTAGAACCAACCGTTGAAGCTGTCGCTGAGGTGGTGCAAGCTGAAACTACCGCAGCGGTTGAAGCAGTATCCGACGTTGAAGAAACTGGCGTTGCGGAAGCTACCGCTGAACCTGTGGTTCAGGAAACGGTAATTGAGGATACAACTGCTGAAGAAGCGGTGGTGGAAGAAACCATTGTTGCTGAAACTGCTGTTGTTGAAACAACTATTGTTGAAACACCGGCGGAAGATGCGGTTGTAGCTGAAACTGTGGTGGAAGACGCTGTAGCTGAAGCACAGGCAGTGACCGAAGTCGTTGTTGAAACATCGACAATTGAAGAACCGCTAATTGAAGAAACCGCTGTCGAAGCCAGTGTCAGTGACACGGTTGTGGTTGAGGCTCCTGTTGCTGTTGTGCCACAACAGTCGACTATCGCTCACCCTGAAGGTGTGGTGTTCAAACATTACGCTTCAGCACCGATGACCAAAGCACCGGCACCGGATTACGCGCCAGAGTCACCGACTAAAGGTCAGTGGGAACGTCCAGCCTTTGATTTTGCAGGTAAAGGTTCTGCTGGTGGCCATGCGGCGGCAACTCAGGCAACCGCGCCGGCAACAAAACCGCAATCTGTCGAATAAATGTAATATTATTCCGACCAGACATTGCAAAGACAAAACCCGCCATCAGGCGGGTTTTTTTATATTGGTGATATCTTTAACCAGAGATCACTCTCAGGCTATCTGTTTCAGTTTCTTTATTTCGAGGTTTTCCAGTTTGCCTTCAATAGCTTTGACAAACGCTTTGAAGTGCTCGGTTTTATTATGTTTTTCCAATGCATCATCAGATGCCCAGCGTTCGAAAAACACAAAAGAACCTTTCTGGTCGCTTTCGGCATGGAGATCATATTGCAGATTCCCCTTCTCCTCACGACTCGGTTCTATTACCAAATGAACCGCTTCTTTTACTGCATCAATAAATTCAGGTTTTGCCACTAAACTGGCGATGACACGGACTTCCATAGTTATTCTCCCATGCTGTACATTCAATTAGCGTATTTTACTGCTAATCAATAGCTCACCCTAACGGGCAATTTTATCCCGAGCCCCTCTATAAGATGCCCTTTTTGCCTTGTTTTCAACTTAACCCTAACAATCAGATGCATCCTGCGCACTTTCCGCTTATCCTTAGACCCCGCCGGAAACAGTATAAAAACCCCAATATCTCATCATGACTGCGGAGCTAGTTGAATGACTGCACAACCCCAAACCCTGAAAATTCGCCGCCCGGATGACTGGCATATTCACTTACGTGATGACGAAATGCTCAGTACCGTGCTGCCCTATACCTCCGAGGTGTTCGCCCGGGCCATTGTCATGCCCAATCTGGCTCCACCAATTACGACTGTTGCCAGTGCTATCGCTTATCGGGAACGAATTTTAGCCGCAGTACCTGCCGGGCATAACTTCACGCCGTTGATGACCTGTTATCTGACCAATACACTTGATGTCAAAGAACTGACCACCGGCTTTGAACAAGGCGTATTTACTGCGGCAAAACTGTATCCAGCGAATGCTACGACCAACTCAAATCATGGTGTATCCGATATCCCGGCGATATACCCGTTGTTTGAGCAAATGCAAAAGATAGGTATGCCGCTGCTGATCCACGGTGAAGTAACAGAAGCTGCCGTTGATATTTTTGATCGCGAAGCGCGCTTTATTGAACAGATTCTGGAACCGATACGTCGCCAATTCCCTGAATTGAAAATTGTCTTCGAGCACATAACCACCAAAGATGCGGCCGATTACGTGCTGGCAGGCAATCGTTTCCTTGGTGCAACTATCACCCCGCAGCATCTGATGTTTAACCGCAATCACATGCTGGTCGGTGGTATTCGCCCCCACTTGTTCTGTCTGCCAATATTGAAACGCAGCACGCATCAAGAAGCATTGCGCCAGGCCGTTGCTAGTGGTTCAGACCGTTTCTTCCTCGGAACCGATTCCGCTCCCCATACCAAACATCGTAAGGAGTCATCCTGTGGCTGTGCTGGCGTGTTCAACGCACCATCAGCGCTGCCAGCTTATGCTACTGTGTTTGAAGAGATGAATGCGCTACAGCATCTTGAAGCATTCTGTTCATTAAATGGTCCACGCTTCTATGGCTTGCCGATTAACGAAGAGGTTGTTGAATTGGTTAAGGCCCCCTTCCAACAACCAGAAGAGATCCCATTAGGGGATGAATCTGTGATTCCTTTCCTGGCCGGTCAGACTATCAATTGGTCAGTTAAAAGCTGATAACCGCCGCTGTAGGGGCTAACCCTTTACAGCGACGATTTTTATATCAGTCACTTGCAACCTGAATATTTGTACTGTATAAATAACCAGTATAAATATTCGGAGGGCCAAATATGCGTGTTGAAGTGAGTATTGATAAAAAAAACCCGTTACCCGCAGGTGCTATCGAAGCACTAACCCATGAATTGAGTAAAAGACTCAACACCAAATTCCCGGACACCACCACCGCAGTACAAATACGTTATGCCGGAGCAAATAATCTTTCCGTTTTAGGTGGTGCCAAAACAGATAAAGATTTGATCTCTGAAATATTACAAGAAATATGGGAAAGCGCTGACGACTGGTTCGACGCGGAGTAACCCAATGTAATGCTGTTTTGCCGGGGAGTCGCTCCTCGGCTTTTTTATATAAGCGTCTAAACTTTCTTTACTCACCGACTTCTTTTAACCCATTTATTGTTGATTAAGAAATCATCATAAAATAAATAATTTGTAAAGATCTTGCGATAATCTCCAAATTTATCGGCGGTTGCGTATACTGAAAAAGCTCACTTGATAATGAGCCGCATTGATCCTCATTAGTCACTCCAGTCAGTAACTACTATATAAGGGGTCTTTATGGACAGAAATGATGAAGTTATTCAGACTCACCCGCTTGTAGGCTGGGATATCAGCACTGTAGATGTATACGACGCTATGATGATACGTCTTCATTACCTGTCTTCCATGGATCAACCGCCAGAAGATGCGCTGGTTGATAGAACGCTCTGGTTAACCACCGATGTTGCACGCCAATTAATAAATATCTTAGAAGCAGGCATTGCTAAAATTGAGTCATCGGAATATCAAGATCGCGATCACCGTAAACATTAATTTTTTTCCACCAGAAAACGAGTTTAATGTTCGCCAAAAAAGGCACGAGTGAATATCACTTAGTGCCTTTTTATTAACCATTCCCACCACTCTATGGCTAACAGCGCTTTTTCTCCTCTCAGTCCCGTGCTATTACTATCGTTTTAATTTTTATCAGCACTGTTGCTACCTTTAATTCAAATCGTTCGGGTTATTGCCGCGATAAATACACATTGCTAGCACAAACCCTATTGAAAAAGCCAGGTGGCGATATTCCCCGGGATGCAAAATATGGATTATGATCTAATTGTCATTGGTAGCGGTTCGGTCGGCTCTGCCGCAGGCTACTATGCGTCACAAGCTGGTTTAAACGTACTGATGATTGACAGTGCCATGCCGCCTCATCAAGCAGGCAGTCACCATGGTGATACACGGATCATTCGCCATGCCTATGGCGAAGGTGAGAAATATGTTCCCTTAGTTTTGCGTGCCCAAACATTGTGGGACCAGTTATCAGCTCAAACAGGTGAATCATTATTTCAGGCCAGTGGCGTGCTTAATCTTGGGCCAGATGACTCTATTTTCCTGCAAAATGCGCAGCACAGCGCTCAACAATATAACTTGCCGGTTGAAACCTTAAACGCGGCCCAGATCCGTGAAAAGTGGCCGGTATTTACCGTACCAGATAATTATATTGGTGTGTTCGAACCACAATCAGGTTATCTACGTTCTGAATTGGCGATTAAAACGCTGATTAAAGCCGTCACAGAAGCAGGCTGCGGTATTTTATTCAATTGTCCGGTTACCGCTATCGAACCGCTGGATGGTGGTGTAGATGTCGTGACTATAGATGGTACCTACAGTGCTAAGAAAGTGATTGTCACTGCCGGAACCTGGGTCAAAGAGCTGTTACCCGAATTACCGGTGACCGCCATACGTAAAGTGTTTTCATGGCACCATGCCGATGGCCGCTATAGCGAAGGAAATCATTTCCCGGCATTCACCGTCGAGACACCGGATAATATCCATTATTACGGCTTCCCCTCGCAAAATGACGAGTTAAAACTAGGCAAACATAATGGTGGTCAGCCTATTGAAACAGCGGCACAACGTAAGCCCTTTGGCAGTTATGCCGAGGATGGAACCGAAGTATTTGGTTTTTTACGTAACTTCTTACCGGGAGTGGGTGTCTGTCTGCACGGCGCGGCATGCAGTTATGACATGAGCCCTGATGAAGATTTTATCATCGATACATTACCCGATAACAAAAATATCATGGTGGTAACAGGCTTAAGCGGCCATGGATTTAAGTTTGCAACTGCATTGGGGGAAGTCGCTGCACTCTTCGCACAAGATAAACCCTCACCTATTGATATTTCAGCCTTTTCGCTATCCCGCTTCGCCAAATCGTAATGCTGTAACCCGCGAGTTCAGCACTTGATTGTTACCGATGACTGTTTCTTTTTATTTCAGTCATCGGTATATCTCGCTCTCATTTTCACCTCATTATTAATATAAAACGCCGCAAATTTAATAATTAGCAGAGTCTTATATTCGTAAAAGCCGCTAAAAACAATCGTGAATCCCGAATTGACGTTTTAGGCATCAGGGGATTACTTTATCCTTGTATGCGGCCAGGTATGGTTGCTGTTAGACAAGGATGTATGCCACATGAAAATATTAATTATCGATGAATGTTTTTATACCCGATCAGGGGTAAATACTTATTTAAATAACGCTTCATATCTCGATTTAATGGATGTTCCTACGGTGGAACAGGCTACATTAGCTGTTCATGAGTTTGATCCTGAGGTAATTATTGTTAACCTTACCCAATATTGTCGCTATGGTGGACATTGCCCGTTATTAGCACAATTTTTGAGTTGTTGCCTGCGGGCTAAAGTTTATATTTATCTGGATGCGTCATATCCGTTTAGTGAAACGCCGATACCCCTGACAGATTCTGTCTCTATTTTGGCTAAAAAACGCTTACCGGAGTTGTTACAAAGACTATCGGACTTTTCAAGTGAGGGTATCGGTAAGCCACATCCCCCCTGTCCAGCATCCCTATTCAGTCCACAAGAGCATAAAGTCATGTGCTACTGGATGATGGAGATGCCCAATTACCGCATTGCCAGGAAGTTAAATATCAGTGACAGTACAGTTTATTCGCATAAACGGCATATTACCGAAAAAATAAAAGTCAGAAACCGTTTGGAATTATGCTTTATTTACAATGTATTTAAATATTTATACTAAGGCGTTGGTGTATAGAGAGTCGCAATAAAGGGAGTATTCCCTTTCAGTAAATTTTCTGTATATGTGATTTTTGTTCTTAACAAATAATGTAACCGGATTAATATAGTGAGTTATCGCTTGCAGTTAAAGAATCGGTTACATTTCACTTAATATCACCAATACATATCAATCTTTTCCATTCGTACCACAATGCCCATATTATCCAAAGAAATGACTTATTTCATCATGCTGTAACTCAGGAATTTAGCCTGCCAGCTTATTGTTTATAAAAGTTAAAATCCTTATAATGGGCGATAATTCTAGCCTCAGGCACCCTGCATGTTAAATAAATTGCTATCGATGGTTATCAATAATGTACGGGAACATCTACTGCTCTATATCTGCTTGTGGCTGATTCTGTTAGCACTGGATATTTATTTCTTTTTCTATTAACGCGTTTTCTCTACCTTTTCTAGCCGGGCCACCAGATAGCTTCCCACCTGTGGCCCAGCAATAAATACGATATCCGCAGTTTGCACTACTCTACCTTGGCCGGTTTGCCATCACTCAATAACACGGCGATTTTATAACCGGCTGGTGTTAACTCTAATACTATTTTGGCAATAATGGTTAACGGAACGGAAAGCAGCATACCAATTGGCCCGAGTAGCCACCCCCAAAAAATCAAGGATAAGAACACCACCAAGGTTGATAGACCCAAACCACGCCCCATCATCCGTGGATCAATAATATTGCCACCAATCAGGTTAATCAAAATATACCCGCAGGTAACGGCAAAAGCATCAGCAAAACCATTAAACAACAGTGCCTGAACGATGGGTGGGATAGCCGCCAATACGGAGCCGATATTAGGAATGTAATTGAGGACGAAAGCCAGTAGCCCCCAAAGGAAAGCGAATCTGACTCCCATCGCTGCCAGGAATAACCAAATAACAATCCCCGTCGCAATGCTAATAATCGTCTTGATCACCAGATAATGAGTTACACCATTTAGTGCACGCTTGAGAATCGCATTCCCTTGCTCTGGGTTATCAAACATCAACTGCATTTTATAAGGCAGTCGTTCCACTTCAAACAACATAAAGACCACCGTCATCAGCAGCAAGAACATACTAGCCATGGCACCAGAAAGGTGGCTCAGTAGACGGGTCACAAAGTTCATCGCGGTGCTAGGATCGACATGCTTCATAATGTCATCCACCGAGAACTCAATATTAAAGCGCATTGCAAACTCTTGCAGGTCGCGCATTTTTTCCAGCATCATGCCACGATATTGCGGCAACGAGCGGGCAAACTCATTTAATGAAGAACCCAGGCGGCCAAAGAGCAATGCCATGAGTAAAATAATAATGCTAACCAATAAGACAATAGCTAAGGTGCGGGGAATTCTTATTTTCTCCAACAGTTTCACTAAAGGATTTAATACGATAGCAAGAAATATAGCCAACAAGAATGGAACCACGATCGGCGATGCCGCTTTAATTCCCGCCATAATCACCACCAGCATAGCCAGCATCGTGACTAACCGTAGCCCTTGGCTACTCACTCCAGGTATTGTCATTATCAATCCTTGTATTGGAATCGCCATTGCTCTAAAAATGGCATAAAAAAGACGCTATCGAATAAAATAACCGACAACGTCTAACTTTAATAGTACATCCAGTAGGTTAACCCTACGACTATTTTTTATCTGTGCTCTTTTCTGGTATCGGAATGTGCATGGTAGTTTGCAACAATCCTTTCGATTTATTAAAAATCTTGATGCCGTTTTCGCGCCCAGCACGCCGGGAGCGTTGCTCTTCCTGCGGCAACTTCAGCTCTTCCTGACAGATATCACTACAGCAACCAGCAAACTTTGCCGCACAGGTCGGACACTGAATAAATAGTAAGTGGCAGCCATCATTCTTACAGTTGGTATGCGTGTCGCAAGGTGTACCGCACTGATGGCAGTGGGCTATCACATCATCAGAGATCCGCTCCCCCATCCGCTCATCAAAAACAAAGTTTTTACCGATAAATTTCAGCGGCAACCCCTGTTCTTTTGCTTTACGGGCATATTCGATAATACCGCCCTCAACGTGATAAACGTTTTTGAAGCCATTGTGCAGCATATAGGCGCTGGCTTTCTCACAGCGAATCCCACCAGTGCAATACATAACAATATTTTTCTCTTTGTCATGTTGCAGCATATCAACCGCCATTGGCAATTGCTCACGGAAAGTATCAGAAGGGACTTCAATGGCATTTTCGAAATGGCCTACTTCGTACTCATAGTGATTGCGCATATCAACAAACAAAGTATCGGGATCATCAATCATCTGATTAACCTGATCGGCCTTCAGATAATGCCCTATATTACTGGGATCGAAACTCTCGTCATCAATACCGTCCGCCACAATGCGTTCGCGAACTTTCATGCGCAGCACCCAGAATGACTTCCCATCATCTTCATGAGCCACATTCAGCCGCACCTGATCTAGTGCAGAATGTGCGGCAAACAACACGGTTTTGAACTCATCATAACGATTAGCGGGCACACTGATTTGTGCATTGATCCCCTCTTTAGCCACATAAACCCGACCAAACACGCCGAGTTTAACAAATTGACTATAGAGGTCGTCACGGAAGGTTTTGGCATCTTCCAGAGTGAAATATTTATAAAAAGAAACTGTGGTGCGCGGTTCGGTTTCAGCCAACATGCGCGCTTTAAGTTCCTCATTAGAAATTCGGTTATGTAACACTGGCATGGTGTACGTTCCTGTCTTTCGAAGAGGTTACTGATAAAAATTTAATTATTGCTCAATGGGTTAGGTAATTCATTAGACGGCTAATCACGTTAATTCATTGTACAATAGAACTGATGTTTCACCACGGGACAGCCGTGCGGCGCATATAATACCTGAAACATTACTGCGGAACATCTTTAGCGGTAATCACTATCAGTAAAAGCGGAAAGAACGATCCCAGTGAGTAAGGCAATTCCGGCAGCAATCAGCAAAGAGAGGGTTTGCCAGTAAGCCCCCATATAACCCAATATGCCACCGACGACCAATAAACCCGCACTGAGTCTTGCTACTGCCATCGACGGCTCTCCGATAAGAATGAATGAAACTCATTTATACATCGGGAATATCATAACGTAGAAATAAAAATCCCTCTTCAATTGAGAGGGATTTAAGTCAAAATTGATAGCCTGCTAGCTAATCACTTCCAATCTGGCTGGTAGCCCTTGCCGAACCGCGGCACCACTGACCCAATCTAGCCAGGTATTGGGGACTTCTCGCGTTGGATCAGTAAACCCCAAGTCATTCAGATTGCTCCCCTGACCGATACGCGGGTCTGACGCCATGATCACACCATCCAACGAATGTGTTCTGGCACCCATCTCGCGATGTCCATAACCATGTTCAATAGCAACCACACCAGGCATAACACCATCCAATAAACTTACCTGTACCTTCATCTGACCACCGGGGGTCATCAGGCGTACACTGTCACCGTGCTGTATCCCGTAGCGCTGAGCATCGGTTGGATTAATCGCCACCAAATTGGTGGGTTTGACCGCGCGTAAGCGCTCAATCATCGCAGTAGAACTGCTCATGAGATGAGACTTGAAGGACATCAAGCGCAAAGGCCAGTCAGTTGCCGGATAATGGGTAAAGACATCGGAACCATCGGCCAGACGAGGTGGATACCAAGTCGGACAGCCGCTATAACGCTCGCCGGTTATCGCATGGTGATGTTGCGCGACATTTTCGTTCCAGATTTGCAGTGGCTTTTTCCACTGCGGCCCGGTGGCATCGCCATTCCAACTTTTCTCATAAGGCGCAAAACGCCCACCACGCGCCAACAGGTAAGCCACTCGGCGCTGCTCATCAATATGCAGACTGCGTTGTAAGTCGGGCCATAAGCGATCGACGCCGGTTAATTTCAGTTCTTCATCCGAGGCTGGTGGCAGTGGTTTTTCACCGCCATAAGCAATATTGGCCGCGGCCCGTAAATAGTAATCCTCGGCCCGCTCCAGCGACAAATTGTTTCCCTGGCTGTCCTGCATCGCATTGGCACCGAACCCCGGTAATTGCAATGCCTTGGCCACTGCAATCAGGAAGCTCTCCATGGCCACAGGCTCGCCTTGAGCCGTGCGGACAGTACGTGATGTCACCACGGGCCAGCGGGCAGTGCTGGCTTTGACCAGTACCCCGGCCCAGGGCGCACTGAATCCCCAACTCTCAAAATTATGGGTATCCGGTACGATATAATCCGCCAATGCGGTGGTTTCATTCATAAAAGCATCAATGGCAATAAACAGCGGCAATTGACGTGGATCTTGTAGTTTCGCCTCAATCAAGTTGCGCAGCCCCGCGACCCCGTACAGCGGATTAGTCATATGGCTAATCCATGCCTTAAGCGGATAGGGATAACCCGCCAATGCCGGTGCCAATTGTTCGGTCAATTGCCCACCGACAAAGGGATACCATGGGCCACGGGCCGGATAGCCAGGCTGACCCTGCTGAATCTTTTGCTGATACTCTTGCGATTGTTCATAGGGCTGCTTGCTGCGCGATAGCGGTAAGCCTTTTGGTTTTATCATTCCAGCGAAAGTAGCTAACTGATAGCGAGGACCATCAGCAAAACCATCAAACTTACCCCCCCCAACCGAAACTCCACCCTTAAGATTCAAATTACCAATCAGGGCATTGAGCATCATGACCGCCCAGGTGGTATAAAAACCGTTACCCCCCATCATGCCACCATGGGAGATAACCGCAGCCTGACGCTGGTAAGCCGTAAACTCTTTCGCCAAACCAACCATCGTCTCTGCTGGGACGCCGCATTGCTGGCTGTATTCTTCCAGAGTAAAACGCTCTGCCGCTTGCCGCAAACACGCCATACCTGATTGCACCTGCACAATTTGACCATCATGTAAGGTGACATCGCGCGTGACAAACAATTGAGCGTGTAATGCTAATGCAGCAGGCTGCAATGTACCGTCAACCACTTGCACTAATACCGGACTCTCTTCAGCTTCGGCCACTGACTCACCACTTAGCTGGCTGGCACGTAGGAACTGGCCTGCCAAGGGATGGGTTTCAGTGGTTATCACCAGATGGCTGGCATTGGTCCAACTGCGCTCACCCGCCGCTTGCATGGCAACCTCACCAGGAACGGACAAATAAGCGTGGTTAAAACGATTCTGTTCGATAATCCAACGAATCATCCCCATTGCCAGTGCCGCATCCGTCCCCGGCAACACCGGAACCCAGCGGTTATGCTGATTAGCCAATGTGGTTGTCAGTGGCAGCGCGGGGGCGACCACCACATAATTGAAATCATCACGCTGGCGAGCATTGGCTAGCTGACGCCCTTGCCGCTTAAATGGGTTGCCAGATTGCGCAGGCGACGTCCCCAAAAATAGGGCAAAACGGACGTTATCCCAATCAGGCTTAACATGGGCATTTTTATCTAAATCCCCCATCAACGCACCTGAACCGGCACGATACGCCAAACCACAATATGCCCCGTGGCTACCGAGATTTTTAGTGCCGAACGCTTGATGAGCAAAACGTCGGATAAAAGCATCGCGCCCATCATCACCGGCGTTAGTCACTAGTAACTGATTGGCTTTCGGCCCCAATGAGGGCTGCTGAGTATCAATGGGGGTAATCAGATCACGGATAGCCCGCAACCCTTCAACCGGCCCCTCGCCAAAGAGATCACCGCCTTCGGTCACTTCCGCCACCAATTGCTCAAAGCTGATACGCTGCCATTTGCCACTGCCCCGTGGCCCGGTGCGCTTCATTGGCTCGGTAATACGATAAGGGCTATCGACCCCTTCTAATAGCGTCGCGCCGCGCGCGCAAGCCGTTGAACGCCCGGCCATGCCTGACTCTCCACCTAAACGTTGCAGCGCTTCACTTAGTGGTAACTGATACGGAAAATGGTGGTCATGAGACAACGGATGATAAGGGTTACCGGCGATGCGCAGGATTTTATTGTGCTGGGTATCGACTCGCACCCGTAAGCCACACAAGGTCCAACAACCAAAACATTGTGTCATTGAAACCGCTTGTTGCGGATTGGCCTGCCACTGCTGCCCAATACGTCCTTCTGGTGCTAATGCGTTGGCACTAACAGGATCGAGTGTAAGCTTTCCGGCACTACCATCAATCAGGCCAGCCAATGTTTTGCGTGCCACAGCATGATAACTGGCAGCAAATGCAACCACGCCCCCCAAGGCTAAACTGCCTTTTAACCATTGACGCCGTGTAGACTTAGCCATGATGCATTTCTCCTTTCACTGTTTTCTCGCCTGAAACTGTTTTTTCACTTGAGACTATTTTTTCACTTGAGAATTGTTGTTCAAGCCATCTGACACCTTCACGGATAGCAATAATCACCGCTATCCATAATCCGCATGTACCCACCACGGCCAGCAATCCTTCACTCCCCAGCGGCAACGAATAGGGATTGGTTAACACATTGTATTTAGGCAACGTTTGAGTATGCATCAGCAATAGCCAACGTACCGACCAACACAACGTCAGGGCTGCCAGTGCCTGAGCCACTACCATCCCGCTTGATAAGGTTTTTTTCCTGTTGAACAGCGCCATTGCCAAAAGCAATAGCCACAGCACCACAGGAAATGCTGCCAAAGTCTGGGCATGCATAGCCCAGTAGCGCAGAGCCTGTGCCGAGGCATTATCACCACTGGCCCACAGCACAGTAACCAACGCCAGCATCATTAAATTGATGGGTTGCCAGCGCGCCAATGACACCTGATAGTGCGGCTCACGCCATAGCCAGGTAGCCAGTAAAGGCGGGATCGTCTGCCAGGCAGTCAGGAAGATAAACAGTGGCAACCATAAACTAAACCACAGGGGTTGGGCGCGCAGGATTGACACCTCGCGGCCGGTATAGAGCAAAATAGTGATAGCAGAAAACGCACAGAGTCCGGCTAATCCTGTCAATAATCGCGCTAATGGTTTTGCCCGCAATCGGCTGTAGGTCAGCGCCAGAAAATAGGACAACACCAGCAGGGTAAACAAGGGTAAGAAAAGAGATCCCCATGACATCCACGACCACGGCGTAAAGTGGGCATAGAAGTGCCAGACGCGGGCCGGTTGATGTAGGTCCGCATTGAGCGCCAATGGCGCAACCACCACCGCAGTCACCGCCAACATCAGTGCAGCAAACTCCAATGGATTCTGCTGATGGCGAGAGAACATCCGTTGCCAGCAGGCAAACAACACGCCACTACAAGCCAGCCCGATAAAAAAGAAATACTGCACCGCCCAAGGCAACCAGGCGATATCTTGTGGGCGAGCTAAAATTTCACGGATCATGGGTGTACCTCCTGCCAGAGCGCGGGTTGGCCCTGCAATGGTCGGGTGAAAATGTCATTTAGCCCGAGGTAAAACACTTGAGGGTGAGTGCCTTGCTCCGGTTTCAGCACTTTAATGTCAGCGGCATGTTCTAGCAGCATTTGGCGCAATATACTGTTGCCATCGCGTAAATCACCGATAATCCGCGCCCCGCCGACACAAGACTCCACACAGGCAGGCAGCAATCCAACATCCAGACGATGAACACAAAAAGTACACTTGTCCGCAGTTTGGGTACTGTGATTGATAAAACGAGCTTCATACGGGCAGGCCTGAACACAGTATGCACAACCAACACAACGGGTATTATCGACCACCACAATGCCATCTTGACGCTGATAAGTGGCCTGTACCGGACAGACTGGCACGCAAGGCGGGTTATCGCAGTGGTTACACAGGCGGGGTAGCAATACATTGGTGACACTTTCTGCCCCAGACAGGGCAATTTGATACTGATTAACTGTGGTACGGAACTGGCCTTGTGGCAGTTGGTTTTCAATCGCGCAACTGACAGTACATGCCTGGCAACCAATACAGCGGCGCAAATCAATCAACATGGCGTAGCGCCGTTTGATATCACCTTGTTTGCGTGCCGGTTCCATCCGCCAGCCCGCATCCGCCAATGGTACCAATGCTGCGCCAGCAGTTAAGCCCCCGAGCCGCTGTAGAAATGCTCTTTTTCCTTGATCCATTTTTCTTCTCATCTGCTTAATAACAATGCTCTTAATTCAAGGATTGTAGAAATCGACGAGCAGAAGCCCTATTGTGGTTTTCCACATTCCCTTTAAGGACTTGATCCAGGACAATTGCGCACTGCGACGGGGATCATAAAAAGGAACATGCATGAGTTTCAGAGGGCTGGTGATAGTGCTGTTTTGGTGGTTTTCAACCGCCCATGCCAATGATTGGACCATTGGCGTGCTGGCATTACGCGGTGATGCTCAGGCGCAAGCACATTGGCAACCGTTGGCCGATCGCCTTAATCAGCACTTGCCTGGGCAGCACTTTCAGTTATTACCCTTGGATTTAAATGCGATGAAAAGTGCGGTGCAGCAGAACCGAGTTGATTTTCTGCTGACCAATCCAGCGCAATATGTGCAAATTGATAACCACTATCCTCTGCGTTGGTTGGTCTCTTTGCGCTCCAATCATGAGCCAGACAGCACCAGCCGCAATGTGATCGGTAGTGTTATTCTGGTACGCGCTGACAGTGATATCCATAATCCCCAAGGATTGATTGGCAAACGTGTTGGTGCCGTCTCTCCCGATGCCTTTGGCGGTTACTTGTTGGGATACAAAGTGCTACGCGATGCGGGGCTGCAACCAGAACGGGATTTTCAATTGCATTTTTCTGGCTTCCCGGTGGATGCGTTAATTTATCTACTGCGTGATCGCGCTATCTCCGCGGCTATTGTGCCCACCTGCCTGCTGGAAGATATGCAGGCAGAAGGATTAGCGCATACCGCTGACTTTAAGCCGCTATTGGCGAAGAGAACCGCCATTCCATGCCTGAGCAGCAGCGAGTTATACCCAAATTGGTCGTTTGCCGCGTTATCACAGGTACCGGATGAATTAGCCGATAATGTTACGCGGATTTTGCTCAGCCCCGATGGGGACAAAACACCACAATGGGGTGCCCCCTCCTCCACCAGTCAGGTCGAAAGTTTATTACGTTCAATTAATCAACATCCCCAACAGCCGCAGTTCTGGCAACAGACTCTTGATTGGGCACAACAACATCGGCTGTTGATCGTCGCCATCGCGGTGATTCTGTTATTGCTCGCGGCCAATCATATCTGGGTGGCGTTTCTGGTGCGTCGTCGCAGCCAGCAATTGGAGCAACTTCACCAGCAACTTAGGGCTAGGGAAAGTGCGTTGGAACAAGCTCAGCGCCTGAGTATTCTCGGTGAGATGGCCGCGGGATTTGCTCATGAACTAAATCAGCCGCTCAGCGCTATTCAGCATTACGCCGATGGCTGCGCTATTCGCCTGCAACGGGAACAGGCTGATCACTCATTACTGCCCATTTTGAGTCAAATCAGTCATCAGGCCCAACGCGGGGCTGATACCATTGCTAACTTACGGCTGTGGGCAGGAAAACAGCCGGCCATGAACAGCTCTGCCGCCTGCCAACCATTACCTGCCTTGGTTAATCACCTCTGGCAGTTACTGGCAGCCACCAATCCAGCGCCGTGTTGCACGTTGCACACTGATATCGAGGCATCATTAGCGCTGCATTTACCGCCCACGCTGCTCGATCAGGTCTTGTGTAATCTGATCACTAACAGTTTGCAGGCCGGTGCCCACCAGTTATGGTTCAGTGCTTATCAGCAAGCCGATGTGGCAATATTAATTTTGCAAGATGATGCCGGTGGCCTGACGGCCGAACAGCTCAACCAGCCTTTGACCCCATTCCGTTCCACCAAAAGTGATGGCCTCGGTCTCGGCCTGGTCATTTGCCAGCGATTAATCTGTCGCCAGGGCGGAAATCTGGCACTACTTAACCACATGGCCGCCAATGATAAGATTGGACTACGCGTTACCCTGACACTGCCACTTAACCCAAGCGAGGAGCTTACTCTTGTCACTGATTCATCTACTTGATGACGATATTGCCGTCACCGACGCTTGCCGTTTTTTGCTGGAAAGCTTGGATTACAAAGTGAAGGTATGGCATGACGGTGAGCGTTTCCTGGCCCAGGCTGATTTATATCAATCTGGTGTATTACTGCTCGATATTCGTATGCCGCTGCTAGATGGTACGCAAGTCTATAACCAGATGCGCCAGCGAGGCAGCACGCTGGCCGTCATATTCCTTACCGCCCATGGAGAAGTGCCGCAGGCGGTTGAGCAGATGAAACTGGGGGCGGTTGATTTCTTACAAAAACCAGTCGCGACTGCGCCGCTGATTACCGCCTTACAACAGGGCTTCCAGCACACAGAGCAGTTGACAGCCCGCCGACAGGTACAACTGCGTTATGCCTCGCTGACGCCACGGGAACAGATGATTGCGCAATGGGTTATGCAGGGTTTGATTAATCGGGATATCGCCGACAAAGCTTGTGTGTCTGTCAGAACCGTAGAAGTGCATCGGGCTAAAGTGATGGAAAAGATGGCAGTTAACAGTCTGGCTGAGTTAGTCAGCTTACTGAATCCGTTCAAATAGCCAAATTCAATCATGGTTATTTAACCATCAGATAGGTGATTTAATCGGCGGGAACTTCAACCGAAAGGCATAAAAATGGCTTTTTGGTGCGGTCTGTTTTCCTGTAAGCCACTAAAAATGTCACAATAGGCTACCTTAAATGACAGATGAATACGTTGGTATGGATGACCGGCAACTGCCTATTGAGGTTCGCTAAAGAACCACATATCCGCTATCAAGAGTAAATAGTTAACTGTCCGACTGAATTACAATAACGCAGAGAACAGATATGCAAGTTCCTTCTTTTGAACGCTCACTGCTACACCCTCGTTATTGGCTGACCTGGCTTGGCCTCGGTATCCTCTACCTATTGGTGTTGCTCCCCTACCCAGTTATCTATGTCCTGGGCACCTCCCTTGGCCGCTTTTCTATGCGTTTTCTCAAACGGCGTAAACGGATAACACAGCGTAATCTCGAGTTGTGCTTTCCTGATATGCCACAGGCTGAACGCGATGAACTGCTGGTTAAGAACTTTGAATCAGTAGGGATGGGGTTATTTGAAACAGGCATGGCTTGGTTTTGGCCGAACTGGCGCATTGAGCGCTGGTGTAGCGTTAGTGGCCTAGAACACATTCAACAAGCACGAGAGGAAGGCAAAGGGGTTTTATTGATCGGCTTGCATTTTCTTACGCTGGAACTGGGTGCCCGCATCTTCGGTATCTACAATCCGGGCATCGGTGTCTATCGCCCGCATGATAATAAAGCCATGGACTGGATGCAGACTTGGGGCCGGATGCGTTCAAATAAAGCCATGTTAGACCGCAAAGATCTGAAAGGAATGATCCGCAGCCTAAAACAAGGCGAAATTATCTGGTATGCGCCGGATCATGATTACGGTCCGCGCAGCAGCGTATTTGTGCCCTTGTTCGCTGTCGATCAAGCGGCAACCACCACTGGGACTTACCTGCTGGTACGTATGGGTAAACCGGCAATTATTCCTTTCACGCCGCGTCGTTTACCTAATGGCAAAGGTTATCAACTGCTGTTGCAACCCGCGGTAGAGAACTTCCCGTTAGATAATGAAGTGGCGGCGGCCGCGTTTATGAATAAAGTGATCGAAAAAGAGATTGCCCAAGCCACAGACCAATATATGTGGCTACACCGGCGTTTTAAGACCCGGCCAGAAGGCGCGCCTTCATTGTATGAATAGCATGACTTATTCAGAAATAGAATATTGCTAATGGTAATGAGAATTAATTTATATCAATTTTTTTGATACACTTCGTCAGATTTATCCGCTAGGCAAATAAGATTTATCTGACGATACTGAGAGTAATTAATCTTAGTTATTATCCGGTTATTTTCTTTTTTAATAAGGATATATATGCTCGCAACACTTAATCTCTGGTTCACTCGATTAACAGACCATCCTAACGGCGGCAAACTATTATTACGCCTAACGTTCGGTGTCTTGATGTTATTTCATGGTGTCGCCAAAATTCAGCATGGCACAAGTTGGATAGCCGCGTCTTTACAGGCGCAAGGCATCCCCAGTTTTGTCGCCTATGGCGTTTACATCGGCGAAATTGTCACCCCGATCCTGATTATTCTTGGTCTGTTTACCCGCCCTGCGGCGTTCGTTTACGCCGTTAACCTGCTGGTTGCAGTATTAATGGTCGGTACGGGGAAATTCTTTACCCTGACCCAAGTCGGTGCTTGGGGTTTGGAAAACGAAGCTATGTATTTCCTCGGTGGTGTCGCTATCATGCTACTGGGTAGTGGCCGTTATTCCGTGACTAAAAATGAAGCTTACCGCTAATCACTGGCGCTAAATAACAAATATCAGACTAACCACTTCGCCTTTGGCGGGGTGGTTTTTCCTGTTTTCTGTGCCAGCTGTAACATCATGCTAATGCCACAACTTCTGTGTTATTACCAAATAGAATAAGCATATCCATCCATTTCAAACCACCTTTCCATTTTATAAAAACTAATATTTATCTCATTGATGTCGCTGCACTATGAGCGCATACTTATCAGGCTAAGTATCTGCTTCTCGTGCTTTGCCGCCCCTTCAAACGCCCTACTGACGAATAAAGAGACGCAAAGCAATCACTTGCTTAATCGGTAATTTATGACCTCGGCGCCACAACCTGTTAACTGGAAAAGAAACCTATTTGTCACCTGGTTAGGCTGTTTTCTAACCGGTGCTGCATTTAGTTTGATCATGCCATTCTTGCCATTGTATGTGGAGGAGTTAGGCGTGAGCGGTCACCAGTCATTGAATATGTGGTCCGGTCTGGTATTCAGTATTACTTTTCTGTTTTCTGCCATTGCCGCCCCCTTCTGGGGGAGCCTGGCTGATCGTAAAGGGCGGAAAATCATGCTATTACGCTCAGCGTTAGGCATGGGGATCGTGATGGTTTTAATGGGTATGGCACAGAATATCTGGCAGTTTCTGGCATTACGTGCACTGCTGGGACTATTGGGTGGTTTTATTCCAAATGCCAATGCACTGATCGCCACTCAAGTACCGCGCAACAAGAGTGGCTGGGCTTTGGGGACGCTCTCAACCGGTGGAGTGAGCGGTGCATTAATCGGGCCACTGATCGGCGGGTTGTTAGCGGATAACTATGGCCTGAGACCGGTATTCTTTATTACCGCGGCGGTGTTGTTGCTCTGTTTTGCTCTAACCTGGCTGTATGTCAGGGAGCAGTTTGCACCGGTACTGAAAAAAGACATGCTTAACGGGCGGCAAGTATTTAACTCCCTGAAGAACCCAAAGTTAATCCTGAGCCTGTTTGTCACCACCATGATAATCCAGATTGCTACTGGCTCAATTGCGCCGATCTTGACGCTGTATGTGCGCGAACTGGCCGGTGATATTCATAATTTGGCTTTCGTCAGCGGCATGATTGCGTCAGTCCCAGGGGTTGCTGCATTGATGAGCGCGCCGAGATTAGGAAAACTGGGTGATAGAATCGGCCCAGAGCGCATTCTGATTGCCATGCTGGCTCTGTCAGTGCTTATCCTGATCCCGATGGCTTTCGTGCAGACTCCATTGCAATTGGGTATTTTGCGCTTCTTGTTGGGGGCAACGGATGGTGCATTGCTCCCTGCGGTACAGACGTTACTGATTTATAACTGCACCAATCAAGTGGCTGGCCGGATTTTCAGTTATAACCAATCGTTTCGTGATGTCGGTAATGTCAGCGGCCCGCTACTCGGGGCTGCGGTTTCTGCCAGCTATGGTTTCCGCGCTGTATTCTGTGTAACTGCCTTGGTGGTGCTATTTAACGCGATCTATTCTTACTGGTGTTTACAGCGCCAGCCCTTAAAAGCACGGCAGCGTGAGGTTCAACAACAGCAAGATAGCTAAAGATTAGAGGGGTAACCCAACCGCCGGATACCAGCATAAACCATCCTAAGTCCCTAAACAAAAGCACGTATATTCCTGCTCTTTTCTGCCCGAATCCTCCTGAGATGCACTGACAAAGACCCCATCAAACGTTAATCCCTCGCCAAGTTGCTGTTTATTGTGTTTTTATGCGAAAATTTTTTATTTCAGCACTCTCTCATGTCAAAATAGCCATAACCTATTGATTTAACTTATTGATAAATAATATTAATAATAAGATTAAATAATGAAACTTAGTCCCTATCTTTTGTAGTGAAATGCACTCAAAGTCAGAAAGATAACCCTGATAAATGCGATGTGTATCGACTTTTCATCTAAAAATACGATATAACCCCGATAGGCAGCAAAAAATGACGTTATTATTGCGTTAAATTCTACTGTAACGAGTGTTAACCCTGATAACTGGCCGTAGTGCCAAAGGGGTGAACATTCGATGATGGCTTATTCGCCCGACTTTAACGGCGATTCTATGGGAAGACTTTATGCAAACCTCTGTTAACTCCGAAGGTGGCCGCACGTTCTTTGGCCATCCTTATCCGCTCAGCGGCCTGTTTCTTTCTGAAATGTGGGAGCGTTTCTCGTTCTACGGCATCCGCCCACTGTTAATTCTGTTTATGGCCGCCACTGTATTTGACGGTGGTATGGGCCTGCCTCGTGAGCAAGCCTCCGCTATCGTCGGGATTTTTGCCGGTAGCATGTATCTGGCAGCATTACCCGGTGGCTGGCTGGCTGATAACTGGCTCGGCCAGCAACGTGCAGTCTGGTATGGTTCTATCCTGATTGCACTGGGTCATCTGTCGATTGCGCTATCAGCGTTCTTCGGCAATGACATGTTCTTTATCGGTTTAGTGTTTATCGTGCTGGGTACCGGTCTGTTCAAGACCTGTATCTCAGTCATGGTCGGCACCCTGTATAAGCCAGGTGATGCCCGCCGCGACGGTGGTTTCTCTCTGTTCTATATGGGTATCAATATGGGGTCATTTATCGCGCCGCTACTGTCAGGTTGGTTGCTGCGATCCCACGGCTGGCACTGGGGTTTTGGTATCGGCGGTATTGGTATGCTGGTCGCACTGGTTATTTTCCGTGGTTTTGCTATCCCAGCGATGAAACGCTATGACGCAGAGGTCGGGCTAGACTCAAGCTGGAATAAACCGACCAATCAGCGTCAAGGGGTTGGCAAGTGGGTTGCAGGTATTATGGTGCTAGTGGCGGTGCTGATTACCCTGATATCACAAGGGGTTATCCCGATAAACCCAGTATTGATTGCCAGCTTATTGGTCTATGTTATTGCGGCCTCAGTAACACTCTATTTCGTTTATCTGTTTGCCTTTGCCAATATGAGCCGTAAAGATCGCGCTCGCCTATTGGTGTGCTTCATTCTGTTAGTGTCTGCGGCGTTCTTCTGGTCAGCCTTCGAGCAGAAACCAACCTCATTCAATCTGTTTGCCAATGATTACACTAACCGTATGGTTATGGGCTTTGAGATCCCAACAGTCTGGTTCCAATCAATAAATGCGCTGTTTATTATTCTGTTGGCACCGGTATTCAGTTGGGCTTGGCCTGCCCTGGCGAAGAAGAAAATTCAACCCAGCAGTATCACTAAATTTGTCATCGGTATTTTATGCGCAGCGGCCGGTTTCGCTGTGATGATGTATGCCGCTCAGCATGTGCTTAGCAGTGGTGGTGCCGGTGTTTCACCGCTGTGGCTGGTGATGAGTATACTACTGCTGACACTGGGTGAATTGTGCCTTAGCCCGATCGGTTTGGCCACCATGACCCTACTTGCACCAGACAGAATGCGCGGCCAGGTGATGGGCTTGTGGTTCTGCGCCAGTTCTCTGGGTAATCTGGCAGCAGGCCTGATTGGCGGACATGTTAAAGCTGACCAGCTTGATATGCTGCCGACACTGTTCGCCCGTTGCTCAATTGCATTGGTTATCTGTGCGGCAGTGTTAATATTGCTTATCGTACCGATTCGTCGGCTGATGAATAATACTCAGGGCCAACAAGCGGCCTGATGCATGCACTGCAACCTCGGTTCACACAAACCCGCCCTGGGGGCGGGTTTTGTTCTACAACTGCCATTCCTGTTGCTGTAACACCACACGATAACCATCGCTATCTTCGAACGTTTTGCCGCTGACATCCCAATAAGGATTATAAGCAGTGACCTCGCGAAAACCTGCCGCCGCCATCTGCTGGCACTGCACAACCCATTGCGCTTGATCCGGTATATAAAATACTAATAAGTTGTCCTGCGTCGGTGCCGCCCCTACCCGAACACCGCGATGATGAGTAAACTCTAAATGGTAAGTGTGATGTGGATGTCCGAGAATAACACCATCAAATCCCTGATGATCAGCAAAATGGCCCAGTTGGCTAAAGCCTAGCCCACGGCAGTACATCTCACTGATTAATTTAAGATTATCTGTGGGTCTGGCAACACGCATTATCGAGGTTTTCGGTAATACTGACGGCGGTTTACTTACGTGGGTATCGGGTAACCTCACTGCTTTTGATGGCATCGACTCTCTCCTGATAACACATTTGAACCTAGAGATTAAACATGAAAATAAGACCTGCGCAACCTGCAGACTACCCGGCTATATTAGAGTTGCAGCGACAAAACACCCCAGAAAACTTAAGTCCAGAGCAGCGAAAGCAGGGTTTTATTGTGTCACAAATGGATGAAAAGCAACTGGATTCGATTAATCAGGATTTGGGGGTTCTGGTTGCAGTTGATGATGGGCTAGTCGCCGGCTTTGTCTGTTTGGCCCACACGCATAAACAACCACGACCACCGGTGGTTGATGCCATGCTGGAAGCCATGAGCCATCAACAGTATCAAGGCCAGCCATTAGCACAATTGCGGGTATTTCTGTACGGGCCGGTATGTATTGATAGCCGCTGGCGTGGCAACGGGGTATTGAGTCAACTGTTTGCCGCCGTTAAAACCTATACCCGCAATGACTTTGATGTGGGGGCTGCGTTTGTTAACAACGACAATCCACACTCATTAGCAGCCCATGTCAAAGGGTTACATATGACGCCGATCACTGAATTCATTTGCCAGCAACAACACTACCAACTGCTGATGTTTGCTACCCGCGAATGATGTTACTCATAGGGGCCATGACGCGCATCAATTGGCAGCATGAAGGTATCAACGATCATTGATAGAGGAACGTCTATCACCGTGACATATTTCCATGGCCCCTCACGCATATCCCATTGCACGCCTGGATAGTATTGATGCCCATGGCCCTGCCCCGGCACCGTGCGGCTGATAATGCTGCCACAGCCGGACAACAACATAATACCGATCACCAGCATAACAATGCGGGCCATGCTGGTAGGGCAATGGGTCAGTTTAACGATGGGATTCACACAGTTACTCTTCAGGTTTAGCGCGATACACAGCTTATCATAGCGCCATGTAAACAACGGTTAAGGCCCAGTCGGGATAATGTTAAGAATAGAGGGTGTTAAAGCGCCATTCAGTATTAGCTAATACGTATCACCTTTCAGGCCGTACTAATGGCAATAAAAAACGGGCAATACATAATGTACGCCCGTTTTTACTCAATATTACCGTTACTTCATATCAGCGTTACTTCGCTGCTGGAAACGCCTTTATATTATGCGCGAGTTGGCGATAATACCCGTTCCAAATCTGATACTGCTCCGGCTGCTGCCAGACTTGCTGGTGCAAACGCGAAATCAATACCGGGTCGCTGAGTAATTCCAGACGCTGTAATTTAGCCAATTTATCCGGCCCAGCCTCCAGCGCGAGTGTCAGCCGCTCGCCACGCACCTGCTCGATAATCGCACGGGTATGGTGGCGAGCTGTCGCCATCGCACTGGCCAGCGCGTTATACGATGGGTTCATCACCGCATGCAAGAAACCATTACTGAGCGCCCGCTGATGGTTAAGCTTCAGGTACTCTTCCGTCGCCAGCAATTCTCGTGGTGGATTATACTCTTCCGGGATCAAAAATAATTTAGCCCGTTTACTGGCCATCCCCAATGTCCGACGGCTGGAAACCACAGAGACTAGCGGTGACAGAATCAACGAAAATACAATCGGCGATAACCACCACAAGAAGCGCAGATCCAGCCAGGCCACGCCACCGGCCCAAACCAGACCCAGTAACAATTGCGAGCCGTGACGAACCATAGCTTCACTCCACGGCGTGGCATCATCATCACGTTGTGGTGAGTTCCACTGCACAGACCAACCGAGGAAGGCGCTGACCACAAACACGGTATGGAACAGCATCCGCACAGGGGCCAGTAACACGGAGAACAACATTTCAGCCAGCATCGACAGCAATAGACGCAGCGCCCCACCGTACTCTTTCGCCCCTTTTGCCCAGATCAAAATGATGCTGAGTAATTTTGGCAAGAACAGTAATACCAAAGTGGTGGAGAACAAGCCAATTGCCAGCTCGGGCCGCCACTGGGGCCAGACTGGGAACAGTTGACGCGGTTGCAGGAAATACTGCGGTTCCATCAAGGTATGCACCGCTTGCAAAGCAGTACACAGCACCAGGAACATAAACCACAACGGCGCAGACAGATATGACATCACACCGGTGAGGAACACAGCCCGGTGAACCGGATGCATGCCCTTAACCAGGAACAACCTGAAATTCATCAGATTACCGTGGCACCAACGGCGGTCTCGTTTTAGTTCATCAAGCAAATTAGGTGGCAGTTCTTCATAGCTACCCGGCAAATCATAAGCAATCCACACTCCCCAGCCGGCACGACGCATTAATGCCGCTTCCACAAAGTCATGCGACAAAATGGAACCTGCGAACGAACCTTCACCCGGCAATGGTGCCAGTGCACAATGCTCGATAAAAGGCTTAACCCGAATAATGGCATTGTGACCCCAGTAATGGGATTCGCCTAACTGCCAGTAATGTAAACCAGCCGTAAACAGCGGACCATAGACTCGCGTGGCAAATTGCTGGATACGGGCATACAGCGTGTCCATACCTGAGGCTTTCGGCGCAGATTGGATAATCCCGGCATTTGGATTGGCTTCCATCAGCCGCACCAGCCCGGTCAAACACTCACCGCTCATCACGCTATCGGCATCCAGAATCACCATATAGCTGTACTGACTGCCCCAACGGCGGCAGAAGTCATCGATATTACCGCTTTTGCGTTTAACCCGACGGCGGCGGCGGCGGTAGAAAATGCGCCCATGCCCATCGACATCACGACACAGCTCCAGCCAGGCTTTCTGCTCTGCCACACAGATATCGGGGTCATAACTGTCACTCAGCACATAAATATCGAAGTGCTCAAGCTGACCCGTGGCGGCGACTGACTCATAAGTAGCACGTAGCCCCGCAAATACCCGCTCCACGTCCTCATTACAAATTGGCATAATCAGCGCGGTCCGGTGAGCTGGATTGAGCGCCTCATCTCCTTTGATAGTAGAGGATATGCTGTATTTATCTTTGCCAATCAGCAATTGCAGGAAGCCCATCAGCGCGGTCCAGAATCCGGCAGAGACCCAACAAAACAGCACGGCAAACAGAATCAGGATGCCGGTTTGTAGCAGGTAAGGCAGCAATTGCATTACCGAAACCTGCCAGTTTTGTTGCCAGATCTCAAAAGGATCGATTAACGCCCACCCCTGGTAGGGCAGAATGGTCTTCATATAACTGGTCGCAATGGTAGTTTGCAACACAATGAGTATCAGCAAAATATAGCGGCGCAGAGAACCTACACTACGCCATTTCTTCTCGGCGATGGCCTGCTCATGGGTTTGTGCCCGTGACACCGGGTTACGACCCAATAATGAATCCCAAAAACGCCCCACCGGATTGGTCCGCCATGCCTGCGGTGCCATACTGGTGCGTTTGATGGGCGGCATCGCATTAATGATCGTGCGCCCTTCGCAATCTGACTCCAGTTGTTTCCCTTGCGCCAAGGCCTCCGGCCACGCCGCACGCAGACGGGCATTGACTGATGCTAACGCACTGTCTTCCTGGCTAAAAACTCCCGTTTGTGGCGCACTGGCCGCCAGTTGCTGATGCAAATGCTGCATCGCTTCAGGGGTGCTATCGAGTAATACATCTTCAGGTAGAGCATCACGCAGCGCCCCTTGCTGCTGAGCAGTCAGGGGCAAGTCCGCAATATAATCCTGTACAGGAGATTGATTTGACTTATTCATCGGCAGGTAGCTGATAGCTCCAGGTTTCAGTCAGGGTTTTATCACCGTTAACCAGCGCAGCACGCATTTCTATCGGTTTTTTTGCGTCCTTAACTTTCAGCCGCAATGTTAAACGCCAGCCCTTAGTAACCGGGTTGTAGCGCACACTGTTCTCGATCAATTCACCGTTGTCGTCGATACTGACCTGTGAAGCTAGCGGTGTATTTTCATCAAGTGATTTCAACACTGGACCGACAAAATCAACCAGGAATGCCACACTGCCATCAGGCTGACGAATCAGATTCGACTGTTTCACATCACCGGTTGAACGTAAGGTCTGTTTGACATAGGCCACGTCCGGCGAATGCAATTTCTCTTCATCGCGCGTGAAGTGCAGGCGGTAATTCAGATCAAGTGATGTTTTTGCATCCGGCAACACGTCTGGTGACCAGAAGGCCACGATATTGTCGTTGGTTTCATCCGCCGTTGGAATTTCCACCAGCTCAACTTTACCTTTGCCCCAATCACCACGCGGTTCAACCCAGGCACTCGGACGCAAATCGTAGCGGTCGTCTAAATCTTCATACTGCGAGAATTCACGACCCCGTTGTAGCAAACCAAACCCTTTTGGATTTTCCACCGTATAGGTGCTGACCGACAGGTGTTTTGGATTATTCAGTGGTCGCCAAATCCATTCACCATTACCCGCATGAATAGAAAGACCATTGGAATCATGTAATGCCGGACGATAGTTCAACACTGCTGACGGCTGGCTTGGCCCAAACAGGAACATGCTGGTTAATGGTGCAATACCCAGCTTCTCAACCTTGTCGCGCAGGAAGACTTTGGCCTGTACATCAATAGTGGTGTCGCGCCCCGGATAAATGACGAAACGGTAAGCACCGGTGGCACGAGGTGAGTCCAGCAGAGCATAGATAACCAGATGTTTGTCATTTGGTTTAGGCCGCTCAATCCAGAACTCACGAAAACGTGGGAACTCCTCGCCAGAGGCCAATGCAGTATCAATGGCCAGCCCGCGTGCAGAAAGGCCATAAACCTGACCTTTACCAATCACACGAAAATAGCTGGCACCAAGCATACTTACGATTTCGTCTTTCTTATCCGCTTTATTGATCGGATAAAGCACTTTAAAACCAGCAAAACCTAAGTTCTTCACTGACTCGGCATCATGCTTGACCGAACCAAAGTTAAAATAGTCAGGGCTATAATTGATGGGTTTAACACTGGTCGCAGTAACTTCGTTGATCTGCACTGGTGTGTCGAAGTACATGCCTTGGTGATAGAACTCTAACTTAAATGGCGTATCCAGTTTGGTCCAATACGATTTGTCATGGTTAAACTGAATCTGCTGATAGTCGGCAAATTTCATTTCGCGAAATTGCGATGGAAGGTTACTTTTTGGTGCCTCGAAGCTTTTACCCGCCAATGTCTGTGCCTGTTTAGCCACATCATCTAACGAGAAAGCCATTGCCTGAGAAGTGAATAATGACAGCAAGAGAGTTACCCCCAGCCATCTGACGCTGTTCGCGCGTGACCCTTTAGACATTCTATTAACGTTTGAAAAAATATTAACTCGCACATCTCCCCCTGTTCGGGTGCTTAAATCATCACAGCCAAATTATTGACGGTTTATCCCACATACCGTACAGATAAATTCAGGTTAGCGTAAATGCCTGAGTTATGCTGACGGTTGATTGTTTAAACCCGTGGCTAAGCCACAAGACTATCTTGCCCAGCTAAAATACGCTATGGAAAATTATTAGCCCTTATAGTAGTGTTTCTCGCCTTACTGATCCATTGAATAACGTATATTGTTATCAATAAACGTTTACTATAAAAACAACTCCGTGGGTAAAACCGGCGCGTTATTCTAATTCCGATAACAAATAGTGAATAAGTATGAAAAAAAATACTAACCAACGGGAGTACTTTCTAGACGCTATCCGCGCCTATTTGATGTTACTCGGCATTCCTTTTCATCTTTCTCTTATATACTCCAACCATCATTGGGCAGTGAATAGTACGCATCCTTCACATCTATTTACCTTACTAAACGATTTCATTCACGCCTTTCGCATGCAGGTATTCTTTGTTATTTCCGGCTATTTTTCGTTCATGTTATATCAACGCTATGAGCGCCAGCGCTGGCTTAAGGTCCGCCTGGAGCGGGTGGTTATTCCGTTACTCACCGCCATCCCATTAATAACATTGCCACAATTTTACCTCCTTAAAAATTACACCACCAAATTACAAGATTGGAATTCATTTACAATTTATCAAAAAATAAATATTGCTATTTGGGAAATGGTTTCACACTTATGGTTTTTGTTAACCCTCGCATTGCTGACGACAATCTGTTTTTATCTGTTCAAAAAAATCAAGAATAACCAACAGTCAGTTCCAGTGTTGATAAAGGAAATGAATAATATAGGAAAAATCTCACTATCATTGTTTGGCTTTGTATTAATCTACGCGGTCATTCGTAGAATAATATTTCTTCTTAACCCGGAAATACTCTTTAATAGTGTCTTCAATTTCTTTGTTATGGAGACTTTGTTTTATCTACCGTTCTTTCTATTGGGTGCTTACAGCTTTATCTATCCGCCACTCAAACGGGTATTTCTTACCTTTTCACCTGGTGCATTTTTGGCCTCAGTGTTGTTATTCATCGCCTATTCGATAAACCAACATATTAATACTGCTGAGTTTTTTGCCTTTGAGCTGGATCTTATCATCAAGGCATTGATGGGCGTGACCATGACCAATGTGGTCTACTCTATTGGGTACCGGTTATTAAACTACCCCTCACCACGTATCACCTATCTGGTTAATGCCTCACTTTTCATCTACCTGGTGCATCATCCGCTAACCTTGATTTATGGTGCCTTTATTACACCGCTAATTGACAATAATGGCCTTGGCTTTGTAGTGGGCATGGCCTTTGTTTGCCTGATTTCATTCATGTTATATGAGATTCATCGCCGTATTCCATTGCTGAAATTCTTATTTTCTGGCAAGCCGCAGCAGCAAACGGTGTAATCAAATTATTATTCAAACGAATAATGTTATTGCTAAGCGATATGAATATCGGCATACCGCTTAAGCGATAAAACGGCTACACTGTGAAACCATCATGTAGATGGCGGGATGGCTAATGCCTCACTGCTTGCTCTGCTTTCAGAGCAACTATCCTGTTTATTCCTTATCAGGATTTGTTTCACTTGCAGTGACAACAAAAAGAGGAATTGTGATGAAAAAGCAAGAATCTACTGAGAATAATCCCAAGTCTGATGCTGTTGCAGTCACCGAGTTCGCTACCCTGTTTGCCTTGGTTAGCCGCCTTAGCGGAGCGCTGGACAGCGCAATCACCGGAAAAGATCGCAGCGTATTAGTTAACGAACTGTCACAGCTTTCTGTCGATAATCTTCCTGAACAGGAAAAAGCACCGACAGCAGAAGCACTGAGAAGAGCGCTGGTAACACTCAAACGCGACTAGTTCTACTATCCAACGCTCACCCTTGATTCCCCGCTGGGCAATTAAAGGTGAGCGACCCCTCTTTTATCCTCATAATTTTAATCATTATATAGACTTAACGTCTTTTACATTTCAGCAAAGCTGCAAATGATTCCATTCCAAAGAACTGACAAAATCAGTGGTTCAAGTGAGTAAGTACCACAACGCTATGAACTAAAGAAATGCTGATTTAACACATTGAATTAGGTCATCTCTTCGCATTAGATGAGGTAAATCTGTGTATAATAATTTTTTATAACTTTGGCCTGTTATTCATTTATTTTCGCCTTAAATCAGGAGAACTCCCACCTTGGACGCCATCGCAATTAATAGCCTCTTTTTGATCGGCGCAGTGCTGGTGGGAGCCAGTATTTTACTGAGTTCACTCTCTTCCCGGCTGGGTATTCCGATTCTGGTTATCTTTCTGGCCATCGGTATGCTGGCAGGCGGCGACGGTATTGGCGGGATTGCTTTCGATAACTACCCAGTGGCGTATCTGGTCAGTAACCTTGCGTTGGCGGTTATCCTGCTAGATGGCGGGATGCGCACTAGAGCCTCATCATTCCGTGTTGCCCTGTGGCCTGCGCTCTCTTTAGCAACCGTCGGTGTGGTGATTACTGCCGGTCTGACGGGCCTGGCTGCGGCCTGGCTGTTCGATTTAGATATTATTCAAGGGCTGCTCATTGGTGCGATTATTGGCTCGACCGATGCCGCTGCGGTATTCTCACTGCTTGGGGGTAAAGGCCTCAACGAGCGCGTCAGTGCCACTTTAGAGATAGAATCAGGCAGCAATGACCCCATGGCGGTGTTTTTAACCGTTACCTTGATTGCCATGATCTCCGCAGGTGAAACCAGCCTCAGTTGGATGTTCCTGGTGCACTTAATCCAACAGTTTGGTCTGGGAATTATCATCGGGTTAGGCGGTGGCGGTTTACTGCTGCTCTTTATAAACCGAATAGAGCTAGCGAATGGTTTATATCCCCTGCTGGCAGTTAGTGGTGGGATTCTGGTTTTCTCATTGGCAACGGCCATGAACGGCAGTGGTATTCTGGCAGTATATCTCTGCGGGCTATTACTGGGTAACCGCCCTATCCGTAACCGCTCCGGTATATTACAAACTTTCGATGGGCTGGCATGGCTGAGTCAGATCGGGATGTTCCTGGTGTTGGGGCTGTTGCTTAATCCAAGTGACCTATTGCCGATAGCGATCCCAGCGCTGCTCCTCTCATTGTGGATGATTTTGTTCGCCCGACCACTGTCGGTGTTCATTGGTTTACTGCCGTTCCCAAGCTTTAATCTGCGTGAACGGATCTTTATTTCCTGGGTGGGTTTACGCGGTGCAGTGCCGGTTATTCTAGCCGTATTCCCGATGATGGCCGGCATTCCCAACGCGAATTTATTTTTCAATGTGGCCTTTTTTGTCGTGCTGGTATCACTGCTGCTACAGGGTACCAGCCTGTCATTTGCCGCACGTAAAACTAAATTGGTGGTGCCTCCAGCACTAGCACCGGTCTCGCGCATTGGGTTAGATATTGATATGAATAACCAATGGGAACAGTTCATTTACCAGTTGAGTTGTGACAAGTGGTGTATCGGTGCTGCGCTGCGCGATTTGAAAATGCCTAAAGGGACACGTATTGCGGCGCTGTTTCGTGGTAAAGACTTATTGCACCCCACCGGCAGTACCCGTCTGAAAGAAGGTGACATCTTGTGTGTTATCGGTCAGGAACACGACCTGCCAGCATTGGGAAAACTGTTTAGTCAGTCGCCCAATATCCAACTGGATGAACGCTTCTTTGGTGACTTTATTCTTGATGCCGATGCCAAGCTCCACGATATCTCTCAGATTTATGGCCTTAATCTGGAACCCGGAATCGATAAACAGCAAACATTGGGCCAATTCGTCCTCTATTTATTTGGTGGAGAGCCTGTTATTGGCGATCAGATTGAGTGGGATGGCTTGACCTGGACGATTGCCGAAATGGAATCGGATCGGGTAAGTCGGGTCGGGGTGAAAATCGTTACCGATAAAGCCTGATGTTATGATGAATAAGTGATAGGGATACCGTACAGGGGAACGCAATGAAATTGTCTATTTATGACCATCTGACAGTATCAATTTTATGAACCTACCTCCTGCTGATTGGGATAACCAGCGTACATTTCTGGCCATTATGCGTGAAGGCAGTTTATCTGCCGCCGCACGGAGTCTGAATGTTTCGCAACCGACAGCCCGCCGGCATATTGAGTCGCTGGAACAATGTCTTGGGCAAAAATTGTTTAACCGCACGTCCACTGGATTAATCCCAACGGAAACAGCGCGGGCACTGTTACCCCATGCCTTGGAAATGGCCACCGCTGCCGACGCTTTTGTACGAGCCGCCTGCGCCGATATTGGGTCAGCTAAAGATACCGTGCGCATTGCCACCAGTGAGTTACTTGGCGTTGAAATCCTGCCGCAACGCTTAGAACCTCTGCGCTTACACTATCCTGAGCTGGTGCTGGAATTAAGTCTGGGTAGCAAGATAGAGGGGTTAACCCGCCAGGAAGCCGATATTGCAGTAAGAACCTTACGCCCCAAAGCGTTGCCAGTTATTGCGCAACGGGCGGGTTATTGCGAAGTTGGGCTGTTTGCTACTGAAGATTACATTGAGCGCCATGGTATGCCGCGGAGTCTCGGAGCATTAGCGTTTCACGCGTTAATCGGTCCGGATCGTAACACCTACGATGTCCAGGTTCTGCGTGAACAGGGAATCGATTTTAAACCGCACCAATACCGCCTACGTACTGATAGCCATTTGGCACAGTTGGCGGCAATACGCAGCGGTTTGGGCATTGGTGCCTGCCATGAACCCATAGCTCGTCAATCTGGGTTAGTGCGGGTGTTAGCACAAGAATTCTCGTATCCACTGGAGTTTTGGCTGGTGATGCATGAAGATCTACGCAATACCCAGCGAGTCCGCGTGGTATTCGATCATTTACTCAATACACTGCGCCAATATCTGGCTGAATAAGCGCTAAGTGCAACAGGGCCTATGCGACCCTGTTTTGATTAATTAAGACAATTTAAAGTGGATAACGCAATATAGCGCTCAACTGATTACCGGCTAAATCGCTTTCCCGCACCGCCAAAACTCGAGCTCCGGTTGCCAATGCACGTCTGGCAATCTCATCGATAACCCCATATGTCAGAGCATCATCTTCTGACGCAAAAGTAATAATACCCTGATCATTGATAGTTCCTGGGACTTGGCTTTCAATATCAACCAGTAATAAATCAATAGCACCGAACGTTGCCGCCCGTGCCGCATCCGACAAATCATGAGTGACTCGACGTTCTCCTGCGCGCTGTTCAAATAACGGCTTCAGCCCCTCTATTTGCGCCCGATAGAAATTATCCAATACCGGGCGCGCTAATGTGGCAAGTTCCGAAATATTAAGATGTTCTGCATTGGTAGATAACGTTTCATCCACCAGATTTGATAATGAATTTGTCGCCCGATAAATTGACGTCAAAGGTTCAGTACTGACTAAAATAAGCGGATAGTTATGACGGGCAAATAATGGCCGCAGGGCATTATCTATTTGCCGGGTATATTGTGCGAGCCTTACTTTTTCATGTACGCCATCATACTTACGTGCATTTAATGAAGCTTTACCTACTGCATTTAACACATTGTCAGGTAGGTTGGGAACAGAAACGATAGCGGGTGGTGCATCGGCAAAAAACTCAATCAAACGCACTTCATTTTCTGATAATGCCAGAATATAAGCGGAGTGTGGAAATGTCAGTGCGCGTAATAACGGTTTGAGGTGGAAACGCTCACTGATCTCTACTTGGTCTTGCAGTTTATTAGCCAAACGGTAGGTTCGCAAAGTATCAGGCGTCGCAAGTATTGCGAGGCTGTAAGCATGCAGATCCCAGAATGACTCATCCTCTAATACGGAATATAACTCTTCTTCCAATAAAGCCAGACGCCGTTTATCAAAGTTTACGGCCTCAAGCTGTTGTAATGCCTCTTTTATTAAGTTCCCCAGCTGGATTTTACTGCCAGCTAACTGTTGATGTAACGGTGATGTTTCAAGATAGATGGAAACGCAGGCATCGGAGCGTACATCAGAAAGACTAAGAAATTCTTCACGACTTGGAATGTCAACATGTAGCATAGGTCACCTTCAAGAAATAATGGACACGATACTTATATCTTTATCAAGTGCATGTTTATTATAGCCAACCAATGCCACTTTGCTTTCTATCGACATCGAAAAAATCGTTGCACGCTAAAATTGTTAAAATACATTTAACTGCTGGTATTAGCCCTAATATCTCAAATTCAATTAAGGCTAGTACATCCCCCACATTGATAACTTTGCACTATTTATTCTTTATTCGTTATTCTGTTTTATTCGATTAACCAAAATGATCCCCGCACAAACCAATACCAGCGCAAGGGCATTCTTCCATTCTAAAATGCTTTCATTGAGGAAAATGGCGGACAGAACCGCACCTGAAACCGGGATGAGAAAATTGAACGGTGCAACCATCCCTACCCGATTATATTTGAGTAGCAAGCTCCAGAGTGCAAAAGCGGCCGATGACAACAGCACCAGGTAGGCCAATAACAATAAAGCCCGCCAGCCAATGTCACTCAAATGTCCACCAAAGAGATAACCGCCAAGCGTCAACACCAACCCTCCGATGGCAAGTTGGTAGCCTGTCATCACCGTGGTATCCATGGTTTGTGAAATACGTTTGCCGTAAATACTGGCGGCAGAAAGGATGAAAGCAGCCAGTACCACACTTCCCTCACCTAACAGTGAAAAATTAAAATCCATCAAATCGGCGCCAAAATTCACCACCATCACGCCAGCAAAACCCAGTGCGCAGCCAATGATTTTATTAAATGATAATCGATCATTTTTATAAATATAATGCGCCAACAAGACACTGAAGAATGTCCCCGTTGCATTCATGATGGAACCTTTCACCCCGGTAGTATATGCCAGCCCAATATAGAAAAAGACATACTGTAACGTGGTCTGTGTTAGACCTAAAATGGCAATCTGCCTATATTGGCCCTTGTTAAGTCGGCCAATAGCTTTACCACTGGCAACAGCAAAAATGAGTAGCACTAACCCGGCCAATAAAAAGCGATAACCCGCAAACACCATCTTGCTCGGAATGTCATCTGGGGCGATATGAAACAGTGCATAACCATTTTTAATCGCAGGGTAGGCACTGCCCCAAAGAAGGCAACAGAAGGTTGCCACGAGGAAAACAAATTTTTTATTGGTAAAAAGCGCAGGACTGCGGTCCACGTGAACATCCTTTTCAATCAAAAAATGAAATGATGTTTCGTTATAACTATTTCCTGTTGAAAAGTCCCGTCTGATGTCACTTTTCTCTTAAAAAGATCCATCAACTCTCCGAGTACCGCACCTATAGCACGTGGCCATCAAAAATAGATTGTCTGTCTTTTTGCTATTTGTAGAATAATTGAACGACGATGCTGACATTCATTAGTTATTCATGGCGTTGTCTAACCTCGTTCAATGTTTGCACTAACGGACAGAGATCGTGTACGATGCTGGTTTAATTAAATAACTTTGGTTTTCATCATGTTAAAACTATTTAACGTAAACTTTAACAGTATGCCTGAAAGAAAGTTAGACGAGATCTTCACACTTAGAAAAATAACATTTAAAGATCGCTTAGATTGGAAAGTAACCTGTACTGATGGCAGAGAAAGCGACCAATATGATGATGAGAATACAAACTATATATTAGGAATAATAGAGGACACTATTGTTTGCAGTGTCAGATTTATTGAAATGAAATATCCGACAATGGTGGCAGGGCCATTCGCACCTTATTTTTCCGACATTGACCTTCCGGTCGATGGTTTTATAGAATCCAGCCGTTTCTTTGTTGAAAAAAAACTAGCAAGAGATATGGTAGGCAATAATAGTGCACTCAGCGTATTACTTTTTTTAGCAATGGTTAATTATGCCAGAAGCCGTAATTATAAAGGTATACTGACTGTTGTCAGCCGAGGGATGTATGTATTACTGAAGCGTTCCGGCTGGAATATTACAGTTTTAAACCAAGGTGAGTCAGAGAAAAATGAGGTTATTTATCTTTTACATCTGGGTGTCGACATTGATAGCCAACAACAATTAATAAAGAAGATACGCAGAACGCATCACGTTGAACCTCATATACTTGAAACCTGGCCATTAGCGGTGCCAGATATAGTTAAATAGGTTTAATTAACTTTAACTCTATGCCAAGTCTTATCGCATGCTTGGCATTTAAAACACCAAGTTTTCTGACAACATTACCAATATGAAACTTAACTGTACTTCTTTTTATTCCCAATATTATGGAGATTTCCGAGTATGTTTTGCCGACACTAGCCCAATATAAAATTTCGTTCTCTCTAGGCGAAAAGATTTCCCTTTCGTCACCGGCACCATTCAACTTATTGTTTTTACTGTTATTTTTGTGGTAAAGACCCAACATTTTATCATGAGTCAGAATAAGCAGCATTTGAATTTTCTCTTTATTGGTCTCAATGCTCTCATCAAAAGAAATGCTATCATCACTTCCATTAGAAATATTCAGCGTTGCCATATTATGATTATTATCATGAAGAACAAATGTATAACCATTAATGATATTATATTCTCTGGCAAGGTTAAATACGGCTGAGTCGGTTGACTTTATATTAATCACCGAATTATCGTCCCAAGCAAACGGAGCAACTTTGTCTTTTGCCGTCAAAATAACAGGATCGATAAGGTGGTAGTTATTTTTTTTATATGTTTGTATCCAATCCATTGGATAGTTTGAAATAATAGTCGGGTGTAAGGGTGTTTTCTTATTCATTACCAAATAGGAATAACGCAGATCACCATAAGCTTTTATTCTTCTTTGAATATAGTTCTTTATATCTTCATTAATACTTTCATTGTCAAAATAATCAATTATCATAACAGACCAAGTTTACTATATATGTTGAGCAACGATACAATTTTATGACATTGTTTTCAATAGAAATCAGTGTATAAAATAGACTTACAGAGTTTCCTCACAAACGCCCAGCTAACATTATATGAACAAACAACCTAGACTAAAGGATAGTTTCCCAAACTAGACTTAAGGCTAGCTATTATTATAGCCCTATGTTTATTAGACTGTTTTTGCTTTAAATAATTAGTTTTAGATATTATAGAACTAATATATTAGCGCACAGACGCTAAGAAAGTTAGTCAAAAAAGAATATATTTTCGCCAACACCAGGGGACTTTTAGTCCCACAAGACCTGCTCTGCCTAGCCATCTGGATGCATTTACATTCAGATGGCCATAATATCGCCCCGCCCCCTTCTCATCGTTTAAAAATCATACAAATAATCAATGTGTGCAGTAAATCCATGCTCCTTGCGATTAATAAATGATTCCTAATACATATAAACATTAACCTTATTTATATAATTTTGATAAACTTGACTTAAGTCATATCACTAACCCGAATTAATTGTATGATTAATAAACGGTTATAATGTTTTCCCTGGTGTTGGCCGAATTGGCATCCCTTACCAAATGAGATTGGTAAGGGTTTTTTTTGTCTATCATTCAGCCTGCTGCATCACCCGAGCTAATGTAATAGCACGGATAATCACCGCACGATCAACCTGTGGGTTACCACTTTCCAATAACTGCTGCCAAATAGCGATGGCCTGCGCGTATCTATCATGGGTAAAGTTATCAGCGGCTTGCAGCATTAGCGCAGTATATTGCATGGGATCTTTAGTCAAAGCCTGCTGTAACCAGTACGTCACATCACCCGTCATTTTTTGCCCTGACCGGTAATAGAACACCGTCGCTCGTGCAGCATCAAAGCGGGCACTGGCCCCCTGCAAACGTTCAGCCTGCTGCAAGGCGATCAATGCATCCTCAAATTCGTTACGATATAAATAATGTTGAGCTAAACTGTACCATCCATCCCCCTTATCGGGAGCCAAACGAATACGTTGTTGTAACCGAGATAGCGTGGGATCACTGCTCTGCTTATCGAGCATATTATTCAACCGCTGGGCTTCCTGTAGCCGCAAAGCCTCTTGCTGCACGGCGGTATAATGGCCCAGTTGCCGGTATCCCAACATAATTAGAATCAGCACCACCAGGCTGAAGCCCAGCGGCCAGCGCCAGCTCAACCGACCATATTGCACCAGCCACGGCCACCACAAACTCACTACCACCAACAGCACCAGTATCGCCAGCCCTATCGATAGCACCATTATCGCGGCCCTCTCACACCTGAGACAGATTGCCGGCGTATCCTAAAAATCAACCCACCTAACACGCAGACCAGCAACACCCCAGGCCCAAACCATAGCACCAGTGTGGCACTGCGCAACGGAGGACGATACAGAACAAAGTCCCCATAGCGCTGGGTCATTACGGCCATTATCTCCTGAGAGCTGTGTCCTGCTTCTACCAACTGATAGACCTCTAATCGCAAGTCTTGCGCTATCGGCGAGGTCGACTCCAGCAAGTTCTGATTTTGGCATTGGGGACAACGCAACTCCTGCGCCAATGCCAATGCTTGTTGCTGATGTTGCGGCGAACTAAAATGATAGGTATCCACCAGATCAGCCGCAACACCAGATGAAAAAACCAGTGATAACATCAGGAATAAAACTTTCATGGGGTTCCCACCCTCGCCCATTGCGCCAGTAGCGGCATAAACTGTTGTTGCCATATCTCTGTCGTCATTTCACCAGCATAGCGCTGGCGAATAATGCCATTTGCATCAATTAGCCAGGTCTCAGGTGTACCATATACCCCCATCGCCAGTGCTAATGTGCCATGCGGGTCATAAAGGTTCTTTTGATAAGGATTGCTGTAGCGCCGCAGAGTATTTAACGCCGCCTGACGGTCATCGCGGTAATTCAGACCATAGAACTGCACACCATGCAGCGTCCCGGCTATCTGCCCCAGTAGGGCGAGCTCTTGCTTACAACTGGCACACCAACTGGCCCATACATTAATCACCGTCACCTTACCCAACAGTTGCTCTCGCGTTATGTTCTGCCCGGGCTGTTGCAATTCGGATAAAGAAAAAGCGGGAAACGGCAGGTCTTGCTCGGCCAACTCGATACGATGCGGATCCCGCGTTAAGCCGCTATAAAGCAAGCAGCCCAGCAGTAAGGCAACCAGAGGGACAATCAACCAAGGCCAACGTTGTTTCATTTATCCCCCGCGAGGTCGCTAACAGGGTGGATTCTGCGCCATAGCGCCAATAAACCACCAACTACCATCATCAGTGCCCCCCCCCAAATCCAGCTAACCATCGGTTTATGCGACAAACGTACGCTATACTCCCCCGCGCCCAAACTATCCCCCAGAACCACATAAAAGTCGGCCAAGGGGCTACTGGCTATCGCCGGCTCTATCATCAACATTCCCCGCGCTGTATAGTGCCGCCGCTCCGGTAACAACGTGGTTAACGCTTGCCCATTCTGGCTGACCACAATATGCGCCTGCTCACTGGTATAGTTTGGGCCGATCACTAATTCAGTTTGACGATAGGTAAACTGATAACCCGCCAGCGTGACCTGACTGCCTGGTGCCATACGTCGCCCCTGCTCGACGGTGTAATATGAAGCAAACAGCATTCCCAGCAGGCTGACCGCAACGCCACCGTGTATCAACCATAAATAGCCACGTATCTTTGGCGCAAATAATGGCGCGAACAACGTCCAGAGGGCCAGAGTGACACCTATCAGCATCCCCACCTGCCACGGTGATTCGAATAGACCTAAACTGAGCACCCCACCGGAGATAGCTAATACAGCAGGTACGACAAGACGCCAGCCATTGATTTTGCGGCTTTGCCGCCAATCGGCAAACGGCGTTATGCCCATCAGCAATAGCAACAGCAGCACAAAAGGTGTCAGGGTTTGATTAAAATAGGGCGCACCAACAGACAGTGATCCTAACCCCAGCACACTGACAATTAATGGATACAATGTGCCAATCAATACGGTTACCGCAGCAATGCTTAGCAGCACCATTGCCGCCAGCAGTAATGACTCCAGTGAGAAGAGGTTGAAAGCAGCAGAGCGATTGTTGCCCCGCACCCGCAGGGCAAATAGCGTCAATGAACTCAACGTCACCATGCCAAACAGCGCCAGTAAAGCCTCACCGCGCGCCGTATCAACAGCAAAAGCGTGAACTGAGGTCAACACCCCAGAGCGCACGATAAAAGTGCCTAACAAGCAGAGTTGAAATGTCACCAGCGACAGCAAAATGCCCCAATGATGATATAAGCCCCGTTTCTCAATAACAGCCAGAACATGTAACAGTGCAGTTGCGGTGAGCCATGGCAGTAATGACGCATTTTCAACCGGGTCCCAGAACCACCAGCCGCCCCACCCCAATTCGCTGTATGCCCACCATGCCCCCAACAAAATGCCAAACGTGAGAAAACTCCAGGCAGCCAATACCCAGGGACGGCAGTAGTGCACACTATTGTTGCCATTGCGGCCTGCAAGCAACACCGAAACGGCAAAAGCAAAACTAACGGCAAAACCGCTATACCCCAGATACAACAAGGGTGGATGAAATATCAGCGCCAGATCCTGCAACATTGGATTTAAATCACGCCCCTGCGCCAACGTCGGGAACAATCGCTCAAAAGGATTGGAGAAAAAGAGGATAAAAACGCTCAGGATAAGCAGTAGCCCCCCCATCACTGCCAACGCGCGAGCAAAAAAACGCAGCGGAAAATGACGGCGAAAAAGCGTCAACGCGGAACTCCACAGGCTCAGAGCAAACAGCATAAACAACAAGGAGCCTTCATGCCCGCCCCAGATTGCCGCAACCTTATAAAATAGAGGGAGCTGGCTATTACCGTGTTGTGCTACATAAAGCAGAGAAAAATCATCGCTAACAAAGCACCAACCCAGTAACAACAGTGCCAATGTAATGAATAAGGTCACGGCGTAACTGAACGACGGTAACCAATACAACAAAGCCAATCGCCGCCCATGGAGAGCAATAACAGGCACACCAGTGAGCAGCAGCGCCAATGACGCAGCCACCAACAGTGACAACAGTCCCAACTCACCTACCATACATTTTCACCCATCACCGGTTCGCCTCCTCACACAACCGTCATCTGACCGGCATAAAGAATAAAGAAACGTAAAACCAATACGCCAAACAAACTCAAGCCGGATACCGTCACTAGAAATGAAACCCGATGGCGCATTCCATGGCTACAAAAACGGTTTAAAACTAATGGCAGCACCATGCCGCAACCAATAACCCAGAACCAAAACATCGCGGCCCAAAAACCACCGCCCAACGCGACAGCGACCGCGACTTCTTTCTGACCACCGCCGAACCACAGCCCGGTGAAGAATGCTAGCAGCAGAAATAGCTCCAACCACACCACCGGTTTTTCCAGCCGATGAACAAATGCTAGTGCCGGGCTATCTATGGGTTCTTTAAAAAAGGTCACTGCGCACAACACCATGGCGGCAATACCCGAAGAAACGCCGGAGAACAGAAATAACACCGGCAATACCGGATTATTCAACAAGGGGTAACTCTTCAGGGCCGATAACAGGAAGCCGGTATATGCCCCCAACGCCACAGCCAGAAACATCATCAATGGTTCCAACTTGCGTTCAATCGGTGCCAGTTTATGCAGTACCGTGCCAACCCAATTCAATTTGCGGTAAGGCTGTAATAACGCCGTCAGCCCGTGGCGAAATATCACCGCCAGCCAGACCAACAGCACCACCATATAAATTTGAAACAGCATGACACCCAATGACATCACCGAGCTGGTACTGTAGAAAAACATCAGCTTCCAGAAAGTCCACGGCCGGGTAAGGTGCAGTATCAAAATAAACAACCCCATAATCACCGCTAAGGGCGCCATCATAGCGGTCGATTTAACTAACCCACTGCGCGCCGCCTCACCGCCCAGAACCCGTTGCTTAACCAATAGGCTAACTACCACCATGCCCGCCGATACTCCTATCAAAAACAGATAGATGGCTATCGGCCAATCCCACACTAACGAGGCAAAGTGAAACGGGGTATTCAGTTCAGGATTCATCCGGTTATCTCCCCATACTGAAAGGGAACACGATACAATTTCGGTTGTGTCCCAAGATGTAACTTGGCGCGATACACAGTGCGCTGATGCAATAATTTCACCAGTTCACTGTTAGGGTCGTCCAAATTGCCAAAGGTGAGTGCCTTGGTTGGGCACGACAAGACACAGGCGGGCTGTTTACCCTGCTTTAGATTAGTTTTCCGACAAAAATCGCATTTATCGGCAGTTTTCGTCACCGGATGGATAAAGCGCACCCGGTACGGACAGGCGGCGATACAGTACTGGCACCCTACGCAGAGGTCGGGATCGACATCAACAATCCCAGTCCCGCTATCGCGATACGAGGCTCCGGTTGGGCACACATCGACACAGGGTGCCTTATCGCAATGCTGGCAGGAGTGACGATAGAACTGATATTTTACGGCAGGAAACTCACCGATCGGTTGGCTACGGATGATGTTTAACCGTGAGACCCCAGCGGGTACATGATTAACCTCACGGCAAGCATCCATACAGGCCGTGCAACCAATACAACGGGTTTCATCATGTAGCATCCCGTAACGAATGCCATCAACAGTGCCGCTGAGTGCCAGTGAACGTCCAGCAGAACCGGTCAGGAAAATCAGCGCCCCCATACTGGCGATAAAGTGACGACGGTTCGTATTCATGGTGTTTCCTTCGATATCAGCTCCTGCTGACGGCGATGACAGTCAACACAGAGTTTGACCCGCCCTTTATCGTCAAGGCCATGCATCGGGTCGGTTTTAGGATGCAACTGATGACAACTGACACAAGAAAGCTTCAACATGTGCACATCATGGGGCCAGAACGCCTCGCGTAATTTCTCCGGCAAATGGCAGCTCATGCAGACACTGTTTTGTTGTGAGACGCTGTACATCGCTTTATCGGCATTAAACATATCGCGGTTAAAACGCATCACATCTTTAATACCATTACGGTGCAGCACCGATGCCTGCCCATGGCAGTTGGTACAGGTTAAGGCCAACTGCGTATTCGGATTTACCGCGCCAGCATGTTTGCCATGCAACTCATCTTTTTGTTCTTTATGACATTGGATGCAAGCAGCATCCGGGTTGCGCTGCGGCTCAACAATATGGCGCAACGCGGGCATTTTCGCCGTCGTGTTCGGTGTTGTGGCGAGAGTGGGCAGCGTGCACAGAATCAACACTACCAGCAGCGCGGCTGAACCGAATGAACGTAAAACGCGCATAGTTATTCCACCTTTGCTATGGCCCCAATCTGGGGCCGTTTGTCTCTGGAATAGATCCGGTGAGCGTATTGTCACACCGGAACGCCTCTTACTGGCTCAACCGGCCCGCTTTTCTGGCTTGATCATCCCAGGCTGGTACCACTTGTTGCAGAAACTCCTGCTTCTCGCGGTTCAGCTTATCCATATCCATTCCCAGCGCTTTCTGGGCATTGAGTTTGGTCGAAATATCCGGCAGCGGAATTTCGTGGCTAATCCCTTTTGTCGCCAGCAGACGTGCAAGTTTGGTGCGGGCATCGGCAGCTTTATTCAACGCGCCCCCCAATACACGCAGACCAACATCCGGTGCATGCATATGAATACCGTGGGAAGCAATGGCATAATCCCAGCGCCATTGGGCATGGCGGATATCTTGTAGAATAGGTTGCATTTCTTGCTCGGTTGCCCCGGCATCCCAAGCAGCTTTTGCCTCGTAATGCGCGTGAACCAGTTGTTTCTCAACATTCAGTTTTAACTCCTGAATGCTGGCTTTGCGTTCAGCAACAATATCTTGCAAGGTTTTTTTATCCTGGGTATGGCAGTTAACACAGGTAGTTTCAAAGCTATCAAACGGGTTGCGGATCTGGTGGTCGGTATACACCTTACCTGCCGCATTTTGGATTTTCGGCATATGGCAATCGATACAACTGACATTGTTTTTACCGTGGATCCCCGCACGCCAGGTTTCATACTCAGGATGTTGGGCTTTCAACATCGGGGTTTTTGACAGCGGATGAACCCAATCGGAGAAAGCGATTTCATCGTAATACTTCTCCATTGACGCCACATCCGTGCCTTGATCCCATGGGAATTTCACCGCTTTATCTTTACCGGCGAAGTGGTACTCAACATGGCACTGGCTGCACACCATGGATTGTTGATCCAAGCGGCTGGCATGTTCGAAAGGTTTATTGATAGATTGCAAAGCACGCTCAGCATAGGGCCGGGAGAGGACTAAAGCTGGCTTCCCGGCAGCAAAATCAGCAGAAGCGGTATTATGGCAATCGGCACACCCCAACTGATTGACGACTTCCGGGCCACCTCTGGCCCAAGTCCCTTTGAAATACCCTTCTTCACCTTGTTCATTGATCAAGCGGGCAACATCCGGGCTTTTACAGCTCCAGCAGGCCATCGGCAAGGGGCCATCCTCTGCGGTCTTCGGTGCTGCGGTACGTAAGGTTTCCCGCACATCAGTGACAGCATAATAGTGCCCACGAGGTTTGTTATAATCTTTGGCAAACGGATATCCGGCCCAAAGGATCACCAAATTGGGGTCATCCGCCAGCGCATCTTCTCGTGGCCCACTCTCTTTGGTTTTCAGCCATGAGGTGAATTGGTCAACATGCTGTTCAGCGAATTTATCGTTGCGGGCCTCAATCGGCGGCGTAGGTGCCGCCGACAAAGAAAATACCGCGCCTATTGCCAAAAGAGCCATTATCCCTACCAACACCTGTCTTATAAATTTGCTCACAATATTTACTCCAGTGTGTTTTTCCATACCGGACGCTATCAGTGCCCGCACCAGATGGTTTTTTTATTTTTAAACCCGCAATCAGGTGAGAAATAGCGAGCCAGGAGGCGAAGCATGACTGATATCACCCTGTGGGTTAGGCAGATAGTAAGGAGGATTTGCAGCAAATGATTTGTAGTAGTAAGAATGCTTGTTTTAGATCAAACAATTTTTGTGTGGGTATTCGCTTTTATGAACCAGCTCAAAAAAAAAGCATCTCATCGATCAATTTTTACATAAAAGTCAATCATATACCTCTTTGTAGGTATACTAAGACCATTAGAGCTCCTCGCTACGTAAATATAAGGGCTACCAGTTTCACAACTCACTTCAACCGCCAAGATATAGGTAACCAGCAACCACAACACAATCAGGCAAGCGAGTATCACTTGCATCATAACTTTCGATTTATTTCGAATTGCTATTTTATTTGCTATCGATCTCAAATGCCGGATCGCTATCCGGGCTGCAAAAATGGTGCAACCAGGGGATTCCATCATTCTCGACAGTGGCAGTACCACATTAAATGTTGCGCGAGAGCCGGCAAAACAAGATGGAATAATGGTACTGACCAATAATCTGCCGGCTGCCTGGGCACTTTCCAGCAATAGGGAGATTACGTTAGTGATATGTGGTGGTACTTTTCGCCATAAAACCCGTTCATTCCATGGTTCCCATACTGAATCTGAGTTGATGGTTAATCAGTATTCTCGCTAATGGGGCGATTCACACGGGATACGGCATACCAGACGGCATACTGAATAATTTTGTTTGGGATAAGTAACTGGGGGAAAAACAAGAGGATAAAGAGAAATGATGGCGGAGGAGGAGAGATTCGAACTCTCGAACGGTTACCCGTCGACGGTTTTCAAGACCGTTGCCTTCAGCCACTCGGCCACCCCTCCGCAACGAGCCGAACTATAAACAGAGCTCTACCGCTTGTAAAGCCTGTTTGTGCTTAATTGACCAAAAAATCCGCTAGCTGATTGTCGAGTGCTGAATTTATCGTCATCCCTTATGCTAACTGGCCATTAGGCGTACAGCAGCCGGTTTATTTACTCTCGCACAGATGGCACCTCACCAAATAACAGCAGAGACTTCTTTGGGGTAGTGGCAAATATTTGCTAAATTAGCGGCCGTTTCATTGATTGAATTACCGAGGTTGTATGTTGGAGTTTAAAGGCCAGGTTATTGATACCGATGCACAGGGTTATCTGAAAAATAGCACGGACTGGAGCGAGGCTTTAGCGCCCATACTGGCTGAACAGGAAGGGATTATACTCACTGAACCACATTGGGAAGTGGTGCGCTTTGTGCGTGCATTTTATCAAGAATTCAATACATCACCTGCAATCCGCATGCTGGTAAAGGCCATGGCACAAAAGTATGGTGAAGAGAAAGGTAATAGCCGATATCTGTATCGTTTATTCCCCAAAGGGCCAGCAAAGCAAGCAACCAAAATTGCAGGATTACCCAAACCCGTTAAGTGTATTTAACGACAGATAACAGTATTTAACGACGGATAGCTGTGCTCTGGTACCGCTCGTGAGTTAATAGCGGATGTTAAATTTTTCAAACGCGGTGCTCGGATAAGGTTCCGTCAGCAGGCGATCCACCCGCGCACCGCGTGGCCCCCCCTGCTTAATCCACTCCAGCAGGTGTTCAACCGCATGTTGCTCGCCGTAAGCCACCACTTCCACACTGCCATCATCACAATTTTTAGCGTAACCCGTCACACCCAGCGCTTGTGCCTGACGTTGCGTGCTATAGCGGAAACCCACGCCCTGAACAACGCCATAAACATAGGCGGCAGTGCATACTTTTGGCATATAGACTCCTCATCTACGTGATAATTTGCATTTTCCGGCTCATACTCCGACAATACTGCTCTTTTTTACCTAGCTGGCAGCAACTTAATTATGACCGTAAGCCTGATTCTTGCCAAAGGACGTGAAAAGTCCTTACTTCGTCGCCATCCGTGGATCTTCTCTGGGGCCGTTCAACGCCTTGAGGGAAGTGCCCTGCCCGGTGAAACCCTCGATATCCTTGATAGCCAGGGTAAATGGCTGGCCCGTGCCGCCTACTCTCCTGAATCACAAATTTTGGCACGAGTCTGGACGTTCCAACAAGATGAAGTTATTGACCGCGAGTTCTTCATCCGCCGTCTACAGCAAGCGCAGAGCTGGCGTGATTGGCTGGCAAAGCGTGATGGTTTGAACGGCTATCGCCTGATCGCCGGTGAGTCTGATGGCCTGCCGGGTATCACCATAGACCGCTTCCAGAACTTTCTGGTATTGCAGTTACTGTCGGCCGGCGCTGAATATCAGCGGGAAACGCTGGTTAGTGCCTTACAACATTGTTACCCAGAATGCTCTATTTATGACCGCTCCGATGTTTCCGTACGTAAAAAAGAAGGCTTACCTCTGACGCAAGGTACAATCAGTGGTGAAATGCCGCCTGACCTGCTGCCAATAACCGAAAACGGCATGCAACTGTTGGTTGATATTCAGCACGGCCATAAAACAGGATTTTATTTAGATCAGCGCGATAGCCGCCTGGCGGCGCGTAACTACGCCGATGGTCGCCGTGTTCTGAACTGTTTCTCTTATACCGGTGCCTTTGCTGTCGCAGCGCTGATGGGAAATTGTAAGCAAGTTATCAGCGTTGATACGTCACAAGCTGTACTGGATATAGCCAAACAAAACATTGAACTCAACCAGTTGGATTTGAGCAAAACCGAATTCATTCGGGATGATGTGTTCCAATTGCTGCGTAACTACCGCACGCAAGGGGAAAAGTTTGACATGATCATTATGGACCCACCGAAGTTTGTGGAGAACAAAAGTCAGTTGGCAAGTGCGTGTCGTGGCTACAAAGATATTAATATGTTAGCGATACAATTATTGCGCCCAGGCGGGATCTTGTTAAGTTTCTCCTGCTCTGGTTTGATGCCAACAGATTTATTCCAGAAAATTTTGGCCGATGCTGCGTTAGATGCAGGGCATGATATACAATTTATAGAACAGTTCCGTCAGGCAGCGGATCACCCGGTTATCGCGACATATCCAGAAGGTCTGTACCTGAAAGGGTTCGCGTGCCGGATAGTATGACTTGAAATGCCCTACACTGCCCTCATATAGAAGGCAGAGTAATGTTTCTCAGGAGGTTATCATGATTGCCAGCAAATTTGGTATTGGGCAGCAGGTCCGCCACAGCCTACACGGCTATTTGGGTGTAGTGATTGATATCGATCCTGAATATTCTCTCGAGCCACCGGAACCTGATGAGGTTGCAAACAACGCTATGTTGCGTTCGTCACCTTGGTATCACGTGGTTATTGAGGATGATGAGGGGCAACCGATACACACCTATCTAGCTGAAGCGCAACTAACCTATGAAGATATGGATGCTCACCCAGAGCAACCTTCATTGGATGAACTGGCGGCGTCCATCCGCCATCAGCTACAGGCTCCGCGTCTACGCAACTAAATCTTGAGATTTATCGATAAAACCCGGCGCTTAGTACCGGGTTTTTTATCGCCAAAATTAGCAACGTCGCGTATCACTGTTTTTCTAATCCCAGGCGCGGTATTTCAATCTTCGGACAACGGTCCATCACCACCTTTATTCCCGCATCTGCCGCCAAGGTAGCCGCCAACTCATTAATAACACCAATTTGTAACCACAGAACCTTGGCGCCGATAGCAATAGCATCTTGCGCAACGCCGTATGCAGCCTCGGCATTACGGAAAACATCCACCATATCGATAGCATGAGGAATATCCGCCAGTTCTGCATATGCCTGCTGGCCCAATAATGATTTCCCCGCCAATTTAGGGCTAACAGGCGTGACTTGATACCCCTGCTGTAGCAGATAAGCCATAACACCATAACTTGGCCGCGATGGGTTATCACTCGCCCCGACTAATGCAATTGTTTTTACCTGTTGGAGAATGTCAGCAATATCTTTATCGTGCATTTTTCAGTTCCTCTGATGCGCTAAAAGAATATCCCAATCCATGTGCACCCGGAGGGATACTACCAATATTAGGCGATCCTCTAAGTGTACATCATGGGGAAAATGGATCATAAATGCGGTCAGATTGATTTGGTTTAAGAGATGTCGCAGTAATTACTGTTAGAGTGCCGGCTTTATCCTTATAATTCATCATGATAAAAACGTTATATTTATACTGATCATTTCAAAAAGTAAATAAATGTGGGCGAACGGAAAGACTTTGACACATAATCTAGCCTGTCTGACAATGTACGCGGATATCACCCTCAGGAGCAGCACATGAAATTTGGTCTGGTGGTCGTAGGGATTTTGGCCGTTTGCTGTAGTGCTTCAGCTATCGCCACGACCTTAAAACTCGCGCCGGAAATTGACCTGTTGGTGGTCGATGGGAAAAATATGTCAGGATCCTTGCTAAAAGGAGCCGATAGCTTGGAATTAAACAGCGGTCAGCATCAAATTCTGTTCAAAGTGGCTAAACCACTGCCAGCCGATCCGAAAGTGTTGTATGCCTCTCCGCCATTAGTGGTGGTGTTTAATACCCGCAATGTTCGTTCAGTCGCCATAAAATTACCGGTCATTGATACCGAACGAGATGGGCATAAGTTTTCTAAAAACCCGGTATATCAGCTTATTGGAGATAATGGCCGCCCATTATCTGTGCGCCACGATGTATTACATCAGGACAATCTCAACACTGCCAGCACACTTGAAACTGCAATGGCCAGTTATAATGTTGGCCAATTTAGTGCTTCAGTTCCCTCTTTTGCCACCATTCCACCGTCAACTGTGAGTGCGGTGCCGGGGACCACTATTGCCGTGGCAGGGACAAATACCGCGCAGAATACCACCAGCCTGCAAGGGGAAAATGTTGCCGAACAGATGCTGCAATATTGGTTCCTGCAAGCCAACGCCGAAACTCAACAACGCTTCCTACTCTGGGCTAAAAAGCAACCGGGCAAATGATCCGTTTACGATAAGGCGGTTCTTAAACATCAGGTTATGCTTGTTTCCTCGCATTTCTTTGCGTTACCGCTATGCACAAAATCTCCGTTTCAGTAATCTGTTAGCAAACCGCTAGCATTTATTGAAGGATATCTTGATGGAACTGACTACCCGCACTATTGCGGTACGCAAGCATATTGCCCTTGTTTCCCACGATCACTGCAAAAAATCGCTGCTCGAATGGGTTATGGAAAATAAACAACTGCTGTCCCAGCACGAACTTTATGCCACAGGTACCACCGGAAACCTGGTACAAAAAGCCACCGGCATTGACGTTAACTGTTTACTAAGTGGTCCGATGGGGGGAGATCAAGAAGTGGGTGCGCTGATATCAGAGAAAAAAATCGATATTTTGATTTTCTTCTGGGACCCACTGAATGCTGTGCCGCATGATCCCGATGTGAAAGCCCTACTACGTCTGGCAACAGTCTGGAATATACCTGTCGCCACCAACCGCTCGACCGCAGACTTCTTAATTGGTTCTAACTTGTTTAGCAGCGAAGTTACCATCGCAATCCCTGATTATGATCATTACTTAAAACAGCGACTGCAATAAGCATTACGCCCGGTGCCACAACCACCGGGCGTAATGTATGCGATAGCTCCGTTAAGGTTTACGCTGAACAGGAACACCTAACTCGCTAAGTTGCTTAACAAAAATAGAGGGTTTTGCTGTATCTTGCAGTAACCAGACCTGGTGCTTCGCACGAGTCATTGCGACATATAATAAACGCCGCTCCTCCGCATCTGGGAAATCTTCCGGTGCCGGTAACAGCACATCTTCCACAATTGATTCCCGCGCTACTGCCGGAAAACCATCATTACCTTCATGCAGCCCTGCAATAATCACATAGTCGGCTTGCTGCCCTTTACTGGCATGAATAGTCATAAAATCAATCGTCAGTTTTGGCCAGCGAGTTGCCGCTTTTTGCAAAATCTCAGGCCGTAAATGGTGATAGCGGGCCAAAATCAAAATGCGCTCATCATCCTTAACAAAACCGCTTAATTTATCCAGCAAGGTGTCAAGCTGTTGGTCCGGTAAAATGATGACTGACTTTTTGTTACCTTTACTCAAGCTGTTAAGTGGCTTTTTCAATTGATGTGGGTTTTGCTGAATAAACCGGTTCGCAATTTCACCGATCCTATCATTAAAGCGGTAAGTGGTATCCAAGGCACATTCAGCCCCTTCACCGAAGTACTGGCTAAAAGCTGTAGTGAGCGAGAGCTGCGCGCCACTAAACCGATAAATCGCCTGCCAATCATCACCCACCGCAAATAAACAGGTTTGCTTATTTTGTTTGCGCAGTGCTGCCAGCAGCATAGCGCGTTGCGGTGAGATATCCTGAAACTCATCCACCAAAATATGCTTCCACGGACTAACAAAACGCCCTTTATCCAGTAAGTTAACTGCCTGATGAATCAAGCCGGAGAAATCAACCGCACCTTCTTCTTTCAACGCCGTTTTCCACGCTTTCAATAACGGTGCCATTAACCGTATACGTTTCTGGAAGAGATCACGCACTTCTTCATCGGCCTGCTCAATCATTTCGGCTTGACTACCACCGTGCATTCGCATCAGCCCTACCCAACGCCCCAGCCGCCCCGCCAATCTGGCTGCTAAACGTTTATCTTGCCAAAACTCACCCTCATCAACCTCCCACTCAAGCTCATCAGTTAGCCATTCACGCCACCCTTTTGCCTGCGCTTTTTTCTCACTACACTGCTGTTGCCAATTCTTAATCAATAACGATCTTCTGGCCTGGCTGTCTGATTCTAATTTACTGATTAGTGGTGTTTTACGGCTGCCTTGCTGGATAATCTGCAATGCCAGTGCATGGAAGGTTTTAGCCTGAATATCATCCACAGCTAACCGTTGCTTAATGCGATGATTCATCTCATCAGCCGCCTGACGGCCAAATGCGAGCAGTAAAATCTGCTCCGGTAATGCTTCATTACGGCGTAACAACCAACCGGCACGGGCTACCAGCACCGATGTTTTACCACTGCCGGCACCTGCCAGAACTAATACCGAGTCTTCGCCATTAACCACCGCCCGGCTTTGCGATTCATTCAGAGGGGAGGTTTCTACACTTTGGAAGAAATCTTGATGCTCTTCCAACATTCGGTTGGTCCATTGCTGATTCCGGCGTTCTACACTGCGACTACCTTGCTGCAACCAGCGCAAACAGATCTCATAATCTGCACGACAGGTCTCAAATTCGTTCAACCGCTGCACCGGTATTGGCAATGAGGCGAAAGCCTCGCGAATAGAGTGCTGCACCTGTCCTAACTCACTGCGTTTAAACCATTTATCCTGTTGCTCAATCCGCTTGATTGATTCCACTTGTTTATGTAAAACCTCAACACAAACCAAGCTCATCTCTTCACTCCATTGCTGCCAGATGCCCAGTAAATGTTGATAGAAACGTTGAGTTTCCTGCCATTCGGTGCCATGTAAACGGACAACTTGTTGGTCTGGCAATTCAAATTCCAGTTCGCCCCAGACAATACCGCGCTTACATTCAATGTTAACCAACTGGTTAAAAGGAATTAGGTACTGATGTTTATCACCGCATACTTCGATGCCAGCATTGAGCAAGCGCACCCGGTTGTAAGGGTGCTGAGCCAAATGCTTGCCAAAAGATGTCGCTTTAAGTTCCATATCTGCGCGCCATTACTCGTATTAAGTGAATTGAAATAACACAATGGAGTGTAAATAAAATAATTGAGTTTAAACAACAGGTATCCGATAGTTGACAACGGAAACTAACCCGCCCTATTCATATAGAATGGTTAGCGTTTGTTATCACTCATCCGCGTTGCGGTTTTTTTATTCAGCTAGGCAGATAAATCACTATGCGTACTGTACTGAATATTCTTAATTTTGTTTTAGGTGGTTTCTTCACCACACTGGGCTGGCTATTCGCCACAGTCGTCAGTGTCGTTCTGATTTTTACCTTACCATTAACGCGCTCTTGCTGGGAAATTACCAAATTATCATTTCTTCCTTATGGCAATGAGGCGATCCATGTCAATGAATTATACCCAGAAAAAAGTAATGCTCTGATAACTGCAGGCGGCTCGTTACTGAATATTGTCTGGTTCATTTTATTTGGTTGGTGGCTGTGTTTATCCCATATCGCCACAGGGATTGTGCAATGCATAACCATCATTGGTATCCCGGTCGGTATTGCCAATTTTAAAATTGCTGCTATTGCTTTGTGGCCCGTGGGCCGCCGTGTCGTTTCAGTCGAAATGGCACAGCAAGCGAGAATGGCTAACGCTCAACGCCAATATCAGCAACGCTGAATTTTCAGTTTTAGAGGTTTTTTGTGCTCACTTTCGTCACTGGTTTACGCCGTTATGTCTACAATAGTAGCCTGCTTTATCATGCCCGTATTTTTATCGCGTTGGCGGGAGTAACGGCGGTTCCGTGGTGGATTGGTCAGCCCAAACTGACAATTCCGTTAACACTCGGTGTCGTCGCGGCAGCACTTACTGATCTTGATGACCGCCTGACAGGGCGATTACGCAATTTATTCATTACGCTGATCTGTTTTTTTGTCGCGTCCGCATCGATAGAGTTGTTATTTCCTTATCCCTGGTTTTTTGCCCTCGGTCTGACCTTTTCAACCTGTGGTTTTATTCTGCTGGGGGCTTTGGGGCAACGCTATGCAACCATTGCCTTTGGCGCATTGCTAATTGCTATCTACACCATGTTGGGTACCTCGATGTACCATATCTGGTACCAACAGCCGCTACTGCTGCTGCTCGGAGCTGTTTGGTATAACGTACTGACCTTGTGCGGACACCTTATTTTCCCTATCCGCCCCTTGCAGGATAATCTAGCTCGTTGCTACCAGCAGCTTGCTCACTATTTGGAAGCAAAAGCTAATCTCTTCGATCCTGATATCGAATCTGATGTCGACCAGCCTCTTATTGATGTGGCGATGGCCAACGGCACACTGGTATCAACCTTAAATCAGGCCAAAGCCTCACTGGTGACTCGCTTGAAAGGTGATCGGGGCCAGCGTGGGACCAGACGGACACTTCACTACTATTTTGTCGCACAAGATATTCATGAACGCGCCAGCTCGTCACATGTCCAATATCAGGTTCTACGAGAGAAATTCCGTTACAGCGACGTGCTATTCCGCTTTCAGCGCTTACTGAGTATGCAAGCCAGAGCCTGCCTGCAACTTTCGCAATCCATTCTGATGAGACAAAAGTATCAGCATGATCCTCGCTTCGAGCGAGCCTTTACGTTTTTAGATGCGGCACTGGCCAGAGAACTCGCGCAAAACGAGAATATCCCGCAAGTTAAAGCCCTTTCCCACTTACTGAGAAATTTACGGGCTATTGATGCCCAATTGGCGGGAATTGAATCCGAACAAGTATTAGCCGAAGGCCCTCAGCCCGAGAGCCGTTTGTCTGACGACCACATTACCGGATGGAGTGATATCAAGCTGCGTATCAGCCGCCATCTCACCCCACAATCTGCACTATTTCGCCACGCAGTTCGCATGTCAGTGGTGCTATGTCTCGGTTATGCGTTTATTCAACTAACAGGCATGCGCCACGGCTATTGGATCCTACTGACCAGTCTTTTTGTCTGCCAACCTAACTATAATGCGACGCGCCGCCGCCTTGCATTGCGTATAATTGGCACGCTAGCGGGTATTCTTATTGGTTTGCCTATCCTGTATTTTGTGCCTTCCATTGAGGGGCAACTCATCCTTATTGTCATTACCGGGGTGCTATTTTTTGCTTTCCGTAATGTTCAGTATGCTCATGCAACGATGTTTATTACCCTGCTGGTTTTGCTCTGTTTTAACCTATTAGGGGAAGGATTTGAGGTTGCCGCACCTCGGGTATTTGATACCCTGCTAGGCTGTGCCATCGCCTGGGTAGCGGTGAGTTTTATCTGGCCGGATTGGAAGTTCCGCCACCTCCCTGCGGTGGTTCATAAAACGCTGAATGCCAACTGCCGCTATTTGGATGCAATTCTGGTGCAATACTATCAAGGCAAAGATAATAGCCTGCCCTACCGTATAGCCCGCCGTGATGCACATAATTGCGACGCGGAGTTAGCCTCAGTGATCTCAAATATGTCTGCCGAACCCAAAAATGACAAAGAAACTCAGGAGGCAGCATTCCGATTGCTCTGTCTGAACCACACGATGCTGAGCTATATATCCGCGCTGGGTGCTCATCGAGAGAAACTGAGCAACACCGCCACCCTGAATCTGCTTAATGATGCGATTTGTTATGTCGAGGGTACACTTGAGCAAGAGCAGCCTGACAGCGCGAAAATGGCCCAGGTGCTAGCCAGCTTATCTACCCGGCTACAGAACTGTAATCCTGAGCCGGAGAGCAAAGACCAATTGGTTTTACAACAAATAGGTTTATTGCTTGAACTGTTACCTGAACTCAGTGAACTGAATAGGCACATCAGCCAGACTAATTAAGATTGGGGCCATTCCCGATGGCCCCGCTATGCTGTTTCAAACTGCGTAATGTTGGGCGAACGGATGTGTATCTCAAACCATTCAATAAGTTCACTACGCATCAATAAAGGCAGCACAGCATAATGGTGGCCACTTATCGCCCCAGCAAGCGCCAATAATACATTAACCCCGAGTGAGCGCCTTAATGCACGTAACTTCAGATAACAGCATTTGGCCCCTTCACGCCGCAGTTCCGCCGCATTCTTGATGCCGGCTTTCCACAATAGTCGTTCAAGGCTGGCACTGAGATTCGGCAAATCTTTCAGACGAACTGTTGGCCCTTTTTTGCTTAAAATCTCAGCTTTCGCCCCTTGATAAGCGCGTGTAGCAAAATGACTTAGTGTGCACTCATCACTCCATAATGCAGAGTCTACCCAATAATAACGCAGCAATACCGGTAACCCGCGTTTAGCGTAGACAAAGTTACTCATCCCCCGACTGCGGAATAGCGTTTCTATCTTATTATTAGCGCGTAAATACAGTTCGCCGTCCGAAATCACCGCAAACATAATGCCGTTCGCCAATAGGCCATAGCCACCAAATTGCGAACGAACTGTGATCTTGCCTAAAAAATCGAAACGATCCTGTGCTTGCATGATTTTGTTTTCTGATGCGTTTTCCATAACTACTCCTTTAGTAAAAATCCAATCCAACGTCCCTATCCAGTTGCAATAAGTGTAAGAGGAACAACCAATTAAAAAATACGCAATATGGATTACCTAGCCAAACACAAAATGAATTTGCACGGATTTACATCACAATTATGCGAAGCGTCTTGTAAAAATTTAGTTGATCTTCGAACAAACAGTGACTACTGTATATGCATACAGCACACTACAGGCGAGGTTCATAATGCGTACTCAATCACTAAAACCTTATAATGCTAATTATCATTCTCTTATTAGCCGTGAAACACCGGAAAGAGCTGATGCTCCAACAGATAGTGGCCTTATCAGTGAACTTGTGTACAGTGAAAACCAGCCTGCGGTAACTCAGTTATTGCTTCCTTTATTGCAACAACTTGGTAAGCAGTCTCGGTGGCTTTTATGGCTGGCCCCACAACAGAAATTAAGTCGTTTATGGTTACAGCATTCAGGCTTACCAATAGATAAAGTCGTTCAGTTACGGCAAATCAATCCATTGTCGACTGTTGATGCAATGGAGAAGGCATTATTGACGGGAAATTACAGTGTCGTTCTTGGTTGGCTACCGGAGTTGTCAGAAAATGATCGAATCAGATTACGTTTGGCAGCAAAGTTAGGGAATGCTTATGGGTTTGTTATGCGTCCGTTGAATGACATAAAACTGAACCAAGGACAGTGCGCAACGTTAAAAATTCATTCTTCTTTGTATCATTAAGTAAATTTAGGATTTATCCCATGAATTATTACAATATTTAGCGCTTACTCCTGTAAAACCGGCATAAAGCGAGTCGGAATGCGGCTTGCAGCAGAAAATAACGTCTAGAAAACGCGGGTTTTTACCGCTAAATCGTTAAAGATAATGCACTATTTCGCTTTTTTTTCAGGCGGTTTATCACATCACACTTGTAACTTTCTCGCCACGTTGTAGACTTTACATCGCCAAGGTTGCTCTAAAACGCCAAATTATACTGGCAGCGTGATTAACGGGAGCGTTAAAACCTTGGCGAAGAATTTTAACCAAGGGCTTAGCTTTTTAAAGCTCATTGCCTATTTGGATGATAACGAGGCGTAAAATGAAAAAGACAGCTATCGCATTAGCAGTGGCACTGGCTGGTTTCGCTACAGTAGCGCAAGCCGCACCGAAAGATAACACCTGGTACACCGGTGGTAAACTGGGTTGGTCCCAGTATCAAGATACTGGCACTGGCGGTATCTATGGCAACGTTGGCAACGACGGTCCTACCCATAAAGACCAACTGGGTGCTGGTGCGTTCTTGGGTTACCAAGCAAACCAATACCTGGGCTTTGAAATGGGATACGACTGGCTTGGCCGTATGCCTTACAAAGGCGACGTAAATAACGGCGCATTCAAAGCACAAGGCGTACAGCTGGCTGCTAAACTGAGCTACCCAATTGCTCAGGACTTGGACCTGTACACCCGTCTGGGTGGTCTGGTTTGGCGCGTAGATTCTAGCGCTTACGATGCTCCTACTGATAGCCGTGCTAGCAACCATGACACCGGTGTTTCTCCACTGGTAGCGCTGGGTGCAGAATATGCATGGACCAAAAACTGGGCAACCCGTATGGAATACCAATGGGTTAGCAACATCGGTGATAAAGCTACCGTTGGTGCTCGTCCAGACAATGGCATGCTGAGCCTGGGTGTTTCTTACCGTTTCGGTCAGGAAGATGCAGTAGCGCCAGTAGTTGCTCCAGCACCAGCTCCAGCTCCAGTTGTTGACACTAAGCGTTTCACACTGAAATCTGACGTGCTGTTCGCTTTCAACAAAGCAACTCTGAAACCAGAAGGCCAGCAAGCTCTGGACCAACTGTATGCACAACTGAGCTCTATCGATCCTAAAGACGGTTCTGTAGTTGTTCTGGGCTTCGCTGACCGTATCGGTCAACCAGCACCGAACTTAGTTCTGTCTCAGCGTCGTGCTGACAGCGTGCGTGATTACCTGGTTTCTAAAGGTATCCCTGCTGACAAAATCACCGCTCGCGGTGAAGGTCAAGCAAACCCAGTTACTGGTAACACCTGTGACAACGTGAAACCACGTGCTGCTCTGATCAATTGCCTGGCACCAGATCGTCGCGTAGAGATCGAAGTTAAAGGCTACAAAGAAGTTGTAACTCAGCCACAGGCTTAAGTTTACTCCTTTCGTAAAAAACCCCGCATTGCGGGGTTTTTTTTGTCATCAATGATAACAAACCAGGCCACATCTCTTTTCTTAATGGCTCTATATCAATATCAACTTTTATCTAATTCATACCAAGACAGGTTAAATCTCTTTACCGAGAATATCCTGTAAGTCCTGTTTCAAAGATGACATCTGGTTGGCATATTTCTCTTTACGCTCAGCATCTTCAATTAACTGCACCACTGTATCTGACAGAGTATTGCCACGGCGCCGGGCTAGAGCTGCCAAACGCTGCCAAACCAGAAATTCCAGATCGATCGACTTTTTGCGCGTATGCTGATGCTCAGCATTGAAATGGCGCTTACGTCTGGCGCGGATAGTCTGCTTCATCCGCGTCGCCAGTTGTACGTTCATATGAGTGTCAATCCACTCCAGCACCTTTACTGGTTCACTTTCCAGTTTCATCAATTGCTCTACTGCGTCTGTAGCTGCACTGTTTTCAATGTGGCGGGTAATGGCTTCACCTTCACGGTGTTTTTTTACCAAATACGCCCATTTCCAACCACTTTCCAGATTTTCCAGTTGTTGATATTTCATCGTGAGCTCTTTAGTGACCGTGTAACTTAAGTCAAGCATAACAGTTTTACGCAGAATTTCACCCTACTAAAAGCCTATGATTAGTTTGTTTTTTGTACGGAATACTGCCGATGTCTTACTCCTTGCTACCAACTGCCACTCTACGTATATGCAGCCTGCTTTATTCTTGTATAATCGCCCTTTCCCTTTTTGACGATTGCATCTATTACTTTGACCAATAACCGACTTGAATGGCAGTCAATGCTGCCGAACGCAACGCCCTATGAAGCGTTATTTACTACTGCCTCCCAGTTGGAGCCGGTTTCTTTCTCGGCGATTCAGCCCCGGTTAGAGAATGGCATGACGCTATTTTGTCATCCACAATCTCAACCGCGTTTTATGCTGATTAAAGCACAGGAGAGTACTGAGTATCTGGCATTGATCGCGCAGGCAGTTAAAGAGCTGCAACCTGAAGCCTCTGCCGTGTTTGGTGGCGATTATCAGATTGATACCAATCTAGTGACCTGGCAGCCGGCACAACGTGGTGACGAGCCTTTTGCGGCACATTCACGCTGTCTCTATCAGGAATGGATAGAACCAGAACAACTGTTTGGTTGTGTTAGATGGCATAAAGATCAAATCAGTCTGCAACCCGGCTTGGTTCATCAGGCTAATGGCGGCATATTGATCCTGTCAGTACGGGCATTACAAGCTCAACCACTGATGTGGCTGCGTCTGAAACAGATGATTGTCCAGCAGCGCTTCGATTGGTTGTCACCTGATGAAACTCGCCCTCTGCCAGTACACATTCCCTCTATGCCACTGGATCTGCGCCTGATTCTCGTTGGCGACCGTCTGGGCCTTGGCGATTTCCACGATATGGAACCCGAGTTAGGTGAATTGGCTATCTATGGCGAGTTCGAAGTCGAGCTGCCGCTGGTCGATATCGATGGCATGACCCTATGGTGTGGCTATATCAATGCGTTATTGCAGGAAAAGCAGTTGCCATCTTTATCTGCCGATGCCTGGCCAGTTCTGTTTCGTCAGGCAGTGCGCTACAGCGGTGATCAGGGCAGTCTGCCGCTGTGCCCAGTATGGCTAACTGGCCAGTTGGCAGAAGCAGCGCTGTATGCTGAAGAAGAGTCAATTACAGCCAATGCGCTGGACATTGCCTTGAATGCCCGTGATTGGCGTAATAGTTATCTTGCTGAGCGGATGCAAGATGAGATTGAACTAGGGCAAATTTTGGTTGATACCGAAGGGTTAGTCGTCGGTCAGATTAATGGTTTGTCGGTACTGGAATACCCAGGTCACCCTTATGCTTTTGGCGAACCTGCACGTATCAGTTGTGTGGTTCACTTGGGTGATGGCGAGTTTGTTGACGTTGAACGTAAAGCAGAACTGGGCGGTAATCTACATGCTAAAGGCATGATGATTATGCAAGCATTCTTGATCTCAGAATTGGAACTTGATCAGCCGCTACCCTTCTCGGCTTCGATTGTTTTTGAGCAATCCTATGGTGAGGTCGATGGTGATAGCGCATCACTGGCCGAGCTTTGCGCCTTGATCAGTGCCCTTTCGCAGCAGCCTATCAACCAGCAAATTGCGGTCACAGGCTCTGTTGATCAGTTTGGTAATGTGCAGCCTATTGGCGGCGTAAATGAAAAGATCGAAGGCTTCTTCGAAGCTTGTCAGCGTCGCGGGTTGACGGGCACTCAAGGGGTGATTCTACCGACGACCAATGTCCGTCATTTATGCCTGAATCAGGCAGTGATTGAGGCGGTACAAAATGGTCAGTTCCATCTCTGGGCGGTTGATAGCGCCGCTGAAGCACTGCCGTTATTGACAGGCATGGTGTATGCCGACGAGCAGCAACCAAGCCTGTTAGGTATAATTCAAGAGCGAATCTCACAGGTTAATCCGCAGGACAGACACCGTTGGCCTTGGCCATTACGCTGGCTAAACTGGTTCAACCAGGGCTGATCGGACTTGCTCAGCGTACAGGTGTACGCTATTCTGCGCACTTCACTAAAATAAGGCTTACTGAGAACATGGTAGATAAACGCGAATCCTATACAAAAGAAGACCTTGAAGCATCAGGCCGTGGCGAACTGTTTGGCGCTGGCGGACCACCATTGCCAGCAGGCAATATGTTAATGATGGACCGTGTCGTCAAGATGACAGAAGACGGCGGTACCTATGGCAAAGGTTATGTGGAAGCGGAACTGGATATCAATCCAGATCTATGGTTCTTCGGTTGCCACTTTATCGGTGATCCTGTAATGCCAGGCTGCTTGGGCCTTGATGCTATGTGGCAATTGGTTGGGTTCTATCTTGGCTGGCTAGGTGGCGAAGGCAAAGGCCGCGCGCTGGGTGTCGGTGAAGTTAAATTCACCGGTCAGGTACTGCCTGAAGCCAAGAAAGTAACATATCGTATTAATTTTAAACGCGTTATTATGCGTAAATTAATTATGGGTGTCGCGGACGGTGAAGTTTTGGTTGATGGCAAAGTGATTTACACTGCCACCGACTTGAAAGTCGGTCTGTTTAAAGACACCAATACTTTCTAATATCTGTTATCCCTGTGCAGGGGCAGTTACTCCCCTGCACCATAATAATGATGCCACGAGGCATTTTTTTTAACCCAAGTGACTACAATAAATGTAGTCACCTGTTGAATGTTAATTTTCAGCCCACGCTCAGCCAAAGCCACAATAATGATGTGAGGAATGGAATGCAAAGAACCCGCCTTGAAGACATGCCTTGCCCGGTTGCCCGCTCTCTTGAACGCGTCGGCGAATGGTGGAGCATATTAATCATCCGCGATGCCTTTCAGGGGTTAACGCGGTTTGATGAATTTCAGCAAAGTTTGCAGCTATCACCCACTATCCTCACCCGCCGCCTAAAGTATCTGGTGGAAAGTGGAATCCTTGAAAAGCGGCTCTATAATCCGCGTCCTGCCCGCTATGAGTATTTACTGACTGAGCGTGGCAATGATTTTTTCCCAGTGATGGCGGCACTATTCCAGTGGGGTAATCAGCATTTTGCACCACTTGGTCCTGCGGTAGTTCTCGCAGATCGCCGTACGGGTAATCCGGTAGAAACTATCTTACTGGACAGAAATACCGGGCAACCTATTTGTGCACAAGATGTCACTCTTGCGGCAGGCTCCGTCAAGAGCGATATAATTAATAAACGGTTGGCACTGATGCATGGCAAACAGTCAATAGATACCAGGTAACAGTCTCACTCAATTAAGTCTCAAAAGGAAAAACAATGAATACGCGCCGTGTAGTAATTACAGGTATGGGTGTGGTTTCCCCGTTAGGCTGTGGTAGCGAAACTGTTTGGCAACGTTTGCTGGCAGGGCAATCCGGCATCCGTATTCTGCCGGATGAGATTGTCGGTGATTTGTCAGCTAAGATTGGTGGGCAAGTGCCTACACTTGATGCAGACTCAGAAGCAGGCTTTGATCCTGATAAAGCTGTTGCGCCAAAAGATCAGAAGAAAATGGATCGTTTCATTGCGTTTGCGATGGCGGCGGCAGATGAAGCTATTACCCAAGCCGACTGGCATGCTGACGATGTAGAAAAACAGGAACGTACCGCTACCGTGATTGGTTCTGGTATTGGCGGTTTCCCTGCAATTGCCCATGCCGTACGCACCACCGACACTCGCGGGCCAAAACGCCTCTCCCCTTTCACAATACCTTCATTTTTGGTGAATTTGGCTGCGGGTCATGTTTCTATTAAACATCATTTTAAAGGGCCAATTGGCGCGCCCGTCACCGCTTGTGCGGCGGGAGTGCAAGCTATTGGTGATGCGGTGCGGATGATCCGCAACGATGAAGCGGATGTTGCCTTATGTGGTGGCGCTGAAGCCGCGATTGATAAGGTCAGTTTGGCTGGTTTTGCTGCAGCTCGTGCTCTATCAACCGGTTTTAATAGCACACCTGAGAAAGCCTCCCGTCCCTTCGACAGTGCTCGCGATGGTTTTGTGATGGGGGAAGGTGCCGGTTTACTGATTATTGAAGAATTGGAACATGCTCTCGCCCGTGGCGCACAACCGTTAGCTGAGATTGTCGGCTACGGTACCAGTGCTGATGCCTACCATATGACCTCTGGAGCTGAAGATGGTGATGGCGCATATCGCGCAATGAAGATCGCATTGCGTCAGGCTAAAATTAAGCCAGAACAAGTTCAGCATCTTAATGCGCATGCAACCTCAACTCCGGTGGGGGATCTTGGCGAAATCAATGCGATTAAACACTTATTTGGTGAAGGTAATACCTTAGCCATTACCTCAACCAAGTCAGCCACCGGGCATTTGCTGGGGGCGGCTGGCGGATTGGAAACCATCTTCACGGTACTGGCACTGCGTGATCAAATCGTGCCTGCCACTCTGAATTTGGAGAATCTGGATGCCGCGGCCAAGGGGTTGAATATTGTGGCAGGTAAAGCTCTCCCCCATGAGATAACCTATGCACTGTCAAATGGCTTCGGTTTTGGCGGGGTTAACGCGAGTATCTTGCTAAAACGCTGGGCTGAATAATTTGGTCAGACCTCGATGAGTTGACGCCAGTCAATGATTCGGGTGAGCGAATTCAGACAACAATGCTGCAGCGACAAGTACCACCGGTATTACTCAAAGTAATTGGTGTTGCAGCTAGGCGGCAAATGAGTGAATCCCGATGAGTTGGACACTAGTCAATGATTCGGGTGAGTGAATGCAGCCAACAATGCTGCAGCGACAAGTACCACCTGTATTACTCAAAGTAATTGGTGTTGCAGCTAGGCGGCAAATGAGTGAATCCCGATGAGTTGACACTAGTCAATGATTCGGGTGAGCGAATGCAGCCAACAATGCTGCAGCGACAAGTACCACCTGTATTACTCAAAGTAATTGGTGTTGCAGCTAGGCGGCAAATGAGTGAATCCCGATGAGTTGACACTAGTCAATGATTCGGGTGAGCGAATGCAGCCAACAACGCTGCGGCACCAAGTACGAAGAGTAAAAATGAAAACCTCCGCAATATGCGCATAAAGCGGAGGTGATCCCTTAGTCTGACAGAGAGCCGCTTAAGCGGTCACAGCCCTGTCCTCCATGGCTTGTCGCCAACCTCCTAACCAATGCGATCTGGCGTCTAAAGCTTGATAGGGACAAATTTCCCTTGAACGCCCTGAAATACCTGCTTGATACCCGCGTGACAACGCCCTTTCCAGGCGATCTCTTTTCTGTCTCTTCATGCCTCGTTTCCCTCATCTTTCGGTCTGGTGGAAAGAAAACAGTGACCACTTTATGTGCAGTCACAATTAAGTGATAGACCTTAGGAAACAGAAAAGCAATGCGCAAAATTCACGCCAATGTCATATTTGTGAGCTATGTCCGCTGAATTTGCTAAGTAATTGATTTGGGATAACTGAAAGCAATATATTGATATTAAACAAAAAACCCTCTTTCGCAGTAATTTTTCATTAGCAACGAAAGAGGGTTTGACTGATATTAGACTAAATTAGAACAAAATATTACTTAACGTTTTGTAACTGAGCAGCAATAACCTTGGCTTCCTGCTGCCAGCCCTGCGCCAAGGTTCGGATCAGAGCATCGTAGCCGTCTTCACTCTGTTTAAGCTCGAGATCGAATGGCTGCTTAATCAACTGTCCCTGATGTTTCAGTATCCACACACCACGAATGACGGCGCGACCATCATAGCGGCCATGGAAGCCGGTTACAGTCACATTGAGGACATCCTGATCGCTATCCAGTGGTTGTGAAGAGACCAACCAACCCGGCAGCGCATTACTCAGATTGGTTACCAAGGTTTGCTGCAACTGTTGATCCAGTGGACTGGCCCACAAGTTGTTGCTGGCAATGACATACTGTACATCATTGGTTTGGTATACCACTCCCGTCGCAGCCAGATAATCAGCAACACCAACATGTTCAATCCATAATTGCCTTGAAGCAACACTACTACTGACCGTAGCAGGTGCGCTGAGTGCCGGTAACTGATAGTAGGTTTTGCCGGGTTCGCTACTGCAAGCGCTAAGTAACAGCGCTGCGAGAACTGCCATCCATTTCATCATTTTTTGGCCTTCTTAGGCTGAGGATCCTGACTTCCTGCCGCTTCAAATACCAGCGCGTTACTCTTCTCATTCAGCGTACGCAATACTGGCTGTAATTCACGCAAGACCTGATCTAACCGTTGCATATCACCCACCATCTTGTTGTAGGCCGGTGAACCTGGCTGGAAGCCTTTCATGCTGCGATTCAACTCATTCAGGGTTTTTTGCAGATCTTTGGGGAGATCCTGCATCGCCGGGCTTGAGGTGATTGCAGTCAATGCCGCCAAGGTTTTCTGAGTTTCACGCATCGTTTTCTGACTTTCAGCCAGTGTCTTCGTGACTTCATTCACCATTGGATCCAGAGGTAGACTATTAATCTTATCCAGTGTTTGCATCAATTTCTGCTGAATTTGCGCTAAACCACCACTGACTGTGGGCAGCAATGGATAGCCCGCCACTTCCAACGGCCCTTTCCACGGTTTGGCATCTGGGTAGAAATCCAGATCAATAAACAGCGCCCCCGTCAGCAAGTTACCTGATTTCAATGAGGCACGTAGCCCGCGTTCTTTGGCTGTTTTCAATATTTGCGCAAAGTTGGTATCCGAGCCTAAATCATCGCGGAAACGGCCTGGCTCAATGCGAATAAGCACCGGAATACGGAAATCATTATCAACTCGCTGCCTCATACCTTCGGTGAAGAACGGCACATCGGCCACAGTACCCACACGAATACCACGGAACTCTACCGGCGCACCAGACTGCAAACCACGTACAGAGTCGGAGAAGAACAACAAGAAATCTTCATGTTCAGTGAACAGAGAATTTTGAATGCTGCTGCGATTATCAAACAGTTTGAATTCAGCTTTATCTGCCGTGACCGGTTTGCCCAGATCCAAACCATCAGGCACATCGAAACTTACGCCACCACTGAAAAGGGTTGCCAGCGATGCCATTTCAACTCGCATTCCTTGTGATGATAGATCGACCGCTACACCACTGTCCTTCCAGAAACGGACATTACTGGTGACCAGACTGTCATAAGGCGCACCAATAAATAACTGATAACGCATTAAGCGTGACTTGGCATCGAAGGTGCTGGTTTCTACCGATCCGACCCGGTAGCCACGGAACAATACCGGGTCGCCAGCATTCAACTGCCCAGCCTGTTCGCTGTCCAGAATGATACGCACCCCTTTAGCATCAGGTGAGGCCAGCGGTGGGGAATCCAATAAGGTGAATTCACTTAATGATTTACCTTTGCTACCCGGTTGCAGCTCAATGTAAGCACCGGAAAGTAGTGTTCCCAGGCCAGATACACCCTCACGGCCAATCTGCGGCTTCACCACCCAGAAGACGGTATCGCCATGTAACAGGGTATTCATGCCTGAGCTGAGCCGTGCCTGCACGATAACATGGTTCAGATCCTCACTCAGCGTGACCTGCTCTACGATACCGACATCCACACTACGACTTTTTATTTTTGTTTTACCTGCTTCAATACCTTCGGCATTCAGTGTGGTCAATACCACCTGTGGCCCCTGGTGGCTGAAATGATAAAACAAAATCCATGCGCCAATCAGCACAGTGACAATCGGGATGATCCACACCGGCGACCATCGCTTGATTTTTTCAATTTCCGCCACATTCTGGCTGGGATTATTGTCCGTCACCTTGCGGCTCCTTTTGGGTTGATTCACTGATTCGATCCCAGGTTAAACGAGGATCAAAGGTTAATGCAGCAAACATTGTCAGAACCACTACCATGGCAAATAGCAGTGCACCAATCGCTGGATAAATACTCATCAGTTGCCCAATACGGACTAATGAAGAGAGCACAGCAATAACAAAGACATCGATCATTGACCAACGGCCAACAAATTCCACGATTTCATAGATGAAATGCATCCGTTCAGTATCGCTATTACCTTTACCTTTTGCATCCCAACACAGCCAGGCAATCGCTAACATTTTTAACGATGGCACCATGATACTGGCGATAAAAATCACCATCGCCACCGGATAAGAACCTTCGCTCCACAAGAAAATGACCCCCGCCATAATGGTAGAACCCATTTGACTCCCCAGACTTTCGGTAATCATAATCGGCATCAAATTAGCCGGAATATAGAGCAGAATCGAGGTGATCAATAGGGCCATTGTCCACTGCAAGCTATGGCGACGACGAACATAGCCATGAGTATGGCAGCGCGGGCATTGCACCTGGGATTGCGGCAAAATTGCGGTACAACAAGAACAGGATCGCAACCCCTGACGCAAACCAGTACGGCCCGCAACCAACGGGAGCTTCAGTTCAGGAGCCGGGGCAATATCCTGCCACATCCAATGACGATCGACACATTGGAAGGCGCGGACTTGTAATACACAAAATAGGCAATAGGGGATAAAACTGCTGCCAATACCGATGTCGCCATACGCCATCAGTTTGACAAAGCTCACCAGCACACCGGCGAGGAAGATCTCAACCATGCACCAGCTTTTAAATTGGAATAACGCTTTCGCTATTGCGGCTTTCAAGTGGGCTGGCATCCGCACCCGCAGGCAAAGCAGGATGATGGCTACCATACAGAATGCCGGTATCAACTGAACCAGTACCATAAATAACGTTGCCATGCTGGCATAGTTATCTGACACCATGACTCTGGGTATTTGGAGTAAGGTAATTTCGCTGGTGATCCCGGCCACACGCATGTTGACGAACGGAAACATATTAGCCAGTAATAGCATAAATAATGCGCTAACCGCGTACCCCACAGGGCGCTTGCGTGGCTCATCCCACCTGGTAGTCAGTGTGGTTTTGCAACGCGGACATACCGCTTTAGTGCCATAAGGCAGGGAGGGTAAGGCCACTGACATGTCGCACTGCCGGCACAGGATGACATTCCCTGACTGCCCGCCGTGTTTAGGCTCAATAACAGAATACAATATCTATGTCCTTACGGCTGGCCTGTATATCCCTTCATCTTTCAACATGCAGATGGTTGGCTGTTCCGTTACTCCGCCATCCATGGTTCTCGCCTCTATCAGGCCGCTGCAAGCTACCTTCCTGCACGTTGAAATCTATTGGGTATTGTTGAACACCGTTCTATCAAGAGACTTACTATAACAATAGACATAATATCGTATTGCACGTCATCTGGTAGAACGGCGGTTACACATTTTTAACCGTTTTTCTGAGCTTCCAGCTCTTCCCAACGACCAAATGCTACTTCTAACGCCTGTTCAGCATCAGCTAATGCTTTCAAGACCTGTTGTGTCTCTTCATGCGGGCGGGAGAAAAAATCTGCGTGACCAACTTCAGCCTGTAACTCACTGATTTCATTTTCCAGTTTTTCTAGCTGTTGCGGTAACTGATCCAACTCACGTTGTAAGTTATAGCTCAACTTACCCGGGCGCTTAGCGGCGGGAGCATTACTCTTAACCGGTGTCGCAGTTTTGGTTTCTTCAACTTTAGCCGCTACCTGACGGATAGGTTTTGCCTCAGCACGTTGCTGATGCGCGTCATAATAGCCGCCAACAAAACTATTGATCTGGCCATTACCTTCAAAGATCCAACATTCAGTCACTGAGTTATCAACGAATTGACGGTCATGGCTTACCAACAGCACTGTGCCCTGATAGCTATCAACCATCTCTTCCAACAACTCCAGTGTTTCCACATCCAGATCGTTGGTCGGTTCATCGAGAATCAGCAAGTTGCTAGGCTTAAGGAATAATTTAGCCAATAACAGGCGATTACGCTCACCACCAGACAGCGCTTTCACCGGTGTCATTGCGCGTTTAGGGTGGAACAAGAAGTCTTGCAGGTAACCGAGGACATGGCGCGAGCGGCCATTTACCATCACTTCTTGCTTACCTTCTGCCAGGTTATCCATCACCGTACGTTCGGGATCAAGTTCTGCCCGATGCTGGTCAAAATAAGCCACTTCCAACTTGGTGCCACAATGTACTTTGCCGCTGTCCGCTTTAAGCTGACCGAGCATCAGTTTCAGTAATGTCGTTTTACCGCAACCATTTGGGCCCACCAGCGCGATTTTATCGCCACGCTGTACTTGTGCGGTAAAATCTTTCACTAATACTTTGCCATCAATCTGATAGTTAACATTCTCCAGATCAAAGACAATTTTGCCTGAACGCACAGTCTCTTCGACTTGCATCTTGGCTGTGCCCATCACTTCACGGCGTTCAGAACGCTCCATGCGCAGCGCTTTCAGCGCGCGCACACGGCCCTCGTTACGGGTGCGGCGCGCTTTGATACCTTGGCGTATCCACACTTCTTCCTGCGCCAGTTTGCGGTCAAATTCAGCGTTTTGCAGCTCTTCAACCCGCAGTGCTTCTTCTTTGCTGGCAAGATACAGTTCGTAATTCCCTGGCCATGACACCAATTTGCCACGATCAAGGTCGACAATACGGGTCGCCATCGCGCGGATAAAGGAACGGTCATGAGAGATAAACACGATGCTGCCCTGGAATTCTTTCAGGAAGCCTTCCAGCCAATTAATGGTTTCGATGTCCAAATGGTTGGTCGGTTCATCCAGCAGCAGCACTTTCGGCGAGCTTACCAGCGCACGGCCTAGTGCTGCTTTACGCAACCAACCACCTGACAGTGATGAAAGTTCGGCATCAGCAGATAAACCAAGTTGAACCAGCACTTCCTGAATGCGGCTGTCTAATTGCCACAAACCTTGATGGTCCAGAATCTCCTGCAATGCCGCCAGACGATTGAGGTTCTTCTCACTTGGGTCTAACTCAACCTGATGCAAGCTTGCGTGGTAGGCTTTTAAATGTTCAGCCTGTTCTTGCACGCCTTCAGCCACAAAGTCAAACACGGTACCGGCCACATTGCGTGGCGGGTCTTGTTGCAGACGCGCCACAATCAAATCTTGCTCATAAATGATGCGGCCATCATCCAGTACGACTTCTTTGCTCAAAATTTTCAATAAGGTGGATTTACCTGCGCCATTACGGCCCACCAGACAAACGCGCTCGTTTGCCTCAATATGCAATTCAGTATTATCCAATAAAGGTGCATCGCTGAACGACAGCCAGGCACCGGACATGCTAATTAACGACATAGTTTCTACTTTTCCTCGTGGCTGTGGGTGACCAGCCAACAGTTGTGGATTTGACGATTACGGGCAAAGTCTTCTGATTGTGTCTGAGCTGTTATCTCTTTCGCTTCCAGCCCTAACGCCTTTATCCCGTCCAAATCCATCTGGAAACCGCGCTTATTGTTCGAGAACATGATTGTTCCCTTACGGCGCAGTAACCGTTTAAGTTCTTTCATCAGCACTAAGTGATCGCGCTGAACATCAAAGGTGGTCTCCATACGCTTGGAGTTGGAGAAAGTCGGTGGATCAATGAAGATCACATCGAACTGCTCATCGGTGTTACTGAGCCATGAAAGGCAATCAGCCTGAATCAAGCGGTGTTGTTGGCCAGTTAAGCCATTCACCCGCAAATTCTTCTCGGCCCACTCCAGATAGGTACGCGACATATCAACCGTCGTGGTACTGCGCGCACCACCCAAGCCGGCATGAACACTGGCCGTACCGGTATAGGCAAACAGGTTAAGGAAGTCTTTACCCTGGCTCATTTTACCTAGCATCTGGCGAGCGATACGGTGATCAAGGAACAGACCGGTATCGAGGTAATCGGTCAGGTTAACCCATAGCTTGGCGTTATATTCACTCACCAGCAGGAATTCACCTTTTTGTGCCAGCTTTTCGTATTGGTTTTTGCCCTTCTGGCGCTCACGGGTTTTTAATACCAATTGATTGGATGGGAGATCCAGTACCGCAAGGGTGGCATTAATCACATCAAATAAGCGCTGGCGGGCCTTTTGCGCATCAATCGTTTTCGGCGGCGCATATTCCTGTACCACCACTTTGCTGCCGTAACGATCGACGGCCACATTATAATCAGGCAAATCGGCATCATACAGACGGTAGCATTCGATACCCTGCTGTTTGGCCCACTTATCCAGCTTTTTCACGTTTTTACGTAGACGGTTGGCATAATCTTCTGCCACCTGAACACCCGCAGCACCCTGTGGATTCGCCGCTAACTGATAGTTTTTCTGCACGCAATCCAGCGGGCCATTTTTCGCTTTAAATTCACGTTCCGCCCGCAGTTGCAGGCAACTCAGCAATTCCGGTGATGCACTGAACAGCGATAAACGCCAGCCACCAAATGCCGATTTCATGATGCGACCGAGCATATTATGCAATGCAATCAATGCCGGCTCGCTTTCCAACCGCTCACCGTAAGGCGGGTTACTGATAACCGTGCCTACCGGCCCTTCCGGCAGGGGGTTCACTAACTTACTGACATCATTGGCATTGAAGCTAATCAGCTCTGATACCCCAGCGCGGCGGGCATTAGCACGCGCCATTTCGATAACTCGTCTGTCGATGTCTGAACCGAAGAAGCGAGAAGTGGTTTCCTGCAAACCATTGCGGGCACGCACTTGCGCCTCGGTGGTCAATTCACGCCATAGCACTTCGTTGAAGGCACTCCAGGCGGTAAAGCCCCAATGGGCGCGATGCAAACCAGGGGCGCGATCAGAGGCTATCATTGCCGCTTCAATCAGCAATGTACCGGAACCACACATCGGATCGACCATCGGTGTACCTGACTGCCAGCCAGAACGCTGGATAATTGCCGCTGCCAGGTTTTCTTTCAGGGGAGCCTGACCGGTCAGATCACGGTAGCCGCGCTGATGCAGCCCTTCACCACTGAGATCCAATGCCACACTGGCCATATCCCGTTGTAGGAAAACATTCACCCGAATATCCGGTTGCTGCTTGGCAACCGTTGGGCGCTGCTCCAACTTACGGGTAAAGCTGTCAACAATGGCATCTTTTACTTTCAATGCACCGTACTGGCTGTTGCGGATTTCATCATTCACGCCGCTAAAGTGCACAGCAAAGGTTTTATCCACACCAAAAATTGACGGCCAGTCGATCGCCTGCACCCCGAGGTACAAGTCCAAATCGCTGTAAACTTTAAATTCGTTAAGCGGTAACAAGATGCGCGAAGCCAGGCGGCTCCACAGCAGGCTTTGGTACATGAGTCGATCGTCACCCTGAAAATGTACCCCACCCTGTACTATTTTACAGTCGTGAGCGCCCAGCGCTTCGAGTTCGCTTTTTAACAGTTCTTCCAGTCCACGCGCCGTGCTGGCAAACAGAGAGTTCATATCGCACTATCACCAAAAAGAAAATTGTTGCGCATTATAGCTAATCCCAGCAGCTTGTCATAAAGTTGCTCCTTCTTATTTAATACTCGCACGGAGGCAATGGTGATTACCCTCTCCCGACTCTACGTTCATCCGGTGAAATCCATGCGCGGCTTGCAGCTTTCTCATGCTCAAGTCAGCAGCAGTGGGCTGGCCTTTGACCGCGTATTTATGATTACCGAACCGGATGGCACTTTTATTACTGCGCGCCAAAATCCGCAGATGGTGTTGTTCACCCCGGCATTAATGCCGGACGGTTTATATCTCACGGCGCCCGATGGCGAGAGTGCCAGTATCCGCTTTAATGATTTTTTAGCCAATGCTGAACCGACGGAAGTCTGGGGAAATCATTTTACGGCGCTAATTGCCCCTGAGACCATCAACAACTGGCTCAGTGGCTATTTTCAGCGTGAAGTGCAATTACGCTGGCTCGGTGCACAGTTAACCCGCAGGGTGAAGCCGATGCCAGAGATTCCACTGTCTTTTGCTGATGGCTTCCCTTACCTGCTCGTTAACGAAGCATCATTTAAAGAACTACAGCAACGCTGCCCTGGCAGTATTAAATTAGAACAGTTTCGCCCGAATTTAGTCGTAACCGGTGCCAGTGCATTTGCCGAAGACAGTTGGCAGGTGATTCGCGTTGGAGATATCACCTTTGATTTGGTTAAGCCATGCAGCCGTTGTGTATTAACCACCGTCAGCGTAGAACGCGGGCGGAAACACCCAACCGGTGAGCCATTACGAACACTACAGACATTCCGAACTGCGGAAAATGGCGATATCGATTTTGGCCAGAATATGGTGGCCAGGAACAGCGGCATTATTCGGATAGGTGATGAAGTAGAAATTCTGTCAACCAAACCACCTCGGCCATACAGTGCAGGTGCCATAGTTGAAAGCCTGGCGGCACCACTTGATCAATCCAAAGCGGTATCGATTGAATATAACGGCATTCGCTTTAATGGTAATAATCAGCAGGTATTGCTGGAACAATTGGAACAACAAAATATCCGCATTCCTTATTCATGCCGGGCTGGGATATGTGGCAGTTGTAGAATTACATTAGTGAATGGCGATGTTGCACCTTTAAAACAGAGTGCCATTGGCAACGACGGAACTATTCTTTGTTGTAGCTGTATTCCCACAGGGGATATTACCCTCAGCGGTAAATAAGATAATCCCGATAAACTTACTCTCTGCACGCAGCTAACCACTTTACTGCGGTATGAAGGGGAATTATACCGCTCGGTCGAAAGCTGGGGCGGTATAAACCTCTGCAATGATAAGGGGCAACAAACGGTCATTCATTATCTTAATGGCATCACCTAATACCATCTGCCGTCCAGCTAATACCACTTGTGATTGTGCTAATAAACACAAACTTGCCGAATCACCCGACTCAACCACTAACAAGCGAACATCTTCACCACTATCCAATACTTTAACTAACGCCAACTCACCATTTTTTGGCATCAGCGCTTTAGGGTATTGTACAAAATACCAACTTTTGGGCATTAGTGGTTTTAGGAAACGAAATGCGACCAATGCATTTAACACTAATTCTGAACGTTGTTCATGGCTCAATTTAATTTGGCGACATTGATCTTCGAATTCAAAATAGAGAGCGGCATCGTCGACACAGAATGCGGATTCATCGAAAGCATCTGGGGTTAGCATTTTAGACGGGAAACGCGAGCGAAATATCATACCATTAGCTAAATCCAACATCAGTCGGTCGTGTTCGGTATCAAAATACCAACGCCATTTATCATCTGGTTTAATTCGCATATTTTTCCTTCCCGCCATGCTGCTAACATCATTGACTCAATAACTGAGTTCTTCGCCCATCAAATGGGATTAATTTCATATATCCGCATCATACTTCAAACAGCATGTGCGTTGGCGGCTCTCGTTACTCAGCCCATCCATGGAGCTCGCCTCTACGAGACCACTATAAGTCGCGTTCAAATCAGTTCACGACCACTTTGTTATTCGATTACCGGCTACCTGCAACTCACATTATTTAGGTATAGGGCTTTCGCTGTATATTTAATCTACCGGAGTAAAATATAGACGAGCCGGAGGAAGAAATAAACCCCCCGGCCAGTAATGAAGTTAAATAATTAGATATGAGTGATGATATTCTTAATCAAACCAGGCCCACGGAAGATAAAGCCGGAATAAATTTGAATCAATGAAGCACCTGCCGCCATTTTTTCGCGAGCGGCAGTAACCGAATCAATTCCACCTACCCCGATAATTGGCAGACGCCCTTGCAGCTCTTGTGATAAGCGACGAATGACTTCCGTGCTGCGTAATTGTAATGGTCGGCCACTTAAACCACCGGCTTGTTCGCAATAATTTAATCCCTGAATGAGAGAGCGATCTAACGTTGTATTAGTGGCAATAACGCCATCTATATTATGGCGAACTAAACTGTCAGCTATTTGGATCAACTCTTCCTCGGTAAGATCCGGCGCGATCTTTACTGCCACAGGAACATATTTATGATGGCGCTGATGTAATTCAGTTTGTTTATTTTTAATTGCTGCCAACAAATCATCTAACGCTTCACCATACTGCAAAGATCGTAACCCTGGGGTATTAGGTGAGGAGATATTAATCGCAATATATCCCGCGTAAGGATAAATTTTATCCATACAAATCAAGTAATCTTCTTTACCTTGCTCTACCGGGGTGTCTTTATTTTTCCCGATATTAATACCTAATATTCCGCCAAAATGTGATTTTTTGACATTTTCAATTAAGTTATCAACTCCGTGATTATTAAATCCCATCCGGTTGATCAAGCCTTCAGCCTCAACGATCCTAAACAACCTTGGCTTATCATTACCTGACTGTGGCCGGGGTGTCACCGTACCCACTTCGATAAAACCGAACCCCATCGCGCCCAGCGCATCAATACACTCACCGTCTTTATCCAGCCCCGCCGCCAAACCTAATGGATTTTTGAATGACAATCCCATACAGCTCACTGGTTTGGTTGGTACCGACTGGCGAACCAGGAATTCGAGTGGTGTGCCAGTAACACGTTTTAACTGCCGGAAAGTGAATTCATGGGCACGTTCTGGATCAAGCTGAAATAGTGCTTTTTTGACGAGTGGGTAGTACATGTGATCTCCTGACCGGCTTTCAACCTATGGATAGACGCGGGAATGGTAAATTTATCTATCAGGAAAGTAAACGATTGCTCAGTAAAGCCACGCAAAGAATCTCTTTGTTTAACTATATTGATAACAAGGTGTTAACTATTTGTAGGTCAAGAACCATAAAAAAGAGGGCATTGCTGCCCTCTGTGCTGTGAAGGTAACGTTAGTGGGCAGCGCTATTGGCTGATTCAGCCATTATGCGGCCAGTGCTTTAGTTATCTTCTCGTATAAATCACCGGACAGATTATCTAGCGTTTTAAGTTGCTCCAGCGCCTGGCGCATTAGAGCCTGACGGCCAGCATCATAACGTTTCAAGCGAATCAACGGCTCAATCAGCCGTGCAGCCACCTGCGGGTTACGGGTATTCAAATCACTGAGAATTTCGACTAGGAATTGATAACCACTGCCATCGCTGGCATGGAATGCCGCCGGATTACCCGAAGCAAAACTACCGACTAACGCACGAGTGCGATTTGGATTGCTCAAACTGAATGCCGGATGCTTAAGCAAAGCCCGCACCTGTGTCAAAACATCAGCCGCCGGACTCGTCGCTTGCAGTGCAAACCATTTATCCATAACCAAACCATCATGATTCCAACGCATATCGAAGGCTGTAAGCAACTCATCACGGCAAGGTAATTGTGCAGAGACTGCCGCCGCTAATGCGGCCAGCGAATCAGTCATATTATCCGCCTGGTGGTATTGTGACGAGACCAGCTTGTTAGCAAAATCTTCATCAGCAAAAGCCAGATAATTCAGGCAGGTATTACGCAATGCACGCTTGGCAATATCACTGTGTTCAATACGATACACAGGTGTCATATTCGCAACATATACGGCTAACAGTTCATCAGACAATGCCTGAGCCAAACAACGAGTAATAGCCTCATGAACCGCACTGATCGCCAGCGGATCAATGGTAGTAAACAGCTCTGCTATTTCATTTTCTGACGGTAAGGTCAAGATCTGCGCTGCCAGAGCCGGATCAAGATTTTCATCGAGTAATACTGCCCGGAAAGCATCCGCAACGTGAGTGGGTAAACTCAGCGGCTGTTTCTGCTGATACTTGGCAACATTAAGTTTGATATAGGTTGCCAGCAAGCTCTGGGCAGCATCCCAACGAGAGAATTCATTACGCGCATGCTGCATCAGGAAAGTGAGCTGCTGATCACTGTAGGTATAATCCAGTTTGACTGGGGCGGAGAATTCGCGCAGCAAAGAGGGGATCGGCGTATGTTCAACATTATCAAAGGTAAATGTCTGCTCAGACTCCGTCACATTCAGGACATGATGGACGGGCAAGCCGTTTTTCTGTAGCGCAATCACATTACCGTTACTGTCATATAGTTCAATATCTAATGGAATATGCAGCGGCAGTTTTTCCGGCTGGTCAGCGGTTGGTAAGGTTTTCTGGCTGACGTGCAGATGGTACTGCTGCTTCTCAGCATCATAGTCATCACGAATGGTCAGAATCGGAGTGCCGGACTGGCTATACCAGCGACGGAATAAAGAGAGATCGACATTCGATGCATCTTCCATTGCTTGTACAAAATCATCGCACGTTGCGGCACTACCATCATGGCGTTCAAAATAGAGCTGCATACCGGCCTGGAATTGTTGTTCACCCAGTAGGGTATGCATCATGCGGATAACTTCTGAACCCTTCTCATACACGGTAAGGGTGTAAAAGTTGTTCATCTCGATAACTTTGTCTGGTCGAATAGCATGGGCCATTGGGCTGGCATCTTCGGCAAACTGTGCGGCACGCATTACGCGTACGTTCTCAATTCGATTAACTGAACGTGAACCTAAATCAGAGCTGAACTCTTGATCACGGAATACCGTCAAGCCCTCTTTCAGGCTTAACTGGAACCAATCACGGCACGTGACTCGATTACCTGTCCAATTATGAAAATATTCATGTCCGATAACCGCTTCAATGTTCAGATAATCTTTATCTGTTGCTGTTTCAGCTTTTGCCAGAACATATTTAGAGTTGAATACATTCAGGCCTTTATTTTCCATCGCACCCATATTGAAGAAATCAACCGCGACAATCATATAGATGTCGAGATCGTATTCCAGACCAAAACGAGTCTCATCCCATTTCATGGAGTTCTTCAACGACGTCATCGCCCAGTCGGCACGATCTAAATTACCCCGGTCAACAAAAAGCTCTAATGCGACTTCACGCCCGGAGCGGGTAATGAACTTATCGCGCAAGACATCAAAATCACCGGCAACCAGAGCAAACAGATAACAAGGCTTAGGGAATGGATCTTGCCATTTTATCCAATGACGACCATCTTCCAGTGTCCCCTGCCCCACAGGGTTACCATTGGAAAGCAAATAAGGATAACGAGATTTGTCAGCCACGATGCGGGTCGTAAAACGGGCCAAAACATCAGGACGGTCTAAATAGTAAGTAATATGGCGGAAACCTTCAGCTTCACACTGGGTGCACAGCGCGTCACCGGAAAGATATAATCCCTCAAGTGCACTGTTGGTCGCAGGATGAATATCATTGACGATTGTCAGTGTGAAATGTGCGGGTAATTGCTCAATGACCAGCGAGTTATCCTGTAGCTGATAATGAGGCCAAACTTGCCCATCAACACTGATACTGACGAGCGTGAGATCCTCACCATTTAGAATCAACGGCGTCACATCTGCTACCTGACGTTTTACTTTACTGACCGCCGTTACCGTCGTTTTTTGCGCATCCAGTGCGAAGTCCAAATCGATATCGGTAATGGTGTAATCCGGCGATTTATAATCGTGACGGTATTTAGCTTGCGGCTGTTGTGTCATAGGAACCCTTTTGACGTCATCAGTGAATATGATTATCAGGTCTGTATTAATAGTCGTATAAGGCCAGTATCACGGCGACCAGAACATTGCTGTCAGCCCATTAGCCTTAGACTCAGATAGCTTTTTAATGTATCACAATTGTAAAAAAAACCTAGGTGAGAGCGAGTGCTATTACGGCAGATAACGCATTGAATGTGCTTTTTTCGAGCCGCCTCGCAGCTCATTTTCCTTCTTGCATTTGGTGAGCAAAATATCCGTTGATTTGCTCGGTATCGTCATTTCTGACAGCAAAATATGCCAATACCATCAGACGAAACCCGACATCATGCACATTGGCCTTCATACATTAATAAGATTGAACATAGATTCAGATCTTTTTGTCGTTGCCCCCCTAACTCATCGTTTTCTTTAACGCAAAATAGCCATCCATTCCATATAACAATAAAAAATAAGCTCAACACACTGAAGATTCAACACTTCATAATACATATTATCGATTTAACAAAAACAATAGAGACGTCGTTTTATTTAAAATAAAATTATGTTCTATTTCAATGGAGGATTGTTAAGATATTCAAATGTAAAAGGAGTTATTATGACCAGCAGAATCAATTCACGTGTCATTCATCAAGCTGCAAGAAACATTTCTCCTGTCGGAGGCTGGGCCGCTGAAGCCGGAGGAACTACCGGAGGCAGCGAAGCCACCAGTGATGATATTTATCTGGTTTTTTCGGTATCAGAACTTAGACGGGCATTATCGGAATCAGGAGAGCGGCCGAAGATAATTCAAGTATATGGTCTGATTGATGTGAGTGAAGGTCTTCCTTATCAGGACCAAGCAGACCAGAAACAGCGTGGTATTGTTTATCTCAATGCCAATACCACGTTAATTGGTGTCACCGAGAATGCGAAATTTATCGAAGGTTCAATCATTATCCAAGATGCCAGTAATGTTATCGTTCATAACATCTATATTGAGAACCCAGTAGATGTCGATCCCCAGTTTGAAGAAGGTGATGGGTGGAATGCTGAATGGGATGGTTTAAATATCATTAATTCACACCATGTCTGGATCGACCATGTCACGTTTAGTGATGGCCGTTTTACGATTGATCAATACACCGAGAAGGATGGCTGGAAGTTTGTTCAGCATGATGGCGCGTTAGATATTAAACGCGGCTCTGACTATGTCACGATTTCTCACTGCCGTTTTGAATTACATGACAAAACTATTTTGATTGGTCATAGCGATAGTAATGCTGAGCAAGATGCAGGAACCATGCACGTTACATTCTTTAATAATTACTTTACGCGGATAATCCAGCGTACTCCGCGAGTTCGTTTCGGCAGCATACATCTCTATAATAATTTATTTGAGCAAGATAAATCAGATCCTATATATCCCTACGAATACAGCTATGGCTTGGGTTATCAGTCTAGTATTTTATCAGAGAAAAATATATTTTTGGTTAATGACCTTACGGCTGAATGTCGGGTAATGAAGGCGTTTAATGGCGGCGATAAAGTTAATGATGACAGCTCGACTTTTAACCATAGCCTTGCTGAACTCAACAATTGTGGGTTTGACGCTGATATCGGCTGGGTCCCACCCTATGCCTATGATGTTGTAGCGCTTAGCCAAGAATTCACCGACCATATCCGCAATCAAGCGGGATCGGGTCTACCCTACGGCCATCTTCCCTGATCGTACTTATCTAAGTCGATGTCTAAACATATAGTATGATGTTTGCTATTTCCCCACATTGCTCTGCGTTGATTGTGATATCTCAATGATGGGGAAATACCCGCACCAGGCTGCCAAGGTGACCTCTGATAACTAACAGGAAACAAAGATTTACCTTTTGTTGCTCGGTAGTGCAATTTAATAACCCTATATTTTATAAGTCAATTTATCCTTTATTCGCTAAACAGTTAAAAATCTGACCTTCAGGGCCAACACCACTAAAGAAAATAACCGTTTCACTGATAATGGCACGTTTAATCCTAGACCTGTGATTAGCATTTATGGTGTGATGAGACTTCAATAACAGGATAATACCGGTATACTCCTGCGACTTTATAGATTATGTCCAAAGTAATTGGTGTTGCCGGTCGGCGGCCAGTGAACGCATTACGATGAGCTTACATAAGTAGGTCATTCGGGTGAGTGAACGAAGCAGCCCTGACAACTTCAAGTACCAAGGGTATATGCTGACTGCGGAAAATGCTCCTACGAGGATGCTGTATAGCGCCATGACCCAAGACGCCTCACCGATTTTGACTTCACTGCTTGATACGGATGCTTATAAGCTCCATATGCAACAAGCCGTGTTCCATCGCTATCGCCATATTACCGTTGCCGCTGAATTCCGCTGCCGTGGTGATGAGTTGCTGGGCGAATATGCCGATGAAATCCGCCATCAGATAGCGCTAATGAAACAATTAGCGTTAACCGATGATGAGTTTACCTACCTCTCGGGGTTACCCTTCTTTCAAGATGATTACCTCAATTGGTTGCGGGATTTTCGTTTTAACCCTGAGCAGGTCACCGTATCCAATAATGACGGTAAATTAGATATTCGGATTGCCGGTTTATGGTGCGAAACGATTTTATGGGAAGTCCCTTTGCTGGCGGTGATCAGTGAAATCGTTCATCGGCGCCGGTCAGTCGGTGTCACAACAGCCGAGGCCGTCACGCAACTGCGCAACAAACTTCAGCAGTTTAAGATTCTCAGCGCGGATATCGATATTAGTCATTTCAAGCTAATGGATTTTGGCACCCGTCGCCGTTTTTCACGCGATATACAGCATGCTATTGTCAGCAGCTTAAAAGATGAGTTCCCCTATATTGTAGGTACCAGCAACTATGATTTAGCCCGCAACCTGGCATTAGCTCCGGTCGGTACTCAAGCCCATGAATGGTTCCAGGCTCATCAGCAGATAAGTCCGATACTGGCCAATAGTCAGCGCGTGGCACTTCAAGTCTGGTTAGATGAGTACCCAAATCAACTTGGTGTCGCACTGACTGACTGTATTACCATGGATGCCTTCTTGCGCGATTTTGATGAGACATTCGCCAATCGCTATCAAGGATTGCGCCATGACTCAGGTGACCCGGTAGAATGGGGTGAAAAAGCTATCGCCCATTATGAAAAGCTGGGTATTGACCCAATGAGTAAAACATTGGTGTTCTCAGATAATTTAGATCTGGAAAAAGCGTTGTCACTCTATCGCCATTTCTATCAACGAATTAAATTGGTGTTCGGTATCGGTACCCGTTTAACTTGTGATATTCCCGGCGTTAAACCGCTCAACATTGTCATTAAACTGGTTGAATGCAACAACAAGCCGGTCGCAAAGCTCTCGGATAGTCCGGGTAAAACTATCTGTCAGGACCCGGCTTTTGTTGATGAGTTACGCGAAGCATTCGCCCTGCCGTTAGTCAAAAAGGCCAGTTAGTATCGGCCTGCATAATGAGGGTTCGTCGGGGCGTTAATATAGCCCGGCGAGCCACTTCACTTAGCCGTTTTCCCCTCACAACCACTTCCCAATTAAACCCAGCTCTGATTTGTGCCGCCTTTATTAAGGATAACGACAGAAATGTTGCACTGATCTGGTGATTTCTACTTGTGTCCTGCACTGCCGCAAGTAACATAGCAACATCCCCATTTGGTTGGGTTGTTAACTATTTCTATATCAAAACTATTAAAGAGAGAAATCTATGAGCGTAGTGCCTGTAGTCGACGTACTGCAAGGCCGTGCTGCGGTTGACAGTGAAGTCACCGTACGCGGTTGGGTGCGTACCCGGAGAGATTCTAAAGCGGGTATCTCCTTCGTTGCCGTTTATGACGGTTCCTGCTTTGACCCGTTACAGGCCGTCGTGAATAATGCTTTGCCTAATTATCAGGATGAAGTACTGCATCTGACTACCGGCTGCTCAGTAGAAGTCACTGGAACAGTGGTGGCATCACCAGGTGAAGGCCAGAGCTTTGAAATTCAGGCAACTGCTATCAAAGTGGTCGGCTGGGTTGATGATCCCGATACCTATCCGATGGCGGCAAAACGTCACAGCATCGAATACTTGCGCGAAGTGGCTCACTTACGCCCACGTACAAACCTGATTGGTGCTGTTGCCCGTGTCCGCCACACCTTAGCGCAGGCAATTCACCGTTTCTTCGATGAAAACGGCTACTTCTGGGTTTCTACCCCACTGATCACCGCTTCAGACACCGAAGGTGCTGGTGAAATGTTCCGTGTGTCGACGCTGGATCTGGAAAACTTGCCACGCACGGATACTGGAGCTGTCGATTTCAGCGAGGATTTCTTCGGTAAAGAAGCATTCCTGACGGTATCCGGTCAGTTGAATGGAGAAACCTACGCCAGTGCATTGTCCAAAGTTTACACTTTCGGCCCCACTTTCCGGGCAGAAAACTCCAACACTAGCCGTCATTTGGCGGAGTTCTGGATGGTTGAACCTGAAGTCGCATTTGCTTCTTTAGATGACGTCGCCGCATTAGCCGAGAAAATGCTGAAATATGTTTTCCAGGCTGTGCTCAATGAACGTGCTGATGACATGAAGTTCTTTGCTGAGCGGGTAGATAAAGACGCGGTAGATCGCCTACAACGTTTTGTCACCTCTGATTTTGCTCAGGTTGATTACACCGACGCTATCGAGATTTTGCTAGCATCGGGCCAGAAATTTGAAAATGACGTGTCATGGGGCATAGATTTGTCTTCTGAACATGAGCGTTATTTGGCTGAGAAACACTTTAAGGCACCGGTAGTGGTTAAAAACTACCCGAAAGACATTAAAGCTTTCTATATGCGGATGAACGAAGATGGCAAAACCGTTGCAGCGATGGATGTATTAGCGCCGGGAATTGGTGAAATCATCGGGGGTTCACAACGTGAAGAGCGCTTAGATGTGTTGGACGCACGTCTGGAAGAGATGGGCCTCAATAAAGAAGATTATTGGTGGTATCGTGATCTGCGTCGCTACGGTACGGTACCGCATTCAGGATTTGGCCTTGGATTTGAACGATTGATCTCCTATGTAACAGGGGTGCAAAACGTTCGGGATGTCATCCCATTCCCACGCACGCCGAGAAATGCCAGCTTCTAAGTTCGTCATTTCGAAAAAAAATGTTTATTTGTATAAATAAAAGCCAGCTCAGCTGGCTTTTGTCATTTTTTAAAGTTCGATCTAAGTCACAAAGTTCCCCAGTATTTACATTTAGTAACACATAGTATCTCAATGAAACACATTCAGGTAATTGGTAGCATTTTCGGTGTGGATTATCAGGTCTGTGAATGGAACACTGCGTTCAGACACAGACGACACCAAACTCTCAACAATAGTTCCAAAAAAATTATTGGCGGCAGTGGCAGGTGTCCGAATAACACCAATGAGGGTAATAATAATGATGAAGCGCAATATTCTTGCAGTAGTAATCCCAGCATTGTTAGTAGCTGGCGCAGCTAATGCAGCAGAAATCTACAACAAAGACGGCAACAAACTTGATCTGTACGGTAAAGTTGATGCGCGTCACCAGTTCTCTGATGCCAAGGGTCAAGACGGCGACGAATCTTATGTTCGTTTCGGCTTCAAAGGTGAAACCCAAATTACTGACCAACTGACCGGTTACGGCCAGTGGGAATATAACATTCAGGCTAACAATGCTGAAGCTCAAGAAGGCAAAGGCAACAAAACCCGTCTGGGCTTTGCTGGTCTGAAATTTGCTGAGTTCGGTTCATTCGACTACGGCCGTAACTACGGCGTAATCTATGACGTCAACGCATGGACTGACATGCTGCCAGTGTTCGGTGGTGATTCAATCTCCGCCTCTGACAACTACATGACTGGCCGTTCTACTGGTCTGGCTACTTACCGTAACACCAACTTCTTCGGTCTGGTTGATGGCCTGAACTTTGCTCTGCAATATCAAGGCAAAAACGAAAGTGGCCGTGATGGCTTGCTGACCACTCAAAACGGTGACGGCTTCGGTATCTCTTCTACTTATGATATCGGTTACGGCGTAAACTTCGGTGCTGGTTTCTCTTCTGCTAACCGTACTACTCTGCAGAAAGATGCTCACCTGTCTAACCAAACATTTGCTGAAGGCGATAAAGCTCAAGCATGGAACGTTGGTGCTAAATACGACGCTAACAACGTATACTTGGCTGTAATGTATGCTGAAACTCAGAACATGACTCCATTCGGTGACGATTCTGTTGCTAACAAGACTCGTGACATCGAAATCACTGCACAGTACCAGTTCGACTTCGGTCTGCGTCCGTCACTGGGTTATGTTCAGTCCAAAGGTAAGGATCTGAACAACAACACTGATGACAACCATGACCTGTTGAAATATGTTTCTGTTGGTACCTACTACGCATTCAACAAAAACATGACCACCTATGTTGATTACAAAATCAACTTGCTGGACGAAGACAACTTCACCCGTGCTAACAATCTGATGACTGATGACGTTGTTGGTGTTGGCTTGGTATACCAGTTCTAAGTTAAACTTAATCACGCAGTTTATCTGCTGACATAAGTTGAAAAAAGACAGGGCTTCGGCTCTGTCTTTTTGTTTTTATCCTTAGCCAATAGAGGGATATTACGCTGTCGAATGCACTATTTTGCCGATTTTTCACCCTGAATTCCCCCGCCTCACAACATTCATTTCTTTTTATCGCAAACGGTTGGCAAAGACTGCAACTGGCGCTACCCTGATAGTTCTGTTTGCTTAACGCTAAGCCATGGAAGCCTCTGACATGTTTGAAAAAATCACTGCTGCACCTGCTGACCCGATTTTGGGCCTGACCGATATTTTCCGCGCGGATGACCGCCCTCATAAAATCAATCTGGGGATTGGTGTCTACAAAGACGAAACCGGTAAAACGCCGGTGCTGACCAGCGTGAAGAAAGCTGAGCAGTATTTGCTGGAAAACGAAGTTACTAAAAACTATCTGGGTATTGATGGCCTGCCGGTTTTCGCCAGTTGCACGCAAAAACTGTTGTTCGGTGCCGACAGCGCTATTATTGCCGATAAGCGTGCGCGTACCGCTCAAACCCCAGGTGGTACCGGTGGGTTACGTATTGCTGCTGATTTTATCGCCCATCAGACCAGCGCTAAACGTGTCTGGGTCAGTAATCCTAGCTGGCCGAACCATAAAAATATCTTCGCCGCTGCCGGGCTTGAAGTGGTTGAGTATGCCTATTATGACGCTGCGAACCATTCACTGGACTTCGATGGGCTATTAAAAAGCCTCTCAGAAGCTCAGGCTGGCGACGTAGTGCTATTCCATGGCTGCTGCCATAACCCTACCGGTATCGACCCAACCGAAGCCCAATGGAGCCAATTAGCTGAGCTGTCAGTTGCCAAAGGTTGGCTGCCACTGTTTGACTTCGCCTACCAAGGTTTTGCCAAAGGTTTGGAGGAAGATGCTCAGGGGCTGCGTATTTTCGCTGCTAAACATCAGGAACTGATCGTTTGTAGCTCTTATTCGAAAAACTTTGGTTTGTATAATGAGCGTGTCGGGGCTTGCACCATTGTTGCCGCTAGCAGCGACGTGGCCGATATCGCCTTCAGCCAGGTTAAAGCCGTTATCCGTGCTAACTATTCCAACCCACCAGCCCATGGGGCGTCAGTGGTTGCCACCATCCTGAGCAACGCGACATTGCGCGCCATTTGGGAACAAGAACTGACCGATATGCGCCAGCGCATTCATCGTATGCGTCAGTTGTTTGTGAATACATTGCAGGAAAAAGGTGCGAAGCAGGACTTCAGCTTTATCATTAACCAGAATGGGATGTTTTCATTCAGTGGCCTGACTAAAGAGCAGGTTCTGCGCCTACGCAATGAGTTTGCTGTTTATGCTGTCAACTCTGGCCGAGTAAACGTTGCAGGTATGACACCTGATAACATGGCTCCGCTGTGTGAAGCTATCGTTGCTGTGCTGTGATTAGGCATCAATGACCTACCGTAAAAAGGGTGCATATGCACCCTTTTTATTTTGTTTCAAATGTCAGAATATGAGTCTTAATGGAACATATATTTGGCAAATTCGCTCATCGGCATGGGCCGCCCATACATATAGCCTTGCAGATAGTCGACGTTATGGGCCTGTAAATAGCGCATTTGAGTGTCGTTTTCGACTCCCTCTGCAATGGTCTGCAACCCCAGTCGGGTCGCGAGATCGATAACATTCCCGACAATGTGGCTCGACAATGCATCGGAACCAATCATGCCAACAAAACTTTGGTCAATTTTCAGAAAATCCACTTTAAAGTTCTGCAAATAAGTCAGACTTGAATGCCCGGTACCAAAATCGTCGATAGCAATAAATACCCCCAAAGCATGCAACTCGGCAAATAATCGGTCAGTAATCTCATCGGCAACGATTAATTTCCGTTCGGTTAATTCCAATGTGATATTGATTTTATTACCACCAAAGGCCTGAATAAAACGGCGGCAATCATCTACCAGACTCAGATCACGGCAATGGTTAGCACTGATATTAAAACCAAAGTGAAAACCTTCCGGTAACTGATTTACGTAAGGTGCAAAAGTGGTACTAACTTGCTGCATGATAGCGCGAGTCATCGGAACAATAAGTTCACTGTCCTCGGCCATCGGAATAAATTTATTCGGCTGAATTAAACCATTAACAGGATGCTGCCAACGCATTAGAACTTCACAACCCACCCAGCATTGCTCTTTGCCTGATACTATCGGCTGCATATAAGCAACAAACTCGTTGTTTTCTAACGCCTGTTTTAATACCTGTGTGGGTGATGCCGCCCTACCCGATAACCAGAAAACCAGCGCGGCTGAACCGATGCTCATTAAGATGAAAAATATCAGGCTACCTTGATTATATTGCCAGGCATAGGCCAAATATTGCTGGTTAGAGAGCGTCGTATTTAATGAATAAGCAAACTTGTCTGAGGCCAGATATAACGGTTCGCTTCCCTCGGGGGGGTGGCCTGGATGTACCATACCCACCGCATCCATCCATTTATCACCCACTCTCAGATACAACTGTATATCACCACTTAATAAGTTAAGGATGCTGCGCAGATAATAGCCATCGACCGCAACCAGTATGCTGTAATCACCTCGCGCCAGCCGATACACCATCAAAGCACGATCTGGAGTGACATCATTCCCCTGCATTAGCTCCAGTTGACCATCAACGAACACATCTAGATCAAACGGCGTGGAAAGTGGGCCATATATCGAGGAACAATAGATGGTCGTCCCCTTAGCTAAAGAGACTGAACGCACATCCGGTATAATGACAACTTGATCCCGCAGATTTTGAACAACTTGCATGCAAGGTTTGCCTAATCCGGTTTCTACCTGAAGCGCCGCATGCTGCAAATTATTAAATATCTGCTCGAATCGAGCCCTACCTTGTAATAACTTAGCTTCAGCATCCTGATGCATATTGGCTTTGGTTTGCGCATAAATCACTGCCGCCCCTAACAACAGAAATAAGAATAATACCATGAAAGAAAAACTTAGCCGGGACAGGAATTTATTCAGTCTGAAACGACGAAACGGCATAGTGGCTTCCATTGAAAGGCGCTCGTAATATTACGAACTCAAAACGGCAGCAGAAACAGTGCCGGGTCAATAAACGTGACGACTGTTTGTTGGTCAGGCTTTATCCATCTCGCAAAGATAATATAAGCACCGACCGCTATCATCATTATGATCACAGCACCAATAGATAAATAACTATTGCTTCAAAAAATATGTAAATCACTTATTCAATATAACGTAAAAAGGCACCAGACGGTGCCTTCTTTGAAATTCTAGCTGTTTATGATGTCGACATCACCAAATAGCCGGTTCTTCACGTATAAACGGGTTAGTCTGCCGTTCATGGCCTAACGTAGACATTGGACCATGACCGGGAATAAACGTTATGTCATCACCTAAAGGCAACAATTTAGTCCGAATGGAGTTAATCAGTTGTTGGTGATCACCGCGTGGGAAATCACTACGCCCAACACCACCGTTAAAGATAACATCACCGACCAGTGCCAGACGCCCCTGTTGGTCAATGAAGACAATGTGACCTGGCGTATGCCCAGGGCAATGCAATACCGATAACTCCACTTCACCAACAGTGATTTTGTCACCCTCGGTCAACCAACGGGTTGGGGTAAAAGCTTCACATTCGCTCAAACCAAACATTCTGCTCTGCGCCGGTAGCCCTTCCAACCAGAACGTATCTTCTTTTTCAGGGCCATAAATCGGGATATCAAAATGAGCGGCTAACTCAGCAGCAGCACCCACATGATCCAGATGGCCGTGAGTCAACAAAATCTGGCTGACCTTTACCCCCTGACGTGCAACTTCAGCAATGATCTTGGCTGCATCACCACCAGGGTCTACCAATGCGGCCTGCTTTGTGGCTTCACACCAGATTAAAGTGCAGTTCTGGCTAAAGGCCGTCACCGGAATAATTTGATATTTCATAAAACTCCACCCCAAATGCAACTGGCAATATACCTATCATCTTTCAACCATACATCTGTATGGGCTGCGGTCGTTTACCCGAATCACTGATAGCATCAGTTTATCGAGATTAGCGAGCCAGGACTTTGAGGCTCGCCCTGTGGCTGGCATAAGTGCTATTCAAACCCACTCTGACCGATTTGGCACTTGCTTGCCACCGCCCTACAATTTGAAATCTGTTAGGTATGATTCAATGCATTGGCATAAAAATGTCTGCTACCAGGTTCTTGTCGGCCCAGTATCAATATGTACAAAGTTACTGCGAGGGTAATATCCTACACCACCTGCACGCATTTTTAATGCTGCTTTGCGGATATTACTCAATTGAATACCTTCAATATGAAAATCCATTGCCCGCCCTTGCGTGTGGAAACTGTGTTTGGCCACACCACGGCTGCGTTCGCGCAGTTCATTATTGGTATCAAGTGAGCGGTACCCGGAAATAAGCTGCACCGGTTTAGTTGTGCCAAGAAGCCCTTGCAGGCGGTATAGTTGATCAAACAGGCGTGGGTCGATAGTTTTTACCTTATTGGCCCGATAATCGCGAAAGAGATGGTTTAAGCGGGAAAGTTCATCTTTGTTATAGCCCCGACCATCAAAAAATTCGGCTTTTATGGACTCGCCTGTATTGAGGTTATTCAGGGTCAAGATCCGTGGGCGAGGAGTAGAAAGGGTGGCAAATGCCTGCCCTGGAAGCAGCGATATACCCAGCGCTGCCCCGCCTAACGTTAGCCATTTACGGCGATAATTATCAATTTTATCCATGATCTCTGTTAATACCCGGCAAGAATGTCAAAAGAAAGCACTAACCAAATGTGCCGTCCCGAACCATAACCGCCTACGGAAAACCAGTCAACCCGCATTCGGCCCGCACTCGCTGTGCGTTTAAGTTCGGTTATAGAGAACCCCAATTTGGGGCCCCCTACGACAACCCGATATTAAGACCATTAGTTATTGAGTTTTACTGCATTTATTGCATTAAAAGTTCAGCCTGAGGTGAGATTTGTGCACCGGATCTCACCGTCTTATCATAATTGTAAATATCTGTTCTAAATTGTGGCCTACCGTCATCCGCTACCCATGCTGTCAGGTAATACAATTGCACCGGGACACGTTGGCGAATATTCACGTAGGTGGTATCGCCTTGTTTTAACGTTGAGGAAACCCGCGCATCATTCCAGCCAGCATCTTGCAATAACATATTTGCCAGATCCGAGGCTTTATTGACGCGGACACAGCCGGAACTTAATGCACGGATATCTTTCTGGAACAGACCATGGTTCGGCGTGTCATGTAAGTAGATAGCATCAGAGCTTGGCATATTGAATTTGAAGCGCCCTAATGAATTGCTGGCACCTGGTGCCTGACGCAGACGGTACGGGAAGTTATTAGGCGAAATCATGCTCCAATCGATCATCGATGGATCAACAACTTCAGCCTCATTACTCCAACCAGACAGAACGGTATAACCATGACGCTGGAAATAGCCGGCGTCATAGCGTGCTTTGGGTACGATATCCTGGCGCACCAGAGACGTTGGTACATTCCACGGCGGATTGACCACCACATTATTTAACGCACTGCTCATCAACGGTGTCTTGCGGCTTGGACGGCCAACAATCACCCGCGATGAGAGAACCTCAGCACCATTCTTATAATAATTAAGCGAATAGTTTGGGATATTAACCATAATGCCGTTATCGACGTGTCCCGGTAAAATACGCAACCGCTGAATATTCAATGCCAATAATGTTGCCCGCGTTTGTGGTGAGACATTCAACCATTCACGAGTTCGGACACCAATAACACCATCATCACTTAGCCCATGCCACTGTTGAAAACGTTTAACGGCTTCCACCAACTCAGGCGTATAAACATTGTCGGTTATAGTTGTGGTGAGCGGCGCTGATGGCGACGCTACAACCCCACCGGTAACAGGAACGTCGGCCACGGGTGCCGCTGAAGGGCTAACCACTAAACTGTGAGCCTGAGCACGGCTCTTTTCTTCATCAACCGAGAGATCATCATTGACCACGGCTACTGCTGGATTATCCACCGGGATAACCTCTGGGACTTTGGCCGGTTCAGATGCAATGGGGTGTAGCATGCCCGTTCTGTCTAGGATTTCCCGTAGCGCTGGAATATCGTCACTTAACTGACCTGGGCGCAGGCTGGGGCCATTAGACATCTGTGGCCATGGCTGGCGGTCTGCCAGCATCAGTTTCAATGCCTGATGCATTTTGTCGTATTGAGGATGTTGGGGGGCCAGCGATGCCAGATAGGGTGCGGTGGTCCCTTCATGCACCGCTTGCTGCCAACGATTTAAAATAGTAACCGGCGGCATCGCCATTTTGTATGGCACATTGCTGTATAACCAGACACTACCGTTAGCGCCAACACCTGAAATAAAGTGCAAGTATCCCAGCATGGCATCCGACAAAATAACATCGCGAGCTTGACCGGTAATGTCAGGGTCACTCAGCCATTTTACCCACTGCATAAATTGCGGCTGGAGACCGGAGAGTGCCACTTCAGCTAATTGCTGCTGAAAATGCTGCACCGCAGTTCTATCCTGCCACATCGGTTGCATACGGTTGGCGGCATAAAGTAATGCCAACTCAGAAGCATAGAAAGGTGTCACCGTTTTAGGCAGCACTGATAATAACTGTGAGCGGCTTTGTGCGACCGACATTGTCGTACCACTCATAGGCAGCGCTGAGGATGAGTCTAACGGCATGACAGGTGCCGTGGCTGATGCTGTAAATATCGGCATCAGGCTATAAATTAAAGCGCAGTATAATGCTAATGCGCGTTGCGGATTTCGTTTCCCTATCGACATTCTATGCCCCCGGTATGCTTATCTAAGTACGTCATAGTCTGTCGTTACCCTTCTTCCCTGAAGCCGCAGCATTGTTGCTGCTCTGGCACCCGAATCCCTGAGCGTCGATCAGTTCAACGAGATTTGTTCGTTGGCTACCACTTCAATAGTTTCGGGTTTTCATCATTATTATACAAACAGAACTGCCCCTTGCGTGGTCAACGATATAAATTTAACCATTTACGTTACGCTAACAGATTTCCAGTGGTTATAAAATATAACCCTAAGGTGTGGAAGAAATAAAAATGGCCGCTAGTTAGCGACCATTTAATCGGATTAATTATTGCCGCCTTCTTTCTGAACAATAATTAACCGCCGGGTTGTATCTCGGCAGGTATCGGCGGCAATGTTGGTATTTCATTGGCAAAACCTCGTAAGCCAACCACATGTACATGCTCATGATTTTGGAAGACTTTTCGTACCAACTTATAGGTTGTCCCTTTTTCCGGGCTGATATTTTCTGGTGCTGCAATTATTAATTGCATTTCCAGCCGCTCGCACAGTTCAAATAATGTCGCGATAGATTTGGCATCCAAACGCGCCGCTTCATCGAGGAACAGCAAACGGCAAGGGGAAATATCTTTGCCGCGCAGACGACGTGACTCTTCTTCCCAACTCTGTACCACCATGACCAGTATTGACATACCGGTACCAATAGCCTCACCGGTTGACAATGCGCCGCTTTCTGCCCGCAGCCAGCCATCTGAACCGCGATAAACTTCGACTTCCAGTTCCAGATAGTTACGGTAATCAAGCAGTTCTTCACCGATGGTCTGCGGCAAGCGCTGCCCCATATCCATTTGTGGGTTCAACCGCTGGTACAGTTTTGCCAATGCTTCGGAGAAGGTCAGACGATTGCTATTAAACAGATCCTGATGCTGCTCTTGCTGCTCGGATAGCACATCGAGCAAGGTCGCGTGAGCTTCACGTACATTCACATTCAGCCGCACGCTCTTGACCTGACCAAATGACACCGCTTGCAAACCCTGATTCAGCATACGGATGCGGTTCTGTTCGCGCTGAATAGTTTTACGGATAATATTCGATACACTTTTGGAACTGATTGCCAGCTTCTGTTCGCGAGCGGTTAATTCTTCGGTCAAACGGCCCAGTTCAATCTCCATCTGTTCAATGGCTTCAACCGGATCATCAGTGCGAATAATATCCTGACGAATACGTTCACGCAGATGTTGGTAGACCGCGATATAGAACTGAATCTTACGCTCAGGCCGTTTCGGATCTTCAGACAAACGCAGCACATCGCGCAGATGTTCATTATCAGCCACCGCCAGACGCAGAGCACCCAAGGCTTTATCCGACATAGAACGCAGCTCGTCACCGTCCATATAGGCCAGTTCGCGGCGATGCAAACGACGCTCAACGCCATTATCTTTCACCATCCGCATCACCGCACACCAACCTGCTTTGGCATTGACGACTTGTTCACGGATCTGATGATAATCTCGTTCCAGCTTGCGCAGTTTCTTCTGGAGGCTATCCATCTCAGCTTCACAGAAGGTTAGCTGTTTTTCCAACTGATTACGGCGTGAACGGTTAGTACTTAATGCCGCATGCAACTCGTCACGGCGGGTACGAGCACGGGCTTCTGCATTAGCATCAGCCTGAACACCGATATCCACCAGTTCCTGACTTAACTCTTTCAGCATGTCACGCTTGGCGTCATAAGAACTTTTTAACGACGCTAGCACCTGATTATACTGGGTAAATTGCGCTTGATACTGACGTAACTGCTCACGAGCGCGAGTGCGTTCTGCTTCCGCCTGCTCCAAACGCTGGCGCAGTTTATCGTTGAGATCAGAGTTCTCCGTCAACATGCCCGCAGAATCGGTATAGCTAAAGTGCGCACGACGCTGAACAACTTCAGTCAGTGCAAAAGCTTGCTGTTTAGCCTGACGCTGGCTGTTTTGCGCCAATACATAGTTTTCCTGCAACTGTTCGTGTTGTTGCGGGTCACTTTGTAATACCGCTAACAGCGGTTCAAGTTTAGTCAGGGAAGCGCCATGCTTCTGAATATGGCGAGCCGCCTCTTGCGCTTGCGCCGATTCTTCAGTTATCTCTTCGACACGGTCAGTCAACGTATCATCAAGTAGCAATGAAATCAGTGGGATCAAGCGGTTAAGGGCTGAAATCCCCTCTTTAGCCTGTTCAAATTGCTGGCGCTGCTGCTGGTTGCTTTCTTCGTGTGCACTCAGAGCTCGCTCTATTTCACCACGACGGGTATTGAGTAAACGAATTTCAGCTTCAGGATCTGCATCAAATGCCACGGCCAGATGAGAACCGATAAAACGGCTGAATGCTTGATGCAAGCGTTGCGTTTTTTGCACATCAAATGACAACGTAGCATAACGCTCAGCCAGGCTGTCACGCTCTTGATACAGTGCTTCCAGCCGGTTCTCACGGGCAGCGCGGCCAAACAGCGGCAGTTCTGGATAACGGGAGTAACGCCACTGGCGATCCGCAATTTTAACCACTACTGCTTTTTCATGCTCTTCAACGGCAAATACACTGTCATCAAATGATTGCGGGTCACCCTCGATAAGATAGAGGTCTTCCGGGCAGTCTTCTAACCCCTGTAGTTGATCCCGCACTAGTGACAAGTCCGGTACCACGATACCGTGGCGCGATGGGCCATACAGCGCGGAGAAGTATGGCGCATCATCGATGGTAACATCGTCATAAATCTCGGAGAGCAACACACCACCGAAGCGTTCGGCCAAAGCAATCATCCGCGCATCTTCAGCACCACTTGGCTGACTTAACCGCTCAATTTGCGTATCAACAGCACGTTTGCTTGCGGCAACTTCATCGCGCTCCACCGTGGTTTCGCGTTCACGCTCCAGCAGTTGCTGCATGTGTTCGGTAACCTGACGGCTATCCTCCAGCGCCTCACCGCTCTGTTCGCTGAGTTGACTCAGCGCATCTTGTGCCGCCAACCAGACTGGCGCACGCGCCGTCAGCTCTTGAATTTTGAGCTTAATTTGCTCGAGTTCCTGACGCATTTCCATGCGCCGCTCACCAGCATCACTGACGTTGAGAGAGAGCTCTTCAACCTGTGACTCCAGCTCACGCTGCAACTCTTCCAACTCCTCCGGCTGGTATACTTGCCCCTGACGTTTACAGAACTCTTGCAGCAAGCGCTCTGCGTCTTGCTGAGCACGTAAACGCTGTTCCAGCTCTGACAAACGCATCCGCAATGGTTGCACACGTTCAGCCAAATGTTGTTGAGACGGCCAGTCACGCAACAATTCCCGCGCAGTTTGCCAGGCTTCACTGCGACTGACCTCGCCGGCGATAGCCACCACTAACTGATAAGCTTGCTCAAATTGGCTGTGCGCAGCATCAGCAACACTCAGTTTTTGCTCAAGTTGTAATAAAGATTCAGTCGCTTCCTGCTCTTTGGCATGGAAGGTTTCTAGCCACTCTTCGGCATTATCGGCAGTTAATTCTGGCAACTGACACAGTGCGCGCGCGCGTTCCAAAGCCTGTAAGGCTTGCTGATATTGGATAGCACGGGTCTGTTGAACGTCCAGCGCTTGCTGGTAATCGGCCAACTGACTTTTCAGTTCGTCCACCTCCAACTCAGCAGCTTCAGCACGGGCTTCGTTATCGGCCTGCTGCTCGCTGGCCTCGGCGACAACTTCATTTTGCTCTTCCAGCCGGTAAGTCAACTCTTCCAAATCACTCTGGTAGCGCTCGATCTTTTCCTGCTGGCGCATGGCGGTCTGCACCAGACTCAGGTGGTCACTGGCCGCCTGATAATCTGTTTCCAGATCCGATTCCGCACTGCTTTGCTCGGCTAATTCTCGCGACATTTCCACATGACGATACTGCTCAGTCACCAATTGCTTGCGGCTGGTCAGCAAGTCACGGCGCAATACCAATGCGCCATCAAGATGGATCCGCCGCTCATTGGCATGACGCATATAGTCAGCAGCAACGTAGGACGTTGCCTCTGAAATCAGATGCTTAAACAGATCACGATCAGATTGAGTGACACGAATAGCCTCAAGGGTCATACGGTTTTCACGCAATGCCGCTTCCATATCCTGGAAGGCTTTCCGCACGCCGCTGTTTTCTGGCAATAAGTAATCACGCAGTGAGCGGGTAATCGCGCTGGAAATACCACCGTACAACGATGCTTCTATCAAACGGTAAAATTTGCTGCGATCGGCAGAAGAGCGTAAACGCTTTGGAATCACACCCAAATCAAACATCAGCGAGTGGTAGTCAGTGATGGAGTTAAATTGCTTGAACTGCACCCCTTCCATCGCTTCGACGCGCTCTTTCAGCTCTTGTAATGACAGGACGCGCGCCTGACGCTCACCCACCACCTCTGTAAGAATCTGGGTAGGTTGGATAGCCGTCGGCAGCCCCTGAATGGTGAAAGGCTTAATATCAACCTTGCGGTCACGCCCTGCCACTTGTTGCAACCGCACCCCGACAACCACACGTTGGTGGCGGGAGTTGACGACATCCAGCGTTGAATAACAGACCCCGGCCCGCAATTTGCCGTGCAGACCTTTATCACGAGAACCACTGGTGGCACCGGCTTCGGTGGTGTTACGAAAGTGCAGCAGTGTCAGGTCAGGAATCAGTGCTGTAACGAAAGCGGCCATAGTGGTGGATTTACCCGCACCATTGCCGCCAGATAAAGTGGTTACCAGCTCATCAAGATCGAATGTCCGGGCAAAAAAACCATTCCAGTTAACCAAGGTCAGCGAGCGAAATTTACCGCGTTCAATCATTCCTGTTCATCCTCTGCACTGTCCGCTGCATTACCCATGGTGATGTCAGTTTCATCGCTTTCATCATGGAGTGACAGACTGTTTTCCACCGCCATGGCCTCGCCATCACGGATCATGCGTAACTGGGCTTCCCGTGGGTCATCGCCGCTACGCACATCAGCACCAAAGCGGAATACCGCTTCAGTGATACGAAACTTGCTGCTGTCATTGCCCATAAAGTAGATCATCCCCAACCGACGCAGCCGGTTAAGTGAGGTTCGTACTTTTTCCTGCAACTTCTGTTTATCCAAATCCGACCCGGTTGAGCGCTGGTTAACAAACTTCAGCAATTTGCTCTCATCGGCCAGACTTAGCAGCTCTTCGTATAATTCGTGCTGCGCGAAAATGCCTTCATGGGCCAAACGTTCAGGGCTGAGATACAGATAACAAAGGATCTTGCCAACCATCATATCCAGCTCAGATAGCACCGAGCGTGGAATCAGCGTGGTAGAACGGGGACGCAGATAGAAGAAACCTTCCGGTGCACGGATTAACTCCACGTTATAACGGGTATAAAACTCTTCCAGTTGCTCCTGAAAATCCATCAGGAAAGCATGATTATCCAGTTCATCAATCCCGATATGACGACCGGCACGTAACTGGCTGTCAAGTGCTGGAAACAGTGAGTTGGCCAATGCCTGAGCCAGTTTAACGGGCATTACTACTTCAATATTTGTTGATGACATGTGCCTGCACCTTGGCTCCGTAATCATTGATTGCCAACCATTCTGCTGGTAACCCTGAGAAATCGGCTTCGGCCACACCAAGGCGAACTGCCTGGTCGACCAGGATACGAGCCACGTCGAAATGACGAGCACGCGGATATTGCGCGAGGTAGTCGCGCATCACTTCCCCCAGATTAAGTGGCATCTTTTGTTGCTGGTATACCAACAACGCCTGCTCAATCAGGGCGGCTAATTGCTCACGGATCTCATTAAATTCTTCAAATTCCAGATCCGGTGGCAGCTCCCCGGTAACTTCCTCACTGCGCAACGCCAGTTCTTCATCGCGCATATCCAGCAAGCGATCAGCGTTGGCATAGGTGAGAGTCCATGGGCTATCAAAATAATTCTGAACTGACTGGCGCAAGCGTTGGGCGAAGACACGGTTTTTATCCATATCAATCGCAGTACGGATAAACTTATGCACGTGGCGGTCATAGCCGATCCACAGGTCAATCGCCTGCTGACCCCAACTGATAATGCGGTCAAGTTTACTTTGTAAATCAAAGACCAACTTATCCACCAGATCCAGACCCGCATTGCCGATAGTGGCTTCTTGAATACGTAACAGGTTAGCCTGAAGTTTATCACCTGCCGCTTCCAGCGTATCTTGTAATTCACGCAGTGTGCCGGATGTTTCTGACAACAGCATTTCACAACTGGCAATAGCCGCCCGCCAATCCTGATTCAGCAACGCGGCGATATCTTCCTTCACACTATGTTGCTGCTCGTCCATCAAGCGTTGCGTCATATCAATGCTGTCGAAAATTTCAGCAACTGAATATTTTAGCGGGGCAAAAACATTACGATGCCAGTGGAATTCATCCCCCCCCTCTTCGGCTGCTTCTGCCGCCCGTTGTAGCTCTTGTGCGACAATCGATAACTGCATTGACAGGCGCAGGGTGGAGAATTCGCGCTGCCGGATATAGTAGTCAGTGATACCAATGCCTAACGGCGTCAGGCGGTAAATCGCATTACCATCGGCAATTTCACTGGTAAAGCGGTTGAGTAACCGCTGGCGCACCATGTCATTGATAGCATTATTCGCGCGCACGGCCACGGTTTCATGGGTCTGCTCAAAACCTTTGCAGACGTGGCGAAATGCATCAACTAACTCCCCTTCACTCATTTCGCCATCCAGCCGCTCACCGTTTAACGTGGCAATAGCTAAAAGAAAGGCCAAACGATCGGTGGGCAGAGTAATCGAAAAGTCATTTTTCCGCGCCCAGGCGACCAGTTCGGGTACTGTCTGGGAAAAGTCACTCATAATGGGTCCTTCAGATTTGGCTTAAACGCCATGACATGCACGTAGCGCCCCAGGCTGATAAAGGGCTCCTGCCGGCAATAGCGCTGTTCCAACGCCAATAATTCAGCAAACTCATCAACTTGTTGCTGTTTATTTTTCATGTAATCGTGAAACACCCGTACTCCCGTCTTACCGCTAATGGATAAACCCATTTGCTCAAGCCAACCATATACCGTTGGTGGATCTAAAGGGTATTGCGGCGATAGCGAACGCTGCCTACGCCTTTTTACACCCGGTAACGCCAACTGAAAGTTACCCAATACCGCATTACGCATCACCAATCCATTGGCATTGAAAAACATCAATGAGAGCGCGCCGCCGGGAGTCAACGCATTAAAGAGTATTTGCAGAACGTGTTGAGGCTCTGCAATCCATTCTAAAACCGCATGGAACAATATCAGATCAACCGGCTGTTCTAAATGATGGGTGATGTCCTGAGCCGCACTTTGTACAAATTGCATGTTGTGGCTCACACCTTTTTCCAAGGCAGCGGCCTTCGCGCGCTGGATCATCTCCGCTGACAGGTCACATAATAGGACCTGATGGCCTAATGCCGCCAGTTGGCAAGCCATATGCCCTTCGCCACCACCTGCATCTAAAATCCGCAACGGGCGTGGTGGCAACTGCGCTAACAGCCCGCTGATATCTTGCCAAACCACCGCCTGGCGAATCATTCCCTTCGTCGTACCATAGATATTGCGGGAAAACTTCTCAGCAATGTCATCGAAATTGCGATCCTGCATGAACAACTGCTCCGCTATAACTATTGATTTAACGGCTTTGATAGATAATGGTAAATCAATAGCCACAGTAAAAAGAATGCCTACCAACCTGCTATTTTGGCACAGCCTGACTTAGAATAAATCCTCTTGGCCTGTAATCAGCGCCAAATGCCGGTTTTTCAGCCAAAAGGGCCCTATTTTTATGCTTTTCACCTTAAAAAAGTTTGTTGGCGGCTTATTAATGCCCCTGCCCTTGTTACTCATCATCATGGGGCTGGCACTAATTTTATTGTGGTTTACCCGCTGGCAGAAAAGTGGCAAAACACTTTTTGCGTTGAGTTGGCTGGTATTATTGCTTATTAGCCTGCAACCTGTCGCTGACCGCCTGCTATTGCCACTGGAAAAGTCATACCCGACTTATCAGGGAAACGACCCGGTAGATTACATTGTTGTGCTCGGTGGCGGCTACACGTTTAATCCGAATTGGGCACCAAGCGCCAATTTATTCGCAAATAGCCTGCCAAGAGTCACTGAGGGTGTCAGGCTGTATCGTGCACATCCTAACGCAAAAATGGTTTTTACTGGCAGTGCGGGTCCGAACAACCAAAGCAGTGCAACAACAGCAGCTCAGGTGGCAGAAAGCTTAGGTGTTCCGGTGGCGAATATTATTGCGTTAGAGCAACCGAAAGATACCGTTGAAGAAGCCGCGGCGGTGGCCACTCTGGTGGGTAATAAACCATTTTTGCTGGTCACCTCGGCAAATCATCTGCCCCGAGCGATTAAATTCTTTACCGCCATTGGGTTACATCCAATCCCCGCGCCTGCAAATCAGTTAGCCATCACCACGCCACTGCATAGCTGGGAGCGTGCTATTCCAGCAGCGGCTTATTTAGGCCACACCGAGCGTGCCTGGTATGAAACATTGGGGCTGTTGTGGCAAAAATTAAGCGGGGATAGCAAGGATGAATAATTTTGCTATTAATAACTCATTGTCACCCGTCAATATCCAATAGATTTCGAAATGCAGGAAGGCGGCAAGGGAAAAAATCCCGATGAGCTTACTTATTTTTTAAGGTCAAGAGCAGTAAGTGATTCGGGTTATTGAGCGCAGCCAACACACCAGCAACTTGAAAGATGAAGGATATTAATCTAGCCAAGGGAGAAGTTGCCTGGCGGCATTATCAAATACAGCACGATCCAGATTCCCGGTATGGATGAAGCGGGCCACCAGTTCCCAAAGGGTATAGAGCCATCGGCGGGCAACAAAGGATTCAGAGACCGGTGCTTTATTGAGATAACGATAGAATAGCTGACTAGGCATGCCCTCTTCGCTGAGGCGGAACAAGTCATACTCTCGTGGAGCCCACAACATCGGGCCAGGATTAAGCATCGCTAGCAACTGATCGCTGCGCGCATCTTTTAACATGCTGCGGAGAGTCAGGTTGCCGTGCACCAGCACTGAGCTGTCATCAAAACCGGCAAAAAGTGCCGTTAATGACGCCTTCGCACGGTAAAGTATTGCACGGTCTTCCAATGTCATAACCGGTGAATTCATATTAGACAAGGTCGCCCACAACACTTCAACTCGTTGCTGATACCAACTGAACCAATCATTTTCCTGGGTGCTATCAACATTACCCACACAACCGTGGCTATCAATGCGGTGCCATGCCAGCACACCTTCAACTATCTGATCCATCAAAGCATCCCAGCGCTCCCCCGTCCGAGTCGGTGCCTCCACCGAAACACCACGTAAACGCTCCATCAACAGAATTTCTTTATACGGGGATTGGTGGGTCATCACCAGTCCGTACACTGTGGGTAACCGGATATCACCTTCCCGAGCCAGCATGGAAAGTTTATACGCCTCTTGCTGTGCAATCCCCTGACAAACATAGCTCTTCGCCAGTAATGGGATTGCCTGCCCCTGCTGGTTATACATCGCGTACAGGTGGGCATAGGGCTGCTCGCTGATACGTTCGAGGCGGGTGATAGATTCCCCGAGCACCACACTTAATTCAGCTTTCAGTTGTTCCATTATGCTCAGTCCAATTATCTGGCGAAATTGATGGTTCATAATGGGATGACGGGCGGGAGATTTCCAGAATGCAGATCAACTATTATTGATAATAAAAATCAAACTATCGGATACAACGTAAAAACGCCAGGCCCAATTGGACCTGGCGCAAACAGTTCGGTGCCCGTAATGGTTACTGATGAAGCATGATAGCGCGCACCCGATCCAGATCAGCCTGAGTATCAACCCCAACCGTGGGTATCGCTTTTGCTACCGCGACGTGGATCTTTTCGCCATACCACAGTACTCGAAGTTGCTCTAATAGCTCGATTTGTTCGAGTTTGCTCGGCGCCCAATTAACATAACGGCGGATAAAACCTGCACGATAAGCATAGATACCAATATGGCGTAAGAAACAATCACCGATAGTCTCTTTTGACTGAGCAAAACGCTCTCTTTCCCATGGGATCGCCGCGCGGGAGAAATAGAGCGCGTAGCCTTGCTCATCCATCACCACTTTAACCGCATTAGGGTTAAATGCTTCTTCGCTACTTTCAATCGGCACCGCTAATGTTGCCATGCCAGCACGACAAGCGGCCAGATTATCAGCCACCTGACGGATAATTACCGGGGGTATCAGAGGTTCATCCCCTTGGACATTTACGATAATATCATCATCGGCAAAACCATATAGTTCAATAACTTCGGCTAAGCGCTCGGTGCCAGATTGATGATCGGTACGGGTCATACAGACCTCACCACCGGCAGCCTCAACGGCTCTCACCACCTCAGGATGATCTGTTGCCACAATCACCCGTGACGCGCCCGACGCCTTTGCTCGTTCCATCACATGAACTACCATCGGTTTGCCCGCAATATCAGCCAATGGCTTGCCGGGTAACCGGGTTGAAGCATATCGAGCGGGAATTATAGCGATGAAACTCATGCGTGCTTCTCATCAATTGACAGTGGGCGGGCTTCATTCTCCAACAATACCGGAATACCATCGCGCACCGGGTAAGCCAGATTGTCAGCTTTACATACCAATTCAAGGTTTTCTTTATTGAAATACAACTTGCCGTTGCAAACCGGACAGGCAACGATCTCGAGTAAACGGTGGTCCATACATCCTCCAGAATGGAGTTTAGCCAGCAGGAAAGTGCTCGAGGATACCATATCTGCTGAGGCAGGTTAACTGTACCGATGCTGCCTGCGCTATCAGCGATTAATAACAAGGAGTTATGTTAATTAGCAACTACATAAGTAAATATAGATAGCTATCTCGTGGGATAAATGCTGGTTTTGTTATTGATATGTTGAATAGCGAGGAGTAGAATTTTGTGATTCACATCACATAAATGGGCATGTCGAGTAAGAGATGAAAGTATTCCATAAAATTATTGCGCTGTTTGCTAACTTCAGCAACTAAGCCGCATAAAGACAAATAGAAGCACCTGCAAAAGCTGCCCGGCGACAAAGCAACCTGTCGAATAGAGGCCAAAAATACCCAAGGGTATAAATACAAACGGCTACCAAAAGGTAGCCGTTTGCTTAGAAAACGAGTTGATCGTCGTCGTTTACTTAGAAAGCGATCACATCTGCTGCTGACGGCCCGTGAATACTACGATAAGTAGAGAATTCAACGTCTTGCCCTTCACTGAGTGATTTATTTTTGGTGTTGGCGATAGCCGTCTTGCTGACATACACATCCAAACTACCATCGTGTGGCGAGATGAAACCGTAACCTTCTGATTGGTTGAACCATTTCACGCGACCCATTTTTAACGTCATAATAAATTTCCTTTTACTGGGCATCCTAACAACTCATTTTTATTTATTGTTTAGATGCAGTTGCCCATCCTAAAGTTTTCTGATTAAACCTCTATGAGCTTGATTTTATGAAAAAACCCGCATAAGTGCGGGCTTTAGAATTTTGCTATCCAGATCGATGATTAGCACATCGGCATCATCACTTTCTAAGATAATCTAAACATTATTTCTCTTAAATTACAGAGCAACAACGTTTGCAGCAGCCGGCCCGCGCGGGCTGTCTTGGATGGTATACTCAACACGCTGGCCTTCAGCCAAGGTTTTGAAACCATCAGTTGCGATCGCGGAGAAGTGAACAAACACATCTTTACCGCCATCATGCTGTTCAATAAAACCAAAACCTTTGCTTTCGTTGAACCACTTAACCTGACCTGTCTTCTTAGACATAAACTTCACCTTCAACTTCTTCTTTCAAATAACATTAAATCTGCCATAAGGCACTCGCGCTATGAGTAATAGCGGGCCTGCATCAGAACATTACTTATGGGAGTTACTATCAGAGATACTGGAAGGTTCGTCTTTGGATCGGCATCAACAAGATAACGTCTGGGAGGAACTGCTTTACTTTAGTCTCGAACACTCTTACACATAAATAGGTCTGTAGCACAGGCCAGCGGCTATTAACTCATAAAATACCATGCCGCGCAACTATTTTATCTGGGAAGGTAGTTCAGTAAGTAGCATCAATGGGATGCCACGCATAAAAAACCAATATTCTCCACTGCTTACCCCATTAATTATCGATATCAATCTAGACTAAAAACTGAATAAGCATGAAGGAGCTATCCGATTATGACTCACCCACCGTTTGTCCACCCCGATGAGATTCGCGCCAGATTCTCCAGTGCCATGTCGGATATGTATCAGGATGAAGTGCCGCTATACGGAGCCTTGTTACAACTGGTTGCTGATATCAACAACCAAACTATGGGTCAGCAACCGGAACTTACCCGCCATTTACGCCGGACCGGAGAGATTGAGCGCCTGAACATGGAACGACACGGTGCTATCCGAGTGGGAACCGCCGCTGAACTTGCGACCCTGCGCCGCCTGTTTGCGGTGATGGGTATGCTGCCTGTTGGTTATTATGACCTGGCCCCGGCTGGGGTTCCGGTTCACTCGACGGCATTCCGCGCTGTCCATGAAGCTTCGCTGCAAACCTGCCCATTTAGAATTTTCACCTCATTATTGCGCCTTGAATTAATTGAACAACCAGAGCTGCGGCAACAAGCTGCCGATATTCTGGCAAAAAGAGTGATATTTACTCCACGGGCTATCGAATTAATTACTCAGCATGAAATTTCCGGCGGGCTGACCAGCAATGAAGCCGATGACTTTATTGCTCAGTCATTAGAGACATTTCGCTGGCATAATCAAGCGACAGTAAGTGCTGATGTTTACCAACAACTGCACGATCAGCATCGTTTAATTGCCGATGTGGTGGCTTTCAAAGGACCCCATATTAACCACCTAACGCCACGAACGTTGCATATCGATGCCGTACAAATTGCGATGCCAGAACATCAGATTACCCCCAAAGCGGTGATCGAAGGGCCACCTCCGCGCCGCTGTCCAATATTATTACGGCAAACCAGTTTTAAAGCCCTTGAGGAACAGGTTTCGTTTGTCGCAACAGATGGTCGACTCACTCGAGGGCATCACACCGCCCGTTTTGGTGAAATAGAACAACGGGGGACAGCGCTGACAGCGAAGGGGCGTAATCTCTATGACTGCCTGCTACAGGCGGCACAAGATCAACTACAGGTTCCCGTAAATGAAAAAAATGCCCTGCAATACATGGCGATTCTCAAGGAGAAATTTAGCCAGTTCCCAGATGACTACCCGACAATGCGCGCTGAACAGCTCGCTTTCTTTCGCTATTTCCCTACCGAGAGAGGGCTAAGTACCCTTACTGAATCAATGCAAAACCTGACATTAGACCAATTGATTGACGGGGAATTTATCCAATATGAGCCGTTAGTTTATGAGGATTTTCTCCCCGTCAGCGCAGCAGGTATTTTTCAATCAAATTTAGGGGACAGTGGTCACAGCCAGTTTGCGGGGCACTCCAGCAAGCAGGATTTCCAGCGGGCGCTGGGAGCCACGGTAATTGATGAACTACAGCTATATGAAGAAACCCAGCAGCGCTCAATTGTGGCATGCGCGGCATCCCTCAAGCTAACACTGCTGAGTCTATAAAGTGGGCTACTTGGTGTGGCGTGATAATGCCTGAATGTTCAACAGCAATTGTTCAGCCTGATCCGGCGGTAACTGTGCATCTACCGGCAGGTACCACCAATTAGGCTGAGCAAAAGCCCGGCACTTGACTGCATCTTTTTCAGTCATCAATAATATTTGCGGGCCACTCGTTAGCGGACTAAGTTGTGCTAATGAATAATCCTGATGGTCAGCAAAAACATGCTTACTCTTAGGCTCAATACCCAGTAAATTCAGGGTAGTAAAGAACCGAGGAGGATGACCAATACCCGCCATTGCAACGACATGCTGGAGTTGCTGTGCGGGTAACCGCTCACCGCTAACCAGATTGACGGCCTGCCGCGCCACCAACTGCATCGGTATTTCTCCGCTGGCGGCAATACCACCATTGGTAATTACCGCATCCACTGAGTGCAAACGCCCCGCCCGTTCACGCATCGGGCCTGCCGGTAACCACCAACCATTACCGAAACGACGCACACCATCGATCACCACCAGCTCAAAATCACGCTGTAGCGCATAATGTTGCAATCCATCGTCGGTGATGATGAAGTCCAAAGTGTGAGCTTTTAGTAACGCTTTGATGGCATCTGAGCGCTTTGGTGAGACAGCGACCGGTGCCTGAGTACGTTGATATATCAGAACCGGCTCATCACCTGCCTGCACCGTGGATGTCTCATTGGATAGCAGTAGCGGATACACCGTAGATTTGCCCCCGTAGCCACGAGACACCACCCCAACACGGTAACCCCGTAGTTTTAGCTGTTCCACTAACCAGATTACGACCGGTGTCTTACCATTTCCGCCAGCAGTAAGGTTGCCGACAATAACCACCGGGACCGGTGAGCGCCAAGCAGAACGCCAGCCAAGAGAGTAACTGGCCCGGATAAGTGCTGTGACCGCACCGTATAACCAAGATAGTGGCAGCAGTAGCAGATACAGCCGAGACCGCCCAGACCAGATACGCTCAATCATTGGCCAAACTGCATACGATTAAGTTGGGCATAGGCACCATGTTGCGCCAACAACTCTGCATGTACACCACGCTCGACAATGCGCCCCTCTTCAATGACCAAAATTTCATCGGCTTTTTCAATCGTAGATAAGCGATGGGCAATAACCAATGAAGTACGGTTTTTCTGCAACTCATCCAATGCGGACTGAATCGCCCGTTCAGATTCAGTATCCAGCGCTGAGGTAGCTTCATCCAGAATCAATATCGGGCAATCTCGCAATAACGCACGAGCGATAGCGATACGCTGACGTTGCCCACCTGAGAGCATCACACCGTTCTCGCCAATAACAGTATCAAGGCCAAATTCCATTTTATTGATAAAATCCATGGCATATGCCATTCGGGCGGCTTCTTCGATTTCAGCGCGGCTATAGTGCTCGTCACGGGCATAAGCGATATTATTGGCAACCGTATCATTGAACAGATGAACATTTTGCGACACCAAGGCGACTTGGTTTCGCAAGGCACCAAGCCGATAATCACGCAAATCGTGCCCGTCCATCAAGATACTGCCTTCGCTGACATCATAGAACCGGGTCAGTAAATTGGCGATAGTTGACTTACCTGAGCCTGAACGCCCTACCAATGCCACGGTCTTACCCGCTTCAATGTGCATATTGATATCATTCAGTGCTGGGGTGTCTTTGCCTGGGTAGTAGAAAGTGACATGGCGGAATTCTATTTCGCCTTTAGCCCGCTCAACTTCCAGTTTCCCCTCGTCTTTTTCCTGTTCCATATCCAGAATAGCAAATAGCGTCTGACAAGCTGCCATCCCGCGCTGGAACTGTGCATTCACATTGGTAAGGGACTTCAACGGGCGCATCAGAGCAATCATTGCCGAGAACACCACAGTGATGGTACCCGCTGTCAGAGTTTCCATCACACTAGGGAAACTTGCCGCATACAGCACAAACGCCAACGCAAATGAAGCAATCAACTGAATGATGGGATCAGAAATGGAAGAAGCAGAAACCAGCTTCATCCCCTGCTGACGCATGCGATTACTGACGGTATCAAAACGCTCGGTTTCAACTTTCTGGCCACCAAAGATCAACACTTCTTTGTGCCCTTTCAGCATTTGCTCTGCACTGGTGGTCACTTCTCCCATGGTGCTTTGCATATTTTTACTGATATTACGAAAACGCTTAGAGACTAACCGGATAGAAACAGAAACAATCGGTGCAATGACGATTAAAATCAGCGACAACTGCCAGCTGTAATAAAACATCATGATAAACAAACCGATAATAGAGGCCCCTTCACGCACCACTGTAACCAATGCGCCAGAAGACGATGCCGCTACCTGCTCAGAATCATAGGTAATACGGGACAACAACGTGCCAGTCGATTGCTGGTCAAAGAAGGATACCGGCATCCCCATCATATGGCTAAATAAGCGGCGACGGATGAACATCACGACTTGACCAGAGACCCATGAGATACAATAGCTAGAAATAAAGCCGGTTATTCCACGAACCACCATCAAACCGATAACAGCCAACGGCATCCATTTTAAAATTGAGCTATTCGCTTTACCAAAACCATCATCGAGCAAAGGTTTCAGTAACGACAGCATAAACGTGTCACTGGCGGCATTAAGGATTAATGCTATCGCCGCGACAACAAGACCGGTCTTATAAGGAGAGATCATTGGCCAGAGGCGACGGAACGTCTGCCATGTGGATAGATCTTTATCATTCATCATGCAAATACCAGCACCAGAAGAAATAGCGGCCCATTCTACTCATTATGGCCTCCAACGCCAAACCGCTGGTGATACCAACGTGGCATTATTTGTTCCCGATAGCCCCTAATTTGCCAACTATCGCTGTAAAAATACACAGTTAGCTGTCCGGATACCGAGGTATCACGCCAAATAATGCTATTTTTTTGATAGCGTTTAATCACTTTTTTAGCTGGCAGGTGCCATTGGTTATAGCGTGCAGCGGAAGCAAAAGCCAATTCTGGCTTCACTGCCCGCAAAAATGGGCCGGTTGAAGAGGTATTGCTGCCATGGTGGGGAACTTGCAGCAATGTTGAGGCTAGCTTAGCACGATAATTTTTAACTAACTGCCGCTCTCCCCGTGTTTCAAGGTCGCCCGTCAATAACAGACTGTGTTTGCCATCATCAATGCGAATAACACATGAGTCATCATTTTGGGCGTTAATCACATGAGTTCTTGGCCATAAAACCTCAAAATTTAAATTTTGCCATTGCCATTTCACGCCTTGCTGACAGGGCAAACCCGCTATCGGGCCAGTTAAGGAGAAAGGTGCACGGATTTTCGCCTGCGGGAATGCCGCCTTTAACTCAGCTAGCCCTCCGGTGTGATCAAGATGATCATGGCTAAGGATAATTTGCTCAACCACAATGCCCCGCCAACGTAAATAAGGGAGAATAACCGCAGCTGCCATGCTACTGGTGTGCCAACGATTGCCCGTATCAAAGATAATTGCTTTCCCTGCGCGTTCTATCACTATTGCCAGACCGTGCCCAATATCCAACATATCAACACGCCAGCGATAATCATCACGCCGCTGAGTGAATAACACCAAATTGACACACAGGACTACCACCCCAATTGGATAGCTGCGCCACCACTGAAAACGCCAAATAAGTATTACCAGCCACCCCGCATAAGCCACGGCAACGGATGCTAACCCAGTATGCAACCAACCGGTTTTTAGATGATTGAGTGGCCAGAGTACCGCGCAAAGCGATATATCGGCCAAGAACCAAAACAGGCCAGCTACGGTAGGCAATGGTATGCAGGCCAAGGCCAACAATACGCAAGGCACAGTAAGCAGGGATATGATAGGCACTGCCCACAAATTTGCAGGGATAGAAAACAAGCTGACGCCATGAAATAGGCCTATCTGCAGTGGCATCAATAGTAGCATCATACCAAATTGTAAATGGAACCAGCGGATAATCAGCCCAAGCCATCCGCCCCTAAAACGCTGAGTAATTGGCACCCAATAGAACCAACATATCAGACTGAATACCGCCAGACAGGAGAGCCAAAAACTGTCTGATAGTACCGCCAGTGGTTCACTAAGTAATATTAACGCCAACACCCAGAGCCACACTTGCCAGGCGCTGCATAAAATACCGAACAACCTCAGCAGTAACCATAGGGTTAATGCTATAGCCGCCCTCATCGCGGGTGGATTCGCGCCCGCCAACCAAACATAAACCATTGCCACAAACCAGCCAATCAGCAGCGGGAACACGGGCCCTACCCAACTAACGGGTAGAAAGAACTGGATCCCACGAGCCAGTATCCCGCCAAACAGCGCCGCTAGCCCGATGTGCAAACCCGATATCGCCATCAGGTGCGCCGTTCCGGTATTACGAAAAAGTGCCCACTGGCGTGTGTTCAACTGTTCTCTTTCACCAAAAGCTAAAGCTAGCAGTATCTGCCGCTGGTCATACTGCTGTAGCTGCTGTTCAATAACACTGATGGCCCGCTGGCGGAGATTACAATGAGCATCACGCAATTCAGCCTTAATCACTCGCCCTTGCAATGGACGCTGGTTGGCTATAGCCCAGCGTTGGCTATCAAACCCCCCTTCATTGAGTAAGCTATGCACCGCCCGCATTCGTAGCCTCAACACCCATTGCTGCCCAGCACAATAGCGCTCAAGCTTCTCCGGCCACTTTACTGATACTGCAATCGGCGGAAATACTCTTTGCCCATTAACTTGCTGAATGCCCAACAGGACCTTATTCCCTTCTCCCCATGTCAGATAGGCATTCTTTATAGTGGCGATAACTTGCTGCTCACCTTGAGTTAACGCCTCAATTTGCATTAATACCCTATTTCCGTGCCAACTTCCCCACGCAAAACTGATGATGACTAATGCCACGCATTGCCAGTAGATACGCCCACTTAACCATACCAGTCCCCCCAACACTAGCAGCCCCACAATGATGAGAGTTCCTGGCAACTGAGGTAGAAAAATAAGGGGTAAGAAGCCAATGGCAATAGCGGCCGCAGCATGATCGATTGATAAAGTGATAAGAAGCCATCCCTTGTATTACTGCCAGATAGCCTCATTGCCATCCGCTTGCCTCATCGTGAATATGCTGATTTTCTCTGTTGATGGATGATGCAGCCAGTACAAAAAGTGGAAGTTCAGAGCGGCTTCGCGGATAGTTTAATCTTGTTACATAGCTAACAACGCCTATGCGGAATGTATCGAAAATAAAGCTGAGCTTATTACAGGTAAAAGGGAGATAGAGATAGAGATAGAGATAGAGATAGAGATAGAGATAGAGATAGATGAGGGTATTTGAATAAGTGAATAAACAATATTTAATCTATTCGTTATAAGGTTTTAATATATATTCAGCTAATTTTAGCGCGTGACATTAGAAAGAAAAAAAGAAAAACGGTGCCATTAGGCACCGTTTCTTATCAGCGTTTATACCTTTTATAATCAGCGTCATAGCAGTATTAGCTATGACACCAATGATTTAGGTATAGATAATAACGCGGTAAGTTGTAACCAACTTAACCGTAGATATTAGCGCGATCACGCAATTCTTTACCTGGCTTAAAGTGTGGAACGTACTTACCTTCCAATTCAACTTTAGCGCCAGTCTTTGGATTACGGCCAACACGCGGAGCACGGTAGTGAAGAGAAAAACTGCCAAATCCTCGGATCTCAATGCGCTCACCTTCAGCTAGTGTTCCAGCCATATGTTCAAGCATTTCTTTCACTGCATCCTCAACGGCTTTAGCCGGTACATGAGATTGCTGGCCAGCAAGTCTTTCAATAAGTTCAGACTTGGTCATATTACCTCCAAGCTTTGCAGCTAAACTACCGTATAGGGGCGGAAAAACCGCCCCCCGTTATTACTCGCCTTTTGCAGCTTTGAACGCTTCTGCCATTGCGCTAGAGAAGTTACCTTCTTCTGGCTTGTTGTTAACTGTAGCAATAGCATCTTTCTCATCAGCTTCGTCTTTAGCACGAACAGACAGGCTGATTACGCGGTTTTTACGGTCAACGCCAGTATATTTGGCTTCAACTTCATCACCGACGTTCAGAACCAGCGTCGCATCTTCAACGCGGTCGCGAGTTGCTTCGGAAGCACGCAGATAACCTTCTACGCCGCCTGCCAATTCAACTGTAGCACCTTTAGCGTCAACTGCAGTTACTTTACCAGTAACAATAGCACCTTTCTTGTTAACAGACAGGTAGTTATTGAACGGGTCTTCTGCCAGTTGTTTCACGCCCAGGGAGATGCGCTCACGTTCTGCGTCAACTTGCAGAACCACAGCTGCGATTTCGTCGCCTTTCTTATATTCACGAACTGCTTCTTCGCCTGCAACGTTCCAGGAGATGTCAGACAGGTGAACCAGGCCGTCGATGCCGCCGTCCAAGCCGATGAAGATACCGAAGTCAGTGATAGACTTGATTTTACCTTCAACGCGGTCGTTTTTGTTGTGAGTTTCTGCAAACAGCTGCCATGGGTTAGATTTGCACTGTTTCAGGCCCAGAGAAATACGACGACGTTCTTCATCGATGTCCAGAACCATAACTTCCACTACGTCGCCAACGTTAACAACTTTAGACGGGTGAATGTTTTTGTTGGTCCAATCCATTTCTGAAACGTGTACCAAACCTTCAACGCCTTCTTCGATTTCTACGAAGCAGCCGTAATCAGTCAGGTTAGTTACACGACCAGTCAGCTTGGTGCTTTCTGGGTAACGTTTAGCGATAGCAACCCATGGATCTTCGCCAAGCTGTTTCAAGCCCAGGGATACACGAGTACGTTCGCGGTCGAATTTCAGAACTTTAACAGTGATTTCGTCGCCCACATTGACAATTTCGCTTGGGTGTTTAACACGTTTCCAAGCCATGTCAGTAATGTGCAGCAAGCCATCAACGCCACCCAGATCAACGAATGCACCGTAGTCAGTCAGGTTCTTAACGATACCCTTAACTTCCATGCCTTCTTGCAGGTTTTCCAGCAATTGATCACGCTCAGCGCTGTTCTCAGATTCGATAACTGCACGACGAGAAACAACGACGTTGTTGCGTTTCTGATCAAGCTTGATGACTTTGAACTCAAGCTCTTTGCCTTCCAGATGCAGAGTATCGCGAACTGGGCGCACATCAACCAGTGAACCAGGCAGGAACGCACGGATACCGTTCAGTTCGACTGTAAAGCCGCCCTTCACTTTGCCGTTGATCACACCAGTAACGGTTGCAGCTTCTTCGTAAGCTTTTTCCAGCATCAGCCATGCTTCGTGACGCTTAGCTTTTTCACGGGACAGCAGAGTTTCACCGAAGCCGTCTTCAACAGCGTCCAGAGCAACGTCAACTTCGTCACCAACTTGAATTTCCAGTTCGCCTTGCGCGTTCTTGAACTGTTCTGCTGGAATTGCTGACTCAGATTTCAGACCGGCGTCAACCAGTACGATATCTTTATCGATAGAAACAACAACACCACGGACGATAGAGCCCGGACGTGTTTCAATTGTTTTCAGGGATTCTTCAAAGAGTTGAGCAAAAGATTCTGTCATGTTAATAATCTTCAGGATTCTTAAGTTTAACGTCCATCTAGCATCCCGCCGGATGGGGTTGTTTCACATGCCTCGCCACAGATCCTTGCAGCAAGGTTAAAGTGCTCATCAAAAATAATTTTAATTAAAAAATAAATCGTTGAGAGCTCAGAACTGACCGCATTGTCGTTATTTTTTCAACGGCAACGCTAAAATTCGTTGGGCATAAGCCAGCGCCTGTTCGATCACCTGCTCGATGGACATACTGGTTGAATCCAGTACCAACGCATCCGCCGCAGGGACTAAAGGTGCAATAGACCGGTTACGATCACGAGAGTCTCGCTCCTGTATCTCAGCCAAAAGACGTTCAAAGTTAACATTAAACCCCTTTTCCTGCAACTGTAGCATACGTCGGTGCGCGCGTTCTTGCGAACTTGCATCAAGAAATATTTTCACCGGCGCATCAGGGAAGACCACCGTCCCCATATCGCGACCATCGGCAATCAGGCCCGGTGCTTCACGAAATGCTCGCTGGCGGCGTAGTAATGCCTCACGGACTCGCGGGAAAGCCGCCGCCTGAGATGCAGTATTCCCTACAGTTTCGGTGCGGATTTCATTGCTGACATCCTCACCTTCTAAAATCACTTTTAACTGCCCATTCTGTGAGACAAAACGAACATCGAGATGTGCGGCAAGTGGAACCAATGCCTCTTCGGTGCTGATATCAACCTGATGATGCAGGGCTGCTAACGCCAAAACCCGGTAAATCGCACCCGAATCCAGCAAGCGCCAGTTCAACGATTCAGCCAAAGCTTTGCAAAGCGTACCTTTACCTGCACCACTTGGTCCATCAACGGTTATCACCGGGGCTATCGCCGTCATTTCTCTCTCCTTTCGGTAGGCAAAACCTCTTGTCTACCCAGCAGGGCAAACACAGGAGCAGCATTATACGCCGCATCGATGTGAACTGTTACCCTCGCGTGGTTCAGTTGCTGAAAATAAAACCATAAGCCGTGGCTGGAGTGTAGAAGAGATGTGAAAGATAGCCAGAAAAAACATTTATTCTTATTTGCCAATAAAGAAAAGTGCTATCCGTCTATAAAATAGGGAATGGGTACCGACTGGTACCCATTAGAGGTCAATAAATTCGGCGCAAAAAGGTCAGGCTGTCTGGCTCAGATTGGCCAATTGTTCAAAGTAGTCAGGGAAGGTTTTAGCGGTGCATTGAGGGTCAAGAATCGTCACCGGAGTATCAGATAACGCCACCAGTGAGAAGCACATCGCCATACGGTGGTCATTGTAAGTCCCTATTTCAGCGGCAATTAATTGCACGGGTGGCACCACACGAATATAGTCTTCACCTTCTTCAACTTCCGCACCCACTTTTCTCAGCTCAGTGGCCATCGCAGATAAGCGGTCAGTCTCTTTTACCCGCCAGTTATAGATATTACGAATAACCGTCGGGCCATTGGCAAACAGTGCGGTGGTAGCAATGGTCATGGCCGCATCAGGAATGTGATTCATATCCATATCGATACCCTGTAATTCGCCACGGCTACATTCTATATAGTCATCACCCCAGCTAATTTTTGCGCCCATTTTTTCCAGCACATCAGCAAATTTGGTATCACCCTGCACGCTTTTTTTACCGATACCCGTAACACGCACGGTGCCACCTTTAATTGCCGCGGCGGCTAAGAAATAGGACGCAGAAGACGCATCGCCCTCAACCAAATAAGTACCCGGAGTGCGATATGTCTGGCCGCTTTTTATATGAAACAGTTGATAGTTCTCATGCACCACATCAACACCGAAGGCTTTCATCAGATGCAGGGTAATATCGATGTATGGCTTAGAGACCAGAGTGCCTTGAATCTGAATGTCGGTATCTTGCTCAGCCAAGGGGGCAGTCATCAGCAATGCTGTCAGAAATTGGCTGGAGACACTACCATCAACGGTCAGTTTTCCACCACGGAAACCACCACGTAAGCGCAACGGCGGGTAGCTCTCTTGCTCCAGATAATCAATCTGCGCCCCGCCCTGACGCAAGGCATCAACCAAGTGGCCAATTGGCCGCTCTTTCATCCGCGGTTCACCGGTTAGTACGATGTCGCTGTTACCTAAGCAAAGTGCCGCAGCCAATGGGCGCATTGCCGTGCCCGCATTGCCTAAGAACAGTTCCAAGGGTTGGTCTGCGACCAATTTGCCACCTACACCATCCACTTCACATTGAGTGCGATCAGCCGAAAGGCGGAAATTCACCCCCAATGCCTGCAAGGCATCGAGCATATGGCGAATGTCGTCACTGTCTAACAAGTTATTCAGCTGGGTCGTCCCTTCGGCCAGCGCTGCCAGAAGAAGTGCACGGTTAGAAACACTTTTAGAACCGGGTAAGTTAACGGTGCCATTGATCAGAGCAATGGGTTGTAAAGTCAGGGATTCCAACATGGGAAAAGCACTCTCCAGTCTTCTGTGTGCAAATAAATATATTTTAAATAAGGGTGATAACTCAGTCTGAGCAGACAAACATCCGCCCGGAGGAATCAACCATGGCGGCGTTCAAAGTCAGCCATAAAATCTGTTAAGACTTTAACGCCTTCAATTGGCATCGCATTATAAATCGATGCCCGCATCCCACCAGCAACACGATGGCCTTTTAAGGCTTGCAAACCCTGCTCTTGTGCCTCGCTAAGGAACACTTTATCCAAGGAGGCATCCTTCATTTGGAATGGCACATTCATCAAAGAGCGGTTGGCGTGAGCCACCTGATTGCGATAGAAACCGGTCTTATCGATCGCACCATACAATAGATCAGCTTTCGCCTGATTACGTTTTTCCATTTCAACCAAACCGCCCTGCTCCTTCAGCCATTTAAACACCAGACCAGAGAGATACCAGGCAAAAGTTGGCGGCGTATTGAACATGGAATCGTTATCGGCCAGCACCTTATAATCAAGGATCGATGGCAATTCAGTGCGAGCTTTACCTAATAAGTCGTCGCGCACGATAACCACTGTCAGGCCAGCGGGACCGATGTTTTTCTGGGCGCCAGCATAAATGACACCATAGCGACTGACATCAATCGGGCGAGAAAGGATAGATGATGAGTAATCGGCAACGACAATTTTATCGCCAAAATCCGGCTCTTCTTTGATAGCCAGCCCATCAATGGTTTCATTTGGGCAATAATGTACATAAGCAGCATTATCACTCAACTGCCATTGCTTCATCGGCAAAATACCCGTTAGACTATTTTCGTGGGTTGTCACGTCGATAACGTTAGGGACACAGTATTTTTGTGCTTCTTTGACTGCACTGTGTGCCCAATAGCCGCCGTCAATATAATCAGCACTGTTGTTGTCGCCGAGTAAATTCAATGGCACTGCGGCAAACTGCGCGCGCGCGCCACCATGGCAAAATAACACTTTATAATTGGCCGGAATTCGTAACAGATCACGCAGATCTTCTTCTGCGTCTTCAGCAACCTGAATAAATTCCTTACTCCGGTGACTGATCTCCATCACCGATGTCCCCAAGCCATGCCAGTTACGTAATTCCTGTTCCGCACGACGTAAAACTTCAACCGGTAACATCGCAGGCCCTGCGCTAAAATTATAAACTTGTGTCATTTCCCCTCACCACACTCAACTGAGATTGCCATCGTTATCATTACTCGGTTTTATCATTCGAGTCCGCCTGCTGCAACGGTTATTCACTGGCAAGGGAGAAACTCTCACCCCCTGCGATAGCAGGCTGTGCGTTATCCTGTCATTAATTTGGAATTATTCACCAAAAGCTACCGAACCAAGGTGTTAGCGCACGATAGATGACTCATTTTGCTCGTTGATGGTCCAAAGCTTCAACCCAGTGGTGGTGACCACAACGTTGGCAGGTTTTCTCTGCACCGCTGGATAACGCCACTATCAGGCTGCACTGGCTACAGGCATACTCCGCAGGTTTTTCAATGGTGACCAAGGGGTTAACACAGCATTTAGGTAATACCGGCAAACCGGGTTTGACATGTTCTTGCGCGAAGAAAAACACACTGATTGCACCATTGACTTCCAGGATGGCCAGCCGTACCTGACCAAGATGCTCGACGCCTTGTTGGCGCAACTCCATAAAAAACTCATCATGGGTAATATTTTCCTGCTGCATGGTTTCCCAAACAAATATCCCATCACTGATGATGATCAACGGCTTCCCTTCCATCCACTGCTGTATTTTTTCGCTGCGTGACATCAAGAAAGTAGAGAGGCGGTACAAAATCATAATGCAGATAAATACCATTACGACTGGCAACATCGGCACATCTTCATAAAAAGTGACATCACCCGCAGCGGATCCCAATGTCAAAATGATCACGACTTCAAATAGCGACATCTGCCGCACGCCACGGCGACCACTCAGTTTGAGGAATAAAAAAACCAAGACAAAGGTGAATAAACAGCGCATGCCCACTTCGGCCAAGAATTCGATGGGGAATTTATCCAGTGCCATTCGTTTGAGATCAAATGTTTGCATTTATAGTTGCCCAATAACTTTTTGATTCATTAAAGATAGTCGCCGGACGGCATGGGTGGGTTTATTTCAGATTAGTGGTAATAAAGCAGATACGGAGGCCGAAGCCCCCGTCAAAGACTTATTGAATCAATATGCGTGGAATAGCTTTTGGATCTCTTGCGGTTTTTGCGTTTGGGTTAATGCCAATTGCAGCAACACACGTGCTTTTTGTGGATTGAGTGAGCCGGATGCAACAAATCCATATTTGGTGTCATCAACTTCTGCATCTTCCGTGGTAGAACCAGTAGGCACACGGGATGAACGCACAACAGCAACCCCACTGTGTGCTGCCGTTGCCAGCGTGTCAAAAACAGAATGATAGAGGTTACCGTTACCAACACCGGCACTGACAATCCCTTTATAGCCATCAGCAATCAGCGCTTTAGCCGGTAAATCAGAGGCATTGGCATAGTTATAAATAATGCCAACTTTTGGTAATTCACTCAGTTTGCTGATATCGAAAGCGGGTTGTCTTGGCGCGGGTTGGTGCAGATAATTCACTTTACCGTCATAAATAGACCCCAAGGATCCGGTATTCGGTGACTGGAATGTCTGCACCGAGGTGGTATTGGTTTTCATCACATCACGGCCACTTAGCACTTGGTCATTCATCGCTACCAGCACACCACGTTTAGCTGAATTGGCGTCACTGGCGACGACCACTGCATTATAGAGATTCAGCGGACCATCTGCACCCAGGGCAGTTGCCGGGCGCATCGCCCCAACCATCACCACGGGTTTATCGCAATTCACCGTTAAATCAAGAAAATAGGCAGTTTCTTCCAGAGTGTCAGTGCCATGCGTAATCACGAATCCGTCTGTTTTGGCGCAATCGGCATTAATTTTTTTCGCCAACTTCAGCCAGACCTCGTCATTCATATCTTGAGAACCGATATTAACCACTTGCTCGCCCTGAATATTGGCGATTTTTTTCATTTCCGGCACCGCGTTTACCAGGGCATCAACCCCCAATTTACCGGCTTTATAGTTAGATTTAGTGGCTGAATCTCCGCCACCGGCGATAGTTCCCCCAGTTGCCAATAGGGTGATATTGGGTAGAGCAAAGGCCGAACCGCTGATCCCTGCTAAGATTCCGGCTAAAACAGTTAGCTTTATAGATTTCACATTATGACTCCGTTATTTATAAGCTAGTGAATTATGCGGAATATCCATACTGAAACTGTGACATTTGCTGCGCTTTAGGAATACATGGAGCTATTAACTAAAACCCCGTATGATTGCGCGTTTTTAGTACCGCCAAAAAGTGACGACAATGACCCAAACCTTTATTCCCGGCAAAGACGCCGCGCTGGAAGACTCAATCTCTCGCTTTCAGCAAAAGCTGAGTGACCTCGGTTTTAATATTGAAGAAGCCTCTTGGCTTAACCCGGTTCCTCACGTTTGGTCGGTACATATCCGCGACCGTGATTGCCCGTTGTGCTTTACCAACGGCAAAGGTGCCAGCAAGAAAGCGGCACTGGCTTCGGCTTTAGGTGAATATTTCGAACGCTTATCCACCAACTATTTCTTCGCTGACTTCTATCTGGGCAAAGCCATTGCCGAAGGTGATTTCGTTCATTATCCCAACGAGAAGTGGTTCCCGATCCCAGCAGATAACTTGCTGCCAGAAGGCATTCTCGATGAGCGCCTGCTGGCGTTTTACGATCCAGAGCAGGAATTGGTCGCCAGTGACCTGGTGGATTTGCAATCAGGTAACGCCAAACGCGGGATCTGTTCATTGCCCTTTACCCGCCAGTCAGATTTAGAAACCGTCTATATTCCAATGAATATTATCGGCAATCTGTATGTCTCAAACGGCATGTCTGCGGGCAATACTGCCAATGAAGCTCGGGTACAAGCCCTGTCCGAAGTCTTTGAACGTAAAGTTAAAAACCGTATTATCGCAGAATCTATCAGCTTGCCGGAGATCCCTGCTGCGGTGTTAAACCGCTATCCAGGTGTGGTAGAAGCCATTGCCAAGCTGGAAGAAGAAGGTTTCCCAATTCTCTCTTACGATGCCTCTCTAGGTGGCGCTTATCCGGTTATTTGCGTAGTACTGTTTAACCCGTCAAATGGCACCTGTTTTGCCTCATTCGGTGCACATCCTGACTTTGGTGTCGCGCTGGAACGCACCGTGACTGAGCTATTGCAGGGCCGTAGCCTGAAAGACCTGGACGTCTTTACCGCGCCGACCTTCGATGACGAAGAGGTGGCAGAGCACACCAATCTGGAAACCCACTTTATCGATTCAAGTGGCTTGATCAGTTGGGATATGTTCAAAGACAAGGCCGACTATCCATTTGTGGACTGGAGCTTTAAAGGCAGCACAGAAGAAGAATTCGCTACCCTGATGGCTATCTTCAAGCAAGAAAACGCCGAAGTGTATATCGCTGATTATGAGCATTTAAGTGTCTATGCCTGCCGGATTTTGGTACCAGGCTGGTCTGATATCTATCCTGCCGAAGATTTGCTGATGGCGAACAACACCATGGGTGTGCATCTGCGAGACAGCTTGCTGGCCCTGCCCGGCAGTGACTGGCAACCTGGGGAATATCTGGCGCTCATTCAGCAGTTGGATGATGAAGGGTTGGATGATTTCGCCCGCGTACGTGAATTGCTGGGTATCGCCTCGGGTAAAGATAACGGCTGGTATACCCTGCGTGTCGGTGAGCTGAAATCCATGCTGGCATTGGCTGGCGGTGATTTGGAGCAAGCACTGATTTGGGTTGAATGGACGCAAGATTTTAACTCTTCAGTCTTTACGGCAAAACAAGCGAACTATTACCGTTGCCTGCAAACCCTATTGTTACTGACTCAGGAGCCGGATCGTGAAGCGGCACAATATTACACTGCCTTTGTGAAAATGTATGGTCAGGAGGCGGTAGATGCAGCCTCAGCAGCCTTGGTGGGTGAGGCGCGCTTCAATGGCCTGTTCAGTGTTGATGAGGATCTAAAAGCCTTACCAGCTCATCAGGCACTACTAGGTGCTTATGAGAAGTTGCAAACTGCCAAACGCCGCTATTGGGCTAAAAGCGAGTAAACATTTTCTGCCAGCAAATAGCTAAATGCTAATCAGCAGAAAACGACCCACGGCGTTGTCTTTTGGCAGCGCCGTTTAATTTAGTACTGCAATTAATCCTGACGAAAATAAATACAAATCGCCGCGCTCAACAATTGTTTTTGTCATAAAAAAACGTTATTTTCTGACGCCGTAATAGCACCTTTAGACAAACATTATTTAGCGACCAGATAAAATAGATAAATAGGTGAATGAATAGTTAATTTTTAATGACGGATAATAATAAAAATAACTACAAATACCCCTTTTAGTTAACCTTCTCAACGGCTTTAAAACAGTCCAATCAAAATTATTTGCAAATCTTAAAATATTTTTTTCAATTAATAATCAATAAGTTAATCGCATCACCCCTATGTTTTATGGTGTTTCACAGCTAACTAAACTCGCGCAATATGATCCATATCAATTTTCACGCTATACTGCTTTGCTAGTATCTCGTTGTGCTTTATTAACCCTTAAGAGAGAGTTAGTGTGAAAGCTGACAACCCCTTCGATGCATTATTACCTGCGGCAATGGCTAAAGTAGCCGAAGATGCCGGTGTCTATAAAGCCACCAAGCATCCGCTAAAAACCTTTTATTTAGCGATTACTGCTGGTGTGTTTATTTCAATTGCGTTTGTTTTTTATATTACAGCGACTACCGGTACTGCTGGCGTGCCTTTCGGCTTTGCCAAGTTGGTTGGTGGTATTTGTTTCTCCCTGGGGCTAATGTTAGTGGTGGTGTGTGGGGGTGATCTTTTCACATCGACCGTACTCACAACTGTCGCTAAAGCCAGCGGCCGTATCACATGGCGTCAACTGGCATGTAACTGGGTTAATGTCTATATTGGGAATCTGTTCGGTGCACTATTCTTTGTGTGTCTTATTTGGTTCGCAGGCCAACATACTGTGGCAAATGGTCAATGGGGTCTGAATGTTTTGCAAACAGCCGACCATAAATTGCACCATACTTTTATTGAAGCGGTGTGTTTGGGTATTTTAGCTAACCTGATGGTCTGTCTGGCGGTATGGATGAGTTACTCCGGCCGTACCATAATGGATAAAATGTTCGCGATGATCTTACCGGTGGGGATGTTTGTTGCCAGCGGCTTTGAGCATAGCATCGCAAATATGTTTATGATTCCTATGGGTATTGTGATTAAAAATTTCGCTTCGCCTGAATTTTGGCAATCCATAGGATCAACACCTGAGCAATTTGCTCACTTAACCGTAAGTAACTTTATTATTGATAACCTGATCCCAGTCACTATCGGTAACATCATTGGTGGCGGATTATTGGTTGGGTTGACTTATTGGGTAATTTATCTGCGCGGTGACCAGCAACATTAGTATGTGGCCGCTACGTCTGGTTTTCGAAGAAATTAACATTAAAAGGTAGATGCATTATGACCGAACTTAATGAAAAATTGGCCAAAGCATGGCAAGGTTTTACCAAGGGTGACTGGCAGAACGGTGTAAACGTTCGTGACTTCATCCAGAAGAACTATACCCCTTATGAAGGCGATGAGTCCTTCCTTGCCGGCCCTACCGATGCGACCGACAAACTGTGGGCGCAGGTTATGGAAGGCATCAAACTGGAAAACCGCACCCATGCGCCAGTTGATTTCGATACCGACGTAGCTGCAACCATCACATCTCATGATGCTGGCTATATTAATAAAGATCTGGAAACCATCGTTGGCTTGCAGACTGAAAAACCATTGAAACGTGCACTGATCCCATTCGGTGGCATTAAAATGGTAGAAGGCTCTTGCAAAGTTTATGGTCGTGAACTTGACCCACAACTGAAAAAAGTCTTCACCGATTACCGTAAAACACACAACCAAGGTGTGTTCGACGTTTATACCAAAGACATCCTGAACTGCCGTAAATCTGGTGTACTGACTGGTTTGCCAGATGCCTATGGCCGTGGCCGTATCATCGGTGACTATCGTCGTGTAGCCGTTTACGGTATCGACTTCCTGATGAAAGACAAACTGGCCCAGTTCAATTCATTGCAAGATGATTTGGAAAACGGTAAAGACCTGGAAATGACTATCCAGTTGCGCGAAGAAATTGCTGAACAGCATCGTGCTCTGGCTCAAATCAAAGAAATGGCGGCCAAATATGGCTGTGATATCTCAGGTCCGGCAACTAACGCCCGTGAAGCAGTACAGTGGACCTACTTCGGCTATTTAGCTGCGGTTAAATCCCAAAACGGTGCGGCAATGTCCTTCGGTCGTGTATCTACCTTCCTTGACGTGTACATCGAACGTGACATGAAAGAAGGTAAGCTGACTGAAATTGAAGCGCAGGAATTGATTGACCATTTGGTTATGAAACTGCGTATGGTTCGCTTCCTGCGTACCCCTGAGTATGATGAACTGTTCTCTGGTGACCCAATCTGGGCAACTGAGTCTCTGGCCGGTATGGGCGTTGATGGCCGTACTCTAGTGACCAAAACCAGCTTCCGCTTCCTGAACACCCTGTACACTATGGGGCCGTCTCCAGAGCCGAACATGACCATTCTGTGGTCTGAAAAGCTGCCACTGAATTTTAAAAAGTATGCTGCTAAAGTCTCCATCGATACTTCATCTGTGCAATATGAAAATGATGATCTGATGCGCCCTGACTTCAACAACGATGACTATGCTATCGCTTGTTGTGTTAGCCCGATGATTGTCGGTAAACAAATGCAGTTCTTTGGTGCCCGTGCCAACCTGGCAAAAACCATGTTGTACGCAATCAACGGCGGCGTTGATGAAAAAATGAAGATCCAGGTTGGCCCGAAAGAAGCGCCAATGATGGATGACGTGCTGGACTATGACAAAGTCATGGAACGCATGGACCACTTTATGGATTGGCTGGCTAAACAATACGTTACCGCGCTGAACATCATCCATTACATGCATGACAAGTACAGCTATGAAGCTGCGCTAATGGCACTGCATGACCGTGATGTTTACCGTACTATGGCATGTGGTATTGCAGGTCTGTCTGTTGCGGCTGACTCCCTGTCTGCTATCAAGTATGCCAAAGTAAGCACCATCCGTGATGCTGACGGCCTGGCTATCGACTTCAACATCGAAGGCGAATATCCACAGTTTGGTAACAACGATTCACGCGTTGATGATATCGCTTGTGACCTGGTTGAGCGCTTCATGAAGAAAATTCAGAAGCTGCGTACTTACCGTGGTGCAGTGGCAACTCAGTCCGTGCTGACCATCACCTCTAACGTGGTTTATGGTAAGAAAACCGGTAACACCCCAGATGGTCGCCGTGCTGGTGCGCCATTCGGTCCAGGTGCTAACCCAATGCATGGCCGTGACCAGAAAGGTGCTGTTGCCTCTCTGACTTCGGTTGCTAAACTGCCGTTTGCTTACGCGAAAGATGGTATCTCTTACACCTTCTCTATCGTGCCAAATGCATTAGGCAAAGACGACGAAGTACGTAAAGCTAACCTAGCCGGTCTGATGGATGGTTACTTCCATCACGAAGCGTCCATCGAAGGTGGTCAACACCTGAACGTGAACGTAATGAACCGTGAAATGCTGTTAGACGCGATGGAAAACCCGGAAAAATATCCGCAGTTGACTATCCGTGTATCGGGTTACGCAGTACGTTTCAACTCGCTGACCAAAGAACAACAGCAGGATGTAATTACTCGTACCTTTACACAGTCGATATAATTCCCTGCCGCAGTAAAATGGCATAAACTTAAAGGCTCCACTTTAGTGGGGCCTTTATTCATCCAGCGTTGGAGAAATCCTGCTATGTCAGTACTTGGTCGTATTCACTCATTCGAATCCTGTGGCACTGTTGACGGCCCTGGTATCCGATTTATCGTATTCTTCCAGGGCTGCTTGATGCGTTGCCTGTATTGCCATAACCGTGATACTTGGGATACCCACGGCGGTAAAGAAGTTACCGTTGAAGAATTAGTCAAAGAAGCCATCACCTATCGCCACTTTATGAATGCCTCTGGCGGCGGTGTGACTGCATCAGGTGGCGAAGCTATTTTGCAGGCCGAGTTTGTGCGCGATTGGTTTCGTGCGTGTCATGAAGTAGGCATCCATACCTGTCTGGATACCAACGGTTTTGTACGCCGTTATGATCCGGTCATCGATGAGTTACTTGATGCCACAGATTTAGTGATGCTGGATTTAAAACAGATGGATGACAGTGTGCATCAGAATCTGGTGGGGGTATCGAATCATCGAACACTGGAGTTTGCCCGTTACTTGGCAAAACGTAACCAGAAAACCTGGATCCGCTATGTGGTGGTGCCGGGTTGGTCAGATGATGATAAATCGGCGCACATGTTAGGTGAGTTTACCCAGAACATGACTAATATCGAGAAAATCGAATTACTGCCTTACCATGAGTTGGGTAAGCACAAATGGGTCGCCATGGGCGAAGAATACAAACTGGATGGGGTGAAGCCCCCTACCACAGAGATCATGGATCGGGTGAAAGGCATTCTCGAAAGCTATGGTCACAAAGTAATATATTAAGTCATTACAGTTGCAAGCAGCTAATGGTGCGGCAACTTCAAACAAGAAGGGGGGCGTAGTCAGTTAATTAACGCATCCCCATAGATACCGCCAAATTGGGTTATGCCACTGGCGGTATTTTTTTGGTTGTTATATGGCAGCGTAAGGGGTCTGTTGTTTACCTGGCTTACGCAGCAACATCATCAAATACACTAAGGCGACAGCGGCTATCATGATAAACAGTAAATTATCGGAATAGCGCTGCATCAGCAGCGAGGTCATTGTCGGGCCGGTCAGACTACCGAGGGTATAACTCATCAGTAATGCCTGATTCATTGCCACTAATTCATCAGCGCTGGCCTTTTCACACGCCCAGGCCATGGCGACCGGATAAAGGGTAAAACCGGCACACCCCAGAATAAATAATGCCGGGGCCAAGGCATAATTACCTAAAATGGCTACACTGCCGAGGATGACGACAAACACTTGAATGCGCAGCACCAGTAAACGACCATAACGGTCCGCCATTTTGCCTATCGGCCATTGACCGATAATGCCTGAGCTAACCAGCAAAGCCATCCACCATCCAACGCTGGCATCACTCATGCCCTGATGCGATAAATAGAGCGGCAACAGGCCATAGAGCGAACCTAACAGTACCCCTGAGATAATGCAGCCATTAATACCCAGGCGAGCGCTACGGCGCTTAAGCATCGGCCAAATGGCAATGTGTGAGGACTCACTGCTACCCTGATGTGAGAAGTGGGCAAACAGCAGCGGCAGCATAGCTGTAATAACCAATGTACTGACCCAAGGGATAACATTGAGTAATTGCGTTGACACGACACCTAATAATAATTGCCCGGTGACGGTTCCCAGATAGTAGACCATCATATAAGCTGCCAGCAGTTGCCCACGGTTAGCTAACGTGCCGCTGCGCAGTAACGCACTTTCGACAATGACCCAAATCAGGGCGCAAGCCACGCCGGCCAAAAAGCGCCACCCCAGCCAACTCCAGAAATCCACTGATAGCATTAATCCGCAAGTCGCCAACGCAAATAAAAAACAGGCGTAATGGTAGCTGCGATTAAATCCAAGTTGCTGGATCAAGCGCCCCGCAATCAGTGTCCCAACCAGATTCCCACTAAAATAAGACGAGCTAACCATCCCCACCTGCCAAGTCGGCAATTGTTGATGGGATAACCATAAGGGAACCAATGTATTTAGCACTGCGATAGAAATCGTAAACAGCAAAAGCCCACAGAGCAGAAGCAGAACCGGGCGAGAATATGCGGACATAATAAGACAGGAGCCGTCGGGACGATAAAAGTGAGCGCATCATGCCACCGGCGATATAAAAGTCAATTACTGCGCGGGAGGGGATAGCACGATATGTTGGAAGCACCTACGAGCAACCTTCAGCCTTTACTCTGGCTATACGCCAAAAAGAAAAAGCGCCCTGGGGCGCTTTCTGCATATTGGATTAGTGATTAATCCGTATGTTATTAACCGATAAAGTCCAGGCCACCCATATATGGGCGTAATACTTCTGGAACCTCAATTCGGCCATCTGCCTGCTGGTAGTTTTCAATCACTGCAACCAGGGTGCGGCCAACCGCCAAACCAGAACCATTCAGGGTATGAACTAAACGGGTTTTTCTATCGGTTTTATTGCGGCAACGAGCTTGCATACGGCGCGCCTGGAAATCCCACATGTTAGAACAGGAAGAGATTTCACGGTAAGTATCCTGCGCTGGCAGCCATACTTCCAAATCGTAAGTCTTGCTGGAACCAAAGCCCATATCACCAGTACACAGCAGCACTTTGCGGTATGGCAGGCCCAGTAATTGCAGAACTTTCTCTGCATGACCGGTCAACTCTTCCAGTGCCGCCATCGAATCTTCCGGGCGAGTAATCTGCACCATCTCAACTTTGTCGAACTGATGCATACGAATCAAGCCACGGGTATCACGACCATAGGAACCCGCTTCAGAACGGAAGCATGGGGTATGGGCCGTCATTTTCAATGGCAGAGTGTCTTCTTCCAGAATCTCATCGCGTACCAGATTGGTCAGCGGCACTTCAGCGGTCGGAATCAGTGCATAGTTACTGCTATCTGACTCTTCTTCCAGCGGTTTGGTGTGGAATAAATCTTCACCAAACTTAGGTAACTGGCCAGTACCATACAAAGTGGCATGGTTAACCAGATAAGGAACATAAGCTTCTTGATAACCGTGTTTTTCGGTATGCAGGTCGAGCATAAACTGGGATAACGCACGGTGCATACGGGCTATTTGCCCTTTCATCACCACAAAACGCGCACCGGTCAGCTTCACTGCAGCAGCAAAATCAAGACCACCGGCCATTTCGCCCAGCGAGACGTGATCTCTCACTTCAAAATCATACTTACGCGGCTCACCCCAACGGCTGACTTCAAGATTGTCTTTCTCATCTCTCCCCACAGGGACAGAATCATCCGGCAGGTTAGGAATAGACAACGCCAGTAAGCGGATTTCGTTTTGCAGTTTGTCCAGCTCAGCCTTAGCCGCATCCAGCTTCTCACCCAGCGCATTCACTTCCAGACGTAATGGTTCGATATCTTCGCCACGCGCCTTGGCCGCACCAATCAATTTCGATCGGGAGTTACGTTCTGCTTGCAGACTTTCTGTTTCAACCTGTAAAACTTTGCGGCGCTCTTCTTGTTGGCGCAACATCTCAACATCAAGTTTAAAACCTCTGCGAGCAAGTTTTTCGGCGACTGCGTCTAGCTCATTGCGCAGCATATTGGGATCGAGCATGCTAGTCCTGTGCTTGTAGTTATAGAATGCCTTTCATCTTTGAAGTTGCAGCGGTATTAGCAGCGTTCTCTCACCCGAATCACTTACCTCAGTAAACTCATCGAGACTCGCTTACTTGCTGCCTACCTGCCACTTCAACTATTTTGGGCATAATGGTTATTAAAGGAGAATTTCATGACATAAGCGGTATAAACAGCCACTTACCATATAGCGCTAACCTTACCGCAACAGCAAGACTAGCGGTAGCGTTTTATCGGGCTATTTTGATCCTGCTCAGCCAACCATGCCAGCTTTTCACCGATTTTACCTTCCAGACCACGGGATGAGGGTGAATAGTAGCGAGTCGCGGCCATTTCTGGCGGGAAATAGTTCTCACCTGCAGCATAAGCATGCTGTTCATCATGGGCATATCGGTACTCCGCCCCAAGCCCCATCTCTTTCATCAGTTTGGTCGGTGCATTACGTAGGTGTTCTGGCACATCAAAGTCAGGCTTATCACGCGCGTCCTGCATCGCTGCTTTAAACGCGGAATAAACCGCATTACTTTTTGGTGCACAAGCTAGATAAACAATGGCCTGAGCAATCGCCCTTTCACCTTCTGCCGGACCGACTCGAGTAAAGCAGTCCCACGCTGATATAGCCACTTGCATGGCACGAGGATCGGCATTACCGACATCTTCCGAGGCAATAGCCAATAAACGGCGGGCGACATAAAGGGGATCCCCCCCTGCAGTGATAATACGCGCATACCAATATAGCGCCGCATCCGGGGCCGAGCCGCGAATGGATTTATGCACCGCCGAGATCAGATCATAATAACGATCACCTTTGTTATCAAAACGGGCGCTCCGCTCGCCAGACACTTCTTTCAGCAAATCAGGGGTTAATACTCGCACCCCGTTGGCATCTATTTCTGCCATATCTGCCATCATCTCAAGGCTGTTTAACGCGCGACGAGCATCACCACCAACCAGCTCCGATATCATGCGGCGGGTCTCGTCCGGCAGTTTGATATTCTGCCCACCGTAACCACGGCTGCCGTCTGACATCGCTTGATCAATCACTTTCTCGATATCTGCGGCGGTTAATGCCTTAAGCAAATAAACCCGCGCTCTGGAGAGCAATGCCGAATTCAGTTCAAACGAGGGGTTTTCAGTCGTAGCACCGATAAAGGTAATAGTGCCATCCTCAATATGCGGCAAAAAAGCATCCTGCTGGCTTTTATTGAAACGATGGACTTCGTCAACAAACAAGATAGTGCGCCGACCAGCATCACGGTTTTGCCGTGCGCGTTCGATAGCCTCACGAATCTCTTTAATACCGGAGGTCACGGCAGAAATGCGTTCCACATCAGCTTGGCCGTAACGACCAATAATTTCGGCCAATGTGGTTTTGCCCGTCCCAGGTGGCCCCCAGAGGATCATGGAGTGTAACTGCCCCGCAACGATTGCCCGTGGTAGCGGTTTACCCGGTGCCAGCAAATGTTGCTGACCAATATATTGATCCAACGTCAAAGGCCGCATCCGCGCGGCCAGTGGTTGAAACTCATTTTGGGAAAAGTCGAGGGACATATTACTCACGCAAACCTCACTGCCGCTGGTCGTCCAGCGTCACCCCTTTTGGTAGGGTAAATTTAAATTTGCTGGCGTCAGCCGAGCTATTTTGTTGGCCTTTCAGGGTGTAAGCACTGCGCTGCCCATCTTGCTCAACCGCAGTAAAACTCTTGATAGTCCCCGTCGGCGTAACCGTAATGGCAAATTGCTTCAGATTACCGCTGGCACTTTTAGGTGTCAGTTCAAAATCATCGCCTTTCTGCTTAACATTGTACTGTTTCCAGTCATCCGGGTTGTTGCGGGTAATCAGCATAAACGGAGTGTTACCGGTTGCATTCTTCAACCAGGTTGCCGTGGCCTGCTCAACAAAGGGGTTGTAGAACCACAAGGTTTCCCCGTCTGAGATAAGTACGCTTTCATCCGGTGAGGTCATATGCCAGTTAAACAGATTTGGCCGTTTCACCCATAGCTCCCCTTCACCTTCCTGCACCGTCGCGCCATCAGCGCTGGTCACTTTTTGCGAGAAATTAGCATGGAAACTGTTCACCTTACTCAGACGACCTTGCAAATCGGTACTGACATCCGCCAGAACTGAAGCTGAAATTAAACCCGATAACAGACAGCAAGCAACAAGCAGTTTTTTCATTATTCTAAATACCTTATAAAATTCTCTGATAAATACGGGGTTATGCTTCTTTGCATAAGGGCCGCAAAGCGGCCCTGTCTATACCCGTCATCTTTCAAGATGCAGGGGTGTTAGCTGCCATCACTCACCCAACTCATTGAGTTATCTCAACTCCTTGGGTTCATTTCGTTGCCGCCTACCTGCAACTCGAAATCTATTGGGTATATGTTAACTTCCTCAGAGCAAAATATGACTACTCATGTGGCGGCGGGGCCAACACTTCACGATTACCATTATGGCCCGGCGTACTCACAATCTGCTGGGCTTCCATCTGTTCGATAATACGTGCAGCACGGTTATACCCAATACGGAATTGGCGCTGCACGCCAGAAATTGACGCCCGGCGTTTCTCTAACACAAAGCTCACGGCCTGATCAAACAGTGGGTCCAGCTCTTCATCACTGTCCAATCCAAGACTACCGCCTTCCCCTTCTTCACTACCACTAAGAATGCTCTCAATGTATTGAGGACGACCTCGGGCTTTCCAATCATTAACCACGGCATGCACTTCTTGGTCACGGACAAAGGCACCGTGCACACGTACCGGAATCGAAGAGTTTGGTGCCATATACAGCATGTCCCCCATCCCCAGCAGTGATTCCGCGCCGCCCTGATCGAGGATAGTCCGTGAGTCGATTTTACTGGAAACCGTAAATGCGATACGGGTTGGAATGTTAGCTTTTATCAAACCGGTGATGACATCTACCGATGGACGCTGGGTAGCCAGCACCAGATGGATACCGGCAGCACGGGCTTTCTGTGCCAGACGTGCTATCAACTCTTCAACTTTTTTGCCCACTGTCATCATTAAATCGGCAAACTCATCCACCAGCACCACGATATAAGGCAGTTTCACCAGCATCGGCGGTGAGATGTCCATGCTATCGGATGGCTTCCAGAATGGATCAGGGATTGGCCGCCCCATAGCTTCAGCCTGAGCTACGCGCTCGTTATAGCCTGCGAGATTACGCACGCCCAGCGCCGACATCAATTTATAGCGCCGTTCCATCTCGCCGACACACCAGCGCAATGCATTCGCGGCATCCTTCATATCAGTAACCACTTCGGTTAGCAGATGAGGAATGCCTTCATACACCGATAACTCCAGCATTTTCGGGTCAATCATGATAAAGCGCACCTCATCTGGTGTGGCTTTATACAAGATACTGAGGATCATCGCGTTCACCCCAACCGACTTACCAGAACCGGTAGTACCGGCCACCAGCAAGTGTGGCATTTTGGCTAAGTCTGCCACCACCGGCTGCCCGGCAATATCTTTACCAAGCACAATAGCAAGCGGAGAAGGGTTATCACGGAATTTGGCACAGTCGAGCACTTCCCTCAGGTAGACCGTTTGACGATGCTTATTCGGCAATTCAAGCCCGACATAAGGTTTGCCCGGAATAACTTCCACTACACGCACAGCGATAGCTGATAGAGAACGGGCCAAATCGCGGGAAAGATTGGAAATGCGCGACGCTTTAACACCTGGAGCCAAATCCAACTCAAAGCGAGTAATGACTGGCCCTGGAGAAATACCCACTACTTCCGCTTTTACCCGATAATCACCTAAACGTGCTTCAACCAGACGAGCTGTTTGCTCTAAAGCAAACATATCAACTGGTTCTTCCTCCGCTGGCGGAGAAGAAAGTAAATCAAGCGTAGGCAGTGGTGTGGTCGGTTTAATCAACGGCTGATCATTACGCATCAGGAACGGGTGAATCAAGCTGTCCATTGCTGGCGTTGGTTGCACGGGGGCGACAGGTGGTACCGGTATTGTTGGCTCAACAGCAGACGGGGCTATTGCCGGAACATGTGCTGTTGTCGGTGCATAAGTAGGCGTTGCCGCAGACTGCGTATAGGGTGCTGGCACCGATGTGACTTGCCCTGAATGCGTTTGATGCACTGATGGCTGCTGATATTGCGCTGGTTGCTCAGGCGAAATAGCGTCTGGAGAAGCGACGTGGTCCTCTTCATCAACATAGGGAGAAAGCGTGAACAAGGGCTCACGAGGGCTATCATCAACAAGATCTGCGACCGGCGAGAATGTATAGGCGCGGCGGATATCAACAGGCTGCATTCCTTCTGCGGCACTGTTTTTGTGATGAGTAGAGTCTTCGTGATGAACAACGTCTTGGTGCTGAACCGCCCCATAACGATGCTGTTGTTGTGCTGCGAATGCCTGCCGTAATGCGGCTTCTTCTAAAGCTTGCTCATCTTCTGGCTCAGGGGCGGTGAACGTATTACCCCCTGCGTCTGATGATTGCTCGTAACGCTCGGATTGCTGGTCGGCAAACGCTTTACGCAAGATAGCCTGCTGCAACGCATCATCATCTGCTGATAGAGGCTCGCTGTCGAACGACGCTGCAGTAACCTGAGGATTTTGCGCTTCTTGTTCGCGTTGTTCCTGTTCCGCCATACGTTGTGAAGGCAACTTGATACCGTAAGAGGCCAACTCACGCCGCGTTGGAATACGCACAGGGTTAGGCCGTGGTAACTCAGGACCGATACCCTGTTTTACCTGAGAACCGGTGTCACTAGTAGCAGTAAATGCTGGCATAAACGTCGCTGCTGCACTCGCAGCGGCGATGGCTGTTCCCGACAAACCGTGATGAGACAATGGGTTATTTGACAAGCTGCTATTGATCAATGGGTCACTAATCAGTGGATCACTGGCCGAACTTACTGCGGCCAAACCATCAAGGGCACGGCCAAAACCAGTGTTCGCATTAGGAACACTATCGACCTGATCACTATGGCGCTGTGCTGTTGAGAAATCGAACGGCGAATGGCTGACAGGTGCAGGTGGTACATCCCATGCCCCCATTTGTGGCTCTGGCCGCTCAACAGGCGTGGCAACGCGAGTCTGAACCGGTGATGGCGTCTCTTGCGGAATTTCAAACGAATATAACGGCGGTGTCGCTGTCGAGTTAGCCGTCATCGGTGCCGTGCTATGGCTGCTAACAGACTCGGCTATCACCCTAGGAGCAGGTTGATAGTCATCATCTGTTGCCCGCAGGCTGCTTAATAGAGGATCATAGTCGCCATTGGACCCCGGCGCTGGGGATAAGGCCGGCTCAGGCGCATTGGCGATGGCGTCGGTTGCTGATGGCGCGGAGAATAGCACGTCGTCATCAGCATGAGCCGCAGATGCCGCAAGTGCGGCGCTAGCCGCGCCTACTGCTAGCGCTTTATTTGAAGCCGCCCGCTGCTCTTGTTCAGCAACGTCGGAATCTTCAACCTGATAATCGTCATCTTCATCGTCATAGCGTTCTTCACGACGTGAGCGATTAGTCATAAATGTCAGTGAGCCTAAGACCACTCCGCCAATTTTCTCAGCAATGACCAACCATGACCAGCCGGTAAACAGCGTCAGGCCAACAGCCCAGATACAGAGCAATGTCAGTGTTGCACCGACACCATTGAACCACGGCAACATGGCATTACTGAACAAACTGCCAATTACCCCACCAGAGGCAAAGTAATAAAGATCGTCAACATTCAATGCAGCCAGGCCACATGACGTTAAAATCAGGGCTAATGTGCCAATCAGACGTAAAGAAAGAGCAAAGTAATCAACGTGTTCATTGGCATCGCGCTGACGAAAAGCCGCCCAGCACAATATCACCATAATCACAGGGATTGCGTAAGCCAAAACACCAAAGGTGAAGAACAGTGTATCGGCCATCCAAGCACCAATACCCCCACCAAGATTGTGGATAGGCTCATGCCATGCAGTTTGGGACCAGCTTGGGTCCGAAGGATTAAAACTGAGCAGCGCCGCCATCAGGTAGGCTGCCAAAATTGTTACCACAATCAAAACCGCCTCAAGTAAACGACGCCCGCTGCTGAGTTTTTTCAGGGTAACTTCTTTATCTTCTGTATATTCCTGGCTCAAGAAAGGCTCTCCAGGTTCCTGTTAACTGGTATGAGTGACAACGCCGAGAACCCTCCCGGCGTTGAAACTGTATGAATAAACAGGAGTGTAACCAAATTACTCAGGTTTTGCACCTGCCTGTTTACCGCGTTTTAATGACTAGGCGGTTACTCTGCTTCACTTCTTCCATGACCACATAGGTACGAGTGTCATTGACGCCCGGCAGGCGAAGCAAGGTCTCACCGAGTAATGTACGGTAAGCAGACATATCAGGTACGCGGGTTTTCAACAAATAGTCGAAATCGCCGGAAACCAGGTGACACTCTTGAATTTCCTCAAGATTTTTAACAGCGGCATTAAATTGCTCAAACACATCCGGAGCGCCACGATTCAGAGTAATCTCAACGATAACCAGCAGCGATGCATCCAAATACTGTGGATTAAGCAGTGCGGTATAACCTTGGATGAAACCCTGACGCTCTAAGCGGCGAACTCGTTCCAAACATGGTGTTGGTGATAATCCTACTCGTTTTGAAAGCTCAACGTTAGAGATGCGCCCATCCTTTTGTAATTCATTCAGGATGTTACGATCTATACGATCAAGCTCTTTCCCCGGGCGTTTTTTATTATCTATCATCTTATAGTCTCTCTTAATTTCCTTGAGTCTGTGACATGCTCTCATCGTGCTTATACTTCGAGCCTGCTACAGACAACGACCCGCAGCCTGTTTTATGCAAATATATCAACACGTTGTTATCTCACACCCTGTCTGTCCAACTGTATGCGAGGTACTCGATGATTATTAGCGTTGAGGAAGAGATAGCACATCACGAACCGCCGTAGAAACTCCCCCCTACAGTTGTTCGAGAACTTACTTCACACGCCATCCAGCATTAATCGAAAACGTTCCAGGGTTTTCGCTTGGCATCACTGATACCAAATCTGAAATTTATGGCGCGCAGATAATTTCTTCTTCCTATGATGTTTTCGCAAATGCACAGCCGATTGTCAAAGTAAAAGAAGTTAAATCAGTAGAACGTGCCAGAATTAAAATCCCAGAGTGTTTCCCTTAGCTATTTTTTCGTCCTAAATTTGCTATAAAATGGTGCAAAAAGGTGGTTTTGTGTCATGGCTATTTTTTGCTCAATCGGCTTGCAAGCCACATTTTTTATAGGGTCAAAGCTTTTCAGCGCGAATTGGCGCGTAACGTAAAAATTAATTTGGGTCCAATTTGCCCGCAGCCTGACGTCACTTCACCGCTAACTGCCGATTCTTAATACATTTAGTTCATTAAATAGGCATCACCTATCAAACAAATCGCTAACAACATTTTTGTCTGCTTTTTTTAATGCCCAATTTTCCCTACAATCGCTAACATTGTCCGCCATTGTGGGAAAGAGGTATTCATGAGCACGGCTAAACATAGCAAATTGATTATTCTGGGTTCTGGCCCTGCGGGTTACACTGCGGCGGTTTATGCTGCACGCGCCAACCTGAAACCTGTATTGATTACCGGAATGGAGAAAGGCGGTCAGTTAACCACCACTACTGACGTGGAGAACTGGCCTGGTGATCCTGAAGGCTTGACTGGTCCTGCTCTGATGGAGCGGATGCATGAGCATGCAGAAAAATTCCAAACAGAGATTCTATTCGATCATATCAACTGCGTTGATTTGCAAAACCGCCCATTCCGCCTGTTTGGTGATGGTGCTGAGTACACCTGTGACGCGCTGATTATTGCTACAGGGGCTTCTGCCCGCTATCTGGGAATGGCGTCAGAAGAAGCCTTCAAAGGCAAAGGGGTCTCTGCCTGCGCGACTTGTGATGGTTTCTTCTATCGGAATCAGAAAGTGGCGGTAGTCGGTGGCGGTAATACTGCGGTTGAAGAGGCGTTGTATCTGGCGAATATCGCAGCTGAAGTTCATTTAATTCATCGTCGTGATAGCTTCCGCTCAGAGAAAATCCTGATTGATCGCCTGATGGAAAAAGTAAAAAACGGCAACATCGTATTGCACACTGATCGCACCTTGGACGAAGTTTTGGGTGATGATATGGGTGTCACCGGTGTCCGCCTTAAATCCACCAAAAACAGTGAGACAGAAGAGATTGCTGTTGCTGGCGTCTTCATTGCGATTGGTCACAGCCCAAATACCGCCATCTTTGATGGTCAGTTGGCACTGGAAAACGGCTACATCAAAGTTCAGTCAGGTCTGCAAGGCAATGCCACACAAACCTCCATTCCGGGTGTGTTCGCTGCGGGCGATGTTATGGACCATATTTATCGCCAGGCAATTACCTCCGCCGGTACCGGCTGTATGGCGGCACTGGATGCAGAACGCTATCTGGATGGGCTAGTAAACGATAAGTAACGATTCCGCATGGGGATCCAAGCGCTATGTGGCGGGTGGTTTACGATAAGTGAACCACCCGTTTTTTATTTTCACTCGCCCGCATCCCAATTAAAAACAGTAAATTACTCCTGTTGTGGAATGCGGCGACTATCACAACCTAATGGTTTCACCTCTCGTCATGACAAGGTAATATTGCCTTTCGCGAGTTTGCCACCGTCAACGGTGACAGACACTTTTTGATATTTTCTAGCTCCCTGCGCAGATAAATTGCCTGATGAATAAAACAAGACAGTATGAGTTGATTCGTTGGCTGAAAAAACAAAGCGCCCCCGCGCAACGTTGGCTCCGCCTGTCCATGTTACTTGGCCTCCTCAGCGGGTTATTGATCATCGCTCAGGCATGGTTACTGGCCACCCTGCTGCAATCTCTGATTATAGACCAACTCCCCCGATCGGCATTGACTGCTGATTTTTGGCTACTGGCCGGAACCTTTGCATTGCGCGCCGTGATCAGTTGGTTGCGTGAACGGGTGGGATTTATCTGCGGAATGAAAGTTCGCCAGCAGATCCGTAATGTCGTTTTAGACCGATTAGAACAGCTCGGCCCTGCGTGGGTGAAAGGTAAGCCCGCGGGCAGTTGGGCAACCATCATTCTGGAACAAATTGAAGATATGCAGGACTACTACTCCCGCTATCTACCACAGATGTATCTGGCCGTATTCATTCCATTGCTTATCCTGATTGCCGTCTTCCCTATCAACTGGGCGGCAGGTTTGATCTTGTTTGTCACCGCGCCATTGATCCCGCTGTTTATGGCACTGGTCGGGATGGGTGCCGCCGACGCCAATCGGCGTAACTTTGTCGCACTGGCACGGTTGAGTGGCAACTTCCTTGATCGCTTACGCGGATTAGACACGTTACGGTTATTTAACCGCGCTAAAGCAGAAACCGACCAAATTCGTGATGCCTCAGAAGATTTCCGCCGCCGCACCATGGAAGTGCTGCGTATGGCATTCTTATCTTCAGCCGTATTAGAGTTTTTCGCCGCCATCTCTATTGCCGTGGTTGCCGTCTACTTTGGTTTTTCCTATTTGGGTGAACTGAATTTTGGTAGTTATGGTTTTGGCGTCACCCTGTTTGCGGGTTTTCTGGTATTGATCCTGGCCCCTGAATTCTTCCAACCGCTGAGAGATTTAGGCACGTTTTACCACGCAAAAGCTCAGGCAGTTGGCGCAGCAGAATCGCTGGTCACATTTTTGAGTAGTGAAGGCGAAGCGATTGGCCAAGGTGACCAAGTGCTGACAGGTAACCAAGCTATCACCCTGGAAGCCGACCAACTGGAAATTCTGGCCCCTAATGGCACCCGGTTGGCCGGACCGTTGACGTTCTTATTACCCGCAGGCAAACGCGTTGCCATTGTTGGTCTGAGTGGCGCAGGTAAAAGTTCATTACTCAACCTGCTGCTGGGCTTTTTACCCTATCGCGGCTCACTGAAAGTGAACGGGGTTGAATTACGCGAACTGGAAGCACCAGCGTGGCGTAGACAATTAAGCTGGGTTGGCCAAAACCCACATTTGCCGGAACAGACGCTGGCGGCCAACATTTTGCTGGGCCAGCCAGATGCGTCACACAGCCAATTACAACAGGCGGTGGAGCGTGCCTATATCAATGAATTCCTGGCTGATTTGCCACAAGGGCTGAATACTGAAGTCGGCGACCATTCTGCACGTCTCTCCGTTGGGCAGGCGCAACGTGTTGCCGTTGCCCGCGCCTTACTGAATCCGTGCCGCTTATTGCTACTGGATGAACCCACCGCCAGCCTTGATGCTCACAGTGAACAGTTGGTGATGAAAGCACTAGAGGAAGCCTCTCGCAGGCAGACGACGCTACTGGTTACCCATCAGTTAGAAGATACGCTGGGTTATGATCAAATCTGGGTAATGGATAGTGGCCTTCTGATTCAGCAAGGTGATTACTCCACCCTCAGCCAGTCTGACGGTTCATTTGCCAATCTGCTGTCCCATCGCAGTGAGGAGCTTTAATTATGCGCGTACTTCTTCCTTTTTTGGCGTTGTATCGCCGCCATTGGTTCCTGATTTGTCTGGGTATCGTGCTGGCAATTGTCACGCTGCTGGCCAGTATCGGCTTGCTGACATTATCCGGTTGGTTCCTTGCGGGTACCGCCATCGCTGGCCCTGCTGGATTATATACGTTTAACTACTTACTACCGGCAGCCGGTGTCCGAGGGGCCGCAATTACCCGTACGGCGGGCCGCTACGCAGAGCGAGTTGTCAGCCATGACGCGACATTCCGTGTACTGGCACATCTGCGGGTCTTCGCTTTCCAGAAGATCCTACCACTCTCCCCTGCCGGTATTGCCCGTTTTCGCCAAAGTGAACTGCTGAACCGGTTGGTCGCCGATGTTGATACCCTCGATCATCTCTATCTGCGCGTCATCTCACCGCTGGTGGCCGCCATCGCAATTATTGCTGCCGTGACGTTTGGTTTAAGCTATCTGGATGTCAATCTGGCCCTGACACTCGGTGCAATTCTGCTGGGGTTATTACTGCTCGTCCCATTGATCTTCTACCGTGCCGGTAAGCCCATTGGTCGTGACCTGACGGACCTGCGTGGTCTTTATCGTTCGCAACTGACCTCTTGGTTACAGGGGCAGGCAGAGTTATTGGTATTCGGTGCGTTGCAGCAATTCCGTGCCTCGTTGCAGGATATTGAACAACGCTGGATGAAACGCCAACAACAGCAAGCATCCTTGGCTGGTTTAGCGCAGGCGCTAATGATTCTGGCTACTGGCCTAACGGTCACGCTAATTTTATGGCTCGCCGCTGAAGGTATTGGCGGGAATAATCAACCAGGCGCATTACTGGCGCTCTTTGTTTTTACCTCTTTAGCCGCATTTGAAGCCTTGCTGCCGGTGGCTGGTGCATTCCAACACTTGGGGCAAGTTATCGCTTCCGCAACCCGCGTTGCGCAATTGATGGAACAACAGCCTGAAGTGACATTCCCGACCCATGGTCCAGAGGTGACCGCACAGGTGGCGCTAGAAGTGACAGGGTTGAGTTTTACCTACCCACAGCAGCCTTTACCCGTTTTGCAGAATATATCGCTGTCACTGGCCGCAGGGGAGCATATTGCGCTACTTGGGCGCACGGGCTGTGGAAAGTCCACACTGTTACAATTATTAACCCGGGCCTGGGATGCCAGCCAAGGCAGTATCACGCTTAATGGGGAACCATTGGCCAATTATGACGAAAATACCTTGCGCCAAATGATGACAGTGGTCAGCCAGCGGGTACATGTCTTCAGCAGTACGTTACGTGAAAATCTGTTGCTGGCTTGCCCTACGGCATCTGATGCACAGTTGAAAACGGTTTTGGAACACGTCGGGTTAGCCAACTTACTTGATAACAGTGAGGGACTGAATGCCTGGATGGGGGATGGTGGCCGGCCACTCTCTGGCGGTGAACAGCGTCGTTTAGGAATTGCCCGTGCCTTGCTACATCCAGCGCCTCTTTTGCTACTTGATGAACCTACCGAAGGGTTAGATGCTGAAACAGAACAACAAATTCTGGCTCTGCTGCGCCAACACTGTCAGCACAAGAGCCTGATCATGGTCACTCATCGTTTATACGGTCTGGAATATATGGATCGAATCTGCGTGATGGATGGTGGCAAGATAGTCGAGCAAGGCAATCACCACAGTTTATTGCAACACAAAGGGCGCTATTACCAATTCCATCAACGCCATTGAACAGTGGGCTGCGTGAATTGTGAATGAGTCACCTGATGCGAGCAGGTAATTAGCATAATTCGCGCTAATATGAATAAAAACCACTGAAGAAAAAGTGGTATTCATTGTTATTTATTATACCCAGCGAACTGAGCGTAACAGCTAACAACGCTGTGGCTTCAAGTACCAAGGCTATGGAGCCTGAAGATATCATCAGGGGGATTTATGCGCATTACACAGCTATCTTCTCAGTCATTTGCATTCCCCTCACCTGAGCTGGCTCTGCGCGAACCTAATGGTTTGCTGGCTCTTGGGGGCGATTTAGCCGCTCCTCGCCTGCTGGCAGCTTACCAAAAGGGGATTTTTCCTTGGTTTAGCCCCGGAGAGATGATCCTATGGTGGTCACCGGACCCGCGCGCGGTGTTATTCCCAGAAGATTTGCATATTAGCCGCAGCATGCGCCGCTTTCTGCGCCGTTGTCCTTATCGCCTCACACTTAACCATGCTTTTGCCGATGTGGTCAGCGCTTGTGCTGCGCAACGTGATGAGGGGACGTGGATTGGCGAGGATGTACAGCAAGCTTATTGCCAATTACATGCATTAGGGCACGCGCACTCAGTTGAAGTTTGGTTGGAAAATGAACTGGTTGGCGGATTATATGGCATTGCAGTAGGTAAACTGTTTTGCGGAGAATCGATGTTTAGCCGAGCTGACAATGCTTCAAAAAGCGCATTAATGGTTTTTTGTCATCATTTTACCCGTCAAGGTGGAGAACTGATTGACTGTCAGGTCCTCAACGCTCACACTGCGTCGCTGGGTGCGATTGAGATCCCACGAAACTTTTTTATGCAGCAGTTGAGTCAACTCCAGTTTAGTCCACTACCGGCTGAATGCTGGTTACCGCAATCGTTGAATTTTTCATCCGCGATGCAGTAAAGATCAACCGTTGAGAAAGTACCCCACATTAGGCTTTATCCCCTCTTACCGGCAGACTAATTTTGCTGAAATGGTGCGATGACCGCCAACACTTCTTTACATAATGTGGGTTTTTCGGCATTATCTTGCCGGTTAAAAACTAAGGTAGTAACACCTAGAGGATTCGATGGCCAAAGAAGACAATATTGAAATGCAGGGCACCGTTCTTGATACGCTGCCGAACACCATGTTCCGCGTTGAATTGGAAAACGGGCACGTGGTAACCGCTCATATCTCCGGTAAAATGCGTAAAAACTATATCCGCATCCTGACGGGTGACAAAGTCACTGTAGAGCTGACCCCGTACGACCTGAGCAAAGGCCGCATTGTCTTCCGTAGCCGTTAATCGGCTAATCTGTCGCCAGTTTAAGACTGGCGAGCTCTGAGGATGTAGTCCCCCTCCGGCGCCCTTCCCATTTATGGCAAGGGCGTTTTGCGTTTTCTTTTTTATCGATTGAGTAGGTTTATTCATCGTGAAATAAACAGCAAAATGCAAAAGTCACTAATCGTGGAAAACAAAAAGGGCGATAAGTTTATAGCTTATCGCCCTTTTTTATTGCCCGGTATACTTGACGCAGTAGTCGTGTAACGCCGATATCCCCCGAATCACTCAATACTCACTCATCGGGAATCTTTCATTTGCCATCGACTGCAACGCCACTTATTTCGGACATCTTACATTTAATGAACGGCACCTTCAGTTTTGCGTTTTTGCGCACTCTGAAACTCATAAGCCAGTTGTTGTTTTTCTTTATCCAGCCCAACAGTGACCGAGCCACCATCAACCAGAGAACCAAACAACAGCTCGTTTGCCAGCGGTTTCTTCAGATTCTCCTGAATCACCCGCGCCATTGGTCGTGCACCCATCGCTTTGTCATAGCCTTTATCAGATAACCAATTACGGGCTTCTTCACTGACTTCCAGCGACACGCCTTTAGCATCTAATTGCGCCTGCAACTCAACAATAAATTTATCGACCACCTGCTGAATAACAGTAGGTGACAAGTGGTTGAACCAAATAATGTTATCCAACCGGTTTCGGAATTCCGGGGTAAACACTTTTTTGATCTCTTCCAGTGCGTCAGTGCTGTTATCTTGCTGTTTAAAACCAATTGAGGTCCGTTGCGTTTCACGCACACCAGCATTGGTGGTCATCACCAGAATGACGTTACGGAAATCAGCTTTACGCCCATTGTTATCCGTCAGAGTGCCGTTATCCATCACCTGTAGTAACAGGTTAAACACATCTGGATGGGCCTTTTCAATTTCATCCAGCAGCAGAACTGCATGAGGATGTTTGATAACCGCATCGGTCAACAGACCACCTTGATCGTAACCTACATAACCCGGAGGCGCACCAATCAGGCGGCTGACAGTATGGCGCTCCATATATTCAGACATATCAAAACGCAGCAGTTCGATATCCAGTGCTTTGGCCAATTGCACCGTAACTTCTGTTTTACCAACCCCTGTTGGGCCAGCAAACAGGAACGATCCGACCGGCTTATGCTCGTGCCCTAATCCTGCGCGGCTCATTTTGATCGCCTCAGATAGCGCATCAATGGCTTTATCCTGACCGAATACCAACATATTCAGCCGATCACTCAGATTTCTCAGCACATCGCGATCACTGGCAGAGACGGTCTTCTCAGGAATACGGGCGATACGAGCCACCACGGATTCAATATCCGACACATTGACAGTTTTCTTACGTTTGTTAAGTGGCATCAGGCGGCTACGAGCACCAGCCTCGTCAATCACATCAATGGCTTTATCCGGTAAATGGCGGTCATTAATATACTTAACCGACAACTCCACCGCTGCGCGTATCGCTTTCGCGGTATAACGCACATCATGATGTGCTTCATATTTCGGTTTCAGGCCGTTAATAATCTGAACGGTCTCTTCCGGTGTCGGCTCAGTAATATCAATTTTCTGGAAACGCCGTGCCAGTGCACGATCCTTTTCAAAGATATTGCTGAATTCCTGATAAGTGGTAGAGCCAATGACCCGGATCTTGCCACTAGAAAGCAGTGGTTTAATCAGGTTAGCTGCATCCACTTGCCCACCGGAGGCAGCACCTGCGCCGATAATAGTATGAATTTCATCGATAAACAGGATGCTATCTTTGTCATTTTCTAACTGTTTCAGCAGCGCTTTGAAACGCTTTTCAAAGTCACCACGGTATTTGGTTCCGGCCAGCAGTGAACCGATATCCAGTGAGTACAGAGTGCATTCCGACATCACTTCAGGAACATCGCCCTGCACGATACGCCAGGCCAGGCCTTCTGCGATAGCCGTTTTACCGACACCGGACTCTCCGACCAACAGCGGGTTGTTTTTACGCCGACGGCACAATACCTGAATAGTCCGTTCCAGCTCTTTGTCGCGACCGATAAGTGGGTCAATGCCCCCCACCCGAGCCAGTTGATTCAGATTGGTGGTGAAGTTTTCCATACGGTCTTCCCCTCCTGCCTGCTCTTCATTTACCGGGTTTTCTGCATTCGGTGCTTGACCCGGTTCGTCCTTACGAGCGCCGTGGGAAATAAAGTTCACTACATCCAGACGGCTGACATCATGCTTACGCAGCAGGTAGGCCGCCTGAGACTCTTGTTCACTGAAGATGGCGACCAACACGTTGGCACCCGAGACTTCATTGCGCCCAGAGGACTGGACGTGGAAAACTGCACGTTGTAACACGCGCTGGAAACTGAGCGTAGGCTGGGTGTCACGCTCTTCTTCGCTAACAGGTAATGTTGGTGTGGTTTGTTCGATAAACGCTTCCAGCTCCTGGCGTAACGCTACCAGATCAACCGTACACGCCTCCAGCGCTTCCCGCGCAGCCGGATTGCTTAGCAATGCCAGCAATAGGTGCTCCACGGTCATAAACTCGTGTCTGTGCTCACGCGCTCTGGCGAAAGCCATATTGAGACTGAGTTCAAGTTCTTGATTGAGCATAGGCACCTCCCAATAATTGCCTTAATCAGGCTTTTTCCAGCGTACAAAGCAATGGATGCTCGTTCTCCCTGGCGTATTGATTTACATGTGCGACTTTCGTCTCTGCAACTTCAGCAGTAAAAACACCGCAAATCGCCTTTCCTTGATAATGCACATTGAGCATCAGTTGTGTTGCACGTTCAATATCATAAGAAAAGAACTTTTGCAGAACGTCAATCACAAATTCCATCGGTGTGTAATCGTCGTTGTTAAGTATAACTTTATACATAGACGGCGGTTTGAGCGCCTCTTTCTGTTTATCTTTGACTAGATGTTCAAAATTTAGCCAATCGTTGTTGTTACCCATTGCCTGCCCATCGTTTCACAGAACCATACAGGAGCAATACCTCACTCCGGTTATAAGACCATTTCATGCAGATATCTATTATTATTTTAACATCACTTATGCCATAACGCCGCCAGAGAAAGAAGTCGGTTTTTTTGCGTTAAAAGTGATTAAATTGTAACCAGATAAACACAATAGCGTTAGCTACATCAAACTTTGAATAACTGCCTTGGTCAGACAAAAGCCCTCCCCTTGACGTTAAGGCCATTTCCACTAGAGTGTATTTTCGTGAGCTGTTGGAGTTTTAACCAATTCGCGCTCACTTTAACCAGTTATTACCTCATCTCAAACTAGAATAGCCTTGCGAGGAACGTAGAAGTATGGAGACGGGTACTGTTAAATGGTTCAACAATGCCAAAGGTTTTGGCTTTATTTGCCCTGAGGGCGGCGGCGAAGATATCTTCGCTCACTATTCAACTATTCAGATGGATGGCTACCGCACATTAAAAGCCGGTCAGATGGTTAACTTTGATGTCCATCAGGGACCAAAAGGAAACCATGCCAGCCTGATAGTTCCACTCGGGTTAGAGGTCCTATTGCAAGAAGCCATACCGCAGGAGCTCGCTGCAATGGCCTGACACCACGCATTCACTCGCCTGCACCTGCCCATCAGCGAAACAGTCTGGTGCCAACGGTATTTCCCGGGCGGCGTGTTGCTACTAACATCGATTGCGTTTCAAAATGCCAGCCAACGATGACTGGCATTTTTATTTCTCATACTTCTAATATGCGGCCATATGAACCAAGTTCAATCCTTTGACTGATCTATTCACCAGCTAATTTATTCTCGAGCCAATTTATTCTCGAGCTAATGCATCAATCGGGTTTAGTCGAGCAGCACTGCGGGCCGGTAGATAACCAAACACAACACCTATCACTGTAGAGCACAAAAATGCGCTGAACAATGCAACCGGCGGGAAAGCTATCTGCCAGTTAGGCAGAAACATCTCTACAACCAGACCGATGGCAAAGGATAGCGTGATACCCAGAGCTCCACCGACCAGGCAAACCAGAATCGCTTCAATTAGGAATTGCTGCATAACATCACTGGATCTCGCCCCTACAGCCATGCGAATACCAATCTCTCGAGTGCGTTCGGTCACCGAAACCAGCATAATATTCATCACCCCAATTCCCCCCACCACTAATGAAATTACTGCCACCAGTGTCAGGAACAATTGCATGGTACGGGTAGTTTTTTCCGCCGTTTGCAACAAACTATCCATGTTATAGGTGAATATGTCTTTCTTGCCGTGGCGCATCGTCAACAACCGCACTAGCTGCTGCTCAGCTTCTTTGCTGCTATACCCCTCTTTAATGCGGATAGTTATCGAATCAAAGTAGGCACGCCCCATCAGACGGCTCGCCATGGTGCTGTAAGGTACCCATATTCGCAGCGCTTTACTGCTACCAAACATAGATTGCTTTTCTTCTACCACCCCAACCACGGTGGCAGGCATATTCCCCACCAATATGACCTGCCCTACGACGTCTTTCATATGCGGGAACAAGCGGCGCTGGGTATTACGGTCAATAACAGCAACTTGCGACTGGCGTTCAACCTGCTCACGGGTAATGGCCGTTCCCTGTTCGAGTTTCATACCATATACACGGAAATACTGTTCACTGACCCCCGATACGCTGGCGGCAACATCAATATTGCCATAGCGGAGCCGCATACTGCCTGCGATGGTCGGGGATACAGCACTGACGTAGGACTGTGCTTTCAGTGCTGCCATGTCGTCATAAACCAATGCCTGCCGGGTACTGGGGTCGTCATCACCGAAATCTTTGCCGGGATAAACATCAATAGTATTGGTGCCAATAGCCCGGATATCAGCAAGAACGAGTTGTTTGGCCGCATCCCCAACTACCAAGATAGAGACAACAGAGGCAATACCGATAATGATGCCCAACATGGTCAAGGCCGTGCGCATTTTATTGGCCGACATAGCACGCCAGGCCATTAATAAAGCCTCGCGGAAACGACCCGCCAGTTGCTGCCATGATGGAGCGGGTGGCGTCAGACTAATTGCCTCAGAAGCGGCCACTGCTTGCACCGTTTTCGAGCCTGAATCCGCCATAATGCGGCCATCTTTTATTTCGATAACCCGCTCAGCTTGAGCCGCAACAGTAGGGTCATGAGTCACAATAATAACCGTGTGCCCCTGCTGCTGTAGCTGTTTCAGAATAGCCATAACTTCAACGCTGGAATGACTATCCAGTGCACCGGTTGGCTCATCAGCCAAAATCACCTGCCCACCATTCATCAGAGCACGGGCGATACTGACACGCTGCTGCTGCCCACCAGATAGCTGGTTGGGTTGGTACCCGACACGGTCGCCCAGCCCCAGACGGGTGAGTAACATATTGGCCCGCTCGCGGCGTTCATTTTTACCCAAACCGGCATAGACCGCCGGTACTTCGACATTGTGGGCAGCACTGAGATGCGGCAGCAAATGATAACGCTGGAAAATAAAGCCAAAGTGCTCACGGCGCAGAGCCGCGAGTGCATCATTATCCAATACCGCCACATCCTGCCCTGCGACGCGGTAAACACCAGCACTAGGCTTATCCAGACAACCCAGAATGTTCATCAGCGTCGATTTACCCGAACCGGAAGCGCCGATAATTGCTACTAACTCACCGGCATTAATTGTCAGTGAGACATCCTGCAATACATCCACGGTCTCTTCACCGGACTGATAGCTACGACGGATGCCTTTTAACTCAAGCAATGCCGTCATTACGTCTCCTCCGTGCCACCGCGGCTAACGATGACCTCATCACCGATATTCAAACCAGAAATCACCTGTGCATCAACGTTATTACGGATACCAATCGTCACTTCACGTTTCTCTTCTTTACCGTCTTTCAGCACCGCGACCTGATAACGGTTAGTCCCTAACTCATCACCCAAGGCCGATAACGGAATAACCATTGCCTGTTTTACATTGGCAAGTTGAATTGAAACCTGCGCAGTCATTTGCAGGCGCAATAAGCGATCTGGATTCGGCACCTCAAAACGTGCCGAGTAGAAAATGGCATCATTTACTTTTTCTGGTGTTGGTTGAATATCTTTTAACACCCCATCAAAGTGTTTCCCAGGATCACCCAGCACGGTAAATGAAGCTTTCATCCCCGGTTTAAGATGAATGACATCCGCTTCGGATACCTGCGCATTCACCAACATAGTGCTCATATCCGCCAACGTCAGAATATTAGGCGCTTGCTGAGCGGCGATCACTGTTTGCCCCTGCAAGGTGGTGATTTGCACCACATCGCCATCCATTGGCGCAGAAATTTTGGTGTAATCGAGATTAATATTGGCTGTATCCAAACTGGCTTTAGTTTTATTAATTTGCGCATTAATCGTCTCTACCTGCGCTTTTTTCACTGCCAGCGTGGTACTGGCCTGATCCAAGTCTTGGCGTGATACCACCTGTAATTTTGCCAAATCCTGTTGGCGGCGCAGGGTGACCGCGGCCAGTTGCATTTCAGCCTTCGCCTGTGCCAACTGAGCATTCAAATCCTGTAATGTCGCCTCTACTTCTTTAATTTGGTTCTGTGCCTGTTGCGGGTCGATCATCGCCAGCAATTGTCCTTGCTTAACTTGATCGCCAATCTCCACATACAGTTTTTCCAACTGGCCACTGACCTGTGCACCCACATCAACTTTACGTACCGCATCGAGTTTGCCGGTTGCCAGAACATTCTGTTGCAAGTCACGATTGGCAACTTTTACTGTTTGGTATTGCACCGGGGCTGGGGCCGTCAGATGTCTGATGAGGAAAAAACCCCCGATAATTAACACGGCAATTATGGTAAGCCATCGGCGCTGACTGCGACTGAACTGAATCAAATCAATTACCTTCCCTATTCGTCAATTTTTCAATCTGCTGAAAATAGCATCAGAAATTCTCATTTAACTAAACCAAATATCAATACAACCGTGCTATAGGCGAAATCTAAGATGCATTGAGCCTCTGTTTAGTTCCCGTTTGTTTGAATAGCGCCAGAAACACAGCGATATTACGGATTTAATCATGCATAACATCAATAACACAGCATCAATCCCCAACAATATTAACCGTTGGGGGTTAATTACATTGCTATTCAAAGGTAGTCAGGCTCTGGGTGGCTCATGGCAAAAATTGCAGTTTCGGCTTAAATTTATCGCCCGGACCCTTATCAGCCCAAAACTGACCTTTCGTTTATTGGGTGTACTGGTAAAACAACCGTTACTAAACAGTATACTGCGCGCACAACCCGATTTGCCTTGTAAGTTGCATCGTCCTTATCTGACTAACACGTTCAATAATCGCCAAAAACTGGGGGTGCTACAGGATCATTTCCTCTTGGTAAACCAATGTATGCCTGCAGCATTACGTCGCAACTACTTGCATACTTCGCCCTATAAACTGGCTGAATTAATTGGCAAGAATGAGGAAAAGTATTCTCTTTATTTGGGTGTTATTCCAAAACTCAATAAGGAAGGAGAAATTACGCTGATGCTGGCAAATGAGCAACAGCAAACGCTGGCGGTGCTGACTTTCAGCCTATTTTACTATCAACAGCAAAAAACATTGTTTATTGGTGGGTTACAAGGTGCCGATAATGGAACACCACACAGCGCAATTCACACCAGCACTAAAGCTTGTCATGGTTTATTCCCTAAACGTTTGGTATTGGAAGCCGCATGCTGTCTGGCAGAGTTAATGGGAATAACACAAATTAAAGCCGTGGGGAATGAAACGCACATTTATCAAAACTGGCGCTATCGGGCCAAGAAAAAAGAGAAATTGCATGCTGACTATGACAGTTTTTGGTTGTCTGTTGGCGGAGTAGCGTGCACAGAAGGCCATTTCAATTTACCGACCAAAATCGCGCGTAAACCGATTGAAGATATTGCTAGCAAAAAACGGGCAGAATATCGCCGCCGCTATGAGTTACTTGCACAACTTGAGGGGGCGTTAGCCACGCATTTTACTCACGACGTGGCGTGACCCGTGTTGAAGTGATCTGGTGCTAATCGGCTCGACCACGCGCCAGCCAAACTACTTGAGAGAACATTTTTTTCAGTAATAGGGGGACAGATTCTACCCCCCTCTCTTTGGCCTGACTGGCAACCTCAATAGCCAGATCCGGCTTGGAGGTACGGTGAATCGCCTTTTCAATCACTCTACGCGGCTGCATTTTGGCATTGGCAGGAATTGCTGAGATCCGATGATAGACATCATCAAAGCCAGCGCGATATAAAAAGTGTTCCATATCTGGTGCTGGCAATATGGTCAGGCGATCCCGTTCATGATCGCGCCCATTGTCCGCCATATTACGCACCGTGGCGGCATACTTTTTACCGGCATCATCGCCATCAGTCAGAACATGCCATTGAATGCCCATCCGGTTGGCAAACTTAAGCAGCGGGCGCAAACCACTCTGAGCGAACTCAATCACTTTTACCCCTTCAGCTTCAAAGTGGTAACCACACTGGCGAGCAAACTCATTGAGTAACCAGATCTCTGTTTCACCTTCCACCAGCAGCCAGCAACGAGCAAACAGGGCTGAGGGCCGATTGAAACGAATATGGAAAGCGATACGGCGGCTATCTTCAGGGCTCATGCCACGAGAGCCAATACGATAAGTCGCGACTTTTGCCGATTCGCGCACCAATCGGCAAATGCTCTCTATCGGCACTAATGACACTAACTCACCGGAATTTGTCGTGGTAATCCGTTGCAGAGGGAGCTGGCTGAGCAACCCCCAGGCGACGGACAGCATTATCGGATGCAAGCGGGTTTCAGGGTCTTCTACCAGTAGCAAGGGCCGAGAATGGGGATCGAGACTCAATGGCCCTTTAGCCTGCAATAACGTTGAAAACATCCCTAAAAGTATCAACCGCATACTGCGGCTGTTCGGCTCAGCCACCATCCGGTTTATATTGTCGAGGGCCAGCCAAGCTTCACGTTCCGGTTGTGGCCGATAACGGTGATTACGCAAACCGGCGGACTGCGATCCAGACTCGGCAAAGTAGTGTTCCAGCAGTTGGCGCATCGCCTCCAAGCCCCGGCGTAATTCTGAATTAGTCAGTTTCTGTGGGTTACGGACCAACTCACGGCTTAATTGATCCAATTGCTGGTTCAACGCCACTTTATCAGGTGCATGGCTGTTTTCGGTGCTGCTACGGAGCCGGCGCATAAAGCGCGCATCACGCAATCGCAATACCGGGTGGATACGAATAACGCCACGTGCCAACTTCTCAATATCGTGCAAAGACAGTGGCTGGCCTTCTAAATCAAGGAACGTACGCCAGGTACACACCGTGCCATCATCAGCCAGTTCCCCCTCGACCCGATAATAAATACGATGCAGACCATCATCATTTTTTATCCATAATGGGGCTAAATGGCGGTAACGTGGGGAGTGCCAATGACCAATGTCTTTCTCACAAAAGGTAAAAATAACCTGTAAATGGCGCTCTTTAGCCGTCTCGTCCCCTGCCGGATAATAAAAATCCTGCACGGTAAAATGATAGAGTTGAGGTTCGGGAGACAACAGCAACGTGAGCGCATCTAATAAGCTGGATTTACCCCAGGCGTTCTCACCGATTAGCACAGTATTATCGTCAAGGCTCAATGAAATACGATTAATACCGCGAAAACCGACAATATCAACACGTTCAAGATACATGCTACGCCTCCGGTGCGAATTTATTCATACTGATACTACAGATAACACTGTTAACTCAGCAATCATAGTCGATTGTCTTGACGCCAGACGCAAAAAAACCTTACGGGTCAAGTGCCGCGGCCCGTGCGTACTGCTTTACTCTGCCGCTGATTTTAGATAGCTTATTGCGCCACAGCTCATTATTCATCTGCTCATGATAACCAAAGTCATTGGCGTTACAACAAGTCCACAAACGAATGATTAATCGGTCTCGAACCGATTTGCATAACATTCATGCTCGTTCACAGGGTGAGTCTCAAGTAGGTTCATTCATTCCGATGAGCTTACATCGATAAGTGATTCGGGTGGGCAAGTGCAGCTAACACCACAGTAACCTCAATGAAGAAGGGTATAGGACGGTATAACTCGTGTATTCAGGATTGTTGATCATACTTTTGCCGTTAATTATTGGTTATCTGATCCCACTTAGTCGCAAACCATTAATTCAATTAATCAACCGCTTATTAAGCTGGATGGTTTACGTTATTTTATTTTTTATGGGGATCAGCTTGGCCTTTTTGGAAAACCTCAGCGCTAACCTGCTGCTCATTTTCCAGTACACCGGCATCTTTTTTCTGTGTATTTTTTGTGCCAATTTGCTCGCACTGTTTTTGCTCGAACGCAAAATACCGTGGAAGAATACTCATCGGCAGGAAGCATTACCCTCACGTCTGCATATGGCGCTAGAGTCATTAAAACTGTGCGGCGTAGTCATTGTTGGCTTCCTGTTGGGTCTAAGCCAATGGGAGTGGTTGCAGTTTGCCGCCAAAGGCAGCGAGTTGGCACTGATTTTCCTGCTGTTCTTAGTGGGGATTCAATTGCGTAACAGTGGTATGACACTCCGCCAGATAGTGTTGAACCGCCGTGGCACCATGGTGGCATTTGTGGTAGCAATCAGTGCCTTACTCGGTGGTATGCTTGCTGCACTACTGATCGGTTTGCCGGTTAAAACCGGGCTGGCGATGGCCTCTGGCTTTGGTTGGTATTCACTGTCTGGTATTTTGCTGACTGATGCGTTCGGCCCAGTAATTGGTAGTGCCGCATTCTTTAACGATTTGGCGCGTGAATTAGTGGCCATCATGCTGATTCCAACCTTAGTCCGCAGTAGCCGCTCCACGGCGCTTGGCTTATGTGGCGCCACTTCTATGGACTTCACCTTGCCGGTATTGCAGCGCAGTGGTGGGCTGGAGATGGTCCCTGCCGCTATCGTCCACGGTTTCTTGCTAAGCTTACTGGCCCCGGTATTGATCGCTTTCTTTTCTTAATCACTTTATTACCCAGCGCCGTGGATCAGCCGATTCACTGTGCGCTGTTCCTACCTAATAGTGAATAAATTCTCATTCGCAGCAAAAGTTGCGCCAAATCAAAACAAGTGAAAGTTGCATTAAAAAAGCCTTTTTAAACCTCGGGTGCACCTCTATGCTTTTAAACACGCATTACAAATGCAACTTTAAAAGGAAAAATAATTATGTTCTGTGTGCAATGTGAACAAACTATCCGAACACCTGCGGGTAACGGCTGCTCTTACGCGCAGGGGATGTGCGGAAAAACCGCCGAAACCTCTGATTTACAAGACCTATTAGTTGCTGTACTGCAAGGGCTTTCCGCATGGGCATTGACCGCCCGCGAACTTGGTATTATCGATCATCAGATTGATAGCTTTGCACCCAGAGCTTTTTTCTCGACCCTGACCAATGTGAATTTCGACTCAGACAGAATCGTCGGTTACGCGAAAGAAGCCATCTTATTGCGCCAATCACTGGCCATTCGTTGCCGCTTGCTTGATAGCACTATCACGGTTGATCACCCACTGGCTGAGCTACAACTACTGTCCGACGATATCCCTACCCTGCAACAACAATCGCTGCAATTTGCGCTAAACAACGATAAAGCTGACGTCGGTGACGATATCCACGGCTTGCGCATGCTGTGCTTGTATGGACTGAAGGGGGCGGCGGCCTATATGGAACATGCCCATGTCCTGGGGCAGTTCGATGAGCAGATTTATGCTGATTATCATGCTTATATGGCCTGGTTGGGTACCCAACCGCGTGATGTCGACACGCTACTGAATAATGCAATGGGTATTGGCAAAATGAACTTCAATGTGATGGCCATTTTGGACCACGGCGAAACCCAAGCCTATGGCGATCCACAGCCAACGTCGGTGAATGTGCGCCCGGTTGCCGGTAAAGCTATCTTGATCTCCGGTCATGATCTCAAAGACTTACAAATGCTGTTGGAGCAAACTCAGGGAACCGGCGTTAATATTTATACCCACGGTGAAATGCTGCCTGCTCACGGCTACCCTGAGTTAAAACGCTATCCACATCTGGTGGGTAACTATGGCAGTGGCTGGCAGAATCAGCAGACCGAATTCGCCAAATTCCCCGGTCCGATCCTAATGACATCTAACTGTATCATTGACCCGAACGTAGGCAATTACGGTGATCGTATCTGGACCCGCAGTATTGTTGGCTGGCCGGGTGTTAATCACCTGGATGGGGAAGATTTCACCCGCGTCATTGAACAGGCATTGGGGATGGCTGGCTTCCCGTATAATGAGCTGGAACACTTGATTACTGTCGGTTTTGGCCGCCAGACCTTGTTGAATGCGGCAGATACCGTTATTGATTTGGTCGCCACTAAAAAGCTGCGTCATGTATTCCTGGTCGGGGGATGTGACGGTAGCCGTACAGAACGTAGCTATTTCACTGATTTTGCCCGCAGTGTGCCACAAGATTGCATCATCATGACACTGGCTTGCGGCAAATATCGCTTCAACAAACTGGATTTTGGTACCTTGGAAGGCTTGCCACGCCTGCTGGATGTCGGCCAGTGTAATGATGCTTACTCCGCCATCATGCTGGCGGTTAAATTATCAGAAAAACTGGGTTGTACCGTCAATGACCTGCCACTCAGTCTGGTACTGTCATGGTTTGAACAGAAAGCCATTGTCATTCTCCTGACCCTGTTGTCATTGGGTGTCAAAAATATTTATACCGGCCCGACCGCGCCAGGTTTCCTGACTGACAACCTGATGGCCATCCTCTACGAGAAATTTGGTATGCGTCCTATTACCACCGTAGAGCAAGATATGAGTGCGATTTTGGGGAGTTAAGTCAATATTTTGGCTCATTAAGTAATGGCACATTGCCCGGCCAGAGTGGTTTATTGCCACTGGTCGGGCACTATTAATGGCTTTTTGCCCGAAAATGACCTGATTCGTTGTGAGGTTTTGATGACTGATTTTATCCCAACCGCTGATTTTATCCCAACCGACTGTCCTACCGCCCTGTGCCCTAACCGCATGCAAGTTCATTCCATCTGGCAAGAAACACCCGATGTCTGGAGCCTGCGGTTAATTAATCACGATTTTTATCCTTATTTGCCGGGCCAATATGCCTTGGTAAGCATTCGCAATAGTGATGAAACGTTGCGGGCATATACGCTTTCCTCGACACCCGGTTTAAGTCCGTTTATCCAGCTCACCGTGCGCTGTTTAGCTGATGGGGAAGGATCTCGCTGGTTGACCCAGCAAGTCAAGGTGGGGGATTACCTGTGGTTTTCCGATGCTCAGGGCGATTTTACTTGTGCTCACGCTGATGATGACCACTACCTGATGCTAGCTGCTGGCTGTGGTGTCACTCCCGTGATGTCGATGTGTCGTGACTTACTGGCACGGCGTGCACAAGCAGATATCCGGGTGATATTTAATGTGCGCTCACCAGCAGATGTCATTTTTGCCGCTAGCTGGCAAGCCTTGTTACAGCGCTATCCACAACAATTACAGCTCACATTGATGGCTGAATCAGAGGCCAGCGATGGGTTCGTTGCAGGTAGAATCAATGCACAAATAATGCAACAGGTAGCACCTGACATTGCCCACCGCCGGGTGATGACTTGTGGGCCCGCGCCCTATATGGATTGGGTTGAGCAGTATTGCCGCGAACAATCAGTTCCAGCAGATCATTTCCAGAAAGAGCAGTTCCGCACCCGTGACGACGTTGTCGATAGCGGTAATGAATTGACGATGACCATCAGCCATCCTTTGCGCAGTGTTAAAGTCCCGGTGGGTACGTCCCTGCTATTCGCCTTGGAACAACACAAAGTACCGGTGATGGCCGCCTGCCGCGCGGGTGTTTGTGGTTCTTGTAAAACCCGTATTCTGCATGGCGAATATACCACCAGCAGCACCATGACGCTGACAGCAGAAGAGATTGCTCAAGGTTATGTGTTAGCTTGTAGCTGCCAGTTACAAGGTGATGTCCAACTGGCCTGAATGCCGATTAGCCTCCATTAATGGCGCAATTATTGCCAAACGCGCCATACTTTGACCTCATAGAATAATGACTCGCCATTAATCCTTGAGGGAACACAACTATGAAGCAAACTGTGGCAACACTGGTCGCAAAAACGTTGGAACAAGCAGGTGTTAAGCGAATATGGGGTGTAACCGGCGACTCACTCAATGGCCTGAGTGATAGTCTGCATCGGATGGGCACTATCGAATGGCTGGGTACTCGCCATGAAGAGGTGGCCGCCTTTGCCGCCGGGGCTGAGGCACAACTCACCGGGCAGTTAGCAGTCTGTGCCGGTTCCTGTGGCCCGGGTAATTTGCATTTGATTAATGGCCTGTTTGACTGTCATCGTAATCATGTCCCCGTATTGGCTATTGCCGCACATATTCCCTCCAGTGAGATTGGCAGTGGTTATTTCCAGGAAACCCATCCGCAAGAACTGTTTCGCGAATGCAGCCACTATTGTGAGCTGGTTTCTAACCCGGAACAGTTGCCACGGGTGCTGGAAATCGCCATGCGTCAAGCTATCCTCAATCGCGGCGTATCAGTGATCGTATTGCCAGGTGACGTGGCGTTACAACCTGCACCAGAAGATGCCGCCATCGTGTGGCAAACACCCAAATTACCGCTAGTTCAGCCGCTGATGAGTGAGTTGAACATTTTGGCGCAAACGCTTAATCAGGCGAAAAATATCACGCTAATGTGTGGTAGCGGCTGTGCTGACGCCCACGATGAAGTGGTGAAGTTAGCTGAAATGCTGCAAGCCCCGGTAGTACATGCCCTACGCGGGAAAGAACATATTGAGTGGGATAACCCTTACAGCGTTGGCATGACAGGGCTGATTGGTTTTGCCTCCGGTTATCATGCCATGCTCAATGCCGATACCCTGATTCTGCTGGGAACACAATTCCCCTACCGTGCATTCTATCCAACCAACGCCAATATCATCCAAATTGATATCAACCCCGGCAGTATTGGTGCGCATTGCCCGGTCAATATGGCGCTGGTCGGCGATATCAAAACCACGCTTAGCGCGCTGTTGCCACAACTAGAAGTCAAAAGTGACAGCACATTTTTGCAAAAAGCGTTAGAGCACTACCGTACCACCCGTAAAGATCTGGATGGTTTGGCGATCGCCAATGATAATCAACCCATCCACCCGCAATATCTGGCACAACAGATTAGCCGCCATGCCACTGATGACGCAATATTCACCTGTGATGTCGGCACACCGACGGTATGGGCGGCCCGCTATCTGGAAATGAACGGTAAGCGGCGTTTACTGGGATCGTTTAACCATGGATCGATGGCCAATGCCATGCCACAAGCCATTGGCGCGCAAGCAACGGCCCCTGACAGGCAAGTGGTTGCCTTATGCGGTGACGGTGGTTTCACCATGCTGATGGGGGATTTTCTCACTCTGGCACAATTAAAACTGCCGGTGAAAATTGTGGTGTTTAACAACAGTGTTCTGGGGTTTGTCGCCATGGAGATGAAAGCCGGTGGCTATCTGACCGATGGCACTGACTTGCATAATCCAGACTTTGCCGCCATTGCCAATGCCGCCGGTATCAAAGGGATTCGGGTCGAGAAAGCCTCCGAATTAGATGCCGCACTAGAGAGTGCTTTCGCTCATCCGGGGCCGGTTTTGCTCGATGTGGTCACCGCCAAGCAAGAGCTGTCGATGCCACCACAAATCAAATTTGAGCAAGCCAAAGGATTCAGCCTTTACATGCTAAGGGCTATCATTAATGGCCGTGGCGATGAGGTGGTCGAGCTGGCAAAAACCAACTGGCTCCGCTGATTCCCTAAGCCATCTGGTAACAGAATAATTAGCAATGAAAGTGGTTTTTTAATCACTTTCATTGTTTCCCCCCTCCAGTTTCTGATTGAGACAGAAATTATCCTTATATTTTATGTGTCATAAACGACATTTTTTACTCGTCACCCAGCAAAATAGCAAATAGAGGCGTACTGTCTTTTAATCAGTGGTTGCCATTATTTATCAGGATAATTGTTAGTAGCTATATAAGCAGCACGCTAACTTTATTTATGGTGGTGTCATTATGTCAAAGAGAGCCAAATCAGGGACTTCGGATACGGCTGAATTAACCTGTTTACTGCGGGCAAAGTCATACGGTGATAAACGGCCTTATTTTAAAAGTGATGATTACGTGGCGGTTATTCTAAGCCAGACCTTCCATTCATTCTTTTCTATGATGCAGAAAACCTTTCTATTGGGCGATGATAGTTTACATATCGCTACCCCGGCAGGAATTTACCCTTATATTGTCGCCAGAACCTTGTATATCGATGATCTATTTAAGAAAACCGCGGGTCGATTTAGTAAAATATTTATTCTGGGTGCGGGCTTTGATTCAAGAGCAATTCGTTTCTATCACGCACTGCAACATAGCCGGGTTTATGAGATAGACCATCCAGCCATGCAACAATCTAAAATAGAGAAACTCCGTGAGTGCGATATCACCCCACCTACCAATCTAACTTTTTTACCCCTTGATTTTAATCTGCAAAGTCTGGCGGACATTCTGGCGGATATCCCGTTACAGGCGGGTGAAAAATGCCTGTTTCTGCTGGAGGGGTTATTGATGTACCTCGAGCCAGAACAGGTAAAAACACTGTTTAGTGCCATAAGTGACTACTGCAATGAAGGTAGCCAAATTATCTGCGACTTTGTTTACGCTCATCTGTTGACGGAACTCTCGGTATTAACCGACGAAGAAGGCTTACCCCAGCACAACCCGGAATATGGCGCAAAAGAGAGTGTTGAACGTGTGCGCAGTATTGGCGAAGAGTGGACGTTTGGTATCACTACCCGCGGCATAGATACCTTGCTGGAGCAATACGGTTTCATATTATTGGATAAGGCTGATGCCCACGAACTGGAAACGCGGTTTTTTACCGATAAACAAGGCAAATGCCTGGAGGAAATTAATACATCTTCGTGTTTGGTCTATGCCCAGCGAGAAAAATCCTAATAAATCAGCCAATAATGCCAATTCGAATTAATTATCAGTTATCACGATAAATATTACTCACCAAATAGCTAAATAATACCTTTCACTCCTTTCTTGTTTTATCAATCTGGCTATGATGAAGAATATCTTCTTATTCTGACCGCGAGAAAATTATGCTGATCGATTTACGTAGTGACACAGTAACTCAACCTGACACCGCAATGCGCAATGCGATGGCTAACGCTGAAGTGGGTGATGATGTCTATGGCGATGACCCAACGGTTAATGCCTTGGAAGCTAAAGCCGCCAGCCTGTCAGGTAAGGAAGCGGCACTGTTCCTACCAACCGGCACCCAGGCCAATCTGGTGGCACTATTAACCCACTGCCAGCGGGGTGAAGAGTATATTGTCGGTCAGAAAGCCCATAACTATCTGTATGAAGCTGGTGGCGCGGCAGTGCTTGGTAGCATTCAGCCACAACCTATTGAAGCCAATGATGACGGTACCCTGCCACTGGATAAAGTGTTGGCAGCCATCAAACCCGATGATATTCATTTTGCTCAGACCCGGCTGTTGAGTTTGGAAAATACCCATAGCGGCAAAGTGTTGCCTCTTCGTTATTTACAGCAAGCTTGGGCGCTGACTCGAGAGAAGAAACTGGCACTGCATATCGATGGCGCACGTATTTTTAATGCTGCCGTCGCCTTAAATGTGCCACTAAGCGAGATCAGCCAGTATTGCGATACCCTGACGATTTGCCTCTCAAAAGGGTTGGGCACACCGGTGGGTTCCCTGTTGTGCGGCAGTGCTGAGTATATTCAACGCGCCCGCCGCTGGCGTAAAATGACCGGTGGCGGTATGCGTCAGGCGGGTATTCTGGCCGCGGCAGGCTTGTATGCCTTAGAGCACAATGTCAGCCGGTTAAAAGATGACCATGACAATGCAATATGGCTAGAGCAGCAACTGCGCGCATTGGATATCGAAATTGCAGCACCCGGAGCGCAGACCAACGTACTGTATATTAAGCAATCCGCCGAGGCTGCCGCCAAGCTTGGCCCTTGGATGCGTGAACGCGGTATATTGATCAGTGCAGGCCCGGTAACTCGAATGATTACTCACCTCAATATCAGCCGCCATGATCTGGAGAAAGTGGTTGCGCTGTGGCGTGAATTTTTGACCGAGCAGCGCTCATGACACCGCAACGGATATTGGTATTAGGTGCCAGTGGCTATATCGGCCAGCACCTGGTTCCAAAGCTCAGCCAACAAGGACACCATGTTATTGCCGCCGCCCGCCGCATTGAGTGGTTAAAAGAGCAACAGTGGTCGGGAGTCGATTGTCGCTTCGTTGATCTTTATCAGCCAACCACCCTCAGTGCTGCGTTGCAAGATATTGATGTCGTTTATTATCTGGTTCATGGTATGGGCGACGGGCAGGACTTGATTGAACAGGAACGTATTGCTGCTAATAATCTGAAAACGGCGCTACAACACAGCGCCGCAACCTCATCGCCCACGGTGAAACAGATTATTTATTTAGGTGCATTACAACCCGAGGATAACAGCTCGCCTCATCTGATTGCGCGTAAGTTAACCGGTGAACTGCTGCGCCAAAGCGGCATTCCGGTCACCGAACTGCGCGCCAGTATTATCGTCGGCCCCGGTTCGGCCGCGTTTGAAGTGATGCGCGATATGGTTTATAACCTGCCCATCCTCACCCCGCCACGCTGGGTTCGTTCTAAATCTTCGCCCGTTGCACTGGATAACCTGCTGGTGTATTTGACTGAATTACTCAACCATCCGGCACAAGATAACCGAATTTTCGAGGTTGCCGGGCCGGAATACATCAGTTATCAGACCCTGTTTGAGCGCTTTATTGCGATCAGTGGTAAACGGCGTTGGCTGATTCCGATCCCACTCCCTACCCGGTTTATTTCGGTTTATTTCATCAATCTGGTCACCTCGGTACCCACGTCGATTGCCAGTGCATTGATTGCCGGATTGAACCATGATTTACCAGCCAATGGTGAGGCTTTGCAGGCGATTATCCCACAACAGCTGATAAGTTTTGACGACGCGGTCAAAGAGACACTGCGCCGTGAAGATGAAGTGGTCGACTCCGCCGACTGGGGCTACGACCCCGAGGCCCGCGCCCGCTGGCGGCCCGGCTACGGATTTTACCCTAAACAGGCCGGTTGCCAGCTATCGACTACCGCCTCCAGTGAGGCGCTGTGGCACGTGGTGCAACAAATCGGCGGTAAAGAAGGTTATTTTTATGGCAATCCGTTATGGAAAATCCGCGCCTGGATGGATGACATCGCCGGTGGTGGCGTGGTATATGGCCGCCCAGAGCGGGAAACACTGGCATTAGGCGACCTGATTGATGGTTGGAAAGTCATTACAATCAAACCATTACGCCAATTAGCCATGATGTTCGGCATGAAAGCGCCGGGTCTGGGCCGTCTCACTTTTACTATCAAGGATTTAGGTGGCTGCCGAAGCATTGATGTGCGGGCGTGGTGGCATCCGGCCGGTTTTAGCGGTTTACTGTACTGGTTTGTAATGATGCCAGCACACCTGTTTATTTTCCGGGGAATGGCAAAACGCATCGCGGCGCTGGCCGAGCAATATGATCGTGAACCTACCGCACCCGCGCACAACGAATCAGAGCCTTAAATCAAACGGCGTGATGCATCCCCTATTTAATGGGCGTTGCAGCTAATAACGCTGCAAATTCAAGTAAGCAGGGGATTCTGATTGCATAGCACCGCATTTCACGAAAGAATGGCATCTTATTTGCTGGGCGAATGATTCCAAACGCTAGCATTCTGATTTTTGGTGGGAACCGAATTCGCTATGAAGGTATTGGTCACCGGTGCAACCTGTGGGTTAGGCCGAAATGCCGTTGAATATCTCCGTCGTCAGGGTATTAAAGTCATCGCCACCGGCAACAATCCGGCGATGGGCGCATTGTTGACAAAAATAGGTGCTGAATTTATTCATGCAGATTTGACAAACCTGGTCTCCTCGCAGGCGAAAGCCATGCTGGCAGACGTCGATACCCTATGGCATTGCTCTAGTTTTACCTCTCCTTGGGGCACCGAACAGGCGTTCGAACTGGCTAATGTGCGCGCCACACGCCGTTTGGGGGAATGGGCCGCAGCCTATGGTGTGGAGAATTTTATTCATATCTCCTCACCTGCTATCTATTTCGATTATCACCACCATCGAAATATTCAGGAGGACTTCCGCCCGGCACGTTTTGCTAACGAGTTCGCCCGCAGTAAAGCTGCCGGTGAAGAGGTTATCAAACAATTAGCACTTTCCAATCCACAAACCCATTTCACTATTTTACGTCCGCAGGGGTTATTTGGCCCTCACGACACCGTGATGCTGCCGCGCCTGTTACAGATGATTAAGTATTATGGCACTTTGCTGTTACCCCGTGGCGGTAATGCGTTGGTGGATATGACTTACCTGGAAAATGCAGTGCATGCGATGTGGCTGGCGACTCAACGTGAGAACACGCTGTCCGGTCGCGCTTATAATATTACCAATCAGCAGCCCCGCCCGTTGCGCACCATCGTGCAACATTTACTGGAAGAGTTGGATATGACATGCCGTATCCGCTCCGTGCCCTACCCGATGATGGATATCATGGCCAGAGCCATGGAGAAACTGGGGAATAAAGCAGAAAAAGAGCCGGTGCTGACACATTATGGCGTCGCTAAGCTCAATTTTGATCTAACGTTGGATACCCACCGAGCTGAAGAAGAATTAGGCTATCGGCCCATTGTCTCACTGGACGAAGGGATTATCCGTACCGCCCGCTGGCTGAAAGAGCACGGTAAGTTATGCGCTAAGTAAAACAGCACCCTAGGTAAAAATTGGTGGAAATGGTTGATTTACTGACCAACTGCAACTCTGATGACTTTGGGTATATACTGAAATAACTTTCATAACAGATTCTTTCACCTAAGGTCATCATATGAAAAAGAAAAATATTGCCGTTGTTCTTCCTCTTGCCATTCTACTTAGCGCCTGTACCAGCACCGTTGATCCCGCTTATAAGGATATCAGCAGCCGTACTGCACCTTGTGTTGAAGGTGGGCCGGATACCGTAGCGCAAAAATTCTATGACCTCCGCGTGCAACAAATTGGTCATCAAAGTGGCTTGCCTGATGATAATCTCTCGGCCCAATTTCGCCCTTATTTGAGTCAGGCGTTGTACGAACAAATTCAGATTGCCAGAAAACAGACTGGCAACCGCACTACGACCCAGGTGAATAAAACTCAAACCATAAACGGCGATATTTTCACCAGCCTGCGGGAAGGGAGTACCAGTGCCGACGTTGCCAGTGCCTCAACCATTCCCAATACCGATGCCAGAAATATTCCGCTGCGGGTTAATTTGACGCATCAAACTGCAGGTGGCCAATCGGTGATGTGGCAAGACGAAGTGCTGATGATACGTGAAGGGACATGCTGGGTTGTCGACGATATCCGTTTTATGGGGGTATCTGCATCGGCAGGGAGCTTGCGGCAGCTACTGGGTGATCACTAACCAGCCCAAAATGCCACCAACACCCCTGCAATTTGAAAGAAAATGAGTATCCCCTATAGATTTCGGATTGCAGGTAGGCGGCAAAAGAGTGCATCCCGATGAGCTTACACTGGTAAGTGATTCGGGTTGGCGAGAGCAGCCAACACCCCTGCAATTTGAAAGATAACGGGGATAGCTCTGTCAGATTTATGCATCGCGTGACAAATTCCCTCGGATATCAGTCAAATCCAAATGTTATGCTGTTTTGCTGGGTTTATTCTGGTTATTAATAAATTTTAACGCACAAAGATTGCATAAGTATGCCGCGGAAGTTACCATTCACCGCATCATTGGCTATTCAGATTTGGCGCATGAGTATTCAACTTAACGGAATTAACTGTTATTACGGCGTACATCAGGCGCTGTTCGACATTACATTAGACTGCCCGGCCGGCGAGACCTTAGTGCTATTAGGGCCAAGCGGTGCAGGTAAAAGCTCATTACTGCGCGTACTCAATCTGTTGGAAATGCCCCGTTCAGGGACTTTGCAGATCGCCGGTAATCACTTCGACTTTACTCAGGCTCCCGGTGCAAAAGCGATTCGCGAATTGCGCCAAAATGTGGGTATGGTGTTTCAGCAATATAATCTTTGGCCACATCTGTCAGTGGTACAAAACCTGATTGAAGCCCCTTGCCGTGTGCTGGGTCTATCAAAAGATGAAGCCATGGCACGGGCGCAGAAGCTGCTGTCACGGTTGCGTTTGACTGATTTTGCTGACCGCTTCCCCCTGCACCTTTCTGGTGGCCAACAACAGCGAGTGGCGATTGCCCGCGCGTTGATGATGGAGCCGCAAGTTTTGCTGTTTGACGAACCCACAGCGGCACTTGACCCGGAAATTACCGCACAAATCGTCAGTATCATCCGTGAATTGGCTGGCACCGGCATCACTCAGGTGATTGTTACCCATGAGGTTGAAGTGGCCCGCAAAACGGCCAGCCGTGTGGTCTACATGGAAAACGGTCATGTGGTGGAACAAGGTGATGCCAGCCACTTTACACAACCAACAACCGAAGCTTTTGCCAGCTATCTGTCACATTGATATCTATTTGGGAATTTGCGATGAAAAAATTAATAATAGCGGCCGTCCTTGCCAGTATCAGTCTGTCCGCCTCTGCCGCGGAAACTATCCGTTTCGCGGCTGAAGCCACTTACCCGCCATTCGAATTTATTGATGCTAATAATAAAATGCAGGGCTTCGATATCGATCTGGCTAATGCGCTGTGTAAAGAGATGCAAGCCGAATGTACCTTTACCAACCAAGCCTTTGACAGCTTGATCCCAAGCCTGAAATTCAAACGTTTTGATGCGGTGATTTCAGGTATGGACATTACCCCTGAGCGCCAAAAACAAGTAGCCTTTACTAAACCTTATTACGATAACTCCGCACTGTTTATCGCTGAGAAAGGTAAAGTGGCTGATTTGGCGGCCCTGAAAGGCAAACGAGTCGGGATGCAGAATGGTTCTACCCATCAGAAATACCTGATGGAAAAACACCCTGAGATTACCGCCGTACCTTATGACAGCTATCAGAATGCTATTCTTGATTTGAAAAATGGCCGTCTGGACGCAGTATTTGGCGACACTGCGGTCGTCAACGAGTGGTTGAAGCAGAATAACCAACTCGCTGCGGTGGGTGGCAAAGTGACTGACGCTGACTATTTCGGTACCGGTTTAGGTATCGCAGTGCGTCAGAACAACACCGAGTTACAGGGTAAGTTAGATGCTGCACTGGCGAAAGTTAAAGCAGATGGCACCTATCAGACAATTTATAAAAAATGGTTCCAGCAGTAATCTAAACACCCATGAATGAATTTCAACCTTTAGCAAGCGCCGCCGGTATGACCGTCGGCCTTGCCGTTTGTGCACTGGCCCTCGGTCTGGTTCTGGCGATGCTGTTTGCCGTCTGTGAATCATCACGGGTGAAAGTGGTCAGCTACCTGACTACCGGCTGGGTCACCATTTTGCGTGGGCTACCGGAGATTCTGGTGGTCCTGTTTATCTATTTCGGCTCCTCCCAGTTGTTGATGATGCTGTCGGACGGTTTTACCCTGAATCTTTATCTGTTTGAGCTACCCATTAAGCTCAATATCGATAATTTTGAGGTGAGTCCGTTCTTGTGCGGTGTTATCGCACTCGCCCTGCTCTATTCTGCTTACGCCTCGCAAACCTTACGCGGCGCACTGAAAGCAGTGCCTATCGGGCAGTGGGAGTCCGGTCAGGCATTGGGTTTGAGTCAGGCGGCCATCTTCTTCCGTTTGATCATGCCGCAGATGTGGCGTCATGCATTGCCAGGCTTGGGCAATCAGTGGTTAGTGCTGCTGAAAGACACGGCGTTAGTGTCACTTATCAGCGTCAATGACCTGATGCTACAAACCAAAAGTATTGCAACCCGGACCCAGGAACCTTTCACTTGGTATGTAATTGCAGCGGCAATCTACTTGGTGGTGACTCTGCTGAGCCAGTATGTGCTCAAATGGATTGAACTCCGTACCACTCGTTTTGAACGGAGCCCATCCTGATGCTGGAATATTTACCCGAGATCCTTAAAGGGCTGCATACCAGCCTGACGTTGACGATTGCATCACTGTTGGTGGCACTGGTGTTGTCGCTGCTGTTTACCATTGTGTTAACGCTAAAAACACCGATTATCACGCCACTGGTTAAAATTTATATCACACTGTTCACCGGCACCCCGCTGCTGGTGCAGATCTTTTTGATCTATTACGGTCCAGGTCAATTCCCCGCTATCCGTGAATATCCGTGGTTATGGAGCTTATTGTCGCAACCTTGGTTGTGCGCAATGATTGCGTTGGCATTGAACAGTGCGGCCTATACTACGCAACTGTTCTACGGTGCAGTTAGGGCAATTCCATCGGGTCAGTGGCAATCTTGCGAAGCATTGGGGATGTCAAAAGCCCAATCGTTACGCATCCTACTGCCATTTGCCTTTAAGCGCGCATTATCATCCTATTCCAATGAAGTGGTCTTGGTATTCAAAAGTACCTCATTGGCTTATACCATCACATTGATGGAAGTTATGGGCTATAGCCAACTGATGTATGGCCGTACCTATGACGTGATGGTGTTTGGTGCCGCCGGGATTGTCTATCTGTGCGTGAATGGTTTGCTGACGTTGCTGATGAGATTGGTGGAACGCAGAGCACTGGCGTTTGAGCGGCGCAATTAAGATTATTCTTTTGATTTTGTGACCAATTTGGTTGTTAGCTGTTTAGTTATCATATTCGGTTGTTAGGGCTTCACAGCTCACCTGACCTCCAATGAACCAACCGGCAAAGGGGCCATAAGCGTGGCCCCTTATGCAATCCCGCGCTTGCGCGAAATATTGCCCTGTGGGTAAACCTCCTGCGTCTTTCGGGCTAACGAGCCAGCGCGATTCGCATCCCTGCTCAAGCGCGCTTTTCGCGGGGGTAATTTGTCCCATCCCTGGAACTCACCCCTTCGGGGCCGCTGCTAGCAGCGTTCAAATCTGCTCCCGGCAGATTTGTCCATGCCCGCTCACTCTACCCTCCCTCCTGGTCGGCAACATTCCTGATTGCGCTCAACGTCAAAAGCCAATTCAAAACCATGGTTTTTAGGTTTTGATGTTTAAAAGCACATTTGAGCAGCCGAGTGAAGAGTGGAGTAAGGGAAATCCGCCATGGACGGCGGGTTGAGGCGTCATGAGCAGGGACGCGACAACACTGCGAAGCAGTTTTGAACAACGCTTGCGTTGGCCCGGAGGCTAGCCTCAAAGAGGCCATAATAAAGCCGTCCGCTAGCCGAAATGATGAGCCGAGGGTACCTGCGAAGCAGGCTGGGGATACGTGCGCAAGCGCAGGGGTTCCAAGGGGTTACGCGCTTGTAACCCCCTTGGCGGTTGAGGCACCACATGGCGAGGTGATCACCGCACTCATGTCAACCAAACCCAAACATCTCGCCTGTCCTGTCCTTCCAGTGATTAAAATAAAATTAAATTTTTAATCACATTACTTGCATATAAATTCATAAAATGGCAATGTAAATACCATAATTTATCCGAATAGAACGTGATGAAAAACCACCAGTTATAATAAAATCAATAACTAATAGCTCATTTTATTTAAAAAATTCAGACAGGAGTTTAAGCATGAAAAAGTTACTATTGGCAACCCTACTAAGTGGTATGGTTTTCAGCGCGACTGCCGCAGAAACTATTCGTTTTGCTGCCTCAGCCACCTATCCGCCATTTGAATCAATGGATGCCAATAACGAAATCGTCGGCTTCGATATGGATCTGGCAAAAGCGTTGTGTAAACAAATGGAGGCCAACTGTACCTTCACCAATCAGGCTTTTGATAGTCTTATCCCAGCGCTGAAATTCAAACGTTATGATGCCGTCATTTCTGGCATGGATATTACCCCTGAGCGTAGCAAGCAGGTCGCGTTCACCCAACCTTACTATGCAAACTCCGCCATTGTGATTGCACCAAAAGGTAAATTCAGTTCTTTTGCCGATCTGAAAGGCAAGAAAATCGGGATGGAAAATGGCACCACTCATCAGAAGTATTTGCAAGACAAACATCCTGAAATTCAGACGGTGGCTTATGACAGCTACCAGAATGCCATCATTGACCTGAAAAATGGCCGTATTGATGGGGTGTTTGGTGATACTGCGGTAGTGAATGAGTGGCTGAAAACCAACCCGAACCTGGCATCAGTTGGCGAACATGTGACCGACCCACAATACTTCGGCACTGGCCTTGGCATTGCGGTACGCCCGGAGAATACCGCATTGTTGGAGAAGTTGAATAAAGCCATTGATGCAGTGAAAGCCGATGGGACATATAAAGCTATCAATGATAAGTGGTTTCCAAACTGATTTAATAACTTCCCCAAAGTCATTGCAGTTGTAGGTAGGCGGCAAACGAACGCATCCCGATGAGTTTACTCAAGTAAGTGATTCGGGTGAATGAAGGTAGCTAACAACCCTACAACTTCAAGGCCGCAGGGTAAGTAAGATTAGAACTTCATAGTGGGCGGTATGCGGAAACATATCAAACAACTGCACCCGCTCAATATGGTAATCGGCTAATAGGCTGATATCTTTCGCCATTGTCTGCGCATTACAGCTTGAATAGAGTATGAATTCAGGTGCCATCTGAGCAAGATAGTCACACAGTTCAGCACCAATGCCACGCCGTGGGGGGTTAACCAATACCAACTGCGGCACTTGCGTTTCTGCGGTGGCGAAACGGGTGGAATCCAGTGCAGCAAAACTGACATTCTTTAATCCCAACTGCTGCGCCGATTGGCGTGCGCAGGCGATGGCTTCCGCGTTGATTTCAATACCGATGAGTTGCGTCTCGGTGCTGGCACAATGCAAACCAAAACCACCTACTCCGCAAAACAGATCCCACATACTGCTGATATCCAGCTCCCGCACCCATTGCCGTGCCGTGGCATACAGTGAGGCGGCAACCTGAGGATTGGTCTGGAAAAAACTTTGTGGCCGGATAAACAGCGGCACCTGATTAAACAGTTCGGGCAGCGCCTGCTGTTCAGTTAACGGGACTTCTTGCTCCCCTTCCAAGATTGCCATATGCACTGGCTGAATATTAGCCGAGATAACAGCCAGTTGAGGCAATTGCTGCTGTAACCATGGCAGTGCTGCGCGTAATTGCACCAGCTTGGTTTCAGAACGCAGTACAAAGCGCAGCATTAACTCACCGCTATAAGTACTTTCAGTCAATAACAGGAATTTAAGCTCGCCGCGTTTACGTGCAACGTTATAGGGTGTGAGACCGGCGCGGGCTATAAACGTTTTCAGCACGGTAAAGACCGGGGCAAAACTGGCCGGGTAGAGTGGACAGTCAGATAAATCGACCGGGGTACCGTCACGATGCAACATCCCTAATAGCGGCCGTTCAACACTACCACTGACCACCATTTTCGCTTTATTACGAAAAGCGTTCTCACGCCCGAAAACCGGCGCTAACCACTGAACCACAGGGTGACCAGCTAGCAGACTCTCCAAATGATGTTGTTTGTCAGCCAGTTGTTGTGGATAGGGTTTATCCAGCCACTGGCAGGAACGACAGCGACCCGCCGTATACTGTGCGCAATGCATTAATATTGACCGTTATAATCTGAGAAGTTGAATAATTTGCAGCCGAGGCTGTTGATGAGGCGAATTGTAGCATTGTGCCGCGCTAAACACTCATTTTGACTGAGGGAAATAGCGGTACCAGGGGAAAAACAGCAAACCGATAATCACCACATCAGGGATCTTCTGTAACAGTAGGCTATGTAGAATTTCGCTGCCGGTATCACCTTCAACCCGAAAAACATCTAAATACAACCAGTCCAGTGATACCATCAACAAATAAACACTCGCGATAATCTGACACGCCAAATAGCACCAACGCGCCCAGTTCTTGCGATAACACACCGCAGCGCCGCAGACAATCTCTAACAGCAATAGCACCACACTGGCCAAGAAGATCAGGCCAAAATCCCAGCTTTGCAGACTTTCACTGATAAATTCACCGGTACCCACCCACCCCAGAGTCGCAACCAATAATAATACGCCGAGGATACGGGTAGCAATAATGGCAGTACCGGCGATGAGGACCGGTACTGGCGTCGTTGCAGAGGATGAAAATGCTAAGGATGAAAATAGTTTTCTCATGTCGCCCTATCTGCCCTCAGTCCGGTTGCTGCAACCTAATGTTATCCCTGACAATAACGCCGCTGGTCAGCGGCGTTAAAGCAGAATGAAGCCTAACAGTTTTAACGGCAATCAGCTACGGGCAGCTTTTCGTAATTCACGCAACCGCTGCTTTTCCGAACGGGACATAAACCACCACGCGATTAAACCGATTATCCCAACCACCAGCAAGATAAGTGTGGCAAGGGCATTAATCTCTGGATTAACCCCCATCCGCACACTAGAAAAGACCAGCATCGGCAAGGTTGTCGCCCCTGGGCCGGCAACAAAGCTGGCAATCACTAAATCGTCCAGCGATAAAGTAAAGGCCAATAACCAGCCGGAGATTAATGCCGGTGCAATCATCGGCACGGTAATCACGAAGAACACTTTCAGTGGTGTGGCCCCCAAATCCATGGCGGCTTCTTCAATAGAACGGTCCAGCTCACGCAGACGAGAACTTATCACTACCGTCACATAGGCAGTACAGAAGGTGACGTGCGCCAGCCAGATGGTGAACATGCCGCGCTCTGCTGGCCAACCGATAGCATGCCCCATAGCAACAAACAGCAGTAGCAATGATAAACCGGTAATCACATCGGGCATCACCAACGGCGCTGTCAGCATAAAAGCAAAACCGGTTGAACCGCGAAAACGGCCAAAACGCACCATCACCACCGCGGCTATTGTCCCCAGAACCACCGCCATCGTGGCGGAGGCGGCGGCAATAGTCAGACTCAGGCCAACGGCAGATATCATCGCTGAATCATTAAATAGCTCTGTATACCAACGGGTTGACCACCCCGCCCATACGGTTACCAGTTTAGAGCTGTTAAATGAGTAGATAACCAGCATCAACATCGGCGCATACAAGAAGGTATAACCGACAATAAGGATCACCCGACGCCAGACCGAACGTACTTCCGGTAGGTTATTCATACCGGGCCTCCTATCTCTTTATTCTGATGCTTGTGGAACCAGAGTATCGGCACAATCAGCAGCACTAACATCACCGTCGCAACCGCCGAGGCAACCGGCCAATCGCGATTGTTAAAGAACTCTTGCCACAAAATACGACCAATCATAATGCTGTCCGGCCCACCGAGCAGTTCAGGGATAACAAACTCACCCACCGCAGGGATAAACACCAACATGGAACCGGCAACAATGCCACCTTTGGTCAATGGCACAATGACACTGATAAAGGTCTTAAATGGCTTGGCCCCCAGATCCAGCGCCGCCTCCACCAACGAATAATCCAGTCGGGTCAGCGCAGTATAGATTGGCAGTACCATGAATGGCAGATAGGAATAGACCACACCAATGTATACCGCCAGATTGGTGTGCAGAATAATCAGCGGTTGATCAATAATCCCGGCCCACATCAGGAAATTATTCAAGATTCCATTGTTTTTCAGAATACCCATCCAGGCATAAACCCGAATGAGGAATGAGGTCCATGAAGGTAAAATCACCAACAGCAATAAGATATTACGAGTGGATGATTTACTGTGTGCAATCGCCCAAGCCAATGGATAGCCGATAATCAGGCAGCATAGCGTCGACACCGCAGCCACTTGCAATGATTGCAGGTAAGCATCGATATACAGCGGATCATCGAGCAGTTGCAGATAGTTACCAAGATTGAGCGAGATATCCAACTTGCCGTCCAGCCAGGTAACCAGATCGGTATAAGGGGGTACGGCGCGCGCCATCTCGGCCAGACTGATTTTGAATACAATCAGGAACGGCAACATAAACAACAGAAATAGCCACAAATAAGGCATGGCAATAACCAGTTTACGGCCATGCGCCATTTGGTAACGCTGGACAAAAGCCTTAATCGGCCCGACAGTACGGGTCGGTGGTTCTGCTGCCCCACGGGTAGATTTAGACATCACGATATTAACTCCCCAAGGCTCTTAATTACCCAAAACCACGCAACTGTCAGCATCCCAACATAATTGCACTTCATCGCCCCATGTTGGCATCCCTTTACGGTAGCGATGACCATTTTGTAGCTGTGCACTCAGCATCTGCCCGCTGTGTAACTTCACATGATAAATGGATAAATCCCCCAGATAAGCAATGTGTACCACTTCACCGACCGCGAAGTTGCAGCCATCTTCTGGCACTTGTTCACACAACATCACTTTTTCCGGGCGCAGAGCCACAAATACCGGGACACCGTCTACCACCGAGGCATCAGAATCCACTTTCAATGGATGGCGCAGACCGGGGCTGTCAATCACCAATGCATCATCCAGCCGCTCTTTTAGTACTCCCTCAAATACATTCACCGAGCCGATAAATTCAGCGCTGAATCTACTGTTCGGATGTTCATAAATCTCTTCCGGTTCGCCAATTTGCACAAACTTGCCACGGTTCATAATGGCGATGCGCCCGGCCATCGTCATCGCTTCTTCCTGGTCATGGGTAACCATCACACAGGTCGCCCCCACCCGCTCCAGGATATCAACCACTTCCAGTTGCATCCGATCACGCAGCTTTTTATCCAACGCCCCCATGGGTTCATCCAGCAACAGCAGTTTTGGCCGTTTGGCCAAGCTACGGGCCAGAGCCACGCGCTGACGCTGCCCGCCAGAGAGTTGGTGTGGTTTACGCTTAGCAAACTCTTGCATGTGCACCAATGTCAGCATCTCTGCGACGCGGCTTTTGATCTCATCAGCAGGTAACTTGTCTTGCTTCAAGCCAAACGCGATATTTTGCTCAACCGTCATATGGGGAAATAACGCATAAGACTGGAACATCATATTGATCGGGCGCTGATACGGCGGCACATGAGACAAGTCCTGCCCATCGAGCACTATCTGCCCCTGAGTCGGCTGCTCAAAACCGGCCAGCATCCGCAACAGGGTGGATTTACCACAGCCTGAAGCCCCTAACAGCGCAAAAATCTCACCTTTGTAGATAGTCAGATTGACGTCATCTACCGCGGCCTGACCATCAAATGACTTGGTTAAGTTGCGGATCTCCAACAAGGGTGTAAACACCTTCTGGGATTTTGGCTGCGGGCGGGGAATTACATCATTCACTCAGCGTGCTCTCCGTAAAAGCAGAACAGGCCGCATTTAAGGTGCGGCACAATAAAAAACAGGAACAGGAAGATAAACTCCCTGCCCCTACCCTCGTTCATTTCACTTTCCATCAATGTGATATCAGCCACGCGTTGAGCGCAAGCTACTGATTCACACCAATGGGTTATTTACCACTTTTCACTTTTGTCCAAGCCCGGGTGATCACACGATCAATTTTCGGGTCTTGTACTTTCAGCGTGAACATTTTGGCGCGCACATCCGCTGGCGGATAAATACCAGGGTTATCACGTACTTCTGCATTTACCAATGGCGTTGCCGCTTTGTTGGCGTTGGCATAGAACACATGATTACTGATATTAGCAATCACATCAGGGCGCATCAGGTAATTCAGGAACTGATAGGCTTCATCCTGATTTTTAGCATCAGATGGCATCGCAAACACATCAAAGAACGCTAATGCGCCTTCCTTCGGAATGCTGTAGGCCACATTCACGCCATTTTTCGCTTCTTTGGCCCGATTAGACGCCTGCATGATGTCACCGGCCCAACCGACAGCGACGCAGATGTCACCATTTGCCAGATCATTAATATATTGTGAAGAGTGGAAGTAACGGATGTTCGGCCGCAGTTTCAGCAACAATTCAGTGGCAGGACCGGTGTAGTCGGTCGCCTGAATACTGTTTGGGTCTTTACCTAAGTAATTGAGTACAGTTGCAAAGATCTCACTTGGTGCATCCAGGAAAGAGACACCGCAACTTTTCAACTTCTCAAGATTTTCAGGTTTCAGTACCAGATCCCAACTGTTTACTGGCGCATCTTTCCCCAGAGCAGCTTTCACTTTCTCGACGTTATAGCCGATACCTGTTGTCGCCCACAAATAAGGAATAGCATATTTATTTTCTGGGTCGTGTTTGCTGACCAGCGCCAACAACTCAGGATCGAGATTTTTATAATTAGGTAGCTTACTTTTATCTAACGGCTTAAAGACACCCGCAGACAATTGGCGCTCAAGGAAACTAGCTGATGGCACCACTAAATCAAACCCGGTACTCCCGGCCATCAACTTACCTTCCAACACCTCGTTGGAGTCAAACACATCATAGACAACCTTAATGCCGGTTTCCTTTTGGAAATTAGCCAGCGTATCGGGTGCGATATAATCGGACCAGTTGTAAACGTGCAGTGTTTTTTCCTCAGCAGATGCTGAGACGGACGCGGCCATTAATAAGCCAGCAGCAACACCCGATAACCACTTTTTACGATGGGTGAACATCCGTTAACTCCTCCAGAATAGGGGGTGAAGTCGTGCGCTAAATTTGTATCCGCTAGGATACAACACCTTTGCCCTGCCGAGTGCTATTGCCACCTGCACCAGATGCATGACTATGCACGGTGAGTGATTATTCACCTAGTAAGAATAATCACTGTTTAGGCGGAGGAATATTATGCCCTTTGCAGAAACAGCAGCATAACCGCACTTGGCAATCCGTACCATACTCTAGGGTAAAAAACGCCTTTTATCGATTTTTTATGCACATTCTATCTATGTAATGCGCCACTAATGGCATAAACGGCGATAAATATCTGGCAAAGTAGGGTAAAAAGCAGAATATCTTATGGTTTACAGGGGAAATAACAGTGTGCCACCGCTATCAGCGGCACATTTAATGAAGGGATATTAGTGGATAACCGGATAAGCCGTCGCCGTCTGTAGCGATTCATCGTCGTCACTGTTGCCAATAAACAGTAAATCATTGGCACGCGCTTCCAGAATGATCATCGAAATCTGCTCTTCACACTGCTGCATAAAATAGCCAAATTGAGCAAATGTGACACCCACTTCTACCGTCAGTGACTGGCAGACAATCAATTTCGGCAAATTATCATCCTGAATATCGATAAAGGCTTTAACCGTCAGCGAGCTGGCATTTATTTGACTCAGATCCGCGACTAACGGGATAAGGGCCGTCGGCCTGACTTCAGCCAGCGCCGAGAACAAGATGATGTTATCAACCAAATCAACTTTGGCATCAAACACGCCCTCAAAGTTCTGCATATGCGGCAAATGCAGCGCCTGACAGGAGTCGCACTCAAAAAATGAGATACCGAGTTGATCCAGCCAACGCCGTAATAAGGCTAAATCCGGGACGATGAGTGAATCCATAACTACCTACCTCACGATTCTCATAAGACGAAAAGTGGCATAGCTTACGGAATATTAACCGACAGTGCTATGATCAATACCGACAAATTTAATGCCCTTATAAAGACTCAGTCATTATCCTGATCGGGTTTATTATCCTTTTTGCTCTGCTCTGCCTCTGATTCTTTGTTGGATGGCGGCCTTGATATTCTATCGGCGCTACCTAATAGTGGGCCAAAACCACTCGCTACGCGCCAAACAATACACGCAGCGGCAGGGAGCATCAGGCCAATCCCGACAAAAATCATAATAATGGCGACAGCTGGTGTTCCCATTGAACCAGATAATGACAAGTAGCCATTAATACTTAGGTAGGCAACAACCAGTAACAGCATCCCCAGCACTTCTGAAATAATCACAATGCGGGGCATATCTCCTAACGAGCGCATCTTTACCTCCGATAGGCTCTGCATAAGCGTTTATACAGTGTATTGAATCCCCACAACTTGTAACAGTACCGATAAGCAAATAGGTACGATTAATCAAACTAACAGGCAAATCCTGCTTTTTTTTCACCGCGTCAAAGGGCATAGTAGACCGCAGTAAGAGTGAGTAATGCGCTAGAAGTCATTTAACAGTTGAAGATAGAAAGAGCTGTTGGCGAAGTGATTACCCCTGTTTGAGAAATGGCGGGGATAGCTCAATTTAATTAAGGAGTTTTACATGTTTGCTGTGATTTTCGGGCGTCCTGGATGTCCTTATTGTGTCCGTGCTAAAGAACTGGCAGAAAAACTGGAAACTGAACGCGACGATTTTAAATTCCGTTACATCGATATTCATGCGGAAGGTATCACCAAAGCTGATTTGGAAAAAACCGTCGGCAAACCGGTAGAAACCGTACCGCAAATCTTCATTGATGAGAAACACATTGGCGGTTGCACAGATTTTGAAGCATACGCTAAAGAAAATCTGAGCCTATTCCAGTAATCTGGTCAGCCGCACAGAGCGTTTCCTCGCCAATATTATTTGGTTTTATTCGAAAAAGGGTGCTTAGCGCCCTTTTTTTATTGCTGGGACTCTAGTACCACACAGTAAAAACCGCCTCAGGAAACCAGACGAAGCGACCTACAAACAACATATAAGCCCATCTATAATTGGTAACAAAGCATATCCTTCTAGCGAGACCAAACTTCCTGCTTATTACTGGCTGTCTCGCAGCAGACAGATTAGAATAACTCCCACTATCGCCTGCCTTTATGTGCTGTTTAGCGATAAATATTCTGAGTTTAAAGAAATGCCCCTTCTACCTTTAAACCAAGAGCGTATACATCGTGGTCATTCGAGCTAAATAGAAAGTCATACTCGTGAATATAAACGTCGCAAATCTGTTAAACGGCAATTACATCTTGCTGTTATTCGTAGTTTTAGCCTTGGGGTTGTGCCTGGGTAAACTGCGACTCGGCCCTATTCAATTAGGTAATGCTATTGGTGTGTTGGTGGTATCACTGTTGCTTGGGCAACAGCACTTTACCATCAATACTGAAGCGCTGAATCTGGGCTTTATGCTATTTATTTTTTGTGTCGGTGTTGAAGCCGGTCCAAACTTTTTCTCTATATTTTTCCGCGACGGTAAAAACTACCTGATGCTCGCTCTGGTCATGGTAAGTAGCGCAATGATTCTGGCGTTGGGGCTGGGTAAATTATTTGGCTGGGATATTGGCCTTACTGCCGGGATGCTGGCAGGCTCCATGACCTCCACACCGGTTTTGGTCGGTGCAGGTGATACGTTGCGCCATACCATCGCCAATAACCCGGCGTTGCAACACGCGCAGGATAATCTGAGCCTCGGGTACGCCCTAACCTATCTTATCGGGCTGGTGAGCCTGATTTTGGGCGCACGTTATTTGCCCAAACTCCAACACCAGGACTTACCGACCAGTGCTCAGCAGATTGCTCGGGAGCGCGGTCTGGATACCGATAGCCAGCGTAAGGTCTATTTGCCTGTCATTCGCGCTTACCGGGTTGGCCCGGAACTGGTGGCATGGGCAGATGGTAAAAATCTACGTGAATTAGGTATTTACCGCCAGACGGGTTGTTATATTGAGCGTATTCGCCGCAATGGTATTTTAGCCAACCCAGATGGTGATGCGGTGCTGCAAGTGGGAGACGAGATTTCACTGGTCGGTTACCCTGACGCTCACTCCCGTCTTGATCCCAGTTTTCGTAACGGTAAAGAAGTTTTCGACCGTGACCTGCTGGACATGCGCATTGTTACCGAAGAAATTGTGGTTAAAAATAGCAATGCTGTTGGAAAGCGACTCAGCCACTTAAAATTGACTGACCACGGCTGTTTCCTAAACCGGGTGATCCGCAGCCAAATTGAAATGCCGATTGATGACAACGTAGTATTGAATAAAGGCGACGTACTGCAAGTCAGCGGTGATGCACGGCGCGTTAAAAGCGTGGCAGAAAAAATTGGCTTTATCTCTATTCACAGTCAGGTCACCGACCTGCTGGCTTTCTGTGCCTTCTTTATTCTCGGATTGATGATTGGTTTAATTACCTTCCAATTCAGTAATTTCAGTTTCGGCATTGGTAATGCTGCCGGCCTATTAATGGCTGGCATCATGCTCGGATTTTTACGTGCTAACCACCCTACTTTTGGCTATATCCCGCAAGGTGCGTTGAATATGGTGAAAGAGTTCGGGTTAATGGTCTTTATGGCTGGCGTCGGATTAAGTGCAGGTGGCGGTATTAATAGCAGCTTGGGCGCGGTCGGTGGACAGATGCTTATCTCTGGCCTAATCGTGAGTCTGGTCCCAGTCGTCATCTGCTTTCTCTTTGGCGCTTATGTATTACGCATGAACCGTGCTCTGCTTTTTGGTGCCATTATGGGTGCTCGCACTTGCGCACCGGCCATGGACATCATCAGCGATACTGCCCGCAGTAACATCCCGGCACTAGGATACGCAGGGACTTATGCCATCGCCAACGTACTATTAACATTGGCAGGTTCGTTGATCGTTATTATCTGGCCGGGAGTATTAGGCTAGTACACTAAAAAGGCCGTTGCGGAAAAAGCTAAACATTATTTTATACTTTTTTTATTTCCCCAGAACTTTCTTACTGGACTGGGGTCTGATTTAATGCCACTGCTTTTCTTTGATGTCCCCATATTGAGGAGCCCGATAGTCCCGCCTTCTTAGGTTCAAGACTAATCGGGTTTTTTCTTGCCTGAAATTTGAGTTCTGCCTATTTCTACTCTCGTCCATATCGCGCCATCTGCCCCTTAAGGCTTTCTTAAGACAATATTATTACAGTATTAGTATTCCCTATTTCCGCTTCAGGTTACTTCGTGAAGACCAGCAAACCTACCTCTCAAGCCAATGTCACTCCAGCGACATTAAATAATGCCTCAACAGCACAGATAATTAAGACAAACTCCCTTTACTCGTTGCCGTTATCCTTCTATTTTTGGCAGGTTTTTGGGTTAGTGATCTGTGGATTGCTCTTTCTGTGGCTGTCGAACAACGAGCAACTAGATTGGTTTATCAGTAATTACTGGTTTGATCCCGTCGGGCAAAATTTTCCATGGGAAAACAATTACTGGCTGGATTTACTCAACCACCGATTATTGAAAATAACCATTATCAGTACTGCCGTGGTGGCATTGTTATGGGGGATTTATCGCCGTAATGGGCGCTTGGTGACGACCATGTTGTTGTTTGGCATCGGTCCATTGGTAGTTGGGGTGCTAAAGGCCGTCAGCGCCCACTCCTGCCCTTGGGATCTGGTGGAGTACGGTGGCAAAGCTATCAGTTATGCGCTGATGGGTACCGCTCCTGTAGGTGCAGGTCCCGGCCACTGTTTTCCCGGTGGCCATGCATCCAGCGGTTTTGCCGTGATGGCACTGTTCTTCCTGTTCTACCCCGAGCGGCCTCGGTTGGCTTCGCTGTGTTGGTTGCTCGGTATTGGTCTTGGCATGTTGATGGGGTTTGGTCAAATTATGCGCGGGGCACATTTTCTTACTCATAACCTGTGGGCGGGTTGGTGGGTATGGCTGAGCCAGTTGGCTCTGTTTTGGATGATTAGCGGTTTTTACCGCCGCGATAAAGGTACTGAATAATGGAACAAATGAACTATTTTTTCTTTTCCATGATAAATGCGACCCCGGCATCACCGCCATGGATGATTTCTTTTGCGACCTTCATCGCACGTGACCTGATCATGATTATCCCCATGTTACTGGTGGCACTGTGGCTATGGGGGCCAAAAGATAGCATTAACTTGCAGCGAGCAGTGGTAACCAAGGCAGCAATCGCTCTTGTTTTCTCTATGCTTTCAGCGGCTTGCATCGGGATGCTTATCCCACACGATCGCCCTTTTGTTGTCGGTTTTGGCTATAACTTTATGAGCCATGCACCCGACAGCTCTTTCCCAAGTGATCACGGCACCGCTATTTTCACCTTTGCCTTAGCCTTTGTTTTTTGGCACAAACTCTGGTCCGCAGTCAGCATGATGGTCGTCGCGGCCGCCATTGCATGGTCACGTATTTACCTGGGTGTTCATTGGCCACTAGATATGGTGGGTGCCTTCTTATTAGGGATTATTGGTTGCCTATTCGCACAGTTAGTATGGAATTTATTCGGTGACGCTATCGCAAGTGGTATGACTCGCCTTTATCGTATTAGTTTTGCTCTGCCTATCAGTAGAGGATGGGTCAGAAGCTAGTCACGCTAGGTTATAAATCTCACATTGCCGATGGCTCTAAAAGATCGGCAATATCCACCGCCGCCAGTCACATTATAAAATAATCCTTTAAAATCAATTTACAAAAGAAAGTCACCTATTGATTACCGGTGCATTTAAGCCGCTAAAATGTAATTAAAATAACAAAATAAAATGTAAAACAGTTAAATATGTGAGAATTACCTTTGTTTTCCTCTGATAATGTTACTATTATAACAGTAGTGATAACTTACAGATGAACAAAAGGATAAAAATCATGACGATCAATTATGCTAATTACATTGACCATACTCTATTGGCAATGGATGCCACGGAAGCCCAAATTATCAAGCTGTGTGAAGAAGCTAAACAGCATCATTTCTATGCCGTATGTGTTAATTCTGGGTACGTGCCAGTCGCCGCCCAACAGTTAGCCGGTAGTACGGTTAAGGTGTGCTCAGTCATTGGTTTTCCACTGGGTGCGGGTCTGACTGAAGCAAAAGCCTTTGAAGCTCAGGCAGCAATCAACGCTGGGGCGCAAGAGATTGATATGGTTATCAATGTTGGCTGGCTAAAAAGTGGCAAAATTGCCGAAGTTAAAGCCGATATTAAGGCTGTACGTGATATTTGCGCCACTACACCGTTGAAGGTAATATTAGAAACCTGCCTGCTAAGTGATGCTCAAATCGTACAAGTTTGTGAAATGTGTCGTGAGCTTGACGTAGCTTTTGTGAAAACCTCAACAGGCTTCAGCACCGGTGGTGCCAAAGAAGAACATGTTAAATTGATGCGTGCTACGGTTGGTCCGGTAATAGGCGTTAAAGCCTCTGGTGCAGTTCGTGATCAAAAGACAGCAGAAATCATGATCAACGCAGGGGCGACACGCATTGGTACCAGCTCTGGTGTAACCATTGTTTCGGGCCAACAGGCCGTGGCATCAAGCTACTAACTCATTGTAAGTCTATTAATCGATTGTTTAGATTCGAATCGATTGTCAGCCCGGCTACTGCCGGGCTTATTTATTGCAATACGTTGTATTATAAGAAACTATAGTGCAACGTATGGTATTAATAATTGTTTGTCAGGAATAGCTTATGGAAACCCGCCGTGCAGAACGAATCAATAAACTTACTCAGGCCCTAAAGCGTTCCGACAAAATCCACCTCAAAGACGCGGCCAATTTGCTGCGAGTCTCTGAAATGACTATTCGCCGTGATCTTAGCGCCGAGCCGACCGCCGTGATTTTGTTGGGTGGTTATGTGGTGATGGACCCTAAAAGCAATAACGCCAATAACTATTTTGTTTCTGACCAGCAAGCCAAACAGGTGGAAGAAAAACGCCGTATTGGTCAGTTGGCAGCAAGGTTGATCGCCGAAAATGATACGGTTTTTTTTGACTGCGGCACTACAATTCCCTCTATTATCGACGAGATAGACGAAGAACTGGTATTTACTGCCATTTGTTACTCCCTTAACACCTTTCTTTCCTTACAAGACAAACCCAACTGTAAAGTGATTCTGTGCGGTGGTGAATTCAAACCCAATAACTATATTTTCACACCGATCAGTCAGCACAATGAGCTGGACAATGCCTGCCCAAACAAAGCTTTTATCTCCGCAGCCGGCGTTTCAATTGAGTATGGCGCCACCTGTTTCAACTTCGATGAAATTCTGTTAAAGCACCGAGCTATGGCCAAATCACAACAGAAAATCCTGGTGGCCGACCACAGTAAGTTCGGTAAAATAAAACCTGCCAGCATTGGAGCATTGACCCTGTTTGATGCGTTAGTCACCGACCGCCAGCCTGATGCCGAGTTCAGCCAGTTCTTTTTACAACATGGCATCAAAATCGACTGTTAGACTTGATTACATAGCAAAAATCTTAACCCGGTAAATACCGGGTCGATAAACCTATCCGCATATATCAAGTAAAAATTGGATTATATTTAAGCAGAATAGCACAACATTAAATAACCATATTATATTTGTGGTTAAATCACTCTTTGCCTATCAAATTTCTAAAACACAATTCCATTATTAAATGAACATGCAACAGTATAAAGATTTAAGGTAAATTAATTTAACATTTAGTGTTCATTTAACGCATTTAAATAAAAGAATAACGTTAGTTTATTGTCAGACAAATTAGTGACAGAAAAAATTTATATGACAAATATAGGGCTCGATACTAATAATCATGCGCTGACTTATTCCCCCTCACTATGCCTATTGTCTTTTTTCCTCTTATTTTCCTGTTGAATTTATCATCAAATCCATAAACCACCATCACATGATAATTGATTTAATAACATTAAAAATCAACAAGTTAAATTATTTTTGTTGTTTTAAACTAATGATATTCATCAATAAATCAGTGAAAAAATCGATTTCCGCTAGATCCATAAGCGTGGTTAAAATATATTGCACGCCAAGAAGCAAGGAATAAAGAATAGTCTGTTTATTTATCGGCCAGAAGGGAAAGTATACTTTTCATTATTTCTAGTGATAAATCATAAACATTTACATAACAATCAGTTTTAAATTCGTAACAAATGATCGGCGGCGAGTTTATTAAGCATTTGGGAGCATGATCACGGTAGTTTTCACTGCAAATCGCTATCTTGCCGCCAGCAAAAACTATTGTTCTTCCAAGAACACCAAAAATATCCGATACCGCGAATTCATCTTCTTAATATCGGTTAAATTTTGCACTTGACAATTTAGGTATAAAGCACGATTACGGCACCAAAGTAATAACCAGGGCACCAATTTTAAACGAATCGTTTTGACTGAATTTTTCGCCTGATTATGCAACTCGATAATGCATAGCGGGTATCTAACTTTCGGCTCTTAATTTTAAATTAACGTGTTCACAGTGGAGATCTTTATGGACACTACTCAAGCAGGCACTATTGCCTCCCCGGGAAAAGTTTCATCAAGCACATGGCGTAAAAGTGACACCATGTGGATGTTGGGCCTGTACGGTACTGCAATCGGTGCAGGCGTATTGTTCCTGCCTATCAATGCCGGTATCGGCGGCCTTCTGCCGCTGATTGTAATGGCCATCATTGCTTTCCCGATGACCTTCTTTGCTCACCGTGGTCTCTGCCGGTTTGTGCTGTCAGGCAAAAACCCAGGTGAAGACATTACTGAAGTGGTTGAAGAGCACTTTGGTATCGGCGCAGGTAAGTTGATTACCCTGCTTTACTTCTTCGCTATCTACCCGATTTTATTGGTATACAGTGTGGCAATCACCAACACCGTTGATAGCTTCATTACCCACCAGATGCATCTGCCATCACCACCGCGTGCTATTTTGTCCCTGATTCTGATCGTGGGCCTGATGACTATCGTGCGTTTTGGTGAGCATGCCATTGTAAAAGCAATGAGTATTCTGGTATTCCCGTTTGTTGCAGCATTGATGTTGTTGGCTGTGTACCTGATCCCTAACTGGACCGGTGCAATATTTGAACATGTATCAATGGACGGCAACGGTACTGGTAGCGGTCTGTGGATGACCATGTGGCTGGTTATTCCGGTCATGGTGTTCTCATTCAACCACTCCCCTATCATCTCGGCGTTTGCAGTATCAAAACGTGAAGAGTACGGCGTAGATGCAGAGAAAAAATGTTCACGCATTTTGGCTTTTGCTCACATCATGATGGTTGTCACCGTTATGTTCTTCGTCTTCAGTTGCGTACTGAGCCTGTCTCCTGCGGATCTGGCGGATGCGAAAAGCCAGAACATTTCTATTCTGTCTTACCTGGCTAACCACTTTAATACTCCAATAATTGCCTACATGGCGCCGGTTATTGCCTTTATCGCTATCACCAAGTCTTTCCTGGGTCACTATCTGGGCGCACGTGAAGGCTTTAATGGCATGATGATTAAGTCTCTGCGTAGCAAAGGCAAAACTATCAATCATGACAAACTGAACCGTATTACTGCCCTGTTCATGCTGGTAACAACCTGGATCGTCGCAACCATGAACCCAAGCATTTTGGGTATGATTGAAACCTTGGGTGGCCCAATCATCGCGATGCTGTTGTTCCTGATGCCAATGTACGCAATCCATAAAGTTCCAGCGATGCGTAAGTACAGCGGCCATATCAGCAACGTATTCGTGGTTATCATGGGCCTGATTGCTATCTCTGCAATCTTGTTCAGCCTGTTCGGTAAATGATTCTGAGGCTGGCCAACGTCCACGGCCAGCCAGTTATCATGGTCTGATGTTGTAAATTGTTTCAAAAACCGGAGCGTCCGCTCCGGCTTCCTACCACGGCAATGTCATCACTTTAATAATTAGAACCTTTAAGGGGCGATATATGGTCAGCGTTTTTGACATTTTCAAGATTGGTATTGGTCCATCCAGCTCTCATACCGTCGGCCCAATGAAGGCTGGCAAGCTGTTTACCGATGACCTAATCGAACTGGGGCATCTTTCTGCCGTCACCCGAATCACTGTTGATGTTTACGGCTCTTTGTCTCTTACCGGTAAAGGCCATCATACCGATATTGCGATTATTATGGGTTTGGCGGGGAATCTGCCTGATACCGTTGATATTGATGCAATCTCTGGTTTTATCCGCGATGTAGAGTTGCGGGAACGTCTGCTGTTGGCAAACGGCAGCCACGAAGTTGATTTCCCGGCCAATGGCGGGATGAACTTCCACAGCACTAACCTGCCATTGCACGAAAATGGTATGACCATCAGCGCTCATGCGGGTGATGACTGTATTTTCAGTAAAACGTATTACTCCATCGGCGGTGGTTTTATTGTCGATGAAGCACACTTTGGTCAGGAAGATAGCCAAGCGATTACTGTGCCTTATCCGTTCAAGTCTGCCCGTGACTTGCAAAAGCACTGTAAAGATACCGGTTTATCACTGTCCGGTTTAGTGATGCAAAATGAACTGGCATTGCACAGCAAAGCCGAAATAAGTGCTCACTTTGCCGCAATCTGGGCAGTGATGCGTGCCGGTATTGAGCGCGGCATCAATACTGAAGGGTTATTGCCTGGTCCAATGAAAGTACCACGTCGCGCCGCAGCTTTGCGCCGAATGCTGGTTAGTACCGATAAAAATAACTCGGATCCGATGATGGTTGTCGATTGGATTAATATGTATGCATTAGCCGTCAATGAAGAGAACGCTGCGGGCGGGCGGGTCGTGACTGCCCCGACTAACGGCGCGTGTGGCATTATTCCGGCAGTTTTATCTTACTACGACAAATTCATTCGTCAGGTAAATGAGAACTCATACAGTCGCTACTTCCTGGTCTCTGGTGTGATTGGGGCGCTGTATAAAATGAATGCGTCTATTTCCGGCGCTGAAGTGGGTTGTCAGGGCGAAGTGGGTGTGGCCTGTTCCATGGCCGCAGCAGGCTTGGCTGAGTTGATGGGCGGTAGCCCTGCTCAGGTGTGCATTGCAGCAGAAATCGCGATGGAGCATAACCTAGGGCTGACCTGTGACCCAGTGGCAGGGCAAGTTCAAGTGCCGTGTATTGAGCGTAATGCAATTTCTGCGGTGCAAGCCGTTAACTCTGCGCGCATGGCGCTACGTCGTACTAGCGAACCCAGTGTTTGTCTGGATAAAGTCATCGAAACGATGTATGAAACCGGCAAAGATATGAATTCTAAATACCGCGAAACCTCCCGAGGGGGGTTAGCAATCAAGATCGTTGCCTGTAACTGATTTATATCAGTGATAGGTCACCTAATATGCTAAAAGGGCTACTTTTCAGTAGCCCTTTTTCTTATTAATCAATCATCTTCTTTAAACTAGCCAAATACGCTACCAAACCATTGACTGAGTTTCATCATCACGAAGTCCCAGATGCGACTAAAGAAACCGCCCTCTTTTACTTCGTTTAATACCACCAGCGGGCGTTGGTCAATCGTCTTGCCATTAAGCTGAAAATCGATGGTTCCGACCACTTGATTTTTGGCCAGCGGCGCACGCAGCTCCGTTTGATCCAACTTATAACTGGCTTTAAGATCCTTCATCTGCCCTTTCGGGATAGTGATAGCGGCATCCTCTGCCACCCCAAGCTCGGCCTCGCCGGTATCACCAAACCACACTTTCTGCGTCACAAAAGGTTTGGTGGCTTTAATCGGCACCACGGTTTCATAGAAACGGAAGCCCCAGGTCAACAGTTTTTCACTTTCACTAAAGCGAACCCGATCACTGGGTGCACCTAACACCACAGAGATTAAACGCATTGGCCCTTCGGTTGCAGACGCGACCAGATTATGCCCCGCACCGGAGGTAAAACCGGTTTTCATGCCATCCACATTGAGATTAGTGCTCCATAGCAGACGATTACGGTTAATCTGACGAATCTTATTAAAAGTGAATTCTTTCTCTTTGTGCAGCGCATACTCTTCCGGCACGTCGCGGATCAGTGCCTGACCTAATACCGCCATATCCCGCGCAGTGCTGTACTGCCCTGGCGCATCAAGACCATGGACGGTCATAAAGTGAGTATTCGCCAGACCCAAGGCTTTGGCGTAATTGTTCATCAGGCCAACAAAACTGTCTTGGCTACCAGCCACATAATCGGCCAACGCAATACTGGCATCATTGCCTGACTGAATCACAATACCTTTATTCAAATCGGACAATTTTACCTGATCGCCCGGTTTCAAAAACATCAGTGAGGAACCACGTAATGCCGGATTACCCGTAGCCCAGGCATCTTTCCCCACGGTCACTAAATCATCAGGGTGCACTTTCCCCGCTTTAATGGCCTGTCCAATCACATAACTGGACATAATCTTAGTCAAACTGGCCGGATCGAGGCGCTGGTCACTGTTCCCTTCCACCAACACCTTTCCACTGTTGTAATCCATCAGCACATAGGCTTTGGCATCTACCGGCGGAGCAGCCGGGTCTCCAGCCGCATGCGCGGCGGGCAGCACCAAAAGCAATAAGCCAGCACTGAAGGTTAATTTCTTTATCTTAAAGGGGAGGATAAATTTCATCATGAGGTCGCCAGAGTATCCTTGCTAATAATTGGAAATAAGTGGTATTCCCAGAACCAACCACTGTCCAATTAGCGAAAAAATAACGTCTTTTCACTTAGACTGAAATATTAGCTTAGTCATATTTCAGTCCCTTTTCTAAATTTATCCCATTGCTGGCTCAATTGGGCGTAGTTTTACGTTTTGTTTTGTAAAGAGACTGTTTTTTGTGAATATCGATGGCTATACGGCTAACCATCTTCCTGTCTGAACATCCTTACACCTAAGCACCTAAACGTCTAAAAAAACATAAATATATAACAAAAGGTAATATAGACAGGTTATTTGTTCTTTTTAATGCTTAAGCCGCTAGCGCTATTATCCAGCCCATCAGTTGTTATCCAAATTCATGCTGTTAAACAATTTATGCTGTTAAACAAATAATGCTGGAGTATGCAATGGCTATCCCACGCTCGGTACTTGATCTTATCGGCCACACCCCGCTACTGGAACTGACCCACTTTGATACCGGCCCATGCCAACTGTTCGTCAAGCTGGAAAATCAAAATCCCGGTGGGTCGATTAAAGACCGTGTCGCGCTCTCGATGATTGAGCAAGCTGAAAAAGAAGGGTTGCTGCAACCCGGCGGAACCATCATTGAAGCCACCGCTGGCAATACCGGCCTTGGGTTGGCATTGGTGGCGGCGCTAAAAGGTTACAAACTGCTATTAGTGGTACCGGATAAAATGAGCCAGGAGAAAATTTTCCACCTGCGAGCATTGGGCGCACAAGTGCTATTGACCCGCTCGGATGTGGGCAAAGGGCATCCGGCTTATTATCAGGACTATGCTCTGCGTCTGGCGCAGGAAACACCGGGGGCTTTCTATATCGATCAATTCAATAACCCGGCAAACCCCGCGGCGCACCGGACATCGACCGGCCCTGAGCTGTGGCAACAGATGGATGGGCAGGTCGATGCCATCGTGGTGGGTGTTGGCTCCAGCGGCACCCTGAGCGGCCTGAGCCAATACTTTGCCGAGGTTTCACCCGCCACCGAGTTCGTACTGGCCGATCCTGCGGGATCTATTTTGGCAGATTACGTCGACAGCTCGCAGATTGGCGATGCGGGTAGCTGGCTGGTCGAAGGAATTGGTGAGGATTTTATCCCGCCACTGAGCAACTTTTCTCAGGTAAAAAAATCTTATCGCATCGATGATGCTGAAGCCTTCAGCACCGCACGCGCGCTATTGCGGGAAGAAGGGGTACTGGCAGGCTCATCTACCGGCACCCTACTGGCCGCAGCATTACGCTATTGCCGCGAGCAAACCACACCAAAGCGAGTGGTCACCTTCGTTTGCGACAGCGGCAACAAGTACCTGTCCAAAATGTTCAACGATTACTGGCTCATGGAACAAGGTTTGCTGAGCAAGCCCCAGTATGGCGATTTGCGTGATTTCATCACTTATCGTCATGAGGACGGCGCAACAATTTCTGTTTCACCGCAGGACACGCTGGCCGTGGCTCACGCCCGAATGCGCCTATATGACATCTCCCAACTACCCGTATTAGACGGCGAAAAAGTGGTCGGGTTAATCGACGAATGGGACTTGCTGAACACCGTACAAGCAGATGCCAGCCATTTCAAATTACCGGCCAGTGCCGCTATGACCCATCAAGTGAACACATTACAAAAAGAGGCCGATTACCGCTCTCTACTGGCGACATTCAATGATGGCCATGTAGCAGTAGTGTTGGATGGAGAGCGTTTCCTTGGCTTGATTACCCGCACTGATGTTTTGAATACCTGGCGTCAAAAGCTGGCTTAATCTTCTCATATTAAGGATTTTTATTATGGCAAAGTTCGATACCTTAACCGTTCATGCCGGTTATACCCCCGATAGCACCGGTGCGGTGATGCCCGCAATTTACGCGACATCCACCTTCGCACAACCCGCTCCCGGTGAGCATACTGGTTATGAATATTCGCGCAGCGGCAACCCAACGCGTGCCGCGCTGGAAAAGGCGATTGCGGAACTGGAAGGGGGCACTCGAGGTTACGCCTTCGCCTCTGGTCTGGCAGCCTGTTCAACTGTGCTTGAACTGCTGGATCAGGGTAGCCATATCATTGCCGTGGATGATTTATATGGTGGAACCTATCGCCTGCTGGAAAAAGTTCGCAGCCGAACGGCCGGTTTGCGAGTGACCTATGTCTCCCCTGCGGATACCGAGGCATTAGAACAAGCAATATTGCCAGAAACCAAAATGATCTGGGTGGAGACACCGACCAATCCATTGCTGAAACTGGCTGACCTGGCGGCCATTGCGGCGATTGCCAAAAAGCATCAACTTATCAGTGTGGCCGATAATACCTTCGCCTCCCCTTACATCCAGCGCCCGCTGGAACTGGGCTTTGATATTGTGGTGCATTCCGCCACCAAATACCTTAATGGCCATTCTGATGTGGTCGCTGGCGTCGCGGCGGTGGGCAATAACCCTGAACTGGCAGAACAGTTAGGCTTTCTGCACAATGCGGTGGGCGGAATTTTAGATCCTTTCAGCAGCTTTCTGACGTTACGCGGACTGCGCACCTTGGCTTTGCGCATGGCGCGACATAATCACAGTGCTCAGCAGATAGCCGAGTGGCTCGAAGGGCAACCACAAGTTGAAAATGTCTATTACCCAGGGCTGAAAAGCCACCCACAACATGAGCTGGCATCACGGCAAATGGCGGGTTTCGGCGGTATGATTTCTGTGCGATTGAAAGGGGATGATGAATACGCTCGCGCGGTAATCAAACGCTCACATCTGTTTACCCTGGCCGAAAGTTTGGGCGGGGTGGAAAGTTTAATCAGCCAGCCATATAGCATGACTCATGCCTCCATCCCCTTAGAAACCCGGCTGAAACACGGTATTACGCCACAATTGCTACGTTTGTCGGTGGGTATTGAGGATACCGAGGATCTGATTGCGGACTTGGCACAAGCACTAAACGGTTAATCTCCTGCTGACAGGACGTTGCCGCGTTGATAGCGGCAACGTCCATTATTACGCAGTGAAACCACAGCAATCAATACCGCGGCTGTTATATCAAATATAGGTGGTGATAAATTTTAGCGCCGGTGAGCCAACGACCTGACCCATCTATCGCCCAGGCTTTGTACGCCCTGAACCAAAATGACCAATATGATTAATGTCGCTACCATCACTTCATTATTAAAACGTTGATAACCATAACGAATAGCCAAATCACCTAATCCACCGCCACCAATAACCCCCGCCATTGATGAGAATCCCACCAGCATCACGACAGTTAAGGTAATACCGGCCAATAAAGCGGGAAGTGCCTCTGGCAATAGAACTTTTTGAATCACATGGCGTGCCGAGCCGCCCATCGATAAAATTGCCTCAATCCGCCCTTTATCCACTTCATCCAAGGCCGCTTCGACCACTCGGGCAAAAAATGGGATGGCCCCCAGAGTAATTGGCACGATGGCCGCGGTACTGCCTAACGTGGTGCCGATAATCCAACGGGTAATCGGAATCAACGCAATCAGTAACACCACAAAGGGCATTGAGCGCCCCAGATTAACAATGGCACCGACCAATGTATTCAAGCGCGGCGCAGGCAAAACCCCATTGGGGCGCGAAATAAATAACAACACCCCCAGTGGTAAGCCAATCAATACAGTGAAAAAGGTGGCAATTACCACCATATAGATGGTTTCGCCGGTGGCATTGGTGACCAGTGCCAGCAGATCTTGCCAACTCATGCCGCTGTTCATATCAGTTCTGCCCTCACGCCACGCTCATTAAGAAATTGTAAGACCTCAGCTAAACTCAACCCGCCGTCTGGGTGGCTGAAATCAACCTGCAAACGCCCAACCCGCTGGCCACCTATCGATTCCACCCCACCGCCAAGTAGGGTTACCCCCACGGCATGTTGCTGCGCCAACTCACTGAGCACGGGGGAAGCCGATAAGGTATCGAAAAAGGTTAGCTCCGCCACTGGCGCACCAGACAACGACGCCGGCCCCCGAGCGGGAAGCAATGAACGCCCTAAACGGGAATGTGTTGATGCCAATAAGTCAGTAATAGCGCCGGTTTCCACCACCCGCCCCCGCTCCAACAGTGCTGCGCTATCACAGATGGATTTCACCACCTCCAATTCGTGAGTGATCAACACGATGGTCAATCCAAGTTGGCGATTGATATCACTGAGCAATGCCAGGATCGATGCGGTGGTTTCAGGGTCCAGCGCGCTAGTCGCTTCATCAGATAACAAATATGACGGTTTGGCGGCCAGCGCTCGGGCAATTCCCACGCGCTGTTTTTGTCCGCCCGATAACTGCGAGGGGAAAGCATAAGCCTTGTCATTCAAGCCAACCAAATCCAATAACTCCGCAACGCGCTGCTGGCGTTGCGCTTTGGGCATCCCAATAATTTCCAGACCAACAGCAATGTTGTCCCATACATTACGTGAATGAAGTAAATGGAAATTCTGAAAAATCATGCCGATATTTTGCCGTTGCAGCCGCAATTCACGGTCAGAAAGTGTGGTTAATTCCCGGCCATCCACTTGAATACGGCCCGAAGTGGGCCGTTCCAATAGGTTTAGACAACGGATTAAGGTACTTTTACCTGCCCCGCTACGGCCAATAATACCGAACACCGAGCCTGTCGGGATCTCAAGCGAGACCTCCTCCAGGGCCACCATTGGCAGCCCTCCTTGTGGATAGGTTTTACTCAGGCGTTCGATGCTAATCATGATTTAAGGCCTGCCACAGGGATAACTGAACCGGCGTATTTCTCAGTGATAAACTTCGCCACTTCGGGTGACTGTAAATCTTTCGCCAATTGTTTGATTCGTGGATCACTGGCCAGCGCGGGGGTGGTGACCAGAATATTGGCATAAGGGTTACCGGCAGCTTTCTCCAGTCCTAATGCATCTTTCGCCGGATTAAGCCCTGCCTCCAACGCATAATTTCCATTAATCACTGCTAAATCAACATCATCCAATGAACGAGGGATTTGCGGTGATTCAATCTCTAAAATTTTCAGGTGTTTTGGATTGTCCGCGATATCCTTCGGCGTCGCCTGATTTTTAGCCGGATCGGTAAAGCCCGGCTTCAAGGTAATCAGTCCCTGATCTTTCAGTAAATAGAGCGCACGGCTGAGATTAGTCACGTTATTCGGCACCGCTACCGTGCCATTTTGCGGGACATCAGCAAAGGTTTTATGTTTGTGGGAATAGACGCCAAGTGGCTCAATATGCACCGTTGCGGCCACGGCAAATTTTTGCCCCAGCGCCTGCTCCTGGGAGTGCAGATAAGGCACATGCTGGAAGTAGTTGGCATCGACATCACCGTGTGCCAGCAACTCATTCGAGTTCACACCATTGGGGATCTCGATGACCTTCAGGTTCAGAGAGGGATCGAGTTTTTGCACAAATTGCAGAATTTCTGCATGAGGAACCGGATCGGCGGCTACCCGCAGCGCTTCGGCTGCCTGTGCTGACAAACTAAAAGAAGACACCCATGCAGTTAGTAAGGTGGCACTAATCAGGCCGGAAATACGTGTTTTAGTCATTATCATCATCCCAAAAATAAAGTTTTTAATTCAAGCGACCCAAAAATCAGTGCGCCAGGTAGATTGCCAGCAGACGATCCGCGATGAACTTATCCAACCCCTACAGCTTCAATTGCGCAGGGTAGTAACGCTCGGCAACATCGGGGTGAGAGCGCAAACGGCCCTTGAGATAATTAAGCCCAACATCACGAAACAGCGGGTTATGAGGATCACTGGCTGGCCCACGCGCTTGCGCCACCAGCGGCGCTGGCAGTTGATACAGCGGAACCACCGCATCCAGACGCGCCCCCAGGAAGAAGGCGATAGATAACCGGTCTGTACCGGCAGGAGGTGTTTCCACCCGGTGCACCGTGGCGCGCAGATAACCATTACTGGCCAGCTCCAGCAGCTCTCCAATATTGACCACGAAGGTGCCGGGTCGTGGTGCGGCATCAATCCAGCGCCCTTCCTCCACCTCCACCTGCAAGCCGCGTTGCTGGTCTTGCAATAAGAAACTGAGGAAACCGGAGTCTTTATGCGCACCGACCCCCTGACCGCTTTGTGTGGTTTCACGCCCTGGATAGCGAATCAACTTGATATGTTCATTGGGTTTATCGCCATACAACTCATCAAATGCATGTTCATCCAGTTCCAATGCCAGAGCGAAAGCCCGCAGCAAGCGCAGTGCCATTCCGGTCATTTCCCGCTGCCATTGCAGTATTGTTGGTTTTAATTCCGGCAATGCCGCTGGCCACTGGTTTGGCCCTTGCAGCCGCGCCCAACTTGGCGTATCTGGCGTTTGCGGTAATGGGGCTCTTTCCGCGCCAATATCGAACTGCTCGCGCCAATCCGGTAGGCCTCGCGTTAACTCAGAGGCCGCACGGTTATAGCCACGAAAATGTGGCGAGCGCACCATGGCCACCGCCAGTTTGTCCTCATCAGGCAAGGCAAAAAATTCACGGGATAAGGTTTGGATTTGTTGTAATAACGCGGGGTCAATGCCATGTCCGGTGAGATAAAAGAATCCGATATCTCGTGCGGCATGGCGTAAATCGACTAAGAATGCCTGACGTTCAGTTTCACTGCCATTAAGCAGGGAAAGATCCAATAGTGGTAATGTGTTGGCAGATAATGGGTTAACCGCGGTTGGGTTAACAAATAATGGGTTGCTTAGTGTTTGATGACTCATGTTTCACTCCAGGATTTTCAGTCGGTTGCTTTTTTTGCTCAGAACCAATGAAAACTGGACAACCATATAAACGAATAATCAGCATAATCAGCTCCTGGGCTGTGGGGTGAAAGCAGACAGACGACAACACTCTTTCTTTAGCCATCGGGCGTTTAGTGACAAACCGCGTTAATAACCTGTCATTTAAGGATAAAAAGCAGTTTTAAGAGCGTTCTCGACTAGATACTTAACAATCTATATCTAAACGATATAAACAATTAACACCGAAACTGAGTAACTCACCAATATCAATCCGTTCTATGTTATTTCTTTCATTACTGATAACAATGCCGTATCACCTGCCCGGCAACATCGAAAACCAGAGTCATAACGTTGTCTTAATATTCAGATAATCTGCCATCCATAACTGTATCGGGGTGAGCTAGCAACCCTGCCGTGCTAAGTAAGCTTCCATGTTTTGCTAGAAAGTATTAGCTTAACGGTTGATACCCTTTTTTCCGTCGGGGAATTTCAGATGCCCAGCACATGCACTGTTAAGTTTCACTTCAATCTTTCTGTCAGCCGGGAGGTGACTTAATGGATTTGGCCCTGTTTGATCTCGATGAAACGCTGATCAGTGATGATAGCTCCGGCCTTTGGTTACGCTGGCTGGTTGATAAAGGGCTGGCTCCTAGTGAGCTGGCAGAACAAGAACAGTATTTGATGAAACAGTACTATCAAGGGCAGATGTCGATGTCCTGTTATATGGAATCAACATTGTCGCCCTTAATCGGCAAACATACGGCTGAAGTTGCTGGCTGGGTTGAGCGTTTTATCGAGCGAGATATTCTGCCACGAATTTATCCGCAAGCCAGGAAGCTACTGGCCTGGCACCGTAATCGCGGTGATTACATCGTGATTATTTCAGCTACCGGCGAACATTTGGTTACCCCTATTGCGCAGCATTTCTCTGCCAATGCAGCATTATCTATCGGTGTTGCGGTGGAGGATAACCGCTACACCGGCAAGACCTATGGCACCCTGACTTACCGTGAAGGCAAAGTCGAACGGTTAAAACAGTGGCTCATGGCGTCGCCTCAGTTAGATTTTCAGCATACCTACGGTTACAGCGACTCGATTAATGACAAGCCGCTACTGGAATATGTTGATCATGCGGCAGTGATTAATCCCGGTAATGAATTAGTGGATTTGGCAATACTGCATGACTGGGATATCCACCATTGGCAACGGCGTTAAATAACGCTGTTTCAGGGGCGTTGGTAGATAAAAATCAAATAAATAGAGAGAATTATATGCTGACTGTTTGGGGTCGGAATAACTCGACCAATGTCAAAAAAGTACTTTGGTGTTTAGAAGAACTGGGTATCAGCTATCAGCGCATTGATGTCGGTGGCCAATATGGCAAGCTCAATGATCCCCTGTATCGCTCAATGAATCCAAATGGCCTGATCCCTTGCCTGCAAGATGGAGACTTCATCCTGTGGGAGTCCAATACGATTGTCCGCTATCTGGCCGCACAATACGGCGATAGTGCACTTTATTTACCTGATGCACAGTTACGCGCAGGGGCAGAAAAGTGGATGGATTGGGCCACTTCCAGCATGGTGGAACCCTTTAAAGCGGTGTTTATCGGGTTGGTACGCACCCCACCAGAACAGCAGGATAAAGTGAAAATTGCTCAGGGTATGACACAACTCAATACCCTGATGGCAATTGCCGATCACGCACTTGAGAAACAAGCGTATCTGTCTGGCGATAAATTCGGTATTGGGGATATCCCGTTAGGGTGCCTGGCCTATGCCTGGTTTAACCTGTCGATCGAACGTCCATCACTGCCAAGTTTACAGCGGTGGTATCACAGCGTGTCACAACGTGCTGCATTCAAAAAAGTGATTGATATTGGCCTGAGTTGATTAAACAGGGGTGAGCTAACGCCGCTAACACCCCGGTGGCTTCAAGAATAAAGGGAGTACCCAAAGTCATTGGAGTCACAGGTAGGCAGCAAGCGAACAAATCCCGATGAGCTTACTCAAGTAAGTGATTCGGGTGAGTGAACGCCGCTAACCCCCCAGTGACTTCAAGGACAAAGGGAGTACCCAAAGTCATTGGAGTCACAGGTAGGCAGCAAGCGAACAAATCCCGATGAGCTTACTCAAGTAAGTGATTCGGGTGAGTGAACGCCGCTAACCCCCCAGTGACTTCAAGGACAAAGGGAGTACCCAAAGTCATTGGAGTCACAGGTAGGCAGCAAGCGAACAAATCCCGATGAGCTTACTCAAGTAAGTGATTCGGGTGAGTGAACGCCGCTAACCCCCCTGTGGCTTCAAGGACAAAGGGAGATTAGAAATCGTAGCTGGCACCAACCATATAACGGCGCCCATCCAGCACTTTATCGTTAACTTCGATATCTACACGTTTATCCAGTACGTTATACACGCCTCCCATCAAACGGAACTCTTTGGTCAGTTGATAGTTAGCCCCTAAATCGACAAAAGTGTAAGACGGCGTTTTATTGCCCATACTGGTACGATCAAGATACTCTGATGTTCTACCCCGGTAGTTAGCCCGAACCCAGGTGGCTAATTCTTCATTTGCCTGCCAGTTCAGCGTACCGTTCAACATGTGCTTAGGCATCTGGTTCAACGGTTGACCCGAGAATTGCCCACTTTTCTGCTCAGATTGAGTAAAGGTGTAGTTCGATGTCAGTGACCAGGCTTTATTGATTTCCCAACCGAAAGTCGCTTCCACACCACGGGTCATGGCTTTATCCACGTTGGTGCGATCACTAATAAATTTATAGCTGGTACCATTGATCATACATTGGCCGGACGCATTGCCCGTGGTATCAGTACAACGGCGTACCTCGGTGATTTTATCTTTAAAATCAGTATTAAACAGTGTCACACCGGCATTCATACCTTCCTGATCATCCCACAGCACACCAATTTCCTGGCTGAGGCTTCTTTCTGGTTTCAGGTTGGCATTACCGACAATGATAGCAGGATCACCCCGACCACCGCCGGTGATTTGTCCCCAGTTTTCCGTGGCCTGACGTAAATCAGGTGAACGATAGCCACCAGATACCCCGCCCTTTAATGTCCATTGTTCAGCCAGATGCCAGACACCGTACAGACGTGGTGTCCAGTGAGTACCGTAGTTTTCGTCCTGATCCATACGGACACCACCGGTCAGCGCGAAATCATTGGTCATCTGCCATTCATCTTCTGCAAATAACGCCCAACTCCAACGGGTCAATTTAGTCAAATCTTTGGCGGAGGCTAGTTGATTACCCTTGTCATTCAGCTCTTCATAACGATATTGACCGCCAAGAATTAAAGTATGGCTATCGAACAGGAATGAGGTTTGGCTATTAAAGATATTATCAACACTCTTCATGTCACGTGATGGATTACGGGTTTCATCTCGTTGAACATAGCTGGTTGAATTACCGAAATCATAATAACCGTGGTGGGTAATCGCATAATTATTACGGTCATATTGCACGTCACTGCTTTTACCGGTTAATGCCACTGAACGCCCGGCGGTTGAGTTTCGGTCCTGCACATAATGGCCGATATCAAAATCAAATTCGTTTTTATCATCGGGAGTCAGGGTAAATGTTGCCGCACCGTTTCTCATGCGCTGTTCATTGTAGCCATCGATTATCTTATCTTCGCTACGATGCGAGAGAAGCCCGCTAACTTTCAATCCCAGCAAGCCATCAATTAATGGACCAGAAGCGTAAGCATTGGTCTGATATATATCGCCGGAGTCTGAATCCTCCTGCAAGGTGGCATCTGCGCGCACCGTGCCTTGCCACTCTTTACCCACCTTCCGGGTAATAACGTTGATTACCCCTCCCATGGCATCCGAACCATATAAAGAGGACATCGGGCCACGTACAACTTCAATACGCTCAATGGCGGCAAGTGGTGGCAGCCAGCCTTGCTCAATCCCTGAACCGTCGCTGTTAGGGCGGGTGCTACGGGTATCAACACGTTTACCATCCACCAGAATCAGGGTGTATTTAGCGGACATGCCACGAATACTGATATCACTGTGGCTACCACCACCGGTGACAACAACGCCGGGAACATCTTTCAGCGCATCGGTAATATCACGATAGGCTTTATTTTCAATCTGCTCGCGGGTAACCACAGAAATAGATGCCGCAGAATCTTGAATGCGTTGTTGGAAACCGGATGCCGTGACAACCATGGTGTCAGTTGCCGTGGTATTTTTTGTTTCAGCGGCGGATGCCTGAGATGAGATAATTGCAGCTATCACTAATGCCGCACTGTGAGATTTTCTAAAACCCTTGTTAACCTTAACCATTACACGATCTCCATGAGGTGTAAATTTATCAACAACCTTTTCAGCAGGCGTTTTTTACTTGCAGCAATGCCGCCTGGCGGACAGGTGAAAATTTATTTTTTATTAATGTCGGCAATAGCTCACCACAGCAGAAATATCGCTTCCGGCCCTTTCTGCCTAATTATTATTTTATGAAATCTGTTACTGCCAAAATATACCCAAAGTAATTAGAGTCACGGGTGAACTGCGTCCCGATGCGCTTAGACGAGTAAGTGAATCGGGTGAACCAGCATCGCTAACCCCCCCTTTGGCCATGCTCCGTGACGACTGTTGCACCGCTTCCCCTTATCGTTCCTTATAAGATGGCGCTAACAATAAAACAAACGATAATACTTATCAATAAGATTGCGATAAACAATTAGGTACAATACGATGTAAATCCTTATTTTATAATATTATTTAATCAATAAGCCTGATTTATCCCCGCATTCAAAAGGGCAATAAAGAGAAGTTAGCGAAATTATTTGCTTAACTTTGCTTAAATAATCACCAGCTTACAGCCCAAAAAAAGGGCGATAAGATTATCGCCCTGCCATCACTATGGCTTAATTTTGATTAGCGCTAAAAACTAGTCAGCGGTCATCACCGGCTTTGTCGGCTCAGGATTATCTTCACTGTCATCACGCCATTTCGGGAATTCCATCTCTTGGTATTTGATAACCTTAGTGCCACGGCTCAATTTGTAGCCAAACCAAATCACCAGGAACAATGGAATACCAATATAGGTTGCAGTCACACCATACCAATCAATGCGGTCTTGCAAGAAAGCCTGATAGTTCTGCCCCAAAGTAATAACCAAACACAGTACGAAGGCGAAAATCGGCCCTATCGGGAAGAAACCAGACTGATACGGTAAGTCGTTCAAGTCACGGCCTTGCATCATATAGCCACGGCGGAAACGATAATGGCTGATAGCAATACCCAACCAAGCAATAAAGCCAGTCATACCTGAGGTATTAAGTAACCACAGATACACAGTTTGGTTGCCAAACATTGAACTTAGGAAGCACAATCCGGCCACTACCGTGGTGGCATACAGAGCATTACGTGGCACCCCGCCCTCAGACAGCTTGGCAAAGATACGTGGCGCTTTACCTTCTGAGGCCAGGGTAAACAACATACGGGTTGAGGCATACATCCCCGAGTTACCCGCTGACAACACTGCCGTCAGGATAACCGCATTCATCACCGCGGCCGCTGACAGCAAACCTGCATTCTGGAATACCAGCGTGAATGGGCTAACACTGATATCTTTGACATCATTACGTAACAGACTTGGATCGGTATACGGAATAATCAGGCTGATAATCAAAATAGCAAAGATATAGAACAGTAAAATACGCCAGAACACCTTGCGCACTGCGCGTGGAATATTTTTACCTGGATCTTTTGATTCACCGGCCGCAATACCAATCAGTTCAGTGCCTTGGAAAGAGAAACCAACAATCATTGCCACACCAATCATCGCCGAGAAGCCCCCTGCAAAGGGTGCATCACCAATGGTCCAGTTGTGCCAACCCGCGCTCTCACCGCCTTTCATAATGCCGCTAATCATCATTACACCAATAATGATGAAGATAATGACTGTGGTGACTTTAATCAGTGAGAACCAGTATTCCGCTTCACCAAAGCCTTTTACTGAGATGTAGTTCAGTAAAAACATCAGGGCGAGGAACAGCGCACTCCAAATCCAGCCTGGTGCGTCTGGGAACCAGTAATTCATCACCAATTGTGCCGCGACCAAGTCAACAGCGATAGTGACGGCCCAGTTGTACCAATAGTTCCAGCCAAGGGCGAAACCAAAGCCTTCCTCGACGTATTTGGAGCCATAAGTTGAAAATGAGCCTGATACCGGCATAAATGCCGCCAGCTCACCGAGACTGGTCATCAGGAAATAAACCATCAGGCCAATCAATGCATAGGAGAGCAATGCTCCACCCGGGCCTGCTTGCGATACCGTTGCCCCTGAGGCAACAAACAAACCGGTACCAATAGAACCACCGATAGCAATCATGGCTAAGTGCCGTGATTTAAGCTCCCGACGTAAACGCTGCGCACCCTGCTGCACTGGGATTTTAGTATTTTGCTGAGTCATTCTTACCCTAATACACCCTTAAAAAATAAGGCGGGATTGTAACAAATCCCACCGACTCGGATAGTAACAATGCGCTGATATAAGATACCTTCATGATCCCGGTGCAATTATTAGCAAAAGCTCATTTGCCAGTAAAAGCCTCTCTCTATCGGGTATTCTTGCCGCAATAGCCAATATCATTGGTGTAAAACGCTTAAAAACCTTATCCCTACAGGAGTAACTCACTCTCGGCTAATTCTGCGGTTCAGACCTCTTCCTGACAGTAGCTGAGAAAGCGCTGCAAGGCGTTAGAGATATGTTTTTGCCGATGATGAATCAGATATAAGGTTCGTATCAGTGGTGGCAAAGGGATGTTGAGTACGATCAGTTCGCCGTTGGCCAGTTGATCGGCAATCACCCGGCGCGACAAACAACTGATTCCCATGCCATAACGCACCGCCCGCTTAATCGCCTCTGAATTCCCCAGCTCCATAACCAATTTGAAATGTGGTAATTTCGCCAACAGTAAGTGATCGAGCACTTCGCGGGTGCCAGAACCGCGCTCTCGTAGGATCCAAGCCGCATCGGCCAGTTCTTCCAGTGCCAGCATCTTGTGGCATAGCGGATTATCCGGGGCCGCAAACACCACCAACTCATCCTGTTGCCAGGCTTTAGTCATCAGTTCCGGCATATGGCACGGCCCTTCAATCAGCCCCAGATCACCGCGAAAATCTGCCACTGCTTCAATCACATCCTGACTGTTACCGATATTCAATTCCAGCGGTGTGTCGGGAAAGTCACGCCGGTATTTGGCAATCATGCCCGGTAACATATAGTTACCAATAGTGCTGCTGGCAGCAATCCGCAACGCGCCTAAGTCCTGCAAAAAAAGCTGTTCTATTTCAATTGCCTGATCCAGCAATGCCAATGCTTTGGGATAAAGCAACCGCCCATGCTCATTGGTGACTAAACGCTTACCGACCCTATCAAACAGTTGCACCCTCAATTGCCCTTCCAAATCCGCCAACGCAGCGCTGACTGCCGATTGTGAAAGCGCGAGCACAACCGAGGCTTGGGTCGTAGAGCCGCTTTTTAGCACCTCAGTAAAGACTTCAAGTTGACGTAAGGTTATGTGCATAACGGTCTCTGTAGTAAAAAATGGAGGACGCTATCATCACTCTGTTCGTCAGTGACTGGATGAAACGAGCTACCTAATTAGTTGTTAATACAATAACTGACGGACAAAAGTGTACCCAATAGATTTCAAAATACAGGCCGACGGCAAGCAACAGAACCCTCGATGAGCTTACACCAGTAAGTGATTCGAGTGAGCGAGCACAGCCAACACACCTGTAACATGAACGATGGCGGGTATATAGCCTCTATTACCGTATAAGACTAACACCTTTGAGTAAAATCGGGAGGTTATCAGCGGATGAAATTAAGCAGTAAGAATACTATTCATTATCATCTGAATAAAAGAATATGCGGTAAATAATAGCCACTATAGCGCTGATAACCGCGTTAAAAATCAACCAGATAAATAATAAATAGCTAAACGTTTGAGATAAAGGAATCCCACGTTCACTCTTAAAGGGATTAAAATGGGGTAGCGGGACAATATGAAAAGGATTCAAGTTATATAACTTGAAAAAATAAGCGATCAAATAAGGAGGGATCAACAAATAAATAAGTGAGGCAATCACCAATATCACCCACAGCGACTTTTCATGTTTTGCTTTCTTCATATCAAAACTGCTGCCTTGACGGTTATGGGGATACCCCCGCCCGTGTACATTTCCGTTATGTATATCATACCAAACTTCATGGTCATTCACGCTCCCTCACAGAGATAGGCAAAATCAGGTGTTGGGCGCTGCCATCACCGCCATTACCACTTATATAGATTAATTATAAATATATAATGAATTTATCTATTAAGATTGAAGTCGTTAAACTGTGTGCAATCTTTACAGAACACAGGACACAAACATGGCGACTTCTCATACTAAAGAACTCCCTCGAACACATCAGTTCCCCCTAAGCCGCTATATTGCGGGCTTGGTGTTAACCGGCGTGATTACCGGGTTGGCGCTCAACGTGGGTGATATGCCGTGGTTTATCAATATGGGGTTGGGGGCACTGACGCTGGCCATTTTGTTTGGCATCGTGGTCGGCAATACCTTGTATCCGTGGGTACAACCCGTCTGCTCTGATGGCGTCGTCTTCGCCAAACAGCATTTATTGCGTCTGGGTATCATTTTATACGGCTTCCGGCTGACCTTTCAACAAGTGGCGGATGTGGGGGCTACCGGTATGGTTATTGACCTTTTGACCCTCAGTTCAACCTTTGTGCTGGCATGTTGGCTGGGTAAACGGGTATTTGCTCTGGACCAGCAAACCGTAATGTTAATTGGTGCCGGTAGCAGTATTTGTGGCGCCGCAGCTATTATGGCCACCGAGCCGGTGCTAAAAGCTGATGCCAGCAAAGTGGCGGTTGCTGTCGCCACTGTGGTGATTTTCGGCACGCTCGCCATTTTTGTCTACCCATGGTTGTATCAGCTAAACCTGCATTACCAATGGTTGCCGTTTAGTCAGGAAACCTTTGGTATTTTTGCCGGTTCAACGATTCATGAGGTCGCACAGGTGGTTGCCGCCGGGCATGCCATCGGTGATCAAGCTGAAAACGCCGCCGTGATTACTAAAATGATCCGGGTAATGATGCTGGCTCCATTCCTATTGTTACTCTCAGCCTATTTGGCGCGTTGCAACATCAAAGCCGGCAGTGAAAAACGGGAAAAAAGTGCCATCACTATTCCTTGGTTTGCAGTGATATTTATTCTGATGGCCGGGTTTAACTCACTGAATCTATTACCTGCGGCATGGGTGAATCACCTGATTACACTGGACACCATTTTGCTGGCGATGGCGATGGCCGCACTCGGACTGACCACTCATGTGGGCTCTATCCGTCAGGCTGGGGTAAAACCGTTATTATTGGCACTGCTGCTGTTTGTCTGGCTGATAGTCGGTGGGACCGGCATCAATTTGCTGGTGCAACATATCGCGGCATAAAACATGTCACTTCAGGGCCGCTCGCGGCCCTTTTCTTTTCCTTGCAGCTTCGCCCATTCAATCATGGCGTTATCAGTGCCATAATGGCCCGGTTATCAAAGGAGAATGGAATGAAATTTGTCGGTGCACATGTCAGCGCAGCAGGTGGTGTAGACCAGGCTGTTATTCGGGCGCACGAACTTGAGGCCACCGCCTTTGCCCTGTTTACCAAGAATCAACGTCAGTGGCGTGCCGCACCGCTGGCAGAAGATGTGATAGAGAAGTTCAAGCAAGCTTGTGAGCTATACGGTTATAGCTCCGCTCAAATTCTGCCACATGACAGCTATCTAATTAATCTGGGCCATCCCGTCACTGAAGCGCTAGAAAAATCCCGCGAAGCCTTTATCGACGAGATAGCCCGCTGTCAACAACTGGGGCTGTCATTACTGAATTTCCACCCAGGCAGCCATTTACTGCAAATTGATGAAGATAAGTGTCTGGCACGTATTGCCGAATCTATCAATATGGCGCTCGATGTCAGTGAAGGGGTGACAGCAGTGATTGAAAACACCGCCGGTCAGGGCAGTAATCTGGGGTTTAAGTTTGAGCATCTGGCCGCCATCATTGATGGGGTGGAAGATAAGAGCCGCGTCGGTGTCTGCATTGATACTTGCCATGCTTTTGCTGCCGGTTATGATCTGCGCACGGAAGAAGATTGCGAACATACCTTCAAGCAACTTAGCGATATCGTCGGGTTTCAGTATCTGCGCGGTATGCATCTTAATGATGCGAAAAGTGAATTTAACAGCCGGGTCGATCGACACCACAGTCTCGGTGAGGGCAATATTGGTAAAACCGTGTTCAGCTATATTATGCGTGATCCCCGTTTTGATAATATCCCGCTGATTTTAGAAACGGTCAATCCTGATATTTGGGCTGAAGAGATAGCCTGGCTGAAGTCACAAGCTGAACTCACAAGCTAACGTTTAGCTGAATGGTATTTAGCCGAATCACAGTGAGTAAACATAAAAAAAACCGGCACATAAGGCCGGTTTTTTATGGGTGAAGCTTATGATGCCAGGCTTATGCCGCTTTTGCGACCACGACATCAGCGCGTTTCAACATCGCATACAGACCACCGGCCAATACGGTACCGGCAATGATTGCCACCAGATACAGCAGCACCGGATGAATTGCCCCAGGGATCAGTAACACGAACAAACCACCGTGTGGGGCCATCAGTTGCGCACCGAATGCCATAGACAATGCACCTGTCAGCGCACCACCGGCGATACAGCACGGCAAGACACGCATCGGGTCACGGGCAGCAAACGGAATTGCCCCTTCAGAGATAAAGCACAGCCCCAGAACCAATGCAGCCTTGCCCCCTTCCTGCTCACCTTTGTCAAACTTGTGACGTGCCAACAGTGTTGCCAGTCCCATCGCCAGCGGAGGAACCATCCCTGCGGCCATGATAGCGGCCATCGGCGCGTAAACAGAAGAACTCAGGAGTGCCACACCAAACGCGTAGGCGGCTTTGTTCACCGGCCCCCCCATATCGGTACACATCATGGCGCCGAGGATAGCCCCCAACAACACGGCATTGGCGGTACCCATGGATTGCAGCCAGTTAGTCAGACCTGCCATGATTTTTGCCACCGGCGTACCGACCACATAAATCATAATCAAACCCACTATCAGACTCGCTACCAGTGGAATAATCAATATCGGTTTAAGTGCTTCCATACTTTGCGGCAAACGCAGCTTAGTGCTGATTGCTTTCGCCACATAACCGGCCAGGAAACCTGCGATAATACCGCCGAGGAAACCAGCCCCGGTACTCACTGCCAACATCCCGCCAATCAAGCCTGGGGTCAGACCCGGACGATCAGCAATTGAGAATGCAATGAAACCGGCCAGAACAGGTACCATCAGCGCAAAAGCAGAACCGCCACCAATTTGCATCAAGGCGGCAGCCAATGTGCCTTTCACTTCAAAGGCTTTAATACCGAACACAAATGACAGGGCAATACACAAGCCGCCAGCAACCACCATTGGCAACATGTAAGACACACCGGTCAGTAGGTGACGATAAGGACCACCGGTTTCTGTTTTTTTGGTACCGGTGCTGCTGCCGGTTTTAGGCTGATAGACTTCAGCTTCAACCAGTGCTTTATCCAGTTCTTGTACGGTTTTCTTCAGCGCCAAACCTGTCGTGGTACGGTACATCGGTTTGCCAGCAAACTTATCCAAATCCACTTCAATATCCGCAGCAACAATCACCAGATCAGCCGCAGCCACTTCTTCTGGTGTAATTGCATTACCGGCACCAACGGAGCCTCGGGTTTCTACCTTCACCCACCAGCCACGTTTTTTCGCTTCACTTTCAATGGCTTCAGCAGCCATAAAGGTGTGTGCTACGCCTGTCGGGCAGGCGGTAATAGCCACAATACGTTTCGGGCCAACCACCGTGGTGGTCGCGGGTGCGACAGCAACCGCAGCCTGGTAAGGTTTAGCCTGCGCAATGGCTTGCGCCAGGAAACCATCAGGATCGCGCACCGCTTTTTCCACATCACCGATATAGAGTTTTTTACCGTTCAGCGCACTGTCAGCCGGGGCTGATTGCCCGGCGACAATCACCAGCTCTGCATCAGTGGCATTCTCAACCCAGCTCAGTCCTGCTTTTGCCGCCGCAGCACCCAACATCAGTGTCGCAAGGTGGCCTCTGGCCTGCCCGAGCGAACTGTCTATTATTAGTAGCGTTTTCATTTCGCCTCCAGGGATTAATTAAAGGGTTTCAGGTCGACTCTTGCCATCATGGCTGCCAACTGCGGGCGATCCGTAATACCAACATTGCTCTGACTCACCGCCAAAGCTGCAACTGCTGTTGCCAGACGCAGCGTGTGCTCGCTGGACTCGCGCATTAACAAACCATAAATCAGGCCACCGACCATGGAGTCACCAGCACCGACGGTACTGACCACTTCACAGGCGGGTGGTTTTGCCAACCAGGCACCCGACGCATTGACCCATAATGCCCCTTCAGCCCCGAGAGAAATCACCACATGAGCAATCCCTTGATCACGCAGAGCGTGTGCAGCTTCTACCACATCACCCAATTCAGGTAATGGACGACCCGCCCAGATCTCCAGTTCACGACGATTGGGTTTCACCAACCAAGGTGAGGCTTTCAGGCCTGCGACCAATGCTTCACGACTGCTGTCGAAAATAATGCACGGGCATTGGCTACGCAGGCGTTTCATCCAATCGGTAAAGTCATCAGGGTTTACGCCCTCGGGCAAGCTACCACTGACCGCGACCATATCGAATTGCCCCAACCAGCTCAGCGAGTCAGTGACAAAACGATCCCAATCCGGTTTATTGACTTCAAAACCGGAGAAGTTGAAATCGGTCACTTCGCCATCTTTTTCTGTCAGTTTGACGTTAATGCGAGTACGGCCCGGTACCACCTGAAAGCGGTTAGCAATACCCAGCTCGCTGAATAACAGTTGAAAACCGTCTTGGTTATCTTTACCCAGGAAGCCACCGACCGTGACATCAATCCCTAGGTCTTTCAGCACCTTGGCAACATTAATCCCTTTACCAGCGGCATGCAGGCCGGCAGTTTTCACCAAATTAACTTCACCGCGTTCAATTTCAGGGCAAAAACCCACCAGATCATAAGCTGGGTTCAGCGTGATGGTTGCAACTCTTCTGCTCATGCTGCCCCCTCGCCCAAACCGGCGGCGATAGCTTCACCAATAGCATCCAATGCTGCTTGTGCATCTTCACCACTGGCGGTAAAGCGCAGGCGATTGCCTTTTTTAACCCCTAAAGCCACAACTTTCATCAGACTACGTCCATTAGCGGGTTTACCGGTGCCGTCCAGATTGGTCACGGTGATTTCACTGGTAAACTGTTTGATTGTATTGACTAAAATCGTCCCTGGGCGCGCATGTAACCCGTGTTCATTACGGATAGCAAACTCAGCGCTTAATACTTCATTCTGCTCGACATACTCACTGGTGAGCAACGCTAGCAAGGCGGCAGCATCAGCGTTCAGCAAAGCGTCAGCTTTTTTCGCCAACAGTAAATCACTTAAATAGTTCAATACCGACAGCGGTTGGTCATCGGCCACGGAGAGCGTCAGCAACAGCGCCACTTTTTCGCCATGGTGCTCAAATGCAGCTACCGGGCGGCTTACTGTGGCAGCACTGACCAAATTACCTTCAGTACTGTCGCTCAGCCAGATACCCTGTCCCAAATTGAGTGGCTCACGGGTAATGACATCGCTGACAAAATGAGCATCTACTGCGCCAATTTGTTGCAAGCGACCGGCATTCAGTGCTTGCAGCGTGATCAGATTGTCAGCCGCCACATCGATTGCGATCAGTGACGTGTCAAAATGGAATTCAGCGGTTTTTTGCTCACCCATCAGCAAACTGCGTAACTCTTCAGCCGAGGTAGTTTTCGCCAGACGTGCAGCAACGGCATCATCACTTAATACATGGGTCAGTTGGCGTAACAATGCCAGATGTTCATCTGAACGCGCGGCGATACCGATTACAATATAGGCGGTTTGATCTTCGCCCCATGCAATACCCTGCGGGAATTGGAAAACTTGCACACCGGTGTTTAGCACCAGGTCGCGAGTATCAGTGGTACCATGTGGAATGGCAATGCCATTACCCAGGTAAGTAGAGGTTTGCTGCTCGCGGGCCAGCATGCCATCGACATAAGCGGCGGCAACACAGCCAGCCTGAGTAAGTGCTGCAGCAACCTGAGTAATAGCATCGTTTTTGCTGTCTGCCTGTGCAGCCAGATGGATATCTTGCGTAGATAACTGGAACATAAATCTCCTCTCTTGCTGAAATTGAATCGTTTCAGCTTTAATGAGAAAAAGGAGCGTTACCCTTTATCATTTGGTGACGAGATAACGCTGAAACGTTTCAAGTAGTGTGTTTCCGACTGAGAATATATGCAAGTTTTCTGCTTCTATTCTTGATGGATTTTTGACAGCCCGCACATTTTCGTGGTGAATATAACTCCGTCAGCAGTAAAAAAACCATAATAGCTGATGGTTGCTGACCTTCATTTAACAGGAGTCCGTACAATGTCCGTTGCAGTCGGTGTGGGTGTCATTATCGTTAATCAACAAGGTGAGGTGTTACTGGGTAAACGTTGCGGTCAGCACGCCCCTTATTGGTCGATTCCCGGTGGTCACATGGAGGCTGGAGAGTCTTTTGAACAAGCCGCAAAACGTGAAATAGCCGAAGAAACAGGCTTAAATATCAAAGATATAAGTGTTATCGCGTTATGCAATAACATCGCCACCTGGCGCGCAGAAGGTAAACATACCGTTTCCGTTTGCTTGTTGGCGCAACACGCCGGTGGGCAGCCAGAGCTGAAAGAACCAGACAAGTGTCAGCAATGGCTATGGTGCAATCCGCGGGAATTACCCGAACCTCATTTTGAAGCCAGTCGTCATGCCATCGATTTATGGTTAAATAAGCAGTTCTATTATCCCTTCGACTAAAAAATAGCGCTATACCCGTCATACTTCAAGCTGCATGTGCGTTGGCTGCCATCACTCACCCGAGTCATTGAGTTATCTCAACTCCTTGGGTTCATTTCGTTGCCGCCTTCCTGTAACTTGAATTATTTAGGTTATATAACAAGGTATATAACCCTTTAATTCAGAGAGTTATTTGTGGTATAGCGCTAAAACTGACTGATACCTCGCATTTATATTCAGCAAATCTGAACTAATATTGCTAAATACCCCTAACGAGTTAGTCATCAGCACCAAATCCCCCTACAATAGACCTACTTATTTTATGGGAAATACTTATCGCTAGTAGATAAGGGTATGTTGGCAGATTATCTGGCCTTTTGAGTATCGAGGCATTAGATAACTTCGTTTTACCAATAACTATTAGATATATTAAGTGGGGCAATTTATGAGCAAGAAACAAACTGGCTTCGTGAAGCGACGCCGGTGGGGATGGTTATGGCTCCTGCTGATCGGCATCATTATTGGTGCTGCACTATTAGCAGGTACCGCCACCGTCTTTCATAAAACCAGTGATACCGCGTTCTGCGTGTCCTGTCACACCATGCAACAGCCATTGGCTGAATATCAAGGCAGTGTCCACTTCCAAAACACCAAAGGCATCCGTGCTGAATGTGCTGACTGCCATGTGCCACACGAACCGCTTGATTATCTGTGGACCAAAATCCGCGCGGTCAAAGATATCTACGGTGAAATGGTTGGCACTATTAATACACCTGAGAAATATGAAGCCCATAAACTCGCCATGGCGCAGTCGGTATGGAAAACGCTAAAAGAGAATGACTCGGCCACTTGCCGCTCATGTCACAGCTTTGATGCGATGGATATCACCGGGCAAAGTGCTGAAGCGCGGATTCAGCATCCGGTGGCAATTAAGCAAGGTGAAACCTGTATCGATTGCCATAAAGGTGTGGCCCATATCCTGCCGGATATGAGTGAGGTGACCCAGGCTGGCGCGGCAGAGTTGGCAACGGCGGCGGCACAAACACCCGCAACGGCGACCACTTTATATACCATCGCCACCGAGCCTTTCTTTATGAATGCTGGTGACAGCCATAACGCCGGTAACCTGATGCCCTCAACACAAGTTGAAGTGGTAAAACAGCAAGGTGATCAGGTGTTGGTTGATGTTAAAGGCTGGCAGCAAGATGGGGTGGCCGAAGTGTTCTATGCCGCACAAGGGAAACGTATTCTGAGTGTATTACTGGGCGAGGACGCACAAAAAGCGCTGAAAACATTGAATACGCAAACCGATGCAGAAACCAATCTGGTTTGGCATCAAGTTGCACTACAGGTGTGGTTACCTAAGAAACAACTCGTTGATGATCAACAGAAAATTTGGCGCTATGCCGCAGATATGATGTCGGCCAACTGTACCGGCTGCCACGGTTTAACCGCACTGGATCGCTTCAACGCTAACCAATGGATTGGGGTAATCAAAGGCATGGCACCACGCACCTCCCTGACTCAGGAACAGTTGCGTGTGATGACACAGTATGTACAAAAACATGCCAGTGATATGCCGGCCAAGCTGTAAATAAGAGGCGAAAATGACTAAATACGAACAACAACCGTTAGAAATGAGCCGCCGTCGCTTCTTACTCGGAACCAGCGCACTGGCTGTATTGCCTATCGTTGGTGGCCTGTGGCCCAAATCTGCATTAGCCCAAGCCATCAGTCAGGCATTACCTCAGTTTCTGGCACTGCGTCAGGCGCAAAAAGGTATTCTGACCGGCGCTCATTGGGGCGCATTTGAAGCTATCGTTGAGAACGGCCGGATGATCGGTGTGCAACCTGTCAAAGATGATCCATGGCCGAATGACCTGATCACTATGGCACCCTATCAGGTGCATGCCGATAACCGCATCAAATACCCGATGGTGCGTAAAAGTTGGTTGGAAGGCGGCCCCGGCAGCCATACCGAACTGCGTGGCCGGGATGAGTGGGTACGCGTCAGTTGGGATAAAGCCACTGAACTGGTATGCGGCGAAATTGTGCGGGTGCAGAAAGACCACGGTCCGCAAGCGCTGTACGCCGGATCTTATGGCTGGAAAAGTGTGGGGATGCTACATAACAGCCGCACGCTACTACAACGCTTAATGAACCTGAGTGGGGGTTTTTTGGGCTATGCCGGTGACTATTCAACCGGTGCGGCACAGGTGATTATGACCCACGTCATGGGGTCAATGGAGGTCTACGAACAGCAGACGGCCTGGCCAAACGTGGTAGATAACAGTGAACTGGTGATCCTCTGGGGCTGTAACCCAATGATCACCTTGAAAAACAGTTGGAATATCCCCGATCATGTGGGTCAAACTGGTTTTGAAGCGCTGAAAAAGAAAGGTACCAAAGTTATCAGTATTGATCCGGTGCATAACGACAGTGCTAAATTCACCAATGCACAATGGATTGCGCCACGGCCATATACCGACAGCGCCATGTTGATCGGTATCGCCCATACGCTATTGACAGAAAAACTGCATAATCCTGACTTTATAAAAACCTACACTATTGGTTTTGATAAATTCCAGGCCTATCTGCTCGGTGAAACTGACGGTCAGCCGAAAAACGCAGAATGGGCGGCGGATATCAGTGGTGTGGATGCCGATGTGTTGCGCCAACTGGCGCGAGATATGGCTAAACAGCGCACCATGATTATGGGGGGTTGGGGGATTCAACGTCAGCATCACGGTGAGCAGCAACACTGGTTACTGGTCACGGTCGCGGCAATGCTGGGCCAAATTGGCCTGCCGGGTGGCGGCTTTGGCTTCAGCTATCACTACTCCTCTGGCGGTAGCCCAACGGCCAAGGGCGGCATTTTACCGGGGATTTCTGCCGGGAGTGCACCGAAGAACTCACCATCGCCGATTCCAGTGGCGCGGATTGCCGAATGTTTGGCCAATCCAGGGAAAGTCATTGATTTCAATGGCACCAAAGTCACCTATCCAGATGTCAAAATGGTCTATGTGGCCGGTGGCAATACTTTCCATCAGCATCAGGATACCAACAATCTGGTGAAAGCCTGGCAGCACCCTGAAACCATTGTGGTTAACGAACCCTATTGGACCGCCACCGCCAAGCACGCCGATATTGTATTACCGGCGACCACCAGCTATGAGCGTAATGATCTGGAAATGGGCGGCGACTACTCACAACTTTATGTCTTCCCGATGCACCAGTGCGTACCGCCACAGCATGAAGCGCGTAATGATTTTGATATCTTCGCGGCGATGGCCACCAAGCTGGGGGTGATTGATGCCTTTACCGAGGGCAAAGATGAGACTCAGTGGCTGAAAGCGATGTACGACGATATGAAGTCACAGGCCCGTACCGCACGGGTCGCCCTGCCGCCATTCGATATGTTCTGGCAATCGAACAACTACATTCGCTTCCCTATCCCCGAAGCGAACCAGCAGTGGGTGCGCTTTGCTGATTATCGTGACAATCCATTGCTCAACCCGCTGGGTACCCCATCTGGCAAGATTGAGATCTACTCCGATACTATCGCTAAAATGGAATACGCCGATTGTCAGGGGATCCCGACCTGGATGCCACCTCATGAATGGTATCGCGGGGTGGAAGCGAAGAAATATCCACTGTCGCTAAACACCGCACACCCAATCAACCGGCTGCATTCACAGTTAGATAACACACCACTACGTGAAAAATACGCCGTGGCCGATCGGGAAGCGATACTGATAAGCCCACAGGATGCCAAGGGGCGTAACATTGTTAATGGCGATTTAGTCCGTGCGTTCAATGACCGTGGGCAGATATTGGTAGGTGCTGTGGTATCTGAAGATGTACGTCCAGGGGTGGTGCGCATCAGCGAAGGGGCATGGTTTGACCCGGCGGATCCAGCGGTACCGGGTTCCCTTTGTAAGAACGGCAATATCAACTGCCTGACTTTCGATATTGGTTCTTCCAGTCTGGCGCAGGGTAACTGTGGGCAAATGGCGCAGCTTGAGATTGAGAAGTATACCGGACCGGTGCTGAAAAACACCGCGCATGCGGTTCCTGCTGGGGCTTAGCCACCAGAAGAACCAAGGGTTAAGCGTACCAACGGGCACTCCGGCGTTTCGCGTCGTTTACGGCCCGAACAGCACGCTTCCCCTTAGATTACTGACAAAGTCCCGGCCTCTTGGCTGGGACTTTACTTTAATAGGGGTAGGCTAAAAGGTGGTCAAGAGACGGTTTTTATTCCCCAACAAGGAGCACTTCAATCCCACCTTTTCGTAATCCATTCAAACTTTCCTCTGGAATACCTTTATCGGTGATAACCATATGTATGCGCTGGGTATCAATTATTTTATGCAGGCTGGAGCGGTTAAATTTACTGGAATCAGTGACCACAATGATGCGTTCCGCGACTTCACACATTCGGCGATTTAGGCGAGCTTCGTCTTCATTATGCGTGCTCACACCGCGCTCAAGACTGATGGCGTCTACCCCCAGAAAAAGTATATCGAAATGATAATTTTGCAAGGACTGGTCAGCCTGATCCCCATAGAAGGAAAGGGACTGGCGGCGTAAGTGCCCTCCTGTCATCAGCAATTCCACGCCCTCAGCCTCAAGCAGCGCGTTCGCCACATTCATACCGTTTGTCATAGCAATGACCTCCTTATGATTACGCATATGACGCGCTATTTCATTAGTGGTCGTGCCCGAGTCTAGAATCACACGGTGCCCAGGTTTAATCAGATTTGCAGCAACGCGAGCAATATCGCGTTTTAAAGAAATATTAAGGGAGCTTTTATCTTCTACCGTGGGTTCAACGCCAGGTGTGCCAGCATCACACACCAGCGCACCGCCGTATGCACGTACAGCAATCCCCTGCTTTTCCAGAAAGGCCAAATCGTTGCGGATAGTCACCGTAGAAACACCAAAGAATGACGATAAATCATTAACCTGAACACTTCCTTGCTGACGAAGCCGCTGAATGATCTGCTCACGCCTTTCACTGGTACCCGTTATACGCTTGTCCATTACTGAATCGGTATTGCTCATATCAGATCCTTCCCAAAAGCCTTTCGTTTCATTTCACTTTATCTATTAACACCTTTCTTTTGCCGGAAAGCAAGTCTTTACATCAGGCCAAACCGTGCTACCACCCGATAAAAAAGCCTTTCATTATGTTTCTTTTGCGAAACAGATCCCATTTCCATTATCTTTCGTTTTGTTTTTATCAACCCATAAAGCAGTATCAATGAAACAAACCGAAAGACTAAAGTAATCAAAACCCCATACGGAGAGGAAAGTGAAACATTTAACCGAGTTTGTGGCCGACCATAAGCACGATAAGCGATGTGGCATTTTTGCCGTCTGTTCTGCTCACCCATTGGTTCTGGAAGCAGCAATGCGCCACGCCCGGGACGCGCAATCCATCTTATTAATAGAAGCCACCTCCAATCAGGTGGATCAGTATGGCGGCTATACCGGTATGACCCCAGATGACTTCCGTGGTTTTGTTGAGCAAATGGCGGATAAACACCACTTCCCTCGCAATCAGTTGGTGTTAGGGGGCGATCATCTGGGGCCAAATCGCTGGCAAAACGCCCCAGCCGCAGAGGCTATGTTTCATGCAGAAGAACTTATTCGCCATTATGTCGCGGCTGGCTTTAAGAAAATTCACCTTGATTGCAGTATGTCTTGTGCAGATGACCCCGTGCCATTAACAGATGAAATCGTCGCCGGGAGAGCAGCAAGGCTTGCCTTAATTGCAGAACAGACCCGCAAGGAAAAACAAGGTTCGTCTGATCTGGTTTATGTTATTGGAACGGAAGTCCCTGTTCCAGGAGGAGCACATGAAACGCTGTCAACGCTGGTGGTCACCTCTCCCCAAGCGGCAAAAGCAACGCTTGAGGCTCATCGTCATGCTTTTGAACAACAAGGTCTGCACGACCTGTGGCCACGCATTATCGGGCTAGTCGTCCAACCCGGTGTAGAATTCGATCATACTCATGTTATTGATTATCAACCTGAGAAATCTCTTGCTCTGAGCCAGACTATCGAAGAGTTTGACACGATGGTCTTTGAAGCTCACTCCACCGATTACCAAACTCCGCTCGCCCTACAACAGCTAGTTCAGCACCACTTTGCCATTTTGAAAGTGGGTCCGGCACTCACTTTCGCGTTACGTGAAGCGCTATTTTCACTGGCCGCTATCGAGCAGGAACTCCGCCCCGCATACCAATGTTCGGGGCTACGAGATGTGCTGGAAAGCGTCATGCAGGAACACCCGGAGCACTGGAAACAGCATTATCACGGTAATAACGATGAACGTCGTCTGGCGCGCGGCTACAGCTATTCTGATCGCGTTCGTTACTACTGGCCCGATCACCACATTGACGAGGCTTATGCTCGGTTAGTAAATAATTTAACGGACAAACCGCTGCCCTTGCCGTTGATCAGCCAGTATCTGCCACTTCAATACGTTAAGGTCCGTGAAGGCCGGCTCGCGGCAACACCGCACGAACTGATTATTGACCATATTCAGGATGTATTGCGCCAGTACCATGCAGCCTGCATGGGAACATCGTCATCCCATTAACACAATGATAATAAGGAATAAAACATGCCAAACATTGTATTAAGTCGTATTGATGAGCGCCTGATTCACGGCCAGGTTGGTGTTCAATGGGTTGGTTTTGCCGGAGCAAATCTGGTGTTGGTTGCCAATGATGAAGTTGCCGAAGATCAGGTTCAACAAAACCTGATGGAAATGGTTCTGGCAGAAGGGATTGCCGTGCGCTTCTGGCCACTGCAAAAAGTGATCGACAATATTCATCGTGCAACCGATCGGCAGAAAATTTTACTGGTCTGCAAAAGTCCCGAAGACTTTCTAACGCTGGTCAACGGTGACGTACCCGTGGCCCGAATCAATGTCGGCAACATGCATTATGCCGAAGGTAAACAACAAATAGCGAAAACCGTCTCTGTCGATGATCAGGATATTGCCGCTTTCTATGGCCTGAGAAAAGCAGGGGTGGAATGTTTTATTCAGGGCGTGCCGACCGAGCCCGCTCAGGATCTCTACAAACTCCTCTGAGGTATTTTCTATGGAAATTAGCTTATTACAGGCATCCGCGTTGGGGATTCTGGCCTTTATTGCTGGCTTGGATATGTTCAACGGCCTGACACATATGCACCGCCCGGTGGTCCTTGGGCCGTTGGTTGGCCTGATCCTTGGCGACCTTCATATGGGGATACTCACTGGTGGTACTCTGGAACTGGTCTGGATGGGGCTTGCTCCACTGGCCGGTGCCCAGCCGCCGAATGTGATTATCGGTACTATTGTCGGCACGGCTTTTGCTATTACTGCCGGTGTAAAACCGGAGGTCGCGGTTGGGGTTGCCGTGCCGTTCGCCGTGGCGGTGCAAATGGGCATCACCTTCTTGTTCTCTATCATGTCTGGTGTGATGGCGCGCTGCGACCGGATGGCGGCAAATGCGGATACCGACGGCATTGAACACGTTAATTATCTGGCCCTGCTGGCTCTGGGGACGTTCTATTTTCTGTGTGCATTCTTGCCCATCTATTTTGGTGCTGAGCATGCGAAGACGGTCATTGATGTCTTGCCAGCCCGCCTGATAGATGGCCTTGGTGTCGCCGGTGGCATCATGCCTGCAATCGGCTTTGCCGTATTGCTGAAAATAATGATGAAAAACGTTTATATCCCCTACTTCATTCTTGGCTTTGTTGCTGCGGCCTGGCTGAAACTGCCGGTACTGGCGATTGCCGCCGCAGCCTTGGCAATGGCGTTAATCGATTTCATGCGTAAAGACTCAACTCCGCAGCAGACTTCCAGCACTCAGAAAGAGGAATTCGAAGATGGCATCTAATACTCAGGTTCTGCCAAGCGCTAACGTCACTGAAAAGCCGGTCATTGATAGCAACGACAATATCTATGAAGACCAAAGTATCGGTGCGGAGCTGACAAAGAAAGATATCAACCGCGTGGCATGGCGTTCCATGCTGCTGCAAGCCTCATTTAACTATGAGCGTATGCAGGCTTCTGGCTGGCTGTATGGCATATTGCCCGCGCTGAAAAAGATCCACACCAATAAAAATGATCTGGCGCGGGCGATGAAAGGCCATATGGGGTTCTTCAACACCCATCCTTTCTTGGTGACGTTTGTCATCGGCATCATACTGGCGATGGAACGTTCAAAACAGGATGTGAACAGTATTCAAAGTACGAAAATCGCTGTTGGTGCGCCACTGGGAGGAATTGGTGATGCGATGTTTTGGCTGACCTTGCTCCCCATCTGTGGCGGTATTGGAGCCAGTTTGGCTCTGCAAGGTTCGATCCTCGGCGCCATCGTATTTCTCGTGATGTTTAATGTCGTCCATCTTGGGCTTCGTTTCGGGCTTGCTCACTATGCCTATCGCATGGGTGTCGCAGCTATCCCGCTTATCAAAGCCAATACACTTAAAGTGGGGCGAGCGGCGTCTATCGTTGGGATGACGGTGATCGGTGCACTTGTCGCCACCTACGTTCGCTTGTCCACCACGCTTGAAATCACCGCAGGCGATGCTGTGGTTAAGCTGCAAACCGATGTTATCGACAAACTGATGCCAGCCTTCCTTCCACTGGTATACACCCTCACGATGTACTGGTTAGTGCGCCGTGGCTGGAGCCCTCTGCGACTCATCGGGCTGACCGTGGTATTAGGCGTTGTTGGAAAATTTGGCCACTTTTTGTAAGCAAGAGGAAACTCCATGTTAAGCATTATTCTTAGCGGTCACGGTGGGTTTGCCACCGGACTGGAAAAAGCGATGAAACAAATACTTGGCGAACAACAGCAAGTGATAGCCATCGATTTTCCTGAAAGCTCCTCCACCGCGCTGCTTACCGCTCAGTTTGAAGAGGCGTTAGCTAATCTGGATGAAAAAGAAGGGCTAATTTTTTTGACGGATTTGCTCGGAGGTACCCCCTTCCGAGTGGCCTCGACGCTGGCAATGCAGAAAGCAGAACGTGAAGTGATCACCGGAGTAAATCTACAGCTTTTGCTGGAGATGGTGCTGGAGCGCGATGGCCTCAGTAGTAAAGAGTTTCGCCTTCAGGCGCTAGAGTGTGGTCACCGAGGGTTGACCAGTTTGGTGGACGAAATGGGCCGTTATCGCGAAGCCGCCCCTGTCGAGGAAGGAATATGACAGCACTGTTGCGGGCCAGACGGGTGCTAACCGAGCATGGCTGGCTCGACGATCATCAGTTACACATAGATGGCAACACCATCGTGGCCATCGAGCCAATCCCCGCAGGGGTTACGCTGCGCGACGTTGAACTACTGTGCCCAGCCTATATCGATATTCATGTCCACGGCGGTGATGGTGTCGATGTCATGGATGACTCGCCAGAGATACTGGATCAGTTGGCATTGTATAAAGCACGCGAAGGGGTGGGTGGCTGGTTGCCGACCACCGTCACCGCTCCCCTTGGGGAAATAGAGTGTGCACTGCGGCGTATTGCGCAGCGCTACCATCAAGGTGGACAAGGTGCGACGGTGTTGGGTAGCTATCTTGAAGGCCCTTACTTCACCCCGCAGAACAAAGGGGCACATCCACCGGAGCTGTTCCGTGAGCTGGACATTACCGAGCTAAATAGGTTGATTGACGTGTCACAAAACACATTACGTGTTGTGGCATTGGCACCTGAGAAATCGGGTGCGCTGGCGGCAATTAAGCATCTAAAAAGCCAGGGGATAAAGGTCATGCTCGGCCACAGCGCGGCGAACTATGAAGAAACTATTCGTGCGTTTGATGTGGGAGCCGATGGACTGGTGCATTGCTTTAACGGTATGACAGGTCTTCATCACCGTAATCCCGGCATGGTTGGCGCAGGGCTCACCGATAAGCGAGCATGGCTTGAGTTGATAGCAGATGGTCACCATGTTCACCCCGCAGTAATGAGCCTTTGCTGTAGCTGCGCCAAGCCTCGAATATTGCTGATAACCGATGCGATGAGCGCGGCTGGCATGCCTGATGGTGACTATGCGATTTGCGGTCATCCAGTAACAATGCAACAGGGTATTGTCCGTACTGCCTCTGGCGGGCTGGCCGGAAGTATACTTTCGTTGGATGCAGCGGTGCGAAATCTGGTCAATAACGTGGGTGTACCTGCTGCGGATGCAATTCATATGGCCTCGCTGCACCCTGCCAAAATGCTGGGGCTTGACCACACATACGGCTCTCTATTGGCAGGCAAACGAGCCAACATTATCGCGCTTGATTCGCGGCTCATGCTACAAACCATTTGGATTGATGGACAACGAATCGCCCTGTAGACCTTTCATTATATATCACTTTGGTTTGTGGCCAATTCCGCCACAAACCTTTCCTTTCCTTTCTTTATGCTCTAGCTCACTTATTAAATAAATATAATATATTCATATAAATCAATAAAATAAAAACAAAAAGCCCACTTTCAGATCACGTTTTTCGTTTTATTACTTTTCTTATATTGACCTTTCGTTTTCTTTTCTATAGATTTTCACTTAGACATAAAATTGATGAAATGAAATGAAACGAAAGATTGTCATGTTCTACTTTGTACTGACCCATTGAATATGTACTACTAAGGACTGAGTTATGAGCGAAACCCAATCTGCCGGTACTTGCGGCACATCAACCTGGACTGAAAAAGAGATCCGCCAGCAACCAGCAAGCTGGATCCGATCGTTAAAAAACATTGAACGTCAACGTAACGATATCGACACTTTCCTTGCGCCGCTCCTGCAAACATCTGACCTACAGATTGTCCTGACAGGTGCCGGTACCTCAGCATTTATCGGCGATATTATTGCGCCGTGGCTGTCGCGCCATAGCGAGAGAAATTTTGTCGCAGTGCCCACAACAGACCTCGTTACTAACCCTGCTGACTATTTATCTCCCCAGCGCCCGACACTGCTCATCTCCTTTGCACGCTCTGGTAACAGCCCTGAAAGCGTCGCCGCAGTGGACTTAGCCAACCAACTCGTCAGCCAGTGCCACCATCTGGTCATCACCTGCAATGAAGCCGGCAGCTTGTATCACAATGCGTTGAAAAGTGATAACGCACTGGCGCTGTTAATGCCAACCGAAACCCATGACCGTGGTTTCGCCATGACCAGTAGCATCAGCACCATGATGGCCAGTTGTTTGGCTGTCTTCGCCCCCGAGGTCATCAACAGCACCAGTTTTCAGGATGTAGCAACGCGCTGTAAGCAGATAGTTGCTTCGCAGGGCGACTTTAGCACTGCCGTATTTGGTGACCTTCCCTTTAAACGGATTGTTTACCTCGGCAGTGGCGGATTACAAGGCGTGGCGCGCGAATCAGCACTGAAAGTGCTGGAGCTAACGGCTGGTAAATTAGCGGCGTTTTATGAGTCCCCCACCGGCTTTCGCCACGGACCAAAATCACTGGTTAACGCTGAAACGCTGGTTGTGGTGTTTGTTTCAAGCCACCCTTATACCCGTCAATACGACCTCGATTTGCTGGCTGAGTTGCGCCGCGACCAACAAGCGATGCGCGTCGTAGCGATTTGTGCCGAATCCAGCCCAGAAATCGACGCAGGCCCGCATATTTTGTTACCCGCAGCCCGAGAATTTATTGATGTCGAACAGGCGTTCTGCTTCCTGATGTACACACAGATTTTCGCTCTCAGCGAATCTATCAAAGCAGGTATCACCCCCGACACGCCTTCCGCCAGCGGCACGGTAAACCGTGTAGTGAAAGGCGTCGTTATTCATCCCTGGAAAGGCTGAGAGGATCACTACATGAGCATTATTTCTACCAAATATCTTTTGCAGGATGCGCAGGCTCGGCGCTACGCCGTACCTGCTTTTAATATCCATAACGCGGAAACCATTCAGGCCATTCTAGAAGTTTGCAAAGAGATGCAATCACCGGTGATCCTTGCAGGTACGCCCGGCACCTTTAAGCACATCGCTTTTGAAGAAATCTACGCACTGTGCGAAGCCTACTCTGAAAGTTATGGCATGCCGCTCGCGCTGCATCTCGACCATCACGAGTCACTGGACGATATCAGCCGCAAGGTCAACGCCGGTGTACGCAGTGCGATGATTGACGGCAGCCACTTCCCATTTGCTGAGAATGTGTCTCTGGTGAAGAGTGTTGTCGATTTTTGTCATCGCCACGATTGTAGCGTTGAAGCTGAGTTAGGGCGTCTGGGGGGGGTGGAAGACGATATGGATGTCGATGAGGAGAGTGCTTTTCTCACTGACCCACAAGAAGCGCGTCGCTTTGTGGAACTTACCGGTGTCGATAGCCTCGCGGTTGCGATCGGAACAGCCCACGGCCTGTACGCCAAACGGCCCAAAATTGATTTCCAGCGCCTGGCAGAAATCCATGAAACCGTCGATATTCCATTGGTTCTACATGGTGCAAGCGATGTCCCTGATGACTATGTCAGACGAGCCATTGAACTGGGTGTTTGCAAAGTAAACGTAGCAACTGAGTTGAAAATCGCCTTCGCAGCGGCGGTGAAAAAATGGTTTGGCGATAACCCGGAAGGTAACGACCCACGCTATTACATGCGCGTCGGTATGGATGCCATGAAAGACGTCGTGCGCAGTAAAATCATCGTCTGTGGATCAGCTAATAAGTTAATCCCCGAAACTGAAACCTCGCTATAAATCTTGTGTCATCAAAATGTTGCCCGGCTACCGTCGGGTAACATCATGAATTCTAATCATTATCAGACTCAAAGCACCGACTCAAAATGCAAATAACCTTTCTGGACCTCAAATAACAAGGATATCGTATGAGAACAATCATAAAGAGCTCGTTATTATTATTGCTGATGAGCAATGGCGCCTTTGCCTCCGAATACTTGCTGAATAACAATAAAATCTCCCTCTCTTTTGACGATACAAACTCAGCGGTGGTGATGAAAGATAAGCTTTCAGGCCACAAGCTTGCGCCGGTGGAGTTGTTCTTTCTAACACTGCCCAACGAAGAGGTTATTCACGCAGCCGATTTTAAAATTAAAAATGTCAGCCAAAAAGATGATGCAATTCATATCGACTATGAACATAAAGATTTTGATGTCACCGTGGTGCTCAACGTACTAAAAGGTCAATACGCCAGTATTGACTACCGTATTCAGGCCAAAGGTCAGGCACGGGATGTTGCGAAAATCACCTTCTTCCCAACCAAAGGGCAATCCCAGGCACCTTATGTGGACGGCGCAATTAATAGCTCCCCCATTATCGCTGACAGCTTCTTTATTCTGCCGGAAAAACCGATCGTCAATACCTATGCATATGAAACAACAACTAATCTGAATGTCGCGTTAAAAACACCGATTAAAATGGAGACGCCCGTCAGCTTCACCCTGTATTTCGGCACGTTTGAAGAAAACAACCAGTTGCGTCGCAGCTTTAACCAATTTATCAACAGCATGCGCGCGCGCCCATATCAACCCTACCTTCACTACAATAGCTGGATGGATATTGGTTTCTTCACCACCTACACCGAGCAAGAAGTACTCAACCGGATGGATACCTACGCCGACGAACTGATTAAAAAACGCGGGGTAAAACTTGATGGTTTTCTACTGGATGACGGCTGGGATGACCGCACCGGTAAATGGCTGTTCGGCCCAGCATTCAGTAAGGGATTCGGCGGAGTGAAACAGAAAGCTGACAGCTTACATACTTCGGTAGGTTTATGGCTGTCACCTTGGGGAGGCTATAACAAACCGCGCGATATTCGCGTCTCACATGCCAAAGAAAACGGCTTCGAAACCGTTGATGGGAAATTCGCACTCTCCGGCCCCAATTACTTCCGTAATTTTAATGAGCAAATCATTAAGCTTATCAAAAACGAACATATCACCTCCTTCAAGCTAGACGGTATGGGCAACGCCAATTCGTATATCCCAGGCAGCCAGTTCGCCTCTGACTTTGACGCCTCCATCGAGCTGATTAAAAACATGCGCGAGGCCAATAAAGATCTGTTTATCAACCTGACCACCGGCACCGATGCCAGCCCCTCATGGCTGTTCTACGCGGACGCTATCTGGCGTCAGGGCGATGATATCAACCTGTTTGGCAAAGGTTCCCCCGCTCAGCAATGGATGACCTACCGCGATGCTGAAACCTACCGTTCCATCGTGCGCAAAGGCCCGCTATTCCCGATAAACTCGCTGATGTACCACGGCATTGTTAGCGCGGAAAATGCCTATTTTGGGTTGGAAAAAGTGCAGACCGACCATGACTTTGCTGATCAGGTCTGGAGCTACTTTGCAACGGGAACCCAACTACAAGAGCTTTACATCACGCCGTCCATGTTAAATAACAACAAATGGGATACGCTGGCGACCGCCGCTAAATGGTCACGGAAAAATAGCGATGTGCTGGTTGATACCCATTGGATTGGCGGTGACCCTACGGCACTGGACGTTTATGGCTGGGCCTCATGGAATAAAGATAAAGCGGTATTTGGATTGCGTAATCCATCCGACAAAGAACAAAGTTACTATTTAGATCTCACTAAAAACTTCGAAATTCCGAGCGGCGAAGCAACGAGCTTCACACTTAAAACGGTATATGGCACCAATGCAACTCTGCCACTCGATTACAGTAAGCCGGTGATTGTTACGCTAAAACCACTGGAAACACTCGTCATCGAAGCAACACCGATGACTAATATGAAGTAACGCGCCTATCAGACCTGTCGTAATAATGCCGCCCGTTCTATCACGAAGGGGCGGTATCCGCTTCCAGCTTAATCAAATAGACCAACGCTTGTTCTCGGGTATCAGCGCACATCTCCCGCAATGCTTGTAAGCTGGCACATACTGCCGGGCGAGAAGGGGAATGAAAAATGGCGCAACGCATAGTCTCATCCAAATGCAGACAACGGGTATTGGCAGGCTTACCGAATGGCATACCGGGGATCGGGCTGGAAATAGAAGGAGCAATACAGCAGGCACCGCAATCTGAGCGACAGTCCATCAGCAGGCTCCTGTAGGCTGGTGGAATAACAGCAGACAATAGCAATCACCCCCATTAACTACCAGCACTATCCTTGCTCGGCGGTTTAATAACCGATCCATGCCATAGGCGGTGCTTTTCACCTCCGCACCATCAGTTCACTTTTTAACCGTTACAATCCCAGTTTGTACGATATTCAATCACAAGTTAATACCATTACCAGACTAATCACTGATCATATGATCGGCATGAGTATATTCGTCTGTTTACAGAATCCTCGCCAACATGTACCATTAAGCTAGTACAAAAGAACCACTAACCTATCATTTATAGCCCGCGTCATTAACGTTACAGCAAGGCAACAAATTCTGCTGTAGCGGCAAAGATGAAGGATATTTGGAGTTACCGATGTCGATGGATGTATCCCAACCGTTATCACGCCCTTCCGTTCTTGGCGGAGCGATGATAGTCGCCGGAACCGCTGTAGGTGCGGGAATGTTCTCAATCCCAATCGTCACAGCCGGGGTATGGTTCAGCGGCTCAGTAATACTGCTGATTTATACCTGGGCTTGTATGCTGATTTCTGGCTTGATGATTTTGGAAGCTAACCTGAACTACCCCGCCGGGGCCAGCTTTCACACCATGGTACAAGACCTGCTGGGTAAGATCTGGAGTTCCATCAATGGATTGTCGATAACCTTTGTGCTCTACATCCTGACCTACGCCTATATCTCCGCCGGTGGCTCAATCATTTCTCACACCCTGCAAAATGTCGTGGGGATTGGTCAGACCGGTGCTGGCTTTATCTTTGTGTTATTGGTCGCATTTATCGTTTGGTTATCGACCCGCGCAGTGGATCGCTTAAGTACGATATTAATCGGCGGAATGGTAATTACATTTGTCATGTCGGTTGGTGACATGTTTAGCCATGTACAAAGTGCCATTCTATTCAATCAAACTGATAGCAGCGCCCACTATTTACCTTATGCACTGGCCGCACTGCCCTACTTACTGACCTCATTTGGTTATCACGGTAATGTACCGGGGCTGGTGAAGTACTACCACAAAGACAGCAAAGCAGTGGTGCGCAGCCTGCTGTACGGCACCCTGATCGCGTTAATCATTTATGTCCTATGGCAGTATGCTATTCAAGGTAATATCGCCCGTGACGCCTTCAAACAGGTGATTGCTGACGGTGGCAACATCGGTAGCCTGCTAAAACAGATGGACACCATTTCGACCAGTCAGGCCACCAGCCAGTTACTCAATGCCTTCTCTTATATGGCGCTGGCTAGCTCATTCCTTGGGGTATCTCTGGGGTTGTTTGATTATATCGCCGACTTCTTTAAATTTAGTGATACCCGTAACGGGCGGACTAAATCAGCACTGATCACTTTTGTGCCACCGACCCTCGGTGCGCTGCTGTTCCCGAATGGTTTCTTATATGCCATTGGATTTGCCGGTTTAGCGGCTACCATTTGGGCGGTAATTGTGCCAGCGCTGATGGCGCGGGCCAGCCGTAAACGCTTCCCACTGGCTGTTTATCGTGCTCCCGGCGGGCGTTTGATGATTGGTTTTATCATCCTGTTTGGTTTGATCAATGCCATTACCCATATTGCCGCACTATTGGGCTGGTTACCGGTCTATCAATAGGGTCATTTTTACACCGGAATAACACTCTTTTTAGCGCTATCTCCAAAGCGTTTACTGTTGCCGCCAGGCCGCAAGCGAATACCCCCAGCAACTTCAAATATGGCGGCGATATTTGCTTGCCTGAAACTGGCGGCGCGAGTAACTTGTCGCAACTTATCTTCAATCCTGATTGGCGGTTAATAAATGGCTAGAGCTAACGAAATAAAACGTGGTATGGCGGTCAACCTCAACGGCAAGTTACTGCTGGTGAAAGATATTGATGTGCAAAGCCCAAGCGCCCGTGGCGCAAGTACCCTGTATAAAATGCGGTTTTCTGATGTGCGGACCGGTTTAAAAGTTGAAGAGCGTTTTAAAGGCGATGAGATCCTCGATACCATCACCCTGACCCGCCGATCAGTGAATTTCTCTTACATCGATGGCGACGAATACATCTTTATGGATGATGAAGATTTCACCCCTTATAACTTCAAAAAAGAACAGATCGAAGAAGAGCTGTTATTTATTCCTGAAGGGGGCATGCCAGGCATGCAGGTTCTGACGATGGATGGTCAATTATTGGCGCTGGAATTGCCGCAGACCGTTGATATGGAAATTGTTGATACCGCCCCAAGCATTAAAGGCGCATCGGCCAGTGCTCGCAACAAACCTGCTGTGATGAGCACCGGCTTATCTATTCAGGTGCCGGAATATATCAGCCCGGGTGAGAAAATCCGTATTCATATTGCAGAACGCCGTTATATGGGCCGCGCTGAATAATACCCAATATTCTTAATTTTTCAATATGTTAAGAGCCGGAAATCCGGCCCTTAACTGTTTTATACCCTATAGATTTCAAGATGCAGGAAGGCGGCAAGCAAGATAACCCCGATGAGCTTACATAAGTAAGTGATTCGGGTTATTGAGTGCAGCCAACACACCTGCAGTTTGAAAGATGGCGGGTTATTTTAGCTCAGGGAAGAACGCCCGCTTCAGCGCCAACTCCACACCACGCACCTCAGCTAACCCTTTCAAACGGCCAATCGCCGAATAGCCCGGATTGGTTTTCTTATGCAAATCATCCAGCATCTGATGACCGTGGTCTGGGCGCATCGGGATCGGACGCATATCACCGGCAGTCTGGCGGCGTTGCTCTTCGGTCAAGATGGCTTTGACGACGGAATACATGTCCACATCGCCTTGCAGATGGCCGCCTTCATGGAAGGTCTTTGGGTTCCCTTCGCGGCAGGTCGAGCGTAAATGCGTAAAATGAATACGATCACCAAAGGTTTCGATCATCTTCACCAGATCGTTGTCAGCCCGCACCCCATAAGAGCCGGTGCACATAGTAAAACCGTTATGAATACTATCAACTGTCTCTTTCAGCCACTGCATATCTTCAATGGTGGAAACAATCCGCGGTAGGCCAAGGATTGGGCGCGGTGGATCATCGGGATGTACCGCCATACGCAGACCAACCTGTTCGGCAACCGGTATAATGGCTTGCAGGAAGTGAGCCATATTTTCACGCAGTTGCGCTTTATCGATGCCGTCATACTCCGCCAAACGTGCACGGAATTGATCCAGTGTATAACCTTCTTCAGCCCCCGGCAGACCAGCAATAATATTGCCCGTCAGCTTGGCAATATCCGCTTCAGTCATCGCATCGAAGTAATCTGCTGCCTGCGCCTGTTCTTCCGCAGTGTAATCATTCACCGCACCAGGGCGTTTAAGGATATGCAGTTCGAAGGTAGCAAATGCTATCTGATCGAAACGTAATGCTTTGGAACCATCTGGCAGTTGATATTCCAGATCTGTGCGTGTCCAGTCGAGCACTGGCATAAAGTTATAGCACACGGTATCAATACCGCAGGCAGCCAGATTACGCAGCGTTTGCTGATAATTTTCAATATGTTGCTGATAGTTGCCACTGTGCGTTTTGATCTCTTCATGAATCGGGACACTTTCAACTACCGACCACACCAAACCTTTTGCGGCAAGCTCTGCCTGACGTTGCTTGATCTCACTCACCGGCCATACTTCACCATTCGGGATGTGATGTAATGCTGTCACTACTCCAGTTGCACCCGCCTGACGGATATCATCCAGCGACACCGGATCATGCGGGCCATACCAACGCCATGTTTGTTCCATTTATTTTTACCTTCTCTGCGTAAACTGTTCAGGTGCTAAAAATGTTGTTATACCGATTTCCAAGAGGTATCACTCAGCTTTATCCTTACTTTTTAACCGCCGGGTGTCAAAAAGCAAAACCTCATTGGTTGATCCACCTCACGAATATAACCAATATTGGACTTACCAATTTTATTTTCTGTCATATGGCTTTACACTGCAAGCCGATATTCATGGCAACGAGCAAAAGAAAATGGTCAGTATGGTGTGGCTTCTTTCCTACAAACAGCCGACTAAAACTGGTCTAACAACTTTTTATTTGCCACCTTTTATGTCAGCCCCTTTGTAATAATCGTGGGGTGAATGATTTTGGAGCCACGTATGAACACCATTGCCAACAGCCCCCTTCCCTCAACCGTACAGCAGCCTACTTATGATAGAACAGCACTGAAAAGCCGCATTGTTCACATTGGCTTTGGTGCATTTCATCGCGCCCATCAGGCACTGCTCACTGACCGGGTGTTAAATAAACAAGGGGGCGACTGGGGCATTTGCGAAGTCAGCTTGTTTGGTGGAGACGTTTTGATTCAAAATTTACGCCAACAGAATCATCTATTCTCAGTGCTGGAAAAAGGGGCGCAAGGTAATCAGGCCATTATTGTCGGTTCGGTATGCGAGTCAGTCCATGCCCGATTAGATGGCATCATCCAAGTATTGGAAAAATTGGCCGAACCACAAGTGGCGATTGTCTCACTGACGATTACTGAGAAAGGTTACTGCATCGAACCGGGTAGCGGCCAATTGGATCTGCAAAATGAGTTTATCCGCGCAGATCTGGCGATACCCGATGCGCCAACCTCCGCTCCCGGTATTCTGGTAGAAGCCCTGCGCTTACGTCGCTCACGCGGCCTGCCACCTTTTACTGTGCTTTCTTGCGATAATATTCCAGAAAATGGCCATGTCGTGAAAAATGCCGTCCTCGGCCTGGCTATGGCCCGAGACCCAGAACTGGCTAGTTGGATCAGTCAACATGTCACCTTCCCTAATACTATGGTCGACCGTATTGTTCCAGCTGCCACCGCTGAAACCTTGCAACAAATTGCCGATACCCTGAGCGTAGCAGACCCTTGTGGTATTGCCTGTGAGCCGTTCATTCAATGGGTAGTTGAAGACAAATTTGTCGCGGGCCGCCCGGACTGGGAAGTGGCTGGAGTACAATTGGTCGATGATGTCTTGCCATTCGAAGAAATGAAGCTGCGCATGTTAAACGGTAGCCACTCATACCTCTCCTATCTGGGTTATCTCGCCGGTTATCAACATATTAATGATTGTATGGCCGACAGTAACTATCGCCTCACCGCCCGTCGCCTGATGATGGATGAACAGGCCCCAACCTTGCGCGTTACCGGGGTGGATCTTAATGCCTATGCTGATCAATTGATTGAGCGCTACAGCAACCCGGCGTTAAAGCATCGCACCTGGCAAATTGCCATGGACGGTAGCCAAAAATTACCACAACGGATGCTCGATTCCGTGCGTTGGCATTTACAACATGGCGGCGCTTATCGCTGTCTGGCATTAGGTATCGCCGGTTGGATGCGCTATGTAGGAGGGATCGACGATAACGGCCAGGCCATAGATATCCGTGATCCGATGGCTGACAGCTTTAAAAAATGTGTCGCCAGCAGTGAAGATGGCGTGGCCCGGGTACAGAGTTTGCTCTCACTGAAGTCGCTGTTTGGTGAGTCCTTACCACAGCAGTCGGTATTTGTTGATGCAGTCACCGAGGCTTACCTCAGCTTGCAACAATTTGGCGCGAAAGAGAGTGTAAAACGTTTGGCACAGCAGGATTAATTTAGCGCGCTCACAGGGTGAGCCTCAAGAGTGAGGCTCATTAATTCCAATCGGGTAAGTGAGTGCAGCCAACACCGCTGCAACTTCAAGGCCGAAGGGTTTACCCAAAGTCATTGGAGTTGCAGGTAGGCGGCAAGCAAATGAATCCCGATGAGCTTACTCAAGTAAGTGATTCGGGTAAGTGAGTGCAGCCAACACCGCTGCAACTTCAAGGCCGAAGGGTAAATTATTCTTCAAGCTGGTACGGCGCAGACTCAAACAAATAACCATCAAAATCAGGATGGTTGGCATCTGAAAGCTCGAGCAGTTTTAGTTTTACATTTTCCAAGTGCTGCCACATGGCTTGCTTAGCCGCTTTGCTGTCACGGCGTAACACCGCTTGCAAGATTTTCTGATGGTCTTCCAACCACTGCCAACGGTAGCTGAAATCCAGGGTGTGACGGTGAGCAACCTGCCACATGGCGCTGGTTTTGCGCGCTTGCCAGGCCTCTGTAACCATATTGGCTAGCACGCTATTTTGCGTCGATTGTGCCAGTAGGCAATGAAACAACTCATCAGCGCTTTCATCCACTGCCCCCGCAGCCAGTGCAGTCTTTTCCTGCTCGATGGCGTGACGCATTTTGATGATATCGGTTTTGGTCGCCTGCATGGCAGCAAAAGCGGCAACTTCGCTTTCCAGTAATTGGCGGGCTTGCAGTAATTCAAATGGGCCGTAACCACTATCAGAGGCCACTGCGGATTCACCGTTTGCTGGCATATCGGGCACGTTAACCACATAGACGCCTGAACCTTTGCGTACCTCCACCAATTTTTCCAGCTCCAGCATAATCAGTGCTTCACGAACCACACTGCGACTGACACTGAAATTTTCGGCGATGTCACGCTCAGGCGGTAAACGATCGCCTAAGTTGTATTGCCCGCTGACAATCGCCTCACGCAATTGACTGCCCACTTCCTGATATAACCGCATAACCTTATTTCCTGCATCAGGTATTGGCGTGACTAATACCAAATTGGCCTGACCAAAGGGTGTCTGAATGAGGGTTAGTATATCATGTGGTCGAACAATATCATTGTAGCGAAACAAGATGATTTCATTTGAATCGCATCATCCATCTAACACGGCTTATCACTGTGATAAGCCGTGCTTGTAGGAATGCGTCATATTGTTTGAATATATTAGAGATAAGTGACGGTGAAAATTCCCAGACTACGCTGCGGGTTCAACCATTCCAGATGGGAAGAAGCTAAATTACCCGGTAAACGGGCAGTGAGAGGCATATTAGCAGAAACAACTTGCCGTTGAGTCAATGTCTCACCATTACGATAACAGCGTGTGGTAATGATACTCTCGATGAAAGCGGTATCACATGGACTATCTACAATAGCACCAAAAAATGTAATTGTTCCTGTAGCAGACCGGGTAGATTGCGCACTACTTGCAGCAAAGGAGACTATCCATGAAAACATTATTGCTACGATAATTAGCACTCGAAAATTCATCATAACCACCTCGACTCTCATATCTGTCATTTTAAATGATAGAGGATTCCAGCCAGAGCGATGGGAATGAGCGAGCATTTTTTATTGCCCGACTCCGTTTATAACTCACTAAGATTCCTCGTAGAAGTGAATTATATTGCTTAGTCTTGCAACGCTATTAGGCGAGGTTCCTAACATACCTAGGAAATTGTCTGCCTTTTAGCCTTTTTCGTTTAATAATAAGCTTGGCTGGTGTTATATCCTCTTCTGATAACATCGACACCCATGAGCCTTTTCTTGAGAGGTTATTGAAAATAAATTTACGGTAGGAGGCCTCTGATGACAAAAACGAACTTGATTACTGGCTTTTTGGGGTGCGGTAAGACCACCACCATTCGCCATTTATTGTCACAAAAACCGCAAAATGAAAAATGGGCGGTACTGGTTAATGAATTTGGTGAGATTGGTATTGATGGTGCGCTATTAGCAGACAGCGGTGCGGTATTAAAAGAAATACCGGGCGGGTGCATGTGTTGTGTTAATGGGTTACCGATGCAAGTGGGTTTGAATATGCTGCTACAGCAGGCAAAACCGGATCGGTTATTAATCGAACCGACTGGATTGGGCCATCCAAAACAGATCTTGTCTTTATTAACCTCCGATATTTACCAACCCTGGATTGACCTGCGTGCCACCCTCTGTCTGGTCGATGCCCGCCAGTTAAGTGAACCGCGTTATACCGAAAATGAGAACTTCCGCGACCAACTGGCGGCCGCAGATATCATCGTGGCAAATAAGCAGGATACCTACACCTCACAGGACTACAGTGCATTGCAGCAATGGCATGACCGCCAATCCATGCCACGTCCACTTTATTATGCAGAACAAGGAAAGGTAGATGCGGCCCTGCTTGATATCCCACACAGTAATAATAATGAATTGCCTGACGGTACCCATCACCACGGTTCAGGGCGACAAAAAGGCTTGGCGGCACTCCGTTTAAAAGGGATCGAGCCTTGGCGGCGAGCGCTGAATCAGGGGCAAGGTTATCAGAGCTGTGGTTGGGTATTTAATGCTGAGACAGTGTTTGATACGGTTCCATTGTTGGAATGGATACGGTTAAATCCAGTGGAGCGGGTCAAAGGTGTTATGCGTATTGCCGAAGGCACTTTGGTGGTTAACCGGCAAGGTGCTGACTTGCAAATAGAAACACGTCAAATAGCACCACTGGACAGCCGAATTGAGCTGATTAGTGCCTCTGAAGCGGATTGGAACATGCTACAGCATCAATTACTGACTATCAGACTACATAAAGGGGTATGATATACCTCGATTTTTATTTGTTACACAATTCATACATTGATAATTTATAGGCCCCGCATGACTCGGCGTAATTTACCGACAATACTACTGCTCAATTTTCTTGGGATTGCTTTGTTCTTATCTTGGTATATCCCGGCGCACCATGGCATTTGGTTTAAAATAGACTCGGCAATATTCTTCTATTTTAACCAACACCTGCTGTCCAGCACGTCATTTCTGCATTGGGTGGCTATCACCAACAACCGGATTTTTGATGTTATTTCCCTAATATCTATGGGGCTGCTTTATTTGTACTTCTATATGAAGGAAACACCCGCGGGTCGCCGCCGCCTGATAGTCACCGGGTTTGTTATGCTATTAACTGCGGTGGTCCTCAATCAACTAGGTCATCTGCTGCCTGTTTCGCATCCCAGCCCGACACTGACGTTTGAAAATATAAATCGCGTCAGTGAATTAACCGGTATTCCAACCAAAGATGCCTCCAGTGATAGTTTCCCTGGCGACCATGGCATGATGCTGATGATCTTTGCCTGCTTTATGCTGCGCTATTTTTCCCGCGGTGCTTTTGCCATCGCCCTACTGATCGTCGTTATTTTTTCAATGCCACGGGTGATGATTGGCGCGCATTGGTTTACTGACATTGCGGTCGGCTCACTGTCGATAGTGCTGGTTGGGATAAGCTGGGTATTGCTGACGCCATTAAGTGACAAGATAATTGATGTGATTAACCGGAATCTACCAGGGGCAAAAAGCCAATAGCGTTATTGGCTTTATATTAAGGCAAAAAAGTTCATTTTTTGCCTTTCTCTCACCTTAACCTTTTCCTTCATTTATTGTTACCAAACGGCTACAAATCCAGCTATCCACTTTTAATCTGAAATTTTACATTATGTTACATAACCTTTAGCTATAATAATGGATGTAAAAGGTCTCGCCTTTTATTAATCATTACGGTAATCTCGAAAACGTTTGTGTTCGGATTTGGGTCATTCGCCTCTTGCATGATTAATATTGTGCGTTCTAGCACAGTTATTCAGTTAAGTGATTGTCTAATCGGATCTCAATCAATAATCTCGATTCGTTTGGTTTTTTTGGTAGCGACATCCGTCGTAAGGACAGCAAGGGAAAACAACAACAATGGTCAAGTCTCAACCTATTATGAGATATATTCTGCGGGTAATTCCTGCGGTTGCAGCAGCGGTAATGTTATCCGCGTGTAGTTCATCACAGACTTCGAACTTACATAATGCGCAAACTGAGATGCGTGCAGTTAATGACAAAGATGGGCTTTTACTGCAAGCCTCTCAGGATGAATTCGAAGCGATGGTACGCAACGTTGACGTCAAGTCGAAGATTTTAGAACAGTATGCAGGGTGGAAAGGGGTTCGTTATCGTTTAGGCGGTAGCAGCAAACGCGGTATTGATTGCTCCGCATTTGTACAAACCACTTTCCGTGAACAATTTGGTATGGATTTGCCACGCTCAACCTCTGAGCAGCAGGATCTTGGCAAAACAATCCAACGAACTAAATTGCGCCCCGGTGATTTGGTGCTGTTCCGTGCAGGTTCGACTGGCCGCCATGTAGGTATCTACTTAGGTAACGATAAATTTGTGCATGCATCGACCAGTGTCGGTGTGACGATATCGAGCCTAAATGAAGATTATTGGAATAAGCGTTATCGCGATGGCCGTCGTGTCCTAAGTAGCGGTTCGCGCAGTTAGCTGATTTTTATTCCTGTTGTCCGAGATACCAAACGAAACTGTAAAACGCTGCCATTGGCAGCGTTTTTTATTGTCTGAACATACCTCCTTATCCTTCCGCTACCAGCCCAATTTCCGGTCAATTTGTAGGAAACCTCCTTTTTTGGCTGGAGGGCGCGAAATCCAAGAATTTTCTGTGTAAGATAATTCCCGCTTAGCTGAGACTTTTCTGGCGATCAGAGATCTCTACCAACGATTTATCCTTATAAAATTATATAGGTCGTGTTAATAAGCTGGGGATTTGTTTTATCGAAGCATATTGCCAAAAATATATCGGTATAAATGAACGCTGCTTGTTTCAGTTATTTGATGCATTTAAACCGCATCTTTTATTTATATTGAATAGAGATTCAATTGGATAGGCTAATTACTGTTAACCCTGCGCATTGGCAAACTGGTAGCGTTGCGTTGCTAACTTAACTTATACTCATAACACTTTATCGATCATGCTGAGGAGCGGCGTAACATGGGTTCAAACAGTGCGTTCTCCCGCAATATTTTATCCAGACGCCATCTTGTAAAAAAAAGTGTCATCCTCGCACTCTGTTTTTTTATTTGCTTTGTCATTATTACTTTGTCATTACTTTATCGCAGTAGTGAACGTAAATTAACAACACAAAGTGATCATATTATCTCCTACGCCTCCCAGTTTCTAAATGAACTGACTACCACTATGTCTCAACTTATCCCGCTAAGTGACAAAAGTTGTGAGCAAGCCAGCCCGGCACTCCACTATCGGGCTGCATTTACTAATGGTGTCAGAGCATTTTTATTGGTTAGAGACAGTATCGCTTATTGCTCTTCAGCAACAGGTGATATGCAAGTCGCTGTCAGTGCGCTATATCCTAAAATAAACTTACATCAGCCGTTGGACTTTAAAATTCAGCAAGGCACCCCCATGATGCCCAGTAAACCTGCGGTCGGGGTGTGGTTGCGTGAAGCTGGGCGCGGCAATACCGGTGTATTGGCGACATTAGAATTAACCTTACACCCTTATTTATTGCTGAATTATTCAGATAATCAAGTCAACGGCTTAGCCATTATTATTGATGAATTAGCGGTAACGACTTTTGACTCTAAAGTCTTACCTATCAGCCAGCTACCGGCACGCGCCTCTCGTGAGATCCAGCTACCGGGCTACCCGATTAAAATATTGATTTATCATACTAGCCTGACAGCTGATGACATTCGCATGACCCTATTAGGAGGGCTATTACTTGCCGGTCTGGTTGGAATCCTTGCTTATTATATTTTAATTGCCAGCCAGAGTGCTGAAGCTGAAATTTTGCGCGGTATTCGACGCGGCGAATTCTTCGTTGAATATCAACCAGTATTTCGTTCACATGATCGTTCATTATCTGGCCTTGAAGCGCTTATTCGTTGGGAACATCCTATTGAAGGGCGTATATCCCCGGATCTTTTTATTCCCTATGCGGAAGCTCAACATCTGATTCAGCCATTAACCCGGCATCTATTTGAGTTAATCATCAAAGACAGTGAATTAATAGCAGACCACCTTCCGGCTGGGACTAAACTGGCCTTTAATATTTCCCCTGTCCATCTTGCTGATGATAACTTCCGCAAAGATGTTTCTCAGATGTTAAAGCAATTAAATACGGATATCTTGGCACCAGTATTCGAGATTACCGAGCGTGGTATGGTTGAAGAAGAGCTCGCTATTAAACAATTTGCCTGGCTGCGTTCTCAGGGGATACAAATTGCTGTCGATGATTTTGGTACCGGTCATAGCGCCCTGATCTATTTAGAACGTTTTACTTTAGATTATATTAAAATTGATCGTGGTTTTGTCAGCACCATCGGCATTAATACCGTAGCAGCACCGGTATTAGACGCAGTACTGATGCTGGCAAATAAACTCAATATTGAAACCGTCGCTGAAGGTGTTGAAACAGAGCAACAGCTCCAGTATTTGGCACATCATGGCGTAAACTACTTACAAGGTTACTTACTCAGCAAACCATTATCTGTTAAAGATCTCGTCATATTTTATAATAAAAAATAGTAACAAAAAAACATATTCAAAGTAATTGACGTTGCGGCCTGACTGCGCATACACAGCTCGAATGAGCTGATTCGAGTAAGTTATTTGGCTTAATGTTTGCTTTAATCCCCTGCAAACTGGTAATTTCGTTTAAGATTATTATTATCAGAATGAAACGCAGGAGCTTACCGCCAATATGTTGCCACGCCTATTTGCTGCCTTGGTACTTTCAGCCCTGAGTTTTGGCCTACAGGCTGAAACCATCAAAGAAGGCGTCTCTTTTGCCATACTGGGTGAACCTAAGTATTCATCCGATTTCAGCCATTTTGATTACGTCAATCCAGCCGCCCCGAAGGGTGGGGATATCACGCTATCGGCCATTGGTACCTTTGATAACTTTAACCGTTATGCATTGCGCGGTAACCCGGCGATACGCACTGAACGGCTGTATGACTCACTATTTGGTACCTCGGACGATGAGATTGGCAGCTACTATCCATTAATTGCCGAGTCCGCACGTTTTGCGCCTGACTTACACTGGATTGAAGTTGATATAAATCCACGTGCCCGTTTTCATGATAACACCCCTATTACCGCACAGGATGTCGCCTTCACCTTCAATAAATTTATGACCGAAGGTGTGCCACAATTTCGCATTATTTATAAAGGCGTACAGGTAAAAGCCATTTCCCGGCTGACAATGCGTTTTGAATTCCCGGAACCGAATAAAGATAAAATGTTAGGTTTGTTTGGCTTACCGGTGATGCCTGCTCATTTCTGGCAAAACCATAAACTGAGTGATCCGCTGAGCAAGCCCCCCGTTGGCAGCGGCCCTTATCGCATCGGCAAATATAAGATGGGCCAGTTTATTACCTATGAACGGGTGAGAGATTACTGGGCAGCCAATCTGCCGGTTAACCGTGGCCAATATAATTTTGATACCATCCGCTACGACTACTATCTGGATGATAAAGTCGCATTGGAAGCCTTTAAAGCCGGTGCATTCGATTTCCGTGAGGAAACCTCACCGAAGAGTTGGGCGACACAATATGTCGGGGGTAATTTTGCGAAAAATTATATCGCCAAGCAGGATATTGTCGACAACTCAGCACAAAATACCCGATGGCTGGCATTTAACGTTCAGCGCCCGATTTTTAGCGATCGACGAGTTCGCCAGGCACTGACGTTAGCTTTTGACTTTGACTGGATGAATAAAGCCTTCTATTTCAATAGTTATCAACGCACCAATAGTTTCTTCCAAAATACTGAATATGCGGCAAAAGGTTATCCAGATAGTGCCGAACTGGCTTGGCTGGGTCCGTTGAAGGGCAAAGTACCACCAGAGGTGTTCACACAGATTTATCAGCCGCCACAAACTGATGGCAGCGGCGACTCACGGGATAATCTGTTAAAAGCACGGGAATTGCTCAGCGAAGCAGGCTGGGAAGTGAAAAATCAGCAATTGGTTAACAGCAAAACCGGTAAGCCTTTTGTTTTTGAATTGCTGTTACTCAGTGGCAGTAACTTCCAATATGTTCAACCGTTTAAACATAATTTGCAGCGTTTGGGCATTACCATGAATATCCGCGAGGTTGACAGCTCCCAGTTTGTTAACCGCCTGCGCAGTCGGGATTACGATATGATCCCGACGGTTTACAGTGCCTTCCCCTACCCTAGCCCAAATCTGCAAATTTGGTGGAGCTCGGCTTATATCGATTCCAGTTATAACTCCTCCGGGATTAAAGATCCGGCTATTGACCAATTGATCGCAGAGATTATCAAACATCAGGATCAGCCAGAGGCATTACAGTCCCTTGGCCGGGCACTTGATAGGGTATTGACCTGGAACTATCTGATGATTCCGATGTGGTACTCCAACCATGCCCGCTTTGCCTATTGGGATAAATTCTCGATGCCGGCAGACCGCCCCACCTATTCGCTTGGGTTTGATAGCTGGTGGTTTGATGTCAACAAGGCAGCTCGTCTGCCAACAGAACGTCACTAGGGGGCTGCTGTGGGTGGATATCTATTACGGCGACTATTGCTGGTTATTCCCACGCTGTGGGCAATCATTACCATCAACTTTTTTATTGTGCAAATTGCACCGGGTGGGCCAGTTGATCAGGCGATTGCCAATATTGAATTGGGTCACTCCAGTGGATTTACCGCCGGTGGCGGTGATGGTGGGCTGGGGGGGGCTAAAGTCGGCCTCAATGCGGCACAAGTGGGTGATAGCAACTATCGCGGTTCACGCGGGTTAGACCCAGAAGTTATTGCCGAAATCAAACAACGCTTTGGTTTTGACAAGCCGCTGCACCAGCGCTATTTCGATATGCTATGGAGCTATGTCCGCTTTGATTTTGGCGACAGCCTGTTCCGGGGTGAATCGGTAATGTCGTTAGTGAAACATAGCCTGCCGGTCTCTATTTCACTTGGGCTATGGAGCACGCTGATTATTTATCTGGTTTCTATTCCATTAGGCATTAAAAAGGCGGTGCGCAATGGATCAGCTTTTGATACCTGGAGCAGTACTCTCATTATAATCGGGTATGCCATTCCTTCGTTTCTGTTTGCGATTTTACTGGTGGTGTTGTTTTCCGGCGGCAGTTATTTCGATCTATTCCCACTACGGGGGCTGGTTTCCAGTAACTTTGATACCCTGCCGTGGTACGGCAAAATAACCGACTATTTGTGGCATATCACTTTACCGGTATTGGCTACCGTCATTGGCGGCTTCGCCACACTGACGATGCTGACCAAGAACTCGTTCCTTGACGAAATCCGCAAGCAATATGTGGTGACTGCGCGCGCTAAAGGGTTACCCGAAGAAAAAATTCTGTATCGCCATGTCTTTCGCAACGCCATGTTGTTGGTTATCGCTGGCTTCCCTGCCACCTTTATCAGCATGTTTTTCACCGGGTCGCTGTTGATTGAAGTGATGTTTTCACTCAATGGTTTAGGGCTATTGGGTTATGACGCCACTTTGCAGCGTGATTACCCAGTGATGTTTGGCACTCTTTATATTTTCACCCTGATTGGTTTACTGCTGAATATCCTCAGTGATATCACCTACACCCTGGTTGATCCACGGATTGATTTTGAGGGCCGCCAATAATGATACGGCTAAGTGCTATTAATCAGGCCCGCTGGGCGCGTTTTCGCAATAATCGCCGTGGCTACTGGTCACTGTGGATCTTCCTGACACTGTTTATTATCAGTCTGTTTGCCGAACTGATAGCCAATGACAAACCGCTACTGGTGAACTATCAGGGCCGAATTTATATGCCTTTTATGGTTAATTACAGCGAATCCACTTTTGGTGGGATTTTAACCACGGCGGCAGATTATCAAGACCCTTATGTGATTGGCCGGATTAATGACAATGGCTGGGCCATCTGGGCACCCATACGTTTTAGCAATAACACCATCAATTTTGCGACTGATGTCCCTTTCCCTTCGCCACCTAGCCGGACCAACTTGCTGGGCACCGACAGTACTGGCGGCGATGTCTTAGCCAAAGTCATCTATGGTTTCCGTATCTCGCTGTTATTCGGCCTGACATTAACCCTGTTCTCCAGCGTAATTGGTATCTGTGCTGGCGCGGTACAAGGTTATTACGGCGGCAAAATTGACTTGTGGGGGCAACGATTTATCGAGGTGTGGTCGGGGATGCCGACACTATTTTTAGTGATTCTACTGTCCAGCATCGTCCAACCCAACTTCTGGTGGCTGTTAGCCATCACCGTGCTGTTTGGCTGGATGGGATTAGTGGGTGTGGTGCGAGCAGAATTTCTACGTACCCGAAATTATGACTATATCCGTGCAGCACGAGCTATGGGAGTAGGTGATCGAGTCATTATGTCGCGCCATATGTTGCCCAATGCCATGGTGGCAACACTAACCTTCCTGCCCTTTATCCTGTGCGGTTCGATAACCACACTAACCTCACTGGATTTTCTCGGTTTTGGCCTGCCGATGGGGTCACCGTCATTAGGCGGTCTGTTATTAGAAGGTAAAAATAACCTTCAGGCTCCCTGGCTTGGCATCACCGCATTCCTGGTATTGGCAGTGCTGTTATCTCTGTTGATCTTTATCGGCGAAGCAGTACGTGACGCCTTTGACCCAAGTAAGGTGTACTGATATGGCGACTTCACCACTTCTGGATATTCAAAATCTCAGTGTTGCATTTCGCCAGGCGAATATTGATCGCGAGGTGGTCAGCGAGCTGTCATTGCAAATCAATGCCGGTGAGACACTGGCACTGGTCGGGGAATCGGGTTCGGGCAAGAGTGTCACCGCTTTATCAATATTGCGTTTACTGCCTTCACCACCGGTGGTCTACCCGGGCGGTGATATTCTGTTTGCCGGGCAATCTCTGCTGCATGCCGATGAACCGACGCTGCGAAAAGTGCGCGGCAATCAGATTTCAATGATTTTCCAAGAACCTATGGTGTCACTCAACCCACTGCATACCATTGAAAAACAGTTGGCAGAAGTGTTGTCACTGCACCGCGGTATGCGCCGGGAGGCGGCCAGAGTTGAGATTATTCAATGTCTCGACCGGGTGGGTATTCGTAATGCCAAAGGGCGTTTGGGCGATTTCCCTCATCAACTTTCCGGCGGAGAACGCCAGCGGGTGATGATTGCGATGGCGGTATTGACCCAACCTAAATTACTGATTGCCGATGAACCTACCACTGCGCTGGATGTTTCGGTGCAAGCCCAGATTTTGAGTTTGCTGAAAGAGTTAAAGCAAGAGATGGGCATGAGCTTGCTATTTATCACCCATAACCTGAATATCGTGCGCCGGTTGGCAGATAACGTGGCAGTGATGCGCGAAGGCCGCAAGGTGGAGCAGAATAGCCGTCAGGCGCTGTTTAGTACCCCACAGCACCCCTACACCCGCCAATTATTAGACGCCGAACCACAAGGTGACCCACTGCCCCTCACGCCGGATCTAAAACCCCTGCTTGAAGTAAAAGGTCTACAGGTGGCGTTTCCTATTAAACGTGGTTTATTACGACGTACCGTTGATTACCATTATGCTTTGCACGATCTTAATTTCACCCTGAATCCCGGTGAGAGCCTTGGTTTGGTGGGTGAATCAGGCTCAGGGAAAAGCACCTCAGGGCTGGCATTGCTGCGCTTGTTACCCTCAAAAGGTGAGATTTGGTTTAGCGGGCAGCCATTACACAAGTTTACCCCTAAACAGATGCTGCCCTATCGCAGCCGAATTCAGGTGGTATTCCAGGATCCCTACTCAGCGCTAAACCCACGCCTGAATGTGCAGCAGATAATCGCCGAAGGGCTGGAAGTTCATCAAAGACTCAGTGCGGTACATCGTGAACAACGGGTGATTAAAGCGATGGAAGAAGTGGGATTAGATCCGGTCACCCGTTATCGTTATCCAACCGAGTTTTCTGGTGGCCAGCGCCAGCGCATTGCCATTGCCCGTGCGTTGATCTTGCAACCGCAGTTACTGATTCTTGATGAACCGACCTCTTCATTGGATAAGTCGGTACAGGCCCAAATTCTGGCTTTGCTGAAATCCCTTCAGCAGCGTTATCAGCTCAGCTATCTGTTTATCAGTCATGACTTACAGGTAGTGCGATCACTCTGCCATCAGGTGATTGTATTAAGACAAGGCGAGGTAGTAGAACAAGGTGACTGTCAGGCCATATTTGCCGCGCCCCAGCAGCAGTATACACAGCAGTTGCTACAATTTGCGGATACGTCAGATTGAGGTCTGGTGCGGGGCATACCCAAGCGCCATGACACCGACCAACGCGCAATAGCTAATTAGAAGGGGTACAAGGCGGTCAGGGTTTCGGCAATGGCGACACCGACATCTTTCAGGCGACACATAGTAGCACTCTCATCCTGAGTGTGAACAAATAGACAAGGCTCGCCTTCCCATTCGACTATCGCGGAATCCACTTGTATCTCTTGTAGAGAGAGGTGGAGCCGCTGCATGATAATCTGCGCATGGCTGCCATCGTGGCTGAGTAACTTCAGCCCCATAAGATCATTATTGCTATCGTCTATCGCCGTCAGTGGTATCGGTTCAACTTTGACCCCGATAAAACCTGATAACCAACGGTAACTTTGCGGCAGACGATGTACTACCGAAAGTTGGATATTATTCACGTGTTTTTCCTAGTAAAAATAAAAATTCAAAAATTACAAAAGCACCACAATGACTCACACTCACTAAAGTTATAGCCGCTAAGTTGGCATTGTGCCTGATTCACCCCTCATCAAAACACAACATTGATAACAATTTAGAAACTTAAAACCAACAAAGCCATTTTTGTGTTGTTTTTTTAATCGTGTGTCAGCCCTGCATATCCAGACTGAAACCACCGGTTTGAGATTTAGATCCCATTTTTCGTTATATTTATACCTTTATGGCGACCATCTCAACCATTTTTCTTGCAAACCCATTACTTATTGCTCGCGAATTTTTTACATTTGATGAACAATCACATGTTATCTCTATAGCTCAAAATGAAATTAATCAATTGATAAATATATAAATTTACTAACATACGTAACTATTCGACTGACAGAAATATCTGATAAAAACGCTTCAATAACAATTTGCGATTTTTTATATGTTCGCTCAAAAAGTTAACAATATGGTGCCAATCATAACTATGCAATAAATAATGATATGCATGCTTATTATATTGATTGAACGCAAGAACCGCGCATTTTTAAGTGGCAATTCGGGCGATATTGACGGGAATAAATGAGTCGACGAGGAAAATAATTGAATAAATAAATAATGAGTACATTGAGGATAAATAATGTCAGTGAAGGGAACGCCCTAAGACGCCCCCTCACCTTCTTGCAATAACCATTAACTGATAAGCCCCAGCAACTTAGCCTTGATAAGGATTACGGCGATAGTTATTACGACGATAGTTATTTCACCGCATCCTTATGTGGGCGACTGGCATAAAGATACAACAACATGGCCACAATTATACAAAATGCCATTGAGCTTACCATTGGCCAGGCACTGCGGGATGGCGCCATCGACAACAGCGTTCCTACCACCGCACCAATACCAAAGCGTAGGGTCCCTGCCAGAGAAGACGCAGTACCGGCCATATGTGGGAAATCATCCAAAATAACCGCCATCGCATTCGAGGTGATCATGGCGATGCAACCGACATAAGCCGCTACACCCAATACCAACGCCCAGAACCCCATCCCAGTGGCGCAAACCACCAGCAACCAGATCCCCATAACAAATTGCACTAGCATGCCAAATCGGAACATTTTAAGCGCTCCGAAGCGGCGTACATTGCGGCTATTAATCAAGGTCATCAAGAACAAGAAGACAATATTCAGCGCAAAATAATAGCCAAAGTTTTGTGGAGAAACGCCGTTTAAATCGATATAAACAAAGGGACCGGCACTGAGGAATGAGAACATCCCAGCAAAAGAGAAACCGCTCGCTAACATATAGCTCAGTACCCGCTTATGGCGGAATAACGTGGCAAAATTGCCAATAGTGGTGCGCAAATGGAATCGTTGCCGTTTCTCTCGCGGCAAGCTTTCTTTAATAAACAGTGCAACCAAAATCGCGCCGACCAATGCAGCACCCGCCATGGTCCAGAAGATGGCGTGCCAGCTAAACCATACCAACAATGCACCACCGATAATCGGTGCCAGCAAGGGTGCGATGGTCATCACCAACACTACAAAAGACATCATGCGAGAGAAGTCATCTTTAGTGAACATATCGCGCATCAATGCATTAATCACCACACTCGCGGCGGCGGCAGACAAACCATGCAGGAAACGCAAGTTAATCAGTTGTTCGATTGATTGCGCCATGGCACAAGCCATACCCGCGAGCGCAAATATTAGCGTACCCCAAAAGATAACCGGCTTGCGCCCGAGGCTATCAGCCATTGGCCCATAGAACATTTGTCCGATGGCAAACCCCAGCACATAGGCGCTTAGAGTCATCTGCACCGCACCACTCTCTACGCCAAACTCCTGTGCAATAATCGGCATACTCGGCAGATACATATCAATTGCCAAAGGCATCAGCATCGATAACAAACCGAGGATAAAGATCAAGCCAACGTGGGATGTCCGGTTCTTCTCTTCATTTTGGGTACTGGCATGCACGTTCAACAACTCCTTCAATAACCTACCGCGGGTTATACCCGTCATACTTCAAGCCGCATGTGCGTTGGCTACGCTCTTTCACCCGAATCATTGACTCCCGTCAACTCATCGGGACTCTATCGCTTGCCGCCTTCCTGCAACTCGAATTATTTAGTGTAATATCAACGGCAAGACAGCCCGCGCTGTAATAGAAAATCAATTACAGATGAGGCGCGCCGACACTGGCAATCTCTTCTGTGGTTAACGGGCGGTACTCGCCTGGCGCCAAATCGTCATCAAGTTTAATGTCGCCAATTCGCTCACGATGCAGCTCTATAACCCGATTTCCCACCGCCGCGAACATCCGTTTTACCTGATGATAACGCCCTTCACTGAGGGTTAAACGCACCAACTGAGGCTCTATAACCTCAAGTTGAGCCGGTTTGGTGAGAGATTTTTCATTATGCAACTGTACACCATCAGTAAATTGTTGCGCGGTATCATCAGCCAATGGGTGTTCCAGCGTCACCAGATAGGTCTTTTCACAATGATGGCGCGGTGAGGTGATCCGATGCGACCACTGACCATCGTCGGTCATCAGTACCAATCCGGTGGTATCGATGTCCAAACGCCCGGCGGCATGGAGTTTGTATGCCACTGGCTCATCAAGGAAATACAGCACGGTCGGGTGATCTGGGTCTTCTGTCGAACACACATAACCCTGCGGTTTGTTCAGCATGAAATAACGTGGGCCAACGGTTTGTTGTAATGGGTTGCCATCAAATCTCACGTCTTGTTCCGGTGTCAGCTTAATCGCACCACTTTTGACCACTTCGCCATCAATAGTGACTCGTTTTGCCCGCAGCTCGCGCGCGACTAACGCCCGGCTGACACCTAATTGCTGAGATAAAAACTTGTCCAATCGCATTGAATCTACTTTGCCTGTTGTCTTGTCGTACCGCTGACGGGCACGATACCCGCAATCACACCCGCCAACGACAGCAGGATGCTCATGATACGGTGTGAAATGAATGAAGCAGTTGGGAGAAAATCATTTGCTGCCTACCAGATTCATCAGTATAGCGGCGGTTGCCATATCATCCTAGGAACAGTTACGTAAAAAGTTGTTATTGAGAAACAACTTACCCCCAGAGTGCGCCGCGTCTATCACGCCACCCCATCAGTGCTAACTTGGGGCCTCGCGCCAACAGCCTCCGACAGGCATAATAGTCAAAAGTTTTTCATTATAAAGAGAGAGAAATGTCACGCATACGCGCGGAAAAGGGTTGCGGGGAGAATGGGTTGAAAACCATCGGGCTGGTGCACTAATGGCATTTACACTGCGCCCCTATCAGCAAGAGGCTGTCGATGCCACTCTTGCCCATTTTCGCCGCCACAGTGAGCCTGCGTTGATTGTTCTACCCACCGGGGCAGGCAAAAGTCTGGTGATCGCCGAATTGGCGAAACTGGCTCGCGGGCGCGTTCTGGTGCTGGCTCATGTCAAAGAGTTGGTAGCACAGAATCACGCCAAATATTGCGCCTACGATTTAGAGGCTGATATTTTCGCCGCTGGCTTGCAGCAACGCCAAAGCGCAGGAAAAGTAGTGTTTGGCAGTGTGCAGTCAGTGGCACGAAACCTGCCCCTGTTTGATAGTGCCTTTTCACTACTGATTATTGATGAATGCCATCGTATCAGTGATGACGATGACAGCCAGTATCAGCAAATTATTCAGCATTTACGTACCACCAACCCCCGACTGCGCTTGCTGGGATTGACCGCCACACCTTACCGATTGGGAAAAGGCTGGATTTATCAATTCCATTATCACGGTATTACCCGTGGTGATGAAAAGTCCCTTTTTCGCGATTGTATTTATGAATTACCCTTGCGCTACATGATCAAGCACGGTTTTCTGGTCCCCCCAGAGCGGTTGGATATGCCCGTGGTACAGTATGATTTCAGTCGCCTGACCAGCAACAGTAGCGGCCTGTTCCGAGAAGCAGATTTAGACCGTGAACTTAAGCAGCAGCAACGAATTACTCCGCATATTGTTAACCAGATAATTGAATATGCCGCTCAACGTCGCGGGGTAATGATTTTTGCCGCGACAGTTGAACACGCCAAAGAGGTGTATGGCTTGCTGCCAAAAGACGAGGCTGCACTGGTGAGCGCCACTACCCCGCCTAATGAGCGCGATGCGTTAATCACTGCCTTTAAGCAGCAGCAACTGCGCTATTTGGTTAATGTGGCGGTGTTAACCACTGGCTTTGATGCCCCCCATGTTGATCTGATTGCCATTCTTCGCCCCACGGAATCGGTCAGTTTGTATCAACAGATAGTCGGCCGAGGTTTGCGGTTATCACCGGGTAAAGAAGATTGCCTGATTCTGGATTACGCTGGCAATCCCCATGACCTTTTTACCCCTGAAGTGGGTACCAGCAAGCCGCATAGTGGCAGTCAGCCGGTTCAGGTATTTTGCCCAGATTGCGGCTTTGCCAATATCTTCTGGGGAAAATGTACCGAGTCGGGTGACATTATTGAACACTATGGTCGCCGCTGTCAGGGGTGGTTTGAGGACCAACAAGGCGTGCGGGCGCAATGTGATTATCGCTTTCGCTTTAAGTGCTGCCCGCATTGTGGGGCGGAAAATGACATTGCCGCCCGCCGTTGTCACCAGTGCCAGGAGGTTCTGGTCGATCCCGATGATATGCTGAAAGCCGCGTTAAAATTAAAAGATGCCCTGGTGCTGCGTTGTGGCGGTATGAGTCTGGAGACGGGCCATGACGCAAAGGGTGAGTGGCTGAAAATCACCTACTACGACGAAGACGGCACTAATACCAGCGAACGTTTTCGCTTAACCACCGCCGCGCAACGTATGGCATTTGAACAAATTTTCCTGCGTCCACACCAACGGGCACCCGGTGTGGCGCTGAAATGGCAAACGGCGGCCGATATCATCGCGCAACAAGCCCTGTTACGTTATCCCGATTTTGTCGTGGCCCGCCGTCGTGGGCAATGGTGGCAAATTAGAGAAAAGATATTTGATTATCAGGGCCGTTTCCGGCGGGCTGACTCCCTTGCCTGAGCCGCATTTAGCCTGAGATTTTCGCAGTTTTATTTGCTGTCTGGTCGATATTTCGCTAGAATGCCGCCCGCTTTGCTCTGGGTTTACCCAATCAAAGCCGAGTATCGAACCTGTTGCTGGGTCGCCTGTAGCAGGGTAAATTTTCTTTAAGAGAAAACAAAATGACCACTATCAATGTAGAAGTACGTAACGACCAGGGTAAGGGTGCGAGCCGCCGCCTGCGTGCAGCAAATAAATTTCCGGCAATCATTTACGGTGGTTCTGAAGCAGCTATCTCTATTGCTCTTGACCATGACACCACCAAGAACCTTGAATTGAAACCGGGCTTTTATGATTCCGTACTGACTCTGGTTGTTGACGGTAAAGAAACCAAAGTTAAAGTACAGGCTGTTCAGCGTCACGCTTTCAAGCCAAAACTGACTCATATCGACTTCGTTCGCGTTTAATCGCGTCGCTTTCGATATTCGGGACGCCGAAATAAAAAACGCCGCTTATGCGGCGTTTTTTATTGGCTATCGTCACGGTGGTAACCGTTACTTTTTGCCTGAATTACGCTGTAACTGATCACGCAGATTGGGTGGAGTGCCTTTAATAGTCAACGTATCTGTCGCGGCATCCCAAAAAATACGCTCACCCAGCAACAATGCATCAAAATTGATACTCAACCCACCCCCACTGCCAGCAAATTTGGTTAACTGGCGCAAAGTACCGCGATCTGCTGGGAAACTCTCTTCTAACGCATAACCCTGTTCAGCCGAGAATTGCTGAAAATCTTTCTCACCCAGCGTTGGTAGCTCTTGAGAAAGCGCCTGCAACGCAATCTCTTCACCGGCTTGTAACTGCTCATTACAATAGCTATAAACCTGCTGACGGTATGCCTGGCGCTCATTTTTGCCAAGTTCAGCATCCGCGCAGTAATCATCAACCGCCTGTAATAAGCCCCGATTTTGTGCTTTGGTGTCCAGCCCCTCTGCTGCAGAGAGGAAATCCATAAAGAAGTCGGACACTTTGCGCCCTACCCGCCCTTTCAAGAACGTAAGGTAACGCGTGGATTCTGGATTATTTTCCCATTCGGTTAAATCGATACGGGCGACAATATCAGCACGGTTAATATCGAGATAATGAGTGGTACTGAGATCAAGTTGCTCATTCACTCGCATACTATTACAACTGCTCAGTACCGAGATAAGCAGATACTCCACCGCCAGATAACGATATTGGCAAAACAGCACCACACCGCCTTCGGCAAACGGATATTTGGCTAACTCATCACGTAAACGCCCGGTGGCAGCACGGCTAAAACTGAGGAAGTCTTCATCACCCTTACGGCTTCGTTTCAGCGCTTCAGCCAGCTCGCTCTGCTCATTAAACAGCCCGTAAGCTTTGCTTTTGGCGCTGTAAACACGATGCAGTTCGGCCATCATTTCTTCAACTACAGCATTGGCAGGTAACAGAGAATCGCGCAACACCACATCAAGCGTTTGTTCATCACGCTTGATAAGCTGATGTAAGGCTATCTGGTCAATATCCAGACTCATGATAAATACTCCTTTTGGCTAGGGGCGTATTCAATCACTGATGCCTGAGAGCTGCAACCCTAAAGCATTCGCGCCCCTCAATTAATGGCTAATGATTCTTAATGCTATAAAATAGCGGAAAAGCGTGTCTCTATACGGTAAGATGTGGGACTTTGTCAGGTATTGAGCACACTTTTTATGGCACAATCATCCCGTTATAGCGACGAACAAGTCGAAAAACTGCTGTCAGAATTGGTCAGCGTAATGGAAAAAAACCATACTCCCACCAATCTTTCTTTGATGGTGTTGGGGAATATGGTAACAAATTTGATCAATACTAGCGTGGCCCCAGCGCAGCGCAAAGTATTGGCACGTTCTTTCGCTGAAGCTCTTCAAGCTTCGATAAGTGAAGATAAAGCTCATTAATTTATCGGCCAAGACTGCAATCTCAATATGGTGACAAATCGTCAGCGCTATCGTGAAAAAGTCTCCCAGATGATCAGCTGGGGGCACTGGTTCGCCCTGTTTAATATCCTGTTTAGCCTGGTGCTGGGTAGCCGCTATCTGTTTGTCTCCGATTGGCCCTCATCGCTGGTTGGCCGTATCTATGCCCTCGTCAGTTGGCTCGGGCACTTTAGTTTTATCGTTTTTGCTGCTTATTTGTTGGTGATCTTCCCACTCACCTTTGTGGTGATGTCGCAGCGACTACTCCGTTTCCTTTCCGCCGCCTTTGCCACTGCCGGCCTGACTCTGCTGTTGGTTGATACCGAAGTTTTCACCCGTTTCCATTTACACCTTAACTCGGTGGTATGGGAATTGGTGGTTAACCCAGACCAGACCGAGCTGGCGCGTGATTGGCAATTAATGTTTATTGCCGTGCCTGTCATTTTCCTGGTCGAGATGCTTTTCGGCACTTGGGCCTGGCAAAAACTACGCAGCCTTAACCGGCAACGCTTTGTTAAGCCGTTGGTGGCGGTGTTTATTTCTGCGTTCTTTGCCTCTCATCTGATTTATATTTGGGCCGATGCCAATTTTTATCGCCCAATCAGTATGCAACGCGCAAACCTGCCACTCTCTTACCCGATGACCGCCCGTAAGTTCCTTGAGAAACACGGCCTGCTCGATCAGCAGGAATATCAGCGTCGCTTGGTGGAACAAGGTAATCCAGATGCACTGGCGGTTGAATATCCACTCAACCCAATTACCTTCAGCGATAAAGGCAGTGGTTATAATTTGTTGCTTATTGTGGTTGATGGTATTCGTGCCAGTAGCCTGCAAAAAGACATGCCTACCCTGGCCGAATTTGGCCGTTCCAACATTCAGTTTGACAGCCACTACAGTTCAGGCAACCGTCAGGATACGGGCTTATTTGGCCTGTTTTATGGCATTTCGCCTACTTATTTAGACGGTATTCTCTCCGCGCGCGAACCCTCAGCGTTTGTTACAGCATTAAGCGCGCAGGGTTATCAGTTTGGTCTGTTCTCATCCGATGGTTTTGAGTCACCACTCTACCGCCAGGCACTGTTAGCTGATTTCACATTACCAACTCCCGCAGTGCAACCGGATAGCGAAACCACGGCACAGTGGCAGCAATGGCTGTCCACGCTCAACAATAATGCACCATGGTTCTCATACATTAACCTCAACGGGGCAGTTGAAGCACAAGACCCGGTAATCGGGCAGAAGGTTGCGTTACCGACTGACTTTATCCGTCACTACCAGGCAGGCGCAAAAGATGTAGATCAACAGATTGCGACTATTCTGGATACGCTGAAACAGCGCGGTCAGCTCGATAAAACCGTAGTTATTATTACTGCAGCCCATGGTGTTGAATTTAATGACAGCGGCAATGATACCTGGGGTGCAAGCAGCAGCTTTAATCGCCAACAACTGCAAGTGCCATTAGTGGTTCATTGGCCAGGCACGCCAGCGCAGGCCGTGAATAAACTGACCAACCATGAAGATATCATGACAACGCTAATGCAACGTTTGTTACACGTCAAAACAGCGCCTGAGGATTATTCGCAAGGGGAAGATTTATTCGCCGCACAGCGCAATAATAACTGGGTGGCAACCGGTGACAATGGCATGTTAGTTATTACTACGCCAACACAAACCGTTGTATTAGATAATAACGGTGAATACCGCACCTATGATGAGCAAGGCAATGAAATCAAAAATGAAAAGCCTCAGCTTCCATTACTGCTGCAAGTGTTGACGGATATAAAACGTTTTATTGCGAACTAGCTCTAAAAACAGGCATTGGTGCGCTCAAAAAACAAGCGAACGTTTTGCCAAGTCTTGCATTAATAACGGTAAAATGTAGTATAACCGTCATAGCATCGGCATGTAGCGCAGCTTGGTAGCGCACCGTCATGGGGTGTCGGGGGTCGGAGGTTCAAATCCTCTCATGCCGACCAAAATACCTTAAGAAAACCAATCCGTTAGGGTTGGTTTTTTTGTTTGTGGGATTTGACTGATGTGGCTATGGTGTAAAATAACCAGACGGCAAAAAGCCACGCGCACTACCTGCCAGAAGACAGGATAGTGCGACTCATACGTAGTTTTAATCGATAATGACTCGGCCATTAAGTGGCTGTACAGGGCGATTATTCGTATGATGAACCACAGAGCGGAATTGATTAATTTGTTCAGCAGAAGCGCTCGCAGGCTGCTCAAGCACCATCCAACTGACACCTTCAGAGCAAGGTGGTGTGGTTAGTGAGCCACTAAAGCGATAAAAATCAAACTTTTTGGGTAGCAATGCTTTGATATCAAGAGGCTTATTTAATATCGCCATTTGGTCAATCGCCGTTGGCATTTGCTGCCAAGCCTGTGCCAGTTGTGGATTTGCATCCCCCTGCTGGAACATGAGTGCGAGCACAGCCAGTGCCCCATCTTTATCTTTATAAACAAAATGAGCTTCTAACGGAAACTGTTTGCCATCAATCTCATTTTCACTTGGGGTATGGAAATGGAATTGCTGTAATGTGAAAGTATCGCCGTCCAGTTTCAGGGTATTGCCAGTGCTGACATTCACCTGAATCGTATGGCCGTTATTCACGATTTGCTGTTTACCTGGTTGGAAAGCCAACTCGAGTTGACTGTGATGGGTTTTCAATGCTCCGTGAATATTAACCGGCGACTGATTTTTACCTGTTTCGCACAGTGAGAAATCCGGTGAGAGCTTTCCCCAATGGGCAGGATCTTCCTGACCTTCATATCCCCAATGAGCATGTTCCGCCGCACAGACTGAAAAACTGGCGGCCAACAGCGCTGCAACTAATAACTGCCCTTTCATTTCTAATCCTTTTTACACAAAAAAACTGAATTAACCCTGACGAATATCCCATGCAAAGAATGATGTTATCGCTTAGGGTAAGAGAATAACCCAGCTTTTTTTAAGGATATGTCAGCCACATCCTACAGACAGGAGGAATAAGCTCTAATTAACTGAATTTAAATATATTTTTTAATCAACCAGAAATGTAACAAACTGCGTTTGTTCACCTGAAGTGATGGGTAAAATGGGGCGAGGGGAAATTAATGGAAAGGCCAAAATTATAATCAGCCTTTCCAACATTACGGGGTTATCGCGGGTTTAGAGCACTTCACCATTGCTGGCAATCACTTGCTTATACCAGTCAAAACTTAATTTGCGTGAACGCGCCATAGTACCAGTGCCATCATCATTTTTATCCACGTAGATAAAGCCATAACGTTTGCTATATTCACCCGTAGTGAATGATACACAATCAATACAGCCCCATGGGGTATAGCCCATTAAATCAACACCATCTTCAAATACCGCTTTTTTCATTTGCTCAATGTGGGCTTTGAGGTAAGCAATGCGGTAATCATCGTGGACCATACCGTCGGCAGCCACTTTGTCGATCGCGCCAAAACCATTTTCAACAATAAACAGCGGCTTTTGATAGCGCTCGTACAATACGCTCAGTGAATAACGTAAGCCGACAGGGTCAATCTGCCATCCCCAGTCTGACGCTTTAACGTGTGGATTTGGCACGCTGCCTTCAAAGCCAGAAAGTGAATTACCGCTGCCAGGGTTAGTAGCAGAAACGGCATTACTCATGTAATAACTCAGCCCCATATAATCAGCACAGCCATCACGCAGAGTATCAAGATCACCCTCTTCCATTTTGATGGTGAATCCGCGACGTTCCCACTCATTTAGAATATAGGAAGGATAGTAACCGCGCATATGGACGTCACCAAACAGATAACGCTCACGCATAGCTTCTACTGAATACATCATGTCATCAGGATGGCAGGAGAATGGATACAACGGCACCATCGCCACCATACAACCAATTTTGAACTCAGGATTAATGGCATGACCAAGCTTGACGACCTTAGCACTGGCAACAAACTGATGATGCAGCACTTGGTACAGCGTTTCCTCTGGATTTTCTTGCTCAGTAAACACTACGCCCGAACAGCAATAACCAAATAACGGATACTTCCAGTTGCGCTGATTATTGATCTCGTTAAAGGTCATCCAGTATTTAACTTTGCTTTTATAACGCGCCATCACCACTTCACTGAACTTCACGAAGAAATCGACCACCTGACGGTTTTTCCAACCACCGTATTCTTTCACCAGATGCCAGGGCATTTCGAAATGAGATAAAGTAATGACCGGTTCGATACCGTGTTTCAGTAACTCATCAAACATATCATCGTAAAATTGTAACCCGGCCTCATTGGGTTGCTGCTCATCGCCATTCGGGAAGATACGCGTCCAGGCAATAGAAGTACGGAAACATTTGAAGCCCATCTCAGCAAACAGCGCAATGTCTTGTTTGTAATGGCCATAAAAATCAACCGCTTCATGGTTAGGATAACGGTAGCCGTCCTGTACGCCATCAGTCATCACCCGGTCAATTCCATGCGCACCACCCGACAATACATCGGCGATACTCACACCCTTGCCGTCTTTATCCCAGCCGCCTTCAACCTGGTGTGCTGCAACTGCGCCGCCCCATAAGAAATCTTTCGGTAATTGTTTGTGGCTCATTATTTTCTCCCTTAATACTGTGGGCAACTGTAGGCCCTTGAAATGAAAATCAATGGCGGGATGGCCCACCTGAATATTTAAACGGTTAACCCCGATTCATTTGCGCCTGAGTAATCGGCGCGCCAGATGCTTTAGCGCTGTTTTGCTGTTGCACACTTTCAGGCTCATCAGTAAACCCAACCAACCAAGTGAAAAGTGCGCCCAACACGAACGCTACCGTGATCGACAGCAAGAAACCAAGGAACTGCGCCATATGGCCCTCTTTGAAAAAGACCGGTAATACCGCAATACCCGGTAAGCAGTAACTCCATGACACCGCATTAGATGCCCCTGCGATAGCACCGCCAATTCCGCCAGCAGCACAACTGCATAAGAACGGTTTTTTTAGGCGTAGTGCCACACCATAAATTGCCGGTTCGGTAATACCGAACAACGCGGTGATACCGGCCGACAGTGAAATACCCTTCATCTCACTATTGCGGGTTTTTAAGTAAACGCCAAACATGGTGCCCGCCATGGCAAAGACAGCGGAAGCTTGTAAGCCAGTAAAGGTGTCATAACCCAGCGTCGCATAGTTACCAACGGTAACAGGCGTGATCCCCCAATGCACACCCAGTGTGACCAGCGGCTGCCAGAAAGCGCCGACCATAAACCCAGCCACTGCCGGGCTAAGGTTATAAAGAGAGTTATAAACACCACCAATCGCACCGCCGATCAGATTACCCACCGGGCCGAACACCAATAACGTTAGTGGCACCATGATGGCAATACAGAACATTGGGGTGAATAGATTGCGCACCACCATTGGCAGGATCCGCTCAAAGAAGCGCTGCACGTAAGACATGGCCCATACCATCAAAATAATCGGAATAACCGAGGCGGTATAGCTCAGGTATTGCACGGGAATACCGAAGAAATCCAAGGTTGGCGATGATAAGGGAATACCAGCGATAGTGTTTAAAATATGGGCCACTTGCGGATTATTCAGTGCTTCTTGCATTAGCTGCTGAACGGCTGGATCGGCCGAATTCAGCGTAGTAATTTTATTGGCTGTCAGCATATTCATATAATCAGGACTGATCAGGGCACAAGCGGTAATGACTGCGGTGAAAGGATTAACATTAAATTTTTTGGCAGCGGTAAAGGCCACCAGCACGGGCAGGAAGGTAAAACCGGTCCAGGAAACAAAATTCAGAATACGGTAGGTGCCGCTCGCCGCATCCATCCAGCCAATGGCGGCAAGAAATGAAATAATCCCCTGTAAAATACCGCAGGCGGCTAACGGGTAAAGGAATGGGGCGAAGATGCTGGAGATAATATCCATCAAACGGCTAACAATACCGACCTTGGGTGCAGCAACCGGGGCACTTTCATCGACATTAATCAAGCTGATGACATGTTTATAAGCATCGCCGACATGATTACCGATCACCACTTGCATTTGCCCACCCGCTTCAATAACGGTGATGACCCCTTTAACACGATTTAAACGTTCTTTGTCGACAATTTTATTGTCTTTCAATATAAACCGTAAACGGGTCGCACAATGTGTGACATTAATCACATTATTATCACCGCCAATATATTGGATAATTTCCTGAGCGGTCAGTGCGTAATCTATTGCCATTATTAATCTCCTGTCGCGGGTACTGAGCGTAAGATAAACAGAGCGTTATTGGCTTATTATTAATATTCGTAGCCGGTTGAGATTGGATTCTAGCAAAAAGAAAAGCGAAGTCACGATATAACAAAAATCGTGAATTGGAATATGTTACACTCAAAAAACACAGTGTTTTATGGTGCTTTTTTATTAATTAATTGCGGGAGTTTTTTACCAATAGTTTCTATTATATATAATACTGGAATTTGAGTGGTAATATTATAATGCCCTTCCAATACAATAGGTGGCATATGATAGGAGATATTAAGGTCGGCCATTTTGGCCAGCGTTGAGTTATCACTGTTTGTCAGGCTGATTATTTTACAATTATGTAAACTGAACTGATTAGCAATACGGATAATCTCTTCGGTTTCACCCGAGACGGAAAATATGATAGCAATAGCATCCTGATACATATCGCTGTTGATAGGATAATAGGGATCGTCAATATAAGTACTAAACTTGCCAATATTCGAGAAGAAACGCGCGCTGTATTTCCCTAACGCCCCAGAGGTTCCTATACCCACAAAAATAATTCGGCGCGTGGCGGCTATTTGTGCCGCAGCCATATCCAATAAGTCATCAAACTCGCTATTATTAATACTTTTAAAATAGCTAATTATCTCACTGATACCAAAACTAACCGGTGGTTTTTCGTCATGCTCTACATATAATTTAAACCGCACCCGGAATTCAGAATAACCATCACAATTCATTTTTTTGCAGAATCGTAAAACCGTGGTAGTAGAAACACCCGCTGCATCAGCCAGTTCTCTGATGGTCATATACATCACTTTATCAGTGTTTTTTATGATGTAATTATAAACGATCAATTCCAGTTCGTTCAGCGCTGATATTTCTTTATATGTAAACATACTGATACCTAGATTCCCGTGATTCGCCTGTAATCAAGTCACTTATGCAACGCAATGGCCCAAGATAGCGAATTTAACATGAAATGGGGTCGCTAACGAGCCAGTTGTGGCTGAGAACTGAACTCATAGCTGTTACTCAGTAGAGTCAATATGAATAGGCCGGGCTATTAAGCCCGGCTTGATAACAGTAATGATTACTCATCTAATCTCGCGCTATAAGGCAATTCGATGAACTCAATGTAGCGCGGATCATCATCTTCAACTGCTACAATATTGGGCCATTCTTTTTTATCTTGCGGGCATGAAAACTCAGCCACAACAATCCCATCAACTATGTTTACATGTTTCATATTGAATACCCCGCAGCATAAAAATAACAACTGAAAGTACTGGTGCTACTGCTAACCGCAAGTGTAACTGTGATAGGTGTGATAATAGGGACTTCACTGAAGTTTGATGTGTGGCTTTCTGTTGCATTCATATAATTAGCAATGCGTTGATTACCGATCGCGCCAGCTCCGCTTATGTCTGCTGAAATTGGCCCCGCAGTAGTTGATGACATTGTAATCGAGCCAGACACGCTGATTGCATTTCTTGGGATTACCCCACCCACACTGATCGGAGAGCTTGCAACATTTGATGTAGTACCGTACATGGCTGTGTATTGAATTGAGACATGCCGCCCCTGAACTATTACAGGATTAAAGCGCGATGATGCATCGGTGGGTACAACAGCCAGCAATGCTGATGCAACGTATCCGGCCGGCATTGTTACACCGCAAATTTCTGGCGCGGTCACTGATGTCGCGTTAACAGCAAACAAGGCTGACACTTGAGTTGTCGGGTTGTAAATCGCATATAAAGCAACGAACCCACTGACAGGCGCGGTGCCTGTATTCATCCCGCCAGCGCCAGTAGTAGCCAGGTTAATTGTATTGCTAAACCCGCTCAGTTTGTATTGCAACCCTCCCAAGGCGGATTGAACAATTAATTCATCTGCCGTGAAAGTGGCCGTTGACGATGCGGCTGTAACACTCATTTTTGCATTGCGTGATGTGCCAACAACGCCCGTTAATTGGGGCAGATGGGCTGCATCGCCCAAACCAAGGTTTAAGAGAGTACTTGCAACGGCTGCCGCCCCCGCATTTTTAATTTCCACAAGGTTATTGGCTGTTTTTAAAAATCCACCATCAGTAATTAATTTAGAGACAGCAGTCGCCACCTGATCAAACTTCTCACTGTCAGCATCAATATTCGCGGCAGAAAGAACACTCATTAATTCCCGCTGTAAGGTGTTAAACCATTCAGCCGGTAATATCGTTGGGGGAACGCCGCCGGCGACATTGCCGTCGGTAAATTCGCCATTATTGTCGGCGCGTGAATTAGGAATATCTCCAATTTTTTGCATAGTAATACCTCACCAATTAAGGCGTTTTAAATTAATAGAAATTGATTAGTTAGCTAACGTAGCCAAACTTCAGAATGCTATGAGACGGATTTAACACCGCAAACCGGCATTCAAGTTGTTTATTTCCCCATGACCGCAGCGGATCATTGCAATAAGTGAGGCCACATTGAGCATAATGAAGCGTGGTTTCGGGTGCAGTAATCAACCACGTGAATGGCCACTCGTCACCGTTCAATGCATCACGACATACCGACATACCTGCGCATGCTTGTCGGTATTGGGTGATAGCAATGGAGTAACCCAATGCCTTGGCCACACGGATAAAATAGGCCGCAGACTGGCCGCCGATGCCAAACAATTTCGACACCACTGCCCGCTGGCGCTGGATCATGCTGTCTACTTCACCAATGGCACATAGATCCGGTAGCCCCACAGTGGCTTCCCACTCAGGTAACATAGCCGTCGCCGTTGCCGGGAATGCCGCAGACAGCAAATCTTGCGCATCTTCATCGCTACGCTGATACGCATTCGCCAGCGCCCGCAAGACATCAGTCTGCACACCATCCGGTCGCCGTGGCCAGACTAATCCCATCGGCATTAATGCTTGCAAAGCGGTGGTATATTCACTGACAGAGTAGCGACTCATAGGTAGCTCACCGTACCCCTAATGGGGAGTTTGCCAGTTTGTAACTCAATATTGGCCGCCGGAGATTGCATAATAAAGCCCCCGGTTCCCGGGATCTCACCAATTGCCAGTAATAGTGATGACCACAAGATTTTGCCACCGGGTTCACCTTCGCTGAAAAACACCTCATCGATAGCGGCATTGATGGCGGTCGTGGTAGCACTGTCGGCATGCGATATCCCACTAATAATAAAATCAATGGGTTGTGCAACTGGCGCACAAACATAGACCAGCGCGATGATCGGTTGCTGTGGATAAATATTATCTGCCACCCGCTGTTGATCACCAGTGGCTTTTACCGCACCCCATGATTCCAGAGATGAAATACCGTCGCTACCTTGCGGAAAACCGTCGTGGTCGTTGTCATCGCACATAATATAAACCCCGACAGTCCCTGCCCCCATCAGCCGCCGTTTTACCCAACAACGGGTCACTCCCGGTACCCTTAATGCCCAAGATTGATAGTCGGTATCATTACCACCTTGCGGGATATTCTGGTAAGCCAATAGCATACGGGAACGAAATGCATCCTCAGATTCAATATCCGCACCGCCGGAAATTTTACTCAGTGCCGTGGCGGTGGCCTGAACACCATCAATAGCAATATCTAGCGTCAGCAGGGTGCCAGCCGCACTGTTACCCCGGCTACCGCCGCCAGTCGCATCCTCTAATGGACGGGGTAAAATGGCAGTAATAGCTCCCAGGACGTGGCCATCTGGAGAAATCTTCACTTCATTATCAAGCCGATACTGATAGCCGTCGGCCCGATTAAGCAAGCGGCCAGCAGGAATAGTTCGTCCGGCTATCCCACTAAAGCGAACGTCAGTCGCAGTAGCCGGATTTGCTGCTTTACGAAACACGTCTTTCAGTGCCGCCCAAGCCGCAAGGTACTCGTCGGTGGCATGGTATGGCGTGGCTTGCTGGGCGATATAATCCAGATAGCCATAGTGCAGGTGTGCCATCCCCGCATCTGCGTCACTGATAACGCCAATATTGGAGAAACGCAGTAAGTTGCCGCCGGTTTTCAGTTCCGATTGAATATAAGACTGATTGCGTTGTCGCAATTCACTTAACGTGGGTCGATTAAATGGCATGAATTACTCCTCCCATACCCATGAAAATTTCACTGAAGATTGGGCTTTACCCGGTTGTTGGTAAGCAATAATCAACAGCAATGTATTGGGGTAAATTATTTGTGCCCGGGTGTTTATGGCCGCCACAACACTATCCTCGGTCAGCCACGCCAATGCTTCTGCCGCGTAGTCCTCGGCTTTGATCGCAACCTGAGTGGTAAGTTTTTCCCGCCGCAATAACCACAACCGCGAACCAATAGCTGATAGCGCCCCGCTGTCCCCCCACCAGCCGCGGCGATCATCGCCATCAATAGCATCATCAATTCGCGCCAGACGGTCAGTAAACAAACTCAGTAAAATAGCGGTATGCAAATCATCGCCATCCAGCACTCCCCCGCGACCTGTCTGCCAATCCCCCAATGAGGCATCGACATCCCAAACCGTTTTAATATCTGTTGTCATTGCACCACCTTAGCGGGCGTCTCACTGGTAAGGGTCGCGCTGCCCGACTGTACATTTTTGAGTTGATGGTTGTGGCTGTTATAGGCGTCACGTAAGGTTTTCAGCGTGATGTTATTGCTGTCTGCGTTATCAACAATATCGCCGCTAACCTCGAGTAACGGCGTATTCAGCCTTACTTTTACCGATGCGTTTACCGTCACCGCGGTAGCATTATTGATTGTCACCGGCTGATTGTTAGCCTCAATGATTACCCCACTTTCCGTCAGTTTGATAAATTGCCCCCACTGGGAATAAATCACCGTTTCTCCGGCTGTTAGTCCTGAATGGCGATAAGCCGGATGGTTGGAGGCGATGATCAGGCCGTTGGATCGGTCCCCGCCCAGAAAACCGATAACCACGTCACTGCCAGCGGGCAATCCCGATGAAAAACCAAACTCAGCCAGCCTGGGGGTATCAGAGTGGACTTCCAGTTGGGTTTGATACTGCACAGTTTGTATCCCGTCACTGTCGTCAACGGCACTCACTCGCCCGAGTCCCAACAGCATTTTTATCTGCCGGTACAGGGTCGAAATTTGCCCGGTTAGGTCATTCATAGTTAGCCCCTATATCACTTAATGTTGTAAGGCTGGAATGTGAAGGCAGCAGGTGGCATCAGGGTCATTTTGCTCGTCGTCCCTTTCTCATCTTTGGCATAAACCACTTCCGAGAGTAGCCACAGCTCATCATTAAGCCCAAATGCTGGAATAGTAATGGGAATCAATGTATTAACTTCCCATAGCCGGCCATCGCGATCGCGCCAACTGTCAACTTGCACTGTCAAGACGTTGGCGCGACCAGAGCGGCGGTTCATTTCCCATTCGATGCAATCTTTCAGCAAATGTGGCGAGTTCACGGTACTTTCGACGATAATGACCCGGTTACGATGGCGGGCCGGAAATTGTTCGGCCAATAGTGTGTCTCGCGTGGTAGCTCGCACCGAGGTGTTATCCCCACCCGAGGCAGAATGCCTGGCTGCGGCATTGGAAGAGAGCACCACGCCGGTGTAATCAACAAAGCGTTGATTGATATCGGTATGAAGATTGGCACTAAGAATATTGATGCCCTGTGCCACACCACTTGCAGCTTTATGCATTCCAGCGCGGGTCAGATATAAGTTGCCATCCGGCTGGTCGTAATAGAGCAATGCAGCGGAACGCGTGACATGATCAATAACCGCTTGCGCCGTTTCCCCCCAATTCAGGGTGAATTTCGGCACAATGGTCATATCAGTAATATCAGAGGTCACTTTGATGCCGTAAGGTTCGGACAGCTTTTGCGCAATCTGCAACACCGTGGACTGGCTAATTACGCTGTTTGTCCACTCAGCGGAGCAATCCACCAGATCCTGGCACTTACCACGCCCCGAGGCACTGACTTGGTGCGTTGTGGCCGCAATGGCGCAATCCCAACTGTCAATATAGCCGTTTAACACGGCATCATTACCCAACTTAACCACGCAAGGAGCACCAGGGTTAATCCACTGCTGCCCTCCACTGGCGGGATAACGATCCATCAGCGATAACTCAAAGCTACTGGGTAATTTTTCAATGCTCCGCGTGACCTGAACTTTGCTCCAACCGGTGATCGCTCTGCCACCTACCTCCAGTGTTAAGTCATCACTTGGCATTTTATTATTCATAGATTCAATGCCCTAAATCGAATTGGCATAAATGCCGGATGAATCGGATTCGCCATTTTCACTAGTGCATCACCACGTAGCGCATCCTGATATAACCGATTCGCCAGCATCAGCGCGGGTAGTGAGCGGTTAAAACTAACCTCGTTGATGCGAGATAAATTCGCCCCGGACTGTTGCAATAGCGCCACGATAGATTCGCGCATTTGCATCAGCGCACGGTAGGTTTCATCATTGCCGCGATCGGCGGCGGCCAGTGCTGAGCTATCAATCACCTTACTGACCCTGCCAAGTACAGCGACAGCATCGTCATAACTTTCCGATTGATACTGCGCCGCCGCGATGGCCATCCCTCCGGCGCATAAAGTCATCATTAAATGATGGCTGGCGTCAGCAATTGCGATATCACTGCTATTGGCTCGGAAGGCGTCGTCGTGAGCCGCTGTCAGGCTTTCCATCATGCGGATAACATCCAGTGTGCTAAAACCACCATTTAGCAGCGTGTTAACCAGAGTGAGTAACTTGTCGGCATGCCCCTCAACACTGTTAGTCGCAAGTAACTCATTCACGGCAGCACTGATTGCCGCTCGCCCTTCGACGATAAACGCCAGCCGTTGCGCCACTAACATGGGTAAGTTGGTGGTATCACTTTGCTGGTTCACAGCTTCCGTCACGCCCGAACTGCTGCCACCGACAGTACCGTGGTTAAAGCGGCCATAACGGTTTCGGCCAAAGGTTGAGCGCAGTGCGTTACCCAGATTACTGGCCTCATTGGCAGTATTCGTTACCATTCGGCTCCAAAATTCCGCCGTACTTTTCAAGGTTTTTATTACCTGAGTGGCCGAGCGCATCTCTCCTTTTACCGTTGAGATAAAACCAGCGACTGCTTTGGCGCTCAATCCCAGCCAAGAGGAGTGCGCAGACGCGCTCATTTCAGCCATACCGGTGATGGCAAAGGCACGTAAGCCGGATTCGATAACGGTTAAGCTGAACGCGAATACCCGCTCGCTGCCAACACCTTCATCAATTTTCAGCCCCGTGTCAGCGATGCTGACAGTCATCTCACCCAAGGTTGGGTGGACCAATGTCCCTGGCCCGGCCATTTCACAAGCTGCGATCAATGAATCGCGCTGAGTCATTACATCAGGTGCGGCGTAGATCTGGCTGTTTTGTACCAAAAATCCAGTTAAAACAATGTTCCGCGTACTGCGCCCCAAATCCTCGATATAGCTGGTATCGCGATAAGGGTAAGTGTGCACTGCCTGACGACGACCAAAACTGCCCTTGCTATTCAGGACCACGAAGGGCACTCCCCGAAAGGAGGCTTGATGGAGGTGTTCCGACCATTGCCAACTGTCGTCACTTCCTCCCAAGAGCGCTGATAGTGCGTTATTGATAAGTGACATTTCGTTCTCCTGTCCAGTAGTAGACGTTAGGAAATAAAAAACCCGCCGGAGCGGGTTATATCGATATGCTGATTGGTTAATTTTTACGGATATTAATAGGGAATTACATCTGCATGGCGTGAGCTATTCTGCTGCCTCCCTGAGTTGGGATCACTAAGCTTTCACCGCTTCGACTGTCGATTAACGTCAATTCAATCTGCACCCGATTGTTCTGCATCGCGGTAGCGATAACATCAGCAATAGCATTAACGTTAAAGCCCCCCACTGAGTCAGTATAAAAAGGTGATTCAGCTGTAGGGATGCTGCCTATATTATTATCTGGTACAAGAGAAGATGAGGGGCTAAGGGAATAGGGATCTTCAGCACCGAATTCAGTTATGCGATTGTTGCTCCAGGTGTTTTGTGTTTGAGTTTCAACTTCAACCCCGGATCCCAGATTAAAAGGATCGGTTAATGGAGTGGACTCAATTTTAATTGGCCGGCGTCCGTAAATATCACCCGCATTTTCAGTCTGATAATTTATTTTCTCTGCATCATTGGGCTTAATATGATCCTGATATTTCTTACGAAATCCATCAGTCATAAGACCGCTATTAAGCATGGTTATTTCATACCAATTAAGTTGTTTTTTAAAATCTGTATTATTATATGCCCATCGCATTTTCGCCGAATCATTACCACTGATTACCCCTAAAGTACGCATTATGGCAAAATTATCTGGACCATAAGTCAGCGTGTCAGTTAAACCACCAATGCCATCAGCCACTGAGCCATCAGAGACAAGAATTTCGTATCCGATGTTAGATAGCTTATCTTTCAGACCATCCCAAGCAGCACTTAACTCATCGGTGTTCTGGTCTAACTCTGTCAATTGTATATTAAGCTCAGGATCAATAGTTAGGCCAAATAGAGTAGATTTAGCCAGCAAATCTTTTAGTTGCGCCCCCTCTCGCAGCAACTCAATAGTATTACCGTCTATTTTCAGAGCATTCGTCAGTTTACTTTGTACTTGGGGTGCCATTTGTGGAAAATCCTCGGCAATTTTAGCTATTGTTGCTGTAGCATCAACCGTGCCATTTTCATTACTGATAATGTCAAACCCATACTCATGTAGCTGCGCCAGCCCCTGAACATTATGGCCCCATAGCATATTATTCAAATTGCTGTAGAGCTGCTCAGTTGATTTTATCGCAGCCATTTGTTCAACACCTCGAATACGCATAGCGCCACTTATTTGACTAAATTGATCAATAGGTGCATTAACGTTCCTCGCCGCTGTATTTATTTTACGGGCCTCATCAGCACCGTTATTAAGCCATTCCACTCCCGCAGTTCCAACAGCAATAATTGTGTTTCCACCACCAGCTAATTTATAGTTACTGAATATTTGAGGCGATATTTTAGATAATGGAGAAACCGTATTCATATTATATTTATTAGCCATTTTTGCCAGCCTTAATTTTATTAATCCGCCCGGCCTGCTGGCACCACCACATTAAGCTACTGTAGGTCAGGGACCAGGCATCGCCCGGCCCCCAGCTATAATAGTAAGTGACGTCAGCGATTATTTCGCGCCATCGCCCCCTGTTGGGGAGTAGGCTAAAAAACCCATCATATAAACCTCACAGGCTTTATAGTCGGTAAAAGCCATTTTCTTGATAGCCTCACGCGGCACCCCTGAGACCAAGGCAATCAGCAATCCCATACCGCTGAGCGAACCTGACTTGGTTTGCTCATCGTAGAATTGCTGTACTTGCAACAGTGTCGGTTCACTAAGCTCGACCACCTCGTAGGTGGTCTTGGTTGCGTCGTGTTGAATGGCTTTCACCAGTGAAATAGTTTTACTGCGCTCCAGTACAGTCATATCAATTCTCCGTCACCGAACCGCCTTCCCAGCTCACATCAACCGTGCCTTCAGTGCTGTCAACCACCAACGTGCTCACCGACCACATGCCGCTACCAATAATGGTTTTGCCGTTCGCCAATTCGCAGACAATATTGACATTGGTCTGGTCGTTAAAATCACTGATAGAGACCCCGCCGCTGTCACGGATAGTGCAGGAAATGGACGGTGCCACCACGGTTTCTTTATAGCCATGTACCCCATCCATGCCCATGACAGTTTCACGTTTTACCTTTGAAGGGCTGTATTTGAACTGACCGGCCACCATAATAGTAATGCCATCAACGGTGACATAAGCCGTACCTGCCAGGCGGTTTGAAGTATCGCTCATAATTTATTTCCTATTTTGTTAGTGCATTAAATGGCTAAGGGTTAAACAGCCGCTTGCAGACGGAATTGATTGAGAACCGCAAAGATACGCAACTGATTAATCAGCACGCCGGTCCACAACACATCAACACGATTTGGATTACTGGCATTTTTCTCAACTATCAGGCCACGGGCGAAACCTTTGGCATCCTGAACATAGCCATTAAATTCCAGGGTCTGATACTGAGCAATCAGCTCGGCACGGATGGTATTTGGCGTGATGATGGCCGAGCCTGGTGCAAAACGGGTACCATCGGCAGCCAACTTCATGCGAGCAAACTTCGAGGTCACCTGAGTTCGTAGGTAGCGCGTGACAAACATCAATAAGAACAAGGTCTCAATTTGCAAATAACTATCATCCGCAGCACCGTATTTGTTGGTCTGATAAGTCGTAATGATATTTTCGATTTGAACTGTCCCGTCGTCCGCCACCGTCACGGTTGAAATACCGCTATGCAGCAAGTTATTCCGCTCAGCCAGGGTAAAACGGCTAGAAAGGGGCGCTGCCAATACACCACTTACGGCCAACGTTTGCAGTGGGCGGCCGGGATCATTACGCAAGCTTTGTGCAATAGCACCAACATACGCGGCTGACCAGAGGTAAGCCGGTGTCGGCGAGTTATGGATCCCGAGCAATGAGGCATGTTGGTCATTACGCAGTTCACCGGCCGCAGTCAGTTGACCATAGGTGCCGGAGTGAGCGGCAAAGCTGTGACCATACAGTTGCTGACTATAGCTCCAGCGCCCGGTGCTATCAGAAAGGAATGCCTTGATGGCATCCAATGACGCGGTATCCGTGTAAGGGTTGATAATGAAATCGAAGGTACGATCTTGTAAGTTTGCCAGGCCACTTGCCAGTTCAGGCGCGCCTGCACCGCCTGCCATCGGGGTGATCGACAACACCAGACTCTCCGGAGTGGTCTCTCCGCCGGCACTCCCCAAATAATTCAAACGCAGATCGATATTGTTGCCATGTGCTCCTTTGTTTTTGGCTGTTAGCACCACAACAGCGCCTTCCGATACGCCATCACCAGTATGGGCAACCGTTACCGGTAATTCAGGTTTACTCTCGATTGCCGCTGCCAGCGCCAGAGCGATGGTATTGGCATCATCAGTCGGCACTACCGTGGTTTGTACACGAATACCGGCGATATACAGTGAGATAACACCGGTTGCTGATGCCGGGGTCGTCACGGTAATTTTACCGATGGCAGCAACCATAGCTTCAGAGTCGCGCAATGGTAGAAGATAGATTTCGCCAGCGCTGTCATTGGCCAGATATGCTGCCATTTGCCCATGTAGCATTGAACCTGCACCACACAAACCGGCAACGGTGGCGACAGATGAAACCAGCAGCGGCACATTGACGGGCAAAGTGCTTTCCGCCAGGGTTTGCCCGATAATCAAAGTCCGTTGAGGGGTGCTCGCTGTGTTAGCTTGGGAATTATCAAACTCGGCAAAGAACAGTGGCGTACGCAGATTACTCGGGATATTAGTGAAAGGAATTGTCATAATTTTTTACTCTCCGTTGTTAACACTTAAAATGCAGGTTTCGCTGTTTTTACCGTAACCTGCACCACATCACCGTCTTGAATACGACGGTGCCAAAATGGGTTATCAGGAACCTCTGCGCCAGATTCAGGCAAAAAGGTGCCCTTGACCGGGTCACGCACTGCGCGGCCAGTCATCGGTTTTACAAACATAGGGTTACTCCGAAAGGGTGATGGCGATCAGCGGGTCTGTGGTGCCATCAGGCATATCAATCGCAATGTCGATACCTGTCAGTGGCGTGGTTTCTACTGGGAAGAAGTCTTCCGGCCCTTGGTAATACTCAAGATCGAGTTCTATTTTTACTTCAGCAAAATGTTGCTCGCTGCTGGTATCGATCCCCATCGTGGTACGCACTTTGGCAAATTGCTGAATCTGGCGAGTCAGTTCATAACTGTTAATCACTGCCCGTTGAATCTGTTCACACAAACGCTCAAGTGCCGATGCCGCTTCCGTGACTCGATTTACTGCCTCACTTAGTTGGATATGTCCGCTAATGCGTAAGGTGGTCATGGTATTAAACTGCGGTACATTGCGGCCAATAGACTCTTTTACTTCAAGTGGTGTCTGTAACAAAATGGCTGGATAAGTGGTTACCGGCCATGCATCAGTTGAATAGATACGACCTTCCGCATCTGTTTTGCCCAATAATGCGGCAGCGGCCAGTTGCCTGATTAGTGCAGCATTCATAGGCTCACCTGATAAAAAATGAGATATCTGACATTACTACCGGTCATAGTTATTCTCCTGGTAAATGGTTGCCCCGTTCGGGGATAAGCTTGTCGTCTCACGGCGGTAGTGGATTATCGATTTGGTTATTACGCCAACGAATGACCTCATCAAGCCGTCCTTTACAGAGGCGTAACTCTCGCTTGAGTGCCAACGCATATAAACTACTGTCACCCCATGTGGAACCAACAAATTCCGGGATTTCACACTGGGTCATCGCCGACTCAGGTGGCAGTAATAAGGGGGATTTCACCACCTGAAGGGCCGGCTTATTCACGCAAGATACTAATGCCAGGCTCAGGCATACGGCTGACAGCGCAGTTGTCAGTTGCGGTTGCCGCCACAAAACGCTTGAGACGATCCTCAGTTTCATGTCGCAATACCCTTTCATTTTCCAACTGCCGTGCGACGGCAGCCCGATTAGCCGCATCGTTTAACTGATAGGCAGCGATGGTGTTATCCAATGTTTGATTAACAACTCGTTCAGCCTGTAACTCCGCATGCTCCTGCACCTGTTTGGCACTCAAGCGATAGGTATTGGCCATCAGCCCCATGAGTAATATCGCGAGCAACACCGTGGTGATGGCACGCCTATTCATTTGCCCTCCCTGGCTTTCGCTTTTATTGCCGTCAGGTTCGGTGTCAGACAAAGTTCATGTTCAATCTCACGCCGATTAACCAAACCCTGCCAGCGCTTGCCACCCGCCATAATCCAGCGCCGCAACTCCCCGCATGCGCCGGTTATATTTCCGCTATTGAGTTTCTTTAATAAGGTTGAGTGGATAAATGCGGTTTTACCGACGTTATAGGTAAATGAATAGAGCGCTGCGCGGGTGTAATCTCCCACAGGTACCTGTATCGCATCATCGACCGACTTTTTCACCACCAGTAAATCCTGCTGTAATAGCGCATCACACTGTTGATCGCTATACAGTTTTCCCTGGATAATGTCGTTACCAGTGTGACCATCACACAGCGTCATGACGCCCACTACGTCGTTGTAGGCGATGTATTTACGTCCTTCAAAACCATCGTGCCCACCCAGCAATGTTCCGGCAATGGCTACTGCTCCACCGGCTGCGGCACCCAAAACTTTCTTACGCAGTGAAGGCGTCATGTCAGCTCTCCATTTTGTGTAGCGCGTCATTACATACCGCAATTGCGGCTGGAATATCGGCCACTGTTTTATTACGCAAAAAATCCCGTAGAATTTCTGTTCGTCTCTGCTCTTCTTTAATTATTGCGTCCTTTTCCCGTAAATTAACGTAATAAGTTTTGATGGTAAATATTACGCTAATAATAGTACCCAGAATAAAGATGTAATCCTGTAAACTCAGCGCTGAAAATAGAGCAAGCGATCCTGCCCACCAATACGGCAGTGGATTTTGTTCACTCATTTAATACCTCCCAAGCCGATACACTTGCGCGTATGACTAACAGAAAGAGGAAAGCCCCAACCATGCGGGGCTTTCCTCTTTCTTAATCAGTATGTAACGAACCAGTGATATCAAACTAATATACTTTTTGCGGACCGCGTTAGTGTTTTTTTATAAAAAATAGATTTATTTTTAATTAAATACACATCAACTAAAAAACAAAAAACCTCACCAAAGCGAGATTTTAAATTATGATAATTGCGTAACAAACTAACCAGTAATGTCAGACTAATACACTTTTTGCGGACCGCGTGAGTGTTTCTTCATAAATATGTAAATTCTCTATTAAAGGGTCCATAGTTAATTTCACATTCAACATTGCCAGGCAGCCATCAACAAAGCCTTCCGCCATTTGCATATTAATTCGCACCAGTTTTTCATCTCTTTTCTGCTGACGAGCAATTGCTCGCTTGGATTGATTAAGCACATAGTGACGGATGATCAATTCATATTCATCTGGCCGGTATTGTTTTAATCGAGCAACGCAACCATCGACAACCAGACCGTCATCATCACAACAGGAGGCTTTACTCTTAGACGTATCAGGCAATAACCCCTTAAAGCCCGCAGCGATAGATGAATAATCCAGCCCGGAGCTATATCTTACCCATACTCCCCAGCGCGCCAGGACTAATTGAATATCTCTCATGTTTTGGTTCTGCTTACTGTGGCTTCCGGTTTGTGTACCGTTTATTGAACTCATAAATAATTACTCCACAAAAGGCAGGGCACCGTGATGACACCTCAGCCTATCGATTGCTCAACAACGGAAACCACCGTAAGTCTGGCCGCCGTCTTCTTGTGATAAACAGGAACAACCCATGCTACATATCTGGATAGCAGTGATGCGTGCCAGAACGATCTCATACGTTTCCCTGATATATTTTGATTGATTATTACCGCAAGTGATTTTATAGTCAACACCGCAGATGATTGGATATTATTGCTAACGGTAATAAAATTGACTGATGAAAAAGAAGCCATTGACGCCAGAACAGTTAGACGACGCTAAGCGGCTGAAAGAGCTGTTTAATGCCAAGAAAAAAGTACTGGGTATATCCCAAGAGTCTGTCGCGCACGAATTAGGGGTTGGGCAAAGTGCCGTAAACCAATTCCTTAACGGCATAAATCCGCTCAATGTGACCAACGCCGCTGCTTTTGCCAAAATACTCAATGAACCAATCAGCAGCTTTAGCCCTTCTCTGGCGAAAGAATTGGCGAAAATGGCCGAAAGTTTATCGATCTCGGCGCGTAATGGGCTAAATGATAAACCGGCCGGATCAGTTGCTAACAGCTATCCGTTAATCAGTTGGATAAGTGCAGGTAACTGGTATGAGGCAATAGAGCCTTATACGCTGCGTGATATTGAAATCTGGCCTGAATCGACCAAAAATGCCCATGACAACGCTTTTTGGCTCAGCGTTAAAGGAGACTCCATGACATCGCCTTCAGGGATCAGTTTTCCTGAAGGAATGATTATTCTGGTTGACCCGGAAAAAGAGCCGCTACCCGGTAATTTTGTTATTGCCAAACTGACTGATGATAACGAAGCAACATTTAAGAAACTCATTGTTGATGCTGGTGTTAAGTATTTGAAACCATTGAATCCCTCCTATCGATTAATCGAACTCAATGGCAACTGTAAGATACTGGGTGTGGTGGTTGATGCTCGCTGGCTGGAAATAAACTAGCTCCCATCTAGATAAACACCGGTGCTCAGTTGTAGTTGGAAAAATAAATCACTTGTATAAACAATCAGATAAGCACCCACACATAAAATAACCGCCAGTGATCCCCACAATTAATCACCTGCGGTTATTTTATTGACATTAAAAAATCAGTAATAGTCGTTTTCTCGCCTCAATCCGTGTAAAACAGCGTTGTCTGCCACTCGCCAGTGCTGTATATTAATACAGTATTTACTCATTCAGGAAAAAGCCATGCGTGTTGAATTGATTTATGACAAACGGAATGTCGCCGGCCTACCCAACGCCGCTGAAATGATTAAGGCAGAGTTAACCAAGCGGGTGCATCGGGTGTTTCCTGATGCTGAAGTTAAGGTTAAACCAATGCAAGCCAATGGCATCAATACTGATGCTAATAAACAAGAAAAATCAGTACTGAACCGGTTGGTTGAAGAAATGTTTGATGAAGCCGACGAATGGCTAGTTAATGATTTTTGAAAACCATTTAGCCGGGTAATCAGGCCCGGCTCATATTAATGCATTATAGTGCGCCATTATTAAGTAATATTTTAATACGTTTAATTTTCTTTTAATCTTTATTTTAAAAAATTAATCTCCCGTCAATGTTAACTTTTACCTTCTATTTTTAAAGGGATTAAAGGTTAATGATGGAAAAGAATAGATGGGTAAAGAAAAGTGTTGCTGTATTACCGCTGATTATCACCTGCCATACAGCAGTAGCCAGCTATCACTCAGATATAAACGATGGTCTGACGATTAGCTCCTCATTGGGGTTATTGAATGCAGAATCACAAGAGTTTGTTTATCAGCGCCAATATAATGGTCACAAACTAAGCCAGATAGATTGGAAAGCGGAAAACACGCCTATTGTAAAAATGGATATATCATGGGATCTGTTATCACGGTTAACATTAACCGCGCGCAGATGGTCCACATTATCACCTGGGAAGGGGGTCATGGATGATTATGATTGGAAGACGTTAGGGCAATCTAAGTGGACTGATTGGTCTCATCACGAAAAAACCAATTTAAATTATGCGAATGAAATCGATCTTAATGCAAAGCTTTGGCTTTTAAAGCAAGACAATTACCGTATTGGTATGATGGCCGGTTATCAGCGCAATAATAATAGCTGGACATCTTATGGTGGAAACTATAATTACAATAAAGGCAATAACCTATTTACAGGTTCCGATAGTGTTACCGGCATTGGTTATAAGCAAAAGTTTGAAATGCCCTATCTTGGCTTAGCCGGGAGCTATCATTATCAAAAATTTGAGTTTAATACCTTGCTGAAATACAGCAGTTGGGTAAATGCCTATGGTGATGATGAACACTATTTACGTCAACTTTCATTTAAAGACAGCAGCAAAGGCTCTCGCTATTACGCAGTAGTGGTTGATGCGGGCTACTACGTCACCGATAACACTAAATTATTTGTTGAAGCGTCCTGGAACAGGCATGCCGAAGGAAAAGGAGATACACAAATCATCGACACTGGTGCAGGTGTTTCTGCAAATGTAGCTAATAGCGCCGGCATTGCTCAACAACATCAAACTATCGCTATAGGTTTGCAGTATAAATTTTAATCTAACCACCCTCTTATTACTGCCATCCCTCAGCATCAATGCAGCCTGAAAACCGCTGCTTTAGCTGCATTGATGCTAATTTTACCCTTTTGATGTCACTATTTTTTTCAACTTTATTTGAATTTTTACCTTCAAATGAAGCAGAAAGGAATAATCAAGCTTATGTTTTTATTGAATATAGATGTCAATAAAATCCACCTACTTTGTCACCGTTACATAAAGAAGTATTAACAATGGCGTATTAATTACAGTTTGTTACTGTGACACAGCTCAAGTTTATCTCTGCCAAGCCGTTACTTGAATCATGCCTTCCCTCTTATTTAGGACGCTCTATGCTTGATTCCATTCGTTCACGTATCTTGGCTGCCTGTATCATCATCGTGGCAGGCTCTCTGGCCATTAACACCTATTTTAACTACTCGGTTGCCAGTAAATATAACAATAGTGCCATAGATAATACCCTGACCGCCGTTACCGCCAGTCATGGTGTCGGGATCGCCGATTGGGTTGCCTCCAAAACACAAATGATTGTGTCACTAAAAGACAGCGCACTGACGGCAGACCCGACAGCGGCACTGCGACAAGTTGCAGCCGCAGGTAACTTCATCAACGTGTATATCGGTTACGCGAACAAAACCGCGATTTTTTCTAATCCCGATGGTATTCCAGCTGGCTACGACCCCACTGGGCGGCCATGGTATCTACAAGCGGTAAAAGCGGGCAAACCCGTGGTCACCCCACCCTATGTTGATGCTGGAACCAATCAGTTAGTGGTAACGTTCGCATTGCCGATTATTCAGGACGGCAGCGTTAAAGGGGTATTGGCTGCTGATGTCACCATGGACAGCGTGATTGCAAACGTGAAATCCATACACCCGACTGAAGATAGTTTTGGTATGTTAATCGATGCCGATGGCACCATTATCGCTCATCAAGATGCGAAACTAGCCCTTAAGCCACTGAGCGATATTGCGCCGACGCTGGACCTTAAAACACTGTTAACAGCAACTGAGCCTGTCGCTGCCAATATTGGCGATAACAGTAAATTGCTGCTGGCCCAAGCAGTACCAGGGACTCAATGGTTTACCGTTGTCGCCCTGGACAAAGCTCAAGCTACCACCGGCATGCGGTCGTTACTGACCACATCACTGGTGACGCTGGTGATTATTATTTTAATCGCTGTTGTCATTATTAGCCTCATTACCAAACGTGCTCTGGCACCGCTGACCCATGTGCATAAAGCCATGGATGCTATCAGCTCCGGCTCAGAAGACTTAACTCAGCGACTGCCGGTAGAAGGCCGTGATGAAGTGGCAAAAATAGCCCTTTCGTTCAACAATTTTGCCGACAAACTGAGTGTAGTAATGGCGCAAATCCGTGATACCAGCGAATCAGTACGGATTGCAGCCAATGAGATAGCGGCAGGTAATCAGGATCTGTCGGGCCGCACAGAGTCTGCCGCCGCCAGTTTGCAGCAAACCTCGGCGGCGTTGGAACAAATCTCGGCAACCGTGGCCCACTCCGCCAGCGCAGCGCGCCAGGCCAATACTGCGGTACTTTCGGCGGCTAACGATGCTTCACGTGGTGGCGACGTGATAGCTAAAGTCATCACCACAATGGAATCGATTGAAGCGGCATCTGGCAAGATCGGCGATATCACCAGTGTGATCGACGGTATCGCTTTCCAAACCAATATTCTGGCACTTAACGCGGCGGTAGAAGCGGCACGCGCGGGTGAGCAAGGACGCGGTTTTGCTGTGGTCGCAGGGGAAGTTCGTACATTGGCGCAGCGCAGTGCACAGGCAGCGAAAGAGATCAAAACGCTGATCGAATCGACAGTCAGCAGTGTGGCATCTGGCTCCGGCCAGGTACGTCAAGCCAGTAATACCATGACCGAAATCGTCAGCAGCGTGTCGGATGTCACCACCATTATGTCTGAAATAACCAACGCAGCCGATGAACAAATGCGCGGCATCCACGAAATAAATAGTGCGGTCGCGCAATTGGATACCATGGTGCAACAAAATGCCGCATTGGTGCAGGAATCCACCGCAGCATCTGCGGCGTTACAAGCTCAGGCTGCTGATTTAACCAGTGCCGTGAATCAATTTAGGATCTAGTTCAGCATCGGTATAAATAGAGAAAATACCGATTGGTTTCAGTGGGTTGAAAACTACCCACTGAACCCCCCTACCCCAGCAATATTCGTGCACCAATTTTAATCGGTGCAAAATTGTCGTGTTTCATACCCGCTTCAGTTAATGCCTGCTTGAGTTGTTGTGGTGGTTCATCCAGTGGTTCGTCAGCCAGTTCAAACACCCCCCAATGAATCGGTACTGTCATCGGCTGCTGTAATTGTTTAAATAACTGCACCGACTGCTGTGGATCCATATGTTGGGCCTGCATAAACCACCGCGGGGCATAAGCACCAATGGGCAAGGCGGCATAATTGAATGGCCCTAACCTTTCGCCAATGGTTAATAGTTGCTGGCAATAACCTGTATCACCGGTAAAGTAAAAGTTAATATCATCACGCTTGACCACCCAACCAGACCACAAACTTTGGTTACGATCCCAGGGGGTACGCATGCTCCAATGCCGTGCCGGTACACAATGAAACTCAAATTCAGCTGCGAGGTGTTTATCCCACCAATCCAGTTCATGAACATGGCGAGCACCCTGCTGTAGTAACCAACTTTTTAACCCTAACGGTGCCAGAAAAATCAGCTTAGGAAAGCGGCGCAATAATTGGCTAATCGTTGTCACATCCAAATGGTCGTAATGGTTGTGAGAAATCACTACCACATCTATATGGGGTAACTCTTTTACGCTGGCAGGTACCGGTGTTCTCCGTGCTGGCCCGTAAAAATTGAGCGGCGAGGCACGGCCGGAGAGTACCGGATCAAACAAAACCGTTTTCCCACTGACCCGCAATAACAGTGACGCATGGCCTAGCCACCACAACGCATCCTGCTGCCCGCTAAAATCAGCCGCTTGCCACCAATCAGTGACAAACTGCGCATATCCTTGCTGCGGCGGTTTTGGTAGCGACTGGCGTTTTCGCTCTTCACGCCAACGCTTCAAATCTTGTGGATGATGAACAACCGGCTCCAGATTCTGAAATCCAAACTCAGTGTGGTGTGGCTTACTGGCATCATAATAGGGGTTTTTCTTTGCCATTCTACGTCCTTCACTGTCAGCCGCGATTGCAACCAACATTTATTCATGGGCTATGCCCGCAATAATTCGCCCTTTCACAAAAGTGATATTTTCACACTGTAAGCAATAGCGCTAATTCTAGTAATGGTCTTTCATTTTGCTGGTTAAAATCTTGCCACACGTGTCACGGTCATTATTGTCACAAAATGGCATTATCGATTATTCGCATTATCATGGATATTCTGTTTTTTGCTGAATATCCACCCTAGCTACTAATTTGATTCATATCAATTTTTACTGTAATAGGCGCCTTTTCTGGCCGAAAAACCCTTTTTCGTGATCGAACACTCATTTTTATAAACGCCATACCTTTATAAAGAAAACGATTATCCATTATTAATGAAACATTGTTTTAATTTGAGGTGGCAGTAAAAATGAGTAAACAGATTTCAACAAGGCATACGCTGGCGTACGGGAGTGCCAACTTACTGGGAAGTGGGGCACTGGCAATCAGCGGAGCCTGGCTGATGTATTTCTACACCACCTTTTGCGGGCTATCAGTCGTAGAGGCTGCGACTATTTTCTCAATCGCCAGTATTCTTGATGCGATTAGTAATCCAGTAATGGGTTATATCACCGATAACTTCTATAACACCAGACTGGGCCGCATCTTTGGTCGTCGTCGCTTCTTTATCTTACTGGGTATCCCGCTGGTACTTGTCTATCCAATGTTATGGATGAGCGGTTTTGGCTTTTGGTATTACCTACTGACCTACGCGCTGTTTGAACTGATTTATACCTCCATCATGGTGCCATATGAAACATTGGCGACCGAGATGACCACCGATTTTGCCAAACGCTCCAAATTAACTGGTTCTAAAGCCATTTTCGGTAAAGTAGCAAACTTTTTGGCCGCTTTTATTCCCGGTCAGTTTATTGCCATTTACGGTAAAGATTCTGCAACCCCCTTCCTTTATACCGGTATCGCTTACGGTCTGATTATGTGCTGCGCGATGATCTGGCTTTATAGCTCATCATGGGAACGCCCAGCGAGCGAAGTGGTCCGTGAAACCACCAGCAGTTTCGGCCAGGCGCTGAAAAAGCTGTGTGTTGATATGGCGTCTACTTTCCATCTGCGCATTTTCCGCAAGCATCTGGGTATGTATCTGTTCGGCTTTGGCGCGGAGTGGTTATTCGCATCGGCATTTACCTACTTTATTATTTTTGGTTTAGGTCAAGATGCCGCACTGGTTTCTCAGCTCAATAGTTTCAGTTCAATAATGCAGTTGATTTCCACCGCCGTCTTTATCGGTATCTGCGTCAAAATGGGCTTTGCTCGCCCGTTCCGCATCGCTCTGCAAGTGGTTATTGTCAGTGTGATTGCCTATGCTGCGCTCTATTTTACTGGCTGGTCGCAAACAACAACTGTCATTGTACTGTTCTGTATTACCGCAGTTTTCGGTTTAAGCACTGGGGGGATTTATTATATTCCGTGGACGGTTTATACCTTCCTGGCGGATGTGGACGAAGTATTGACCGGCCGTCGCCGTGAAGGGATCTACGCCGGAGCCATGACCTTTGCAGGTAAAATGGTACGTTCGATTATTGTTTTCGCCATGGGCTGGACATTAAGTCGCTTTGGTTTTGTCTCCGGGCAATCGAGCCAACCGGAAGTTGCCGTACAAGCCATCGTAGGGGTATTTGCCATCGGCGTTATCGCTCTGGCACTGGTGGCTATCTATTACACCACGCAAATGAAACTGGACCGTAATAATCACAAAATCCTGCTAGAAGAGATTGAGCGGATTAAAGGTGGCGGTGCCATGGCAGATATTCCGGCCCATGCCAGAGCGGTTGCTGAAGAACTAACCGGTTGGAAATATGAACAGTGCTGGGGCAACAACCACCTTGGCATGAAAGAATCATCCAATGTGGCTCCAAAGCCTGTGACTGAAAGCTAATTGATTTTCGGTTTTAACCACAAAACGCATCGGCCAACACCGGTGCGTTTTTTATTACGTGGAATAACCTTATGATTCTGCTCAACTAACCGCAGAATTTCATTCGTTTAACGATATCCCGCTAGTGAGCAACTCGCGATCCTAAATCACGATCCTGAGTTTCGCCGTGGATCAGATGTGTCAATTCTTCAACACACTGAATCAGCCCATGTTCGATGCGGTAAAAAGCGATAACTTTCATCAAGACCCTTTGCCCGCTCTTTTTGACCACATCAACCAGATGCACACTGGCAATCTGATCACCATCCGCCATCACTTTTTCCAGCGTGATGGTTCCACTAGCAAGTGTGCTTTTCAACACCTGCACATGGCGAATAAACGCCTCATAATCTAATTGATTACCATCAGCTTGCTGTTGATAATCGGTCGAAAAAAATGCAGCAACATCCTGGGTGCTATAGCTCGAGTCAACCAAAGCAGTAAATACCTGTTGGAGAAATTGTTTTGCCTGTTGCGAATTCATCATGGTGACTCCCGTTATCCAGCGCCAATGCTGAGAATGCCAGACTAGCAATATCCTTGTGGCCTTGATAACGTATCTGAGTCATTCAATACGGTTTTTACGCCATGCAATCTCATTTAATTGATCCTTCACAACTGATGCTGACAACGATGCCAGTATTGACCGTGGTACAGCGTCACGACAAGCTAGCGCGAATGACGCAGCCGCATCGCCACAGTGCGGGCCAATTATTAGCGGCAATAAATGGCTTGCTAACTATCGTCATACCCGAGGGTCAATGGGTGGTACCGGCAACACATGTGGTCTGGCTTCCCCCTCATCAACAGCACGGTTTCCGCTCGCACGGCCCTTTTCACGGCTGGAGTGTATATTTGCGCGAAGATGTCTGTGCGTCTTTACCGCTACAGCCGCGAACGATGCAATTAAGTGGCTTATTACGAGAAACCGTAAATCGCGCAGCGCAATGGCCCCGAGGGGAATTACTTGAGAACCAGCAGCGGATTATGGCGGTGATGCTAGACGAAATTGCATCATTACCTGCCGAACCATTTGAATTACCAATGCCACAAGATCCACGGCTGATAAAGGTCGCGCATGAGTTACTGAGTGACCTAGCTAACAAACAGAGAATGGATCAATGGTCACACTGGGCTGGAATGTCACCCCGAACACTGAGCCGTCGTTTCATCGCAGAGACAGGCTATAGTTTTAGCCACTGGCGGCAACGCGCACGTTTCATGCGCGCGCTGGAAATGCTGGCAGAGAAAATACCCGTGACCCATGTCGCGTTGGATGTCGGCTACGAAAACCTCAGCGCTTTTATTGATCAATTTCAGCGCGTTTTTGGCGTGACCCCCGGCAAGTACTTCCCGGTAATGTAAATTTTTCGTCTGTCTGAAAATTTCAGCATGTTTTATGCCAATATCCGATTACTATAAGCACACGACCACTTACTTTGTTTTTGAACATGGATAAAAGATTGTTGAAACATTTCACTGCCCCGCTACTGGCCGCTGCTCTATTCACTATTCCATTGCACAGCGATGCCAAGACAGAGCTTTTGACCTCACAAGTTGTTGATCAATATGCCGAACATATTTTCTATAACAGTGGTGCCATGGGAATGGCTCTGGTGGTTATTGATAACAATCAAGTGGTAAACCGTAGTTTTGGGGAAACCAAACCCGGTAACAACCTGCGTCCACGGCCAGACTCACTGATTCGCATTGCATCAATTACCAAGCTAATGACCAGTGAAGTGATGGTAAAACTGGCCGATGACGGCACGGTAAAATTGACCGATCCCCTGCGAAAATACGCACCTAAGGGAGCACGAGTCCCTGCTTATAACGCAAAACAGCCGATTACCTTGCTGAATCTAGCCAGCCACACCAGTGGCCTGCCGCGCGAGCAACCCGGTGGCCCACAAAAAAGGCCGGTGTTTACCTGGCCGACTAAAGATAACCGCTGGCAATGGATGAAGCAGGCCACGGTCACCGTGCCGCCTGGGGTTAAAGCCGCCTACTCCAATTTGGCCTACGACTTGCTGGCCGATGCGCTGTCACGGGCATCAGGCAAGCCTTATAGCAGTTTGCTGCGTGACAAAATCACCGCTCCGTTGGGGATGAAAAACACCACCCTGACCCCAACGGCAGAACAATGTAACCGTCTGATGGTCGGAGTAGGCAGTAGTCGTTGTGAAAACACCCTTGCGGCGGCGGGAAGTGGTGGGATTTACTCAACACCGGAAGATATGCAGCGTTGGATGCAGCAATTCTTAGCTTCTGATAACAGCGCGCGCAAAAGCTCAGCCAAACGTGAACAGGCGCTCTATTTCCAACGTCGTGATTTGGTGTCATTAAAAGGTATGGATGTTGCCGGTCAGGCAGACGCACTGGGGTTAGGCTGGGTCTACATGGCGCCTAATACCGAACTACCAGGAATTATGCAAAAAACCGGTGGTGGCGGTGGATTTATTACCTATATGGCGATGATTCCAGAAAAGAACATTGGGGTTTTCGTCGTAGTGACCCGTACCCAACTGACTAAATTTACTAATATGAGTGATGGCGTTAATCGATTAGTCGCTCAATTGGCGAAGAATAGTTAGCATCGGCTCAATTGCGGTGAACATAGGCCCGTTTTAGTTCCCAGCACTTTTTGATATACCGACCGAATAATAGCTCGGTGAGTATTGCTTCGGTATCAGATTGTTAGGCGACATATGCGGGCATTCGATGTCAGTTTGCCGCAAACCGCCCCAGCACAGCACAACCCGCGGTGCTGGTAGGTATCGGCAATGGGCAAACATACCTGCGCATAGATGTAGCCCGTAGCATCAATTATGCTGCCGCTCAATGATGCTAACTCTCGGGCCGTGAGGAAGATAAGGCGCACAGTTGCGCCATAAAGGACCTGCCGTTCTGTGGCGGGGCCGCGTTAAAGAAATCACAAACAGTGGCCCCTACATCAGACAGCGTTGTGCGGTAACCAATCTCCCCTCCGGCAATACCGGGTCGCCACACCAGTAAGGGCACATTCTCGCGAGTGTGATTACTATGCCCAATTGTCGGGTCATTACCGTGATCCGCCATCACCACCAGGCAATCATCCTGCTGCATTCGCCCCATCAAGATCGCCAGATTCTGATCCACTACCTGCAACCTTTCGGCGTAGCGCGCCACATCCTGTGCATGACCCGCCAGATCGGTTTCCTGAATGTTAGTGCAGATAAATCCATCTCCTGGTTTTTGCAATTCCGCCAAGGTGATATCCATGATGGTCTGGGTATCGACCAGATTTTGATAGTTGGTACCGTGCGGATTGAGTGCGATATCGGCCACTTTGCCCACCAGCACCGTTGGAATACCAATATCATAGAGCTGCTGTGGAACTTGAACGCTGGCATCTACGCCATAGCCCAGATGTACGACCTGAAATCCTTGTTGATAAACCCCTGAGCGTGGTGCATTAATCCCGATATAACGACCCTGTTTCTCCTCTGCGGCAGCGAGTAGCTGCTCATTGCTCGCTAGCAAGCCACCAAAAGCAATCACCCGCCCAACCTTCACACAGCTACGCACTGTCTCACCAATGGCACGGACATCAGCAAACGAAATCGCACTCAGGTTAGCGCTGATGTTAAACACCTGTCCGAGATCCGCTTCCAGGTTATCACCGACCGCCGCGGCCTGATTTACCAACAGATACTGCAACCGGCTTCCCTGACGTTCGACATGCCAACCCGCCGCGACCAGTTTTTGCTCGACCTTATCGATCACCTCGGAAAACGGCATACGCAGCGGTGACTGTGGGCGGGTACCCAGTATTTCCTGATGCCCCATAAAGGTGTCACCGCCTTCGTGTTGCAGCGCTGCCCTGCCGTACACCGCCGTTAGCGAAGGTTTCATCACGTTCGGCGCGAACCCCAGAGCGTTGATGAGCCCCAATTGTTCAAGTGTCGCTAGACTCAATTGCGGAAAACGCTCCAGAATATGCCCACAGGTATTCGCACCAAGGTCCTGCGGCCTGACCTGAGGCACATCGGCCATGCTTCCCACACCAAAGCTGTCTATGACTACCACCACGAATTTACTCACCTTGCCCCCTGAATAACATTGCCGAGTCTGTCATACAGCGCTTCGAGTACTGGGTGACCACACACAATAGCGAAAACTAGTGCCACATCGCTACCCGTGACAAAAATCTGAGTACGGAAACTGACTTACCTACACCGAATGACTTAGGTGCAAGGCCGGGAGACATAGCTTGCCGCTAGACTCCATCAGATTAAAAGCCTAATAATCATTTTTTTGAATATTTAACATGAAGGCAAAACTCACTGGCATTGACCTTTATGCGCCATCCACAAGCTGAACAGATTAGCTAATAAATACCCCTCTTCATTTGGGTGCAGGGCCAAATTAAACCGTGACAGCAGCGCCAAATGGATCTGTAAAATTTGTGGAAACGCGTCAGAGGCTCTGATTTCAGCCAACAATTCATCATCAAGTGGTCCAACTTCCTCACCACGGCGACTGCGCATTAATGCATTTGCCATATGCGTGAGCGCCATTTCCCCCTGCTCCGTGCGCACCGGCAGTGCCCATACCGTTTCCAACTGTGCGACAACCTTTTTCATGCCATCGCAGATGTCCTTATCAATAACCCCTGCCTGATATAGCACGTTTAGCCGATTCTCCATACCGCCAACTCCCTGATAGCTTTTAGTCATTGGGTTGCTGCTCGGCGTTCAACGCCCATGCTGTGATCAGCCAACAATAATTGAATATAGATAACAAGCAGAGAACAGACAAAAAGAGAATGGGATCACAAAAAATAAATAGCCCAGGAGGGGGGACAGCAGAAAATCAGCAGTGGCAGCAGTACAAAGGCAAAAACCCGCTATCTTATTCAGATAACGGGTTTTTAATTGGTGCCGGCACCAAGAGTCGAACTCGGGACCTACTGATTACAAGTCAGTTGCTCTACCAACTGAGCTATGCCGGCGAAATTTTTTGGAACGTTACTACGTTTCCTTGGCGCGCAATATAGTATAACTCAGAACAAACAATCAAGCGTTATCAACAAATTATTTGTATCCCGCTTCATAAAACAACAGATTGATGAATAAATAAGCGTAGCAGTTATCATAATCGGATTCCCATCACCAATCGATACCTTTCTGCGCCTTAATTCCATGATCAAATGCATGCTTCACTGGTCGTAACTCACTAACGGTATCTGCCAGTGCGATAATTTCCCGATGGCAGGCTCGCCCGGTGATGACCACACTTTGATGTACAGGCCGATTTTTTAACGCCGCCAACACCGCATCCAAGCTCAAATAACCGTAAGTGAGCATATAAGTGAGCTCATCTAAAACCACAAGCTGGTAACCAGGGTCAGATAACATCCGCGCGCCCTGCTGCCACACTAGTCTGGCCGCTTGGATATCCGCCGCTTTATCTTGGGTATCCCAAGTAAAACCGGTTGCCATGATATGAAACTCGACCCCGTTACGCTCCAGTAGGTTACGTTCACCACACTCCCAGTCCCCCTTGATAAATTGAAGCACACCTACCCGCATATCATGGCCAACGGCTCTGGCTGCGGTTCCAAATGCGGCGGTACTTTTCCCTTTGCCATTACCGGTAAATACAATAATGATCCCGCCGTTTTTTGTCGCGGCAGCAACCCGCTCCTCAACCTGTTGTTTAAGATGTTGCTGCCGCTGCTGATAACGTTCTTCGTACATCGTGGTTTCCTCAACACAACGTTATTTCTGACAACCGGCACAGGCCTTGATTTGAATTTGATCAAAGAATGAATTGCCTTTGTCATCAACGAGTATGAACGCCGGAAAGTTCCTGACTTCCATCTTCCACACAGCTTCCATTCCCAGCTCGGGATACTCAAGGCATTCCAGACTTTCGATATACTCCTGCGCCAGAATGGCCGCAGAACCGCCGATACTGCCCAAATAGAAACCACCGTGCTTATGGCATGATTCGGTGACTTGCTGGCTACGATTGCCTTTTGCCAACATGATTAAGCTGCCCCCCTGGGATTGGAACAGATCGACATAAGGATCCATGCGCCCTCCAGTCGTTGGCCCCATCGAGCCGGATACCAATTCATCCGGTTTTTTTGCAGGTCCAGCATAATAGACGGGATGATCTTTCATGTATTGAGGTAATGGCTGGTTCTGTTCCAAACGCTGTTGCAGCTTGGCATGCACAATATCGCGGGCAACAATTAACGGGCCATTGAGTGATACGCGGGTGGATACCGGGTAAAGTGAAAGCTGTTGACGAATTTCATCCATCGGGCGGTTAAGATCAATGTTAACTACCGTCCCTTCGTTATTAATCCGCAAATCTTCAGGAATATATCGCTCAGGGTGGCGCTCTAATTTCTCCAGCCATATGCCCTCTTTATTAATTTTGGCTTTAATGTTCCGATCAGAAGAACATGAAATTGCCATCCCTATCGGGCAAGAGCCACCATGACGCGGCAAACGAATAACCCGAACATCATGTGCAAAATATTTGCCACCAAACTGAGCACCCAAGCCAAATTCACGTGAAGCTTGTAACAGATCCTCTTCCAGCGCCTTATCACGGAAAGCCTGACCGAACGCATTACCCTCGCCAGGTAAGTTATCGTAATATTTTGTCGAGGCGAGTTTAGCGGTCTTCAAGGTTAATTCTGCGGAGGTACCTCCTATAACAAAAGCAATATGATAAGGAGGACAAGCAGCCGTTCCCAGGCTCTTCATTTTCTCAATTAAAAAGGCTTTGAGTTTTGCCGGTTCCAACACCGCTTTTGTTTCCTGATAAAGCGCTGCTTTATTGGCGGAGCCGCCGCCCTTATTCACAAACAAGAACGAATATTGCATACCCGAGGTAGCAAAAATATCAATTTGCCCAGGAAGATTGGTACCGGTATTCACTTCGTTATACATATCTAACGCCGCATTTTGTGAGTAGCGCAGATTATCTTGGCGGAAGGTGTTATAGATGCCGCGTGATAATGCTTCGGCATCATCAGTATCAGTCCAAACCCGTTGGCCTTTTTTCGCTACAATGGTGGATGTGCCCGTATCCTGGCAGTTCGGCAAAATACCTTTGGCTGAAATCTCCGAATTTCTCAATAATTGCAATGCGACATATTTGTCATTTTCGCTCGCTTGCGGATCATGCAAAATGGCAGAAACTTGCTGCTGATGTGCTGGGCGCAGGAAGAATGAGGCATCATGGAACGCTTGCTGGGAGACTAATGTCAGCGCTTCAGATTCAACTTTTAATACTTCGTTGCCATCAACCTCGATAGTGGAAACATACTTATCCGTTAACAAGTAATATTCTGTGCGGTCCTCAGACAGAGGGAAGAGATCTTGGTAAAAAAAATCATTTTTATACATTATTTTCACTCGATTAGCTGAATGGGAAATAGTAAGAAAATATCGCTGACCCTTTGTATTTAAAAAATCAAAGAATAAAAAAACCTCAGTAAGTCGCTGGTATCATCGTGCTATTATTAATAGAGTAAAATAAAAAGCAATTGTTCTATCTGCAACACATAATGCGTATTGGTGAATAACTCCAGAACAATTTCCACAGCCGAAAAAGAAAGAAAAACCAAGGTAATAACCCATTAAAAATAGGCACAAACCAGAAATGGCTGCGCTATGGTAATATGCCATAAAAATACGACAACTCAATTATCATCGTAAATTTAGAACACGACATTAATTTAATCCTACGTTCAAAACATATATTTTATTTTAAAAAATAAAATATAATTCTTTATCTGTCGCTTTGAAAAATTAATTAACCCATGCTCTTTTTAGCTCTTCCTCTTTAGATTTATCATGGAGCCAGCGACTTAATTTTTGCAAGCTTCTCAACCCTCTTTTACCTTCTTTGTAGGTCAGTACAAAGTGGTTTCCGGTGCTCATGGGTAAATCACATGGAATGACCATATCACCATTTTCCAAATCCTTGTGAATAGCAAATCGGGGCAATAACGCCATGCCAAGATTGGAGCGCACAGCAGAAATCAGCATCGATAAAAGATCAAAACGTGGCCCCATTCGTACTTTAGGGCTATTAACGCCTGATAATGTAAACCAGTCATGCCACGAATCTAAACGAGTTGTTTGATGAAGCAACGTAAGTTCATCCATCAACTGCTCTGCAAGCATCACTTTTTTCTCATCCTGCCACAACATCCGGCTGCAGACAGGCACTAGCTCTTCTTCAAACAAGTGCTCATTTTCAGCCCACGGGCTACAGAAATCCTCACGCATAATTGCCGCATCGTATTTCAAATTCAGAAAATCAGCAGGCGTAGTCAGCGCCACTAAATTAAGAACAATCTCAGGATGCTTCTCATGAAAGTCACTGAGATTTGGAATGAGCCAATGTGTGCTAAATGTTGGTGTAACCGCCAGCTCCAACACTTGCTGAGTTGACTGGTAAGACATAATGCTTTGCGTATCTCTTTCCAGTTGCTCCAATGTATCTCTGACTAAACCAAGATAATAACGACCCGCATCATTGAGGAAAATTCGCTTACGGACATGGTGGAATAATGACACATTAAGTAGCTCCTCCAATGCTGTAATTTGACGGAAAACAGCACTTTGGGTTAACGCTAACTTTTCTGCCGCTCGCGTGTAGCTTTCATATTGAGCAACAGCTTCAAATGTCACTAATAAATCAGTTTTAGGAATTTTACACCGCATTATAGCTCACCCATTATTTCATAAAACACCGATTAAATAGTTGTGTACCTGGGCACAACTAATATTCAAATATTGATAGCGACGCTTCTTTTTTTGATTTTTAAAATACACATTTCTATTTAGATAGACATGGGTCTCCGTCATTTTTGTGATAGCCCTCATGATTATCAATAGCAATATCATATTAAAGATAAAAAATAAGCGAATAAACCAAAACTATAACGAAGGACATTGCACATTTAAATATTGATGCTTTAGCGTTAACACAAATAAAATAAAACCATAATTTAATATGAAAATCATATAGTTATAAAAACAAACATCAAATGCGAAATATTTGAAAGAGATCATTCCATAAAATGATTAAATATTGGGAGCAAGGTCAAATATATAATCTCATATTTATGAATAATGATGCGGAGTTTAATAATCATATGCCGTTTTTATATAACGCATTTCTGGTGATTAATTTTAATAAAATTAAAAATCTTATCGGCCATAAAGGTTGCTCGAATGAGTAAAGGAAAAGTATTGTTAGTTGGGGCGGGACCGGGGGATGCATCTCTAATCACTGTAAAAGGATTGCTAGCCATTCGTGAAGCTCAAGTTATTGTGCATGACCGTCTGGTTAATCTTGAGTTAATTTCTCAAGCACCACCCCATTGCCAAATTATTAATGTGGGGAAAACCTCAAATCATCATCCAGTCCCACAAGAACAGATCAATAAAATCTTGGTCGAGCATGCCCTGGCGGGGAAAAATGTTGTTCGTCTTAAAGGAGGCGACCCTTATGTATTTGGCCGAGGTGGAGAAGAAGCCGAGGCACTTGCCCATGAAGAGATCCCTTTTGAGATAATTCCAGGTATCAGCTCAGCTATTGGCGGTTTAGCCTATGCCGGTATCCCCGTGACCCATCGGCACTACGCTTCCAGCTTTCATGTGGTCACCGGGCATATGTGTCAGGGAAATGAACCACAAAACTGGGATATTTTGGCCCAACTGGATGGGACGTTAATCGTATTAATGGGAATGACGCGACAAGAGGAGATCTGCCAACGCCTAATCGACGGAGGTAAATCACCCGACACCCCCGCCGCCGCCGTGATGTATGCCAGCCAGCAACGGCAAGAGATAGCAAAAGGGACACTGACCACGCTAAAAGATGAAATTGTACGTAAAAAATTACATGCCCCCGCACTGTTAGTGATTGGTCATGTCGTCAATCTTAGTGATGTTCTGGCTTTTACTGCCCACCAAATTGATATCAGTCATGAACCACTATTGCAGGCAATCTGAGTATGTTGTCAGCAATAGTTATTTGTTCCAAGGGGCCAGTAGTGCATAAGAACGGCATTCAATCCGTCAGTTATATCAGGCATCCAGACCACATCTGGCCACAGGCTGTTTCTCATGGCTGAAGCCCGTTGCCCAGCCTCTTGCGGTGAACTGATCCAAGGGTGGATTTTTGGCGGAGAAAAACTTATCTCTTGCCCGATTAACTGGTTTAGCACCGTTTCAGTTACCGAAGGGGAACCGAGCTGGCGTGAACGACCGCGTATGCGTCACATGGTCAGGCAAGTGTTGGCGCATTTTGGCGAGCCTGCCCAATATAGCGAGAATATCTGCATTGCGTTTGAATCCACTATTCCCGTGGCTAAAGGATTAGCCAGTAGCACCGCCGATATTGCCGCAACAGCTATCGCGACCAGCCGCTTACTGGGTAAATCACTGAGTGACGAATCACTGGCCAAACTCTGCGTGGCAGTTGAACCCACCGACAGCACGATATTTAAAGATCTCACCCTTTTTGATCACCAGACCGCGCAAAATCATCATCCCTTTACCTGGCGACCCGACATCGACATTCTGCTACTTGAAAGTACACAAACGCTGTTAACCGAAGAGTTCCATAAACGAAATCGCCAACCCTTGTTACTTAAACAGGCAGCCAACTTAGCCAATGCTATGCAACTGTTTCAACAGGCTAACGATACCCAGTGCCACTATCGTTTGGGCGAAGCCACCACGCTAAGTGCCGTCGCCAGCCAGTCAATGCTGCCTAAGCCTGAATTTCATCAGTTACTGGATATCGTTGAGCGCAGCGGAATTTATGGTTTGAACGTAGCCCACAGTGGCAGCGTTATTGGTTTGCTGTTCAATCATCAACGACACGATCTAGACCGCCTTATCAGCACACTGCATCAACCACAGATAATTAAGCACTATCCGCATATTCATATTGTCAAAATGGTTGTGGGTGGCGTGCGTTGATGAACATATTATTTTCGCAAACATCATTGATTTTTAATATTCAGCTAATGTGATAATAACTCACTATTATTTTTAACATTATAACTCTCACATCTATAAAATATCTCATATTAATTCATTAAATATAGCCAACCAACAGAAAACAAAACTAAACCCTAGAAATATAAATATGATCAGCATCACACAAACAGAATTAACCCATAACTTTTATATAGATCACACTTTCACTCTAAATAATCACATTCATTTTTAATTATATTTATAACCATGCATTAACAAAAAACAAATAACATAAACAATAGATTGATTTTAAATAATTTACTCAATCTAAACTGCCAATTTAAAATAATTTATTTTGCTTTTTTATTTTTTTCAAGATGTCCTGACAATAAATCAATTGTATTTAATTTGTTGGAAAAGCACATTATAAGCCAGCCAATTCCCAGTGAATTGCCATCGATACCTGAAGAATAAAATAGATAATCTTGATTTACGCGTAGAGGGCTAAAAAAATAAATTTAGCTCTCTACTCACAAAACCAATATACGGATCGTAATCTACATAGAGGACTTAACATGCAAAATCCAACAATTGTTATTGGCGTCATTGGTGCTGATTGCCATGCTGTTGGTAATAAGGTGCTAGACCGAGTGTTTACAATGCACAACTTCAACGTCATCAATCTCGGAGTGATGGTGAGTCAGGATGAATATATTGATGCTGCCATTGAAACCGGTGCTCACGCCATTGTCATCTCCTCTATCTATGGGCACGGTGAAGTGGATTGTATTGGTATGCGTGAGAACTGCATTGAACGCGGAATTGGCGAAATCTTGCTGTATGTCGGCGGAAATTTGGTTATTGGTAAACATGCATTCTCAGAAATTGAGTCAAAATTCAAAGAGATGGGATTCAACCGCGTCTTCGCACCCGACACTGATTTGGAATTAGTCTGTTCTTTAATGAAAGGCGATATTGAACATGCCATGCAACCAGAAGCAGCGGCTGGGGGCGTGCAATGATCACCGTTTCTATCGATATCGGCTCCACCTGGACAAAAGGGGCAGTGTTCGAGGTGGGAGATGATGACCATATTGATGTGAAGAATTATGCATTATCTCCTACTACGCCACACCATTTGGCTGAAGGATTTTTTTCGGTATTGAATAAGATCCTGAATGTTGCCGATGCACGCCCTTTATTAGCGTCAGGGCAGGTCAATATTGATTACTCCTCATCGGCCAAAGGCGGATTAGCGGTTGCTGCTATTGGGCTGGTGCCCAATATTACCCTCGAATCCGCCAAGGTCACCGCGCATTCTGCGGGGGCTAAAGTGTCACAACACTTCGCCTATAACCTGAATAAATCAGATGTACGGGCTTTAGAAGCATCACCGCCGGATATCCTGTTATTTACCGGTGGTACTGACGGCGGTGACTACGCTCATGGCCTGTCTAACGCGAAACTATTGGCTCAATCTAAATTGAAGTGCTCCATTATTTATGCCGGAAATCGCGACTTGCAAGATGACGTATTGGAGATCCTCGGTGATAAAGATTTAACCATCGTTAATAACGTGCTGCCCAATCTCGACAGCCCTAATCCATTTGATGCGCGTAAGGCTATTTGCAACATTTTCCTCAAAAAGATTATTAGAGGGAAAGGTTTAGACGTCATCGTTGATCAAACGGGTGAAGACCCACTGCCTACGCCCTATTCAGTCTTCGAACTGGTACAACAAATTCGCCAATACGTGCCCGATTGGGAAACGTTCATGTTGATAGATATGGGGGGCGCCACCACCGATGTTTACTCCTCCTATAACAGTCATATGCTGCCCGACACCGTGATACACGGGATCCCAGAACCGCTGATTAAACGAACCGTCGAAGGTGACCTGGGGATGCGCGTTTCAGCGATGAATGCCGGCGAAACCGGTATGCCGATGATTGCTCATTACTTCTCACATCAACAAAACCAAATTGATGCTTTTTATCGATATTTAACCCATATCACTGCGCATCCGGGCTATTTACCCCGTAGCGACGAAGAAGTTGTTTTCGACCAATTGTTGGCTGGGATTTGTGTCGGATATGCCACTGAACGTCATGCGGGCAAAAAAACACAGGTTTGTACCTGCGCAGGCAATATTGACCTACAGGTCGGTCGCGACTTAAGCCTGGTTAAAAAGGTGATTGGCACTGGCGGGTGGCTATCCCGAGCAGAATCATTCGATATTCATAACTGGCTGAAATATCGCAATTTAGATGATGAGGGCAAGCAGGTTCTGCTCCCCGGCAAGTTTGAATATTACAGAGATACACAAGGTTTACTTCCCCTGCTCGCCAATGTCGCCCGTCGCTTTCCTAAAGCTGCCGCCCAAACTGGCGTTCGAATTTTGAACAAGTAAAAACTGGAGTCATGATGGAACTTCGCAACAAAAAGATTTCTTTAGATCACTTTATGTCAGAACGTTTTCACGTCTTACAAACGTGGCACACCGGCAAAGACGTTGAGAAATTTGAAGATGGCGTTAAGTATCAGCAAACAATTCCTGAGTCGAAAAATTTTGCCCGGGCATTATTTGAAGCAGACCGCCAAGGCATTACGTTGAGCCAACCTCGTGCTGGGGTCGCATTAATCGAAGAACATATCGCACTGCTGACAGCGTTGCAAAAAGATTGCGACCTCCTACCCACCACGATTGATGCCTATACCCGCCTTAATCGTTACGAAGATGCAGCCATCGGCATCCAAAAATCTATCGAAGCAGGGACATCAAAACTCAATGGTTTACCGGTCGTCAACCACGGTGTAACAGCTTGTCGCAGCATTACTGAAAGCTTATCTAAACCATTGCAGATCCGGCACGGAACACCTGATGCACGGCTGCTGGCCGAGATAGCAATGGCCAGTGGGTTTACCAGCTACGAAGGCGGCGGGATCTCCTACAACATTCCTTATGCAAAACGCGTAACGCTGGAGAAATCCATTCGTGACTGGCAGTACTGCGATCGCTTGATTGGGGTATATGAAGAGCATGGTATTCGTATTAACCGCGAGCCATTTGGCCCATTGACCGGCACCTTAATCCCGCCGTTTGTGTCCCATGCGGTCGCGATTATTGAAGGTTTACTCGCGCTGGAACAAGGTGTCCGGTCTATCACCGTGGGCTACGGCCAGGTGGGTAATATTGTGCAAGATATCGCGGCTATCCAATCATTACGCGAGCTGGCTCATGAATATTTCCACGCTAATGGCTACGACAATTACGAGTTGAGTACCGTGTTCCATCAATGGATGGGGGGATTCCCAGAAGATGAGTCCCGTGCATTCGCGGTTATCTCTTGGGGGGCCGCAGTAGCGGGGATGGCCGGTGCTACCAAGGTGATTACCAAAAGCCCACATGAGGCCTACGGGATCCCAACTGCCGAGGCAAATGGTCAAGGATTAAGAGCCTCGAACCAAATGCTGAACATGGTTCGTGACCAAAAATTCCCACCTTGTCTGGAGGTCGATCGCGAGGTTGATCTGATTAAACGTGAAGTTCGCGCCGTTATGAACAAAGTGCTGGAACTGGGTCAGGGCGATATTGCGATAGGTACCGTACGTGCCTTTGAAGCGGGAGTCCTTGATGTGCCATTTGCCCCCGCCACCTGTAACTCCGGCAAAATGATGCCTATCCGCGATAACCATGGCGCCATCCGCGTCTTCGATCCGGGTTCAGTACCCCTGCCTGAAGATGTACTAGCACTCCACCATGATTTTGTTGCTGAACGCGCTAAAGAAGAAGGCCGTGTACCTTCATTCCAAATGATTATTGATGACATTAACGCTGTATCCCACAGTAAATTAATAGGAAGACCATAATGAAAATCAAACACGCTCTGTTCACCGCAGGTTACTCATCTTTCTACTTCGATGACCAACAAGCAATCAAAAATGGCGCGAAATTGGATGGGTTTATCTATCAAGGCAAGCCGGTGACTGAGGGATTCACGTCAATTCGGCAGGCAGGTGAATGCGTCAACATCCAATTAATTTTAGAAAATGGGGCCGTGGCAGTGGGTGACTGTGCCGCAGTGCAATACTCAGGCGCTGGTGGTCGTGATCCTTTGTTTATCGCAGCAAATTTTGTTCCTTTCTTAGAAAAACATATCAAACCCCTACTGGAAGGGCGCGATGTCAGTGAGTTTCGTCTGAATGCCCGTTTCTTTGACGACGTGACCATTGATGGCAAACAGCTACATACCGCCATTCGTTACGGCCTTTCTCAGGCATTGCTGGATGCCACTGCGTTAGCTACCGGGCGTTTAAAAGCCGAGGTAGTGTGTGACGAATGGCATCTGCCGCTGGTTGCCAAACCTATTCCGCTGTTTGGTCAAAGTGGCGATGACCGTTATATCGCTGTGGATAAAATGATCGTTAAAGGCGTCGATGTTCTGCCACATGGTCTTATCAACAACGTTGATGAAAAACTGGGCCGCAATGGCGAAAAACTGCGTGACTATGTGAGTTGGTTAGCCAAACGCGTGGCTGAACTGCGCGTTGATCCTAACTACAAACCGAATCTGCATATTGATGTTTACGGCACCATTGGCCTGATTTTTGACATGGACCCAATGCGGTGCGCTGAATATATCGCCAGTCTGCAAGAACAAGCCGGCGATCTGGATCTGTATATCGAAGGGCCGGTTGATGCGGGCAATAAACCAGACCAAATCCGCCTGTTAACTGAGATTACCCGCAATCTGGCAAAACTCGGTTCGAAAGTCAAAATTGTGGCCGATGAATGGTGTAACACCTATCAAGACATCATCGATTTTACTGATGCGGGTAGTTGTCACATGGTGCAGATCAAAACCCCTGATTTGGGCAGTATTCACAACATCGTGGACGCGGTTCTTTACTGCAATAAAAAAGGGATGGAAGCGTACCAGGGGGGGACTTGTAACGAAACCGATATCAGCGCTCGCACCTGTGTGCATGTCGCTATCGCCTCCCGTCCGATGCGGATGCTAATCAAACCGGGGATGGGTTTTGATGAAGGGATGAACATTGTGTTCAACGAGATGTCTCGCACCATCGCGCAACTTAATGCAAAGGCTAACTGATATGTCTAAGACCTTTAAAATTCTCTCACCAACGGCCATCTTGGGGTACGGATTCCCGGAAGAGAGCTTTATGAAAGCGATGGAGGAGTCACCTGATTTAATCGCCGTAGATGCTGGATCCTCTGACCCCGGCCCTCACTATTTGGGTGCCGGTAAACCTTTTACCGACCGCGCTGGAGTAAAACGCGATCTGCGCTATATGATAACCGCAGGGGTGAAAAATGGTATTCCTGTGGTTATCGGTACTGCGGGTGGTTCAGGGGCTGCACCGCACCTGGAGTGGTGTCGCCAGATAATTTTAGAGATTGCCAAAGAGGAATCGCTCAACTTTACGCTGGCTGTTATCCCTGCCGACGTCAGTAAAGAAGTGGTGCACGCCGCCCTTGATGCCGGCAAGATTCAGTCGCTGGATTTTGTCCCTGAACTGACTCATGAAGCCATTGATGCCACAACCTATATCGTTGCTCAAATGGGGATCGAGCCTTTTCAGGAAGCATTGCAAGCGGGCGCACAAGTGGTGTTAGGTGGCCGTGCTTATGATCCCGCCTGCTTTGCGGCGTTACCGATTATGAGGGGATTCGATGAAGGTCTGGCGTTGCATTGTGGCAAGATTTTGGAATGTGCTGCTATTGCAGCAACACCGGGATCAGGCTCCGACTGCGCAATGGGTATTCTGGACGAAACTGGCTTTACCTTAAAAACCTTCAACGAGAAACGTCAATTTACCGAAACCTCGGCCGCGGCACATACCTTGTATGAAAAATCTGACCCATATTTCTTACCCGGCCCCGGCGGCGTGTTGAACCTGAAAGCCTGTCGCTTTGAAAATGTCGGCAACGGCCAGGTTCGTGTCAGCGGGTCAGTACATGAAAACACGCCATACACCGTGAAGTTGGAAGGCGCACGTCCGGTGGGCTATCGTACCCTGAGTATTGCCGGCACCCGTGATTCCATTATGATTGCCGGTATTGATAATATTTTGGTCGAAGTACGCAACAGTGTCGAAAAAAACCTCAAAATCGATCCTGATGCGGTGAAGCTCAATTTTCATCTGTACGGCAAGAACGGTGTCATGGGCAAAATGGAGCCAGAGCCGGATACCACTTCTTATGAATTGGGTATTTTGCTGGATGTTGTCGCCCCGACTCAAGCCATGGCTGATAGCATATGTTCACTCGCCCGCTCTACTCTGCTTCATTATGGTTATGCCGGGCGAATAGCTACTGCGGGTAATTTGGCCTTCCCATTCTCTCCGTCAGATATTCGAGCGGGACTGGTTTATGAATTCTCCATTTATCATTTGATGGAATACACACCAGAAGTTGCATTTAAATTCCGCCTGGAAAATGTAACAACCGAAGGAGTGGTAGCATGAAAAAATCAATTTTAGATTTGGCACACGTTGTCAGATCGAAAAATGCCGGTCCTTATGAATTAGTGCTGGACATTTTATTTAAGGATAAAGAGATATATTCAAGCATTAAAGCATCAGGGCAATTTAAAAAAGAACTGATTGCGCAACTCTATAAAATTGACCCCAAATTTGTACACCGCATTGTTTGGTTCGATCCCGCCAATGCTGTCAAGGTAGTCATGCCGCGCAGCCTGGTATCGGGTGCAGTAGGCGATACTGACGTCTATGGTGCTCAGCAACATGCACCATTATTGAAACTCGAGTTTAGCATTTAGTATTTCATTAACTGTAGCAATAGAAAAAACACTCTAATAATCCGGTGCACTGCGCTGCGTCATTCGCTTCGTCCTGCACCGTGATTAATATAGAGGCAAATACAACATCAGCACTGTTATTAATTAAGTTTAGAGCAACGATACCACCCTACTTATAAATGGAATCCTTATGAAATCAAAAAATTTGACCACAATGATCATATTGGGTCTGATAATAGGTATTATTGTCGGATTTTTAATTAATTCCTTTAGCAGCCCTGAGTTCGCTAAATCATACTCATCTGAAATATCTATTTTCACCGATATTTTCCTGCGATTGATCAAAATGATCATTGCTCCATTAATCATCTCAACATTAGTGGTTGGGATTGCCAAAATGGGGGATGCCAAAACCTTAGGACGCGTTTTCTCAAAAACGCTGTTCTTGTTCATTTGCGCCGCATTCATTTCCATTCTGCTCGGGTTGGTGATTGTTAACCTGTTAAGACCCGGTGATGGGATTAACTTCGTGGCGGAAACTGCCAGCGCTGTTGACGGTATCGCACCAGTACCATTCTCGGCTAAGGTGTTTATCTCACACGCTATCCCAACCAGTATTGTGGATGCGATGGCACGCAATGAAATCCTGCAAATTGTTGTGTTCTCTATATTTATGGGAATTAGCCTGTCCGCCATCGGTGAAAAAGCTACCCCTATCGTTTCGGTATTAGATTCGTTGGCACACCTGATGCTAAAACTCACAGGTTACGTCATGTTGTTTGCCCCTCTGACCGTATTCGCTGCCATTTCAGCCATGATTTCTGAGCGTGGCTTAAGTGTATTAGTCAGTGCCGGTATCTTTATGGGCGAGTTCTATCTCACCCTCGGCCTGCTGTGGCTTATTTTGATTGGTTGTTCGATACTTCTGATTGGCCGCTGCACGCTGCGCTTAATTAAAGGCATCAGCGAACCCGCGCTGTTAGCTTTTACCACCTCAAGTTCTGAAGCGGCCTTCCCTGGTACGTTAGAGAAATTAGAAGAGTTTGGCGTATCCAACAAAATTGCCAGTTTTGTGTTGCCGATTGGTTATTCCTTTAACCTTGTAGGCTCCATGGCATATTGTTCGTTCGCGGTCATATTTATTGCTCAGGCATGTAATATCCATTTGAGCATGGGTGAGCAAGTCACCATGTTATTGATTCTAATGCTGACTTCTAAGGGCATGGCGGGGGTTCCACGTGCTTCATTAGTGGTTATTGCCGCAACGTTGAGCCAGTTCAATATCCCGGAAGCAGGGTTGATTCTACTGATGGGTGTTGATCCCTTCCTCGATATGGGCCGTTCTGCCACTAATGTGATGAGTAACGCAGTTGGTGCAGCATTGGTTGGGCGTTGGGAAGGTGAACACTATGGTGAAGGCTGCCGTGGCGTGGCAAAAGCGCGCACGGAAACTATCATGGTTAAAGAGATGGCGGTGATTCAAGAGACATTTACTCTCGAGGCGCAGGCCAAGTAATAGCCGTTCTCTGTTTGTTCCCGCTGAAAAAGCAAAAAGCCCAAGCTTGCAATAAGCTTGGGCTTTAAATTTGGCGGAAGGATAGAGATTCGAACTCTAGGACCTGTTACAGTCGACGGTTTTCAAGACCGTTGCCTTAAACCACTCGGCCATCCTTCCAATGGGCAGCATTATCATCTATAGCGCGATGATATGTCTAGTGTTTCATTTAGAAAAAATTGAAATTCGATTCGTTTGGTTAAACTTCACACCAAAATTGGTCAAAAAAAGTCTGTGCGGCTAAAAATGGCGCGCCTTTTGATAAACCATCGGCTGTTTTCAATGCACGTAAGAGCTGCCTTCGGCGGATAAACATCCTGTCCTAACAATACCAGCCTGATGACCGACACAAAAAAACGCGGCCAGATTGACCGCGTTCTGCCTCAGAACTTATCCTGTAATCAGAATTAGAACTGGTAAACCACACCAACAGCTACGATATCATCAGTGTTGATACCGGCGTTTTTGGTAAAGGTATTTTCATCCAACAGGTTGATTTTGTAATCAACGTAGGTGGACATATTTTTGTTGAAGGCATAAGTTGCGCCGACATCAACGTATTTCAACAGATCCTGGTCACCATAACCGTTGCCAAGGTCTTTACCTTTGGATTGCAGGTAAGCCACGGATGGGCGCAGGCCGAAATCAAATTGATATTGAGCCACTAACTCAATGTTTTGCGCTTTGTTAGCATAACCTGCATCGGCATTGTTATTGCCGAAATCACCGAAGCGGGTCAGGTTATAAGTCTGAGTATAGTTAGCCGCCAGATAGACATTGTTGGCATCGTATTTCAAACCACCGGTGTATGCATCTGCACGGTCACCGTGACCAAATTTCAGGTTATTTTGATCAGTAGTACGCAGAGAACTGGCCATCGCCGCAGACGCACTCACACCCCAGCCCAAATCGTAAGATACGGACATACCGTAACCATCACCATTCTGCCCTTGTACATCACGGCCATTATTGGTTTCAGTACCGTTACCATTTTTGCCCTGATATTGCAGCGCAAAGTTCAGGCCGTCCACCAGACCAAAGAAGTTGGTGTTACGGTAAGTCGCCATGCCGTTACCACGTTGAGACAGGAAGTTATCCGCACCATATGTATCGCCACCAAACTCTGGCAGCACGTCAGTCCATGAAGTTACGTCGTACAGCACACCATAGTTACGGCCGTAATCCAGAGAACCGTAATCCGCAAATTTCAGACCCGCAAAGCCAACACGCGTGAAGTTGCCTTGATCCTGACTTTCAGCTTTATTCAGGTTTGCCTGATATTCCCACTCGCCATAACCGGTCAGTTGGTCATTAATTTGTGTTTCGCCTTTTAGGCCGAAACGCATGTAGGACTGATCGCCATCATTGCTTTTATTGTCAGAGAAATAATGCAGACCATCAATTTTACCGAACAAGTCCAGTTTGTTGCCGTCTTTGTTGTAAATTTCAGCTGCACCTGCACTACCTGCGACTAATAAAGCCGGAACCAGCAGAGAAAGAACTCGAAGTTTCATCGTTATTATCCTCTATTATTAGATTTGATTATGCCACTGCTCTTTCGAGCAATTACTCCCAATGGGGTTTCTCTATTGTGGGAATAAGATTAGGATTAATCTATACAGAAAATGCTACTAAGTGACGGATAATGTTTCATATACCCAGCAAAGTATTTCAAAATGTAAATACTGGCGAACTTTAACAAATATTAAAAACACTAAAAATATAGCACTTATAATCAAGAATAAATATAATTCACATATAAAACAACATGTTGAAAAAATACATCAGCAGCACAAATTGATAAGTAAAATACAATAATCGAGGGCTATAATACATCCGCTATCATCATTATTTTTACTTTTATTCACATTGTGGCTTATGTGGCCAGATAATTAGTTAGTGTTACGGCCGGTCTTTGACCGGCTTTTTTATTGCCAATAATATATAGTTAAGTATATTCATAGTGAGCACGTATTAACAAGATGAAATAGTAGCCGAATAATATAGTTTCATGGTTTTATTTAAGCACAAATAGCTTAAAAATATCTAATCAGTGATTATAATGCCCTATGGATGACCGTTCAATTATTCATCAACGATGAATAATTGAACGGTTCACTCTCTACTAGAAATAATCCTCGGCTAATCATTTTTGATTTTAAGCCACAATCTTATTGAGTGATACGGTTATCCTGCGGTGTATTTAGGATGATAAAAACCACATTTTAGCCTAATGAGTAGCTAAAGAGAGGCCAGCTATGCCATGCATATATAGGGCTTAGAGTCATGGGGTGCCCGCAAGCAACCGTATATAAAAAGCAACTATTCTACTAATCCAGACAAATCCCTTCGACCCGCATTTCTCTTTGTGATAGAAACATCTGTCAATATCACTTGTTCGTTTCAATCGCAGATCTGATACCTCATGACCACCAAAGTACTCCAACAAACATTGCAGCCAGGTGTTGCACAGCAAGTCTCGACCCGACTGGCATTCTTTATTGCAGGATTGGGTATGGCCGCTTGGGCCCCTCTGGTGCCTTTTGCCAAAGCGCGTATCGGTCTTAACGATGCGTCGTTGGGCTTACTGCTATTGTGTATTGGTATCGGTTCGATGCTGGCAATGCCCCTGACCGGGGTACTAACGGCAAAATGGGGTTGCCGCCCAGTGATTTTACTGGCAGGGGCAGTGCTGTGCCTCGATCTTCCCTTGTTAGTCCTGATGAATACCCCGGTGACGATGGCTCTCGCTCTGCTCGTATTCGGTGCTGCTATGGGCATAATAGATGTCGCCATGAATATTCAGGCGGTTATTGTTGAAAAAGCCAGTGGCCGGGCCATGATGTCCGGTTTCCACGGTCTGTTTAGTGTCGGAGGGATTGCCGGTGCTGGTGGCGTGAGTGCTTTATTATGGTTGGGGCTAAGCCCATTGGCGGCGATTATCGCTACCGTGGTGCTAATGATTGTTCTCCTGCTCACTGCCAATAAGAATTTGCTACGAGGTAGCGGAGAAGCCCATGACGGCCCACTGTTTGTTTTGCCGCGTGGTTGGGTGATGTTTATTGGCTTCCTGTGCTTTGTTATGTTTCTGGCCGAAGGCTCGATGCTTGACTGGAGTGCGGTTTTCCTGACTACACTGCGCGGTATGGACCCCTCACAAGCGGGAATGGGATATGCGGTATTTGCCATCGCCATGACACTCGGGCGTTTGAATGGCGATCGGATTGTCAACGGATTGGGCCGATACAAGGTATTATTAGGTGGCAGTCTGTGTGCTGCGCTTGGGATTATCATTGCGATAAGCGTTGATAGCTCAATTGCCGCTCTTTTGGGCTTTATGCTCGTAGGGCTTGGGGCATCCAATGTCGTGCCTATCTTATTTACCGCCGCCGGTAACCAAACCGTGATGCCAGCCAATTTGGCGGTAGCATCGATTACCACCATCGGATACGCCGGGATTTTAGCCGGGCCTGCGGCAATTGGGTTTGTCGCACAATTAAGCAATTTATCGGTGGCTTTTGGCTGTGTGGCGTTACTATTACTGACCGTCACTGCCAGCGCCAGAGCCGTCACGCGCTAATCAAGGAATATGCATTATCGTTATGCAAAATAACTCGTTATCTACCAGTTCTGCGAATATCACTCGCTGTTTCTGGCTGTTTATCGTCCTGCTGCTCGTCACGATGGGCCTGTATAGCTACAACTATACCAATGCCTATCTGGCAGAAAAAAAATACGCGCTAACGACTATCGCCGCAGGCCTGCAACAACGTATCGATGATTACCGCTATCATACCTATCAGATATACGATTTAGCCAATAACCCCAATATGTCTGAGAAAAGTATCCTCTCCGCACAAGAGGTCCGGCTACGCCCTGATATTTACTATATCGAAAAGCCGCGCAGAAAAACTGACTCGGTCATTTTTGGCAATCACGAGCCAGCAACACTGCCGATGATCTTGCAGATATCTGACTATCTTGATAGCCATTGGGGGTCACAAAATGATACTTACTCGATGTATTATCTTAACGGCCAAGATAATAGTCTGACACTCATCACCACCCAGGCATTAAAAGAAGTCACTTCGCGTTTTAAAGAAAGTTACCTGACCGTTGCTGCTGAATCTCGGCGCGCGGAAATGTTGCAACAGGCCAATACCTTAGATGAACGTGAGAGTTTCTCACCGTTACGTAAATTTCGCTTTCAGAACGCCTACTATTTTACGCTGAGAACCACATTTAACCATCCTGGGCATTTGGCTACCGTTATCGCTTTTGACTTACCAATTAATGACTTAATACCTTCCAACATGGCGCGTTCTAACTTTTTGCTGCAACAAGATAAGACTCCCATTAATGAAGGTATGGCGCCCGAGGACATTGTAGCAACCAGCGTGGCATTGAATGGTTCCTGGCTAGAATTTTCAGCCCCTCTGGCGAATGCCGCGCTGAAAATTGTCTATCGTGTCCCGGTCGGGGGGTTAGCCATTGATTTGCTGAGAAACAACTTTTGGCTCCTTTTGTCCAATATATTGTTGCTAGTACTGGCTGTTTTAGGCATCTATTTTGTGCGCCGCCAATATGTGCGCCCAAGTGCAGATATGGTCGAACAGTTAGAAACACAGAAATCACTGAGTCAGGAGATTATTACCAGCCTGCCACAAGGGTTATTGGTCTATAACTTCAGCAACAGCACTGTAGTCGCTAGTAACCAGATTGCCGATAACCTGATGCCCCATCTAAATCTGCAAAAAATTGCTCATATGGCAGAACAGCACCACGGGGTGATTCAGGGCACGGTAAATAATGAAGTTTATGAGATTCGGATGTTCCGCAGCCAGATTTCACCAGAAACCTATCTGTTCCTGCTTCATGATCAGGATAAAGAGGTACTGGTAAATAAAAAGCTGCAACAAGCAAGGCGTGAATACGACAAAAACCTGCAAGCCCGCAAATTGATGTTGCACAACTTGGGGATTGAGCTGAATCAACCTATCAACAACCTCAATCAGATAGCCCATGAGCTCCAGAACACCACCGACTTACAGCAACAACAGAATCTGAAAGCCAAATTGGTAGCGCAAACTGACACTATCGCCGAGTTGATAGATAACATTACCCTCCTGACGCGGCTGGAGACTCAGGACTGGCAGCCTGAACAGGGGGCCTTCTCTCTATCAGCATTAATCGATGCGCTACTGCTGGAGGTACTGCCTGCGATAAATCAGAAAGGTTTAACGCTGTTTAATCACTATCATGTCAATATCGATCAGGATTACATCGGCGATGAAAAAATCTTACGTAAAATACTGTCGCTGCTACTGCATTATTCTGTTATCACCACAGCTTATGGGAAAATCACGCTCAATGTTGGCCACGAACCCGGGCATCCAGAACAACTGATTATCCAGATAACCGATACTGGTGTCGGTATTTCTGATGAAGAGATCAGTAATCTTAATTATCCTTTCCTCAGTCAAACATTGGTTGACCGATACAACCATGGCTCGGGGTTAACATTCTTTTTATGTAACCAATTATGTAAGAAATTAAACGGCCAACTTGAGATTCGCAGTAAAGTAGATATAGGTACTCGCTATACTATCCGTGTAACCATGGCTATCCAAAATGAACAAGTAGAGGAGCAAGAAAAATTATTGGACGGAGTTACGGCGCTATTAGATATAACTTCAGAAGAAGTACGTTCAATTATCACCACGTTATTGAATTCATTCGGCGCCAATTGCATTGTCGCGGATGATCGTTTGCCAGGGCGGGATTACGATGTAACCTTAACGGATAACCCACAACAGTATGATAACTTTACCTTATTGCTAGTCTCAGACGAGGTGGGTTTACAGCAGTTGCAGGATAATTATATTCGGGTAAATTATAATTTGGGCAGCGCTGTCATTGATGCAATATTATTATTAATCGAGCAACGAATCTTATCAGATGAGTCACCTGAAGAGTCTGAATCCATTGCTGCTGATGATATAAATACCTACGAGCAACAACTAAAGTCCAGTGACTATTATTCCTTATTTGTTGAGACAGTACCGGTAGATCTGAAGAAACTGTATACTGAAGTTCAGCAACGTGATTTCATATCGCTTTCGCAGACCGCACATCGATTGAAAGGCGTATTTGCTATGTTGAACCTGATACTTGGCAAACAGCTATGTGAAACATTAGAACAGCATATCGCAGATGGCGATCGGTTGAAGATCGAAAATAGCATCAGTCAAATTGATTCTTTCGTCACCAGACTGTTGCAGCAAGGTAACCCATAACCATGAACAACCTTAATGTAATTATTGCTGATGACCATCCAATTGTGTTGTTTGGCATCCGAAAGTCGCTTGAGCAAATTGAATGGGTAAACGTTGTCGGGGAGTTTGAAGACTCTACAGCGCTTATTAACAGTTTGTCTAAACTTGATGCCAATGTGCTAATTACCGACCTCTCCATGCCTGGGGATAAGTACGGTGATGGCATCACTCTGATAAAATATATAAAAAGGCATTACCCAGATTTAGCCATAATTGTTCTGACCATGAATAATAATCCCGCTATTCTTAGTTCAGTTTTGGACTTGGATATTGATGGGATAGTATTAAAGCAAGGCGCACCAGCCGACTTGCCTAAGGCATTGGCCGCACTACAAAAAGGGAAGAAATTCACCCCAGAGAGCGTGGCTAAACTGCTAGAGAAAATCAGTGCTAATGGTTACGGTGATAAACGTTTATCACCGAAAGAGAGTGAAGTTTTACGGTTATTTGCTGAAGGTTTCTTAGTGACTGAAATCGCCAGAAAACTCAATCGCAGCATTAAAACCATCAGTAGCCAGAAGAAATCGGCCATGATGAAGCTGGGCGTAGATAATGATATCGCGCTGTTAAACTATCTTTCATCTGTAACCATTAGTCAGGTTGATAAAGAACAATAATCTTTATCTACCGATATAATCTCAAGCCCGGTGTTGCTCAGCAAAATTTGCTCAGTGACCTCGGGCTTATTTTTATCCATTTTTCCATTCATGCTATTAATGCATTAACTCTCGTTATAACAACCAAACGACCTAAACAGCTAACCCCTGCGGCTTCAAGACCAAGATATAAGCCAAAGTAATTGGAGTTGCAGGTAGGCTGCAAACGAATAAATCCCGAGGAGCTTACTCACGTAAGTGATTCGGGTGAATGAGTGCAGCTAACACCCCTGCGGCTTCAAGACCAAGGCATAAGCCAAAGTAATTGGAGTTGCAGGTAGGCAGCAAACGAATAAATCCCGAGGAGCTTACTCACGTAAGTGATTCGGGTGAATGAGTGCAGCTAACACCCCTGCGGCTTCAAGACCAAGGCATAAGCCAAAGTAATTGGAGTTGCAGGTAGGCAGCAAACGAATAAATCCCGAGGAGCTTACTCACGTAAGTGATTCGGGTGAATGAGTGCAGCTAACACCCCTGCGGCTTCAAGACCAAGATATAAGCCAAAGTAATTGGAGTTGCAGGTAGGCAGCAAACGAATAAATCCCGAGGAGCTTACTCACGTAAGTGATTCGGGTGAATGAGTGCAGCTAACCCCTGCGGCTTCAAGACCAAGATATAAGCCAAAGTAATTGGAGTTGCAGGTAGGCGGCAAACGAATAAATCCCGAGGAGCTTACTCACGTAAGTGATTCGGGTGAATGAGTGCAGCTAACACCCCTGCGGCTTCAAGTACGAAGGCTTTAACGTGAACGGCGGACTTTGTCACTATAGTAAACCAACATCTGGCGCAATGTATCCAGTGTCACTGGCTTGGACAAACAGTTATCCATCCCTGCTTCAATACAGCGTTGTTTGCCTTCAGCTAATGCATTGGCGGTTACGCCAATGATCGGGAAATGATGGTTTAACTGCCGCAGGCGCTGAGTCAGACGATAACCATCCATATTTGGCATGTTCACGTCAGTCAGTACAATATCGACATTATTGGCACTCAATACTGCCAGAGCATCCAACCCATCATTCGCGGTAATCACTTGGTAGCCCAGAGTGGTGAGCTGATCGGCTAACAAGCGGCGATTAATGGGATGATCGTCCACAACCAGAATTTGCAAGTCTGCATTCTCATCCTGATTTGCTTTCGGTGCTGGCAACTGTAATGGCGCGCACTCAACCAATTGTTGTTCCAGCAATATCTGGTCCAATAGCGGGATAATCTCGAGTAGGGTCGATGTGCTCAGTAACCAATAGCCTGGACGCGTCTCTTGTGGCAGACCAATGTGCTCAATGGAGATTTGAATCCACGTCGATAGAGGTGCGTTTATTTGCGGTAAGTAATCACAAATCAGCACTTGATCCTGCAAGGTCTGTTCATTACTGTAACGCCGGATCGTGGCTCCAAAATGACGCAATAAATCAAGTAAATAGCTTTCCAACCGCGCATTGCGGATATCCAACCACAAGGTTTTCCCTTGCCAACGGTCGCTTTGCGGTAACACGGCATTTTTAGCCCGATTGCCATTTTCGGCAAAATATAATGGAATGCGGATAGCAAAAATACTGCCCATTCCTAGCTCTGAAACCACTTCAACATCGCCATCCATCAGGTTGACCAACTTCTCACAGATAGCCAGGCCTAGCCCCGTCCCTTGAAAATGGCGCTGCACTCCAGTTCCAACCTGGAAGAATGGATCAAATAACTGGTTAATCTCACGTGAATTAATCCCCACGCCGGTATCTCGCACTCGGAATTCCAGATAATCACCGCGCACCCGTACTTGCAAGATAATACAGCCAGTATCTGTAAATTTTATAGCATTATTCAACAGGTTAGAAATCACCTGTTGCAAACGGACAGGATCGCCGAGCATCTGTCGTGGCACATCAGGCTCAATAAAGCAGTAGAGACCTAAGCGTTTTTTGACCACCAGCGGTAAATAGTTAGCCGTAATATGGGTTATCACCTCCACGGTAGAGAACTCACTCGGCTCAATTTTCAGTTGTTCAGATTCTATTTTAGAAAAATCGAGGATGTCGCTGATAATTTTGAGTAATAAGCCTGACGAATTATTCATCGCCGTCACCAGCCGCTCAACACCGTGAGGTAACTCTTTGGTTTGCAACAAATCGAGGTTACCGATAATCCCATATAGCGGCGTGCGCAACTCATGGCTGACCGTGGCTAAAAACATCGATTTTGATTGGCTGGCCTGCTCCGCCGCCGCCGCCATCTCTTGCAGTGACTCTTCCATTTTGACCCGCGAGCTGACGTCAACCAGCACACAGATAGCCACATCTTCATTACGATAACGGGAGTGAACAAAGCTAATTTGTAGATTATTGTTATTGCTGGTCATGACATCGACAAAGTTCGCCTGCTGCTCACAAATAATGCGTGTAATACGTTCGCGATCCTCATTCGTCAGCAAATTAATATAATTATGTGCCAATTCATTGCTGAGGATATTGGTCCCGTCACTAATGCGCAGAATAGAAATGCCCACAGGAGCCGAAGCGACAATTTTGCGGTTGAACTGTTCATGTTCCTCCAGCCTCAAAGCGTTATCTTCTGCTGGATGGAACATTTTTCGCTCAAATAGCCACGCCAGAGTAAAGATCACAACACCAGAAAGCGCATTCAGAAGAAATGCATTAAAAATTAATAACTTGAATGTATCTATTATCGTTCTAACCGGCAAGGAATAAGCGATGCTGAGGGTTGATGGCAGTAAATTCTTTTTTAGAATAAGCGAGTTGTAGTCATCAACGTAGCCAAAATAAGACGGAGAATCAGGGTAATCGTCTAACATCGAAGCATACCGTTCCCCTGTTGCTAACCGTAATACCGGCTCATTATCCTGATCAAGTAATGTCACGCCGACAGGCAATGTCCCGGAAGAGATAAAATCCTCCAGGCGGATAGTTTGCTCAGTACCCACCATTGCCTCTAGCTTGTTGCCCACATAGAGGGGGGTCAGGACATATAAGGTACCAATTTCAGGCCGCACACCCGGTACTATCCAATACAACGTGCTGTCTTTATCCTGATTTTTTGCATCTCGATATTTTAAAATATTTTCATTCAATGACTTAAGCAGACTCTCCTGCTCCATCGGGGTATTGCGAATATCGAAATCCACCATGCACAGCGTGTCGCTGCCAATAAAGAATATCCGGTTAAGGTCATAAGCTGCGGCAAAGTTCTCTTTCCAGTACAGAATCAGGTTACTAAGAGAACTTAATGAAGAGTGGCGCGACGAATTAAGTGCAGCACAATCCGCACCGGTATTAAGCGGATAATATTGTGGTGTCGTTTTGTTTTTGATAAAAGCGCCAGCAGCGATATCACTGCTCGCCGAATCCTGATTTAATCTGTTTTCCGCCATATATTTGATATCGCGGATGATATCGGCAGAGTGCCTGATGTAGCTCTGAGCCTGCTCAAAGTTAGTATTATATTCCTGACGGATGTCAGATTTTTTCTCGTTGAGGATGTTCAGGATATAAAAAGTGGTCAACAGTGCACCAAGTGACCATAACATAATGGCCAATACCCGAAACAAGTAACGGGATATTTTCAGTGTCGTGCGAAATGAAGAGAGATATTTCAATCTGATTCCAGGGTGGAAAGTAGGGCCAGACAGGCTGCATGAGCAACAGAATACACTACCAATAGCCCATAAAAAAGCCAGCTCGTAAGCTGGCTCTTGTTTTCAACAACGCATTATACGTTGTCGTCCTCATCTTCAGCATCGCCTTCTTCTGCTTCATCAGCAGCATCTTCATCTTCTGGTGTATTCAGTGCAGCATCGTCTTCGCCGCCCTCTTCACCTTCTAATGATTCGCCATCAAGGATTTCATCATCCTCTTCTGGCTCAGCAACACGTTGCAGACCAACGACATGCTCATCTTCTGCGGTACGGATCAGCGTCACACCTTGGGTATTACGCCCCACGACACTCACCTCAGATACGCGAGTACGTACCAGAGTACCCGCATCGGTGATCATCATGATCTGGTCAGTCGGAGCCACCTGAACAGCCCCCACAACCTTACCATTACGCTCACTGACTTTAATGGAGATAACACCCTGAGTCGCACGGGACTTGGTTGGGTACTCTTCCACTGCGGTACGCTTACCATAACCGTTTTCAGTCACAGTCAAGATTTCGCCATCACCACGTGGGATAATCAGAGAAATAACCCGATCATCACCATTGAGGTTGATACCACGTACACCGGTCGCAGTACGGCCCATCGAACGGACCTGTGACTCAGGGAAGCGAACCACTTTACCCAATGCAGAGAACAGCATGACTTCATTGCTGCCATCGGTCAGATCCACACCAATCAGCTCATCGCCTTCATTCAGATTGACGGCAATAATACCGGCGCTGCGTGGACGACTGAACTCGGTCAAAGCGGTTTTCTTCACAGTGCCGCTGGCGGTCGCCATAAAGATGTGACGGCCTTCTTCATATTCCCGCACTGGCAGAATGGCGGTAATACGCTCATTTGGCTCAAGCGGCAATAAGTTGACGATCGGACGACCACGTGCACCACGGCTGGCTTCCGGCAACTGATAGACCTTCATCCAATAGAGACGGCCACGGCTGGAGAAGCACAAAATAGTATCATGGGTATTGGCAACCAACAGACGATCAATGAAGTCTTCTTCTTTGATACGGGCAGCCGACTTACCTTTACCACCACGGCGCTGAGCTTCGTAATCCGTCAGCGGTTGATATTTGACGTAGCCCTGATGGGACAGCGTCACAACCACATCTTCCTGATTAATCAGATCTTCGATGTTGATGTCGGAAGTATTAGCCGTTATCTCAGTACGACGTGCGTCGTTATATTGCTCTTTGATAGCAACCAATTCTTCACGGATAACCTCCATCAGGCGATCCGGGTTTTCCAGAATAAAGATCAACTCACCAATTAAGGTCAACAGCTCTTTATACTCATCCAGCAGTTTTTCATGCTCCAGGCCCGTCAGTTTCTGCAAACGCAGATCCAAGATTGCCTGAGCTTGTTGCTCGGTGAGGAAATATCTGCCGTCACGGATACCGTATTCAGCTTCCAGCCACTCAGGGCGGGCAGCGTCATCACCGGCACGTTCCAACATTGACGCCACGTTGCCTAATTCCCATGAATTGGCAATCAAGCCCGCTTTGGCTTCAGCAGGAGTGGCGGCACGGCGGATCAATTCGATAATCGGATCGATGTTAGCCAGTGCAATTGCCAATGCTTCAAGGATGTGTGCGCGGTCACGTGCTTTACGCAGTTCAAAAATGGTACGACGCGTCACCACTTCACGACGGTGGCGCACAAATGCAACCAGAATGTCTTTCAGGTTAAGCAATTTAGGCTGCCCTTGAGACAGAGCCACCATATTGATACCGAAAGTCACCTGAAGTTGCGTCAGTGAATAGAGGTTATTTAGAACCACTTCCCCGACGGCGTCACGTTTAATCTCAATCACGATACGCATGCCGTCTTTATCAGACTCATCACGTAACGCGCTGATGCCTTCTACGCGTTTCTCTTTGACCAGCTCAGCGATTTTCTCAATCAACCGTGCTTTGTTCACCTGATACGGGATCTCGTGAACAATAATGGTTTCACGGCCGGTTTTCGCGTCAGCTTCAACTTCAGCACGGGCACGGATATAGACCTTGCCACGGCCAGTACGATAAGCCTCTTCAATACCACGGCGACCATTAATAATGGCGGCTGTTGGGAAATCTGGACCTGGAATGAACTCCATCAACCCTTCAATGGTGATGTTTTCATCTTCGATCAGAGCCAGACAGCCATCAATAACCTCAGACAGGTTATGTGGCGGAATATTGGTTGCCATCCCTACGGCAATACCTGACGAACCGTTAACCAACAGGTTAGGGATTCGGGTTGGCATCACTGCGGGGATCTGTTCCGTACCATCATAGTTAGGCACGAAGTCAACGGTATCTTTTTCTAAATCCGCTAACAATTCGTGAGCAATTTTAGACATACGGATTTCGGTATAACGCATCGCCGCAGCAGAATCGCCATCGACGGAACCGAAGTTGCCCTGCCCATCCACCAGCATATAGCGCAGTGAGAACGGCTGGGCCATACGCACAATTGTGTCGTAGACCGCGCTGTCACCATGCGGGTGATATTTACCGATAACGTCCCCGACTACACGGGCCGATTTTTTGTATGGTTTATTCCAGTCATTACCCAGTACATTCATCGCATACAGTACGCGACGGTGCACCGGTTTCAGTCCATCCCGGACATCTGGTAAAGCACGTCCGACAATAACGGACATCGCATAATCCAGATAGGAGCTTTTCAGCTCTTCCTCGATGTTGACCGGTGTTATTTCTCTGGCAAGGTCGCTCATTGAGCCGCTATCCCTCTACTAATTACCGGATTTAAAGGTACGAAACTATATCACAAAACCCAGATTTTGGCGAAACTACGTGATGTTTGTCGAAACGACTTTATGTCGGGCTTATCCGCCTAACTTAACGGTATTATTCTGCGTCAATTGGAAGGGAACATGTATAATCTGCGCAAAGAAACAGAACAGTGAGAACTCTCCATGTGTGTAGATAACACAGCTAGCCATCAGAATGTCGACGAGCAAGAAATCGCTAAATTTGAGGCAGTTGCCTCTCGCTGGTGGGATTTAGAAGGTGAATTCAAACCTCTTCATCGCATTAACCCGCTGCGTCTTGATTACATTTTACAGCGCTCTGGCGGTATTTTTGATAAGAAAGTGCTGGATGTCGGCTGCGGTGGTGGAATTTTGGCCGAAAGCATGGCTCGGGAAGGAGCACACGTCACCGGTCTGGACATGGGCTATGAGCCGTTGCAAGTGGCTCGCCTACATGCGCTGGAAACCGGTACCAAACTGGATTATGTACAAGAAACAGTTGAAAGCCACGCGCAAGCACACCCACAACACTACGATGTGGTGACCTGCATGGAGATGCTCGAACACGTGCCAGATCCCGCCTCGGTTATCCGCGCCTGCGCTCAATTGGTCAAACCCGGTGGCCACGTATTCTTTTCAACTATTAACCGCAATACCAAATCCTGGCTGATGGCCGTGGTCGGTGCAGAATATATATTGAAAATGGTTCCGAAAGGCACCCATGATTCGAAAAAATTTATTCGCCCATCAGAACTTATCGGTTGGGTTGATCAAACCCTGTTGCGTGAGCGCCACATTATCGGGCTACATTACAATCCGATAACAGATCGTTTTAAGCTTGGCGGTAATGTTGATGTGAATTATATGGTGCATACTCAACGAGATAGCGAATAAATTCATCGCGTGGGGAGTATAAAAATCAAACAATACCCAATAGATTTCGCGTTGTAGCAAGGCGGAAACCGAACAAATTCCCAGGAGCTTATTCCACTAAGTGACTGGGGTGAGTGAGGATAGCCAACACCGCTACGGCGCGAAAGATGAAGGGAATTTTTCTAATGTTTAATAAACCGGCAAACGATCCACTTTTTAAGGTTTTCAGTAAAATCTTATCCCCCAAAGCGACAGTAGGTAAGATCCAGTGATGGCGCAGTCTGAGAGCGTTTCGTAACAATTCACCCCCAAGTTATCCACACAATTAAGCGATCTTGTTCACTTGCCAAAAGCCGCAATACTCACTATCTTGTTATCTATCCACTACCCACCCCCTACATATAGTGTTTACATACTGAACAATACACTACAGCCTCAATGATTTTCGTAATCATAGAGAGTGTAAATTTGTGCTGTTTGTGCATGAAGAACGGGGATAAAAGGTCAAGAACACATGAACCAAAGCCTACTTGTTACTAAACGCGATGGCAGCAAAGAACGCATCAATCTGGATAAAATCCACCGGGTCATCGACTGGGCCGCAGAAGGTTTACATAACGTCTCGGTCTCTCAAGTAGAATTGCGTTCACACATTCAGTTTTATGATGGCATTAAGACTGCCGATATCCATGAAACTATCATCAAAGCAGCGGCCGATCTTATCTCGCGCGATGCGCCTGACTATCAGTATCTGGCTGCGCGTCTGGCTATTTTCCATCTGCGCAAAAAAGCCTATGGCCAGTTTGAACCGCCAAAACTCGTCGATCATGTCGCGAAAATGGTGGAAATGGGTAAATACGACAAGCATCTGCTGGAAGATTATACCGCAGAAGAATTCGAACAGATGGACACTTTCATCGACCATTGGCGCGATATGAACTTCTCCTACGCTGCAGTTAAGCAGTTGGAGGGTAAATATCTGGTGCAGAACCGCGTCAGCGGTGAGATCTATGAAAGTGCCCAATTCCTGTACATTCTGGTTTCCGCCTGCCTGTTCTCTAACTACCCGCGCGAAACTCGTCTCGATTACGTGAAACGCTTCTATGATGCGGTTTCAACCTTTAAGATTTCGCTGCCGACACCGATTATGTCAGGGGTGCGTACCCCAACTCGTCAGTTCAGCTCTTGTGTGTTAATCGAGTGTGGTGACAGCCTGGATTCTATCAATGCCACCTCCAGTGCCATTGTTAAATATGTGTCACAGCGTGCCGGTATCGGTATCAATGCGGGTCGTATCCGTGCGTTAGGTAGCCCAATCCGTGGTGGTGAAGCTTTCCATACCGGTTGTATCCCGTTCTATAAACACTTCCAGACTGCGGTGAAATCCTGTTCACAGGGTGGCGTGCGTGGAGGTGCTGCCACGTTGTTCTACCCAATGTGGCATCTGGAAGTTGAAAGCCTACTGGTGTTGAAGAACAACCGTGGTGTTGAAGGCAACCGCGTGCGCCATATGGATTACGGCGTCCAAATCAACAAACTGATGTATCAACGCCTGCTAAAAGGTGAAGATATCACCCTGTTTAGCCCATCAGATGTACCGGGGCTATATGACGCGTTCTTCGCTGATCAGGATGAGTTTGAACGCCTTTATACCCAATACGAACAAGACAGCAGCATCCGTAAGCAACGGGTAAAAGCGGTTGAGTTATTCTCTCTGATGATGCAAGAGCGTGCTTCGACTGGCCGTATCTATATTCAGAACGTTGACCACTGCAACACCCACAGCCCGTTTGACCCGAAAATTGCCCCCGTGCGGCAGTCAAACCTGTGTCTGGAAATTGCATTACCAACCAAACCACTCAATGACATCAATGACGAGAATGGCGAAATTGCGCTCTGCACCCTGTCTGCCTTCAACTTAGGTGCCATTGATAGCCTTGACGATTTAGAAGAGTTGGCGGTACTGGCTGTACGTGCGCTGGATGCCTTGCTCGATTACCAAGATTACCCTATTGCCGCCGCGCAGCGTGGCGCGATGGGCCGTCGCACCTTAGGTATTGGGGTGATTAACTTTGCTTATTACTTGGCGAAGAATGGCGTGCGTTATTCCGATGGCAGCGCTAATAACCTGACTCACCGCACCTTCGAAGCGATTCAGTACTACTTGCTGAAAGCCTCTAACGCGTTGGCTCGTGAGCAAGGTGCCTGCCAGTGGTTCAATGAAACCACCTATTCGCAAGGTATTTTGCCGATCGATACCTATAAGAAAGATTTGGATGCCATCAGCAACGAGCCACTGCACTACGATTGGGAAACGCTGCGTAACGATATTAAGACTCACGGCCTGCGTAACTCCACACTGTCTGCGCTGATGCCATCTGAAACGTCTTCGCAGATCTCGAATGCCACTAATGGTATCGAGCCACCGCGTGGTTACGTCAGTATCAAAGCCTCGAAAGATGGCATTTTACGCCAGGTTGTGCCTGAATATGAGCGTTTGAAAGATGCTTACGAACTGCTGTGGGATATGCCAAATAATGATGGTTACCTGCAACTGGTCGGCTTAATGCAGAAATTCGTCGATCAGGCGATTTCAGCTAACACCAATTATGACCCAACCCGCTTCCCATCTGGCAAAGTGCCGATGAAGCAATTGCTGAAAGATTTGCTGACCACCTACAAATTTGGTGTGAAGACCCTTTACTATCAAAACACCCGCGACGGTGCTGATGATGTGCAGGAAGATATTCAAAGTCAGCCGGGTGATGATGACTGTGAAGGCGGCGCATGTAAGATCTGATTTATAGTTCTGGCCCTACGCGATAATCGCAAATACGGTTATCGCCGGGCCATTCTTCATTTGCCCTTGCATTGTTGTCCCCTGAGGAAATCATGGCCTATACCACTTTTTCGCAAAATAAAAATAACCAGTTGCTTGAACCGATGTTCTTTGGTCAATCCGTTAACGTGGCGCGTTTCGACCAGCAAAAACACGCTATTTTCGAAAAACTGATTGAGAAGCAATTGTCATTTTTCTGGCGTCCAGAAGAGATAGATGTCTCCCGTGATCGTATCGATTACAACGCACTGCCAGATCATGAAAAACACATTTTTATCAGCAACCTGAAATACCAGACCTTGCTGGACTCAATTCAGGGCCGCAGCCCTAACGTTGCCTTACTGCCGCTTATCTCAATTCCAGAACTGGAAACCTGGGTGGAAACCTGGTCATTCTCAGAAACCATCCACTCACGCTCGTACACCCATATCATCCGTAATATCGTGAATGATCCGTCGATAGTTTTCGATGATATCGTGACCAACGAAGAGATCCTCAAACGCGCAAAAGATATCTCAGCCTATTATGATGATTTGATCGAAATGACCAGCTACTACCACCTGCTGGGGGAAGGCACCCATCAAGTTAATGGTAAAACTGTCGTCGTCAATTTGCATGAGCTGAAAAAACAGCTTTATCTGTGTCTGATGAGCGTCAATGCGCTAGAAGCCATCCGTTTTTATGTCAGTTTCGCCTGCTCCTTTGCTTTTGCGGAGCGCGAATTGATGGAAGGCAATGCCAAAATCATCAAAATGATTGCCCGCGATGAAGCCCTGCATTTAACCGGTACCCAGCATATTCTTAATTTGATGCGTTCTGGCGAAGATGACCCGGAAATGGCCGAAATTGCCGTAGAGTGCCAACAGCAGTGTTATGACCTGTTCGTTCTGGCCGCCCAACAAGAGAAAGAGTGGGCTGAATACCTGTTCCGTGACGGTTCCATGATTGGTCTGAACAAAGAGATTCTGTGTCAGTACGTGGAATACATCACCAATATCCGCATGCAGGCGGTGGGGCTGGGTGTGCCGTTTGCTACTCGAACCAACCCTATTCCGTGGATCAACTCCTGGTTAGTGTCTGATAACGTGCAGGTGGCACCGCAGGAAGTTGAAGTCAGCTCTTATCTGGTCGGTCAAATTGATTCAGAAGTCAGTGCTGACGACCTGAGCGATTTCGAGCTGTAATCCATGAAATCCATTATCAAGTTGAGCACCACCGGTGTTCAACTTAACCGGCCCGCGAACAGCCGTAACTTGCTAGAAACGCTTGAATATCATCAGGTACCCATCGAATACCAATGCCGCTCTGGCTATTGTGGCTCCTGCCGCCTGCGCTTGCTGAAAGGCGAAGTCTGCTATTCGCAGCAACCTTTAGCTTTTATTCAGGCCGGCGAGATCCTGCCCTGTTGTTGTCAGCCAAAGGGCGATATTGAAATCGAGCTTTAAGCAGATAGATAAATCAGCCAATCGGATTTCACCTATAATCAGCCTGTTGAATAGATGATATTTTTGCATCTGGAATTAAAATCATAGGGACAAAAGATGAAAAGACTGTCAATCGCCATAACCAGCCTGTTAATGGCCGCCTCTGCCAGCACTATTGCCGCTACTGAGCCACCACTTAATCAACAACAGCCGTTAGAGAAGATTGCGCCTTATCCTCAAGCTGAAAAAGGAATGAGCCGCCAGGTCATTTTCCTCGAGCCACAAGAAGACGAAAGCCGCTTCAAAGTTGAATTGCTGATAGGTAAAACCATTGAAGTTGACTGCAACCGCCATATGCTCGGTGGCAATCTGGAAACCAGAACCTTGTCTGGCTGGGGCTTTGACTATTTGGTGATGGATAAAATCTCCGAACCGGCCTCAACCATGATGGCTTGCCCGGATAACACCCGCCGCCCACAATTTATCGCCGCCAATCTGGGGGACGCCGCTATGCAGCGCTATAACAGTCGCCTACCGATCGTGGTTTATGTACCAAAAGGAGTTGATGTGAAATACCGCATTTGGGAAGCAGGCAAAGATGTAAGAAACGCGCAGGTAAAATAAACGGTTCTGTCGCATTAAGACATCGTCAGGTAACATGCTGTTTTTTTTAAGATGTTGCCTAACCATGTCTCTGATCCGAAACGCCTTTAAACGCCGGCATTATCCCGTTGATATCATCGTACAATGTGTTCGCTGGTATCTGGCTTATACCCTGAGCCTGCGCAATTTGGAAGAGATGATGGCTGAACGCGGTATTGCCGTTGACCATTCCACGTTACATCGTTGGGTTATCCGCTTGGTGCCCTTGCTGGATAAGGCGTTTCGTCGGCATAAACGTACCGTAGGTCGGCGGTGGCGAATGGACGAGACCTACATCAAAGTCAAAGGTCAGTGGAAATATCTGTACCAGGCGGTCGATACTGCAGGCCAGACCATCGACTTCCTACTCACCGCCAAACGGGACGCTGGGGCGGCACTGCGTTTTTTCCGCAAGGCTATTCGCCAACACGGCGAACCTGAGGTGGTCACCATTGATAAAAGTGGTGCCAATACAGCGGCTCTGGCTACACTCAATGCCAGCAAACCGGCGGAAGAAAGCATTACCGTCAGGCAGAATAAGTACCTGAATAACCTTGTGGAGCAGGATCACCGAAATATCAAACGGCGGATACGATCGATGCTGGGCTTCAAATCATTTAGACGTGCGCAGACGATATTGGCGGGCATTGAGTTAGTGCACATGATACGCAAAGAACAGCTTCAACATCCAACTGGTGACAGATTGTCACCGGCGGAAAAATTTTATCTGTTGGCCACCTAAATAACCGACAACGCAACTTTTGCCAACTTCATATCACTAATACGACAGAGCCTTCTTGATAACGTATATCGGAGCAAGGCACTTTATTTTTTAAAGTATTTAGTATATGCAACTTTCAGGAAACACCATTAATGAGATAAAATATGTCTTCTTCATACAATATAGCAGGAAATAATTTATGATATTTTGGGTACGTATTTGTCTGGTAACATTAGTGTCAGCAGCATTTGGCTTCACATTTCATGTCTTATATGGAAGAGGATGGGTTTTAGACTACATGGATGCTGCAACTAAAGCAGGTAGGATGGATGGTCTTTTGCAGGAACCTTATCCTGTTTATATTGTAGTTATAGCTGCTTTAACTGCTTTAATCCCGACTCTGGGTAAAGTGTTTATTTGGTTATTTATTCGAGAGAAGCTACCTGGAAAAAATCTTCTAATCAAAGGAATGTGGTTTACTGTAATAATGATGATTGCTGACAGCGATTTGCTGCGTCAGTCTATAATGAATCTCCTTATAGGGATGCCTATAGATGTATGGTTTGTATACAGCGCTGAGCAGTGGATTATAGTACCAACTATGTGTTTTCTAATTGTTGCGCTATCTCCTAAGAATGAGGAAGGCTAACATGCTGTTTTTTATGATGTTACAACCCTATCAGTTAATAAATTCAATTCAAAAATGTTTCTGAATGGAGCAGGATTTTGGGGTAGGTCAAGCGTGAAGATCCGCCAGTTTGGGATAATTGGGGTAAAGCCAAGGGCAGCAGGAAGGGGAGATAATCCATGAGAAAATATTCCCTATCGTACGCTTCCGTACCATTGGACCTCAAACCCAGACTACTACAAAATATTCTTAACCATATCCAGCAGTAAAGAACTCCCCCCCATCTCAGTAAATCTATCTACACCGTGTGTACGCATATAGATAACCGATTGCCTCCACATGACAGGTTTATTAATATGCTCAGAGAGGTTTTTTATTACAGAGGATACGGTATACGGACAGGCCGTCCTATTGGAGATAACTGATATCGTGGGCGATGAAAATGAAAAGTCTTGTATATATTCCCCGAATTTTATAGCTGCGGAATTTAACATCGTACTATGAAAAGCACCACTCACTCTCAGTACAACATATTTAATTGCATAGTTATCGTAAAATATCTCTTCTGCCTGTTTAATACTCTCAATCGGCCCTGATATCACCATTTGTAAATCGGAGTTAATATTAGCTATCGAAATATCAAAAAGATTATTCTCCTCAAGGATTTGAGCCACTTCTTCAGCATTCAGACCAAGAACAGCAGCCATACCTCCCCCCTGACTTTCAGACATCAGCAAGGCTCTTTTTTTTACCAGACGCAATCCTGTTTCAAAGTCGAATACACCGGCGGCATGTAATGCATTAAATTCGCCAAGAGAATGACCCGCTAGAAATAATGGTAACGCCCCAGACTCATCAATATATCGACGATAATACAAAGCATTAACTGTATATAAAGCTGGCTGAACGTAAAGGGTGTTGCTAAACCGATCCGCAGGATAATCCAGAAAAAAATCACGAATACTAAACTCAGCAATTTCTTCAGCATCTGCCACTAATTTGGGGTAGATATCAAATATCGGAGCCCCCATGTCTGGACGCTGCGCCCCCTGCCCCGGAAATAAAATTGCATGATGTGATGCCATGTATCGCCCTCTTTACTGTGGTGGTGCTATAAAAATAGGTAATCTTTCCTATTTTAGTTCGGAAAATGGCCCCTCCGTAGGCCATAGTTCATAGATGTCTAAGCCTCTGAACTGCTCGTTACAAACATATCAATCAGGCCGTTTATAGATTTAATATTTTTTAACTCAGTACGTGGGATTTTTATTTTTAACTCTCTCATAGCACCTGAGACAACGGAAACTATGTCTAAGCTGCTTGCGCCATAGTCTGCCATTGATTTTTGCAAATCAATGTCATCTTCCTTGATACCATCGACAGAATTAATAATGTGTTTTTTCACAATATTAGCAATATATTCTCTATCCATAACATCCTCTCTTATTTATTAATAAAAATTTATTCTTCTCTGTTCCAAACAAGCTCAAACAACCATGACTCCCCATTGAGAAATATACCATCCGTGGATTTAAGAATTAACTTATCATACTCAAAAATAAAGTATCGGCGAAATTCAGTGCCAATTTGATTGGGAATTTTGCTATTTTCAATAAAATGCGTGACGATGTTTTTATCGTGATTCACATCGTAATGGCCACAATATGTTTCAAATTTAGGAAAATCTGCCACGATCTGTTCTGACGGGATAGCACGAATATCCTCCGTGCTAAATTGAGTTCTTTTACCTGATGCAATAAACACCATCATATATTGTTCGGTATAGGTCAACATACCAAACGGTTCACTACCTATAGGATAAATATGTATACCTCCACTGTTACCAACACAGGACTCAAGTTTCCATCGGCCAAGAAATGAGTTACCTTTGGAAATAGACATGATTAATACCTTTTAGGTTAAAGTAACGTGAATAATACCGAGCGATATATGAGTTAACTCGGAGTAATATTCGTGATAGAGGAGATTCTCCCTCATTATTTCTCGACAAAATGAGTTTCAATCATTTCGATCCACTTGGTAAAGTTGTCAGTAAACATCCTGCCATTATCAACGGTGATGACCTGACCACGCACGGCATCCATTAATCCGCTGCAAAGAGCTACACTTACATTGCCAACAGCCTCAGGTTTGACAATGAAATCTGGATCAAATTTTCGAATAAATGTTTGTGCTTTTTTACCAAAAACCAATTCAAAGGCTTCTGTATCTACCACACCAGGTGAAATGCAGTTAATAATGATATTTTCCCGTGCACCAATGTATTTAGTTAATGTTTCCAATACCGCTTTCGATGCCGCAACATAATCATAGCCTGTTATATGGCAACTACGATGTCCTTCGGAAGTAATTGCAACTACATAACCAGGATATTGAAAAAAATATTGCTTAATGCAATCTATATAAGTGACAAGTGGCCAGGAGTTGTGTTCAATACTATCAAGCAGCCCCCTAAATTTATAAGTATCTTTAAATTGGGGAGCAAACGCAGCATTGAGAATAAGAATATCGATTCTTTTGTTTTCTTGAGCAATGGTTTCAATTAGCCGTATGGTTGTGTCTTCATCACTGATATCCGCCTGAAGGAAGATTGGACGATTGATATATTGAGAAAAATAGTTTTCAACTTCATCTAAATTGTCTCCCCAAAAATAAGTGCCATATACTTTTGCTCCCGCCTTAACAAAGCTTTCAACAGTAGCCCGCCCGATACCTTTCGTACCGCCAGTTACCAATACGGTCATTTCACTAAAGTTATTCAGCATATCTAACCCGTGTAATTGTCTTGTATTTGCTGTTCAATATTGCTTTGATTAAATGCAATATGGTGCATAAACGCCTCTATGGTGCTTGTTTCCTCTAGTGTTTTTCGTCTGTCGATAGACATGTATTTTTTTAATAACTCCAAGCTATGGCGTGGTTTTTCAGCAATGGCTGTAGCCAATTCAATGGCTTTTTCCATGACCGTGGCGCGAGGCAAAATATAATTGAAACAACATTTTCCTTTCAGCTCACAGCCTCTAAGATAGTTACCGGTGACCATCATTTCAAAACCGGTATAGTAACCAAATGCCGCCTTACTCATGGCGGTTGATCCCATCCCTGGGGTGAAACCCATGTTCATAAATGACATGCCATAGCGGCTCTCTTCCGCCGCGACTAAAATATCCGCATATAAACCTAAGACTAATCCCCCACCTGTAGCACTGCCTTCCATCGCAGCAATAACTGGGATCGGTATATTCAGAAAGTTCTTGAGGTGATTGGCATACTCATGCTCAATATTAGTTTTGTAGTGTGTGATTAGGCTTTGTAAAAACGCCTCGGTTCCACCGGTACAAAATATATCAGGCAATCCGACTAAAATAAGTACTTTAATGGTTTTGTCTTTCTTTATCGTGTCGATAATACCATGCAACTGTAAACAGAATTCATCATCAATGGCATTATTGTTGACTGGATCGTTAATATGCATAAAAACGATGCCTTCATCAATTTTTCTTAAATAGAGTTTTTTCATATTTGTCATCCGCATATTCATCATTAAACAACTTGATGTTTTCTAAATACTGACATATTTTTTCTATGGTCTGAGAGTCATTTAATTTTTTCACCAGAAGATGTCCACCTAAATCCAGCCTTTCGTCGAAAGAATGATGTTCCGTCAACAGTAACTTACTTTCTTTTATAGCGGATGTTGGAACGCGAGATAGCTTCTTACTCATAACTTGAATATCTTGGTCTAAGTTTTCCAGTATATTTACCTGATCGATTAAACCCCATTTTAGGGCTTGTTTTGCCGAAATAACACTTGAACTCCATACGAAGTATTTAAGATGATGAGGCCTAATACGTTCAAGTAAGCAAGACATGGCTATTGTTGGTGTAATTCCAAATGTGACTTCTGGCAAACTAAAAGAAGCAGTATCGCTCGATAGAATAAAATCGACGACTGACAGTAAGGCAATTCCCCCCGCGATAACATTTCCTTCAACCTTAGCTAATACTGGCTTATGGCTACTCCTTACCATTTTTAGGATAGTGCAGAACTGTGACACAAAGTTGGCGTCATAATCGGTAGAAATATACGTAAGATCCATACCCATACTAAAGTAGGTAGGCCCGCCCGTAAGCACAATAACGTTATAGCGCTCGTTATTTAGCGCAGAGATAAAGCGGCTTTCGAAGTCGGCTAATGAATTGGGATTAAATTTGATAGGTACAGTGACATATTCATGCATAGCGATAACTCCGTAAGTGGTTATCAATACGCTCAAGAATAAGGAGCCCACTCCCGCTGTAATGTTGTGTATACCAGTCCTGTAAGTTGTCCCTGTCTAAGCTATAGTCTTTACCTTGCATTTGTGCACTACGCGCATTTTCCAGTTGCTCGTATGCCGCTATATCCAATATTTTCCGCTGGGCAAGCAATATGTCCAATGCCGTACCTTGCTGTTGCGCAATCTCTAACGCTTGATCCCCGACCTGCATACTGAAATACTCAGCACAGGACCCTGAACCATAAGAGTAGACCCCAATTCGATCACCTGGTTGAAGCTCTGGTGCTTTTACAATCAGTGAAAATAGGGAAAGAAAAATACTGCCACAATAGGTTGCCCCTATTTCTTGCGAATAATATAGAGAAGGCATAACTTTTTGTTTAAATAAAGTAGCTAATGCCTCTTTTCCAAAGAGCCCTTGGAGTTCTAATAATATTTTATGTGCTTCTTTACTAATTCCAGGGAAAGGGACGTGGTATAAATTATAATTGAAGTAGGCACTCTCTCGAGCATCAGGTGTCTGTTTACAATATTCCTCGAAAGCATTTTCGAGTCCATCCATATAAGAGAAAAGACTGGCTTCTACATCGAAAGCGACCTCTTTCCAAGGAAGAGGACGAATAACATCCGTCACTTCATGAGTATGAATACCCGATTTCCCCGTTTCAATGACCGCAAAAAGAGGATTATTTGAGATAAGCAAGGCAATAGCCCCAGCGCCAAGGCTATACTCCATCTTTCCGTGGCAAATCATGTTATTACTGATATCCACATTGATCAATAGCACTTTCTTACCGTGATTAAGACCGGATGATATCCATGACTCAGCCATTTTTAATGCCGCCGCTCCGGCATGGCAGGCAGATTTCAGTTCAAAAACACGGCAAGTCGCAGGCAGTCTCAAATAGCGGTGCGCCCAAGTACTTATAGCCTTTTCCTGGTCTAAGCCTGACTCTGTTGCAATAATAAATAAACCAATATCCGAACGGTCCTGATCGTTGAGCATATCTTTGGCACTATTGACTGCAAGGGTGACCGCATCTTCCCACTGTGGTACTAAACTGCGCTTTATAACCATTAAAGATTCTTGAATGTATTTGTTGTCTCCACCACGTGCTTGTGCCAATTCAGATAACTTCAGCGCCAAGCTACTTGGGTAGATACGGATTTTTTCAATACCAATATTATTCATTAAGGTATCCCGAAGTTAATAAACCCAGTCAATGCCACCGGTCACACTGAAAACCGCGCCGTTTACATAACTACTTTCTTTAGCTACAAGAAATAAAATGACCTCAGCTACTTCACTGGGGGAACCTAGCCTTCCCACTGGCGCATGTTGAGCAAAAAAATTCTTAATACCCTTAATGTCATTTCCAATAATTTCGGTATCAATTAAGCCTGGGACAACAACATTGGCCGTAATACCGAAACGTCCATATTCCTTCGCCGTTGTTTTAGTTAACCCGACCAAACCGGCTTTTGATGCAGCATAAGCCGCTTGTCCTGATGACCCATCTTTAGCGAGGGAAGATAGAGTGACAATGCGCCCATATTTATTGGCAAGAAATAAAGGCAAGAAATAACGAATGAGATAGAACGAGCCACTTAAATTGGTATTAAGTACTAAAGCCCAATCTTCATCAGTCATCGAAACCAAATTGCCAGGTAAATCTATCCCGGCATTGCAAATAACCGCATCAAAATTGCTAAAATCGGCGAGAAGGCAGTCACCTACTGACTCTACTGCGCCGCTGTCGGTAACATCGAGTTCATAAGCGCGACATAATTGTTGTGGGAACTGTGCGGCGGCGATATCAAGAAGTTGTTGTGCGCCATCCCTATTATTATAGTAACTAAAACCAACATTCCAGCCTTTGCCTAAAGCCGCAATGACCACACTCCGTCCAATGCCACTGGCACCACCGCTGATAAAAAGGTTCATGCTAACCATGGTATCGACCAAATAAGCTAGCGCTGTTAATCCCACCCATACCAAAAGAATTGTTTAGAAAAATATTAACTTCTTTTTTTACATTCCCAAAGGCACAAACATTTAATTCGACCTCGGGATCAAGGGTTTCGATATTATGTGATTGGTGGAATTCACCCTGCCTCATTTGCCAAATGGCTATCGCGGCTTCCACGCCACCAGATGACCACATCGTGTGCCCCAGCAAGGATTTTGGGGCATTGATAATCAGTTTTTCCGCATGCGTACCAAACACTTTTTTAATTGATTTTAATTCTACAATATCCCCTAATTTAGTAGAGGTGGCATGCGCACTGACATAATCAACTTGCTCTGGGGAGATATTGCATTTCTTTAGGACATCTTGAATAACCCGAACTTGCCCTTCATGAGAGGGATCGCCTAAATGGTTGGCATCAGAGTTAACATTGGCACCAAGAAGCTCAGCATAAATTCTAGCTCCCCGATTTTTGGCATGGTCTATTTGCTCAAGTATTAAGACTGCACCGCCTTCAGACGGCAGGAAGCCACTGCGATTTATGTCATAGGGACGACTGGCTTTGGTGGGAGTATCTTGATACTGGCTATAACAGATAGCGTCTAAAATCGTCAGCGAATGTAACATCATCGGGTGGAAAGAGGCCATTGGGCAAACAACGGCCATTACCTGTTTTTTTTCTACTGTAATTGCATTGATTGCCGCCTGAATAGCAATGTTCCCCGTAGCACAGGTGCCACCAACCAGATAGGCTAATCCTTTGGTATTTAATACCTGGGCCACAGAAGATGAATGGTCCGTATCAAGCGAATTTAACCCGGAAAAAGCATCAATAAATTCGGGTTCATCAGAGAAAATCTTTTGCTGATCAAGTAAATATTTATCAGAAAGGTTATGGCCCCCACAAATGACTCCGCAATCAAAAGGGTCAATAATTTGTTCAAATAACCCAGCGTCTAACCAGGCATCCATTGCCATCAATACTGAAAGTTGGACACCTGTGTTAGTTTGTTTAAAGACCTTCTCCGCACGGGCAAGCACGCTTTCTGGGATACGGTTTCTAAACGAGTGCAACTTGCTTTTAATATCATACTCAGGTAGCTGGCCGCCAATCTTTGAATAGATGTTGCTGGTATCAAAATTGCGCCAGTAACCAATGGCTGATTTTCCAGATAATAAATTATTGCCCACGAGATCTAATGTGTCACCAATGGGAGTATTAATGGCAATGCCTGTAACAACGATACGATCAGTAGACATAAAATTCTCCTTTTCCGATGGTTACGATCTGATCGTTAACCGTGATTTGAACAATGGCAGTGGCTATAAATGAGTCGTACTCTGTAATGCAGCAGCGAATAGTCATTAATTCACCGGGGTGTACTGCAGACAAATGAAAGACATCATAGACTCGAGTTCCCACCGCGTTAATAATATTATCCTCTACTGGTGGTATAGCCGTTTCATTTAACAGAAAATACATCAAAATAAGCGCGGTTTGAAACATGCTCTCTTGTTGCAATACACCTGGATATATAGGATCATTGGGGAAATGACCATCAAATACTGGGTTTTTTTCGTCTACTCTTCTTATTGCTTGTATTAACCTGAGCTCCAGATTGATCAGTTCCACATTGTCTACCATAAGAAATGGCTCACGATGCGGTATCATTTTTTTAATGACATCTTGTCCAAATGATGAATTCAACTCATTAGTAACATCGTTATTAAATAACAATTTCGTTTTTAAATTATTTAATTCAGTATTTTTCATATTTAAACATGGCCCATAAAAAGTGTTTGCCATCTGAACTTTACTTATATTTATCACGAAATTACTAGCCATTAATTTATGAGACATACTCCGCACGTCAGATTTTAAATCTTCTATAATATACACACCATAAACTTCAACTTAAATTGAATGTATCTTTAATTAAAAAGATAAAATATATCATCTAAAATCAATTATTAAATATAGCTTTTTTTTACATTCCCGTGATTAATCTGATAGATGATTTTTAATTCTCCACCTCGGGTGTACCATTCTCATTAAGGTCGACTAAATGTATCACCTACATGCCTGCCATCAATGACCGTTTCGCCAAGTGAACTAAAATATGCTCTCCAAAATAAGACCGCTTCTTCAGCATCTTCTTCGGAGGAAACGTTCTCTATTTCAAACACTTCGGAAATCTGAGGGTTCTGACTAACTTGCCAATCATGTAATATCTGATCTGGGCAAAGTTCTATCTGCTGCAATAAATACATTTCATGTGTTGGGATCGACTCGCACACATAATCAATGAACAGGCTATAATCGCGTGTCCCACAGACGCCATAAATGTGATAACAACCAGTACTTACCATCATATCGGCTCCTTTCTATTTAGTCACATCATAGTCATCTGCAATTCATATCCTACTTAAGAGATTATCGATAACTGGTTTAATAGAAAGTATATACAGTGTATTCAAGAATGCTAGTTGCATCCATAGATGCTGTAAAAGAGTCATTTTCTATTTAAATAAAACACAATTAATTGAAATAATTAGTTATTTAAGTTGTTTATTTGTTTTTTAAATAAGAATTATTGATGTTTTTTTTGGGAGAAAACTCAACTCCCCCACTAACTACAATTGATTATGTCGATTAATGCTGTAATTATGGTATTTAACACTGAGATATGTTTTTTACCATAAGAAATATTTCATATTAATATAACGGGCTGTGAAAATCATTTTCCCTAGTCTAGGGTATAGGAACAGTAAATTTCGGTGAATATGTAGGGTGTGAGTATTTTAAACTGTCATGTTTGTTTTAATTTTTGTTTTTAAATAAAAATTAACTGAAGTTGCCATAAGTGTATTTTTAAGGCAATGGCATGTATCGAGTTACACTCTATAAAAATAGGTATTACATGAAAAAAACAATATTGATAACGGGGGCGCTTTCTGGGATTGGGAATGCGGCGACTAAGCTATTCTCTGAAATGGGCTATAATGTCGTGTTTTCAGGTCGCCGACCCGAAGAAGGAGAAGTGATATTAAATTCCCTCAAACTCATTAATAAAGACGTACTTTATGTTAATGCTGATATGAATAGTGAATCAGATATAAAGCACCTTATCGAGATGACTCTGGAGCGATTCGACTCGTTGGATGTAGCTGTAAATTGTGCAGGCACGGTAGGTGAAACTGCAGAGATCCAAGCCGTAACCCAAGATAACTTTCATTTGGTATTCAATACCAACGTATTAGGTACTCTGCTGGCGATGAAATATCAAATTCCTGTGATGGTGGAAAGAGGAAAAGGTAGCATCATCAATATATCTTCAATTGCTGGTATCGTTGGCCTTCCTAACACTGGGATTTATGTTGCAAGTAAACACGCAATTGAGGGATTGACCAAAACAGCAGCTCTGGAAGTTGCAACTACTGGAGTTAGGGTTAATTCGATTTCCCCAGGGCCCGTAGAAGGAAAAATGTTTGATCGTTTTTTAGGCCATAGTGAAAACAATAAAAAGACATTTATAGAAATGATGCCAAACAAGCGTTTTACCACTCAGGAAGAGGTTGCACATACTATTGTTTTTCTTGCAGAAGATAACGTGACAGCTATTACTGGACAAACGATTACGATAGATGGTGGATACACAGCACAATAAGAAGAAAAGGCTTTTGTTGCAATAAGTGAAAATCAGGAGTGCGGGGGCTTCTGTCGCATTAAGGTGCAGAAAGGTAACATGCTGTTTTTTTAATGTTGCCTATTGCCATTCAGTCAAGTTATCTGCCAATCCAATAAACCGTGGAGGCTTTAATGACGACAACCCTTGATATTCTCAATAGTGCTAAAGACCTGGATCCTGCTGAGTATCGCGCGTTTTTTCTTCAAAGCAAGGCGCCCCTATTTTACGATCTGCGATTTCTTATCGCGGCTGAGCAATCACCGTTGTTAAACGTCAGTAAAATTTTCTATTTGCTTGCGCGAGACGAGGGGAGGCTGATTGCGCTGGTCCCGATTTATCTTCAAGAATTTCGGTCCGTTGATCCGTTAGGGTTATTGGTTTCCTCCACTAAGCTCTCGGTAGGATCTGAAGAGCGCGGACTGTTTAGTCATATTATACATTGTACGGATACCACGATACCGACGTTAAGTCACGACCCGAGTCTTTACGCACGAATATTCGATGCTATTACGGCTATCGCACAGGCTGAGCAGGCACGTTATTTCTGTTTTCTCAATGTACAGGATGGTGTGCTCTTGCGTGAGGCTCAACGTAATGGGCTAAATATAAACTACATGGCGGATAAATTTTCAATCGAACTGGATGCTTTTCCGGATTTTGACAGTTTTGTGCAGCCTTTGCCCAACTATGGGCATTACGAAATGATACGCCAGCTTCGTATCTTCAACCACAGCGATGCCAAAGTTCGAATACTTGCTCCTCCCTTTGATAATGAAATTGAGAAACTGGCCCGGTTGTATCATTTGACCACCAAACGGCTGGGGACGCCCTATTATTGGCCAGAATCACAATTGGCTGTTTTTTGCCATTTTTGCGGCGATTTGGTTCGCCTTATCGTCGTAGAACAGAACGGGCAAATTGTCAGCGGCTTTATCTGCTTCGAGGAAGACGGCGCTCTCCATGTCTGGTCGGCCGGCATGGATTTTGAGAGTTCCGATTTCAGCCCTTACACCTTGGGTGTGTCTGCCGTGTATCGCTATGCATTCGAAAGAGGAATTAATCTTATCGAGTGCGGCCGCTTGAATTCCCACATCAAGACTCACTTGGAGTTCAAACCGAAACGACTCTATTCCATCGTCAGCCAGGATCTGGGAATATCCGCCGCTACGCAGACTTCTCGGTCTCTACTGAAGCTGGCATCGCAACTGGATGGCGAGGTTCGTCTTGCTTCGCATCCCGCCTTTGATGAGTGGTATCTCACCAGCGTCTGGAATGGTCGAGGCCCAACACGTAGACCTGCTGGAATAGTACGCGCTGCGACTGAGGCCGATGTGATTCGCGCGGTTGTATTTGCCAAGGAGCGAAGCATGGAAGTGAGCGTGCGTGGAAGTGGGCACAATTACTCCGGTTGTTTTCTTCGCGTTGATACGCTGATGTTGGACATTTCCGGCTTGAAGGGACTTGATATCGATAGCCGGCGCAAACGCGCCATCGTTGAACCTGGGGTCAGTAGTGGTCAATTGAGTCATGCACTGGCGGCTAAAGGTTTGGCTTTTCCGACAGGGCATGTAAAAGAAGTGGGTATCAGCGGATTCCTGTTGGGGGGAGGGCTCGGGATCAACTGTAGCCAATGGGGAGGAATGAGCGTATTCAACGTACAAGCCTTGGACATTGTCACCGCAGACGGTCGTTTACGACATGTTTCCGAAACCCAGGAGCCAGACTTGTTCTGGGCCGCTCGTGGCGCTGGACCCTGTTCGTTTTTTGTTGTGACCCGTTTTTATCTCAGTTGCTACTCATTGCCTCGGGTAATAACCAACAGCTCATATACGCTACCTTTCACGCATTTGCACGATTTATTGGCGAGACTTGAAGACGCATCTCCCCCTACAAATCTTCAGGTGATGATGTCTGTCAGCCCCCCGACATCGGGTGGCACACCAACAGTGCTGTTAAATATTTTGGCGTTTACCGATAGCCCGCAAGAGGCGCAAGCGCTACGCGAATCTTTTGAAACCAGCCTAGAGCTGCCACTTACAGCCTTGGCCATCAATCAGCCCTCAAACTTCGAGGCCATTTACGAGCAGTTCAACAGCATGGTGGTATCAAAAAGGTTTTATGCCGACAATATCCTTACAGATAACACGCAAGAATTGGTTTCCATCCTATCCCGGTATTTATCAGACGCGCCGTCCCGGAGTACCCTTACAACGATTCTCTGGCGGGGTGTGACCACCTATCCGCAAGCAGCCTTTTCGGCACACGGCAAGTTCTTTGTATCGACCTACGCACAGTGGGATGATGCAAAAGATGACAGTGTCAATCAATATTGGTTAAAACGGATGTATGACGAGCTTCAGGAGATTGCTCGTAGCAGTTATATCAACGAGTACGATCTTGAGACAAGGGCGGGCGAGACCAGCATGTGCTTCGCCGCAGAGAACTGGGAGAAACTGCAAAGACTCCGGCTTGAATACGATCCTGACGGCGTATTTGTTGAGGTGCAACAGTTGGAGGAGCATGGCGATCAGCCAGGAGCGAACAACTAAATGGAATGTCAGCGCCTTGGTCCACCGCTGGGTTATCCGCCTGGTGCCATTACTGGATAAGGCGTTTCGCCGACATAAACGCTAAGGAGGTCGTCTGTGGAGCATGGATGAAACCTATATCAAAATCAAATGGCAGTGGAAATATCTATACCGGGCAGTGGATACTTCAGGCCAGACCATCTACTTCCTGCTGACCACCAAACGTAATGCTGCAGCTGCATTACGTTTCTTTAGCAAGGCCATTAGACACCGCGATGAACCTGAAACAGTGACCATCGATAAAAGTGGCGCCAACACGGCAGCGCTGACAAACTAAAAGAAGAAACCATTACTGTTAGGCAGAACAAGTATCTGAATAACCTCGTTGAACAAGATCAACGGAATATCAAACGCCGTATACGACCCATGCAGGGATTCAAATCGTTTCGGCGGGCACAGACGATATTGGGAGGTATTGAGTTAGTTCACATGATACGTAAAGGGCAACTTCAGCATCCTACCGGAGGGGGATTATCACCGGCAGAACAATTTTATCTGTTGGCCGCCTAAATAACCGACAACGCAACTTTTGCCAACTTCATATCACTAATGCGACAGAGCCGTTTTGTTGGGTATCAAGATAGCCGTGCGCCATATCATAACGAATATGCTTAATATCCGTTTCAGTGACGGGCTTATTATGACGACCCCCCACACTTTCCATATTGTGAATAGCCATGGCACCAGCGATAGAATCCCCCCTAGCCACACCATTGGCTAATATGGCATAGCGATCGCCTTTGCTGGCTAAAAAATCATACATCGGGCCGGGGTCTTTACTCTCCTTATTTGCTTCTAATAATTGCCGGGCGCAGACCAGATCGGCGGCATTAAGTTGTAACTTACCTGCATTGCTATTTTGCTGTAGCATAATTATCTTCCTTAACGTTTAATATGCGATAAAAGAAATTGTTGAGTACTGCTAACAATGGCTCTCCATTGCGGTAATTTCTCTACTGTAAAAATGACTTCAACCAGTGAGCCTATTTCTGGCATCACAAAACGGGCCTCACAGATATAATATCTTTTCTCTAACGGCAGCCACTGACAGTCAAATACCACCGGCACTTGCCCGTTAACTTCTGCCCAGTAATAACCATTAATCGTCTTATCAAACCAATAAGGGCTATTCCTATCCTGTGGTTCTGCCCGGAATAATTTTCTGGTGGCTTTAACAAAAAACAGCCCTAATTCATTAATATAAACAACCGGATCAAAGGTTTTATTCTCGTATTTTCTAAGTCTAAGATAGGCATCGCGCATAAAAGCAACATCAGTATCAGATCGTCTATACGGCTCGACGCTGATTGCTAATCCCTCAAACCTCAGCCCCTGTTTATACCATTTCGATTTATCCCCCGGTTGCATATCCGGCCAACTGGCGATCATGGGTAAAGAGGTAAAATTGGCATCGCAGCCTTTTTTATTTTTAGTAAAGCCAGGCGTCCAGGAACTTTTCCCTTCATATTCTGCCCAGTAGATAATATATTCTTTAGGCACTTCCATTACATGACCATTAAATTTACCACAAACAAAACCGGGGCGGTTTTCGGCAAAACTGAGTGGTGACATTAGCAGAAAAGCCATTATCAATAATGTGACAAAATATCTCAATCGTGTTTTATCACATAACAAACTACTCATATTTATCTTAGGGAACATAATTATCTTCCTTAACGTTTAATATGCGATAAAAGAAATTGTTGAGTACTGCTAACAATGGCTCTCCATTGCGGTAATTTCTCTACTGTAAAAATGACTTCAACCAGTGAGCCTATTTCTGGCATCACAAAACGGGCCTCACAGATATAATATCTTTTCTCTAACGGCAGCCACTGACAGTCAAATACCACCGGCACTTGCCCGTTAACTTCTGCCCAGTAATAACCATTAACATCCTCATCAAACCAATAAGGGCTATTCCTATCCTGTGGTTCTGCCCGGAATAATTTTCTGGTGGCTTTAACGAAAAACAGCCCTAATTTATCGATATAAACAACCGAATCAAAGGTTCTATCATTCTGTTTTCTTAGAAAAAAGTCACGCTTATAGGTGATATCGGTATCGGATCGTTTAAATGGCTCGACGCTGATTGCTAATCCCTCATACTCCAGCCCCTGTTTATACCATTTCGATTTATCCCCCGGCTGCATATCCGGCCAACTGGCGATCATGGGTAAAGAGGTAAAATTGGCATCACAGCCTTTTTTATTTTTAGTAAAGCCAGGCGTCCAGGAACTTTTCCCTTCATATTCCGCCCAGTAGATAATATATTATTTAGGCACTTCCATTACATGATCATTAAATTTACCACAAACAAAACCGGGGCGGTTTTCGGCAAAACTGAGTGGTGACATTAGCAGAAAAGCCATTATCAATAATGTGACAAAATATCTCAATCGTGTTTTATCACATAACAAACTACTCATATTTATCTTAGGGAACATAATTACCTTCCTTAACGTTTAATATGCGATAAAAGAAATCCTCTAGTAGATGTGGATATTTCCTTACATTGCGGTAGTTTATTTTTATGAAAAGGAAAATTAACCGACGATTGTATCTTTGGTAAAACAAACACAAGCCAGCAGTCAGGATAACATCTCATTTTTGGCATGTGATGGCATTTGATAATAATTGGCACTTAACATAACTAAAATATAAATAATTACGAATCATAATAAAACCGCCCGATTCAAGTAATTCAAAAAAAATCGATATAAGTCAGCACCTACGCAGTTAAATAGATAAAGTGAAAATAACGCAAGTGTAAAAATAAAACAAGAGATAAAAATAAAACAACAGAGCAGCAATAAATATAAAACCAGGGTAATAAATAATATGAATATAATAAAAAAGGCGCAATTTAAATACGCGCCTTTATATTATAATCGAGAGTTATTGATTAACTACAAAATCTTAACCACATCCAGCCAGCCATGCTGACCGCACACCGGGCGACCATTCAACCAACGGCGCACCATATCCAGCGCCAGCATCGCACTGCTTTCCTGGCGAATACGCAGACCATGACGGCTGGCCTGATAACGTACTGTTTGAGCAAATGTTCCTTCAGGGGTATACAGAGCCACGCTCAGGTGATCATTTTGCATAGCGCCGACCGCCAGCACCACTTGCGCACCGCACAACATAGATAACGATTGTGCACGGCAGGCAATCTCGTCTAATGTCTCCTGACAATGCGCCGGTAGCAATTCACCGCCCGCCAATGGCACACCAGCACTCTGCAACTGCCAGTTCATCAACCCGCCGGTAAATTGTTCGCTCACCGCCAGTAGCAAGCCGCGTTGGTTCAATTGCTCAGCTAACAATGCCGGCAACCCTCGCGTACCTTCAAATAGGGTGCTATCTCCCGCCACTTCCCTCACCTGCTGCCATACCTGTTCCATCGCCTGATGTTGCGAGGCAGGACCGGTCAGCTTCAATTCAATAATCGGCGCAGATGAACGGTAGCCTAACACCGCCCCCTCAGGGAGTCGCAGTGGGTCCAGTTCCTGTGCCAAATCACTTTCCGAGCGGCCAAAAGTGGTCATACGTAAGCATAATGGGGGTTCGGCCACATCAAAATGTTGGCGTAAACGTGGCATGATTTGCTGTTCAACCATTACTTTAAACTCTGATGGCACGCCGGGTGTGAAGAACATCAGGCACTTATTTAGCCGTAACGCGAAACCGCACGCTGTACCTACTGGGTTATCCAGCATTTCAGCATTAGCCGGAATATGTGCCTGTTTACGGTTAGTCGCCGACATCACCCTGCCGCGCTCATGGAAGAAAGCCTCCATACGCGCGATCCATTCCGGGTGTTCAACCAGCTCCGTTCCGGCGGCGCGTGCGGCGGCCAGAGCGCTCAGATCATCACTGGTTGGCCCCAGCCCGCCGTTGACAATCAACACATCAGCAACCTGACTGCGTTCGGTCAGCACTTCTATCAGTGCCGAAAGTGAGTCACCGACCGTTTCCCTACTGCTGATTGGCAAGCCTTGATTAAATAAATAGTCAGCCAGCCATGCCGCGTTGGTATCGATAATCTGCCCATGCAGCACTTCATCTCCGGTACTCAACATCTCAACTCTGATCATTTTTTTCTCCGTCAGTGCTTATATATTCACTTTATGAATCTGATTACATAAACACAACGTTTATCTATTATCTGAATAATTAACCCCGATAAAAGTCGACTTTTCAATACACCAACAAACGTAACTATAAGTTTACACCTTGCGTAACGTCCATTTGACACAAACAGGGCAATCCACTACCCTGCTGCACTCAATAATTCCAATAAATTGTCATGTAGTAGAGGAAAGCGTGAAGAATCGCACTCTGGGCAGTATATTTATCGTTGCCGGCACCACTATTGGTGCAGGTATGTTGGCGATGCCATTGGCAGCCGCAGGCGTGGGTTTTGGTGTCACACTTGCATTGCTTATTTCTCTTTGGATATTAATGTGTTACACCGCTTTACTGCTAGTTGAAGTTTATCAGCATGAAGCGGCAGATACCGGGCTTGGTACTTTGGCCAAACGCTATCTTGGCAACCGGGGCCAATGGTTGACTGGTTTCAGTATGATGTTTCTGATGTATGCCCTGACTGCTGCCTATATCAGCGGCGCCGGTGAATTACTGGCAACCAGTATCAGCCAATGGACGCAACAATCGTTTCCGACCTCACTCGGCGTATTACTGTTTACACTGGTCGCGGGCGGTGTGGTCTGTATCGGCACCCACTCAGTCGACTTATTCAATCGCATCTTATTTAGCGCCAAAATCATTTTTCTGATTGTGATGCTGGCACTGATGATGCCACATATCGAAAAAACCAACCTACTGACACTGCCGCTGGAACAAGGGTTGGCACTGTCCGCTATTCCGGTGATATTCACCTCATTTGGCTTCCACGGCAGTGTGCCGAGTATCGTCAATTACATGGGCGGTAATATTCGCAAGTTGCGCTGGGTATTTATTATCGGCAGCGCCATTCCGCTGGTTGCCTATATCTTCTGGCAGTTGACCACGCTAGGGGCTATTTCCTCTCATACCTTTGTCGGTATTTTGGCGCAACAGGCGGGTTTGAACGGCTTATTACAAGCGGTACGCGATGTCGTGGCCTCACCTCACGTTGAGCTGGCAGTACACCTGTTTGCAGATCTGGCGCTGGCTACCTCATTCCTTGGTGTGGCCTTAGGGTTGTTCGATTATCTGGCCGACTTATTTAAACGTCGTAATTCAGTACGAGGCCGCCTGCAAACAGGGGTTATCACCTTCACCCCCCCGCTGCTGTTTGCGCTGTTTTACCCGCGTGGCTTTATTATGGCATTGGGCTTTGCTGCGGTGGCGCTGTCAGTTCTGGCATTACTGCTGCCTGCAATGCTGGCGTGGAAAGCCCGTAAGGTCCATCAAGGGCACTATCGGGTCTGGGGTGGGAAACCAGCACTGGCTGCGGTATTTGCCTGTGGTGTGATGGTCATTGCTATTCAAGTGGGGATAGTGACTGGCGCATTACCGGCTGTCGGCTAATACCCTCCCCAATTAAAAGGGCGCATATCCTGTCAGGAATGCGCCCTTTTTTAATCAAATATTACTCATGTATTATCCAAAGTAATTGGAGTCGCAGGTAGGCAGCAAGCGAACGCATCCCAATGAGCTTACACAAGTAAGTGATTCGGGTTCGCAAGCGAAGCTAACACCCCTGTGGCTTCAAGAACGAAGGATAATCAAAATGCTAAGCCAGCGCCGATATACACGCCATCCGCCACACGGTTATCCCGATGTCCGTCTTTACCTTTCATATTGATATAGCGGTAACCGACATCCACGGTTAACGGGCGGAATACACTCCAGCGCAAGCCACCGTTAGCTTCGCTATAGGATTTCATGCCACTGGTCAGCTCTTCCGGGGCGAAATAACCTTCACCGTACAGAGTGAACGATTTGTTGATCGGATAGGTTAACCCACCGCCAATCGCAATTGCACCACCGCTGCTACCGTCTTCCGGTGACATATAGATACCCTTGCCACCGACTGTTGCCATCATTGGGCCGAGGGGGAGGTTGAAGCCCAGCCCCAGTCCGTAGACATCACCATCGTGATCACTACGTGCCCAGTTACCATTGATAGCCAAACCGCCAGTGTTGGTGCCCATGCCAAAACCTAAATTAGTGTAATCACTGCCGACTTCACCATTAAAACTCACGGCACTGGCGGAACCCGCCACAAACAGCAGGCTGGCTGCACACGCGATTAAATGCTTTTTCATATTTTTCTCTCGTTATTCGTGATGTCACCCGTGAGCAAACTCTGGCCGACAGGTTTTTCCTGTCCGAGTTTAACCGAAAAAAACAGCATAAACATACCAAAAACCGATTAAATACCACAGTAATTCAAATGATTGTAAATATTTAAGCTATAGGTCCGTATTATGCTAACAATAACAACGATAAGGTATGCCTATTTGCTGAATACAACCAATAAGGCTACAACTAGTGTGGAGATCAAAGAATAACCCCTTGTTGTTGTTTAAATTATTATTTTGTCAATCAGGCTTTTGGCGCGATGTAATGCTGTAAAACACCTAAGAAAGCAATCAATTCAACAGCCATACTGGAGAAAATGATGAGCAAAAAGAAAGGATTAACTACTGCCGCGGGCGCACCCGTTGTTGATAATAATAATGTCGTTACTGCGGGCCGACGTGGACCAATGCTATTACAAGATGTGTGGTTTCTGGAAAAACTGGCCCATTTCGATCGTGAAGTGATCCCAGAACGCCGCATGCATGCTAAAGGCTCCGGTGCCTACGGTACCTTTACTGTTACCCACGATATTACCCGATATACCCGCGCAAAGATTTTCGCAGAAATAGGCAAACAAACCGAAATGTTTGTCCGCTTCTCAACGGTGGCTGGTGAACGTGGTGCTGCCGATGCCGAACGTGATATTCGTGGCTTCGCCATGAAATATTATACCGAGGAAGGGAACTGGGATTTAGTGGGTAACGATACGCCGGTGTTCTATCTACGTGACCCGCTGAAGTTCCCTGACCTGAACCACGTGGTTAAACGTGACCCTCGCACTAACCTGCGCAACCCTATTTATAAGTGGGATTTCTTCTCCCAACTCCCTGAGTCTCTGCATCAGTTAACGATCGATTTCAGTGACCGTGGTCTGCCAAAATCTTATCGTCATATGCATGGGTTCAGCAGCCATACCTTCAGTTTTATCAATGCCAACAATGAGCGTTTCTGGGTTAAATTCCATTTCCGCTGCCAGCAAGGCATTGAAAACCTTATGGATGATGAGGCTGAAAAACTGGTTGGAACTGATCGGGAAAGCTCCCAACGTGACCTGTATGACGCTATTGAGCGTAAAGACTTCCCGCGCTGGAATCTACAAATTCAGGTGATGCCAGAACATGAAGCCTCACAAACACCTTACAACCCGTTTGATCTGACCAAAGTGTGGCCACACGGCGATTACCCACTGATTGATGTTGGTTTCTTCGAACTGAACCGTAACCCGGAAAACTACTTTGCCGAAGTTGAGCAAGCGGCATTTAATCCAGCTAACGTGGTGCCGGGGGTGAGTTTCTCCCCTGATCGGATGTTACAAGGCCGGCTGTTCTCCTACGGCGACGCTGCACGCTATCGCTTAGGTGTGAACCATCATCAGATCCCTGTCAACAGTGCTAAATGCCCGTTCCATAACTACCATCGCGATGGCGCAATGCGTGTTGATGGTAACAGTGGTAATGGTGCAACTTATGAGCCAAACAGTTTTGGCCTGTTCCAGGAACAACCTGATTTCAGCGAACCGCCATTAACACTGGAAGGCGCAGCAGATCACTGGAATCACCGTGAGGATGATGATTACTTCTCCCAGCCACGGGCGTTGTTTAACCTGCTGAGTGAAGAGGAGCATCAGCGGATGTTTACCCGCATTGCCGGTGAGTTGTCACAAGTACCGGAAGAGATTCAGCGCCGTCAGGTGGCGTTGTTTACTCAGGTTCACCCGGATTATGGTGATGGGGTTAAAAAGGCGCTGGGGCTAAATTAGCATTATTATTGTAACCGATTAGGTGATCAGCTCAATTGATGGTTGCCGGCGATCAGGTTCGGTTGTTAAAGCACCGAGTTAACAACCGAACCCTGTCACCTAATCGTCTATCAACCGAACCCGATCATCAAATCAACTTAGCCACAAAATCAATAACCGCCTGTCTGGATACCTTAATCCCCCCCTGCTTAAGCGCCGCCGGTAAGCGGTAAAACGCAATTGGTCGTTGGAATACCGCCAATTGTGGTATCAGCCAATCTGATAAACTCACCTCATCCACCTCATCGGCAGCATCTATCACCGCGACCGGTCGGTGGCCGAATTCAGCATCAACCATCGGCACGACGAAAGCTTGTTGTATCCCCGGATACTGTGACAAAACCCGCTCAATATCCTCCGGCTGAATGCCCTCGCCACCACTGAAAAACAGATTATCCAACCGCCCGAGAATATGCAGTTCACCTTGCCGCCACATCCCGCGATCACGGGTATGAAACCACCCTTCGCTGTCGGTTATGGGCTGCAACTTTCCCTGCTGCCAGTAACCCGCCGCAAGGCAATCTGCTTTTATCCATACTTCATCTGCTACCAGTTTTACCTCGCGCCCCGCCAGCGCAACCCCCACACCGGGCAAGCCATCGGCACGTTTGGCACAAACCGTTGAGGCCGACTCCGTCAGCCCATAACCGCACCAGCAGCGGATGCCACGGGTTTCGGCATGCTCCGTCAGCGCAGTTGGAATAGCCGCGCCCCCCAACAAAACCTCTTTCAGTGTTAGACGAGTGTCAGTGTTCGCTAACAAACGCCACAGTTGGGTTGGCACCAACGATGCATGGCTACATCCGGCCAGAGCATCATGCAATGCCATCCCCTCCTGCACCACCAAAGTGGCCCCGGCACTCAGCCAGCGCCAGACAATACCCTGCCCCGAAACATGAAACAGCGGTAACGACAGCAACCAGCTATCCGTCGAGGTGAAACTCATCAGCTTTAATATGCCATCGGCGCTAACCAGATGCGCCGCCAGCGAATGCACTGCGGCTTTGGGCAAACCGGAAGAGCCCGACGTTAATGTCATCGTCGCCAGCCGTAGACTATCCCAGACAACCGGTGTCATAACGGAGTTATCGGTATCAAGTACCAGTGGCGTGAAGCAGAGAGCCGCTGACAGCGGGGCTGCCAGGTTCAGCACAAAATCAATATCCAACTGGGGCAGAAGCTGTGCCAGCAACGCATCAGGTAACTGTGGATTGAGCGGTAAAACGCGCGCGCCACACTGCAATGCCGCCAGATAGGCCATCAACAATGTGTGACTATTCTTACCACGCAGTACCACACCACTACCGGGGGCGACACCTTGCAGTTGAAAACCTGCCGCTAGGCTATCGATATCAGCCGCCAATTGTTGCCAACTGATCAGTTGTGACCCCGAGCGGATGGCGATCGCCTGAGGTCGCAGATTGGCCCAGTATTTCCAAGGAGAAGAGTAAGTCCAGGGAGAAGAATATTGCCAGGGCCAATCATTCAACTGTGCCATAGAACGGCCAACTGTTCGGTTGTCACCATAGGCAAGGGACTCTCCGGCCACGGACGGACTAACTGTGCCTGCATCAGGTTCAGTGTATCCAACCCCGGCACGGTATCCGGTGTCAGCCAATCAGCCAGCCGTGCCAGTTGGGTTAAGCCAAGACTGGATTCAATGCTGGAACTGATCACCGCCACTAATCCCGCCTGATGCGCTTGCTGCACCAGTTGCTGACAGCGGCTGATGCTGCCCACCAGCGTCGGTTTGATAACAATCGCTACCACGCCGGGTTCGGCTTCAACCTTAAAATCAGCCTCGCGCACACTCTCATCCCACGCGATAGCAATCCCCGTGTCACGGGCAAACTCTCGAGACTCGGCGCGGGTTTTACAAGGTTCTTCCAAAAATGCAATGCGTGCACGCAGTTCAGGATTGACATATTTCGCAAACCCATCAGCTTTCGCCCGCGTCCAACTACGATTGGCATCCAGCCGTAGTGTCAAATCCGGCAAAGCTTCCAGCAGCACATTAACAATCATGCCATCACGCACCGCTTCATACAGCCCGACTTTCACCTTGGCGACTTTTTCCCCAGGCAGTGCTTGTAACACTGCAAATAGCTCATCTGGATCACCGGTGCACAGTGGTGCTTTGCGGTAATTTGCCGCTAATGGCAGCGTTTGATTCAGCTCCGCCAGCGCACAACTAAGGCCAAAAGCAACTGATGGCAAAGCATCAAATTCAGGTTCTGCCCCATTCACCCAGTTTTGCAGCCAATGCTGTGTCACAACCTGAGCTTCAGGCAGGGTTTCCTGGCTGAACTCCGGTAAGGGGGCAATTTCTCCCCAGCCAATCTGGTCGCCCTGCTGTAATTTAACCAATAGCCCATCGCGGCTTTTCAGCCGCTGGTGGCGCAATATCACTCCCGCTTCCATCGGAAGGCTATAGTGGTAAAGCGTGGCCGCGCGCATTACGGATTACGCTTGAATTTGCTGAAGTCCGGCTGGCGTTTCTCATTGAATGCGTTACGCCCTTCCTGACCTTCGTCGGTCATATAGAACAGCATCGTGGCGTTACCGGCCAACTCTTGCAGACCCGCCTGACCATCACAGTCAGCATTCAATGCGGCTTTCAGGCAGCGCAGTGCCATGGGGCTGTTTTGCAGCATTTCACGACACCAACGCACGGTTTCACGTTCCAGTTCAGCGATAGGTACCACGGTATTCACCAGCCCCATATCCAAGGCTTGTTTAGCATCATATTGGCGGCACAGGAACCAGATTTCACGCGCTTTTTTCTGGCCGACAATACGCGCCATATAGGCCGCACCCCAGCCGCCATCGAATGAACCGACTTTTGGCCCGGTCTGGCCGAAAATAGCGTTATCGGCGGCGACGGTTAAGTCACACATCATGTGTAATACATGACCGCCACCAATGGAATAACCCGCGACCATTGCCACGACTGGTTTCGGGCAGGTGCGGATCTGGCGCTGGAAATCCAACACATTCAGATGATGGACGCCACTGGTGTCTTTATAACCGCCGTAGTCGCCACGGACTTTCTGATCACCGCCGGAACAGAACGCTTTATCACCTTCGCCGGTCAAAATGATCACCCCGATATTGTCGTCATAGCGGGCATCAGCCAGCGCCTGAATCATCTCTTTAACCGTTAACGGGCGGAATGCGTTACGCACATGGGGGCGGTTGATGGTTATCTTGGCAATACCATCGCTGGATTTGTGATAACGAATATCTTCAAATCCAGTAGAGCAATCCTGCCAGTCGATAGCGGCGTACAACTGTTCTTCGCTCGGATAAAGCATAGTAAGCATTCCTTTAACGGGGGAGTGACAAAAATGAAGACTGTGATAAAAATGAAAGTACCTGCGCGGCAAAAGCACCGGGATTCGCCCGATGTGCATTGTGTCCGGCACGTGCCAGTGTGCGTAATGGCAACTGGTATTGAACAGCCAATTGCTGGAATTTATGGTCGCGATCGCCACACAGATAAGTGTAAGGGACCGTGAGCCGTTGTAACGCCGGTAGCAGCCAAGGTTGATGGCCGAGTGACGTTGCTTCGAGCATATCAGCGACTGATGGGCCATGATTGTCCGCCCGCAGTAACACCAATTTCTCGCGCTGTTGTGGGTCTAAATCAGCAAATACATCCTGTTGATACCAGTCAGCCAGCACCTGCGGCAACGGCTCTTGGCGAAAACGCTGGCCCCACAGGCGGTCTTGCTGCAAGCGTTTTTCACGCAATTCAGTGCTTTCCAGCCCGAGGTTACCCCCTTCGACCAATAAGCCCTGCAAACCATGATGGCTACCATAGCAGGCGTGATACATCGCAATTCGCCCCCCTAAAGAGTAGCCTGCCAGCCAATATTCGCGAATACCGTTAGCCTGTAACGTTTGTACTAACTGACGGCTGATATCCGCAAAACCACAGGTAGTCTCGGCGGCCGATTTACCGTGGCCGGGCAGGTCTATCAGCAGCGAGGGATAATCGCCACATAACTCAGCAACCGGCAACCAATCCAGACCACTGCCTAACAAACCATGTAACCACACCAACCATGGCCCACTATGATGCCGGGCGGGAGACTGCGGGTGGGGATCGAGTTTACGGCAAGCCAGCGTCATAATTGGGCCACCTGTTGCACCAGTTGTTGCAGTGTTTCTGCCCCCTGACTGGGCGGCACCACGATTTCAATCAATGTAACGCCACCTTGCAACCAGCATTGCGCCACCTGTTGTTGGAGCTGGGGCCAGCTATCCGGTCGAGCATAATGCAGACTGAACATAGCTGCGGCGTGCTCAAAACTCACATCTTGCGGCATACAATAAAAGCGCTGGCGGTCTGCTTCTGGGGTAGGCAACAACGAGAAAATCTGCCCGCCATTATTGTTCACCACCAGCAGCACCGTAGGGGCCGAGCTTTGGCGCAATAAGGCGAGAGCATTAAGGTCATATAAGGCCGATAAATCACCCACGATAACCAACGTCGGCTTAGCGGTTGCACGCTGAACACCGGCTGCCGTTGACAATAAACCGTCGATGCCACTGGCACCACGGTTACTGTAAACCGGATAGCCAGCAGGCAGTTGGCCCAACGCATCAATCAAACGCACAATTAAACTGTTACCGACAAACAACTGACCATTATCCGGCAATAATTCTGCCAGTTGATGCGCGACCGCGGCTTCGCTAAATTGCTCATTCAAGGCTTCAGCCACATGGGCTTGAGCATTCTCCGAGCAGACGGTCAGCTCACCGGCCCACGGCGTGCGACGCTGTGCTGGATGTTCCTCCAGCCATGTATTCACCGGTGAAATAATTCTGCGGCCACGATGATTCGCCGGATCGAGGCGACCGGGCAGGTTATCGACCAACCAGTACTCTTGCGGCTGACACCCAGCCTGCCATTGCAACAGCCGTTTACCGGTCAGGCTGCTACCCAATTGCAGCACAATCTGCGCCTGCGAGAGAATAGTTTTAGCGGTGGGATGCCCAAGCCATAAGTCAGCACAAGGTAGCGGCTGACCGGTTTGTGACAACACATCACCGATCAGCGGCCAACCGAGCAGAGCAGCCCATTCAGCCAGTAGCTGCCCCTCTTGTGCCGTCATGCGCCCGGCAATCACCACTCCGCGCTTTTGTCGCCAGAAAAACCAGTCCGCTTGCTGGCCTTGTGGCACAGATAAGGATTGACGCAGCCACGGATGGCACTCCTGCCACCAGTCGCCTAAGGTGGCAGACCATTCGGCATAGGCGTGCTCATCACCACCATACAAGGGTTCGGCAAACGGGCAGTTAATGTGCAAGCCACCGTGCTGTAATTGTGCCATCGCATTATCGAGTGTGGAAACCAGCCAACTGGCAGAAATATCGGGGGTCGGACGCGGCAGATTGAGGCTTAGTGTAGGGTGGCTGGCAAACAGCCCTTGTTGACGAATAGCCTGATTGGCACCGCAATCAATCAATTCTGGCGGACGATCTGCGGTCAATAACACCAGCCGCTCACCGGTTAGCCCGGCTTCAATCAGAGCAGGATAAAGATTGGCGGCGGCAGTACCGGAAGTGACAATAACGGCCACAGGCTCGGTGGAAGCTTTTGCCAGACCTAAGGCCAAATGGCCCAAACCGCGCTCATCAAAATGGGTATGACAAACCAGCGCAGGATTGGCCGCTGCCGCCAGTGTTAACGGCGTCGAGCGGGAGCCGGGAGCAATACAGATATGACGCACACCGTGGCGGGTCAAGGCTTCCAGTAGCAACGCCGCCCAACGACGGTTAAAAACACTTGTCGACATTGTTCGCTCAACAGTCAGTTAACAGACACTGCGACCCCGATAATCAACATGAGGATAGTGCTTCATCCTGTTAAAAAAGCCCGGAGTGACTGATTAATGGTTATAAGTAAGGAAAGTGCTCACAGTTTACACCTGCCGCTTAGGTGTCACAATCCGCCCACATAATGAGTGCGGTTAATTACGGCATTTTATTATCCTACAGCTGACTTTCCAGCAAGGTGCGTAGCCCGGCTGATTTATTGTTAATTTCTTGCCATTCCTGTTCCGGGTCAGAGCCGGCCACAATACCGGCTCCGGCATACAGATGGACCTGCTGTTCTTCTACCCTGGCAGAACGCAGGGCGACACTAAATTCAGTCTGTTTTGCCGAAAGATAGCCGGCCGAACCGGCATACCAGCCGCGGGAAAAAGGTTCATATTGCGCAATAAACTGTCGCGCGACATTGCGAGGCAAACCGGCGACGGCCGCCGTCGGTTGTAGACGTTGCAGGCAATCGGTATCGCTGGCGCGGGTGAGTTGAGCATGAATGCAGCGGCGCAAGTGCTGCACTTTACGCAAGCGGATGATTTCCGGTGGCATTACATCAACTGCTGCCACCCCGCCCTGCAATCGCTGGCAGATATCATCCACCACCAACAAGTTCTCGCGTTGATTCTTTTCATCATGCATCAGCCAATCGGCCAGTTCTGCCGCTTGCTCGGGGGTTTCTGCGCTGGATACCGTGCCCGCCAGAGCCTCAGTCTCCAGATGCAACTGCTGGCGTAGATAGAGACGCTCAGGGCTGGAGCCGAGAAATGCGCGCCGCGCATCAAAACGCAGCATAAAGTGGAAACAGTGGTGATTGACCTGCCGGCTGGCGGCCATAAATGCCCCACTGGAGAGAGGCTTATCCAGCGTCAGTTGGGTGGCACGCGCCAGAACCACTTTCTCCATCTTCTGCTGCTCAATCTCAGCCAACGCGTGCTGAATAAGATGGCGCCACTGCGGATATTCCGGCATATGGCGGGCATGTTGCACCTGAGTATCAAGTGCAGGCAACGGCCTGGCAGCCACCAGTTGGTCGATAAAGCTAATTGCGTGCAGAGCATCTTGCTGTAGGGAGAAGTCGCTGGCCAAATTGAGCGTTAAATAGGTCTGCTCACCCCGACGTAATATTTCAATGCGGGGTAGAAACAGGAAACTGGCCTGCGCCAGTGGCGCGCCATCAGCGGGTTGGTTAACGATCACCGGTTCAAAGGCATTCAAGCCCCAAATACGTAATCCGCTCGCATCCCGATGCTGCTGAATAAAATGATCAGCCGCTTGCATATCATTGAAGAGCCGAGTTTGACCGCAGACCGCAGCCTCTTCATGACCTTCGCGATGGAGCCAGTAAAATTGTGGGAAATGGCATTGGGCGGCCAGCCACTCTAATAGTTGGCTACCGATTCGACCCGGTGCGGGCACGATAATTTGCCGGATACCTGCCTGGTCAGGGAAACCGGCACGTAATTTCTGCCGTAATTCACCCAGCAAACCAGAAAGTTGTTTCACGACCACCTCGGCAAATCAACAGAAAGAGTGGGATTATACGGGGCGTGAATAATAAGAAAAGTCAGATTCAAAAGTTATTGTTAGTTATCACACTAATATTTGATATTGATGGTTTTGTATACTCAATAAGTGTTATCTGGCACTCAGCACAGGTGTCTACTGGCTAGACTCCAATTATGTCGCGTTGCAGCAAAGCGGCAATTGAAAAATAAAGGGGCCGCAGCCCCTGGTAATGGATCCAGTGATCAGCCGTCAATCCTTCAGCGACGGGCGATCAATAGCCCCACGATCAAGCCAGCAGTCGCCCCTATCCCTACGCTGCACCAAGGTTTTTCACGCACATAATCATCGGTGCAACACGCCAGTGCTTTCGCCCGCTTGATATAGCATTCACTGCGGCCATTCAAACGGTTCTGAACCTCCTTTAATGCTTTTTCCGCCCGGGCTTTAATCTCTTGATAGCTTTCATCAGCCGCATCACCCGAGGCGCGCAGCACTTCTTCCAACGTATCGGTCAGCATAGTCAGATCGTCATCCAGCGAGGTTTGCTGTTCTTTATCTCGGTTCATATGCGTTCTCCATGAGTGAAAAAAGGACATCTCATAAGGATAGTCGAAAATAGCCGGCGTAATATTGATTCAAGGTGGAAATGGAGTTTTCAGGATTAATCTGTATGGCAAGTAATATGAGGGGAAAAAGAGTTACTGATGCCCCTTCCCCCTGTTTTATGACTAAAAACGGATACAACAAGCCCCTTGCTCAGCACCGGAAAGTTGTTCGCGCAATGCACCAAACAATTCACGGCCACATCCTACGTGGAAGGCAGCAATATCTGGCAAGTCGGTATGGCGGGCAGCCAGTTCAGCTTGATCCACTAACAGTGAAAGCTCGCCAGTGACACCATCAACACGCACCCGATCGCCATTACGGATTTTCGCCAGCAAACCACCGCAATACGCTTCGGGTGTCACATGGATGGCTGAGGGCACTTTACCTGACGCACCAGACAAGCGGCCATCGGTGACCAGTGCCACCTTAAAGCCACGGTCCAGTAATACACCTAATGGTGGCATCAGTTTATGCAACTCCGGCATACCAATAGCACGCGGCCCCTGATAACGCACCACCACCACGCAATCGCGATCCAGTGCGCCTGCGTCAAATGCCGGACCAATGTCGTGCTGGCTTTCAAACACCACGGCCGGGCCTTCAATGATCTGATGATCACGCGGTACTGCCGAGGTTTTCATCACTGCCCGCCCTAGGTTGCCACTTAAGACTTTGGTGCCGCCATGTGGTGAGAAAGGCATCGCGATACTGGCGATAACAGTTTCATCCAGCGATTGCTGTGCCCCGTCACGCCAACATAATTGCCCCTGATCCAGATAAGGCTCTTGGGTATAGCGCTGCAAGCCAAATCCGGCCACGGTATGGACATCTTCATGGAGTAAACCGCCCTGCAACAGCTCTTTTACCAGCAGCGCTACACCACCGGCCGCCTGAAAGTAGTTGATATCTGCTGGGCCATTGGGATAAATGCGGCATAACTGTGGTATCACTTCCGATAACTCAGAAAAATCATCCCAATCGATGATGATCCCCGCCGCGCGCGCCATCGCCACTAAATGCATGGTGTGGTTAGTCGAACCGCCGGTCGCCAGTAGTGCCACAATGCCATTGACCACCACCTTTTCATCCACCAACTGACTAATGGGTAAATAGCTACCGCTGGTTTCTGTCAGGCGCGTGACCTGACGGGCGGCAGCGGCGGTGAGCGCATCACGTAGCGGCGTATTGGGCTGGATAAAGGAAGAGCCGGGTAAGTGTAACCCCATCACCTCCATCACCATCTGATTGGAGTTGGCGGTGCCGTAAAAAGTACAGGTACCGGCACTGTGGTAGGAGGCAGCTTCCGCGTCCAATAAAGCCTGTCTATCGACTTTGCCCTCCGCAAACAACTGGCGCACTCGCACTTTTTCTTTATTAGACAGGCCGCTGGCCATCGGCCCGGCGGGGACAAAAACCGCCGGTAAATGACCGAATGACAACGCCGCCATCAACAAACCGGGGACAATTTTGTCACACACCCCAAGATAGAGTGCACCATCAAACATATTATGTGACAGGCCAATCGCCGCAGACATCGCAATTACATCGCGGCTCATCAGCGACAGTTCCATGCCATCCTGCCCTTGCGTCACCCCGTCACACATCGCCGGAACACCGCCCGCCACCTGGCCGACTGCCCCCACAGCATGCAAGGCATCTTTTAGTTGTTGCGGATAATGTTCATACGGCTGATGTGCCGATAGCATGTCGTTATAGGAGGTAATAATCGCGATATCGCTGCGTACCATGTTCTTCAGCGCTATTTTGTCGTCCGGCTGGCAGGCCGCAAAACCGTGCGCCAAATTGCCACAGGCCAGTTGCGAACGGCGAACTGTATTTTCCTTAGCCGCGCTGATACGTTGCAAATAGGCAGTACGGGTGGCTACGGATCGCGCAGTAATACGTTGCGTGACTCGGGTGAGGGTCGCGTTCATCGCCATTCCTTATTCACTCAAGGGCGTTAAAAGTTCAATGCTGCTCAGAGGCAGGCCGATAAAATCTGCCAATACCTGTAACAACAGATTGTGATCATCCAGATGGGGGGCGCCAGATACATTCACACTACCAATCACACCAGCCTGTTGAACCTGTAACGGAAAGCCACCGCCCAAGGCGGCATAATCCCGCAAGCTGACACCATAGCGTGCTTCCAGTGAGGTTTGACGCTGCTGTAACATCAAGCCAGCGGCATAAGAGCTGGTATTAAGTAGCTCTACCACATTGCGCTTACGTCGCAGCCAGTCATGGTTTTCAGCGCTAGTCCCCAACATGGCATAACTAAACAGTGTCTGACGATTTACCGTGATATCGATGGCCAGAGCCACGCCTTGCCGCTCAGCCTGACACTTTATTTTCTCACCCAACCGCCAGGCCGTTTCATGATTGAAATGAGGCAATTGCAGTAGTTGTTGATGCTGCTGACAGCGAGCTAATTGCTGTTGTAGATTCATGAAATTCTCCGGTGATAAATGGCGGGGCATAGTGGTTATCCACCAAAACCCCACCACGGCTTAAGCGCGTTTAGCTTTAGCCAAACCTTTGTCAGCGATGCCCTTCCCCGCCGTGCTAACTTCAACATCACACTCTTTCGGCAGGGTTAAGGTTATCAATCCCGCAATAATCAGGGAGCCTGCCAGCATGCAAACTGCCGCGCTCTGTCCATAGAAGAAAATCATCACGCCTACCAGATACGGGCCACAGAAACCGCCCAGATTGCCTAAGCCATTGATCACCCCGCGTGCGCCACCCGCCACTTCAGGCACCGCGATACGGCCCGGAATTGACCAAAATGGACTGGTTGCGGCTTTGAGGAAGAACCCGCACACCACCAGTGCCAAGTAAGAGACCAGTACGTTGTGGCGGAAAATCACCGACGTCACCAGACCGGCGGCGAAGCAGAACAGGGAAACCATAATCAGCAGTCGGCGCTTACCGGTTCTGTCCGACAAGGCAGAAATGAAGTAGATACCGGCAGTGGTGGCAATAAAGGGTAAAATCGCCAGAATACCGACGGAAGCCATATTACCGCCGGTTAGGTTTTTCAAGATGGTCGGCAGCCATAAGGTATAACCATAATCGCCGGTCTGATAAAAGAAGTTCAGTGCGACCAGTTTCATCAAGCCTTTATTCAGGAATACCGCCTTTAATGGCGCATTGGTCACCGGAGCATCGAGCATCCGTTCAGCCCGTTCCCGCGCCAACTCAGTCACCAGATAATCGCGCTCCCTTGCCGACAACCATTTAGCTTCCTCTGGTCGGTCACTGATAACAAACCACCACATCACCAGCACCACGGCTGACAGTGAACCTTCGAGGAAAAACAGCCAACGCCAGTCCAGAGCATTAATAATGAAACCCGATAGCGGTGCGGTGAACATGCCGCCAATTGGGGCAAACATCATGACAAAAGCATTGGCCCGGCCGATTTCGCGTTCCGGGAACCAGTTACTGACCATAGTCAGCACCACTGGCAGCATGCCGCCTTCTGACACCCCGAGCACAAAGCGCAGGAATAGCAGTTGATAATGATTAGTGACAAAACCGGTCAGAATCGAGACGACGGCCCAAACACAAAGAGAGTAAGCAATAAATTTTCTGCCGCTGCCATGAACCGCAATACGGCCACCCGGTACTTGTAGAAATAAATAACCAATAAAGAAAATACCGCCCGCTAAACCAGCCATTTGACTGGTAATTGCTAGATCACTTTCCATACCACCAGGTAATGCAAAACTAATATTTACCCGGTCCATAAAAGAAATAATACAAGCAATCATTATTGGAACAATAACGCGAAACCAACGGGCATTAGGGATCTTACTGTCCATATAAACACGCCTCATGATAATAGCAGAGTATTACCCGCACCATAAATAATGGTGTAGGGAATGCCGCAAGCAAATAAACAGAAGTTTATTTTCTGGTGTTAATTAAAATTCACTGGTCATTTTTAATATTTAATTAAAAGTAATTATCTATTATTTATAGGTGATCGCCGTAGGGGCTTTTTCACCAGAAAAATGGGCTAATATATTTGAGAAGACAATATCGCTCATTTGAATTCGAGTTTCCGTCGTTGCACTAGCAATGTGTGGCAGCAAGACCACATTATCCATCTCGATCAATGCTGGTGGCACATTAGGCTCATCGGCAAAAACATCTAAGCCCGCACCACCAATATTTTGCTGCTGCAACGCAAGGATTAAATCATCCTGATTCACCATACTGCCCCGGGCAATATTGATCAAAATGGCGTGATTAGGCATCGCAGCAAAAACGGTTTTATTCACCAAACCGGCACTGTCTTTCCCTCCCGAGATTGCGACCACCAGAATATCGCTTTGGCTGGCAAGACTCATAAGATCAGGCATATATTGGTAGGGCAGCGTTTCGTTGTGTGCTTTGTCGGTATAGGCAATTTGCATATCAAACCCCGCCGCTCGGCGAGCAATGGCTTGGCCAATCTGCCCCATACCAAAGACCCCCAGACGCTTGCCGGTAACCTTAGATGATAATGGCAAAGTACTGTGCGGCCACTGTCCGGCACGCAGGAATTTATCAGCCAGACACAGGCGACGAGAAGTCGCAATGATTAGCCCCAGCGCGGTATCAGCAACATCGTCAGTCAGTACACCGGGAGTGGTAGTAACAATAATATTGCGCTCGTGGGTGGTTGCTAAATCCACCGCATCGGTACCGACGCCAAAGATTGAGATTATCTGCACTTCAGGCAACAGTGCCAACACCTCATTGCTGACACCAATATCACCACGGGTCACTATGCCTTTAATATTCTGCCCCTGTTCTGCAAAAAACTCAGCATGATCGGTAACCTGGAAGAGTTTATGAACAGTAAAGGTTTGCTCCAATTTTTCAGTTAAATAGTCCATTACCGGAGCGATGATTAATACGGCTTGTTTGCTGTTTTTCATTACGGGTACCTGATCATGTCAATAAATCATAAAAAACCAGAATGGCGGCAGGTAATCATCGGATGATTTAGCCATTCAGCGAATGTCGTTATAAGACCCGTTTTCAATGTTTTATTTTGTGATGTAGGTCACTGTAAATCATGTTAAGAAAACATGTTACCGGTAACGTGATCGACCTATCATTGCCAGTGCTGAATTGTTTCAGCCAGGCAAATGCCGGTTAAGAACTTATAGAATTAACTAAGTAAAATGTTATCGGTTGCCGTTATTTGTTATTGATTGACGGAGGGATAATTTAGCGGCCATTGACCAAAGTGATTCGCAGCCATCATCCAGAGCCATGGCTGCTAGCGGTGATAAGAAGATCAGATAGTCCCACCGAGTGAAATGCGGTAATGCAGGTCAACCTGTTCAATTGTAGGGATTTTATTTATTTTCTTAATCAGAATTTCCGCTGCAACTTTACCCATTTCAAACCGTGGGGTGGTAACACTGGCCAGCACCGGGGTGGTTGCCTGGCCGATATCTAAGCCATGGAAACCCGAAATTGCCATTTCAGCCGGTATCGCCATGCCTATTTTCAGACATTCTTGTAACACGCCGACGGCCATATCATCATTAGTACAGAAAATAGCATCAACCTGCGGATACATTTGTCGTGCCAGAGCTAGCATCCCAGCCCCGATCGAGACAGAAGAGACCTTATTAGGAGTGATATGCAATGGCGTAAATCCTGTATCTATCATCGCCTGGCTATATCCCTGATAACGTTTGCGATCTCGTACATCTGACATCGAGCCAAAATAGACAATATTCTGCTTACCACTGGCCAATAGTGTCGCTGTCATATCGTAGGCAGCCTGATAATTATTAAAACCAACGGTAATACGATTGAACTGTGGCTCTAAATCCATCACTTGTGCAACCGGAATTTCGGCTGCATTCAAATACTTATCAGCACGTAAGGTATGTTCTGAATCAGTGAGTATCAGACCTGAGATCTGACAGGACAACAGATTAACGATCTGCTGCTCCTCACGTTCTTTATCATAGTTATAGTTAACCACCAGCGTTTGATAGCCGCTGGCAGCGGTTACCGATTCAATACCCGCCAGCAAGTCAGAGAAAATCTGGTTATTAAAGGAAGGTATCAAGATACCAATACGCGGGATCTTTTGATTGAAACCATTTTCCCCTTCAGAATCAGGAGCATAATTAACCTCCGCCATCACTTGAGCAATACGCTCAGCCGTCTCTGGAGCCACTTTTTCCGGCGTGCGTAAGTAGCGGCTGACAGTCATTTTGGTCACGCCTGCAAGTAACGCGATATCCTGTAACGTAACACGCTGGTTTTTCATGGCAAATACCTGGAACAAGAGTGCGCAATGGGTAATATGATTATGCACTGTTAGCTTGTGTAATGAAAAGCATGTTACTGCTTTAAAATACAATAACAGCCAGGTGACATATTATTAATCTAGTTTATTATCAATAAGTTAAACTGAAACCTTGCAATAAAACAGCAAAAAAACCGGCTAACAGCAGTATTTCCCCTTCATCAAGGGGATATCGCTCACGTATGTGGTAACAGCTTGTTGTAACATGATTTAAAGTGATCTACATCACAGTTTACCCAAGCGGAAAACGGTTTGATATGCACATGTTTTCACCCAGTCATTATTCAATAATATTTATTTTATAATGTCGCTTAATAAGCGCCATTTCCATCAGGAATTTATTATGAAGAATTTATTTTCGTTAGAAAACCGCAAAGTATTAATTACGGGATCTGCTCAAGGCATTGGTTTTTTATTAGCGAAAGGCCTGGCCGAATTTGGTGCAGAGATAATTATTAATGATATTACCGCAGAACGAGCGGAAAAAGCCGTGGCGGAATTACGTGCTAGCGGTTTTATTGCTCATGCTGCCGCCTTTAATGTGACTAATCACGATGCGGTTAATGAAGCCATTGAACAAATAGAAAGTAGCATCGGTGCTATCGATATTTTAATTAATAATGCCGGCATTCAGCGCCGCCATGCCTTTACTGAATTCCCAGAAAAAGATTGGGATGACGTGATTGCGGTCAACCAGAAGTCCGTATTCTTGGTTTCACAGGCCGTATCCCGCTATATGGTTAAACGTCAACGCGGCAAAATTATCAATATCTGCTCGATGCAAAGCGAATTAGGCCGCGACACTATTACCCCCTATGCCGCCTCTAAAGGTGCGGTAAAAATGCTAACTCGTGGTATGTGTGTTGAGCTGGCTCGCTATAATATTCAGGTCAATGGTATCGCACCTGGCTATTTCAAAACGGATATGACAAAAGCGTTGGTAGATGATAAAGCCTTTACTGATTGGTTATGTAAACGGACACCGGCTGCTCGCTGGGGAGACCCGGAAGAGTTGATTGGTGCTGCGGTTTATCTCTCCTCCAAAGCCTCTGATTTCGTGAATGGTCATCTGTTGTTTGTTGATGGCGGGATGTTAGTTGCAGTTTAACCTTCGCTTGAAGTGATTGGGAGATTAGCGACCTTCGTTATTCGTCCCATCAATAACGTTGGTTAATGCTTCAATTGACTGGGAACAGAGGAACATTATGTCTGGGAAATGCATTATTGTTATGGGCGTATCCGGCACGGGGAAATCCTGCGTCGGTCAAGCACTGGCACAAGCGCTTAACGCCAAGTTTATTGATGGTGATGACCTACACCCGCGCGCCAACATCCAAAAAATGGCCTCAGGTCAGCCGCTAAATGATGTTGATCGTGCTCCTTGGTTAGAACGGTTAAGTGATGTGGCCTATAGCCTGCAACAGAAAAATGAAGTCGGTTTTTTAGTCTGTTCGGCGCTGAAAAAGCAGTATCGCGATCGTTTGCGTGCCAGCAATCAAGGGATACGTTTTCTGTGGCTGAGCGGTGATTACGATTTGGTGCTACACAGAATGCAGCAGCGCGCTGGGCATTTTATGCCTGAAAGCCTGTTGCAAAGCCAATTCGCAACCCTGGAAGTACCGGGTATCAGTGAACCGGATGTTATCCAGATAGATATTTCGCCCGACGTCGCCGGTGTGGTTAAGCACTGTATTGCCGCGCTGGAGCATGAAAATAGCGTGAGTCATTGCGCCTAAACGCGCGGGCCACATAAGCATATAGGAAGAGTTATGATACTTGATGAACTGAAAAGCGCGGCGAATAATCCAATCTATCCAGATGTTATCCGCCGCACCCTTGCGGCTATCTGCAAAATGGATTTGGTTAACCTGCCAGCGGGCGAGCAAGAAATCGAAGGGCGTGAGATTTACTTAAATCATATTATCGCCGCGACCAAGCCACTATATGAACAAGCCCCTGAATTACACCGTTACTATATTGATATTCATATTTTGCTGGAAGGTAGTGAAGTGATTGGTGCGTCGCCATCCACACAGGGCCAGCGCCCGACGATGGATTTTGATAGCGAGCGGGATTATGGGTTGTTTGAAGGTATTACTACCGAAACCTTGTTAACACTGGCGCCGGGTGATATTGCCCTGCTGTTCCCCGGCGAGTTACATCGCCCGATGGGAACATTAGGTGACATCGCACCGATTCGTAAGATCGTGGTTAAAGTGGCGAATCATCTTATCTGATTCGGTATTATTTCGGTTGATAGATACCGGATCAGGTTTCGGTTGATAGTCGTCCAGATTTTCGGTTCGGTTGACATGAGATCGGTGTTCACTTGACCTCCTGCGCCTCAACCGCCAAAGGGGTTACAAGCGCGTAACCCCCTTGGAACCCCTGCGCTAGCGCACGTATCGCTTGCCCACTTCGCGGGTCCCCTCACTCATCATTTCGCTGGCGGGACGGCTTTACGCGGGTCCCTCCGCGTGACGCCTAAATCCGCCGTCCATGGCGGATTTCCCTTGCTACACTCTTCACTCGACAGCTCAAATGTGCTTTAAACGTCAAAACCTAAAAGCAAGGTTTTGATTTTGACCTTGAGCGCAATCAGGAATATTACCGACAAAGACGATGGCCCGAGTGAGCCGCCATGGACGGCGGCGAAAAGCGCGCTTGAGCAGGAGCGAATCGCGCTGGCTCGATAAGGCCAACGACTGCCGGAGGGCACTGCGAATAGCAGTAATATTTCGCGCAAGCCGCAGGTGCAGGAGGGCCGGCTAGCCCTCCTGCTCGGTTGAGGCGATAGAGGTAAGGTGATAACTGAACGACTATCAACCGAAACCTGATCCGGTATCTATCAACCGAACCGATAACCTGAACGACTATCAACCGAACCGGATCATCTAATCAATATCAACCGGCGCTCCCAAGGAGCGCCTCCCTTGACCCCGCCGCGCCGCCAACCACAACCCGCTGTTCTTCATAGCGTAGCCAAATACCACCCCGACTAACAATGAAGCAACCACCAGCTTCCAATTACCATTACCGGCAAAAGTAGCGCAAGCGCCGATAAAAGTACCTGGAACAAATGATAACCACTGCTGGCAGGCCTGGATGCACATCAAAAACGCCACAAGCCCTGTTAAAACATACCCAAGGATGGTCCATTCCGGTTGCAAGGCACTGCCCTGGATAATCATCATCGCCCAGAACACCCCGCTCAGGCAGGTTAACAGCGTAATCAGTAATCCTTTTAAACCACCTTGTGGGCAAGCGAAATAGGCGGTACAGCCAAGGAAACCAGCCCAACTGATTAGCCCTAAACTGACCGCTACCCAGCCCCAGACACCCGAGAGAATGCCGGTGGTAATGGCAATCATCAGAATAATGTTCATCAGTGTTACCTGCGCGAAAGTATCAAAGCAATATCGATTGAGTGAAAGTCGAGCAGTTTACCTGAATTGATGAGCAATATTCCGTATTTTTGTCACGAAAATATAAATACTGTTGTTATCATTACATTTGTAATGTGATCAAAGTCACACAATAAACACTATGCATAATTTGGAAGCGCGATACACGCGCGTTTATTAAAAATTTGCTTATCACCATTTGCGGTCCATTCGCTAAAATAACCCTTTTCATTAGCATATGGTGTTATTTGTGTTTGGAAATTAAAAATATTGAAAAGCAGTCTATTAGTAAGTACCTCAGGGTCGCAATCTAAAAAAGACACTCCGTTTTTTATAGATTGATAGTACTGAATGACTCTCTCTGAGATAACCGCATTAATATCAGCCTGCCCATGATTATCTTTAATACAAAACTTCAGCGCTTTAGTTAGCGGGTTTCTATTTACCCAATTATCAATATTGATATCATCTATTTTTAAGTCAGATGCTGTGCCAATGAAATGATTAATGATGACTTTATTGAGCAATTCGCCAGCTTTAATATAAATATCACTGCCTTCATCTATTTTTTTCTGCAAAATATTCAAAGAGTTAATTGCAGAAATGTTAACCTTGTCGATTAAGTCAACATAAGGGTTTCTCATATATGTATCATTTTTATTTGTAATTAAATATGCATTTTCTATCATCGCCATATTGAATTTTTCATCTCCCTTCGCCCTATCAAGCAAGAAGTTGATTGTTTCTTTATCTTTAAAAAAACCGGCCGTTGGAACTATTTCATCTGATAGCGATAAAAAATCATCCATAGAATCATATTTTGTATAAGAGTTATTATCATTAATTGATGGAGGTGAAGGTATACAGCACAACATAAATATCCTTAAGAATAGAGTGAAATAATCACTGATAAAGATATCTCAAAAAAATGTGTTCACCGCTCCATGTTTTACCCCACCCCCACCTTAAATAACATTAATTTCAGCACCGGGTAAAAAAACAAAACCCCCTGCGCGTTTCGGCTAACAGGGGGTTTGGGAACAGGCTTAACAATCAATTACATCAGTGGCTGAGCCATCTGAACCAGCGAGATCAACGGCTGCGGGTAAATACCCAGGAACAGCACCAAAATCGCAGAAATCAGCACCACCACACCGCCAGCAGTCAATGCCCAGTTGCTTGGTGTGTCACGCACCAGTGTTTCCGGCGCGCTGAGGAACAGGCTCACCGTCACACGCAGATAGTAGTACAGGCCGATGGCACTGCCTAAGACCACCGCACCGGTCAACCACCACAGGTTGGCGCTGACACCCATTGCGACCACAAAGAACTTACCGATAAAGCCCAACGTCATTGGGATACCGGCCAGTGATAGCATCATTACGGTCATCACCGCCGACAGAATCGGTTTATGCCAGAACAGACCACGATAAGAGAACAGCGATTCTGCATCCGGGCCTTTATACGGGCTAGACATCAAGCTAACCACACCGAACGCACCCAAGCTGCTGAACAGGTAACCGGCCAGATAAACACCGACGGTTTCCAGTGCCAACTGATGGGTCTGCACCGCCACCAGCGCAATCAGCAAGTAGCCAAGGTGCGCGATAGAAGAGTAACCCAGCAGACGCTTGATGTTGGTCTGGCTGATAGCCATTAAGTTACCGAACAGTATTGATGCCACCGCAATCAAGGAGAGCACCAAACGCACCGCTTCACTGTCGGCGGCCGGCGCGTACAGGAACAAGCGCATGACTACCGCAAAGATGGCAATCTTACTGGCGGTCGCCAGGAAGGTAGATACCGGAGCGGGAGCACCCTGATACACATCCGGCGTCCACAGTTGGAACGGCACCAGCGACAACTTAAAGCCAAGACCAACAATCATCATCCCGAGGCCCGCCAGAATCAACGGCTGGTGGATAGCGGAGTCACTTAGGCTCTTGCCCAGACCGGCGAAAGACAAACTGCCAGACTCAGCATACAGCAGCGCCATCCCGAACAACAGGAATGACGATGCCGCCGCAGACAGCAGCATGTATTTGATACTAGCTTCCAGTGAACGCTTCTGGCGATAGGCATAACCAATCAGGCCAAACAGCGGCAGGGAGATAAGCTCAATACCCAGGAACAGCGACGCCAGATGGTTGGCACTGGCTAACAGAATGCCGCCCATGGTGGCAATCAGCACCAACAGGTAGAACTCTTCGCGGTTATCTGGATAGCCATTCAACCAAGGATAAGCAAAGGTGCTGGTTGCCAGGCTGGCAACAATCACCAGCCCGGTATAGAACATCGCATAGCCGTCAATCCGCATCAGCGGCGTGACATCCATCGGCCCGACCTGGCCGACAAAATAGAGTGACAGCAGCGCCAGGTTAAGCCCGATGACCGTCAGGGTGGCGTTAATAAAGTGATCGCGTCGCCACGCAATGGAGAGCATCACAACCACCACCGTCAATCCGACGATCAACAGCGGTAGCATTGCGATCAGTTGTTGAGGAGTTATTGTCATGGCGAATTACGGCCTTGTAGTTGTAATAGATGAAGCATTGAACCACTGCTGTACATTACTCATCGCAGCATGGGAGGTATCAAGAATCGGCTGCGGGTAAACCCCCAGCAACACTAATAACACCACTAACAGCAGGATGATGGATAGTTCCCTTGCGCTCATGCCCGGTAACGCTTCTTGTGATTTTGGCGCACCATAATAAGCACGCTGCATCATGATAAGCGAATAAACCGAAGCAAAGACCAGACCAAAGGTAGAGATCACGGTAATCACCGGAACCACCTGGAAGCTGCCAAACAGGATCATAAACTCGCCGACGAAGTTACCGGTGCCCGGCATCCCCAGTGTCGCTACCGCGAAGAACAGCGATAGTGCAGGCAAGTATTTGATTCGGCCCCACAGGCCGCCCATCTGACGCATGTCACGGGTATGCAGGCGCTCATACAACTGACCACAGATGATGAACATACCGGCGGCAGACAAGCCGTGGGCAATCATCTGGATAACCGCACCTTGATAAGCCAGTTGGCTGCCGGTATAGATGGCAATCAATACAAAGCCCATGTGCGACACGCTGGTATAAGCAATCAGGCGTTTGATATCAGTCTGGCAGAAGGCCATCCACGCACCGTAGAAGATACCGATGACACCTAACCACATGGCGATAGGTGCAAACTCATGAGAGGCGTTCGGGAACAGCGGCAGACTAAAGCGCAGCAAACCATAAGCTGCGGTTTTCAGCAAAATCCCCGCCAGGTCAACAGAACCTGCGGTGGGTGCCTGACTGTGTGCATCTGGCAACCAGCCGTGCAGTGGCACAACCGGCATTTTTACCGCAAAGGCGATAAAGAAGCCCAGCATCAGCAGATATTCCACATTGTGGGACATCGGCGTCTTCAACAGATCTTCGTAGTTGAAGGTCCAGATACCGGTGGCGTTGTAGTGCACAAACACCAACCCCAAAATGGCAATCAACATAATAAGACCGCTGGCCTGGGTATAGATGAAGAACTTGGTTGCTGCCGCGATACGGGTTTTACCGTCTGATGCTTTGTGACCCCACAAGGCAATCAGGAAGTACATCGGCACCAACATCATTTCCCAGAAGAAGAAGAACAGGAACATGTCGATGGCGAGGAACACGCCGATAACCCCACCCAGAATCCACAACAGATTCAGGTAGAAGAAGCCCTGATTGCGCTGAATTTCACGCCACGAACAAAGGATAGCCAGCACACCTAGCAGGCCGGTTAGCACCACCATCAGCAGTGATAACCCATCCAGCGCCAGATGGAATTCAATACCAAACCGTGGGATCCACGGCAAGATGAACTCTGATTGCCACTGCGGGATACCCGCTGGGTTAACCAGTGAATAGTTGCCCTGCCCCCACAACAGCAAGGAGAGCACTAATGTCAGCCCCATCGCGAATAGCGCTATCCAACGCGGTACCTTAGTACCGAAGCGCTCACACTGCCAAGACAGCAGGCCGCCGATAAAGGGGAGAAGAATTAGCCAAGGTAATAGCATGGCGTTTTGTGTCCCTAATTAAACGAAAAGCAACAGAGCCAGTACGACGACTGCACCCAAACCCATAGACGCGACATACCAACGCACCTGTCCATTTTCACTGAGCGTCAAACCGCGATTACTCCAGCGCGAAAGTATCGCCGGGGTATTCATCAGTGAGTTCAGCGGATCACGCTGCAATAGCCTTGCAATCCACAAATACGGGCGGACAAACACATTGTGGTACAGCCAGTCGAAGCCCCACGCATGGAACCACCAGACCGTAAAGAAGCGGCCCGGCGCACTTTGCGCGATGCTGTTGACCAACTGACGCTTGCCCAGATAGAGTGCCGCAGCCAGTGCAATCCCGATAACCACTAACACGCCGGAGAAGATTTCCAGTGGCATTTTACCCTCTTCACCGAAGTGAAGCTCTGGCAACACACCCGCCAGCGGTGGTGTTATCAGCGCGCCGACGAAAGTCGACAGCACCAGCAACACAATCAGCGGCAGGCTGTGAGCTACCCCTTTAACCGGATGCGCTTTGGTTTTTGGCTCGCCGTGGAACACAATGAAAATCATACGGAAGGTATACAGCGCGGTGAGGAATGCCCCAACCAGCCCGGCGACCATCAGATTGATATGGCCACTGGCCAATGCACCCCACAGAATTTCGTCTTTACTGTAGAAGCCTGCGGTAACCACTGGCAGTGCAGCCAATGCCGCGCCACCTACCAGGAAGCAGATATAAACCAATGGGATCGTCTTGCGCAGACCACCCATTTTGAAAATATTCTGCTCGTGGTGACAGGCCAGAATCACTGAACCCGAAGAGAGGAACAGTAACGCTTTAAAGAAGGCATGGGTCATCAGGTGGAAGATAGCCGCATCCCACGCCTGAACGCCCAGCGCCAGGAACATGTAGCCAATCTGGCTCATGGTAGAATAAGCCAGCACCCGCTTGATGTCGGTTTGTACCAGCGCGGCAAAGCCTGCCAGCACTAGGGTTACCGCGCCGATAATACCCACTAAATGCAGCACTTCAGGCGCCATCAGGAACAAACCGTGGGTACGCGCAATCAGGTAGACACCTGCAGTCACCATGGTTGCCGCATGGATAAGCGCGGAGACCGGGGTTGGGCCTGCCATTGCATCGGCCAACCAGGTTTGTAACGGCAACTGTGCCGATTTACCCACCGCACCACCGAGCAACATCAGCGTCGCCCAGGTAATGGCAGTAGAGCCCATTTCCAGTTTCTGCGGTGCCAATACCATCAGCTCGCGAATATTCAGCGTACCCAGTTCTTGATAAAGGATGAACAGGGCAATGGCGAGGAATACGTCACCAACGCGGGTCACGATAAAGGCTTTCATCGCCGCCGCGCCGTTGGCAGGATTGGTGTAGTAGAAACCGATCAGCAGGTAACTGCACAGACCCACCCCTTCCCAACCCAGATACATCAGCATCAGGTTATCTGCCAACACCAAAATCACCATGCTGGCGATAAACAAGTTGGTGTAGGCGAAGAAACGAGAATAACCCTCCTCCCCACGCATATACCAAGAGGCATACATATGAATCAGGAAACCCACGCCGGTGACCACAGACAACATGGTCAGCGACAGGCCATCCAGTGTCAGGGTCAACGGAATGTTGAAGGTGCCAACCGACATCCAGTTCCACAACGTCTGGTTAAAGACTTGGACACCGGTGGCCTTTTGGCTAAGAAAATCCACTGCAACATACAGTGTGACCAACGCCGTCAGGCCAATCGATCCCACCCCGACCGTGGCTGAGGTATTTTCAGACCAGCGCCCACGGGAGAATGCCAACAGCAAGAAGCCCAGCAGTGGCAGCAGAATTGTTAAATATAATAGGTTCATCCGCGCATCTCACTGACTGTATCGATATTCAGAGTATGACGGCGACGATATAGCTGTAACAGCAATGCCAAGCCAATACTGGCCTCCGCTGCTGCCAGCGTGATCGCCAGGATATACATCACCTGACCGTCAGCCTGACCCCAATAACTGCCCGCCACAACAAAGGCGAGCGCCGCTGCGTTGATCATCACTTCAAGGCTTATCAGCATAAACAACAGATTGCGACGAATCAGCAACCCCGTCAGCCCTAGCACAAACAGTATGGCCGCCAGAATCAGGCCATGTTGTAGAGGGATCATGCTTGTTCCTCCGTTTTTCTTTTCGCGCTGTCGCTCGCGCCCATCACGTCACCCGGCTTATGTTCGCGCCCGATATGGAAGGCAACCACCAGACCGGCCAGCAACAACATTGACGCCAGTTCAACTGCCAGCACATAAGGACCAAACAGGCTGATACCCACAGCTTTGGCATCGACCATTTCACCGCTAATACCGGAATCAGTCACTGAACTGATGGCATAAATCAGTACCGACAGCAGCACCAGTGCTAGCAAGCCGGGGCCAATCCACAAACTCGGTTTCAGCCAGTCGCGCTCTTGTTGTTCGACGTTGCCCAAGTTCAGCATCATCACCACGAACACGAACAGCACCATAATGGCCCCGGCGTAGACGATGATTTCCAGCGCACCGGCGAAATAAGCACCCAGCGAGAAAAACACCGCCGAGATAGCCAGTAAAGAGATAATCAGGTACAGCAGAGCATGTACCGGGTTGGTGTGAGTGATGACGCGAATAGTCGCCACCACTGCCACCAATGCTGCAATATAAAATGCAAATTCCATGGAAAGCGGCTCCTAAGGCATCAGACCTTTAACGTCAATCGGTTTGGCTTCGTTTTCGGCTTCGCCTTTCTGCTTGCCGTCTACTGCCATACCGGACATCCGGTAGAAGTTATATTCAGGATATTTACCCGGGCCGGAGATCAACAAGTCTTCTTTCTCATACACCAGATCCTGACGCTTAAATTCACCCATTTCGAAATCCGGCGTTAGCTGGATAGCAGTTGTTGGGCAAGCCTCTTCACACAAACCACAGAAAATGCAGCGGGAGAAGTTGATACGGAAGAACTCAGGATACCAGCGGCCATCTTTGTGCTCAGCTTTCTGTAATGAGATACAGCCAACCGGACAAGCAACAGCACACAGATTACAAGCAACGCAGCGCTCTTCACCGTCAGGGTCACGCGTTAACACGATACGACCACGGTAGCGCGGCGGCAGGTAAACCGGCTCTTCAGGATACATTTGGGTTTCACGCTTGTGGAAGGCATGAAGGCCAATCATCCACAGGCTGCGCACTTGGGTGCCGAAACCAACCACTAACTCTTTCAACGTCATGGTTCATTCACCCCTTATTGAGCGTTGTACAAAATGACCGCGGCAGTCGCCAGCAGATTCAGCAGGGTCAACGGCAGGCAAACTTTCCAGCCGAATGACATCACTTGGTCATAACGTGGGCGCGGCAAGGATGCACGGATCAGAATGAACATCACCATGAAGAAAGCCGTTTTCAGCGCAAACCAGATAAATGGCGGCAGGAACGGACCTTGCCAACCACCGAAGAACAGAGTGACTATCAGAGCAGAGACGGTCACGATACCGATATATTCACCGACGAAGAACAGACCGAATTTCATACCGGAATATTCAATGTGGTAACCATCGGCCAGCTCTTGTTCAGCTTCTGGCTGGTCAAAGGGATGACGGTGACATACTGCAACACCCGCAATGGCAAAGGTCAGAAAACCAAAGAATTGCGGAATCACATTCCAGACGTGTTCCTGAGAGTTAACAATATCCTGCATATTGAACGAACCCGCCTGTGCGACTACGCCCATCAATGATAAGCCGAGGAACACTTCGTAGCTCAGGGTTTGCGCAGATGCACGCATCGCCCCTAACAGAGAATATTTGTTATTACTGGACCAACCGGCAAACAGCACGGCATATACCGTCAGCCCGGCCATCATCAGAAAGAACAGAATACCGATATTAAGATCCGCAACCGCCCAGGTCGGGCTGACCGGGACGATGGCGAAAGAGAGCAGTAGTGAGGTAAAGGCAATCACCGGGGCCAATGTAAAGATAGCCTTGTCGGAGAAGCGCGGAACCCAGTCCTCTTTGAAGAACATTTTGATCATGTCAGCAACCAACTGCAATGACCCGCCCCAACCGACACGGTTTGGCCCGTAACGGTTCTGGAACAAGCCCAGCAGGCGGCGCTCGCCGAAGCTCATAAATGCGCCGCAGGTCACCACCACCAACAGAATCACTACCGCTTTCAGGACAGAGATTAAAATCTCAATCAATTCAGGGGTAAACCAGCTCATAATACTGCCTCCCGCAGATTCTCAACACGCGCACCCACCATAATCGGCGGAATGCCCGGTAAGCCAAGCGGCAAGCCGACCTGACCCCGAGCCAAGGTTTCACTCAGGCGCACTGGCAGACGCAATGTCTGACCGGCACAGTTGAATTCCACCAGCGTACCGAGGTTAACCCCGAGCGTTGCAGCATCGGCTGGATTGACCATCACATAAGGTGCTGGCATGCGCTGCTGGATGACATCTGAGCGCTGCGACATCTCTTCACTACCAAACAAATGGTAGTAAGGGGCAATCTGCCAGCCATCAGTCTGAGCGGTAAAGGCTGTCGGTACTGAATCAAAGTAACCAAGCGTCCCCTCACCTGCTTCAATCAGGCGCACACCCGGATCACCAAAGCGCAAGCTCCCCCCCACTTCAGCCTGGAATTTGTTCCATGCCTGCGGTGAGTTCCAGCCCGGTGCCCAAGCAAATGGGATCTGCTGACGATCGGCCAATGGGCTGTTGTTCCCTTCCATTGAGAAAGCGAACGGCGTGTCGATATCCTGTGGCTGACGCGGTTCATGCACACTGATATCCGCGCGCATAGCCGTGCGGCCACTGTAACGGATAGGTGAACGCGCCAGTTTCTGACCACGAATACGGAAGGTCGCATCCGGTGCCGCTTCAACAATACCTTCCAACTGTGGTAATGCGCGAACACAAGCCGCAATCACGTGATCCAGTTGCGTCCAGTCTACATGGCGACTGGTATAAGTTGAATGCAAGGAGTGCAACCAGCGCCAGCTTTCCAGCATGATGCTGTTGTTTTCCGGTTTTTTCGGGTCGTCGTAATAGGTTGGATCGTAAACCTGGAAGAAACGCTGAGCGCGGCCTTCCTGATTGACCAGCGTACCGTCGCTTTCAGCAAAGCTGGCGGCAGACAGAATCAGGTCTGCTTTTGCCATGATCGCGGTGCGTTGATGATCAACCACGATCACGTTGGCTGCTTGCTCCAGCGCGGCGTCAACTTTGTCTTGCGCCGCATGGCGATAGAGGTCGTTCTCCATCACGATAACGCTGTCAGCATCACCACGGGTCAGCAATTCCAGCGCGCTATCCAGTGAGCCGCCGCCAATCATGGTCAAGCCGATGCTGTTCGCTGCACTGGCAACAAAGGTGATACCCACATCAGAGCCACGGCTTTTCAGCGCGGTTGCCACGTTAGCTGCCGCAGCAATGATGGCTTCGCTGCCTGCATTGCTGCCGGTCACGATCAGTGGTTTCTTCGCGCCCGCCAGAGCCTGCACGATGATATCCACTTTGCCTTTCAGCGCAGGGTCCAGATCCGTGACCGCCGGTGACGACGCATCCAGCGCGTTAGCGATAGCAAAGCCTAAACGTGCCTGATCATCCACCGGTGCGCGGTAGTTCCACGCCGCGATATCATCCATACGGGTGTTATCAACGTTAGTGATAAACAGCGGATGTTTAGCGTGCTGACCGATATTCATAATCGCCGCGATTTGCCAGTCAGCCACTTTCTGTGCGGCGGCCATTTCACGGGCTTTACCTTTCACCGCCTGACGGACAGACAGTGCGATACGTGCGCCAGTCTGGGTCAAATCTTCACCCAGAATCAGCACCGCATCATAGCTTTCAATCTCGCGCAGCGATGGTGTGTAAACCCCACCTTCTTGCAGCACTTTCAGCATCAATTGCAGGCGTTGTTGTTCACTCGCGGCAATGCCGGTATAGAAGTTTTCCGCACCGACCAGCTCGCGTAACGCAAAGTTACTTTCCAGGCTGGCACGCGGTGAACCGATACCGATGGTTTTCTTCGCCTGACGTAGAATATCCGCCGCGCCCTGCATTGCCTGTTCGGCATTCAGGTGGATCCAGTCATTACCACGCAATTGTTGTGGCTGACGTGGGCGGTCTTTCAGGTTGACATAGCCATAGCCAAAGCGGCCACGGTCACACAAAAAGTAGTGGTTGACGCTGCCGTTGTAGCGGTTCTCGATGCGGCGCAATTCACCATAGCGTTCGCCAGGGCTGGTGTTACACCCCACACTGCACTGCTGGCAGATACTTGGCGCAAACTGCATATCCCATTTACGGTTATAACGTTCGGAATGGGTTTTATCGGTGAATACCCCGGTCGGGCACACTTCTACCAGGTTGCCTGAGAACTCGCTTTCCAGCGTGCCACTCTCAGTACGACCAAAGTAGACGTTGTCGTGCGCGCCATAAACACCCAGATCGGTGCCATCAGCGTAATCTTTGTAGTAACGCACACAACGATAACAGGCGATACAGCGGTTCATTTCATGTGAGATGAACGGACCGAGATCCTGATTCTGATGAGTACGTTTACTGAAGCGATAGCGGCGGAAACTGTGTCCGGTCATCACTGTCATATCTTGCAGATGACAGTTCCCCCCTTCTTCACAGACCGGGCAATCGTGTGGGTGGTTAGTCATCAACCATTCAACCACACTCTCACGGAACGCTTTGGCTTCGCCGTCATCAATGGAAATAAAGGTTCCATCGGTGGCCGGGGTCATACAGGACATGACCAAACGCCCACGGGTATCATCGGCGTTTTGGTATTGCTTTACCGCACATTGGCGGCAAGCACCGACGCTTCCCAGCGCCGGATGCCAGCAAAAGTAAGGAATATCGAGTCCCAGGGAGAGACAAGCTTGTAACAGGTTGTCGGCCCCGTTTACGTCGTATTCTTTGCCGTCTACATGTATCGTAGCCATATGCATGCTTCCAAGTGGCCTGAAATAACCGTCATTCTTTACGCTGCTGCTGTGTTGGCTGCCGTCGTTCACACCGGTCATTTAGTTCACTAAACTCCCGGCGTTTCTCTTCGTTGCCGCCTTGCCGCCACGCAAATTATTTGGTTATTTTTCAAGCGTTAATTATAAAAACTTTCTTATTGGGTACACTGAGAGGCTACATTCAACGTATCTCATATATTACCCAAAGTATCACCAGCGCGCTTTTAATAGGTTCGGTTGAATACCGGCTATGGCTCGGGTATTGCCATAGTCTTTACTTGCGATCCCGGCTTCGAATTCTTCGCGGAAATATTTGATAGCACTTTGTAGTGGTTCAACCGCGCCCGGCGCGTGAGCACAGAAGGTTTTACCCGGCCCCAAGAAGCGGCAAAGTTGTTCCAGCGTCTCAATGTCGCCCGGCTGACCTTCGCCGCGCTCCAATGCACGCAAGATCTTCACGCTCCACGGCAACCCATCGCGGCAAGGGGTACACCAGCCGCAGGATTCACGGGAAAAGAACTCTTCCAGATTGCGCACCAGCGGCACCATACCGATTTCATGGTCTACCGCCATCGCCAGTGCAGTGCCTAACCGGCTACCTGCTTTGGCAATATTCTCGAAGTCCATCGGTAAATCCAGATGATCAGCGGTCAGGAAGTCGGTCCCTGCCCCACCCGGCTGCCAGGCTTTGAACTTCAAGCCATCGCGCATACCACCCGCGTAATCTTCCAGAATTTCACGCGCCGAAATACCAAATGGTAGTTCCCACAGACCTGGGTTTTTCACCCGGCCAGAGAAGCCCATCAGTTTGGTACCGGCATCGTTACTCTTACCCGCCGTGATCCCCTGATACCAGTCAACGCCGTGCTCAAGAATGGCCGGAACGTTACACAGGGTTTCAACGTTATTGACGCAAGTCGGTTTGCCCCATACCCCGGACGATGCGGGGAAAGGCGGCTTGGAACGTGGATTGGCGCGGCGGCCTTCCAGCGAGTTAATCAGGGCGGTTTCTTCACCACAGATATAACGGCCAGCACCGGTATGAACAATCAGTTCAAAATCAAAACCGCTGCCCATGATGTTTTTGCCCAGCAAGCCGGCTTCGGTTGCTTCGCTAATCGCACGGCGCAAATGCACGGCAGCTTCGATATATTCGCCACGCAGGAAGATGTAGCCGCGGTAAGCTTTCAGCGCAAATGCACTGATCAACATCCCTTCCACCAGCAGATGAGGCAATTGCTCCATTAGCAGACGGTCTTTATAGGTACCCGGCTCCATTTCATCGGCGTTACACAGCAGATAGCGGATGTTCATGCTTTCGTCTTTTGGCATCAGGCTCCACTTTAAACCGGTGGAAAAGCCTGCGCCGCCGCGCCCTTTCAGGCCAGCGTCTTTTACCAAATTGACAACATCAGGGGCTGCCATGCCTTTTAACGCTTTTTCAGCACCCAAGTAGCCGTTTTTGCTGCGATATTCATCCAGCCATACCGGCTGTTTGTCATCGCGCAAACGCCAGGTCAGCGGATGCATTTCTGGTGTGCGAATAACCTCTTTGGTAAAACCCGAATTAGTTGTCATGGATATTGCTCCAGTAACTTCTCAATATCTTCAGGTTTCAGATAGCTGTGGGTATCGTCGTCGATCATCATGGTCGGACCGCGATCACAGTTGCCCAAGCAGCAGGTTGGCAGCAGCGTAAAGCGGCCATCAAACGTGGTCTGGCCCGGCTCAATACTGAGTTTCTTCGAAATCGCGGCCTGAATCCCTTGATAACCGGTGATGTGGCACACCACGCTGTCACAATAACGGATCACATGGCGCCCAACCGGCTGACGGAAGATCTGACTGTAGAATGTGGCCACACCTTCGACATCGCTGGCCGGGATACCCAGCACTTCAGCAATGGCGTGAATCGCCCCATCCGGCACCCAACCACGTTGTTTCTGCACAATTTTCAGTGCTTCGATCGACGCGGCGCGGGCATCTTCGTAATGGTGTTTTTCATGCTCGATAGCATCACGTTCTTCAGCACTCAACTCAAAAACTTCAGTTGTGGTCGCCGGTTCAGCCGCATTGACTGCCAGATCCACCACATTTTGGCTTTCGTTATGATTCTGAGTCTCTTTTTGGTAGCTCATAATTAGCGGTCCACATCAGACATTACAAAATCGATACTGCCCAGATAGACGATCAGGTCAGATACCAGGCTGCCACGGATAACCGAGGGGATCTGCTGCAAATGGGCATAGCTTGGCGTACGTATCCGGGTGCGATAGCTCATAGTGCTGCCGTCACTGGTCAGATAGTAGCTGTTGATCCCTTTGGTCGCTTCAACCATTTGGAATGATTCGTTAGCTGGCATTACCGGACCCCATGAAACTTGCAGGAAGTGGGTAATCAGCGTTTCGATATGTTGCAGCGTACGTTCTTTCGGCGGCGGCGTCGTCAGTGGATGGTCAGCCTTAAATGGCCCTTCTGGCATGTTTTTATAACATTGCTCCAGAATGCGCAGGCTTTGACGTAACTCTTCCACTTTCAGCATCACGCGGTCATAACAGTCGCCGTTATTCCCGACCGGAACTTCAAAATCAAAGTTTTCATAGCCGGAATACGGACGCCATTTACGCACGTCAAACTCAACCCCGGTGGCACGCAGGCCAGCCCCGGTCACCCCCCATTCCAGTGCTTCTTTGGAATTGTAAGCAGCAACGCCGATAGAACGCCCTTTCAGGATACTGTTCTGCAACGCCGCTTTGACGTAGGAATCGAGCCGTTTTGGCATCCAGTCAAGGAAGTCACGCAGCAAACGTTCCCAGCCGCGAGGTAAATCATGCGCCACACCACCAATACGGAACCAGGCCGGATGCATACGGAAACCGGTAATCGCTTCAACCAAGTCATACACTTTCTGACGATCGGTAAAGGCGAAGAACACTGGCGTCATTGCGCCTACGTCCTGAATAAAGGTACTGATATACAGTAAGTGACTGTTGATACGGAATAATTCAGACAACATTACCCGGATGGTTTTAACGCGATCAGGAACCTCAATACCCGCCAGCTTTTCAACTGCCAGCACATAAGGCATTTCGTTAACACAACCACCCAGATATTCGATACGGTCGGTATAGGGGATGTAGCTGTGCCAGGACTGGCGCTCACCCATCTTCTCCGCACCACGGTGGTGGTAACCCACATCCGGTACGCAGTCGACAATCTCTTCACCATCAAGCTGCAACACGATACGGAACGCACCATGTGAAGAAGGATGGTTCGGACCGAGGTTAAGGAACATAAAGTCCTCGTTTTCGGTGCCGCGCTTCATCCCCCAATCTTCGGGTTTGAAGGTCAGAGATTCCATCTCCAGATCCTCTTTCTGCTTGGTCAGCACAAAGGGATCGAATTCGGTAGCACGCGCCGGATAATCTTTACGCAGCGGGTGCCCTTCCCAAGTCTGTGGCATCATGATGCGCGTCAGATGTGGGTGACCATCGAAGGTAATACCGAACATTTCCCAAGTTTCCCGCTCATACCAGTTAGCATTGGGGAAAATCTTAGTCGCTGTGGACACGTGCAAGTCTTTTTCAGACAGTGCCACTTTCAGCATAATGTCGCGGTTACGCTCGATGGAAAGCAGATGATAGAAAACAGAAAAATCCGCTTCAGGGAGGCCCTGGCGGTGAGTGCGAAGACGCTCATCGACACCATGCAAGTCGAACAGCATGACATACGGCTTCGGTTGTTTTCTCAGGAACGTCATTACTTCCAGCAATTGCTCACGCTTTACCCATACCACGGGCATACCGGTACGGGTCGCTTGAACAACAAAGGCCTCAGGCCCAAAACGGTTCGACAGCTCGCTAATCACCGGATCATCGAGATGGTCACGGGTCTGCCATGCAGGCTGAGTGCTATCGGACGTCGTTAAATCGGTCATTATTTATTCACCACACTGTTTTTTCACCACACTGAATGTGTCATTTTGTGGTCATTTGCCGCACACATGTTCTGGAAGAAAATCATTCATTCCCAAAACAAATCACTTACGCACCGCGATCCTGAGCCGTTATTTTTGCCAAAATAACAAGCTTAGATCTCGTCAGGTGTACGCAGGTTAGTTACTGCAATTCGTTCAGCATGCTTACGTTCTCTTTCTGGTTGCATATTGGCGCGGTAAACGCCTTGGTCACCTACAACCCAAGAGAGAGGACGGCGCTCTTTACCGATAGATTCTTGTAGCAGTAACAGTGCTTGCATATAAGCTTCAGGGCGCGGTGGGCAGCCAGGAATATACACATCGACCGGTAGGAATTTATCCACGCCTTGTACTACGGAATAGATATCGTACATGCCGCCGGAGTTAGCACAGGCACCCATGGAGATAACCCACTTGGGTTCCAGCATTTGTTCATACAAGCGCTGAATAACCGGGGCCATTTTGGTAAAACAAGTGCCCGCCACGACCATGAAGTCAGCCTGACGCGGAGAAGCACGCAGCACTTCCGCACCGAAACGTGCCACATCATGTACGGCAGTGAACGAGGTCACCATCTCCACATAACAGCAGGAAAGACCGAAGTTATACGGCCAAAGAGAGTTCTTACGCCCCCAGTTCACCATGTCGTGCATGGCGTTCTCAAGTTTACCCATGTAAACACTACGGTGGACATGTTGCTCGAGAGGATCGCCGCTGACGGTTTCCTGAGTTTGCAGGGGGTAACGGTCATTCTCACCGTTAGGGTCTATGCGGGTGAGCGTATAGTCCATGTTAATGCCTCGCTGTATTTATTGACCACTATACCCTTTGTACTTAGAGCTGCAGGGTTGTTAGCTACTTTCACTCACCCGAATCACTGACTTGAGTCAGCTCATCGGGATTAATGAGCCTCATGGTTGAGACTCACCCTACGGGCTAGCATACATGCGGTTCAAATCGTGACCGATTTATCGCCCGCTTGCTGCCGACCTGCAACACCAAGACTGTTAGGTATATCTTGTGGAGGACTGCTGGCGTATTTGACTATGCTCGGTTTGCTCACTCGGCGATTAGAACGCGTAGGAGTCCAATCCAGCGCGCCGATACGCACCAGATAAACCAAACCAGCCAAGAGCACCAAAATGAAAATGGTTGCTTCGATAAAGCCTACCCAGCCACTCTCACGAATAGAGATTGACCACGCATACAAGTACAGGGCTTCAACATCGAAAATAACGAAGAACATGGCGACCAGATAAAACTTGGCGGACAAACGCATACGCGCCGAGCCGACCGAGTCAATACCGGACTCATAGGGGACATCTTTGGCGCGGGCCCGAGCTCTCCCACCCAGAAAGAACGCACCCAATAGCATCAAGCCGCATAACCCGATAGCGCCGATCAGAAATACAGCGAACGCCCAATGATGAGCGATAACTTCAGTGGTTGTTGACATACTCATTGCTTACTCATCAAAAGTGGCGTCGGACATCCTGCTCTTATGTTGGCAGTTAGTGCACCACATCGATTCAAAGGGAAGGATAAAAACCACACGAAACACACTGTCTTTACAACTGTTTAGCCAGTGTTTTACTGTGGGCTTTTTACTCCTTTCAGTAACCTTTTGTCAACTTTGACAAAAGTAACTACAGATTAATTTACAAACGCACGATCTTACTTAACATTTGGTGCGAAGTATAAAGCTAAATCGAGTCAGTAATTTGTTAAGTCAGAACATACACCTATAACCCAACGTGGAAACTTCGCTTTAACTATACCATTGTCTCAGGAATAACCGGTTCTTCCACTCACTAGCTAGGGGTATTTTTTTGATCCAGAACACGTTTTGAGTGTTATTTCATAAATATTCGGCATGAAAAGTTGTTTTTTAAAAAAATAAATAATGGAACACTGTTTTAATAAAAAACAAATAGCAGAAAATGAGAAGAAATATTAACCACTATTTTTATCTGGTTTATTCCCCCTGATCCAGTACGCAGATATACCGCTAAATGAAATAAAACGACGTTTTAAGCATGAAATTAAACTGGAGCAGTAGAAAACTGTTTTTTTAAAAGTTATAAATAAAAAAAGCCCCTAAAATAAGGGGCTTACGATTTTTTAGTCACGTTAGACGATCAACTGTTCTCGTCTATTAAATAATCAGAATCCAGCACTAAATCCGATCCAGACTGCAAGCCATGTTGGTGGCCCGTCTGCATGGCATCGAAAATGGCTAAAGCCAATTCGTTGCCACACTGATTGTCTTTACATAATGCATAATGTGTTTCAGGCAACCGAGGTAGCCCTTCTGTTTCACCCAGTACGCGTAAATCAGGACTCATCATCTCTATTGGCCTAGCGGTCACACCCAGCCCTGCCCTGACTGCCGCACGAATGGCAGAAAGTGAAGAGGCTACATAGGCGATTCGCCATGCAATACCGGCTCTGGTCAGGTTTTCTATTGCCATATCGCGGAATGGGCTTGGCTCATCCATCACCACTAACGGTACCGATTCACCGGACTGGAACTGATAGTCGGCGGAACAGTACCAAAGCGTAGGTGATGTCCTTAAGATCACATGAGGATGAGTGTCGACCTTGGCTGTAGTAATAGCCAGGTCCACTTCGCCATTACTCAGCATATCAGCGATAAATGGACTGCGTTTTACCCGCACATCTATCGCTAGCCGAGGATATAGCGTCGCCACTCGGTTCAGCAAGAAAGGCAACAACGTATCGGCAGTATCATCAGATGCGCCGATAATGAGTGACCCTTCTATATTGCTGTACATAAGTGACGTACAAGCTTCATCGTTGAAACGCAAAATTTTTCTGGCATAGCCAAGTAACTGGAGACCATGTTCAGTCAATAATTTGTTACGCCCATGGCGGGCAAATAACTCCTTACCGACTAACTGTTCTAACCGTTGCATTTGTTGGCTAACTGCTGACTGAGTGCGACAAACCGCTGCGGCAGCAGAGGCAAAAGTATTCAAGTCAGCAACAGCTACAAAGGTTCTAAGCAGATCGAGGTCGAGATTAATTATCGGACGATTTGCATTTGTCATAGTGTATTCTTCACTTTTTTGAATTCTAATTACAAACTACCCTGGTGTATAAGTATCGCGCCATCAATAAGGGACAACGCTAAGTATGACAGTACCCCACTCACTAGAGTAGGGCAAAAAATTTACTTATATTTCGTTACCGTTATCTCTTTTTATAAAAATCTATTGAGTAAGTTATGTATTTATTTGTGAATACGGTCATAAAAAGCCACTAAATCTTCGATTAATGAAGATTTTTTCCCTTTAGGATCTTGCTTTTCCTCAGGCATTTTTAAGTGCTGCAATGCTATTTTAATTAAACAAATCTGCACTAACCCTTTTCGAAATATCAAAAAATATCAATATATCTCTATGTGTGTTTTTTATCTAATTGAGTAAATTCAACTATTAACATAGATATTCTCTAAGATTCAGCCTATTTAACATTAATTATTCTTAATAGTTTTCCTATCTACAATTTTGTTTCTTTTCACATCTTAATAATATGTATGATGATATAAATTGTTGGATTGAGATCCCAGCTAATACGATGCAGCATAATCGCGTCTCATTATCATCGGTATCAACCCGCGATTTTGGCACCGAAAGTGAACCTCATCTTATAGATATATTTTGTTGGTAACTGCTGTATGTCACGCAATCAGCCGAAATAAAACTTCAAATAAACTAATAAATAAGGCATAAACCAGTGGATTTAAAGACAAAAACATCGGTTATATTCCATACCAATGAAGCTGGCAGTCATTTACAATAAGAGCAGCTATTCGCACTAAAGATGTGCATAGAACTTCAAAAAGCAGCAGCGTCGGAGTACATTGGATACCTTGCAGTGTTCCACGCTGAGGACACGCTTTTACCAGCAAAAGGCTCAATTTTTTATGTCCCCCATTGAGAAATCCAGCAAACTGGACAACGTCTGTTACGACATTCGTGGACCAGTGCTAAAAGAAGCTAAGCGTCTTGAAGAAGAAGGTAATAAAGTTCTGAAACTGAACATCGGCAACCCTGCTCCGTTTGGTTTCGATGCACCCGATGAAATTCTGGTGGATGTGATCCGTAATTTGCCAACTGCGCAGGGCTATTGCGATTCCAAAGGCCTGTTTTCGGCGCGCAAAGCTATTATGCAGCACTATCAGGCACGGGATATGCGTGACCTGACAGTCGAGGATATCTACATTGGGAACGGGGTCTCTGAGCTGATCGTGCAATCCATGCAAGCATTGCTGAATCTGGGCGATGAAATGCTGGTACCTGCACCAGATTATCCGTTATGGACGGCGGCAGTTTCGCTTTCAAGTGGTACCGCCGTACATTATATGTGTGATGAAGAGTCGGGCTGGTTCCCTGATTTAGATGATATCCGTAGTAAAATCACGCCGCGTACCCGTGGGATTGTGATTATCAACCCGAATAACCCGACCGGCGCGGTATACAGCAAAGAGCTGTTACTGGAGATTGTTGAAATCGCCCGTCAAAATGACCTGATTATTTTCGCCGATGAGATCTACGATAAGATTTTATATGACGAGGCTCAGCATCATTCTATTGCGGCTCTGGCGCCTGATTTGTTAACTGTGACCTTCAATGGTTTATCCAAGACTTACCGTGTTGCCGGTTTCCGTCAGGGCTGGATGGTGCTGAATGGTCCTAAAAAACACGCTAAAGGTTATATTGAAGGTTTAGAGATGTTGGCATCAATGCGTCTGTGCGCCAACGTCCCTATGCAGCATGCCATTCAGACGGCATTAGGTGGTTATCAGAGCATTAGCGAGTTTATTCAGCCAGGCGGGCGCTTGTACGAACAGCGTGACCGTGCCTGGGAACTGATCAACCAAATACCGGGGGTTTCCTGCGTGAAACCTCAAGGCGCGTTGTATATGTTCCCACGTATTGATCAGAAGCGTTTTAACCTGAAAGATGATCAGAAACTGGTATTGGATCTGCTATTGCAGGAAAAAGTGCTGTTGGTTCAAGGCAGCGCCTTTAACTGGCCATACCCTGATCATGTACGGATTGTCACGTTACCGCGCGTGGATGAGCTGGAGATGGCAGTGAGGAAACTGGGGCGGTTTTTGGAGACCTACCACCAGTAATTAATCAGGGCTTGTATAGCAAGCCCTGTTTTATTTATGCAGTGATTATCTTAAACACCCTAGTTCTTCCCTTTGTTGACGGTCAATTAAAACCCTCACCGAATCATTAATGCTCCAAGATATTGCAGAACCTTGTTGTTTAATCAGCTTATTGCAACGTTCTATTCTTCGTTGCTCTTGCTGCTTATCCCTCGCGGCGTTATGCGTAGCGCAAAACTCCTCACTGAACGGCCCCAAATTTCCCCCTACACAGAATTCCTCCTGAGCTTGTGTTGTCGCACTGAATAATAAAATTGACATAGGAATAAATAATAATTTCATATAACTATCCTTAGCTTTATAATTTAAATAAAATTTATATGCTGAAATTTAATAATCCATAAAATGGACAAAAAAAGAATAATGAGTTCACATCACTAATTCAATAGAGCTAATGTTAAATAATTTCTTTTATAATTAATGAGATAGAATGAATGGCAAGAATGAAACACAAAGATAAAGTGAGGGTTTAATAAACAAAATTGAGACATTGTGAGAATATTTAATTAACTCATTATCTCATTGATAAAATCGATTTGATGTTATCCTCGTATGCAGATTGTTTCCATCATCTTATGGTTAATATATTGAATAGAGAGAAAACTATGAGTCACTTCTTCGCCCATCTATCTCGTCTGAAACTGATCAACCGCTGGCCGCTGATGCGCAATGTTCGCACTGAGAATGTCTCTGAACACAGTTTGCAGGTGGCATTTGTCGCTCATGCGTTAGCTATCATTAAGAACCGTAAGTTTAACGGCAATCTCAATGCCGACCGTATTGCGCTGCTGGCGATGTACCACGATGCCAGTGAAGTGATAACCGGTGATTTACCCACCCCTATCAAGTATTACAATCCTCAGATTGCCCATGAATACAAGAAGATAGAAAAAGTTGCTCAACAAAAACTGATTGAAATGCTGCCAAAAGAATTACAGCAAGATTTCCGCTGTCTGCTGGATGAGCATTATTATAGCGAAGAGGAAAAAGCACTGGTTAAACAGGCAGATGCTCTATGTGCTTATCTCAAATGTTTGGAAGAATTATCCGCCGGTAATAATGAGTTTATTCAAGCTAAAGCGCGGTTGGAGAAAACCCTCGCCATGCGCCAAAGCCCGGAAATGGATTACTTTATGGAAGTCTTCGTGCCCAGCTTTAGCCTGTCACTGGATGAAATCAGCCTCGATTCGCTGGATGAAAGTTGAAGTTGAAATTGAAATTGAAATTGAAGTTGATTTTCAAAAGCACATTTGAGCTGTCGAGCGAAGAGTATAGGCAAGGAAAATGGGCATGACGCCCGTTTTAGGGGTCACGCGCCTGTGACCCCTTTGGCGGTTGAGGCACCAAGGGGCAAGGTGAGCACCAATCTCATATCAACCGAACTAAACACAACTCTTACCCTGTAGCATCCCAATCAGAATGGAAACAGCACCGGCACCACCATCACACTAACAATCATGACTAATATCGTAAATGGCACCCCCATGCGGACAAAATCACCGAATTTATAACCACCTGGCCCCAATACTAAGGTATTCACCGGTGACGAAACTGGCGTCATAAAGGCCGCTGAAGCTGCAATACCAATAATCATCGCAAAGGGATACGGCGAGACCGACATCTCCCGCGCAGCAGCAATCGCAATCGGTGCCATTAGAACTGCCGTGGCAGTATTAGAGATAAACAGCCCAATCGTGGCACACAACACAAACAAACATAGCAGCATGACGCGCGGCCCCATCCCACCGGCCACATCCATCAAGCCACGGACAATCAAATCTACCCCACCGGTTTTTTGCAATGCTTGTGCAAAGGGCATCATCCCGATGATCAAAATCAAACTCGGCCAATGGATTGAACGATAAGCACTTTCCATATCAATACATCGGAACTGACCCATCAGTAAACAGGCTACCAATGCCGCAATCACATTTGGCACCTCGTCGGTCATCATCATGGCAACCATCAACGCCAGACAGAATAATGCATGTGGGGCTTGCGAAATGGCCGGTGCCACTTCATCCACTTCCGCCGGCAGGTTCAGTACGATGAAATCACGGGTCTTTAACTGTAACTGACGAATCAGTTTCCAATCACCGATCACCAGTAAGATATCGCCAAACTGCAATTTGTCATCAACCAGTTTGCCTTCCAAAGTCTTACCATTACGACGAATACCTACCACATTCAAACCATAGCGGGTACGGAAAGTGACCTCACGTAGACTCTTTCCCAAGAGGGCGGAATCAGGAATGAGCGAAACCTCGGCCATCCCGACGTTGCGCGCCTGCTCTGAGAAGTATTCACCGCGCAGCACCATCGGTTCCAGCATCTGTTCAGTGCAAAATTCACGTAAATCTATGTCGCAATCTGACATATCGATCAGTAAGACATCGTTCTCGTGTAATTCAGATGAACCGGTGGCACTCACCATCACACGCCGGAAACGCTTCCAGCGTTCAATCCCCACCACATTCGCCCCATAGCGGGCGCGCAGATGCAGTTCGTCAAGAGAACGGCCAATCAAAGGAGAATCATGGCGGATAGCCAAACGGCGCGCACGGCCAGTCAATTTATAATCGCGGATAAGGTCGCGGAAAGTGCGGCGTTTCCATTGCTGTTCTTTCTCTGAGTTTTCCTGCTTCCCGCCCAGCCAGCGCCGAGCCACTAACATATAAGCGACACCCATCAGCAAAATGATAATGCCGATAGGGGTAACGCCAAAGAAGCCAAAGCCTTTGATACCTTCGCGCAGTAATTCACTGTTAACCACCATATTTGGCGGCGTTGCCACCAGCGTCATCATGCCACTTATCAAGCCGGCAAAACTCAGCGGCATCATTAACCGCCCCGGCGAAATCTTCATCCGGCTGGCAACACTCAGTACCACTGGGATAAAGATTGCCACCACTCCGGTAGAGCTCATAAAAGCGCCCAATCCGGCAACCGTTACCATTAATAACGCCAGCATTTTGGTTTCACTGTGACCGGCGACCTTGACCAGCCAATCACCCACCTGATAAGCAACACCGGTTCTGACCAACCCTTCACCAATAACAAACAGCGCCGCAATCAATATCACGTTAGGATCACTGAATCCGCTGGTCGCCTCACCTAATGACAACGTACCACTCATCACAAAGGCAATAATGACCAACAGTGCTACCACGTCCATGCGCAGTTTATTGGTAGTAAACAGCACAATAGCTATTAGAAGTAGCGTCAACACCCACAATAGTTCGCGGTTCAAAATGGCCTCGTTGGCAAAAAGTGAAAGGAAATATCCGGCTCTGGCAGTAAAACATTAAAATCAGCAGCGGCCGCTGTCTGAGATCAATAATGACTGCAAATTTATGTGCTTACCATCCCACAAAGGGTTTTATTGTGTTTTTTTCCTGAAAAAAGTTTATCAACTTGTGATGTGCCAGACAGTAAAAGAGCGCCATCAGGCGCTCTCAGTGGTGATATTAAGGTATCTGGCGAAGAATTAACCTACTCGCACAACCCGCGCGCCGTTAGCGGTAACCTCAACGCTAATCTGCTCCAGCGAACTGAGCACTAAATCAACCTGCTCAAGTTTGGGAGTATCAGCCGGAGCATTGACCGCAATCACCTGACAGCCCGCAGCCAAGCCTGACAAAATCCCCGCAGGGGCATCTTCCACTACGATACAATCAGCCGGTGCCAGCCCTAAGCGCTCGGCCCCCAGCAGATAAGCATCTGGTTGCGGTTTGCCGTGCTTAACTTGTTCGCTGGTGATAAACACTTCAGGTACCGGCAGATGGCCGGCGGCACGGCGCGCAGAAGCGACCGGTACTGAGCCTGAAGTGACAATAGCCCACGGAATAGACAGGCTGTTTAGTCGCTCCAACAGTGCCACCGCCCCCGGCAATGCGCTCACACCATCGGTATCATTAGCTTCAACCTGCTCTAATGCCAGAAACTCAGCCTGAATTTCAGCCTCACTTGCACCCGACATAAAATGACGTAAAGAGGTAATTGCTTGTTTGCCATGGATAAAATCAAGAACTTCTGCTGGATTGATGCCTCGACCTTGCGCCCAGCCAATCCAGGCTCGTTCGACAACAGGTAAAGAATCAACCAAAGTCCCATCCAAATCAAAAAGAAAACCTTTACACTCCACAAGCACATCCTCATCAGTAAAACTATTTTTCAACTTACTGATAGCAAATAAGTTATGCGCTATCAGGCATTGATAATTTGCGAAATTTCAACAGCACTCAAATGGTATTGGCGTGGACATGATTGCCAGATAGCCAGCATACGTTGGTATTTATCCCACATTGGGGTTTGAGAGTTGAAACCATGAGTCCCTGAGTCAAAATGGGTGTAGCGCCCTTCAGTATTGACCATAAAGCGCACATAACTCAGGTAACGGGATTCGGTAGCAGCATCAAAACCGAGGAACGCGATACGGCGTTCATCCAAGTCTTGCTTGTCTTTCAGGTTACCACAGGAGACTTGCAGGGCGTGGTGCATCTCCATGATATTAATAATAGTACGGCAAGTATCTTCGCTCATCTCACCAAAATCACGGTCCAATTCACGCATCTGCAAACCAAAGCCGCGCTCGACAATGGTTTGCTGGCGACGATAACGCTCAGCATTTTCCGGATCCAGCATGGTCATCATTTTGTACTGATTCGACAGAATCAGTCGTTGGGCGTTGGTCATATCCATCACTAACTCCTAAGACATAAATAATGAGGAAATCATCGCACACAGGCTTGGGCCATACTTTGATTTGACAGGGGATTTTGCACCACTAATCCTTTGAGGCATAAAAGCCCGCTGGCATGAAACCGCCACTAGAGGTCATCAAGAAACGTTTTATCCAACTGTTTGAAGGCTCGTTTCAGCACATCGGCCAGGGATTGATAAGTCGGCGTCTGCTCGATAGGCGCAACAGCCTGCCCCGCTTCTGTTAGCTTGTTACGTACCTCATGGAACCACTGGAGTAAGGTTGGCGGTAACGGGGTTATCGCGCGCTTGCCTAACCACCATAACCCTTGCAAGGGTAAACCACAGGCGAACAGCGCCGTAGCGATGGCGGGTCCCAACTGGCCACCGAGGGCTATCTGCCAGGTCAGGGTAAAAATGGCCAGTGGTGGCATAAAGCGGATACCGAAGCGTGTCGCCGTAACCACGCGATTTTCGGGAAACATCGGCGCCAAGCGCTTATCGGCAGGCCAGGTCTTCATATAAAGCTGACCGCGCTGGAGTACCTGAAACCAACTTACAGAATCAGAGGGTTTTGTTGTCATGGCTCACCTCAACTTCACAAGCAAAAATTAAAATTTTTTTGTAATCCACAAACTAAAAATTAGTCTGTTAAATATATTTTGTTTTTAGGCTCCGCTATCGGTATCCTAACTCGGCCTTTTGGCCGCTAGAAGATGACGCTAAATATGTCAACTTTTTGCAGCTTTTAAATCATTTTTGTTAAATCGCACCGATTTTTACCACCAGGTTTTAACGTTTGCACTTAACGTTTAATCCGCGATTTTTCCATCATCATGCCTTTTTCTCTATCGCATGATGTTAATCATTAATGTCGACGCCAATATGCGCTACGCTTTTGGAATGATTGACGTTTTATTAACCATATGTTTTTCGCTGTTTTTGCATCATCAATGTCGCATGCGCGCTGTTTTTGCAAAACAAATGTTGAACACGACTATAAAATAGGTACTTCCATGTCGAGTAAGCTAGTACTGGTTCTTAACTGCGGTAGCTCTTCCCTAAAATTTGCTATCATCGACGCGACCAACGGTGAAGAACACCTCTCTGGTTTAGCCGAATGCTTCCATCTGCCTGAAGCCCGCATCAAATGGAAACTTGATGGTGGCAAACAGGAAGCAGCATTGGGTGCTGGTGCAGCACACAGCGAAGCACTGAATTTCATTGTTAATACTATTCTGGCACAAAAACCAGAGCTTTCCGCTCAGTTGACAGCTATCGGTCACCGCATTGTTCATGGTGGCGAGAAATTTACAGCATCAGCTATCGTTACCGAAGAAGTTATTCAGGGTATCAAAGATTCCATCCCATTTGCACCACTGCATAACCCAGCTCACTTGATTGGTATCGCTGAAGCGTTGAAATCATTCCCAAATCTGGCTGATAAAAATGTCGCTGTTTTTGACACCGCTTTCCATCAGACCATGCCGGAAGAATCTTATCTCTACGCCCTGCCGTACCGTTTATACAAAGAAAACGGTATCCGTCGCTATGGCGCACACGGCACCAGCCACTTCTACGTCAGCCAGGAAGCCGCTAAAACCCTGAACAAACCGCTGGAAGAACTGAACGTCATCACTTGCCATTTGGGCAACGGTGGTTCTGTCACTGCTGTTCGTAACGGTAAATGTGTTGATACCTCTATGGGCCTGACACCACTGGAAGGTTTGGTCATGGGCACCCGTAGTGGTGATATCGACCCGGCGATCATTTTCCATTTGTATGATGCCATGGGCATGAGCATGGAACAGATCAGCAAGCTGTTGACCAAAGAATCTGGCCTGCTGGGCCTGACTGAAGTCACCAGTGACTGCCGTTATGTTGAAGACAACTATGCAACTAAAGCAGATGCACGCCGCGCAATGGATGTGTTCTGTCATCGCCTGGCGAAATACATCGGTGCATATACTGCGCTGATGGATGGTCGTCTGGATGCCGTGGTCTTCACCGGCGGTATTGGTGAGAACGCCGCAATGGTACGTGAACTGACTTTGGACAAATTGGGCCTGTTGGGCTTTGAAATTGACCACGAACGCAACCTGGCAGCACGCTTTGGTAAATCAGGCACCATCACCAAAGAGGGCAGCCGCCTGGCTCTGGTTATCCCAACCAATGAAGAGCTGGTCATCGCACAAGACGCAGCCCGTCTGACTGCGTAAGAGTTTTTGACATATACCCAAAGTCATTGAAGTTGCAGGTAGGCGGCAAATGAATAAATCCCGATGAGCTGACTCAGGTCAGTAATTCGGGTGCATGAGCGTAGCCAACAACCCTGCGGCTTCAAGGACGAAGGATGTCCCCAAAGTCATTGGAGTTGCAGGTAGGCGGCAAGCGAATAAATCCCGATGAGCTGACTCAGGTCAGTGATTCGGGTGCATGAGCGTAGCCAACAACCCTGCGGCTTCAAGGACGAAGGGCATAACCGTAAAGAGGTTTAGCCGTGTCCCGTACAATAATGTTGATTCCTACCGGCACCAGCGTTGGTTTAACCAGCGTAAGCTTGGGTGTCATCCGTTCCATGGAACAAAAAGGTGTACGCCTGAGCGTATTCAAGCCAATCGCCCAGCCTCGTGCCGGTGATGATGCACCTGACCAAACCACCACCATCATTCGTGCGAACTCCAGCATCACTGCTGCTGAGCCGCTGAATATGGGTTATGTGGAAACCTTGCTGAGTTCTAACCAGCAAGACGTGTTAATGGAAGAGATTGTTGCCCGTTATCACGAAAATACCAAAGACGCAGAAGTGGTTCTGGTCGAAGGCTTGGTGCCAACACGCAAACATCAGTTTGCCAATGCATTGAACTATGAAATTGCTAAAACCCTGAATGCTGAAATCGTCTTTGTTATTGCTCTGGGTAATGACTCACCAGATCAGTTGAAAGAGCGTATCGAACTGGCTCGTTCCAGTTTCGGTGGCAGTAAAAACAAAAACATCACTGGCGTTATCATTAACAAATTGAATGCGCCGGTTGATGAACAAGGTCGTACCCGCCCTGACCTGTCTGAAATCTTTGATGACTCCACTAAGGCCAGCGTCGCGAACATCGATCCAAGCCAACTGTTTGCCAACAGCCCACTGCCAGTTCTCGGCTGTGTGCCGTGGAGCTTCGAGTTGATTGCAACTCGCGCCATTGATATGGCCAAGCACCTGAAAGCCACCATCATTAACAAAGGTGATATCAACACTCGCCGCGTTAAATCTGTGACTTTCTGTGCTCGTAGCATTCCGCATATGCTGGAACACTTCCGCCCGGGTTCTCTGCTGGTTACCTCAGCCGATCGTCCTGATGTGTTGGTTTCTGCTTGTTTGGCAGCCATGAATGGCGTTGAAATTGGTGCCATCCTGTTGACTGGCGGTTACGCTATTGATGAGCGTATCAACAGCCTGTGTGAACGTGCCTTCCAAACTGGCTTGCCAGTATTTATGGTTGATACCAATACTTGGCAGACCTCTTTGAGCCTGCAAAGCTTCAATCTGGAAGTCCCTGCAGATGACCATGAGCGTGTTGAAAAGCTGCAAAACTATGTTGCCAGCCATATCAGCAGTGATTGGATTGACTCTCTGAGCGCAACGTCTGAGCGTTCACGTCGCTTGTCACCACCAGCATTCCGCTACGAGCTGACCGAATTGGCCCGTAAAGCGGGTAAACGCATCGTGCTGCCAGAAGGCGATGAGCCACGTACCGTTAAAGCCGCTTCTATCTGTGCTGAACGCGGTATCGCAACTTGTGTGCTGCTGGGTAACCCAGAAGAGATCCAACGCGTTGCTGCCGCGCAAGGTGTTGAGCTGGGCAAAGGCGTTGAAATCATCGATCCTGTTGCTGTACGTGAGCAATATGTTCCGCGTCTGGTTGAGCTGCGTAAGAGCAAAGGCATGACCGAAGTGGTCGCGCGTGAACAGTTGGAAGACAACGTCGTTCTCGGCACCCTGATGCTGGAAAAAGGTGAAGTTGATGGTCTGGTTTCCGGTGCAGTACATACCACCGCAAACACCATCCGCCCACCATTGCAGTTGATCAAAACCGCACCGGGCAGTTCACTGGTTTCTTCGGTGTTCTTTATGCTGCTGCCTGACCAGGTTCTGGTTTATGGTGACTGTGCAATCAACCCAGATCCTACGGCTGAACAACTGTCTGAGATTGCTATCCAATCTGCGGATTCTGCTGCGGCATTCGGCATTGAACCACGTGTGGCGATGATCTCTTACTCTACCGGTAATTCCGGTGCGGGTAGCGATGTCGAAAAAGTACGTGAAGCGACCCGTCTGGCACAGGAAAAACGCCCAGATTTGATCATCGATGGTCCGTTGCAATATGACGCGGCAATCATGGCGGATGTGGCTAAATCCAAAGCGCCTAACTCACCGGTTGCAGGTAAAGCCACCGTGTTCATCTTCCCAGACTTGAACACCGGCAACACTACCTATAAAGCGGTGCAACGCTCTGCTGACCTGATCTCCATCGGGCCGATGCTGCAAGGTATGCGTAAGCCAGTTAACGATTTGTCCCGTGGTGCATTGGTTGACGATATCGTCTATACCGTAGCACTGACGGCGATTCAATCCGCTCAGGCTGACGCCAGCGCATCTTAATTCTAAGATTACGTTGTCTAAGAAACGCCAGCCTTGTGCTGGCGTTTTTGTTTGTTGGCAAAGCGATGTATAAATTGGGGTTAGAACGTTTTCACCTCGCAACCACACTCACCAAAAGACCGCATCGGTAAAATGCGCCAACAAAAAAACCGCCATATAGGCGGTTTCTCTGTGCTGGTCCGGTAAGCGGCCATTCCAGCGGGGTTGTTAGTATCAAAATAACTGTTACCAACATATCGCAAGTGCAACCCTGTTCTGATATTTTGGGCCAGTTGCTATTCACTGTCAAGTATCGGCTGGGGTGCATTCGTGTACAATCGCGGCGGACCTTTTCGCCGCCTTAAGCAAGCGGGCATCGGTTTAAGGGAAGGATATCCATTGGCCGTAACGCAAGTGCAACCCTGTACTTGTATTCACGCTAGTATCACCGGTGGTGCTGGCGTGAAGCGGTCTAAGCATGGACCGCACAATGAAACGGTACTTTTGTATTGTGCTCGTTGTATTTGGCGCATTGTTAACATCCGGGAATGGGGGTTGGCGTATTTTCAACAACTCAATCACGGTGATAATCAACACGTCAGGCAAGTAAGCCCGGTAAGCCGCCCTGCGGGGCGGTTTTCCTTTATTGTTTGGCGCTAGCCTCAGGTACTCTGCCGTGGTTCAAATTTATAGCTGAAACTCTGGCTAACCGGTTCACTCAACTCGCCATCGTCCTCACTCTCGAGCAGTTCGATCAACATCTTGCCAGCATCTTTACCCATCTTCCGGTAATCGATACGCATCGACGTCAGCGTCGGGTGAGTCTGATCGCAGTTATCAGAACCATCCAGGCAGGCAACCGCGATCCCGCCGGGAATTTTCAGCAAGCGACGTTGGCATTCAAACAGTACCCCCAAAGCGATATCTTCGTGGCTGCAAATAACCGCATCCAGCTCAGGCTGGCGTTGCAGAATTTCCGTCAAGGCATAGCGACCAAACTGTAAGCTGGCTGTTTCTGGTGTGGTGACGGTTTGATCAGCATTTTTATAATGTTCCAGCATCGCTTTATGCCAGCCATTCAGTTGCTGACGTTGTAAGCGGTTATCCATATGAGCGCCAATAAAACCAATATTGTGATAACCGCGCTCCAGTAAATGACGGCTTAATGCATAAGCGGATTCAAAAAATGCCGCCTCAAGGGTAATTTTCGCCCCTTTAAAATAGGACCCCACCACATTAACGGTAGGAATATTGGCCCGTTCAAGCAGTTGATAGGTTTTATCTGCCAGTTGTGAGCCAAATATCACCACGGCTGCCGGATTGCTTTGCAGTAACGTCATCAGTATTTCAGCTTCTTTCCGCTGACTATATTCATGGCAACCCAGCAATAACTGAAATTCATTTTTGTTCAGAATCTGTTGCAGCGCCTGCATAAATCGGGAGCTGGCTTTATCGGTCAGCGACGGAATCAAAACCGCCACGGTATCACTATGCCCCGAAGCCAAAGCCCCTGCCGTGCGATTAGGAATATATCCCAATGTTTCAACCGCTTGCTCTATCTTCTCACGTAACTTATCTGAAACCTGCTCCGGCGTTCGCAGCGCTCGGGAAACAGTCATCGACCCTACCCCAGCGTAATTCGCCACATCCGATAGAGTGACCCGCCCGGTATTACGGCGCTTGCGCGTTTTTTCCATGCTGAGTTCCTGCCTAATTAAAATTTCTTGTCGGATTAAAATTTTCTGTCTGGATAAAACAAGCCAGTCTGCGGGGTCTCGACAATACATTGCATTGTATATGGCTTATTCCGAGATAGCCAAAGGCCCTGACGCGACAAATGATAGCGCTATCACAAAATTTGATAGCGCTATCAGGTAGCGCTACCAATTGAGATATTCGTCACATTAATAGCAACGATAACTATCTACTCTCAGGTTAACAGTCATCGGGAGTCATCAATATCATGTTAAAAACACTGTTAACGTCAGACGTCATTCAGGTGGTTAGCCAGGCAAAAGACTGGCGTGATGCCATCGCCATTTCATGTAAGCCACTGATTGATAATGGCTCTATTGAAGCGCGTTATGTCGAGGCTATTTATCTCTCCCATGAGGCGATTGGCCCTTATTACGTAGTCGGCCCCGGCATTGCGATGCCACATGCCCGCCCGGAAGAAGGTGTGAATAAACTCGCTTTGGCATTAACCGTCATTACCGAGGGTGTCACTTTCAATGCTGAAGGTAATGACCCGGTCAAACTGCTCATAGTGTTAGCCGCGACAGACAGCAACAGCCACATCGAGGCTATTTCTCAACTCGCTCAGTTGTTCGATAACGATAACGATGTACAAACCCTACTTAATGCGCAAACGCCGCAAGAGATCCAATCTGTCATTGCGCGTTATTAATCACAGCATTCTGTACGGATAATAATTTTAAGGGGAAAAAAAATGAAAATTACAGTGGTTTGCGGTAACGGCTTAGGTACCAGCCTGATGATGGAAATCAGCATCAAAAGTATTCTGAAAGAACTGGCAGTCACAGCCGAAGTGGATCATGTGGATCTTGGCTCTGCCAAAGGGACACCAAGCGACATCTTCATCGGTACCAAAGATATTGCCGAACAGCTCATTGCTCAGGCCGTTGGTGGCAAAATCGTTGCTCTTGATAACATGATTGATAAAAAAGCCATGAAAGAACGTTTGTCTGTGGCATTAACTGAATTAGGCGCGCTGTAAGCGGAGGCTGGCATGGATTTCTTTCGTTTCTTAATGAGTGATGTGCTTTCTGAGCCGGCTGTTCTGGTCGGTTTGATTGCGTTAATTGGCCTGATTGCCCAGAAAAAACCGGTGACAGAGTGTATTAAAGGCACCGTAAAGACCATCATGGGCTTTGTGATTTTAGGTGCGGGTGCTGGCCTGGTGGTTTCATCTTTGGGTGATTTTGCCAATATCTTCCAACACGCTTTCGGTATTCAGGGCGTGGTGCCGAATAACGAAGCGATCGTTTCTGTGGCACAAAAGAGTTTTGGTAAAGAGATGGCGATGATTATGTTCTTCGCTATGGTGATCAATATTCTGATTGCCCGCTTTACGCCATGGAAATTTATCTTCCTGACCGGTCATCACACCCTGTTTATGTCGATGATGGTGGCAGTAATTCTAGCCACCGCAGGTATCAGTGGCGTGACACTGATTGTGATCGGTTCGTTGGTGGTTGGGGTTGCGATGGTGTTCTTCCCAGCCATTGCCCACCCTTACATGAAAAAAGTGACCGGTTCTGATGATGTGGCAATTGGCCACTTCTCTACCTTGTCTTATGTGCTGGCTGGCTTTATTGGTAGCAAATTCGGTAATAAAGAACATTCGACTGAAGATATGAATGTGCCGAAAAGCTTGCTGTTCCTGCGTGATACGCCAGTGGCTATCTCATTCACCATGTGTATCATTTTCATCGTGACTTGCCTGTTCGCCGGGCCGGAAGTAGTGAAAAGCCTGAGTGGTGGTAAGAACTGGTTCATGTTCTCGCTGATGCAATCCATCACTTTCGCCGCGGGTGTGTACATCATCTTGCAAGGTGTACGTATGGTTATTGCTGAGATAGTGCCAGCATTTAAAGGGATTTCAGATAAGTTAGTTCCTAATGCAAAACCTGCATTGGATTGCCCGGTGGTGTTCCCTTATGCACCTAATGCGGTTCTGGTTGGCTTCCTGAGCAGCTTTGCCGCAGGTCTTATCGGTATGTTCGCGCTCTATTTGATGAACATGACCGTGATTATCCCAGGCGTCGTTCCTCACTTCTTCGTTGGTGCGGCAGCGGGCGTATTTGGTAATGCAACCGGTGGCCGCCGTGGCGCTATTTTAGGTGCCTTCGCACAGGGATTGTTGATTACCTTCCTGCCAGTCTTCCTACTGCCAGTGCTGGGTGATATCGGCTTTGCCAATACCACATTCAGTGATGCCGACTTTGGTGCGCTGGGTATCTTGCTGGGTATTATTGTAAGATAATCAGTGAGATGAAGGTGAGATATACAAAAGCCCCTGCAAAGGGGCTTTTTTTATGGCTAAGCGGGAATCAATCTTCGCGTGGGGTAATTTTACCGTAATCCTGCTCATTGTTGCGCGTCAGCCACAGTGACAGCGCTTTCAGAGAGTCTGGGGTAAATTCGTCACAACGGGCAGTGATATCTTCCGGTACCATCCAGCATACTTCTTCAATTTCCTCAGCCTGTAGTGCAAACGGCCCATGGGACACGCAACTGAATAATCCGCCCCATACCCGACAGCACTCTTCTTCAAAATAAAACAGGCCATGTTCGGCAAACGGGACACCGGCTATCCCTAACTCTTCCTCTGCCTCACGCCGCGCAGACTCCAGGTAGTTTTCACCACTCTGCACCACCCCCCCCGCAGTGGCATCCAGTTTACCGGGATAGAAATCTTTACTCTCGGTACGACGTTGTACCAGAATTTTCCCCATTCCATCGTGCACCACAATATAGGTAGCACGGTGGCGTAGTCGTTGAGCTCTCATTTGTTGACGGCTGGATTGAGCAATAACGTCATTTTGCTCATCAACAATATCAACCCACTCGATGACTGCTGCTGGATTTTGCTCCACCATCCTCTGAAACCTTCTATCTGGGCGCGGTGAGACTCGCGCAATTGTTAATTATATGTTTACCCTCTGACATAACGTCAATAACTTTGGGTAACTAACTATTTATAATAGTTTTTTTAAAATTCAATTGGGTGACAGATTCATCATTATGTAGGGTCAAAACCTGTAAAATCCCCTCGTCTAACATGCCATAACTTGCCGGGTACCCACCTTTGGGGATACTGACCGAACCTGGATTAAAGCAAATAATCTCTCCCTGCCACCGAGCTTCAGGCAGATGAGTATGACCATAGACTAAGACATCACCATTACGCAACGGAGGAAGTGCGCCAGGGTGATAAAGGTGACCATGCGTCAAAAATAGACGGGTTTCTGGCATAATAATCTGCTGCCAACTCGCCATCATCGGGAACTGCAATAGCATCTGATCCACTTCACTGTCGCAGTTGCCACGAACCGCAATGATCCTTTCTTTATAGGCATTAAGGCGCTGTGCCACCTCTGCTGGCTGATAACCCGCGGGCAACGCATTGCGTGGCCCGTGGTTAAGAAAATCACCCAATAGCACCAGCCATTGCGCACCACTGCGCTCGAAGGTAGCCAGCACCTTTTCCGTTGCGGGCAACGAACCATGCAGGTCAGAAGCAAACATTAACTTCATGATATCGTCTTCTCTTAGGTCTACTCTCAGCAAATCAGGCGACGTAAACGCCATGGCACTCAATGAGAGATAAAAGAAGCCTATTCTATCATCCAATTGATCGGATTAATCCGATAAAAATCGATATCTGTTATGCAAAAATTTTATCGCAAAAAGCAGCGCCGACATGAAAAAATAATATCAGCGCAAGGTGAACGACAATACGAGGAAACCGTTATAATGAGGGCTGAGATACCAATTCATCCAATGTCACAGGATTGAATAAATATCCCTGCATTGCATCAATATTGCTACCCTTAAGTTGCGCCGACTCGTCTTCATTTTCCACGCCCACCACAATGACACCGAGGCAATATTTCTTAATGTTATTGATTAAGATCGGGAAGGTATGCTTATTGTGCTGCCAGAAAAAATGCTTATCGATTTTTACATATTCAAAAATATTGGCTGTGACCGCATTCAAGGTGGAGCCGCCGCTGCCCAAATCATCCAGCCATAACGGATACCGCTGCGCCAATTCCCGTAACAATGGGTTATTCATACCATCGGATAAATTAGAAAAAGTCTCCATGATCTCCAACCGTAGGAAGGGCATCTCATCCAACAACTGGCGCGTTGCGGCATCAGTCACAATCACTCCCGCCAAATCAAAATCAATATTGATTGAGAGCAAAACATGGTGAGTGATAAACCAAGCGCTATAGGCTTTTACTGCACGCAATTGATCCTGGAATAAATTAGTCTTTCCGTCGACATCTAATTCTTTAATAAACTTTTCAACATCGATGGGCAAATCAACCGATTTAGCTGAAAATCGGCTTAATAGCTCTACTGCCAGTAAGCTACCATCTTGTCTATGTATGGGTTCGCATACATAAGAACAATTAACTTCGATATTTAGCTTCATGCGCACCTGAAAAAGTGTATGGACAACAATGAGATCACAACCAGATCTCAGCCGGAGGATTTATAAGCCACCGTGAGTTTTTATAAAACACCCAATATTTATTTATAAAACATCCAAACTTCACAAGGGAGAAGGCCAACTGCCCTCTCGTCCATTCAGGTTAGTCTGTTCACTCTAGCAGAAATTCGCAAAATCAGTGTTTTAAAAATAATCAGCGTATGGCTTATAGTCGTTCTTGTTGCTCAGAAAAAATAACCATTTCGGCCGTTTTCTACCGTCGAAGTGGTATTACTTAAGCACTCAATACCGTATTAATCGGACAGATTGGTGCATTTATTTAGTTAAAATTTTTTATTTTTCCAAATGATGTGACTCACCAGACGCTCTGATGAGATAAAAATTTTAATCTCAAGATATGCTCAGTATCGTAGGAGAAGAGCGTAGGTTAGCCTATGCTGAAAGAGACACCAGACTGCCACTATTCAGGCATCAAGTAAGTTATTTGGGTAAGTGAACGCAGATAACACCTCTGCGGCTTCAAATTAAGAAGGGAATAAATGGAGGTTGGCTATGCGTATATTAATAACCGGAGCTACAGGCCTAATAGGGCGCAGTCTGACTGCCTTCCTTTTATCGCAAGCCCATCAAGTAACCGCACTGACCCGTGACACTCAGCGGGCAAATCAGGTACTCGGCGCACAAGTCACCTGCTGGTCAACGCTGGATGATAAACATGATCTCAATGATTTTGATGCAGTAATCAACCTGGCCGGTGAGCCTATTGCGGAAAAACGCTGGACCCCGCAGCAAAAAGAGATTCTATGCCAAAGCCGCTGGCAGATAACCGAGCGCCTGACCACGCTAATACAGGCCAGCACGACACCGCCAGCAGTATTTATTTCAGGGTCCGCCGTTGGCTTTTATGGTGATCAGGGGCAAGCTCTGGTTACCGAAGAAGAGACGCCACATGATGAATTTACCCATCAGTTGTGCGAACGCTGGGAAAATCTGGCTCGGGCGGCTGAAAGTAGTCATACCCGTGTTTGCCTGTTACGCACCGGTATTGTATTAGCGCCACACGGCGGTGCACTAGCCAAAATGGTCCCGCTATTACGTCTTGGATTGGGTGGCCCGATAGGGGATGGTCGCCAATATCTACCCTGGATCCATATCGATGATATGGTACATGGTATCCATTATTTGCTGACCACCGATGGCCTCAAGGGTCCATTTAATATGGTTTCGCCTTATCCGGTACATAACGAGCAATTTATTGCCACTCTGGCCGATGTGTTAGACAGACCAGCGGTTATCCGCACACCTGCCGCCGCGATTCGTTTATTACTGGGTGAATCCGCAGCGTTAGTGCTGGGCGGGCAACGGGCAGTGCCGAAACGATTGGAAGAGGCCGGTTTTGGTTTTCGTTATTTTGAATTGGAAGAAGCACTGCGCAATGTGCTGAATAAACCCTCAGCTTAATCAAACTGCTGCGGGATAGATAAAATCGCTATCCCGCAGAGATGTTACTTCAGTGCACCAGAAAGGAACTGCTGCAAGCGGGTACTCTTTGGGTTACCAAAAAGTTCAGCCGGCGGGCCTTCCTCTTCAATTACGCCTTTGTGTAAAAAGATAACATGGCTGGAGACATGACGGGCAAACTCCATTTCATGGGTTACCACCACCATAGTTTTCCCCTCCTCTGCCAGCTTTTGCATAATACGCAATACTTCGCCGACTAATTCAGGATCCAGTGCGGAGGTGGGTTCATCAAACAGTAATACATCCGGTTCCATCGCCAATGCCCGGGCAATGGAGACGCGTTGCTGTTGCCCACCAGATAGGTGCACCGGATATTTGGCGCGTGCGCGCTCATCAATTCCGACTTTATCCAGATAACGGATAGCCCGCTCTTTGGCTACTGATTTACTCAGCCCCAAGACTTGAACCGGCGCCTCCATCACATTTTCCAACACCGTCATATGGCTCCACAAATTAAAATGTTGGAATACCATCGTCAGGCGAGTGCGTAACAGTTGCAGCTCTTTTTTATCAAAAACTTTCAACTGCCCATCTTTATCTCGTACCAAACGGATATCACGATTATTTACACTAATCGAGCCTTCACTGGGTTTTTCCAAAAAGTTGATACAGCGTAAAAAAGTGCTTTTCCCTGAACCGGAAGAACCAATAATGGAGATAACATCCCCTGCTTTAGCTGAAAGTGAAACGCCCTTGAGTACTTCGTGTTCACCGTAATGCTTATGCAATTCCGTCACAGACAGTTTGGTTTCAGCTATTTTAGTTTCTAATGTGTCAGTCATAAGGTCTCCGTACTTAATGCGATGCCTGAGGTTTTATATGAGCCAGCCAACGTTTCTCTGCCTGGCGGAACAGGCTAATTAGCGTAAAGGAGATAATCAGATAAAGTACGGCAGCAATACCAAAAGCATAAAACGGCTGATAAGTTGCGGCGTTAATATCTCGCGCTATTTTCAGAATATCTGGCACTGTGGCAGTAAATGCCAGAGCGGTAGAGTGCAGCATTAAGATTACCTCATTACTGTAGGCCGGTAAGGCAATACGCAGTGCAGAAGGTAAAATAATACAGCGATACAATTTAAAACGTGAAAAACCATAGGCTCTGGCGGCTTCGATTTCACCGTGTGGCACCGAACGAATGGCACCGGCGAAAATCTCAGTGGTATAAGCACAGGTATTCAGTGTCAGTGCCAAAATAGTGCAATTCAAGCCACTGCGGAAAAAGGCATTTAACAGGTCATTGCCTCGGACAATCTCTAAACTGTACATACCGGAATAGAATACCAATAATTGTACATATAAAGGCGTGCCACGAAAGATATAAGTAAAAACCCAGACCGGTAAACGAATCCAACGCCGTTCGGCTACCCTTGCGACTGCCAAAGGAATTGCCAGTAACCCGCCCATCACTACCGAGGAAATAAGTAACCATAAGGTGACAGCCATCCCGGTAAAGCGGTAGCCATCGCTCCAGAGCAACGCTTGCCAATATTGTTGCAGGATTTCTATCATAGCTCAGCCCTCTTCACCCCATGGGAATAGCGCCGTTCTAGCCACAGTAATACGCCATTCGATACCGTGGTGAAGATGAGATAGACCACTCCGGCCACTAAAGCGAAGAAAAACGGCTGGTAAGTCCCTTTGCCTGCCAACTGTGTGGCCTTAACCACATCATTTAATCCCAGAATAGAGACCAATGCCGTTGCCTTTAGAATGACTTGCCAGTTATTGCCAATACCCGGCAGTGCGTAGCGCATCATGGCAGGAAACATGATTCTGCGGAAAATCTGGCTAGGGGTGAAACCAAATGCCGTCGCTGCCTCAATTTGGCCGCTGGGTACGGCCATATATGCGCCACGGAAGGTTTCAGTGAAATAAGCACCATAGATAAAGCCAAGGGTAATAATCCCAGCGGAGAGAGGATCAATATTGATTTGTTCAAAACCAATTGATTCAGTAATGCTATTTAGGGTTATCTGCAAACCATAGAAGATAAGCAGCATTAAGACTAAATCGGGTACACCACGGATAAGTGTGGTGTAACACTCAAACAAGCCAGATAACAGCCGGTTTGATGATAACTTTCCACCGGCACCAATCAAGCCGATAATCACTGACAGCAGCACTGAACACAGTGCCAACTCCAGCGTCACCAGCGCACCTTCAAATATCAGTTTCGAATATCCATCCAGCATCTGGGTTATCCTGTTTTACTGAGTAAGGAGTCTGGTTAATTGCTATGTTTAATTGCATGTAGAGGCCCCTGCCACTCGCGGCAGAGGCTCTAACGGCAAAGGTGCTTAACCGCCGTAAACATCAAAATCGAAATACTTTTTCGCGAGCTTGTCGTAGGTGCCATCTTTGCGCATTTCTGCAAAGGCTTTATCCAGCGCCGCTTTCAGTTCCGCATCATCTTTACGCAAGCCCATACCGGTACCTACGCCAAAGAACTGATCATTTTTTACTGATGGGCCAGCGAAAGCATAGCCTTTACCCGCTTCTTGTTTCAGGAAACCTTCACTGCCTGCAACTTCATCCTGGAAAGCCGCATCAATGCGCCCTGAAGCCAAGTCAGCGTAGATCAAGTCCTGATTTTGATAGGCAACCACATCGATACCTTTTGGCTGCCACTCAGCATTGGCGAATGCTTCCTGCGTAGAGCCTTGCAACACCCCAACACGTTTGCCTTTCAAGGCGACTAATGTTGGCTCTATTTTACTGTCTTTGGTCGCGATTAAACGGGCATTGGCAGCGTAGAGTTTGTCGGTGAAAGCAATCTCTTTCTGGCGTTTTTCCGTGATGGAGAGTGAGGAGATAATGGCATCGATTTTTTTGGCTTTGAGTGATGGGATTAATGCATCGAAGTCACTTTCAACAAAAGTACATTTAGTATCGATACGTTTGCATAACTCTTTTGCTATATCGATATCAAAACCTACCAATTCACCACTGGCATTTTTGGATTCAAAAGGAGCATAAGTTGGATCAGTACCAATTTTGACATCTTTCGGAATGGCAGCAAAAGCACTGCTGGCAGCAGCTAATGCTAAGACTAGCGGAAGAACCAACATCTTCTTATTCATACATAACCCTCAAATTGATTTTCGATGCCAGAAAGCGCGTTAATGTTCTGTACAACCCAGAGCGTTCATAAATCAATTTGCAGTAATCGTGCCAGTAATCATCTGGTAGGAAAGCTAATTCCACCACCGCTTAATTAGCACGATCACCACGAAATACAGGCATCAAGTCGTATACAAAAATCGAATACCACACTCATGCCATGATACGCGTTCTAAAACAGGATCATTGTGGTGCATAATCCGCCCCATTTCAGTGCGATGTTGCACAAATGTATCAATTAAGGGAAAAATGTTAATTATTGCCTTGCCATCGTGTAAACAGGTCTTCAGGCAGTTCGATGTCAAATTGATCGATAACCCGATTAACGGTCTGATCAACAATATCTTGAATGGTTTGTGGTCGATGATAAAACGCAGGCATTGGCGGCATAATGGTAGCGCCCAGCTCAGCGGCTTGTACCAGCAGGCGTAAATGCCCTAAATGCAACGGGGTTTCACGCACACATAACACTAGCGGGCGGCGCTCTTTTAAGATCACATCCGCGGCGCGGGTCAGCAAACCCTCGGTATAGCTATGGACAATTCCAGATAACGTTTTGATTGAACAGGGTAAAATAACCATACCTTGCGTTTTGAATGATCCGGATGAGATACAAGCAGCAATGTCACGTGAGTCATGTACAACATCGGCCAGTGCCTGCACATCCTTCACGCTAAATTCCGTTTCCAGCGCCAGCGTCTGGCGCGCCGCATTACTGAGAATAAGATGAGTTTCCACACCCTCGACATGTTGCAGCACCTGTAACAGCCGTACGCCATAAATGGCACCGCTGGCACCGCTAATGCCGATAATAAGTCGTTTCATGGGGTATAGCCTCGCACTGACGTTATGCCTTATAGTGTGAGCATAACATAAAGAAATATCGCCCGACTTTGCCGTATCAAGTACGGATTAGCAAGTTATTGGCCCCGTTTTGCCACAATACCCATGGCCCTCGGCTAGATAACAAAAAAGGTGCACCGCGCCGGAACGCTGGTTGCACCTTTTTGATTCACACTCTGCCGATAACTGAAGATACCCAATAAATTTCAAGTTGCAGCAAGGCACTAAACAGCGACCGCATCGCAAGATCCGTGGATTGGTCGAGGCCAACACATCTGCAACCTGAAAGATAACGGGTATTACCCTTCGTTATGCATCTCCAGATTCTCGGCTTCGTTATGATTACGTAATGCCTGCGCATCATCGTTACGTAACGATTCAAGATATTCCAGATAGCTCTGATCGACATCTTTAGTCACATAAACGCCGTTAAAGACCGAGCACTCAAACTGGGTGATGTCTGGGTTATCTTCGCGTACTGCCTCGATAAGATCGCTAAGGTCCTGGAAAATCAGTGCATCGGCACCAATCAACTGGCGGATTTCATCCACTTCACGACCATGGGCAATCAATTCGTTCGCACTTGGCATATCAATGCCATACACATTCGGGAAACGAATTTCCGGTGCCGCAGAGGCGAAATAGACCTTCTTCGCCCCAGCCTCACGCGCCATCTCGACAATCTGTTCTGATGTGGTGCCACGCACGATAGAGTCATCCACTAATAAGACGTTCTTATCACGGAACTCTGCGCGGTTGGCATTCAGTTTACGGCGCACAGATTTACGACGTTCCTGCTGACCCGGCATGATAAAGGTACGGCCAACATAACGGTTTTTCACAAACCCCTGGCGGTACGGTTTATCTAGAATACGGGCGATTTCCAGCGCGATATCGCAAGATGTTTCCGGGATAGGAATGACAACATCAATATCCAGATCTTCCCACTGCTTGGCAATTTTGGCACCCAACTTCTGGCCCATGCGCACGCGCGCACTGTAAACAGAAATTTTATCCATAAAGGAGTCTGGGCGAGCAAAATACACATACTCAAACAAGCACGGATTGTATTTCGGATTTTCAGCACACTGGCGGGTAAACAACTGGCCTTTTTCCGTGATATACACAGCTTCGCCCGGCGCAACATCCCGCAGGAATTCAAAGCCAAGGGTATCCAATGCCACACTTTCAGAAGCGACCATATATTCATTGCGGCCATCAACTAACGTGCGTTTACCAATAACCAGCGGGCGAATACCGTTAGGGTCACGGAACGCGACCATCCCGTGGCCGATAATCATCGCAACACAAGCGTATGCCCCACGGATCAACTGATGTGTTGCGGCAACAGCAGCAAAAATATTGTCTGATTCCAATGGATAATGTTGGAAACGGTCCAATTCACTGGCAAAAATATTCAGCAAAATTTCCGAGTCAGAAGTGGTGTTCACATGACGGCGAGAAACTTCGAATAATTTCTTTCTCAGTTGGTGAGCGTTAGTCAGATTACCGTTATGAGCGAGAGTGATGCCAAACGGTGAGTTAACGTAGAAAGGCTGAGCCTCGGAAGCACTGGAACTGCCAGCCGTCGGGTAACGAACATGGCCAATACCCATATTCCCCTGTAAGCGCAGCATATGCCGGGTTTCAAATACATCCTTCACCAAGCCGTTTGCTTTACGCAGCCGGAACCCATTATGGGCATCAATGGTAACGATGCCCGCAGCATCCTGGCCTCGGTGCTGAAGCACCGTCAGCGCATCATAAATCGACTGGTTTACCGGTGCAAAACCGGCGATACCGACAATACCGCACATGTTGTCTTTTCCTCATAAGCCGCTCCGAATCGGTAATTGATTCGGTAAGAAACTCGACGTGCTCTGCAGGTAGTCAAAGAACCACCTGATTATATAACTGAACTGCGGGATTAATTGTGACTGTTTCCAGTCAACACTCTGTGAGAAGCCGGTAAACGTATCCAGAAAGAACAGCATGGCAGAGACTATCAGAACACCTCGCAGCGCGCCAAAACAGACACCCAGCACCCTGTCAGTTCCTGATAAACCAGTACGTTCAACCAACGAACCAATCACATAGTTAACAATAGCCCCGACGATCAATGTCGCGATGAACAAAATGCCGATGGCAATTCCGTTGCGAACTACTTCATCTTCAAAACGCGTGAAATAGACAGCAAGGTAAGTGTAAAAATGGCTGGCAACAAAAAACGCACATCCCCATGTTACAAGTGACAATGCTTCACGGACAAAACCCCGGATTAAGCTGACCAATGCAGAAAATCCGATAATCCCTATAATGACGTAATCAATCCAGACCATGACTATTCCAATGACGAAATCGCCGCTGCATCCTGTTCGCGGCGAATTCTAACAGAAAAAGAAAACGTTTGCGTAGGGGAATTCTTACCCGCGACAAATTAAAGTGCGGCGATTTTAAAAACAACAATCGCCGCACAAACTTAGCTCAAAAACCCCGTACACCCTGATATCTTAACTCTCGGCATAAATCTTAACGCGCCGTGCCATAGGGCTTAACTTGCCCATTCAGGCCGCTTAATGAATTAAGCTCTGGCAGCGCAGATTGCAATTTTTGTTTTGACGCATCTGGCCCGACATACACACGGGTTATTTGGCCTTGAACCGGCGTTGTAGGCACCGTAAACGCCCGATGACCTGACAAGCGCAGCGTCGCCACGATTTCATTCACTTTAGCTGCGTTTTTCAACGCGCCCAGTTGGACGACATAAGCCTGCCCTACCGGTGCTTTTTCTTCTGTGACCGGTTTAGTTTCCGGCTGAACGTCCGGTTTAACCTCAGGTTTAGGTTTTACTTCCTGCGGTTTTTTCTCTACCGGTAGCGGTTTGACCTCAACCGGTTTCTTCTCAACAGGTTTCACCTCAACCGGCTTACTCTGTATCACTGGCGGTGCCACGATAGTCGGTTCAGACGGAGGGTTACCAGCATCATTAGCAGCCTGAGAGGCGGAATCATCTTTGGGGACATCCACGGCTTGCGCCGCACCTTCCGGTGGAGCAATAGGCAGAGGTTGACTGACCGGACCAACCGCATCGATCTCCTGACTATCACCTGGTTTTGGCACTAATGGGATAGCGGCGAACTCATCCTCATAATGCTTCTTTTTACCATCCAGTAGCCCCGGCAGCACAATCACGCCTAACGCCACCAGAATTATGGTCCCGACTAAACGGTTCTGGAACTTACTTGCCACTCGCACTCCCAATTCAATGCCTTGATAAACTCAAGTTGTCACAAATTCAGGCTGTCATAAATCCAATACAGCCATCACATGAGCGACAGTATGGAAAGAACCACAGACAATAACCACATCCTGTGGTTTTGCATCCAACATAGCCTGACGCCAGGCCGTTTCTACATCGCTAAACTGGCGTGATAACTCCAAATGCTCGGCTAATTGCTCCGCCGTCGCCCCACGCGGCCCTTCAAGCGGCGCGCAGTACCATTCATCGACTTGTTCAGATAAACAGGCCAGCGTCCCGCCGATATCTTTATCTGATAGCATACCTACCACAGCCCGTACTTTACCGTGTTTTGGCAATCGAGCCAGCCTGTCGGTGAGATAACGTGCTGCATGCGGGTTATGGGCTACATCCAAAATCAGCAGTGGTTGCTCACTGACAACCTGAAAACGCCCTGGCAAACTGGCAGCCAACAAGCCCTGGCGAATAACCTTATCGCTTAAAGGCAGGCCAGAATAGTGCAATACGGCCAAAGCTGTCGCCGCATTTGCCAAAGGTACGTTTGGTAAGGGTAGATTGGTCCAATGATGGTTGCCACACTGCCAATCCCAGGCATTTTCTTGTTTTTCACCTGGCTGTTGTTGGCTAAACCGCCATGCGTCATCACGGCGATACAGTTGTGCCCCCAATTGCGCCGCAACATCGGCAATCGACTGCGGCATATCCGGTTCGCCAACCACGGCAGGTTTCCCCGCACGGAAAACACCAGCCTTCTCGCGGCCAATGCTTTCTCGATCGAAGCCCAACCAGTCAGTATGGTCTATGGCAATACTGGTAATAGCCGCAACATCAGAATCGACTATATTGGTCGCATCCAAACGTCCACCCAGCCCCACTTCCAGAATCACTACATCAAGTTTAGCCTGCTTAAATAATTGCAGCGCAGATAAGGTGCCAAATTCGAAGTAAGTCAGTGATATACCCGCGCGCCCGGCTTCAATTTGAGCAAAAGAGTGGCTGTGTTCAGCCTCAGACAGTTCTTGCCCCTGAATACGGACTCGCTCGGTGTAACGCAAAAGGTGAGGTGAGCTGTAAACCCCGACCCGCAGACCCGCTGCAAGTAAAATTGATTCCAGGGTACAACAGGTGGTGCCTTTGCCATTAGTACCGGCAACGGTGAAGACTTTTGGGGCAGGGTTAAGCAGATCCAAACGCTCAGCAACCTGTTTAACACGTTCCAGACCCAACTCGATTGGTTGAGAGTGCAAACGTTCAAGATAGTAAAGCCACGCGGCCAAAGGCGACGTGGCTTGGGGAATTTGATGGTTTTTCATGAGTCCCGTCACTGGCCTTTATACCCATCATACTTCAAGCTGCATGTGCGTTGACTGCTTTCGTTGCTCGGCCCCCGTCCATGGACCTCGCCTCTGCGAGGCCGCTGCAAGCAGCGTTCAAATCGGTTCCTGACCGATTTGTCACCCGAATCAATGACTAGCGTCAACTCATCAGGATTATGAGCCTCTAATGAGACTCACCCTGCGGGCCAGCGCAAGCGATGTTCAACATGGTTTACAACCAAGTTGTCACTCAATTGCCGCCTTCCTGCAACTCAAATTATTTTGGGTAAATATTTTCTTTTTTAAAGCTATAAAGCTTAAGTTGCGACAATGCACAACAACCGGGCATCACCTTATCAGGGTGATGCCCGCGTGGATAATCAGGCTTCGGCCTGATTATCCGCCTGAGCAGTATCGGCTTTACTCTCAATCACACTGGGTTGTGGCTGATGCGTTAATTTAGACAAGATGCTGGCAATTGTCTGACGCATCACCGGGCGGCGAACGATCATGTCGATAGCGCCTTTTTCAATCAAGAACTCACTGCGCTGGAAGCCCGGCGGCAGTTTTTCCCGAACGGTTTGCTCAATAACCCGTGGACCAGCAAAACCGATTAAGGCTTTTGGTTCTGCGATATTGATATCACCCAACATTGCCAGACTGGCGGAGACACCACCCATGGTAGGATCCGTCAGCACAGAAATGTACGGCAAGCCACGCTCTTGCATTTTAGCCAGAGCAGCACTGGTTTTTGCCATCTGCATCAGTGACATCAATGCTTCCTGCATACGAGCACCACCACTGGAGGAGAAGCACACCAACGGGCAATTATCTTCCAGCGCCTGCTCAACTGCACGCACAAAACGGGCACCCACCACTGACGCCATTGACCCACCCATAAAGGCAAATTCAAATGAAGCGGCAACGATCGGCATCCCTTGTAAGGTCCCTTTCATGGCAACCAAAGCGTCTTTTTCGCCGGTATCTTTTTGTGCGGCAGAAATGCGATCTTTATACTTTTTGGAATCCTTGAATTTCAGGATATCCTTCGGCTCCAGTTCGCTACCCAATTCAACTTCACTGCCTGCATCCAGTAGCATATGTAACCGTGCACGGGCTGTCATACGCATATGGTGATCACACTTAGGACAAACTTCTAGATTACGCTCTAACTCGGCACGGTAAAGCACCTGACCGCAACTGTCACATTTCGTCCACACCCCTTCAGGAATACTCGCTTTACGGGTTTGTGTAATATTGCTTTTGTTAAGAATTCGTTCAATCCAGCTCATCGATGACCTTTCTGTTTGAACCTGGCTGTTGCCAGTCCGCTGTTCATGCTTTAACCATCTCCCTGAAAACATCCCAACAAAAAATGCCTGAGATACACGCCATTACAACGTGGCTAAGGCACTGGAACTCGGGTTGTCCGCAGGAACAGACCATAAATGTCACTCATTAAACCATATTGGCTCGACAGTGTAGATAAAAAACTGGTCGAACCCACGGCTTAGGTAACGTTTTTACTGATTTTTTTGCCGTGATTGCGCGCGCCGATGCCGCCATACCTCAAATACACCCGGCAAAATTGACACCACAATAATGGCAACAATTAGCAATTTCAGATTGTTCTGCACGATAGGTACGTTACCAAACAGATAACCAGCATAGGTGAATAACAGTACCCATACCAACGCCCCAATCACGTTATAAGCCGCAAAGTGGCGATAAGACATTTTACCCATTCCGGCGACAAACGGCGCAAAAGTGCGGATAATCGGGACAAAACGTGCCAAAACAATCGCTTTACCGCCATGTTTTTCGTAGAACTGATGGGTTTTTTCCAGATAGCTGCGGCGGAAAATTTTGGAGTCCGGGTTACTGAATAGTTTCTCTCCGAACACCCGTCCAATGGTGTAGTTAATAGCATCGCCCAAAATAGCGGCGGTAACCATCAGTGCCACCATAATGTGCACATTGATATCATTGGACGGTAATGCTGCCAACGCACCGGCCACAAACAGCAAAGAATCTCCTGGCAGGAACGGCGTCACCACCAGACCAGTTTCACAGAATAAGATCAGGAATAAAATGGCGTAAACCCAAACCCCATACTGCGCCACCAGCTCCGCCAGATGGACATCAATATGCAAAATAAAATCAATAACGAAACGTATAAATTCCATAAATACTCTCAAATGGTAAACATACTTGTGCTTTGAGTGAGTGAGATTAGCTGAACTTCCTTAGGTATTCCTTAGCCCAAGGCGACCTCACTCATCAATGTAGAGAAATCAGTCGTCTGCCAAAAAAAGGGGTCCCATTGGCGCTGTTGGTAGCGCAAAGCGTTCGGGGTAATCAACCGCGACTAAATACAACCCTTCGGCTTTCGCTGTTGCCGCAGCACGTGATCGGTCTTTCAGTGCCAGCAACTGGGCCATCCAGTTGACATCCTGATTACCACAGCCAATCTCAATCAAGCTACCAACAATATTACGCACCATATGATGAACAAAAGCGTTGGCCTTGATATCTACCACGATATACGCGCCATGTCGGGTAACTTTGACATGTTTTACATTTCGCCATGGGGTACGCGACTGGCACTGTATCGCACGAAACGAGGTAAAATCATTCTCGCCGAGTAAACATTGCGCCGCTCGTTCCATTTTTTCAGCATCCAGCGGCAGGTAGCAATGGGTTACCCCTTGCGCCAACACCGCTGGACGATAGCGATGGTTAAAGATGATATAGCGATAACGGCGGGCAGTAGCGCTGAAACGGGCGTGAAAATCGTCATCCACTGTTTTTATCCAGCGTACGGCGATATCTGGAGGTAAATGGCTATTGACCCCCATCGTCCAGGCGGCATCTTTACGCACCGCCGAGGTGACAAAATGCACCACCTGCCCGGTGGCATGTACACCAGCATCAGTGCGCCCAGCACAAAATACGCCAATGGATTCATCGGCAACTTTTGACAAGGCAGCCTCCAAACAAGCCTGCACACTGGCAACCTCCAACTGCCGTTGCCAGCCGAAATAGCGGCTGCCGTTATATTCAATACCCAGCGCAATTTTTATACCGGCCGTTTCAGCCACTATGTCTTGTGGCTGAGCCAACTCGAGTTCGGACATCAGTACAGTTGCTCCTGCAACAGGTGCTCCGCCGTTTCAATCGCCATCAATGCGCCACCAAAACGAATGTTGTCGGCCACTGACCAGAACTGCAACACTTCGGGAATGCCATAGTCATTACGCACACAACCAATACTCAGCACCTCACTGCCCGAGGCATCACTGACCTGTGTTGGATAATCATCCTCTTCAGATAATTGGATATCTTCGCAATTTTCCAGTTCGCTGCGCGCTTCATCTGCGGAGATTGGGCGCAAGGCTTCCAGATGAACCACTTGTGCCTGACCGTAAAATACCGGTGATTGAATGCAACTCACCGAGATAGGCAGACCTTCGTCTTGCAATACTTTGCGCACCTGATCAACCAGACGGCGCTCTTCACGCACACTGCCCTCTTCATCAGCCAGCAACGGCAACACGTTAAATGCCAGTTGTTTGGCGAAGATACTTGGCTCCGCAGGAATGCCATTTAACAACTTGGCACTTTGACCGGCCAGATCGTCCACAGCGGCCTTGCCATGGGCGGAGGCTGAAATCAATGCAGTGACATGCACGCGGGACAAGCCAGCCTGTTCCGTCAGTGGTTTAATCGCCGTCAGCAACTGGCTGGTCAGGCTATCGGCTACCGCCACAATATTGCGATTGCGATATTCTGCCAGCACCTGAGGATTCACACTTGGCACCACCAGCGGTACATCTGGTTCCATCGCGAACAGGCCACTGCTGTCGATAACCAAGCAACCGGCATTCGCCGCTTCTTCCGCATAGAGTTGTGAGGCTTCGCGCCCGGCAACAAAGAAAGCTAACTGCGCCTGAGACCAGTCAAATTCAGCAACATTTTCAACCAGTAAACTTTTACCATTAAAGCGCACAGAAGCACCGGCGCTGCGTTCGCTGGCCAGCGGATACAATTCACCAACCGGGAACTGGCGCTCATTTAACAGCTCCAGCAAAGCTTCACCTACTGCGCCCGTTGCTCCTAACAGAGCAATATTCCAGCCGTCAGACATGTTGGTTTTCTCCACTAACGTTCATTAAATTACAAGGGTTCATTCAGATACTAAGATCGATTGAAAGAGAAAGGCGGTAAAAAACCGCCTGACAATCAATAAATTAACGTTTATACCGCGCTTATAATAACTGTGTACTAAAGCCTAATTTCTGCAACAGTTCAGCACTGGCAGCATCATCGCACTGCACGCAGAGTGATGACCACTCACGGCGTTCCTGATAGTGCTTACGCAGCCGATCAAACTCACCGGGGATACCGGCCACATGGCGCAGTGGCGCATCATCGCGGCGCACATCATACACCAAGTGCATCAATCGTTTTAATTTGCCTTCATCCAACGCACCGTTCAGTCTCAAGTGGCTAAACTCCGGTTGAGGCAATAAAGAAGCTAGCTCTACCGACTGCGGCTGCCCCAGATGTTGACTAAAAGCTTCAAACACTTGTGTGGTACCACGTGCTTTACCTTCCAGCGTATAGCCGGCGATATGTGGCGTCCCGATATCAATCCGCCCTAACAGCGGCAAAGATAATTCCGGTTCCGGTTCCCATACATCCAGAACCACGCTGAGTTTTTTACCTTTTTCCAACGCACCAAGCAGCGCGGCATTATCCACCACGGCTCCGCGGCAGGCATTAATCAGAATACGGCCATCCGGCAAGGCTGCCAGTAATTCATCGTCCGCCATGTGCAGGCTTTGATAAGGGCCGGTTTTATTCAACGGCGTATGGAAAGTGAGAACATCTGCCTCTCGCACCAGTTTTTCCAGCGGCCAGAAAGTGTCGTTATCACCTCTGTCTGCTCGTGGTGGATCGCACAGTAAAGTCCGCACACCAAGGGCTTGTAGCCTGGTATTCAATCTGGCCCCGACATTCCCCACCCCAATAATACCGACAGTTTTGTCACGCAATTGGAAACCATCACGTTCGGCCATCATCATCAGTGCGGAAAAAACATATTCCACAACCGCAATGGCATTACAACCGGGAGCTGCGGAGAAACCGATTCCCTGTTGCTGTAGCCAGTTATCGTCGACATGGTCGGTACCGGCGGTTGCCGTGCCCACAAAGCCAATTGACGTACCTTGCAGCAACGCCTCATTCACTTTGGTAACCGAGCGCACCATCAGTGCGTCAGCATTAGCCAGTGCTTCACGGGGGATTGGCCGCCCCGGCACTGCCTGTACCTCACCTAAACGCCGAAATAGCACATCTGCGTACGGCATATTCTCATCAACCAGGATTTTCACTTTATTCTCCGGCAGCTTACTGCCCTATAGATGAAAAGCAGGGACTTAGTATATACCCAAAGAAGTTGGAGTTGCAGCCAACCCCCTACAGCTTCAGGATGAAGACGATCCCCAAAATCATTAGCGTTGCAGGTAGGCGGCAAGCGAATAAATCCCGATGAGCTGACTCAAGTCAGTGATTCGGGTGCGTGAGCATAGCCAACCCCCTACAGCTTCAGGATGAAGACGATCCCCAAAATCATTGGCGTTGCAGGTAGGCGGCAAGCGAATAAATCCCGACGAGCTGACTCAAGTCAGTGATTCGGGTGCGTGAGCATAGCCAACCCCCTACAGCTTCAGGATGAAGACGATCCCCAAAATCATTGGCGTTGCAGGTAGGCGGCAAGCGAATAAATCCCGATGAGCTGACTCAAGTCAGTGATTCGGGTGCGTGAGCATAGCCAACACCCCTGCGGCGTCAAGGATGAAGGGGATTGTTGCGACGAAAACGCTCCGGCGTAGTCCCTGCAATTTGCTGGAACATGGCGATAAAAGCCGATGAGGAGCTATACCCAACATCCAGTGCGACACTTTGCACGGTTTTGCCCTTTTCTAACAATGAGATCGCATGTAAAAAACGCAGCCGCTGCCGCCATTCGCTAAAAACCATACCCAGTTCTTGTTGGCAGCGGCGCGATAACGTCCGCTCGGTGGTATAGACCCGCTTAGCCCACTGCGCCAGCGAGGTATTGTCCGCCGGGCAGCGCTCTAGCGCCGCCAGAATAGGTGACAGTAATTTATCCTGTGAGGTGGGCAGATAGGTGCGTTGTACCGGTGACAACCTGAGTTGATCAATTAATACGTGGGCTAAGCGCATATCTTGCTCGCTTTCCGGCATCAATAAACCACGGGAGAAGCAATCTTCCACAATGGTATTAAAGATTGGACTGACATTAATCAGGCAAGCTGATAGCGGTAACTCATCACACAGCGTAGGTGCAATATCAATGGCACGAAATTGCATCGGCTTACGGTTATGGCTGGAGTGCTCCATGCCGGCCGGTATCCAGACACTGAATTCAGGGGGGGCCAGAAAACGCTGCCCGCCGATACTCATCGCTACCACACCTGACTTTACGCAGATCAACTGCCCGTAAGGATGGGTATGCGGCAAAAACTCAGTATTGGCATTAAAGGCCTCACAGCGAAAGGAAAGGCTCAGTGGCACGGTTGTGGCAACCACCGGGAAAGAGGGTTCTGCCATCGTGAACTGTCTCCTGTAAAAAATGATTCCTGCCGAGATTGTCCTAATCGCAGCAGTTATTGTCTGATTTTCAGTATATAGAATAAATCAGACAACTGTAGACTACGTCACATGTTATTTAGATGAGAATTATTATCATGAATATGTTATTCCCCCTGTTCGCGGTGATCATCTGGTCCATCAATGCCGTAGTCAGTAAGGTCTCTGCCACCGCAATTGATCCCGCCGCCATCTCGTTTTATCGCTGGGTGCTGGCGTTGCTAACGTTAACCCCATTCTTGCTGCTGGGTGTTATCCGCAATTGGCAGGCAATCCGCGTTTATTGGTGGAAATTGATGATATTGGGGATGCTGGGCATGGTGCTGTACCAAAGCCTGGCGTACTACGCGGCTCACAGTGTTAGCGCCCTGTTTATGGGGATTCTCAGTTCGTTAATTCCCTTACTGACTGTGCTTATTAGCATTGTGGTGTTACGAGTCGCCCCCACGGTAGGCATTGCATTAGGTAGCGTGCTGTCATTAGGGGGACTAGTGTGGTTGGTTAGTGCAGGTAACCCGGCACAACTGTTGCAACATGGTATCGGCAAAGGCGAATTGATGATGTTCGGCGCATCGGCATCCTATGCGCTGTATGGCGTATTAACCAAACGCTGGGCGATTCAATTACCCAACTGGCAGTCCCTTTATATGCAGATCGTTTTCGGCGTGGTGCTATTATTGCCTAATTTCCTGATGGCTTCAGATGTGCAATTGACGGCGCAGAATATTCCATTGGTGCTATTTGCTGGGATCCCAGCCTCAATTATTGCGCCTTATTTGTGGATCCACGGTGTGATGCGGTTAGGGGCAAATACTGCGTCGATATTTATGAATCTGACACCGGTATTTACCGCCATTATTGCCGTGGCCTTCCTTCATGAGCAATTACACAGCTATCACCTGATTGGCGGGGGTATCACGCTGGCTGGGGTGATATTAGCTCAGCGCCTGCGCACCCCATTGCGAAGAGCGGCGGCGCAGTAAAAATAAGGTAGCGGCGTATATTCTGCGCAGCTACCCCTGCCCTGTTTTTATTCCGCGCTAACCGCCACCATTGCTGCTTGAGCCTTATCTTTACGATGCAACATCAACACCCCCAGTAATACCAGCGCGCTGCCCAACAATTGGGAGGGAGAGAGTGTTTCGCCCAACAAGAAATATGCAATCACCGCAGTGAAGACCAGTTCCAGCGTTAATAGTAGGCTAGCCACCGCCAAAGAGAGTGTTTTCAAACTGAGATTAAACAGGCCAAACCCCAGTAACGTTGGACCGGCGGCTAAAATTAACAATAGCCCCCAACCAGACCATTGAATGCCATTAGCTCTATGGGATAAGAAAAATAGATCACCCACCATTGGCTGTAACCCAGACAATGGAAACCACAGCAATAACTGATTAAATATCAGTTGGTAGATGGCGGAGAAACCAAAGACGTAAAGAATAGTGTTCCAGACCGGATAACAGCGTTCAGTCGCAATGCGCCCAGCCAGAGTATAAAAGCTGTAACCAATACCGGAGGCCAATCCGATAAATAAGCCAACAAAATTAAAGTCTGATGCAATAATATTCAGGCCATCGCTGACTAAGAAACAACCCAACAGGCTGATAATAATAACCAGTAATTCACGCCAGCCCATATATTCGTTATAGAAAACCCAGCCGAGAAACACGGTAAAACCGATTGAGCAATAGACCAGAATGGTGGAGATCGACGCACCGTTTAAAGCGACAGATTCAGTCCATAGCCCATTAAAGACCGCCAGCAATAAGCCATATGCCGTATAGAATTTTAGCTGGCACCCGCGTAATTTGGCCCATTCCGGTTTGGTCAGAAGTAAAATAGGTAATAACACCATGGCGACCAGTGCTGCCCGCCAGAAAGCCAATACCGAAGTGGGTAGATGATAATGCGCCGTGAGGATGCGAATTATGATGCCGGTAAAACCCAACAACATGGCACTAATAATCGCCAGCAGATAGCCTTGTCGTTTGCCACTAAACCCGCCGTTGCCCGCCCCGATAGAGCCAAATGCTGATGGGAATAAATCTGCCGGAATCGCCATAACAACCTCATAACTACTTTCAGGATATTAATCAGATAGCGATTGTACCCCCCATGTTCTCTGCCACCAGAGCCACTTTCCCACTGATTGATACAGGCCACTTTTTTCCTCTTGAAGCCTTGTTAACCTTGAGTATAGTGACAATATATTATCCACAGTGAGCCACTTTTGGTCGGTGAGACATGCATATTCCGTTAGATCGCCAGCAAGACATTCCACTGTATCTACAAATCGAAGAGGCATTGCGCCGTGCTATCCTCAGTGGGGTGTTTGCTGATGGCGACAAACTGCCCTCAACCCGCACCTTGGCAGCAGAATTATCAGTGAGCCGCCTCACAGTGGATAATGCTTATGCCGAGCTGGCGGCAAAGGGGTTATTACAACAACGTCGCGGCAGCGGTGCCTATGTCTGTCACCTCTCGCCGCCGCCAAGCCATCCGCATCCACGGCTACATGGTGAGTTTCCACTGGATCGTTTTACCACTGTCACCTCAAGGCTGGACGGGTATGCCGATATCCCCTTACCGCCAGATACCATTAATTTTGCTGCTGGCATCGGTAGCCCCAAAATTTTCCCATTGGATGAATTCCGCCAGATCTTGCATTCAATTCTGCGCCGCCATGCTGAAGAAGCATTCAGTTACGGCGATTACTGTGGCTATTATCCATTGCGCGATACACTCAGCCGCATTCTATCCGCACAAGGTATCCCAACACGGCCAGAGCAACTGTTGATAACCAACGGTTCACAACACGCCATCAGTCTGATCAGTCAATCACTGCTGGCCCCAGGTGATAGTGTGCTGGTAGAAGAACCCACTTATGCCGAAGCATTAGCCCTGTTCCGCCTGCATAAAGTGAATATTATTGCTCTGCCCAGCGACCAACAAGGCATGAATCTGGCGACCCTGCCTGCGCTGTTAGCCAGGCATCAACCGAAACTTATCTATTGCATTCCCAACTTTAATAACCCCACCGGACGCTGTATGAGTGAAGAGCGCCGCCATCAGTTAGTGCAAATAGCCAGAACTGCTGGGGTGCCGATACTTGAAGATGATTATGTGGGTGACTTGCGTTACAGCGGCAAAAAGCTGCCTTCGCTGCGTTCACTGGCAGCCGCGGGTGAAGTTATCTATGTCAGTACTTTTTCCAAAATGTTACTGCCCAGCATGCGCATTGGTTATCTGGTGGCAGACGCACCCCATTACATCCAACTGGCGCGCTTAAAGCATGTTGACAGTTTTACCAGCTCGAACCTGATCCAACGGGCGTTGGATGCATTTGTCACTGTCGGGCGCTATGACAAACAACTTCGTCGGGCTTGCCGTTTGTACCGCCAGCACCGTGATGCCATGGTCGATGCCCTCCAGCAGACACTGCCACTCGGCTGCCAGTTTGAAGTTCCTGATGGGGGATTATTTATCTGGCTACAATTGCCAGCAAACGTGCCAATGACTCAATTAATGCCGCTGGCGTGGCAGGCGGGGGTCACTTTCGCTAAAGGTGGCGGGTTTTACCGCGAAGAGTCAGATGGAGAGTTCACCCTCCGTTTGAATTTTGCCGCTAATTCGCCCGAGCTGATTAGCCAAGGAATAGCCAGATTAAGTGCGGCGATTGGTCAGTGCCAAGCATAATATTAATCAAAAAAACGCACCACCAAAAGTCAGACTGAGTCCAACTTTTGGCGTGCGTTTCACTGTGGAGTTGGCTAAACAGCGTTACCTCAGAACGAGGCCAGCCATAAACGCAGTTTCATGCCCCAATAGCTGCTCCATCCGCTGGTATTTTGTACCATTTTGCCTTGATAAAGGATCACTAACGTCGGTGTAACACTGACTTGCCACTGCGCTGACAACTCGCCGCGTGGGTCATTTATCACCGGTAACCGGTAGCCTTTTTTGGTCAGCCAGCGCTCAAGCTGTGGTGCTTCACCAGAGCGTAGTGCCACTGTCATCACATTCTCCCCCTCCTGCACCAATTGATTGACACTGGGGCTGGTGAATTTACACACGCCGCACCATGTTGCCCAAAAATAGATGAGCAACGGTTTGTCCTGGCTCATCGCCTTTAGCGAGACAGTCTGGCCCTCCAGGGTTTGTAATGACACATCGCCCCAATCAGCAGGTACCTGCGGGCTACGCAACCAATCCATCGCCAAAGAGACCACCGTGACCAGTACCAGCAGAATAACCAGCTCTTTACCCCACCGCTTCAAGCGACTCATTTACCCGCCTTAGCCAGTTGCTGCTTCACTATCTCCTCCAGTTGCTCATAGGAAATAGCACCTGGGATCATCTGATTACCAATCAAAGTGGCAGGTGTGCCTTGGATACCCAGTTGATCCGCTAATTTCAGGTTGGTACGCAACACATTCAAGCTCTGCTCGCTTGGTGCTACCGGCGTAACACCGGTTTTTTTCTGCGCCGCGGCAATACTGTCAGCATCGTGGAAACCTTTTTTCGCCATCAAGCGCTGATGAAATGGCAGAAATTGATTCGGATGTTGTTGCCACAGTGTCAACGCCAACCGTGCACTGGTCACCGAGCTTTCCCCTTTAAACGGTAGCGGTTTTATCACCACCGCCACTTGCGGGTACTCCTTCACTACCTTTTCCAGCAACGGATCAAAAGTTTTACAAAATGGGCAGTTGTAATCGGTAAATGAAACCAATGTCAGGGCTGGAGTTGCAGCCCCGAAACGTGGGCTACCAGGGTCTTGGAACAGCGCCTGCTTATTGGCTGCGATAAATTGATCCATTTGCTGCCCTTGCGCTTCATTAGCTTGCTGTTGCAAGGCATTGATGGATTGTTCAAGAATGTCTGGATTGGCGACCAGCGTTTCACGGATTAACGCTTTAATCCGCACTTCCTGCTCCGGCGTAAAAGGTGCAGCCGCCCACAGTGAGGTCGAGATCAGCGCTAACAACACAACCATGATAATTTTCATTCTTTATTTCCTTTAGCATCGGCCAAAATTTTTAATAACACGTCACGGTCCAACAGTGGCGAGAGCACCACACCCTGTGGTTGCTGTGGCCCATAAATTTGATTAAATGGGATTGCGACACTGCCGCGCTGGCGCAAAAACTCAGTAATATCAGCAGAAGGTCGCGTCCAGTCACCGCGTAACGCCACCACATCAGGTGCTTGCAACGCCTGCTGCACATCGTCACGCATCAGGACGTGTATTTTGTTAACTTTACAGGTCACACACCAATCGGCAGTGACATCGACAAACACTCGCTTATGCTCCATCAAGGCTTTCTTAATGGCTGATTCAGTTAATGGCTGCCACGGGATGGTGTCATGTAGCGGTTTGCGCCATAGATTAGCCGTCAGCGAACCCGCCAACAGTAATCCGCCGATAATCAACACCCCGATTAAGCTGACGATTGCGGCAACACGCACGCCATAGCGCCAGCCAATTGCCAGTAATAGCGCTAACAGCAACACTCCGCTAATCACCATCACCAGTTGTGAGCCAATATGGCTCACCATCAGGCTCAGTAACCACAGACTTGATGCCAGCATCAGCCCCCCCATCCCGATACGCAGACGGTTCATCCAACGACCTGGACGGGGCAAAAACAGCACCAATCTAGGCCATAGCGCCACCGCCAACCACGGCAGGCTCATACCAACCCCCAGGGCGGTAAATATGCCCCACAGCGCCGGTAAAGGGGCGGCCAGTGCAAAGGCTACCGCCGTCCCCAAAAATGGCGCGGAACACGGGGTTGCCAGTAGCGTCGCCAATGCGCCCTGTCCAAAGTGGCCGGCCAAACCGCGAGCCCCCGATTGCTCCACACGAGGCGCGGCAATACGGCTATTGAGCGATGAGGAGAGGTTAATTTCGAACAAGCCGAACAGGTTGGCCGTAAAGAGTGCGGTAACCAACACCATAAAGCCGATAAACCAAGGGCTTTGGAACTGAATTCCCCAGCCAAGGGCATGATTACCTAAACGCAAGGCGGTCATCAGTAATGCCAACAACCAAAACGAAGTCACAATCCCAGCAGACGATGCCAGAAACTGCCAACGAATCTGACGGCGGGTTTGCTGCCCAGTCTGCAAAATAGACCCCAGTTTCATTGCAAGGACCGGAAGCACACAAGGCATCAGATTAAGAATAAATCCGCCCGCCAGCGCCATCACTATCCAAGACCAAAAACGAGTGGAGGATTGCGGTAAAGTGAGCGCTTGCCCAATGGTCACCGTGGTCTCTTGCGCCAGACCCGCATCAGTAATCACCATCGTCAGGGGTTTACCACGTAGATCCCCCACGCCCTCCCCCCAACCATCAGTCGCAGGAACCCGTACCGATAACTGATTACCCTGCACACTGACCAGCGGTTTACCGAGATCCACGTCCGCCAAGGTATCGAAGAACAACTCGGGCTGTTGCCAACCTTCGTCACGCACCGCCAGAATTTGCACCTCGCCATGATCAAAACCAGCTTGGATCTGTTGGGTCAGGGCATTGGCAATGGGTACCTGCCCCATCGCCTGGGCAAAATCATGTTGGAATTGCTGTTGGTTTTCGCCACTTAACGGCGAGGAAAGATCGATGCTAAACGGGTAGTCAGTCAAAATGCAGACATTGCTACAGGTCGATAGGGTCAAGATGCCACTTAGCGTTTTGGGTGCCTTAGCGGAAATGACGATCGGCAGCATGGCCTGCTCGTGATAGCCCTGAGTAGAGATACCAGAAACATCAAACCGTTGTGGTACAGGCCAGTACCATTTTACCGCATCAAGAGCGGTGCTCCAGACAATGGTCGGTGCAATGCCCCCTTCACCCGGTGAGCGCCAATAGGTTTTCCAGCCTTTCTCCAGTTGAACGGAAAGTAACAGGCGGGTTTCACCGCTCGTTGAAGGTTCGGCACGAATCCGCACCTTAGCATGTGAGTTTTGTGGGCTGACCAACCAGCCGCTGTCTGCCGCCCAAAGGGTGGGCATCCATAGCAGTAACAGACAGAACAACGCTGTCTTGCTTAAATTGAACATGATTCTTCTCCAGAAATAGATTAATCACAGCAACCCCAAGGGATGCCGTAGTTATGCCAAAAGCATCTCTATTCCCGGAAAATGCACAATCGCAGATGCACCCTCAAACGGCTGGGTGATATCACTCGGGGTGGTGGAAACCTCATGCGGGTCGGGATCACCGGCCCCAATAGCAAGAGTAATAAACCCAGAGAAAAAATCGCTAATTCGAACAGAACAGGCGGGGATGCCAACAGGGATTTGGCACTTAGCTCACAAGGGGTGGGTGCCTCATCAGCATCGACAGCAACCTGTGATGATGATGTCTGAAGGAGGTTTTTTTCCAACGCGTGCAGGCTGGCGATGCGTTGTGTCATACAAACTAATATGACTAGGCAAGCCAGGCAGAGGAACCACTTTGCCGCGCGCTGTTGTTTAACCATTATTCGTGTTTAACCATTATCCGTATTTAATTCTAATCCATATAATTCATCAGTAAAATTGATAAATTAGTCTCATTCAAGACCGAGCGCCCATCTTAGCGGCATAATCAAGATTATCAATGTCTGAACTTAAACAATCACTCAAAGTGACATTTAATTACAAACGTAGTTAACAAAAAAAACATAATCTGACGGTATGGGTCGCCCACATTTGCGCGTATCATATTGGTAGCCTGCATCTATTGCCGGGTACTTTATGAATTTCCACAGTATCGCCTCCACAGCGAAGGACCGGTTATATGCAACCTTTGAACGGCCCAAGTGTGCCGATTGCCAATGATCGCAATGTCGCACCGACCAAAATACCTCATCAGGGCCAAGTGGAAGATCAGGCACTTACCCCTGCGCAACGCACTACGCTGGAGAAGCTAATTGTGCGGATCATGGCCCTTAGCCCAATCAAATCTGCTGAGATCTGGGCCGGTCTGCGTCATGATTTATCCTTGGGTAGCACTAGCGACTTACTGGCACGCCACTTCCAGCCCGCTGAGCAATTGCTGCAAACCCGTCTGGCGCAGGCACAGGAAAATCATGCCAATCACCAGTTGCGCCAACAACTGACCGAACTGCTGCCTCAAGGCAACAACCGGCAAGCTGTCAGTGATTTTATCCGTCAGCACTTTGGTCATACTGTATTAAGTCAGTTAAGCCATTCAGAGTTACAACAAGTTCTGGTGCTGCTGCAATCCGGGACACTGAATATTCCACAGCCACAACTGGCAACAATAACTGATCGGCCGTTACTGCCGGCGGAGCATCAGAATATTCAATCGCTAGTAGCAAAACTTAGTGCCGCAACCGGCGAGCAACCGGCCAAAATATGGCAGGCATTATTTGATATGGTGGGGGTGAAAAGTAATGATCCGTTACCTGCACGCCATTTCCAGATACTCAGCCAGTTTTTACAGACCAAAGTGGCACTCAGCCAGCAAACAGCACCTACATTGGTTAACTTGCAAACCGCGTTGAAACAGCCCGCTGATGCGCAGGAACAACAATTATTAATTGATTACAGCCAGAGTCGCTTCCAGGCCAGTCCCATCACGCCGCTGACGCAAGCGCAGTTGAACGACATTATCAATGTCCTGTTTACCGCCAGATTGGATCGGGCCAATGCAGCCCAACGTTTAGCAGAAGATCAAAAAATTCTGCAACCAGTGATTAACCCGCTAATTGCCGCCTTACCTCAATCATTACAGCCATTGTTGCAAAAACCGTCACTGGCATTTGTGGCGCTGATCATAGTGATGGTCTTTTTGTTGGCTATCTTCTTCTAATGACCGATGTCGGCTCAGGTTATTTCCCGCTGAGCCGCGCCTGTGACTATCATAATAACCACCAGCCAACCAGAGCACTCCACAACAAAAATGGTAGTGAGTAAGCATGGAATTTTAACCAAATGGCCGGCTCTGCCGCCATTCTCAGCGCAATTAAATTAGCCATAGAACCCAACACAAAACCAAAACCACCAATATTGACCGCATAAGCCACCAGCGCGCTGGAAGGCAGATAATTAAGCAGCAATATTGTGGCGGGGACATTACTGATCAGTTGCGATAGGCCAATAGCCAAAATATAGGCGGCAGCCGTAGACAATGTTTTGATTTCACCGAACAGCGATTGTAAAGCAGGTAATTCCGTCAGTAGGCGCACGTCAATAAACATCGCCATAAAGACCACAATCAAGCTCCAGTCAATGGCCAGTAACACCCGCCGCGCCAATAGCAATAAACCGGCAAAAACGATAAGTAGCCCATAACCTGCCCAGCCCAAATCCACGCAGATAATAAAAATCACATACAGCGCCAAACAACTCAGCAACAGGCGGAACTGGTAAGGATAAATCGGGCTTGAGGCCTGTTTCTTTATCTTACGCGCCGGGAAACGCCACCATGTTACCGCGAATAATGTCAGCAGAATAATGGCTGCTAAAGGTGCCATTTGGCGAGTAAAACCGATAAAAGAGAGTTCGGAACGGCTCCATAACAGAATATTTTGTGGGTTGCCGATCGGTGTTAATAGCGACCCGGCATTGACTGCCAGCGCCGAGAAAATGATCAGACGAGAAACCGGCAGAGACGATATTTTTTTCAACGTCAAAATCAGTGGAATGATGATAAATAGCGCCACATCATTGGTTAGAAAGGATGACAACAGCGCCGCGGCTAAGACTAAAAACAGCGCCAGATACCGCTCAGTGTGGAGTGTATTAATAATTTTCCGGCCAATAAAATCGAAGTAACCGCTAACCTCAACCCCTTTAGTCAGTAGCATTAATCCCAATAAAGTAACAATGGTGGTCCAGTCAATAAACTGTGGAAAGGAGACAATTTGGGCCGGCATTAAGACGGTTAACCCTATCCCAAAGATCAATAGAATATGTAATAGACGATCTTCCAGAAAAGGTCTGAATAGTGTTTTTACTGCTCGCTGAGTCGTGGCAAATAATGTCATCAGAAAATCTACAAACGGCCTGGGGCTGACAAAGAGAGATTACGTTAGCGTAGCCTATCATTTTATGCCAGCCCCTATTATCTACTGGCTGCCGCAACCTGCGGCGAGATAGTGTGAACTTAACTTTGCGTGTTGTGTTTTATCGCTTTTCTGAAATCATCCATTGAACAGAACCCGTTAGCATCAATCGGACAGCCCTTAATTTCCAGCGTGACACGTTTTGGTGGTGCCTGAAGGGTCAGCGGCGTCTTATTACGAATTTGCTCAGTCGACAGATAGATATATTCGATCTTCATCATATCTTTATTTTGTTTCGTATCTTTCCAGCGCTCAAATACCACTTTGCCGCTGATTGGCGTTTTCTCATATTGGTCTGGCAATTGGTACTCTTTAGTCTTAAGGGCTGCCAACAATGATGCAATATTAGAGTCATGCCCAACCAATACCGCCAATTTAGCTTTCTGCGCTGCTAATTCATTAGGCGTTTTCTCACCGACGGGATCAAGAGCAGCACTGATAAAACCGACTAACTTCTCAGCCGCATTATCCGCAATGGCAGGAGAACCAAATAACGTCTCATGGTAGAGATTTTTGATATCGATTAATTTACGCCACTCTTCCGCTGACTGAATCCGTCCCCAAGCCACATCTTTAATCGGAAAACCCTCGTAATATTGCAGCATAAACGCATCTGATGCACCGGTACCTAATTTTAACGGGCCGGTAATGCCTGGCTCTTTATTTTGTACCAATACAATATTGGTTGGCTGGGTACTCCAGTCACATTTCTTATCCGTTAAACAGGCGGGTGATTTTTTATAATCCAATACGCGGGAAAGTAAGTCGTAATTAGGCTGTAAACGTTTATTCAGCCCTTCGACCCCACCCGGCCCGGCGTGTTGATTAATCGATGCCAAGGCTTTTTCTTTAAATTCTGGTGTGACATCTAGCGTGATGATCGGATTAAAAACCGGATCCATTTTGCCGATATCTTTTTGGTGCGCCACTGGCACATTACAACCAGGGAAAGCGCCGAATAAGAAATGTTGCGCGGTACCAATGGTCCTTGGCAAGCTGTTAGCATAAGTAAATACCGTGGTATCTGCCGGGCATCCTGCCGCTTTCAGCAATTTGGCATTAACCAGCCACTCGCGGAAATACCCCCCCATCATCGCCTCAAGCTCTGCCCCTTTCGGTGTCAGATACCCTCCTGGGGTGGTCCATTGTGGCCATTTATCTGGTGTCGCACTGGAAAGCATATCGCCATAATTAACTAAAGGTGCGCGTATACCATGCCGGCTCATCACCAGCACTTGTTCAAGTTTATAGTTGTCACTTTTATCCTGTGCTACAACATGGGTTGACGCTGGCAAGAGTAGCGCTAATAGTGTCAGGGTGTATGCCGTCTTTATTTTTATCATCCTAATCTCCGTCATCCTGTTGATGGTAATAGTGTAAAAATAGATAGAAGAATAAATAGATTTATCTATTGCTACAGATTTGTTACAACAAACATGATAGACAGAGATAACAGCTATAGTCGGAGTCTTGTCACAGTTCCGCTAATTGCTTCGTTACAACGTATCCGGGTGTTTCCGCATCGTTAAACTCTTATCCATACTCAGTGCTGATGTTTGCATAGGAATAAACTAATGAAAATTTTGGGTCTTATTGGCGGAATGAGTTGGGAGTCAACCATCCCTTATTACCGGATGATTAACCAGCAGGTTAAAGAACAACTTGGCGGTTTACACAGTGCCAAAATCATTCTCTACAGTGTCGACTTCCATGAGATTGAACAACTTCAGGCCAAGGGTGACTGGGAAACCGCAGCACAGTTGCTGTCTGATGCCGCCGTTTCATTAAAAAATGCCGGGGCTGACGTCATCGTGGTATGCACCAATACTATGCACAAAGTGGCTGATGACATTGAAGCGGCCAGCGGATTACCGTTATTGCATATCGCCGATGCCACTGCCGCACAAATTAAGCAGCAAGGGATCAATAAAATTGGCTTATTGGGTACCCGCTACACCATGGAACAAGATTTTTATCGGGGACGATTGACGCAAAAACACGGTATTGAGGTGATTACCCCCGATAGTATCGATCGCGAGATTGTTAACCGTATTATTTATGAAGAGCTGTGTCTGGGCGTTATCAGTGAAACTTCCCGTCAGGAATATCGCCGCATTATGGGCAAATTAGAACAGCAAGGCGTGCAAGGTATTATCTTTGGTTGCACTGAAATAACATTGTTGGTTAACGCACAAGACGCGAGCGTGCCGGTATTTGATACCACCGCAATACATGCCTGTGCGGCCGCAGAATATGCACTGAAATGCTAATGGTGATTATGCCCCATGCCCCATGCCCCATTTCCCATTTCCCAATGGCAGCAGAGCTTAACACCGCTTACTCCGGCCTCCCTTGCAAGGCTCAGCAATAGGCCGGGTAATAAAGGCTGCTACATCAATGCGCCATTACGTTCGAAAAATATCAACCGCTAATAATATTCCGTCCCGCCGCTTTTGAGTTATAGAGCATTTTATCTGCGCGAATTAATAGTTGTTCCTGTGCTTCATTTTGCCCCAGCTCCACCACACCTAAACTCATTGTCACATTGATATTCCCTTCCACGGGCATGGTTTCGATACGTTGCCTGATTTTCTCGGCGATACATTTAGCCTCATTTAATTGCGTGTTAGGTAACACAATCATAAACTCATCGCCGCCCCAACGGCCTAAAACATCAATTTCCCTAATATTATTCCTAATCACATCAACAATATGCGTCAAGGTTAAGTCCCCAACAGAATGGCCATACTTATCATTAATAGATTTAAAATTGTCTAAATCCAACGAAAGCAATGACAACGGCTGGCAAAATCGTTTTGCGCGGTTATATTCGTGCTTGAGTACTTTTTCCAGCAAATAACGGTTAGCCGCAGAGGTTAATACATCTGTTTCAGATAGACTTTTTTTGATATCGAGTTGCTGTTGTAAGCGGAAATTGGTTTCGCGTAATTCAACGGTTCGCTCTTCGACTAACGCTTCCAGAGATTTATTCTTTAACTCTAACTTTTCCAGACGATGCTTTTTGTCATGGATATTACGGTGAGCGCCGATCATCCTCGATACTGAACCATCACTATTACGCTCAATTACCTTGCCGCGATCTTCAATCCACACATAGTCGCCATCATGAGTCCGGCAACGGTATTCAATCTGGTATCTCTCGGCCTGATTATTAATATAGGCATCAAACTGAAACATCACTCGGTCAAAATCATCTGGATGGATGATTTTCTCCCAAGTATGGACTGTATTTTCAAATGCATCGGCGGGATAGCCCAGCATTTCATACCAGCCAGTATTACGATAAACAAATCCATTGTTGGCATTCCAATCCCAGATACCATCACTTATCACTTCCAGAATTTCATGAACAACGCGCTCGTTTAAATCGGCAATCTTAACCTTCTGATCACTTGGATTATGGCTCATTGAACTACCCTGCTGTGTTGGTAAATTAAAAGACAAAAATAAAATTGTTTAATTATTGTTCTAATATTGTAATTGACGTTTTTGAGCAGGCAAGGATTTTTTAACTTCAAATTTGGCTTTAAAGGAATAAAAAACATTAAAAATAGCTGAAATTAGAGCTAACGCATTAATATTCAATCACCTACATTTTATAATGTTATTCACCTTGGTTATTGAGTATAAGATATTTTTATGAATAGTCAGTGATCAACTAGTCTTCTTTGATACAAAAAGATGAAATTACTAAAAAAGGTTAATCACCTGATGATTATAGTATTTTTCTGTAGAAGTGTTTATTTATAGCGAATAAAAAGGCCCGCGATTGCTCGCGGGCCTTAATGACTCAGTATCAATGAGCAGAAATATCTGCGATTGACCTTATTTCTGGTATTTACGCATGACCAGAGTGGCGTTAGTACCACCAAAACCGAAGCTGTTAGACATAACAGTAGTCAGTTCGCGCTGAGTTGGCTCAGTGATGATATTCATCCCTGCCGCTTTCTCATCCAGATTTTCAATATTGATGCTTGGTGCGATAAAGCCGTGCTCTACCATCAACAGGCTGAAGATAGCTTCATGCACACCCGCCGCACCCAGAGAGTGACCGGTCATGGCTTTTGTTGAGGAAATAGCTGGCGTGTTATCACCAAACACCTCACGAATCGCGCCTAGCTCTTTCACATCACCAACCGGTGTAGAAGTGCCATGTACGTTCATGTAGTCAATTGGTGTATCAACACCTGCCATTGCCATCTGCATGCAACGAACAGCACCTTCACCTGATGGTGCAACCATATCAGCACCATCAGAGGTTGCGCCGTAGCCAACAATCTCAGCGTAGATGTGAGCACCACGCGCCAGAGCATGCTCAAGTTCTTCAACCACCACCATACCGCCACCACCGGCGATTACGAAGCCATCACGGTCTTGATCATAAGTACGGGAAGCTTTAGCCGGAGTTTCATTGTATTTGGTCGACAACGCGCCCATGGCATCGAACTCGCAGGCCATTTCCCAGCACAGTTCTTCACCACCACCCGCAAACACTACATCCTGCTTGCCCAGTTGGATTAACTCCAAAGCATGGCCAATACAGTGCGCAGACGTCGCACAGGCAGAGCTGATTGAATAGTTAACACCTTTGATTTTAAAGGGGGTTGCCAGGCACGCGGACACACCAGATGCCATGGCTTTGGTCACCATATAAGGACCAACACCTTTCAAACCGCGCGGGGTACGCATTGCATCAGAACCGGCAACCTGATTACGGGGTGAACCACCACCGGAACCCACCACCAGCCCACTGCGGAAATTAGATACCTGATCGTCTGACAGGCCAGAGTCTGCTATCGCTTCTTCCATCGCAAGAAAAGCATAAATTGAGGCGTCGCTCATAAAACGCAGCACTTTGCGATCAATGAGGTCTTTAGGCTCAGATGCCAGCTTTACATCGCCCCATACGTGGCTACGCATACCTGCGTCTTTAAATTCCTGAGCGAAAGTAATGCCAGAGCGGCCTTCCTGCAAAGATGCCAGAACTTCCTGCTGGTTATTACCAATGCTGGAGACAATACCCAAGCCAGTAATTACTGCACGCTTCATTCAATACCTCTTCCACTTATTTTACATTCGGGATTTTGCAACGCACTTTAGCGTACAGTTGTACGCCGAACAAGTCCGATCAGCGTAATATACCCAGATAATTTTACGATTTGCACGCGGCCGGTCACATAGTTAGAATCGCCCTACCCCTTGAGATACGAGTCTTTCAACGTGAGCCATCCCCCAATCCAAACCGCGACATTAAGCTGGAATGAACAGGGTACACCTGTATCGGAACAGTTTGGTGACATCTATTTTTCCAATGAAGATGGGCTGGAAGAGACTCACTACGTTTTTCTTAAGGGGAATGGCTTCCCTGAGCGTTTCATTCAACACCCGCGGGATAACTGCATTTTTGCCGAAACGGGCTTCGGGACTGGCTTAAATTTTCTGACATTATGGCGCGATTTCGCTCAGTTCAAACAGCAACACGCCAGTGCAAAACTCCAGCGATTACACTATATCAGCTTCGAAAAATACCCCCTACAGGTGGCAGATTTAGCTGCCGCCCATGACCGCTGGCCAGAACTGGCATTTTTTGCCGAACAATTGCGCGCGCAATGGCCGTTACCTCTTGCTGGCTGCCATCGTATTCTGCTAGCGCAGGGGAGTATCACTCTGGATCTGTGGTTTGGTGATGTCAATACCTTACTGCCCCAGTTGGATGCCAGCCTGAATAATCAAGTAGATGCCTGGTTTCTTGATGGCTTTGCCCCGGCGAAAAACCCCGATATGTGGAATGATATGCTGTTCAATGCCATGGCGCGGATGGCAAGGCCGGGGGGCACTTTTGCCACATTTACTGCCGCCGGATTTGTTCGCCGTGGTTTGCAACAAGCAGGTTTTGACGTAGCTAAAGTGAAAGGTTTTGGGCAAAAACGTGAAATGCTCACGGGCAGATTGCCGCAAAGCATCGGGTCAGCCTCAGCGCCTTGGTACCATCGGCCAGCCGCGGTCCGTTGTGATGATATCGCGATCATTGGCGGCGGTATCGTCAGTGCATTGACAGCATTAGCCTTATTGCGCCGTGGGGCCAAGGTCACGCTCTATTGCGCCGATGCACAACCGGCGCAAGGTGCATCAGGTAACCGGCAAGGTGCGCTCTATCCCCTGCTAAACGGCAAAGATGATGCACTGGAAAACTTTTTCACCAGCGCATTTACCTTTGCCCGCCGCCAATATGATCAATTGTTAGCACAAGGCATTCATTTTGATCATCAATGGTGCGGTGTCAGCCAATTGGCATTTGATGAAAAAAGCCGTGGCAAGATTGATAAAATGCTGCAAATAAGCTGGCCGGTGTCATTCGCCGAAGCCATGAGCCGTGAACAGCTCAGTGCGCTCGCGGGGCTGGATTGCGCCCACGATGGTATACATTATCCCGCCGGAGGCTGGTTATGCCCATCAGACCTCACCACAGCGCTGCTGCTGCTGGCCCAACAAAAAGGCATGGCATGCCACTATCAGCATGAACTGAGTCAGTTAGAGCATGTTGACGGGCAATGGCAGCTCAGCTTCCAGCAACTCAGTGCCCAACCCATCGATAGCCAACAACACGATACCCAACAACCACTGACGGCGAAACAACATGCTACAGTGGTGCTGGCCACCGGCCACCGCTTAGCTGAGTGGCAACAAACCCAGCATCTGCCACTGTCAGCCGTGCGCGGGCAGGTCTCGCACATTCCCACGACCTCAGTACTCAGTCAGTTGCAGCAAGTGCTGTGCTATGACGGCTATCTGACGCCAGTGAACCCGGCTAACCAGCATCACTGTATTGGTGCCAGTTATCAGCGCGGCGATATTGCCACTGATTTTCGTGCCGATGAGCAGCAAGAGAACCGGGACCGCCTGTTACGCTGTCTGCCACAAGTAAATTGGCCGCATCAGGTTGATATCAGTGATAATCAAGCGCGCTGCGGGGTGCGTTGCGCTATTCGTGATCACTTACCGATGGTGGGCGCGGTACCGGATTATGCTGCAACACTGGCACAATATCAGGATCTGCCACGCAAAATTCAGCGTGGTGATGAGATAGCGCCAGCGCCGGTATGGCCGGAATTATTCATGGTGGGGGCATTGGGGTCACGGGGGTTGTGCAGTGCGCCATTGGTGGCAGAAATTTTGGCCGCACAAATGTTTGGGGAACCGCAGCCATTAGATGCGCCGACGCTGGCGGCACTCAATCCCAATCGATTTTGGATTCGAAAATTGCTAAAAGGCAGGCCGGTACAACAGCGCGTTGCGAGGTTATCTTAGCGGGCAGCTCGCGGGGTGGCTTGCAGCGACGTCAAAGTCATTGGAGTCGCAGAGGCGAGGCCAAATAACGAACATCGCTACCCCCCCCCCGCGACTCCAGCAATGAACGCTATTTTATAGCTTGCTCAAGTAAACGATCCCATAAACCCAATACCAAAACCTGATCCGGTGGGGAAAGCTCCCCGGCTTTGATCGCTTTTTCCAGGCTGGTCTGCACGCGGGCATGTAACTGCTCAGCCGTATGTTCACCAAACTCTTCAGATTCTGCCACGGCTAGGGTCAGATGGCCGCGCAGATAGCCGCCGGCAAATAAATCATCATCACTGGCGTGCTCTACCATGTCATCAATCTGCGCTAATATGTGCGTTTCGAACTCTGCGATCATCAACTTTCCTCAATAACCCGTCATATTTCAAAGCGCAGGTGTGTTGGCAGCATTCATTAACCCGAATCACTTACCGTCGTGGGCTCATCGGGATTATGAGCCTCATCAGAGGCTCACCCTGCGGGCCAGCGCAAGCGCTATTCAAAATGATTTACACCCAATTTGTATCTTGCTTGCCGCCTTCCTACACCTTGAAATCTATTGGGTTATATTCTATATCCAAAAATAATGGCGTTACAGCCAGGCTGCAAGCTACACGAGATCTTCCGGGTAAGGGAAAAGCGCGGCTACCAACGGCGGCGTATTGTAAAACGATTGTAGTGCCTGAATAAAGCCCGCAGATCGTGGGGATATACCGTTTTCTAAATTCCACAACACTTGTTCGCGTACTTTGCGCTGGAATGTTATGCGATCCGGCTCACAATCCCCCTCCAGGTTGTCGCAACTGACGTTGAAAGGGAAACCCGCCGCTACACAGAACATCCATTCCAGTGCCTGTGGCTTGATCTCAACCACTTCAAACTGGCTCTGGGTTAATGCATCACGCCCATCCGGGCAGTACCAATAACCAAAATCGACCAACTTGCGCCGCTCTTCACCGGCAATACACCAATGGGAGATCTCATGCATTCCGCTGGCATAATAACCATGGGCAAAAATCACCCGATGATAGGGAAATTCGTCATCGGCAGGCAGATAAATAGGCTCATCGTCACCTTTTACCAGCCGGGTATTATATTGGTCGCTAAAACAGGCATTAAAAACATCGATTAATTGCTGATAATCATGGGTCATACTTGGGTCCGTAAGAGCGGTATCGTCAGCGACAGTCAGGCTCACTGCTATTTTGATACCTTAAGTTATGCGAAAACGTGTAACCCTAACCAGGAGGAGATCTCAGAACCGTGGCTGTCATACAGCAGCTTGCAGCTCATTACGAATGACACCACGACAATCATTGGGCGGATTAATTTTTGGCCTTTGGTCAACACCATATGTGCACCAAGGCGTGCGCCCAACACCTGCCCTACTAGCATCACCAACCCGATACTCCACACTACTTTGCCGCCGACGATGAAGAAGGTCAGGCCACCCAAGTTGGAGGTAAAATTAAGCACTTTGGCATGAGCGGTGGATTTTGCCAGATTAAATCCGCACAGCGTCACAAAGGCCAGCGCATAGAAAGAACCGGCTCCGGGGCCAAAGAAACCATCATAAAAACCGACACCACCGCCAGCAATCAAGGCAAAGGGTAGTGCGGATAGACGGCGCTGCTGATCAACTTCACCCAGCTTGGGAGTGAGCAGAAAATAAACACCAATCCCTATCACCAGCAATGGCAGAATTTGCCGCAAAATATCGGCCCGCATATGCTGAACCAAAATAGCACCCAGCATTGAGCCGACCAGTGTTAGAGCAATGGTCAGCTTTTGCTCTTTTAAATTCACCGCCCCACGGCGGATAAAATAGAGGCTGGCGGATAATGACCCGCCGACCGATTGCAATTTATTGGTCGCCAACGCCTGTGCCGGTGGTAATCCAACCGCCAGTAATGCCGGCACGGTGAGCAAGCCTCCGCCACCCGCAATGGAATCAATAAAACCCGCCAATAAGGCGACGACAAACAGTATCCCTAAAACCTCAGGGCCCAGCGTAAACCAATCCATGATTTATTCCGCAGCAAAATGGTTATCCAACAAAGCCTGACATGAAGGCGGCAATGGTGGGGGTAAGGTTTTACCCGGTTTAGCACTCGGTTGATGGGGCTGGAACCAGCTTTCCAGTTCTGCACCACAACCATCCCCCGCAGGAGGCGTGTCTTGATCCAAACACTCCAGGCTATCTGCCGGGCAGCGCAATCTTACATGCATATGTGCACGATGGCCGAACCACGGGCGCACTTTATGCAACCAATTACGATCCGTTCCGGCATCCAGACACAGTTGCTTTTTAATCGCCGGATTGACGAAAATACGCGTCACTTCGTTATCGTTAGCCGCTAACTTGATAAGGCTCTCGACCTGAGGTTGCCACAGTGCGGGGACGACCCGTTTGCCGTCGGCTGCCACCAAATCAACAGGTTGCGGTTTCAGCAATTGCTGTTGGCTCCAGCGCTGTACTGGCAGTTGTAACCAGATATCCACATCCAGACCAGATTGATGGCTGTCATGCCCACTACTAAAGCGCCCACCGGCGGGCATTGCCATATCGCCAATCAATACCGTTCCCAAGCGATGTTGCTCAGCCTGCGCACTCAGACGGTGGATAAAGTTCAGTAAATCAGGATGACCGAAATAACGGCGCTGATCCGGGCGCATCACCTGATAATCTGCCGATTGGAGCGGCAAAGGCATTGCACCAATAACGCAGCCGTTGGCAAAACCACCAATCGACTGTGGAGAACCTGCAACCGGGTTGGCTATCTGTTGCCATGGCGTCGCCGCCATGACCGGGGCTATAGCGGTGAGTGCTACGGTAGCGGCAAGTGCCACTGCACCCACAATCCATTTGTTCATTGTGCCTACCAGCGCGGAACGTCGGAAACCACATCACCGCACTGTGCACGCTGGCGCAGCAAGTGATCCATTAACACAATAGCCATCATGGCCTCAGCAATAGGGACGGCGCGAATACCGACACAAGGGTCATGGCGACCACGGGTAACCATCTCAACCGCCTCACCCTGCCGGTTAATGGTTTGCCCTGGTACCATAATGCTGGATGTCGGTTTCAAGGCGATATGGGCCACAACCGGTTGCCCGCTGCTGATGCCGCCTAAAATGCCCCCGGCATGATTGCTCTGGAAACCTTGTGGGGTAATCTCATCACGGTTTTCACTACCACGCTTAGTAACAACAGCAAAACCATCACCGATTTCCACCCCTTTCACCGCATTGATACTCATCAGCGCATGGGCCAAATCTGCATCTAAACGGTCAAATACTGGCTCACCCAAACCAACCGGCACGTGTTCAGCGACCACGGTAATTTTGGCTCCAATAGAGTCACCGGCTTTTTTCAGTTCACGCATCAGCGCATCCAGCGGCTCCAACTTACTGGCATCTGGACAGAAGAACGGATTTTGTTCAACCAAATCCCAATCAATCAAATCACAACTAATATCGCCAATTTGTGCCAGATAGCCACGCACCTGCACCCCGAATTTCTGCGCCAGATACTTTTTAGCAATGGCACCGGCGGCAACACGCATCGCGGTTTCACGGGCTGAAGAACGGCCCCCTCCCCGATAGTCACGCACGCCGTATTTTTGTTCGTAGGTATAGTCAGCATGGCCTGGGCGGAAGACATCTTTAATCGTGCTGTAATCCTGTGACCGCTGGTCAGTATTCTCAATCATCAACCCGATGCTGGTACCGGTGGTTACTCCCTCAAACACGCCAGATAAAATACGCACCTGATCCGGCTCGCGGCGTTGAGTGGTATAGCGTGAGGTACCCGGGCGACGCCGGTCGAGATCCAACTGAATGTCAGCTTCAGTGATTGGAATGCCCGGCGGGACGCCATCAATAATACACCCCAAGGCGATGCCGTGAGATTCACCAAAAGTGGTGACGCGGAAAAACTGCCCAATACTGTTGCCAGCCATCACGGCTCCTTACCATTTAGTCATAAACAATCTGCCAGCATGATATTTATCACACTGACAGACTTTATAAGCAGAGATCGATTAATCGCGGTACATACTAAAATGCGGAGCGCAGTCAATCAGTTGCTGTTTGGTCAGCATAAATACGCCATCACCGCCGTTGTCGAACTCCAGCCAGGTGAAAGGCACATCAGGATATATGTCCATCAAATGCACCATGCTGTTGCCCACTTCGCAAATCAACACGCCATCATCTTGCAAGAAGTCCGGGGCGCAAGCCAGAATACGGCGAGCCAGTTTCAAGCCATCGCTGCCAGCAGCCAACCCAAGTTCAGGCTCGAAGCGGAACTCCTGCGGTAAGTCGGCCATATCTTCGGCATCAACATACGGTGGATTAGTGACAATCAAGTCATATTTGATTGGCGGTAAATCACGGAACAGGTCAGAGCGAATCGGTGTGACCTGATGTTCCATCTCATGCTGTTGAATATTATGTTCAGTTACTGCCAGAACATCATTAGAGATATCAACAGCATCCACTTCAGCGTCTGGGAAGGCATAGGCACAAGCAATAGCAATACAACCACTACCGGTACACATATCCAGAATATGCTTAGGCTGGTGTCTGATCAGACCATCAAAGCTGTTATTAATCAATTCAGCTATCGGTGAACGTGGCACCAATACACGCTCATCAACATAATATTCCATGCCGCAGAACCAAGCTTTATTGGTCAGATAAGCAACCGGAATTCGCTCGTTAACCCGGCGGATCACCCGTTCGACAATACGGTGCCGCTCGCTCGACGTCAGGCGCGCACTGCGCATATCCTCAGGGATATCTATCGGTAAAAATAGGCTTGGGAAAACCAGTTGTACTGCTTCGTCCCACGGATTATCAGTACCGTGACCATAAAAAATATTGGCCGCATTAAACCGGCTAACTGCCCAGCGCAGCATATCCTGAATGGTGTGCAGCTCATTTACTGCTTCATCGACGAAAATCTTGTCCAAGGTATTCTCCAACAACGGTGCGAAAAATCATTATCTATCCCCTAGTTTGCCATGAAGCCCGCGACAAATCAGCAGCAATACATCAGTTGAATGATAACCGAATAATGAAAAGCACATTAACATTGAAAATTGTATGGATAACCGCTTGATTGCGAGAACAGCCAATACACCTACACCTTGAAATATGACGACATACCTATACCCAATAGATTTCGAGGCGTAGGAAGGCGGCAACCGAGATAATCCCGATGAGCTTACACAAGTAAGTGATTCGGGTAAGCGAGGGCAGCCAACACACCTACACCTTGAAATATGACGGGTATAGACATTTATTTAGACAGATGACGTTCAACAGGTAAACTGGAGGTAATCAAATAAGTACAACGAACTGATGATGAAAAATAAATATCACCTCACGACTGATGATTTACAGCTATTTAAGGAGTCAATAGTTGGGGCGAAGAAGCTGAAACAAGATACGATTGTTCTGCATACACCGCCCAAGTTGGGCAAAAGAATCGCACCGGAAAAATTACTGCAAGAGCAGGTTGATGCCAGTTATTATTTTTCCGATGAATTCCAACCGCAGTTGGATTACGACGGTCCCACCCGCTATGTGCGGCCTGGCGTTGATCATTTTGAAGTTAAAAAGCTGCGGCGCGGTGATTACTCGCCCGATATGTTTTTGGATTTACACGGATTAACCCAGAAACAGGCCAAACAGGAGTTGGGCGCACTGATTGCTGCCTGTAAGCGGGAGCATGTGCATTGTGCCTGCGTGATGCATGGCCACGGCAAACATGTTCTGAAGCAGCAAACCCCTTTGTGGCTGGCGCAGCACCCTGATGTGCTGGCATTCCATCAAGCCCCTAAAGATTGGGGTGGGACTGCGGCATTACTGGTCTTAATTGAGTTAGAAGAATAGACGCGAAATACGGTTTGACAGAAAAACAAAGGCGCGACAGAGATGCCGCGCCGATTGAATATTCACTAACACTGTTTTAACCGTGGCAAGTCTTTGCCAACAGTTGTGACGGGCTGACCTGCCAATCAAGTGTCCCCTTCCCGGTATCACCATTAAGATCAACACAGGCGATTGCCGAGGTGGCAAACATTGGTGGGCATTGCCCTGGACAAAGCTCAGAAACCAGATACCCGACCAGCGGCAAGTGCGAAATGACCAGCACTGCGGCACAATCTTCTTTTGCCAATGCCTGCAAATAGCAGCAGACAAAAGCGGCATCCCCACCCGGCGTTAATTCTGGCATCACTTCCTGCTCTGCCGGTAGCGTAATCACCTCACGCGCGACGTCTAATGTTTGCGCTGCGCGTAGATAAGGGCTAACCAAAATCTGATCGATATCAACAGACTGCTCGCTTAGCCAGCTTGCTATCTGACGTGACTCATCCTGACCACACAGAGTAAGAGGCCGTTGTGCATCACTTGCTGCATCAAGGGCCGCGTCACCGTGACGCATAATGAAAACTTGCATATTGCACCGTTTTTGTTAACAAAATAACGCTATACAGAAACGCTTTGCGTGCTGTACCGCCGAAACCTTTGCCATGGGCAAAGAAACTTCATAACGATAACGCGCCGTCTCTCTATGGCGGCCGGGCATTTTGCCTGAAACTTAAGGTAAAGAAAATGGCTGCTTTTTACACCGAGCATACCGGCAGCCAACCTTGAATGGTTACATAATAACCATATCAACAGCTTAATCTAAACTTTATCACCTGCGCAATAAGTGCCTATTAATACATTTTGGCACGAATAGTCACTTAACGTGATTCTGGTTAAGGTAGCGCGGGTTGCCCCCGGTGTACAGCCACCTAATCCCTTAGAATTGCAGGTGGTGATCCTGCTCACACTCTTAAGAATAGGTGTTAGTCGGCCGCCTGTTTAGTGGAAAAATGCGACCAAGCCCCGTGAGCAATACCCTTTTGCAAACTCAGCGCTCTTCGCCAGGCACCTCATCTGGATTACGTTCCTGCGGGTAAAACGTCTGTTGCTGTTCGGCCATGCTCACCAGCAGTTGGCAAGGTTCAAAACGTTCGCCGTATTGTTGTGCCAACAATCTGAGTGTTTTCACGACCTTCTCCACCCCCAGACTATCCAGATAGCGGAAAGGCCCCCCGAGGAATGGCGGGAAGCCGATGCCAAACACAGCACCAATATCACCATCGCGTGGGTTACGAATTATCGATTCATCCAGACAACGTGCTGCTTCATTCAACATCATCATGGTACAACGCTGTGCTATCACCGAGGACTCGATATGGGCTTTCGGCGTCACACCCAGCAAGACATAAACACTGGTATCGACTTGTTTATCCTGTTTTTTCTTCCAGTTAATACCTTTGGTTGCTGCCGGATAGAGATAAAAGCCACGGCCATTTTTACGCCCTTTCCGTCCATCCTTCAAGATGACATCAAATGATGGAGGTGCAGCAAAACGCGGCCCTAGTTGCTCAACCAGAATCGGCATGATTTTGGTACCTACATCAATACCAACTTCATCCAACAGTGTGATCGGCCCAACCGGGAAGCCAAAATTCACCAACGCTTTGTCAACAGAATCGATAGGTTCACCGTCCAGTACACAGCGAGCAGCTTCGTTGATATATGGAGCCAGAATTCGGTTTACATAAAACCCAGCGCAATCAGCCACGACAATAGCTGTTTTACCTTGTTTACGCGCCAAAGCTACTGTGGTTGCGATAGTTTCTTCGCTGGTTTTTGCATGAGGAATCACTTCAACCAGCGGCATTTTATCTACCGGGCTAAAGTAGTGCAGGCCGATCACCTGTTCTGGTCGCTGTGCCTGCGCAGCAATTTGGCTTATCGGCAATGAGGAGGTATTGGAGGCAAAAATGGTATGTGCTGCGCCGAAACGTTCGATATCAGCAACCATTTGCTGCTTCAATGATAAATCTTCAAATACAGCTTCAACTACGATATCAACCGAGTCAAAACCGCAATAATCTGTGCTGCCGGAAATCAGCATCATCTGGCGCTGCCGTTCAGCCGGGCGCATACGCTTACTGCGAACCCGCTTGCCTAAGGCATCCCAAGTGTATTTTAGCGCCTGATTAATCCCTTGCGGATTAATATCTTTGATACGTACCGGCAAGCCTGCGCGAGTGGCCGTTACATTGGCAATTCCGCCCCCCATCAAACCGCCACCCAAGACCCCAACACGATGAATAGCACGAGGCTGCGCTGTACCACCGGTCTCCTTTTTCAGTGATGTTGTGGCAAAGAACAAGCTACGCAAAGCAGATGACTGGGGAGACATGGCCAGATCACCAAAGGCTCTGGCTTCCGCTTCATAACCACTGGGGCCACCGTAGTCCAATCCTTTACGCACCACATCAATAATGCGCTCCGCCGCCGGATAATGGCCCTTGGTCTGCGCCAGCGTTTTTTTACGCACAATCTTAAACAGTAATGCTTTACCCAATGGGCCGCTAAGTAGACGTTCCTGCCAAGGTAAAACTGGCCTATCGAGCCAACCCGCTTTGGCCCGTTTGACCGCCACATCTAACAAGATATCGAGGGGCACCGCATCGTCCACCAGCCCCATCTTAAGCGCCTGGCGCGCACGGACTTGTCTGCCGGTAAGAATCATATCCAGTGCTTTGCTGACACCAATCAACCGCGGCAAGCGTTGTGTACCACCCGATCCGGGCAACAGACCCAGTTGAACCTCTGGCAAACCGAGTACCGTTTTGTCATCTAGCGAACAGATGCGACTATGGCACGCTAGCGCCAGCTCCAAACCACCGCCCAGGCAAGCACCATGGATAGCAGCCACCACCGGTATGGGGAATGCAGCGATCTGCGCTAGAACAGATTGCCCTTTCTGTGCCAATACACGCGCATCGTGCGCGGTACGGCAAGCGGCAATCATGGTGATATCAGCACCTGCAATAAAAGAGTCTGGCTTGCCAGAAATAATAACCAGCCCCTGCAATTGTGATAAAGCCTGCGCTTGTTGCAGTATCTCGGCAATTTGCTCTGCAAATTCAGCCTTTAAGGTATTCACTTTGTCACCAATAACATCAATGGTGATCACACCGATATTGTCTGGCCGCACATTGAGGGTAAAGACCGAATCGGTTGGGGTACGGCTATCCCCTGAGGCTGTTTCACTACCGCTGTTAAGTAAATTTTCCTGACCCATTACTCCACCTCCAAAATCATCGCGGCACCCAACCCACCGGCAGCACATGCCGTCGTTAGCCCTAATCCTCCGCCACGGCGACGCAATTCATTTAATGTTTGGGTAATCATCCGGGCGCCTGTGGCCGCAAAGGGGTGACCGTAGGCAATCGAACCACCCAATACGTTGAATTTGCTCATATCAACTTCACCAATAGCCTGGCTACGACCCAATTTTTCACGCGCGAAAGTATCACTGGCAAACATTTTCAGGTTAGCCAGTGTTTGTGCCGCAAATGCTTCATGCATATCGATAAGGGTCAAATCAGCCAGCGTGATGCCGGCACGGTCTAGTGCCAGTGGCGTGGCATAAGATGGGCCTAGCAGCATATCTTGCCAGACATCGATGGCGGAAAAGGCGAAACTGCGCAGATAACCCAACGGTTGCAAACCTAACTCTTTTGCTTTCGCTTCACTCATCATCATCACGGCTGCGGCACCGTCCGTCAAAGGGGTGCTGTTGGCCGCCGTGACACTGCCATGTTGGCGATCGAATGCGGGGCGTAACTTGGCATATTGCGCCATAGTGGAATCTTTGCGGATATTGTTATCTTCGGTAATAGCATCACGGTAAGGCGGGATATAAGCCGTCATCACCTCATCGTGTAATAACCCTTGCTGCCAGGCAATCGCTGCCATTTGGTGCGATCGTAGCGCCAGAGCATCCTGATCTTCACGGCTGATACCATAGGTTTTTGCCATCTGCTCTGCGGTATCCCCCATGCGCAAGCCGGTAGAGTATTCAGCCACTGCCGGGGCAACAGGAAGCAAATCGCGTAACTTTAAGCGGCTGAACAACTTCAGGCGCTGGGAGAGGGTTCGCGCTTTATTAACATCAACCAAGGTTCGCGCCAGTGCTTTACTGACACCAATTGGCAGCACGGAAGAGGAATCGGCACCACCGGCTATCGCCACCGTGACTGAGCCTGCAATAATACTTTCTGCCACATTGGCTACCGCCTGAAAACTGGTGGCGCACGCGCGTGAGACACTGTAAGCATCGGTATGCACACTCATGCCGGTACCCAACACGATTTCACGGGCAATATTTGGCGCTTCAGGCATCTGCACCACTTGACCGAATACGAGTTGATCAATTAACTCAGGAGCAACGCCACTTCTGGCCAGCAACTCACTGACCACAATTTTGCCTAAGTCGACGGCCGGTACGCCATGATAAGCAGTTGCTTGCTTGGCAAAAGGGGTCCGCAGGCCGCTGACGATTGCAATGCGATCGCCCTGGCGCGTCACTAGCGGTAATGGCTTACTCATAAACGCTCCTGATAAATAGAGTGGCTTTTAGTTAAGCATAACAAATAACAGGTCTGACCTGATCTAATTATTTTTAACCAAAAATTTACATTTGGTAAACCTACAGAACAGGAAAGTGAGAGCAGGAGCAACTTTTAGCGACAAAATCGTGGGAAAGATGAATTGGGGATGGGGAAGAATGATGAATCTAACGCAATAAATTTACAGAGGAAATTAGACAAAAATAAACGCGAAGCAAAAGGCTTCGCGTTAGAGATCGGTTCAACTTACCTGAGTTGCGGTGACTACCGGCATGAATTAACGCAGACCCAGCTGGAAAATCATGGTTTCTGCCTGGCAGGCAAAAGTAAAGTCGATGGTTAAACAAACACCGCCGTCCTTCTCTTCCAATTTATGCTCAATCAAGCAAGGTTCTGACTCAACAGCACGCGCTTTTTCGGTCAGCGATTTCAGCATCGCTTCAGCTTCAGTACGGTTGTCAAACACACAACTGTAAGAGGCCGTGCAATCAGTATTATCCATTATAGTACCAACATCTATACAGCAGCAGGCAGCAGTTTCTTCCGCACTACAGCGATTAATTGCATCTGACATCTTCAATTCTCCTCAACGGACATTTCAAAATAGGTGCAAATTGCCAATTCGTTAGTGCAAATAGCACAAAAAGGCATGGCGCAAAAAAAATATTTTCTCTGTCATTATTTTACTACCGTCGGTCACTTGGCACTAGGACTTACTGTTTATAGGCTTATTAAGTGATAAAGGTCACAGTCAAATTGTATGCTCATTCATTGATAATGTAATAATTGATACTAAATTGTGAGTTTTTTGTTAACTGCGTCTATTTTTTGCAATCAAAACTGAACAAATCCCAAAACATACTTGCAACACTGACACAGGTCGGACCTATACTTCAGCCACTGGTCTGCTTTGTCTGACCGATAACGGACCCTACAATCCCGCATTCTCTTGTTACGGTGTGTAACATTAATTAAAACAATGAGGTTTTGGTCATGAACCAGAAAAACCTGTTTACCCGATCAGCTCTGGCAGCTGCAGTGGCAATCATATCGTCGAACGTTTCTGCGGCTGGCTTCCAGTTGAATGAATATTCAGCCGCTGCATTGGGGCGTTCTTTCTCTGGTGAAGGCGCCGTTGCCGACAACGCATCAGTTGGTAGCCGTAACCCCGCAGCAATGACTTTGTTCGACCGCCCTTCTTTCTCTGGCGGCTTTGTTTATGTTGATCCTGACGTCAATATTAGTGGGACATCCCCCATTTCAGGCAGAAGTACCGATGCCAATAACATCGCGCCTTCAGAGTGGATCCCAAATATCCACTTTATTATGCCACTGAATGAGCAATGGGCAATTGGTGCCTCTGGTACCTCAAACTACGGTTTGGCTACTGAATTCAATGACGACTATCCTGCGGGTTCCCTTGGCGGTCAGACTGATCTGAAAACCGCCAACCTGAACCTGAGTACCGCGTATCGCCTGAATGAAAACTTCAGTTTCGGCCTGGGCTTTAATGCAGTGTACGCCGATGCGAAGATTGTACGCCATCTCGGTGAAGTTGGTCCGTTATCGGGTCGCCCTGCTAATACCGAAGTTACCCGTATGGAAGGTAAAGAGTGGGGGTATGGTTGGAATGCGGGCGTGCTGTATGAAGTTGATAAGGAAAACCGTTATAGCTTCACTTACCGCTCAAAAGTGAAAATCGACTTTGATGGCGATTTCAGCAACCAACTGCCACCACCAAGAGGCACTGGCGGTAATACGATCCCGGGTGCTTTAACTCTGAACCTACCAGAAGTCTGGGAAGTGTCCGGCTATAACAAAGTGGCACCACAGTGGGCCATTCACTACAGCATGGCCTACACCAGTTGGAGTCAGTTCCAAGAACTGAAAGCAACCGGCACTAATGGCCAGACACTGTTTGAAAAACATGAAGGCTTCCATGATGCTTACCGTATCGCGCTGGGTACCACTTATTATCACGATGATAATTGGACCTTCCGTACCGGTATTGCCTTCGATGACAGCCCGGTTCCGGCAGATAACCGCACTATCTCAATTCCAGACCAAGACCGTTTCTGGATCAGTGCGGGTACTACCTACGCCTTCAACAAAGATGCCTCAGTGGATGTTGGTATTTCCTATATGCATGGCCAAAGCGTGCATATTACTGAAAAAACACCAGCGGCAGTGGGCGGCACTACTTATCAGTTCGACTCTAAAGGTACGGCACTGCTGTACGGCGTGAACTTTAACTACGCGTTCTAATCAGCGGATACTGGCAATTCCTTTGCCCATAAAAAAGCGCCTTTCGGCGCTTTTTTATTATTCGAATCAGGTATCAGAATCAGTTGGCTGAATCGATACTGTCCAAATCACCCTGAATAGCTTGTGCATTCGAATTGACTTCCGGTTTCAACTGCCCGCCGTTCGCCAGGAAATCATGACGTTGGAAGTAGGCATCGCGCACCATCAGATAAGGATCTGACGAGTTACGCAGCAACCCATCGGAATCCAATAGCTGAGCACGGGTTTCAATCCCTTCTACCATCCATTTACCTGCCGACATCCAGAACGTGAGATAGCTCAACACCGGATAAACGTAATCAGCCGCATTCCCCCCATCCTCACGAATGGTGAAGCTGCCATAGCCCGGTAACACTACATACGGGCCGTAACCAACATTATAATGGCCCAGTGTACTGCCAAAGCGGTGAGGGACTTGTTTAGCCAGCTTAGGGTTAGCCATACTCGCCACATCTATCAAGCCACCCATGCCCAAAATAGTATTCAGGAAGAAGCGGTTAAAGTGCTTCATGCCATTATACGGGTCACCCACCAAGAAGCTGTTGACCATACTGGCTGGCTCTTCAAGGTTACTCAGGAAGTTACTTGTGCCGTTACGTGCAGGTTGTGGCACGTAATCACGCCAAACTACGGCTACCGGGCGCACCACGTAAGGATCAAGAACCTCATAGTTAAAATTGAACATTGCCCGGTTAAAACCTTCCAGCGGATCTGAGCGGCCCTGCTCCATATGATCCGGCGAGCTACTGGCACACCCTACTAATAGCACGGTGGCAAAAGCCAGCACAGTCAGGCGGTAGTTCATAATCTTCTCCATGAAATTCTGTCCAGCCCCTTACGCTTAAGGGATCTGTTTGTTTATCTGTACATTAATTGTTTGTGGCTTTGCTGTCCCACCGAAACTCTGCACGCTGCTCTCACCAAACCAGTCACCCGATTGCGGATTGGCCGTACCATCTTGCGAGAGACGTGCCCGCACTTTCACCTGAGACAACGAAGAGAGCAAACGCTCTGGCATCATTGCATTACTGTCATCCAACGTTACTAATAACGGGAATCGGCTCACAGGCAGTTGTTTGACGGCAACCGGTACCGGGTTTGCTCCATCGGTTACCGATATAATCAGGGTTCCCTGCTGAGGTAATTTCTGAGCGGCATCAGAGGAGATTGAAACCTCTATTCCCAGTGTAGCTGTTTCCTGCCCAGCCTGTGATTTGGCTTGCTGGATACTGCGTTTTATCACTTCTATGCGGGAATCGCCAGCAGGCAGCAATTTTAGCATAACTTCCCATGCACCAATGGCTTGTTTAAAGTCACCCTGCTCAAAAGCATTAAAAGCTAATAAACTCATGGCGCGCAGATTGGTATGATCCTGTCCAACCATCGTTCGCAACATCTGAGTTGCCAGCTGATTATCTTGTGGATCGTTGGAACGTGTCAGCACCTCAGCATAACCGAGTCTGACATCTTCATTATCGGGCGCAAGCTGATAAGCTTTAGCAAAAGCTTGGGTTGCGGTAGTGGCATTATTCAGTGCCATCCCCACCCGGCCAAGCATCATCCAATCATTGACGTTAGCAATATCTTGCTGCAAAGAAGTACGCAAGCCCAGCCCTAAACGTGCGACCTCTTCCATACTCAAAGGCTCCGCCCGCTCATTGGCAACTCTGGCACGTAATTCAGGCATTTGTGCAACAACCTGATGCCATGCCTGCACCTGAGCCAAACCACCGGTTTTTAGGTATAACCCCACGGCGACCACCACCAGTATCACCACCCCGGGCAGTAACACCCAGCGGTTAATCGGGCTTATCTCCTCATCCGGTTGTTGGGGGATATCTGTCAGCAGGTTTTGTTGCAGTTCCTGAATCAGTTCAGGTCGCTGTTCTACCACGCCTTGCGCTTCATCTTCAGCCAGTTCAGATAACCGATCCTGATAAATAGCCTTGTTCAATTCATCCCGGGTGGTCGTCGGTGAATCCGTGTCTTGCCGCATGGCAGGTATAACCAACAAAGCACCCGCGACCGCCAGCAAAATGATCACTATCAGCCAAAAAGCCATTATGGTTGTTTCCTGTTTGTCTTCGCGTGTTTAGTCGGGATGCTGTGTTGCACCACCGTCGATTTTTCCACACCGCGAGCATGTTCGGCGAGCAGATGGTGTAACCGTTGCTGTTCCTGCGCCGACAGTGGGGTCTCTTTCTCCACTCGTCGCCGTGCACGTAATATCACCACTACGGCCCCAAATAGCACAAACAGAGCCGGCCCCACCCACAGAATCAGCGTTGCAGCCGTCACCGGCGGCTCGTAAGTGACGAAGTTGCCGTAGCGGGCCACCATATAGTCAATGACTTGCTGTTTGGAATTACCCTGCTGCATCAGTTCATACAATTTGGCGCGCATATCAGCAGCAATAATCGCATTGGAGTCGGCAATGCTGTTGTTCTGACATTTAGGGCAGCGCAGTTGTTCGGTCAGTTCACGATACTGCTGCTCTTGTGCCTCAGATTTAAAGGTGTAGGTATCGATGGCGGCAAACAGACTCCAACTCAGCATAAGGCCGAAGATCAGGCTTAGTAATCTCATGCGCCCCCCTGATACTTCTTATACAACGGCAGAATTTCTTGCAGCCAGACGCGATCGTTCAGATCACCGGCATGGCGATAACGGATAATTCCCTGCCCGTCGATCAGAAAAGTTTCCGGCGCACCATAAACCCCCAGATCCAGCCCTAACATGCCATCACCATCATACAAACTCAGCGCGTAAGGATTACCCAGCGCATTGAGCCACTGCACCGCTTTGACACGATCATCTTTATAGTTCAAACCCACCACACGGATGCCTTGTGCCGCCAGCTTATTCAGATATTGATGCTCAGCGCGGCAGGTCGGACACCAGGTTGCCCAGACATTAAGTAACATCGGCTTACCATCATGTAATACTGCCTGATCAAAGGTTTTCCCCGGTTGCTCAAGCGATTCAAGCTTGAACGTTGGCACCGGTTTACCAATCAGCGCAGACTCCAACATCGTCGGATCCTCGCCATTAGCATTGCGAGTCAATTGCACTAAAAAGGCCACAACTAGCAGTAAAAACAGTACCAGCGGAATAAACATCAGCTTATTGAATGAAAAGTGAGATTTCATTATTCAGCCTCCGATGCAGCACTGCGCTTTAACTTTTTGCTCATCCGATAGCGCGGATCAAGCATGCAGAAGATGCCGCCGATAGCCATAAATACCCCACCGAACCAGATCCAGCGGACAAAGGGTTTGTAATACAAGCGCACCGCCCATGACCCGTCATCCAGTTCTTCACCCAGTGCGGCGTAGAGATCACGGCTGAAGCCACCATCAATAGCGGCTTCAGTCATCATAGAACGGGCCACACTGTAATAACGTTTCTCCGCATGTAAGGTGGCTTCAGGTTTACCATGACGGGTGACATCAATAATGCCAACACCGCCGGTATAGTTCGATCCTTTGATATCGTGAACATCGCGGAACACGAAGTGATAATCGTGAATATCGATGCTATCACCAGCCTTCATGCGCACATCACGCTCAACACTGTAATTTTGGCTAAAGGCAATACCGATCACCGTCACCGCCACACCCAAATGCCCCAACACCATGCCCCAATGACTGCGAGATAAGTGCGTTAAACCACGCCAAAAACCATGGCGGTGAGTTGCTCGCTCATGCAACTCCATCAATGTCAGGATAATGACCCAGATAGACATCATCAAACCGACCACGGTCATACCGGCAATAGTGTCTTGCAGCAGCCAGGGTATCAATATCGACAGCAGCAAGGTGATGACCAGAGCCACACTGAGGCGTTTCCAGAGTTTACTCGGCTCATCACGACGCCAACGCACTAACGGCCCAATCCCCATCAGCAGTGCCATTGGGGCCATCAACCAGGTAAACATGGTATTAAAGAACGGTTCGCCGATTGAAATACTGCCCAGTCCCAGTTGCTTGTGTACCAATGGCAACAAAGTACCCAGAAGCACCACCAACATTGCGGCAATCAGCAGCACATTATTACCGAGCAGGAAAGTCTCGCGTGAGAACACCTCATGCTGAGTACGGCTGCGCACTTGTGCACCTTTAACTGCATACAGTAGCAATGAGCCACCGATAACAATCACCAGATAAGCCAGAATAAACATGCCACGAGCCGGATCAGAGGCAAAAGAGTGTACCGAAACCAATACGCCGGAACGCACCAGGAAGGTGCCCATTAGGCATAGAGAGAATGCCGTAATCGCCAGCAATACCGTCCACGCTTTGAATGTGCCACGTTTTTCGGTCACCGCCAGTGAGTGAATTAACGCCGTACCTGCCAGCCAAGGCATAAACGAGGCATTCTCAACCGGATCCCAGAACCACCAGCCGCCCCAGCCTAATTCATAATAGGCCCACGCCGAACCGAGCACGATCCCCATGGTCAGGAACACCCATGCCGCTTGAGTCCACGGCCGTGACCAGCGCGCCCAAGCACTATCAAGTCGGCCAGCCATTAAGGAAGCTATCGCGAAAGCAAAAGCTACCGAGAACCCCACATAACCCATATAAAGCAGTGGCGGATGGAAAATCAACCCGACATCCTGCAACAACGGATTTAAATCATTACCGTCAATTGGGAAGTCCGGCAAGGTGCGGGTAAACGGATTTGACGTCAGAATAATAAACAGCAGGAAACCGCCGGTAATCATCCCCAGCACCGACAGCACTCGGGCTACCGCATCATCCGGCATTGAACGGCTAAAGAGCGCAACGGCCAGCGACCAGCAACTTAGCAGCAACACCCACAGCAGCAGCGATCCCTCATGTGCGCCCCAGGTCGCCGCAATACGATAATAAACTGGCAGGTGTGAATTTGAGTTCGCCGCCACATAGGAGACAGTGAAATCATTCACCACAAACGCATACACCAGACATATAAATGACAGCGCGATGGTAGCGAACATACCGTACGTCAAGGGTCTGCCAACCGCCATCATACGGGCATCTTGACGCGCAGCGCCCCATTGCGGATACAAACTCAGCAATAGCGAGATAGCCAGTGCCAGGCATAACAGAAAACTCCCCATTTCAGGCATCATGAGGCATTACCCTCACGCTTAGTGCTACTGTAAGCCTCCGCTGGGCGGGTGTGGTTTTCCTTCATCGCCTCTTTCACTTCTGGTGGTGTGTATTTTTCATCATGCTTTGCCAGCACTTCTTTCGCATTTACCTTATTGCCCTCAGCGAATACACCTTGCGCTACCACCCCCTGCCCCTCGCGGAACAGGTCCGGTAAAATGCCGGTATAAGTGACGGTGATTGCGCCGCGCGCATCATAAACCTTGAAACTCATTTCCAGCGTCTTATCATCACGTTTCACCGACCCCGGCATCACCATGCCGCCGATACGTAAACGCTGACCTATTTCCGGCTTCTCGTGGCGCTCCCCTTTACCCTGCAAGATTTCGCCAGGGGTATAGAACAGATCGATATTGGCACGCAGTGCGTACAACACCAGAGTGGTGGTCAGACCGATACCGATCAAAACCACCATCGCCAGATAGAGCCGACTTTTTCTACGTGGGTTCACTGCTGTTTCTCCTGCGAACGGGCGGAATGCTGAGTCTGATTTGCCTGCCGAATGCGCAGCTCCCGCGCCTGACGACGCTGAATATCCGCTAATAATTGTTTGTGCTGCCACAGCGTATGTCCCCACAAACTAAGCAGAGACAGCAAAGTAACCGCCGCCGCCAGCCAGACATAAAAGGCATAGCCGCCCATGGCGAAAAATGCCGCCCAAGAGTTAAAGGCCGGATTCATAGACGTGGCTCCTTACGCAATAAGGCGCTTACCCAAGGGCGATGGCGCTCTTGCTGCAAAATCAAGTTGCGCAGGCGCATTAATGTCAGAGTAATAAAGCACAACAAATAGCCAAAAATCGCCCAACGCAACGGCGAACGCATACTTGGATCAATGCTTTGCTGCATGTTGGTGGAACCTTGATGCAAGGTGTTCCACCACACCACGGAGAAATGAATGATTGGAATATTGACCACACCGACCAGCACCAAAATACCCGCAGCCCGCCCAGCCAACTTGCGGTCGTCAAATGCGTTATACAGCGCAATCACGCCAAGATAGAGGAATAGCAACACTAACTCAGAGGTCAATCGCGCATCCCAAATCCACCAGGTTCCCCACATCGGTTTACCCCAAGTAGAACCGGTGACCAAGGCAATAAAGGTAAACACCGCGCCGACCGGCGCCATGGCGGCGACGACGTTATCAGACATTTTCATTTGCCAGACCAGGCCGACAAGTGCCGCAATCGCCATCGACATATAGATCCCCATCGACCAGATCGCCGCCGGGACATGCAAGTAAATGATACGGAAACTGTTGCCTTGCTGATAATCAGAGGGGGCGAAACCAAATCCCCACACCCAGCCCACCATCAAACAGACCACAGCGGCAATACCCAGCCACGGGACAAACCGACCACACAGCGTATAGAGCCGCTCGGGTTTAGCGAATTGATGAAACCATTTCCACATTTTTCATTGCTCACAGTAAAATTGGACAGGCATCACTCAGTGGCAATGCCGGCGCAGGGTACGGCGCACAATCTGCTCTGACTGCGTTGGCTACCGCGCTTAAGCTTCTGAAAATTATTATATTTTAACTACAGATTTCTTTTAAGAAATTGTTACCTTCTGAGTGGCATTCAACTGCTAGTGCACACTCACTCTCAATGCAGCGGCGGTGGCAAAAGGCGCAAGTGTTACACTCCCCGCGAGCATTGCCCCCAAAATCGCCAGATACCCATCAATCGGCAGTGACATAGAAGCCGCATCAATGGCCGCAGTAGCAAATATCAGCACCGGGATATACAGCGGCAACACCAATAAACTCAGCAGCACCCCTCCCTTGCGTAACCCCACCGTCAGTGCCACACCAATAGCCCCGATAAAACTTAAGGTTGGCGTCCCCAACAGCAGCGTGAGCGCCATGGCAATCGCGGTATTACTATCAAGAGACAGCAAGAGAGCGACCAGCGGAGATAAAATAAGCAAGGGTAATCCGGTAACGACCCAGTGAGCACACACTTTGCCTAACACCGTGAGTGCCAGTGGCGCGGGTAACAACAACAACTGTTCAAGGGAACCATCGTAGAAATCATCGCGAAATAGCCGCTCCAAAGAGAGTAACGATGCAAGCAATGCCGCCACCCAGACAATCCCCGGAGCAATACGCGCCAATAATTGCGGTTCTGGGCCTATCCCTAACGGAAACAGCGTGATGACAATCAGAAAAAACCAGAGCGGGTTAACTATCTCTGCCCCTTTTCTAAAGGCTATTTTTAATTCACGACGCAACACGCTGATAAACATTAATTCTCCTGCGTGTTGGTTAAACGGATTTTACGCACACTCTGACCAACACCGTTCAGATCCTGATGTGTGGTAAGCAGTACCATGCCACCGTTAGCTGCATGTTCAACAAACAGATCTAACAGGGTAGCAACCCCCTGCTTATCAATCGCGGTCAACGGTTCATCCAGAATCCATAGTGGAGCCTTGCTCAACCACAAACGGGCCAAGGCCACGCGCCGTTGCTGCCCAGCCGATAATTGAGATACCGGTAAATCCTCATAACCCACCAACCCGACCTGAGACAAAGCCTGCCAGATTGCGGCGCTATCGACCTTTTGTAACACCGACTGATAAAACGCCAGATTTTCAAAAGGCGTCAGTACCGACTTAACCCCCGGTTGATGGCCTAAAAACAATAAATCCTGATGATACTTAGCGCGATCTCGGCGAATATTCGCCCCCAACCAGCTCACCTGCCCTTCATCTGCATCGGCCAGTCCGGCTAAAATCCGCAACAGACTGGTTTTACCTGCACCATTTTGCCCCTCGACCTGCACTATCTCCCCAGCAGCCACACAAAAGCTTAACTGTTGGAACAAGCTTCGCTCATCTCGGATGCAGGTCAGGTTTTTAGCTTCCAACATGAAGGATTGGTTTCCACCGTAGGATTGTTGTTTCAGGAAAACTGAATGATAACATAAGGCTTAATCCTTACGTAGCGTGGGCCTAACCCTGACCCTACCCTTATAGAGGTATTATTCGGTATAAGATCAAATTTCTGTAGAAAAAACCAACAACATTAACGTTGGGTTACTTTTCTCCCTCTTCTGATGGCTATTTTACTCCGCCCAACAAAGACACACTAACAACTCACCATTAGCCCGCGAATAATAAATAGCGACTACGCTTATTATGTCGACTTTCCCTTATTTTTTGTGTTCCAACCACCACAATTATTTATCTACCAACTGGGAAATCCCTATGAATGATGAAAAACTGTCGCAGAATAAGGGTGAATTGAAAGTGGAAAGTGAGGAACAAAAGCAGGGAAAAGAGATAGAAATAAATGAGAAGGAACTTCCCTCAAAAGCAGCCGCAATCCATGAATTGATCCGCCTCGAGGGGCAAAAAGAGTTAGAGCGCGACAGCTTTGCACTGCTGTGGTCCGCCATTGCTGCCGGCCTTTCAATGGGGGCATCGCTTATTGCCAAAGGCATTTTTCACGCAAAACTACCTGACTCACCGGCAAGTTTTCTGCTGGAGAATGTCGGTTATACCTTTGGTTTTATTATTGTCATTATGGCCCGCCAACAGCTATTTACCGAAAATACCGTGACCGCGGTACTGCCCATCATGCAAAAACCGAGTGGGCAAAACTTTCTTCTGTTATTTCGCCTATGGGGGTTGGTACTACTGGGCAACCTTATCGGTACAGGAATTGCGGCCTATTCCTTTATCCATATGCCGGTGTTTGATGAGTCGACCCGCGCATCATTTGTCACTCTGGCACAAGGGGTGATGGAGAATTCGCCATCTGAGATGTTTGCTAACGGCATATTTTCCGGTTGGATCATTGCCACTATGGTATGGATGATGCCATCAGCAGGAGGCGCTAAGATCTGGGTCATTTTCCTGATGACCTATTTAGTGGCGCTATGCGACCTTACCCATATTGTGGTTGGTTCGGTCGAAATCTTCTATCTGGTATTTAATGGCTCATTACCCTGGCAGCAATTTATTTATCCATTCGCGATTCCAACATTGGCAGGCAACATTATCGGCGGTACTTTTATTTTTGCCCTGATAAGCCATGCGCAGATCCGCAGTGATATGACCCATCAACCGAAAAATGGTGATAAGGCAGCCAAAGACACTCCGCCCCCCTCTGAATAGCACCAACTTAACCACTGTGTTAACGTGATAATTTCGTACTAGCAAAGAGGTACAACTAATGCATTTCTCTTCGATCGAGGATATCAGAGCGGCTATTGATGGCATAGATTCGCAAATTGTCGCGTTAATCGCGCAACGGAGCCAATGTGTAAAAGCGGCCGCCGCATTTAAGCAGGATCAGAACGCAGTACGGGCGCCAGATCGGGTGCAGATGGTAATAGATCGTGTCACAGCAGAAGCCAGCAAAGCGGGATTAGCAGAAGAGATCATAGAGAAAGTTTACCGGACGATGATCAATGCTTTTATCGACTATGAACTTGAACAACATCGGCGCTTAGGGCAAAAGTAAGCGGGATTCAGTTATCACTGTTCCACTAACAGGTGGTAACAGGGTATACCGACAATTTTTAATAAAATCCCCTTAGTTCAGCCAATCATCCTTATATCATCTAAACCATAAAAAATACCATGACGTGGCAGGATTCAAAGATAGCTACACCGATACACCCGTAATTATTTACCTGAGTTACTGGCCACTTGGCTATTCTTTAATGCGGTAAAAAGTGTAAAATATGTGAACATCAATATAGCAGACTGTTATTTGTCACTTTTTTATATTTATTCAATTTAATTTCAAGAGGTTAACGTGCAGGATTTACCAAACTGTCCAAAATGTAGTTCTGAATTTACATGGCAAGAAGGTGAACAACTGAATTGCCCGGAATGTGGTCATGAGTGGTCGGAAAATAGCCCTTCAGCCACCGGCCAAGACGACCTGGTGGTGCGCGATGCCAACGGTAATTTGTTGGCTGACGGTGACTCAGTAACTGTTGTTAAAGACCTAAAAGTAAAAGGCAGTTCTTCAACGCTGAAAATTGGCACCAAAGTGAAAGGCATCCGCCTGGTTGAAGGGGATCACAATATCGATTGTAAAATTGATGGGTTTGGTCCAATGAAGTTGAAATCAGAGTTCGTTAAGAAGAGTTGATATTTTAATCAATGAGTTACCCCCAAATAGAAATGTAGCCTCTGGGGGGATTGCCGTTGGTTGCTGAGTTTACTGGACACGAGTGGCGACAGCCTCGTGTCCTTAATTAACCTATTCAAATTAACTTATTCACTTCTCACGTCAGCCTGATACTCGATGTTGTTAATGGCTTACGGCAAAAAAACAGTTATAAGGCTAGATAGCTACAACTGTGCCGATAAACATCGTTTTTCGGTTATTACTATCACTTAATCACTCTAAGTTGGTGACAGAGTAACCAAACAGCCAGCTAACCGCTTATTATCTGGATAAAAATGCGTATAATGCTCGGCAGTACACTTCAGCGGCAGTCACTCTGCCAATGTCCGGGTCCCCGTAGTTAAACGGATATAACAAGCCCCTCCTAAGGGCTAGTTACTGGTTCGATTCCAGTCGGGGACACCATTAGCACTTCTTAGCACATCCCGCCAAGTCTATAAAACCCTGTTAAAACAACGATATAGACAAAGACTAAACAATATGGATTTTCCAGAGAATCGAACTGGGTAGACTGCTTACGCTCCCTACTTTGAAGCTCAGTACAAAGAATGAACAATCAAGGTTGAAACACTAAAACAAAAATTGCCTAACGACTACCAGCAGTGGAAACACACAGAGTTTTTAGCTCATTTACTCCAGATAAAACATCACCAGCCAACCCATTCCCCTCACTATATGGACTTTGTCTTCACTTTATTCCTCGCTGGCATATAATAAATATTTATCATATATATCAATAAATAGAGTACAAATCTCCTCTATTTTTACCCATAAAACTCACTATTTATCACTCTCTGCTTGTCAATTTAGATATATCGATCTAAATTAGATATATCTAAATTGTTTAGATATATCTAAAGGAGAGTCATTATGTTTGGTTTTTCAAAACGTGGTCATCATCAGGGCGGCGAACACCATGAAGGGCAGCGCCACTGTGGCGAAAGGATGCATCGCGGAGGTCGTCATCATATAACCGCTGAAGGCGCTGAAGCAGTAAGGGGCAGCAGGCGTGGTCGCGGTGATAAAATGCATCGCTTGTTCGAACATGGGGATTTGCGCATCGTCCTCTTAGCGCTGGTTGATAAAAAACCGAGCCACGGTTACGAGCTGATTAAGGCAATTGAAGAGGCGTCCTCCGGGCTCTATGTTCCAAGCCCTGGGGTTATCTACCCAACGCTAACCCTGCTAGAAGAGCAAGATTTTGTCACGCCAGTGGCAACCGGTAATGGCCGTAAAAGCTACCAAATCACTGATGCCGGTAAAGTTGAATTACAACAAAATCAACAGATGGTGGATGTGATTTTCTCCCGCTTGGCACAGGTAAATCGCCGGCCAGAAGGGAATCTGGCAGAAGGTATTTCTGATGCTATGCATCGCTTACGCCACATTCTACGTAGCAGTATGATGCGTTCTGATGTCGCACCAGAGCAGGTTTTGCGCATTAACGCCGCACTACTGGCGGCGGTAGAAGTGATTGAAAAAGAGTTAGCACCGCCTTCGGCTACAACTGATGAAAAAGATCAGGAGAAAAGCTGATGCCGGGATATCGTTATCGCATCACCATTGAGCCGCTGACCGACCGCAAAGGTGACGCTATTGAGAAAACCCCGCTAACGTTCGAAGCCGAGAATCATGACGAGATCCTCGGCATCATCGAACGGTTACAAATGCGGGAAGATATAGACTTCGGCAAAGAGAAAACCGCAGCATTTGCTCTCGGGCTGAAACTGTTTTCAGAAACGATGCTGGAGAACCGTAAACACCCGCTGTTTGCACCGCTGCGCACCGCATTTACCGATTTCATGATTCATCTGAAGAAAGGCCCGCACGATAGTAATGATAGTGCCGGGTAATACGTCATAAGGAGAAAATGGACCCGCTCCCGACTATATTTATCCACTGGGGATATCGGCTATAGACGATATCCCGGCAGATGACTTAATCCAAATCGGCACCGTTACTGGCAATAACTTTTTTGTACCAATAAAAGGATTTCTTTCTCTTACGGGCTAAAGAGCCCTTGCCCTGATCATCACGGTCAACATAAACAAAACCATAGCGCTTGCTCATTTCACCGGTAGAAGCAGAAACCAGATCAATACAACCCCATGAGGTATAACCCATTACCGGAATGCCATCAACAATGGCCTCCCCCATAGCTTTGATATGCTCACGCAAATAACTGATGCGATAATCATCTTCAATCTCGCCTTGCGGGTTAATTTCATCCTTGGCACCTAACCCATTCTCAACCAAAAATAGTGGTTTCTGATAGCGGTCGTACATCATATTCATGGTGATGCGTAAACCTAAAGGATCAATACCCCACCCCCATTCACTGGCCTCAATGTGAGGATTTTTCAGCGATTTTACGATATTCGCCGCACTGCTGTTATGGTCGTTCATATCGGCCGACGCACAGCGGGAGGCATAATAACTAAAGGAGACAAAATCCACTGTATGCTTGAGTATCTCGTCGTCACCCGTTTCAGTAACAATTGAAATCCCTTTCTCCCTGAAAAGCCGTTTGGTATAAGCCGGATAAGCACCTCGGGCCTGTACATCAATGAAAAACAGATTTTCACGGTCTTTCTCCAGCGCGGCCCACACATCCTCGGGTTTACAAGTGCGCGGATAAAAGTTCCCCCCCGCCAGCATGCACCCCACCTGATTATTCGGATTAACCTCATGGGCAATTTTTGTCGCCAAGGCACTGGCAAGCAACTCATGATGAGCAGCCTGATACTTTACTTGCTCCTGATTTTCCTGTTGCTCAAACACCAGCCCGGCGCCAGAGAACGGACTGTGCAGCAGGATATTAATTTCGTTAAAAGTGAGCCAGTACTTAACTAATCCATCAAACGCCGTAAAACATGTGCGCGCATAACGAGCGAAGAAATCAACCATCTTCCGGTTACGCCACGAGCCGTATTCTGTGACCAGATGCATGGGAACATCAAAGTGGCACAGCGTCACCAGTGGCTCAATATTGTACTTTTTACACTCGGCGAAAAGGTCGCGGTAAAATGCAATGCCCTGTGCATTCGGGGTTAACTCATCACCGTTAGGGTAAATCCGACTCCATGCGATTGAGGTACGAAATACGGTGAACCCCATTTCAGCCATTAACGCGATATCATCTTTATAACGATGATAGAAATCGATCGCTTGATGACTGGGATAAAACTCATCATCTCTTAGGGTAAAACGCTTCTCCTGCCCCAGCTTTACTGCCAAACGGTGTGGTCCATGAGGGATCATATCAACCGTCGTCAGCCCTTTTCCACCTTCAAAGCAAGCACCTTCGGCCTGGTTTGCGGCTAATGCGCCGCCCCATAAGAAACCGTCGGGAAATGTTGATACTGGCATTACATACCTCGTATTTAGTTAATTTTTACTGCGCTTGGCGCAACAGCAGAATGGGCGGTATCACTTTCGCTATTTTCAACCGGGATATCTTCAAAACCCAGCAACAGCGTGGTAATAAACGAAATCACGATGGCCAGAATCATCACACCAAACACCCATACGATACTCATTGGATTGGCCGGATCGAAGAACTGGACACTGGTAAATAATCCAGGGGACGCCATCGAATGACTTGCCAGCCCACCGATTCCGGCGACTGCACCACAAATAAAACCACTAATAAGACTGGCGATCAGCGGGCGTTTAAGACGCAATGCCACCCCATAAAGTGCCGGTTCAGAGATACCCGCGACAATCGCTGATGCGGCAGCAGCCAGCGCCGTTTGGCGCAATTCCGGGTTTTTGGTTCGCCATGCGACAGCCAACGATGAGCCACCCAGTGAAAGATTAGCGCCAATCTCTGATGGCATAACCATGCCCTCTTTGCCGGTCTCCGCAATGGTCTGAATAATGGTTGGGGTAAAGACACGGTGCATGCCGGTCATAACCAATAAAGGCCAGAGTGCCCCCATAATCGCTACCGAGAGCCAGCCCAGATAGTCATGAACGGTGTACACTAACGAAGAAATACCGCTGCCGATCCAAATTCCCAGAGGGCCAATAAACATGATGGCAATAGGCGCGGAAATCAGCACAATTAACATTGGTTTAAGGAAGTTTTTGGTCACCGCCGGTGTAATGCGATCCACCCATCTTTCAATATAAGACAGCAGCCAGGTCATACATAATGCCGGAATAACGGTATAGGTATACTTCACCGCCGTGACCGAAATGCCCATAAACTCAACTTGTTGGCCTTGTGCAGCTTTGGCCATTAAATCAATAAAGGCGGGATGAACCAACACCCCGGCAATGGCGATAGCCAGTGACATATTGGTTTTAAATTTGAGTGCGGCAGAAGCAGCAACCATAACCGGAAGGAAGAAGAACGCCCCGTCACCAATGACATTGAGAATAATCAGTGTCGATGAGCCTTTGCCAAAAACACCGGTCATATCCAGAATCATGGCCAACAGTTTGACCATTGAACCACCGATAATGGCAGGAATCAGAGGTGACATGGTGCCAATCAGCGCATCAAGGATCCCCGCGCCGATGCGTTTCAAGGTTATTTTATTTTTTTGCGGCAGCGTATTTTCAGCTACCAGGCCTTCCGGCAGCAGTTTTAGCACTTCAGCATAGGCATATGAAACGTTATTACCAATAATGACCTGACACTGGTTTTCATTGCGCACCACACCCAGCACACCGGTGATGGACTTCAACTTCGCCAGATCAACCGCACTATCATCGTTAAGCACAAAGCGTAAACGCGTCATACAGTGGGTCACCGCCGCGATGTTATTCGCCCCACCAATGGCATCGACTATCGATGCAGATACTGCGGCATAATTCTTTGACATGAGTAGCAACTCCCCGTAATGACGCACGCCGAGCTAAGCAAACCATTTGCCATCGAAGAGGGACTATCCTCACCAGCATGAATGGTAATTAGCTATTATATTCATAGTGTTATTTAAATATTACCTGCCGATACACCCTTGCTTTTAGTTATTATCAGGCAACTAGGTAACCGGTTCCACACGAGAATCTTAAATTACTGACTGCAATTCAATAGATGGAGTAATTAAATTCTTATTTTGTGATAACGATCAGCATTAATTAGGCGTGTTATTGTGCACGACAGTAGTTGTGAGCCTAAAGAACTGAGTATTGCCAGTCAGCCGCCAGTCTATAGCGCATGGGCCAGAACCCAATTGGAACAGCATGTCTACCCGCCCATAGGGTAAGTGAATATTGCTAACAGCCGTGCAGTTTCGAGGGCGAAAGGTATAGAATGACAATAATTTTCAACGGGTAGGAAAGACCTATGTCTACAATGCTAGAAGTGGCAAAAAAAGCAGGTGTCTCGAAAGCCACTGTTTCGCGTGTTCTGTCAGGCAAAGGCTATGTCAGTGAAGTGACTAAAGCGCAGGTATATAAAGCGATTGAAGAGAGCGGATATCGACCAAACTTGCTGGCAAGAAATCTGGCGACCAATAAATCACAATGCATTGGTTTGGTGGTGACCAATACTCTTTATAATGGTAACTACTTTAATGAAATACTGTCTCAAGCGGCCAAAAAATTAGAGAATAATGGCCGTCAACTGGTGCTGGTTGACGGGAAACACAGCGCGGAAGAGGAACAAGAAGCAATCCAATTCCTGCTCGACTTACGTTGCGACGCAATAATAATTTATCCCCGATTTTTAACTGTGGATGATATGGATCTTATTATTGATAAATATAAGCAGCCCATTATGGTGGTCAACAGAAAATTAAGAAAAAACCACAGCCACTGTACTTTCTGCGATCATAAAGGGTCCAGTTATAATGCGACAAAATATCTCATTGAGCGGGGCCATCAGGATATTGCATTTATCACCGGCTCACTGGATTCACCAACAGCGATTGAGCGCCTTTCTGGATATAAAGAAGCATTAAATGCATTTTCTCTTCCGCTGCGCGATAACCTTATTATTCAAGGAAAATGGACCCCGCTCAGTGGTGCAACTGCGGTAGAATCGTTATTAGCCAGCCAACAACCATTTAGTGCGATTATCGCCAGCAATGATGATATGGCAATTGGTGCCATGAAAAGATTAAATCAGGCAGGGATCAGCGTACCTGAAGCGGTCTCTCTTATTGGCTTCGACAATATCCCCATTGCACCTTTTCTAAGTCCATCGTTATCCAGTATTAAAGACCCCGTCAGCGGTATGATAAATGACGTCATTAATCGGCTAATTTCAATGCTGGACGGAGGATATTTATCAACTGAAAATATATTTCAGTCCGAACTGATTATCAGGGATTCAATCAGTGACGGGCCATATTTAAGCCAATTAGCGCTCAACCATCAATAAAGCGCCCAGTTCACTGGGCGTATATTGGGCATAGCAAGGAACAGCTGGTGTTTATAGCCCATCCTCTCGGCGATCACTGGCTATTGGTGGCACCGATGATGCTCTCTCAACCACAATACGGCGGACCTTATAGCCGGTGATACCCAGTATTAGCGTGACTATCGGCGCGGCAATATTAAATACCGCAAATGGCAGATAGCCCATGGTGGATACACCCAATACCGCCGCCATATAAGCACCGCAAGAATTCCAGGGAATCAACGGAGAGGTGACGATACCGGCATCCCCCACCAGGCGTGAGAGATTTTCAGGTGCTAACCCGCGTTTGGCAAATTCACCGTGGAATAACCGTGTTGGCAGCAATAAAGCAATATATTGATCACCCGCGACGATATTAAGCCCAATGGCCGTAGCAACCGCCGAAGCAAAAAGTTGCCCAACAGTTTTAGCCCGCAACAAAATCGGGGTTACCAGTTTATTAAGCAGGCCAAAGTCATCCACCATAATACCGAATGTCACTGCACCGATAATCAACCAGATAGTCAGCAGCATGCTGTCCATTCCCCCACGCGACAACAATGCATCCATCTGTGGAATACCGGAGTTCTCCTGAAAACCATTAGCCATCGCCAACCAAACGCCCTTCACCGCAGCAATGGGTAACGCGGTATCAGGTTCAGCAATAAAGCGCGCAATGGCCTGCGGCTGAATAAATGCTGCCATCACACCAGCCAATAACGCCGCGCTAATAATGGCCAACGGTGCCGGGACTTTACCGACGGATAATCCAAGTAAGAATACCAGTGGCAGTAAATTCCAAGGCGTAATGTTGAATAACTCATCAAATCGGGCTAATTCGGCGTGCGTAATTGTGGCATCAAAGCTGGCTTGTTGATTGATACCCAATATGATGAATGCTACCAAAGCAACCAATGCGGCAGGAATTGTGGTCCAAAGTTGTGCCTGTATATGGCGATACAATTCAACACCATTCAACTGTGCGGCCAACACAGTACTTTCGGATAATGGCGAGATTTTATCACCCACATAGGCACCAGAAATCACGGCACCTGCGGTTATCTCTGGTGAGACACCAATCATATTGGATAACCCAACCAACCCTACCCCAATGGTTCCCGCCGTTGTCCAGGAGCTGCCAATACTTAGAGAAACCCCGACACAAACAAGAAATGTAATGGGGAAAAACCAATTTGGTGTAATCAGAATAATGCCGTAATAAACTAAAGTCGGTATCGTCCCCGACATGTTCCAGGTCCCAATTAATGCACCAACAGCAAGTAAGATAAATATCGCGCCAACCACTGTTGATATTCCCTTACGCGTGGATTGGGCAATATCCTCCCATACATGACCATTCTTCATAATGATTACAGCGGTAATCATGGTGCAAAGAATAAGCGCGACCTGTAATGGTCCATTGACGGCATTTAGGCCAAACAGAGCGACAGATGCGCCGACGAGTAACACCAACGACAACATCGGAATAATGGCATCTAAATAGGAGGGAGGCTTGATAGTGCGCGTTTTTTTGGGAACATTGGCCATATATACCCCACAAACAATTAAATACGACTAGTGAGTCAGATCAATCTTTTAATGATGCTTGCACGCTACGGCTCGTTTTTTTAAGTATAGTCATTGGAAAGATATCTGATTAATTAGTTTAGCATTTAACGCCAGAAGTCAGCGCGAAGTAGCACCCAAAGAAAAGGAGCACAAGGCTCCTTTAGGTCAAACAACGACGGTATTGGTATCGCTCTGACTATTTGGCGCGAACACCTTCGACTGACAAAATCAGTTCGACTTCCTGTGATGCCGGGCCTAAATCAGTGGTGATATTAAAGTCTTTCAGCTTGATAGTACCATTTGCTTCAAAGCCAGCACGATAACCGCCCCAAGGATCACTACCTTGACCAGTCAACTTGCTTTCCAATGTCACCGGCTTAGTGACACCATTTAATGTCAGGTTACCCACGACCGAATAGCCTTCTGCATTTTTCTTAACGTCAGTCGACTCAAACGTTGCCTGTGGGAATTTACCGACATTCAGGAAATCTTTACTACGCAGATGTTTGTCACGCTCTGCATGGTTGGTATCAACACTATTGGTATTGATCACCACATTAACTTTATCAGCGGCCGGATTTTTCTCATCAAAAGTGAAAGAACCGTCAAAATCATTAAAACTGCCGTATAACCAGCTATATCCTAAATGTTTAATCCTGAATTCGATAAAGGCATGCTGCCCTTCTTTATCGATTTTATATTCGGCGGCTACGGCACTGCCTGCGGTAAACATCAGTGCACCTACAGCCAGGCCCAACAGGGTCTTATTAAACATATTTAATTCTCCATAATACAGTTGGTTAATCGGTGCTACGTCCCAGCATCCGCTTAAGGGTTACATCACCATCAATAAAGTGGTGCTTAATCGCGGCCAGTCCATGCAACAGTGAAAGCACGACGACTGCCCAAGCCAAATAGAGATGTACAGTTCCGGCAGTATCTGCCTGGTCAGGTAGATTGGTCAGTGTTGCAGGGACATTGAACCAACCAAATATATTGATTGGTTGCCCATCTGCTGTTGAGATCAAATAACCGCTGAACATGATACAAAATAGGACAATATATAAAATCAAATGCGCCAATATCGCGCTTACCCGAGTTAAACGGCTATAACTCAATAAGGGTTTGGGGGGCGGCGAAATAAAGCGCCAAATCACCCGAAATAACATCACCGCAAACAGTATGCTTCCGATGCTTTTATGTATTTCAGGTGCCTGATGATACCAGCCATCGTAGTAGCCCAGAGTTACCATCCATAAACCCAGGGCAAACAACGCATACACCGTAAATGCCACTAACCAGTGGATAGCAATAGTCATGCGCCCGAACTGCTCCCTGGTATTTTTCCAAAGCATAATGATTCCCTTTTGCTCAATTTACAGAACAATAGTCAAACATTTCGAAACATAAAATCAACACTTATTTTATATAAGATATATTTTTCCAATCGCCGTCAGTTATTTTGCGGGAGTCGATAATTACTCGGTCAGTTTAATTGTTGGACTTTACTTAACCTGACATAAGCACAGTAAGCAAGCAGGTAAATACAGCAGAAATAAAAGCGGTGAATTCATTAAATTAAGCATTCCCAGCGGGAAATAGCAGGAGTTAAAAGCAGAAATAATGCCATTACAAATATTTATAATGGCATTATTTGGAGGGGTATCCGTTGATCATTCTTATCTAACAGTAAGATAGAAGGCCATCAGGTTATACCGTAAAACCGAGATAGAGATAGATTGCCAAAACAATACTTGCAGTTGCAATGGCATAGGGCATTTGTGTTCGAATATGCTCAATATGGTCACAATCCGTCGCCATAGACGCCACAATGGCATCACCAGAGATAGGCGATGTCATGTCACCAAAAATAGAACCTGCAATGGCCGCACCAATCATATATTCCACTGGCATCCCCAAAGAAACCCCAAGCTGAACACCTATGGGGATCATAATGGCAAACGTGCCCCATGATGTCCCCGTCGCTAGCGACATAATTGCACTGATAATAAAAATAAAGCCAATTGAGAATCCAGGAGAAATAACACCGGAGGTGATAGTAGCAATATATTGCCCGGTATTGAGATCAGCAGAGACATTCCCCATCAAAAATGCCAATACCATTATTGAGCTGATTTTCACCATACTGGCGTAACCGATATACAACTCTTTAAAAAAGGATTCTATATTCAGGATCCGTCGCCCACAGAACCAAACAAAAGAAACCGTTGTCCCAAACATCACGGCGCTATATACCGACATAGAGCCGCTACCTTTAGTGAAATCACCGTCCCCTGTAACATAAAGGGCAACCGGCACCGCAATAACTGTCGATAAGATAGGGATGAGGAAGTTAAGCAATGAATTACACGCCGGATGATCAATGACTTCATCTTTTTCTTTCTCAACGTGCAGATCCTGCTTGCTGGTGAAATTCACCTCAGCTTTTCTCATCGGTCCCCAAGATGCCCCGGAGAAAATATAGAACAGCACTGACGCCAACGAGAACCATGCCATCAGATTCCATACCATCGATCTGGCCAGAATCTCAAAAGGCTGTCCATCAATGTACCCTTTGGCGATCTGGACACCGATAACCCCCATCATTGCCGCCCCCCAACCATTAATCATTGCTGAAGAACAGACCGATACACAGGAGGTTTGGACAATATAAGACATTTTCTCTGGTGATAGACCGTATCTTTTTGCCAGATCTTTGGTCGATGCACCGGCAATAAGTTGGTTGATCGAACTTTCAATGAAAATAATTGACGTAATCACCATCGCCAACAACTGCACTGCTTTTTTATTGGTAACAAACTGAGTTTTTTCTGTTAAGGCGCGAACTAAACTTCGAACGCCCCCGGTCACGACAATTAAGCGCATGATCCCGCCAATCATCACCATAAAAATAACGGTACGAGTATTACCTGGAGAAGAGAATATATCAATAATTCCATTTAAAGTGCCACTGATCCCCTGAAGTAGATTGTGATCATTAATAACCGTAAATCCAACAACTATCCCCATTAATAACGACAATATTACCTGCCGAGTAAAAATCGCCAAACAAATAGTTACCAGTGGAGTTATAATTGTCCACACGCCATAATCATGCATATGACTACCCTATTAATTATTGTATAAAGGAAAGGGCTTGCTCTGTGTCTGCTATTAAATCATTAATATCTTCGATACCGATTGAAAGCCGTAGTGTTGTATCGTATATGCCTATATTTTCCCTCTCGTTTTGAGACATAGAACCATGCGACATTGAAGCAGAATGGTTAACCATACTTTCAACGCCCCCCAGTGATTCGGCTAAAACAAAATAATTTAGCTTGGCAATAAAGGTTTTCACCGCTGTTATATCGCCTTTTAATCGGATACTGACTACCGCCCCGCCAGAACGCATCTGTTTTTTACACAATTGATATTGAGGATGTGATTCCAGACCAGGGTAATGGACATCTAGTACCTTAGAATGTTGTGCTAAAAACTGCGCGATTTTTAAAGCATTACTGCATTGACGTTCCATACGAACATCAAGTGTTTTCATGCCGCGTAATGCCAAATAGGCATCAAACGGCGAAGCAATAGCCCCAACGGTGGTTTTACAAAAATCCAGTTGGTCAGCAATATTCTGCACATTGGTAATAACTGCACCACCAATTAAATCTGAATGCCCACCAATATATTTACTGGTAGAGAGCATAACAATATCAGCACCTAAAGTGAGCGGCCGTTGGTTCCAGGCACTGGCAAAGGTATTATCCACGCAGCTCATTATTCCCCTGCTTTTGGCAACCTGGCATACCACTTCAATATCAACTAATTCCAACAGTGGGTTAGTGGGCGTTTCAATCCAGATTAAAGCTGTATTCTTCTGAATATGGCTATTTACTGACGCCAGATCGTTAAGATCGACATAACTGAATGTGGTGCCTGAAGTGTGTTTACGCAGACGTTCAAACAACCGATAAGTACCGCCATAGACCCCTTTCATTACTAATACATGGGAATCTTTAGGTAGCAACTCCAATATAAGTGCAGTTGCTGCCATACCGGAAGCGGTCGCTGTGGCATAGATACCACCTTCTAACTCAGCCAAGGCGGTTTCATACGCATATCTTGTCGGGTTACTGCAACGGGAATAACAAAACTCCCCTTCTTCGCCTAAATTGGGTTGAATGAAAGAACTGGCAGTAGTAATTGGTGGAAAAATAGCATTATTGCCCCGGTCAACTTGATCTCCGGCATGGATAACCAGAGTCGCGATCGATTTTGACTTATTCATTATTTGTCCCTTTAAATTTTTACGATAACCCACCGATCATTATTAATAATGACGTTAGGCCACGCAGTTAAACCGTAATATTTATTTACGTGTCATTATACTGATAATTTCTTTATCTGTTTGCCTCATCGGCGATAACACTAATTTACATAAATTGTTGATAGAACCTTCAACATTACAAGAAACAATGCCATCACGCTCCCCTGCAACGCTATTTTGTTGCGCCATCAACACCGACTTAAATGCGCAGGCGGTGGCAGTAGACACTTTCATCGCACAACTATTTGATGCACCATCACAAATAATCCCACTGATATCACTGATCATATTACTGACCGCGTAGGAGATAGTCTGAAAATCTTGGGTCAATAACCAACTCATACCTGCCGCTGCGCCCATTGCTGCCGTTGAAGCCGCACACAATGCAGACAATCGGGTATAACGCATATGAATTGAAATTGCAGCCAAATGAGCCAATGCTAATGCCCTGGCCAGGGTTTCATCATCGGTATTTAGATGTCTGGCAAGTGTCACTACCGGCATTGTCACGGTAATCCCTTGATTACCTGAGCCATAATTTGACATCGCGGGTAAGGGTGCGCCTCCCATACGGGCATCTGACGCCGCAGTGGTGTTGATCAACATTTGGCTCAGTAAGTCAGTGCTGATAAAGCCGTTTTTCCTGGCCTGCGACAGCGCCCCACTCACGTTCAAACCATAGCTCTTCCTTTGCCCCTCATCAGAAAGCGCAGTATTAATCTCAGCACTTTTCAACATAAACATAATATCTTTAGCACCAACATCGGTCACAAATTTAAATGCGTCGTTAAGTGAAAATTCGGGTAGTGCGCCCTTTTCATTGTCGGTGATTAAGTCTCGGGCTAATATTTGTTTTATATTATTAATATATACTTGCGTGACATTGGTATGGCCACCTTGAATCACAACCCGGCAGTGTTCATCAAGGCTATATAACGTAATATCAATAAAAATAAAGTCCGCAGCATCTACTGCGTTTAAACACACTTTACCTGATTCATTGAACATATAAGCTTGGGTAATTTGTGCCGCAGTAATGTCTTTCAATACTTCTAAATCGGCATCCGCGTTACCGCCAATAGCCCCTATCGCCGCCGCAAGAGTCACTCCGCAATAAGTTGTTCCCGGGATAGTGACCCCCATCGCATTTTTATACAGATTCTCCGATATCTCCCCCGTTATTTTTAATATCGGTGCGTTGAGATATTTGGCAGCCACCGCAGCAGCATACGCAATAGCAATAGGTTCAGTACAACCTAATGAAAGTTTTACTTCTTTTCTCAACCAATCGAGCAACTGTTGATGCGTAATTTTTTGCATTTGAAATAATTAATCAGTGATTTTATTTATTTTTATCTTATGGTTTTAATGGGAGAAATACTTTTCATATTTTCCTGTTGTTTTTAATAGCTGGAGAATATTATTCTCTTTAATGAAAAATTAAAATACAGATAAATTTAATTAAAAATACATGAAATACAACAAGTTAAATAATTTACTTACCATAAGTACCACACCCAATGAGATACTAGTCACAAAACAATAAAGAGAATATTTTCCCCCTTGGGCGAGATTCTTTCTCTGAATCCATAAACCGCCGATTAAAAAGGCGAGTTAGCTACTGCCAACTCGCCTAAAATAAAACCTAAGCTATCACGATATTCTCGCTTCAACCTGTCCTAGTTTGATAACCCGTGCTACTGAGGAGACTGCTGCATGGTCCAGTTGAGCACTTGGGTGGCTAACTGGTCACTGGCCAGGCCAAAGGCCTGAATCACCTCATTCATCTCGCTACCTGTTATCGGTTGGCGAATTTCAAACTGGCGGGTCGCAATAATCCTACGGTCCGAAATTCTTACCAGCCGGGCATCAAAGCGGATCAGCACTTCGCTGCTACCAACATGATATACCCCTTGGAACGCAGACAAATCACCACTCAACTCCACATCAGCCTGTAGGCTGTCATCATCGCTACTGACTGCGCGGATTCGTCCATCACTACGGAACGCCTGAATAAGACGATTGCGCACCAGAATCGGCGCTGAATCACTCCAACGAGAGTTTTTATAAACTGCAATCTCCTGGCCCTGAGGCTGCACCGCTATGCGTGAGCTATTAAGAAACTGGTTCGTCGCCGGTTGTGAAACCCGTAATGACCAGTTTACTGTCTGCGCGCGCGGCGCACTCACTGCTGGTGGCACCGGCAGAAGATAAACTTGTGATACGGGGGCCGAGGGTAAAATGGTACAGGCAGAGAGCAGTATCGCCCCGCCAGATATCATCAATAGCCACACACGGCGGCCTGCATAGCGCATTAGATTAAGAGAGAGCATTAAGGCGTAAACTCCTGTGTTCTTTCACGGCCGCGCAACAAGGCCGCTGGGTTTTCTTCCAAACGAGAAACGGCGGCACGTAATGTCGCTAATGTTCTGCGCAGCTCATCCACAGCCGGCCCCAGCTCATTCATCCCTTGCATCCCGTTATTGAGTGAGGTTTTATTTTCATTCACCAATTTATTGAGGATGGTACTGGTATTTTGCAACGATGCCATGGTCTTGGCGGCATCATTGACCAGTTGTTTCCCCTGCCCATCCATTAAGCCGTTAGCATTACGCAGCAGGCGATTAGTTTGGGCCAGTGTCTCATTAGCCTGTTTACTGGCCTGCGCCAACTGCTGTAACAGGGTACGAAGATCGCCACGTTGATCAGCCACGGTTTGAGTGACCAGCGCGAGATTATCCAGTGTCGTTATCAGGCGCTGCTGGTTATCCGGTGCCAGCAGCTGGTTCAAGCGCACCAACACTTCATTCGCATTGGTCATGAAATTCTCACCGTTAGCCAGTAACTGACTCATCGGCGAAGGGGTGGCAATAATGATAGGAACATCGCCATCTTTGCCTTCCAACAACGGGCTGTCCTGGCTGCCACTGCTGAATTGAATATTTGAAGTGCCGGTAATACCCGCAACTGTCAGGCGGGCTTGAGTATCCTCGCGTATCGGAGTAGATGCAGAGACGCGGATACGTGCCCAAACCTTATTAGGATTCTCTCGGTCCAACCGCAATTGTGTCACCTCACCGACTCGAATCCCGCTGTACTGAACGGTGCTGCCCTGTGACAGGCCACTCACCGGTTCATTGAAAACGATATCGTACAATCTGAACTGGCGGTCAGAACCGGAATTTGTCAGCCATAGGCAAAACAGCAGCGCGGCACTCACCACAATAAGAGTGAACAAACCAATAACAACATGATGAGCACGGGTTTCCATATTACCACCTCTCTCCACTGTTAATTGCCGCTGCCTGATAAGCAGCCCGGCCTCGTGGGCCATGAAAATACGCCTGAATCCAGGCATCATCAGTCGCCGCAACTTTATCCAGAGTATCAACCACCAGCACTTTTTTCTGCGAAAGCACCGCCACACGATCACACAACGTATACAGCGTATCCAGATCGTGAGTTACCAAAAATACCGTCAGATTGAGGGCATCCCGCAGGGTGCGGATCAAACTGTCGAACGCCGCCGCACCGATGGGATCAAGGCCCGCTGTCGGTTCATCAAGAAACAGAATATCTGGGTCCAGCGCCAAGGCACGGGCTAACGCAACACGTTTGACCATGCCACCCGACAGTGATGCCGGATACTTACTGCCAGTGCCCGGCGGTAACCCGGCCAGTGCCAGTTTAACCTGAGCCAGACGCTCAGCCTCAGCCCGGGGTAACCCGGCGTTTTCTATTAATGGCAACGCCACGTTTTCGGTCACGGTTAGAGAGCTGAACAGTGCGCCTCGTTGAAATAATACGCCAAATCGGCGCTCGACCATGGAGCGGGATTGACCTGACAGTGTCATTAAATCTTCACCAAAAACATGAATTTGCCCGTCAGTCGGACGACGTAGCCCAACAATACTGCGTAACAGAACCGATTTACCGGTACCCGAGCCGCCAACCACGCCCAAAACCTCGCCGCGCTTAACATCAAGATTTAACCCTTGATGCACGCACTGTGCGCCAAAGCAGTTAACCAGAGAGCGAATTTGAATAATTGCATCTTGCGTCATTTGGCTCACCACCCCATTTCCATGAAAAATAGCGCTGCCACGGCATCAAGCAAAATCACCACAAAGATCGAATGCACCACACTGGTGGTGGTATGGACCCCGACAGATTCAGCGCTACCCGTCACTTTGAACCCCTCCAGACAGCCAATAATAGCAATCAGGAAAGCAAAAATAGGGGCTTTGCTTATACCCACCAGAAAATGCTGCAACCCATTACTGTTTTGCATAATCGACAAAAACATGGTTGGAGAGATATCCAGTGTTAAGGCGCACACCACCATGCCACCAAAAATACCACAAACCATACCAATAAAGGTCAGCATCGGCAGAGAAATCAATAGTGCCAAGACGCGCGGTAGCACCAGCAATTCGACCGGATTCAAGCCCAGCGTCTGGATAGCATCAATCTCTTCATTGGCTTTCATCAAGCCAATTTCAGCGGTAAAAGCACTGGCTGTCCGCCCTGCCATCAGGATAGCGGTAAGCAGTACCGCAAATTCACGTAAAAAAGAAAATACCACCAAATCGACGGTAAAAATGCCCGCGCCGAAGGTAGTGAGTACGGTGGCACCGAGAAAAGCGATAACTGCCCCCACCAAAAAGGTGAGCAACATAATGATCGGTACAGCATTGAGGCCAATCTGTTGAATATTGGCAATTAATGAGGTAATGCGCCAGCGTGAGGGCCGAAAGAGTGTTCCCAGCAAGGTTTCCAGCGTCAGGCCAATAAAGCCCAATAGTGACTTAATATCTTGCCATAAGTTATCTACCGAACGGCCGGTGTTAGCCAGCATCTCCAGCCAAAATCGTGCGGGTTTTTCTGACGGCTCAGGCGCTAAGTCAGGCAATACATGGCTTACCGTTTCAAGTAAGGTTCGCCGTTCTTCTGGCAATTTAGGCGCAAGTTCGCGTAAATTTGCCACACGATTCTCACCCAGAAGTAGAGCTAGCAACGTTGCACCGGCGGTATCTAACGCCCCGAGTTGGTTGAGGTCAAATACCACGCCACTGGGCATATTCGCGCGCAACTGCGCCACTTGGGGTTCCAAAAAGCGATAATGCGCCAGTACCCAATCCCCCCTGATATACACTATGGGAGGCTGAGCCGCGCTATCGAGATCAAGTTGTACGGAGGACGTTTGCTCAGTCATTGCTCAGACCTTACCTATTTCAAACCCTAATGTTTCAAACCCTAAATAGGTATATCACACAGTTAAGTAAGAGTAATGACTGTTTAATTAATGAAGTGTTAACCACCCGCTAATCAGTGAGGTGTGGCACTCTGTTTGCCCAATTGCCGTATTTTCTTCCCCGGCAGGGTAAACCACACCACCACCGCCAGCAGAATTAACAGTGCGCTGGCAGTACCTAATACCAAACTATGCGAGGCAGAAAAGGCAAGTTTGGCGCTGGTCAGTAGATGCTCATTCCCACCAAGGCTATTGACCACCTGAATAGTTTCACTGATAGAAGCACTGGCCTGCTCAACGAGATCAGCAGGTAAATCTGCTGGTAATTCAATAGACGCGGTATAGGCCCGCGATAACATCAAACCAAATATTGCCACCCCGAATCCCGCCCCCAGCTCATAAGCCATACCCTCAACCGCCCCTGCCGCACTGGCTTTTTCCGGGGGAGCCGCACTCATAATCGCCGCAGTAGAAGCTAATAACGAGGCTTCAATACTGAACCCCAGCACTATCATCCATCCCCATGCCAGATAAACTTGCGTGGCAAAATCGGTCCAGGCCAGGCCGAGAAAACTCAATGAGCTAAATGCAATACCCGCGCTTGCGACGGTACGTAACCCCAATTTAGCCACCAGCCAACCGGATATCGGCCCGCTAACACCACTGGCAATCATCAATGGCATTAGAAATATACCCGCTTCGAGTGGGCTTTTACCTAACACAAACTGCAATTCCTGTGTCAGCAGCAATTCAAAACCAACCAGCGTTATCATTGCCGTCATGGCCATTGCCATACCAACAGCGATCACCCGCTGGCTTATCAGGCGAAAATCGATCATTGGAGCTGTCGTTGATAACTGGTGACGAACAAAAGCAAACAGCATCGCGCCCCCGATACACGCGGTTAGGAAAGTTACCCTCATATCTCCCCCGCCGCGCAGCCCGGTTTTCGCCGCATAGACCAGCAATAGGATCGCAGTAATCAATACCAGTGCCGGAGCCAATCTCCATGACTGTTCCACCCGCACTGGCTGGCTCGGTATAACCAGCAGCGTGGCAATAACCACTGCAATAATAATAGGGATATTGATCAGGAAGACTGAACCCCAGTAGAAATATTCCATCAATAATCCACCAACCAGTGGCCCCATCGCGGCACCCGTCGTTCCGATGGCAACCCATATCCCCAGCGCCAATGCCCTTTCTCGTTCATCGGTAAAGATATGGCGCACCGCCGACAAGGTTGCCGGCAGGATCATCGCCGCACCTATCGCCAAGAAAGCGCGTGCCGCAATGAGCGCGGCAACCGATGGTGCAAAAGCCGCCGCCAGTGAAGCAAGCCCGAACAGTACCGACCCCAACAACGCCAACCGTTTGAAACCGATGCGATCCCCCAGCGCCCCCATTGGCAGCAGCAAACAGGCCATAACCAGTGAGTAAATATCAATAATCCACAGCAATTCACTGCCCGTGGCTGACAGTGCAATACCCAGCCGTGGGGCGGCCACATGTAATACAGTTGCATCAATAGAAACTGGGAGATACATCAGAATAATAACGTAGAAAATCATCCACTTTTTAGACATACAAAACGCTCAAATAAGGCATATATTAATGTTGAACACCTGTTCAATATGTCAATAATAGCGGAAAGTTGAACTAGCGTCCAATTCATCACATAATGGCTGAAACACTAATAAGTCAGATAAGGAGTCTCTTTGGCCTATTTGAACCGTGAGGAACGCCACGACACCCTTTTGCAGGCTGCGATGCGTGTCGCGATAAGTGAAGGGATGGCGGCAACCACTGTACGTCGTGTTGCCAGCGAAGCCGGCGTGGCTGTTGGGCAAGTTCATCACCATTTCACATCAGTCTCACGACTACGCGCAGATGCTTTTCTACTCTTAGTTAAACAGTCGTTATCTGCTTTTGCGCTAAACAGTCAAAACTTACCTGCCGTTGAACGGATACAGCAAGTGTTGGGCTATCCACAAGATGAAGCCGGCCGAAGAGAAACCCGGTTGTGGAATGAAATTTCAATGCTAGCCGAGCGCGATGAACTTATTAAGGAAGCCTATGCGGCGTCGATGTCAGACTGGCATGCGGCTACCGTGGCGGTGATCCATACCGGCATTACCTGCGATGAATTTCGCTCAGATATCAATGCCAGTGATGTTGCCTGGCGGCTGATCGGGCTGGTGTGCGGTCTGGATGGTCTAACCCAGTTTACCGAGTTAGGTTTTTCAGAAGCAGAAATCTTGCGCCATCTGGCCGCAATGATGAGAAGCGAGTTATTGAAAAACCATTAATAGATTCTCACCTTGGCCGGTACTTAACTCAGAGAGTTTTCCCTGATAGGACAGGCTATAATGATTATCTGATTCCTCAAATCCCCAACGTCATTGGCGTGGCAGCACAGCAACCAATCCCGATGAGCTGACAGAGGTTAGCAATTCAGGTGATAAACATGCCGGGAGCAGCTAACGTCAAGGAAGAAGGGACATATTATAAAGTACATAACATGACTAAACAGACTCCTGTCGCCGACAGTATTTATTACAACGGCACAATTTATACGGCAGATGCTGATAATACGGTTTGCAGTGCCATCGCCATCGGCCAGGGCTATATTCTGGCCACGGGCGGTGAGGAGATCAAACAGCAATTCGCTAGCGCGCATACTCAACTTATCGATCTGGCGGGTAAGTTTATGATGCCCGGCCTGATTGACAGCCATATGCACCCGTTTTGGGGCGGGAAACAACTGATTGGTTGTAACCTCAATTACGCTGCGCTAAGTGTTGAACAGACACTGGATATTATCCAGCAACACCTCGATAGCGATCCTTTTAACGGTGAAAATGACTGGCTGACCGTGCGCGCCTGGCAGCGTCAGGCGATGACACCCGTCGGCGCTGATATGAGCCGAAAGGCCTTGGATTCGCTCAATACCTGCCGTCCAATCGCATTGTTCTCCAATGACTGCCACACGCTGGCGGCCAACAGCCGCGCGCTGGAATTGCTGGGTATTGATGAACACACCCCAGTACCGCCAGATGGCAAAATTGCCAGCGATACCCACGGTAAATTGACCGGTATTTTGGAAGATGCGCCCGCCATGCGCGCCTTTGACAGTATCCCCTCCGCCACAGCGGAAAAGAATGTGCAAATTGCGGCCCATGTGCAGCAAGTACTTAATGCGCAAGGTGTCACTACCGTGATGGATACTCGTGTTTTTGCCGAACAGTTACTGGCTTTCCGTCGCTTGCATGAACGTGACGCATTAACCTTACGGGTACTGGGTGCTAAAGAAGTGACCCCTGATAGCCTGCAAGGCCCACAGGACGCCGCTCGCGTGGTACAAGAGGTGCTAGAGTTCGCCCACCAATGGGGAAGCCACGCATGGACACCCGCACCGAGTTTCGCCGTCGATCACCTGAAATTGTTTATCGACGGGGTATTGCAACCCCCAACCATGACCGCTGCATTACTGGAGCCGTATCGTGCCAACCAGGGTTCAGCACAACAACCTGACTGGCAAGATACCGAGCGCTATGGCGACCTCTATTTTAGCGCGCCAGTAGTCAATGCCGTGATTCTGGAGTGCGCCCGCGCAGGTCTTCATCCACACACTCATACCGTGGGTGATGGGGCCATCGAGATGGTGCTGGATGCAGTGGAACAGATGCGCGCCGCCTTGCCGGGCAAAGATATCCGCCCAGGATTAGCACATAACGAGCTGGTTGCCCCCCATCAATATGATCGTTTTGCCAAACTGGGAGCAACAGCAGTGCTTTCCTTCCAGTGGGCCGGCTTACCGGGGGTACTAATTGATGAAGAGCGTGAGATGTTGGGCGAGGCCCGTTTCCTGCATATGGAGCCAGCAGCACGCTTCCTTGATGCTGGCGCACGTATTGCGTATGGCAGTGACTGGCCCATTGACAGGCTAGATGAATGGTACAACCTGCAAGTGGGTATGACCCGTCGTGCATGGGATCTCGACGGTCATCCGGCTGGCCCACGGCTGGATAATGATCGTGACCTGACGCTGATTGAAACATTACGTTCTGCCACTATTGATGCCGCTTATATGATTGCCAAAGAGCAATATATCGGCTCACTGGAAGCAGGGAAGTTCGCCGATATTATCATTCTGAAAAATAACCTGTTTGAGCAGTCGCCAAACGCTATTTACCAGACACAGGTGGACTCTACGCTGATCGGCGGTAATGTGGTTTATCAAGCCTAGTGAATGCCCCGCATCATTGATTCACGTCGGTGATGCGGGGGGCAAATCTGTCAGGAGCAGAGTTGAGCACGACAACATAGGCTAAGAAGGAAGTCATTGGCGTTACAGCGACCCTTATGTCAAAATCCGCTCCTTTATGTTCTATAGCTGCATAAAAATGCAGCGTAACGGTGCTTTTTCTCACCAGGAGATGATACGGTAATGCCACAAAACATTCAGTTGCGCAGAGTGCTTAAAACCCCCGCGCTGGTCGCTTTCGGGCTTGCCTATATGGTGCCTTTAGGCGTATTCACTACCTATGGACAGGTGACCGTATTAAGTCAGGGGCATTTGCCCGTTGCCTATCTGGTGACTGTTGCCACCATTCTGTTTACCGCCCTCAGTTATTGCCGGATGACCAGCGCCATGCCGCTGTCTGGCTCCGCCTATTCCTATGTTCAGCGTAGTTTTGGCGGGAAAACCGGTTTTCTGGTGGGTTGGGCGCAAATTTGGATTATCTGTTCCTGCCAATCCTTAATTATTTAGTTTTAGGCATTTTCTTGCATGAGGCATTTCCGCTATTCCCGCTCCGGTATTTATTATTGCGTCTATCATCAGTGTCAGTCTGCTTAATATTCTGGGCGTGCGTTTACTCACCTCAGTTAATTTCTCGCTGATCGCAGCACAGATGGTCTTTATCATATTATTTATTGCGCTCTCTTTCAGTCAGGCCGATTTAAGCCCGGAAGCGTTAATGAAGCCGCTGCTGGTGAATGCCGGTGACCTATCCGGGTTACTCTCTGGTGCGGCAGTGCTCTGTTTGGCCTTCCTCGGTTTTGATGCCATCGCGACCATGGCCGAAGAGGCGCACGACGCCAAACGCACTCTGCCACGGGCCATTCTCTTTACGGTGATCAGCGCCGGTGCTATTTTTATCGCCGTTTCCTATGCTGCCCATTTGGCCTATCCCGATTGGAAATTGTTGATTCCACATCAGGATACCGCCAGCCTGATTATCTCCGAGCATGTCGGTGGTAAGTGGATGTATAACTTCTTTATGGCCACCTATTTGACCGGCGTTTATGCCTCCGCAATGACCGCGCAGACCAGTGTGTCGCGTATTTTCTATGCCATGGGCGTGAAGCGTACTACCACGCAAAGTGTTCTTCCATCTGCATCGCAAATTCCACACACCGTGGCGGGCCATTTTATTCGTTGCCACCATCTCGCTGCTGGCCCTGTTCCTTGACCTGAACTTAGTGGTATCGATGATAAGCTTTGGTGCCCTCGGTGCCTTCACCTTTGTTAATTTGAGTGTGATAAAGCATTTTATTATCAATGAGAAACGCCGCGGTACTGCGGCTATGTTTAAGTACGGGCTATTACCCATGATGGGATTCGTCATGTCGGTGTGGCTGTGGGTTCACCTTGAGCAACGGGCGCTTGGAAGTCGGCTTATTGTGGCTATTGGCAGGCTTTATCTACTTGCTGTGGCTGACTCGCGGCTGGCGTAAATCGCCGCCATCCGTTAATCCAGATGATATTTCACACCTGTTGTAAGAAGCACCAAACCACTAATAGAAAAGGGCCACATCGTAACATGTGGCCCTTTTACTACTTGCCATAACGACGCTAACCGTCGGCAACGCCTTTCACTCACCATTTACTGTATTGAACGTGCCCTGCCTACTGCCTCACCTAGCTGCCATACCGCCATCGCGTAATGGGTGCTGTGGTTGTAGCGGGTAATCGTGTAGAAATTGGGGTAACCCGTACCAATACTGATAACCGGTGCCGACATCCAGACGCAGTAAGCTGGCCTCTTGATAACCCTCTAGCGAACCAGACGGGCTTAGCCCTGCGGCAGATAACATCGAGATAGGGTATTTCGTCTTAAAGCCATTATCAAGGTACGGCGCTTGCCCATTAGCGGGCACCGCGACCATCGCACCTTTGGTCCAGCCATGGGATTTGAAGTAGTTAGCGACACTGCCGATGGCATCTTTCCGGATCCCATAAATTGATGTGGCCGTTACCATTAAAATCAACAGCATAGCTTTTGAATGATGATGGCATAAATTGGCCGTACCCCATCGCGCCCGCATAAGACCCCCGCAAGCTGAGCGGATCATTACCCTCCGCACGAGCCATCAACAGGAAGGTTTCCAGCTCGCCAGAAAGTACTCAGCACGGCGTGGATAAGCAAAGGAGAGTGTGCCAGGGCATCAATGATGCGCGTTTTACCCATCACCCGGCCCCAGCGAGTCTCAACCCCAATGATTCCGACGATAATCTCTGGTGGCACGCCGTAAACCTCATAGGCGCGTTGCAACGCCTCTTGATGTTGGTTCCAGAAGTTAACACCGTTTTGCACATTATCCGGGGTAATAAACTGTTTGCGATAGCGGTTCCACGCACCATTAGGGCCGGAAGGACGGCCTGCCGATGGCGCTTTTATCCATCAAGCGGATAACAAAATCCAGTTTTTTAGTTTGGGCTAATACATCATGCAGTTGTTGAGGCTCAAAACCGTGTTCACGCACCATTTTGTCAACAAATCGGGCTGTGTCGGCGTTATAAGCAAAATCACCGTTTTGCAAATGCCCCACATGTTGCGGCTCAAGCAAGAAACCGCTCTGTATCAGGCCCGCCGATGGCTCGGCAGCAACAGGAGGTGTCGGTTTGCTACTACAGGCAGAGAGCAACGTAAGTAAGGGAACAATAATAGCCAAGTAGCGCATCGAATACCCATAAACCATACAAAAAAGTGATAGCTATGTTAAGTCATTGTCTGCCACGAACAAACAGGAAAATTCGAACAATAAAGGAGGTACGATGCATTTATAAATCAGAACCCACGGCCACAACTGGCGATTAAGGAAAGATGACTGGAGCCGCTCAGATTTACCACCAGGCAGAAGATCGAAGTGATCACAGAACTGGGTCAGTTGATCATACAACAGGTACTATGGCTAAGCGTGATTGTAAGTCAGAACAGGCAGCAACTGAAGAAAAAAGAACAAGCCAATGATTATACAGTGTATTATTCACCTAGTGGCGGTAAAAAGCACCCTCAGCCTAAACTTATCCTGAGCGGTAAGTGGCTGGAAGCATTGGGATTTACTACCGGCTAGCACGTTACTGTTACCCCCGAACACGGCCAGTTGATTATCCGCACCGCGCCCGCCACGGAGGGGAATGTATGAACATCACTTTTACCCCTGAGCCGATCCCTGAACTGACGATCGAAAGCGTGACGTTGGCCAAACTCGGTTTTACCGCTGCAACTGACGCTCCAACATCACCAGCTCTGGATCACTGTCGTCACCGACGCCACCACCTGGGACGCGCTGTGCGAAGCCAGCCAAGACCGGCAAGATTTGGGGGCGGATTGGGTGCGGGAGAACGGCGAGGTGATTATCGGCAGGGATTGGATCACCGATTCTGGGATCACTGACGCGGAACAACTGGAGGTGACCGCCGCGCCCGGTGTTATTCGGTTGTGGCGGCGGGAAGTGTGGGGATTTAGGGCTTAGAAGTAGTAACCCCCAGCCAAGGCTGGGGTTGCTACTTTTAGTTGTAGTAGCTTAGACCTGATCTAACAGTCACCACCATTTAGGATAATCATTAAACGCTGCATATATTGCAGATTTCGCATCGTCCGTTAACTTTTCTCTGCCTTTGATACTGTGGTATATCCATGCAGTTCTTCTTTAGCACATGACCATTCAAGCCATCCTAAAACTGGATTTACAATCAACTCAAAACATCCATTCATATCTTTAAGATGGGCTATATCATCATTCCGTATATTGTCGATAAATTCATCAAAGCATTGGCATTCAAGCCATACCTGGGAACTGACATTCAAACTATAACTAAATTTATCTACTTGAATCGCCAGATTAAACTTCAATGATGGAATATGTTCATCAAGTTCTATTACGTCCAATGTGATATTGATCGGACTTGTAATTTCTATATCCATTTAATTTGCCCCTAGATAACGAGCATGAATGACTGTTGGCAACTCACCAGCAGCACGTGGAGGTTTGATTTCCAGTTGCCAACCATCGACTGTTATACGCCCATATGACATACCGTTCTTTGTCGCGGTATCTAACGCAGCTTGAAAACTTCTGAGTTCTGTCTGGCTGGCAAGTCTGACCGCCTCTGGCGTATTAGTTACGGCTTTAGATGCCGCATATTCTGCCATGTGTTCTGTAGCATTGCCATGTACCCACACTTTTTGACCGTTAGGTAGTGTCATTTCAAAAGATTTCGGTATAACAGAACCAGGGTAAACAGGCTGGGTCCCTTTTATAGAATCAAATACAGTACCAGTTTTGCCTATATCAGCAGCAATAGACTCGGCCTTACCAGCAACACCATCAGGTAGTTTCTTGCCTGGTAGAAGAATACCTGCCAGCATTCCACCTGTGGCTTCCAGAGCAAGCTGGTTACCTTGAGCCGCTTCTTTCACCTGTCCTGCAACCGCTGACCAGGTTTCACTCTTCATCAGGGCTTTCAGCGTATCTGCCGCTGCCTGATTTTTACCCGCCAGATCGTTCAATGCCTGAGTGCAGTAACTGTCTCCCATGGCGCATGAGGTGAGCGCCATCGCCGCATCAGCACCGTAATCCGCTCCACCTAATAACGCATCACCGCTATCTGCCGCCGCACCGATAATGCTGTTAACAATAGCAGACAATGTCCCTTCACCAAGTTTATCCCTGACCTGATCTTTCAGGTTGGCCGTCACCTGTTTAACTGTTTCACGCGCCGCATCACCACTCAGCGAGTTATTCTCCACCGCGTTCTTCCCAGCCTGCGCGCCGATGAGAAGGCCGGTGCTGCTATCAGTACTTAAGCCACCCAGGATACCGGCAGTTAAGGTACTAATCGCACTAATAATTCTCTTATCAGGTTCGGACAAATCAGCGATTTTCTTGCCTGGATGCACCTCATCCATATAGATGTTGGCTGCCCACACTACCAGTGGCGGAAATTATACAGACACTGCGCAAAACCTGTAAGTTACCGAACCGTAAGCAGCAGTCCACTGATTTTATTGAGATGATGCTGGCTAAGAAACCGCCTGGCAGGAAGTGGACTTGATGAGTTGACTGGCAGGTAAAAAATCCCGGCTTGCATTTGTCTGGGATTTTTTATTATGAACCGAGTTACCCATACAAAAAATAGTACTGAAAATGAAACATTTGGTAGCAAATAACGCGAATGATTTCACTATCATTGTTAATTTCTTTCTATACAATTGCTCTGTTTTGCGGTTGCCTGACAATCTCGTTTTCTTCTTTGAGCTTTTAAAAGGATCTCAGTTTATGAAGTTACGTTTCCCCTCTTTCGGCCCTGTCGCCCTACTGGCTTCCTCAATGATGCTGGCGTTCTCCGTCAATGCCGCATCAAATGATGAAGGTATCGTGATTTATAATGCTCAACACGAAAATCTGGTGAAATCCTGGGTTGACGGTTTTACCAAAGATACCGGCATCAAAGTGACTCTGCGTAATGGCGGCGACAGCGAGTTAGGTAATCAACTGGTTCAGGAAGGCAACTCATCTCCCGCCGACGTTTTCCTGACTGAAAACTCGCCGGCAATGGTGCTGGTCGATAACGCCAAATTGTTCGCACCACTGGATGCCGCCACACAAGCACAGGTTGCGAAAGAGTATCGCCCTGAACATGGTCGTTGGACCGGTATTGCGGCTCGTAGCACCGTGTTTGTCTATAACCCGGATAAAATCAGCGAAGCCGAATTACCTAAATCCATTATGGATTTGGCAAAACCTGAATGGAAAGGCCGTTGGGCTGCCTCACCATCGGGTGCCGACTTCCAGGCCATTGTCAGTGCCATGCTGGAATTGAAAGGCGAAAAAGCCACGTTGGAATGGCTAAAAGCCATGAAAACCAACTTCACTGCTTACAAAGGTAATAGCACCGTGATGAAAGCGGTGAATGCGGGCCAAATCGATGGCGGAGTTATCTATCACTATTACCGTTTCGTCGATCAAGCCAAAACAGGTGAGAACAGCGGTAAAACCAAACTGCATTATTTCAAACATCAAGACCCTGGCGCATTTGTGAGTATCTCCGGCGGCGGTGTTCTGGCATCCAGTAAGCACCAGAAACAAGCGCAGGAATTCGTCAAATGGATCCAGCAAATCAGGCCAGGATATCTTGCGTACCAACACCGCATTTGAGTATGCCGTTGGTGTCGATGCCGCTTCAAACCCTAAATTGGTGCCACTGAAAGACCTGCAAGCACCGAACGTTGAGCCGTCTAAACTCAACAGTAAAAAAGTGGTTGAGTTAATGACTGAAGCCGGTCTGCTCGTTAACTCCGGCAAATGACGAAAACCCATATGACTAAAAAATATCAAAATTGTAGTTGATGAAGGGCGGAAAAAAGGAGATCATAAGGGGTTGGGGCCCATTCGGGGTTATGGGGTATTGGGAAAATAACGAATAAGCGGGGTAAATGATTTGATGCAGCTTTCCTCCGCGGTGCCCATTATTTGACTGACCGCTTACGGCCGGGTATTATTGGTCACTATTGGCTATTGCACCGCTAGCCGTACCTGCTTTTGTACAAAGTTATGCATGGATTAGTCTGGTGCCATCAATGCATGGCCTTGCCGCTGGCGTGTTTATCTCAGTAATTGCCTATTTCCCCTTTATTTATCTGCCCGCATCCGCTGTATTACGCCGCCTTGATCCCGGCCTTGAAGACGCAGCATCATCATTGGGTAGTCCCCCAACAGTGGTCTTCTTTCGCGTGGTTCTGCCGCAACTAAAATTAGCCGTATGGGGCGGTTCGATACTGATTGCGCTGCATCTATTAGCGGAATATGGCTTGTATGCCATGATCCGTTTCGATACTTTTACCACCGCTATTTTTGACCAATTTCAATCCACGTTTAATGGTCCGGCGGCCAATATGTTGGCAGGGGTTCTGGCGTTATGTTGCCTGGGGCTATTGTTAATCGAAGCCACCAGCCGTGGCTACAACCGCTATGCTCGGGTCGGCTCCGGTAGCGCCAGGCGCCAAACTGCATATTCAATGGGTACAACCATCACACTACTGTGTCTGTTATTGCCATTGGTACTCACTGCACTCTCGCTGGGCGTGCCCTTTATCACGCTGGCCCGCTGGCTCTATATTGGTGGAATTGATGTGTGGCTGAATCCTGAACTGCTACCAGCCTTGAAGCAAACACTGGCATTAGCACTGAGCGGTGCGGTTATTATTACATTGTGTGCCGTCCCCATGGCATGGCTATCGGTGCGCTATCCGGGGCGCTTGCACCGTGTGATGGAAGGCTGTAATTATGTCACCAGCTCGCTGCCCGGTATCGTGGTCGCGCTGGCGCTGGTGACCATCACTATCCGTGTTGCTCGCCCGCTGTATCAAACAGAATTCACTATTTTGCTGGCTTATTTATTGATGTTTACCCCACGCGCTTTAATCAGTTTACGGGCCGGGATTGCGACCGCCCCGGTCGAATTGGAAAACGTGGCCCGCAGCTTGGGCAAAACACCCACTCAAGCCGTATGGAGCACCACCATGCGCCTTGCTGCTCCTGGCGCCGCTGCCGGGGCGGCACTGGTGTTCCTCGCTATCTCCAATGAGCTGACCGCCACACTATTACTGGCCCCGAACGGCACCCGAACACTGGCGACTGGTTTTTGGGCGTTGACCAGTGAAATTGATTATGTCGCGGCATCACCCTATGCACTGCTGATGGTGGCACTATCTCTGCCGCTAACCTGGCTTCTTTATTCTCAATCGCAACGTACGGCAGGATTATGAGCACGCTTGAACTTCAGCAAATCGGTAAGTCTTTCCAGTCTGTTACCGTATTAGACCGAATTGACTTGCAGGTTTCCGCCGGCAGTCGCACCGCAATTGTTGGGCCATCCGGCTCAGGCAAAACCACGTTGTTGCGGATTATTGCCGGGTTCGAAACCCCCGATCACGGTAAAGTTATTCTGCAAGGTCATCCGGTATTCGACAATTCAACCCACGTGCCAGCGCACAAAAGAGGGATTGGTTTTGTACCGCAAGATGGTGCGCTGTTCCCCCACTTTACCGTCGCGGGCAATATTGGTTATGGACTAACAGGGACCAAGCAGGACAAAGCCCGCCGAATTGATGAACTGATGGAGATGGTCGCACTGGATCGGCGGTTATCACAACTTTGGCCCCATGAGATTTCGGGTGGGCAACAGCAGCGGGTCGCTCTCGCCAGAGCGTTAGCACAGCGGCCGGTACTGATGCTGTTGGATGAACCTTTTTCAGCTCTGGATACCGCCTTACGCGCCTCAACGCGCAAAGCGGTGGCTGAACTGTTGGCACAGGCAAATATTGCCTCCATTTTAGTGACGCATGATCAAACCGAAGCATTATCATTTGCCTGCCTCGCAAGTCGCGGTAATGCGGGCGGGTAAACTGGCGCATGTTGGCCCGCCGCAAGAACTCTATTTGCGACCGATTGATGAACCTACAGCGACTTTCCTTGGCGAAACATTGATTCTTTCCGCCAATATTGATACCGGATGGGCTGATTGTGCACTGGGCAGCGTCAGGGTTGATGATGAGCAACGCCATGGATTGAGCCGGATTATGTTACGGCCAGAACAGATTACTATCACCCCTTTGCCCGCAGATCATCACTACACCACTCATTGTCTGGCTAAGGTTATCAATATTGATTTTGCGGGTTTTATCTCAACACTCACCCTATATCTGGTTGAAAGTAATGAAACGGTAGAGGTTAAAACCATCAGCCGCGAAGGTATAAGTATCGGTTTAATGGTTGACCTGACAATTATTGGCCAAGCGCATATTTTTGCTAACTGAGTAACCTCACAGGGCATTATAACCTTGGTTTTTGGTTCGCATTGCTCAGTATGGCCTTCATCTGGCTAAGGGGTTTTATGCTGCTGGCGTAATCTCGATACTCCAGCAACGTCAACACAATAACCACCACATCCAGCGCAGTTATTACGATCAATAACACCGAGTGAGTGAAGGTATAACGATAGAGTTGATAGATAATGAATAAGCTGAATATGACTATTGCCGCCGGATAATAACCCAGCTTTTTGCGCCATAATCCAATAATGACCCACAACTTAACCACGCCGTGGATGAGCAGATAAAATGCGGCAAAATGCAGACTGCTGATTGAGAGATTTTGTGCCGCATGCAGTAAATAATGGGCTACCACATCGCCACGGTCTTCAATAAATTCAACTTGCGTGATGCGATGCAGAATATTTAGCAAAAACTGCGGCGTCACAAAATAGGTTAAAATACCGCTGATAATCTCCATCACGGCTAAGATTGCTTTCAGTAATAAGCTCAGTTCAAAAACTGCGTGAATATTCCTTTCACCTAAGATGTTGTTACCATCGAATCTGTTTTTCATATTCAACATCACGCTGATTCTCTACAAATAATACTCGATGGAGAATAGCGTAACAGTTTACGTGGTGCCAGTTAAAGCACCACGTCATAGCCGTATTATCTGCAATACAGGCGAAATTTAGAATGTAATAACTGTTTTTAATTCGGTTCCCCATACATCTTGCGTTTGGCTTACCCCTGCTGGTGAGTGCCAATATTGTAGATCAGGTTGTAATTCCAGCCATGAAGTGACACGGAAACGATAATACAGTTCGGCAGCAACCGAATACCCAGCTATTGGAGAGTAACGTGGATTATTATAATCAGAAACATTATTGATTTGATTCAGATAGCGTTGATTATCTTTATAATAATCACTCAGTTTAACCATTGATACGCCGAATCCCAACCAATCTTGTGGGCGGCTATCAAATAAGCCGCGATAACGGATGCCTGCGGAGGTAGCGTAATGCATGTAATTGGTCCGTTGGTCCGCCAACGACATGCTGTAAAACACACTTAAACCACGGTTGGCGTCATCCTGATGTTTTGTTACCTGCTGATTGAATCCACTGTAAAAGAACCAAGTATTATTATGGTAACGATAGCACCTGGATCAGTCGCTCCGGGAGCACCAGAGACCCCGTTATAAAGATCCCGTTGGTTTCATTATTTTCCATTTTTAGAATAACCCGCACATCTAATAATAAATACTCGGTACTTCCCCAAAAATAAGTCGTGTTGCAGTGAGGCAAAACAGTTGAGAGCTGCTTATATCACTGCAACATACAAACGTCGCTATTAGCGTTTCAATGCCTCGCCATTACTCTGAATCACATCGCGATACCAATAGAAGCTCTTCTTACGACGGCGTTCCAATGTGCCATTACCACTGTCATCGCGATCGACATAAATAAAACCATAACGTTTGGATAATTCAGCTTTTGAGGCGCTAACCAAATCAATCGGCCCCCAACTGGTATATCCCATCACCTCAACGCCATCTTCGATAGCCTCACCGACCTGGACCAGATGGTCATTGAGATATTCAATGCGATAGTCATCTTCAATATGGCCATTAACATCCGGCTTATCTTTCGCTCCCAGCCCATTCTCAACAATAAACAGGGGTTTTTGATAACGATCCCATAATTCATTGAGCAAGATACGCAGCCCGTCAGGATCGATCTGCCACCCCCATTCCGAGCTGGCCAGATGCGGGTTCTGCACCATGCTAAGAATATTACCTCGGGCTTTACGGTTTAACTCTTCATCGGCGGTCACGCAGCCGCTCATGTAATAACTGAAGGAGATAAAATCGACAGTCTGTTTTAATGCCAGTTTATCTTCAGCAGTAATTTCAACACTAATGCCGTGCTGTTTAAAATAACGAGCCATATAAGAGGGGTAATAACCGCGAACCTGCACATCGCCAAAGAATAGCCATTCACGATTCTGCTGTAATGTTTCCAATACATCGGCAGGCTTGCAAGTTAGTGGATACATCAGCCCACCCAACAGCATATTTCCGATTCGGCCATCAGGGATAATTTCATGCAATGCAGCAACCGCTTTGGCACTGGCAACCAACTGGTGATGGATAGCCTGATACACGGCACTCTTACTGCTTGCTTGCTCTAATCCTACTCCGGTGAATGGCGCATGCAGACATATTGATCTCATTAAATGTCAGCACAATTTAACCTTATGCTGATAACGCTGACACACGGTGCGGGCATAATGTTCAAAGAAACCAATTGTTTTACGATTACCCCAGCCACCATAATTCTTAACCAGCCCATAAGGCATCTCATAGTGGGATAATGTCACCAATGGCGTAATGTTATATTTCGCCATTTCATCAAATACACGGTCATAGAATGCCAGACCTGCCTCATTAGGCTGCTGCTCATCGCCCTGTGGGAAAATACGTGTCCAGGCAATGGATATCCGCAAACATTTAAACCCCATCTCAGCAAATAGTGCGATATCCTCTGGGTAGCGATGATAAAAATCGATAGCTAGATCTTTGACATAACTGTCACCACTCACCCTAGGAATGATATCGCCAAAAATACCATGGGGTTGTAAATCAGAGGTAGATAGCCCTTTCCCCTCAGCAAGATAAGCCCCTTCTACCTGATTAGCGGCAATCGCACCGCCCCAAAGGAAATTATCTGGAAATGCATGTTTCATCGGTTTTCTCCTAAATCAGTATTAACGAATTACGGTTAATAACGGGGCTTGCTCAGTAATAGAGGTGCCTTTAGCACACAGGACATCCTGATAATTTTCACTGTTGCTGATAATTATCGGCGTCGTCAGGTCATAACCTGCTCCGGTAATCGCCGCACAATCAAACTCCAGCAGTAAATCACCTGCGCTGACCCGGTCACCGGCTTTAACATGAGCGGTAAAATATTTGCCATCGAGTTTGACGGTATCAATACCAACGTGGATAAGGACCTCAGCACCAGAATCAGATTCAATGCCAATCGCATGGTGGGTTTTAAACAGTGACGCTACAACGCCATTAACCGGTGACACGACCCGCCCTTGTTGTGGAATAATCGCAATTCCCGCCCCCAATAAACCACTGGCGAAAATACTGTCACTGACATCCGCTAGCGCTAACAATTCACCACTGATCGGGCTGAATATCACTTCGCCCATACCACTGTGGTTATCGGTGATGGATGAGTGTGAGACAAATCCTCTGTTTCTGCGGTGGCAACAGCGCTGGCAGGCCAAAAAAGAAGGTGCTGATGGCAGCAAAGATCAACGCAATCAGGGTGCCAATAATGGCGCCCCATACGCTGGCATCGACACCTGTAGCGGGAATTATCTGGGCAAAAGAGAAGATACTGGCAAGGCTGAATGAATAAACATGGGTCTGGCAGAAACCGACGATGACACCCCTATCGCCCCGCCTACGCAGCCAAAAACAAACGGTTTTTTCGACGGTAAGGTCACCCCATAAACAGCGGGTTCAGTAATACCGAATATCCCCGCAGTAAATGCCGAACCAGCCAGCCCCTTCATTTTTGCATCGCGAGTACGTAAAAAGACACCGAGCGTGGCCCCCACTTGCCCCATAACTGCCGGTAACAACAGCGGCAACATGGCGTCATAGCCCAGTACACTCAGGTTGTTTATCATCAAAGGGACCAAACCCCAGTGCAGCCCAAAGATAACGCAAATCTGCCATAGCCCGGCCAATACACCACCGGCAACAGGAGGAGCAGCCGAATAGATAATTTGGAACCCCGACGCCAATAAATGGCTAAGCCAGGTTGCCAGCGGGCCAATCAGTAAAAAGGTGGCTGGAACGGTTATTACCAGACACAGTAATGGCGTGAAAAAGTTCTTAATATTGCTGTGTAACACCCGGTTAAACCCTTTTTCTAACCGACTACTAACCCAAGCCGCTAATATGATAGGGATAACCGACGAGCTGTAATTGATAAATGTGACCGGAATACCAAGGAAATAGACCTCAGAAGCCCCAGGTTGCCCGGCTGCGTTAAATGCAGCGAGCATCAAGGGGTGTACTAATGCACCACCAATCGCCATGGTAATAAATGGACTGCCACCAAACTTCTTACCTGCGGTATAACCCAATACCAGTGGGAAGAAATAAAACAGTGAGTCACTGGCAGCAAATAAAATTGTATAGCTGCCGCTGTCGGGTTGTAACCAGCCGCAAACAACACTCAGTGCCAAAAAACCTTTAAGAATACCGGAGGCGGCCAATACACCGAGCAAGGGGTGAAAATACCCGAAATGATATCGATACAGTGACTGAACAAACTCTCTTTTTGATTACCTGACTTGTTATCATGCTCTTCAGCATCAGCCAACCCCGCTTGGTTCACTAACGCCTGGTAGACCTCACTAACATGGTTTCCGATAACCACCTGAAACTGGCCACCACTTTCCACTACCATAATAACGCCAGGATTATCTTTCAGCGCTTGGGCATCAGCCCGCGCCATATCCTTGAGTTTAAAGCGTAAACGGGTAGCGCAATGTACTACGCTATTAATATTACTCTGCCCCCCTACTCCGGCGAGGATCTCGCTGGCGACCGTTGTGTATTGCATCGTGTTTTCCTTCGGTAACACTCTTGTTTATACAGGTAAAAATTCGGGCAAAAAAAAACCTAAACGCACTCCGCACCGCGACCCAGCGACACAAGTACATTCAGGTTTTGCCTGCCGAAGCAGTAACAATCCAGTTTGGCTAAATTCTCTTACTACTTAGAACCCTTCCCTTTTAAATCATTTAATCTGGCAGATTAAAACTTTCCCGGCGAACGCGTTCAATATGGATAGTCAAAAACATCCGCTCTTCTTTGCTCAAATCTTGTGATACTGCAATTTCATATGCTGCTGAATCTTACCCGCACAGCGGTAAGCCTCGGCATAATTATCTTTCACTGCATCGTGTAAGGAATCATCATCACTGGTGACCCCATTACGGCCCAACATTCGCTGTGAGAAAAATTTCAGATGGGTAACAAAACGGTGATAACTCAGCCCGTCCTCATATTCCAGCTTAAATTGGTACTTCACGATATGCAGTATCTCCTGCATTACCTTCGTCACTTGCATTACTTCAGGCATTTCACCCTTCAACTGAGCATTCACCAGATGGAGCGCGATAAATCTTCATCTTCACGCAATTGCACCCCAAGGCGTTGTTTAATAATCTGCAAGGCTTCACGACCCAAGGCAAACTCTTTGGGATACAACCGACGAATCTCCCACTGCAATCCATTCGTTATATCCAAACCTTGTTTATGCCGCTCAATCGCATAGAAACAGTGGTCAGTCAGCGAAATGTAGAGGTTATCCTGCAACTTACCCAGTTTTGCCCGTTGCCTGCGTGATGATACAGTCACAAGCAATCATTACTTCTAATGGAATACAGCTCAGCAACTCACTCAGCCGCGAAACCAATTCATTGTCTTTTAGAGCAAACACTTTTTCGATCAATGTGTTATCTAGCGATTCACCTGGGTGTTTTTGAAAGCCAAGACCACGTCCCATAATGACTTGTTCCTGACCATGCTGATCGAGAACAATAACTACATTGTTGTTAAGTATTTAGCGATTTGCATGCTTTAGCCCTGAAAACAAAAAAACCCGACTCAGCAGCATTCATCATGCTACTCAATCAGGTTTTGCCCGCCATTGACGGTAACAATCCAACTATTCGGTAAACTACCATGTTAATGCACGACTGCAAGCTGGAAGAGATAAGAATCGTGATGCAGATCTCTTCTTATCTGGATAAATAGATCAGCATGTCATTTTAGCCATTATTTAGTTAGGGTTAATACCACCAACCATTGCCGTTATGGTGATAAAGAATAGCGGTAAAAACAGCCGTTTCTTTATTAAGACTTTTCTTAAGATCATAAAGATAAAATTAAATTAACCCATAAAATAATGGAAATAATAACAGCACCCGGTCATTTGAGATTGATTCTTTATTACAACTACTAACTTTATATAAATACATTAATTTTATGTATAGGGAATGGTTAATATCTTACGGTAAATTATTAATAACCTTCGCCTCACTCACAAAAAACAGCGCGATATTTCCGTTATATCGTCTTAATTGATTTACATCATATAAAAGTAACAAGTTATTTCCTAAGGTGAGACATTGCCGCTCAACCCTAATTTTCTTATTTTTCATTAAAAAAGTGTCCTCCGCAAAGGTAATGTCGATGAATAACAATAAAAGACCTATCACCGGCTCACTAAGCCGCCGTGAATTTATTCAAACATCCGCCGCAGTCACCGGGGCTGCGGCTATTGCCAGTTCTATCACCCTTCCTTTTTCAGTACATGCCGCGCCAGAAGAGCACGCAGCAACAACAGAGGAAACCGTTAAATACAGTGCTTGTCTGGTCAACTGCGGTAGCCGCTGCCCACTAAAAGTGCATGTGAGAAATGGCGAAATTATTAAAATTGCTAATGAAGCAATTTATGATGACTCTACCTTTGGTGAGCATCAAATTCGCCCCTGTTTACGTGGCCGATCGGTAAGATGGAAAACATATAACCCGGATCGGGTCAAATATCCCATGCTGCGTGTTGGCAAACGCGGCGAAGGTAAATTTAAACGTATTAGTTGGGATGAAGCTACCACTATTGTCGCTGATAATCTAAAAAGAACCATTGCACAATACGGCAACGAAGCAATTTATTATCAATATGGTTCTGGTTCGACCGGCGCTAATTTACAAGGCCGCAATGCCTGTAAAAGAATGCTGAGCTTGCTGGGTGGTTTTCTCGATCAACACGGTACTTATTCCACCGCCCAAATAAATACGGTAATGCCGTATATCTATGGCAATGCAGACGAAACTTTGCTGGATGAAATTAAAAACTCAGATCTGGTGGTTATGTTTGGTCATAATCTGGCAGAGACTCGGATGTCGGGCGGCGGGCAATATATCGAAACCGTTCATGCTCTGGGGCAAAGCAAAGCCAAAGTTATTATTATCGATCCACGCATGACCGACAGCGTAACGACCCTCAACGCAGAATGGCTCCCCATCTTCCCAGGTACCGATGCCGCGCTGGTGGCCGCATTAGGACATGTATTAATTAAAGAAAATCTGACTGATGAAGATTTCCTGGCACAATATTGTGTCGGCTGGGATGCCACAACACTACCCGCCTCAGCCCCCGCCAATAGCTCTTACAAAGATTATATTTTAGGTAACGGCCACGATGGGTAGAAAAAACACCGCAATGGGCCAGTGAGATAACCGGCATTGCACCGACACAGATTATTCAATTAGCCCGTGAGTTGGGAAATGCCCGTGCAGCATGGATATCACAAGGTTGGGGGATTCAGCGCAGTGCTAATGGCGAGCAGGCGGCACGCGCCATTATGATGTTGCCATTGATGACTGGTAATATTGGCCGCGCCGGAACCAATACTGGAGCCTGGGGCGGGAATGTGAAATATCCGGTGCCGGGATTCAGTATTCCGAACCCAGTGAAGACTGCTATTCCCTGCTTTATGTGGACCGATGCTATTTTTCGTGGCACTGAAATGACAGCGAAAAATGCGCATGTGAAGAATAAAGATAAACTTGATACCAATATTAAGTTTATGTGGAACTACGCCAGTAATGTTATCGGCAATCAGCATTCTGATCTGAATAAAACCCACCGCATTTTACAAGATGAATCACTGTGCGAGTTTTTTTGGTGTGGGAAAACCACATGACCAACTCTGCCAAATATGCTGATTTATTACTGCCCGATGTCACCTCAGTTGAATCAAATGATTTAATTGATAACTCCTACGCTAGTGGGCTTATCACTACGTCACGCGGTTGCAAAAAATGCGATCGAGCCGCTGTGGGAGTGCCGCCCGTCTTATGATGTGTTAGCCGAAATTGCCACCAAGTTAGGAATTGGCGATGCCTTTACCGAAGGCCATACCCAGCAAGAATGGATTGAAATCAGCTATAACAAAATGCGTGAGAAAAACCCCGCCTTGCCACCTTTTGAACAGACCAACGACCAAGGCATCATCGATCGTATTTATGCCGACAGCAGTCAATATATCGCGTTAAAAGATTTCCGTGATGACCCTGTGAACCACCCGTTGAAAACCCCGTCTGGCAAAATTGAGATCTACTCAGAAGCGCTGGCAACATTGGAAAAAGAGTGGCAACTGGCACCCGGTGATCGCATTACCGCTGTCGCTGAATATTGCCCAACCTTTGAAGGTGTTAGCGATGTAGAAACCATGAAAAACTACCCTTTGCAGATGACAGGCTTCCATATCAAAGGCCATACCCACTCCTCTTATTATAACGTAGCCATGCTGCGGGAAGCGGTACCACATCAGTTTTGGATTAACCCCATTGATGCCCAGCCTCGCGGTATCCAACAAGGGGATATGGTCGAAATTTTTAACAGCCGAGGCCGCATGCGTATTGCAGCAAAGGTTACCGAACGGGTGTTACCGGGGGTTATTAGCGTGCCGCAGGGGGCATGGCGAAATACCAATAAGGACGGCATTGATGTGGAGGGTGTATCAATACCTTAACAACACTGCGACCGTCACCACTGGCAAAAGGTAACCCAAACACACAACCTCGTTGAAGTAAAACGTATATAAGGAGTTGAATAATGAAGCAATATGGTTTTTTTTGTCGACTCCACAAGTGCACCGGATGTAAGACCTGCCAAATCAGTTGCAAGG